>NZ_CP136580.1:0-4310000 GCF_040616535.1 Xanthomonas cannabis
TGGATGCTTGGCCCCGCTGTCTGGAACGTCTCGAAGCCGAATTCCCGCCCGAGGATGTCCACACCTGGTTGAAACCCCTGCAAGCCGAAGACCGCGGCGACAGCATCGTGCTGTACGCCCCGAATGCCTTCATCGTCGACCAGGTGCGCGAACGGTACCTGCCGCGCATTCGCGAATTGCTGGCCTACTTCGCCGGCAATGGCGAGGTGGCGCTGGCGGTGGGTTCGCGCCCGCGTGCGCCCGAGCCGGCTCCCGCACCGGTGGCCGCGCCCAGTGCGCCGAGCGTTGCGCCGATGGTGCCGTTCGCCAGCAACCTGGATTCTCACTACACCTTCGCCAACTTCGTGGAGGGTCGCAGCAACCAGCTTGGCCTGGCGGCGGCGATCCAGGCAGCGCAGAAACCCGGCGACCGTGCGCACAACCCATTGCTGCTGTACGGCAGCACCGGCCTGGGCAAGACCCATCTGATGTTTGCCGCAGGCAACGCGCTGCGTGACGCCAACCCGGGCGCCAAGGTGATGTACCTGCGCTCGGAACAGTTCTTCAGCGCGATGATCCGCGCACTGCAGGACAAGGCGATGGACCAGTTCAAACGCCAGTTCCAGCAGATCGATGCACTGCTGATCGACGACATCCAGTTCTTCGCCGGCAAGGACCGCACGCAGGAAGAGTTCTTCCACACCTTTAACGCGCTGTTCGACGGTCGCCAGCAGATCATCCTGACCTGCGACCGCTATCCGCGCGAAGTCGAGGGTCTTGAGCCGCGGCTGAAGTCGCGCCTGGCCTGGGGCCTGTCGGTGGCGATCGATCCGCCGGATTTCGAGACCCGCGCGGCCATCGTGCTGGCCAAGGCACGCGAGCGCGGCGCCGACATTCCCGACGACGTGGCGTTCCTGATCGCCAAGAAGATGCGCTCGAACGTGCGCGACCTGGAAGGCGCACTCAACACCCTGGTGGCACGCGCCAATTTCACCGGCCGCTCGATCACGGTGGAGTTCGCCCAGGAAACGCTGCGCGACCTGCTGCGTGCCCAGCAGCAGGCCATCGGCATCCCCAACATCCAGAAGACCGTGGCGGACTACTACGGCCTGCAGATGAAGGACCTACTCTCCAAGCGCCGCACGCGGTCGCTGGCGCGCCCGCGTCAGGTCGCCATGGCGCTGGCCAAGGAACTCACCGAACACAGCTTGCCGGAGATCGGCGATGCGTTTGCCGGTCGTGACCACACCACCGTGCTGCATGCCTGCCGGCAGATCCGCACCTTGATGGAGGCCGACGGCAAGCTCCGCGAGGACTGGGAAAAGCTGATTCGCAAGCTCAGCGAATGAGGCACTGACGCCGAGCGCGGTCCACGTGGAAAAAAGCGTGGATGAGTTGGGGTCAAATGCGGGAGAATCTGTGGATAACGTCGCCCTGCAATCCGGGCGGAAAACTATCCACAGGTTTTCCCACCAGACCAGGGGCAGTAGTCCAACGGCTTTCGGGTGCTGAAATTCCTTTGGGAACAAATAGTTATGGTGGTTATCCGCTGAAAACGGCCCTACCATCACCACCAAGCTTTTGATTTATCCATTATTTTTTTAAAGCATAGGGGCACGGAACCACATGCGTTTTACACTGCAGCGCGAAGCTTTCCTCAAGCCGTTGGCCCAGGTCGTCAACGTGGTCGAACGCCGCCAGACCTTGCCGGTTCTCGCCAACCTGCTGGTGCAGGTCAAGGACGGACAAGTCTCGCTGACCGGCACGGACCTGGAAGTGGAAATGATCTCGCGCACGATGGTGGAAGATGCGCAGGATGGTGAAACCACGATCCCGGCGCGCAAGCTGTTCGATATCCTGCGTGCCCTGCCCGACGGCAGCCGCGTCACCATTTCGCAGACTGGCGACAAGGTCACAGTGCAGGCCGGGCGCAGCCGCTTTACCCTGGCGACGCTGCCGGCCAACGATTTCCCGTCTGTCGACGAAGTCGAGGCCACCGAGCGCGTGGGCGTGCCGGAGGCAGCGCTGAAAGAGCTGATCGAGCGCACGGCGTTTGCGATGGCGCAGCAGGACGTGCGGTATTACCTCAACGGCTTGCTGTTCGACCTGCGCGAAGGGCTGTTGCGATGTGTGGCCACCGATGGCCATCGCCTGGCGCTGTGTGAAACCGAGCTGGAAAAGGCCGGCGGTGCCAAGCGTCAGATCATCGTGCCGCGCAAGGGCGTGACCGAGCTGCTGCGCCTGCTGGAAGCAGCAGACCGTGAGGTCGAGCTGGAAGTTGGCCGTAGCCATATCCGCGTCAAGCGTGGCGATGTCACCTTCACCTCGAAATTGATCGACGGCCGTTTCCCTGACTACGAGGCAGTGATTCCGATCGGTGCCGACCGCGAGGTCAAGGTCGACCGTGAAGCCCTGCGTGCGTCGCTGCAGCGTGCGGCAATTCTGTCCAATGAGAAATACCGTGGCGTCCGCGTCGAGGTATCGCCGGGGCAGCTGAAGATCAGCGCGCACAACCCCGAGCAGGAAGAGGCGCAGGAAGAGATCGAGGCGGATACCAAAGTGGATGACCTGGCGATCGGCTTCAACGTCAACTATCTGCTCGACGCGCTTTCAGCGCTGCGCGATGAGCACGTTGTCATCCAGTTGCGTGATGCAAATTCCTCAGCTTTGGTGCGCGAAGCCAGCAGCGAGAAGTCCCGTCACGTCGTGATGCCGCTGCGTCTCTGACCTAGCGTTCCACGTGGAACACAAATGCCCGGCGAAAGCCGGGCTTTTTTATGCCCGAGTGCGGACAACGCGAAATGCCGTAGGGCCATGGCTAAAGCCGACATGAGCGGGGATCTAGGTAGCTGCAATTTCATGGTCATGCCCGGGAGCAGTAGCTCTGGGCGTGCGCGTCTCCCGGCAGTCACTTGGTCGACGCAGACAGCGCAGGTTAGTTGAGTACATCAGCTTCTACGGGCAGAGCCGCGCTCTTGAGGTGCCAGCTTTTGCCGCTGAACCCGCTGGTCACAGGCCTACTCCCAATAGGTGCCTTCACTCCAAGCATCACGAGCCAGGTCTCGGGTATGCGCCGATGACAGAGAGCCCGAGTGATGCGCATAGCAAGGGAAGCCTTGTCCCTCCGGCTGCTCCAGCGACTCCGGGTCAGAAATCCGTCTGTCCAGCACCGTTGGCGCAGCCTCAAGCGAGGGGATCACCGCCCGCTGCGTCTGCCAGCCAGAAAGGCGTGACTGGTCCAGCCCGTGCAGACTCATCTCGAATCGTGTTTTGGCAGAACCGGTCGCGCTGTCGGGGGAGCTATGAACAATCCAAGGAGCGTAAACCTGTTCATATTTCCGCGAATCGCTCGGGAGGGGTGGAGCCTTCTTCCAGCGCGAGGAAGTCCCCGATTTAGTTATGCACACCCTGCTCTGCTTTTAAATCTATAAATAACTTAAGAGCTTTGTGGTGATGGTAGGGCCAGATTTCGCCGAAAAGCATGCCAACTACTTGTTTCTAAACGTATTTTTGGGGTCGAAACCCTGTGGTTTAACCGGCTTTTGGTGATGTGTAACCTGTGGACAAGGGGCCACCGACCGATTGCTGCTGTTTCTGTCCCCAAGTTATCCCCAGGCAGCCCTCAGCAATCGATCCCCCGTCGGCGCGCGGATGTCGGGTCAATCACGTATCCTGCGCACCGACCGGACGCTCCGGATCACAGCCCGGAGCACACTCAGCGATGCACGTAGTGCGGTTGTCCATCCATCGACTGCGTCGGTTCGAGACGGTCGAGCTGCACCCTGCCAGCGCGCTGAACCTGTTGACCGGTGACAACGGTGCCGGCAAGACCAGTGTGCTCGAAGCGCTGCACCTGATGGCCTATGGGCGCAGTTTCCGCGGGCGGGTGCGAGACGGCCTGATCCGCCAAGGCTGCAACGATCTGGAAGTCTTTGTGGAGTGGCGCGAGCGCAACGGCGAAGCGTCTGAACGCACCCGCCGCGCAGGTCTGCGACACAGTGGGCAGGAGTGGACCGGGCGGCTCGACGGCGAGGATGTCGCCCAACTGGGTTCGTTGTGTGCAGCGCTGGCGGTCGTCACCTTCGAGCCGGGTAGCCACGTGCTGATCAGCGGCGGCGGCGAACCGCGCCGTCGCTTCCTCGACTGGGGTTTGTTCCACGTGGAACCAGACTTCCTGGCGCTGTGGCGTCGCTATGCCCGGGCGTTGAAGCAACGCAACGCGTTGCTGAAACAGGGCGCGCAGCCACGACTGCTGGACGCTTGGGATCATGAACTCGCCGAGTCGGGTGAAACGCTCACGTCCAGACGCCTGCGCTACCTCGAACGCCTGCAAGACCGCCTGGTTCCGGTGGCTGCCGCAATCGCCCCGTCGCTAGGCCTGTCTGCCCTGACGTTTGCACCGGGATGGCGACGTCACGAGGTCTCCCTCGCAGACGCATTGTTGTTGGCACGCGAGCGGGACCGCCAGAATGGCTACACCTCGCAAGGTCCGCACCGCGCCGACTGGGCCCCCAGCTTCCAGGCGCTGCCGGGCAAGGACACCTTGTCGCGCGGCCAGGCAAAATTGACCGCCTTGGCGTGCCTGCTGGCCCAGGCAGAAGATTTTGCTCATGAACGTGGCGAGTGGCCGGTCATTGCATTGGATGACCTGGGCTCGGAACTCGATCGGCGCCACCAGGCGAGCGTGCTGCAGCGCCTGGCGGCCGCGCCGGCGCAGGTGATGATCACCGCCACAGAAGTACCGCCTGGCCTCGCCAGCGCAGGCGACCTGCTCACGTTGTTCCACGTGGAACACGGAGCCGTCTCCCGCCAACCGGCGTCAGGCTAAGACCACGGCCGACGCGGGCCGACTGGTATAATTTGCCCCGCTATCCCCCTTTTTCCACGGTGCGAAGCGGCTCGGTGCCGCTGGCGCCCGTGTTGTGGAGCCAACGGCACGCGCATGACCGACGAACAAAAGATCCCGACGACACCCAACGGCACCTACGACTCCAGCAAGATCACCGTGCTGCGAGGCCTGGAAGCCGTCCGCAAGCGGCCCGGCATGTACATCGGCGACGTCCATGACGGCACCGGCTTGCACCACATGGTGTTCGAGGTGGTCGACAACTCGGTCGACGAAGCGCTCGCCGGCCATGCCGACGACATCGTGGTGAAGATTCTTGTCGATGGCTCGGTCTCGGTGTCCGACAACGGGCGCGGCGTCCCGGTCGACATTCACAAGGAAGAGGGCGTTTCCGCAGCCGAGGTCATCCTGACCGTGCTGCACGCCGGCGGAAAGTTCGACGACAACAGCTACAAGGTGTCCGGCGGCCTGCACGGCGTGGGCGTCTCGGTGGTCAATGCGCTGTCCGAGCATCTGTGGCTGGACATCTGGCGCGACGGCTTTCACTACCAGCAGGAATATTCGCTGGGCGAGCCGCAATACCCGCTCAAGCAGCTGGAAGCCTCCACCAAGCGCGGCACCACCCTGCGCTTCAAACCGGCGGTCGAGATCTTCAGCGATGTCGAATTCCATTACGACATCCTGGCCCGACGCCTGCGCGAGCTTTCCTTCCTCAACTCCGGCGTCAAGATCACCCTGATCGACGAACGTGGCGAAGGCCGGCGTGATGACTTCCATTACGAGGGCGGCATTCGCAGCTTCGTGGAGCATCTGGCCCAGCTCAAGACCCCGCTGCACCCGAACGTGATTTCGGTGACCGGCGAGCACAACGGCATCGTGGTGGACGTGGCCCTGCAATGGACCGACGCCTACCAGGAGACGATGTACTGCTTCACCAACAACATTCCGCAGAAGGATGGCGGCACGCACCTGGCCGGCTTCCGCGGCGCCCTCACCCGCGTGCTCAGCACCTACATCGAGCAGAACGGTATCGCCAAGCAGGCCAAGGTCTCGCTGACCGGCGACGACATGCGCGAAGGCATGATCGCGGTGCTGTCGGTCAAGGTGCCCGACCCCAGCTTTTCCTCGCAGACCAAGGAGAAGCTGGTCAGCTCGGACGTGCGCCCGGCGGTGGAAAATGCCTTCGGTGCGCGGCTGCAGGAGTTCCTGCAGGAGAACCCGAACGAAGCCAAGGCCATCACCGGCAAGATCGTCGATGCCGCCCGTGCACGCGAAGCCGCCCGCAAGGCGCGCGACCTGACCCGCCGCAAGGGCGCGCTGGACATCGCCGGCCTGCCCGGCAAGCTGGCCGACTGCCAGGAAAAGGACCCGGCGCTGTCGGAGCTGTTCATCGTCGAGGGTGACTCGGCAGGCGGCTCGGCCAAGCAGGGCCGCAACCGTAAGAACCAGGCGGTGCTGCCATTGCGCGGCAAGATCCTCAACGTCGAACGCGCGCGTTTCGACCGCATGCTGGCGTCCGACCAGGTCGGCACGCTGATCACCGCGCTGGGCACCGGTATCGGCCGCGACGAGTACAACCCGGACAAGCTGCGCTACCACCGCATCATCCTGATGACCGACGCCGACGTGGACGGCTCGCACATCCGCACCTTGCTGCTGACGTTCTTCTACCGGCAGATGCCGGAGCTGATCGAGCGCGGCTACATCTACATCGGCCTGCCGCCGCTGTACAAGCTCAAACAGGGCAAGAGCGAGCTGTACCTGAAGGACGACGCGGCGCTCAATGCCTACCTGGCCAGCAATGCGGTCGAAGGCGCGGCGCTGATTCCGGCGACCGACGAGCCGCCGATCACCGGCGAGGCGCTGGAAAAACTGCTGATGCTGTTCACCAGCGCCCATGAAGCGATTGCCCGTAACGCGCACCGCTACGACCCGGCGCTGCTTACCGCCCTGATCGATCTGCCGCCACTGGATGTGGAGAAGCTGCAGGCCGAAGGCGACCAGCATCCCACCCTGGATGCGCTGCAGGCCGTGCTCAACCGCGGCACGCTGGGCACTGCCCGTTACCAGTTGCGTTTCGATCCGGCAACCGAGAACGCCCCGGCAACGCTGGTGGCGGTCCGTCGCCACATGGGTGAGGAATTCACCCAAGTGCTGCCGATGGGCGCGTTCGAAAGCGGTGAACTGCGTCCATTGCGTGAGGTCTCGCTGGCCCTGCACGACCTGGTGCGCGAAGGCGCCCAGATCGTGCGCGGCAACAAGAGCCACCCGATCACCAGCTTCGCGCAGGCACACGCCTGGCTGCTGGATGAAGCAAAGAAGGGCCGCCAGGTGCAGCGCTTCAAGGGCCTGGGCGAAATGAACGCCGAGCAGCTGTGGGAAACCACGGTCAATCCCGATACGCGCCGTCTGTTGCAGGTGCGCATCGAGGACGCAGTGGCCGCCGACCAGATCTTCAGCACCCTGATGGGCGATGTGGTGGAGCCGCGCCGCGATTTCATCGAAGACAACGCGCTGAAGGTGTCCAACCTGGATATCTGAGCCGCCTGCGTACCGGCACAGCGTCACGGCGCTGTGCCGGCGACCCGGTAGTCGCAGGACGATGATGAGCACAGCCCTCCCCCCTCCTCCGGCAGCGCGCCGTGCTGCCGGCCGGCCGCCCTTGCTGTCCGTGCTGACCGGCTTCGGGATCGACGCGTTGATCGCCGTTGGCCTGTTGCTGACTCTGAGCGTGGCAGGTTTTGCGGTCTGGGGCGCCATCCGTGGTATCGGCTACGTGCAGGCGGCCAAGGTGCAGGGGCTGACGCCCTCTTCGGCCGAGGTGATGGCGGCAATCGGCCAGCCGGGCGTGGTGGTGCAGTTGCTCACCGCACTGGTCAGCACCGCGACGCCCGCTGTCCTGCTGTATTTCTGGCGCCGCCGTGCCACCGCCGGTGAACAGGCCGCCTCGCGCGCCGCCGTACGCCGTTCGTCCACCTGGGGCTGGACGGCGTTGATCGCTGCAAGCGTGTTCCTGCTCAGCAATCTGGTCAGCGTCGCTGCCTCGGCACTGGGCATCAAACCGGTGCCGACCAATCTGCCGCTGATGGAGGAAGCCATCAAGCAGTGGCCGCTGGCCCTGGCGCTGTTTGCAGTGGTGATCGCTCCGGCCTACGAGGAACTGCTGTTCCGGCGCGTCTTGTTTGGCCGCCTGCTGGCCGCTGGCCGCCCCTGGTTGGGGATCGTACTCAGCGGCGCACTGTTCGCCCTGGTGCACGAAGTGCCCGGCATCAGCGGAAACGGCCCGGCGGCCATCGCCCAACTCTGGCTGGTCTACGGCAGCATGGGTGCCGCTTTTGCCTGGCTGTATTGGCGCACCGGTACGCTGTGGGCGCCCATCGCTGCACACGGCATCAACAACGCCACTGCGCTGGCCGCGTTGTATTTTTTCGGCATCGGGTAGTACGGCGGCCGCGGCCAGGTCCTTGCCATGCCGGTAGAACCCATAGCGGTTTGCGCATACCCCTGCCCTCCGCATGTGCCAGCGGAGCCGAACCAAGCACGATTCGCTGCGTTTTCCTGGTCGTTCCGGGCCGCTTGACGAAAAGTTAAGACGAGCCTGCCAAAATGTCCCCAGGGTTCTAGGGGGATCGAATGAAAGCCAGGCTGTTGATCGTTGTTGCCGTCCTTGCACTGACGGCATGTGCCACCACAACTTCGCCGACCGGCCGCCGACAGGTGGTGGGGGGCGTATCGCAACAGCAGCTCGACCAGCTTGGCGCGCAGTCGTTCGCGCAGACCAAGGCAAAGGAAAAAGTCAGCACCGACGGCAAGCAGAACGCCTACGTCCAGTGCGTGGTCAACGCGCTGGTGGCGCAGTTGCCGCCGCAGTGGCGCGAAACCCGCTGGGAAACCGCACTGTTCGTCGATGACGAGCCCAATGCCTTCGCCCTGCCCGGTGGCAAGGTCGGCGTAAACACCGGCATCTTCACTGTCGCCAAGACCCAGGACCAGCTCGCTGCCGTGCTTGGGCACGAGATCGGGCACGTGATCTCGCGCCACCACGAAGAACGCATCACCCGCCAGCTGGGCGCCCAGACCGGCCTGGGCATCATCGGCGCGCTCGCCGGGGCCGCCTATGGCGACGGCGCGGCCAGCGCGGTCAATCAGGTTGGCGGTATGACCGCCCAGACAGTGTTCCTGCTGCCTGGCTCGCGCACCCAGGAGAGCGAGGCCGATGTGGTCGGGCAGCGCCTGATGGCCCAGGCCGGCTTCGACCCGGCACAGGCGGTGACCCTGTGGCAGAACATGATGGCCGCCAGCGGCAATCGTCAACCGCAATGGCTCTCGACCCATCCCGACCCAACCAACCGCATCCGCGAGCTGCAGGCCGACGTCAACCAGCTCGAACCGGTGTATCAGCAGGCCAAGCAGAACGGGCGCGTGCCGCGCTGTGGCTAGAGTAACTAACGGCAACTGCGCGGCCCTGGTTGACTCGTGCCGGCACTGACCTGTCGTCAACGCGCCGCCCACTACACTGCGGCCGCGGGCGCAGCGAGCGGTCGCTTGCTGTTAGCAGTGCTAAGACCTTTTCTCGTAACTCCCGATTGCCGCACCACAACATGGAAACCGTTTTCGGGAACTGAGACTTTCTGCTAAGTTTGCCGGCTCAGATTTTTCGTACAGCGTCCATTCCGCTTTTCGCACCGCCCAACGGCGGCTCGTCCGAGGTGAAACATGAAACTGCTCAACCGCAAGCAAGCCCTGTTGTCCCTGTTCATCGCAGCGTCCCTGGGCGGGGCTGTCGTCACCGATGCGGTCGCGCAGTCGGACCGCTCGTCCGAGCGTGCCGCGCGTAAGTCCAAGGGCAACGGCAAGGCCGAAGAGCTGTACCCGCAGTCGACCCGTCAGGCACCGACCATCAAGCCGTCGTCCAAGTTGAGCAGCAAGCTGCAGAAGCTGATCGAAACCTTCAACAAGGGCGAAGACTATCCGGGCGTGCGCACCCAGGCCGACGAGATCCTGGCCAACAGCGCCGCCAACGAGGCCGACAAGGCGCTGGCTGCGCAGCTCGCCGCGCAGGCCGCCTACAACCTGGACGACACCGCGGCCGCCAAGACCTACCTGCAGCAGGCAATCGGCCTGAACGCGCTGGACAATAACGGCCAGTTCCAGTCGATGCTGATGCTGGCGCAGCTGCAGATGCAGGACGACCAGCAGGCCGAAGGCCTGGCCACGCTGGACAAGTATCTGGACGAGAGCAAGTCGCAGCGTCCGGAAGACCTGATTCTCAAGGGCCAGGCGCTGTACCAGGCAGAGCGCTACAAGGAAGCGATTCCGGTGCTCAAGCAGGCCATCGCTGCCTCGCCCGAGCCGAAGGACACCTGGAACCAGCTGCTGATGGCGTCCTACGCCGAAGCCGGCCAGACCGGCGAAGCCGTCGCTGCCGCCGAGGCGCTTGCCGCCAAGACACCCAACGACAAGAAGGCCCAGCTCAATCTGGCCAGCATGTACATGCAGGCCGACCAGATGGACAAGGCCGCAGGCGTGATGGACAAGCTGCGCGCTTCCGGGCAGTTGACCGAAGAGAAGGAATACAAGCAGTTGTATTCGATCTACGCCAACACCGAGAACAAGGAAAAAGACGTCATCGCGGTGATCAATGAAGGTATGCAAAAAGGCATCCTCAAGCCTGATTATCAGACATACCTTGCGCTGGCCCAGTCCTATTACTACAGCGAGGACGTGCCGAAGGCGATCGAGAACTGGCAGAAGGCCGCACCGCTTTCCAAGGATGGCGAGACCTATCTGAATCTGGCCAAGGTGCTGCATTCGGAAGGTCGCATCCCGGAGGCCAAGCAGGCCGCACAGCAGGCGATCGCCAAGGGCGTTAAAAAACCAGAAGACGCGAAGAAGATCATCAACCTGAAGTAAAAAAAGAAAATAAACCCCCGAAATCCCTGTGTTTTTAGTGGTTACAGGACTCGGGATTGGTATAAGCTTGGGAGTTCCTGCGGTGTCAAAGCCGTCCGAAAACCTGGGGATCATCACAGTGATCCGGGCCCCCACTGAAAGAGCCATTGGCGCATGACGGAACAACTCGTTATCCACAGGCATGACTATGATGCCGGGAACCAGGGTCTGAGCTGGGCCCGCATTATCGGTATTGCTTTTGTAATTGCCCTGCACCTCACTGCACTGATGATGTTGCTGATCCCTGCAGTGGCGCCGAAGGCTCCGGCAGAGAAGGAGCGCACCACCATGGTCACCCTGGTGGATGCACCGCCTCCTCCCCCGCCGCCGCCGCCGCCGCCGCCGCCGGAAGACAAGCCGCCACCGCCGGTCAAGAATCTGTCGCCGCCGAAACCGTCACCGGTTCCGCCGCCGCCGGAAGCCCCGGTGGTCGACGTTCCCGAACCGCGTCCGAGCGATATCGTCACGCCGCCGAGCCCGCCGGCTCCGCCGCAACCGCCGAGTGACATCGGTGCCAGTGTCGATATCTCGTCCAAGAACATGAACCCGCCGAAGTACCCACCGGCTGCATTCCGTGCCGGCGTCCAAGGTGAGGTCATCCTGATCGTGGATGTGGATGCCAGCGGCAACGTGACCAACGTGTCGGTCGAAAAGTCCAGCCGCAACCGCGACCTTGACCGTGCCGCGATGGACGCAGCACGCAAGTGGAAGTTCAACGCCTCCACTGTCAACGGGCAGAAAGCCGCCGGACGTGTCCGCGTCCCGGTCAACTTTGCTCTGAACTGATCCCACGGGCCGGTCACGGCCGGCCCAGGATCCTGTCTTCCTTTCGCTCCACCCTTCATCACCACACACAACAAAGGTAAGCGTCATGCTGCAGGAATTCTTTATCGCCGCCGCTGCAGGGGGCTCCAATCCGTCGGCCGCTCTGTCGCAGATGGGCTTCGAGCACTTGATCACCGAAATGACCTCCAGCCCCGGCGACTTCGCCGTGTCGTGGGTCGTGTTGATCACCCTGATCGCCATGTCCGCCGCTTCCTGGTACTGGACTGTCATCAACATCTTCCGCGCCACCCGCCTGAAGAGCGCGGCTGACCGCGTCACCACCGCGTTCTGGGATGCCCCGAATGCACAGGACGCCATCCGTGCGATGGAAGAACAGCCGGCTTCCGAGCCGTTCTCGAAGATCGCACTGGACGCAGCCCAGGCTGCTGCTCACCACCAGCGCGCCGAAGGCAGCACCGGTGGCCTGGGCGAGAGCCTGAGCCGTTCGGAGTTCGTCGACCGCGCCCTGCGTCAGGCCGTGACCCGCGAAAGCACCAAGCTGCAGTCGGGCATGACCTTGCTGGCCACCGTCGGTGCGACCGCGCCGTTCGTCGGTCTGCTCGGTACCGTGTGGGGCATCTACGGCGCGCTGATCAAGATCGGTGCAACCGGTTCGGCCTCCATCGACGCCGTTGCCGGCCCGGTGGGTGAAGCGCTGATCATGACCGCGATCGGTCTGTTCGTCGCCATCCCGGCCGTGTTCGCGTTCAACTTCTTCTCCAAGGTCAACAGCTCGGTGATCGCCAAGTTCGACACCTTTGCCCATGACCTGCACGACTTCTTCGCCACCGGTTCGCGCGTTCGCTAATCCGGTTGTAAAGAACGCCTTCGCAACGATTTAGACGGAGCCCGTTATGGCCTTCAGTAGTGGAAACAGCGGCGGCCCGATGGCCGACATCAATGTGACGCCCCTCGTGGACGTGATGTTGGTGCTGCTGATCATCTTCATCATTACGGCACCGCTGATGTCCCACAAGGTCAAGGTGGAGCTGCCAGAGGCCAACTTGATCCAGAAGGAAGATGCGGAGAAACGCGCCGCGCCGATCACCCTGGCCGTCAAGGAAGACGGGTCGCTGTACTGGAACGACGAGCCGATCTCCAAGGAAGCCCTGGAGTCGCGCCTGTCCACCGCCGCACAGCAGACCCCGCAACCGCCGCTCAACCTGCGCGGCGACCGCACGACCAAGATGCGTACGATCAACGAGATCACCAAGATCGCGCAGGGTCAGGGCATGCTGGACGTCGGTTTCGTTGCAACCAAAGTGAAGGGGCAGTAAGCCATGGCATTTAGTACTGGTGGAAGCCGTGGGCCGATGGCCGACATCAACGTCACGCCCCTGGTGGACGTGATGCTGGTGCTGTTGATCATCTTCATCGTGACCGCGCCGATCATGACGTATCCGATCGCCGTGGATCTGCCGCAGCGGGTTCTGAACCCGCCACCGCAGACGACCGAACCGCCGCCGCCGATCGAGCTGCGTATCGACGCCAGCAACCAGGTGTTCTGGAACAACAGCCCGACGCCGGTGGATCAGCTGCAGCAGAAGATGGAAGAAGTGGTACAGGCCGATCCGACCAATCAGCCCGAACTGCGCATCGATGCAAATCAGGATGCGGAGTACGAGGTGATGGCGAAGGTGCTGGCCGCTGCGAAGAACTCGCAGATGAAGAAAATCGGCTTCATGCAGCAGTAAACGCATCTGCAAGACCGCAACACAACAGTCATGACGCGACTGCAACGCCACCGGAAACGGTGGCGTTTTTTTTATGCCTGCTGCGTGACTCGACGTGCTTGCCGCCCATCCGGCAGATTGCCCACTGATCGATCCGGGCGATGATCGAATGCCGGCATCACCCGGCAAAACTCAGGCGCCAGCGCGGGCGGTATCCAGGAGCCCGACGTAGGCGCGCACGGTCGCATCCAATCCTTGATACAGCGCTTCGCTGATCAGGGCGTGGCCGATGGACACTTCCAGCACGCCCGGGACAGCGGCGAGAAAATCGCCAAGGTTGGCTTGCGACAAGTCATGCCCGGCATTGATGCCCAGCCCGGCGGCGCTGGCGCGCTGCGCGGCACCGGCGAACAGTGCGAGTGCTGCGTCCGCCTGCCCGGCCGCATGCGCGGACGCGTACGGGCCGGTATACAACTCGATGCGGTCTGCACCGAGCATGGCGGCGCGTGCGATGTCCGGGTTACCCGCGTCGACGAACAGGCTGACGCGGCTACCGAGATCCCTGAACGCGGCGATCAATGCGGCAAGTTGGGTAGTGTCCTGCGCGAAATCGAAGCCATGGTCGGAGGTCAGCTGCCCGTCGCCATCGGGCACCAGCGTGACCTGTTGCGGCCGCGTGGCACGACACAGCTCCAGCAGCCCCGGATAGCCGGCGCGCGGAGGGGCGAACGGGTTGCCTTCGATATTGAATTCCACGCCGTGCGCGCGCGTGAGTGCGCTCAACGCCAGGACATCGTCGGAGCGGATGTGGCGTTGATCCGGCCGTGGATGCACGGTAATGCCGTGTGCGCCGGCCCCCAGGCAGGTGCGGGCGGCCTGCACCACGTCAGGGTCGGTGCCGCCGCGCGAATTGCGCAGCACCGCGATCTTGTTGACGTTGACGCTGAGCTGGGTGGTCACGGTCGTGCGCTCAGGCCTGCGGCTCGCCATCGCGGGCGGCGGCCAGTGCTGCGGCCTTGCGGGCCTCGGCCACCTCGCGCAGCCGTCGCAGTTCGGCCGGGTCGATCATGCTGCTGGTATCGCGCTGGGTGTCGTCCATGCGCGAGGCGAACCAGCCACGTGTCCACAACAGCAAGAGCACCAGTGCCACCAACAGCGACACCACCAGCAACCACACGTGCGGCGTACTGAACGCCAGCACCAGCGCACCTAGTGCCATAAGCAGAAACAGCCAGTGCATGACGAGCTCCCCGATAAGTGGCGGCAGTGTAGCGCTGCGCCCGGTTCGGTTCCACGTGAGCCGGGGGCGCTTCAGAGCAGTGGCGACAGCAGCCGCGCAAAGGCTTCGGGCAGGCGCGAACGCATCAGCGGGCGATGGCGCGCAAAGCGCACCTCCTGGGCGTGTTGCAGGTCGGTGCCGATCAGGCCGGCCAGCTCGGCGGCCACTGCCTGGTCGCGGAACAGCATCGACAGTTCGAAGTTGAGGCGGAAGCTGCGGCTGTCGAAATTGGCGCTGCCGACGATGCTGACATCGTCGTCGGCCAGCAGTGCCTTGGTGTGCAGCATGCGCGGGCCGTACTCGTAGATGCGCACGCCGGCTTCGAGCAGCTCATCGAAATACGAGCGCGCCGCATAGGTCACCAGGCGCGAGTCGCTGACCCGCGGCACCAGCAGGCGCACATCCAGACCGCCCAGCGCAGCCGAGGTCAGCGCCATGCGCGCGGCTTCGCCCGGAACGAAGTACGGCGTCACCAGCCAGACCCGATGCCTGGCCTCGTGGATGGCGGCGACCATCAGCCGGTGGATGGATTCCCAGGAGGAATCCGGGCCGGACACCAGCACCTGTGCATCGACCGTGCCCTGGGCGCGCGTGGGCATGTCCTCCGGCCACAACTGCTGGCCCTGGAAGGCGGCGCGCCCCTGCCGGGTGGCATAAAGCCAGTCTTCCAGAAACACCAGTTGCAGGCTGCGCACCACGTGGCCCTGCAGCCGCACATGCAGGTCGCGATAGGCATCGCCGCGCACCTGCTCGTTCTCTTCGTCGGTGACATTGATGCCGCCGGTGAAACCGACCCGGCCATCGATGACGATCACTTTGCGATGGGTGCGCAGATTCAGCCACGGCCGTTTGAACGGCTTGAGAAATTGCGAGGGATGGAACCAGGCAGTTTCCACGCCGGCCTCGCGCAGGGTGCGCAGCGCCCGGCGGGTCATGGCCGACGAGCCGATCGCATCCAGCAGCAGGCGGACCTTGACCCCGGCGCGTGCACGCTCCATCAGCGCAGCGCAGATCGCGGTGCCGCTGTGGTCGGGCTGGAAGATGTAGTACTCCAGGTGGATATGGTCGCGGGCGCTGCGGATCGCCTCGATGATGGCGGCATAGGTTGCCGCGCCATCCACCAGCCAGTGCACTTCGGTGGCGCTGCTTGGCGCAAGCCCGGTGGTGGACTGGGCGATCTTGGCCAGCTCGGTGCAGTCGGCATCCGGCGGACAGACGCTGCTGTAGCTTTCCATGCCCGAGCGCGAGCGGCCGCGACGCAGGCGTTGCCGCTTCACCTTCTGCGGGCCGAGCCAGTAATAGATCAGCAGCCCCAGGTATGGCAGCGCAGCCAGCGACAATACCCAGCTCAGCGTCGCCACCGGCTCACGCTTTTGCAGCACGATCCAGCCGGCGATCCACAGCAGGTAGAGCACATAGGCGGCGAGGAGGAGCGCTTCGAGGTGGGGAATGGTGGCCAGCCAATCCCACGCGCCCTGGACCAGTGCGAGCATGTGCGGATTCTACGGGGCGTACGCGGCGCTGCGCTGACCGCGGCGCCAACGCACCGTGCGGGCAGTGGTCTGAAAGCTTCATCGTGTTGAACGCCCGGTCGCGGCGGATGAGACACGACCGCCCTACGATGACGCGATGGCAAGCGCAATCAAGGGCCGCGGTGCGACCGGCCACCTGCCCGGACGGTTCGAGGTCACCACACCGCAGGCCGTGGACGACGGCTGGCACGTGGACGACAGCGAAGAGTTCGCTGCCGGTGTGTTGCGCACGCAGGTCACCGAGGAAACCGCGCGCAGCATCATCAGCCGCAACCAGTCGCCGGACATCGGCTTCTCGCAATCGGTCAATCCGTATCGGGGGTGCGAGCACGGCTGCAGTTACTGCTTTGCGAGGCCCTCGCATGCGTACCTCAATCTGTCGCCCGGGCTGGATTTCGAGACCAGGCTGTTCGCCAAGACCAATGCGCCGGATCTGCTGCGGCGCGAGTTGTCGCGACCGAGTTATGTGCCCAGCCCGATCGCGCTGGGCATCAACACCGATGCCTACCAGCCGATCGAACGCAAACGCGCGTTGACGCGCCGGTTGATCGAGGTGCTGTGGGAGACGCGGCATCCGTTCACGCTGATCACCAAGAATGCATTGGTCACCCGCGACCTGGACCTGCTGGCCCCGCTGGCGCGCGAGAACCTGGTCAACGTGCATTTCTCGGTGACCACGCTGGACCCACATCTGTCGGCCAAGCTCGAACCGCGTGCGTCCGCGCCGCATGCACGTCTGCGTGCGATGCGCACCCTGCACGAGGCGGGCGTGCCGGTGGGGGTGATGGCGGCACCAGTGATCCCGTGGATCAACGACCATGAGCTGGAAGCGATTCTGCAGGCCGCCGCCGAGGCCGGCGCCAGCAGTGCCGGATACGTGCTGCTGCGGCTGCCACACGAAGTGGCGCCGTTGTTTCGCGACTGGCTGCAGACCCATCACCCGCAGCGCGCGGCGCACGTGATGAGCACCATCCAGCAGCTACGCGGCGGCAAGGACTACGACAGCAGCTTCGGCACCCGCCTGCGTGGGCGGGGCGTGTATGCGGACCTGCTGGCGCGCCGTTTTACGCTGGCCCACCGCCGCGCCGGCTTCGACACGCGTGAGATGCCGGCACTGGACTGCAGCGCCTTCCGCCGCCCCGCTCCACCGGCCAAGCCGGTGCCGCAATCGCCGCAAGGCAGTCTGTTCTAGGGGCGGGGAATCGGGATTGGGGAATCGAGAATCGGAACAGCAAGAGCGGCGCTGCTGCGAATTGCTGTTGCCGTTGCGATTCCCTACTCCCGATTCCCTATTCCCCGCCGTACAAGGCCCCTGCCGACTGGAACAAGATCCAGCTGGTGGCGATGAACTTGTCGCCGCCGACCGGGCGGTTGCCGCGGTGGGTATGGGTGAAGGCGGTGGGAGCGATCAACAGGCTGCCGGTGCGCGGGCGCGCCTTGCGTTGCTGGAACAGGAATTCGGTTTCGCCCTGCTCGAATTCGTCGTTGAGGTACAGCGTCCACAGCAGGTGCCGGTGCAATGTGTCGGCACTGGCATCGCGTGGATACAGCTCGCAATGCCAGTACGGGTAGCCGCCCTGATCGGCGGCATACCACTGCAGATTGATCGCGCCCGGACGCAGGCAGGTGCGTGCCAGGTCACCCAGCGCCTGGTCGCTCATTTGCGCGATGTCTTCGGCCACCAATCGATGCGGGGTGCCGTCGGCGGTGGTGACCTGCAGCATCAACGGCGAGATCAAGGCCTGTGGATAGTGCCGCAGATAGCTCAGCACCCCGTCGAAGACCGCCTGTTGAAGGCGCGCTTCGACGTCTGCCCATTCGGCGATGCCGCTGATGCGCAGGTCGCGGCTGTGCTTGAGGTCTGGAAACACGCCACCACCGATGCGCCCGGGATGCAGGTGCTGGCTGTCGCGCATGCGGTGCACGATGGCCGCGCAATCGGCGCGCGAGACGGCGTTGTCGGTGACCTGGATGAAGTCGGGTTGGCTCATGCGCACGACCATAGCAATCTGCAGCACCCCTGCACAGCTCGCCTGTCCCCCATGCGCTGCCGCTACGTGTGTCGTGTTGTATTCGTGGACGAGTGACACCGGCGCACGGCCTGACGCCGCGTAGGCGCGCGCATCGCGACAAAAAAAACCCCGCCGAAGCGGGGTTTTTCAGCATCCAACGCGGGTTGCGACGATCAGAACTTGTAGTTGACCGATGCAGCCAGGATGTTGCCCTGCACATCATAGGTACCGGCCAGACGGTCGCCGGTGGCGCTGACCGTGTCGCTGGTCGGGTCGCTGACGAACAGGTGGGTGTAGCCGAAGTTGTACTCGGCCTGCTGCGACGGACGCCAGCTCAGACCCACCGACAGCCACTTGCGGCTGTTGTCGGGTACGCGCACGTCGCGGTGCTCGGCAGTGGTCGGGGTCTGGTCGAACGCCACGCCGCCACGCAGGGTCAGCGTCTCGCTCATGCGGTAATCGGCACCGATCGAGGCGAAGGTGGTGTCGCGGTACGAGAAGTCCAGCACGGTGTTGGGCTGGTTGGAGGCGAAGTCCAGCGTCACCTGGTCGAACTTGCTCCAGGCGGTGCGGGTGACGTCGGCCATGATCGACCACTGCTCATTCACGTTGTGCGTGAAGCTGGCGGTGGCGCTGGCCGGCAGCTTGACGGTGGCGCGGCCACTGGTGTCGATGAAGGTGCCTGGGGCGGCACGTGCGAACACGGCCGACGCATTCGGCGGGATGGTGAAGTCGACATCCGCGCCGGTGATCTTGTGCTCTACCTGCGAGCGGTAGCTGAAACCGAGGTGGGTGTTCTCGTCGATGCTGAACAGGCCACCGAGGGTGAAGCCCACTTCGGTGCTGTGGCCCTTCATCTTCAGCGAGCCGTCGGCGTTGCCCGGTGCAAAGCCCGGAACGCGCGAACGCGCCAGGATCGAGCCGGCATCCACTGCGTTGCCCAGTTCGATATCCAGGCGCTCGGCGAATACCGACGCACCGAAGGACACGTACGGGTTCACGTCGTAGGAGAACGCCACGTTGAAGTCGATTGCCTGCAGCTCGGTCTTGGTGCCGTGGTAGCGGCCGACCCAGTCACGGTCGTAGTCGGTCTTGAAGCCGAACGGCACGGTAAGCGAAGTGCCCAGGTGCATGTTGTCGTTCTCGCCGAACGGCACGTGGAAGTACATCGCCGGGACCGGCGCGATCATGCCGGCATCGCCGCCGTTGCCGCCGGACACCGGGGCGCCGTTGGCGTAGGTCGCGGTGTCGGGCTGGAACTTGGCCGAGAACTGGATGGCGCTGACGTCGGCCTGGAACAGGCGGCCGTCCAGCTGGCGCATGCCGGCCGGGTTGTTGACGATGATCGAGGCATCGTCCGGGGCGCTGCCCGAGCCTGCAAACGCGCGGCCCAGGCCCTTGGCGCTGTTTTCCTTCAGCTGAAATGCGGCGCCGTGCGCCTGGCCAACGGCCAGCACACCGGCAATCCCAACGGCCAGCAGGGTGGCGCGGCTAAGAGTGGAAGCGGTAGACATAAGTTGTAGCTCTCCGGATAAGGACTGCAATGGTCGGTTCAGCGCCCGCGCCCAGCACCAATCCAGTGCCTGGAGCGCGCCGGAGACCCCCCCCCGACATACGACGCCGTACGCAGTATACCCACGACGATTAACCGAACAATAACGACCGGCACGCTGAACGCGCCGGTGGGTTAGGGCTGGGTTCAGGACGATGGACCGGCTATTGTGCGTCTCCGATGTTCGTCTCCCTCCCCTCCCGCAAGAAACCCACCCCACGCTGGGCGGTGCCTTTGCTGTTCGCCGCGGTGTGGCTGGCCTATCTGTGGTCGATCAGCCGCCCCGGTGAAGCGCGCAATACGCTGTGGCTGGACTGGGGCGCATTGTCCAGTGGCGTCTCCAACCTGGGCGACTGGTGGGCGACCCTGCGCGACGGCAGCGTGCTGCGGTTGTTCACGGCGCTGTTCCTGCATGCGGACTGGTCGCATCTGCTCGGCAACCTGGTGTTCCTGTTGATCTTCGGGCTGCCGGCCGAGCGCATCCTGGGTCCGTGGCGATTGCTGCTGCTGTTCCTGCTCGGCGGGGCCGCGTCCAACCTGGCGGCGATCTTTGCGATCGGCACGCCGGACCGGGTGATCATCGGCGCCTCCGGCGCAGTGTCGGCGCTGATCGGCACCTATCTGGCGCTGTTTCCCGGCGCCAAGCTCGGCGTGGTGCTGCCGCTGGGCGTGTTCCTGGAATTCATCCGCGTGCCGGCACCGCTGTTGATCGGGGCGTGGGCGCTGCTGCAGGTGGTGTTTGCCTACATCGGCCCGGCCTTCGGCATGGTGGCGTGGTCGGCACACATCGCCGGCTTCGTGTTCGGCATCGTCTACGGGCTGTACGTGCGTGCGGCAATCGCGCGCCGCCTGCGCAAGCGCCACGGGTTCTAGCGCAACGCGCCCCCACGTGCGTGTCGGCGCGCTCAGCGCACGGTTGCCGACCACCTGGCGCTGCATGCACTGCAATGGCGCGCCTATAATCGGGCGCATGTCCAAGCCCCTGTACAAAGTCACCTTCCTCAATCACGGCAAGGTGTACGAGCTCTACGCGCGTGAGGTCACCGGCAGCCATCTGTGGGGCTTCAACCAGATCGGCGAGCTGGTGTTCGACGTGCACGATGGGCTGGTGGTGGACCCCACCGAAGAACGCCTGCGCGAAGAGTTCGGCAACACCAAGACGCTGCACCTGCCGATGCAGAGCATCGTGCGGATCGAAGAAGTGGAGAAGAAGGGCCAGTCGGTGATCCGCGACGCGGCCACCGGCGACAAGGTGGTCACTCCGTTCCCACTGCCGGGTAAACCGCGCTGATGCGCATCCTGGTGCCCGACGACTATCAGGGCGCCGTGTGCCGACTGCCCTGCCTGCAGCGGATGCAGAGCCATGATGTGCAGGTGCTGGGGGCGCTGGCCATCGCGCGCTGATGCGGTTCATGCGTGGCGAGTGGGCTCACGTCAGCCGATGACACCGGCCCATGAGATCGGGCGGCGCAGACAGAGCCACGGGTCTACGCGGACGTTGAGCGCGGATGACGTTGAGGCGGCGCCGTACCCATGCCGCTGGTCATCCGCGCACCATTGCGCCCGCTACGAACCGGAGTGATCGCGCAAGTTGCGTGCATGTCCGGGCAGGTGACGAGGCATGAACACGTGCGCATTGCAGATTCCAATGCGCAGGCGGGCATCGGCCGACCTGCGCTTGCACCAGCTCGCCGCTTACTTGGCCGGTTCGACCGGAGCCGGCGTGTCTGCCGGCGGTGCCGGGTCCGCGGAGGGAGCGGGCTTGGCTTTCTCGGCGGGTTCTGCCGGCTTGGCCTTGTCGGTCGCCGCCGGGCGCGGCGCTGCCGGCTTCGCCTCGGAGGCGGGCTTGGTCGCTGCCCTGGCCTTCTGGGCGGCCTGGGCCTTGGCCTTGCGGGCCGCTTGCGCCTTGGCCGCCGAGCCGGGCTGCTTGAGTTCGGCCAGCGCCGCGGTGATCGGGCCGTCGCCCGGCAACACATCGCCGGCGCTGTAGCCTTCTTCGCCCTCGTCGTCGCCACGCAAATGGCCGGGCAAGGTGGCTTCGCTGTAGTCGGTCAGGCTGGCCGGCACATCGGCGTCGCCCGGCTGCGGTTCGGGGGTCAGAAGCACTTCCGGCACGATGCCGCTGGCCTGGATCGACTTGCCGCTGGGCGTGTAATAGCGCGCGGTGGTGAGCTTGACCGAATCGCCGTTATCCAGCGGCAGCACGGTCTGCACCGAGCCCTTGCCGAAGGTGCGGCTGCCGATGATGCGCGCGCGCTGGTTGTCGCGCAGCGCGCCGGCCAACACTTCCGAGGCGCTGGCCGAGCCGGCGTCCACCAGCACCACCACGGGTGCGCCGCCGAGCAGATCGCCCGGGGTGGCGTCGAACTTGGCATCGCTGATGGAGATCCGCCCGCGGGTGCTGACGATGTTGCCCTTGTCGAGCAGATCGTCGGCCACCTGCACCGCCGAGGTCAGCAGGCCGCCCGGGTTGCTGCGCAGGTCCAGCACCAGGCCGCGCAACTTGCCGCCGGCCTGCAGCTGCTTGAGGTTCTTCTGGAAATCGGCACCCGTATCGGCCTGGAAGGTGCTGATGCGGATGTAGCCATAGCCGGGCTCCAGCAGCTTGCTGCGCACGCTGGCCACGCGGATGGTCTGGCGCTGCAGGGTCACATCGAAGGGCTTGGGCGCCTTGTCGCGAACGATGGTCAGGGTGACCTTGCTGCCGGATTCGCCGCGCAGCGGCTCCATGGCCTTGCTGGCATCGATCGGCTTGCCGTCGATGGCCACGATGACATCGCCGGCACGGATGCCCGCGCGTGCGGCCGGGGTGTCATCGATCGGTGCGATCACCTTGAGCGTGTTGTCCTGCTGCTGCAGCAGCTCCACGCCTATACCGTCGTAGGCGCCGCTGGCCTGCTCGTCGAAGGCCTCGGCGTCTTCCTTGTCGAAGTAGGTGCTGTGCGGGTCGAGATCCGATAGCAGGCCACGCACGGCGGCGTGCATCAGCTTCTTGTCTTCGACCGGGTCCACGTAGGCCTGCTTGACCGCGTTGTACACCGCCACAAAGCGGCGGATCTCGTCCAGCGGCACCTTGGAGACGGCGGCTTCATTGGCTTCCGGGTCGTCCGCAGTGGCCTGGGCAGCGGCGGCGGCGGGACGGGCGGTCTGCGCCCAACCAGGCGACGCGAACAAGGCCAGCGACAAGGCAACGGACAGGACGGCTACGCGCATGAAGCACTCCGACAAAGAAATAAGACGCCCCGTACGACGGAGCTGACCGATTATGCGCGAAGCAGCGGTAAATCCGCGTTGAATCGCGCGCCGGCCACGCCGGTAGTTCGACAGCCGCCAGCTGGCAAGGCAGCGCAGCATCGGAGGACGTCGGCACCATCGTGGAGACCACGGCATCCGACTGACGTGGTGAACCTGCATGCTGCCGACACGCCGACACGCCGACACGCCGACACGCCAGGCACGTTGCCCGCGACAGCGATGTGTCGGTAAGCGATGTCCCGGCGAACGCCTGGCTATCGTCGTGCGTCGCGTGCTGCTGCTGCGGCCAAGCACTACCGCCGTTGCAACCAGCTCGAAGGATCGACCGGCTGGCCATTACGCCGCAATTCGAAGTACAGCGCCGGCACGCCCTGCCCGCCCGAGCTGCCGACCTTGGCCACCGCCTCGCCGCGCTTGATCGCTGCGCCGGCGTCGCGCAACAACGTGTCGTTATGCGCATACAGGCTCATGTAGCCGTTGCCGTGGTCCACGATCAGGATCATGCCGTAGCCGGTCATCCAGTCGGAAAACACCACGGTGCCGTCGGCCACTGCGGTCACCGTGGTGCCCTTGGGCGCGCCGATCAGCACGCCCTTGCTGGTGTGGCCATCGGGCAAGGTGGCATTGAAGCGTGCCAGCAGGTTGCCCGACACCGGCCAGCTCAGCCCACCGACCTTGGGCGCCGGTGCAGTGGCGACCACCTTGGGCGGCGTCTTGCCGGGACGCTCGGGGCGCTCGGTTTTGCCGCGCTTGGCCTGCGCGGCGGCTTCGGCAGCGGCGCGTTTGGCGGCGGCGCGACGCTCGGCCTCGGCCTTGGCGGCAGCCGCGCGCAGGTTGGCCAGCAGCTGTTCCAGCGATTTGGCGTCCTGGCCCAGCGCCTTTTCGCGTTCGGCGCGCTGTTTGTAGCGATCGTCCAGCTGCGCGACCGTGGCCGCCTGCTGCGAGCGGTCCTTCTGCAAGGTGGCGGCCTGGGCCTTTTGTTGCGCGCGCGCGGCATCCAGTGCCTGGCGCCGGGAGGCGATGTCCTGTTCCACCCTGGCCAGGGCATCCAGCTGCGTGGCCAGCGCCTGGATGCGCTGTGCGCGGGCGTTCTGCACGTAACGGTGATCGGCCAGCATGCGGCTGGCATCGCCCACCGTGTCCTGCGACAGCAACACCTTCAGCGGCGCGTTGCGACCGACCTGGTCGGCTGCGCGCAGCAGCGCCGCCAGCTGCGCACGCTGCGTCTGCAGGCCACGCTGCAATTGCGCGCGGTCCTGCTGCAGCGTGGACAGGCGCTGCTCCTGTGCGCGCATTGCCGCTTCGGTGTCGCTCAGGGCACGCGCGGTCTTTGCCACCTTTTCGTCGGCCTGGCGCAGTTGCTGGGCCGCGGTGCCGCGCTTGCCTTCCAGCGCGCGCCGATCGGCGCTGATGGTCTTGAGTTCATCGCGCAGCTGTTGCAGCTTGCGCTCGGTCTCGCGCTGGCTTTGCGCCGCCACTGCGCCGCTGCCCAGCAGCGTGCACGCCACCAGCGCGGCTGCCAGCCAATGGCGCGCGCAGCCAATGGCTGGGGCAAGCGATGGGCGCGGCAGCGGGACGGGCAACGGGGGCAACGAAAGATCCAGTGACTTCAGGCAGGTGCGCGATTGTAGCCACCCATGGTGTGATCACCGCCACGCCCCAGACAGCCGCCACCGCGCGAGGTTCAGCATGAAGCCCCAATCTCTTCTCCTGGCGTTGTCCCTGCTCAGCACGAGCGCCTGGGCCGACGAGGACATCAGCAAGGTCAATGGCCGCATCAGCGCCGAACCTGGCCGCAGCTACGGCGATCTGGAAACGGTCAACGGTTCCATCGAGGTGGGCGCCGGTGCGCAGACCAGGGACGTGGAGACCGTCAACGGCGGCATCCGCATCGGCGAGAACGCGCGCACCGGTGGCGTGGAAACGGTCAACGGCTCGATCACCGTGGGCCAGAAAGTGACCGTGTCCGGCGGATTGGAAACGGTCAACGGCAGCATCCTCACCGAACGCGGCAGCCAGATCAGCGCTGGGGTGGAAACCGTCAACGGCAGCATCGGCCTGGTGGCAACCGAACTCGGCAAGGGGATCGAGACGGTCAACGGCGACATCACCGTCGGGGTGGATTCGCATGTGCGCGGCGGCATCAAGGTGACCAAGCCGAACTTCGGCTTTTCCTTCAAGCCGGCGCGCAAGCCGCGGGTGGTGATCGGTCCCAAGGCCGTGGTTGACGGACCCCTGGAGTTCGAGCGCGAGGTCGACCTGTACGTGCATCGCACCGCCAAGGTCGGCGCGGTCACCGGCGCCACCGCGCGCAGCTTCGATTCGGACGTGGCGCCCAAGGACTGACGCGCTCACCACGCGCACGCTCTAAGATCGGAACTCCGTCGCACGAGGAGTTCCGATGCCCCGCAAGATCCTGTTGTGCCTGGCCGCAACCCTGGCCCTGGCCGGTTGCAAGCGCGACGCTGCCGACACGCCGGCCACACCGGCGACGCAAACGCCGGTGGACACCGCACCCAGCGCACCGGTCAGCCGGCACGCGTTTTCGCCGGAGCTGACCGCCGGCGACTTTGCCGAGCTGGTCAAGACACTGGCTTCGGACGACTTCGAAGGCCGCGGCCCGGGGACGCCCGGCGAAGAAAAGACCGTGACCTACATCCGCGACCAGATGCAGCGCATCGGCCTGCAGCCGGGCAATGGCGACAGCTGGTTCCAGGACGTGCCGATGGTGGAGACCACCGCCGATGCGGCCACCGCACCGAGCCTGCGCAGCGGCGAGCGGACCCGCACCCTCGCCTTCGGCACCGACATCGTGGTCGGCACCCGCACCGGCCAGCCGGAGGTCAAGCTGGACAACAGCGAGCTGGTGTTCGTCGGCTACGGCGTGGATGCGCCCGAGCAGCAGTGGAACGATTACGCCGGTCAGGACTGGAAAGGCAAGACCGTGGTGATGTTCGTCAACGACCCCGGCTTCCACACCGGCGATGCCAAGCTGTTCGACGGCAAGCGCATGACCTACTACGGGCGCTGGACCTACAAGTTCGAGGAAGCCGCGCGCAAGGGCGCGGCCGCCGCGTTGATCGTGCATGACACGCCCGGTGCCAGCTACGGCTGGGACGTGGTGAAAAATTCCTGGTCCGGCCCGCAATACGACCTGCCGGCCAAGGACGACCCGGACCCGCGCCTGCCGGTGCAGGGCTGGATCAGCGCCGACACCGCCAAGCAGCTGTTCGCCAATGCCGGGCTGGACCTGGCGCAGGCCTACAAGGACGCCAGCAAGCGCGGCTTCAAGCCGGTGCCGTTGAAGGCCAGCTGGTCGGTGGACCTGAAGAGCACCATCGCGCAGAAGACCTCGCGCAACGTGGTCGGCGTGCTGCCCGGCAGCAGCCATGCCGACGAGGCGGTGCTGTACATGGCGCACTGGGACCACCTGGGCAAGCATCCGGGCGAAAGCGGCGACAACATCTACAACGGCGCGGTGGACAACGCCACCGGCGTGGCCGGGATTCTGGAAATTGCCGATGCGTTCGCGCACCAGGACCCCAAGCCGGCGCGCTCGGTGGTGTTCGTGGCGGTGACGCTGGAAGAATCCGGCCTGCTCGGCTCCAAGTACTACGTGGCCAACCCGAGCTTCCCGCTGGACAAGATCGCGGCGGTGATCAACCTGGATGCGATGTCGGTGGCCGGGCGCGCGCGCGATGTCACCGTGGTCGGCATGGGCAGCTCGGAGCTGGAAGACATCCTCAAGCCGATTGCCGCGATGCAGGGCCGCACCCTGCACGCCGAAGCCACCCCGGAAAGCGGCTCGTACTTCCGCTCGGACCACTTCAACTTCGCCAAAGCCGGCGTGCCGGCGCTGTATGCCGATGGCGGCGAAGACCTGCGCGAGGGCGGCACCGCTGCCGGACGTGCCGCGGCCGAGGACTACGGCCGCCACCGCTATCATGCCCCCGGCGACGAATACGACGCAGCCACCTGGAAGCTGGACGGCACCATCGAAGACCTCCAGGCGGTCTACGACGTCGGCAAGGAGGTCGCCGCCGGCGAGCGCTGGCCCAACTGGTATCCCGGCAACCCGTTCAAGGCCGCCCGCGACCGCATGATGGCCAACAAGCCAGCCGCAGGCACGGCCGCGGAGGCCGAACAGGCCGATGGCGACGCGGACGCAGCGCGCGCGAACACGCCAGGCGCGAAATCGAACGACACCGCGCCTGCCCGCTAAGCCCTTTGGATGCGCTGCCGGCCCTGCGGCGGCGCATGGGTGGCAAGTATCTGTGCGGCAAATGGCCAGTGTGTGCCGCCAACGCAAAGGGCCTCCCGATCGGGAGGCCCTCTTTTACAGCGACTGCGTGCGCATTGGTCGCAACCGTTCGCAGGCTGGCGGCTCAGTCGCCGCTAACAAAGCGGCTAGGCGGCCTGGCTGTCGCATCGTGCACGCTGCACCTTGCAACACCGCACCGCCCTACCCGCTCAAACGCCTACGCGTCGATGCACGTTGAGCGTGCTCAGTCGTTATCCACGCTGACCACATGCCCATCGTCGGGGTCGACGTGCAGCTCGACCTTTTGCCCGTTGCGCTTGGCGTCGGCCTTCCACAAGCCGTCCTTGAATTTCAGGTCGTGCACGTCGGCATAACCGCCGGTGGACAGCGCGGCGCGGACATCGGCTTCGCTCAGGCGCGAGGTGGTCTGGTCGCCATACACACGGCCAGTCACCGGGTCGATGTGGACATCCACATCCTTGCCGTCGCCGCTACGGGCATCGGCCGTCCAGACACCGTGCTCGAACTTGACGTCGTGCACCTTGGTGTAACCCTTGGCGGCCAGCATGCTGGTGACTTCGTTGGAAGTCAGTGCCTTGGCCGGCTTGGCGGCCTCCTGTGCGACGGCGCCTTGCGAAACGAGCGCCAGCGCGCCGATCAGTGCGGTGGTCATCATGCGATGTGCCATGAGAGGCTCCTGCTGTGAAGTGCCGCCATGCTCGCCGCGGGCGGATCGTGACAGGGTGAAAACCCGGCCTCTTCCATGCGGGAAATTCAGTTAACTGACATCACCATGGGCTGTTTCACCTGCCCTGCACTGTCGATTTACATCCCTGCGCCTGGCGGATTTGCCGAGCGGGTTTCCGTCACTTCAGCATGCCCAAAAAAGCCGCCTTGCGGCGGCTCGACGATACGGGCCTGGTCAGCGTGTTTTACCCGCAACCGGTACGCGGGCGGCAGCAACCGGTGCGCGCGTGGCGCGTGCCGCCTGCGGCGAGAGGATGGTCATCTGCGGTTTGTCGGTGCCGTCCTTGTTCGGATGCACGTTGTAGGCATACGACAGGTTCCACCACGAGCCGGCGGCCCACCAGGTCCAGCCCAGCCACACGTCGGCATTGCTTTCCATGTACCCGAGCATGCCGCGTAGCGCCTCGTTGCAGACCGCGTTGTTGGCGGTGCCGAATTCGCCGAGGAAGCCGCGCTTGCGATTGATGCGCAACCATTCGGTGAAGTTGCGCAGGCGCTCGGCGCCGATGGTGGAGCTGACGCAGACGCTGGACGTGCCGCTGGAATCGATATCCAGATATTGATGCACCTCGAACGCATACCGGTTGAGCGGATCGTAGATGGAGGCCAGTGCGGTGGCGTTGGAATACCCATCGTTGGTCGGCGAATACCAGCTGTGGGCACCGGTCCACAACGCGCCGGGCACCAGGATCAGATTGGTGGCGCCGGTCCTGCGGATGGTATCGATGGCAGCCTGCGCCGCGCCCGCCCACTCGCTGGCGGAGATATTGTTCGGCTCGTTCATCAGCCCGAAAATCACCGCGTTGTCGCCGTTGAATGCCAGCGCCAGGCGCCGCCACAGATCGGTGAACGTGGCCACCGGAACCTCCGGCCCGCCGATCTTGTAGCCGTAATACTTGGCGTAGTTATGGATATCGATCACCAGATACATGCCCGAGGCCTTGGCACGCGCCACGGCCTGCTGCACCAGCGCCAGCTGTACCGGGTCCAGCTCGCCGCGCGCGCTGGGTTGCAGGCGTTCCCACAGGATGGGCAGGCGGATCGTATTCATGCCGACACCAGCGAAATACGTGTAATCGCTGGCAGCGGCGTACATATAGTCCTTGTTGAGCACGCCGGGTTTTTTCGACGATGCGAATTCGGCGCCTGACAGGTTGACGCCGGCATACGTGAGCACGCGCGTTTGCGCGTTGGCCAGCGGCAGAATGCACAGCATGGAGAACAACAGCGCGCCACGGATCAAATTGCGCAGCGCAAGAGGCACAGCAGACATGGGACAACTCCTTCGACGGCGGGGGGCGATGCGTGCGACCCGCTGTGGACGATCTGCGCGAGGTGCGCCGCATCTGTCCCTTCCAATGCATCTGCTGTGCCCAAATGCCTAGCCGAGTAAATGTGAAGTAAATGTGTGCACTGGATCGCAGTCACAGATCTCGAAATGGTCTGCGCGTGATAGCGCGTTGATACGACCGCCGCCATTGCAAGGCGGTCTAGCGCCTTCGCTGCTGCGGCGACGGCGCGAATTGTCGAGATAACGTCGTACGGACGCGCTTGCTGCCGATCACATGGCGCCAGTGCACTGGCGCCATGACGCCGCCATGCGGCTGGCGCACGGTGGAGGCGAGGTGCTGCAGGTCACGGCGGTGCCTCGCACCTCCGCGTGGGACTAAGGGGTCTTGGTCACCCGCCTGGCATGCGGGCTCAGGATCGACATCTGCGGCTTGTCACGTCCCTGCGCGTCCGGATGCACGTTGAAGGGGTATTTGCCGTTCCACCATTTACCCGCAGCCCAGAAGGTCCAGCCGGTCCATACATCGTTGTTGGTTTCCATGTACTTCAACATGCCTTCCAGCGCGGCATTGCAGGTGACATTGTTGCCGGTGCCGAATTCGCCGAGAAAACCGCGTTTTTTGTTGATCCGCAGCCACTGGGTGAAACTTTCCAGGCGTTTGACGCCGATCTCCTTGCTGACGCATCCGCCAACGGTGCCGCTGGAGTCCGTATCCAGGTACTGGTGCACTTCGACCGCATAGCGGTTGAGCGGGTCGCGCAGAGTGGCGAGCGCCACCGCGTTGGATTGCCCGGCCACTGTGGAGTACCAGCTATGCGCGCCGCTCCATAGCGCGCCCGGGACCAGGATCAGGTTATTGGCGCCGGTCTTGCGGATGGTGTCGATGGATGCCTGCGCGGCGGCAGCCCAGGACTGCGGGTTGATGTCGTAGGGCTCGTTCATCAGTCCGAAGATCACCGCGTTGTCGCTTTTGAACGCAATGGCCAGGCGTCGCCATAGATCGGTCAGCGTGGCGATGGGCACCTTCTGCGTGCCGACCTTGTTGCCGTAGTACTTGGCGTAGTTATGCACATCCACGATCAGGTACATCTTCGCCGCCTTGGCGTTGGCGACGGCCTGCCGGAGCAACGCCAGCTGCGCCGGATCCAACTCGCCGCCGGCCTTGGGTTGCAGACGCTCCCACAGGATGGGCAGGCGAATGGTGTTCATCCCTTTGCCGGCGAAATAGCTGTAATCGCCAACAGCCGGGTACAGGTAATCGACGTTGAGCACGCCGGGTTTTTGCGAGGACTTGATTTCCGCGCCGGAGAGATTGACGCCGGCATACTTCAGGCCGGTCGTGCCTTGTGCATGCGCAAACGGCATGGCAGCGAGCAATAGCATGGGCAGCACGCAGCGCCGCAGCGCATGCGTGTGGGAAGTGGGGGACAGCATGGGGGAACTCCTAAAGACCGACAGAGGGCGATGCGTCGCGTCGTTGTTGGCGCGAGTGCGCCACGATGACGCATCCGTCACCACAGTAGGCGTATGCGTGCACGCAAACTACGGATGCTAGGTATCGGACTGCGAAGCTGTGCGGTCAATCGCAGTTACGCGGCCGCGGGCGCGTCGATCCGGTCGATGCATCGCATGGATTCAGATGTGCGCCTTGATCGCCTCACGGCGGCGCAATGCGGCGATCGATCCGGCGCCAGCGAACGCTGCCGCGTTTGCGCGTGGCGCGGAAAAAGTCACCTGCACTGGTCGAGGTGATCGGTGTGGCGGTGCCGCCGCCACGAACATCGCCATCACGGCTAAGGCGTCGCAGTGCAACGTTGGCGCAAAAGAAATGGCCGCAGCTGCGCGCTGCGGCCACCGTCCCGTGCAGGCGAGGCCGGTTACTTTCCGGCGCGGCGCGCGTACTTGCTCAGGATGCGCATCTGCGGCTTGTCGCTGCCGTCCTTGCCCGGTTGCACCGTGAACGGGTAATCCGGCTTCCACCACGCGCCGGCAGCCCACCAGGTCCAGCCCAGCCACACGTCGCTGTTCTGTTCCATATACGTCAGCATGCCTTCCAGTGCCTTGTCGCAGACCGGATTGTTGGCCGTGCCGAATTCGCCCAGGAAACCTTTCTGCTTGTTCTCGCGCAGCCACGCGGTGAAGCCGCGCAGCTTTTCTTCGCCCACCGAATCGCTGGTGCACACCGGCTTGGTGCCGCTGTAGTCCTTGTCCAGGTACTGATGCGCTTCGAAGGCCAGGTTGTTGCCGGGGTCCTTGAGGATTTCCAGCGCCTTGGCGTTGGAGACGCCGTAGCTGGTGCTGCGCCAGCTGTGCGCGCCGGTGTACGCGGTGCCCGGCACCAGGATCAGATTCTTGGCGCCGGTCTTGCGGATCGCGTTGATCGCGCCCTGCGCGGCGTTGGCCCAGTCCGGGGCTGAAATGCCGTTGGGCTCGTTCATCAGCCCGAAGATCACCGCCTTGTCGTCCTTGAACTCCAGCGCCAGCCGGCGCCACAGATCGGCCAGTGCGGCAGCGGGAACCTCGTTGGTGCCGATGCGCTGGCCGCCGTACTTGGCGTAGTTGTGCAGGTCCAGAATCAAGTACTGCTTGTTGGCCTTGGCGGCTTCGAGCGATTTTTTGATCAGTCCGAGCTGGGCCGCGTCCAGGTTGCCGTTGAGTTCGGGCTGCAGGCGTTCCCACAAAAAAGGCAGGCGCATCGTATTCATGCCCTTGCCGGCGAAGTAGCTGAAGTCCGACGCGGACGGGTAGGTGTAGTCCTTGAACAAGGTGCCGGGCTTCTTGCGCGAGTTGAACTCGGCACCGGACAGATTGACCCCGACATATTTCAGGCCGGTGGACTCTTTTCCGGGACGGCCAGGTTCCTTGGCCTGCGCCAGCGGCAGGGCCGCCAGCAAGGTCAGTGCAAGCGCGGCATTGCGCAAGGATGGGAGTAGCGGGGGAGCGCGGAACATGGAAGCCTCCTTCGGCATCGACGTGGGTGGCCGCGGGGGGAGGGCACGGCCAGCAGGAGATGGTGCAGGGCGATCGGCTGCCCGGTGAGCCTAGAAGCTTGCACGTTAGCGTGCCATTCACGCGTGCGCCCTGGATTTGATCGCGCAAAAACCCGGCGCAGCGCATGATGCGCCTGCGGTAGCGTTCGCAAGAGGACACACAAGACGCACTGTCGCATGAGCGCGACGGGACGCTGTCTTAAGCTACCGCCACTGTTTTCCTGTCGCCCGCATCTGTTGTGGGTGACGCAACGTCCCGGAGTATTCCATGAGCCAAGCCCACGCCTTTGCCGCCCAAGCCGCCGACCAGCCGCTTGCCCCATTCGTGTTCGAACGGCGCGCGCCCGGCCCGCATGATGTGCAGATCGACATTGCCTACTGCGGCGTCTGTCACTCGGACCTGCACACCGCACGCAATGAATGGCACAACACCCTGTACCCATCCGTTCCCGGTCACGAGATCGTTGGCCGCGTGACTGCGGTGGGTGATGCCGTGACCGACTTCAAGGTTGGTGACCTGGCCGGGGTCGGCTGCATGGTCGACAGCTGCCGCAGCTGCGCCTCCTGCCAGGAGGGCGAAGAGCAATATTGCGAAGCCGGCTTTACCGGCACCTATAACGGCCCGATGTTCGGCGGCGGCGAGAACACCTACGGCGGTTACTCCGACCATATCGTGGTCGACCAGAAGTACGTGCTGCGCATCTCCCATTCGGACAACCTGGCTGCGGTGGCACCGCTGCTGTGCGCCGGCATCACCACCTATTCGCCGCTGGCGCACTGGAAGGTGGGCCCCGGGCAGAAGGTGGGCGTGGTCGGCCTGGGCGGCCTGGGCCACATGGCGGTGAAGATCGCCAAGGCGATGGGCGCCACCGTGGTGCTGTTCACCACCTCCGAAGGCAAGCGCGCCGACGCGCTGCGCCTGGGCGCCAGCGAGGTCGTGATCTCCAAGGACGAGGCGCAGATGGCCGCGCAGTACAACACTCTGGATTTCATCCTCAACACCGTGGCCGCGCCGCACAACCTGGACCCGTTCCTCAACGCGCTCAAGCGTGATGGCGCGATGGTGCTGGTGGGCGTGCCCGAGCAGTCGCATCCGTCACCGAGCGTGTTCAACCTGGTGATGAAGCGCCGCACCCTGGCCGGCTCATTGATCGGCGGCATCCGCCAGACCCAGGAAATGCTGGATTTCTGCGCCAAGCACAACATCGTCTCGGACATCGAAACGATCCGCGCCGACGAAATCAACGAGGCCTACGAGCGCATGCTCAAGGGCGACGTGAAGTACCGCTTCGTGATCGACATGGCCTCGCTGGACAAGGCGGCCTGATTCGCGATTGCGGCAGGGTGTGATGCCACCGCTTGCGTCGTCGAGCGCAAGCGGTGGCGCGCAGCGGCCTGTCACTCGCAAGAAAAGAGACGAAGCAATAACTGATCTTGAAAGCGTGGATACGCATCGAGCTGCTCAGCGGTCTTGATACTGCGACAAAGTATCAAGATTGATGTCGCGACCAGCGCATGATTGCAGCGATAGAAAAAACAAAACCAGACAACATCGTGATTGCTGCTGTATAGAGAATTAGGACCGTCAGCCAATACGGAAACGGATCGTAAGAAGCGGTGAAAAACCCAGCGCTACAGCGCCTACATGACACTGCACCTACTACCAATGCCTGCCATACCATCAGTGCTGGAGTCATACCCATGCACAGTGACAACACGCTGCCAAGGACGACACGTGAGCGAACAGTGGGTTGCGCATATCTGCTCCAGAAGAATCGATAACCAGCCCAAATCATTGGAAATGCGACGAGGGCCAAAAGGCAAGCTGGCGACGAGATTTGCATTGGAATTTAGCTTCATCATGCGATCCGTCTACGGACCTGTCGTTGAGATTGAATAGCGTCGTAATCTGCTGTGATCGAGAGTCGAACTACTTCTGACGATCAGATCGGCAGGAGGTGCCCAAGCGGCCCTTTACGGGTTTGCACGGTTACGATCTAAAATGCTTTTAGCCACGATGGAAAGTGCAGCTATTCGCTTCCACGAGCGTAAGCACAAAATTAACCATGCAAAGAGCTAGCTTCAGTTTAAAGTGAATCGTTAGGTGCAGAGTGCCTACGATCCAATTTTCGCCAGAGAGCATGCGAGAGCAGGATAATGTAGGGGACGACGACAAGAAGGTAAAATATCTGCAGTGCCGGAACAATGAAAAAGTGCCAGCCATCGGTACGGACATTTTTTGCAATCCACCACACGTTTGGCGCGAGTGAAAGTGCGACGAGAGTGCACAACACAAACAGCTTCAGTACCGGGCCTGCTTTTGATACCGGTAGGAAAAAAGAGTAAATGGCGTACGGGGCTGCTCCAAGCAACCCAGTGACCCCAAATAGAATGAGCATTACCAACAGCTGGCCTGTCCTCGCAGCGAAGGACCACTCAAAAGCCGTAGCAGTGAATGCGGCAGTGAGAAGCGCGCAGCACCATGCGACGCGCTTTGATGTCTCATCCAGATTTGTGGCGGAACTCTTCATGCCGCGTAGCATACGCTCACGCCCTACGCCGCCGCCGGCTCCTTGACCTGCGCTTTCACTCCGAGCATCTGCACGATGCTTCCTGCCGCGTCGCGGCCTTCGGCCACAGCAGTGACCACCAGGTCGGCACCGCGCACGCAGTCGCCGCCGGCGAACAGGCGCGGGTTGCTGGTCTGGTAGGGCAGGCGGCCATGGCCCTCTGCCGGGGCGACGATGCGCCCGTTGCTGCCGGCCTCTACGCCTTGCGATGCCAGCCAGTCGGGCAGGGTGGGCGAGAAGCCGAAGGCGATGATCACCACGTCCGCTTCCAGCAGCGATTCGCTGCCTTCCACCGGTACCGCATTGCGGCGGCCGCTGGCGTCGGGGTCGCCGAGCCTGGTTTCCACGACGGTCACGCCGATGGCTTCGTCGTCGGCGCCGGATTCGATCGAGAGCGGCTGGCGGTTGAACAGGAAGCGCACGCCTTCTTCGCGCGCGTTGGCCACCTCGCGCGCCGAGCCGGGCATGCTGGCCTCGTCGCGGCGATACGCGCAGGTGACCTTGGCCGCGCCCAGGCGAATGGCGCTGCGCACGCAGTCCATGCCGGTGTCGCCGCCGCCCAGCACCACCACGCGCTTGCCGTTGAGGTCGGGCAGGGCGAGCTGGTCTTCCCAACCGGCGATCGGCCGGCCATGCGGGTCGTTGCCGCTGACGATGCGGCTGTTCTGCACCAGAAACGGCAGCGCCGGCAGCACGTTCTTCAGGTCCTGCCCGGGCAGGCCGCCGTCGGTGTAGCGGTAGGCACCGGTACCCAGGAATACCGCGTCGTATTCGCCCAGGAGCTGTTCGATGCTGACGTCCTTGCCGATCTCCACGCCCAGGCGGAACTGCACGCCCATGCCTTCCAGGATGTCGCGACGCTTGCCGATCACCGACTTGTCCAGCTTGAAGCTGGGGATGCCGAACTGCAGCAGGCCGCCGATCTGCTCATAGCGGTCGTAGACCACCGCCTCGATACCGGCACGTACCAGCCGGTCTGCACACGCCAGTCCGGCCGGGCCTGCGCCGATCACCGCCACGCGGTGGCCGCTGGGCTGCACATTGCCCAGGTCCGGGCGCCAGCCCATCTTGAAGGCGGTATCGACGATGTACTTTTCCACCGCGCCGATGGTGACTGCGCCGAATTCCTCCAGCGTGCAGCTGCCTTCGCACAGGCGGTCCTGCGGACACACGCGCCCGCACACTTCCGGCAGCGGATTGGTGGAATGGCATAGCGCGGCGGCTTCTTCGATGCGGTTTTCCTGCACCAGCTGCAGCCACTGCGGGATGGCGTTGTGCACCGGGCATTTCCAGCTGCAGTACGGGTTGCCGCAGTCCAGGCAGCGGCCGGACTGGTACTGCGCGTCGGCCTTGTCGAACTTGCCGTACAACTCGCCCCAGTCGCCGGAGGTACGCAGCTCCACCGGGATGCGCGTGGGCATGGTCCGGGGCAGGTCGAGGAATTGGAAGGCTTGCTTGCGGCTCATAAGAAAATCCGTGGCTGATTCCCTTCTCCCGCGTGCGGGAGAAGGTGCCCCGAAGGGGCAGAAAAAGGGGCGGCGGGGCCTGTGCCCTCACCCCCAACCCCTCTCCCGCCAGCGGGAGAGGGGAGCACTGCGACGACTCTGACGATGTGCTGCCAGCATTGCGACTGCGGTCCTTCTCCCGCACGCGGGAGAAGGTGCCCCGAAGGGGCGGATGAGGGGCGGCGGGGCCTGTGCCCTCACCCCCAACCCCTCTCCCGCCAGCGGGAGAGGGGAGCACTGCGACGACTCTGACGATGTGCTGCCAGCATTGCGACTGCGGTCCTTCTCCCGCACGCGGGAGAAGGTGCCCCGAAGGGGCGGATGAGGGTTGGCGGGCCTGCGCCCTCACCCCCGACCCCTCTCCCGCCAGCGGGAGAGGGGAGCACTGCGACGACTCTGACGATGTGCTGCCAGCATTGCGACTGCAGTCCTTCTCCCGCGTGCGGGAGAAGGTGCCCCGAAGGGGCGGATGAGGGTTGGCGGGCACACGCCCTCACCCCCCGACCCCTCTCCCGCCAGCGGGAGAGGGGAGCACAACTCAGGCGGCGCGCCGCAGCGACTCGGTGAGCGACTCGATGCTGGCGGCCTTGGGTTTGACCAGCCAGAATTTGCCGATGTAGTCGCGGAACTCGTCCAAAATCTGCTGCGCCCAGATGCTGCCGGTGAGCTCGCGGTGGCGGCTGATCAGGGTGTGCAGGTGCTGGCGATGGTTCTCGAAGCCTTCGGCGGAGACGCGGTGGATGTCGATCAGCTCGTGGTTGTAGCGGTCCACGAAGTCGCGTTCGATATCCAGCACATAGGCCAAGCCGCCGGTGAAGCCGGCGCCGAAGTTCAGGCCCACCTTGCCCAGCACCAGCACCACACCGTCGGTCATGTATTCGCAGCAGTGGTCGCCTGCGCCTTCCACCACCGCCAGCGCGCCGGAGTTGCGCACCGCAAAGCGCTCGCCCGCGCGCCCGGCCGCGAACAGCTCGCCGCCGGTGGCGCCGTACAGGCAGGTGTTGCCCACGATCGGCGTGCTGCGCGCCTCGAAGCGCGCGCCACGCGGCGGGCGCACCACCAGCCGGCCGCCAGCCATGCCCTTGCCGACGTAGTCGTTGGCTTCGCCTTCCAGCTCCAGCTGCAGGCCACCGGCATTGAACGCGCCGAAGCTCTGCCCGGCGGTGCCGCGGAAGCGCAGGTTCAACGGCGCATCGCTCATGCCGTGGTTGCCGTGCACGCGCGCGATGGCGCCGGACAGGCGCGCGCCGATCGAACGGTCGGTGTTGTGGATCAGGAAGCGATGGTCGCCGCCGGTCTTGTTGGCGATTGCATCGGCCAGCAGGCCGTCCATCTGCGTGGCCAGGCTGTCCGGCGATTCGTACAGGCGCTGGGCGGCGCAGTGGCTGCCGTCGTAGCGCGCATGGGTGAGCAGGCGCGACAGATCGACCTTGACCCCGGCGCGTGGCGAGACCTCCAATTGCTCCAGCAGGTCGGTGCGGCCGACGATGTCGTCCAGCGAACGCACGCCCAGGTACGACAACCACTGCCGCACTTCTTCGGCCAGCAGGCGGAAGAAATGTTCCACCCGCTCCGGTAGGCCGGTGAAGTAGCCGGCACGCAGGCGCTCGTCCTGGGTGGCCACGCCGGTGGCGCAGTTATTGAGGTGGCAGATGCGCAGGTACTTGCAGCCCAGCACGATCATCGGCGCGGTGCCGAAGCCGAAGCTGTCGGCGCCCAGCAACGCGGCCTTGACCACGTCCAGGCCGGTCTTCAGGCCGCCGTCGGTCTGCAGGATGGTGCGGTCGCGCAGGTCGTTGGCCACCAGCGCCTGGTGCGACTCGGCCACGCCCAGTTCCCACGGCACGCCGGCATAGCGGATCGAGCTGACCGGGCTGGCACCGGTACCGCCGTCATGGCCGGACACGGTGATCAGGTCGGCGCCGGCCTTCACCACACCGGCGGCGATGGTGCCGACGCCGGCATGCGCCACCAGCTTCACCGACACCAGCGCGGTGGGGTTGACCTGCTTGAGGTCGTAGATCAGCTGGGCCAGATCTTCGATGGAATAGATGTCGTGGTGCGGCGGCGGCGAGATCAGGCCGATGCCGGGCTTGGCGTAGCGCAACCGGGCGATCAGTTCGTTGACCTTGTGGCCGGGCAGCTGGCCGCCCTCGCCGGGCTTGGCGCCCTGGGCGACCTTGATCTGCAGCACTTCGGCGTTGACCAGGTATTCCGGGGTCACGCCGAAGCGGCCGGAGGCCACCTGCTTGATCTTGGAGCGCTTCTCGGTGCCGTAGCGGGCCGGGTCTTCGCCGCCTTCGCCGGAATTGCTGCGCCCGCCCAGCCGATTCATCGCAATGGCCAGCGCTTCATGTGCCTCGGGCGACAACGCGCCCAGGCTGATCGCGGCGCTGTCGAAACGGCGCAGCACATCGGCTGCGGGGGCGACTTCATCCAGCGGGGTGGGGGTATCGGCACGCTTGAGCTGGACCAGGTCACGCAGCGTCGAGGCCGGGCGCGAATGCACTGCGTCCACGTACTTCTGCCAGTCGCCGGCATCGCCGGTACGCGTGGCGCGCTGCAGCGTCATGACCACGTCCGGGTTGTACATGTGGTACTCGCCGCCGTGCACGTACTTGAGCAGGCCGCCCACTTCCGGCTTGAGCTGGTCGTTCCAGGCGCGTGCGGTGAGCTCGCGCGCCTCGGTGTCCAGTCGCGCCAGACCTACACCGCCGATGCGTGCAGGCGTCTCGGCAAAGCACAGCTCCACCACGTCCGGGTCCAGCCCGACGATCTCGAACAACTGCGCGCCGCGGTAGCTGGCGATGGTGCAGATGCCCATCTTGGAGATGATCTTGGACAGGCCCTTGTAGATGCCCTTGCGGTAGCGGCGGCCGATCTGCGATTGCTCGCCGCCCTTGCTCAGCTGCAGGATGCCGCGCCGGCCCAGGTCGAACAGGGTTTGGTAGGCCAGGTACGGGTACACGGCGGTGGCGCCGAAACCGAGCAGGCAGGCCATGTGGTGCGCATCGCGCGCGGTGCCGGTCTCGATGATCAGGTTGACGTCGCAGCGCAGGCCCACCTTGCACAGGTGGTGATGCACCGCGCCGGTGGCCAGCAGCGCATGCGCCATCGGCCGGTCCGGCACCGGGTAACGGTCCGAGAGCAGCAGCATCACCGCACCGGCGCGCGCTGCGGCTTCCACTTCCTGGCAGATGCGTTCCAGGCCGGCCTTGAGGCCTTCTTCCACGCTGTAGGACAGGTCGATCAGGCGGTTGCGCTCGACGTACTGCTCCATCTTCAGCAGCTGGCGCAGCTTGCGCTGGCTGAGCACCGGCGAGTTGAGGATGACGTGGTTCACCGTCTCCGCGCCGGCATGGAAGATGTTGGTCTCCTTGCCGAGCTGGGTGGTGAGCGACATCGCGATGCCTTCGCGCAGCGGGTCGATCGGCGGGTTGGTGACCTGCGCGAAGGCCTGGCGGAAGTAGTCGTACAACGGCCGGGTCTGGCGGCTGAGCACCGCCATCGGGGTGTCGTCGCCCATCGAGCCGGTGGCTTCCTGCTCGGTTTCCGCCAGCGGGCGCAGCACCTGTTCCACTTCCTCGGTGCTGAGCTGGAACAGCTTGTGATAGCTGCGCAAGGTCTGCTCGCTGAAGGGTTCTTCCACCAGCGAGGGGTCGATCAATTCGGTCTGCAGGTAGGTCACGCCCTGCTGCAGCCATTGCTTGTACGGCGCGCGCGCACGGTTGATGCGGTCGATGGCGTCCGAATCGAGCAGGTCGCCGCGCTTGAGATCGATCGCCATCATCTCGCCCGGGCCCAGCTTGCCCTTGCGGGTGATGCGCTCGGCGGGCAGTTCCCACACACCGGCTTCGGAGGCCACCAGGAAGTGGCGGTCGGAGGTCAGCATCCAGCGGGCAGGGCGCAGGCCGTTGCGGTCGAGCATGCAGGCCGCATAGCGGCTGTCGCAGGCCACGATGCCGGCCGGGCCATCCCACGGCTCGGTGTTGAGGCCATAGAACTCATAGAACGCAGCCAGATCGGCGTCCTTGAACTCCAGCGACTGGGTCGCCGGCGGCACCAGGATGCGCAGCGCCTGCAGCAGGTCCATGCCACCGGCGATCAGCAGCTCCAGCATGTTGTCCAGGCTCTGCGAATCGGAGCCGTGCATGGAGATCACCGGGTCGAATTCGGCGATATCGAAACGCGGGGTCTGCCACACCTTGCTGCGCGCCTGCGCCCAGCGCCGGTTGCCTTCGATGGTGTTGATTTCGCCGTTGTGCGCGAGCAGGCGGAATGGATGCGCCAGCGGCCAGCGCGGCAGCGTGTTGGTGGAAAAGCGTTGGTGAAACACGATCGCGCTGGAGGACAGGTCGCTGCGCTGCAGGTCCGGGTAGAACGTGCTCAGCTTGTCCGGCAGCACCATGCCCTTGTAGCTGATGCCATTGGGCGAGAGGGTGGTGACGTAGAAATTTTCGACCGCATGCAGCGCCTGCTCGGCGCGGCGGCGCGCCAGGAACAGCGCCAGGGTGAAGCCGTCTTCGCTCTGCTCGGCGCCGGCATCGACAAACACCTGTTCGATGCGCGGCAAGGTGTCGCGGGCCAGCTGGCCGCACACGCTGTCGTCAGTGGGCACCACGCGCCAACCACGGAACTGCACGCCGGCGCTGTGCAACTGGGTTTCCAGTTCGGCGCGACATCGTGCGGCTTCGGCCTCGTCCAGCGGCAGGAACACCACACCGGCCGCATAGCGCGTGCCCAGGGTGATGCCGGCATCGCGTGCCAGCCCGCGCAAGAACGCATCGGGTTTGCGGATCAGCAAGCCGCAGCCATCGCCGGTGAGCCCGTCGGCCGCCACACCGCCGCGGTGGGTCATGCGCGAGAGCGCCGCGATCGCGGTGTCCACCAGCGAGCGGGAAGGTTGGTCGTCCAGCTGGGCGACCATGCCAAAACCACAGGCGTCGCGCTCATCGCGCACGCTGTTGTAGAGACCGTAGTCGTGGAGCCCTTGGCGAGTGCGGGGGGCCATGTGTGCCTCGTTGCGATCTAGGAGAGCGGCGGCGACGTTGCAGCGCTCGATCCGTGGAGCGTTTCGAAGAGGTCACCGGATGATCGACTAGACCACAGTTGATGCGGTGCCGCAATACACCGTTACAGCTGCAACGAGACCGGCTGAAAGCCCTTGTGCCAGCTGGCTTGGCGCCTGTCCGGCGGCAGGCGCCAGGGCATGCTCAGCCGCAGCGCACCGAAGCGATGGCGTTCTTGGCGTCCACTTCCAGATTGAGCCGTTCGCCGTTGAATTCCATGGTGGTCATCTGACCGGGCTTGAGCACGCGCACCGACTTGGCGCCCGCATCGCTGCGCGCCTGTTCGCTCACCGCATCGGTCAACGCCTGACCCACCAGCGATTGCACCTGGGTGGCATCGCAACTGCCGATCGGCGGGGCGTCCGGCGCGGCATCCGGCGCAGGCGCAGAGGCTTGTTCGGCCGCGTGCTGGGCAGTGGCGGTGACCGCTTCCTGCTCATCGGGTTGCGGTTTGTTGCAGGCGGTCAATGCAGTCAGCACGACCAGGGTGCAGGCCAGGCGGGCAATAGGCAGGACAGCGCGCATCGATGACTCCAGCAAAGGGGGATGCTCCAAGCATAAGCACAAAGTCGCGCGACGGGCATCGCGTGCCCACACGGCGTTGTCGTTGCGTTGACGCGGCCTAGTCCTGCCCGGCCCAACAATCGGCGCCAGTCCCTCGACGTGTGCGCAATGAAAGCCAAACGTGTTCTTCGCAATGCCGCCGCCACGGCCAGCACCGTCGGCAAGCTCGCCAGCGTCGCCACCGGTGCGGCGGTGGCCAGCGCTGCCGTCGCCACCGTGGCCGCCGTCGCGCAGGCCAAGGCCACCGCACGCGCGGCCGGGCTGATCTATGTCAACGACCAGCAGCCCGGCATCAGCCGGCGCAAGGCAGGCAAGAGTTTCAGCTACCGCAGTGCCGACGGCGATCGCATCGCCGATGCGGACACCTTGCAGCGCATCCGCTCGCTGGCCATCCCGCCGGCGTACACCGAGGTGTGGATCTGCGCCAAGCCCAACGGGCATCTGCAGGCCACCGGCCGCGATGCGCGGCGGCGCAAGCAATACCGCTATCACGCCGATTGGGCGCAGGTGCGTGGCGAAGGCAAGTTCGAGCGCGTGATCGCCTTTGGCACCGCATTGCCCAAACTGCGGCGGCGCCTGCGACGCGATCTGGCGCTGCCGGGCTTCCCGCGCGAGAAGGTGCTGGCGATCGTGGTGGCCTTGCTGGCCGACACCCTGGTGCGCGTGGGCAATGCCGAATATGCGCGCAGCAACCGCTCCTACGGGCTCACCACGCTGCGCAACCGGCACATGGAGTTTCTCAAGGGCGGGCGTGCACGGCTCAAGTTCCGCGGCAAGAGCGGGCAGGATCACGAGATCGAGGTGGACGACAAGCACCTGGTCAAATTGATCCGTGAATGCCAGCAGCTGCCGGGGCAGTCGCTCTTCCAGTACCGCGACGACGATGGCCAGCTGCAGCCGGTGGACTCGGGCGAGGTCAACGACTACCTGCGCGAGGCGATGGGCGAGGACTTCACCGCCAAGGATTTCCGCACTTGGGGCGGCACGCTGGCGGCGCTGCAGCGCCTGGCGCGGCTGCCGTTGCCCGAGCGCAGCAGCGAGCGCGCGCTCAAGCAGGTGCAGAACGATGTCATCCGCGAGGTGGCCGACGCGCTGGGCAATACGCCGTCGGTGTGCCGCAAGGCCTACATCGACCCCTGCGTGTTCGAAGGCTGGCGCGCCGGCGAGCTGCAGGCCATGGCCAGTGGCGTGCGCGGCGAGCGGCAATGGGAGGCGGCCACGCTGAAGTTCCTCACCGCCTCGCGCGCCAAGCTCAAGACAGCGGCAAAGGGCGCTTCCAGGCGCAAGTGAGCGGGAGCGACCCGGGACCGAAAAGCCGCGATGCTTTTCGATTCCCGATTCCCGATTCCCGATTCCCGATTCCCGATTCCCGATTCCCGATTCCCGATTCCCGATTCCCGATTCCCGATTCCTCAGCCGCAATACACCGCGGTGATGTTGTTGGTCGGGCCGGTTTCGATGCTCAGGTGGTCGCCGCCGCTTTCGCTGGCACCCTGCGCCGGGTCGGCCAGGCCGCTGGCGGTGGTGCCGCCGGTGGTGCGTTCGCCGCGGCGCACGCTCACCTGCAGGCTGTCGCTGTCCACGCGTGCGCGCTCGATGGTCTGCGCGGCTGCGGCCAGGCCCACGATGCCGCGGACCTTTTCGATATGGCATTGGCCGGAGATGACGCCATCGATGGGTTGCACCTGCGCGACCTGGTTGGAGGCACAGGCCGAGAGCAGCAGCACGGCGGCGAGCGGGGCGAGGGTGCGAATCATCGGGCGTCTCCAGCGGAAGAATGGCGCAAGCGTGAAGAAGCCGTTGTTGGTGTGGCATGAAGACGGCCGCGCCGGCATTGGCTGATGTGTGGCCCGGGTGCGCGTTGCCGTTGGCGAAGGTGCTGCCATCACGTGATGCGTGGGCACGCAGATGGTTGTCGCGGTGGTGCCGTCGCTGGCATGTCCACCGCGTGACCATGCTTGATGCAGTGGTCGGCCCTGTACAGCGCCTGGACCTGCTGCCCGTCGCCGCGCGTTGACGGTATTGATCACCCGGTGTTGCGCAGCGCCGCCGGCACGACCGTGCAGTGTGGTGAAACAACGCGGCCGCGCTGCAGGCCGTCAGGGCATCTGCAACGCGGCTGGCAGGCACCGGTGCACCGCAAGCGCATACGACACGCGCGTGCGGTGCAACCGGTTCACCCTTGCGCCGTGGCCTCGCGCACAAACGCTTCGTAGGTGCGCAGCGGGCGCCCCAGAATGGCCTGCAGCGTGTCCACCGCACCGTCGGCGGCGTGCATGCCGCCGCGCTGGATGCCGGCCATCATCAGGCGCATGTCGTACGCCAGCCAGGACGGGCCATAGGTGGCCAGCTGCGCTTCGAAGGCGGCCACGTCATCGCCGGCGTAGGCAATCTCGCGGCCAAGCGCTGCGCTCCACACCTTTGCAGCGTCCGTGCCGGTCAGCGCCTGCGGGCCGACCAGCTCGAGCGTGACGCGCTCCAGCGCCGCAGTCGCCCGGTCGCGCCGCAGCAACTCGCTCACGGCGATCGCGGCGATGTCGCGGGTATCGATCATGGCCACACCTGCCGCGCCGATCGGCATCGGGTAGAGGCCGTGGTCCTGGATGGTCTGCTGGACCGTGGCATCGTTCTGCATGAAGTAGGCAGGCCGCAGGATCGTGGCGGGCATGTCCTGCTGTTCGATCATGCGCTCGACCGCGTGCTTGCCGGTGAAATGCGGCACGTTGGTGAACGTGTCGGCATGAATCACCGACAGATAGACGATGCGCTCGATGCCCGCCTCCTTGGCAAGGTTCAAGGCGATCAGCGCCTGGGTCACTTCGTCGGGGGTAACCGCGTTCAACAGGAACAGGGTGCGTACCGATGACAGCGCTGCGCGCAACGATGCCACGTCGGTGAGGTCGGCCACGACCTCGGTGACACCTGCGGGAAAGGTGCGCTTGCCGGCCTGGCGCACCAGCGCGTTGACCCGGGCGCCGGCCTCGGCCAGGCCCTGGACGACGAGGGAACCGATGGTGCCGGTGGCACCGGTGACGAGAATGCTCATGTGACTCTCCTGTTGTGGATGATGGGTGGATGCGGGGAACGGGGAACTCAGCGCGACAGGTCCGCCACGACCTTGCCGGCGCGTGAGGCGGTGCGATTGCGTTCGATGGCCTGCGGGATCTGCGCGAAGCCGACGACCTCGCTGACCGTGGAGGTCTGCGCGCCGGTCACGACCTCTGCGGCCAGCGTCTCCAGCAGCGCGACGTCCGGCTGGTTGACGAACCACAGGCCGCGGCGACCGGGCGGGGTACGGGCCAGGATGTCCGGCGAGCTGGTGCCGACGATTGCGCCGTGCGGCGCCAGCACCTGCCAGGAGCGGTCCAGCACCTCGCCGCCGACGTAGTCCAGGACCAGGTCGATGTCATGCACGAGGGTTTCGAAGCGCTGCGTCCGATGGTCGATGACCTGGTCTGCACCCAGGCTGCGCACATACGCCAGGTGCGGCGTCGCGGCGGTGGCAATCACCTCGGCGCCCGCGCGCTTGGCGTACTGCACGGCATGACCACCCAGCCCGCCGGCGGCGCCATGGATCAGGATGCGCTGCCCGGCCTGTAGCGGCCCCGCATGGTGCAGGCTCTGCCAGGCAGAGACGGCGGCCAATGGCAGGGCGGCGGCCTGTGGAGCATCCATCCCGTCCGGGATGCGGGCCAGCCTGGCCTCGTCGACGGCAACGTATTCGGCGTACGCACCGAGCGCGGCCAGCGTGCCCATCACTCGGTCGCCGACCTGGAAGCGCGTACTGCCGGGCCCGACGGCTGCGACCACACCGGCCAGTTCGACGCCCAGCACGATCGGCAGCGGCAGCGTAAAGACCTCGCGGACCAGCCCGGCGCGGACCTTCCAGTCGATGCCGTTCACGCCGGCGGCGTGCACGCGCACCAGCACCTGGCCCTGTGCTGCCTGCGGTGTGGGGACGGTGGCGAGCTCGGCGGCATCGGCGCCACCGTAGGCCCGGATCAGGACAGCGCGTTGGGTTGTGGTGTTCATGGCAATTGCTCGGGGTGAGTGGCGGTGAACAGACCTTATGCCGTTGCGGTTCCAAGACGAAGACGCCACGATGTAGACACCGCGTCTCAAAGCTGGAACACCATGGACCTCAATGCACTGACCGACTTCTCGCTGGTGGCCGCCAACCAGGGCTTGGGCAAGGCCAGCCGCGCCAGTGGCCGGTCGAAGGCGACCCTGTCGCGGCGCATTGCCGAGCTTGAGCACCAGCTGGGCGTGCGGCTGGTGGAGCGCAGCGCGCGTGGCCTCAGGCTTACCGACGCCGGCCAGCTGCTGATGGAGCGCACGGAACTGCCGCTGCTCGAACTGGCCGAGGCATTGGCCGCTGCGCGCGAGGGCAGCGCCGTCCCCCGCGGACGTCTGCGCGTGGCCGCGCCCGTGCTGTTCTCGCAACTGGCGATGGGGCGCATCGGTGCGGACTTCTGCGCGGCCTATCCGGAGATCACGCTGGAGGTGGTGGCCGAAGACCGCACGGTCGATCTGGTGGAAGAGCAATTCGATGCGGCCATCCGGATCAACCCCAGCCCGGACAGCAACCTGGTCGGCCGGTGCTTTGCCAGGGACCGTCTGGTGGTGGTGGCCGCACCGTCCATCGCGATGCCGTCAGGCGATGCGGTGCATCAGGTGGCAAGCGTGGTGATGTCGAGCTTCGAGCCCACCACCTGGACGCTGGATGGCGGGCGCCTGGTCCTCGAGCCGATTCCGCGGATGCGGCTTTCCTCGTTCCTGATGGTCCGCGACGCCGCCATCGCCGGCGGCGGCGTGGCGCTGCTCCCGCAGTCGATCGCATGGGAGCAACTGGCGCGCGGCGAGTTGATCCAGTGGGGCACGATCGCCAATGCCGAACCCGCACTGTGGGTGCTGCACACCTCCAGGCGGCTGGCGGCGCCCAAGGTGCGCGCCTTCGTGGACTTCATGTGCGACAGATACCCGGAGGGGTCGCTGGTGTTGAAGGGGTAGGCGTGCCGATGAACGCACGTCGCTCCGCTTCCTGCGCACAGTGTGTCTCTCCGGCCTCCAACGCCCTGCTGCAGGGAGGTCGGGGCCTGCGAGCGCAGCAGCGACCCTGAAAGCGTCGATCGTTCGGCCCACGCCCCAGATGCCTGCGCTGGAGATCGGGCTACCCCGAGGCAGTGGACCAATCGCCCTCTCACCCCGATGACCCGCCGCGTACGGCATTGCGCGCGCACTCCTTAATTGCGGCAACGGCTTGCAAACGCAGCCGGTTTTTCTGGTCGCCACGCAAACGGCTGCGCATTATCCAGCCAATTTCGAATCAAAAATGCAGATAAAGGACCCACCCATTTTTTAACCGAGCCGGGCATTGATAAAGCAAATCTGCTCATCTACAGTTGAGCCCGCAATTTCAATGAATCACTTTAATTCTCGCAGCTCACTCACCACCAAGTCGGGCTGATTTGAGATAGATAGTAAAAGGCGAAATTAACCGGTGACGTCCGAAGTTAACCCCGATGAAACCACCGCAGTAGCCGATGAAACGCCTGACCACCATGCGAAACAACGCAGCATAGGCAGCGCCATGCGGCGCGTCATGGCGCCGTTTTGGACAATGCAGTCATCACGCAAAGCCTGGGTCGCGGTCATGTTCATTCTTGCGAGCATGGCTGTCGAGGCGACCCTCGGCGTTCAGATTACAAAGTTGAATGGCGAACTATCGGGACAGTTCGTCAGTCGCAATGAGCAGGAAATACTTCGCGTTGCGGGCCACTACTTCCTGTTCGTCTGCATCATGACAGCCAACTTCGTGCTGTTCGAATGGCTGCGCCAGTCCATCATGATCGATTGGCGCAAGTGGCTGGTCGGCCGGTTTCAGAGCCGCTGGTTGGACAACGCCAACTTCTATCGGATGGAGCGCCAAGGCGGGGCCGACAATCCCGACCAGCGGATTGCAGACGATACCTACCAGCTCGTCGACCACTCGACACTGCTGTTCACCACTGTGGGCCAGGACCTGATGAGACTGGTGGGCTATGCCACGGTCCTTCTCTCCTTGGGTGGGGCGCTGGATCTGCGGTTCCTGGGCGTCTCGTGGGTCGTTCCGGGCGGCACGTTCCTGCTCGCCTTGGTGATATCGATCGTGGTGACCGCATTGGGCTTTGCCATTGGTCGGCCTCTTGTAGGGCTGAGCGTGGCGCAGCAGCGCAAGGATGCAGACTTGCGATTCGCCCTGGCGGCGATGCGCTCGAACGCTGAGCAAATCGCGCTATATCGCGGCGAAGGCGCGGAGCTGCAGCGGACATCGCGTCTGTTGGCCCCCATCGCAGACAACTGGCACCGCATTATTCGTTTCCAGGTTCGCCTTGTCGGTTTCCAGTCCGGCTTTCAATCGTTACTCGTGTTGAGCATGCCGCTGGTGGGCATACAGGCTTATTTAAACGGCAGCCTGAGTTTTGCGAATCTGTATGTCGTGGGATTCGCGTTCATGATGGTCATCAATGGTTTTACGACCCTGCTGAACCTGGCCGCATCGGGTGAATATTATCGTTGGGCGTCTGCCGTGCACCGGCTCGATGCCTTCGACATCGAACTTGGCAAACCGGAAGCGCGCGGCATCGCATTGACGGAGCGGGAGTCCGTCATCGGTGGCCCGTTGCTGGAGACCTCGGGATTGCAGCTAGCCAGGCCCGACGGCACTGCACTGGCAGCACCGGGCGACCTTGCCTTTCGCGCGGGTGAGCGCTGGCTGGTGCGCGGGGAGTCCGGCGTTGGCAAAAGCATGATGATGCGCGCCATCGCAGGGCTGTGGCCGCACGGATCAGGCAGCGTGTCCTTCAACGCGCAAACGCGCGCGCGCACGCTGTTTCTGCCGCAGAAAAGTTACGTCCCCACCGGCACGCTGATCGACGCCCTGTCTTATCCCGCGCCTCATGGAAGCTTTACGCATGAACAGTGCAGGCAGGTACTGCGCTGGGTGCACCTTGAGGGCCTTACGGAGAAGCTCGACACCACCGCTGTCTGGCAGCAGCAACTTTCTCCCGGTGAGCAGCAGCGGCTGGCCTTCGCGCGCGTGTTCCTGCATGCACCGGAGGTCGTGTTACTGGACGAAGCGACAAGCGCGCTCGACCCCGCCAATGAAACGCGTCTCTACGCGCTTCTGGATAAGAAACTGCCGGACGCACTTGTCATCAGCATCGCTCACCGTGACGCCCTTGAGGCATTCCATTCCAGGTCGGTTCGCCTGACTGCAGCCTCGCAGGTGCTGGCATGAGCGGCCAGATCTCGCCAGGCGCTGCTAGCGCCCAGGGGGCCGGGGGCAATCGCCACCTGCTGATTGCCTTCGCAAAACTCGTGGCACCGTTCTGGCGTACGCGTGCCTCCACCAAAGCGTGGGTGTTGCTTGCACTTTTCGTCGGCTCCCTGCTACTTCAGGCCAAGGCCGCCGTGTTCCTGAATGATCGCTCCGGGGTTCTAACAAATGCCCTTGTCGCCAAGGACCTCACCAAACTTCAATCCACGGCACTGGTCTTGCTGGTCATCACGTTGGGGACAGTCCTTCTCGACATTTCCCAAAGCTATTTGCGCATGTGGATCGAGATCGACTGGCGCATCTGGCTGACTCGGCACTTTGCCGATCGCTGGTTATCGCAGTACAACTATTACCGGATGGAGCGAGATGGCTCCGTCGACAACCCGGATCAGCGGATCTCCGAAGATGTTTTTCTGATGGTCGATCAGACGCTGGCGCTGTTCTCCGACGTTGCGTACCAGATCACGCGGGTGATTGCGTACAGCACCGTCTTGTGGGGTCTTGGGGGCGCCCTCAGACTGACATGGAAGGCAACGTCTCTTTCATTGCCCAACGGCATCTTCTGGTCCACCTGGATCATTCTGCTCGGCTTTCTGGCCACGATGATTGCAGTCGGCCGCCCGTTGGTGAGGCTGAACATCGACCGCCAGCGCAAGGAGGCGGATTATCGTTTTGCAATGGCCAACATCCGGATGAATGCCGAGCAAGTTGCGCTTTACGATGGCGCTCGGGCTGAAGCGGTCCGCCTCAACGGATTATTTGACCGGATTGTCCTCAACTGGCGGTCCATCATGATTGCGACGGCAGCAATGATGCTTGTCGTCATGTTCTACCAGCGGTTGGTGGGCTTGGGGATGAATATTCCCGGCTACAGCCAGTACATGCGCGGCGAAATAGACTACGGAAAGTTCACCCAGATCAGCGCCGCCGTGATGGCAATCGCCATTGCGCTTTCGTGGTTCGCCAGGCAGATGCAAAGCGGTAGTTTCTTCATCTGGGCCTCTGCCGTGAAGCGACTCGGTGCCTTCGATGTCGAACTTGGCAAGCCGGAAGTGCGCGGCATCGTGCTGACGGAGCGGCAGTCTGACGCCAACGGTCCCTTGCTGGAGACCTCGGGATTGCAACTTGCCAGGCCCGATGGAAGTGCGTTGGCAGCTCCAGGTGACCTGGTTTTCCGCGCAGGCGAACGCTGGCTGGTGCGCGGGGAGTCCGGCGTTGGCAAAAGCATGATGATGCGCGCCATCGCAGGGCTGTGGCCGCACGGATCAGGCAGCGTGTCCTTCAACGCGCAAACGCGCGCGCGCACGCTGTTTCTGCCGCAGAAAAGTTACGTCCCCACCGGCACGCTGATCGACGCCCTGTCTTATCCCGCGCCTCATGGGACCTTTTCGCATGAACAGTGCAGGCAGGTACTGCGCTGGGTACACCTTGAGGGCCTCACGGAAAAGCTCGACACCACCGCTGTCTGGCAGCAGCAACTTTCGCCGGGCGAGCAGCAGCGGCTGGCCTTTGCGCGCGTGTTCCTGCATGCACCGGAGGTCGTGTTACTGGACGAAGCGACAAGCGCACTCGACCCCGCCAATGAGACGCGTCTCTACGCGCTTCTGGATGAAAAACTGCCGGACGCACTTGTCATCAGCATCGCTCACCGTGACGCCCTTGAGGCATTCCATTCCAGGTCGATCACTCTTGCTCGATAGGAGGAAAGCGATGGATGCTATCGGTCGCCCTTGGTTTTGATGGCGACCAGCGGCAGCGTTTGCGAAGACTTCACCGTCTCCATCGAGATATAGGCGCTTACCCGTGTCATATCGACCTTGCGGATAAGCGTCTTGTAGACCCGGTCGTAGTCTTCGACTGCGGGCAACACGATCTTGAGAATATAGTCGACGTTGCCGGTCAGTCGATACGCATCAACAATTTCAGGTATCTCCGCCAAGGCGGCATGAAACTTCTCGGTCCATTCATCGGTGTGCTGACTTGTCCCGATCATCACGAAAATCGTTGTCGGCAGCCCGAGTTTGAGACGGTCAAGCACGGCGACGTTTCCCTTGATATACCCCGCATCCCGCAGCTGGGTCAGGCGACGAGAACATGCCGATGGCGAAAGGTGCACGGCCTCGCCCAGCTCAGCCAACGGCGTATCACTGTCCAACTGCATGATGTTGAGAATGGCTAGGTCACGGCTGGTGAGCATGGGTGCTTCGGGTCGTCGCGGGGGGCTGCATGTTACGTGCTTTGCAAGCACGTTGCGCTTCGGCGGGGTAGGGCGCAAGGGAAGCGCGAAGTTAACGGGCGTCGCGCAGAAAACGCCCGATCCGCCTTCGTACAGGTATCGTTTGGGGACCCGGTGCAGCGACATCCTGATCGGCGTCCTGAGGTCGCACAGCAACGGGTGAGCAACGTCCCTGTCCTGCTACCGATGTTTATGTCCAAGACCCGGAATCTGCGCGGTGACACCATGCGAGAGCAGTTGGAATGCGTGTCGCAGGGCGGGGCTGGACCAGCGCGTCTGGCCGTGGGCCGGTCGGGCTGCTCACATGCGCTGGCTGGAGCGCGTCACAGGCGCCTGGCCGCCACCTCACTCACTGCGGCATCCACTTTTTCAGGGGTTTCAATGACGTTTCGCAACGCTGCCGACTTGGACTTTGCTCAGGATGTGATCAGATCCAACGTGCCCGTGTTACTGAAGTTTTCCGCAGGTTGGTGTGGCCCGTGCAAAACGGTTGCCCCGGTCATAGAGAGCATTGCCGGCGAATATGCCGATGAGATGACATTTGTTTCGGTTGATATCGACCAAAGCCCGGAGATCGCCCAGGCTCATGGTGTCAGGGGCGTGCCCGCGTTTGTGGTGATAAAGGATGGAAAGGTCACGCAGCAGCTCTTCGGCCTGCAGACACGGACGACGCTAGCCGAAATGATCGAGACGGCCATAGGGGCTGAGCGGTGACGGCAACTGCCGAAAACGCGGGGTTGCCACTGACGAGGTTTGCGGCCGCGGTTGCCAATGGCGGCTTCTACCCAGACCCGGGTGACCCCGCCAATCGAGGTGGCTATCGCGGGATGCTGTTCTGCGCGGTTGGCTCTGAAGACGAGGCCTTGTTTGCAGGTCTCACCAAGATCCCTTTACCGATGGTCTTGGTCATGACGCCTATCATCCAGAGCCTGCCTGCAGCCGCGGCACAGGATGCCGCCGTTCACTGGCTGCAGCCTCGCGCGCAGGGCATGGACGACCTTGCTGCCGAGCGTGTCATCGTCGATTACCTGGAGAGCAGCGTCATTCGGGAGCGTGTCGCGGGGCACCAGGGCGCAAGCCAGGTGCACGCGGCGTTGCTTCGACTCCATCAGATGGCGGCCTCTGGTCGCCTGCCAGGGCAGGGTGAATGGCGCGCGGTGCGGAAGGAGGCAACTGCCTTGTTGCGTGGCCTGGAAGAACACGATGCCAAGGTGCTCTCCTATCTGGGAACGGCGGCATGGCCGGTAAGGTCTGCGCCGGAAGTGATTCGTGACCTGTTGAATGACGAAGCGGAGGCTCGCGCAGCGATGGCAGGCCGCGATCGAAACCTGCGGGTGCCAACGGGTGCCGACTGGGACACCTTCCGTACGCAGATCGATGAACTCAAGGCGTCTGGCAAAAGCAAGGAAGAGGCTTTTGCGGTGATAGACAGCGTTCTGCACGATCGGCATCCAGACGTTTGGGAGCGCCTGACCGCCTCCAACGCCTTGGGTCGTGAAACCAGGGGGCATGCGGCGCAGTTCATGCGGGCACTTCTGGATAGACAGTTCTGACAATGCGTCAGAGAGAACGCGACAGGCGCGGCCCGCTCGAGGGCTGGTCATGCAAGGTAGCCCCACGCTACCCCGTCGTTCAATCAGGATGGCATCGAACACAGGGGCCATGTCCGGTCAGCATGACGACCGGACCGTAGATGCCCGGCGTGCACGCAGGGCTCGAACGCAATAGTGCTCAGGCGATGAAGGCCACCTGTTGCCCAAGCCCCCCGGCGTTCCCTGGGCGCTCATGGCTGCTGCCTGATCCCTCCACAGCACAGCCGGCGCCCGCCTGGCCCCCTGCCATCCGACCTATTGACGACAGCTGTAGTCACCTCTACGGTAGCGACAACTGTAGTCAGGGAGAGCGGCATGCGCGGCAAGACCATCGGGGACCAGGAGCTGGCCCTGCTGCAATACATCGAAGAACAGCGGCACGCCAGCGTGGGCGAAGTGGCGGCCGCGTTCGGCGAGCCGCGCGGGTTGGCGCGCTCTACCGTGCTGACCATGATGGAGCGGCTGCGTGCCAAGGGCTTTCTGCGCCGCAAGCAGGTAGACGGCATGTACCGCTACAGCGCCACCGCCGGCCAGGACGATGTGGTGCGCGGGGCTGTGGGGCAGTTCGTCGAGAAGACTTTGCAGGGCTCGGTGTCGCCATTCGTGGCGTGGATGTCGCAGCGCGCCGAAGTCAGCGATAGCGAACTGGCCGAACTCGAAGCGTTGGTCGCCAAGCTGCAATCGCAGCGCAAGGAGGATTGAGTCATGTCGCCCCTGATCGAAGCGGTGTTATGGAAGCTTGGCGCCACCAGCGTGCAGACCGCGGTGCTGGTGCTGGTGGTATGGGCGTTGTGCCGCGGCGTGCGCCGCTTGCCGGCGGCCACGCAAACCTGGCTGTGGTGGTTGGTGGGCGTGCAGGCGGTGGTCGGCCTGGTGTGGAGCAACCCGGTGCAGCTGCCGGTGCTGCCGGCGCATGGCGTGACCACTGCGCTGGGCTCGTCCGGCAGCCTGGCGCCGATGGCAAACGCCGCCGCCGCGGCATCCACGGCCGCGCATGCCGGCGCCACCGCGCAGGCAATGCAGGTTGGCGCCTGGTCGCCATTCGCCGTGGCGGTGCTGGCGCTGTGGGCGGCGGGGGTGCTGGTGCTGGCCGCCGGCACGGCGCGCGCGTATCTGCGCAGCCGTGCGTTGGTACGTGCGGCGCAGCCGTGCACCGACCGCGCCTTGGTGCAGGCGTTGCAGATGGCTTCTGAAGCGCATGGCTTGTCGCACCCGCCGGCCCTGCGGCTGTCGTCGCAGATCGATTCGCCGCAGTTGATCGGCCCGTGGCGACCGGTGTTGCTGTTGCCTGCCGCACGCCTGCCGCACATGGCCGACGACGATCTGGATATGGCGCTGACCCACGAGTTGATCCATCTGCGCCGCCGCGACCTGTGGTGGGGCCTGCTGCCGGCGTTGGCGCAGTACCTGTTCTTCTTCCACCCGCTGGTGCATCTGGCCGCGCGCGAATATGCCATTGCCCGCGAAGCCGCCTGCGATGCGGCCGTGGTCGCCGGGCACCGCCATTGCCGCCACGAATACGGCCGCCTGCTGCTGCAACTGGGCGTTGCGGCGCGTCCACGCGGTGGCGTGGCGAGCGCTTCGCCATCGTTCCTCAGTCTGAAACGCAGGTTGTCGATGTTGCAGGACACCCGCGCGTTTCCGCGGCTGGCTGCTGCGATGATCCTGGCCGCGGTGGCCGTCTGCGGTGTGCTGCCATTGCGTCTGGTGGCCATGCCGGTGCCGGCGACGTCCCCACGCATGCGGCCGGTGGTGGTGACTGCCCCGGTAGCGCCCACCGCGGCAAGCGCGCCTGCCAGCAGTGCCGCAGACGCTACCGCGCCCATGGATGCGTTGCCCGCGTCGGCACTGCCTGCGGAAGCCGCCGCCCCCGCTGCGCACGGTGTGATTGCCGATGTGCTGGGCGCCGAGCCGCTCCACGACGAGGACGCAGACCCAACCCAAAGCGGCTGGAATCTCGACCTGGACCAGATCCGGCGCGATGCCACCCGTGACGCGCAAGCCGCCGTGCACGATGCGCTCGCTGCCAACAACCACGACCTTGAACTGCAGCAGGACCGGATGCAGGAAGCACAGGACGCCTTGCAGGAAGCGCGCGAGCAACTGGCGGCGTTGGGCCCGGAGCTGGCGCAGGCCAAACAGGACGCGCAACAGCAGGCGCGCGAAGCCGAGCAGCAGATCCGCGACATGGCGCAGCAGCATCGCCAGGCGCAATACGCGTACGCCGCTGCGGTGCGACAGGCGGCTGAGGTGTCCCGGCAGCAGGCCGAGATGGGCAAACAGGCCGCACGTCAGGCCCGCGCCGAGGCTGCGCGCGGGCAACGGGAAGCCGCGCAAGCGCAACGCGAGATGGCGCAAGCGCAGGCGGACGCCGAACAAGCGCAAGCAGAGGCAGAACAGGCGCAGGACAACCAGGAGTCATGAACCAGGCCACCGCGCTCACGGTCAGGCAGGTGTGGCCGGTGCCCGGCGTCAGCATGGACCACGTGCCCGCTCCGGCTCCGGGCGTAGCGCTCTGCCGAGCGCACCATCTGCATCGGCTGACGGCCGCTCGCAGCGTCTTGCCGGCCGCTGCGGGTGGCGAAGAGGTACAGTGACCGAGCATTAAAGAGCCAACTGTTGTGGGGTCGCTGCAGACCACGCGTCACCTCGGCACGGGTCTCTGGTAGCTACACAGCGGCAACGCGTGGCGTGCAGCCACGCTCCAGTTCCGGCCGTGCACGGCCGGTAGACAGGCGGCCGCAGTCAGCACGTTGACGCCAGCACCGGCCGGTGCGATGCGCCGACACCGTCGGGCAAGGCAGCAACCGCACCACCATGGGCCCGCCACAGCCCGCACTCCCGCGCAACGACGCCTGCAGCGTCGGCAACGCCGTGGCCGCGTGATCGCTGTTTCCCCCCCGTCGGCGCGTCTTGCGCAGGCGGCACCAATCGACCTGTGCCTTTCGTGGAGATCTCATATGATCCAGACCACTGTTCCAGTGCTGTGCCTGCGTTCGGCGTTGTTGCTGGCGCTTGCTGCAGTTACCGGCCCCGCCGCGATCGCAAGCGCGTCTGCGGCGCCTGCGGTTGCCCTGGTGCACACCTCCCTTGCTGCGCCGTCGCTGGCGGCTCCCGCCAGTGCGGCGATGATGCCGGTTGCCTCCATCGCGCGTGTTTCGCCTGTGGGCAGCGCAACGACTGCACCGGCAGCACCTGATATGACCTTCGCGCAGGCCTGGCCTGGTGTTTCTGCATTGCGCGCGCCGGCATTGTCTCCAGTCGCGCCGGTCGCATCCGTGTGGCCTGCACGTGCAGCTGCATCAGCAACGCCTGCGGTTAGTGCAGTACGCGCGTTGCCAGCTGCACCTGCGCCGACAACGCCGAATGCACCCCCGGCACCGGTTGCACCAGCAGCACCCGCACGCCTGCCTGCAAGCGTGAACAGATCCTGCGGTAACGCGACCGCAAGCATCCCGTCCGAAGGCGACGCCTACGTGCTGGTGCACGGCGATCGCCAAGTGATGCACGGCACGCCTGATGATCTGCAGACGGCGCGTCGCTACGCAGGCAACGGCGCGCGCGTGCTGTGGTTTCGGGCCGATGGGAAGCAATACCTGGTCCGCGATCCAACCCTGCTGCATCAGCTGGGCGTGGCGCATCTGCGCAGCCAGCAATTGGCCGACGCACAGGCCAGAGTGGCCGCACGCCAGCAGGCCTTGAGCGAGCGGCAAGCCGCACTTGCCGCGCAGTTGTCTGCACAAGCCGAACCGCGCCAGCTGCAGGCTTCGACCAGCACAGCATCGGCGGCTGCATCCAGCTCAGCGCAGCACGCTGCCACGCCCGATGCATTGCAGGCGTTGGCGCAGCAGCAACATGCCCTGGCGCAACAGCAGGCCGTGTTGGCGAGCAAGCAGGCCGGTGCTTCCAGGCTGGCGACGCGGCAAGCCTTGAAGGTGTTACGCGAAGCATTGAGAAGCGGCCGCGCGACGCGCATCGCCGGTTAGCTGCACTGCGCCGCGCCGCGCGTGCAGATGCAGGTGCATGTAACACGGTGCGCTCGCCGATACTGTGTATAGACACAGACGGCGAGCAGGCGATGACGTATCGGGTAGTGGTGTTGGGCGGCTTCGGCCACTTCGGTGCACGCATCGTGCGTGCGCTGGCGGCAACGGCGCAGATCCATGTGATTGCGGCCGGGCGGCATCCGGGCGATGTGGCGACCAAGTGGCCGGGTATCGCACCCGGCAGCATCTCTACCTGCCGCCTGGATATCGATGCGCACGACTTTGCCGCGCAACTGGCCGCCACCGGCGCCGATGCGGTGGTGCACACCGCCGGCCCGTTCCAGGGCCAGGACTACGCGGTGGCGCGCAGCTGCCTGCAGGCCGGCATGCATTACATCGATCTGGCCGACGGCCGTGCGTTCGTGCGTGACTTCGCCGGCGCGATGGACGCCACTGCACGCCAGGCGCAGCGCGTGGCGATCAGCGGGGCCAGCACCTTGCCGGCACTGTCCAGCGCTGTGATCGACGCACTGCTGCCGCGCTTTTCGGCGCTGCAGGAGATCCGCATGGTCATCGCGCCCGCGCAGGGCACGCCGTTGGGCCTGGCCACGGTGCGTGCGGTGCTGTCGTACTGCGGCACGCCTTTCCACTGGTGGCAGGCTGGTCGCTGGCAGCAGGTGGTGGGGTGGGCACGGCCCACGCGCGTGCAGTTCGCCCAGCTCGCCCCACGCCTGGCCTCGCCTTGCGACGTGCCCGATCACGAGCTGTTGCCGCAGCGCTATCCCGGCGTGCAGACCGTGCAATTCCGTGCGGCGCTGGAAGTGGCGTTCCTGCAGCGCTGTCTGGCTGTTGTCGCATGGTTACGCCGCTGCGGCCTGCCGTTGCCGATGCAGCGCCTGGCCGAGGTGTTCGCGCACGCCGCGCGTTGGTTCGACCGCTTCGGCACCGACCTGGGCGGCATGCGCGTGGAGCTGCGCGGTACCGGACAGGCCACGGCCGCGCAGGGTGCTGCGCGGCCACTGCAGCTGCAATGGGACCTCACCGCGCCCATGCTGCATGGGCCGGAAATTCCGTGCTTCGCGGCGGTGTTGCTGGTTCGCAAACTTGCCGCTGGCCAGCCGCTGCCGATCGGCGCGCATGCCTGCATGGGGCTGCTGACGCTGGGCGACTTCGAGCAGGAGTTTGCTGCGTGGCAGATGGCCACCGAGGTGTCGGAGGCGGATGAGGGCATCTAGTGCAACACCGTATGTGGTGTCTGCCAGCGTCGGCACGTGATCGATCATGTGCATCATCAACCTGTGCGCGTGCGTTGGAGTGCCTGTGCTGCCAGCGCGGAGTGGGGGCGGGGCGGGGAAGCACCGCAGCTCCCACACCGCAATACGTCGACGGACGTGCTTGGATCGAGAATGTTGGCCACTGTAGACAAGCGAGATTGCGCACCCTCACCCCAACTCCTCTCCCGGTGGGAGAGGGGCTAAACGGCATCGCTGCATGCCGCGCATCAAACTTCCCGCACCGTCCGGAATGCATCCATGTCGGCAAACGTACAGAAATGGAAGTGCGGGACGGTGATCGGGCCGGCTGCCGCGAGTCGCTTGAGCCAGTCGCCCACTGCAGCACGGTAGTCCGCTTGCTCCGCGGCATCGAGCGTCTCGCACAGGTAGGCGAGCGAGATATGGAACTGGAAGTTGGTGTAGTCCGGGCGCTGCAGCCGGGTCAGGGTCATCAACGCCTGGCGCGCGGTCTCCAACCGTTGCGCGGTGTGCGCGTCCGCAGGGTGCAGCGGGATGAGCAGGTTATCGTTGGCGCCGGTCTTTGCCGTTGCCGGGTTGACCACAAAGCTGCACGCACCCAGCGGCGCGGCGGTGCGTTGCGCCAGCCGTGACAGAAACGCCGCATTGACCTCGCTCAGCGCCATGTCGCGACCCATATCACCCGGCCAGGGCCCGCGCGCGCGGTCGATCTCGTTGACGCCGCCCAGCAAGGTCACGTGATAACTGCTCGGCGGCAGCAACGCAAACTTGTTGGCGAAGCGGTGCGCGGGCAGCTCGCGGTAGATGTCCAGCACGCGGTTGAAGCTGTCATAGCCATCGCCCTGCTGCGCCAGATGCCCCAGGAAGGTATTGCCGGCAAACGGCATCGGCCGTCTGTTACGCAGGAATTTGCGGCCCACATCCGGCGGTGACGAAGTCTTGGCCAATGCGGGCACGGCGGTTGCCAATGCCGCGGTGCCGGCAGCGGCTGCCATCAGGCGACGGCGGCTGAGGCGGGTGTCCATGAGTGACGGCATGCGCAGTCCTGATTCTTGGGGCAAATCCACGGGTTATGCAAAAAGCGGTGTTGCGCGCGGTACGTCTGCCTGCGGGCGATGCTGTGTGGAGCGGCTTGCACAGCACCGCCACGGGATTGTCGTGCGCGCATCCTTCCGCACTGCAGGCGGCGGTCCGGCATTGCAGGTGGCGATCACGTGCACACGGCCGCTGTGCACACTCGACGTGCACGCCGCCAAGCGCACGCCGATCACAGCACATGGATATGACAACAGGGCGCCTATCGCACTGACAACGTGCTCGGCTTCGCGAGCGCGGCCATGTGTTCGGAGTGCACCGGTTGCAGCGGCACGACCCACCTGGATGCCGACCCCATCGTCTTCGATGCGGCCATGCAACGGCATGGCACAGCGCGCGGCACATTGCAGCTCGTGCGATAGAGCCCAGCGCGCCGTCGCGTGGACGCCTGCATCGAGCCCATCAACGACATCACTTCACGGTCCTGCGCCTCAACCACCCAGGCGTTGCATCGGCTCGATCACGGCACGCAGGCAGAGCGGTGCCTCATCGCGGTGTGGCATCGATGCCTACACCGCATCCATCAACGGAATCACCTCGCGGTCCTGCGCCTCGACCGCCACCAGGCGTTGCATCAGCAGCGAGAGCGTCACCACGTCCTGGTGGTTGTGGTCGGCCACGCGGCGCAGGTTGCGCGCGCTGCCGCCGCGCAGGTAGCTCAGCCAGGCGGCCGGGGCTTCGGAGCCGGGCAGGTCGTCCTCGCGCACCACGCGCAGCAGCTGCCGCTCGATGGTGGCCAGCTTGCAGTTCTCCCAGGTGCCGCGATAACGGCGGCGGGTGGGGAACAACAGGTCCACATGGTCCAACGCAGAAATCGGGTCGCCGCGCCGCGCCAGGCGGTAGCGTGTCTTCAGCAATGGTGCGTCATAGCAGCGGCCGTTGTAGCTGGACAGCACCGTGCGCGGTGTCAGCCAGGTGCGGAACAGGTCGAGCATGGCGCTTTCGGCGGCCATGGTGGACATCATCAGCTGGCGCACGCGCAGTCCGCTGCCTTGCATGGCATCGGTGCACCACTGCGCCACGCCGATCATGAAGGCGCGCGTGCCGGTGCCGCCGGCCAGGCCGGTGGTTTCGGTGTCGAAGAACAGCAGGTCCAGCGGGTCGACCGCATCGTCGCGTTTGGCGAACGCCAGCGAGAGCGCCTCGCACGGAATGGCCTGCGGCAGAAACGCTTCGATCAGATGCAGGCCGGGGGCGATCTCGGTTCCCGGCAGGTGGCGGTCGTTCGATGGCGCGCGCACGGGTGTCTGCGCCGACACCGCACGCTCGCGCAGGCCGATCATCTTGCGCAGGCCGGCAATGTCGGCGCGTCGCTGCGGCGGCAGTGCCGGCGCCATGGGTGTTGCCGGTGGTGTCGTTGCGCTACGCGCCATTGGCCAATGGCGTGCGACCTCCGTATCCACCGCGGTGATGGCATCGGCATCGGCAGCCGATGGCAACGCCGGCTTGTGGCGCACATCGTGCTCCACCCACGCAAACACCGATGCGTCACGCGCAGGCGGTGCGGTAGCGAGTGACTGCAAGGCGCGGCGCGTGGGCGCCGGTGCGGTGCGCACATCGTGCGGGACAGCCGCCGCGGCGTCATGAGATGTAGCGGCTGTATCGCGCGACGGCAAGCGTGCAGCGGGTGACGCGGTGCCGGACACCGCTGCCCGCTGCGCACGTGTCGGCATCACCGCATCGTCCTTGCGCGATGCAGGCGTCAGCCCGCCGACCTGGCGGCGCAGCAGGCGCAGACGTTCTGCGCTGATGGCCGGAGCATCACCGGGCGCAGGCGGCATGCCCTGCGTGGCCGCGCCGGAGGCTGGCTGCGTCACCTCAGCGACAAGTGCGGCCTCCACTTCCTTCGCATTTAATGCCACTGCAGCTTGCAGTGCATCGCCTTCAGCATCCGCCGCAGGCGCACGCACATCCGCATGCCCGGCCTGCCGGCGCAGCAACCGCAGCCGGTCCGCACTCACACTCATGCAAGCACGTCCAGCGCCAGGTCGTCGTCAATCTGCGTGGCATGCCGCAGCGGTGCATCGGGATCGAACAACAACGCCAACACCGTCAGTGCCAGCGACTTCGGCGATTCCCCCTTGCCTTCCTCGTGCGCGGCCAGCACCGGGCCCACGCAGGCCGGGCAACCGGCGCTGCAATCGCAACGCCGCACCAACTCGTCCGCGCGCTGCAGCAACTCGGCCTGGCGCAGCCACAGCGGCTCGCTCAGGCCAACGCCACCGGGGAAGTTGTCGTACAGGTACACCGTGGGCACGAACGCCTGCTGCAATTCCACCGTGGCCGCGTCGCCTTCTTCCACGCCGCGCAGCTGCCCGCGCCCGGTCTGGTCGGCCACCGCAAACCACGCGCCGTCTCCGTTGCCCACGGCCTTTTGCAGGTCGCGCGCATCGGCCATCACCGCCACCGTGGCCACCACGTGCAACGCGTAAGCCGCGCCCAAAAATCCATCCAGTGCATCCTGCTTGGACGCGAACGCCTTGCCTAAGGTCGCCTGCGGCAACTGCCACCACACTGCGGTGGTGTGCAATTCCTGGTCGGGCAGGTTCACCGGCCCGTAGCCGATGTTTTCGTGCGTGTAATAGCGGATCTTCTTGTAGCCGGACACGCGTCGCACCACATGCACTTCGCCATGGTGGGAATCGCCGCGCCCGGCCACGCCACCGTCGAAGCGGTCCAGCACCTTCAATTTGGTGTAGTCGATGCTGTCGGTGTAGTAGTCCACATGCGTGCGCGTCACGTAGGCCTTGCGGCCTTCCCAATCCAGCCGCTCCACCTGGTACGGCGTGCTCTGCACCATGTGGATGGCGCCTTCGTACAAGGTGAGCGCAGCGGCGGAATAATCCACCTCGGCGATGATCTGCTGCTTGCCGTCGGTCTTGTCCACTACCACGAAGTTGCCGTCGGCCACCGAGCGCAGGCTCACCGCGTTGGCCGGGTAGCTGTCGGCGATCCATTCCCAGCGGTCGCCTTCCTGGTGGATCACCTCGCTTTCGGCCAGTGCTTCCAGAAACACCAGCGGGTCGATCGGCCCGAACGGCTCGCTGGCAATGAACGGCAATTCGAACGCCGCGCAACGAATGTGGTCGAACAGGATCAGCGGCTGGTCCGGCGCAGTGCGCGCATGTTCGGGCGAGGCATCGGCGAAGAAATCCGGGTGCCGCACCACGTACTGGTCCAGCGGTTGCGAACTGGCCACCAGCACGCCCAGCGCCGGTTGCTGGCGACGCCCGGCGCGGCCGAAGCGCTGCCATGTCGCCGCCACGCTGCCGGGGTAGCCATTGAGGATCACTACGTCCAGTGCACCGATATCCACGCCCAGCTCCAGCGCAGAGGTGGAAATGATGCCGTCGATGGTGCCGGCGCGCATCGCACGCTCCACCTCGCGGCGTTCGGTGGGCAGGTAGCCACCGCGGTAGGCGCGGATGCGTGCCGGCTTGCGCGGGTCGTGGTCGAAGATGTCCTTCAGATACTTGGTCAGCACTTCCACCATCAAACGCGTCTGCGCGAACACCAGCGTCTTCAGCCCGCTCTTGATCGCGATGCGCGCAATGCGGTTGCTCTGCGAACGCGCCGACGCACGCAGGCCCAGGTCCGCATTGACCACCGGCGGGTTCCACAGCAACACATGCTTGTCACCGGTGGGCGCGCCGGATTCGGTGATGGCATGCACCTGCTCTTCGATCAAGGCCTGCGCGTGCGCATGCGGGTTGCCGATGGTGGCCGAGCACAGGATGAACTGCGGGCTGGCGCCATAGAACGCGCAGATGCGCTTGAGCCGGCGCAGCACGTTGGTGACATGGCTGCCGAACACGCCGCGGTAGGTGTGGATCTCGTCGATCACCACATAGCGCAGGTTCTCGAAGAACTGCGCCCACTTGGTGTGATGCGGCAGGATCGCCTGGTGCAGCATGTCCGGGTTGCTCACCACGATGTCGCCATGCAACCGGATCGCCTGCCGCGCGTCGCCGGGCGTGTCGCCGTCGAAGGTGAAGGCCTTCACCCCCAACTCGCCGGCGCGGTTCAACTCCAGCAGCTCGGCCACCTGGTCCTGCGCCAGCGCCTTGGTCGGGAACAGGTACAGCGCCTTGGCGCCGCTGGTCATCGCCGCGCTCACCACCGGCAGCGTGTAGCACAGCGACTTGCCCGAAGCGGTGGGCGTCACGATCGCCACATGCTCGCCGCGCTGGGTGGCCGCCCACGCATCGGCCTGGTGGCTGTAGAGCTGGCTGATGCCGCGCGCGTGCAGGGCATCGGCCAGCGCACTGGGCACATCGTCGGGGATGGGCGCGTAGCTTCCCTCGCGCCCGGGAATGGTGAAGCTGCCGGTGATGCGGTCGTGGTAGCGGCGCTCCAGGCGCTCGGTGAGCAGTGCGCCGTCGCGGCTGGGGCGGCCGTCGGTGGTGGCCAGCGCGCGTTCGGCGGTTTCGGTGCGGCGGGCCAGGACATGGGCCATTGCGGTCAGCATCCAAAGCATTGCAGGGAAACAGAACAGCGTCTCAGAAAGTGAGACGCCGGAGCAACGCCCGTCAGCCCGTGTAGCTGATCGCTTCATACGCGCAGCGCCTAGGTGCAACGGGCTGCGGAAATGGGCATTGCACCGATGGTGGCGCCGGGTGCGGCATCCCTACGCTGCGCATGTCCCTCGCGTGGCGGCGGACACCTCTTCCTCTTATGGAGTCAGCGCATGGTCAGTGACCAGTTCTTGCAGGACAACCGTTTCAGCAACAAGGCCTCGACGGCCCAGAATGTCTATATCAAGGATGTCACCAATCAATTGAAGGATGCCGAAGGTTTGCACGCGCATCTGAAGGTGACATTCACCAACGTGCAACGCACCGATTTTGAGATCCACGGCACCATCCGTAGTGCCGCCGACGCCGAGGCGCTCGGCCAGCGCAAGGGCGACGACGGCACCGTCGGGCGCGCGCTGTGGATCTATGCCGACGGCACGTTCCGCACCTCGGTCGACGCCGCGTTCTGGGAGGACGAGGCAGAAGTCACGCTGTCCCAACTCAAGTGCTGTGCGCGCGAACTCAAGGCGCAGGTGAGCGAGTGGGAAGGGCAATTGGAGCGCGAAGGCGCAGTGAGCCACCCCTCGGGTGCGGACAACAAGCGCGCCATCGACACGCTCTACGCTACCGGCAAGTGATCGTGGCGGCGGCAGGCCTGAGCGCCTGCCGCTTCAGCGCCCACAACGGGTGCTACGCGCGTGCCAGCCTGGCGCGGCCGCCTGCCAGGGGTGCGTAGCACGCAAGCATTCATGCGTGCACCGTCCGACAACGCTGACCTGATCGTCGCCGCCAACGCGTATCCTTGTGTTCCCCCCTCGCGCAGCGACGCCGTCCCTTACGCGTCGAAGATGCTCCGTGTCCGTACCTGCTCCCGCCCCGCCCCCACATTACAAGACCCCCGCCGCCCGCCGCGCCGATGTGATCGTGCATGCGGCCGGCCTGTTCCTGGCCATTGTTGGCGGCACCTGGATGGTGTGGCGTGCGCACGCCAGCCAGACCATGGTGGTGGCCACCTGCGTGTATGCGCTGGGCCTGCTGGTGATGTTTGCCTGCTCGGCGGCCTACAACTTCGCCCCGCCGCAGCGCCAGCCGATGCTGCGCAAGTTCGACCACGCCGGCATCTTCGTGATGATTGCCGGCTCGTACACACCATTCTTCCTGGTCGCGCTCGATGGCACCTGGCGCTGGACCATGATCTTGAGCGTCTGGTGCGTGGCCTTGTTCGGCGTGGTCGCCAAGCTGTGCCTGCCCGGTATCGCCAAGGGGTTCTGGGTGGCGATCTACCTGCTGCTGGGCTGGGCCGGCATCGTGGTGATCAACCAGATGATTGCCGGCCTGGACAGCGCCGTGCTCTGGCTCATCGTGGCGGGCGGCGCGTTCTACACCGTGGGCGTGGCGTTCTACGTGCGCAAGGCGATGGTCTACAACCGCGCCATCTGGCACGCCCACGTGCTGGGCGGCGCGCTGTCGCACTGGTATGCCATCTGGTTGTGCCTGCAGCCGCTGGGCGGGGTGTAGCGCGCTGTCGATGTCGTTACGCCGTCGCGTATGCCCCTAGCTCAGTAGCATCGACACGTCATGGATCTATTGATCGCCTGACGACGTCGGCTTCCAATCAGAGCGCGCAGGTACGAGGGCAAGGATCAGCACATCGTCGCCGTCGCGTGTGTATATCAAGAGATATCTGCCGTCCTGGCAGGTGTACAAACGCGTTCCCGGCAGTGGCCCAGAGTGATAGGTGGCGGCACTATCCAGCGCGTCGCCCTCGGTTTCGATCCGGTCGTCCTGTTCACATGCGGCGACATAAATCTGCGGGTCGGAGATCTCGATCGCGCGCGCCAATGCTGAGGCGAGCAATGCGGTGCGCGCATCCAGCGCGCTCTGCTTCCAGGCCACGCTCACGCACGCGTGCCCTTTGCAGCCAGGGCTGCCTCAAGCGCCGCACGTTGTTGCGTTTTAAGCGTCTCCATCTGCTGCCTGGCCTGCGCGCTGGAGAGCGCGGGGCGGGGGTCGGCCAGGGCATGCTCGGTCTGGGTGCGTAGCGACACCGCATAGCGTGCATCCAACTCCTTGACCTTCATCGCCTCGGAGCGGTCAGGCCGGCGCTTCGCATTGCCGCCCTCTGCGTCCCACTGCGCAGCGTCCACGTGAAGCACGTCCAAGGGCATGCCCATCTCGCGCAATACCTTCAACGCACTTTCGAAGCTGCCAAACCGGCGCGGCGCATTCGCCTTTGTGGCCAGCACACGGGTCTGGTTATGGGTCTGCAACCGCACGATCCAGGCACCGGCTTCCCCGATGACTGATGCCTGCCTGACCGCACTGGCGCCGACCAGGGCGCGTGCGGTTGCCAGCTTGACCAGATTCGTCACGGCACTATCCAATTAATGATTAGGTGGCAGCCACTTTACCATTGATCAGGGACGCCACTTAAGGGTTGTCAGTCAGGCTCACGCCCTACAACGTGGTCTTCAACACCGCCTCCGGCGCAATGCGGTCGGAGAGCACGATTACCGAATGCAGCGTGCCCCGGCCCTGTACGTTGTACTCGAAGCCCACCGGCGTGCCGCCGTGGCTGAACACCTCCCAGGCGCGGTGTGGCCGGTCGCCGTGCGGCGGTGTCCGGCTAGACGTTTTTCGTAGCCCGCAGCCGCGCGGCGTGCCGCGGCCGTACTCACCTCACCGCGTCGGCAGCCGCACGCGGATGCCGTCCGTGGCAAAGCACGCTGCCGCCGGTGCACGCTGCTGCACCCACATATTGCCCATCATCCGGTCCAGCCCGCGGTCCAGGCCGGTCACCAGCCCCGCACCGGGGGTAAAGGTCAGCTCGCCGAAATAGACCTGCCCGTGCTGGATGTACCAGTCCACCCGCACGTAATCGAAGTCGCTTGCCAGCTGCTTGCTCAGCTCCAGCGCCTGTTCCAGCAGCGCCGGCGTGCACGGGGGCGCGCGCCCGTCGTCGCGGATGCGGTGGAAGGCCTCGTGCAGGTTGCCGACAAAGAAGGTCATGCCCAGCTTCGGCGTATCGAAGCGCCCATAGATCACCTGCAACACGTACTGAAAACTGCCGTCCGCCTGCCGGAACATGTGGAACTTGTAGTCCACCGGCACCTGCTGCGCATCGCCGATGTATTGCTCCACCAGGATGCGCGGCGGAATATCGCGGTAATGGATCTCGCGCACCTTGTCGGAGAAGTCGGTGCGCAGCCATTGGTCGCAGCGTTCGATGATGCGGCGCTTGTGCTGCGCATCCGGCTCATCGCGCACCACCTCCACCATCGCCGCGCCGTGGTTGGCCTTGATCACGGTCTGCCGCCACTGCGGCAGGCGCAGCAGCTCCTGCGGGTCGGTGGTGTCCAGCAGCAGCGGGATCAGGTGCGCCTCGCCGATCCTGGCCGCCACATACGGGCGCACCGCAAACTTGTCTGCCAGCCGCCGGTACAGCGGGTAATCGCCATGCACGCACTTGCGGTAGAGCACCTTCTCGTTGAAGCAGGTGGGGTTGTACAGGTTGGGCAGCCGCCCGAAGGTATTCAGGAAATACAGCCGGTCCTGATGCCGCCACGGCAGTGTCCTGACCAAGCGGCGCGCGCCTTTGCGCAGCAGCCGTTTGAGGTTGGGGCTGTTTGGCTGCGGCACCGGTGCCGGCGGCAAACGTACCGGCCGGTTGTCGGTAAACGGGGTTTCCAACGCAGGCAACAGCGTGGCCCAGCCCCGGCCGGCACTGCCCGGCGCGCCCATCGGCTGCGCCTGCAGCCCCATTCTGTGATCGGTCATGACAGCTCCCTCTTCCGGTCCATAAGTGCGGTATGCGTCACATTAAAATGTGACGGAACGCACGGTATATCTAATAGGTGAGACGAGGGTGGCAAAACGTCCCAACCGGCCCGATTACGCAAAGAACCCGGCGCTTTACGCCTAATCGGGCCGGTTCGGGCCGGTGGTCGGCAGCAATGGCGGCGCAGCGCAGCACCCGGCACGCAAGGCGCGCGCCGCCCGGTGGCAGTGAATGCAGGGGCTGTCCGGCAAACCGGGCGCATCGGGCAGGGCCGCACGCACAGGCAGCGGCCGCTTGCATGCGCGGCAGCAGCAGGCGGGTGTTCAATAGAGGCAGCAGGCAGCCCCTGCCCGGCAACGCATAAACCAGGCACGGCCCGAACAAGGCGGCCCGTTCGCCAGAGGGGGCAGGCCGCGCCGGCCGGCAACGCAGGGGCCGGCCTCGCCCATGGCGCCGGCCCAGCGCAGGCGTACCCTACGGCCTCAGCCGCCGACCACAGGGAGCCTGCCCACCATGACGATCACCATCACCGCCTTCGAGCGCTCGCCCGATGGTGGCCAAGGCCTCGTGCGCGACACCCGCCTGCGCTGGGCGCTGGAAGAAGTGGGCCAACCGTACGAAGTACGCCTGCTGCCGTTCCGCGCGCTCAAGCAACCCGCGCACCTGGCCATCCACCCGTTCGGCCAGATCCCCACCTTCGAGCACGGCGAGCTGGCGCTGTTCGAAACCGGCGCCATCGTGCTGCATATCGCCCAGCGCTACCCCGGCCTGCTACCGCACGACGACAACGCCCGTGCGCGCGCCATCGCCTGGATGTTTGCCGCACTCAACACCGTCGAGCCGCCCATGCTGGAGCTGGGCAACGCCCTGCTGCTGGAAGCCGACAAACCCTGGATGGCAGAGCGCCTGCCGCTGCTGCACAAGCGCATCCAGCGCCGCCTGCAGCACCTGGGCGACTACCTGGGCAGCAACCCCTGGCTGGAAGGCGAGTTCAGTGCCGGCGACCTGCTCATGATCTCGGTGCTAATCCGCATCAAGCTCACCGGCCTGCTGGACGGCTATCCCAACCTGCAGGACTACGTCACCCGCGGCGAACAGCGCCCGGCCTACCAACGCGCATTTGCGGCGCAGTGGGCCATCAATGGCGCGGATGCATGAGACTTGCCGCCCAGGCCAGGAGCAGGCCGGGGAACGCGAAGGACGCGCGCTGCGGCACCACGCTGTTTTTCAGCAACCGCACATACGGCAAGGATCGCCGACAGCGGCGTTTGCCCAAGACGCCCGATTCGGTGGAATGGTTTCGCGTTGGGGCAGGGAAGGATCCCTACCTGCACCGGTTGAACAGGCACCATGAAAATCGTTGCGCCGCAGCCACTTCAGTGTGTACGTAGCGCGCGCTGACGATGAAACATCTCGCGCGACACACCTGCAGTGCCGATCGATCACCCAACCGTGTTGAGCTGCGGAATCTTCGCGAATTCTTCTGCAATGAAATCCATGAACACAATCGCCCGCTTGGGCACCAGCCGGTTGGCGGCGTAGACGATCTGCATCGGTGCCGGCGGTGGGGCGAAGTCGTCCAGCACGGTCTGCAGCTCGCCCGAGGCCAGGCCGTCTTCGTAGAGCCAGGTCGGGCCCTGGCCGATGCCAAGCCCGGCGGTAACCGCCGCGCGCGTGGCTTCGGGCGAGTTGACCCGGAACCTGCCCGACACCGGCACATCGGTGTCCTTGAAACGCCAGCTCGTCCCGGTGGCGAGCAAGGTGTACAGCACGCAGTCGTGGTGGCGCAGGTCGTCGGGCACGGTCGGCACTCCGCGCTTGCCCAGGTACGCACGGCTGGCCACCATCACCCGTTTAAACGCGCCGATCCGCCGTGCGCGCAATGCGCTGCTGTCCAGATGACCAATACGGATCGCCAGCTCCGCGCCTTCGTCGAGCAGATTGACGTAGCGGTCGCTGATCTGCAGATCCAGCTCCAGTGACGGAAACCGCTGCAAAAATGCCGGCACCAGCGGCAACACGAAGGTGTGCGACAGCGCCGTAGGGCAGGCCACCCGCAACAACCCGGAGGGCTGCACGTCATCGCGCAGCGACATTTCAGACTCGCCCACCGCATCCAGGATGCGGCGCACCTCCGCGTAATAACGCTCGCCCTCCGGGGTGAGCACCAGCTTGCGGGTGGAGCGGTTGAGCAGCCGCGTTTGAAGATGCTCTTCCAGCGCCGCCACGTGGCGGCTGACGTTGGGCTGCCCCAGCCCCAGGTCGCGCCCGGCTGCGGAAAAGCTGCCGGTTTCCACAGCGCGGGCAAAGCAGTTCATCAACAGAAAACGGTCCATGCCTGCCTTCGACTCATGCGTGGGAAGCATGAAAGTTATGCGGTCGCAGGATCTTATCGCAGATCAAGCATGGGGCAATGATGCGCTTACCGAAGGCCCGCCAATGTGGTCGGCCTCCCTCACCAGGAGCAACGCATGTCCCGTCTAGCAGGCAAACGCACCCTTATCACCGGCGGCACCAGTGGTATTGGTCTGGAAACCGCCAGGCAGTTCCTCGCCGAAGGCGCCCGCGTCATCGTCACCGGTGTCAACCCGGACTCCATCACCAAGGCCAAGAACGTTCTTGGTTCCGAAGTGCCGGTGCTGCGTGCCGATTCGGCCAGCGTCGCCGCCCAGCAGGAACTGGCGCGGGCCATCGCGGAACACTACGGCCAGCTCGATGTGGCCTTCCTCAATGCCGGCGTCTCGGTCTGGCTTCCGATCGAGGACTGGACCGAGCAGGCCTTCGACGCCTCCTTCGCCATCAACGTCAAAGGCCCGTACTTTCTGCTGCAGGCGCTGTTGCCGGTGTTAGCCAACCCGTCGTCGGTGGTGCTCAACACCTCGGTCAACGCCCACGCCGGCGTGGCCCGTTCGTCGGTGTACGGTGCCACCAAGTCGGCCTTGTTGAACATGGCCAAGACCTTGTCGAGCGAGTTGCTCGATCGCGGCATCCGCCTCAACGCGGTCAGCCCAGGCCCGGTGGAAACCCCGCTGTACGACAAGCTCGGCATCCCCGATGCCTACCGCGCGCAGGTCAACCAGGACATCGCGGCCACCATTCCGATGGGCCGCTTCGGCACCCCGGAAGAAGTCGCCAAGGCGGTGCTGTACCTGGCCTCGGACGAATCCCGCTGGACGGTGGGGTCGGAGATCGTGGTCGACGGCGGCCGCCTGCTCAACGGCTGACCATGGCCGCCGTCCTTGCGGCACCGGCAGTGAGGGCGCGCAGCGCCGCTCCTGCCGGCAATGCCAGCGTTGACCGCCCGCCTGCGCAACCGGCCGGTGCGCGGGCGCAGGCCCGGCGAAGCGCCCTGCGCGCTGGCACGCACGCAAGGCCCGGCGTCCATTCCGCTGCATGCACGGCGGTCTGCGCGCGCTGCGTAGCCCTGCGCGTCCTTCTGCCATGGATGACGTGCGAATCCATGGCCCTGCGCACGGCCGCCCCTGTAACACCCCTCTCAATGCGACCCAGATAACCCATGTCTACTTCCCTGACCCTGATCAGCCACCCGCTGTGTCCCTTCGTGCAACGCGCGGCGATCGTGCTGCTGGAAAACGCTGCGCCGTTCGAGCGCATCAACGTCGACCTGTCGGCCAAGCCGGACTGGTTCCTGGCGCTGTCGCCCACCGGCAAGGTGCCGCTGCTGCGCATCGGCCAGCCGGACGGTAGCGTGGCCACCGTGTTCGAAAGCGTGGTGATCTGCGACTACCTCAACGACATCAGCGGCAAACCCAGCCTGTATCCCAACGACCCGCTGCAACGCGCGCAGCAGCGTTCTTGGATCGAGTTCGCAACGCCCACCTTTGCCGATGGCTGGCAGTTCCTCAACGCTAGCGACCAGGCTACCGCCGACGCTGCGCGCGCCGCGTTCCGCAGCAAGCTGCAAAAGATCGAGGACGTGCTGGGCGAAGGTCCTTACTTCGCCGGCCCCACATTCGGCATGGTCGATGTGGTGTTCGCGCCGCTGCTGCGCTATTTCGACCTGCTGCAGGCGGACATCTCCGCGCCGATCTTCCACGACTTACCGCGTGTGCGCGCATGGCGTACGGCCTTGGCTGCACGGCAGAGCGTGATTTCGGCGGTGGGACCGGATTACGCCAGCCGCTTCCAGCAGCATTTGCAGCGATACGGTGCCCTTCTGGCGCAGTCGATGAGCGTGCCGGCATTGTCAACGGCCGACGCCAGCGCGTAGGGCTGAGTGCGTTAAGGGCCTCGGTCAGTTCCACACATTGTCTCTCCCCCGTACGTGCAGCAGCGACGGGGGACTCCATCCGGGTAGCGTTCTTCTCAGTGGTGTCGTTCATGTGCGCGACCGTGAGGTTATGCGCAAGATATCTCTGGCTACTCTCGATAAACCAAGGCGATCCCGTCAACGACGTCGATCATTCGCTGCACGCCGTCGAGGATGCCGGGCAACGTGCCCCGCTCCCCTTCACCACGTGCCCGCCGTGCATCACAAAATCCACCCGCTCCAGGCGCCGCACGTCCTCGAGCGGCGATGCTGACACGGCAATGATGTCGGCGGCCTTGCCCGCCTCCACCGTACCGATGCGGTTGGACTGGCCCAGCAGATCGGCAGCGGCGACAGTGGCGGTGCGGATGGCTTGTGCCGGACTCATGCCCACTTGCTCAACCAGCAGCGCAAACTCCTTGGCGTTGTCACCGTGTTTCGAAACCCCGCTGTCGGTGCCGAACGCAAACTTCACGCCAGCGCGAAACGCGCGGCGGTGGCTGTCGACCATCGCCGCAGCAACCGCTTCTGCCTTCGGGATGGCCGACGCCGGTAGCGCACCGGCACGCGCCTGCGCCACCACCGTAACGGACGCCATTTCGGTCGGCACCAGATAGGCGCCGGTGCGCTTGAACAGCGCAATCGCCTCCTCGTCCAGGAAGCTGCCGTGTTCGATGGAATCGGCCCCGGCGGCCAGCGCGCCCTTGGTGCCTTCCACAGCATGACTGTGCGCTGCCACCTTGCGACCAAGCCCATGCGCCGTGTCGACGATCGCCTTCATTTCGTCTGCGGTGAACGCGCGGCCCAGCCCACCGGAGACGTCTGATAGCACCCCACCGGTGGCGGCGAACTTGATGACCAGCGCGCCCAGCCCGACCTGCCGCCGTACCGCACGCGTGCAATCGGCGGGGCCGTCGCAAATATTCTCGGCAGTCTCGGCGATGGCGTGAGCATAGGGCTCGGCCAGCCCATTCCTGGGGTCGCCGTGGCCGCCGGTCGTGGAGATGGCGGCGCCGGCATTCACGATCGTCGGCCCGTCGACATCGCCGCGCTCGATCGCGTCGCGCAAGGCGCGGATGCCGTGTGGATCGTCATGCAGATCGCGCACCGTGGTGAACCCCGCCATCAACGTCGCGTGGGCATTGCCCGCCCCGTAGAGAACCTCGTCGGCTGGCTCGGCACTGAGCGCCTTCAGCCGCGAGCTCAACGGGTCGCCGCCGATGCCGAGCAGGTGCACGTGCGCGTCGATCAAGCCGGGCAGGACAAACCGGTCCTTCAGGTCGATCAGCGTCGCGCCGCCCTCCGGCGAGACAAAGCCATCGCGAACCTCGGCGATCTTGTCGTTGCGCACGATGATCGTCGACGCCCCGCGCGGCGCCTGTCCTGGAACCGCCAGCAAGCGCCCTGCGTGGATGTAGGTGGTCTTGGGCACAGCAGGCGGCTGGTTCTGAGCAGCGGCCGGCAAGGACATGGCAAACGCCAGCGCCACAGCGATCAACGTCTTCATACGATTCTCTGCCCTTTCTCGGGGGGGGGCGCTACACCGGCTCGTTGCTGGCGCTGGCGCACTGGATGATGGAATCCTTCAATCACAACACCGGCTGCGCTCGGCCATCGCCATCATTGACGGCGTGCCCGGCACAGCGCTGCCTGCCGACGAACTGCAACGTCGTGAAACGAAGAGCGCGCATCGTGCGCCGTTGGCTTCAGCAGCACCGCTACGCCTGAAGCGCTATCACTGGCTATATCGATGCAGCGCTTGAACCCCATGGTTTCCAGACATCTCCAGGCCATGGAGATGCCAATTCTGAGGTACCCATGAGCAGTAAGCGGTATGGTCGCAACCGCACCTGCTTGATGGAACGCCGTGCAAGGCCGCGGCCAACCTGCTCGATCGGCAGGGTGCGTGACTGAGCCAGACCCGGCCTGGCCGAGCGATTGCACTTTCACCTGCACGCATGAGGGCTGGACATACCTGGCTATGGTGATCGATCTTTTCCTAGGTAGGTTGTCGTGTGCGATAAAATTCAAGATATTTATCTGAAAAATCAGGAGGTCAATAATGGATATTAACAAAGCACTAGAAAAGTCTGTCGGACTAATACCAGTTGCGTTAAAGATAGCTTCTGTAGCTGGAAAATCTCTAACCGAATCAATTTCATATGATTTTCGTAAAGCACACAATGAGTATTGCTCTGCTTTAATAAAGAAATACTGTAGGGCTAGAACATTTTTCGTAAGAGATGAGCCGCAATACCTCGACGATTTTTACGTGCCTTCAACTATCAGTACGAGGCGCGATAAGTACTACCCAAGAGCTGATCTCGCGACGCTAGATGCGGTAACAGGAAAAAGAACAATAATAACCGGCACAGGGGGCTCCGGTAAAACAATTTTCATGAGGCACCTGCTTTTAAATTCAATAGAGACCGGGTGCGGGTATCCTGTATTTATTGAGTTAAGAAGCCTTGGTCAAGACGAATATAGCGACATAGAGGGAGTTGTTGTGAGGTTCATGGCAGAGCATGGGTTTCCTCTAGACAAAAAATTTGCAGCAAAGTCAATAGCCGACGGATTGCTCATAATTATACTTGATGGTTTCGACGAAGTGCCGTCTTTATACAGAAAAAAATTAGAAAAAAGCATTAAAAAGATGGCCTCTAATTGCAATTCCAGAATAATAATTTCGTCTCGACCTGATATGGTATTGGAAGGCTGGGACGATTTTACCACTGCCAAAATAGCACCGCTCAGCATGGATGATGCTTGCGAGCTGGTTGAGAAGATTAGGTATGAGGGTGAGGTGGAAGTAAAGCAGCGATTTATCTATAGCTTACGTAACGGGTTATTTGAGTCACACCAGTATTTTCTATCCAATCCCTTGCTGTTATCGATAATGCTGTTAACTTATGGGGATTCAGCTGACATACCAACTAAGTTTGCTTCATTTTACGAGCAGGCATTTACTGCTCTTTTTCAAAAGCACGACGCATTGAAATCCGGCTATAGGCGAGAACGTAAAAGTAGCCTCGATCTTTATGCCTTTGCCAGATTGTTTTCGGCTTTCTGCGCGGTAACTTATAAAAATAAAAATATTCGATTTTCTTCATTAGCCGCAGTGGATTTTGCTAACAAAGCGAAAATTATTGCGGGTATGCCGACCGTAAAATCTGATGAATTTATAGATGACGCGAAACAGGTTGTGTGCCTATTAATCGAGGATGGACTCGATCTCACATTTGTTCATCGTTCGTTCCAAGAATACTTTGTTGCGCGATTTGTGAATGATGCAAATGAAAATACGCGAAAGGCATACATTAAGTCGATGTCTGACGATGGCAGCGTTACTTCTGAAAATGTATTAACTTTGCTTTATGAAATTTCTCCTCACCATGTTGAAGAAGATTATTTAATACCTGGATTGAGTTCTTTGTTCGGCAATGAAAAAAACAGAAAGATTACAAAAAAAACTTGGAGATCAATTTATAAATTAATGTTCAAGGAGGTGCAATTTAGTGACGATGGCGTGCGGTCGTATGTGCTGAATAAAACGAGTGTGTTCGCTTTGGTCTTATTTATGAAAAAGTTATTCAAAGGTAATCCCATATTGGAGCGAGTCGGAGATGAAAAAAATTCGGCACTGGCCATAGATCTGGAATCAGTTGATGTCAGTAAACTTCCGCTGAGGTCTCCTGTCTGGAACATCATTGCTCAAGTGCCAGGCGAATTTGGTTTGGATCTATTTGAACTAATTCGTGGAGAGTTAATACTAATGGAAGCTAGAACTAAGGCTAGGCGAGACGCCATTAATGATGTACTGCGATTTTAGAATTATCTCTGCCGTAATCGCTGATTTGAGTAAGTGATCGGAAAATGGGGAAGTCAAGTCAACAAGAAAAAGCCTCAACAAGGGGGGGCAGAGACAAGTTGGGGTCAGGTCCAATCTGACCCTGGCAACGACTATGAAGATGAGCTCAATTTTGCAAATTATTTAGCTGTCAGCATGATTTGCGGCTCCAGAAGGGCAAATTCGACCGTCATCTTCCTTACAAGATCGATAACGGACCGCGCTGTTGCTGCTCCTGTGAGCGCTCATGCTCCAAGCGTTGATTGACCGTTTCCAGCTGCGCAAAGCTTTCTTGCGATGGGCGTTGCGCGGCCTTTACCGTCAGCATATGCGTTGTCAGCTCGCTCGGTCTTGCGGCTCGCCTTGCACTGCAAACAGTGTTTGTGCAGCAGTTACATCCTTAGCCCTTTCGTTAAGCAATAGGTGCCCGATCGAGGACACCCATTGTCGTTGGCCGGCGTCAGCAGACTAGCCGCCATCCGCTCATTGGTTGCATCGAACGTGCGTCCGACGGCTGCATTCAGCTGCTCCACGTTGCCACGAATCTGTCGATGCATTGCATGGTCCGGATGCCGCGCATCGGAAGAGGGGAGATCAGGAAGAAGGGGGGCTACAGGCATTTATCTCACTACGCTCCCTGGTACTGCCAGCGTCGCGCTCACTGCGGCAGCGCACCTGCGCGCATGCGCTTTGTGCTTTCACTGCGAGAGAGCCCAAAGCTTCTTGCTGGTACTGGGGGAAATAAGGGGCGCTGGACCCAGTTGACACGTTAGGAATCGCATAGCACTCTCAACCACAGGAGCCTAGAAACTCCTCACACAGCGGTACCCACCTCCGTCAAACCGGTGGGTTTTTTGTGCCTGCATTCTTCGCAGGTGCAACCGACGCAATGCCTGCGTCGGGAGGGCGGCTAATACAACACCCGCAAGGGGAATACGCCCGCCGGCTGTGTGCGGTTTCTAGCCTCCCGACATCCCGTTGCGTTGTGCAACGGGGCCTGTTCGTCAAGGAGGGCTTTGCCATGCGTCGATCCCCATCCCGTTCCACGCCTGCGCGCAAAAAGCGCGCCACCGCGTCGCCGCCCACCGAGATCGAGTGGCGCACCCTCGACCCTTCGATCCCGCCACGGGTGTACGCCGAGCGCACGCCCATCCCCGACCCGCGCCCCGACCCGGACGCACCAAGCCGTCCCGGCCATCCCCGTGCGCCACACCGCTGCACCGTCGGATACGGCTACTATCCTGCCAGCAACCAACGCATTCCCACGCTGCGCCTGCGCGGCCGCTGGCTGGAGCAGCTGGGGTTCACCATCGGCAGCAAGCTCGATATCCGCCTGCGCGATGGCGAGTTGGTCGTGAGCGTGGCCCCCGCCGATTGATCCTTATGCCGTACACGCGCGCACCAGCGTGGCGGCCTGCCGCAGGAAAATTCGCATGGTGACTGACAGCGGTGGAAGCCGCACCACTCAACCCCGGCCTTACCAGACCTGCGCACGCTCCTGATCGGTGCGCACCATCGCGTCGCCCGCCTTGCACGAAAACGCCTTGGCATACTGCGGCATGTTGGACGGCCCGGCATTGACGCGTACCACGCTGGGCGGATGCGGGTCGGAATTGAGCGCCTTCACCTGCGCCTCTTCCCGGCGGGCGTTGCGATACAGCCGGGCCCAGTTGACGAAGAAGCGCTGCTCTGGCGTATAGCCGTCAACGGCTGCCGCGCGCTCGGGATGTTTCTGTAGATCCAGTATCAGCGCGTCGTAGGCGATGTTGACACCGGTGAAGTCGGCAATGCTCTCGCCAAGGACCAGCTGACCGTTGACGTGCAGGTCCGGCTTGTTCTTGAGTGGTACGTAGCGACTGACCTGTTGCTTGATCTTGTCGGTACGTGCAGTGAATGCGGCAACATCTGCCGGGGCCCACCAATTGCGTGTGGCGCCAACGGCATCGAACTGCCTGCCCTGGTCATCGAAGGCATGGCTGATCTCGTGACCGATCATGCCCCCGATGCCGCCATAGTTGAGGCCATCGTCGGCGGTGGCGCTGAACAATGGCGGCTGCAGGATCACGGCGGGAAAGTAGATGCTGTTCTCACTGGGGTTGTAGAAGGCGTTGACCGTTTGCGGCGCCACCTCACCCCAGCTCATGCGGTCGACCGGCTTGCCGATCCTGGCCATGTCGGCGCGATGATTGAATGCAGCCGCACGCTCGATATTGCCAAGGTAGGCGCCCTCTTCCAGCTGCAAGCCCGACCAGTCCCGCCAGCTGTCCGGGTAGCCGATCTTCGGGACAATGTTGGCCAGCTTGTCCAAGGCCGTGGCCTTGGTCGCAGCGCTCAGCCAGTCGGCGTGTTCGATGCGTCGCTTCATTGCGGCGCGCAGGTTCTCCACCAGCTCGAGCGCGCCCTGCTTGGAGGCCGGCGAAAACTTCCTGGCCACATAGAGCTGGCCCATCGCCTCTGCGACCGACCCGTTCAAGGCATTGATCACCTGCTTCCAGCGCGGCATCTGCGCCTGCTGGCCATCCAGCGTCTTTGCATGGAAGGCGAAATGATTTTCGACGAAAGGCTTGCTCAGGGACGGCGCCGCATCATCGATGGTACGGAAACGCAGATACGCCTTCCATTGCGCCACCGGCGCGGTGTGCAGCTGCTGGTCGAACGCCTTGAAGAACGCGAGCTGGGACAGCGCAAGGCCTTTTTCGCCATTGACACCCTGCGCCGCCATGAAGCTGTTCCACGCAAAGTGCGGGGTCAATGCGTTGGCTTGCGCGGTAGTGAGCCATTGATACATTTTGTCCGGGTCGCGCTGCTCGGCAGGCGGCAGCAACGCGGCCGCCAGGCGGCTTTCCAGCTGAAGAACCTGCTTTGCCTGCGCGGCCGCCTGCTCGGCCGGGGTGCCAGCCAAGACAAACGACTGCGCGATATACGCAAGATACGCGGTGCGGATGCCGGCGTACTGCGCATCGGCGTAATAGTCTTTTGAAGGGAGCGTCATGCCTTCGACAAACGCATAGCCAACCATCTTTGACACCGTCTGCGCGTCGGGCTGGGCCATGAACTGGAACAGCACATTGGCGCCCTCGGCGTGGCGTTGGGTGATGAAGCGGGCAACGTCGCGCTCATCCTTCAAGGCATCGATGGCGGCCAGCCGTTGCTGGATCGGTGTTACGCCCAGGCGGTCGATGCTCGCGGTGTCCATGCCCGATGCATAAAAGGCCCTGACCAGCTGCTCGATCGAGCCGGGTGCCGGGTGCGACTGCAGCAAGGCCTCGGCAATGTCGTACTGATCGCGATAGCTGGCGTTGTAAACGTCATACGAGGTGCCGATACCGGTCTGGTCATCGGGGATGGCCTTCGCCAGCGCCTTGCCGTTGGCAAATGCATTCAGATCCTGGCAGGCGTCGGCCTTCATACCCAGCTCGCCGATATCCAGCGCCGGTGTCGCTGCCTTGGCCGTTGCGGCAGGTGCTGCTGGTGTGGCCGTAGGCGCCCGGTTGTCGCTCTGCTGACATCCAGCCAACGCAATGAAGGTCGCCAACACAAGGATCTTTTTGCTCAAAAGAGTCATGGCCGCCACGGGAGGGGGAGATGTCCTGCAGCTTAGTTGACCCGTTCGCACAGACCGGCGCCGGCTGAGCAAAGTTGAGGATTGCACCGGCCTGCCCAGGCGCGGATGTGCGGGAAAGCGAAGCGACGCGCGCAAAGGTAAACAATGGGTCAGCATCCACTGCTGCGCCGGGCTGCAATGTTGACGGCGTTGATACTCGATTTGAGCCAGTCTCACTACGACGGTCGGGTTGCCCGCAGTGACGCCATTGGCCGTGGTCAGCGACTTGACAGGCATGGCGGCGTGCCGCATCTGTGTGCTCCACCACTAGCGAAGCCACGCAGGATGTCTTTGCCCGACGGCGTCAAACAGCCGCTGCTCATGTTCGTGCTGGTACTGCTAGTGCTCTGCCTGGCAAGTTACTTCGGCGGCAAAGGCATGTTCGGCTATGTGCTCTCAGCGCTGGCTGCCTCGATCATCACCTTTCGGTGGTCAGATCGAGACGCAATGCCACGTTGGCTCTACTGGGCTCTTCTGCTACCCATTGTCGTTTTGATTGCGGCAGTTGCTTACTTTTTTTTGGCAGTTCGCGATGCCTGAAGACGTCTCCGGGCAAGCGGCTTGTTGGGAGGGCAACCGAGGCTCAGTGACCTGGCCGCCCCGACAGCGCTGCCACCCACCTGCCGTCCCGGCCCCCGCGCACCGCTGCACCGTTGGATACGGCTACTATCCTGCCAGCAACCAACGCATTCCCACGCTGCGCGTGCGCGGCCGCTGGCTGGCGCAGCTGGGGTTCACCATCGGCAGCAAGCTCGATATCCGCCTGCGCGATGGCGAGTTGGTCGTGAGCGTGGCCCCCGCCGATTGATCCTTACGCCGTGCATGCGCACACCGCCATGCCGGCCTGCCGCAGGAGAGTTCGCATGGTGAACGACAGCATGACCCTGGCCGTCAATACACACCGCGGGGCCTTTGCATGGGCCGCCGTGCCAGCCCGGCGGGTGTTGGGTGATGCGGCTTGGCCGCCTGGGCGTGCCGCCCCGTGGCCACCCGGGACTGCGCGCGTGGCACGCATGGGGCCCGCCGGCGGCACGCCGGTGCATGTCTACGCACTGGGCCGCCGCGCCGCGCGCTGGTGTGTGCGCGAGGAGCGTGCGCCGGCCAGGGAGCGATTCGATCGGGCGATTGCGGTGCTGCGTGGCGAGCTGCTCACCTACATGCGCCGCCGCGTGCGCGACGCGGACACCGCCGCCGACCTCACCCAGGACACCTTGCTGCGCCTGCTGGCCTACCGCGACGCCCCGGACATCCAGAACCTTGCGCTGCTGATGTACCGCATTGCGCACAACACGGTGCTGGAGCATTGGCGCACGCGCCATCGCCGGCATGCGCGCCAGCATGTGCCGCTGGAGGCGGTGGAGCCGCTGGCAGTGGGCGGCGCATCTGTAGAGCAGGCCGTGGCCGCGCACCGCGCCCTGCAGCAGCTGCACCGCTACACCCTGCCCGCGCTGCCGCCCAAGTGCCGGCAGGCCTTCATGCTCAACCGCTTCGACGGCCTCAGCTACCCCGAGGTGGCGGCGGTGATGGGCATCTCGGTCAAGATGGTGGAAAAACACATCAGCCGTGCGCTGTCCGCCTGCCGCGCGGCTGTGGGTGAGTGATGCCGGCACACTGCGCCGCCGACCATTGGGGCGCATTCCGCCGTGCGGTGGTACCACGCAGTGACGCCTGTCAGGCGTGAGGAAACAGACGCCAAGGCACCGCCGCTGACAGCGCCGGCGAGATGGAACCTGCGGCACTCTCCGCCAACGCATCGCGCAGTGGATCGGTGCTGCCGCCGGCGCTGCCGTTCGGCATGGCGTCTAGCCGCCGGCGCGCTATTGGGCGATGAGATCGAAGGTGTTGCCATCCGGGTCGGTGAGGGTCGCGTAGCGGATTTGCGGCAATGCAACGGTGTGCACCAGCGTTGCCCCAAGCGCAACCAGGCGCTCGGTTTCGCTGTCCAGATCAGGCGTCCTCAGATCGACATGGACGCGGTTGCGTTGGGTCGGCACGTGGTCGATCTTTTGAAACTGGAACAACGGCAGGTCCGGCGACGCGGCCAGCTGCACCACCGTGCCGTAGTCGTTGGCAACAGGGGTCTTCAGGGCGCGTGACCACCAGGCGGCCAGTGCCTGCGGGTGGGCGGTGTCGATGGTGACTGCGTGGATCTTCATGCAGGTGTCCTTGTCATGGGGTTCGGTCAGCGGGCGCTGTCGATGAGGGAGCCGCCGTCGGGCGTGAGGCTCGACCCGGTAATGAACTGGCTGTCGGCGCTGGCCAGAAACAGCACGACCGGGGCAATGTCTTCTTCCGGCGAGCCGTAGCGGCCCAGCGGATTGGTGGGCGCCGGGACGTTGGCCTCTGGCCCCCACGTTTGCGCAACCGGAAGGATGGTGTTCACCGTGATCTTGTCCGCGCCCCATTCGCGGGCGGCAGTGCGGGTGAGGGCGCGGATGGCTTCCTTGGCCATGTTGTAGGGGCCGTAGCCCGCCATCCCGACCACGCCGGCCATCGAGCCGAAATTGATGATGCGGCCGGCGCCGCTTGCCTTGAGGTAGGGGTAGGCCGCCTGCATCGCGCGCAGGTATGCCACAGGGCCAAGATCAAGGTTGCGCTGCAACTGCTCCACCGACAGTTCAAGGATCGAGGAGAACGGCACGCTCGGGTCGAAGGCGTTGTTGACCAGGATGTCGATGCCGCCGTAGGTGGCGGCCACCGTGTCGATGGCTGCGGTGAGCTGAGCGGCCTCGCCGATGTCGCAGACAATGCCAAGTGCCGTGCCGCCTGCAGCAGTGATGTCGGCAACGACTGCATCCACGTTTGCGGGGGTGCGCGAGAGCACGGCGACCTTTGCGCCTTCTGCGGCGAACAGCGTGGCGGTTGCCCGGCCAATACCGCGTCCTGCACCGGTGACGATGGCCACCTTACCGTTGAGTCGGGACATGATGTTCTCCTTCGGGGATCAGGGTGTGCTCAGGGATGCCGCGACGGCGGCGGCATACGGTGATGCGGGGTGGCGTGCGGCATTCTGGGTAGTGAACGAGGCCACCAGCACCACAAGCCCCAGTGCCGCCGGAATGGCGCCCTTGGGGGTGCGCGCGCCCAGCTGGGCCATGCCGGACAAGAGCAGGTGATAGAACATGCCGGCGTAGGCCAGCTCGCTCAGCACGAGGTTGACGCGCGACAGGATCACCAGTGGGCCGAGCAGTTTGATGGCGATCATGAAAGGCACCAGCAGCGGTGCCGAATACCCCAGCGCTGCCTGCGCCTTGCGCACGACATCGCCTTTTGCCAGATACACGGCGGCAGAGGTCAGATAGAGCGCCGACAGCAACGCGGTGCTGATCCAGTATGTGTAGAGGGTATTCATGCGGTTCTGCGGTGCGACAGGTGGTTGCCAGGTGCGCGCAGAATGTCGTCTAAGATGACGCTTGAAAAGTAGGATGAATATCAGGCGCTTAGTATGAAAAAGCAGACCAATGCAGCGGGCGCAATCAATATGCACGAAGAAATGCGCCGTGCCTTTGCACTGTTGTCGGGTAAATGGAAACTGGAAATCATGTGGCTGCTCAATCAGCGGGTGTATCGCTTTGGCGAGTTACGCAAGGCGATTCCCACCATTACCCAGCACATGCTCACCGCGCAATTGCGCGAGCTGGAAGCCGATGGCCTGGTGTTGCGCACCGTGTATGCCGAAGTGCCGCCGCGCGTTGAGTACGCAATCACGCCAAAGGCGCGTGGGCTCGGGCCGACGATGGAGGCGCTGGCGGCATGGTGGCAGGAACACGGCACCACCATTGCCAAGCGCCCGACCACACGCGGGCGCAAGCCGCGCGCGTAGGGTGTGCTGGACGGAGCGGCTGCTGTTTACCTGGCTGCTCGCTGTTGCCATGCAGCTGCACCCGCCCCTCATCCGGCCCTGCGGGCCACCTTCTCCCCCGTGGGGAGAAGGGAATTGCCCGACATGGATAGTGTGAAACACCAACGCCCCGACTTGATCGGGGCGTTGGTATGTCCTTATTGCGGTATCGCAGCTGCCATCTACCGCAGACGATTCCCGCTAAAAGGGCTTCCAGTCAGTGGCAGCCTCACCATGCGTTTGTTCAGCAGCAGTGCCGGACATGGGACCGTAGCAGTAACCGTTTGCACGCTTACAACAACGCGCTTAATTACACCACGCGTTCCTGCGGCGCAGCGCTTACTTGGAAGCGTCGCGCACCTTGTCGGCCACTTCGCCGGCCTTGGCCTGCACCTTGCCGACGTTCTTTTCGGCGGCGCCTTCCAGCTCGGTGCTCTTGTCGCCGGTAACGCGGCCGATGGCTTCCTTGACCGAGCCCTTGACCTGCTTGGCGGTACCTTCGATACGGTTCTTATCCATGGGATGTCTCTCGTAAGTTTGGGAACCGGTCCAGTCTGTGCGGGCCGGTGTGAGCATGGTGTGCGCTTGCGCCCGGAGGGCCAAGTTGCGAATGCACTAACCGCGTTAGTGCATTCGTGCCAGCCGCACGCAGTTACTTCTTGCGCGTGGCGGGTTTGGCGCTGCGGCCGGCAAAACCGCGTTCGCGGGCCCATACGATGGCTTCGCCGCGGCTGTGCACGTCGATCTTGGAATACAGCGCCGCCACGTGATTGCGCACCGTATTGGGCGAAACACCGAGTTCCTGTGCGATTTCCTTGTCGGCCAGGCCTTCGGCGATGAGCCCGAGCACGTCGCGCTCGCGGCCGGTGAGTTCGGCGATGCCGCAGCCGGTGGTCTGGCTGGGGCGGTTGGCGCGGCGCACGTTGGCGAGCTTTTCCAGCAGGGTCTGGCTGAACCACGAGGCATCCTGCATCACCGCTTCGATGGCGGTGACCAGTTCCATCTCGGTGCGTTTGCGGTCGGTGATGTCCATCAGCGACAGCAGGTAACACTGCACGCCGTGGATGCTTACGGTTTCTGCGGAAATCAGGCAGTCGAGCTGTTCGCCGTCCTTGCGCGCAATGGCGTATTCCACATTGAGCATGCTGCCGCTTTCCTGCAACGCGCGATAGAACTGCTGATACGCCTGGCGGCTGGGAAACAGGCCGATCTCATCGATGGGCCGGCCGACGATGTCTTCGGTGGCGTACTGGGTGATCTGCGACACCGCGTCGTTGATTTCCACAATCTGCAAGGTTTCGGCATTGCACATCAGCGTGGGCACCGGGGTGATGCGAAACGCCTTGGCGAAGCGCTCTTCGCTCTGGCGCAGCGCCACTTCGGCGCGCCGGCGTGGTTCCAGGTCCATGAAGGTAAACAGCATGCAGGCTTCTTCGCCGATTTCGATCGGCTGGCCTGCCACCACCACCAGTTTGGTGGTGCCGTCGGGCAGGCTGAGCTCGGCCTGCATCTGCGGAATGGTGGCGCCCTCATTGAGCCGCTCCAGCGCCAGCTCGCGGCGGTCGGCCATTTCCATCACATCCACTTCGAACACGCTCTTGCCCACCACCGCTTCGCGCGTGTAGCCGGTCATTTCCAAAAAGCCCTGGTTGGCCTTGATATAGCGCTTGTCCTCGAGCCGGCAGATGCAGGCCGGCGCGGGGTTGGCGTTGAAGGTGCGTTCGAAGCGCTGCTCGGCACTTGCCCAATCGCTGGCATCGGCCACGATCAGCACCAGGCAATCCGGTGCGCCTTGAGCGTCGGTGAGCACCAGGCTGCGCACGCGGTGCACCCATTGCGCGTCGGTGTCTGCGCGAAACACCTCCACCACCACGTCGTTGAAGACCTCGCCGGCGATGACGCGGTCGATGGGGTAGTTGCCGGCGCTCAGGCGATGGTTATTGCGATAACGCAGCTGGAAACGCGCGCGGTAGTCGCTCACCGTGGCGCCCAGATCCGCCACCTCGGTTGCACCATGCATCGCCAAGGCTGCTTCGTTGGCCCAGGTGATCGACTGGTCTGGCTCGATCAGGATCACCCCTTCGCTCAGGCCGGTGATGATCTGCTGCAACTGGCGGCGATTGGTGGAACTGGGCGGGCTGCTTGGCGGCACCGCTTCACTGGCTGACGACATGGGTTTACCTCAGGCAAACAACGGCGATGAAAACCAACAGTGGCGGCACACGGTAGCGGCTGCCTGACGCGAATGCACTAGCTGTACTGGTGCATTCGGCTCAGGCAGCGCGGGGGCGCGGCTTACACACTGGCCGCCCTTTCCAACCGCAGTGAGACATTCCATGGCACAGGTCGTCCGCCATTCCTCGCTGGCCCCCAGGATGTCCTGGGGCGCCGTGCTCGCCGGCTGCACGTTCGCGCTGGTGACCTATCTGACGCTGAGCGTGCTGGGCACTGCCATTGGCGCATCCAGCATCGACCCGCTGCGTGAGGCCAACCCGGTCAGCGGGCTGGGCACCGGCGCCGGCATCTGGCTGGCGTTGAGCACCTTGATCTCGATCGCGGTGGGCGCGTTTGTCGCCGGCCGCCTGGCCACCGTGCGTGGCGGCCTGCATGGCCTGCTCAGCTGGGCAGTGACCTCGCTGATCACCACCTGGCTGGTGGCCGCACTGGCCAGCAGCGCGGTGGGCGCGGTATCGGGCGTGGTCGGCAAGGGCCTGTCGCTGACCGGCCAAGGCATTGCCGCTGCCGCCCCGGCGCTGGGCAATGGCGTGCAGGAAGAACTGAAGCAGCAGGGTATCGAACTGGATTGGGGCGACCTGCGCGGCCAGCTGGACACGGTGCTGCGCCAGACCGGCAAGGCCGAGCTGGACCCCGAGCGCCTGAAGAACCAGGCCGAACACGTGAGCAACGACGGCAAGGCCACCGCCAGCGACGTGGCGCAGACCCCGCAGGCGGCGTCGGATGAACTGGCCGCCTGGTTCGACCGCGTGCGTGCCCAGGCCAGGCCGGCCATCGACGCCGCCGACCGCGATGCGTTGGTCAACCTGATCGTGGCGCGCACCGGTAAATCGCGCGCAGAGGCCGAGCAGATTGCCGACAACTATGCGCAGAGCTACCAGAAGGCGGTGGCGCAGTACGAAGCGCTCAAGCGCACTGCCGAGCGGAAGGCCCGCCAGGCCGGTGATGCGGCGGCCCGTGGTGTCTCGCGCGCTGCCTGGAGCACCCTGGTGTTGCTGCTGCTGGGCGCCGGCATTGCCTTCGCCGCCGGTCGTGCCGGCCGCCGCACCGACCCCGTGCTGGAGGTGTAAGCCATTGCGTGCGGCGACGGTGGGGACCGTCGCCGCTGCGCGGAGGTGATCGTCAACGCGTCACCGTGACATGCGCGGCGTTCGCAAGGAGTGGGACTGAGCAAGGCACTGGGGCAACCCTTCCCGGTGATGGATACCGGGACTCGCTCGGCACCGGGCCATTCTGGGGTGGCCCGGTGTTCTTTTATCCGGGAGTTATGCACTTGCAGGTGTGCAGTGCGTGCGCTTGCTTCGAGCAGCTTTTAGGACGTGCGCTAGCCATCGGCCACTCTGGATGCTAAACGCGCTGTGCCTTCACCTGCTCATCGTGTTGCTGCGTAACAGGTTGCTGGCCTTGCAAGGCCAGCGTGCGCTGTTCCATCAGCGCCAGCTCCCGAAACGAGGCGTCGACCGGCGTAGCGATCGCCTGCGCTGCGGGCATCTGCGCACGCAGGTGCGCGGGGTCGCTGAGTTCACCCTGGACGATGAAGACGTGCTGTGCCTGATTGGCGTGTTTGCCTTGCTCGCTCAGCATCACATGGTCGACGCGCTGCAGGCCATTGGCCACCGCCAGATTGGTCAGGCTTGCCGTCATGCAAGCGGTCTTCTCGTTGGACTCGGTTCCGACCTGATTGCCCAGCGCTGCGACGCCTGCCTGGCATTGTTGATGCAGCGCGTAACGGGGATGGCCAGGCTGGTCCGGCGTCGGCGCATTGTCTGTTGGGCCAGCCGCCCCGAAGAAGCCAGATGTACGCGGCGCCGCAGGCACAACCGCGGGTGTCTGCAGATATGGCTGGATGGCCTCTTTGGGTGACAGACCATGCTGTCCTACGTTTACCTGATCACTCCAGGCAAGCTTTCCCTCATGATCCATGAGGATCAACTTGCCTTCTTTCAGTGCGTCACCTACCAGCTGCGCAAGCTGCTCTTTGGACGCGCCGGGGTGGGCTGCGGCGATACCTCTACCGACCTGGTTGTTGTACAGATCCATCGCCTCGCGGTTTGCAGGATTACCCGGCATTCCTTCGTGCGCGGTGGCAAACGACTGCGCCCATTCGTTGCCGAATTCCTTGGCGAGTAGCGCATTCCAGTAGGTATGGCGAAAGGCATCGCGGTGCCCGTCATTGAATTGCCACTCTGTGGCGCGCTCCTTTGGAATATCGTCGGGCACCGGTTGGTCCGGGACATGCCGCTTGCTCTCGCGAAACGCAAGGTCTTGGGTTTCTTTGAGTTCTGACAGTCCCTGGAGGCCCCTGCTCCAGGTCATCTCGTCTATGAGCTTTCCTTCGGTCCTGGTGATCTTGATCGAAGGCGAAAACGGGATATCCACCATCCCCGCCAATCGGGGGTGATAGTGAATCACCTGGTCGTCTTGCACCTGGAACTGGCTACGAATCCGATCCAAATCAGGTTTGTCCGACATCCTTGTGCTCCTGGTTAACCTTGGACGGTGTGGCGGCTGATGACTTTCCCGTCCTGGTATTGAATATCGTACTCCTGTGTATCGCCTGCGAAGGGTGAGATGCCAAGGTAGTACGCATCCGTCGAGGTGGTTTCACCATTCTCGGTGTAGTCAGGCTGACCCAACAGCGCAATAACGTCTTCCCTGCGCATCCCCACATGGATGACCTGTTCTAGCGCTTCCGTCATGTAAATGCGCTTGTTCTCTTCAAGGCCGACGCCGCGTTGCGATTTCCACACGGTTGCATCGAAGTCTTGTGTCGTTTGCATGGTGCACGCCGTCAATGGTGTGAGGAATAAAAGGACCGCGAGCGCAATAACGCGCGCCGATTGGACATGCGTGTGCGGTGAGTGCATTTTCCATCCAAGATGTTTGGCAAATGCCAGCCCGTGGAGGTTGCCAGATGCATCGTCAGGATTCCATTCGCGCATTTCGATCGCTCACAGGCCGTGGGTCGCAGCAGAGTGGGAATGCGCAGGGCGGTTGGTCGATACGCAACTGAATCGGCAGATGCTGGCTGTTTCGGTAAAGCCGCTACAGCTGCATCGCAGCAACTCACTCCACGCTCGCAGCCACCAACCGTTGCCAGAGTGCGGCGTTGGCGTCGCTGTCCGGTTCCAGGGTGGCCAGGACGTCGAGGGCATGGTCTTCGTGCTCGGCGCCGTGGCGGGCGAGCATGGCCAGCGCGGCGGCGAGGCGGCCGTAACGCAGGGCGCGGCCCAACGGGCTGGCGAGCAGGGTGGTGTCGTGCTCGGGGCGTTGTTCGTCCAGGGCGGTGCCCAGCGCTGCCGGCAGGTCCCAGGTGGTGGCGATGGTCTTGGCCACCGCCGCGGTGTGGCGTTCGACCAGGGCGGCGGCGATCTCCAGGCTGTAGGGCAGGCCCGGGCGTTCGGCGTAGGTATCGCGCAGCACCCGCAGGATCACCACCGCGCCCAGGCCCTGCAGCAGGCCGGCCAGCTGTGCCGACAAGGTGTCCCCGCCCCGTTCGCGCACGTAGGCGGCCGCGGCGGCGGCGGTGCGCAGGGCGTAGTCCCACACCGCTGCGGGCAGGCGCGCGTGGAGGCCACCGTCCAGGCTCAGCACCGGCTGCATGACGGCCGCGGCAACGAGCTGGCGCACGCCTTCGGTGCCGATGTGCACCACTGCCCGCTCCAGGCTTTCCAGCGGGCCGCCCTGCGGGCGATACAGCGCGCTGTTGGCGATGCGCAGCAGGTTGGCGGCCAATGCCGGGTCTTGCGCGATGATGGCGGCAATGCCGCGGCCGGACGCGTCGGGGTCGTTGACCGCACGCATCAGCTGCGGCAACAGGTGTGGGCGACGCGGCAACAGCTGCGGACGCAGATCGACATGCGCCAGTGCGTTTCCGACGGCCTCCAGCACCGCCAGCTGGGCGGGGTCACCGGGCAGGCTGGCATCGGCCAGCGACGGGTTGGCCATCACTGCGGCATACATGCGCCGCAGCAGCGGCCGCATCGGTGGCGGGTCGGTTGGTGAGGAGTGCGCCACGCCGTGCGTTGGCTGCGGCAGGGGGGCGGGCTGGCTGTGGGAGGAAGCCACGGCGGGTGTGGCGGCCGCCGCTGTATTGGCCGGCCGCGTGGTGGGCGCGTCCGCGGCAGCCGGCGCGGGCGGGCGTTGGCGCATGTGCATCCACACCAGGGCACCGACGATCATCGCGACAGCGATCAGTCCGGCAGCAAGCAGCACCACGGTCACAAGCATCATAGGCAGTCGTCTGATCAGTGCTGCGACTATCCGCGATGGCGGGCATGGCGGCAATGCGCAGCGCGGCCACCGGGCGCGCTGCGCCACGGCGGCGCTTGCCAGCGGCGCTGGCGACGCACGGCCTGCCGCGCCGCTGGCGTACCGGTGCAGGCAGGCGCTGCATTGCACCGGGCATGGTGCATGCCGTTGCCGTGCGGCACTGACACAGCGCGTGGCGCCGACGATTGGTCACCCGCACCCGCACCCGCCCCGCACCCGCGGCGCGTGCGTTGTCTGGAGTGTCGGCATCGCCGGCGCATGCCCGCGTGGCCGAACAACAGCCCGTTGGCCGAGCGCGGCAGTGGTGAAGCGCATAACGGTCGACATGCCGCGCTGGCGTTTAGCGTGCGTGCATGCAGTCACCGCTGCCTGCACTGCCGCCTTGGCCGCCACAACTGCGCGCTGGTCAAGCGCTGCAAGGCACGCGTATTTTTGACCGCAGTGCAGCAATGAGCGAGGTGTCTTCAAGCTGACCGCGGCACTGCACGTGGCGCTAACGCACCGCCCCCCACCATGCGTCACCAGCTGTGCAGTTCTAGAGCATCTAGGCAGCTTAAAGGGTGCAGGCATCCGCAGTTGGACCACCTTCGACAGACACCGTGCAGCGTGCGGTGTCTGTTTTCATTTGTGCGGCCGTGCATGACGCGGCATGCCGCAGGAACCCATCGGCGCAGGCGCCGACCCACGCCACCGTGGTGCGCGGTGGTGACAACAGGAGTCTCCCACCGGCCGTACGACGCGCGATGGAAGATGCCCTGGGCCGAGCTGGCGTGTGACCCCTGGGGCAGAGGGTCGATGGAACGTCATACCCCGGCACGGGGTGGCGGACCACAATCGGCGCCAGACACCGTGCGCCTTGCTGCGGTCGCCGGGTTACAGGATGCCCTGCTTCCACAACCGCACGATGCTGGCCGGGGCGTGTTCTTCGGGAATCCGCAGCGGCTCGCTGGCGCCGTCCCAGACGATGCTGAAATAGCGGCGGTCGCCACCACCGGCCTGCGGGCGCGGCAAGGCGTGCTCCAGGCATTGGTCCAGCAGCGTGCGCAGCTGCTGCCGCTGGGCTTCGTCCATCTCATCCATCACCAACCGGCGCTCGCGGCGCATGGCCGGGAAGGCGACCACGCCGCCCTCGCGGGCAAGCCGCAGGGTGACGCCTGCGTCCACCGGTGGGCGTTGTGGGCTCATGCGCGCACGCCCATGGCGCGCCAGGCCTGTTGCACCGCACGCGCCTGGGGGCTGCCAGTGCTATCGGCAGTGGCCGCAGTACCTTCGTTGCGTATCAGCGTACCGGTCAGGGTGCTGCCTTGCCGGGCATCGGAGACCCACCGTTGCATCGCAGGGGTGGCCCAGCGCGTTGGCGCCGCTGCCGCGTCGGGTGGCGCCAGCAGCCCCGGCGCATGGTGCTGGCGCCGCGTTGCGGTGACCTGACGCGACAGCAGCGCACAGCGGCGGGCGTGCTGCCTGGGCCCCACGGTCGGGCAGGTAGGGCGGCAGGACGCCGGCACGGCGCGGCGAGACGAACGCGGACGTAAGCGACCTCCACAGTCAGCAGCGCCCGCGACTATGCGCGGGCCGGCTTTAGAAAATCGTTAGCCCGCCCCGCCTGGAACGCGCGCACCGGGTGGCGCCATGCCCGGCATTCAGTCCAGCTGCGACAGCGCCTGCTGGATCGGGGTCTGCCCGTCGATGAAGCCCACCGTCTTGCCGATGCTGGCCGGGGTGGCGAGTGCGGTGACGATCACCTGGGCCACGTTGGCGCGCGACGCACCGCCGTCGGCGTCGCTGCCGGGGTCGCGGGTGATGCGGCCGGAGGGTGGATCCTGGGTGAGCCGGCCGGGGCCCAGCACCGTCCAGTCCAATGCGGTGCTGCGCAGATGCGCATCGGCCGCGGCCTTGGCTTGCGCATAGGCGAAGAACCCGTCGTCCGGGCCGATGCCGTGTTCCAGCCCGGCCCCGAGATACGACACCATCACATAGCGCCGCACGCGTGCCTGCTCGGCCGCGTGCATCGAGCGGATCGCCGCATCGCGGTCCACGGCATAGGTGCGCGCTGCATCGCCGCCGCCGGCACCGGCCGACCACACCACCGCGTCATGCCCGGCCAGCTGCGCGGCGATGGCCGCGGTGTCCGCATGTTCGATGTCGAACACCACTGGCGTGGCGCCATCGGCGATGACATCGCCTTCGTGCTCGGGGTTGCGGAACACCGCAGTCACCTGATGCCCGCCGCGCACCAGCAGCGGCGTGAGCAAACGCGCGACCTTGCCATGACCGCCGATCACCAGAATACGGGACATATCACCTCCAACAGTGCGCGCCGCACCGGCGCGGAAGGGCGTCATCCTCGCCAACGCGGCGCTAAGGCGGTGTCAGTACAGGCGAAGGCGGAGGCGAGCAATGCGCGCCAGCCAGCGGGTTTTCGCTGGGTCGAAGAACACGCTGGCCACCTGAAGCGCTCTATCACCCAGCGATTGCCGCAGCAGAACCAGGTCTTGCCAAGGGATTGCGATGCCAACGCCTGAGATGCCATACGCCACACGATGCATGTGACTGATCGTGGTCGCGCAGGTGCAGTGACGGGCCTGACGCGTGGCGACACACAGGCTGCGCGTCTTTGAACGGTCAAACGCCTGTGCGGTTGCACACAATGCGTGCGCGTGTTCGGCAATTCAGCGCGAAAGGTCTATCGATCCCGTGTACGGCCAGGCATTGCCTGGCTGGCCTGGTGGTGGTCCCACAGCTGCATCACCTGCGCAATCGCCGCCTCCATTGCCTTGAAGCGCATGCCGTCCCGGGCGAGCGTCGAAAGTCCAAGCAGGAAGCTGTCGAAAACGCAGCTCAAGGCAGCTGCATCGACGTGAGATGCCAGTTCTCCACTGGCAATTGCGCGGTCCACGCAGGCGCGGATGCCTGCGCGCGACCGTGCGCGCGAGCGTGTCAGCGGGGCGCAGAGTGCTGCCAGCTCCGGTGATGGCGCGCTCATGACCCCCAACGCCACCATGCAGCCCTTCGGGTGCCCGCGCTCGCACTGCATCTTGGCCGAGCGCCGCAGGGCCAGCTCCAGCGCCTGCCTTGGCGCCAGCGCGTCATCCCACAGGCATTCGGTGACCTGCGCATAGGTCGCCAGATAGCGCTCCATGCATTCGGTGTAGAGCGCTTCCTTGGAGCCGAATGCCGCGTAGAAGCTGGGCGCGGTGATGCCGCCACCGATGGCAGCCTTGAGCTGGCTCAACGACGTCGATTCGTAGCCCTGTTCCCAGAACAGCTGAAGTGCTTCGTCGACCGCGACATCGCGGTCGAAGGTCCGTGGTCTGCCCATCTGTGGCATAACGCCCTCCGCTTGACATAAATACTATTTGATACATATGTCATTGACAACAGGATGTGCCCGGCCTAGATTTATATCGATCGGTACATATGTTGCGACCCGGCGCATTGAAGCACTCACTGCCCGGGCGTTGCGGAATTACCTGGATCAGTGGCTTATGACGAAGGACATCGTGTGAACTCTCAGAACTCCCCCGCGACCAGCGCGACAGCAGCTGCTCCCTTACCCATCGCCGCCCTGCTGGCATTGGCGATGACCGGCTTCATCTGCATCGTCACCGAGACATTGCCGGCGGGCCTGCTTCCGCAGATCTCCCAGGGCCTGGGCGTCACCCCCGCGCTGGCCGGGCAGACCGTGACCGCCTACGCAGTGGGCTCGCTGCTGGCGGCCATCCCGCTGACCATCGCCACCCAGCAGTGGCGGCGGCGCAACGTGCTGCTGCTGACCATCGTCGGGTTCCTGCTGTTCAACTCGGTCACGGCGCTGTCGACCAATTACGGGCTGACCCTGGTGGCGCGGTTCTTCGCCGGTGCGGCGGCCGGCCTGGCGTGGAGCCTGCTTGCCGGGTATGCCCGGCGCATGGTCCAACCGGAGCAGCAGGGCAAAGCGATGGCGATTGCGATGGTGGGCACGCCCATTGCGTTGTCGCTTGGCGTGCCGCTGGGCACCTGGATGGGCGGCGTGGTCGGCTGGCAGGCCGCGTTTGCCGCCATGTCGGCGCTGACCATCGCGCTGATCGTCTGGGTGCTGCTCAAGGTGCCCGACTACCCCGGGCAGGCGGCAACGCAGCGTGTGCCGTTACGCACCGTGCTTGCCACGCCGGGCGTACGCCCCGTGCTCGCCACGGTGATGGCGTGGATGCTGGCGCACAACATCCTTTACACCTATGTCGCGCCATTCGCCGCACGGGCAGGCCTGGGCGATCGCGTCGACGCGTTGCTGCTGATCTTCGGCATCGCTGCGCTGGCGGGTATTGGCGTGGCAGGCAAGCTGGTGGAACGGCATCTGCGCAGCACCGTGCTGGCGTCGTTGGCGATGTTCCTTGCGGTCTCGGTGGTGCTGGCGCTGCTGCAGACAGCCCAACCGGTCGTGTATGTCTGCGTCGCGGCATGGGGCCTGACCTTCGGCGGCGCCGCGACTTTGCTGCAAACCGCACTTGCCGATAGCGCAGGCGATGGTGCCGATGTGGCGCTCTCGCTCAATGTGGTGGCCTGGAACAGCGTCATCGCCGCGGGTGGCGTGGTGGGCGGTGTGTTGCTGGAGCACTGGGGCGCACAGAGCTTTCCGGCCGCCATGGCGGTGGTGCTGGCAGGTGGATTCTTGATCGCGTGGTCGGCCCGAACACACGGGTTTGCTGCAGGCGTGCGCTCGCCGGTGCCGGGGCATTAGCTGCCAGGCCGCAGACATCACGCGTGTCTGTGCGCGTGGACACAGGCGGATGATCGATGGCGCGCAGCGCCGGTGCAGTACAGATAAAAATCCATCGTCCGCGTCAGCACTGCAGCCTGCCGTGCAACAGCGCCAGATGTCGCAGACGCGTGGCACTCGAAGGCCCACATCTGGGACACTCATGCGCCAGAGTCTGCGAGCGTTTGTGATGCCTACGTCCACCGAGTTACGTCCACGCGTTGGCTGTGGCGCCTTCATCCAGCGTGCCGATGGCCGCCTGCTGCTGGTGTTGCGCGGGCGCGCGCCGGAGCAGGGGCACTGGGGGCTGCCCGGCGGCAAGGTGGACTGGATGGAGACCGTGGAAGCCACCGTGGTGCGCGAGGTGCTGGAAGAAACCGGCCTGCAGGTGCACCCGCAGCGGGTGCTGTGCGTGGTCAGCCACTTCGAGCCGGACATGGACCCGCCGCAGCACTGGGTGGCGCCGGTGTATCTGGCCAGCATCGATGGCAGCGAACAGGCGCAGTTGTGCGAGCCGCAGGTGCTGCTGGACATCGGCTGGTTTGCGCTCGATGCGCTGCCCACGCCGCTGACCCGCTCGGCGGTGCAGGCGGTGCGGCAGGTGCGGGCCGAGCAGGCTGCGCCGGTCGACTGAGTCGCGTTGCCACAGCGGGACGCTAGCCAGACTTGGCGCAAGGCTGGGGCGGAATCGGGAATCGGGAATCGGGAATCGGGAATCGGGAATCGAAGAGAGGCTTGCGACTCAGGCATTGTGATGCGTGCGCGGCTGGCGGGTGTTGGCATCACCCACGACAGGCACACTGGCGCCAGTGTGCCGCATTGGCCCTGCGTGTCAGCGGCCTACAGCGCGCGGCATATCCACGCGGCGACGCTGTGTGGCAGCCGGCGTGATGCGTTCGAACAGCGCCGTTACTGGCACGTGCGGCGCTGTTGCACGGTGTGGCGACACGTTCTTCTCGCTGGCTTCGCTAGGCTCCGGGCTTGTTTTTGCAGTGAGTGGCCCATGCCTTCTTCCGACCTTCGCGCCTTTGCCGTCCGTGTGATCATCGTGCTGGCCCTGGTGGCGTGCGCGTGGATGCTGTGGACGTTGTCGGACCTGTTGCTGATGGTCTTCGGCGCGATCGTGGTGGCGGTGTTGCTGCGGGCGTTGGCCAGCTGGGTGACGCGCCACACGCGCGTGCCGGACGGGTGGGCGCTGGCCCTGGTGGTGGTGGTGCTGACGGTGGGATTTATCGCACTGCTGTGGCTGTTCGGCTCGCAGCTGGCCTCGGAAGTGGGAGCCTTGCAACGCACGTTGCCGCAGGCGTGGACGCGCTTCCACGATTGGGTGGCGGCCGGGCCCCTGGGGCCGACACTGGAAGAACTCACCCGCCAGGCGCCGGCACGCGTGTCCAACCTGGCCCCACGCGCCGGTGCGTTTGCGCTCAGCATCACCGGCGGTGTGGCCAACCTGTTCCTGGTGCTGGCCGGCGCGGTGTATCTGGCCGCGCAGCCGCAGCTGTACCGGCGCGGGGTCTTGCTGCTGCTGCCGGCGCACGCGCGCGCCACCACCGACGAAGCACTGCAGGCCAGCGGCACCGCGCTGCGGCTGTGGTTGCGCGGCCAGCTGATGGCGATGGCGGTGGTGGGCGTGCTCACCGGGCTGGGGCTGTGGGCATTGGGCATCCCCGGTGCGTTGGCGCTGGGCATCGTTGCCGGCCTGCTGGATTTCGTGCCGATCGTCGGGCCGATCGTGGCGGCGATTCCGGCCATCCTGCTCGGGTTTACGGTCAGCCCGCAGATGGCGCTGGCCACCGCGGGCCTGTTCGTGGTGGTGCAGCAGATCGAAGGCAACCTGCTGCTGCCGCTGATTCAGCAACGCACGGTGGATCTGCCGCCGGTGCTGCTGCTGTTTTCGCTGTTCGGCATCGGCATCCTGCTGGGGCCGGCCGGCGTGTTGCTGGCCGCGCCGCTGACGGTGGTGGCGTTTGTGCTGGTCAAGCGCCTGTATGTGCAGGAGGCGCTCGGCACGCCCACCTCCATTCCCGGGCAAACACCGCACTGAACGGCGCACGCCGGCCGCAGGGTGCACGCCCAACGCAGGCCGCTGAGCGAGCGGCCTGACGGCATCGCTGGACACCGCGTGTGGCTCGCCGGGCAAACGCGCTGCGAGGCCATCCCGTCTGCCGGGCGCGTATGGGCGTGCAGCCACCACCGCAGCGGACCGCCGTGGCAACGCCGACAGATCCGGCACAGTGCCGCCCCATGCCCCACCGGTATGCTCGACGGCTGATCACGCCTGGGAGGGCATTGCATGACACGACCGTGCTGGACGACACGTGGGTTGATGGCGCTGATCGGCGCCGCCTGTGCACTGAGTGCCACCGCCGCAGAACGCGCGGCGACGTCGGCGGCCCCGGCGGCGGAGGGTACGCGCCAGGTGGCGCCCTTCGCCTTGCCGGTGTCCGAGTACCTCAGCCCTGCCGCGCGTGCGCATGTACAGGCCGAGGTGGCGCGTGCGGACCCCCTGGCCAAGGCCGACAACGCCACCTTGCTGCAGCAGCTGCCGCGCATTCGCGCCGATACCGAGCGCTGGGCCGAAGGCGTGGTTGCGCAGCTGCGCACGCGCTATGCGGTGGAGGTGACGCGCGAGCGCTGGAACGAGGTGCCGGTGTTGCGGGTGGAGCCACGCACACGCACGCCCGAACAGGCCCGGCGCCTGCTGATCGAGCTGCATGGCGGCGGATTCATCATGGGCAGTGCGCAATCGTTCGGGTTGATGGAGGCCATCCCGGTGGCAGCGATGACCGGCATGACGGTCATCGCAGTGGATTACCGGATGGGCCCGGAGCACCGCTTCCCGGCGGCCAGCGAAGATGTGGCCGCGGTGTATCGCGCCGCGCTCCAGCGCTATGCGCCCGAGCGTATCGGCCTGTTCGGCTGCTCGGCCGGCGGTGTGCTCACCGGTGAGTCGCTGGCGTGGTTTGCCAAGGAGCGCCTGCCGATGCCGGCGGCAGCGGGCATGTTCTGCGCGGCCGGCGATGCGCGCTACCGGGGCGATTCGCGCTATGTGGCCGCTGCGGTCAACGATGCCTTGCTGCCCGACGCGGCGGGCAGTTGCCGATCATGGAAGACCTGTATTACGGCGAGGGCGTGGACTTCCACGACCCATTGGTGTCGCCGGTGTTCTCCGATGCGGTGTTGCGGCAGTTCCCGCCCACCTTGCTGATCACCGCCACACGCGCGGCAGAGCTGAGCACGGCCGCGTACACGCACTCGCGCTTGATCGACCTGGGGCGCGAATCGGACCTGCATGTCTGGGACGGCCTGGGCCACGGGTTCCATTTCACCGAGACCTTGCCGGAAAGCCAGCAGGCCCTGCGCGTGATGGCGCGCTTTTTCAGCCGCCATCTGGGATTGCCGCCGCCGCCATTGGCAGCGCCACTAACGCCGCGCTGACGCTGGCTAGGCACCTTGCTTACATCTGCTGACCTAGGTTGAGGCCGACTGGGTGCGGCACACGCCGCACCGATCATCGAAACAGGAGAAATCGGATGAGTCTGCAAATTCCTCAGGGTGCCTTGGTCGTGGTAGCCGACGGCGGCGAAGCGCGTTGGTTCACCAATACCGGCAACGAAGCCAAGGTCGTGCTGCGCCAGCACGCGCGCACCGACGTGCAGAACGTCGACGACGATGGCCCGGCCGGCAAGGCACCGCAGGATCTCACCGAGGCGGACCTGGACGAGATGACGTTTGCCAAGCAGCTGTCCAAGGCCTTGAACGATGGGGCATTGAAGCAGGAGTACACGCACCTGGTGCTGGTGGCCGACCCGACCACGCTGGGCCGCGTGCGCCCCCTGCTGCACAAGGAAACCCAGCAGCGGCTGGTTGGCGACCTGGCCAAGGACCTGACCAACCTGCCGCTGGAAGACATCCAGCGCGCGCTGTCGTAAGCGGCAGGCGCAGCGCCTGCCGCCGGCGCCCGGCACCTGATGTACGCCGCGTACACTCCGGTACCCGGGCGCCGGTACGTCACAGGTGCGCCTGCGCGTAATGATGTGTTCTCACTCAGCGTCACGGAGACAGTGCAGATGGGGTTTGTTCGCGACTACGCCACGCAGGCACCGGAGCGCAGCGACATCGATGCGCATCGCGGTGTGCAGGTGCTGGAATTCGGTACCGATTGGTGCGGGCATTGCATTGCCGCACAACCGCTGCTGCAGAAACTGCTGGGTGGCTATGAGGCGATCGAGTACCGCAAGGTCGAAGATGGAAAAGGGCGCCCGCTGGGCCGCTCGTTCCGCGTCAAGCTCTGGCCCACCGTGATCCTGTTGCGCGATGGCGAAGAAGTCGCCCGCGCGGTCCGCCCGCAAACGCGCGAGGACCTGCAGCCGCTGTTGTCGGCACTCGACCTCGGCTGATTGCTGGCCTCGGCTAATTGCCATAGGGGCGCACCGGGGCGCGAAGGGCATCACCGATACCGCCGTCGCGGCCGGGTGCGCTCCTACATGCGCGTGCGTAGCGGTGTGCGTGTGGACCGTCTGCAAAACCCCGCAAAAACGCCCCAAATCCAGCGCCATATGCAGTCGCGTCTGCAGCGATCTGCACGCTGGTGTAACATGGCGCACTGATCAAGCCCTTGGGCATACGCCCATCTCGTTGGTCATCTGTCCCGCAGCGCCGCTGAGTTGACGCGGCCGTCCGGGAATGCCTCCGGCCACTCCAGTGCATGTGCCTGTGCCGTGTATGCGTGATGTGCCGTGTCCTGTGCAGGTGCCGGGACGTGCGGGCAGCGGTGGCCGCAAGCCAGTCTGGAGACCAAGCTCATGCACGACACGCGCGCGATCCGTTCGCATTTCGGTTGGTTCAAACGCCGCCGCCAGCTGCACCTCGACGAGGTCACCGTGGTGGACCGCAGCATGCTGCGCAGGGCGGTCGGCGCCGCCGCGCTGGGCAATGCGATGGAGTGGTTCGACTTCGGCGTGTACGGCTACCTGGCGGTGACGTTGGGCCAGGTGTTCTTTCCGGCGAGCAATCCCACGGCGCAGCTGATCGCCACCTTTGCCACCTTCACCGTCGCGTTTCTGGTGCGGCCGATCGGGGGCATGGTGTTCGGCCCGCTGGGCGACCGCTACGGGCGGCAGAAGGTGCTGGCGGCCACGATGATCCTGATGGCGCTGGGTACCTTCAGCATCGGCCTGATTCCGTCCTACGACCGCATCGGCCTGTGGGCACCGGCCCTGCTGTTGCTGGCGCGCTTGCTGCAGGGGTTTTCCACCGGCGGCGAATACGGCGGCGCGGCGACCTTCATTGCCGAATACGCCACCGACCGTAACCGCGGCCTGATGGGCAGCTGGCTGGAATTCGGCACCCTGGGCGGCTATATCGCCGGCGCCGCCACCGTGACCGCGTTGCACATGAGCGTGACCCCGGCGCAAATGCTGGACTGGGGCTGGCGCGTGCCGTTCCTGATCGCCGGGCCGCTGGGTCTGCTGGGCCTGTACATGCGCATGAAACTGGAAGAAACCCCGGCCTTTCGCGCCTACACCGAGCAATCGGAACAGCGCGAGCGCGAAACTGCCGGCCAGGGCCTGATGACCTTGCTGCGCCTGCACTGGCCGCAGCTGCTCAAGTGCGTGGGGCTGGTGCTGGTGTTCAACGTCACCGACTACATGCTGCTGACCTACATGCCCAGCTACCTCAGCGTCACGATGGGTTACGCCGAGAGCAAGGGCCTGCTGCTGATCATCCTGGTGATGCTGGTGATGATGCCGCTCAATATCGTCGGCGGCCTGTTCAGCGACAAGCTGGGCCGGCGCCCGATGATCATCGGCGCCTGCATTGCGTTGTTTGCGCTGGCCATCCCGTGCCTGTTGCTGATCGGCAGCGGCCACGATGGATTGATCTTCGCCGGGCTGATGCTGCTGGGCCTGGCGCTGGTGTGCTTCACCAGTTCGATGCCGTCCACGCTGCCGGCGCTGTTCTACACCCCAGTGCGCTACAGCGCGTTGTCGATCGCCTTCAACGTCTCGGTGTCGTTGTTCGGCGGGACCACGCCGCTGGTGACCGCCTGGCTGGTGGAACGCACCGGCGACCCGCTGGTGCCGGCGTATTACCTGATGGGTGCAGCGGCGATCGGCCTGGTGACCATGCTGTTCGTGCGCGAGACCGCCGGCCTGCCGCTGCGGGGTTCGCCGCCGGCGGTGGCCAGCGATGCCGAAGCGCGCGCGTTGCTGCAGTCCGACAGCCCGGTGACGGTGGATGCGCAGTTGCCGGTGCCCGCGGCACCGTCACTGGGCCAGCCGCGCACGGCCTAGCGGCACGGCGCGCGACTAGCGCGCGGGGCTGCGGGGGGCGGGCACGTCCGGATAGGGCGTGCCTTCCCCGGTTTCGACGTAGCGCTTGAGGCTGCTGCCCAGGAAATACTGCCAGCCCTGCGAGCAGGCGTCGAAGCACGGCGACTCGCGGTACCCTGACTGCACGAACTCCACCCGCGTGCCCTGGCTGGTGGAGATCAGATCGAAGCGCATCACCGTGCCTTCCCAGGCCAGGGTGTCGAGCATGTTGGAGCGCTCGCAGTGCCAGCACACCAGCCGGTGGTCGGCGCCGTCGTCGATGCGCAGCTCCACCTGCCAGCCGTGCCCGCTCCAGTCCAGGCACACGCGGCCGTCCACCAGCCGCACCTCACGGGTCCACCAGCGGGCCAGCTGGGTGGGCTCGGACAGCGCGGCGGACACCACTTCCGGCGCGGCGGCAATCACGATGCTGTGGCGGATCTCACGGTTCATCTGGTGGGCATTGCCTGCGTGGACGCCGATGATCGCGCATTTTGCCGGCATCTGCAGCGGTAACCGAGTTTGCGCACGCCGCTCGTCCGACGCTCACGCGGGGCTGGGTACCATCGGCCCAGGCCCCCTACGAGCGAGAGCAGGCATGACGACGCTTCCGATACCGGTGATGGACGCTGCCGCGCAGCGCGACCTGGCCACCGCCCACGCCTTGCTGGAAAACCCCGGTGTGGCGGCCCAACTGGCCAACGCCCTGGGCGCGCCGATCGAGAGCCTGATCACCAAGCGGCTGCCCAGGATGGTGACACGCAGCATCGACGGGGTGACCCGCCGCGCGCTGCAGGTGGCGATGAAGTCGGCGCTCCTGAGCCTGCGTGGCAAGACCAAGCCCCTGCAGCCGGCGTCCACCACGCGCCACACCATGGCGGTGGCGGTGGCCGGCGGCGCTGGCGGGTTTTTCGGCCTGCCGGGGTTGATGGTGGAGCTGCCGCTGACCACCACCGTGATGCTGCGCTCCATTGCCGACATCGCGCATGCCGAAGGCGAATCGCTGCAGGACCCGGAGACCGCGCTGGCCTGCCTGGAAGTGCTGGCGCACGGCGGCCGCAGCGTGGTGGATGACGGCGCCGAGTCGGGCTATTTCGCGGTGCGTGCAGCGATGGCGCAGCAGCTCAGCGCCGCCGCCCGCCACGTGGCCGCGCACGGTTTTGCCAGCAAGGGCGCACCGGCGCTGGTGTCGCTGGTCGCGCGCGTGGCTGCCAAGTTCTCGGTCAACGTGGGCGAAAAACTCGCCGTGCAGGCGGTGCCCCTGGTCGGCGCGGTCAGCGGTGCCACGCTCAACACGGTGTTCATGCGCCACTTCCAGGCGATGGCGCGCGGCCATTTCATCGTGCGCCGGCTGGAACGGCAGTTCGGCGAAGAGGCAGTGCGGCGCGCCTACGAGGCGTTGCCTGCGGCGCGGTGAGGTGTGGCGCGGTGAGGTGTGGCGCGGTGATCGACCAGGCTGGGCGTGCCTGGTCGATCCTCTGCCCATGGACACAATCTGTCGCAGGCTTGAGTCAGATTGGTTGCGGCGTGCAGAGTGCCCGTGCGGTGGCAGAGCCGACAAATTGGTTGTTCGCATTACTCACCATGACCGTGGCGTTGATGAAGGCACTGGTGCGTGGGCAGTAGAAAGAACAATCGGAACTGTTGGTGCAGTTTCTGGGAAAGATGGCGCCTGCAGTGTTGCTGAAACTCCAGGCGTATTTGAACGGCTGGGGGGACCCCGGGCTGTCTACTCCCGCCCAACAGTAATCGCTGCCTGTGCAATCAAGCAGTACCGTTGACGCTTGCGCGTGAGCGCTGGGCGCGGAGGCTAGGCTAGCAACAGCCAATAAAATACTTGCGGTGCAAAAAGTAACGGCCTTGTTCATGCAGATGTCCTCGTGAGTAGATCCCCCTCGCCGATAGTGGCGCGATGGGTAGCCAAGAGATGGGATGGATGTCCACATTTCGTCTACGGGGCAGGGAAGAAAGCCTGATCGTCAAGCTGGTCACTTGACCTCGCATCTCGCCACATAATTGGGACTTCAAAGGTCTTAAGCACGATGAATAAACCGTTCTCCCCCGCCTCCGCGCGCAACCGCGATCCGATTCTCCAGGTGCTGCAGCAGCACTTCGCCGACCGCCGGCACGTGCTGGAAATCGGTGCAGGCACCGGCCAGCACGCCGTGCACTTTGCCGCGGCGATGCCGTGGTTGCAGTGGCAGGCCAGCGACCATGCCGATCATTTGCCAGGCATGCAGCAGTGGCTGGAGGAGGCAGGGTTACCAAACACGCCGGCGCCGATTGCGCTGCAGGCCGTGCCGAGCCCGTCGCCCGGGCTCGCGCCATCCCCGCCATTGCCGGTGCTGCCGGATGGCGGGCATGGCTACGATGCGGTCTACAGCGCCAACACGCTGCACATCATGGGCTGGCCGCAGGTGCAGGCACTGTTCGCGGGCCTGCCGGCCGTGATGGCGCCGGATGCGGTGCTGGCGATCTATGGCCCGTTCAACCGCGATGGGCGATTCACCAGCGACAGCAATCGCGCCTTCGATGCGATGCTGCGCGAACGCGACCCAGCCTCGGGCATTCGCGATGCCGACGCGGTGGATGCGTTGGCAACGGCGGCCGGGTTGCAGTTGATCGACGACGTGGCATTGCCGGCGAACAATCATTGCCGGGTGTGGCGACGCGGGTAGCCTCCGCCGCGTCGGGAGGAGCGATGCAAAGCCCGGTCGATCTCCGAGCAAAGGCCATGCATCGGCGCCACGAACGCGTCATCGACACGCCAGGAAAGCCCCAGCCCCTCGCGGTGTCGTGCAGGCCTCGAGGTGCTCGAACACACGACGCTGTCGACCACATGCTCCCTTCTCCCTCCGGGAGAAGGTGCTCGAAGGGCGGATGAGGGTTCGGGCGAAGCCTGCAGTGCGTGCCAACCAGGCTTCGCCCGTACCTTCACCCCAATTCCCGCTCCGCGCCCGGCCCGCGCTGGCAGCGCAGGCGCTCCAACGCACACGCGCCAATGCCGCGCAAGCGATGCTCGCCCCAAGTGACGGCCGTGAACGCCTCGCACTGCACCCCTTCCTGCCGGCGATGTGCGGCGCACGCAGCAAACGGCATCGGTGCTGAGCTGTGCATTGAACCGACCCAGGCCCGCAGCGACACAGCGACCGCGCGCGCCCAGGCGCGCGGGAAGCCGGCGCGCACCGGCTACGCGCGCGGTGACGCCTACCCCTGCCTGCCCGCAGGCATCGGGCGATCCGCACGCCACCGCTCCAGCCACCACAGCAGCGCGGCGGCCACTACAAACCCCAGCCACCACGGCCAGCGGGGGCCGGGCTGCGGTGCGGGCTGCGCCTGGCGGGTGGCATTGCTGGGGGTGACCAGCGCCAGGGTGGCGTCGCGTTGCGTGTTGGCAGACAGCGCGGGGGCGTCGGCGGGGGCACGGATGTAAAGGGCACCACCGCGTTGCGCGTCCTGCCAGCGATACCAGCCGGTGTGCTCTGGCCAGAGGCCGGCGCAGGCGGCCGGTCCGGTGGCCGGGTCCGGTGGCAACGGGGCAGTGGTGCCGTCGGGCGCCTGCAACTGCGCTGCGCTGCCCAGGTTGCACACGCCGATGCGCTGGTTGCGCCAGCCGGTGCGGGTGGCCAGGCGTGGTGCGGGGTGGGCGCGGGCCAGGGGCGAGAGCGTCTGGCTCCACAGCGCGGCGTGCAGTGCGGGCTGGCCCTGCAGCACCAGGCGGTAGCTGTCGGTGAGGGTGATCAGGCCGATCCGTCCGCGCCCATGCGCACGCCACCACGCCGATGGCGCGCCGTTGGCGGTGCGCAGCACGGCGATGGCGTCGTCTGCATCGGGGACCAGGGTGCGACGTTCCAGCACGGGTAATGCCGGCACTGCGCTACCGTCGGTCCCTGTAGCGGGTTGCTGCGCCATCGCCGCGGCAGGCTGCGGCCCAAGGGCAGCCGCCATCTGCACCGGCGCGCTGGCGTCATCGCCACGCAGCGGCAGACCAAGCTCGGCAATGGCGCTGCGTTGTACGGCATCCAGTGGGCCGGTCAGGCGCAGCAGCAGGCCGAGGCCGCGCTCGACCGCGGCGCGCAGCGTCATGCGTTGCGCGCGCGACAGCGCGGCCAGGGCACGTTCGTCGATGACCAGCAGGTCGGTGCGGTCCAGCGTGGCGGCGTCCAGCACCCGTGGGGCGTCGCCCAACTGCGCGCCGCCGCCGGTGGCGATCTGGGTGTGCAGCTGCAGGCCGGCGTCGTGTGCCCAGCGGCGCAGGTACTTGAGCTCCGGCTGCGGCGCGCCGGCAAGGATCCACAGGGCGGCGGCAGGCGTATCGACGGCCGACACCGGCACATCGGCCCGGTCGCGCGGGCGCCCGTCCGGGCCGAGCACGCGCACCACGAAGACGCTGTCGCCGGCGGCGCGTACGCTGCCGGTGAGCCGGAAGCGTCCGGCGCTGTCGGGGGCGACCAGGTCCACGCGGCGGCCGGCCGGGTCCAGCAGTTCAACGGTGGCTGCAGGCAGGCCGGTGATCCGGCCGGCGATGGCCACGTCGTCACCCGGCGCCGCCAGCGGCGGGGTGACCAGCTCGGTCAGGCCCGGGGTGGGGGGCGGCGCGCTGTAGTGCAGCGGCCAGCCACGTGCCGCGTCGCGATCGCGCGCGGGCAGGCCGGCGCCAACGATGCGCAGCCCGGTGGTGCCGGGATGGCGGCGCAATGCGGTGGCCAGATCGGGCATGCGCTCGGCGTTGCGCAGGCCGGGCGGTGCTTCGGGCAGCGCGATGAGACGGTCGCCGGGCGCCAGCGCGAGCGAGGCCATGCCGGCGCCGGCGGTGGCCACCACCAGGGGGCCGCTGCGGCCGGGAAGCGGCGGCGGGAGCAGCGTGCAGTACAGCAGCGCGGCACACAGCGGTTGCAGGGCGAGCAGGGCGGCCTTGCGCCAGCCGGCGATGCGCGCAGCGCGCAGGCGCCACCACGCCAGCAGCGTGATCAGGGCCAGCAGGACCATGACGGGCCAGGCGGGCATCAGCGGCGCTCCTGTGCGTGCAAGGCATCCAGATATCGCTGGCCGCCGGCATCGGGGGCCGCGCGCGGCTGCACGGCGGCCGGTGGGCGCACCAGCACCGGCCAGAGCAGCGCGCGGAGGTGCTGCCGGCAACGGGCGCAGTCGGGCGTGGCACGCAGGGTCTCGACGGCGGCGGCCAGATCCAGCGGCGCATCGAGCTGGCGCTCGTGGGCGGCCAGCCAGCGCGCGAAGGCATCCAGCGCGGCGGCATCGTGCATGGGTGCGGCCTCGCCCAAGGCCTGCCAAAGCGCCATCGGTTGCGGGTCGGGGCGGGTGCGCGCATCCAGCGCATCGGGGCCGGGGCCGATGCCATCGCGCTTGCCGCTCATGCGCCGGCTGGGGTCGATCGGCGGCAGCTGCGTGCCGACCCGCGCCAGGTAGATGCGCTCGGCCTGCTGCACCTGCTTGATGAAGCCCAGCGCCTTGTTGGCGAAGGGCAGGGCACGCTCGGGGTGGCCCTGGCGTAGCTCGCCTTCGGACTGCCACATCTGGTCCAGCGCAGCGCGCAGCAGGGCGCGGGTCTGCGGGTCGAGCAGGGTGGCGGCCTCGGCGTGATCGTGGGTATGGCCGTACTCGGCCAGCACGTTCTCCGCCTGGCCGAAGCTGCTGCGTTCGGGCCGGCCGTTGCCGCCGCCGTGGTCGTGGTCGTGGTCGTCCAGCGCGGCGGCGCCGGGTTCGGCGGTGCTGGCCTTGTCGTGATCGTCGTGGTCATGCCCGGCGTGCGCATGGGTGTCTGCAGCAGCGGCGGGCGCGCTTGGCGCGTCGGCGGTGGGCATGTCGGCAGTGGGCAGATCGTCGGCGGGGGCGTCGCTGGTGGGTGGCGCGTCGGCGGTCGGCGGACCTTGCGGCGCGCCTTCGCTCTCTTCGCCCAGGAACTGGCCGTAGCGCAGCCGCAGCAGGCGCTGGTCCACGCCGATGGCGTCGGAGCGCTTGAGGAACGTGGCCGCGTCCAGGCGCGGCTGTTCCTTCAGCAGGGCCTCGGCGTCGATGATGATCTGGCGCTGGCTGCGGAAGTAGGCCGGCAGGGTCTGCTTGACGCTGGCCTCCAGGCTGGTGGCCATGGTCTGCTCCGGCGGCGGCCAGCGCAGGATCACGCTGGCGCTGCGGCCTTCCTGCGGGCCGGGCTGGCGGGTGTCGTGGACGATGAGTTGCGCGATCAGGTCGTCGCCAGCCGCCATGCCCAGGGCCTGCGGCTGCAGCGTGGTGGCGAAGCTGCGGCGGGTGGCCGGGCCGCTGCCGGTGAGCGTGCGGCGCTGGGTGGTGAAGGTGATGTTTTCGCCGCTGCCCTGGGCCAGGGTGAGCCGCAGCTCGGCGCTGGCGGCCACGGCGTAATCGTCGCTGGCTTCGAAGCGCAACGCCCAGCTGCCATTGGCTGGCGTCCACAGCACCAGGCTCTGCTCGGGCGCGAGCACACGCACCTGCGGTGGGCGATCGGGCAGCACGTCCAGCCGATGCAGCTGGCGGTCGGCCGGGGCGTTGTCGATCAGGATGCGATACAGGCTGGGGCGTTCGGCGATCCAGTGGCCTTGCCAGTGGTCGCTGCCGCCTTGCCGGGCAAGCGGGATCAGGCGGCCGTCGCTGAGCCGCAGCGCCACGCTGCGTGGCGCCGGGCTGACCTGCAGTTGCCAGTCAAGCCGGGTGCCGGCGGGCACCCGCGCATCCAGCCCAGGCAGGCGTGCCGCCGGCAGACCGGTGTACGCGGGCGGGCTGCTGCGCAGCAGCGCCTGACGCAACGCCGGGGCGCCGCGATCGGCACGCGCCGCGGCCACGCGGTCGCTGCCTGCGGCAGGCGGATGCGGGCGCGGCGGCCACAGCAGGAGCGTGCCGCAGGCGATCAGCCCCAGCAGGCTCCATGGCCAGGCGCGCCGCCACGGCCAGGCCGGGCGCAGGTCGCGCGGGGAGCTGCGCAGGCGTTGCTCCAGCCGCTGGCGCTGCAGCGCCTGCAGCGGGTTCAGCTGCGCGGCGGGCGCGAACAGCAGGTCGCTGCTGTCGTCCAGATCCGGCTCGCGGTCCAGCCGGCGGATCAGCCAGGCCTGGTCGAGCCGACGCACCTCCAGCGCTGCCACGCCGAGCACTGCCAGCAGGCCCAGGAGCAGCAGCGGAATCACCGCTGCCGGCGCACCGGCCCGCCACGCCAGTACCGCCGGCACCGCCGCCAGCGGCAGCCCGAACAGCAGCACACCTGCGGCCTGGCGCCGCCGTGCCGCCCGCCACGCCTGCTGCAGTGCCGGCGTGCTCATGCGGCGTTGGCCCGGCGCGGCGAGGTGGCGAGCCAGCGTTCGAGCGCGAACAGCAGCAGCACCAGGCCGATCAGCCACGGCGCCAGCGGCCATGGCGGTGTGGTCAGCCGGATGGCGGCGCCGCGCTGCGGCTGCTGGGTCTGTGCGGGCGCGCGCTGCGGCAGTAGTGGCGGCTGCAGCGCGGCGCGCAGGCGACTGGGGAAGTCGGCCTCCAGTACGGCGGGCAGCTGCTGCGGCTGCAGCGGCGCCACCCAGCGCAGCACGCGGCCACGGCCGAGTGTTGCGCCCTCGATCAGCGGCGGCCCCTGTGCATCGGGCAACGGCTGCAGCGGGGCGGCCAGTGCAGGCGGGGCCGGGCTGCGCGCCTCCAGCAGCAGGTGCCCGCCGTCCGCGACCCAGGCCATCACCGCCGCCGGCGGCGTGCTGTGCGACAGCCACGCCACCACCATGCCGGGCGCCCAGCGGGCCGGAGCCGCCGCCGCGGGCGTCGCGACCGGCAATGCGCCCGGCAACGCCCAGGCCGCATGCACGGCGCGCAGGTAACGCAGGGCTGGTGCATCCTCGTCGTCGGCCACCACCTGCAGGCGCAGCGGCGCACCTGTGGCAGGGCCGGCAGTCGGCGACTGACCGGGCAACACCCGCCACTGCAGCACCCGCGACACCTGCACCCGCTGCGCATCCAGCGCGCCCCACAGCGTGGGCACGATCACGTACAGCGGCGCCTCGGCCGGCAGGCTGGCATCGAACTCGCGCAGCAGGCTGGCGACCGGTTGCGGCGTGCCGCTGCCGGATGCGCCGGCAGCGGCGGCAACCGGCGGAAAGTCCGGCGCCAGCCAGTGCCAATGCGCATCGTTGGGAAGCGGCAGGGCGCGCGCGGCGGCCAGGTCAACGCCCGGGCTCACCACGATGCGCGGGCGGACATCCGGTGGCGCGCGCCGTGCCGGTTCGGCCAGCAGCACGGCCAGGACGGCCAGCAGCAGCAAGCGCACCAGCAGCAACGGCAGCTCGTCCAGGCGCACGCGATGACGCGGGCGCGGCAGTGCGCGCAACCAGCGCAGCGCGGCAAAGTCGGTGGGCCGGTGCTCGCTCCGCCGCGCCAGATGGATCAGCAGCGGCATCAGCAGGGCCGCCAATGCGGCCAGCCCGGCGGGGAAGAGCAGCAGCAGGTTCACCGCCACGCTCCGGCGTTGCCGCAACACGGCCGTGCCGCGGCTGCGCTGCAAGAGCGTGGACGGTGCCGCTGCGCGGCGGGGGTGCCGGCCGCTGACCGGCTGGCCGCCAACCACGCCCGCCGCACGGCGCGCTGCGCCCGCACGCTCATCGCGTCATGCCCCGGGCAAACACCTGGCGCAGGGTGGCGTCGGGCGGTGCATCCAGATAGTGCACGGCATGCGCGATGCCGGCGGCCTGCCAGCGTGCCTGACGCGCGCGCTGGGCGGCCGCAAAGCGCTGCAGGTAGTCGGCGCGCATCGCCGCGCCATCGCCGAGCAGCTCCTCGCCGGTTTCCGGGTCGCGGAAGCGGTGGCCGCCATCGAACGGGAAATCGCGCTCATCGCAGGTCAGCACCTGCAGCTGCACCACGTCGCGGCGGGCGGCGGCGAATTTTTCCAGTGCGCTGGCCAGTTCTTCATCGAAGCCGTCGCCGATGGACAGCAGCAGGTCGTGTGCGGCGATGCGTTCCCATAACGGACGCACCGCATCCAGCCCCGGCCAGCGGCCACCGGCGCGCAGGCCGTGCAAGGCCAGCCACAGCCGGTCGCGCTGGCGGCTGCCGACACCGGCCGGCACCGCCACCAGGCCGCCGCCATGCAAGGCATACAGCCCGACGCGATCGCCCTGCTGCAGCGCCACCTCTGCCGCACAGGCGGCCAGCGTGGCCATCGTGTGCAGGCGGGTGTCGTCCGGGCGCGCGCTGTCGGCCTGCCCGGCCGATGCGGTGGCATCGAGCAGCAGCCACACGGTGAGCGGGCTTTCGCGCTCGGCTTCGCGCACGAAAAAGCGGTCAGAGCGTGCGTACAGCTTCCAATCGATCTGGCGCAGCGCATCACCCGGTTCGTAAGCGCGGTATTGGGCGAATTCCAGACCGGCGCCGCGGCTGCGGCTGGCGTGCTGGCCGATGCCGTGGCCGCCCTGGGCCTGACGCGCCCGCAGCTGCAGGCCGCGCAGGCGGCTGCGCACGTCGGCTGGAATCAGCGCCGGCAACGGGGCGTGCATGTCGTTGCGCTCAGCCCGGGTACGGCACGGCATGCAGCAGCGCGGCGACCACATCGTCGGCGCTGCGCTGTTCGGCCTCGGCGGCAAACGACAGCAGCAGGCGATGGCGCATCACCGGTGCTGCCAGCGCCAGCACATCCTCGCGGGTGGCAGCCAGGCGCCCGTGCAGCAGGGCACGGGCCTTGGACGCCAGCACCAGCGATTGCCCGGCGCGCGGGCCGGCGCCCCACTTGACCCACTGCCGCACCGCGTCGCCGGCCTGCGGGCCGGGCCGGCTGGCACGCACCAGGCGGTTGATCCAGGTCAGCAGCTCCGCGCCCACATGCACATCGCGCACCTGTCGCTGCAGCGCCTGCACACTGGCCGCGTCCATCACCTTGGGCACCTGCGCGCTGGCGCTGCCGGTGGTCTGGCTGAGGATGTCGCGCTCTTCCTGCTCGCTGGGGTAATCCACCCGCACGTGCAGCAAAAAACGATCCAGCTGCGCTTCCGGCAACGGGTAGGTGCCGGCCTGTTCGATCGGGTTCTGCGTGGCCAGCACGAAGAACGGCGACGGCAACGCATAGGTGGTGCCGGCATAACTGACGGTGCGCTCGCTCATCGCCTCCAGCAGCGCGGCCTGGGTCTTGGGCGGAGTGCGATTGAGCTCGTCGGCCAGCAGCAGGTTGGTGAAGATCGGGCCCTGCTGGAAACGGAAATGCCGATGTCCGGTGCCATGGTCTTCTTCCAGCAACTCGGTGCCCAGGATGTCGCTGGGCATCAGGTCGGGGGTGAATTGCACGCGGCGGAATTGCAGTTCCAATGCCTGGCCCAGCGAGCGCACCAGCAGCGTCTTGCCCAGGCCTGGCGCGCCTTCCAGCAGGCAATGGCCGCCGGCCAGCAGGCCGATCAACAGTTGCTCCACCACCGCGTCCTGCCCGACCACGGCCTGGGCCAGCGCGGCACGCAGTGCGCCAAGTTGCGAGAGCTGGGCGCTGAGGGTGTCTTCGTTGGGGGAAGTCATGGGAAACGTCTCGTTATGTGGCTGCTGGTGTAGGAGCGCGATGGCGCGCGATGCGGCGTTATCGATACGGCATCGCGCGCAAGCGCGCTCCTGCAAAGGCGTACGCGGCTGGCGTATGCGACGGCGGATGGCTGGCGGTGGATGTCATGCCTCAAAAATCTCCCTCGATTCCTGTAGGAGCGCGCTTGCGCGCGATGCGGCGTTACCGATAAAGCCTCATCGCGCGCAAGCGCGCTCCTACGGATCGATGTCAGTTGGTCAACGCATACATCACGATGTTGACGCCGAAGCGGGTGTTGTCTTCGGCCAGGAAACGCTTGTTGCGCCAGTCGTAATCCCATTCGCAGCCGTAATCCTTGTTGCTGTACAGCACTCCCAGCCGGCCGTCGATGCTGATGCCCTTGAGGTAATCGTGCACCAGGTCATCGCCCCAGCCATTGAGCTCGAAGCTGGTGGCCGGCGGGCCATCGGGGAACTTGAAGAACGCGCTGTAGAGGCGATGCGACTTGGGCAACTTCTGCAGTGCGGTCTTACCGAAGATGGAGGCCATCTGCGCTTCGAACGAGGTGGCGAACAGGCCATCGATATCGTGATTGCAGTCGTCCACGAACACGAAGCCGCCATTGCGCACGTAGTGCTCGAAATTGCGCCGCTCGGCCGGATTGAACTCCACCAGCTTGTGCCCGGACAGATAGCAGAACGGCGCCTGCAGCATGCGCGGGTCGGCAAGATCCAGCACATGTTCCTCCGGGTCCACGCGCAATTGCGTGTAATCGATCAATGAGGTGATCAGGTTGGACGGCATGCGCGCATCCACGTCCCAATCGCCGGAGTCGTAGCGCAGCCGGGTGAACCAGAAATCGTAACTACCGGCCGCACGCGCGCGCTGCGGCAGCGCCAACGTGGCGACGCTACCGAGCAGCAGACCGAGAAAGTGGCGGCGCGGTGTCGGCGACGGCAGGGGACCGGGAACCGGAAGCGCTGGTGAACACTCAGGTTGAGCGGAGCAGCTCTTGCTCTCCCATTCCCGATTCCCCACTCCCAATTCCCGGCTCTTACTCACACCGCGTCCGACAGCGAGGTAAACGTAAAATCGCGCAGCCGCATCGGCGGAATCATCATCACGAAGCTGGATTCGTCGCCAGCCACGCGCACCGGCTTGCCGAGTTCGTCGATGTTGTTGAGCATGATCACCGGCGATTCGTTGAAGCGGAAATTCTTCACCGGATACTTGATCTGTCCGTTCTCGATGTAGAACGTGCCATCGCGAGTGAGCCCGGTGAGCAGCACGGTCTGCGGGTCGACCATGCGGATGTACCAGGTACGTGTGACCAGGATGCCTTTCTCGGTACCGCGCACCAGCTCGGCGATGTTCTTGTCGCCACCGGCCATCAACAGGTTGCCCGGCTCGCCGACCGCACGCTTGCCGTTCTTCTGCGCCCAGAAACGCGAATACTGCAGGTTGGCAATCTTGCCGTTTTCCACGATGGCCATCTTCTCGCGCGGCAGGCCTTCTTCATCCCACGGCAGCACCGCCGCGCGCGCATCCCACGGGTCGGCGGTGATGTTCACACGCGGGTCGTAGACCTGCTCGCCGAGCTTGTTGCCGCCGCCCTTCTTGGACAGGAAGCTGCGGCCTTCATCGGCGCGGCGTGCGTCGAAGAAATTCATCATGAAGGAGATCAGCCCGGCCGCCGCGGCCGGCTCCAGGATCACTGTGTACTTGCCCGGTTCCAGTGCCTTGGCCTCGGACGAATCGCTGGCCTTGCGCATCGCAATGCGGATGTCCTGCTCGGCCTTGAAGTCGGCGGCATCCTTCAGGTTGCGGCCCACCCAACCCGAGCCGCGGCCATCCTCGGTGCGCACCGTGCAGGTGTAGTCGAAGCGTGCGCCGCGCTGGTAACCGAAGTTGCCCTTGCTGTTGGCGAACGCGGTGAAGCTCTGGCCATCTTCGAGAAAGCCGGCGGCGATCAAGCCTTTGCCTTTGCACGGTGCGATCGAATCGGCGGCCACCTGCGCGCGGAACGCCGGGTCCACCGCTGCCGTGGACTCGCTGAAGGTGGGGCTGGGTTTGTAGGTCTGCTTGTCGACCGCCGGCATGAACTCCGGGTTTTCCGGTGCCAGCCGCGCCAGGTCTTCGGCACGGCGCACCACACGTTCCAGCGAGGCGTCGTCGAACTCGTTGATGGTGGCGATGCCCACGCGCTTGCCAAACGCCACCTGCACCTGCAGGTCGGTGTTGTCGACGATGCCGCTGGTGGACACGTTGTTGAGCGCAAAACGGATGTTGCCGTCGATCGAGCCGGTGAGCGTTGCGGTGCACTCGTCGGCCTTGGACAGCTTGATGACCTTGTCCAGAATGGCCTTGGCCTGCGCTTCGGTAAGGATGCTCATGTGGGTTTCTCCTGTCAGCCGAGCGAGCGGGCGGTGTTGATGACGTTGATGCCGTCGAAACGGGCGGTGGACGACCCATGCGAGACGGCCGAGGACTGGCTCGGCTGGCCCTTGCCGTCAAAGAAGGAACCACCCAGGCGGTAGTCGCGTTGATCGGCCACGGCGCTGCAGGCGTTCCAGAATTCCGGGGTACGGATCTGGTAGGCCACGTCTTCGAGCATGCGGGTGATCGCGCCGTTCTTGATTTCGTAGAACAGCTGGCCACCGAACTGCGCGTTGTAGCGCTGCTGGTCGATGGAGAACGAGCCATCGCCGATGATGTAGATGCCGTTTTCCACGTTCTTGATCAAGTCGCTCACGCTCAGCGGCGTCTTGCCGGCGGCCAGCGAGACATTGGCCATGCGCTGGAACTGCACGCTCGACCACGAGTCGGCATAGCAGCAGCCATCGGAGGCGGTCTTGCCCAGGATATGCGCCTGATCGCGGATGGCCTGGTAGTCCACCAGCTTGCCGTCGCGGATCAGATCCCACTGCTTGGTCTTGACGCCTTCATCGTCGTACCCGACCGCGCCCAGGCTGCCGGGCTGGGTCTTGTCGGCGAGAATGTGCACCTTGTCGCTGCCGTACTGGAAACCGGCCTTGAGTTTGTCCAGCGTGGCAAAACTGGTGCCGGCGAAGTTGGCTTCGTAGCCGAGCACACGGTCCAGCTCCAGCGGGTGGCCGACCGATTCGTGGATGGTGAGCCAGGTGTGCGAGGGGTCCAGCACCAGGTCGTACTTGCCCGGCTTCACCGACGGTGCCTTGAGCTTTTCCTGCGCCTGTTTGGCGGCAGCAATCGCATCTTCCTTCATGTCGTAGGACAGGCCGTAATTCACCACGCCGTTGGGCGAGACGAACTTGCCGGACGCGGCGCCATCGAGATATTCGTAGCCCAGGCCCATCGGCGCAGACAGCCCGTCGCGGGTGCGGAACTTGCCGCTGGCCTTGTCGATGGCGGTCACGCTCATCGGCGCCCAGATACGGTGCACGTCCTGGTCGATGTAGGAGCCGTCGGTGCTGGCGAAATACTTCTGTTCGTTGACCACGAACAGCATCGAATTGACGAAGTTGGCGCCGGCGGCAGTGGCGGCGGCGTTGACGCCGAGCAGCAGGTCCACCTTGTCCTTGATCGGCACTTCCATCGCGTTCTTCTTGATCGGCGTCTTCCAGCTGACTTCGCCAACGCCCGGCGTCGGCGCCAGCTGCACCGGCGTGCCTTGCACCTTGGCGTTGGCCTTGGCAATCGCCGCCGCCTGCGCGGCGGCCTTGGCCACGCCCTGCTCGGTGAGCTCGTTGGTGGCGGCAAAGCCCCATGCACCGCCGACGATCACGCGGACGCCGGCCCCGATGGACTCGGTGTTGACCACGTTCTGCACCTTGTCTTCGCGGGTGATCACGAACTGGCGCAGATAGCGGCCAATGCGCACGTCGCAATAGCTCGCTCCGGCCTGACGCGCAGCGTTCAAGCCGGCGTCGGCCAGGCGCTTCTTGCGGCCCACATCGAAGGGTGTCAACAACTGCTCGGCGGCGATCGCCTTGCCGAAATAGGCCGGCACGATCAGCCCGCCCATGGTCAGCCCGGTGAGGGCCAGGAAATCACGTCGCTGCACGGGCAACTCCCCAATAGTCCCGCGCGGCGCGCAGGTGGTGTGGTGATGCGTGGAGCGCTCCACGCGGCATCGCCGATTCTTGCCGGGCGATGATTGCTGCGTCAAATGACTTTCGGCAGGGGTCAGTGATCAGGTGGAATACCGGCATGCATCGCGTGGTGCGGCTTGGCCGCCTGCGAACGTGGCGAGCGCCGCTGGAGGAACGTAGACCGCGCGATCGTTTTGCCACGCAGGTCAGTCGACTCTTCGCAGGCCGGATCAACCGCCACGTTGCTGCAAGGACCGCTCACGATGCTCTTGCGCAGCGCCTCAAAAAGAAACCAGCAACATGGCATTTTCGATTTTCAACAAAACCACCAACCAACTGTCTGGCGTGGTGTCCTCGCCTCGACAAGGCTTCAATAGAAAAAAAGATCGCGATACGCACGATGCAGTCGTTGCCATCTGATTGCTCAATACTGACAGATCAGGCGGAGAGCGGATCATCTGCGTCTTTGCTGCAGGGCCCTTGCCCGCCCACCATCGCAGGACACGCCGCAAGTACATCCCTGTAGGCTCCGTGGCGGCATCCATGCCGCCAAGGGTCCCGCGACGGTGAGCGGGCAAGGACCAGTGGAGTTGGTCGGTACGCAACGTTTTCAACAAGCACCCGGTAGCGGTCTGGCGCGGTGCCATCTGTTCTTCAATAAACCACCAGCCAACTGTCTGGTGCGGTGTCCTTACCGATTGCGGGACCGTGTGGCGGCATGGATGCCGCCACCGAGCCTCCATGGACGGATTCACGGCGTGTCCCGCGAGCGGTGAGGGCACCGCGCCCTCGATCAGGCTTGAAGCTTGAAGATCACCAAGCGCTCGCGATAAGCACGATGCAGGCGTTGCTATCTGATTGCTTGATCCGGGCAGCAACGGCGCAGAGCGTATGGTCTGCGGATTTGCTGCAGGGCCCTTGCCCGCCCACCATCGCAGGACACGCTGCAAGTACGTCCCTGTAAGCTCCGTGGCGGCATCCATGCCGCCAAGGGTCCCGCGACGGTGGGCGGGCAAGGACCAGTGGAGATGGTCGGCGCGCACAGGTTTCAACAAGCAGTCTGCAAGCTGTCGACGCGACATTTTTTTCAACAAAACCACAGCCAACACTCGTTGATGGTAGCGCTCTACCTACTTCCACGTAACACAGCTTTACCAAAGACACTGCCAACCGCTTGCTCGCAGCCCTCACCCCAACGAGCGCGCGGTGTTGATCACGTTGATGCCGTCAAAGCGTGCGGTGGATGACCCATGCGAGACCGCAGAGACCTGGCTCGGTTGGCCCTTGCCATCGAAGAACGAGCCGCCCAGGCGGAAATCGCGTTGGTCGCATACCGCGCTGCAGGCATTCCAGAACTCCGGCGTTCGAATCTGGTAGGCACCGTCTTCCACCAACCGCGTGACCTGGCCATTTTCGATTTCGTAGAACAGTTGCCCGCCGAACTGCGCGTTGTAGCGCTGCTGATCGATCGAGTACGAACCGCGCCCGTGAATGTACAAGCCGCGCTCGACGTTCTTGATCATCTCGGCAACGCCAAGCGGTTGCTTGCCTGCCGCCAGCGAGACATTGGGCATGCGCTGGAATTGCACGTTGGACCACGAGTCGGCGTAACTGCAGCCATCGGAGGCCGTCTTGCCGAGCAGGTGCGCCTGATCGCGCGTGCACTGGTAGTCGACCAGGATACCGTCGCGCACCAGATCCCACTGTTTGGTCTTGACGCCTTCATCGTCGTACCCCACCGCGCCCAGGCTACCCGGCTGGGTGCGGTCGGCGACGAAGGTCACCGCATCGCTGCCCCAACGGAACTTGGCATCGCGCTTGTCCAGCGTAGCGAAGCTGGTACCGGCGTAATTGGCCTCGTAACCCAGCACGCGGTCGAGCTCCAGTGGGTGGCCCACCGATTCGTGGATGGTGAGGAACAGATTGCTCGGGTCGATCACCAGATCGTACTTGCCGGCCTTCACCGACGGCGCGGTGAGTTTGGCGCGCGCCTGCTTTGCCGCGGCAATCGCATCTTCGCGCGCGTCGTAGCTGTGGCCGTAGCCGATCAGCCCGCCTGGCAGTTGATGCTTCTGGCTGGCATCGCCATCAAGGTATTCGTAGCCCATGCCCATCGGCGAAGACAGCCCGTCGCGGGTGCGGAACTTGCCGCTGGCCTTGTCCACTGCGGTAACAGTGAAAGGGAGCCACAAACGATGCACGTCCTGGTCGATGTAGGAGCCATCGCTGCTGGCGAAATATTTTTGCTCATTGATGGCGAACAGGCGCGAGGCCACAAAGGTGGCACCAGCGTTGAGCGCCGCGGCGTTGACGTCCATCAACAGCGCCACCTTGTCCTGCAGCGGAACCTCCATGGCGTTCTTCCTGATCGGTGTCTTCCAGCTGACCTGCCCTGCCGGCGTCACCGGCGCCAGTTGCACCGGCGTGCCGCCCAAGCGCGCATTCGCCTTGGCAATGGCCACCGCCTGCCGCGTAGCCGTGGCCACGCTGTCGCTGGTCAACGTGTTGGTGGCCGCAAAGCCCCAGGCGCCATCGGCCAGCACGCGCACCCCCACGCCACTGGATTCGGCGTTGACCACGTTCTCTACCTGCGTCTCGCGGGTGATCACGAACTGGCGCAGATAGCGCCCCACGCGCACATCGCAGTAGCTGGCACCGGCGGCCTTGGCGGTGGTGAGCGCGGTGTCGGACAAGCGCCGGTTGCGGGCCGCATCGTTTGGCGCCAGCAGCTGCTCGGCAGCGATCAGGCGCGTATGCGGCAGCAGCAGCCCGGCAGCACCGATGCCGGACAGGGTGAGGAAGGTACGACGGTCCACGGGTGGTCTCTCCGATCGATGCCTGTGGGGGAAATTCCACACGCCACTGCCCGAGACTTACCGCGCACGCCGGATTGGTCAAGTGCCGACTACCGCACGTTTCGTGTCGCGTGCGCGCCTGCGGCAGAACATCGGTCGCCAAAACCGAACCCGAGTGCTGGTGGCAACAGCGCAGCATCGCTAGTCTGCGCGGCTGCAATCGATACGTCGATGCGGCCCTCGCCGCGGCGACCCACCGCGCCGCCGCCACTCACTCACCCAGCTCCAGGGACCCATCCGATGATCACCACCTCCCGCCTTGCCGTCGTGGCAATGGCACTTGCAGTGTGCATGCCTACTTCGCTGGCGCTCGCGGCCGATTGGTATGTCTCGCCTACCGGCTCGGACAGCAATGCCGGCACGCGGGCCGCGCCCTTTGCCAGCGTGATGGCGGCGCAGGCCGCTGCGGCCAGCGGCGACACCGTGTACCTGCGCGGCGGCACCTATCGCCCCACCAACGCGAATGTCAGCGTGAGCGAGCGCACCTACGCCATCGTCAATGACATTACCAAGGACGGCATCGGCTACGTCAATGCCGCCAACGAGCGCCCGGTGTTCGACTTTTCCGCAGTGACGCCGGCAGATCGCCGAGTGGCGGCATTCCGCGTCCGCGCCAGCAACTGCGTGTTTCGCGGCTTCGAGGTGATCGGCGTGCGCATCACCATCGCCGACCGCCTGACCCAGTCTGAAGCCTTTCGCGTGCAGGGCGGCAACGGCAATCGCTTCGAGCGGCTGGCCATCCACGATGGGCAGGCGATCGGCTGGTATCTGGTGGCGGGCAGCAACAACCAGGTGCGCAACGTCGATGCGTACAACAACAAGGGGCTCAACACGTTCTCCTACGGCAACATCGATGGCTTCGGTGTGCATCCCGGCGCCGCCGGCAGCGTGGGCAACCGCATCGAGGGCAGCCGTGCCTGGAACAATAGCGACGACGGGTTCGATCTGATCAATGCCTGGGAAGCGGTCACGCTGGAGCACAACTGGGCGTTCCGCAACGGCCTGGATACCGATGGCACGCCGCTGGGCGACGGCAACGGTTTCAAGGCCGGCGGTTTTGGACGCAACGGCAGTGTCTACCCGCAACCGGTGCCGCGCCACCGCATTGCGTTCAATCTGGCGGTCGGCAACCGCACCAATGGCTTTTATGCCAATCACCAGATCGGTGGGCAGGACTGGATCAGCAACACCGCCATCGGCAATGGGCGCGCCAACTTCGACATGCTATCCACCCTGGCGGACAATCGCACCGACGTGGCTGGCTACGATCACACCCTGGCCAACAACCTGGGCTACGGCACGCGCACCGAGATCGCCAACCTGGGCGCCGCCACGGCCAACGAGATCGGGCGCAACTCCTTCAGCATTCCGCTGGTGGCGATTGCGCGTGACTTCATCAGCCTGGATGAGCGCCAACTCACCCGTCCGCGCCAGGCCAACGGCGATCTTCCGGTGACCACCTTTGCCACGCTTGCGCCCGGCAGCGCGTTGATCGATGCCGGTGCCGACAGCGGTGCGGCATTCAACGGGCGTGCGCCGGACCTGGGAGCCTTCGAATCGCTGTAGCGATGGCGCAGGCGATTTCGCGGCGACGATTCGGGTCTTCCGGCGCGTCGACGCAACGGAGGGACGGGCCAGCCCGGGCCCTGTCTGCCTGGCAGGCAGGGCCCGGGCGGCGGTGCTAGGGCTTTACCTGCTTGGGTGCATGCCCGAAATACGCCTTGAATGCGCGGCTGAAACCGGCTTCGGACTGATAGCCCACCCGGCGCGCGGCATCGCCCACGCCGACATTGCCGGAGCGGATCAGATCGTCGGCCACGCTCAACCGCCACAGTGCGATGTAGCGCATCGGCGGCTCGCCGGTGACCTGCACGAACTGTTGCGCCAGCAGCGAACGCGACAGGCCGGCATGCCGGGCCAGCTGCTCCACGCTCCAGCGGCGATACGGATCGGCATGGATGGCGTGCAAGGCCAGACCGACGCGCTCGCCGGCCGCGCTGGTGAGCCAGCGCGATTGCTGTGGATGCAATTCGGCCCAGCTGCGCAGTGCGCGGATCACCAGCAGATCGATGATGCGCGAGACCATCAGCTGCGCACCTGGCCGCACCTCGTGCGCTTCGGCCATCAAGAAATGCGAGAGCAGGCGCAACCATTCGGGCACGCGTCCGGCATCGCCCGGGATATGGATCAGCGTCGGCAGTGCCCGCATGATCGGCGGCAACGGCAGGCGCTCGTAGCGAAAGATGCCGCCGATGACGCTGGCCATCGCCGCGCCCTCGCCGTGACGGATCTTCAGGCGCGCCGGGTCGAACCGGTCGGCTGCGAAAAAATCCTCGGCACTGCGTGCCGGGCGGTGCGCTTGCGACAGCGTGTGGCCACGGCCATGTGGCAGCACGACCAGATCGCCGGTCTGCAGCTGCAGTGATGCACCGTCATCTGCAGTGATCCATAGCGAGCCCGCCTCGACAAAATGCAGATGCGATGGCCCGGCCGGCACCCGTGCGTGCACGCCCGCCGCCAGCTCGGCGCTGTACACGCCATCACCCTGCAGGCGGATCAAGGTGAGCAGTTGCGACAGGATGTCGGCGCGCACGGGCTGGGCATCGCCCGCCGCCTGCGGCGCTGGAGGATCGGTCATGGAAGGCGGTGTCCGGGTCATGGTGTCGCGCGGTGTGCAAGCGGAACCTTAGTGCATTCCGACAGAGCTGAGGTGCCCCATGAAACGTACGACCTGCATTCCCATCGCCGCGCTGCTGTTGTGCGCGCTGTGCTCCGCCACCGTGCAGGCGCTGCCGGCGCCGCGCCCCACCATCGTGCTGGTGCACGGCGCCTGGGAAACCGCTGCGATCTGGCGCCCGGTCGCCGGCCAGCTGCGTGCGCACGGCTACCGCGTCATCGCGGTGAATCTGCCCGGCCGCCCTGGCGCCTCGCAGGCAGCGGAAGCAATCAGCCTGGCGGCGTATCGCGATACGGTACTGGCCGCGATCAAGGACGAGACGGCACCGGTGGTGCTGGTCGGGCATAGCTTTGGCGGCGTGACCGTGACCAATGTGGCCGAAGCCGCGCCGGCCAGGATCAAGACACTGGTGTACCTGGCCGCGTTCGTGCCGCAGGACGGCCGCACGCTGCTGGCGCTTGCACAGGCCGACACCGGCAGCCAGTTGCCGCCGCATCTCGCGTTGGACAAGAGCAGGGGCGTCATGTCGGTGGAAACGTCGGCACGCGCGGAGGTGTTCGCCAACGATGCCACGGCCGCGCAACGCGCCGAGGTGCCGGCCATGCTGGTGGACGAGCCCGTGCAGCCGATGATGACGCCGGTGCAGCTGACTTCGGCGCGCTCCGGCAGCGTGGATCGGGTGTATATCCGCACCCTGCAGGACAAGGCGCTCAGCCCTGGTTTTCAGTCGCAGATGATTGCCGCCGCACCGATGCGGATGACCATCGATCTGGACACCGGACACTCGCCCTTTCTCACTGCACCGGCGGCGCTGGTGGCGGCGATCGAACAGGTGGCGCAATGAGCCCGCAGATCGAATGAAGAGCGGCTAACAAAACGTAGCGAGCGGTCGTCAGGTGGGTGCGGTCGGCGCGCAGGAACCGGAGTGTACGAGTGGTACATGAGGATTCCGAGCACCGACCGCGCCCGCCTGGCGGCCGCGCAGTAGGTTTGTTAGCTGCTCGAAGTGTGGTGGTGGCTACCGCAGTGCTATGCCTGTGCCTTCCGCTGGTGTTTTCCGCACTGTATGCGCGCCAGGTCGGTGCCAAGGCGTTGATCGGCAATCGCGAGGGCATTGCCGAACCGGACGGGGCCGCGGGGCGTGCGCAGCGTGCGCATCGCAATCTGCTGGAAAACTTCCTGCCGTTTGCCGCAGTCGCGCTCGCTGCCATGCAGCTGCAGGTGTCCGGAACCATCACAGTCATCGCATCGTTGGTGTTTTTGGGCGCGCGCATCGTGCATGCCGTTTGCTATCTTTTCGGCATTCCCGGTTTGCGCACACTCGCCTATCACCTGGGCCTGTGGGCGACGCTGGCCTACGCATCGCAGTTGTTCTTGTGAGGTTCCCGATGCACGCCAGACACACCGCAGACACGTCGTCGGCAATGTCCCCGCCGGTACGCACCACGGTAGTGACACCCGCTGCAACCGAGCCTGCCGGTGCGCGCAAGGCCGCCGGGCGCGTGCTTGCGCTGTCGCTACTGGTCGGGGCGCTGGCGCATGTGCAGGCCGTTTCCGCTGCCGGGCGCGACAGCTTCAGCGTGACCATCAAACCGTTGACCGGGCAGGACGGGACCGTCACGGGGCTGGCGGTCACCGAGCAGATCACGCGTGCAGACGCGCGCAGGCCGCTGAGTTTGATGCTGCCCTCGGCCTTGCCGGCCGTGCCGCATAACGCAGACGCCATCAGCGAGCTGCATGTCAGCGACGCCGGTGGCGAGGTCGCGCTGTCGATCGCCGAAGGCGCAGCGGTGGATGGCTTCGACATGCGCCGCTGGAGTACCGAGCGGCCGGTCGGTCCGCAGGTGACGGTGCGCTACCGCGCCGCCTTGGTGCCTGCAAATAGCGGTGGTCCGCCCTTTGGCATGAAGGCGGCCGGGCTGGGTGTGGCAGGCAGCTCCAAGAGTTTCGTGCTGCTGCCCGAACAGCTGGACAGCGACGCCAGCACGCTGATGTGGGATCTGTCGGAACTGGCGCCCGGCTCCATCGGTGTCGCCAGCGGCGGCGTCGGCACGGTGCGGGTGCTGGGCCCGGCAACGGTCATGGGCGATCTGTGGCTGCTGGCCGGGCCGGCCGTGGTGGCCCAGGCGCAGGACGATGCCGTGTTCAACGCCTACACGATCGGCCAACCGCCCTTCGATGCCGCAGCCACCATGGCGTGGGCACGGCGCGCGTACGACGTGCTGGCAACCGGGTTTGGCTACATCGACGCGCCGCCGCGCTACGACCTGTTGATCCGCGCGTTGCCGGTGGCATCGTACGAAACCGGCACCGCACGCCTGGCAGGCGGTAGCAGCCTGATCACGGTGGGCAACGTGTTTTCGCCAGGCCAGGATCTGCACAGCGTGCAGAGCACCATCTTTCACGAGATGGGGCACCAATGGGTGGGCCAGCTCACCAATGCCGTGGAGCCCTGGTATGCGGAAGGGGTCAACGTGTTCGTGCAGGCGACCTTGCCATGCGCGGCCGGCCTGCTTCCACACGCGGCCTGCGCCAACACCATCAACGAATGGGCGCAGCAGTACTACGCCAGGCCGGCGCGGCACTGGTCGCTGCAACGCATCGATGCGGCCGGCTTTGCGCAGGAATCCATCCGGCGTATCCCGTATGCGCGCGGCATGTTGTACTTCGCCAGTGTCGATGCCGCCTTGCGTGCACGCTCGGCCGGCAAACGCGGCTTGCTGGACGCACTGCGACCGCTCTACGTCGCACGGCACGCCGGCAAAGCGTTCGAACGCAGCGATATCGAAGCGCTGCTGCGCCGCGAACTGGGCGATGCCGAAGTCACCCGCTTCCGCCAGGTCGTGATCGACGGCACCCAACTGATCGTGCCGCCTTCCAATGCCTTTGGCCCCTGCCTGCAGCGCCAACCACGCCGCCAGATCAGCGAAGGGAAAACAGTGGAAGGCTATGTGTGGGAGCCGGTATCCAGCGGCGCACGCACAGCCGCGTGCCAATGATGCAGATCGCAAGTCAGGCATCCAACTACTGATCAATCGCGCTCCTTCTGCGCCGAGCACATTCTCCTGCGTGCTCGGCGCGGTAGCGCAGCGACTCAGGTCACCCCATCACTTCTTGGAATCGGTGGGACGCTCCAGCTGATAGACCGCCTCACCCAAATCTTCCAGCTTGCCGGCAATGATGGCTTGCGCATCATGGACACCGCGGTTGTAGAAATACGCGCCGACTTCCCCGGCAAAAAAATCGAGCAGGAACTCGGCATCGAACCGCCCGATCTCCTGCCTGAGTTCTTCGGTGAAATACAGCTGGATCTTGCGGGTGATCGCGGCACGTTCGGCGTCGGTGAATTTGATGTCGGTCATGGGTCTATCACTGTGTGAGCGGCCAGCGAGACGGCCGATCTGTCTGTAACGTATGTCGGGAGTGCAGCCTCAAAGCGAATCAGCCTGGCGCTTTGCGGCCGGTGACCAAGCGTAGCAAAGCAGACCGCTATCGCATGTCGGGGCGAATTCCAATGCGATTCGTCGATAGGGCGTCCTGTGGGTTGGCGCGTCTTCTATCGCTCTTGCGCCTAGAATCGTCCTCCGCGTGCTGCGGTTACCTGATAGCCGTCACTTGTCTGATGCGCTGATAAATGCAGCTTGCAAGCGCCGCCCAAAGTGCCGGGCAAGCGACAAATGAGGCCAATGAGGCTAAAGAGTCGAATGGCCTTGAAGAATCGTGCATCAGGCGCATGAGTAGACAGAGGCTTGCCACAATTGCTGCTCCAGCGACTGCCGCAACATAGGGATGTGCATGCTTCAGGCCAGGAACAAAGTGCAGCGTTGGGACGCCCAAAATAAGAAAGAAAGGTGAGCCAATGCCGAATGCGAAAAAACAGTAGTAAAGAAAAAATGTAGGTGCCGCTTCACCGCTGCCCGACATTGCCACAATAAGAGCAATGAGGACGCCGCTCAGAATCGTTGCGGCGACGCATGAAAATAGCACCGAACCCAAAATGACCACGCTCACTTTTATTAAGCGTGCGGTTGCGAGCAGTGCGTCTCTCACGCGGGTTTCCTCGAAGAAAAAATGATGTGCGCGCTCAGCAAGCGGGTTCTCCGATGAGGAGGCGATCGGCAGGAGGCAGGCGGAAGGTCAGCGCTTGCTTGATGCACAGCTGTTCGCCGGCCCTGCGAACCGGGAGATCGCCATGCGTCGCTCCACATCGCGCGCGTGCACCAGGTCCCTGGGGTCTTCGGTTACTTCAGCCGGCATCCCCGCCGATGCAGTCTTGGCGTGCCCGGTAAAAAGACACCCGCAATACGCGGGCGTCTTTGGGTGACACATGACTGCTGGTTTTTCAGGGTAGGCTCGTCGTCTTACGCCTTATCCGCCTCCAGGTGATATCGCGTCGCCTCAGCCACCTCATTCTTCGAGCCCAAAAATACCGGCACGCGCTGATGCAACTGTGTCGGTTGAATATCGAGAATGCGCTCGCGGCCGGTGGTCGCGGCACCGCCGGCCTGTTCCACCAGCATGCTCATCGGGTTGGCTTCGTACATCAGGCGCAACTTGCCGGGCTTGGACGCGTCCTTCTTGTCCCACGGATAGATGAAGATGCCGCCGCGGGTGAGGATGCGGTGCACGTCGGCCACCATGCTGGCGATCCAGCGCATGTTGAAGTCCTTGCCGCGCGCGCCGTCCTTGCCGGCCAGCAGGTCGCCCGCATAGGCCTGCATCGCCGGTTCCCAGTGGCGCTGGTTGGACATGTTGATGGCGTATTCGGCGGTGTCGTCGGGCACGCGCATGTTGGCCTGGGTCAGCAGGAAGCTGCCTTCCTCGCGCTCCAGGGTGAAGGCGTGGGTGCCGTGGCCGAGCGTTAGCACCAGCATGGTGCTGGGGCCATAGATGCAGTAGCCGGCGGCGACCTGTTGGGTGCCGGGCTGCAGGAAGTGTTCGTCGCCGGGCTTTTCGGTGCCCTTGGGCGCGCGCAGTACCGAGAAGATGGTGCCGACCGAGACGTTGACGTCGATGTTGGAGCTGCCATCGAGCGGGTCGAACAGCAGCAGGAAATCGCCGCTGGGATACTGGTCGGGCACCGGCTGGCTGTGGTCCATTTCTTCGGACGCACACGCGGCCAGATGGCCGCCCCAGGCATTGGCTTCGAGCAGGATGTCGTTGCTCAGCACATCGAGCTTTTTCTGTGCCTCGCCCTGCACGTTGCCGGTACCGGCATCGCCGAGCACGCCGCCCAGGGCGCCCTTGCTCACGGCAATGGAGATGCGCTTGCAGGCGCGCGAGACGATGGTGATCAGCTGGCGCAGTTCCGCATCGATACGGCCGGCGTGTTGTTCTTCGATCAGGAAGCGGGTCAGCGAGGGACGCGACATGGAGCGGGCAGCCTGTTGTAGGAAGTGGGCCGCCATTGTCGCCATTGCGCCGTTAGATTTCGATCACTTGCTGCGCGGTTTGTAGCGTGGTTGATCGAATCTGTGCGAATGGCGCCGGTGATGGCGATGCTTGCCCCCATCCGCCCTTCGGGCACCTTCCCCCGCGGGCGGGGGAAGGGAGCGGCGTCTGCGGGCACAAGAAAACCGGGAGGCTGGCGCGCTCCCGGTCTGCAGTACGTCGATGCGGCTGCGCGCCGCGTCGGGGCCGCTTACACCCGGCTGACGGTCGCCACGGCCTGGGCCACGTAGTCCAGGTTGCGCTGGCTCAGGGCGGCCACGCAGATGCGGCCAGTGCCCACGGCGTAGATCGCAAACTCGTCGCGCAGGCGGTCCACCTGGGTCTTGGTCAGGCCCGAGTACGAGAACATGCCGGCCTGGCGCTGGATGAAGTCGAACTCCGGCGCGCCCAGCGTGGCCAGTTTGTCTACCAGCCCTGCGCGCAGGGCGTGGATACGCTCGCGCATTTCGGTCAATTCCTGCTCCCACAGATCGCGCAGCTCCGGGCTGGTCAGCACGCCGGCAACGAGTGCGGCGCCGTGCGTGGACGGGCTGGAGTAGATCGTGCGGATGATGCGCTTGACCTGCGACTGCACGGCCTTGGCTTCGGCGGCGGTGGCCGAGACCACCGACAGCGCGCCCACGCGCTCGCCATACAGCGAGAACGACTTCGAATATGAGCTGGCGACCACGTAGCTGTCGATGCCTTCGGCGGCCAGCTGGCGCACCGCATAGGCGTCGGCCTCGATGCCCTTGTCGAAGCCCTGGTAGGCAATGTCGACGAACGGGAACAGGTTACGTTCCTTCAATAGCCCGGCCACCTGCTTCCACTGCTCGCGGGTCAGGTCGGCACCGGTGGGGTTATGGCAGCACGCGTGCAGCAGCACCACCGTGCCCGGCTCCAGCTTGGCCAGGTCGGCGAGCATGCCGTCGAAGTTCAGGCCATGGCTGGCGGCATCGAAATAGGTGTAATCCACTACCTCGAAGCCGGCCGCGCCGAACACCGCGCGGTGGTTTTCCCAGCTGGGGTTGCTGATGGCGATGGTGGCCGTGGGCAGCAGCTTCTTGAGCAGGTCTGCGCCAACGCGCAATGCGCCGCTGCCGCCGACGGTCTGCGAGGTCGCCACGCGCCCGGACGCCACCAGCGCCGACTCGGCGCCGAACAGCAGTGCCTGGGTGGCCTTGTCATACGCGGCCAGGCCGTCGATGGGCAGGTAGCCGCGCGGTTTGGCCTCCTGCGCAAGCTGCTGCTCGATCTTGTGCACGGCGCGCAACAGCGGGATGCGCCCGTTTTCGTCGTAATAGATGCCCACGCCCAGGTTGACCTTGTTGGGGCGGCTGTCGGCGTTGTAGGCCTCGGTCAGGCCCAGGATGGGGTCGCCTGGAACCTGTTCCACGTTTGCAAAGAAGGACACGGCATGACTCGCTGAAGGACGAAAAAGTGGGGTACTTCCGGGGTGCTCGGCCGCGGCTGGGCCAAACCACTTCATCGTAGCAGCCCATGGCCGGCGTAGCATGCTTCGTTCCGTACGCAACGATGCGGCCACAGTACGGATAAGGGACACTATCCCCATGCCCAGACTCACCTTGTTGGCCGCCGCGTGCGGCCTGTTCGCCACGAGCGCCGCGCCGCTCGTCCTGGCCGCCGATCCGGCGCCTTTGCAGGTCCTTCCCGCCGTGCAGGTGGACGCCGCCCGTGTGCACGGGGTGGACGACTTCGACCTGCCGGCCTCGTTCACCGTGGTGTCGGCCGACGACGACAATCGCCGCGGCGTGCAGGTATCCGAGCTGCTGGACGGCATCCCCGGGCTGGTGGCACGCGACCGCCAGAACTACGCGCAGGACACCCAGCTGTCGATCCGCGGCTTCGGCGCGCGCTCAACCTTCGGCGTGCGCGGCGTGCGGCTGCTGGTGGATGGCATCCCGGCCAGCATGCCCGACGGCCAGGGCCAGCTCTCGCATTTCAACGTGCTGGGCGCGCAGCGGGTGGAAGTGCTGCGCGGGCCGTTTTCGGCGTTGTATGGCAATTCCTCCGGCGGCGTGCTGCAGCTGTGGAGCGCCGATGGTGCCCCCAACGACCCGTGGCGGCTGCGCGCCACCTATGGCAGCAATGCCACCGTCAATGTGGGCGCGCAATTGCTCGGCCAGCAGGGCGCGGTGCACTACAACCTGGCGGCCAATCATTTCGACACCGATGGCTTCCGCGACCATAGCCGCGCCAGGCGCGAATCGGTCAATGCCAAGCTCGGGTTCGATCTGGCCGAGGGCAGCCGGCTGGACCTGGTGCTCAATTATCTGGACGCACCGGATGCGCAGGACCCGCTCGGCCTGACCCGCGCCCAGTTCAACGCCGACCCGGCGCAGGCCACGTCGGTGGCCACCCAGTTCAACACCCGCAAATCGGTGCGTCAGTCGCAGGCCGGGGCGATCTTCACCCAGCAATTCGACAACCAGACGCTGCGCCTGATGGGCTATGGCGGCCAGCGCAGTGTGGAGCAGTTTCTGGCGATCCCGGTGGCGGTGCAGCGCAACCCGCTGCATTCGGGCGGCGTGATCGATCTGGACAGCAATTACGAAGGCGCCGATGCGCGCTGGGCCTGGCAGGGCGAAGCGCTCGGCCGGCCATTGCAGCTGACTGTCGGCGCCAATGTCGATCGCCAGCGGCAGCACCGCACCGGTTACGAAAACTTCGTCGGCGACACGCTGGGCGTCAAGGGCGCATTGCGCCGCAACCAGCGCGATCAGGTGGAAAACGTCGACCAGTTCGCGCAGCTGTGGTGGCAGTGGAGCGAGCGCTGGTCCGCGCTGCTGGGCGTGCGCCATAGCCAGGTGCGCTTCGATTCGGACGACCACTACATCGTCGGGCGCAATCCCGACGACAGTGGCCAACGCGATTACTCGGCCACCACGCCAGTGGCCGGCATCGTGTTCCGTGCCGACGAAGATCTGCGTTTTTATGCTTCAGTCGGGCGCGGCTTCGAAACGCCCACCTTCAACGAGCTGGGCTACCGCAACGATGGCGGCGCCGGCCTGGCGCTGGACCTGGGCGCGGCGACCAGCCGCAACTACGAGGTGGGCAGCAAGTGGCGCACGCAAAGCGGCGCGGCGTTGCAAGTGGCACTGTTCCGTGCCGACACCGACGACGAACTGGCGGTGGCCAGCAACACCAACGGCCGCAGCACCTTCCGCAACATCGGCGCCACCCGTCGCCAGGGTGCGGAGCTGAGTTGGCAGCAGCCAATTGGCGACACCCAGCAGCTGCAGCTGGCCTACACCTTTGTCGACGCCACCGTGCGCGATGGTTACCTCACCTGTGCCAGCAGCGGCTGCGCGGTGCCCACCGCGCCGGTGGCCAGCGGGTCGCGCCTGCCAGGCGTGCCGCGTCAGCAGCTATTTGCGCGCTGGCAATGGCAGTCCATGCAATGGCAGTTCGCCGCCGAAACGGTGGCCTCCGGCGCCACCGTGGTCAACGACCTGGCCACCGAGCGCGCACCCGGCTATGCCTTGGTCAACCTGGAAGCCTCGCGCCGCTGGACTACCACGTATGGCGCCGTGCGCACCTTCGCGCGCATCGACAACGCGCTGGACCGCCAATACGTCGGCTCGGTGATCGTCAACGACGGCAATGGGCGCTACTACGAACCCGGCCCGGACCGCACCTACACGGTGGGGCTGCAGTGGGATTTTGGTGGGTGAGCAGGCAACCGACGCCCCGCACAACAACGCGCACCCTGGCGTTACAGGAGCGCCCCCGGGCGCGATGAAGCCTTCCCGATAGCACATACCACCCTGCCATACCGCACCACCATGATCGTCATCGACCACGCCCCTGCCGACTGGTTCCTCTTATCCGAAGGCGACCGCTATTGGCTGGATATCAACTGCTCGATCTCAGCCACCGGTTTTTCGATCCTGCTGTTGTTGAACGCAACCGAGCGTGCCGCCGTGTTGGCAGACACGCAGGCTGCGTGCGCAACGTTGGCCGCCCAGGTCCAGGCCCGGCCACATGACTACGTCGCACGCAATGACAGCGCGGCAGACGGCAAGCGTGTGCTTGCCGCAGTGCAGGCCTGGCGTGCGGAAGGAAGCATGGCGGCCGCAGGTCGCGCTGTAGCGCCGCGCGAAGGGTAATCGCCGTCGGTGGGCTGCCGGCTTGGTCGCCGTGTGCGCGTTCGCGTCGATCTGCGCGCTGCCGGGCAGCATCCTGATCGAGTCCGCACAGGTCGGCTGAGGCCGGAAACTGCCGAAGTGGCATGCTAACTTCTGACACTCATTCACGGCATGGAGTGCGGCGATGAGGATCTGGAAACGAAAGATGATGGCTTCGGCGATATCGGCCGGCCTGCTGGTCTGCAGCGCAGCGTGGGCAGACCATGTGGATATGCGCATCGTGCGCGACTATCCAGCCGGCTCCCCCGCCATCGCAAAAATACACGCCTGGCTGCAGCAGCAATCCAGACTGAGTACGCAGCCCAGGCAAACACCGCCGCCGGCCGATGCCGCCGCGTTAGGCCCCGTGCGCATCAGCACTGCTCTGTTCGATCGTCCGTTGAGCACGCGTGCCGATACCGCGACTAACACGGCCCCGCTGCCGGTGCGTGGCCAGCCGCGCGACGAGATCAGCATCGACGCCTGCAATGCCGGCCAACGCTATCGCTGGGTCTACGCCTGGGCGCAGGCCGGTGCCAGCGCTGCATGGCAGCTGCGCTCGTACCGGCAGCAAACGGTAGCCGACTGCCAGGTGCCAGCGGAGGAGCCCGTGTCCATCGAAACAGCCGCAAGGCACGACGCTGTTGGGGGGGGCTGACAAGCCGTAGCGCGTCAGGGGCAGACCAGCCTGACCATGAGCAGGTAATAACACCTAGCGAGCAGTCGTCAGGCGGTGTGGACGGCGCACAGGAACCGAAGCGTATGCGTGGTACACGCCGATTCCGCGCACCGGACGCGCGCCTGTGCCGTCGTTTACCCGCTGCTGTAAAGCAAATGAGCTGCGAGGCAGGAGTTGTCCGTGCCGATGACAGGCACTGGCTGTGCATGCTCGCCGTGCAGCCGTGCAGCCGTGCAGCCGTGCAGCCGTTTTTGTCGCCGCGCTCGAATGCGTCAACGCCGCCTGCCGGCGTAGACGCTTTGCTGCACAGGAGAAATAAGCGACGACACTAAGGGGCGCGGCGTAAGGCAACTTCACTCGACTGCCATCCGAATCAGATCAATGACGCGCTGCAACGTTTTTCAGCGCCATGATTCATGTAACTCCTGGTTTTAGGATGACGCGGCGCAACAACACAGCACATGACATTGCGCTAGCAAGTTGACGGGTATACACGTTCGCATCTGACCGCTCTTTCCAGGAGACCACGATGAACGCGCAACCCGCCACCAAGCCGCTCAGCACCGACCCGCAATCGATCTTCAAGCCGCGTTACGACAACTTCATCGGTGGCAAGTGGGTGGCGCCGAACAACGGCCAGTACTTCGACAACGCCACGCCGATCACTGGCAAGGTGTTTACCTCCATTGCGCGTTCCACCGCGCCGGACATCGAGGCCGCACTCGATGCCGCGCATGCCGCGAAAGATGCCTGGGGCAAGACTTCCACCACCGAGCGCGCCAACGTGCTGCTCAAGATCGCCGACCGCATCGAGCAGAATCTGGAACTGCTCGCCTACGCCGAGACCTGGGACAACGGCAAGCCGGTGCGCGAAACGCTCAATGCCGACGTGCCGCTGTGCGTGGACCACTTCCGTTATTTTGCCGGCGCCATCCGCGCGCAGGAAGGCGGCATTTCCGAGATCGACAGCGACACCATCGCCTATCACTTCCACGAGCCGCTGGGCGTGGTGGGGCAGATCATTCCGTGGAACTTCCCGCTGTTGATGGCCTGCTGGAAACTCGCACCGGCGCTGGCCGCCGGCAACTGCGTGGTGATGAAACCGGCCGAGCAGACACCCGCCTCGATCCTGGTGTTGATGGAAGTCATCGGCGACCTGCTGCCGCCCGGCGTGCTCAACGTGGTCAACGGTTTTGGACTGGAAGCCGGCAAGCCGCTGGCCAGCAACCCGCGCATCGCCAAGATCGCCTTCACCGGCGAAACCACCACCGGCCGGCTGATCATGCAATACGCCAGCCAGAACCTGATTCCGGTGACGCTGGAGCTGGGCGGCAAGTCGCCCAACATCTTCTTTGCCGATGTCATGGCCGAAGACGACGATTTTCTCGACAAGGCGGTGGAAGGCTTTGTCATGTTCGCCTTCAACCAGGGCGAAGTGTGCACCTGCCCGTCGCGCGCGCTGATCCAGGAATCCATCTACGACAAGTTCATGGACAAGGCGCTCAAGCGAGTGGCGGCGATCAAGCAGGGCAACCCGCTCGACCCCAACACCATGGTGGGTGCGCAGGCCTCCAGCGAGCAGCTGGAAAAGATCCTGTCCTACATCGACATCGGCAAGCAGGAAGGTGCCGACGTGTTGATCGGTGGCGAACGCAATACGCTCGATGGCGAGCTGGCCGAGGGCTTCTACGTGAAGCCGACCGTGTTCAAAGGCCACAACGCGATGCGCGTTTTCCAGGAAGAGATCTTCGGCCCGGTGGTGTCGGTGACCACCTTCAAGGATGAAGCCGAAGCGCTGGCGATCGCCAACGACACGCTGTACGGCCTGGGCGCCGGCGTGTGGAGCCGCGACGCCTCGCGGCTGTACCGCATGGGCCGCGCAATCCAGGCCGGCCGCGTGTGGACCAACTGCTATCACGCCTATCCGGCGCACGCTGCGTTCGGCGGCTACAAGCAGTCGGGCATCGGGCGCGAGAATCACAAGATGATGCTCGACCATTACCAGCAGACCAAGAACCTGCTGGTGAGTTATTCGCCAAAGGCGCTGGGGTTCTTCTGATCGCATCCCGCCGCGTCGTCCGGCAAGGGCCGGTGCGGTAGCGGCGGTCCGTGCACATTGCCTGCGTGGGGGGCGCTTACGCCCTCGATGGAGGGCGTGCGGGTCGGGCCATTTGACTTCGATCAAGGCCACGCCTGGGCAAGGCGCCTAAGGTGGCTGCAATCTCGGTGCGGAGCGTGGCGATGGACATGACAATGCAGGCGGCAGTGGTGCGGCAGTTCGGGGCGCCGTTGGTGATCGAGGAGGTGGCGGTGCCGCGGCCGCAGGCCGGCGATCTGCTGGTGAAGATCCAGGCCTGCGGGGTCTGCCATACCGATCTGCATGCCGCGCAGGGCGACTGGCCGGTGAAGCCGAACCCGCCGTTCATCCCCGGACACGAGGGGGTGGGGTACGTGGCTGCGGTGGGCGCGGGCGTGCGCCACATCAAGGAGGGCGACCGGGTCGGCATTCCGTGGCTGTATTCGGCGTGCGGGCATTGCACGCATTGCCTGGGCGGCTGGGAGACGCTGTGCGAGGCGCAGCAGAACAGCGGCTATTCGGTCAACGGCGGCTTTGCCGGCTACGCCCTGGCCAATGCCGAGTATGTCGGGCACCTGCCCGCCGAGCTGGGCTTTGTCGAGGTTGCGCCGATCCTGTGTGCGGGAGTCACCGTGTACAAGGGACTGAAGATGACCGATACCAAGCCGGGGCAGTGGGTGGTGATTTCCGGCATTGGCGGACTGGGCCACCTGGCGGTGCAGTACGCCTGTGCGATGGGCCTGCAGGTGGCCGCGGTGGATGTGGACGATGCCAAGCTGGCGCTGGCACGGCGTCTTGGCGCGACGGTGACGGTCAATGCACGCACCACCGACCCGGTGGCGTTCGTGAAACAGCACATCGGCGGCGCCCATGGCGCGCTGGTCACCGCAGTCTCGCCGAAGGCGTTCGAGCAGGCCATCGGCATGGTGCGGCGCGGCGGTACGGTCGCGCTCAATGGCTTGCCGCCGGGCGACTTTCCGCTGGATATCTTCGGCATGGTGCTCAATGGCATCACCGTGCGGGGTTCCATCGTCGGCACGCGCCTGGACCTGCAGGAATCGCTGGAGTTTGCGGCGCACGGCAAGGTGGCGGCCACGGTGTCGACCGACCGGCTGGAGAACATCAACGCTGTCTTCGCGCGCATGCACGCCGGGACGATCGAGGGGCGTATCGTGCTCGACATGGCGGCCTGAGGTGGCCGTAGGAGACAGCCGATGCACCACACCACTCCGCGCGTCGAGGTGCCGCCACAGGTGATGGCCACCCTGGCGGCGTCGCAGTTGATCGACACGCTGCGCGCGCGGCACGGCGATGTGCTGTTCCATCAGTCCGGCGGCTGCTGCGATGGGTCTTCGCCGATGTGCTTTGCGGTGGGCGAGTTCATCGTGGGCGACCGCGATGTCCTGCTGGGCGAAATTGCCGGCGCACCGTTCTATATCAGCGCGCCGCAATTCGCCTACTGGAAGCACACCCAGCTGATCATCGATGTGGTGCCAGGGCGCGGCGGCATGTTTTCGCTGGAGAACAGCGAGGGAGTGCGCTTCCTGGTGCGGTCGCGTCTGTTCAGCGATGAGGAAATGGCGCAGCTGCAGGCGGCCGGGCGCGTGTGAGGATGGGCGTGTGGATCGTCACCACGGTATTGGTGTGACGATTAGGCGGTCGTTTCCGCCGATGTTTCGACCAGCGCCTGTTGCCTCACCTCTCCGATGAGAGAAAGCCGGCACTACTGGTCGCGTTGCGCTGCCCACGGACAGGTGTCACGTCACCTCCGGGTACGCCAGCTCCAGGTTGCGCCACGTCACGCGCGCCCTGCGCCTTGATGCCCTGCGCCACGGCCGGTGCTGCGCGTGCCGGGCGCACACACCCGGCCATGACGGCGAGCCGTTACGGCGCAGTGCCGGGCTTCTTGGCCGGGGTGGCGTCGTCGGCCGGAATCAGCGTCTCGGGTGCGTCGCCGGCACCGCGGTCTTCATGATGCTCGGCATCGCGCTTGCCGTGCTGTTCGCCCGGGTGAGCGGGTTGGTCGCGCAAGGGGTCACGGGACATGCGGGGTCCTGGTTTCGATGAGGGGCGCCAGTTCACCGCGCGCGCAGTGAAGGTCACGCAAATCGCAGACCATGCGGATTTCTCACGCATGGATCACGTCAGCGGCGTTACTGATGTGACCCCCCAATGCCGCACCGTGGAGCAGACCATGCGCCCCCTGGACCGTCGTCCCGATCGTCGCCTGTTCAGTACGTCTGCCGACCCCACGTTGCCCAAGCGAACGCATCGCGCGTCGGCTGTGGTGGACGCCGATGGCGTGGCGCAGGACTTCCGGTGTTACAGCCGTGCCGACTATCACCGCCGCCGCCGACGCGGCGGGCCGACCTGGGACGATCTCGCGCCGGCCTACGCGTTTGCGCGCGTCACCCACGCCGCAGACTGGCCGCGTGGCGCCGATGCGCAGTGCGAGCAGGCATTGGCTGCGCACTGGGACAGCATGCGCGGCGGCTCGCGTCTGGATTGGCCGCACGTGCGCGCCATCGTCGAAGACGCGTGGCTGGCGCTGGACCACATTCCCGATGCTGCCGTCCATGGAGTGGCGCACTGATGGCTCGACCAATCTGGACCGGAACATTATCGTTTGGCCTGCTCAATGTGCCGGTGTCGCTGATGTCGGGCGAGCGCAAGGTGGACCTGCACTTTCGCATGCTGGATTCGCGCGACAAGAAGCCGATCCGCTTCGAGCGCGTCAATGCCGACACCGGCGATGAAGTGCCATGGAAGGAGATCGTCAAGGCATTCGAATACGACAAGGGCAGCTACGTCATTGTCGAAGAGCAGGACATCCGTTCGGCCGCACCGGAAAGCCACGAGACCGTGGAGGTGGAAACCTTCGTCGACGCGTCCGATATCGACCCACGCTATTTCGAAAAGCCCTACATCCTGGTGCCGGGCAAGAAGGCGGAAAAGGGCTATGTGCTGCTGCGGGAAACCTTGCGCGACACCGGCAAGGTCGGCATCGCCAAGGTGGTCATCCGCACCCGTGAATATCTGGCTGCCGTCATGCCGCAGGGCGATGCATTGATCCTGTTGCTGCTGCGCTACCAGCAGGAGGTGGTGGACCCGCAGGACTTCAAGCTGCCGGCCGGCGCGGTGGGCGAGTACCGCATCACCCCCAAGGAGCAGGAGATGGCCAGGCAGCTGATCGAGTCGATGTCCGGCACCTGGCAGCCGGAGGACTATCACGACGAGTTCCGCGGCAAGCTGGAGCAGATCCTGCGCAAACGCATCAAGGAAAAGGCCGGCACCACGCAGGTGGACATCGAGCCCACCCAGCACGAAGACGCCACCACCAACGTGGTGGACTTCATGTCCTTGCTGCAGAAGAGCCTGCAGGCCAACACGCGCACGCCGGCAAAGAAGACCGGCACGGGAGCGGCGGAACAGGCGCCGGCCAAGAAGGCCGCCACCAAGAAGGTGGCCAAGAAGGCCGCCAAGAAAACCGCGACAAAGGCCACCAAGAAGACCGCCGCCAAGGCTGCGCCGCGGCGCAAGGCCGGCTAAGCGATGGGCCTGCGCGATTACACGGCCAAGCGCCGCTTCGACCAGACTCCGGAGCCGGCGGCAGATGCGCCGGTGCCTGCCAGCGCCCAGCCGATCTTTGTGGTGCAGCTCCACCACGCCAGTGCACGCCACTACGATTTCCGTCTGGAGGCCGATGGCGTGCTCAAGAGCTGGGCGGTGCCCAAGGGGCCGTCGCTGCGGGCCGGAGAAAAGCGCCTGGCCGTGCAGGTGGAAGATCACCCGCTGTCCTACGCCGGCTTCGAAGGCGACATCCCGCAAGGCCAGTACGGCGGCGGGCATGTGCAGATCTTCGACCATGGCCACTGGCACTGCGATGGCGACGTGCTTGCTGCACTGGATGCGGGCAAGCTGGAATTCACCTTGCAGGGCGAGCACCTGCAGGGCGGGTTTGCGCTGGTGCGCACGCGCATGCGCGGCGGCAAGCCGCAGTGGCTGCTGTTCAAGCGCACCGATGCGTTTGCGGCGGATCTGGATGCCGATGCCATCGTGGAACGGGCCGGCGACAGCGCTGCCGTCGCACCTGGCAGGCGCGCCAAGGCCAGCCGTGCACAGCGGCACCCGGCCAGGGCGGTGGCACAGCAAGCGCCCCGGCCCGCACGCAAGCAGGCACCCTCGCCGCGCGCTGGCGCGGCGGCCGATGCCGCATGGCGCCGCCGCGCGCTGGCGCTGGATGGCGCACGCGACGGCGCATGCCCCACCGGCCTGGTCGCGCAGCTGACCTTGCTGCGCGACCAGGCGCCGGATGGCGAGGCGTGGCTGCACGAGATCAAATGGGACGGCTATCGATTGCTTGCCGATCTGGTCGACGGCAGCGTGCAGCTGCGCTCGCGCAACGACCAGGCGTGGACGGAGCGCTTTCCCGAGGTAGTCACCGCGTTGCAGGCGCTGCCGGTGCGCGATGCGCGGCTGGATGGCGAACTGGTGGTGCTGGACGCGCACGGGCGCAGCGATTTCTCTGCACTGCAGCGGGCCATCGATGGCAGTGCCCGCCAACCGCTGCGCTATCTTGCGTTCGACCTGCTCGGCGTGGCCGAGGTGGACCTGCGCGACACGCCGCTGCTGCAACGCAAGCAGCTGCTGCGCGCGCTGCTCGGTGAGAAGCCGGGCACCTTGGCCTACAGCGAGCATGTCATCGGGCGCGGCCCCGAAGTGTTTACGGCCAGCGCGGGCAAGGGCTGGGAGGGCATCGTGAGCAAGCGTGCCGACGCTGTGTACCGCGGCGGGCGCAGTGCCGACTGGGTCAAGACCAAGCACGAAGACAGCGACGACTTTGTGGTGGTGGGGTACACCGACCCCAAGGGCGCACGCAGCGGCTTTGGCGCCTTGCTGCTGGCACAGCCGGACGGCGACACGTTGCGCTACGTCGGCCGGGTGGGCACCGGTTTCGACGGCGCGCTACTCGGGCAAATCGCCGCGCAGCTGCAGGCCTTGCAGAGCGACACCGCCACGCTGGAGCTGCCTGCGCACATCCCCGGCCGCCCGCGCGATGTGCATTGGGTGCGCCCGCAGCTGATCGCCGAGATCGCATTCCGCGGCTGGGCCAAGCAGGGCTTGCTGCGGCAGGCCGCCTTCAAGCGTCTGCGCGAGGACAAACCGATGACCGATCTGGGCGGCGACCGCGCAGCGCCGGGCACGCCTGCGGCCGGCAAGCGCGCGACCCCGGCAAAAACACGCACCGCCACCCGAAAGACCGTGACCAAGACGGTTGCAAAGACGGTGAGCAAGGTGGCCACCAGGACCGCGCAAAAACGCGCGGGCAAGCGCGCCCCGGCAGCTGGCGCGAGGTCTTCCAGCGTGGCTGCGTCGGCGGTGTCCACCTCATCGGCCACCCTGTCCGTGGACGCGGTGAGCATCACCCATCCCGAGCGCGTGGTCTTTCCCGCATCGGGCATCAGCAAGGGCGATGTGGCGGCGTACTACCGTGCGGTGGCGTCGCTGGTGGTGCCGGAGGTGGCGCGTCGGCCGCTGTCGTTGTTGCGCTGCCCGGACGGCGTGGGCGGCGACTGCTTCTTCCAGAAGCACCAGGGCCGCCAGTTGGGCGCGCACATCAAGGCGATTCCGCTCGAACAGAAGAGCGGCACCGAGGACTATCTGTATATCGAAGACGCCGCCGGACTGCTCGAGCTGGTGCAGATGAATACCCTCGAGCTACACCCCTGGGGCGCACGGGTCGACGACCCGGAGCGCCCGGACCGCCTGGTGTTCGACCTGGATCCGGGCGATGCCGTCGCCTGGCCGGAGGTGGTGGCCGCCGCTCGCGAGATCCGCGCCAAGCTGCGCGCCGTGGGGCTGGAAAGCGCGGTGCGCCTGTCCGGCGGCAAGGGGCTGCATGTGGTGGTGCCCATCGTGCCCGACGCGAGCTGGGACCGGGCGCGCGACTTCTGCGAGGCGTTCGCGCAGGTCCTGGCCACGCAGGCACCGGAACGCTACGTGGCCACCATGAGCAAGGCCAAGCGCCACGGCGTGATCTTTGTGGATTGGTTGCGCAACGGGCGCGGCAATACCAGCGTGTGTTCGTGGTCACTGCGTGCGCGCGAAAAGGCCACCGTCGCGGTACCGCTGCGCTGGGAAGAACTCGGCAAGATCAGCGGCCCGGACGCCTTCCCGATGGACAAGGCCATACAGCGCGCCAAGCGTCAACGCGCAGATCCTTGGCAATCGGTGCTGGCGTTGCAGCAATACTTGCCCACCGCCGACGACAACCACTAAGAGCCGTCGACGGGACGACTGCGCAGCCACCGGGTGGGCAAGGGTCCTGCAGCAAGGCCGCAGATCGTCCGCTCTGCTACCAACGAATCCCGAATCCCGAATCCCGAATCCCGTCAAGGCGAGACCGCGTTCTCCCGCGTCACCCGGCTCAACGCATCGCCGCTGATCTCGGCAATCGAATGGGTGCCGGTCAGGGTCATCGCCACGCGCATTTCCTTTTCGATCAAGCTCAGCAGGTTCTCCACGCCAGCCTGGCCACCGGCCGCCAGCGCATAGACGAACGCGCGGCCCAGCAACACCGCATCGGCACCGAGCGCGAGCATGCGCACCACGTCCAGCCCGCTGCGGATGCCCGAGTCGGCCAGGATCTTGAGCTGCCCCTTCACTGCATCGGCAATCGCTGGCAACGCGCGCGCGCTAGACAGCACACCGTCCAGCTGGCGCCCGCCATGGTTGGAGACCACGATGCCATCGGCGCCGAAGCGCACTGCGTCGCGTGCGTCGTCCGGGTCCAGGATGCCCTTGATCACCATCGGCCCGGTCCAGAACTCGCGGATCCATTCCAGGTCCTTCCACGAGATGGAGGGGTCGAAATTGGCCGCCAGCCAGCCGATGTAGTCCTGCAGGCCGGTCGGGCTGCCGCGGTAGGCGGAAATATTGCCTAAATCATGCGGTTTGCCGAGCAGGCCCACATCCCACGCCCAGCGCGGGTGCGTCACCGCCTGCAGCATGCGCCGCAGCGACGCATTGGGCCCGCTCATGCCCGAGTGCGCATCGCGGTAGCGCGCGCCGGGCGTGGGCATGTCCACGGTGAACACCAGCGTGGTCACCCCGGCGGCCTTGGCGCGCTCCAGCGCGTTGCGCATGAAGCCGCGGTCCTTGAGCACGTACAGCTGGAACCACATCGGCCGGCTGATGGCCGGCGCCACTTCTTCGATCGGGCACACCGACACCGTGGACAAGGTGAACGGAATCCCGCGCGCCGCCGCGGCGCGCGCGGCCTGCACTTCGCCGCGCCGCGCGTACATGCCGGTCAGCCCCACCGGTGCCAGCGCCACCGGCATGGCCAGGGTTTCGCCGAACAGCTCGGTGCTCAGGCTCAGGTCCGACATATTGCGCAGCACCCGCTGGCGCAGCGCGATATCGGCCAGGTCGGAAACATTGCGTCGCAGCGTGTGCTCGGCGTACGCCCCACCATCGATGTAATGGAACAGGAAGGGCGGCAAACGCGCCTGCGCGGCGGCACGGTAGTCGGAAGCGGCGGAAATGATCATCGAAGACGGACAGCGGCGGCGGGGGAGCCCCGGAGTGTAAGGCGATCGGTGCGGCGCAGGGACGGGGCTGCAGTAGTGGCCGGCGCAAGTGCGAGGGTTGCGAGCCGTCTGGCAAGCAGCATGTGATCGCTGCACGCCAGCGTTCCGCTCACCACACCAGCGGCAGCAACCGCCGGCTCTGCGCCGCATACGCCGGGTAGGCCACCGGAAACGCGCGCTGCAACGCGGCTTCTTCGACGCGGATGCGGTGCAGGAAGACCAGGGTCACCGGCACCACGATCGCCGCCACCGACAACGCGTTGCCCATGCCCAGGGCCAGCCCGTAAAAGGCCAGCAGTGCGCCGGTGTAGGACGGATGCCGTAGCCAGCGATACGGGCCGCGGCGCACCAGCTGGTGATCCGGCTGGATGGTCACATCCACCGTGAACCAGCGTGCCAGCACCTGGATGGCCCACACGCGCAACGCCAGCCCGCTGCCGATCAAGGCGCAGCCGGCCCATTGCAGCGATGCATCCCAGCCCTGCGGCCAATGCGCCAGGCCGCTGTAGGCCAGCACCACTGCAACCGCCACCGCCGCAGACAGCACCCGCCATAGGTGCTTCAAGGTGCCCTGGTCGTGCGCGCCACCATCGCTGGCGCGGCGGCGACGGCTGAGCAGCAGCTCATAGCCGCCCCAGGCCAGGTTGAGGACGAGAAACAGACTGGAAGCAGACATGGCGTAACTCCGTGGCGATGGGGTGGGTTGGTGATGCCAGTGTGCGCACGCGCTGCATCGACCACAGGGGCCGCAGGTCATCGATCCCACCTGCCGGAAGTCACTTTCTGCAGGCACAGCATTGCCGAGCGGCCGCAGGGCGGTCAGCATCGCCGCATGCATTCGTCCTTCTCCCATCTATTGCACCCCCTGCGTTTGGCCGGTGGGTTCACCATTGCCGCAGTGGCGCTGTCGTTCATGCCCGACGCCTCGCCCCACGGCGTCTGGCGTTGGGGCCTGCTGGCCGGCTTTACCGCGTTGTTTGTATTGCATACCGTGCTGCCGCAGGCGCTTGCGTTACGGACTGTGGCAACGCTGTTGCAGGCGGTCCTGGCATTGTTGCTGGTCTGGATGGAGCCGCGTGCCGGCACGGCTCCGGTATTGCTGGTGATGCTGGTGGCGCAGGCAGGGATGACCTGGCCGCCGTCGCGCGTGCTGCTGTTGGCACTGGTGTTGAACGCGGGCATGTACGCGTTGTTGGTGCAGGCCGGGTTCGAGCGGGCGTTGTTGATCGTCAGCATCTACGCCGGCTTCCAGGCCTTTGCCGCGCTCACTGCGCACTATGCGCGCAGTGCCGAGCGCGCACGCGACGCGCTGGCCTACGTCAATGCCGACCTGCTGGCCACCCGCGCGCTGCTGGCCGACAGCGCCCGCGATGCCGAGCGCCTGCGCCTGGCGCGCGAGCTGCACGACGTGGCCGGGCACAAGCTCACCGCCATGCGCATCAACCTGCGCCTGCTCGGTGCCGACCCGGCCTTGGGGCAGCGCGACGACATCCGGGTGCTGGAACAGCTCTCGGCGGAACTGCTGGCGGACATCCGCAACGTGGTGCAGTCCATGCGCGACGACCAGGGCCTGGACCTGCAGACCGCGCTGCGCGCGCTGGCCGCCCCGTTCCCGCGCCCGGCGCTGCGGCTGCAGATCGATGCCGACGTGCGCGTCACCGACGCGCGCGTGGCCGAGCTGCTGCTGCGGCTGGTGCAGGAGGCGCTGACCAACGCCGTGCGGCATGCCGATGCCGACGAGGTGGCCGTGCATCTGCACTATCGGGATGCCCAGCTGCACGTGGACATCTGCGACGACGGCCGCCGCGCCGAGCGCATCCGCGAAGGCAATGGCATCACCGGCATGCGCGAGCGGCTGGCCGCCCTGCACGGCCATCTCGACCTTGGCCGCACCCCCAATGGCGGCATGCACCTGACTGCGAGACTTCCGCAATGAGTTCACTTCGAATCGCCCTGGCCGACGACCAGATCCTGGTCCGCGCCGGCCTGCGCGCGCTGTTGCAACAGCAGGGCGTGGCCGTGGTCTGCGAGGCCGACGACGGGCAGGGCCTGCTGGATGCGCTGGCCACCCACACGGTGGACGTGGTGCTCAGCGACATCCGCATGCCTGGCATCGATGGCATCCAGGCGCTGGAGCAGCTGCGCGCCCGCGGCGACCGCACCCCCGTGCTGCTGTTCACCACCTTCGACGACAGCGACCTGCTGCTGCGCGCCAGCGACGCCGGCGCACAGGGTTTCCTGCTCAAGGACGCCGCCCCGGAAGACCTGCGCGACGCCATCGCCCGCGTCGCCGCCGGCGACACCCTGCTGCAGCCGGTCAGCACCGACCCGGTGCGCGCCCGCTACCAGTTCCGCGACCAGCAGGCCCCACGCGAGACCTTCAGCGAACGCGAGGTGGCCATCCTGCGCCTGCTGGCCGGCGGCTACTCCAACAAGGAGATCGCCCGCACCCTGTTCCTGGCCGAAGGCACGGTGAAGAACTACGTCTCCACCATCCTGGAAAAACTCGGCACCCGCGACCGTACGCGCGCAGTGTTGAAGGCGATTACGTTGCGGGTGATCTGATTGCCGGGATTCGGGATTCGGGATTCGGGAATTGGGAATTGGGAATTGGGAATCGTAAGCCCCTCTCCCGGCGGGGCGAGAAGGCACCGCTTGCGCGCCACTGGCGCGCGTGCCTTGGAGCGCCCGCGCCGCAAGCGCGGGCCGGGGCGCGGAGCGGGGGTTGGGGTGAGGGTACGGGGGCGAAGCCACTCGTGGTTTAGCAAGCAAACGAAGCTCGCTCTGTGTATCAAGTCTATGTACCTGTTCTATAGAGGATTTTGCTCGTCCGTCAGACATGGACAGCAACCGTAAGGTTGCCGTCAGGTCAGCCGCGACGCCGTGCACGAGTGTCGCCCGGCGGCTCGAAAGCCGCCCGGAAACGCGCCGCGCTCCGGTCTGCTGCGGAGTCCGTCATGCGCCACCCCCTCCCTATTGTCCTGCGCGCCGTTCTGCTCGCCCTGGTGGCCTGGGCGGGCCCCACCCAGGCCGAATTGCCTGCACCCTGGGTCCAGGCCGCTTTGCTGACCGAGCCGTCGGCCGTTGACCCTGTGCTGAGGATGGTTGTCGGGCCAGGCGCGCCGCAGCTGCAACGCGCCTCTGCCCGTATATGCGATAGGCATCCATGCGTTTGGCCCGGCCCCGGCGCGCCTGCGGACTGGCTGTGACCGTCCCGCTCGGGCGAGCACCTATCCGCACACAAGCAGTGGCGCCAGCACTGCCGGGGACGCCTTGAGCGATGCCCCAAAAACCTAGCGAGCAGTCGTCAGGTGGGTGCGGCCGGCGCACAGGCATCGCAATGGACGCGTGGTGCATGCTGCGCCGAGCGCCGGCCGCGCCCGCCTGATGGTGAGCGCAGTCGTCTTGTTATCTGCCCTTATTGATTGGCGGTACTTCCTGCGGGTTGATCTTCGGGTCGTTGCCGACCTGGGGATCGCAACTGAACCAGACTTTGTTGCCCTTCTTGTCCGTGCGGGTTGGGTCTTCGACGATGATGGTCAGAAAGATCAACGTGGGGACGCTGTTGGCGTTGACGACTTCGACGCTGCGGCCGTCAGGGGCGATGACGGGGTCACCGATTTGTTTGAATGCATCGGTCGTCAGCAGGCTCTTGATGATGAAATGCTTCGGAACAACGTCTTCGTCGAAGTGATACGTCAACGTCGAGACACCGTCGTCCTTGTCGACAATCAGCAGGTCCGGAGCAAAGCTGTAGAAATATTCGCCAGCGCCTGTATTTCCTCCAAATCCCACCCGCGCCACCGTGAGCTTGATACTGAAATCCGTCATGACTTGTCCTGTTCCTTGAGAGGCGGGCCGTAGAAGGAGACAAACCCCGGGTGGCGGTAGCCCGCCTGGTACAGCCACCCGAGCTGTTGCGTAACGGCAGAGCGCTGGCCCAGATGCACGTGGGCGCGAATCCAGGGGTCGAGCAGGTTCTTGTCGCGGCTGTTGCCGCCATCCTCGCCGAGCAGCGTCACCACGCGCCGCCATGCTGCACGCGCGCCCTCGTGATTGCCGGTTGCCGCGCGGTGTTCGCCCTGCCAGACCAGTGCCAGGGCCAACGTCGAGATGGCCGACAGATCGTCGGGTTTGGCGCGATGCACCGCATCCACGCGCGCAACGATTCGATCGAGATCGCCTGCGTTGGCAGTGTGGATGCGGTGCAGGCGCATCTCGATGATGGCATCCAGCAACTGCCAGTCGGGCAGCGGCTGCGACTGTTGCAGCAGGCGGGTCATGGTGTGATGCGCCTGGCCAAGCTGCTGCCTGGCTTGATCGGAATGCCCATCCAACGCAGCGATCCAGCCGGCCTGCGCGTAGGCATGCCCCAGATCGCTGCGCCAGGTCTGGTTGTCCGGCTGCAGTGCGACCAACGGCTGCAGCATGCGCACGCTGTCCTGTGCGTCGCGTTGCGCCTGTAGCAGGTGGCCTTGCACCAACGCCAGATTGGAGACGCGGATCAGCGACACCGCCAGACGCCGTTGCCAGGCATGGGCATCCGGATCTGTCTCCACCAGCACGCGTAGCATCGCGATCTGGTCGCGGTAGCCCTGCTCGGCAGGCGCCAACAAGCCCTGGTTCTCCTGCGCCAGGCTCAGCCCCGACAAGCTGTCGATCAACTCGTAGCGCAGCGATGCGTTGTCCGGACTCCGTGCGATCAGTACACGCTTGAGCGCAATGTCGCGCGCAAAAAAACCGATTGCCGTCCAGGCATCGCCCTGCGCCATGGCCAGCATGCCGAGATTGTTGAGTGCGTACGACAGCTCCAGCTGCCAGCGAGGGTTATCCGGGGCGGTGCGCACCAGCCATTCACTGGTGGCCAGGTAGTGCGACCAATGCGTCCTCGCCAACGGAAACTGTTTGGCGCGATAGGCCATGCTCCCCAGCCAGAACGCCGCCTGCCCCATTTCCGCACGTGCCTCCAGCACGTCGGGCGCACGCAGACGCGCCTGTTCGGCGGTGGCGGCGGCACGCGTGAAAGCGGCCTGCGCCTCTTTCAGCTTGCCCTGATTCATCAACACCTCGCCGATGGTGCGCAGGGCGCGGGCGTGGTTGATCAGGTCGCCGGTGTGCATGCTCGCGCTAGGCAGATCTTCCAGATACCGCAGCGAACGGCTGCCCACGCTATCGAGCAATGTCAGGTTGCCCACGGTGCGCAACCGCTCGGCCAAGTCGCCCAGCATGTAGCCCACCAGCTGCTGCGCCTGGTCGCGGCGCTGTTCGGCCACCTGCTGGGCCTGGCGTGCCTGCCAGCCGAGCAGCAGCGAGGCGCTGGCCAGCACCACCAGCAATGCGGCGGCGGCGGCGTACAGGCCGCGGCGCTGGTGTTGCGCGCGTTCGCAGGCGCGCAGAAACGCCAGCTCCGACGCATCCAGGTCCTGCGGCATGCGCCGCGCCGCTTCGCGCGCTTCGCTCAGCGGGCGGCCGCTGTTGAGCAGGTGGTCGGTGCGGCGGCCTTCGGCGGCCCAGCGTTGCGCGGCCAGGTGCAGGCGTTTGCGTGCCTGCAGCAGGCGGCGGTTTTCATGGATCCACTCGGCCGCGCGCGGCCATTGCCGCAACACCGCTTCGTGCGTGACCGCAAAGCCCGGCTCGCCGGCCACCAGTTCGCTGACGAACAGCCGCGCATGCACGAACGCATCGACCAACACGCGTGCGCCGCTGCCGTGAGGCAATGCGGCCCACAGCGCACGCCGCGCGGTCACCGCATCGCTGTCGGGGTGGATCACGCTCAGCAACGTCAGCACCTCGCCGAGCGCGGCCTGCGCATCGGCCGGCAGTGCGCCGAAGGTGTGCTCGGCATGATGCGCCAGCGCGCCTTCCAGCCCGCCCAGGGCGCGGTACGCCGCAAAGGTCAGCAGGCCATCGGCGCTGCGTTGCGCGTGCAAGGCCTGCAGCAGGTGTTGCAGCAGCGGCAAGGCATCGGGCTGGCGCGCGGTGGCATCGCGCAGCACATCGTCCAGGTGGCTGGCACTATCGTGGTCTTCTTCGAAGCGCAGCCCCGCCATCGCGGCCGGCACGCGGATGATCTGGCCGATCTCGCCATCGAGTGGCGGCAACAGATCCACATGCCCGTCGCCGCGTTTGAGCTCGATGATGGCCGGCAATGCATCGATCAGGCGCGGATAGAAATCGCTGCGGGTGCCCATCAGCACGGCCACGTGCGCGCTGGCGCACAGTGCCTGCAAGGCCGTGGCCAGCGCAGCGCGATCGGCGTCGGTGATGCCGGGTGTGGCCACCATCGCTTCGGCGTGGTCGATCACCAGCAGCAGATGCCGCTGGCTCGGCACGCTGTCGCGCGCCGGGGCGCAGCGGCGCATGGCTTCCTCGATGGCCGCATGCAGCGGGGCGGGCTGCTGCAGCCACCCGGGCAGGTGTGCCGCCTGTGCCGGCGAGAACACCGCACGGTCGCCCGGCGCCCATTCGCCCAGTGCGCGCGCGAGCGTGTCCAGCACGTCGCCGCCGCGGCACTGCGCCAGGTTGCAATACGCCACCGCCACCGCTTCCAGCCCATCCAGCCCGCCGGGCTGGCACAGCAACGGCACCACGCCTGCCCGCAGCAACGAGGTCTTGCCGCAGCCGCTGGCGCCGCTCACCAGCACCAGCCCGCGCCGGCTGTGCAACTGCGCACGCACTGCGGCCGCCACCTGCGCAATGGCATGGCTACGCCCGAAAAACACCTGCGCATGTGCCGGGTCGAAGGCCTGCAGCCCCACGTACGGGCTGCCGTGGGCCCAGTGCTGGCTGCCCAGCACCGCGCCGCGATAATCCTGCGGAAACACCACCGTGGGCAGCAGGCGATAGCCGCGTTTGCGGATGGTTTCGATAAAATGCGGCTGGCGGCTGTCGTCGCCCAACTTGCGGCGCAGCTGGGCGATGGTCTTGTGCACCGGGTTGTCGCCGTAGAAGCTGCCGTGCCACACCTCGATCAGCAACTGCTCGGCACTGACCACTTCGCCGGCGCGCTCGGCCAGGGCGATCAGCACTTCCATCATGCGCGGTTCCAGCGTGATGGTCCGCCCGTCGTCGATCAGCGCCAGGCGCTCGGGTTCGACCAGCAACGGGCCCAGGCGGAACCGCGGAACGGAGCCCAGCTGCGTGACGCGCTCGCTACGAAGGGACATGCACTCGGACACCGGTCGCACAACTGGAAGGGGCCTTGACGATCGCCAACAGGCGCGGCCAGGCACGGCACGGCAGGGCCGAAAATACCACAGCCGTGACGGCCGCAATTGCCCAACGTCGCGCTTTATGCACTCTGCGTGCACGCAGCGCGCCGCCGGTGTGGCGCGGTCGGTGAAAGCGGCCAGAAGCCCCTGGCACCGCCGCCACGCGCGTCTCCATACAGCAGCGTGTGTTGTGCATCAGGCTGTTTCGCGCGCGTCACACGCACTAAGATGCCGCCAGCATCTTGCTGACCAGGAGTCCACGTTGATCATCCATCCCAAAGTGCGCGGTTTCATCTGCACCACCACGCATCCGCTTGGCTGCGAGCGCAATGTGCTCGAGCAGATCGCCGCCACGCGCGCGCGCGGCGTGCGTCACGACGGCCCAAAGAAGGTGCTGGTGATCGGCGCGTCCAGCGGTTACGGCCTGGCCTCGCGCATCACCGCCGCATTCGGCTTCGGCGCGGACACGCTGGGCGTGTTCTTCGAAAAGCCCGGCACCGCCACCAAGGCCGGTACCGCCGGCTGGTACAACTCGGCCGCGTTCGACAAGCATGCCAAGGCCGCCGGGCTGTATAGCAAGTCGATCAATGGCGATGCGTTCTCGGATGCGGCGCGCGAGAAGGTGATCGAGCTGATCAAGACCGAAATGGGCGGGCAGGTCGACCTGGTGGTGTATTCGCTGGCCTCGCCGGTGCGCAAGCTGCCGGGCAGCGGTGAAGTCAAGCGCTCGGCGCTCAAGCCGATCGGCAACACCTACACCGCCACCGCCATCGACACCAACAAGGACAGCATCATCCAGGCCTCGATCGAGCCGGCCAGCGCGCAGGAGATCGAGGACACCATCACCGTGATGGGCGGGCAGGATTGGGAACTGTGGATCGACGCGCTGGACGGCGCCGGCGTGCTCGCCGACGGCGCACGCAGCGTGGCCTTCAGCTACATCGGCACCGAGATCACCTGGCCGATCTACTGGCATGGCGCACTGGGCAAGGCCAAGGTGGATCTGGACCACACCGCGCAGCGCTTGAACGCGCGCCTGGCCCAGCGTGGCGGCGGCGCCAATGTGGCGGTGCTCAAGTCGGTGGTCACCCAGGCCAGCGCGGCCATCCCGGTGATGCCGCTGTACATCTCCATGGTCTACAAGATCATGAAGGAAAAGGGCCTGCACGAAGGCACCATCGAACAGCTCGACCGCCTGTTCCGCGAGCGCCTGTACCGCGAAGACGGCCAGCCGGCCGAGGTGGACGACGAGAACCGCCTGCGCCTGGACGACTGGGAACTGCGCGACGACGTGCAGGACGCCTGCAAGGCGCTGTGGCCGCAGGTCACCACCGAGAACCTGTTCCAGCTCACCGACTACGCCGGTTACAAGCACGAATTCCTCAAGCTGTTCGGCTTCGAACGCGACGATGTGGACTACGACGCCGATGTGGCGACGGATGTGACGTTCGATTGCATCGAGTTGGGGTGAGGAATCGGGAATCGGGAATGGGGAATCGCAAGAGCGTGGTTCCCTGATTCTTTGGCTTTCCGGGCGCATAGCGCGATAAAGAACGGCCGGCAGTGATGTCGGCTGTTTTTTTATTGGGGCCGGCAGTGGTGGTTGGCTCCGCGGCGCGATGTGGTATCGACGCGCGCTGATATGAGGCGCTGCTGCAGTGTTTGCGTCGCGGCGTCCGGTGAGTTGGTCGACGAACCTGTAACGCCGTCATTGGGTCAACGCGGCAGATGGCGCAACGTCGAGCGGCCGTACCCTCATCCGCCCTTCGGGCAGCTTCTCCCCCATAAAGGGGGACAATGTCCCGAGGGGAGAAGGATCGGTCCAGGTGCTCTGCGCAATCTCAAGCGCGGCACGCCGGCAGTGTGGGCGCGCACCACAACGCCGCCGCTCCAATCCTAACGATCACTCCCCAATCCCTGCACCCAATGGACAAACTCATCGCCCATCTCGTCCTGGCCTTTCTCGTCAGCATTGTCTGCGCAGCGCTGTTGCGCTTTGTGCGGCTGCATGGTGCTTTAAAGGCACTCGCCAATCTCGCAATCACCACGGCCGTGGTGTGCGCCGTGGTGATGCAGGACGGCTCGGCACCGCCGTGGCAGAACGCGCTGTTGATCGCCGCGTGTTTCAGCGTGCCGGCATCGCTCTGTGTGGTGCTGGTGAGTGCCGCAACGGCATGGGTCATCAACAAACGCCCCGAACGCCGTTAAGCGCTTTGCGGCGATTTGAAGGGGCAGCGGCGTACACCCCAGCGTGGCCTGACCGCCAAGCTGCAGCTTGATGAGCCGTTTCCAGCCGGATCACCCTGCGGAGCGATCAGTCTGTCCTACATCTCAACAAAGTCCGGGCCGGAGCGGTACTGCAAGGCGACGAGCAAACCGAAAGCCAGCGCCCTCACGCTCTTCCGATTCCCGATTCCCGATTCCCGATTCTCCACTCCCGATTCACCGCCGCACATCAAACCGCGCATCCCCCACGCACGCCTGCACCTCGGCCACCGACAACGGATTGAAATCGCCGGGGATCGAATGCTTCAAACAGCCAGCGGCCAGGCCGAAGCGCACCGTGTCCTCCAGCGGCCAGCCCTCGATCAAACCGTGCAGCACGCCGGCCGCAAACGCGTCGCCACCGCCGATGCGGTCGATGATGGGGGTCAGTTCCTCGCTGGGCGCGCGCGCCACCGCGCCTTCGCGCGGCACCAGCATCGCGCCCAGGCTGTGGTGGTCCACGTTGTGCGCCACGCGCTGGGTGCAGGCCATCAACTGCAGCTGCGGGAAGGCCGCAAACGCCTGCTGCGCGGCTGCCTCCACGCGCGCCTCCAGGGTGTCCTGCGGGAACTCGCCGCCCAGCACCACACCGATGTCGCGGTAATCGGCAAACACCACATCCGCACATTCGAAGAGCTGGTGCAGGATGCCGCGCGCATCGCCCTGCCAGCGCTGCCACAACTTGGGCCGGTAGTTGCCGTCGAACGACACCTTGACGCCGGCCGCACGTGCGGCGCGTGCCGCCGCCAGCGTGGCCTGTGCCACGTCCGCGCCCAGCGCCGGGCTCACCCCGGACAGATGCAGCCACTGCACGCCCTCCAGCAGCGCAGGCCAGTCGTAGGCATCGGCCGGTGCCAGCGCAAACGCCGAGTCGGCGCGGTCGTAGACCACCTCGCTGGGGCGGTGGATCGCACCGGTGGTCAAGAAGTACAGGCCCATGCGGCCGTCCACCCGCCGCACGTGGCGCGTGTCCACGTCGTGGCGGCGCAGCTCGCCCAGCACCGCCGCGCCCAGCGGGTTGTCCGCCACCGTGCTGACCATGGCCACCTCATGGCCGAAATGCGCCAGCGAGACGCCGACATTGGCCTCCGCACCACCGCAGTGCACGTCCAGCCGAGGCTGCTGCAACAGCAGCGCGTGGCCAGGCGCCCCCAGGCGCAGCAACAACTCTCCAAAACACAGGATGCGGGTTCGACTCATGCGGCAATACCTCGGCTGTGTGGTGCGTCACGGGGTGGGGGACCCGCAGCGCGTTACGATGACCATCGGTGTCATTCTAGCCCTCCCGGAACACGGCGGGTGAGACCCACTATGCGACACGGCGTGACGGCTTGCGCCCCATTTAGGCGAAATCCGGACGCATTTCTGCTGCGCTGCAAGATGTTGAACGACGATTCAGCTGGTAACGTCGTTTTGACCAGCGGTGTCATTGCCGCTCACACCCCCGCATTTCACATTGTTCATGGACCCTTGGGAGGGGAGGACATGCAATTTCGGACCACCAGCCGGAAGACACCGGTTACCTTGCTGGCACTGTCGATCGGCCTGGCGCTGAGCGGCCACGCCGCCGCACAAGACGCCGCCGCCCCACCTGCCGAGCCCGCCGTGGACCTGGACACCGTCACGGTGACCGGCTACCGCGCCAGCGTGGAAAAGGCCCTGGACATCAAGCGTGGCGAAGCCGGCGTGGTCGATGCCATCGTCGCCGAGGACATCGGCAAGTTTCCCGACCTCAACCTGGCCGAATCGCTGCAGCGCATCCCCGGCGTGGTGATCACCCGTGAGGCCGGCGAAGGCCGCGCCATTTCGGTGCGTGGCCTGGGCCCGGAGTTCACCCGCGTGCGCATCAACGGCATGGAAGCGCTCACCACCGTGGGCGCCGGCGACCAGAGCGGCGGCACCAACCGCGGCCGCGGCTTCGACTTCAACGTGTTCGCCTCGGACCTGTTCTCGCAGCTGATCGCGCGCAAGACCGCCTCGGCCGACGTGGAAGAAGGCTCGCTGGGCGCCACCGTCGACCTGCGCACCGCGCGTCCGTTCGACTACAACGGCTTCACCTTCGCCGCCAGCAGCCAGGCGGCCTATAACGCCATGGCCGAGAAGGCCAACCCGCGCGTGGCCGGGTTGATCGCCAACACCTGGGCCGACAACACCTTCGGCGCCTTGCTGTCGGTGGCCTACACCGAGCGCGAGGTGCTGGAAGAAGGCGCCAACACCGGCCGCTGGGCCAATGGCCCCAGCAATGGCGGGTTCAGCGCCACCTCGCCGTTCGCCGCCGCGCGCTCGGCCGATGTCTACCACCCGCGCTTCCCGCGCTACACCCAGCAGATCCACGACCAGCAGCGTCTGGGCGTCACCGGCTCGCTGCAGTGGAAGCCGTCCGATCGCACCACGCTGTCGCTGGATGCGCTGTATTCCAAGATCGACGCCAAGCGCGACGAGCACTACATCGAGGCGATCTCCTTCAGCCGCGGCGGCAATGCGCGCCCCGTGCTCGTCGGCAAGCCGGCCACCGTCGTGCGCAACGGCGAGATCCGCAACAACGCGCTGGTCTATGGCGAATTCGACAACGTCGACATCCGCTCGGAAAACCGCCACGACGAGTGGAACACCGAGTTCAAGCAGATCAGCTTCGATGTGGAGCACCGCTTCAACGATGCCTTCAGCGTCAATGCCCGCGTTGGTACCTCGCGCTCTGCGCACGAGAACCCGGTGCAGACCACCATCATCATGGACAAGTACGACGTCGACGGGTACAGCTACGACTACCGTGGCAACAGCCGCGCGCCGGTGCTGAACTACGGCATCGACCCGACCAACCCCAATGGTTGGGAGCTGGCCGAAATCCGCCTGCGTCCGCAGTCGGTGGACAACGACTTCGACACCGGCCAGATCGACTTCAACTGGAACATCAGCCCCGGCTTCCGCCTCAAGGGCGGCGTGCTGGCCAAGAACTACAGCTTCAGCACCGTCGAACTGCGCCGCGCCAACGAACTGGCCGTGCCCACCTTCGCCAATGGCACGCGCATCGTGCCGGCCGACCTCAACGAACAGGCCGGGCTCAAGGGCATCAACGGCAGCCCGGCGGCGTGGGTGGTGCCCAACCTGGATGCGGTGGCCAACCAGTTCGGCATCTACAGCAACAGCGGCACCTTCGCCGTGGCCCCGCGCGTCAACAACAGCCGCAGCGTGGAAGAAAAAGACCGCGGCGTGTGGTTGATGGGCGAGTTCTCCACCGACCTGGGCTCCATTCCGCTGTCGGGTAACTTCGGCGTGCGCTACGTGGAGACCGAGCAGGAATCCACCGGCTTTGCGCTGATCAACAACGCACCGGCGCTGACCACGGTGGGCCGCAAGTACAGCAACACGCTGCCCTCGTTCAACCTGGTGGCCGAGCTGGCTCCGGACCTGTTGCTGCGTCTTGGCGCCGCCAAGGTGATGTCGCGTCCCGGCCTGGGCAGCCTTACCCCCGGCGTAACCGTGGCAGTGGCCGGCGGTGCGCGCACCGTGGCCGGCGGCAACCCGGACCTGGACCCGATCGAAGCCACCAACGTCGACCTCGGCCTGGAGTGGTACTTCAACGAAGGCGCCATGCTCGGCGTCGGCGTGTTCTACAAGGACATCGAGAGCTTCATCCAGACCGCGCGCGAAGTGCGTCCGTATTCCAGCAGCGGCCTGCCGGCCGAATTGCTGGAAGGCACCGGCGCCACCGTCAACGACGACTTCGCCTTCAGCATCCCGCTCAACACCCCGGGCGGCGAACTGAAGGGCGTGGAAGCCAACTACACCCAGCCCTTCACCTTCCTGCCGGGCAAGTGGGCCAACCTGGGCGTGCAGCTCAACTACACCTGGGTCGATTCGCAGATCCAGTACCTGGCCAGCAGCGGCGCGCCGGTGATGAAGAACGACCTGCTCGGCCTGTCGCGCTCGTCGTGGAACGCCACGCTGTTCTACGAAGGCGACATGTTCGCCGGCCGCGTCTCGGCCACCAACCGCGACGACTACCTCACCCAGGCACCGGGTGCGGAAGCCGGCTTCAACGTCGACGGCGTGCACGGCATGACCGGCACCACCATGCTCGACGCCTCGCTGCGCTACAAGATCAGCAAGCAGCTGGAGCTGAGCCTGGAAGGCATCAACCTCACCAACGAAGCCTCCGACGAGTGGGTGTCGTCGCCGCGCACCGGCCAGTTGCCGCTGCAATACGCCGAAACCGGCCGGCAGTACCTGCTGGGCCTGCGCTACAAGTTCTGAGTGTCGCCCGCCCGCTGCGCACATGCGCAGCGGGCCTCTTTCAACGCCTGATCGCGCTTGCGTCTGCGCCCACCCGAGGTGGGCGTCTGCAACGCGGTGGGCGTGCTCTTTCTAGCCGCTGCCGCACCACGCGCACGCTATCGCATGAGGCCTGCCGTGTCGCCGGCGGCGCACCTCGATTCGACGCCGCGGGCCTGTGGGGAGGCTGCATGCGTCTTTGCAGCAGTGCCACCGGAGTGAGTGCATCATGCAAGTCCGTTCGCGTCGTTCCGCCGCATTGGCGGCCGCCCGCCTGCCCACCGCGCGTCTGTCGGTGGCCATTGTCCTGGCACTGCACGCAGCCGCAGCCGTGGCGCAGACCGCCCCCGCGCCGACCACCGATGCGGTGGATCTGGACCGCGTGCAGGTCAAGGCCACCTACCGCGAAAGCCTGCAGCAATCGCTGGATGCCAAGCGCTACAGCGTGGAGCAGGTGGATGCCATCTACGCCGAAGACATCGGCAAGTTTCCGGATCTGAACCTGGCCGAATCGATGCAGCGCATCGCCGGTGTCTCCATCGACCGCGAAGGCGGCGAGGGCAAGCAGATCTCCGTGCGTGGCCTGGGTTCGGACTTCACCCGCGTGCGCATCAACGGCCTGGAAGCCTTAGCCACCGCCGGCAGCGGCAGCGATGGCGTCAACCGCAGCCGCGGCTTCGACTTCAATACCTTTGCCTCCGAACTCTTCAGCCGCGTCACCATCAGCAAGACCCAGTCGGCGCAGATGGACGAAGGCTCATTGGGCGCCACGGTCGACCTGCGCGGCTCGCGCCCGTTCGATTTCGACGGCTTCGAAGCGGCCGCATCAACGCAGTACGGCTACAACGATCTCTCGCGGGAAAAAGATCCGCGTTTCTCCGGTTTGATCAGCAATATCTGGGCCGATGGCCGCGTCGGCGCGTTGATGTCGGTGTCGTATAGCGAGCGCCACCTGCGCGAAGAAGGCTACAACCCGGTGCGCTGGGAGCACGGCAACTACCGCAACTCCAACCAGAGCACCGCCACCAACAACGGCACTTACGGCTTCTGTTCGCCGGTGGGCTACAACCCGCAGACCCCGCGCAACCCGCTGGCCAATGAAACGCGCGCTGGCGTCGGTTCGCAGGCCAACCAGGACCGCAACAACGGCTGGGGCAGCTACGGCATCAGCGCCACCAATTGCGGCACCGGCATCCCGCGCCCGGCCAACACGCCGGAGAACATCCAGGCCTACGAAACCGCCACCAACGCCTGGATTCCGCGCTACCCGCGCTACATCCGCACCGATCATGAAATCAAGCGGCTGGGCGTCACCGGCGCACTGCAATTCAAGGTCAGCGACGACACGCTGCTGAACTTCGACATGCTGTATTCCAAGCTGGACAAGGACCAGCGCGAAGATTCGGTCGGCGCCAACCTGCACCGCACCGCCAACTTCGGCGGCAAGACCCAGATCGCCGTGCGCGAGGCGCAGGTGGACGACCAGAACCGCCTCACCTACGGCGTGTTCGACAACGTCGATTTCCGCACCGAGTCCAGCAACATCGAAGAATCCACCGAGTTCAAGCAATTCAGCCTGGACCTGCAGCACCGCTTCAACGACCAGGTGCGCGTCAACGCATTGGTCGGCCACTCGACCTCGGACTACGAACGCCCCGAGTTTTCGATGGTGAGTTTCGACAACACCAATCTGGACGGCTTCGTGCTCGACCGCCGCAATGGGGGCGACTACCCCAGCATGAGCTTCCCGTTCGACGCGGGTAACCCCAACAACTGGCAGTGGCTGGGCTATGGCGCGGTACCGGTCAACAGCAACGGCACCGCGCGCGGCACCAACATCAGCGAAGTGCGGCTCAACCCGCAGACGGTGGGCAACACCTTCGACACCGCCAAGGTGGATCTGGAATTCAACATCAGCCCCACCTTCACCTTTCGCACCGGCCTGGCCTACAAGAACTACGACATGGACACGTCGGAGTCGCGCAACATCTCTTACGGGCGACTGGCGCAAGCGTTGCCGGCCGGCGTGGGCGTGGGTGACCTGAGTACCAATCTGGACGGCTTCGGCCGCAGCTTGAACGGCAGCTTCCCCACCACCTGGGTGATCCCGGATTTCCAGAAGGTCGCCGACCTGCTCAACATCAATTGCAACTGCGATACCGGCGTGCCCGGTGGCGACTACCGCCTGGCCGATGTCGGCCACTTCGGCTCGTCCAACAACAATTTCGCGGTCAACGAAAAGAGCCTGGGCACCTACCTGCAGCTGGACTTCAACACCGACCTGTGGGGCCGCGCGCTGCGCGGCAACCTAGGCGTGCGCTATGTGCAGACGCAGATTGCCGCCAGTGGCTATGCGCCGTGCACGGCGACTGCTGCCGGCGCCATCTCGCCCAACTGCGAATCGTTCTTCGGCGTGGCCAGCGCCACTGCCGCAGCCGGCGAGCGCCTGCTGGTGCCCACCACCGTCAACCATAACTACCGCGATGTGCTGCCGTCGTTGAACCTGTCGTGGGATGTCAGCGACGAAGTGGTGCTGCGCTTCGGCGCGGCCAAGACCATGGCGCGCCCCACGCTGGCGTACCTGTCGCCCAGCGTCAGCGGCGGCCCCACCCAGTTCTTCGACGACGGGCGCTTCTTCTCGATCAACCTGGGCAACCCCAAGCTCGACCCGTTCCGCTCCACCAACTACGACCTCAGCGCCGAATGGTATTTCCGCGAAGGCTCGCTGTTGTCGGCGGCGGTGTTCTACAAGGACATCGACAGCTACGTGCAGCGCACCCGCGTGCTCAGCACCTGGGAAGCGATGGGCTATTCGCTGGATCTGCTGCCTGCAGGCTTTACGCCGGACACCATCTTCAATGTGCAGAGCTACTTCAACACCCCCGGCGGCCCGCTCAAGGGCTTCGAGCTGACCTACCAGCAGGCCTTCGACTTCCTGCCCGGCTTCTGGCGCAACTTCGGCATCCAGCTCAACTACACCCAGGTCGATTCCAAGATCAATTACCTGTTCAGTACCGCCGGCAACAGCAACAGCAACACCAGCATCACCACCACCGCCACCGAGCGCGACCTGCTCAACCTCTCGCCGCAGTCCTACAACGCCACCGTCTATTACGACGACGGCCGCTTCAGTGCGCGCGTGTCCACCAGCTACCGCGATGGCTACATCAACAACATCCTGGCTCAGGAAGACGTCTACGACCTGGACGGACGTCGCCTGGCCACCGCCGATGTCACCGGCAAATACAGCGTTGAAAACGTCGACTTCAACATGTCCTACAAGCTCAACGACCACATCTCGCTGACCTTCGAGGCGATCAACCTGCTCGACACCCCCGACCGCCGCTACGTCGATTCCACGCTGGAACTGCCCGACAAGTACACCGTGACCGGGCGTCAGTACTACATCGGCGCGCGCTACAAGTTCTGACAGGAGCAACGCATGCAACCGCATCGCAGGAACGTGTTACGCACCTTCGTCGCCACCGCCGTGCTGGCCGGGATGTCGCTGGGCAGCAGCGTCGCCTTTGCCGCCGACCCGGTCTACACCGTGGCCAAGCAGGGCAGCGCCGGCTACCGCACCGTGCAGGCCGCCATCGACGCCGCCGTGCAGGGCGGCAAGCGCGCGCAGATCAACATCGGCGCCGGTACCTACCAGGAACTGATCGTGGTGCCGTCCAACGCACCGGCGCTCAAGCTCACCGGCGCCGGCGCCACCCAGACCGTCATCACCTACGACAACTACGCTTCGCGCATCAATCCGGCCACCGGTGCCGAATACGGCACCTCCGGATCGTCCAGCGTCATCATCGCCGGCAACGACTTCACTGCAGAAAAACTGAGCTTCGGCAATCACGCCGGCCCGGTTGGCCAGGCGGTGGCGGTGCGCGTGGATGGCGACCGCGCCGCGTTCCGCAACGTGCGCTTTCTCGGCTACCAAGACACGCTCTATCTGCGTGGCGCCAAGCTGTCGTATTTCCTCGACTGCTATGTCGAAGGCACCGTGGATTTTGTCTTTGGCGCCGGCACCGCCCTGTTCGAGAATGTGCAGCTGCATTCGCTGGGCGATGGCTATCTCACCGCCGCCTCCACCCCGCAGGAGGCCGCGCGCGGCTTCGTGTTCCGCAATGCCCGCGTCACCGCCGCCAGCGGCGTCAGCCGCGTGCACCTGGGCCGCCCGTGGCGCCCGTATGCCAGCGTCAGCTTCATCAGCAGCCAGCTCGGCGCGCACATCCTGCCCGAAGGCTGGAACAACTGGGGCAACGCCGCCAACGAGGCCACCGCCCGCTACAGCGAATACCAGAGCAGCGGCGCCGGCGCCAACCCCTCGCGCCGCGTGAAATGGTCGCGCCAGCTCACCGCTGCCCAGGCCGCCGCGCAAGACCGCACCGCCATCCTCGGCACCTGGAGGCCGTTCTGATGATCAAGTTCTCAACCTTCGCGTTGACCGGCGCGCTGCTGCTGGCCCCGCTCTCGGCCATGGCCGACACCATCGCCGACAACATGCTGCTGCTGCAGACCGCCTCCGGTGGCTGGTCCAAGCAGTACAAGGGTGTGGCGGTGGATTACACGCGTACCTTCACCGCCGCAGAAATTGCCGAACTGCAGCAGCCCGGCCGCAAGGACGATGCCACCATCGACAACAAGGCCACCACCTACGAAATCACGTACCTGTCCACCGCCTTCAAGAACGAAAAGAACGCCAAGTACATCGCCGCCGCCCGCCGCGGCGTGGACTACCTGCTCAAGGCGCAATACGCCAATGGCGGCTGGCCGCAGTTCTACCCGGACCTGTCGTCCTACCACCACCAGATCACCTACAACGACGACGCCATGGTGCGCGTGCTCAACCTGTTGCAGGACATCGGCGAGGGCAAGGGCGACACCGGCGCGCAGCTGCGTGGCAGCCATGGCGCCAAATCCACCCAGGCCGTGGCCAAGGGCCTGGAATGCGTGCTCGCCACCCAGGTCAAGATCGGCGGTACGCTCACCATCTGGGGCGCGCAATACGATGAAGTCACTCTCAAGCCGGCCAAGGCGCGCGCGTATGAGCTGGCCTCGCTGGCCTCCAGCGAGTCGGTGAGCATCGTGCGTTTCCTGATGCGCCAGCCCAACCCGTCCGCGCAGATCAAGACCTCGGTCGAGGCCGCTGCGCGCTGGTTCGACACCCACCGCATGCGCGACCTGGCCACCAAGAAGATCGACGACCCCACCCAGGAAACCGGCAAGGACGTGATCCTCGTCGCGCAACCGGGCGCCTCCTTGTGGGCGCGCTTCTACGACCTGCAGAATCAACGCCCGCTGTATGCCAACCGCGATGGCGTTGCATTGACCGACTACATGAAAGTGCCCAACGAACGCCGCGTCGGCTACGCCTGGCACGGCACCTGGCCGGACAAGCTGCTGAAGGAAGACATCCCCAAGTGGCGTATTGCCAACGGTCTGTAACAGTGAGAGCGGCCAACAGAACACCTGCGCAGCCGCCAAGCGTGTGCGGCCGGTGCTCGGAATCGGCATGTACCACTCGTACACTCCGGTTCTGAGCGCGCCGTCCGCACCCACCTGACGACTGCTCGCTACGTTCTGTTAGCCGCTCTCCCCCGCCGCACGGCACCCCCGCGCGGCGACGTCTTTTGAAGTGAGGTAAGCGTGCTGAAGCTTTTGATGGGTGTGGTGTGTCTGATCGCGTTGCCGGCAAACGCGGCATCTGTTGGGGCACCGGAACTGCTGTTCCGCGTGTCCGCCGATCGCAGCCTGGATGCGGATGTCGCCCGCGGCGACGGCGTGCCCAACTTCCGCGACAAGATCGCCCTGGTGCCCACCGGCAAACGCGGCAACGCCATCGAATGGGCCGACGACGGCGTGCTGTCGTGGAATGCCCCCGGCAACCTCTACACCCAGCGCGGCACGCTCGGCTTCTTCTGGCGTTCGCGCTACCCGGTGGGCGAAGCACCGTTCGTGATCTTCCGCGTCGGCTACGCCGACCACACCAGCTGGGACATGGCCTGGCTGCGCATCGACTGGAACGGCCACGGCTTCGATGCCTTCGTCACCGACGCCAACCTCGCGCGCACCCGCGTCTCGTTCAAGCTCGACAAACTTCCCAGCGCCAGCGACTGGACCCACATTGCGTTTGCCTGGGATGAAACACAGGGCGTGCGCCTGTATGTGGACGGCAAGGAAGCCGCACGCGTGGACTGCGGTGCGCCTTGCGCCAACGGCGGCGCGCTCGATTACGACGCCGCGCTGGATCAGTTCGGCCTGGCTGGCCGCGTGATGTCGCCGCACCAGGTGCAGAGCCGCTACAACTTCCTGCGCGGCAGCGACTTCGACGAGATCCGCATCTACGACCGCATGCTCGACGGCGCAGGCGCCAGCGCGCTCGCACGTCTGCAGGAACCCACCACCGCCGTCCCCGCCACCAGCGACGCGCAGCACACCGCCTTCCTGCACCGCTACGGTTGGGACAACGGCCACACACCGCCCCCGCTCACCGCACCGGTCACCCGCATCCGCAAGGTGGAATTCACCGACGCGCGCGACCTCAAGCAATGGATGTGGAAGGCCACCGACGGCATTGCCGAAACCACCTGGCCCGGCGTCTACAACCGCTCGCGCCTCCCGGGCCGCAACGACTACTTCCAGCTGCCCGACTGGAACACCTATGTCGAAGGCGGCAAGGCGCTGGACCTCACCCTGCCGGACGAGCCGGTCAACCGCATCGAACTGCGCGGCGCCGCCTACGGCCAGGCCAGCTACACCGCGCCCGCTGCCGCCGGTGCCACCACCGCGCAGGCGCAACCGCTGTTCGCACGCGCACAAGGCGTGGTGCGCAGCGTGGACCAGTTCCCCGAGCGCCGCGGCGGCACGCTGCGCTTTGCCAACACCGCGCAGGAAACCCCCATCCAGGAAATCTGGGCCTACAACGTGCAACCGGGCGATGTGCCCAAGGGCAGCGCGCAACTCAGCTACACCGTGCGCAGCGACATCCAGCCCGACTACGACAACCTCGCCGAACTGCGCGGCGTCATTGCCGGCCGCTACCCGCCGGGCGAGCGCCAGACCGTTATCGCGCTGCCCACCAAGGCGCCAGCGCGCAAGCGCCCCAGCGACAAGGCCGCGGCAAGCGCGCAGCCCATCGTGCACATCCTGGTGCCGTCCAGCCTTGGCGATCCGCCGCCGGACCAGGCGCTGATGCGCAGCTGGTCCTACGGCTGGGAGAACATGCACGACGGCCTGGACGGCATCGCCATCACCTTGCCGGCGCTCAACCTGCCGGCCACCCACAACGGCAGCATCCCGCTCAACATCCGCATCAAAGACCCCATCTGGCCGGCACGCGACATGATCGATGTCTCGGTGGCCGTCGCCCCCGGCCAGGCGCGCACGCTGTGGCTGGACCTGCGCGACAGAATCCTCAGCAACGACAGCCTGATGCTCAGCATCGCCGCCGCCGCACCCGGCTTTAACGCCAACGCGCTCGACGGCACCCAACTGCAACTGGTGTTCAAACCACGCGCCGAGGCCATCAAAGAGCACGTCGCCGACCGCTTCAACCAGGTCAAGGACAACTGGGGCTTTCTGGTGGAAGAACACACCACCTCCAAGCGCCAGCTGCTCTACAAGCGCCTGGACGCCGACATCACCGACCTGCTGCGCGTCGACCCGGACCACGCGCTTGGCCGCGAATACTGGAACGACATCAGCTACGCCAACCAGGGCGAGTTGCCTGTCGAGATGCCCAGCGTGCCCAAGGGCGTGCCGGCCTGGGCGTTCTGGCAGCTGCAAGACCTCAGCGCCACCCGCCGCTATATCCGCTGGTGGATCGAGCAGCGACAGGTAGCCTACGGCGATTTCGGCGGCGGCATCTCGGATGATTCGGACCTGGTGCAGCAATGGCCCGGCGTCGCGTTGATGGGCGTGGACCCAGACATGCTCAACGCCTCCATGCTGGCGCTGTCCGATGCCAACTACCGCAACGGCATGTTCACCAACGGCCTGTCCACCATCGAAACCGACGAGCTGCATGCGTATGAGGAGGGCATCAACCTCAACAGCGCCCTGCTGTACCTCAACTGGGGCGACCCGCGCACCGTCGAGCGCCTGATGGAGACCGTCAAAGCCTTCGATAATGTCATCCAGGTCAACCCACAAGGCCACCTGCTGTTTGCCAGCAACTGGTTCGGCGGCCGCAAGGTCTACCGCGAGCCCAACTGGCAATGGCAAAAACCGTACTCCTTCCCCATCGTGCACCCGGCCATCCTGCTAGGCGGCTATAACGCCGACCCCAACAGCCGCCGCATCGTCACCGGCCTGGCAGACGGCTATCTCGCCCACGCCTACACCAACGCCAAGGGCAACTGGGCGCTGCCCAACGAGATCAACTGGCAAACCGGCAAAACCCGCGGCGGCGAACTGTTCGAAGGCAGCGGCGGCGCCGACACCTTGCACACCTTCTGGGCCGCCTACCGCTTCACCGGCGATGCGCGTTATCTCAAGCCAATCGACTACCGCGTCGCCAACAGCGGCCCGAATGGTTTATCGCTGCTCAACGAAAACTTCCTCGACGTCATGGGCAAGCGCAGCGACTGGAGCGGCAAGCTCATCGATGCCGCAAACAAAGACGACGGCAGCGCCCCGGACTTCCCGCACCATGTGGCCTGGGAGCAAACCGGCAATCTCGAGTATCTCGCCGCCATTTACCGCAGCGAGGCACGCGAGAAACTGCAGAACTTCTACATGAACACCGAAGGCCACTGGTGGAGCGACCGCGTGGAATCCCCCACGGTCAACCTGCAACGCGCCCGCCTGGGCGGCGTGGCGCTCAAGCGCAACCAGACCTACCCCGGGCACACCGTGAGCTGGCGCTTCGCCGATCCAGAGGCCGCAACCCAGGTCGCCATCGCCATCCCTGCACCGCAGCAAGACCGCTTCACCGTCATTGCCTACAACACTTCCAGCAAGACTCAGCGCGCCAGCATGACCGGCTGGAACGTCGCCCCAGGCCAATGGCGCATCATCCAGGGCGTGAGTAAAGGCAATGACGGCAAGCTCGACAGCAACGCCAAGACGCAAGAGGTCGCTTTCGAAAAAAGCGCGGCCATCGACATCGACTTCCCCGCCGGCCGCACCACCGTCCTGCAGCTCGAACGCATCGCCGCCACCACCCCGGTCGAACTGCGCCCGGACTTGGGCATTGGCCACGGCGATGTGCGCGTGACTGCAGACGCCATCGAAGTGACCGTGCATAGCATCGGCCATGCCGATGCACCGGCCGGGTTTGTGGTGTTGGAGGATGCGCGTGGGAAGGAGCTGGCGCGGGCGCAGTTTTCGGCACTTGCAGCGCCACGCAATCTGCAGCCAATCACAACGCAGGTACGCGTGCCACTAACCAACGCGGCAAATCTAAAAACCGCGCACCTGCGTGTGGTGACCGAAGGCAACGTCCCAGAGATTACCGACCTCAACAATAATCTTGCTCTACCCACCCCTGCCAAGCCGGCAACCACAAAAAACAGCCAATAACCCAACACACCAATCCCTTCTCCCGCACGCGGGAGAAGGTGCCCGCAGGGCGGATGAGGGCAAAGCCGATAAAGCCAACGATCAATCGCCCAAGCGCATTGACGCAACCCAAAAACTCGGCGAGGATCAGAGCGCGCGGCATGTAATGCAGCCGCAAAGCCACACATTTCTTCAGGGGGAAGAAACAATGTTGAGCAAGGCATGGAGCATCGCGGCACTGACTATGGCCGCACTGGGGATGGGGCATAACACCTGGCGTCAGAGAGGGACATAGCTGAAAAGCGGTGAGCTTCCGACGCTCGTAGCAATTGACCACGGTAAGCGAGTCGACGGGGATCGTGTTACGCCGCGCTTAGGCGGCCGAATGGTAGTTAGGCCCGCTATGGCAGACGATTATCTCGCTGGAGCAACGTACTTGATGCAGGCGGGGGCGTTTCGCTCCTGCATCAGCACACTCATCGAGGAGATGGACAAAACGCCCGATGGCATGCCTGCTAAATTTGCTTGCCTTCCTGCGTACTTTTTGGCCTCTCACGACATGGAATTGCTGCTCAAGGCGGCCTTGCTCAAGCGTGGCACTCCCTTGAAGCAACTCAAGGTGCCTGACGTAAGGCACAACTTGGAAAAGCTTGCTGAGCTGCTTTCCGGCCACGTCAATATAAGTGATACAACTTTGCGCCTCATCAGCGCACTTTCCCCGCAGCACAAGCAACATTTCCTTCGTTACGGCGGACCAGCCACGCTACCGCATCCACGATGGCTGCTCGAAGGTCTAGACGAGATCTTGCAGTTATGCCCGGTCTCTGGCGGCGGGCCTAGCAATTCATTCAAGCCGAAGCCGCTTTGCGGATCGGTTTAATTCAGGCATTAAGGCGCACTACATGACATCAACGCAGTCCATGGATGAAGTACACGCCAACTACGTGACTTTGATAGGCGACGAGCTTGGTACGGCTTTCGCTACGCTTCATCGCAAGCTGATTGAACTACATATGGTGTGGAAACAGTACCAGCAGCTATTCGGTTCGGATCAAGAGACAGTGGAGCTTTTGAACCGCACCGCCGCACTATTTTTCAAAATCATTCAAGACGAAATGTGGGATAGCGTTTTGCTCGGCATATCTAGGATGACTGATCCGCCTGAGACCCGCGGCAAGAAGAATTTAACCATTCACTCATTGCCCGCTTTGATTGAGGATCCCTCGCTAAAGCTTGAACTGGAGACTCTGTGCGAGGCAGCTCTTGAGCAGGCGGCTTTCGCAAGAGAGCACCGAAACAAACGCATCGCTCATCAAGATCACGGGTACGCCACCAATCGATCAGCACACGCTCTCAGCGGTATCAGCCGAGAGCGCGTAAAGTCCATGCTTGCAGCTATTGGCAAGGTAATGAATCGCCTGAATCTGCACTTCAAAGACAGCACTACCCTCTACGAGGAATTCCTTGATGACAGCGGCGCCAGAGTGCTTGTCTCAAAGCTGCGCAAGTTTGAGCGTCTTAAAGCTACGCCGGGTGCGCCATAAAAATTCATTCAAGCAGAACCCGCTTCGCGGCTCGGCTTAATTCAAGCGCTAGACATTCACCCACTTCAACGGAGATTTCAACTTGGCTGCGATAAATCTCAAAGACACAGAACAGCTGACATACGATAACGTTGCCAAACTTATCGGCTCCGTCACAGATGACAGACACTGGCAGTTGCGTGTGACCAAAGATGGAGTTGCATACCTCTCCGAGATTGTTGGTGCCGACGATATTGGCGACCTGACTTTTCGCATGGAGACCTGGTGTGCCGGAAACGGCTATGTCGGTCCTCAGGCTGCTCTGGATGAGACCTGGGTGAACAGAGTTCTCAAAGACCTCCAACAGAACTGGCCGAGGCCAGAGAGCAGCTACATCGACTTCTAGGCCTAAAAGTTCATTCAAGCCGAACCTGCTTCGCGGGCCGGCTTAATTGAGGCGTTAGGCCTCGCGACAGGAGTCATCTAGTGCCACAGATATCGCTGACAGATTTTGTTGATGTTGTTTCGAAAGCCGGACGCCCAAAGGCCACTAAGGTGCGACAGGTTAAAGAGCGCCCCGAGTACGAGCCAGCCTTCGACTTCTATAAGGCTCTTCGAGAACATGTCGTTGAGAATCACCGCAAGAACGGCGGCAAAGCGGCAGTCTCGGATGTTATGAAGTCGTTGACAGACCCAAAAAAGATCAAGAGCTATCCTGAAATTCTGAACGCATACAAGAAATGGTGGGGGCGCAAAGACCTGATGTGGTTCAATCCCCCGCGTGATGTCTATTCAGCTGGTGGATTCGACATCATATTGAATCCCGAACTTGGTCTGGTCGTAAATGGCGAACGACACATCATTAAGATGTACTTAAAAAGCGATGCTTTGACCACATTTAAAACAGAACTGATCATTGATTTGCTCGAACACCAACTTCGGTCGAAGGTAGCGCCGACTGACAACTTTTCCGTACTTGATGTCCGTCGCTCAAAGTTGTTCTCAAATGGACCGCACGCTCCAGCTTCTCTGCCAATCGTTAACGCCGAGATTGCTTACATATCAAGCATATGGCAGCAGTGAGGCCTAAAATTTCATTCAAGCCGACGCAGCTTCGGGACCCGACTCATGAGATGTTAGGCCTCTCATGCTTGATCCAAGCAACTGCCAAGAGGTCTGGAGTGGATGGCCCACATGGGCAATAAAAGCCACATGGGCAATAAAAGAAGAGGACTAGGTGCAATTAATAAGTCAACCTGACTCCTTTTCCCCAAGCAGGACTGCCGTTGGAGTCCGTCGTTGGCAGGAGTATGTCTGCTCTAACCCGTACGGCCGCCCTTGACGTCAGAAATTCCGTGAAGGCCCCCCACTTTAACATAGGTTTTCAGGCCCTTCGAGGTGCGCCGGCTGCCCCGACAGTGTGCACAGACCAATTGCGCACCCGGGGATATACCATTGTGTCAATTTGTTCAGCTTCAACAATCCAAGTTCAAGGTTGACTAATGAGCGTAGTGGACTCGCGTTACGATAAGTTGCGTCCTCAGAGGGAGATTCTTCAAGACGAAGTGGTCCTAGCACAGGCGTGGAAGAAGACACATACATTCATCCGTCGGTACAACTGGTACGCCGACGTTCTGGAACTGGATGCCTCCGCGATTTGCCTCTCGAGCAACTTGGCGACTTGGTCACAAGACCTTGCATCAGGTGAATACAAGACTTCCCCAGCCTGGCTCGTTCCCGCTCCAAAAAACGGCCTTTGGTGTTTCAAAAGTGAGGGCGATGGGGGATGGCAGCCGCGGGTCGCACCAGATGAAGCGCCGCCAGTTTTGCGCCCTCTTGCTCATATCGGTGTACGCGAGCAGACCGTTTCCACGGCCGTCATGTTGTGCCTTGCCGATTGCATAGAGACGGCGCAAGGCGACACCTCGCTTTCGGCAGAACGTGCCGTCGAGAACAAGGTGTTTAGTTACGGAAACAGGCTGTTTTGCAATTGGTCGAAGAACAACACCCTGGCTTCGTTTCCTTGGGGTAACTCCAACACTTATAGCCGGTACTTCCAGGATTATCAGAAGTACGTCGAGCGCCCTCTCACATCCGCAAAAGCGGTGGATGTTGACGAAAATGAGTCGGTATTCGTCGCCACTCTCGACCTCAGCGCATTCTTCGACAAGATCAACATAAAGCTCCTCATTGATAAACTGAGAGATGAGTATCAGAAGTTCTATGAAGAGACTTACGATGACGTTAAGCCCGCAGATGATGAGTTCTGGGAAACGGCGGAGAGAGCCCTAAGTTTTGAGTGGCGTGAAAAAGATCAGCAACTAGGCGGGCTCTTCCGCGATAACAAACTTCCGAGCGGCCTACCACAAGGCTTGGTTTCGAGCGGATTCTTTGCCAATGCCTACTTGCTGAGCTTTGATCGCGCAGTAGGCGGCTTCGTTGACAAGCGTCCAGCGAGGAGAAGCTTTCGTGTCCATGACTACTGCAGATATGTTGACGACATAAAGCTGGTCGTTTCGGTAGACAAAGACGGAGACACGCCGCACGACCTTGCAGAGCTTGGCCAGGAAATTTGCAACTGGGTCCAGTCTCTTTTGAGTAAGCACACCACGCCAGATGGTAAACCTGACGGTTACTTACGTCTGAACGCAAAGAAGACTCAGCTCGAAACGGTCACGGAGTTGGGCACCGAATCTGGCACAGGTGCACGGATGAAAACGCTGCAGCACCAGCTCAGTGGTCCGTTCGATCTGGATTCGCTTCGCACTGCTGAAGCCGGCCTCAATGGTCTGCTTGCGCTCGCCGAGTTGGGATTGCAGGAAGAAACGACTTCAACGAAGGGAAATCTGAGGCTGGCAACTGTGGCATCGCTGAAGCGTGAGGTGCGCGATGACACCCTTACTCGGTTCTCGGCATACCGGTTGATGCGGTCTCTTCGACAGCGGCGAAGTATGACGGACCTGACTGAAGTGAAGGATGGAGAAAGCGCGACGGACGCCCTGCTTCATGACTATCAAGCGGCAGCGCGCCGTTTGACCTCAGCGTGGGCTATGAACCCGTCACTTGTTCAGGTTCTTCGATACGCTCTTGACCTTTGGCCAAGCACCGAGCTACTCACGCCAATCGAGGAAGCGTTGCTTAGCAAAGTAGCTCAGAAGGGGGATGGAGCAGCCCGGGGACGTAGGGTCGCGTTCTATGTTCTTGCAGACCTATTCAAAGCTGGAGCCACTGAGACAGGAAGAGAAGCCGAGAAGGATTCTGCCTTCCAAGTCGCCGATGTAGCCAGCTACCGAGCCCAATTGGCAACACTCGCAACTAAAGTGATGAAGATGGCTGGGGTTCCCTGGTACGTTCTTCAGCAAGCAAGCCTGCTGCTTGCTTCCTTGAACAAGTCTGCCCCGTTGCCCGAGACGGGTGAAGAGCTGAAGTATCACAGGGCACTACAGGCGTTTGGCAAAGGCAGACTTTCGGATGAATCCATTGCCTTTGAAGAAGAGGTCGTCATATCTCTGGTGGGGTACCAGCTCACCAAAGATAAAGCTCAGTATGTGCGTTGGTTTATTCGGCTTGGTGAGGCGCGGCATAAGCAGATTTCCAAAGCTTGGCCAATCGTGGCCGAGACGGCGCCGGAACTCGCTGACCACTTGCTTACGTCTAGCAGACCTGCGATGGCAGACCTGGTTGCGAAAGCACCTCGATACTTAACCCACTTCGCCGCGAACCGCTGGTCGGACGGCGACGCACCACTCATCACAGGAAAGTGGCTCCGACTCCTGACTGTCATCACTCACCCCTCAGCACTGTTCAGTCAAGAGAACGCTCTGCTCAAGCTGGCTCAGGCGCTGAGCAAGTCATCGGACGTTCGCAACTTTGCCCCGGAGCTGCTGACGCCGTTAAATGTGCAAGTGAAGTCAGCGGACTGGACTCAACTAAACAATCCGAGTCTTGCTGACCTTGAGGCTCGCGCGGTCGAAACGCTGAAAACCACAAACGGAACATACGACACCCCGCTCTGGTGCGATGAGGACGACGCTTGGATGTACGCGTTCGGCCGTTTGTTGCGGGCTGCGGCCACGGGAGAGCCGGACTTCACTGCGCGGCACTGGCTCACAAGTGAAGATGCAGGGCGTTACAGCGGCCTGAAGAGCACCTGGCACAAGCGCCGCCTTGGCATGCTTCATACGGCTGAGGGTCTTAGGGGCACAACGGCAGCCATAACACCCTGGTTTTCCGATTTGCTACTGCACCTCCTTCGGTGGCCTGGAGTCACTGAACGGAAAGGTGTGCAAGTGGCATCCATTCAAACACGGAAGGACTTCAGCGACGTAATAGAAGAGCGCTTGGAATTCCAGAAATCGCTGTATGGGGCGAGCAGCCGTCTCCCCATCTATCGATATCCAGTCGAATGGCCACTCGACCGTGAGCGTGGCCTGAGGGTGGCCATGGTGCAAGGATTAATGCCGTTGCACGCCGACTTCAGTAACGGACTGGAGGGTTTGAACGAGGTCGGCTTCCGCGAGAAGCATCGCAATCACACAGCTGCGCTTCTGCACCTGGCCAACAAACATCTAGTGGCTCGGGACTACGTGCTGGGGACAAGCGACAAACCCCATTTCGACTTGGTGGTGTTCCCAGAGCTTTGCATCCATGTGGATGACCAAGATTTGATGCGGGCATTCTCGGACGCCACTGGCGCAATGTTGTTCTACGGCCTTCTCGGAGCAAAAGAACCCGCAACTGGTGACCCTATCAACACTGCACGGTGGCTCGTCCCGCAACGCCGAGCCGGCCGACGCGCGTGGGTTCAAGTAGACCAGGGCAAGCTAAACTTGGTTCCCGAAGAAGCAACGCTCGGCATTAAGTCGTGGCGGCCTTACCAAGTTGTCGTGGAACTTGTCGACCCCAGTGACTCAGAAAAGAAGCCTTACCGACTAACTGGTTCTATCTGCTACGACGCCACCGATATTTCCTTAGCCGCGGACCTGCGGGACGAAAGTCACATGTATGTGGTCGCGGCGATGAACAAGGATGTTAAAACGTTCGACGGAATGGTGGCTGCTCTACGATACCACATGTACCAGCATATCCTCATTGCAAACATCGGAGAGTTTGGAGGCTCTACCGCGCAAGCTCCATATGACAAGGAATATCAGCGCCTGATTTCCCACTCCCATGGCGGCAATCAGTTAGCGGTTTCCGTATTCGACATACGTATGGAGGACTTCGGCCCACCGCTGGAAGCAGCGAAGCCAGGAATCAAAAAGATAAAAGAGGTCTCCGAACGTATAGGTAAAGCACCTCCAGCTGGGCTCGCGCGGGAGTAAACCCAAATTTTGCCGGCCGGGGCGCTTCAAATGCCTCGCTGGTTCACGCGCTTCGACGGTGCCTGCGTGCTTTAGCGCTGCTCGCTGTAGCGGTCCACTAGGTATAGCGTGCTGTCGCGGGTCATCCAAGTGAACTTTGAGGTCGCCCTTGAAAAACCGGAGTGCGTAGCCTGATCTTCAAGCGGCGGATATGTGCTGCGCCGCCAACCAGGGTTGTTCGAACTGCATCTGACTAAGGTATCCCAGGGTAATAAGGGGTCAGAGTGACTTTCTTGCCTCATCTGAAATGGCGAGGACTCTGTGGCTTTTGATCAGCGCTTTGCCACCCCAAGCAGTTGACATCCCAACAAACCCGCAGCAATCTCTACCACAAGGAGCGTAGAAACTCCTCACAGAGCGGTACCCACCTCCGTCAAACCGGTGGGTTTTTTGTGCCTGCAGATTCTTGCGGGGGCAACCGACGCGATGCCTGCGTCGGGAGGGCGGCTAATACAACACCCTTCGGGGAAATACGCCCGCCGGCTCTGTGCGGTTTCTAACCTCCCGACATCCCGTCGCCATCCGGCGGCGGGGCCCGTTCGTCAAGGAGGGCTTTGCCATGCGTCGATCAACGTCCCATCCCACATCAGCACGCAAGCGCACCAAGGTGCCGCCGCCTACCGAGATCGTCTGGCGCACCCTCGACCCCACGCTCAAGCCACCGCCGTACCTTGAGCGCACGCCAATCCCCGAGCCCCGCACCGAACGCCGCCCCCCACGCCCAGGCCATCCACGTGCCCCCCAACACTGCACCGTGGGCTACGGCTACTACCCCGCCACCCACCAACGCATCCCCACGCTACGCCTACGCGGCCGCTGGCTGGAACAACTCGGCTTCACCATCGGCAGCAAACTCAACATAACCATGCGCAACGGCGAGCTGGTCGTCAGCATGGCACCTACGGACTAACGCGCGGTACCGCCTTCGCATTTCTTGGGTTGTGGGCTAAGACGCAAGTGGTGGTTGGGGCTGCGACTTCATACCATGCGATGAGGCGCAGTAATGACGGTCCTGTTGCTGCTCTCGCTTCACGATTGCTGCTGTTGCTGCGGCGGTTCTCCAATGCGCCTGCAGCTGACTCAGTGACTGCTCCACAGGTCACGCGAGGGCGTCGCCTGTTTTCATGTGCGCTATCAAGTTGGCGGGGCTGTCCAGCGCTCCTTGAATAATAATTACGTCTTGCCCTGCCGCACACGACGTTTCTCCGCACTCAGCACGATGTGATCGATGCTTGGCAGCCCGTTCTCTGTGGCTAGATACACGCTACTGGCTGCCAGTCGGGCACTTCGGCGCCGTCACGTATCGCTGCGTTGCGGGGCAAGCTAGGTGTTGTGAGCTGTGGCACACTCAGTGCAAGCGGCAGTGCTGGGAGCATAGTTGTAACACCCATTTTTGCGGCGACCCACTTCCTAACAAGTCATTCGAGCCAAATCTTCACTCTGCAATTTGGCTTAATTCATACGTCCGGTGTTATGAAACTTATTGAGATCTTACCCTTGGCTGGTGTCGGCCTTGTAAAGCTCGGCATGTCCCGAGCCGAAGTTCATGCTGTCATGGGGGCGCCTCCAACTAGCTTCAGAAAAGTTCCTACGTCTGCCTATCCCACAGACGCATGGCACCGTGGGTTCCACGTTTTCTATGGGGGCATCGAGCCGAGCGTGGAGTTCATAGAGCTGTCCGCGAATTCCGGATTTGAGGTTCTGTGCCTCGGCCAACATGTATTTAGCACGCCAGCATCGAGGCTCGTCGAGAAATTCCTTGCAGTTACTCCTTTCGATCCTTTTGATGAAGAGTTGGGGTACAGCTACGTGTTTCCGGCACTTGAGCTTGCGGTGTGGCGTCCGGATATGGAAGAGCCGCAGGGAAAATATTTTTCCACGGTGGGCATCGGGTGCGTTGGCTATTTTTCACGGAGAATTCCCAATAACCGGTCAGGTACACTTAAAAAGTCAACCTGACCCTGAGGTTTCCCCAGGTTTCTTCCTGCGAGATCAAGCACTTGGCGCGCCGGGATGTGGAAGAAGTTGCGCGCATGGGGCACGCTTCAAGGTGACTAAGCCAGTGAAGAGTGCCGACCATGCGCGCCAGCGAAGTATTGCAGAAGTGCCTGTCTAACTCACTCTCCGGGATGCATGCATTACGCCAGCGCGCCTTGCTGCGCGCCGTTGAAGCGCTAGTGCACGGAGGCCGGCTGACGTTGATCGACATTGCACGTGCGTGGCCTGGCGCGACGCGGGTACGTGCGCCTCTCAAGGCATGCGATCGTCTGCTGTGCAATCGCACGTTGTACGCCGAGCGATCCATGATCGAGCGAGACATGGCGCATTGGCTGCTGCGCGGGGCGCAGCCGGTGATCGTGATCGATTGGAGCGATCTGAAGCCGGACAAGTCGTGGTGCCTGCTGCGCGCCGCCGTGCCGGTCGGTGGGCGCACGCTCACGTTGCTGGACATGGTGGTTGCTGGGAAACAGCAAGGCTCGCCTGGTGCGGAGAAGCATTTTTTGCAACAACTCCGCGCACTGATTCCAGACGCTGTGCGTCCGATCCTGGTCACTGACGCCGGATTTCGCACGCCATGGTTTCGCGCGGTGTCGGCGATGGGCTGGGATTGGGTCGGGCGCCTGCGCGGTCGCACGCAGGTCAAACCGCAAGACGTTCCCGATGATGCAACGCAATGGATCGATAGCCGACGCCTGCATGCGCTAGCGTCCAACTGTGCACACGAATTGCCACCGATGCAGGCCAATCGCAGCGATCCGCTCGATTGCCGCCTGGTGCTCTACGCCAAGACACCGCAGGGACGGCAGCAACACAATCGACGCTCACCCGCCAAGGTCTCGCGCGCATCATCGAGTTTGAAAGCAGCAGCGCGTGAGCGCGAGCCATGGCTGATTGTTGCCTCCCCGCAGTTACAAGCACCCAGCGCGAAGCAATTGGTCAACCTGTATGCACGACGGATGCAGATCGAGCTGGCATTCCGGGACCTGAAGTCACATCGCTACGGCCAAGCCATGGAAGACAGCTTGACCCGACGCGGTGAGCGGCTGCAGATCCGTTGTTGCTCAATACGCTAGCCACCTTCGCCAGTTGGCTGGCAGGACTGGGCTGCGAAGCCACCGGTATTGCCCAGTGGATATCGCCACGCAACAGCACACGCAAGCTCTACTCAACACTGCGCGTCGGCCGCGAGGCGTTGGTCAGACGCTGGCCGATGGAACCTGTCTCACGCTGGCTAGAACGCTTGCGCTCACTGCCCGACGCAGTGCGTGAGCAGATGACGCTGGTGCTGTAAAAACGTGGGGATACCTAAGAACCCGACCCCGTTCCCAGTTCACTACGCTGTTGCATGCACGCACAGAGATCGGGCGCTGGCGACGCGAATAAAACGATGAGCGACCCAAAAGAGCAATTGGCGACATGACGCCCTCAGCGCATGCGCACCGGCTGACCAACACCCATGTCATCAATCCCGGACTCTCAACCCGCCTTCTACTCAGGGTGGGGGACGTCGTCAGTACGGCATCTCTCGCTCGAAGCTGTACGAGCTCTTTCCGGCGCGGCTTCCGGGAAGACGATAAGTGGTCGCAAGCGAACGCTAGAACAACAAGCTAGTGCAAAAGTTGTGACCGAGCTTGCCAGCGACTAATCTCCATCTTAATCGGCGGGGTGCTACTCGCTAAAGGGAGAACTGATTTGCAACCTCGTGTCTTTATATCCTACAGCTGGTCGTCACTTGGTCACCAAGAGCGAGTTCGGCAATGGGCCGAGCAGTTGGTCGGAGATGGGGTAGACGTAGTGCTTGACCTCTGGAGCTTCAAAGAGGGTGACGACAAGTTTGTTTTTATGGAGTCGATGGTTGTTGATCAGACGATAACCAACGTTCTAATATTTTCTGACGAAAGATACTCTGAGAAGGCTGACGCAAGAGAGGCAGGGGTTGGCGCGGAATCGCAAATTATTTCTCGCAGGGTCTACGACGCGGTTACACATTCCAAGTTTATTCCCATCGTTTGCGAGATGGATGATAACGGCGAGCCATATCTTCCTGAGTTTCTAAAATCACGAAAGTGGATAAATTTCTCAAGTTTGGAGCATGCAAATAGTAACTGGGAGCAGCTAATACGCTGTCTATATGGCCAGCCGATGCATGAGAAACCGCCAATAGGAAAGCCGCCAGCTTATCTTTTTATGAGTGCAGCGAGTCCGGCGGTACCGCCTCTATCTAAATTTTCTTCGCTGAAGAATGCCATGCAGCAGCAACGGCCAGGCATTAAGGGTTATAGGCAGTCATTTCTTGAGTCAATTTATGACTATGTCGATGGGATAAGGACAAAGGAAGTTATTGCTGATGACGATGTGGCGCAGCGTGTTCTTGCTGATTGCCGGAACCTCAAGTTTGCGCGCGATCAATTGCTAGATTGGGTAATGCTTGAGTCCGAGTATACCTCTGGTGATGTTTTCGAAGAAAATATAATGTCGATGCTGGAGATGTTGCTAGAGCTTAAGTCTCCTCCTGTAGGGTTAAGTTCTTATAATGACTCGTGGTTTGAGGCTCATTCCGTATTCACATATGAAACGTTCCTCTATGTTGTCGCTGCGTTGCTAAAAGCTGGTGCATACGACCAAGTGAGAAGTGTTTTGACCAATAGTTATTTGGTGCCTCAGTCGTTATATAACGATTCGGGTCGAATGCGTGGATTTGATGCTTTTTATGCATCTTCTACGCATCTCCAGGTATTAGCGGGCGAGGGTCGCCGTCTAAGAGCTCCTGCGGCAGAGCTTATTAAGCAACAGGCCGATCGCCAAGACATAAAGTTCGCAGACGTCATTGAGGCTGACTTAATTTTGCTCCTGATGTCATTTCTGAACGAAAACTCCCGATGGTACCCGCAGACAGCGTTATACCTGCAGCGTTACCACCCACCAACTTTCTTTATTCGCGCATCTCAGCACCGTAATTTTTTAAAGCTTGCGAAAGTGACTGGAGTTAATTCTGCTGATGAATTGAGGGCGAAAGTAAAGGCCGGGCATGTACGTACCGGTATCAAGGAGTGGAGGGATTTCTCTATGATGCATGATCCGGCGTTCTGGGATGCCATGAATATGGATGCCCTGGATACGATGGCATAGTTTATTGGGACAAAAATGACGGGGTCAAGTTAATTTAAAAAAAAGCAAGTCTCATCGCTGCAATTGCGAAGCGCAGAATAATTCTGTCGTCAACCAACGAGACCCTAGAGGGAGTAAGACATGTGAGCCGATCGATAATCGCCTTTTTTGCCTTCAGTTTCCTGCTTGCCACGTGGCCATTGCATGGTCAGAACATCACAGAAAAAGCCAAGCAGACAGTAGTTGCCAGCGTCGCGTTACCCCAAGAACTTGATCGAGTACTTCGCGACTATGAGCGCGCATGGCGTGAGAGCGACGCAAGCGCGCTTGCTGCACTATTTGCGGAAGATGGTTTTTTGCTGCAGAGCGATTGTCCTCCGATCCAGGGCAGGGCAGCTATTCAAGTGGCTTATGAAGGTAGCAGCGGAGGTCCGCTACGTTTGCGCTCACTCGGGTTTTCCGCCGAAGGTAATGTCGCCTACATCATAGGTGCGTACGGCTACGGAGACGCACCCGGCGACATAGGAAAGTTCACCCTCACGCTGCATCGGGATTCCGGCAAGCGCTGGTTGATCTTCTCGGACATGGATAATCTCAATGCTTCGTCCAAGCGGTAGTCCGCTGCATGGTGTGAAGCGAGCAAGAACAGGGGCGATCTGCAGGTTCTTCGTAGTGGCCGCACTCAAAAATCATCGTCACTTCGTAGCTCGAAGCAGTTGACATCCCAACGAACCCACAGCAATCTCTACCACAAGGAGCGTAGAAACTCCTAAGACAGCGGTACCCACCTCCGAAATCCCGGTGGGTTTTTTGTGCCTGCAGCTTCCTGCTGGCGCAGCCGACGCGTTGCCTGCGTCGGGAGGGCGGCTAATACAACACCCTTCGGGGAAATACGCCCGCCGTCTGTCTTCGGTTTCTAACCTCCCGACATCCCGTCGCCAGCCGGCGGCGGGGCCTGTTCGTCAAGGAGGGCTTTGCCATGCGTCGATCCACGTCCCGTCCCACATCAGCACGCAAGCGCACCAAGGTGCCGCCGCCCACCGAGGTCGTCTGGCGCACCCTCGACCCCACACTCAAGCCACCGCCGTACCTTGAGCGCACGCCCATCCCCGAGCCCCGCACCGAACGCCGCCCCCCACGCCCAGGCCACCCGCGTGCCCCGCAACACTGCACCGTGGGCTACGGCTACTACCCCGCCAGCCACCAACGCATCCCTACGCTACGCCTACGCGGCCGCTGGCTTGAACAACTCGGCTTCACCATCGGCAGCAAATTCAACATAACCATGCGCAACGGCGAGCTAGTCGTCAGCGTGGTACCCACGGACTAACCAGGCACCGCGCACACGACTCACGCACCCGCACGTCCCGCATCAAGCGCAACGCGCCGATTGCCACATCGTGCGCGTTCACCGCTGCCCGCGTAGAGGAGCACGAAGATGTAGCACCCCGCCGTTGTCTTGCATCTCACGCTGGACCAACTCGACCGTCTGCTACGCAGCCTCATCGCGCACGGCGACGTCATCGCCATGAGCGCAGCGGATCGCCTGCATGCGCAGACCCTCCCAACGCTGGGCCAAGCCGTCTTCGATGCCGCCAATGCCCTGCGCGAGATGCTTGAGCAGCCGACGGAGGAAAAGCAGGGCAGGCGTATCTGCAGGCCGAAGAAGGCGGCTAGGTTGGTTTGAAACTGGTGAGAGTCCCCGTTTGCCTTCGAGTGTTGGTATTTCTCAGCTTTCAGTTGCTTACATCGCAACGCCACATGTCTTTTGGTGTAACGGACGGTCGCTGCGAATATGTGGCCACAACACATGGCGATGGGCGACTGGACTGCTACAAAGGCGGGATTTTTCAGAGATTTGCAGCTAGTGACGGCCGTTAGCACCTCGGTGAGGAGTGTGGCGTGCCGCGCTTAGGCGGTTCAAACTGCTTAGGCACTATTTTAGATGCCGCCAGGCCTTCATCCTCAACCGCATCTACGGCCTCGCCTACTCGCAAGCGGCCGCAGCCATGGGCAGCTCGATCAAGATGGTGGAAAAGCAAATCAGCCGCGCCTTGGCGGCGTGCCGTGCTGCTGCGTGCTTGAAGCCGGTCAACAAGGCTTGACGAAGACAATTTCCCCGGGAGATGATAACGACGACTTTTTAGCTGCGGCATCTTGATGCCGTCTGCAGCATCGCCAGCTGCCAAAATTTGAAGGAATAGGACATGGAAGTTCTGAAGCCCCTGCGGCTGCGTCGTTACGCTTGCGCGTTGTTGCTGACCACTGTCTGCGGAGTCTACGCACAGGAGATCAAGCAAGAGTGGACACTTGCTGCCAAGCATCCAGAAATTCCAACGACAACTATTGGCGCTTTCGACAATCAACATCGTGCAATTGAGGCCATGGCGCAGATCGCTGGTCCCAGCGATGCAGAGTATGCGTATCGTTTAGCTACGCACGTGAAAGAAACAAAAACAAACGAAGACCAGACAGTCACACTTACATACTGGCTTGGTAATGATCAGCCCTCCGATCCCGAATGGACGTTCTCTGCAGTAGATGGCTCTTACGCAACTGAAGCTGAGATGGTTGCACGTCTTCAGTCCTTCTATGGTGAATTGAATGAATGTGGCAAGGTTTCGCTGAAACCTGCAAGCGAATGGACGCCGTATTCGGCTGAGTTCGAGGGCCGTTACGAGTCAAGAAACTTTGACATCACATCGAATGTAATTCTTTACGACGGAACGTGTTTCCCCATAGAGCACGCTGGGATCGGTAATCGCACCCGCAGGCTATTATGTCCCGTGTATACAAACTGGAATGATGATTATCAGGCCTGTGTAAATCTGGAGATATTTGCCTATTTGACCGGGCCCTCCTTGGAGGACACGTGTTCGGTTGGTAACCCTTGCGACGTAAAGACTGGGGAAAAGTCGCAGCCTGAACAGGACTTCGATCTTGGATGGATACGTCTCGTTCGAACGTTTCGGTCCTCGCAGGTTGGAAGGCGATCCAACCTTGGGGCTGGTTGGTTCAACTCACATGAGATCAGCGTTTCTGTGAGCGGTTCTTACGCAACACTTGCTGAAGGAAACGGGCTCCAACGTAATTTCAAATCGGTCGGAAATTCTTTTATTGCTTCTGATGGCTCTGGGGATCGGCTTGAGAAAATAGCCAACGGGTGGAGGATTTTTAGGTCGGCTGCGGTTTCAGACTTCGATGCCGCAGGCGCGTTGAATTTAGTGTCGAACGAGGACGGAACTTACCTTCGATACGCGTACGATAGATCCTCGAGATTGGAGTCGATTACGCATTCGACTGGTCGCAAGTTGGTGTTTCATTACTTTGACTCGTCTCGTTATGCCCAGCTGGTTCGAGTCAGCCTGGACGGCGTGCCATTAGCTACATATTCGTATTCCACTACATTTCCAGACTCTGCATTGCTGGAGAGCGTGACCTATGCGGACGGCCGGGTCAGGTCGTATCTGTATGAAGACGCCAATTTTTACCGTTACCTGACTGGCGTAGTTGCGGAAGATGGAGTGCGTTACAGCACATTCGCCTACAACGCTACGGGGCGTGTTGTGTCGAGCCAGCATCACGACGGCGCAGACGGTGTGACGCTTGATTACACCGATGGCGCCACCGTGGTGACCGATGCGTTGGGAAAACAGACGACATATACGCTGAGCCAGCGTTCCGCAGGTCCTAGAAAAATAGATGACGTCACCGACAGTGCAGGCACCCTCAGCAGCGACTATTTGGACGCAAGTGTTGATTTTCGTCGGCGCCTGAGAGCTTCTACCGATCGTGCCGGAGTTGTCACGCAGCACGCCTATGCCGAACTTACGGATGCTGGCGTGCCAGTCAATGTGCATACGGTCACCGAGGCGGCTGGTTTACCCAGTCAGCGAATCACAAGTACGCGCACCGCTGTCGACAGCAATCGATTGATTTCAGTTCAATCAAGTGACAAGCAAGTAGGCTATGTCCGAAATGCGCGACTGCAGCCGCAGCAAGTCATCACGACCGACGTCGCAAGTGGTCAGACCAGAGTTCTCAGTATGAACTACTGCGAGGCAGCCGACGTGGCTGCCGGTAGCGACTGTTCGCTGATCGGTTTGCTGAAGTCAGTGGATGGCCCGCGCACGGATATCGACGACCGTACGACCTACAACTACTACCCCATCGATGCCGCTGGGTGCCAGACCGGCACCGGACCGTGCCTGTACCGTAAGGGCGACCTCAAGCAGACCATCAACGCCCGCGGCCAGATCCGGGAGAATCTGAGCTATGACGCAGCGGGCCGCGTTCTTTCTGCCGTTGACGAAAACGGGGTGCTGACTGATTACAGCTACCATCCGCGTGGTTGGTTGGCATCGACCACGGTGCATGGCGCTGCTTCTGCGCAGAATCGCGTCACCACGTTCGAGTATTGGCCCACCGGCTTGGTCAAGCGCATCACCCAACCCGATGGCAGCTACGCCACGTTTGTCTACGACCAGGCCCAACGCCTCACCGATGTCACCGATACGCTGGGCAACACTCTCCATTACGTGCTCGATAAGGCTGGCAATCGTCTGGAAGAGCAGACCAAGGACGCGCAGGGTGCGCTCAAGCGCAGCTTGAGCCGTATTTACAATCAATTGGGCCAACTGGAAACGCAGGCGGACGCGGCCGCAAATCCCACCGACTATGCGTACGATGCAAACGGCAACCTGCGCTTGATCACCGACGCATTTGGCCGTAGCACCCTGCAGGAGCACGATCCGCTCGGTCGGCTTGCGCGCACGTTGCAGGATGTCGATGGCATCAAGGCCGAAACCAACGTGGGTTATGACACGCAGGATCGCCCGTTGCAGGTCAAGGACCCCAAACGTCTGGACACGCGCTACACGTACAACGGCTTTGGCGACACCCTGAAACTGACCAGCCCGGACACTGGCGTCACCAGCTATACCTACGACAGCGCCGGCAACCGCGCCACCCAGACCGATGCACGCGGTGTCACGGCCACCTACGCCTACGATGCGCTCAACCGTGTCCTGAGCATCAGCTACCCAACCGCCGCCTTCAATGTCAGCTATACCTATGACGTCACGCAGAGCGTGTGCGCCAGCGGTGAGACGTTCACCGTCGGGCGCCTGGCCAGGCTCCAGGATGGCAGCGGTACCACCCAGTACTGCTACAACCGCTTCGGCGAGGTGATGCGCAAGGTGCAGACGGTCAATGGCAAGGTGTTGGTGTTGCGCTACGACTACACACCTGGCGGCCGCCTGCGGTCGATGGTCTACCCGGACGGCACCACGGTCGATTATGTCCGCAACGCGCAAGGCCAGACGACCGAGGTTGGGGTGACTGCACAGGGCGGCAGCCGCCAACGTCTGCTGAGCGGAGCGACCTACAACCCGTTTGGGCCATCCTCCGGCTGGACCTATGGCAACGGCCGCAAGCTGGCGCGCATGTACGATCTTGACTACCGCCCCCGCAGCATCCAAGACACCCGCGCAGGCGGCTTGGAAATCGGCTTCGGGTTCGATGCCGTTGGCGACCTCACCGCTCTGACCCCGGCCGGCAACCCGACACCGGACTTGCGACTGGACTACGACGCCTTGGGCCGGCTCACCGCGCTCAAGGATGGCGCCGCCAATACCGCGATCGATGGCTACGGCTACGATGCCACCGGCAATCGCCTGAGTGCCAAGGTCGGCGGCGCCACCCAGGCCTACACCTATCCGACGACCAACCACCGCCTGAGCGCAGTCGCAGGCGTGGCACGCACCTACGACAAGATGGGCAACACCCTCACCATCGGCGGCAAGGCACGCGAGTACCTGTACGACACCACGGGCCGCATGACCCAGGCCAAGCGCGCAGGCGTCGCGGTCATGAACTACCGCTACAACGGCCGCGGAGAGCAGGTACGCCGTTATCTGGGCACCACCAACACCTATACGCTCTACGACGAGGCCGGCCACTGGCTCGGCGACTACGACACCAACGGTGCACCCAAGCAACAAGCAATCTGGCTGGACGACCTGCCGGTGGGCCTGCTGGCCAACGGTGGTCAATTGCACTACATCGAACCCGACCACCTAGGCAGCCCGCGTGTGGTCGTGGATGCCGCCCGCGACGTCGCCGTATGGAGCTGGAGCCTGAAAGGCGAAGCCTTCGGCAACACCGCACCCAACCAGGATCCGGATGGAGACGGCGCCGCGATGGTGTTCGACATGCGGTTCCCAGGGCAGCGGTTTGATACCGCGAGCGGATTCAATCAGAACTACTTCCGCGATTACGATGCGGCCACTGGTCGGTACGGGCAGAGTGATCCGATCGGCTTAAGAGCAGGAGTTGGTACATACGTTTATGTTGAAGGAAGCCCAGTTAGCCACCTAGATCCTTCTGGTCTTTGTGAAGATAAACCAAAGGAAGACTGTCTTGATGCTGCTCTAAGTACTTACTCTATGGAAGAGTCAGTTAATTCGATTGTGGGATTTGGCGCCGGTTCCGCAATCTTTGGTGGGTCGGCGCAAGTGGTCAATAAGTCAGCAATTAAGCCGCGTGGTGGGGTGGCAGGTGGAGGTCCCAGCGGGCGTTACACGAGTTACTCCAGACGCTACCTGGGAAATGGGGTCGGGAGAACTATTGGCAGACTCGGAATAGGAACAGTAGTTAAGAGGGCAGGTATTATTGGAGCAGGGATTGGTGCAATAACAGAGCACGTTGAAGCATTGAATGCTTTTGTAAAATGTCGAGGTGCTCAGTGATCGACTATTCTGCTAGAAATATCGGAGTTGAGTTGCTGCGGAAGCTTGAAAAAAACCGACTTTCCTCAAGTGAATTTGAGGGAAATTGGCCGAAAAAAACTGAGGATAATGCGGTTAGGTCGATCGGATACTGGATATGGACTTTATTTGACGACGAACATGAGTGTATTATTGAAATAAAAGAAAATTCAGAAGAAAAATCCATTCTGAAAAACTCAATTGAGTTTTTAAGTTCAGATCGAATTTTTCATCCCAAGGTGCTTGGCAAATATGAAAAAATGAAAAAAATTATTTTTGAGGGTACAGAATGGTTGGGATGCGAATTACCTTGGCATAAGAAGTGGCCTTTTCCTGAGTAGATAATCCATTCAGAACTGTGGAGGGGCCTACTGTGGAGGGGCCTTGGGAAGATGAATTGGCATCGATCCAATCGATACCTCACTACTCTGACGCCGGCCGGCAACCCAACACCAGAACTTCTTCTGGACTACGACGCGCTGGGCCGGCTCACCGCGCTCAAGGATGGCGCTACCGAGGCGGTGATCGAAGGCTATAGCTACGATGGCACCGGCAATCGCCTGAGTGCAAAGGTCGGCGGCGCCACCCAGGCTTACACCTATCCGACGACCAACCACCACCTGAGCGCAGTCGCGGGAGTGGCGCGCACCTACGACAAGATGGGCAACACCCTCACCATCGGCGGCAAGGCACGCGAGTACCTGTACGACACCACGGGCCGCATGACCCGGGCCAAGCGCGCAGGCGTCTCAGTCATGAACTACCGCTACAACGGCCGCGGCGAGCAGGTACGCCGTTATTTGAGCACCACCAACAGCTATACGCTTTACGACGAGGCGGGCCATTGCCTCGGCGACTACGACACCAACGGCGCGCTCAAGCAACAAGCGATCTGGCTGGACGACCTGCCGGTGGGCCTGCTGGTTAACGGTGGTCAATTGCACTACATCAAGCCCGACCACCACGGTAGCCCCCGTGTGGTAGTCGATGCCGCCCGCGACGTTGCCGTGTGGAACTGGAGCCTGAAATGCGAAGCCTTCGGCAACACAATGCCCAACCAGGATCCGGATGGATTGCACTGCTTTGCAAAACGAGGTTCATAATGGGTGTCTGGGGCAATGATTGCTAACAATTTAAGGCTTGCAATTATTCTTATGGTCTCCTTATCTGCTTGTGCTGCTCCTGGCCAAGGCATGAAAGCTAAGAGGACGAAGGAGGTCGGCGACGCTATAGTCCATTCAATCGAAGCTTATCGCCTCGAGAAGGCTGCTTATCCCAAATCGATTGATGAGCTTGACAATTATAAACAAGTCATGATCGATGTTAGTTCCGAAGATATAAAGTTATTCTTTTCCTCAAATTCATCTGACCATTACGAGTTGATAATCAAGTATTTCGGTCCAGGAAGTAACTTATGTGTCCATCGATCTGCAGACGCCGAAAACGTCTGGGATTGTACCGGTAGCTACTGATGGCAAGCATCGGGATCATCTTGCGAGCGGGAACAGGGTTAGGTTCACTTAAGCTACCTCACTTGTTCCCTGCGGTCTCCCAACGACTAACCCACGAACGACTGCCGGTGGTCGCGAATAAAGTCATCGAACGTATGCGGTGGCATTCCGGTGAGCCGCTCGATCTCGAAGGTGGGGTCGATATCGTGATGGCCTGCCACCACGTCCGCGAACTGCACCGTGAGCCCCTTGGCCATCCAGGGCGAGTTGCCCGTAGCACGCATCAGCACGCGGAACGCCGGTGAGGGCAGGTTGAGATAACGCACCTTGCGGCCAATGCCCTGCGATAGGCGCGCTGTTGCCGCCTGCATATCCAGTGTCTCCGGCCCGGTGAGGAAATAGGTTGCGCCTGCGTGGCCTTCTTCTGTCAGCACCCTCGCGGCCACGCGCGCGATGTCGCGTGTGTCGATCCAGGACACGCTGCCGCGGCCGGCCGCCATCGGGAACACGCCCTTGGCAATCGGATCCTTGAACCACAGAAAGTTCTGCATGTACGCGGTGGGCTTGAGGATGGTCCACGTGATGCCTGACGCACGCAGGTGGTGGTCGATGAGCGCATGCGATTTCGCCCACGGCACCGGTGAGCGCACGTTGCAATCCGATGCCGAGACTTTCACGATCCGGCCGATGTCGGCGCGCTTGGCCGCGTCAATCGCGGCCGTCTCCTGCGCCACCTGCCCGGGTGTGGGCGGGGTAATGAGAAACAGCGTGTCGCACCCCTGCATCGCGCGTTGCAGCGTGTCGGGTGTGTCGAAGTCGCCCAGCACGGCGTCGATGCCCTTGCGTTGCAGGTCATCCACCTGCTGTTGCTTGCGGCACATTGCGCGGAACGGTGTGCCTGCTTCTTTTAAAAGCCTGCACAGCTCGCCGCCGATACCACCCGTGGCACCTGACACCAGAATCAGGCTGCGTTACTCCTGCGGTTTGACGGTGGAACTGGAAGCGCTGGACGCATCGCCCAGCCACTCGGAGATGACAGTGCTCATCTCCTCAAGCGTGCGGATGGCATCGCAGATGCGCTCGAGGCCGATCCTGTCGGCAATCGCCTGGTCGACGGGCGCAACCGCGTTCTCGGCACCGGCCACGGCTTTACTGCCTGCCCGGGTGAGCGCTACGAGCTTGGCGCGAAGGTGAAGTGGATTCGGCTGGAACTCCACCAGCCCCTGCTCGGCAAGCACATCGACGATGCGTTGCACCGCCTGCCGGGAGAGGCCCATGTTGCGCGCGATCGAGGCGGCGGGAAGCGGGGCAGGTGCGTACCGCAGCGCGGCCAGCACCTGCCACCACGCACTGGTGAGCCCGAGATGGGCAACCAATTCGTTGCCCGCGCTCACCAAGCGGCCGTTGGCCGCGAACACGGCTAGCGCTAGCGCGCGTACGTGTGCTTTGTCTGTCTGCATGCCATCGCTGCCATTCAAGTTGACAGCATGTTGTCAACCAAATGGTGAGCGGTATGTGATGCAGTTTTGCAGCAGCGTGTAAGGCGCCGCGGGATCGCAATAAGTGAACGTAGCGCCGGGGAGCCGGCGATGGTTGAAGTGTCACCGCACAGAGGGGCTGCCTGTCATTGGCCCTGGCCTGACTCAAGCCAATTGGAAGACGCCCGCTTCTCCGGTTCCTGGGTCGTACGCCACCAATGCTTCTTCAAGCGCGTTGGCGCTGCACACGCGTTCTCCGTCACTGCTCCAGATAGCAGACTGGCCCGCACCGATGAAGGTGTCGGCGGCGCCCACACAGTTGGCCATCACCACGGCCATGGAATGTTTCTTCGCAATCATCGGGTAATGCCCATAGGCCGATGCGACGCCCCGCTCAGACTTCGCCACGCTTGCCAGATAGACGTGAGCGCCTAATGCAGCTGCATGTTCGGCATGGCTGGCCTGCAGTGATTCATAGCAAATGGCGGGCGCCAGGACATGATCTGCCTGCGTGAGCACAAGCTGCTCGGCGCCTGGGGTGAAAAAAGGCAATTCGTCGAGGTGGAGATGCTGCTTCGAATAGGTACTGCGTTTTAGCCCCGGCTGGAAACAGACCATGCTGATTTCCGTGCCGTTCGCTCCCCTGGTGGGCGCGCCCACGGCGATGAGCATGCCGTACCGGTCACTGGACACCTGAAACGCGTTAAAGCGCTTGTCCGCCGGGTCCACCGCCAGCGCCTCTGCCAGCCCCGGCTCGTAACCGGTAAGGGAAAGCTCGGGGAACAGCAGCACGTCGGCCCCTTTGCTCGCAGCGAAGCGAATGACATCCAGGTGTCTGCCAATGTTCCTTTCGACCTCACCCGGTGCCGAACGAATTTGTGCAGCGATGAGCTTCATTGCTGGTCTCGCGCCCATGGATTGAGCACCAAGCTTAGTCCTGCTTGCCTGGGCACAGCCGCGCTTGTTTGATTTTCGTCAATTCGGCCGACACATGAAATTCGCAGGGGGGGTGCTTGACTGCATGGGTCAAGAATCGTTGCGGAGTTGCGCATGAGTGCAGTCACGGTAGGCAGGGTCGACCAGGCGTTGAGCGGGCGGGCATCAGTGCAGCAGGCGGCGGCGCAGCATGCGTCACTGCTGCTCGCATCGGTCCGAGCCGGTGGAGGGCCGGCGCGTTGGCAGCGAGCGCTTGCAGCGACATGGAGCGGCGGGTGCCGCGTGACGTCCACCCTGACGGTGCGTTCGCGCGCCGTTGCTTGCTGAGGGGCGGTCATGCGGATCTGTGTACTCAACGAAACGACCCCGAGCGCCACCGGGCTGGAGCAGCGCTGCGTAGCGGCGCGTGAGGCCGGGTGCGACTACGTGGTGATGGCTGCGCCGTTCGAGCGTGACGCGGATGGCCGGCTGGTCGAGCCGGCTAGTGCTGCCGATGCGCAGCACGGCCCGTTGCGTGATGCGGCGCAGGCCGCGCATCGCGCCGGGGTGAAGCTGCTGATCGATCTGCGGCTGGATGAAGTGGGCGGGGCCAGCGCGGTGGTGCGCGATAACCCGCAGTGGTTCCGCGCACGCAGTACGGCGGTGCCGGACCCGCGCCAGCCGCGCGCCACGCCGGAAGTGGCCGAGGCGCGCTTCAGCTATGCGCAAGAGGGCGCTGCGCTGGTGGAGTGGTGGAGCGCACGCTTGCTGGAGTGGGCCGGGCAGGGTGTAGCCGGGTTTCGTCTATTGCAGCCGCAGCAGGTGCCGGCGCAGCGTTGGCGCGAGCTGATCGCCCGCGTGCATGCGCAGGCTCCGGAAGTGGTGTTTGCGGCGTGGACGCCCGGGTTGGGGCTGGAGGCGCTGCAGCAGCTGTCCGGTGCCGGGTTCGATGCGGCGTTCTCGTCGCTGGCATGGTGGGATGGTCGCGGCAGTTGGTTCTTCGATGAAGACACCGCGCTGCGTGCATTGGCGTCGCAGGTGATTGCCGTGCTGGATGCACCCGATGGCAAGCGTGCCGCCGCGCCCGAGCAGCACTGGCAGCTGGCGCTGGCTCTGGGTAGCGCCTGGTTGCTGGACGATGCGCATCTGGACGCGTTGCCGCTGTCGATCCGTGCCACCGATGGTTTGCCCACCAGCAATGCGGGCATGCGGTTGCGGCCGCTGCTGCGCGAATCCACCGGCTTGACCGCGGTGGCAGTGGAGCCGCTGGGCGGCTTGCCCTCCTTGTTATTGATCAATGGCGATACGCGGCATGTGGTGCCGGTGCCGGCCTCGGATCTGTTGCGCTTGCTTGGCGACGCGGAAGCGCTGGTGGCCGAAGACGGCCGCACCTTGTCCGGCGCGACGCTCGATGCGCTGGAGCCGGGCGAGGTGCGCGTGTATCGCAGCGTGCCGGCGCGCCATGTGCTGGCGGTGCCCCGCATGCGCCCGCGTGCGCAGACCGCCGCCACCTGGCCGCGGGTGTGCATCGAGTCGGTGACGCCGTCGGTGGACAACGGCCGTTTCCCGGTCAAGCGCACGGTGGGCGACCGCATCTGTGTGGAAGTCGATGCGTTCTGCGACGGGCACGACCGCATCGCCGTGGCGGTGCTGTGGCGCCCGGCCGATGCCAAGACCTGGTCCAGTGCACCAATGCGTGCACTGGGTAACGACCGCTGGCGTGCGGAGTTCCCGCTGGAGCGCATCGGCACCTATGAGTTCCGTGTGGAAGGCTGGCGCGATGTGTTCGCCACCCTGCATGCGGATCTGGAAAAGAAGCGCGCGGCCAATACGGTGCTGCCGGTGGACGTGCAGGAAGCCGTCGCCGTGGTGCAGGCCGCGCATGCGCGTAGCAATGGCGCGCTGGCCGAGCGCCTGCAGGCGGTGCTTACCCGTATCGGCGCGCAGAGCGAGCCGTTGCAGCAGCTGGCCATCGTGCTGGAGCCGGATACCGCACAGGCGATGGCGCTGGCCGACGACAAGCCGTTTCGCTCCGAGACGCCGGTGACCTACCGGGTGGAATCGGAGCGCCGCGCGGCGCACTTTGCCAGCTGGTACGAATTGTTTCCGCGTTCGCAAAGCGGCGACCCGCAGCGGCACGGCACCTTCGACGATGTGATCAAGCGGCTGGCACACATCCGCGCGATGAACTTCGATGTGCTGTACATGCCGCCGATCCATCCGATCGGCTTGAACAACCGCAAGGGCCGCAACAACTCGGTTACCGCGGTCGAGGGCGAACCAGGAAGCCCGTATGCGATTGGTGCCAGCGATGGCGGGCACACCGAGGTGCATGCCGAACTCGGTGGGCTGGAGGGCTTCCGTCGCCTGATCCAGGCCGCGCGTGCACATGGACTGGAGGTGGCGCTGGATTTCGCGATCCAGTGCGCGCCCGACCACCCGTGGTTGAAGGAGCACAAGGACTGGTTCACCTGGCGCGCGGATGGGTCGATCCCGTATGCGGAGAACCCGCCGAAGAAATACCAGGACATCGTCAACGTCGACTTCTACGCCAGCGGCGCGGTGCCGGACCTGTGGAATACGCTGCGCGATGCGGTGCTGTTCTGGGTCAACGAAGGCGTCACCCTGTTCCGCGTGGACAACCCGCACACCAAGCCGTTCCCGTTCTGGGAGTGGTTGATTGCCGATGTGCGCGGGCGTCGCCCGGACGTGGTGTTCCTGTCGGAGGCCTTCACCCGGCCGAAGATGATGTACCGACTGGCCAAGTGCGGCTTTTCGCAGTCCTACACCTACTTTACCTGGCGCAACCACAAGCACGAGCTGCAGGAGTACGTGGAAGAGTTGAACGAAGGCGTGCCGCGCGAATGCTTCCGCCCGCATTTCTTCGTCAACACGCCGGACATCAACCCCACGTTCCTGCAAAACAGCGGGCGCAACGGGCATCTGATCCGCGCCGCGCTGGCGACCACCTTGTCGGGGCTGTGGGGCATGTACCAGGGCTTCGAATTGTGCGAGGCCACGCCGCTGGCGCCGGGCAAGGAAGAGTATCTGGATTCGGAAAAATTCCAGCTACGCGCCTGGCCCGAGCGTGCGCCCGGCGACATCGTCGATGAGATCACCCGCTTCAACCAGCTGCGCCGCATGCATCCGGAGCTGCAGTCGCACCTGGGCACGCGCTTCTATCAGGCGCACAACGATCAGGTGCTGTACTACGGCAAGTTCCTGGATGCCGGCTACCTGTCGCGCAGCCGCAGCATGGTGCTGGTGGCGGTCAACCTGGACCCGCATGCCGGGCAGGATGCGGATATCGAAATCCCGCTGTGGGAGCTGGGCTTGCCCGATCACGCTACCGTGGCCGTAGAAGATCTGTGGGACGGGCATCGGTTTGAGTGGCACGGCAAGTACCAACACATCCGTCTAGAGGCAACGCGACCGTTCGCGTTATGGCGCATCCGCGCAGGAGAGGTCGCATGAATGCAGTTGCAGCGTTACAAGCCGATGCCGAGCAGTCGTCGGTGGTTGCCGATCAGCTTTGGTACAAGGACGCCATCATTTACCAGGTGCACGTCAAGTCGTTCTTCGACTCCAACGACGATGGCATCGGCGATTTTCCGGGGCTGATTTCCAAGCTGGACTACATTGCCGAACTCGGCGTGGACACCATCTGGCTGCTGCCGTTCTACCCCAGCCCGCGCCGCGATGACGGCTACGACATTGCCGAATACATGGCGGTGCATCCGGACTACGGCAGCATCGAAGATTTCGAGCAGCTGGTGGCGCAGGCACATGCACGCGGCATCCGCATCGTCACCGAGCTGGTGATCAACCACACCTCCGACCAGCACCCGTGGTTCCAGCGTGCACGCAATGCGCCGGCCGGCTCGCCGGAGCGCGACTTCTATGTGTGGTCGGACACCGACCAGGAATACGAAGGCACGCGCATCATCTTCTGCGACACCGAAAAGTCCAACTGGACCTGGGACCCGGTGGCCGGGCAGTACTTCTGGCACCGCTTCTATTCGCATCAGCCGGACCTGAACTTCGACAACCCCGCAGTGCTGGAAGCGGTGCTGGAAGTGATGCGCTTCTGGCTGGACCGCGGTGTGGATGGCCTGCGTCTGGATGCAGTGCCGTACCTGATCGAGCGCTCCGGTACCTCCAACGAGAACCTGCCGGAAACCCACGCGATCCTGCGCAAGATCCGCGCCACGCTGGATGCCGAATACCCCGACCGCATGCTGCTGGCCGAGGCCAACATGTGGCCGGAAGACACCCAGCAGTATTTCGGCCAAAACGCCGACGAATGCCATATGGCGTTCCACTTCCCGCTGATGCCGCGCATGTACATGGCGATCGCGCGCGAAGACCGCTTCCCGATTACCGACATCATGCGCCAGACCCCGGAGATTCCGGAGAGCTGCCAGTGGGCGATCTTCCTGCGTAACCACGACGAGCTGACGCTGGAAATGGTCACCGATTCGGAGCGCGACTATCTGTGGCAGACCTATGCCGCCGACCGCCGCGCGCGTATCAACCTGGGCATCCGCCGCCGCCTGGCGCCGCTGCTGGAGCGCGACCGACGTCGCATCGAGCTGATGACTTCGTTGCTGCTGACCATGCCCGGCACGCCGGTGCTGTATTACGGCGACGAGATCGGCATGGGCGACAACATCCATCTGGGCGACCGCGATGGCGTGCGCACGCCGATGCAGTGGTCGATCGACCGCAACGGTGGTTTCTCGCGCGCCGATCCCGCGCAGCTGGTGCTGCCGCCGGTGATGGACCCGCTGTACGGCTTCCAGGCGGTGAATGTGGAGGCGCAGATCCGCGACCAGCATTCGCTGCTCACCTGGACCCGCCGCGTGCTCAGCGTGCGCAAGCGCTACCAGGCCTTCGGGCGTGGCAGCCTGCGCTTCCTGTACCCGGGCAACCGCCGCATGCTGGCCTACTTGCGCTGCTATCAGGACGAGACCGTGCTGTGCGTGGCCAACCTCTCGCACACGCTGCAGGCGGTGGAGCTGGACCTGTCCGAATTCGAGGGCCGCGTGCCGGTGGACATCATCGGCGGCGGCAGCTTCCCGCCGATCGGCCGGCTGACCTACCTGCTCACCGTGCCGCCGTTCGGTTTCTACGCGTTCCAGTTGGTCAGTGAAGGCACTTTGCCGGACTGGCATGTGCCCAGCCCGGTGCCGTTGCCGGATTACCGCACGCTGGTGCTGCGGAGCGACACCGATGAGAGCAACGCCTTGCTGCCGCATCTGCCCACGCTGGAAGGCGAGATCCTGCCGGCCTGGTTGTCGGCGCGGCGCTGGTTCTCGGCCAAGGATCAGGCATTGAAGAATGTGCGCATCTCGCGCCGCACACCGTTGCCGGGCGATGAGCCGATGAGCCTGCTGGAACTCGACGCAGAGCTGGAAGATGGCCGCCACGAGCGCTACATGCTGCCGATCGGCATCGTGTGGGAGCGCGACCACCCCAGCACGCTCGCCGAGCAGCTGGCACTGGCGCGCGTGCGCCAGGGCCGCGAGGTGGGCTATCTCACCGATGCGTTCGCACTCAAGCCGATGGTGCGCGGCGTGATCGATGCGCTGCGCAGCAATGCGGTGCTGGACGTACGCGATGGCGACGATGCCGCGCAGCAGGGCCAGGTGCGCTTCGAAGCGACGCCGGCCCTGGCCAAGCTGGAGATCCCTGCCGACCCGGACATCCGCTGGTTGTCGGCCGAACAGAGCAACAGCTCGCTGGTGGTGGCCGACAAGGCGGTGTTCAAGCTGCTGCGGCATGTGGCCGACGGGGCGAACCCGGAGATCGAGATCGGCCGTCGCCTGACCGAGATGGGCTACGCCAATGCTGCGCCGTTGCTGGGCAGCGTCAGCCGGATCGACGCGCAGGGCACCGTCACCACCATCGCCTTGTTGCAGGGCTTCATCCGCAACCAGGGCGATGCCTGGCGCTGGACGCTGGATCATCTGGCGCGCAGCTTCGACGAGTACGCCACCGCGCAGACCGACGAAGCACGCGCCGAGGCCATTGCCGGTTACGACGCCTTCGCCGCGGTGGTCGGCAAGCGCCTGGCCGAGCTGCACGAAGCCTTGTCGCGTGCCAGCGACGATGCCGACTTCGCCCCGCAGCGCATCGACCTGCCCGCCGCCAACGATGTGGTGGCCGGCGTGGCGCGGCAGGTCGAAGAGATGTGGGACACGGTCAATGCACGTCTGGCAGGCACCGACGACGCCATCGAGTGCGAGGCGCTGGAAGCGGTGCTCGCCGAGCGCCCGCAACTGGACAGCTTGTTGGCCAAGGCGCCCGGCGTGCTGGCCGATTCGTTGCTGACCCGTGTGCATGGCGACTTCCACCTGGGCCAGATCCTGGTGGCCTTCGACGATGTGGTGTTGATCGATTTCGAAGGCGAGCCGGCCAAGCCGTTGGCCGAACGTCGTGCCAAGGCCAGCCCGCTACGCGATGTGGCCGGCTTCCTGCGCTCGCTCGACTACGCCAGCGAAGTCTCGGCACGTGGCGAAGAAGGCACGGCCGCGCGCGCAGGTGTCGGTGTGGACACGCATCTGGACGAATTCCTGGTGCAATTCCGCCGCCGCTCCACACAAGCCTTCCTGGACGCTTACCATGCCGTGCTCGACGCCAGCGCCCACCCGTGGATCGCGCCGGCGGCGTTCAACGCGGCCACCTTGCTGTTCCTGGTGGAGAAGGCCTGCTACGAGGTGCGTTACGAAGCGGCCAATCGCCCGGGTTGGTTGATGGTGCCGATCGAAGGCTTGCGACGCATCCTGCAACGTGCACGCGCCGGTGCAGGAGACACATGATGAATGGAGTAATGACAGCAGTGACCAATCGATGGGACCCCGGCGTGGTACGCGCGCTGGCCGAATCACGCCACGGCGACGCCTTTGCCGTGTTGGGCGCGCATCCGACCGACACCGGGCGCGTGTTGCGCACCTATCTGCCGGGCGCCAACCAGGTGAGCGCCGTGCTCGACGACGGCCAGACGATCGCCCTGGAGCCCGGCCCGGAACCGGGCCTGTTTGCCGGCGACCTGCCGGCGCAGGGCAGTTACCGGCTGCGCATCGGCTGGCCCGGTGGCGAGCAGGAAACGGCCGATCCTTACGCATTCGGCCCGCAGCTCAGCGACTTCGACCTGCACCTGATCAGCGAAGGCCACCATCTGCAGCTGGCCGACGCATTGGGCGCCAACGTGGTCGAGGTGGATGGCGTACGCGGCACGCGCTTTGCGGTGTGGGCACCCAATGCCTCGCGCGTGGCGGTGGTGGGCGACTTCAATAGCTGGGATGCGCGCCGTCACCCGATGCGGCTGCGGCATCAGTCTGGCGTGTGGGAGCTGTTCGTGCCCGACGTTGGCCCCGGTGCGCACTACAAGTACCAGCTGCGTGGCCCGCATGGGCACGAATTGCCGGCCAAGGCCGACCCGGTGGCGCGGCGTGCGGAACTGGCGCCCGGCACCGCCTCGATCGTGGCCGACCCGGCGCCGTTCCAGTGGAGCGACGACGGCTGGATGGCCACGCGTGCGCGCCGCCAGGCGCATGACGCACCGATGAGCATCTACGAGATCCATGCCGGTTCCTGGCTGCGCGAAGAAGGCGTGGACCTGGACTGGGATGGCCTGGCCGACCGCTTGATTCCGTACGTGGCCGACATGGGCTTCACCCATGTCGAGTTGATGCCGGTGACCGAGCATCCATTCGGTGGCTCGTGGGGCTATCAACCGCTGGGCCTGTTTGCACCGACTGCGCGTTTCGGCTCGCCGGACGGCTTTGCCCGCTTCGTCGACCGCTGCCACCGCGAAGGCATCGGCGTGCTGGTGGACTGGGTGCCGGCGCACTTTCCCACCGACGCGCATGGCCTGGCGCATTTCGACGGCACCGCGCTGTACGAACACGCCGACCCGCGCGAAGGCTTCCACCGCGACTGGAATACGCTGATCTACAACCACGGTCGCCGCGAGGTGTCCGGGTTCCTGATCGCCAGTGCGCTGGAGTTCTTGCAGCGTTACCACGTGGACGGGCTGCGCGTGGATGCGGTGGCCTCGATGCTGTACCGCGACTACAGCCGCAATGCCGGCGAGTGGGTGCCCAACATCCATGGCGGGCGCGAGAACTACGAAACCATCGCCTTCCTGCGCCGGCTCAACGAAGTGGTGCGCGAGCACACCCCGGGCGCGGTGATGATTGCCGAAGAATCCACCGCATTCCCCGGTGTCACCGCCGATGTGGCGCACGGTGGCCTGGGTTTCCACTACAAGTGGAACATGGGCTGGATGCACGACACCTTGCATTACGCCGGCCTGGACCCGATCTATCGCCGCTACCACCATGGCGAGCTGACCTTCAGCATGGTCTATGCGTATTCGGAGCGCTTCGTGCTGCCGATCTCGCACGATGAAGTGGTGCACGGCAAGGGCTCGTTGCTGGGCCGTATGCCGGGCGACGAGTGGCAGCGCTTTGCCAACCTGCGTGCGTATCTGGGCTATATGTTCACGCACCCGGGGCGCAAGTTGCTGTTCATGGGCTGCGAGTTCGGCCAACCCACCGAGTGGAACCACGACGCCAGCATTCCGTGGCACCTGCTCGACGACCCGCGCCACCGCGGGGTGCAGACCCTGGTGCGCGATCTCAACCGGTTGTACGCGGAATATCCCGCACTGCATGCGCACGACGACGACCCGGCCGGGTTCGCCTGGGTGGTGGGCGACGATGCCGCCAACAGCGTGCTGGCATTCCTGCGCAAGGGCAAACGCGGCGATGCGCCGGTCCTGGTGGTCATCAACTTCACCCCGGTGGTGCAGCACGGCTACCGCATCGGCGTGCCACAAGGCGGCCAGTGGCGTGAGGTGTTCAATAGCGACGCCGGCATCTACGGTGGTGCGAACCTGGGCAATGGCGGCATCGTGACGGCAGAGCAGCAGTCCATGCACGGCCATGCGCAGTCGCTGCCGTTGCTGTTGCCGCCGCTTGGCGCCATCGTGCTGACGCCGCACGGCTGATGCGTCACGCACACCGCCGGACAGCTGGTCCGGCGGTGTGCCACCTGTTAGATTGCGCGCCGTAGAGTGGCTGACACCCTGCCGCGCATGCCCACCGGGCCGCGCTGCAGGATTGCCAGCTTTCTCAGGCAGCCCGGGAAGGGCTGCCGGGCACAGCCGCCGCCATGCCTTCCGTCGATCCTCTTGCGGGAGTGGTGTGCGTGGGCGTTTTGATCGCTGTAGTGAGTTTTCCGCGGGTTGCGGCCGTTCGCTTCGTTGTAAGCGGGCATGGCCATGCGCAGACAGGTGTGCGGACGGCGGTGTCGCCGCAAGCGAGGGCGCAACCTCGCCGCACGCATCGTGCCCAGCGTGGTGTGCTGCCTTCGTCCACCTCGATGCAGGCTGGCGCATGAGCGCGCTGATGACCGCACTCTATCTGCTTGCCGCTGTCGCCTCGGCGTTGGCGTTTTATCTGGCAACCACGCATCAACGTCTGCTGCTGCAGCGACGCCCCTCGGCGCGCGTGTTGCGCGTCGGTGGCTGCGTGTTGCTGGCATTGTCACTGGCCTGCGCCATCCATGCGCTGGGCGTGTGGGCCGGCATCTTCGCTGCCGTAACGGCGCTGATGCTGGCGGCAGTGGCGCTGCCGGTGCTGGATGTCGGGCGGCCGGTGCGCGCACAACGCAGGCAGGCACGCCATGTGGGCTAAATGGCTGAGCGCGGTGGTCTTGGGCTTGCCGCTTGCGGTGGGCGTGGTCGGCCTGTGCGCCTTGCTGCTGCCGGGGCCGCAACAGCGCTACACCCTGGTGTGGCTGCTGCTGATGTTTCCGGTCTGGATCGGCGCGATGGCGTCGCCGTTCGTGTTCCGGCGGGCATTGCATGCCTGGATCGTGCTCGGCGGGCTGACGCTGCTGTGCTACCTCGCACTCGCCGCGATCAAGGCACTGGGCTGGACGGAGCTGAGCGCATGAAAGCATCGACCTTGCGCGCATTCCTGTCCGTACACAGCTGGATGGGGTTGCTGGCCGGCATGGCCTTGTTCATTGCCTTCTATGCCGGTGCCATCACCGTGTTCACGCATCAGCTCAGCGAGTGGCAGAGTGCACCAGCGGTCACCGAAACGGCGCCTGCCGATCCGGTGACTGCGGCGCAGTCCTTGCTGGACACGGTCATCGCCACGCACCCGCAGGTGGCCGATTCGTTCTTGCTGCTGTTGCCGGGCGAACACGGGCCGATTGCGCGGCTGTATTGGTATGGCGCGCAGGCAGATGCCAGCGGCGGTATGCGCCAGTATCAGGCGGGGCCCGATGGCGGCTTGCTGGAGTTGCCGCAGCGCGTAGGCTTTGCGGATTTTCTCTACGACCTGCACTTCACCGCCGGCCTGCCGCGTGTGCTCGGCACCTATCTGTTCGGGGTGGTGAGCGTGTTGTACGGGCTGGCGCTGGTCAGCGGCGTGGTGCTGTACGCGCCGGTGTTCTTCAAGGACCTGTTCGCGCTGCGCGTGGGCGCCAACGTCAAGCGGCTGTGGCAGGACGCGCACAATCTGGTGGGCATGCTGTCGTTGCCATTCCATGTGATCTTTGCCTGGTCCGGCGCGGTGCTGTGCCTGGGCGTGCTGCTGCTGGCGCCATTCCAGTTCCTGGTGTTCGACGGCAAGCTGATGCAGATCCTGGAGCCGGATTTCGAACTGGCACCGCATGTGGCGCCGGCCAAGCGTGCAGCGCCGTTGCTGCCGGTGGCGGTGCTGCTGGACAAGGCGGTGACAGCCAGCCCCGGCTTCGTGCCGGAAAGCCTGGCGTACCACGATGCCGGCGATGCCCATGCGCGGGTGGAGGTCTACGGCCATCACGACCAGCGCCGGCTCAACACCTTGGGTGGCGTGGCACTGGATGCCAGCACCGGGCAGGTGTTGCGCGTGCTGGAGCCGGCCACGATGTCGCCCGGCACCGCCGCGTTGCGCGGGTTGCAGGCGCTGCACTTCGGCAACTTCGGGCATGTGGCGGTGCAGTGGCTTTACTTCCTGCTCGGCCTCGGCGGCGCGTTCCTGTTCTACAGCGGCAACCTGTTGTGGATCGAAACACGGCGCAAGCGCCGCGCCATTGCGCAGCCGCGTCGCACACATGCGATGGCACGGCTCACCGTCGGTGTCTGCCTGGGCAGTGTGGCCGGCATCTCGGCGCTGTTTATCGCTGCGCGGTACCTGCCGCAGGGCCAGGAGCGCTATGTCTATTACACAGTATTCACCGCAACGCTGCTGTGGGCCCTGGTCCGCCCCACCGCACGCGGTGCATATGAGCTCTTGCTGGCCTGCGCCAGGTTGACGGCGCTGATTCCGCTGGCCAGCTGCATTGGCGCACACGGCGCGACCGCGCCGTGGCAGAGCGCGACCGTGCTCGGTATCGATCTGGTTGCGCTGCTGATGGCCTGGGCCTATTGGCGCATGGCGCTTGCGAGCAAACGCCGTGGCATGCAGGGCGATCCCAATAGCGTATGGGCATGGCCGGCGCGCGGGGTCGCTTAGGAGCGGCGAACAGATGACTGCGTGCATCGCCAGGCGGGCGCGGTCTCTGCCCGATGTGGCGTATACGGCGTGTGCGCGGTGGTCCAAGCGTGGTGACCGTACCCATCTGACGACCGCTCGCTACGCTTTTTGGCCACGCTACGCCGCGGGTGATTGCCGGCGCAGGCATGGAGTAGTGAATGTGTATACCTGCACGGCGTTGAGCTGCGGCGTGCGACCTCTGCACGCGCTGGCCTCACGTCCGGCGCACTTGCAGTGCGTAGCATGTGCCGCTTCTGTCTGCGCAAGAGGACGCCATGCCCGCCCGCACACGCATCGGCCTGATCTCCGACACCCATGGATTGTTGCGACCCGAAGCAGTGGCCGCGCTCGTGGGAAGCGATGCGATCATCCATGCCGGCGACGTCGGCAAGCCGGAGATTCTCGCCGCGTTGCAAGCGCTGGCGCCGCTGCATGTCATTGCCGGCAATATCGACAACAAGCCCTGGGCAGCGGGCTTGCCGCAGAGGCTGGATGTGCTGATCGCTGGCGTACGCATCCATGTGCTGCACGATCTGAAAACGTTGGCGCCGGGCGTTGCAGCAGACGTCATCGTCAGCGGGCATTCGCACAAGCCGGCGATCCAGACGCGCGACGGCGTGTTGTACGTCAATCCAGGCAGCGCCGGGCCACGTCGCTTCAGTCTGCCGATCAGCGTGGCCACGTTGTGGCTGGGCGATGGGGCGCCACGCGCACAGGTGCATGAGTTGGCAGTGGGCTGAGTTCGCTGACCTGGCATGCACATGCGCGGGGCCATCCTCGTGGGCCACGTTGTTGCAAGGAATCCCGATGAATACACGTCGCCAATTTCTTTCCGCTGCTGCTGCGGGCACTGCGGCATTGGCCGCTGCACCGCTGCTGGCACAGGCTTCTGCGCCTGGCAGTGTGATGCCGACGCGCGGCAAAACCGCTGCGAACGCATTGCCGACCAATCCCGTCGTCAAGGGCGCACGCTACCGGCCGCGCAGTCGCCTGGGCTTTGGCGGTGTGGCGATCGGTAATGGCTTTGCGCCCACCAGCGACGCTCAAAGCGAGCAGACGCTGGCCGCGGTGTGGGAGTCGGGGGTGCGTTATTTCGATACCTCGCCTTGGTATGGGCTGGGCCTGTCGGAGCGACGCACCGGCCATCACCTGCACAATCACGCGGCCGATGATTATGTGGTGTCGACTAAGGTCGGGCGCTTGCTCACTGCCACCGACAAACCGCCCAAGACGATGTGGGTGCAGCCCTCGCCATTCGACTATCGCTACGACTACAGCGCGGCAGGTGTGCGGCGTTCGATCGAAGACAGTCTGCAGCGTTTGGGCGTGTCCCAGATCGACATCGCCTATATCCACGACCTGTCGCCGGAGAACGAAAAAGACCTAGGCATGCCGTGGGAGCAGCGTTTTGCCGAAGCAGTGAAGGGCGCGATGCCGGAGCTGACCAGGATGCGCAAGGAGGGTCTGATCAAGGCCTGGGGGTTTGGCGTCAATCGCCCGGAGCCTGCGTTGCGCGCAATCGAAGAGGCCGACCCGGATATCTTCCTGCTGGCCTGCCAGTACTCGCTGCTCGATCATGCGCAGGCCTTGCATGACACCTTCCCGAAGATCGCCAAACACGGCGCCTCGGTGGTGGTCGGTGCGCCATTGCTGGCCGGGTATCTGGCCGGCCGTGAGCGTTATCTGTACGACGGCACGGTGCCGGAATGGGCGCCGGCCAAGCGACAGAAAGCGCTGGCCGTTTGCGAGCGGCATGGCGTGGATCTGCGTACCGTGGCGTTGCAATTTGCCGCGGCGCCGCAGGTGGTGTCGTCGGTGATTCCTGGCGCGCGCACGGCCGAGCAGGCAATCGCCAATGCGGCATCGATGCGCGTGGCGATTCCGGCGGCGGTGTGGGAAGAACTCAAGCGCGAAGGCGTGATCGAGGCGGATGCGCCGGTGCCTGTTGTGCGTTGAAGGACGACGCTTGGAGCATCTAATCAAACATTGCGTAGCCGCTGGGCCGGCGCGGTCGGTGCTGTGCGATGCGTCCAACAAAACGCAGCCACGCTGCGTTTCCTTCTCCCACCGGGACATTGTCCTCCTTCATGGAGGAGAAGGTGCCCCGGAGGGGGCGGATGAGGGTACGGAACAAGCGACCACGTCCCCGATAGCAGTCGATTGCACCAACCCCGCCCTGCACGCTGGGAACGACTTCAGCGTCATTGCGCGCAGCGAACTCCCGGCCGTGCCAAGCGCAGTGCCGTCAACGCATCACGGAATCAACAGCGGCCGCAAGGCCGGCACTTGCCTTGCCAATTCGTCGGCGACGATCGCCGCAAAGACATCTGCGCCCTCGGGGCCAAGATGCGTGTAGTCGAACGCAAGTTTGGCCTGGCCCATCGGTTCCGCACTGGCATTGTCCTGTGCAGTGGCAGCCGCGCTGGCCGCAGTCACGCTGGCGCCCTCAGGCACTTTCGATGATGACGATGACGATGACGATGACGACGGCAGCGTCTGCGCCGGTGTCTTGCCGATGGTGGTGCCCGCTTGCGCAGCGATCACTTGCTCCGGGTCGGCCGGCCGCTGCGCAAGCCGCATTGCCAGCACCGGGCCCATGCCCTGCACCAATGTGCGGCTGCGTGCGTGCAGGTCGACTACCGGCACCTGCAACTCGCGCGCAACCGCACGTGTGGCCTGCGCCCATGGCGCCAGGTCGTCCAGCAGTTGGCCGCGCTCGAACTGCCGCCGCGTCAACGGCGTCACCAGCACCGGAACCGCACCCGCGGCACGCGCCTCGGCCACATAGCGGCGCAGGTTGGCCGGGAATTCTGTCGCCAGGTCGGTGGAGCGCCCCGGCTTACCGGGCTGGTCGTTATGACCAAACTGGATCAGCACCACCACCTGCCGGTAGCCACCGCTGCGCAACTCCTTGAGTGCGATGTCCCACGACCCTTCCGCACGATAGTTGGAGGTACTGCGGCCGCCGCGCGCCAGATTGAGGCAGCTCAAAAACGAGGTCACATGCTGCGCGCAGAAACTCGGCCCCCAACCACCCTGCACGGCGGTGGTGGAATCGCCCACCAGCACGATCTTGCTGGCGGCAAACGAAACTGTCGCGGCAGGTGCGTTGTTTTTTGAGGGATCGGTGGTGGATGCCGGGGACGCCAGCGGCGTGTCGACCAACGCGGCAGCGGCGGCATCGGCGAACGGAAGGCAGGCAGCTGCCAGTGCAGCCAGCAGCAGCGATAAAGCAACAGACTCATGACGCATGCATCACCTCAAGATCGAATCAACACTGCTGCAGGGTCGAATAAGCGCGGCTGCGCAGCGCAGCTGGGGCGCAGCCGCTGCCTGAACTGGCATGTATCAGGGGCTGCTTGTGTTTCCACGCAGAACGCCTTCATGCGAGTGGCGACCATCCGGCACGTCCGTTGTTGTTCCAAAACAGAATGGTCAGAACGTACCGCGCTGGATGAAGGGGGCCTGCTGGTATAGCCGCCGTTCGCCGCCGCGCGGGTCGTTGGCCAGCCGGCTCGGCACGTCGAACAGCAGCGTCTCGCGCCGTTGCAGCGAATACGGCTTCCAGTGCGGTGCGCCGCGGTGGTTCGGGTCGCCATGCCGCGCGAACGCGATCAGCGCATCGCTCATCTGATCGGCCATGCGTTGCGCATCAATGCTGTTGCCGGTGCGCGAGCCGGGTTGGGCGATTGTGTCGAACACCAGCGGAATATCCAGCGTGTGGAAGGCGCCGAACTTGCCGCCCTCCAGCGGCGAGCCCCAATCCAGTTGATAGACCCAGGTGGGCGCGCCCTGACGCGCACGCGCTTCGGCTTCTTCGATCGCGCCACGCCACGAGCGGCCGGCGGTAGTCGCGGCAAAGAACACCTGCGAAGGCGAGTACTGCGGATACAGCCGCCTGTATTCGGCAATCACCACCTGCGGCAATAGGTCCACGTACTGCTGCGCTTCCAGCTTGGCCGGCAACTCATCCCAGCTCAGCGCAAAGTTTTTTGCATCGTTGCCGAGAAAGCCGCGCGTCTCATCGCGGGTATTGCCGATCACCATCGGAATGCGCGCCGATTGCAGCGGCGCGGTCGGCCAGAACGGATGCACCGGCACGTTGCGCGCATCCAGGACCGGGCCGAAATACAGCGCGCTGTTTTCCACCCGCGACGGGTCGCGCACCTGTGCGGCGGCCAGCAGGTCCGCCACCGGCACAGTGCGCAGCCGCGCCAGATCGCCTGGCGCAATCTTCAATGCGTCCAGCAGCAGCTGCGCGCGCTGGGTGGCCGCGCGCGGGCCTGCCACGGTGACCTGCTGCCCGCTCATGGTCCAGGCGCGATGGAACAGCCCGCGCGCGGCCGGCATTGCCATCAGCGTGGCGATCTTGGCGCCGCCGCCAGATTGGCCGAATACGGTGACATTGCCGGCATCGCCACCGAATTCGGCCGCATGCTGGCGCACCCAGTGCAGCGCCTGGATCAGGTCCAGCTGCCCGGCATTGCCCGAATCGGCGAAGCTCGCATCGCCCAGCTGCGCCAGCGACAGGTAGCCGAACAGGTTGAGCCGGTGATTGACCGTGACCACCACCACATCGCCGCGCGTGCACAGGCGCACGCCGTCGTAGAGCGGGTCGCTGCCGGAACCGGTGGTGTAGCCGCCGCCGTGGAGATAGACCAGCACCGGCCGCTTGCCGCCATCGCGCAGGCCGGGCGTCCACACGTTGAGGAACAGGCAGTCCTCGCTGGTGGGCTCGCTGGCCTTGGGTTGTGGCGCCGCAGCGCCGAAGCCGGTGGCATCGCGCACGTCCTGCCACGGCGTTTCCTGCAACGGCGCCTGGAAGCGCCGCGCCGCGGTATCGCCGCCATACGCGATGCCCTTGAATACACAGATGCCCTGGTCGCGATAGCCGCGCACCGCACCGCCACGCACGCGTGCGAGCGGGGCGCTGTCATCGCGTGGCGGCGGCGCCGCGGCACCGGCGAAACCCGGCAGCGCGACGGCGGCACTGGCGAGCAATCCACTGCGCAACAGCGTGCGTCGGCGCACGTCGGGCATGGACGGCGCTGTCATCGCGCCGCGTCCTTTGCAGATGCATCTGCTGGTACCGAGCCCGGTGCCTGTGCCGCTGCAGCTGTCTGCGCCTTGGTCACATGCGCAATCCATGCCTGCGCCAGCTGCGGCCATGCGGCCAGCGTCAGCCCGCTGATACGGCCGCTGCCGAAGCCATGGCCGCCCTGCGGGAAGACATGCAGCTCGCTCGGCACGCCGGCGCGCAGCAGCGCGTCGTACATCAGCAGGCTGTTGCGTACCGACACCACGGTGTCGTCCTGCGCATGCAGCAAAAATGTCGGCGGGGTGCGCGCATCCACGTGCAACTGCGGGGAATACGCGCTGACCTGCGCCGCGCTGGGCGCCTTGCCGAGCAGGCGTTCGCGCGAGCCCATGTGCGCGTTGGCGCTGTCCATGTCGATGACCGGGTAGACCAGCAGCTGGAAATCCGGCCGCGCGTTCAGCGCATCGGCCGCATCCACCGGTGGATATACCTGCGCGGCGTAGCGCGTGCCCAGGCTGGCGGCAACGTGGCCGCCGGCCGAAAAGCCCATCACCCCCACGCGCTGCGTATCGATGCCGTAGCGCGCCGCGTTGGCGCGGATCAGCCGCAGCGCACGTTGCGCATCGGCCAGCGGCACGTCGGCACCGTTGGGGTGGCCTTCGCCCGGCAAGCGGTAGCGCAGCACGAACAAGGTGATGCCGGCCTGGTCGACGAAGCTGGGCACCAGCGCGCTGCCTTCGTTGTCCAGCACGATGCGTTGATAGCCGCCGCCGGGGGTGACCAGTAGCGCGGTGCCGTTGGGCCGCCTGGGGCGGTAGACCACCAGGTATGGGTCGCTGATGTTCTGGATGTAACGGTCGGGCAGGGCGGCATCGCTGCTGCGGTCGACAATGCGCTGCGGCTGCGGCAACGCGGTGTCTCCCGGTGCCAGTGCGCGCGGCCACAGGCCGATGCGGCTGGCTTGTTCGGCTGCGGTGTCGGCGCTGGCCACCTCCGCCGACCACGCCGGGGTAGCAACCAGGGCGAGCGCGCCCAGGGCCACCGTCATTGTTCGGCGCAACGCGTGCAAAAGCCCGCTGCCCCTGCGTTTGCGACATGTCTGTTGCATCCACCCCTCCCAGGGCCAGTTCGTTATCGCGGTCACAATGCCGCACTGCACATTGCCAATGACACCGGTTTACCATATACAGCACACCGTGCCGCTGTCGATTGGCAGTGCAATAAAACACCTATCAGGGAGACACCCTTGAGCAACGACGCCGCCACCCCGCCAACGTCCACATCCGCGTTGTCCGACATCGCCCAACGCTTTGTGGAGGCCCGCCGCGCCGGGGCTTCACTGCCCGACTTTCCCGGGCAAATCCCGGACGATCTGGTCACTGCGTACCAGGTGCAGGACATCGCCATCAGCCAGTGGCATGACCAGGTGGTGGGCTGGAAGGTGGGCTACATCGCCGCAGAGCGCCGCGATGCCTCCGGCGACGAACGGCTGCTGGGCCCGATCTTCTCTCAGAAGCTCTGGAATGCTACCGGTGGAACAACCGAGTTCCCGATCTATGTCGGCGGCTTCGGCGCGGTGGAAGCCGAGTACGTGCTGCGGCTGGAGGCCGATGCTCCCAGCGGCAAGACGCACTACACCGCCGACGAGGCCGCCGCATTGCCGGCGCGGCTGTTCATCGGCGTGGAAATCGCCAGCAGCCCGCTGGCGACCATCAACAAGCTGGGCCCGCGGGTGGTGATCTCCGACTTCGGCAACAACAACGGCCTGATCCTGGGGCCGGAAGTGACCGATTGGCTGGACCGCGAAGAGACTGCGCTGACTGCCGAAACCCTGATCGACGACCAGGTGGTCGGCACCGGCGGTGCCACCACGCTTCCCGGCGGGTTGCGTGCGGCGTACGCATTTGCGCTCAGCCGTTCGGCCCAGCGCGGGCGCCCGCTCAAGCGCGGTGATCTCATTGCCACTGGCAATGCCACCGGTATCCACGACATCGAAGTGGGACAGCATGCCCTGATTCGCTTCGCCGGCATCGGCGACATTTCCTGTACGGCTGTGTCCGCCAACTAGGTGCGGGCCCCGTGACCAGACGCTTGGGAGGGCGCCAATGATCACACGCAGACATTTTCTCGGTGCCGGGCTCGGCGCCGCCGCCGCTGCCCCGTGGCTGGGCGCCGGCGCCACCACGCCAATTCCCGGTGGGCAGCTGCTCACCGCCACCGATGTGCACGTGGGCGATTACCCCACCGTGGAAGCGGTGCGCTGGTTCGGCAAGCAGCTCGAGGCACGCACCAACGGCCGGCTCAAGCTGCGCCAGTACCACTCCGGCCAGCTGGGCCGCGAGTCCGAGGCGATCGACATGGCGCGCTTCGGTGCCATCGACATCACCCGCGTGTATTCGGGCGCGTTGAACAACACCTTTCCGCTCACCCAGGCGCTGTGCCTGCCGTACGTATTCGACTCGGTGCCGCATCTGCGCCGTGCCATCGACGGCCATGTCGGCGACAGCGTGTTGCGCAGCTTCGAGCAGCGCGATCTGGTGGGTCTCGCCATCTACGATTCGGGCGCGCGCTGCTTCTACAACACCAAGCATCCGCTGCACCGCCCGGAAGATCTCAAGGGCCTGAAGCTGCGTGTGGCTTCGTCGGATATCTTTCTCAAGCTGATGCGCATGCTGGGCGCCAACCCCACGCCGATGTCGCTGGGCGAGACGTTTTCGGCGATGGAAACGCACATGATCGACGGTGCGGAAAACAACATGCGCAGCTTCCAGTCCAGCCGGCATTTCGAAGCCGCGCATTACTGGTCGCAAAGCGAGCATTCCTACGCGCCGGACATCCTGGTGATGTCGCGCGCCAGCTTCGAATCGCTGAGCCCGGCCGACCGCGGCCTGGTGGTGGAACTGGCGCGCGCCTCGGTGCCGGTGATGCGCAACTTGTGGGATGCGTCGGAAACGGTGGCGCGCAAGCAGGTGATCGACTACGGCGTAAAGCTCAACCAGGTCGACATGCCGGCCTTCCGCGCCGCCTCCGCCCCGCTGCTGGCCGAATACCGCAAGCAGCCGGAGATCGAAGCGCTGTACCGCCGCATCCGCGATTTTGCATAGAGGTGACCCGATGACCGAACCCGAGACTCTCGCCGTCCCGGTCGCGCCGTTGCAGCGCGCGCTGGACCGCGTTTCCGATATCGCCGTTGGCGTGGCGTCGCTGGCGCTGCTGGGCCTGGTGGTCGTGCAGGGCTGGCAGGTGTTTACCCGCTACGTGCTCAACGACTCGCCCAGCTGGACCGAGCCGGTGACCTTGCTGTTGCTGAGCACCGCACTGAGCCTGGGCGCTGCCGCCGGCGTGCACACAAACCGCCATTTCGGCTTCTACCTGCTGGGCGAACACGTGCCGCCGCTGGTGCGCAAACTGTTCGAAGTGATCCGCCCGCTGATGATCATGTCCATCGGCGCGGTGCTGGCGTGGTGGAGCGCGGCGCTGCTGCTCGATGGCCTGGATATCAAGATGGCCGGCGCGCAGATGCCGCAGAGCATCAACTACCTGCCGCTGTCGATCGGCGGTGCGCTGATGGTGCTGTTCGCGTTGTTCAAGTTGTGGCGTGTGCTGCGCCCGGTCCATGTTGGAGGAGTGCGCTGATGGGCATCGCCATGTTGTTGGGAACCTTTGTGGTGCTGCTGCTGATCGGCGTGCCGGTGGCGTATGCGCTGGGTGCGGCCGCGCTGGCCACGCTGCTGTATCTGGACCTGCCCACGGTGGTGCTGGTGCAGCAGATTTCCGCCGGCAGCGGCTCGGCGTCGTTGATTGCCATTCCGCTGTTTATCTTCGCCGGCGAGCTGATGTTGCGCGGTGGCATTTCCGAACGCCTGATCGCGTTGGCGTCGTCGTTGGTGGGGCGCGTGCGTGGCGGCCTGGGCCAGGTCAGCGTGCTGTCGTCGTTGTTCTTCGGCGGCGTGTCCGGTTCTGCCATCGCCGACGTCTCGGCCGTTGGCGGCACCATGATTCCGCAGATGATCAAGCGCGGTTACGACCGCGATTACGCGGTGAACGTCAGCATGACCGCCGCACTGGTGGCCTTGCTGGTGCCGCCCTCGCATAACCTGATCCTGTTTTCGGCCGCGGCCGGCGGCGGCCTGTCGATTGCCGATCTGTTCGCGGCCGGCATCTTCCCCGCGTTGTTGATGACTGCAGCGATGATGGTCACCGGCTATGCGGTGGCGCGCCATCGCGGCTACGGCACCGAGCCGTTCCCGGGCTGGCGTGCGGTGGCATTGCGCCTGTTCGGTGCATTGCCGGGCCTGGGCCTGGTGGCGCTGATCTTCATCGGTATTCGCGCCGGCATCTTTACCGCGGTGGAGAGTGCGGCGATCGCGGTGGTGTACGCGCTGATCGTCACCGCGCTGCTGTATCGGCAGCTGCGCTGGGCCGAGTTCTTCGCGGCTGTCACGCATGCCGCGCGCACCACCGGCGTGATCCTGTTCGTGATCGCCACCGCGGCGGTGTTCGGTTGGTTGCTGGCCTATCTGCAGGTACCTGCCGCCGCGGTGAAGTTCCTGCAGGCCATCGCCGACAGCAAGAACATGGTGCTGTTGATGATCGTGGTGATGCTGTTGCTGCTGGGCATGTTCATGGACCTGGCGCCGAAGATCCTGATCTGCACGCCGATCTTCCTGCCGGTGGTCAAGGCCTATGGCATCGACCCGATCCACTTCGGTCTGGTAATGGTGCTGGCCGGCGGTATCGGCCTGATCACCCCGCCGATCGGCTCGGTGCTGTTCATCGGCACTTCCATCGGCCAGATCACCATCGCGCAAAGCATGCGCACCATCTGGCCGTTCTGGCTGGCGGCGCTGTGCGTGCTGTTGATCGTGGCGTTTTTCCCCGAATTGTCGCTGTGGTTGCCACGCGCCTTGCGCGCATGAGGACCTGAGCGACGGTGTGCCTGGCAGGCGCGGATCGGTACGGCAATCGGGCCGTATACCCGCCTGCCAGGCACGCGCGATGCCTTGCGTGGGTTGGGCATCGCTGCTGGCGGGAGGGTTCCGCCTCATCCGGTTAACCGGTGGCATTGCCCGCCGGCAACCGTATCGCCCCGCACTGCGGGGACCAGGAGAAAGCATGCGTATGCGTATCACCTCACCCCGTCTGCGTTGGCTGCTGGCTGGCGGACTGTTGCTGTGCACCGGGCTGAGCGCCGCGGCCGACTGGAAGCGCGGCATCGAGCATCAGCGCATTGCCGACCAGGGCAACGGCACCTTCCTCAACCCGGTGCTGGCCGGCGACCATCCTGACCCGTCCGTGCTCAAGGACGGCGACGATTACTACCTCACGCTGTCCTCGTTCGATGCCTACCCGGGCCTGCCGATCTGGCATTCGCGCGATCTGGTCAACTGGCAGCCGCTGGGCCATGCCATTACCCAGAATGTCGGTGCGATCTGGGCACCGGATCTGATCAAGCACGGCAAGCGCTATTACATCTACTTCCCGGCCCGGCGTGGCGACCAGGGCGAGCGCAGCAACTTCGTGGTGTGGGCCGACGACATCAAGGGCCCGTGGAGCGCGCCGATCGATATCGGCCTGGGCAGGTACATCGACCCCGGCCATGCAGTGGGCGAAGACGGCAAGCGCTATCTGTTCCTGAGCGGCGGCGATTATGTGCAGCTCTCCGACGACGGCCTCAAGGTGGTCGGCACGCCCAAGCACGTGTACGACGGCTGGAAATACCCGGAAAGCTGGGACGTGGAAGGCTACGCCCAGGAAGGCCCCAAGATCACCCGCCACAACGGCTGGTACTACATGACCACCGCCGTGGGCGGCACCGCCGGCCCGCCGACCGGGCATATGGTGATCACCGCGCGCTCGCGCTCCATCCACGGGCCCTGGCAGAACGCGCCCAACAACCCGATCACCCGCACCAAGAGCGCCGACGAGCCGTGGTGGTCGCGTGGCCACGCCACCCTGGTGGAAGGCACCGACAAGCGCTGGTGGATGCTTTACCACGGCTACGAACACGGCTTCTGGACGCTGGGCCGGCAGGCGCTGCTGGACCCGATCGAATGGACCCCGGACGGCTGGTTCGTCGCCAAGGGCGGCGACCTGGGCACCCCGCTGAAAAAACCCAGCGGCCAGGCGCTGCAACACGGCCTGGCGCTGTCGGACGACTTCCGTGCCGCCACGCTCGGCCCGCAGTGGGCGTTTTTCAACCCGGCCGCCGATGAGGCCAAGCGCCTGCAGGTGGGCGATGGCGTGCTGCGCCTGCAGGGCAAGGGCAACGCCCCGCGCAATGCCTCGCCGCTGACGGTGATCGCCACCGACCCCGCCTACCAGTTCGAGGTGCAGATGACGGTGGCGCCGGGCGGGCAGGGCGGGGCGCTGCTGTTCTACAGCGACAAGCTCTACGCCGGCGTGGGCAGCAATGGCGAAAACTTCGTCATGCACCGCTACGGCGAAGAACGCCCCGGCACGCTGGCGCCCAGTGCTACCGGTGGCACCTTGTGGCTACGGGTCACCAACAACCGCCACATCGTCACCATCCACAGCAGCACCGACGGCAAGGCGTGGACCAAGTACCCGGTGCAGATGGAGGTGTCCGGCTACCACCACAACGTGGCCGGCAAGTTCCTGGCCTTGAAGCCGGCGCTGTATGCCGCAGGCCCCGGCCAGGTGGAGTTCCGCAACTTCCGCTACCGCGCCCTGGACTGACCGTTCTGCATCGTCGGGCATGCCGCGGCGAGGCCTGCCGCGACAGGCCCTGCATGGCGGGCCTGCGCTCTCGGCAGGCTGCGCTCAGGTCTGCCGGCCCTGTGGCCGGTAGAATCCAATCAACTTCAACGGTTGACCGCTATGCCCGCCCGCAAGATGCCTGAAGAGGGAATGCCCGGCCTGCCGAAGGGCAAGGTAGCCACGATCAACGACATCGCCCGCATGTCGGGCGTGTCCAAGAAGACCGTGTCGCGGATCATCAACAACTCGCCGCTGGTGCGGCAGGACACCCGCGAGAAGGTCGAGGCGCTGATGCGTGAGGTGGGCTACGCGCCCGACCCGCTGGCGCGCGGGCTGGCGTTCCGGCGCTCGTTTCTGATCGGCATGGTCTACGATAACCCCACCGCCCAGTACATCGTGGACATGCAGTACGGCGCGCTGGACGCGCTGCGCGGCTCCAGCTTCGAGCTGGTGGTGCACCCCTGCGACAGCCGCAGCCCCGGCTACATCGAGGGCGTGCGTCGCTTTGCGCAGGCGCAGAAGCTGCACGGGGTGATCCTGGTGCCACGCGCCTCCGAAGACCAGGCGCTGGCCGACATGCTGGCCGAAATCGGCTGCCGCTACACCCGCATCGCCTCGATCGCGCTGGACGCCACCTCGCAGACGGTGATCACCCACGACCGCGACGGTGCGGCCGAAGCGGCCGATTACCTGCTCTCGCTCGGCCACCGCGACATCGCCCTGGTCACCGGCCCCAGCGCCTACCGCTCCTCGATCGAACGCACCTCGGGCTTTGCCGACGCACTGACCCGGCGCGGCATCGAACTGCCGCCCGAGCGCATCGTGGAAGCCGGCTACACCTTCGAATCCGGCGTGGCCGCGGCCGAAAAGCTGCTGCTGGGCAAGAAGCGCCCCACCGCCATCTTCACCGGTAACGACGAAATGGCCGCCGGTATCTACAAGGTCGCCCTGCGCGCCGGCATCAGCATCCCGCGCCAGCTCTCGGTGATCGGCTACGACGACAGCTCGCTGGCCTCGCGCCTGTGGCCACCGCTCACCTCGGTGCGCCGCCACACCCGCGACACCGGCCGCACCGCCGCCGCCATGCTGATCCAGCCGGACAACGCCCCGCAACTGCCCACCGCCAGCGTGCGCCCGCACCTGATCGTGCGCGACTCCTGCCAACCGCCGGAAGATTGAGCGCCCCGAGCCGCGACCCCACGCGGTACGGGCCTTCCGCTCCTTGCGGGACGGCGCGCCCGTCAAGGTGACAACTGCAGCCCCGCACGGCGGCCCCCATCCGCCCTTCGGGCACCTTCCCCCGCAGGCGGGGGAAGGCAGTCCACCGATCGCTGCGACAAAGCCCCTCTCCCTGCAGGAGAAGCGCTCTAAGCCCCTCTCCCGCCGGCGGGAGAGGGGTTGGGGTGAGGGCAAGGCGGCAGACAGCCATCCAAAAAAGCCAAGCCGCGAGCCTTGGTAGCAGGTCCACATACGCCTCTACCCGACCACCAGGCTGCGCACCCAACACCATCCGCAGCCTCGCACCCTCATCCGGCGCTACGCGCCACCTTCTCCCGACGGGAGAAGGGGTTCCCATTCCGCCACAGCTCCATCTTGCACTGCGCAATGACACCGGTTAACCAGAGCCGGTAGACTACCCCGGTGCAAGCCCTCTTTCCCCCCGCTTGCCCCGGAGATCGCGCATGTCCCTGTACTGCAAGACCCACTACGCCACGCACCCGGACGCCATCAAAGGCGCCAGCAACGACGACCTGCGCGAGCTGTATCTGCTCGACGGCCTGTTCGTCGACGGTGCGGTGACCCTCAAATACACCCACTACGAGCGCTTCGTGCTCGGTGGCGCCGCACCGCTGGGCACCGCAGTGGAGCTGCCCAAGCAGACCGAGCCGGCATCGGCCGCCGGTCACGCATTTCTGGAGCGCCGCGAGCTGGGCGTGATCAACGTCGGCGCGGGCGCCGGCACCGTGACCGTGGACGGCACCGCCTACACGCTGGGGCCGAAGGACGGCCTGTACGTGGCGATGGGCAGTACCGATGTCAGCTTCGCCTCGGACGATGCCGCCAACCCGGCCAAGTTCTACCTGGCCTCGACACCGGCGCATGCGCGCTTCGAGACCAAGCAGCTGTCGATCAAGGATGCGGTGGCACTGGACCGGGGCGCGCTGGAAACCAGCAACGAGCGCACCATCTACCAGTACATCGTGCCGGCCACCTGCCAGTCCTCGCAGTTGCTGCTGGGGCTGACCGTGCTCAAGCCGGGCAGCGTCTGGAACACTATGCCGCCGCATCTGCACGACCGCCGCAGCGAGGTGTATTTCTATTTCGACCTCGGCGCCAACGACCGCGTCTACCACTTCATGGGCGAGCCCGACGCGCAGCGCCACATCGTGATCCAGAACAACGAAGCGGTGGTGTCGCCGCCGTGGTCCATCCACATGGGCGCCGGCACCAGCAATTACGCCTTCATCTGGGCGATGGGCGGCGAAAACCTGGATTACACCGACATGCACGTGCTGGACATCTGCCAGCTCAAGTAAGCCCGCGTTTCAGCAAGGCCGGCACCACAGCGTCGCCTCGATCGCGCTAGGCGCCGGCAGCGTCAGCGCCCTCCATCCGGCGCTGGCACTGCACCCGTTTGAACAATGCAATCGGCCGCGCATCGCGCGGTTCACTCATCACATCACGGCACATCCAGCAGGAGCGACAAGGTAATGAGCAATCCGTTCAGTCTCGAAGGCAAGGTCGCACTGGTCACCGGTGCCAATACGGGCTTGGGCCAGGGCATCGCGCTGGCACTGGCGCAGGCCGGCGCCGACATCGCTGCCGCCGGCATCCAGGCGCCCACCGAGACCGAACAGAAGGTCAAGGCGCTGGGCCGTCGCTTCCTCGCCATCGAAGCCAACCTGATCAGCATCGAACCGGTGCAACGCATCGTCGACGAGACCATCGCCGGGCTGGGCGGGCTGGACATCCTGGTCAACAACGCTGGCCTGATCCGCCGCACCGACGCGGTCGATTTCAGCGAGCAGGATTGGGACGACGTGCTCAACGTCAACCTGAAGTCGGCGTTCTTCATGGCGCAGGCCGCCGGCCGCCACTTCATCGCCCAGGGCCGCGGCAAGATCATCAACATCGCCTCGATGCTGTCGTTCCAGGGCGGTATCCGTGTCCCGTCCTACACCGCCAGCAAGTCCGGCATTGCCGGCATCACCCGCCTGCTCGCCAACGAATGGGCCAGCAAGGGCGTGACCACCAATGCCATTGCGCCGGGCTACATGGCCACCGACAACACCGCGCAGCTGCGTGCCGACCAGGATCGCAACAAGGCCATCCTCGATCGCATCCCGGCCGCGCGCTGGGGCGAGCCGTCCGACCTTGGCGGCACCGCGGTGTTCCTGGCCAGCAGCGCCTCGGATTACGTCAACGGCGCCATCATCCCGGTCGACGGCGGCTGGCTGGCACGCTGATCCAGATCGCACGGCGGCGGCGCGCACCGTCCAGCGCGCGCCGCCGCCGCCCCTGGTGTTGCCGCGATGTGGTGTCCTTCTCCCGCCTGCGGGAGAAGGTGCCCGAAGGGCGGATGAGGGCAGCCCTCGCCCGCAACCGCGATCAACGGCGCGCAACGTATTGGTCACGTCTTGGTTATCTCTAGCGCCAACGCCCCGGACGGGCAGCGCAACCGAAAACACCTCGCGGCGGCACCATCGCCTTCATCTTTTTTCGAACCACTCTTTCCCAACCAATCGGAGCATTCCCATGAAAATCGCACTCATGAATGAGTTTAGCCAGGCCGCCAAGAACCCGGTGATCCTGCAGCAGCTCAACGACGTCGCCAGCGAGCAGGGCCACAGCGTGTTCAACGTCGGCATGGACGGCGACAACGATCACCGCCTGACCTACATCCACCTGGGCATCGTCGCCAGCCTGCTGTTGAACTCCAAGGCCGTGGACTTCGTGGTCGCCGGCTGCGGCACCGGCCAGGGCGCCATGATGTCGCTCAACGCGCACCCGGGCGTGTTCTGCGGCTACTGCATCGAGCCGACCGATGCCTACCTGTTCGCCCAGGTCAACAACGGCAACGCGCTGTCGCTGGCATTCGCCAAGGGCTACGGCTGGGGCGCGGAAATCAACGTGCGCTACATCTTCGAAAAGGCCTTCAGCGGCGAGCGCGGCCTGGGCTACCCGGCCGAACGTCGCGAATCGCAGGCCGCCAATGCCGGCATCCTGACCCAGGTCAAGCAGGCCACCGCCAAGTCGTACCTCGACGGCCTGCGCACCATCGACCCGGAGCTGATCAAGCAGGCCATCGGCGGCGAGCGTTTCCAGCAGTGCCTCTTCGACAACGCCCAGGATGCGGAAATCCGCAACTTCGTCGCCGGTGTACTGGGCAAGCCCGAAGCCGCAGCTGCCGCCGCGTAACTAGCAAACGCGCTTGAGCCCCTCTCCCGCCGGGGCGAGAAGGTACCGCTTGCGCGCCGTTGGCGCGCGTACCTTGGAGCGTCCGCGCTGCTAGCGCGGGCAGGGGCGCGGAGCGGGGGTTGGGGTGAGGGTATGGCGGAAGACGGTTGCCTCAAACGGATAAAGACTTGAGACGACAGTAAGGCGGTCCAGCATTTTCAGTAGGCCCGCACCCTCATCCGCCCTCCGGGCACCTTCTCCCAAAGGGAGAAGGAACAGCGTCGTGTACTTGGCATTTCCCCGGAGCCCACCATGCGTCTGCTGCTGTTCGCATCGCTGCTGCTCTTTGCAAGCATTGCCCACACCGCACCCCACCACATCTTCATCGCCGGCGATTCCACCGCCGCCGATTACGGCCCGGAGCGCGCGCCGCAAGCCGGCTGGGGCCAACTGCTGCAGGAGTGGTTCGACCCGGCGCAGTGGCAGGTGCACAACCACGCCAAGGGCGGCCGCAGCACGCGCAGTTTTATCGCCGAAGGCCGCCTGGATGCCATCGCAAAAGAATTGCAACGCGGCGACATCCTGCTGATCCAGTTCGGCCACAACGACGCCAAGCGCGAAGATCCCACGCGCTACACCGATCCCACCACCGACTACGTGCAGTTCCTGCGCCGCTATATCGCCACCGCACGCGACACCGGCGCCACCCCGATCCTGATCACCCCGGCCGCACGTCTGCTCTACGACTTCGGCGCGCTGCTCGACACGCACGGCCGCTACACCCTGGCGATGCAGCAACTGGCCGCCGAAGAACGCGTGGCCCTGATCGATCTCAACGCCAGTTCCAGCGACTGGATCCGCGCACTCGGCGAACAGGCCGCCAAACCGTATTTCCTGTTCGTGCCCGAACAACACAAGGCAGACGGCACCCACTTCAGCCGCGCCGGTGCCACCGCCATCGCCTGCCTGGTCGTGCACGGCTGGGTGCAACTGCAGCCCGAGCTCAAGACGCAACTACGCCGCGATGCCGACTGCGGCGCAGCACCCGACACCGCCGCCCAACGCGCCACACAGGTGTATCCCTCGCTGGTGCTGCACGAACGCGATCTCGCCCGCGAACAACCCGGCCCCCACGGCGGCGCCGGCCCCACCACGGCCTACCCGTTCTTCGCAGACGCGCCGGAGCTGAAGTTCGTGCTGCGCAAGCGCGTGCTGCACAAGGGCGCCGGCATCGGCCTGCACCTGCACGACAAGGACGAGATCTATTACATCGTCAGCGGCCGCGGCTTGTACGCGCTGGATGGCAAGCAGTACGACGTCAGCGCCGGCGACGCGCTACTGACGCGGCCTGGCAGCACGCATGCCTTGCAGCAGATCGGTGAGGAACCGCTGGTGCTGCTGTTGGCCTACACGCAGATACCGAAAAAATAACCGGCGTAAAGCCGACCAGGTGACGTCATCGGTCGACGACTCCACGCGCGCGTTGAGCGGTGTGTTGAACCAGCCAGGCGTACCACGGCGATCGGCAAGCTGCAGGTCCACAGCCGGCGATGCAGTACCTGCATGCAGTAGGCAGCACGGGCAAAGCCCTCAGGCCTTGTCCACGCCGTAATGCGTCAGGCCCAGGCGCGCCAGGTCGCCGAGGCGGCGGTAATACACCTCTTCCCACCCCTGCACGCGCTGGCGGTCGGCCTCGTTCATGGCGTCGAGGATGTCTTCGATGCTCAGCAGGTCCGGGTCTTCCTCCAGCCGTTCGAACACCGCGCCCAGCCCTTCGATGGCCTGCCGCGTCTGCGCTGCGCCCATGGCCGCAAGGCCGCGCAGTGCGTCGCTGCGGGTGGCCGCATCCCAGCGGTCGAAATAGCGCGCATAGCCGCTTTCGCTCATGTCCGCATCCAGCCGGGCCAGTGCGATCAGCTCACGTTCGCCCGGCGTCAGCGCGTCCAGGCGTCCACGCAGCGTGGCCAGTTTTGCCTGCGCGCGTGCAGCACGCCGGCGCCACAGCAGCTCGGGCATGTGGAGCAGGCCTTCGGGCGTGGGTGGTGCGATCGCCGGCCAGTTCACCCCGAAGCCGTCGTCGGTGAGTTGCCATTGCGCACGCTGCGGCGGTGTCGCCTTGAGCAACAGGCGATGGGCCTGGATGGGCTCATCGATGCGGATGCCGTTGGCCAGGGTGAACAGCAGGCGGGTGTCGTCCAGCTCCAAGCGCCGGATACGCAGATGCGTCAGGTCCATTGAGCGAAGGCGGTGTGGGGAGGCTTGACCTTAGTCCGCGGTGGCAGCGGTGTCGAGTCGGTGTGCTTCACATCGCAGCGTCACCAGCATGCATCGCCTCACGCCGCCGCAGTGGGCAGCACATGATTTCAGCCGGTGCCTCACACGTCGCCGTCGCGGCTCCAGCCCTCGCCGGTGCCGCGCTGGAACGCCAGATCGCTTGCCAGCACGTCGCCGGCCGGCACCTGCGCCTGCTGGGCGAGATCGGCGTAGATCGGGGTGAAGTCGGGCGCGGTGGCGTCCATCAGCTGCGCAAAGCTGTCGATGACGAAATAGGTCTTCTGGAAGCTGTCGATGCGGTAGCGGGTGCGCATGATGCGCTGCAGATCAAAGCCAATACGGTTGGGTGCAGCCGACTCCAGCGAGTACAGCGACTCGCCCTTGGACGAGACGATGCCGGCGCCGTAGATCCGCAGCCCCTGCGCAGTCTTGATCAGGCCGAACTCCACCGTGTACCAGTACAGCCGCGTCAGGTTCTGCAGCGCGTCCGCGCCGATGCCATGCGCCTTGACCCCGCCACGGCCATAGGCCTGCATGAAGTCGGCAAACAGCGGGTTCATCAGCAGCGGCACGTGCCCGAACAGGTCATGGAAGAGATCCGGTTCGGCGATGTAGTCGATCTGGTCGGGCCGGCGGATCCACCACGTCACCGGGAAGCGCTTGTTGGCCAGGTGATCGAAGAAATCCAGCTCCGGCAGTAGGCCTTCCACCCCCACCAGCGTCCAGCCCGTCGCCGCCTGCAGCACGGCATTGAGCGCATCGAAGCGTGGAATCTGCCGATCGTCCATGCCCATCGCGTCCTGCGCCTGCAGGAACTCATCGCAGGCGCGGCCCACCAGCAACTCGCGCTGGCGGCGATAAAGCGTGCCCCAGGTGGCATGGTCGTCGCTGCTGTACCCGTCCCACGGCTGATTGACCACTGCGGTTGTGTAGACCGGCACGTAGCCCTTGTCGGTGAGCTGGTTTTCGACGCGGCGCGGGGCAGTGTTCATGCGGTAGAAATCCCATGGCGGCAGCGGTTCACCTTATCCGGATCGCGACGCAAGAGGCTTGCGAACCTTGCGTGCCGCGACCGGTTGCGCGCAAGATTCGTGCGTCTGAATCTGCTGCTGCGCAACATATGGATCAGCCAATCGCCCTGGACCGCACCGATCTGCGGTTGCTTGCCCTATTGCAGACGCAGGGGCGTACCAGCAATGCCGAGCTCGCCATGCAGGTGAACCTGTCGGCCTCGGCCTGCCTACGCCGCACGCAGCGACTGGAGGCCGCCGGCATCATCGCCGGCTACGGTGCGCGGCTGGATGCCCGCGCGCTGGGGCTGGGCCTGCAGGCCTTCGTGCGGGTGCAGCTGGAACAGCATGGCCAGGCCGATATCGACCGGTTCGCCGATGGGGTGCGCGGTTGGGACGAGGTGGTGGCGTGCTGGGCCCTGACCGGCGACATGGATTATCTGCTGCAGGTGCAGGTACGCGACCTGGAGCATTTTTCGCGGTTCCTGCTGGATCGCCTGCTCAATGCCACCGGCGTGTCGGACGTCAACTCCAGTTTCGTGCTGCGCACGGTCAAGGCGCCGGAAGGGCTGCCGCTGTCGCATCTGGGCTGAGCGGGCGCGCTGCATGGGCAGGTGGCTGGCGGGCCCTCCACGTTGTTCCCAAAGTGCTGCGCGCCGCGCTGGCCACGTTCGCGCGCGTGCGTGGCTGCGATGGGGAGCCGTCCTTCGTCGTCATCCATACCACCGGTGTCGCCCATGGCGGCATCTTCCGGCAGCGTGAGCGTGTTACCAGCACGCGCGCTGCCACCGACACGCGCGCAGCCACCGACGGCGCCCGTGACCTGGCCGGTGCGTCGCCGTCTTCACCACGCCGCGGCGTGTCGTGTTGATGCACGACGCGCGTTGCCGAGCCATCGACGTGACGGCTCGCCACGACCAAGCGACCCCAACCGCGCCACACTTGTCGCACAAACGATAACGATTTACATTTGCGTAACGTCTGGCCGGTCCGGCCATGTCCTCTCGTCGATCCGCCAGCCTTTGCCAGGCCAGCCAGCCATCGCCTGAGCAGGACGCTGACACATGACTGCCTCCCTGCTGCCACGCCACGGCGTGCGCCCACGATCGATGAGAGACCGATGCCTGCATTGCCCCATTCCCTGACCACGCTGTCTGTCGCCCTGCTGTGCGCGCTGAGCTTGCCGGCCCCGGTGCACGCGGCCGACCTGGCCGATGCCAAGACGCTCGACCAGGTCAACGTCAACGGCACGGTGAGCCGCGCGCAACCGGCCACCACCACGCGCCTGCCGCTCACGCTGCAGGAAACCCCGCAGTCGGTGAGCGTGATCGGGTTGCAGCGGCTGGAAGACGAATCGCTGTTCAGCATCGACGATGTGATGCGTAACGTTACGGGCGTCAACGTGTCGTTCTACGACACCCAGCGCCCGCTGTACTTTGCGCGCGGCTTCCAGATCACCGATTTTCAGGTCGACGGCCTGCCGACCTATAGCGGGGCGACCAATCAGGAATACGACACGGTCTTCTACGACCGCATCGAAGTGATCCGCGGCGCCAATGGCCTGCTCACCGGCGCGGGCATTCCTTCGGCCACGGTGAACCTGCTGCGCAAGCGCCCGGGCAAGGACTTCGATGCGTCGTTTGCGGTGAGCGCGGGCACCTGGGATTTCCGCCGCATGCAGGCCGACGTCAATGCACCGCTGACCGAAGACGGGCGTTTTCGCAGCCGTGTGGTGGCCGCCTGGCAGGACCGCGATTACTACTACGACCGCTACCACGACAACAAGATGTCGGGCATGGCGGTGCTGGAGGGCGACCTGACCGACAGCACCACGCTCACCGTGGGCTACCAGCGCCAGGACAACAGCCCGGTCGGCTCGACCTGGGGCACGGTGCCATTCTTCGCCGCCGACGGATCGTTGGCCAATCTGCCGCGCTCCACCAACATGGCACCGGAGTGGACGCGCTGGCAGCGCGAAACCAGCACCGCCTTCGCCAACCTGGAACAGCGCTTTGGCGAGGACTGGCTGCTGCGCGTCAACTACGCCCATACCAAGGGGCAGGTGCAGAACATGCGCGTCTACGGCACCGGCTATCCGGCGGCCGATGGCAGCGGCATTTTCCTGCGCACAGCGGCCGGCGAAACCGAGGATGTCCGCGACAGCGTGGACGTGTACCTGTCGGGCGGGTTTTCGCTGTTTGGCCGCCAGCACGATGTGGTCGTCGGCGGCAGCTGGCAGGATCTGCAGTCCACCGCATATCCCACCGTGCAGACCTATCCGGATGACTGGGCCACCTGCATCAGCCCGACCGGGGCGCGCGAGCGCTGCTATTTCATTCCGGACATTCGCAACTGGAACGGCGACATTTCCGAGGTGACCTACGCGCGCAACGGCCGGCGCAATGAAGCACGCACCACGCAACGTGGCGTGTACGCCTCCACCCGCTTCCGTCTGGCCGAGCCGCTGTCGCTGATCGCCGGCGCACGCCTGAGCACCTGGCAGACCCGCACCCAGGCCTTCAGCGCCAGTGGCAGCTATACCGGCACCAGCGGCCGCTACAAGGTGAGCGACGAAGTCACCCCGTATGTGGGGCTGGTCTACGACATCGTGCCCGACGTCTCGGTCTACGCCAGCTACACCGAGATCTTCAATCCGCAGAACTACCGCGACAAGGACAACAACCTGCTCGCGCCGGTGGAAGGCTCCAATCTGGAAGCCGGCATCAAGGCGCAATTGCTCGACGGCCGCGCGATGGCCACCGCCGCCGTGTTCGAAGCCAAGCAGGACAATTTCGCGGTGCGCGACATGACCCAACCGGAAGGCGCATTGCCCGATGGCACCTCTGCCTTCATCGGCGTGGACGGCACCAAGAGCCGTGGCTGGGAAGTGGATTTCAACGGTGAGATTCTGCCGGGCTGGACGGTCAACGGCGGCTACACGCACGTCAAGGTCACGCGGGCGCCGACCGATGCGATCTACGCCAATCTGCCGGAGGATTATCTGCAGCTGTCCACCCAGGTGCGCCTGCCCGGCGCCTGGGACCGCCTGAGCATCGGCGGTGGCATCAGCTGGCAGAGCGCGGTGCGCGGCTTCAATATCGAACGCCCCATCGGCGACGGCAGCGGCGCCACCACGCCGGTCACCGTGGTGCAGAACCCCTACGCGCTGGTGCATTTCAACGCCAACTACCGCATCAGCGATCAATGGACCGCCACGCTGGCGGTGCGCAACGCCTTCGACAAGACCTACTGGGCGAATCTGGATTATCAGAACTACGGCGAGCCGCGGTTCGTCAGCGTGTCATTGCGTTGGCGGTATTGAGGTCGATGGCGATGCATGAGCCTGAGTGAGATACGGGGGCCGGGTGGCGCGCACGCCGTGCGATGCGCGCGTCGCGGTCATCGGGACGGCAGCGCGACCAGGCCCGCTCCTACCAAAGCAGTGCAGTGACCAGGCCGTTGTAGGAGCGGCCCCGGCCGCGATGCCGTCCCGATAACGCCTGGCCCTCGAGCGCCCACGACATCACTCAGGCCCCCGGTCCGCCTCAAGCACGCAATCTGCGCGGAGGAGCGCGTTCACGCGCGGCGGGACATCACCAGTCACGTTCCCTCGACTGGCAGCACCGGTGATGTTCCCTGGCGCGCAAGCGCGCCGTAACCGCGAGGCCTGCGCATACGCCGTTGTAGGAGCGGCCCAGGCCGCGATGCCGTCCCGATAACGCCTGGCCCTCGAGCGCCCACGACATCACTCAGGCCCGCGGTCCGCCTCAAGCACGCTAATCTGCACGGAGGAGCGCGTTTACGCGCGGCGGGAATCACCAGTCACGTTCCCTCGACTGGGCACCACCAGTGACGTTCCCTGGCGCGCAAGCGCGCCGTAACCACGAGGCCTGCGTATACGCCGTTGTAGGAGCGGCCCAGGCCGCGATGCCGTCCCGATGACGCCTGGCCCCCGAGCGCCCAAGACATCCAGCAGCCCCACACTCCGCAGCTACACGCGACTCTCAGCGCGCGACGGGCATCACCGGCAACTCCTCGCGCACTCGCGTGCCCTGGCAACAGCCGCTTCCGGCAGCCGATCCCATCCAGCTCAGCGCGGCCGCGTCACGGTGCCACGCAGGCCTCGTCCTTGCCGCGTAGTTTTTCCCAGCGCGAGCGTTGTTCCAGGCAGCGCTCGTAGGCCTGCTGCCTTGCTGCCCTGGCCTGATCGGCCGCCGTGCGCGTGGCACTGCTGCGCGCGGCCTGCAGCTGCGCAATCTTGGCGCGAATCTGCGGCATCACCGCCATGGCGGCGCGTTCGCCTTCCAGGATCGCAGCGCTGCGCTGGTTGAAATTGGCCGAGCCGATATCGTTGACCTTGGGGCGCACCACCACGTCCGCGCGCTTGAGTTCGGCCTCGCCCAGGCGCTGGCCCATGATCGAGATGGACTGGTTCACCGTGCCCAGCAGGTCGCCCGGATTCTTGCCGCTGGCCTTGCTGGAGATATCCACCGCCACCACGAACTCCGCGCCGAGCTGGCGTGCGGCATCCACCGGCACCGGGCTCACCACGCCGCCATCGACAAAGTGGGACTGCCCGATGGTCACCGGCTCGAACACGCCGGGAATACTGCTGGACGCCCGCACCGCCTGGCCGGCATTGCCGCGCACGAACACGGTGCGCTCGCCATCTTCCAGGCGCGTGGCGACGGCGGCAAACGGCTTGCGTAACTTTTCGATCGGCTTGCCGCCCAACTGGTCGTTGACGTAGTCCTGCAGCTTCTGGCCCTGTACCAGGCCGCCGGAAAACAGCCGCACGTCGCGGATGCTGGTCTGGTCCAGCGCCACCGCCTTTTCCTGCATGTCGAAGGCCGTCATGCCGCTGGCATACAGCGCGCCGACCACGCTGCCGGCACTGGTGCCGGACACCACCACCGGGGCAAACCCGTTGGCTTCGAGCATCTTGATCACGCCGATATGCGCAAAGCCCTTGACGGCGCCACCGCCAAGCGCGATCCCGATCTTGACCGGCTTGGCTGCCGTCGCCGACGGCGGCTGCACCACCGGCGCGGGCAGGGCCGGGCGTGGCTCGCCACCGCAGGCCGAGAGCAGACCGAGCAGGGACAACAGGGCAAGCGAGCGGGGGCGGCGAAGCGCAGTCATGGCGAAAACGTCGATGGGAAAGGCGAGGGAGAATACACGCGCGCTGCCACTGCTGCTGCAGTGATTGGCGAGGGTGGAGCTAATTCAAAACGGCATCATCTGCAGGCCTTGCATTCCCTTCTCCCACCGGGAGAAGGTGCCCCGTAGGGGCGGATGAGGGTACGCGCGAAGTGTCATGCATCCATTCCGAAGAGTGGCTTCGCCCCGTACCCTCACCCCAACCCCTCTCCCGCAGGAGAGGGGCTTTGATTCCCTTCTCCCGCCGGGACATTGTCCCCCGTCATGGGGGAGAAGGTGCCCCGCGGGGGCGGATGAGGGTGCGCCTCAGGCACCTGCCAGGGCCTGGAGTGACAAACGCGTCGCCACGCGCCTTGAGAAGTGACACGACGATTGCTTCGCCCCGCACCCTCACTCGCTAAATCACCACCACGCCAACCCGCCGCAGCACCCACTCAGAACCGGTTATCCCCATCCAGCAGCCGGCCCAATCCGCCCAGCACCGAGCCTTCGCCGCGTTGCTGGCCGCCGGCTTGCGGAGCGGCCTGCAGCATGCGGCCAGCCATGCGCGAGAACGGCAGCGATTGCAGCCAGACCTTGCCCGGGCCGGTGAGGGTGGCCAGGAACACGCCTTCGCCACCGAAGAACATGCTCTTCAACCCGGCCACGCGGCGCACGTCCATGTCCACGCCGGCGTGATAGGCCACCACGCAGCCGGTGTCCACGTCGATACGCTCGCCAGGGCCAAGCTCACGTTCGACAACCGTGCCGCCGGCATGCACGAACACCCAGCCGTCGCCTTCGAGCTTTTGCATGATAAAACCCTCGCCGCCGAACAGGCCGGTGAGGATCTTGCGCTGGAAGGCGATGCCCAGCGACACGCCGCGCGCGCCGGCCAGGAAGCTGTCTTTCTGGCAGATCAGCTGGCCGCCATGCTCGGACAAGCGCAGCGCCAGTACCGTGCCCGGGTAGGGCGCGGCGAATGCGACCTTGGCCTTGCCGCTGCCGGCGTGGGTGAACACGGTGGTGAACATGCTCTCGCCGGTGACCACGCGCTTGCCGGCCGACAGCAGCTTGCCCATCAGCCCGCCACCGCCGCTCTGGCCGGCATGCGAGCCGTCGCCGAACACGGTGTCCATCTGCACTGCCGAGTCCTTGTACATCAGCGCACCGGCCTCGGCGATGGCGCTCTCGCCCGGGTCCAGTTCCACTTCGACGAACTGCATGTCGTTGCCGACGATGCGGTAGTCGATCTCATCGGCGCGGCCGGCCGCGCCGGTCAGCGGTGGCGGCGCACTGCCGCCGCCCTGCAGTTCGGCCAGCTGACGGGCCGGAGTCCAGCCATCGAGCCCATCGCGCCAGGCCAGTGCGTCGGGTTGGCGCTGCGCGTATACGCGGGCATTGGCAGCGTCGAGCGGGCCGATGCGTTCGGCCTGTCCGGGAACATGGAAATACCACTGGGCCATCGGGACGACTCCTGTCTGTAGGTGCGGCGAGTCTAAGCGCAACCGCAGCGGCGGCGTCCCGTGTCCAAGGTCATGCGCTGGGTGCAGGTGGGCACGGTGGCGGGGCGTCCCACGCGCAGCACCGTGCATCGCAGGGCATGCAGCACATCCGCGCCACACACACGCGCATCGGCGTGCGACGGTGCGATGCGAGCCAAGGACCAGCGCGCGCCAGCACGGACCGACATCGCAGCAAGACACGTTCACGCGCTTGCAACCTGGCAAGCCACCGTAGCCATCGGAAAAAGCGCGGATTGCAGCCGCGTCGGCTATCCACGCCGCACATGCGTGGCTACGCACACACCGCAGATCCGCATCGGTGCCCGATTGCGTCTGACAGGCAGGCGCGCAGGATCACCCTGCAGCTCTCACTCCCCAACGCTCGCCCAATAGCGCTCGCCATCGCGATGCACGCGTACCGGGCCATCGAATACCGCCGACAGGCTGGCATCGGTCAGCACGGCATCGCGCGCGCCGTCGGCCACCACCTTGCCCGCGCGCAACAGGATCACCCGCGCGATCTCCGGCACGATCTCTTCGATGTGGTGGGTCACCAGCACCAGGGTGATGCCCTGGCGGGCGAGATGACGCATCGTGTCCAGCAGGTGCTGGCGCGCCACCAGATCCAGGCCGGTGGAGGGCTCGTCCAGCAACAGGGCGCGCGGGCGGTTGACCAGGGCGCGTGCGATCAGCACCCGGCGGGTTTCGCCGGCCGACAGCTCGGCAAACGGGCGGTCCAGCAACGGCAACGCCTGCGCCAACGCCAGTGCTTCGCGGGCACGGGCGCGCATGCCGTCGTCGATCTCCCGATGCGGTGGCACCACATAGCTGGCGAAGAATCCGGACAGCACCGCGCTCTCCACATCCAGCCCCGGCATGTCGGCCAGGTTGACGCTCAGATCGCTGGTGACGATGCCCAGCTGCGAGCGCAACCGGTCCACCTGCCAGCGCGTCTGCCCCAGCACCTTGACCGAGGCCTGTCCGTCGCCGCGTGCCAGCGGATACAGCTCGCGGGTGATGAGTTTGATGAAGGACGATTTGCCGCAGCCGTTGGGTCCCAGGATGGCGGTGTGCTGGCCCAGCGCGATGCGCAATTGCAATGCATGCAACACGCGAACCTGGCCGCGCATCACACTCGCCTGGTCGAGTTCGATCAACGCCGGCGCGTCGGCGGGTGCAGCGGCAACATCGGTAACAACAGTCATACGGAAGGCATCAGGCAGTAGGGAAGACAGACGTGTGAACCGCTTTAGGAATGTAGGGGTGACCCTACGCTTGCGAAGGGTGAAGTTTGCCGCGATCGCCCCCATCATGTCTGCATCGACCAACGAGATGCGCCGCCGTGGACCTGCCGATGTTGTCCGACCCGATCATCGACTTCCTGACCGCCGGCGTGGCCGGGCTGGGCGTGTGGGGCATGCTCGCAGTGCTGCTGGTGTTCACCCAGCTCACCATCTTCTCGGTGACCTTGTACCTGCATCGCAGCCAGGCCCACCGCGGCGTGGATTTCCATCCGGTGGTGGCGCATTTCTTCCGCTTCTGGACCTGGCTCACCACCTCGATGATCACCCGCGAGTGGGTGGCGATCCATCGCAAGCATCACGCCAAGGTGGAGACCGAAGAAGACCCGCACAGCCCGCAGACCAAGGGCATCTCGCAGGTGTTCTGGCGCGGCGTGGAGCTATACCGCGAGGCGCGCGCGCAGCGTGCCGACATCGAGCAGTACGGCAAGGGCGCACCCACCGACTGGATCGAGCGGCACCTGTACACCCCGCATGCCAATGCCGGCCCGGTCGCCTTGCTGGTGCTCAACACGGTGCTGTTCGGTCTGCCGGGCATCGCGCTGTGGGCGATCCAGATGGCGTGGATTCCGTTCTGGGCCGCCGGGGTGGTCAACGGCCTGGGCCATTGGTGGGGCTATCGCAATTTCGAATCCGCCGACACCTCCACCAACCTCACCCCGTGGGCGTTGTGGATCGGTGGCGAAGAACTGCACAACAACCACCATGCCTTCCCGAGTTCGGCGCGCTTTTCGATGCGGCGTTGGGAACTGGATATCGGCTGGATCGCCATCCGTGGATTGCAGGCCGTGGGGCTGGCCAAGGTGTTGCGCGTGGCGCCGTCGCTGGATATCCGCCCCAATATCGCCGTGCCCGATGCCGATACGCTCAAGGCGCTGTTGTCGCATCGCTTCCAGGCCATGACCGACTACCAGCGCAATGTGCTCAAGCCGGCGTTGCGCGAGGAGGCCGCCGCCACCGGCGCCAAGCTGCGCGAGCTGTTGCCGCGACGCTTGCGCAAGGGCCTGGTCGATGACGGGCGCTGGCTCAAGCCGGACGCGCGCGCGCAATTGCAGGCCTGGGTGGCACAACGCCCGCGCATGCGCACCCTGGTCGAGTACCGCGCACGGCTCAGTGCGGTGCTGGAGGCCCGCAGCCACGATGCATCCGAGCGCCTGAAGCAGTTGCAGCAGTGGTGCCACGAGGCCGAAGCCAGTGGCAATGCAGCGCTGCAAGCCTATGCGGCGCGGCTCAAGGGTTATGCGCTGAGTGGGCCGTAAGCCCGGCGTCACGCGTATTGCCGTGAGTGCGCGTGCGTTGCATCGTCTGGCGCCGCCTGCGCTGCCGATGGCCTGCGTTGTACTGGCCTGCCTTGTACTGGCGTGGGTGCCCGCAGCGCATGCCCAGGTGCAGGACAGCCAGGAATATCTCAAGCGCATGGACAGCGATGGCGATGGCCGGGTCAGCCGCGATGAATATGTAGCCTGGATGAGTTACGCCTTCGATCAGCGCGATGCCGATCACGACGGCGTGCTGCAGGGCGAAGAGTTGCCCGGCCGCCGCGGCAAGCCGATTACCCGCACGGCGCACCGCGCCAGCCTGATCGAGCGATTTGCGCGGCAGGATGCCAATGGCGACGGCTATCTGAGCGCACGCGAGCTGCTGGCGCCGCCCCGCTGATGCCTACCTTCGCGCCCGGCTGACGTCGGCTTGGGCAAGCTCGAGCGCATGTTCACTCTCGATCAGGTCAGCCGGCATTACGGCCAGTCCATTGCGCTCGACAACGTCACGCTGACTGTTGCACGCGGTGCGACCACGGCGTTGATCGGGCCGAGCGGCGCCGGCAAGTCCACCGTCCTGCGCATGCTGGTCGGGCTGGAATGGCCCGACAGCGGCAGCGTCACCTTCGATGGAACGCCGCTGGCGCGTGCCGGCCTGCAGGCGCAGCGCCAGCGTATCGGTTATGTCATCCAGGAAGGTGGCCTGTTTCCGCACATGGACGCGCGCAGCAATGTGGTGTTGCTGGCACGGACCCTGGGCTGGCCGCGCGAGCGCATCCAGGCGCGGCTGGAGAGTCTGTGCACGCTCTGCCAGCTGCCGCCGGCATTGCTGGCACGCTACCCGGCCGAACTCTCCGGTGGTCAGCGGCAACGCGTTGGCCTGATCCGTGCCCTGATGCTGGACCCGCCGGCGCTGCTGCTGGACGAGCCGCTGGGCGCCCTGGACCCCATCGTGCGGTACGACCTGCAGGCGCAGATGCGCGAACTATTCGCCCAGCTTGGCAAGACCGTGGTGCTGGTCACCCACGACGTCGCCGAAGCCGCGTATCTGGCAGACACGTTGGTGCTGATGCGCGCCGGCCGCGTGGTGCAGCAGGGCAGTGCGCAGGCCTTGCTCGCGCAGCCGGCCGAGCCGTTCGTGCAGCGCTTTCTCAGCGCGCAGCGCAGCATCGGCGACGCGGCATGATCGCGCGCGTGCTTGCCATGGTGATGTTGCTGATCTGCAGCAGCGGCGCGTCGGCCGCCGGGGTGACGGTGGGCTCGAAGAATTTCACCGAGGCGGTGATCCTGGGCGAGATCGCCACCGCTGCCGGCAAGCGCGCTGGCGTGGACGTGCAGCACCGCGCCCAGCTCGGTGGCACCCGCATCCTGTGGCGCGCGCTGGAAACCGGGCAGATCGACGTCTACGCCGAATACACCGGCACCCTGGCGCAGGAACTGCTGCAGCTGCCCACCGCCAGCCAGGCCGAACTGCGTGCGGCGCTGGATGCACGTGGCCTGGCGATGACGCAATCGCTGGGTTTCGAGAACAACTATGCATTCGGCATGCAGCGCGAGCGGGCACGCGCGCTGGGCATCGCCACCTTGTCCGATCTGGCCCGTCATCCAGCCCTGAAGATCGGCCTGAGCAACGAATTCATGCAGCGCGCCGACGGCTGGCCCGGCGTGCGTGCGGCGTACGCCTTGCCGCAGACCGCCACCGGGCTGGATCACGATCTGGCTTATCGCGCACTGCAGAGCGCAGCGATCGAGGTCACCGATCTGTACAGCACCGATGCGGAGATTCCGTATTACCGGCTGCAGGTGCTGCGCGACGACCGCCATTACTTCCCGGAGTACCAGGCGGTCTTTCTGTATCGCAAGGATCTGGCACAGCGCGCACCGGCAATGCTCAAGGCGCTGCAGGGCCTGCAGGGGCGTATCGACGAAGCCACCATGCAGCGGCTCAACGCACAGGTGAAGCTGGAGCGCCAAGGCGAGGCGGCGGTTGCGGCGCAGTGGCTGGGCGTGGCGCCGGCCACGCAAGCCGATTCGCGTTTCAGTCGATTGTTGCGTCACACGCGCGACCATCTGGCATTGGTCGGCGTTTCGCTGGGCTTGGCGCTGCTGATCGCCTTGCCGCTGGGCGTGCTGGCCGCACGGCGGCCGCGTCTGGGCCAGTGGGTGCTGTCGTTGACCGGCGTGCTGCAGACGCTGCCGTCATTGGCCGTGTTCGTGTTCATGATCCCGCTGTTCGGCATCGGCGCGAAACCGGCGATTGCGGCGTTGTTTCTGTATAGCCTGCTGCCGATCGTGCGCAACACCTACGCCGGGCTGACCTCGATCCCACGCGAGCTGCGCCAGACCGCCGAAGCGATCGGCGTGCCTGCGTGGACGCGCCTGTGGCGGGTGGAGTTGCCGCTGGCGCGCCGCACGATCGTGGCCGGCATCCAGACCGCCGCGGTGATCAACGTGGGCACCGCCACGCTGGGTGCCTTGATCGGTGCCGGTGGCTATGGCCAGCCGATCCTCACCGGCATCCGTCTGGACGACATCGGCCTGATTCTGGAAGGCGCGATCCCTGCGGCGGTGCTTGCGCTGATCGTGCAGGCGCTGTTCGAGGGGCTGGAACGCTGGGTCACCCCGCGTGGTTTGCGCATCAGCCGTGCCTGAACGTGTAGGAGCGGACCCGGCCGCGACGGGGCGTTACCGATACACGGCTTTATCCCGTTAATGCCTGACAACGCTCGGTAACGCCCGTCGCGGCCGGGTCCGCTCCTACAGGCGCGGCTTCATGCCTCTGGCAGCGCTGCGATGAGACCTGACAGCGCCTCACCGGTGACGCTCAGGTGCGGTGCGATACGCAGGCGTCCGTGCCGCTGCGTGCAGATCGCCCCGCGTTCGCCAACGGTCGTTGCCACGGCCTCCAGCCGGTGTGCCGGCGGCTGCAGGGCGGTCAGGTGCGGCGCATGCGCGGGCGTGGACCAGCTGCCCAGACCGCGTGCCTGCAGGGCCGCGTCCCACTGCGCGGTGAGCGCGCCAAGCGCCGCGGCGATTCGCGCAGGTTGCCAGGCAAGCACTTGCTGCAAGGCGGCGGTGGCCATCGCGATCCTCAACGGGTCGGCCACCCCGCCGGCATCGAAGCGACGTGCTCCCTCGCGGTAGTGCGGTGCCTGCGCGATGGGGAATTCCCAACTGCTGCCGGCATCGCGGCCGATCCAGTGCTCCTCGATCGGCACCCCATCGACGCGCCACGGCGCTGCCACCCACAGCCACGCCAGACCCATCGGCCCCAGCAGCCACTTGTGGCCGACGCTGACCACGAACGCCGGCCGCCAGCGCGGCAGATCGGTCGGCAACACGCCCAGGCTCTGGCTGACGTCCAGCACCAGCGCCGCACCGCGTGCATGCACCGCCGCGCTGATGCGGTCCAGGTCCAGTTGCCGTCCGTCCAGCCAGTACGCATGCGGCAGGCTCGCGATGCGCAGCGCCGGTGTGCGCTCGATGGTCTGCAGCACCGCCTCGCTCAGGTCGGCGCCGCTGTTGGTCGGCACCGCCACGAGGTGCGCACCGACCTCGCTGCACCGCCGCTGCCAGATCAGCAGGTTGGACGGAAACTGCCCGTCCAGCACCAGCACCGCTTCACCGCGCTGCAACGGCAGATTGCGTGCGGCCGTTGCCAGCCCATGCGCGGCCGATGGCAGCATCGCCACCGCGTCGGCATCGCCATCGAACACTTGCGCAGCCAACCCACGCAGCTGCTCGATGTCCCGCACCCACGTATCAAACGGCAACCGCCACGGCGTGGCCATCGCCTCGACGGCCTCATGGGCAATGCCCTGCACCGCACGCAGCAGTGGCCCGCGAGAGGCAGCGTCCAGATAGATGACCTCATCGGGCAGCGCAAACGCCTGTTGGCGGTGCGCCCAATCGAAGGGGGCGGGGAACGAACTGGACAGCGAAGACGTCGGCATGCCAACAGCTTACCGCTGGCTGCCATGCCGCCGACACGGCGCGTTCACGGGCGCTGACCAAGCATACGGCGATGTCTGCAACCTCACCCCTGCTGGTCGATCGCCAGCAACAGCAGTTGTCCCTGCTGGAACGCTATGCGCAGACTCGCGCGTTGAGCGATCGCCTTGCCGCACCGTTGAGCGCCGAAGATGCGATGGTGCAGAGCATGCCCGATGCCAGCCCCAGCAAATGGCATCTGGCCCATACCACCTGGTTCTTCGAACGCTTCGTGCTGCAGGCCGACCCGGCGTATCGCGTGTTCGACCCGGCATGGGATTTCCTGTTCAACAGCTACTACCAGAGCGTTGGCCCGATGCACGTGCGCGCGCGTCGCGGCGTGTTGTCACGCCCGTCGCTGCAGCAGGTGCGCGACTACCGTGCGGCCGTCGACGGGCACATGCAGCAACGCCTGCAGGAGGGACGGCTGGACGCGCAGGCCTGCACCATCGTGCAGTTGGGCATCCAGCACGAGCAGCAGCATCAGGAATTGCTGCTGACCGACATCAAGCACGCGCTCTGGAGCAACCCGCTGCAGCCGGCCTACCGCAATGCGCCGGCACCGCCTGCCGCCATTGCCAGTGCGCTGCGCTGGCACGCGCGCGACGAGCAGATCATCGAGATCGGCGCTGCCGCATGGCCGCACTGCGACAGCTTTGCCTACGACAACGAATCGCCGCGTCACCGCGTGCTGGTGGGCGCGCATGCGCTGGCGCATCGGGTCGTGACCAACGCCGAATTCCAGGAATTCATCGACGCCGGTGGCTACCGCAGTGCCGGCGCATGGCTCAGCGATGGCTGGGCCATGGTGCAGGCGCAAGGCTGGCAGCACCCGCTGTACTGGGACGCGGACGGGCGCGAGTTCACCCTGGATGGCTGGCGCGTGCGCGATCCGCATGCGCCGGTCTGTCATCTGAGCCTGTTCGAAGCCGATGCCTTCGCGCGCTGGGCCGGCGCGCGCCTTCCCACCGAAGCCGAATGGGAACAGGCCGCGACCGGCGTGCCGGTGCAGGGCAATTTTGTCGACGGTGATGCGCTGCACCCACGGGGCGCCGAAGCCGTGGATACCGGGTTGCAGCAACTGTTCGGCGATGTCTGGGAATGGACCGGCAGCGCGTATCTGCCGTATCCGGGCTTTGCGCCGTGGCCTGGTTCGCTGGGCGAATACAACGGCAAGTTCATGAACGCCCAATGGGTGTTGCGCGGCGGCAGTTGTGCCACGCCGGCAAGCCATATGCGCGCCAGTTACCGCAACTTCTTCCCCTCCGATGCGCGCTGGCAATTTGCCGGCGTGCGCCTTGCCAAGGATCTGCCTTGAACGCCGCCGCCCATGCCATGCAACGCGCCCATGCCGCGCTGACCGATCTGCGCCCGCAGCCGGACGACATCACTGCCGATGCCCTGGCCGGTCTGTCGCAGACGCCCAAGACGCTGCCGTCGAAGTATTTTTACGACGCCCGCGGGTCGGAGCTGTTCGAAGCCATCACCCGGCAGCCGGAGTATTACCTCACCAGCACCGAGCTGGGCCTGCTGGAGGCCAGCATGGCCTCGATCGCGCAGGCAATCGGCCCCGGTGTGCATGTGGTGGAATACGGCAGTGGTAGCGGGCGCAAGACCGAGCTGCTGCTGCAGGGCCTGCGCGATGTGGTGGCCTACACGCCGCTGGAAATCTCGCGCACCGCGCTGCTGGACAGCACCGCGCGGCTGGCCCAGCAGTTTCCACAGATCCAGATGCTGCCGGTCTGCACCGACTTCACCAAGCCGCTGCGTCTGCCTGACGCACAGCGCCCGGCGCGTCGCCACGTGGTGTTCTTCCCCGGCTCGACGCTGGGCAATTTCACCGACACTGCGGCGGTTGCGTTGATGGATGCCATGCGCCAGACCATGGGCAGCGACGGCTGCGCACTGATCGGCATCGACCTGGACAAGGACGCCAGCCTGATCGAAGCCGCCTACAACGATGCGGCCGGGGTCACCGCCGAATTCACCTTGAACCTGCTGGCGCGCCTCAACCGCGAGATCGGCAGCGACTTCGATCTGGGCGGCTTTCGCCACCATGCGGTGTATGCGCGCGAGCGCGGCCGCATCGAAACCTTCCTGATCAGCCAACGCGCGCAACGCGTGCAGGTCGGCGGCCAGGACATCGCGTTTGCCGAGGGCGAGGCGATGCAGGTCGAATACAGCTACAAATACACCGACGCGCGCTTTGCCGAGCTGGCCGCCGCGGCGGGGCTCAAGGTCACGCACGGCTGGAACGACGCCAAGGACTGGTTCGGCCTGCGCCTGCTGCGTCCCCTGTAATGACGCGGTGCAGGCGTGCAACCGCCCGATGACGCACAGATTGCCGCGCTGATTCGGCACTTGCTCACGCAACGGCAGCCCGAGCAATCGATCTGCCCATCAGAGGTTGCGCGCGCACTGAGCGATGATGCGTCTGTGTGGCGCACCCTGATGCCGCAGGTGCGCGCGGTAGCGGCGGCGGCCGCAGAGGCCGGCGTCGTCCGTGTCACCCAGCAAGGCAGAACCGTGCAGCTGCCCGGCGTACGCGGGCCGATCCGCTTGATGCGCGGGCTGCAATTTGAATGAGGTCCCATTGATTGGATGCGCCAGCTGCCGTGTGTAACGGTATTAAACCAATTAGTCCTGCTGCAACAGCTTGCGCATACGGCTGCATGCGTTGGCGATTTCCTCCACCAGAGCATCCAGGATCGGGTGCGTGACGTCTTCTCGCGCAAGCGAGGCAAGGAGTTCTTGCGCTCGATCGGGCATGTCGCTAACGGCCCCGCGCATCCATGCAAGGCAATCAGATGCATCCAGGCGCAATGTGCTGGCGACCTGTATCCAGTCGCTTGGACGGATGTCCCACCAGCGATAATGGCTGCCCATCTTCATTGCCAGTTTGATCCGACGTCGCTGCAGCTGGGGATACGGCAGAGCGCTGGAAATGTCGTATAGCGGCGCCAGGCGAACCTGCCTACCCTCGCCGAGCAGCAGTGAATAGTTTTTCGCATGCGCATCGGTGCCGCCGATCAGGTAATTGAAGACCAGGGCCTGGAACAAGGTTTCGACGTCTTGCCGCGGTTGCGATGAGTGCGTCCACAATAGCTGCGACATCGCCTCCACTCCAGGGCCGCCCTGGTTCTGATACTTGATGTGCGGCATCACTCCCAGCGCCTGGCAGATATCTTCCTGGTGGATGCGCAGCAGTGTTCCTTCGATATGGAGACGGTCGTAGCGCTCGACGCAAATGGCGGTCTCCTCGCCGAAGCGCAGCGCCTGGCAGGCCGCAGTCGGTAGCCCGATGCTGCGCGCCAAGCGTAGGCAGAACAGTTCGTTCTCGACGAACCCGTCGTATTCGCCGCTAGGCGGTTTGAGGATGTGTGTGGTCGGGATGCGTCCGGCCGGGATGGCCCACTGCCGACCATCGTGCAGCAAGGCAATCTTCGCCTGCGCGCCGGCCAGGCTGAACTGACCGACGTCATCGACCTGACGTGCTGCGCCAACGTCGCGACGCAGTCTGCGCAGGCGCGTTTCCAGTTCGGCATCCGTCAGAACTTCGATGCTATCGCTGGCGCCGGACAGCACGTCCTCGAGCCGGTCTTCGGTTATGAATTGCACCGCGCCGGCACAGTCCTCACCGACGTGCGACAACAGGGCGAGTGGGTTGCGCGGCGAAACCTGAAATCTGGATGCCCAGCTTTGCAATGTAGTTTCGTTGTCAGGCAGCAAGCCCCACAACACCGCACCAACGGCCGCAGTTGGGTGATCTTCCCGGCTGAGGGGAAGATTCAATGAAAGCGGTAGCGCGTTCTTCGATTGTTGCCAATCGCGTGTGTAGGCAAATAGCGGGCGGCCATGCGCGTCGGAGCTCAGATGACCGATCACTTGGTCTCCAATCAACGTCAATAGCCTCATTGATCGTCCTTCTTCTTCGAGGCGGACGTGATGGCGGATTTTTTTGCCGTATTACCGACCTTCGGTTCATCGAGCACCGAAAACTGCTTTTTCAAGACCCCGTGTGCAGGATGCCGCTTCTGGAATGTATCGATAGTCGAGTACGAGGTTTTGAATGCTTGTTGCGACAGGGCTGAGAACGACCTGGGAGTGGCGCTGTTCGATGGATGAGAAATGCCGGTGCCTGACGGCAGGTTGCCGCGGTTACGTTCAAGGATTGCATCAAGATTGATCGATGCGGCGGGGATGGGATTGAGCATCTCGCGCTCCTGCGCCTGAACGGAGTCCGGGCTCAGCGCTAGCTGCAATCCCAGAACGCGCAGCGCCCTTAGGATCAATTGCAGCTCGGCGCGCGGCTTGCCCTTCTCGATGTCGACGATCCACTGTCGGCTCACACCGATCTCCCTGGCAAGGCGAGCCTGATCCCAGCCAAGGTACTTGCGCCTTGCGCGAACGACGTTGCCTATATCGGAAGGGGTGCGCACGGTCTCCATGAAGACAAATGTAAGCGATCGACGACACTGACGCAATGTCGGCGATCGCTTACATTTAAGCTGAAATCAGACGGCGCCTGCTTGGAGTCACCGAACGGTGACATAGGAGAAATGTCATCGTTCGGTGATATCAAGCCGCCTGCACCACATGTAACACCTTAGGATTACGCCACTGCGCCAGCAGCGCGGCTTCACGCGCCTTGGCTTCCTGCAGGTGCGCATGCTTGACGTGGCCATAGCCGCGAATGTGTTCTGGAATGCTGGCGATCTGCGCTGCAAGACCGACGTTATCGGCATCCAGCCGCTCCAGCAGCATGTCGATGGTTGCGCTGTAATCGGCAATCAGCCGACGCTCGCCACGTCGTTCTTCGCTGTAGCCGAACACGTCGAACTTGCCGCCACGCAGGAACTTCAATCGTGCCAGCAGCTTGAAGGCGGTGAACATCCATGGCCCGTATTCGCGCTTGAGCAGGTTTCCGTTGGCATCCTTCTTGGCCAGCAACGGCGGCGCCAGGTGAAAGCGCAGCGTGTAGTCGCCTTCGAACTGCTGTTGCAGCCGGCGCTGGAAATCGCCGCGCGTGTACAGTCGCGCCACTTCGTACTCGTCCTTGTAGGCCATCAGCTTGAATGCGTAGCGCGCCACCGCTTCGGTCAAGGCGCTGCTGCCCGGCGCACGTTGGGTTTCGTGCGTGCGCACGCGCTCCACCAACGTGCGATAGCGCTGTGCATAGGCAGCGTCCTGATAGTCGGTGAGGAATGCGACGCGGCGCGCGATGGCCTCGTCCAGCGATTGCGCCAGCTGCTCGTCATCGAGCGGATGTGCCGGTGCATCGGCACCGCCATGCAGCGTGCTGCCATCGGTCTGCGCCAGTGCACGCGGTGCGCTGGCACCGCTGAGATCGTGTTCTTCCCAACTGCCCGGTGCGCGTGCGGCCGGCGTGTCGCCGTGCAGGTGCGCAGGTGCGTCCGTGGTGCCCAGGCCTGCTGCACGACGCACGGCCGGCAGATCCACCGCCGCCAGCCGGCCCCACGCAAAGGCCTGCTGGTTCATCGCAACGGCCGCGCCATTGAGTTCGATCGCGCGCATCAGCGCCGCATGCGACAACGGCACCAGCCCGTGTTGCCACGCGTAGCCCAGCACGAACAGGTTGCTGGCGATCGCATCGCCCAGCAGCGCAGTGGCCAGTTGCGTGGCATCCAGCAACAACGGCTCCTGCCCGCCAAGCGCAGTGCGCACGCCGGCGATGATCTCGGCGGCCGGAAATTGCAGATCCGGCTGCGTGGTGAAGCTGCCCGGCATCGCTTCGTAGGTGTTGAGCACCACCTGGGTGCGCCCATCGCGCACCTTGGACAGCGCCCAATAATCGTTGACCACCACCATGTCGCAGCCCAGCACCAGGTCGGCTTCGCCCGCAGCGATACGCACGGCATGGATGTCGGCGGGGGTGCGTGCAATGCGGATATGCGTGGTGACCGCGCCGCCCTTTTGCGCCAGGCCGGTCTGGTCCAGCACGGTGGCGCCCTTGCCTTCCAGATGCCCGGCCATGCCCAGCAGTGCGCCGATGGTGACCACCCCGGTGCCACCGACGCCGGTGATCAGGATGTTCCAGGGCCGCTCCAGCGTGGTGCGTTGTGGTGGCGAGGGCAGGCTGTCCAGCAGCGCGCTGGCATCGCGCTGTTTGCCCTTGCGCGGCGCACCGCCATGCACGGTGACAAAGCTCGGGCAAAAGCCCGACACGCAGGAATAGTCCTTGTTGCAGTTGGACTGGTCGATCTCGCGCTTGCGCCCGAATTCGGTGTCCTTCGGCAGCACCGACACGCAAAAACTCTTCTCGCCACAATCGCCGCAGCCTTCGCACACCAGCGAATTGATCATGACGCGCTTGGGCGGGTCGATCAGCTTGCCGCGCTTGCGGCGGCGGCGTTTTTCGGTGGCGCAGGTCTGGTCGAAGATCAGGATCGACACACCCTTGACCGTGCGCAGATGCTGCTGCACCGCATCCAGTTCGCCACGATCGTGAAACGCGACCTCGGCAGGAAACAGATCGCGCCGCCGCGTCCACTTGCCGATATCGTCGCTGACGATGGCGATCTCGTGGATGCCTTCGGCGCGCAGCTGATGCGCGATGTCCGGCACGGTGAGCGTGCCGTCCACCGGCTGGCCACCGGTCATGGCCACCGCGTCGTTGTAGAGGATCTTGTAGGTGATGTTGACGCCGGTGGCCACCGACTGCCTGATCGCCAGCGAGCCGCTGTGGAAATACGTGCCATCGCCCAGGTTCTGGAACACGTGCGGCGTGTCGGTGAACGGCGCCTGCCCCGACCAGGTCACGCCTTCGCCGCCCATGTGGGTGAAGGTGTCGGTGGCACGATTCATCCACGTCACCATGTAATGGCAACCGATGCCGCCGAGCGCGCGCGAGCCTTCCGGCACCACCGTGGAGGTGTTGTGCGGGCAGCCGGAGCAGTAATGCGGCACGCGCGGGAACTGCGCGCGCGGCAAGGCCATCTCCGCTTCCTTGGTCTCCATCCAGCGCAGCCGCTGTTCGATCGCGTCGGCGAATGTGCTCGACGGCAAGCCGAACCGCTGGATACGTCTGCCGATCACCGCGGCAATCGTGGCCGGGGTCAACTCGCCGGTGGACGGCAGGATCCACGCGCCCTGCTCGTCGTACTTGCCGACGATGCTCGGCCGCGCCCCTGCACTGGCCGGCCAGTTGTAGAACAGCTCCTTCATCTGGCGCTCGATGAAGGCCTTTTTCTCTTCCACCACCACGATGTCTTCGAGCCCGCGCGCAAACGCGCTGATGCCCACCGGCTCCAGCGGCCAGGTCATGCCGACCTTGTACACGCGGATGCCGATCTGCGCGCAGGCCTGCGCATCCAGGCCCAGGTATTCCAGCGCCTGCAGCACGTCCAGGTAGCTCTTGCCGGTGGTGACGATACCCAGCCGCGCGCGTGGCGAATCCAGCACGATGCGGTCGATCCGGTTGGCCCGCGCAAAGGCCTGCGCCGCGGCCACCGCATAGCGGTGCAGGCGCATTTCCTGATCCACCGGCGGGTCCGGCCAGCGGATGCTCAACCCGCCCGGCGGCAGCGCAAAGTCCTCCGGCAGCACGATCGTGCGTGCGAATGGGGCCACGTCCACCGAGGCGGACGATTCCACCGTTTCGGCAATCGTCTTGAAGCCGATCCAGCGCCCGGTGTAGCGGCTCATCGCCCAGCCCAGCAGACCCATGTCCAGGATGTCCTGCACCCCGGCCGGGTTGAGGATGGGCATCATCGCGCTGACGAACTCGTCTTCCGAGCCATGCGGCAGGGTCGAGCTGCGGCAGGCGTGGTCGTCGGCGGCCAGCGCCAGCACGCCGCCAAAGGGCGAGGTGCCGGCGGCATTGCCGTGCTTGAACACGTCGCCGCTGCGGTCCACGCCCGGGCCCTTGCCGTACCACATGCCGTAGACGCCCTGCACCTTGGCGCCGGGGAACAGGTTGGTCTGCTGGGTGCCCCACACCATGGTGGCGGCCAGGTCCTCGTTCAGGCCGGGGGTGAAGGTCACCCGGGCCGCGTCCAGATGCTTGCGCGCGCGCCACAGCTCCAGGTCCAGCCCGCCCAAGGGGCTGCCGCGGTAGCCGCTGATGAAGCCGGCGGTGTCCAGGCCGGCAGCCTCGTCGCGCAGGCGCTGCAGCAACGGCAGCCGCACCAGCGCCTGCACGCCGGACAGATAGATGCGCCCGTCGGTGCGCGTGTATTTGTGGTCCAGCGTGTAGTCCGCATCCACCCGGCCGAGCTCCGGCGTATTGGCAGAGTCGGGAGAAGAAAGTGCAGCGGTACTGGTCATGGCGTGCCCGGAAAGGGTGGCTGGGACCCGGTGCAGGTCATCTGAAACCAGATGATCCGCCCGACGGATTCCAAAACGGCGGCGCAAAGTGTAACAGTCAGCTTTCACGCGCCCGTCCGCATGCGGATGCGCAGCCGTCGCGCTGCGGTTAGGATGGGGACGGGAAGGGGTCGTTTGCTGTCAGGGGAAAACACAGTGAAAAGGAAATACGCATGGGCCGCCTTGGCCCTGCTCGGGGGCGTGTGGTCGTTGGCGCAGGCACAGAGCCTGCCCAAGCCCAAGGAGTTCTATTTCGACGAAGACCGCAGCACCACCAAGGCGGTGGTCGCGGTGCAGGGGCAGGGCGATGCCGTGGTCGACCGCCTGGCCGCAATGGTGCAACGTGACGCACGCGCGGCCGAACCGCGCGCCCAGCTGGCCTCGCTGGCCTATGCGGGCGGGCGCACGCAACTGGGTGATGAGCTATACCAGGGCGCGCTGGCACTGGTGTCCAACGGCAGCCAGCAATACCGCGCGATTACCTGGAATTACGGCTGGGACCTGCTGCGCGCCGACAAGCCCGACAAGGCGCTGCAGCAGTGGGCCAACCTGGCCAATGGCCGCCCGGCCACGCCGGAGTGGCTGCCCGTGACGGCCGCGCTGGCCCTGTGGCGCGCCGGGCGCAAGCAGGAGGCTACCGAGTGGTATGCCGCCGCCGTGCGCACCTGGCCCGATCGCTGGAGCAGTACCGCCAGCTACGCCAGCCTGCTGCCGGACTGGCGCGAGGCAGAGCGCGCCACCCTGGCCGAGGTCTTCGCGGCCTGGCAGGCCAACCCGCCCGCGTTCCCGTAAGCGCTTCGCGCCGCTGCGGGAGTGCCGCGCAGCGGGCCGTGCACCGGGCCGATTTGCTGCAGGGCCCTTGCCCGCGCACCATCGCGGGACACGCTGCAAGTACGTCCATGTGAGCTCTGGCGCGGCATCCATGCCGCTCAAGGTCCCGCGACGGTGGGCGGGCAAGGGCCAGTCGAGATGGTCGGTCTGCAAGGATCTCAATAGCGACTGGAAAGTTGGCGATGCGGTGTCTTTGCTCTTCAACAAAACCACCAGCCAACTGTCTGGCGTGGTGTCCTCGCCGATTGCGGGACCGTGTGGCGGCATGGATGCCGCCACCGAGACTACAGGGACGTACTTGCGGCGTGTCCCGCGAGCGGTGAGGGCACCGCGCCCTCGACGCTGCGGCATTGCTGCACTTCCCTTGCCCGCCCGCCTCGCGGGACACGCCGCAAGTACGTCACGTCAGGGCTCATGCGGGATGCCGACTTCGGGATAGACCAGATGACCGAATTGCGTGCCGCGCCTCGCGTCAGCGCGCCCCACGCCAGCGTTCTGCCGACGCCCGCGCTGCGTCATGCGATCCTGTGCCTCTGTTTCCATTGGACCTGACCCTGCATGGCGGTGGATGCCTTTGCGTTGATCCTGGCGATGCTGGGCCTTGGCTTGCTGTTCGCCCGTCTGCGGGTGCTGCCCGACAACAGCGCCGACGTGCTCAATCGCGTTGTGTTGTACATCTGCCTGCCCGCCTCGGTGCTGACCTACGTGCCGCGCCTGCACCTGGACGCCTCGCTGGGCGGGGTGATCGCCACGCCGTGGCTGCTCACCGCGATCATCGTGCCGCTGCTGTGGGCTTGCAGCCGCCTGCTGCGACTGGGCCGTGCCGACTACGCCGCGTTGCTGATGTGCGTGGTGTTCACCAATTCCAGTTTCATCGGGTTTCCGATGGTGCGCGCATTGCTTGGCGATCAGGCCTTGCCGTATGCGGTGGTCTACGACCAGTTCGGCACCTTCGTGCTGCTGTCCACCTTCGGGCTGTACGTGCTGGCGCGCTACAGCGGCGACACCCCGCCGACCGCCAGGACCATCCTGACCCGGGTGCTGAAGTTCCCGCCGCTGTGGGCGCTGCTGTTCGCGCTGACGTTGATGCCCGAGCAGCCGCCGGCCTGGATCGGCTCCGGGCTCAAGAGCCTGGCCGATGCCATGCTGCCGCTGGTCATGCTGGCGGTCGGCTTCTCGCTGCAGTTGCGTCTGCCTGCCGACGAACTCAAGCCACTGGCGGTCGGCCTGGTGTTCAAGCTGGCGGTGATGCCGGTCCTGGCGCTGCCGTTGTCCTGGGCGCTGGGCCTGCGCGGCCTGCTGCTGCAGACCAATGTGCTCGAATCGGCCATGCCCACCATGATCACCGCCGCCGCGTTGGCCATCTCGCATCGCCTGGCCCCCAGGCTGGCGGCGGCGATGGTGGGCTACAGCATCCTGCTGTCGTTGCTTACGCTGCCCGCGTGGGCCTGGTTGCTGGCGCAGCTGGTGGCTTGATGCGGTTCAACCCTTATGAAATGCTGATCTCAACAACGTGCACCATCACATGGACGGGAGCAACACATGTACGGATATCGCGTGATCGGCAGTACGCTGCTTTGGATTGGTAGCGTCTGCATGGCACATGCCGCCTCGGTGCCGTCCTCCAATTTACCGGCTCCGGCAAATGACCCCGTCGTGGATCACTGGGCGCAGCAGGTCGGCCAGACCATGCAGGCACGCCTGCGCAGCATGGCGGCCAGCGGTGATCCCAGGCAGCTGTATCTGGCCGGTCTGTTGTGGGCCGATTCCGAGCACGACGACACCGCGCCCGCCGCGGAGGGAGGCTACGCGCCCATCCAGCGCGTCTGGCTGCAGCGCGCCCTGGACGCGCGGCCGCGCGACCCGATGGTGGCGCGGATGGAAGCAGTCGGTTGCGCGCCCGGATTGCGCTGCGATCCAGACGCAGCGCTTGCCTTCCTGGAGCAGGCCGATGCCGGCAATGCGGATGTACACCTGCGGGCCTACGCCGCTGCAATGCGTCGTGGCGATCAGCCGGGTGCCGAACGCGCCTGGCAGGCCGCGGTGCAGGCGGATCATTTCGACAGCGGCGCGCTGGAACTTGGCAAGGCCCTGCATCCCACCTACGACGGCGTGCAATGGCCATCGCTGACCTCGGTCAGCTTGCGCTCGCAACTCGACGCGCAAGGCCTGCCTTCCACCGGCGCGGGCATGGCCGCGATGTTCGTGATGGGCGCCTGGTCTGCACATGCACTTCCCGTGTTAGGCGATGTGGTGCGCCGCTGCACTTCCAATGTCGCGACGCCCGCATTGCGCGACGAATGCATGGCAGTGTTCAACAGCGTGGCCAATGACGAGTCCACCATGCTGACGGCCATGGTCGGCGCCAGGCGCATGGCCGCATTGAGCAGCGGTGCCGACGCCACGCGCTGGCAGGCGCGGCTGCGAGAGCTGGAGTGGCTGCAGCAGCAATACCAACGCCGCGCGCCCACGGCCACCGACCAAGCCATCGATCTGGACGCCCTCCTGTCGCAAGGCGAGGTGCCTGCATTGCGCGCGCTGGTGCAGCGTCAAGGCCTTGCAACGCAGCCGCCTGCGCAGTGGCAGCCGAGCGCAGCGGTCCAGTAGTCCAGATAACCTGCTGGCCGCCGTATGCCTGCGTCGGCTACCTTGCCGGCGAGCGATGCTGCGTTGCGACACCTCCCGCCGTTCGACGTTTAACGCCTTTCGACTACTTCCTCACCCAGCTGCGGTGTACGCTGCCGGCTTGCTCCCGGAAGCGAGGCGTGCATGAAGACAGTCCTGGTGGCCGCCTCCAAAGGCGGCGTCGGCAAGACCACGATCGCCACCAATCTGGCCGCACACGCGGCGTTGCAGGGCCAGCGTACCGTGCTGGCAGATGCCGATCCGCAAGGTTCGTCCACCCGCTGGGCGCAGCGTCGCGCCAGTCTCGAAAGTGCGGTGCTGCCGATCGATGCCACCAAGCGCCGTAACTGGCAGGCCGCGGTGCCCGATGGCACCGACCAGCTGATCATCGATGCCCCGGCCGGCGCCATGGCCGACGACCTGAGCGGTTTCCTGGACCATGTCGACGCCATCGTGGTGCCGGTGCTGTCCTCGGCGCTGGACATCGAAGCGGTTGTGGGCTTTCTCAATACGCTCGCCAAGGTGCCGCGCGTGCATCAGCGCAAGCTGCCGGTGGGCCTGGTGCTCAACCGTGCACGTCCCTGGACCCAGACCTCGCAGCAGGCCGCCGAGATGATCGGCACCTGGCCCTATCCGCTGGTGACCCAATTGCGCGACACCCAGGCCTATGTGGTCATGGCCGGGCTGGGGCGCAGCTTGTTCGATTACCGCTCGGCGCAGGTGCGCGACCATCAACAGGACTGGGAGCCGCTGTTGAAGTGGCTCAAGAAGTCCTAACCGGAAAGTTCCCATGCGCGAATTGATCTTGTTGCGACACGCCCACGCCGAACCGGCCGACACCGGCCAGGCCGATTTCGACCGCCCGTTGTCGCCGCACGGCATCGCCGAGGCCGAATCGGCCGGGCGCTGGCTGCGCGAGCAGCGGTTGGTGCCCGACCGGGTGCTGTGTTCGCCGGCGCGGCGTGCCCGCGAGACCCTGGAAGCGGTCCTCGAGCTCACCGGCTATATCGAACAACGGCTGGACGAACGCATCTACGAGGCCACGCCCGGCACCCTGGCCAGCCTGGTGGACGAACATCGCGAGGCCGAGCGGCTGCTGCTGGTGGGCCACAACCCGGGCCTGGAGCGGTTGGCCGCGTTGATGCACAGTGGGCAGACCGGCGATTACCGCGGCATGCCGACCGCCTCGATCGCCCTGCTGGCCCTGCCGCTGGATGCCACCATCGAGCCGGGCATCGCCCGCCTGACCGCCTTCTGGTGGCCTTGATCCGTGACATCGTCGCTGCGCTGGTTCGCCTGGCTCGCGCTCTGGGTCGCGCTGCCCTGCCTTGCACAGCAGAAGGTGCACACCATCGACCCGGCGCAGTCGCGCTTCGGGTTCGAGATCAAGACCCGCTTCGGGATGAAGATCGAGGGCTTTTTCCCACGGTTTCGCGGTGAACTGGTGGAGTTGCCGGACCGGCGACTGCAGGTGCGCTTCCGCCTGGACGCCACCCAGGTGGAGATTCCCGGCAAGGACCGCTACACCAGCTGGATGCGCGGCGAGGATTTCTTCAACGTGGCGCGTTACCCGGTGGTGGAATTCGAGTCGCTCCCCTATGCCGAAGAGGTGGTCAACCAGGGCGGCGACATCACCGGCAACCTGACCATCCGCGGAATCACCCACATCGAGACCCTGCATGTGGCGCCAGCTGAATGCGCACGGCCGGGCTATGATTGCGACGTGATCAGCCGAGGTACGGTCCTGCGTGGACGTTACGGAATGAATGCGTGGCAGATGGCCCTGGGCGACAGGGTGACGTTCATTCTGCGTGGGCGGCTGCAGGAGGCGCGGCGCCCGTGAGGTTCCTGTTGAGGGTCTTGGTGCTGGCAACCCTGTTGCTCGGCACCGGATGCGCCGGCCTGTCGCAAACCGAACGCAACCGCGCGGCCGGTGTTGCCGCTGGCGCGCGCAGCACGGTGGTGGATTGCACCCAGGCCAACCGTTGCGCCCAGCCTTCGCCCTTGCGCGCGCTGGGCGGGCAGGCCATCACCGCCTCCACGCCGGCCGCGCCACGGCATTACGCCACCATCCTCGACCATGGCGAGGAATCGCTGGTGGCGCGGCTTAACCTGATCCGCAGCGCCACCCGCAGCATCGACCTGCAGACCTATATCTTCGACAAGGACGACAGCGCGCGCATGGTGCTGGACGCGCTGACCGACGCCGCCCGCCGCGGCGTCAAGGTGCGCATCCTGATCGACCAGCTGTCGGCGATCGCCGATTTGCAGATCCTGGGCGCACTCGCCAGCAGCCACGACAACCTGCAACTGCGCATCTACAACCCCACCTTCGGCAAGGTCAAGCTCAACTACTTCGACTATGCCGGCAGCGTGCTGTGCTGTTTCCGTCGCTTCAACCAGCGCATGCACAACAAGCTGCTGGTGGTGGACGACGTGCTCGGCGTGGTCGGCGGGCGCAATTACCAGGACGACTATTACGACTGGGACAGCGAGTACAACTTCCGCGACCGCGACGTGATTCTCGCCGGGCCGGAAGTGCGCGCGATGGCGGCCAATTTCGATGCGTTCTGGCGCGCGCGGCGCAGCATTCCGGCCGAGCGCCTGAACGATGTCGGCCGGCTGTTGCTGGAGCAGGGCGCCCCGCAGATGCCGCCGGCACAGTTCCGGCGCCCGGAGCGGGTGGCGCGGGTCGATCGCGAGGCAGGCGACGCGCAGTTCATACGCGACGCCTTCGTGACCCCGGCCATGCCGGTGCAGCGCGTGCTGTACGTGGCCGACCTTCCGCAAAAGCACCGCAAGGAACATGGCGCAAAGGCGGTGTCCACCGCGCCGGAGCTCGATGGCCTGATCGCCAATGCGCAGCAGGAAGTACTGCTGCAGACGCCGTACCTGGTGTTGTCCGACGAGGCCCAGGCCATCTTCCGCGATCTGCGCAAACGCCCGCAGCCGCCGCGCGTCGTGGTGTCGAGCAATAGCCTGGCCGCCACCGACAACCCCATCGTGTACGCGCTCTCGTACAAGTTCAAACGGCGCAACCTGCGCGAGCTGGGCTTCAACGTGTACGAGTTCAAGCCATTCCCGCTGGATGCGCCGGTGGACTACGCCAACCTGGTGCCGGATCCGCTCAACCCCACCTCCGAGATCAACGAGGACAGCCGCGACAACCGCGACAACCGGTTGATCGGCGGCAGCGCGGCCGGCAATGCGATGCGGGGCAGCAGCGGCGGGGACGGGCGCACAGGTGCCGGAAGCGTGATTCGCGGCAGCAGTGGGGGTGGCCGTGCACCCGGCGGCAGCGAAGTCGATCGCCGCGTGTTGCGCACCGAAACGCGGCCTTCGTTCCTGGGCACCCGCGCGGTCAACAAACCGCTGCCGGTGACCCGCGCCGGTGCGCGCATGGGGCTGCACGCCAAATCGCTGGTGGTGGACCGCCGCATCGGGGTGATCGGCACGCACAACTTCGATCCGCGCAGCGAGAACTACAACACCGAGGCCGCGGTCGTCATCGACGATGTGCGCTTTGCGCAGGCGCTGGCGGCCAGCATCGAGCGCGACATGAGCCCGGAGAATGCCTGGACGGTGGCTCCGCGCGAAAAACCGCCGCTGTTCAGCGGATTGAACTACAGCGTGGGCAAGGTGTCGGAAGCCTTGCCGGTGCTGGATTTCTGGCCCTGGCGTTATGCGACCAACTACGAGTTCCAGCCCGGCCCGGGCTGCCCGTTCCCGCTCAAGCGACAGGACCCGCAGTTCCGGCAGTGCTATGTGGCGGTGGGCGATTTCCCCGAGGTCAACGTCGGGCCGAAATGGCTGCTGGTACGCATGCTGACCGCGTTCGGTGCGGGCCTGGTGCCGATTCTCTGATCGCTGCAGCGTGCTGGCCTGGGCCGGCGTGCAGACGGCGCGTGGTGGGGGCATCGTGCCGTGGCGCGCCGCTGCAATGGCACGTTGCGCGGAAATAGGCCGCGCCGCCAACCCGCCGAAAGTCGCTGGCGCAATTCGGCCCGCAGATAGCCGAAAGGCAGTTGCATCAGACCCCAGCGCCGCCGATGCTGTCCCGATTCCCGATTCCCGATTCCCGATTCCCGATTCCCTGCCCATGACCTTCCGCGCTCCCGTCGACCTCGTTGCCCTCAACGCCTCCAGCAAAGACACCCTGATCGACCATCTGGGCATCGTGTTCACCGAAGCCGGTGACGATTGGTTGCGCGCCACCATGCCGGTGGACACGCGCACCAGGCAGCCGTACGGCCTGCTGCACGGCGGCGCATCGGTGGTGCTGGCCGAAACCCTGGGCAGCAGCGCCGGCAATCTGTGCGTGGATATGACCACGCAGATGTGCGTGGGGCTGGAAATCAACGCCAACCATCTGCGCGCGGCCACCGACGGCCTGGTCACCGGCACCGCGCGCGCAGTGCATGTGGGGCGCAGCACCCAGGTCTGGGACATCGTCATCGAGAACCCGGCCGGCAAACGGGTCTGCGTGTCGCGCCTGACGCTGGCCGTGGTGGCACGCAGCAATGGCTGAGTACGTCCGGCAACGGCATGGGTGGAACAGCGCCATCCGCTGCCGGCGCTGCGCCGCGCCCAGGCTGCTGTCACAATCGTCGTGCTCCCTTTCCCTGTCACCGGTCCCGTTGGTCGAATGAGCGAGTCATCCCTGGACGCCACGCGCGAGGCTGGCGGCGCGTCGCGTTGGTTCCGGTACCTGTATCGGGTGCCGTTGCTGCTGCTGCACCTGTGCATCGGCCTGCCGATCACCATGCTGTGCGTGGTGGCCCCGCCGCTGGCGCGCATCCGCACCGGCCCTGCAGACACCCTGGACGAGCGGATGATCCGCTGGTGGCAGGGCAACCTGATGCGCATCTTCGGCTTCCGGCTGCGCCGCTTCGGCACGCCGCTGTCCGGCGCGACCCTGTTCGTGGCCAACCACGTCAGCTGGGTCGACATCTCGATGCTGCACAGCCAGCGCGTGATGGGCTTTGTAGCCAAGCGCGAAATCGCCGGCTGGCCGCTGGTGGGCTGGCTGGCGACCAAGGGCCAGACCATCTTCCATCAGCGCGGCAATACCGAATCGCTGGGCGGGGTGCTGCTGGAAATGCTGCAGCGCCTGCGCAGCGGCAAGCCGGTGGGCGTGTTCCCGGAAGGGCGCACCCGCGGCGGCACCGAAGTCGGCCCGTTCCATGCGCGCATCTTTCAGGCAGCGGTGGAGGCCGGCGTGCCGGTGCAGCCGGTGGCGCTGCGCTACGGCGTGCGCGGCAGTGCGCAGGCGGTGGTGGCCTTCGGTGAGCGCGAGAGTTTCTTCGCCAATATCGTGCGCCTGCTCGGCGAGCCGTCGCGGCTGGCCGAGGTGCATTTCCTTGAGCCAATCGCCGCATTCGATCTCGAAGGACGTCGTCGCTTGGCCGATACCTCGCGGCAACGCATCATCGCCGCGATGGAGTCCTGAGCCGACCATGCACGCACGCATCTTCCTTGCGGCCAGCGTCCTGCTGCCGGGCCCGATGCGCGCATGAACGCCTCCGACTTCCAGCCGCCGCGCTGGCTGCGTAACCCGCACGTGCAGTCGGTGCTGGGCAGCAGCGCCTTGCGTCGCCTGCGCAGCCGCCAGTTGCTCAGCGCCAGCGGCGCAGTCACCCGCGAACATATTCTCGATGGCGGCGACGGCGTGCGCCTGCAGGGCTGGATGAGCGTGCCGCCCGGCGATGCGCCGGTGCGCGGCACCGTGCTGCTGCTGCACGGCTGGGAGGGCAGCGCCGATTCCAATTACATGCGGCTGACCGCCGCGCGTTTGCTCGGCCTGGGCTACCAGGTGTTCCGGCTGAATTTCCGCGACCACGGCGGCACCCATCACCTCAACGTGGACCTGTTCCACTCCGATCGCATCGACGAGGTGGTCAACGCCGCGGGCGATCTGTGGCGGCGCTTTCCTGCGCCGCAGCTGCTGGCGGCCGGGTATTCGCTGGGCGGCAACTTCGCGCTGCGGCTGGCGTTGCGCGCACCGGCCGCCGGCCTGCCGCTGGCACGCGTGGCGGCGGTGTGCCCGTTGCTGGACCCGGCGGCCACCATGACCCAGCTGGAAAAGGGCCCGCAGTTCTACGACTGGTATTTCCGCCGCAAATGGCGCGAATCGCTGCTGCGCAAGCGCAAGCTGTTTCCGGACCAGCACGGGTACGACGATGCCACCCTGGCATTGGACATGCGCGAGCTGATGGCCTGGCTGGCCGTGCAGCACACCGGCCACGGGTCGCTGGAAGCGTATTTCAACAGCTATTCGATTGCCGGCGCGCGCCTGGCCGGCCTGCAGGTGCCCTCGGACATCCTGATGGCCGAAGACGACCCGGTGATTCCGTTCGAGGATTTCGCCGCCTGGCAGTTGCCCGAGCATGCGCACCTGGAAATCGCGCGCTGGGGCGGGCATTGCGGGTTTCTGGAAAATGCCCGTGGCGACGGCTTCGCCGAACGCTGGGTGGCCGAGCGGCTGGCCGCTGCCAGGTAGGTCGGCGGCGCAGCGCGCATCGTTACAATAGCGGTTTGTCCTGGACACCCCGCCGCCATGCAAGACGCCATTCTTCAAGCCCTGCGCCGCAATGCGGCCGACGATGCGGTGGCGCTGGCCCGCGAGTGGGCGATCAGCGCGCCCGACAGCGCCGCCGCACACCGCTGGCTCGGGCTGGCCCTGCAGCAGCAGGGCCAGCCGGCACTGGCGCTGACCAGCATCGACACCGCGTTGGCCCTCACACCGGAAGACGCCGACCTGCACCTGCTGCGCGCCGGCCTGCTGCTGGCTGCACGCGACCTGTCCGCCGCAGACGCCGCCTTGTCGCGCAGCACCGCGCTGGACCCGAACCAGTTCAACGCTTACGTGATGCAGGCGCACCTGGCCGTGGCACGCGACGATCTGGACGAGGCCGAGCGGCTCAGCCGCACTGCCGCGCGATTGGCGCCGGAGCATCCGCAGCTGCTCGCGGTCGATGGCGTGGTGGAGATGCGCCGCGGCCAGAGCGACCGCGCGCTGGCGCTGCTGACCCGCGCCGCCGAGCAACTGCCGGACGACCCGCGGGTGATGTTCGCGCTGGGCTTTGCATATCTGCAGAAGGAGCATTTTGCATTTGCCGAGCGCGCCTTCGAGCGCGTGGTCGAACTCAATCCGCCGGGCACCGCGCTGCGCGCCTTCATCGCCCAGCTGGCCCAGCGCCAGGGTCGTCTGGACGATGCGCTGACCGCGATGCAGGCCGTGCTGGCGCAACCCGATGGCGACCTGCCGGCCATGCGCCGACTGGCGGGCGAGATGGAATTGCAGGCCGGCCGCCCCGACCAGGCCGTTGCGCACCTGCGCCTGGCGCTGGCCCACTGGCCGGCCGACCGCCGCACCTTGCACGCGCTGCTCACCGCCTGGGAACGGCTGGGCGCGACGGACGATGCGCGCGACACGCTGGACGCGGCACTGGCCACCTCGGCCACGGCGCACGACCTGTGGCTGGCGCGCCTGGCGGTGGAGCCGGTCGGCGGGCCGCAGGCGCAGGCCGTGATCGAACGCTGGCTGCTGGCCATGCCCGAGCACCTGCCGGCACTGGAAGCACTGATGCGCGTGCACGACATGCAGGGTCATGCCGACGAAGCGGAAATGGTGGCGCGTCAGATCGTGGCGGTGGAACCGGGCCGCATCAGCGGCGAGCAGCGCATCGTCGAGGCCTTGCTGGAACGCGACCCGCCGGCGGCGATCGCCTGCGTCGAATCGCTGATCGAGTCGTTGCCGCCGCCACAGCAGACCGTGCTGCGGCCGTGGCTGGGCAATGTGCAGGACCGCGCCGGTCAGCCCGACGCCGCGCTGGCCACCTGGATGCAGTTCCATCGCGAACAGGCCCAGCACCGGCTGCCGTTGCCGCCGCAGGCCGCCAGGCAGCCGATGCAATGGCCTGCGCTGGGCAGCATTCCGGACAGCGTCACCGCGCGCCCGCTGTTCGTGTGGGGCACGCCCGGCTCGCATGTCGAACGCCTGATCGCGGTGATGGACGCCGCCACTCCGCTGGTGCGCGGCGATCGCTACGGCACCACCCCGCCGTCCGATGCGCTGCAGAGCTACCGCACGGTCGAGCAACTGGCGTCCGGCGAGCTGGCGCCGATGGCGCTGGTGGAAGGCTGGAAAGCGCAGCTGTCGCGTCGCGGCATCGACGACGGCAACGTCATCGACTGGCTGCTGTGGTGGGACAACACCCTGCTCACCGCGCTGCGCCCGCACCTGCCCGAAGGCCGGCTGGCGATCGCGCTGCGCGACCCGCGCGACATGCTGCTGGACTGGCTCTCGACTGGCGCGCCGGCACCGCTGGCGCTGCAGTCGCCGCAGCAGGCCACCGACTGGTTGCTGGCCGCGCTGGAACAACTGGCGGTGTTGCACGAGCGCGATCTCTACCCGCACCGGATCATCCGGCTCGACGGCATCGAAAGCGACCCGCAGGGAATTTCCGACGCGCTGGAGCAGGCCTTCGGGCTGCGCTTCCCGCTGGTCGAACCACGCGGCCCCGCCCGCCTGGCCTCCGGCCGCTGGCGCAACTACCGCAGCGTGCTCGGCGCCCAGTTCGACCTGCTGACGTTGATCGCCGTACGCTTCGGATATCCGCAGGACTGACGCGCGGCCTGCCGCATATCCCGCAAGCGCGACGCCGTCGTAGGAGCGGACCCGGCCGCGACAAGGCGTTACCGATACCGGTGAAGCCCGTCGCGGCCAGGTCCGCTCCTACGGAGATCCAGAGACCCGGACGGCGCGGCGCGCATGGACGCCGATGGCGTTCACGCGTGCCTGCAATCCATGCCCGGAGATGCCCGATGCGCAAGGCTGTTGTAGGAGCGGACCCGGCCGCGACAAGGCGTTATCGATACCGGTGACGCCCGTCGCGGCCAGGTCCGCTCCTACGGAGATCCAGAGACCCGGACGACGCGGCGCGCGTGGACGCCGATGGCGTTCACGCGTGCCTGCAATCCATGCCCGGAGATCCCGATGCGCAAGGCTGTTGTAGGAGCGGACCCGGCCGCGACAAGGCGTTACCGGTACCGGTGAAGCCCGTCGCGGCCAAGTCCGCTCCTACGGAGATCCAGAGACCCGGACGGCGCGGAGCGTGGACGCCGATGACGTTCACGCGTGCCTGCGATCCGTGCCCGGGGATAGTGCAGCTTGCTGTTTGGCATGTTGCTCGCCTTGGTTGGCGCATCGCGCGCTCCACTCTCGCTGCGCTCTGCCGCACGCTGAATTGGCTGACAACACGCGCACACCAAACGCGCCTGCTGTGCCACACAAGGTTCCACTGCGACGGCTTCCGTTGCGGTGCCAATCCAGGCAGGCTGGGTGCTTGGATCCACGGAGACTTTGCATGCGTCTGACCAGCACCAGCATCGAAAACGGCAAGCCTATCGCAGTGGAATTCGCCGCCGGTACCCCGGACGGCTTCGCGCCCAACCGCAACCCGCATCTGGCCTGGAGCGATGTCCCGCAAGGCACGCAATCGTTCGCGCTGCTGTGCCTGGATCCGGATGTGCCCACCGTGCCGGAGACCGTCGGCCGCGACGATATCCAAATCCCGGTGGACCAGCCACGCACCGATTTCGTGCATTGGGCCATGGCCGATATCCCCGCCGACGTGCATGAAATTGCGGCAGGCAGTTGCAGCGACGGTTTCGTGGCCAAGGGCAAGCAGCAGCCGGCCGGCCCGGCCGGTGCGCGCCAGGGCCTGAATTCGTACACGCAGTGGTTTGCCGGCAATCCCGACATGGCCGGCAATTATCTGGGCTACGACGGACCGTACCCGCCGTTCAACGACCTGCGCGTGCACCGCTATTTCTTCCGCGTGTTCGCGCTGGACGTGGCCAAGCTCAGCCTGCCCGAGCCCTTCACGACCGCCGATGTGCTGTCGGCCATCCAGGGCCACGTACTCGCCGAAGCCGCGCTGCATGGCACCTACACACTGAATCCTGCCCTGCGCTGAGAGACCGGTTCACGCGCCCCGCACGACCAAGCGCGCGGGGTACGCGCAACGGCTGGCTGGATCGGTCACCGCGACCGACCGGCGCACCGACACGCCGCACGCTCAATCCTGCATGGCATTCGCAATCAGGCGGCCATCGCGGCCGCGTTGGTTCCGGTTCGTTTCTGCTTGCCTGGTCAGTCAGCCGAAGCGAACGACCATTGATCCCGGCTGCAGTCTCCCGCTTGTGCCGGATCGGCATCGCCTGCGCAGGCCGCCGACCGCATTGCCGGTCACATAACGCTTGGCAATGAATTCGAGAGTGGCGGCCCAACCATAGATTCCCCGACTCCCGATCCCGATCCCCATTCCCCATTCCCCATTCCCCATTCCCCATTCCCGATTCCCAATTCCCAATTCCCGATTCCCGATTCCCAATTCCCAATTCCCAATTCCCAATTCCCGAACCTACCCACTGGCCTCGATCATCTGATCCAGCACATACACCGGGGCACCATCCGTGCCGGGATACCGGGTGACGCGCAGCAAGGTGCGGATGCCCGCTTCGTGGTCGAAGCCCTCGATCCGGCCATCGAAGGGGCGCCAGGGTTCGGTCGCGGGCTGGCCGTCGGCCGTCTGCTCGCGCAGCTGCAGACATGCGCGCGACGGGTCGGCGGGGCACGGCACGGTTTCGGCGGCCACCTCGAGCAACAGTGTCTGTCCGGGCCCGCCGTAGCGGGTGGCGGCCGTGGGCGTGCTGCCGAACAGCAGGCGGGTGCCATCGCTGCGGGTCAGGGCCAGCTGCGGCGTGGCCTGCGCACTGTCCATCGTCACCGCAAAACGGCCGGACAACAGGTCGCTGGCAGCACGTTCCTGCGCCATCTTGCGCGGTTGCGCGCACAGGCGTTTGCTCGAAACCACCCGGCCGATCTGCAGCTGCGTCCCGGCCACGCTGTAGCTGGCGCCCAGGGCGTTGCAGGTCTGGCTGACGTGGATGCGCTGGTCGCTGAAGTCCAGTTGCAGCGGTGCGCTACCGGCAACGAACAAGCTGCGTAACGCGGTGCCATGGGCGTCGCTGGCCTGCACCAGTTGCCAGTGCCTGGCCTGCAATGCCGCGCGCAAGGGGGCGTTATCGGCCAACGGCGCAGCGGCGGCGGTCGCGCCGGGCCCGGCACCGCCAGGATCCTGCGCATCGGGCAGCGCACCCGAACCGCAGGCCGTCACGCCCGCCGCCAGCAGGGCTGGGGCGAAGAACACGGCACGCATGGGCGGCTCCCGGTGGGCAAGGCCTCAGTGATACCGCCGGCGTGGCGCCAGGGCAATGACGGGCGTCACTGCCCGTGCAGTTGCCCTGCCTCGCTGCTCAAGCAGCGGGAGGCAGGGAGTTGCCCTGCCTCGCTGCTCAAGCAGCGGCAGGCAGGGTCACGGCCGTGGCGGGTCAGGCCGCGACCGGCAACCACAGCAGCAGGGCGGCGCCGAGCACGATGCGGTACACCGCAAACACCGTGAAGCGGTGCTTCTTGATGTAGCCCAGCAGCCACTTCACCACCACAAAGCCGGTGAGGGTGGCCGCCACGAAGGCCACTGCCACATCGGTCCAGTTTTCGCTGCCGACGCCGCCTTCCTTGTACATCTCCAGCAGTGCATAACCGCTGGCCGCGAACATGGTCGGGATGCCCACCATGAACACGAAATCCGCCGCCGCCGAGCGCTTGCTCAGGCCCAGCAACATCGCCAGGAAGATCGCCGAGGCCGAGCGCGAGGTACCGGGAAACACGCCGGCCACCACCTGTGCCAGGCCGACGGCAATCGCCACCTTCCAGGTCACCACGTCGCGCTCGGGCAACTTGCCGGCAAAGTGCTCGGCCACCAGCATCCAGACACCGCCGATCAACAACGCCCAGGCCACCGGGTGCACGGTTTCCGGCAGCTGCCAGCCGGCCTTGCGCACGATCAGCCCCACCACCGCCGTGACCAGGAAGGCCACGCCGATCTTGAGCACATAGTCGCGGTTGGCGCGCTCGCCCAGGCCGGTGGCCAGGGTCCACAGCTTCTGTCGCAGCGCCAGGCAGATGGCCAGGATGGCGCCGGCCTGGATGACGATATTGAAGAAGTCAGAACGGCGTCCGAGCCATTGTTCGGCGATCAACAGGTGGCCGGTGCTGGAGATCGGCAGGAATTCGGTGAGGCCTTCGAGAATGCCCAACAGCAGGGCGGAAATCAGATCGGACATCGGACTGGAGGGGAGGGTTGGGGGAGGCGTCAGGATAGTGCATTGCGGCATGCACCATATTGGTGCAGAGTGGATCCGGTTAGCACCTTTCCGGTGCTAAAGCCAACGTGGCGGTCTCAAGTGATGCAAGCAAAATCAACGACTTGTGAAAATCCGCGATTTGGCACGGTCCCTGCTGTATTCCCGTCCACGAGCCACTTCACTCCAATCCGAGGTTTCTTCCGATGTCCGTGGAAAACGTTGAAAAGCTGATCAAGGACAACAAGGTCGAGTTTGTCGACCTGCGCTTCGTCGATATGCGTGGTGTACAGCAGCACATCACCTTTCCGGCCAACATCATCGAGCCGGCGCTGTTTGAAGAAGGCAAGATGTTCGACGGCAGTTCGATCGCGGGTTGGAAGGGCATCAACGAGTCAGACATGGTGTTGCTGCCCGACGCCGGCACCGCGTATCTGGATCCGTTCTTCGCCGATCCGACCATCGTGCTGACCTGCGACATCCTCGACCCGGCCACCATGCAGAGCTATGAGCGCGACCCGCGCGGCATCGCCAAGCGCGCCGAGGCCTACCTCAAGTCCTCCGGCACCGCCGACCAGGCGTTCTTCGGCCCGGAACCGGAATTCTTCATCTTCGATTCGGTGCGCTTTGCCAACGACATGGGCCACACCTTCTTCCAGGTGGGCTCGGAAGAGGCCGCCTGGAACACCGGCGCCAAGTACGACGGCGGCAACAGCGGCTACCGCCCGGGCGTGAAGGGCGGCTACTTCCCGGTGCCGCCGACCGACACCCTGCACGACCTGCGCGCGGAAATGATCAAGACGCTGGAACAGGTCGGCATCGAGACCGAAGTGCACCACCACGAGGTGGCGACTGCCGGCCAGTGCGAGATCGGCACCAAGTTCAGCTCGCTGGTGCAGAAGGCCGACGAACTGCTGACCATGAAGTACATCATCAAGAACGTCGCCTACCGCAACGGCAAGACCGCGACCTTCATGCCCAAGCCGATCGTCGGCGACAACGGCTCGGGCATGCACGTGCACCAGTCGTTGACCAAGGGCGGCACCAACCTGTTCGCCGGCGACGGCTACGGCGGCCTGTCGCAGATGGCGCTGTGGTACATCGGCGGCATCTTCAAGCACGCCCGCGCCATCAATGCGTTCTCCAACTCCGGCACCAACAGCTACAAGCGCCTGGTACCTGGCTTCGAAGCACCGGTGATGCTGGCCTATTCGGCGCGTAACCGTTCGGCCTCGTGCCGCATTCCGTGGGTCACCAACCCCAAGGCGCGCCGCATCGAAATGCGCTTCCCCGATCCGTTGCAGTCCGGCTACCTGACCTTCACCGCGCTGATGATGGCCGGCCTGGACGGCATCAAGAACCAGATCGACCCGGGTGCACCGAGCGACAAGGACCTGTATGACCTGCCGCCGGAAGAAGAGAAGCTGATCCCGCAGGTGTGCTCCAGCCTGGATCAGGCCCTGGAAGCGCTGGACAAGGACCGCGATTTCCTCAAGGCCGGCGGCGTGATGAGCGACGACTTCATCGACGGCTACATCGCGCTGAAGATGCAGGAAGTGACCAAGTTCCGTGCGGCAACGCATCCGCTGGAATACCAGCTGTACTACGGCAACTGAGTTCCACCGCGGTGATGGCGGAGGCCCCCCCTCCCACCTCCGCCATCGCCGCACATGTTTGACGCTCCACGGCACCGGCCGTGGAGTGAGGGGAACGAGAGAGCACACAGTTCGCGGCGCGCGGGCCTGACCTCTCCCACGCGGCAGATGCATCGCATCGGCCGAGGTCTGCGCGATCTGCGAACGATTGGATGCCGGGGTTGGCATCCAGGTGACTGACACCGCCGGGCGGCGCAATGCCGGCCGGTTCCTTCCACCTTTCGGGGTATGCGCATGAAATTGATCACCGCCATCATCCGGCCGTTCAAGCTCGACGAGGTCCGCGAGGCCCTGTCTGCCGCTGGCGTGTCGGGTATCACCGTCACCGAGGTCAAGGGCTTCGGGCGCCAGAAAGGCCACACCGAGCTGTATCGCGGCGCCGAGTATGTCGTGGACTTCCTGCCCAAGATCAAGATCGAGACGGTGGTGACCGACGACCGGCTCGATGCCGTGGTCGAAGCGATCCAGAACGCGGCCGGCACCGGCAAGATCGGCGACGGCAAGATCTTCGTCACCGCGATCGAGCAAGTGGTGCGTATCCGCACCGGCGAAATCGGCGCCGATGCCCTCTGAGTCCACCACCTCCGGAGTTCGTATGAAGACAGCTCTTTTTGCCGGGTGGAAAGCCCGGTTCTACAGCGTGTGCATGCTGATGCTGTTCAGCGCGCTGGTGGTGGGCGGCATGGGCAGCGCGCAGGCGCAGTCCACCCCGCAGGTCACCCCGCTCCCGACCGAGCCGGTCACCACAGAACCGCTGCCGTCCGCGCAGCCGGCCGCCGCGCCGGTGGCTGCGGCCGAGGCCGCACCGGTGGTGGACAAGGGCGACGTCGCCTGGATGCTGACCTCCACGCTGCTGGTGCTGCTGATGGTGGTGCCGGGCCTGGCGCTGTTCTACGGCGGCATGGTGCGCGCCAAGAACGTGCTCTCGGTGCTGATCCAGGTGGCCACGGTGTTCTCGCTGCTGACCATCCTGTGGGTGATCTACGGCTACAGCCTGGCGTTCTCCGGTGAAGGCGCGTGGATCGGCAACCTGGACAAGGCGCTGCTCAAGGGCGTCACCATCGAGACCCTGTCGGCCACCTTCACCAAGGGCGTGAGCCTGCCGGAATACGTGTTCGTGGCCTTCCAGGCCACCTTCGCCGGCATCACCGGTGCGCTGATCGTCGGCGCCTTTGCCGAACGCGCCAAGTTCGCCGCGGTGCTGCTGTTCTCGGTGATCTGGTTCACCTTCGGCTACCTGCCGCTGGCGCACATGGTCTGGGCCACCGGTGGCTACCTGTTTGGCCTGGGCGCGCTGGATTTTGCCGGCGGCACCGTGGTGCACATCAATGCCGGTATCGCCGGCCTGGTGGGCGCCTACTTCGTCGGCAAGCGTGCCGGGCTGGGGCGTGAGGCGATCAAGCCGCACAACGTGACCCTGACCTTCGTCGGTGCCTCGCTGCTGTGGGTGGGCTGGTTCGGCTTCAATGCCGGCTCCAACCTGGAGGCCAATGCCGGTGCGGCGCTGGCCTTCCTCAACACCTTGCTGGCCACTGCCGCGGCCATCCTGGGCTGGTCGTTGACCGAGAAGATCATCAAGGGCAAGTCCTCCGCCCTGGGCGTGGCGTCGGGCATGGTCGCCGGCCTGGTCGGGATCACCCCGGCCTGCGGCACCGTGGGTCCGTTCGGCGCCATCGTGATTGGCCTGGCGGCCGGCGTGCTGTGCGTGTGGGGCGTCACCGGTCTGAAGCGCCTGCTGGGCGCCGACGACAGCCTGGACGTGTTCGGCGTGCATGGCCTGGGCGGCATCATCGGCGCGATCCTGACCGGCGTGTTCTCGGCGGCCTCGCTGGGCGGCCAGAAGGGTGGCGATTACGACATCGTGCACCAGGTCGGCATCCAGGCCCTGGGCGTGGGCATCACCGTGGTGTGGATCGGCGTGGTGTCGGTGGTGGGCTTTGTGGTCGCCAAGCTGGTGTTCGGCCTGCGCGTCACCGAAGAAGCCGAGCGCGAGGGGTTGGACATCACCTCGCACGGCGAAGCCGCCTACGAGTCCTGAGCATGGCCACCCGCGGCTCCCTGGCCGCGGGTGGCGTAACGACCCGGCCGGCGCTGCCGTGCCGGGGACGGTTTCTCCCGCGGCCCGTGCTGGCGCGGATCCACTACCGAGGTGCCTGCATGACCAGCCCCCCGCCCGTCACTGTCGGCGCGGATGCGCGTCGGGTCGGTGCACGCCACCACCGTCGGACCCCGGATGTCCTGATGCACGCTTCGTTCGGCGCGCCACACGCGCACGCCGGCGCTGCTTGCACTAAATTGGTGCAATGCTGATGACGACCCCCACACCGTCGCTCGACAGCCTGGGCACGCCGGTGGCCTGGGCCGACCGCGAGGGCCGCGTGCTGGGTGTCAACCCGGCCTTTGCGCGCTGGCTCGGCGTCAGCGCCCGGCGCCTGGTCGACCAGCCGCTGGCCGCGCTGGAAGTGCAGGGCGATGCGCTCGCGCGCTTCCTGCTCAACGACGAGCGCGACGTGCTGCGCCTGCATCGCCTGGCCCTGGGCCTGCCCAACGACGCGCCACGCTTTGCCGAAGGCTGGCTGTCGCGGCTGGACGACGGCGGCTGGCTGCTGGAAACCCACCCGGTCGACGAATTCCCCGCGCTGGACCCCACGCATGCCTTGCCCAACGCCTTGAGCGCCGCGCTCAAGGGGCTGGCGCACGAACTGCGCAACCCGCTGGCGGGCCTGAAGGGCGCAGCGCAGCTGCTGGCCCGCCGCTCGGCCGGCCGCGACGAGGACGAGCGCGAGCTGATCGAGTTGATCGGCACCGAGATCGAACGCCTCAACACCTTGCTCGAGCGCCTGCTCTCACCCTCGCCGCTGCGCCCGCACGAGGGCCTCAACATCCATGTGGTGCTCGAACGCGTGCTACGCCTTGCCGAGGCCGAAGGCGGCTGGTCGGTGCAGGTGCAGCGCGACTACGACCCCAGCATTCCGGACATCCTCGGCGATGTGGACCGCCTGACCCAGGCGGTGTGGAACCTGGTACGCAATGCCTTCCAGGCCGGCGCCACCCGGGTGACCCTGCGCACCCGCGTCGAACACGGCCAGCGCATCCGCGACCGCGTGCATGCGATGTCGCTACGGCTGGAAATCATCGACGACGGCGGCGGAGTGCCCGAAGAGCTGGCCGAGCACCTGTTCCTGCCGCTGGTCAGCGGTCGTGCCGAAGGCAGCGGGCTGGGCCTGGCGCTGGCCCAGCAGGTCTCGCGCGAACACCACGGCACGCTGACCTACCGCTCGCGTCCGGGCCATACCGTTTTCACCCTGCTGCTGCCCGAGCTGGCCGGCGATCACGACAAGGAGCACCTGCATGGCTGAGGCCGCCGCCGCATCCCACCATATCTGGGTGGTCGACGACGACCGTTCGGTCCGATTCGTGCTGTCCACCGCGCTGCGCGATGCCGGCTATGCCGTCGATGGTTTCGACAGCGCTGCCGCTGCATTGCAGGCGCTGGCGATGCGGCCCACCCCGGACCTGTTGTTCACCGACGTGCGCATGCCCGGCGAAGACGGCCTGACCCTGCTGGACAAGCTCAAGGCCAAGCACCCGCAGCTGCCGGTGATCGTGATGTCGGCGTACACCGATGTCGCCAGCACTGCCGGTGCCTTCCGCGGCGGGGCGCATGAATTCCTGTCCAAGCCGTTCGACCTGGACGACGCCGTCGCGCTGGCCGCACGCGCCTTGCCCGACGCCGATGCCGGTGTCGACGAGATCATCGGCGCGCCGCTGGCCGAGGGCTCGGCCGCATTGATCGGCGACACCCCGGCCATGCGCGCGCTGTTCCGCGCCATCGGCCGGCTGGCGCAAGCTCCGTTGTCGGTGCTGATCAACGGCGAAACCGGCACCGGCAAGGAGTTGGTCGCACGCGCGCTGCACAACGAATCGCCGCGCGCGCGCAAACCGTTCGTGGCGCTCAATACCGCCGCCATTCCCGCCGAACTGCTGGAAAGCGAGTTGTTCGGCCACGAAACCGGCGCCTTTACCGGCGCCACCAAGCGCCACATCGGCCGCTTCGAACAAGCCGATGGCGGCACCTTGTTCCTGGACGAAATCGGCGACATGCCGCTGCCGCTGCAGACGCGCCTGCTGCGCGTACTGGCAGAGAACGAGTTCTTCCGCGTCGGCGGGCGCGAGTTGATCCGCGTGGACGTGCGCGTGATCGCCGCCACCCACCAGGATCTGGAGGCGCTGGTCGAACAGGGCCGTTTCCGTGCCGACCTGCTGCACCGTCTGGACGTGGTGCGCCTGCAGCTGCCGCCGCTGCGCGAGCGTCGCGGCGACATCGCGCAACTGGCGGAAAACTTCCTGGCCATGGCCGGACGCAAGCTCGACATGCTGCCCAAGCGGTTGTCGTCGGCCGCGCTGGAGGACCTGCGCCAGTATGACTGGCCCGGCAACGTACGCGAACTGGAAAACGTGTGCTGGCGCCTGGCTGCCCTGGCCACCGCCGACATCATCGATGTGGTCGACGTGGACGCCGCCCTGTCGCGCGGCCGTCAGCGGGCCGGCCGCAGCGATGGCCAATGGGACGACATGCTGTCCAGTTGGGCCGCGCAACGCCTGAGCGAAGGCGCCCAGGGCCTGCATGCCGAAGCCCGCGAACGCCTGGACAAGACCTTGCTGGAAGCCGCCCTGCAACTCACCCAGGGCCGTCGCGCCGAAGCCGCCGCCCGCCTGGGTCTGGGCCGCAACACCGTAACCCGCAAGCTCGGGCCGGGGCGCAAGCGCCGCTGATCAGCCCGCACGCGGCGTTGAGCCCCTCTCCCGCCTGCGGGAGAGGGGTTGGGGTGAGGGGCGCTTTTTGCGCATATCCCGGCTCGCGACACCAGCCCCGTAAACTCCCGGGCTGCCCCAGCGCATTTCATGACACGTGAACATGCGCCCGCATAGGTTTCCAGCCTGATCAGGAGAACAGCTCGATGCGTTACCGGTCGCCCACGATCGTTGCCCTCACCGCGCTGGCGCTTGCCGCCTGCAGCAGCACGCCACCGCCGCCAAAGACACCTCCACCGCCGGTGGCGAGGGTAGTGCCCACCCGTCCGGTGCAACAGGCCGAAGCGGTGCTGGCATCGGCCTCGGGCAGCCTGGTCAGCGGTCGCGTTGTGCTGGTGCCTGCATTGCAGGGCATTCGCGTGACCGGAACCGTCGGTGGCCTGCGCCCCGGCGGCGTGGCCGGCTTCCATGTGCACGAGCGTGGCGATTGCAGCGCCGCCGATGCCAGCAGCGCGGGCGCGCATTTCAATCCGGCGGGTGCGCCACACGGGCGCGCTGGCAGCAATCCCCACCACGCCGGCGACATGGACAACCTGCGCGCCGATGCCGAAGGCGTTGCGCACCTGGACATGATCGTTTCGGGCATCACCCTGGGCGATGCCGCGCCCAGCGATGTGGTCGGCAAGTCGCTCATCGTGCATGCCGATCCCGACGACTATCGCAGCCAGCCCAGCGGCAACGCCGGCGCACGCCTGGCCTGCGGCGTCATTCGCGTCACCCAGTGGCGCACACCCCCTTCGCAGCCCTGAGTTGGGGCATCCATGGCCGCCTGCGCGGCCCCTACAGGAGTTTTCCATGCGCATTCTTCCCACCACGCTGTTTCTGGCAACCGCCCTGGCATTGACCGCATGCAAGCGCGAGGAGCCCGCGCCGGCCGATCCCGCCCCCGCACCGCAGGCCGGCACGCCGGCTGAAGCGGCGCATGGTGGCGAGCATGCCGCCTCCATGGTCACCGAAGCGGCGGCCACCACCACGGCCACCGCCGAGCTCAAGCCGACCAAGGGCAATGACGTCAAAGGCACGGTGACCTTCAAGACGGTCGACGGCGCGCTGCGCGTTACCGGCCAGCTGAGCGGCCTCAAGCCCAACACCGAGCACGGCTTCCACATCCACGAAAAGGGCGACTGCAGCGCCCCGGACGGCAGCAGCGCAGGCGGCCATTTCAACCCGGCCCAGTCCGACCACGGCAACGTCAGTGCCGACCCGCACCACGGCGGCGACATGCCCAACATCAAAGCCGACGCGCAGGGTAATGCCAGTATCGACGGCCCGGTCTCGAGCAACGTCAATCTCGGCAAGGCCGACCAGTTCGACATCGCCGGACACGCCGTGATCGTGCATGCCGATGCCGACGACTACAAAACCCAGCCCACCGGCAATGCCGGCGGCCGCTTGGCCTGCGGCGTGATCACCACCGACAACGCACAGGCGGCGACTAAATAAATGGCGGTATGGCGCACCAGTGGCCACACATCCTCATCGATGGACGCGGCTGCGTAATGCAGCTACGTCCCTTGAGGATGGAGCCCGAGTGAGATGGCTGAGGCGTCGGTGGGCGTCGCCATGCTGTCATCCTCTGTGCAGCGAGTGGCGATGGACGTGCATATGCGAGCGCATGCGAGCGGCAGCCGCCTAACTGCTGGTTCGCCACAGCAACGATCAGTAATTGGTCCAGAGCCCCGGAGTGGCTAGTTCCAGCAGGTGCGCATCGGGATCGCGGAAGTAGATGCTCTGTCCGCCTCCGGGCCATTGCATGCGGCCTTCGATCGGCACCGCGCACTCACATAGATGTTCTTCCCAGCCGGCCAGCGCGTCGGTGGCGATCGCAAAGGCGTAATGCGTACGCCCGCTACCGTCGTGCGGCGGAATGGTGCCACCAGGCAGGCTGACCGTGGTTGCCGTGCTGCCCTGCAGGAACAGCAGCAACACCTGTGCTGGTGCGATTGCATAGGCAGCCATGCGCGTATCGCGATGCATGGGCTGCAGCCCCAGCACACGGGCATAGAACGCACACGCGCGCTCCAGGTCGGCCACATACACGCCGGTTTCCAGCACACCCTGCAACGCGGGCGGCGACGAAACCTGCGCCTGCGTCACGCCGCCAGTGCCTGGTGCGGATCCTGGCCCGGCTCGACATGCACGTACAGCACCGGCAACCCATGCGCTTCCAGCACGGCCGCCATTTGCCGCTGGCGCGAGAGGAATTGCTCGTAGACGCCGCGCAGGCGTTCGCAATGCTCGCGGTCGTGTGCGTAGTAATCGCACCAGCCGGCTGGGTCGAACAGCGCGATGCGCACCTCGCCGCCGACATAGCGCAGCACCGGCTCCGGCGCCTGCTCCAGCCATTCTTCGCTGGTTGGCGCGAGCAGGGCAACTTCGATCAGCGGCCACAGCGGCGCCAGGCCCTGGTTGTCGTACTGCATCGAAATCATCGCCGCCAGGTCGTGCGCGGTGAGGTAGCGCGCGTGTTCGATGCGCGCACCGAAGCTCTCCTGCGCCAGCAGCGCAGTGTCGGCCTGCGCCATGCCCTGAGCCAGCAGCACTTCTTCCATCGCCTCGGCGACGCTGGCCACGGTGTGCGCATCGCCGGTCAGCAGGAAGGGCAGCACGCGCAGGCCGCCACCGGTGAGCTGGGCATCGGCCTGGAACGGCAACGGAATCTCGCCCTGCGCATCGGCGCCGAAGGCCAGCACGCGCGGGCCCTGGTCGCGTCCGGGCGCACGCGCCTGCAGTTCTTCCAGGCGGCGATGCAACGGCCAGCCGGGCCGCAGGACCTCGGCCGGGTCGAAATGCGCCATCGCCACGCTCAGTTCCAGATCGCGGATCTCCGGGATCCATTGCGCCAGGTCGCGGCCGATGCGCTCGGCCAGCATGCCAGCCTGTTCGGGCGGCAGGGCGCCGCGCTCGGGGGCGCTTCCGCCGGTCAATTCCAGCGCCAGCACACCCATGGCGGTCACGCCGTGTTCGGTCTTGCTCATGATTCGCGGTTGGCCCATCACGGGGTCGAAGCTACACTGCGGCCATTATGCCTGCCGGCCCTGTGCAGGCCATGTCCCCGAGTCCTCCATGCCAGGTCAACCGATGCCCGCAGCCCGTCCCGTCGCCATCCTGGGCGGCGTTCGTATCCCGTTCTGTCGTCAGAACACCGCTTATGCGGACGTGGGCAACCTGGGCATGTCGGTGCGCACCCTGGGCGCGCTGGTCGAGCGCTTCGGGCTGCACGGGCAGCAATTGGGCGAAGTGGCGATGGGGGCGGTGATCAAGCACTCCTCGGACTGGAACCTGGCCCGCGAGGCCGCGCTGTCGTCGGGCCTGTCGCCGCTGACGCCGGGCATCACCCTGCAGCGCGCCTGCGGCACCAGCCTGGACTCGGTGATCACCATCGCCAACAAGATTGCGCTGGGGCAGATCGATTCGGGCATCGGTGGCGGTTCGGACACGACCTCTGAAGTGCCGATCGTCTACGGCAAGAAGCTGCGCGCGCGGCTGCTTGCCGCCAACCGCGCCAAGGCCACCGGCGACAAGCTCAAGGCGCTGCTGCGCGGATTCAAGCTGGGCGAGCTCAAGCCAGAATTCCCCGGCGTGGCCGAGCCGCGCACCGGCAAGAGCATGGGCGACCACTGCGAAGACATGGCCAAGGAATGGAACATCTCGCGCGATTCGCAGGACGAGTGGGCGGTGGCCTCGCACCACAAGCTGGCCGCAGCGTATGAGCGCGGTTTCTTCGATTCGCTGATCGCTCCGTTCCGCGGCGTCTCGCGCGACAACATCCTGCGCGCCGACACCTCGCTGGAAAAACTCGCCACCCTGCGCCCGGCCTTCGACAAGACCTCCGGCCGCGGCACGCTCACCGCCGCCAATTCCACTCCGCTCACCGATGGCGCCGCCGCCGTGCTGCTGTCCAGCGAAGCCTGGGCGCTGGCGCACGGCCACACCCCGATGGCCTACCTGCGCGACGCGCAGGTGTCGGCGGTGGATTTCGTGCATGGCGAAGGCCTGCTGATGGCGCCCACCATCGCGGTGCCGCAGATGCTGGCGCGCCAGGGCCTGACCCTGCAGGACTTCGATATCTACGAAATCCACGAAGCCTTCGCCGCGCAGGTGCTGTGCACGTTGCGCGCCTGGGAGAGCGAGGATTACTGCCGCAACCGGCTGGGCCTGGATGCGCCGCTGGGCCGCATCGACCCGGACAAGATCAATCCGCTGGGCTCGTCGCTGGCCACCGGCCACCCGTTCGCCGCCACTGGCGCCCGGGTGGTGGCCACCGCCGCCAAGCAACTGGAAGAACGCGGCGGTGGACGCGCGCTGATCTCGATCTGCACTGCCGGCGGCATGGGCGTGGTGGCGATCGTCGAGCGCTAGGCTGCTGCGCAGCGCGGAATTGGGCATTCGGGATTCGGGATTGGGGATTCGCAAAGGCGAAACCCGCTCTTGCGAATCCCCAATCCCTAATCCCGAATCCCGAATCCCCAACCTGCAAGGACGCATGGATGTCGAACGATGCAAAGCACCCGTCACCCAGCCTGTACCTGCCGCCGGTGGACGGCGATGTCTGGCGCGAGGGCGATGTGCTGGTCTGCACGCCGGGCGCGACGCTGCCGCCGCGGTGCGTCAAGTGCAATGCGCCGGCCGATATACCGCCGCGCCGCTACATCTTTCACTGGCATCACCCGGTGATCTACGCCGCGCTGTTGCTCGGCGTGCTGCCGTATCTGATCCTGGCGATCGCGCTGCGCAAGCGCAGCGCCCATGTGCTCATCCTGTGCGAGCAACACGAGCGTCGCCGCGTCCGCTATGTCGCGGTGGCGGTGGCCTCGGTGCTGGCGCTGCTGGTGTGTGGGCTATCGCTGGATGGCCCGTCCCGCTGGCTGATCGGCGCCGGCGTGATGGCCGTGATGTTGCTTGTCGCTCGCCTGGGGTCGCGCGTGTTGTCGCCGACGCGGGTCGGTCACACGCAGGCGCGCTATCTCGGCGCCTGCGATGCATTCCTGGACGATCTGCCACCGCCGCCGTGGGTGTCGCGCGGACGCTGACACTGCGCAGCGCTGTCTATCTGCCGCGACGGCCCAGCGCCGTCATATCCACGGCCTGAGCCCGTGTCACAGAATCCGGTCGTCCGGTGGGGGCGCAAACGGGTCGGCCGCAGGCGTTGGCCCCACCGACACGATCGGACCGCGCAACGACTGCTGCGGCATGCCTTGCTGCACCGGCTCGCCGCGTGCGGCGCGCAAGGCATTGGCGTAGCAATGCTGGGCGGAGAGCAGGTCGCCGGCAGCCGCAAAGCCATGCCCGAGCTCCTCCCACGCATCGGCGCCGGCGCCGGTGGCGATGGCACGGTGCAGGAACTCTTCGGCCTGCGACCACTGCTGCTGATGGCGTGCCAGGCGTGCCAGCGTCAACAGTAAGCCCGGGTTGTCCGGGTACTGGGTGAGCCAGCGCTGTGCACTGGCCCGGCGCGAATCGTACTTTTCCAGCGGCAGTACGCCGTACAGGCGCACCAGCGACTCGTCCCACTGCGCATCCAGTGCCTGTTCCAGACTGTGCACGGCGGCGTCATCCCAGTGCAGCACCGCTGCCCGTTGCGCATACGCCCCGACCACGGCGGGATAGGTGCGCAGCGGCTTGGGCAAGGCTTCCCAGCGCTCGGCCAGCGCATTGGCATCGCCGGCCTGCAACAGGGTCTGTTCGGCCAGCGTGGCTTCCAGCGCGCCGTAGGCCTCCGGTGCCAGCACCGCCTGCTGACGCAGGGCGCCGAGCTGGCCGTAGGCCTCATCGGCACGGCCGATCTGGGTCAGCGCATGCGTGCGCAGCAACAGCCCGCGCGCCGGCAGCGGCTGCGCATTGGCGGCATCGAGTGCATTGATCGCTTCCACCGGGCGTTGCCGCGCCAGATGCCGTTCGCCCTGCAACAGCGCATGCGCGGTGGGGTCGCGCTCGGCCAACTGCTGCGCAAGCGCATTGGCCGAGGCCTCGTCACCGCGTGCATCGGCCACACGTACTGCGCTCGCCAGCGCAATCCCGCTGACTTCATCGTCTTCGCTGGCAGTGACCAGCAAACGTTCGGCGCGTTGCCACTGGCCGTGGTCGGCGGCGCGCAGGCCTTCGATCAGGCGTGCGCGGCCTTTCTTGCGGCGGTACTTGCCCCACACCCGGAACGGCAGGCTGATCAACGTCCACAACAGCCACAGCACCAGCAGCGCGATGATCAGGATCAGCACCGCCTGCGGCATCGCGGCGCGGTAGTCGTTGCCACCGACGCTGACCACGACATTGCCCAGGTCGTAACTGTTTTGGTGCGACAGCCACTGCGCACCGAGCACGCCCAGTGCCACGGCCACCAGCAGGATCAAGACGGTACGCAACACTTTCATTGGGTGGATCTCCCTTCACGCATGGCCTGCAGTTGCAGCAGGGTGGTGCCCAGTTCCGGCAGGCGCGGACGCAGTGGCGCTTGTTGCAACGTGCGCAGGCGCGCGAGCACCCGCGCACGTTGTGGCGACTCCGGCCACAGCCGGGTGGTCCAGGTGTCCACGCGGCGCAGCGCGTGTGCAAAGCCGTCCGCATCGCCGCGTTCTGCGGCCGCACGGGCCAGGCTGAGTTCGATCTGCAGCGCATCGCCGGCGGCATGGCGGTCGCTGCGGGTCAGCGGGGCATCGCCGCGGCTGGGCCGGATATCCACCAGCGGGGCGAGCACCTTCTGCCACCATGGTCTGGCCGCGTCGCCGGCCTGTGCGGACTGCTCGGGCAGGCGCTGCAGATCGGCGGCGATGCGGTCCAGCGTCTGTCCCACCTGCGCCTGCGGGCCGGCGCCGAGGCGGTCCAGGGCATCGCGCTCCTGCACCAGGGCCTGGCGCAGGTTGAGATAGCCCGGATCGTCGATGCCATTGAGCGCGCCATTGGCCAGCGCGTAGGCGCGCCGTGCGCCGTCGGCATCGCCGGCGATGCTGAGCCGTTGCTGGCCGAGCCGCAGCAGCAGCTCCACTTCATCCAGCCGCAATGCCTGCGCGCCGTGACGATTGGGGTCGGCCAGCTTCTGCACGGTGTCTTCGAGCAAGGCGCTACGCTGGCTCAGGCCCAGCATTTCGTCGCGCAGCACGCGGTTGGTCGCTGCCGCATCCTGCAGCCGCTCGTTGGCCAGACGTTGATCACGTCGCAGCGTTTCCAGCAACTGCTGCGTGCCATCCCAGCGCTGCTGCTGTGCCTGCGCCGCCTGCAGCTGCGCTGTTTGATAGCTCTGCCATGCGCGCCAGCCCAGAAACAGCGCCACGCCCACGGCGACCACCGCCACTGCAAGCAGCAGCCAGGCCAGCGGAAAGCGTCGCGGGGAAGCGGAGACTTCGGTCATTCGGACATCCTCGGGCGGTCACAACAGGCGCAGGCGCCGCAGTCATCCCACACAGCATGGCGTGCGCCGGCAGACGCCCGCAAGCTGTGCTTGAGTTCGCAGTTCAGCAAGGTCGCGACGATGTCACGACGGCAGCTGCCGCAGCGGCCAACTGCACCGGCAGTGGGCCCTCGGCACGCGCCACGCGGGTGAAACCGGCGGCCTGCGCTGACGCCAGCATGCGATCGCTGGACGCCACCACCGGCTGCTGCCGCCATGCCTGGGCCAACGCATTCGGAAGTTGCTGCAGCACCAATGCCAGCGCCTCGGCACTGCTCAGGGCCAGGACGCTGCGCGGCATTGCGGCGGCCAGTGCCTTTACCTGCCCGGTGCGCAAGGGCAGCGCGAGGCGTTGGTAGACATCGGCGCGCAGGATGCGCGCGCCGCAGTGTTCCAGCGCGGGGGCAAGCATGCCGCGCCCGCCCGGTGCGGTGACCAGCCCCACCGATGACAGGGGCGGCTGGAACAGCGGCAGGGCGAGCAGGCCTTCGCTGTCCATGCGGGACGGGCGCACCACCTCGTCGATACCGCAGGCATGCAGGGCGCGCGCGGTGCCGTCGCCCACGCTGACCCACTGTGCCTGCGGCGGTCGCTGCAAGGGCGCAAGCCGCTGTGCTGCCTGGACTGCGGCCGGGCTGGTAAACACCACGATCGGTGCCCGCAGCGCCTGGTGCAGGGCAGTGCGTGCCTGGTCGGTGTCATTCGGCGTCAGCCGCCACGGCGACAGGGCAAGGACGCGGGCGCCATGGCGCGCGGCGGCACGTCGCAGCGGGCCGTGTTCACCGCTGGGCCGCAGCGAGATCAAGGTCCAGGCAGCAGTGGCAGGGGCAGGGCGGGTCATGGGGCGATTATGCGAGAGCTGCCTGGCCGCCGTGCGGGTGCAGCGCGACGGCGATGTCGCGCTCGGCGATTCGTCGCCCTGCCTGTCACTCCAGGACGTACCCGGGCCCAGCTTGGCCCGGATCATTTCCGAGACTTGACGCGCATTTCCACCCCTCTTGCAAATGCGCCCGATCGCGCCACGATCCGCCACGACAATCGAGCTGGAGCGGCGCGTGATCAAGTCCTACCTCATCAACATGCAGCGCAGCGGCGACCGTCTGCAGGCGATGTCGGCGCAGTTCCAGGCGCTGGGCCTGCCGTTCGAGCGTCTTCCGGCCGTCGATGGCGCCACCTTGAGCCCGGAGCAGATCGCCGATTTCGTGCGCGAGCGCCCGCTCGAGGGATCCGGCGATGCGTACAGCGCCGGCCCCCGGAGATGGACCGCCTCCAATATCGGCTGCTTTTTGAGCCACCACGCCGCGTGGCGTATTGCGGCCGAGTCCGACGATGCCTACACCGCCATCTTCGAAGACGACATGCATCTGTCCGATGCGCTGCCGGCGCTGTTGCGCAGCACCGACTGGCTCCCGCCAGGCAACAGCATCGTGCGGCTGGAGCCGTCCTACAACCGGATCAAGCTCGATGCCAAGGTCGCCGACGTCGCCGGGCGCCAGCTGCGCCTGGTGCGTCCATCGCCCCACCAGCATTGCTGGCCGGTGTGCGCCGGTGCGTTGATCATCAGCCGCGATGCGGCGCGCCTGCTGCTGGCGGCGCAGGCGCGCTGGCACACCATGGCCGACATCTTCCTGTTCGGCTGGAACGAATCGCCGGTGGCGCAGCAGCTATCCACCTACCAGCTGTCGCCGGCGGCCTGCATCCAGGACAAGTTCTTCCACGCAGCGCCGGAGCAGATCGTGTTCACCAGCACCATCGACGCACCGCTGACCCAGGCGCAGAAGCAACGCAGCGCGCACTGGAAGGCCAAGGCGACGGCCCTGTTGCGCGTGGCGCAGGGCTATCGCAAGGTGGGGTTCGCACCCTGAAACACCGCTGCAGCACGCGTGCGCATTGCCGATAGCGGAGCCGTCGCGCATGCGCACGGAGCGCGCGTGCGGGGCACACGTGCGTGTGCAGTGCGTGGTGTCCGCCGGCGATTGGCGCGGGCAAGCGCTCCTATTCGATGCGGCATCGGCGACACGACGCGCACCGCAATGCTGCACGCGTTCACCATGCGGTACCGCATGTCATCGAACAGCACAAGACGCTTGCCGGACATTGCGGCATGATGCCGCCCTTCGCCGTCTTCCTGCCTTTCCGATGACTCCTTCGTGCACGCTCGTTTCCGCCCTGCAGTCGCTGCAGCAGCAGTTCATCGCCATGCCGCCGGTGCTGTCGATGGGCATTGCCGTCGACGGGCTGCACGACGGCGCGCTGCGCCTGCGCGCGCCGCTGCAGGCCAACGTCAACGACAAGGCCAATGCGTTCGGCGGCAGCCTGGCCTCGTTGATGACCCTGGCCAGCTGGGGGTGGCTGACGCTGCAACTGCAACTGGCCGGGCACGAAGCCGACGTGTATGTCGCCGACAGCCAGCTGCGCTACGTCGCGCCGGTCTACGAGGACCTGGTGGCCAATGCCGAGCCGGCCGAGCTGGGCGGCTGGGATGCGTTTCTGTCCACCTTCCGGCAGCGCGGCAAGGCGCGTATCGGCATGCGCGCGCAGATCGCGCTGGGGTCCGGTGCGGCAGCGGCCACGCTGAGCGGGCGCTTCGTGGCGTTTCCAAAACGGTAGGATGCGGGCTGGATGGAAGGGGGATTACGCATGCGTGCAGTCATTGGAGCACTCGTCCTGCTGGGGCTGGCGACACTGAGCGGGGTGGCCAGCGCGGGCAGCCGCGCCCAGGCGCGCGCGCTGGAAACCACCCAGGCCGCCTACACGGCGGCAGTGCGCTGGAGCGATTTCGATGCTGCGCAGGGTTTTGTCGAACCAACCTATGCCCAGGCGCATCCGCTCAGCGACCTGGAACGTTCGCGCTACGAGCAGGTGCAGATTTCCGGTTACCGCGAGCTGCGCGTGGGCGAAGACGCCAATGGCGACCTGCGCCGCGAGGTCGAACTGCGCGTGATCAACCGCAATACCCAGGCCGAGCGGTTGGTGCGCAGCATCGAGCTGTGGCGCTGGGACGCCGAGCACAAACGCTGGTGGCTGGCCAGCGGCCTGCCCGACCTGTGGAAGGGCCAATAGCCCGGCCCTGCCTGCGCTGGCCGTCGCGTGCGCCAGCTGTGCGACAATTCCCGCCCGCTTGACTGACCCTGACCCCGTGAATTTTGAAGAGCTGCAGGCCTTTGTCGGCCGCAACCCCATGTTGTCGCTGGCCCTGGTGGGCCTGACCATCGCCCTGATCGTCACCGAGGTCGCGCGCCTGTTCCGTGGGTACCGCGCACTCAAGCCGGCCGAGCTGACCCGCCTGATCAACAGCGAAGACGCGCTGGTGATCGACCTGTCGCCTACCGCCGATTTCGAAAAAGGCCATATCGCCGGCAGCCGCAACGTGGCGCTGGCCAAGTTCGACCCGGCCAGCAAGCTGCTGGCCAATGCCAAGGCGTCTCCCGTGGTGGTGGTCTGCCGCAGCGGCAACACCTCTGCAGGTGCGGCCAAGACGCTGAAGAAAGCCGGCTTCGAGAAGGTGTACTGGCTCGAAGGTGGCATTGCTGCCTGGCAGATGGCCGAGCTGCCACTGATCAAGGGCCGCTGACCCGCCTTGTGCGGTCCCCCGCAAGCCCCCATTGCTGGCATGAGAGACTTGCACTTTCACGTCTGCATCACTCAACGCTGCATCCACCGAACCGTTTCTGGAGTTAGGAATGTCCGACGAAATCCTCAACGGCGCCGCTGCGCCGGCCGACGCCGCTGCTGGCCCTGCCTTCACCATCGAAAAGATTTACGTCAAGGACGTGTCCTTCGAATCGCCGAATGCACCGGCTGTCTTCAATGACGCCAACCAGCCCGAGCTGCAGCTGAACCTCAATCAGAAGGTGCAGCGCCTCAACGACAACGCCTTCGAAGTCGTGCTGGCCGTGACCCTGACCTGCACCGCCGGTGGCAAGACCGCCTACGTGGCCGAAGTGCAGCAGGCCGGCGTGTTCGGTCTGGTCGGCCTGGAGCCGCAGGCGATCGACGTGCTGCTCGGCACGCAGTGCCCGAACATCCTGTTCCCGTACGTGCGCACCCTGGTCAGCGACCTGATCCAGGCCGGCGGCTTCCCGCCTTTCTACCTGCAGCCGATCAACTTCGAAGCGCTGTACGCAGAAACCCTGCGTCAGCGTCAGGGCGAAGGCACCTCGCTGGCCGATTCCGAGCCGGCTGGCAACGCCTAAGCACTGTCTGCGCCGATGAGCGAGTCGACCCGGAAAATCGCCGTGCTCGGCGCCGGCTCCTGGGGCACGGCGTTGGCTGCGCTGCTCGCCAGGCACGGTCATCCGACCGTGCTGTGGGGACGCGATGCGGCGATGGTGGACACCATCAACCGCACCCACGAGAACGCGCGTTACCTGCCGGGCATTCCACTGCCCGGCAGCCTGCGTGCCACCACCGACCTGCAGGCAGCGATTGCCGATGCCGCCTGGATCCTGGTGGTGGTGCCTTCGCATGCCTTCACCGAAACCATCCGGCTGATTGCACCGCTGCGTCCGGCCAACGCCGGCGTGGCGTGGGCAACCAAGGGCTTCGAGCCCGGGTCCGGGCGGTTTCTGCATGAAGTGGCGCGCGATCTGCTCGGCCCGGCCGTTCCGCTGGCCGTGGTGACCGGGCCGTCCTTCGCCAAGGAAGTCACGCTCGGCCTGCCGACCGCCATCACCGTGCACGGCGACGATGCCGCGTTTGCACAGGTCGTGGCCGATGCCATGCATGGCCCCACCTTCCGCGCCTATACCGGCGATGACATGGTGGGCGCCGAGCTCGGCGGCGCAATGAAGAACGTGCTGGCCGTGGCGACCGGTGTGGCCGATGGCATGCAGCTTGGCCTCAATGCGCGTGCCGGCCTGATCACCCGTGGCTTGAACGAGATGTTGCGGTTGGCTGCGGCGATCGGCGCGCGTCCGGAGACCTTGATGGGCTTGGCTGGCCTGGGCGATCTGGTGCTCACCTGCACCGGCGATCTATCGCGCAACCGGCGGCTCGGATTGGCGTTGGGGCGTGGGCAGAGCTTGACCGATGCAATCCGCGAGATCGGCCAGGTGGTCGAGTCGGTGCAGACCGCCGACGAGGTGATGCGGCAAGCCGAGCAGCATGGCATCGAACTGCCGATCTCCAATGCGGTGCGCGCCGTCCTGCACGGCGAAATCACGCCGGAGGCCGGCTTGAAAGGCCTGCTGGCACGCGAGCGCAAGCCCGAGTACCCGCACACCTTGTTTACCTGAGTGACCCAGCGCGCCGCGTGCGCTGCGCAGAATGCAAAAGCCCGGCACTGCCGGGCTTTTTGCTGTAACCGACCATGGCGATGGCGATGGCGATGGCGATGGCGATGGCGCTGCGATCGCGATATGCACGCGGTGCGTTGCCCGAACGCCACGCCGAATGCGGCGTCTGACGCCAACCGCTCCTGGCTTCACCGATCGCACAAAAGAAAGAAGCCCGGTCGGGGGACCGGGCTTCCGATGCAGCGCGGGAGAGAGTCGCGCTGCAGTCAAACGTGCGGCTTACCAGCTGAAGCGCGGGCCGACCGACCATTCCTTGTTGCCGTCGCCATCCATACGGATGTCGCCGTTGATGCCCCAGTTCTGGTTCAACTTCACCTGGGCGCCGAGGCGGCCGTAGAAGTTGTCGCCGATGTCGATGCCGCGCTTCTTGGAGAAGTCTTCGTAGCCAGCCAGGGCATAGACTTCGAGGTGCTCGCCAAAGGCGTTACGCAGGCCGGCTTCCACGCTGTAGCCGTCGAAGCTGATGTTCGGGGTGTCCAGGTCCAGCTTGCGGTAGGCAACGCGCGCAACGAAGTCGGTGCTGGTGGCGATCTCGTGGTTGTAGCCCACGCCCACGCCCCACTGCTGGAAGTCGGAGTTGGAGCTTTCGAACACGTTGTCGTTGTCGTCAGCGTTCTGCTTGCTGTAGTCGCCGAACACGTGGAAGTTCGGAGCAACGGCGTAAGAGGCCTTCAGGCCCCAACCGTCGGCGTCGCGACCTTCGGTCGGCGTGCGCACGTAGTCGCCTTCGACGAAGTTGTAGGAGAGATTTTCAGCAGCGGAGGCCGCAAACGGCAGGGCTGCGAGGAGGCCGAGGGCCAGCAGTGAGTTCTTCATGATCGATACCTGTACTTATGGTTTGGGCCGGCGCTGAGGCGGATGCCGTTCGCTGCCGAGATGTAAATTCTCCGTTATTCGATGGAACGCGACATGAATTCTGGACTGACCAGTGAATGAATCATCGCGCCAGATTCAGCTGCGCTTTCTTGTGGCGCTCAGGCGATGCGCGTAGCGCACGCGTGAAGCGTGACGGCATGACGGTTATGCGGCGCAAATGTGAGATGCGTGTGCAGAAATGCAAAATCCCCCGCAATTCCCGCTGCTTTCGCATGTCAGCACATTGTACTGACATCGCCGCTGGGAGCATTGCACGCTCCTGGATGAGTGCGGAGCTACATCGTGGCGAAGAAGAAGACGTTGGCGCGGTTTCTGGCCGAGACACTGCAGAGCGCGGGGGTGGAGCGGATCTGGGGTGTGACCGGCGACAGCCTCAACGGCCTGACCGACGCGCTGCGCGAGATGCAGACCATCGAGTGGATGCACGTGCGCCATGAAGAAGTCGCCGCATTTGCCGCAGGCGCCGAAGCGGCGGTCACCGGCGAATTGGCGGTGTGCGCGGGAAGCTGCGGGCCGGGCAATCTGCACTTAATCAATGGCTTGTTCGATTGTCACCGCAGCCGCCAGCCGGTGCTGGCGATCGCTGCGCACATTCCGTCCTCGGAGATCGGCCTGAACTATTTTCAGGAAACCCATCCGCAGGAGCTGTTTCGCGAGTGCAGCCACTTCGTGGAGTTGGTGACCAACCCGGCGCAGTTGCCGGAGGTGCTGCACCGGGCGATGCGCTCGGCCATCCTGCAGCAGGGCGTGGCCGTGGTGGTGATTCCCGGCGATATCGCCTTGCTGGAAGTGGACAAGAATCTGTCCAGCGCATGGCCGGCGCTGCGTGCGCCACGTGTGCTGCCCGCCGCGCAAGACGTGCAACAGCTGGCCGAGTTGCTGCAGCAGAGCAAGGCGGTCACCTTGTTGTGCGGCAGCGGCTGTGCCGGCGCGCACGATGCGGTGGTGGCACTGGCCGATACGCTGGGCGCGCCCATCGTGCACGCGCTGCGCGGCAAGGAATACGTGGAATGGGACAACCCGTTCGATGTGGGCATGACCGGCTTGATCGGCTTCAGTTCCGGCTACCACGCAATGCTCAATTGCGACACCTTGCTCATGCTGGGCACGGACTTTCCGTACCGGCAGTTCTATCCGAAGGACGCCACCATCGTGCAGGTGGACCGCGACCCGAGCGCGCTCGGGCGGCGTACGCCGTTGCAGCTGGGCATTGCGGCGGATGTCGGCGAAACCATCGTCGCGTTGCTGCCGCAGCTGCAGCGCCGCGAAGAGCGCGGGTTCCTTGAAAAATCGCTTGCGCACTACCGCAAGGCGCGCGAAGGCCTGGACGATCTGGCAGTGCCGGCCGACCCAGGCGAGCCGCTGCACCCGCAGTTCGTAACCCGGCTGATCAGCCAGATTGCCGATCAGGATGCGGTGTTCACCTGCGATGTCGGCACGCCGACGGTGTGGGCGGCACGTTATCTGCGCATGAACGGCAAGCGGCGCCTGCTGGGTTCCTTCAACCACGGCTCGATGGCCAACGCGATGCCGCAGGCGCTGGGCGCACAGGCGGCATTCCCGGGGCGCCAGGTGATCTCACTGTCCGGCGATGGCGGCTTTGCGATGCTGATGGGCGATTTCATTTCATTGGCGCAGTTGAATCTGCCGGTGAAGATCGTCGTGTTCAACAACGCGTCGCTGGGATTTGTGGCGATGGAGATGAAGGCGGCTGGGTATCTGGATACCGGCACCGAGCTGCGTAATCCGGACTTTGCCGCGATGAGCAACGCGATGGGCATCCTAGGCATTCGTGTCGATGAATCGGCGCAGCTGGAACGTGCATTGCGACAGGCCTTTGCGCATGCTGGTCCGGCGCTGGTGGATGTGCGCATCGCCACCCAGGAACTGGCGGTGCCGCCGGCAATCAAGCTCGAACAGGCCAAGGGCATGGGGCTGTACCTGCTCAAGGCGGTGATGAGCGGGCGTGGCGATGAGGTGATCGAACTGGTCAAGACCAACCTGCGTTAATTCAGTTGCACTCGCGCACACTGGCCGCCCTCTTCAGGTCGCTTCGTCCATGCCCCGTTCGCTGCTACGGCAACTGTTGCTGATCTGGGTGGTGATCGTGGCCGCGTGTCTGGGCGTGGCCACGATGCTGTACGGCTTGTATCGGCAGACCGAAGGAGTGCGGCTGGAGGAAGCGCGGCAGCAATTGAGCGGGCAATGCGCGCGCATCGTGCAGCGCTATGTCGGGGCGAGCGAGGCGGCGCGTACCGGCGACGATGGCGTGGGCCTGGCTGCGGTGGTGGTGCATCTGGTGCTGGCCGATGCGCCAGGTGTGGAAGGTGGCGTCTGGGACCTGCACAAGGGCTTCGTTGCCTACGCGTACCCCACCTACGACGGAAGCGACCACAAGACCGACATTCCTGCTGCGGAATGGACCACCATCGTCAACACCGCGCGGCAGAGCGTGAGCGAGGACAAGCCGGTGCACTACCGCCGCGACGGCAGCCGCGAGGTCCTGTTGATCAGCGCCTGTCCGTTGGCATCGAACAGTGCGGCATGGACGATGATGCGGGTGCCGGCCAGCAAGGCCGATGCGTGGCGGCCGCTGGTCGTCGGCATGCTGTTGATCTTCGCGATGGTGGCGGTGTCGGCCATTGCGCTGGGCGTGGTGGTGCGGCGCTGGCGCCAGCGCCTGCAGCGCATCGAGCACGCGCTGGCTGCCGACACCGAGACGCCGCAGATCCCGCCAACCGGTACGCCGGAACTGGATCGGCTGGGCGCGGCGGTCAATGACTATGCGCAACGCACGGCACAGGCGCTGGTGCAGACGCGCAGGTTGGCCGACGAACTGTCGCGGCACGAGCGCCTGGCCGCGCTGGGCCGGATGACCGCCACGGTGGCGCACGAGATTCGCAACCCCATCGCCACGATGCGGCTGGCGGTGGAGAACGAGATCGCCCAGCGCGAGGCCACCCCCGACTCGGCGGCCCATGCCGAGGTGATGCTGGCGCAGATCCGGCGCCTGGACGGGGTGGTCGAGAGCCTGCTCGGCATGGTGCAGCCGATCCGCCTGCACCTGGAGACGGTGGTGGTGCAGGACTGGCTGGCCACGCTGCTGGAGCCGAGTCCGTTGCCGCCGGGCACGCCGCCGCCCCGCTTGCTGCTGCCGGCTGCGCCGCTGCACTGGACCCTGGACCCGCAGCAACTGGGGCGCGCGGTGCACAACCTGCTGCGCAATGCCGGGCAGCACGCCGATCCGGGCAGTGCGATCACGCTGCAGGCAGCAGCGGTGGAAGGGACGCTGCAGCTGCAGGTCTCCAACCACGGTGCTGCAATCGCCGAACCGATCGCCACGCAGTTGTTCGAACCATTCGTCAGTGGCCGTAGCGACGGCAATGGCCTGGGGCTGGCGCTGGTGCGCGAGATCGCGCGCGCGCATGGCGGGCAGGTGCGCTACGCGCATGCCGACGGGCTGACCCATTTCATCCTGGAGCTGTCATGGCGCGCATCCTGATCATCGACGACGATGCCGCGTTTCGCATGACCCTGCAGGCCACCTTGCGCTCGCTCGGGCACGCGGTGGTCAGCGCCGAGAACGGGCCGGACGGGCTGGCCCGGCTGAGCGAGGGCGGGATCGACATGGCGTTCGTGGATTTCCGCATGCCGGGCATGGACGGCATCGCGGTGCTGCGTGCGCGCCAGGACGATGCGCAGGCGCGTCAGGTGCCGCTGGTGATGCTCACTGCCCATGTGTCCAGCGGCAACACCATCGAGGCGATGACGCTGGGCGCCTTCGATCACCTGGTCAAGCCGGTGGGCCGCGCCGACATTGTCGAGGTGGTGCAACGTGCGCTGCTCAGTCGCGCCGATGCGCAGGCTGCGGCAACTGAAACGCCACGTGCGTCAGACGAGGACGACGACGCGCTGGTGGGACACAGCCCGGCGATGCGCACGGTGCACAAGCGCATCGGGCTGGCGGCGGCGTCCGAGTTGTCGGTGTTGATCACCGGGGAAACCGGTACCGGCAAGGAGCTGGCCGCACGCGCCCTGCATCGCGCCAGCCCACGTGCCAACGCGCCGTTCGTTGCGGTCAACTGCGCGGCCATTCCGCTGGAGCTGATGGAGAGCGAGTTGTTTGGCCATCGCAAGGGTGCGTTTTCCGGCGCCGGCAGTGACCGTCTGGGGCTGATTCGCGAGGCCGACGGCGGCACGCTGTTCCTGGACGAGATTGGCGACATGCCACTGCCGATGCAGGCCAAGCTGCTGCGGTTTCTGCAGGAAGGCGAGGTGACGCCGTTGGGTGGCAGCGGCCCGCAGAACGTGGATGTGCGCGTGCTGGCCGCCACCCATCGCGACCTGGCGGCCTGCGTGGCCGATGGACGCTTTCGCAGCGATCTGCGGTACCGGCTCAACGTGGTGCCGATCGAACTGCCGCCGTTGCGCGAGCGTGGCCAGGACATCCTGCTGCTGGCCAGGCACTTCCTCGGCGCCAGCGCAGCGCGCGCGCAGCGCCTGTCGCCTGCCGCGCAAGAGCGCCTGCTCGCGCACAGCTGGCCCGGCAACGTGCGCGAACTGCGCAACGTCATGCAACGCAGCCAGGTGCTGGTGCGCGGAGCCAGCATCGATGCGGCCGATCTGGACGAGGCACTGGCCGAGATCAGCGAGCCGCCGCCCGCCATCGTGCCGGAGCCGACCGGAACCCTGCCGGAGGCCGTCGCACGGCTGGAGAAACAGATGATCCAGTCCGCCCTGGCGCAGAGCCGGGGCAACCGTGCCGAGGCCGCGCGGCGGCTCGGAATCCACCGGCAACTGCTCTATCGCAAGCTGGAGGAATACGGCCTGTGACGCGCGCGCGGAGTGATCGCAGACAGCCGGCAGGTGTCCCCGAAGCGGACATGGTGGATGAAATGCAGACGTCTCCGCAGCGCAATCTGACTGCACAATTCCATTAAAAAACAATGACTTAAAAGTTGGCATGATTGCTGCTCTGCTTGTCGGCACGCGGCTCCTTTCCGCCGCGCTGGAGACATCCCCATGATGCGTCAGACCGTTCTTGCAATTGCCCTGGCCTGCACCATCGGCGCCGCCGCCGCCCAGGTTGCCGCCCCGCCACCGCCGCCGGCCCCCAATGGCCCGGTCGGCAGCCCGCCGGTCCCGCCGACCCCCGTCGCCGCCACGCCGGTCAGCGTGAGCGGTACCGTCGAGCGCTTCCTGCTCAACCCCAATGGCGAAGTCGACGGACTGTGGCTGCGCGACGGCACCCAGGTCGGGTTTCCACCGCATCTGTCCACCGAGGTGAAGGCGGCTGTGCGTAGCGGCGACAACGTGGTCGTGCAGGGCTTCCGCCTGGGAAACCTGCCCGTGCTGCGGGTCAGCTCGATCCGCTCCGGCCGGAGCGGCCGCGAGGTGGTCGACCGCCCACCCGCCTTCGGTGCGCCGCCACCGCCGCCGCCGACCCCGGGCCAGCTCACCCCGCTGCAGTCCGACGGCACGATCCAGCGCCTGGTGTATGGGCCGGCCGGCGAGGTCCATGGGGCGCTGGTCAGCGATGGCACGGTAGTGCGGATGCCGCCGCATCTGGCGCTGCAGTTCACCGACCTGCTGCGCGTGGGCGCACCACTGAGCGCCAACGGATTCGGCGTGGCCACTCCGGACGGTCGTGCGATCGAGGCCACCCAGGTGGGGCGCGACCGCGCCTCGCTGCGTGCGTTGTTCAGCGCGCCGCGTCCGGATGGCCCGCTGCCGCCACCGCCGCCGGGCGCTCCGGTTCCGCCGGCCGGCCGTTGAGCCGGACTGCACATTTCGTGTGCGTTGTTCCCTCCGTTGGCCGCGCCGAGCGCGTGGCCAACGGCTTGACCGGCGTTGCCGGTTTCTTCTTCGGAGTATTCCATGCATTGGGTCGACCCTGATTTCCTGCCCGCCACCCACGGCACCCTGGCGCGTTTCCTGCTCAATCCCAAGGCCGATATCGACGGCCTGCTGCTCACCGACGGCACCGAGGTGCACACGCCGCCGCATCTGTCGGCTGCGCTGCTGAAGGCGCTCAAGCCGGGCAGCACGCTCACCGTGCGTGGCCTCAAGCCGCGCGACGTGGACATGCTGGTGGCGCTGGCGATCGATCCGGATGGCGGCAAACGCATCCTCGACGAAGGCCCGCATGGGCCGCATGCCAAACCCAAGCCCAAGCCGCCCGGCAAGCCGCCCAAGCCGGAGGTCACCCGGCACAGCGGCACCATCACCCGGCTGCTGCACGGCCCGCACGGGCAGGTGCACGGCGTGCTGCTAGACGATGCGGTCACGGTGCGGTTTCCACCGCATGCCGGTGGCGACTTCGCCAGACAGCTGGTGGTCGGCAAGCCGCTGGTGGCCGAAGGCGAGACCAAGGCCACGCCGCATGGTGTGCTGATCCATGCCCATGCCTTGGGTGGCAAGGCGGCGACGCTGAAGCAGATTGCGCATCCGCCGCACGGCCCTGCGCACAAACCCAAGCCCAAGCCCAAACACTAGGAGCCGGACATGCAGCCACCGCGTGCGGTTGAGATGCGTGTCCTGCGGTGTGCCCTGCGTGTCTGTGCATGCGCTGGCAGTGCATCCGGCAGCGGAGCACTGCCATGCCGATGACCAGGGCCAGGCCGCGCGGCACACGTGCGCTGGAAGCACTGCACTTCAGCGTGGCCGATGTGCAGGACGGGCTGGGACCCTTCCTCAGCGTGTTCCTGCAATCCAAGGGCTGGTCGGTGGCGGCGATCGGCACGGTGATGAGCATGGGCGGCATGGCCGGCATGCTCGCCACCACGCCGGCCGGCGCGCTGGTCGATGCGACCCGGCGCAAGCGCGCCGTGGTGGTCATCGGCTGTCTGGCGATCCTGCTTGCCACCGCGCTCATCTGGCTGCGCCCGACCTCGACGGGCGTGGCTGCCGCGCAGATCGCCTCGGCCTTGGCGGCGGCCGGCATCGGCCCGGCGCTGACCGGCATCACGCTGGGCCTGGTACATGCGCGCGGCTTCGACCATCAGCTGGCGCGCAATCAGGTGGCCAACCACGCCGGCAACATGCTGGCGGCGGTATTGGCCGGCTGGTTGGGCTGGCGCTACGGTTTTGCTGCGGTGTTCCTGCTGACTGCGGTCTTCGGCGTTCTGGCACTGGTAGCGGTGCTGGCGATTCCAGCCGCAGCGATCGACCACCGCGCAGCACGCGGTCTGGCATCCAGCGATGGCGGCGATGCGCTCAGTGGCTGGCGCGTGTTGCTGACCTGCCGCCCGCTGGCGCTGCTGGCGGTCACGCTGGGGCTGTTCCATCTGGGCAATGCGGCGATGCTGCCGTTGTACGGCATGGCGATCGTGGCGGCGCATGCCGGCGACCCGAGTGCGCTGACCGCCACCACCATCGTGGTGGCTCAGGCCACGATGATTGTCGTTGCACTGTTGGCGATGCGCTGGATTCGGGTACATGGGCACTGGTGGGTGCTGCTGGTGGCCTTCATGGCGTTGCCATTGCGCGCGCTGGTGGCGGCCTCGGTGATCCATGGCTGGGGCGTATTCCCGGTGCAGATCCTCGATGGGCTGGGCGCCGGCCTGCAAAGCGTGGTGGTACCGGCGCTGGTGGCGCGGTTGTTGCAAGGCACCGGGCGCGTGAATGTCGGCCAGGGTGCGGTGATGACGGTGCAGGGCGTGGGCGCGGCGCTGAGCCCGGCGTTCGGGGGTTGGCTGGCGCATGCCTTCGGCTACCGCATCGCGTTTCTGGCATTGGGCGCGATCGCGTTGCTGGCCGTGGCGTTGTGGGCCGGTTGCCGCGGCATGTTGCAGACGGCGACGTCGGTACAGGCGCAGACAGTGTTGTGATCGGCGCGGCGTGCGCGCAAGGACGCGCCGATTGACCGACAGCCATTGCAGCTTGTGCTTTGGTTACTGCACTGCGCTGGCGAGGATGGCCAGGTGTGGTTTGACCGGAACCGCGTCTTGTCGTCTCAGGACGCGCCGCGGGCGTGCAGATGATGTGGCATGCCTCATCGTTCCCGCCAGGGCCGGTCGATGGGTGCCTCTCGCCGTCGACCGGGCAGCCAGCACGGTTGGCGAGTCTTCGTTTGGATATCCATGCGCGTCATTGAAGATCCCACCGTGCACGTGGCCCGGCGCATGGGCCGCGGGTGCGTCGGCGCGGATGGTTGCGCGCAATCTGCGGCTACTGGCCGCCAGCGAAATTCCACTGCCGCCAGGCTTCGAACACCATCACCGCAACGGTGTTGGACAGATTGAGGCTGCGGTTGTCCGGGCGCATCGGCAGGCGTAGCCGGTGCTGCGGCGGGATCGACTCCAGCACCTCGGCCGGCAGGCCGCGCGTTTCCGGGCCGAACAGAAAAGCATCGCCATCGGCGAACTGCGGAGTGTCATAGCGCACCGTGCTGCGGGTACTCAGCGCGAAGACACGCTTGGGACCGATGGCCGCCAATGCGGCCGGCAGATCGGCATGCACCTGCAACGGTGCGTATTCGTGATAGTCCAGGCCGGCGCGCTTGAGCTGCTTGTCGCTGAGGTCGAAGCCCAGCGGCTCGATCAGGTGCAGGCGCGCGCCGGTGTTGGCGCACAAGCGAATCACATTGCCCGTGTTGGGCGGAATTTCCGGTTGAAACAGGATGACATCAAGGACGGGTGCTGGCATGCGCGCAAGTGTAGCTGCGCGCGTGCTCAAAGGCCGACGGTGGCGCTGACCAGCGCTTCCAGTTCGGCGGGCGAGGGCTGCAGCTGCGGCACCGGCAGGTTGACGATGACCTGGCCCATCAGCGCACCGACGACTGCAGCCGCCTGGCCAACGCCGGTCTGGGTGGTGGCGGTGGCGCTGCGGACCACCAGTTCCGCGCGCTGGTCGGCCGAGGGGCGGACCTGCACCGCAGCCAGGGTGACGATGCGCGGGCCAGCCTGTTCGGCGGCCAATTCAGCCAGCTGTTCGGCGGAGGGGCGCACCTGCACGGCGGCCAGGGTGCGGATGTCGCTGCTGCGTTCCAGGGCCTGCTGGGCAATCTGGTCGGCGGCCGGGCGGACCTGGACGGTGTCCAGGGTGGTCAGCTTGGCCGCCTGGGCGGCACCGGCCAGGCTGGCGCCGGCAAACAGGGCGGCGGAAAGGGCGATGCGCAGGGTCTGGGTCTTCATGGCGAGGTCTCTTAGTGTGGTTAATCAGTGGTGTGGTAGTAAGGTAGTACACCGTTTCAGTGCGTGCAAGGACTTTTTCGTCGTTCGACTAAGTGTTCAGCTAAAAGTCAGCTTCAAGATTAGGCATCTGGGCGTGTATGTAGCTGAGCAAGCCGCATGCCACCCGGGAGTCATTGTTTTTCATGGTGTTTTTTGCAGTCACAGGTGTCCGTGTCCGGACACCCGGACGCAACGGTGGGCAGCGGACGGCGCTGCGTCTGCGGGAACGCGGTCGTCTCGCCACGGTCGGGTGCGCTGAATGGGGGCGTGTGCTGGGCGCGCAGCGCGCACGAAGCCGCCGGCCAAGTGCGGCACAATCCGGCTTTGCCCACAGGTTGATGACGTATGCGCGTGCTGATGTTGTCTGTTCTGGTTGCCACCACCACGGCGGCGTGCACCTGGGTACCGATCGAACAAAGCGGCAAGAGCGTGCAGGTCCTGCCCGCAGGCCCTGTGCCCGCTGGCTGTCAGCAGCAGGGCGAGGTGGTGGTGACGGTCAAGAGCAAGGTCGGCTTCTACAACCGCAACCCGTTGCGGGTGCAGGAGGAACTGGAAACCCTGGCGCGCAACGAGGCACCGGGCGCCAACGCCAACGCGGTGCAGGCGCAAGGCCAGCCGGCCGAGGGAAGCCAGCGTTTCAGCGCCTTCCGCTGCCCGCCGCGCTGAACCGTTGGGCTGGGGCGCCGTCCATTCAAATGTAAAGATGCGGTAAAACCAGCCAGCAGCTAGACTAACGCCCCCTCGCCTGACGCCATGGCGCTACTTCGATGCTCTTCCAGAATGTCTCCATCGCGGGACTGGCGCATATTGATGCGCCGCATACGCTGACTTCCAAGGAAATCAACGAGCGCCTGCAACCGACCTACGACCGCCTCGGGATCAAGACCGACGTGTTGGGCGACGTTGCCGGTATCCATGCACGGCGCTTGTGGGACCAGGATGTGCAGGCCTCCGACGCCGCCACCCAGGCCGCGCGCAAGGCGCTGGTCGATGCCGGCATCGGCATCGAGAAGATCGGCCTGCTGGTCAACACCTCGGTGAGCCGCGACTACCTGGAGCCGTCCACCGCCTCCATCGTGTCCGGCAACCTGGGCGTGGGCGACCACTGCGTCACCTTCGACGTGGCCAATGCCTGTCTTGCCTTCATCAACGGCATGGACATCGCCGCGCGCATGCTCGAGCGCGGCGAGATCGACTACGCGCTGGTCGTCGATGGCGAAACCGCCAACCTGGTCTATGAAAAGACCCTGGAGCGGATGACCTCGCCGGATGTCACCGAAGAGGAGTTCCGCAACGAACTGGCCGCCCTGACCCTGGGCTGCGGTGCCGCTGCCATGGTGATGGCGCGCAGCGAGCTGGTACCGGATGCCCCGCGCTACAAGGGCGGCGTGACCCGCTCGGCCACCGAATGGAACAAGCTGTGCCGGGGCAACCTGGACCGGATGGTCACCGATACCCGCCTGTTGCTGATCGAAGGCATCAAGCTGGCACAGAAGACCTTCCTGGCTGCCAAGCAGGTGCTGGGTTGGGCGGTGGACGAAGTGGACCAGTTCGTCATCCACCAGGTCAGCCGCCCGCACACCGCCTCGTTCGTGAAGTCGTTCGGTATCGATCCGGCCAAGGTCATGACCATCTTCGGCGAGCACGGCAACATCGGTCCGGCCTCGGTGCCGATCGTGCTGAGCAAGCTCAAGGAGCTCGGCCGCCTCAAGAAGGGCGACCGCATCGCGCTGATGGGTATTGGCTCCGGGCTGAACTGCTCGATGGCGGAAGTGGTCTGGTGACTACCCTGGTGGGGACGCGTTAAAAAAAATGGATTTTTAGAACGCGTCCCTGCATCATGTTCGTTCTCGCGACATGAGCCCGTGACATGGACGACACGCCAGCCTTCGACCCGACCAAGCCGCACAACGCGCTTGCGCCGCTGCCGCCGGCGGGAGATATCGAAACACGGAGCCTGCTCAAGGCGTGCATCGTTGCCCGCACCGCCCTGGCCGAGTTGAAGCAGGCCACCGCGCTATTGCCCAACCCGGCTGTGTTGATCAATACGATTCCGATCCTGGAGGCGCAGGCCAGCTCGGAGATCGAAAACATCGTCACGACCACTGACGATTTATTTCGTTACGCAGACGATCAGGAGCGTGCCCAGAATCCCGCGACCAAAGAAGCGCTGCGTTACCGCAGTGCGTTGTACGAGGGATTTCAATCGCTCCAGCAGCGGCCGCTGTGTACCGATACTGCCGTCGTGGTGTGCAGCCGCATCAAAGCGGCGCAGATGCAGATCCGTCGGGTGCCGGGTACCGCGTTGGCCAACGACCAGATTCAGCAGATCATCTACACCCCGCCGGTGGGCGAAACGCTGCTGCGCGACAAACTCGCGAACTGGGAGCGTTTCATCCACGAACACACCGATGTCGATCCGTTGATTCGGATGGCGGTTGCGCATTACCAGTTCGAAGCGATCCACCCGTTTACCGATGGCAACGGTCGCACCGGGCGGGTGCTGAATCTGCTGATGTTGATCGAACAGGGATTGCTCGATGTGCCGGTGCTGTACCTGTCGCGCTACATCATTCGCCATCGCAGCGATTATTACCGCCTGCTGCTGGACGTGACCCGGCATGGGCACTGGGCCGAATGGATTCATTACATGCTTGCTGCCGTTGCAGAGACTGCTGCGTGGACAACCGAAAAAATCCAGGCGATCCGCGGCCTGGAGGCGCAGGCGCGCGATCATGTCCGCAGCCTCGCACCCAAGGCGTACAGCCGCGAGCTCGTCGATGTGATCTTCAATCAGCCGTATTGCCGCATTCAAAATGTCGTGGACATGGTGGGGGTCACGCGCCAGACCGCCGCGCGTCATCTAAAGGAGCTGGTGGCGATTGGTGTGCTCAAGGAACAGCGCTTGGGCAAGGAAAAGCTGTTCCTGCATCCGGCATTCCTGCAATTGCTCTCCGCTGACGGTCATCAACTGCCACCTTACCGGACAGGTCCGCGGGCAATGTCATGACATCCATGACTTCTGCAATTGCATGCATCGGTGCTGCCGCCTGATATGGCCCAGCATGTCATCACTGCTGGAGTCTGTTCTGCATCGCCCAGGCGTAGGCCTGCCCCTTTCGCGCTTCTCGAAACACACCGGATCCCTTCGGCATGAACTACCCAGGCTATTCCTTCACTCCCAAGCGCCTTGAGGTGCGTCCCGGCGTTGCGATGTCGTACCTGGACGAAGGTCCGCGCGATGGCGAGGTCGTGATCATGCTGCACGGCAACCCGTCGTGGAGTTATCTCTGGCGCAACCTGGTGAGTGGCTTGTCCGATCGCTACCGCTGCATCGTGCCCGACCACATCGGCATGGGGCTGTCCGACAAGCCCGATGATGCGCCCGACGCGCAGCCGCGTTACGCGTACACGCTGCAATCGCGCGTGGACGATCTGGACACGCTGTTGCGGCATCTGGGCATCACCGGTCCGGTCACGTTGGCGGTGCATGATTGGGGCGGCATGATCGGCTTCGGCTGGGCGCTGTCGCACCACGCGCAAGTCAAACGGCTGGTGATCACCAACACCGCAGCGTTCCCGTTGCCGCCGGAAAAGCAGATGCCCTGGCAGATTGCGATGGGGCGCCATTGGCGGCCGGGCGAATGGTTCATCCGCACCTTCAATGCGTTTTCGTCCGGCGCATCCTGGTTTGGGGTGTCGCGCCGCATGCCGGCCGCCGTGCGGCGTGCCTATGTCGCGCCGTACAACAACTGGCGCAACCGCATCTCCACCATCCGCTTCATGCAGGACATCCCGCTGTCGCCCGCCGACAAGGGCTGGTCGTTGCTGGAGCGCTCGGCGCAGGCGTTGCCCTCGTTCGCCGATCGCCCGGCCTTCATCGCCTGGGGCTTGCGCGACATCTGCTTCGACAAGCATTTCCTGGCCGGCTTTCGCAAGGCGTTGCCGAACGCCGAGGTGACTGCATTCGAGGATGCCAACCACTACGTGCTGGAAGACAAGCACGAGGTGCTGGTACCGGCGATCCGCGCATTTTTGGAGCGCAATCCGCTGTAACGCCTTGCCGCCGGCATTGGATCGCACGTGCTCGATAGCTGCGAGCGATACCAAGCAAATGCGAGGCGACACAGCGGACCGGTGGTGCAGGCGATGCGTCGGCCGTCTTCAGGGATGCACTGCGTGCGTGTTTCGCTGCGCGTTACAGCGTCGGCAACGGGTTGCGTTGCGCATCGTCCACGCCAGCCCAGTCGGCCTCGGTCAACGCATGCAGGCCATGCGCCAGGCGCGATTTATCGCACTGCGCACTGCGCTGCCCGAATTCCAGCGAGGCCGGGACGGCGGCGCAGGACGACGGGCGCCGGTCGTGGATACTGCAACGGCTGTACCGGCCGATGTCGGCGTCCAGGGCGATGCAGCGCGGTTGCGATTGCGAGGTGCCGCGCATCACCCGCTCGTGCGTGCGCAATGCGTCGGTCAGTTCGATCGGCACCCTGCCGCCCAACGCGGGATCGGCTTCGCTCCAGTGGAAACTGACGCGGAAAAAGGCGCAGCAGGCGCCGCAGGTAAGGCAGGGGTGTGCCATGGAAGCCGGGCCTGGCGCGGCGAAATCACGTGGAGAGCGCGGCATTCTGACCGAACCACGCCGCGATACAAGTGGCACGGCCGCGCGCCGGTTAGCGATTCATCTGCTTAGCTCGAACTGGCACGTGTGTGCGCAACGCGGAGCGGCTCGCGCGAACACTGCGCGGCATCGCTGCGCCCCAGGTGACGCGCAGTCACCTCACCAGCCGCAGCCGCGCTGCGGGCACGCCCCAGCGCAGCGACGTGCGCGATCAACGGCCGGCACCGTCGGCGCATGGGTGATAATGCGGCAATGACTACTCTTTGCAATATCGCCGCTACCCTGCCGCTGCTGGCGCGCGAGCGCCCCGACCAGATCGCCATCCGTTGCCCGGGCCGCCGTGCCGCCAACGGATTTGCCGCCTACGATGTGACCTTGAGCTATGCCGAGCTGGACACGCGCAGCGATGCGATCGCCGCTGGCCTGGCCTTGCACGGCATCGGCCGTGGCGTGCGTGCGGTAGTGATGGTGCGGCCGTCGCCAGAATTCTTCCTGCTGATGTTTGCCTTGTTCAAGGCCGGCGCGGTGCCGGTGCTGGTGGATCCGGGCATCGACAAGCGTGCGCTCAAGCAATGCCTGGACGAAGCGCAGCCGCAGGCATTCATCGGCATTCCGCTTGCGCAGCTGGCGCGTCGTCTGTTGCGGTGGGCGCGCTCGGCGAAACGGATCGTCAGCGTCGGCGGCCGTTACGGTTGGGGTGGGGTGACATTGGCGCGCGTGGAGCGCGATGGCGCCGGCGCTGGAAGTCAGCTGGCCGACACTGCGCCGGACGATGTGGCCGCGATCCTGTTCACCAGCGGCTCGACCGGCGTGCCCAAGGGCGTGGTGTACCGGCACCGGCATTTTGTCGGGCAGATCGAATTGCTGCGCAACGCGTTCGGCATGCAGCCCGGCGGTGTGGATCTGCCGACGTTTCCGCCGTTCGCCCTGTTCGACCCGGCCCTGGGGCTGACCTCGGTGATCCCGGACATGGACCCGACCCGCCCGGCCACCGCCGACCCGCGCAAGCTGCACGATGCCATTGCGCGCTTCGGTGTCACCCAGTTGTTCGGTTCGCCTGCGCTGATGCGGGTGTTGGCCGACCATGGCCAGCCGCTGCCCAACGTACGCCTGGCCACCTCGGCCGGTGCGCCGGTGCCGCCGGATGTGGTGGCCACGATCCGTGCGCTGCTACCAGCCGATGCGCAGTTCTGGACCCCGTACGGCGCCACCGAATGCCTGCCGGTGGCCGCGATCGAGGGACGTACGCTGGATGCCACGCGCGCGGCCACCGAGGCCGGCGCCGGTACCTGCGTGGGCCAGGTGGTCGCACCCAACGAGGTGCGCATCATCGCCATCGACGATGCGGCCATTGCCGAGTGGAGTGGTGCGCGCGTGCTGGCCACGGGCGAGGTCGGCGAAATCACTGTCGCCGGCCCCACCACCACCGACACCTATTTCAATCGCGATGCGGCCACACGCATCGCCAAGATCCGCGAGCGCCGCAGCGATGGCAGCGAGCGCATCGTGCACCGCATGGGCGATGTCGGCTATTTCGATGCCGACGGCCGCTTGTGGTTCTGCGGGCGCAAGACCCACCGCGTGGAAACGGCCACCGGCCCGCTGTACACCGAACAGGTGGAGCCGGTCTTCAACGTGCATCCGCAGGTGCGTCGCACTGCGCTGGTGGGCGTGGGCGCACCCGGGCAACAACAGCCCGTGCTGTGCGTGGAATTGCAGCCGGGCGTACCGGCGTCGGCATTTGCGCAGGTACAAACCGACTTGCGCGCGCTGGGCGCGGCGCACCCGCATACCGCGGGCATCGCGCGTTTCCTGCGCCATTCCGGCTTTCCGGTGGACATCCGCCACAACGCCAAGATCGGCCGCGAAACGTTGGCAGTCTGGGCGGCGCAGCAGCGTGCGTAATCGGCTGCTGCGTGACACCGCTGCGTCGGCGTGTAGCGCCACGCGCGCGGGTAGTCGTTCTTCTTTACGTTCTTGCAATGGAGGTGGTGCGTGCGGATTCTGGTGACCGGTGGTGGCGGTTTTCTCGGTCAGGCCTTGTGCCGCGGGTTGCGTGCGCGTGGGCACGAAGTGGTGAGCTTCCAGCGCGGCGATTACCCCGTGCTGCAGACACTGGGCGTGGGCCAGATCCGCGGCGACCTGGCCGACCCGCAGGCGGTGCGGCATGCCTTCGCCGGCATCGATGCGGTGTTTCATAACGCCGCCAAGGCCGGTGCGTGGGGCAGTTACGACAGCTATCACCAGGCCAACGTGGTGGGCACGCAGAACGTGATCGATGCCTGCCGCGCCAACGGCGTGCCACGGTTGATCTACACCTCCACGCCCAGCGTGACCCATCGCGCCACCAATCCGGTGGAAGGCCTGGGCGCCGACGAAGTGCCGTATGGCGAAGACCTGCGCGCTGCGTATGCGGCAACCAAGGCGATTGCCGAGCGTGCGGTGCTGGCAGCCAACGATGCGCAACTGGCAACCGTCGCCTTGCGTCCGCGGCTGATCTGGGGGCCGGGCGACAATCACTTGCTGCCGCGCCTGGCAGCGCGCGCACGCGCCGGCCGCCTGCGCATGGTGGGCGATGGCAGCAATCTGGTGGACAGCACGTACATCGACAATGCTGCGCAGGCGCATTTCGATGCGTTCGATCACCTCGCGCCGGACGCTGCCTGCGCAGGCAAGGCGTACTTCATTTCCAACGGCGAACCCTTGCCGATGCGCGAGTTGCTCAATCGCCTGCTGGCGGCGGTGGATGCACCGGCAGTGACGCGCTCGCTGTCGTTCAAGACCGCGTACCGGATCGGCGCGGTGTGTGAAACGCTATGGCCACTGTTGCGCCTGCCAGGCGAGGTGCCGTTGACGCGCTTTCTGGTGGAGCAGCTGTGCACGCCGCACTGGTACAGCATGGAGCCGGCGCGCCGCGATTTCGGCTATGTGCCGCGCATCAGCATCGAAGAAGGGCTCAATCGGCTGCGATCCTCATCTTCCAACGACATCGCCATCACCCGATAAAGACCGGCACATCCACAAGATACGCCTGCGCCGATTCGGCACGACAACTTTTGGAACCATTGCCATGCTGCATTACGCCATCATCTTCTTCGTCATCGCCATCATCGCTGCTGTCCTGGGCTTCAGTGGTATCGCCGGTGCGGCGACCAACATCGCCTGGATCCTGTTCGTGGTGTTCCTGATCCTGGCAGTGATCTCGATGTTCCGTCGCGGCAAGGTATAACGCCTAAACGCGATACGTCACGGCAGCGGCGCTGCCGATCGGCGCTCACATGGCCCGCTTCCGCAAGGAGGCGGGCCATGTGCGTTTTGGGCTGCGCGATGCAGTGCGCTGCGTTACAGCCGCTTTTCCAGGTAGCGCACCTGTTTGCCGCTGGCCAGTACCGCCTCGCCGATCGGCACGAACCCCAGCTGCTCATGCAGTGCCAGCGAGGCCGGATTGGGCGGTTCGATATTCACCTCGCACACCAATCGCAGGTGCGCTGCGGCGCGCGCCTTGCGGATGAGGTCGCCATACAGCTGCATGGCAAGGCCGCGCCGCCGCGCATGTGCGGCGATCACGATGCGGTCGACATAGACGAAGCGCGCAAAGCGCTCGGCCAGCCACGCGAAGTTGGCGTTGGCATAGGCGGCATCCTGATCCAGCGCAATCAACAGGCCGTCGGCCGGCGCAACGACGCGCGCATGCCAGGCTCTGCGCAACAGCGCAGTCAGCCCGTCGGCATCGAGCAACGACAACTCGGTGGCATGTGCATTGTTGAGCGCAAGCAAGGCCGGTGCGTCGCACGGTTGCAGCGCGCGCAGGGGAGCGGCGGTCATGGGTGCGTGGGTAGCGCGCTGCGCAGCAACTGGTCGTCGGCATGCCGCTGCAATGCCAGGTCGATCAATTGCGTGATCAGGCTTGTGTAGTCCAGTCCACTTGCCTGCCAGAGTTTGGGATACATGCTGATGCGGGTGAATCCGGGCAGCGTGTTGACCTCGTTGATCACGATGCGCCCGTCCGCGTCCAGAAAGACATCCACCCGTGCCATGCCGGCACAGTCCAGTGCCTGATAGGCCTGCACGGCGACCTGCTGGATGCGCTGTTGCGTCTGTGCGTCGATCGCGGCGGGGATCACGATGTCGGCGCCATGGGCGCTGATGTATTTGGTCTGGTACGAATAGAACGCGTCGTGCACCACCACCTCGCCGCAGACACTGGCTTGCGGGGTGGCATTGCCGAGCACGGCGCATTCGATTTCGCGTCCGGCAATGGCCGCTTCCACCAGCACCTTGTGGTCGTATGCCAACGCCAGGGCAAGCGCATCGGCGAAGTCCGCTGCGCTGCGCACCCGGCTGACGCCGACCGAAGAACCCTGGTTGGCCGGTTTGACGAACAACGGCAGCCCGAACCGCGCGATCAGCGCATCCACATCGGCGTGCGCGGCTGTGTGGCGGTTGAAGCACACGAACGGCGCCACTTCCAGGCCGGCATCGCGCAGCACGCGCTTGGCCATGTCCTTGTCCATTGCCAGCGCCGAGCCCAGCACGCCGGAGCCGACGAAGGGCAGGTTGGCCATGCGCAACAATCCCTGCAGCGAGCCGTCCTCGCCCAGGGTGCCGTGCACGATCGGAAACACCACATCGATCTGCGCCAGCGCCTGCTCCGACTCCACCGGGCGCAGCTGCGCCTGCTTGGCGCCGGGCAGCACCGCCACTGCGTGACCGCTGCGGTGCAAGGCGATCCGGCTCGGGTCGTCTGCATCGCGCAGAAAGCCGTCCTGCGCGCTCAGATGCCATTGGCCCTGCTTGTCGATGCCGATCAGCACCGGCTCGAAGCGCTGCGGGTCCAGCGCCTCCAGGACGTTGCGTGCCGACTGCAGCGAGACCTCGTGCTCGGCCGATTTGCCGCCGAAGATGAGACCGACCCGGATCTTGCGCATTGCCTGCTCCTGCCAACTGTTCGAGAAGGGCGCCAGCATGCCCGTGACCGGCCGGCCGAAGGAAGTCGGCAGATCGCGTGCGGCCGGCAATCCGCACGGACGCTGCACTGCTCGCCGCAGGGCGCGATGGTCGCGATGGGCCTCCCGCCCAGCGCAGCGAGTGCAGCCTACCCACGCGCCGCCGCGCAGCGCCGGCAGGCCAGGCCCTCCAGGCAGCGACCGCTGCATCGATCGCTCCACCGCCAAGCAAGCGCGTGCCATGGCCAGCGCGGCGGCTTCGGTGCGCAGCGCCCCGCCATCGTCAGCCAGCTGCGACATGCAGGGACGGTAGAATGCGGGCATGCCCGGATCACTCTTCAATTCCCTCAAGCCGCTCGCCGGCCAGGCCCTGCAGGCCGCGCTCAATCGCGCGCTGGCGCTGGACCCGGATACCCGCGACGCCCTGTTGCCGCTGGAAGGCCAGCGCATTGCGCTGACCCTGGACGCGCCCGCGCTGGCCCTGCAGATCCGCGTGCACGAGCGCCGGTTGCTGGTCGGCCCGGTCGACCCGGCGCAGGAGCCGGATCTGGCGGTGCGCAGCAGCCTGGCCGGCTTGCTCGGGCAATTGCCGCTGCTGGCCAATGCACGGCGCAGCGGCCCGCCGGCCGGCCGGCTCAAGGTCTCCGGCGACGCCGAGCTGGCGCGCCAGCTGCAGCAGCTGGCCGGGCGCTTCGACCCGGACTGGCAACTGCCCTTCGTGGCGGTGTTCGGGCAGATCCTGGGCGTGCAGATCGCCGGCGCAGTACGTGCAGCGCTGCAGCAGGCGCGCCGCAGCGCATCGGACCTGGCCCATAGCGCGGCCGAATTCGTCACCGAGGAATCGCGCGACGTGGTGCCGCGTGCCGAGCTCGATGCCTTCTACGACGACGTGGACGAGCTGCGCGACGGCGTCGAACGGCTGGCCGCACGCGTGGCACGGCTGCGCGCGGCCGGAGGTGCCGCATGAAGGCGCTGTTGCGGGCGAGCCGCATCGGCCGGGTGATCCTGCGCTACCGCCTGGACGACCTGCTGCAGGGCAGCGCCGCCGAGCGCTGGCTGCGCCTGGCCAAGCCGTTCGTGCCGCGTGCCAGCGCCGAGATCGCCGCGCAGTCGCGCGGTGCGCGGCTGCGGCTGGCGTTGCAGGAACTGGGCCCGATCTTCGTCAAGTTCGGGCAGATCCTGTCGACCCGGCGCGATCTGATTCCGGCCGATGTGGCCGAAGAACTCACCCTGCTGCAGGACCGGGTCAAGCCGTTCGACGGCGAGGCCGCACGCCTGATCGTGGAAGGCGCGCTCGGCCTGCCGGTCAGTGTGGCGTTCGCCTCCTTCGACACCGTGCCGCTGGCTTCGGCCTCGATTGCGCAGGTGCATGCGGCCACCTTGCCGCCGGATGCCAACGGCGTGCGCCGCGCCGTGGTGGTCAAGGTGCTGCGCCCGGACATCGAGCGCCAGATCGATGCCGACATCGCGCTGCTGCATTCGCTGGCTACGCTGGTCGAACGCACCCACCCGCGCGCCGACAAGATCCGTCCGCGCGAGGTGGTGGCCGAGATCGAAGGCACCTTGTCGGCCGAACTCGACCTGCAGCGCGAAGGCGCCAATGCCAGCGTGCTGCGCCGGTTCTGGGAGGGCTCGGACGATCTGTACGTGCCGGAAGTGATCTGGTCGCATACCGCCGAACGCGCGCTCACGCTGGAGCGGGTGTACGGCATTCCCTCCGATGACATCGTCAAGCTCGATGCCGCCGGCATCGACCGCAAGGCGCTCGCGGCTAAGGGCGTGCGCGTGTTCTACACGCAGGTGTTCCGCGACAACTTCTTCCACGCCGATGCGCACGCCGGCAACATCTGGGTCGATTCGGACCCGGAGCGCCGCCTCAACCCACGCTTCATCGCGCTGGATTTCGGCATCATGGGTCAGCTCTCGCAGGAAGATCAGTACTACCTGGCCGAGAACTTCATGGCGATCTTCCACAAGGATTACCGCCGTATGGCCGAGCTGCACGTGGAGGCGGGCTGGATGCCGTCGAACGTGCGCATCGACGAGTTGGAGGCGGCCGCGCGCTCGGTGTGCGAGCCGTACTTCACCCGGCCGTTGTCGGAAATCTCGCTGGCGCAGGTGCTGATCAAACTGTTCCGCGTGGCGCAGCGCTACGAGCTGACCCTGCAGCCGCAATTGATCCTGCTGCAAAAGACGCTGCTCAATATCGAAGGCGTGGGCCGGCAACTCGATCCCAAGCTGGACATCTGGGCAGTGGCGCGGCCGGTGCTGGAGCGCATCCTGCGCGAGCGCTACAGCCCGCGCCGGGTGCTGGGTGAGTTGAGCAAGCGCCTGCCGGAAATCATGACGCACGCACCGGACATGCCGCGCCTGGTGCATAGCTGGTTGAAGCAGCAGGTGGAAGGGCGGCATCAACTGGAGATCCGCTCGGCCGAGCTGCGCGCGCTGGATGCGAGCCTGCGCAAGTTGCAGACCCGCGTGGTCACCGCCATCACCGGCAGCGGGCTGCTGGTGGTCGCCGCGGTGCTGTACGGCCTGCACCCGGATGGCTGGTACCTGGGCACGGTGCCGGTGTGGAGCTGGATCAGCGGCGGCGCCGGCTCGGCCGCCCTGCTGGTGGCGTGGCTGCGCCGTTAGGCAAGGGGCTGCGCCAGGGCGCTCATCCGTCGGATGTCGGCGGTGCGGTGGTGGTGTGCCAGGTGTGCGGCGGTCTTGCCGCCACACCGGCAGCGGGCAAGGAGTAAGGGCGTGGCGAGCGATCTGCAGGCATTGAAGGACGAGCTGGCGCGCTTTGGCAGCGCCAACGACGCGCGCGAGTCCGCGCGCGACCGGCGCATGCTCAACATCACTCCGGACACCGGTGCCTTGCTGGCCGTGCTGGTGCGTGCCACCGGCGCGCGCCGCGTTCTCGAAATCGGCACCTCCAACGGCTATTCGATGGTGTGGCTGGCCGAGGCGGCTGCGGCGATCGGTGGGCATGTCACCACCGTGGAGCTTGCCGCCGACAAGGTGGCCCTGGCGCAGGCCACACTCGCACGCAGTGGCTTGGCGGCGTCGGTGGATGTGGTGCACGGCGACGGCGGCGCGTGGCTGACGCAGGCAGCCAGCGCCAGCGTCGATCTGGTCTTCCTGGATTCGGCGCGCGACACGTATGTGCGCTGGTGGCCGGCACTGCGCCGCGTGCTGCGCCATGGTGGCCTGCTGGTGGTCGACAATGCGCTGTCGCACGCCGACGAACTGGCGCCGTTCACCGCGCTGCTGGCTGCCGATCCGGCGATCACCTGCAGCGTGGTGCCGGTGGGCAACGGCGAATTGCTGGCGGTGTGCGGCGCGGCCTGAGTGTGCACCGCTGGCCTGCCACGGCCTCACGCCCAGGGCGCGCGCTGGAGGGAGCCACACGCTCTGCCGGTGCCGCCAGTGTGTGTTCAACGGCGGAGCGGCGCTGCGACGCGATGGCATGCCGCGGCCACGGCGCGGATAATCCGCCGGTGAGCACATCCCCCAAGCATCTGCAGATTCTCTACCAGGACGCTGTCCTGGCCGTCGTCGACAAACCCGCGGGCCTGATGGTCCACGACAGCAAGCTTGCGCGCGGGGAGGACGACTTCCTGGCTGACCGCCTGCGCGAGCAGTTGGGCAAGCCGATCTTTCTGGTGCACCGGCTCGATCGCGCCACCAGCGGCTGCCTGCTGCTGGCGTTCGACCGCGACAGCGCCAGCGCGCTGGGCAAGGCCCTGATGGCGGGCGAGGTAGATAAAAATTATCTGACCGTCTGCCGCGGCTGGCCGGCCGAGGAGCGCTTCATCGTCGATCACGATCTGGATGGCGGCCCCGGCAAACCGGTCAAGAAGCCGGCGGTGACGCATTTCCAGCGTCTGGCCACCGGCGAGCTGGAGATCCCGTCCACCGGCTTTGCCACCTCACGCTATGCGTTGTTGCGCTGTCAGCCGCAGACCGGCCGCTTCCGGCAGATCCGCCGGCACATGAAGCACCTGTCGCATCACATGATCGGCGACACCAGCCATGGCGATGGCCGCCACAACCGCAGCTTCCGCATGCTCGGCATCCACCGCATGTTGCTGCACGCCGAACAGCTTGAATTCCCGCATCCGGCCGACGGCAGGCGCATCAGCATCACCGCGCCGCTGGATGCGGAATTCACCAAGGCGTGTGCGTTGTTCGGCTGGGACGTGGCGCAATTGCAGGCGATGCCACTCGCACAGTGATGCGGGGGTGCCCAGCGGTCTGTCGATGCCGCAGTGGCGATCGGCAACGCGTCCGGCGAACCGTACCCTCACCCCAATCCCGCACCGCGCCCCGGCCCGCGCTAGCAGCGCGGGCGCTCCAAGGCACGCGCGCCGATGGCGCACAAGCGCTGCCTTCTCGCCCCCGTAGGAGATGGGCTTATATGCGCGAGCCGTTGTCGTCCACAGCGCAGGCGCGGCCGCGCGAGCCAGCGCTTCCCTTCTCCCCGCCGGGAGAAGGTGCCCCGCAGGGGCGGATGAGGGTACGGGCGAAGCCTCGCGCAGTTGAACAACCCGAGGGCTTCGCCCCGTACCCTCACCCCAACCCCCGCTGCGCGCCCCGGCCCGCGCAAGCAGCACGGGCGCTCCAAGGCACGCGCGCCGATGGCGCGCAAGCGCTGCCTTCTCGCCCCCGTAGGGAGAGGGGCTAGAGCTGCGCTCTTACGAATCCCCAATCCCCACTCCCGAATCCCCGCCTCTCAGCGCCTCTTCGCCGGCGCCGGCTCGTTGACGATCTTCTCCAGATCCTTCTGCAGATCGGCAAACAGCGGCAGCATCTTCTGCTGGATGGCGCCCATCAGGTTCTGGGTCAGGGCCGGGGTCTTGTCGAGCAGGCTCTGGCCGGCCGAGCTCTCGTAGAACTCGGCCATGGCCAGCACGTCCTCGCGCGAGAACGAGCGCTTGTAGATGTCCACATACATCGGGCGCAGCTCCGACCACGACAGGGCTTTGCGCACGGTCTGGCGGGTGCGCTCCTGGATGCGTTGCAGCTGCGCCTGCTGGTCGCCGCTGAGCTGGCGCTGCGCGGTGAGCTGGGCGAACTGCTGCTGCTGCATCGCTTCGATCTGCGGCAGCATGGTGTCCAGCATGGTCTGCGCGCGCGAGGCGGCCAGCAGACGGTTGACGTCGGCATCGCTGGGCGCCTGCGCCAGCGCGGCAGGGGCCGCCACGGCCAGCACGCCGAGCAGCAGCACCCGGCGGGCAAGGCCGCGTGCGGCAGCAAGCGAAAAGAAAGGTGTCATCGAAGCATCCTGCAAGCGGGGAACCGGCGGCAGCATACGGGAAGCCGGCGTTCGCGCGCGCGTCCACGCTGCTGCCGATACAATCGGCGCGTATGGCCAGCGACCCGATCCAGATCACCCCCAGCCTGACGATTCCGCCCAGCGAGCTCGTCGAACGCTTCGTGCGCGCCAGCGGCGCGGGCGGGCAGAACGTCAACAAGGTGTCCACTGCGGTGGAGCTGCGGTTCGACGTGGCCGGGTCGCCGTCGCTGCCCGAGCCGTTGCGGGCGCGGCTGCTGTCGCGGCGCGACCGCCGCATGACCGCCGAGGGCGTGCTGGTGATCGATGCGCAGCGCTTCCGCACCCAGGACCGCAACCGCGACGATGCGCGCGAGCGGCTGGCCGAGATCATCAGCGCGTGCCTGTCGGTGCCCAAGCGCCGGGTCGCCACCAAACCGAGTCATGGTGCCAAGCTGCGGCGGCTGGATGCCAAGCGTGAGCGCAGTCAGATCAAGCGTGGACGCTCTGCGTCCCACTGGGAGTAAGCGTGAGTCAACCCGACCCGTCGTTGCCACCGGTAACACAGGCCAACATCCTGCTGCAGCCATCCCCGCCCAGAATGCCGCGTGCGCACGGCCGTTTCGGCCGCTGGCTGGGCCGTACCGCCCTGCGCCTGACCGGCTGGCGCCTGCTCGGGCGGCTGCCCGACGAGCCCAAGCTGGTGATGATCGTGGCGCCGCACTCGTCCAACTGGGACGGCTTCCTGGGCTTTGCCGCCAAGTTCGCGCTCGGCTTCGAGGTGCGCGTGCTGGGCAAGGCGCAGCTGTTCTGGTGGCCGCTGGGCCCGCTGCTGCGCAAGCTCGGCGGCATCCCGCTGGACCGCAGCTCGCCGCAGGGCACCATCGGCCAGGCGGTGCGGCTGATCCGAAACTCCGAACAGATGTGGTACGTGATCACCCCCGAAGGCACGCGCAAGCGCGTCGAACACTGGAAGGCCGGTTTCTGGAAGATCGCCTCCGATGCCAAGGTGCCGATCCTGCCGGTGTACTTCGATTACCCCAGCAAGACCGTGGGCATCGGCGAGCCGTTCTGGACCGGTAACGACATGGCCGCCGACATCGCCGCGATTCGCACCTGGTACCGGCCGTGGCGCGGCAAGCATCGCGATACGTTGTAGCTAGCGTGGTGTGCATGTGCCGATGTGCCTTGCCCAGAGGTGCTGGACCAGACATAAGAGCAGCGGACAAGTGAGGGCTCTTGTATGAGGCCGCTTCTTCCTTCGTGACTCAATGGCGCTACCTACCCAGACAAAAGGCCGAGGGTTCAAACGCGTAATGGGGGACAGATTGTTCGAAGTTCTGGAATCCGTGCGGGATGAGGCATCGTTCGTGCGCTTTGCTGAGCTCCTGGCGGCCGATCGTCGTTCGGCAGATTCTCTTGCAGTGACTGTCGATGGGTTTCGGGGAGAATGGGCTAATCAGTCAATTGCCGACTTTCTGGAGGCAGCGTCCGCGTGGGCGACCAGCTCATCTTTCGGCGAGCTGCCTGGACCCAAGCCAAGCAATCCTTGGCACGCGTTTGCCCTATTTCTATGGGCTGGGCGCGGTTATGAGTAACGCAGCTAATGCTTCATTCAAGCCGACAGCGTTTCGTGTTGCTGCCTTACCCAGGGCGTATTCGATAGGGCAGGGAAGCGTGCATGAGACGAGACTGGCTTGCTCATGGCACCTTGCGCAGTGCCAGTGTCGCCATTCACTGCCATGAAGGTTTGAGGAAACATCATGATCGCTTCGTCCACCCGCGCGTTATTGCTGTCCTTGCTGCTGTGTACCGGCCCGACGCTCGCAGCCACGCCGATGCTGGTCATCCACGGCGGCGCGGGCGTGGAGAAATCCAGCCTCTCGCCTGACGAACAAACCCAGGCACGTGAGGCGATGCAGCGCGCGCTGCGCGCCGGGCATGAGGTGTTGAATGGTGGCGGCAGCGCGGTGGATGCGGTGGCCGCCACCATCACCGTGCTGGAGGATGCACCGCAGTTCAACGCCGGTCGCGGTGCGGTGTTCACCCACGACGGCAAGAACGAACTGGATGCGGCGATCATGGACGGTGCCAGCGGCAAGGCCGGTGCGATCGCCGGCGTGCACACGGTCAAGAATCCGATCCAGCTGGCGCGCAGCGTCATGGACCGCTCCAGGCACGTGATGCTGGTCGGCGAGGGCGCCGAACAGTTCGCGCGCGAGCAGGGCATCACCCTGGTGGACCCGAGCTACTTCCGCACCGACAAGCGCTGGCAGCAACTGCAGAAAGCGCTCAAGGCCGAAGCCGGCGACCGCCAGGCCCAGGCCGCGCTGGAGCTGGAAACGGCCAAGCACTTCGGCACCGTCGGCGCGCTGGCGCTGGATCGCGAGGGCCATCTGGCTGCCGGCACCTCCACCGGCGGGATGACCAACAAACGCTATGGCCGCGTGGGCGATGCGCCCATCATCGGCGCCGGCACCTATGCCAACAGCCAATGCGCGGTGTCGGGTACCGGCTGGGGCGAGTTCTACATCCGCGCCGTGGCCGCCTACGACATCTGCGCACGCATGAAATACGCCGGCCAGTCGTTGCAACAGGCGGCCCAGACGGTGATCGATCAGCAGATCCCCGCCGCCGGTGGCGACGGCGGCGCCATTGCGCTGGACGCGCAGGGCAACGTGGCGTTTCCGTTCAATACCGAAGGCATGTACCGCGGCTGGATCGGCGCCGACGGCAGCCCGCATGTGGCGATCTTCAAGGACGAGACGCTTTGAGGGAGCACCGCGCGCCGGCACGGTGCGTTGGCTGTCCCGCAGCGCTACCACCGTCGGAACGGTACCGATGGCCAGCTTTCGCTCCTGTCGCCGCATACCACCGCCACTTGCCTGGCTCGCCGCCTCGTCCTTCTCCCGCACGCGGGAGAAGGTGCCCGAAGGGCGGATGAGGGCCACGCACCCTCGGCCGCCTCTGTCCGCACATCGCCATTCATTAATTCCCCAGCCAACGGCACATGCCGGCGCCGCCCAAACCCGCTAGCGTGGCCGGCTGCACTACCACTCAGGAATCACACGCCATGTCGCGTACCGTCGTTCTGGCCGCTGCCATCACCCTGGCGCTGGCCGCTTGTTCTGGAAAAGAGCCATCCGGTAAGGAGTCCACCACCGTGCCCGAGAAGACCGCCACCGCCCCGGCTGCGGACGCTGCATCGAACCCGTTGCTGACCGCCAGCACGCTGCCGTTCCAGGCGCCGCCATTCGACAAGATCAAGGACAGCGATTATCTGCCGGCCTTCGAAGAAGGCATGCGCCTGCATCTGGCCGAGGTGCGCAAGATTGCCGACAACAGCGAGCCGCCCACCTTCGACAACACCATCGAAGCACTGGAGCGCAGCGGCGAGACGCTGACGCGCGTGTCGCGCATCTTCTTTGGCCTGGTGCAGGCCGATACCAGCGATGCGCGCCAGAAGATCCAGGAAGAGATCGCGCCCAAGCTAGCCGCGCACGAAGACGAGATCAACCTCGATCCCAAGCTGTTTGCGCGCGTCAAGACCATCTACGACCAACGCGACACGCTGGGCCTGGATCCGGAACAAAAGCGCCTGGTCGAGCGCGACTACGAAAACCTGGTACGCGCCGGTGCGCAGCTCTCGGATGCCGACAAGGACAGCCTGCGCAAGCTCAACGTGGAAGAAACCACGCTCTCCACGCAATTCCATACCCGCCTGGTGGCCGCCTCGGCTGCCGCTGCGGTGGTGGTGGACGACAAGGCCAAGCTCGATGGCCTGAGCGAAGGCGACATTGCCGCCGCCGCCGAAGCGGCCAAGGCGCGCAAGCTCGATGGCAAGTATCTGCTCACCCTGCAGAACACCACCCAGCAACCGGTGCTGGCGTCGCTGAAGAATCGCGAGCTGCGCGCCGAAGTGTTGAAGGCGTCCGAAACGCGTGCGGAAAAGGGCGATGCCAACGACACCCGCCAGACCATCCAGCGCCTGGCGCAGTTGCGCGCGCAAAAGGCCAAGCTGCTCGGGTTCGACAGCTATGCGGCCTACAGTCTTGGCGACCAGATGGCCAAGACCCCGGCCGCCGCGCTGAAATTGCTGACCGACACCGTGCCGGCTGCCACCGCCAAGGCGCGCCGCGAAGTGGGCGAGATGCAGAAGGTGATCGATTCTCAGAAGGGCGGCTTCAAGCTCGCCGCCTCCGATTGGGACTTCTACGCCGAGCAGGTGCGCAAGGCCAAGTACGACCTGGACGAGTCGCAGATCAAGCCGTACTTCGAGCTGGACAACGTGCTGCAGAACGGCGTGTTTTATGCCGCCACGCAGTTGTACGGCATCACCTTCAAGCAGCGCACCGATATCCCGACCTACCACGCCGACATGAAGGTGTATGAAGTCTTCGATGCCGATGGCACCTCGATGGCGCTGTTCTACACCGACTACTTCAAGCGCGACAGCAAGTCCGGTGGCGCATGGATGGACGTGCTGGTCGAACAGGACGGCCTCACCGGCGCCAAGCCGGTGGTCTACAACGTGTGCAACTTCACCAAGCCCGCAGCCGGCCAGCCGGCGTTGCTGAGCTTCGACGACGTCACCACGCTGTTCCACGAGTTCGGCCACGCGCTGCATGGCATGTTCTCCAAGGTGAAGTACCCCTCGATCGCCGGCACCAGCACCTCGCGCGATTTTGTGGAATTTCCCTCGCAGTTCAACGAACACTGGGCCTCGGACCCGGCCGTCTTCGCCAACTACGCCAAGCACTACCAGACCGGTGCGGCGATGCCGGCCGAGCTGGTGGAGAAGATCAAGAAAGCCAAGACCTTCAACAGCGGCTATGCCACCACCGAGTACCTGTCGGCTGCGCTGCTGGATCTGGCCTGGCATACCCAGCCGGCCGATGCCCCACTGCAGGACGTGAGCAAGTTCGAAGCCGATGCGCTCAAGCGCTTCAAGGTGGACCTGGCCGAAGTGCCGCCGCGTTACCGCAGCACGTACTTCGACCACATCTGGGGCGGCGGTTATTCCGCCGGTTACTACGCCTACTTCTGGTCGGAAGTGCTCGATGACGATGCGTTCGAATGGTTCAAGGAAAACGGTGGCCTGACCCGCAAGAACGGCGACACCTTCCGCGCCAAGATTCTTTCGCGCGGCAACACCGTCGATCTGGCCACGCTATACCGCGATTTCCGCGGCAAGGACCCCAGCGTCAAGGCGCTGCTGGAAAACCGTGGCTTGACCGAGTGAGTGATCGAAACAGGTGGTTGCACGGGTGATGTGCAGCCAGCATCGAAGCGGGATGGCCATGTGCCATCCCGTTTTCGTTTGCGCGGGCCGCAACACATCGCAGTTGCTGCTGCTGAGCAAGCAGATCAACGGAGCCATGCCTTTCGTCACTTCCGTGCGCCCGCCACCCACGCGCATTGTCGGGGAGAGCCAACGCGGCTCCCCCTGATCGGACAGGTCTGCCATGAACCCATCACATCCCGCACGCTCCCGTGTGCAGCGCGCCGCACAGTGGTCGCGCAAGGAACTGTTGCCACTGCTCGTCATGCTGGTGCTGTTGACCGCCGCGCGCTCCTCGTTCGCCAATCACTACCAGGTGCCCACCGGCTCGATGCAGCCCACCTTGCAGCCGGGCGACCGGGTGGTGGTGGACATGCACGCCTATGGCTGGCGCGTGCCGCTGAGCAACCGCATCGTTGTCAATGGCGAGCAACCGCAGCGCGGCGAGGTGGTGGTGTTCGATTCGCCGCGCGATGGCACGCGCCTGATCAAGCGCGTGGTGGCGGTGGCCGGCGACCGTGTCGACCTACGCGATGGCCATCTGTCGATCAACGGACAGCCGTTGCAGAGCGATGGCGACGGTGCGCACGAACGCTTTGGTGCGCGTGTGGCGCAGCTCGAACTGGATGCCGGTGGCGGCCCGGACCTGCACGCGGTACAGGTGCCGGCCGGCAAGCTGCTGGTGATGGGCGACCATCGCGGCAACAGCCTGGATGGGCGCTATTTCGGCTTTGTCGATGCCGCGGCGGTGTATGGCAAGGCGGTGGCGGTGTATTACCGGCGCGGTGACGGGCTGGAGTGGATCCGGCTGTAAGCCGCGCCCGATTGCTTCCCCGTCGCTGCATGCAAGCAGGCACGCGTACCGAAGGCGCAGACCACGGCTCGGCCTGGGCTCAGAACGCCACACCCGCCAGCGTGCAGGAGGTCTCCCACAGGCGCGCAGCCACGTGGCGGTCGTGGGCCTGGCGGGCGATCCTTGCCGGGGCAGGGTCGCCTTTGAGCTCGAACAGGCCGTCCGGGCCGTAATACCCGCCGCCCTGTGCCTGTGGCGCGGTGGCGGCATATAACGTGGGCAGTGCGCCGGCCGCGGCCGAGTGGCTGAGATAAGGCCCCAGCAAGGCGGTTGCCGTGCCAAGCGCCGTACGGCGGCCACCGGCGGCCGGCCCGTTGGCGATCAATGCGGTCCGTGCAACGCCGGGATGTGCGGCGATTGCGCGCAGCCCCCAGCCCTGCGCATCGCTGCGCCGCTGCAGCTCCATGCTGAGCATCAGCATCGCCAGTTTGGACTGGCCATAAGCCTTCCAGGGGCGATAAGGGCGCTCGGTCTGCAGGTCGTCGAAATCGATGCGGGCCTGACGGTGGGCCAGACTCGACAGGTTGACCACACGCGGCGCTGCGGCCGCACGCAACAGCGGCAGCAGCTGCGCGGTGAGCGCGAAGTGCCCGAGATAATTGCTGCCGAACTGCAGCTCCATGCCGTCGGCGGTGGTCTGCCGCTGCGGCGGGGCCATCACCCCGGCGTTGTTGATCAACAGATCCACCCGCTGCTGGTGCGCGGCAAGCCGATCGGCAAACGCGCGCACCGATGCCAGTTGTGCAAGGTCCAGGGTTTCAACGCGCACCGCGGCGTCGGGATGCGCGGCCAGCAGTGCCTGCCGGGCGGCCTCGCCCTTGGCGGCATTGCGCGCGGTCAGCACCAGGCTGGCGCCGGCACCGGCCAGGGCCAGTGCGGTTTCATGGCCCAGCCCACCTGGGCTGGCACCGGTAATCACGGCCACCCGTGCCCGCTGCGGTGGCAGGTTGGCCAGCGTCCAACGGCTCACCGCGCCACCGCCAGGCTGTCGGGCAGCGCGCGCCACCAGCGTTCGCCGGTGGCCGGGCGGCGCAGGTCCACGCGCTCGCCCATGTGGGGGGTGGCCAGCGGTACCTGCGCGTCCGCGGCCAGGGCGACGATGCGCTCGAACGGCTCGGTCCACACGTGCAGGGCCAGATCGAAGGTGCCGTTGTGGATCGGCAACAAGGTGCGGCCGCCTACGTCCAGAAACGCCTGCAGGCTCTGCTCCGGTTGCATGTGCACGTCTGGCCACATGTGGTCGTAGGCGCCGTTTTCGATCAGCGCCACATCGAACGGCCCCAGCCGCTGGCCGATTGCCTTGAAGTGCGGGCCGTAGCCGCCGTCGCCGCTGAAGAACACGCGCAGGTCGTCCTGCTGGATTGCCCACGAGCACCACAGCGTGCGATCGCGGTCGAACAGGCCGCGCCCGGAAAAGTGCCGCGACGGCGTGGCAGTGAGCGTAACGCCGTCGATCTGCACCGACTGCCACCAGTCCAGCTGGCGCACCTTGGCCGGATCCACGCCCCAGCGCACCAGCAGGTCGCCCACGCCCAGCGGCGCCACGAACACGCCGACGCGGTCGGCCAGCGCGGCAATGGTGGCCCGGTCCAGATGGTCGTAATGGTTGTGCGACAGGATCACGCCGGCCAGGGGCGGCAGGTCGTCCAGGGCAATCGGCGGGGCATGGAAGCGCTTTGGGCCGGCAAACGCAAATGGCGAGGCGCGCCGGGAGAACACCGGGTCGGTCAGCCACAGGCCGCTCCCCAGCTTCATCAACACCGTGGAGTGACCGAGCCGGAACAGGCTGCGGTCCGGCGCGTTGTGCAGGTCCGTGGCGGTCAACGGCACAATCGGCAATGCCTGCGACGGCACCGTGCGCGCCGGCTTGTTGAACAGCACCTGCCACAGTAGCCGCAGGCCTCCCAACACGCCGGGAGTGCTCAAGGTGGTGGGTAGCGCGTTGCGGAACCGCCCATGACGAAACTGCGGCGAGGAGGCGTATGGCAGTGGCAGGGATTGGGTGGGCACGACGGTATCCGGCGTTGGGGTGGTGTATCGGGATATTGGAAACACAAATTACACTACACAGTGTAGTTTTATTTTGGGGAATGTAAACCGCCCGGTGTAACATTGCGCCATGTCCAGTTCATCCGATTCGGCGCCAGCGCCGCAGCGGCTCACCGACCGCAAGCGTCACGCCATCCTGGAAGCGGCCAGTGTCGAGTTCCGCCAGCATGGCTTCGAAGCCACCAGCATGGACCGCGTGGCCGCTTCCGCAGGCGTGTCCAAGCGCACCGTCTATAACCACTTCCCCAGCAAGGACGTCTTGTTTGGCGAGATCCTGCGCGGCTTGTGGCAGCGCAGCGCCGAGGCGGTAAGCCTGGCCTATCGCCCCGACCAAGCATTGCGCACGCAGTTGACGCAATTGCTGCAGCAGAAATTACGCCTGCTCGATGACGCGGCATTTATCGATCTGTCGCGCGTGGCGATTGCCGAAGGTATCCACTCGCCCGAGCGCGCACGCGCGCTGCTGGCCCAACTGGGCAGCAAGGAAGAGGGCACCACCACCTGGCTGCGCGCCGCACTGGCCGATGGCCGCCTGGCGCCGGTGGACCCGGACTTCGCCTCGCAGCAATTGCAGGCGCTGGTCAAGGGATTTGCGTTCTGGCCGCAGCTTGCGCTGGGGCAGCCGCCGCTGACGCCGGCCCAGCAGGTGCAGGTCGTCGAATCGTCGGTGGAGATGTTTCTGGGGCTTTACGGGCGCGGATGAGCGGCCGGGGGCGAACCGGCACCGGCGATCGACGGACATTGGGCCGGCAACGCTGCAGCGCAGGTTGCCGGCGTAGGGTGGCCGGATGCAGAAGCTTTCACCGCACCACGTGGCTTGGGCCGGAGCATGCCCGGCAGGCCAGTCACGCCTCGGCCAGCTCCTGCGTCCACACCGCCAGCGCGTACCCGTCAGGGTCGGTGAAGTGGAAACGCCGCCCGCCCGGGAATGCGAACACCGGGCGGGTGATGGTGCCGCCAGCGGCTTCGATGCGTGCCTGCGACGCCGCCAGATCGTCGGAGGCCAGAACCACCAGTGCGCCACCCGGCTGCGGAGTTCCGTGGAAGAAGCCGCCGCTCAGGCGGCCATCGCGGAATTCGCAATAGTCCGGTCCGTAGTCCTGAAACGTCCAGTCGAACGCTGCAGCGTAGAAGGCCTTGGCGGTGGCGATGGAGGCCACGGCAAATTCCAGATAGTCGATACGGTGATGCTGTGCGCTGTGTTGCATGGCGATGTCCTCGCGGTCGGTGGCTGCACAGCGTGCCCTGCGCAGCGACCCGGCGGCTTGGCGAAAACGGCCATCACCGTGCGTGTTGCTGCACCAGCTCACGCGGACTCAGCTGGGCAAGCAGGCGCGCATCGCGCACCAGATGCGGTGCATCGCCATACCCGGCCTCCAGCGCGGCGGCGGTCAGCGTGGGCTGGCTGGCTGCCAGCCGCAGGAAACGCTGCAGCCGCAAGATCCGCTCCAGCGTCTTGGGGCCATAGCCGAATGCTGCGTGACAGCGCCGCCGCAGCTGCCGCTCGCTGATCTCCAGGCTTGCACACAACGCCGGCAGGCGCGGCGCTGCAGGCCCGGCCAGCTGGGCGAAGGTGAAGGCCATCTGTTGGTCCACGGCCACCGCGCGGTGACGACACAGCGCATGCAAGGTCTGCAGCACATCGCTGCCATCGCACAGCTTCTGTTGCCAGTCGCCTGCATCGCGGCCCCACAGCGCATCCAGTGCCACGCGCTGGTCGGCAATATGGTGCAGCGGAATGCCCAGCACACCGGCAGCCGCGCCTGCAGTCAATCGCACGCCGGTGAGCACGGTGCCGGCGGCTACGCAGGCCATGGTCGCGACATGGTCGGGGCCGGCGACGAACAGTGCAGCGCCATCCCAGATCAGGTCGACGCAGCCGTCCGGTAACACCCGCACCGGCGCATTGGCCGCACCTTGCCGGTGGCGCCAGCTGCAACGCAGCTGGGTACGCAACTCGGGCGGAGGTGGGAGCTGCGTATAGCGGAACCGGATTTTTGAGGACATGGCGGAAGTCTGTGGACAACCCGTCAACGCGCCTGGCGGAAGAACTGTGCTGTGAAGCGGATGCCGCCGATGCGGCAATCGCGCAGCGCAATCCTCCTTGCCACCCGCGTTACCGGTGGTGGCAAGGGTGTTTCACGTCCTGCCGGTGCGATCGCGTGCGAGCAGCGCGGTGTCGACGCACAGCTCGCATGACTGCCTGTGCGCGCTGATGCAACGTCGGCAAGTGCAGCGGCAGACAACACGTCAGTGACCCGAACGGTTCGCTTGCATGCCGTCGGCCGAGGCCGCATGGCGCCGGCCATGAAACCAGGCCACCATCGGCGAGGTCATCACCGTGGTCACCAGCGTCATGCCGAACAACAGCGTGAACAGGTCCGGGCCGATCACGCCGCTGTCCAGGCCGATCTTGATCACCACCAGTTCCATCAGGCCACGTGCATTCATCAGCGAGCCGACGGTGAGACTATCGCGCCAATCGTGCCCGCTCAGCCGCGCGCCCAGCGTGCAGCCGGCCAGTTTGCCGGTCACCGCCACGCCGATCACCAGCACGAAACCGGCAATGCCGGCGCCGGCAAACGCACTGGGGCTGGTGGCCTGGCCGGCGACGGCAAACAGCACCGGCATCAGCAAGGTGATCGCCAGCGGTTCGATGCGTCCGGCCAGATGCTCCAGCAAACGGTCGTCGCGCGGCAGGCAGATGCCGAACACGAATGCACCGAAGATCGCATGCAAACCGATCCATTCGGCCACCGCCGCGCAGCCCAGCAGGCCGATCAACACCCACACCAGCGCAGTGGGGGCATAGCGGCCATCGCTCGCCCGCGGCCGCAGCAGTCGCGCATACGCTGGCTTGAGCACACCGAACACCAGCGCGATCAAGACCAGCGCACCGGCCGCAGTAAATGCCACGCCACCGTGCGCAGTGTTGCCGGTGAGCGTGAGCACGATCGCCAGGAAGATCCATACCGTGGCGTCGTCGATGACCGCCGCGCCCAGTGCCAGACGGCCGGCCGGCGTGCGGGTCATGTTGCGATCCTTGAGGATGCGCGCCAGCACCGGAAATGCAGTGACCGACATGGCTGCCGCAATGAACAGCGCAAACGGCCAGAAGCCGACGCCGTGCGGCGCAAAGCGCGGAAACAGCCACGGCGCAGCGGCCAGGCCCAGTGCCAGCGGCAACACGATGCCCGACACACCAACCAGCACCGACGCGCGCACCTGTGCCTTGGTGCCTTCCGGCGCACGCAGCTCCACGCCGACGACGAACATGAAAAGCACCACCCCCAGATTGGCCAGCCCCGACAACGGTGGCAGGCTCTTGGCGGCGAACAGCGCGCCATGCAGCTCCGGCAGCCACGCGCCGAAGGCGATCGGGCCCAGCAGCAGGCCGGCCGCCATCTCGCCAATGACCGGCGGCTGCCCGACCCGTTGCAATAGCGCACCACACAGGCGCGCCGCCCCCAGAATCACTGCCAACTGCACCAGCAACAACGTGGTCGGATTCATTGCGTCAACGTTCCATTGGTTGAGTCGGCTCGATGTGCGGGTCGAGCGCGCTGTATGCGGTCCGTCGTCCCCTGGACAGACCACGCGCTCGTGCGCTGCATGCTGCAGCGCAGTCGCCGAGTGTATGCGGACGTCGTTGCGTCGTGCATCGCGCGATCACGCATCGCGCGCAATGTCGCCTGGAACGGCGTGCAGGAGCCACACACCGTGCATCGCCGTCCTGTCGCGTTTGCTGGATTTGTTGCACAGCACACGGCGCCTGCGCAATCGACACAGGGCACGTGGCAACCTCGACCGCGACGCACACTCACGTAGCGGGGCGCGCCAGCAAATTCAGGTGATCGCGTGGCATCGATCACCTGACGGCTCAGCGCTCCGAGTCGCCGCTCTCGTCATAGCCGCGCGGCGTAAACAGATCCGGCTGGATCAGTTCGATGAAGGCGCGTGCCTGCGGCGACAGATACTTGCCCTTGCGCACCACCACGCCGTAGCTGCGGGTAGGGAAAAAATCCTTGAGCGAGCGCGTGGCCAGTTTGTCGCGATCGGCATCGGTGACGCAGATGGCGGTCACGATGGAAATGCCCATGCCCATCGCCACGTACTGCTTGATCACCTCCCAGCCGCCCACTTCCAGCGCCACGGTATAGGGCACCCGGGCCTGTTGAAAGATCAGGTCGACCAGGCGGTAGGTCACCTGCCGCCGCGGCGGCAGGATCAACGGATACGGCGACAGATCCTGCAACGACACCGTGGGCTTGTGCGCCAGGGGATGGTCGGGCGGGGTGATCAACAGCTGCTCGAAGCGGTACACCGGTGCGTAGTTGAGGTCGGCCGGCACGTCCAGCATCGAACCGACCGCCAGATCCACCGCATCCTCGCGCAGCAGGTCGGTGCCGTCGGCGCTGATCGCGTTGTGCAGGGTCAGCCGCACATCCGGATGACGCGCACGGAAGTTTTCCACGATGCGCGGCAGCAAGTACAGGATGGTGGAACTGTTGGCGGCGATGGTCAGCTCGCCCGCATCCAGCCCGCGCACCTTCTCGCGGAAGCTCGCCTCCAGCCCGTCCAGGCTTTCCACCAGCGGCAGCGCCATGTCGTACAGCAGTTGTCCCTCGCGGCTGGGCGCCAGCCGCCGCCCGGAGCGCTCGAACAAGGGCACCCCTAGGTCGCGTTCCAGTGCCTGCAGTTGCAGGGTCACCGCCGGCTGACTGACGTACAGCGCCTCAGCAGCCCGTGAGACCGAGCCCAGTCGCACGGTCTGGCAGAACGCCCGCAGCGGCTTGAGCCGATCGGATTTGTAGGAAAATCGCGGGGTTGGCGCCATATCGATGAGCGATCATCGCTAGATATAAGTCAAGCTTATTTACAGCATTGATAAAACTGCTTTGTCAAATAGTCCGTTGGCGCGCACGGTGCAGGTCCTGACGCACAAGGACCTCCCCATGTCTGCCACCGCTTTCGCTCCACGTTCTACCGACCGCGCCACGCCAGGTCTGTCGCTGACCACCCAGGTCGCCGGGCAGGCAGAACTGCTGCCGCCAGCGGCGCTGGCGCTGCTGGTCTCGCTGCACCGCGCGATCGAGCCCGGCCGTCAGCAGCGTCTGGCCCAGCGGCGCGCCCGCCAGGCCGCCTTCGACGCCGGCCAGCTGCCGGATTTCCGCGCCGACACCCGGGCCATCCGCGAGAGTGACTGGCGCGTTGCGCCGTTGCCGGCGGCATTGCAGGACCGCCGCGTCGAAATCACCGGCCCCACCGACCCGAAGATGGTCATCAACGCGCTCAACTCCGGCGCCAAGGTGTTCATGGCCGACTTCGAGGACTCCACCGCACCGACCTGGCGCAACCTGCTCGCCGGCCAGCGCACCCTAGCGGCCGCCGTGCGCGGCGATCTCAGCTTCCAGGCCCCCAGCGGCAAGCACTACGCACTGCGCCCGGAAGCCGAACGAGCGGTGCTGATCGTGCGCCCGCGCGGCTGGCACCTGGACGAAAAGCATGTCCACATCGACGGGCAGCCGCTGGCCGGCGGCCTGTTCGATGCGGCCCTGTTCGCCTTCCACAACGGCCGCGCGCTGCTGGCCAGGGACCGCGGCCCGTATCTGTATCTGCCCAAGCTGCAGGGCATGGAAGAAGCCGCACTGTGGGAAACGGCGCTGTCGCATATCGAAGCGATGCTGGGCCTGCCGCATGGGCAGATCAAGGTGACCGTGCTGATCGAAACGCTGCCGGCGGTGTTCGAGATGGACGAGATTCTGCACGCACTGCGCGAGCGCATCGTGGGCCTGAATTGCGGGCGCTGGGATTACATTTTTTCGTATCTGAAAACCTTCCGCGCGCACCGCGACCGCGTCCTGCCCGAACGCGGCCAGGTCACCATGACCCAGCCATTCTTGAAGGCGTATTCGGAGCTGTTGATCAAGACCTGCCATCGCCGCGGCGCGCATGCAATGGGCGGCATGGCCGCGCAGATCCCGATCAATCACGACGAAGCCGCCAACGAACAGGCCATGGCGCGTGTGCGTGCCGACAAGCTGCGCGAAGTCAGCGCCGGCCACGACGGCACCTGGGTGGCGCATCCGGCGCTGATCCCGGTGGCGATGAAACTGTTCGACGAGCACATGCCCACCGCGCATCAGCAGCATGTGCTGCGTAACGACGTGCAGGTGACGCGCGACATGCTGATCGCCCCGTCCCCGGGCACCATCACCCGCGCCGGTTTCGAAGGCAATGTCGAAGTCTGCGTGCGTTATCTGGCTGCGTGGCTGGACGGCAATGGCTGTGTGCCGATCCACAACCTGATGGAAGATGCCGCCACCGCCGAAATCAGCCGCGCGCAACTGTGGCAGTGGCTGCATCACGGCCAGCATCTGGATGATGGCACCGCCATCGATCAGCACCTGCTGCAGGCCACCTTGCGTGCGCTGCCGGCCCGGTTGGGCGCTACCACCACGTTGCCTGGCGCCGCCCGCATCGATGAGGCGATCGCCTTGCTGCAGGAGCTGAGCGTTGCCGATGCACTGGCCGACTTCCTCACCGTGCCGGCGTACCGCCTGATCGATTGATCGCTGCCGCGGCACCGCACCGCGTATCGCCGCAGCTCCTGCCTCACCGCAGCACACCGCCCGTTGCGCGCCACCGCGCAACGACGGCCTTGCCTTGCCGCGTGCGCCGTCGGGCACGCCTCTTCCCTGTTCCATCCGTCGTCCCCCTCAGGAGAACGCAAGATGAGCACCACACTGCAAAGCGCCGAACAACTGCAGCAGGACTGGGCCAGCAATCCGCGCTGGACAGGCATCACCCGCAACTACACCGCCGCCGACGTGGTGCGCCTGCGCGGCACCGTGCATGTCGAGCACTCGCTGGCGCGGCTGGGCGCTGAAAAACTATGGACGTCCCTGCATGCCACCCCGTTCGTCAACGCGCTGGGCGCCTTGACCGGCAATCAGGCAATGCAGCAGGTCAAGGCGGGCCTGAAGGCGATCTACCTGAGCGGTTGGCAGGTGGCGGCCGATGCCAACCTGGCCGGGCAGATGTATCCGGATCAGTCGCTGTACCCGGCCGATTCGGTGCCGGCGGTGGTCAAGCGCATCAACAACACCTTGCTGCGTGCAGATCAGCTGCATCACGCCGAAGGCAACGATGACATCGACTTCCTGCAGCCGATCGTGGCCGATGCCGAAGCCGGTTTCGGCGGCGTGCTCAATGCCTTCGAACTGATGAAGGCGATGATCGAAGCCGGCGCCGCTGGCGTGCACTTCGAAGACCAGCTGGCCTCGGTCAAGAAGTGCGGCCACATGGGCGGCAAGGTGCTGGTGCCCACGCGTGAGGCGATCGAAAAGTTGAACGCCGCGCGCCTGGCCGCCGACGTGCTGGGCGTGCCGACGCTGCTGATCGCGCGCACCGATGCCGAAGCAGCCGACCTGCTCACCAGCGACGTGGACGCCAACGATCAGCCGTTCACCACCGGGCAGCGCACGGTCGAAGGTTTCTTCAAGACCCGCAACGGCCTGGACCAGGCGATCAGCCGCGGCCTGGCCTACGCGCCCTATGCCGATTTGATCTGGTGCGAAACCGGCAAGCCGGACCTGGCGTTTGCGCGCGCCTTCGCGCAAGCCATCCATGCCAAGTACCCGGGCAAGTTGCTGGCCTACAACTGCTCGCCCAGTTTCAATTGGAAGAAGCACCTGGACGATGCCACCATCGCCAGATTCCAGACCGAGCTGGCCAGCTACGGCTACAAGTTCCAGTTCATCACCCTGGCCGGGTTCCATGCGTTGAACCACAGCATGTTCCAGCTGGCGCACGGTTACGCCCGCAGGCAGATGAGTGCGTTTGTCGACTTGCAGCAGGCCGAATTCGAAGCGGCCGACCGGGGCTTCACCGCGGTCAAGCATCAGCGCGAAGTCGGCACGGGTTATTTCGACGCAGTGACGCAGGCGATTCAGCAGGGCCAGTCGTCCACCACCGCGCTGCGCGGCTCTACTGAAGAAGAACAGTTTCACGGCGACAAGGCCGCCTAGCCTGCAGCGGGCGGCCAGACATTCGCCACCCCGGGAGGGGGAGGGGCCCGGAAAACCGGGCCCCTTTTTTGACTGCAATACCCGTCATTTCGTCTCTTCGCCTGTGAGAAAGAGTGTGACCTGGTACTGAACAAAGGGGTCCTGTAGGATTTGTCCATGGGCTAACGTTGTAGGCCGGCCTAAGGAAACTGGATGACTTGCCACAACTCCACAGGCGCAGTCGAGCCGACGGGAAGCGTTGCCAAAACGCTTTCGGACGGGCTGCACGCGTCGATGACTGCCGAGGAACTTGCATTTTTCGCGCGTTTTGGCCGGCTGCGCGACCTTGCCGCGGGCCAGGCGCTGTTCGAGCGCGGCGCGATCGGCACGCAGATGTTCATCGTGGTCAGTGGCCAGATCGACTTGGATTTCGGCGAAGACCTGATGCTGAAGCATCTGGGCCCGGGCGAGTTTTTTGGCGAGCTCGGCCTGCTGATAGGCGACCATGCGCGTAGCGCGGGCGCCAGTGCGTCGATGGACAGCCGCCTGATCGAACTGGCACACGACGATTTCCAGCGCCTGGTCGACCACGACCCGTCGATGGTGGCGCACTTTCTGCGCCGTTCCATCGTGCGTGTGGTCAATAACGAGCAATTGCTGATCCGCCAGCTGCGCCGCCGCAACCATGACCTGGAAGCGGCGCTGGACAACCTCTACGTCACCTCGCACCAGCTCAACCATACTGAAGAGCTCAGCCGCACCGACGAGCTGACCGGGTTGCACAATCGCCGCGGCCTGGCGCTGTATCTGCAGGAGTGCCGCCGCGCCGGCAACGTGCCCGGCGTTGGCCTGATCCTGATCGATTGCGACCGCTTCAAGCGCATCAACGACGAATTCGGTCATCTGGCCGGCGACCGCGTGTTGCAGAACGTGGCGCACGCATTGCGGTCGGTCATCGCCGAAGGCGATCTGGCCTGCCGGCTCGGCGGCGACGAATTCTGCGTGCTGGTGGCGCAAGGCACGCGCGAGCTGGTGCACCACATCGGCGAATGCATCGTGCGCGCGGTGGAAGCGCGGCTGTGCAACGGACCGAGCGAACAAGGCTGCTCGGTCAGCGTCGGCTTGTGCATGATCGATGCGGATGCGGCCTGGAACGATTGGTACACCCTTGCCGACAGCGCCCTGTACGAAGCCAAACGGCAGGGCGGCAACGTGCTGGCCATGCACGATGCGATCGCATCGGCGATCTCGCCGCCGCCCGGTACCACGCCCGATTCGGGCCATCGTTAAGTCATGAGCGCCCGCAACGCACGCAAGGACGCGTCGTCGGAGGCTATCCAGGCACCACGTCTGCGCACCTTGCTGTTGACCGATCTCTGCGACTCGACCGCGCTGGTCGAACGCATCGGCGACAACGCCGCCGCCGCCCTGTTCCGCGAACACGACCGCCTGGTGGTCAAGCTGCAGCAGCACTGGCGCGGCCGCCTGATCGATCGTTCCGACGGGCTGTTGTTGTTGTTCGATCGCCCTATCGACGGCCTGGGCTTCGCGCTGGATTACGCGCGCGGGCTCAAGGCCATGAGCGATGCCCATGCCCAGCCGCTGTGCGCGCGGCAAGGGTTGCACGTGGGCGAGGTGCTGACCTGGCGCAACAGCGACGAGGCGGTGAGCATCGGCGCCAAACCGCTGGAGGTCGAAGGCCTGGCCAAACCGACTGCCGCACGCCTGATGTCGATGGCACGCCCGGGACAGATCCTGATCTCGGCAGTCGCCGAATCGCTCACCCACCGCGCTGCGCGCGAACTGGGTGACCGCGTCGAACGCATCCTGTGGAAATCCCACGGCCGCTGGCGCTTCAAAGGCGTCCCCACGCCGATGGAAATCTACGAAGTCGGCGAAATCGGCCTGACCCCGTTACGCGCCCCGAAGAACTCCACCAAAGCCTGGCGCGATGTCCCGCTATGGCGGCGGCCGGCGGCGTTGGTGGCAGAAGTCGGCGTTGTGCTGGCAGTAGGAATTGCGGTGTGGTTTTTCGTTCGCCCACAACCGGCCATTGCGTTTGCGAAACGCGACTGGGTGGTGGTAGGTGATTTGACCAATCTGACCGGTGACGGGCTGATGGATGGCTCGTTGGATCAAGCGTTTCGCATCAGTCTTGAGCAATCCCGTTACGTGAACGTGCTTGGCGACGATCGTGTGCTGAAAGCTCTGGAAATGATGCGTAAAGATCCAACGATAAATCGCCTGGATCGTGCAACCGCATCGGAAGTTGCAGTTCGTCTGGGAGTCAAAGCGGTATTGCTGCCATCTATCGCGTCGGTCGGGGGGCGGACACGCTTTGCGGTCGAGGTTGTAGAGCCACAGAGCCAGCAGACGTTGGCAGTCAGCACGGCCTTCGGCTCGGGATCGAGCGTACTGGCTGCCGTCGATCAGGTAGCTCAGGACTTGCGTGATCGCTTGGGCGAAGATGCGAAAAGCATCCAGCAACAAAGCCACCCGCTTCCTGAAGTGACAACGTCCAGCCTGGATGCGCTGCGCGCCTATGCTCTCGGGCAAAGACGATATGCTCGAGGGGATTATGAAAATGCGTTAGGTTTTTATCGCAAGGCAACCGATATCGATCCACAATTTGCGTTGGCTTGGCTTGGTCAGACCCGGGCGTACTTCGCCAAAGTTGACTACGCTAATGCATTGGCGGTCTTGGCCCGTGCGAAGGTATTGATTGCCAGACTTCCGGCCAGAGAAGCGATGTATGTGGAAAATTGGGACACTCAGATAGTCAATCCGCCTGCAGCTACCGATGGGTGGATCAGGATGGCAGAGCTGTACCCTGACTACGCTCCGGCTTCGCACAATGCGGCGATAGGGCTTTACGCGGCCAATCGCTTCAGTGACGCCTTGCCGTACGCCAAGCGAGTTGCAGACAGCAAGGTGGATCTTACGAGTATCGGTCTGGATCAGTATGGCCGGATCTTGTTGGCGCTTGGAGATTTTGAAACCGCCGACTACGTGCTCGGTAGGGCAGTCAAATCCGGATGGAGCGGTGCATTGCGACGCCAAGCATCGGTTGCTGCTGCAAAGAAAGACTTTGCCAAGGCATGGCAACTACTCGCTCGCGTGCCGGAGAGTAACTATCACGCGGACATCGAGCGCACGTCGGTCGCCCTCGATTCCAATGATGTCTTCACTGCCGTTGTGCGGTCAGAGTCAGGTCTAAGGAACGGCCCCGCTCAATCGGGTGCAGACCAACGGATCTACTATGTACCGGCTGCAACAGCAAAACTGATGAGTGGAAACGCGGCTGCCGCAATCTCTTACGCACGCCAGGGCGCTAAAGGGGCCCTGGACGCGTTAGACCATGAGAGCGCTGCCGATGCGATTGACGATATGGCGATTGCACTTGCAGCCGCCTTGGTCGCGCAGCAGGCAGGGGATCAAACGGTGGCGACAATGACGCTGAAGCGTTTGGAGACAGGTGGCCCAGCCAAGGACAATCGTCTCATCAGCGAACTGGAGGCGATCGTGCGCGCAGAAAGGCGACGCGTGACTGGCAAACCCCTAGAGGCTTTGTTGCTGCTTGAACCCTTTCTCGATACACAATCGCGCATTCAGACCCGTGCCGCTGCGATGCGAGCTGCAGCGGACGCTGGAAATCAATCAATGTCGCGCGAGCACGCATCGTGGCTACGCGCTCGCCGCGGGATGGCTTATGCGGAAGCTGAGTGCGGCTATTGTCTACAGCCACTGAACGTGGTCGCTGTCGATGCGGCTACGGATCAGTTTGATGGGTCATGATAGACACACGGCAACGATCAACGCATGCCCGAACATGTGAGGCGCGCGGTGACTTGGGTGGTGTTGTGAGGGCGATGAGACCTAGATATAACCTGCCGGAGCAATGCTGCTGCGCTTGCGAGCGCCCGACGTCCACGATGCAGCATCCGTGCCGCGACTCGCTTAGAGTTGACCACGCGAGGGCCGGCCTTGGCACTACACTGTTTCAGTCCGTGCTTGGATAGTAGCGCTTATTGCCTGTGTACCGATTCCATTGCCAAACAGGTGCTGGATAAAATTACCTGAGTGTCCTGGTGCCACCGAAACCGGCTTCGAGCATCGGAACAGTTTGACTTGTGCCACTGGTCAGCATTGCGTTGATTTCGTCGCGTGCAGCGGCAATGGTCCGCTTGTCTGCTAGTTCAACTGCACCGCAATCATTGACGAAATTCTTCAGGTCATCGGGATCTTCTGCGATATGCCCCGCCCGCGCCAGGGCTGCAATAGGGTTCTTTACAAATAGTTCTCTGAACGCATCGTCCTGAGACAGCAGCTGGACCAGGGCGTTGGCGACAGCTGGATCTAATTTCAACATTGGCATGACGCTTGAAGATCCGAAGAATGAAATCGGCTATCGGCCGAGCTCGCGCGGGCTTTAGCGCCAATGATGAAAAAACTTAAGTTGTACCTAAAACCGACGATAGTGTCTTGCGTACAGACACGCGCGAGGTATACGTGAGCAGGAGGAAGGGCGGATGCAGGTAAGGCGCTGTAGCGTGGTGATGCTGGAGCCTCGCGAGACTGTGGAATTCGAATTGCGAGCGCTTCTCACAGGTGGCAATGGATTGCGTCGCCAGATGGTGTGGTTCGCCTTAGCCCCTCATTTGGAAGAGGCGCTGAAGGTTACACCGTGTGAATTGAAATTGCTGGGCGTGCTTAGCCCAACCGAATGGGTCGACAGCGCATCGCTCGATGTGCACGTTTCAGTCATCCAAAGCCTGTTGAAGGCGGGTTTGGCGTTGGAGCGTGCCGACGAAACGAGTCCATCTGCTCTGCGTGATGCACGCTTACGTGCCGCGCACTGGCATCCACTTGGTGCCACTCTGCATGCCTTCACCCGCTGGGATGGCGTGGATGCTGTAAAAAATATGCGCGATTCCGGAACGGAAACAGCACTGCAGATGCGGGAGGTGCTCGGTATACCCCCGCCGGAGTTCACGGCTTTGGCCGAGGATGTGCAGCTTTTTGAGCTGCCACACTCCAGCGCTACGGAGTTTGACGTTTTGCTGAGCCGTCGCGTGACGTGTCGAAACTTTGATACTGCCCAGGCCCTGACCCTGGAGCAGTTTTCACATGTGATGCAGCGCGTGTTCGCAACCCAGGCCCAAATGCGCGTCGGCGCTGATCTGGTTTTTCTCAAGAAAAGTGTGCCTTCAGGCGGAGGCCTGCATCCAATTGATGCCTACGTTATCGTTCAGGATGTGGAGGGCGTCGATCCCGGGCTCTATCACTATCGATCAGACACACACGCGTTGGCCGCTGTTCCTGATGCAAAAAAGCTCACACGGGACTTCGTGATGGAATGTGTTGGTCAGCAACATTGGTTTGCCGACGCACATGTACTGATCGCCCTCGTCCCCCGTTTCGATCGCACCTTCTGGAAGTACCGTCAGCATGCAAAGGGATACCGGGTGGTAGCAATGGAGGCTGGGCATCTCTCTCAGACGCTCTATCTTGCCGCAACAGATCTCGGCTTGGGCGCTTTCATCACTGGTGCTATCAACGAGAAGCATTTGGAACGGGCTTTTTCGCTGGATCCTACCGTACAAGGCGTAATGGCCATTTGTGGTTTTGGCCTGCGTGGAAAGCGGATGGAAACCGCCGAGCTGGATCCGGAAGGCGTGATATGGCGACTTCCGGAGGTGGGAGCTCAACACTACCAAGACAATTGACGAAGATGTGGCGGCTTCGGTCGGCTTTTCCATCGAAGAAGATAGTCTCCGGGAGCCATCCTCTGCTCGGTGACTACGGGTGCGCTACTGACTTTTCAAGTGATGCAGCGATAGTCTTGCACGATGACGTCTGATGCCAATGCGTTACAAGGCTGCAAGAGCGACGTTTTAAAGACACATACGGCATCTTCTAATTGGTAAGTGTTACGAAGAAGGCCGGCGTAATCCTTGCCGGCCTCTTTCGGATCGGATGTCAGTGCAGCTTAGGTTTGCTGCACTCCTATAGCGTTGCGCCCTACTGCCGAATCGCCTGCGTATGTGTCTTCAACGCATCGGGCAGGCCGTTGATCTTGTCTGCTCCCTCCGGGACGGTGATGCTGGAGCCGTCGAAGTCTGCGCCGATCGGTTGCGCGCGGCCGCCCAGGCACTGGCTCAGGAAACCTTCGGTAACCGCGCTGAATGCCTTGATATTTTCTGGACGCTGGAAGCCGTGGCCTTCGTCGGGGAACAACACGTAGGTCACCGGAATGTTCTTGGCCTTCATCGCGTTGACGATCTGGTCGCTCTCGGCCTGCTTGACGCGCGGGTCGTTGGCGCCCTGGCCGATCAACAACGGCTTGCTGATCTTGTCGACATGCGTGAGCGGTGAGCGCTCGGTCAGCCATTGCTTGCCTGCGGTGGTAGCCGGGTCGCCCATGCGCTTGGTGAACTGCTTGTACTGGCCTGCCCAATACGGCGGTATGGTGCCGAGCAGCGTGTTGAGGTTGACGGGACCGACCAGATCCACACCGCATTTGAAGACATCGGGGGTGAAGGTCAGGCCAACCAGCGTGGCGTAGCCACCATAGCTGACCCCAAGGATGGCGACTTGGTCGGGCGTAGTCACACCCTGCTTGACCGCCCATTGCACGCCATCCAAAAGATCGTCGTGCATCTTAGCTGCCCATTCGCCATTACCGGCATTGATGAAGGCCTTGCCGAAGCCGGTGGAGCCGCGGAAATTGACCGAAAGCACTGCGTAGCCGCGATTGGCCATCCATTGCTGGAACCTGCCATAGCCGTAGCTGTCGCGTGCCCACGGGCCACCATGCACGAACAGCACCAGCGGTACCGGCTTGTCGGCCTTTCCGTCGTGATTGGCGTCGGCTTCAGCGGGCAGGGTGAGGTAGCTGACCAACTTGAGGCCGTCGCGTGCAGTCAGTTCCTGCGGCCACATCGGTACCAGCGGCTTGCCCTCCAGCGCAGGCCGTGCGGAGAACAGCTTGGTCAGCTTGCCGCCATCGGCGCGATCGTAGCGGTAGTAAGTCAGTGGCGTTTCTGCTGCCGAATAGCCGACGATCCAGATGCGGTCGTCGAGCGTACGTGCGGCAACGCTGGCATCGCCTGCGCCCAGGGATTTGAGTTTCTGCAGGTCTGCCGCAATGCCGGTATCCAACGCCTTCCACTCTTCGCGCAGGTAGTCGGTCGATACCGCCTGCACCACGCCGGTCCTGGGGTCGTTCAAGGTGGCACCGACGTCGGCGCGCGGGCTTTCGAACAACAGTGTGCGTGCGTTGCTGGCGGTGTCGATGGCGTACAGGGCGGCGGTATCGCGATTGCGCGAATCCTGCATGTAGAGCGTCTTGCCGTCGTCGGTCAGCCCGTCGGGCAAGGTGTTGGTGACATCTTCGAATGGAATGCGGTCCACAGGCTTCCAGCCCTTGCCATCGGGCACCAGCAGTTCCCGGCCGGCGTCGTCGGTGGCACGCGTGGCGTAACGCAGCTGGAAGTTTCCATCCAGCAGATAGGAGTCCAGGCTGTCGGTGTTCTTCTGCACCAGGGTGCGCTTGCCCGAGGCCAGCTCCACCCGGTACAGGTCGTGCCACTTGGCGTCGCGGTCGTTCATGCCGACCATGATGGTGTCCGGATGCTGCGCGCTGACGCGGTACACCTCGGCATTGGTCTTCTTGAACGGGGTCAGGTCCTTGCTGCTGCCATCGGTCAGGTTGACCGAGAACAGATGGAAGTCTTCATCGCCGCCGGTGTCGCGCAGATACAGCAGCGTGTTGGATTGGTAGGTCCAGAAATAGGAGCGGATGCCGCGCGCAGTGTCCTTGGTGATGGCGCGCGCCTGGTCCGGTGCATCCACTGGCGCCACCCAGACATTGAGTACGCCATCCAGCGGTGCGACCCAACTGAGATACTTGCCGTCCGGGCTGATGCTGACATTGGCGCGCTCGGGATTGCCGAACAGCGCCTCGCGGGTGATCAGTTCAGGGGGCGCCGTGGGCGCTGCCGCTGCGGCGGATGCTGGCGGCGTGGCCTTGTCGGGTGCGGGAGCGGTCTTGTCGCTGCAGGCAGACAGCGCCAGCAGCATGCTGGAAGCAAGGAGCAAACGTTGCATGAAGCCTCCGGTGGGTAGACGGCCAGTGCGGCCGAGTGCCCACGCTAGGGGCAGCGCCTGCGCCAGCGGACGTGCCGTTGGTCACGCGCCCATGCGGCACTACGCAGATGCGGACACAAATTCCACCAGGGCGACACCGTCGGCCACCAGATCGCCCTCGGCCACCAGGTAGGCCTTGACCATGCCGTCGCCGGGCGCGTGCAGGGTGTGCTCCATCTTCATCGCTTCCAGCACCACCAGCGCCTGCCCGCGGGTGACCGGCTGGCCCACCGCCGCCGCCAGCGACACGATGCGCCCGGGCATCGGTGCCGTCAGGCCGCCGGCCTCGTGCGCGGGCTGGTCCGCATTCTCCAGCGCATCGTGGTGGCGGAACATCGCGCGCTGCGTGGAGCCGATCACGGTCACCGTATTGCCGTCGCGCAGAAGCTGCGCACGCCACTGCCGGCCATCCATGTCCACGCGTACGTCATGGTCGTGGGAGTGGTGGCGCAGGCGATGCGTCTGGCCGGCATGAGTGACCTGCCAGCCATCGGTGAGCCGACGCACGCCCAGCGTGCGATGTTCGCCCGCTGCCTCCAGCTGCACGCTGCGCGCCGCATGTGCGCCGATTCGCCAGCCGTCGGCGGTCTGCCACGGCGAGAACGGATCGGCAGGATCCGGCGCAGGCTGCAGCGCTGCCTCGGCGATCGTGACCGCAGCCAGGCACCACCAGGCATTCTCGGGGACGGTGGCGTCGGCAAACAGCGCAGCGTGTTCGCGCTCGATCAGCCCGGTATCCAGATCGGCCGATGCGAACGCGTGGGTGCGGATCAGGCGTGCCAGAAATGCGCTATTGGTGGTGACGCCTACCGCATGAACCTGTGCCAGCGCAGCCTGCATGCGTGCCAGTGCCGCAGGGCGGTCGACATCCCAGACGATGAGCTTGGCGATCATCGGGTCGTAGTAGGGGCTGATGCTGTCGCCTTGCTCCACGCCCGCATCGATGCGCACGTGCGCGCTGGTGGCAGGCAACTGCAGCTGGCGCAAGGTGCCCGTGGAGGGCAGGAAGCCGCGCTCGGCATCTTCGGCATACAGGCGCGCTTCCAGCGCATGCCCGTGGATGCGCAACTCGTGCTGGCGGCGCGGCAGCGGTGCGCCTGCGGCAACCTGCAATTGCCACTCGACCAGATCGGTGCAGGTGATCAATTCCGTCACCGGGTGCTCCACCTGCAGCCGGGTGTTCATTTCCATGAAATAGAAATCGCCCTCCGGCCCGGCGATGAATTCCACCGTTCCCGCGCCCACGTAACCCACGGCGCGTGCGGCATCGACCGCTGCCTTGCCCATCGCTGCGCGGCGCTCCTCGGTCATGCCGGGCGCGGGCGCTTCTTCCAATACCTTCTGATGGCGGCGCTGTACCGAGCAGTCGCGCTCGAACAGGTACACCACCTCGCCATGGGTATCGCCGAAGACCTGGATCTCGATATGGCGCGGGCGCTCGACATATTTTTCCACCAGCACATGGGCATTGCCGAACGCCGACTGCGCTTCGCGCTGGCAGCTGGCCAATGCATCCTCGAATGCGGCGCTGGCATCGACCCGGCGCATGCCCTTGCCACCACCACCGGCGCTGGCCTTGATCAGCACCGGGTAGCCAATCGCATCGGCCTGCGCACGCAGGAACGCCGGTGCCTGTTCGTCGCCGTGGTAGCCCGGCGTCAGCGGCACGCCGGCGCGTTGCATCAATGCCTTGGCCGCGCTCTTGTCGCCCATCGCGCGGATCGCTGCAGCCGGGGGCCCGATGAACACGATGCCGGCCTGCGCGCAGGCGTCGGCAAAGACCGCGTTTTCCGAGAGGAATCCGTAGCCCGGGTGGATCGCCTGCGCACTGGTGAGGCGCGCTGCCTCCAGGATCGCCTCGCCACGCAGATAACTCTGCTGCGCAGGCGCCGGACCCAGATGCACCGCTTCATCGGCCAGGCGCACATGCCGCGCATCACGATCGGCATCCGAATACACGGCCACCGTGGCGATGCCGAGCGTGCGACAGGTGGCGATCACCCGGCAGGCGATCTCGCCGCGATTGGCGATCAGGATCTTGTCGAAGGGGCGTTGCGCTGCGGTGGCGACGGGGTCGTGCTGTGTCATCGGGTCGGTCTCTGCACATCGCCATCGTGGCGGTGGTCGCGCGCATGAGCGCAGGTGGATGTCGTGCTGCGCTCAGCCATTGCGATGTCTGTGTTCCAAGCTGCCGGCAGGGGTTGCGCTGTGTTTGACCGCAGCGCACGTAGACGCACACGATGGCACATGCAACGCTGGCCAACGGTCGTGCTCACATGCGGAACACGCCAAAGCGCGTGGGTTCGATCGGCGCGTTCAGGGCTGCCGACAAGCCCAGGCCCAGTACGCGCCGGGTATCGGCCGGGTCGATGATGCCGTCGTCCCACAGGCGTGCGCTGGCGTAGTAGGGGTGGCCTTGCTGTTCGAACTGCGCGCGGATCGGCGCCTTGAACGCGTCTTCTTCTTCGCCCGACCATGTCCCGCCCTTGGCCTCGATGCCGTCGCGGCGCACCGTCGCCAACACGCTGGCGGCCTGCTCGCCGCCCATGACGCCAATGCGCGCGTTCGGCCACATCCACAGAAAGTTCGGCGAATACGCGCGGCCGCACATGCCGTAGTTTCCGGCACCGAACGAGCCGCCGATCACCACGGTGAACTTGGGTACCTTGGCGCAGGCCACCGCCATCACCAGCTTGGCGCCGTCCTTGGCGATGCCACCGTGTTCGTACTTGCGCCCGACCATGAAGCCGGTGATGTTCTGCAGGAACACCAGCGGAATGCCGCGTTGTGTGCACAGCTCGATGAAGTGCGCGCCCTTGAGCGCGGACTCGGAAAACAGGATGCCGTTGTTGGCGATGATGCCCACCGGGTAGCCATGCAGATGCGCAAAGCCGGTCACCAGGGTGCTGCCATAGCGCGGCTTGAATTCGTCCAGGCGTGAGTCGTCGACGATGCGTGCGATCACGTCGCGCACGTCGAACGGCTTGCGCGTGTCGGCAGGAATCACGCCATACAGCTCGTCGGCGGCATACCGCGGCGGCACCGGCGTTTGCAGTGCCAGGGAAGCAGGCGGTTTGCGCCAGTTGAGCTGCGCGATGATGGCGCGGACGCGTGCCAGTGCCTGCAGATCGTTGTCGGCAAAATGATCGGCCACCCCGGAGATGCGCGTATGCACATCGGCACCACCAAGCGCTTCGGCAGTGACTTCTTCGCCGGTGGCCGCTTTCACCAACGGCGGGCCGCCGAGAAAGATGGTGCCCTGCTCGCGCACGATCACCGTCTCATCGCTCATTGCCGGCACGTACGCACCGCCGGCCGTACAGGAGCCCATCACGCAGGCGATCTGCGGAATGCCGTGGGCCGACAGGTTGGCCTGGTTGTAGAAGATGCGCCCGAAGTGGTCGCGATCGGGGAATACTTCATCCTGCAGCGGCAAGAACGCGCCGCCGGAATCGACCAGATAGATGCATGGCAAGCGGTTCTGCTGCGCGATGTCCTGCGCGCGCAGATGCTTCTTCACCGTCATCGGGTAGTAGGTGCCGCCCTTGACGGTGGCATCGTTGGCCACGATCACGCATTCAACGCCAGACACGCGGCCGATACCGGCCACCACGCCGGCACACGGCACCTGGTCGTCGTACATGCCGTGCGCGGCGAGCGGTGCGATCTCCAGCAGGGCGCTGCCCGGATCCAGCAGCGCATCGATCCGGTCGCGTACCAGCAGCTTGCCCCGTGCGGTGTGCTTTGCCCGCGCCGCCTCGTTGCCGCCAAGCGCGGTCTGCGCCAGGGTGCGGCGCAAATCATCGACCACCACGCGCGTTGCCGCCGCGTTGGCCTGGAAACTCTCGCCACTGATCTGCAGCTGGCTGGTGATCACGCTCATGAGGGCTCCGTCAGGCGGTGCGTTCGAACAGTTCGCGGCCGATCAGCATGCGCCGGATCTCCGAGGTCCCCGCGCCAATCTCGTACAACTTGGCGTCGCGCCACAAGCGTCCGGTGGGGTAGTCGTTGATGTAGCCATTGCCGCCCAGCACCTGGATCGCCTGGCCGGTCAGCCAGGTGGCCTTCTCGGCGGCATACAGGATGGCGCCGGCCGCGTCCTGGCGCGTGGTGCGCCCGGCATCGCAAGCACGTGCCACCGCATAGACATACGCGCGGCAGGCATTGAGCCCGACGTACATGTCGGCCAGCTTGGCCCGCATCAACTGGAAGGTGCCGATCGGCTCGCCAAACTGCTTACGCTCATGCACGTAGGGCAGCACCACGTCCATCGCCGCCGCCATGAGGCCCAGTGGGCCACCGGCCAACACAACGCGTTCGAAATCCAGCCCGGACATCAGCACGCGTACGCCACCGTTGAGGGTGCCGAGCACGTTCTCGGCCGGCACTTCGCAATCGGTGAACACCAGCTCGCAGGTGTTGGAGCCGCGCATGCCCAGCTTGTCGAGCTTCTGCGCGGTGGAAAAGCCCGGCATGCCCTTTTCGACGATGAAGGCGGTGATGCCGCGCGCGCCGGCGTCCGGGTCGGTCTTGGCGTAGACCACCAGCACGTCGGCGTCGGGACCGTTGGTGATCCACATCTTGCTGCCGTTGAGCACGTAGCGGTCGCCGCGCGCGTCCGCTCGCAGCTTCATCGACACCACGTCCGAGCCGGAGCCGGCCTCGCTCATCGCCAGCGCGCCCACATGCTCGCCCGTGCACAGCTTGGGCAGATAACGCTGCTTCTGCCCGGGCGTTGCGTTCTTGCGCAGCTGGTTGAGGCACAGGTTGGAATGCGCGCCGTACGACAGGCCGATGGCCCCCCCGGCCCGCGAGATCTCTTCCATCGCCACCACATGCGCCAGGTAGCCCATGCCGCTGCCGCCGTATTCTTCTTCCACAGTCAGCCCCAGCAGGCCTTGCTCACCGAACAGGCGCCACAGTTGCGACGGAAAGACATTGTCGTGATCGGCCGCCGCGGCGAGCGGGGCGATATGGTGGCTGGCGAACGCCGCAACGCTTTCGCGCAGCAGATCGATCTCTTCGCCAAGCTCGAAATTCAAGGACGGCACATGCATGGAGCAACTCCACAGGGATCGGGACGTGCCGGGTGGGGGCGGGCGGGCCGCGCGGCGTAAGCAGGCAGCCTAGCGGTCCCCGGCAAAAAAGTGAACTAAAATTCAACTATTGAACCCAGAATCACACCATGGCTTATCGACGCTCCGCCCTGATGGAAGAACGCCTGGCCGGCAACCGCGAACGCATCCTGCACGCGGCCCGCGCGCTGATCGCCGAGGGCGGCTACCGCAACGCCCCGATCACCGCGGTGGCGGCAGCCGCTGGCGTATCAACCGGGCAGATTTATCGGCATTTCCCGTCCAAGGCCGAGCTTTTCGTTGAAGTTTTAAATGCGGCGGTGCAGCGTGAGATGACCATCCTGCGCGCCATTGCCGCCACCGATGCCAGTGCGGCCGAGCGCCTGCGCACCGCCATCGCCACTTTCGTGCGACGCGCGCTGGCCGGTCCGGCGCTGGCATACGCGTTCATCGCCGAGCCGGTGGAAGGCGAAGTGGATGCCGAGCGCATCCGCGGCCGTCGCCTGTTCGGCGAGGTGTTCCGGCAGTTGTTGGCCGAAGGCGTGGCCGCCGGAGAATTTCCCGAACAGTCACTGGATGCCGCAGCAGCCTGCATCGTGGGCGCCTTCACCGAGGCCCTGGTCGGGCCGATCGCGCCCAGTCGCGGCGACCCGCAGCAAGGCGAACAGCTGGTGGAAGCGATCAGCGGCTTCTGCCTGCGTGCGGTAGGGGCGACCAGGAAGGTCTGACACCGCGCTGACCGTGCATCCCGTCGTGCTGGATGGATGCTGATTGCTGTGCATATACTGTGCACGTCACCTGCCCGAGCACACCCATGGTCGCCGTCCTCAATCCCCTCTCCCTGACCGAGCGGTTGCGCGCGCCCGACCGCACCATTCTTTCGCCGGCAGCCATGGCCGGCCTGCTGGAACTGTCGCAGCAGGAGCTGGCCGAGCTGGCCGGCGTGCATCGCAACAGCCTGCGCGTGCATCCGGAAAGCCCGCGCGTGCAGGAGGTGTTGCGCAATCTCTCGCGGCTGCTGGTGGCGATGGCGCAGATCCAGCCGGACGAACACCAGGTGGTGTTCCATCTGAAAAACACCCCGATCCCCGTCTTCGAGTTCGCCACCCTGCTGGAGGTGGTCAAGCAGGGACGCACCGACGATGCGTTGACCTATCTGCGTACCGTCGCCTCGGGGGCCGCCGGTTGAAGCTGAGCGCTCCGGCGCACTGCACGCTGTATCGCGCCTTCACTCCGCGCTGGGCCGCCGAACCGCTGAGTGGTGCCGGTGCGGCGCGCTCGGGCGGGCGCTTCAATCGTTTCGGTCAGCCGGCGCTGTACCTGTCGCTGCAACTGGACACGGCGGCGGCCGAATACGCACAGGCCGCCCCGTTCCTGCCGCCGTTCACGCTGGTCAGCTACGCGGCCGAGTTGCCGGCGCTGGCCGATTTGCGCCTGCTCGATGCCAGCTGGGACGCGCTCTGGGCCGACTGGACCGACGACTGGCGCAAGGCCCTGGTCACCAAGGTCGAGCCGGTGAGCTGGGTGCTTGGCGACCTGCTGCGTGAGGCGCAGATTCCCGGGGTGATCTTTCCCAGCCTGGCAGCGCCGGACGGGATCAACGTGGTGCTGTTCCTGGACATGCTGCAGCCCGAGCAGGTGCTGCGGGTGCTCGACGATGGCCGGCTGCCACGCGATGGCCGCAGCTGGGGCGATCCTCCGCCATGATCCGCCGCGGTCTCAGCCCATCAGCAGGTGCGCGGCGCCAGCCAGCACCGGCACGGCGATGGCGGCCGGCAGCACCGCGCCACGCCGATAGGGCAGCAGCCACAGTGCCAGCACCGCCGCGGTGGCAGTCAGCGTTCCCAGCCACAGCACCGGGCCGATGCCCCACCCCTGCGCGCGGACCGCCAGGCCAAAGGCGAGCAGCAGCAACAGCCAGCCGATGCTGCGCAACTGCCGCGTGCGCGCAGTGCCCAGGCTGCGGCCACGCAGCTCGTGCTGGTGTTTTTCCATCGCCAGGCACAGCGCCGCGAAGCCGGAAAAATTCAACGCCAGCAACAGCATCACGCTCATGCACTTTCCTGCAGCGGTACGCTGTTTTGCGCCGGGGCGGCGACCGTGGCACGCGCACGTCGGGCAGCCGCGGATTGCGGCGCTTTCCAGTGCTGCAAGCGCCAGCCGGCAATGCCCAGGCAGATACCCAGGCCCAGGCAGACCAGATCGACGCCGGCCAGCATCCATTGGCCGGACGGCAGCGTCACGCCCAGATGCACATCGGTGGTGATTGCGTTGAGCAGCGGCACCAGCGCAAACAGGGCGCCGCCCAGGTACAGCTGCCAGCTCCACATTGCGCGGCGCGGCCAGACGAACGCAGCCAACAACGCGCTGGCCCAGGCGGCAAAGAACAGGTTCGCTTCCATCGCTGCGCGCGCTTCCAGCGCCACCGGCAACAACCGGTTTGCCCAGAAGAAGCTGGCAAAGGCGATCGGCAGCCCGGCCACGGTGCCGATGTTGAGCGCGTCCACCAGGCGCAATCCAAACCCGATGCGTCCAGCCTTCAGGTGCTTGGGGCGTTCCTTCACCGCCCACATCACCACGCCGCTGGCCACCATCAGGCAGCCAAGCAGGCCGGAAGCAAAAAACAGCACCCGCAGCCACGGACTGGCAAAGTGCGCGATGTGCAGCCCCACCATCACCCCGCGCGTTTCGCTCGCGCCGCCGGGCACGCCGCTGCGCTGCAGGCGCGTGCCGGTGAGGCCGTCGTACAGGATGGAGGGCGCGGTGCTGGACAGCTGCGCGGCCAGTTGGCTGACGCCGACTGCCGCATGCGCATCGTTGGGCAGCGACACCGCCACGTTGCCGATCTCGCCCCCGCGCAGGTCGCTGCGGGCGCGCACCACAAACTGTTCCAGCGGCAGCATGTGCGCCGGCGTGCCGGCCGCCTGCCGGGTGTCGGCCACGCGGTTGGCCGACTCGTCGTAAAAGCGCATCTCGTCGCTGGCGTAGCGTGCCTTGATGCCCCACGGCAGGTACATGAACATCAAGGTCACGATGCCGGTATAGGTGATCATCGCGTGGTATGGCAGCGCGGTCACTGCGCTGACGTTATGGAAGTCCAGCCACGAGCGCAGGCCCTTGCCCGGGCGGAACGTGAAAAAGTCCTTGAAGATCTTCTTGTGCGTGATCACGCCGCTGATGATGGCCACCAGCATGAACATCGCGCAGAACCCGACGATGTAGCGTGCCCACATCACCGGCAGGTAATGCAGGTCGAAGTGCAGCCGGTAGAAGAAGTCGCCGCCCAGCGTGTCGCGCGCGGCGATCTCCTTGCCGGTGGCCGGGTCGATGATGGCGTTGCCGTACATCTCGCGGCGGCTGGCCGGTTTGCCGTCGGCCGGCGCCGGGTTCTGCCAGTACATGCTGACCACCGGCGTCCGCGCGTCCGGCAAGGTGATGTTCCAGCTCACTGCGTCTGCTGCATGTGTCTGCAGATACTGCTCGGCGCTGCGGACGGCGGCCTCGCTGCTCACCGTGGTGGTGGGCAGTTCCGGGCGCATCCAGCGGCTGATTTCATCGCGGTAGTAACTGGCGGTGCCGCCCATGAAGATCAGTAGCAGCACCCAGCCGACCAGCAGGCCGGTCCAGGTATGCAGCCATGCCATCGACTGGCGAAACCCCTGCTTCATGCCGCTCCCCGCTGCAGCCAGGCCGCCAGCGCGAACATCAGCGCCGCCGGGACCGCGATTCCCGCCCAGGCCCGCCACACGCTGGCGGTGGCAAATGCCCACAGCGGCGCGCAGGCGCATACCACGATGCCGACCAGCATGCTGGTCAACACCGCTTCACTGCGCGGCATCGGCAGGACCAGGGCCAGCAACAGGTTGGTGGCGCTGGCCAGCGCATAACCGCCAACAATCGCGGCCAACGTGCGCGCCAGCACGCCCAGCCACGGGCGCCTGAACCAGGGAAGCGACAGGTGTGGGGCGCTGGACATCAGGCAAGCGTTGGAGGTGGCCGGTTCATTCGGCGACGAAGGTCAGCGTGCTGATGTGGTGCACCAGCGTCACCTGCTTGCCGGCGATCTCGCGCTTGACCGGCTCCTTGTTGTTCACTACCAGGATGTGGCGACCGGGGCGCAGCTTGGGCAGGGTGACCTGGCCCTTGGCGTCGGAGGTCAGCGTCTTCTGCCACTTCTGCGGGTCGATCACGGTGACCTCGGCCTTGGGCAGCGGCTTGTTGCGATACAGCACCGTGAGCGTGCTGCCGTTGGCGGTGGTGGGCACCAGTTCCAGATCCAGCTTGGCCGACGGGGTCGCGCGGCCGGCACGGGCGTAATAGCTCACGGTCTCGAAGCCGCCGGCTTCACCCTTCCACGGCTCGAACACGCCGTCGTCGCTCAACCAGGCATCGCCCGCGCCAGACAGAGGTGCAGTCAGGAACTCGCTGCCGCGTTGCAGTGCACCGGCCTTGCCGGCAGTACCGAACACGGTCGGCTTGACCACGCGCTTGATCTCGTCCTGGCCGTGATCGAGCGTTTCCTGCGCCGGCTCGCCGAAGAAGATGCGCACCGGGCCGCTGCCATCGCGTTCGATCCAGATTTCGTGGGCCTGGGCGGACAGACTGAGGCTGGCCAAGGCCAGGCAGGACAGCAGGAAGGATTTCATCGGGGCGACTCCTGGTAACGGGACCGGGCGAGGCGGCAGGCGCGTCCCCGTGGATTGATGGGAATGATACGCAATTCCGTCGGACCAGACCAACGCGCCATGCGGCATTGCGGCAATTTGCTGGCAGGCGCGAGCGTGCCCGTGCGCAGGAACCATCTCCGGGTGGGGCAGGCTGCACATTGGCTGCAATCACTGTCACGCACGCTGGTCAGACTGGCAGGAACTGTGCTCTATACTCCGGCGCTAGCAGAGGTCTTCGACCAACAGCCAGGGGTGAGCGCGTGCGGAATTACGACCTCGAGTTCCTGAAAAAATTCTCGATGGTGATCGGATTACTGGTAGTGATCACCCTGGGCCTGATCGCCCTGGCAGCGTATTTGCAACGGGCCATTCCCGACGAGGTCTCGCCGACTGCCGCCAAACGCGTGCAGCAGCGCATCGCGCCGGCCGGCGCGGTCTATGCCGGTACCACCGGTGCGGCAGCGCAGGCAGCCGCCCAGGCGGCAGCGCTGGCCAAGGCCTCATCGCAGTCGGCCTACGGTGGTACCACCGACGGCAAGACCATCTTCGACAACCTGTGCACCGCCTGCCACACCACCGGCGTAGGCAAGGCGCCGACGCTGGACCACTCGCACTGGGATGCTCGTATTGCCCAAGGCAAGGACACCTTGTACAAGCACGCGATCGAGGGCTACACCGGCCCGGATGGCGGCATCATGCCGCCCAAGGGCGGCAACCCGGCGCTGACCGAAGAACAGGTGCGTGCAACGGTGGACTGGATGCTGGGCAATCTGAAGTAAGGTCGCTGTGGGGCATCGCGGGGCGTGGTGTGCCGTTGTCGGCCCTGCACCGCCAATCGCCAGCGTTGTCCCTTGCTTGATCGGATGCGTCGCCTGCAGACCCTGGTGCGGGCAAGCGCAGCGGAGTGTCGATGCAGCACACTGGTCGCATCGCGTGTCCCGTAAAGAACACGCCTGGCGGCACTTCACTGCGGTTTGTTAGCCTGTTCCCGCGCTTCACCCCTCGCGCCGCCTTCCGGGCGGCGTTTGCGTTTGATCCATCCCATCTGGAGTCGTTCGATGTCGCATCGCCCGCTGCTTGTGCTCGGTCTGGCCGGTCTATTGGCGCCACTGCTTTGCAGCGCTGCAGACGGTGCCGCGCAGCGGCTCTCGATTGCCGACGTGCAGGGCGAGGACACCCGCAGCCCGTACGATGGCCGGGCGGTCGAGGTGGAAGGCATCGTCACGGCTGACACGCGGGCGGGCCTGGCCGGCCTGTTCGTGCAGCAGCCGGGCGTCGAGCCGCGGCGCTCGCATGGGCTGTTCGTCACCGGTGCGGGCAATGCCGAGGTCGCGGTGGGCGACCGCGTGCGCATCGTCGGCACGGTGCGCGAGGTCTCGGCAGGTGGCGAAGCGAGTCTGACCACGCTGGAGGCCAGCAGTATCGAGCGGCTTGCCAGCGGCCAGCCGGTGCCGGTGCGCATGCTCAGCGGGCCACCGGCCAACTGGGAAGCGCTGGAAGGCGAGCACGTGCGCATCGCCGCGCTGACGCTCAACGGCAGCGATCGCCTGGACGCCGACGGCGAGCTGGTCGCCGCGTTCGGTGGGCGGCTGTGGCAGCCGAGCGAAGTGGCGGCGGCCGGCACCCCGGCCTTCGCCCAGGTGGAGGCCGATAACGCGCGTCGCCGCGTGTTGCTGGACGATGTCCGCAACGGGCGCAGCCCCAAGCAGGTGTCCTACCTGCCGGCCGATGCGGCGTTGCGCAGCGGCAGCCTGCTCAAATCGGTCGATGGCATCGTCGATCAACGCTACGACGGCCGGTACCGCATCCAGGTGCTCACGCCGCTGGCCGTGCCGGCCATGCCCACCGCGGCGGCGCCGCAGGTAGGTGGCGACCTGCGCATCGCCTCGTTCAACCTGGAGAATTTCTTCAACGGCAATGGCCGCGGTGGCGGCTTTCCGACCAAGCGCGGCGCACGCACGCACGAACAGTTCCAGGCGCAGCTGGCCAAGCTGGTCGCCACCATCGTGCCCTTGCGCGCCGACGTGGCCGCGCTGATGGAGCTGGAAAACGACGGCAGCGGCGCCGATACGGCCGTGGCGCAACTGGTGGCTGCGCTCAACGCCGCCGGCAAGGACAAGGACTGGCAGTTCGTCGATACCGGCAGCGGTCCGGGCGATGACGCGATCCGGGTCGGCATCGTGTATCGCAGCTCGCAGGTGACCCCGGTGGGCAAGCCGGCCACGCTGACCGGCGGGCCGTTCGAGAACCACAGCCGCGTGCCGCTGGCGCAGGCGTTCCGCAGCACGCGCGGGGCGACCTTCGTGGTGGTCGCCAATCACTTCAAATCCAAGGGCTGCGGCTCCGCCAGCGGCGCCGATGCCGACCAGCAGGACGGCCAGGCCTGCTGGAACGCCACCCGCACCGAATCGGCCAAACGCCTGCATCAATGGCTGCAGACCGACCCCACCGGCGCGCAGACCAGGCTGGCCGTGCTGCTGGGCGACTTCAACGCCTACGCGATGGAAACGCCGATGCGCAGCCTGCGCGCCAGCGGTTGGCAGGACGCGTTTGCGGTAGCCGGGGTGAAACAGCCTTACAGCTACGTCTACGACGGCATGAGCGGACGCCTGGACCACGCGTTGCTCAGCCCGGCCATGGCCAAGCAGCTGCGCGGCGCGGTTGAATGGCACATCAATGCCGATGCGATGGACGAGGCCGGCTATGCCAAGCGCAATCTGCCCGGCCCATGGCGCAGCTCCGATCACGACCCGGTATTGCTGGGCTTCTCGCTGTAGCGCAGGGCGGGGATCGATGTGGCGCGGTGATCGCTCCTGCCGCTAGCGCGCGCAGTTTCCGTGTCGGCGCCGCAGCCGCAGATTCACCAGGTGGGTGCTTGCCAGCAGCAGGCTGCCGACGACGGTGATCGGTGTTTCCCAGGCGCCGCCGGCCAGGCCGCTCGCGCCGAGCACCAGCCCGGTCAGCCCGCAGATCGCCAACACCCACACCAGTGGCGGCAGCGCGTGCCGGCGGTGGGTGCTCCACAACGCGTAGCCGCTGAGCGGTACCGCCGCCGTGGCAAACACCACATGCACCCATTCGGCCCGGCTCCAGGCTCCCAGCAGTGGCAGCGCGGCGGCCAACAGCGGCAGGGCAAGGCAATGCAGCAGGCACAGCCCGGACAAGGCGATGGCCGAGCTGTCCAGCAGGGAAGCGGTGGCGCGCATCTACGGTGTCCTGTCGGCAAAGTGTTATATAGTAACACTTCATCTCAGCCAGGCCGTCAGGATGTCCCTGTCCCCCAAGCGTGATTCGCGTCTGCCCGTCACCGTGCTGTCCGGCTTCCTGGGCGCCGGCAAGACCACCTTGCTCAATCGCATCCTGCATAACCGCGAGGGCCTGCGTGTGGCGGTGATCGTCAACGACATGAGCGAGATCAACATCGATGCGCAGCTGGTACGCGACGGCGGCGCGGCCCTGCGGCGCACCGAAGAGACGCTGGTGGAATTCAGCAATGGCTGCATCTGCTGCACCCTGCGCGACGATCTGCTGCAGGAAGTGCGGCGGTTGGCCGAACACGGCGGCTACGACTACCTGCTGATCGAATCGACCGGCATCGCCGAGCCCATGCCGGTGGCGGCCACCTTTGCGGTACGCGACGCCGACGGCTTCAGCCTGTCGGATATCGCCCGTCTGGACACCATGGTGACCGTGGTGGATGGCAGCCGTTTTCTGCAGGACTTCGGCTCGGCCGCCACCCTGGCCGAACTGGGGCAGCAGGCCGGCCCGGACGACACGCGCGGGCTGGTGCAATTGCTCGGCGAGCAGGTGGAGTTCGCCGACGTGCTGGTGATCAGCAAGTGCGACCGCATCGACCCGGCGCAGTTGCAGCGCCTGCGTGCGGTGCTGCGTGCGCTCAATCGCGAGGCGGCGATCGTGGATGCGGCCCATGGCAATGTGCCCTTGCAGCAGCTGCTCGATACCCGGCGCTTCGACTTCACCCGCGCGCAGCTGGCACCGGGCTGGATGCAGGAACTGCGCGGCCAGCACACGCCGGAAACCGAGCAGTACGGCATCAGCAGTTTCGTGTATCGCGCACGTCGGCCGTTCCACCCGCAGCGCTTTGCGCGCATGGTCGGCAGCGGTCTGCCGCAGGTGATTCGCAGCAAGGGATTCTTCTGGCTGGCCAGCCGTATGGACTGGGTGGGCGAATTGTCCAGCGTCGGTGGCGCCACCCAGACCACTGCGGCGGGCTTCTGGTTTGCCGCACGCCATCGCGTGGATGCGCAGGCGATCGGCCAGCCACAGCAAACCAGCATCACCCCGCTGCCCTACACCGATATCGGCTGGCAGCGGCAACAGACGCACTGCTGGAGCGCGCCGCTGCCGCAACTGCACGAAGTGGGGGACCCCAACGAATATGCCGCCATGCAGCGGCTCTGGCACCCGCTGTGGGGCGATCGCCGCCAGGAGCTGGCGGTGATCGGCGTGGACATGGATGCACCGCGCACACGCGCGGCGCTGGATGCCTGCCTGCTCAGCGACCAGGAGCTGCGCCAGGGTCCGGCACACTGGCAGCTGCTGGATGACCCGTTTCCGCACTGGGAGCGCTAAGCCCGGCGTGCTGACGCATGACGCGCACGGCCGTCGTGCACGTCATAAGGCCACGACGCGCTGCGTCAGCGTGATCCCCACGCGATCAGTGCGATCGCCACCACCGCCAATGCCAGGCCCACGCGGGTCCAGCGTGTGGTGCGTTCGCCAAAGGCCAGCATGCCGACCAGCGCGCCGAGCACCACCACACCGATGTTCATTGCCGCAAACACCGTGGCAGGGCTATGCGCCAGGTGTTGATGCGCACGCACGTAGAACAGGATGTTGCCGAAGTTGAGCACGCCCAGCAGCAAGCCGGCGGCGATGCTGGGCAGGTGCAGGCGATGACCACGTCGCACGCGCAACACCTGCGCGCACAGCAGCAGCGCAAAGGCGAGGGCAAAGCACAGCGTCAATGCAGTGAGCGAGGGCGTGCCCGACAGCGCGATGGTCTTGAGCAACACATCGATCAGCGCAAAACCGGCCCAGACGCCCAGTAGCCACGGCCACGCGCGTGCCTGCACCAGCGGTTCCGACACAGGCTCGACCGCAGGCGCTGCGCGCGGGCGCTGCACGATGCCGACGATGGCCAACACGCCGATGCCCAGGCCTGCCAGTTTCCAGACCCCGGCGTGCTCGCCGAATACCGTGAATGCGGCTGCAAGCGACAGCAGCAACGACAGCCGCTGGGCCACATCGGTACGCACGATTCCGGCCACCCGCACCGAGCGCGCCAACACCAGGAAAATGCCTGGCAACGCGACTGCCAGCCCTAGCAGCGCGAGCCACGGCGTGCCGGGTGCATGCAGGCTGGCAAACGACGGTTCGAGCAGTCCCACGGCCAGCACGCTGGCGGTGGCGTAGTTCCAGGTGATGGCCTGAAAGACGTCGATGTCGCGACGCGGTGCGAGCTTCAACAACACCGACACCAGGACACTGCAAATGACGGCAAACAACAGAAAATGCATGGGCAACGCAACGAAGTGTGCAGGCAGGGCGATGAACGCGGCCAGCGGGGCGGCTATTATGAGGCCATGTCCAATCCCCCATTCCCCACCGAATCCGCAGCGCTGACGCTGGGCGGGCCTGTCGGTCCGCTCGATGTCGCGGTGGATCTGCCCGACGCGGACGTGGCCATGCAACCGGTCACCGCCATCGTCTGCCACCCGCTCTCCACCGAGGGCGGCAGCATGCACAACAAGGTCGTCACCATGGCCGCACGCGCGCTGCGCGAGCTCGGCATCACCGTGGTGCGTTTCAATTTCCGCAGCGTCGGTACTTCAGCCGGTGTGTTCGATCATGGCGATGGCGAGCAGGACGACCTGCGCGCAGTGGCCGAGTGGGTACGCGCGCAGCGGCCGGACGACACGCTGTGGCTGGCCGGTTTCAGCTTCGGCGCGTATGTGTCGTTGCGCGCCGCCGGAGCGCTGGCGCCGCAGGCGTTGATCTCGATCGCACCGCCGGCGGGGCGCTGGGATTTCAGTGACATGCAGCCGCCGGCGCAGTGGCTGGTGATCCAGGGCGATGCCGACGAAATCGTCGACCCGCAGGCGGTGTACGACTGGCTGGACACGCTGGAGCAGCAGCCCGAGCTGGTGCGCATGCCCGACACCAGCCACTTCTTCCACCGCAAATTGATCGACCTGCGCGGTGCGATCCAGCATGGTGTCCGGCGCTGGCTGCCGGCCGCCGTCTGACCGCGGCATGGACCACGCGTATCGCCTGGCGATGCGCCGTTGAGCGGGCAGGGCAGCAGCCGGTCCGCGGAGAACGCAATGAGTGAGATGACCCCGTCGCAGCGCTACGCCGCCGGCGTACAACGTGGCGACTGGCGCGCCGACCCTGCCCAGCAGGCGGCCCTGGCGGAACTGGACCGTATCCACGAGGCGCTGGTGGACAGCGCGCAGGATGGTTGGCTGGACCGGCTTTCGGCCTTCTGGAAGAAACCCGAGCCGGTGCGCGGCCTGTATTTCTGGGGCGGAGTCGGCCGCGGCAAGACGTTTCTGGTCGATCTGTTCTACGACGGCCTGCCGATCAAGCAGAAGTACCGTACCCATTTCCACCGCTTCATGCGCGGCGTGCACGAGCAGCTACGCGAGCACGCCGGGCAAAGCGATCCACTGGCCAAGATTGCCCAGCAATGGCGCGAAAACCTGCGCGTGCTGGTGCTGGACGAATTCTTCGTCACCGACATCGGCGATGCGATGTTGCTGGCGCGCCTGCTCGAGCGCCTGTTCGCCGAAGGCGTGACGCTGGTGACTACCTCCAACACCGCGCCGGAAAATCTCTATGCCAATGGATTGCAGCGCGACAGCTTCATGCCGGCGATCGGGTTGCTGCAGAAGTTCTGCGTAGAGCTCTATGCAGAAGGCACCGAGGATTACCGCATGCGCGCACTGACGCGCTCGCCGGTGTACCGCGCGCCGCTGGACGCGCAGGCCGACGACTGGCTTGCGCAACGTTGGGGCGAGTTGAGCGGCAATGCCGAGGCGCGCGCGGGCAATATCGAAATCGAATCGCGCAAAATCCCGGTGCGCGCGCGTGGCAAGAGCATCGCCTGGTTCGACTTTGCCGCACTGTGCGAAGGCCCGCGCGGACCCAGCGACTACATCGAGATCGCGCGCGAATTCACCACCGTGTTGCTTGGCGGCATCCCGCACTTCGACCGCATCAATGAAGACGCCGCGCGTCGCTTCGTCAACCTGATCGACGAGTTGTACGACCGCCACGTCAATCTGGTCTGCACCGCGCAGGACGCGCCGCCAGACCTGTACAGCGGCCAGCGCCTGGCCGGCGCATTCGAGCGCACCGCTTCGCGCCTGATCGAGATGCAGAGCGCGGACTACCTGGCAACGGCGCATCGGGCGTGAGTTGATGGCGTGACAAGCGCAGGCCACAGGAGCGTTGCGCCGGTTGCGTCGCTGCCAGGCTCTTGCCGCTGCCGGCGTCACAGCCGGCAGGTCTTACACCAGGGACGATGCCTCCCTTCGAGTGAAGCGCTCTGAGGGCAGCGGTAAGGTCGCGCAGCCGATGGCCGGCGATGCGCTCTCGATTATTTATCGCTCGGAGGGGTTGTCGCCGCGGGACTGGGCAAATCGTGGTTGTGGTGACCGCCTGCATAAAATCGCTTGCTATTGAGTAGCGCGCTATGTAAAGTGCAGCCCATGGACACCGCCACCGCCCAGACAGACGCACTGCTGCAGCTCGACAACCAGCTGTGCTTTGCGCTGTATTCGGCCAATCTGGCGATGCACAAGCTCTACCGCGGGCTGCTGAAGGGGCTGGACCTGACCTATCCGCAGTACCTGGTGATGCTGGTGCTGTGGCAGACAGACAGCCGCAGCGTGTCGGAGATCGGCGAGCGCCTGCACCTGGATTCGGCCACGCTGACGCCGCTGCTCAAGCGGCTGCAGGCCGCCGGTCTGGTGACGCGCACGCGCGCTGCCGTCGACGAGCGCCAAGTCATCATTGCGCTGACCGATGCCGGCCGCGCGCTGCGCAGCAAGGCCGGTGGCGTGCCAGAGCAGGTACTGTGTGCGTCGTCCTGCTCGTTGGATGAACTGGTCCAGCTCAAGCAGGATCTGGAAAAGCTACGCGCCAGCCTGGGCGTGGGATAAGGCGGGTCGTCGCGCCCTGCTACCGTCTGATACATCGCACCCTATTAAATAGTTACCGATTCACTCACCGCGCATTGCGCTCATCAGGAGAACCACCATGGCCTCACCCGAAAAGATCCTCTACACCGCCCACGCCACCGCAACCGGCGGTCGCGAAGGCCGTGCGGTGTCCTCGGACAGCGCGCTCGACGCCAAGCTGTCCACCCCGCGTGAGCTCGGCGGCGCCGGCGGCGACGGTACCAACCCGGAACAGCTGTTCGCCGCCGGCTACGCCGCCTGCTTCATCGGCGCGATGAAGGCCGTGGCCGCGCAGGACAAGCTCAAGCTGCCGGGTGAAGTGAGCATCGACAGCAGCGTCGGCATCGGCCAGATCCCGGGCGGCTTCGGTATCGCCGTCGAACTGCGCGTGGCCGTGCCGGGCATGGACAAGGCCGAGCTGCAGACGCTGGTCGACAAGGCCCATCAGGTCTGCCCTTACTCCAACGCCACCCGCGGCAACATCGACGTCACCCTGACCCTGGCCTGAGATCGGCCGACGCCGTGCGGCAGACGCATGGCGATGTCAGCAGCGGCCCGGCGCATGCGTCGGGCCGCTGCATTGACGGGGCCGGGTGTTGCCAGGGCTTGGCACACGGCACACTGCAGCAATGACACTGCATCTCCCCCCGGCTTCGGCCGGCAGCGTCGGCGCATGAGCGTCGATCGCCCCACACTGTTGCTGCTGCCAGGTCTGCTCAACGATGCCGAGCTGTGGCATGCGCAACGCGAGGCGCTGGCCGACGTCGCCGATTGCGTGGTCGGCGATCTCACCGGCGCCGACAGCATGCGCGCGCTGGCACTGCAATTGCTCGCGCAGTTGCCGCCGCGTTGCGCGGTGGCGGGTTTTTCGCTGGGTGGCTACGTGGCGCAGGAATTGCTGCGCGTGGCGCCCGAGCGGGTGGAGCGCCTGGCCTTGCTGGATACCTCCGCACGCGCCGACACGCCCGAACGCCTTGCGCAGCGACGCGCGCAGGAAGCCAACGTGCTTGGCGGCAAGAGCTTTCATGGCTTTGGCGAGCGTTTGCTGCGCCACTACGTGCATCCCTCGCGCTGGCACGACCAGGCGCTGCTCGCGCGCGTGCGCGGCATGACCGGGCGGTTGGGCGTGGATGTGTTCGTGCGACAGAACCGCCTGGAGCGGCAGGACGGACGCGACCTGTTGCGCGCCTACCCTGGGCCGGTGCTGGTGATGTGCGGGGAAGACGATGCGATCACCCCGCCAGCCCTGCACGAAGAGATGGCCGCACTCGCTCCACAGGCACAGCTGGTGCGGCTGCCCACGTGCGGGCATCTGTCGCCACTGGAACAACCGCAGGCGGTGTCGCAGGCGCTGCGGAACTGGCTGGCGCGCTAGCTGCTGCGTGCAGCGCGCTTCAATCGCTCAGCCGGTACCTGCGGACTGTGGCCTGCGCAAACCTCATGTGACATGGGCGCTGCGGCACCCCGGCAGCAATATGATCGGCGCTCGGAACACCGCCTCTTGCCGACCTCACACTTCAGCGAACGACGGTTGCCACCACGCTGCCGGATACGGCGGCGTCTTCGTCCTGCGGAGGGGTGTTGAGCTCGAGCATCTGCAGGCGTTGCCCGTCGATGCGGTACTCAAGCGCCTGCTGGATGGCGTATAGCGCCTGTGCCTGCACACAGACCGCTTGCGCCTGTGCCTCCAATGCCTGACTGCGCTGCTGCATGGTCCGCTCCAGCTGCGCATCCAGCGCCGCGCCACGGCGTTCCAGCTGTCCTGCGCGGCCGGTCATCACCGTCCACAGCACGCCGCGGGTGAGGCTGCTGGCCAGATCTTCGGCCGCAGCGTCGACGCTGGCCTGGAAGCGCGCATCGAACAGCTGCTGCTCCCAACGCCCACGTCCCAGGCTGCCATCGACCTGGGCCAGCGCGCCGGTGCGCAGCTGCTCGACCTTGCGCTGCTGGCGCGCGCTACCGGACAGCACATGCACCACACCGCCCAGCGCATCGAAGGTGATGTCGACCACCGAATGGGCAATGCCCGTCACCGCCGGCATCAGCGCGCGGGTGCGTTGTTCGAGTTCGCGCAAGCGCTGCGCATCCGCTGCACTGACCGGCGCCGGCTGGCGGTCCACGTTGAGCTCGCCACCGTGGAAGAAGATTTCGCGCGGGGCGCCCTGTTTGCGGCGCAGCCAGATCCCGCCGCCATCGGCCAGCACGTCGTAGGAGGTGCCGACCTCGCATTGCCGCGAGGACAGAGCCGGCCTGGCCGTCTCGGCCCGCACAGCGCAGCTCGCCAGCAGCAGGATGGGCAGGAGGGCAAGGCGCATGAGGATGGCCGCTGTAGGGGACTGCAGCATCAAGCAGCGCCACGCAGGCTGCATGGGCAGGAAGTCAGGGTGCCGGTACGCCGGCTGGTGGTCGCCGGAAAGCGTGAACCGGGTCGAGCATCGGCGCGCTGACGGTTTTCCAACGGCGGGATCACTTGATTCTCACGGCGGATGGTGTGAATTATGTTGCACAGCAGCATCGGAGCTCCGCAATGCTCGACTCACGTATCGAAAAGGTTGACCTGGCGTTGACCGAGATCGCCCAGGACCCATCGGAAAAGGTGGCGCTGTGGCAATGGGCGTGCCGGGAGATGCTGCACGAGACGCTGATCGGCATGCACCAGCTGTCGCACCTGGCCGGCATCGCCCGCCATGTCGCCAACGACTGGCGCGCTCCGGTGGACGTGATTGCGCCGGCAAAGCCCTACCTGGCGGCGTCGGCCTTGGCTGACCGCCGGCTGCCGCAGGTACTGGACGGCCTGGGCAGCACCCAGGACGATGACGACCGGGCCAACCTGTGGCGGCTGCGCTACGCCAGCCTGATCGCCTCGACACTGCAAGGCATGCAGGCATTGGCCGAGAAGCACCGGATCGATCGTCAGGCCATGGCAATGGGCCAGTTGAACTAGGCAACGGCCACGCCACTGTCCATGGTCGACAAAGGGCGCGGATGTGCGCACCCAAATATCAGCCTCGAGCAAAGACCTCGCCTGCCGCCTGCCTCGTAGGCGCGCCCCGAGCGTCAGGGCATTACCGACCGATTCCCATCCAATCGCGCAGCACCGCAACGCCGTTGTAGGAGCGCGCCAGATGGCGACGGGCAGGATCGCGTGACAGCGCAATCGCGCGCAAGCGCGCTCCTACGATTTCGGTCATCTCTGGTGCCTCATGCCAGCATGTTGCAGGTGCCGCCAGGCATCGCGCACGATCCAGCGCGCCTGATCCCACGGTACGGATAGCGTCGATCGGGAGCAGCAGTCCGCATCCTGCAACGCGCGACACAACTGCGCTTCGGATACCTGCGGATAGGCCAGATAGATGGCGTCGCCCCGCGTCGGTACGCGGGCATCGTCGTCAAACGCGTAACCACCCAGATACCCGTTGGCATGGAGATCGCGCCAGTACGCGATCTCCGCGTCACGTCGGCAGGAGTGCGGGTCAGAACGGATGCGGCAGGCATGGGCAGGGCTCGGTCAGCGAGACTGCTCCCCCTGTCGCCGAACCGTAGCAGTGCGTCGCAAGCCCACCAGCGCGCGACGACGAGCGAACGTCGCGCGCTGCACCCGCACCGCATCAGCCAAGGCGGATACGCACTGCCGGATCAGTCCCAGTCCGGCGCAATGGCGTGCGGGTTGGCCAAGCGCTGGCCACGGTCGAGTGCGGCAATCTCGCCCATGTCCTGCTCGCTCAAACGCAGCGCCTGCGCCTTGAGATTGCTCTCCAGGTTCGCCCGCTTGGTCGACGAGGGAATCACCGAGTATCCCTGTTGCAATGCCCAGGCCAGGGTTACCTGTGCCGGGGTGGCGCCGTGGCGGGCGGCAATTGCCTGGATCACCGGATCCTTCAGTACCTCGCCCACGGCCAGCGTCATGTAGGAGGTGACGTGGATGCCCTGTTCGCGCAGGAAGGTGGTCAGCGCGCGATTCTGCAGGTACGGGTGTACCTCGATCTGGTTGGTGGCGATCGCCTCGGCGCCCAGGATCTCGATTGCCTGCTTGACCAGCGCGATGGTGAAGTTGGAGACGCCGATCGCCCGCGTCAGACCCTGCGCCTTGGCCTGCGCCAATGCTTCCAGGTACTCGCGCATCGGCACCTGGTCCTTGGGCGAGGGCCAGTGGATCAGGGTAAGGTCGACATGGTCGGTGCCCAGCTTGCGCAGGCTTTCCTGCAGGCTTGGCACCAGTGCGTCGCGGTCGAATTTGTCGACCCAGATCTTGGTGGTCAGATACAGCTGATCGCGCGCGATGCCGGATGCGGCGATCGCCTCGCCCACCTGTGCTTCGTTGTCGTAGATCTGTGCGGTATCGACCGCGCGGTATCCCAACTCAAGCGCATTGCGCACCGAGTCGATGACAACCTGGTCCTTGAGACGGAAGGTGCCGAGGCCGAATGCGGGGACAGTCATTGTGTTCCTTTGGGGATGGGGAATGGGGAATCGCAAAAGCGTGAGTCCTGCGCGGCTCTGCGAGTTGGTTAGTCGAGGGCGACGACGGCTTTTCCGAAATTCTTGCCGCGCAAGACGTCGATCAGGCCTTGCGGAGCGCTGTCCAGGCCGTGCAGGACGTGCTCGCGGTACTGGATGCGGTCTTCGCGCAGCCACTGGCCCATTTCGCGCAGGAAAGCCGGCATCAGGCGGATGAAGTCGTGCTGGATGAAGCCGCGCACCGTGAGGCGCTTGCGCAGCACCTGGCCCATGAACTCGGGCAGGCGATCCGGGCCAGGCAGCGCTTGCCCACGGTTGTTGTAGGTGGCAATCACGCCGCAGACCGGGACGCGCGCAAAGTCGTTGAGCTGCGGCAGCACCGCGTCGAAGACCTTGCCGCCGACGTTCTCGAAATAGATGTCGATGCCGTCCGGTGTGGCGGCACGCAATTGCTCTGCAAAGTCGTCGGCGCGATGGTCCAGCGCCACATCCACCTTCAGCGACTCGTGCAGGTAACGCACCTTGTCTTCGCCGCCGGCAATGGCCACCACACGTAGCCCCTGCAGGCGCGCCAGCTGCGCCACCGTGGCGCCGACCGGGCCACTGGCCGCTGCCACCACCAGGGTCTCGCCGGCCTGCGGCTTGCCGATTTCATGCAGGCCGGCGTAGGCGGTAAAGCCGGGCATGCCGTAGACACCGAGTGCGGTGCTCAGCGGCAGGCTGTCGTCCTTGGGCAGCTTGCGCAAGGGCGTGGTCGGGGTGAGCAGGCTATGGGTCTGCCAGCCGCCGCCGAGCACGAGCAGGTCGCCGGGGTGATAGTCGGCATGGTGCGACTCGATGACTTCGCCGATGGTGCCGCCTTCCATCACCGCATCGATCGCAACGGGTGCGGCGTACGAGGGGCCTTCATCCATGCGGCCGCGCATGTAAGGGTCCAGCGACAGGAAGCGGTTGCGCACCAGGATCTGGTCGTGCCCGGTGGGCGGCAGACTGGCCTCTTCGATGCGGAAGTTGTCGGCCGTGGGTTCGCCGTGCGGGCGCGAGGCCAGCACGATGCGGCGGTTGGTGATCGATGTCATGCGGGAGATCCTCGCAGCGGGGCCGCAGGTGCGCGGCCAAAGGAGCACAGCCGCACGGGCGGCTGCGCGAGGGAATGAGCAGGCGTGCGCTGGTGCGCGGGGTCAGGACACAGCCGGTTCCGGCGCGCTTGCACTGTCCAGCTGCGCAATCTGGTCGGCATTCAACGACAGCTGTGCTGCGGCCAGTACATCGTGCAGCTGGGTCACGCTGGTGGCGCTGACGATTGGCGCGGTCAAGCCCGGGCGCGCAATCAACCAGGCCAGCGCGATCTGCGCCGGGGTGGCATTGTGGGTGACTGCCAGGTCGTCCAGGGCCTGCAGGATGCGCAGCCCGCGTGGATTGACGTACTGCTTGACCACCGAGGCGCCGCGCGCGCTGCTCTTGCCGGCGTCCTCGGTGCTGCGGTACTTGCCGGTGAGAAAGCCGCTGGCCAGCGAGTAGTAACTGATCACGCCCAGCTCGCGTTCGCGCGCCAGCGGCTCCAGTTCGGCTTCATAGCCGGCGCGGTCGTAGAGGTTGTATTCGGGTTGCAGGCTTTCATAGCGCGGCAGCGTGTATTGCTCGGAGATATCCAGCGCATCGCGCAGACGCGCGGCGGTGTAATTGGACGCGCCGATCGCGCGTACCTTGCCTTGTTCGATCAAGCGGCCGAACGCGGCCAGCGTGGCTTCCAGCGGAATCGATTCGTCGTCTTCGTGGGCCTGGTACAGATCGATCACATCGGTCTGCAGGCGCGTGAGCGAGTCTTCCACGGCGGCGGCGATGTTGTCCGGCGACAGGCCGGGATGCTCGCTCCACTTGGCCACCTTGGTGGCGATCAGCACTTTGTCACGCTTGCCACTGCGTGCAAGCCAGCGCCCGATGATGGTTTCCGATTCGCCGCCACAATTGCCCGGCACCCAGCCCGAGTACGCATCGGCGGTATCGATCAGATTGAAACCGGCATCGACAAAGGCGTCCAGCAACGCAAACGAAGTCGCCTCATCGGCGCTCCAGCCAAAGACGTTGCCGCCGAAGACGATGGGTTGAACCTGCAGGCCGGAGCGGCCCAGTGCGCGGGGGTGAGTCATCGTGGAGGCTCCTGATTCGAACTCCCCACAGGATAGTCATGCGCACCGATCGTGCGTGTGACACCAACGTGGATTCAGCGTTCCGTCGATCGTGTCCATCGACTCACAGGATGTGAACAAGTCGCTCACGGCCTGCGCTGCGAACCGTTGCTGCGCGTGGCGAGGCGGGCTGATGGCAGGCTCCGGGCCGCATGCTAGGCTCGCGCTACTTTTTACCCGGAAGAGGGCGCTGCGATGATCCGCAACAAGCTGGCCTGTGCATGTGTGATGAGTGTCCTGGTGGCGATGAGCGCGCCGCTGGCGCTGGCGATGAAGCCGGCCGACAGCGCGAGCCTGCCTGCGCCCGATGCCGCGTTGCAGGCGGCCATCAATGGCAACTGGCGCGACCGCGTCTATGTGCAGCGCGATCAATACCGCCATCCGGGCCAGACCCTGGCGTTCTTCGGCATCAAGTCCACCCAGACCGTCATCGAGATCACCCCCGGTGGCGGCTGGTATTCGGAGATCCTGGCGCCCTACCTGCGCGAAAAGGGCAAGTACGTGGCAGCGGTGGTCGACCCGGCCTCTGCTGCGGAAGGCCGCGCACGTGACTACGCCCAGCGTGCGCGCGACGAGCTGGAAAAGAAGTTCCAGGCCAAGCCCGACCTGTACGGCAAGCCGTCGTTCGTGTCGTATGTGCCGAAGTCGCCTTCGTTCGGCGTGGACAACTCGGCCGATCTGGTACTGACCTTCCGCAACGTGCATAACTGGCGCATGGCCGGCAATGCCGAGGCGATGTTTGCCGGCTTCTACAAGGTGCTCAAGCCCGGTGGCGTGCTCGGCGTGGTCGAGCATCGCGCCAAGACCGACGTGCCGGCCGACGACAAGAGCGGCTACGTGGGACAGGCGCAGGTGATCGCGATGGCCGAAGCGGCCGGCTTCAAGCTGGCCGGCAAGAGCGAGCTCAACGCCAATCCGCGCGACACCAAGGATTATCCGGGCGGCGTGTGGACGCTGCCGCCAAGCAACAACCACGACGCGGCCGACGACGCCAAGTACAAGGCGATCGGCGAGAGCGACCGCATGACGCTGAAGTTCGTCAAGCAGTAGCGCGTGTCTGCATGCCGGCGCCAGGTGCGGCCGGCATGCAGCGTTTGAAGCGTCTGCCGCGGTGACGTGCCCGGCGTTTCGGCGTGCATGTCGTCTTCTGCACGCAGGCAATGCCTCTGACGCCAGCGTTCAAGACCGGCGGCGAGCGCTGGCCAAGCGACGCCGCCGACCGTTGCATGCGCGTTACGCTCGATGGAATTTCCTGCTTTTTGTGCTGCAGTCCAGCGATCGCGATGGCGGCGCCCAGCCCGATCACGCACCATGGCCGTGCCCGGCGATGGCCGTGTGCAGCGTTCCTTCCGCAACAGGTCTGTCCATGTTGGTGCTGTTGAACAAACCCTATGGCGTGTTGTCGCAATTCAGCGACCGTTCGCAGCCACCCAAGCGCACGCTGGCCGAGTTCGGATTGCCGGCAGACGTGTATGCGGCAGGTCGACTGGATCACGACAGCGAAGGACTGTTGCTGCTCACCGACGATGGCGCGCTGGCGCATCGGCTCACCGACCCGCGCCACAAACAGCCCAAGACCTATTGGGTGCAGGTGGAAGGCGAGCCGCAGCAGGCGCAATTGCAGGCACTGCGCGAAGGGGTGCTGCTCAACGATGGCCCGACCCGGCCAGCGCAGGTTCGCCGGCTCGACCCCGCACCTGTCCTTTGGCCGCGCGATCCGCCGGTACGCGTGCGCAAGACGGTGCCCGATGCATGGTTGGAGCTGCAGATCAGCGAAGGCCGCAACCGTCAGGTGCGCCGCATGACCGCAGCGGTCGGGTTGCCGACCCTGCGTCTGGTGCGGGCGGCGATCGGGCAGTGGACCCTGGACACACTGGCGCCCGGGCAATGGTGGGTGGAAGACGCGTCACCGGCACGGCCGCGTCGCAACGCGCGCTGATGGCATTGCGTCGGGTCAGACAAGGGCACGGCCGTGACGGCAGGCATCGGTCCCATCGGCTACCCCGTTTGCCATCGCGATCGTGAAGCGCATCGATGCGGTGGATGAGGCAGCGGGAACGCCCAGATCCCGCAGCGAGCCAGCGCGGGAACACGCCACAAATGACGACGCCACGGCGGCAAGCCGTGGCGTCGGGCACTGCATGGGTCATCGCCGGATCGGCGAGACGATGGCTTATTCGATGCCGTCGCTCGGGGTCACGGCAGCGCGGCGCTGGTAAGCAGCGCGGCGTGCATTGGCGTTGCTGGCATGTTCGCGATCGAGGCGATGCACGTTGCCACCCAGCACCTGCTGGTCGCGCTGGCGCTTGCGGTACACCGCATAGCCGATCAGGCCCAGGCCGGCGACGGCAGCCGCTACGGTGACGGCGGGGTTGCGCTTGACCAGCTTGGTGGCGACCTTGCCACCGGTGCGCACGGCGCCCAGTGCCGCGCCGGTCTTCAGCCATTCGCTGGCGCCCGGGCCGAAATGACGCAGGCTGCTGCCGGCATGGCGGGCCTGGTCGCCGGCATTGGAGGCGGCGTGACGCAGGTGGTCGCCCGCGTTGCCTGCCAGTTCCAGGGCACGCTCCAGGGCGCGTTCGGTGATCACGGTCAGCTTGCTCATTGGAGGCGTTTCCTTTCTGAGTACGTGGCCGCAGTGTGTGGGCTGGTCCGTATAGACAGCGTTAGCGGGATCGGGCGTCGTTTGGCTTGCGGTTAGGAAGGACGCGACACGCCGCTGCGACCGATGCTTATCCCGGAAGCGACGAAGGTCTGAACTTGACCGGTGTCGACGATGGACGTCCCTTCTCCCCTCGGGACACTGTCTTCCTCGATGGGGAGAAGGTGCGCCGAAGGGGGCTAAGGGTACGGGCGAAGCCTGGGGGTTTGGATGAGTGAGGGGCGTCGCCCCGTACCCTCACCCCAACCCTTCTCCCGACGGGAGAGGGGCTCAGGTGCCACGTGGTTTTGCTCTGTGTGTTGCAGCGGCGGTCCAGGGGTCGTCCGGCCAAGGATGCCGCGGATACCGCCCTTTCATCTCTTTCTTGACGTCCGGGTAGGTGTTGGCCCAGAAGCTCTTCAGGTCCTGGGTCACCTGCAGTGGGCGGCCGCCGGGCGAGAGCAGGTGCAGGGTCAGCGGGATACGGCCGTCGGCGATGCGCGGGGTTTCGGCCAGGCCGAACAGTTCCTGCAGCTTGACCGCCAGCACCGGCGGCAATGGCTGCTGGGCGTGGTCGAGGGTGTAGCTGATCTGCCGCTCCATGCCCGATGGCACGCTGATGCGGGTAGGGGCGTGACGGTCGATACCCTGGCGGCGCTCCCACGGCAGTGCGGCCTTGAGTGCTTCGCCCAGGCTGGCCTCGTCCAGCGCGTCGAGCCTGGTTTTCCCCACAAACGCCGGGCGTAGCCAGGTGTCCAGCGTGTCCAGCAACGTGGTGTCAGAGAGATCGGGCAAGGCGAGCTCCGGCATCCAGACGCGCAGCGACTGCACGCGTGCGCGCCACTGCTGCAGGTTGTCAGTCCATGGCAATGCGTCCAGACCGAGTTGACGTACCGCGGCGGTGAGCGCGCCGGCCGCCTGTGCCGGGTCGACGCGGCCGGCCGGGCGGCTGTCGAGCACGATACGGTCGAAACTGGATTGGCGGCGCGCGACCAAGGCGCGTTTGTCGGCGTCCCACTGCACCACGTCCTGCTGCACGAAGCGCTCGGGCAGGCTGCGGCGCAGATAGCCTTCGTCCACCGGCGCGGCACGCAGCAACAGGGCGTCCTTGGCTTCGTAGCGCAGCTCGCTGGCGACCAGCCACGGTTCGCCGCGCAGATCGCTGTGGTCGAACAGGCGCGCGCTGCGGCCGTTGGCCAGCAGGTAGCGCAGCGGGTCGGCGGGGTGGCGCGCGGCGATGCGGTCCGGGAAGGCATGGGAGAGCAGATCGCCGAGTGCGTGCGCCTCCACGCTGGATGGCGGGGCGCTGTCGCAGCGCAGCCGGCGTCGCCATTGTTTGGCGGCGCTGTCGATGGCAGCCAGGCCACCGCGATTGGCGTCGGACCCGGTACGGCCCTGACGAAACGCGGCCAGGGCACGCCAGCGCGCTGCCAATCCATCGCCGCCCTGACGCAGCGGGTCGCGCGCCTCCAGCAGCGCGGCCAGATCGCAGGCCAGGGCCAGGCGGGGCGCATCATCGGCCTGCGCCAGCATCGCTGCCAGCCGCGGATGCGTGCCCAGCGCGAGCATGCGCCGGCCCAGGGCGGTCACGCCGCCGGAGGCGCCGAGCGCACCCAGCCGTTGCAGCAGTTCGCGCGCGGCGGCCAGCGCGCCGGTGGGTGGGGCATCGACAAAGCGCAGCGCATCGCTGCCCCAGGCGGCCAGCTCCAGCGCCAGGCCGGCCAGCTCCACCTGGGTGATCTCGGCGCGGCGCTGCGGTTCCAGCCGCTGCGACTGCGGCCACAGCCGGTAGGCCCAGCCGCTAGCCACGCGTCCGGCACGCCCGGCGCGCTGGTCGGCCGAGGCCTGCGAAATGGTGGCCACGTCCAGCCGTGAGAACCCGCTGTTGGGGTCGTAGTGCGGCTCGCGCGCCTGGCCGCTGTCGATCACCACGCGCACGCCCGGCAGCGTCACCGATGACTCGGCCACGTTGGTGGCCAGCACCACGCGCCGGCGCCCCTGCGGGTCGGGTTGCAGGACCTGCGTCTGCGCCTCCACCGACAATTCGCCGTGCAACGGCAACACCTGCACGGCCGGGTCCAGCGCTTCCTGCAAGGCGCCGTGCACACGCGTGATTTCGCGCTGGCCGGGCAGGAACACCAGCACATCGCCGGGATGGGTGGCCAGTGCATGCTCCACCGCGCGCCGGGTCTGCGGTACCAGCGCTTCGTCGCGTCGCGCAGGGAAATGCGCAATGTCCACCGGAAAACTGCGCCCGGCGCTGCTCAGCCGCGGGGCCTCCAGAAAGCCGGCCAGCCGCTCGCCATCCAGCGTGGCCGACATCGCCACGATGCGCAGGTCGTCGCGCAGCTGCGCCTGGACATCCAGTGCCAGCGCCAGACCCAGGTCGCCGGCCAGATGGCGCTCGTGGAACTCGTCGAACAGCAGTGCGCCCACGTGTTCCAGCATGGGGTCGTCCTGGATCATCCGGGTCAGGATGCCCTCGGTGACCACTTCAATACGGGTACGCGCGGAGGTCTTGTTCTCGAAGCGGATGCGGTAGCCCACGGTCTCGCCGACCGGCTCGCCGAGCTGGCGCGCCATGAATTGCGCCGCGCTGCGCGCCGCCACGCGGCGCGGTTCCAGCATCACGATGGTACGCCCGGCTAGCCATGGCGCGTCCAGCAGCGCCAGCGGTACCTGGGTGGTCTTGCCGGCGCCGGGCGGCGCTTCCAGGACCAGCCGTGGATGGGCGGCGAGGCTGTCGCGAATCTGCGGCAACAACGGAGAGATCGGAAAGGCGGGGTCGGTCATGCGCGGGAAGGATACGGGGCCGCCACAGATGCCGCGATGGTCGGGCGGACGGGTGAAGCCTGTCGGGGAATCCGGAAGTGCTCACCTCTTTGGGCATTCAAGGCAGATTCTGGTGCCGGGCGCTGCTTCAGACCGGTCGTACACCTGTCGATAACCGGAGCAATCCCCACTCTGGATGTCGCATGTCTGTTGCCACCCCGAAATTCGTCAGCCTGCAAAGCAAGCTGCTCGGCGCGCTCGCGCGGGGTCTGTTGATCATCCTGTTGTGTGCCCTCGGTGGTTTGGGCACGGCGTGGCTGAGCCTGTCGGGCAAGGTGCCGCCCGAGGTGGCGCAGGCCTCCACCAGCGAGGAGATCACCCGTGATTTCCGCCTGCAGGTGCAGGAGTGGAAGAATGTCCTGATCCGCGGGCGCGACCCGGCGCAGCTGGACAAGCACCTGGATGCCTTCCGCGAGCAGGGCAGGAAAGTGCAGGCAGGCACCGAGGCGCTGGCCAAGGCAACCTTGGACCCGCAGGTGCGTACGCTGGCGCAGGACTTTGCCCAGGCGCATCTGGGCCTGCAGCGCCACTACGAAGCAGCGCTGGGCAGGTTTGCCGAAGCCGGCTACGACACCCAGGTAGGCGACCAGTTGGTCAAGGGCCAGGACCGCGCGCCCAGCCAGACGCTCGAAGCGCTGGTCAATCGCAGCAAGACCCTGGCTGACGCCGCGGTGCTGGCCAGCTCGCAATCGGCACAGCACAAGCTGGTCTATTCGGCAGTCGCCACGGTGGGCGCCGCGCTGTGTCTGGTGGCGGTATTGGGCTGGTGGATACGGCGCTCGATCGTTCGCCCGATCGAAACGGTTGCGCACGCGGCACGCCTGGTGGCGGCCGGCGACCTGTCGGCACGCGCGGCGGTCGGCAATCGTGACGAGATCGGGTTGCTGGGACAGGCAATGGGGCAGGTGGTCACCACGCTCATCGATGTCTCAAGCGCACAGGCGGACATGGCCCAGCGTCATGAAGCCGGGCAGATGAGTTACCGCATGGACGCGCAGGCATTTCCTGGCGCGTATGGCCGCATGGTGGACGACACCAACGGACTGATCGGCGCGCAGGTGGGGTTGATCGGCACCATGCTGCAGGTGATGCAGCATTACGCGGTGGGTGACATGTCGGTGGACATGCCGCGCCTGCCGGGCGAAAAGGCGCAGATCACCGAGGCGATGGACACCACCAAACGCAATCTGGCCGCGATCAACGGCGAAATCCGTGGCCTGGTCAGTGCGGCGGCGGCCGGCGACTTTGCCACCCGTGGTAACACCGACGCCTATCAATTCGAGTTCCGCGGCATGGTCGAGGGCCTCAATGGCCTGATGCACAACGTGGACCAGAATCTGGCCGAGCTGTCGCAGCTGCTCAAGGCAATTGCCGATGGCGACCTGACTGCGCGCATGCACGGCAACCAGCAAGGCGTCTTTGAGCGCATGCGTGACGATGCCAACGCCACCGTGCAGCGCCTGACCGATATCGTCGGGGATATCACGCTGGCCGCACAGACCATTCGCACCGCGTCCGCCGAAATCGCCGCCGGCAACAACGATCTGGCGCAGCGTACCGAACAGCAGGCGGCCAATCTGGAAGAAACCGCTGCATCGATGGAAGAGCTCACCTCCACCGTGCGGCAGAATGCCGACACGGCGCAGCAGGCCAGCCGCGGTGCGCAGGCGGCTGCCGAGATTGCCAGCCGCGGCGGAGACATGGTGGCCAGCGTGGTCGGCACCATGGGCGAAATCGAAGGGTCGTCCAGGAAGATTGCCGACATCATCAGTGTCATCGACGGCATCGCCTTCCAGACCAATATTCTGGCCTTGAACGCTGCGGTGGAAGCGGCGCGTGCCGGCGAGCAGGGGCGCGGCTTTGCGGTGGTTGCATCCGAGGTGCGCGCGCTGGCACAGCGTTCAGCCGGCGCCGCCAAGGAGGTCAAGCAGCTGATCGATGCATCGGTGGACAGCGTCGAGCGTGGCAGCGCACGCGTAAGTCAGGCCGGGCGAACGATGCAGGACATCGTGCAATCGGTGCAGCAGGTCACCACGCTCATTGCCGAGATCTCCGCCGCATCGCGCGAACAGTCCGCCGGCATCGAACAGGTGGCGCGCACCGTCAATGACATGGACGAAACCACCCAGCGCAATGCCGCACTGGTGGAAGAAGCTTCGGCCGCCGCGCGGGCGATGGAAGAGCAGGCGGTGGAGCTGAGCGAAGCGGTCTCGGTGTTCCGTCTGGATGCCCACAAGCCGCGTCTGGCGGCGGCTGCATAGCAGCCGACTCGGAATCGTAGCCCGTGCATGCTGGCCGGCTCGCACGGGTGCTTGCCGCGCCGGGGGTGCCGGGCGCATCCGCACCTTCCGGCCTGGCGCCTGCTGAAGCACGTGTGCGGCGGTTGATCGCGCTCGCGTCGAGTGCAGGCATCTCCAGGGCGTCTGTCTGGAGCGCGCCACCCTATCTGCTTCGAACCGAAGGCCCGGACTGACCTCGCCAAGCAGGCCCTGCACAGATTCCCCAAGTGCGGCACAGGCCGATGTGGTGTCTGCGCAGTCGGCGGACACCGGCGGGTCATTGCCATCGTGAGCGCACGCCTGCGGCATGGAACGTTTCAGCGGACGCCTCGCGCGCGAGCGCGCTCCTACGAGGAGCGGCGCTTTGGGGCGGTGGTGACGTTCAACCGGCTTCGCGGACCCGGGCGGTCAGGCCCTTGAGGAAGGCGCGCAGCAGTTGGTCGCCACAGGGGCGGAAATTCTTGTGGCCGGGCTGGCGGAACAGTGCGGAGAGTTCCGGCTTGGACAGCGGGAAGCCGGCGCTGGCGAAGATGGCGTGCATGTCGACGTCCTTCAGTTCGAAGGCCACGCGCAGCTTCTTCAACACCAGGTTGTTGCCGACGCGGGCTTCCAGCGGGCGTGCCGGTTGGGTCTCGTCGCGGCCGCGGAAGCGCAGCACCAGGCCGTCGAGAAAGCGCGCCAGCATCGCATCGGTGCAGGGCTCGAAACCGGGCTCGTCTTCCTTCTTCAGCCAGGCCTGTACCTGCGGCTTGTCGAGCGCGAACCCGGGGTCGGCCAGGTGGGTGATCTCCACCACCTTGTCGTCGCTGAGGTCGAGCATGTAGCGGATGCTGCGCAGTACATCGTTGTGGATCATGACCGTTCCGGTGCCCCGGCCTGTCGCCGGAAAGGCATCATTCTACGGGGCCATGGCGGAACGGGGCGTGTGTCGTGCCGAACGGTTGCGACGCCGGTGCCGCCTAGGCTGCCAAGATGTTGCAGGCAGGTGTCAGGGCGGCTGCATAGATCGCGCAGTGGCAGTCGAATGCTCTGTAGTGATCCACGGTGCCTGAGGCAGCGTGCGCGTACCAGGCAGGCTGCGGCGCGGGGCGGCCTGTCGTTTTCCGCCGGGATGAGGCCGTCGCCGGGACCGGTGAGCCTGGGTCGCTGTGGCAGTCGCCCCAGCTCTCGCGCCAGCGGCTTTCAGCTGCCGCGGTAAGTGGAATATCCGTACGGCGAGAGCAGCAGCGGCACGTGGTAGTGGCCGTCGTCGGCAATGCCGAAGGCGATGGGTACCTGCTCCAGGAACGGCGGGTCGGTCAGGGCAACGCCGGCCGCACGCCAGTATATGGCGACCTCGAATTCCAGCCGATAGCGGCCGGGCGGCAGCGTGAGGGCGGCCAGTTCCGGGCAGCGCCCGTCCTGGTTGGTGACACCGTCGAAGTGCAACGTATCGCCTGCGAACAGGCGCAGCGGCACGCCGTAAGCGGGGCGGCCGCTGGCGGTGTCCAGCACATGCGTGGACAGCGTGCTCATGCCACCGCCTGGGTGGGCTGCGGCCATTGGCCGACGAACTCGGGTTGGTCATAGGCCAGATAGGTCTCGACGATGGCCTGGCGGTCGTCCAGAAACAGCTGGTCGGCCACCGCGCGGGCCAGCCGCGGCAGGGCGACCTTGAGCCCGGACAATGCCGCGGCCGAGGGGCCGTGGTTGATCAGCGCCGAATAGTTGAAGGCGAACAGCCCATGCAGCAGCGCGGCGTCGTCGGGCGTGCGTGGCAGCAGTTCGAAGCCCGGCCCCAGGTAGGGGTGCGCGTCCAGCACTGGGTTGGCCTGGCCCGGCGGTGGTTGGTAGCGATCGCCCCAGCAGGCGATACGCCCGGACAGCGCGGCCAGCTCGGGGCGCAGCTGCGGGTCGGTGACCAGGCCGGTGGCCACCGCCAGAAAATCGAAGCGGTGTTCGCCCTGCGGCGTGCGCACGACGATCTCGCCATCGCGCTCGGCCACCTCCAGCCACGGCGCACCCAGATGCAGTGCGAAGCCGGCGTGTGCGCAGGCGCGTTGGAAGGTGTCGTTGGTCGGCGGTTGGTTGTGCGCGAAAAAGCTGGCCATCATGCGGTACTTGTCCGCGTCGGGGAGGATGAGAAAGCGCGGGATGATGCCGGCCTGTTCCATGTGGCGGAACGGATTGATGCGCGGCAATTCGCTGCGGCGCACGAATACCTCGGCGCTGGCGACGCCTTGATCCAGCGCAAAGCACGCATTGTCGAAGGCCGAGGCGCCGCCACCCAGGATGCCCACGCGCTTGCCGGCCAGCGCGGCAAAGTCGATGTGGCCGGAGGTGTGCGCGTAGCGGTGCGCGGGCAGGGCGCGGCTGATCCAGTCCGGCACCATCCACTGGCCGCCGCCCTGGATGCCGGTGGCCAGGATCAGCTTGCGCGTCAGCAGTGGCGCGCCCATCGCCAGATGCAGGCGATGGATGCCGGGGGCGACGTCCGGTTCGACACGCGCCAGTTGCGTGGCATTGCGCACCGGCAGGCGTAGCACCGCGCGGTACCAGCGCAGGTAGTCCATCCAGCGGCCGCGTGGAATCTTGTCCAGGGTGTCCCATGCGGCGCTGCCGTGCTGCGCCTCCCACCAGGCGCGGAAGATGAGCGACGGCACGCCCAGGTCGATCGAGGTGATGTGCTTGGGCGTGCGCAGGGTTTGCATGCGCGCATAGGTCACCCACGGGCCTTCCTGCCCCGCCGGGTTTTCGTCGATCACCAGCACGTTGTGCACGCGCTCGCGTTGCAGCGCGAACGCCGCGCCCAGGCCGCTCTGGCCGGCGCCGACGATCACCACATCAAAGACATGCCCGGCTGGATGCACGCGCGGTGCCACCCAGGCGTCGCCGCCGTGGGCAAGGCGCTGCAGGTCGCGGGCGAGTTCGCGTTCGAGTTGGGCCAGGCTCATGGCAATGCCTCCAGGCGCAGGTGCACGATCTTGCCGATCTCGGCAATGGCGGTGGCGATCTCTGTGTTGCGCGGCGCATCCAGGCGCCGCTCCAGCGCGGCCAGGATGCCGGCCTTGTCGTGCAGCCGCACGCAGATCACGAAAGGGAAACCGAAGCGGTGGCGATAGGCCTGATTGAGCGCGTGGAAGCGCTTGAACTCGTCTTCGCTGAGACGGTCCAGCCCGGCCGCGGCCTGCTCTGCGGCCGATGCGGCAGTGAGCGTGCGGTCGATCGCCGCCTTGCCGGCCAGTTCGGGGTGCGCGCGAATCAGCGCCAGCTGGTCGTCCGGCGACGCGTCCAGCACCACCTGCATCAGCCCGCGATACACATTGGCGAACGGACGCCGCCGTGCGGCGCGTTCGACCACCCACGGCGAATGCTCGAACAACTCGCGGTAGCGCGCCACGAAGGTGGCATCGTCCAGCACGCCGTCGTCCACCACGCTCATGCGTGCGTGCCCTGCAGCGAGACATGCGCGACCACCACCTTCCAGCCATCGGCAAAGCGCACCCAGCCCTGGCTTTGCCGCCCGCGTGCACTGCTGCCCTCACGGATGAATTCTGCATGCGTGGTAGCGAAGTCATGGCCGAAGCCGTGTACCTGCACATGCACGAGCTGACGCTGCGGCGAGCCACCACGGCCGATGCGGAACGCGCGGATCGCCTCGATGCCGTACAACACCTCGCCCACGCCGTAGCGCACCGTGCTGGGCGCTGCATGGAACAGCGCATCCATCGCCGTGATGTCGTCGCGCATCAGGGCGTCCTCGTAGGCGTGAAAGGCCGCGGTCACTTGCGCGATCACCTCGGGCAGATCGATCTCGGACACGGCAATGCTCATGCCGGGTGCACCTGCAACCAGTGGCGCGCGATATCGATGCGGCGCGCCACCCAGGCGTCGCCACTGGCCAGCACGTGATCGACAAAGCGCGCCAGGGCTGCCGCGCGCGCCGGCTTGCCGACGATACGGCCGTGCAAGCCGACCGAGAGCATGCGCCCGCCCTCGCTGTGCAATTGTTCGAAGCCGTCGCGCAGATAGCGGAAGAACGGCTCGCCATCGGCAAAGCCGTTATAGGCGACGAATTTCATGTCGTTTGCATCCAGCGTGTACGGCACGATCAATTGCGTGCGGCCATGGCGTGCGTCGTAGTAGGGCACATCGTCCGCGTAGCTGTCGGCGTCATAGACAAAGCCACCTTCTTCGGCGATCAGGCGCGCGGTATTGGGGCTGGTGCGGCCCTGGTACCAGCCCAGCGGGCGGCTGCCGGTCACCTGTGTGTGCAGTGCGATGGCCTGCGCGATATGCGCGCGCTCGGTGGCTTCATCGACATGCTGGTAGTCGATCCAGCGCAACCCGTGGCTGGCGATTTCCCAGTCTGCGGCCTGCATCGCGGCCACCGCCTCGGGGTTGCTGGCCAACGCGTTGGCCACGCCAAATACCGTGACCGGTACGCCGCGCGCGGTGAACAGCCGGTGCAGCCGCCAGAAGCCGGCGCGGCTGCCGTATTCGTACAGGCTTTCCATGGCCATGGCGCGTGCGCCCGGCTGCGACTGCGCGCCCACCATTTCCGACAAAAACGCCTCGGAGCCGGTATCGCCGTTGAGCACGCAGTTTTCTGCGCCCTCTTCGTAATTGATGACGAACTGCACGGCGACGCGTGCGCCACCGGGCCACTGCGCCGCCGGCGGTGTGGCGCCATAGCCGACCAGCGCGCGAGCGGCGTTCACGCCGCCGGCTCCGCATGCCAGGCCGCCAATGCGGCGTCCACGGCCAGGCCGGGGGTGCAGGCGTAGCCTTCGGCGCGCAGCACCGCTTCCAATGCGGCCAGGGTGATCAGCACCTTGTGCTTCATCGCGTTGTAGCCCATCGCGCCGATGCGCCAGATCTTGCCTTGCAACGGGCCGAACGCGGTGCCGATTTCGATCTCGAAATCCTCGCGCATGCGCCGGCGCACCGCGTCGTTGTCGATGCCGGGCGGGATCACCACGCCGGTGACGTTGGTCATGCGGTGCGCATCGTCGCCGAAGACCGCAAGGCCCATCGCGCGCACGCCGGCGCTCACCGCGCGGCCGGCGGCGGCGTGGCGGGCAAAGCGTGCGGGCAGGCCTTCCTGCAATGCCACGCGTGCGCATTCGCGTGCGCCGTAGAGCATGGTGGTGGCTTCGGTGTGGTGGTTGAGGCGCTTGTCCGACCAGTAATCCATGATCATGGCCAGGTCGAAATAATTGGAGGCGATGCGCGGCCCATTGCCGTTGACGATGTCATCGCGCGCGATGCCGCGCTCCACATGGCGGCGCGCAAAGATGGCCTCCGCGGCGCGCTCGGACACGGTGATCGGCGCCGAGCCCGAGGGCCCGCCCAGGCATTTCTGCAGGCCGCCGGTGACCACGTCCACGCCCCAGCGGTCGCTGGCGATGTCCATGCCGCCGAGGGTGGCCGTGGCATCCACGTAACTCAGTGTGCCGGCCGCCCGGCACAATGCGCCCAGGCCGTCGAGCGGCTGCGCCATGGTGGTGGAGGTGTCGCCGTGCACGGTGGCCACCAGCTTGGGTGCTACCCGTGCGATTGCCTCGGCAATGGCGTCCAGCGGCACCACCTCGCCCCAGGGCGCATCCACGCTGTGCACGTCGGCACCGAGGCGCTGCAGGATTTCGGTCAGCAGCAAACCGAAGCGGCCGAAGTTGATCACCAGCACGCGGTCGCCCGCACTGACCAGCGACACCAGCGCCGCCTCGATACCGGCACGCGCGGTGCCATCGACCAAGAAGGTCCAGCGATTCCCGGTGCCGAACAATGGCCGGTACAGCGCCATCACTTCGTTCATGTAGGTGGTCATTTCCGGGTCGAACTGGCCCAGCAGATCGGCCGCCATCGCGCGCAGCACGCGCGGATGCGCATTGACCGGGCCCGGGCCCATCAGCAGCCGCTGCGGGGGATCGAGTTCGCCGAAGGTGTGCAGATGGCGCAGATCAGGTGACAAAGGGATCTCCCAGGTGTTCGATGAAATGGCGCATCGTCGCCAGCGCGAGCTCGGCATCGGCCGGGTCGACGTGTTCGTCCGGATGATGGCTGATGCCGCCGGCGCAGCGCACGAACAGCATCGCGGTGGGGCACAGCGCGGCCATCGTCATCGCATCGTGGCCGGCGCCGGAGACCAGTTGCCGCGGTGCGATGCCCTGCGCGGCAACCGCATGTTCGAGGCGCGTGATCAGTGCCGGGGCGCATGGGCTGGCGGCCAGTGTCTGTAGCGGCTCGATAGCGATGGCGATGCCGCGCTGCGTGCCGATCTGCGCGAGCGCGTGTTCGATTTCGCGCACGGCCGCGTCGCGGGTGGCATCGCTGCCGGCGCGCACGTCCAGCGTGCAGTCCACCCGGCCCGGCACCACATTGATGGCGCCGGGTGCGACCTGCAGTTTGCCGACGGTGGCGACCAGATCGCTGCTGCCGGCGCGCACGATGCGCTCGATCGCCAGCAAGGCGTCGGCCGCCGCGCTCAAGGCATCGCGACGCAAGGTCATGGTGGTGGTGCCGGCATGCCCGGCGCGGCCATCGAAGCGCAGCGCGAAGCGGCGCTGTGCGGCGATGGCGGTGACGATGCCTACCGGCAGCGCTTCTGCTTCCAGCACCGGGCCCTGTTCGATGTGGGTTTCCAGATACGCCAGCACGCTGCCCGGCGTACGGGCGGCATGACGGATCTGCGCGATATCCAGGCCCCAGTCGGCCAGCGCGGCGGCCACGTCGATGCCGCTGGCATCGCTGACCGCCAGCGCGGCGGGGTCCAGCGTGCCGGCCACCGCGCGGCTGCAGAACATGGAGGCGGGAAAGCGCGAGCCTTCTTCGTCGCCGAACGCGATCACCTCGATGGCGAACGGCAGGCGGCGCGCCTGTGCGTGCAGGGCGGCGACGCATTCGATGCCGAGCAGGATGCCCAGCGGGCCGTCGTAGCGGCCGGCATCGCGCACGCTGTCCAGATGGCTGCCGATCAGCAGGGCAGGTGCCTCGGGATGCGCGGCCTCGTAACGTCCGACCAGGTTGGCCGCCGCGTCCAAGCGCACCTGCATGCCCGCTTCGCGCATCCACGTGCTGACCTGGGTGACGGCGGCGCGGTGCGCCGGGCTGAGCCAGGCACGGAACAGGCCATCGGGCGTATCGCTGTAGGGCGCACCACCCAGCTGGTCGCAACGCGCAACCGCACGCGCGCCGCCGGGGCGGGCAGGGTCGGTGGCGGGCGGGGCGGTGGGAACGGCAGCAAGCATCGACAGGACCGAGGGGGGGCTGCGGGACGCGCGCGGCGATCCGGAAGCGGGCAGGGGGTGACGCTTCGACTATAGGGAGCCGTTGCTGTCGCCATCAAAGAGTTTTTTCGCTGGTTCGCGCTGCAAAAAATGCAACACGCGGCGATGCTGTCGCCAGCCAGCCAGCCAGCCAGCCAGCCAGCCAGCCAGCCAGCCAGCCAGCCTGGATGCGGTCGGTAGGCAGTCGGCCCCATCGCGCGCAGTGGCCGGCAGTGGCCGGCGCGGCCGCGGTGGCTCGAAGGCGGGGCCAATGCGCGCGCTGCATGACGCCATGGGTCACACGCATTTCCCGGCATCGTCACGACGGCCGTCGACCGCGCAACGGTACCGCCGAAGGCGGCGATGCGGATGTGTGCCGGCACCCCGAGAAGTGGACGGCGCCACCCGCGTTGCGCGTGCGGCGCCCCTCGAGCAGCGGCGAGACCTGCTGCAGGCGCGCCTGGCTGGGTGCGCGGCACTCAGGGCGATAGCACCGTCCGGGTGCACGCTTCCCTGGCAAGAAAGCCAACTACTGACGCGGCGCTTGCAGTCACCACGCCCAACGCGACGTCTTACGCGTGTGCCAAAACGGCCATTACGCCGCCCGCACCCGGCTGCGATGCCGCGTGCTCGGCCAGTGTCAGAACGTCAGGTTCCAGGCCGCATACACGCCACGCCCGTCGGCCGGGGTAAAGCCGGAGATGCCGCTGTCGAAAAAGCCATACACGTACAGCTTGTCGGTGACGTTCTTGATCTGTAGCGACAGCTCGTTGCGCGGGTTGACCTGCCAGGTGGCGCTGACATTGCCGATCACATAGCCGCCGTAACGCCCCAGCGTGTTGGCGCGGTCGATGTAGTAATCGCCCTGCCCGTTGCCCCACAGGCTGAACTTGAGGCGGTCGCTGGCCTGGTAGTCCACGCCGCCGGTGAGCAGCCAGTTGGGGACGTTTTCCACTTCCTTGCCACGCGTGTCCGGCGCGCTGGGGTCGGCCACCACGATCTGCGCCTTCTGCCGCGAGTAGGCCAGCCATGCGCGCCAGCGCTCGCTCGGCTGCAGGTTGAGTTGCGCGTCCCAGCCGCGGCGCAGGGTGCGGCCGACATTGCTGACCTCATCCACCGCCACCGCACCATTGACGCCGATCACGCGCGCCACCTCGCCGGACGCGCGCTGCTCCCAGTACGCCAGGCGTGCGTCGGCCCAGGACCAGGGCTGGAACTTCAGGCCGCTCTCCCAGCCGTCGTTGATCGAGGGGCGCAGGTTGCGGGCCTGGGTGCGGTAGGCGCCGTTGCCGCCACCGATCTGCCAGGTGCGGCCCCAGTTGGCGTACGCGGTGGCGCGATCGCTCAGGCGATAGGCGGCGCTGAACTTGGGCTGCAGGATGCTGCCGAAATCGTAGGTCGAAAACCGCGCGCCGCTGAGCGCATCCAGAAAGCTGCCGCGCACCTGGTCGATGCGGTAGGCCGGCACCAGCTTCAGCCGCTCGGTCGGGCGCATCACCACTTGCAGATAGGCGCCGCGGGTATCCAGGCTGTAATCCCAATCGCGCAATGGGCGCACCCGCTCGCGCTCCACGGTGCGATAGCGTTGCGACACGTTGTCCTGCCACTGCGCGTCCACGCCGGCTTCCAGCGCAAATTCGCTGAAGCCCGCCAGCTCCGGCCGCCAGGTGGTGCCGGCAATGACGCCGTGGTGGGTCTCGTTGGTCACCCGCTCCTGTTGCGGATTGCGTTCGACAAAGCGCACGAAGCGCTCGTTCTGGTAGCGGTTGACGTAGGTCTTGGCGGTCCAGCTCCAGTCCTCGCCTAGCGTGCCGTCGGCATGCAGCACGGTCTGGATCAGCTGACGCTCGCTCTGGTCGGTATTGGAAAATGCCGGCGAGCTGCGCGGCGCCTGCTGCGCCTGCTGGAAGGTGAGAAAGCCCGCTTCCTGCGCAGTGGCGTGATAGAAGCGCGTGCTCAGGCCGGCGCGCCAGCGGGCGTCCGGGTCGGTGTACAACCATTTGGCGGCGAAGTTGCGCTTGATCGCCAGCGCATGGTCGCGATAGCCCTCCGAACTGCGCCAGCCGACAAAATAATTCTGGCTCCAGCCGCCCTGCTCGAACCCCTTGGCGGCCTGCACGTCGTAGGTGCCGAAGCTGCCGGTGGCGAGGCTGAGCGTGCCGTCGTTGCCGCCGCTGCGGGTGACCACGTTGACGTCGCCGGCGATGGCGTTGAGCCCGTAGCGCGGGTCATTGGTGCCGCGCACGATCTCGATCGCCTCGATGTCCAGCGGCGAGATCATGTCCATGTACGGCATGCCGCCGAGGTTGTCGTTGCCGGGCACGCCGTCGATCAGCAGCTTGACCGCGTTGACGCGGCCTTCGGCATTGAAGCCGCGGAACGAGAACCGCCCGGCTTCGGTGCCGACCTTGAACTGGGTGACCTGCACGCCGGGTGCGCGCGCGAACAGCTCCCAGCTGAAATCCACCTTCTGGTTTTGCAGCAGGTCGGCGCCCAGCACGTCCACCGACGAAAACACGCTGTGCGCGGCGAGCGTGCCGTTGGAGACGGCCGTTGCCTGCACCTTGCCCAGGGTCAGCACCGAGTCGTCCTGCGGCGCGTCGGCGGCATGGGCGCCCTGCGCGCAGGTCAGACCCATCGCCAGTGCGGCGGTGAGGCGATGAAGCGTGGTGGACATCGAAAAACTCCGTGCGGCCTTGCGCAGGCCGTTGCAGCGAATGAGAAGGCGCAGACAGCACCGGCAGCGGCCGGGCCGTGCGTGAGGCATGGCGGCGCGATCGATACGACGAGCGCGCGGCGAGAGGAGGCGTCAGCCGATCGCCGGTAGCGGCGGTCCGCGCACCGGGTGCGCAGCGCGCATGCGTGTCATGGGCCAGGCTGGGTGCGGCGGCCAGGCAAGCACGCGGCGGTGCACGGTCGGCAGCAGGCATAGCAGCGCCGTCGCCAGCAGGAGCAACGCGCGCGCTGCCAGCTGGCATGCCTCGCACGTGGAGGTGTCTTCCGTACCGGTCTGGTCGGACCGCTCGCCGCTGCGGGCCGGCGTCGATACGTCCGCCTCGCCATCGGCATCGGCCACGCGGGTGACGTGGTGTGGGCTGCCAGTGCCGGAGACGTGCGTGGGCAACGCCCGCGCGTCTACCGGCCATGGCCCGGGCGTCGCCGAGGCCGCCTGCGTCAGCCGTGGATGACCCAGCACCGGCAACACCACCAGCAGCAACGTCGCCAGAACGGCGAGGCTGCGGAACAGGCGCGATAGCGGGGTGGATGACATCGTTACACTATAACAAGTGTGATGGCCGTGCGCTGCAGGTACGTGTGCGCGTCCTCAGGCAGGGCCCTCCCAGGCAGAGCCGCTGCATCGCGGATGGGCCAGGACGCCATGCGCCGCGATGGTGGTCGCGATCAGCGCCCCGGCATGCAGCCAAGCACCGGGCGGCATGCTGCCAGGCCGATCCCTTGATCGGCGCCACCCGCAACTGGTGCCCGCCTGTTGCTGGGCCGTCGCTGGTGGCCGCTGCGGGCGACCGTCTTCAGGCCTGACCGTGCGGGCGCGTCATCAGGCATCGTTCGGAGGTGCCAGCTCCTGCCGCAACGCGTCCACGCAGTCGTCCACGAAGCTTCGCACCTTCGATGAGCCACGGCGTCCTTCGAGGTAGACCACATGCACCGGCTCCGGCGCGACTTCGAAGGCGTCGAGCACGCTGACCAATTGGCCGCTGCGCAGATGATCGCGGACCTGGTACGACGGCACCTGCGTGAGTCCCCAGCCCTGCACGGCGGCCTCGATGGCGCCATTGCAGCCGTTGACGCTGAGTCGCGAGTCGGCATCGACCAGGTGGGCGTGCCCGTCCACGCAAAACGGCCACGGTGCCGGGCGCTCGGCCGCGGAGATCGAGATGGTTGCATGCTGCGGCAACGCGTCCGGATGCTGCGGGATGCCATGCGCATCGAGGTACTGCGGTGATGCGCAGACCATGCGGCGTACGCCGCCGACCGGGATGGCGGTCAACGACGAATCGGGCAGCGCACCAATGCGCACCGCCACGTCGATGCCTTCGTCCAGCATCGGCACAACACGGTCGAGCAGGATGGCGCGCACGTGTATCAGCGGGTACCGGGCCAGATAGCGCGTTACCACCGGCATCACATGCATGGCACCAAACAGGTGCGGCGCCGTGATCGTGAGCAGGCCGCTGGGATGCGTGTGCAGGCCGGCAGCACGGCGCTCCACCTCATCGAGCTCGGTCAGCAGGCGCCGGCAATCGTTGGCGTATTGATGTCCGGCATCGGTGAGACGCATGTTGCGGGTGCTGCGCACCACCAGCAGCACGCCAAGGCGCTGCTCCAGCTGCGCGATGCTACGTGTCACCGTGGCGGTGGAAATCCCCAGGCGCCGCGCGACCGCGGCAAAGCTCGCCTGCTCGGCGAGGGCTGCAAACAGCGTCATTTCCTGGATGCGATCCACCGCGGACTCGGCAATTGGCGTTCACCACAGCGTAGCAGCGTCCTGGTGCCGTCGCGGTCCACCTGCAGCACCAGGGCGCCGCGTGTTGTCATCGATGCAGCATTACGAGCGCCGCAATGGTCAATTGCGCTGCCTGGGTGTTCTGCTGCTGCGCGCCGATGCCTAGCATGGCTCTCACTTCATCCGCGTTTGATTGTGTCATCGCTCGATCAGAGCCATCAGCCGCGTCCCTTGCCGACAACGCCCCGGCAGTGCCCGCGTCCACCGGGCTGCTGGTCGCATGGGCCGTGACCGCTGCCTCGGTGGGCGCTGGCATTCCAAACGTGGCAACGGCCAGACAACCACAGACAGTGAAAGGAGACATCATGTTTCATGACCACACGCGTGTGAGCTACAAGACCCAGCAGGTCGGGGACGTCGAGGTGTTCTACCGCGAGGCGGGGCGCAAGGATGCGCCGGTGTTGCTGCTGTTGCACGGGTTTCCCAGTGCCAGCCACGTGTTCCGCGACCTGATGCCGCTGCTCGCACAGCACTATCGCCTGATCGCGCCGGATTTGCCTGGCTTCGGCAATACCAAGGCGCCACCGCGCGGGCAGTTCGATTACACGTTCGAGAACCTCTACAACGTCATCGAAGGGTTCACTGAAGCCTTGGCACTCGCCAGCTACAGCGTGTACGTGTTCGATTACGGCGCGCCGGTCGGCTTTCGCCTGGCTGCTGCAAACCCGCACAAGGTGAGCGCCATCATCAGCCAGAACGGCAATGCCTATGTGGAGGGCATCAGCGATCAATGGGGTGCGTGGCAGGCGTACTGGCGCGAGCCGAGCGCCGCCAATCGTCAGGCATGCCGTGCCTCCTTATCGCCGCAGGCCATTCGCGACTGGCTGTACGGCACCGGCGCCGATCCGGGCAAACTCTCTCCCGATGGCTACACGCTGGATATCGGATACATGGCACGAGAGGGTGCCGAAGAGATCCAGCTCGATCTGATCCTGGACTACCGCAGCAACGTGGCGGCCTATCCTGCCTTCCACGCGTATTTCCGTCAGCATCAGCCAGCCTTTCTGGCAGTGTGGGGCAAGCACGATCCTGCCTTCATTCCGGCCGGTGCACAGGCCTATCGCAAAGACCTGCCGAACGCCGAAATCCATCTGCTGGACGCAGGCCACTTCGCGCTGGAAACGCATGCGCCGGAGATTGCGCAGTACCTCCACGATTTCCTGTCACGCACGCTCACGGCATCGTCGTAACGCGGGCAGCTGAGTGGGCACTGCGGGCGTGGCGACAGCGCTGGTGCTGGCCAGCCTTGTGCGGATCTGCCGATGCAGTGCGGCATGTGCAACGGCACTGACATCAACGCGGGTGGGAGTGATCTTTGCCGGCAGATGCTGCCCGGCCCGGCGCGCTCCGGCCCCGCGTGGTGCGTGATGCGCTTGCGGCCCTATTTCCGCAAGCGCATCACGCAAACATGCCACGCACCACGTCGGCGTTGCTTTGCCCATCGGGGTTGCCCACCGTGCTGTCGGAGGCGAGGTTCCAGCAACTCAGATGCGCCAGCGCGTTGACCAGCGGATAGGACAGATGCAGCTGGGTGACCGTGCCATAGAGGGGGAAATCGTCCACGCTTTGCAGATCCAGCTCGATCTGGGTTTCATCCGGCAATTGTTTCCACCATGCACGCACCAGATCGTTGTACACCCACAGTATCTCGACCGACTGCTGCGCAGGCACGTTGAACCAGTCGTTCTCCAGCACGCGCAAGCGCTGCCGCACCAGTAACGCGCCGCCGGATTTTTTGGCTGCCAGCAAGCCCTGCTTCAATGCATCGAATGCGGTGGTATCGAACACCTGGTTGTGCCGGAACATGCCGTTGGCGCCCTCGCACAATTGCTCGTTGGCATACGCCGGGTAGCTGCGGGTTTTCTCGCAGAACGGCTGCAGCCCGAACAGCGGCGGCAGGTCGTCGGCAACCACGGTTTCGCCCGATTCCGGATCGATGTTCACCCCTTGGTCCGAGTTGACGAACACCAGCAGGCGCGTGAAGCCACGTGCGAGCAGCGGCATGATGCCCAGGTTTTCCAGGTTGCCGCCGTCGGCGAAGCGGTAACTCTCCGTCGATTGATCACGATCACCGACGGGCCAGTACCGGTAACGCGGCACCAGCCCATTGATCTCGGGAAACCTCTCTTCGAAGTCTTCGGCCGGCGCCATGCTGCTGCACCCGGCGATGTCGTTGAGGCTGAAGGCACGCTGGGGCACGCGGGCGGTGACCATGCCGGCACCGTGGTCGGCGGTGTAGTCGCTGCCCATCGCAAACGACTCGATGAGACCACCACCAATGACACCGAGTTGGTCAGGCTGGTCGAAGAACCCGCGGATACCGAGAAACCAGTTGGCTTCGAACGGCAGCAGATCCGCGCTCACGCCATCGTTGATGAAGACGGCGGTGTTGAAGATCGGTAGCGGCCGCCCGTCTCGCAAGGTGTAGAAGTCGTCTGCGGTCAACTGGGGATTGCGCTGCAGCGGGCCTTGCGCCAGGTACGTCGCCGTGCCGGTGAAATAATGCGGATCGATGCCGGTGGCATCGGGCTTCCACAAACCGTAGTCCTTCAGCACCAGCTTGCCGATGACCGCTTGCCACATATCCGATGGGACGTAGCGTTTGCTCAGCCGGTACTCGGCCAGTTCATTGAGGATCGGCAGCGTGCCAAGCCGATACGGCACCTGGCCGAGATTGTTTGGCGCCATCTGCGCCAGCACGTCCAAGCCCAGTTGCGAAGGATCCAGCACCACCGGGCCCAGGAATTCATCGTCGCTGATGGCCTTCGGCAGGTAGCTGTACAACACATTGGCCCAGGTCCCGCCGGAGACCGATGAAATCGCGCTGACCTTGTCGAGCAGCCCCAGGTAGCGCAGCCCCCGCAGCTGCCCCAGCGCACACGACAGGGCACGGCTGCCGCCACCGGAAAGGCAGATGCCGACGCCACTTGCCGATGCCGGGGCCGGTGGCGTGTCCAGTACATCGATTGCCACGGTGAATGTCGCCACGGTGTCCCTTCCCCTTCGCACGTCGCCGTTGACGGCGCAGTCGCAAGCCTAGCGCTCAAGGTTCCGTTGCCACGCGACGTTGCGCACAAATTGCGGCGATTTTGCTCGCTCACAAAGATCAGCACTGCGTCAGGGGATGCGCGGGAATGGTCATCGCGCGTCGCACTTCACGCTGTCGGTCGGACTCAACCAGACGCCATGCCTGCGACGCCAGGCATGACGGCAGGCCGCAACGCCGCACCGGCCATCGTAGTGACGATGACTTCGGCGCATGGACGCACCCTGGACGGGGCGCTGCGACGGCGCAACCCGGCGATCCTGCAAGCCCAGGACGAGCGATGCATCATGGCATCAGCGTCAGCCAGCGCTAATCCGCAGAAAGCGATCCCAGGGTGAAGCCGGACACAGCGTTGACCTTGCCACGCCAGAGCACGCCACGGTTGCTCGGCAGCGGCTGGCCGGCGGGTGAAAAGCAGCGCGCATCGATCAGGTGGATGAACTGCGGCGGTGCGCTGCTTTGCTGCGCATCGTCCTCGCTGTCGTAGATGCTGGCGTGGCTGGCAAACGCGCGGCGGATCTCCTCCCTTTCTTCGGCATCGCCGGGGTAGGCGGCAGAAAATTCCTGCGCAAATGCCTCGAAATACTGCTTCCCGCTGACCAGCTGGCCGGACACGATGATGCCATCGACAAACAGCGTAATGCCGAACTGCGCATCCGAGGAGTTGGCAATACCGACCAGCTTCTGCAGATACCAGTCCACGCTCTGGCCGTCGAACGCCAGCTTGACGTCTTCCAGGCTGGGTTGATGTTGCTCTTGGTCTGTCATACAGCTCTCCTTGGTAAAAGATGTAACCGGTGTGTACACATTAAGTGCGGCGAAGAGCCTGCTCATCGCTGCGCATGCCCAAGAAAGCCAGTGCGTCCTGTCCAGTGATGGGCATGGTTGAGTCCGCCACCGTCGCCTTGGCGAGCATGCGCAGAGTCTATGACAAGTTCACCTGGCCGGGCTGCCTTGGCACTTACTATTGTTCCAGGGCGCTAGCTAGTACTGCTGGGTAAGTTCTCTCTTGCGCGCGCAAGCGGCATGCGCATTGCAATTTCAGAAGCAGCAGGTCGTCTTTGATTATTCCGAAGCAATCTTGATCAGTGGTCGCAGCTGAATTCGCCAGTGATGGTCTTGCCTGCGGTCCACATGGAAGTCTTTTTGCCAACTCCCTTGAGAGTAAAGGATGGCAGCAGCTGTGGATTACCGGGGTTGCGATAAATTAGGTTGATTGTCCTGGTCTTTTCCTCGAACTCAATGACGTGGTAGGAACCGCTCGGCAAGCTTTTCGCGCCATCCGATCCGGGTGGGTGAACCAGAATTTGCTGGATTTTTCCGTAGCCAAGAAACTCAAGGTCATTGGCTGGATTTTCGCTTTGGCTAGTGAACGTGCACATGGTGCTGCTGGCAGTAGCAGGCGCCGCGATCAAAACGAACAGGATTGAAATTGCACAGGTAGCTCTCATGAGTCTTGTGTCTTGATCAGTTAGCCGAATGAAGTGTTGTGGGTTAGATGAGGTCAATATCGTCTCGAGGGCCGGTGCAATGCTTTACGGAAAGCGCGCTCATACTCTCGAGTAGGACGGCATAAAGACGCCTAAAATCGAAGTCCTTGGGTTTTCGCTTGGCAAGCGCGATGCCTGAGACAGCATCCAGGAGTGTCCGTTTGAAAAGTTCCAATTGCAACGCGGCGGTCAGATGTTTGAAGTCATTCCAGTCCAGTTGGCCGACAGTGATGAATGACTTGCGCTTGGTCTGTAACTCATGTAACCCTTGGTTGCTTCAAAATTTAATCCTTCCGCAACATCCGTTAGCTCAAAGCCAAAATAGAACGTATCGACAGACAAGCCAAAACTCTCTTCTGCCAGAGAATCTTTGATGTGGGATTCAATATTGTCGAGTTGCAGCCACCAAGCGCCCTTGGACATATCGAAAGTCCATCTAGAATCATCGGCACACTTGACCGTCCAGCTTGTCGAAATGAGCAGGCTGAATTTCACAGCAGCCTGGAAGCCGCGTCGCAATAGGCCACAATGTGATGGGTGGCCATCCCCTTTGTGTACAGGGGTCTCTGCTGTTTAGTGTCTATGCCCAATGGTGCGTCCGTCGGCGAAACGTGGGTCTCATGGTGTAGCGCTTCCCTGACTAACTAGCGTGACGCTAGCATGAAGTTGCTGCAGGAAGTTTATTCAAAGTACCCAACTATCACCAGCCAGCCACCGCACCATCCGAGCGCGGATCACTTGCCCCACTGAGTACGCCATCGACCTCGCGCACCAGCGCGCCGGCATGTCCCATGACCGAGGTATAGGCGGGCAACAGCTCCACCGCATGCCCGGCGTCGCGGAGTGCTTGCACCACTGCCGGATCGAAGCGGTCTTCCAGCTTCAGCGAAGTGCTGGCTTCGCCCCAGGTGCGGCCGAGCAGCCAGCGCGGTGCGGTGATGGCCTGTTGCAGCGGCATGCCGTAGCGGGCGTAGCGCGAGAACACGGCGGCCTGTGTTTGTGGCTGGCCTTCGCCGCCCATGGTGCCGTAGGCCATGATGCGGCCATCGTCGAAAGTGGCCAACGCCGGATTGAGGGTGTGGAAGGGTTTGCGGCCGGGGGCCAGGGCGTTCCAGCCGTCCGGTGCCAGACGGAAGCTGCAGCCGCGGTTTTGCCAGGTGATGCCGGTGCGCGGCAGCACCAGGCCGGAGCCGAATTCGAAATAGGTGGACTGGATGCAGCTGACCGCGCGGCCGTCTGCGTCGATGGCGCCGAACCACACGGTGTCGCCGGCTTGCGAGAGGTGCGGCCAGGGCAATGCAGTGGTCATGTCGATGCGCGCGGCGAGCGCATCGAGGGCGGCGGTATCGTCCAGCAGCGCCTGTGGGTCGAGCGACATCCAGGCGGGGTCGCCGACATGCGCGTCGCGGATCAGGAAGGCCTGTTTGCTGGCTTCGATCAGGCCGTGCAGGTGCGCGTAGCTGTCGGGGTGTTCGACATGCAGGCGGTCGAACAAGGCAAGGATCAGCAGCGAGGCCAGGCCTTGCGTGGGCGGTGCGTGGTTGTAGAGGCGCGCGCCGTGGATGGCGACCGAGAGCGGCACGCTGGCGTCGGCCTGATGCTGTGCCAGGTCGTGCGCGCGTAGCGGGCTGCCGAGCGCCTGCAGGTCGGCAGCGATGTCGTCGGCGAGTGCGCCGCGATAGAAACTCTCCAGGCCGTGGTCGGCCAACCGCTGCAGGGTGTGTGCGAGCTGCGGTTGCTGCAGCAGCGCGCCTTCGCGCAGGGGCGCGCCGTGCGGTTCGAAGATGCTGGCGTAGGCACCGGGTTGCACACGCAGTTCGGCGCTCTTGCCGGCAGCGATCTGGGCACCGCCCAAGGTCACCGGTACGCCGTCGCTGGCGTGGTGGATGGCCTCCTGCAACAGGCGTTGCAGCGGCAAGCTGCCGCCCGCGTGGTGCAGGGCCAGCGCCCAGCCGGAGACGGTGCCGGCCACGGTATTGGCTGCGCCGGGGCCGCGCCACGGGATGCTGCTGTGGCCCCGATAGAAATCCAGCGTGGCCGCCTGTGCCGCGCGGCCGCAGGCGTCGATGGCGTGCACGCGGCCATCGGGTTCGTGGATGAGCCAGAAGCCATCGCCGCCGATGCCGGTCATGTGTGGGTACACCACCGCCAGACAGGCGGCGGTGGCCACGGCGGCTTCGATGGCATTGCCGCCGTCGCGCAACACATCGCGCCCGGCCTGCGCCGCGAGGTGGTGCGGGGCCACCACCATGCCGCGGCGCGCGCGCAGGGTATGCAGCATCAGCGTGTCTCCGGCGGCGGACTGAAGGCGAGCAGGCCATCGCGTTCAAGCTGCGCGGCGAGCGCGAACAGGCGGTCTTCGCGGCCGGGCGCGGCAATCAGCTGCACGCCCAGCGGCAGCCGCCCGGGCCGCGGCAACGGTGCGGCCAGCACCGGGCAGGCGGCCAGCCCCAGCGGTTGGGTGAAGATGCCCAGATTGGCGCGTGCCGATACCGGCAGGCCGTCGATCTGGATGGTGTCCTGGTCGATACGCGGTGCCACGCACGGCGTAGTCGGCGCGATGAGCACATCCACATCGTCCCATAGCGCATGCATGGCGCCGGCAAACCAGCGGGCGAAGCGGTGCGCGTCGGCCACGGCGCTGGCGGGCAGCTGCAGGCCGGCCAGCAGGCGATCGCGCGTGGCGGGGTCGAACTGCGCGGCGTGCGTGGCCAGTGCGTTGCGGTGCCGGTGTCCGCCTTCGGCAGCGGTGAGGACGAAGGCGGCTGCGCGTGCGCGCTCGGCCTCCGGCAGTTCGATCGAGGCACTGCTGTTGCAGGCGGCCAGCACTGCCGCCAGCGCGGAATCGAGGTCTGGATCCAGATTGCGCTGAAACCAGCCGCCCAGGCGTGCGATGCGCAGCTTGCCGGTAGTGGCCGCGGGCAGCGCATGCCCGCGCATCACCTCATAAACAAGACGCAGATCGGCCACCGAGGTTGCGAACGGGCCGACCACATCCAATGCATCCACAAACGGAAACACGCCATCCAGCGGCAGCGCGCCATGCGTCGGGCGCAGGCCGTAGACACCGCAGAGCGCGGCGGGCACGCGGATGGAGCCATTGGTGTCCGAGCCGAGCGCGAACGGCACCAGCCCGGCGGCCACTGCCGCGGCCGAGCCGCCCGACGAGCCGCCGGCCAGATGCTGGTGGTCATGCGGGTTGGCAGTGGTGCCGTAGTGCGCGTTGACGGTGGCAAAGCCGTAAGCGAATTCGTCCATGTTGGCCGTACCGATCAGCACCGCGCCGGCATCGCTGAGCCGCTGCACCACGGCCGCATCGCGGGCAGCGGGCGGGTAGTGCGCGCGAACCGCAGCACCGGCGGTGGTGACCTGCCCGGCGACATCGAACAGATCCTTGACCACGAACGGCATGCCAGCCAATGCGCCGCCGTCGCTGCCCCCGGCCAGTGCAGCCTGCACGCGCGCGGCATCGGCGGCGGCGCGCGCCGGCAGCAGGCGGGTGATCGCGCACAGGTTGTCGTTGACCTGGTTGATGCGCGTCAGCGTCTGCGTTGCCAGCCGCGCGGCCAGCGTGGGCTGGCTGCGTGTGCTGCTGACGATGGCCGCGATCTGGCCGCGTGGGCCGCTTCCATCACGCGCGGCAGTAGTGGGCGCGTTGAAGGTGGCCAGCAGCTGCGCATGGCTGCGCAGCACTTCGGTATTGCGATCGACGCCGGCCTGCCACTGCGCTGGGAGTTGCATGGGTCACCTTGGGTTGCTGGAGTGGTGCGGGTGCTGGTCTGGCCCCACTCCCGCCGGGGCGAGAAGGCGCGACCTGCGCGCCACTGGCGCGCGTGCATTGGAGCGCCCGCGTCGCAAACGCGGGCTGGGGCGCGGAGCGGGGATTGCGGTGAGGGTGCCCCGGGAGGTGGAGGTGTGTCGGCTGCTCATTGAGCCGGCTCGTTTTCGTCCTCAAGTGGCCTCCCGTTTACCGGCTGGCGTGCCCTCATCCGCCCTTCGGGCACCTTCTCCCGGTGGGAGAAGGGGGAGCGGCAATCCGACTGCTGGCGGCTGCGGCGCAGTGAGGCGGTCGACCAACAACTGCTCGAATGCCTGCACATCCACCGCATGCACCACGCGTTGCGCCTGCTCGCCCAGGCCCGGCTGGTAGCCCGGTGCCCACGACAGGATGTCGCCATACCCGGCATCGAAGGCGGTATTGGTGTCGACATACAGCGTCTCCACCTGCGTGGCCAGCTCCGGCTGCAGCCACACCGCCGTGGCCAGTTCATCCCACATCGGAAAGCCAGGCTCGCGCCGGCGCAACGCATGCCCAATGGTGGTGTCGGCCGCGCTCATGCGCGCCAGCAACTCAGGCGTCAGTTCGGTGGCGGTGGAGGGGTCGACCGGCACCATGGTGATCTGGCGCCACGGTGCGCGCATGACGATGCTGGCGGCCTCCGGGTCCCAGCGGATATTGAATTCACGGCGGGGCGAGTTGACGAATTCGCGCGCGAATTGCCGAGCGCTCACGCTGTCGCGCTGCTGCCGCGGATTGAGGCTGCCGCCCATGTACACCAGCTCGCGCGCGAGCGTGGCAAACGCCGGGTCCAGCGATTGGGCCAGGGCCAGATTGGTCAACGGGCCGGTGGCAATGATGCTCACTTCGCCCGGGTACTGGCGCACCATGCGCAGCATGAACAACGCGGCCGGCTCGTCGCTGGGGCGCACCACGCCGGGATTGCCCAGCGGCAGGTCCGGCACCACGTCGTGCGCGTGATAGCGCGGTGCACTTTGCACGGTGTCGCCCTCCACCCAGTGCTTGGTCCACGCACCTTTCCACAGCAGCTTGCCGTACAGCGCTTCCCAGCGTTCGGTGGCCGCTTCGCTGTTGAGCAGCGGATGCACCGGGCCGGGCAGCACCGGAATCTGCGGATGGCCGGCCAGTTCCAGCAGCCGGCAGGTGTGCGCCAGCACTTCATCGCGCCAGATGTTGCCGCTGACCGCGCTGATGCCCAGCACCTCGACCTCGGGCGATTGCAACAGCAGCAGCTGCGCAGGCGTGAAGCCGTCGATATCGTCTTCGAGAATGACGCGGCGTTTGGATGGGGCGGTGTGTGGGGAAGTCATTGCGCGTTGGTCGTGTGGGTTGAGTGCATTGCAGCGGAGAGGGAGCAGGAAGTCGCCTGTGTAGGAGCGCGCTTGCGCGCGGATGGCGTTGCCGGTAACGCTTCATCGCGCGCGAGCGCGCTCCTACCTGTCATGCGCCAGCGTGTTGTTGCCCCAACAGCATGCGTTCGTACTGCGCCAGGTCGGCGTCCAGCTGCCATTGCAGCCGTGCCTTCTCGCTGCCCTGGCGAAATGCCTGGCACGCGGCGTCGTCGGTTTCGCTCTGCAAGGCAGTGGCGCAGGCCGGGGCAGCTGCACCATCCGCATTCCACAGGCTGGCGCCGGGCAGGAAGCTGTAGGTCAGGCCATTGCGTGCCAGCTGCTTGAGCGTTGGGTAGTCGATGCCTTGCTCCTGCATGGCGCGTTGATATTCATGGGTCATGTCTGCGCGCGAGACGCCGGCATCGTCGGTGGACAGCACCACCGGGACGCCGGCGTGCAGATACATCGACAACGGGTGCGCGGCGCCCTTGATGCCAAGAATCACATCGTTGCTGGTGAGGTTGATCTCCACCGCCACCTGCTTGCTGCGCATCTGTTGCAGCAGCGCCTGGGCATCGTCTTCGTAGGGCAGGTCCACGCCGTGCCCGATCCGGCGCGCGCCAACCTCCACCGCCTGGCGGATGTGCGTGCGCAAGTGCGCAGGCGGCACCAGCCCCAGCGTCAGCTCGCCGGCATGCAGGGACAGCGGCACGCCCGGGTAGTGCGCGGCAAAGAAGCGGAACATCGCCATATGCCGGGTGTAATCGGCCACTGCCACCGGGTTGTCTTCGGGCGCGACGATGTTCACTGCAACCGCGCGACTGCCACCGGCGGCGATCAGCGCATGGGCCAGTGCCATCTGCCCGAACACCATCGGCTGCGGCAGCACGCGCAACACATACGGCACGTAGCGGTAGGCGACCCTGCAGCCGGGACGGGCATCGGCCTGGTCGCAGCGCAGCACGCGGCGGACCTGCGTGTCGGTGGCGGCCAGCTCGCGTTGCGCGGCCTGCACCAGTGCCGGCAAAGCATCCTGCAGGGCGCGTAGGTTCGCAGCATCGTCATCGCCGTTCCACGGCAGCGCCTGCATGCGCTTGGCGGCCTGGTCCATCTGCGGCGGGTTGGCGATGATCTCCACGTACGGCACACGGTCGCGGGCGGCCTGGTCGAGCACCGCGGCCACGGTGTCGGCCACGTGCGCGCGTACCACCGCGTCGAACTTGCCGAAGGTGCCGAAGAACTGGCCATGCCCGGTGGGTTGCGCGGGGCTGGGGACGAACTTGCGCATCGACAGCGCATCGACCACCCGCCCGTACAACGCCGCATCGCGTGTGGCCAGGCCGCTGGCCGGCTGCTGCCCCTTGCCGCACGGCGGGGCCCGCAGGCTCAGGTCGTCCAGCTGCACGCAGGCACCATCGTCACTGGCCCATTGCAGATAGTCCTCGGCATAGACAGAGCCGGACAAATGATTGTGCAGGTCGCCGCCCTTGGGCATGGCCTGCAACAACGCGCGCAGCTGCGCAGGTTGCGAGGCAGCGGCCTGGAACAGCTGCGCCACCTGCGTCTGGCGTTGTTGCGCCGGTGTTTGCGCGGGGCGTGCGAGCGCTACGCTCGGCAGCACCACGCATAACGACAGGAGTAGATAACGAAGAAGACGGGGCATGCGGTGGGCTCTGAGAAAAAGGGGGCGGCGCCGTGGCGCTGCAGTGCGTGATGCAAGGTGCCGCGTCTTGCGTGGCCAGAAAAATGGCGGTACACGCGGCGCGGCAGCGGCCTCATTCCAGCGCATGGCGCAGTACGAACAGGCCGGCGATGGCCCAGGTGGCCGGATGCACGGCGCGCCAGCGGCCGCTGCCGAGCTTGAGCACCGCATAGGTGATGAACCCAAGGGCCAGGCCGGTGGCGATGGAGTAGGTGAGCGGCATGGCGAGCATGCAGATGGCCGCCGGCAAGGCTTCGCTGACATCGTCCCACGGGATCTGCGTGCATTCGCGCAGCATCACCGAGGCCAGATAGATCAGCGCCGGTGCGGTGGCGTAGGCCGGCACCATGGCGGCCAGCGGCGAGAACAGCAACGCGAGCAGAAACAATGCCGCAACCACCAGTGCGGTCAGGCCGGTGCGCCCGCCCAGCTGCACGCCGGCCGCGCTTTCCACGTAGGCGGTGGTGCTGGAGGTGCCGAGGAGCGAGCCGGCCAGGATGGCAGTGCTGTCGGCCAGCAGGGCGCGGTCGAACTGGCGGCGTTGGGCCCCGGTACGCAGCAGGCCGGCGCGCTGCGCCACGCCCATCAAGGTGCCGGTGGCATCGAACATTTCCACCAGCACGAACACCAGCACCACATGCAGCACGGCGGTGAGCGCGCCGCTGCCACCGTGGCCGTGCAGCGCACCGGCGATATCCAGCTGCAGCAAGGTCGGCGCCAGGCTGGGCGGCAGCGACAGCACGCCCTGGTAGTGCACCAGGCCCAGGGCCAGTGCCGCGGCGGTGACCGCCAGGATGCCGAGCAGCATCGCGCCCCGCATACGGCGGACGTCCAGCACCCCGATCAGCAGCAGCCCTGCCAGCGCCAGCAGCGGCTCGGGCCGGTGCAGGTCGCCCAAGGTCACCAGCGTCTGCGGATGCGCCACCACCAGCCCGGCCTTCTGCAGGCCGATCAATGCCAGAAACAGGCCGATGCCGGCAGCGATCGCGCTGCGCAAGGTCGGCGGGATGCCATCCACCAGCCAGCGCCGCGCGCCAGTGACGGTGAGCAGCAGGAACACGCAGCCTGAAACAAACACCAGCCCCAGCGTCTGTTGCCAGCTGTAGCCCAGCGTGCCCACCACGGTGAAGGCAAAGAACGCATTCAAGCCCATGCCCGGCGCCATGCCGATGGGGTAATTGGCCAGCACGCCCATCAGCAGCGAGCCCAGTGCGGCGGCCAGGCAGGTCGCCACGAACACCGCGCCGTGGTCCATGCCGGTGGTGGCCAGGATGTCGGGGTTGACGAAGACGATGTAGGCCATCGTCAGGAACGTGGTGGCACCGGCCAGCACTTCCGTGCGCGGGGTGCTGGCATTGGCAGCAAGGGCGAATCCGGGCCAGCGCATCAGCGTGCGCCCTCGGCAGGCCACAGGGTGACGAACGAACAGGCAACCATCAGCAGACTCTCTTCGATGCAGGGACAACCCGTGCAGGCACCTCGCGCGGGCCGCTCATCTTGCACTGCGCGTGCCGGTTTGCCACCTTGCGTGGTCGGCAGCGTAGCCGGACCTGCCCATGTCGGCAGACATCTGCGGCAGCCACTCGCGCTTGCGCTGCCGGTCGACGTGCAGGGTGGCCCTGGCCCGCAGGCCGGTCACGCACTCACAGATCCAGCACCAGGCGCGGCGAGCGGCTGCGCGAGCAGCACAGGGTGATCTGCGCATTGCTGGCGCGTTCGCTGTCGCTGAGCACGCTGTCGCGGTGATACGGTGTGCCGGCGACCACGCCGGTCAGGCAGGCGCCGCACATGCCCTGCTCGCACGACAACGGCACCTCGATGCCGGCATTCAGCAGCGCGCTGGCAATGCTGCAATCGGCCGGCACCTGTACCACACGGCCGCTGGCAGCCAGCTCCACTTCGAAGGCGTGATCGGCATCGTGTGCAAGCCCCGGGTCGGCGGCGGCAAAGTGCTCGCGGTGCACCTGCGCCGCGCGCCAGCCATGGGTCTTGGCAAGCTGCGTGAAGTGGTCCATGAACGCCGCCGGCCCGCACAGATACAGTTGGTCGTGCGCGCGCGCCTGTCCGAGTTCCTCGGGCACATGCACGCGCGGGCTTTGCCCGCCATCGCTCAGGTGCATCTGCACCTGGCCGTGCAGAAAGCCTTGCTGCAGGCGCTGCGAAAACGCCACATCGGTATGCCGGCGCACGTAGTAATGCAGCACGAAGGGCTCGCCGCGCGCTTCCAGCGCTTCGGCCATCGACAGCAGCGGGGTGATGCCGATGCCGGCGGCCAGCAGCACGTGCCGCTCGCCCGCATGCAGCGGGAACAGGTTGCGCGGGCTGGAAATCTGCAGGCGGTCGCCGGTGCTGAGCTGCTCGCACAGGTGCCGTGAGCCGCCGCGCGAGGCGTCGGCCAACTTGACGCACAACAGATAGTGATCGCGCACATGCGGTGCGCTGGCGATCGAATACTGGCGGATCATGCCGTCCGGCAGATGCAGGTCTACATGCGCGCCGGCCTCGAAGGCGGGCAGTTCGGCGTCGATCGGCTCCAATCGGATCGCGCGCTGGCGATGGCCCTGGTCGATGACCGCGGCAACGCGCACTTCATGCAGACTCATGGCGTGCTCCTTGGCGGTCAACGCAGGAAGAAGTCGCTGTAGCCCTGGCCGCGCAGGCCACGGCGATAGGCGATGGAACTGCGGTCGGCCGGGATGTGCACTTCCAGCAGCGGGTCCAGCGGCAGGTATTCCGGCCGCTGCGCTTCCACCATGGCGCGGTCTTCTTCGAATACGCGCAGGTTGAAGGCATGCACGTCTTCCACCGGCAGATGGGTGTCGAAGTTGCGCGCGATCGGGACCAGCAGGCGGGTCTTGTGCTTTGACACCGGGCTGGCCGCGTTCATGATCACCAGCCGCTTGCCCGGCACCGGAAAATGGATGGTGAGCGTGGCGGTAAACGGCAGATGCACTTCGAAGTGCCGCAGCCATTGGAAGTCGGGGTCCACGTCCGGCAGCGGCATGTCCACCGAATAATTGGCCACGCTGCTGAGGTAATCGGCGTTGAAGCCGGTTGGTGTTTCGGTGGTGGTGTAGGCCGGTACTTCGCGCTTGTCCGGCTGGGCGAAGGTGGCGGTGTGCACGAAGGCGAAATGCGCCACGTCGATGAAGCCTTCCAGCTGGCGTGCGGCGCTGCCGCCGATGTCGAAGGCCGGGCACACGATCTGCTGGAAGCCGTCTTCGTCCCAGCCCGGCATCGGCGGAATCTGTATTTCCGCATCGCTCACTCCGGCCGGTTTGGACAGGCACACCCAGATCAGCCCGTAGCGCTCGGCCACCGCGTAGGTGTGCAGGCGCATCTTGGCCGGGATGTTCTGGCTGGGGCTGGCCGGGATGTGGTTGCAGCGCCCACCGCTGCCGAAGCGCAGCCCGTGATAGGCGCACACCACGCCGCCGCCATCGGCCGTGCCCATGCTCAGCGGCACGCCGCGGTGCGGGCAGACATCGCGCGCGGCCACCAGTTCTTCGCCCAGCCGGTACAGCACCAGCGGCTCGTCCAGCAGGGTGGCCTTGAACGGTGCTTCGCACACCTCGCTGCTCAGCGCCACCGCATGCCAGTGCTGGGCCAGGCGCTGCCAGTCGGCGGCCTCGAAGGTGCAATGCAGCGGCAGGGCGGGGACGGCGACATCCATGGGGCGGTCTCTGGCATGAGGCGGGAGCGGTGCCGGATTGACTCTAGGAAGCCGGGGGTGTGTGATCAAACATCGTTTTTCCGCCAAGCCATTGCAAAAAATGCAACGCCAACCGAGCCATGCCGCATGCTGACCTTCTCCCGCTTCACCCGTTACTTCATCGAAGTGGCCCGCTGCGGCAGCATCCGCAAGGCCTCCGAGGTGCTGCACGTGTCGGCCTCGGCGATCGACCGGCAGATTCTCAAGGCCGAGGAAGAGCTGGGCGCGCAGTTGTTCGAGCGCCTGCCCGGCCGGCTGCGGCTCACGGCTGCCGGCGAGCTGTTGCTGGTGGACGTGCGCGGCTGGGAGAAGGCTTATGCCCGTACCCTGGAGCGCTTCGACGAGCTCAAGGGGCTGCGCCGCGGGCATGTGGAGATCGCCATGATCGACGCGCTCAGCGAAGGCGTGGTGCCGGCGGCAGTGGCCGCGCTGGTGCAGGAGTACCCGGGCATCACCTTCAACCTGTCCACCGCGCGCAACCAGCGGGTGATGGAAATGGTGACCTCGGCAGATGTGGATATCGGCCTGCTGCTGGACCCGGTGAGCAGCGTGGACCTGGAAGTGCGCGCGTTTGCCGATATCCCGCTCGGCATTGCGATGCCGGTAGGCCACCCGCTCAGCACCCGCACCGAGCTGCAGCTGAGCGAGACGCTGGAGCATCGCCTGCTGCTGCCGGCCGCGCCGTTGATCGTCGGCGAGCATGCCAAGGTGCTCTACCAGCGCCAGCACATCGACGTGAAGCGGCTCACCCATTGCAACGATGTGCGCACCCTGCGCGGCCTGGTGCGCGCCGGTGCCGGCGTGGGCCTGATGTCGTGGCTGGATGCCGCCCCGGATGTGGCCGACGGACGCCTGGCCTTCGTGCCGTTCCGCCAGCACCTGACCAAACCGATGACGCTGGCGCTGTGCGTGGCCCCGCAACGGCAGCTCTCGCGCTCGGCGCAGCTGGCGATCCAGGCGCTGGCGGCAAAGATCGATGCGATGGCGGTGCCTGCGATGGGGTGAGTGCGTTGCGCAAGCGGCCCTCACCCCTGCCCCTCTCCCGCAGGCGGGAGAGGGGAGAGGCGTGCGTTCGTGCGGCCTAGGCGGTGCCTGTGATGGGGTGAGTGTGTTGCGCACGCGGCTCTCATCCCTGGCCCTCTCCCGCAGGCGGGCGAGGGAAAGGCCGTGCGTTCGTGCGGCGAGGCGGTGGCTGTGGCGGGTGAGTGTGTTGCGCAAGCGGCTCTCACTCCTGCCCCTCTCCCGCAGGCGGGAGAGGGGAAAGGCCGTGCGTTCGTGCGGCCGAGGCGGTGCCTGTGATGGGGTGAGTGTGTTGCGCACGCGGCCCTCACCCCTGGCCCTCTCCCGCAGGCGGGAGAGGGGAAAGGCTGTGCGTTCGTGCGGCCGAGGTGGCGCCGGTGGTGGGGTGAGTGCGTTGCGCACGCGGCCCTCACCGATGCCCCTCTCCCGCAGGCGGGAGAGGGGAAAGGCCGTGCGTTCGTGCAGGCCGATGGCATGCAGGTACCACTGGCCGCATGCCGATCCCATTGCGGACCTCCCTTCTCCCGCCTGCGGGAGAAGGTGCCCGCAGGGCGGATGAGGGCAATGCGCACCCAGTGAGGGCAACGTCCACCCAGTACAATCACACCTGCTCTTTCAGGCGACACCGCAGCATGCAGTTGATCGATATCGGCGCCAACCTCACCCACGACTCCTTCGACCGCGACCGCGATGCCGTACTGCAACGCGCGCGCGATGCCGGTGTGACGCAGTTGGTGATCACCGGTGCCAGCCGCGAGCATTCGCCATTGGCCCTGCAACTGGCGCAACAACACCCCGGATTCCTCTACGCCACCGCCGGCGTGCACCCGCATCACGCAGTGGAATTCACCGCCGAATGCGAAGTGGAAATGTGCACCCTGCAGGCACATCCGCAGGTGGTGGCGGTGGGCGAGTGCGGGCTGGATTACTTCCGCGATTTCGCACCGCGCCCGGCCCAGCACAAGGCCTTCGAACGCCAGCTGCAACTGGCCGCCGACAACGGCAAGCCGCTGTTCCTGCATCAGCGCGATGCGCATGACGACTTCCTGTCGATCATGCGCAGCTTCGACGGCAAGCTGGGTGCGGCGGTGGTGCATTGCTTCACCGGCACGCGCGAGGAACTCTTTGCCTATCTGGACCGCGACTACTACATCGGCATCACCGGTTGGCTATGCGATGAGCGCCGTGGCGCGCACTTGCGCGAGCTGGTGCGCAACATCCCGGCCAACCGGTTGATGATCGAAACCGACGCGCCCTACCTGCTGCCGCGCACGCTCAAGCCCCTGCCCAAGGACCGTCGCAACGAGCCGATGTATCTGGCGCATATCGTGGAAGAACTGGCGCGCGACCGCGGCGAAGCAGTGGCCGTGACCGCCGCCAACAGCACTGCGGCGGCACGCGCGTTTTTCCGGTTGCCGGCGCCGGCCAGCGCTGCATGAGTGGGGCAGCGCGGCGGCTCACGCCGCCAGCAATTCCCATCCTTGCGCATCGCGCAGGCGCAGACCCGGTTGCGGCGTGTCCACGCTGATGCGCAGGCCGTCGGCCCAGGGCAGCTGCCGTTGTTGCGGAAACCACCGCCGGCGCTGGTCGACCACGATCAACAAGCCGTGGTCATCGCCCAATGCGGCAAAGCCCTCCACGGGTGGAGCGAATGGCTGCAGGCCAAAGTGATGCGCAACGCTGCGCGTCACCACCTCGACATTGTCGCTGGGTAACCCGATTTCGCTCAGGCACAGCAGCTCTTCGCCGTGGAACTGGCCGGTGCCGGCCGGAGCATCCTGCAAGGCATCGCGTGCGATCAACTCCAGCACCGCGCCATCGGGGCCGGCGAAATACACCGACTGCGATTGCCACGGGCCGTCCAGAGCGAAATGCCGGCGACCTTGCGAATCGCCCAGCAGGCTGGCGCGCGCGCCGATCCAGTGCGCAGCGGCCTCGAAGCGCGATGGGGCCACGTTGAAGGCCAGGTGCACGCTGCCCACCGGTTGCTGGGCCTGCACGCATTCCAGCGTGCTCCACCCGATACGCACGGTATTGCCGTGCGACGGTTGCTGCAGCACATCGCGGTAAAACCGCAGGGTGAGGTCGGGATCCAGGCAGGGCAACACAAGGTGACGGAGATGCATGGCACTCAAGATCGGTGAGGGGCCTGCATTGGACAACCTCAATCGCAGTTGAGGTCAAGCCATGCTGCGCCGGTCGGCAGCCAGGTGCGGCACCGATGCGGTCGTCCAGCGCGACGCGTGCGTCCGATGCGCTGCATCGCCAGAGCCGACGACGCCTCAGATCAGCTCCGCCAGCGCCCATAAATGGCGCACCAGTGGCGCGCTGTCCAACGCGCCGGGTGCCACCGCCAACGCCAGCCGCGCCAGCGGCATGCGGCCTTCGATATCCAGGTAGCGCACGCCGGGGCGCTGCAGCTGTGCGGTGGAGGCGGGCACCACCGACACGCCCAGTTCGGCGGCGACCAGATTGATGATCGACGACATCTGCGGCGCTTCCTGGGTGATGCGCAAGGTCACCCCGGATTCGCGGCAGGCGGCCAGGATTTCGTCGTACAGGCTGGATCCGAAGCTGCGCGGAAACAGGATGAACGGCTCGCCGGCCAGCGCCGCCAACGGGGCGCTGGCGCGCGCGGCCAACGGATGCGCCGCCGGCACCGCGATCTTCATCGGCTCGTCGGCAAAGCGCAGCAACTGCAGGTCGGGCGGGGTGCTCAGCCCGTAGCGCACGAACGCCGCATCCAGGCGGCCATCGGCCAGGCCCACCAGCAGGCTGGCGGTGTTGGTTTCTTCCAGCAGCAGCTCGACCTGCGGCCATTGCCGGCGGAAATCGCGGATCAGCCGCGGCACCACCGGGCTGAACGCGGCCGAGGCGGTAAACCCCATGCGCAGCCGGCCGGACTCTCCGCGCGCCACGCGCCGGGCGGTGTCGGCGGCGCGCTCCACGTCGGCCAGCACGCGGCGCACTTCGCCCAGGAAGGCCTCGCCGGCCGGGGTCAGCTCTGCGCCGCTGTGGGTGCGGCGGAACAGCGGCGTGCCCAGCTCACGTTCCAGCGTCTGGATCTGCTGGCTCAGCGGCGGCTGGCCGATGCCTACCCGTGCCGCAGCGCGGGTGAAGTTCCCTTCCTCGGCAACCGCCAGGAAATAACGCAGGTGACGCAGTTCCATGGGCATCTTTTTTATATATGGAAGCTGCCAGAATCATATATTGGACAGGGGGTGGTGGCAGGCGAATACTCGCCGTCCCTGGTCTCCAGTGCGCTCCCGTGTCTTCCTCCGATCGCAGTTCCGGCACGTCCGGCCCATCGCCCGGCGCCGACGCCGGCCCGCCCGCAACGCTGCGCATCCGCCTGGCGCTGTTCCTGGCCGGCTTTGCCACCTTCTCGCTGCTCTACAGCGTGCAGCCGGTGCTGCCCGAATTCGCACGCGCCTTCGGCGTGGATGCGGCGGTGGCCTCGCTGCCGCTGTCGCTGGCCACCGGCGGGCTGGCGGTGGCGATCTTCTGCGCTGGCGCGGTGTCGGAAAACCTGGGCCGGCGCGGGCTGATGTTCGCCTCCATCGCGCTGGCAGCCGTGCTCAACCTGGTGGCCGCGTTCCTGCCGCACTGGGGCGCGCTGGTGGTGGTACGCACCTTGTCGGGTATTGCGTTGGGCGGTGTGCCGGCGGTGGCGATGGTGTACCTGGGCGAAGAACTTCCGGCCAACAAGCTGGGGGCGGCCACCGGCCTGTATGTGGCCGGCAATGCCTTCGGTGGCATGACCGGGCGCATCGCGATGAGCGTGCTGACCGACCACACCGACTGGCGCACCGCATTGGCGCTGCTGAGCGTGGTCGACCTGCTGTGCGCTGTCGCGTTCGTGTGGCTGCTGCCGCCCTCCCGCCACTTCGTGCGCCGGCATGGCGTCAACCTGCAGTTTCATCTGCGCGCCTGGGCCGGGCATCTGCGCGACCGCAACCTGCCGTGGCTGTTTGCGTTGCCGTTCCTGCTGATGGGTGTCTTTGTCAGCCTCTACAACTACGCCGGCTTTCGCCTGGGCGGGCCGGAATTCGGCCTGAGCCAGAGCCAGATCGGCATGATCTTCAGTGCGTACGTGTTCGGTATCGTCAGCTCGTCGGTGGCCGGTGCGGCGTCGGACTGGTTCGGGCGTGGCCCGGTGGTCAGCGCCGGCATCGTGCTATGCGTGCTGGGCGTGGCGCTGACCCTGGTGCATGTGCTGGCGCTGGTGGTGGCCGGCATCGTGTTGTTGACCATCGGCTTTTTCATTGCGCATTCGGCGGCCAGCGCGTGGGTGAGCCGGCTCGGTGGCGCGCATCGCAGCCATGCTGCGTCTCTGTATCTGCTGGCGTATTACGCCGGCTCCAGCGTGGTCGGCGCGCTGGGCGGCTGGTTCTGGCAGCACGGCGGCTGGTCTGGCCTGGTCGGCATGTGCCTGACGCTGCTCGCACTGGCCTTTGCCGCCGCACACGTCCTGCGCCAACGCGCGGACGACGCGCGACCCTACGGGCGCTTTGCGCCGCATCCTGCGCGAGGTGAGTGATGCAGGCCGAGCGACTCGATCATCTGCTATTGGCCGTGGACGCAGCTTGCGCGTTCTACGCACGCGTGCTCGGCATGCAGGTGATCAGCGTCGGCGAGAGACGCGTGCACCAGGGTCGGCCAACGCACATCATCCCGACGGCGGTGTGCGCTTGCGGTGCGTTCGTTGCGGCGTGGCCGGCGCTGACGGATCTTGCGACAGGGTGGCCAGCAAGCGCGCGCGTCGGCGTTCCAGGTCGGCCAGCTGGCGTTCGATCAGCTGCAGCCGTTGCCGATGCGCCGGCAGGGTTTCCGGGCACAGCGGCGCGCCTTCCACCAGCCGCATGCAATCGGGAAACCGGCGGATGTCGTCCAGGCTGAAGCCGGTGCCGATCAGGCGTTGAATCTGGCGTACCTGCGTCACGCAGCTGGCCGCAAACAGCCGATAGCCATTGGCGCTGCGCGACGACGTCAGCAGGCCCTGGGCATCGTAGTGGCGGAGCGAGCGCACACTGACGCCGGTGCGCTGCGCCAGCGCGCCGATGCGCATGTCAGCGGTGGAAGAGGTGCCCATCTGCCAAGCATACGTGGCACGCAGCGCTTGACCCTCACATTGGTGTGAGGCCCGACGATGCCGTCTTCCCTGTTCTGCAAGGCATCTCCATGTCCATTCGACCCGCTTCACCTGCCGGTGCCCGCTGGTGGCAGCGCACGCTGGCCAGCCTGCTGCTGTGTGTCTGCGCGATCGCGTCAGCAAGCCCATCTGCAACCGCCAACTCGAGCAGCTACCAGGTCACTGCTCCAGATGGCGTGGCCCTGGCCGTGCAGGAGCATGGCGCCGCCGACGGCCAGGCGATCGTGTTCGTGCACGGCCTGCTGGGCAGCCGCATCAACTGGGATGCACAGCTGGCCGACCCGCAACTGCAGGGCTACCGGCTGATCAGCTACGACCTGCGCGGCCACGGGTTGTCCGGCAAACCGACCGCGGCATCGGCGTATCGGGACGGCGCGCGCTGGGCCGACGATCTGGCAGCGGTGCTCAAGGCCACGGATGTCCGCAATGCGGTGCTGGTGGGGTGGTCGCTGGGTGGCGCGGTGATCAGCAACTATCTGAGCCGCTACGGCGACCGTGGCCTGGCGGGCGTGGTGTACGTCGATGGCGTGATCGAACTGCGCGCGCAGCAGCTGGGGGCGCATCCGGCAATCTATCGCGACCTGGTTTCCGACGACCTGCGCACGCATCTGCAGGCGGTCCAGGACTTCCTGCGGCTGTGCTTCGCCACCCAACCGCCTGCGCCGGTGTTCGACACCCTGCTGGCCAATGCAGCGCTGGCCTCGTGGGACATGCAGCGTGCGGTGCAGGGCATGTCCATCGACATCGCCGGCCTGCAGCGCACCCGCCTGCCCATGCTGCTGCTGTACGGTGGCCGCGATGCGCTGGTGCTCAGCGAACCGGCACTGGCACGTGCGCGCCAGTTGCAGCCGCGCGCACAGATCCACCTGTATCAGGACGCCGGCCACGCCCCGTTTCTGGAAGACAGCCCGCGCTTCAACCAGGATCTGCTGCAGTTCGTGCAGCAGGCGGGCGTTGCGCACTGAGTATTGCGCCCACCCGCGCCGTGAGCGTGCCGACGAGAGGATGCATGGTTGCGAAGGCTGTCCCAGCGGTCAGTAGCCGGCAGGGCGCTGCCTGACCACCGGCACCGCCCGCCGCGCCGGTCCGGCGGGCGCGTCTTCTCGTGATGGCGCAGCATGCGCTGCGCGCTCGCTTGGAATCGACCAGCGCAGCCCCAGATCTATGAGCGCGCGCACGCACCAGGCGCGGCCGTTGGCGTGCATCCGCCGCCGTCGGTGTTGCGTAGTACGTGCTGGGCCGCGCCGGGTGGCAACGCGCCATGCCACTGCATCTTTGCTGCCATCGAGCAGTGGGGCGGGGGCGGTCCGGTAGCGCCTGCAGGGCGGTCGTAACGTGATCCCATGGCTATTGGAGGTGTTCGATGACCGCTGTTCCCGCCCACGACAACGACGCGCTGCAGGCGTTCATCGAGCGCCACCAGCGCCTGTTCGTGCTCAGTGGTGCCGGCTGCAGCACCGATTCGGGCATCCCGGACTACCGCGATCTGCAAGGCGGCTGGAAGCGTCCGCAACCGGTGACCTTTCAGGCCTTCATGGGCGAGCTCTCCACGCGCCAGCGCTACTGGGCGCGCAGCCTGATCGGCTGGCCGCGCTTCGGGCAGGCCAGACCCAACGCCACCCATCACGCGCTGGCCGCACTGGAGGCGCGCGGGCAGCTGGAACTGTTGCTGACCCAGAACGTGGACCGCCTGCATCAGGCGGCTGGCAGCCAGGCGGTGATCGACCTGCATGGCCGGCTGGACGTGGTGCGTTGCATGGGCTGCGAACGCCGCATGCCGCGGACCGACTTCCAGGTCCTGCTGGAGCAGGCCAACCCCGGCTGGGCCACGTTGGAGGCCGCACAGGCACCCGATGGCGACGCGGATCTGGACGATGTGGCCTTCGACACCTTCGTGGTGCCGCCGTGCCTGGTCTGCGGCGGCGTGCTCAAGCCGGACGTGGTGTTCTTTGGCGAGAACGTGCCGCGCGAGCGGGTGGAGCGCGCCTTTGCGCATCTGCAGGCCGCCGATGCGGTGCTGGTGGTGGGCTCGTCGCTGATGGTGTATTCGGGCTTTCGCTTCGTGCAGGCCGCCGCGCGCAACGGCCTGCCGATCGCCGCGCTCAATTTCGGGCGCACCCGCGCCGACGATCTGCTCACCTTGAAAGTGGAGCAGTCGTGCGCGCAGGCGCTGGCCTTCCTGCATCAGCCGCCGGACCCGCTGCGCAGCGCGCAGGCCAGGTACGACAATGCGCGCTCTGCATGACGCTGTGATCCATTGCAGCGGTTGTGTCGCAGCGCCGGGCGCAGTGCAATGGGCGCCCCCACGCTGCGTCTGGATGCTGCCTTGAGCCAGTTGTTCACCCCCATCGCCTTCGGCCCGCTCGCGCTCGCCAACCGCATCGTCATCGCGCCGATGTGCCAGTACTCCGCGCAGGACGGCCGTGCCGGCGATTGGCATCGCATCCATCTGGGCACCTTGTCGCAATCCGGTGCCGGCCTGTTGATTCTGGAAGCGGCCGCGGTGCTGCCGGAAGGGCGGATCAGTTACGCCGATCTGGGCCTGTACGACGACGCCACCGAGCAGGCGCTGGACGCGGTGCTGCAGTCGGTGCGCCGCTGGTCGCCGATGCCGGTCGGCATCCAGCTGGCACATGCCGGCCGCAAGGCGTCCACCGATCTGCCCTGGAAGGGCGGCGAGGCCATCGCCCCCGATCACGCGCATGGCTGGCAGACGGTGTCTGCCTCGGCCGTGCCGTTCAAGGCCGGCCAACCGGCGCCGCAGGCATTGGACGAGGCCGGCATCGACGCGGTGGTTGCCGCCTTCGTGGACGCGGCCACACGCGCCGAACGCCTGGGCCTGGACCTGATCGAGTTGCATGCCGCACACGGCTACCTGATGCATCAGTTCCTGTCGCCGCTGAGCAACCAGCGCAGCGATGCCTATGGCGGATCGCTGGAAAACCGCATGCGGTTGACGCTGCGCATCTTCGACGCCGTGCGTGCGGCGGTGTCCGCGCGCATCGCCGTCGGTGTGCGCATTTCGGCCACCGATTGGGTGGACGGTGGCTGGGATCTGCAACAAAGCATCGCCTTGTCGAAGGCGCTGGATGCACGCGGTGCGCACTACATCCATGTCTCCAGCGGCGGCCTGGACCCGCGTCAGCAGATTCCGGTGCAGGCCGGCTATCAGATTCCGTTCGCGGAGCAGATCAAGGCGCAGGTCGCCACGCCGGTGATCGGCGTAGGCCTGATCACCGAACCGGCGCAGGCCGAAGCGATTGTGCGCGACGGCCAGGCCGATGCCATCGCGCTGGCGCGTGGCATCCTGTACGACCCGCGCTGGCCGTGGCATGCCGCCGCCGCGCTGGGTGCCTCGGTCACGCCTGCGCCGCAATACCTGCGCTGCGAACCGCGCGATGCGCGTGGCGTGTTCGGCAATTGATCCGCACCATCAACGCCATTCCGAACAAGGACAACGCATGCCGATAGGGTTTCTGGGGCTGGGCACGATGGGCCTGCCGATGGCGCACAACCTGCTGCGCGGCGGCTTTGCGTTGAGCGTGTGGAACCGCTCGCCGGAACGCGCGCAGTCGCTGCGCGAGGCCGGTGCCACCGTCGTGGACGCGCCGCTGGCTGCGGCGCATGGCCCGCTGCTGTTTTCGATGCTGGCCGACGATTATGCGGTGCGCCAGACCGTGCTGGACGGTGGCGTGCTGGATGCGCTGCCGGCCGGCAGCGTGCACGTCAACATGGCCACCATCTCGGTGGCGCTGGCACACGAGTTGACCGCCCTGCACGCCGAGCGCGGGGTGGCTTATGTGGCCGCGCCGGTACTCGGCCGTGTCGATGTCGCTGCAGCAGGCAAGCTCAACATCCTGGCTGCCGGCGATGATGCCGCGCTGGCCCGCGTGCAGCCGATGTTCGATGTGCTGGGGCAACAGACCTGGCACATCGGCAGCGCGCCCGAGCAGGCCAATGCCGTCAAACTGGCCGCCAACTTCTGCCTGGCCAGCGCCATCGGCGCCATGGCCGAAGCCAGTGCACTGGCACGCGGCCACGGCGTGGACGCCACCCAGTTCCTGGGCATGCTCACCAGCACCTTGTTCGCCGCGCCCGCGTATCAGGGCTACGGCAAGTTGATCATGCAACGCCAGTACACGCCGGCGGGCTTCACCGCCACGCTGGGTCGCAAGGATGTGGATCTGGCCATCCAGGCCGGTGCCGACAGGCAGGTGCCGATGCCGCTGGGCGAACTGCTGCGCGCCAACCTGGACGAGGCCATCGCCCATGGCGACGGCAACGCCGATTGGGCAGTGCTGGCGGAAGTTGCCGCACGTCGGGCGGGGCAGGCGTAGCGCGGGCGACAACGCACTGGCGGCGGCATGCGTACTGCTTGCGAGGTGAGTTGGTTCAAGAAACGTAGGGCGCTGCTGCAGGCGCACCTTCAATGCAACGAACATCATGGCCGGGCGCAATGACGCGTCTGCATCTGCACAGCATTGCGGCCAAGCAGCGGGCGCGGCAGACGTCAACGCCGCTGCACCGCACGTCAGAGCGCCGCCACACCGTCATGCCGCGCTCCGGGTGTTGGCTGGCTTGAGGCAATCTGCGCAAGCGGCTAAGGTGCCTGCTCGATTCGGCCAGGCACCGCGCTGCGGGATGCGCAACGCGGTCCGGCCACCACCAGCGCCTTCACGGAGAATGCGATGCGATACCTGCACAACAGGCCCGGTTCCACCGCGTGCCCTTCGCGCGCAGCAGCCTGTGCCGGTGACGCGCAATGACCACCCCGCCGGTCGTCAGCCAGGGCCAGGTCGGCCCGGACCATCCCGAGCATCCGGACCATTATCTGTTCGCGCAGATTCGTGAAGCGGTGGGTGTGCTCGATGCCGAATTGAACAAGCCCACCGACGCGGCCAGCGAGCGCATGGCCGCGCGCTTGTTGCCGCTGGCAAAACAGCATGGCTTCGACCAGGTGGACCACGTGGTGCTCAGCCGTCATCTGGGCGAGGTCGGCGAAAACGTGTTCCTGGTGCGCGGTGATCTGGGCGACCCGGCGCATCTGCGCGCGCACATCACCACCCAGGACGCGATGGACACCTCGGTAGAAGACTCGCTCGCGCAGCTGGATGAAATCAATCGTCGCCTGATGCTGCGCCTGCCGCCGCGCTGAGCGGCACGCGCGATCTCCAGCCCGGGCCGGGGCGATGGTGTGACCGCCACCTTGCCAATCGATAGGCTGCTGCTCGTGTCACGCCAGCGGCGCCGCGGCGACCAGCACCGTCGTTCGCGGTGCAGCGTCATCGGTGCTATCGCCTCGCTCGCACCATGCAACAGTTACCGACGCAAGCACTGCGCCAGCGGCGTCATGCATTGGCTATCATTGCGCCGATGCGCTCCGACTACATCCTTACCCTGTCCTGCCCCGATCGCACCGGTATCGTGTACCGCGTCACCGGGCTGCTGTTCGATCTGGCCTGCAATATTCTCGACGCCCAGCAATTTGGCGATGACGAGAGCGGCCGCTTCTTCCTGCGCGTGCATTTCGACAAGCCGCCGGGCACGGATATCGCCAGCCTCGAGCAACGGTTTGCCGTGTTGGCCAACGAATTTCAGATGACGTGGCAGTTGCACGATGCGCGTCGGCGCGCGCGGCTGCTGGTGCTGGTGAGCAAGCAGGGCCATTGCCTCAACGATCTGCTGTTCCGCATGCATAGCCGGCAATTACCAGTAGACATCGCGGCGGTCGTCTCCAACCACACCGACTTCGCGCCGCTGGCGGCGTCCTACGGCATCGCCTTTCATCATCTGCCGGTCAGCGCCGACACGCGTGCCGCACAGGAAGCGCAACTGCTCGCGTTGGTGGATGATCTGCACATCGATCTGGTGGTGCTGGCGCGCTACATGCAGATCCTCTCGCCCGGTCTGTGCCGCGCGCTGGCCGGGCGCGCCATCAACATCCATCACAGCTTCCTGCCCAGCTTCAAGGGCGCCCAGCCGTATCACCAGGCGCACGCGCGCGGGGTCAAGATCATCGGTGCCACTGCGCACTACGTCACCGAAGACCTGGACGAAGGCCCGATCATCGAACAGGACGTCGCCCGCGTCGACCATGCCATGACGCCACGCGACCTGGTGCGCCTGGGCAGCGATACCGAATCGCTGGTGCTCGCCCGCGCGGTGCGTCGCCATGTCGAGCATCGCATCGTGCTCAACGGACATCGCACGGTGGTGTTTCGCTAGCGGCCAGGCCGCATTCCCGTCACCACGGGCCGGTTGCGTCGACGCAATCGGTTCGCATCATGCGCGCTTGCGCATGCCGGCCGTGGCGTCACAGCGCTTCTGCCGCCGCACTATGCGCGCGCGCATAGTGCGAGGGTGCACTGCCGGTGTGACGAGTGAAGGCTACGCTGAAGCTGCTGGCCGAGCCGTAACCCACCCGCTGCGCCGCCTGCGCAACGCCAAGCCCGTGTTCTGACAGCAGTGTCTTTGCCAGCGCCATGCGCCATGCCAGCAGATATTCCATCGGCGCCATGCCCATCGCACGATTGAAGCGCGTGAAGAACGAGGATCGCGACAGCGCCGCTTCGCTGGCGAGCGCCTCGACCGTCCACGCATGCGCCGGTGCAGCGTGCAGTGCGCGCATCGCCGCTGCCAGGCGCACATCGGAGAGTGCGCGCACCAGCCCTGGCGTTGTGTCGCTCGCTGTCAGCGAGCGCAAGGCTTCGATCAACAGCACTTCCAGTAGCCGCGCAAGCACCTCCGCGCGTGCGGGTCGGGTTGCGCGTGCCTCTTCGCCCACCAGATTCACCAACGTGGCAAGGCGTGGCTCACCACGCACATGCACCAGCCGCGGCAGCAGCGACACCAGTAGCGCGGCATCGGGCGAGCCGAAGCTGCAATGGCCAATCACGACACGAAGATCTACCGGGCCGTCCTGCGCACCGATACGGAAACTGCCATCGCCCATATCGGTCGGCACCGTGTGGGCGTGCCCGGCCGACGCCAGCACGCTGGACAGCGTGATGGCGAGCATGGCAGGTGCCAAAACGAAGTCGCCCGCTTCAAGAACGCGTACCTCGCCATCCTCAAGCGCCAGCCGGCACGATCCGTCGATCACCGCGCAGTAAAACGGGCCTGGCGCATCGGAGCGGCATACCGACCACGCACCAGCACCAACCACAAGCTTGGAAAACCGTGCCGCCGGCCGGAGCAGCAGTACAACCTCGGCAAGCGGGTCAAGCATCGTTGGACTCTGGCAAATGGATCAAATACTTTCAGATATCGAAAGTATGGTTCTTGAAGCCTAACGTACATCTCTCGTCACGTCACCGAGGGTGCTTCATGCAAACCGTACTCATCACTGGCTGCTCGTCGGGCTTTGGCCTGGCAACCGCCACCTATTTCCTGGAGCGCGACTGGCGCGTGGTCGCCACCATGCGCACGCCACGCGATGACCTGTTTCCGGCGTCGCCCCGGTTGAAGGTATTGCAGCTCGATGTCACCGATACCGACAGCATCCAGGCCGCGGTTGCTGCGGCAGGCACGATCGACGTCCTCGTCAATAACGCAGGCTTCGGTGCGCCCATGCCGCTGGAACTTGCAAGCCTGCAGTCGGTACGCGAGCTGTTCGAAACCAACACCTTCGGTACGCTTGCAGTGACGCAGGCACTCTTGCCCCAGATGCGTGCGCGCCGTGCCGGGGTCATCGTCAATGTGTCGTCGAGCGCAACGCTCAAGCCGCTTCCGCTGATCGGTGCCTACCGCGCAGCCAAGGCCGCGGTGAACGCGCTGAGCGAATCGCTGGCCACCGAGCTGGAGGACTTCGGCATTCGCGTGCGGGTCGTCTCGCCAGGCTCGTGCGGAGAGACGGCATTCCGTGCCACCGCTCGCACCGGTCTGCGTGGTCTCGACAACGCGGTCTATGGACCGTTTATGCAGCAGACAATGGCACGCATGAGCGCGTCCACTGGCCCGGGAACCCAGTCGATCGATGTTGCCGAAGCGATCTGGCGCGCAGCCACCGACCTGGACGCGCCGATGTTCATCCCTGCAGGCGCAGATGCAGAACTATGGGCATCCGAAGCGGCTCGGATCAGCCAATAAGACTGCTCGAACGCTGCACCGCACGCTAGCGGCTAAGTGTGTCGAACATGCGGCGCCTCGCCGATGGTGAGGCACACCGTGGATCCGTCCGTGGAGTTGCGTTGGCGGCATCCGTGCCGCCAACGGTTCCGCAATGGTCAGCACATCGCAGCAGGCCGTTTGCTGGTGTCTTTATCGAGAGGCATGCATGCCGGCCATCTCGATTTCAGGCAGCGATTGTTCGTGGCCCGCTCTGTTTGTAGCAACGCACCGGCGCTCCCATGCATGCCGCAATGGCCGACACGCGCGCCGGCCATCTTCGTGCGTACCGCGAACACTGCACTACCTGGCCGCATTCGCATTCATCACCGCATTGCGGTTGGCATCCAGATACTGCGCCGGATCGCGCATACCGGTGGTGTGGCATTGGCCGGTGGTGTGGCCACGGTTGACGCCGCCGGGCAGCTGCGCATTGACCTGCTCCACGGTGCCGTCTTCCGGGTCATTCAACACCAGGTCCGAGGCCGCATTGCAGTAGTCGTTGGTATACCAGTTGGTCTTGGCAAACGAGGTGGTGTAGTAGTTGACCTTGGCGCGCGCATCGGCGGGAATGCCGGCCAGCCAGGCCTTGGCGCCGTCGTAGGTCATGTCCGCATTGGTGCCGCAGCCCACGCCGAACCACGACCCCACCGCGGCCAGGACGCCGGACAGATTGGTGCCCTGGTACGGCGTGCCCACCGACTGCATCACGCGGCCGCCGCTGGCGTTATCCAGTCCGCTCCAGTAGTAGGTGTACAGGTGCAGCGCGGCCATGCCGCCCTGGCTGTGCGCCACCGTGGAAAACGACGACCACTGGCTGGCGAACTGCGCAATGCGCTGTGCGAACTGGTCGTTGCTGCGGTTCTGCTTGGCGTCCAGGAACGTGGACGCATTGGTGAACTGCGCCTGTGGCCACACGCCGTTGGAGCAGTAGCCGTGCACCAGCACCAGCTGCGAGCCGGCCGCCTGCGGCTGCGCCATCGCGGCGGCACTGGCCAGCGCAGTCGGGCGCGGGCCCATGCGCATGCTTTCGTCGATGCCGCCGGTGGCCCGCGCGATGCTGGCGCGCCGCAATGCGGGCAGCTGCAACGGCAAAGTGCCGGCCTGCACCAACGGGATGTAATGGTCCGGGTCTTCGATGCGCAGCCCACGCAGCGAGAACGGTGCGCGCGCGCCCGCACGTGCGATCCAGCGCTCGTCCAGGCTCAGCGGCAGCTGCCCCTGCTGCGGCGTGAGCATGCCGCCGATCCACGCCACCGGCACGTCCTTGCCCTTGGCATCGGTGCCCCAGACCTGGCCGAACACGCGATAGTGCGACGGTGCATTGCCGCGTGCCGCCACCGGCAATGCCAGTGTCAGCCGGGTACCGTCGGTCGCGCGTGCGCTGAGCGCATTGCCCAGCAAGCGCAGCGAGGTATCCAGCACCGGCATCACGTGCTCGCTGGTCCGCACGAACGGCTGCCCGGCCTGATCGTGGCCGCGCACGATGACCTGCGCAATCCAGGTGCCCTCGCGGCCTGGCTGGAAGCTCCCGCCATACACGCCGTCGCCGGCAGCGCCATCGTTGTGTGCGCCGTCGTCGGCCATCGGCAGGACCCGCACCGCGCCTTGCGGATCGATCACCCGCAGGCTGGCGTCGTCGATCTGCCCCGCCTGGCCGGCGAGCAAGGTGGTGCCACGTGCATCGCTGCCGCTGAGCATCGCATTGAGCGTCAGCGACTTGCCCACCAGCTGCTGGCGGTCACGCGGGTACGATGCCAGCTGCGTGCGTGCATCGCCTTCCATCAGCACATACCCGCGCTGCGCCACCGGCGAGGCCGATTGCAGGGTCAGCGACCAGTTGCCGTTCTGTGCAGATTCCACCGCGTAGCGCATGCCGCTGGCGCCGCTCTCGGCGGTGCCCAGCAATGTGCGCTGTGCCTGCACCTGCGGCGCGGCAGCGGCGCGTGCGCCGGCAACACGTGGTGCCGCCACGGCGGCATCCCAGGCCTGCTCGCCGGCCAGCACCATGAAACGCAGGCGGCCGTTTTCCACCGGCAGCGTGCCCTGCCAGCGTGCGGCGTTACCGGCCGGCGCCAGCTCCACCGGCAACAGGGCGCTCTTGGACAGGATCGCCGACTCGGCCGGATCGGGCGCGCGCATCTGCGCGAATTCCTCCGGTGGGCCGGCAAGCAGTTTGGGTTGCAGCTCGGCCGCCGCCAGCGGCAGCGAGACCAGCGACAGGGTGCACATCACGGACAACAACGAGGGCTTGGGCATGGCGACATCTCTCCTTGGACGTTGCGGATGCAATGCCATCGCGCGCAGCAACGGCATCGGATGCAGCGCCCCCTCGCCGCGACTCGCCGATGGTTATACCCCGCGCGTATGACAAGCCTGCTGTGCGCTGCAACACCTCACGCGTGCAGCAGAAAAACACCAGAATCAAATAGTACGTTCTGTGATTCCGGTCGCGGACACGCCCACGTTCGCCCTGTTTTTGCCGATCGATCTGCCGCCCAGGGCGGCTGCTGAGCGCCGAACCGGCGAGCGTGCGCGGCACCGGTGGGCGGGCACCATCTGTTTAGGTCGTCGGCAGATCGGTGGCCGCGGCAAGCGCCGTGCAGGAGCGGTAGTGCTCGGCCCACGCGAGCGACCGTGCGATGCCGCCGAACGGAAACATGTGCAGGCGCACATCGCCGTGCGCTGGCGTCAGACCTGCCGCGAGGCGATCGACAAAGTGGTCCGGCCCTGCGGTCCCCAACAGCTTGCCGAGCGAGATGCCGTACTTGGACAGCATCGCTGCGCTCGCGCCCACACCGCAGCGTGCGGCATAGCGCGCAAGCACCGCAACGCCGGCAGGACCAGGCACGCCCACGCGTACCGGAGCTTCGATGCCATGCGCGCGCAGCGCGTTCAACCAGGTCAGCACCAGGTCGGCATCGAACGCGAACTGGGTGACGATCAGGGGCGCCATGCCGCGCTCGGCGATGCTGCGACACTTGCGTTGCAGCACCGCCCATCGATCGTCTGCATGCATGGCCGGATGTCCTTCCGGATGTCCCGCCACGGCAATGGTCTTGATGCCTGCGCGCTCGAATACGCCTGTCGTGATCAGCGCCAGGCTGTCCGGAAACGGCCCGAGCGGTAACGACGGATCGCCTGCAACCACCAGGCAGTGCGCAACGCCGGCGTCATCGACGGCGCGCCCGACAAAGGCCTGCAGCGCGTCCCGTGAGGCGATGCGACGCGCGGACAGGTGGGGCATGGGCGCAAAGCCAAGCCCGCGCACCCGCTGTGCGGCAGCCAACCGCGTCGCGTCGTCCTGGCCGGGCAGCGACGGGATGGCAATGAGGGTGCCAGGCACGATCCGCGGTGCCACCGCAGACAACGCGGCAATGTCGTGTGCGCCCACCTCCAGCGAATAGGCATCGGTCAGTGTGCTGGCGGGCCTGGGCGTGGCTGGATGCATCAACAGGCGTTCCGTTCTTTGATGGAGTGGCGCAGGCATGTCCGCACTGATGACCGAAGGCCGGGCATCGGCATGGCCTTCATCAACGCACCAGAGTGCGGCGCGCTGCAGCAACGCAGCACATCGCGGCGTAGCCGCCGGGCGACCCAGGTGGCGTGCACAGGCCAGTGGCGCGCATCAGGTGGCCGCCGGTGCGTCAGCGGTGGCATTGGCAGGCTGGCGCGCCAGTTCGATAAAGGCGCGCAGATAGTCGACGGTGATATCGGCCTCGCGTGCGCCCAGGTAGATCTGCTTGGGGATGCCGCGCGCACCCAGCCGCACCGGCACCACCTCCATCCTGGCCGCGTACTCCTCCACCAGCCAGCGCGGCATGGCGGCCACGCCGCGGCCGCTGGCCACCATCTGCATCATGATGTCGGTGGTTTCGATGGCCTTGTGGCGCCGTGGCGTGACACCGGCCGGCAGCAGGAACTGGCTGTAGATGTCCAGCCGCTCCAGGTCCACCGGGTAGCTGATGAGCACCTCGCGGGTCAGCTGCTGTGGCTTGACGTAGGCCGCCGATGCCAAGGCATGACCCTTGGCCACGACCAGCACCTGCTCGTAGTCGAACACCGGCTCGAACCGCAGCCCCGGTTTGAACAACGGGTCCGGCGTGACCAGCAGATCGATCTCGTAGCCGAACAGCGCGCCGATGCCGCCGAACTGGAACTTCTGCTTCACATCCACATCCACGTCCGGCCAGGTGGCCAGATACGGCGCCACCAGCTTGAGCAGCCACTGGTAGCACGGATGGCACTCCATGCCGATACGCAGCGCACCGCGTTCGCCCTGCGCAAACTGCCCCAGGCGCTCTTCGGCCAGATCCAGCTGCGGCAGCACCCGGTTCGCCACCGCCAGCAGGTACTGGCCGGCCTGGGTCAGGCGCAGGCTGCGCCCTTCGCGCAGCCAGATGTCGGTGCCCAACTGCTGCTCCAGCTTTTTCATGCTGTGGCTCAGCGCCGACTGGGTCAGGTTCAACACGCCCGCCGCAGCGGTCAACGACCCTTGCTGCTCGACCTGCTGGACGATGGTGAGATGGATGCGCTCAAGCATTCAGATGATCCGAATTCATGGATTGTTGAAATAACACCATTTTACTTCATTGAATGCGACCCCTAGCATCGGGATCGTCGTCGCTCGCCCGCTTCGGAACCCGCCCGCAGCCAGATGTCTGCACAGGCGGGCCCCCTCCGACGGCGCCACGCGCCTCCCACTGCTCAGGTCACCCCCCATGACTGCACACCCGCCACATCCGCTCCGCGTCGTTGCCGTCTCCGGTGGCCTGCAACGCCCCTCCAAGGCCGCTGCCCTGGCGCAACACCTGATGGCCCTGATCGGCGAAGCGGTGCCGTGCGAACAGCATCTGGTCGAACTCGGCGCCCTGGCACCGCACTTTGCCGGCGCGCTGTGGCGCTCGCAGTTGCATGACACGGTAGAGCAGGAACTTGCCGCCGTGGAGCAGGCCGACGTGCTGGTGGTGGCCACACCGGTGTATCGCGGCTCGTTTACCGGGCTGTTCAAGCATTTCTTCGATTTCATCCATCAGGATGCCCTGGTCGACACCCCGGTGCTGCTGGCGGCCACCGGCGGCAGCGAACGCCATGCGCTGGTGATCGACCACCAACTGCGGCCGCTTTTCAGTTTCTTCCAGGCACGCACGTTGCCGCTGGGCGTCTACGCCACCGACCGCGACTTTCTGGATTACCGCGTGCACAACGAGGCGCTGGCCGAGCGCGCCAGCCTGGCGGTGCAGCGCGCACTGCCACTGATCGCACTGACGCGGCCCGCAAGCCCCGGCGCCGCAACCACGGTGGCCGCCGCCTGAGCCTGAGCGGCATCCGCTCCACGGCGGTCATCTGCGGCAGGAGCCATTGGTGCCCGCCCGCACATCCGCAGGCCGGGAACGCATTCATCCGACACCCACCGCTGCGCCGCAGAGCGCGCGTCTCATCCAACGAATCAAGGCGTCAGTTGCAATGACTCAGCAATTCACCTTCACCATCAAGAGCCTCCGCTTCGACGAGGACTATCAACCCGCGGCCAACACGCGCAACACCACCAACTTCGCCAACCTGGCCAGAGGCGAGCGTCGTCGGGAGAACCTGCGCAACACATTGGCGATGATCAACAACCGCTTCAACGACCTGGCGCACTGGGACAACCCCACGCGTGACCGCTATGGCGTCGCGCTGGAGATCATCTCTGCCGAGATGCACATCGACAGCAACGCAGCGGGCGATGCGTTTCCGTTGATCGAAATCTTGAAGCCCACCATCGTCGACCAACACACCGGCGCGCATATCGACGGCATTGCGGGCAACAATTTTTCGTCCTACGTGCGCGACTACGATTTCAGCATCCTGCTGCCCGCACACAATCAGGACGCCACCGGCTTCGCCATCCCGGAGGACTTCGGCAGCCTGCACGGCACGCTGTTCAAGCAGTTCCTGCACTCGGATGCCTACACCGCGCGCTTCGACAAGCCACCGGTCATCTGCATCAGCGTCTCCAGCAGCAGGACCTACCACCGCACCGGAAACCAGCACCCCATCCTGGGTATTGAATACAGCCAGGACGAGGGCTCGTTGACGGACCGGTATTTCGCGAAAATGGGCCTGAAAGTGCGCTATTTCATGCCGCCCGGCAGCGTCGCGCCCTTGGCGTTCTATTTTGTCGGCGACCTGCTGAGCGACTACGGCAACCTGGAGCTGATCGGCACCATCAGCACCATGGAAACCTTCCAGAAGATCTACCGGCCGGAAATCTACAACGCCAATTCCGCGGCGGGGGCGATCTATCAGCCCAGCCTGAAACACCAGGATTATTCGTCCACCCAGATCGTCTACGACCGCGAAGAGCGCAGCCGCCTCGCCGTGACCCAGGGCAGGTTCACCCAAGAGCACTTCATCCGGCCCTACGGCAACCTGCTCGCGCAATGGGCCTCCCGCCACGCCTCCTGATCACCACGCCTACAAGACACCAACATCATGACGAAGCTGCTCCCCACCTCAACCGCCGGTAGCCTGCCCAAGCCGTCCTGGCTTGCGCAGCCGGAGACACTCTGGTCGCCCTGGAAACTGCAGGACGCCGCACTGATCGAAGGCAAGCAGGACGCCTTGCGCCTGTCGCTGCAGGAACAGCAACACGCCGGCATCGACATCGTGAGCGACGGCGAACAGACCCGCCAGCATTTCGTCACCACCTTCATCGAACACCTCAGCGGTGTCGATTTCGAAAAGCGCGAAACGGTCAGGATTCGCGACCGCTACGACGCGAGCGTACCGACCGTGGTTGGCGCGGTGAGCCGGCCCAAATCCGTGTTCGTGGACGATGCCAAATTCCTGCGCCAGCAAACCCGTCAGCCCATCAAGTGGGCGCTGCCGGGCCCCATGACCATGATCGACACGCTCTTTGACGCACACTACAAGAGCCGCGAAAAGCTCGCCTGGGAATTTGCCAAGATCCTCAACCAGGAGGCCAGGGAACTGGAAGCGGCCGGCGTGGACATCATCCAGTTCGACGAGCCGGCCTTCAACGTGTTCTTCGACGAGGTCAACGACTGGGGCGTCGCCACCCTGGAGCGTGCGGTGGAAGGGCTCACCTGCGAGACTGCCGTGCACATCTGTTACGGCTACGGCATCAAGGCCAATACCGACTGGAAGCAGACCCTGGGCTCGGAGTGGCGCCAGTACGAAGAGTCGTTCCCCAAGCTTCAGACATCCTCGCTCGACATCATTTCGCTGGAGTGCCACAACTCGCACGTGCCGATCGATCTGATCGAACTGGTGCGCGGCAAGAAGGTGATGGTCGGCGCCATCGACGTGGCAAGCACCACGATCGAGACGCCGCAGGAAGTGGCCGAGACCTTGCGCAAGGCGCTGCGGTTCGTCGATGCCGACAAGCTCTACCCGTCCACCAACTGCGGCATGGCGCCGCTCGCCCGGCATGTCGCACGCGGCAAACTCAGTGCGCTTAGCGCAGGCGCGCAGATCGTGCGCGGAGAGTTGTCGGCTTAAGGACCAGCGGCACAAGAAAGCCCCCCGCAAGCGGGGGCTTTTTCGTTTTCCATCGAGTTGCAGGGATCAATAATTGACCTGCAACTGCAGCCGCAGCAGATCGCCCTCCACCACCGGGTACGGCGCGGTGGTGACGTCGGTGCGCTTCATCTTCGAATAGGCAAACACCAGCTCCAGCGCGTCCATCGGCTGCCACTCGATACCGGCTTCCACTTCGTCCAGGCGCATGCGCGGGGCGTTGGTATCGAACTTGGAGCCGCCACGGTAGGTCTGCCATTTGAGGTAGGGCAGCAAGGTGCCGTAGTTGCCATCGTGCTTGTACATCGCCTGCACGTAGCCGCCGCTCAGCGAGCGGGTGCGGATGCGGCGCTGTTCCACATCCAGTTCCGGGCCGCGTCCCACCGTCCACTCGGCCTGCAGGCCGAACGGCTGCGGATAATAAATGATGTGTGCGGCCACGCGCTGGTCGGTGTAGCCGTTGGGGTCGGTGATGGCCGGAGTGAAGTTGCGCCCGCCGATGTTCACTGCCGCCGCGGTCGGCACAAAGCGCCCGCTGTACGCATCGGCGCCCACTTCCAGGTACTGCCCGTTGGCGAACTTGAACGGGTAGGTGGCATGCACCACCGCATGCATGCTGTCGTTACGCTCGGCGCGGTTGGCGCCCTGGCCGTTGTATACGCCCGCACCCAACACGCCATAGTCGCCCGAGCCCTTCAGACCGGATTTGACCAGGTCCTGGAAGCGGCCCTTGGCCACGGTGGGGCTGTAATAGAACACCGCACCGATATCGCGTTCGTCGCGCAGGCCGGAGTTGAGCGCATCGGCGCGGTCCAGGGTGAGGCGGTTCTGGCTGGACTGCAGGTTTTCCCAGCCGTACGGCATCTTCGACTGGCCCACACGCACGCGGTACTCGCGCTTCTTGTCGAAGAAGATGTCGGCGTAGGCATCGCGCAGCTGCGCGAAGTTGGTGGTGTTGGTGCCCGCCGGCGTGCTCGCAAAGTCCGGCTGGAAATACAGCGAAACATGCTCGTTGAGATCGCCGCTCAACACCAGGCGCGCGCGCCGGATGCCCAGGCTCTGGTCGTTGCCGATGAAGCGGTCGCCCGGCGCGCGCAGGTCCTGCGCATCGCCGCCAATGCCCTGGTTGTAGCGGATCTGGGTGTAGCCACGCAGGCTGAGCTTGTCGTACCACTTCTTGCCGGCATCGCTGGCCTTGGCCGGTGCGGGCGCCGGGACCGGGGCGGGGGCAGCCTGGGCAACGGCGGTATCGGCCGGTGTGGTGGCGCCCGGCGCGGGCGGCAGTGGCTGTGCGGGGGCGGCGGGCATCGCCGACGCCGGCAGCTTGCCGTTCTCGTCCACCTGCACGAACTTGCCCAGCTTGTCGCGGCCCGGCGCCGGCTCGGCGAAGATCTGCTTGGTCTTGCGGTCCACGTACAGCTCCAGCTCGGCGGCCAGCGTGCTGCCGCTGGCGGTGGCGCTGAGCGCGCACAGGACGGTGGCGAGATTGCGTTTTTTCATTGGTCCGGCTCGTGCAAGGGGAAACGGGTCGGCGGCTGCGTCGCGCCGGCGCTGCCCGAAAGGCGCTGCGCAGCATGGAAGCGCCTGCCAGGGCGCCGGTCGTCCTGACGTAGCGGCAAGGGCAGTAGTTATATTTAGATTTGATGTCAGTTTGGTGACATCGGCAGGCCGGCCCATCGCGGCCCTTGTGTCACCGTCGTGTCGGAGCGATGGCAGTTATGCGACCGGCGTGAGACGAGCCCAGCTGCGCGCGGGTTGCCGGGGCCGGGCCGGGCGGTGCACGCGAGCCCGCCGGAACGGCATGAGAGCGAGCGCGCATGGTCAGACGATGTCGTAGGCATGGCTACGCGGTGCCGCGTGCAGAACGCGCCGGGGCAGCTGGTGGGACGAGGGAGGGCGCCTGCGCCGTCATCGCGCAGCGGCGAGCAGGGCCAGCAGAGAAGCGCGACATCGGTACGGTGCTGCCGCCCTGCGCAACGCCACAATTGCAGCACGCCTGTTTTCCGGGCTGTGCATTCGCCCGCAACCTTCAGATAACCAGTGCCGCTTCGGCATGATCACAGCAAGATGTTGCCGGACAAGACGCGCACGGGCGTGCACTGGATGCCCGACGACCGGGGGAAGCCAGCTGCAGGTAGTGAAGACCACGCAGCTCGCCGTGATCGCGAACGATCACGGCGAATGCCATCGAAACAGAGCAAGCCACTGCGTGTCGAGACCGTCGGCAACGCAGTGGCCGCCAACGCGACTCAGCGTGCGGCCAGCGCCGCCGCCACTGCGTCGCGCAGCGGGGTGGTGGGGCGGCCGATCAGCCCGCTCAGGGTGCGGCTGTCGTCGAACAGGCTGCCACCGCGTGAGGACGCAGAGCACTGCGCCAGCACCTGGGCGAAGCCGGCCGGCAGGCCGATCTGCACCAGCGCCGCCGCGTAATCGGCTTCCGGCAGGTCGTGGTAGGCCACCGGCTTGCCCGACTGCTGCGCCACTTCGGCGGCGTACTCGGCCATGCTGAAGGCGGTATCGCCGGCCAGCTCGTACACCTGCCCGGCCTGCGGCGCCTCCGAGGCCAGCACCGCTGCCGCTGCCGCCGCATAGTCGGCACGCGTGGCGGCGCTGATCCTGCCCTCGCCGGAGCTGCCGATCACCGCGCCGTGCTCCACTTCAGCCGCGATCGAGCCGGTGTAGTTCTCGGTGTACCAGCCGTTGCGCAGCAGCACATGCGGCACGCCGCTCTCGCGCAGCAGCGCTTCGGTGGCCACGTGCTCGTCGGCCAGCGACAGCGTGCTGGTCTCGGCATGCAACACGCTGGTGTAGGCGAGCAGCTCCACCCCGGCGCGCTTGGCCGCCTCGATCACGTTGCGATGCTGCGGCACGCGCGCGCCCACCGCGTTGGACGACACCAGCAACACCCGGCCAACGCCGGCAAAGGCCGCATCCAGGCTCTGCGGGTCTGCATAGTCGGCCCGACGCACCGCGATGTCGCGTTTTGCGAACTCGGCAAGTGACGCGGTATCGCGGGCCGTTGCTACGATGCGGCTGGCGGGCACGCGTTCAAGCAGCGCTTCGACAACCAACGCACCCAGCTGCCCGCTGGCGCCGGTGACAAGAATCAGGGGGGATGCAGATGCCATGGTGTGCTCCGATAGGGTTGTATAAGAGATTTGGTCTACTATTTAGACCGTGTTGTCCGCCAGCATAGTGTCAGCGCCGCCCGGGCCTCCGCAAGGAGGCAGTTTTCCTCCTCCTGGTTACTGAGAGATACCCCCGTGAATGCGATTGCCTTGTTCCCGCCGCCGCCTTCTCTTGAAGGTCCCTTCGACGCTACCAAGTGCCCCGTGCGCGATGTGCTCGACCAGATCGGTGACAAGTGGACCTTGCTGATCCTGTTGACGCTGATCCCCGGGCCGTCGCGTTTCAGCGCCATCCAGCGCGCCGTGCCGGACATCTCCAAGCGCATGCTGACCCAGACCCTGCGCAACCTCGAGCGCAACGGCATGATCACCCGCAAGGTCTACGCCACCAAACCGCCCAGCGTGGAATATGCGCTGTCCAAGCTGGGCATCGCACTGCTCGGCCCGGTCTCGCAATTGCTCAACTGGGCCGGCGAACACCACGCCAGCATCCGCGCCGCCCGCGAGCGCTTCGACCGCGCGCAACAGGCGCTCGTGGCAATGGACCCCGAAGAAGCGATGGCATAGGCGCAGCCGTGTCTGGGGTGGAGCGCGCACGCAGGGACGCCTCAAGTGCACAGGTGCGCGCTACGCGCCCGGTCGATTGCCGCTCGCCGGGCTGACAGCGCGACAACCACTGGGCTGGTGCGCTGGATAGGCGGCCCGGCGACCGATGAGCTTGCGCTGGGCAGCCTCCGCTACATCTTGCAAGTTTCCGATGCCGCTTTCCCAGCCCGTTGATCAAAGCTGGTCAGCGCGTGAGGGCATCGTGTCACCAGCGATCACTCCGCTGTCCGATGCCCGTCGCCGCAAAACGTGAAGGCGCGCTCACAAATACCCGTTTTGGCTAAACGCAGTGCTGAGTGCAAATAGTGCCGGCAGCTCATAGAAGCCTTGTCCCGCAACAAAAACGTCTTTGGCTATCGCCGCCATCGTAAATTTCGATCGCAAGCCGCCTCAAGCGCAGCAGGTCGCATCCGATAAGGGCTCACCTTCTCTCGCGAACCCCGCGCCATGCCCTTGTTCGGCAGCATCTCTCCTGCATCGCGCCGCACCCTGGGCGCCGCCCTGCTTGCGCTGTGGTGTGGCTGGATCGTGGTGGCGTGGACAACGCCACGCGCGCACGCAGGTGATCTGGTCAGCGCCTGGGCGCAGGTCCAGGCCAGCCTGCCAGCGGCCCAGCCGGCGCCGATGCTGATCGGCGTCGCAGGTGCCTGCACCTGCGCGGATCTTGCAAGCGATCGCGCCTGGGCCATGCTCAGCAGCGCAGTGCGCGCCCGCGGCGGCCAGGTGCGCCTGCTCGACAGCCCCGCACTGCGCGGTAGCGGCTATTCGGTGTGGTTGCTCGGCGCTGACGGCCAACCGCGCTACGCCGGCCCGGCCGATGGCGGCGCCGTGTGCGGCACGGCCGGTGCGGCGGATTGGTCGCGCTGGCTTCCCAACGTACTGGCGCGCACCCCGAGTGCCGCGTTGGCTTTCCCTTGTCCATGTGCCGTGGAGTCGCTGTCATGATGGAACTGCCCGCATCGGCGCCGCCGAGCTCCAACTACGCCACGCGCCTGGCGATCAAGGCCGACCGTCTGTTTCTGTGGCTTGCCGCGCTGCAGAGCGCCGGCTCGCTGGCGCTGGCATGGAGCCAGGGCCAATGGACCACGTTCCTGGCAGTGACGCTGCCCAGCCTGGTGCTGATGGCCTGGCAAGTGCACGCCAACCCCGGCACGCGCCTGACCCGCATCACCAGTGCGCTGGTGCTGATGGCCCTGGTCGCGGCCACCATCCAGCAAGCGCATGGCCTGGTGGAAATGCACTTCGGCGTCTTCGTGATCCTGGCGCTGCTGCTCTATTACCGCGACTGGCTGCCAGTGGTGGTCGCCGCCTGCGCCATCGCCGTGCATCACCTGGCGTTCTATTGGCTGCAATCGCGCGGCATGCCGGTGCAGGCGTTCACCATGGGCAGCGGCTTCGGCATCGTGGTGTTGCACGCCGGCTATGTGATCGTGGAAACCGCCTTCGTCTGCGTCATGGCGGTCCAGTTGCGGCGCCAGGTCGATGCGCTTGATCACGAAGCCGAAGCGCTGGCCGAACTGGCCGACACGCTGGCAGCCGGCGCCACCTTGCCACCGGCGATCCTGCGGCAGACCTTCCGCAGCGGATCGCTGGCGCAGGCATTGGTGCGCATGAGCGTGCAGGTGGAAGAGCGCACCGCACAGCAACAGCACCTGCTGCTGGAAAACCGACGCATCCGTCTGGCGCTGGATGCATCGGCCATGGCCGTGGCCATCGTCGACGGGCAGGGCACCGCCATCTACCGCAATCAATCGTTCCAGCAACTGAGCACGCAAGTCGACAGCAACGTACTGCACACCGCGCTCGCCGATGCCGTGCAGTTGCGGCATGACGCCGGCACCAGCAGAACGCGCGCGCTGGCTGCGTTGCAGCTGCAGGAAAACATCACCCCCGTCCGCGATCACGACGGCGCCTCGCTGGGCGTGGTGGTGGAATGGCAAGACCGCACCCAGGAGCTGGCGCTGGAAGAACAGCTGGCCACCGTCATTGCACACGCCACGCGTGGCGAGCTCTGCGCCCGTCTGCAGGGGCACGCCAAGGGCGGCACGCTCGGCCAATTGGCCGATGGCGTCAATCAATTTCTCACCATCACCGACGACAGCCTGCGGGACATGCGCCAGATGCTGGCCGCGATGTCGCGCGGCGATCTCTCGCAACGCATCGATCGCCAGTGCGAAGGCGTGTTCGAACAGATGAAGCGCGATGCCAATGCCACCGCCGACGAACTCGCCCGCATCATTGCGCAGATCCGTAGCTCCAGTACCGCCATCAATCACGCCGCCGGCCACATCCTCACCCGCAACGATGCGCTGGAACAGCAAGTGCAGCGCCATTCGGCCACCTTGGGTCGCACTGCCACCCAGGTGCAGGCCGTGCTCGGCACCATGCAGCAGCACACCGCACAGGCCGCAGACGCCGACAAACTCACCGCCGCCGCATCCGAGGCCGCGCGCAGCGGTGGCGACACCATGCACCAGGCGATGGGCACCATGCAGCAGATGGAGCAGGCCTCGCTTCGCATCCAGGACATCGTCTCGGTCATCGACGGCATCGCCTTCCAGACCAATATCCTGGCTCTGAATGCCGCCGTCGAAGCCGCACGCGCTGGCGAAGAAGGCCGCGGCTTTGCGGTCGTTGCCAGCGAAGTGCGCGCGCTGGCGCTACGCTCGTCCACCGCGGCCAGCCAGATCAAGACACTCATCGGCGAATCGGTCACGCAGATGCAAGCCGGTGTACAACAAGTCCGCCACGCAGGCGAGGGCATGCAGCACATCGTCGCCACCATCGGCCAGGTCAGCAGCACGCTCAGCAAGATCGCGGCGGCCTCGCAACAGGAAGCCGGCAGCATCGCACAGGTGCATCACACCCTTACCGGCGTTGATACCGACATGCGCGACGGCGTCACCCGCATGCAGGACGCCAGCGCCGCCGCACGCGCCATGGGCGACCATGCCGCGCAGCTGCAAGATGCGGTGAGTGCGTTTGTGGCGGATGGCTTCGATGGCCGCGCTGCTGTCGTGCAGAGGCTACGCGTTGCCTGATCAACGCTGGCCTCTCGTTGGCGCGCGATAGTGCCGCGGCTGATCTTGCCCGATCGCCGGTGCTGACGCCGGCCTTTCCAGCACCGATCGATGCAACCAGCAATTTCGGCCGGCCGGTCCACAGAAGCGATCCAGTAGTAGCTGCCAGCGCCTACAGCAGGCGAGCCCGCAACGCAGATGCTGCAGCGCAGGCCTGATGCCGACGCCTGCCGATTACTTGCGCAACTCTCGCAGCTTGCCAGTGAACCAGGATTGGCTGGATACCGGCGCAGCGTTCCCGCAACGTACCTGATACGGCGTGCCCGACATGCTGCTCTTGGTGGCGGCAAGTTCGATGAATGACTCGGTGGAAGTCACCAGTCCCTTCTTCTGCAGGTACGCGTACTTGCGTTGCAAATGTTCGCTGGCTTTCGGCGCCGCGTACCACACCCCATTGCGCGAGAACTCGCAGTTCGATTGCGCCAGGACCTTGAAAAGCTGACTAACCTCACGCGTGGTGGCCGGTGAAATATCTTGCGCCGACGCAGAGGTACCAAGCAGCAGTGCAATCAGAAGGAATTTAGCGTTCATCGTTCGATCTTAGCGCGAAGCAAGCACCCCACAGTAGGCGTGCGGACCGGCTGAAGCGGCATGGCTCAGCCCACTGGCGCTAAACAGGCTCAGGGACGTAGCGCAACAGCGTTGAACCCTCAAAATAATTTCCGTAGTACTCATTCGGCCGCAGCCCCGGGTTCGCCTCAAAATCGATGTAAGGCTTGGAACAATGCGGGCAGCGAAACGGATTGAGGTAGGCGTAGCTGGACCCGTCCGGCGCCAAGGGCAGTGCCTGTTCCAGCGCAGCAAGCGCCTGGGCATCGGGCTCGGACAGCGCTGCGGGGCTGCCGGGCAACTGGCTGTCGACGGTGATGGTGTAGCTGCCGGACCCGGAATAGAAGTAACCCGCCTCGCTGAAGCCGGCATGGTAGGAGCGGATCAGGAACTAGCGCTTGCAGTGCTCGCACTCGCAGGAAAGCAGCACGTTGCTGCTGGTGACAAGTCCGCTGAAATGCAGCCCCCTCGCAAACAGCCCCTTGCCTGCAAGGGCAGCGTTGGAAATGGCCGCACCCGGCAGGAAGAACGGCTGAAACCGGATCCCCACTGCCTTGCCCGTGGCAAACGCATCGGGGTCGAGCTGCTCGGTCTGGGAAATGACGCAGTCCGCCTGGCAACCCAGGTTGGCGTGCACCCGAATGGAAAAGTGGAACCACCCAGATGCGGCACCGAGTTCATGTCGGTGCACGTCTCCTGTCGAATCGACAAACTCCAGGATGCTATCGGCTTCCAACCACACACACGGTTTGATCTCGCATGGAAGATCGCTTTGGCTGATCCGACACAGCTCGCGTCCATTGGCTTGAACACTCAATAATGCAGCGGCTTTCTTCTTGAAGATGGAGAACATGCTGTCCTTGGCGATATGGCGTGAGGGAAAGAGTGGTGGGCAAGATCCGGACAAACTGAAATGTCAGCGCGGCTCAGGTCGAATGACCATTCAATGCAGCCACCGCAGCCGGAATGTGCTGGGTTACACCACGCACCGTGAATGCTATCGATTTCTCAGGGCGTAGCGGCGAGTGTGCATGATGCGGGACATGTGCGACATGTGCGACAAACGCAACATCCTCGATGTGCTCAATGTGACGCTGTACGTCTGCGTTACGTGCACGGCACGCCTGGTTAATCCGTAGGTACCACACTGACCACCAGCTCGCCGTTGCGCAGGCGGATCTGCACCTTGCTGCCGATGGCAAAGCCCAGTTGTTCCAGCCAACGTCCGCGCAAGCGCAGGGTGGGGATGCGGTGGTTGCTGGCCGGGTAGTAGCCGTAGCCGATGGTGCAGTGGTGCGGGGCGCGTGGATGCCCTGGCCGCGGCGTGCGTGGCTCGCCGCGTGGCTCGGGGATCGGCGCGCGCTCGGCGTACACCCGTGGCGGGATCGAAGGATCGAGCGTGCGCCAGCCGATCTCGGTAGGCGGCGGCACCGTGGCGCGCTTGCGCCCCGACGTAGGACGGGGTGGGGATGGGGATCGACGCATGGCAAAGCCCTCCTTGACCAACAGGCCCCGCCGCCGGGTGGCGACGGGATGTCGGGAGGTTAGAAACCGCGAACAGTCGGCGGGCGTATTTCCCCGAGGGGTCTTGTATTAGCCGCCCTCCCGACGCAGAGCATCGCGTCGGCTGCCCCCGCAAGAATCTGCAGGCACAAAAAACCCACCGGTTTGACGGAGGTGGGTACCGCTGTTCGAGGAGTTTCTACGCTCCTTGAGGTAGAGATTGCTGCGGGTTTGTTGGGATGTCAACTGCCCGGCGGCCGGGCCTCGATAAACTTAGGCCTCACCAAGGGTTGTCCCGGTGTCGATTCCTCGCATTTCCGTACTAACTAAAACTAGAGGTCTGCGGTTGAAACCATCCAAAGCGACAGAGCCTCAGAGACAAGCCAGCGCTACTCGGTCATCAGGGCATCAGGTGCCTGGCCTGACAGGTCTACTCTCAGCTCTCGCCAAGTAATCTTCATGTGCGCCCTCACGCCTCAATAAGCCATTCCGCAAGGTGGGTCTGGCTTGAACGAATTATTAGCCTCCAGCGCGACGGACCAGTGCTGATGGATCACGCCGATGATGGAACACCGCAACGACAAGAAACTCATCACCGTGAACCCGATAAACCAGTGAGAACGGAAACCTGCGCAACAAAACCCGCCGACAGTTACCGGCAACAGCCTCGAACGTCTCTGGGCTTCTTACAGCTGCGGCCACAGCAGCATCCAAAGCCCGAGCAAATTCCAAGCCAAGTCCAGCAGCGCGAGACTCATACCAGGCCTGCGCCTCAAGAGCCTCAGTCCTGGCTTGAGGCCGAAATAAGACACGCATTAGTGATTGCGCTGGAAAAGCTCAGCGCGGACCTGATCCCAGGGCACCGCAGTCGCCGGATCCAGGTCATGCTCTTGCAACCGAGCCTGCACTGCCTGGAGCTGGGCAGGTGTCAACGTCGCAGACTCCGGACTCTCAGCAGCAATACTGTCCCAAATGTCTTCCGCAAGCTGGATACGCTCGGCTATGGAGAGCTTGAGGAAATCGGGTCTGGGCTTGCTCATAGGGGCAGTATAGACCGATGCACTTCTGGGAGCTAACGCATGAGTCAAGCCATGCCGCGAAGCGGCATCGGCTTGACTGAAATGTTAGGGCCCACTAGACGACGGGCTAGCAAGCCGAAAGTTAAGCCGCACGCCAAGGCCACGGGGAGAGGTTGAAGGAAGTCCCCGTAGAGCATCCAGGCGGGGAAGGCGCCATAGTAGCGCCATGGATTGGATATGCGAATAACGCAGATTGCCAACAGCTAGGCAGTGGGAATAAAAGCGCATGTGGCTGAATTTGGAATCTTGCGAATACTCAAGCCACCCAACGTGAGTATTGGCAGAAGACTTGTGAAGGATACACCTGAAAGGCCAATCCAAAGAATGGTGTCTGGAGTCGTTATGTTCCAGCGGGATGGCCAATAAGCAAAGTACGTGCCGAGCGACAGGGCCGCGGCTATGATCCAGGCGCCTCCCATGCAAAGTCCGAATCGCAGCATACGTTTCATGTAGGCCCTAACGCTTGAATTAAGCCGCGCCGCGAAGCGGCGTCAGTTTGAAGGAATTGTTAGATCGCACCCTTCGTGGATGCGATCTTTAGAAGCAATAGCACAACTATTACCACCGCAAATAAAATCGCATTAGTCTTTACGCGCTTTGCCGTTATCGCGGCCCGCTTGATCTTGTTTGCTTTCCCTTCGGTGATCCGTGCGAACTGAGCAAGTTCGGCGACGCTCTCTTGGGTATATGCATCAGAAACGATCTTGGCCACATCGGGTGGCAATGACGGGATGTACTTGTCAAGGAACTCTTCCTGAGGCCGATAGGCTGCTGCTAGGTCGCCACCCGCAGCCGCAGCATGGTTTATCGCCGCCCAGTGCTTTCTGGCAATCTCACGTACGAGCTCAGGGTCGTTTGGATCTATCACCATGTTCACGAGTAAGCCTCCGTGCAGTCTAACGCTTGAATTAAGCCGAGTTGCGAAGCAACTTCGGCTTGAATGAGTTGTTAGGCAGTGAGTGGCCGCAGAAGTTGGACGTTGCAACCCTGCTCCCCAGTACTGCCGCCTGCCCCGAGTGTGCCACAGCTTGCGGGATGGGGCTTGCCCAGCTACGCCGCGGTGCGTGATGCGACCGAAGCCAAGTGCAACGAGCGCAGCGCGGCAACAACGTACGAGGGCGAAGCACCGAACTTACCGCAACCAACAACGGTGATGACTGCTGTCCGGAGCCAACCGCATGCACGCCTGCGAACTCACCGAAGCGTCAACCAACAACGCATTTGCTCCACCAGGGCCTAACGCGTGAATTAAGCCGAGTTGCGAAGCAGCTTCGGCTTGAATGAGTTGTCAGGCAGTGAGTGGCCGCAAAAGTTAGATGTTGCAACTTTGCTCCCCAGCACTGCCGCCTGAGCCGAGTGTACCACAGGTTGTGAGATGGAGCTTACCCAGTGTGCAGCGACGCATAGTGCCACCGAAGCCAAGTGCAGTGAGCGCAGCGCGCCCCCAACGAAGGAACCGAAGCACCGGACTCACCGCACCCGTAACGGCGGTGACTGCCGCCCGCAGCCGACCGCATGCGTGCCAGTCGACTCACCGAAGCTGCAACCACCGACGCGTTTGCTCCATCACCGCCTAACGGCCGAGTTAAGCCGTGCCGCGAAGCGGTATCGGCTTGAACGAATTGTTAGGCGGCATGCGCGAGGTAGTGAAGGATGTATCCCGAATACACGAGTGAGCCAGCCGCCAGCTCTGCTTTGAAGCAATCGTTGAGAGCAGCCTCAGTACGGAAGCCGTACTCTGGAAGCTTTTGCCCAGCAAAGCTTGCCAGTCGCCAAAGGTCAAAGCCATGGGTCTCTCCGTGCTCACCGAAGTCGAAGTCTACCGCCCCACTGGGCAGTTTGACCGAACAGCCGTAGCCATGTTTGAAATACGGAACGTCGCCTGTGAGCGTGCCGCGTTGAGGAATGCCGTTAGCTGCCCAGTCTCTATTTGTGGCGGGTAGGTCTATACCCGAATTGCGCATGAGTTCAACTGATACGCCCAGGGTTTCCTAGACATCTCATGGCCATGGAAAATGGTCGATTCGGAGGTGTCTATGAGCAGCAAGCGGTATACGGATGAGTTCAAGATCGAGGCGGTCCGGCAAGTGACTGATCGTGGGTTCAAGGTGGCAGAAGTCGCCGAGCGGCTGGGTGTCACGACGCACAGCCTGTACGCCTGGTTGCGCAAGTTCGGCAAGCCCGGCGTGGTACAGCGCGCCGAGGTGGACCAGAGCGCCGAGGTTCGGCGCCTGAAGGCCGAGTTGCGTCGAGTGACCGAGGAGCGCGACATCCTAAAAAAGGCCGCCGCGTACTTTGCCAAGGGGTAAAGGCAAAGTACGCCTTCATGCAAGCCCACTGCGGGGAGTTCAGGGTGTGTGCGATGTGCCGGGTGTTGCGGGTGAACCGGGCTGGATACTACGCGTGGCTAAAGGCGCCCGACAGTGAGCGTGCCAAGGAAGATGATCGGTTGCTTGGACTAATCAAGCACCACTGGCTGGCCAGCGGCAGTGTGTATGGGCATCGCAAGATCGCCAAGGACCTACGCGATCTGGGTGAGCGTTGCAGTCGCCATCGTGTGCATCGATTGATGCGCGCCGCGGGATTGCGTGCCCAGGTAGGCTATGGTCGCAAACCGCGCTTCCATGGCGGAATGCCGTGCAAGGCGGCGGCCAACCTGCTGGACCGACAGTTCGACGTGACTGAGCCGGACATGGCCTGGGCGAGTGATTTCACCTTCATTCGCACGCACGAAGGCTGGATGTACCTGGCTGTGGTGATCGATCTGTTTTCCAGGCAGGTCGTCGGCTGGGCGATGCGCGATCGGGCCGACACCGAGTTGGTCGTGCAGGCCTTGTTGTCTGCGGTGTGGCGGCGCAAACCCAACGCTGGTTGCCTGGTTCACTCGGACCAAGGGTCTGTCTACACCAGCGATGACTGGCAGAGTTTCCTGGCGTCCCATGGCTTGGTGTGCAGCATGAGTCGGCGTGGCAACTGCCACGACAACGCACCCGTGGAGAGCTTCTTCGGCCTGCTCAAACGCGAGCGGATCAGGCGACGGATTTATCCCACTAAGGACGCCGCACGCGCCGAGGTATTCGACTACATCGAGATGTTCTACAACCCCAACCGCCGCCACGGTTCAACTGGTGACCTGTCCCCTGTAGAGTTTGAACGGCGCTATGCGCAACGAGGGTCTTGAGTGTCTACGGAACTCTGGGTGTATCACTTCATGATTCTCTCGCTCGTCGGGCGAGAGAGCTCATCGAGCTTGGCGGTGGTTAGTGGATAAAGTTCAGTAGCCATGTTGCTTGCTGTGGGCCCTAACAACTATTGGACCGCCGAAATGCGGTGTTGCACGGAGTATCTTCGATCGTTGGCGCTTTGTGAACGGGGGAAATCCTAGCCGGGGTCACGGGATAGCACGATAGCAAGCGGCCGCGACCATGCGGATGCTTTCAGTGTTATCCAGCAAGGACGCAGGCGTATGAGATACACCCCTAACAACAATGGCGTACCAGCACCTCCACCGCTTCGGCTACTCGATCAGGTGCGTGACAGTCTACGGGGTCGGCATTACAGCCTACGCACCGAGCAGGCGTATATCAGTTGGATACGGCGCTTCATTCTGGCCAGCGGCAAGCGCCATCCGGCCCAGATGGGGCAGGCGGAAGTCGAGGCGTTCCTGACGCGGCTGGCCACTGATGGCCGGGTGTCTGCGGGCACCCAGAACCAGGCGTTGGCGGCGCTGTTGTTTCTTTACCGCGAAGTGCTGCGCATCGAGCTGCCGTGGATGGAAAACCTGGTGCGCGCCAAGCGGCCCAGGCGCATTCCGGTAGTGCTTTCGTGCGAGGAGGTGGCACGTCTGCTGGCGGTGCTGGAGGGGCGGTGCTGGCTGATGGCCAGCCTGCTGTACGGCAGCGGGATGCGGTTGATGGAATGCCTGCGCCTGCGCATCAAGGACGTGGATGCCGCGCGTGGCGAGATCGTGGTGCGCGATGGCAAGGGCGGCAAGGACCGACGGGTGCCGTTTCCGCACAGCCTGCTGGAGGCGCTACAGCGGCAACGCGAACGCGCACTGTTGGTGCATGCGGCGGATCTGGCGGCCGGTGTCGGTCGGGTATTCTTGCCGCACGCGTTGGCGCGCAAGTATCTCCATGCCGACGCTGAGCCGGGGTGGCAATATCTGTTCCCGTCTGCGCGCCGGTCGCGGGATCCGCGCAGCGGCCGGCCTGGCCGGCACCATGTCTCTGAAGAAATTCTGCAGCGTGAGGTGCAGTCGGCACGGCAGCAGGCTGGCATCGTCAAGCCGGCGGCATGCCACACATTGCGGCATTCGTTCGCCACCCATCTGCTGGAGGCCGGCCACGATATCCGCACCGTGCAGGAACTGCTGGGGCACAAGGACGTGTGCACCACGCAGATCTACACGCATGTGCTGGGACGCGGTGCGTCGGCGGTTCGCAGTCCGTTGGATGGGCTCGGCAGTGGTGAGGCGTGAGCTGCCGCGTTACTGATGCAGCGGATGGCCGCTTGCTGCCAAGCAAGCCGCCATGATTGCGCCAGAGACACGCTTTTCAGACTCGATTGTGCGCGAGGACGGCAGCCAGTTGCTGCACTGGCCGAGCGCGACCCACCCCACGTTGCGCGCATTCGCAGACGGGCGCGAATGCATCCGTGAGGCACGACGTATCACTCCTGCACAACCGCGCTGTGCGGCCATCTGACGCCTGTTCGATCTATCGTAGCGGCCAGCCTCAACCGTCCAACAACGCCTTATCCCGCACCGCGCCCTTATCCGCACTGGTCGCCAGCAACGCATACGCCTTCAACGCTGTGGTGACCTTGCGTGGACGCACTTCCACCGGCTTCCAGCCCTTGGCATCCTGCTCGGCACGACGGCTGGCGAGTTCTTCGTCGGACACCAGCAGGTTGATCGAACGGTTAGGAATGTCGATCAGGATCTTGTCGCCATCACGCACCAGGCCGATGGCGCCGCCTGCGGCGGCTTCCGGCGAGGCGTGGCCGATCGACAGGCCCGAGGTGCCGCCGGAGAAGCGGCCATCGGTGAGCAGGGCGCATTGCTTGCCCAGGCCCTTGGATTTGAGATAGCTGGTGGGGTAGAGCATTTCCTGCATGCCGGGGCCGCCCTTGGGGCCTTCGTAGCGGATCACCACGATGTCGCCGGCTTTCACTTCGTCGGCAAGGATGGCCTTGACCGCCGAATCCTGGCTCTCAAAGACGCGGGCATTGCCTTCGAAGACGTGGATGGATTCATCCACGCCTGCGGTCTTCACCACGCAGCCGTCGCGGGCGATGTTGCCGTACAGCACGGCCAGGCCGCCCTCCTGCGAAAACGCATGCGCGACATCGCGAATGCAGCCGTCGCTGCGATCGGTATCCAACGTGTCCCAACGTGTGGCCTGGCTGAAGGCAATCTGCGTGGGAATACCGGCCGGGCCGGCCTTGTAGAACGTGTGCACCTTTTCATCGTCGGTCTGGGTGACGTCCCACTGCGCGATGGCATCGGCCAGCGTACGTGCGTGCACGGTGGCTGCGTTGGTATGCAGCAGCCCGCCACGCGCCAGCTCGCCGAGAATGGCCATGATGCCGCCGGCGCGATGCACGTCTTCGATGTGGTACTTGGGTGTATTCGGGGCGACCTTGCACAGCTGCGGCACGCGCTTGGACAAACGGTCGATATCCTGCATGCCGAATGCCACCTCGCCTTCCTGCGCGGCGGCGAGCAGATGCAGGATGGTGTTGGTCGAGCCGCCCATGGCGATATCCAGCGTCATCGCATTTTCGAAGGCCTCGAACGTGGCGATGCCGCGCGGCAGGGCGGTGGGGTCTTCGGCGCCGTACCAGCGGTGACACAACTCCACCGCCACGCGCCCGGCGCGCAGGAACAATTGTTCGCGGTCCGCGTGCGTGGCGACAACCGTGCCGTTGCCCGGCAGCGACAGGCCCAGCGCTTCGGTCAGGCAGTTCATCGAGTTGGCGGTGAACATGCCCGAGCAGGAGCCGCAGGTGGGGCAGGCGCTGCGTTCGAACTCGGCCACCTTTTCATCGGAGGCGCTGTCGTCGGCGGCGATCACCATCGCGTCGATCAAATCGAGCTTGTGCTCGGCCAGCTTGGTCTTGCCGGCTTCCATCGGGCCGCCGGAGACGAACACGGTGGGGATATTGAGCCGCAGCGCGGCCATCAACATGCCGGGGGTGATCTTGTCGCAGTTGGAAATGCACACCAGCGCGTCGGCGCAATGCGCGTTGACCATGTATTCCACCGAGTCGGCAATGATCTCGCGGCTGGGCAGCGAATACAGCATGCCGTCGTGGCCCATGGCGATGCCATCGTCCACGGCAATGGTGTCGAACTCCTTGGCCACGCCGCCGACGCGTTCGATCTCGCGCGCGACCAACTGGCCAAGATCCTTCAGGTGCACATGCCCGGGCACGAACTGGGTGAACGAGTTGGCGATGGCGATGATGGGCTTGTGGAAGTCGCCATCGCGCATGCCGGTGGCGCGCCACAGTGCGCGGGCGCCGGCCATGTTGCGGCCGTGGGTGGAGGTCTTGGAGCGGTACTCGGGCATGGCGAATTCGACGGCTAGTCAGCGAGCGATGGCTGGCAATTAGACCGCACGGCGACTGTTGCTGCTGCAACCGTCACCGCCAAGCGGGGGCGCAACAGGTCCAGGCGCAAGGCATTGCAGGCGCGTGGTTGCGTGCGCGAGCGGCACTCGCATGCACCGCACCGTTGGCGGGCGGTCGTTGTGTCTGCCTGCCTCCGCCTGCAACGCGGGCACGTAGCTGTCATGTAATGCGATGTAAACGTATGCGCCGTTTCATGCAGTGACAGCCTGCGAACCGGGTCGCAGACGCGACCGCGCCGCGTCCGCACCATGGCGCCAGGCCGGTGCGCATAGGGGAGCAGCACCGCCATGGATCCCACCACGGCACCGCAGGAGGCGCCCATGTCCGACCATCCACATCCCCGCCGTCGCTCCAGCGCGGCGTGCTCGCATCCTCCCGAACAGACGCTGGCAGCAGCCGGTGGCATCACCCGGCGCCGTGTTCTGCAAGGCGTCACCGGCGCCGCAGTGCTGGCATCGGTGGGGTGGGGCGGCAGCGCCGCTGCGCAGAGCGCCACCTTGCCCTTCGCCGGCCTGAACCTGTCCGGGCTGGCGTCCAACAGCTATGTGGACAATGCCGAGATCGGCACCCACTACCGCGCCATCACCGCACAGCACGTGGCCGCGGCCGGGGCCTGCCCGTTGTTCCGGTTGCCGACCACGGCGGCACGCTTCACGCGCGGGCAGGGCCTGTCGTTGAACGAAACCTACTGCGCGCAGGTGCAGGCGGCGCTCGACAACATCGCCGCGCGCGGCAAACGCGCGATTGTGGAATTGCACGACTACATGCGCTTGCCGCAGCGGGTGGCGGCCAAGGCGGGCTACCGGCGCGATGCCAGCGGTGCCATCATTGATGCGCGCGGCAACCGCATCGACGATCTGGTCGACCCCGCACTCTGGGCCGACACCTATCCGCTGCGCAGCTTTGGCTACCAGGGCTACTTCGATCGCCGCGACGGGCTGCTCAAGCTCTACGAGTACCGGGTGATCGGCACGCCGGGCTGCACGCTCTACAACGAGGCCGGCCTGCCCGACCTGTGGGCACGTATCGTCAATCGGTTCAGGCAGCATCCGGCCGTGTTCGGCTGGGGCGTGATGAACGAGCCTTACCAGGGCAAGGAACTCAATGCCGATGGCAGTGTGTTGTCGATGGCGGCGCACTGGCAGAAGACCGCCACTGCGTGCTGCAAGACCATCGTCGATCGCGACCGCGAGCACTTCGTGTTCGTGTGCGGCAATGGCTATGCCAGCGCGCGGCGCTGGCAGCAGGATTCGATGGGCCTGTTCGACATCCCCGACCCCTACGCGCGCATCGTCTACGAAGCGCACAACTACCTGGACAGCAACGGGGCGGGCGGCGGCAACTGGATCGGGCCTGGCGGGCGCGACGAGGTGATCCGGCCGGACACCGGCATCGAGATGGTGACGCCCTTCATCGACGCGTTGCGGCATGCCGGCAAGCGCGGCTACCTCGGCGAGCACGGCTACCCGGCCGGCAATCGCAGCGCGGAGGTCGCCACCACGCGCATGCTGGCCCATCTGCAGGCGAACAATATCCCCAGCACGCAATGGTGCTTCGGCCCCGGCTGGCCGGATGACGACGTGCTCGGCATGAGCCGCGACGTGGGCGCGGACATCCAGGCCAAGGGCAACCTGGCCGCGGTGCAGGCGTTCTTTGGCGTGCGCGTGTCCAGCTATATCCCGCCACGCTAGCCGCCGACGATGACCGGCCGCCGCCGGACCATGGGCGGCGGTTTACACTGCACCAATGCCCATGGACATTCCGTGCCGCGCCGGCTGCGCGGCGTGCTGTATTGCGCCGTCGATCAGTTCGGCGATCCCCGGCATGCCGCACGGCAAGCCGGCGGGCGTGCCGTGCGTGCAGCTGGACGGGCAGGGCCGATGCCGGCTGTTCGGGTTGCCGACGCGGCCGTTGGTGTGTGGCAGCCTGCGTCCTTCCGCGGAGATGTGTGGGAGCTCGCGCGCCCAGGCATTGGCCACCCTCACCGCGCTGGAGCACGCCACGCGGCCCTGAGCCGCGTTCTGCAGGCACAGGCACGTGAGGCACGCGCACGACGCCGCCTCGCATCGCGTCCAGGCCTCGGCCGGCAACAGGCATCCTTCGCCAGCGCGGTCTCTTGATCTACGCGCATGTGGGCCATCGTGCCGTGCGCGGATGCGATGCATGCGCTCGGAAGCCCAGGCATCGGCCGGCCGCTCGATTCACCCGCTCGCCTTGCGCGTGGGTAACTGCTGCGGCAATGCTCGGGCGCTCACGCGTTCGTGCCATCACCACGCGTGCGATGGCGTCTGACGACTGGTGCGGCGTGCTCAGTGGGCGGCGGGCGTGCCCAGATACTGATCCTTGAGCCGCACATAATGCTGGGCGGAGTAATGCAGGCTTTCGATCTCCTTGTCGCTGAGCGTGCGTGCCGGACGCGCAGGATTGCCCAACCACAATTCGGCTTCGCCGACGACTTTGCCCGGGCCGACCACCGCACCGGCACCGACAAAGCCATAGCGCTTGACGGTGGCGCCATCGAGCACGCACGCGCCCATGCCGATCAGGCACAGGTCTTCGATGGTGCAGGCATGCAGGATGGTGCCGTGGCCCACGGTGACGTCTTCGCCGATCACGGTCGGGTAGCCGGCCTTGTTGAAGGGGCTGTGGTGGCTGACGTGGATGATGGTGCCGTCCTGCACGTTGGTGCGCGCGCCGATCTGCACATGATTGACGTCGCCGCGGATCACCGTGCCCGGCCACACCGACACGTCATCGCCCAGGCTCACCTTGCCGATGATGGTGCAGGCCGGGTCGATGTAGACGCGCGCGCCCAGCTGAGGGGTGTGGTCCAGAAATGGGCGAATCGGGGTCACGGCACTCTCCGGCAGGTCAGTGTGCCACCGACTGCAGCACCGCAGCATGATACCTGCGCGGCGTTGCTGGCTGCCGCAGGCATGACCCGGGCGACAGCGGGCATGGGTGGATGAGCAGCCTGTTGTGTTGTGCAGGCAAGCGCGGACTGCGACCGTGAGGATAAGCGCCTCTGGATGTGGGATGTCGCACGCATCGGCCGGTGGCACTTGGCGCGCGGTTGACCGACAGGCCCGGTGGCCTTGGTCATCGCACCGCGACATCGAACGTGCGCGGTGATGTTGCCCGTGCTGCGATGAGTCGCACGACGCGTGTGCTGTTGCACGTCACCAGGTGACTGGTGGCCAAGACTGCCTGCAGCAGCCATCCCGGCGCATGCGCATGCGCATCGCACGACGGCGCGCATGAATCGCCGCGCCTTTGCCGCCGGCATCGACGCACCACGCGACAAGCCAGGGCGCTGCGGCCAGGGGCATCGATGTCGGCATGCAGGGTGCGGCATGCGTGCGCATGCCGTTGGCGCACCCGGTTCACCGGCCGAACGTGTGGCTGGGCAAGCGAAGCGGCGGCCCGCCGCGTCCGATTAGCGCACAGCCGTGCGCTGGCCCGGCTTGAACAGTGCGTGCGATGGGCCTAGCGTGCGTGCAGTCATCGCACTGCCGTGTTCGCCAGGCATTGCCTCGCCCGCGCGCACGGCAGTGTGCCCGTCCACGGCGATGCCATGCCGCGGTCGTGCACACGTGATCGGTACCGGCCCTTCCATGCACAGGACATGCCCATGCTCCAACGCACCCCAGACGCTGCGCCCTTCTTACTGGAGCGCATGACGCCCTTCCAGTGGCGGGCGGTGGCGGTGTGCGTGTTGTTGACCATGCTCGATGGCTTCGACGTGATGGCCATGGCCTTCACCGCGCCGCATGTCTCGGCCGACTGGCAGTTGTCGGGCAAGCTGCTGGGGGCGTTGTTCAGTGCCGGGCTGGTCGGCATGGCGGTGGGCTCGCTGCTGCTGGCGCCGCTGGCAGACCGCATCGGGCGCCGTGCGCTCACCCTGATCTGCCTGGCCATTCTCACGGTGGGCATGGGCGCGTCCGCCCTGGCCGGCAATGCCTGGCAACTGGGCGCATTGCGGGCGTTCACCGGGTTGGGCATTGGCGGCATGCTGGCCTGCGTGGCGGTGACCGCGGCCGAATACTCCACTGCACGCTGGCGTAGCACCGCCACCGTGCTGCAGGCGACCGGCTACCCGGTGGGCGCGACGCTGGGTGGGGCGATTGCGGCGCTGTTGCTGCAGCAGTGGTCGTGGCCGGCGGTGTTCTGGCTGGGCGCGCTCGGGTCGCTGCTGTGCGTGCCGCTGGTGGTGCTGTTTTTGCCGGAGTCGCTGGAATTTCTGATCGCCCGTCGCCCGCCCGGGGCGCTCGCGCGCTTCAACGCCGTGCTGGCGCGCATGGCAATGCCGCCGCATGCGCAGTTGCCGCCGCTGCCGGTGCAGACCGATGCGCAGACGCATGGCTATGCGGCGTTGTTTGTCGGGGCGCTACGGCGGCAATCACTGCTGATCGCACTGGCTTTTTTCCTGCTGATGTTCTCGTTCTACTTCGTGCTCAGCTGGACTCCCAAGCTGTTGGTGAATGCCGGGCTGTCGGCCGCGCAGGGTGTCACTGGCGGGGTATTGTTGAACCTGGGCGGCATTGTCGGCGGCAGCCTGTTCGGTTGGCTGGCCCTGCGCGCGCGGCTGTCGTGGCTGACGGCCGGTGCCCTGCTGCTGGTAGCGGCGGCCATGGTCGCGTTCGGGCTGAGCAGCACGGTGCTGCGCTGGGCCTTTGCCACCGCGTTGCTGACCGGCGCCGCCATGACCGCGGCGATGGGCGGGCTGTATGCGGTAGCGCCGGTGGTCTTCCCGGCGGCGGTGCGCTCCACCGGCATGGGCTGGGCGATCGGCGTGGGGCGCGTCGGCGCGATCCTGTCGCCGCTCTGCGCGGGCGTGTTGCTGGACGCCGGATGGTCGCCGGTGCGGTTGTATCTGGCTTGCGCGGTGCCGCTGCTGTTTGCCGCGGCCGCGGTGCTGGCAATGCGCCTGCCGGATCGCTGAATCGCTCAGCCGAGCGCGGCTGGCCGCTGCCTCGCACGTGGTGGCCGGTGGTCAAAGAAATCGAGCCGGTTGCCGATAACCACGAAGACCGCCAAGCCCGCGGCGGCCTCTTCCGTGACCCTCGTGCAGACCAGCGCCGGCATGCTCAGAACCATCGACTCCGACCAACTCCGTCCCGGCATGTATGTGTGCAAGCTGCTGGGCGCGTGGGTGCATCATCCGTTCTGGAAGACGTCGTTCCTGGTCGATTCGCAGGACGTGGACAAGATCCACGGCAGCCGGATCGAGCAGTTGGTGATCGACACCGCGCGCGGGCTCGACGTGGACACCGGCGCATCCACGCCCGCACCCGGGGCGACTGACACGCCATCGCCGCCGCCCGTGCCGGAGCCACCGGAGCCGGCGTCCAGCACGCGCGGTGTGCGTACCAACAGCGTCACCGCGCAGGTCGGCATCGAGGCCGAAGTGGTGCGCGCACGCAAGATCTTCGAAGACGGCCGCGACACGGTGGAGGCGATGTTCCGCGACGTGCGGCTGGGGCGCACCGTCGACACCGAGGCGGCGATGCCGCTGGTGGAGGCCATCAACGATTCGGTGCTGCGTCATCCGCAGGCCCTGATCAGCGTGGCGCGGCTCAAGACCGCCGACGATTACACCTACCTGCACTCGATGGCGGTGGCCGGCCTGATGAGCGGGCTGGCGCGTCAGCTCGGTTTGCCCGAGCCGCAGGTCGTGGAAGCGGCGATGGGCGGCCTGCTGCATGACATGGGCAAGGCGGTGACGCCGCTGGACATTCTCAACAAGCCCGGCCGGCTCACCAACGACGAAATGGACATCATGCGCCAGCATCCGCTGGACGGGCATCGGTTGCTGGTGGCCGGTGGCGTGCAGAACGCGGTGGTGCTGGAAATTGCGCTGCACCATCACGAAAAGATGGATGGCAGCGGCTACCCGAACCGTCTGGCCGGCGAAGAGATCTCGCTGATGTCGCGGATGGGCGCGGTGTGCGATGTCTACGACGCCATCAGCTCCGACCGCCCGTACAAGCGCGGCTGGGATCCGGCCGAATCGCTCAAGCAGATGGCGTCATGGAAAGGCCACTTCGACCCGGTGATCTTCCAGGCCTTCGTGCGCCGGCTGGGGATCTATCCGGTGGGTTCGCTGGTGCGTCTGGAATCGCAGAAGCTGGCCGTGGTGATCGAACAGACGCCCGACGCGCTGCTCAAGCCCAAGGTACGCGTGTTCTATTCGGCCAGGCTGCGCAGCCATGTGCTGGTGCAGGACATCGACCTGTCGCGCCCCGACTGCCAGGACCGCATCGCGCAGATGGAAAGCCCGGGCGACTGGGGCTTCCGCGAGCTGGAAAAACTCTGGCTGCCGTAAGCGGGCGGCGTCATCTGCTGACCGGGCAACGCCCGCGGCTCTGAGCGTGCGTGTGCGCCGTCGGCGCCTGCATCGGGCGCCGGCGTGGCCCGGTACAGGCAGCAGCGTGTCGCACCGCCTCGCGCACCGGCTGGCCTTCATCCAGTCCGCGAGCTAGCGGACGCGACCATGCTGCGGTGCAGCTTGGCAATGTAGTTATGATCCATAACTATTCCGGAACGCAATCACATGCCGACCGGATCTCATGTCCATTCCGTGCCTGGATCACCGCCGTCCCCCGCGCGCCGCAGCACCGCTGCCGCGCAGCCGGGCACGCGCGTGCAAGGCGGCAGCGGCCGCTACGCAGGCAGGCACCTGCACAGCGCAAGCGAAGGTGGGCGGCATGTCCACATCGGTACGGCCGGCCGCGTCTACAATGCGGTGCACGCCGGGGATCGGCGTTGCGGACCGGGCGCCTGCGGCGTCCCGTGCCGCCCGCTGCCTTTGTCGCGAGAACCGTCATGTCCGCTACCGCCGCCGTTGCACCGTTGCCCGATGCCGTCACCACGGTGGACCAGGCGCGCCTGTTGCGGCTGCTGGGCTACCGCATCACCCGCACCGAGCTGCTGGTCCGGCGGATGTTTCAGGACTGCGTGGCGGCCTTCGATCTGAAGCCGGTCGACTTTTCGCTGCTGATGCTGGTGGACGGCAACCCGGGCATCAACCAGCGCCAGATCGGCGATGTGCTGCATGTGTCGCCGCCCAACCTGGCCATCGTGGTGGCGCGCCTGGTCAAGCGCCGCCTGTTGCGGCAGGTGCGCGGGCGCCAGGACCGGCGCATGCAGCATCTGTCGCTGACGCCGGCCGGCGTCACCCTGCTGACCGATGCCGAAGCCGAGGTGCTGCGCATGGAGCGGCAGCTCAGTGCCGTGCTCGGCACCAGCGAGGCGCCGTTGCTGCGCGCGCTCGATCGCCTGGACCGGCTCGACTCGCCGTAAGCCGCGCGCTGCAGGCCAGCGCCTGGCAGCGTCCTCCTTCGCACAACCTGTTTGCACGTGCTGTCTACAGCGCGGCGATGCCGCCTGCCTGACGCGTGCCGTCTGGCACGTCCTGTTGTTTCCTCCCAACGCTGGAGATGTCCGCAGTGATTCGAACAACGGTGGTGCGTGGCGCAGGTCGACGGGTGTCGTGGACGCTTTGCGCCGCACTTGGCGCGGTGGGGGTGTGTACCGGCGGTGCGGCGCTGGCGCAGGGCGTCCCGCAAAGCGCGACGCTGACCAACGGCCTCAATACCGGCGGCACCAGCTTCCTGGACGGTTTCACCCGCACCACGCCCGGCTGGGCGGTGGTCACCTATCTGCGCCAGACCTCGCTGGATGCGGTCAAGGACGCGCAGGGCGACGATGTGCCGGTGTTCGCCAACCCGCGCATCGACTCGACCCTGCTGCTGACCCAGATCGCCTATGTCACGCCGTATAAGCTCTTTGGTGGCGCGCTCGGCATCAACACGCTGATACCGCTGATCAACCTGGACGCCTCGTTCGGCCGCAACAGCATCGCCACCCTGCGCGACAACGGCGCCGGCGTGGGCGATCTGACCTTCGGGCCGTACCTGCAGATGCTGCCGGTGATGCGCGACGGGCGGCCGGTGTTTTCGCAGCGTTTCGAAATCGATGCGGTGGCACCGGTTGGCAAGTTCGACCGCGACCGCGATCTGAATCAGGGTGCCGGGTATTGGTCGCTGGTGCCGAACTACGCCTTCACCGTGCTGCCCACGCCCAACTGGGAAATCAGCGCGCGCCTCAACTACGTCTACAACTTCCGCAGCGAGCGCCGGCCCAATCTGCCCGACGGATTCGACTTCCGTAACGGGCAGGCCGGCGATGCGGGCTGGATCAACTTCGCCACGTCCTGGGAAGTGGCGCCGGATGTGCGGCTGGGCGTCAACGCCTATTACCTGACCCAGTTCCGCGACAACCGCACCAATGGCCAGCGCGTGCCCGACAGCCGGCAACGCATCTTCTATGCCGGCCCGGGCGGCGCGTGGCGGCTGGATGCCAGCAACATGCTGTTTGCCAATCTTTACCTGCCGGTGGAGGTCAGGAACGCGGCCTCCGGCAACAACCTCAACCTGCAGTACGTCCATGTGTTCTAGCGCCGGCACGGCTGGCTCCTACGGAGGGTGGCAATGAATTTGCAGAACAAGACGATCGTGGTGACCGGTGTGGCCTCGGGCATCGGCGCAGAGGTCGCACGCCTGGCACGGTTTCATGGCGCCACGGTGATCGGTGTCGATCGCACGCCGGTGCAGATGACGCTGCACGGCTTTTATCAGGCCGATCTGGGCGACCCGGCGTCGATCGATGCGCTGGTGCGCGCACTGCCCGAGCGCATCGATGCGCTGGCCAATGTGGCCGGTGTGCCGGGCACCGCGCCGCTGGATGCGGTGGCGCGCGTCAACTACCTGGGCCTGCGTCATCTGAGCCATGCGCTGTTGCCGCGCATCGTGTCCGGCGGCGCCATCATCAACGTCGCCTCGATCCTGGGCGCAGACTGGCCGCAGCGGCTGGACCTGCACAAGCAGCTGGCCGCCACCGACAGTTTCGAGGCTGGCAGCGCCTGGCTGGCTGCGCACCCGGTGGCGCACGACACCTGCTATCAATACTTCAAGGAAGCCCTGATCGTGTGGACTTTGCTGCAATCGCGGCCGTGGTTCGCCGAGCGTGGCATTCGCGTCAACAACGTCTCGCCGGGGCCGGTATTCACGCCGATCCTGGGCGATTTCGCTGCGATGCTGGGCGAGGAGCGCGTCAAGGAAGATGCCAAGCGCATGACGCGCCCGGCGTATGCCGACGAAGTGGCCGACGCCATCGTGTTCCTTGCATCCGATGCCGCGCGCTGGATCAACGGCATTACCCTGCCGGTCGATGGCGGCCTGGCATCCACCACCCTGTAAATCACCCCCACTGTTTTCAGCAGGAGGCTAGACCATGAATGCTCTTCCCAGCGCAGCGGTCGCTGCAAACGACACCCCCGCGTGGCACGGCTGCATCTTCAACGGCGAGTGGGTGCCCGGCAACGGCGGCGCCCTGCCGATCTATGAGCCGGCCACCGGCGGCCTGCTGCACGAGGTGAGCAAGGCCGACCTGGCCGACGTCGAGGCCGCCGTGGCGCAAGCCAAGCAGGCGCAGCGCGCATGGGCGGCGACCTCGCCGCGCGAGCGCGCGGCGATCTTCCATCGTGCCGCCCAGGTGATGCAGGCGCGCAGCGCGGAAGCCGCGCTGCTGATCGCACGCGAAACCGGCGGCATCCTGCCCAAGGCGCAGCGCGAGGTGGATGAGGCGGTGGTGTTCTACCAACAGGCGGCCGGCCTGCCGTTGCAGGCGGTGGGGCAGGTGCTGCCCACCGCCGCCGGCCAGCTCAGTCTTGCGCGCCATCTGCCGCTGGGCGTGATCGCGGTGATCTCGCCGTTCAACTTCCCGCTGATCCTGTCGCTGCGTTCGGTGGCGCCGGCACTGGCGATGGGCAATGCGGTGATCCTCAAGCCCGATCCGCGCACGCCGTACACCGGCGGGGTGATCATCGCGCAGGTGCTCGAAGAAGCCGGCCTGCCCAAGGGGTTGCTGCACGTGCTGCACGGCGATGCGCAGATCGGCCAGGCGCTGGTGGAATCGCCTGAGATTCCGATGATTGCCTTCACCGGCTCCACCGCCGCCGGTCGCCGCATCGGCGAACTCGCCGGACGGCATCTGAAAAAGGTCGCACTGGAGCTGGGCGGCAACAATGCGGTGATCGTGCTGGACGATGCGGACCTGGACAGGGCCGCTTCGGCCATCGCGTTCGGTTCCTACCTGCACCAAGGCCAGATCTGCATGGCCACCGGCCGGGTGCTGGTGCAGCGCAGCGTGGCGCAGGCGCTGACCCAGCGGCTGGCGGAAAAGGCGCGGCACCTGCCGGTGGGCGACCCGGTCAGCGGCACCGTGGCGCTCGGGCCCATCATCGACCAGCGCCAGTTGCAGCGGGTGATCGACATCGTCACCGACAGTGTCGCTGCCGGCGCCGTGGTGGAAGCCGGCGCCACCAACGAAGGGCTGTTTTACGCGGCGACCGTGCTGTCCAACGTGCGCCCCGGCATGCGTGTGTTCGACGAGGAAGTGTTCGGGCCGGTGATCAACATCGCGGTGTTCGATACCGATGAAGAAGCTGCCGAGATGGCCAACCATGGCGAGTACGGGTTGGCGGCCGGCATCATGTCGGCCTCGGTGTCGCGTGCGATGGCCCTGGGCGAGCGCCTGCATCCGGGCCTGCTGCATATCAACGACCAGACCGTGGTGGATGAGGTGATCAACCCGTTTGGCGGTACCGGCGCTTCCGGCAATGGCACTAGCGTCGGTGGCCCTGCCGATTGGGAGCAGTACACCCATTGGCAGTGGCTGACGATCAAGAACGAGGTGCCGCAGTACCCGTTTTGATCGTATGCGCCGGCATCGGCGTGCCCGGTGCCGATGCAAGCCGGGGTGCGACATGGCCGCCTGCTGTCGCCATGGCGGCCAACGCGGCTGCGGCGCACCTGCGCGTGTGGCGTGGCTGCGCGCTTACGCGCTCGCGCGAAACTGCGTGGGTGAGCATCCCGCGTGCCGTACGAAATAGCGGCTGAAGTAGGCAGCGTCGAAAAATCCAAGCGCTGCGGCGATCTGCTGCACGCTCAGGCTGGTGTAGCGCAGGCTGCGGCGCGCTTCCAGCATGACCCTGCGCTGCAGCAGCTCCAGCGCCGAGGCATTGGCCAACCGGCGGCACAAGGCCGTGAGATGCCCCGGCGTCAGTCCCAGCTGACCGGCGTAGCGGGAGATCGGCCAATGTGCGCGGTAATGCTGGTCGATCAAGGCCTGGTAGGCGCGCAGATGGCGCAAGCCGGGGTCGCCCTGCGCTGCGGTTTCCGCCGCCGCGTGCAGGCCCTGCAGCGCGGCACGTGCAGTCCAGATCACCAGGTGGGCCGCCGCCGCCTGTAGCGCCGCTTCGTGCCCCGGGCGCTGATGCGCGTGGTCGTTGGCGATGCTGGCGAACAAGGCATCGAGCAGGCGCCGCGCCTGGGCTGCCTGCAGTACGGCCGGTGCCGCCAGGCCCGGTTGCAGCAGCGGTGCTGCGCCCAGTGCGTTGCGCACCAGTGGCATGCACAGGGTGATGATGTGGCCACGCACGCGCGGGTCGAACGCAAAGCCGTGGACGCAGAGCGGCGGCAGCCACACCACGCAGGCGCCACGCAGGCGCTGGGTTCGTCCATCCAGCTGCAACGTGGCGGGCCCGCGTTGCACGTAGAGCAACTGCGCCAGGTCCTGGTGCCGGTGCGGGGTGATATGCCAGTCATGCAGCCGGCTGCGTGCGGCGATCGATTCCCAATGCAGCAGTTCCGGCGCGTGCGCGTGCCGTTCGCCATACAGGCCGAACGCGGGCACAGCAGTGGATGCATCGGTCTGGCGCGCGCGTGTGGGCATCGTCGAAAAGTCCAAGCACTGCGCGTAATCATCCCTTCAATGCCCGCGTTTGGCTACCGACACTGCCGGCCAGGTCATTGAAAACAGGAGCGCCCCATGCGGACGCAGGTTGCGATCATCGGTGCCGGCCCGTCCGGCCTGTTGCTGGGCCAGCTGCTGCTGCGCGCCGGTATCGATACGCTCATCGTGGAACGGCAGGCGCCCGACCACGTGCTGGGGCGTATCCGTGCCGGCGTGCTGGAGCAGGGCAGCGTGGACTTGCTGCAATACGCTGGCGTGGGAAAGCGCGTGCAACGCGAAGGCTTGCCGCATCATGGCTTCGAGCTGTCGCTGGACGGCCGGCGCGAACGCATCGATCTGCTGCACAGCTGTGGTCGCGCGGTCACCGTGTATGGTCAGACCGAGGTCACCGCCGATCTGATGCAGGGACGTCAGCGCAGCGGTGCGCCCACCTACTACAACGCAGACCAGGTCAGCCTGCACGCGCTGGACAGCCCTGCGCCGCGCGTGGAATTCATGCATCACGGTACCCGCCTGCAGGTGGACTGCGACTACATCGTCGGCTGCGATGGATTTCATGGCGTCAGTCGCGCCAGCATTCCCGCCGAGCGCCAGGGCGTGTTCGAGCGCGTGTATCCCTTCGGCTGGCTGGGCGTGCTGGCCGACACGCCGCCGGTGCACGATGAGCTGATCTATGCGCGGCACCGGCTGGGGTTTGCCTTGTGTTCAATGCGCTCGCCCACGCGCAGCCGCTACTACGTGCAGGTGCCGGCCGACGCGCGCGTGGACGCCTGGAGCGACCAGGCATTCTGGGATGCATTGCGCGCACGTCTGCCGGACGCGTTGGCCACGCGCCTGGTCACCGGTCCGTCGATCGAGAAGAGCATTGCGCCGCTGCGCAGTTTCGTGGCCGAACCGATGCAATACGGCCGCCTGTTCCTGGCCGGCGATGCGGCGCATATCGTGCCGCCGACCGGCGCCAAGGGACTGAATCTGGCATTGGCCGATGTCGGCCTGCTTGCGCAGCTGTTCGCGCGCTGGAAGGCCTCCGGCGATGCCGGTGTGTTGCAGCAGTATTCGGCGCTGGCATTGCAGCGGGTGTGGAAGGCCGAGCGATTTTCCTGGTGGATGACCACGCTGCTGCATACCTTCGACGATGAAGACGCCTTCACCGCACGCATCCGCACCGCCGAGCTGGACTATCTGCTCGGCAGCGCGGCAGGGCGCACGACCATTGCAGAAAACTACGCCGGGCTGCCACTGGTCGATCCGGTCAGCGCCTGACACCGCAACCCTGAAGGTAATTCTTTGATTACCAGCAATTGCAGAAGTGTCCTGGTGCACTTTCGGGTGGCTAGCGAGGTAACGGATCTGCTCGGTAGGGTGGCCCGGACGCGTGGCGGTCGCTGTCCGAGCACGCACGCGTCAAATCCAATCGTGCGCCGTATGCCGAGTCCCCCGCACGCGCAAGGCCCCTTCCACCCGAGGAGATCCCCATGAAAAAGACCCTGTTTTCTCGCGCTTTGTTACTGATCATGCTGATTGCGCCGATGGCGGCGTTCGCGCAGACCGCGGTGACCGAAAACACCAACCACCAGAAGATGCTGATCGGCTCCAACTGGCTGGAAACGGCCAACAAGCGCCTGGTCTACGATTTCTGGCGCATCGTGTTCGAAGCCGGCCAGGTGGATTACGCCCCGTTTTACATGGACAAGAACTACATCCAGCACAACCCGAATGTGGCCAACGGGCGCGATGCGTTCATCAGGTTCCTGACCGCGTTCGTTCCCAAGAGCCCGGTACAGGAGCGGGTGCAGTTGCCGCTGGTGGCCATCACTGCCGATGGTGATCTGGTGACGCTGGTGTCGGTGCGCACGCTGCCGGATCCGCGTGATCCGAGCAAGACCTATACCACCACCTGGTTCGACATGTTCCGGATCGAGAAGGGCCTGATCAAGGAACATTGGGATCCGGATACCATCGCCGGCCGCGCCAATACCGGCGGCCAGTAAGAGCAGCTAGCAAAACCACTGCGCGGCCGCCAGGCGGGCGCGGTCGGTGCTCGGAATCCTCATGTACCACTCGTACACTGCGGTTCCTCCGCGCCGTCCGTACCCACCTGACGACCGCTCGCTACGTGTTGTTAGCAGCTCTAAGTCGGTGCCTGATCGCCGGCCTGCAGGCTGCAGGCCGGCGATCTGCGTTTCAGGGATGCATGACCCGCGCGTCGGGTAAACGCAGGCAGCGTCTGCGCAGGTGAATCACTCAGCCGATGCGGAAACCCATCGTCGCTTCCACTGCCTGCTGCCAGCCGGCATACAACTGTTCGCGCTTGTCCTCGGCCATCGCCGGCTCGAAGCGACGATCCACCGCCCACTGCTTGGCGATCTCTTCGCGGCTGCTCCAGAACCCGGTCGCAAGCCCGGCCAGATACGCCGCACCCAGTGCCGTGGTTTCAGCCACTTCCGGCCGCAGCACCGGCACGTTGAGGATGTCGCTCTGGAACTGCGCCATGAAGTCGTTGGCGATGGCGCCACCGTCGGCGCGCAGCTCCTTCAGTTCGATGCCTGAGTCACTCTGCATCGCGGTGAGCACGTCGCGGGTCTGGTAGGCCATGGATTCGACCGCCGCACGCACGAAGTGTTCCTTGCTGGTGCCACGGGTCAGGCCGAACACCGCACCGCGAATGTCGCTGCGCCAGTACGGCGCGCCCAGGCCCACGAACGCCGGCACGATGTAGACGCCATCGTTGTCGCCGGCGCGTTCGGCATAGGCCTGCGAGTCGCTGGCCTTGCCCAGCATGCGCAGGCCGTCACGCAACCACTGCACCACCGAGCCGGCGACGAAGATGGCCCCTTCCAATGCGTATTCGACCTTGCCGTCGACGCCCCAGGCGATGGTGGTCAACAGGCCGGCCTTGGACGCCACCGCCTTGTCACCGGTGTTCATCAGCATGAAACAGCCGGTGCCATAGGTGTTCTTCGCCATGCCCGGCTCGAAACACGCCTGGCCGAACAACGCGGCCTGCTGGTCGCCGGCAATGCCGGCGATGGGCACCTGTTCGCCGTAGAAATACTGGGTCTGGGTCATGCCGTAGACTTCGCTGGACGAGCGCACCTCCGGCAGCATTTCCTTCGGCACGTCGAGCATCGCCAGCAGCTCGGCGTCCCATTCCAGCGTGTGGATGTTGAACATCATGGTGCGCGAGGCGTTGGTGTAATCGGTGACGTGTACCTTGCCGCCGGTGAGGTTCCAGATCAGCCAGCTGTCGATGGTGCCGAAGGCCAGCTCGCCGTTGCGGGCGCGCTCGCGCGCACCTTCGACGTGGTCGAGGATCCACTTGACCTTGGTGCCGGAAAAATACGCATCGATCAGCAGGCCGGTCTTGTCGCGCACCATCTGCTCGTGCCCGGCCTCCTTGAGCTGGGTGCAGATGTCCTTGGTCTGCCGCGACTGCCACACGATGGCGTTGTAGATCGGCTGGCCGGTGGCCTTGTCCCACACCACCGCGGTCTCGCGCTGATTGGTGATGCCGATCCCGGCAATCGAGCGCGCGTCGATCTGCGCGTTGTTGAGCAGCTCGGTGATGGTGGTGTAGACGCTGGTCATGATCTCGCGCGGGTTGTGTTCCACCCAGCCCGGCTGCGGGAAGATCTGGCCGAACTCGCGCTGCGCCACGCCGGCCACCTTGCCCTGGCGATCGAACAACATCGCGCGCGAGCTGGTGGTGCCTTGATCGATCGCAAGGACGTACTGCTTTTCCATCAGGGATTCCTCAAACGGTGCCGGCGGTTGCGCACGGCGAGAGTGGTTGGTGCGGCCCCCGCGAGCTGCGCAGCCGCGCGTCGATCCGCCGCTGCACGCAGGTCGTTGGGGCCGCAGGGCCTGCGTGCCGTGATCAGCGCGGGTCGTGCGGGGTTGGCTCGCCCTGCAGATGGCGCACGCGCGCCGGCAGGAAGGGCAGGATCAGCCACTGATACGCCAGTGCGCCGATCGGCCCGCCGATGAGCGGCCCCACGATGGGGATCCACCAGTAATTGTCCTTGGCCGGCAACGCCGCCTCGCCCCATCCGGCGAAATACGCAAACAGGCGTGGGCCAAAATCGCGCGCCGGATTCATCGCCCATGCTTCCAGGTAGCCCATCGATGCGCCCAGCGTTGCCACCAGCAGGCCGATCATCAACGCCCCGGAATTGGCGCCCGGCGCCGCTTCGTTGAAGCGCTCGGTAATGGCGAAGATGCCGAAGATCAGGAACGCGGTGATGATGATCTGGTCGACCAGCGCATGCATCGGCGTGACCGCCAGACCGGGTGCGGTGAAGAACACCCCGGCGGCACCGCCGGCTTCGCGGGTGAGTTGCTGCACCTGGTTGTAATGGTCGATCACCGGCCCGTACAGCTGGTAGACGATGGCCGCACCCAGGAACGCACCGATGACCTGGGCGATCCAGTACGGCACGACCTTCTTCCAGGAGAAATCACGGAACAACGCCAGCGCCAGCGTCACCGCCGGGTTGGCGTGGGTGCCGGACACCGAACCGGTGACATAGATGGCCAGCGTGACCGCCAAACCCCAGGCGATGCACACGCCCCAATAGGCGTTCTGATACGGGCTGGGGTCGTAGAGCACATACATCGCCGCGACCGAATCGCCCAGCGCGATGATGATGAACATCGCCACCGCTTCGGAGATCAACTCACCCACGAGCTGACGGTTCATGCGGGCAGTCCCGGATGCTGGTCACGGCTGCGGGCAGGGTGCTGCGACGCGCGCGCTGGCGCGCCGGGGAATCGGGTGGTGCTCATCAGGGGTGCCCTCCACGTGGCTCGGGGTGATGCCGGCAATGCGCCAGGATACGTTGCCGGACGACCCGTCCTCGCCGGCAACGCGTGTGTTCAGACGGTTGCGACGTCGCGTTGCTGCAGTGCGTGCGTCTGCAGATAGTCTTCCAGCCGCTGGCGGCCGGCCGCATCGATGCGCAGGCCGAGTTTGCTGCGCCGCCACAGGATATCGTCGGCGGTCAGTGCCCATTCGTGCTGCTGCAGGTAATCCACCTCGGCCTGGTACAGGTCCGCGCCGAAGTGCGTGCCCAGACCGGCCAGGTCCTGCGCATCGCCCAACAGCTGGTCTGCACAGGTGCCGTAGTTGCGCACCAGCCGCTGCGCGGTGGCCGCCGGCAACCAGGGCCGCGCGTTGCGCATGCGCTCCAGCAGGCTAGCGATGTCGCGCTGCTCACCGCCGGGCAAGGCTTCGCCGCGTGCAGTCCATGCCGGCTTGCGCGCGCCCAGCGCATGGGTGAGCCGGTCGACCGCTTCTTCGGCGAGCTTGCGGTAGGTGGTGAGCTTGCCGCCGAACACGTTGAGCAACGGTGCACCGTCGTTGACCACTTCGAGTTGATAGTCGCGGGTCACTTCGGCGGCGTTGTCTTCGGCGTCGTCCAGCAGCGGGCGCACGCCGCTGTAGTTCCACACCACATCCGCGGGGCTGATCTGCTGCTGGAAGTACAGGTTCACCGCATCGCACAGATACTGCACTTCGGCCGCATCGATCTTTGGCGCGGCCGGATCTGCCTCGTAATCGACATCGGTGGTGCCGATCAGGGTGAAGTCGTGTTCGTACGGAATGGCGAACACGATGCGCCGGTCCGGTTGCTGGAAGATGTACGCGTGGTCGTGATCGAACAACTTGGGCACCACGATGTGGCTGCCCTTGACCAGACGCAGCGCGTGCTGGTGCGGCACCGCGGCGACCTTGTCCAGGAACGACACCGCCCACGGGCCGGCGGCATTGGCCAGCGCGCGCGCCTGCACGGTGCGGCGGCGGCCCTGGCGGTCTTCGAGTTCGGCGTACCAGAACCCGGCATCACGCCAGGCACCGACACAGCGGGTACGGGTATGGATCCTGGCGCCGCGCCTGGCGGCATCCATCGCATTGAGCACCACCAACCGTGCGTCCTGCACCCAGGCATCGGAATACACGAAGCCGGTGCGCAAGGATTCCTGCAGCGGCGCGCCAACCGGATGCGTGCGCAAGGAGAGCCGGCGCGAGCGCGGCAGGCTGCGCTTGCTGCCGCCCAGGTGGTCGTACAGGAACAGGCCGGCACGGATCATCCAGGCCGGGCGCAGATGCGGCTGATGCGGCAACAGGAAGCGCAGCGGCCAGATGATGTGCGGGGCCAGCCGCAGCAGCACCTCGCGCTCGGCCAGCGCCTTGCCGACCAGCGCGAACTCGTACTGTTCCAGGTATCGCAGGCCGCCGTGGATGAGCTTGGTGCTGGCGCTGCTGGTATGCGCGGCCAGATCGTCCTGTTCGCACAGGCACACCGACAGGCCGCGGCCGGCCGCATCACGGGCAATGCCGACCCCATTGATGCCACCGCCTACCACCAGAAGATCGTACGTCTCGCCCATCGGTGCCTCCGTCCGGATTCGCCGCTGAGCGAACCCAAGTTGTCATGTTCGAACATATTCGAACATCACACCTTGCGGGAGCGTGAAGAGCTGGAAGAGCACTTCGGCCGTGAGCTGCTGTATCAATACCTATCGAAGCCGGGCTTGCGATTACGTGCAGCTATCGGTAGCGCCCTGCACTCGGGTCGGAAGTTCAAAAAGGTACACAAACGAACATCCGGCTCAGCCGGGCTCCGGCGCATCCGCCAGATGCACGCGAGTGCCGGCCTCGGCCAGCACTGCAGCCAGCTCCTGCGGCGGCGGTCGGTCGGTGAACCAGTCGTGCACCTGGGCGATCGCGCCCAGCCGCACCATCGCATTGCGGCCGAACTTGCTGTGGTCGGCCGCCAGTAATACCTGCCGCGAGTGCTCGATGATGGCCTGGGCCACGCGTACTTCCTGGTAATCGAAATCCAGCAGGGTGCCGTCCAGGTCGATGCCGGAAATGCCGATCACCCCGAAATCCACCTTGAACTGGCGGATCAGCTCCACCGTGGCCTCGCCGGTCACGCCCTGGTCGCGTCCGCGCACCACGCCGCCGGCCACGATCACCTCGAAGCTGGGATTAGCGCTGAGCATCACCGCCACGTTGAGGTTGTTGGTGATCACGCGCAGGCCGCGATGCTGCAGCAACGCACGCGCCACTTCCTCGTTGGTGGTGCCGAGGTTGATGAACAGCGAGGCATCGTCGGGAATGAAGCGCGCCACCTGCGCGGCGATGTGCTGCTTTTCGCGCGCCTGCAGCGCCTTGCGCGCGGTGTAGGCCAGGTTCTCCACGCTCGACGGCATGCTGACGCCACCGTGATACCGGCGCAGCACGCCGGCATCGCACAGCAAGGTCAGATCGCGGCGGATGGTCTGCGGCGTGACTTCAAAGCGCGTTGCCAGCCCTTCGACGTCGGCAAAGCCCTGCTGCCGTACCAATGCCACCAATTGCTCCTGGCGCGGGTTCAAGGCCGGCGCCGGGACAGTCCTGTAGTGAGTCGACTCCATGCGCAGATGATCGCGCATGCGCGTGAGGATGCAAGCACGACGGCTGCGCGGCGGTGCGCAGCGCGACGCGGCCAGTCATGCAGCCGTGCGGGCCTGTCTGGTCCCGCACGGACGCGCGCATGCCACCGCCACAGCGCGCCCGCATGCCAGCGAGGTGACGATAGCGGCGTGCTCAGCCCAGCTCGCCGCGGTAGCCGGTATCGATGCTGATGCTGCCGCCCACCGCGCGCGACACGCAGGCGCAGAGCTTGCGGTTTTCGCGGCGTTGTTCGTCGCTGAAGAACACGTCGCGGTGGTCGATGTCGGCCGCGCTGTCGAGCACGTCCACCGCACACAGGCCGCATTCGCCGCGGCGGCATTCGGCAATGAGCTCCACGCCGGCATCGGCCAGCGCATCGAGCATGGATTCGTTTTCGGCCACCGGCACTTCCAGTCCCAGCCCGGGCAGCTTGACCACGAACGCCTGCGCCGGCACCCGGCCGCTGTTGCCGAAGGTCTCGAAGTGCAGCCGCGCGCGTGGCCGGCCGGCGGCGTGCCAGTGCTGGCGTACCGCCTCCAGCATGCCCAGCGGCCCGCACACATAGACCTCGGCATTGGGCGACAGCCGCGCCAGCTCGGCGGCAAGATCGGGCGGACCGGCATTGTCGTCGCAGTGCAGTTGCAGGCGCTCACCAAGCTGTGTTTCCAGCTCGTCCACATATGCCATGGCGCGGCGCGAGCGGCCGACGTAAAGCAGGCGGAACGCCTGGTGCCGCTGCGCTAGCCGCTGCGCCATGCCCAGGATGGGCGTGATGCCGATCCCGCCGGCGATCAACAGGATCTCCTCGCCCAATTCGTCCAGCGCGAAGTTGTTGCTGGGGGGCGACATCTCCACTACATCGCCGGGCTGCAGCGTCCACATGTGTCGCGAGCCGCCGCGGCTGTCGGGCATCTGCCGCACCGCGATGCGGTAGTACCCATCCTTGCGCGGCTCGCCCACCAGCGAATACGAGCGCACATCGCTGCGCCCCTGCAGATGCACGCGGAAATCCACATGACTGCCCACCTCGAAACTGCGCGCGGCCGGGCCTGGGTCGAGCACGATTTCGCGCACGCCCTCGCAGGCATCGGTAATGCTGACGACGTGGGCGCGGTGCCACTGGGTGTCTTTACGCATGGGGTACTCCGGGCAGAAGGCCAGGCCGGGCGGTGCCGGCGTTGGAGGCATGGGCACGGCCGATCAGGGCGCCACCGCGCACCTGGCTGACCGCGGCAGGGGTTTGCAGGATGTGGCGCAGATTGCGGTGCGCCAGGCGTGCGTGCTCGCGCATCAGCGCCTCGGCGCGGCCGCCCTGACGGTGCTCGATGGCGGCAATCACTTCGCGATGCTGGTCCTGCGCCAGGGTGAGGATGAGGCGTGCATCGGCATCGCTGGTCTGCGCCATGACCAGCCCGTTGGGCGAGGCGAACGGCAGCTGCACCACGCGGGTCAGGGCGCGTTCGAGCACGTCGCTGCCGGCCATGGCGATCAACAGCGCGTGGAACTGCGCATTGGCCTCCACATACGCGCTGAAGTCGACGGTCTCCAGCGGCGCGCCGATGATGGCGTCGATCTGCGTCAGCAGGGTGCGCGCCTGGGCCAGTTGCGTCGCGGGCACGCCGCGCTCGGCGGCGATCCGCGCGGCCAGGCCTTCGAGCGTGCCGCGCAGTTCGATGGCGTCGTGCACGTCGCGCTCGCTGAAGGCCTGTGCCGCATAGCCGCCGCCCGGCAGGGCGTTGGCCAGGCCTTCTTCGCACAGGCGCTGCAAGGCCGCGCGCACCGGAGTACGCGACATGCCCAGCCGTTGCACCACGGCCAGCTCGGACAGCCGCGTCCCCGCCGGCAGGGTACCGTCGAGTATCAGTTCGCGCAGCGACAGCAGCGCGCGCGTGGTCTGCGCGGCACTGCTATGGAAGGGCGTGGTCGGTGGCATGGTGGTCTCCTGCGCAATGCGCTCAGCCCACCATGCGCAGCGACAAATCCTGCGCGCGCTGCTCCTGTGCGATCAGGCGGTCGATCACCCGCCGCGCCCACATGCCGCCGGCATCCACGTTGAGGTTGTAGAAGGTGTGATCCGGGTGCGCGTCGATCGCGCGTTGCTGCGCTTCCAGCACCGCCTCGTCTTCGCCGAATACCCCGGTGACACCGGCGCGGGTCAGCGTGGTCAACGACTGATCGTGCAGCGCGTAGTTGCGCATGAACGCCCAGAAGTAGTGGCAGGTGGTGTCGGTCTCGGGGGTGATGGTGTTGAGCACGTAGCCGTTGACGCCCTGGCTGCGGTCGCCTTCCGGTGCGCCGGTGCCGGCGATGGCCACGCCGACATCGATGGCGATGGTGCCGGGTGCTTCGAAACGGATGATCTGCCAGCGATCGACCTTGCCGTGGTAATCCAGGTGACGGGCGATCTGGCTGGCCCAGAACGGTGGCGGGTCGATGTTGTGCATCCAGCGCGACACCACCACCGAGCGGTCGCCGTGCACCACATCGAACGGCGCTTCGGCGATTTCGTCCTGGCCGATGCTGGAGCCGTGCACGAAGGTCTCGTGGGTCAGGTCCATCAGGTTGTCCAGCACCAGCCGGTAATCGCACTTGGCGTAGATGGTGCGGCCATCGCCGGCCCAGGCCGGGTCATGCGCCCAGTGCAGGTCGGGAATCAACGCGGTGTCGGCCTTGGCCGGGTCGCCCGGCCAGATCCACACGTAGCGGTGCTTCTCGGCCACCGGAAAACTGCGGACGCAGGCCGACGGGTTGATGGTTTCCTGCGACGGCATGTGCACGCAGCGGCCCTGGGTGTTGTAGACCAGGCCGTGATACCCGCACACCACGTCATCGCCGCGCAGCTTGCCCATCGACAGCGGCACCAGGCGATGCCAGCACGCGTCTTCGAGCGCGATCACCGCCCCGGCGGTGCTGCGATAGAGCACCACCTCCAGGTTGCAGACCTTGCGCGGGCTCAGGGCGTGCTTGATTTCGTGGTCCCAGGCGACGGCGTACCACGCGTTGAGGGGAAACAGCGGCTTGGACTGGGACATGACCGTGACTCCTGGGGTTTGTATACAACCTGGGATCGAATCGGCGCCGATGCGCCGGCCGGCAACCAGTGGACGCCCATTGCGACGCTGGCGTCCGCTTGCGAGCGAAGTTATGTATACACCGGAGACAATGTGGGCGCGTTACAGGCCCATCGAAAACGTGCGATTATCGAATTAATTCGTCGATAATCGCATTGACCCCGCCCGCTGGCCGGCTCTACCGTGGCAGCACGTTCGCAGCCCGGGGTCGTGCCATGGTCGAAATCGTTTCACTGAACCATGCGGTGTCGCAGCTGATCGCCGATGGCGACTGCGTGGCGATGGAAGGCTTCACCCACCTGATCCCGCACGCGGCCGGGCACGAGGTGATCCGCCAGCGCAAGCGCGACCTGCGTTTGGTGCGCATGACGCCGGACCTGATCTACGACCAGCTGATCGGCGCAGGCTGCGCATCGGCGTTGCGGTTTTCCTGGGGTGGCAATCCAGGCGTGGGTTCGCTGCACCGGCTGCGCGATGCGGTCGAGCATGCCTGGCCGCAGCCGTTGCACCTGCGCGAGCACAGCCACGCCGACATGGCCAACGCGTACGTCGCCGGCGCCTCGGGGCTGCCGTTTGCGGTGCTGCGCGGGTACGTGGGCTCGGACCTGCCGCGCGTCAACGACAGCATCAAATTCCTGCAATGCCCGTATACGGGCGAAACGCTGGCCGCGACGCCGGCAGTGAACCCGGATGTCACCGTGATCCATGCCCAGCAGGCCGACCGCCGCGGCAACGTGCTGCTGTGGGGCATCCTGGGCGTGCAGAAGGAAGCCGCGCTGGCCGCGCGCAAGGTGATCGTGACGGTGGAAGAGATCGTCGACACCCTGGAGGCGCCGCCCAATGCCTGCATCCTGCCGCGCTGGGTGGTGGACGCGGTCTGCCACGTGCCCGGCGGCGCGGCGCCGTCCTACGCGCACGGCTATTACGCGCGCGACAACCGGTTCTATCTGGGCTGGGACGCGATCGCACGCGACCGTGCCCGCTTCCAGGCCTGGATCCAGACCCACATTCTCGATACCGAGGACTTCACCGCCTTCCAGCGTGTGTATGCGCACGCGCAGCAGCAGGTGGCCGCATGAGCGACTACACCACCAACGAGATGATGACCGTGGCGGCTGCGCGCCGCCTGCCGGATGGGGCGGTGTGTTTCGTCGGCATCGGCCTGCCGTCCACCGCAGCCAATCTGGCCCGGCTCACGCATGCGCCGGATGTCACCCTGATCTACGAATCCGGCCCCATCGGCGCCCGCCCGGATGTGCTGCCGCTGTCGATCGGCGACGGCGAGCTGGCCGAGACCGCCGACACCGTGGTGTCCACACCGGAGATCTTTCGCTACTGGTTGCAGGGCGGCCGCGTGGACGTGGGCTTTCTGGGCGCGGCGCAGATCGACCGCCACGCCAACCTCAACACCACGGTGATCGGCGATTACGCCGCCCCCAGGACGCGCTTGCCCGGCGCCGGCGGTGCGCCGGAGATCGCGGCCAGTGCCAGGCAGGTGTTCATCATCATGCGGCAATCCAGGCGCAGCTTCGTGGCGGCGCTGGACTTCATCACCACGGTCGGGCATCTGGACGGTGGCGATGCACGCGCCCGTGCCGGCCTGCCCGGCGCCGGCCCCACCGTGGTCGTCACCGACCTGTGCGTGATGGAGCCCGATCCGGTGACCCGCGAGCTCACCGTCACCTCGTTGCACCCGGGCATCGCGCCCGAGCAGGTCAGCGCCGCCACCGGCTGGCCGATCCGCTTTGCCGCCGATCTGGTGCAGACCAGCCCGCCCAGCGCAGACGAACTGCAGGCATTGCGCGCGCTGCAGGCACGCACCGACGCCGCGCATGGCACCCAATCGGCCGGAGCCGACGCATGAGCGAGGTCTATCTGATCGATGGCATCCGCACGCCGATCGGCCGCTACGGCGGTGCGCTGTCCAGCGTGCGTGCCGACGACCTGGGCGCGGTGCCGATCGCCGCGTTGCTGGCGCGCCAGCCGCAGCTGGACCCGGCCGCCATCGACGATGTCTACCTGGGCTGCGCCAACCAGGCCGGCGAAGACAACCGCAATGTCGCGCGCATGAGCCTGTTGCTGGCGGGGCTGCCGAGTTCGGTGCCGGGCTGCACCCTCAATCGGCTGTGCGGCTCGGGGCTGGAGGCGGTCGGCACCGCGGCACGCGGCATCCGCGCGCAGGAGCTGGGGCTGGCCATTGCCGGCGGGGTCGAATCGATGTCGCGTGCGCCCTGGGTCATGGGCAAGGCCGAAAGCGCGTTTGCGCGCACCCAGCAGCTGGAAGACACCACCATGGGCTGGCGCTTCATCAACCCGCGCCTGCAGGCGGCCTACGGCACCGAGCTGATGGGCGAAACCGCCGAAAACGTGGCGCAGCGCCATGCCATCGCACGCGCGGACCAGGACGCCTTCGCCCTGCGCAGCCAGCAACGCGCGGCGGCGGCGCAGGCGGCCGGGTTCTTCGATGGCGAGATCACCTCGGTGCCGGTGGCTGCGCGCAAGGGCGGCGAGGCCAGCACCGTCGAATACGACGAAGCGCCGCGGCCGAACACCACCGCCGAGATACTGGCCAAGCTCAAGCCGGTGTTCCGCCAGCCCGGCAGCGTGACCGCCGGCAATGCCTCGGGCATCAACGATGGTGCGGCCGCCTTGCTGCTGGCCTCCGCACAGGCCGTGCAGACCCATCGGCTGACCCCGCGCGCCCGCGTGCTGGGCTTTGCGTCGGCAGGCGTGGAGCCGGCGTACATGGGCATCGGCCCGGTGCCGGCCACCCAACGCCTGCTCGCCCGCCTGAACCTGCAGATCGACCACTTCGATGCGATCGAGTTCAACGAAGCCTTCGCTGCGCAGGCACTGGCCTGCACGCGGGCATTCGGGCTGGACGACGATGCGGCCCGGGTCAACGCCAATGGCGGCGCCATCGCCCTGGGCCATCCGCTCGGCATGAGCGGTGCGCGGCTGGCGCTTACCCTGCTGCGGCAGCTGGAGGCCAGCAACGGGCGGCTCGGCCTGGCCAGCATGTGCATCGGGGTGGGGCAGGGTGTTGCCCTGGCCATCGAGCGTCTCTAGGCCATCGATGGCAACCGACCGCGCCACCACCGCACACCCACACCGCTTGAACGCGCCGCACCGCGGCCGACGGAGATCTCACGATGCGCGATGCCACCCTTGAGACGCCACCCGCCGATCCGCTGCTCGGCTACCGCCGCACCCGTCCGGGCACCCAGCCGGCCTACCTGCATCCGGCATACGCCTCCACGGCCCTGCGTGGCCCGCTGCAGGCAGCGATCGAGATTCCGGCCACGCTGTCGGAAGTCACCGGCCCGCGCATGGACCGCCTCACCCTGGGAGAGCATGCCGCCGATCTCACCGCAGGATTCGATGGCCAGCCGCTGGGCGAGCGCATCATCGTGTCCGGCCGCGTCCTGGACGAAAACGGCAAGCCGGTGCGCAACAGCGTGGTGGAAGTCTGGCAATGCAATGCCGCCGGCCGCTACCAGCACGAAGGCGATCGCCACGACGCACCGCTGGACCCCAACTTCCGCGGCACCGGCCAGGTGCTGACCGACGATCACGGCCGCTATGCATTCAAGACCATCAAGCCGGGCGCGTATCCGTGGCGCAACCACTACAACGCCTGGCGGCCGGCGCACATCCATTTTTCGTTGCATGGCGACGGCATCGGGCAGCGCCTGATCACCCAGATGTATTTTCCCGGCGACCCGCTGCTGGCGCACGACCCCATCTACAACTGCGTCGACGATGCGCAGGCACGCGAGCGCATGGTGTCCCGTTTCGACTGGGAAAACGCCATCAGCGAATACGCGCTGGCCTACCGTTTCGACATCGTGCTGCGCGGTCGCAAACAAACGGTCTGGGAGTAAGCCGATGAGCCTGCACGCCACCCCGTCGCAAACCGTGGGCCCGTACTACCGGCTCGGGCTGGAGCCGCTGTATCGCGACCAGCTTGCACCCGGGCACGTCGCCGGCACGCCCGTGCAGATCAGCGGTAGCGTCTTCGATGGCGCCGGCGTTCCAGTCGCCGACGCGGTGCTGGAGCTGTGGCAAGCCGATGCCGCCGGCATCTACGCGCATGCCGCCGATGCCCGTCATGCGGCGCACGACCCCGGCTTCGACGGCTGGGGTCGCGTGCCCACCGATGCGCAGGGGCGTTTTGCATTCACCACCATCAAGCCGGGCGCCGTGGCCGGGCCGGATGGCCGGCAGCAGGCCGCGCACCTGACCGTACTGGTGTTCATGCGCGGCTTGCTGCGTGGCGCCTCGACACGGTTGTACTTCGCCGACGACCCGCAGCTGGGCACTGATCCCATCCTGGCCCTGGTGCCGGCGCAACGGCGTGCCAGCCTGCTGGCCCAGCCGCGCGGCGGCGGTGCCTACGCCTGGGACATCCACATGCAGGGCGATGCGGAAACCGTGTTCTTCCGTTACTGACGCGCCCGCTGCCTGCGCGATGTCGTCGGTGCGATGGCGGGATGCCGGCGGTTCGCCGGGTGGTGCTTGCCCAGCACGGTGCCTGCGTGAACGGCATGTACGTCGTCACTTGCGTGCACCGCCTTCGCCAGCACGCGCAGAAGCGCCCGGCGGCGCGCGCATCAACACAGCGGCGCGCTGCATCACCGGTGTCGCTACCGGCGGCGGCGCGGCTCGCATTGCCCTAACGTCTAGTTGGCACCCCCTTGCTTCGGTGCCATGCTGCCGTCACGCCAAGAGAGGCAATGCATGAGCGCGACGTCGTTTCTGTTGGGATCCTTGTTTGGCGAGCCGGCGTGCGATGCCTTGTTCAATGATGCGGCGCGCGTGCAGGCAATGCTCCACTTCGAGTCCGCGCTTGCGCGCGCGCAGGCGCAGTGCGGTGTGATTCCTGCCGACGCGGCCGCGTCCATCGCAGCCGCCTGCGATGTGCAGCACTACGACATCGCCACCCTGGCGCAGGCCACCGCGCTGGCCGGCAACCCCGCCATTCCATTGGTCAAGGCGTTGACCGCGCGCGTCGCCACGCAGGATGCCGCCGCCGCGCGCTGGGTGCACTGGGGCGCCACCAGCCAGGACGTCATCGATACCGGCATGGTGTTGCAACTGCGCGCCGCGCTCGATCTGCTGCTGCCGCGCCTGCAGGGCCTGTGTGGCGACCTGGCTGCACTGGCTGCCCGTGAGCGCGACACCGGCCTGCCCGGGCGCACCTTGTTGCAGCAGGCGGTGCCGGTGACCTTCGGGCTCAAGGTGGCCGGCTGGCTGGATGCGCTGCAGCGCGCGCAGCAACGCCTGCAGGCATTGCAGGACGATGCGCTGGTGCTGCAGTTCGGCGGCGCCGCCGGTACCCTGGCCTCGCTGCAGCAGCGCGGGCTGGACGTGGCCCAGGCGCTGGCCGCCACGCTGGCGCTGCCGCTGCCGGCCTTGCCATGGCACACCGCGCGCGACCGCATCGTCGAGGTCGGCTGCGCGTTCGCCCTGCTGGCCGGCACGCTCGGCAAGATCGGTGGCGATGTGGTGCTGCTGATGCAGTCGGAAGTCGGCGAAGCCTTCGAGCCGTCTGCTGCCGGCAAGGGGGGCTCGTCGGCGATGCCGCACAAGCGCAACCCGGTCTCCAGCGTGGCAGCGGTGGCCGCCGCCACGCGCGTGCCCGGGCTGGTGGCCACCTTGTTCAGCGCGATGGCGCAGCCGCACGAGCGCGCGGCCGGGCAATGGCATGCCGAATGGGACACCGTGCCGCAGATCGTCTGCCTCACCGCCGGCAGCCTGGCGCAGATGCAGGCCTGCCTGCGCGACCTGGAGCTGGACCGCGTGCGCATGCGGGCGCATCTGGACAGCCATGGCGGCGTGCTCTACGCCGAGGCGGCGGTGTTCGCGCTGGCCCCGCAGCTGGGCAAGCCGCAGGCCCACGCGCTGGTCGAACAGGCGGTGGCGCGCGCGCAGGCGCAGCAGCGGCATCTGCGCGAGGTGCTGGGCGAGGACGCACAGGTGAGCGCGGTGCTCACGCACGCGCAACTGCAGGCGGTGTTCGATACCGACAGCTGGCGCGGCATGTCCTCGGTCTGGATCGATCGCGTGCTGGCCGGTTCTTCTTCCCGCTGACGGTGCTCCGATGGCTTATCTCCAGTTGCCCACCCATCGCCTGCACTACCGCCTGGACGGTACCGAAGGACGCCCCTGGCTCACCTTCTGCAATTCGCTCGGCACCGACCTGCACATGTGGGACGTGCAGATCGACGCCTTCGCCCCGCACTACCGCATCCTGCGCTACGACCGCCGCGGCCACGGGTATTCGGACACGCCCGCCGGCCCGTACAGCGTGGCCGACCTGGGCCAGGACGTGCTGGCGCTGTGGGACGCGCTGGGGATAGAGCGTAGCGACTTCTGCGGCCTGTCCATCGGTGGCCTCACCGGGCAGTGGCTGGGCCTGCACGCGGCGCAGCGGCTGCGGCGGCTGGTGCTCTGCGCCACCGCGCAGAAGATCGGCAGCACCGCCACCTGGGAAACCCGCATCGAGCAGGTGCGCAGCGAAGGCCTGCCGATGCTGATCGATGCCACCTTGCAGCGCTGGTTCACGCCGGGCTTCGCCCTCAGCCATGCGCAGCGTTTGGACATGATCGCGGCCGCGTTCGTGTCCACCTCGCCGGCAGGCTACATCGCGTGTTGCCAGGCGGTGGCCGAGGCGGATTTCCGCGGCGCGCTGGACGGGCTCACCCTGCCGCTGCTGGCCCTGGCCGGCGACGACGACCCGGTTTGCCCGCCGCCGAATCTGCGCGAGATCGCCTACGCCGCGCCCGATGGTCATTACGCCCAGGTGCCCGGGCGACACATCTGCAACCTGGAATCGCCGGCTGCGTTCAATGACGCGGTGCTGGGCTTTCTCCAGGCCGATTGATCCTTCCCCCAACGAGGCCCCTCATGCACGAAGACGAGCGTTACCAGGCCGGCTTGCGCGAACGCCGACGCGTCCTGGGCGATGCCCATGTCGACCGCTCGCTGGCCGCACGCACCGAGCTGACCAGCGAGTTCCAGGACCTGATCACCCGCTACGCCTGGGGCACCATCTGGACCCGCGACGGCCTGCCTGCGCATACCCGCTCGCTGATCACCCTGTCGATGATGGTCGCACTGGGCCACGACGAAGAATTCAAGCTGCACGTGCGCGCGGCGCGCAACAATGGCGTCACGCCCGAGCAGATCAAGGAAGTGCTGCTGCAGGCGGCCATCTACTGCGGCGTGCCGGCGGCCAACCACGCCTTTGCGCTGGCAACGCCGATCCTGCAGGAACAGGCTGCCGAGCGCTGAGGTGCGGCATCACTGCCTCGCGCACACCCCGCGCTGCCTGCCGATGTCAGTGCGCCCATCACGAGACATAGCATGACGTTCCGACCCGCCTGCCTGTTGCTGCTCCTGCTGGTCTCGCTGGCCGCGCCTGCCCAACCGCAGCCCGGACCGGGCACCCGGCTGACCCAGGTGCGCGCCGACGATGGACAGTCACTGGCCGTGTGGTCGCGCGTGCCCGCGCAGCCGCGTGGCACGGTGCTGCTGGTGCATGGCCGCACCTGGAGTGCGCTGCCCAATTTCGACCTGCAGGTGCCGGGCGAAGCGCCCGATGCGCGCTCGGTGCTTGCCGCGCTGGCGCAGGCGGGGTTCGCGGCCTATGCGGTGGATCTGCGTGGCTATGGCGGCAGTGCGCGCGACCGCAGCGGCTGGAACACGCCCACGCGCGCGGTGGACGACGTGCAGCAGGTCCTGGCCTGGATCGCCCGGCAGCATCCGGGGCTGCCGCCGCCGGCGCTGATCGGTTATTCCAACGGTGCGCGGGTGGCGCTGCTGCTTGGCCAGCAGCAACCGCAGGCGGTGTCGGCGCTGGTGCTGTATGGCTTCCCGGACGATGTCGATGCGCCAGCGGCCGCCACGCCGTCGCCGGCCCGGCCGCTGCGGGAACCCACCACCGCTGCCGCAGCCGGCGAAGATTTCATTACCGCCGGCGCCGCGCCGGCCCGCGTGCGGGACGCCTACGTGGCGCAAGCGCTGGCCGCCGACCCGGTCCGTACCGATTGGCGGGCGATGGAGCAGTTCGCGTTCCGGCCCGAGCAGGTCAGCAGCTTGCCGGTGTTGTTGCTGCGTGGCGTCGACGACCCCATCGCCACGCAGGCCGACAATGCCCATGTCTACGCGCGCCTGCGCAGCGCAGATCGCAGCTGGGTCACCTTGCCGCATGCCGATCATGTGGCGCATGTCGAAGACAGCCACGCGGCCTGGGTGGATGCGGTGGTGGGCTTCCTGCGCAGGCCGCGGTGAGCCTGCGTGGCGTGCGTGCGGGGCAGCGGTCCTGCGTGCGCACCGGCCATGCGCAACGTCACCGGCTTGCAGCGCCTGCGCCGGCACACCACCGGCTGTCTTCAGCTCAGCAACGCACCCAAGCGCTGCGCGGCCTGTTTCAGAGGGTCCAGCCATTGCGTCTGCATGGTCTGCAGGCTGACGCGCCCGGCCTGGGCGCCGATGTTGAGCGCGGCGATCACCTCGCCGCGCAGATTGCGCACCGGCACCGCGATCGAGCGCAGCCCGATCTCCAGCTCCTGGTCGGTCAGGCACATGCCTTCGCGGCGCGCGCGCGCCAGCACCTCGAGCAGGGCCGAGGCCTGGGTCACCGTGCGATCGGTGCGCGGGCGCAGCGTGGTGCGTTCCAGGTAGGCCTGCAAGGTGTCGCCGGGCAGGGCCGCCAGCAGCACCCGCCCCATCGAGGTGCAATACGCCGGCAACCGGGTGCCCGGGCGCAGCCCGATCGACATGATGCGCACCGTTTCCGCGCGTGCCACGTACAGCAGATCGTCGCCATCCAGCACGCCCAGCGAGCAGGATTCGTGCAACTGATCGCGCAGCGCGTCCAGCACCGGCTGCGCTGCGGCGGTCATCGACGACGACGCGGCATACGCACCGCCGATCCCCAGCACGCGCGGCAACAGGACGTAGCCACGGCCCTGCTCGCCGACATAGCCCAGCCTGGCCAGCGTGTGCAGCACACGCCGCACCGCCGCGCGCGAGATGCCGGTCTCCAGGCTGATCTGCGACATGGTCACTTCGCGCGCGTGCTGGGCGAACACGCTCAGCACCACCAGCCCGCGCCCCAGCGAGGTCATGAAGTCCGGGTCGCCCTGGGCAGCGGCGATCTGCTGCATCAACTCGTGCGGCAGACCGCGCTCGCTACCGGCCGCGGCCACGGCGGCGGGGCGTTTGCGGCGGCTGGTGGCAGGCTCGGGCATTGGGTCGCGTACGTGACAGGTCCTGTGCATGGTAAGCGCTTGCGCCAATGCATGCCCTCGGTCGCAGTGTGCGCTCCGGCATGTAAGCGCTTCACCCTGCTTGCCGCATAATCGGTGCTGACTTGTTTCGGATCGGTCCCCTTCGTCCATGAAAACCCCCACGGGCCTGCAGCCGCTGATCGACGACGGTGTCATCGACGAAGTGTTGCGGCCACTGAAGAGCGGCAAGGAAGCATCCGTCTACGTGGTCAGCGCCGGCGACGACATACTGTGCGCCAAGGTCTACAAGGACATGGCCCAGCGCAGCTTTCAGGCACGCGTGCAATACCAGGAGGGCCGCAAGGTGCGCGGCAGCCGCCAGGCACGCGCGATGGGCAAGGCCACCAAGTTCGGCCGCAAGGAAGCCGAGACCGCCTGGAAGAACACCGAAGCCGATGCGCTCTACCAGCTGGTGGATGCCGGTGTGCACGTGCCCAAGCCGCGCGGTTACTTCCACGGCGTGCTGCTGATGGACCTGGTCACCGACGACGCCGGCCACAGCGCACCACGCCTGGGCGAAGTGGAGCTGGAGCCGGAACAGGCACGCGCCTTCCATGCCAGCCTGATCGGCGATGTGGTCAAGATGCTGTCGCTGGGCCTGGTGCATGGCGATCTGTCCGAATACAACGTGCTGGTCTCGCCCGACGGCCCGGTGGTGATCGATTTCCCGCAGGTGGTCAGTGCCGCGGGCAACAACGCCGCGCGCGACATGCTGCTGCGCGACGTGCACAACCTGCGCGATTGCCTGGGCCGCTTTGCGCCGGAGTTGCTGGACACGCACTACGGCGAGGAGATGTGGGCGCTGTTCGAGAAAGGCGAGTTGCGCCCGGATAGCGCGCTCACCGGCCGCTTCAAGTTCGACACCAAGCGCGCCGACGTGCGCGCCATCCGCGCTTCGATCGAAGACGCACGCCAGGAAAACCTGATCCGCCAGCAAGGCCGCGAAGCCGCTGCCGAAGACGACTGAGCACACTGCTCAGGCGTCTGAGCATCCTGCATCTTGGGCGGTAGGCGGCTTGCCGGATCGGGCAGGGTGGTGCCCAACTGCAGCTGTCTGTACGCGTTGCACCTGCACCGCAGCGCGTTTGGCCAATCCGGTGGATCTGCAAGTACCGCCGAAGCGGGCGTTTGGCGCACCGTTGCAGACCTCACCCGCAGCGCACCGTTGCCGTCACTGCCGCTGTAGCAGTGACGGCCACGCATCGGTGTTGGGCGCATGGCCGCCATGCCGAACAGATTCTGTCCGGCCGCGGATTCGCAGACGTCGCGTGCATCGCGCAGGGGCGCGATGCGATGCAGCAAACACCGTCATGCGACAGGCCAGGCCGCGGTGAGAGCCCTCGTAAACAGTGGCGTTGGCGGGTGCCTGGACTGTTTCGCATGCTTGGTTATGCAAATGAATGGTGATGGCTCATAACAATCTGGCAAGCTCTGCACATCGCCCGCGCGTAATGGAGTCGCCATGTCCTTCGATCCAGATGTCGTCCGCCTGTTTGCACAGTTGCAGCAGAGCGGCGCGCCGCCGATGGAGGCGCTGCCGTTGCCGGAGGCGCGCGCAATGATGCGTGGCATGAGCGCGCAGCTCGGCTTTCCGGTGCTGCCGATGCAGGTACGCGACCTGCGCGCCGCCACTGCCGCCGGCGACGTGCCGCTGCGCCTGTACCGGCCGCCCGGCCTGAGCGACGATCCGGCGCCGACCTGTCTGTTCGTGCACGGTGGTGCCGGGGTGGTGGGCGATCTGGAGTCGCACGACGATGTGTGCCGGCAGTTGGCGGCGCGTGCCGGTTGCCAGGTGCTGGCAGTGGATTACCGCCTCGCCCCGGAACACCCGGCTCCGGCGGGCGTGGAAGATGTCATCGCCACCTTGCACTGGTTGGCGGCGCATCCGCAGCAGGTGGGTGCGGATCTGCGGCGGCTGGCGGTGGCCGGCGACAGCATGGGCGGCGCCATGGCCGCCGTCGTGGCACTGGTCGCACGCGATGCCGGCATTGCCCTGCGCTGCCAGTTGCTGCTTTACCCGCTGACCGATGCGCGCGAAGGCAGCGCAGAACATGCCTCACGCTCGACCAATGCCGACATTCCGCCATTGACTCGCGAGGCGGTGCGATTCTTCAACCAGCACCTCTTCAAGGATCCGGCAGTCATGCACGACTGGCGGATTTCGCCATTGCTGGCACCTGAGGTGGCAGGCGTTGCACCGGCGCTGATTGTGCTGGCCGAGCTGGACATCCTGCATGACGAGGGCGCGCGCTATGCCGACCGCCTGCGTGCGGCCGGCGTGGAGGTTACGGTGCATCGCTTCCCCGGCATGATCCACGGCTTCATCACCATGGGTGGCGTCATCCAGGCGGCCGAGACCACCGTGGAGCTCTGTGCCCAGACGCTGCGCAGACAGCTGTTGCCGGAGTAAGCGCGGCTGATGAAACACCTGCGCTTGCCGGCATGCGCAGCGCGCGCGTCGCGGCGCGCTGCTGCATCGGCCACGACGCGTCAGAAGTTGAAACGGAAGGTTGTCATCAGCACGTGGTTCTCGCGGTCCACTGCCGATGTGTTGACGAACTGGTTCAGATAGCCCACGTCCACGTTGGCGATGGCGTTGAACTTCCAGTTGATGCCAACGAATACACGGTTCTGGTCGATGCCGCGCCGTGCACCCCATTGCGTCTGATCGAGGTTGACGAACAACTCGTTGAACAGTACCCAGGACAGCTGCGGACTGAAGCCGCTCGGGCGCGTGGCGCGGATCATCTGCCGCACGCGGTAGCCCTCATCGCTGAAGTCTTCGCGATGGCGCTGTTCCAGACGGGTGCGGCTGGTAATGGTGATGTCGGCAATCGGGTCGAACTGGTATTGAAATTGCCCCCACCAACGATTTTCGCGATTGGACGGCTGGCCTGCCGGGTGGCTGATGATGGTGTCGTACCCCATCCAGACACTGGCCTTGGGATTGAGCCGATAAAACACGGCCGGGCGCAGGATCAACTGGTCGAACTGCTCGCCTTCCTCGCGCCAGCGCGGATGGACATCCATGCTCCAGTACAGGTTTTCAACCGGTAACTTGCCCTGCGCGTAGATACTCAGCCAATACCGGCCGTCTTCTTCCGTATTGGCGTGGGCCGAACTTACCGTGGCCAGCATCACCAGTAGCACAGGGCAGGCGATGCGAAACGTCGCGGTGATTAACGTGCTAAATGCGTTCATTTAGTTAAAATGTGTCGTCGTTGGCAAATCATAGCAATATCTTTTCTGTTCCCATGGACCGTCTGGTCGGCAGATACTCCCGTTTTTCGCCTGCTTCTTCGTTATTCGGGAGAGTCCATCGCATTGCCAGCTATGACACCGGTATGCCGGTCTGTGGGCTGCCGTCGGCGCGCGGAGACAAGGGCCGTTTCATGCCTCGATCCGTGTCGATGCTGCATGACGGCCGCCAATCCGTAGATGACGGCGGTCGTGCAACACATTGCAGTAGATAAACCAATCGCGTGGCGATCTGACGCGTCAGGCGTCCCACCAACGTCCCCGCGGCGACCGCACGATGATGCGGAAGCCCGTTGCTCAGGCATGCCGAGGCATGTGGATTACTGCGCGTATGGCCGCCGCGGACTGGGTGATGTGCATGCGCGCGGGTACGACACCCGGCAGCCGGCTCTACACCCATCAGGTACGGAAGAAGCATGGCAGACGCAGCATTTGCTCGCCGGCCGCACAGGTCATGCAGGGGGGCTGCCCACCATCCTTCCCTCAGGCGTCATGCTCCGCTTGTGGGCGGATCTTCACTGCCGCTCGGCGCCCCGCACGTTTGCCTGGGAAGTCCAGCAATCGCTGCCACCGTCACCGCGGTCGCCCGGGCCGATCACGCCACCTGGCTGCGCCGCGCACGCTCCAGATGCACCAGCAGCAGCGAGATGGCCGCCGGCGTCATGCCCGGGATGCGTTGCGCCTGGCCAATGTGTTGCGGGCGCACGCGCTCGAGTTTCTGCTGTACTTCGATCGACAGCCCGCGTACGCCGGCATAGTCGAAACCTTCCGGAATGGGCGTGTTCTCCTGGCGTTGCTGGCGCGCGATGTCGTCGCGCTGGCGGTCCAGGTAGCCGGCGTACTTGACGCTGATTTCCACCTGTTCGGCGACCTGCGCATCGTTCACGCCCGGCCCCAGTGCAGGCACGCGCATCAGACTGGCGTAGTTGAGTTCCGGGCGCTTGATCAGATCCAGCACATTGGTTTCGCGGCTCAGCGACACACCCAGCGTCTGCGTCACCTCGCGCCCCAGGGCATTGCCCGGGGTGGCCCACAGCGCGGACAGCCGCGCGCTCTCGCGCTGCACGGCGTCCTGCTTGGCCGAAAAGCGCGCCCAGCGCGCGTCATCGACCAGCCCCATGCTGCGGCCAACGCCGGTCAGGCGCGTATCGGCATTGTCTTCGCGCAACTGCAACCGGTATTCGGCGCGGCTGGTGAACATGCGATACGGTTCGGTGGTGCCGTGGGTGATCAGATCGTCCACCAGCACACCCAGGTAAGCCTCGTCGCGGCGCGGCGACCACGCCGGCAGGCCATGCACGTGGCGCGCGGCATTGAGCCCGGCCAGCAGGCCTTGCGCGGCCGCTTCTTCGTAGCCGGTGGTGCCGTTGATCTGCCCGGCGAAGAACAGTCCGCCCACCGCCTTGGTTTCCAGCGAGGCCTTGAGCCCGCGCGGGTCGAAGAAGTCGTATTCGATGGCGTAGCCGGGGCGGGTGATGTGCGCGTTCGCAAAACCGTGGATCGAGCGCACCAGCGCCAGCTGCACATCGAATGGCAGCGAGGTGGAAATGCCGTTGGGATAGATCTCGGTCACCTCCAGACCTTCGGGCTCGACGAAGATCTGGTGGCTGGTCTTCTCGGCGAAGCGCACCACCTTGTCTTCGATCGACGGGCAGTAGCGCGGGCCGATGCCTTCGATCTGGCCCGAGTACAGCGGCGAGCGATGCAGTGCGCTGCGGATGATGTCGTGGGTCTGCTCGGTGGTCTGGGTGATCCAGCAGCTGACCTGACGCGGATGGTCGCTGCGCTGGCCCATGAACGACATCACCGGTAGCGGGTCGTCGCCGGGTTGTTCGGTCATCACACCGTAGTCGAGCGTGCGCCCATCGATGCGTGGCGGGGTCCCGGTCTTGAGGCGGTCGATCGCGAACGGGCGCTCGCGCAGCCGTGCGGCCAGCGTGGTGGCCGGCGGGTCGCCCATGCGCCCCGCCGCGTATTGGGTTTCGCCGACATGGATCTTGCCGGCCAAGAACGTGCCGGCGGTCAGCACCACCGACGGCGCCTCGAAGCGCAGTCCGGTCTGGGTGATGACCCCGCGCACGCTGTCGGCTTCGGTCGCGCCGTTGTGGATGATCAGATCATCTACCGCCGCCTGGAACACGGTCAGGTTGGACTGCGCTTCGACCATGCGGCGGATCGCGTTGCGATACAGGTTGCGGTCGGCCTGGCAGCGGGTGGCGCGCACCGCCGGCCCCTTGGAGGCATTGAGCGTGCGCCACTGGATGCCGGCCAGATCGGCCGCGTGCGCCATGGCCCCGCCCAGTGCATCGATCTCCTTGACCAGATGGCCCTTGCCGATCCCGCCGATGGCCGGGTTGCAGCTCATCGCGCCCACGGTTTCGATGTTGTGGGTCAGCAGCAAGGTGCGCGCACCGGTACGCGCGGAGGCCAGCGCGGCCTCGGTGCCGGCATGGCCGCCGCCGATCACGATGACGTCGTAGCGATAGAAAGAGTCGGACATGGGCGTGGGAACCAGGAGCAGAAGGAAGTTGGCGGCCGCGAAAGTATCGGCTGAAGGGCGAGCGAGGTCACTCGACGGGTAAAAGTGTGACGTAAGCCACATTTTAAAATACTGACCCTCAAGTTGGCATGTTTCGTGCGGATATCCCTACTGCACCCGTCGCGGCATTGCGACATGGGCGCAAAGGCTGGAATTGGAACAGGGGCCAGCCGCGCGTGCGACGGGGTAGCGTAAGGGTCGGTAGTCGGGGGACTGCCGACCCTTATTTTTTTCTGCGTCGGTGGGTGCTGACAGAGGATCCAGGCATGCAGCGTCATCTCGAGCCGCCAAGCCAATGCCAAAAACATAAAGCCCCGGCATGCCGGGGCTTTATGCATTGGAGGCGCCGATATCCGACAGGGCCGGAACAGGGGGGATCCAGATTTCCCTGTCGGACATCGACATAAGTCGGTCAGTGGGCCGGGCCGGGTCAGAAGATGACGTGGCGGGTCACACAGAGCACCTAGCTTGCGACCAAGTGCCGGCTGAACGCAAGCCCCCAATATTGCCATTTGTGGGGCCTGTCGCAGTCAGCTTGTCACGGAATCTGCTCGCGCGTGTTGCGTGGCGCGGTCTGCCGCTGGATTTCGCGGATCACGCGCGGCGGTGCGCCAATGCGGGCCGGGGGCCGTGACGACGGGGCGCCGGTTGCCGGCGGGCGATTGGGTTGCTGCGGGCGCGGCCCGTTCGGACGGGGACCGTTGTTGAACGAGCCATTGGGACGCGGCGGACGGTACTGCGGGCGACGATCATTGGGGCGGTAGTAATACCCGCCGCCACGATAGACCGGGTAGACCGGGTAGTCGTACAGCCCGATACCGCCCGCGCCATACGGCACGCCGTATGGGCCGCCATAAGGACCGCCGTAGTAGGGCGAGTATCCCGGCGGATAGCGATACTGCACGGCGGGCGCGCCACGGTAGTAGCCGCCTGACCCGCCTCCGGTGTAGTCGTAGGTCGCACAGCCGCCCAGGGCTAGGAGCCCGGCGGCGAAGATCAGACGGAATTTCATGGATGGTGCCCTCCTGCAACCATGATGGCACTTTCGAGCCGATGCATTGAATCGGTCCTTAACTGTGCCGCAATGTGGCGCTTTGTCATCGATCCAGCATGCGCGGGCGGTGTGCGTGCGAGCCGTGAAGAGCAGGGCGATACGTTAATCTTGCAGGCATGATCGACACGGTTCCTCTCGTCCATTCCGATGTCCTGCAGGCCGCCGCGCGCATTGCCCCGCACTGCGCGCCGACACCGTTGCTGACCTCGCACAGCCTGGATGCGCTCTGTGGCGCGCAGCTGTTCTTCAAGGCCGAGCATCTGCAGCGTGGCGGCGCATTCAAGTTTCGTGGGGCCTGCAACGCGGTGTGGTCGCTGCCGGACGCGCTGGCCCCGCGTGGCGTGGTGACCCATTCGTCCGGCAACCACGGCGCGGCGCTGGCCCTGGCGGCGCGTACCCGCGGCATCGGCTGCCATGTGGTGGTGCCCGAGGGCGCGGTGGCCGCCAAATTGGCCAATATTTCCCGGCATGGCGCCACGCTGTGGCGCTGTGCGCCGACCATCGCCGCGCGCGAGCAGCTGTGTGCCCAGGTGCAGGCCAGTGTCGGGGCGACTCTCGTGCATCCGTACACCGATCCGGCGGTGATCGCCGGGCAGGGCACGGCCACGTTGGAGTTGCTGCACCAGAGCGGTGGGCTGGATGTGGTGCTGGCGCCGGTCGGTGGCGGCGGGCTGGCTGCCGGGGCGGCCCTGGCGCTGCAGGCCGCCCCCGGATGCGCGCTGGTGCTGGCCGAGCCCAGCGGGGCGGCCGACACCGCACGCTCGCTGGCGGCCGGGCAGCGCCTGGTCGACTTCATCCCCGACACCGTCTGCGATGGTCTGCGCGGCACCCTGGGCACGCCGAATTTCGCGCTGCTGCAGGCCGCTGGCGCGCAGGTGATCACCGTGGACGATGCCGCCGTGGTGCAGGCGATGCGGCTGATCTGGCAGGTGCTCAAGCAGGTAGTGGAGCCGTCGTCGGCGATCACGCTGGCGGCGCTGCTGGCCGACCCGGCGCGGTTTGCCGGCAAGCGGGTGGGGGTGATCCTGTCCGGCGGCAACGTCGACCTGGACGCAGTGCCCTGGGCCGCCGCGTGAGCAGGCGTCGGCGCGGGCTCGGCCTGTGGGGCTGGGGCTGGCGGTTATGCATGCTGGCGGTGATCTGGCTGGTGGCAGTGGCCGGGTGGATCGTGTGGGTGGGCGACCGCGACCAGGCCGCACCGGCCGATGTGATCATCGTGCTGGGTGCAGCCGCCTACGACGCACGTCCCTCACCGGTGTTCGAAGAACGCATCCGGCATGCGCTGGACCTGTACGCCCAAGGGTATGCACCGCGCCTGTTGTTTACCGGCGGCTTCGGCAACGGCGCGCGCTTTGCCGAGTCGCAGGTGGCGCGCCGTTACGCGCTGCGTCACGGCGTGCCGCCGGACGCGATCGTGATCGAGACGGTCTCGCGCACCACCCGGCAGAACCTGGAACAGGCCCGCGTGCTGATGGCCCGCCATGGCATGCACCGGGCCATCATCGTCAGCGACCCGCTGCACATGGCGCGCGCGCTGCGGCTCAGTCAGGAACTGGGCGTGGACGCGCTGGCCTCGTCCACGCCCAGCACACGCTTTCGCAGCTTCCACACCAGCTGGCGATTTTTGCTGCAGGAGGTCTATTACTTCCACCGCGACCTGGTGGTGCAAGGTCCGTGACCGCAGGCCTATGATGCGGCTTTCCCAGCGGCAGGTTCGAGCATGAGCGAGAGCAATCGACAACGCGCCACCGGCCTGGTCCAGGCCTATTACGAAGCATTCAACCGCGGCGATTGGGACGGCATGTTGGCGTTTTTGGCCGACGATGTCGCGCATGACCTCAACCAGGGCCCACGCGAGATCGGACGTGCGGACTTTGCCGCCTTCCTGCAGCGCATGAACGACAGTTACCGCGAGCAGCTGCGCGATGTCGTGATCACCGCCAGCGACGACGGCACGCGCGTGGGGGCCGAATACGTGGTGCACGGGGTCTACCACACCACCGACGAAGGCCTGCCGGACGCCAACGGGCAGACCTACGTACTGCCGGGCGGGGCCTTTTTCGAGGTGCGCGAGGGCAAGATCACCCGCGTCACCAACTACTACAACCTGCAGGAGTGGATCGCGCAGGTGTCGCGCTGAGTGCCGACTAGCGCTGCGTAGGAGCGCGCTTGCGCGCGATGCGGCATTCCCGGTAACGCCTCATCGCGCGCAAGCACGCTCCTACGCGGGTGGTCCGGTATTACAGCAACACGATCCCGACCACCACCAGGATGAAGATGCTCCACTTGAGTACCTGGTAGAGCGGATTGTTGCGTTCCTTCAGCGCCTTGGCCTTCAGCCGCGCGGCGTAGAAATACCGGAACACGCGGTTGATGCCGCCGGTCTTGTCGCCTTCCTGATTGGGTGAGGCACCGGCCGAGAGCAGGCTGCGGCCGACGAAGCGGTTCACGGCCGCCGCCCAGCGCCAGCGCATCGGGCGCTCGATGTCGCAGAACAGGATGATGCGGTCCTGGTCGGTGTCGTTGCGCGCGTAGTGGATATAGGTCTCGTCGAACATGGTCCACTCGCCATCGCGCCAGCTGTGGCGCTGGCCGTCGACGTCGATGAAGCAGCGGTCGTCGTTGGGCGTGGCCAGGCCAAGGTGCAACCGCATGGAGCCGGCGAACGGGTCGCGGTGCGGGCGCAGTTCGCTGCCCGGCGGCAGCTCGGCGAACATCGCCGCCTTGACCGTGGGGATGGATTTGAGCAACGCGGTGGTCTGCGGGCACAGCTCGGCTGCAGACGGGTGCGCAGTGCCGTACCACTTCAGATAGAAGCGCTTCCAGCCGCGGCGGAAAAACGAATTGAAGCCGATGTCGGTATAACCGTCGGCGGCGCGGATCTTCTGCATCTGCTGCAGCGCCACCGCTTCATCGCGGATCACCGGCCAGTGGGCGCGCAGCGGCGCCAGCTCGGGAAACTCCTTGCCCGGGTCGATGAACGGCGTGGTCGGCACGCGCGAACACAGATACATCAGCGTGTTGATCGGCGCCATGAAAGTGGAATGGTCCAGCAGCTGCCGGCTGAGCCGGTGCCGCACGCGACCGCGGTAATGGATGTACAGCGCCGATGCGATGAACAGCGCGATGAGGAGCCACTTCAACATGGGGAACGCCAATGGGGGCGGGGGGCCGCAACAGAGGGGAAGGCCGCCGGCGGGCAACGCCGGGCAGGGGAAGCCTTTAGCGGATGAATTCTACCGGGTGTGGCGGCTGCGCCCGGCCACTGCACAGCGGCGCCGGCGCAATACTGTGTGTCACCGGAACCGGCGCACGGGCGCGACCACTGTGCACTGCCTCAATCGCGGCGGCGGCGGATCGGAATCGAGGCCACCGGCACGCTGGCGACGTCATGCCCCTGTTCGCGGATGGGCGCGCCGGGCGCCGGAGCCCAGGCGTGTGCATAGATCACTTCCCAGGAGCTGGGCAGGGTGCCGTCGGGCCGGCGCAGCGGTTCGTAGGCGGCACTGGCGGCGGCAAAGCGGCCGCGTCCGGTCAGCGTGGCGCGGCGATTGCTGAGCGCGTTGGTGGCGCCCATCGCCCGCAGCTCGCGCATCAGGGCGGGCAGGTCGTTGTAGGTGAGCGTGAACAGGTCGCGGTCCAGCACCGGGTCGCGGAAGCCGGACATCAGCAGGGCATCGCCGAACTGCGCGATCGGCGGGAAGCGGCTAACGTGCGGGGCGGGGTCGGCCTGGGCGAAGGCATCGCGCAGCTCGATCAGGGTCTCCGGGCCGAAGGTCGAGCACAGCAGCAGGCCGCCCGGCCGCAGGGCGCGGCGGAAGCCGGCAAACACCGCCGGCAGGTCTTCCACCCATTGCAGGCACAGATTGCTGAAGATCACATCCACGCTGCCATCGGCGACGGGGAGTGCGCGCGCATCGGCGCAGACCTGCGCAAACGGCTTCCACCACCCGGCTGCCTTGCGCGCCTGGCGCAGCATCGGCATGGCCTGGTCGAGCGCGATCACCTGTGCCTTGGGCCAGCGTTTCTTGATCGCAGCGCTGGCATGGCCGGGGCCGGCGCCGACATCCAGCACCACCTTGGGCACCTGCTCGCCCAGGTAGTCGAGCGATTCGAGTAGGCGCGTTTCCACTTCGCGCTGCAGCGCGGCGGCGGCGGCATAACTGCTGGCGGCACGCGCAAACGCGCGCCGGACGTGGCGGGGGTCGAAAGTGCTGTTCATTGCGGCGCTATTGTCGCCTCTGGGCGAGGCGGAGGGAATCGATGGATGGAGCCGGGCGCGGCGCTAGAACGTGCCCGGATAACTGCCGCCATCGATGAGCAGGTTCTGCCCGGTGATGTAGCCGGCCTGCGCGGCGCACAGGAATGCGCAGGCCGCGCCGAATTCGTCCGGCTCGCCAAAACGCGCCGCCGGGATACCCGCACGCTTGCGCTCGGCGACTTCTTCGAGCGTGCGGCCCTGCTGCTGCGCGATGGTGGCGAAGTTGCTCCGCAGGCGGTCGGTGGCGAACTGGCCGGGCAGCAGGTTGTTGATGGTGACGTTGTCGGCCACGGTGCTGCGCGCCAGCCCGGCAACGAAGCCGGTGAGGCCGGCACGTGCGCCGTTGGACAGGCCCAGGATGTCGATCGGCGCCTTCACCGCACTGGAGGTGATATTGACGATGCGGCCGAAGCGGCGCGCACGCATGCCATCGACGGTGGCACGGATCAGTTCGATCGGGGCAAGCATGTTGGCGTCCAGCGCGCGTAGCCAATCTTCGCGTTCCCAGTGGCGGAAATCGCCCGGCGGCGGGCCGCCGGCGTTGTTGATCAGGATGTCCACCTGCGGGCAGGCGGCGAGCGCGGCGCTGCGTCCCTGCGGCGTTGCGATATCGGCGACCACGCTGCGCACCTCGCCAGCGCCAGGAACTGCGCGCAATGCCTCGGCCGCATGCTCCAGCGCGTCGCGGCCGCGCGCGACGATGACCACGTTGGCGCCTTCGCCGGCCAGGGCACGTGCACAACCCAGCCCCAGTCCCTTGCTGGCGGCGCAGACCAGGGCCCAGCGGCCGGCGATTCCAAGATCCATGCGGTATGTCCTCGATCAGCGATGTTGCATGATCGGCGATCCGCTCACGGCACGGACGCAACGAAGCGTTGCAGTGCCTCGCTCACTTGATCGACGTGACCGAGAAAGGGGGCGTGGCCGCCGCCGGCAATGGTGAGCGCCTGCGCATGCGGGGTGAGCGCAGCGGCGGCATGCATGCCGGCGGCAGGCACCAGGCGATCGCGCTGGCCGGCGATCCACAGGCTGGGACGTGCAAGCTGCGGCAAGGCGCGGCGCAGGTCGGTGCGTTCGAGCAGGGTGAGCCCCTGCTGCAAGGCCTCGGGCGCCGGTTCGCCGCGTGCGGTGAGCGTTTCGCGCAGGCTGCGCAGTTCGCTGCGTGCATGCGCCGAGCCGAGCGTGTCCAGCGCCAGAAACCGCTCCAGTGTGCCGCGGTAATCGCGCGTCAACTCTTTGCCGAATTGCACGAACACGTCGCGCTCGACTGCGTCCGGCCAGTCGCTGCCCCGCACGAAACGCGGCGTGGCCGCGATCATCGCCAGCCCGCGCACCTGCGGTTGGGTGGCGGCGGCATGCAGCGCAAACAGCCCGCCCAGCGACCAGCCCAGCCACACCGCAGGCGGGGTGGCGGCGGCAATGGCCGCAACCACATACGGCAAGGCCAGTGGCGTGCTGTTGTCGCGACTGAAGCCGTGCCCGGGCAGGTCGACCAGATGCAATTGATAGTGCGGTGACAGGCGCTCGACCAGCGGCGCAAACACCCCGCCGTGCAGTGCCCAACCGTGCAGGAGAACCAGCGCAGGCCCATGGCCGATGACATCGATATGCATGGGCGTATTGTCGCCGATTGTTGCGTGCCGATACGCGTTGATCGCGGCGCGGTGGTGCTGCGACAGGGCTCAGAAATACTGGATGGTGGTGGTCTTGTCGCCGATTGCAGTTTGCCGATCGACGCTTGGGTATTCAGGTACGGCGCTGCTGCTGCGCGTCGGCGTCAGTGCGAGACGGCTGCACGCAGCGCGCCGATCTTCGGGGCCAGCAACGCCCACTGCGCGCGCGCGTAGCCGCGCCAGCACCAACGCGCCGGCCAGCGCCAGCGCCGTGCACGCCGCGCCTGGATCGTGGCCGCCAACCACTCGGGATCGAATCGGTTCCACACGCCGGCCACGCTGCGCAGATTGCCGATCAGGACCGGATGCACCTCGTGCAACAGCATCGTGCGTAACTGTTCCAGGGTGAATGGTGAGACGGCTAAAACGTGCGCAATGCTGTTGTCGTCGCGACTGTCGGTGTCCAGATACAGCAGCGACAAGGCTTCCCATACGCGGCGCTGCGCCGCCGAGGCTGTGTGGGGTGTCGCCGGCGGCATGTCAGTGAAAAGAGGCCATCAATGGCGAACACGCAAACGCTGCATCACCGGTGCGATGCATGCTGGGCCGGTTGCAACGGAGAATCGGCGCGCGCTTGCCGCCCGCCGCGCGCGCCTGGTGCAGGCGATGCATTGGTCGGGTAACCGCTGCTGCTTCCAGCGCAGGCCATGCAGGAACTGCGGCTCGCCTCAGGCAGAGGCACGCAGCGGTTGCCGGCTGACCACGTCGCGCGCCTGCACGATCGCCTCGATCAGCGCCTGCACCTGCTGCGGGGTATGCAGGGCCGACAGGGTCACCCGCAGGCGTGCCTTGCCCTCGGGCACCGTGGGTGGGCGGATTGCGCCGACCATGAACCCCGCCTGCTCAAGGGCGGCCGACATCGCCATCACCGTGGCTTCTTCGCCGCACAGCAGTGGCTGGATCGGGGTATCGGAGGCCATCAGTTCGAACCCATGCCGGCGCGCGCCATCGCGGAAGCTGCCGATCAGTTCGACCAGGCGCGCACGCCGCCAGTCGTCGCGACGCGCCAGGCGCACTGCGGCCAGGGTCGCGGCGACCTGCGCCGGCGGCAGGGCCGTGGTGTAGATGTAGGGGCGCGCGGTTTCGGCCAGGTGACGGATGAGTGCCTCCTCGCCGACCACCACGGCGCCATAGCCGCCCAGCGCCTTGCCCAGCGTCACCAGCTGCAGCGGCACTTCGGCCACGCCCAGCCCGGCATCGGCCACGCAGCCGCGCCCCTGCGGGCCCAGCACGCCAACTCCGTGCGCATCATCGACGTAGAACAAGGCCTCCTGCATGCGTGCCACCAGGCTCAACGCGCGCAGCGGCGCCACATCGCCATCCATGCTGAAGACGCCGTCGCTGGCCAGCATCGCCGCGCCTTCGGGGGCACCCTTGAGCTGGCGCATCGCGCCTTCCACATCCAGGTGCGGATAGCGCCGCAGCCGGCAGCCGGCCAGGCGCGTGGCATCGAGCAGGCTGGCGTGATTGAGCCGGTCCTGCACGCAGACATCGTCTTCTTCGCTGAGCAAGGCCTGTTGCACGGCCAGGTTGGCGATGAAGCCGCTGCCGAACAGCAGCGCCGACGGATACCCCAGCCACTGCGCGATTTCGCGCTCCAGCGTCTCGTGTGCGGTGTGGTGGCCGCAGATCAGGTGCGAGGCGGTGGCGCCGGCACCATCGCGCGCGGCCGCGTCCTGCAAGGCGGCCACCACTTCGAACTGCTGCGCCAGGCCCAGATAGTCGTTGGAGCAGAACCCGGTCAGCCAGCGGCCATCGATCTCCAGGCGCACGCCATCGCGGCGACCGACCTGGCGGCGTACCCGTACCCGTTCCTGGGCGAGGCGCAACTTGCGCAGCGACGAAATCCGTTCGTGCAGATCGGGGCGAGCCATGGGGAGTCGACATCGAAAAAGGTCCGCTAGCGTAGCGTGCCGCGGTCACCTCGCCCAGTCGACACCGACAGCCGGTGCGGTGTGGTGGCCCGGGGGCGTCGGGGTGCTGGCAGGCACGTACAAGCTCGTCGGCGGTTGCCGGAGGCCTCGCGCGTTATGGCGGTCTGTGGCCGCTCAGGGTCCACGACCACGGCAATTGCGAACCGGCAGGGCGCAGCGCGATGGGGTGATCGAGTGCGTCGCGCTGTCCGCGGCGCGTTTCTGCCACGGTCCGGATGATCGGGTGGTAGTGCTTGTAACCGGCTCCGGGCATGCGCTGGCTGAGGGCCGGTGCTGCATCCGGTGCCATCGCGGATTGGCGATGGCCCGATCAGGCGCTGCCGCAGGATCGGCTGCAGGCAGGCGCTGTCTCCAACGCAACGCCTGCCGTAGAGCCCGGCCCATCGCCGCAGGACGGCCCAAGCGCGGTGCGGGCTCATCCCACGATGCGGCGCTGCGCGGTCATGCCGCGCGTTCGCAGGCCTGGCCGCAGGTGATGTCCGCATGCACGGTGCCCGGGTGGTCGTGGTCGGCGGCATCGACAGTGATCTGCATCGGGCGCAGGCCCAGGCGCTGGAACAGGGCCTGGTCGCGTTCGGTATCCGGGTTGCCGGTGGTGAGCAGTTTTTCGCCGTAGAAGATCGAGTTGGCGCCGGCCAGGAAACACAGCGCCTGCAGCTCGTCGCTCATCGCTTCGCGGCCGGCGGACAGGCGCACCATCGATTTGGGCATGGTGATGCGGGCCACGGCGATCATCCGCACGAACTCAAACGGATCCAGTTGCTGGGTACCATGCAGCGGCGTGCCGGCGACCTGCACCAGCTGGTTGATCGGCACCGAATCCGGGTGCGCCGGCAGCGTGGCCAGTGCCAGCAGCAGGCCGATGCGCTGGTCGCGGGTTTCGCCCATGCCGACGATGCCGCCGCAGCAGGTCTTCAGGCCCACGTCGCGCACATGCTCCAGGGTGTTGAGCCGGTCCTGGTATTGGCGGGTGTGGATGATCGAGTCGTAGTAATCCGGCGCGGTGTCCAGATTGTGGTTGTAGTAGTCCAGCCCGGCGTCTTTCAGCGCGCGCGCCTGGCCGGCGTCGAGCATGCCGAGCGTGGCGCAGGTCTCCAGGCCCATGGCCTTGACCTCGCGGATCATCGCGGCCACCTTGGGGATGTCGCGCTCCTTGGGCGAGCGCCAGGCCGCGCCCATGCAGAAGCGCGAGGCGCCGGCCGCCTTGGCCTGGCGCGCCTTGGCCACGACCTCTTCGGTCTCCATCAGCTTCTGTGCGGTCACGCCGGTGTCGTAGCGCTGCGCCTGCGGGCAGTACGCGCAATCTTCCGGGCAGCCGCCGGTCTTGACCGACAACAGCGTGGAGACCTGCACCTGCGCCGGATCGAAATGCGCGCGGTGCACGCTGGCGGCGTGATGCAGCAACTCGGGGAACGGCAGATCGAACAGCGCCTGCAGCTCTTTGCGATCCCAGTCATGGCGGACGACAACAGACATCGGAGTTTCCTGACAGTCAGCGGCTTGGAAGCCAGGCAGTCTGGTGAGCATGGAAGAGGCTGTCAACTTCAATGGGGTGGGGTCGGTTTACAGGTGGCCGCAGCGGGTGTTGCGGTTTCTGCTGCCGAGCCTGTGCCTGGTCTGTGCCGAGGCGGGAGTGGCCGACTGCGATCTATGCCCGTCGTGCCGCGCCGCGCTGCCCGAGCACGGCCACGCCTGCCTGTGCTGCGCCAGCCCGCTGTTCGCGTCCGATGGTGTGGCGTTGTGCGGGCAGTGCCTGCAGCAACCCCCGCCGCTGCAGCGCGTGCATGCCTGCTTTACCTACCGCTGGCCGGTGGATGGCCTGCTGCGGCGCTTCAAGTTTCACCAGGACCTGGCGGCGGGGCGTCTGCTCAGCGAGCTGATGGCCAGGCGCTGCGCCAGCCTGCCGCGGCCGCAGGCGTTGGTGCCGGTGAGCCTGCACCGCCAGCGCTTGCGTCAGCGTGGTTACGACCAGGCGCTTGAGTTGGCCAGGCCGCTGGGCCGCGCGCTACGACTGCCGTGTCTGCCGTTGCTGCGGCGGGTGCGTGCAACTGCGCCGCAATCCGAGCTGGACGCAATCGAGCGGCAGCGCAATGTGCGCGACGCATTCGTGGCGCGTGGCGCGCTACCGGCGCACGTGGCGCTGGTGGACGACGTGATGACCACCGGCGCCACGCTGCATGCGGCGGCCAGGGCCTTGCGGCGCGCAGGCGTGCAGCGGGTGGATGCATGGGTGTGCGCGCGGGTGCCGTGATGGGTGTTCTGTTTGACATGGCTTTGGAAGAAAAGCGCAAAGACACGTCAGTGGGGTGCTGCAGGCGTTGCGTGGTTCCGTACCCTCATCCCAACCCCTCTCCCGCAGGAGAGGGGCTTGCTGCCTGCGGAATGGTGCTCTGCGGCGCAGGCTTTACGTTGGATCGGCCAACGCTTGTCTTGAGCGAAGCACATCATTCAAAGGGCCCTTGTCTGTCGAACGCTGCCGCCTGCCAATCCCAGATTCCAGATTCCAGATTCCAGATTCCAGATCCCCGGACCCCGATTCCCGATTCCCGATTCCCAATTCCCAATTCCCAATTCCCGCTGCTAACGTGCTGCCACCGCGATCGCGATTCCGAGGAAGATCGCCAGGCCCACCCAGTTGTTGTGCAGGAAGGCGCGGAAGCACGGGCCGCGTTCGCGGTGGCGGGCAATGCGGAATTCGTAGACCACCAGCAGCGCCGCCATGCCAAGGCCTGCCCAGTAGGCAGCGCCGAGCGCGGCACGCAGGCCAACCGCCGCCAGGGTGGCGAACATCAGCGCATACAGCACGCTCTGCGCCAGCAGGTCATAGCGGCCGAACAGGATGGCGGTGGACTTGCTGCCCATGCGGATGTCGTCGTCGCGGTCGACCATGGCGTACCACGTGTCGTAGGCGGTGGCCCACAGGATATTGGCCGCATAGAGCAGCCAGCCCAGCAACGGCACGCTGCCCTGGACGGCCGCAAAGCCCATCGGAATGCCCCAGCCGAACGCCATGCCCAGGTAGACCTGCGGCAGGTGGGTATGGCGTTTGAGATAGGGATAGCTCGCAGCCAGAAACACACCCGGCACGCTCAGCGCCACGGTCAGCCAGTTGAGGCTGAGCACCAGTGCGAACGCCACCAGCATGAGCGCCACGAACACCCACAACGCCTCACGTCCGGACACCGCACCGGTGGCCAGTGGGCGGGTCTTGGTACGCTCGACATGCGGGTCCAGCCAACGGTCGGCGTAGTCGTTGATGACGCAGCCGGCCGAGCGGGTCAGCCAGACCCCGGCGGTGAACACGAACAACGTCCACAACGGCGGCAGGCCGTCCGCGGCCAGCCAGAGTGCCCACCAGGTGGGCCACAGCAGCAGCAGGCTGCCGATCGGGCGGTCGCCACGCACCAGCTTCCAGTACTGCCCCAACCGTTCGGACCACGTCAGCGCGGGCGCTGCCGCTGCCTGTTCAACCCCATGCTCGCTCATGTCGCAAAGGGTAGCAGCGCACCCCGGCCCCGGCCATGCGGAGATTGGCGCGCCGCGCATTGCGCATAGCAGCGGGCATCAGGTGGGCAGGTGGGTAGGGGGACAGGGGAAATTGGGGAACAGCAGGAACAGCAGGAGCAGGGAAACAGGAGGAGCAGGGAACCGGACGGGCTTGGGTTGGGTGTGCATGACCTCGGACAAGCACGACAAATGGCAGTGGGGCATGCGGGCGCCCAGCGCTGGCGGGTGGAGGCCATCGCGTGGCTGGCCTGGAGCGAGCTGCATCCGCTGCCGAGGCCGGTTCACGTGGTCGCCGGCGTCGGCTCACCCAAGCGCCTTGCCGGGAACTGCCGGACATCGCGCGGCTGGCGCCGGTCTGGCATAATGCCCGGCCAGGCGCTCGTAGCTCAGCCGGATAGAGTAGTGGCTTCCGAAGCCATTGGTCGGGGGTTCGAATCCCTCCGGGCGCACCAGATGAACCCTCCGGGGACATCCAAGAAGGTCCAAAACCCCTGAGAAATCGGGGGTTTTTGTTTCCTGCACGTCCACCCGGCCCACCCGGCCACCCTGATCGCTGACCTCCAGCCTGATCGGGCACGGAGGAGCGTCGGCCCTGCTGCGTAAAGATGCCGTGCGGTCCGGGCCTGCCTAGCGGTGCGGGCGGGCGCTTGCGTTGGCGTAGCGTCGTCGCCCTGATCGGGGTCTGATGCGGTCAGAGCAGGCCGGCCCTTGAGCCGCCGCGTCAGATCCGTCGATGCTCAAGCGAACCGCGTGTTCAAGGTTGCTGCGGATGAACGGCATGGCTGCGCCGCTTCGTGAGATTTCCTTGGCATTGAAGTCGCGCGGGTCTTCAGCGTGCAATCCGATGGAGCAAACATGCACCAGCACCTGTCTCGCTGATCTGGCCAGACCAGTCTGTCGTGCTCAACGCGTCGGTACAGCAGCAGCGCGACGCACAGCGGCAGCACATTAGCGAGCACGTGTCAGCACGATGTCTTTATCGGGTCTGATCAAGAAGGTGTCGACCCGGCCTGGATCAATCAGCTTGAACTGGCCGCGAACTGCTCACGCTATTGCACAGCCACGTGGGACATGTCCTTCGCTTGGTACCCAGGCACGCTGACGCATGACAGAGCGACTGAGCCTGAAACGATCACTTGGCACATGAGTAACGATTTTCTCGCGTCGCAACGCGTTCACATCTTCACGCTGCGCCTGCGGAGCGCGCTGCCGTTGCAATAGGTGTTATCTCTCGGTTCGATTGATGGGAGCACCACCAGACACGGCCCGCACGCCTGCCCGCGAATTGCTTGAGCATCGAATACTGAATCGGTTTCGGGTCGCCGCAGCGGAGCTATGCCTTTTTACCAGGCAAGGTATTCAGCCGCTCAATAGCGAGTCGATATAGACGGAGCACAGGCATTGCACACGCGGTGCATGCCTGCCTCTTTCCATATTTCTGGTCGAACCTACTGATGAACACGTTCTTGCAGCGCTACAACGTTGGCCGCCGACTGGGGATGGCCTTCGGTATTCTCATTCTGTTGTCGGGTTTGCTGGTGGCCACGGGCCTGAGCACCATGGCCAGCGCCCGTACCGAGATGGACACCATCGTCAAGGTCAACGTCGCCAAGATGCAGCTGAGCAACGCCATGCGCGATGCCAACTCCAATATCTTCATTGCGCTTGGAACGCTGGCGATGGTGACGTCTGACGAGTTGAATGAGCAGGCTGCTCAAACCGTCAAGGAACAACGTCAGCGCTACGCAGATGAGCGAAAGGCGTTGGAGACGTATCCTGCGACCGATGCCGGCCTCAAGCTCCGCGCCGAAATCGATGCCGCTCGCGAGGTTTCGCGTGTTTTGAATGATCAGGTCATCGTGCTCGCGTCGGCGAACAAGAACGATGAGGCGCAGCTGTTTCTGAGCGAGAAGGCGCGCCCGGCGATGCTCGTCTGGCAGGCCAAGATCGCCGAGAATGTGAAGCTGCAGGAAAAGCAGACCGCGCAATCCTACGACGATGCGGTTGCCGCGATGAACCGGGGCAAGACCCTGCTGATCATCGGTGGCGTGGCGGTGGTGCTCATCAGCAGCCTGCTCGCCTTCACCATCACCCGCAGCTTGACGCTGCCCCTGAGCCGGGCCACGCGTGCCGCCGAGGCGATTGCAGGCGGCAATCTGGATAACGATGTGGACACGCAGGCCAAGGATGAAAGCGGGCGCCTGCTCAACGCGATGAGCAAGATGCAACTGCAGCTGCAGAACCTGCTCGCTGCGCAGGCCGACATGGCAAAACGTCACGACGACGGGCAGACCAGTTTCCGCATCGACGCATCGGCGTTTCCGGGCAATTACGGGCGTATGGCGCACGACACCAATGACCTGGTGGCCTCGCACATTGCGGTCACGGCGAAGCTTGCGCAGATCATGGGGCGCTATGCGATCGGCGACCTCAGCCAAGACATGGACAAGCTGCCCGGCGAGAAGGCCGTGCTCACCGATACCATGGTGCAGGTCAAGCAGAACCTTGGCGCGATGAATACCGAGATCAAGCATCTCGCGCTGGCCGCTGCCGATGGCGATTTCACTGCCCGCGGCGATGCGGACCGTTTTCAATATGACTTCCGCGTCATGGTGGAGAGCCTCAACACCTTGATGTCCACCGCCGACGGCAACCTGCAGTCGCTGTCCGGTCTGTTGCAGTCCATTGCCGCAGGTGACCTCACCGCGCGCATGAGCGGCGAGTTCCGTGGCGTCTTCGCACAGATGCGCGACGATGCCAACGCCACTGCCACGCAGCTTGCCGAGATTGTCACCGGCATCAAGACCTCTGCCATTTCGATCAAGGGCGCGGCCAGCGAGATCGCTGCGGGCAACCAGGATCTGTCGCAGCGCACCGAGCAGCAGGCGGCCAACCTGGAAGAAACCGCCGCCTCGATGGAAGAGCTCACCTCGACGGTCAGGCAGAATGCCGAGGGCGCGCGTCAGGCCAATCAGCTCGCCATCGGTGCCGCCAGCGTCGCCGCACAGGGTGGGCAGGTGGTCAGCAAGGTGGTCGAGACCATGGCAGGAATCGAGGCTTCGTCCAAGAAGATCGCCGACATCATTTCCGTCATCGATGGCATCGCGTTCCAGACCAATATCCTGGCCTTGAACGCGGCAGTGGAAGCCGCACGTGCAGGCGACCAGGGGCGCGGTTTTGCGGTGGTGGCAAGCGAGGTGCGCACGCTCGCGCAGCGCTCCTCCGGCGCTGCCAAGGAAATCAAGAGTTTGATCGATGACTCGGTACAGCGTGTCGCCGAGGGCTCGGCGCTGGTGCATAGTGCCGGCACGACGATGACCGAAGTGGTTGCCAGCGTGCAGCGCGTCACCGACATCATGGGCGAGATCTCCGCTGCGTCGCAGGAACAGTCGGCAGGGATCGAGCAGGTCAATCAGACGGTCACCCAGATGGACGAGACCACGCAGCAGAACGCCGCGTTGGTGGAAGAGGCAACGGCAGCGGCGCGCTCGCTGGAAGAGCAGGCCGTCCATCTCACCGACGCTGTCGCGGTATTCAAGACCGATGCCGCCGGTGGTGCGGCCGTCACCGCGCTGCTGTCCAGCCTTTCGGTTGCAAAGACGGCAAAGCCGAAGCCAGCCGTCGTTGGCCGTAGCACCCCTGCGACGCCGCGGCCGGCACTGGCTGCGGTCAGCAACGAAACCAGTTGGCAGGAGTTCTGAGACTTACCCGCCCGCGTGCGGCGCCCACCCGGCGCCGTGGCGCAATGCGCGTGGTTGACCGGGCGGGCGATATCGCCAGTACGGCAGTCGTCGTCGCCGACCATCGCACCGTGCGTCGTCGGGATGCGTGGGTGCGTCATCACTGCGCGCCCACCATCACAGCCAGGAGGTTTGCAGACGTTAATGGCCATGCCGGACTGCGCCCACGCAGCGATCGCCATCTTCAGCCATGGCCTCTGCCATTCCACGCGCTGCCGGTGCCTGGAGATCCATCTCTTCAAAAGAACGTGCCAGATAGCTGAAGCACCACCTGTGACCGCGCTGTCACGGGTTATGCGCCGCAGGCAGTCCACACTGCACCGCGTCCGCGGCGCATCACCGCGCGACGCCGCTCGGTCATCGCTTTGCACACGTCGCGACGTTGTGGCTTGAGCCTTGTCGACCCGCAAGAACCTGCGTCGGGCCGCTGACATCCGGTATGCAGTCGCGCACCGCGCGGTGCACCTTGCGAACTCATCTGCACGGCGCGTGGACGAGCGCCTCGTCACCATGGAGTTCTTGTGACCGAGGTGGTGCATGGCAAAGCCGACGCTGTTTTTTCTGCACGCCCTCGGGGGCAGCCGCCAGGAATGGAATGCTGTCATCCAGCACCTGGGGGAGCGTTTTGAGTGCGTGGCATTGGACATACCCGGCTTCGGCGATGCGGAGCCGCTGGACGATGCACGTGTGGGCGCACAGGTGGCCTGGTTCGTGGACCAGGTCATCGAGCGCCAGCCCACGCGCTGGTGTGTCATCGGGCACAGCATGGGCGGGAAGATCGCCACGCTGGCCGCGGCGCAGGCGCGCGACGGCGTTGCCGGTCTTGCCGGACTCGCCGGTGTCGTGCTCGTCGCCGCATCGCCTCCCGCGCCGGAGCCCATGGATGAAGTGCGGCGACAGACCATGCTTGGCTGGTTCGAGAACGGGCGCCCTACGCAGGCCGAGGCGGAGCAGTTCGTCGATGACAACTGCGCGCTGCCGCTTCCGCCAGCACTCAGACAATGCGCGGTCGACGACGTGCTGCGTACCAGCGCCAACGCCTGGTTGGCCTGGCTGACCCATGGCAGCCGGGAAGACTGCCGTGAGCCGGCCGGTTGCATTAACGTTCCGGCGTTGATCGTGGCCGGTGGCGAAGACGGCGACCTCGGCGAACCCGCGCAAAGACGGCTGAACCTGTCGCACTATGCGCATGCCCGTTGTGTGGTTGTCGACGGCGCAGCCCATCAGATCCCGTATGAGCGTCCGCAGGAGCTGGCGCAGCACATCGCTGCCCATGTGGAGCACTGCGTGCAGCAGTGCCTGCCTGAAGAATTTGTGGCCTTGCTCAATGCCAGCCGGGTGGCACCGCGGATGCGCAAGGTGCTGCTCGCGCGCCATGCGGGCCCGCCGGCGGCGGCCACAGGCATCCTGCGCCCGAATCAGCTTGAGATCCTGACCGCGGTGGTCGCGCGCGTGCTGGATGGCGCGCGCGACGCACGGCAGATCGCACGGCGCATCGATGTGCAGCTTGCCCAGGGCCCAGGTGACGGGTGGCGGCACGCCGACCTGCCGGCCGATGCCGCAGCGCTGCCACTGGGCCTGGAGGCGCTCGATGCCCTGGCGAACGGCTTTGTCGGGTTGGCCGCCGAGGACCAGGACCGCTGGCTGCACAGCATTACCGCTTGCGCAGCGGGCGACACGTCGGCCTATGGCCTGGATGCCGCCCAGCTCGCCCACTGGTTCGAGGATGTGCGTGCCGAGGCGATCCGCACCTGGACCAGCCTTCCCGCCACGCTGGCGCTGCTGGGCTACGATGGATTTGCCGTGGGTGGTGCGGGCCTGGACAGCCCGGGCTATGAACTCACCACCGCCAACCGGCACGAGCAGTGGCAGCTGTGCGCACCGGGTGCCCGGTGAGGCCCGAGTGCAGCACCGACATCGTCGATGCGGTGGTGATCGGCAGCGGTGCCGGAGGCGGCCCGGTGGCGGCAAGGCTGGCGCAGGCCGGGGTCTCGGTGGTGGTGCTGGAGGCGGGCGCCGCGTTCACCCCTGACGCGCATCTTCCCGACGAGCTCACCACCGGCATCTACTGGATGGACGAGCGGTTGAGCGGCGGGCAGACCCCCACCGCGTTCGGGCCGAACAACTCAGGGTCCGGCCTGGGCGGCTCGACGCTGCACTGGGGCGCGTTCTGTCCGCGGCCGGATGCACGCGATCTCGCGCTGCGCACGCAGACCGGTGAGGGCGCCGATTGGCCGATCGCGTCTCCGGAGCTGCTGTCGTATGTCCGCCGGGTCGAGGAGTTCATCGGCGTTTCCGGGCCCGCGCATTATCCGTGGGACCCGGACCGGAGCTATCGCTATCAGCCGGCACAACGCAATGCGCCGGCTGAGGCGATGGCGCGCGGCTGCCGCGCGCTGGGTGTGACGGCGACCGATGCGCCTGCGGCGTTGGTGACCACGCCACATCATCAGCCGCACTGGGGCCGGCGAGCGGCCTGCAACAACTGCGGCGCGTGTCATCAGGGATGCAGCAACGGCGCCAAGGTGAGTGTCGATACCACCTGGCTCCCGTTGGCCGCAGCCCATGGCGCCCAGCTGCGTGCCGACAGTCGGGTGATCGACATCGAGCGCGATGCGCGTGGAACGATCAGTGGGGTGGTCTATCAGCAACATGGGCGGAGCCTGCGCCAACGCTGCCGTGCCGTGTTCCTGTGCGCCGGCGGCGTGGAGACGCCCCGCCTGCTGCTGAATCTGGAGCTGGCCAACTCCAGCGGGCAGGTCGGGCGCAATTTCATGGCGCACGTGGCCACGCAGGTGTGGGGGGAGTTCGATGCGCAGATGCGCATGAACCGCGGCTACCCGTCGTCGCTGATCACCGAAGACATGCTGCGTCCGCCCGGTGCCGATTTCATCGGCGGCTACCTGGTGCAGAGCCTGGGCGTCCAGCCGGTGACGCTGGCCAACACGCTGGCGCGCGGCGCAGGAATGTGGGGCAACACCTTGATGACCACCCTGCAGCGCTACAACCACCTGGCCGGCATCGGCATCAACGGCGAGTGCCTGCCGTACGACCGCAACCGGCTGACCTTGTCCGACGAGCGCGATGCTTTCGGCCATCGCAAGGCGCGGATCGACTTCAGCTATGGCCCCAACGAGCAGGCACTGGATGCGCATGCGCGGCGCTTCCTGCAGGCGGTGTGGGAGGCTGCAGGAGCCCGCAGCATCTTCGCCGCGGCCCGCTCCGCGCACACCCTGGGCACCTGCAGGATGGGCCGTGACCGGCAGACGGCCGTGGTCGACCCGGACGGCCGCTCGTTCGATATCCCCAACCTCTACCTCTGTGACAACTCGGTGTTTCCCAGCGCCTTGGCCGCCAATCCGGCCCTGACCCAGATGGCACTGGGCCTGCGCACGGCCGAACGGTTTCTTGCGCGCTAGTGACGCGTACACCACACCCTCTTTCAACTACCAGGAGCTCACCATGGATCTCGGAATAGCCGGTCGCGTCGCCCTCGTCAGTGGCGGCGATTCGGGAATGGGCAAGGAGACTGTACGCCAGCTCCTCGCCGCCGGCGCACGCGTGGCCATCACCGATCTCCCGGGCGGCACGCTGGCGCAGGCGAAGGCGGAGCTGTCGGACCTGGGGCAGATCATCGCCATCGAGGGAGACGTCACCCGCGAGCACGACGTCACCGCGCTCTGGGCACAGGTGCGGGAACAACTGGGCGACCCGGACATCTACGTCAACGCCGCCGGTGTCACCGGTGCAACCGGCGACTTCTTGGAGGTCGACGATGCGGGCTGGCTCGAGACGCTGGACATCAACCTGATGGGCGCGGTGCGCATGTGTCGCCAGGCCATCCCCGCCATGCGGCGCAAGCAGTGGGGCCGGATCGTGTTGTTCGCGTCCGAGGACGCCGTGCAGCCCTATGTGGACGAGCTGCCGTACTGCGCCTCGAAGGCGGCCATTCTCAGCCTGTCCAAGGGGCTGTCCAAGGCCTATGGCGGCGACAATGTGCTGGTCAATACGGTGTCGCCGGCCTTCATCGCAACGCCGATGACCGACAAGATGATGGAAAAACGCGCGCGCGAGAACGGCACCACGTTCGAGCAGGCGGTTGCATCGTTCCTGGACGAAGAGCGGCCCGGAATGGTGCTCAAGCGCCGCGGCCGCCCCGAAGAAGTGGCATCGGTGGTCGCGTTCCTGTGTTCGGAGCGCGCCAGTTTCATCAACGGCGCCGGCGTGCGCGTGGATTCGGGTTCGGTCTTCACGATTGCCGGGTGAGCTGACCGGCAGCGCGGTGGTGCGTGCAGTTGTGTGGACGTGGTGCATCACACACTGCCTGCGTGATCGCAACGGACGGATGTCTCACCAATGCATGCCTGCGTCACGTTGCGGTGCATGTGGATCGATCCGATAGCCGGCGCTGGAAGCAGACCAATGTGCATGCAGGCTCACACACGGTTGACTGATGAGCTTCTAGATTCGGCCGATGCTTCCTTCAGTCACCGCGCTTGATCACGCACGTCATGAGAGCCGAAGGCAGCACCGCGGCAGTCTTTCGTCGCGTGTGCTGGACCATGTGCGCGCGGTTCCCGATCTGCCCTGGCCGGGCGCTGGGCAGACCCGTGCGCGCTGGCGCGCATTGAGCGCACTGGGAGCCGAGAGCCTGCCATTGGCAAAAGTGCTGGAAGCGCATTACGACGCGCTTGCCATCCTGTCCGAGGCGGGCGAGCCGGCGCCACCGGCCGGCACCCTTTGGGCGGTGTGGGCAGCGGGCGGCCCGGACGATACCGTGACCTACGACCACCGTTTGGGTGCGTTGTCCGGCACCAAGCCGTGGTGCAGTGCGGACGATGTGGTGACTCACGCCCTGGTGACCGTCACGGATGGTGACAAACGCCCCCTTGCCGCCGTGGCTCTGGGTGCGGGCAGTTTCGAGCTGGATGCCGGCCAGTGGCACGGCCCGGGCATGGTGGGTATTCCAACCGGGATCGGCCATTTCGCCAGTGCGCCTGCCCGCCTGGTGGCCGATGCCGACTTCTATCTGCAGCGGCCCGGGTTCTGGCACGGCGGTGCCGGCATCGCGGCTTGCTGGTATGGCGCGGCGACGGCCATCGCCGAGCAGGTGCGGCGTTCTTCCCGGATCGTGGGCAATCCGTTTGCTGCAGTGCATGTGGCGGTCATCGATGAGCAGCTCCATGTCGCCAGACTTGCGCTGTGCGAGCTGGCCGCGCAGATCGACGGTGCGCCGGGCACCGACCATCGTTACGCGGTGACGCGCCTGCGCTGCCTGATGGACCGCGTGTGCCGCGATGTGCTGGAACGCGCGGCCCTGGCGCTTGGCCCGGTGTCGCTGTGCTGTGACGCCGAGCATGCACAACGCTGCGCAGACCTGGCCGCGTTTATCCGCCAGTGTCACGCAGAGAAGGACGAGCAATGGCTGGGAGAACAGCTGCATGCCTGCGAGCACACCCCATGGGCTCTCTGAGGGGCGGGCACATTGAAGGGCAGGGCATCAGCGAAGCACGCTGGCTTGCCTCGCGCACACTGGCGACATTGCCGCGCATCCGTCTGGACCAACTCATTGGCAGCGCTGCAAGGCTGGTCGTGGTTTCCCCGCATCCTGATGACGAGGTGCTGGGATGCGGCGGGCTGCTGGCCATGGCCGCAGCCGACGGGATGGACATCGTGATCGTTTCGGTGACCGACGGAGAGGCTGCCTATCCTGGCGAGGTGGCGTGGCCGCCGCCACGGCTTGCAGCGGCGCGGCGCCAGGAGCTGCATGAGGCGCTGGCCTGTCTCGGCATCGATCCGGCAAACGTGGTGCGCATCGAGGTTGGCGATGGGCAGGTGCGGGCGCACGGCGACGTGCTGGCTGCCCGACTCGCTGCATTGATCCGGCCAACGGATGCGGTCTTTGTGACCTATGCAGGTGATGGGCATCCGGATCATGAAGCCTGCGCCGATGCGGCGATCAGCGTGGCGGCCGCGTGTGGCGCACGGCTTGTTCAATACCCGGTGTGGGCATGGCACTGGGACGACCCGGAGAACAGCACCATGCTGGCATCGGCCACGCGCCTTGCACTGACCGACACCGCGCGTGCAGCCAAGGCGCGGGCGCTTGCCGCGTTCGAGACACAGACCGGCGAGGTCGTTCCCCGGTTAGCCGATCCCATCCTGCCGGACTGGGCGTTGGCCCGTTTCCGGCGAGATTTCGAGGTCTATATCGCATGAACGCCCAGACCATCGCGGATTACTTCGACGGCATCTACCAACGCCCGGACCCATTCGGCTACGGCACGCGCTGGTACGAATCGCGAAAGCGCGACATCCTGCTGTCCACCCTGCCGAGGGCGCAGTTCGCACGCGGCTGGGAGCTGGGCTGCTCCAATGGCGAGTCCACGCGCGGGCTTGCGGCGCGCTGTGACAGCCTGCTGGCAACGGACATGTCTGCGGGCGCGGTGGCGCAAGCCAGGCAGCGCGTGGGCGAACGCAGCAACGTGGAGATCCTGCAGGCATGCCACCCGCAGCAGTGGCCCGTGGGCAGTTTCGATCTGATCGTGCTGAGCGAGATCGGCTACTACCTGGAGCCACAGGAACTCGATGACCTGATCACGCGGGCCCAGCGCTCGCTGACTGCGGAGGGGCTGTTCGTTGCCTGCCATTGGAAGCATCCATTCGATCAGGCCCGCCAGGATGGTGTGTCGGTGCATTCCTGCATCGCACGTCTGCTCACGCTTGCGCTGGCCTACCGTTACGAGGACAACGACTTCCTGCTCGAAGCGTGGGCGGTGCAGCCGGTATCGGTTGCCCAGCAGGAAGGCCTGCGATGATCGCCGTGCTCATTCCCGCCCATAACGAGGCCGACGATATCGTCGGATGCCTGACCGCGGTCTTTGTCGCCGCTTCGCATCCGGATCTGCGCGAACCTGTGGATGTCATCGTGGCAGTGGACCGATGCACCGATGCGACCGCGAAGATCGCATCGCTGATGGGGGCCAGGGTGGTCGATGTGGCCAGCCCGTGGGGCGTGGGCGTGGCGCGCGCCGCGGCCGCTGCTGCGGCGATCGACCTCGGTGCCGATTGGCTCGCCATGACAGATGCCGACTCGCGCGTTCCCGCTGACTGGCTGATCGAACAGCGCCGCATAGGTGCCGGGGTCTTCTGCGGGATCGTGGAAGTGGCCGACTGGTCGGGCTATGCGGACGAGGTCCGCAGCGCCTTCGAACAGACCCAGCCCAGGGGCGAAGGCCACGGGCGGATCCATGGCGCCAATCTGGGCGTCAGCGCCGAGCTGTATCGACGCTGTGGTGGCTTCCCCTCGCTGGCTTGCAGTGAGGACGTGGCACTGGTGCACGCGCTGCAGCGCATCGGTGCCCCAATCCGCTGGTCCCCGCGTGCTGTGGTCATCACCAGCGCGCGTCGGCAGGCGCGTGCGACCGGTGGGTTTTCGGACTTCCTGAAACAGCTGGAGGCGTGCCCGCCAGTGGAAGCACACGCGGTGGCCGTCCCTACGGTGTGACCAGGTTTGCGTCTCGTCCACTCGCAAGCGCATCGATAGCAGGATTCCTGGCGCAGGTCGCGGCGCTACGGCAAGCGACTAGCGTCCACCCTGAAATCGAAAGCTGAAGCGGGCCGTCGATGCGGACTCTCCAACGATGGGCGCAGGCGTGGCAGTCACCAGGGTCAGCATGCCGTCGGCCACGGGGACCGGGATGCCCAGCGTGAGATCAAGCTGCTTCGACCAGCCGCCGCCCATCACCGTGGCCCTGACGATCAGCCGCCCGGCGTGGATGCACTGAACATCGGCCGGGCAGCGGCTGTCTTCGATCACCCGGTCGGGACGTACCTTGGGTCCATCGACCGCCGCAATGTCGCCCAGACGCACGGGGCCTTCGATCGGCGCATCGGCGGGGGCACCCGTCGCTGCACACCCGGCAAGCGAGACGGCCCAGAGCATGATGGGTACCAGAGTGCGCAGGAGCGGGCCAGTTGTGTGGCGTTGACGCATGATCATTCGGTTCCAGATTCGATCCTGCCGGGTACCTGCCGCATTGCCCGGCTGGCGCGATGGCATCGGTTTCGGAGCGGGCCACGTGACTTCAGGGCGTGAGTCGCGCATTGCTCGGCATCACAACGCAGCTGCGGGCCACGGGCCGCGAGGGGCTGCTCGATCAATTCAGACGCGCGACGCCAGTACGGTTCTCCAGCTGCTACAGCAGGCTATTACTGAAAAGCGTTCGTGCCGGCTCGACATTGCAGCGACGACCAGACACAGCCCCTTCATGCAATCGGTGTGCTTGGGCGACCCTGCCGAGTGGCTCCTGCATCCGTGAAGCGCCCCGACGCCATGCATTCAACGTAGGCGCCGGGGCGGCCAGGCCCTGGACCAAGGCGGCGCGGTGAAGCGCCCGCCGTTACAGCAGCTCAGAGGCTATCCGGCGCCGGTGCTGTGGCCTTGGCGTGCTGCTTGCCGCGTGCATGCTCGATCGCCGTGCGCAGCTTGCGGGCAGCGCCGGTCACGGCCGAAGCCGTGGTCTCGGCGCTGTTGGTGGCCGCAATCGGCGGCAGGCCGGCGACGTGGGCTTCGATGCTGCAGGTTCGATCCGCTGCGCCGCCGCGCTGGCCGTTTTCGTCGCGCAAATGCACGTCGACGCGGGTGATGTCGTTGGCAAAATGCGCCAGCTGGGCGGTGCAGGTCTTCTCGACATGCTGCACGACAGAGGGGTCATGCGGCACGTGCTTGTCGGTCTGGATCTGAATCTGCATAGATGTCTCCTTCGCGGTCATCCGCTGCGTCTGCCGTAGCGGTAGCTTGATTCTGCGGCAGCGCGGTGTTGCCGCAAGGTGACAAACCGCCGCATGTTCATGCACGGGTTGGCTGTGGCTTGCGGCTGAGGCCGGCTGGTGCAGCGCATGAGATTCGGAGGGATGGCCTGGTGCACGCGCACGACCCGCTGGCAGGTGAACCACTGTTGCGAAGCAGCAGCCCTGTGCTGAAGCACTTGCGTCTGGGTCGTTATGTAGTCGGCAGCCGAGCGGTGCGTTGCATGAATCGTCCCCGCGGTGACGCTCGGCGCGACCGAGGTGGTGGCTTAAGATGCCCGCACCGCGCGGTGCTGCGCCTGTCCGATACCTGCCTGTGTCCGAGCTTCGATCCGCCCTGAGTGCCCGTTCGCGCGTGTTGCGGCATGTGTTGGTGTGCTGTGCGCTGTGGCTGGTCTGCGCCGGCGCGGTGCTCGCGCAGGACGAAGACGCGCTGCTGGAGACGGCACAGAAACAGTTGGACGGCACGCAGAAGGTGCTGGATCAAGCGGATGTCGGATTGGAAAAGGCAGACGACGAACAGCTGCGCACGCTGATCGACCAGGTGACGGCGGCGCAACGACAGGTACAGGATCTGGCGCGTCAGCTGGATCCGCCGCTCAAGCAGGTGAGCTCTCAGCTTGCGGGGCTGGGTGAGGCGCAGAACGGCGAAGCCACCGATCTCAAGAAACAGCGCGCATCATTGAAGAAAGAACAGAGCGCGCTGGATGCGGAATTCAAGCGGGCCAATCTGCTGGAGTCAAAAGCCCGCGACCTCGCTGATCGCCTCGAGCAGAAGCGCGCTCAACTGTTCAGCGTGCAGATGACCACCCGCGTTGCCTCGCCCTTGTCGCCGGCGCTCTGGAACGACATTGCGCAACACTGGCCGGACGACCGCACGCGGCTGCAGCGCCTCTACGACGAGGCCGCCCAGCTGCTGCGTACCGGCATCGCCGCCAACGGCGTCGGCGGCCTGGTGACCGGTGGACTGATTGCACTGCTGCTGGCGTTTCCGCTGCGGATGTTTCTGCGACACCTGGGGCGGCGCTATGCAGCCTCGCGTGCGCCCGGCGGTCGCTTGCGGCGCTCCGGGCTGGCGTTGTGGTTTCTGTTGGTCGGCATGCTGAGCCTGGGCATGGCGGCATGGGTGCTGGCCGAAACCGTGCGTTCGATGGCCCAGGTGCCGGCCGACCTGGACGAGCTGCTCGGTGCATTCGTCATCATCAGCTTCGTTGCGGCCTTCGTGGGGTCGCTCAGCGCCAGCTTGTTGATGAAACATCAGCCGACCTGGCGGCTGTTCCCGCTGGATGACGCCACCGTCGATCGCCTGCGCGTGCATTGCCTGGCCACCGCTGCGGTGATCTGGTTCAGCGGCATGGCGATCAAGCTCAACGAGGTGGTGCAAACCAGCAGCGCGGCCACCACCGCCACCGACGCGGTGGCGGCATTGGTGTACGCCGGGCTGATCCTGTCTGCGCTGGCCGGGCTGAGCCTGTCGCTGCGCGCGCGTGCGGCCAGCGCCGGGGCGGCCAGTGCCGACAGCACCGAGCCACCACCGGTGGTCTCGCGGGGGGGCGGGGTCATCGTGCTGATCCGTCTGCTCGGGCATGTGGCGGTCATCGTGGCCCTGCTGTCAGCGCTGTTCGGCTATCTCAACCTCGGCTTGTTCATCGCGCGACAGATCATCTGGATCACCTTGATCTGCAGCTTGCTGGGGTTGCTGGTGGTCTTTGCCGACGACCTGTTGAGCTGGGTCTTCAAGCCGGACGGGCGCTTCAATCGTGCGCTGTCGCATGCCTCCGGCGTCGGCAGCGGGCGGCTGGTGCAACTGGGCCTGTTGCTGTCGGCCCTGGTGCGCGTGGTGCTGATCCTGCTGGGCATCGCCGCACTGGTGACGCCGTACGGCGCCAATCTCTCTGCCGTGACCGGCTGGGCCGAGAACGTGTCGCACGGTATCCAGATCGGCAAGGAACTCACCATCACGCCGGCGGCAGTGGTGCGCGCGCTGCTGGTGTTTGTGCTGGGGCTGGGCGTGGTGCATGTAGTGCAGCAGTGGTTGCTCAACACCTACCTGCCCAAGACCGAACTGGATGCCGGGGCGCGCAATTCGATCAGCACCGTGGCGCGTTATCTGGGTTGGCTGGTGGTCGTGGTGTGGGGCCTGACCGCGTTGGGCCTGGATCTGAAGCGGCTGGCGCTGGTGTTGAGCGCGTTGTCAGTGGGTATCGGTTTCGGTCTGCAGGCGATCACGCAGAACTTCGTGTCGGGCCTGATCCTGCTCGCCGAGCGGCCGGTCAAGATCGGCGACTGGGTGCGCATCGGCGATCAGGAAGGCGACGTGCGACGGATCAGCGTGCGTGCGACCGAGATCCAGGTGGGCGACCGCTCCACGTTGATCGTGCCCAACTCGGAGCTGATCACCAAGAGTGTGCGCAACATGACGTTGTCCAACCCGATGGGACGGGTGCAGCTGCAGTTCTCGGTGCCGTTGGAAACCGACGTGGCGAAGGTGCGCGAGATGTTGCTGGCGCTGTTCGCCGAGCATGCCAAGGTGCTGGCCGAGCCCGCGCCATCGGTGTTCATCGATTCGCTGGCGGGCGGTCACGTCAACTTCAATTCGTTCGCCTACGTCAGTAGTCCGCGCGACTCGTATGGGGTGCGCAGCGAGTTGTTCTTCGCCCTGTTGCAGCGGATGGAGGCGGTGGGTATTGCACTGCAGTCGCCGCAGGAAATCCGCTTCAGTCGCGCAGGTGCAGCGGCGGCGCGTGTTGCAGGGGATGGCACGCCTGTCTCGGAAAACTGAGCCGTGCGCCCCGCGTGGCCACGTTGCAGTCACTCGTTGCTGCAATGCTGTGCCGAGGCGGCCGTACCTGGCCTTCGCCGCCGCTGAATCCACGCTCAAGTCGAAGACGTGCAGCGGCTCGACTCAGGACCGGTCCGCCACCGGGGTGTCCTTGACCAAGGCCAGATCGTCCACGCTGACGTCTTCGGTGTAGTCCAGCCAGGCGCGAATTTCCAGGTCTTCCACCGCATGTTCCAGACCGACCGGCATGCGGATGCGTCCGGCGGCGTCGGGTACCACCCACTGCTGGGCCAGCACCACCTTGCGTTCGGACGACACCGCTTCGACCCAGAACGCGCGGGTAGGGCGACGCTTGGCATAGAGCTCCAGCATGTAACTGCCGGCATCGGTCTTGCGTGCGGCCTGGGTGAGCATGATGGGCTGACGCACACGGGGGCGCGGGCCTTGCTGCGTTGCCTCCAACGGCGCATCGACGGCGATGCCGCGGGTCAGGTCCGGGTCGCGGTACAACTTCATGTTCTGCTGGCGATCGACCACCAGCGCGCACCAGTCGCCGTCGGCCGAGCCGTCTTCGAACGCAGTGCAGCGGTCCACGTAGGCCAGCGTGCCATCGGAGTGGCTGCGGTCGAACTGGCGCGAGGTGTTTTCCAGATACACCGTTTTCAGCTCGGTGTCCTGGTCGTATTCCAGCAGCACCGGCGGGCGCACCTGCTGCACGCCCACCACCACATCGCCATTGCCGTTGACGCGCAGCATGCGCGTGCTGCGCCCCGTCCAGAGCGTGCGGGCGTAGGCAAGATAACGGGGATACTCCTTGCCGCTGTCGCGACTGGCGGCCACGCTGGCGCTGGGCGGCGCATCGCTGGCGAGCAGCGAGCGGCCGAACCCCAGCGTGCGCATGCCCGGTTCCAGCAACTGCAGCAGCGTGGCGCCCGAATCGAGCGTGCTGCCCGCACGCGTGACCACCTGCTGCGGCGCGATGCCCTTGCCGAGGAACAACAGCAGGTTCTCGCGCTTCTGGTGTGCAAGCACGTCGCTGAGATCGTTCGGCATGGCCAGGTGATCGGAGGCGATCACGATGATGGTGTTGTTGGCATAGCGGCTGTTGCGGATGCGCGCGACCAGCTCGCCGATCAGGCGGTCGCTGCATTTGATGGCGTGCAGCAGGCCGATGTCGCCCAGCGCGCTGTCGTAGTGCTGGCCCCTGCAGGCCAGCGGCAGGTGGCCGGCCGGGTGATGGGTGTCCATGGTCAGGGTGGTCAGCATGAATGGCTGGCCTGCGCGCGACAGCGTCTGAAAGCTTTCCCAGGCATCGTCCAGCAGCACGTCGTCGTGCACGCCCCAGGCCGAAAAGTGCTGGGGCGCCACGCCCTTGTCGCGGAAATGGTGAACGTCGTGCACCACGTCGAAGCCATGGCTGGACAGAAAACTGCCCTTGCCGGCGAAGCTGGCATCGGCACCGCCCACGTAATGGTTGCGGTAGCCCTGGTCCTTGAGATAGTCGCCCAGGCAGCGTGCTTCGGGCAGGAACAGGCCCATGCGGTCCATGCTGTTTTCATCGCCGGGCGCGGTGGTGAGTGGCACCCCGCACATCGAGGCCACCATGCCGGCGATGGTCCAGCCGCTGCCTTCGGCGGAGGTGAGGTTGCGCACATCCACCGCCTCGCTGGCGAGCGCGCGCAGGTTGGGCGTCAGGCCGGGAAACACCGATTCGTCGAAGTAGGTGCGCTCCAGGCTTTCGCCATAGATCCAGACGATGTTCTTGCGCTTTTGCAGCGGTTGCTGCGGGACCTGGTATTCCGGCACCACGGTGGCGTAATCGACCGGACGCCACTGGTAGTACAGGCGCTTGCCGTCGCGATACAACGGGCTGACCGCGATGCTGACCAGCAGCATCGCCACGAATCCGCCGAATACCGCCGCGCCACCGCGGGGGCGCCGGAAGCGGCGCACCCTGACCAGCAGCAGTGGGCTGAGCGAGAGCAGCAGCATGCCGACGAAGACGGCGATATAGCCGGAAAAATCGCTGACGCCGGCGCCATCCATGTCTGCACGCAAGTGATAGAGCGTTGCGGCGTTGATGCCGTCGCCGCTGAGCCGGTCGATCAGTCCCCAGGCGCTGAGCAGCAGCAGAAACAGCGATAGCAGGCCAGCCTTGAGCCACGCCAGACGCGGCGAGGCGACCAACAACCACAGCAACAGCAACAACGAGAACAACAACATCCAGTGCATGCGCAGCGTCCGTGGGGGAATGATGCGAGCGCGTACCGGACGCCTTGCTCGCCATGTCCGGTGTCATCTGCAATGTGACACCTGGATGACGGACTATGCCGCGCTGAAGCTGACTGAAATGTTTGCTGAAGCCCAGCGGCCGCCGCAACGCGGCACTGCGCGCGCGCCGACGATCATGTGGTCGCCGTCGCGCTCGCTGGCGGGTGGCAGTCTTTGTATTCCGCACCCGGCGTGCTTCCCGCGCCTGGGTGACATATGGATGCCGCCACATCGCCCGGCCCACGTTGCGCGGCGGTCTTGGCAGGCGAAGCGGGGTGAAGCCCTTGTCGCGCCCAGGTGCGCTCCTACGCGGGGGTGTGGGTTGCGTGTGGCGCTAGCGGTGCCCGCGTTCTTCGCGTGCACGCACGCGGCGGTCGAACAGCAGTGCACTGAGCACGATGCCAAGGCCCAGCACCACGCCGAGCAGGAACAGCACCATCGCAATGGCCGGATAGCCCCACAGCTTGAAGCCGGTCTCGATGCGCATCATCTGGGCCGAGGCCATGATCAGCGCGGCGGTGACGATGCCGGCCGCCACGCGGTTGGCGATCTTCTGCAGGCTTTCCATCAGATGCGACTCTTCCAGCCCGGTCACGCGCATCTGCAGCCGATTCTCTGCGGCCAGCGACAGGATCTCGGACATGCGGCGCGGCCCTTCGCGCACCAGATGCTGCAGTTCCATTGCCTCGCTGGCCAGGTTGGCCGCCGACAAGGATTTCTTCAGGCGCGCGCGCATCACGTGCTGCAGGTGGCGCTCGACGATGCGGCGGGTGTCCAGCGTGGGCGACAGCGCGCGGCACACCCCTTCCAGGTTCAACAAGGTCTTGCCGAGCAGGCTCAGCTCCGGCGGCGTACGCAGGCCGGTGGAGGTGGCGATCCGCACCAGATCCAGCACCACGCGGCCCTCGGAGGTGGTGTCGTGCGCAGCGTAGCGCGCGATCATCTGCCCGGTTTCGCGCTGATAACGGTCTTCGTCGTAGTCCTCCAGGCGCGTGCTGAGCGCAATGGTCTCTTCGGCGACTTCTTCGCCACGCCCGTCGACGGCGGCAAACAACAGCTTGAGCAGGCGCTCGCGCAGGCGGGGTGGCACGTGCGCCACCATGCCCAGGTCGAAGATGGCCAGGCGCCCGTCCTGCAGCACGCGCAGGTTGCCCGGGTGCGGGTCGGCATGGATTTCGCCATGCACGAACATCTGGTCCAGATACCCCTTCACCAGCTCGGCGGCCAGGTTGTCCATCGGCTGCTCGGTGCGGCGCAGGCCGGAGATCTTGTCCACGCGCACGCCTTCGGCCAGCTGCATGGTCAGCACCTTGCGGCTGCTTAGGTCCCAGATCGGCCGCGGCACCCACAACAACGGGAACGGCTCCAGGTGCTTGCCAAAGCGCACCAGGGTCTCGGCTTCGTCCTCGTAATTGAGCTCGGCGCGCAGGGTCTTGCCGAATTCGCCCAGCCAGTCGGCAAAGCGCACGCGCCGGCCGATGCCGGTCAGCCGGTCGGCGGCGGTGGCAAAGCTCTTGAGCACGTCCAGGTCCGAGCGCACCTGCGCGGCGACTTCGGGCTTTTGCACCTTGATTGCGACCGGGGTGCCGTCGCGCAACGCGGCGCGGTGCACCTGTGCCAGCGACGCGCAGCCCAGCGGCACCGGGTCGAAGTGCGAGAAGGCCTTGTTGACCGACACGCCGAGTTCTTCCTCGATGATCTGGCGGATGCGCTCCACCGGCACCGAGCTGGTGTTCTCCTGCATGCGTTCCAGCGCGGTGGCAAACTCCGGCGGCACGATGTCCGGGCGCGTGGACAGCATCTGGCCCAGTTTGACGAAGGTGGGGCCGAGCGATTCCAGGTCCGAGACGAACTGGTCCGGGGTGCCTTCGGCAGGCACTTCGTACTCGTTGATGGCACCCGGGTCCAGGTTCATGCCGGCAAACACACCCGACCCGCGATAGCGCAGCAACAGACGCAGGATCTGCGTGCGCCGGCTCATGCCGCCCACCACGGCGTGTTCGGCCGGGGTCGCGGCAGAGGCCGGTGTGCGGTGCGGGTCGTTGGGACTCAAGGCCATCTCCGGTGCGTCATGCAAGCGGCGAGTGTGGCCAGCGCCGGGTCGTCAGGCGGTGAATCCGGGCCCGCCCGCAGCCGTGGTGCGCGCGCTGCCGGCGGCCGCCGCAGGATGCGCCTGCGATGCAGACCACTGCCGGCATCGGCCGCGCAACGGCGCGCAACGATCGCGCAATGGTCTGCCATCACCCCACGCGCGGGCGGGATCGGCGAGAATTCACGCCCACCCACGCACGACCACCCCCAAGGACCTCCGCATGGCCGGTGCCAGCCTGTTCACCCTGCTCGACGACATCGCCACGTTGCTGGACGACGTTTCCATCCTGACCAAGGTCGCGGCCAAGAAGACCGCCGGCGTGCTGGGCGACGATCTGGCGCTCAACGCGCAGCAGGTGACCGGGGTCACCGCCGACCGCGAGCTGCCGGTGGTGTGGGCGGTGGCCAAGGGCTCGCTGGTCAACAAGGTGATCCTGGTGCCTGCAGCGCTGGCGATCAGCGCGCTGGAGGCCTGGCTGCGCGGGCGCGGCTACAACATTCCGCTGGTGATGCCGCTGATGATGATCGGCGGTGCCTATCTGTGCTTCGAAGGCGTGGAGAAGCTGGCGCACAAGTTCCTGCATGACGAAGAGGAAGAAGCGCAGCGGCATGCCGAGCGCACCCGCGCCCTGGCCGATGAGCAGGTCGATGTGGTGGCGCTGGAAAAGGACAAGGTCAAGGGCGCGATCCGCACCGACTTCATCCTGTCGGCCGAGATCATCGTGCTGTCGCTGGGGGTGGTGGCGGGCGTGTCGTTCGGGCAGCAGGTAGCGGTGCTGGTGGCGATCGCGCTGGCGATGACCATCGGTGTGTACGGCCTGGTGGCGGCGATCGTGAAGCTGGACGACCTCGGCCTGTACCTGACCGGCAAGGGCGCGGCACTGGCCGCGTTCGGTCGCGGCATCCTGGTGGCCGCACCGTGGCTGATGAAGTTCCTGTCGGTGGCCGGCACGCTGGCGATGTTCCTGGTCGGCGGCGGCATCCTGGTGCACAACATCCCGGTGCTGCATCACCTGGTCGTGGACCTGGCCACGTCGGCCGGTGGCCTGGGCTGGCTGGTCGAAGCGCTGGGCAACATGCTGGTCGGCGTGGTCGCCGGCGCGGTGGTGCTGGCGGCAGTCACCGGGTTCCAGAAGCTGCGTGGGACCCCGGCGGCCCATTGATGCCTGGCGCCGGCGTCGGTCGGGCGCCGCAGCGGCGTCCTGACCAATGCCGTATCGCCCGGGCCGGCCTGGTCACCGCGCCGGGGATTCGCACTTGAACGCGCCCGGCCTGCCTCGCCAGCGATGCACACGCCGGGCGCTGAGCATCAGTCGGCGCTGATCACCCGGTTCTTGCCCGCGGCCTTGGCGTCGTACATGGCGCGGTCCGCGCGGCGGACCAGGTCGTCCTGGGTTTCGTCGGTATGCCGCAGCGCCACGCCGGCGCTGAAGCTGACAAAGATCCGCACGTCCTCGTGCAGCAGCGAGCGTTGGGCCAGGGCGCGCTGCAGGCGGATGACCGCCGCGCTGGCTTCGAAGATGGTGGAGTCCGGCAACAGCAACACGAATTCCTCGCCCCCGAACCGGGCCACGGCGTCGGTCGTGCGCAACACCGCCTTGGCCACGTCCACGGTGTGGCGTAGCGCGGCATCGCCACCAGCGTGGCCGTGGGCCTCGTTGAGCCGGCGGAAGTCGTCCAGGTCCAGCAGCGCCACGCACAGCGGCTGCCCGCCACGTTGGGTGCGGGCGGCCTCGCGCTGGAACAGTTCTTCGAAACCGCGCCGGTTGAGCGCCCCGGTGAGCTGGTCCTCGCGCACCAGCCCGGCGACGGCATTGAGCTCCTGTTCGAGCGAGGCGATGCGCTGTTCGGCGTCTTCCACCTGGCGACGTGCCGACAGCAGCTCGTCGCGTGCGGCCAGCGCCTGCGCCTGGACGCCGGCGGTGTCCTGCAGCACGTCCTGCAACAGGCGATTGAGGTCCGGAATGCTGCGAGCGTCGCCGATCGCCTGCGAATAGCCGGCAACGCGGTCGTGATATTCGCCGGTGCTGGTGGCCATGCCGTCGAGCCGGTCGACGAAGGACACCATCATCTCGCGCATGGCGGTCTTGGAATCGGCAATGCCCTGCTTGAGCAGGCCCTGCTTGTAGATCACCGCGCGCAGGGTGCCGCGCGCCTGCTCGATCGACTCCCCGTCCAGCGGGCCGGCCAGCAGCTGCCGTACCACCGAGATCTGGCCTTGCAACCAGCTACGATCGTCCAGGAGTTCGCCGACGTTCTCCAGCAAGAGGTCGAATAACCCGAGCAACAGGTTCTGTTGTTCGCTGGCATCCTCGGCGCGCAGGCCGATCTGGTGGCTGAGCTCGCGCAGGCGCTGCTCCAGCGTGATCAGCTCGTGTCCGGGGCGCCAATGGCGTAGCGCCGAAGCCAGCGTCTGCGCTTCCTCGGCCAGCTCCGGGCTGCGTTGCAGCAGGGTGGCCAGGGCATTGCCCAATGCGTGCCGGAGCAGGTCGCGCAGCTGTTCGGCTTCGGTGCGGCCTTCGGCCAGCGAATCGCCGATGTCGATGGTACGGATGTACTTGTCGATCAACTGCCGCAGCGTGCGGCCGTAGCCCAGCCAGTCGCCGGCCGCATAGGCCGCACTCAGGCGCACGCCCATGTCGCCGAGCTCGCCGTGCAGGCTGGCAATGCCTTCGGCAAACGCCAGCAGCAGGGCCTCGGGATGCGCGGCATGCGAGAACAGCCGGATCAGCATGGCGGTGGCGGCTGCCGGGTCGGGGGCGCCCGACTTGGCCTTGGCAGGCACCAACTGATGGGCTGCCAGCCCATGCCCGCCATGCGTGCTGCCGCGCACGCTGGGAAGCGCGGCGGCCGCGCGCGCGCTGTCCGTGCCGCCCCACGGCAACAGACGGCGCAGCCCGCCACGCGGGCGGCTTGGAAGTTCAGGCTGGTCAGCCATGCCAGGTCTCGAAGGTCGACGTGCTATGGCGGGTTATCGGCCCGCGCGCGGGTCGCTTGAGCGGGCTCGGGCCCTGTCGCGGCTCGATTGATCACCCGTTCGGTCAGGAATCGCGAGCGCATCACGGCTTTGGCTGCGCATGGGCTGGCGCGCATGAAGCGGTTACGCGGATGACGGCGAACGCGGCCATACGCTCCCGCATTCGGTGCGTTGCAGTGCAGATGCACCGATGCGGGGATGTCATCGCCCTGCAATGCATCGCTTATGCCGGCAGACATGCGCAACCGTGCGTAACGGAATGTGGGCTGTCGCAGAAAAGTCAGCACATGTTCACGCATATTTTATTTGGACGGGGTGTAGATTCGTCACCAAGGACGACGTGGAGTACGCGCGTCGGCCCCGCTCCTCATTCGCAGCAGGTCGTCTGGCCGGATCGGCAGACGATGGTTTTCGCTTCGCCGTTTTCCGTCTCCACCCACTTTACGACGGACGTTTAGATGGTTGCCATGATGCCGCTTCACGCCACTACTGCACGCTTGGATCGCAGCACCTTGCTCCCCACCCTGAAGAAGAGCGGGCGGCCGCGCGATGCGCGCGGGCGATTCATCCGTCATCACGAGCGTCTGCCGGTGTCCCTGGCCGATACCCGTGGTGCGCTGTTCGTGGTGTCGGAGATGGCGGACTTCATCAAGGCCGGTGGCTTGGGCGACGTGGCGGCCGCGCTGCCGCGCGCGCTGCGTCACCGCTACGACGTGCGCGTGCTGATCCCCGGTTACCGCGCGGTGCTCGAGCGCGCCGGCAAGGTCGAGATCGTGGGCCGCGTGCTGGCGCATGCCGCGCTGCCGGCCTGCGACATCGGCCGCATCGTGCAGTCCGACGGGCTGCCCATCTACATCCTGCTGTCCAAGGAACTGTTCGAACGCGATGGCTCGCCGTATGTGAGCACCAGCGGCTCGGAGTTCGAAGACAACGCCATCCGCTTCGCCACCCTGTCGCATGCCGCCGCGCAGATCGCTGCCGGCCATGCCGGCCTGGGCTGGAAGCCGCGCCTGCTGCATCTGAACGACTGGCCGTGTGCGCTGGCGGCCGGTTATGTGCGCTGGTCCGGCGGCACCACGCCCTGCCTGCTGACCATCCATAACCTGGCCTACCAGGGGCTGGTGCCGTATTCGATGGCTGCCGCGCTGGGCATCCCGGCCGAGCGTGTGGCCGAGCTGGAGTTCTATGGGCAGATGTCGTTCCTGCGCGGGGGCATCGTCAATGCCGACCACGTCAATACGGTCAGCGTCAGCTACGCCAAGCAGATCACCGGCCCGGCCCAGGGCTGCGGGCTGGACCGGCTGCTGGCCGGCCGCGCTGCCAAGGGCGCACTGACCGGCATCGTCAACGGCATCGACGCCAGCTGGGACCCGCGGACCGACGCTCACCTGGATTCGCATTTCAGCGTGAACCAGTGGCAGGGCCGCCAGGCCAATGCGGCCCAGGTGCGCAAGGCGTTTGGCCTGCGCGAGAGCACCGGCCCGCTGTTTGCGGTGGTCTCGCGGCTGGTGCACCAGAAGGGCCTGGACCTGATCTGCGAGGTGGCCCCGCAGATCGTGGCGGCCGGCGGCCAGATCGCGGTGATCGGTGGTGGCGAGCCGGAGATCGAACACCAGGTGGCCGAGCTGACCCGCCGGTATCCCGGCCAGGTCGGTGCCTTCATCGGTTTTGAAGAAGGCTTGGCGCGGCGCATGTTTGCCGGTGCCGACTTCCTGCTGATGCCGTCGCGCTTCGAGCCGTGCGGCCTGAGCCAGATGTACGCGCAGCGCTTCGGCTGCCTGCCGATCGCCCATGCCACCGGCGGGCTGATCGACACCGTGGACGATGGCGTGACCGGCTTCCTGTTCCAGCACGCCAGCGTGGAGGCCCTGCGCCGCTGCCTGGAGCGCGCGTTCCGCACCTTCCGCCTGCCCAGCCTGCTGTCGGCGATGCGCCGCGCGGCGATGCTGCGGCCCAGCGGCTGGGATGTGGCCGGCAAGAAATATCTTTCCCTCTACGAACACACCGCTGCAACCGCGCCTGCGCTTGCGACGGTGTCATGAGCGAACGGCAGGGCGTGCAGGGGCAACAGACGGAAGACGGTGTGACCACGGAAGGAATGTCTGACGTCATGCACGCCTTGCAGGCCCTGGCCGACGGTGCGCCGGCCGATGCGTTTGCCGTGCTGGGCCCGCACCTGCAGGCCGATGCCCGCCGCCGGGTCCGTGTGCTGGCACCGGGCGCCGAGGCGATGGGCCTGATCGATCCGCGTGGCAAATTGCTCGCACGCATGCAGCCGGGCGCGTTCGACGGCGTGTTCGAAGGCGAGCTGGCAGTCGAGGGGCCGTACCGGCTGCGCATCGTCTGGCCGGAGGCGGTGCAGGAGATCGAAGACCCGTACGCGTTTGGCCCGACCCTGGACGAATCGATGCTGCTGCAGATCGCCGCCGGCGACGGGCAGGCGCTGCGCGGCGCATTGGGCGCCCGGCACCTGCAGTGCGGCGATGTGCCCGGAGTGCGCTTTGCGGTGTGGGCGCCGCACGCACAGCGCGTGGCCGTGGTGGGCGACTTCAACGGCTGGGACGCGCGGCGGCATCCCATGCGGCAGCGGATCGGCGGCTTCTGGGAAGTGTTCCTGCCGCGCGTGGACGCCGGTGCCCGCTACAAATATGCGATTACCGCTGCCGATGGCCGGGTCCTGCTCAAGGCCGATCCGGTCGCGCGCCAGAGCGAGCTGCCGCCGGCCACCGCCTCGGTGGTGCCGGGTACCGCCGCGTTTGCGTGGACCGATGCCGACTGGATGGGCAAGCGCCATGCGCAGGCGCTGCCGGCGCCGCTGTCCATCTACGAGGTGCACGCTGCGTCGTGGCGCCGCGATGGGCACAACCAGCCGCTGGACTGGCCCACCCTGGCCGCGCAGCTGATCCCGTACGTGCAGGAGCTGGGCTTCACCCATATCGAGCTGCTGCCGATCACCGAACACCCGTTCGGGGGCTCCTGGGGCTATCAACCGCTGGGGCTGTATGCACCCACTGCGCGTCATGGCAGCCCGGACGGCTTTGCGCAGTTCGTCGATGCCTGCCACCGCGCCGGCATCGGCGTGATCCTGGACTGGGTCAGCGCGCATTTTCCCGATGACGCCCACGGCCTGGCCCAATTCGATGGCGCCGCGCTGTACGAGCATGCCGACCCGCGCGAAGGCGTGCACCGCGACTGGAACACGCTGATCTACAACTACGGCCGGCCCGAAGTGACCGCCTATTTGCTGGGCAGCGCGCTGGAGTGGGTCGACCACTACCATCTGGACGGCCTGCGCGTGGATGCGGTGGCCTCGATGCTGTATCGCGACTACGGCCGTGCCGAAGGCGAATGGGTGCCCAACGCCCATGGCGGCCGCGAGAACCTGGAGGCGGTGACGTTCCTGCGCCAGCTCAACCGCGAGATCGCCGCGCGCCATCCCGGCGTGCTGACCATCGCCGAAGAATCCACCGCCTGGCCCGGTGTGACCGCGCCGACCAGCGACGGCGGGCTGGGGTTCACCCACAAGTGGAACATGGGCTGGATGCACGACACGCTGAGCTACATGCAGCGCGATCCGGCCGACCGTGCGCAGCACCACAGCCAGCTCACCTTCGGCCTGGTGTACGCCTTCGACGAACGCTTCGTCCTGCCGTTGTCGCACGACGAAGTGGTGCATGGCAGCGGCGGCCTGCTCGGGCAGATGCCCGGCGACGACTGGCGCCGCTTCGCCAACCTGCGCGCCTACCTGGCGCTGATGTGGGCGCACCCCGGCGACAAACTGGTGTTCATGGGCGCCGAATTCGGCCAGTGGGCGGACTGGAACCACGATCAGTCGCTGGACTGGCATCTGCTCGAGGGTGCGCCACATCGCGGCGTGCAGCGATTGGTGGGCGACCTCAACGCCGCCTTGCGCCGGGTGCCTGCACTGTACCGCAGCACCCATCGCACCGATGGCTTCGACTGGAGCGTGGCCGATGACGCACGCAACAGCGTGCTCGCCTTCATCCGTCACGACCCCGACGGCGGTGCGCCGCCCCTGCTGGCAGTGAGCAACCTCACTCCGCAGCCGCTTCACGACTATCGCGTGGGGGTGCCGCGTGCCGGCCTCTGGCGCGAGATCCTCAACACCGACAGTGCCCATTACGGCGGCAGCAACCTCGGCAACAGCGGTCGTCTGGCGACCGAGCCGATGGGCATGCATGGGCATGCGCAATCCCTGCGCCTGACCCTGCCGCCGCTGGCCACGCTCTATCTGCAAGCGGAGAAATAACGATGAACCAGCGCAACGACACCACCCCGGCCTGGGGCGCATGGCCAGCGGGTGAGGGACAGGTGCGCTTCGCGCTCTGGGCACCGGACGCCACGCGCGTGGAGGTGGTCTTCGACGATGGCACCCGCCACGCGCTGCAGGCCGGAGCGGACGGCTTTTTCACCGCCACGTTCGCCTGCGCGGCGGATGCGCGGTATCGCTACAGCGTGGACGGCGGCGAGCCGGTGCCGGACCCGGCCTCGCGCTGGCAGCCCGAAGGCGTGCATGGCCCCAGCGCGGTCCAGCCCACCGACGGCTACGCCTGGCAGAACACCCAGTGGCAGGGACGGCCATGGGACGAGGCAGTGATCTACGAACTGCACGTGGGGACCTGCGGTGGTTATGCCGGAGTGCAGGCGCAGTTGCCGCACCTGGCGGCGATGGGCATCACCGCCATCGAGCTGATGCCATTGAGCGCGTTTCCAGGTGCGCATAACTGGGGCTACGACGGCGTGCTGCCGTATGCGCCGGCCGATGCCTACGGCACCCCGGACGCGCTCAAGGCGCTGATCGATGCCGCGCACGGACACGGCCTGATGGTGTTGCTGGATGTGGTCTACAACCACTTTGGCCCGGACGGCAATTACCTGCACAGTTATGCCGGCCCGTTCTTCAACGAAGACAAGCCCACGCCGTGGGGTGCCGCGATCGACTTCCGCAAGCCGCCGGTGCAGCGCTACTTTCTCGACAACGCACTGATGTGGCTGCACGAATACCGCTTCGACGGGCTACGCCTGGATGCGGTGCATGCGATCACCCCGAATGCGTTCCTGGACACCTTGCGCGAGACCGTGGAGACCAGCCTGCCGGCCGGGCGTCACGTGCACCTGGTGCTGGAAAACGAGGCCAACCAGGCCTCGCAGCTGCAACGCGGCTACACCGCGCAGTGGGACGACGACTTCCACAACGCCCTGCATGTGCTGCTGACCGACGAAGAGGAAGGCTATTACGCCGCATTCGCCGACAAGCCGACCGAGCATCTGGCGCGTGTGCTGGGCGAAGGCTTTGCCTACCAGGGTGAGCCCGACCCGCGTGGGCATGTGCGCGGCGAGCCCAGCGGTGCATTGCCGCCGCATAAATTTGTGGTGTTTGCGCAGAACCACGACCAGATCGGCAACCGTGCCCGCGGCGAACGGCTGAGCGTGCTGGTGGCGCCCAAGCGCTTGCGTGCCGCATTGGCGCTGACCGCGTTGACGCCGATGATCCCGCTGTTCTTCATGGGCGAGCCGTGGGGCGCGACGCAGCCGTTCCTGTTCTTCACCGACTTCGGCCCGCCGCTGGACGATGCGGTGCGCGAAGGCCGCCGCAAGGAGTTTGCGCACTTTGCCGCGTTTGCCGACGAGGCGCAGCGCGCCACCATTCCCGACCCCAACAGCCATGCCACGTTCGAAGCGTCGCGATCGCCGATCGACGATGCCGCGCACGGCGATGGTGCGCGCTGGACGGCGTGGTTCACCGCGTTGCTGGGCGTGCGGCGTCAGTGGCTGGTACCGGGACTGGCCGAAGCGCGCGCGCTGCGCGCCAGCGTGCTGACCGAGGGCGCGCTGACCGCGACCTGGGAGTTGCCGGATGGACTGTGGCATATCGCCTTCAACGTCGGTGCCGCCGCAGTGCCGTTGCCACCACTGCGCGGACGCGTGGCGTATGCCGAGAATGTCGATGCCGATGCGCAGCAGTTGCCGGTCGACGGCTTCATCGCCTGGCACGAGGACCGCACATGAGCACGAACCCCTTGCACACCCTGGCCGCCGCGGCCGGAGTGATGGTGGATTGGGTGGATGCCAGCGACCAGCCGCGGCAGGTGTCCGAGGCATCGGTACAGGCGGTGCTCACCGCGCTGGACCTGCCTGCCGCCACCGCCAGTCAGCGCGAAGACAGCCTGCGCCGCTGCAAGGCGCAGGCCGACGAAGTGGCGCCGCTGCTCACCGTGCAGGTGGGCGAACCGCTGGCGTTACGGGTGGCCGCCAACGCCAGCGGCCGCTGGACCGATGAGGCGGGTGCCAGCGAAGACGCGCGTGCCGACGCACAAGGGCAGCTGCGCGCACCGAAGCGCTTCGGTTACTGGACGCTGCAGATCGGCGGGTTGACCCAGCAGGTGGCCGTCGCCCCGCAACGCTGCTTCAGCGTGGCCGATGCCTGCGGCCAGCCCGCGCCGCGTGCCTGGGGCATGGCGTTGCAGGTCTACTCGGCCTGCAGTCTCGATGACGGCGGGATCGGCGATGCTGCCGGCACCGTGGAATGGTTGCGGCATGCCGCACTGGCTGGCGCCGATGCGCTGGCGCTGAGTCCGGTGCATGCCTCGCGCCCGGTTACCGGCGGCTACAGCCCGTATTCGCCCAGCGACCGGCGCTTTTTCGACCCGCTGCATGCCGCGCCGGTACGCGTGCTGGGCGAACTGGCGCTGCAGGCGATCAACGAGGTCGACGGCTTGCGCCAGCGTTTCGACACGCTGCACGCCAATGGCTTGATCGACTGGCCGGCCTCGGCCCAGGCCAAGTGGGAACTGCTGCGCCACCTGCATACGCGGGTGGCGCCGGACCACCCCGATCTGCTCGCGTTCCGCAACGCGGGGGGGCAGGCACTGGAGGGTTTCGCACGCTTCGCCGCGCAGGACTTTGGCGACAACGACCCGCAACTGCATGTGTTCACCCAGTGGCTGGCCGCGCGCAGTTGGTCGGATGCGCAACGCGAGGCGCACGAGCGCGGCATGAAGATCGGCCTGATCGCCGATCTGGCGGTGGGCTTCGATCCCAACGGCGCCGAAGCTGCGGCCGCTGCAGACACCGTCTTGCGTGGCCTGGTGCTGGGCGCGCCGCCGGATGCCTTCAATGCCGATGGCCAGCATTGGGGCATCGGTGCGTATTCGCCCACGGCGCTGCGGCGCAGCGGCTTTGCGCCCTACATCGCGCTGTTGCGCGCGGTGCTGCGCGACCGCGGCGGTATCCGCATCGATCATATTCTTGGCCTGATGCGGCTGTGGGTGGTGCCCGATGGCGCCGGCTCCAACGAAGGCGCGTATCTGGCCTACCCCCTGCACGATCTGCTCAATCTGCTCGCGCTGGAATCGTGGCGGCATCGCGCGATTGTCATCGGCGAAGACCTGGGCGTGGTGCCGCCGGGCATCCGCGAAGAACTCTCGCGCCGCGGCGTCATGGGCATCGATGTATTGATGTTCACCCGCGACGAAGACGGCGCGTTTGTCGCGCCGGCGTTGTGGCGGCCCGATGCCATCGCCACCACCACCACGCACGATCTGCCCACGCTCACCGGCTGGCGTGCAGGTCGCGACATCGCCTGGCGGCGCAAGCTGGAGTTGATCGCGCCTGCGCAGGCAGACGGCGACGCCAAAGACCGCAGCAAGGATGTCGCGCGGCTGGATGCGGCGGTCGAACACGCCGGCTTGGCCGCTGCGGGCGACCCACTGCTGGGCGCGCTCCGCTTCACCGCCACCAGCGTGTCGCCCCTGGCCTTGCTGCCGGTGGAAGACGCGCTGGCGCTGGAAGAACAACCCAATCTGCCGGGTACCGTCGAGGTCCATCCCAACTGGCGTCGACGCCTGCCCGATCCCTTGCCGCATGCGCGCCTGAGCACGGCGCTGCAGGGCTTTGCCGAGGCGCGTCGCGTCGCGGCCGTTACGGAACCGCACCCATGATCGACCTTCGCGCCACCGCCCGCCTGCAGTTGCATGCCGGCTTCACCCTGCACGACGCGCTTGCGCAGGTGCCGTACTACGCAGGTCTTGGCATCAGCCATCTGTATCTGTCGCCGATCGGCACTGCGGTGCCGGGCTCCACGCACGGCTACGACAATATCGACCCGACCGTGGTCAATCCCGAGCTCGGTGGCGAAGACGCGTTGATCGCGCTCTCGCAAGCCGCGCGCGAACACGGCATGGGCCTGATCGCCGACATCGTGCCCAACCACATGGCCACGCACGCGCAAAACGCCTGGTGGTGGGATGTATTGCGCAACGGCCGCAGCGCCAAGCATGCCGACTGGTTCGACATCGACTGGCGCGCTCCGGGCCGCGACGGCAAGTTGTGGCTGGCGGTGCTGGACCGCCCGTATGCCACCGCGCTGGCCGAAGGTCTGATCACCCTGGTGATCGAAGACGATGGCAGCCCCGCGCTGGCGCATTACGACCAGCGCTATCCGATCCGGGCGCAGACGCTGGAGGTGCCGGAAAAAGCGGCACGCGCGCAGTGGCTGCGCGACTACAACGATGGCGCCAAGCGCGGCGATGGCCGCCTGCACAAGTTGATCGAACGCCAACCGTATCGCCTGAACTGGTGGCGTGTGGGCAACGACATGCTCAACTACCGCCGCTTCTTCGACATCACCTCGCTGGTGGCGTTGCGGGTGGAACTGCCGGCCGTGTTCGACGCGGTGCATGCGCTGCCGCTGCGACTGGTGGCCGAAGGCCATCTGGATGGCCTGCGCATCGATCACGTGGACGGGCTCACCGATCCCACCGGGTATGTGCGTAAGCTGCGCAGCCGGCTGGATGCGGCCGGGCGTACGCGCGGGCTCAAGCCCGGCACGCTGGGGCTGTATCTGGAAAAGATCCTCGCCCCCGGCGAGCACCTGCCGGCCGACTGGCCCTGCGACGGCACCACCGGCTACGACTTCATGGACCAGGTCGGCGGCGTGCTGCACGACCCAGCCGGCTTCAAGCCGCTGGCGCGTGCCTGGCAGCGGGTGAGCGGACGCAGCGGCGATTTCGCGCAGGAAGAGCGCGCTGCACGCGACGAGATGCTGCGCGGCCCGCTGCAGACAGAATTCAATCGCGCGGTCGGTGCGCTGTCGGCCCTGGCGCGGCTGGACCCGCCCACGCGCGAGTTCAGCCCGCAGATGCTGGCGCGCGGTTTATGCGTGCTGCTGCGCTGGTTCCCGGTGTACCGCACCTACGCCGGTGCCAAGGGCATCGTCGGCAGCGAGGCAGAGCGGCTGCGTGCCACCGCTGCGCAGGCGCGCGAGGGCATGCCCGAATCGATCGTGGCGGCCGTGGATGCGATCGAGCGCTGGCTGCTCGACGATAACGGTGCCGACCGTGCGCAGATCGCGCTGCGACGCATCCTGCGCCGGCGTGTGGAGCAGCTGTCTGCGCCGCTCAATGCCAAGGCGGTGGAAGACACCGCGTTCTACCGGCATGGCGTGCTGCTCTCGCGTAACGAGGTGGGCAGCCATCCGACCCATTTCGCCAACGAGGCCGCCGAGTTCCACGCGCAGAATGCCGAGCGTGCCAAGCATTACCCGCGCGCGCTGTTGGCCACCGCCACGCACGATCACAAGCGTGGCGAAGACCTGCGAATGCGGCTGGCGGTGCTGTCCGAACAGCCGCGGTGGTGGGTCGAGCAGAGCGCCCAGTTCGATGCCCTGGCCGAAGCGCTGGAATCGCCCGCGCTGGCCGGGGGCGACCAGCAGATGCTGTGGCAGACCCTGGTGGCCGCATGGCCGATCGGGTTGGGCGCCGACCAGGCCGAGCCGCTGGCCGAGTATGCCGAGCGCGTGGCGCAGTGGCTGCTCAAGGCGGTACGCGAAGCCAAGCTGCATACCAGCTGGACCGACGGTTCGGCCGCCTACGAACAGGCCGTGCAGGCCACCGTGGAGCAGGTGCTGACCAGCCGCGCCGGGTTGCCGCTGCGCCGCGCCTTGTTGCGCGCAAGCAACCACATCGCCGCGGCCGGCGCGCGCAATGCGCTGGTGCAAACCACGCTGCGTCTGACCGTGCCCGGCGTGCCCGATCTGTACCAGGGCACCGAAGGCTGGGATCTGTCGCTGGTGGACCCGGACAACCGCCGCCCGGTCGATTACGCCCAGCGCCAGCAGTGGCTGGAGCAGGCGCGCGAGTTCAATGGCCTGCTGCGCGGCTGGCGCGATGGCGCGGTCAAGGCGCGGCTCACCGCGCTGCTGTTGCAGCTGCGTGGCGAACATCCGGCGCTGTTTGCGAAGGGCGACTATCAGCCGTTGAACGTGGCGGTCAGTGGCGATGCGCAGGTGCTGGCATTCCGTCGTCAGTACCGTGGGCAGGCGCTGGTGGTCGCGGTGACCCGGTTGGGCGCCGGTGATCAACACGAGGGCGATCTGCCGTTGCTGGTGCCGCCGGCGACCTGGGGTCAGGCGTCGTTGGCATTGGCCGAGGGCACATACCGTAATGTGCTCGATGGCAGCACGCTGCAGCCGCAACGCGGCCGCGTGGCACTGTCCACGCTGTTTGCACGCTCGCCAGTGGCAGTGTTGTTGACCCCCCAGTAATCGACATCGAGAGAAACGTACGCAATGAACGACATGGAACGGCAGGCGCGGCTTCGCCAGTTGGCACAGGAGATCTGGGAGGCGGAAGGCCGTCCCGATGGGCATGCGGACCGCCACTGGGCCATGGCCGAGCGGCTGGTGGATGCCGAAGAACGCGCCGCCGAGCAGGCCGCCGAGTCTGCGGCCACGCCCATCGCTGCACGCCAGTAACGTGGTCCCGGGCACCTTGCACGGGCGCCGTATGGCGCGCCGTGCGGGTGGACCCGCCGGCACCCGCAATCGCACACCGTCTTGAGTTCACCGTTCTAAGGAGTCACCGATGGCCACTCGCAAGTTCACCCAGCGCTCGCGTATCCGCGAAGGCCGTCCCAACCCGCTCGGCGCCACCTGGGATGGCCTGGGTGTCAATTTCGCGCTGTATTCGCGCAATGCCACTCGCGTGGAGCTGTGCCTGTTCGACGAGCGTGGCCGCGAGCAGGAGCGTATCGCACTGCCCGAATACACCGACGAGGTCTGGCACGGCTACCTGCCCGACGCCCGCCCCGGGCAGTTGTACGGCTACCGTGTGCACGGCCCTTATGCCCCCGACGCGGGGCATCGCTTCAACCACAACAAATTGCTGCTGGACCCCTACGCCAAGCAGATCGTCGGCGAACTCAAATGGGCGCCGCATCTGTTCGGTTACACCATCGGCCACCGCGACAAGGACCTGAGCTTCGATCGCCGTGACAGCGCGGCATTCATGCCCAAATCCGCGGTGATCGACCCGGCGTTCACCTGGGGCCAGGACCGCCCGCCGCAGACACCCTGGAACCGCACGGTAATCTATGAAGCGCACGTGCGCGGCCTGAGCATGCTGCATCCAGCGGTGCCGCTGGACGAACGCGGTACCTTCTCGGCCTTGAAGACCGACGAGCTCATCGACCACATCAGCTCACTCGGTGTGACCGCGGTGGAACTGCTGCCGGTGCACGCCTTCGTCGACGATCAATACCTGCTGGAAAAAGGCCTGCGCAACTACTGGGGCTACAACACGCTGGGCTTCTTTGCGCCGCAGGCACGTTACATGTCCACGCGTACCGTGGCCGAGTTCAAGCAGATGGTGGCGCGCCTACATCATGCCGGGCTGGAGGTGCTGCTGGACGTGGTCTACAACCACACCGCCGAGGGCAACGAGCTGGGGCCCACGCTCTCGTTCAAGGGCATCGACAATGCCAGCTATTACCGCCTGGCCGACGATCGCCGCTTCTACATCAACGACACCGGCACCGGTAACACCTTCGACCTGACCAATGTCGGCGCGCTGCGCATGGTGATGGATTCGCTGCGGTACTGGGTGCAGGAAATGCACGTGGACGGCTTCCGCTTCGACCTGGCCAGCATCCTCGGCCGCGAACGCTATGGTTTCGATCCCTCCGGCAGCTTCCTGGACGCGGTGCGCCAGGACCCGGTGCTGAGCCAGACCAAGTTGATCGCCGAGCCGTGGGATATCGGCCCGGGCGGATATCAGGTGGGCAATTTTCCGCCCGGCTGGGTGGAATGGAACGACAAATTCCGCGACAACGTGCGTGCGTTCTGGCGCGGCGACGGCGGCCAGCTGGCCGAGCTGGCCACGCGCCTCACCGGCTCTGCAGACCTGTTCAACCACAGCGGCCGCCGCCCGACCGCCTCGGTCAACTTCGTCACCGCGCACGACGGCTTCACCCTGCGCGATCTGGTGAGCTACGAAGGCAAGCACAACATGGCCAACGGCGAGGACGGCCGTGACGGCAGCGACCACAACATCTCCGCCAACTACGGCGTGGAAGGCGACACCAACGACCCGGCGATCAAGCAGCTGCGCCGGCAGCAGATGCGCAACCTGCTGGCCACCTTGCTGCTGTCGCAAGGCACGCCGATGCTGCTGGCCGGCGATGAGTTCGGGCACAGCCAGAACGGCAACAACAATGCGTATTGCCAGGACAACGAGTTGACCTGGATCGACTGGACCGCCGCCACCAAGGCCGCAGCGGCCGATCAGGCCGCCTTCGTGCGCCGCCTGATCCGCATCCGTCAGCGTTACCCGCTGCTGCATCGCGCACGCTTTTTCGACGGCAAATTCGACGAAGCGCTGGGTCTGAAGGATCTCACCTGGCTGGCGCCCAACGGTACCGAGATGGACGAAGCCGCCTGGCACGATCCCGAGGCACGCGCGCTGATGCTGCGCCTGGACGGTCGCTCGCCGACCACCGGCCTGCGCGAGATCGCCGCCAACGTGACCTTGCTGATGTTGATCAATGCCGCCTCCACCAGCGTGGCGTTCACCCTGCCATCGATGCACGACGAGCATTGGCGCGTGCTGGTGGACACCGCGCGCCACGGCGGCCGCGTGGTGGCCGGTGGCAGCGAATGGAAGGCGCCGGCGCACTCGCTGACACTGCTGGCGGTGGAACGCGACCGCATCATCAGCAGTGCGCGCATCGTTTCCGAAGGTGCGCGCTGATGGCGAGGACGGCCTGATGGATGTCTTGTTGGCAGGGGCGACCGGCCTGGTCGGCAAACAGGTGTTGCAGCAATTGCTGGCCGACGCGCGCTGCACGGGCGTGGTGGCGATCACGCGGCGGCCGCTCACGCAGATTCACCCCAAGCTGCGCAATCAGGTGATCGACTTCGAACGGCTCGATCACTGGACGGCACCGCGCATGGAAGCGGCCATCTGCGCCCTGGGCAGCACCATGAAACAAGCCGGCTCGCGCGAGGCGTTCTACCGCATCGACCACGATTACCCGATGGCCATCGCGCGCGCAGCCTGTGCGCAAGGCACCTCGGTCTTCGTGCTGAACTCGGCGGCCGGCGCCAATGCGCAATCGCGCATCTTCTACAGCCGCGTCAAGGGCGAACTGGAACGCGATCTGCGCGACATCGGCTTTCCCTCGCTGACTTTCGTGCGCCCCGGCCTGATCGGCGGCGAACGCGAGGAGCGCCGTACCGGCGAACATTTCGGCAGCCTGGTGCTGGGCGCGCTCGGCCCGATCCTGCCGCGCCGCTTCCGGATCAATCCGGCCGAAAGGATTGCTGCGGCGATGGTGGCTGCAGCGCTGGCCCCGGCGCGTGGCGAGCATTGTGTTGAGGCGGCGGAGTTGGTGGGTTAGCGCTAGGCGTCTGCCTAGATAAGGCTAACGCTAAGAGGACAATAGTCTCGCCAGACTCGTAGTCCTAGCAAATCTCAACTAGTCCGTTTGGAAAAATCGGGTGCTTTGCTGAGATGCAGCGGAGCCCTGGTTCCTGATAACCTTGCGTTGTCCGCGACAGGTTCGCCAAAAGGAAACGGCTATGGATTTATTGATGAAAGGGACTTTGGTTTTGTTGGTTGGCGCATTGTGCAGTTGCACCGCGCCTGCAGGCAGCGGTGAAAAAGAGCCGCAAGCGTCAACAGCGCCTTTAGCAGCTGCGAGTTCAGCAAAAATTCGAGAGATCCTGGTGGTGACCAAGGGAAGTGGGGCCACACTCCAGAACCGGTCCGAGCCAGTGGGTCCTGACTCACCGATTTCAGTCACAGTGTCAGTCACCCATTCTGGGTCCGACGTGCCATCTATTTCACTTCGGTTGATCGATCTAAAGAATGGTCAGGTGCTAGGTGAGAAGGTTCAACCGCTGGCCGCTAATAGTGATTCGGTGCACTTCGAGTTCAAGCCTGCTCAGCCTTGGTCGGAGGGTCGCCATTTGTTGGAAGCGCGGCTTGGTAAAACTGGAAAAGTAGTTCAGCGCGAGTTTGACGTAGTGCAGAGCCAACCTGCTGCTGCCGAAGTCGACGCTAAATCTTAATGGGCGTCGTTTGATAGGTCTTCCAGTGCATGCAGGAATGCGTGTAAATCCTGTTGTTCTTCCGCAGTTAGCGAGATGGGTGTGCCACGCGCAAGACTGCGGTAATAGATCTCGCGCTGGATGGCCTCTTCAAGGTTGCGTACGCTGCCATCGTGCATATAGGGTGGCGTGCGGGTGACATTGCGTAGCGTTGGTGTTCGGTAGGCCGCGAGATCGCTGCCTTGGCCGCTGATTGCAAATCGTCCCAAGGCGGCCATTTCCGGGTCTGACAACACCAGCTCGGCGACCGGGACACCCTGCTCGCGCTTGGTTCTAAAGGACTCAATGGTGTTGCCTACCTGCCCAGCCATCCGATCCATTCCGACGTTGGAATGATGAAATCGGTTGTCCGTGAAAGCGGCCGGTGTGCCGTTCAAAGTGTGGCATGAAGAACACTCGGCTTTCCCACGGAACACATTCAGGCCGCGGCGCTCTGCCGTCGTCATTGCAGGAGTGTTTCCCGCGACAAAAGCGTCATATCGGCTGCGACCAGTGGTCACAGAAGTCAGGTAGGCCAAGATGGCACTGGAGATGCGTTCCTGATTGATATGTTCGTCGCCGAACGCGGCTTTAAACCGTGCTCGGTAGTCCAGTCGCTGTGACACCACCTTGATCACCACACTCATACCCGGTTGAGCCATTTCGGCCTGATTGGTGAAGGCCGCCACCGCTGCTTGGTCCAGTCGCTCCTCTCGACCATCCCAGAAAAAGTGAGTGAAGTAAGGAAGGTCCAGCAAGCTCGGTACGTTCCGGGTACCGGTGCGCGTGCCATAGACAGTGGGAACCGCGACGTCTTGGGCAAACGCTTTGCTGGGGTCATGGCATGAGCTACAGGCCAGGGTCCGATCTGCACTGAGAGTTGTGTCTCGGAACAAAGTCTCACCCAAGTCTGCCTTGGCTTGATGAGCTTTCCCTTGGTCCAGATTCAATCCGGCCAGCCACCTTGCCCCTAGCAAGAGCAGGACGATGGCCAGGAAGATAGAGATGGGGACCTTTCGCGACATTTTTCTTGCTTTCAAAGATTGAACAGAGTATGAATATCAACCATAAAAATCTAGACCCGGGCTAACTGCCCGATGGACCAAAGGAAGCCTCATGGATGGGCGATTGACCTCGCATTGCGAGCAAGCAACGGACGTGCGTCAGTCTAAGAGGGCTTCACTTGGCTTCTGGCGCGCAGGCAAAGTATTCCTGCTAGCGCTATTGATGCTTTTGTCCATGGTGTCTTCAGCCACCAACTATGTCTATGACAGCAGCGGCAAATTGGTTGCGGTCAGTGACGATGTGGGGTCAAGTGCTCGATACATCTACGACAGCATAGGCAATCTACTTTCCGTAGATCGATTCCCTGCAGGTCAGTTGGCAATCTTCACCTTCAGTCCGGGACGTGGCGCTCCAGGCACGACCGTCAAGATCAAGGGTCAGGGCTTCAGTACGACTGCCACACAAAATGCGGTTAAGTTCAATGGTGTTGTCGCCACGACGGTAGCTGCGACCGTCAACGAGATAACCGCCACTGTTCCTGCTGGCGCTACCACGGGGCCCATTTCAGTGGCGGTCGGCACGGGCGTAGCCACAAGTCCGGTAAATTTCGTCGTTGATGCCGCTGCGGCAGTTCCGACGATCACATCCGTTGCTCCTACTTTGGTGGCAGTTGGCGAGCAGGTTGCGATTGCGGGTAAACAGTTGTTGCCTGTGATAGGGCAAACCTCGACGTTGCTCAACGGACGGGCGGTCGCTACATCAAGTTCGTCTAACACGCAGATCGTTTTCCCAGTTCCGGCCAAGGTCGGCAGCGGCAAGGTAACGATTATTACGCCCTACGGTTCGGCCACCAGCAGTCAGGACGTGGTAGTGGCCCCCACAGGTGTTGAAATCGCAAATATCGAGTCTGTGAAGCGGCTAACGCTCAATGCTGCCGCGCAGACCTTGGCAGTCAACGCAACTGGGAAGGCAGTTGCTGTGCTGTATGACGCCGCTGTGGGAGATTTTCCAAGTCTGCAGTTCAGTAGCCTTGGGGCAGTGACCATCGACTACACTGCGTATGGTCCAGCAAACGCTAGCATCGCTTCTGGCTCGGTTTCTGCGACAAGTCCCACTGTCCATTTGCCTAGAGTTTCGGTTGGCGGAACTTATTTGCTGCTATTACGTCCGGTCAGCGCGCCTGCCACTTGGAAGCTGGCTTTGGAAAAAGCGCCTCTGCTATCTACTAATGGTGCTCAGTTGTCGCAGGCGTTGTCTGCCACCGCACAAAGTAAGCGAATTTTGTTTACCACGACGGCAGGTCAAAACCTTGGTTTGGGATTTAGTGATCTGGTCGCACCTAATGCTTCATACATGTATCTGCAGGTCTACAAACCTGATGGTAGCTATGCTGCCTATCAGTATTGCTATGTGAGCGGCAATGGCTGCCAGACGAACTTGGTTGACACAGTAGCCGGCACCTATAGCGTGATCGTCGATGCGCCTTATAACGGCGACCGGACGATGAGTTTCAAGAGCACGTTGTCGACGGATGTAACCGGGACATTGGTAGCGGACAAGGTGCAGACGTTGACCTTGGGTCGTCGCGGTCAGAACGGACGCTTGAGCTTTGCGGGTACAGCAGGTCAGACGGTGGCATTGCAGGTGGCGGGCCAGACGACGGTGCCGGCGGACCGCCTGACGTACTACACCGTGTATAGACCTGATGGAGCGGTGCTGAACTCGATGACTGCCGGATCCAATGGGACCTCAGCGAATACGCTGAATCTGCCCAACCTGCCGACAACGGGAACCTATACGGTCTATGTCGATCCCAACCAGGGCGAGACGCTTAGCACGCAGTTGACGTTGGCAACAGGGGTGACTGGCGGACAGGTGGCCAATGGTGCCAGTGGCAGCTTTGCCACCAATATTCCTCAGCAGAGCGTGTATTTGACCTTTACCGCCACGGCCGGACAGAACCTGGGTTTGGGGCTTAGTGACTTGGTGACACCTAACGCAACAGGCTATGCGTACTTGACGGTCAACAAACCTGACGGCACCACACTGGGCGGTCAGTACTGCTACGCAAGCAACAATGGGTGCCAGACCAATTTGATCAACCTAGAGTCGGGTACTTACAGCGTGGTGATTACGCCGCCGTACGACGGCGACCGGACGATGAGTTTCAAGAGCACGTTGTCGACGGATGTAACCGGGACATTGGTAGCGGACAAGGTGCAGACGTTGACCTTGGGTCGTCGCGGTCAGAACGGACGCTTGAGCTTTGCGGGTACAGCAGGTCAGACGGTGGCATTGCAGGTGGCGGGCCAGACGACGGTGCCGGCGGACCGCCTGACGTACTACACCGTGTATAGACCTGATGGAGCGGTGCTGAACTCGATGACTGCCGGATCCAATGGGACCTCAGCGAATACGCTGAATCTGCCCAACCTGCCGACAACGGGAACCTATACGGTCTATGTCGATCCCAACCAGGGCGAGACGCTTAGCACGCAGTTGACGTTGGCAACAGGGGTGACTGGCGGACAGGTGGCCAATGGTGCCAGTGGCAGCTTTGCCACCAATATTCCTCAGCAGAGCGTGTATTTGACCTTTACCGCCACGGCCGGACAGAACCTGGGTTTGGGGCTTAGTGACTTGGTGACACCTAACGCAACAGGCTATGCGTACTTGACGGTCAACAAACCTGACGGCACCACACTGGGCGGTCAGTACTGCTACGCAAGCAACAATGGGTGCCAGACCAATTTGATCAACCTAGAGTCGGGTACTTACAGCGTGGTGATTACGCCGCCGTACGACGGCGACCGGACGATGAGTTTCAAGAGCACGTTGTCGACGGATGTAACCGGGACATTGGTAGCGGACAAGGTGCAGACGTTGACCTTGGGTCGTCGCGGTCAGAACGGACGCTTGAGCTTTGCGGGTACAGCAGGTCAGACGGTGGCATTGCAGGTGGCGGGCCAGACGACGGTGCCGGCGGACCGCCTGACGTACTACACCGTGTATAGACCTGATGGAGCGGTGCTGAACTCGATGACTGCCGGATCCAATGGGACCTCAGCGAATACGCTGAATCTGCCCAACCTGCCGACAACGGGAACCTATACGGTCTATGTCGATCCCAACCAGGGCGAGACGCTTAGCACGCAGTTGACGTTGGCAACAGGGGTGACTGGCGGACAGGTGGCCAATGGTGCCAGTGGCAGCTTTGCCACCAATATTCCTCAGCAGAGCGTGTATTTGACCTTTACCGCCACGGCCGGACAGAACCTGGGTTTGGGGCTTAGTGACTTGGTGACACCTAACGCAACAGGCTATGCGTACTTGACGGTCAACAAACCTGACGGCACCACACTGGGCGGTCAGTACTGCTACGCAAGCAACAATGGGTGCCAGACCAATTTGATCAACCTAGAGTCGGGTACTTACAGCGTGGTGATTACGCCGCCGTACGACGGCGACCGGACGATGAGTTTCAAGAGCACGTTGTCGACGGATGTAACCGGGACATTGGTAGCGGACAAGGTGCAGACGTTGACCTTGGGTCGTCGCGGTCAGAACGGACGCTTGAGCTTTGCGGGTACAGCAGGTCAGACGGTGGCATTGCAGGTGGCGGGCCAGACGACGGTGCCGGCGGACCGCCTGACGTACTACACCGTGTATAGACCTGATGGAGCGGTGCTGAACTCGATGACTGCCGGATCCAATGGGACCTCAGCGAATACGCTGAATCTGCCCAACCTGCCGACAACGGGAACCTATACGGTCTATGTCGATCCCAACCAGGGCGAGACGCTTAGCACGCAGTTGACGTTGGCAACAGGGGTGACTGGCGGACAGGTGGCCAATGGTGCCAGTGGCAGCTTTGCCACCAATATTCCTCAGCAGAGCGTGTATTTGACCTTTACCGCCACGGCCGGACAGAACCTGGGTTTGGGGCTTAGTGACTTGGTGACACCTAACGCAACAGGCTATGCGTACTTGACGGTCAACAAACCTGACGGCACCACACTGGGCGGTCAGTACTGCTACGCAAGCAACAATGGGTGCCAGACCAATTTGATCAACCTAGAGTCGGGTACTTACAGCGTGGTGATTACGCCGCCGTACGACGGCGACCGGACGATGAGTTTCAAGAGCACGTTGTCGACGGATGTAACCGGGACATTGGTAGCGGACAAGGTGCAGACGTTGACCTTGGGTCGTCGCGGTCAGAACGGACGCTTGAGCTTTGCGGGTACAGCGGGTCAGACGGTGGCATTGCAGGTGGCGGGCCAGACGACGGTGCCGGCGGACCGCCTGACGTACTACACCGTGTATAGACCTGATGGAGCGGTGCTGAACTCGATGACTGCCGGATCCAATGGGACCTCAGCGAATACGCTGAATCTGCCCAACCTGCCGACAACGGGAACCTATACGGTCTATGTCGATCCCAACCAGGGCGAGACGCTTAGCACGCAGTTGACGTTGGCAACAGGGGTGACTGGCGGACAGGTGGCCAATGGTGCCAGTGGCAGCTTTGCCACCAATATTCCTCAGCAGAGCGTGTATTTGACCTTTACCGCCACGGCCGGACAGAACCTGGGTTTGGGGCTTAGTGACTTGGTGACACCTAACGCAACAGGCTATGCGTACTTGACGGTCAACAAACCTGACGGCACCACACTGGGCGGTCAGTACTGCTACGCAAGCAACAATGGGTGCCAGACCAATTTGATCAACCTAGAGTCGGGTACTTACAGCGTGGTGATTACGCCGCCGTACGACGGCGACCGGACGATGAGTTTCAAGAGCACGTTGTCGACGGATGTAACCGGGACATTGGTAGCGGACAAGGTGCAGACGTTGACCTTGGGTCGTCGCGGTCAGAACGGACGCTTGAGCTTTGCGGGTACAGCGGGTCAGACGGTGGCATTGCAGGTGGCGGGCCAGACGACGGTGCCGGCGGACCGCCTGACGTACTACACCGTGTATAGACCTGATGGAGCGGTGCTGAACTCGATGACTGCCGGATCCAATGGGACCTCAGCGAATACGCTGAATCTGCCCAACCTGCCGACAACGGGAACCTATACGGTCTATGTCGATCCCAACCAGGGCGAGACGCTTAGCACGCAGTTGACGTTGGCAACAGGGGTGACTGGCGGACAGGTGGCCAATGGTGCCAGTGGCAGCTTTGCCACCAATATTCCTCAGCAGAGCGTGTATTTGACCTTTACCGCCACGGCCGGACAGAACCTGGGTTTGGGGCTTAGTGACTTGGTGACACCTAACGCAACAGGCTATGCGTACTTGACGGTCAACAAACCTGACGGCACCACACTGGGCGGTCAGTACTGCTACGCAAGCAACAATGGGTGCCAGACCAATTTGATCAACCTAGAGTCGGGTACTTACAGCGTGGTGATTACGCCGCCGTACGACGGCGACCGGACGATGAGTTTCAAGAGCACGTTGTCGACGGATGTAACCGGGACATTGGTAGCGGACAAGGTGCAGACGTTGACCTTGGGTCGTCGCGGTCAGAACGGACGCTTGAGCTTTGCGGGTACAGCAGGTCAGACGGTGGCATTGCAGGTGGCGGGCCAGACGACGGTGCCGGCGGACCGCCTGACGTATTACACGGTGTATAAGCCAGACGGAACGGCGTTGAATTCTGCTGCCCCGACCTCGGCTACGACGTTGAATCTGCCGAACTTGCCGATGACAGGGACCTATACGGTATTTGTGGACCCGTACTACGGCGAGACGCTGAGTGCGCAGCTGACGCTCACCTCTTCGAAATGACTGTACTACGCGATTCCAAGGATGCCGAAATGGAAGCTGGCAACAAGACACTGAAGCATTGGCTCTGGAGCACCAGCCTGGGCATGCTTGCTGCTTTATCGAGCACTGGCTCGGCCAGTTGGGCTCAGTCACCGAACTTGGCGGGCACTCCCGCGACAAGCGCGAATGCATCTGCGACAGGCTATGCATCAGTGGCTCAACGGATTTCGCTTGGCGACGACCAGGCGCTACGTCTGGAAGCGTCTGGTACCTCCATAGTCTTGATGAAACAGGCCAAGCAACAGCGAGTTCGCTCCTGGACGCTTCCTGAGCAACGCATAGGCGCCAGTCTGACACGTCTAGCCGATGGACAAGTGCTGATCTGGGGCGGTGCAAGCGCACGAGGCGCACTGCGTGCAGGCGGATATTTGATCGATCCCGAGCAAGATAGGTTGCAGCCCATTGCACTGGCAGGTGTGAGTCCACGTGCGCAACATAGCGCGACGGTGTTGACAGATGGTCAGCTGCTGCTGGCGGGCGGTCTAGGGAGTTCCGGTCAAGCTCAACTCTGGAATCCCCAGACCCAGCATGTGGTGACCTTCGCCATGCCTGCCAGGACTGGCCAGGTCGCTACCCTGCAGGCCGATGGCCAGGTACGCCTGTCTGGAGGGATGGGAGCAAGTGCCGGTGCACGTACCGATCTGTTGTTCGACCCGGTGACTCAGACGTTTGTTACAGCTAACCCTCACTGGGCAGCATCGGCGGATACCGCGCTGGCTGCATCGCTTCCAGCGACAGGGGAGACCCAAGCCTACCCCGACACTCGTATCGCACTGCGTTTTACGCGACCGGTGCGAGGCGCGGATGTCAAGGACACGACAGTGTCGGTGATGGGTCCAGGGGGATTGGTGGACACGCGCGTATCAGTAGCGGAAGGCGGCCGGCTCGTTTTCATCCAGCCCAGGACCACACTCTTTCCGGACACCAGCTACACGGTGATGGCGCAGGGACTGCACGGTCTGGATGGCAAAGGTGTGCCGCTATCTGTTGTCGAGTTCAAGACCCGTGCGCTTGAAGTTACTGTCGATGCGAAAACCGCGACCACCAAGGACATAGGCAACGCAGGTGCAGACATCCCGAAGAATCCGGCGTTGATGGGATGCGGCACTGACCATCCATCACCCTGCAAGCAGTCGTCCTCGTTGACTGAAGGCGCCTGGCAGCCGGGCCAGGACAGTACCGATTCGCGTTGGCGTGTCCAGGGTGCGCAACCTGAAGCGTTGCCGGTTAGTGCTCTTGAAGTCGCTGCCATGGCCCGTGGGCTAACCAGCGTCAGCGGTCAAGTGCTGCTGGTCAATGGTCGGCCTCTTGCAGGCGTGGAGATCAGCAGCGGATTGAGCAAGGCACGCACAGACCCAACGGGACGATTTGTGCTCACGGGTATCGCAACAGGGCGGCAAGAGCTCTATGTCGATGGCACGTCAGCCAATATTGCCGGGCGGGAGTACGGCCAATTCGTCGTTGGTGTGGATCTCAAGGCCGGTGAGCTCACCCGTTTGCCTTACACCATGTACGTGCCGCAGATCAGTGCACGCGATAAAACAAACATTGCCTCACCATTGAAGCGGGACGTGGTGGTCACCCATCCTGACATCCCTGGTCTGCAGATCCATATCCCGGCCGGTACCGTGATTCGCGATCGCAAGGGTAATTTGGTCAATGAGTTGGCGATCGTTCCCACGCCCGTTAATCGTGCTCCGTTTCCGGTACCCGCCAACTATCCGATGTACTTCACGCTTGAGCCAGGCGGCGCGCTGATCCAGGGCTTAACGCCGCAAGCCGCACAAGGCGTCAAAGTGCTGTACCCCAATTACGATAAGTTGCCGACAGGTACGCGAGCCAATTTCTGGATCTACGAGCCAGCTGAGGGGTGGCGGGTTTACGGCAAGGGGCGAGTTACCTCCGATGGCACACGTATCGCGCCAGAGGCCGGGGTAGGCCTGTATCAGGCCATGGGGGCGAGTTACAGCGTAGATACCAATAACCCGCCTCCGGAGCCTGACAAGCCACCAGTCAGCGACGGATGTAATTGCGATGCCGGGGGCGCGGGCGCCACGGCAGGTGATCCGATCGATCTTTATACGGGAGAATTTTCCTATGAGGAGACCGATGCTGTGGTTGGAGGTCTCTCCCCTATCGCGATTACCCGCTTCTACCGACCGCGCGAAATCATAAAGCGCGACTTTGGCATCGGCACCGCTGCGGGTTTCCGTCACACCTTGTATTCGCCGACCGGCGATTACAATCAGCTACACCTGGTGCTGCCAAGTGGTGCGCCGATAATTTTCAGCCGGACATCGGGCAGTGGACTAACAGGTCAATGGTCGCAGTCCGGCTCTCTTTCAGAGTATGCGGGTTCTACTATCACGCAGGGTACTCCATCAGGGCACGGTTACCTGCTCGCCTTGCGCGATGGCAGCAAGATGTATTTCAACCAGTACTCTCCAAATCAGCTCGAATGGACGACCGATCGGTTTGGTAACCGGGTCGACTATGTTTACGATGCCGGACTGGTCTCACGCATCGTGTCGGCGAATGGTCGTTATCTAGCGATCACCTACGACAGCAGTAATCGGATCAGCAGCGTCAAGGACCCATTGGGAAGTAGCTGGTCCTATGCATATAACTCTGACGGGTATCTCAGTAAGGTCACGCGGCCCGACGAGACTACACGTAGCTTCACCTATAAGGTGCGTGAAAAAACGTTGATGATTCCAGCCCAGGTGCGTTTGCAAGGAATCTTTGATGGCAAGAATCAGCGCGTGTTATGGAATGAGTTCGAAGACGACATCGGACTCGGATCATGGACCGGCCGTGTAGTCAAGCAGACGCAGGCAGACGGCGGGGTATTGACCATCGACTACGCCCATGTGGAAGGAAATACGCTCGGTAGATTGATCACCAAGCCTGACGGCAGCAAGCGCCGTGTGACATTTGATCCAGCTACCCTTTATCCGAAAACCGACACTGCTGCCTATGGCACGAACCTCGCTCAGACCATTACGTACGAGCGCGGTGCCGGCGGGCAGATCACGGCCCAAATCGATCCACTCGGGCGGCTTACCGAATATTCATACGATGGTAGTGGTCGTAAGACGCAGATCAAAGTGATGGCAGGGACCACAGAGGCGCGCACGACGACCTTGGCTTATAACGCCGATGGGGATCTTGCATCGATTAACGACCCGCTCAACCACAAGACCAGTTTTGGTTACACCGCCCGTTGTCTGACATCGGTGACCAACCCACTGGGCAAAGTTACCAAAGCAACCTGCAACGCCGCAGGGCAGCGACTCACATTGACCGATGCGCTGAATCACACCACCAACTTTATTTGGACTGGGGAAGACCTGACTCAGATCAGCGATGCACTCGGTCGCAATGTGCACTTCCGGTATGACGTGCTGGGCCGGATGATTGCCGCTCAGGACGTGCAGGGCAATCTTTCGCGAATGGAGTACGACGGACTGGGTCGGGCAGTGAAATCCATCGATCCGTTAGGCAATACTGTGCAAACCGGGTTCGACGCCAACGGTAACGTGGCCGCAATCTTGTTGCCGCATGGCAACGGCGTGACATATACCTACGACCAACGCGATCGTCGCGTAACACGTACAGACGCACTAGGCCAGGTGGAGCGCTGGACCTACGACAAGATGGATCGAGTAAAAACCTACACGGACCGGCGCAAGCGGGTCACGACCTATGCGTATGACACCTTGGGTCGGCCGACCACGACCACCTTCCCCAGCATGGGCGGCACGCTGATCGCCAGCTACGACGCGGGTAACCGCATGGTGGCGCTGGCGGACAGTTTGTCCGGGACCTTGGGCTGGGACTATGACAATTTCGATCAGGTCGTTGCGGCCAACACTTCGCAAGGGACAATCACGTACGGCTATGACGCGGCGGGGCGTCGCACGAAGATGCAGGCCGCCACGCAGGCAGAGGTTGTATACAGTTACGACAATGCCGACCGCCTGAAGGACATCACCCAAGGCGCCGAAAAAGTGATCTTCGCCTACGACAACGCCAATCGCCTCACTACCCAGACCCTGCCCAACCAGGTGCAGACGGTCTATACCTACAACAACGCCGATCAGGTCACCGGCATGGCCTGGGGCAAGGCCGGGCAGCCAGCGTTAGGTAGCCTGGGTTACGGCTACAACACGGTCGGTCAATTGGTGGCCCAAACTGGCACCCATGCGCCGCAGACCCTTCCGGCCGCCAGCAGTGGTAATAGCTTTGATGATAACAACCGGCAGACCGCAGCGAATAACGTTGCGCTGAGCTACGACGACAGCGGCAACCTGCTCTCGGACGGTAGTCGCACCTACGTCTGGGACGACCGCGATCGGCTGAGCCAGATCCAGCAAGGCGGCACGACGATTGCCAGCTTCAGCTATGACGCGCTAGGGCGGCGTACGGCCAAGACCGAAGGTGGTACGAGCACGCAGTACTTGTACGACGGTCTGGATACGGTGCAGGAGACACAAGGCACCACCGTCAACCCGATCCTGACCGGACTCGGCATCGACCAGCGCTATGCACGCAACGACACGGGCGGCAGGACGTACTTCCTGACCGACCAGCTGGGCAGCACGCGCTTGCTGACCAATGCAGCGGGTAGCGCGGTGCAGCGATATGACTATGATCCGTATGGCACGACCACTCAGAGCACCACGGCTTACACAAACCCTTATCAGTACACTGGGCGGGAAAAGGACTCAAGCGGCCTGTATTATTACCGGGCGAGATACTATCGGCCGCAATGGGGGCGGTTTATTAGTGAGGATCCAATAAGGCTTGCTGGTGGAATAAATTCATATGGGTATGTTGATGGTAATCCTGTCAATAGTATTGACCCGCTCGGATTGATGGGAAGTAAAGGCGTTAAGCCAGGGCGAAGGCTCACTCCCTGCGAGATCGATACACTGTCACAGTATCTACCAAAAGACGCTCTTGTCGACGCTCGTGTTCACGAAGGTCTTCCTTGGTTTGTGGTTGATGGTTTTAATGGAATTACGATTGGGTCTAATATTTATCTTCAGAATGATCGTCCCAACACGGCTAGTGGTATTGCAACACTTGGACATGAGGTGACGCATTCGGTTCAGCAAGGGGTATATGGAACCACTTTTATCTCTGTTTACGTCTTGCAGAGTCTTAGTGGGTTAATCCAAACCGGTAATCGTGGAGATGCTCATGACTCAATTGGTTTCGAGAAGCAGGGGATTAATGCAGAGCAGGAGATATTGGCTGATATTGCTGGACAAGGAGGGCCTTCATGCGGCTGCCCATGATAACTTTTAGGTTGTTATTCTCTTTAATTATGTTATCAAGTATTTCTTGCGTTGAAAATAATGGAGATAGGGCTATATATAGAAGTGTTTCGAACTTGCCCACTAATGAAATAATGAAAAGAATTTGTTCGTATCCTTCTGTGAAACGTGTGGATCTCTATTTGTATGGAGTTGAGAACTTCAGGCCCAGCGATTATGCATTGCTGCCCACTGAGTGTTTCGATGATCAAGTGGGGCGAGAACTAGAGGAGCGCCTGAGTAATTCTTCAAGCGGCACTAGGACGTTTGCGATTATTTACGCCCTCTATGAGGGGAGGAGGAGAGGTTTTTCCATTGATCGTAAGACAAGCTACGTCAAGGAATGTTTAAAATTTTTTCAAGAAAAATCGCCATGTGATCGCTTGGCAGATCAAATAGATAAAAATACGGTTGAGTCACATGGGAATCTCTGAGTTGCACATAAGGATAATTATCAAGACTTTATCTGCCACTGGGCGGCGTAAGTATTTGTAATTGTTAATTCGGTTATGGTCTGTATGAATATTGGGATAACTCCGATTGATTGAAAGGCATCACCCAGTTGATGAGCTAGCGTTCGCCTATGACAATGCCACACAGCTCACCATGCAAACCCCGCCTAACCAAATGCAAACGTCTACATCTACAACAACGCCGACGAGGTCACCGGCATGGCCTGGGCAAGGCCGGGCAAGCGGCATTGGGAAGCCTGGGCTATGGCTACAAGACGGTGGGCCAATTGGTCACCCAGACCGGCACCCATGCACCACAGACGCTTCCGGCTGCCAGCAGCGGCAACACCTTCGACGATAACAATCGGCAGACTGCCGCCAATAACGTAGCGCTGAGCTATGACGAGAGCGTCAACCTACTGTCGGACGGTAGCCGCAGCTACGTGTGGGATGATCGTGACAGTCTTAGCCAGATCCAACAAGGCGGTACGACGATTGCCAGCTTCAGCTACGACGCGTTGGGCCGGCGTATTGCAAAAACTGAAGCCGGCACAAGCACCCAATACCTGTACGACGGTCTGGACACTGTGCAGGAGACACAAGGCACCACCGTAAACCCTATCCTGACGGGGCTTGGCATCGACCAGCGCTATGCACGCAACGACACGGGTGGCAGGACGTACTTCCTGACCGACCAGCTGGGCAGCACGCGCTTGCTGACGAATGCGGCGGGTAGTGCAGTACAGCGGTATGATTATGATCCGTATGGCACGACCACGCAGAGCAGCACGGCGTATACGAATCCGTATCAGTACACAGGGCGGGAGAAAGACCTAAACGGGCTTTACTACTACCGAGCCAGGTACTACCGGCCGCAGTGGGGGCGGTTTGTTAGTGAAGATCCGATTGGGTTGGCTGGCGGAATTAACTATTATGCTTATGTAGGTGGAGTTCCGTTGCAATATGTAGATCCCGATGGACTTCAGCGCTCATCACCCTCAAGATTCAATATTCCTGGAGGCGGTAATTCGCAGCAGCGTAGACAATGGAATCGCCAGCAATACAATAATGTAAATAACAACAGCTTCAGTAATCCAATAAACGACAGGGGCATTGCTCCTGAGGAGATCGCCAGTAAGGAAAATGTGGCTTCACTTTTATCGGGGAATGATTATACGCAGTATTGCGCTGAGGCGATCTGCAGGAAGGATAATAGTCAGTGCACTGCTGGCGATATTAATAACAATTGGATTCCATCTCATCCCACAGTTGCTCAAGTGCAAGCCATGGGTTGTAGCTGTTCGGCTCCTTATTATTCTGGGGCTCCTCCTCTGCAGGATCCATCCGCTGGCTATGGGGATGTTCTTCAGCTGATAACCGACTTTCTTAAAAGGCGGTAATTTGTTTGTTAAGATATTTGGATCTTTAGTTGGATTTTTTTCTCAACTTATGGGGTTCTGGTAATGCTGGGCTGGCTGATCGGAATTGGTCCTTGCCGAATTAGTTGTTCTTTCGACAGGTCAATTCTGATGCTTTTTGGTCAGGAGTATTACAATGCAATATATGGGTTTCTATGGCTTTTTTCAGGCTGCATTTTGATATTGTTTGTCTTTTTGAAAGACAAATGGATTGGTGGGAAATCCAAAGGCGGAAAAGATCGTCGTAACAAGCGCCATGCTCGTTGAGATTTTTGTATTAATGCGCTAAGGTGAATTGAGCTTAAAAGTGGACGGGTGGTCTGGTACGTTATCTTGCTAGCTTCTCGAAATAAATTTGATAAATTGATGCAGGCTGCGCTAAATGGCCTAGGCTATGGCTATAAAAAATTTGTGATAATTGGTCTGACAGTCACGTTCCCTAACTTAAGCCTAGCTCGCGCTTGTGCGTTGCATACGTCGTTGTCCATTAGCTCTCGTATTTTCAACGGGTCACCAGCTCACACGCCCAACGACTGCCCGCCATCGACCGCCAGCACCTGCCCGGTGATCCAGCGCGCCTGCGGCGAGGCAAGAAACAACGCGGCATCGGCAATGTCTTGCACCTGCCCGAAGCCACCGAACGGAATGCTGTCGCGGATGCGTGCATACAACGCCGGTTCCTCGCGACGGCGCTTGTCCCACAAGCCATCCGGAAATTCGATCGAGCCCGGTGCGATGGCATTGACGCGGATGCGCTCGCGGGCGAGTTCTGCGGCCAGCGTGGTGGTGTAGTAATTGAGCGCGGCCTTGGCGGTGGAATAGGCGATGGCACGTGGGGTGGGGCGTTGTGCGTTGATCGAGCTGATGTTGAGGATCACTGCTGCATCGCTGCTGCGCAAAAACGGCAACGCGGCGCGATTGCAGCGCACCGCGGCCATCAGGTCGACATCCAGTCCGGCCTGCCAACTCGCATCGTCGTTGCCATGCCCGTAGCCGGAGGCGTTGTTGATCACCACGTCCAGGCCGCCCAGTGCCTGCGCGGCGGCCTGCACATAGGCATCGATCTGGGTGGCGTCGGCCAGGTCGCAGGGCAGTGTGTGCACCGGCGCGCCATGCGCCGCCAGTGCGCTCGCAGCCTGTGCAAGGCCGGCGGCATTGCGTGCGCAGATCGAGACCTGCGCGCCGTGACGCACGAACGCCTCGGCGATCGCCAGGCCGATGCCACGGCTGCCGCCAGCGATCAGCACACGTTGCGGGCGAACAGCGGGAGTGGACATGACGGGCGCTCGGATCGGAAAGCTGCATTATCAGACAGCCGGGCGACACGGTCGCCTTATGCACGGTCAGCCAGCCACGCCCAACGACGCCCGTCCGTCCTTGAACTGCACCAGCAAGTTCGCCACAACAGACGCGGCTGACGTTGCGCAGCGCCGCAGCAAACAGCCGCATGCAGCCGCTGCCGACACCACCGCGAGCAGTGGCGGCCGCTGTCATATCGCTGCCATGTGCGACAGCCGTTGCCTGCACCACAAGCCTCATCACCGCTGGCGATGTGCTCATGCCGTTTCGGCCGCGCGCCGCTAACCAAACGTTTACACACCGGCGCCGCGCTGCGGGCACAACGTGCGGGTCATTCAGTGGGAGTTGCACATGGAAACCCATATCACCGTCATCGGGGCCGGCTTCTGCGGCACCGCGCTGGTCCGTGCACTGGCGCAGACGGCCGATGCGCAGGTACGCATCACCCTGGTGGGCGTGGCCGAGACCTTCGGCAGCGGCATCGCCTATGGCGCGGCGCGGCCGGAGCACCTGCTCAACGTGCGCGCCAAGGATCTGGGCATCGATGCACAGGCGCCCGGCGCCTTTGCCGACACCTTGCATCTGGGCGAGAGCGGGCGGCTGGAGTTCCTGCCGCGCCTTGCCTACGGCGACTACCTGCGCAGCGAGCTGGATGCGGCGGTGAGCGGCGCGCAGGCCTCGGTCATGCGGCTGTCGCACGAGGCGGTGGCGGTGGAGCGCGTGCGCAAGGGCTTTCGCGTCTTCCTTGCCAACGGCGATGCCTTCCACAGCGACCGCGTGGTGCTGGCGGTGGGCGCGTTGCAGCCGCAGGCGCTGGCGGGTATCGGCCCGCGCCTGAGCGTGCACCCGCGCTACATCGGCTGGCCGTGGCAGGGCGATGCATTGTCGCGGCTGGCGCCCGACGACGACGTGCTGATCGTGGGTACCGGGCTGACCATGGTGGATGTGGCCCTGACCCTGCATACGCGCGGACACCGCGGGCGCATGTTGGCGATTTCGCGGCGTGGGCTGGCACCGCAGGCGCATCTGCGCCAGCCCGGCGCAGCGCTGGAGTTGCCGCCGCATCTGCAACGTGCGCTCAAGGATGCCGACCTGCGTGGCCTGCTGCGCGGGGTGCGCCAGCTGAGTGCGGTGGTCGACGACTGGCGTCGCGTGGTGGATGCCTTGCGCCCGCATCTGCAACCGCTGTGGCAGCGGCTGGACCTTGCCCAGCGTGCGCGCTTCCTGCGGCATCTGCGCCCGTATTGGGAAGTGGCGCGGCATCGGGTGGCGCCGGGCGCGGCCGAACAGTTGGCGCAGCTGCAGGCATCCGGACAGCTGCAGGTGGTGGCAGCGCGGCTGCTGCGCGCACGTTGGGTGCCGGACGGGGTGGAAGCGGTGATCCGCCCGCGCGGCGCTGCCGATGCACAGACGGGCCATTACGACGCGGTGATTCGCGCCACGGGTCTGGATACCGATATCGACCGCACCAGCGACCCGTTGATCGCCGGCATGCGCGAAGCGGGCCTGTTGCGTGCCGATCCGTTGGGTCTTGGGGTGGACACCGATGCGCAGCTGCGGGTGCGCGATGGCGCCGGGCAGATCGTGCCGGGGCTGTATTGCGTGGGGCCGCTGCTGCGTGGGCGTTACTGGGAAATCACCGCCGTCCCCGAATTGCGTGTGGCCACGCGCGCGCTCGCCGAGCGCTTGTTGCTGGGGGCAACACCGGCGTTACAGCCGGAACCGGAACAGGTGCCGCGCGAGGTCAATGCGCGGTTGTAAGGGCGTGCCGGGCCTTCTTCCCTCGGGTCGGCAGCCATGACAAACCATGGTGAGTACGCGTCGGGTGGTGCGGACGGCGCGCCGACGCCCGGCAGCGCTGCGCCTGGCAGCAGCGCTCCCGCAGGCTTTGCGTGGGGTGTATCCGCGGCCCGTGTCGATCCGGGGATGCAGCAGTGATCACCCGCGTGTCCGGCATGTTCTTGCCGATCCGCCGGGGCACAACGCCGTCAGTGACGCCGCGCCGCGGCATGCTCGCGTGGGGAGAAGTCAGAACAGCCTCTGCGCAGGAAGGCATAACCAAACTGTGCGCCGTGCCCGCGCGTTGTCGCGCAGCGCAAACATGCCGCGCAATGCGTAGCGCGGCGGGCGGCGGCGGGCGCGCCTGGCGCATGGTGTCCGCCCTGGGCTGACCAACGTCCAGGGCGCTTGATTCCCTCCTCTGCCTGGAGTTCGCTATGTCCCGCCTTATCCCCGCTGTGGTTGCCGCTGTACTGTGCGCCAGTGCATTACCTGCATTGGCCAGCGAATCGCTGAAGACGCAAGCCGACGTCATTGCCGCATTGGAATCCGGTTACGACGTCAGCCTGACCACCGATCTCGGTCGCTGCATACCCGAGCAAGGCACGCCGATCAGCAAGACCCGCGGTGGCCGCCATATCGATGCCTATCGCATCACCGACGATGGCACCGCGGCATTTTCGGGGTCGCATTTCACCGTGGCCAACGACGGCAAGCCGATCCAGCAGTTCATGCGCTATCAACTGCGCCCGGATGGCAGCGTGCGCTTCACCACCTATATGTACGACTTGCCGGCGCTGCAGCAGCGCGGACCGATGCTGGCGTATCAATGCGCGATCAATGAGGGCATTCGGTTTCATGCCGATTGATTGCGGTCAACGCGTAACGCGCTACGTGCGTTGGATGCTCGGAGTTGTGCATCGCAGTTGCACGCGTCGATGTTGTACGTTCGGACTTGCGATGTTGTAGCGAGACTTGGCATGGCGACGCTCGTGGGGTAATGAAAAGGTGCGCAAGCAATCCAGGCTTCGCACGTACCCTCATCCGCCCCTGCGGGGCACCTTCTCCTCCATGAAGGAGGACAATGTCCCGGCGGGAGAAGGGATGTCTTTTCACTGCGCCGCGCAGTGCGCGCAGCCGGAGCCCCTCTCCTGCGGGAGAGGGGTTGGGGTGAGGGTGCGGGGCGAAGCCGCACGCGCTCTGCCGCTATTGCTACTGCCGCTGCACCGCAACCGCCTCATTGCCTCCGGTCTGCCAGCCACCACCCAATGCCCTGAACGTCGCCACCGCACTGCGCGCAGCTTCGGTGCGTGCCTGCACCTGCGCATCGGACGCGCGCAGCAGGCTGTCGTCGGCGTTGAGCACTTCGATCAGGCTGACGGTGCCTTTTTCGTAGGCCAGCGCCGAGGCGCCACGCGCCTTGCCCAACGCCTCCACGCCCTGCGTCAGCACGCTGGCCTGCTGCTCGCGTTTGACCAGCGCGGTGAAGGCGTTTTCCACATCTTCGGTGGCGCGCAGGACAGCCAGGCGGTACGCAGCCAGCTGCTCGGCTTCCTGGCCCTTGGCCTGCGCGATCTGCGCGTTGATGCGGCCGAAATCGAACAGCCGCCAACGCAGCCCCAGCACGCCGGACGACTGTGCGGCGTCGCCGGTGAACAGATTGCCGCCGGAGATGGCGGTGGCACTGCCAAGCAGGCCGCTCAGCGAGAACTTGGGGTAGTACTCGGCCATCGCCACGCCGATGCGCGCATTGGCCGCGGCCAGCCGGCGCTCGGCCACGATCAGGTCGGGACGGCGGCGCAGCAGGTCGGCCGGCGTGCCGCTGTCGGCGATCTGCGGCGCAGCCGGGATGGGTTTGCTGGCCGCCAGCTCCGCGCGGTGGGTGCCGGGCGCCACGCCCAGCATCACATCCAGCGCGTTCATGGCCGCCACCAGCCCGGCCTCCAGCCCGGGCACCGTGGCCTGCGCCTGGGCCAGTGCGCCCTGGGCCTGCTGCAGTTGCAGTTCGGCCGCCAGGCCCTTGCCGTGCAGCAGCGTCACCATCGACACCAGGCCCTGCTGGGTGGCGACCTGGCGTTGGGCCACGTCCAGCCGCGCCTGCAGGCCGCGGATGCTGATGTAGATGTCGGCGGTCTGCGCGGCGACCGCCAGGCGCGTGGCTGCCGCGCCGGCGTCGGTGGCCTGGTAGTCGGCCAGCGCGGCCTGGCGCCCGCGGCGCAGGCCGCCAAACAGATCCAGCTCCCAGCTGGCGCCCAGATTGGCCTCGTAGATACTCGCGTAGCGATCGAAGTTGGGAAGGCTGTTCAGCACCTGGCCCTGCGGCGTCTCCAGCGACTGGTAGGCGCGCGTCGCGCTGCCGTTGATGTTGCCGGAAGGCAGCAGCGCGGCGGTGGCGGCGGTCAGCCCGGCACGGGCCTGGGTCACCCGCGCGGTGGCCTGCGCCAGGTCCAGGTTCTGCGCCAGTGCGGCGGTGACGTAGCGGCTCAGGTCCGGGTCGTTGAAGCCGACCCACCAGCTGTCCAGATCGGCCTGTGCGCTGGCCTGGCGTTCAGCCACGGCGGCCTGACCGAGATAGTGCTCGGGCAGGGGAGCATCCGGACGAGCATAGTTGGGGCCCACCGCACAGCCTGCGGCGAGGCTGGCGGCGATAAGCGCTGCAAGGGTGCGGAGTGACGGCATGACGAGACCAGAGTGACGGGACGGTGAGTGACTGTAATACGAAATGGTCACTTTTGTAAGTCGGGGACGACGGCGCTAAGCTGTCGAAATGAACAAAGCATCCAGTTACCCAGTTTCCGGCCGGGGCCCGGTCGATCACGACGTGCGCGACCAGATCGTCGTCGCCGCCACCGACCACTTCAGCCGCTATGGCTATGAAAAGACCTCTGTCTCGGACCTGGCCAAGGCGATCGGGTTCTCCAAGGCCTACATCTACAAATTCTTCGAGTCCAAGCAGGCCATCGGCGAGTCGATCTGCTCCAATTGTCTGCGTGAGATCGAGTCTGAAGTCTGCGCAGCGATACACGGTACCGAACAGCCAGCCGAACAAATTCGTCGTCTTTTCAAGGTAATTACCGCAGCGAGTCTTAGGCTATGCAGCGATGACCGTAAGCTCTATGAAATTGCTGCATCGGCGGCAACCGAGCGCTGGAAATCGGTGATTGCTTACGAAGTTCGTATACAAAATTTGGTACGTGAAGTCTTGGAGCGGGGCCGGCAAAGCGGCGATTTTGAGAGGAAGACTCCTTTGGACGAAGCTACCCGAGCCATTTACGCGGTGCTGCGCCCTTACATGAACCCTGCTCTCCTGCAATACAGGATGGGAGAGGTCGAAGAGATGCCGATGCTGCTGTCGGGTCTGGTGCTACGCAGCCTGTCACCATAAATTGCGTTGTGACTATTGACTGATTTGGTCACAAGTCCCAGGATGCGAGCCTTCATCAGATCGCTTCGGGATTCCCATGCTTCGGCGCCGCCTCGTCACCTCCACCGTCCTGTGTGTCCTGCCGCTGGCACTGAGTGCCTGCGGCGGAAAGGCACAGCCTGATCCACGCACTGCCACCCCGCTGGTCCGGGTAGCCACGGTGGGCGATGCCAGCAGTGCAGCGCGCAGCTTTTCCGGCACCGTCGCGGCGCGGGTCCAGAGCGACCTGGGCTTCCGGGTGGCCGGCAAGGTGTCCGAACGGCTGGTCGATGCCGGCCAGAGCGTCAGGCGCGGGCAGCCGTTGATGCGCATCGACCCGGTGGATCTGCAGCTGGCTGCCCGTGCGCAGCAGGACGCGGTCGCCGCCGCGCGTGCCCGCGCCCAGCAGGCCATCGACGACGAGGCCCGCTACCGCGACCTGCGCGGCACCGGTGCAATCTCGGCCTCGGCCTACGACCAGATCAAGGCCGCCGCCGATGCGGCCAAGGCGCAGCTGAGCGCCGCCCAGGCCCAGGCCGACGTGGCGCGCAACGCCAACCGTTACTCCGACCTGCTGGCCGATGCCGATGGCGTGGTGATGGAGACCCTGGTCGAGCCGGGCCAGGTGGTCGCGGCCGGGCAGCCGGTGGTGCGGCTGGCGCATGCCGGCCCGCGCGAGGCGGTGATCCAGCTGCCGGAAACCCTGCGCCCGCAGGTCGGCTCGGTGGCCCAGGCCACGTTGTTCGGCAACGCCGCCGTCAGCGTGCCGGCCACCTTGCGCCAGCTGTCCGAGAGTGCCGACCGGCTCACGCGTACCTTCGAGGCACGCTACGTGCTCGACGGCGCGCTGGCGCAGGCGCCGCTCGGCACCACGGTCAGCGTGCGCGTTCCCGGCACCACCACGGCCGGCACCCAGTCTGGCCTGCAGGTGCCGCTGGCCGCGCTGTTCGATGCCGGCAAGGGGCCGGGCGTGTGGGTAATTGCCGGCAACCCGACCAAGGTGAGCTGGCGGCCGGTGACGGTGCTGGGGCTGGACGATGACCATGCCAATGTCGCCGGCACGCTGGCGCGCGGCGAGCGCATCGTGGCGTTGGGTGCACACCTGCTGCGCGACGGTGCGCAGGTACGCATCGCCGGTGCCGGTGCTGCCGGCAGCACTGCCGCCACCGCTGGCAACACCGCCAAGGCGGCAGGAGCGCAGCCGTGAGCGAGGGCCGGTTCAATCTCTCGGCGCTCGCCGTGCGCGAGCGCTCCATCACGCTGTTTCTGATCTTCCTAATTTCGCTGGCCGGCCTGGTGGCGTTTCTCAAGCTCGGGCGTGCCGAAGACCCGGCATTCACCATCAAGGTGATGACGATCGTGACCGCCTGGCCGGGCGCCACGCCGCAGGAAATGCAGGACCAGGTGGCCGAAAAACTCGAAAAGCGCATGCAGGAATTGCGCTGGTACGACCGTACCGAAACCTACACGCGCCCCGGTCTTGCGTTCACGACGCTGACCTTGATGGACAGCACCCCGCCCGGTGAGGTGCAGGAGCAGTTCTACCAGGCGCGCAAGAAAGCCGGCGATGAAGTGGCAAACCTGCCGGCCGGGGTGATCGGGCCGCTGATCAACGATGAATATGCCGACGTCACCTTTGCGCTGTTCGCGCTGAAGGCCAAGGGCGAGCCGCAGCGGTTGCTGGCACGCGATGCCGAGACCCTGCGCCAGCGCATCCTGCACGTGCCTGGCGTCAAGAAGGTCAACATCATCGGCGAGCAGCCCGAGCGCATCTTTGTCGAGTTCTCGCATGAGCGTCTGGCCACGCTGGGCGTCAGTCCGCAGGACGTGTTTGCCGCACTCAACGCACAGAACGCCTTGAATGCTGCCGGGTCGGTGGAAACGCGCGGGCCGCAGGTGTTCATTCGCCTGGATGGCGCGCTCGACAGCCTGCAGAAGATCCGCGACACCCCGTTGGTGGTGCAGGGCCGCACGCTGAAATTGTCCGATATCGCCACCGTCAAACGCGGCTACGAAGATCCGTCCACCTTCATGATCCGCAGTGGCGGCGAACCGGCGTTGCTGCTGGGCATCATCATGCGCGATGGCTGGAACGGCCTGGATCTGGGCAAATCGCTGGACAGCGAGGTCAGCGCAATCAATGCCGAGCTGCCGCTGGGCATGAGCCTGAGCAAGGTCACCGACCAGGCGGTCAACATCGACGCGTCGGTCGGCGAGTTCATGACCAAGTTCTTCGTCGCGCTGCTGGTGGTGATGCTGGTGTGCTTCGTCAGCATGGGCTGGCGCGTGGGCATCGTGGTGGCGGCAGCCGTGCCGCTGACGCTGGCAGCGGTGTTCGTGGTGATGCTGGCCACCGGCAAGAATTTCGACCGCATCACGCTGGGCTCGCTGATCCTGGCGCTGGGCTTGTTGGTGGACGACGCCATCATCGCGATCGAGATGATGGTGGTGAAGATGGAAGAAGGCTATGGCCGCGTCGCCGCATCGGCGTACGCATGGAGCCACACCGCTGCACCGATGTTGTCCGGCACCCTGGTCACGGCAGTCGGCTTCATGCCGAACGGGTTTGCTGCCTCCACGGCCGGCGAATACACCAGCAACATGTTCTGGATCGTGGGTATCGCGTTGATCGTGTCGTGGGTGGTAGCTGTAGTGTTCACGCCCTATCTGGGCGTGAAGATGCTGCCCGACCTGAAGAAGGTCGAAGGCGGCCACGCGGCGATGTACGACACGCCGCGCTACAACCGCTTTCGCGATGCGCTGGGCCGTGTGATTGGGCGCAAGTGGCTGGTGGCCGGTTCGGTGGTGGGACTGTTCGTGCTGGCGATCGTCGGCATGGGCATCGTCAAGAAGCAGTTCTTCCCGATCTCCGACCGCCCCGAAGTGCTGGTGGAAGTGCAGCTGCCGTACGGCACCTCGATCACCCAGACCAGTGCGGCGGCCGCCAAGGTGGAAGCCTGGCTGGCCAGGCAGAAGGAAGCGAAGATCGTGACCGCGTACATCGGTCAGGGTGCGCCGCGCTTCTTCCTGGCGATGGGCCCGGAACTGCCGGACCCCTCGTTCGCCAAGATCGTGGTGCGTACCGACGACCAGCACGAGCGCGATGCGCTGAAGCTGCGCTTGCGTGAGGCGATCGCGCAAGGCCTGGCACCGGAAGCGCGCGTGCGCGTGACGCAACTGACCTTCGGCCCGTACTCGCAGTTTCCGGTGGCCTACCGGGTGAGCGGTCCCGACCCGCAGGTGCTGCGTGGCATCGCTGCGCAGGTCAAGCAGGTCATGCAGGACAGCCCGATGCTGCGCACCGTCAATACCGACTGGGGCGTGCGCACACCGACGCTGCATTTCAGCCTGGACCAGGACCGCCTGCAGGCAGTGGGCTTGACCTCGACCGCGGTTGCCCAGCAGTTGCAGTTCCTGCTGACCGGCGTGCCGATCACGCTGGTGCGCGAGGATATCCGCAGCGTGCAGGTAGTGGCGCGGTCGGCCGGCGACACGCGCTTCGATCCGGCACGCATCGCCGACTTCACCCTGGCCGGTGGCAATGGCCAACGCGTGCCGCTGTCGCAGGTGGGCAAGGTGGATGTGCGCATGGAAGAGCCGGTCATGCGTCGCCGTGATCGGGTACCGACGATCACCGTGGGTGGCGATGTCGACGACCAGCTGCAGCCGCCGGATGTCTCGGCGGCGATCACAAAGCAGCTGCAGCCGATCATCGACAAGCTACCCGGTGGATATCAGATCAAGGAGGCTGGCTCCATCGAGGAATCCGGCAAGGCAACCACCGCCATGCTGCCGTTGTTCCCGATCATGCTGGCGGCCACCTTGCTCATCATCATCCTGCAGGTGCGCTCGATCTCGGCGATGGTGATGGTGTTCCTGACCAGCCCGCTCGGCCTGATCGGGGTGGTGCCGACCTTGATCCTGTTCCAGCAGCCGTTCGGCATCAATGCGCTGGTGGGGTTGATTGCGCTGTCGGGCATCCTGATGCGCAACACGCTGATCCTGATCGGGCAGATCCATCACAACGAAGCCGAAGGACTGGACCCGTTCCATGCCTTGGTGGAAGCCACCGTGCAGCGTGCGCGGCCGGTGATCCTGACCGCGCTGGCCGCGATCCTGGCATTCATCCCGCTCACCCATTCGGTGTTCTGGGGCACGCTGGCCTACACGCTGATCGGCGGCACCCTGGCCGGCACCATCCTGACCCTGGTGTTCCTGCCGGCGATGTATTCGATCTGGTTCAAGATCCGGCCCGACACCACCGGCAGTAAGCCTGCGGTGGCACGGCACGCGTAAGGCGCCGGGGCGGCGGCAGCGGTGCTGCCGTCGCCCAGGTGTGTGGTCCTTGCATCTCTTTCGAACCGCGGCGCCCGCGTCGGCCTTGCTGCGCGAGCGCACGCTGTTCTCCTTTCATTCGAGGAACCTGCAATGCAACAACAGACTGTGGTGCTGATCACCGGCGTCTCGTCCGGGATCGGGCGCGTGGCCGCCGCGCGTTTTGCCGCGCGTGGCTGCATCGTCTACGGCACGGTGCGCAACCGCGCTGGCGCAACACCGCTGCCGAACGTGGAGCTGGTCGAGATGGATATCCGCGATGCAGCGTCCATCAAACGGGTCGTCGATGGCATCGTCGGGCACAGCGGCCGCATCGATGTGCTGGTCAACAATGCCGGCGCCAACCTGGTCGGCGCGGTGTAGGAAACCAGTGTCGAAGAGGCCGCCGCACTGCTGGACACCAATGTGCTGGGCATCCTGCGCACCCTCCAGGCGGTGCTGCCGCACATGCGTGCACAACGCGCGGGACGCATCGTCAATGTTAGCTCGGTGCTGGGGTTTCTGCCGGCGCCGTACATGGGCGTGTACGCCGCCTCCAAGCACGCGGTGGAAGGGCTGTCCGAATCGCTGGACCATGAGCTGCGCCAGTTCGGTATCCGGGTGACATTGGTGGAGCCGGCGTATACCAAGACCAGCCTGGGCAGCAATTCGCCAGTGGCGCAGACCCCGATTGCCGAGTACGACCGCGAACGTGGCGTGGTCAGCCGTGCGGTCACCGGCCATATCGACAACGCACCGGAACCGCAGGACGTGGCCAGCACCGTGGTGGACGCCGCGCTGGGTGCATGGCGCATGCGTCGCACGCCCCCCGGGCAGGCATCGCTGCTGCGCAAGCTGCGCCGCTTCATGCCCGCCGGTGCGGTGGATGGCAGCCTGCGCAAGCAGCTGGGTCTGCGCTGACGCGTGGCGGCCGCGTTGTGCCAGCCACTGCGTGTATCGTGACCCCGGCCGGGCGCAGCACCGGGCGTGGAGGCGGTCTACAACCAACCGCTGGATCTGGCCGCGGCACGCCGCTACTGGCGCACGCTGTCCGAGGCGCTGCGTCGCCAGTCGCGTGCGCCGGACGAGGTGACCGTGTTCTCCTCCGTGGTCACATCGCTGGCGTCCAGCGAGCGTGAGGCGCTCGACCGTCGCGCCGCACTGGACGCGTTGGGCAACCCGCAGGCACGCCTGCGCCAGCTCGCGGCGATGCTCGGGGTGGAGGCCGGGCAGCTCGACCCCGACCGGCCGATCCCCGTGCAGAGGCTGCCGCAGCCGGTTCCCGCCAGCGCCGATCCGCGTGCGCAACGCGCCTACGCGCTGGCCCTGCAGGGGTGGTCGCTGCACGACATCCTTGCGCATGGCGTACTCGGCCATCACCCCGTCGCCATCGGCACGCCCGAGCAGGTTGCCGACTTCCTGGAAGCCTGGTTTCGCGCCGACATCGGCGGCGGGTTCACCATTCTCCCCGACGCGGGCCTGGGTGCCCTGACCGATTTCGTGGAGCAGGTGGTGCCGATCCTGCAGGCGCGTGGCCTGTTTCGTCAGCGCTATACCGGGCAGACCTTGCGTGACCATCTCGGCCTGCCGTACCGCAATGGCCCGGTGCCGGGCTGAGCCCCGTGCCGGCAATCACAGGGTGCCGGCCAGGTTGGCGGTGGTGAGGGCGCGCCGGCACCGCCGCGCCACGATTCACCCAGACCGGCCACGTGGCCTCACAATAGGCGGCCAGTTCCCAACCGATGTCGCCATGCGCAAGACCTACCAGCTCAACCTTGAAGGCAAGAACCGCGATCGTCTGCTGGAGTCCAGCAAGCACGATATCCGCAAGTACATCCGTCGCGAGCGCCGCAAGGAGTTGCCGGAAGGTGCGGACTACTGGGACTTCGACATGCGCTTTGGCGTGGACGAAGCCAGTGCGCAGCCGCTGCCGCCGGCAGAGCTGATCCGCGCGATCAACACGCTCACCAGCGAAGGTGGCGACCAGTTCTTCGTGGAAATCCTGCGCAAGCCCGCCAAGCGCACCCCGCGCACCGACGGCGATGCGCTGGCCGGCGGCGAGCTGGATTTCGAGCAGGACTGAGCGCCGCTCATGACGACTGCGCCGCCACCATGACGGCGCGGCCGGTGCACTGGACCGGCATCTGGCACGCGTGCGCCGCAGTGCCCTTGCACCGTCCACACCTACGCTGTCGGCTGCTGTCGTGCGCTTGAAGCGCGGCTTTCATCGCGGTTGCGCAGCAGCCGGGCAGGCGATGCTGCAGGCCGGGAAACGGCTGCACCCTGCAGGCGCTGGGGTTGCGCTGCGGCGTCCGTAGCAGACGGATGCGGCTCGCCAGGTTGTACGCCAGCTGCGTCGCGCTCCGCACAAGGCGGCATTTGTCGCCATGTGGTTTAGCGGCGAACCGGACCTGTGCGGCTGTACTGCGGCAACGGGGGCCTGCCACCGCGCGCCGCCCGCGGATCGAGGTGCCTGCGCAACGCGATGTACCGCGCTACTGGCGCGTCAGTCCGGTTTGCCCGCAGCCTGCGCAGCCGCGCGCAGCTTGTCCTTCTTGCTGGGCCGCTTGCCCTTGATGCCGCCGTTGTCGTCGGCTGCGCGGATGGGCGCGCCCGCAGCGGGCGCGTCGCCGGGCGTCGGTTCGAAGCCGGGGACGATCTCGGGGGCGACACGCAGCGCCTGGCGTTTTTCGATCAGCCGCCATTGCTGGGCGTTGTCGGCGGTGACGAAGCTGATTGCCACGCCGCTGGCGCCGGCGCGTGCGGTGCGCCCGATGCGGTGGGTGTAGTCGATGGTGGAGCGAGGCAGGTCGTAATTGAGAACCGCCGGCAGCGCGTCGATGTCGATGCCGCGCCCGGCCAGATCGGTGGCCACCAGCACTTGCACCTCGCGCTGCTTGAACGCGCGTAGCGTGCGTTCGCGGCGGCCCTGGCTCAGGTCGCCATGCAGTGGCTGGGCCGTGATGCCGGCCTTGCCCAGTTTTTCGGCGACCTTCTCGGCGGTGTGGCGGCTGGCGACGAACACCAGCAGCTGCGGCCATGCGTGTTCCTGCAGCAGTTGCCGCAGCAGCTGCGTGCGTTGGCCGGCATCCACCGCGATCGCGCGCTGTGCGATTGCCGGTGCCTGCTCCGGCGTGGCCTCGATGGTGATGCGCAGCGGGTCGCGCAGGCGGCGTTTTGCCAGCGCGGCGATGGCCGGCGGATAGGTGGCCGAAAACAGCACGCTCTGCCGCTGCGCCGGCAGCAACGCCAGGATGCGATCGAGCTCGGCGCCGAACCCCAGCTCCAGCAGGCGGTCGGCTTCGTCCAGCACCAGCGTGGCCACCTCGCTCAGGTGCAGCGCGTTGTGATCGACCAGATCCAGCAGCCGGCCGGGCGTGGCCACCACGATGTCGGCGCCACCGCGCAACGCCAGCAACTGCGGATTGATCGAACTGCCGCCGGTGGCGAGAACGGTCTTCAGGCGCCGCGGCAGATGCGCCGCCAGCTGACCCAGCGTCTCGTCCACCTGCGCGGCGAGCTCGCGTGTGGGCACCAGCACCAGCGCGCCGAGCACGCGTGGCGCGCTCTCCGGTGCCAGCACGCGTTGCTGCAGCAGCGGCAACGCATAGGCCAGGGTCTTGCCCGAACCGGTCTGCGCCATCGCAATCAGATCGCGTCCGGCCAGCATCGGTCCGATGGCCTGTTGCTGGATCGGTGTGGGCGTGCGCACGCCGGCCTTGGCCAGCGCGGTGTCGAAGAACGGCTGCAGCTGCGGCGACAGCGAGAGATTGGAAAATGACATCCGCCGATTATCCAGGCATTGCACTGCAATCGCTCGGTCGCCCCTCAATCGGAGTTTCCGGCGAACACTGCGTCGGTCGGCAGCGGCCCTGCCGCCAGGCCGCAGATCAGCCGCTCCACAACTCAGCCGCGCGACAATCCAGGCGCGCAACCGCCGAAGCGTTGGCGTGCGGAGGGCAGCCGCCAGGCCAGCCGCGCCCATCCAGCGATGGGCGCGGCCAGTTGCCCGCTGCGCCTCAGCTGGCCAGCGCCAGATCGTCCAGCATCGCGCGCAGGAAGCGCGCCGCTTCGCCGCCGGTGGCGGCGCGGTGATCGAAGGTCAGCGACAGCGGCATGACCTTGTGGGTTTCCACCCCGCCCATGACCGGGGTGAGCTGATAGCGCGCACGGCCGGCAGCCACGATCGCCACGCACGGCGGCACCACCACCGGTGTGGCGTAGCGGCCGGCGAACATGCCGAAGTTGGACAGCGAGATGGTGTAACCGCTCAGTTCAGAGGCGGCGATGCTGCGACTTTCCACCTGCTGGCGCAGGCGGTTGACGCCCTCGCGGATGCCGTGCGCATCCAGCATGTCGGCATTGCGCAGCGCGGGCACGAACAGGCCTTCTTCGGTGTCCACTGCGATGCCGACATCGACCTGATGGTGCAGGGTGCGGCTGAGAGCATCGCCATCGAACCAGGCGTTGAGCGCGGGCACTGCCTGGCACGCACGCACGATAGCGCGCACCAGGCGCACGGTGACGTCGTTACCGGGCTGCCAGGTATGCAGGTCGGCGTCGTCGTTGAGCGTGGTCGGCACCACCTTGCTGTGCGCATCGGCCATCACGCGTGCCATGTTGCGGCGCACGCCCTTGAGCTGTTCGGGCTGGCCCTTGGCGCTGATGCCGGGCGATTGGGTGCGCATCGGCTTGCCGCTGGCTGAGAGCGGCGAGCGGGTAGAGCTGCCCTCATCCGCCCTGCGGGCACCTTCTCCCGCAGGCGGGAGAAGGGTCGCCGTTCTGCCGTCGGCAGCGATCGAACCGCCTCTGCCACCGTCAGCAATCGAGCCGCCTCTGCCACCGTCACCGATCTGACCACCCCTCCCACCGTCACCGATTGCACCACCTCTCCCGCTTGCGGGAGAGGTCGGCGCGCCATGCGCGCCGGGTGAGGGCTGCGCGGTGCCGGCGGCGGCTGCCTGTTTCACATCTGCCAGCGTGACCGTGCCGTCCGGTCCGGTGGCGCGCACCTGCGCCAGATCCACGCGCAGTTTGCGCGCCAGCGCCCGCACCACCGGCATCGCGCGCACGCCGCCGACGGCGATGGCCTGCTCGCTCTGCACGGTGTCGGAGCTTTGCATCGCGCCCACCACGGTACCGGCGTCGTCGCGCTGCCCGGTGCCGGCATCGGCATCGGCAATTTCGCCGCCGTCATCGGAGGCCACCACACGCTCGGAGGAGCCGGCCGCGCTCTGGCCGGTGCTCGGTGTCGTGGCCTGGGCGGCGCCGTGACCATGCCCGTGGCCGGTGTCCTGGCCATCGGCGCGCTGCGGCTGCGACGCATCCAGCGCAAACTGCGCCAGCATGGAACCGGTCACGATCACATCGCCGGCGGCGCCGGCCAGCTTGACCACGGTGCCGGAGAACGGCGAGGGCACGTCGACCACCGCCTTGGCGGTTTCCATCGACACCAGTGGCTCGTCTAGGCGCACGCTGTCGCCTTCCTTGACGAACCACTCGACGATGGTGGCATCCGGCAGGCCTTCGCCCAGGTCCGGCAGATGAAACGTCTTGCTTTCGCTCATGGCAGATTCTCTTGCGCCGCAGGCACGTGCGGCGTGGTGTCGTCGAGGAGTTCCAGGTCGGCCGCCGGCAGCCAGCCCTGCGCGCCATCGGCACGCTCGGACCACCACCAGCCACCATGTTCGTGGTGCAGCAACACGTCCTCGCCGGTGTCGGCAGTGAGTTCGCGTGCGTCGTAATCGCGCAGCGCTTCGGCCATGCCGTCGCCCAACGGGCGCAGCCAGGCCAGCGGCGCCCAGCCGGCACGGCCGTCGCCGGTGGTGACCCACGCGAACGCCGGCCATTCTTCGTCGCGTACACCCACGCTGACCCGCTGGCCGGCCTGGAAGCGGACCGGGGTGGCGTAGGCGGCGCGGTGCGTGCAGAGCAGACGGGCGCGCATGTCAGCCGGCAGCCACGGCGCGCCGTGCGGCAGTGACGATGCGCTCCACGCTGGGCAGGTACTTCATTTCCAGCCGGAACAGCGGGATATGCGTGTCGTAGCCGGTGACGCGTTCGACCGGAGCGCGCAGGTCGTACATGGATTTTTCGGCCAGCTGCGCGGCGATTTCCGCACCGAAGCCGGCGGTGCGCGGGGCTTCCTGCACGATCACGCAGCGGCCGGTCTTTGCCACCGATTCGGCGATGGTGTCGAAGTCCAGCGGGCGCAGCGTGGCCACGTCGATCACTTCGGCACTGATGCCTTCGCCGGCGAGTGCGTCGGCCGCTTCCAGCGCTTCCTTGACCTGCGCGCCCCAGGTGACCAGGGTGACATCGGTGCCGTCGCGCAGCACGAAGCACACATCCAGCGGCAACGCCTCGCCGTCGTTGGCCACCACTTCCTTGTACTGGCGGTAGATGCGCTTGGGCTCCATGTAGATCACCGGGTCCGGGTCGCGGATGGCGGCCAGCAACAGGCCGTAGGCACGCTGCGGCGAGGACGGCAACACCACGCGCAAACCGGGCACGTTGGTGAAGATGGCCTCGTTGGCTTCGCTGTGGTGCTCCGGTGCGCGGATGCCGCCGCCCCACGGCACGCGCAACACCATCGGGCAATGCAGACGGCCACGGGTGCGGTTGCGCAGGCGCGCGGCGTGGCAGATCAGGTGATCGACCATGGGATACACGAAGCCATCGAACTGCGCTTCCGCCACCGGCTTCATGCCCTGCGCGGCCAGGCCCACGCTCAGGCCGGCGATGGTGGTTTCGTCCAGCGGCGTGTCCAGTACGCGTTCGCTGCCGAAGCGCTGCTGCAGGCCGGCAGTGGCGCGGAACACGCCGCCATTGACGCCGACATCCTCGCCCAGCACCAGCACCGCGGGGTCGTGTTCCAGCTCCCAGGCCAGCGCCTGGGTGATGGCTTCGATCAAGGTGATGGGCGAACTCATGGCAATTTCTCCGCGCGTTGCAGCGGCGTTGTAAGGGGCACTGGCGTGCTGCGACGTATCGGCGGGCACATGCTTGAGCTCATCCATGACGCGTCTCCAGGGCCATCACCTCGGCGCGCTGTGCCAGCAATGCGGCCGGCGGGTCGCCGTAGAGGTAATCGAACATCGCCTCCACCGGTTGCACCGGCGTGTTCAGGTACGCATTGACCTCTTCGTCGATGCGCGCGCCGCATTCGGCTTTCCATGCGTCTTCCTGTGCCTGGTCCCACAGGCCCTGCGCGGTGAGATAGCGGCGCAGGCGCAGCAGCGGCTCGCGGGTCCAGGCCTGTTTGACTTCATCTTCGCCACGATAGCGGCGCGCGTCATCGGCCGTGGTGTGATCGGTGAGGCGGTAGGTCATGAACTCGATCACCGTGCCGCCGTCGCCGGCCAGCGCACGCACGCGCGCCTGGCGCATGGCTTCGAGCACCGCAATCAGGTCGTTGCCGTCCACCTGCAGGCAATGCAGGCCGCCAGCCAGGCCTTTTTGCGCCAGGGTCTGCGCGCCGGTCTGCGCCGAACGCGGCACCGAGATCGCCCAGCCGTTGTTGATCACGCACAGGATCAGCGGCAGCTTGTAGGCACCGGCCGAATTCAGTGCGGCATAGAAGTCGGTCTTGGAGCTGCCGCCGTCGCCGCAGCAAGCGACCGCCACCTGCGGTTTGTTCTGCAGCTTGAACGACAGCGCCGAGCCGGCGGCATGCAGGCACTGGGTGGAGATGGGCACGCAGATCGGGAAGTCGATGGCCGCATCGGCATCGCGCGGATAGTCGCTGCCGCGCTCGTCGCCACCCCAGTACAGCAGCACGTCGCGCGGGCGCACACCGCGCTCGAACATGGTGCCGTATTCGCGATAGCTGGGCGCGAACACATCGCCGCTACGCATCGATGCACCGATGCCCACGTGGGTGGCTTCGTGGCCAAGGCTGGCAGCGTAGGTGCCGAGCTTGCCGGTGCGCTGCAGGGCCACCGACTTGGTGTCGAAGGTGCGCACGAACAGCATGCGCTTGAACAGGGCGAGCAGGGTCTGCGGATTGGCGGCGTCGGCCGGCAGGTCGTCGCGGACGAGGTTGCCGTCCGCATCCATGTATTGCAGATAGTCGATCTGGAACTGCGCGGCTACGCTCATTGCGGCGACACCTTCATCAAGAAGTTTCAAATGATATGAGTTGCCATGTTAAGGACGGCGGAGCAAAACGCTGTCCTGCACCGCAGCACACAATGATGCTGGGATGCACAAAAAAAGGGCGCGGACCAGGCCGCGCCCTTTGTCGCAGTAACGCACTGCGACGTGTTGCAGTGCGATCAGCGGCGGCTGTTGCCCCCGCCGATCGGGGTGACGATCAGCGCCGTGTTGTCGGCCGGATTGGCATCGGGCGAGCTGGAGCTGGCCGTGGCCTGCACCCGCACCGCGCCTTCGGCCGGAAGTGGCTTGGTTGCTATGGTGAGCTGGAAGGCTGCCTGGGCGCCGGGCTGAACAGCTGTGGTACTTGTGCAGACAAAGACTGCGGTGCGCAGCGACTGCGTTTGCTTGTCGCACTGCCAGCCGCGCGGCGGCACCAGGAGCGACAGCGCGGTGATCGTGTTGCCTTCGATCCGTACGCTGGCTTTGGTTGCCGGTGCATTGCCGACGTTGCTCAGCAGCACCCGGTAGGTGGCACTGAATGCGGTCGTGGGCAGGTTGGTGGGGCCTTCCAAGCGAATCGCCAGATCGCTGCGCGGCAACGCCTGTACGACAACGCTGGCCGCGTCGGTGTTGTTGCCGACTTGCGGGTCGGGCGTCTGCGAAGCAACTGACGCTGCCAGCAGCAACGCGCGTCCTGCCAGTGAAGCACCGGTCTCCACCTGCACCGCAAAACTCTGCATGTTGCCCGCGGGCAACGAGGCGATGGTGCAGGTGACCACGGTCTGCGTGTCGGTCTGCGGGGGCGCACATGCCCAGCCAGGTGCAGCAGTCACCCGCGGGCTCACTGCAGCATCGAACGCCAGGGCGACCGCCGCAAACGCTGCGCTGCCGGGCCCACGGTTTTCCACATCTACCGTGTAGTCGATGCGCTCGCCTTCCGTGACCTGCGCACGTGCGGCCGTGACTGCCACGCCCAGGTCCGCATTGACCTGCTTTGTCATGCGCAACAGCACCACGGTGGGATCGTGATCGGACAGGCGCGTTGGCGTATTGGCATCGTTGCGCGCAGTGCCGGGGAAATCGGCATTGATGCGGGCGTGGCCGACCGAGAGCGAGGCGATCTGCGGCGTGCGCATCAGTGCGTCGTTGGCCAGGATGTGATCCAGCGACTGCACGTTGCCGTCGAAGGCGTACGAGTAGCTCTGGTCGGGCGTGTTGAACCAGGTCAGGTCGGTGTAATCCGGGTTGACCAGATCGGCGCCATCGCCGCCCACCACGGTCTGCGCATCCGGCGCCGGTTTACCGGTGACGGTGCCCATCGCATCCACATAGCCGTCGTTGAATTCGAAGGCGTTGAAGTCGCCCATCACCAGCACTTTCTCGTCAGGGTTCAGCTGCTGACGCGTCTGCAGCAGGCGCGCCAGATACTCGGCCTGGGCCTGGCGTTTGGCGCGGATGCGGGTGCCGGCCGCGTCGTCGGTGTCGGCGCCGTTGAGCGAGCGCTGATGCACCACGATGGCGGTCAGCGGCAGCGTGCGGCCATCGGCCTGATGCACGTTGGCGCTGAGCACCAGCGGCGGGCGGTCGTTGAGCAGGCTCACGCCGCCGGCCGGTTCGGTCCAGGTGGCGGTCTTGCCTTCCTGCGCGATGGAGAGCACTTCCACCCGCGGCACGCCGCCGGCGACCCAGGCGGTCTTGACCAGGAAGCCGACGTCGATGCCGCCGACGTCGTTACCTTCCTGCAGGTAGGCCACGTATTGCGGATTGGACTGCCCGCCGGCCACTGCGTCGGCATTGATGCGCGCCGCCAACGCCTGCAAGACGCTCAGGCTTTCCACTTCCACCGTGCCCAGGATATCGGGCAGATGCAGATAACGGCGGATCGCCAGCGAGGCCTTGTTGAGGCGGGCCTGGAACGCGACCGGCGTGAGCACCGGCTCGCCGATTGCCGGGTCGTTCTGGTCGTCGAAGAAGCGCTCCATGTTGTAGGTCGCCACGGCCACGTCGTCGGCCTGCGGCAGCGGTGCCGGACGCGGTTTATCCGCATCGTTGCAGCTCACCTGCGGGGTACGTTCCGGGTATAGCGTGTAGCGGCGGAAGCTGTAATCCAGCGGGCCGACCACATTGAACACCATGCAGCCGGAGGCCAGATCCAGCCGCTCGCCACCCACGCCGGCACTGCCGACCGCGATCACTTCCGGGTTGGTGTTCCAGCGCGGCACCCCGGCTGGCGAACCGGCCGGCAGCGGGTCGGGCAACTGCACGCCCGGCTCGCGGAAGGCGCGCGGCACGCCGGTGACCACCGCATGGAACACGCCATTGCTGGTGGCCGTGGCATTGGTCTCGTTGACGCTGCCGCCGGTGGGCGCATTGACGGTGAGGCTGGCGGCGGCCACGCGCATGCCTTCCAGCGCTTCGAGCTGGTCATAGGCGCCGTTGGGGTTGGGGAAGTCGGGGCGCAGGATTATCGGCGACGGCAACGGGTTGCCGGTGGAATCGGCCAGCACGGTGACGCTGCCGCCGATTTCGGTCAGCGGTGGCTGGGTCGGGTCGGCGGTGGGCACGTATTCGATCACCGTGCCCTGCACGCGCACCCGGTTGCCGATGGCGGCCGCTTCCGGCGGGGCGCTGCCGGTGTAGACGTAGACGCCTTCGGAGGTGGCCGGGTCGCCATCGGCTTCGGTATCCGGTGCCTGCAGGAAGAACCCGGCGCTGCGGCGTGCGGTGACGATGCCCGAGGTGGCGACGACCTGGCCGTCCAGCGGCGAGCGGGCGCCCTTGCCCTGGATGGCGTGGATCGGCAGCAGGCTGAAATCGTCGTTGACGATGGTGCCGGTGGCGCTCAGCGTGGCCGGCAGCGCGCCGGTGACCCCGCTGATCTGCAGGCGGAAGCTTTCATCCGGCTCGGCGATGGTGTCGCCTACTACGTCCACCGCAATGCTGGCCGTGCGTTCGCCAGCGGCGATGCGCAGTGCAGTGGCGGGCAGGGCGACATAGTCGCTGCCGGCGGTGGCGGTGCCATCGACGGTGGCGGCGGTGAAGCTCACCCCGCCCGCGCCGGCCGGCTGGCTCAGGCTCAGCGTGAACACGACGCTGCGGGTGCCGGTATTGCCCTCGGCCTGGCTGACATCGGCCAGCGTGGCGATCGGTTGGCCGCCGCCGCTGCACAGGCGCGCGGGGCTGGCGGAATTGCGCGGGGCTGGCGCGCCGGTGGCGAAGTCGGCCGCGTTGTTGTCGGTGTCGGTGCACCCTTCATTGCCGCGCAGTACCGCCAGCGTGTTGCTGGGGGCCGGCGTGGGCGCGTTGCCTTCGGCGCAGCTGGCCGTACTGCCGTAGCCGACCAGATCGGCATTGCCGGTGGGGCAGGTGCCGCTCAGCGCGGAGGCGCTATTGCTCAGCGCCACCTTGCCGGCGGTGCCGCTCATGGCCAGCGTGCCGGTGGCATCGGGCGTGGGCAGCGCCACGCTACCGCCGCTGCCATCGGCCTGCTTGACCAGGTAATACCCGCCGGCCGGCACCGTGCCTGCCAACGGGGTGACCTGCCAGCTGCTGCCGGCGGCCGAGGCGTACTGCACCGACCAGCCGTCCAGGCTGACCGTGCTGCTGCCGATGTTGTGCAGCTCGATGAAATCGCTGCGGAGGGTGGCGCCGCTATTGCCGCCACCGCCGTAAACCTGGCTGATGACAACCTGGGCATTGGCATGGCCGGCTAGCGCCAGCCCACACAAAAGTAAGGCTGCACGACACTGCAACACTGGCATGAGATGAGAGTCCCCTGGATCCTTGAGACGTGAAACGCTCCCCTGGTCCGGCCACGTCCCTGGCCGGCAGCGCCGTTCGATTCTGCATGAATTTGCAGACCTAGGTTGACGATAGGGTGACAGCGGCGCAGTGGCTGCGACTGCGCCGGACCCGTGCTGAGTGTTTCAGAGGTGAAAGAAGCGGGCTCGACGCTGAGGGCCTGGGCGTACGAATCGTGCGTATGGGCTTTCTGCGAGGAACCTGCGCTGGCCCCGACTCCCTCGGGGAATCCCGCCGGGGCTGCAAGCAGCCAGCCAAGGCCGGCATGGCCGTGGCCGAATACTTCTCGCCATCCGCCATCCGCCATCCGCCATTCCCGAATCCCGAATCCCGAATCCCGAATCCCGAATCCCGAATCCCCGCCGCTGCGCTACCCTGCGTGGCCCGATCTTCAGCGCTGCGCCATGCCCGTCGACAAGAACCTGCGTGACCTGGAACCCGGCATCCACACCGATCTGGAGGGGCGGCTGACCTATGGCGGCTATCTGCGGCTGGACCAGCTGTTGTCCGCGCAGCAGCCGCTGTCCGAGCCGGCCCATCACGACGAAATGCTGTTCATCATCCAGCACCAGACCTCCGAGCTGTGGCTGAAGCTGCTGGCGCACGAACTGCGCGCGGCCATCGGGCACTTGCAGCGCGACGAGGTCTGGCAATGCCGCAAGGTGCTGGCGCGCAGCAAGCAGGTGCTGCGCCAGCTCACCGAACAGTGGTCGGTGCTGGAGACGCTCACGCCCAGCGAGTACATGGGCTTCCGCGATGTGCTCGGCCCCTCGTCGGGCTTTCAATCGCTGCAATACCGCTACATCGAGTTCCTGCTCGGCAACAAGAACCCGCAGATGCTGCAGGTGTTCGCCTACGACCCGCAGGGCCAGACGCGGCTGCGCGAAGTGCTGGAAGCGCCGAGTCTGTACGAGGAATTCCTGCGCTATCTGGCGCGCTTCGGGCACGCGATTCCGCAGCAGTATCAGGCCCGCGACTGGACCGCCGCGCACGTGGCCGACGACAGCCTGCGCCCGGTGTTCGAGCGCATCTACGAAAACACTGACCGCTACTGGCGCGAGTATTCGCTGTGCGAAGACCTGGTGGATGTGGAGACGCAGTTCCAGCTATGGCGCTTCCGCCACATGCGCACGGTGATGCGGGTGATCGGCTTCAAGCGCGGCACCGGCGGCTCCAGCGGTGTGGGATTTTTGCAGCAGGCGCTGGCACTGACATTTTTCCCGGAACTGTTCGACGTGCGCACGTCGGTGGGCGTGGACAGCCGCCCACCGCAGGGCAGTGCGGTACGTTAGAGCGCGCGGAAGCCCCTCTCCCGGCGGGAGAAGGGTTGGGGTGAGGGTACGGGCTTCACCCTATGGATCAGCCAGAGCCAAGGCGAGTCCCGCAATCGGCAGCATCCAGCGGCACCGCACCCTCATCCGCCCTACGGGCACCTTCTCCCGGCGGGAGAAGGGAATGCGGGCATGGCCGCCATGTTCTGAGCCCCTCTCCCAGCGGGGCGATAAGGCATTGCTTGCGCGCACGGGCGCGCTTGCCTTGGAGCGCCCGCGCCGCGAGCGCGGGCCGGGGCGCGGAGCGGGGGTTGGGGTGAGGGTACGGGCTTCATCCCTATGCATCAGCCAGAGCCAAGGCGAATCCCGCAACCGGCACCATCCAGCGGCACCGCACCCTCTTCCGCCCTACGGGCACCTTCTCCCAATGGGAGAAGGGACGGCGTGGCGACGGTAGGGGATAAGGGGGGGTACTGCCGAAGCAGACGCCGCGGCACCTGCCTGGGCCCAGGCATGGTCTCGCACACGCAGGTGGGATACCCATCACACCTGCCAGATAGCGCCCAATCCAACCACTGTCATCGAGCCGCCGACTCCGGCGAATTTGACGCGTACATGACGTCTAAGTGATCCTCGCGCGTCGCCCAGGGTTCGGCCCTGGTGCACCCAGCCATTACTGAATACGCAAGGGACTCCACATGAGCGTTGACGCAACTGCGCCGACATCCGCTTCCACTCCGCCGCAGCCGCCTGCGCCTCCCGAGTTCCCCACGTTGCTCGGCCACCCCCGGCCGCTGTGGATGCTGTTCATGACCGAATTCTGGGAACGCTTTGCGTTCTACGGCATTCGCTGGGCGCTGGTGCTGTACATCGTGGCGCAGTTCTTTGGCGGCGATGCCACCGGCCAGGCGCCGGCAGGGCGCACCTACGGCGCGTATCTGGCGCTGGTGTATGCGGCGGCGATCTTCGGCGGCTACGTGGCCGACCGCGTGCTCGGCTACCAACGCTCGATCCTGGTGGGCGCGGCGGTGATGGCCACCGGCCTGTTCCTGATCGCCATTCCCGACCACACCATGTTCGAGATCGGCCTGGCCACCGTGGTGGTGGGCAACGGCCTGTTCAAGCCGAACATCTCCACCATGGTCGGCAAGCTGTATTCGGTGGCCGATCCGCGCCGCGACAGCGGCTTCACCATCTTCTACATGGGTATCAACCTGGGCGCGATGATCTCGCCGGTGCTGACCCAGCTGCTGGCCGAAAAGGTGTTCGGCACCGAGGCGATGCCGGCGTACAAGATGGTGTTCATGGCCTCCGGCGTGGGCATGCTGGTGAGCCTGGTGTGGTTCTGGATCGGCCGCGCCCAGCTCAAGGGCATCGGCGCGCCGGCACCGCACGCGCAGGGCCTCGGCCGCGTGCTGATGGTGCTGGTGGGCTGCCTGCTGGCAATCCCGGGTGTGTACTTCCTGCTCGCCGTGGGTGCGGACGTATTGCAGATCGTGCTGACGGCGCTGTTCATCGGGCTGTCGGTGATGCTGCTGGTCGAAGGCATTCGCGAGGGCAAGGTGCAGCGCGACAAGGTGATTGCGATGCTGATCATCTTCGCCTTCAACGTGCTGTTCTGGATGTTCTTCGAGCAGGCCGGCAGCTCGTTCACCTTCCTGGCCGACAACATCGTCAACCGCAACTTCGGCAGCTGGACCTTCCCGACCGCGTGGTTCCAGTCGGTCAACTCCATCGCCATCATCGCGCTGGCACCGGTCATTGCCTGGATCTGGGTCAAGTCCGGCCGCTTCAATCCGTCGATTCCGCGCAAGTTCGGCCTGGGTCTGATCTTCAACGGCCTGGCCTTCCTGCTGCTGATGTTCGCGCTGTCCAGCCTGGTGAGCGATGCCGGCAAGATCCCGTTCTGGACCTTGTTCATGGTGTACGTCATCCAGTCGGTGGGCGAGCTGTGCCTGTCGCCGATCGGCCTGTCGATGGTGACCAAGCTGGCGCCGGTGCGCCTGGTCGGTTTCGGCATGGGTGGCTGGTTTTTGTCCACCGGCATCGGCAACAACCTGTCGGGTATCTTTGCCGGGCATGTCAGTGGAAGCGAAGGCATGAGCGTGGCGTCGGCGCTGGGCGGATATACCTTCGGTTTCTGGGCGCTGGTGGGCGCCGGCGCGCTGCTGTTCCTGATCGCGCCGCTGATCAACAAACTGATGCATGGTGTGAAGTGAGGAGAAAAGCGATGCCGATCAAACCCCTGGTCTGTGGCCTGCTGCTGACGGGCCTGTTGAGCGCCTGCGGGCAGCCCACCGAGCAACAGGAGGCGCCACGGCCGCTGGATACGTCGATGCAGAAACCCCCCAGCGCCGACCCCAGCCAGCCGGTGTCCTCGGGCAACACGCCGACCGCGGCCGATATCGCCGCAGCGGCCGCACTCAACGCGCAGTACGACCCCTCGCGCGATCCGGCGGCGGATCTGGAAACTGCCAAGGTCGAGGCCAAGCGCGGCGGCAAGCGCATCGTGCTCAATGTCGGCAACGCCGCCTGCGAGCCGTGCAAGGCGTTGGACGAGCTGATGGGCGGCGACGCCGAGCTGCGCAGCTTCCGCGATGCGCACTTCGTGGTGGTCAAGGTCAATCGCGATGCGGCCAATGAAAACGCCGCGTTCCTGTCGCAGTTCGCCCAGCTCAACGACTACCCGTCGCTGTTGGTGCTGGACAACGACGGCAAGCTGCTGACCACCCAGGCCGGCCCGGAGCTGCGCAAGGGCGAGGGTTTCGATCGCAAGAAGTTGTTCGATTTCCTCAAGCAGTGGGCACCGCCAGAAGCCTGAGCGCGCTTCACGGTGCGGCCTGCATGCGTGCAAGCGTGTGGCCGGGCAGTGTCTGCGAGGATTCGCCGAGGAGCGGCCCTCATCCGGCGCGTTGCGCCACCTTCTCCCGCAAGCGGGAGAAGGGAGTGTGGTTGGTTGCACGGTGGCCGGAGCGCCACCTTCTCCTGCGAGCGGGAGAAGGAAGTTTGGTCAGTTGTGCGTTGGCCGGAGCGCACCTTCTCCCGCAAGCGGGAAAAAGGAGCGTGGTTGGACGCGCATTGGCCGGAGCGCTTCCTTCTCCCGCTTGCGGGGGAAGGTGCCCGCAGGGCGGATGGGGGGCGAGCGAAGCGCGTGCCGTCAGTCCTTGCCTGCCATGGGTGGCAGCCGGTCCCTGGTCAGCCGAACAATCAGGTGCTTCAGCAACGGCTGCCCCCGTCGGTGCTGAAGATCGACATCAGCCACTGGTCCATCTCGCTGACCAACGCAGCGACGGTCTCGTAAACCTGGCGCCTTCTCCCGCGCGCTGGAAAAGGGAGTGTGGTTGGTTGCGCGTTGGCCGGAGCGCACCTTCTCCCGCAAGCGGGAAAAAGGAGCGTGGCTGGATGCGCATTGGTCGGAGTGCTTCCTTCTCCCGCTTGCGGGGGAAGGTGCCCGCAGGGCGGATGGGGGGCGAGCGAAGCGCGTGCCGTCAGTCCTTGCCGGCCATGCGTGGCAGCCGGTCCCTGGTCAGCCGAACAATCAGGAGCGCTTCCTTCTCCCGCTTGCGGGGGAAGGTGCCCGCAGGGCGGATGGGGGTGAGCGAAGCCTGCCCTCAGTCCTTGCCGGCCATGCGTGGTAGCCCGTCCTTGGCCAGCCGGTCGATCAGCCGTTCCAGCAGCTGCTGTTCCTCGTCGCTGAACACCGACATCAGCCGTTGTTCCATCTCGTTGACCAGCGGCGCGACGGTCTCATAGACCTGGCGCCCGGCCGGCGACAGTGCCAGCATCGATCGGCGGCGGTCGTCGCCATGGGTTTCGCGGCGGATGAAGCCGCGCTCCAGCAGCCGGGCCACTGCGCGGCTCACTGCCACCTTGTCCATCGCCGTGCGGTCGGAGACCTCGCTGGCCGAAGAGCCCGGATACAGCGCCAGGATGGTGATCACCCGCCACTCCGGAATGGCCATGCCGTAACGATCGCCGTATACCTTGGCGATATTGCTGCTGATGCGGTTGGACAGCACGCTCAGCCGATACGGCAGGAACTGCTCCAGGTTGAGCAGCACGGGGTGTTGCGGCGGATGGGGGGCGTCGTGATCGCTCATGTTGCACTGTGTCTTGATTTTGGTTTCATTTGCAACTACAAACGGAGGGTGGCCTGCGCATTCTCGCGGGTCTTCTGCTAGTCCGCATAGCCCTGCGACGCCCCAGCGTGGAGAAACGACGATGAGCGCACAACCGAACACCACTGTAGCCCGCCCGGATCCGGGGATGCAGGTCACCACCTTCGACAATCCGATGGGCATCGACGGGTTCGAATTCGTCGAGTTCGCCGCACCGGCCGGTCAGGCGGCGCAGCTGCACGACTATTTCCGCGCGATGGGCTTCAGCGCCGTGCTGCGTCACCGCAGCCGCCCCATTACCGTCTATCGCCAGGGCGGGGTCAACTTCCTGCTCAACGAAGACCCCGATTCGTTTGCGGCCGATTTCGCCGCCGCGCACGGTCCCTGCGCCTGCGGCTTTGCCATCCGCTTCCGCACGCCGGCCGACACGGTGCTGCAGACGGTGCTGGGCAACGGCGGCGAAGCGGTGCAGAACAAGCCCGACACCCGCGCGGTGCCGGCACCGGTGGTCAAGGGCATCGGCGACTGCATGCTGTACCTGGTGGACCGCTACGGCGAGGCGGGCAGCATCTACGATGCCGACTTCGAACCGATCGAAGGCGCCGACCAGCACCCGGCCGGCTTCGGGCTGACCTTCATCGACCACCTCACCCACAACCTGTATTTTGGCAACATGCAGCGCTGGTCGGATTATTACGAGCGCTTGTTCAACTTCCGCGAGATCCGCTACTTCGACATCAAGGGCGCCAAAACCGGCCTGGTGTCCAAGGCGATGACCGCCCCGGACGGCATCGTGCGCATCCCGCTCAACGAATCGTCCGACCCCAAGAGCCAGATCAACGAGTATCTGGACGCCTACCAAGGCGAAGGCATCCAGCACATCGCCTGCTTCACCGACGACATCTATACCAGCGTGGAGAAGATGCGCGCCGCCGGCGTGAGCTTCCTGGATACGCCGGACACCTATTTCGACGTGGTGGACCTGCGCATTCCCGAACATGGCGAAGATGTCGAACGCCTGCGCCGCAACAAGATCCTGATCGACGCCGATCCGGATACCAAGCAACGCAAGCTGCTGCAGATCTTCACCACCAACTGCATCGGCCCGATCTTCTTCGAGATCATCCAGCGCAAGGGCAATGAAGGCTTCGGCGAAGGCAATTTCCAGGCGCTGTTCGAAAGCATCGAGCGCGACCAGATCAAGCGTGGGGTGCTTTGAGGGCGGGGATTGGATATTGGTGATTCGGGATTCGGGTCAGCTGCACATTGGCACGTAGTGGAGCCCCCGCACTCCGTAACGCGGTTGCCTGACAACATAGGCCAATGAAACCGCACGTGCTTAAAGCCCCTCTCCCCACGGGAGAGGGGTTGGGGTGAGGGTACGGTGGAGCGATGCGAATCAAACCGGCATTACCCACCGTTGGACTCACCAATGCGCGCGCGTTACGAACAGCAATGACCGACGCAGAACGCGCGCTCTGGCGCTGTCTGCGTGCGAATCAGCCCCGAGGCTTCAAGTTCCGACGGCAGCATCCGATTCCGCCGTACATCGCAGATTTCTGTTGTGTCGACGCAATGTTGATTGTTGAGTTGGACGGATCGCAACATCAGGAAGTCAGCGATCAAGCAAGAACGCAATGGCTGCAATCGAAGGGTTGGACAGTGCTGCGCTTTTGGAACAACGATGTACTGCTTTCGCTGGACGCGGTGGTTGAAGCGATCTTCAAAACAGTCGCTATACCGTACCCTCACCCCCACCCCTCTCCCGACGGGAGAGGGGCTTGATCCACCCCAAGCCCAGCCTTCTGCGGTGGTTGAGGCGATCTTCATAATAGTCGCTACCCCGTACCCTCACCCCAACCCCTCTCCCGGTGGGAGAGGGGCTTAAATCCCAGCCTCCTTGGGGCTCATTCGGACGCATGCCATGCACAACCCACAGCGCTACATGACTGGCTTCGGCAACGAGTTCGCCACCGAAGCCGTTGCCGGTGCTCTACCGGTCGGGCAGAACTCGCCGCAGCGCGTGGCGCATGGGCTGTATGCCGAGCAGTTGTCCGGCACCGCGTTCACCGCGCCGCGCGGCGAGAACCGGCGCAGCTGGCTGTATCGCATTCGTCCGGCCGCCGTGCATGGCAGTTTCTCGTTGATCGAGCAGCCGCACGTGCACAACGCCTTCGGCAGCGGCCCGGTGCCGCCGGATCAGCTGCGCTGGAGCCCGTTGCCGCTGCCATCCGTGCCCACCGATTTTGTCGATGGCCTGTACACCATGGCAGGCAATGGCGGCCCGGAAGCGATGACGGGCGTGGCCGTGCATCTGTATGCCGCCAATGCCTCCATGCACGAGCGGTTCTTCTATAACGCCGATGGCGAGTTGTTGCTGGTGCCGCAACTGGGCCGGCTGCGCGTATGCACCGAGCTGGGTGTGCTCGAACTGGAGCCGCAGCAGATCGGCGTGATTCCACGCGGCGTGCGGTTTCGCGTTGAATTGCTGGATGGCACCGCACGCGGCTATGTGTGCGAAAACTTCGGTGGCCTGTTGCGCTTGCCCGATCTGGGGCCGATCGGCTCCAACGGGCTGGCCAACCCGCGCGATTTCGAAACGCCGCATGCGGCCTTCGAACAACGCGAAGGCGCGTTCGAACTGGTCGCCAAATTCCAGGGTCATCTGTGGCGTGCCCACATTGGCCACTCGCCGCTGGATGTGGTTGCCTGGCACGGCAATTACGCGCCGTATCGCTACGACCTGCGTCGCTTCAACACCATCGGTTCGATCAGTTTCGATCACCCCGATCCCAGCATCTTTACCGTGCTGACCTCGCCCAGCGACACGCACGGCACCGCAAACATGGACTTTGCGATCTTCCCGCCGCGCTGGCTGGTGGCGCAGCACACCTTCCGCCCGCCATGGTTCCACCGCAACGTGGCCAGCGAATTCATGGGCCTGGTGCAGGGCGTCTACGACGCCAAGGCCGAGGGGTTCGCACCCGGAGGTGCATCGCTGCACAACTGCATGAGCGGGCACGGCCCGGATGCGGCGACGTTCGAGAAGGCTTCGCAGGCGGACCTCACGCGTCCGGACGTCATTGCAGACACCATGGCGTTCATGTTCGAAACCCGTGCGGTGCTGCGCCCCACTCAACAGGCGCTGCAGGCCAGTCATCGGCAGGGCGACTATCAGCAGTGCTGGTCCGGCCTGCGTGCTGCATTCACCAATCCGCCCACGGACTGAGCCGCGTCGCAGAGAATGCAGGTCGCGCCAACTGGCGCAGAGGCGTAGAGGTGATCAAGCACGTGATCGCCAGTGACCCTGTCCTTGCGTCAACCGCCACGCATCGACAAGCGGGCTGCAATCAGGCGGCCTGCAACGCCTCCGGAAGCAGTTCGCCGATACGCGCCCGCACGCGTTCGGCGTACGAGGCCGAGGTGAACTGCGGCAGCTCCTGCAATGCCACGCCGATGGCGATGCCGATCTCGTCGTCCGCACGCGCCGCCTGCAGCTGGCGATGCAGCACTGCGGCGGCCGGGTTGCGTTGCAATTGCAGGATGTCCAGCAGATACAGCCGGGCGTTGGTGGCCGCGCGCCGGCGCTGGCGGTGCAGGTCGTCGGCGGTGGGCATCGCTTGCAGGGTCTGGACCACCGTGGGCGCCGTCGCAATCAAGGAAGCTGCGGTACGTGCAGCGGTCTCGGGCACGGCTGCCTTCGCGCTGTCGTCGGCAGGCGTCAGATAGCCCATTGCACACAGCGTCTGCACCAGCGCGGTGCCGTTGTCGCCGAGCAACTGCGCAAGTGCGGTCAAGTCACGTTGGCCATCGGCCAGGATCAACGCACGGCGCTGCAGCAGGGTCAGCGGGCTGCGATGCGACTGCAGCGCAGTCAGGGCGAGTGCGGTCTTGCGTGGGGTCATGGCGGCGATCCTGCGAAGCCGGCAGGGTGAGCGTTGCCAATGAAACGCCGATGACATTGGCGCGACACCTTGCACCATACGTGCCGGTGTCAGCATCGGTGGCAATGACCTCCACCTCCACATTGCCACCCTGCGCGCTGTGTACGCTTGGCCAACGCACAGGAGCATATCGATGACATCCAGATTGCCTGGCTTGCTGGGAATGGTGCTGGCCGTGGCCGGCTGCCATCGCGCGGACGACACGCCGGCCGCAGCAGCGCCGGCCGAGGCGGCCCACACGCCGGTGGCGTCCGCCAACGACCAGCCTGCGGACGCGGTACCGCCGGCCACGGCGCCGGTAGGCACGTTTCCACCGCAGGTGCGGCCGCAGCCCACCACGCTTGCGCGGATGGATGGCTACGGCGACCTGCGCCTGGGCATGGATGCCACGCAGGCGCGCACGGCATGGGGTGGCGAGCTGCGCGGCAGTGCAGCCAGCGATGGCGGCTGCTACCTGCTGCGTCCGCAATGGGCCCAGGATGCGCGGGAATTTGGTTTCATGTTCGAAGGCGATCGCCTGGTCCGTTACCAGACCACTGAGCCCAAGGAAGTTGCGCCAGGGGGCGGCAAGGTCGGCATGACGCTGGCGCAGCTGCGCGCGTTGTATCCGCAGGGGCTTGAAGCGCAGCCGCACAAATACCTGCCGGGCGCGGAGACGCTGCGGCATGCCGATGCCGCCACCTCGTCGGCGCTGGTATTCGAGACCGATGCCGAGGGCAGGGTGAGCAGCTGGCGAGTCGGGCAGCCGCCCCAGGTGGACTACGTCGAGGGCTGCGGTTAGCCGCCTGCGTGCGAGCAGGGGCGACGCCATCGGTCAGACGCGTGGCACGCGACCTGCGGGCATTGCCTCAATTACAACACCGCGTGCCAGACACGCAACGTGGCGGCGACGGCCTGCAACGATGCGGGTGCGGGTGCGATCCGACTCAGTCGCCGTGCGCGCTCCGGCATGCCACGCGCAGCAAGAACACTGCGCCCTAGCCCTAGCCCTCGCGCAGCCGCTGCCGCACGCTCAGCGCGGCTCGGACGACGGCCGCTCGTGCTGCCTGGCGGTTTGCTCGTTCTCGCCGATATCGCCGTCGCTGGCCGGCGTGGGCAGGCCTTCGTTTTCCATCTCGCCGTGATTGGGCACTTCCGGGCGATCTTCCATCATCAGCGACAGCGCGGCCTTGGCCATCATGTGGGCGCTGATCGGTGCGGTGATGAACAGGAAGACGGTGATCAGCAACTCGCGCGGCTGCGGGTCCACGCCCAGGAACAGGTGATAGCCCACCGAGCCCAGCAGCACGCAGCCCACGCCTAGGGTGCTGGCCTTGGTCGGCGCATGCAGGCGCTTGAAAAAGTCCGACAGCTTCACCAGCCCGAAGGCGCCGATCAGGATGAAGAAGGTGCCGACCAGCAGCAGCGCGCTCAGCAGATATTCGGTGAGCGCGATCATTCGACGATGTCCCGGCGCAGCACGTACTTGCTCAATACCACGGTACTGCCGAAGCCCAGCATCGCAATCACCAGCGCGGCCTCGAAGTAGATCGGCGAATCCAGGTACATGCCCAGCAGCATCAACTCGGCGATGGCGGTGATGGACAGTGTGTCCAGCGCCAGGATGCGGTCGGGTACCGTCGGCCCGCGCAGCAGTCGCCACAGTGCCATGAGGATGGCCAGGCCCACCGCATGCATGCAGATGACGATGGTCGATTCGATGAACATGTGACCGGTCATGGAAAGATCTCCATCAGGGGCTTTTCGTAGCGGGCCTTGATCTCGGCGATCAATGCGTCCGGATCGTCCAGATGCAGCACATGCACTAGCAGGTACTTGCGGTCGTCCGACAGCGCAGCTGACACCGTGCCGGGCGTGAGCGTGATCATGCTGGTCAGCGCGGCAATGCCATGGATGTTGGCGATATCCAACGGCACCCAGATGAAACCGGGATGGATACGCGACTCCGGCCCGAGCACCTGCACCGCGACCTTGATATTGGAGCGCACGATGTCGCCTGCGGCCACCAGCAGCATGCGCGGCACCGAGCGTAGCGAGCCGATGCGGGCGAATTCGCGGTCCAGCCGTGCGGCGAAGATCGGCACCACCACGCCCAGCAGCGCGCCCAGCACCCACTGCTGCGGGCCGAAGCTGTCGCTGAGCAGCAGCCAGAACACGAAGACCATCACGCTCAACGGCGCGGATGGAAAAAGCCGGCGTCGCCACGGCACGCGTGCGTTCATGGCTGCCTCCGTTGCGGGGTGGTCGCGCGCACCTGTTCCACATAGCGGCCGGGGTCGCGCAGCTGCGCTGCGGCATCGTCGGTGTAGCGCATCAGCGGCCCGGCGCAGACCGTCATTGCCACTAGCCCGCTCAGCAGCAGCAGCGTGGCGGCCGTTTCCACCGGGCGCATGCGGCCACGGCGCTGCGGTTGCAGCTCGGGCGTGTCTTCCACCGCCGCCGGCACGCGCCAGAACAGGCGCACGCCGGCGCGGGTCAGGCCGATCACCACCAGCAGGCTGCCGCCAAGGACCGCGCCCCAGACCGGCGCCACCAGGCCTGCGGGCACGTGCTGCAGCAGCGCGGCCTTGGCCAGGAAGCCGGACAACGGCGGCAGCCCGGCGACGGCGACGGCAGCGACCATGAACATGGTGCCCGGAATGGCGCGGCCCGGTAGCGGTGCCACCACTTCCTTGCGGTCGCTGGCGCTGCCACGCCGCCGCCGGATCAGGTCCGAGACCATGAACAGCGCCGCGGCCACGAAGCTGCTGTGCGGCAGGTAATACAGGCCCGCGCCGAGCGCGCCTGCGTCGTCGAGCGAAAAGGCGATGAACAGGGTCGCCGCGGAAAACACCACCAGATACGACACCATCACCCGCAGCCGCGAGGCGGCCATCACCCCGAATGCGGCCATCAGCAGCGTGCCGATGCCCAGCCACAGCAACGCGTGCCGGCCGAAGCCGTGCAAGGCCCCGGCACCGGCGCCAAACCACAGGCTCGACACGCGCAAGACCGCGTACAGGCCTACCTTGGTCATGATCGCAAACAGCGCCGCCACCGCCGCCGGTGCACGCGAGTAGGTCTCCGGCAGCCACAGGTACAGCGGCAACAAGGCGGCCTTGCTGCAGAACACCAGCAGCAACAGTCCGAGCGTGGCCTTGGCCATCGGCACATCCTGCGCCGGCAGCTCGGCGATGCGCTGCGACAGCTCGGCCATGTTGAGCGTGCCGAACACGCCGAACAGCAGCCCCAGCCCGATCAGGAACAAGGTCGAGGCGCACACATTGAACACCACGTAATGCAGGCCCACACGCATCTGCAGGCCACGTCCGCCGCTGAGCAACAACCCATAGGAGGCGATCAGCATCACTTCGAAGAACACGAACAGATTGAAGATGTCGCCGGTCAGGAACGCACCGTTCAAGCCCATCAGCTGGAACTGGAACAGCGCATGGAAGTGCGGCGCGCGGCGGTCCCAGCCGGCGCAGGCATGCAGCAGGCAGGCCGTGCCCAGGACCAGCGTGGTCAACAGCATCCACGCAGACAGCCGGTCGCCCATCAGCACGATGCCCAACCGCGCCGGCCAATCGCCCAGCAGGTACACCAGCACGTTGCCCTCGGCAGCGCGGGCAAACAGCGCCAGCACCGCAGCGGCCAGCAAGGCCATGCTCACCCAGGCCACGCTGCGCTGCACGCGCGGCCCGTAGCGGCGGTGCTCGACAAACAGCGACGCCGACGCACCCAGTATCGGGATCAGGATCGGCAGGATCAGCAGATGGTTCATCGCCGCGCCTGCCGCGTATCGACACCGGTGGCGGCATCTTCATGCGCATCCACGTGGTCGCTGCCATTGTCGCTGCGGCTGCGGATCGCCAGCACCAGGCTCACCGCGGTCATCGCAAAGGCGATCACGATCGCGGTCAGCACCAGCGCTTGCGGCAGCGGGTCGGTGTAGTGCTCCAGATCCACCGGCACGCCGTCGCGCAAGACCGGCGGCTGACCGGCGCGCAGCCGTCCGCCGGCGAAGATCAGCAGGTTGGTCGCATACGACAGGAAGGTCATCCCCAGGATCACATCGAAGCTGCGCGCACGCAGCAGCAGATAGATCGCCAGGGCGGTGAGGACACCGATCGCGCTTGCCAATGCCAATTCCATCAATGCTGCTCCGCGGTGCGTGTCGAACGTTGGGTGGGATCGATTTCGCCGCGTTGCGAACTGCGCGTGCGCGACGGTTTGATCGTGCCCATCATCGACAGCATCAGCATCGCCGCACCGAACACCGCCAGGTACACCCCTACGTCGAAGCCCAAGGCGCTGGCCAGCTCCAGCTCGCCCAGCAGCGGCAGCGGCAGATCGACATGGCCGCTGCTCAGGAACGGCAGCCCGAACAGCAGCGAACCGGCACCGCTCAGCAATGCGCACAACAGGCCAATACCGATCAAGCGGATGTAGTCGAAGCCGAAGCGCGACTCCACCGACGCGGTGCCCTGGATCACGTACTGCATCAACAACGGCACCGCCAGCACCAGGCCGGCAATGAAGCCCCCGCCAGGCGCGTTGTGGCCGCGCAAGAACAGGAACAGCGACACGGTAAGCGTCAGCGGGAACATGATCTGCGCCAGGTCCGCCGGTACCGGCAGCCGGATCGCCGGCCCCGGCATGGTGCGCTCCGGTGCCATCCGCGAGCGTCGCAGCAGCGCATGCACCACCAGCCCGGCAATCGCGAACACGGTGATCTCGCCGAAGGTATCGAAGCCGCGGAAATCCACCAGGATCACGTTGACCACGTTGCGCCCATACGCCTCGGGCAATGCGCGTTGCAGCAACTCGCCGGCCACGGTGTGGGTGGGTTGCGTCATCAGGGTATACGCCAGCGCGGCCAGGCCGGTGCCGCCAATGATCGCGATGGCGACATCGCGACACTTGCGCAGCCGCGCGCGCTCCGGCAACGAGCGCTCCGGCAGGTAGTTCATCGCCAGCAGCATCAGCACCAGCGTGACCATCTCCACCAGCAGCTGGGTCAATGCAAGATCCGGTGCGGACAGGAACACGAAGGTCAGGCTGACCGCCAGGCCTGTGCCACCAAGCACCAGCACCGCCAGCAGGCGCTGCTTGTACAGGAACAGGCTGCCCAACGCGCACGCGATCAACAGCAGCCACACCGTCCAGCCCAGCAGCGGCATGGGCGTGGGCGCAGGCCACTCCGGCAGCGCGCCCCCTTGCAGGAACGGCACCAGTGCCACCACCACCGCGCTCAGTACCAGCAGCATCAGCATGCGTTGCAGGTTGCCGTTGGTCACCGCATCGGTCATGCGGGCGGTGGCGCTGAACAAGGTGCGCAGGTTCCAGTGGAACAGGGCCTTGCCGGGCGAGCGGTTCTGCACCGCGTACAGATCCAGCATGCGACGGATCGCAACGTACAGCAGCGCCCCGCCGATCATGCCGGCGATGCTCATCGCCAGCGGCCAGTTGACGCCATGCCACAGCGCCAGGCTGTACTCGGGCAGTGCATCGCCGAGAATGGCGCCGGCACCGGCGCGCAGCACCGGTGCCACGGTCCAGGCCGGCACGATGCCCACCGCCAGGCAAATCAGCACCAGCACATCCACCGGGATGCGCATCCAGCGCGGTGGCTCGTGCGGCGTGGTGTCCAGATCGAGCGGGCCATCGCCAAAGAACGTGTCGTGCACGAAGCGTAGGCTGTAGGCCACGCCAAGCACGCCGGCCAGCAAGGCGGCGATGCTTGCCAGGATGCGCATCAGCTGCGGCGCTTCGGTTTCCAGCGCCACCGCGAAGAACATTTCCTTCGACAAAAATCCGTTGAGTAACGGAATGCCGGCCATGGCCAGCGACGCGATGATCGCCAGCGCACTGGTGACGGGCATCAAACGGCGCAGATTGCCCAGCTTGCGCATGTCGCGCGTGCCGGTTTCATGGTCGATGATGCCTGCAGCCATGAACAACGAGGCCTTGAACACCGCGTGGTTGAGGATGTGGAACACGCCAGCCACCACTGCCATCGGCGTGGACAGGCCGAACAACATCGTGATCAGGCCAAGGTGTGAAATGGTCGAGTACGCCAGCACGCCCTTGAGATCGTGCTGGAAGATCGCGTACCACGCTCCCACCAACAACGTGATCGCTCCGATGCTGGTAACCGTATAGAAGAACAGGTCGCTGCCGGCCAGCGCAGGGTGCAGCCGCGCCAGCAAGAACACGCCGGCCTTGACCATCGTGGCCGAGTGCAGATACGCCGACACCGGCGTGGGCGCCGCCATCGCGTGCGGCAACCAGAAATGGAATGGAAACTGCGCGCTCTTGGTGAAAATGCCCAGCAGCACCAAGCCCAATGCATATGGATACAGCGCGCTGGCGCGGATCACATCGCCGGCGGCCAGCACCGCGTCCAGCTGAAAACTGCCGACGATGCGGCCGATCATCAAGACCCCGCCCAGCAGGGCAAGCCCGCCACCGGCGGTCAACACGAACGCCATGCGTGCGCCTTCGCGCGCATCCTTGCGATGCGACCAGAACCCGATCAGCAGGAAGGAGCTGATGCTGGTGAGTTCCCAGAACACCATCAGCAGCAGCAGATTGCCCGACAGCACCATGCCGAGCATCGCGCCCATGAACAGCAGCAGATACGCAAAAAAGCGCGGTGCGCTGTCGCGTGCACTCAAGTAGTAGTGCGCATACAGCACCACCAGGGCGCCGATGCCGAGCACCAGCAGCGCAAACATCCAGGCCAGGCCATCCAGCCGCAGCGAAAACAGCAAGCCGATCTGCGGCAACCATGCATGCTCGCTGGCAATCACCTCACCGCGCAGCACTGCCGGCGTGAGTGTGGCAAGCACCAGCAACCCCGCCAACGGCGCGGCCGCAGCCAACCACGCGGTGATCGAACGCGGCGCGCGCCGGAACAGCGCAGCGGCGGCCGCCATCAGGAATGGCAGCGCAAGCAGAATTTCCAACGAAAAAGGCATGCAGGGAACACAAGATTCGCGAGCAGGCCAGAGAGCTTAACAAACCGTTGACTGACGTCCGTGTCAACGCCGGTGCTGCATCACGCGCGGATGGGCCGCCAGATGGCTACGCAACTGCGCGGTGTACTGGGTATGCTGCCGTCATGCCCGCCTGCGCCGTTGCCCCGTGACCGCTACCCATCCCGCTCCGACCACTGCCGTTTCTGCGCCGCGCGCCCTGGTGTTCGGCGGCAGCGGGCAGATTGGCGAGCGCCTGCTGACCCGTCTGCTGAGTCGCGGCTGGCAGGTCACCGCCTGGTCGCGTCAGCCGCGCGCCGCGCGCGCTGGATTGATCTGGAGACAAGGGGATCTGGCGATGCCGGCCGCCGCGGGCGAGGCGTTCGAGGTGATCTTCAGCTGCGGGCCGTTGGACCATTTCGCCCGCTGGTATGCAGAAAACCCCGTGGTTGCACCGCGCATCGTGGCGTTTGGCTCCACCAGTGTGGAGGTCAAGGAACATTCCATCGATGCCGCCGAGCGCGACGTCGCGCAGCGACTGGCCCATGCCGAACAGGCGCTGTTCTCCGCAGCGCAGGCGCGCGGCGCCACCGCCACCGTGCTGCGTCCGACCCTGGTGTACGGTGCCGGACGCGACAAGACGCTGACGCAGATCGCCGGGCTGGCGCAGCGCACCGGTGCCTTCGTCCTGCCTGCCAACGCCACCGGCTTGCGCCAACCGGTGCACGTGGATGACCTGGCCAGCGCTGCGCTGGCGGTGATCGGCCAACCTGCCACCCAGCAACGCAGCTATGCCGTGGGCGGCGGTGAAGTGCTGGCCTACACGCAGATGGTGGAGCGCGTGCTGGCGGCATTGCCGCGACCGGCGCGGCTGTATCAGGTGCCACCGGGCCTGTTCGGCTTCGCGCTGACCACAGCGCAACGCCTGGGGCGGCTGCGTGGCATGAATGCGGCCGCGTTGCAGCGCATGCGCGACGATCTGGTCTTCGACCTGGAGCCGGCACGTCGCGACTTCGGCTACGCACCGCGCGCGTTCCGGCCATTGCCGGAAGAGCTCGGCATCGGCGAATAACGCGCAGACCTGGCCGGCAATGCCCGGATCAGACGCGCTTGCAGGCCATGAGGCGCCAGTCGCCGCGTCGCGCGCTGCGCAACGAGGCGATGGCCCGCAGGCAACGCTGCGCATGGCGCCGGCTGACAGCGCGCAAGCCTTGCGCCACCGCTCCTCTCAGTAACGCCACCCCAGCTGCCGGTACACCTTGGCCAACACCCAGATCGGCCCGATCAGCAGATAGGTCAGGTCGGTGAGAAAGCTCGGCTTGCGGCCTTCGATCCGGTGCCCCACGAATTGGGCGATCCACGCCAGCACGAAGACCGACAGCGCGCTGGAGAACACGCCGCCCAGACCGATCCGGCCTTCGATGAGCCGGCACAGGCAGCCGAAGAAAAAGAAGATCCCCAGCATGCCCAGCCCGAGCGGGCGCGACAGCCGGTTGTAGTACGACCACGCCGCAAACATCGCCAGCGCCGCCCAGACCCCGCTACTGAACCAGGTGCCGCCCACCGGGATGCACCACAGCAGCCCCACCACCGACCACAGGATCGCCGGCACCGCCACCACGTGGATCAGCTGATTGGTGTCGTTGCGGTGGTCGTCGGAATAGCTGGCGAAATAGCGGTCGATCGGTCGCGCGGTCGTGGTGCGTTCGGTCATGTTCCCTCCCAGGAATGACCCAAGCATACGCGTGCGAACGGCCGTGGTGGCACTGCGCAGAAGACCGGTCCCTGCGACGTCGCAATCGCGTGGCAGGGACCGGTGCAGGTCAGTTGACCGACACCGCACTCCAGGCGGCAGCCACTGCCCGGTACTGCGTGGACGTGCCGCCATACAGATCGGTGGCCGCGCTCAGCGTAGCCCGACGCGCGGCTGCGTAGTTGGTGGAGGAGGTCATGTAGACGGTGAGCGCGCGGTACCAGATGCGGCTGGCAGCGGCGCGGCCGATGGCCGTCAGCGTGGTATTGCCGTTGCAGACCAGCCCGGCCGGGGTCAGGTTGTAACTGGTGCCCGCGCCGAAACCGCTCGGCACCACCGCCCCTTCGGCCAGCAGATAGTAGAAATGATTCGCCACGCCGGAGCTGTAGTGCACATCGATGGAGCCCAGATTGCTGCGATAGCAATCGGGCGAATCGCCGTCCAGGCTCGGCTTGAACATGTAGCGCAAGGCCAGCGTGCCGCTGCTGTTGCCGGCGATGAGTTTCTCGCCGATCAGATAATTGCCCGGCTGCGCGCTGTTGTTGGCGGAGAATTCCACCATTGCGCCCATGATGTCGGAGGTGGCCTCGTTCAGGCCGCCGGACTCACCCGAGTACACCAACCTTGCCGAGCGACTGGTCACCCCGTGCGTCATCTCGTGCCCGGCCACGTCCACCGACACCAGCGGTGTAAACGTGCTGCCGTCGCCATCGCCGAAGGTCATGCAGAAACAGCTGTCCGACCAGAAGGCATTGTTGTAACGGCTGCCGTAATGCACGCGGCTACGCGCACCCTTGCCATCGTTGGCGATGCCGCTGCGCGCGTGGGTGGTCTTGAAGTAATCCCAGGTCAGCGACACCCCGTAGTGCGCATCCACCGCCACCGTGGTGGTGTCGCTGCTGGCGCCGCTGCCCCAGGCATTATCGGCATCGGTCAGCAGCGTGCCGTTGCCCGAGGTGCTGTTGCGCATGTTGTAGGTGGCGCCGCCACCGCGGCCCAGATCGGTCATCTCAAAGCCGCTGCTGCACCGCGTGGTCGCCAGGCCCACGCTGCCCGCGTACAACGAACGCCCGGTGCCGGCGGCACTGGTGCCACCCGCGCAGGCGGTATGTACCGTGTCCCAGGAGTCGAGGATGCGTTGGTCCACCGCATCGACGATGTAATGCATTTCGGTCGGCGTCTGATCCGGCTTGATGCCGCTGTAGATCACCTCGTACGCCAGCCGTGGTGTCCCCTGGCGCGCGTACAGTGCCAGGCTTGCACGTGGCGCGGCATCCTGCGGCACATCGAACTGCGCGCCGGCCACACGCAGCGCGGTGGTGGCGTCGATGCCGGGCGCAAGGTCCGGACGCACCGGCGTGTCCAGAGTCTGGCTCAACTGGCGCATCACCCCACGCCGCGAGTGCACCACCACGTCGCCGCCGATCACCGGCAGCCCCCGATAAGTGCGATCGAAGCGCACGTGCTCGCTGCCATCGGCATCGACGATGCTGTCGCGAGCGACAAAGACATCGGCCGGCGCACGATTTGCCATGGCCGACGCGGTATTCCCCAGCAGCGTCTGCGCACGCGTGACCGCCGCATTTGCAGAAAGATCGGCCGCACCAGCGGCAGCAGAAAACGATAGCGCGCAGCAGATGGCTGCGCCCAGTACATGGAATTGCATGACGACTCTCTCCCAGAACGTGCAATGCAAAAACCGGCGAGATGACGCACGGCCGGTCGCGATCGGCAGCAGGTGCCGGCAGACAACCTTGCACAGTCCCGGACATTGCAGTAGTAAAAATTACCGGCGTAGTGCGTTCTGTGCGTCGGGCCACATTGCGTTGGGCAACGTATCGCACTGCGATGGATGGCCGGTCGCCTTACCGATCTGTCCTGCTTGAACGTCGCTTGGCAACACGTGCGCTACGACCGATGACTGGGAATGCGTCGAGCGTTGCAGATCGCTCACTGCTCACAGTCCATGCGGCGCGCCATGGTCGCGGTGATCACAACGCGCACCGTGTCGGCCGCTGCCAGTCAGAATTCAATCGCGCCGACGCGTGCAGCGGGGCATGAAAAAGCCGGCCATCCACTGGCCGGCTTTTTGGTTGCACCCGTCACACCTCAGCGCGCACCCATTGCCACCTTCTGCTGCTCCTCGCGGACCTGGTGCTGCTGCGCCTGGCCGGCCAGCAGCTGCGCGCTGGTCTGCTCCAGCGGCGGCGCAGGCTGGTTCAGATCCACCGCCGCACGGAAACCCGGCGTGGTGCCCATGACGAACGCCTTGCCATCCTGCACCGTCACGCTCTGCAGCTTGTCTGCACTGTCGATGCCGTTCTGCTTGGCCTGCAGCGTGACATGGGCGGCCGCATCGTTGGAGATCATGCTCGGCAGCCTGCTGCGGATGGCGTTGTGCAATGCATGGTCTGGATGCGACGCATCGGTGAGCGAGGGCCCGGTCGGCGCTGCAACCGGGGCCTCACGTGTAGGCGCCTGCGTGTGTGCCGGCACAGCCGACAACGCCGCCTGCGTGTTGCGGCCAACGATCCCGTCCTGTTGCAGTCCATGCTGCTTCTGGAACGCCATCACCGCTTCGCGCGTGTTGTCGCCAAAGCGCCCATCCTCGGCAAGCCGATTGCCCTGCGCATCGCGCACGCCAAGGCGGTTGAGGTCCTGCTGCAGCTTGCCGACCTCGCTGCCTTGCTCGCCATGACGCAGCGTGCCGTTGCCGGCCGCTGTCGCAGGCTGGGCGTGGCGTGCGCCCGACTCCTGCTGGTGGCCCTGATTCCAGAACGTCTCCGGACTGGTCAGCTTGCCGTTGGCATCGCGCAGCTGGTAATGCACATGCTGTGCGTACTGGCTGTTACCGTTCGGCCCGCGGCCACCCATCGTGCCGATGGCATCGCCCGCTGCCAGCGTCTGGCCTTCCTTCACCTCGAGTCCGTCCAGGTGCAGGATCTCGTGCGAATTACCCTGTGCATCGCGAATCTTGACGGTCCCGTAATTGCCACCCGCGAACGTGACCGTGCCTGCCACGGGCGAATGCACTGTCGGATGCTGCAGGTTACGGCCGGTCTGGCCGCCTTGGTAATTGAAGTCGGTTCCGCCGTGATCGCGTGCGCTACGGTGCTCGCCGTAGTGACCGGTGATATGCGGCGCAACGCCGTTCTGCGGAGGCAGCATGCGCTCCATGGTGGTCTGGAACGATCCCGACCCTGCCGCTTGCACCGGTGCATGCGCCGCATGCTGCGCGGGCGCCACCGTTTGGCCGAGCTGGCCGTGTTCGAGCTTGCCCATCAGCTCCGGCGTGATGTCGCGCTGCCAGCGCGCAAAGCGGTTTTCGCGATCGGCCAGTCCGTTCGGCGGGTCGCCGCCATTGATCGCCACTCCGGCAGCATGTGCGTCCTGCCTGGCGGCCTGGGGAACGTTGTTCTGCCAGTACCAGGTAGCGATTCGCGAGGCATTTTCTGGCTGCGCGGCCAGTTCGGGATGTGCCACCAGATCCAGATCCAGGGCTTCGCCTGCGGCGCGATACTGGTCCTTGCCGGTGAGCTGGATGTAGCCCCGGCCACGGTAGAGGTAACCATCGCCGGGTTCGGTATTGCCCATGCGTCCGCCGTACATCAGCTCGGCCAGTTTTTCCGGCTGGCCACGCAGCGCTTCCAGACGTGCTTCTTCCAACGCCTCCGGCCCTTCGCGCAGTGCTGACCGCACTTTCGAGCTGACTTGCGACGGCCCGCGCGTGTAGCGGAACCCTTCTTCAAGCCGATTGAGGCCCATCGATTCATGGCCGACCTGGGCCATGAAGTTTGCCAGCTCTTTGGGCTGGGTAATGCCTGCTGCATAGGCCGACTGCAGCAGCCCTGTTTCGCGATCGGTTGCCATGGTGTAACTCCTCATTTCTCAGCAACATGAAATAACGGACTCCTTCCTTGTCCGCGCCAACCATTACGTCCCTTTAATTCGTTTTCTCGTCCGCGGCCTCGTCCAGGGCCGCTGCCTTCTTCAGCGTGGCGGGATCAAACTCCTGGAACGCCACCATGCCGAAATCGTTCGTGGTGAGTTCCAGTGTGTTGTGTTGCTCGGTCTCGGTATCGGACAGATCACGTACCACCTTGTCCAGCAGCCAGGTGCGCTTGTCTGCCGAATACTTGAACGTGAAGTCATCGGCCCAACGCTCGCGCGAACCGCCGGAGATGGAGATGGTGAATTGACCGGGTTGAATGCGTGAAAACGCATACGGGTCGCCCGCCAGGCCGCCGCAACGGGCACATGGCACGATCTTGCTGTTTTCCGCCGCTTTCTGGAACGCGCCATCGGCTTGTTGGGTCAGCAACATCACCGTGCGCGGCGTTCCCTCGCCGAGTTTCTCGGTACCGGTGGATGGCGGTGATACCACCAGCAACGCATCGGAGCGTCCCGCGCCGGTCAGATCGCCGCGGATGGTTTCCAGAGCCTTCGATCCAGCAGGAACGAAGGAGTCGATCGTGCCCATGGGTACAGTCCCTTGTGTCGATGTGGCGGAAGGTGGTGAAGCGGGGGTGGACGGCTGCGACGTCGCAGCGGCTGCAGTGGCCGCCGGCGTCTCGGGCGCACCTGCCGCAGCCTGCGGACCGTTGCAGGCGGCCAGCGCAACGGCCAGCGCAGTGGCCAGCACCGGGCACGTCAGTCGAAATGGATGCAAGGTGGTCTCCTGAAACGTAGGTGGTTGCGGTGGCGGCAAGCGCGCCGGTTACAGGGCCTGATCGTCCACCTTGATCAATGTCCAGCAGGGGCGCTGGGCGAAGTGGTAGACCTGCTGGTCGCCGGTATCGGGGGTGCGGACCAGTACCTGCTGACCGTCGCCTTGCTGGGAGACGACCACTTCGCGCCCGCTGCTGCGCACCGCTGCCAGGTCAGGAATGACGGGCCATTTGACTTGCGCCAATGGCACCTCGCGCGTCACGGGTGCCGGCTCGGGCTGCGCCTCGGGGTCGATCTGGATCATGGTCAACGGGTCGGCCGTTGCCTTTTCCTGGACTGCGATCTCTGCGCTGAAGCGCTTCAAGAAGGCAGGGAAGTCGGCATCGGGACAGCCGGCAGAGGTTGCGGACGCTGGGGCCGTGCTTGCGGCTGCGGCAGGTGCGGTCGCCGAGGCAGTGGCCGGCGATTCCGGGGCGGCGGAGGCTGCCGGCGGCGCCTGTGCAGAGCAGGCTGCAAGCGCAAGGCTCAATGCCAGAGCAGGCAGGGACGTACGGAAACTAGCCAATGGATCCTCCTGATCGTATCGGGGCGGCATGTGCGCGGGCGAAAGTCTATCGGCGGTCCGGTTGCGTCATGTGAATGCGCCGGCCCCCACCGCCGGCCCGCATTGATGAAGGGCTACTGACCCCGCAGGCCGTGGGCTGCCCCATCAGGCGTGGGTGGGGCGGGCACGCCGTGCGGATGTTCATCGGTCCAATGTGGTCTTGCAGGCATCGGGTGGATCGCGCATCGCATTCGCCATGCAAGGCAGAACGGCATGGTCCGACGTGCCCGTCGCACTCACATGCCGTTTGAAAAGACGTCCAGCGCCTGTGCATCGATCCATCCCTGTGCGCAGTCGCCAACGTGCCGGCCCTGGGCAGCGGCACGACACAGCGTGCCATCAGCCGGCTTCAGACGCCTGATCGCCCTGTCGCCATAGGTTTCACAAAGTGCACTGTCTGCGCATGCCGCGACACGGCTGGCCGGAATGGTGACCACGTAGTAATAGCGCGGGTTCTGCCCGCCACGGGCGATGGCCTGGATGCAGACGAGTTGCCCCTGCGCCAGGTGGGCAGTGGCGGTTGCAGCGCTGCCGGTGGCCGGCACCGCATCGAGTGCCTCGGCTCCAGATGCGCGCGAGACGCCTGCGAAGAATCCATCGTCACCGCACTCGGGTAACACGTCCACATCGTAGAAATCGCCTGCATCGAGGTTACCCGCCGTGCAGCCGGTGGCGGATGTCGCATCGGTACATGTCACGCCACTTGCCCTGATCACCGGGGCAAACCGGTGATTGCCTGCAGCGGGGGGCGGTGCAACGGCGCTTGGCAGCGGGCGGGATGCCGGCTGCGCAGTCACGGCCGCGGCCGGCTCGCCGGCAGTGCATGCCACGGCTGTGAACAGCAACGCAGCAATCGAGGCACGCTGCAGCAGTGCACGAGCGCTGGATAAAGGAAACGACATCGTCAAGCTCTACCTGCAGTGTGTGGTCCGGTTGCGCCGGCCAGTCGGTGGGCGACGAAGAAGCTCGCGCCGCATCCGATGGCACGGCATTGCCGTGTGATCGGCTACGCGTCCGCTGTCATCCGCTGCGCTCGGATGTGCCCGTGCACATCTCCCCCCTCGACCGCTCGACCAAAGCCCCGTCCCCGGGGCTTACAGCATCAATCGACCGAAATCCCCGCCAGTCGCTGCAGTGCTTCGGCGTATTTCGCACGGGTGCGATCGATGACGTCAGCCGGCAGGCTGGGGCCGGGTGCGGTCTTGCCCCAGTCCAGGGTTTCCAGATAGTCGCGCACGAACTGTTTGTCGTAACTCGGCGGGCTGGCGCCCACTTCGTACTGGTCGGCCGGCCAGTAGCGCGACGAGTCCGGGGTCAGCATCTCGTCCATGATGTACAGGCGGCCATCGGCATCGGTGCCGAACTCGAACTTGGTGTCGGCCAGCAGGATGCCGCGTTCGGCCGCAAAATCAGCGGCGAAGCGGTAGATGCGCAAGGTGGCATCGCGTACGCGTTCGGCCAGTTCGGCGCCCACCGTTTTGACCATCGCATCGAAGTCGATGTTCTCGTCATGGTCGCCGACCGCTGCCTTGGTCGATGGGGTGAAGATCGGTTCGGGCAGTTTTTCGGCCTGGCGCAGGCCGTCGGGCAATTCGATGCCGCTGATCTTGCCGGTGCGCTGGTAGTCCTTCCAGCCGCTGCCGATGAGATAGCCGCGCGCGATCGCTTCCACCGGCACCGGCTTGAGCTTGCGCGTCACCACGGCACGCTTGGCGTACAGGGCCGGGTCCACACCGTCGGGCAGCACCTGCTCGACGCCGATGTCCACCAGGTGGTTGGGCATCAGGTGGTCGGTCTTGTGGAACCAGAAGTTGGACACCTGGCACAGCATCTCGCCCTTGCCCGGAATCGGATCCGGCAGCACCACATCGAAGGCGGACAGGCGGTCGGTGGCCACCATCAACAGGTAGTCGCCCGGGGGGGCGTCGGCGGGCAGGCGGTCGCGCGGAATATCGAAGACATCGCGGACCTTGCCACGGTGACGCAACGGCAGGCCGGGCAGATCGGATTGCAACAGCGTGGTCGACACAGGCACTCCTAAGGACGTCGCTATGACGCTGTCCCCGGGACCCGGCGGGCCCGCGGGTGGGCAGCGGGCCGCGTAGTGTACGGCGCTTCGTGGCGCCCTGCTGGGATTTGTCGGGCGGCTCTGCGTACCAGCTGTAGAGGGCCCGTCAGCCAGGCCGGACGGGCGTTCGGGTAAGATCGCCAACCCGCCTTCCCCACGCCCGATCGCCCATGTCCTGGTACGGAAAACTGCTCGGCGCACTGGCCGGCGCCTTGCTGTTCCGGGGCGCGCCGTTCGTGGGGCTGATGATCGGCCTGGCCATCGGCCACGCGGTGGATGCCGGCTGGTTCAAGCGGCGTGCGGAAAACCCGTATGAGGCCCTCGGACTGGAGCCGGACGCGACCACGGCCGAGATCGACCTGGCCTATCGGCGGCTGATGTCGCGTTATCACCCGGACAAGGTGGCCAACGCCGAGCCGGAAGCGCGCCGCCAGGCGGAGAAAAAGGCCAGCCAGATCAATGCCGCCTACGATCGTATCCAGCGGATGCGCAAGCGCTGATCGCATGGCGCGTGGTTGTGTGTGGGTACCGCCAGAACGGTGTGAAACGTGAGTGGGGAAGTCGAGTCGCCGATGGGTCGGCCCTACCTTCATCCCAGCCCCCGCTGCGTGCCACGGCCCGCGCTTGCGGCGCCGGCGCTCCAAGGCACACGCGCCAGTGGCGCGTGTGCCTCCTCACCCCCGGCGGAAGAGGGGCCTGGCGCGATACGCAGAAGTAATGCGTGATTCGCAGGTCTGGCCAGGACATCAAGCCGTGTTGCACGGCGCAGCTAGCGCTGGCCGGAAAACAGCACTGCGAGTCAGCAATCAGAACTTGTACGTCGCCGTCAGCCGCACCGCGTTGGTGGAAAAGTCCGTATCGGTGCGACGCAGATCGGTGCCGGCCGGATTGACACGCAGGAACGGGTTGGTCGCCGGCGCGGTGCCCGGCCCAACGCGCACCCGGGTGTCTTCGTCCTGCAGGCGCGTAAACAGGTATTCCACGCCTACCGACACGTTGTCGCTCAAGCGACGCTGCAGGCCAACACCGGCCTGGTAGCCATTGGCGCTGTCGCCGCCGCTGCCGGTGAAGCTGTTGGCGGTGTTGCTGCTGACGAAACGGTGATCGAACTCGCCACGGGCCGCGCCGGCGGTGAAGTAGGCCAGGTAGTCGCCCTGCTCGCCGAACGCATAGCCGATCCGGCCGCGCAGCGCGGCGGTGCGGTTGAGCTGGCGGGTGAAGGTGTACAGCGCAGGCGTCGTGCTGAAGGCGCTGACGCTGTCGCGGATGTCGTTGCGGGTGTACTCGGCCACCACGCCGTAGACCCAGTTGCCGACCTGCCAGTCGTAGCCCAGCCGCGCACCGTACTCGGCACCGCCCTTGTCCTTGCTGCAGCCGCTGGCCGGCGTGCGGCCGGCGGCCGCCCCGCCGCAGAAGCCCGGAGAAAACGCATCGGCACCGGTGGCGGTGCTGACCTGATCGCCGTCACGGCCATCCAGATTGGTATCGAAGCCAAAACGGCCGCCGGAGACGCCGGCCGGATCGGCACCGCCGACATTGGCGCCGATGGAAAAGCCGGACCAGTCGGCCGGGCCGGATTGCGCCCAGGCCGATGGCGCAAGGGCCAGCAGGACGATGGCAGCGGAGGCGAGCGGGGTGGTTTTCATGAAGTCTCCTCAAGTCGGGCGCGGCGCGCCGGTCAAGGGCATACGCAGCAGAGCCCGCCACGGATGCACGCCTTTCCTCGCCGGGGCCGGGTTGCGACAATGCGGTTTCCGTCTTCCTACGAGCTGCCCATGCAATCGACGGCGATCGCCCCGTCCATCCTGTCCGCTGATTTCGCCCGCCTTGGCGAGGAGGTGAACAACGTCCTGAAGGCCGGCGCCGACTGGGTGCACTTCGATGTGATGGACAACCACTACGTGCCCAATCTCACCATCGGCCCGATGGTCTGCCAGGCGCTGCGCAAGCACGGCATTACCGCCCCGATCGACGTGCACCTGATGGTCGAGCCGGTGGACCGCATCGTGCCGGACTTCGCCGAGGCCGGTGCCACCACCATCAGCTTCCACCCCGAAGCCAGCCGCCACGTGCACCGCACCATCCAGCTGATCAAGTCGCACGGCTGCCAGGCCGGACTGGTGCTCAACCCGGCCACGCCGGTGGATATCCTGGACTGGGTGCTGCCGGAGCTGGATCTGGTGCTGGTGATGTCGGTCAACCCGGGCTTCGGCGGGCAGGCCTTCATCCCGTCGGCGCTGGACAAGCTGCGTGCCATCCGGAGCAAGATCGACGCCACCGGCAAGCCGATCCGGCTCGAAATCGACGGCGGGGTCAAGGCCGACAACATCGGCGCGATTGCCGCGGCCGGTGCCGACACCTTCGTGGCCGGCTCGGCGATCTTCAACGCGCCCGACTATGCGCAGGTGATCGCACAGATGCGCGCGGCCGTGGACGCGGCGCGATGAGCCAGCCCGCGCCGCAGATTCGCCGTGCCACGCCCGCGGATGTGTCCCTGTTGCACGAGTTGATCACCGCACTGGCGGTCTACGAACGCGAGCCGGATGCGGTGACGGCCACTCAGGACGATCTGCACGCCAGCCTGTTCAGCGACGGCGCCACCGCGCACGCACTGATCTGCGAGCAGGACGGCCAGGCGCTGGGTTTTGCGGTGTATTTCTTCAATTACTCGACCTGGCTGGGTCGCAACGGCCTGTATCTGGAAGACCTGTTCGTGCGCCCGCAGGCGCGCGGTCGGGGTGCCGGGCTTGCGCTGTTGCGGCATCTGGCGCAACTGGCCGTGCAGCGCGGCTGCGGGCGTTTCGAGTGGTCGGTGCTCGACTGGAACCAGCCGGCCATCGACTTCTACCAGGCGGCCGGCGCCCGCCCGATGGACGGTTGGACCGTGTACCGGCTCGATGGCGAACGCCTGGCCGCGTTTGCCGCCGGCACCTGAGCGCAGCGGTCGCGTCGCCGCGGGACGTCGGGCCATTACGCCGACGCGCAGATCTGGCTTCAGCCGCAAAGTGGGGCGCGCCAGTGGCTGAACGACCTGGGCGGCGCGGCAGGTGTCGGCGCAATCGAGCGCCGACATTGCCATTGTCGCGAGCGCTGGACGTCACAGCCGGCCTGAACCTGTGACTTTCGGCCGGTTGACCTCGCATGGGGTGGCCTTTCAGCATCGGAGTCCCCATGCGCGCCACCGATGCCAGATGAACGCCTTCTACACCCGTTGTGTCGCCACCGTGTTGGGTGGCGTCGGCCTGCTCGCTGGGCCGGGCCTGCTGCAGGCCGCGCCGGCCGCGGTCTCCACGGACGCTGCGGTCGCCGCACCCTTGCAGTGGACCAGGCTCACCATTCGTCAGTCCTCTGGCGTGCGCGCATTCGTCCCGGCCCGCCTGAACGGACAGCCGTTTTCGTTGATGCTGCATTCGCTGGCGTCGTTCTACATGCAGACCACGCACGCCAATGCGGCCCGGGCGGGGATCGCGCTGGAGGGTGAAAAGCGCACGTTCGGCATCGAATCCGAAGGCAAGGTCAGCGCGCTCGGCCGCCAATACGGGCACGCCAACGAGATCTCGGTTGGCAACGACGTGGCCCGGAACAAGCGTGTCGAAATCTTCGAAGTGCTGCAGAACGCTGCGGACGGCAAACTCAAGGACGGCATGCTTGGCAGCCTGTGGTTGCACGACCGCGGCGCCATCATCGATTACGGGCGCCGGCAACTGGCCGTCCCCGCAAGCGCCGCGGCCGCTCAGGCGTTCGATGCCGGCCTGGTCAAGGCCGGCTACAGCCAGCACGCCATGCACTGGGATGACCAAGGCAAGCTCTATTACGTGCGTGCGTCCATCAACGGAGTGCCGGCGAAAATGCTGGTCAGTACGGTGGCAGGTGATGCCGTGGACGCAACGTTGAAGGACAGGTACCGGCTTACCCTCAAGGTCCGGCCCGATCAGCAGGCCGGGCCGGCGGGCGCGGTTGTCCCGGTCTTTGACGTTGTCGGCCCGACAACGCTGACCGTCGACGGCACGCATTTGCGCCCGGCTCCCCTGCAGGCGTGGGATCGCAATGCCTACGATTCATCCCAAGCCGAATCCCGCTACGACGGTGTGCTCGCGTCGGGCCTGATGTTCAAGAATGACGCCGTCATCGACTTCAAGACCGGCCATATCTTCTTGAAGTAGGCCTGTTGGCCGGCCCGGTGGCCACAAAAGGAAGGCCGCCCCATCGGAGCGGCCTTCAAGAAAATTGGAGGCTGATCCTGCCTCCGCCCGTCATCCCTGCTATGGCCTTCTATCCTCCGGGTCAGCCATGACATGGCAATGACAGCCGGGCGACATCACGTATTCACGATCCCCAGTGTGGCGCGCTGCTAGCCTGCGCCAATCACCCTTACAGCATCGGCAGCGCGCATGGCCCCGTCCCACTGGCGTCTGATCCTCAACGGCAAGTCCACCGACAATCTGGACCTGCGTGAGGCGGTGGGAACGCTGCGCAAGCGCGGTCTGCAGCTCGAGGTCCGGGTCACCTGGGAAGACGGTGATGCCGAGCGCTATGTCGCCGAGGCCGTGGCCGACGGCGTGCAGACGGTGATCGCCGCCGGTGGCGATGGCACGCTCAGCGAAGTGGCTGCCGCCCTGGCGCATCACGACGCCGACGCGGCCACCCTGCCATCGCTGGGCCTGGTGCCCCTGGGCACCGCCAACGACTTCGCCACGGCGGCCATGATTCCCATCGAACCCTTCGAGGCGCTCAGCCTGATCGCCGAGCGCCCGGCACAGGCGATCGACCTGCTGCGCCTGGACACCGCGCACGGCCCGCACTGGTGCGCCAACGTCGCCAGCGGCGGCTTCGGCACCCAGGTCACCGTGGAAACCGACGAAGGCCTGAAGAAGATGCTCGGCGGGCTGGCCTATCTGATCACCGGCATGTCGCGACTGGGCCGGATCGACCCGATCAGCGCCCGCTTCAGCGGCCCGGACTTTGAGTGGGACGGCGAATTCATCGCGCTGGGCCTGGGCAACGGGCGCCAGGCCGGCGGCGGCCAGGCGCTGTGCCCGGAGGCCTTGATCGACGACGGCCTGCTGGATGTCACCATCGTCCCAGCCCTCAACGGCGAAGTGGCCGCCACCCTCGGCACCCTGGTCACCGGCGGCAAGCAGGCGGCCCTGGAACGCGTGGCCGTGCGCGCCCGCGTGCCGTGGCTGGAGATCGCGTCCCACCAACCGCTGACCCTGAACCTGGACGGCGAACCGGAAACCTCGCTGCATTTCCGCATCGCCTGCGTCCCGGCGCGGTTGCGGATGCATTTGCCTGCCGACTGTCCATTGGTCGGGGGTTGAGCGCGGGGAATCGGGAATCGGGAATCGGAAGAGCGTGATCGGCCTGCGCTGATGTGCGGTCGCCCGGTCGATGCATGCGCGCGAACGGGTAGCGCCATGCAATCCCGACGATCAAGGCCAGCTGTCTTTGGGCAGTCGCATTCAAATCAATCACCTCCGGTAGAAGCGAATCGCTGCGTTACAAGCTGAGCAACGACGGCATACGCGGAGTGGCTGCATCACAAGCGCAGCAACCAGCACGCGGCCCTAAGCCCCTCTCCCGCCGGGAGAGGGGTTGGGGTGAGGGTCCCTGCGCCGACATTGGTGCCGCCACCACGACCCATGCTCCAAAGCAAAACCGCTCCTACAGCGCACCACGCCCACATCCCGACGCGCGCTGCCCGTGTCCGACATCAGCCAATGCGCAAGCCCACACAACCCCAGCCCGCCTTCGCAATTCCCACCGCTTTGGCCCCGGCCTGCTGCCCTGGGCCGACACTTGCGCTACAGTACCCGCGTGTCCCGCCTGACGACCCCACGCTCCTTCTCTTCCGCTCGCCGCTGGTGGCGATGGTGGCCCGTTGCCGTCGTCCGCCCCGCCACAGAGTCCCGGAAGGAAAGTCGTCTTGATCACTGCAGAGCAGTTCCAGCGCCAGGCCGCTGAAGGTCACACCCGTATCCCCGTTGTCCGCGAAGTGCTGTCCGACCTGGACACACCGCTCTCGGTCTATCTCAAACTCGCCGACGGCGCCTACACCTACCTGTTCGAATCGGTCGAAGGCGGTGAGCGCTTCGGGCGCTACTCCATCATCGGCCTGCCGGCGCGGCGCGTGTACAGCTTCCGCGGCCACACGCTGGAAGTCAGCGAGCACGGCGAAGTCATCGAGACCCGTGAGGTCGCCGACCCGCTGGCCGAAGTCGATGCCTTGCGCGCCGAGCATTCGGTGCCGCAACTCGATGGCCTGCCCGGTTTCACCGGCGGGCTGGTGGGCTGGTTCGGCTTCGAGTGCATCCAGTACATCGAGCCGCGGCTGGGTAGTGGCGACAAACCCGACGAACTCGGCACGCCCGACATGCTGCTGATGCTCTCCGAAGAGCTGGCGGTGTTCGACAACCTCAAGGGCCGGCTGTACCTGATCGTGCACGCCGACCCGCGCCAGCCGCAGGCCTATGTGCGCGCCAACCGGCGTCTGGACGAACTGGCGCACCGCCTGCGTCAGGGCGGCGCCGGCTATCCGCAGGCGCAGATTTCCGATGCCATCGACGAATCGGATTTCCATTCCTCGTTCACCCGCGAGGAGTACCACGCGGTGGTGCGCAAGGCACAGGAATACGTGCGTGCCGGCGACATCTTCCAGGTGGTGCCGTCGCAGCGGCTGCGCGTGCCGTTCCGCGCGCGCCCGGTGGATGTGTATCGCGCGCTGCGTGCGTTGAATCCTTCGCCGTACATGTATTTTCTCGACGTCGGCGGCACCCAGGTGGTCGGCTCCTCGCCGGAAATCCTGGCGCGCCTGCGCGATGGCGTGGTGACCGTGCGCCCGATCGCCGGCACTCGCCCGCGCGGTGCTACGCCGGAGCTGGATAAGGCACTGGAAGCCGAATTGCTGGCCGACCCCAAAGAGCGCGCCGAGCACGTGATGCTGATCGATCTGGGCCGCAACGATGTGGGTCGCGTCGCCGAACCGGGCACGGTGAAGGTCGGCGAGCAGTTCGTGATCGAACGCTATAGCCACGTCATGCATATCGTCAGCGAGGTCACCGGCACGCTCAAGGCCGGCCTGAATTACAGCGACGTGCTGCGCGCCACGTTTCCGGCCGGCACCGTCAGCGGCGCGCCGAAGATCCGTGCGCTGGAAATCATCCGCGAGCTGGAGCCGGTCAAGCGCAACGTGTACTCCGGCGCGGTCGGTTACATCGGCTGGCACGGCGATGCCGACACCGCCATTGCCATCCGCACCGCGGTGATCCAGGACGGCTATCTGTATGTGCAGGCCGGCGGCGGAGTGGTTTATGACTCCGACCCCGATCTGGAATGGCAGGAGACGATGAACAAGGGCCGCGCACTGTTCCGCGCAGTCGCCCAGGCGGCCAAGGGCCTGTGATGGACGGGCAGGGTAGTGGAGCGCGCATCAGTTTCCGCAACGACTACAGCGAAGGCGCGCATCCGCGTCTGCTGCAGGCGTTGGCGCAGGCCAGCGCCGAGCAGCACGCCGGTTACGGCACCGACCGGCTGAGCGCACGTGCTGCAGAGTTAATACGCACTGCCGTTGCGCAACCGCACGCGGATGTGCATCTGCTGGTCGGTGGCACGCAGACCAACCTGATTGCGATCAGCGCGTTCCTGCGCCCGCACCAGGCGGTGATTGCGGTGGAGGCCGGGCACATCGCCACGCATGAAACCGGCGCCATCGAAGCCACCGGCCACAAGGTGCTCACCGTGCCTGCGCTGCACGACAAGCTGACCCCGGCATTGATCGCGCCGGTGCTGGAGGTGCACAGCAACGAGCACATGGTGCAGCCGCGCCTGGTCTATATCTCCAACAGCACCGAAAGCGGCACCATCTACACGCACACCGAACTCGACGCGCTGTCGCGATTCTGCCGCGCAAACGATCTGCTGCTGTACCTGGACGGCGCGCGCCTGGGTGCCGCGCTGACTGCCAACGGCAACGATCTGGATCTGCCCACCATTGCCGCACTGACCGATGCGTTCTACATCGGCGGCACCAAGAATGGCGCGCTGCTCGGCGAAGCACTGGTCATCGTCAATCCCGCATTGCAGGCCGATCTGCGTTACCTGATCAAACAGCGTGGCGCATTGCTGGCCAAGGGTATGGTGCTCGGTTCGCAATTCGCAGCGTTGTTCGAAGACGGCTTGTTCTTCGAACTGGCCGCGCACGCCAACGCCATGGCGCAACGCCTGCGCGCCGGCCTGCTCGCGGCCGGCGCGCACTTCACCAGCGATTCGCCGACCAATCAACAGTTCATCGCCGTCAGCGCGCAACACGCTACGCAGCTGGCACAACGCTACGACTTCGAGTGCTGGGAACTGCGCGCCGACGGCAGTCATGTGATCCGCTTCGTGACGTCGTGGGCCACCACGCCCGAAGCGGTGGATCGCCTATGTGCGGATGTTGCAGCTCTGCTGCAGGGTCCTGCCGTGCAGGGCCATGAATAGACATCAAGGAAGACGACAATGAAAAAGATCATCGCTTGGGTGCTTGCCGCTGCCCTGATCCTGCCCGCCGTGGGCGCAGCGCAGATCAATACCTTGCCTTCGCAGCCGCATTTGCTGGTGAAAGGTCAGGCGTTCCGCACGGTGGACCCGGATCGCTTCATCATCGACCTTAAGGTCAGCAAGACCGATCCGCAGCCCGATCTGGCGCGCAAGTTCGTTGAAGACCGTGCACGGGTTGTTCTGGATGGATTGCAGCGAAATCACGTACTCAAAGATTCGCTTTATGCTTCCGCGCTGACGATTGCCCCGCAGTCGCGTTACGAGGCAGGCAAGTCCGTCTTCGAAGGGACCCGGGTGGAGCGCAAGATCCGCGGCACCTTTACATCGTTGAAGGATGTACGTGCTTTTCTGGGCGGCTTGGACGCCAGTGAGTCCGTGCAGGTGCTGTCGATGCAGACCGCCTACGGTGATGCAGCTGCATTGCGCGCTGAGCTCAAGCGCGAAGCTGCCACGCAGTCGCGCGAATCCGCCCAAGGGCTCGCGGCCGCCTATGGCGTGCGCCTTGGTGGGATCTACAGCATTTCCGATGTCGCCCCCAGCTTTGCCTACGGCGTCGAAGCAGGCACCTGGTCGGCCCCCAATGCGCCAAGGCCGGGCTCGGTGGTGTCTCCGCCATCTCCACCGGCCCCACCGCCGCCGCCCGCTCCAAGCGCGGGTGCGCAGGGCATTGGCGAAAGTCTGCTGACCGGCACCATTACCTATACCGAAAACATCTATGCGGTCTTCCTGATCGCGCAATGAGTCCTTTGCCATGCTGCTGATGCTCGATAACTACGACAGCTTCACCTACAACCTTGTGCAGTACCTGCAGGCGCTGGGCGCCGAGGTGACGGTGGTGCGCAACGATGCGATGAGCGTCGACCAGATCGCCGCGCTCAGGCCCGAGCGCATCGTGATCTCGCCCGGTCCGTGCACGCCGAACGAGGCCGGCATTTCGCTGCAGCTGATCGAACAGCTGGGGCAGACCACGCCGATCCTGGGCGTGTGCCTGGGCCACCAGAGCATCGGTCAGGTCTATGGAGGCGATGTGATCCGGGCGGGCAACATCATGCACGGCAAGACCTCGCCGATTCGCCACGAAGGCAAGGGCGTGTTCGCCGGCCTGCCGGACAGCTACGAGGCCACGCGCTATCACTCGCTGGTGGTGGACAAGACCACTCTGCCGGACGCGCTGGAAGTCACCGCCTGGACCGAAAATCCGGACGGCTCGGTGGAAGAGATCATGGGCCTGCGCCATCGCCAGTTTCCGGTGGAAGGCGTGCAGTTCCATCCCGAGTCGATCCTGACCCAGCACGGTCATGCACTGCTGAAAAATTTTCTGCAGCGTTGATCGCGATGGTCCTCGCGCACATGGTCGTCATCGGCGCAGCTTGCATCGGCATCCACGCACCAATGGGGAGCGCGGCTGTCTACGAGACGCTGCGCCGCTGCTCGCGGACGGGGTCGCCGACGCATGCAACCAGCGCTTTTCCCACCCAGTAATGCCTGCGCGCGTCGCAGTCACCCGAGATCGCTTCACGATGAACCAGCCCGACGACAACGTCCATTTCTATGAGCCGACCCAAGGCCACGGTCTGCCACATGACCCGTTCAATGCCATCGTCGGCCCGCGACCGATCGGCTGGATCGGCTCGCGCAGCGCCGAGGGCATTGCCAATCTGGCGCCGTACAGCTTTTTCAATGCCTTCAACTACACGCCGCCGATCGTCGGCTTTGCCAGCATCGGTCGCAAGGACAGCCTGCGCAATATCGAGGCCAATGGCGAATTTACCTGGAACCTGGCGACCCGCCCGCTGGCCGAAGCAATGAACGCCAGCGCGGCGATGGTGCCCTCCGAAGTCGACGAATTCGATCTTGCCGGCCTGCAGATGGCGCCATCACGCCTGATCGCTGCGCCACGGGTTGCCGCCAGTCCGGTGAGCTTCGAATGCCGGCTCAGCCAGCTGCTGCCGCTGCAGACCGCCACCGGCCACGCCATCGAGACCTGGTTGGTGCTGGGCGAGGTCGTCGGCGTGCATCTGGCGGCGTCGGCACTGTACGAGGGCATCTACGACCCGGCCGCGGTGCAGACGATTCTGCGCGCAGGCGGGCCGGCCGATTACTACGAAGTGCAGCCGCAGGCACGCTTTCGCATGAAGCGTCCAGGCCAATGATCGCCACAGGTGCAGCTGCTTGGCCTTGGTACATCTGCTAGCTTCCGCGCGTTCCCACACTGATCGAGCGCGGCGCACGTCGCCTGCGTAGCCACCCATCACGTTCTGCCACGGTTGTTCCCATGCCCATCACACCGCAAGAAGCCCTGCAGCGCACCATCGAACACCGCGAAATCTTCCACGACGAAATGGTCGAGCTGATGCGGCAGATCATGCGTGGCGAGGTGTCGGACATGATGGTCGCCGCCATCCTCACCGGGCTGCGGGTCAAGAAGGAAACCATCGGCGAGATCGCCGGCGCCGCCACCGTGATGCGCGAGTTCTCGCGCCGCGTAGAGGTGAGTGATCGCCAGCACATGGTCGATATCGTCGGTACCGGCGGCGATGGCTCGCACACCTTCAATATTTCCACCTGCGCGATGTTCGTGGCTGCGGCCGGTGGCGCGAAGGTGGCCAAGCATGGCAACCGCAGCGTGTCGTCCAAGTCCGGCAGTGCCGATGCGCTGGAAGCGCTGGGCGCGGTGATCGAGCTCCAACCCGAGCAGGTGGCGGCCTCGCTGGCGCACACCGGTATCGGCTTCATGTATGCGCCGGTGCATCACCCAGCCATGAAGGTGGTGGCGCCGGTGCGTCGCGAAATGGGCGTGCGCACCATCTTCAACATTCTCGGCCCGCTGACCAACCCCGCCGGTTCGCCCAACATCCTGATGGGCGTGTTCCACCCGGATCTGGTCGGCATCCAGGCGCGTGTGCTGCAGGAACTGGGCGCCGAGCGCGCACTGGTGGTGTGGGGCCGCGATGGCATGGACGAGCTTTCGCTCGGCGCCGGCACCTTGGTGGGCGAACTGCGCGATGGCCAGGTACGCGAGTACGAAGTGCACCCGGAAGACTTCGGCATCGCCATGTCGGCCAGCCGCAACCTCAAGGTGGCCGATGCTGCGCAATCGCGCGCGATGCTGCTGCAGGTGCTGGACAACGTGCCCGGCCCCGCCCTGGACATCGTCGCGCTCAACGCCGGCGCTGCGCTATACGTGGCCGGTGTGGCCGAGAGCATCGCAGACGGCGTCGTGCGCGCCCGCGCGGTGCTGGCCGATGGCTCGGCGCGCGCGCGGTTGGACGGCTATGTCGCCTTCACCCGCCAGATCGCCGCATCGGCCTGACCATGCACCTGCCAGCACTGCGCCGGCCATCACACCGCGGCATCCTCACCAGTGCGCAGGCATGCTGCGCAGGTGGGCGCGCAGCGACGGTGCGGTGTCGCCGTCTTGACCGATAATGCCCGCCCGCCAGGACCCGATACGATGAGCGACATCCTCAACACCATCCTTGCCCGCAAGGCCGACGAAGTGGCCGAGCGCAGCGCGCGCGTGCCATTGGCAGAGCTGGTCGCGCGCAGCGCGGATCTGCCGTCCACGCGCGGTTTTGCCGCCGCCATGCAGGCCAGCATCGCCGCCGGCGACCCGGCGGTGATCGCCGAGGTGAAAAAGGCCAGCCCGTCCAAGGGCGTGATCCGCCCGGACTTCCACCCGGCCGACATCGCGGTCAGCTACGAATTTGGTGGCGCCAGCTGCCTGTCGGTGCTGACCGACGTGGATTTCTTCCAGGGCGCCGATGCCTACCTGCGCCAGGCGCGGGAGGCCTGCACGCTGCCGGTGTTGCGCAAGGATTTCACCGTCGACCCGTACCAGGTCTACGAGGCGCGCGTGCTGGGGGCCGACTGCATCCTGCTGATCGTCTCGGCACTGGAGGATGCGCAGTTGGCCGACCTGTCCGGTCTGGCCATGCAGCTGGGGCTGGACGTGCTGGTGGAAGTGCACGACATCGACGAGCTCGAGCGCGCGGTGCAGGTGCCGGTGCCGCTGATCGGCATCAACAACCGCAACCTGCGCACCTTCGAGGTGTCGCTGCAGACCACCCTGGACATGCGCGCCGCGGTACCGCGCGACCGCGTCCTGGTCACCGAGAGCGGCATCGTCACCCATGCCGACGTGCAGCTGATGCGCAGCCACGGCGTGAACGCGTTTCTGGTCGGCGAGACCTTCATGCGCGCGCCCGAACCCGGCGAGTCGCTGCGTCAGCTATTCTTCGCGCATGACTGAGTCGTTTCCCGCACCGCGCGACGATGCACCGCTGGTGGTCTTCGACTTCGACCACACGTTGTACGACGGCGATTCCGGCAGCCATCTGTTCGCCTGGCTGATCAAGCGCAACCCGTTGCGCCTGCTGGTAGCGCTGCTGGCATCGCCCATTCTGGGGCCGATGGTGGCGATGTTGCCCACCCGCCGGCGCGGCGTGTCCGGCTACGTCTGGATCGCCACGTTCGGCCTGCACCGCGCGCGCGAGTTCAACCGGTTCATCGACGCCTACGTGCTCAAGCATGAAGCACAGATCCGGCAGCGCCTGCTGCCCCACGCCTTGAAGGTGTTCACCGACCATCGCGCCGCCGGCGATCGCGTGGTGGTCGCCACGGGGGCGCCGCCCGAGCTTGCGCGCGCCATTCTCGGCTTTGTCGCCCACCAGGATGTACCGGTGATCGGCAGCCTGGTCGGCCCGCGCCTGGGTGCGGTCACCGCGCGGCGGCACTGCCACAACGAAGAGAAGATGCGCATGTTGCGCGAGCGCGGCTACGCCGACATTGCCATTGCCTATTCCGACAGCACGGCAGACCTGCCGCTATTGAAGGCGGCCCGCGCGCCGGTGGTGGTCAATCCCAAGGCCAATCGCGAAGCGTTGTTCCGCCAGGTGCTGCCTGCCGGCACGCCGATCCTGAACTGGGGTTGCCGCGACCGCGGCGGCAAGGCGCTCTAAGGCCCGCTTGTTTCTACACAGCGGGACGCGATGCACATCTGAGGGCTCGCAAGCCCAAGCCATGCAGCACCGCGTCAGGCACAGGCGTAAGCACTGAGCAGACGCAAGCAATGAAACCAGCGTGTCGCGGCGGCGGCAGTCAGCGCCACCGCAGCGGCTCGCGAAGGCGCAGCCACCAGTGCAAGCACACGTCGATGCACAGACTGCGTTGGGCCTGCACTACTGACGACGCGCAACGTACGCACTGCGCACCAGCTCGACACGAGCTCCGCGCAGCGGTGTGTGTGGGGGGGGGCGCAAGCATCAGCCCGCTGCAGCCTGGATTGCAGCAGCCCGGTTTGCCGTTCCGGAAACCACGGTCGGTGCTACTTCCGCACCGACCGTGGATCGCTGGCGGTTTCTTAGCGCGTGCCGTACAGCACCACGGTCTTGCCGCGTGCATGCAACAGGCCGTCGGCCTGCAGCTTCTTGAGTACACGGCCGGCCATTTCGCGCGAGCAGCCGACCAGGCGTGCCAGCTCCTGTCGCGACACCCGCAGCTGCGTGCCCTGCGGGTGGCTCATCGCCTCGGGCTCCTTGGACAGATCGTGCAGGGTGCGCACGATGCGGTCGGTCACGTCCAGGAAGGCCAGGCGGCTGGCTTTCCTTGTGGTGTCGAGCAGTCGTTTTGAAAGCTGAACACCCAGTGCGTACAAGATGCGCGGTGCATCCGGTGACAGGCTGGTCTGGAACAGCTGCTGCAGGCGCTCGTAGCTGATCTCCGCCAACTCGCACTGGGTGCGGGTACGCAGAATCACTTCGCGGGTATCGGATTCGATGAACAACCCCATCTCGCCGACGAACTCGCCGCTCCCGAAGTAGCCCAGCACCAACTCACGATCGTCATCTTCTTCGGCAATGATGCTCACCGAGCCGCTGATGACATAGTAGAGGGTGCCGGCCGGGTCTCCTGGCCGGAACACATCGGTCCTGGTCGGATAGCGCCTGCGGTGGCTGTGCGCCAGAAAACGCTCGATGGTGCCCGCGTCCAGCGCCAGGGAAGGGGTAGCGTTACGTACCGTCGTAGTCACAACCGTCGTGTTTCCTGGGCTCATGGTAGTTCCGCGTGTAATTCCTGAAGCTTAACGGCATGAGTCATGCAAGGTAAACCATTCTCAACATCGGCATTTCGTTGCTGGGATCTTTGGCTCATAATTGACTCCTTTCCCGCTTTCCATAAGGACAGACCGACGTGGTCAAGCCGTTGCCTCGCCTGAGGCTACAGGGGTTCAACAACCTCACCAAGGCGCTGAGCTTCAACATCTACGACGTCTGTTATGCGCGTACCGAAGAGGAGCGTCAGCGCTACATCGAGTATATCGATGAGCAGTACGACGCCGATCGCCTGACGCAGATCCTGACCGATGTGGCCGAGATCATCGGTGCCAACATCCTCAATATCGCACGCCAGGACTACGATCCGCAGGGCGCATCGGTGACGATCCTGATCTCCGAAGAGCCGGTGATCGACAAGAAGCAGGCCGGCAAGGAGCTGATCTCCGATGCCGTGGTTGCTCATATGGACAAGAGCCATATCACGGTCCATACATATCCGGAAACGCATCCGCAGGAAGGCATCGCCACCTTCCGCGCCGACATCGACGTCGCCACGTGCGGGGTCATCTCGCCGTTGAAGGCGCTGAACTACCTGATCGAGAGTCTGGAATCGGACATCGTGATCATGGACTACCGCGTACGCGGCTTCACGCGCGACGTGAAGGGCAAAAAGCATTACATCGATCACAAGATCAACTCGATCCAGCACTTCCTGGCCAAGAACGTGAAGTCGCGTTATGAGATGTTCGACGTGAACGTCTATCAGGAAAACATCTTCCACACCAAGATGCACCTCAAAGACTTCGATCTGGATCAGTACCTGTTTGAAGAGCGTGCCAAGAACCTTTCGTTCAAGGAGCGCATGAAGATCGAAACGCTGCTCAAGCGCGAGATCGAAGAGCTGTTCCACGGGCGTAACCTGAGCGAGTAAGCGCAGCGAACGACCGATGCGCGCCTGTTTGCAGGTGCGCAACCGAATCAAGGCGGGACGGCCCGCCACGCGATGACCTCGCGTTCCACAGCCGACGGCGGCCCAGTGTGCACACACTGGGTCGCTTTTTTTTTGTCCGTTTTTTCTGTGAGGAGTACTGCAATGCCTTGGATCTATCTCGTTCTGGCCGGTGTGTTCGAAATCGGCTTCGCCATGGGGCTCAAGTACAGCGATGGCTTCACCCGACTGTGGCCAACCGTGCTGACCATTGGCTTGGCCGGCATCAGCCTGTGGTTCCTGACCCAGGCCCTGAAGACCATTCCGGTAGGCACCGGCTACGCGATCTGGACCGGCATCGGCGCGCTGGGCGTGACCATCGCCGGCATCGCACTGTTCGGCGACAGCGCTTCATGGTCACGGCTGGCCTGCATCGGGCTGATCGTCGCCGGCGTGATCGGGTTGAAGTTGGTCAGTTAGTCAGCCCGCTGCACGGGCCGGCGCCCCACTTTCGACAATCCCGACCCCGGCTAGAGCCGGTAGGCCACCGTCTTCATCAGCTTGGACGCCAGGGCCATGGCGGTGGGGATGGGGGGCGGCAGCAGGCGTGCGCCGGCCTGCTCGGCCTGATCGGCGTGGCGGGCTTCGTCGATCTTCATCACGCGCAGGATCGCGCGGCTGCGCTGGTCGGTCGCGGGCAGGGTTTCCAGGTGTTCGTCCAGGTGGGCTTCCACCTGGCGTTCGGTCTCGACCACGAAGCCCAGGCTCCAGTCGTCCCCGCGTAGACCGGCCAGCGCGCCGAGTGCGTAGCTGCCGGCATACCAGAGCGGGTTGAACAGGCTGGGGCGGCTGTCCAGCTCGTACAGGCGATCGGCACACCAGGAGAGGTGGTCGGTTTCTTCCTGCGCGGCCTCCAGCAGATGGTGCTGGGTGTGTGCGTCGCGGGCGACCGCGGCCTGCCCGAAATACAGGCCTTGGGCGCAGACTTCGCCGACGTGATTGATGCGCATCAGGCCGGCGGCATGGCGGCGCTGGTCAGGTGACAAGGCGGTCTCCGGGGTGTCGGCGGCGGGATTGGGGCGCTCGGCAGGCGGGTTGCCGAAGACGGTCTCCAGCGCGCGCTGGGCTTCGACCAGCAGCCGGTCGAGCGGACTTTGCAGTCGGGTAGGGGAGGTCTGGGTCATGCAGGGATTCTGGCCCCCGGCCGACCCGCTGCCAACCGCCCGCCACTCGTGGCGGGGGCAGCTTGCGCCGCGGTGGGCTGGCGCGTACAATCCTGCCTCTTCTGTTTCGCCTTCACAACGCGTGGCAAAGTTCCAGTGGTCTTCGGCCGCTGCAATCCGCCCGACCACTCAAGAGTTTTCTCATGACTACGTTCACCGCCAAGTCCGAGACCGTCCAGCGCGACTGGTATCTCGTTGACGCCGCCGGCAAGACGCTCGGCCGTCTGTCCACCGAACTGGCCCGCCGCCTGCGCGGCAAGCACAAGCCGGTTTATACCCCTCACGTCGATACCGGCGATTACCTCGTGGTGATCAACGCCGAGAAGATCGTCGTCACGGGCAACAAGCTGAAAGACAAGAAGTATCACCGCTTCACCGGCTACATCGGTAACCTGAAGACCGAGAGCCTGGAGCAGGCGCTACAGCGCCACCCGGAGCGCGTGATCGAAATCGCCGTCAAGGGCATGCTGCCGAAGGGCCCCCTGGGCCGCACCATGTACCGCAAGCTCAAGGTCTATTCGGGTGCCGAGCATCCGCACGCCGCCCAGCAGCCGCAAGTTCTGGATATCTAATCATGGCTATCACGCAAAACTACGGCACTGGCCGCCGCAAGTCCTCCACCGCTCGCGTGTTCCTGCGCAAGGGCACCGGCAAGATCACCGTCAACGACCGTCCGCTGGACGAGTTCTTCGGCCGTGAGACGGCGCGCATGATCGTGCGTCAGCCGCTGGAGCTCACCAAGAACACCGAGAGCTTCGACATCCTGGTCACCGCGTCCGGCGGCGGCACCACCGGCCAGGCCGGTGCGATCCGTCTGGGCATCGCCCGTGCGCTGGTCGAGTACGACGAAACCCTGAAGTCCGAGCTGCGCAAGGCCGGCTTCATGACCCGCGACGCCCGTGAAGTCGAGCGTAAGAAGGTCGGTCTGCACAAGGCACGTCGCGCGACCCAGTTCTCCAAGCGCTGATCCATCGCGTTTGCTGCGCCCCGGTTCGCCGGGGCAGCTGCTTCAAGGCCCGGCATTGCCGGGCTTTTATCGTTTTGGGCGATCCCGATGCGCGCGCCCGCGGAGGGCAATGGCAGGGCAGGGGCTTGCGCCAATCGATTGGCGTGGCACGGCAGTAGTCGCGGGCAGGAGGGGCGAAGCGGCATGGCGCGCATGCGTCGGTCGGTGTGGCCGTGCATCCGGAGGGCCAGACGGCAGCGCGGCGCTGCTTCGTGTGTCATGCGCCGATGGCGGTTTCGGTTGCCTGACGGTCGTTCCGTACGAGCGCGATCAGCTCGAGCGACGCCGTAGTGCCTGTCCTGGTATCGGTTGGGTGGAGGTGGCTGCGCTTGGGCGCGTTGCTCTGCGAACGGCCGAGCCGGGTCATGGCGGCAACAAAAAAGGCCCGATCTTTCGATCGAACCTTTTGTGTCTGGCTGCCCCGGATGGATTCGAACCACCGAATGCCTGAGTCAGAGTCAGGTGCCTTACCGCTTGGCGACGGGGCAATAAAAACATGTTGTCCCAGAGTATCGCATGCCTGGGCAGGCCTGGATACCTTGGTGGCTATGGGTGGACTCGAACCACCGACCCCAGCATTATGAGTGCTGTGCTCTAACCGGCTGAGCTACATAGCCTAGGGAGCCGGCAATTCTTACGAAGCATCCGGGCGTTGTCAAGCATTTCGTTTTCAGCTTGTGAGCCGGGCGTCGCCGTGGCAGAGTCGGTGACAGTAGATTTTCAGGAGTCCGCATCGTGATCGATCCGGACGGCTTCCGGCCAAACGTCGGTATTGTGCTGATGCGCAAGGACGGTCAGGTGTTCTGGGCACGACGTGTGCGCAGGGACGGCTGGCAGTTCCCGCAAGGCGGCATGAATACCGACGAGACGCCCGTCGAAGCCATGTACCGCGAGTTGCGCGAAGAAACCGGGTTGTTGCCTGAGCATGTGGAACTGCTCGGCGCCACGCCCGGCTGGCTACGCTATCGCCTGCCGAGCCGGGCGGTGCGCCGCAACGAGCGGCAGGTCTGCATCGGGCAGAAGCAGGTGTGGTTCCTGCTGCAGTTCACCGGCGACGAATCCCATCTCAAGCTCGACCATACCGACACGCCGGAGTTCGACCACTGGCGCTGGGTGGATTTCTGGTACCCGGTCGAGCACGTGGTGATGTTCAAGCGCGGGGTCTATGCGCGTGCGTTGCGCCATCTGGCGCCGCTCGCGCAGAATCTGGCGGGGCCGGCAGCGGTCGGGGTCATGCCGGAGCGTGCGCTGGAGGCATGGTTGCCGGGCAGCAGTGCGGCCGGTCACGACAGCCCGCGCAAACGCCCACGCAAGCGGGGCGGGCCTCGCCAAGTGCGGATTAATAATGATTAACGTTTGGAATTGACACCTATTCTCGTTTGCGGTGCAATCGGTGCCGGTCCTCTCCGGATCGCAAGCACCCGACCGATACCGTGTACGTCTGCATCTGTAATGGGGTCACCGACCACCAGATCCGCGAAGCGGCCGACAACGGCTGCGCCAGCCTGGCCGAGCTAACCATGCGAACCGGCTGCGGCTCCAACTGCGGGTCTTGCCTGGACATGGCAGCCGACCTGCTGCACCAGGCGCATGCAACACGTGCGCTGCCGCTACCGCTGGTGGGGCTGGCAAGCGCTGCCTGAGGTGTAACCTGCTGCGTGGCGGTCAGTCGTGGCAGCGTCTCCTGGCCCGCTGTGGATCGCTCCACTGCATAACCGCGCTATCGAGTCGCTGCCTCCGGACTTCTGCCCAAGCCAGAGACGAGGTCTCTGGGCTCCATCGTGGTGTGTGTCTCTGACTTCAGTATGGTGCTGTCGCGCTTGTGGCACTTGCGTTGATCGCAGCTCGCGCATCGGCGAGTGATTCGCTGCGGTCGTTGCGATGACTGCCAGGGGCCAGCCCGCTCGCCCTAGAGATGGCCTCGTTGGTCTCGGCGGGCATCACGCAACTGATCACGATTCGCGTTCCTTCATGCCTTGCGCCAACGCGTTAAAGTGCGCCCGGCTCACTGTCTCGGAGACATCGCATGAAGGGCGATACCAAGGTCATCGAGTACCTCAACAAGGTGCTCTACAACGAACTCACTGCGATCAACCAGTACTTCCTGCACGCCAAGATGCTGAAGAACTGGGGCCTGAAGGAACTGGCCGAGCATGAGTACAAGGAATCCATCGACGAAATGAAGCATGCGGACAAGCTGTCCGACCGCATCCTGTTTCTCGAGGGACTGCCGAATTTCCAGGCGTTGGGCAAGCTGCGCATCGGCGAAAACCCGACCGAGATGTTTCGCTGCGACCTGACGCTGGAGCGCGAGGCGGTGGTCGTATTGCGCGAAGCCGTGGCGTATGCGGAAACCGTCGGTGACTACGTGAGCCGCCAGCTGTTGGTGGATATCCTGGAGTCCGAAGAAGAGCACATCGATTGGCTGGAAACCCAGCTGGATCTGGTGGCGCGCATCGGCGAGCCGAACTACCTGCTGACCAAGCTGGATGACTGAGCGCGCTGAGCGCCCGGTGGGTGCAGGTTGTTGAGTTGGTGATGGGCAGTTGGGCCGGGTAAGAGCGGTTGGCTACTGGTCGTTGTTTCGCTTCGGGCGTCTGGCTTCGCGCCTGAATTGCATGCTTCGCGCGTAGCTGCACCTCATGCATCTTCCGGTGGGAGTGGACTTGGTGCATCCCTATCGTGTGATGCGTTCTTTGTTGTTCGGTGCGTCGTCGCGATGGTTCCGCAGGCGGGAATGCGCGTGGGGGCGAATGAGTGTTTATCACTTGATGCGCTGTTGGCAGTGGTTCGCGTTGCGTGTTGGTGCGGAGCTCGGTGCGTCCATAGTGATGGGTGTGAATTACGGGTGGCTTTGCCCCGTACCCTCACCCCAACCCCTCTCCCGGCGGGAGAGGGGCTTAGTCATGCGCCAGCTTCTAGCAACATCTGACTGACGTCAGACGTCAGACGTTAGACGTTAGACATCCCGAATCCCGGATCCCGGATCCCGAATCCCGGATCCCGAATCCCGTAAAGATGGCGATCGTCAGCCGGCTGCGCGGGTTGCGGCCTGCAGGCGGGCGACCTGGCCCAGCAGGGCGAGGCGGGCGCGGGCGTATTCGGCGATGACCAGGGCGACCATGACCGAGGGCCGTTCGATGGTGCCGGTACGCGCGGCCAGTTCGATGCGGCGTGCGGCATTGGACACGGTCAGGGCGCCGACGTTGGCGCTGGACGACTTGAGGGTGTGGGCCAGGTCGCGCAGCTGCATGCTGTCGCGGTTGGCGGCCGCAGCTTCCAGCTGTTCGATGATGCCCGGGGTGTCGTCCAGGAACAGCTGCAGGATGGTGATGGTGTCGGCGCCTGCCACTTCGTACAGCTCGTCGATGACGCTGCTGTCCAGGATCGGCAGCGCGCGGGCCTGGGCGCCGGCGCTGGCGCTTTCGGGATCGGCCGGGGCTGCACCGCTGGTGGGGCCCGGGAGCAACGGCTGACGGGGCAGCCAGCGCTGCAGGCAGGCATCGAGCTGCTCGCGGGCGACCGGTTTGGAGAGGTAGTCGTCCATGCCGGCAGCCAGGCAGCGCTCGCGGTCGCCGGCCATGGCATTGGCAGTCATCGCCACGATCGGGATCGGGCGGCCGCCGCTTTCGGTTTCCATCGCACGCCAGCGGCGGGTGGCGGCATAGCCGTCCAGTACCGGCATCTGGCAATCCATGAACACCATGTCGTAACGGGTCGATTCCATGCGGCTCAGTGCCGCTTCGCCGTCGGTTGCGGTGTCGGCCTCGAAGCCAAGAACCGCCAGCAGCTTCTGTGCCACCAGCAGGTTCACCGGGTTGTCCTCGACCAGCAGGATGCGCACCTCGCGCGCATTGGCCATGGGCGGCGCCAGCGGCTCGGGAATCATCGCCGACGTCAGTGCAGATCCATGCACGGGCTTGGGCTCCGGTGGCAGCACCAGCGTGCGCAGCAGCTCGTCCGGACTCTGCCGTGGGACCAGGGTGGCGTTGTGCTGCAGTTCGGTGGGCACCGGCTCGTCGCCGTAGAGCCAGATCAGCTGCAAGCCGCTGCTGTCCTCCGCGCGGGCCAGCGCGCGATGCACGGCGCGCGCGCTGTAGCGCAGGGTGTCGTGGTCGGCAATGACGCAGCGGAAGCCTTCGCCGTCGCTGTGGCGGCGCACGCGTTCCAGCGCGTCCTGGGTGGTTTCCATCAGCACATGCGACACGCCCCAGCTGTCGAGCAGGCGCTTGAGCCGCTGCGTCAGGCGCGCATCGGAGCTGATCACCATGACCCGCGCGGCATCGGCGCCGGTGGCCTGCTGCAGGTCGCCGATGACCTTGAGCAAGGGAATCTCGAACCAGAACGTGGCGCCGCGCCCGGGCTCGGATTCCACGCCGATGCGGCCGCCCATCAGGTCGATGATGCGCTTGCAGATGGCCAGCCCCAGCCCGGTGCCGCCGTACAGGCGGGTGGTGGAGGCGTCGGCCTGGGCGAAGGAGCGGAACAGGCGCGCCTGCTGGTCCGGGGCGATGCCGATGCCGGTGTCGCGCACCTGAAAGCGCAACAGATGCTGGCCGCGGGTTTCGCCCAGGCGGCGCAGCTGGATATCGATGCTGCCACGCTCGGTGAACTTGATCGCATTGCCGATCAGGTTGCCTAGCACCTGGCGCAGGCGGATCGGGTCGCCGCGTACCAGCAGGCGCACCGATGGCTCGATGTCCAGCCCCAGGCGCAGCTGGCGGCTTTCGGCGGTGCGCTGCAGCAGCTGCACGACGCCGTCGAGCAGCTCGCGTAGGTTGAAGGTGGTGATTTCCAGTTCGAGTTTGTTGGCTTCGAGCTTGGAGTAATCGAGGATGTCGTCGACGATGCGCAGCAACTGCAGCGAGCTGCCGGTGGCGGTCTGCAGCATGTCGCGTTGGTCCAGGCTGAGCTGGCCACTGGAGATGAGCTCCAGCATCGGAATGATGCCGTTGAGCGGGGTGCGGATTTCGTGGCTCATGGTGGCCAGGAACTCGCCCTTGGCCAGCGCAGCGGCTTCGGCTGCCTGCTTGGCGCGGAGCAGTTCCTGCTCGAGTTCGCCGTGGCGTTGCAGTTCCTGCTGCAGCCGCTCGCGCGCGAGGTCGGCTTCTTCCAGGCGCTGCGCCAGCAGTTGCTGCAGGCGGACGCTGCGATAGGCCGCCACGGCCGCGCAACCGGCAAACACCACCGCCAGCGCGGCAGCGGCGGCGGTCAGCGCGCGCCACGGGCCCGGGACGGCACTCCATTGCAGGCCTGCGCCCAGTGCTGCGGCGAGTGCGGCGACTGCAACCAGGATGCTCCAGCCGCGAAGGCGTCCTGCCTGTACCGTCACTCAGAGCACCGCGTTCGTGAAGTCGAAGTCCAGTTCCTTGCCGACGGTCTGCACCAGGTTGCCCTGGATGAAATCCACGCCGCTCATCCACATGGCGGCCGCTGCCTGCGGGTCTTCGATGCGTTGGCCGATGATCAGCAGGCCGCGCTGGTGGGCGATGTCGATGACGCCGCGCAACTGGTCGCGCACCGTGGCATTGCCATGCGCATCGGCAAAGCGATTGGCCATGCGCACGAAGCTCAGCGGCAACTGGCTCAGCAGCGCATTGGCTTCGTCGCCGGGCTCGAACTGGCTCAGGCAGAACTGCACGCCGGCGGGCATCAACCTGGCGCAGAACTGCTGCACGGTGACGGCGTGGATCAAGGCATCGTCCAGGCGCAGGTCCACGATCAGCGATTGCCCGGCCACGCCACGTTCGACCAGTGCCTTGAGCAACCAGTCGGCAAACGCGTCGCGCGCCAGCGTGCGCGGGGATTGCGACACGAACAGGCGTAGCGGCGGGCTGGCGTGCTGGTACAGGTGCAGCAGGCCCAGCGCGTGGTCCATGACCTGCTGGTCCAGATCAGCGATGCGCCCGGCCGCTTCGGCGGCAGGAATCACCTGGCCGGCCGACAGCAGCGTGCCGTCGGCCTGGCGCAGCCGCAGCAGCACCTGGTACTGCGCGGTGTCGCCGCCGGCCACGGCGACGATCGGCTGATAGGCCAGCTCGAGCTGGCCTTCGACCAGGCGCAGTTGCTCCTGCTGTTCGGCCTGGCTGGGGGCCAGATAGGTCTGCACGCCGTTGCTGCGCAGGCGCGCCTGCAGGGCGGTGCGTTCCACTGCTTCCAGCGCGCTGCCGGTATCGTCGAAGCCCAGGCTCAACGCTGCCGCGCCGATGGCGCAGCGCACGTGCACGGATTCTTCTTCGCGCACCGGGAAGCCGTTGGCGGAAAGCCGCTCGCGGATCTCCAGCGCGCGCTGTTCCAGGCCGGCTTCGTCCATGTCCACGGCCAGCAACAGGAAGCTGTTGTCGTTCAGACGCGCCAGCGGGTACGGCTGGGCGGCGGTGGCCAGACGATGGCCGGCCTGGGTCATCAGGCGCTCGTAGGCGGCATAGCCATAACGCTCGCGCAGGCCGAGCGCACTGGCGATCTCGATGAAGAACAGCCCGCCGGACTGCTTGCGCTCCAGCGCATCGGCAAGCAGCTGCATCACGTGGCCACGCGTGGGCAACCCGGTTTCCGGGTTGCTGCGCACGCTGACCTGCTCGCCGGCCTGCTGCAGCGCCTGCTGGCGTGCGCGACGGATGCGGTTGGACACCGCGGCGATCAGGTGGCGCGGGCGGATCGGCTTGGTCAGGAAGTCGTCGGCACCGCTGTCGAGCACTTCGAACTGACGCTCCGGGTCCGGGTCGCCGGTGAGAAAGACGATCGGCAGCAGGTGCTGGCCGGGTTGCTGGCGGATCAGGGTGGTCAGGCGGATGCCGTCCAGCTCGGGCATGTGCAGATCCATCAGGATCAGATCCGGGTGATAGTCCTGGATCGCCTGCGGCACGCTGGCAGCGGTCATTTCCACCTGCGCATGCATGCCGGCGCCGTGCAGCACGCTCTGTGCGAACAAGGCCTGCGAACGGTCGTCTTCGACGATCAGCACCCGATACGGCGCGTCGGCAGCGATGGTGTCGCTGCCGTCGAGGCTGGCGCCAGCCATCGCCGCGGTGGGGGACGACGCCGCTGCAACGGGCGAGTGGCCGGCCTGGCTCACCGCCCGCACTGGCGCGACCATTGGCGTGAGGCCCGGGGCGGCAGCGAGGATGGGGGCGGGAATGATGGCGGCGCTCACCGGCGCGGCAGCGTCGGATGCGCCGGCGGCCTCATCGGCCCAGCGGCGCCAGTAGTCGGCCGGCGGTGTCTCGGCGCGCAGCGGGCGATTACGCGTGGCGGTGTCGTCACGGGTGGTGAAAGGAACCGGATCTCGGGCGGCCATCGATACTCCCTGCAGTCGCGATGATTATGCGATGAACTTCACGATAGCGGGGAGCGGCGTGGAGCCGGCGTGCTGGCAGCGCGCATCGGCGCCACCAGCCGGCGCATGCCACGCCACAACAGTCGCCACACCCACCACACCACCAGCGCGGCCACCACGCTGGAGCCCACCGCAACACCCAGTGCCAGCCACGGGTGCGCCAGGGCCAGCGCCAGGGCGGTGGTGGCGATGGTGTCTTCGGCCAGCGAGGCGACCCAGTTGCTGGCCGGCTCAGGCGAGGTATTGAGCAGGGCGCGGGTGCCGGCCTTGAGCGTGTGGCTGGTCAGCGCCACGCCGGCACCGGCCGCCAGGGCGCCGGTGCCCAGATCGCCATCCGGCGACAGCGTGGCGGCGGCCAGAAATGCACCGGCCGGCACGCGCGCCAGGGTCTGCAGCAGATCCCAGCCCGAGTCCACGCCGGGGATCTTGTCGGCGAAGAATTCGGCCACCGCCAAGGCGCCGGAGGTACCCAGCACCCACCACGACTGCGCCGGATGCAGGGCGGGCGGCAGCTCGATCCAGCCGAGCAGCCCGGCCAGGCCGACGCCGAACACGGTGAGGTAGACGCGGATGCCGGCCAGCCAGGCCAGCAGGATGCCGATCACGAACAGATGGGCTTCGCTCATGGCGTTGCTTCCTGCGGACAATGCGGAACTATCGGATAACGGCCGTTCCAGCGCCAGCGCGACGGTCGACAAGGCTCTGGCACACTACGCCGCCGACCACAGCGCCGGCCCGTCCGGACCCGATGCCCATGAGACCAGCCGCACGCGTTCAGATCGTCCACCGGAAGTCGGGCGGTGGCCGTGCGACCGGCCGCTGGCTGTGGATCGTGCTGGCCCTGGTCTGGCTGGCGTCATTGGCCGGGGCGTGGTGGATGGCCACGCGCACCGCCGCACCGCGCCTGGTCCAGGCCGAGGCGGCACTGCAGCAGGCCCAGCGCAGCCAGGCCCAGCAGCGGCGGACCATCGAGCAATTGCAGCAGCGCCAGGTCAACCTGGCGATGTCGGACAAGATCAGCCGGGCCGCCAATACCGAAGTGCAGGCCTCGCTGGCCGAGCGCGACGAGCAGATTGCCGCGCTGCGCGCCGATGTGGCGTTCTACGAGCGGCTGGTGGGCTCCACGGCGCAGCGCAAGGGGCTCAACGCGCATTCGGTGCAGTTCACCGCCGAGGCCGGCGGCACCTGGAATTACAGCGTGGTGCTGACCCAGAACCTCAACCGCGGCGCGATCAGCCAGGGCCAGCTGCGCTTTGCGGTGGAAGGCGTGCGCGCCGGCAAGCTGGTGACGGTGAGCTGGAACGAGTTGCACCAGACGCCTGATGCCGCCGGCCAGCCGTACTCGTTCCGCTATTTTCAGCAGCTCGATGGCAGCGTCATCCTGCCGAAGGATTTCACCCCGCAACGTGTCAAAATCTCCCTGAGCGGCGATGGGGCGCCGGTCACTCAGACATTCGACTGGAAAGTCGCCGGCAATGGCGCGGGGGAGTAGCTCATGTTCGGAAACAAATCCAACCGTGGTGCGCAGACCGTGGTCGACACCTTGATCGGCCCGCAGGTGGTGATCCGCGGCGATGTGCTGTTCAGCGGTGGCCTGTACGTGGAGGGCCGCATCCTGGGCAAGGTGATCGCCGAGGACGGCGCCAGCGCCACCTTGACGGTGGCCGATCAGGGCAGCATCGAGGGCGAGGTGCGTGCACCGGTGGTGATCATCAACGGCCAGCTGACCGGCGATGTGCATGCGGCCGAGCGGGTCGAACTGGCTGCCAATGCGCGCGTGCAGGGCAATGTGCATTACCAGGTGGTGGAAATGAGCGCCGGTGCGCAGCTCACCGGGCGCCTGATCCATGCGGCCGCCGCGGCGGGCGTGACCGCTGCATTGCCGGCCCCGGACCCGAGCCGCGCCGAGCCGGCCAAGGCCTTGCAGGCCGAAACCGCCGAGGCCTGAGCCGGTGGGCGGCTGAAGCGCGGCGCGCTGGCCGTCGGGAGCGGCTTGAAGTAAGGCCGCCCGACCCCCATGCTGGGGCCATGAGTACGCTCGTTTCGCTTCCCACCGCCGCCCCGGCGCCGGACTACCAGTCCATCGACCGGCCGCTGAACTTTTCCGGAGCCGCCGCCGCCAAGGTGCGCGAGCTGATCCAGGAAGAAGGCAATGCCGACCTGGCCTTGCGCGTGTACATCGAAGGCGGCGGGTGTTCCGGCTTCCAGTACGGGTTCGAGTTCGACGAGAACCGTGCCGAAGACGATCTGGCCGTGGCCACCGATGGCGTGACGCTGCTGGTCGATCCGCTGAGCCTGCAGTACCTGATGGGCGCCGAGGTGGACTACACCGAAAGCCTGACCGGGGCGCAGTTCGTGATCCGCAACCCGAATGCCAAGACCACCTGCGGGTGCGGTAGCAGCTTCAGCGTCTGACGCCGGCTGGCCGGAAACGTCCGGTCAGGGGCGGCGCGCGATGGGTCCGGCACCGCCATGAACCCGCGACGCCGGTTCAGCCGGGTTGGCCAGATGCGCCATGCGGGTTCGTCCGTGTCGATGGCATAAACCATCCGTCGATCTGCCGGTGGCTCACGCCATGGCTGTAGCGCACACGTCATGGCGATGACGCCGCGCACCTGCTGCGCGGACCTGCGGCCTGGTGCGGTGGTCACCATCTGAACGCGCGTCGCGAGATGTCCGGCGACCGTGCGCTGCATGGTTGCGGGTGTGGCCGATTATCGGCAGGCTTGCGCCGATGTCAGAGTCCACTTTTCCGTTGTCCGGTTTTGCCTTCAGCCACGCGCCGCTCGACCGCGGCGATGCGCTGCGTGACGATCCTGCCGCGCTGGCGCAGCTGTGGCCGCAGGGCCGCGTGCTGTTGATCGATGCCAAGGGCACCGCCCTGGCCGATGCACAGGGGCAGCCGCTGGTGCTGCAGGGCGCGGCGCTTGCCGATGGCCCGGAGGCGGCGATCTTCCTGGGGCTACGCGGGGAGGAGGGCTGGTTCTGCCTGTCGGCCGATCCGCTCGACCTGAAGGCGCCGCAGCGGGTGGATCTGCGCCAGGCGGCGGCCGAGTGGCCGGCGGAGATCGCCACCGCAGTGGCGTATGCGCGGGCGATGCTGCATTGGCAGTCGCGCACGCGTTTTTGCGGTGTGTGCGGTGGGGCGATCGTGTTCCGCCGCGCCGGCTTCATCGCACACTGCACGCAGTGCCAGACCGAGCACTATCCACGCGTGGACCCGGCGATCATCGTGGCGGTCAGCGACGGTGCGCGCCTGCTGCTGGGCCGCCAGGCCAGCTGGGCGCCGCGCCGTTATTCGGTGATCGCCGGCTTCGTCGAGCCGGGCGAATCGCTGGAGCAGACGGTGGCGCGCGAGGTGCATGAAGAAACCCGCGTGCGGATCCGGCACTGCAGTTACCAGGGTGCGCAGCCCTGGCCGTTTCCCGGCGCGCTGATGCTGGGCTTCAGTGCCCATGCCGACGCCAGCGAAGTGCCGCAGGTGACCGGCGAACTGGAAGATGCACGCTGGTTCGGCCATGCCGAGATCGGCGCCGCGCTGGCCGGGCAGGGCGGCGAGGAGGGCATTGGCCTGCCGCCGGCCATCTCGATCGCCCGTGCGCTGATCGAGCACTGGTATCGCACCCATGGCTGAGCGCATCGGCGGCGCGCGCACGCGTCGGGTGGGCAGCGCAGCCCATGGGTGCCTGGCACAGGTGGGTGGTATGTGGCCGCCCTGCCCGTTGCGCGGCGGTTGCGCCCGCTCGGCTAGACTCGGCTGAGGAGGGACACCCATGTTCACGACCCTGGTTGCCGTTGTCGTTGCACTCACGCTGGGCCATCTGGTGCCGGCGCAGGTCGCCAGGTTGCGACGGTTCGACTGGTTCGGCCATTGGCTACGCCGGCTGGACAGCCATGCCGCCGGCCGCGGCGCCTGGCAGGGCCGCTATGGCGTGCTGCTGGCGCTGCTGCCTGCGTTGTGTGTGGTCCTGCTGCTGCAATGGCTGCTGGACGATGTGTGGCACGGCTTTCTGTCGCTGGTGTTCGGGGTGGCGGTGCTGGCCTGGACCTGGGGCCCGCGCGATCTGGATCGCGATGTGGAAGCGGTGATCGATGCCGACGAGCCCGGCGCGCGACGCGAGGCCATTTCGCACCTGCAGGCGGCCGGTGGCAGCGTGCACGAAGACGCGCCCTCGCTGGTGGAGGCGGTGGTGATCAACGGACTGCGTCGCTGGTTTGCGGTGCTGCTGTGGTTTCTGCTGCTGGGGCCATTCGGCGCGGTGCTGTACCGGCTGACCGCACTGGCGGTGGAAAGCCCGCTGTCGGTGTTGCTGCCGCCACGCAATCTGGCTGGCGCGCGCTGGCTGCTGGCGGCGCTGGAATGGCCGGTGGCGCAGTTGATCACCGTGTCGATGGCATTGGTGGGCAACTTCGACACCGTGTTTCGCGCATGGCGCGAGGCGCATGGCAATCGCTGGACGTTGGAGCCGCATTTTCTTGGTGCGGTGGCGCGTGCCAGCGTGAGCGCCGAGCTGCGCGAGGAAGCGCACGACTACACCGATTCGGGCCTGGTACCGGTATGGCGCCGCCTGCCGGAAGTGCGCGATGCGATGAGCCTGGTCTGGCGCGTGCTGCTGCTATGGATGGTGGTGCTGGCGTTGCTGGTGATTGCGGGGTGGGTGCGGTAACGCCGTGCCCGATGAGAGGCAGTCAAACAGCTGCGCCATTAGTGGAAAGCGCAAGCGCATCGCCATCGACGCCCACGAAGAGCCGGCTTCCATCGTCGAACCCGATGACGACTTTGCCAGGTGGTGACCTCTGGCAGTCTTCCCGGCTAATCGTTCGATAGCGTGCCTGGATTCTTGCACGGGACCGCGGAGTTGATTCTGACGACCTAACCCGGCGCCAGCAGCGTGAACGGGTACCACGGCAAATTGCGGGCGATCCAGTAGGTGGGCAAGGCCCATAGCCAGAACTTCGGTTCGGACATCGTCTGCACGACCGGGGCGAACCAGCGCGCGCGCCAGCCGGCTTTCCAGGCGATCAGGCCGGGCAGGGTGAACAGGCCGAGCACGGCGGCCGGATTCATTGCGAAGGCGCCGGGGAGATCGAAATGCACCAGCGCATGGAGTGCGCGGGTCATGCCGCAACCGGGGCAGTAGCAGCCGGTGACGGCGCGGAACACGCAGGGCGGGAACGGGCTGTTGCTCGCGTTCGGGTCGAAGCGATACAGCAGCGACACGCCAAAGGCGGCCACGCTGGTGGCCGCCCCCAGTCCAAGCCAATGGCGTGGACGCAGCTGCATTACTGCATGTGCTGCAACTGCTGCATGTAGTCCATGTAGCCCTGCATGCCGCCGGTGGCGACCATGCCGATGTTGATCAGCAGGCCGATGACGGCCAGCACGCTGGTCACGATGCACCAGGTCTTGGCGGTGTTGGAAGCGCGACGCGCGCCGTCGATGTCGCCCTGGTTGAGCAGGCCGTTGACCTTGCTGGAAAACACGATCGCCACGATGCCGGAGATCAGGGCCGGGCAGCACAGGCAGAAGCCGAGCACGGTGGACACGATCGCCCAGATCAGGTGATTGGGCACCGGGCCGGGTGCGGCGCTGGACGAGGGATGGATCGGCGGTGGGATGGCACTCATGGTGAAGCTCCTTGGGTGGTAAACAACAGCGAACTGATGGGTGAGTGGGGTGACTTATCCGGTGACGAGTGCATCGGTATGCCCACCGCCGCCGGCACGACAGCCAGCCGCTGGAATGAGCAACGCCCGCCGATCACGGCAGACACCTCAGGCGCGATGATGTTGAGCACAACGACTTCCCCCGGTGCGGCCTGTCGCGCTCGCTTGGCGAACGCGGCGGCAAAGCGTGCAGTGGCGCACAGGCTACTCGCGGTGCGCGACGGACGCAAAGCCCGCGCCCGCCAGACTCAGGCGCGGTCCTCACGCAATGCGCGCACCTGCTGTTCGAGCGATGCGGCGCTGGCCTGATCGCCGGCCACGGCGGGGCCGGCCACCACGTCGATCCGGGCGCGCATCCGGCGCGGCACGCGCATGCGGCCCAGGCGGGTGTCGCGGCGGCTCCACATGCTCGACCACATGCCGCGCAGCGCCAGCGCAATCACCGGCACGCTGCGGCGCGCCAGGATTTTTTCGACGCCGGACTTGAACGGGGCGATCTCGCCGTCCTTGGTCAACGCGCCTTCCGGGAAGATGCACACCAGTTCGCCATCGGCCAATGCCGCATCGATGCGGTCGAAGGCCTGCTGCATCAACGCGGGGTCTTCGCGCGCGCCGGCGATCGGGATGGCCTTGGCGGTGCGGAAGATCCAGCGCATCACCGGGATGCGGAAGATCTTGTAGTACATGACAAAGCGCACCGGGCGGGGGATCACCGCCGAGAGGATCAGCGCGTCCATGTAGCTGACGTGGTTGCACACCAGCAACGCGGCGCCGTCGTTGGGCACGTGCGCGTCGATGTCGCGCGCACGCAGGCGGTACAACACGCTCACCAGCACCCAGCTGAGGAAGCGCATCAGGAACTCAGGCACCAGGGTGAAGATCCACAGCGCCACCAGCGTATTGGCGATGGCCAGCGCCAGGAACACCTGCGGAATGCTCAGGCCGGGCAACGGAATACGCACGCCGAACAGCACCACCTGCGGCAGCTGCAATGCGATACCGATGACGGCCGCGGCCACGATGAACAGCGAGTTCTGGATGTTGAGCCCGGCGATCACGCGCGACAGCTCGGCCTTGGGCGTGCGGCTCTGGATCAGCGCGAACAGCGGCACCACGAACAGGCCGGTGAACAGGCCGATGCCGACCAGATCGACGATCAGCCGCACGCTGCCGGGCTGCTGCACGAACTGGCCGATCGACAGCCCGATGACCGGCGCTGCACCGGGACGGGCGAAATACAGATCCAGCAGAAACGCGCTGATGCCGAACGCGCCCAGCGGCACCAGACCGATCTCTACGGTGCGCCCGGACAGCCGTTCGCACAGCAGCGAACCGACGCCGGTGCCGATCGAAAACAACGCCAGCGCAAACACGTACAGGTCTTGCTGGCCGCCGAGATTGAGCTGCGCGTAGGTGGGCAACTGCGCGGTGAGCACGGTGCCGACGAACCAGAACCACGACACGCCCAGCACCGAGTTGCGCACCGCCGGCGTGCGCCGGGTCAGGCGCATGATGGCGCGCGACTCGGGGATGGGGTTCCAGTTGATGGTCAGCTCGGGCGCGCCGGCATCGACCTTGGGCACCAGCCGCGCCACCAGGTTGCCGGTGACCGCAATCGCAATTACCGCCGTGGCCGCCGCCTCCGGGCCATGGCTGCCGGCAATCTGGAAGATCAGCCCGCCGAAGATCATGCCGCACAGGATCGAGATGGAGGTGCCCATCTCGACCAGGCCATTGCCGCCGGTGAGTTCCTCGGGTTTGAGCACCGAGGGCAGGATCGAATATTTCACCGGCCCGAACAGGGTGGACTGCAGACCGGTGCAGAACAGCGCAATCAGCAGGATCACCATGTTCTCGGCGATGAAACCCACCGCGGCCAGCGACATGATGGCGATCTCCATCGTGGTGGTGATCACGATGAGCTTCTGTTTTTCCAGTTTTTCGGCGATCTGGCCGGCCAGCGCGGAGAACAGGAAATACGGCAGGATGAACAGTGCCGGCGCCAGATTGGTGTAGAGCGTGCGCTGCGCGGCATCGATGCCGAGATAGAACAACAGGCCGATGATGGCCTGCCGGTAGACGTTGTCGTTGAACGCGCCCAGCGCCTGGACAGCGAAGAACGGCAAGAAGCGGCGCTGCCTGAGCAGGGCGAACTGACTGTGACCGGACATGCAGTTTCCTTTGCGAACGCGCGCAGCCTAGCAGGCTTCCACGGCGCGCTGGTGGATGCCGCCTCGCTCAGCGCGATGCACGTGCTGCCGGCGTGCGGGGCGCGTGTTGGGCGCGCAGCAAGGCGACGAAGGCGCGCGCGGCCGGGGTGGGGTCGGGCCGCCACACGGCGTAGGTGAGAAAGCGGAAACGCTCCTTGAGTGCGACCGTGACCACGCCGCGCATGGCGCCGGCCATGGTGTGCGGCACGATGCCCACGCCCAGGTTGGCGGCGACCAGTTCGCGCACCAGGTCGGCATGGGTGACCTCGTATTGCTGGCGCTGCCGCAGGCCGGCCTGCGCGAAGGCGGCATCGATGATGCCGCGCACGCCGGCACCGGGAATCAGCCCGGCCATCGGTTCGTCGTCGAGCTCGGCCAGCGCCACCCGTTTGCGCGCGGCAAAGCGGTGGCCGGGGGCCACGATCAAGGCCAGCGCCTCTTCATGCAGCAGCAGGCGCTGCGCCGGCACCGCGACCTGCGGGCCAACGCCGACCAGGGCCACATCCAGCCGGCCTTCGCCCAGATCGAGCAGCAAGGCCTCGCTCATGGCCGTGCGCAGGTGCACGTCCACCCGCGCGTGCGCACTGCGGAACTGATGTAGCAACGCCGGCAGCTGCACGGTGGTGAGCGAGGAAATCTGCCCCAGCGTGAGCCGCCCGCGCACCGTGCCCAGCGCCTGGGCCATTTCCTCGTGCAGGCGCTCGGCCGCGCGCAGGGTTTCGCGGGCGTTGTGCAGAAAGACTTCGCCGGCGGCGGTGGGCCGCACCTGGCGGCTACCGCGTTCGAACAGGCGCGCGCCGAAGGTCTCTTCGATCTTGGCGACCTGGTGGCTGAGCGCCGATTGCACGGTGTTGCAGCGGCGTGCGGCCGCGGTGAAGCCGCCTTCTTCGGCCACGGCCACGGCAAATTCCAGTTGGCGCAAGGTCAGCATGCAATCTCGAAACGCGATGGACACGGTGAAAACAATACATTGGAAAGATGCATCGCCGCTGCCCACACTGCGCCCATCCTTTCGCCAGGCACACGCCATGACCCCCGAGCCGACCTCCCACCCGCCCTTGCCGCGCCGCCTGGTGCTACTGATGGCCGCCGCCACCGGGCTGGCGGTGGCGAGCAACTATTACGCCCAGCCCTTGCTGGAGACACTGGCGCAGGCGTTCGGAATCCAGGTGCGCAGCGCCGGTGCGGTGGTGACCGCCGCGCAGCTGGCCTACGCGGCCGGCCTGCTGTTGCTGGTGCCGCTGGGCGACCGGCTGGAGCGGCGCAGCCTGATCGTGGGCCTGTTCGTATTGAGCGCGCTGGGCCTGCTGGTGAGCGCCAGTTCGCACAGTTTTGCGATATTGCTGGTGGGCACGATCGTGACCGGCGCCAGCTCGGTGGCGGCGCAGATCCTGGTGCCGTTCGCTGCCACCCTGGCCGCACCGCACGAGCGCGGCCGGGTGATCGGCACGGTGATGAGCGGGCTGCTGCTGGGCATCCTGCTGGCGCGTACCGCGGCCGGCGTGCTGGCCGGTGTGGGTGGCTGGCATACGGTGTACTGGATCGCGTCCGGGTTGCTGCTGGTCACCGCCTGGCTGCTGTGGCGTGGGCTGCCGCGGCATCCGGGCAATGCGCAATTGTCCTATCCGCAGCTGGTGGGCTCGGTGCTGACGCTGCTGCGCGACGATGCGGTGCTGCGCTCGCGTTCGGTGCTGGGCGGGTTGATCTTTGCCGGCTTCAGCATGTTCTGGACCACGCTGGCGTTTCTGTTGTCCGGGCCGAGCTATGGCTACGGCACCGCGGTGATCGGGTTGTTCGGCCTGATCGGTGCGGCCGGTGCGCTGGCCGCCAATCGCTCCGGGCATTGGTCCGATCACGGCCATGGCGACCGCGTGAGCTGGGGCGGGCTGGTGATGTTGTTGCTGTCGTGGGGTTTGCTGGCGTTTGCGCCGCAGTCGATCGCGCTGCTCATCGTGGGCGTGTTGCTGCTGGATATCGCGGTGCAGGGCGTGCATATCGCCAACCAGAGCGTGATTTATCAGCGCAATCCCACTGCGCGTAACCGCATCACCTCGGCCTATATCACCTGCTATTTCATCGGCGGTGCGGTGGGCTCGACGTTGGGCACGGCGGCGTATGCGCAGGCCGGCTGGATGGGGGTGGTGATCGGTGGCGCGGTGCTTGCTGCAGCGGCGCTGGGTTGGGTGGGGCTGAGCGTGGCGCGCGGTCAGTGGAAGTAGGCGTGGCTGATGAGGCGACGACGTGGCAATTGCACGAATGTGGCAGTTGCGCGGCATTGCATGGCTCGGTGTCGCCTTGCACAGGGACGCTGCGTTGGCTGCACGGCCACGCACCTGTGGGCAACACGCCGCTAAGCCTTGTTGATCGCCAGTCGCGCCGTGTTCTCTGCCGGCGCGGTGGTCACCGCCAGCGCCGCAGCGCGCAGTTTGGGCAATAAGCGCAGCGTCAACGCCAGCTGGTCGCGCACCAGGCGCTGTTTGGGTGGCAATTGCGCGGCGTGGTGTTCCAATGCGTCGGCGGTGGCGAGTTCTTCGCTTTCGTCGTGCACCGGCAGCGGATGGCGTTCGCGCAAGGCAGTGGCGATTTCACCCAATGCGCGCTGCAGGTAGTCGCCGGCCTGCGCGATGGCGGGATCGTGTTCGCCCTCCAGCGCGGCGCGGTGCGCGCCCAGTGCGGAGAGATACCCGAGCAAGGTGTTGGACAACGCCAGGAAGCGGAAACCCGCGTCCAGATTGCGCCGGTAACGACCCGGTTCGCGCAGCATGTTGGACAGGGCCACCGACAACGCGGCATCGGCGTTGTGCATGTCGCGGCGTGCGATGCGGTAGGGCAGATCGTCGCGCATGCCGCTGGCGTACTGCTCCAGCACCTGGGTGAGATAGCGCGCGCAACTGGCCAGCACCGTGGCCATCACCTGGTTGAGGCGGCGGCCCTGCCAGTCCGGCAGGATCAGGAACGAGGCCGCCGCGGCAATCGCGCAGCCGATCAGGGTGTCGATCAGGCGCGGCCAGATCAGCACGAAACCATCGCCGAGCAGGTTGAAGCAGAACAGCGCCATCACGGTGATGCCGGCGGTGGCAAGCATGTAGCGATCGGTGCGGGTGATGAAGAAGATCAGCGCAGCGGCCAGGGCCAGCAGCAACTGCACTTCGGTGCCCGGGAACAGCTGCATCAGCGCCCAGGTGGCGACCAGGCCGATCAGGGTGCCGGCGATGCGTTGCACCAGCCGCAGGCGGGTGGCGCCGTAGTTGGGGCGGCACACGAACGCGGTGGTGAGCAGGATCCAGTAGCCGTTGTCGGCATGGATGGACTGCATCACCGCATAGCCCACCACCAGCGCGATGGCCATGCGCAGGCCATGGCGGAACAGCACCGAGCCGGGCGTGAGCTGCTGGCCGAGCCGGGCGGCCATCTCGCGCAGGGTATGCGGCGAAGAATCGCGCAGGCGGGTGTCGAGGTTGTCGCTGGTGGAATCGAATTGCGCCGCTTCGGACAACTTGCGCTCGATGGTCTGCAGATTGGTGACCAGCAGTTCCAGCGCGCCGAGCAGGCGGGCCAGCGCCGGGTCGGCGCGCGCATGCAGGTAATCCAGCGACTGGCGCAGGTCTTCGGTGGCCAGGCGGCTGTTGTCGCCGTAATCGAACGGTTGGCGCAGCCGGATCGCCTCGCCCAGCGCGGCGCAGGCCTTGCCCTGCAGCGCGAGCAGGCGTTGGCAGCGGTACAGCACATCGCTGTGGAAGAACGCGTCGGTCAGCGCTTCATACGGGTAATGCGAGGAGCTGGCGCGCTCGTGGAATTCCTGCGCCATGTAATACAGCCGGAAATACAGGCCCGATTGCACGCCCGGCCGCCCCGAGCGACCGAAGCGGCTCATGATCGCGGTCTTGGCGGCGTTGAGTGCGCCCACCACCCTGGCATTCTGTTCGGCCAGCGCCAGCCGGCGCGCGTGCAGGTCGCTCTGGCGCACTGGTTCGAACAGATCGGCCTTGAGCCTGAGGTAGCGGCCCAGTTCGAAGAACAGCCGCGACAGCCGCTCGCGCACCGGGCGATTGGCAAACAGGATGGTCCACAGGATCGACAGCACGCCGTACCAGGTGGCGCCGATCATCAGCAGCGCTGCGCCATGCCAGGCAATACGCGGATCGTGGCTGCCATGCTGGTCCATGCCGATCATGGCGTAGATCGACAAGGCCACCGTGGCCTGCGCGATGGACGCGTAGCGCTCGCCCAGCGCGCCCAGCAGGGTGAGCGAAAAGGTCGCCAGGGCCATGCCGATTACGAACGCCAGCGGATACGGGAACAGCAGCGTCACTGCAGCCGCGGCGGCTGCAAAACACAGCAACGACAGCAGCACCGATTTGATACGGCCCAGCCAGTTGTCGTCGGTCTCGGCGATGGCGCTGGCGATGGCGCCCAGGAACAACGCCGGCACCGCGGTGAGTTGATGCCAGTGCCAGCACACGCCCATCGCCACCGCCAGCGCGATGAACACGCGCAGGCCGTAGCTGGCCTTTTCATGGGCCCACAGGCGGCTGAGGCGGGTTTCGAAGGTAGTGGCGGCCACGGTCTCGGCAAGGGCAGGCGTGACCGGCATTATTGCCGCACGCGCACGCTGCCGGTGTGGACAGGCGCTAGTCCTTTGTCAGTAGCCGGCATGGGTGCGGACTGGAGCGACATGCGCGATTGCACCGCAGCCCCGCTGCACGACCGCTTACCGCGCTTGGTGACCTTGCAACCTGTTGAACACTGCCTTCTCGACGACCACAAGCGAGCTGTTGCTCTATTCGGCCGACAACCAGCGGATGTCTGTGCTTGCCCCCATCCGCCCTCCGGGCACCTTCCCCCGCCGGCGGGGGAAGGACGCTGCTCAGCCCTGCGCGTCGCGCTCGCGGGCGATCGCGCGCCAGCCGATGTCGCTGCGCTGGAAGGCGTTGGGCCAGTGGATCGGCTGCAGGCCTGCGTAGGCGTTGCGCTGCGCTTCCAGCACGCTGTCGCCCAGCGCGGCAACGCACAGCACGCGGCCACCGGCGCTGATCACCTGGCCATCGGCGTTCAACGTGGTGCCGGCATGGAAGACCTTGGCGGTGGCCGGCACTGCGTCCAGACCGGTGATGACGTCGCCGGTGAGCGGGGTTTCGGGGTACGGCCTGGCGGCGATGACCACACCCAGCGACGGGCGCGGGTCCCACTGCGCCTGCGCGCTGTCGAGCGTGCCGTCGATGGCCGCGTCGAGCAGATCGACCAGATCCGACTGCAGGCGCAGCATCACCGGCTGGGTTTCCGGGTCGCCGAAGCGCACGTTGAACTCGATCACCTTGGGCGCGCCGTGCGCATCGATCATGAGCCCGGCATACAGGAATCCGGTGAACGGCACGCCGTCGGCGATCATGCCCTGCACGGTCGGCTCGACCACTTCGCGCATCACCCGTGCATGCACCTCGGGTGTGACCACCGGGGCGGGCGAGTAGGCGCCCATGCCACCGGTGTTGGGGCCGGTGTCGCCGTCGCCCACACGCTTGTGGTCCTGGCTGGTGGCCATTGGCAGAGCGTGTGTGCCATCGACCATGGAGATGAAGCTGGCTTCTTCGCCATCGAGAAATTCCTCGATCACCACGCGCGCGCCGGCATCGCCGAACGCATTGCCCGAGAGCATGTCGCGCACCGCGTCTTCGGCTTCGGCCAAGGTCATCGCCACGATCACGCCCTTGCCGGCCGCCAGGCCATCGGCCTTGACCACGATCGGTGCGCCTTTTTCGCGCACGTAGACCAGTGCGGCGTCCACGTCGGTGTGCACGGCGTAATACGCGGTGGGAATACCATGACGCGCAAGAAAATCCTTGGCGAAGGCCTTGCTGCCCTCCAGCTGCGCGGCCTTGGCGGTGGGCCCGAAGATGCGCAACCCGGCGGCGTGGAAGCGGTCCACCACGCCCAGCACCAGCGGCACTTCCGGCCCGACCACCGTGAGCGCGACATCTTCGCGTTGCGCCAGCGCGAGCAGGCCGTCGAGGTCGTCGACCTTGATCGCGACATTGCGGCATTTGGCTTCCGTGGCAGTGCCGGCATTGCCGGGTGCCACCAGCACCTCGCTCACGCGCGCGGACTGCGCGATCTTCCAGGCCAGGGCATGTTCACGGCCGCCGGAGCCGATGACGAGGATTTTCATGGAGGTACCGGGAATGGGGAATGGGGATTAGGGAATGGGAACAGCAAAGTCCCTGGTTCTGCGGGCCGACGATGTGGAGTGGCATAGGGAACCGCTCTTACGATTCCCGATTCCCCACTCTCCATTCCCGGCACGTCAGTGCCGGAAGTGACGCACGCCGGTGAACACCATCGCGATGCCGTGTTCGTCGGCGGCGGCGATCACTTCGCCATCGCGCATCGATCCGCCGGGCTGGATCACTGCCTTGATGCCGGCGGCAGCGGCGGCATCGATGCCGTCGCGGAACGGGAAGAACGCGTCCGAGGCCATCACCGAGCCGGCTACGGTGAGCTTGGCCTCTTCGGCCTTGAGCGCGGCGATCTTGGCGCTGACCACGCGGCTCATCTGCCCGGCGCCCACGCCAATGGTGCGGCTGTCCTTGGCATACACGATCGCGTTGGATTTGACGTACTTGGCCACGCGCCAGGCGAACAGCAGATCGCCCAGTTCCGCCTCGCTGGGCGCACGCTGGGTGACCACGCTCAATTCGCCCAGCGACATGCCGCGGTTGTCGGCCGACTGCATCAGCAGGCCCGAGCCGATCCGCTTGGTGTCGTAATTGTTCAAGCCGTTGCCATGCGGAATCTTGAGCACGCGCACATTGGCTTTCTTGGTGGCGTATTCCAGCGCGCCGGCCTCGTAGTCGGGCGCGATCAGCACCTCGACGAACTGGCGATCCAGAATGGCCTTCGCCGTCGCGGCATCCAGGGTCTTGTTGAAGGCCAGGATGCCGCCGAACGCGCTGGTGGGGTCGGTGGCGTAGGCCAGTTCGTAGGCATCGCCGCAGGCCGCGCCCACCGCCACGCCGCAGGGGTTGGCGTGCTTGACGATCACGCAGGCCGGCGCATCGAACTGCCGCACGCATTCCCACGCCGCATCGGCATCGGCCAGGTTGTTGTAGCTGAGCTCCTTGCCCTGCAACTGCTGGAAAGTGGCCAGCGTGCCCGGCACCGGATACAGGTCGCGGTAGAACGCGCCGGACTGGTGCGGGTTTTCGCCGTAGCGCAGGTCCATCACCTTGACGAAGTTGGAATTGATCTGCGCCGGGAACGGGCTGCGCGTGGGCACGCTCTCTGCGCTGTCGGCCACCGCCGACAGATAGTTGCTGATCGCCGCGTCGTACTGCGCCACGCGGTTGAACGCGGCCACCGACAGCGCGAAGCGCTTGGCCGCCGAGAGCTGGCCATCGTTGGCCTCCAGCTCGGCCAGCAGCTCGGCGTACTGCGCCGGGTCGGTGGCCACCGCCACGCGCGCGAAGTTCTTGGCCGCGCTGCGCAGCATCGCCGGGCCGCCGATGTCGATGTTTTCCACCGCATCGGCCAGCGTGCAGTCGGCCTTGGCGGTGACCGACTCGAACGGATACAGGTTCAGCACCAGCAGGTCGATCGGCACGATGCCATGTTCGGCCATCACCGCCTCATCGACGCCGGCGCGCCCGAGCAGGCCGCCGTGCACCAGTGGGTGCAGGGTCTTGACCCGGCCGTCCATCATTTCCGGGAAACCGGTGAGATCGGCCACGTCGGTGACTGGCAGGCCTGCCTCGCGGATCGCCTTGGCGGTGCCGCCGGTGGACAGCAGCGCGACGTTGCGCGCTGCGAGCGCGCGGGCCAGATCGATCAGGCCGGTCTTGTCGGAAACGGAGAGCAGGGCCCGGCGCACGGGCAGCAAATCAGTGGCCATCGGTGGGGGATGTCGTTGCGGAGCAGCCGATATTGTAGGCTGCGCCAGCGCTCGAATGGACTCAACACCCCGTATGGCCTCGATCTATGCTTTGAAAGGACGCTTCCAGGCGTTGCTGCGGCCGATGGTGGGCGCGCTGTACCGCGGCGGGATCACCGCCAACCAGGTGACGCTGGGCGCGGCGGCGGTGTCGTTGCTGGTGGCAGCGGTGGTCTACCGTGCCGGCGCCGGCTGGCCGCTGCTGTATCTGTTGCTGCCGGTGTGGATGCTGCTGCGCATGGGGCTCAACGCCATCGACGGCATGCTGGCGCGCGAGTTCGGCCAGCAGTCGCGCCTGGGTGCCTACCTCAACGAACTGTGCGACGTGGTCGCCGACGCGGCGTTGTACTTGAGCCTGCTTGGCGTGCCCGGGGTGGGTGCGCACTGGCTGTGGATCTTCGCGCTGCTGGCCGCGCTGACCGAATACGCCGGCGTGCTCGGCCTGATGGTCGGCGCCAGCCGCCGCTACGACGGGCCGATGGGCAAGAGCGACCGCGCCTTCGTCATCGGTGTGGTCGGCGTTGGGCTGGCGTGCGGGCTGCTGGGTGGGCGCGGCGTCGGCTGGGTCGCCATCGCGCTGAGTCTGGCCTGCATCGCCACGGTGTGGCGACGGGTGCGCGCCGGGCTGGCGGAGGCGCCGGCCGGCTAAGCGCGCTGCCTGCGCGCGGCAGTGCGCATGCGGTGTCCGCTGCGCTCTTTCACTTTCTTCTTTTCAGGATGATCCGATGCGTGATGTCGTCGAGCGCGAGTTCGCCAGTTTCGATGGTGTGCAGTTGTTCTATCGGCACTGGCCGGCCCCGGTGGCAGGTGGCGCGCCCAAGGCGGTGGTGCTGCTGCATCGCGGGCATGAGCACTCCGGCCGTGTGATGCATCTGGCCGAGGAGCTGGACCTGCCCGACGCGCAGTTTTTCGCCTGGGATGCGCGCGGCAATGGCCGCTCGCCCGGCGTGCGTGGCGATGCGCCGGGCTTCGAGGCGCTGGTGCGCGATCTGGACAGCTTCATCGCGCACATTGGCACCACCCACGGCATCGCGGTGCAGGACATTGCGGTGGTGGCCCAAAGCGTGGGCGCGGTGGTGGCCGCCACCTGGGTGCACGACTATGCCCCTCCGCTGCGCGCGCTGGTGCTGGCCTCGCCGGCGTTCAAGGTAAAGTTGTACGTGCCGTTCGCACGCGCCGGGCTGGCGCTGATGTATGCGCTGCGCGGCAACTTCTTCGTCAACAGCTACGTCAAGCCGCAGTGGCTCACCCACGATGCGCAGCGCGTGGAGAGCTATCGCACTGATCCGCTGATCACCCGCCCGATTTCGGTGCGCGTGTTGCTGGGCCTGTATGCGGCGGCCGCGCGCGTGGTGGACGATGCGCAGGCGATCACCGTGCCGACCCAGCTGCTGGTCTCCGGCTCGGATTTCGTGGTGCATCGCGGCCCGCAGGACCGCTTCTACGAAAACCTGCGTTCGCCGATCAAGCAGCGGCATTGGTTGCCGGGCTTCTTCCACGACACCCTGGGCGAGCGCGATCGCGCGCTTGCGCTTGCGCCGATGCGCACGTTCATCCAGGCGCGTTTCGCAGCGCCGCCGGTGCGCGTGCAGTTGCGCGACGCGCATCGCAGCGGCCCCAGTTTCGAAGAAGCCGAGCGGCTGGCCTGGCCACCGCCGCGCAACAGCCTGCAGGACCTGCGCTGGCGCGGCGTGCGTGCCGGCCTGCGGCTGGGCGGCACGCTCTCCGAGGGCATCGCACTCGGCCTGCAGACCGGTTTCGACTCCGGCAGCACCCTGGACTACATCTACCGCAACCAGGCGCGTGGTCGTGGGCCGCTGGGCCGCATGATCGATCGCAATTATCTCAACGCGATCGGTTGGCGCGGCATCCGCATCCGCGGCGCGCATCTGGGTGAATTGCTGCGTGATGCCGCAACACGGTTGCGTGGTGCCGGCATGCCGGTGCGCGTGCTGGACGTTGCCGCAGGGCACGGGCGTTATGTGCTCGACGCCTTGGGCAGCGGCGCGCAGCGTGCCGATGCGATCGTGCTGCGCGATTTCAGCCCGCTCAACGTGACCCAGGGCACCGCGCTGATCCAGGCGCTGGGCGCTGGCGAGATCGCCCGGTTCGAGCAAGGCGATGCCTTCGACCCGGCGGCGTTGGCAACAGTGCAACCGGCGCCGACGTTGGCGGTGGTGTCGGGCCTGTACGAGCTGTTTGCCGATAACGACCAGGTGGCGCGCTCGCTGGAAGGTCTTGCCGCCGCAGTGCAGCCGGGTGGCTATCTGCTTTACACCGGCCAGCCCTGGCATCCGCAGCTGGAATTCATTGCGCGCGCGCTCACCAGCCACCGCGATGGCGTGGCCTGGGTGATGCGTCGGCGTAGCCAGCAGGAAATGGATGGCTTGGTGGAAGCGGCGGGCTTTCGCAAGGTGGCGCAGCGCATCGATGCGTTCGGCATCTTCACCGTGTCGATGGCGCAGCGGATCCGGGCATGACGCACGGCGCACGCCCCACCGCTCGTGCTGCACTGTGGCTGGCGTTGCTGGGGCCGTTCTTCTTCCTCAGCTATGGCCTGGCCAACACGCTGGCCGGGCGGGCCACGCAGGTGCCATCGGTGGTGTTCGGCTGGGAGCACGGCATGCCGTTCTGGCCATGGACCATCGTGCCGTATTGGTCGATCGACCTGTTCTACGCGGTGTCGTTCTTTGTCTGCCGCACGCGGCGCGAACTGGACACGCACGCGTTGCGCCTGCTCAGCGCGCAGCTGCTGTGCGTGGCGTGTTTTTTGCTATGGCCGTTGCGCTACAGCTTCGTCCGGCCCGATACCGATGGCGTGTTCGGCTGGTTGTTTGCGGTGCTGCTGGGCTTCGACAAGCCCTTCAATCAAGCGCCATCGCTGCACATCGTGCTGCTGGTGGTGTTGTGGGTGCGCTATGCGCAGCATCTTTCCGGTGTGTGGCGCTGGCTGTTGCATGGCTGGTTTGCGCTGATCGGCGTGTCGGTGCTGACCACCTATCAACATCACTTCCTGGATATCCCCGCCGGCCTGGCGGCGGGTTGGCTGTGCGTGTGGCTGTGGCCGGAGCGCAGCGCTGCGCCGTTTGCGCAGGCACGGCTGACAGGCGACGCGCGCCGTTGGCGATTGGCCGCTGCGTATCTGGCCGGCGCGTTGGTCAGTGGCGCGCTTGCGCTGTGGAGCGGTGGCACCGGGCTGTGGTTGCTGTGGATCACCCTGGCCTTGTCGCTGGTGGCCATGAATTACGCGCTGCTCGGCCCGCTCGGATTCCAGAAGCGCAGCGATGGGCGCTTGAGTCTTGCCGCGCGCTGGTTGTATGCGCCGTATCTGCTGGCGGCATGGTGCAATTCGCGGCTATGGACACGGCGCGATCCAGTGCCGCGCCTGGTGGCCGATGACGTATGGCTGGGGCGGATTCCGTTGCCCGGGCAACGCGGTGACATTGCCGCAGTCGTGGACGTGTCTGCAGAACTGTCGTTGTACGCCGCATGCGCGCAGGACCAGGTGGTACCGATGCTGGATCTGGTCGCACCGTCGCCAACGCAGTTGCGCGCGGCGGCGCAGGCGATCGAACAGGCGCGTGCGCACGGGCCGGTGCTGGTGTGTTGCGCCCTGGGGTATTCGCGCAGTGCGGCCAGCATCGCAACCTGGCTGATCCACAGTGGGCGGGCTGCCGGCGTGGACGCTGCCATTGCGCAACTTCGGGCGGCGCGGCCGGCGATCGTGCTGCGTGCGCATCACCGTGCGGCCATTGCGGCAGCCTGCGCGGTGGACAGCCGCGATGCAGTCACCGGGCAGGTGCCCGCATGAGCGCGACCATGACCCTTGCCAGCATGCGTGCGGTGTTGCGCCAGGGCGCTGCACTGGACCGGTGTTCGCTGCTGCTGTTGGCCGCCGTGATCGTGCTGCTTGGCATCACCGATGCACCCGCCTCGATCCAGCTGTGCTACGCGCTCAGTGTGGCTGCCGGCTTCTTGCAGCGCGTGTGGGCATTCCGGGTCGGCCTGGATGCGGACCTGCTGGAGGCCGTGCTGCAGCAAATCGCCATCGACAACAGCGACGAGCATCGCGCCGCGCAACAGCTCGATCAGGCGTTGCAGACGATCGCCCTGCTGCGCACGGCGCCGGCGCCACGCGACTGGCTGGCGCGCTGGGCCGGCATGCGCCGTCTGCTGTTGAGGCAAGTGGGTAGCGTGGTGGTGCAGGGGCTGGCCCTGTGCGCCGCACTGATCGGCAAGGCGCTGCTGTGAGCGGGGCGCACGCGGCACAGGCTCTCACCGCGCCGCTGGCACGTTTGCAACGGTTGCTACCGGCCACCGCTCAAGCCAGCGCATTGCGCGGATGGGGCCATGCCCTGCGCGCAGCGTGGCATGCGCCGGGTGCCTCGGCATCGACGCCGGCGATCTCGCCCGCCGCTGCAGCACCGATCGTGAAGTTAGCGCTGCGCACACCCGTGCGCGCATTGGAGTGGACATGATTGCCCGTTTGATCGCGCGTGGCTGCAGCGGCGCCATTCGTACCCTGACCGGCGCGCGTGCGCTGTGGCGTGGGTGTGCGCCCTCCAACGAACGCCGCGTGTATTACGGCAATCACGCAAGCCACGGCGATTTCGTGCTGATCTGGTCGTCGCTGCCGGCCAGCCTGCGGCATACCGTGCGTCCGGTAGCCGCTGCCGATTACTGGCAGCGCACTGCACTGCGTCGCTACCTGATCCATGCGGTGTTCAACGGTGTGTTGATCGAGCGCGATGCCGCGCAGCGCACCCGCGACCCGATCCAATGCCTGTGCGATGCAGTGGACGCCGGCGATTCGTTGATCCTGTTTCCCGAAGGCACCCGCAACCCGGACGAAGGCGTACTGCCGTTCAAGAGCGGGCTGTATCACCTGGCGCGGCAACGCCCGGAACTGGAGTTCGTGCCGGTGTGGATCGACAACCTCAAGCGCGTGATGCCCAAGGGCAAGTGGCTGCCGTTGCCGCTGTTGTGCACCACCACCTTCGGGGCGCCGTTGCGGCTGGGCGCCGATGAGGACAAGGATGCGTTTCTGGCACGCGCACGCGTCGCGCTGCTGGCGTTGTCGCCGGAGCAACTGGAGGCGCGCGCATGAATCCTTATGTCTTCAGCGGGCAGCTGCAGCAGTCCTCGATGCATCAGCAGACGCTGTGGTTGTTCAGCGGCATTGCGCTGGTACTGGTGATTGCCACGCTGATTTCCGAGACGCTGCGCTGGCGCGCGCGTGAACGCCCGAGTGCGGTGCTGGACAACCTGGTCGCACGCATCCGCGCATGGTGGGTGATGGCGGCGGTGGTCGGCATTGCGTTCGTGTTCGGCCGCGCCGGCGTCATCGGGCTGTTCGCGCTGGTGTCGTTGTTTGCGCTGCGCGAGTTCATCACCCTGACCCCCACGCGGCGCGGCGATTACTACGCGCTGCTGGCCGCGTTCTACATCGTGCTGCCGTGGCAATACGGACTGGTGTGGACCGGCTGGTACGGCATGTACACGTTGCTGATCCCGGTGTACGCGTTCCTGGTGCTGCCGATCCTGGCCACCATCGGTGGCGATACCACCGGCTATCTGGAACGCACTGCCAAGGTGCAGTGGGGGCTGATGATCTGCGTGTTCTGCATCTCGCACGTGCCGGCGTTGTTGAACCTGGACATTCCCGGGTACGCCGGGCGCAATCTGCTGCTGATCGCGTTCCTGGTCATCGTGGTGCAGTCGTCGGACGTGTTGCAGTACGTCTGGGGCAAGCTGGCCGGCCGCCATCTGATCGCGCCGAAGCTGTCGCCGTCCAAGACGGTGGAAGGCTTCATCGGCGGCGTGCTGTCGGCCAGCCTGCTCGGCATGGCGCTGTGGTGGATCACGCCGTTTGCGCCGTGGCACGCATTCGGGCTGGCGCTGGTGGCCAACCTGATGGGCTTTTTCGGCGGGCTGGTGATGTCGGCGATCAAGCGCGATCGCGGTATCAAGGACTGGGGCCACATGATCGAAGGCCATGGCGGCGTGCTCGATCGCCTGGACTCGGTGTGCTTCGCCGCGCCGGTGTTTTTCCATCTGATCCGCTACGGGTGGGCGTGAGGCCGCAGCCCACCATCGCGCACGTCGCCCATCAGCGATGCAGCGCCGCGCTTACGATTCCCGATTCCGCACTCCCGATTCCAGGCTTAGGTCAGCCCGTACTCTTTCAGCTTCTTGCGCAACGTGGCCCGGTGAATGCCCAGCATCGCCGCGGCGCGGCTCTGGTTGCCTTCGCAGTGGTTGAGCACTTCGACGAACAACGGGATTTCCATTTCGCGCAGCACGATCTCGTATACATCGTCCGCGTCGCTGCCATCCAGGTCGCGCAGATAACGGCGCACGGACTGCGCCACGTGTTCGCGCAGGGGCGACTTGGGGGCGCCACGACTGGTGTCAGGACGGGAGGAGGCTGCGTTCAAAGGAAGTTCCCAGTGTCACGAAGCCGGGACGCGTGGCCGGCGAGGGGGAGTGAGTCTAGCGCGTGACCTCACCGCTCGCCACGCCCATGTGCGCGACGAGTGCGGGTCGCGTCCGCTTAGCGGAAGTCGAAACTGAAGGCGGCCGTGCTTGCGGCCGGTTCGCGCACCGCGAACGCCACCTGCACCGCCTGGCCCGGCGCAAGCGTGTCCTGCGCGGCCGGCGCCTTGCCCAGATACTCCTGCGGTGTCAGCACGCGGGTGCCGATCACCCGCCCATCGGCATCGGACAACGACAGCTGCAGCCACGGCCAGGCCTGTGCCCAGCGTGCATCGTTGCGGAAACTGGCCTGGATCTGCAGCACCCCGGCCGCGCCGGGCAGCGGGCGCACATCGCGGGTGAGCAGGGTCAGCGCGGCCGGCTCGCGCCAGGCCGGCAACGTGCAGCGCGCCAGCGTGCAGGCCGCGCTGACCAGCGGCCGCCAGCGCGCGTTGCCGGCCAGCTGGGCGCGGTCGGCAACGACGATCTGCAGCCCCAGCAGCGCCACCAGGCTGATCAACACCGCCCACTGCCGGCCGCTGGCGCGCAGGCGCGGGCGGGCGAACCCCCGGCGTGCAAACGTGGGAGCCGCGACAGCGGGTAGTGGGTGGAACGGCGACGCAGGGGAGGCCGGATCGCCTGCGTCGTCGGTGGCGATGGCGGCCTGTACGGTGGGGTCGGCCTCGGCAGCCGGGGGGCGCGGGAGATCGGCATTGGGCGCGCGCGCGTCGGGCCGGTCTGCGGCACCGACCGCGGCATCCGCAGTGCCGTGCATGCCTGGCGTGCCTGCGACATGGTCCGGTTCGGCGTCTGCACGTGCGGGGATGGGTTCGTGCGGCGCTGCCGGCGCGCGGCTGGGCTGGTTGGCCGGCAGGCCGGTCACCGGCGCAGCCGGTGCGGAGATGACCGGTGCCGGCGGTGGCGGCACCACCGGCTGTGCGGGTGCGGGCGGCAGCGCGGGCGCTGGCACCGGCAACACCTGCTCCGGCGGCTCGGCGGCGGGCACCGTTGGCGTCGGGATCAAGGTCGGCGCGGCGGGCGGGGTTGCCCGCAGGAAGGTGGCCAGCGGGCGGCGCGGTGGCGGGGTCTGGGACATCGGCAGGCGTGCAGCGGGAAGAGCGCTATTCAACCACGCGCGCAGCGGCCGGCGAACCTGGATGCATCAGCCCGGGCAACGCCACGGTGCAGGTGGCGGCGTGCGCAGTCGCTGCTGCAGCGATCCCGGCTACCGCATCCGCTCCCTGGCACAACAAGCAGTGCGACAACCACGCTCCCGCCGACTCCGGACTCCGGACTCCGGACTCCGGACTCCGATTCCCGACTCCCGATTCCCGACTCCCGATTCCCGATTCCCGACTCCCGACTCCCGACTCCCGACTCCCGATTCCCGATTCCCGATTCCCGATTCCCGATTCCCGAAACTCAGCGCCGCCGCCGCGTCTTGCCCTCGGCCAGCAACAGATCCAGCAGCCCGCTGCGCTGGCGCGGTGCCAGGGTATCGAAGCGGGCCAGCAGCACGCGTTGCTGGTCATCCAGGCGGCGGTACTGGGCAGGTTCTTCGGCGATGGCCGGGACCGGCGGGCCGAACACGCGCTCGCCGCGGCCGGTAGCCAGATATTCGAAGGCCATGCCGCTGCGCCTGGCCAGGCCGATCAGGTTCTCCACCGACGGTGCGGTGCCTTCGGCCATTTCCCACTGGGCCACCGCGCTGCGGGTGACGCCCAGCTCGCCGGCCAGGGCTTCCTGGGTCAGCTTGGTGAAGCTGCGGGCTTCGCGTACTCGTTCGTACAGCTTGCTCACACGGCACCGATGGAAGGCAGACGGGGCCGGGAGATATAGCCCTAGCAGCCCTCGGGGATAGTTCGTATAACTTTCATATAGGCATATGTTTGCGATACTGTCGGTGAGATGTCGATGAAGAGATCACAGCGAACTCAAGGAGGAAGTTCATGGTCGAGCCTGTCACCCCAAAATCCCGGCCCACCGGCGATCAACGCCCACCCGCCAGCACGCGCTGGCCTGCCGACTCGCCGCTGGATCCGTCGGTCGAACGCTTCCGCGGGGCGGCCGTCTACCAGGTCTGGCGGCGCGGGCAGGACTGGACCGCCGTCGCCGAGGGCGTGCAGTGGTCAGCGGCGCTGGCGCCACGGGGCTGGGCGCTGCGGTACCGGCATTGGCCGCTGCTGACGAGCGGGATGCTACTGGCCACCATCGCCGTGGGAGTGGCGCTCGCTGGCGCGCCGCCGTGGGTGGCAGGCGGCTGGGCCGCGCTGCTGGTGGCCGAGCTCGCGCTGCGTGTGGTCGCCGGGCTGCAGGCCGGGCGCTGGCGCAATCAGGCATTGCAGCGCAGCGGCTGGCAGGCGGTGACCCGCCTGCGCGCGATCAGCGTGAACGATGCGCTGACCACCGCGCAGATCCGCGCCGGCCGGGCGCAGCGGTGAACCCGCCCGGCCCGATCAGTGGCGGCGGACGCCGTCGATGCGGATCCAGTCTTCTTCGCGTTCGCAGCGCAACTGCTCGAACCACGGCGCATAGCGCTCCAGCAGTTCGTCTTCCTGCCCCTGCAGGATGCCGGACATCGCGAAACGTCCACCCGGCGCCACGCGTGCGGCCAGCAGCTCGGCCAGCGCGTCCAGCGACGTCGCCAGGATGTTGGCCACCACCACCGAATAGGTCTGCACCGGCTCATCCTCCGGCATGCAGGCGGTCAGTTGCGCCTGAAGGCCATTGCGCTCGGCATTCTCGGCGGTGGCCAGCAGCGCCTGCGGGTCGTTGTCCACGCCCACCGCGCTGGCCGCGCCCAGCTTGAGCGCGGCCAGCGCCAGGATGCCCGAGCCGCAGCCGAAATCGAGCACGCGCGCATCGCGCAGCACGCCACTGCTGCCCAGGCTGTCGAGCCAGCGCAGACACAGCGCAGTGGTCGGGCTGGCGCCCGAGCCGTAGGCCAGGCCCGGGTCCAGCCGCACCACGGCCGCCTCCGGCGTGCTGGCCGCCTCGGGCAACGCCTGATCCCAGGGCACGATGAAGGTGCGCGTGCCGAACTGCATCGGCTTGAACAGGTCCATCCACGCGCGGATCCAGTCGCTGTCTTCGACCATGCGAAACGACACCTGGCTCCAGTCCAGTTCCGGGTCGAACGCATCCAGCGCGGCCAGGACCTGCAGCGGGTCGCTCTCGCTGTCGAACAGCGCGGTCAACTCCAGCTCCTTCCACAACGGGGTTTCGCCGACGCCCGGTTCCAGGATGGCGTGGCTATTGCTGCCATCGTCGTTGCCGTCGAGCGAGGTCACCGCCAGCGCGCCGACTTCCTCCATGGCGGTCTGGAAACGGGGCTGATCGGCATCGGTGCAGGGCAGGGTCAGTTGAAGAAACGGCATTGTGGCAGTCGGTAACAATGAAGGCGTGCATCGTAGACCATTCGCGCAGGCCGGCTGCCGTGCAGTTGGTCATGCGCCGCCACTGCCAGCGTCGGCCCAGCGCGGCGGTTGCGGCGATCTGGCCGCGTGTGCCGCTGCCGTCTGCGTTGCATCTGCCCCCGGCACTGCGTGCCCACTGCATGCGACCCACCCATCTGCGTCTGGCGCTGTTCGTCGCCGCGCGAGCAGCCATGGCAGCGTTCGCCTCGCCGCCATGGCCCGCGCAACCGGGTGCTAGACTCCGCGCCGTCGCTGCGGCGTCTCCGCCGCTGGTTGCCGCTGTCATGCCGCTTGCTCGTGCCCGCCATCTCTGGCTGTTGCTCGCTCCCGTCGCGCTTGCGGCGGCGGGCTGGTGGCATGTGCGTGCGCATCCGGCCACGCCAGCCACCACGACCACCGCGCCGGCCACTGCCGCCACGCAGCCGGCCGTCGCCACGCGGCCGGTGCATGCGGCCTTCGAACGTGGCACGGCACTGCAGTTGCGTGATCGCGATGCGGTGGATGCACAGCCGGATCTGTATCGCTACGCGCAGCACCTGCAGCAACGCGTACAGGCCGGCGATGCGCAGGCCGGCTGGCGCTTGAGCCGGGTCTACGATTACTGCGCACCGTATGCCGCCAGCCCGGCCGGCTATGCCGCCGACAGCGCGTGGATCGCCGCGCATGCCACGCCGGGCGTGGCGGCCATGCATGCCGCGCGCGACCGGGTAGCGCAGCGCTGCGCCGGTTTCGCGCCCAGCGACGGGCTGAGCCCGCGGCTGGTGGCGCAGCAACGCCTGCGCGCGGCGCGCGCCGGCAGCCTGGCCGCCGAGGCCGCCCTGCTCGCGCTGGGCGAACCCCTGCAGGCCACCCCGGCCTACAAGCGCACGCTGGTGCGGCGTGTGCTGGCCTCGCGCGACCCGGAGGCCTATCTGGCCCTGGCCCCGGCGATGGGCGCGCGCGCCAGCGGCGATGACAGCCTGGACGGTTATGTGGCCGGCGATCAGTTCGCCGAACTGGCCTGGCAGGTGGCGGCGTGTCGGCTGGGCCTGGACTGCAGTGCCGACAGCACGCTGGTCACCAGTTATTGCGCCAACGCGGGCATCTGCTCGCGCGCCGGCGCGCAGGATTTCGTGTCGTTCGTATTCGACGCCGCGGTGCCGCGGCAGGGAGCAGACAGGGTGGATGAGATGGTCGATACATTGGTGTCCGATCCGGGAGCACAGTCATGAATTACCGTCGGTTGGCGCATGGCGCCAAGTTCTGGTTCTGGGTGGCCCTGTTCGTGGCGTATTCGGCCGCGGCGGTGGGCATCGTGATGATCGATACCGCCGATCACCGCTACCAGCCGCTGTCGGTGAAGTCCACCAGCGTCACCGCCGACGAACAGCAGCGACGGCACGGCGCAAGCCAGGTCGCCGCGCTGTACCGCGCCAGCAGCGCCATGCCGTTTTCCACCTTGCCGGCCGGCTCGACCTTTCAGGTTGTCTGGCCGGACGGTTCCACCGAAACCATGACCGTGGTCGATCCGTCATCGGCCAGCGGCATCGTGCCGGTACCCGGCAGCCAGCAGGCGCCTGCGCCGCGGCGTTGAACGGTGCGAATCCGCGCGGACGACTGAAGATGCGCAGCGGATCCGTTAGCACCCAGGATCCCGTAGGAGCGCACCCGGGCGCGACGAAGTTCCGCCGATAAAGCGCGGTCGCGCCCGGGTGCGCTCCTACGCATTGACCGGTTGGCTTGCAGGGCTGGCGGTGCGAGGCAGTCGCGGCGCGATGCACCAGGGTGCAACGAAAAAGCCCGGTTTCCCGGGCTGTTTCGTTGCCATGGCGCTTGCGATCAGGTCAGCGCGATCGACTTGTTCTTGCGCTCGGCCAGGCGCTTTTCCAGGTAGTGGATGTTCTGCCCGCCGGCCTGGAAGCCCTTGTCGCGCATGATGCGCTGCTGCAGCGGGATGTTGGTCTTGATACCGTCCACCACCATCTCGCTCAGCGCCACGCGCATGCGTGCGATCGCGGTTTCGCGATCGGGGCCATGCACGATCAGCTTGCCGATCATCGAATCGTAGTTCGGCGGCACCTTGTAGCCGGCGTAGATGTGCGTATCCACGCGCACACCCGGGCCACCGGGCGGATGGAAGGCGGTGATCAGGCCCGGGTTGGGCATGAAGGTTTCCGGATCCTCGGCGTTGATGCGGCATTCGATCGCATGCCCGCGCAGCACGATGTCGCTCTGCTTGATGCTGAGCTTGTGGCCGGCGGCGATGCGCAGCTGCTCGCAGACCAGGTCGATACCGGTGATGCGCTCGGTCACCGGGTGCTCCACCTGGATACGGGTGTTCATTTCGATGAAATAGAAGCGCCCGCCTTCGAACAGGAATTCGAAGGTGCCCGCGCCGCGGTAGCCGATGCGGATGCACGCATCCACGCAGACCTTGCCGATCTCGTTGCGCAGTTCTTCGGTGATGCCCGGGGCCGGCGCTTCTTCGACCACTTTCTGGTGACGGCGCTGCATCGAGCAATCGCGTTCGCCCAGATGGATCGCACCGCCCTGGCCGTCGGCCAGCACCTGGATTTCCACGTGGCGTGGATTTTCCAGGAACTTCTCCATGTAGACCTGATCGTTGCTGAAAGCGGCCTTGGCTTCGGACTTGGTGGTTTCGATCGCGGCCTTGAGCGCCGCCTCCGAATGCACCACGCGCATGCCGCGCCCGCCGCCGCCGCCGGCGGCCTTGATGATCACCGGGTAGCCGATCTCGCGCGCGATCTTGGTATTGGCGACGATGTCATCGCCGAGCGGGCCGCCCGAACCGGGCACGCACGGCACGCCGGCGGCCTTCATCGCGCGGATCGCTTCGACCTTGTCGCCCATCAGGCGGATGGTGTCGGCCTTGGGCCCGATGAAGATGAAGCCGGATTCTTCCACGCGCTCGGCAAAGTCGGCGTTTTCCGACAAGAAGCCGTACCCGGGATGGATGGCCTGCGCATCGGTCACCTCGGCCGCGGCGATCAACGCCGGAATGTTGAGGTAACTGTCGCTGGAAGCGGCCGGGCCGATACACACCGACTCATCGGCCATGGCGACGTGCTTGAGGTTGCGGTCGACCGTGGAATGCACCGCGACCGTGCGGATGCCGAGCGTGTGGCACGCGCGCAGGATGCGCAGCGCGATTTCACCTCGGTTGGCAATGACGACTTTATCGAGCATGGGATTCGGGATTCGGGATTGGGGATTCGTAGAGGGCGCTGGGTTCGCGGAGAGAGCGCGACTGTTCCAACGTGCGGATCAATGCGTTGAGCTTGGCAAACGTGCGATTCAGCAGGTCGGCAATTGCCGCATCAGGCGAAGCGAACTGCAGCCGTGTTGCGATCTGCAGCTGTGTGTCCAGCTCCGCCAACGAGCCGCGCGCCATCGACAGATAGCGCAGGTACTCGGCCGTGGAGCGGCGTGCAGCCCCTTCGGCGATGTTGGATGGAATGCTGATTGCGGCGCGGCGCATCTGTGCCGTCAGCCCGAAGCGTTCGGAATCAGGAAAGTCGTGGGTCAGGCGATAGATCGCTTCGACAAGCGACATCGCATCGCGCCACACCGTCAGGCGCTCATGCGGTCGCTCTTGCGAATCCCGAATCACGATTCCCTAATCCCGGCGCTTCAGCCAATCACGAACAACGGCTGATCGAACTCCACCGGCTGGCCGGTTTCGCCGAGGATGGCGACGACGGTGCCGGAGACGTCGGCTTCGATCGGGTTGAACATCTTCATCGCTTCGATGATCGCCAGGGTGTCGCCGGCCTTGACCGCCTGGCCCACGGTGACGAACGCCGGCTTGTCCGGCGAGGGCGAGGTGTAGAACGTGCCGACCATCGGCGCGCGCAGCACGTGGCCCTCGGGCAGCGCGGCCGCCTGCTTGGCGCCGCCGGTGGAGGCCTCGGTGGGCGACTGCATCGGCATGCTGGCCGCCGGCGGTGCGGCGGCCGGGGCGGGTGCGTACTGCTGCACCGGTGCGCTCATCACCTGGGTGCCCTTGGGCACGCGCGCCAGGCGCACGCTTTCTTCGCCTTCCTTGATCTCGATTTCGGCGAGATTGGATTCTTCGAGCAGGTCGATCAGTTTCTTGATTTTGCGGAGATCCATAAGGGCCTCTTGAGGTGAATCGGTGGAGAGTGCCGGCGGATGCCGGCGGAATGGGGTCAGGCCGTTGGCGTGGTCGCCGAGCCCGGAACAGCAAGGGTCATGGCGCGCGCTCCAGCCGCGCGATCACCGCTTCCAGCGCCAGCCGGTAGCTGTCTGCGCCAAAGCCGCAGATGACGCCGTCGGCCTTGTCGCTGAGATAGCTGTGGTGGCGGAACGGCTCGCGCGCATGCGGATTGGACAGATGGATTTCCACGAACGGCAGGCCCACGCCCAGCAGCGCGTCGCGCAGTGCCACCGAGGTGTGGGTGAAGGCGGCCGGGTTGATCAGGATGTAGGCGGTGCCGTCCTCGCGCGCGGCGTGGATGCGCTCCACCAGCACGTGCTCGGCATTGGATTGCAGGCAGGCCAGCACATGTCCGGCGGCCTGCGCACGGTCCACCAGGGCCGCATCGATCTGCGCCAGCGTGGTGCGCCCATAGACCTCCGGCTCGCGGGTACCGAGCAGGTTGAGGTTGGGGCCGTGCAACAGCAGCAGGTGGGCCATGACATCCAGCGCAGCGGAAAGGCCGGAAGTCTGCGCGATGCTGGCGATGCTGTCCAGATAGCAGAAGTTATAGCTGTTTTAAACGAACGATTGAATTTCTGCGGCGCACGCATGCCGCGCCAGTGGCGGCGGCCATTGGCGGGTGCCGATGCAGCGGCATGCCGTGGCGTTCTGCAGTGCCGGGTCCGTGCCCCGCCGCTGCCGGGGCGCCTTTTTTGGATGCGCGCCTCCAGTGCGCAGCGGGCGCCGACATCGGCGGTTTGCGGCGCTAGTCCTGGCGCATCTGCCACTGCCTCCGCGTCGGGATTCTGTGTCCGCGGCAGCAAGTTCGGCCGTCCCGGCCAACGGGCGCAAGGCGCCCTGGGTTAGGCCGCGCTTGCCCAGCCGGCCTGCCGCAGGCGGCACCCACGCAGCCCGCTCGTGCCCACAGTGCACGATGGACGCAGTTGCCGGCCCGATGGCAGTACGGACGGACCCTAGCGGCTCTCGGTTGCCGCGGTGTCGCGCCCGAGGTGCCGCCACAGGAAGGCGTACATCAGCGCAGCACGATGCGCAGCCTGGGCATTGTCGCCAGGGTTGGCGTGGCCGCCCTCCATGCTTTCGTAGAACACCGCGTCCTTGCCCGCATCCAGCATCTTGGCGGCCATCTTGCGTGCGTGCCCGGGGTGAACGCGATCGTCGCGGGTGGAGGTCAGGAAGATCGTGGGCGGATAGGTCTTGTTCGGATCGAACAGGTGATACGGGGAAAAGGTCTGGATGAACGACCAGTCCGCAGTGTCCGGGTTGCCGTACTCGTCCATCCATGACGCGCCGGCCAACAGGTGGTTATAGCGGTGCATGTCCAGCAGCGGGGCTTCGATCACTACCGCCCCGAACAGCTGCGGATATTGGGTCAGCATGTTGCCGGCCATCAATCCGCCGTTGCTGCCGCCGCGCACGGCCAGATGCTTGGCCGAGGTGACCTTGCGTGCGATCAGGTCCTGCGCAATGGCGGCCATGTCCTCGTAGGCCTTGTGCCGGTTCTGCTTGAGTGCAGCTTGGTGCCAGCGCGGGCCATATTCGCCGCCGCCACGCATGTTGGACAGTGCGAAGACCCCACCCTTCTCCAGCCACGCTCGTCCCATGACACCTGAGTAGTACGGCAGCATCGGGATCTCGAAACCGCCGTAGCCATAGAGCTGGGTCGGGGCGCTGCCATCGAATGCCAGCGCCTTCGGGCGGACCAGGAAATACGGGACGCGGGTGCCATCCTTGCTGGTGACGAAGTGTTGCTCGATGAGGAACCGGCTGGCATCGAAGAACGCCGGCAGCGCTTTGAGGCGCTGCGGTTGCTTGCCGATCTGCGCCAGCGACAGCGTGGGCGGAGTGAGGTCGTCCGCGACGGTGAGCCAGACCGCGTCGCTGTCGACGTCGTCCAGCGCCTTTATCTCTGCAGCGCCGAAAGTGGGGGCACCGACAAACGCGCTACGCTTCCAGCCGTGCACACCGGGGGTCAGCACGCTCAGCCGTGTTTTGACGTCATCCAAGATGTTGAGCACCAGGTGCGAACGAGTCCAGACGGCACTGCTGAGCGAGGCGGTGTCGGTGGGCTGGAAGACCACCTCGAACGCGCGCTTGCCTGCCATGAAATCGTCGAACCGGGTGGCCAGTAGCGTGCCGGCTGCATAGGTCTTGCCGCCGACGCTCCACGGCTCGCGCAACTCCAGCGTGAGCCATTGGCGATGCAACTGCTTGGTCGCCGAGTCCGGCACCTCGATCTGGGCCAAACGTCCGTTGCGGTCGCGCAGATACCAGCGCTTGTTGCGGATGCCCAGCTCGCGAATCACGATATCCCGTTCGAACCCCGGGGTGTCGTCATGGAAGGCCCTCACGCGCATATCCTGCGGGCTGCCCTCGTAGACGGTCGTGGCGGTGTCCAGGGCGGTGCCGCGTTTCCATTGTTTGATCACGCGCGCGTAGCCCGAATCGGTCGTGGTGCCAGCGCCGAAATCGGTACTGACATAGACGGTGTCATGGTCTATCCAGGAGAGCTCACCCTTGGCTTCGGACCGGACGAAGCCGTCCTGCACCCACTGTTTGTCGATCAGATCGAACTCGCGCGTGACATCGGCATCGGCACCGCCGCGCGACAGTGTGATCAGGCAGCGGCGATAGGCCGGACGCAGACAGTTGATGTCCTCGTGCTGCCATGCCCAGTCCTTGCCCTCGCTCTGGTTGAGGGCATCCAGATCCAACACGGTTTCCCACTTCGGTGACGGCTTGCGGTATTCGGCCGGTGTGGTCCGTCGCCAGATGCCGCGCTTGTGTTGTCTGTCCTGCCAGAAGTTGTAATAGCTGTCGCCGATCTTCTGCACGTCGGGAATCTTCGCATCCGAATCCATGACTTCACGGATACGTGTTTCCAGTTGCTGGAATTCGGCAGTGCCGGCCAGCTGCTGCTCGGTGCGTGCATCTTGATGCTTCACCCAGTCGAGCGCCTTTGTGTCGGTGACATCTTCCAGCCAGAGATACGGGTCTGTGTTGGCCGTGCCGGCCGCAGCAATCGCAATGCCGGGCGTCGCAGGTGCTGCATCGGCGCCTGCAATGCCGGCAAGAAGCAATGCTGCGCCGAAAAGGGTGCGGGTGGACGTGGGGGTCATTATGTCGCCATCGCCGATAGGGGGCGACAGCATAAAGTCGAATATCGTGCTGTGACCGCGCGGTGAGAAATGTTGAGAAATGCGCTCTGAGAGCAAGCGCTTCACGCTGCGGTGACTTTCTAAAAAAAGCAATTGCTGGATGCTATCGAGTTAATCGCCTGCGGGCTCGGACGCGACGAAATGATGGTCGTGGGCATGTCCGGCGTCAGGCGGGGCGCCGGCAAGCGGGCAGGCTGCCGGTGACAGCAAGGCGCACACGTTCCTGGGATCGCCTCGAAGGCACAAGGTATGCCGGCGCAGCCCCCCTCCAGACGCATTGGGGCGTCGAAGCCGCCGCCTCAGCGCGCTGCGCGCAGCAACGCGTCCTCGGTGATCGCGCCGGTCAACACCGTGGGCAGGATCGCCGGTGGGGCACCGGGGCCGTACACCACGTAAAGCGGCACGCCCACGGCCTGGTGCTGGTCCAGGAAGGTGCTGATGGCCGGGTCGACGTTGGTCCAGTCGCCTTTCATGTAGACCGCATCGACGCGGCGCAGGGCATCGCGGAATTCGGCACTGCTCAGCACGTTCTTTTCGTTGGCCTTGCAGGTCACGCACCAGTCGGCGGTCATGTTGACGAACACCACGCGGTTGTCGGCGCGCAGGCGGTCCAGCAATTGCGGCGAGAACGCCACCGCGCCTTCGCTGGCGGCGGTGGCCGCCGGTAGCCGCAGGCGGGTGACGCCGACCACCGGCACGATGGCCAGCACCAGCATCACCACCGCCAGGCGCATGCCGGTGCGATGGCTGTTCCAGCGGCTGCGCTCGAAGCACCACAGGCCCAGCGCCAGCAGGGTGGCACCGACCAGCATCAACGCCAGCGCATCCACGCCGCGCTGCTTGCCCAGCACCCACAGCAGCCAGATCGCGGTGAGATACATCGGGAACGCCAGCACCTGCTTGAGCGTCTCCATCCACGCGCCGGGCGTGGGCAGGCGCCGCGCCAGCGAGGGGACGAAGCCGATCAGCAGGAACGGCAGCGCCAGGCCCAGGCCCAGCGCCAGGAATACCAGCATCGCCAGCAGCGCCGGCGCGGTGAACGCATAGGCCAGCGCGGTGCCCATGAATGGAGCGATGCAGGGGCTGGCGACCACGCAGGCCAGCACGCCGGTGAAGAAGTCGCCCAGCGGCCCGTTGCGCGCGGCCAGCGACTGGCCGATGCCACCCAGGTTGCTGCCCAGCGTGAACACCCCCGACAGACTCAGGCCCACTGCAAACATCAGGTACGCCAGCGCCGCCACGAACCACGGCTGCTGCAGCTGGAAGCCCCAGCCGGCCGCCTGGCCGGCCGCGCGCAGGCCGATCACCAGCCCGCCGATGGCGGCGAACGACACCAGCACGCCCAGCGAATACCAGATGGCATGGCTGCGCGCATGGCTGCGGCTCTCGCCGCTGTGCGCCAGCCCCAGCACCTTCAGCGACAGGATCGGCAGCACGCAGGGCATGAGGTTCAGCACCAGCCCGCCGAGCAGGGCCAGCGCCAGCATCGCCAGCAGGCCCTTGTCGGTATGCGGCGGCTGGGTGCGCTGCGGATTGTCGGCCGCGGCACTCGCAGCCGGCGGCGCCGCGGAGGCGCTGGCTTGGGCGGGCGCGGGGTCGGCAGGTGTCTGCCCTGCGGCCAGCGGCGAAATCATCAGCGGCGCGGCCTGCGCCTGGTTCTGCGGCGAGACCGTGCCGGCAGGCAGGTCGAGCGCCACGCGGCGGGTCATCGGCGGGTAGCAGATGCCGTCGGTTTGGCAGCCCTGGAAGGTGGCCACCAGGGTCACGTGCGCCGGCTCGGCGCGCTCGCGCAGCAGTGGCAGGGTGACTTCGGCCTGGTCGAAATACACCACCACGTCGCCGAAATGTTCGTCGCGGTGGGTCTTGCCCTGCGGCCAGCGCGGCAGCCCGGTGCGCACGCCGGTGCTGCCTTCCACGGCCAGCGAGGTGCGGTCGCGGTAGAGGTAATAGCCCGGTGCCGGGGTAAAGCGCAGCAGCAGGCTGTTGCCGTCGCCGACGATGGCCTCGAAGGTGAAGGCTTGCTCGGCCGGCAGCGGCAGCGCGTCCACGCCGGCGGCCTGGCCGGTGGCGCCGAACAGGCGCGGACCCGACGCGCCGCGCGGCACCAGTGCGCCCAGGTTCTCGCGTTGCGGTGCGGCGGTGGGCGCGCCGGCGGCCGCTGCCTCGGGCAGCGCGACGCGGATCTCGCGCCGCTGCGGCGGGTAGCACACCCCGGCATCGGCGCAGCCCTGGTATTGCACCTGCAGGACCGCCGTCTTCAGCGCCGGCTCTGCCCTGCCGGCCAGGGTGGCCTGCAACTGCTTGCGGTAGGTCTGCACCTGGCCGAAGAACTCGTCGTGCTTGCTCTCGCCCTCCGGCAGCGCCAGTTCGCCAACGGAAAAGCCCTGCCCGGACTTGACGCTGATGCGATGGCGATACAGGTAGTAGCCCGGCGCGATCTTCCAGTTAAGACCGATGCTGTCGCGGCTGTCGGCCTGGGCGGTCAGCGCGAAGGCCTGGTCCACCGGCAGCAGGTCGGCCTCGCTGACCGCCTGCGCGGGTGGCGCCACCAGCGCCAGCGGCGCGGCGAACAAGGGGGCGGCCAGCAGCGCGCAGCGGGCGATCCAGCGGGACAGAGACTTCATGGACGTCAGGATTCCTTGCGGGTGTCGGCCCGGACCCAATCGAGGTAGGCCGGCAGCCCGGCGCTGGCTTGGACAGCAACCGCCTCCGGCAGTTCATACGGATGCAGCGCCTGCAGCCGCGCGATGGCGTCGGGCAGGCGGTCTTCCCAGGTCTTGATCAGCAACTGCACTTCCGTGCTGCGCTCGATGGCGCCGTTCCAGCGGTACAGCGATTGCGCGCCGGGCAACTGGGTGACGCAGGCGGCCAGGCGCTCGTCCAGCAAGGCGTGCGCGATGCGGTCGGCGCTGTCGGCATCCGGGCAGGTGCTGAACAACAGATGGAGGGAAGAGGCGCTCATTGCAGCTGCGCAGTGTAATGCCCCGCCTGCGGGGGATCGACCGCCGATTCCGGAACAGGGCGTCAACTTCGCTGCCTTCGCAATGCCGGTAGGCAGGGTGCCCATGCCTCGGTGCAGCTGCGCAGGGAGGTCGGTAGAGCACCTGCCACACTGCGCCGACCTTGCCGTGGCGCGGAGCGCGGCGCCGGATGCCAAGACCGGCCGACAACGGTTGGGAGATGCATTGCGCCGGTGACCCGGCGGTCACTTCGCCCAGCGCGAGGAGGCCGGGATCCTTGGCAAGGCGATCTTGGAAGCCTGCATGTCGGTGCGGAGGCGACGCATTGCCACGCCCGCGGTATTCAGCAGCGGCGTCGGATCCGATCGAGGGCGTTTCGCCTGCTGCGACCCACGCCGTCGGCACCGGCGCCTGGCCGCCATCAGGTGCCGTACGTTTTTCCGCGTGACCGAACCCCACCGGCCCGACGCATCACGCGTCGGGCCGGTGCAGCTCAGTTGGCCAGCTGGCAGCTGGCCGGCTTGGCCGAAGTGAACAGGCCGGCAGTGGCCCATTCGGGATGATCCACGAACGGGTTGCGGTTGCCCTGGAAGCTGAAGATCACCTGGTTGCGGGCACGTTCGGCATCGTCCGGCGGGTCGGCCTGATGCCAGGCCAGCAGCGTGGACAGCAGGCCCATATACGCGGGCGAAGACGAGGTCTGCACGATCCGGCTGCGGTCGTCGGTGAGCTCCAGGTCCGGCTCGGACTGCCCGGTGGCTGCATCGGTGCCGCCTTCGTAGCGAATGGCCATGTACATCACCGCACGCGCCATGTCGCCCTTGCGCCGGCCCCACACTTCGAAGGTGCCGCCGTTGCCGTCGGGCGTGCGCACCCAGTTGGAATTGCCCGGGTAACGCCCGCTGCCGCCGCCACTGCCGTCGTTGACCTCGGTCACCCGCTCGCCGCAGCTGCTGGTGCAGGTGGCATAGGGCTTGTTGCCGCGGTCGGCGTTGAAGGTGGTGTCGGTCAGGTACAGCATGTGGGTGTCGGTGTAGGGCGCGTACGGCAGGCCGCGGTCGCCGGTGGCGCTGCCGAAGCCCAGCGAGTTGGGCCAGGTGTGCTCGCGGTTGTAGGTCAGCCCGCTGCCGGTCCCGGCCCGGTCGCTAACCTTGGCGTAGCTGCGGTTGCGGTACGCGTCCAGGATGCGGCCGCTGTTGTTGGGGTCTTCGTCGGCCATCTCCAGGATGGTCCAGGTATTGGTGCCGGTGCCGCTGTACGGGTAGACCGTGTGGCCGCGGATGGTGGCGTTGAGCGAGCAGCGCAGCTGGCTGGGGCTGGTGGTGTTCACCCGCGAGTAGTAGCCGGTGGCGCCGCCGCTGGCGGTGGCCACGGTGAAGGCGATGGACTGGTTGGCCGCCGGGCTCAGGCCGCTGGCATCGCGGATGGCGCTGGCGGTGATGGCCAGCGTGCAGCGCTCGCCGCCGACCAGGGCGGTGTTGGTGGACAGGGTGAAACGGGTGCCCGTCGTTGCGTAGCTCAGTGCCACGTTGCCGGAACTGGCGCAGCTCAGCGCGAACGCGCCGCCGCTCAACGTCACCGCCTCGCTGAAGCCCACCGCCAGGTCGCCGGCCGCCGGGAAGCCGGTGGCGCCCTGGCTCGGCGTGGTGCTGGTGATCGTCGGCGCACCGGTGGTGCCGCCACCGCCGCCGCTGCCGTTGAAGGTCTGGCTGCGGTTGCAGGCGCCGAAGGTCTGCGCCGCCGAGCCGGCCCAGCTGAAGTTGGCTGCCGCGCTGCCGGTGCCGGTGAGTTGCAGCGAGCTGCCGACCGCGCTGCTGTTGCTCTCGCTGACCGGCAGATTCTGGCTGGTGACCCCGGCCGCCGGGCCGCCGCTGCCGGTGATGGCGCCTTCGTAGCTGAGGAACTGCACCAGTTGCCCGTTGGGGTCGACCAGCGCCACGCCATCGTTGGGCCCGTTCTGCACGCCGTTGCTGGCGTAGCTCACGGTGGCCAGGCGGACCTGGCTGCCGCAGCTGACCAGGCTGCCGGCCGGCACCGCGGTGTTAGCGTAGACCGTGGCTGCGCTTGGGGCGCTGCCGTTGTACAGATAGATGCGGTAGCCGCTCAACGATTCGCCGGCGGTGGCCACCACTTCCACGCCTTCGCCGCTGTCGCCGGAGGCGCCTGCGTCGTCGTAGTGCAGTTCGTTGATGAAGACCGCCGCATTGGCGGCGGTGGCGCTGAGCGCGAACGCGCAGGCCAGGGGCAGGGTGCAACGCAGGGACACAACACGGGACGGCAACCTCATCGACAGCTCCTTGTGATCGGGGAATGCGATCCCGACTGTAGAGCGTGCGCATGACAAGCGGTGGAACCTGGTTCCATTTTTCTAGAGTGCGGCTGGATGCGCGCCTGGTAATGAGCGGGATGAGGTGGCTGCGGGGAATCAGCGGCGCTGCTGCTCGCGCGGCGGCGCCTGGGCACGGCCGCTGGCATGGTTGGCCCTGTAGCCGCTGCCAACGCGCACCGCCGGGATGCCCCGCAGGCCGTGCGCCGCAGTCGTCCTGGCCCCTGGATGAGACCGCGCAGCCGAAAAATTTTTTACGCCCAGCCCTTGAAAGCTGCCCGCGCAGCACAATCTCTGGCCCGCACCCGCTCTGTCGGGTTTTTTCCGCGCGCTGTGCTGGCAGTCGTCATGTGCGAGTGCTAACATCGCCGATAATTTCCAGACCAATCAATCACTTAAGAGGGTCTTTCTCTATGAGCATCAAGCCGCTTCACGACCGCGTTGTAGTCAAGCCGATCGAAGCCGACGAAGTTTCCGCCGGCGGCATCGTGATCCCGGACTCCGCCAAGGAAAAGTCCACCAAGGGTGAAGTCGTCGCCATCGGCGCCGGCAAGCCCCTGGACAACGGCAGCCTGCGCGCGCCGGTGGTCAAGGTTGGCGACAAGGTCATCTACGGCCAGTACGCCGGCAGCAGCTACAAGTCCGAAGGCGTCGAGTACAAGGTGCTGCGCGAAGACGACATTCTGGCCGTCATCGGCTGAAGCCGTTGACGGCGGGATTCGGGAGTCGAGATTCGGGATTGGTCAGTGCGCTTCGCGCAGCTGGTCCCGCATCCCCCCGGAACCCGCTCTAGCCAATCCCCAATCCCCAATCTCAAATTCCGGAGTTTCAGACAATGGCTGCTAAAGACATTCGTTTCGGTGAAGACGCACGTACCCGCATGGTCCGTGGCGTCAACGTGCTTGCCAATGCCGTGAAGGCAACCCTCGGCCCGAAGGGCCGCAACGTCGTGCTCGAGAAGAGCTTCGGCGCGCCGACCATCACCAAGGACGGCGTCTCCGTCGCCAAGGAAATCGAACTGGCTGACAAGTTCGAGAACATGGGCGCGCAGATGGTCAAGGAAGTCGCTTCCAAGACCAACGACAACGCCGGCGACGGTACCACCACCGCCACCGTGCTGGCCCAGGCCCTGATCCGCGAAGGCGCCAAGGCCGTGGCCGCCGGCATGAACCCGATGGACCTCAAGCGCGGTATCGACCAGGCCGTCAAGGCCGCCGTCGCCGAGCTGAAGAACATCTCCAAGCCCACCACCGACGACAAGGCGATCGCCCAGGTCGGCACCATCTCGGCCAACTCGGACGAGTCGATCGGCAACATCATTGCCGAAGCGATGCAGAAGGTCGGCAAGGAAGGCGTGATCACCGTTGAAGAAGGCTCGGGCCTGGAAAACGAGCTGGACGTGGTCGAGGGCATGCAGTTCGATCGCGGCTACCTCTCCCCGTACTTCATCAACAACCAGCAGAGCCAGTCGGCCGACCTGGACGACCCGTTCATCCTGCTGCACGACAAGAAGATCTCCAACGTCCGTGACCTGCTGCCCGTGCTGGAAGGCGTGGCCAAGGCCGGCAAGCCGCTGCTGATCGTGGCTGAAGAAGTCGAAGGCGAAGCGCTGGCGACCCTGGTGGTCAACACCATCCGCGGCATCGTCAAGGTCGTGGCCGTCAAGGCACCGGGCTTCGGCGACCGTCGCAAGGCGATGCTGGAAGACATGGCCGTGCTGACCGGCGGCACCGTGATCTCCGAGGAAGTGGGCCTGGCGCTGGAGAAGGCGACCATCAAGGACCTGGGCCGCGCCAAGAAGGTGCAGGTCTCCAAGGAAAACACCACGATCATCGATGGCGCCGGCGATTCGGCCGCGATCGAGTCGCGCGTCGGCCAGATCAAGACCCAGATCGAAGACACCTCGTCCGATTACGACCGTGAGAAGCTGCAGGAGCGCGTGGCCAAGCTGGCCGGTGGCGTTGCAGTGATCAAGGTCGGCGCGTCGACCGAAATCGAAATGAAGGAAAAGAAGGCCCGCGTCGAAGACGCCCTGCACGCCACCCGTGCAGCCGTCGAAGAAGGCGTGGTCCCGGGCGGCGGCGTGGCCCTGGTGCGTGCGCTGGTGGCCGTCGGCAACCTGACCGGTGCCAACGAAGACCAGACCCACGGCATCCAGATCGCCCTGCGCGCCATGGAAGCCCCGCTGCGCGAAATCGTGGCCAATGCCGGCGAAGAGCCGTCCGTGATCCTGAACAAGGTCAAGGAAGGCACCGGTAACTACGGCTACAACGCCGCCAACGGCGAGTTCGGCGACATGGTGCAGTTCGGCATCCTGGATCCGACCAAGGTCACCCGTTCGGCGCTGCAGAACGCAGCCTCGATCGCCGGCCTGATGATCACCACCGAAGCCATGGTGGCCGATGCACCGAAGAAGGACGAGCCGGCGATGCCGGCCGGCGGTGGCATGGGCGGTATGGGCGGCATGGATTTCTGATCCACGCCACTTCGGCTGTTGCAGTGCAAAAGGACCCCGCCGCAAGGCGGGGTTTTTTGTGTCCGACGAGCTGGATGGCAGCACGCGATTGCTGGGATGATCGGCCCGAAGCAGGTGGCCGACGCACGCATTCCACTGGTCATGCAAACCGCATGCCCGGTAGGAGCGCACCTGGGCGCGAACGGCTTCACCGATAACGCCCCAGTCGCGCCCGGGTGCGCTCCTACGCAAGGTCGATGCGGCCCGCGCAGCCAGCTCGCGGCCCCAACCGTGTCGAATCCTGCGCAGGCATGACCACACAGTCCCCCATGACCTCGTAGGAGCGCACCTGGGCGCGAACGGCTTCACCGATAACGCCCCAGTCGCGCCCGGGTGCGCTCCTACGCAGGGTCGATGCGGCCCGCGCAGCCAGCTCGCGGCCCCAACCGTGTCGAATCCAGCGCAGGCATGACCACACAGTCCCCATGACCCCGTAGGAGCGCACCTGGGCGCGAATGGCTTCACCGATAACGCCCCAGTCGCTCCCGGGTGCGCTCCTACGCAGGGTCGATGCGGCCCGCCCAGCCAGCTCGCGGCCTTAACCGTGTCGAATCCTGCGCAGGCATGACCACACAGTCCCCCATGACCCGTAGGAGCGCACCTGGGCGCGAACGGCTTCACCGATAACGCCCCAGTCGCGCCCGGGTGCGCTCCTACGCAAGGTCGATGCGGCCCGCGCAGCCAGCTCGCGGCCCCAACCGTGTTCACCATCGCAAAAGCTCGCAGATCGCGACGTCAATCACACTTGCGTGACAATGTGTTGACACCGATGTCATCGCAGTTCTAGCGTCGTTCGCGCAGGCGTTTGCGCCGAGCGGTCGGGGGGCCATCGGACAAGGGGCAGCGGTGCATGCATCGCTGGCGGACGTCGTTGCAGTGCACTGCCACGCCGGCCACGTCCGGCTTCTCCCGGGGATCTTATGAACTGCCGCAGTCATCGTCTTGCCTTGTCGATTTCCGTGTCCTTAGCGCTGACGGCTGCCGTCGCGCCACCGCTCATGGCCCAGCAAACCGAGCCGGATACACCGCGCGCCACCTCCACCCTGGATGCGGTCAGCGTCACCGGTTCGCGCATCAAGCGCGCGCAGGTCGAAGGCGCCCAGCCGGTGGTCACCATCTCGGCGCAGCAGATCCAGCAGGAAGGGTTTGCCACCGTCTACGACGTGCTCAACAGCATGAATCAGCAAGGCTCGGTGGAAGCCGATACGCAGTGGGGCTCGCACACGCCCAACGCCTCGCCGATCAATCTGCGCGACCTCGGCCCGGGCCGCACCCTGCTGCTGGTCAACGGCCACCGCGTGGCCGATTACCCGCTGCCGTACGGCGGCGAAAGCAACTTTTCCAACTACAGCAATATTCCCTCTGCAGCGGTGGAGCGCATCGACATCCTCACCGGTGGCGCATCGGCCATTTACGGCTCCGACGCGGTGGCCGGCGTGATCAACGTGATCCTCAAGCGCGACTATCAGGGTGACCAGGTGCGGCTGCGTGGTGGCACCGCCACCGAAGGGGGGCGCGACAGTTTCGACGTGTCCTGGGCAGGCGGGCGCACCGGCGAGAACTGGAGCCTGACCTACGCGCTGCAGGCCACCAGGCGGGACCCGTTGAGCGGGCGCGATCGCCCGCAGATGGACGATTCGGACGACATGTCCTATTCCAACTGGACCGGCCAGAATCGCCTGTACGGCTTCAACCCGTTCACCGGCCTGAGCCTGGTCGATGCCAACACCAACGAGCGCCTGGCACCACCTGCGGGCACCTGCGCGCGCTTCGGCGGCGAGTTCATCGACGGGCAGCGCCTCAGCTACAACCAGAACACCGGCGCGCTCGCCAATGCCGGCAATTATTGCGGCGTGGCGCGCGACTACGGCGACTGGGGCCTGGTGACCGGCAGCGAAGATTATTCGGCCTATCTCTACGGCACCTGGAAGTTCGGCGAGGCCACCGAAGCCTGGGCCACGCTCTCGGCCAACCGCAGCATCGGCCGCTGGACCTACGACCCGCCGTACGCCTATCTGGGCCCGTTTCAGGATGCGGCCACTGGTCGCTCGTTGAACCTGATCCGTCAGCTCACCCGGCGCGAAGCCGGCGGCTGGGACCGGCTGGCCAACTACAACAAGGAGCAGTCCTGGGATCTGAGCGCCGGTTTGCGCGGCGTGTGGGCCGACCGCTTCGATTGGGAGCTGAGCGTGGGCCGCTCGCGCTACACGGTGGACGAATACGTACGCACCGTGGATACCGCACGTGCCACTGACTATTTCCTCGGCAGCCCCGTCGGCACGGCCGCCGATGGCGCGCCGATCTATGCGATCAACGAAGCGCGGTTGTACTCGCCGCTGTCGTCGAACCAGTACGACGACCTGGTGGCCAAGTCGCACAACTCGGCGTATTCGTGGGTCAATCAAGCCAGTTTCAGCTTGAGCGGCGATGTGGTGCAGGGCTGGGCCGGGCCGATCCGCTTTGCCACCGTGGCCGAAGTCGCCAAGCAGGGCTATCAACTCTCGCCGGACCCATGCGCCAACGAATGCTACCCGGTGGACGTGGTGGACAGCGGCGGCGGCGAACGCATGCGCAGTTCGGCCGGGCTGGAATTCCAGATTCCGTTGCTCTCCACATTGAGCGCGAATGTGGCCGGCCGTTACGACCGCTACGGCAACTATCGCTCGTCTGCCGCGATTCCGACCGATGTCGGCACGCAGAGCGACACCACCTGGAGCGCGGGCCTGGAATGGCGGCCGGTGGAAAGCCTGCTGGTGCGCAGTACCGTGGCCACCAGCTTCCGCGCACCGGACATGCACTACGTGCTGGGCGAACCCAGTTCCGCCAATCAGACGGTGATCGACCAGTACCGCTGCATTTCCTCCGGCGCCTACCTCACCGGCGGCTGCAACGACGAGAACAACAACATCTTCTACACCGTGGATGTGAACCGTCGCGGCACCCCGGATCTGCGCTCGGAAACCGGCCGCTCGTTCACCGGTGGCGTGGTGTGGGACATCGCACAAGGGCTGTCGTTGAGCGTAGATTACTACCGCATCCAGCTGGAGGAAATGATCAAGGACCTGGATCGCGACGAGATCCTGTCAGCCGAAGCCGGCTGCCGCACCGGCACCACCATCAGCGGTGGCGCCTGGAATAATCCGGGCGGCGCGGGCTATTGCGACACCATCACCTCGCGGGTGACGCGCAATGCCGACGGCACCCTGGCCAGCATCGAGCGCGGCCCGATCAACCTGGCGCAGATGGAAACCTCCGGCATCGATGCCGCGCTGAAATACCGCCTTGCCACTGCAGGCTGGGGCAACTTCCAGCTGTCGCTGGACTACAACAATCTGATTGCCTACCGCGAGCAGATCTACCGCACCGACAGCGACGAGAACCGCCGCGACGAACGCGTGCGCAGCCGTGTGCGCGGCAGCGTGCATTGGGACAACGGCGGCGCCTGGGACTGGACGGTGTACTTCCGCCGGCTCGGCTCGATGCGCGCCGTCAACTGGGGCACCTGCGCCCGCTTCGACGACGGCTATCAACCCAGCGCCTCCGACGAGTGCCTGGTGACCGATACCGCCAACGTGCATCTGGGCGAAACCAGCAAACGTTACTTCGGCCGCGTGGGCCCGGCGATCTACTGGAACCTGAGCACCGGCTACAAGATCACCGACCATGCCAAGGTCAATTTCTATGTCAACAACGTGTTCAACGAAGTGGGCTACGAAAACAAGGAGCGCTTCTACGGCTACGGCTTCTACAACACCACCTTGTTCAATCCCATCGGCCGTGAAGTGGCGGCGGAGTACGTGTTTACGTTTTGAGTAAGGTTTGCCGCGTGGCACGCCACGGCCTCGTTGCCGTGGCGTGCAGCGGCGCGTCGCGGTGGCACGCTTGGCGCAAACGCGTCATCAGGCAAGACGCGCCGCGGTGTGGCGCAGGCTCGCCAACGCGCGCGTGGCGATGCCATGCATCTGATCGCTCAAGGCGTCGTCGTCGATGCAGCGCTGCCAGAACTGTTCGGCCATCTCTGCGGCGCGCCGCCACTGCGCAAACTGCCCGACCGTGGGCGCCGGGATCTCGATGTCCCTGGGCACGATTTCGCCACTGGATGCCGGCCGCAGCGCCATCGGCAACATGTCGTACACCGGTGCAAGCCGCAATGGCAGCGTGTCGGCAAGGATCAGTGCTGCGTTGCCCAGGTGCATGTCGGTGTTGCCGATGAGCGCGCCGAACCAGCTGATCACCTCCAGGTGCTCGGCATCTTCCGGACTCAGCCAACCATCGCGCTTGAGCAGCGGCGCGAGCGCGCGCCAGGTGCCCAGCTCCGACTGCCCATAGAACGCGGCGTAGATCGCCATCAACGAAACAAAACCGCGTCGGCCCAACGTCGGTGTGCGATCGAAGCGTGTGGATTCGAGAAAGACGCGCTCGCCTGCCTGCAGCCGCTGCGTCGTTGCCGCAGCAATGCCACCGGCAAGCAGCACCTGGCTGGCCAGGTGCTCCATCTGCAGCAGGTCCGCCCAGCGGCGCCCGGCAGGGTGATCGATGCGGTCGGAAAACTTCACGATGACCGGGCGGTACACGCCCTCTTCGCGCAGCACCGCGGTGAACTTCGGCTGCTCGCCTGCAGCGGACGAGCCGACGTCTTCACCGCGCAGTGCGGCATCGGCCTGCTCAAGATAGGCCTGCGGGCGCGCGTGGATGTCGATGTCATCAGGCTGGTCGATCGACGACAGTGCGCGCGCCAGCGCCTGCTCGCCCACGAGCAGGTCGCCGAGCTGGTCGTGACCATCGGACAGCAGTGCGATGAGCGCGTCACTGGGCGACCACAGCGTGAGATTTTCGGGCAGCCGCAACGGCCCGGAGATGCGATGTGCCAGGTTGCGCCCGAGAAATCCCTGCGGGCGTTGGTCATCCAGAAACCAGGGCAGCGACGCGAACTCGCCCAGATGCAGCGGCGGATGCAGGAGCACGGGGTTGTCCTGCAGCAGCTCCACGAAGAAGTGGTCGCGATGGAGTGCATGCAGCTGGCCCAGCGCCACGACGCGGGCATGGCTGTCGATGCGGTAGAGCGGCCAGGCGCGCTCACCGCGCACCGCGCCTGTGGCGATGTAACTGGTGGCGCGTGCGCTGCCGTAGCGCCGCACCGCCGTTCCTGCAGCGGCAACCAGACGCGAAAGGGTTGCCTTGCTCACCCCCAACCGCGCCGCGAGTTCGGCGCCGCGCAGCGGGCCGTCGATGCGCAACGTGGTGACCAGGCGTTCTATGGCATCGGGCTGTGGCATGCGGATCAGCGATGAAACGATTGGTGAAACGATACATTAGGGCGGATGGCGCCGCAAATAACTGACTTGTATCGATAATTTTAACTTCAGGGAAAGATGATGCATTAAAAATGAAACGATACGTTCGGTGCCCCCTTGAGCTGGCCTCGGGGGGCCGGACCGCAGCGCCTGCACGGCGCTGGACAGCGCCAGAAACGCCAGGCGAGTCACGCGCATGCAGCGATGGAAGCTGCGAGATCGGTGTGCGTCTCCGCTTGCCGCAGGGAGCTGATCTGGAACGTCGCGGGGGGTCTGCCGTGCGCCGGCGCAGCCTGCCTTCATCGCGTCCGGTTTCAGAGCAGGTGCACCTCCATGCCGGCGCAACGATCGCATTGCGCCGGGCACGCAGTACAACAGCGCATGACACGGCTGCTCTGCGGAAGGCACGACCGCCGCACCCCCGATCGGTTTGCGCCACGCGGCCCTGACCAGCACGTTGGCGCCATGCGTCCGCCGCTCTACTGCAGTACCTGTCGATTGCGTCGGCGCGCCCGTCCGTTGCCGATGAAACAGTGGCAACGCGCAAAAGTGCGTGGTATCAATGCATCCCATGAACGCACCCCGCAGCCAGTTTTATTTTTGGTACTACGGTTTTCCGATGCCGCTGGCGGAGGAAGGAGTGCGCTCACCCTGAAGGACACTTCAGCAGCATTCCCGAAAAGCCGCCAGCGCACACTGGCGGCTTTTTTGTTGCCGCAATGCCTGGCTCCCTGATGCAACACCGCCCAACGAGACACTGTTATGCCGCCTGTGACCGATGACCTGCGTATCCGCAAGATCGAAGCCCTTGCACCGCCTTCGCAGCTGCTGTCGCTGCTGCCATGCGATGAGCGCGCCTCCGACACCGTGACCAACTCGCGTGCCGCGCTGCACGAGATCCTGCACGGGCGCGACGACCGCCTGGCGGTGGTGATCGGGCCATGCTCGATCCACGACCCGGTGGCTGCGATGGAGTACGCGCAACGCCTGCGCCCGTTACGCGACCAGTTCGGCGATGCGCTGGAGATCGTGATGCGGGTGTATTTCGAGAAGCCACGTACCACCATCGGCTGGAAAGGGCTGATCAACGACCCGGAGATGGACGGCAGCTTCCAGATCAACAAGGGGCTACGGGTGGCGCGCGGATTGCTGCGCGATATCAACAACCTCGGCCTGCCGGCGGGTGTGGAATTTCTGGACATCATTTCGCCGCAATACATCGCCGACCTGGTGGCCTGGGGCGCGATCGGCGCACGCACCACCGAGAGCCAGGTGCATCGCGAAATGGCCTCCGGGCTCTCGTGCCCGGTGGGCTTCAAGAACGGCACCGGCGGCGACGTCAAGATTGCGGTGGACGCCGTGGGCGCGGCCTCGCATCCGCATCATTTCCTGGCGGTGACCAAGGACGGCCACACCGCGGTGGCGGCAACGGCGGGCAATCCGGACTGCCATGTGATCCTGCGTGGCGGCAAGGTGCCCAACTTCGATGCGGCAAGCGTGGATGCGGCCAGCCAGGTGCTCAACAAGTCGGGGTTGCCGGCGCGGTTGATGATCGATGCCAGCCACGCCAACAGCGGCAAGAATCCGGACAACCAGCCCAAGGTGGTCGACGACATCGCGCTGCAGCTGGAAGGTGGCGAGACGCGCATCGTCGGGGTGATGGTGGAGAGCCACCTGGTTGGCGGCCGCCAGGAGCTGGTCCCCGGCTGCGCACTGACCTACGGCCAGAGCATCACCGACGGCTGCCTGGGCTGGGACGCATCGGTGCAGGTGCTCGAACGCCTGGCAACGGCAGTGCGCGCACGCCGCGCAAGGCGGATTGCCGAGGCTGCGTGAGCCGGGTGGTGGAGAACGGGCCGATGCTGACGGAGTGCGCTGCCGCCGAACGACGTGGCGGGGTCACCCATCCAATCCCGTGCGACCAGACCAGACAAAAAAACGCCGGGCCGGCGCAGGGAGCCGGCCCGGCGTGGTGAACACCACCACCCACTGGTGACCCGTCGCTGCGGCAGCCAGGAGCCAGAGCACCGTTCTGCACCGCCAGCGAGCGGTGCAGCCGTTATCGCCCACGCGCGTGGCCTGCGAATGTCGCTGCGTAGCGCAGGCAGACATGAAGTGTCGAAAGCGCTGACCGGCCGCAACGACACCACCGCAGGCAATGGCGCCCAGCAAGGCGTTAGACCGCCGCCCGCATTCGTCGCGCGGGCCGCAGCCATGGCGCTTTTCGCTGCCAGATCAACGACTGCAGCGCACGTCGAGTCGGCCGCATCGATCTCCGTGGCGAACAGGCTCTAGCCCCACGGCACTGCGCGTTACCTCGTCTATCGACGTGCAACCTCTCAGCCCAGCATGTCGCCGCTGTCCAGCCAGCGCTGGTGCCACGCCAATGCCTCGGGCAACAGGTGCGGGGTGTGCTTGCCGTAGCTGTCGCGGTTGGCGCGTGCCACATAGTCTTCCAACGCATCGCGATAGCGCGGGTGCACGCAGTGATCGAGCAGCTGGCGCGCGCGTTGCTTGGGGGTCAGGCCGCGCAGATCGGCCAGGCCCTGCTCGGTGACGATCACCGAGACATCGTGCTCGGTGTGATCGACATGGCTGACCATCGGCACGATCGATGAAATGCTGCCGGCCTTGGCGATGCTGGGGCTCAGGAAGATCGACAGAAATCCATTGCGCGCAAAATCGCCAGAACCGCCAATGCCGTTCATGATGCGGCTGCCCATCACGTGGGTGGAATTGACGTTGCCGTACAGGTCGGCCTCGATCATGCCGTTCATGCCGATGCAGCCGAGCCGGCGCACCAGCTCCGGGTGGTTGGAAATCTCCTGCGTGCGCATGACGATGCGCTGCCGGTAGAACGCGATATTGCGCTTGAACTCTTCGTTGCCTTCCGGGCTGAGCGCAAAGCCGGTGCAGGAGGCATACCGCAGCACGCCATCGCGCAGCAGCGCGAGCATGCCGTCCTGGATCACCTCGGTGAACGCTTCCAGATCGCGGAAGCCGCTGCGTGCAAGCCCCGCCAGCACCGCGTTGGGGATATTGCCCACGCCCGACTGCAGCGGCAGCAGGTTGGCCGGCAGCCGGCCCTTGCGCACTTCATGGCGCAGAAACTCGATCAGGTGCTCGGCAATGCGTTCGCTGTTGTCGTCGGCAGCGGCAAACGGGCTGTTGCGGTCCGGCCCATGCGTGCGCACCACCGCCACGATCTTGGCCGGGTCGCAGCGCAGGCTCGGCTCGCCGATGCGGTCGTCGCCATGCAGCAGCGGGATCGGTTTGCGCTGCGGCGGCAGGGCGGTGCCGTAGTAGATGTCGTGCATGCCGTCCAGGCCGGCCGGCTGCCAATCGTTGACCTCGACAATGACCTTGCTGGCCAGGTCCAGCCAGGTCTTGTTGTTGCCGATCGAGGTGGACGGCACCAGGCTGCCATCGGCGCGGATGCCCGACACTTCCACCACTGCGGTGTCGATCTGTCCGTAAAAACCGAACCACACGTGCTGCGCCACGTGGCTGAGATGGATGTCGATGTAATCCAGCGTGCCGGCGTTGATGCGCTGGCGGGCGTCCGGGTCGGACTGGAACGGCATGCGCATGGCGATGCCGTCGGCCTTGGCCAACGCACCGTCGAGCTCGGGCGCGGTGGAGGCGCCGGTCATCAACTTGATCTGGAACGGTTGGCCCTGCAGGTGCGCCGCCTCGATGCGCTGCGCCAGCGCCATCGGCACGGCCTTGGGATAGCCGGAGCCGGTGAAACCGCTCATGGCCACGGTTTCGCCAGGCTGGATCAGCGCGGCGGCCGCGTCGGCAGACACCAGTCGGTCGCGCAGCGGCGCGTACAGGATGCGTTCGTCGGACATAGGGCAGGCACGGCGGCAACAGGGGGAGCGCGATTATCGCCGCTGCAGGCAGCGGCCGGGGTGCGACCTTGGTGCAATGGCCAAGCGCACGGCGCAGTCCCCGCGATCGCTTCCGGAGGGGAAGTGCCGGCGAGCGCGACCGCTGTCGGCGCCTGGCGCCGCTCGCTGCGGAGCATCCATCCGCTGCGCCGCTCACCCCGCCGGCACGCGTCGCGTCCAGTGTTCACGCGTCGCCGCCGGCCCAACCGCGATAGTGGCGACAGATTCCTGCCTGCCTGCGCCCATGCCCTCTGTTCGCGATCGCTTCCAGCGCTGGCCCCGGCCGTGGCGTGTTGCAGTGTGCGTGTTGCTGGTGCTTTACGCGCTGTATCTGCTGGCCGGTAACATGTTTCTCAACACGCCGTTGTTCGATGCCACCACCAACCGGCAGCCGCACAAGTTCACCATGCAGACCGGCCCGGCGCTGACGCTGTTTCCGGGCCAGGTGATGGCCTGGAACGTGCGCATGCGCGGGCAGGCCAATCGCACCGTGTACGTCTTCCATGCCGACCGCGCACATGCGCGGGTGGCGCTGCTGCCGCTGTTCCGGCGCGAGGTGCGTCTGCCGTGGCTGCACGCCACCGGCCTGAGCGCCGAGGTGGAGACCGCCGACACGCCCATCCCGCCGCCGCCGCGCGGCGATACCGGCTGGACGCTGCGCTTCGATGCGATCACCAGCAACAGCATCCGCAGTGCGCGCCTGGGCAAGCTACTGATCGCCGGCAATGGCCACGGCACGGTCGGCTTCCTGAAGCAACTCAAGGGCGGGCCGTCGGAGCTGTTTCCGTCCGAAGCGGGCTTCAGCGACGCGGTGGTCAGCTACGACGGTGTGCAGGTGTTCAACGGTGCCGAGGTGGACGCGCAGTTCCAGTTTCCGCGCCACTACCGCGACCAGGCGCCGGGCCTGCGCAAGCTCGGGATCACCCACGCGCGCCTGCAGTTGAAGGCCGCGACGGTGGCGCTGAAGATCGATACCGGTGCGCCGCACGTGGATATCCGCAGCGGGCCGTCTGCTGCGCGCGTGGAGGCCGACATCACCCTGGACCGCGGTGCCCTGCAGCCGGGCAGCCACGCGGTGTGGCGGCTGCCGTTGCTGGCCGGCGTCGGTGCCACCGACCGCGGCATGCTGGCATTGCAGCTGGATGTGGCGCGCGACATCCGCGTGCAGGCACGCCTGCCGCGCGACGACACGACCGGTAGCGAACTGCAGGCCGATCTACGGATCGCCGGGCGCAGCATTCCGTTCGAGCAACCGGCGCAGGTGTTGCCGCGTCTGTCGGGTCAGGTGCGCGGGCGCTGGAAGTTCGAATCCTTGAACTGGATCGCCGAGCTGTTCGTGCGCAAGCCGTGGTTTCAGCTAGAAGGCGGCGGTCTGGTCGAAGCGGATCTGCGTCTTGCGCAGGGGAGGCTGACCAGTGGCAGCACCCTGGATATCCCGCGTGTCGAGGCCGTGGCGCAGGTATTCGACACGCGCCTGGCAGGCATCGCCAAGGCGCACGGGCGCATCGATGATGCCGCCACGCCGCAGGCGCATCTGGACGTCAGCATTCCCACGTTCAAGGCGGCGCCGCGCGACGCGCCGAAACAGATCTTGCTGGATGGCCGCGATCTGCAGCTGGCGATGCATGGCGATGCCGAACTGGCCCGCTTGAGTGAGACGCTCAAGGCGCAGCTGCGTTTCAGCGATGCGCGTGTGCCCGACCTGACCGTCTACAACCGCTACCTGCCCGGCAACAACGTGCGCCTGCTCGGTGGCAGCGGCAGCCTGACCGGCGATGTGGCGCTCAATGCATCCGGCGAGGTTGGCAACGGGCATGCGAATCTGCGGGGGCAGGGCGCGCACCTGGCAGTGGCTGGCGTGCAGATGCGTGGCGATGCGCAGTTGCAGGCCAGGCTGCAACGCGCCGATTTCAAGAACAAGTTCTTCGACCTCAGCGGTACGCGGGTACGCCTGCGCAATATGCGCGTGGGCGACGATGGTAGCGATGCCAATTGGTGGGGCGAACTGCAGGTCGGTGCCGGTACCATCCAGGCCGACGCACCGTTCCAGGTGGATGCCGATGCGGCCATTCGCATGCGCGATATCGCGCCGTTGCTCTCGGTGTTCGCGCAGCGCGCAGACTACCCGCGCTGGGTGCTGGGCTTGCTGGATTCCGGCGAACTGGATGCCACCGGGCGCGTGCGCTGGCGCAAGCAGCAACTGACGGTGGACGACCTTCATGCGGAAAACGCGCGTCTGTCCTTGCGGGCACGGCTGGCGCTGGACGATGACCAGCGCCGCGGCGATCTGTATCTGCGCTGGGGCGTGCTGGGTGCCGGTATCGAGCTCGATGGCAAGCAGCGGCAATGGCATCTGGCCGGCGCACGCGAGTGGTACGACAAACAGCCGGGCTTGTTGCCACCGGTGTCCAAAAGCACGTCGAGCACGCGCTGACAAGCGCGGTGAGCGCCGTCGGGTAAGCACGCTGCAGAGATGGAGTAGGGTGCGCGGAGATGTGGTGCTGGATCGCGGGAGGGCGCCCGGAACGCTGCGGACTGGTTGGCCGACGATGGATCCGGACGTTCTGTGCGCCGTTGCAAGGCGTACCCGCTGACAGTCGCACTGCTGGTACATCCAGCACACCGAACATCGAGTACACCCAGCACACCCAGCACATCACGCGCATGAGGCGCACCACGCGTATGAGGCGCATGAGGTGGTTGCGCGCCGCGCTCACGGCCGGCTTGGCACACTGCGCGGCGCCGCGTGCGCGGTCTTCAGGAGCCTGCCGTCATGACGATGCCCGTCCGCGCCCGTTGGCGCGCAGCGCCCGCCGTACTGCGTTGGCCGATCCTGGTGGCCATCGCGTTGTATGCCAGCTACCTGGTGCTCGGCAATCTGCTGCTCAACACGCCGCTCGGCCCGGCAGCGCTCAATCGCACGCCGGACAAGTTCGCGATGCATTGGGGGCCCGCAGTCACCTGGTGGCCGGGGCGGCTCGTGCTCTGGGACGTGGCGCTGCACGGCCAGTCCACGCGCAACCGCTGGGATGTCAGCGCCCGACGCATGAGCGGACAGATCCGTCTGCTGCCGCTGCTGAAACGGCAATTGCTGGTGCCACACCTGCAGGTGCAAGGTGTGCGCGCCGGCCTGCAGGCGGCAACGGCCGTTCCGGATGCAGCCAGTGCCACGCGGCCGGCCGCGCCGTCGCGGGCGCAGCGGGCAGGCAGGATGCCAGACCCCACATCAGGCCCGGCCGTGGCGGGCACCGCTGAGCCTGGCGCCCTGGCCGCAACCGCAACAACCACTTCGTCGTACGCGACTGCGAGCCCGTCGCACGCTGCAGCGCCATCAGCAAGCGCGACGCCGGTCGCGGCATCGGCATCAGCCAAGGCGCCAGCAGCAACTGCATCAGCCACTGCAACACCCACCACCTCAGCCAGCAGTTCGCCAGCCGTCACCCAAGGCGCCAGGCCTGCCTGGACCCTGCAATTCGACCGCATCGAGGCGCAGCAGGTGCACGCGCTGTCGCTGCGGCAATTGCAGATCGAGGGCGATGGCCAGTTGCAGCTTGGCCTGTTCAAGCAATTGCGCGGCGGGCCGCTGGAAGTGTTTCCGTCGCGCGCTGCGTTCGACAAGGCGCGGGTGCGCTGGGCCGAGACCGAAGTGCTGCGCAATGGTCAGCTGCGGCTCGAAGCCAGCATTGCGCGGCATGCGGCCGATCAGGCGCGCGGGCTTGCGCTGTTGCAACTGACAGACGCATTGGTGGCCGTGCATGGCGACACTGCGGCGCTGGATGTCACGCGCACGGCACAGGGCCGCCACACGGTTGCCACGCGCCCGGGCAAGGGACGTGCCGATGGCGAACTGCGCTGGACACGCGGCGCATTGCAGCCGGGTAGCCAGCTGCATTGGCGGGCGCCATTGCACGACAGCACGCGCACTCCGGCAGCAGTGCTGGGCGAGCTGGCTGCGCAGCTGCAGGTGGACGACAACATGCGTCTGAGCATCCGGATGCCGGAAGCGGCCGATGCCGGGCTCACGCTGGATGCGGACCTGCGCGTGCAGGGCCGCCAATTGCCCTTGCAATCCATGCGTAGCCTGCTGCCGCGCACCTCCGGGCATGCGCGGCTGCATTGGCAGCTGGCCTCGCTCAGCTGGATCCCCGCGCTGTTTCCCGATGTGGACTGGCTCACGCTGGAAGGCGATGGCCTGGTGGATGCGGATTTGCGCATCGCGCGTGGCCAGCTCGGTGCCGGCAGCCGCCTGCAGGTGCCGCATGTGCGCGCGCATGTCGGGGTGATGGGGCATGCGATCGACGGGCAAGCCAGTGCCGATCTGCGCGTGGACGCCGATGCAAACGGTCAACTGCTGCCTGCACTCGCGTTGCAGATGCAGCAGTTTTCAATCGCTCATGGCGAGTCACCAGCGCGCCCGTTCGTGCAAGGCCGCGATCTGCGCCTGGACCTGCAGACGCGCGCCGACGCCCGCAACCTGACCACCCTGCGCGATGCCACGCGTGCGCACCTGACCTTTGCCAATGCACGCGTGCCGGACCTGCGTGCCTACAACCGCTATCTGCCGCAGCAGCAATTGCATTTCGATGGTGGCAACGGAGTGCTTAGCGGCGATCTGCAGATCGAGCCGGGCGGCCGCATCGGCAAGGGCGGCCTGCGCATCGGCGCGCGTGCGGCGCGCCTGCAGTTTGCCGGGCTGGCGTTGCGCGGCGATGTGGATGCCGATCTGCGCCTGCAACGCGGCGATCTGCGTGCGGAGCAATTCAGTCTCGATGCCAGCACCATCCAGTTGCGCAATGTCGGATTCACCGGGCCCGATGGACAACGGCGCGATGGCTGGTGGGCGCGCATCGCGCTGGAGAACACGCGCATGCAATGGCGGCAGCCGATCGGCGTGGATGGACGCGTGCGCATCCAGGTGCGCGATCTGGCGTTTTTGATGGCGCTGTACGCACGCGATCGCTCGATCCCGAACTGGATGTTGCGCCTGGTGGATGCAGGGCAGGCACAAGTGACTGCCCGTGCGCAGTGGCAAGGCGAGACCGTGGTGATCGATCGCTTGCAGGCACGCAACGATCGCTTCCAGGTGGATGCGCGTTTGCGTCTGCAGGGCAGCCAGCGCAGCGGCAGCCTGCTCGCGCGCTGGGGTGTGTTGAGTGCGGCAGTGGGGCTGCGCAACGACACGCCGGAATGGCATCTGCTGCACGCCCCGCAGTGGTATCAGGCCCAGCCCGATCTGCTGCGGTGACCGCAGCAGCGCCATCACCGCGTGAAGAAACTCCGGCCAGTTCTGTACTGTCTGGTGTTGTTTTGCAGTGCAGCGTGCAAGTCGGATTCGGGGCGCGCACTATGATCCTGCATCCCGACGTGGGGGAGGGAGCAAAGCCCGCTGGCAGTTCGCTGCAAGCGGGCTTTTTTATTGCCTGAACGTTGCCGGGTCAAGCGCCGACCCGCGGGTGGCAACCCGGCAAGCTCTCGCCACGCCACACGAGGCTGCGGCCCGTATGCAGTGCAATGGCCAGACTCGCAAGGCTTATTGCGGCAGCTCCAGCAGCCACAGCGCGCTGCCGCCGGTAATGAACAGCCGCCGCTGTTCCAGATCGAACGTGCAATTGGAGGCCGTTGCCGGCGTGGGCACCAGGCCGAGCCATTGCCCATCGCGGTCGAAGATGCACACGCCGGCGCTGGAGCTGCTCCACAGCCAATCGTGGCGGTCCACGCAGAAGCCGTCCGCCAGGCCTTCCGGCACCACCGCGAACCGACGCTGGTTGTGCAGTGCGCCATCGTGCCAGTCGAAGGCGGTGATCTCCGGCTCACCCGGGCCGCCTTCGGGCGTCTGCGAGACGTACAGCACGCGTTCGTCGGGCGAGAACGCCAGCCCGTTGGGGTGGTCCAGCGTGGTCATGCATTGCAATGCGCCGCCATCGGGCGGCAGCCGGTAGACGCCGTGATGGTCCAGTTCCTGCGGGGCCGGGCAGCCCTGGCTGGGCTTGCGCAGGCCGAAGGGCGGGTCGGTGAACCAGATCGCGCCATCGCGCGCCACGATCAGATCGTTCGGCGAATTGAGCCGTTTGCCCTCGAAGCGGCTCACCAGCACGTGCGCCTGGCCGTCGCCGTCGCTGCGGGTGATGGCGCGGCGCCCGTGTTCGCAATGCACCAGCCGTTGCTGCGCATCCACGGCATTGCCGTTGGTGAACGCGGTCGCATCCAGCAGCACATCCACCGCGCCGTCCTCGCGCCAGCCCAGCACACGGCGGCCCACCACATCGCTCCATACCAGGGTGCGCTGCGCCTGCCACCAGGCCGGGCCCTCGCTCCAGGTGGCCTGGTCGTAGAGGGTCTGCAGGCGCGAGTCACCCAGCCGCGCAGCCAGGGCTGCGTGCTGTGTGGTGGGTGGCGGGCAATCGGCTGGCTGGGCAGCGCCGGGTGCGCGAACGCGGCAGTAGCTATCCATCAACGTGGCGCCGGATGCCCGAACGGATGCGCAGTGGCGGCCCCAGGCGATTGCGCAAATTGCACCATCATCTGCAGGCAAGGCTCATCGCCCAGTTGGCCGGAGCGGTGGCCACGCTGATCGGTGGTGCCCTGATCCTGGCCGAAGTGGATGTCGCCAGGCCCCATTTCCACCCGTGTGCCGTCGCCGGTTTCGATGAACCAGCGGCCGCGCAGCGGGATCACCCATTGCGGGTGCGGGCTCTCGTGCCAGTCGCCTACCCAGCCCACCGGCAGCACCGCAAACTGGATGCCGAGCACTTCGCCCGGGAACGGCCGCAGCCACTGTGGTGCCGCCCCGCCACCCACGCTCTTGCTGCCGAAGCCGGGCAACTGCGAGGGATTGAGGCGGCTGTTGCCATCCGGACCGGTCCACAGATGCAGGAACGGCAAGCTGGGCGGCAGTGCGGGATCGTTGCCGTCGGTGTCGAGCGGGATCTGCGAGGGTAGCAATGCGGCGGGCAACAGCGTGGGGGACATGACGGGACCTCCTGCTAAAACCGCAGTGCAGCATGGGGGTCGTCAGGGCTTCGTCAGCGGAATGTTCAATCCACCGAACACGCTCACGCCGCGCCGGATAGCCGAGTCGTAGCGGATGCCTGCAGCTGCTGCCCGCTTTCGATAGAATGAGAGCAATTCTCATTCCCGTCAGGCGCCGTGTCGCCGGGCTCAGTCGTCTAGGAGGTCTCCGTGTCGGTCACGCAAACGGCGCTGCAGCAGCAGGTGGAGCGCCTGTATGCCGACCACCATGGTTGGCTGCAGGGCTGGCTGCGGCGCAAGTTGGGCGACGGGTTCGTCGCGGCCGACCTGGCGCAGGACACCTTCATCAGCGTGATCAGTGCAGGTGCGGCCGACCAGATCCGCGAGCCGCGGCCGTTCCTGGCCACCATCGCGCGCCGGCTGATGGCGCATCGGCACCGGCGCAAGGTGCTGGAAACCAGCTATCTGGAGCTGCTGGCGGCCCTGCCGGAAGAACTGGCGCCATCGCCGGAGTCGCAATGCCTGGCGCTGGAGGCCATGCAGCAGCTGGATCAGGCATTGGATGGCCTGCCGCCTAAAGTGAAGGAAGCCTTCCTGCTAGCGCATCTGCAGGAACTGAGCTACGCGCAGATCGCGCAACGGCTGGGGGTGTCCAGCAGCTCGGTCAAGCAATACCTCACACGTGCCAACCGGCAGTGCCTGTTCGCGTTGTCGGTGTGAGCGTCGTGCATGGCTGATACCGGCTCCGACGCTGCGCCGCCCCTCAATGGCCAGCGACCGCTGTTGGCCGGTGGCCAGCCGATCAGTGCCGAGGTCGCCGACCAGGCCGCCGACTGGCTGACGGTGCTGATGTCCGGCAATGTCAGCGATGCGCAGCGGCACCAGTGGCAGCACTGGCACGATGCGCATCCGGACCACGCGCGCGCGTGGGCGCATATCGAATCGGTGACCGGACGGATGAAAACGCTGGCGCCACAGGCGGCGTACCGCAGTCTGTCGCCGTATGCGGGCCACCTCGGCGAGGCATCGCCGGGCCGACGCAAGGCGCTGAATGTGCTGCTGTGGGGTGGGGTAGCTGGCGCCACCGGCGTGCTGGCCACGCGCACCGAGCGTTGGCAGCGTGCCACTGCCGATTACGCCACCGCCACCGGCGAACGCCGCGCGCTGCGGCTGCCTGACGGCAGCCGCATCACGCTCAACACCCATACCGCCATCGACGTGCGTTTCGATGCGCACCGGCGGCTGGTGCGCTTGCTGGAAGGCGAAATCATGGTGGCCACCGCGCATGCGCTGGGTGCCGCGCAAGATGCAAGGCCATTTGTGGTTCGCACGCAGCAAGGTGACATCCGTGCGCTGGGCACCCGCTTTAGCGTGCGCCAGGATGTGGCCGACACCCAGGTGGGCGTGCTGGAAAGCGCGGTGGACGTGCGTCCGCTTGCAGCCACGCAGCACGCCGGGCGGGTGCAGGCTGGCCAGCAATGCCGCTTCACCGCCGTCGCGCTCGGCGCGATCACCAGCGCCGATGCACAGGCCTCTGCATGGGTGCAGGGACAATTGATTGCCGACGAACTGCGCCTGGATGTCTTTGTCGCCGAGTTGAACCGGTATCGCCCCGGCCTGTTGCGCTGCGACCCGGCGGTGGGTGCGCTGCGGGTTTCCGGAGTATTTCCGCTGGACGATACCGACCGCATCCTGGCCATGCTGCCCAGCGTGCTGCCGGTGCGCGTGAGCCGGCGCAGCCGTTACTGGGTGACGGTGCAGGCTGCCGGTTAGAGGTCAGCGCGCTGATCGAAGCGATGGCGGGGGTGGCAATCGGCCACCTCAAATGGCCGCGTGCATGGCGGTGTCGGCCGCGGATGACTTGAGGAAATCAGCCGTGCGAGGCTGATGACAAGTGGCCGATCAAAAAAAGCGTGATTCGGTCTGCCCGATCGCCGCAGTTGCGGCACCTCCTTGGTGACGGTGTCAGTGCGACACCAAACCTTGTGGGAACAGCATGTCGATCATTGCCCGCCGCCGCAGCGCCCTTTCTTCGTTGTCTCAGTCCGTTACCGCGCCGCAGCCTGCACGGTGGCCGATCAGTGCTGCGGTTGCAGTCGCGCTGTGCGGGTTGGCCCTGTGTGCGGCAATGCCTGCCGCCATGGCGCAAGACGCCGCCGCCGCGCAGGATGCGCGACAACGCCACCGCATTCCTGCCGGTCCATTGGCGCCGGCGCTGCGCACGCTGGCCGGCTCGGCCAACCTGTTGTTGAGTTTCACCGCCGCGCAGACCGAGGGCAAAACCACTGCCGGGCTCGATGGCACTTACACCGCACCGGCCGCACTGAGTGCGCTGCTGGCCGGAAGTGGCCTGCAGGCAGTGCGTCTGGAGACCGGCGGCTATGTGCTGCGCCCGGCACCGGCCCGGCCGGCCGCCCGCAGCCAGGCGGATGCGTGGTTGCTGCCCACGATCAACGTAACCGCGCAGGCCGATCGCAGTGCGGCCACCAGCGGCACCGGCAGCTATACCGCGCGTGCGGTGAGCATCGGGCGTGGCGAGCAATCGCTCAAGGACATTCCGCAGTCGATCAGCGTGGTGACCCGGCAGTTGATGGACGAGCAGAACATCACCTCGGTGTACGACGCGCTGGCCAGCACCACCGGCATCACCATCGTGCAGAGCCCGCAAGGCGGCAAGTACATCTATTCGCGCGGGTTCGACATCACCACGGTGCAGTACGACGGTGTGCCGCTCAATCGCGGCATGTACGGGCGGGCCAGCAACTACAGCGCCAACATGGGTATCTACGATCGCGCCGAAGTGCTGCGCGGTGCAGCGGGTTTGCTGCAGGGCGCAGGCAACCCGGGTGGCGCGGTCAACCTGGTGCGCAAGCGTCCGCTGGATGTGCCGGGCGTGAGCGTGATGGTGCAAGGCGGCAGCTGGGACCGCTACGGTGCATTGATCGATGGCAGCGCCACGCTCACCGACGATGGCGCGCTGCGCGCGCGCGGCGTGATCGATTACCAGGATCAGCGCTCATTCGTGGACGGCGTCGAGCGGCGCACGCCGACGTATTACGGCACCCTCGATTACGCGGTCTCAGCGCAGACGCAGCTCAGTCTGGGCGTGAGCTACGAACAGGTCGACGGCCGGCCGTTCTTCGGCGGTTTGCCCAGTTTCACCGATGGCCGCGATATCGGGCTGCCGCGCCACACCAATCTGGGCGCGCGGTGGAACCGGCAGGCGTCATCCAACCGCGGTCTGTACCTCGATGTCGATCACCGCTTCAATGCCGATTGGGCGTTCAAGCTCAGTGCGGTGCAGGTGCGCGAGCAGCACGACCTGAAATTCGCCAGCTCCAGCCGCGCAATCAACCCCGCAAACGACACTGGCGCGCTGCTGGCGGCACGCACGATTTCCGATGCGGATGCGTTCGGCTTCGATGCCAACCTGATCGGCCACTTCGCCGCATTGGGGCGCCGTCACGAGCTGGTGCTGGGCAGCAATTTCGCCGAAACCACCGTGGATACCGTGTACGGCAACAAGAACAATTTCCAGACCTTCACTGTGTTCGATCTGCAGCGCAGCGTACGGCCGATCAGCGATGCTGAAATTTTCGCCAATGCGCGTGAGGCGCGACGCGGCACGGCGCGCGAATTCGGCGTGTACGGCGCCTTGCGTTGGCAGTTGAGCGACCCGTTGAGAGCCATCGTCGGCACGCGCGTGAGCTGGCACGACACGCAATGGAACACCGCCACGACCGGCATCTCGCCCTCGCAATCGATCGAACACACCCGCGAGACCGGGCAGGTCACGCCGTATGCCGGCCTGCTGTATGCGTTGAACCCACACTGGTCGGCGTATGCGAGTTACGCGGACATCTTTCAACCGCAGAACGCACAGGCCGAAGCCGGCGAGATGCTCAAGCCCATGACCGGCACCAACTACGAGCTGGGGGTGAAAGGCGAGTGGCTGGATGGGCGCATCAACACCGCTTTTGCGCTGTTCAAGATCGAGCAGAAGAATCGCGCCCAGGCCGACCTGAGCACCAGCCCCACCTGCCGCAACAACGATTTCTGCTACACCGACAGCGGCAAGGTGCGCAGCCGTGGACTCGATGCCGAAGTGAGCGGCGAGGTGCTGCGCGACTGGAATGTGTTTGCCGGCTATACCTTCAACCGCACCACCTATCTGCAGGATGTCAGCAGCCAGGGCCAGAGTTTCAACAGCTACACGCCCAAGCATCTGCTGCGGGTGTGGACAACCTACCAGCTGCCCGGAGCGCTGCATGACTTCACCGTGGGCGGGGGCGTGAGCGCGCAAAGCCTGGCGTACCGGCAGATCGGCACCGCCACTGCCGACATCAGCGGCCGTGCGGTGTGGAATGCGTTGGCGCGCTACCAGCTCAATCGGCAATGGTCGTTGGCGGTCAACCTCAACAACGTCTTCGACAAGCGCTACTACACCACCTTGTCCAGCTTCGTGAACGGCCGCTATTACGGCGAACCGCGCAACGTGATGGTGACCCTGCGCGGCGCGCTGTGATGGGCCGCGTCTGGATGGGGCCGGGTGGGGCGGTTAGCGCATGAAGGAGGGCTTTCGCCAAAGCATGGCGTGGTTGCACACCTGGTGCGGTCTCAGCTGCGGCTGGTTGCTGTGCGCAATCTTTTTGACAGGCACGCTCAGCGTATTTCGCGACCCGATCACGCAGTGGATGCAGGGCACACCTGCGTTACCCAGTGCGGCCAGCCACGCGGCCCTGCACGAAGACAGTCTGGTGCCGCATGCATTGGCACAGTTGCGACAGCTGGCGCCACAGGCACGCGTGTGGCGGATCGCATTGCCTGTCGAGCGTGGCGATGCGCTCACGCTGTTCTGGCGGACGCTGGACGGGCAGGGTCAGGCCGCGTTGGATCCCGGCAGCGGCGAGCTGTTGCCGGCGCCGTGGGGCCGGCAGACCGAGGGTGGCCGGCATTTCATGAGCTTCCATTACACCTTGCACGGCGGCATTCCCGGCTATTGGCTGGTGGGCTGGGTGTCGATGTGCGGGCTGATCGCGCTGGTGTCCGGTGTGATCGTGCACAAGCGCATCTTTCTGGACTTTTTCACCTTTCGCCCCGGCAAGGGCCAGCGCTCGTGGCTGGATGCGCATAACGCCACCGCGGTACTGACGCTGCCGTTCCTGCTGATGATCGTCTACACCGGCCTGGCCTATTTCTCCACCAGCTATATGCCTGCCCCGCTGCAGGCGGTGTACGGCAGCGACGATGATGCATACGCGCGCTACGGTGCGGATCTTGCGCCGACGCTGGCAGCCCGTACAGACGCACCGCCGGCAAACGCGCTGCCCGCCTATCTGCCGGACCTGGTGCAGCGTGCCGCCTTGCTCAATGGCGCGCCGGCGCAGACAGTGGTAGTTGAGCGACCCGATCAACCCGGCAGCACGCTACGCGTCATTGCGCGCGCTGCCGACACCGACAGGTCGCGGCGCCTGCTCAATCCCTCCCACAGCGTGGTGTTCGACGCATCCACCGGCGCGCTACTCGAACAGCACGCGGACGGGTCACGTGCCACGGTGGAAACCCGGGATGTGGAAGAAGCCATCAAGACCCTGCACGTGGCCGGCTTCGGTGGCTGGACCGCCAAGTGGCTGTACTTCATCAGCGGGATCGCCGGTACCTTGATGACGGCCACCGGCACGCTGTTGTTTTCGATCAAACGGCGTCGGCGCAGCGAGCAGGAATTCGGTGCCGCCACGGCCGGCATCTACCGTATGGTGGAAGCGTTCAACGTGGCTGCATTGGCTGGCACCGCACTGGCCAGCAGTGCGTACTTCTATGCAAACCGCTTGCTACCACCGGCATTGGATGGCCGCGCACAGCTCGAAATCCGCGCGTTTCTGTGGGTCTGGGCCGCAAGCCTGGCGCATGCAGTAGCGCGTGCGCCTGCGCGCGCATGGGTCGACCAGTTGAGCGCCACCGCACTGCTATGCCTTGGCCTGCCGCTGCTCAATGCGATCACCACCGGCCAGCATCTTGGTGTCTATCTGGCGGCGGGCGCTTTGCAGCCTGCAGCGGTCGAGCTGACGGCGCTTGCGCTTGGCCTGGCCTTCGCCTATGCCGCGTTGCGGGTACACCGCAATGCGGCGCGGCCGGCACCGACGCCTGCCAGGCGTGGCGCGGCTAGCCCCGTGGACACCGCATGAGACGTTCTCCGGCGCTCGCAGCGGTTGCACGCTATCGCTGGTCGGTGGCAGGCCGTGTGCTGGCCGCCAGCGTCGGCGGCTACGCGTTGACATCCACTGGCTGCAGCGTGATGGCGCAGCTGCTGGTGCATGGCGCGGGCGTCGCACCCGCGGTGGCGGTCCTTAGTGCGACGCTGCTCAGTTTTGTCGTCTACACCGTGGTGGCGCTGTGGATGTTTCGCGCGCGCGATGCATTGCACATGTGGCGATGGTCGGGCGCGTGGCTGGCAATGTTGGCGGGCGCAGACTGGTTGCTGCGGAGCGCGTCATGGACGGGCTGATGACCGCACTTGCAGGTGCTGCGCTGTGCCACGCCGGGCTGATGGCACTGTGCCTGGCGATGCATCGTCATCATGAGCAACTCACCGGCCAACGCACGGCGCCATCTGCGCGACGCTGGCAGTTGCGCATGATCGGCGCCGGCCTGCTGACCACCGCACTCGCGGCGTGCGTGCAGGGGTGGGGTGGCAGCGTCGGCACGCTGCTCTGGCTGGGCTTGCTGAGCGTGGGCGCACTGTGGGTCGCGTCAGGCATGGCGTACGCGCCGCGGCAGAGTGCATGGCTTGCGCTGCTGGTCGGGTGCCTGGCCTGCCTGCTGCTCGGCTGGCGTGCGATGCCGATGTAGTGACCCCCGCTGCAGGTGTGGTTGCCGATGCGACGGCGTGGCAACAGTGGGGGAAGGCCTTGATCGACAGCACGAGGGAAGCAGCTGCCGGGCGAGATAGCGCCGCGTGCACATGCCGCCATCGTGCAGGGATGCCAGAATCGGCGCATGTCGCTGCCTACTGCCTCGGTGTCTCCTGCGCTCACCGCTCTGATCGAGCGGGCGGTGGCGCGCGTCCGTCATTCGCTGCCTGTCGAGCAGGCGTGGCCGGGGGGCGATTTCGATCGGAAGCTTGCCCAGGTCGCGCTCGTCAGCGATTTCGCGCTCGATACATTGGCGCGGCAACCGGCATTGCTGCAGCACCTGGCGCAGCCCGACCCACCACCGTTGCCAGTGCCTCAGCTGGATCCAGCGCAGCCGCAGCTGTGGCCTGCCCAACTGCGGCGCTACCGCAGCGCCGAATCCACGCGCCTGGTATGGCGCGATGTGCTGGGCCTGGACAGCGTGGATGCCACCCTGGCTGGCGCGACCAGGCTGGCCGAAAACTGCCTGCAATGCGGCCTGCGGGCGTTGCAGCAGCAATTCGACGCCCGCCATGGCCAGGTCATTGCCGCGGACGGCAGCGTGCAGCGGCTGGTGGTGTTCGGGCTGGGCAAGCTGGGCGGTGGCGAGCTGAATTTTTCCTCGGACGTGGACCTGGTGTACGCCTATCCGCAGGGCGGCCAATCCGATGGCGCGCGCCCATTGGCGGCAGAAGAATACTTCGCGCGGTTGGGTCAGCAGCTGGCCAGGTTGCTCGACGAAACCACGGCCGATGGTTTCAGCCATCGGGTGGATCTGCGCCTGCGTCCGTTCGGTACTGCCGGCCGCGTGGCGTTGTCGTTCACCGGCATGGACCAGTATTTCCAGCGCGAAGGCCGCGATTGGGAACGCTACGCCTGGCTCAAGGCGCGCGCGGTGGCCGGCGATATCGATGCCGGCGAAGCCTGGCTGGAAACGCTGCGGCCGTTCGTCTACCGGCGCTATCTGGATTTCACCGCGCTGGATGGCCTGCGCGAGATGAAGGCGGCCATCACCGCCGAGGTGGCACGGCACGACCGGCTGGACGACATCAAGCGCGGGCCCGGTGGCATCCGCGAGATCGAGTTCCTCGCCCAATCGCTGCAGCTGATCCGCGCCGGCCGCGAGCCGGCCCTGCGCGAGCGGCGCTTGTTGCCCGCGCTGCAGGTGCTGGTCGCCGCCGGCCAGATCGAAGCCGACAACGGCGCCGCGCTCACCGCGGCCTACCGCTTCTTGCGCCGGCTGGAAAACCGCCTGCAGATGCTGCGCGATGCGCAGACCCACGCCTTGCCGCAGGCGGAGATGGATCGCGAACGCATCGCGCTGGGCCTGGGATATGCCGACTGGCCCGCCCTGCTGGACGCGCTGGCCCCGCACCGCCGGCGTGTGGCCGCCGAATTTGCCGAGTTGCTGGCGCCACGCGTGCGGGCCACCGCGCCGGACGCGCTGGCCGACTACTGGCGCGCGCTGCCCGATGGCGATGCAACGCCGCTGCTGGGCATTGGCCTGCACGACCCGGGTAGCGCGCATCAGGTGCTGGGCGATTTTGCGCAGTCGGCCGGTGTGCACGCGCTGTCGGACACGGCGCGGGCGCGGCTGGATCGCGTGGTGCCGGCACTGCTGCACGCCGCCACGCGGGCCAGCCAACCCGATGCCGCCGTGCGCCGCATGCTGGGCCTGTTGCAGGCCACCTTGCGCCGCACCAGCTATCTGGCCTTGCTGGACGAGCAGCCCAGCGCGCTGGCCCGCCTGGTCGATGTGCTCTCGCGCAGTGCCTTGCTGGCCGAGCGGCTGGCGGCGCACCCGTTGTTGCTGGACGAGTTGCTGGATACGCGCATCGGCGGCCCGTTGCCGGATCGCGCGGCGCTGCAGGCTGCCAGCGTGGAGACCTTGCAGATCGCAGACACCGAGGCGGCCTTGCGCGAGCTCAACGAGCGCCGGCTCGCGCTGAGTTTCCGGATCGCCCTGGCCACGCTCGACGGCCGCCAGCACGCGGTGCAGAGCACCCGGCAACTGGCCTGGCTGGCCGAGGCCGTGGTGCAGGTGGTGCTGCACCTGGCACGCAGCGAGCTGGTTGCCGCGCACGGACAGGTGCCGGGCGGCCTGTTCGCCATCATCGGCTACGGCAGCCTGGGCGGGCTGGAGCTGGGGTTCGGTTCGGATCTGGATCTGGTGTTTCTTTACGACCACCCGCGCACGGTGGACAGCTCCGACGGCAAGCGGCCACTGGATGCGGCGCGCTGGTTCGCCCGTCTGGCGCAAAAGGTGATGGCCTTGCTCGGCGCCGAAACCGGTGCCGGCCGCCTCTACGACATCGATGTGCGGCTGCGTCCGGACGGTGGCCAGGGCGCGCTGGTGTCGTCGCTGGCCAGCTACCGTGAGTACCAGCGCGAGCGCGCCTGGACCTGGGAGCATCAGGCGCTGGTGCGTGCGCGCCCGGTTGCCGGCGATGCCGCGCTATGCGAGGCCTTTGCGCAGGTGCGCCACGACACGCTGACCCGCACACGCGACCCCGCGCTGCTGCACGACGACGTGCGCAAGATGCGTACGCGCATGCGCGCCGAACTCGATCGCAGCGATGCCGGCCGGCTGGATCTCAAGCAAGGTGCCGGCGGCCTGGTGGATTTGGAATTCGTGCTGCAGGCCGGCGTGCTGGGGCAGGCCGCGCAGCATGCGCGGCTGCTGGCATGTTGCGATACGCCTGGCGTGATCGATGCGCTGGTGCAGGCGCAGTGGTTGCCCGTCGAGATGGCGCAGCCGCTGCATGAGGCGCATGCCGCGCTGGTGGAGGCAGGGCTGGCGTGCACGCTGGACCGGCGTCCACGCTTGATCGCACCGACACCGGCCATCCAGCAGGCGCGCAGCGTCATCTTCAACGCAGCGCGTGCGCAGGGGCTGGCATTTCCGGCCGGCAAGGACGCGGCCACGCTCTAGCGGGGCGGCGGGCGCCGGCTGTCCGCAGTCGCCGGTCGTGCACGCCAGGCCGATGCCGCCGGTGCGCGCAGGCAAGGCAACAGCGCAGGTCAGGCGTTGCACTCGGCGCGTCCGGTTGCGCATCGCTCTGCCGGAGGCGGGCAGGGGTGTGGTGCTGTTGCCTGGCGCGCCTCGGTAGCGACAGCGCACCGCGCCTCAGACAGGGCGGCGTGGTGCGCTCCGCCACAGCAACGCGCGAAACGGCCCAAGCAGAAACACGCCCATGCCCAGCTTCACCGCCAGATCGCCGGCCGCCCAGCTCACCCACGGCAGCGCCGCACCGGCGAAGGCGATGCTCCAGAAGATCGCCGTATCCAGCGTGGCGCTGCAGGTGGTGGCCACGATCGGCGCACGCCACCAACTGCCATTGCGCAGGCGGTCGAACACGGTGATGTCGAGCAGCTGGGCGGCGATGAAGGCGGTGCACGAGGCCGCCGCAATGCGCGGCGTCGCCAGCCACACCGACAGCACCACCGCCAGTGCAAAGCCGCACCACGCCACAGTGCGTGCCGCTCGCGGCCCGAAGCGACGGTTGATCAGGTTGCTGACCAGAAACGCCAATGGATACGAAAACGCGCCCCAGGTCAGCCAATCGTTGATCGGGTACTGCACCAGGACGTTGGACAACAGCACCACCGCACCCATTGCCAGCACCGCCCAGGTCAAGGCACGGGCGGTGAGCGGGGCAAACAGCGGGGCGGGGGCAGCGGACATGACGGCAGGGCAAAGGCGGTGCGCGGATTATCCGCGGGTCGGTGGCAGTGGGCCAGTACATAAGGCCGCAGCAACTCACCGGCGCGCGCCGTGGCGAGGGCGTGGTTCGCCGTGCCATCGCTGCCCGATGGCGCCGCGAAACAGCCGACACGACCACGGTGGCACGTGCACGCAACCCGGACGCGATCGCCAACGTACATGTAGCAGATCGGCCGCCGCGCATCGGTCGGCGTGCTCACCAGTGCGACGTTGCACGGCGGTGGCGTGCACATCGCGCGTGTCGTGTGCCACCGTCAGGCGCGTGGTCATACCGACAGGCGTGCGCGCACCTGCAGGGCGATGCGCTCGGTTTCGCGCACTGGAGTGATATCGACAGCGGGCGCGAGAACTTCATCGGCTGCCTGCAAGCGCTGGCGTTGCCGCAAGGCCTGCAGATAGCTGCCTACGCGCCCGCTCGCGCGCTCGCCGAACGCGGCCGCCACCGGCACGCGTGTGGCGCAGGCTTCGGAGAGCAGGTTGACCGAGTCGGCGGTGGCGATCAGCGCATCGGCCCAGCCCAGCAGGCCGGCATACGGGTTGGGTCCGTCGCGCGCGTCGCACCACAGCAGGTGAGGCAGGCCGGCGCAGGCCGCACGCAACGGAGCGATGGCCGCGGGCGGGGTACGCCGGGAAACGGTGACCAGCAGGCTGCCGCCGGCCGCATGCAGCTGGTCGCGCAGCGGCGCGCACAGCGCCGCCAGGTCCTGCACGGTCCAGGGCACCTGGGCGGTCGGGCCGCCGATCAGCAGCGCCAGACGCGGGCCGGGCAGGGCGCCCAGCTCCGGGAAGGTGGCCCGCCCGGCGGCCAGCCAGGCATCGTCCACCGGGTGCAGGCTGCCCAGCAGGGTCAGCACGTTGGCGCCGCGCAACCCATCGTGCTCGGGCACGATCAGCAGGTCCCAGTGGCACGGGTCCAGGCGCGGGTCCAGGATCTGCACGCTGCGGCTGCCGCGTGCACGCAGCAACCGCGTGGCCAGCGCGGCCTGGCGCCCGCAGCCGATCGCCAGGGCCGGTGGGTGCTGCAGCTGCTGCGCAAATGCAGCGCCGAAGGCGGCCCGTGCACCGGGTAACCGGCGCGGCGCCGCCCAGCGCCAGGGCGCCTGTGCGTGCAGATGGATTGGCTGGAAGGCGCCAGGCTGCAGTGCCCGCGCCAGCGCTTCGGCCTGGCGCGCGTTGCCGGCGCGGCCGTCGCTAAGCGCCCAGGTCAGCCTCATCGTTTCAGATCCGACATAGATTTGTTTCAGATTGAACGCGTGTGACGGCAATCGCACCACTCTACACTGCGGGTCTTCACACTGACGCCGATGCCGCCCGGCCTGGCGCCTTTCCCCTCTTCTGGAGTGCTCATGTCCGACTCGCTCAACGCCGCCGCACTGGACCAGCTGTTCCGTACCGCCCGCACGCAAAACGCGTTTGCCGACACGCCGGTCAGCAAGGACGTGCTGCGCGAGCTCTATGAGCTGGTGAAGTGGGGCCCGACTGCGGCCAACAGCTCGCCGGCGCGGTTCGTGTTCGTGACCAGCGCTGAAGGCAAGGCCAAGCTCAAGCCGGCCCTGTCCGAGGGCAACGCGGCCAAGACCCTGGCCGCGCCGGTGACGGTGATCGTGGCGCACGATGAGGATTTCCACGAGAAGCTGCCGTACCTGTTTCCGCATGCCGATGCCAAGAGCTGGTTCGACGGCCCGCGTGAGGGCCGCGCCGAGTCCGCATTCCGCAACAGCTCGCTGCAGGGTGCGTATCTGATCCTGGCCGCGCGCGCGCTGGGGCTGGATGCCGGCCCGATGTCCGGCTTCGACAATGCCAAGGTCGATGCGGCGTTCTTTGCCGGCACGCCGATCAAGTCCAATTTCCTGGTCAATCTCGGCTACGGCGAACCGGCCGGGCTGTTCCCGCGTTTGCCGCGTCTGAGCTTCGACGAAGCCGCGCGCTTCGAGTGAGCGTGGCAGCGCGCAGTGCGGCCTGTGATGCAACATCGGCGCTGCACGCGGGGTGCCGGTGATCGCACGCACGGGGTGTGTGCTTTTGATGCGTGAGTGCTGCGTTGTTTTGCCTGCGTGTGGAATGTTGTGATCAGCACGTGCGCTCGTGTCCGCGTGAGCGCAATCGGTGCCCGCAGGCGGTCAGGTCGTGCGGTCAGCTCGCTACCGAGCCTGCCGCGCATCCGCGCTGATCACCGCATGCAAGAAGTGTGTGTCGCCCAGTTTCCTGCAGTCCTCGTCCGTCTGCGTTTCGCCCCATCCGCGTTGATCCAACGCGTCTCTCATCACATGGAGTTCCAATGAAGATCACCCACAAGCTGTTGCTGCCGCTCGCCCTCACCGTGGCCATCGCCGCCTGCTCCAAGCCGGCCGACAACACCGCCGCACCGGCGGCCGACGCCCCGGCCGCGACCACTGCACCGGCGGATGCCGCTGCTGCCCCGGCCCCGGCCGCCGACGCGGCCGCTTCGACCGCCCCGGCCGTGCAGGTTGCCTCCGGCACCTACACCCTGGACCCGAGCCACACCGACGTGATTGCGCAGTGGAGCCACTTCGGCTTCTCCAACCCGAGCGCGCATTTCGGCAATGTCGACGGCACCCTGGTGTACGACGCAGCCGACGTGACCAAGTCCACCGTGCAGGTCACCCTGCCGCTGTCGGGCTTGAACAGCTTCACCGCCAAGTTCGACGAGCACCTGAAGAGCGGTGACTTCTTCGACGCGGCCAAGTTCCCGACCGCCACCTTCAAGAGCACCAAGGTCGAAGCGGCCGGCACCAACAAGCTGACCGTCACTGGCGATCTGACCATCAAGGACCAGACCAAGCCGGTCGTGCTGGACGTCACCCTCAACGGTGCCGGCGAGCACCCGATGAAGAAGGTGCCGGCAGCCGGTTTCGATGCCACCACCACCATCAAGCGCAGCGACTTCGGCGTGGGCCAGTACGCCCCGAACGTCAGCGACGAAGTAAAGATCCGCATCACCACCGAAGCGCTGCAGGCCAAGGCCGGCGACGCCGCCGCCGCGAAGTAAGAGCAGCTAGCAAAACTGCTGCGCGGCCGCCAGGCGGGCGCGGTCGGTGCTCGGAACCCTCATGTAACACTCGTACACTGCAGTTCCTCCGCGCCGCCCGCACCCACCTGACGACCGCTCGCTACGTGTTGTTAGCCGCTCCAAGACCCGCGCAGATCGCGGTATCGGTGCGCGCAGCCGCCCGATGCCGCAACCCAAAAGCCCGCCAATCGGCGGGCTTTTGCTTGTGTGCGCAAACGCGTTGCCACTCCGGGCGCGCGCTTGTGTAGGAGCGGACCTGGCCGCGACTGCGTTACCGACGCGCTCTCCGACAACGCGCGACCATCTCGGGGAAGCCCGTCGCGCCCGGGTGCGCTCCTACGCGAGGATGCTGCACGCCATCCGTGACAGCGACCACGCCAGCCCTACGTAGGAGCGGACCTGGCCGCGACCGCGTTACCGATGAACCCGCCACAAGGCATGCGATCTCGATAAAACTCCCTCTCGCGCCAGCGCGTCCCAACAAGAGGCGCGTGTTGCATCATTCCTCTGCAGAATGTGCCTTCCAGTAGCCCTTCGCGCGAATCCATTCCTTGTCCACGCCCAGGTGTTCTTCGATGAACTTGCGCATTGCACGGGCGCGCATGGACTCGGTGCCGATCCAGTAGAACGTGTCGCCGTCGTGAGGCTCGTAGTCGCGCAGGCTATCTTCCAGCAAGGTGCTGCTGGCTGCATCGAAGCCGTTGCGCTCCAGCCAGTACACATCGACATCGGCCGCACTCAGTAACGCCTGCCGCTCGGCGGCATCGGCCACTTCGATGAACACCTCTGCCTGCAGGTCGGCCGGCATCGCCTCCAGCCAGCGGCCGATTGCCGGCAATGCGGTTTCATCGCCGATCAATACATAACGATCGAAGTCGTCGGCCACCAGGAACGAGCCGCGTGGGCCGCCAATGCGCAGTTCGTCGCCTGGCTGCGCCTGGGCAGCCCAACCGGAGGCCACCCCGTCACCGTGCAAGACGAAATCGATGCTGAGCTCGCCGGTTTGCGGGTCGAACAGGCGCGGCGTGTAGTCGCGGCCGGGCGAGGGCAGGGCGTCGTCGGCGTAACGCGGTCCTTCCGGTGTCATGGTCGGTAGCACGAACGCGCCGTCGGCATTGGGGAAAAACAGTTTGACGTGATCGTCCGGTGCGTCGCTCTGGAAGCCGGCAAGCTCGCTGCCACCAAAGACAATGCGGCGCATCTGTGGCGTGATCGACTCGCAACGCACCACCTGTACGGAGCGCAGGCGCGGGTCGCGACGGATTTGGGTGCTGGTATGCAGTGCCATGGGGTGCAGTTCCTGGAGATACTTTGCAGTTGCGTGGTGGGGGAGGTGGGAGGTCAGGAGCAAAACTGACGGGGTGACAAGCAGTAAGTAATCAGTGACGGGCAGCGGCTGTTGGCGATTCCTTCTCCCATCGGGATACTGTCCTCCTTTATGGGGGAGAAGGTGCCCCAGAGGAGAGGATGAGGGTACGAGCGAAGCCTCGTGCAGTTGCAATAACGCGTGGCTTCGTCCGTACCCTCACCCCAACCCCTCTCCCGAAGGGAGAGGGGCTTCAAGCCACCGCGAAGAGACACGATCGCCGTGGCAAATTTGCAGAGTGATGAACTCGCAAACGGCGCATCCGCCGCGGTTCCTGCACGCCACTCGCATCAGCAACACAACCTGTCGTAGTGACGCAGCCGCAGTGACATGTTGTAGTCGCGAAGCACACCCACTCAGCCGTCATCGCGCTCCATGCCGTCGGCGGCGGCGTTGAGTAAAGCCGCAATGCGGGTAGTTTCTGCTTCGCTCCACTGCCCGTGCCGTGCAAACAGGCCGTGCTTGATGCGGTGAATCGCATCGCGAATCGGCGCCGGCGTCTGCGCCTTGATCAATTCGCGTGCGCGCCGATGCGTGCGTGCCAGCGCTGCGTCGAGTGCATCGCGTTGCTGCGCGACATGCGCGCGGCCGGCATCGGTGACCTGATAGCGCTTGCGGCCGTCATCCAGCGAGGTCTGCACCCAGCCGGCGGCTTCCAGCTGCGCCAGCGCGGGATAGATCGCGCCGGCACTTGGGGTGTACAGCCCTTTGAACAGCGCGGCGATCTGCCGCATCAACTCGTAGCCATGGCGCGGGCGCTCGTCGATCAGCGCCAGCAACAGCAGGCGCAGATCGCCGTGCTCCAGCGGCCGCGCCCGCCCGCTCCCCGCGCGGCCACGTGCGGCGAGCGGAGACGGATCGAGATCATCTGGAGGGCTGGATTGGCGCAAGTGCGGTCTCATTCGATATATCGAAGCATGCCGAAACGATATATCGAAGCTTGGCTGCCGGCAAGTGCTTCGCCGTCGCGTCGATGACCGGCCACGGGGCGCAAGCGCAGATGCTGCAACGCGGCTGGACAGTGCCTGTTTCCATAATTACGATGTAATTACTTAGGCATGACGGGCTCGGCCCGGTGAGGCAGCAGCATGAGTCGACAGTGGGACACCCAGGCCGAGAGCCGGCGTCAGCGCCTGCAGCGCGCCGCTGCACTGGCGCCTCAGGGGCGCGTGGTGGCCGCCGACGATGTGGTGGCGTTGCTGGAGGCGGTCATCGAGCCCGGCGACCGTGTATGCCTGGAAGGCAACAACCAGAAGCAGGCCGATTTCCTGGCGCGCTGCCTGACCGAGGTAGACCCTGCGCGTGTGCACGACCTGCACATGGTGCAGTCGGTGCTCTCGCTGGCGGCACACCTGGATGTCTTCGAGCGTGGCATCGCCAAGCGCCTGGATTTTTCGTTTTCCGGCCCGCAGGCCGCGCGCCTGGCCGGGCTGGTAGGCGAGGGCCGCATCGAGATCGGCGCCATCCACACCTATCTGGAATTGTTCGGCCGCTATTTCATCGACCTGACGCCGCGTATCGCACTGGTCACCGCGCAGGCCGCCGACCGCCACGGCAATCTCTACACCGGGCCCAATACCGAAGACACGCCGGTGATCGTGGAAGCCACTGCGTTCAAGGGCGGCATCGTCATTGCGCAGGTCAACGAGATTCTCGACACCTTGCCGCGCGTGGACATCCCGGCCGATTGGGTGGACTTCGTCACCCAGGCGCCCAAGCCCAATTACATCGAGCCGCTGTTCACCCGCGACCCGGCGCAGATCTCCGAGATCCAGGTGTTGATGGCGATGATGGCCATCAAGGGCATCTACGCCGAATACGGCGTGGACCGGCTCAATCACGGCATCGGTTTCGATACTGCCGCCATCGAGTTGCTGCTGCCCACCTACGCCGAATCGCTGGGGCTGAAGGGCAAGATCTGCCGGCATTGGGCGCTTAATCCGCACCCTGCGTTGATCCCGGCGATCGAATCGGGCTTCGTGCACTCGGTGCATTCGTTCGGTTCCGAACTGGGCATGGAAAACTACATCGCCGCACGCCCGGATGTGTTTTTTACCGGTGCCGACGGCAGCATGCGCTCCAACCGCGCGTTGTCGCAGACCGCAGGCATGTACGCCTGCGACATGTTCATCGGCTCCACCTTGCAGATCGATCTGCAGGGCAATAGCTCCACCGCTACGCGCGACCGCATCGCCGGCTTCGGCGGTGCGCCCAACATGGGCTCGGATGCACGCGGCCGCCGGCATGCCAGCGCCGCCTGGCTCAAGGCCGGGCGCGAAGCGGCAAAACCGGGTGAGATGCCGCGCGGGCGCAAGCTGGTGGTGCAGATGGTGGAAACCTTCCGCGAGCACATGGCGCCGGCCTTCGTCGACAGGCTCGATGCGTGGGAACTGGCCGAGCGCGCCAACATGCCGCTGCCGCCGGTGATGATTTACGGCGATGACGTCAGCCATGTGTTGACCGAAGAAGGCATCGCCAATCTGTTGTTATGCCGCACGCCGGAAGAACGCGAGCAGGCGATCCGGGGTGTATCCGGCTACACCGCCGTGGGCCTGGGGCGCGACAAGCGCATGGTTGAAAACCTGCGCGATCGCGGCGTCATCAAGCGGCCGGAAGACCTGGGCATTCGTCCGCGCGATGCCACGCGCGACCTGCTCGCTGCGCGCACGGTCAAGGACCTGGTGCGCTGGTCCGGTGGGTTGTACGACCCGCCGAAACGTTTTCGCAATTGGTAAGGGCTCAGCATGGAAACCCTGCGATATCGCTTTGACGGCCAGCACGGTGCACGTGTTGGCGTGGATCACGCACTGGTCGGCGTGGTCGCCTCCGGCAACCTGGAAGTGCTGGTCGAGCGCGTGCCGCTCGACGGCGCGATGGAGATCGAGATCCTCACCGCCGCACGCGGCTTCGGCGCGATCTGGCAGGCGGTGCTGGACGATTTCGCCGCGCGCCATCCACTGCGTGATGTGCGCATCAGCATCAACGATGTGGGCGCCACGCCCGCAGTGGTGAGCCTGCGCCTGGAACAGGCCATCGACGTGCTGCAAGGAGCCGACGCATGAGCCACCCCATCCACCTCCCCGTAGGAGCGCACCCGGGCGCGACGGGCATTGCCGGTAATGCCGCAATCACGCCCCGGTGTGCTCCTAGGCACGTTGTCGCCAGCGCCAGCGTCACCGCGGCCGAGCGCAGCCACAACGAACCCGCAAACCAAGTCCATCCCGTAGGAGCGCACCCGGGCGCGACGGGCGTTCCCGGTTACGCCCCGGTCGCGCCCAGGTGCGCTCCTACGCATGTCGTCGGGAGACGCGTATGAGCACCACCATTCCCATGGCCGAGCGCAGCTACTACGAAGCCGATGCGCGCGAGCGGATCGACGGGTTGCTGGATGCCGGCAGTTTCCGCGAATTCGTCGGTCCACGTCGCCGCTTGATCAGCCCGCATCTGGCCCAGCTCGACACGCCCGGCGCCTTCGACGACGGCATCGTCGTCGGCGAAGGCACGCTGCGTGGCCGCACCGTACTGGTCGCCGCACAACAGGGCGCTTTCATGGGCGGCGGCGTCGGCGAGGTGCACGGTGCCAAGCTCACCGGCCTGCTTGAACGCGCTGCAGCCACGCAACCGGCTGCGGTGCTGTTGCTGCTCGACACCGGCGGCGTGCGCTTGCATGAAGCCAACGCCGGCCTGATCGCCATTTCCGAAATCATGCGCGCCACCTTGAACGCGCGCGCCGCCGGCGTGCCGGTGCTGGCCTTGATCGGCAGCGGCAACGGCGCCTTCGGCGGCATGGGCATCGTGGCGCGCTGCTGCAGCGCGGTGATCATGTCCGAAGAGGGCCGGCTGTCGTTGTCCGGCCCGGATGTGATCGAAACCGTGCGCGGGGTGGAAGAGTTCGACGCGCGCGACCGTGCCCTGGTGTGGCGCGTGACCGGTGGCAAGCACCGCTACCTGCTGGGCGACGCGCAGACCCTGGTGGCCGACCGCATCGCGGCGTTTGCCGATGCGGCGCTCACCACACTCGACACACTCGCAGAACCCGACGACGGCGATGCCGCCTTGCAGGCCCTGGAGCACGCGCATCAACAGCTGGCCGCGCGCATCGATAGCTACGGCGACTGCCGCGATGGCCTGGAGATCTGGCAGCGCCAGGGCATCGTCGACGCGCAGCGCCTGCCGTTGCTGGACACCGACGCCTTCCTCGCCGCCACCGCCGACCGGAGCACGCCATGGAACTGAGCCAACTGCTGGACCAGCTGTTCCCGCTCGGCCACGCCATCGCCCGCAACGCCGATGTGCTCGCCGGCAGCGCGACCACCGCGGCCGGCGAGGTCACCGTGATCGGCACCGCCAACAAGCTGGAAGTCGGCGTGGACCATGCGCTGGCATTGGCGGCCAGCATACTTGCCAGCACGCGCGCGCATCCGCAGCGCCCCATCGTGATGCTGGCCGACACGGCCGGGCAACGGCTCGCACGCCGCGACGAACTGCTCGGCATCAATGGCTATTTTGCGCATCTGGCACGCGCGCTGGATCTGGCGCGCAGGCGCGGCGCGCGGCTGGTGACCCTGGTCTATGGCGAAGCGGTCAGCGGCGGGTTTCTGTCGTTCGGGTTGATGGCCGACCACATCCACGCGCTGCCGGACGCGCAGGTGCGGGTGATGGATCTACGTGCGATGGCGCGTGTGACCAAGCAATTGGTAGACACCTTGCAGGCGCTGAGCAAGAGCTCGCCGGTGTTCGCGCCGGGCGTTGAAAACTACGTGCGCATGGGTGCGGTGGAATCGCTGTGGGATGGCGATCTGGCAAAAGCATTACTCGATGCATTGGCCGCGCCCACCGATGGCGACCAGCGCCGCGCACTCGGCGCGCAGCGCAGCGGGCGCACCCTGGCGCGCGATGTCGCCGCCGCCGTCGCCGCAGGCGAGGTCTGAGCATGCCCGGCCGCCACGCACTGGTGTGGTTGCGTCCCGGCGCGCGCTGGCAAGCGCTGACGCCGGGTGCGCAGCCACGGCTGCAGCAGTGGTTTGCTGCGGGCCTGCCGGCAGTGGTGGCGCGTGGGGATGGCAGCCAGGCACCCGGTCGCATGCGGCTCGGCGTGCCGTTGCCGCCGGACGAAGGTAAACAACGCCTGGCCTTGAGCGCCGGGCTGGACGACATCGCACGCAGCACCGCCCCGATGGCGCTGGATGCCGTGATCGCTACCGCCCCCATGTCGGTGCAGCCTGCACTGCGGGCCCTGCTGACGCAGGCCAATGTCAGCGGCCTGCAGCCGCGCGTGTTCGGCAGCGTTGCCTGGCAGGCCCTCACCGGGCTTGCGTATGTGCATGCGCAATCGGATCTGGATCTGCTGTGGTCCGTCGCCACACCCGAACAGGCGCACAGGGTGGTGACGTTGCTGCAGCGCTGGGAACGGGACCACGGGCTGCGCGCAGACGGCGAGCTGCTGCTGCCCGACGACACCGCGGTGAACTGGCGCGAATACGCCGGCAGCGCACAGCAGGTCTTGGTGAAATCCAGCGACGGCTGCCGCTTGCTGCCGCGCAGCGCGCTGTTTCCGGTGGGGTGCGCGGCATGAGGACGCTGGTCGAACGCACCACCGATGCCAGGCCCTCGGCGACGCAGTGCAATGCGGCCGGGCGGCAGCCACCCGCACCACCGTCAACAGACAGCCGTGTTGCACCACACCTGGCTTGTGCGGCTCGCCCGTCGACAGGCCTGGCACGTGCGGGGCACCCGTTGGCACCGGTACCGGCACCTGCAGCACCGCAGGACTCGCCGTCGCAGCCAGGCCCGGGCCTGGCTCCCGCAGACGGCGGCAGGGGCCTCATGCGTACTGCGGCTGTGCGTGGCGATCTGCAATACAACGCAGTGCTGCAAGGCACATCGCATGCGGTTGCCGGCACCGACAGCGCACTGGCGCATCGGCTGGGCCGGCTCGCGGTCGCCGCCTTGCATGCAGAACTGAGCTGCGCACCCAAGCCCGGCCTGGTCACGCCGTTCGACTGCGGTAGCCATACCGATATGGACGCGTCGACGTTTCTGCGCAGCCTGTTCGCCCTACGCGGCTACTTCGTTGCGATTGCGCAGGCCGGTATCGACAACGCGCCGTTCGAGCAATTGCGCCAGCTCGGCATCGCGGCCGAAGCGGCGATGCTGCGTGCCACCGGCGGTATCAACACCCATCGCGGCGCGATCTTCAGCCTGGGCCTGCTCACCGCGCAGGCCGCGCGCCTGCGTGTCGCGCACGGGAGCCGCCCCCTCGGCGATGCCGTCTGCACCGCGGTGCAGGTCTGGCGCGACCCCTTGCGCACCGCACCGCTGGATCCCCACAGCAATGGCCAGCGCGTGCGCGCAACGTTGCAGATCGGTGGTGTGCGCGAGCAGGCCGCAGCCGGTTATCCATTGCTGCGCGAAATCGCATTGCCGTCGCTGCGCGGCGCACTGCACAGCGGCGCCACGCGCCAGGCTGCACTGGCGCAGACCTTGATGCACTTGATTGCAGAGGTCGACGATCTCAACCTGTTGCATCGCGGCGGGCAGGCCGGGCTGGCCTACGCAAGGGCGCAAGCACGTGCATTTCTTGCCGAGGGCGGTGTCGCACAAGCGCAGTGGCGCGATCGTTTGAGCGCCATCGGCAGGCAATTCGTCGCGCGTCGTCTGAGCCCGGGTGGCAGCGCCGATCTGCTGGCCTGCGCCTGGTTCCTGCACTGTCAGGAGACCGCATGAGCACGCAGCAGCCACCGGCAGCGGCGAAGACGCTGTACGTGCGCACGAGCGGCAACGGCGCGAATTCCATCGCCCCAGGAAACGGCGTCCTGCGCTGGCGCGCGGAAGAACAGGCCCGCAGCGCGGATACGGGTCACGCGCGCATGGCGCACGGCGTGACCTGCACGCAGGCCACGCCATGAGCCTGGCCGTGCTCTGTCCCGGCCAGGGCGGTCAGCACGCCGCGATGTTTGCGCGTGTCGCCGATGCGCCTGCCGCGGCCGACGTACTCGCTGCAGCGGGTCAGGTGCTTGGCGCCGCGCCGCAAATCCTTGCCGCAGACCCGGGCCGCTATGCCAACGCCATTGCGCAGCCGCTGGTGTGCGCGGGCACCCTGGCGCAGTGGCAGGTGTTGCGCCAGCAGCTCCCCGTGCCGTTGCTGGTGCTCGGCTACAGCGTGGGCGAGCTGGCGGCGCATGCAGTGGCCGGCAGCGTCGACATCGACACCTGCCTGCAGCTTGCAGCCACCCGCGCCCGCCTGATGGATGCCGCCAGCCCCGACAACGCCGGGCTGATGGCCGTCATCGGCCTGCCACTGCCCACGCTCACTGCCCTGTGCACCGCGCACGGCGCAGCGCTGGCCATCGTCAATGGCGATGACCATGCGGTGCTTGGCGGTCCACGTCTTGCGCTGCAGGCGCTGGGCGACGCAGCGCAGGCGCGTGGCGCACGCGTCACGCTGCTGCCGGTGAGCGTGCCGGCGCACACCCCGTGGCTGCGTAGCGCCGCCGCTGCATTCGCCATCGCATTGAACACCGCCCGCATCGGTGCCCCGAAGGTGCGCGTGCTCGCCGGCATCGATGCACGTGCGGTCGGCACCAAGGCGCAGGTTGTCGACAGCCTGGCCGCGCAGATCGCGCAGACCGTGCGCTGGTACGACGTACTGGTGCAGGCCGCCGAGCGCGGCGCGCGCGTCTTTCTCGAACTCGGGCCCGGCAGCGCCTTGGCGCGCATGGCGCGTGAGATCTTGCCGGCGTGCGAGGCGCGCTCGGTGGACGACTTCCACAGCACCGACGGTGTTGTGGAGTGGGTCAACGCCGCGTGCGAGCGTGCGGCATGACGATCAGGCAGGTGCTGCACACGGTGTGACCCTGGGGTGGCGGGTGGCCATCCGTGCTGTACGCGTATCAGGTGTCTGGGAGGGCGCATGACCCCGCAAATTGCAACGATTCTTGGCTTGGTGATCATGTTCATCGTCGCCACCGCATTGCCCATCAACATGGGTGCGGTGGCCTTCGCGCTGGCGTTCATCGTTGGCGGCGTGTGGGTGGGGCTGGATGGCAAGGAGGTGCTGGCCGGCTTTCCCGGCGACCTGTTCCTCACCCTGGTCGGCATCACCTATCTGTTCGCCATCGCGCAGAAAAACGGCACCATCGATCTGCTGGTGCACTGGGCGGTACGCGCGGTGCGTGGGCGCATCGTCGCCATTCCGTGGGTGATGTTCGTGATCACCGGCCTGCTCACTGCCTTCGGTGCGCTGGGGCCGGCCGCGGTGGCCATCATCGGCCCGGTGGCGTTGCGCTTTGCCAAGCAGTACCGCATCAACCCGTTGATGATGGGCCTGCTGGTGATTCACGGCGCGCAAGGCGGCGGTTTCTCGCCGATCAGCGTGTATGGCGGCATCACCAACAAGGTGGTGGAAAAGGCCGGGCTGGACGTCACCGAAATGGCGGTGTTCCTCACCAGCCTGGGTTTCAACCTGATGATGGCCATCATCTGCTTCTGCGCCTTCGGCGGGCTCAAGCTGATGCGCCGGCAAGAGGTTTCGCTGGCCGATGCGCAGTACGTGCCGGTCAGCGGCGATCAGGCATCGCAGCGGCGCTTCGCCATCGAAGGGCATGGCGCGCTGGTGGCACCGGGTGGCGGCACCTTGTCCACCGACCCACTGGCACTGGAAGCGGTCTCCATCACGCGCGACCGCGTCATCACCCTGGTCGGCCTGCTGGGCCTGGGCGTTGCGGCGCTGGTCTACAACCTCAATGTCGGGCTGGTGTCGATCACCGTTGCGGTGGCATTGGCGCTGATCTCGCCCAACGCGCAGAAGGGTGCGGTAGACGGCATCAGCTGGTCCACGGTGCTGTTGATCAGCGGCGTGGTCACCTATGTCGCCGTGCTGGAAAAGGCCGGTGCGGTGGACTACATCGGCACCGGCGTGTCGCACATCGGCATGCCGCTGCTGGGCGCCTTGCTGGTCTGCTATGTGGGCGGCATCGTGTCTGCGTTCGCGTCGTCGGCGGCGGTGCTGGGCGCCACCATCCCGCTGGCGGTGCCGTTCCTGATGCAGGGCCAGTTGGGCGCCGCCGGGGTGATCTGCGCGCTTGCCGTGTCCTCCACCATCGTCGATGTCAGCCCGTTTTCCACCAATGGCGCGCTGGTGGTGGCCTCGGCCGCCAAGGAAGAGCGCGACGGCCTGTTCCGCCGCTTCCTGGTCTACAGCGGGCTGGTGGTGTTGCTGGGGCCGCTGGCAGCGTGGCTGCTGTTCGTGGTGCCGGGCTGGCTGTGAGGGTGGCGGCGTCGGGCAGGTGCAAGGGGCGCCCCGCTAGAATGGGCGCCCCAGACCCGATGCCGACGACCTGCCCGCCATGACCCTCGCCCCTGATTCGCGCGTGTCCAAAAAGCGCGTACCGCTGTACGAGGAAGTGGCCGAGCGCCTGCGCCAGAAGATCTACGACTACGCGCTGCCGCCGGGCGAATGGATCGACGAGCCGGCCCTGGCCGAGGAACTGGGCATCAGCCGCACCCCGCTGCGCGAGAGCCTGAAGTTGCTCGCCGCCGAAGGCCTGGTGCAGCTGGATGCCGGCCGCGGCAGCCGGGTCACGCGGCTGACGCTGGAAGACCTCAACCAGCTGTTCCCGGTGATGGCGATGTTGGAAGGCCGCTGCGCGCACGATGCGGTCAAGCGCCTGGATGCGGCCGGCGTGCAACGGCTGGAAGACCTCCATGCCGCGATGGAAGCCGCATCGGCGGCCGGCGACCTGGCCGAGTACTACCGCAACAATTATCTGATCCACGAAACCGTGCAGCAGTACGCCGGCAATCCTTGGTTGATCCGGGTGACGCACGATCTGCACCGCATCTTGAAGATGCACCGCGGGCGGCAATTGCTGACCCCCGGGCGCATGGCGCAATCGCTGGCAGAGCATCGCGAACTGATGGACTGCGTGCGCCGCGGCGATGCCGAAGGCGCCGAGCGCACCATGCACGGGCATCTGCTGAGCCAGGGCCAGGCGCTGGCAGCCTATGTGGCGGCCGGCGGAGTGCTGAATGTACCGGCGCCGTTGCCGCGCTCGGGCGGGGTGTAGTCGTCTGCTTGAACGGGGCGGCGTGCTGCGCCCGGTATCACGTGCGGCAGCTGGGTGCCCGCGTAGCTGATCGAGAGCACCACGACCATGCAAGGCACGCGCAAGGAAGCCATGCGCGCGGACGTGATGTCGAAACGGGCGTTCGCTTGGCGAGCGACCAACCGGATGCTTGCGGCGAAAGACGGAACGGCTAGACCGCTGCCCGACCACACCGCTGGCACGTCCAGCCCCAGCAGCTGTCGCCACGTCCTTCTCCCACCTGTGGGAGAAGGTGCCCGAAGGGCGGATGAGGGCTGCGCCTGGTGCTAGCGCACGCCCAGCGCAAGCAAGTCTTCCACGCGCTCGATCAGCTGCGTTCCGGCCAATCCGGCAAATACCTCCGGATGCGCGTAGCCCCAGGCTACCGCGGCGAATGGCAGGCCCAGCACCTGGGCCGCTTCCCAATCGGCGACCTGGTCACCCACATAGATCGCCTGTGCTGGGGTGTGTGATGTGGCGCGCAGCACGCGTCGCAGGGCGCGCTGTTTGCCCAGCAGATGCGCGCCGCCTTCGATGAGGGCGAACTTCGTACTCAGCTCTTCGCCCAGTACGCGTTGCACGTTCTCTGCCGAGTTGGACGACACCACCGCCAGCCGCGTCCCCCCGGCGTGCAACGCGCTCACTGTCTGCGCAATGCCTGGAAACAACGCCGCCGGCGGCGCGGCGCGCATCAGGCGGATGAAGTCAGCCGCCACCAGTGGAACCTTCCAGGCGGGCAATCCGGACTGCTTGATCAGCGCGCGCGTGCTCAACCTGCGCGCGGCGTCCACTTCATGCGTTTCGGCCGCGCGGAACCCGTGCCGCGCAGCCAGGTCGCGCTGTGTGCTCAGGAAGAAGCCGAACGAATCGGCCAGCGTGCCGTCGAAATCGAAAATGATCAGTGCAGCCATGGCAACGCACGCAGCGGGGCGCCATAGCCTAACCAGACGCGTGCAGCTGGCGCACGCGCACACGTCCCCACGTGTACGCGCACGCGATGCCGATTACGCTTCGGCGAAATGCGGCAAGATCGGCGTATCGCTTTGCGCGCTCTGCTCGATCACCTTGCGCTGCATCGCGGCCAGGTACGCGTCCAGCTCTTCGGTGGAGGCGAACACATCGCTCAACGGCACCGCCTTGACCATGTCGAAGACCTTGCGGATCTGCGGCTGCGGGTTGCTCACCAGCACCTTGCCCTGGCGCGTGGCCAGCGCCTTGCGCGCCTTGAAGATGCAGCGGATGCCGGCGCTGGAAATGTATTCCAGTGCGCTCAGATCCAGCACCAGGGTGGTGATGCGGGTGCCCAGCAACGGCGACAGCGCCGCGTCCAGGTCCTGATAGGTGTGAGTGTCCAGCCGCCCGGTCAGGATGACGCGTTGACGGGTGTCTTGCGGCGGGTCGATCTGGATGGCGAGCGTGGTCATGACAGGGCCTCGGGGACAGGGGCGTACGGGTGGAGCAGGGTGACGCGCACGATGTTGTATGCACCATCGCGGCGGTAGTCGATGTGATCGGCGAACTGATGCACCAAAAACAACCCCAGCCCGCCGATCTGGCGGTCGTCGAGCTCGCTGGCGACATCGGGCATGTGCGCCGCGCAGGGGTCGAACGCGATGCCGGCATCGTGCATTTCCAGCACCAGCGCCTGTGGGTCCAGCTGCAGTTGCAGGCGCAGCGGCTGCTCGGCGCACTGCCCATGGGTGAGCGCGTTGCAGCCGAGCTCTTCCACGATCAGCCGCACCTGGCCGATGCGCTCGGCGTGCAGGCCCTCGCGCGTCAGCGAGTCTTCCAGCGCGTCGTTGGCGCCGGCCAGCTGGGCCAGCGACGGGGCAATGGCCAGATCGAGCTTCATGGAGCCGTCACCTCTCCGGGAACGCCCCGGCCGGTCTCTGCGACCCGTCCAGCATGCTCCTGGCGCAGCCGGATCGCCAGCAGCGTGATGTCGTCATAGGGGTCGGCCTGGCCAGTGAAACGGGCGATGTTGGCCACCACCGCCTTGCACTGCGCGGCGGCGCTGCGGCGCGGGTGCAGCGTGGCCAGCAGCCGCTCCAGCCCGTAGCTGGCGCCGTGTTCGTCCATCGCCTCGGTCACGCCGTCGGTGTAGCCCAGCAGGGTCTGGCCGGCGGTCATGCGCCCGTGCAGCACCGGAAACGAAACCTGCGGCTCGATCCCCAACGGGGCGCCGGTCTCCAGCGGCAGGACGCGTGCCTTGCCATCGATATCGATCAGCAACGGCGGCTCGTGCCCGGCGCTGGCCAGCCAATAGTCGCCGCTCACCACATTGATCAATCCGCACAACACGGTGGCGAACATGCAGGTGTCGTTGTTCTCGGCCAGCCGCGTGGACGCGGCAATCAGGATCCCGTCCGGACGTGTATAGCGGCGCGCAGCGATCTCCAGCACGCTCACCGCGCGCGCCATGAACAAGGCCGCCGGCACGCCCTTGTCGGACACATCGCCCACCACGAACCACAGCAGCCCCGGCTCGGTTTCGAAGAAATGATAGAAGTCGCCGCCCACCGCCTTGGCCGGCTCCAGCCACGCGCAGGTTTCCAGATGCGAACTGGCGCGGTCGAAGGTGCGCCCGGAGGGCAGCATGGCCTGCTGGATCTCGCGCGCAATCTGCAGCTCGCTGTGCATGCGCTCGCGCGCGGCGGTCATCTCGCCGATCTCGCCGATGTGGTGACGGATCGCATCGCGCGCCGTGTCGAACGCGCGCGCCATCACGCCCACCTCGTCGTCGCGTTCGATATGCCGCAACGGGTACTCGAATTCGCCGCGCCGGAAGTGCTCGGCGGTGTCGGTCAGTTCCTCGATCGGCCGCGTCAACTTGCGCGTGATGCGCCCCATCAACCACCACCACACGCCCGCGCCCAGCAACGCCGCCATCGCCACCCACGCGACCAGCCAGTTCAGGCCGGACAGCACGTAGCGTTCGGAGGCGGACAGCACGAAGGTCCAGCCACTGCGGCCCACCGCCGCGCTGTGGGTCAGGAACCGCTCGCCATCTGGCGCGGTATGCGCAAACGAAATCGGCTGGCCGGCTGCCAGTGCGCGCTGCAACGGCCGCAGGTCCGGCCGCGAGCGCGCCACATAGCTGTCCAGGCTGTGGTGCAGATTCAGCGCCGGGTCGGGGCTGAACACCAGCATGCCTTCCGGCGACAACAGCATCGGCTGGATCCCGATGTCGCGCGGCAGCTGGTCGATGATCTCGCGCAGATGTTGCAGCGGCAGATCCACGCTTACCATTCCCACCGGCGCCGCATCCGGCGCGTCACCGGGGCGCCGCAGCGGCAGGTTGTAGCTGGTGTACAGGGCATTGCCGCCATTGCTGTTGAGGTAGGGCTCTGACCACCACGCACGGCCCTCGCGCTGGGTGCGCACATACCACGGCATCGTGCGGTAGTCGTAGCCCAGCTCCAGCGCCGATTTCTCCACCAGTTGGGTGCCATCGCGGCGCACGTACCAGACAAACCCGGTATCGCCGGCCTTCTGCGTGCGCGGCTCGATGATCAGGCGCGCCGCTCCGATATCCGGGTCGCCACTGAGCGTTGCCACCAGCAAGGCACGCAGATTGAACGGCTGCAGCCCCACCGCACCGCTGCTCGCGGCCAAGGTGCGCCCGCTCACCTGCACCGAATCCAGCATCGCCGCCAGGCTGCGCGCGGTCTGCTCGGTCAGCCCGTCCACTTCGGTGCGCGCCGCTTCCACCAACTCGGTGCGCGCCCCGACGTAGAACACCGTCCCCAGCACCACCAGCAACACCAGCAACACGGCAGTTGCCGCCAGCATCACCCGCATGCGCAGGCTGTTGCGCCAGTGAACACGCGGGGTGACCAGCGATGGCCGTGCGGGCGGGCGGGCAACGGTGGCGATGAAGCGCGCTCCTTGGCGGCGGCTGCGCCCGATCATGGCAGCTTTGCACTCATCCACAAGCGCGGCGAGCGGCCTCATCCTCACAAGCGTCCAATTGACCACCCGAACTCAAGCGGACTAGATTGGCGGCCCAACTGCCACGGAGGCCGGCCTTGCGCCAGATTCTGACCCCAAGCCTGCTGGCCCTACTGCTTACGGCCTGTAACGCCCCGGAGACCAGCATGACCCAGACCCTTTCCCCCGCCACCGAGGCCACCGCAGAAGCCGACGTCGAGGCCGGCGGCCGCGGCCTTGCCAAGTTGAATCCGAGCCCGCGCAAGGCGTATGAGGTCACCGTCAAGATCGACAAAGCACCGGGAGCGTTCGGAGCTGTCAATGGGTATGCGCAGTACGACGTCAGCAATGACAGCGAGTGTGGCCAGATTCATCCCCAGACCGGCGTTGGGCAGCGCATCACCAGCAATGAGCCGGTCGTGCTGAAAAAAGTCTCAGAGCAGGAATATCAAGGAATCGTCTACCTCGATCTGATGCTGGATGAGGACTACTACGGGCGCGGGACGTGTCATTGGGAAATGACCGGCGCACGTGTTTCCCTGAAGGCCAGTGGGAAAAAAGAGGAGACCGCATTTCTGCCCTTCATTGAAACCAAGGACCTCGTGGCGGGCAAGCCGGTCACGCTGTATTTCTGGAAGGGCGGTTACCCTAAGGAAGATATCGAAGACTACGCCGACAATGGTTTGCCTTCGGCTTCAGACTTCAAGCCGGAGCTGCGTGATCAGTTGTTCTCGGTCACCCTGGTCGCCAAAGAGGTTTCACCGTGAAGCCGACCTCGCAGCAATACGCCATTTTGTCCAATGAAGGCTACGTCGACCACAAGGTCGGCAAGCGCGGCCCTGGCGATCGTGAGCGAGTGGACGTTGGTGGCGTGAGTTACGAAATTCTGGAGCACGTCAATAATCGAAAGACGGGCTACCAGGGAACGATTTACCAACGCGTTGGCGGCGGAGACATCGTCGTCGCTCACCGGGGTACGGAGGAAATCTATCGCGACGCGCTGCAGGCAGATGGCTCGATGGTCTTTCAGCGCGTTAATCCCCAAGCCGAAGATGCGATAGCCCTGACAAAAAGTGCGCTTGGCTATGCGGCCAAGCAGGAGCAGCGCACCGGGCACGCGCCCGAGGTCACCGTCACCGGCCACTCGCTAGGCGGAGCGCTTGCGCAGGTCAGCGCGCACCACTTCGATTTGAAAGGTGAGACCTTCAATGCGTATGGCGCGGCGAGCTTGGCGTATCGCATTCCAGAAGGTGGCCACAGCGTGGTCAATCACGTGATGGCCGCCGATCCTGTGAGTGCAGCTTCCCCGCATTACGGAGAAGTGCGCGTTTACGCCAGACCTAACGAGATTGCAGCGCTGAGCGCCATGGGCTACAGCAACAGCAAAGTGAACTTTCTGATTCCCGATTCACCGGTGGCCTCTGCCGTCAATTCATTGGGGTCGCACACCATCAAAAATTTCCTGGATGAGCGTTCCCCGCTCAATGACCCGCAAGCACGTCAGCTTGCAGATCAGAACAAGAGAATGATCAACGAGTATCGATCCGATCTGGACGAGATCCGCGCCGGCATCACCTTGTTGAGTCGTGGCCCGAAGGGTCTCGGCCAGGACGCCATCGACGCCATCCGTGGCCCGCTTGCTCCGGGGGAGCCGGCCAAGCGCGACGCGCGCGAGCATGGCAACGGCCACACCTCGCTGCGTATCGATCAACCCGGGCACGTGGGTAACTCCTTGTTCCAGGATGCCCAGCGCGGCGTGCATGCCCAGGATGCCCGCGCCGGCCGCACGCCCGACCAGCAGAGCGCGCAACTATCTGGCGCGCTCGCCTCGGAGATGCACGCCGCCGGTGGCCAGCGCATCGACGCGGTGATGATGACCCCGGATGCCGCACGGACCTTTGCGGTGCAGGGGCGCGTGGACGACCCCGCGCAACTGCGCGTCAGCGTGGAGACGATGACCGCCATGAATACCCCGCTGGAGCAGAGCAGCCAGCGCGTGGCCGACAACGCCGCGCGTCAGTCGGTGGCATTGGAGCAGCAGCAGGCGCAGACCCAGCAACAGCAGCAAGGTGCGCGCGCCATGGGCTGATGGGTGAGGGTGGCATGCTGCCACGGCGGATAGTGTGCGGGTGTGCATCACCCCGGCGCGCGTTGCGGCGGCGCCCAGCCTGCCCAGCACCACCATCGCGTCTTCTATCGAAACGCCGGGCTTGCCCGGCGTTTTCGCGTTCAATTGCGCAGTAATACGCAGGGGTGCTGCTGCACCCGCACACCGCGCGCCTGCACAACCCGCGCGGACTCAATGTTTTCCTGCCCCGAGATATGCCGCAACACCCTTGCACCTATAGCGGCCTCAACCGCGCTGTACCACCGTGCTTGAATCGCAACCGCTGTGCAGCGACACACGGTGAAGCAGCAACGCTTGCGTGCACCGTGGCCGCATACACACCGCACGCAGGGATCACGCAAGGCGCCGCCCGGCGCGACATCCATCGATCGAGGAACGTTTCATGGCTATTTTTCGCATCCAGTACCACCGCGTGCTGCTCGTGCTGGCGCTGTGCCTGTGCAGCGCCGGCGTCAGCGCCCAGGGCATTGCCAAGGGCGCCGATGTCAGCTGGCTCAACCAACAAGCTGCCAACAATCCGCCGCAGGTATTTCGCGATGCGGCCGGCAACACCACCGACTTCATCAAGCTGTTCAAGGACGTGGGTGGCAACGCGATTCGCCTGCGCGTGTGGGTCAACCCGTCCGGCGGCTGGAACGATGGCCGCGACACCCTGGATAAAGCCAAGCGCGCCGCCGCCCAGGGCATGCGCATCATGATCGACTTCCATTACAGCGACAGCTGGGCCGACCCGGGCAAGCAGACCAAGCCGGCCGCCTGGGCCGGGCACAGCGTCGCCCAGCTCAACACCGATGTGTACAGCCACACGCAAGGCATCCTCAAATACCTCAAGGACAACGGCATCACCGTCACCTGGGTGCAGGTGGGCAACGAGATCAACAGCGGCATGTTGTGGAACGAAGGCAAGACGCCCAACTTCGCCAACCTGGGCCAGTTCATCAACAGCGGCTACAACGCCACCAAGGCGGTGTATCCCAACGCCAAGGTCATCGTGCATCTGGCCAACGGCTACGACAACGCCAACTTCCGCTGGTTCTTCGACAACCTGCGCTCGGCCGGCGGCAAGTGGGACGTCATCGGCATGTCGCATTACCCGCCTGTCGGCAGCTGGCAGGACTACAACAACCGCCTGGACACCAATCTGCGCGACATGATCACCCGCTACGGCAGCGACGTGGTGGTGGCCGAGGTCGGCATGGACTGGCAACAAGCGGCCACCACCCGCGCCATGCTCACCAACCTGCTCAGCCGCAGCAACGCCATCAACAGCAGCCACAGCAAGCAGGTGCTCGGCGTGTTCTATTGGGAGCCCAACGCCTACCCCGGCTGGCAGGGCTACACCATGGGCGCGGTCAATAACAACGGCCAGCTGACCGAAGCGCTGCAGGCGTTCTGACCAGTATGCTCCCACGGGGCGGCGCCCGCTGCGGGGATTTCCTGGCGCGCACCCACAGACACGCCATCGCGTAGGAGCGCACCCGGGCGCGACAGGCTTCACCGAGAAAGCCCCTCGCGCCCAGGTGCGCTCCTACGGGGGCATGCATATCGGCCCACCCGGTACGGCATCGGCCGGCCATCGCCTGCCGCTGGCTCTCATCCTTTGGTCGTACGCCAGCAGCGCCCGCTGTGCCAAAGCGTCGTTCCAGCCGGCGCCGATGCCCCACTCAGCGCACAACACCATCCCATTCCATACGCCACCGTAGCGAGGAATGGCAACAGGTGCGTGCGGTACACTTGGGGGTTCACGAATTCACGATGTCGACACACCCGCGGGGTGTGTCCCCCCGGGAGCGCTAATGAACTGGTTGAACGAAGTGCTGCACAACGATCCGAACCCGCTTGAGACGCAGGAGTGGCTCGAATCGATCAAGGCCGTCATCGACGTCGAAGGCCCGGAGCGCGCCCATCAGCTGCTGGAAGGCATGGTCGAACAGACCCGCCGCGCCGGCGCTTACCTGCCGTTCTCGCCTACCACCGAGTACGTCAACACCATCGCACCGGCCAACGAGGCCAAGCACCCCGGCGACTCCGCGCTGGAGTGGAAGATCCGCTCGATCATCCGCTGGAACGCCATGGCCACGGTCGTGCGCGCCAACCGCAAGCCGGGCGACCTGGGCGGCCACATTGCCTCGTTCGCTTCCAGCGCCACCCTGTACGACGTGGGCTTCAACCACTTCTGGCGCGCACCCTCGGACAACCATCCGGGCGATCTGCTGTTCATCCAGGGCCATAGCGCCCCGGGCATCTACGCCCGCGCCTTCCTGGAAGGCCGCATCAGCCAGGCCCAGCTGGACAACTTCCGCATGGAAGTGGACGGCCAGGGCATCTCCTCCTACCCGCACCCGTGGCTGATGCCCGAGTTCTGGCAGACCCCCACCGTGTCGATGGGCCTGGGCCCGCTGGCCGCCATCTACCAGGCGCAGTTCATGCGCTACCTGGAAAACCGCGGCCTGATCGAGAAGTCCGACCGCAAGGTATGGTGCTTCATCGGCGACGGCGAGAGCGACGAGCCGGAAACCCTCGGCGCCATCGCCCTGGCCGGCCGCGAAGGCCTGGACAACCTCATCTTCGTGGTCAACTGCAACCTGCAGCGCCTGGATGGCCCGGTGCGCGGCAACGGCAAGATCATCCAGGAACTGGAAGGCGTGTTCCGTGGCGGCGGCTGGAACGTCATCAAGCTGCTCTGGGGCGGCTACTGGGACGCCCTGCTGGCCAAGGACAGCGACGGCGTCCTGCGCAAGCTGATGATGGAAACCGTCGACGGCGAATACCAGAACTGCAAGGCCTTCGGCGGCGCCTACACCCGCGAGAATTTCTTCGGCAAGTATCCGGAGACCGCGGCCATGGTCGCCGGCCTGTCCGACGACGACATCTGGCGCCTGAACCGTGGCGGCCACGACCCGCACAAGGTGTACGCCGCCTACCACCAGGCCGTGAACACCACCGGCATGCCCACCGTGATCCTGGCCAAGACGGTCAAGGGCTATGGCATGGGCTCGGCCGGTGAGGCGCTCAACCCCACCCACCAGACCAAGAAGCTGGACGACGCGGCGGTCAAGCACTTCCGCGACCGTTTCAACATTCCGGTGACCGACGCCCAGCTGGAAGACGGCCAGGTGCCGTTCTACCACCCCGGCGAAGATTCCCCGGAAGTGCAGTACCTCAAGGAGCGCCGCAACGTGCTCGGCGGCTTCCTACCGCAGCGCCGTCCCAAGGCCAGCAAGTCGTTCGTCGCGCCCACGCTCGACAAGTTCGAGCGCCTGCTCAAGGACAGCGGCGAGCGCAGCTACTCCACCACCATGTCCTTCGTGCAGAGCCTCAACATCGCGCTGCGCGACAAGGAACTGGGCCCGCGCATCGTGCCGATCGTGGCCGACGAGGCGCGCACCTTCGGGATGGAAGGCATGTTCCGCCAGATCGGCATCTATGCCCCGTTTGGCCAGAAGTACAAGCCGGTCGATGCCGACCAGCTGATGTACTACCGCGAAGACCAGACCGGCCAGGTGCTGCAGCAGGGCATCAGCGAGCCGGGCGCGATTGCATCCTGGATGGCCGCCGGCACCAGCTACTCGGTGTCGGATGTGCCGATGCTGCCGTTCTACATCTACTACTCCATGTTCGGCTTCCAGCGCGTGGGCGACATCGCCTGGCAGGCAGCGGACATGCGCACGCGTGGCTTCCTGCTCGGCGGCACCGCCGGCCGCACCACGCTCAACGGCGAAGGCCTGCAGCACGAAGACGGCTTCAGCCAGGTCATCGCCGGCTCCATCCCGAATGTGCGTAGCTACGACCCGACCTTCGGCTTCGAAGTCACCGTCATCATGCAGCACGGCATGAAGGCGATGATGGAAGACCAGATCGACGAGTACTACTACATCACCCTGATGAACGAAAACTACGCCCACCCCGGCATGCCGGACGGCGCAGCCGAGGGCATCATCAAAGGCATGTACCTGCTCAAGGACGCCGGCAAGCCCAAGAAGGGCGAGCTGCGTGTCCAGCTGCTGGGCAGCGGCACCATCCTGCGCGAGGCCATTGCCGCGGCCGAGCTGCTGGACAAGGACTTCGGCGTCACCGCCGACATCTGGTCCTGCCCCAGCCTCAACGAAGTACGCCGCGACGGCTACGCCGTAGAACGCTGGAACCGCCTGCATCCGGAGGCCGAACAGCGCAAGCCCTACGTCACCCAGTTGCTGGAAGGCCGCCAGGGCCCGGCCATCGCCGCAACCGACTACGTACGCGCCTTCGCCGACCAGATCCGCGCCTTCGTCCCGATGACCTACACCGTGCTCGGCACGGATGGGTTCGGTCGCTCGGATACGCGTGCCAACCTGCGCCGGTTCTTCGAAGTGGACCGTTACTACATCGCACATGCGGCGATTGCCGCGCTCGCCAAGGACGGGAAAATGACCGGCAAGGATGTGGCCCGGGCGATCAAGCAGTACAAGATTGATCCGGAGAAGGCGAATCCTGTTGGGGTTTGAGAATGATCAGCTAGTAGAATAAAAAAGGGCGATCGAATGGTCGCCCTTTTTATTTTGCATGGTTAAACCCACTCCTCTTAAAGTATTGCGCTTTGAAGGTTACTATGTAAGAAACGTCGCCTCTGGAAGATGGGTGGTACTATAATGCAAAAAGATTAAATCTTACGAAGTTAAAGTACTCTAATTTGAAATTCACCCTTGTTAACTGGACCATGGATGATAAAGTCGATAAAAATCAGCAATTTCAAGTCGATAAAAAGCACTCAGAAAATAAATTTTGCGCCGCTGTCACTGATTTGCGGTGCCAACAGCTCGGGAAAAAGCTCTCTGATTCAATCTATTTTAATGGTAAGTCAAACTTTTTCGTCGAGGCACTTTAATAGCTCGGTATCACTAAATGGTAAAATGGTGAGGCTGGGGTCGTTCAAAGACATTAGAAATCATTCCGTAGGCAAGCAGTCAATTGATGTTTCGCTTGAGCTATCATTTTCAAAGTCTAAGAAATCGTTTTATGACGTAACCGAGGTGGAGTTTGATCTCCAGTTCGCCGGAAGTCAGAGCGACAAGGGAATGGATACCGATTTTCATCCCGAGATAATAAATGCAAAGGTGCACCAGCGGATAAGCGAAGGGAAGATTGAGGTTATTGGGTTTAGAAAACGCACGGACGAAAGACAGGAGGATTTGTTTGAGGTAACTAAAATAGAGAGCGAGCAAATCGACTCGCTTAGTAAATTATATCCAGACTATCGGATCGAGGGCGTCTCTAAGGATGAGCTCATTCCAAGCACACTTTATATTGATTATGACCATACAAGACGGTTGAGTATGTGTGTGGTTGGTTGCCTTATCGGTGAAAAAGCTTTCCTGAAGGATGCGGCTCGCAAAGACATTGAAGAGTTGGAAGGTGTCGGTATACCCAGCGAGGTGATTGGTCGTATTGCGGCGCTAGTTAACAAAGATTTCATTGAGCGAGTTGAGAGCTTTGTGATTCCAGATGAAGTTATCAAGTTGGTCAACAAGGCAGAACGTGGCGACAAAAGTAATCCTATAACCAAAAGGGTTAAGGAGCTCCTGATTACGCAGGCCATCCCACTCACGCCAGAATCGGTTTCGTTTCTTTCAAATATGACAAGGGCCGGAGGGGGCTTTCCCGAATGGAAGGTGCAAGTAGACGCACTTGAAGACAGAGTCAGAAAGGCGCTGTTTGAGTTCCTTTTGAGGAATAGAGACGAAATTCAATCAATTTGGTATGGCAGTAGCAAGAAAGTCCGTCGTAGAACAAAAATAGCACTTTTGAGTTTTCAGCAATTAGATATGTATTTAACCTACGTCTTTGATAGGGGGGTTAAGTATCTAGGGCCTCTCCGTAATGAGCCTCAGGCTATGTATCAGGCATTCAATCTATCTGAGCCGACTATGGTTGGGTTGAAGGGTGAATATACAGCCGCGGTTCTTCATATAAATAAAAACAAAAAAATAGATTATCCCTTCCCGATTATTAATGAGAAGGGTAAGCTAAATTTTGACAAGAGAAGGGAGAGCCTTGCTACCGCTTGTACTCAATGGCTTCGTTACTTAGGGGTTGTCGAAGAAGTTCAGACTTTTGATAGGGGTCGCCTTGGCTATGAACTACAGGTGAAAGTCCACACTGGAGATTCGTGGCAGGATCTCACGCATGTCGGTGTGGGCGTTAGTCAGGTTCTTCCAATTGTCGTGATGGCACTACTTTCATCATTGGATGATGTTCTGATTTTCGAGCAGCCCGAACTACATCTTCATCCAAAAGTTCAATCTCGGCTATTTGATTTCTTTCTTGCGATTACGGAAATTGGGCGTCAATGCATAATAGAAACGCATAGCGAGTATATGATTAATCGATTAAGGTTGAGGACGGTCGAAAGTCGGTTATCGGATTTCTCTAAAAATTGTTCGGTTCTATTCATTGATAAGATTGATGGGGTAAGTAAATTTAGATCTATAGACATTTCTAGGTTTGGATCAATCCTTAATTGGCCAAAAGATTTTTTTGACCAGACCGATCTTGAGGTCGAAAAAATTCTCATTGAAGCTTCCACGAAAAAGCGAGAAGAGAACAGCGCTGACTCCATTGGCCGAAACGAGAGGAGGGGAGCGTGACATATCTTGTCGTGAGCTCAGACTTCCTGGCCTCACCTGCATTTTGCGACGCGGATTCAATTGACGACTGTGTTACCGGACTCATTGCCATTCGGCGATGTATCGAAGAAGCAGATCAGAAGATCTTCTTAGAGCATGGAGCACTTGAAGGAATGGAAAGAAATGGGGTCTACCCACTTACCGAGTTGGTAAGAGAGAACTCAGAAAAAAGGAATTTTATCTCAGAATATTCTGCAAATGATATCTCGAGGGTCGTTAACAAAATTCTCAGTGCCTGTGTGGACGAAAATGTGAGCTTGCCTCAATACATAGGAGAATGGGAAGATAGGGAAATTCACCCGATGCTTATAGGGTTGGTTGGTGGCCGATCAATCGAATTAGAGTGTTTGATTGAACAGGTAAGTTTATTTGCAAGGCATAATCGTGCGATTGTTTCTATACTTCATCATCCAGTAGAAAAGGAGCGTTCAGCGGTCTGTGTTCGCGGCGTGCTTAAAGAAATATATCCGGATATTTGCGTTGATCTGCCTTGCCAATTTTCGGTAACGACTCCGGTCACATCTTTTTATTCTGATTTTGTTTCATCGTTAGATGGAGCGAGATTGTACGATGCGGCGATTCAAGACGACGAAAAATTTGAGTCTAAAATAATTGAAGCCATAAGAGTCGAAGTGGAAAGCTTGCGTAGACTGAAGGGTGTGAATGGGCCATCGTTTACTATCGGTGCGGGTTTTTTGGCTACATTGTCGGAGTTCCAGTGCGGCCCCGGAGAAAGGTTTGGGCGGACAACCTTCAGTACCATTTGCGAAATTATAGCTGATGCACGGTCCGCTCTTGCCCGTCCATTCTATGAGAATTATAATAAAAAAGTTCAGTTAGAGCGTGAGGGTAAATTTGCCTGGAGGGCCCATATTACAACAGGAAATCCCGCGTTGCGTTTGATGTTTTGGTCTACCGATACTGGAATTGAGCTGGCAAACGTCGGAAATAAAAAGGATCTTCTTATTATCTAACATTGTATAGGGTGACGGGGTCCGGGAATCGGGGCGGGGTTTAGGAATACCGGGGTCAGGTTAATCTGACTGCGTTAACACGACCCTGTTATCAAATAACGGGGTTATCAAATAGTGACCCACCCCTAAGAACAGACCCATCGTAAAGTAGAGACTTCGCCGACATGGGCCCCCGTCATCACGAGGAGTCAAGCGATGAAGAAGTCACGTTTCACTGAGGAGCAGATGGCCTACGCGCTCAAGCAGGCTGAGTTGGGGATGGCGGTCGGCGAGATCTGTCGGAAGATGGGAATTGCCGAGGCCACGTTTTACATTTGAATAACGGGGTCAGGTTAACTTATCAGTCGGCGGTGTTCGGTTTGCGTGGCCGATGAGCGGGCCTGACGCCTGCAAGGCGGTGGGTCTTGGCTTCGACCATTGCGCGGAAGGCGTCGTGGCCCAGGGCTCGCTGCTGCTGTAGGTGAAGGCGAATGCTGGTGAGCAGTTCGTCGGAGAGGGCTTCATCGAGTAGCGTGCGGTAGGCGTTGGATCGCTCGATCGGGTCGCTGCCAAGCGCAAGCCAACAGGGATGTGGTGTCAGTGCGGAGTGCTTGCGCTGGCCTAGGTTGGCTGGGCAGCTGGACCAACGATACGCTGCCGTATCGGTCAGGCGAGCACGCACCGGATTGAGCTCAATGTAGCGATAGCAGCGAAGGACGTAGTCCGCACTGTCCACAAGACACGCTTTGTACCGCCCCTCCCAGAGCGTACCAGTGCGCCCGTGGCGGCCATTGAACAATGCGACGTAGTTTCGCCCAAGCCGCTGCATCAGTTGCCCGATCCGTCCCGCATCAGGTGGCGTGACTAACAAGTGCACATGGTTGTCCATCAATATGAAAGCATGCAGCTGACAGCCTGTGGCGTGCAGGGCCTCATGCATCAGGTGCAGATAGCGCAATCGATCGCCATCATCCAGAAAGCAGGGCAAGCGGTTGTTCCCGCGTTGCACGATGTGCTGCGGGATGCCGGGAAAGTCGATGCATGGAAGTCTGGCCATGGCACAAGACTCGCAGCCCGGCGTTGGTGCTGATAGCGAGGAAACTTCTCGAGAGCTGAAGACGTAGCCTGAAATTTGTGTAGGAAGTGAACCTGACCCCGTTAGCGCGCCATCTTCTCGACCGGCACGAGCTGCCAAATACCAAGGCGTCGAACTAGGGGGCTTCCAAAGAGTAGCCGACGTAAGTGGTCACCGATGACAAGTCCACATCGCCGTTACAGCTCATCTACCATCTACCATCTACCATCTACCATCTACCATCTACCATCTACCAAATACAGAGACTCCTGGAGGTGGTACACCGGGAATGCTATGGATCAAGTGGAATGCGGGATTGTTCGTATCAGAAAATTCTTTGTGTTCGCCCTCGCTAAATGCTGGGTCGATTTCTGGCATCTCATTTGCAAAAAAAATTGCGTTCTTCGCGTATATTTGGACTGTGAGATTAAGTGCGTCGACTTCTTCTCTATTAAGTTCGATCGTGGAAAGTCGCGGTTTGGTTATGTATGCTCTTGGTCGGCAAATAAGTACGCATATGCGTGGTGTGATAGGTGCAAGAATTTCTGGATAAAGTGGTGCTTGGCGAGCAAATTGGACGTTATGATAAAATCCGTCCCCAAATAAGAAATCTTTTTCCGATGAGAATATTACTACGAACTTCGCTTTTGATCCGATGCTGTCGGCAATGAGTCGCTGCTTGCGCCGCATATTCAGTCCAATCAATGTGTTTCGCTCGTTTCCATGTATACGGCCGCGCAGACTCTCGACCAATGAGGCTGACGCTTCCCGATTCATTGGGCTCCTGACAGCAAGCGAGACCACGCATTCAACAGTATCTACCAACTGCGCATTTGTTGCAGAAACTTCTATAAAACGCTCCGAAAGTATTTTGGAAATTATATTTTTGCGATCAAGTTGCTTCAGCCACTCAATTACTAGCGGAAATTTCGTGTCTGCGTCATCGAACTCGGATTCGAAGCTCTCGTCCCAAGGGGTAGGCGTGCCATCTCTAGACAGTTTGACGTGATGTCCGTTGCCGATCATCCCAAGTTTTGATGGCGGAAGACGAAGATGAGTGCCGTCAGGTTTGAGCCAGCCCGTCTTGCCATCCTCACCGGTCCAATGCTTCGATACGCATTCGGGCCACCAATGATGACGAGCTGATTTCAATGGGTTCTTTATTTTCACTTTCCTTCTGCCTCTCCGAATTAAATGGCGTGTCGGAATCAACGCTAAGCGGCTAATCTCTCTCGAATTTGCATGATTGCTAATCCGATTCTCTCTGTAATCGCGGTGCTGCCATGATGCAACATTGTCAAAGAACCAAGAGCCCTAGTCATTGCAACGTAAAGCAGCTTCGCCTCCTGAACCATCTCGTCGTCGTTGGTGCGGATACTCTGCCCGATTTCGCAGATTCCCGGAATAAATACATACTCAAACTCAAGGCCCTTGCTGGAGTGCATCGTTAAAACCTTAACTGCAGGCTCCCCATCGAATAGGTGTCGCTTGTTGCCTTCTTCAGCCAAGACCACTGGAAGTTCTGCAGCTCGGAGTCGCGAAGCTATCTGGGTGGCAAGCGCTTTACTGCGGCAAAGAACAGCGAAGTCATTCGCACTCGCGCCCTTGTTGATTGCTTCGCGTACCTGTTGGGCGATGATGCGTGATTCTTCCCAAATGTTGCTCGCCTGTATCAGCTCGGGGACGGCGCCTCGGCGTCCTGCGCTCTCTGGCGCTATTACGGGTACGTTGTCTTCATCGGCATCTTCCCCGGTCAAGAGCTCCTGGGCGAAGGCTTTTGCAGTGGAAAGGATCTCCAAGGTGTTGCGGTAGTTCAAACGCAAGATGGTGGTGCGGCCCTTGGCCTGGATGCCAACGCTCGCGAAGCTGAACTTTCGACGTCCGCCTGTGCTGTAGATGGTTTGCGCGTCGTCATAGAGCAGCAACAACGAATTGGTTTCCGGGTCGACCATCTGCGTGACGATTTGCAACCACTCGGGCGCAAAGTCGTGGCCTTCATCGATCATGACTGCCGCGTACTGTGCTCGCGGAATATGTTGCGACTCCACTGCTGCAATGACTTTGCTGACCAACGCTTCCAGATACTGCTGGGCGTTTGGTTGTGCGGACGGAGGCTTGATACCGTAGGCCTTCAGCTGCTCTCCACACCATCCATGGAAATGACGCACACTCACGCGGTCCTGGACGCCATGCGCGTGAATGATGTGCTCCAGGCGGCCGGCAAGTGTTTTGTTGTAGCAAAGCACCAGCACCGGCTTGCCTTGACGCTTCGCAATCTCAACGCAGCGATAGCCAAGTATCATTGTCTTGCCAGAGCCGGCCACTCCGTGGATCACGCGATGGCCGTCACCCATCGAGCGAGCAAGCTGTTCTTGCTGCAGGTCCATCACCTTGATCAAGTCGGGAATGGCTATGGGCTTGTCCGGCTCAGCTGAGGCGAACAATTGCACCTGTTCAGGAGGAACGATACGTAGCTGCGGAAACAGATGCCAACGTATCCGCTCGATCTGCGGCAAGCTGATTTGACATGAAAAGGTGGCAGGGAACATGTCCCAGAGCCGTTTCTGAAACGCCTCGGTGTCCACCGACTCGGTCATCTCGTCCCGGCAGATCACACTGCCCGCCGCAATCACATTGCCTAATTCGGCTTCGTCAAACTGGGCGCGGCTGATGTTGCTAAACACCACGCCAAAGCCCCACGGCATGATGAGCTTGCCCTGATATTTGTTTCCTTCCGGAAGGCGCAGGGCTGCATCCTTGAGCATCAGCTTGCCGACTTCGATACAAATGTCGCGCGCTTGGCGCAATGGATTTGACGTTACCTCACGGCCGCGCTCGGTATGGAGCACAGCGGTGTCGCGGTCGATCTCAGCGATTGTCTCCAGCTTCCAGTCCTTGACCTCCAGCACCAGGATCCCGCGATAGGGATGCAGCACAATAAAGTCCGGATGCCGGTGACTGGGGCCGATCGGCACGTCATACCAGCAGATGTACTCATCGTCGAGCTTGTCTTCCAGGCGATGCGAAAAGCGCCGCTCGCCAGATGTCATCCGGCCAGCACTACTGGACCTACTCGGGATAAGCGTAGCCATGGGAGCCCCCTCCTTGGTATAGGTCTAGCCTACCATTAGAAAAACTCCATGGATGAGCACCTCAGCCCAGACTCTGAACTCGCCGAACAACAAGGCTTTAGCTAACCTGGTCTCCTAGCCAGGAAAATATCTTGATGAAACGATTCCGGATGGGTGAGTTGTATCGCTACGCCAGACCCGCTCTGCCAGAAGTGCTTGAGATCGATGGAATTTCAAATTTCCACTATGTCGTTGCAGCTCCTGGCTCGCCTTCATTGCAGCTTGAGAGAGGCATCAATGCGCCGAGCGTAACCCGGGCCATCGATGGAGAGCGGGTCGCCGTGGTTCTGCTGGCGAGTAACGAGCACAAGCGTGGATCGATGGAAAATCCATGGCACGACACGCTCGCACCTGACGAAGGCTTTGCGCGCTACTTCGGCGACAATAGAACTCCCGATGTAGATCCGGGGACTGCTATTGGCAATCGAACCCTGCTTCGCCAATTCGAGTTCCATACTTCTCCGGATCAAGGCAAGCGTGAGCGAGCAGCGCCGGTGCTACTGTTTCGTTCAACGAGGAAAGGCTTCAAGGAGTTTTCGGGACTTGCGCTTATCGTGGGAGCGCGGCGAGTTACGCAATTCTCTGAAAAGAACGGCGGGTTCTTCACGAACTACCTTTTCGATCTGGCCGTCTTGTCTTTGACGGAAGAAGACGAAAGCCTAGCGATGCTTTGGATACATGATCGCCGTGATCCGTCGCGTGCGTGTGGCGTTGCTAACGCAATAGCACCGAAGGCGTGGCAGCGCTGGGTGAAGTTCGGTAGTCCGGAGATTGAGCGTATCAAGCGACGGGTTGCGCGATATCACATCTTGCCCAAGCGGGATCAGGTTGCTCCAGTTAGCTCAGAAGGCGGCAAGACCCTGGAAGCCATCTACAGGTTCTACGAACCGAAGCGGCATCGCTTCGAGGCACTGGCAAGCTTGGCGTGCGAGTCTATGGTTCGCGGTACAGGTGCCGAGTACCACCGTGGTTGGCTAACGCGAGGCACAGGTGATGGCGGCCTGGATTTCGTCGGCCGCATCGATATTGGTGACGGGCTCTGGGGAACCAAGCTTGTTGTCCTGGGCCAAGCCAAGTGCGAGAAGATCGATGCTCCCACCGGTGGCGTCCACATCGCCCGGACTGTTGCCCGTCTGCGCCGGGGATGGCTAGGTGCCTACGTGACCACCTCGTTCTTTTCTGAAGCCGTGCAGCGAGAAGTACACGACGATCAGTACCCCGTTTTGTTGCTCAATGGAGCCGGCTTGGCTGCCGAGGTGACCAAGTTGCGGCTAGCAGGCGGCTTCGCAAGTACGGAACAGTTTCTTGAACACATTGACGCTGATTATGAGGCGCAGGTCAGCAGCAGACGGCCAGAAGAAGTTCTGTGGGAATAGCGCGACAGCTAGCTTAGTCCCAGCCTCGCCTCCGGCAGTTGACATCGTATTTATCGCATCGCAATCTTTGCCTCAAGGAGCGTCGAAACTCCTCAGACAGCGGTACCCACCTCCGTCAAACCGGTGGGTTTTTTGTGCCTGCATCCTGCAGGTACAAGCCGACGCGATGCCTGCGTCGGGAGGGCGGCTAATACAACACCCTTCGGGGAAATACGCCCGCCGGCTGTCTGCGGTTTCGAACCTCCCGACATCCCGTCGCCGTTGGCGGCGGTTCTTGGGTTGTTCCAGGAGGGCGTTGCCATGTCTACCGCACCATCCATGCCGGCACCTGTGCTGGTTGATCTGATGCCAGCCTTCGCTCACCGCCTGCGGTGGGATGTGGGCGAGGTATTGCGCCGGCTCGTCGCACGCGCAGCTGTTGAGCAGGCGAACGACGATCCCGCGCATTCGCCGACTCGACAGCTCGTTGTGTTGCCGCGCACCTCGCGTGGCCAGTTCGAAAGAAGTGCCGTGGCGTTGCAGCAGCGCGTTGCCGCACCCATCACCCTCCGCTGCCCGGAGGCGCCATGACACGCCGCCGCCCACCCACCACATCTGCCAGCACGCGGCCCACCCGCACGCGTACGCGCCCCGCGCCGCCCAAGCGCGTGCAGTGGGTCGTGGTGGAACCCGACCGCACCAATCTGCCACCGATGCTGCCGCCCGACCCGGACGCCTCTCCGCAAGGCCCCGGCACGCTGCGCGCACCCCGCCGCGCCCGCCGCCCCCGCCAATGCACCGTCAGCTACACCCATTACCCCGGCGCCCACGACCACGCCGGCGACCAGCACGTGCCCCATGTCCGCCTCAGCGGCCTATGGCTGGAACAACTGGGCTTTGCCATCGGTACCAAGCTGCGCATCACCGCCAGCGCGGGGCAGTTGTTGATGGAGGTGTTGCCGCCGTTGGAGGTGCCGGCCGCATCCCGCAGAGCGCGACGGTAGCTGGAACGAGGTAGCAGTGGCGGTATCGTGGTTCAACAGGCCAACCGTCCCGACCAAGGATGCTCCATGACGACAACGCGAAGGAAAACGAAGGCTCGGGCCTTACATAACCAGGGGGCTGGGCCAGGTATGCGAATATCGATTGCTTTGCTTTCAGTAGCACTTCTCGTGCTTGGCTGTAGCGCTATGTCCGCTGCGAAGACGCGTCAGCCTGTTGCATATCCCACAGAACTCTATGGGGTATGGGACTTGGGCCCACAATCCTGCGAGCTGCCTGTGAATCCTGATTCGGATTCGCCCATACACATCGAGAAGGCCCAGTTGCGTGGGTACGAGCATCAGGAGAAGCCGGTCTCAGTCAGGCTTGTCTCTACTAATCCGCACGCTTGGGCTATCTCCGCAATCGAGGATTTCGCACCAGGGAAAAGAACTGATAATTTGTACGTCCTGAAGGGCGAACACCTAGTCATTTCTGACGGCGAGTCAGTCAGGCAATATCGTAGGTGTAAGTGATCGAGCTAGGTTGGTGTGATCAAGGAGAACCATCATGTCGGATGAGAATGAAAGCGCAGACTTTTAAACGCACTGCTCGCTCCAAGGCCTGGCGCGGCTGCCTGTGCCAACGGTCGATTTCTGTATGAATTTATTCGCACGCAAGGAATTTTCATGAAAATAAAGTCTGTTGGCTGCGTGGCGCTTGCTCTCTTCTTCATCACAGGATGTACGGTGGTATCCGCGGGCGCGGAAATGAGCGCTCCATCCGGCGACTCGCTTTGTGATCAGTCCCGTGGTTGGGGGGGCGCAGGTTCGACGCAAGCCCTACAAATCAATCCACAGGTCTCCGAAGATGATAGCGGGCGGTCTTATCGCTTTGATCTTGGCGGTCGAGGCGGGTTGAAGCGCTTGGACGCTAGTTGTGGGTGGGGCTCATATGCGGAATGTAGCTTTGAGGCAGTTCCGTCCGATGGAGCAAGTTATCGCTTCTCAGAGATGTCCACGTTTGGCCTCTGGGAGACGCAACAAGGGTTGTATCTTGTTTACCGTATCGTCGCGCCGAAGGAAAAGGCCGCAGAAGGAAAGCGGAGAGTCGTGAGGGTGGGTAATCCGCCTGCAGAGATCTGCAATCAGATCGGGGACTACTCTAATTTAATGTAGTTTTAGATAAGGAGATCAGTGATGCCTACCAACTATCGCGAGCTTACCCAAGAGCAGTACAACGCGCTCACCGGTGATCTGGTCAAGCTCACTGAAAGCTTGCACCCGCGCTCCCAGGATGTCGGCGATGGTCGGGCCACGATTGGCTATGGTTACACATTCAATCGTTCAAACAATGCTGCGATCTGGGCTGAGTCCGGCATCGACCTCTCGGATGCACAGCGCAGGCAATTGGCAGTGATCGATGCTGCAGCCCCTGGGGACCGCACAAGGCTGGGTCTGCAGTTTGATCGTACGCTCAATGCTGCAGAGGGGGACCGGCTACTAGCTGCATCCATGCCTGAGTACGAGCGGCCAATCAACGCGTTGAACATGCCAATGTCGCAAGAGCGCGCGGCGCTTGTGTCGCTCGTCTACAACCGTGGTGCGGGGTCGTATAACGCCAACATGCAGTCATTTCGGGATGCTGTAGTGGCCGGAGATCGCTCCGAGGCCTGGTTTGAAATGCGCTACAACGCCTGGGGAAGTAATGCTGCTGCGGAAGCGGGTCTTCGCAAGCGTCGTGTACTGGAGTCCGAACTCTTTGGCCTTTACAGCGATCCAAATAACGTCACAAGCGACGAAGCGCTGTCTACTTACCAGATGTATCAGCAACATCGCGAGCGCATCAATCGTGACGAAGCTCGCTGGGGTGTGGATATTGATGGAAATCCTGGTCAACGTAACTTGATTGCGGAGGCGAATCGCGACTATGCAACCTTGCTGGAAGGGCGAGGCAATGTGCAAACCCTTGCGGAGTCGTTGGACCCAGCGCGTTTGCGCCTGCTTTCTGACTTGCGCGAGCAGCATCCTGAAATTGCAGATCGCTTGAGCAACGAGGCATTCAACGCGGGCTCGATCCATGTAGACGCGGGGCGAGATTCTGCGCGCGTTGCCGTTGATGCCGATCACGCTTCGACAATCGATGCGACCCGCCGGAGGAACGGCGCAGAGGTCAGCAATAACGATCTGCTGGTTGGAGGCGGAGGTAATGACACGCTGATTGGCGGACAGGGTAACGACGTCCTGATCGGCGGGGCGGGCCATGATGTACTACGTGGCGGGGCCGGTAATGACACCTACATCGTTAACGATGGAGATGTAGTGCAGGATGCCGACCGCAATGGGCAGCTATTTTGGGATGGCCAGCAACTGACTGGAGGCACCCGGCAAGCGGATGATCCAGAGGGCGTCTTTCGTAGTGCAGATGGTCAAATTACCTATCGGATTCAAGGTGCTGATCTGTTGATTGGCAACGAGAGGGGACAGTCGGTAACGGTGCAGGATTTTCAGTCAGGAAGCCTGGGCATCGAACTCGGCCAAGCGCGTGTTCAGCGTGAGGGTGGTGCATCACGGACTGAACCAGGTGCGGTCAGCGTCCCGGAAAGCAGGACATATCAGCTGGCATCGCTATCCCAAGACCCACTCCATCGCCAAGCCGAAGATGCAGTTCGCCGCCTTGAACAGGGTGATACGCCCAGGGTTTCCTAGACATCTCATGGCCATGGAAAATGGTCGATTCGGAGGTGTCTATGAGCAGCAAGCGGTATACGGATGAGTTCAAGATCGAGGCGGTCCGGCAAGTGACTGATCGTGGGTTCAAGGTGGCAGAAGTCGCCGAGCGGGTGGGTGTCACGACGCACAGCCTGTACGCCTGGTTGCGCAAGTTCGGCAAGCCCGGCGTGGTACAGCGCGCCGAGGTGGACCAGAGCGCCGAGGTTCGGCGCCTGAAGGCCGAGTTGCGTCGAGTGACCGAGGAGCGCGACATCCTAAAAAAGGCCGCCGCGTACTTTGCCAAGGGGTAAAGGCAAAGTACGCCTTCATGCAAGCCCACTGCGGGGAGTTCAGGGTGTGTGCGATGTGCCGGGTGTTGCGGGTGAACCGGGCTGGATACTACGCGTGGCTAAAGGCGCCCGACAGTGAGCGTGCCAAGGAAGATGATCGGTTGCTTGGACTAATCAAGCACCACTGGCTGGCCAGCGGCAGTGTGTATGGGCATCGCAAGATCGCCAAGGACCTACGCGATCTGGGTGAGCGTTGCAGTCGCCATCGTGTGCATCGATTGATGCGCGCCGCGGGATTGCGTGCCCAGGTAGGCTATGGTCGCAAACCGCGCTTCCATGGCGGAATGCCGTGCAAGGCGGCGGCCAACCTGCTGGACCGACAGTTCGACGTGACTGAGCCGGACATGGCCTGGGCGAGTGATTTCACCTTCATTCGCACGCACGAAGGCTGGATGTACCTGGCTGTGGTGATCGATCTGTTTTCCAGGCAGGTCGTCGGCTGGGCGATGCGCGATCGGGCCGACACCGAGTTGGTCGTGCAGGCCTTGTTGTCTGCGGTGTGGCGGCGCAAACCCAACGCTGGTTGCCTGGTTCACTCGGACCAAGGGTCTGTCTACACCAGCGATGACTGGCAGAGTTTCCTGGCGTCCCATGGCTTGGTGTGCAGTTGGTGTGCAGCATGAGTCGGCGTGGCAACTGCCACGACAACGCACCCGTGGAGAGCTTCTTCGGCCTGCTCAAACGCGAGCGGATCAGGCGACGGATTTATCCCACTAAGGACGCCGCACGCGCCGAGGTATTCGACTACATCGAGATGTTCTACAACCCCAACCGCCGCCACGGTTCAACTGGTGACCTGTCCCCTGTAGAGTTTGAACGGCGCTATGCGCAACGAGGGTCTTGAGTGTCTACGGAACTCTGGGCGTATCAGGGTCTTGGCAGAGAGTACGACGACAACAGTGCCAGGCTGGCAGCAAGCAGCGCACATCTGGCCAAAGAACACGGACTGTCGCGAATCGATCATGTCGTGCTGAGCGAGAACACCAAGTCCGTGCGACAGGGTGAGAACGTTTTCGTGGTGGAAGGCGCGTTGAACGACCCCGCTCACAAGATGGCGCACATGAAGACCCACGACGCGATTGCACAGCCGGTCGAGCAGTCTCTGGCGCAGTTGCAGGCCTTGAACGAGACGCAGCGTCAGCAGCACTCCCAGCAGCAGGAGCAGCAGCGTGAGCAATCGATCGCCCCGCAGCACCGTATGGTGTGACGCCTCATACATTTGTCTGCCTCGTGCAGTGTTGCACGCATTCTCTTGCGGCCTGCTGCGAGAGGTAGGCGAGATGCTGAGCCGGCTGCTCGACGCCTGTAAACCATCGCTTTACCGCTGAAGGGGGCCCAGCCGTACGCCAGTCGCTATCTGTCGTACGCTACCCGATGTCTTTCGTATCCCAGCCTGTCGGTCACGACTAGCCCTTCTTTTGCCTGGCTAGCCCTTTTTTGCACAACCCAATATTGGTTCTAGCTGCACGGACGATTGCCAGATAGCGATCGGCAAGAACCGGCGGCCAGTTGTCCGTCACCGCATCGTCTGGTGACGCTGCATCTTCAGCGTAGTCGTGCAGCGTTTCCAGGCATTGTGTGTACTGGGAAGTCTTGTACTGGGTGATTGCCAGGTCGTTGCGCATATCTCCTTTCTCGTCCCATTCCAGTGTCTGCCCGCACCGCGTCAGGATGGGAGGCAGTGTAGAGAGTGCTGCATGATAGTCCTTGCGATCGTAGTGCTGCTGAAACACCGCGCGCGTGCGGACAATGGCGTTGCGGTCGCAGCCTGTCGTGGCACGAAGGTAACGCGCCTCAAAACCGCCGTTATAGCCGCACAAGGTTTTGCATTCCATCGGGGTGGGCGTTGTGACGTCGATGCCTCCGGCGACTGGTGAGAACTGAACCTTGCAGCCTGTAGCGCCAGCTTCATCCTCTGCGCTGCCTTGCGTGCCGCGGACGGTACCCTGCAGTGAACACATCGATTGGCCGGTGGTGCTTTCCACGGAGAATCGGAGCGCGCCATTGTCTTTGGTCAGCAGCAACCGGCCCCACCCCGCGTCTGTAATGTATTCACCTGGCTCAAGCGGCCTGGCTTCCACATGCTGCGCAACGGCAGATGTATGGGGAGCTGCCTTCAATGCGGTTGGCCCAGGCTTGCTGATGGTTGACTGTGCAGCAACTGGCGCGATGAAGAGGGTGCCGGCCAGCCCTGCGATCATCCAGGTGGCACGCATGAGGTAGTCCATTGCGTTGGGTTTCCTTTGCTTTTATGCGTGTGGCGTAAGTTGGTTCCATTGGTCTACGCGGTGTCTGAATCCGGATAGCAGCGTGCCCTGATTCCGTCATCAGCACTGCGGACGATAGTCTGCCCGTTTCGCGTTGTATCTGCCGCATGTATGTGCCAACTGACGGCAATGTGCGGTCTTAGTTGCTCCCGGCTATGCATTGGCCTGGTGCACGCGCCGCAGCAAGCGGCGTATTCGCTGGCTGCAGCTGCTGCAGTGTGCCGCTTTGCTGTCGCATGGAGTGCGCGGGGAAAAGCGTTGTAACCGTGCGATGCCGCGGGCAGGACCGCGCTTGCAGCGACCAGGGTGGAGTGCGTGTTGATCTCGACCGATGCTGACTAACGCGCAAAACGTAGGGGGTTAGCATCGCTTGCCGTCATAGAGGAAGAGGTGGGGCTGCGATTCGGGGTGCGGTGCCCACCACCCACTCTCCATCTTTTGGCTGCACTGCTCATGTTCAGATCCACTTGCACGGCCCTTGCGCGCGCATGGCGCTGGTGTGTTGTGTCGCAAGATGCGTGGGGGCGTTGGTGGGCAGCGGCACTTGGCCGAAGGCGCGGCGATCACGATGAGCTCGCGTGACGGGCCGCCTGCGGCGCGCGGCCAGCTGTCGTTTGGGGAAAGGGAGCGCCTGCGTGCGGAGTTCGACCATGCGCTGGCCGCACTGCATCCCGAGCTGTTGGCGTATCTGCGCCGCCGTACGCGCGATGCCGAGACGGCTGCAGACCTGGCGCAGGAGACCTTCTCGCGGATGATGGTGTACCGCGATGCGCCCCACATCGGCGACCGCCGTCTGTTGATGTACCGCATTGCGCACAATCTGGTAATCGAGTTACGGCGGCAGCGTCACCGGCGGCTGGCGGCGCAGCATGTGTCGCTGGATCAGGTGGCGCCGATCAGGGCCGACGAGGCCGGCGTGGACGAGATTGCCGAGGCGCGCCAGACGCTCGATGTGCTGCTCAAGCGCACCTTGCTCGAGCTGCCGCCGAAGTGCCGGCTTGCGTTCAAGCTGAGTCGGTTCGACGGGCTCACCTATCCGCAGATTGCCGCGAAAATGGGCATCTCCATCAAGATGGTGGAGAAGCACATCAGCCGTGCGCTGCTGGCGTGTCGTGCGGCCGTGGGGGAGTTGCCGCAGTAACCGGCCTGCGAGGCGGCTGGCTGGCGCCGCCGGAAGTTGCTGGTAGCATCGTGCGCGAGGGCGCAGGGAGACCGCCCGCCAGGAGTCACCAGCCATGCGTGCAGAGTCCGAGCGCATTCATGCGCAGGCGGCCGCCTATCTCGTGCGACACGGGCGCGAGAACGCGGCCGAGCGCGCCGCACGTGAGGCATGGCTGGCTGCCGACTCGCGTCACCGTGTGGCCTACCAGCAGCTGCTCGAGGTGGACGCACACGCGTCGGCACTGCTGGATGATCCCGAGTTGCAGGCCGTCACTGCACGCGATCTGGAACTGCTGACACCGGCCTCTGCCCGGCGTCGTCGCTGGCCCTGGCTGGTGCTGGCAGCGATGCTGGTTGCCGCGATCGGCTATGCGATGCATCAGCTGTTGAGGCAGTAGTGCGCACTCGGCACTCGGTACTCGGCACGCAGCACACAGCACACAGCACAAAGCACAAAGCACTCTGCACGGCGTGTCGCATGGACCGTTGAATGTGCGCTCTGCTGCAGCGCTGCCTGCCTCTTGCAGACGTTGCTGGTAGGGCATTGCGCTTGCGCAGCATCACTTGTTGTCGGGGGACGCAATGGCGATGGTGCCGCGCCCAGGACGCGAAGGATGCACATGCACGCACGACGGGCAGTAACGGGGAGCGGTGTCGGTTTTGATCATGCACGCAGCAGGCTGGCAGTGGCGGGGATGGCGCTGCTGTCGCTGCACGGCCACGGGGCGCAGCAACACGCTTCCGCCCAAACGCGTGCAGGTACCTGCGGTGGAAGCCGACACGCAGCGCGTTGATGCGCCTGCCAACGTAGCCGTTGCAAGGCGTGTACTGGCGATGGCGATGCGTGCATAGCGCGTCGAACGCGCAGCAGGTGGTGGGGGAGGGCAATAGCGCACACAGCGATTGACGTGTCGGGGCCCGGATGGGTGCCGAGGCACTGTGCGTGCGCGACGATTGCTCGCAAGCAAAACAGTTAGCGATTCTGATCACTGTTCGCCGCGTTGCGGTGACCGTGTTTCAGCAGTCAGGTGCAGGACCGATCTTGCTCAGCTGGCGATGCGCTCCGGGCCGACCGGGCGCGCTGTCGGCGGGCCAACCCAGGCAAGCCAAAGGACGCAGCATGAAGACACGCACATTACGCGACGCCATTTCTATCGCCCTGTTCGCCATGGCGAGCGGAGCGGCAGGTGCGGTGGGGGCACAGGCGGCGACGGCGAAGGTGGCGACGGGACCTGAGGCAGCAGCGCAGAAAACGCCGGCGGCCGTGGCAACGAACGCAGACGAGCCGCCCAGACCCAGCCCGCCGGAGCCTGCGACTGCGGCAGTTCCGCCGGCGCAGGCCGCCGCGACCGAGTTGGAGTCCATTGAAGTCACCGGCACGCGCATCAAGGGCGGTGCAGTTCCGTCGCCGGTAATCGCGATCAGCGCGGCGCGGATCCAGGAAGAGGATTTCAGCGATCTGGGCGAGGTGATCCGCAGCGTGCCGCAGAACTTCTCCGGCGGGCAGAACCCGGGGGTGCTGAGCGGCAATCTGGCCGGGGCCGGCAATGCGAACCAGAACATGACCGGTGGCGCGAGCCTCAACCTGCGCGGCCTGGGCGCCGATGCCACGCTCACCCTGCTCAATGGGCGTCGTCTGGCGTATGGCGGCTTCACCCAGGCGGTGGATCTCAGCGCGATCCCGGTGGAGGCCGTGGAGCGGCTGGAGATCGTGGCCGACGGTGCGTCGGCCATCTATGGGTCGGATGCAGTCGGTGGCGTGGGCAATGTGATCCTCAAGCGCGACTACGACGGAGTGAACGTCGGCACGCGCTTCGGGCGGGCGACGCAGGGCGGGCTCACCTCGCGGCAGTACAGCGTCACCGCTGGCACCACGTGGCGCAGCGGTGGCGTGATCGCAACCTATCAGGACGTCTCCGCAGACCCCATCTACAGCCGTCAGCGCAGTTACACCACACAGCTGGTGGACCCGTCCACGCTGTATCCGGGCAGCGACCTGCGCAGCGGGCTGCTGAGTGCCTACCAGGCGCTGGGCGACAACGCCGAGCTGCGCCTGGATGCGTTACGCACCGAACGCGACCAACTGCATTTTTACGCTGTCAGTGGCCGCAACAGCCGGGTCACGCCGACCACCACCAGCCTGCTGCTATCGCCGAGCCTTGCGGTGTGGTTGCCCAACGACTGGACGCTGACATTGGGCGCCACCGACGGCAACAGCAAGCACGATCAATACCGCCAGGAAACGGCGCTGGCCAGCGGTGCGGTGAGCGTGACCGACCTGTGCTACTGCAACGACAGCCGCAGCTACGAGCTGGGCGCCGAAGGGCCGCTGCTTGCGCTGCCGGCAGGCGATGCGCGCCTGGCCGCCGGGGTGGGGTATCGCAGCAACACGTTCCGCAACATCAACCACGTCAACGGCGTGGAGACGATCGACGGCAGCGAAAGCGCGCGCTTTGCCTATGCGGAGGTGAGCCTGCCAGTGGTGGACCCGGCGCAGGGCGTGCCCGGTGTGCAGCGACTGACGCTGACAGCGGCGGTGCGCGGGGAGGACTACAGCAGCTTTGGCGGGGTGACTACGCCCAAGTTCGGTGTGCTGTATGCGCCTGACAGCGATGTAACGCTCAAGGCCTCGTGGGGCAAGTCGTTCAAGGCGCCGACGCTGTTCGAGCGTAACTACGCGCAGGAGGCATGGCTGTTCCAGCCGGGTGCGTTCGGCGGGGTGGGCTTTCCCGCCGGGACGACGGTGCTGGTGGCCGATGGCGGCAACCAGGATCTGCAGCCGGAGCGCGCCATCACCCGCTCGGTCTCGCTGGCCTGGCACCCCGAGGCGCTGGATGGCCTGGAGGCGGAGCTGACCTGGTTCGGGGTGGACTACAGCAACCGCGTGCTGCAGCCGATCGCCAATGCCAGCCAGGCCTTGCGCAATCCGATCTACGCGCCCTTCGTGGACCGCACGCCGACACCGCAGGCGCAGGCCGATGTGATCGCGCTCGCCAGCCGGTTCTCCAACTTCGCCGGCGTCGCCTACGACCCGAGCCGGGTGGCGGCAATCATCTACACGCAATACGCCAACGTGGCGCAGCAGGACATCGAGGGTCTGGACCTGAGCGGTAGCTACCAGGTGGCGTTGGCGCCCGGCACGCTGACCTTGCGCGGGGCGGCGAGCTGGCTGGATAGCACGCAGCAGACATTGCCCACGCAACCGGTGTTCGATCTGTCAGGCACGCTGTTCAATCCACCCAAGCTGAGCAGCCGCATGGGTGCGGTGTGGAAACAGGGCGGGCTCACTGCCTCGCTGTTCGGCAACTACCGCGGCGGGGTGCGCAACCGCGCCGATGGGGTGAAGTCGGCATCGTTCACCACCTTCGATATGGCGTTGCGCTACGCCACCGGCGCACGCCGCGATGCATGGGCCGGGCTGGAATTCGGGGTGTCGGTGGACAACGCCTTCGATCGCGATCCGCCGCTGTATCGGGTGACCTCGCCGCTGTACGTGGCCCCGTACGACTCCACCAACTATTCGGCAATCGGCCGCTTCGTGAGCGTGTCGGTGTCCAAGCACTGGTGATGCGTCGGCTGCCGCTGCAGCCGACGTAATGGCGATGGTCCTTGAGCGTTGCTGAGAGGAGTGTGTGCGTGAGGAATCACAAACCATGGCGCCTGCTGCTTGCGGGCGTGCTGATGGCGGCAAGTGGGTGCGTGTGCCACGCGCAAACGGTATCGCCTCAGCGATTGCTGGAGGTGGTGGATATCGGCAGCCCCACGCTGTCGCCGGATGGCCGCAGTGTGGCCTTCCGCACCGAGCAGGCATCGGTGCAGCGCAATACCTACGACAGCGTCTGGTATGTGCAGGGCCTGCAGGATGCCGCGCCCAGACGCGTTGCCGATGGCGGCGTGCCGTTGCGCGATTCGGCCGGCGTGTCGTTGCCGGCGCCGGTGGCGTGGTCGGCCGACGGGCGTTGGCTCTACTACCGCGCGTTGATCGATGGCGTGATTGCGGTGTGGCGTGCGGCGGCAGACGGTTCCGGCGCTGCGCCGGTGACGCACGATGCGGCCGATGTGCAGGAGTTCGCGCTGGATGCGGACGGGCGCGTTCTGCGTTACCGCATCGGTGCGACGCGCGAGCAGGTGCTGTCGGCAGAGCAGGACGAGTATGCGCAGGGCATCCGGATCGACGAGACGGTGCCGCTCGGGCAGGGCCTGTTCCGTTCGGGCAATGTCGACGGGCGCCTGGCCACGCAGCGCTTCGGTTCGGTGTGGTTCGATCGTACCGGGCTATCGGCGGGAGTGCCGGCACGGTGGATCGCGCTGGATTTGACGACTGGCACCACGCAGGCGCTCGCCGATGCGCCGCGACCCGAGGCGGAGCCCGACGTCAACACGCTGCGCGGCCTGGCAGGCGATGCGTGGAAATCTGCGCGCGCGCCACAGGGCGGCGCGGTAGCGGTGTTGTCGCGCGTGGGCGACGGCACTGGGCAGCTGTCGCGGCCGGACGTGGTGCTGTCGGTAGTGCCGGGTGCTGGCGCACGCAAGGCAGTGCAGTGCGTGGCGGCAGCCTGCGTGGGCAAGGCGATCAGTGGCATGCAGTGGCGCCCCGGGAGCACGGAGGTGGTGTTCACCATCACCGATCCTGCCTTGGGGCTGGCGCAATCCATCCACCGCTGGGACCCGGCCAGCGGGAAGGTGCAACTGGTGGTGCAGGGCGGCGGGTTGATCAATGGCGGGCGCGATCCATCCGCACCCTGCGGCGCATCGGCCACGGCACTGGTGTGCGTGACGGCCGACGCCGATCACCCACCACGGCTGGAACGCATCGCGCTGGACGGCGGCACGCGCGTCGTCCTGTTCGACCCCAATGCGGCATTGGCGGCGGACATGGCTAAGGCGACGCCCGCGCGTCTGTTGCAGTGGACCGACAGCCGCGGGCGACACTACAGCGGGCAGTTCTTTGCGGCACGCGGCCACACCGACGGCCAGGTGCCATTGTTCGTTACCTACTACAGTTGCCCGGGCTTCGTCCGCGGAGGGGTTGGCGACGAGTGGCCATTGGCGGCGTTTGCGCAACTGGGAATCGCGGCGCTGTGCATCAACCAGTTGCCCGGTTACACCATGGATGCGGTGGAGCGGCACGGCCAGGGATTGGCGGCGGTGGAAAGTGCGGTGGACTTGCTGTCGTCGCACGCCGGCATCGATCGCACACGCGTGGGCATGGGCGGGCTAAGTTTTGGCGGTGCGGTGACCCTGTGGACGGCGACCGAATCGAACCTGTTGGCCGCGGCATCGGTGGCCAACCCGGTGGTGTCGCCGTCTTACTACCTGTTCGGCAGCATGAAGGGTGAGCCCTTTCTCAAGGGACTACGCGAGATGTGGGGGCTGGGAGCACCGGAGCAGACGCCGGAGCGTTGGAAGGCACTGTCGCCGGCGTTCAAGCTGGAGCGGATTCGCGCGCCCATCCTGTTCCAGCATTCCGAGCAGGAGTACCTGTACGCGCTGGATTATGTGATTCCGCTGCTACGTGCGCAGCGTGCCGAACTCTATGTGTTTCCGAACGAGCCACACCAGAAGTTTCAGCCCCGGCACAAGTTGGCGGTGTATGCACGCAATGTGGACTGGTTTCGTTTCTGGTTGCAGGACTATCAGGACGATGCGCCGGAAAAGGCCGCGCAGTACGCGCGCTGGCGTGCAATGAAGGCAGCGCCGGCTGCCGATCGCGGCCGGGGCCGCGATGCGACTGGCGCGTCGTCGCGCATGCGTGACGGTGGCGGCGTCAGCCCTGATGGCGGACCCAGTTCTCGACGGCGCAGAGGTCGAACAAGCGCATGAAGCTGTCGTCGCCATCGGCCGGCACTGCATCGAAATGGCGACGTAGCGCATCCGCATCCAGAAGCCCCTGACCTTGGAGCCGGCCATGTAGCAGATAATCGCGAATCTGGTGGCGGCTCTGACGATAGACCGCGCCAGAGTAGTTCATGAAGGTGCCCTTGCTGCGACGGTACAGGATCTGAGCGGGCAGCTCCTCTGCGAAGGCGTCACGCACCACGGCGCGATTGCGGCCTCCACTGATCCACATCCAGCTCGGCACTGCCAGGCAGGCCTCCACCACCGGTTGCGACAACAGCGGCATGCGCAGGTGCCATGACGCACTGCGCGCCAGTCCGTCCCGGAAGACCTGGGTGCCTGCCAGGTCGAAGATACGTTCGCGGTCGCCGGGGAGGCCATGCGCTGGCGCATTGAACCAGGGGTGGAACTCCAGCGGCATGTCCGGCTGCGAGGCAGGCAAGAACGCGCGCTCCGCCCTGCGTGGCTGGCCGGGCTTGGCGAAGTGTTTCTTCATCGTCAGCCTGGCTGCTTTCCAGAGCGTGCATTGATGTAGTTCGGCCAGCGCATGGATGGCGGTGATGCCGGCACGTACGCCTCGCTCCCGGAAGGCATCCACCGCTGGCGCGGCGGTTCTGGTGTAGCAGAACACCGTATCGCCACCGCCGCCGGAAAAGAAACTGCTGATTGCGAGTTGCCGGGCAACCGATTCCTTGAGTGCGTTGGAGGCATGCTGGAGAAACCAGGTGCTGGGGGCAACCGCATGTGCCGGCGGTGCGAAGTCGATGGGCGCAGCATCGAAACCGAGTGTGTGCACGATCAGCTCGGTGCCCAGAAGATCGGCCATCTGGCGGGCGTAATGGCGCTCGTCGGCCCCCGGCACCGGCGTCACCAGGTTGCAGCACGCGACGCGTGCTGTTGCGGGCTTCAGGCACGCGGCAATGATGGAAGAATCCAATCCGCCGGAGAGCTCCAGCAGGACAGACGCATCGGTCTGGGCCCAATGCGCGACGGTGGACGCGACCGCCTGACGCACCTGGGCCTGTGCGTCACGCAGGTCATGCTGCCGGTGCGGGGGCGCGACGAAATCCCAGGGGTTCCAGAGCTGGTCCACGCTGCCCTGTCCAGAGTGGATGCGCAGCTGACTGCCCGGCAGTAGTTCGCGCACGCCGACAAGCCCGGTGCGGCCGGTCTTGAGATGCGGGTAACGCAAGGTATGGGCGATGTACTCCCAGTCGACCTGCCGCGTATACAGGCCGGCATGGGTGGCGATGGAAATGTCCGAGGTGATGAAGCCGGCCTGCAGCGCGTACACGCAGGCCACGCCACCGGACGGGTCACGCATCACAGTGACGTTGTCGGCGTCGGTCTGCGCGCCGGTATCCTGGTGGGCTGCCTGCAGCATCAGATACTCGCCCCACTGGGTCTGGATGAGCTGCCGCATGCGCTGCGCCGTGGGCAAGGCATGCAGCCATGTAACGTCTGCCAGGGGGCTATTGTCGTGCCGCGAAAAGACGTGGCCAATCAGTGCGCCGCCACCGCAGATGTCGAGTACGGGAGTATCGTTCGATGCATATAGGGTCATGCGCCCACTGTGCAGCCGCGGAAACAGCCCGATCTGGCGCAGCGCTTCATCCATGTCGTAGCGCCTATTGCCGTGCACATGCGCGGGGCCGAGCACCAGCAGATAGCGATACATCACACCACCCGGATAGGTGTGTGGGCATGGACATTGCCAACCGTGTCGTTCAGGACAAGGTCGCCGGTCTGCACCCAGCAATGTGCTGAAAATGGGTTGAGTGCCACGCCGAAGACGATCTGTGCATCGAGCTGGCGCCTTCGCAGGAACTTCGCCAAGGCAAGCGAGTCAAGCAGGCAGCGCATCTCGACCGGCACCCACAGGCGTGCGCGCAGATACCTGCGTGTTGCATTGGCAAGGCGTTGCTCCAGCGCGAAGGTGGATTGGCCGTGCTTGCGTTGCCTGGGTGCTCCGGCAGCGAGACTGGCGAGCACACGCCTGAGCGGATAGCGCTGCAATGCCCGCCGCGTGGCCAGCACAGTCGCCAGCACTTCGATCGTGTCGAGGAGGCGTGGCCGGTGCATGGCGGTAGCGGTCTCCATGGCACTGCGCGCAACGGGTGTGATGACTGGCCGTGAGTGACTTGCTGTGGTCGATCGCTCGACAAGCAGGCCGCGTGCGACAAGGCCGCCGATCTCCGCATCCGACGATGAGCAGGGCTGCTCCAAGTAGGCGAGCAGGGCGCGTTGCAATGCGGCAGGCAAACGGAAATAGCGATCCGTGCCAACATCGAGGAAGACCAGCTGTTCGCCGACGCGGCAGAACGAGAGATCGTCGCGCAATGCGTAGTGGGGCATGGGGTTGTCCTGGTGAGAAAAGGGCGCACCGTGTGGGTGCGCCCGTGACTTGCCGTTGGTTTGAAATGCATCCGATCAACCGCACCCTACCGTGTCTCGGCAGCGCTTAGTCCTGGCTGATGCCCAACGTGGCGGTGCCACCCATCTCTTCTCCGGACAGTGGTCCGCCGCGCGTGTCGATGCTTGCTACACCGAGCACGATGAGGTCCTGCTCCAATGCCGTGGTGCGGGGTGCGTCATTGCTGGTGATATCCATCATGTCTGCTCCTGGATGGGAGAGGCGTGCGCTCAGGCACGCCTCAAGGTTCATGCCTCGGAAATGCCGGGGACGTTGAAACCGCCGATTTCTTCGCCAGCGAGTGGCCCACCTTTGGTATCCGTGCTGGCAACGCCAAGGACGGTGATGTCGTCGGATACATCGGTGTGCGTGTTGTCGTATGTGTTCATCGCTGTCTCCTGGTTGTGTCATGGGGCTCCATGACATGTGCAGGATAGGAAGCGATGTTTTTGATTCTCAAATGATTATCGCGTTGCACGCCGGTAATTAAATCCGGTCTGTGATCAGTTTCAAGGAAGGCTGCGCTGTCCTGGTCGTGGCGTATCGCTCGGCCAAGCAGCCCTGTAATGGGAAGACGGCGTGCAGAGCCCGTTGCGATGCTGCCATTGCAGGGTGGCGCTCTTCTGCTTGGAAACCTGGCCCCTTATGCAGCCGGCAGCCGGCGCGATGAGACGATGCTGGTCCGCGCTGGATGGACGACTATCGCGCGTTACGGCTTTGCTCGTTCAATGCGGCGACGATACGTGGCACTTCCTGCTTGCGTCGTGCGTGGTACGACCGCAGCGCGATCTGCAACGCAATGAAGTCGCGCCGTTGCCAGTGCTGTTCGAGATCCGCTATCTCAGCGTCGACAGCATCGAGCATGCCGTGTTTGGCGCGACGGATCGGGGCCAGCCGGTCATTTGCCTGTCTTACTGCGTGGTGCAGCGACCAGTGTGCGGTACTGCGCGCGATTGCATCGAACAGCTTCCAGGTTCGCTTCACCAGATCGGCGCGGTCGTCTTCCTGCATGATGCCGGCAGGGTTGCGGGAAGGCTGCAGACTGGCGATATCGCACGCCATCAGCAACAAGCGTTCCATCCAGTCATAGAGGTCGCGCAGGGCAACTTCAGTGAGCAGCGGGACCTGCAGGCCGTAGCGCGCGTGGTCGTCCACCAGCCCTTCGCCGACCAGGCGATACAAGGCAAAGCGTACCGGGGTGGGACTGGTGTTGAATTCGGCAGCGAGCTTGCCGGGATCGATCCGATGACCGGGCGGATACCGGCCCGATTGCAGTGCGCGCCTGACGTGCGCATAGGCAACTGCACGTTTGGAGTGGATTTCACTCATGACGGACTCCTTGTCTGACCGCGACTCCTCCCCTGGCTGGATCGTACATGCAAAGGCAGGGTAGGGAGTTGCTGCAGTAGTCCTTTCAGCCGCAGGCTTGTCAAATCGTACCGCGCACGAGGCAGGCTTGGAGCCGATACCCTGTCCCGAAAGTAATAGTTCTAATAACGCATAAAGTGAGACCAAAAAAACATGAGGGCCGCCTGGTCTGCCAGGGCGGCCCTCGTGTTCGTACGTTATCTGTCACTGCTCGAGAGGCACGACCATCATGCCAGGCGGTGTCCTCGCCTAGCGAAACGACTCACGCAGCCGCTTGCCTGCGTATTCCTGCGCGGCTTTCGCCTTGGCGACGACGGCTGCACAGCCGAAGAACTCGTGCGTCACACCGGTGTAGACCTCGCGCTCGACCGGTACGTTGGCCTCCTTGAAGGCGTCTTCCAGCTTGGCGCCGTCGCTGCGCAGTGGGTCGATGGTGGCATTGATGAGCGTCACCGGCGCCAGGCCGCGCAGGTTTGCGTTGACCAGATCCAGGCGCGTATCTGCCTTGTCCGCATCGCTGCGGATCAGGTGGCCGACAAACCATTCGATCATGGCTTTGTTCAAGGGTTTGGCGATCGCGTTTTCGATATAGGACTCTGTGTGCAGGCTGCCGGTTTGCCCGACGGGGTAGACCGCCAGGATATGCGTCGGTGCCTGCAGCCCCTTGTCGCGCGCGGCCACGGCCGTGGCGATGGCCAGGTTGCCGCCTGCGCTTTCGCCTGCGAGCGCAACGCGTTGTGGATTGCCGCCGATGCTTGCCGCGTTTGCCAGCACCCATTCGTACGCGGCGAGTGCGTCGTCCCAGGCGGCGGGGAATTTGTGTTCCGGCGCCTGGCGATAATCGATCGAGACGACGATGGCGCCGGTTTCCTTGGCTAGCCCGCGTGCGCCGCCGTCATACACCTGCGCGTTGGCAATCACCCAGCCGCCACCATGGAAATAGACGATCACCGGCAGTTGCGTGCCGCCGTTGGGGGTATAGATCAGCGCCGGGAGATTGCCTGCTGGCGTCTCCAGCGTGTGAGCCGTGCGTTTGACGCCGGGCACCAGGACTTCCGGGTCGGTGGTCTTGCCCTGGTCCTGCAACACCTTGTTGACCGCATCGGCGATGGTGGGCTGCTGCCGTGCTTCCTGTGGCGTCAATTTTTCGATGGCCTTGGGTTCCAGCGCATCGTGCGCCAGTGCTACCTGGTGCATGTCGTCATCGGCGCGCAGGGTGCCGATGATGTTTGCGAGGGTGTCGATGATGGGATTGGGTTTGCCGTTGTCGGTCATTTGCGCGTCTTCTGAGGAGTGGTGCGACGCTAGCGCCGATCTGATCAATGGTGTGGCAAGGGAACACGACCGTTGTGCACGTGATTGCAACAATTGAGCTCGCTTGGCCGCACGGCGACGCCGGAGCAGTTGGAGCAGGGGCAACGGTCCGCCCTTCCCTGCGCAGGTGCGCTGGCCTGGACGCTGATTGACCAGGGTGTGTCGTCGCTGCTGGCGCTGTGCGATTGCGCTGCGAACCATCTGCTGCGCGCGCAGCGCGGCGACGCGAGCCGCGTGCGTCGACGGATGAGTGCCCGTTTCATGCCCCAAGGCACGGGCAGTCTTGCAGGCGTGCACTGGCGCAGTCGCCCCATCGCCGGATAGGGCAACCAGCCGACGGCGTCTGAAATCAGCTGCCCGGACGCCGAACGCCGTACGGCATCGCAGCGCGGCAATGTACCGAGACGCGCCGACCTAGTGCAGGTGCGTGAAAACCCAGCAGGCGCCACTCAGCAGCGTGACGTAGCCAGTGACAAGTGCCGCATGGATGGCACGTTGATGCGTTCTGATCAGCTGCATGCTTCCCCTCGCACACAAACAGTTGCTGTTGGCATGCCGGCTCTGGATGTGCTCCGCATCCCACGAGATGAGCGGCCCATGGCATCGTGTCCGACAGCGTGATGTTGGTGTGAAGGTGGGTGCCAATCCAATAGAAAATTCCTATGGCTCGATTCCAGAGCGTGCCCGCCGGCTCACGGCGTCTCGACTCGCCATTTCCGATCATTGCGCGCATGAATAGTGGTAACCAGATCACAGCGCGAACCGTGACTGTCGCGCCCGGCGACACGGGGCGCGCCGGCAGCAAGATCACCGTCGAATTGTCTGCCCATCCCGACCCGCGGTGGCAGGCGTGCTTCCAGTTCGTGGTGCAAGGCCGCGACGGGTTTTTCATGGAGGCCAGGCCGGTGTTCGACCGTGGCAGCTTTGAGGGGATGGTGCCGCCCGCACACGTGGATGAGTTTCGTCAGGAACTCAATGACGTCATCGCAGCGGCCAATGTGCTTGCACGTGCGCAGGTCAACAAGGACGCGCCGCCTCGACGCCGCTGAGCCTGGCGGGTGCGGGTTGATTTGCGAGGGCGGGGGGCAGGCCGCGAGGATGCGCGCCCGCGGCGTCACCGCTGGCCCAGCGCCGCGGAGACTCGATCCCACCGCTCGCTCAGTACCTCACGACCGGCATCGAGCGCGGTGTTGCCGATCCGCTGCTGCCACGCGGCAGTCGCCGCTGCCATCTCGGCGGGCAGGCCCAGGGCGGCCACGGTGGCGGCAACCTCGTGCATCTCTGCCGCGCGGCGGACACCGTGCACCATCATGCGTTCCATGTTGTAGCTGGCCTGCTCGCCCCAGGTGCGTTGCGGTGCAGACGCATCGAGTGATGCGATGACCTGGTCTTCGACCCCTGCACGCCGGGCGGCGATGAAGCATTCGGCGCACAGCGCCTCGATACCCTTGACCATCACCGAGCGCAGCATCTTGATGGACGACGCTTGGCCGACGAGGTCGCCAGCGATCTCGGGCCGCATGCCCAGCGCCTGCAGCACGGTCAGTGCGGCGGGCGCATGCGGGCCGCTCACCAGCAGCGGTACGTGGTGCCGTTGCGGCAGCACCGGGGCCATGACCGCAACGTCGACATAGCGGCCGCCGGCCGCTTCGATCACGGCCGCTGCCGCCTGTTTGGTGCCGGGTGCACACGAGTTGCAGTCCAGCCAGAGCGCTGCCTTGCGCAGGGCGGGCGCTGCTGCGTGTGCTGCCGCTTGTGCACAGTCGGCAGTGACCAGGCTGAAGACGATATCTGCCTGTTCCACTGCGGCTGCGGCGCTTTCGCAGCCCACCACGGCATGGTCGAGGTAGCGCGCATGCATGGCAGGTTGCGTCTCGGGGTGGTCGCTCTTGATGTCGTAGGCCGTGATCCGGCGCTGGCCATCGAGTGCCCAACCCTCATGGAATGCGCGTGCGGCTTCGCCGAAGCCGATGAAGGCGAGTGCGCCGTACGATGCTGACATGCAGGAACTCCTGTGCCGCGGGTGGTCGATCGGGCGGGTGTGGGTGTCCGATGCAACGCTAAGAGGTGCCGGCAAGCCGGACTGTCTTGGGTTGGATGGGGTGGCCGACTCATGCGTTGGCTCGTTGATGCAACTTCAAACGCGCCCGGGGGCCCGGCGACGCGTTACATGTCTCTCATGTGTCTTGCACATCGGGCTGGCGACGCGCGGGAAGACAGTTCAGCATGCATGCCGAACCGGCACGGGGCCGGAGCGCGAACTGACGCGTGGTTCCGCGAATCGATGCAACGCCACGTGAGGCCTGCGCACGCACTGGCCGGCGCGTACGTGCGGAGCTGGCATTGCATCACGATGCGGTGCGCCGGTGCGGCCTGATCCATCACCAATCCGTCGGCGCGTAATCCTTGAGGAACTGGCCCCACACGTGCTCGCCGGTATTGAAGCCGTGGATGATCGGGTCGACGATACGGGCGGCGCCGTCGACGATGTCCAGCGGCGGGTGGAAGCGTTCCTGCTGGACCTTGAGCGCGGCAATGTCGGCCGGATCTTCGTCGGTGACCCAGCCGGTGTCGACGCTGTTCATGTGGATGCCGTCGTTTTGATAATCGGCCGCCGAGGTGCGCGTCATCATGTTCAACGCGGCCTTGGCCATGTTGGTATGCGGGTGGCGGGTGGTCTTGAAGTTGCGATAGAACTGGCCTTCCATCGCCGAGACGTTGACGATGTGCTTGTCGCGCTCGGGCGTGCGCAGCATCAGTGGCTTCAGGCGCGCGTTGATGATGAACGGCGCGATGGCGTTGACCAGTTGCGTTTCCAGCAGCTCCACCGATGGCACTTCGGCCATCAGCAGGCGCCAGGAGTTGCGTCCGCGCAGATCGACCTGCTGCAGGTCCTGGTCCAGCCGACCTTCGGGGAACAGGTGTTCCTGGCCCACCAGCTCGTCGTCCAGCAGTGCGATCTGCGACAGCTCTGCAGCGCGGGTGAGGCCGTCTGCATCGTCGAGACCACGCCCATGCACCGCCGGCAGCGCGGTGGCCGATGCGTCGCGCAGCAATTCGGGCGTGCGCAGGCCTTCGTAATGGCCGACGAGTTGTTGCACCGTGTCCGGCAGGTCATGCAGGGCCGCGGTTTCGTTGGCCATCATGTGCGCATAGAACTGCGGTGGGCGGCGCACGGTCTGGCAGGCGTTGTTGATGATGAAATCCAGCCGCTCGCGGGTGGCCAGCAACTGGCTGCAGAAGGCCTCCACGCTGGGCGTGTGGCGCAGATCCAGGCCGAAGACCTGCAGGCGGTGACCCCACTGCGCAAAATCCGGTTCTTCCGCATAACGCGCGGCCGAATCGCGCGGGAAACGCGTGGTGACGATCAATTCCGCGCCGGCACGCAGCAGCTTCAATCCGGCCTGATAACCGATCTTCACCCGCCCACCGGTGAGCAGCGCCACGCGCCCGCGCAGGTCGGCGGTTTCGGTGCGCTTGAAGAAATTGAGCTCGGCACAGGCCGGGCACATCTGGTCGTAGAAGTGATGCAGCTGGGTGAACTTCTGCTTGCACACATAGCAGTGCCGCAGCTCCGGCGAGTGCAGCTGCTCCGGTGCCTCGGCGGCGTTCTCGCCGTTGTGTGCGTCGTGCAGGCCGGCGGCATGCGGCGGAAAGTAGTTCGGCGTGCTGAACACCGGCTTGCGCCGCAGTGCGCGGATGCCACGCTGCTCCAGCAGTGCTTCGGCCTTGCGCACCTTTTCCTGATGCCGCTCGCGTTCGCGCTGCTTGAGCAGCTGCCGCCGCGCCTTCGGCTCGGGGTGATAGACCTTGGCGACCACCTGATGCAGGCGCACGCGATCGGCCTCGGGCAAGGTGTCGAGCACACTGCGGTCGGCCTCGATGGCCTCCAGCAGATCCAGCGCCGCGCGCAGGCGGTCTGTCAGGGGCAGGTCGTCGTTGGCGGGCAGGGGCGGGGTAGTGGTGTTCAAGGCAGATCCGGGAAAGACGTTGGGCATCGGTCGCGTGCCAGGCACGCGTGAAGGAGGCCGCGGCAGGGAGCGGCGAGCGTGCGCGCCGGGCGGCCCCAAGGCGCGATGACGCGTTATTTTCACCGATCCGGGCAGGTTGGCGCCAATGCCGCCGGCCGGGTGGCCAGCCACCTAGCTACGACGATGCGTGACCGGCAACCGAGCGGCTGCCAGGCGCTGCCCGCCGCGGATGTGTGCAGCAGGCCCGTCACCGCTGCCTTCGCCTAGCGGCAAGCGGTGCGGTGTGGATGGCTTAGCGCTCACGCACCCTCCAGTGCTGCTGGGCTAGGGTGGCCGTTCATGCTGTGGCGGGAGAACACGATGGGCCTGTTGGTCGATGGCAAGTGGCAGGACCGGTGGTACGACACCGACAAGAGCGACGGGCGATTCGAGCGTTCTCAATCGCAGTTTCGCAACTGGGTGACACGCGATGGGTCGGCCGGGCCGCATGGCGAAGGTAGGTTCAAGGCGGCCGCGGGCCGCTACCACCTGTATGTGTCGCTGGCCTGCCCGTGGGCGCATCGCACGCTGATCTTTCGTCGGCTGAAGGGTCTGGAGCCATTGATCGATGTGTCGGTGGTGCACTGGCTGATGGGGGAGCAGGGCTGGACCTTCGACCCTGGTCCGGGCGTGGTGGCCGATCCGGTCAACCATGCCACGCGCTTGTACGAGGTGTATCTGAAGGCCGATCCGCGCTATTCCGGCCGCGTGACGGTGCCGGTGCTCTGGGACCGTGAGCGCGGCACGGTGGTGAGCAATGAATCGGCCGACATCATCCGCATGTTCAATAGCGCCTTCGATGACGTGGGTGCCCGCGCTGGCGATTACTTCCCTGCGCACCTGCGTGAGCAGATCGATGAGGTCAACGCACGCGTGTACGACACCGTCAACAACGGCGTTTACAAGGCGGGCTTTGCGACCACCCAACAAGCCTACGAAGAGGCCGTGACGCCTCTGTTCGCCTCACTGGACTGGCTTGAGGCGCGCCTTGGCCAGCAGCGCTATCTATGCGGCGACACCTTGACCGAAGCAGACTGGCGCCTGTTCACCACCTTGGTGCGGTTCGATGCCGTGTATGTGGGGCACTTCAAATGCAATCTGAAAAGGATTGCCGATTACCCGCAGTTGTTCGGCTTCCTGCGCGAGCTGTACCAGATGCCGGGGATCGCCGAGACGGTGAATTTCCAGCATATCAAAGGTCACTATTACCAAAGCCACGGCATGATCAATCCGACCGGAATCGTGCCGATGGGGCCGCTGCTGGATCTGGATGCACCCCACGGGCGTGGCGGTTGAGGTGCAGGGCGTTTCAAGCAGCGCATGTGTTCGATTGCAGCCAGGCGCCCGCGCCCTGTCGTCGCATGTGCTCGACGACGCTGCCGACGCGGCGCGTGGCAGCCTGACCTTGCAGCCAGATGACCCCGGACACGCCACCTGACGCAGATGCATCCCGGTCCCGCGTGCGGGTGCTGGTGGGGGTTGTCGTCGATGCGCTGGCGCTGCTGTTGCCGTTTGTCATCCCGCTGGTTCTGCCAGTCGGGCTGATGTGGATCTACCTGGCGGGCGCGATGGTTGCGCAGTGGGTAGAGCATCACCTCCGCGGTGTGGTGGACGTCACCTGGCTCTGGTGGCTGGGCGCCTGTGTGGGTGCCAGTGTCGCGGTGGGGCGGCAAGCCGATGCGGTCGTCGCAGGGGTGTTGATGGGCGGCGGCGCGTTTGTCGCGCTTTTGCTGCTCGGCCGTGCGTGGGAGAAGATCGCCCGGCTGAGCGTTGCGCACGACGACCCGGGCCCGACGCTGGCGCGGATCGCGGGTGTCGAAAGGCCGAGCCGCAGTGCCTGGCTGGATACGGGGCCGCTGACGCCGGAAGGCGGGCGCCTGCGCATTGTTGGCTGCCACGAGCCGCGCAACAGTGCGCCCCTGCAGTACGACTATCTGTTTCCGGACGGGAGCGTGGTGTTTGGCGCAGGCGCCTCAACGGGCTTTTCGCCGGATGGCCGCTACTTCGTTTCGCCAATGCCAACGACGGGCTGGTGGGGGCTGTTGATCTATGACCGCCATGCGCAATGCATTTACCGGTGTGACAAGGTCGAAACCTTCGTGGACATTCACGCAGTGACGCAGACGCATGTCCAGGGCTGGGGGAGTCGGGTTGAACAGGACAACCGCATGCTGTCGGCCAGCCTCGACGATCTGATTGCGCACTCGGTGCGGGAGCCGATGGTGGAGATGGCTGATCTCAGACTTCCGCAGAGTCAGGCGGAGCACATACGCAGGCAGCAGGAGGTGGAACTTCCAACGGCACCACCAGGGGCACCGTCACTGGTGCTGGCGCCTTATCTGCCTGCGTGCCTGATGACACGCGACGATCCGCTCGACCCGCTGTTTGCACCATGGCTGGAGCCGATTGTCGATGACCGGCCCAGCGGCTTGCTTGTGTCGGCGCGTCATTCCGCATTGCGCTGGGGCGACACTGGCCAGACGCTTACCTGCCTGGCCAGGCCCAAGGGCAGCGACGAGGCGCCGCGCCATTGGCGATGGAGTGTGCAGCAAGGGTGGAACGCAGTGGCCCAGGCGCCCGAAGAGCGCGCCTAACGCCAGGCGAGTGCTGCAGCATGACCATGCTGCGGCCACGATGCAGAAGTCGAACCATGGTGCAGCACCGCATGCAGGCACGTCAGCGAGGATTAGCGCTTTGCGGCGTCCCGGATGATCAAGGTGGCCGCGCCCACCGAGATGGCATCTTCGACAATGCCGGTGCTGGTCTGGCCGTAGCGTTCGATGGCGCGCATGCGGGCGTTGAAGGTGAGATAGGCGGCGGCGACCGCGGTGGTTGCACCGAGCAGGGCGGCCGTGCCACGTTGCTCGCGCGGCGCCAACGCAGTGCCGACGATGACGCCGGTGGCGATGCGGGCGATCATCCCGGGGAGCACGATGCGGTCGGGGGCGGTCTTCATCTTGTCGCCCGCCAACTCACCGCCGGCCAGCGCCAGCATGCCGGCCGAGGCGACCGGGTTGGCAAGCAACGACGGGGCGCCATTGTCAGCAGGAAGCTTGCCGGTGCGGGCGGCGTTGGCCACTGCTGCCAGCGGCGTCATCGAGCGCATGCCGGCGACGGCGCTCATCAGGATGGAATGAATCAAAGCCATGTGCACCTCTGCCTGTGGTCGACGAGCGCAAACCAATGGCATTGCGATCGTCACGCTGTTGTGGATCGCCACACACTAGGGCCGGGCATGTGTGGGCGCTGGCAAGACCTTGTGCACGCCGCGCATCGGTTGCGCCCGTATGCCGGTGCTTGCTGTTCGCCACGCGCCGCCGGGTGGCGGCGCGTGGCACCGGGTGGTGCGTAGGTCATGCGGCGCGCAGCCTCTGCAGCTGTCGGGGCACAGCGAACGGATCAATAACGCCTGCGAGATGCGGGCGCCACCTTATTGCCTGGCGAATTGACCACGGCGCCATGCCAGCCACACGACCGAGAGGCCGACGGCGAGGCAGACCAGCATGCCGACCAACGATGCTTCGGGGCCGAACGTGCCGCCGGTCAGCCATTCCGGCAGCGCGGCATTGAACGTGCTGCGCGCGATGGCCGGGCCCGCTGCCACACCGGAGACGGCGGCGCCAAACAGGTAGCCCTGGGTGAAATTCCAGGCGGCATGCGCACCGATCGACACCCAGATGCGCCCGGTGAGCGCGTAGAAGGCGCCCATCATGACCCCGGCTTCCAGTGCGATGCAGAGCGCGGCAAACACCGTGGCATTGGGGTTGCCCAGATGGGAGATGCCGAACACTGCCGAGGACACTGCAAACGCCGTCCACGGGCCGAATGCACGCCATACCAGACGCAGAATGGCCGCACGCATCATCAGCTCTTCCACCACGCCGGCCTGCAGCGCTTTGCGAAGCGGCGTCCAGGCCGATGCCGGGCCGACGAACTGGATGTCGTACAGGCCGAACAGCGCCATGATGCCCATCACCGTGGCAAACATCGCGGCACCTGCCAACAGGCCGATGGTCAACTGCGGCAGCATGGGGCGTAATGCGATTTCCGATGGGGTGCGTTTTTCGGCCAGGCGGACCGCCAGCGTATAGATGCCCAACGCGACCAGCGCCCCGACCAGGCTGACCACGAACTGCACCGGCTCATTGGTCTTTGGCCACAGGCTGCCGAGAAACCGCGTGACCACGCCGGTTGGAATGGCCACCAGGAAGAACAGCGCCACTGCCCAGCCGCATGCGCGCAGCCAGCGCAGCCGGCCGGGGCGCAGGACGCCACGCTCGCCCAGTTCGATGCGCTGCGATGCCTGCATTGCTGGAGATGCCGCGAGGGGACCATTGGATTGCGTCATTGCATGCATGTGCGACTCCTTGTGGATGCTGCGGCTATGGGGCAGGTGCGGTCGCTGCCGCGGAAATACGGGTGGCGAAGGAGCGTTGGTTCAATGCGGCAATGGCCTCTGCAAGCACCGCAGACAAGGGAACGGACAGCTCCGCGTCCAGTTGCGCGGCGGCTGCATTGGTGGCCGCCCATTGCCGTTGCAATGCCGGAATCATCTGCCTGGTCCTGGCGGTGAGCACCACGATGCGCTCGCGCGCATCCGCACCGGGCTTGAGGGCGACCAGGCGCTGCTTGACCATCTGCGCAACGGTCTGGCTGGCGGCGGAATGGGTGATGCCGATCTCTTGCGCAAGCACCTTGATGGAAACGGGGCCCAGCCGCATGAGCACGCGCAACACCGGCGTATAGCGCGGCCGCCACGTCAGCCCAGAGGCTGCGTAGACCGCTTCCAGGTCGCCGTCCAGCAACTCGATCAGATGCCGGACCAGGGTGCCGAGGGTGGGTGAGGGCGTGCTCATGACACGAATATATAAGCGCTGTTGTAATTGCGCCATGTGCCGGAAGTCGGGGGGGGGGGCAGACCTTGGGTCGTCAGCTCAGCGGGGGGCGCGCTGCGCGGTTGCGGTGCCCAGCAGCGCCTTCAGCCCATGCGTGGCGCCGCGCGGGGCCACGCTGAGGTGGTCTTCGTCGTTGAGCACATCGAGGTCGATCCGCAGCGACGGATAGTGGCGGGTGCGCAGCGTCTGCACCATGCGCCGTGCATCGGGGACCATGTCGTAGTTCTTGTGGTAACGCACCTGTTCGTACTCGCCGACATACAGGTAAACCTGCGCGGGGAGATCGGTGTGGGTGGTGGCGTAGGTGGCTTCACGCTGCGCCATGACATGCGCGCCGTACCAATACGACGGGCTGCCCAGGATGTAGCCGGAAAACATCTGCGGTGTGCTCAGCAGGATCTCGGTTCCGAGCAGGCCGCCATACGAATGGCCCAGATACAGGCGCCGCTGTTCGTCAGTGCGGTAGTGCTGCGCGATGAAGGGCAACACCTGTTCACGCAGGTACGCGATATACGCCGCGCTCTTGCCGTGCGTGGTGACCGGTGGCGCGCCTGGGCCCTCTTCCGGGGTTGGCGTGTAGTCGCGCCTGCGGCTGGGCATTGGCTCATCGCCAAGCGCGTACGACAGGCCCACCAGGATGAAGTCCTCGATCGCCGGGCCTTCGCCGTTCAAGCGCCGGGCGATCGCCTTGACCAACGGAAAGGCATAGTCGCCATCGGTGGCATACAGCACCGGGTAGCGGCGTTGCGGGGTGTCTGCATAGCCACGCGGCAGGGCAACGAACACCTGGTAGGTGCGGCCGGAGACGGGGTCGGGCACGTTCCAGACCGCGGTATCGGCGAGTTGGTAAGGGTGGCCTTCGCCGCGTTGCTGGCCAGGTGCAGCGGTCAGCGCCGGTGCCGCGGGTTGGACAGTCGGGGAGGCCGCCATCGCGCTCGGTGGCGCTGCCTGTGGAGTTTGCGTACATGCGGACAGCATCAGCAGCCATGCAGACAACAAGCATCGTTTCAAAGCGTCATCCCGTGGTTGAAGTGCGTGCTGCTTGCGCCAGGGTGTGTGCCCGGCGTCTGAGACCAGCGCGCCGCGCCGCTCACCGGCTGCGTCTCGACGCCTTGATCGCGCATCTCAGTTCAATTGCCCGACCACGGCGAGCGCTGGTGCGCGCGCCATATCGTTCGGGTTGCTGCCGGGTACGTCCTGCGGTACCTGCATGCCGCGGCTGCGGTAGAAATCGGTCCAGTATGGCGAGATCCTGCCGGTCTGCAGGTTCTTGAAGTTCATCGGCTGCAGCGCAAAGACGTGGTGTGCCCGGAACGCGCGCTCGATGAAGTCCGAGCAGTAATAGCTGTCTTCGTTCGGCACATAGGTGTCGTTGTAGGGTTTGCCGAGCATGCGACGCGCCTGGGCAACGGCGTCTGCAATGGCGGGGCGATGCTCCGGCGTGAGGCGATACACGATGATCTGCCGGTGCTTGGCGGTTGCCTCGTCGATGAACGTGCGCAGCGATTGCTGGCGCGAGCCCTGTTCGTCGGCGTGCAGGACGATCTGCGTGTTCCCTTCGTGCGCGACCAGTGCCACATGGTCGAAGCTGGGCGCGCCCGGTCTTGCGGTTGCATCGTCGATCGCACCACTGAGGCCGGTACGTGCGGCGGTGACGAACAGCAGGTCGCCCTCGTGGACGCGCAGGGCTGATGCCGTGACGGGCAGCAAGGCGAGCAGGAGTGAGAGCAGCAGGGCGAGACGCATGGTGCGGGCCTGAGGACAACAAGACCTGCATTATTGCCTGGACGGGCAACTGGTGCGTTGCTCCAGCCAGATGCACTGCAGGAGTGGGCTCGAACGCTCGGCAGCGGTGCGCCCGCACCCGCTGCGGTCACCACCTGTAAACTCGGTGGGCCAGCGGGCGTCGCCGCCGCCATCGCGTCGCGGCAATCCCTGTGTCCACTGGAGTGTTGCATGCGTTCTGCTGCTGCGTTGTCGCCGATGGGTCGGCTGTTTGCGGTTGCCGCGTTCATTGAGGGTGTGACCTGGGCCGGCTTGTTGCTGGGCATGTGGCTCAAGTACGGCACACAGACCACCGAGGTGGTGGTGTGGCTGTTCGGTCGCCTGCACGGCGCGGCCTTCCTGTTCTATCTGGCGGTGAGCGTGCTTGCCGCGCTGCGGCTGCGCTGGCCATGGTGGGCCTGGGTGCTGAGCCTGCTGGCCGCAGTGCCGCCGCTGGTGACGGTGCCATTGGAGATGTGGTTCCGGCGTATCGGATTGCTGGGGCAACGGCGGGTTGCCGCGCGCTGACGCACCGGCTTGCGTGCGTGACACCACCCAGCGTCAATCCGGCATTGGTGTGCGGCGCGCGTAGCGACCGTGACACGGGGCTGCGCGTTGGTTGCGCACCTGCCGCAGATGGCATCGAGAGCGACGGCTTGCCTGGGCATGGACGCCACCGCATGCCTTTGCCACCATGGCGGCCTCAAGGACAGATCGTGGAGGCGCTATGCGGTGTTGGGTGATGGGAGCGGTGTGTACGTTGGCGCTGGTCGTGGCGTCGCCGGGGCGGGCGCAGGAGGCAGTGGACCTGACGCCGTATCTCAAGCATGACACGTTCGAACGGATCAAGATCTCGCCGTCGGGCGCGTACTTTGCGCTGACGATGCCGCTGGAAGATCGCACCGTGTTGGGAATCGTGCGGCGCGAGGACAAAGTGGCCACCGCCAGGGTCACTGGTGGCGTCAACAGCGTGGTGGACGATTTTTGGTGGACCAGCGACGAGCGCATCGTGGTGTCGATGGCGCAGCGGCTAGGCTCGCGCGACGAACCGGTGGCCATCGGCCAGCTGCACGCCATCGATGCCGACGGCAAGAATGGTCGCCTGCTGGCCAGCCCGTATGGCACCAACCCGGACATCAACGGCGCCCAGCTGAAGATGGACCTGGACCCGGCGACCTTCATGCTGGATACCTTGCCGGGCGACCCGCGCAACATCCTGGTGTCCACGGTTCCGTTCGTGGGCGACCCAAGCATCCGCATCGACAAACTGGATACCCAGACCGGTCGACGCAGCACCGTGGCCACCTCGCCGGTCCGCCGCGCAGGCTTTGTGACCGACCAGCAGGGGCGCATCCGCTTCGCCAATGGTTCGGACCTCAGCAATGTCAGCAAGTTGTATTACCGCGATAACGATACTGCGCCGTGGCGGCTGATCAACGATTCCGCCAGCAGCAAGCATCGTGAGTTTCCGCTGGGCTTCTCGGCCGATGGCAGCCGTGCGTATCTGCAGGTGGAACAGTCTAGCGGTCCGGATACGCTGGTGGCCTGGGACCCGGCGACTGGCACTGCAACGCCGGTGCTGCGCGACGACACCGTCGACCCGTACCGGATCCTGCGCGACCTGGATGGCGCCACGCCGATCGGCGCGTCGTACATGAGCGACCGCGTCCGTAATCGCTTCTTTGACGAAGCCTCGCCCACTGCCAGGCTCTATCGCAGCCTTGAAAAGGCGTTCGACGGCAACGCGGTGTATATCACCTCGGCCACTCGTGACCGCCACCTGGTGCTGGTGTATGTGTGGAGCGATCGCAACAACGGCGATTACTATCTGTTCGATACGGTCAGCAAGAAGGCCGACCGGGTGTTCAGTCGCCGCGAGTGGTTTGCACCCGACGGCGTGCCGGCCAGCAAGCAGGTGAGTTTCAAGGCGCGCGATGGTTTGGTGTTGCACGGTTACCTGACCCAGCCACTGCATGCGGCCGCCGGAAAGCCGTTGCCGCTGATCGTGATGCCGCATGGCGGCCCGTTCGGCATCTTCGACGAGTGGCAGTTTGACGACGACACGCAGTTGCTTGCGGCCGCGGGTTACGCCGTGCTGCGCGTCAACTACCGCGGTTCGGCCAATTACGGGTACGCCTTTACCCAGGCCGGCGCCAAGGAGTGGGGCGGGCGCATGCAGGACGATGTCACTGATGCCACCCGGTGGGCGATTGCCGAAGGCATCGCCGATGCGTCGCGCATCTGCATCTACGGCGCCAGTTATGGCGGTTACGCGGCACTGATGGGCGTTGCCAGGGAGCCTGCGCTCTACCGCTGCGCGGCCGGGTACGTGGGTGTCTACGATCTGGAGATGATGGCGCGCGATACCGCACGTTACGCGCGGTGGGCCAAGAACTGGACAGTGGATTGGCTGGGCGCGCGCGACACATTGGCCGCGCGTTCGCCGGTGACGCTGGCGCGGCAGATCAAGGTGCCGGTGTTCCTTGCCGCCGGCGGCAAGGACGAACGTGCGCCAATCGAACACACCAAGGCGATGGAGCGCGCGCTGAAGGGCGCCGGCGTGTCGGTGGAGTCGCTGTACTTCCCCAACGAGGGCCATGGTTTCTACACCGAAGCACACCGCCGGGAGTACTACACGCAGCTGCTGGCCTTTTTGCACAAGCAGCTGGGTGGCGGTACGGCACAGTGAGGTGCTGCTGCACCATCCGCGGCGTGCCTGATGGCGTGGTGGCTGGAGTTGCGCTGTCGTCTGGTGGTGTGGATTGCCCGTCATCGCCGAGAATGCGATGTGCGCGAGCGGCAGTTGTTGGTGATGCTGACTGCCGCTGGTGCGGTTATCGCCGGTGCATCGCGGGGCATGGGGCGCTCCTACGAAGAGCGGGGTGCTGCGTGCTTTCGATATGGCTTGAAGACGCGCCGCGCGGCACCGATGGCGGTGCCGCGTTGCGGGGTGGTCACTCCTTCGGCATCGGCTTCATCTGGTACTGCGCCGGCGGTGTGGCGCCGAGCAGGTACTGCACGAAGTAGTCCCAGCGGCGGCGGGCGACGTATGGGGTGAGGTCGGCGTAGCCGTGCTTGGCGTTGGGCAGCATCAGCATGTCGAAGTCCTTGTTGGCCTTGATCAAGGCATCGGCCACCAGCAGGGTGAGGTAGGGCGGCACGTTGTCGTCCAGGGTGCCGTGTACCAGCATCAGCCGGCCCTTGAGTTTGCCGGCGTGGTTGGCGTTGGCCTGGTCGTCGTAGTTGGAGCTCCCGTCTTTGTTGACGATGTGCTCGCCGTGATACTTCTCGGCCCAGTCGTCTTCGTAGCCGCGGTTGTCGTGGTTGCCGCTTTCCGACCAGGCCACCTTGAAGAAGTCCGGGTAGCGCAGCATCGCTGCGGTGGACGCATTGCCGCCGCCGGAATGGCCCCAGATGCCGACGCGGTCCAGATCGATCCATGGATGGCGCTGGCCGAGCTCCTTCAAGCCGGCCACCTGGTCGGGCAGGGTGTTGTCGCCCATGTTGGCGTACCAGGTGTCGTGGAAGGTCTTGGAGCGCCACGGCGTGCCCATGCCGTCGATGGCGACCACGATGAAGCCGAGTTCGGCCAGCGATTGATTGTCGCCGTGGCCGGCCAGGAAGCTGCGGCCGCGCACCGAGCCGGTCTGCGGACCGGGGTAGACGTAATCGATCACCGGGTATTTGCGCGTCGGGTCGAAATTGCTGGGCTTGAACATCAGCCCGTACAGCGTGGTCTTGCCGTCGCGCGCCTTGACCGTGATCGGTTCCGGCGGCACCCAGCCGGCGGCCTTGAGGCGGGTGATGTCGGCAGTGGCCATCGTGCTGACGGTGCGGCCGTCGCCGGCATCGCGCAGCAGCGTGACCGGCGGGGTGACCGAGGTGGAATAGGTGTCGACAAACCGTGCGCCATCCGGTGACAGCGCAATGCTGTGATCGGCTGCTTCGGGGGTGAGCAGTACCGGCTCGCCACCGTCCAGGCTCACTTTCCACAGCTGCTGGTAGTAGGGGTCCACGCCCGGGCTGCGGCCGACGCCGACAAACCATGCAGTGCGGCTCACCGGGTCCACGCGCAACAGCTCGGTGACGTTGCCTTCGCCGCTGGTGATGGCGCGCTTGGGTTTGCCGGTGGCCAGATCGTAGAGATACAACTGGCCCCAATCGCTGCGCTCGGAAAACCATACCGCTTCGTTGCTGGCTGGCAGATAGGCCCAGTTGGCGGCGACCTGGCCGCTTTCGTAATAGGTCTTGGCGGTTTCCTCAAACGCGGTGCGCACGGCGCCGGTGCCGGCATCGGCGATACGCAGCCAGGTCTGCTTGTGGAAGCGCGAGGTGGAGGCGAACGCCAGCGTCTTGCTGTCCGGCGCCCACTTCACGTCGTCCCACAGGCCCGGCGAGCAACTGACGTCGTCGCACAAGGTGGAGCGGTGCTGATCCGGCGGCAGCTTCAGACGCACCATGCTGCGCGTAGGCACGTCGATGATGACGCGCTCGATCATGGTCACGTCCTTGTCGCCGGCCAGCGGGTATTTCCAGGATTGCAGTTCCGGATGCCCGAGCTTGGTGCTGACCAGGTACATGTCGCCGGTCTTGCGCTGGTCCTGCTGGAAGGTGGCGATCTTTCGCGAATCCGGCGACCACGCCACGATGGCGTTGTCGCTGTGCTGCCAGCCGGCGTTGTCGGTGGCGTAGCCGAAATTTTCCACGCCGTCGCGGGTGAGCTGGGTTTCCTGGCCGCTGGCCAGATCGCGCACCCACAGGTTCCAGTTGCGGATGAAGGCTTCGCTGCGCTTGTCCGGCGATGCAACGCCGGGCTCCGACTTATCCTTTGCATACAGCTTGCTGCAGCGTGCGTGCGCATCGCACACCACGGTCGTGTCGCGCACGGTGAGGCGGTAGCGGCCGTCGGCAGTCAGTTTGACGGCCGGTGCAAACGTGTCGACCGTGAGCGGCGTGTCGCCGGTCTTGAGCAGCGTATTGAGCGCGGCGACCAGCGCAGACGTCTTGAACAGCGGCGCGGTCTTGCCGGTGGCGGTATCCAGCTGCAGCACGCGGTTGCCCTTGGCATCGTGATCGACATAGGCCACATGCGTGGCATCGAGCCAGGTGACGCGCGTGGGGGCATGGTCGAGCAGTGGTTGCGCGAGATGGTTGATCAGGCGTTCGGCGCGCGCGTAGTCGGCCTCGGTGACGCTGGGCGCTTGCGCGCTGGCGATGGCCGGTGACACAGCCAGCGCGAGGGTGGCGAGCAGGTGCCGCATCGGCAACGGGGTGGGCATGTAGGACTCTCCGGGACAAGGGCGCGCACGACCACGGTCAGCGCGACCGACCGATGCTATCGGCCGGGGGCGGGGCATGCCTCTGCCAGAAGTCGTGCCGGTGCACAGGCCAGTGCGCTGATGCATGCCGGCCAGGGCGGCATGGCAGGCGAGACATCGGCAGCGCCTGTCGCCGTGCGGGTGCCGGCCGGGTCGGCGGCGCCGCGCCGCAGTGCCGCAGTGCACGCAGCAATGGTGGCGATGCGACGCAACTGTGCGGCTTGCCAGCGTGTGCGCAGCGTGCACCGTGCGAGGTGGGGCGCCCGGTGCTTCGCATGGTGGGCGCCGTTGCAATCACGCGATGGCGCAGCCTGCCGCAGGCAAGGCGCAGGCAATGACCGCTGCTGCCGCGCTTGCCGGCCAGCACTTTACCGAGCTCACTTGCCCATGCAGCGCTTCCAGCGTTCGTTCACCCGCTGGGCGAACCACGCCGTGGTGAGGGTGCGGGTGATCTTGGGGCTTTCCAGGGTGATGCCGGGCAGCACCGCACGCGGCAAGGGCGCGCCGGCGGTGCGGTCGGCAAGGGCGAATACCTCGCGGTACAGCGAGGTGTCTTCGAACTCCAGCGTGTCGCCGGCCTCCAGGGCGCGACGGATCTGGCGGTCGTTCATTGCCAGCTGGCTGGCGAGCGCGCGTGCGGCGCGTTCGGTGCCGCCAGGTGCTTCCAGGCTGGCGCCGGGCGTGAGCAGGTCACCGTCCAGCGCAAGTGCGATGCCGCTGGCCTTGCTCAGCGCGGCCTGGAAGGCGGCGTTGCGGCTGGCGTACCAGCCGGCGTTGAAATCGGCGAAACGGTACAACAGCGCGTCGTAGGTGGCCGGGTACCCAAGCAGATGCAGGGTACCGAACCACAGCCCGCCACGGCGGCTGAACACCTCGTGGCGGACGGTGCTGTCGGGCGGGTACGGGTAACGCGCGGCGTGCTGCTCGGCAAAGGCGATGCTCACCTGCATCGGGCCGGCGGTGTGCACGGGGTTGAGGCCGTCGAACAGGCGCGCCCCCAGCGGCACGCTGCCGGTGAAGTCTTCGAAGATGCGGCTCAGCTCCTGCTCGGTGCGGGCGGCGGCGATACGCGTGGCGTAGCTGCGGCCGTCCGGCGAGGTGATGCGTAGCGCCGCATCGACCATGAAGGCGGGAATGTGGTGCGCGCCGGCGCGGCGATCGATTTCCGCGCGCGAGATCTTGCCCAGGTTGGGCACCGTGGGATTGGCCTGATAGGTGGACTCCTGCTCGGTGACCGCCAGCACCGCGCAGATGTGCTCGGCGCTGGTGTCCAGCGCCTGCGACGACAGCGCCACGTAGACATCGTTGGCCCAGCCGGCACGGTCGGGCAGGTTGGCTGGCAGGCGCCGTGCGATGTCGGCCTTGACCGTCTCCGGCGAGCGTTGCGGTGCGCGCGGCGCCTGGGTGGCGCAGGCCGACAGCAGGGCGATGGCCAGCAGCGTGAGCAGGCGGGGCAGGGGGCAGGTCACGGTGTCTCCAGGATCGATGGCAGCAATCGCCGTGGCGCAGTTTACGTGGCCGGGGTGTGGCGGTTTTCATGGCGCGCGAGGGGAGCGCGTGGCGGCCGGCGGTATCGCCGATGTCGATCGTGTCGGCTGACCGGCAGGACGCACCGCTTGCGCGCGCGGCCTGCAGCACCGCACGGCCGCCAACGACAACGGCGATACACCCTCCTCGGCTGTGCGCGGACGAGCCGGTGAGTGACCTCGATCTGCGCAGTGAACCTCGGGCGCCGTGCCCAGCGGGCCACCTGGTGTGCCACGGCCGTCCTGCGTGCGCAGGCCGCGCCCAACCGATTCATGCAGCCCGATTCAAGACGTGCGCAATGCGGCCGATAACGGGCTCGACCCAGCCGCGCGCTCACGTGACCTGCCGTGTCTGCCAGTCATCATTGCAGCCGCAAGACATCGAGTGCGCCGTGCAGGCGGCTCACCGGATTCCACCGCTGTCAGACCAAGGGAGTGCCCGAGATGCCGCAGCAAACAGCCAGCCAGGGCCAGGCCACGGGTCTTGCCATGTGTCTTGCCATGGGTGCGCTGCGCATGCGGTCTGGTCCGCCGCGAACGTGAGCACCGGTTGAGCAGGGCCGCGACCGCCTGGCGAGGTGTGCTCACCGCGTGCATGGTGCTGTTGTTCAGCGCACCGGCCTGGGCGCAACCGCAGCCGTGGAAGACCATCGAATCGGCCACGCTCGACGACCCGATGCAGGCCCTGCAGATCGCCCGGCAGGCGCTGCAGCGGGCGCGTGCCGATGGCGACAGCGATGCGCAGTTCTGGGCGCAGCTGGCGCAGGCCCGGGTGCTGATCTCCCTGGAAGACACCGACGCGCGACAGGCAGCGCTGGCGCAGGCGCGTGGCCTGCTGGACCAACTGCACGGCAATGCCGCGCAGGCGCGGCTGTGGCTGGAGATCGTGCAGGCGCTCAGCGACGTACGCGAAAATCCCAATCGCGGCATGGTGGCGCGGTTGAATGCCTTGCGGCAGCAGGCGCGCGCGCTGGGGCGCAGCGATCTGGTGTGCGAAGTCGAAGCCGTGGACATGTGGAGCATGCTGGCCTCCGGCAGCAGCGACGAGGCCTGGAGCGCTGCGCAGACCAGCTACCAGTGCGCCGCGCGCGAACATCAGCTGGGTCTGGAAATGGACGGGCTGACCCAGCTCGGGTCGTTGGCCAGCCGCGTGGCCGGCCGCGTTGCCGACGACACCGACGCGCAGGATTACCTGCAGCGTGCCCTGGCGCGTCTGCAGGGCCAGCCGGCGCGCTTCCAGCGCAGCCTGATCGAATACGAATACGGCACCTCGCTGGCGCAGCAGCAGCCGGCAGCGGCCTTGCTGCATTTCCGGCGCGCGCTGGCGCTCAGCCGCGAGCTGGGCGATCAGGCCGGCGTGGCGGCGGCGCTGACCAGCGCCAGCGAGGCATTGATCGACACCGGCGATGCCGCGGCGGCGCTGAGCATGGCGCGCGAGGCGCTGCCCTTGATGCAGACCCAGGGCAATGTCGGCCGGGTCGCCGCGTGCCACACGGTGCTGCTGCGGGCATTGATCGCGCTGAAGTCCGCCAGCCTGGGCAGCGCAATCATCGCTGCCAGGGACGCGGACGACCCGAACCTGACCCTGAGCCGGCGCGCAGAGCTGGTCGAGGCCATCGCCCAGGCACTGGCGGCCGAAGGCCGGCATGCCGAGGCATACCAGGAGCTGCAGCGTGCCAACGCACTGCGCGCGCAGAGCCTGGAGCGTCAGCGCGACACGGTGATGCTGCGCCTGCAGGCACGTTATGAAGATGCGCGCCGCGAGGCGGAAAATGCCGAGTTGCGCCGCCGTAGCGAAACCGCGCAGCTGGCATTGCAGGCGCGCGAAGCCGGCCAGCGCGCGCTGTGGATCGCGCTGTGCGCGGCCTGCCTGCTGTTGCTTGGGGCGCTGGTGGTGCTGGCCTTCGGGGCGCGGCATCGCCGGCAGCTGTCGCGGCTGGCCATGCGCGACGAACTCACCGGCCTGCCCAATCGCCGCGCCATCCGCGCCGAAGCGCAACAGCAGATCGAGCAGGCGTTGCGCGTGCACACTCCGTGCATGCTGGCCTTGATCGACCTGGACCACTTCAAGCTGATCAACGATGTGCACGGGCACGCCATCGGCGATGCGGTGCTCAAGGCCCTGGCCAGCGCCTCGACCCTGGCGCTGCGTGCGCAGGACCGCCTGGGCAGGCTGGGTGGCGAAGAATTCCTGCTGGTGCTGCCGGGCTGCAGGCCGGATGAAATTCCGGCGGTGTTTGCGCGCTTGCGCAATGCGGTAGCCGCGATCGAGATCCCCGGCCTGCCGGCAGAGCAGCCGGTGCGCTTCTGCATGGGGGCGGTAAGCGTGGCCCCGGCCACCGGGCTGGATGTGCTGCTCGGTCAGGCCGATCTGGCGCTGTATGCCGCCAAGACGGCCGGGCGCGATCAGTGGGCGGTGTGCTGAACATCTGCGGCAGGCCGGCCGTTGCACCACGCGCGCGGCGGCCGTGCGTCACGGGTCGAGGCCGATGCCTGCCCTGCGGGCCGCTGCGGTCAGCGCTGGGTCTGGACGCTCACGTACACCGCACGGCCATGAGCAGGCTCGCCGCTTGGGCAGGCGTCGCAGCGGCTCGCCGCCGCGGCAGCGTGTCACCGTGCAGGGCTGAAGCGTGCGTGCAGCGGCGGCACTCGCCTGTTGCGGACGGCGATGGCTGCTGCAGGCGGTCCTGACGGCCGCCATGTCAGCGTGGTGCGCGCAGATTGCGCACGCTGCGGGTAATGGTGCGGCTAGCGCCGGGCCGGCAACGTCGCGAGTACGCCATCCAGCGCCAACTGCGCACTGAACCCGGCCTTGGTCAGGCGCTTGCTCACTTCATTGGGCACATCGCGCCCACTGGTGAGCTTGTTGGGCGCGCCGGTGTAGTGAAACAGCCGCCCGCCTCGGCGCAGCACGCGTGCCAGCTGATCGTAGAAGACCTGCGAATACAGCTCGCCAGCAATGCCGAAGCGGGGCGGGTCATGCAGGATGGCATCGACCGAATCGTCGGCCAGCGTGGCGATGTGCTGCGCGACATCGGCATGCACCAGCTGCAGCCGCCCGCCGGCAGCGGCAGCCTCCGGATCCGGCGACCATGGGTTGAGCGTGCGCAGCCACAGCACGTCGGCGTTCTTTTCGAACGAGCGCACCTGCGCTACGCCTTCTTCCAGCGCGCAGGCTGCGAAGTAGCCCAGGCCGCCACAGGTGTCCAGCACGCTCTTGCCGCGCGGGTTGACCAGCGCCACCTTGCGCCGCGCATCCTCGAACGGCGAGAGTTGTGCCGACGGCAGCATCTTGATGCCGTCGATCTCGAAGGTGGGCGCGCCCCATTGGGTAGGCACCAGCTTGATCAGTGCGCTGTCGAAGCGCGAGATCGGCGCGAAATCGTCGCCATCCCAGAAATAGAGCGTGCGGTCCTTGAGCTTGCCCGGATACGGGTAGCCGCGGCCGCGCCATTGCCAGGTCTGCGCATCCAGCTGCGCGGTCCCTGTGCTGCGGCCCAGATCCAGCGACCCCGTCCACGCGGCGCGGCCGGCGCCACGCGCGGCCAGCAAGGCCTGGGCATCGGAAAGGGCGAGCAAGGGTCCGGAATAGTGGGGCACGGCAGGCAGGGACATGGAGGGCGGGCGCTGCGCGAGGCGGCGCGCAGAGGGCTGGCATCGTAACCGACCTGGTGCTTCCGGGCATGGCCTGGCAGGTTGGCGAGGAGGGCCAGCGTGAGAGAGACCACCGCCTGCATCCTGCGGGATCGCTGCGGTGCTGGCATGTGCCGGCCCGGGAGTTCACCGCTGCCGCGCAGTGCGCTGCACGGCTGCTGCCAATGCGTGCCCTGCCGCACCCGGCCGAACGCAGCGAGCACTGCGTGGTGCTTGCGCGCGGTTCCGCTGACACACCCCGCACCGCATACTGCGGGCCGTCCGTATCGATACCCGCATCGATCGGCGTCAACCGTGGAGTATCGGCAATGCTGAAGGGTGTGGTGTTGGGGTTCGCCTGTTACGCGGCCTATTCGATCAGCGATGCGTTCGTGAAGCTGCTCGAAGGCACCTTGCCGGTCTACGAGGTGTTGTTTCTCGGTGCCCTGCTGATGCTGCTGGCAGTGCCGTTCCTGAAGAAGCCCGACGATCAGCTGCGCGAGCTGGTGATGGCAAAACAGCCTGCACTGTGGCTGCTGCGCGCCTTCACCGGGGCCATCGGCAACCTTACCTCGGTGATCGCCTTCACCACCTTGCCGATGGCCGAAGCCTTTGCGTTGATCTTCCTGATGCCGATCTTCGTCACCGTGCTGTCGGTGATCTTCCTCAAGGAAGAAGTGCATTGGCGGCGGTGGTCGGCGGTGATCGTCGGCTTCATCGGCGTGCTGATCGTGCTGCGGCCGGGCTTTCGCCATCTCACCCATGGGCATGTGGCAGCGATCGTGTGCGGCCTGGTCGGCGCCATCTCGGTGATCACCTTGCGCATGGCCGGACATAGCGAAAAGCGCCTGACCTTGTATGGCGCCGGCGTGATCGGCCCATTGGTGATGGGCGGGATCATGATGCTGCCGAGCTTTGTGTGGCCCACGCTGTACCAATGGGGGTTGCTGGCCGGTTACGGCCTGCTGGCCGGGCTGGCCGCCATCTGCATGATGTACGCCACGCGGCTGGCACCGGTCAGCGTGGTGGCGCCCACGCAATACAGCCAGATGCTATGGGCGATCGCCTTCGGCTACCTGCTGTTTCACGATCATCTGGACTGGCCGATGGGCGTGGGCATCGCGCTGATCCTGGGCGCCGGCCTGTTCACCCTGGTGCGCGAGGAACAGGTTTCCAGGTGGTGGCGGCGGACCAAGATCGTTTGAGGGCGGGGATTGGGGATTCGGGATTGGGGATTCGTAAGAGCACCGCCAAAGGCGTTCGATCCACTGCTGTTCCGATTCCCTATTCCCTATTCCCGCCAGGCGGCAACGATGCGCCCATATTCGCCGCTGGCCTTGCTCAGATGCAGCCACTGATCGACATAGGCCTTCCAGCTTTGGTCGTCGCGCGGTAGCAGGAAGGCCTTTTCGCTGTATTGCAGGGGCTGCTCGGGGGCGATGGCGCACAGGCCCGGCAGCCGGGCCTGCTGGTACAGCGCTTCGGAGGCATCGGTGATCATCACGTCGGCGCGCTGATGCAGCAGCTCGTGGAAGATGGTGGTGTTGTCGGCAAACAGGCGCAGCTGCGCGCGTGGCAGGTCGCGCCGCGCAAAGGCTTCATTGGTGCCACCGGGCGGCTCGATCACGCGGACCTCGGGGCGATTGAGTTGCTCGATGGTGCGGTAGCGCTTGCGGTCTGCACACCGCACCAGCGGGATCTTGCCGTCCACGTCCAGCACCGCGCTGAAGCTTGCCTGGCGCTGCCGTTGCAATGTCACCGAAATCCCGCCCACCGCGATATCGCAGCGATCGGCCAGCAGGTCGGGCAGGAGCGTCGGCCAGCTGGTCTGCACGAATTGCACGCGCACCTGCAGGCTATCGGCCAGCGACTGCGCCAGCGCAATATCGCTGCCTTCGAAGCGGCCATCGGCGCGCAGCAGCGAGTACGGCCGGTAGTCGCCGGTGGTACAGACGCGCAGCACACCGGCCTGCAGTACCGCATCCAGGCGGGACGTGGGCGTGGCCGCCTGCGTGCTGCCGATGGTCATCAGCACGGCGAGAAGGACGCAGTAGCGCATGGCGTTGCCTCGGAGGTGAGTGCGCATGATAGCGGTGGCACGACCGGTGAGGCTGGCGTGCTGCGGAGCTTTGGTCGCCGGGCCGCTGTGCAGCGGTGACCTGCAGCACCGGCTGTCAGCGTCGATGAAAGGGGGAATGCGCTGCGGCTAGCGTGGTGCAGGAACACTGCGCTGGGCGGGACGCGTCAACAAGGCGTCACGAACGCCACCAGCCGGCTCACAGCCCGGTAGCACCGTGCGGCCTAGCGTTGTCGCTAACGTCAACCGCAAGGAGTCAGACATGCATCTCAATCCACGCACCGCGCGGCCTATGACCTCGTTCATGGCAGGTCTGTCGGCCCACGGCACACCGGACCCGGATACCAACGAGGAACAGACTCCTCTGGAAGAGCAGCCGCCGCAGAAAGGCGGCCTGCGCGATGAAGTTGGTGACCTTGAACAGGATGACGACCAGGCGCTGCCGGGACGTGTAGGCGGTGGGTTGGCTGGTGGTTGATGGATTGGTGAGTGCTTGAGTAGTGCGCGCGGTATGGATGTGTGGCGTGCGTTGAAATGTGCGGTTTCAGCTCTAGTGCATCGCATTGGAGCGTGTTGCACCGCTTTGAATGAATGCGATGGGATGTGCCAGCGTGATTGATGCTGCGTAATGTGCGTGACCGGTGCGGCGGCCGTACCCTCACCCCAACCCCTCTCCCGGTGGGAGAGGGGCTTTTCGCATTGCGGTTTTGCACAGTGTTGGCGATGGTTGGCCTGAGTGCCACTCGCTAGATGCGCAGGAGTTGGATTGCGCTAGCTAACGCTGGCTTGCACTCACGGCATCAGTTGGCTTGCACTATCTGCGTCGCGTCCGCCTGCATCACGCACGGCCATGCGAAGTTGCTTGACCATGTGGATCACCGCTGTGCCGATGCTTCTGCACGAACAACGAGACACATCGATCGGTACGCAAGTTGCTACGGAAACTGCACCTGACCCGGCTGGAAATACGCCGGATGGCTGCCGTCTTCATAGAGCGCGGGAATGGTATCCAGGATGGCCTTGCCGCGGATGTCGGTGATGCGGATGGAGAGGGGTTGATTGCCGAGCTGTTCGCCGAGGAAATGGTTGTAGTCCATCTTCTGCAGGCTCTTCCATGTGCTGCCTTGTTTGACCTCGAACTTGACCACCGGATAGGCGTGGTTGCGCACCTGGATCGCGGCCCACCAGCGTGAGCTGCCTTCCTTGATGCGGTACTGCACGTTGCCGCTCACCGGTGCGCGCACCACCTTCCAGCTGATCGGGATGCGCCCGTCCACCATGTTGCCGATCGCAGCGAACGCGTTGTGCGACAGATCCAGCCCACCGGAGGCGCCTTCCGGATAGAGATCGGTCACATAGACGGTGGTCTTGCCCTTGGGGCCGGTCACCTCCAGGTAGGCGCCGGCCAGCGCAGCCTTGACGCCGCCGAAGTTCAGCTGCGTCGGGTTGAGCGCGGTGATGAAGGCGGTGCTCGGGATCGGGTCCAGCAGCAGCGCGCCGCCGGAGTAGCCGGAGCCGGTATACGTGGCCGTGCCGGTGAAGGTGCCGTTCCAGGCGGTTGCCTTGCTCGCATCCTTCGTGCCGGCGGCCTTTGCCGAGGCAACCGACCCCGCTGCAGGGCCGATGCCCCACGCCTGATGCAGCACCTGCAGTTTGTCCGCACGCGGGCTGCCGTCCGGCCCGAGCAGACCACCGTTGTTGGCATTGCCCACCTCCCAGCGACCGAGAAATGCGCTGCGCATGCCACTGCCGGAGAGATAGCTGCTCAAGGCGGTCTGCCATGCAGCATCACGCGGATCGCCATCGCCCAGGCCGCCGCCGATGCTGACCGGGATCACCGCGTGGTCCACTGCGAACGTGCCGAAATCGCGTTGCCAGATTGCGGGCAGCAGCTGCGCAAAGTTGGGTGCCGCAAACGCCTCGGCCGCATCACGATCGGGCCCGGCCAGCTTCGGCATCAGTACCAGCTGCCGCGCCGGAATACGCAAGGGCACGCAGGCCAGCGGTTGCAGATTGCTGCCTGCGGCCTTGCGTGCGGTGTCGCTGCACACGGCGTTGCTGCCGACGCCTTCCACGCCCACCACCCAGCGCGGCGCCTGCGCAAGCACCGCTGTGGCGGCGCGCGAGGCTACGCGGTTCCAGTCCGACCCTGCGGCGCTTCCCGCCCAGGTCGCGTTGCGATAACCGCTGCTGCCAAGGTCCACGCCCATCACGCCGGCGTGGTTGCCGTAGCGGCGTGCGAGGGTGACCAGATCGCGTGTCCACGCCTGTGGATGGGTGCCCAGCTGCGGCGCCTCCTCGTCGCAGCCGCCATCGGCAAAGGCAAACAGCACCTGCATCCCGCGTTCGCTGCTGGCACGCACCACCGCATCGAGTAGTTGCAGGGAATTGAGCGCGTGCAATGCCGGGTCGCCGGCCACTGCCGCAGCGAGCACCGGCCTGCCGTGCAGCGCCGCTGCGCAAACGGGCAGGCGCACGGCGTTGATGTCGGACGCCTGCATCTGGTCCAGCAGCTGTGCCAGTGTGCGGCTGTGCAAGCCGGCCGCCACCAGCGTGCTGCGATCGAATCCCGGCCAGGTCACGCCGCGGAGCTGCAACACCCGCCCCTGCACATCGACAAGCTGCCCGCGCGAGTCGACCTGCATGGCCAGCGGTGTGACCGGGGCGAGCAACGCGAGGGCGAGCAGTAAGTGGGCGCGTGAGTGCATGTAAGTCTCCTGGGTGGTGGCTGCGCAGGAAACCAGCTAGTGCCCGCGCGGTCCGTGCGCCCAGTCAAGGAAGCGGGCGCGAGTGCGCCTGCCACACGAAGCGGACCGCCGCACTGGAATGGGGATCGCTGTTTGTGCGAGATGCCGCACCGTCATCGTCGTGACGGGCACAGTGGGTGCCGCCCGGGAGTGCTGCCGCAGTGCCGGTTGCCGCGCGGGCCAATCACAGGGATCTGTGGACGGGGACCGACGCGGCGATGCGCTGGTCGGGATCGCTTCGACGTGTGACGCTGGCGTCGCCCGGGTGGATGCCGGCCTTGGCACACCGCTACGTGACAACGGTGGACGTCGAGCTGCATTGATCGGTTGAGCCGCTGCATGCAGTGCATGCCGGCATGCGAGCGGGTCGCACTGCGCACCATCATGGGGCGTGCCGCCAATCGTTGAGTGGCCGGTTCGTTTCGATGCAGGCAACTCCAGTCAGACCCCTGGTGCCAGCCGGCGCGATCTCGTATTTTTGACGGCTTGTTCACTTGCCGGTGCCGTGCCCATGTCCGATCCGTCCGCACCCGATCATCTGCAACGCAGCCTGTCCAATCGCCACCTGCAGTTGATCGCGATCGGTGGGGCGATCGGCACCGGGCTGTTCATGGGCTCGGGCAAGACGATCAGTCTGGCCGGGCCGTCGATCCTGTTCGTCTATCTCATCATCGGCGCGATGCTGTTTTTCGTGATGCGCGCGATGGGCGAGTTGCTGTTGTCCAACCTGGAGTACAAGTCGTTCATCGACTTCTCCACCGATCTGCTCGGGCCATGGGCCGGGTTCTTCTGCGGGTGGACCTACTGGTTCTGCTGGATCATCACCGCCATTGCCGATGTCATCGCGATCGCTGCATATGCGCAGTTCTGGTTTCCCGGGTTGGCGCCATGGATACCGGCCATCGCCTGCGTGCTGTTGCTGCTTGCATTGAATCTGGTGACGGTGAAGCTGTTCGGCGAGATGGAATTCTGGTTTGCGCTGATCAAGATCATCGCCATCGCCGCGTTGATCATCACCGGCGCCGGCCTGGTGGCCTGGGGCTTCCGTTCGCCGTCGGGCAACGTGGCCTCGCTGTCGAATCTGTGGAACGACGGTGGCATGTTCCCGATGGGGATTGGCGGTTTCTTTGCCGGCTTCCAGATCGCGGTGTTCGCCTTTGTCGGCATCGAGCTGGTCGGTACCACCGCTGCAGAAACCGCCGACCCGCGCCGCAATCTGCCCAAGGCGATCAATTCGATACCGGTGCGTATCCTGATCTTCTATGTGCTGGCCCTGATCGCGATCATGGCGGTGACGCCGTGGCGGCAGGTGGTGGCCGACAAGAGCCCGTTCGTGGAGCTGTTCGTGCTGGCCGGTGTGCCGGCCGCGGCCAGCCTGATCAACTTCGTGGTGCTGACCTCGGCCACCTCCTCGGCCAATAGCGGCATCTTCTCCACCAGCCGCATGCTGTACGGCCTGGCCGAAGAGCAGCACGCGCCCAAGGGCTTTGCCAAGCTCTCGCGCGCTGCGGTGCCGGCACGTGGACTGCTGTTTTCCTGCGTCTGCCTGCTGCTGGGCGCGATGCTGGTGTACCTGATCCCGAACCTGGTCACCGCGTTCACGCTGGTCACCACGTTGTCGGCGGTGCTCTTCATGTTCGTGTGGTCGCTGATCCTGTGCGCCTACATCGCGTACCGGCGCAAGCGGCCCGAGCAGCACGCGGCCTCGGCGTTCAAGATGCCCGGTGGCGTGTTGATGTGCTACGTGTGCCTGGCGTTCTTCGCCTTCGTCATCGTGCTGCTGACCTTGCAGGCCGACACGCGGCAGGCGCTGCTGGCCAGCCCGGTATGGTTTTTGATCCTGGCGATCGGGTATGCGGTGAAGGGGCGACAGGCGCGCGCCTGAGCCAGAGGCGCGACACTGCCGGCGCGCTCCAGCATGCCGGCAGTGCCCGAGCGGCACTGCGTTGCCAGCGTACGCACCGTGGCGTTTACTGCCGAATGCCTTGCGGGTTCGATCGGTGCGCGGCGCAGCAGCCCCGTACCACCGGGCCGCACCGCGGCTGCACGTCGCCACGATGAAGGCCACTGGCAGCTGAGTGTGCGTGTGGGGTGGCGTTGACGCCGATGGAGCGGGGCCGGATGCTCGCGGCCATCCATCGCCACGGCCTGCCGCATGATCACGATCCACCCGATTGCCGGAACTCACCACGCGCAGGGCTGTTGGGTGGACCTGTGCCAGCCGAGCCCGCAGGAGCTGGCGCAAGCCGCCGAAAAGGTCGGCTTTGCGTTGCCCGATCGCGCGGCGATTGGCGAGATCGAATTCAGCAGCCGGGTGCGCCGCCAGGGCGATGTGCTGTTTCTCAATGTGCCGCGCTTCCAGGATGACGACGGCCCCACCGCGCCGCTGGGGTTTGCGCTGTCGCCGACCATGCTGGTGACCCAGCGCGAGCAGCGTATCGGCTCGCTGGAGGCATTGGCAGCGCGCCTGGAACACGCGCCCTGCCATAGTTCGGACGACCTGTTGCTGCGCATGTTCGACCAATTGGTCGGGCGGCTGGCAGACCGCCTGGAAGCGCTGGAAGCGGCGGTCACCGACACCACGCGGCTGGTATTCGACAACCCGCATAAGACCAAGGACCTGGAACGCATGCTGCACCAGGTCGGCGGCATGGGCCGTCAGCTCGGCGGCCTGCACAACGCCGGGCAGGGCCTGCTGCGTCTGGTCACCTATCTGGATGGCGCCACGCCGGACTGGTTCGGCGCCGATGCGGCCAAACGCATCACCCTGCTGCACAAGGACCTGACCACCTTGAGCGAATTCCAGCAGCACATGGACGACCGCATCGAGTTCCTGCTCGACAGCGTGCTGGGCATGATCAACATGGACCAGAACAACGTGATGAAGGTGATGGCGGTGGCGTCGGTGGTCGGCATCCCGCCCACCGTGCTGGTCGGCATCTGGGGCATGAACTTCGCCTACATGCCCGAGCTCAAGGCACACGATGCGTACTTCTGGGCGCTGGGTGTGATCGCGCTGAGCGTGGTGATTCCGCTGGCGTGGTTTCGCAAGCGCGGCTGGGTGTAACGCATCAGAGCCATAAACCCGTAGGAGCGCACCCGGGCGCGACGTGGCGTTACCGATAAGTCCCTCGCGCCCAGGTGCGCTCCTACGACGCGTCGCCATCGCATCATCTGTTGCGCATGACTCGCGACCGCGCACTGCCAAACCAGTGCATCTCGGTAGCTGCGCAGCGCGCGGCAGACTATCAGAAACCCGTAGGAGCGCACCCGGGCGCGACGTGGCGTTACCGGTAAAAGTCCCTCGCGCCCAGGTGCGCTCCTACAAGGGTCTTGGGTGCGCAGTTGTCACCGCGCACCGTGTCGTTACTGGAAAACTGCCTAGCGTGCGACCAGGCGATGCGACTTGCTGGTTGCTACGGGGCGCGCTGTATCAGCCCTTGGCCTGAAAACTGGCTTCTTCGTACGGCTGCACCACCACCCAGCCTTCGCCGGCGAAGCGCATCTGCAGGCTTTCGCCCGAGCCGCGGCCGAACAGCGTGCCGATCGACACGTCGGTGACCAGCTCCGGGGTCAGCGTGCCCGACCACGCCACGGTGGCATTGGGGTCGGTGAACACCGGGCCGCTGGCGGCGGTGACCGGCAGGGTCAGCGGCTCGTAGTGCGAGGTGATCGCCACGATGCCGTGGCCGCTCAGGCGCACGTTGAACAGCCCGCCCGACAACATGCCGGCCACTTTGCGCATCATGGTGATCTTGTGCTCGACGCCCGACTCGAACGCCAGCACGTCGTTGCCGTTGACGAAGATCGCCTCACCATTCAAACGCAGCAGCGTCACCAGCTTGCCGACGTCGGCCAGATACACGCGGCCCTGGCCTTCGGCCTTCATCAGTTGCATGCCTTCGCCGCTGACGGCTTTTTTCAGCAGATTGCCCAGCCCTTGTTCCAGCAGCCCCTCGCGGGTGAACTTGACGGTGCCGGTGCGCGCCACCATGGCGCCGGCCTTGGACCACACCATGCCGTTGAGGCGCACTTCCAGCAGATGCGGGTTTTCCAGTTCGAACGGATCGGGGCTGACGTCCTTTTCCTTGGAATGGGCGAGAAATTCGTTGAGCGTGCGTACGGCCATGGGTCCGTCCTAGAAGCAAAAGAGTGCGCATGATACGCGGGCGCCTGCGGAGCAGTCGCACGGGTAGGTAGGCGGCACGCGTGCCACGCCACAGCCCGCTTGCTCCCCACGAGCATGCAACCCGCTTACAGTGCGAGTCCCCTCGACAGGTCCACGCAACCGGTATGGCACCACGACGCGCACGATGGATCAGCTTGCTGCTTGTGCTTGTTGCGGCCACAGCATTCTCGTTCTGGTGGTCCGCACGCCTACCTTCGCCTGCTCCTGCAGCGCAGCCGAACGCACCAGTCGCAACGCCGCTGGGCTGGAAAGCGCAACTGCAATGGGTTGCCGGCAGTGGCGTGCGTGGCGCAGCGGATGGCCGCGCCACCGACGCGCAGTTTGCCGATCCGTATGGCCTGGCGGTCGATGCGCTGGGCACGCTCTACATCGCCGATGGTGGCGACACCAACCGTATCCGCAGCCTGCGCGCGGATGGCCATGTGCACACGCTGGCCGGCGGCCGCGAAGGCTTTGCCGACGGTATCGGTGTGGCGGCGGCGTTCAATACGCCTTCGGGCATCGCCCTCGATAAGGCCGGCAATCTGTACATCGCCGATACCGGCAACCACGCCATCCGCAAGCTGACCCCGCAAGGCAACGTGACCACGCTTGCCGGCGACGGTGTGGCTGGCGATCGCGACGGCGCAGCGGCACAGGCGCGCTTCAACGGGCCGGTCGGTGTGGCGGTGGATACCTACGGGCGCGTGTATGTCGCCGACACCTACAACGATCGTATCCGCGTGATCGACGCCGATGGACAGGTGCGCACAGTGGCCGGTGGCGCGCTGCCGGGCATGGCCGATGGCCTTGGAATGCAGGCGCGGTTCGATACGCCAACCGACTTGAAAGTGGATGCGCAAGGCGATGTCTGGGTGGCGGACATGCGCAACGATGCGATCCGGCGGATTGCACCCGATGGCACGGTCAGCACCTTGATTGGCGGCGATCCTGCCGACATAAGTCCGCTGATGCATCGCCCGATGGGCCTTGCGATCACCCACGACGGCGTGCTTTACGTGGGCGATGCGAGCGGGCGCGTCTTGCAGGTCTCGCGTGCGGGGCACGTGCTGACACTCAGCGGCGCAGAGGTCACGCAGCGTTTGTCGCGCCCGGCCGGCATTGCGCTGGACGCACAGGGCGCGGTGTATGTCAGCGATGCCGGCAGCGCACGCGTGCATCGTCTGGTGCCGTTCGACGACGCGCTTGCAAATGCGGCGCCTGTGGTCGGGCCGGCGCCAGCGCAGCCATTGCCTGCCACGCAGGGCCGGTGGCCGCTGCAACCGCAGGACGGTTGGCACGAAGTGGTCGGCACGCTCGGCGAGGTGCGTGGCAACTACCAGGGTCTCAGCCGCGACCATCTGCATGCGGGCCTGGATATTCGCGGCGATGTCGGCCAGACCGTGTTCGCCATCGCTGATGCCAAGGTTTCCAGTCCGTACGCGACGTGGGGGTTGGGGCAACTGGGCGAGGGCATGGCGCTGGATACAATTGGCTACGTCCATATGCGTGTGGGCCGAACCGCGCAAGGAAAACCGCTGGATCCGCAGCGCTTCCACCTGATGACGGATGTGGACGGCAAGCCCGAGCGCATGCGCGTGCTGCGCGGTACGCGGTTTCGCGCAGGCGATGCGTTGGGCACGCTCAATGGCATGGCGCACGTGCATCTCACTTCCGGTGCCAATGGCTTCGAGCGCAACGCGGTGCAGTTGGGATTTGTCGGCTATGCAGATCATGTGGCGCCGCATATCGACAAGGTGAGCCTGCTCGACGCTGCGGGTCAGCCACTGCCGGTGACCGATGGGGTAGCGCAGGTGCCGGCAGCGGTAAGCGTGCAGATCGTGGTCGAAGCCTGGGACCAGGTGGATCGCAATCTGCCGCGGCGCCGGCTGGGGCTGTATGCGTTGGGCTACCAGGTGCTGGATGCGCACGGCGTTGCGTTGCCGGGCGAGGAAGCGCCACGCATGACGCTCGTGTTCGACCGCATGCCGGCCGACCCGGACGCGGTGCTGACTGCGTACGCACCCGATAGCGGCATCACCGTGCACGGCAGCGCAGTCACGCGGTTCCGCTACATGGTCAGCAACACGGTGCGCGATGGCCGCATCGGAAATGGCTTGTGGCAGGCCGGCGCGCTGGCGCCCGGCGCTTACGTATTACGCATCACCGCGCGCGACTACAGCGGCAATGCGGCAATGGCCAATCGCGATCTGCGCGTGCGGGTGCAATAAGAGCGGCTAACAAAACGTAGCGAGCAGTCGTCAGGTAGGTGTGGACGGCGCACAGGAACCGGAGTGTACGAGTGGTACATGAGGATTCCAAGCACCGGCCGCACCTGCCCGGCGGCTGCGTAGTAGTTTTGTTGGCTGCTCTGAACCACGCAACGCGTAGCGGCGGCGCAGCCGTCAGCGCGTCGCCGCCTCTGGCTTGCGCACGCGCTTGGCGGGTGCAGCCTTGGTGTCCTTGCCCGGATACAGATTCAACAGCATCAAGGTGACGCCGTTGGTCCAGCCAAAGCCGTCCTGCAGGGCGTATTCGCCACCGCCGCCGCCGGCCGCATCGGTTTCCAGGCCGTACTTTTCGACCAGCTTGTGTTCGCGTGCGAACAGCGCCTGTACCTGGGCGAGAAAGCGTTCGCCGATGGTGCGTGCCAGCGCGTCTTCGCCATAGCGGCGCAGGCCGTCCACGGCCACCCATTGCAGCGGTGCCCAGCCGTTGGGTTCGTCCCATTGCTGGCCGGTCTTCACTGCGGTGGTGGCCAGGCCGCCGGGGCGCAGCAGCGTTTTGCGCACGGTGCTGGCAGTGCGCTTGGCGTGATCGTCCGAGGCCAGGCCGGCGAACAGCGGATACAGCGCCGCGGCGGTGACCTGGTCGCTCAGCGTGCGCGCCTGCCAGTCGTAGTCGGCGTAATAGCCGGCCTTGTTCCACAGATGCGCGTCGATGGCCTGCTTGCGCTGCTGTGCGAGTGCGGCGTAGTCGCGCGTGCAGTCTGCGCCCGGTTGCGCACAGGCCTGCGCCAGGGTGCGCTCCAGGTGGTAGAGCAGGCTGTTGAGGTCGATCGGGATGATGGCGGTGGTGCGGATGGTGCGCAGGTTCTGGCCGTCGGCCAGCCAGCGGCTGGTGTAGTCCCAGCCACTTTCCGCACCGGCGCGCAGGTCGCGGTAGACCTCGGCAGCGGGGCGGTCGGTCACTTCGGCGGCGGTGCGGGTGTCGTGCAGCCATGCTTCCGGGCGCGGGGTGTCGCGCTCGTCCCAGTAGCGGTTGAGCATGCTGCCGTCGGCCAGGCGCACCACGTGGCGCGCGGCCTCGCCCGGCTTCAGTCCATCGCTGCCCTGCATCCAGTACGCGTATTCCTTCTGCAGCTGCGGCAGGTAGCGCTGATACACCGCCTCGCCTTCCACGCCGGCCTGCAGTTCCACCATGTAGGAGAAGAACGGCGGCTGCGAGCGGCTCAGGTAGTAGGTGCGGTTGCCGTTGGGAATATGCCCGTAGGTGTCGATCAGGTAGGCGAAGTTGTCCAGCATCTGGCGGCTGAGCGTGGTCTCGCCGCTCTTCACCAGGCCCAGCATGGTGAAGTAGGAATCCCAGTAGTACACCTCGCGGAAGCGCCCGCCCGGCACCACGTACGGGTGCGGCAGCGCCAGCAGGCTGCTGTGCGGCGGGACGTGGGTCTGGCTGCGCACCAGCTTGGGCCACAGCAGGTCGATGTGCTCGCGCAGCGCGGTGTCCTGGCGGATCGCGTCGGTCTGCACCGGCGGCGACTCTTCGAAATTGGCATCCACGAACTTGCGCAGGTCGAAACCGGGGTGGTCGTGCTGCGCCAGATAATCGGCGTTGATCAGTGCCGGGTCGCGCAGCGGCAGGAAGTCGACGAAATGCTTCTGGTCGTCGAACAGTTCCCCGCGCTGCACGGCCTGGAACAGTTCCGGGTAGGCCAGGTCGGGCGTGGGCGGAGTGGACGCCGGCGCATTGACGACCGGAGTGTCCAGCGGCGCGGCGGTCAGCGTGCACGGCGCGACGAACATGCTCAGCGACAGGCCAAGCAGCGACGTGCAGCACGGGGGCGCGGCAGAACTCATGGCATCTCCAGAACGGGCAGTGACGTGGGGCATGGTAAACGACCGAAGTGGCGGGCGGGACCGCGTGGGTTGCCGGAGTGCCGGCAGACTTCGCGCGGTGACAACAGGGTTCAGCAAGGTGATCCGGCGCGCCGCCGCAACGTGCGCCGATCCTGGCGTATCGGCGCGGATCGAGGCAGCTTGAGCGCAGCACCCGTGCGCAGGATCGCCGGTGTCGGTGCAAGAAGTGCGCCAGGGTGCGGGATGCGGAGGTGTCGCAGACAGCGCGCGTGCCGGCCTGCGGCGTGTTGGGCGGGCAGCAGCGGATGCAGGCAACCTGGACGTGGCGCGTATACCCGTGGCCGCCATGGCTGGAGGTTTATGCAGATGCAGGCAGTGGCTGCGCTACACCCCGGCAGGCCCGACACCGCCAATGCGCATCACACCGCGCGGTCGATGCCCAGCAGTGCCTGCAGGCGTAGTGCATTGGGCACCGCCAGGCCGGCGGCGGTGTTGTCGAAGATGATCCAGCGTTCGGTCTGTGGCTGGCCGGCCGCACGCACCGCTTCGGCCAGTGCCTGCAGCGCCCCCTCGTCGTAGGCGCTGTAATAGATGCGCGGGCTGCCATGCCACCGCCAGTACTGCGGCCCGGCGCTCGCGCTCGGTGCCGCTGCTTCAGCCACCGGGGCCGGGTCGGCCGCGCAGCGTGCGATGCGGTGGCGCGCCAGCAGCGCCTGTGCCTGCGGCAGGAACCAACTGGCGTGGCGCGGTTCGCACACCACCCCACCGTCCCAGCGCCGCCGCAGCATCGCAAAAAACCTCGCTGCCACGCGCGCGTCGAACGCCGCGCTGGGTGGCAGCTGCAACAGCAGGCAACCCAGGCGCGTGCCCAACGCGCCGGCCTGTGCCAGAAATGCATCCAGCAATGGCCCGGCAGCTTGCAGGCGTGCATCGTGACTGATGCTGCGCGGCAGCTTGACCGAAAAACGGAAATCCTCCGGCACGCTGTCGGCCCAGCGTGCGTAGGTGCTGGCGCGGTGCGGGCGATAGAACGAGGAGTTGATTTCCACCGCAGCAAAACGCGTGGCGTAGCGCTGCAGCACGCTGGCACCCTCACCGAACGCGGCGCGGTCGGCGGCAGGAATCGACCAGCCCGCGCAGCCACAGCGCACACGAGCATCGGCAGTGGGGAGACGAGCAGGCATGGCAGACGAGGCAAGGGGCGGCAGCACTCTATGCAGGGGCATCCGTCAGCAAAGCGTGTGCGCAGCGATCACGGCCGACTCACGAGCGGCTTCGATACTGGGCGCATGCCAGAAGGTCCCTCACTCGTCATCCTGCGCGAAGAAACGGCTGCCTTTGTCGGCCGCAACATCCTTCACGTTTCCGGAAACAGCAAGCAGGACATCGCACGCCTGGAACACCAGAAAGTGCTGGCGCTACGCACCTGGGGCAAGCACTTTCTGATCGAATGCGCACAGTTCAGCGTGCGCATCCACTTTCTGTTGTTCGGCAGCTACCGCATCAACGAAGAAAAACCCAATGCGGTGCCGCGCCTGCGCCTGGAATTCTCCAAGGGCGAGCGCCTGAACTTCTATGCCTGCTCGGTGCAATTCATCGACCGCCCGCTCGATGAGGTCTACGACTGGACTGCCGATGTGATGAACCCGCTGTGGGACCCTGCGCAGGCGCGTCGCAAGCTGCGCGCCGCGCCCGGCATGCTGGTGGCCGATGCCTTGCTGGATCAGACGGTATTCGCCGGCGTGGGCAACATCATCAAGAACGAGGTGCTGCACCGCATCCGCGTGCATCCGGAGAGCGAAGTGGGCGCACTGCCGGCGCGCAAGCTCGGCGAGCTGGTGACCCAGGCACGCGACTACAGTTTTGATTTCTACACCTGGAAAAAAGCTTTCGTGCTGAAAAAGCATTACCAGGTGCATACCAAGGCCAGCTGCCCGCGCGATGGTGCGCCGCTGCAGTACCGCAAGCACCTGGGCAAGGCCGGGCGACGTGCGTTTTTCTGCGAGGTGTGCCAGCGGCTGTATCGGGCCGACCAGACGTAGCAACCGGCGCGGGAAGCGTTGCGATGGGCGCTGGGTCCGGACGACCGTTCTGCGTTCGATCGGGTGCGTACGGTAGAGCCAGGCAGTGTTCCTCGATCACCGAGTGCGCAGCGCTGGCCAATCCTGCCGCGCAGGGCGCCAGGGTGCAGGGCGGGTCAGAAGTGGGCGCCCAATGTGAATGGCGGCTGGGGACGCCTGGCCAGACAACGAATTCCAAACGCGCGCAAACGCTGCGCCCGCTAGATTTGCCCGCTGGGCACCAGGGTCAGCGGTGCCGCTCCCGTCTTTCACTCACCGGTCTCCCGCATTGTGACTACCCGCAGGAAGGAAGCGCTTGTCCCGCATGTTGCTGCTGCCGCATGCACGGGCGCCATCCTGTTTTTCCTGGCCTGCCTGTTGCTGTACATGCCGGCGCCGCGCCAGACCCTGCAACACGACGACAGCTTGCAGGTGTATTTCGTGCCACGGCCGCAAGAGGCGCCCCCCACACCGCAGGAACCGCCGCAGGAACCCGAGCGCACACCGCGCGCTGCGGCAGCGTCGGCTGCGCGCACTGCGCCGCCACCCACGCGCACCCCGCCACCGCAGCGGCAGGTGGCCGCCGCCGATGCGCCTGCCAGCGACGCCATGGCGGCTCAGCTGTATACCCGCGAAGGGCGTCTGCGCATGGCGCAGGTGGACCCGATGGCACAGACCGGCGGCGCGGCGCCGCCGGGCATGACCGACGAGCGCGCGCAGGCCAAGGCGCGCAACGTGATGGAGCGGGTCAACCCGGTGCAGTACCAGGACACCCGCTTTGCCAAGGACTGGAAGAGCGATGGCACCCTGGGCGATGTGGCGATGCAGGAAATGAATCGCGGCATGAAGAAGTTCAACGACATGCTCAACGGGCCGCAGACGCAGGTGGCCAAGGCCCGCCCGCCGCCGGAGGTGCGCTTCAATCCGGCGCTGGCCGGCAACCAGGCCGAGATGGGCAGCGAGGCGACCGGCGATGCGTACAAGGCCGCGCCGATCGCGCATGAAACGCCGCCGGATCTCAAGGGCGAAGCCAGCCGCCGCATCCGCGAGGCCCTGGCGGCGCTGGAACAACGCAGCGCACGTTGCGACGCCTCCAAGCGCAAGTCGCTGTTATCGCCGGTGCGTACGCACCTGGGCGATCTGGAGCGTGCCGAGTATGCCTTGAACAACGGCGCCGATCCGGTGATGGCCGCGCAGCTGCTGCCGCGCCAGGCCGACAGCGCCTACGACCTGGCACGTCGCGCGCTGTGGTACGCAGACCGGCAATTGAAGCAGTGCGCGGTGGGGTGAGTGGCGCGGTGGTGGCGCGTTGACGCGTCGGCGGCTGGTGACCGTGGCGATTGGAGAGCCAGTCAGTCGGGGCGAGGTTGGGGTGAGGGTACGGATGCGACGCAGTGCCTACGCCAGGCTCTGCCGGTAACGATCCTTCTCCGCGCTCAACGCAATTTCCGCGCGCAGGAAGACGTGCCCGATGGGTTCGTCGGCGCGGCTGGCCAGGGCTTCGCCGAGCAGTACCGTCAGGCCCAGGGCCTGCTGCTGATGGGCCACGTCGCGCAGGTGTTGCAAGGTGCGTTCGGCATCAGGGCCGCGTAGCACGGCGATGAATTCCGCGCTGTCGGTGACCCGGTCGATGCTGTTGCCGGGCCCCTGCACCAGTGCGGCAAATGCCTGGTCGAGTTGCTGCAGCGTGCGGCCAAGCAGCCGCTCGCTCTGGCGTTCGGCCAGGGCGGCCAGCTCCTGTACTTCCAGGATCACCAGCCGGTACGGGCCTTCCGCATCCACTGCGGGTGCGGCCGCCGCTGCCGCCGCTGCCGGCTGCAGGATGGCGGCGCGTTCCTGCTGCAGCGCTTCCTGGCGTGCGTCGAGCAGGTTCATGGTGACGCGCGCCAATGCCTGCAGCCCGGTGCGTTGCAATTCATTGAGCGTGCGCGGCTCGGTATCGAGCACGCACACGGTGCCCAGCGCCACGCCCTCGGGCGTCACCAACGGCATGCCCGCGTAAAAGCGCGCGCCGGTCTCGCCGGTGACCACGGAAATATCGCGAAAGCGCGGGTCCTGGGTCAGGTCCGGCACTTCCATCAGGTGGCTGGGGTCGCGGATGGCGTGGTCGCACACCGCCTGGCTGCGGTCGGTCTGTTGCAGCCCCAGGCCGAGCTGGGCCTTGAACCACTGGCGGTCGCGGTCCACCAGCGACATCAGTGCAATCGGCGTTTCGCACAGCGCGGCGGCCACCTGCACGATGTCCTGGTAGGCAGCTTCGGGCAGGCTGTCGACGATGCGATAACCGTCGAGGACCTGCTGGCGGGAGGCTTCATCTGCCGTCGGCATTTCTTTCATCGGATCAGCCAAACACCTGTCGAAGAGAGCGGCCAACCTTACCGGGCTGGCCGATAACATGGCGTCGACGTGAACGTCGACGCCGCTGGAGATAAAGCGATGGATGCGCGCGCGACCGATGCCTGATCAGTCCGGCCCGGCGGCGAGCCCGCCCATCGACTGCGCTTGCGAACACGTATGCAAGCAGGCCGCTGATGATCAGTCGATCGATCGACGGTCTTGGTCGTCATCGCCGATCGGCCGGCGCCGAGCACCGGTGGCACTCAGCCCATCATCCCACCGCGCCTACACGCCGCACAGCGCGCCAACGCCGTGCACCTGCCCGCCTGCGTGGCGCAAGCGGGCAGGGCAGGCGGGCCGTCAGCGCTTGACCGGCTTGCCGTCCACGTCCAGCACCTGCACCTCGCCCAGCTTGAGCACACGGACGGGGGCTTCGATCTTCTTCAGGTCGCCCACGATCACCCAGGTCATGGCCTCCGGCTTGATGATCTGCTTGATGGCCTTTTGCGCGGCCGGCTGATCGATCGCTTCCAGGCGCGGCTTGAGCGTCTGCACGTAGTCATCGGGGCGATCGAACTGCACGATGCCTTCAATCGCGCCCAGCACCGCACCGGTGGTTTCGAAGCTGCCGGGCAGGGCGCGGATGCGCTGGTTCTTGATCTTCTCGATCTCGTCGTTGGACAGCGGCTTGTCGCCGATGATGGCGGTGGCTTCCTTGAAGATCTCGTTGGCCGATTCGGCGGTCTTGTCGGTCTGCACCGGTGCCGAGAACAGGTACGGCCGCTGGCCCTGCGCATCCACCATCTGGGTGCGCGCACCGTAGGCCCAGCGCTTGTTCTCGCGCAGGTTCATGTTCAGACGCGAGGTGAAGGTGCCGCCGAAGGCGCCATTGGCAACACCGATCGCCAGGTTGTCCGGTGCCTTGGTGGAGGGGGCCAGCAAGCCGGCCAGGATCACCGACTGCGGTGCGTCCGGGCGGTTGATCAGGTACACGCGCGGCTTGGGCTGTGCGGCGACGTTGGCCAGGTTTTTCTTCGGCAACGCCGTCGTCGGGGCCTTCCAGTCGCCGAATGCGGCATCGAGCTGGGGGATGATCTGCGCCAGCGTGGTGTCGCCGGCCACCAGGACGCGCAGGTTGTCCGGACGCAGCCACTGGCTGTGGAACTGCTGCAGGTCCTGCGCGTTGAGGCTCTTGATCGCCGCCTCGGTGCCGCTACCGGTGAGCGGGATGCCGTACGGATGCTGGTTGCCGAACAGCAGCGGCGGCAGCGCGCGCAGGCCCAGGCTGTTGGGCTGGGTCTTTTCCTGGGCGATGCCGGCCAGCCACTGGCCGCGCACGCGCTCGATGTCGGCGGCCTTGAACGCGGGGTTGCGCACGATGTCGGAGAACAGCTGCAGCGAGGGCTGCAGCTGGTCGTTGAGCGCATCCAGCGAGGCGCTGCAGCTGTCCAGATCGCAGCCCACCGACGTGATGGCGCCCAGCCGCTGGCGGCGCTGCGCCACTTCGACCGAATCCAGCGCGGCGGTGCTCTCGTTCATCAGCGCGGCGCTGAAGCTGGCGGTGCCGAGCTTCTTGCCCTGGTCTGCGGCGTAGCCGGCATCGAACAGCAGCTCCACCTGGGTGACCGGGATGGTGTGGCGCTCGGCCAGGATCACCTCGATGCCGTTCTTCAACTTGCCGCGCTGCAACTGCGGGAAGCTCAGGTCCGGGAATTGATCGGTCTGCGGCACGCCCTTGCTGCGATCGAGCGTGCTGGCAACGGTCTTGTACTTGCCTGCGGCCGGCAGCTTCGGCGCCGGCTTGCCGGCTTCTTCGCCGCGTGCAACCACCGCCTTGTCCTCGGCGGCCGGGTCGAAGTCCTTGCCGGCCGGCAGCACGGTGAGCAGGTAGTCGCCCTTGCCGAACCAGGTGGCAGCGGCCTGCTTGACGCTGTCCACGGTGGCGGCCTGGCCGCGTTGCAGATCTTTCTTGTAGGCGCCCGGGTCGCCGCGGTAGACCTGGCCTTCGGCCAGGATCACCGCCTTGCCACTGAAGCCGCCGACCTTTTCCAGCCCGCGCACGAAGCCGGCGCGGTAGGCCACCTGCGCGCGCTGCAATTCGTCGGTGGTCGGGCCTTGCGAGATGAACTTCTTGAGTTCCTCGTCGATGATCGCCTCGACCTTGGCCGGGTCCACGCCGTCCTTGACGTCGGCCTGGATCTGCACCTGGCTGGACAGCGCGAACGGCTGCACCGAGGCGGAGACGTCATCGACCAGGTTGTCCTGGTAGACCAGGCGCTGGTACAGCCGCGAAGTCTTGCCGCCGCCGAGCACGGTGGTGGCCAGGTCCAGCTGGATCACATCGTCGGTGCCCAGCTGCGGCGCGGCCCAGGTGCGGTAGATGCGCGGCTGCGAGACATGGTCGTGCTGCACGCCGCGCTTCTGCGCGGGCAGCGGTGTCACCCACGGCTGCTGGCGCGCCACCGGCTTGCCGGACGGGATATCGCCAAAATACTGCGCGGCCTTGGCGCGCGCCTGCGCCACGGTGATGTCGCCAGCCAGCACCAGGGTGGTGTTGGCAGCGCCGTAGTTGTCGTTGAACCACTCTTTGACGTCGCCCAGCGACGCTGCGTCCAGATCCTCCATCGAGCCGATGGTGTCGTGCTGGTAAGGATGGTTGGCCGGGAACAGGTTGGACAGGATGTTCTGGTCCACGCGGCCGTAGGGGCGGTTTTCGCCCTGGCGCTTTTCGTTCTGCACCACGCCGCGCTGGGTATCGAGTTCTTCCTGGCCGATGGCGCCGAGCAGGTGGCCCATGCGGTCCGATTCCAGCCATAGCGCGGTGTCCAGCGCGGTGGTCGGCACGGTCTCGAAATAGTTGGTGCGGTCGAACCAGGTGGTGCCGTTCATGTCGGTGGTGCCGACCTTTTCCAGCGGTGCAAAGAAGCTGCCCTTGTTGTTTTCCGAGCCGGAGAACATCAGGTGCTCGAACAGGTGCGCAAAGCCGGTCTTGCCGGCCGGCTCGTCGCCGGAACCGATGTGGTACCAGATGCTCACCGCCACCACCGGCGCCTTGTGGTCTTCATGCACCACCACGGTCAGGCCGTTGGGCAGGGTGAAGCGGGTGTAGGCGATGTCGGGAATGGCGCTGCTGGCCGCGCTCTTGGCCAGGCTGGCCGGGGCGGCAGCGACGGCGGGGGCAACGGTACCGGTGGCGACACCGAGCACACCGGCGATCAACAGGGACAGCGGACGCAGCATGTGACACTCCAGAACAGGGCAATCGGCCGAGGGTAGTGGCTGCTTGGCGGCGCCGCAAATGCAGGGCTGTGGACCACGCGTTTGGCTGCCGGTTAAGCGGGCGCCGCCGCACGTGCTCAAGTTGACCATCGCTTCGCCGTTACTTCGGGCGACCTACCCTCGCCAGACGCTACCCGCCAAGCACGCCATGACCGTCCTGTTGCCGCCCGTGCCGATTCCCGCCGACGACGCCCTGCGCGTGGACGCGGTGCGTCGGCTGGGCGTGCTGGATACCGAGGCCGAGGCCGAATTCGACGACATCGCCTGGCTGGCGGCGCATGTCACCGGGGCGCCGATGGCGCTGGTGTCGCTGCTGGACGCCGACCGCCAGTGGTTCAAGGCACGCTGCGGCACCGACCTGGAAGGCACCCCGCGCAGTGTGTCGTTCTGTTCGCACACGGTGATGGGCACCGAACTGATGGAGGTGCCGGACGCAGAGGCCGACCCGCGCTTTGCGCAGAACCCGTTGGTGACGGCGGCCCCTGGCGTGCGCTCATACGTGGGCGTGCCGTTGATCGGCCGCGAGGGCTACGCCTACGGCACCTTGTGCACACTCAGTACCAAATCGCGCGTGCTCGATGAACAGCAGAAGCAGGCCTTGATCCGGCTGGCGCGCCAGGCCGCCAAGCAGCTGGAGGCGCGCCGCGACCGGCTGGCCGCGCAGGCGCAGCGGCAGACCCTGAGCATGTTGCTGGAAGCCATGCCTGACGGCGTGGTGGCCTGCGGCACCGACGGGTTGCTGCGCGAGTTCAACCATGCCGCGCGACAATGGCATGGCACCGACCCGCGGGTGCTGCCGCCGGCGCAATGGGCGCAGCATTTCGACCTGTATACCGCCGACGGCAACGGCTTGCTGCCCACCGAGGCCATTCCGCTGGTGCGCGCCTGGCGCGGCGAACACGTGCGCAACGCCGAGCTGGTGATCCGTGCCAACGGGCAGGCGGCGCGCACCGTGCTGTGCAACGCGGACCCGGTGGTCGGCGACCAGGGCACCGCGCTGGGCGCGGTGTGCGTGATGCACGACATCACCGAGCTCAGGGATGCGTCGGCAGCCTTGTCTGCCGAGCGCGCGCGGCTGCAGGCGCTGGTGGATGCCTCGCAGGACGTGGCGATCATCGCCTTCGATCCGCATGGCCGGATCGAGTTGTTCAACCCCGGTGCCGAGCAACTGCTGGGCTACACCGCCGAGGAGGTGCTGGGCCGCTGCCCGGCGCAGTTCCACCTGCAGGCCGAGCTGGACCGCCACATGGCCACGCTGGCGTTGTCGCCTGCGTCGTACGTGAAGCTGGCGGCGGCCGCTGCCGGCGATGTGCTGGCAGAGGAACTCTGGACGCTGGTGCGCAAGGACGGTGAATTGCGCCGCGTGCGGCTGTGCTTCAACGTCATCCACGACGCACAGCAGGGGTTGGCCGGATACCTGGCCATGGCCATCGACGTCACCGCCGAGCTGCAGGCACAGGCGGCCGCGCAGCTGGCCGCCGAACGTTTCACCGGTGCCTTCGAAACCGCGCCGCAGGGCATGGCGATCGTCTCGCTGGATGGCACGTGGCGCGACGTCAATCCCTCCCTGTGCAGCATTCTTGGCTATCCGCGCGAGCAGCTGTTGCGCACCACCTTCCAGCAGATCACCCATCCGGACGACCTGCAGCTGGATCTGCAGCTGGTGCAGGAATTGATCGACGGCAAGCGCGACAGCTACAGCCTGGCCAAGCGCTACATCAGCCAGCACGGGGCGGTGATCTGGGCACAGCTGTCGGTGTCGCTGGTGCGCGACGGCAGCGGTGCGCCGGTGCATTTCGTCTCGCAGATCCAGGACGTCACCGAGCGCCATGTCGCAGCCGAGCGGCTGGCCGAAAGCGAAACCCGGCTACGCGCGATCAGCGATGCCACCCCGGCGTTGGTCAGCCAGTTCGATGCCGAGCAACGCTGCCTGTTCGCCAACCAGGCACACCGCGACTGGCTGGGCGTGGAGCCGGCCAGCCTGGTCGGGTCACCCATCACCCGTCTGCTCGGCACGCCGCTCAGCGGCCCGGCACGGGCGGCACTGGCACAGGTGGCCGACGGCCAACGTGCCAGTTTCGAGCATGTGCTGCAGGTGGGCGGCAGCGCCCGCGATGTGGAGATCACCCTGGTGCCGGAAACGGTGGGCACGTCGGCGGGCACGCAGGGATTCTTCCTGATGGCCCAGGACGTCACCGCGCACAAGACGCTGCACCGGCTGATGCACGAACGCGCCACCCGCGATGCGTTGACCGGCCTGCCCAATCGCCACGCCTGGACCGAGGCGCTGCAGGCGGCGGTGCTGCAGGCGCATCAGCTGCAGCGCGCGGTGGCGGTGATGTTCCTGGATCTGGATGGCTTCAAGCGCATCAACGATACCTATGGCCACCGCGCCGGCGACGCGGTGCTGGTGGGGTTCGGCCAGTGTCTCCAGCGCGCGGTGGAAGGCCGCTACCTGGTGGCGCGTCTGGCCGGCGATGAATTCGTGGTGCTGCTGGACAATCTGCAGACACCGCAGATGGACTGCGCCACGGTGGCCGAGCGCATCCGCCAGGCCGCGGCGGCGGGAGCGATGTTTGGCGGGCAGTGGTTGCCGATCCAGCCCAGCATCGGCGTGGCCTGGCAGCACGGCGATCAGGCCGAGGCCGCAAGCCTGATGCACGCCGCGGACGAAGCGATGTATGCGGCGAAAAATGCGCGCTGCAAAGACACCGCGACGAACGGCCGCGACGCTACGCGTTGAAGACGCAATGCGTTGAAGAAGTGGGTCATTGACGGCGCGTCGCTGTTCCTTCTCCCCTCGGGAGAAGGTGCCCGAAGGGCGGATGAGGGTACGTCAGCCGATGCGGTGATGGCAGTCGCCCGTTCTACGCTGCCTGAGCGGCGCCGTGGCGCTGCGTCGACCCAGGCTGCGCCGGCACCAACCGGAACACCGCCACCGCACGGGTCAGATCCGCCGCCTGGTCTTCCATGCTGCGCGCTGCCGCGGTGGCTTCTTCAACCAGGGCGGCGTTTTGCTGGGTCATTTCGTCCAGCTGCATCACCGTGGTGCTGACCTGTTCGATGCCGGCGCTTTGTTCGGTACTGGCGGCGGTGATCTCGGCCATGATGTCGGTGACGCGCTTCACCGAGCTGACCACCTCGGTCATGGTACTGCCGGCCTGTTGCACCAGGCTCGAGCCTTGCGCCACTTTGTCCACCGAATCGGAAATCAGCTGTTTGATCTCCTTGGCGGCACCGGCCGAGCGCTGCGCCAGGGCGCGCACTTCGGTGGCCACCACGGCAAAGCCGCGGCCTTGTTCGCCCGCGCGCGCCGCTTCCACGGCCGCATTCAACGCCAGGATATTGGTCTGGAAGGCGATGCCGTCGATCACCCCGATGATGTCGGAAATGCGGGCCGACGATTGCGTGATCGCCTGCATGGTGCTCACCACTTCCTGCACCACGCGGCCACCGCTTTCGGCCACCTCGCCGGTGCCCTTGACCAGCTGATTGGCCTGGCGTGCGTTGTCCGCGTTCTGGCGCACGGTGGAGGTGAGTTCTTCCATCGAGGCGGCGGTTTCTTCCAGGTTTGCAGCCTGGTGTTCGGTGCGCGTGGACAGGTCGGCATTGCCGCTGGCGATCTCGCCTGCCGCGGTGTTGATCATTTCGGCCGAATGCTGGATGCCCTGCACGATGCCGGTCAATTGAATGGCGGTGCGGTTGGCCGCATTGGCCAGACGCCCGAACGCGCCCTCGTAATGCGACTCCACGCGTTGCGACAGATCGCCGTCGGCGATGGCGGCCATGATGCGGCCCACATCGTCCAGCCCCGCGTCGGCCTGCTGCATCAGCCGGTTCAAGGCCTGCACCATTTCCGCAAACGCAAACTGGTAGCGCGATTGATCGCCCCGTGCAGAGAAATCGCCGCGCGCGGCCGCATCGGCCAGGCGTGCGATATCGCCATTGATGGCGGACAGATTGTCTTTGACGGTATCCAGCGCTTGATGCAGTGCGGCGCGCTGGCCGGGCAGGCGACGCATGTCGCGGCGCAGGTCGCCGCGGCCGTACTCGCTCATCACGTCCATCGCTTCATTGATGGCATCCAGATGTTCGAACACCACCGTGTTCACGCCGTGCGCCAGCGTGCCGTAATCGCCGGGGAAATCCTCCGGAATGCGGTGCGCGATGTTCTCGCCCTGCTGCAGCCGGATCATGGTCTGCATCTCATCGTTGAAGCGCTGCAGCTGGTTCTGCATCTGCTGCATGCTGTGCATCAGCTGGCCGGTTTCATCGCGCGATTCAACGCGGATGTCGTTGTCGAAGCGGCCCGAGGCAATCGCTTCCGCCGTGCGCGAAGCGGCACGCAGCGGCGCAGCCATGGCCGAGGCGATCAACCAGCACAGGCCGATCACCAGCGCCACCAATGCGCCACCGATCAAGGTCAAGGTGCGCGTGAATCCCCAGGCCTGCACTTGAATGTCTTCGGCATACACGCCCATCACCAGGACCCAGTTCCAGGCCGGGAAGGTCTTGGCGTAACTGATCTTCGGCAGCTGTTCTTGTTTGCCCGGCTTGGGTGCGTCGTAATAGCTGAAGCCGTCGCCGCTATCGATGGCGGTCTTGATGTCGCGATACACGTATTGCCCGGCATCGCTCTTGTAGTCGCTCATGTCGGTGCCGACGGCGCGCTTGGGATGCATCAGGATGCGCATCTGCGGGTCGACGATGAAGAAATAATCCACGCCGTCGTTGGTGCGCATGTCCGCCAAGGTGGTGCGCGCCGCTTCCTTGGCCTGGTCCAGGCTGAGTTCGCCGGCTTTGACCTTGTCGGCGTAGTGCTGCATCACGGTGAGGCCCATCTCCACCTCGGTCCTGACGCTGAGCTTGCGTGCCTCGATCAGGTCCAGGTACTGCAGGCGCGCGGCGGCCATCGCCAGCAGGATCACGCCCACCGTCAACAGCGTGCACAACAGCACGAACTTGCGCGTGAGCGGGAGATTGGCAACGTGACGACGCAACAGGGAGACAACGGGCATGACAACGACATCCAGAACGCGCCGAAGCGCTATGTCATGGATAGCGGCTGATGCACGCAGGTGTTGAACACTATCTGCGGCAGCGCCTGCTTGGGCGAGACATTCGATAGGTGATGCGCGATGCGGAATGTGCGGATGTATTCTGCGTCACTGCCATGTAGGAGCGCCCTTGGGCGCGATGCGGCGTTATCGACAACGCTGCATCGCGCCCAAGGGCGCTCCTGCCTTGTTTCTACAGAAATCTGCTGTAGTCAGCGCGGTTGCAACAACGACATGCATCGATCGAATGCGCTGCATGTCGTCATCGCGCGCAGCGCAGACTGTTGCAGTCTGCGCTGCACCGTTGGGCGCGAGCTGCACGCCCAACGCGTGTCGATCAACCTGCCGCGCAGAAACCGAATTCTGCCGTCGCACCTGCCGCCAGGGTGCGGTTGAAATCCACCCCGCTGGCCTTGAGCGTGGTGCCACTCTGCGACCAGGTGACGTTCCAGGCGTTATTGACGGAGCCGGTGACCGGCAGCGAGATCGCCCAGGTACCGCTGGCGGTGCCGGTGTTGGTGACCTGCACGCGATTGCAGTAGCCACCGTTCCACTGGCTGTCCACGGTCACCTTGGTGCTGAAGCCAGCGCTTGGTGTCGGCGTAGGCGTCGGTGTCGGAGTAGGCGTGGGGGTCGGAGTCGGCGTCGGAGTTGGCGTGGTGGTGCTCACCGTTCCCCACAGCGTCCGCAACAGCGTCATCTTGTCCTGGCGCACGGTGGTCCAGTCATCGCGCAGGATGCCGCCGGTGTCGCCGCTGTTGGGGTTCCACGACCAGTAGAAGCCTTCGTTGATGCCCTTGCTGCGCAGGTACTTCACCAGCGCGTCCTGCCACACCTTGTCGCGCGCATCGCCTTCGCCGTACTTGCCGCCGAACTCGCCCAGCAGCAGCGCGTACTTGCCGGCGAACTGGCCGAAGTGGCGGTCCCAGATGGCCGGCATGTTGTTGGGGAAGTTGCTGTCGTTGAAGTACGACTGCACATACACGTCCGGGCCGTACACGTGCGGCGCCAGCAGCAGGCGGTTGGCCGGAATGTTCAGCGGGGTGCAGGCCAGCGGCTGCAGGTTGCCACCCCAGAAGATGCCGCCGTTGGTCGAGCACACCGGGTTATCGGTAATGCCTTCCACCGCGATGATCCACTTCGGCGCCACGGCCAGCACCGCAGCCGAACCGCGCTCGGCGGCCTTGTTCCAGTCGGTGGCGGCGTTGCCGGTGCCCCAGGTCGCGGCGCCGTGGGGTTCGTTCTTCAGATCCAGGCCGAGCACGTACGGCACGTTCTTGTAGCGGTTGGCCACAAAGCGCAGGTCGGCCAGCCACTGGGCTTCGGTGTAGGAGTCGGTGTACCAGAGCTCGGAGATGCCGGCGCAGTCGGGGGTGTGGTGGTCCAGCAGCACGTACATGCCGCGTGCGTTGAACTCGTTGATCACCTTGTCCAGGATCTGCAGCGAGGTCAGGCCCTGCAGGTCGGCATTGCGGCTGTAGTCGATGCTGCTGGGCATCTGGCCGCTGCGCAGCGTAGCCGGGCAGAACGGCAGACGCACCGCATTGAAGCCCAGGCCCTGCATCTGGACGATCATGTCCTTCCAGTTGCGCGCCCACAGGCCATGCATGACATGGTTGCCGGTCTCGAAACCGAAGACGTTGACGCCCTTGAGCTGAACCACCTTGCCGCTGTCGTCGACAATCTTGTTGTTGCTGATGGAATAGCTGAATGCCGGTGCGGCGGCCAGGGCCAGCGCGGTGGCGAGTGCAAGCGTACTTGCAGTCCTGAAGATGGACATGGTGGTCTCCTAGATGACCGGACTCGACACCCGAGCCCGGTGAGGGGGGCATCTTGGTCTGCGGCAGCGTCGCGTGGCGTGATCGCAGCCACAGAAAGGCGCATTGGCGCACGGGTCACAGGCAGGCTGCGGGCGCGGTCGCTTTCCCGCACACTATTGCCGCTGCGTGCTGTCCGCAGGCTGTCCTTTCTGTCCCCGGAGTGTCCCCGATGTCCCTTTTGCGTGCCGAACTGGCGCAATGGCGCGCCTCACCTGCGCGCGAACTCATGGCCGGTGCGGTCGCCACCTTTGCGCTGATTCCCGAAGTGATCGCGTTCGCGTTCGTGGCGGGCGTCGATCCGCAGGTGGGTCTGTTCGCCTCCTTCGTCATCGGCATCGTGATTGCGTTCTGTGGCGGACGCCCGGCGATGATTTCTGCTGCTGCCGGCTCGGTGGCGCTGGTCGCGGCGCCGCTGGTGGCCGCGCATGGGCTGCCGTATCTGCTGGCCGCCGGCTTGCTGGCCGGCGCGGTGCAGGTCCTGTTCGGCGTGCTGCGGCTGGGCGTGCTGATGCGCTTTGTCAGCAGTTCGGTGCGTACCGGTTTCGTCAACGCGCTGGCGGTACTGATCTTTGCCGCGCAGCTGCCGCATCTGCTCGGCGCCAACATGACCACGTGGGTGATGCTGGGCATGGGCCTTGCGATCATCTACGGCCTGCCGCGGCTCCGCGTGCCCGGGCTGTCGGCGATTCCCTCGCCGCTGCTGTGCATCCTGCTGCTCACCATCGCCGGCAGCGCGCTGCAGTTGCCGCTCAAGACCGTGGCCGACCTGGGCAAGTTGCCGAACGCGCTGCCGTTCCTGCAATGGCCGGCGGTGCCGATGACGCTGGAGACCTTGCGCATCATCGCGCTGCCGGCCTTGGCCATTGCCATGGTGGGCCTGCTCGAATCGCTGATGACCGCGCGCGTGGTCGATGAACTCACCGATACGCCCAGCAACAAGAACCGCGAATGCACCGGGCTGGGCATCGCCAACGCCGCGGCCAGCCTGTTCGGCGGCATTGCCGGCTGCGGCATGATCGGGCAGACCGTGGGCAACGTGAAGTACGGCGGCCGTGGCCGGCTCTCCACCTTGTTTGCCGGCGTGTTCCTGCTGATCCTGATGGTGCTGCTCAAGCCGTGGGTGTCGCAGGTGCCGGTGGTGGCACTGGTGGCGATCATGGTGATGGTGTCGGCGGAGACCTTCGACTGGCGCTCGCTGCGCACCGTGATCACCCATCCGCGCACCTCCAGCGTGGTGATGCTGGCCACGGTGGCGGTGACCTTGATCACCCACAACCTGGCCGCCGGGGTGGCGGTGGGCGTGGTGCTGAGCGGGGTGTTCTTCACCTTCAAGGTGGCCGGCCTGCTGCAGATCGCCCACAGCGACGGCACGGACGGCGTGCGCACCTACACCGTGCGCGGGCAGGTGTTCTTCGCTTCCGCCGATGTGTTCATCGACGCCTTCGACGCACGCGAGGTGCCCGGCCGCGCGGTGGTGATCGATGTGGGCCGCGCGCATTTCTGGGACATCACGGCGGTGGCGGCGCTGGACAAGGTGGTGCAGCGGCTGCGCCATCACGACCTGGAGGTGCAGGTGAAAGGCCTGAATGCCGGCAGCCGGCGGCTGATGCAGCGGCACGCACTGGGCGAAGACGCGCTGGAATCCGCACTGCCCTGAGCCAACAGGCCGAGTCCCCGCTTGGCGCCGTGCGATGCGCTGGCTGGTGTGCCGTGCTGGCTGGCTGGCCCGGTGCTGAGCAGGGCCGGCGAGCGGTCTCAAGTTTGCCTGGCGGGCGCCGATGAACCGGCATCCAGATTGCCGGTCGCTGTCGTGAAGCCTGTGCATTGCCATTCCCGTTGTCGGTCGGCCTGCTGCGTGCGGCACGGCCGGCCTGCGTCCGCGCATCGGCGGGGGCTGCAATGAGCGACGCGCCGTTGCTGGAGCGGATGGTGGACATGACCGCCATCCGCGATGCCGATCTGCTGGACCTGAGCCTGCTGCGCACCATGCGCGAGGTCTGCGCGGCCGAGGAGCTGTCGTTGCTGCGCATCGCGCCGGACGGCCGCACCATGGCCGAAACCCGGCTGCGCGACGACGGCCGCCTGTCGTTGACGGTGGCCGAGCTGAAGGATGCGCAGATGCGCTCCCAGCTGGCCGATGTGCATGGCCCGGGCGAGGCCGTGCAGCTGCATCAGGACGGCCGCGCGCTGCTGGTGTACCCGATGATGGAAGCACGCGGCATCCGCACCTGCCTGCGGGTGGCCGGCGCCCGCCCGCCTGGCGCCGCCGAGCAGGCCATGCTGCAGGGCTTTGCACGCTTCTTCCAGAACTACCGCAGCCTGCTCGACGATGCACAGCGCGATGCCCTGACCGGCCTGCGCAACCGCAAGACCTTCGACGACGTGATCCTGCGCCTGTTCTCCGGGGCGCAGTCCACGACGGAGCAGGGCGTGTGGCTGGGTATCGTGGACATCGATCACTTCAAGCGTGTCAACGACACCTTTGGCCATCTGTACGGCGACGAGGTGCTGCTGCTGGTCGCGCAGCTGATGCAACGCACGTTCCGCCAGGACGACCTGCTGTTCCGCTTTGGCGGCGAGGAGTTCGTGATCGTGTTGCGCGGCGTGGACCGCGAATGCGCGGTCGGCCTGTTCGAGCGCTTTCGTCTGGCCGTGGCCGAGCATGTGTTTCCGCAGGTCGGCCAGGTCACGCTCAGCACCGGCATCGTGGAATTGACCCAGGGCCGTCTGATCAGCCAGTCGCTGGACGAAGCGGACAAGGCGCTGTACTGGGCCAAGCAGCATGGCCGCAACCGCGCGGCCGTGTACGCCGAGCTGGTGGGCAATGGCCAACTTCAGCACGCCACCCAACCCACCGGCAGCGTCGATCTGTTCTAGCGGCGCCCGCCCGGGCCTGTGGCACGCGGAATCGCGTTGGGCAGTCCTGCTGCCCCGGCAATACGCGGCGGCACGACAGCGTGCAGTGCCCGCATGCATCCGCTTGCACCCGCGGCTGGCTACACTCCAGGGCTGTCTGATGATCTGGGGTATGCAATGAAGCGAGTTGCGGTAGGACTCTTGGCAATGGCGGTCTCGACCGCACTGATGGCGGCGGCGCCGACCTTCGATGGCGCGCGCATCTCGCGCGACGTCAAGGAGTTAGCCTCCGATGCCTATGAAGGCCGCGGCCCGGCCACGGCCGGCGAAGACAAGACCATCGCCTATCTGAGCAAGCAATTTGCCGACGCGGGCCTGCAGCCCGGCGGCGATCTCACCGGCGGCAAGCGCCTATGGACCCAGGCGGTGCCGCTGCGGCGCGCCGATATCGTCGGTGCGCCGACCATTGCGCTGGCCAATGCCGGCAAACCGCAGACCCTGACCCAGGGCCAGCAGATCGCCATCCGCGCTGCGCTCGATGGTTCGTCCAAGGTCGACATCGCCAACGCACCACTGGTGTTCGTCGGCTACGGCGTCAAGGCGCCGGAGCGCGACTGGGACGACTTCAAGGGCGTGGACCTGAAGGGCAAGATCGCGGTGGTGCTGATCAACGACCCGGATTTCGAAACCGGCAAGGGCGCCTTCGATGGCGCCGGCATGACCTACTACGGCCGCTGGACCTACAAGTACGAAGAAGGCGCCCGCCAGGGCGCGCTCGGCGTGCTGGTGGTGCACGAAACCGCGCCGGCCTCCTATGGCTGGGACACGGTGGCCAGTTCCAACACCAACACCATGTTCGATGTGGTGCGCGACAACCCGCGCAGCGCGCATCCCACCCTGGAAGGCTGGATCCAGCGCGATCTGGCTGCCGACCTGTTCAAGCACGCCGGGCTGGACTTCGACACCTTGAAGAAGCAGGCGCAGACGCGCGATTTCAAGCCGGTCGAGCTGAAGGGCCAGCGCCTGAGCGCCAGCTACCAGGTCAAGTCCGACGTGATCACCTCGCACAATGTGGTGGCGCGCCTGGAAGGCAGCAAGCGCCCGAACGAAACCCTGATCTACAGCGCGCACTGGGACCACATCGGCGTGGGCAAGCCGGACGCACGCGGCGACACCATCTTCAACGGTGCCTTGGACAACGCCAGCGGCACGGCCGCGTTGCTGGAGCTGGCACGCGGCTTCGCCACCGGACCAAAGCCCGAGCGCTCGGTCGTGTTCCTGGCCGTCACTGCCGAAGAAAAGGGGTTGCTGGGTTCGGAGTTCTACGCCTCCAAGCCGCTGTACCCGCTGGACACCACCGTGGCGGTGATCAACATGGACGGCATGAACCCGTTCGTGCCCTCACGCGATTTCGGCATCTACGGCACCGCCAAGCTCGAGCTGCTCGACCAGCTCAAGCGCGTGGCCGCGCAATCCAAGCTGCGTTACACCCCCGATCCCAAGCCGCAGGCCGGGTATTTCTTCCGTTCCGACCACTTCTCGTTTGCCAAGCGCGGCGTGCCGGCGCTGTCGTATGCGGCCGGGCAGGATTGGGAAGTAGGCGGCGTGGCGGCAGGCAAGGCCGCATCGGACGACTACACCGCCAAGCGCTATCACCAGCAGGGCGACGAGTGGAAGCCGGACTGGACCTTCGCCGGTGCCGCGCGCGATCTGGGCGTGCTGTACACGCTGGGCCAGCAGCTGGCCGATTCGCGTCAATGGCCGAACTGGAGCAGCGATTCGGAGTTCCGCGCCACCCGCGATGCCAGCGAGGCGGCGCGCAAGTAGCAGCCGCTCACCAATTTGCGGGCGGCAAGGGCACCGCCCGCTACCAGACGTGAAGACAGCCAGGTGTTCGCGAGACGCACAGTGCAGGCGTCTCGATCTGATGGCTTAGTACGGAAAGGTCAGGCGCAGAGTGGATCATCTGCGCCTTTGCTGCAGGGGCTCTTGACCAGACTTGAAGATCGCCAAACGCTCGCGATACGCACATTCCTTTGTCTCAACCTGATTGCTCGCTACGGACAGATCAGGCGCAGAGCGGATCATCTGGGCCTTTGCTGCAGGGCCCTTGCCCGCCCACCATCGCAGGACACGCCGCAAGTACATCCATGTAGCTCCTTGGCGGCATCCATGCCGCCAAGGGTCCTGCGACGGTGGGCGGGCAAGGACCAGTGGAGTTGGTCGGTGCGCATGGATACGAACCAGCGACGATCAGGCTGGCGATGCGGTGACCTTGTGCTTGCAATAAAACCACCAGCCAACTGTCTGGCGTGGTGTCCTCGCCGATTGCGGGACCGTGTGGCGGCATGGATGCCGCCACCGAGCCTCCACGGACGGATTCACGGCGTGTCCCGCGAGCGGTGAGGGCGCCGCGCCCTCGACCAAGCTTGAAGATCGCCAAACGAGCGCGATACGCGCGATGCAGGCGTCGCTATCTGATTGCTCGATCCGGACAGATCAGGCGCAGAGCTGATGATCTGCGCCTTCGCTGCAGGGCCCTTGCCCGCCCACCATCGCAGGACACGCTGCAAGTACATCCGTGTAGCTCCGTGGCGGCATCCATGCCGCCAAGGGTCCCGCGACGGTGGGCGGGCAAGGACCAGTCGAGTTGGTCGGTGTGCATAGATTTCAACAGCAACCAGCACACCGTGCGACGCGGTGTCTTTGCTTTTCAACAAAACCGCCAGCCAACTTTCTAGCGTGGTGTCCTCACCGATTGCGGGACCGTGTGGCGGCATGGATGCCGCCACCGAGCCTCCACGGACGGATTCACGGCGTGTCCCGCGAGCGGTGAGGGCACCGCGCCCTCGACAGACTTGAAGATCGCCAAGCGATCGCGAGACGCACGATGCAGTCGTCGCTGCCTGATTGCTCGATCCGGACAGATCAGGCACAGAGCGGACCATCTGCGCCTTTGCTGCAGGGCCCTTGCCCGCCCACCATCGCAGGACACGCTGCAAGTACATCCATGTAGCTCCGTGGCAGCATCCATGCCGCCACAGGGTCCGGCGACGGGGGCGGGCAAGGACCAGTCACGATGGTCGGTGCGCTGTGTCTGCAGTCGGTGCGCAGTGTTTCAACAAGCAGCCGACCAGTCACACCTTACCGTCTAGCTTGACCGAATCCAGCGGCTCGACGCCAGGGCTCCGTCGCTGCAACCGATTGCGCCTAATGGCACGCCACTTGCAATCTTGCGGTATGACAGCCCGGCCAGCGGCTCGTGACAGCGCGTGTGCCAGGCTGCAATCTGTTGGGGTTGCGTTCGGTCGTCACGTCGTAGTCTGCCGCGCGGTCCTCGTCGGGAGGGGCGAAGACTGCACAATGGCCTTCGTTTCCTTTAACGGTCGATTCTTTAGGATGAGCCGCGACGTTGCGTCGCCGCCAGGAGAGTTTGTGCATCGGAGTGGTTTCATAGCTGCCAACACCGCGACCTGGTCGCACGCCGCCGGGTACGTCCTGCATGCGGCGCACCTAGCAACGTCGCTACGCGTTGCGGGGATGGACCTCCCGCATCAGCCCTTACTGTCGCCAGCGTGCGACGGGCAGCCTTGATGGACGGCACCGTGACCCTTCCCCCCGCACCAACCGCAGTCTCTTCCGTTTCCGCCCTCGACGCCGGCCAGCCCACGCTGCCGCCGGAAGCGCCGTTGGCGATGCCCGAGCAAAGCCTGCGCGAAGGCAGCCTGCAGGTTCGCCACCAGCGCACCTCGCCGGTGGGCATCGGTGTGCGCCGCTTCTATCTGATCGGCGGCACCTTCGCCACTACGGCCATTGCGGTGTGGGTGATGCTCAGTGTGCTGTGGCCTGACGGCATCAGCGTGCTGGAAGGCTGCCTGCTCGGCCTGTTCGTGCTGCTGTTCGCGTGGATCGCGATGTCGTTTGCCAGCGCGGTAGCCGGTTTCTTCACCGTGGTGGCGCGCGCCGGGCGCAAGCTCGGCATCGACCCCGAACAACCGCTGCCCACGCTGCGCTCGCGCACCGCGCTGCTGATGCCGACGTATAACGAAGACCCGCGCCGCCTGTTGGCCGGCCTGCAGGCCATCTACGAATCGGTGGCCGAAACCGGCCAGCTGGAGCACTTCGATTTCTTCGTGCTCAGTGACACCACCCGCGACAACATCGGGCGTGCCGAAGAACTGGTTTACAACGAGCTGTGCGACCGCGTCGACGGGCACGGCCGCATCTTCTACCGCCGCCGCGCCGACAATGCCGCACGCAAGGCCGGCAACGTGGCCGACTGGGTGCGCCGGTTCGGTGGCAGCTACCCGCAGATGCTGATCCTGGACGCCGACAGCGTGATGACCGGCGACACCATCGTGCGGCTGGTTGCCGGCATGGAAAACAACCCGGACGTGGGCCTGATCCAGACCCTGCCGGCCGTGGTCAATGGCCAGACCCTGTTCGCCCGCATGCAGCAGTTCGGCGGCCGCGTGTACGGGCCGATCATCGCCTTCGGCGTGGCCTGGTGGCATGGCGCCGAGAGCAACTACTGGGGCCACAACGCCATCATCCGCACCCAGGCCTTCGCCGATCATGCTGGCCTGCCCTCGCTGCGCGGGCGCAAGCCGTTCGGCGGGCATGTGCTCAGCCACGACTTTGTCGAAGCGGCGCTGATGCGCCGTGGCGGCTGGGCCATGCACATGGTGCCGTACCTGCAGGGCAGCTATGAAGAAGGCCCGCCCACGCTCACCGATTTGCTGATCCGCGACCGCCGCTGGTGCCAGGGCAACCTGCAGCATGCCAAGGTGGTCGGCGCCAAGGGCCTGCACTGGATCAGCCGCATGCACATGCTGATCGGCATCGGCCACTATTTCACCGCGCCGATGTGGGGCCTGCTGATGCTGATCGGCATCGGCATTCCGCTGGCGGGCGGCGGCATCGATCTGGCCGGCAACCTGCCGTTCTCGCCGGCGCGCTACTGGCACGGCAGCAGCCAGGGCAATGCGATCTGGATCTTCGTCTGCACCATGTTCGTGCTGCTGGCGCCCAAGCTGCTGGGCTATATCGCCCTGCTGCTCAACCCGCGCGAACTGCGCGCCTGCGGCGGCGCCATCCGCGCCATGCTGAGCATCCTGCTGGAAACCGTGCTGGCTGCCTTGATGGCGCCAGTGGTGATGTACCTGCAGTCGCGCGGCGTGTTCGAAGTGCTGGCCGGCAAGGATTCCGGCTGGGACGCCCAGGTGCGCGACGACGGCAAGCTGTCGTGGCCGGCCTTGCTGCAAAGCTATGGCGGGCTGACCGTGTTCGGCCTGTTCATGGGCGCGGTGGCCTACACGGTGTCGCCGTCGCTGGCGGCCTGGATGGCGCCGGTGATCGTGGGCATGGCGTTGTCGATTCCGGTGGTGGCGCTGACCTCGCTGCGTCGCACCGGCATGGCGCTACGCCGCGCCGGCATTTTCTGCATCCCCGAAGAACTCGACCCGCCCAAGGTGCTGGTGCGTGCGTCCGAGCTGCGCCGCGCCGCCGCGCTGGAACCTTCGCTGATCTGAGTGCCCGCAGGGTGATCCGCCATAGCTGACCGGCGCCTGCCCCGGCGCGCGCGCCGATCGCTGCCGACCCATGTGCCCGCGTCCGGTCCTGCGCTGCGGCGGTCCGGCCCTGGCGTGATCGGGCCGATCCGGCGCGCAAGGCATAATGCCCAGCCCGCAAGCGGAGCTGGATGATGCTGGAAGTGATCGAACGCGAGACCGGACCGAACCCGCAATGGAGCGTGCTGTGGCTGCACGGGCTGGGCGCCGATGGCAGCGACTTCGCCCCGATGGTGCCGGAGCTGGTGCGCCCGCAGTGGCCGGCGCTGCGCTTCGTGTTCCCGCATGCGCCGATCCGCCCGATCACCATCAACAACGGCGTGCGCATGCGCGGCTGGTACGACATCGTCGGCATGGATTTCGCCCAGCGCGCCGACAAGGCCGGCATTGCCGAGTCGGTGGCCCAGGTCGACGCCCTGATAGCCCATGAGCAGAGCCGCGGCATCGCGCCTGAGCGCATCCTGCTGGCCGGCTTTTCGCAAGGCGGTGCGGTGACCCTGGCCGTTGGCTTGCAGCGCAGCGTGCCGCTGGCCGGGCTGATCGCCCTGTCCACCTATCTTCCGGATCCGGCCGCAGCCGCCAGCCAGTTGCAGCCGGCGGCCCTACGCCAACCGCTGTTCATGGCCCATGGCACGGCCGACCCGGTGGTGCCGTTCGCGGCCGGCCAGGCCAGCATGCAGGCCCTGCGCACGCTGGGCTTCGCACTGGAGTGGCAGACCTATCCGACGGGGCATCAGGTCTGCCTGGAAGAGATCGAGGCCCTGCGCGACTGGATGCAGGCGCGCTTCACCGCCGCCTGAGCCCATGGCCACCGGCGCGCCGCAGATTACCTGGATGCCGGACCTGTGCCGGCTGCCACGGCTGGGCGCGATGCTGGGCCTGGCCGAACTGGTGGTGCTGGTGGTGACCCTGGTGCCCGACGCCGGCGCCGCGCGCGGTATCACCCTGTCGCGCTTCGTCTCGGCCAGTGGTCTGGCGCTGTGGCTGGCCCTGGCGGTCAGCGTGCTGCTGTGCGTGTTGCGGCCCTGGCTGTCGCGCTTGCCGCCCAGGCTGGGCGGGCTGGCCGCGCTGTCGATCGCCGCAGTTGTGGCGATGCTCGGTGCCGGGATCGTGCACGGCCTGTACGCGGTGCTGGACCAGGCCCCGCTTGGCCGCCTGGTCGGCTTCTGGCGGTTCACCCTGGGCAGTGCCGCCACGGTGGTGCTGATCACCGCGCTGGCGCTGCGCTATTTCTACGTCAGCGACCGCTGGGAGGCGCAGGTGCAGGCCAACGCGCGCGCCGAGGCCGATGCCCTGCAGGCGCGCATTCGGCCGCATTTTTTGTTCAACAGCATGAATCTCATCGCCAGCCTGCTGCGGCGTGACCCGGTGGTGGCCGAGCAGGCCGTGCTGGACCTGTCGGACCTGTTCCGCGCCGCGCTGGGGGCCGGCGAGGGCCTGTCCACCCTGCGCGCCGAATGCGAACTGGCCGAACGTTATCTGGCGATCGAATCGCTGCGCCTGGGCGAGCGCCTGCAGGTGCGCTGGCACCGCCAGGAGCCATTGCCCTGGGAACTGCCGATGCCGCGCCTGGTGCTGCAGCCATTGGTCGAAAACGCAGTGCTGCATGGCGTGTCGCGCATGCCCGAGGGCGGTACGCTGTACCTGTCGTTGCGCCAGCGCGGCAACCAGCTGCAGATCCGCATCGTCAACCCCGCCCCGCAACCGGGCACCCAGTTGCCGCTGCTGGCCGGTGCCGGGCACGCCCAGGCCAGCATCTCGCACCGGCTGGCGTTCCAGTTCGGGGCCGGGGCACGGATGGCGGCCAGCTGGACTGAAGGCTACTATGCCTGCGAGATCACATTGCCGCTGCCGTGAGGGGAAAGTCACTGCAGCGAGGGGGAGCCCATGACGGCCACGCAAGTGCGGGTGCTGATCGCCGATGACGAGCCACTGGCGCGCGAGCGCCTGCGCATGCTGCTGGCCGAGCATCCGCAGGTCGAGGTGATCGGCGAGGCCGAAAACGGCGCGCAGGTGCTGCAGCAGTGCGAACACCTGCACCCGGATCTGGTGCTGCTGGATATCGCCATGCCCGGGGTGGACGGGCTGGAAACCGCCCGCCTGCTGCGGCAACGCCAGCCGCCCCCGGCGGTGGTGTTCTGCACCGCCTACGACCAGCATGCGTTGTCGGCATTCGATGCAGCCGCGCTGGATTACCTGATGAAACCGGTGCGCCCGGAACGCCTGGCGTCTGCGCTGGAAAAGGTGGCCACCTTCCTGGCCGGCCGCGCGCCCAGCGTCGCGCAGGCCCCGCTGCGCACGCATCTGTGCGCCCGTCTGCGCGGCAGCCTGCGGTTGATCCCCATCGGCGATATCCGTTACCTGCAGGCCGAGGAAAAGTACGTCATCGTCCATCACACCCGGGGCGAAGACCTGATCGAAGAGTCGCTCAAGTCACTGGAGGACGAATTTGCCGACCGTCTGGTGCGCATCCATCGCAACTGCCTGGTCGCCCGCGATGAACTGGTGGAACTGCGCCGCAGCAGCGATGGCCAGGTGCACGCAGTGCTGCGCAACGTGCCGCAGCCGCTGGAAGTGAGCCGCCGTTGCGTGGCCAGCCTGCGCGAACAACTGCGCTAGAGCAGGTGGATCGCCGTGGCCGAGTGGAGCGGCGCACGGCACGGAGCAGCGGGCAATGGCGGGTGGAGCTGTGCCGTAGCAGTAATCGCCGGCGCACGCGGTGTAGCGCAACGTGGCCCAGCCGCTGGAAGTGCCGCGACGCAGCGTAGCCAGCCTGCACGAACGACTGCGCCAGAGCAGGCAAATCGCCGTGGGCCGGGTGGAGCGGAGCGCATGCCCAGACACGGCGTGTGCGCCTCCGCCGCGCCGCTGACGCCGGACGAGCAAGTCCTTCGCCGAAAGATGACGCTGCCACCGCTGGAACCTGCTCCGCGGTCTCGGGCGTCATCGGTTGCACCGCTTACAGCGCTGATCACTCCCATGTGCCGCAGGCTGGCGCCAGCCTGCGGCGCCGCGCGCTGACGGCCCTGCCGTCGCCTCAGCCTTCCTGTTGCGGGGTGTGTATGAGTTACGCGCCGGCTCCGCGATAATGGGCGGATGACCACGCTCCGCATCGCCACCCGCAAGAGCCCGCTCGCCTTATGGCAGAGCGAACACGTCGCCGCCGCGCTGCGCCAGCACCATCCCGGCCTGGAGGTCGTGCTGGTGCCGATGAGCACCCGCGGCGACGAGGTGCTGGACCGCTCGCTGGCGGCGATCGGCGGCAAGGGCCTGTTCCTGAAGGAGCTGGAGCTGGCCATGCTGCGCGGCGAGGCCGACTGCGCGGTGCATTCGCTCAAGGACGTGCCGATGGAGCTGGACGCGCCGTTCGTGCTGCCCGCGATCCTGGGCCGCGGTGATGCCGCCGATGCGCTGGTGTCCAACCTCTACGCCAGCCTGCAGGCCTTGCCGCTGGGCGCACGCGTGGGCACCTCGTCGCTGCGTCGTCAGGCGCAGCTGCGCGCCGCGCGCCCGGATCTTGAGCTGATCGACCTGCGCGGCAACGTCAATACGCGTCTGGCCAAGCTGGATAACGGCGGCTACGACGCCATCGTGCTGGCCTGTGCCGGCCTGCAGCGGCTGGGTCTGGATGCGCGCATCAGTGCGCGATTGGACGCGCCGGAGTGGTTGCCGGCTCCGGCGCAGGGCGCAGTGGCGGTGGAGTGCCGTGGCGACGATGCACGTGTCCACCGTCTGCTGGCGGTGCTGGACGCGCCCGCCACTCGCGTCTGCGTGGAAGCCGAGCGCGCAATGAACCGTGCGCTGCACGGCAGCTGCCACGTCCCGGTGGCTGCATTCGCGCGCTGGGAAGGCGAGGGCCTGTACCTGCAGGGCATGGTCGGCAGCGCCAGCGACGGACGCCTGATCCACGCCGAGGCCCATGGCAGCGCCGCAGACACCGAAGACCTGGGCCGCCGCGTCGCGCAGGGCCTGTTCGACAAGGGTGCCGCGCAGCTGCTGGCCGAGCTCTGACCCGGCCCGGAACAGACATCTGCCTCGTAGGAGCGGCCCTGGCCGCGAGGGCTTTCCCGGTAAAGCCCGCGCGGCCAGGGCCGCTCCTACAGGGCGCAGTTGCGGATTTGAACGTGGGACCGATCGACCGCCGCCTCGGCCAGGCCTATCCGGCAGGGCGCCGCTCTTCGTAGGAGCGGCCCTGGCCGCGAGAGGCTTCACCGGGAAAGCCCCTCGCGGCCAGGTCCGCTCCTACAGGGCGCAGTTGCGGATTCGAACGTGGGACCGATCGACCGCCGCCTCGGCCAGGCCTATCCGGCAGGGCGCCGCTCTTTGTAGGAGCGGCCTTGGCCGCGAGAGGCTTCACCGGGGAAGCCCTCGCGGCCAGGTCCGCTCCTACAGGGCGCAGTTGCGGATTCGAACGTGGGACCGATCGACCGCCGCCTCGGCCAGGCCTATCCGGCAGGGCGCCGCTCTTCGTAGGAGCGGCCTTGGCCGCGAGAGGCTTCACCGGGAAAGCCCTCGCGGCCAGGTCCGCTCCTACAGGCGCAGTTGCGGATTCGAACGTGGGACCGGTCGACCGCCGCCTCGGGCAGGCCTATCCGGCGGGGCGCCGCTCTTCGTAGGAGCGGCCTTGGCCGCGAGGGCTTCACCGGGAAAGCCCTTCGCGGCCAGGTCCGCTCCTACATATGCGGCGCTGTTTACTTGAACGTATAGACCAGGTTGACCGTGGTCAGCGTGTCGGTCTTCTTGTCGCCATCGCTGACCTCGCTGTTGTGGCGCATCTGCCAGGCCGCCTTCAGCGCGAAATGCGAGTTCATGCTCACCTGCACGCCGAAGTCGTTCTGCGCATACGTGTTGTATTCGCCCGATTCCACCAGCAGCGTGTTGATCAGGTCGGTGTTGTCGGTGACGGTGTACTTCAGGTCGAACAGCCCGCGCCCGATCAGGCCGGTCTCGTTGCGGTCCTCGTCGCTGTTGTGCGCGCGGCGGATACCCGGGCCCACCTGCGCGTCCAGATAGAACCGGTCGGCGTTGATCAGGCGTGTGCCGTAGCCGATACCGAAGGTGGCCAGGCGATCGTAGGTGGCGAAGTCGTCGTGTTCATAGCGGCCGGTGGCGGTGAGCTGGCGGTGTTCGCCCAGCTGCAATGCGCTGCCGGCGCTGCCGGTGTAACGCTCGGCGGTGGTCTGGCGCTCGCGCGTGGTGCTGCCGTCGTCATTGGTGTTGGTGTATTCCGAGCTCGAACGCAGCGCGGTGGCATCCAGGCTGTGGATCCAGTCGCCGTCGGTATAGCGCAGGCGGATGCGACCGTTCAGGCTGTCGGTGGTGCTGTTGCCATGCGCGGCGGCGTAGCCAAGCTCGCCACTGCTGCCGCCCCAGGGCGATGGCATCACCGCCGCGGCGGGGTCCACCGGCGTTGGTGCAACTGCCTGGGCCCAGACGGCGGGCGTGATCAACAACAACGGCAGCAAGGCAGACAACGGGGCACGGCGGGACATGGGCGGCTCGCTTGAGGGCAGGGCAGGAGGGTGGAAGCGATTTCATGATAACGGACTGTGCGGTCCGTCATAACCGGGTGAACGCCACGCTTCATTGGCGGTTGGGATGCTGATGCCGACCGTTCCGCTTGAGCTCGGCACCGGGGTTTGGTTGCCGCAGCGCTGCTGGAATCCACCACCGCGCCCGCGGTCTGTGCCTGGATCCCTGGCACCGGGCCATGGATGGATTGCGCTGCCACCGAGGTCGCACGCCAGCCGCCCGGAAGCGCGTCTGCCGGCAGCGCTTCCAGCACACCACGCGCCTGTGGGCACCCGCCGCACCACGGCGCAGGCGCCACGCTCACCCCGTCGCGCGAAGACTCGGACATAATCGGCGCATGGACCGCTATGAACGCATCAACTCCCTGCATCGCTTGCTCAAATCGGCGCGCTACCCGGTCACGGTGGCGCGGCTGCAGGATGAGCTGAGCTGTTCCCGTGCCACCGTGTACCGCGACCTGGCGTTTCTGCGCGATGCGCTGATGGCGCCGGTGGAAGGCGATGGCGAATCGGGCTTCCGGTATCTGTCCGGCGAGAGCGATCGGTTCGAACTGCCTGGCCTGTGGCTGAGCTCGGAAGAGCTGCACGCGCTGCTGGCCTCGCAGCAGTTGCTCGCACGCACCGGTGGCGGGGTGTTGTCCTCGATGCTGGCGCCGTTGCAGCAGCGCATCGAAGGCCTGCTGGCCGCCCAGGCGGGTGTATCGCAGTGGCCGGTGGATCGGGTGCGGGTAATTCCGCACCGCGGCCGCAAGCTGGACGAAGCCAGCTTCCGCACGGTGGCTTCCGGCGTGCTGGAGCGCAAGCAGCTGAGCTTCGATTACCGCGCGCGCTCTACCGACGAGTCGACCAAGCGCACCGTGTCGCCGCAGCGCATCACCCATTACCGCGACAACTGGTACCTGGATGCCTGGGACCACGGCCGCGACGGCGTGCGCAGCTTCGCGGTGGACCGCATCAACCACGCGCGCCTGCTCGACGCCGCGCCGCGCGATGTGCCCGACAGCGAGCTCGATGAGCAGCTCGCGGCCAGTTACGGCATCTTCTCGGGTGCGCCCAAGGGCTGGGCGACCATCGTGTTCAGCGCCAAGGCCGCGCGCTGGGTGGCCGACGAGCACTGGCATTCCAAGCAGCAGGGCCGTTTCATGCCCGATGGCCGCTACGAGCTCAGATTGCCGTACAGCAATTCGCGCGAACTGCTGATGGACGTGCTGCACTACGGCTCGGACGCAGAAATCGTCGAGCCGATCTCACTGCGCGAGCAGGCCAAGGCGCTGCTGTCGCTGGCATTGAGCAACTACGACTGAGCCAGAGGGGCCGCCTCTGCGCAGGTATTTTGTGCACCTGTTGGGCGGCCCGCTAGCGACATCCAGGGTCACGGGCCATCTCTTCAACGCAGGCACGCTGCTGACGGGTGCGCCCGCGCGCGGCGCCGGTAGCCGGTGCCTCCGCCACTGTGCGTGCACGCAACGCGCGTGGACGATCACTTGCTGCACAGAGACAGGCTTGCTGCCGCAGCGTAACGGCAGCCGGCTTAGCGCTCGTTCGGCACTTCAAAGCCCAGGCGGCCCACCTGTTCACGCAGCTGCGGCACCCGCTTGAGTTTGTCGGTGTAGATGGAATAGTCGTCGCGCATCTTGTTGACCAGTGTGCGGTACTGGTCGCGGCTCATGTCCGGCTTGCGCGAGAAGATCCAGGCCAGGTCGCGGCCGGGGTAGGAGATCAACATCCACGAGCCATCCGGTGCGATTTCCAGGATGCGCTGCTTGGCCGGGATCACCTTGTAGAACCACACCCGCCAGTCGCGATTGCCGCTCTCTGCATCCACCGACGCGCGTGCGTTGACTTCCTTTTCCGGCTCGCTGAAGCCTTCGCGATACAGATAGCGCACCGCCACCTTGCCGTCTTCGACCAGGGTGTATTCGTCGCGGCTTGTCACGTGGCCGCGCTCGACCGCGTTGGGCATGCGCGCAATCACATACCAGGTACCCATGATCTTGGACAGATCGATCGCCGGCTCGGTGGTGGACGTGTCCCTGGCATGTGCCACGGGCAGGCCGAGGACGAGCAGGAAAGCGAGGGCGATCGTAACGGTCAGGCGCATCGCAACATCACAAAGGGGCGGTAGGTGCAGCACACTACCGCATGCAGGGGGCAAGTTCGCGTCAACGGTCGGGCCTGGCGCGCGCCACCGGCCCAACGGCAGCCGCTGGCACCCCGAACGGCGGGTGACGCGTACGCAGCGGGTGCCGGTCAGTCCGGCCAAGGGCATTGCTGCGCATGGCTGGAACACCGGCGCGGTGCCCGTGCCGCGTTGACGGGGGCCGCAGATCGGGTTGCGGTGGCGAGGTGCGACATTGGACAGGCGTCGTGGCTGGCCGATCGACGCACTGAACGCGCATCGGGGCCGTCGGCTACCTTCTCGCTGACAGGCCAGCGCTGCCGCATGTCGGCAATGCGACGAGGCGGTGCGAATGGCGTTGACCCAAGCAAGAGTGCCAATCCCGAATCCCGAATCCCCGCCAGCCCACCCAACGCGCCCACGATCGCCACATGCCGCCGCCGAACGGCGCCGCCCAGCCGTCCGCCGCCGCCCAGGCCCCGCGCAGCACCCGTCCGAGCGCCCGGCGATCCCAGTATCCAGGTCGCAGTCGGTGAGATGGACGCAGGCAATGCTGCACGCCTGTTCCGATCCCTTCTGCCACGGAGTGCCGCCATGTCGCATCGTTCTTCCCGTCGTTCCGAACGCCCCGACCCGCGTGTGTTGCGCCCGATCCGGCAGATCGCCCTGGCCGGCCTGGCGCTGGTATTGGTGTGGCCGGCCGCGCGCGGGCACAGCGAGTGGATCGGCTGGCTGCCGCTGTGGCTGGTCGGCATGCCGATGCTGGCCTGGTGGAGCCTGCACCGGTTTGCATTGCCCACCCTGGTGCGCCCGGGCTCACGGCGGGCCACGCCGCGTCGACGCGGCCCGCAGGCACAGCGCCGGCGGGTGACCTCCCGGGCCACCGCCCCGGCGCGGGCGGCCTGACCTTCGGCAGGGGAGGGCCGGCGGAGCCCTGTGGTAGGTTTTCGGGCATTGGTTTTTCCGGAAAAATACATGCCCAAGTTCGCCTCGATCTGCCTGGTTGCCGGCCTGATCACCGCTGGCGCCGTCTCTGCAGAGGAAACCGCTGTGTCCAACGACCCCTACGCCTGGCTGGAAGATGTCACCGGCGCCAAACCGCTGGACTGGGTCAAGGCCCAGAACGCCAAGACCGAAGCGCGCCTGGCCACGACGCCGGCGTTCAAGCAGATGGAAACCAGCATCCGCGAGGTGCTGGATTCGGATGCCAAGATCCCGGGCGTGCAGAAGATCGGCGCGTACTACTACAACTTCTGGAAGGACAAGCAGCACGAGCGCGGCCTGTGGCGGCGCACCACGCTGGACGAATACCGCAAGCCGGCGCCCAAGTGGGAAACGGTGCTCGACCTGGACGCGCTCAACAAGGCCGAGGGCGAGAACTGGGTCTGGCACGGCGCCGACTGCCTACGCCCGGAGTACCAGCGTTGCCTGATCGCGCTGTCGCGCGGCGGCGCCGATGCCGATGTCACCCGCGAGTTCGACCTGGGCAGCAAGCAGTGGGTCAAGGACGGCTTCTTCCGTCCCGAGTCCAAGGGCGGGCTGGGCTGGATCGACCGCGACACGGTCTATGTCTTCACCGATTTCGGTGCCGGCAGCATGACCAGCTCCGGCTACCCGCGCATCGCCAAGCAGTGGAAGCGCGGCACCCCGCTCAGCGCTGCGGCGGTGGTGTACGAAGGCAAGCCGACCGACATGTACATCGCGGCGATGCACGACGACACGCCCGGCTTCGAGCGCGATTTCGTCAGTCGCACGCTGGCCTTCTACAACGACGAGCTGTATCTCAAGGGCGCCGACGGCAAGCTGGTCAAGGTGGATGTGCCCAATTCGGCCAGCAAGGCGGTCAAGCGCCAATGGCTGACGCTGGAGTTGCGCGAGCCGTGGACGGTCGGTGGCAAGACCTACAAGGCCGGCTCGCTGCTGGCCACGCGCCTTGACGACTTCATGGCCGGCAAGCGCAGCTTCGATGTGCTGTTCGAACCCACCGAGACCACCTCGCTGGCCGGCGTGGCGTGGACCAAATCGCACCTGGTGTTGAATGTGCTGGAAGACGTCAAGAACCGCCTGAGCGTGGTCACCCCGTCGCAGGACGGCTGGAAGAAGAGCGCCTTCGTCGGCGCGCCCGCGTTCGGCACGGTGGATGTCAGCGCGGTGGACAGCGACGACAGCGATGCGCTGTGGCTGACCGTCACCGACTACCTGACGCCCACCACTTTGTCATGGGTCGAGGTGGGCAGCGCGCCGCAGCCGCTCAAGACCATGCCGACGTTCTTCGATGCCGGCAAGGACAGGATCGAGCAGCACTTCGCCACCAGCAAGGACGGCACCCGCGTGCCGTACTTCCTGGTGCGCCCGAAGGACCTCAAGCTCGACGGCAGCACGCCGACGTTGCTATACGGCTATGGCGGTTTCGAGATTTCGATGACGCCCAATTACTCCGGTGGCCTGGGCCGCGCCTGGCTGGAAAAGGGGGGCGTCTACGTGGTGGCCAACATCCGCGGCGGCGGCGAATACGGCCCGCGCTGGCACCAGGCCGCGCTCAAGCAGAACCGCCACAAGGCCTATGAAGACATGGCCGCGGTGGCCAAGGACTTGGTGGCGCGCAAGATCACTTCCACCAAGCACCTGGGCGTGCAGGGCGGCAGCAACGGCGGCCTGATGACCGGCAACATGCTCACCCAGTACCCGGAGCTGTTCGGTGCGGTGGTGGTGCAGGTGCCGCTGCTGGACATGAAGCGCTACAGCCACCTGCTGGCCGGCGCCTCGTGGATGGCCGAATACGGCAACCCGGATACCGACGACTGGAAATTCATCCAGACCTTCTCGCCGTATCACCTGTTCGATGCGAAGAAGACCTACCCGCCGGTGATCTTCCTCACCTCCACCCGCGATGACCGCGTGCATCCAGGCCACGCGCGCAAGATGGCGGCCAAGATGATCGAGGCCGGCAAGGACGTGACCTACTACGAGAACATCGAAGGCGGCCACGGCGGCGCAGCCAACAACGCGCAAGCCGCGCATATGGCCGCGCTGGCGTACAGCTTCCTGTGGGAGCGGTTGGCCGACTGAGCTGGTCTTGGAAGCAAATCCTCAACTTGATCTGCTTTTTTATGTGTTGCGTTGAACCAAGCCCTGGGCCGAGTGGTCCAGGGCTTTTTGTTATTTCCTTCTCCCGCCGGGAAAAGGTGCCCGAAGGGCGGATGAGGGTACGGTCGCACGCAGAAGGAGGTGTTCCTGAGCGCAAAAAGTAAAAGCGCAGAGCCTGAAAAAAGCTGCTTTTATCGACCGCAGTGAGCGATGTTGCGGCTGAATGCCGCTACAGCGATGCGCCGTGCGAAACGCGCGGCATGTGATCAAAAATGCTTCAACCCACGCGCGATCCGCTCCACCGCCTGCTGCAGGCGTGGCAGGCTCTGCGTGTAGGCGATGCGTACGTGCTGGTTGGCGCGGTGGAAACCGAAGTCGATGCCGGGGGTGAATGCCACATGTTCGGTCTCCAGGAAGTGCGCGCAAAACGCCTGTGCATCGTCTGAAAATCCGCTGATGTCGGCATAGAGATAGAACGCGCCTTGCGGTTCGACGGCGATCGTGAAGCCTAGCTCGCGCAGGGCGGGCAGCAGGTAGTCACGACGTTGCTGGAACTGCGCGCGGCGCGCTTCGAAGATGGCGATGCTGTCCGGGGTGAAACACGCAAGCGCCGCGTGCTGCGCAATGGTGGAGGCGCTGATGTAGAGATTCTGCGCGAGTTTCTCCAGCTCCGGCACTGCGTCGGGCGGCGCGATCAGCCAGCCCAGCCGCCAGCCGGTCATGCCGAAGTACTTGGAAAAACTGTTCAGCACAAACGCGCTGTCGTCCACTTCCAGCACGCTGTGTGCGTCCAGCCCATAGGTCAGGCCATGGTAGATCTCGTCCACCACCAGATGCCCGCCATGTGCACGCACGGCATGCGACAACGCGGCCAATTGATCGCGTGACAGCACGCTGCCGGTGGGGTTTGCCGGCGAGGCGACCAGCGCACCTACGCTGTCGGTGTTCCAGCACGCGTCCACCAGGGCCGGGGTGAGCTGGTAGTCGCTGTCGGGCCCCACAGGCACCAGCTGCGCGGCACCTTCGACCAGGCGCAGGAAGTGCCGGTTGCACGGGTAGCCGGGGTCGGCGAGCAACCAGTGCTTGCTGGGGTCCACCAGCAGGCTGCTGGCCAGCAGCAGCGCACCGGAGCCGCCGGGGGTGACCAGGATGCGTTCCGGGTCGACGGTGCAGCCATAGCGTTGCGCATAAAACCCGGCAATCGCCTCGCGCAATGCGGGCAGCCCGCGTGCGGCGGTGTAGCGGGTATGCCCGGCGGCCAAGGCGGCCTGCCCGGCAGCCACGATCGGCGCGGCGGTGGTGAAGTCGGGCTCGCCGATTTCCAGGTGGATCACATCGTGACCTGCCTGTTCGAGTGCGTTGGCGCGGGCCAGCAGCGACATCACATGGAACGGGGCGATGTCCTGGCTGCGTCGGCTATACCCGGCCGCGGGCGAAAGCGTTGAGTTCATTGCGAAGATGATAGGCCAGCATGACCTAGGACACATGACGTCCGGCGACGGGCTCTTCCACACTCGGGCGCTGGGATGGCATTGCGTTCATCCGACGGACCCCAATCTGATGAAACCTGTCCTGACCTTGTTGATCGCCAGCCTGATGACCACAACCGCATCCTCTGCACTTGCCGCTCTCCCCACGCCGCCAGACGTCGCCAGGCACCCGCATGTGGTCAAGGCGCCGTTCGGTGCGACCCGCAACGACGACTACTACTGGCTGCGCGACGACAAGCGGCAGGACAAGGCGATGCTGGCCTACCTCAACGCCGAGAACGCCTACACCGACAAGGTGATGGCGCCGCTCAAGCCGCTGGAAGATACGCTCTACGGCGAGATCGTGGGGCGCATCAAGCAGGACGATGCCAGCGTGCCGTATCGCGAGCGTGGTTATTGGTATTACACCCGGTTCGAGGCCGGCAAGGATTACCCGATCCAGGCGCGCCGCAAGGGCAGCATGGAAGCGCCGGAAGAAATCCTGCTGGACGTCAATCAGATGGCGCAAGGCAAAGGCTACTTCAGCGTGGGCGAGGCGGAGGTCAGCCAGGACAACCGCATTCTTGCCTGGGCGGACGATGCGATCGGCCGCCGTCAGTACACGATCCGTTTCAAGAACCTGGACACCGGCGAGATCTATCCCGATACGGTGGAAGGCGTTGCGGCCAACCTGGTGTGGGCCGATGACAACAAGACGGTGTTCTATGTCGAAAACGACCCGGAGACGCTGCTGACCGTCCGCGTCAAGAAGCATGTGCTGGGCACTCCCGCCAAGGACGATGTGCTGGTCTACGAGGAAAAGGACGACAGCTTCTACATGGGCGTGGGCCGCACCCGCGACGACAAGTACATCACCATCGGCGTGGAAAGCACGGTGTCCTCAGAAACGCGTTACGCATTGGCGGCCAAGCCGGACACCTTCAAGGTGCTGGCCAAGCGCGAGCGCGATGTGGAATACAGCGCGGAACACTTCGATGGCCGTTGGGTGATCCGCACCAACGCCGATGGCGCCGAGAACTTCAAGCTGGTGACTGGACCGACCGACGCGACCACGCGTCAGCAGTGGACCGACTGGGTGGCACACGACGAGAGCGTGTACATCGAAAACTTCGAGTTGTTCGACGGCTTCACCGCCATCGAAGAACGCTCCGGCGGCCTGGAGCGTGTGCGCCTGCTCAAGCGCGATGGCAGCCATGAATACGTCAAGGCCGATGAGCCGGCATATTCGATGGGCCTGTCGGTCAATCCCGAGCCGGACACCGCGTGGCTGCGCTACAGCTACACCTCGTTGACCACGCCGGCGACCACCTACGAACTCAATACGCAGACCGGCGAACGCAAGCTGCTCAAGCAACAGCCGGTGATCGGCTACGACCCGGGCAAATACGTCACCGAGCGGGTCTGGGTGACCGCGCGCGACGGCGTCAAGGTGCCGGTGTCGCTGGTCTACAAGCAGGGCTTCAAGAAGGACGGCACCGCTGCGTTGTTCCAGTACGCCTACGGCAGCTACGGCATGTCCACCGACCCGGCGTTCAATCTGCCTGCAGTGAGCCTGCTCGATCGCGGCGTGGTGTATGCGCTGGCGCATATCCGTGGCGGCCAGGAGATGGGCCGCAAGTGGTACGACGATGGCAAGTTGCTGCACAAGAAGAACACCTTCAACGATTTCATCGACGTCACCCGCGGGCTGGTGGCGCAGGGGTACGCCGCCAAGGACCGGGTTGCGGCGTCCGGCGGCAGTGCCGGTGGGCTGTTGATGGGCGCGGTGGCCAACATGGCGCCACAGGACTATCGCGTGCTGGTGGCGCAGGTGCCGTTCGTCGATGTGGTGACCACCATGCTCGACGCCAGCATTCCGTTGACCACCAACGAGTACGACGAGTGGGGCAACCCGGAAGAGAAGGACTATTACGAATACATGCTGTCGTACTCGCCGTACGATAACGTGCGCAAGCAGGCGTACCCGGCGCTGTTCGTGGGCACCGGCTTGTGGGATTCGCAGGTGCAGTACTGGGAGCCGGCCAAGTGGGTGGCGAAGTTGCGCGATGACAATACCGGGACGCAGCCGATCGTGTTCCGCACCAACATGGAGGCGGGGCACGGTGGCAAGTCCGGGCGTTTCCGGCGCTACCGCGAACTGGCCGAGTCGTATGCGTTCGTGCTGGATCAGCTGGGCGTGAAGTGATCTGCGGGGCAAAACGACGCAACTGAGACTGCGGCTTGCATCCTTCTCCCGCCGGGAGAACGGGCCCGAAGGGCAGATGAGGGGAAGGTTGCGCAAAGGCATTGCAGCGATGCGATGACACGCGTCGTCTGAAGTTGTGAGTCCAGCCTTGAAGGCAGGGCTTGCGCTCGGCCTGGCGCGTCGGGCCGTGTGGCCGGGAGGACCGGTGCGATTCAATGCGGTGCGCCGGCACCTCGGGTCGGGACAGGCAGGACGCGCGGCTTGGCTGCGCTGGAGAGACCACCGTGGCCCGCTGTGGTCGTATCATTTGGCCATGACGCGACCGAACCGATTCCGCTGGGCCTGGTGGTTGCTGGCCTACGCCAGCCTGGCCACCGGCATCGTCGGCATCTTCGTGCCCGGGTTGCCGACCACCGTGTTTATCCTGATCTCTGCCTGGGCGGCGTCGCGTGGCTCCGAGCGGCTGCATGCGTGGCTGCTGTCGCATCCCCGCTTCGGGCCGGCGATCGTGGAATGGCAGACCTATCGCGCGGTCAGCCGCAAGGCCAAGTGGATGGCGACGCTGACCATGACGGTATGCGCCGGGATCATGCTGTGGTGCGTGCCGGTGTTCTGGGTGAAATGCCTGTCGATCGGCAGCATGGTGGTGGTGGCGATCTGGTTGTGGTTGCGTCCGGAGCCGCCGCCGCGGACGATGCCGGCGCCGCAGTGAGCGCACACGGCAGTCAGGGTGTTCTGGCTATACTCCGGTCCATGAGCATCATGTCCCGACCGTCTGTTCGTCTCGCACTGGTTGGTGCGACCTTTGTCCTGCTTGCCGCCTGCGGCAACAAGGGCCCGCTGGTGATGCCGCAGAAGCCGGTGCCGGTGGAAGCCCAACCGGTGCCGCAGCCGCCGGATGCGCCGCAACCGCTGGATGAGTCGACGCCGGCACCTGCGCCGGTGCAGACCGAGCCCAAGCCCGCCCCCACCACCGACCAGCCCGCTAGCAGCGGCAATGAGCGCTGACGGTCGCAGCGCGCGTCTGCGTTTCACCAAGATGCATGGCGCCGGCAACGATTTCGTGGTGCTGGATCTGCGCGACGGGGCGCCACCACCGGACGCCGCATTGGCCGCGCGGCTGGCCGACCGGCATTTCGGTGTGGGCTGCGACCAGATCCTGACCATCGAAGCCCCGCGTAGCGACGGCGCCGTGGCGGCCTATGGCATCTGGAATTCCGATGGCTCGCCGGCGCGCCAATGCGGCAACGGCGCGCGCTGCGTCGCGGCCTGGCTGGTGCGTGACGGCACCGCCCAGGGCGAGCGCTTCGTCATCGACAGCCCGGTCACCGCGCATGCGGTCGAGCGCGTGGACGCCGGCACCTACGCGGTGGCCATGGGCGTGCCGCAGTTCGAGCCGTCCCGCATCCCGCTGGCAGGGTTTGCACATGCGCGCGAGGAATATGCGTTGCCGGTGCACGGCGAGACGGTGCGCTTTGGCGCGGTCTCGATGGGCAATCCGCACGCCGTGCTGGAGGTGGGACGCGTGGATGCTGCACCGGTGGAGCGCCTGGGCAGCTTGTTGCAGCAGAACGCTGCCTTCCCCGATTCGGTCAACGTCGGCTTTGCGCAGGTGGTGGACCCCACGCATGTGCGGTTGCGCGTATTTGAACGCGGCGTCGGCGAAACGCTGGCCTGCGGAAGCGGGGCATGTGCCGCGGCGGTGGTGCTGATGCAGCGCGGCCGCGTGGAGCGCGACGTACGTGTATCACTGCCCGGAGGCGAGCTGCGCATTCGCTGGCCCGGCGATCAGGACGAGGTGGTGATGTCCGGCCCGGCCGTGTTCGTCTTCGATGGAGAATGGAACTGATGAGTGACAACACGGACAAGTTCGGTGCGCACGAGGTCGCAACGTGGTTGCGTCGTCATCCCACCTTCCTCAAGCAGTTCCCGGATCTGGCCGTAAGCCTGCTGGTGCCGCGCGACGACGGCCCCACTGCCTCGCTGGCGACCTATCAGCTGGAAGTGCTGCGCGACAAGAACCGCGAGCTGTCGCGACGCCTGCACGAGCTGGGCAGCAATGCGCAGATCAACGAGCGGCTGGCGGTACGCACGCACCAGTTGACGCTGGCGTTGATGCGCCAGACCAGCGCAGCCGACACGCTCAAGGCAATGGCGGCCTCGCTGGCGGAAGATTTCAACGGCGAACTGGTGCGGCTGGTGTTGCTCAAGCCGGTTGCTGCGCTGGAGGCAGACTGGCTGCAGGTCATCGCCGCCGACGATGCGCGGCTGGCCCCGTTTCGCGATTGCCTGAGCGATGGCGAGCCGATCTGCGGCCGCCTGCAGGCCGACAAGCACGCGCTGCTGTATGCCGACCAAGCGGGCGAGGTGCAATCCACGGCGTTATTGCCGTTGCCGGGCATCGGCCTGATCGCTGTCGGCAGTAGCGATGCCAACCGGTTCTATCCCGGCATGGGCACCTTGTTCCTGCGCATGATGGGCGAGTCGCTCGGCGTGGCGCTGCAGCGTTTCGACGCGTGATGCCGGTCGCGCGCCGCATCGTGTTGCGGTTGCGGTGCAACGCAGCGTCGATGGCGCGGCAAGGGGGTGGCTGAAGTGTCGTCGTCGGTGGATGCCTTCCTGTCGTACCTGCAGGTCGAACGCCAGGTCTCGGCACATACGCTGGATGCCTACCGGCGCGATCTTGCGGCCTTGCTGGGCTGGGCGGCCGAACAGCACGGCGACGGCGCGCCTGTCGAGGTTGCGCAGCTCGATAGCGCGCAGCTGCGGCAGTTCGTGGCGGCCGAGCATCGGCGCGGCCTGTCGGCCAAGAGCCTGCAGCGGCGCTTGTCCGCCTGCCGCAGTTATTACGCGTGGTTGCTCAAGCATGGCCGCATCGCGGCCAGCCCGGCAGCGGCGTTGCGCGCGCCTAAGGCGCCGCGCAAGTTGCCGCAGGTGCTCGACGCCGACGAGGCGGTGCGGCTGGTCGAAGTTCCCACCGATGCGCCACTGGGCCTGCGCGACCGTGCGCTGCTGGAGCTGTTCTATTCGTCCGGGCTGCGCCTGAGCGAACTCTGCGCGTTGCGTTGGCGCGACCTGGATCTGGCCAGCGCACTGGTGATGGTGCTGGGCAAGGGCGGCAAGCAGCGGCTGGTACCGGTGGGTTCGCATGCGATTGCGGCATTGCGCGCGTGGCAGCGCGACAGCGGCGGCCGCGCGGACACGTATGTCTTCCCAGGGCGCGCGGGCGGTGCGATTTCGCAACGCGCGGTGCAGATCCGCATCAAGCAACTGGCGGTGCGCCAGGGCATGTTCAAGGACGTGCACCCGCATATGCTGCGGCATAGTTTCGCCAGCCACATCCTCGAATCGTCCGGCGACCTGCGAGGTGTGCAGGAATTGCTCGGGCATTCGGACATCGCCACCACGCAGATCTACACGCATCTGGATTTCCAGCACCTGGCCAAGGTCTACGACGCCGCGCATCCGCGTGCGAAGCGTAAGAAAGCGCCCGAGTGAGCGCTGGGGTGTGTGATGTCAGTGACATCGCTGCATGATTGGCTGATGCAACTGATCTGGCTAATGCAGCGGCGAGCCGTCCATTAGCGGCGGCGGGCGCGTTCTGGAGAAGGGGCTAGGTGGCCAGCGCGTTGGCATGGCCTCACTGTTTGCTTTCGGAGCGAGTGCGGCGCGCGTCCTGTTGAGGCAGTCGATCGCCGTGTCGCGACGCTTCTCTGTGTCGCGTGCCCGCGTCGCTTCGTCGCAGCGCGCTTGAACCCGGCAGGGGCGTCCCCACCTCTTTGGAAACCCCCGGAGGACCCATGGATCCCAGCCAGAACCCCAACATCGTTCACGCCACCACCATCATTTCGGTTCGGCGTGGTGGGCATGTCGCCGTCGCGGGCGATGGTCAAGTCACGCTCGGCCATACGGTCATGAAGGGCAACGCGCGCAAGGTGCGCCGTCTCGGCCGCGAAGGTCAGGTGCTGGCGGGTTTTGCCGGTGCGGCCGCCGATGCCTTCACCCTGTTCGAACTGTTCGAAGCCAAGCTCGACAAGCACGGTCAGCTGACCCGCGCCGCCGTGGAACTGGCCAAGGACTGGCGCACCGAGCGCCGCCTCGGCAAGCTCGAAGCGTTGCTTGCGGTGGCCGACAAGGAGACTTCGCTGATCATCAGCGGCACCGGTGATGTGATCGAACCGGAAGACGGCATCATCGCCATCGGTTCCGGCGGTTCTTACGCCCTGTCGGCCGCACGCGCGCTGCTGGCGCATACCGAACTGGACGCCAAGACGATTGCCGTCGAAGCAATCAATATCGCGGGCGATATCTGTATCTACACCAATCGCAATGTGGTGGTTGAAGAGCTGTGAATCGGAGTGGGGAATCGGGAATCGCAACAGCGGTTTCGTCTCCACTCCAATGACATAGGCTTTTGAGTGCCTCCACGCTTCCCCATTCCCAATTCTCGATTCCCCAATGCCAAATCCCGATACTTCAACCATGACTCCGCGCGAAATCGTGCAGGAGCTCGATCGTCATATCGTTGGCCAGCACGACGCCAAGCGCGCGGTCGCCATCGCGCTGCGTAACCGCTGGCGCCGCATGCAGTTGCCGGAAGAACTGCGCAACGAGGTGATGCCCAAGAACATCCTGATGATCGGTCCGACAGGTGTCGGCAAGACCGAGATTGCACGACGTCTTGCAACGCTGGCCAACGCACCGTTCGTCAAGGTCGAAGCCACGCGCTTTACCGAAGTAGGCTACGTCGGCAAGGACGTGGAGCAGATCATCCGCGACCTGGCCGACACCTCGGTCAAGCTGTATCGCGAGCAGGCCAAGGTGCGCGTGCGCAACCAGGCCGAGGAACGCGCCGAAGACCGGATCCTGGATGCGCTGCTGCCGCGCCGTGCGGCCGGCATCGGGTTCGACCCGGAAGCGGCACGTAACGAGCCGTCGTCGCAGGACAACGAGACCCGCATCAAGTTCCGCCGCATGCTGCGCAACGGTGAGCTGGACGAGCGCGAGATCGAGCTGGAAGTGGCCGTCAATGCCAGCATGGACATCATGACCCCGCCAGGCATGGAGGAAATGGGCCAGCAGCTGCGGCAGATGTTCGCCAATATCGGCGGCGGCAAGTCGCAGAAGCGCAAGCTCACCATCAAGGCCGCGCGCCCACTGTTGATCGAAGAAGAGGCCGGCAAGCTGGTCAACGAGGACGACGTGCGCACCGCGGCGATCGAGGCCTGCGAGCAGCATGGCATCGTGTTCATCGATGAGATCGACAAGGTGGCCAAGCGCGGCGAAGCCGGCTCCAACGGCGGCGATGTCAGCCGCGAAGGCGTGCAGCGCGATCTGCTGCCGCTGGTGGAAGGCTCCAACGTGTCCACCAAGTACGGCACGGTCAAGACCGACCACATCCTGTTCATCGCCTCCGGCGCATTCCATTTGGCCAAGCCCAGCGACCTGATTCCGGAGCTGCAGGGCCGCTTCCCGATCCGGGTGGAATTGACCGCGCTGACCAAGGCCGATTTCGTGCGCATCCTCACCGAGCCCAAGGCGGCGTTGATCAAGCAGTACGAAGCCCTGCTGCAGACCGAGGGCGTGCACCTGAGCTTTGGCGCAGATGCGGTGGAGCGCCTGGCCGAGATTGCCGCACAGGTCAACGAGCGCCAGGAAAACATCGGCGCGCGCCGGCTGCACACGGTGCTGGAGCGCCTGCTCGATGTGCTGAGCTACGAGGCACCGGATCGTGACGGGCAGAGCGTCACCGTCGATGCGGCCTATGTCGATGCGCAGCTCGGCGAGCTGGTACAGGACCCGGACCTGAGCCGCTACATCCTCTGATCGCAGCGCAGCTGCGCGCAGGTGTCGAATGCAATGCATGGATGGTAGTCCGCATCCATGCATTGCAAGCATGGCAGGGACGCATCACAGGATGATGCAAGCGAGCTGCATCCTGTCAGATACAGCCGAACGCCGAGTCGGTCGAGGGCGCGGCGCCCTTACCGCTTGCGGGACACGCCATGAATCCATCCTTGGAGGCTCGGTGGCGGCATCCATGCCGCCACACGGTCCCGCAAGCGGCGAGGACACCGCACCAGACAGTTGGTCGGCGCTCATCTAAAAAAGCTGTCCGTCGTCTGGTGTGCATCAGACCTGTAGCCGATGCTTCAACGATCGAACAAGGCGCATCAAGCACCGCTCTACCATGCATACCGACCATCTCGACTGGTCCTTGCCCGGCCACCGTCGCGGGACCCTGAGCGGCATGGATGCCGCGCCGGAGCCTACATGGACGTACTTGCGGCGTGTCTCGCGATGGTGGCCGGGCAAGGGCCCTGCAGCCAGCTTGCAGATCACTCCCTGCAACGACCCCTGCAACGACGGCTCAGATCATCGCCTCTGCAATGGCCCCGCACCTTGGCAGCCGCCTGCACTGCACAGCCAACCTGCTAAATCCGGCAAACCGCTCAGTCCTCGCCGATGTCCTCGTTCCACACATCCGGGTTGGCGGAAATATAGCCACCGAGCAGATCGATGCATTCCTGGCTCTGCAGGTCGATGACAGTGACGCCATGTTCGCGCAGCCAGGACACACCGCCCTGGAAGGTGACCGACTCGCCGACCACCACGGTGCCGATGTTGAACTGGCGCACCAAGCCGCTGCAGTACCAGCATGGCGCCAAGGTGGTGACCATGATGGTGTCCTTGTAGCGGCGCTGGCGGCCGGCCTTGCGGAAGGCATCGGTTTCGCCATGCACGGACGGGTCGTTTTCCTGCACGCGGCGGTTATGGCCGCAGCCGAGCAGGCGCCCGTCGTTGTGATACAGCGCTGCACCGATCGGGATGCCGCCTTCCGCCAGGCCCTGGCGGGCCTCGGCAATGGCGGTGTCGAGCAGGGCGCGGTAGTCGGGGGTGGTGATCATGCGGACTCCAGGGTGGCCGCGCCGGCAGGGCGCAGCATGTCGAGATGGGGAATGCCGTCTTCCAGATACTGCGCCGATGAGGGCACAAATCCGTGGGCGGCGTAGAAGGCCTGCAGGTGGGCCTGCGCACCCAGTTGAATCGCGCTGCCGGGCCAGTGCGCGTGCACCAGCCGGATGCCTTCGCGTAGCAGCGCGTGGGCCAGGCCGGTGCCGCGCTGTGCGCCGGCGACGACCACGCGGCCGATGCTGGGCTCGGGGTAACTCAGCCCCGGTGGCAGCACACGCAGGTAGGCGGCCAGCTCTCCGGTCTGCGTGCTGCCCAGCACATGCAGCACGCCCGGCTCGGTGTCCTTGCCATCCAGCTCGGGATAGGCGCACTGCTGTTCCACCACGAAGACATCCGTGCGCAGCCGCAGCAGCGCATACAACTGCACGGTGCTCAGCTGCGCAAAGCGCAGGTGCTGCCAGTGCAGGGGTGGCGTTGGCATGGAGGGCATGGGTGCATGATAGCGGCTGCTCCGCCTGCGGGCGGTAAGTGGGTGCGGCGCATGGGTGCTGCGCCGGCGACCGAAACGCTCTGCACTGCAGTGCACGCATCTGGGTCCGCACGCCGTGCCTGTGCAAGCGCGGTGCCGTCAGCCGCGCTCAGTCGCCCGCGCTGGCGGTATCGACCGCGACCACCACCGACATGCCCGGGCGCAGCCGCGGTGCCAGCGCCTGGCCGGGGTCGACGCTGATCCGTAGTGGAATGCGCTGGGCGATCTTGACGAAGTTGCCGGTGGCGTTATCGGCCGGCAGCACGCTGAATTCCGAGCCGGCGGCCGGCGAGATCTCCTGCACGCGGCCATGCAGGCGTGCGTTGTCCAGTGCGTCCACGGTGAAGCTGGCGCGCTGGCCCACGCGGATCTCTGCCATCTGGGTTTCCTTGAAGTTGGCCACGACCCACAGCGTGTCCGGCACCAGCGACATCAGTTGGGTGCCGTTGGTGACGTAGGCGCCCTGGCGCACGCCGAGCTGACCAAGCTGGCCATCGCGCGGGGCCACGATGCGGGTATTGTCCAGATTGATCTGCGCCAGCTGCAGGGCGGCCTGTGCATTGGCAACGGCCGCCTCCAGCGCGGCGCGATTGACGGTGACGCTGCGCGCGTTTTCTTCGGCTGCCTGCACGGCAGCACGGGCCTGGGTGACGCCGGCATCGGCCTGCGCGCGTGCGGCAAAGGCCGTGTCGCGGTCCTGCTCGGAAACCAGCTTCTGGCTGGCCAGCTGTTGCGCACGCGCATACGCCGAGCGGGTACGGTCGCGCTGCGCCTGATTGCTGCTCAGCGCCGCACGTTGTTCGGCAATGGTGGCCTCGGCGCTATGCCGCTGCTGCTCCCAGTTGGTCAGGTTGGCCTGTGCGGTCTGCACTTGCGCCCTGGCCTGTTCGAGTTGCTGGGCGTAGATGCGGTCGTCGATGGTGGCCAGCAACTGGCCGTGTTTGACGTGGGCGAAGTCCTGCACCGGCACGTCGGTGACGTAACCGCTGACCTGCGGCGCGATGACGGTGATCTGGCCATGCACCATGGCATTTTCGGTGCGCTCCACGGCACTGACGAACGGCGGCAACTGCCAGGCGTAGAGCACCAGCGCCACGCCGATCAAGGCGAGCCCGCCAAAACCAATCGCGCCGGTGATGCGCCGGCGGCGCCGGCGTTGCTGATCGGCGACGGAGGGAGCTTCGGCAGGTGTATTCATGGGCGCACAGGAGAGGCAGGAGAAGGAGACGGCACGGACGGGCGCAGATAACGCCGCCACACCAGCACGGACAGGATCCACAGCCCGGTGGCGATGGCAATGCAGCCGATCAGCAGGAACACATCGTTGTAGGCCAGCACATTGGCTTCGCGCGTGGCCACGCTGCCCAGTGCACGCACGCCCTGCGCCTGGCGCAGCGCCGGGTCGCCGATGGCGCGCCCGTAGACATTGGCGTATGCCTGCACGCGCGCGGCCACTTGCGGGTCGGTCAGCACCAGGTGCTCGACCAACTGGCTGGAATGGTATTTCTCGCGTACCACCTGCACGGTGCCGAGCAGGGCGCTGCCGAGCAACCCGCCCATGTTCTGTGCCATGCCGAACAGCACGATGAAGCTGATCAGGTTGCCCGGTTGCGCAATGACCCGCCCGATCCCGGCCACCATGGCCGGGCCGATGAAGAACGTGCTGCCGAAGGCGAGCAGGAACTGGCTGACGTACATCTGTTCGGGGCGGGTGAGGCTGGTGGCGTCGGCGTCCATGAAGCAGCCGATGCAGATGGCGGCCACCGCGATGATCAGGTGTTCGGCAACCCGCGCCGGGTTGATCAGCCACGCGCTGGCGGCCACGCCCACCACCGCGCCCAGCAGCATCAGCGCAAACAGCGTCTGCAGCTGCACGTTGGCCAGGCCCAGGGTCTGGAAGAAGCCGATCGCGCCGGTGCTCTGTTCCGACAGCACCAGGCGGATCAGCAGGATGGCCAGCCCCAGCCGCAGCATGTCCGCGCTGGCCAGCCAGCGCGTGTTGATCATCGGGTTGCGGCGGTTGTGTTCGATCCACGCCGCCAGGCACAGCAGCACGATCGAGGCCGCCAGCACCACGCCCAGCCACGGCGTACTGGTCCACCACAACAGCCGGCCCAGCGACAGCACCGCCGCCAGACCGGCCGCACCGGCGGCGAACAGGCTGAAGGTGAGGAAATCCAGCGGCTCGAATACCCGGTAACGGTCGCCCGGCGGCAGCTTGAGCGCCAGCACGCAGGCCAGCGCAAACACCGCCAGCCCGAACTCGAACAGATACAGCCCCTGCCACTGGCCGAATTCCAGCAGGTCGGTGGAAAACACCCGCGCCAGCGGCAACGCCAGCTGGGTGACGCCCAGCCCCAGCACCACGGCCTTGAGCCGGTATCTGCCCGGAAACGCCTGGATCACGTAATACAAGCCCAACGAGCTGAGCGCGGCGCCGACCAGGCCGTGGGCGGCACGCACGGTGATCGCCGAGCTCAGGCTGTGCACGAACAGATGCGCCAGTGCGATGGCCGCATACAGGGCCAGGAAGATCTCGGTGAAGCGGCCCAGCCCGAACTGCTGGCGAAACTTCACCAACAACAGGTTCGCCGACATGTTGGTCATCACATAGGCGGCCGGCAGCCAGGCCATTTCGGTGGCGTAGGCGCCCAGCGCGCCCTGCAGGTAGGGCAGGTTGGCGGTGACCAGCGCATTGCTCAGGCCCCCGGTCAGCGCCACCACCACGCCGACCAGGCCGTACTGGATGCGGCGCCGGGTGGGGTGCAGCGGGGTGGAGGCCGAGCCCGGCAGGGTGGGCCTTTCGTGGGGCTGCCAGTCGCGCTGGGCGTACTTGTCACGCACGCAATGCTCGCAGGGCAGGGGCGGAAGAGTGCGCGATTGTGGTCCGGTTGCGGTCATGGTGGCGTCAGCAGTGCGATAATCCGCCCATGAGCGAATCCCCCTATACCTCCGGTACCACCCATTTCGGCTTTCGCGATGTCGCTGCCAAGGACAAGCAGAAGCTGGTCGGCGAAGTGTTCACCTCGGTCGCGCGCAACTACGACCTGATGAACGACCTGATGAGCCTGGGCGTCCATCGCGCATGGAAACGCTACTTCGTGGCGACCGCGCAGGTGAAGCCGGGCGACCGCGTGCTGGACCTGGCCGGCGGCACCGGCGACATCGCCGTGCTGCTCAAGGAGCGCGTGGGCGAAGAAGGCGCGGTGGTGCTGGGCGACATCAATGCCGGCATGCTGTCGGTGGGCCGCGACCGGCTCACCAACCGCGGGCTGGTGTCCGGGTTCGACTACGTGCAATGCAACGCCGAAGCGCTGCCGTTCCCGGACCAGAGTTTCGACCTGGTGACCATCTCCTTCGGCCTGCGCAACGTCACCGACAAGGACGCTGCACTGCGCGAGATGTACCGCGTGTTGAAGGTGGGCGGGCAGGCGCGCGTTCTTGAGTTTTCCGAAGTGACCGCCGACTGGTTCAAGCCGATCTACGACTTCCATTCGTTCAAGATCCTGCCCAGGCTGGGCCAGCTGTTCGCGCGTGATGCCGACAGCTACCAGTACCTGGCCGAAAGCATCCGCAAGCACCCGCCGCAGGAGTCGCTCAAGGGCATGATGGGCGAGGCCGGATTCGCGCGTTGCCATTACAAGAATCTGACCGGCGGCATCGTGGCCATCCACTCCGGTTACAAGATCTGACCACGCGCGCCGGGCCGCCGAGGCGGCGCATGCATCGCGTGCCGCGGTCTGGATGAGCTCGCGCCGCTTGGGTTCGCTTGGCGCGCCCTGGTTGCTTGCACAGGTGTGCGCACCAGCGGATTTCTGGGACGTTCGTCGCGTTGGCTCCACCGACTGTCGGCGACACTAGGCGCCCCTTTGCCGGAGAGTTGGATGCGCTTGTACGCCGGGCTCTCGCGCGTGTTTCCCCGTTCCTTCAGCGCCAAGTTGCTGGCGGTGACCTTCATCGGGATCCACCTGCCGCTGCTGTTGTTGATCGCCTGGCTGGCCTCGCAGAGCGAGCTGGAAGGCCGCCCGTTGTGGTCGGTGATCATCGTGGCCTTGCTGGCCACCTTGGCAGGCACCGCGCTGACGCTCTCGGCGCTGTATCGCCTGCTTGCCCCGTTGCGCATCGCCGCCGACGCGCTGGACACCTACTACGCCGACCAACGTCTGCCCAGCCTGCCCGAGCATGGCGACGACGAACTTGGCCGGCTGCTGCGCGGCATCAACCGCAGTCTGCGTGGCATCGACGCGGGCATGCGCGATCTCAGGAAGCATGCGCTGTTCGACCCGCTGACCGAAGCGTTGAACCGGCGCGGTTGCGAACAGGCCATGCGCGATTCGGTCGCCGCCTCGCAGCGCGAAGGCTGGCCGTTCGTGTTGTTCGTGCTGGACATGGACAACCTCAAGCCGATCAACGACCGCTTCGGGCATCTGGCCGGCGACCGCGTGCTGGTGCGGCTGGTGGAATCGGCCTATGGCTGGCTGGGCGCGCAGGACTGGATCGGGCGCTGGGGCGGCGATGAATTCCTGATCGGCGTGCATGCCAGCGAAGACGAAGCCACGCTCAAGCTCAATCAGTGGCTGTCGATGCTTGAACGCGAAGACGGCGATGAAGCGCCGCTGCATCTGAGCGCCGGTAGCGCGGTCTGCGAACAGGGGCTGGACGCCACCGAACTGTATCGGCGCGCGGACGCGGCGATGTACCGCGCCAAGTTCTCCGGTGGGCGGCGGCTGGTGCGCGATGGCCACGACACCCCGCGCAGCCATCCGGTGACCTGAGCGCCGGCGACGCGGCAGCGCTGACCGTGAGCAAGCGCAGGCTGTCGGCTGCGCGCCCGTACCCGGCGGCACGGGCAGGCCGTGGCCTGGAGCGCTAAAATGGCCAATTCCCTCGCTGCGGTGCTGTCGATGCGCTTCACTTCCCTGTCGCTGTCCCTGGCCGTGTCCCTCGCACTGGCCGGCTGTTCCAATGAGTCCACGCCGCCGGCTGCCACCACCGCCGCACCGGCCGCCACTGCCAAGGCCCCCGTGAAAGCAGACGCCCGCACCCACGACGAGAGCTCCTACGCCCAGCCGCAGCTGGTGGTCATCAAGGACCTGGCGCTGGACCTGAAGCTGGACTTCGATGCCAGGCAGATCGGCGGCACCGCCACCTACACGCTGCAGTGGAAGGACGAGGCCGGCAAGCAGCTGGTGCTGGACACGCGCGAGCTGAGCATTGCGCAGGTGCAGGCCGACGATGGCAAGGGCGGTCTGTCGCCGCTGCAATTCGCACTGGCGCCGGCCGACAAGACCTTTGGCAGCAAGCTCACCATCGAAGCGCCGAACCAGCCGGGCAAGGTCGTGATCACCTATCACACCGCGCCCACCGCCTCGGGCCTGCAGTGGCTGGAGCCGGCCATGACCGAAGGCAAGCAGCTGCCTTTCATGTTCAGCCAGTCGCAGGCGATCCACGCACGCAGCTGGGTGCCGCTGCAGGACACCCCGAGCGTGCGCTTCACCTATAGCGCGCATGTCACCTCGCGTCCGGACGTGATGGTACTGATGAGCGCCGACAACGACCCCAAGGCCGCGCGCGACGGCGATTACAGCTTCAAGATGCCCGAGCCGATTCCGTCCTATCTGCTGGCGATCGCCGCCGGCGATGTGGTGTTCAAGCCGATTTCCGCACGCTCGGGCGTGTGGGCCGAACCGGCGATGGCCGACAAGGCTGCCAAGGAGTTCGAAGACACCGAGAAGATGATCGGTGCTGCGGAAAAACTCTATGGCCCGTATCGCTGGGGCCGTTACGACATGCTGGTGCTGCCACCGTCGTTCCCGTTCGGTGGCATGGAAAATCCGCGCCTGACCTTCGCCACGCCGACCGTGATCGTCGGCGACAAGTCGCTGGTGTCGTTGGTGGCGCACGAACTGGCGCACAGCTGGTCCGGCAACCTGGTGACCAACGCCAGCTGGAAGGACATCTGGCTCAACGAAGGCTTCACCACCTATGTGCAGGGCCGCATCACCGAAGCGTTGTACGGCACGGAGATGGCCGAGATGGAGCGCGAGATCGACCAGGGCGATCTGCTGGCGGAAGTAAAGGACATGCCGCCGGCCGACCAGGTGCTGGAGTTGCCGCCGCTGGCGCAACGCGACCCCGACGACGCCTTGAGCCAGGTGGCCTACGTCAAGGGTGCGTGGTTCCTGCAGTTCCTGGAGCAGCGTTTCGGCCGCGAGGTGTTCGACCCGTTCCTGCGTGGCTGGTTCGACGATCATGCGTTCCAGAGCGCCACCACCGACCAGTTCGTCGATTACCTCAAGAAAAATCTGTTGGACAAGCATCCCAACACGGTGAGCGCCGCCGAAGTGGATGCCTGGCTGAAACAGCCGGGCATTCCGGCGTTCGCCGCAAAGGCGCGCTCGCGCAGCTTCTCCATCGTGGACACCGCACGCATCGCCTGGAGCGGCAGCGGCACGCTGCCCAGCAAGCAGGTCACCGGCGAATGGGGCACGCAGGAATGGGTGCATTTCCTCAGCGGCATGGGCGCCACCTTGAAGCCCGAGCAGCTCAAGCAGCTGGATGAGGCGTATCACTTCACCGGCACGCCCAATGGCGAGATCGCCATGCGCTGGTATCCGCTGGCGATCCGCAGCGGCTATACCGAGGCGCGCCCGGCCGCCGGTGAGTTCATCGAGCGCGTCGGCCGTCGCAAGCTGGTGCTGCCGATCTATACGGAACTGTTGAAGACCCCGGATGGCATTGCGTTTGCCGAACAGGCGTTCGAAAAGGCCAAGCCGGGTTACCACCCGATCACCACTGCGTCGGTGACCGAGATGATCGCCAAGGCCAAGGCGACTGCGCCGACGCAGCCGTAATGGCAGCGGAGGGCGTCGCAGACGCCCTCCGTCGCTTCCATCGCCGCATCGTGCCTGCAACCGCCCTCGTAGGAGCGCACCCGGGCGCGACAGGGCTTTCCCGGTAAAACCCCGTCACGCCCGGGTGCGCTCCTACGGTGTGCGGCGGTTGATCGCGGGTCATGCGGGCGGGCTGGTATCGTTGCCGCTGCTTTTCATGCATTCCGGAGTCGACGATGAAGTATCTGCTGAGCGCGGCCCTGTGCGTCGCGGCCCTGACTGCCTGCACCGACCGCGAGGCGCAACGCAAGGCGCAGGAAACTGCACAGGCGCAGGCCAAGGAGACCCAGGCCGATGCGCTTGCCAAGCAATACGACGAGGCGGTCAAGGCGCAGAACTGGGACATGGCGCGCGCCCACGGCGCCGCCTTGCTCGAAGGCTATGCCGGCACTGCAGCCGCCACACGCATCGAGCCCGGCTATGCCGACATCAAGGCCAAGGGCGAGCAGGCGCGCGAACTGCGCCGCATGCAGGCGCTGTGGCAGTACTCGCAGGTGCCGGCCAAGGGCGGCACCCAGCGCTCGGCGATGATCGAGGCCAAGGAACGCGTGGATGTGGATGGCAGCGGGCCAAAGCCGGTCAGCCTGGTGTTCCGCGATCATCCGCAGTGGAAGCGCCACAGCTATCTCGTGCTCAAGGCCGGCGACTTCAATTGCTACGCTGGCTGCAAGGTGCAGGTTGCGACCGACGGCGGCGCGCCACGCGCGATGGCGGCGCATCGCCCGGATACCGATGAAGCGATCGCCATGTTCATCGACGACGACAAGGCGCTGTGGAAGCTGGTGCGCAACGCCAAGCGCATCAGCATCGCCTTCCCGGTCAAGGCAGGCGGCACGCGGACCGCGGAATTCGAGGTGGGCGGGCTGGACACCACCCAGATGCCGGGCTGGAAATAACCCATGGACGGCGCGATTGCCGCACGCCTGCCGCTGTCTGCCTGCCGGCATTGGGTGTTCGACATGGATGGCACGCTGACCGAGCCGGTGCACGATTTTGCATTGATCCGACGCGCGCTGGAGATCCCGCCCGACGCGGACATCCTGCATCACCTGGCTGCATTGCCGGCCAATGAGTCGCAGGCCAAGCATGCCTGGTTGCTGGAGCACGAGCGTGCCCTGGCAGAGGCTGCACGCCCTGCGCCCGGTGCGCAGCAGCTGGTGCGCGCGCTGCAGGCCGATGGCTGCCGGCTGGGCTTGCTGACCCGCAACGCACGCAGCCTGGCGCAGGTGACATTGGAGGCGATCGGTCTGGCCGATGCCTTTGCGCCGGACGACATCGTCGGCCGTGACGAAGCGGCACCCAAACCCGCGCCCGATGGCCTGCGCTATTTCCAGCGGCGCTGGGCAGTGAGCGCCGCGGCACTGCTGATGGTCGGCGACCATCACAACGACCTGGCCTGTGGCCGCGCCGCCGGCGCAGGCACCGTGCTGGTCAACACCCCGGGCGATCCCTGGCCTGGCCTGGCCGATTGGCGCCTGCGCGATTGCGCTGACCTGTTACAGCACTGGCAGGCCCGCGCTGGTCGGTAGTTTCGCTGTCTTCACTTGGCACGGCGGCATATCGTTTGGCGCTCGCGCATTGGGTTGACCCGACGTCGCGCCGACGCAGCTCGCTAATCCACTGCCGCGCGCCTTGCGGCATGGGTTTGGCAGGCTGCGATCGGTCAATCTGCGGCACCGTGTTGCAGCGCTGTGCTGCACAGCGCGCACTGTATTGAGTTTCTGCAGAACACCTGCCCTCATCCGCCCTTCGGGCACCTTCTCCCGGTGGGAGAAGGGAGGCGTCTGATGTGGTGATTGAAAGCGGTAGCGTTGCTACTGGTGAGCAGAACAAGAGCAAGCTCCGGCGCTTAGCAAAGTGCTAGAGCGCTTAGCAAAGTGCTAGAGCGCTCAGCAAGGTGCTAGCCCCTCTCCCCGCGGGAGAGGGGTTGGGGTGAGGGTACGGGGTACGGCCCAGGCGCGGTCGGCACATCCTCGCGCCGTCGGCACATCCTCAGTGCATCGCGCAACGACGCTGCGCGATGCGTGCATCGTCGTGAGCAGTGCACCGTCTCCAACCGTCCAATGCCCGCTCTCATCCTTCATCGTGCTTGGTCTCCCAGCGGGCGAAGGCAGGCAACACTTTCCAACGATCCTGCGCACGTGCCTGGGCACCGCAATAGCGCCACACCTTCACCCAACCGCACGCAGTGCTCCACCAGCGCGACAGCACGCCCGGCGCAAACTGTGCCAAATGCGTGACACCTGGCGTGCCGCGGCAACCACGCATGCGCAACGCGCTGCCACTGCAAGGTGCTGCGACGCAACAGTGCGCTGGCACGCACTGTGCTCTGTCGTCTCCCGGTACCCACCGTGTGCGCCGTCGCTGCGCAGCAAACGCGCGTGGCTCTTCGTTCGATTGGATTCTTCACCGAGAGGGGTAGACGCATATGCACCAATCTTCCTGTCGCCGCATCGGCAGCTCGGCGCTGCTGATGCTTGCGCTGAGCACCGTGTTGGCCGGTTGCAAGAAAGACACGCCGGCTGCCGATACCGCACCGCCCGCACCTGCCGCCGCACCCGCCGCGACGCCGGCCGCCGCCGTGGTCGACACCGATGGCGAATTCACCGCCAACGCCAGCAATGCAGACAACTGGGGCGGCGTGGGGCGCGACTTTGCGCTGACCCGGCATAGCCCGCTGGCCGAGATCAATCGCGACAACGTCAAGAATCTGAAGATGTCGTGGGAGATGAAAACCGACGCCACGCGCGGCCACGAAGGCCAGCCGCTGGTGATCGGCAGCATCATGTACATGGTCAGTGCGTACCCGAACAATGTGTTTGCCATCGACCTCGCAGCACAGGACGATGGCGGCAAGGTGCTGTGGAAGTACACCCCGCAACAGGATGAACGCTCGGTGGCGGTGGCGTGCTGCGACACGGTCAACCGCGGCACCTCGTATGCCGATGGCAAGCTGGTGTTCGGCAGCCTCAGCGGCGATGTGATTGCGCTCGATGCCAAGACCGGCAAGGAAGTGTGGAAGCAGAAACTCGCGCACCCGGACAAGGGCGAAACCATCACCATGGCGCCGATCATCGCCGATGGCAAAGTGGTCGCCGGCATCAGCGGCAACGAGTTCGGCGTGCTCGGGCGCGTGGCCGCCTACAACCTGTCCGACGGCAAGCAGGCCTGGTCCTGCGATGCGGCCGGCACCGACAAGGCCATCTGCCTGGGCCCGGATTTCAACAAGGCCAATCCGCAGCATGGCCAGCTCGGCGATCTCGGGGTGAAGACCTTTCCCAACGACGAGTGGAAGCGCGGTGGCGGCGCGGCCTGGGGCTGGTACAGCTACGACCCGAAGTTGAAGCTGGTCTACTACGGCACCGGCAATCCCGGCCTGTGGAGCCCGTCGTACCGCTGCGGCAAGACCACGCACGAGGAATGCAACAACGGCGAGCATGACAACAAGTGGTCGATGACCCTGTTCGCACGCAAGATCGATACCGGCGAAGCGGTGTGGGGCTATCAGAAGACACCGTTCGACCAATGGGATTACGACGGCATCAACGAGCCGATCCTGGTGGACCTCACCATCGACGGCAAGCAGGTTCCGTCGGTGGTGCAGTTCGATCGCAACGGGTTTGCCTATGTGCTCGATCGTCGCGACGGCACGTTGTTGCGCGCGCATAAATTCGTGCCGGCCAACTGGGCCGAACGCATCGACATGAAGACCGGCCGCCCGGTCAAGGTGGCGGCGCATTCGCCGCTGGAACGCGGCAAGAAAGTGCAGGCGTTCCCCTCGGCGATGGGTGGCAAGGACCAACAACCGTGCTCGGTGGACCCGGCCAACGCGGCGGTGTTTTTCTGCGGCACCAACAACTGGCACATGGAGCTGGAGCCGCAGGAGCGCGGCAATACCATGATGGGCCTGCCGTACGTGTTCGCCAACGTGATGATGAAACCGAACGAGCCGGGTGCGCTGGGCATCGTCAAGGCGTTCGACGTGGTGGAGGGCAAGTCCAAGTGGGAGATCAAGGAGAAGTTCCCGGTGTGGAGCGGCACCCTGGTCACCGATGGCGGGCTGGTGTTCTACGGCACGCTGGATGGCTGGTTCCGCGCGGTGGACAAGGACACCGGCAAGAAGCTGTGGGAGATGAAGCTGCCGTCCGGCATCATCGGCAACCCGATCGCCTACAAGGCCAACGGCCACCAGTATGTGGCGGTGTTCTCCGGCATCGGTGGCTGGATCGGCCTGCCGGTCGCAGCGGGGTTGGATCCGAGTGACCCGTATGGCGCACTGGGTGCGGCCGGGCTGGCGTTCGGGGCGGGCTTCGACAAGATTCCGCTTGGCGGCATGGTGCATACCTTCCGCCTGGATGGCGCCGGCAAGACCGTGTCGACCACCACGACGGCCACCGCAGCGGCCGGGGGCGGCGGTACCGCCAACGCAGCAGCGAAGACGGCACGATGAGCTCCACGCACGGCGTTGGACGCGCATGTCGGCAGATGCCTGCCGGCGTGCGCGGCATGACCGCGCACCTGCACACGGTGCTGCTGGTTTGCAGCCTCGGACTCGTCGCCGTAGGTTGCACACGCGGGCCGTCTTCACCGACGGCTCGCGTTTCTGATTCCGGTGCGGTGCCGGCCGCGGTGCCGGCACCCACCGCGCCACCGGCATCCACCGCAGCGTCGGTGTCTGCGCCGCCGCCCACGCCCGATCCAACGGTGCTGCGGGTGTGTGCAGACCCGGGCAACATGCCGTTGTCCAACCAGGCCGGCGAAGGCTTCCAGAACAAGATTGCGCAGGTGGTGGCCGCTGCCATGGGCCGGCGGCTGGAATACGAGTGGCGCACCTATTACCAGCGCGGGCTGGCCCGCAGCACGATCAACGCGGGTCGCTGCGATCTGTTGATGGATCTCAACAGCGACTTCGAGCAGGGGCTGACCACGCGCCCGGTGTATCGCTCGGCCTATGTGCTGGTGACGCGCAAAGGCCTGAGCCTGGTACCGACCTCGCTGGACGACCCCGCACTGAAGAAGCTGCGGCTGGGCGTGTTCCAGAGTTCGCCGGCGCGCCAGGCGCTGTACGAACACGGCGTCAGCGGTGAGGTGCAGTACCTGTTCTACGACTCGGCCACTGCACCGGAAGAACACCCCGGCAAGCTGGTCGAGCGGGTGGCTGCCAATGCATTGGATGCGGCCGAATCCTGGGGCCCGGTGGCCGGCTATTACGCGGCGCGCAGCGGGCTGGGCGTGGTGCCGTTGAACACCATCGACGATGCGGTGCTGGAATACTCGATGGCCTGGGCGGTGTCGCGCAAGAATGCGGCCTTGCGCGATGCGTTGAACACCGCGCTGCAGGACAACGCCGCCAAGATCGCCGACATCCTGCGCAGCTATCACGTGCCACTGGTGCGCTGCGAGGACTGCGTGGTCACCGGCACGCTGCCCTCGCACGGGCCATACGCCACGCCGGCCCCCGCATCGCCTGCACCGAGTCCTGCCGCGTCCTCGCAGGACCTGGCGCAATTGCAGCTGCGCATCGCAGGCGGTGCCGACCCGAACCAGGAACTGGCGCATGCGCTGGATGGCGGCGATGCCGTGCGTGCAGCGTGGTTGCTGCGGCATGGTGCCGATGCCAACACCCCCAACCTGCTCGGTGAGCCGCCGCTGCACCAGGCCATCCGCAATCAGGAGCCGGACCTGGTGGGCCTGTTGCTGGACGCCGGTGCGCAGCTGGAGACGCGCGATGCCAGTGGCTGGACTGCGCTGATGAAGGCCGCCTGGGCCAACGATGCCGACAGTGTCGGCCGGCTGTTGGGCAAACGCGCGCGTGTCGACACCGTCTCCGGCGATGGCTGGAGTGCGCTGGATCTGGCGGTGTCGTATGCGGATGTCGGCGTGGTGCAGGCGTTGCTGGCAGCCGGGGCAAACGTGCAGCGCGCCAATGCCAGCGGATTCACCCCGCTGATGTTCGCCGTGGCGCGCGATGACCCGGCCATTCTCGATGCCCTGCTGGCACGCGGTGCCGATGTGCGGCATGCCAATGATGCAGGTGTCACCGCCCTGATGCTGGCCGCCGCGGCCGGACGCCAGGACGTTGCCACGCGTCTGCTGGCCGCCGGCGCAGACCCGGCCGCACGCAATCGCGACGGCAAGACGGCCGTGGCACTGGCGCAGGCACGTGGCGACACCGCATTGGCCACGCTGTTGACCGACGCCAGGCGCCCAGTGCGCAGATGACTGCATCACCCGCCGCGTGCACGGGGTGCGCGGCGTTCCCTCCGATCAGAAAGGTTCGTTCATGCGCAAGTCCACCGTGGGTTGTATCGATCGTTCCGTCCGCGCTCCGTTGTGCGCGTTGCTGCTTGGCGCGCTGCTGGCCGCATGCGGCAAGGAGTCTCCGCCGGCCCCCGCAGCCGATCCGGCACCTGCACCGGCCGCCGGCGCGTCGGCACCGGCGGCCCCCGCGGCCACGCCCGCAGCGCCCCCGCCAGCGGGCGCCTCGCCTGCCATGCCCAACCTCGCTGCCGGACCCGCACCGGACCCGTCCACCCCGCCGGCACCGCCGGCCACCGTGGTGCCGATTCCGAAGGGACCCGAGGTCAAGGTCACCCCGGAGCTGGTGGCCGAAGGCAAGAAGATCTATTTCTCTGCCGGCTGCAATGCCTGCCATGGCGGCACCGGTGGCGGCGGCATGTGCCCGCCGCTGACCAACGACATCTGGGTGTATGGCAGCGACGACGACACCTTGCGCGCGCTCATCAGCGAGGGCACTGCCGCGATGATCACCCACGGCAAGACCCGCATCGGGCACGAAAAGGTGGTCGGCCAGATGCCGCCGTTCGCACCGGTGCTCAAGCCGGGCGACACCGAAAAACTGCTGGCCTTCATCCATTCGATCAACAAGACCGCAGGCAAGCCGCAATGAAGCATGGCCCGCTGCGAACGGCGTGCGCAAGCTGGCAGCGCCGCTGCACCGTGGTTGCGGTGGGCGCACTGCTGGCGTTGGCCGGCTGCCAGCGCGATGCGGCAGTGCCGGCGGCGGCTGCCGGTGCGTCGCCTGCTCCGGTAGACGCCGCACCTGCGCCTGCACCCGCACCGGTCGTTGCCTATGTGCCCAACCAGCGCAGCGGCACGGTGTCGGTGATCGATACCGGCACCGACACGGTGGTGCGCACGCTCAGCGCGCAGGGCCAGCTCGGCAAGCGGCTGCAGCAGGTGTTGCCCGGCCCGCAGGGGCATCTGTACCTGATCGATGCCGAGCACCACCGCTTGATCGAACTGGACACCGCCAGGGATGCGGTGCTGCGTCAGGTCGACATCGGAGAAAACGCCGAGGGCATCGCGCTGTCGCCCGATGGCAAGCAGTTTGCCGTGTGCGTGGAAGGGCAGAACCAGGTGATGCTGATCGATGCCGCGCAGTTCCGCGTGCAGCAGGTGATCGCCACGCGCGGGCAGGCACCGGAGCACTGCGCGTATACGCCCGATGGGCAGTGGCTGCTCACCAGCAACGAGGGTTCCAGCGACATGGACATGATCGAGCTGGCCACGCACCGGTCGCGTGGCGTGGTGGCTACCAGCGGGCATCCGCGCGGCATGGCGTTCGCCCCGGACGGGCGCAGCGTCTACATCGCGCAGGAGACCGCCAACGTGGTGGACGTGATCGACCTGCAGACCCGCACCCGCCGCGCCAGTCTGCCGGCCGGCGTGCGCACCGCCGGGGTCGCCTTGTCGGGCGATGGCACGCGGCTGTACGCGTCCAACGGCGGTGCCGGCACGGTCAGCGTGATCGACACGCAGAGCGGGCGCAGCGTGGCCGAGATCCCGGTCGGGCTGCGGCCCTGGAATCCGGCGCTCACCCCAGCCGGCGACAAGCTCTACGTGGCCAACGGGCGCTCCAACACGGTGAGCGTGATCGACACCGCCAGCCTGCGCGAACGCAAACAGATCCCCGTCGGCGAACTGCCGTGGGGCGTGGTCATCGCGCGCTGAGCGGCGGCCATGCCGACGCGCGCCGGGGAGGCGGGATGAAGACACGCGCTGCGGTGGCCTGGGGTCCGCATCAGCCGCTGACCATCGAGGAGGTGGACCTGCAGCCGCCGCGTCCCGGCGAGGTGCTGGTGCGCCTGGTCGCCACCGGTGTCTGTCATGGCGACGCGCATGCATTGGTACATGGCCGCGCGAGCAGCTTCCCGGCGATCCTGGGCCAGGAGGGCGCGGGTATCGTCGAAGAGGTCGGCATCGGCGTCACCAGCGTGCGCGCCGGCGATCACGTCATCCCGCTGTACATGCCCGAATGCGGCGTGTGCAAGTTCTGCCGCTCCGGCCGCACCAACCTGTGCCAGGCGATCCGCAGCAGCCAGGAACGCGGCCTGATGCCCGATGGCAGCAGCCGGTTTTCGTTGAACGGCCGGCCCATCCTGCATCACATGGGCACCAGCACGTTTTCCCAATACACCGTGCTGCCGGAGATTGCGGTGGCACGCATCCACCCCGACGCGCCGCTGGACCAGGTCTGCCTGCTGGGCTGCACGGTCACCACCGGGGTGGGCGCGGTGCTCAACAGCGCGCATGTGCGCCCCGGCGATTGCGTGGCGGTGTTCGGCTTGGGCGGCATCGGCTTGTCGGTGATCCAGGGCGCGGTGCTGGCGCAGGCCGGGCGCATCGTCGCGGTGGATATCGACCCGGGCAAGTTCGCACTGGCGCGCGCGTTGGGCGCCACCGATTGCCTGGACCCGCGCGACTACGGTGCACCCATCCAGCAGGTGATCGTGGACCTCACCGATGGCGGCGCCGACCACAGTTTCGCGTGCGTGGGCGACGTCGCGGCGATGCGCGCGGCGCTGGAGTGCTGCCACAAGGGCTGGGGCGAGAGCGTCATCCTCGGCGTCGCCGACGACGCACAGGAAATCAGCACCCGTCCGTTCCAGTTGGTCACCGGGCGGGTCTGGCGCGGCAGTGCATTCGGCGGGGTGAAGGGGCGCAGCGAATTGCCCGGCTATGTCGAGCGCTATCTGCAGGGCGACATCCAGCTGGCACCGCTGATCACCCGCAGGCTGGCGCTGGAGGACATCAATCAGGCGCTGGCGGATCTGCGCGCAGCGCGCGGCATCAAATCGATCGTGCTTTATTGAAGGAGACGACATGACGTCGACCCACCAGGTGCTGGTTCATTGCAGGACACCGCGACCTCGCGCTGCACAACATCGATGCAACGCGCCACGAAAGCAGCGCTTGGCCTGCGCCTGCGCAGCGCTGCTGTGCAGTAGCACGATCGGCAACGTCCTTGCCGACGATACCCCGCAGGTGACCTGGCTGGACCGTATCGAAGTCACCGCCACGCCCATCCCCGGCACCACCATCGATGCGGCGCAATTGCCGTACATGGTGCAGTCGGCGACCAATGCCGAGCTGTCGCGCGGGCGCAGCAACAACTTGAGCGATCTATTGCAGCGGCGCTTCGTGGGTGTGGACGGCAACGACGTGCAAGGCAGCGCGTTCCAGAACGATCTCACCTTCCATGGTTTTCGCGCCTCCGCCTTGCCGGGCGCATCGCAGGGCGTGTCGGTGTATCTGGATGGCGTGCGCGTCAACGAACCGTTTGCCGACATCGTCAGTTGGGACATGCTGCCCGAATCGGCGATCACTGCGGTGACGCTGATGCCCGGCTCCAACCCCTTGTTCGGGCCGAATACGCTCGGCGGCGCGGTGGTGCTGTCCACCGCGTCCGGGCTGACCGCGCCCGGGTTGCAGGGCGAAGTGAGCAGCGGCAGCGGCGCGCGCAAGCGGCTGGATGCCAGTTACGGCGTCGCTGGCGCCGATGGCTGGCATGGCTTTGTGGCGGTGACCGGGTTCGATGAAAATGGCTGGCGCGATGCCTCCGAGGGGCGGCTCGGCACGCTGTTCGGCAAGCTGGGCAGGCAGGGCGAGCAGACCGACTGGAGCCTGTCGCTGCTGCATGGCCGCAGCCGTCTGATCGGCAACGGGCTGCTGCCCGATACGCGCTACACCGACGAAGGGCCGGCGCCTGGCTTGTACCGCGCCGATCGGCGTTCGGTGTACACCTCGCCCGATCTCACCCGCAATCGCAATACGCTGCTGACCGCGCAGCTGGACCACCGTTTCGATGAAGACACCGCGTTGCACGCGCTGGCCTATTCGCGCGTGGGTCGTCGCGACACTGTCAATGGCGATATCGGCGAAGACTACGAAGAGTTCGTGGAAGAATGCGCCTCTGGCTACGCCGCCGACGGCAGCGCGCTGGATGCCGAATGCGATGTTGCGCGCGCCGATGCCGATGCCTTGCCCACCGGCGCGCTCAATACCACCCAGATGCGTCAGGAAGCACAAGGCGTTGCGCTCAACCTGAGCACGCAATGGGGCGCACATGCGCTCACCACCGGCGTTACCTTCGACCGCGGCCATGTGCGGTATCGGCAGTTCGCCCGCGAGGGCTGGGTGCAACCGGACCGTTCGGTGGTGGCCGATCCGGCTGCAGAGCGGGCGTTCTTCTCCGGCGTGCGCGGCAGCTCCAAGACGCTCGGCGCGTTCGTCGCCGATACCTGGGAGCTGGACGCTGCCACCCACCTCACCGCGGCGGTGCGCTGGAACCGCGTGGTGGTGGACAACATCCTGTCCACCGCAGAAGACGGCGACCGCGCGCGGGAGCGCTTCGTCTATGCCAAGGCCAATCCCTCGCTGGGGCTCACCCACCGGCTGGAGTCCGGGCTGACGGTGTACGGCTCGGTCGCGCAGAACACGCGTGCGCCCACGGCGATCGAGCTGGGCTGCGCCGACCCCACCCAGCCATGCCGGCTGCCGACCGGCCTGCAGGCCGACCCGCGCCTGGAGCAGATCGTGTCGCGCACCTACGAACTGGGCGCGCGCTGGGCGCCGTCGGCCGACAGCAACGCCACCGTGTCGGTGTACCGCGCCGACAATCGCGACGACATCCTGTTCCTGCGCGCGCCGGAGACCCAGCTGGGCTACTTCGACAACGTGGGCCGTACCCGCTACCAGGGCGCCGATGTCGCGCTGGCGCTGCGCAGCGGCGCTTGGCAGTGGTCGGCCGGGTACAGCTATCTGGACGCCACCTATCGCAGCGACGGCGAACTGTTGTCCGGCGAGCGTGTGATCACCCTGCGGCCCGGTTTACGGATCGCCGCGCTGCCAAGGCACCAGCTCAAGCTCGGGGTGGACTGGCAACGCGACGCGCTGACACTGGGCGCCGGCGTGCGTGCGGTGTCCGGGCGCGTGGCCAGCGGCAACGAAGATGGCCAGGTCGACAACGCGCAGGAGGGTGAGGCCGCGCCAGAGCGCATCGACATCGGCACCGCCGGCTACGCGCTGGTCGATCTGCAGGCGCGCTGGGCCGTCACCGCGCGGGTAGCGGTCTTCGCACGCATCGACAACCTGTTCGATCGCCAGTACGCCACCTATGCCGCCGTGGCTGAAGACGTGTTCCCCGACGGCGAACTCGCCCGCCCGCAGGACGCGCCGGTGGAAACCGGACCGGCACGCTTCCTGGCGCCCGGGGTGCCGAGGCAGTACGTGATCGGGGTGCGGTGGGCGTTTTGAAGCCGGGATTGGGGATTGGGCATTAGGGATTCGCAACATCGAAGGCCAGCACCGCCGCTGCGCTGGTGTTGACGAATCCCCAATCCCCAATCCCCAATCCCAGCCCCTCATTCACCCGGTATCGAGGCCGTGCTTGCGCAGCTTGCGATACAGCGTATTGCGGCTGATTCCCAGCGCGTCGGCGGTGCGGCTGACATTCCAGCGGTGGCGTTCGAGTTGTTGTTGCAGCACCAGGCGTTCGGCCTGGTCGAGTGCGACGCGGCCGGGCATGTCGTCGGCGGCCACCGCGCGCCCGTCGACCAGGCACGGTGCGCTGCCGGCGTCGACGATTTCCTGCGGCAGGTTCGGTAGCCGGATCACCCCGTCGCTGCACAGCACCGCCGCGGTGCGCAACACATTGCGCAGTTGGCGCAGATTGCCGGGCCAGGCGTAGCTGAGCAGGGTGTGCATGGCTTCTTCGCTGATGCGCACGCTGTGCTCTGGGTTCTCTTCGCGCAGCAGGGTGCGGATCAACTCGGCCTTGTCGCTGCGCTCGCGCAAGGGCGGCAAGTGCAGCACCACGCCGTTGAGGCGGTAATACAGGTCCTCGCGAAATTCGCCAGCGGCCACGCGTTGCGCCAGATCGCGATGGCTGGCGCTGATCACATGCAGCTCCAGCGGCACCGCGCGCTCGCTGCCGAGCGGGGTAACGCATTGTTCTTCCAGCACGCGCAGCAGGCGGCTCTGCAACGGCAGCGGCATGTCGCCGATTTCATCGAGAAACAGGGTGCCGCCGCTGGCCTGCAGCAATTTGCCATGCCGGCCTTCGCGCGCCGCATCGGTGAATGCGCCGCGCGCATAGCCGAACAACTCGCTTTCGATCAATGCCTCGGGGATCGCCGCACAGTTGATCGCCACGAACGCGCCACCGGCCCACGGCGAGCCGCGATGGACAGCCTTGGCAAATTCTTCCTTGCCGGTGCCGGTGTCGCCACGCAGCAGGATCGAGACGCGATGCGCGGCCAACTTCAATGCATTGGCCAGGTTGTGGCGCATGCGCGGGTCCGAGCCCACATGTTCGCCCGGCGGCTGTTCGCCCTCCGGCGCCACCTGCGCGGCGGCGCCCACCGATGGCATGGCCGGGCGCGAGCGGGGCGGGCGCACCAGCGCGTAGAACCGCCGCCCGTGGCAGGCGCAGCGGATCGACCACAGCGTGCCCGCGTCGCTGCCGGCACGATGTTCCAGCGTATCGAAATCCAGCTGCATCACCTGCGAGATATCGCGGCCGACCAGCTGGCTGCGGTCGAGTTTGCCCAATTGCTCCAGCACCGCTTCGTTGACGGCCAGCACGCGGCCATCGGCGCCGATCGCGATCAATGCCTCGTGCAACAGTCCGGCAAATTCGGGACGGCTGTGAAAGCGCAGGATGAAGGCATGGCCGAACTGGTTGAGGAAATGCGAACGCGAGATCTGCGCGGCCGACATGCTTACCAGGGCCACGGTGTGCCGCTGGATCTGCTTGCTGTCCTGCGCATTGGGGGTGGACGCATCCAGCACGGCCAGCAGTCCGCCATGCGGGTCCAGAATCGGCGCCCCGCTGCACGACAGCGGCAGATGCCGGGTCAGATAATGTTCGCCACGATGCACGCTCACCGCAGTGCGCTCGGCCGCGCAGGTGCCCAGGCCATTGGTGCCTTGGTGGCACTCGGCCCAGCTGGCGCCGCAGAACAGGCCGGCCTGGCGGAACTCGCGCAGCAGGGTGGAGTCGTGCACGCTGTGCAGCACGGTGGCCTCGGCATCGCCGAAGATCACCGCATACCCGCTGCCGGCAATCTGCTCGTAGAGGTTTTCCATCTCCACCCGGGCGATGCGCAGCACCTCGCCCAGGCGTTGCTGGCGCTCGCGTACGTGCAGCGCGTCGTGCACCAGGGGCTCGGGCGTGGCCTCGGGCAGCAGCGCGTAGTCGTCCAGGCAGCGCCGCCACGAGCGCGACAACGGCGCCGCCAGCGACGCGATATCGCGCAGCCGCCGGGTCTGCCTGAGGACATCCGGCTCGATCTGGGGCGGGGCGGTGGAAGCGGCGGCGACAACGCTTGGCTCGGACATGGCCCAGCGTTCCTCAATGGACGCGAGGCGGCAGTAGAGACACAAATCGTCCCCATGCTCAAACTGCGTTGCAGCAAAGTGCGCTGCCGCTGCCGCTGCCGATGTCGCTGCCGATGTCGCTGCCGATGTCGCCGCCGCGATGTCGGCATAAAGCCCCTCTCCCGTCGGGAGAGGGGTTGGGGTGAGGGTACGGCGCGCGTAGCGCCCGAGTTCTCGAACTGCGCGAGGCTTCGCCCGTACCCTCATCCGCCCCTGCGGGGCACCTTCTCTCGGTGGGAGAAGGGCGAAGGGGGCGTCAGAGCGCGTAGCCGAACTGTTGCTTGAACTGGTCGTTGAACTCGGCGAAGTCGAAGCGCTGGTTCTGGGTGCCGGGGTGTTCCACCTTCAGCGCGCCCATCAGGTTGCCCATGCGCCCGATCGTCAGCCAATCGTAGTTGTGCTGGATGCCGTAGATCAGGCCGGCGCGGAACGCGTCGCCGCAGCCGGTGGGGTCGACCACGCGGCGTTCGTGCGCCGGCGGAATGTCGTAGGTTTTTTCCGGCGTATGCACCAGCGCGCCCTTCGGGCCTTGCGTGGTGATGTAGGCCTGCACACGGGACACGATGTCCTTCTCGTCCCAGCCGGTGCGTTCCTGCAGCAGGTTGGACTCGTAATCGTTGACCACCACGTAGTCGGCCTGCTCGATGAACTGGCGCAGCTCCGGGCCGTTGAACAACGGCATCGCCTGGCCCGGGTCGAAGATGAAGGGGATGCCGCCGGCAGCGAACTCTTCGGCGTTCTGGATCATGCCTTCGCGCCCGTCCGGGCCGACCAGGCCCAGGGTCACGCCCGGCACGTCCTTCACGTGGTTTTCGTAGCTGCGCATCATCGCGCCCGGATGGAAGGCGGTGATCTGGTTGTTGTCGTGGTCGGTGGTGATGAAGGCCTGCGGGGTGAACAGGTCGTCGATGATCTTCACCCGCGACAGGTCGATGCCGAGCATCTCGAAATGTTCGCGGTACGGGCCGAAATCCTGGCCCACGGTGCCCATCGGAATCGGTGCGCCACCCAGCAGGTGCAGGTTGTAGGCGATGTTGCCGGCGCAGCCGCCGAACTCGCGGCGCATGCGCGGGACCAGGAACGACACATTCAGGATGTGCACCTTGTCCGGCAGGATGTGGTTCTTGAACTGGTCCGGGAACACCATGATGGTGTCGTAGGCGAGGGAACCACAGATCAGTGCGGACATCGAGTCAGGCCTTTGCGTAAGGAAATACCCGCCAGTTGCCGGGCATGGCAGCGGGACGGCAGCAACGCCGCGGCGCAAAGGGTAACGGCTGCGACCGATCAGGGCCACAACCGCGTGCCATGGCCGGCGTGACCGGCACATGAAAACCGGGCCGGCAGATCCGATTTTTCCTTGCTCACCCCGGGGGGGATTGCTAGGCTAGCCGACTTCGTTTTCTGCCCAAAATTTCGCCACGCTGGCGGCCGGGCGCGCGACTTACCCAGGACCAACTCCCTCGATGTTCAAGAAACTGCGCGGCATGTTCTCCAACGACCTGTCCATCGATCTGGGCACGGCCAATACGCTGATCTACGTGCGCGGGCAGGGCATCGTGCTGAACGAGCCATCGGTGGTGGCGGTGCGTCAGGACCGCGCAATCGGCGGCACGCGTTCGGTGGCGGCGGTCGGCGCTGAGGCCAAGCAGATGCTTGGCCGCACGCCTGGTCACATCACCACCATCCGCCCGATGAAGGACGGCGTCATCGCCGATTTCACCTACACCGAGGCAATGCTGAAGCACTTCATCAAGAAGGTGCACAAGTCGCGCGTCCTGCGCCCCAGCCCGCGCGTGCTGGTGTGCGTGCCGGCCGGCTCCACCCAGGTAGAGCGCCGCGCCATCAAGGAATCCGCGGAAGAGGCCGGTGCGCGTGATGTGTACCTGATCGAAGAACCCATGGCTGCCGCGATCGGCGCCGGCATGCCGGTGACCGAGGCGCGCGGCTCGATGGTCATCGACATCGGCGGCGGCACCACCGAAGTGGCGGTGATCTCGCTCAACGGCATCGTGTATTCGCAGTCGGTGCGTGTGGGCGGCGACCGCTTCGATGAGTCGATCACCAATTACGTGCGCCGCAACCACGGCATGCTGATCGGCGAAGCCACCGCCGAGCGCATCAAGTTGCAGATCGGCTGCGCCTACCCGCAGGACGAGGTGCAGGAGATGGAAATCTCCGGCCGCAACCTCGCCGAGGGCGTGCCGAAGATGATCAAGATCAACTCCAACGAAGTGCTCGAAGCGCTGCACGAGCCGCTGTCGGGCATTGTCTCCGCGGTCAAGCTGGCACTAGAGCAGACCCCGCCGGAACTGTGTGCCGACGTGGCCGAGCGCGGCATCGTGCTCACCGGCGGCGGCGCGCTGCTGCGCGACCTGGACCGCCTGATCTCCGAAGAAACCGGCCTGCACGTGCAGGTGGCCGACGACCCGCTCACCTGCGTGGCCCGCGGCGGTGGTCGTGCGCTGGAGTTGGTGGACATGCATGGCAATGAGTTCTTCGCGCCGGAGTGATGCGTTCGGGATTCGGGAGTCGGCATTGGGGATTCGCAAAGGCGGTTCCTGCCTACGGCCCGGCGGGACTGCCGCGCAGTCCCGCTGATTCACGTGTTTAGCCGCATTCGTCTCGGGGCCAGCCAAATGCTCCCCGAATCCCCACTCCCGAATCTCCAATCCCGGCCCTGAAAGTGCCCTCCTACGCCGGTCCTCCCGTCGCCTCCCGCCCGGGCGAAGTCACCTCCACGCTGCGGCTGCTGGTCTATCTGGTGCTGGCGATCACCCTGATCGCGCTCGATAGTCGCGGGGGCTGGCTGAGCCAGGTGCGCCTGCAGGCCAATCTGCTGATCCAGCCGATCTGGGCGGTGGCCGGGTTGCCAGGGCGGATCGGCTCGCAGGTGCGCGACAACGCCGCCACCCATGCGCAACTGGTGGAAGAAACCCGCGACCTGCGCAATCAGCTGTTGGTGGCCAACGCGCGCCTGACCCGGCTGCAGACCGCTGCGCTGGACAACGCGCAGCTGCGCGAACTGCTCAACGTGGCCGAGCGCCGCGGCCTGGACGTGCAGCTGGCGCCGATCCTGGATATCGACCTGGACCCCACCCGGCAGCGCCTGCTGCTGGATGCCGGCAGCCGCGACGGCGTGCTGATGGGCCAGGCGGTGATCGATGCCGGCGGCCTGATGGGGCAGGTGATCGAAGTGACTCCGCTGCATTCCACCGTGCTGCTGCTCACCGACCCCGACCATGCGGTGCCGGTCAGCGTGGCGCGCAACGGCGTGCGCCTGATCGTCTACGGTCGCGGCGACCGCCTGGAACTGCGCGACATCCCGTTGAGCGCCGGCGTGCAGGTGGGCGATGAGATCGTCACCTCCGGCCTGGGCGGCCGCTTCCCGGCCGGCTTCCCGGTCGGCAAGGTCTCTGAGCTGCATCCCGACGACACCCACGCCTTCCTGGTCGGCGAACTCACCCCGGCAGCCAAGCTCGATCGTGGCCGCGATGTGCTGTTGCTGCGCGCGGGCAAGCCGCTGCGGGTGGTGCCGGGAATGGGGAATGGGGAGTCGGGAATCGGGAATGGCAACAGCAACAGCAACAGCAACAACAACGCGGTGCCCGCTGCCACTACCGGGCCAGCGAACGCGCCGATGAGCGCAGCAGCGCGTCCGTCGGCGGGCGGGGTTTCCAATGCAGTGATCGATCCGGCACGTCCGACGACAGGCGCGCCGGCGTCCAGCCGTCAGGCCAATGTGCCCGCCGCTCCTTTCGCGTCGAACCTCGCCAGAAACCAGACTCCCGATTCCCGCCCGGCTCCACAGCAGGGTGGCAACCGCGCCTCACCGCCGCAGAGCACCGCTCCTACCGATTCCCGATTCCCGACTCCCCAGTCCCGTCCGTCTCCAACGGAGACGGACCAATGACCCGCATGCGCAACACCTGGATCCTGCCGGCCAGCATCTTCATCGCGCTGGTGCTGGGGCTGCTGCCGTTGCCGGCCGTGGTGCAGCCGTTGCGTCCGTACTGGCTGGCGCTGGTGCTGGCCTACTGGGTGATCGAGGAGCCGGACCGGGTTGGATTGGGCGTGGCCTTCGTGGCCGGCGTGCTGGCCGACCTGCTGTACGGCGGGCTGCTCGGCGAGCAGGCGCTGCGGCTGGTGATCATGACCTTCATCCTGCAGCGCTTCCGCGCGCGGATGCGCTTCTTCCCGGTGTCGCAGCAGGCGCTGGCGATCGGTGGGCTGCTGCTCAACGACCGCATCGTCTCCTCGGCGGTCCATCTGGCAGTCGGCGAGCCGACCCTGCCGTGGAGTTACTGGTGGGCGCCGCTGCTGGGCATGGCGCTGTGGCCGCCGCTGTTCGTGTTGCTGGATGCGGTGCGGCTGGGCAAGCGGAGCAAGAAGTAGCCCATGCACGGCCGTCGCCAGCCCAAGAACCCGCACGCCGAGGCCGAGCAGTTCCGTCGTCGCGCGGTGCTGGGCTTTGTGATGGTGGTGATCTGCCTGGTCGGGCTGGGCGGCTGGTATTTCAAGCTGCAGGTGCTCGACCACGAGGTCTACGCCACCCGCTCGGAGGCCAACCGCATCAAGCCCAAGCCGGTGGTGCCCGGGCGCGGCATGATCTACGACCGCACCGGCCGGCTGCTGGCCGAAAACGTGCCGGCCTTTCGTCTGGACGTGACCCCGGACAAGGTGGCCGACATGGACGCCATGCTGGCCGCGCTGGGCAAGGTGATCCCGATCGCGCCGGAGGATCTGGAACGCTTCAACCGCGAGCGCAAGGCTCGCCGCAGCTTCCTGCCGGTCACGCTCAAGCTGCGCATGAGCGATGAGGAAATGGCGCGCTTTGCGGTGGAGCGCTGGCGCTTCCCCGGTGTGGAGCTGGAGCCGTACCTGACCCGGCGCTACCCGTACGGCCCGCTGTTCGCGCACATCATCGGCTACGTCGGCCGCATCGACGAGAAGGACCTGGCGGTGCTGGGCGAGGGCAATGCCGCGCTCACCCACATGGGCAAGTCCGGCCTGGAGCGCTACTACGAGCAGGACCTGCGTGGGCAGGTCGGTTACGAGCAGGTCGAAACCAATGTGCAGGGGCGGGCGATCCGCACTGTCGGTCGGGTCGCGCCGCAATCCGGTGCCGACCTGCGCCTGTCGGTGGATGCCGACCTGCAGCGCGCGATGGTGGCCGCGTTCGGCGAGCACGAAGGTGCGGCCATTGCCATGGACCCGCGCACCGGCCAGATCCTGGGCATGGTCAGCCTGCCCAGCTACGACCCCAACCTGTTCGTCAACGGCATCTCGCATACCGATTTCAAGATGCTCAACGACAATCCGTCGCGGCCGCAGTTCAACCGGCTGGTGCTGGGGGGCGTGGCGCCAGGCTCCACGCTCAAGCCGCTGATCGCGCTGGCCGGCCTGGACAGCGGCCTGCGCCGGCCGGAAGACCGCGTGCTGTCCACCGGCATGTTCTACCTGCCCGGCGTCAGCCGCGGCTGGGGCGATTCGCACCGCGGCGGGCACGGCTGGACCGACCTGCGCAAGTCCATCGCCCAGTCGGTCAATACCTATTACTACCGTCTGGCGGTGGACATGGGCATCGAGCGCTTCGACCACTACATGGCCGAATACGGCTTTGGCGCGCCCACCGGGGTGGACCTGCTGGGCGAGATCGGCGGCATCCTGCCGTCGCCGGCCTACAAGTACAAGACCCGCAAGGAACGCTGGTACCCGGGCGACACCGTCAACATCGCCATCGGCCAGGGCGACTGGAAGGTGACCCCGCTGCAGCTGGTGCGCGGCGTCTCGGGTATCGCCAGTGGCCTGCTGCTGCGCCCGCACCTGGTGCTGGAGCAGCGCACCGGCTTCGATCACCCCTGGCAGCCGATGATCCAGCCGCCGGGCAAGCCGATCAGCCCGAGCGCGGCGCATCTGCAGGTGGTGCGCGAGGGCATGATGGACACCATGCGCCCGGGCGGCACCGGCTACGCCATCACCCCCGGCGCGCCGTATCAGATGGCCGGCAAGACCGGTACCGCACAGGTGGTCAGCCGCAAGGGCGTGGCAGCGGTGGACCCGCGCAGCCTGCCGTTGCATCTGCGTCACCGTGGCCTGTTCGTGGGTTTCGCACCGGCCGACAACCCGGTCATCGCGGTGGCGGTGGCAGTGGAGGGCGGCGGTTTCGGCACCAGCTCGGCGGCGCCGATCGCACGCAAGATCTTCGACGCCTGGCTGCTGGGCAAGATGCCGGCCGGCATCCTGCCGCTGGACAGCGAGCTGGGCATGACCGCGGTGGGCATCAACCAGTTCGAAGCCGGCGCCACCGACGCGCGCGCAGCCGGCGACGCGGCCGCCGCCACGCTGGACGAGCTGCCGGTGGTGATCGGCCAGGCCGCCGTTGCGCTGGACCCCAACACGCCCGCGCAACCGGTGGTGCCGGACGTGCCGGACGCGGTGCAGGAGACCGACCATTGACTGACATCCTGCGCTGGCTGGTGGACATGGCCGCGCGCTTCACGCGCAGCCTGGACTGGGTGCTGTGCCTGGCGCTGGGTGCATTGATGGTGATCGGCCTGTCAGTGCTCAAGAGCGCCGGCGGCGCTGCCAATGGCGATCACCTGGTGATGGCGCAAGGCGTGCGCTTTGCCATCGGCGTGGCCGCGATGTGGGGTATCTCGCGCATGTCGGTGCTGCGCCTGCGTGCCTGGACGCCGTGGGTGTACGGCCTGTCGATGCTGCCGTTGCTGGCGGTATTCGCGCTGGGTACGGGTAAATACGGCCGCCAGTGGCTGGACCTGAAGGTGTTCTATCTGCAGCCGGCCGAGTTGCTCAAGATCAGCCTGCCGATGATGGCGGCCTGGTATCTGCACCGCATGCCGCTGCCGCCGCGCATCTCCACCGTGCTGGTCACCTGCATGATCATCGGCGTGCCCACCGCGCTGATCATGCTGCAGCCGGACTTCGGCACCGGCGTGCTGATCGCCGCCAGCGGCGTCTTCGTGCTGCTGCTGGCCGGCCTGCCGTGGTGGTGGGTGGCGGTGGGCGTGGGCGGTGTCTCGGCGGCGGCGCCGGTGGCCTGGTTCTGGCTGCTGCGCCCGTACCAGAAGGACCGCATCATGATGTTCCTCAACCCGGAAAACGACGCGCTCGGTGCCGGCTGGAACATCATCCAGTCCAAGATCGCGATTGGTTCTGGCGGGCTGGATGGCAAGGGATGGGGGCTGGGCTCGCAATCGCATCTGAACTTCATTCCCGAACAGACCACCGACTTTGCGTTCTCGGTGCTCAGCGAAGAATTCGGCTGGATCGGCGTGGCCACCGTGCTCACCCTGTATCTCATCGTCATCGGCCGCTGCCTGTGGATCGCCTCGCAGGCGCGCGACACCTATTCGCGCCTGGTCGCCGGCGCCACCGGCCTGGCGTTCTTCGTCTACGTGCTGGTCAACGGCGGCATGATCTCCGGCCTGTTGCCGGTGGTGGGCGTGCCGATGCCGCTGATGAGTTACGGCGGCACCTCGGCGGTGTCGCTGCTGGCCGGCCTTGGGCTGGTGATGGCGGTCAAGACGCACCGGCCGGTGCACGGGTATTGATGCGGGAGTGTCGCCGCGTTGCGCCAATGCCGTGCGCGTGTCCTCGGGTACTCGGCGCATGCAATCCCGCAGCGTCGATCGATGCGACAGGCGTATGTCAAACGCTGACACGTTTTCGGGCGCATCGCGTTTTTGCGCAGTGCATTGCAACGACGCGACACCGGCGTAGGCCTGCTTCGTTCGTGCGGTGCCGGGTTCGCGCGCCTGCTGCATGCGGGCACAGCGCTTCGTAGAGTCCGCCTGGCCGCCGCAGCGTTGGCGGCCGCGTCGCCTCGCCTGCACAGGCGCGCGCCATTCCTCATTCGGGTGACCTCTTCCATGAAACTGCTAACCGCCACCATCGGCGGTGTCTGCCTGTCGCTTTGCGCGCAGGCGGGCGCCGTTACCTTTGCCACCGGCGATACCCGCGCGGTCGCGCAACCGACGATTCCAACCGTGTGTTCGTCGCTGCCCGCCCACCTGACACCGACCGGGCACCTGTTCGATGCGGCGCTGGAAAGTGCGCCGCCCGATACCAAGACCATCCAGGCGGCACTCAGCGCCTGCAAGAACGGCGCGGTGCTGCTCACCGGCGGCAGTGGCAACGCCTTTCTGACCGGCCCGCTGACGATTCCCACTGGCGTCACCCTGGTCATCGATCAGGGCGTGACCCTGTACGGCTCGCGCAACCCGGCCGATTACGGCAGCGGCTGCGGCAGCGCCGGCTCCAAGAGCGGCGGGTGCGTGCCCTTGATCAGCGTCAAGGGTGCGAACTCAGGCGTGATGGGCATCCGCACCGACGGGCGACAAGGCACCATCGACGGCCGTGGCGATCAGGTCATGCTTGGCAAGAGCACCACCTGGTGGGAGTTCGGCGAGAACGCCAAGGCGGCCGGTCAGGTGCAGAACAGCCCGGACCTGATCAAGGTGCAAAACTCCAGCCAGTTCACGCTCTACAACGTCAATCTGGTCAATGCCGCGTATTTCCATTTCTTCTCGCACATCGTCAATGGCCTGACCATCTGGGGCGTGCGGGTGAAGTCGCCGGCCACCAGTCCCAACACCGACGGCCTGGATCTGGACAGCGTGGTCAACGCCACCATCCACGACAGCGATGTGATGGGCGGCGACGATTGCGTGGCGATCAAGACCATCGCCTCCAAGTCGGCCAACATCACCGTGCGCAACAGCCGCTGTTACGGCACGCATGGCATTTCCATCGGCAGCGAAGTGATGTCCGGCGTCAGCAACGTGCTGGTCGACAACAACGCACTCGTCTCCACCGACGATGCGGGCAATCGCAGCACCGACAACAGCGGCCTGCGCATCAAGACCAGCATCGTCAAGGGCGGGCCGGTCAGCCAGGTGACCTACCGCAGTACCTGTCTGTACGGCGTCACCAGCCCGCTGGTGATTAACCCGTTCTATGCCGGCGGCAGCAGCGGCACCAAACCGACCTTCAGCGACATCGTGGTCGATGGCCTGCGCAGTGCCAACGACGCCGGCGGCAAGGGTTGGATCCTGCGCGGCTACGATGCACAGACCCCGCTGGATCTGGTGTTGGCCAATGTGGCCACGGCAAGCGCCTCGGTCACGGTCACCGCCAGCAATGCCCGGATCGGGCTGAGCAACAGCACGCTGACGCCCACCGGCAACGGTGTCACCACCGCCCCGGTGCAAGTGGGCGGTGCGGTGCCCACCTGCTCGGGCGCACCGCGCTTCCCCGCGCTGTGAGCTGAGAGTCAGGCGCGGCCGCCGGGCCGGTCGCGCCTGACCCATTACCTGGATCGAATCATCGAGGCCGCCATCGACCCATGCCGCCAGCGGTTAGGTATCGGCCGGCTGCCGGCAAGCACCGCGGCCAGGCAACCATCCCCATCGCTGCGCGCTGAAGCAGCGACCCGTACAGGCATCGCCTCCACCCACAACGCGGCGCGCGCTACGTCGCCAAACCGGACGCAACACCGCCCCGCACGTCGCGCCCATCCTCTGATCCGTTTCCCCATTCCCGATTCCCCATTCCCCATTCCCATTCCCCATTCCCATTCCCCATTCCCCATTCCCATTCCCCATTCCCCATTCCCCATTCCCCATTCCCCATTCCCCATTCCCCATTCCCGATTCCCGATTCCCGATTTCCGATTCCCGAATCCCGAACCAACAAAACCACCCCCACTGCTGCGGCCGCCCTTGACTTTGGCTAAAGTCTTTTCGTTTCATGGTCTTATTGCCAGAAGTTCATCCGATGTCTGTTACCCTCGGCCGATGATTCGACGCACTCTGACCTGCCTGCTCACCCTCGGCCTTGTCGCCTGTGCGACCCAGCCCAGTCCTCCGTCCCCGCCGCCGGCCGCCAGTGCGCCCCCGGCCAAGCCGCCTGCTGCCCCGGTTGCAGCTGCCGTGCCTGCCAGCGCTGCCGCCGAGGCACCTGCCTTGCCGCCGGTGGATCTGACCCCGGTGCCGTTCGAGATCGCGCGTGCCAATTTCGTGCGCGACACCGCCGCCAAGTACGGCCTCGATGCCACGCAGATCGAAGCGACCCTGGCCCAGGCCCAGTTCAAGGACGCCATCGTCACCGCCATGTCGCGCCCGGCCGAGCGGGTCAAGCCGTGGAACGAATACCGTCCGATGTTCATCACCCAGGCGCGCATCGACGGGGGGCGCAAGTTCCTCGCCGAGCATCGCGCCGAGCTGAGCAAGGTCGAAGCCGCCACCGGCGTGCCGGCGCAGGTCATCGTGTCCATCATCGGCGTGGAAACCAGCTATGGCAGCAATGCCGGCAAATACCGCGTGCTGGATGCGCTGTACACGCTGGCGTTCCGCTACCCGCGCAGTGGCGACCCGGCCAAGCTCGAGCGCGAAGTGCGCCGCGAGCTGTTCTTCCGCGATGAGCTCGGCCAGCTGTTCGCGCTGGGCAAAGAAGAGCAACTCGATGTCACCACCCTCATCGGCAGCTACGCCGGTGCGATGGGCATGGGCCAGTTCATGCCGTCCAGCTACCGCCAGTTCGGCGTCGATGGCGATGCCGACGGCAAGCGCAACCTGTTCACCGACTACAACGACGTGTTCGCTTCCATCGCCAACTACTTCGTCAAGAAGGGCGGCTGGGTACGCGGTGGGCAGGTCGCCGTGCCGGCCACACTGGCCGTCGGCCACGAAGAATTCAATCCCACCGACTGGTCGCCGGTGTACACGTTGGCCGACCTGTCCTCGCGTGGGTATCACCCCAGCGCGCCGGTGGTGGCCGGCAGCACCGCCACCCCGATCAGCCTGGACGATGCCAACGGCAAGCAGTACTGGCTGGGCTTCCAGAACTTCTACGCAATCACCCGCTACAACATTTCCAAGATGTACGCGATGGCCGTGTTCCAGCTGTCCGAGGCCATCGCCGGCAAGGAGTTACCCCCGGCATGAACAGCACGACAGGCCCCAAGTGGCTGATCCCGATAGCGCTGATGCTCGGCCTGGCGGCCTGTAGCAGCGCACCGAAGAAAAGCGCGGGCAACGCCGGCGGCGGCGCGGTCAAGGGCGTCAAGGTCGAAGGCAAGGGGCCGGCTTATGTGGCCACCGGCTGCCCATCCACCTCGCCATACGCTGCCGCCAAGGAAGACCCATCCACGCGTGGCGACTACACCGCCGGCGGCCTGTACAAGCCCGGGGTCAAGGACAGTACGCCCGACCATGTGCCCAACGTGGCCTGCATCCCCGAGCCGCTGGTCACCAACGAGCCGCGCTCGGCGGTCGGCAACCGTTCGCCGTATGAAGTGCTGGGCAAGCGCTACGTGGTGATGGACAACCCCGGCGATTATGTCGAGCGCGGCACCGCCTCGTATTACGGCAACAAATTCCACGGCCGGCTGACCTCCAACAAGGAGGTCTACGACATGTACGCCTTCACCGCCGCGCACAAGACACTGCCGCTGCCGAGCTTTGCACTGGTGACCAACACCGACACCGGCGAGTCGGTGGTGGTGCGCGTCAACGACCGTGGCCCGTTCCACGACGGCCGTGTGATCGATCTGAGCTACGCCGCCGCGGTCAAGCTGGGCATTACCGGCAAGGGCACCGGCAACGTCGAAGTGCGTGGCCTGACCGAAGCCGACAACGGCAATCTGCTCGCCAAGCGCCGCAGTGGCCAGGCACCGGGGAACGCCGCGATTGCCAGCGCGCGGCCGGCTGCCAGCGCCAGCCAGATCGATGGCCTGGTGCAGCGGCTGCCCACACGCACCGTGCCGCCACGCGCAGCTGCGGCAGGCACTGCAACAGCGGCTGCCGCGCCGGTCGCCGCATCGGCGGCGGCGCCGGTCACGGCCGCCGGCGAGCGTTGGCGCTATCGCGTGGCCGACTCGCGTCAGCCCGGCAATGCCGACAACTTCGATGCGTGGATGAAATCGCAGGGCGTGCGCGTGGCCACCGGCAAGCCCGCCGCCGCGACCCCACGCCCGGCTGGCGCAACCACCGCTCCCGTGCCGGCAGCACCACCGGTCGCCGTTGCGGCAGTCAAGGCGCCGGACAGCGCGCCCGCGCGTCCGCTCAAGACCGCGCAGACCCCGGCCCAGGTCCCGGCCAAGGCGCCAAGCGTGGCCGAAGCGGCGCTGGGCGACATCCTGTTGCAGGTGGCCAGCTTCGCCAGCCGTGAAAACGCCAACCGCGCACTGTCGCAGCTGGCCTCGGCCGGCATCGCCGGTGCCAGCGTCAGCGACATCGTCAGCGGTGGCCGTACCCTGTGGCGCCTGCGCGTCAATGCCCGCGATCATGCCAATGCGTCGGAAATCTCCCAGCGGATTGCAGGGCTGGGCTTCGGGCGGCCGCAGATCGTCGCCAACTGAGCGCCGCTGCGCGGGTGTGCCATCGCCTGGCACGCCCGTTGAATACACTCGCCCCGCGTGCGATGCGGTGGTTTCCAGCGTCGCCCACTCATCGTCTGCGGCGTGCCACCCGCAGTATGGGGCGCGCGGACACTGAACTGTGCAAGCGCGCTCGCACCTTCGCGCATCGCCCCGATCGCCGTGGCGCCTTACAATTTCGCATTACCCAGCCTTCGGGCCCGTCAGGAGTCGTTCTTCAATGAAATTCCGCTTCGCCGCCGCTGCCGTGGCCACGTTCGCCTTCGGCCTGGTCTGCGCCCAGACGCCTGCGCCGCAGCCGACGCCCGCTGCGGCTACCGCGCCGGCCTCACAGGCTGCATTGCCGGTCCCACCCGCGCCGGCGCCGGCCGTGTCCAAGTCCTGGATCCTGATGGACTACGCCACCGGGCAGGTACTCGCCGGCGAAAACATCCACCAGCAGCTGGCACCGGCCAGCATCACCAAGGTGATGACCTCGTACGTGGTGGCCGCTGAAATCAAGAACGGCAAGGTCACCCGCGACGACCAAGTCATGATGAGCGAGCGCGCCTGGCGCGAGGGCGGCGCCGGCACCGACGGCAGCTACAGCGGCTTCCCGGTCAACCAGACCGCGCGTCTGGAAGACATGGAAAAGGGCATGGCGATCCAGTCCGGCAACGATGCCGCCATCGCCCTGGCCGAGCACGTGGCCGGCAGCGAGGAAGCCTTCGCCTCGCTGATGAACAGCTACGCCGCCAAGATCGGCATGAAGAACTCGTACTTCGTCAATGCGCACGGGCTCAGCGCCGAAGGGCACCATTCGACCGCCTACGATCTGGCCATGCTGGGCCGCGCGATGGTGCGCGATTACCCGGAGACGTACGCCTACAACAAGATCAAGGAATTCCAGGTCGGCACCATCAAGCAGAGCAACCGCAACCGGCTGCTGTGGCGCGACCCGGCGGTGGACGGCATCAAGACCGGCCACACCTCCGAGGCCGGCTACTGCCTGCTGAGCTCGGCCAAGCGCGGCGACCAGCGCCTGATCGCCGTGGTCATGGGCGACAGCTCCGAAGAGCAGCGCGCCACCGACAGCCTGGCCCTGCTCAACTGGGGCTTCCGCTTCTTCGAAACCCACAGCCTGTACGCGCCCGGCAAGGTCGTGACCCAGCAGAAGGTGTGGAAAGGACAACAGGACGAAGTGCAGCTGGGCGTGGCACAGCCGCTGCTGGTCAGCCTGCAGCGCGGCCGCTACAACGACCTCAAGCCCAGCATGGAAGTGCCGAAGAATCTGCAGGCGCCCATCAAGAAGGGCCAGCAGGTGGGCACGGTGAAGGTCAGCCTGGACGGCAAGATCATCGCCCAGGCCCCGCTGGTCGCCATCAACGCGGTCGAGGAGGGTGGATTCTTCAAGCGCCTATGGGACGCGTTCTGGATGTGGTGGGAATCAGAGTGATCCAAAGAAAAAGCCGGCGAAAGCCGGCTTTTTCTTTGCGGGATTGGGGATTCGGCATTCGGGATTGGTAAAGGCCAGGGCAGCAGCGAATCATCAGCAACCCGCTCCTACAAATCCCCAATCCCGGCTCCCAATCCCCGCCCTCACGATATCCGACTAACCGGCATCCTACCGATCTCAGGCAAGATTGCGAGGTTAAGCATCGGCAAGCACGAGCGGCGAATCACCAGCAGCCCGCTCTTACGAATCCCCAATCCCGACTCCCCAATCCCAGCCCTCAAAGCATCCGACTGATCGTGAAACTGCCATACACCGGCGTCTCGCGCTGGGTCTCGAATTCGCGGGTGCGGTGGTAGCGGGCGAGGGCGAATTTCCAGCGGCCGTACATCACCGCCAGGCCATAGCCGACGTCGCCCACGAACGGGCGCTTGTCCACGCTGTGGCTGTTGCGGAAGGTGTTGCCGTCCAGGGTGATATCGCGGATCACCCAGCGCGCATCGGTGGTCAGGAACACATGCCCCGACCAGCCGCTGGCGCGTCCCAAGCGACTTGGCGCAGTGTTCTCGCCGGCCGGCCGGGTGGGCGTGCTGCCGAAGTCGTCCGGCAGCTTCCAGCCAAAGCGCGCTTCGCCGCCTGCGTTCACATGCGTGGCCATGTTGCCGAGCGAACCGCCCCAGTGCGAGATGAAGTCCCAGCCGAAGCCGCCGGCATTACCGCTGGCGTCCGCCGGCCAGCGACGCATGCGTTCGTGCACCAGGTTGATCAGCGGCTCGTTATGCAACTGGTTGTCCCAACCCTGGAATTTCTCGTCGCCCAGCGCGTCGTGGATCGCATCCTGCGCCTCCTGCGCAAAGGCCCACGGGCCGACCACGCCAATCTGCAGCTGGGTGGTCCGCAGGTGGGCATCGTTGCGGGCGTTGTAGCCGAAGCTTGCCAGCAGGATGCCCGCATACGGGCGGTCGTCCGGGATCACGTCGCGGCGGGTGTAGTCGGTCGGGGTAAAGATGGCCTGGCCGATCGAGAACACCATGTTCTGCTGGTCGAACTCGCCCGGATGCAGGCGTTCCAGATAGCTATTGACCCAGCGCGCGGTGCGCGGCAGGCAGGGGTCGTCGGTGTAATCGACCAGGTTGGGCGAGACCAGGGTCAGCACGGCACCGTTGGAATACCCCTGGTCCTGGTCCTCGCCGCCAAACAGGTCGTTGTCGACCCGGAAATTCACCGCCGGCGGCGTACGCCCCAGCCGGCTCGAATCGCATTGATCCGCCGCCAGGGCCGGCAGCGACAGCCCGGTAAGAGAGAGCAACAAGGCAACAGACAACGCGCGCGGTCGGAGCATGGAGGACCTGGGGAGTAAGGAGTGACCTGGTTCGGCAAAGGTGCCTGGGTACACGGCTGTGCCGCGTGAAGTGCGCGCCATCATGCGCCTGCATGACCGAGCTGTAGCAAAAGCTGCTGGCACCGGTGCGTTCCATTTGCGAGGTGGTCGGAACCGCACGCCCGAGCCATGAAAAGCCGGCGCGAATAGCATATGATCCGCCCCCGGGGGAAACGCCCCAAGGAACGGCGGCCTTTGCAGGCCATCTCATCACCAACGGATCGCGTTCGCCGACGGCAGCGCAGGTGTTAGGGGACTACTTATGAGCAAGACTATTTCTGTAAGCGCGGCAGTGCTGTCGGGCATGCTGGGTGTTGCGTTGAGCGGCGTCAGCGCGCCGGCATCGGCCGGCTTCAAGGATGCCTTCAAAGGCTCTGCACAGGACCAGCGCAAGGAGGCCGCCGCGCAGATTCCGGTGTGCGCCAAGCCGCTCGGCAGCCTGTCGGTGATCGAGCCGGAAGACGCGGTCAACTGGTGGTCGGGTCAGCAACTGCCGGCGCCGTCCAAGTTGATCAAGGTGTTCGTCAACAAGTCCCGCTGCTTCACCCTGGTGGACCGTGGCGCCGGCATGGCGGCATCGCAGCGCGAGCGCGAGATGGCGGCCAATGGCGATCTGCGTGCACGTTCCAATGTCGGCAAGGGCCAGATTCGCGCGGCCGACTACGTGATGACGCCGGACCTCATTTCGCAGAACCGCAATGCCGGCGGCAGCGCCATTGCCGGCATGCTGGGTGGCCTGGTGGGCGGCAATGCCGGCAACCTGGTAGGCGGTCTGAATCTCAGCAAGAAGACGGCAGACGTGGTGTTGACCATCACCGACGTGCGCTCGTCCGAACAGGTCGCCATGGCCGAAGGCAACGCCAAGAAGACCGACCTGGGCTGGGGGGCGCGCGGCAACGTGTTCAGTGGCGGCGACTATGGCGCGGCCGGTGCGGGTGGTTACGCCAATACCGAAATCGGGCAGGTGATCACCCTGGCCTATCTGCAGGCCTATACCGATATCGTCAGCCAGCTCGGCGGCCTGTCCGGCAACGCGGCTGCATCCAACGCGCAGCAGGCGGTCACCGTGACGCGTGCAGGTCGGTTGCTGGCCAATGCCAAGGGCACCGGCGCAGCAGTGCGTACGCTGGAGCCCGGCATGATGCTGTATCCCACCGGTACCAAGGAAGGGGTGATGTGGGAAGTGGAAGACGAGATGGGCAACCGCGGCTGGGTGTCCTCGGCCATGCTCGAACTGTCCAAGTAAGTGCTGTCCTCGGGCCGCTGCGCTGCCTAGTTCACGCAGCGGTTCGATACGCTTGCAAATAGTCGCTGACCGGTAGACAGATGGTCGAGTGACGTGCCGCCGCCTGAGCAGCGGCATGGTCGATGGGGCATGGTCGCCGCGCGTTCCGGCCACCGCGGTCCGGCAGTTCCAGCCAGGCGTTAATGCCTGGCAAGGCAGCGGAGCCAGTGCCCGGCACATGGCTCCGCGCGTCGTTTCAGGCGGCGTGGACTTGGGTTTACCCACTGCCGGCCCGATAATGGGGCGATGGATATCAGCACCGACAACCCTGATCACGGCTTTCAATTCCCCGGCACCTTCGAGCTGAGCGCGATGGGCGCGGCCGAACGCGGTCTGGAAACCGAGCTGCCGCGTCTGCTTGCTGCGACCGGCGTGGAACTGCTGGAGGAAAGCGTCAGCTGGAAGCATTCGTCCAGCGGCAAGTACGTCTCGGTCAAGATTGGCTTCCGTGCCGAGAGCCGGGAGCAGTTCGACGCGGCGCATCAGGCGCTGCGTGATCACCCGGAAGTGAAGTGGACGCTGTAGCGACCCAAGCGGCGCCGGCCGCCGTGTCGGTGCCGCCCGCATCGCTGCGCGACCTTGGCCGGCAGGACTATGCGCCGGTATGGCGCGCCATGCAGCGCTTCACCGACGCGCGCGATGCATCCACCGCCGATGAGGTGTGGATGGTCGAGCATGCGCCGGTGTTCACGCTGGGCCAGGCCGGCAAGCCGGAGCACGTGCTGGCGCCGGGCGAAATCCCGGTGCTGCAGGTGGACCGTGGCGGGCAGGTGACCTATCACGGCCCGGGCCAGCTGGTGGTCTATCCGCTGCTGGACCTGCGCCGGCTCAAGATCGGTGTGCGCGACTACGTGTGCAAGATCGAGCAGGCGCTGATCGACACGCTGGACGAGTGGAATATCGCGGCTGAGCGCCGCGACGGCGCGCCCGGCGTCTATGTGGGCGATGCCAAGATCGCCGCGCTGGGCATCCGGGTGCGGCGCGGCTGCACCTTCCACGGGTTGTCGTTCAATGTGGCGATGGACCTGGAGCCGTTCCACCGCATCAATCCGTGTGGCTACCAGGGCCTGCGGGTGACCTCGGTGCTAGACTTGGGCGGCCCCTCCGGGATGGCCGCCGTCAAGGCGGTGCTGCTCGATCAGCTGGCGCGCCAGTTCGGTCTCGTGTTGCAGCCTGTCTCCGCATTGCCCGACCTTTCGCTTCCGGCCTGAGCGCCCGTACCGTCATGACCCAGCCTATCGCCCGTTCCATTCCCTTGCAGGTCGTCTCCGGCGACACCGTCGCGCCTGCGCCGCTGCAGACCGGCGTCAAGCAGGTCGGTGGCGACAAGATCAATCGCTCGCCGGTGCAGTTCGTCGATGCGCCGGTGCTGCGCAAGCCGTCGTGGATCCGGGTGCGGATTCCCTCCGGCAATGCGGTGCAGAACCTCAAGGCCAAGCTGCGCGAAAACCGCCTGGTCACGGTGTGCGAAGAAGCCAGCTGCCCGAACATCCACGAGTGCTTCAGCCACGGCACCGCGACCTTCATGATCCTGGGCGAGGTATGCACGCGGCGCTGCTCGTTCTGCGACGTGGCGCACGGCCGGCCCAAGCCGCCGGACGCCGGCGAGCCGGCCAGCCTGGCCGCCACCGTGGCCGACATGGGCCTGAAGTACGTGGTGGTGACCAGCGTGGACCGCGACGATCTGCGCGACGGCGGCGCCCAGCATTTCGTCGACTGCATTTCGGCCATCCGGGTCAGTTCGCCCAAGACCCGCATCGAGATCCTGACCCCGGATTTCCGCGGCAAGGGCCGCATGGACCGCGCGCTGGAGATCCTGGCCCTGAGTCCGCCGGATGTGTTCAACCACAACATCGAAACCGTGCCGGACCTGTACCCGAACGTGCGCCCCGGTGCCGATTACCAGTGGTCGCTGACCCTGCTGCAGCGTTTCAAGGCGCAGCACCCGTCCATCGCCACCAAGTCCGGCATCATGCTGGGGCTGGGCGAGACGATGGAGCAGGTGCAGGCCACCTTGCGCGACCTGCGCGCGCACGATGTGGACATGATCACGATAGGCCAGTATCTGCAGCCGACCCCGCACCATCACCCGGTGATGCGCTACTGGACGCCGGAGGAATACAAGGCGCTGGAGGAGTACGGCAACGCGCTCGGCTTCAGCCACGTCGCCTCCGGGCCGATGGTGCGTTCGTCGTATCACGCCGATCGCCAGGCGGCCGGCGCAGGCGTCGCTGCCTGAGCCAAGCAGCGTGTACGCCCGGGCAGCGTCGGGGCCTTGGCGCCGATCATCCAGCCCACCTGGGTGGGGGCGATGCCCATCGCCGCTGGTGACCTGCTGGCTGACCAGCCAATAGACCGTTTGCGCTTCCATACGGCCTCGTGCATCGCACGGGGCCGTGTCGTTTTTGGCGCGGGAGCGCGCGGTTGCAAGGTACGGTCGCGTTCACAATCTGCTACGTGCCCGGCGCTAGGCTGATTCAGCCAGCGGATGACAACGCCAGCAACTTTGGGCACTGTCATGCTGTCTGATCCGTTCACCGCCTCTCTTTCGTCGGCCCCGTGCCGAGAGCCATTCGATGACCTACAACGTTTCTGCGTCTATGAAGGCCGGCCTGCTGGCGCTGGTGTTGACCACTCCGATGGCATTGCTGGCGCGCGCCGATACCGCGCTGCCCGCGGCCGCCACGCCCGAACAGGCAACGGCCACCAAACTCGTGTACGGCCTGCTGTCCGACAGCCGCTATGCGTATCGTCCGCGCACCCTGGACGAGGCGATGTCCAAGGACGTGTTCAAGCGCTACCTGGAAACGTTGGACGGCGGTAAACAGTTCTTCACCCAGACCGACATCGACGGCTTTGCGCCGTTGCAGGCCGGTGTGGGCGACGCACTGCGCGGCGGCAACCTGGAACCGGCGTTCCAGGTGTTTGCGGTTTACAAGAAGCGCGTGGACCAGCGCGTCAAGTACGCGCGCGACCTGCTCAAGCAGGACTTCGACTTCACCGGCAGCGACAAGTTCGAGTACGACCGCAAGGACGTGCCGTGGGCCAGCGACGACAAGCAGCTGGATGTGTTGTGGCGCCAGTCGGTCATGAACGACTGGCTGCGGCTGAAGCTGGCCGGCAAGAAACCCGATGACATCCGCAAGACGCTGGACAAGCGCTATGCCGCGCTCGCCGATTCGGTGAAGCAGCTCAAGGGCGAGGACGTGTTCCAGTTCTTCGTCAACGCCTACACCAACGCCGTCGACCCGCACACCGATTACTTCACCCCGCGCACGGCCGAGACGTTCAATCAGCAGATGTCGCTGTCGCTGGAAGGCATCGGCGCACAGCTGCAGAAACAGGACGACATGGTGGTGATCCGCGAGGTGATCCCGGGTGGTCCGGCAGCGGTGGATGGCACGCTCAAGCCGGGCGACCGCATCGTCGGCGTGGGTCAGGCCAAGAATGGCGCGATCGAGGACGTGATCGGCTGGCGTATCGATGACGTGGTGGCCAAGATCCGCGGCAGCAAGGACACCCAGGTGCGCCTGGAGTACATCCCGGCCGAATCCGGTATCGACGGCAAGCACCGCACGGTGACGCTGACCCGGCAGAAGGTGCGTCTGGCCGAGCAGGCCGCCAAGGGCGAAACCATCACCTTGCCAGCCAAGGGCAGCGAGCCGGAACGCCGCATCGGTATCATCAAGCTGCCGGGCTTCTATCAGGACTTCGAAGGTCGTCGTCGCAACGCAACCGACTATGCCTCGGCGACCCGCGACGTGGCCAAGCTGCTGGCCGGTTTCAAGACCGACAAGGTCGACGGCGTGGTGCTGGACCTGCGCAACAACGGTGGTGGTTCGCTGGACGAGGCGATCGAGCTGACCGGGCTGTTTATCGAACAGGGCCCGGTGGTGCAGGTGCGCGAATCCGGTGGCCGGGTCACGGTCAATGGCGACAGCAATCCGAAGGTCGCCTGGGACGGTCCGCTGGGCGTGCTGATCAACCGCGGTTCGGCCTCTGCCTCGGAGATCTTTGCCGGTGCCATCCAGGACTACGGTCGCGGCCTGGTGATCGGCGAAACCAGCTTCGGCAAGGGCACGGTGCAGAACATCGTCGACCTGGACCGTTGGCCGGCCGCAGAAGGGCAGCGCTATGGGCAGGTCAAGCTGACGATCGCGCAGTTCTTCCGCGTGAGCGGCTCCAGCACACAGCACAAGGGCGTGGTGCCGGACATCGCCTTCCCGGCCAGCGTGGATGCCACCGAGTTCGGCGAGAGCACCTACGACAACGCGCTGCCGTGGACGCGCATTGCCGCTGCGCCGCACACCCAGTACGGCAACTTCGCGCCGCTGCTGCCCAAGCTGCAGTCCCTGCACACCGCGCGCATCGCTGCCGACAAGGAATTCCAGTGGTGGGAGGAAGACGTCAAGCAGTTCCGCGATGAGAAGGCCAAGAAGTACATCTCCTTGAACGAGGCCGAACGTGTCGCCGAACGGCAGAAGCAGGACCAGCAGCGCAAGGATCGTCAGCAGGTCCGCAAGCAGCTGGGTTTGCCGCTGGATCCGCTGGCCGATGACAGTGACGACGGGCTGACCGGCAACGAGCGCGACATCGTCAAGGACACTGCACGCGAAAAGGCCGCAGAAAAGCGCCCGGATCCGTTGCTGCATGAGTCGGCGGCCATCCTGGCCGACGCGCTGGGCCTGCTTGCGCAGGATCGGCCGCTGTCGGCGCAGGTACTGCCGCAGTCCACAGCGCCGGGGCGCTGGGCGGACTGACAGCCCGCACTACCGAGGACTGACCAACGCCACCGCCTGTCGGTGGCGTTTGTTTTGGGCCAATGCACCGCGCCGGCCGCACAGTGGCAACGGCCTGCCGCGTCTCAGCTCAGCGCCTGCCAGCAGGCCTGCAGGCCCAGAAGCAGCAGGGTGCAGAAGAACACGCGCCGGAACGTCTCGGCGGAAATGCGCCGCCGGACCCGGGTGCCGGCCCAGACCCCCAGCGCCGTCGGCAGCAAGGCCAGCAGCGACGGCACCCCTGCCGACAACGGCACGCCACCGTGCCAGACCAACGCGATGGCCAGCGCGAGCGTTGCGGTGCCGAAGCAGGTTGCCAATGCGCGGATCAGCATCTCGCGAGGCAGCCCCAGCGCGGCCAGATACGGCGCCACCGGCAGCACCACGACACCGGTGGCGCCGTTGAGCAGGCCGCTGGCCAGGCCGGTCAACGGGCTGGCCCAGCGTTCATGGCGGGATGGCAGCGTCCACTGCCAGCGCGCCAGCCCGAGCAACGCGTAGGCCACCAGCAGGGCGCCGAGCCCGGCGCGCAGGTTGCGTGGGTCGCCCCCGATCATGATGCCCACGCTCAGCCAGGTGCCCAGGCTCATCAGCGTCAGCAAGGGCCAGATGCGCCGCAACAGCGCCCCCGGTGCCGGTCCCCAGGCCTGCTGCAGATTCGTCACCAACGAAGGCAGCACCAACAGCGCAGCTGCCTGGCTCGGCGATAGCCACAACCCCAGCAGGCCCATCGCCACGGTGGGCAGCCCCATCCCCGCGACACCCTTCACCCCGCCAGCCAGCAGGAACACGCCCGCAATCAGGACCCAGTGCAATCGATCATCAGTCATGCCGGGCAGGATCCGGCGGCGGTGGCGACACGGCAAGCTGTCTTTGTTTGAGGCAGACTTCGTCCACGCCGAAGGCTGTGGGTGCGCAATGCAAGTGGAGTTCGTCGATTTGCGGATCTTCGTGGCGGTGGCCGAGACCGGCAGCATCACCGCCGGTGCCGACCGCGTGGCGCTGTCGCTGGCCGCCGCCAGCGCCCGTATCCGCGCACTGGAGCTGCAGGTCGGCGCGGCGCTGTTCGAGCGTGGCCGGCGTGGCGTCACCCTTACCGCTGCCGGCCAGGTCTTGCTGCGCCACGCGCGCACGCTGGCCCGGCAAGCGCAGGCGATGCGTACCGAACTGGGCGATTACGGCGCGGGCGGGCAGGTCAGCCTGCGGCTGGCCGCCAATACGGCGGCGCTGTCGGAATGGCTGCCCGAATGCGTGGCCGACTTCCTGCTGGCGCATCCGCGGGTGGACCTGACCCTGGCCGAATGGGGCAGCGAGGAGGCCGCCGATGCAGTGCGCGAGGAGCGTGCGGATCTGGCGGTCGTCGCCGGGCATGCGGATTTCACCGGCCTGCAGCGGCGACCATTGCGCCATGATCGCCTGATCGTGGCGGTTGCGGCCGGCCATCCGCTTGCCGGAGCGACCGCGCTGCGGCTGGCCGATCTCACCGACATGCAGTTGCTGGCGTTATCGGTGGACAACGCCCTGCAGCGCCATTTGCGCACCCATCTGGCACGGGCGGGCGTGCACCTTCGTATCCGCGCGCGTGTTCCGGGGATCGAAACGCTGTGCCGCATGTTGGCGCGCGGCATCGGCGTGGCCATCGTGCCGCGCGCCGCGCTGGCGTGCTCCAGCGTCAGCCAGCAGCTGGTGGCCGTGCCGCTGGACGAACCCTGGGCGCGGCGCGAGCTGTCCATCGTGTGGCGCGACACGCCCTCGGTGATCCTGCAGGCCTTGCTGGAATGGTTGCAGGCAGGTGCGGCGCAGGCAGGGATTCAGCCGCCGTAAGCGAGCGTGCTGGCCAACCAACCAACCAACCAACCAACCAACCGACCAACCGGCGAACCGGCGAACCGGCGAACCGGCGAACCGGCCAATCGACCAATCAACCAATCAACCAATCAACCAATCAACCAATCGACCAATCGACCAATCGACCAATCGACCGGCCAATCCCGCGTGCGTGCGTGCGCTCAGCGCGGCCAGGCGAACTCGGCGAGCACCGGATAGTGGTCTGACGGCAACACGCCGCCGGGGCGGTCATCCAGCGTGACGAATTGCGTTGGCGTCAGCCCGCGGAACAGGATCCAGTCGATACGCCGGGTCGGGTGAGTGCTGAAATCCTGGAAGGTCTTTTCCGGTCCGCTGCGTTTTGACGCCTTTGCGCGTGCATCGCCCAGCACGGCAGTCAGCGTGGGGTAGGTGATCTTGTCGGGGTCGCTGTTGAAGTCGCCGGTCAGCACCACCGGGATCTCGCTCGGAAGCTGCGCGATGCGCGACAGGATCAGCTGCGCGCTGCGTTCGCGCGCGGGTTCGTCTTCGTCTCGATAGGGGAGGTGCGTGTTGAACAGGTAGAAGCGACGCTTGTCGCTGCGCCGTTCGAACAATGCCCAGGTCACCATGCGCGGCAGCACGTTGCCCCAGGTGATGCTGGCGGGGACCTCTGGCGTGTCGGAGAGCCAGAAATTGTCGGAGTCCACGACATCGAGCTTGCGCGTGTCGTAGAACACGCCCATGTGTTCGTCGCTGTCATCGCCGCGTCGCCCCTGGCCGAACCAGCGATAGTTGGGCAGCTGTGCAGCCAGGTAGCTGGCCTGCTCGCTCACCAGTTCCTGCGTCCCGAACACATCCGGATGCGTCTGCCTGATCAAGGCGACCATTGCACTGCGACGCACCTGCCAGCGCTTGTCGCCCTCGGTGTCGGCAGGAACCCGCACGTTGAACGACATCACGCGCAACGGTGCGATGACCGGTGCGGCCAGTGCCGGCAAGGCAATGCACAACAGGGCGATGGCGAGGAGGCAGCGCGTCAGTGCGCGTGTGATCGGACGTGGCATGCAGGCAGATTCCCGATGAACAAGACGCCAAGTCTAGCCAGCAACGATGACGGCCGTGACAGCGCAGCGGTGGGGTTCGTCGCTGCAGCTGCACGCTTGACGTCCCTGCGCAACGGCGTAGCATTTGTTGCAGGCCTGCGGATAGACCGCTGGCCTCACCACTCAACCGTGAGGGATTCTCATGGCAGCACCGTACGACTATCTCGTGTTTATCGGGCGTTTCGAGCCCTTTCATAACGGCCATGCCGCCGTCGCCCGCCACGCGCTGGGCAAGGCGCGCAAGCTCATCGTGTTGATCGGCTCGGCCGACACCCCTCGCACCATCCGCAATCCATGGACCGTCGCCGAACGTGCGGTGATGATCGAGTCTGCATTGCCGGGTGAGAGCGAACGGTTGATCCTGCGTCCGCTGCGCGACCATCTGTACAACGAAAGCCTGTGGATTGCCGAGGTGCAGCGTCAGGTTGCCGAGGCCGTGCAAGCCGATGGCGGCACGCCGGATGCGCGTATCGGGTTGATCGGCATGGACAAGGATGCCAGCAGCTATTACCTGCGTGAGTTTCCGCAGTGGCCGCTGGAAGATGTGCAGCACACCGCCACCCTCTCGGCCACCGAATTACGCCGTTATCTGTTCGAGGCCGGCGACATCGGATTTCATGGCGGGCTGTTGATGCTGCGTGGCAATGTGCCCGCGCCGGTGTACGACATGCTGGAAGCGTTCCGGCGCAACTCGCCCAGTTATGCGCAGCTGGTGGCCGAATACCGCTTCATCGAGCAGTACCGTGCCGCGTGGAAGGACGCGCCGTATGCGCCGACCTTCGTGACCACCGATGCGGTGGTCGTGCATTCGGGGCACGTGCTGCTGGTGCGGCGTCGTGCCGAACCGGGCAAGGGCCTGTGGGCGCTGCCGGGCGGTTTCATCGCTCAGGACGAAGGCCTGCTGGAAAGCTGCCTGCGCGAGCTGCGCGAAGAGACCCGGCTCAAGGTGCCGGTGCCGGTGCTGAAGGGCTCCCTGCGTGGCCGCCAGGTATTCGACCATCCAGAGCGCAGTCTGCGCGGGCGCACCATCACCCACGCGTTCCACTTCGAATTTCCCGCAGGGGAGTTGCCTGCGGTGCGTGGCGGCGACGATGCCGACAAGGCGCGCTGGATTCCGATCGCCGAAGTGATGGCGATGGGGCCGCGGCTGTACGAAGACCACCTGCATATTCTTGAATTTTTCCTGGGCCGTGGCTGAGGGCACTGCCATCGCCTGCGTGCTGCCGCCGACCGACGTCGACACGGTGCGCTGGGCTTGCCTGATCCACGACCTCCCACCGGCGGACAGACCGCTGGTTACCCGACGCGAAGGAGCTTCCGTCATGCATTACCTCGATAACCTGCTGCTCAACACCGACAGCTACAAGGCCAGCCACTGGCTGCAATATCCGCCCGGCACCGATGCCTCGTTTTTCTATGTCGAATCGCGCGGTGGCGTGTACGACCAGACGGTATTCTTCGGGTTGCAGTCGATCCTGAAGGAAGCGATCAACCGGCCGGTGACGCATGCCGATATCGACGATGCGAAAGCATTGCTGGCCGCGCATGGCGAACCGTTCAACGAAACTGGCTGGCGCGACATCGTCGACCGACTGGGCGGGCAGTTGCCGATCCGCATCCGCGCGGTGCCCGAGGGCGCGGTGGTGCCCACCCACAACGTATTGATGACCATCGAGTCCACCGACGCCAAGGCGTTCTGGGTGCCCTCGTATCTGGAAACCCTGTTGTTACGCGTGTGGTACCCGGTGACGGTGGCCACGGTGAGCTGGCAGGTCAAGCAGACCGTGCGCGATTACCTGGAGCGTACCAGCGACGATCCGGAAGGGCAGCTGCCATTCAAGCTGCATGATTTCGGTGCGCGTGGCGTGTCCAGCCTGGGCTCGGCTGCCTTGGGCGGTGCCGCGCATCTGGTGAATTTTCTCGGCACCGACACCTTGTCGGCGTTGCTGCTGGCACGTGCGCATTACCACACGCCGGTGGCCGGCTATTCGATCCCGGCAGCCGAGCACAGCACCATCACCAGCTGGGGCCGCGAGCGCGAGGTGGACGCGTATCGCAACATGCTGACGCAGTTCGCACGCCCGGGATCGATCGTGGCGGTGGTGTCGGACAGCTACGACATCTACCGCGCCATTCGCGAACATTGGGGCACGACCCTGCGCGAGGAGATCATTGCATCGGGCGCAACGGTGGTGATCCGTCCGGACTCCGGCGACCCGGTGGACGTGGTCGAGCAGTGCCTGGTGCTGCTGGACGAGGCGTTCGGGCATCAGGTCAATGGCAAGGGCTACAAGCTGCTCAACTATGTGCGGGTGATCCAGGGCGATGGCATCAACCCGAGCTCGCTGCGCGCGATTCTGGAGCGCATCACTGCCGCCGGCTATGCCGCCGACAATGTTGCCTTCGGCATGGGCGGGGCGCTGCTGCAGAAGGTGGACCGCGACACGCAGAAGTTCGCATTGAAGTGTTCGGCGGTGCGTGTGGACGGACAGTGGATCGATGTCTACAAGGACCCGATCACCGACCAGGGCAAACAGAGCAAGCGTGGCCGGCTGACCTTGCTGCGCGACCGTCGCGACGGCAGCTATCGCAGTGCGTTGCTCGATGAAGTGGCTGCCCATGCCGAGAGCGAGGACGCCTTGGTGACGGTGTGGGAAAACGGCGCAATGCAGCAGGAGTGGACGCTGGAGCAGGTGCGCGCGCGTGCCGACGCTGCACGCCGTTGATGGCCTGCCGGCGGGCATGAGCATGCCCGCCTGCAGCGATACGGGTCCTGCATTGCCCCCCTCGGCACTGCTGGTGCAGCTGCGCGCCGCAGCACCGAGCCTGCAGCAGCGCGTGCCGCTGGAAGACGACGCCGGCCGTTGGCACCGGCTGCAGATCGGCGCACGGCGCTTGCGCGCGGCATTGCCGATCACGTTCACCCCGTATGCGTCGGTGCGGCCCTGTTCGGCACGCTGCGGGTTCTGTTCGGAAAACCTGCGCCAGCACGGCAGTGGTCCGGCGGCGTCGATGCTGCGCCCGGGGCCCGCATACTTCAGGCAGCTGCGTGAGGTATTGCAGCTGCTGCATGCAGTGCCGTTGTCGTATTCGTTGTCCGGTCTGGAAATGACCGACGACCCGGACTGGCTGCAGACCCTGCTGCAGACCTTGTCGACCACCGCCGAGGGTCCGCAGGTCGAGCAGCGCGTGCTGTACAGCAACGGCGCCGGTCTGGCGCGCGTGCATGGCGGCCGTCTGATCGAGGCACTGCTGCAGTTCGGCCTGTCGTGGATCGAGCTGTCGCGCCACCATCCGGTGCAGGCGCGCAACGATGCGATCATGCGTTTCCGCCCCGGCGAGCCGGTTGCCGATGCGGGCGTCTTCCTGCAGACGGCCCGCCGCTTGGCTGCGCGTCTGCCGGTACGCCTGGTCTGCATCGTGCAACGCGGCGGTGTGTGCAGTGCCGATGATGTTGCGCAGTACATCGACTGGGCACGCAGCTGTGGTGCGCAGCAGGTCATCTTCCGTGAGCTGTCGCGGCTGGACGATGCGTATCGCAGCAATGGCACCTGGCGCTACATCGCACAGCACCGCGTCGGGGTGGAGCCATTGCTGGCCGAGTGCATGCAACAGCCGTGGTGGTCGCGCTGGCAGCTGGACAGCATGACCGAAGGGTATTACTTCTGGAATGTGCGCCTGCGCAGCGCGGACGGCATGCAGGTGGTATTCGAAAGCGCCGACTATGCCGCCATGCATGCGCGTCACGCCACCGGGGATGTGTACAAGCTGGTGTTTTTTGCCAATGGGCGCCTGTGCGCAGGTTGGGACCCGGACGCAGATGTGTTGTGGGACGCCGCCGGGGCGGAAGCGCGCCATGGATGAGTTCGATCAGCGCAGCTGGTGGACGCCGGCGGCGGACGATGCGGCCTGGGCGTTGCCCGATGATCTACGGGCAGCCGATCCGCTCAACGGGCGCGATTGCGGATGGGTCAACCAGATGCGGCCGTTCGTGCGCCATTTCAGCCAGCCGGGCGAGCAGGTGTTCGACCCGTTCTGCGGGTTTGGCAGCACCTTGCTGGCGGCGGCTTTCGAAGGTCGCGCTACGCACGGCATGGAGATCGATGCCGGGCGCGCCCAGCTGGCCCGCACGCGCCTGCAACGGCACGGGGTGACGGTGCCGATCGTGGTCGGCAGCCTGGTGCACACCGCGCCGGCGGCAGCGATCGATCTATGCCTGACCAACGTGCCGTACTTCGGCTGTCAGTGGCGCGGGCAGACAGTGCCGGGCCAGCTGTACGCCAGTGCCGACTACGCCAGCTATCTCGCGGGAATGCGCGCCGTATTCCACGCGCTACGGCAGCGAATGCGGCCAGGTGCATTCGGCGTGGCCATGGTCCAGAACGTGCGCATCGGCGGGCGCTTGCTGCCGCAGGCGTGGGACCTGGGGCGGCTGGTGGGCAGCCTGTTCACACTGCACGAGGAGCGCGTGCTGTGCTACCAGCGCCCGGCCGATGCGCTGCCCCACGCGCGCACCGGCAGCAACCGCAGCCACGAGTACGCGCTGATCTTCCAGCGCTGCCATACCCGGATGGACCTGCAGCAGGCGGCACAACTGCTGCAGGCGGTGCAGGCGCTGGGCCTGCCGGTGGTGGTGCACGGCAGTTACGCGCGCTGGTTGCAGTCGCCGACGCTGGTGCCGGACGGCCCGGCGGACCTGGATCTGATGCTGGCTGCCGAGCAGCCGCTCTGGGACCGCCTGACCAGCTGGCTGCAGGCGCAGGGCTTCAGCCTGAGCCTGTGGGGCGGGCCGTGCCGCGCACCTGTGTCGTTGGCGGCGGTGCGCGCCCATCACTACCTGCGTGCCGAGCGCATCGGCGCCGACGGCAGCCGCCTGCAGGTGGACCTGCAGCTGCCTGCGGATGAACCGCCGGTGCCCTGAGCCGGCAACGCGACGCCGCGCGCACATGGCTTGCGGCTATGCTCTGACCGGTTTTGGATGATGGAATCTCCCAATGTCTTGCACTTCCCTGATCGCGCGTGGCGCGCTGCTCGGCGCGCTGGCAACCCTGGCCGGCTGCGGTGGCAGCAAGGGCGACACGATGCTGATGCGCGAGTCGTTCAATTCCGATGACACCTATTCGCGCAGTGTGGCGGCCAGTTCGCCACAGGCCTGCGAAGCCGCACGCCGCGTGTTGCTGAGCCAGGGCTACGCGGTCACGCGCGCCGACGCCGCAGCGGTGGAGGGCAGCAAGAATTTCCAGCTGAAGGAAGCCGAGCAGAGCGAGCAGCTCAATCTGCGCATTTCCTGCGCAACCCAGGACGGCGGCAAGGCGCAGGTGTTCGTCAGTGCGTTGCAGGACCGCTACGCGCTGAAGAAGAGCTCCACGTCGGCCAGCGTGGGCGTCGGCGTGCTCGGCTCGTTGTCGTTGCCGGTGGGCAGTAGTGGCGACTCGCTGGTGCGCGTCTCCAGCACCACGGTTCAGGATGCGGCCTTCTACAAGCGGTTTTTCGAGCGTCTGAACTCCTATCTGCCCAAGGTGACCGACGTGGCGCCCGCCGCAGCGAGCGCTGCGCCGGCACCGACACCTGTGGCTCCGCACCCGCCCGCGCCGGTGCCTGCAGCGGCATCCACCGCTGCGCAGGCGGTCGGCACGCCAGCAGCCGCAGCCACGCCGCCGGCCGCATCCGGCACCGTGGCGCAGCCGCCGGTTGCACCGTTGCCGGTGGAAGCGCAGGACCCGCCGCCGGCGCCGGTCGATGTGCCACAGAGCGAGCCCGCCAAATAGCCGTGATGGCGCGGTTCACGCACCGCTCCAAAGCCTGAATAGAGGCGCGTGCGCTTCACGTCGTGTTCTCGACGCAGCGAACAGAGTGCAGCCACGACTCGCCGAGTGGGCGAGGACGATGGAGACCGACGATGAAGATGCGTAATTCCTTGCTGGGTATGTCCCTGATCGGCCTGATGGCGACGAGCACGTTTGCACAGGCGCAGAACTACTCGCATCAGCAGCGGTATTCCGAGGCAGACGAAGGCCGCAAATTCTCCGATGGCACGCGCGTGCGCTGCCGTAACGTGGAAGTGCAGAAGAATTCGACCGACCCCAATCGCATCGGCGGTACGGTTGCTGGCGCTGCGATCGGCGGCCTGCTCGGCAACCAGGTCGGCGGCGGCAACGGCAAGAAGCTGGCCACGGTGGCCGGTGCAGTTGCCGGTGGCGCGGCAGGCCGCACCATCCAGGGCAATCGCCAGCAGGCCAATGGCAACCGCCAGGTCGAGCGCGTCTGCGAACGTCGCTAAGCCTGATGAGGTGACTGTCACAAGCCCCGGCCCTGCCGGGGCTTTCTTTATTGCCAAGGCGGCCGCGTGCTGCCGAGTCGACCGCTGATCGATGCGCGCCTTCCGGATCTGCCCACCGCAACACCTGCCGATGCGACATGCAGCGCGACGTCGCGTTGCTGCGGTGGTGTGCGCCTTTGCCGTGTTGGTTGCGCAGACGCAGCAGGTCGCTGGTGCAGCGCCCAGTGCGGCCGCAACCGCGGCCAGTGCCGACTGCGTGGAAGGGCTGCTGCGCCGGCTGGGCTGGAGGATCGAGCGCGCCGCCGTATCTGCACCGGTCATCGAGCGCGGTGCGCCGTGCACGCGCGGCTCGCTTGCGCAGGCGCATGCTGCCGGCGACCTGACGTTGACCGTGCCGACCGCCTGGGATGCGCAACAGCGCAGCGCGTCGCTGACGGCCTTGCTGGATGACAGCGCCACCCAGTGTGCGTATGCGTTCGAGGTCGGTGCGGCAACGCGTCGCGCCGTAAGCCAGTTGCAGGACAATCCGGGGTACCGTTTTTCTGCGCTGCAGCTGGGCTGGATCGGCTTCGGTTGGCGCGGTGCGGCCGCGCAAGGGTGGAGCGGCTTTCGCAGTCTTGGCCGCGGCTATCAACCGCGAGGCAGCAACGCACAGGCACTGGATGCGTTCTACCGCGGGCGAGTGCGGTCTGAATGCGGCGTGGGGCGGCAGGTTGCCCAGCTCGCCACCCAGCGCGAGTTGTACGGCGATGCGGGTTTCGACCAGGTGTTTACGCCTGGCGAGTTGTCGATCGGCACCTTCCTGACCTTGCACGACACCGACAGCATTCTGCTCGGCGCACATGCAGGCGACTTTCTTGCCGACGGCAAGGCGGTGAAGACCTCGCAACTCGGGAGGCAGGCCTTCGTCGGTGCGCCGGGTTTCATCGCGCATGTGTTCGACAAGGCGTTTCTCGACGATATCCATAATCAGGCCGAAAACTTCGTGGTGGTGGACGTCAGCGATGCCGCCGCGAAAGCCCTGGCGCAGCACGGTGGCTTTGCGCATTACGACGCGCTCAACCGCCAGATCTGGGAGCTGGCTCAGCCGTTGCGCGGACCAGGCAAGCGGCGTTTCGAGCGCCTGCTGTACGAGCGCGATACGCAGCTGCGCGCCACCCTGGATGCGCAGCAGCAGGCACGGCTGTACCAGCTGCAGACGCTGCTGGACGACCCGTTCTATCAGGGCTTTCTGGTTTATGTGCATCCCAAGGGCGTCAAGCCGATCGGTTACCACGTGGCGCGCCTTCTCGACCGCAACCCGCGCACGCCGTATGCGATCGACCTCACCCTGCACAATCTGCGCACCACCTTGTATTGGCGATGGATCGACTGGCAGCTGCAACAGTGCGCTGCGCGCATCGCCACGGAACAATCCATTGAGGATTCCGCGACGCCGGCGTACGCCGGCCGTGGCACCCTGCACTGATCAGATCACGAGGAGTCGTTATGGAACTGGGTATGGTGGGTTTGGGCCGCATGGGTGCCAACATGGCCGAGCGTCTGGTGCATGGCGGACACGTTGTGCATGGGTACGATCCGGGCGCGGCCGCACGCAGCAGTGCGCAGGCCAAGGGAATCGTGGCCGCCGATGCGCTGGCATCGCTGGTGGCGGCGCTGCCCAGCCCGCGCGTGGTGTGGTTGATGGTGCCGGCCGGCAAGATCGTCGACGACACCTTGGCACAGCTGCTGCCGTTGCTGCAGGCCGGTGATATCGTCATCGATGGCGGCAATTCGTATTACAAGGATTCGCAGCGCCGCGCGGCGCAGTTGCAGGCCAGTGGGATCGCGTTTGTCGATTGCGGCACCAGCGGCGGCATCTGGGGCCTGCAGGAAGGCTACAGCCTGATGGTGGGTGGCGAGGAAGCCGCAGTGACCACGCTGCATCCGATCCTGGCCACGTTGGCGCCAGCGCCCGACAAGGGCTGGGGCCGGGTCGGCCCGAGCGGCGCCGGCCACTTCACCAAGATGGTCCACAACGGCATCGAGTACGGAATGATGCAGGCCTATGCCGAAGGCTTTGCGTTGATGCAGCACAAGAGCGATTTTGCGCTGGACCTGCACCAGGTGTCGGAGATCTGGCGCGACGGAAGCGTGGTGCGCTCGTGGCTACTGGATCTGACGGCCGACGCGCTACGCCACAACCCCACCATGTCCGGTATCGCGCCGTTCGTGGCCGATTCGGGCGAAGGTCGCTGGACGGTGGCGGAGGCGATCGATCTGGAAGTGTCTGCACCGATCATCACCCTGTCGTTGATGGAGCGGCTGCGTTCGCGCGACAAGGATTCGTTCACCGACAAGTTGCTGGCGGCGATGCGCAACCAGTTTGGTGGGCATGCGGTGATGACCACCACCACCGCAGCGCCGACGATCGGCAGCAAGGACGCATAAGCGCGATCCGTCAGATGGCCGCGCGTGCCTTGCGGCAGGCGTAGCCGTTGGGTAGCGGCACTGTGCTGTCAGGGTCAGGCGTGTTGCGCCAAGCCTCACGCCAAGCCGTCTGCGGCAGGTACGCGGTTCGCAGGTTCGAACGACGCAGCGCTCAGCGTATCGGCTGTACCGACGGATCGCGCATTCCGACGCCACGCGCTTTCCGGGCAGCCGTGCGCGCGCTGACAACGCAGGCCCTGTTGGATCACGATCGATGGCGCTGCATCGTCGGTCGCCTGCGCGGTCTGCGCGACGCAGGCTGCAGGCACATCCCCATCATTGCCGGATGCTTTCGCGGACCAATAGCGCACGCTCACATGACTGATGCGCGTGCTGCGTGGGCCGCGTGCACCGTGTAGTTGATCGTGGCCTTACAGGCCGCGCGCGCCATCCAGCCACTGCACCTGGCCGCTGGCGGCGCTGCGCTGTGCCAGCTCCAGCAAGTGGATGAGCAGCACCGCGTCGGCGCCGTCCACCGGTGCGGGGCCGGTGCCGGCCAGGGCATCGCGGAAGGCGGCATAGCACTGGCGGTAATCGCCCGGCAGGTTTTCGGGTTGATGGCTGTGCACGCGACCTTCGTCGTCGACGCGGGTGAGCGTGCCCGGCAGCGGGTCCACCCCCCAGCCCACCGTGCCCGGACGGCGGCCGGCACGTAGCTGGTCTTCCTGCGTGTCCAAACCATGCTTGAGATAGCTGCCACGCGTGCCGTGCACGGCGAAGCGCAGGCCGTTGTCGGCCACCAGCGAGCCGGCATGCAGGATCACGCGCAGCCGCGGGTAGTGCAGGGTGACGTGGAAATAATCGTCGCTGCGCGCCTGGCTGCGCTGGCGCTGCAGGTCCGCAGCGATGGCCTGCGGCGTGCCGAACAATTGCAGCGCCTGGTCCAGCAGATGCGGGCCCAGGTCGTACCACAGGCCTGCACCGGGAGCATCGCTTTCGCGCCAGCGGTCGCGTACCTGCGGGCGGTAGCGATCGAAGTGCGAATGGAATTCCACCACCTCGCCCACCTGGCCTTCTTCGATCAGGCGGCGCACGGTGAGAAAGTCCGCGTCCCAGCGGCGGTTCTGGAACACGCTGATGATGCGCCCGGCGTTGGCGGCCGCATCGACCATGGCGCGTGCTTGGGCGGCGTCGAGTGCGAATGGCTTGTCCACCAGCACATGCTTGCCTGCGGCCAGGGCCTGCAGCGCGAACGGCGCGTGGGTCTGGTTGGGCGTGGCAAGGACGACCGCGTCGAGCGCAGGGTCGGCCAATGCACTGTCGAGGTCGGCAACCACGGTAACGTCGGGGTAGTCGGCTTGCGCTTGTTGCGGCTTGGACGACACCACGCTATGCAACCGCAGGCCAGGCGTGCTGGCGATCAGCGGGGCGTGGAAGGTGTGGCCCACATAGCCGTAGCCGACGACGGCCAGATTGAACGGTTTAGGCATTGAAAACGGTTCATCGCAACGACGGAGGAAGCCGGCATGGTATTGCACACGCCTGTGTGCGCCGGGTTCACAACCTCTGCATGTTGCGGTCACGCCTGCTCGACGAGCGCCACCGCAAGCTCCACGCACATTCAACAGGAGCGTCTCGGATGAAGAACATGATGCATGCACGCAAGCTGCTGGCAGTGGCGCTGTCGCTCGGCCTGACCCTGGGCGCCTCGCAGGCGTTCGCCGCACCGCAGGACATGGGTGCGCACAAGGACCACGCCACCAAGGACCACGCTGCCGACAACATCAACGAGTCCAAGAAGCCGGTGACCGACACCTGGATCACCACCAAGGTCAAGGCCGACCTGCTCGCTACCGACAATGTGTCGGGCACCGACGTCAAGGTCGAGACCAAGAACGGCATCGTGACCCTGACCGGCACGGTGGCCACCCAGGCCGAGCACGACAAGGCTGTGGCTGTCGCCAAGGGCATCGAAGGCGTCAAGAGCGTCAAGTCGACCGGCCTGAAGGTCACCGCTGCGAAGAAGTAAGCGCAGCCGCTGCGAATGCCGGGCCGGCCGAGGCGAGGCGGCGGGACCGGGCACCAGGCGCACTCCCCAGGAGTGCGCCTTTTTTGTTGCCGTACTGCCGACGTCGGGGACGCCGCAGCGCGACCGGATGCTCTCGTGGTTTTCACATTTGCTGCACGTATGATATGCCCATTCAGCTATGTCACGACGGCATCTGATTTGCTGAATCGTTAATCTCGTTCGGGGCGCAATCGGAGACAATGCCGGCTGGTCCCGGGCACACGCAGCGAGCGAAGACAGACCTGGTAATGCAGACAACGGTCCAAGCAGACAGATGGGATCGCTGGCGCCTGCCTTCATTGGCGGCGGCCGTGTGTCTGATCGTCGTGGTGCCGTCGTTGCTGCTGCAGCAGATGGCGCACAACGCCAATCAGGCGGCGGTATGGGTGTCGCACAGCCAGGACGTGCAGGAAAACGCGCAGCGCCTGGAAGCGGCGATGCGCAATGCCGAGTCGGCTGCGCTGATGCGCTCGCACGGCGTCGAGCGACCGGCGCTGCTGGAGCGCATGCGCCGTGGGCGCAGCGAGGCCTTCGCTGCGGTGCAGCGTCTGATCGAACTGACCAAGGACAATCCCGCGCAGCAGGTGCGCATGGGGCGGATCCAGAGCACGATCGAGCGGCGGATGGTGCTGGCCGAGCGCATCGCGGTGACCACCTCGCCGGAGCAGATCCGCGCGCTGATCAACGAGATGACGCTGAGCAACCCGATCCGCGTGCTGATCGACGAGGTGCAGGTCGCCGAGGGACGCTTGCTGACCTTGCGCAGTGCGCGCGCCGAGACCGAACGCCTGCATTACGCAGTGTTGAGCTGGGCCGCGCTGGCGGTGCAGCTGCTGTTGCTGGCCACGGTGATCTGGCTGCTGCAGCGGCAGATCCGTCGTCGCCTGGCGGCCGAGCAGGAATACCTGCGTGCCAACGGCCGTGCCAGTTCGGTGCTGCAGACCGTGCGCGAGCCGATCGTGTTGCTGGATGCCAGCCAGCGCATCGTGCTGCACAACCCGGCGTTCGCCGAGCTGTATGGCCTGGAGGATCGCGGCAACGAATTGATGACGTTGGACGAGGTGGGCGAGGGCGCGTGGCGCGATCCGCAGATCCACCAGCGGCTGGCCGATGTGTTGCTGCGCGGCCGCGAGCTGTGGGATTTCGAGCATGAGCAGCGCGGCGCCGATGGCGTGTTGCGCACCATGCTGATCAACGCGCGGCGCATGACGTTGCCCGACACCGCCGACGAGGACGTGGTGCTGATGACGGTGAGCGATATCAGCCTGCAGAAGGCGTCGCAGCTGCGCATCCAGGAGCTCAACCGGCAGATGGAAGGCAAGGTGGAGCAGGTTTCGGAGGTCAACCGCGAGCTGGAAGCCTTCAGCTATTCGGTCTCGCACGACCTGCGCGCGCCGTTGCGGCACGTGGCCGGTTTCTCGGACAAGCTGGCGCGCCACCTGGGCGATGCAGCCGACGAAAAATCGCGCCATTACATGGAAGTGATCAGCTCCTCGGCGCGGCGCATGGCCTCGCTGATCGACGACCTGTTGGTGTACTCGCGCCTGGGCCGCAGTGCGTTGCGGCTGCAGGCGGTGGACATGCAATCGCTGGTCGCCGAAACGCGCGCGATCCTGGATTCCAACCTGCAGAGCGAGAATACCGGTCACCGTGTGGACTGGCAGATCGCGCCGTTGCCGGTGCTGGTGGCCGACGAAAACATGATGCGCCAGCTGTGGATGAACCTGCTGGGCAACGCCGTCAAATACAGCGCCAAGCGCGAGGTGGCCAAGATCGAGGTCACCTATACGCCGATGGCCGATGGCGGGCATCAGTTCAGCGTGCGCGACAACGGTGCCGGCTTCGACATGGAATACAGCGCCAAGTTGTTCGGCGTGTTCCAGCGGTTGCACAAGGCCAGCGAGTACGCCGGCACCGGCATCGGTCTGGCCAGCGTGCGGCGCGTGCTGACGCGCCATGGCGGCCGCATCTGGGCCGAAGGCATCGTCGATGAAGGTGCCACGTTTTATTTCGTGCTTCCCCCTGCGCTCGAAGCGCCCAACCAAGAGTTCACCGTATGACCGCCATTCGTACCATTCTTCTGGCAGAAGACAGCCCGGCCGATGCGGAAATGGCGGTCGACGCCCTGCGTGAAGCCCGTCTGGCCAACCCCATCGTGCACGTCGAGGACGGTGTGGAAGCGATGGATTACCTGCTGCGCCGTGGCGCCTTCGCCGATCGCGAGGAAGGCCTGCCGGCGGTGTTGCTGCTGGACATCAAGATGCCGCGCCTGGACGGGCTGGAAGTGCTCAAGCAGGTGCGCAGCGACGAGACGCTCAAGCGCCTGCCGGTGGTGATCCTGTCGTCTTCGCGCGAAGAGAGCGACCTGGCGCGCAGCTGGGACCTGGGCGTCAATGCCTATGTGGTCAAGCCGGTGGATGTCGACCAGTTCTTCAACGCGGTCAAGACGCTCGGGACCTTCTGGGCGGTGATCAACCAGGCACCGGAGCTGGACTGAACCATGCCGCATGAGGGTGGCAAGCTGGAGCAGCTGAAGATCCTTCTGGTGGAAGATTCACCGGAAGATGCCGAGCTGTTGTCCGATCAGTTGCTCGATGCCGGCATCGATGCGGCGTTCGAGCGCGTGGACAGCGAGCCCTCGCTGCGGAGCGCGCTGGATACGTTCCAGCCGGACATCGTGCTGTCGGACCTGAGCATGCCGGGGTTTTCCGGTCACCAGGCGCTGCGGTTGGTGCGCCAGAACGGCGCCACCCCCTTCATCTTCGTCTCCGGCACCATGGGCGAGGAGACCGCGGTCAAGGCGCTGCAGGATGGCGCCAACGACTACATCATCAAGCACAACCCCACGCGATTGCCGAGTGCGGTGGTGCGCGCGATCCGCGAGGCGCGCGCCGATCTGGAACGACAGCGCGTGGAGAGCGAGTTGATGCGTGCGCAGCGCCTGGAAAGCCTGGCGATGCTGGCGGCCGGCCTGAGCCACGATCTGCGCAACATCCTGCAGCCGTTGCTGATCGTGCCCGACCTGCTGGCCGGGCGCACCGACGACCCGCAGTTGCGGCAGCTGGCCAATGTGGTGGCCGAATGCGGCCGGCGTGGCCACGAGATGGCCGAGTCGATGCTCTCGTTCGTGCGCGGCTCCAACAAGCCGCGCGAGCAGGTGTCCATCGCCAACCTGTTCCAGGCCGTGCAGATGCTGCTCAAGAGCAGCCTGCCCGACGGGGTGCGCCTGCAGATGGACGCCATCGCCTCGGACCTGACCATCGAAGCCAACTACACCGAGTTGCAGCAATGCCTGCTCAACCTGGGCTTGAACGCGATCCAGGCGATGCCCGGCGGTGGCACCCTGATTCTGTCGGCCGACCAGCACGATGCCACGCGCGTGCGCATGAGCGTGGCCGATACCGGCGTGGGCATGAGCGACGAAACCCGCGCACGCCTGTTCAGCCCGTTCTTCACCACCAAGGCCGATGGCACCGGGCTTGGCCTGATCTCGTGCAAGCGCATCGTGGAAAGCTACGGTGGCAGCATCCAGGTCGACAGCCGCCTGGGCGAGGGCACGCGCTTCGACATGATCGTGCCGATGCGTGCGGCGGCAGTCGTGGCGGCCGAGGCCGACCCGCCGCTCGCGCTGGGCCACGGGCAGCGCATCCTGTTGGTGGATGGCGAGGCCACGCGCCTGTCGCTGCTGGGCAATGCCCTGTCCAGTCAGGGCTATCAGCCGCAGCTGGCCACCGATGGCGCTGCCGCGCTGCAGCTGGTGCAGCAGCACGCCATGCCGGATCTGGTGATCATCGACAGCGACATCATCCTGCTGTCTGCGGTGAGCGTGCTGCTGAGCATGCAGGAGCTGGGGTATCAGGGCCCGGCAATCGTGCTGGAAGACATGGGCGCGCCGTTGCAGCGCGTGCACTTTCCGCCGGATATCCCGGTGCATGTGTTGCGCAAGCCGCTGGAGATGCGCCGCGTGTTCCGTGCCGTGGCGCACGCGCTCGAAGTGGCCTGAGGCCGCATCGGTCCGCTGCGTGGGTGCCGGATCACCGCCGGCATGCCGCAACAGTTGACGCTGACGCCGGCCGCATGCGCGAATACCGCATGACCACCGTGCTTCTCAGCCTCGGCAGCAATGTCCAGCCGACTCATTACCTGCGCTTGGCCGTGGCGGCCTTGCGCGCGCGCTTTGGCCCGCTCGCGGTATCCCCGGCGTATCGCACGCCGGCCGTGGGCTTCGACGGGCCGGATTTCGTCAACAACGCCGTGGCGCTGCAGACCGATCTGGAGCTGCATGCGCTCGATCACTGGTTGCATGCGCTGGAAGACGCGCACGGCCGCGATCGCAGTGGGCCACGCTTCAGCGACCGTACCCTGGATGTGGACGTGGTGTTCTTCGGCGATTGCATCATCGAAGGCCCGGGCCAGTTGCGCATCCCGCGCCCCGAGCTCAAGCACGCGTTCGTGCTGAAGCCGCTGGCCGACATCGCGCCGGACTTCGTCGATCCGTTGAGCGGGCAGACACTGGCCGCGCTCTGGCAGGCGCATGCGCAGTACGGCGCTGCCTTCACCACGGTGGACCTGGAGCGCGCAGCGGCAACGGCCGATATCGCGCAGTAGCGCCGCCGCCCGACCGGCGTCACTGCGCTACCGTGGTTGCGTGCAGCGCAGGGCGATCGCGCGGATGCGCTGTGACTGGCGAAGGTAGCCGGCGTCGCAGCCGCGCGTGCAGGCACGCAAGCCCGCCAAGAGCGGCCGACAAACCGTAGCGAGCAGTGTCAGGTGTGGGCGCGGCCGGCGCGCATGAACCGGAGCGTACGAGCGGCACATGCCGGTTCCGGGCAGCGGCCGCGCGCGCCTGGCAGCCGTGGCGCTGGCCGCTCTAGCTGAGCTGACGGCCGCCATCCACATGCAAGGTGTGGCCGGTGATGAAACCGGCGTCGTCCAGCAGCCAGCGCACGGCCTCGGCAATTTCTTCCGGCGTGCCGATGCGCGCCAGCGGGGTGCGTGCCAGCAGCGCCTGCTTGGCGTCGGAGGGCTTGCCTTCTTCCGGCCACAGGATCGCGCCGGGCGCCACCGCATTGACGCGCACCTGGGGCGCCAGCTCCAGCGCCAGCGAGCGGGTGAGCATCTCCAGTGCGCTCTTGGAGGCGCCATACAGGGGGTGGTTGCGCATCGGCTGCTGCGCGTGCAGGTCGGTGAGGTTGACGATGGCGCCATGGTGCTGGCGCAGCTGCGCGGCAGCGGCCTGGGCAATGAAGAACGGCGCACGCGCATTGACCGCGAACAACGCGTCCCATTGCTCCGGCGTGGCCTCGCCCAGGGCGGTGGGAAAAAACGCCGAGGCGTTGTTGACCACCGCATCCAGGCGGCCGAACGCATCGATGCACTCGGCCACCAACTGCGCAGGGGCCTGTGGCAGGCGCAGATCCGCAGACAGTGCGTGCGCACTGCCGGCGCGTTGTGCGCACAGTTCGGTCACGCGTGCGTCCAGCGCCTGGCCGGAGTGGTGCGCATGCAAGGCCACGCGGTAGCCGGCTGCGTGCAGCGTGGTGGCGATCTGCGCGCCGATGCGGCGGGCTGCACCGGTGATCAACACCACCTTGGAACTGTCTGTCATGGCGTACTCGCTCGGCGTTGCAAAGGGCTCGGCTATCCTGTGCATTGTCCCCGCAACCGGTGCCCGCATGCACGCCGACCTTCCCACTCCCGATTCGGACGCGCTGGCGCACAGCGACCAATTGGCCGCGCACCTGCGCGCCGAAATCCAGGCCGCTGGGGGTGCGATTCCGTTCTCGCGCTTCATGGAGCTGGCGCTGTATGCGCCGGGCCTGGGCTATTACAGCGCCGGCGCAAGCAAGTTCGGCGAGGCCGGTGATTTTGTCACCGCACCCGAGCTTGGGCCGCTGTTTGCGGCCACCGTCTCCGGTGCGCTGGCCCCGGTGCTGCAGCAGCTCGGGCCGCAGGCGCGGGTGCTGGAAGTCGGTGGCGGCAGCGGCGCATTTGCCGAAGTCACCCTCAAGCGGTTGCTGGAGCTGGATGCGCTGCCCGAGCGCTACGCGATCCTGGAGCCCAGCGCCGACCTGCGCGAGCGGCAGCGCGAACGCCTGGGCCGCAGCCTGATTCCGCCGGTGTTCGATCTGGTCGAGTGGCTGGATGCGCCATTCCCCGACGATTGGGATGGCGTGCTGTTCGCCAACGAGGTGATCGATGCATTGCCGACGCCGCGGTTCGCGTTGCGCGATGGCGAGGTCTACGAGGAAACCGTGGTGTTGGACGCGCAGCAGCAGTTTGCACGTGGCGAGCAGCCGGCCGATGCGTTGTTGAGCGCGGCGGTGCGCCACCTCGAGCGCTACCTGCAACAGCCGTTTGCCGACGGGTACCGCTCCGAGTTGCTGCCGCAGCTGCCGTACTGGATCCAGGCGGTGGCCGGTGGTTTGAGACGCGGTGCAATGCTGTTTGTCGATTACGGTTATCCGCGCGGCGAGTTCTATCGTGCGCAGCGCGAAGACGGCACCTTGCGGGCGTTCTATCGCCATCGCATGCATGAAGACCTGTATCGCTGGCCAGGTCTGCAGGACCTGACGGCGTCGGTGGACTTCACCGCATTGGCCGAGGCCGGCACCGGTGCCGGTTTCGAGTTGGCCGGCTACTGCACGCAGGCGAGTTTCCTGTTGGGCAATGGGCTGGATGCCTTGCTGGCCCAGGCCGAGACGCGCACCGATGACGTGGGGCGCATGCGTCTGCGCGAGCAGATCAAGCGGCTGACCTTGCCCAGCGAGATGGGCGAGCGCTTCCAGGTGATGGGGTTCTCGCGCGATGTGGACTTCGCTCCTGCATTCCTGGCCGGCGATCTTACGTGGCGGCTGTGACCCCGGCGCTACGGCCGTTCCATCGGCCGCGCGTGTGGGTAGGATTGTGGGTCGCGGCCATCGGCGTTCTCATCGCGGTGTGCCTTGGGCCGCCGCCGGAATTTCCGGAGCTGCCGTCCAACAGCGACAAAGCGGAACATTTCCTGAGTTTTGCGCTGTTGTGCTGGGGGGCGGTGCAGTTGTTCGCAACGCGACGTGCGCTGTTGCTGGCGGCGTTCGGGTTGGTGCTGTTGGGGATCGGGATCGAGATCGCGCAGGGGGCACTGACCACCAATCGCAGTGCCGATCCCTATGACGCGCTGGCCGACACCTTGGGCATCCTGGCCGGGTTGTGCCTGACATGGACGCCGCTGCGCTTGGTGATGCTGCGAATGGATCAGCGTTTGTTTGGTGCACGCTGATTCTGCAAGACGGTATGGGCAGGGCCGCAGATTCACGGGGTGTCCTGCCGGCAGTGAGGGTGCGGCGCGTTCGACCAGACTTGAAGACAGCCAAGTGATCGCGATACGCACAGTGCAGTCGTCGCTACCTGATTGCTCAGTACTGGCAGATCAGGCGGAGAGCGGATCATCTGCGCCGTTGCGGCAGGGTCCTTGCCCGCCCACCATCGCAGGACACGCTGCAAGTACGTCCATGTAGCTCCTTGGCGGCATCCATGCCGCCAAGGGTCCAGCGACGGTGGGCGGGCAAGGACCAGTCGTGTTGGTCGGTGTGCAGAGCTATCAGCAGAGCAACCAGCAAACCATGTGATGCGGTGTCTTCGCTCTTCAGTAAAACCACCAGCCAACCGTCTGGCGTGGTGTCCTCGCCGATTGCGGGACCGTGTGGCGGCATGGATGCCGCCATCGAGCCTCCACGGACGGATTCACGGCGTGTCCCGCGAGCGGTGAGGGCACCGCGCCTTCGACCAGACGTGAAGATCGCCAAGCGCTCGTGATACGCACAGTGCAGGCGTCTCGACCTAATTGCTCAAGACGTACAAATCAGGCGGAGAGCGGATCATCTGCGCCGTTGCTGCAGGGCCCTTGCCCGCCCACCATCGCGGGACACGCTGCAAGTACGTCCATGTAGCTCCGTGGCGGCATCCATGCCGCCAAGGGTCCCGCGACGGTGGGCGGGCAAGGACCAGTCGAGATGGTCGGTCCGCATGGATATAAACCAGCGACGATCAGGCTGGCGATGCGGTGACCTTTGCTCTTCGATAAAACCACCAACCAACTGTCTGGCGTGGTGTCCTCGCCGATTGCGGGACCGTGTGGCGGCATGGATGCCGCCACCGAGCCTCCACGGACGGATTCACGGCGTGTCCCGCAAGCGGTGAGGGCGCCGCGCCTTCGACCAGACGTGAAGATCGCCAAGCGCTCGCGATACGCACAGTGCAGGCGTCTCGACCTAATTGCTCAAGACGTACAAATCAGGCGGAGAGCGGATCATCTGCGCCTTACTGCAGGGCCCTTGCCCGCCCACCATCGCAGGACACGCTGCAAGTACGTCCTTGTAAGCTCCGTGGCGGCATCCATGCCGCCAAGGGTCCCGCGACGGTGGGCGGGCAAGGACCAGTCGCGATGGTCGGTACGCAGCGTTTTCGACAAGCAATCGACAAGCAGCGTGACGCGGTGTCTCCGCCGTGGAGCTGATCTAATCCTCCGGACAAGTCGTCGGCAGCGGGGCAGTCCCATGGCGACCGCATACGGAGTGCTTGTCGTTGTCAGACGGGCATGCGTACCGGGCGCTCGCGCAACCACTTGGTTGCCACCCACTTTTCGCCGGCCAATACGGGGGCGCCGGCATGCAGGCTACGCGTCATCGGGTGCGGGCGGTCGTAGCTGAAAAACACTGCGTTACCTTTCACTGCGGCAACGTCCAGATGCACATCGGGGAAGCGGGTGGCACCACCGCGTTCGGGCGTGTTGAGGTACATCACCAACGACGCGACGCGTTGACCGCCGGCCTGCAGCAACACCGGCGTGCCCGCGGCGTCGGGGTCGAAGTAATCGTAGTGCGGCTGATATTCCGCACCGGTGACGTAGCGCAACACCTGAAGGCCTTCGCCGTGGTCCACCGGCCAATCGAGCAGGCGCGAGATGCGCGCTTCGATGCTTCGGCAAAGTGCATCCTGGCCCAGCTGCAGGCACATGCTGTGGCTGGTGCGTGCGGCATGCACGATCTGCGCGCCGTTGCGGTTGTCTACCGTACGTGAGCGCACCAGCTGCGGTTGTGCGAGTGCGATCAGTGCATCGCATTCGGCATCGGACAGGAACTTCTCCAGCACTACCACGCGCGGCAGCAGCAGGCTGATCAGTACGCGCACCTGACGGTCGCCCAGATCCAGTAGCGATGCATCGTCGTGTTGCAGCAGTGCGGGTACGCGCACCGGCAAGGGCAGGCCGTTTGCCTGTGCGTGTTGCTGGATATGGGCGCGCACCAGCGTCTCGACTGCATCGATGGCGTCCTGCTCGTTCCAGCCCTGATCGAGCAACGGCTGTAGCGCTTGCTCGGGTGGTTGGCCGGCCACGGCCTGCGCAACGATCCAGTCGGCCAGTGCTGGAGCAATCGGGAGGGATGTCATCCCGCCACAGTGCATGCCGAGGTGTGTCAGTGGTGTGTCAAATGTGTCGCGGTAAGACAAATGCAACAGACGCCCCCTATAACGGTGACGGGGATCTTGAACGTGCTCGCCACTGCAGTGAGCGGAACGCAACCAATTCTTGACGACTCCTCTTCATACCGGACCTTTTGACCTGGAGATCAGCCGCATGTCCGTTCGCAATAGCAGCAAGACACTTCTCATGACGTTCGGGACCGCGCTGGCGTTGTCTGCCTGCGGTGGCGGTGCCGACCGTGTCGCGTCGCCGGGCGAAGGCGCGTTTCCGCCCGCACCGGCGCCCGCACCGACGCCGGCGCCCACGCCTGCACCGACGCCTGCACCCACACCGACCGGCCCGGCCGCGGATTGCCCGACCGGCTTTTCCAACGTGGGCACCATCGCCAACAACACGCTGCGCTCGTGTCAGTTGCCGGAGACCATCACCGGCAATCTGGTGGTGCCGGCCCGTGCAGGCACGGCGTATTCGATCAGCGGGCGTGTCAACGTCGGCACCGATCGCGGCGGCAATGCCACCGCGCCAGCGGCCGGCAGCACGCAGGGCATCCTGACCATCGAACCAGGCGTGACCTTGTACGGTTCTGCCGGTAGCGACTACATCGTGGTCAACCGCGGCTCGCAGATCTTTGCCGAAGGCAGCGCCACCGCACCGATCGTATTCACTGCGCGCCAGGCGCTGGATGGCACGGTGAGCGCCAACACCATCGGCCTGTGGGGCGGCATCGTGGTGCTGGGGCGCGCGGCGATCAACAACTGCCCGGGCACCACCGTGTCGGGCACACCGGAGTGCCAGGCGCAGGTCGAAGGTACCAACGCGTTCTACGGCGGTAACAGCGCAACCGACAACAGCGGCTCGCTACGCTACCTGCGCGTGATGTATTCGGGCTTTGAAATCTCGCCCAACAACGAGCTGCAGGGCATCACCCTGGCCGGCGTGGGCAGCGGCACGCGCCTGGATTACGTGCAGATCCACAACAGCTCCGACGACGGCATCGAATGGTTCGGTGGCACCGTCAACGGCAGCCACATCGTGATCACCGGCGCCGACGACGATTCGCTGGATACCGATGCCGGCTGGAGCGGCGCCCTTCAGTACGGCATCGTGGTGCAGCGCGCCGGTGGCGGCGACCGCATGAACGAGTGGAGCAGCCTGCGTCGCCAGCCGTATTCGCGCCCGAAGGTGGCCAACTTCACCTACGTGGGCAATGCGCGCGCCGGTGCGGCGATCATGCTCAACCAGGGCACCCAGGCAGCGTTCTACAACTCGGTGTTCACCCGTCCGGCCGGCGGCACCGGCGATGGCCTGGTGTGCCTGAACATGGCCGACGCCGACACCGCGGGCACCTTCCACTCGGTGTTCTTCGCCTGCCCGACCGCATTCGGCAGCGATGCGCGTGCAGCCAGCCAGTTTGCGGCCGGCACCAACAACGTTGCCAACGGCGTGTCCACGCTGCAGAACACCTTCGTCAATGGCGCCAACGAAACCGCGGTGCCGGCGTTCCAGGGCTTGAACGGAGTGAGCAGCTTCTTCCAGCAGGTGAACTACATCGGCGGCGTGCGCGATGCCAACGACACCTGGTGGCAAGGCTGGACCTGCGGCCTGACCGCCGATCGTCCCTGCTGAGGCACGGCATCGCGCGGCGGCCCGACGCCGCCGCGCGATGCGTCCCGCTTCATCTTTCTGTTGCCAGGGCTCCCACGATGCGAACCTCCACTGTTGCCCGTCTCTCGCGGACGGGCCTGTCTCTTTCCATTTCCACCTTGCTGATGTCCGGCGCCGCACTGGCGCAGTCGGCCGCCAGCGATGCTGCCGGCGGCAGCAGTTCCAGTGCTGCTGCCAGTACGCCCAAGCAACTCGACCAGGTCGTGGTGCGCGGCGAGTACATTCCCGAACCGATGCTGCAGACCTCCGAAGTGGCCTCGTTCGTCACCCGCGAGGACATGGAGCGCACCGGCGACAGCAGCGCGGCGGTGGCGTTGACGCGCGTCACCGGGCTGAGCCTGTCGCGCGGCAAGTATGTGTATGTGCGCGGCCTGGGCGAACGCTATTCGTCGGCGCTGTTCAACGGCTCGCCGTTGCCCAGCCCGGAGCCGATGCAGCGCGTGGTGCCGCTGGACCTGTTCCCCAGCGACGTACTGCAAAGCGTGACCGTGCAGAAGACCTATTCGGCCGATTATCCGGGTGAATTCGGCGGTGGCGTGATCGATCTGCAGTCGATGACGGTGCCGGACAAGCCGTTCCTGTCGCTCACCGTGGGCGGCGGCGCCAATAGCGTCAGTACCGGCGAGAAGGGCCTGACGTATTACGGCTCCGGCGACGACGAGTGGGGCTTTGATGATGGCACGCGCAAGCAGCCGGGCGCGTTGCGCGATGCGATCGGCAGTGGGCGCCGCGTGGACCTGGGGAATTTCTCGCGCGAGGACATCCGCCGCATCGGGCGCAGCATGAACGATGCCAACCTGTATGTGCTGCAGGAAAAGGACAGCATTGCCCCGGACGTCAACGTGGGCGCCAGCGCCGGCTACAGCATGGACGTGGGCGAGGCCAAGCTGGGCATCGTCGCCGTTGCCAGCTACGACAACGAATGGCGCACGCGGACCGGCAAGCAGCAGGACGGCATCTTTGTCGGCGACAGCGTGGAGTTCAATTCCAACTACGACTTCGCCACCACCCGCAACAACGTGCGCAGCAACGGCATGCTGGGGCTGGGCTGGGAATATGGGCGCCACAAGATCGGCTGGACCACCTTGTATGTGCACGACGCACTGAAGGTGGCGCGCAGCCGTGCCGGCCGCGATGAGCTGGCAGGTTTCGATGTGCGCGACGACAACACCGAGTGGTACGAGCGCCAGCTGATCAACAACCAGCTGCTCGGCTCGCATGCGTTCGGCGAATACGATGACCTCAAGATCGAGTGGCGCGCCGCAGTGGCCAATGCAAGCCGTGATGTGCCCTACGAGACCGGCATCCGCTACGAGCTGCTGGATGGCTACTGGGCGCACGATGCGTCGCGCGTGCAGAACTACACCCGCTTCAGCAAGGTCGACGACACCGTGGCCAGCGGTGGTGTGGATGTCACCTGGCGCCTGCCGATCGAGCACGACCTCACCATCAAGGGCGGCCTGGCGTATCTGGACAACGACCGCAGCGCGTGGAGCCGCGAATTCCGCTTCCTGGCGCTGGACGGCCCGCTGCCCTTCCTGAACCAGTATCAGCGCGTGGACTATCTGCTCTCCGACTACAACCTCAGCAACGATCTGCTGCGGCTGCGCGAGACCACCGGCAGTTTCGGTGCGGCCGCCTACGACGCCACCTTGAAGGTGAAGGCGGCGTACCTGCAGGCCGAAGGCGAGATCGTGCCGACCCTGCGGGCCACCGTGGGCGTGCGTTACGAGGACGCCACCCAGGCGGTGCATCCGTACGACATCTTCACCGGCACGCGGCAGGACAGCGTGGCGCCGCTGCAGAACAGCTACGCGCTGCCCTCGGCGACGGTGACCTGGAATTTTGCCGAGAACCAGCAGCTGCGCTTCGGTGCCTCCAAGACCATCGCGCGACCGCAGTTCCGCGAAATGGCGCCGCAGCAATATCTTGACCCGGATATCGACCGCCAGTTCTTCGGCAACCCGTTCCTGGTGGACAGCGAGCTGGTCAATCTGGATGCGCGCTACGAGTGGTTCTTCGAGCCGGGCCAGTACGTCACCATCGGCGCCTTCTACAAGGACATCGACAAGCCAATCGAAGCCATCGTCAACGACGCGCCTGGCGGCGGCATCGTGCAGAGCTTCATCAATGCGCCCAAGGCCACGCTGTACGGTGTGGAGCTGGAGGCCAAGAAGTATCTGGATCTGCCGATTGCCGCGGACTGGTGGGGCGACAAGCGCGTGTTCGTGTCCGGCAATTACACGCGTACCACCTCGGAGGTAAGTGCCAGCGCCGGCGACACGGTGCAGCCGTTCGGCTTCAGTGCACCGGTGCAGGCCAACCTGTTCATTCGTGATGGCTCTGCACTGCAGGGGCAGTCGGATGACATCGCCAATCTGCAGATCGGCGTGGAAAGCGAGAGCACGCACAGCCAGGCCACGTTGATCGCCAACTATGTGGGCGAGCGGGTGTCGGCGCGTGGCCGCCCCGGCCAGCCGGACTACATCGACAAGCCCGGCACTTCGCTGGATCTGGTGATCAAGAAGGGCCTGGTGTGGTCGGGCGATACGTTGTCGGTGAACTTGGCCGCCCGCAATCTGCTCAAGACCAAATACCAGGAGTATCAGAAGCTGGGCAGCAACCGGGTGGACCTGTACACCTACCAGCCCGGCATCAATTATGACATCAGTGTGACCGCACGTTTCTGAGCCGTCGCACGCGTCCGTCACCGCAAACGCCCGTCGTGCCACGCACGGCGGGCGTTTACGTTCTGCCGCACGTCGGCCTGTGCCGGCTTGTGTCATCGCTTTCTTCGAACTGACACATTGCTGCCGCATTCTGTCATCCGTTCGCAATCCTGAGACGGATGTCTGCTTTGCAGCGCGTATTACCCCCCTTGAATGCCGTCATGTCGCTGCGTGGTGTACGCCCCGCCGTGGTCTGCGCGCTGGCCATCCTGCTGGCGGTACAGGCGCTGCGCCTGGTGTGGCTGGTGGTCACGCCGATCGGCCCGCTGGGCACGCGAACGCCCGCCATCGAGGCGACATTGGATCTGTCTGCGCTCGGCCGCGACGTGTTCTATCGCAACGTCGGCGACGCCAGCAGCGATGGGATCGTGCTGCATGGTGTGCGCGCCGGTGACACGCACGCGGCCGCCTATCTCAGTCGCGGCGACGGCAGACAGGGCGCCTACCGGGTCGGCGATGCGGTGGTGCCCGGCGTGGTGGTGCAGGCGATCGCTGCCGACCATGTGCTGCTACGCACCGGCAGCGGCGTGCGCCGGCTGGGGTTGATCGACGCTGCGCCGCAGGTGCCCGCCTCGACCACACCGGTAGCCGGCACGACGACAGCAGGCACGGCCGCTGCGGTGATGTCGAACGTGGGCAACGCCACCAACGCCACCAACGCATCCGCCGCCGCTGCCGTGGACCCGCAGCAGTTGCTGAGCACCGCCGGCTTACGCGCAAGCGAGGACGGCAGCGGCTACACGCTCATGCCGCGCGGCGATGGGGCATTGCTGCGACAGGCCGGCCTGGCCGCCGGCGACGTCCTGACCCAGATCAACGGCCGCACTCTCGATGCCGAACACCTGCGCGAGCTGCAGGACGAACTACGCGATGGTCAGGCGGCCACGCTGACCTACCGCCGCAACGGCCAGACCCACACCATGACCCTGAAGCGCCCGCAATGAGTGCCGTTCGTCCCCTCTGGCTGATGACGGCCACCTTGTTGCTCGCGCTGCCCGCCATGCCGGTCGTATCGCTGCGCGCGGCCGATGCGCCGGCCGTGCGCCTGCAGGACGTGGACCTGCGTGCCTTCATCCAGGATGTGTCGCGTGCCACCGGCATCACCTTCATCGTGGACACGCGCGTGCAGGGCACGGTGAACGTGGCGCGTGCGCAGGCGATGTCCGAGGCCGATCTGCTGGGCATGCTGCTGGCGGTGCTGCGTGCCAATGGCTTGATTGCAGTGTCCAGCGGGCCGGCGACCTACCGCATCATTCCCGACGACACCGCCGCGCAACAGCCCGGCAGTTCGGCCGATGGCAATCTGGGGTTCGCAACGCAGGTGTTCACCCTGCAGCGTGTGGATGCGCGCAGTGCGGCAGAAATCCTCAAGCCGCTGATCGGGCGCGGCGGGGTGATCATGGCGATGCCGCAAGGCAACAGCCTGTTGATCGCCGACTACGCCGATAACCTGCGCCGCATCCGCACCCTGGTGGCGCAGATCGATACCGACCGCGCGGCCATCGATACGGTGACGTTGCGCAACAGCTCGGCGCAGGAACTGGCGCGCACCCTGACCACGCTGTTCGGGCAAGGCGGCGAGCGCAGCAATGTGCTGTCGGTGTTGCCGGTGGACAGCAGCAATTCGTTGATCGTGCGTGGCGACCCCGCACTGGTGCAGCGTGTGGTGCGCACAGCAGTGGACCTGGACGGGCGCGCGGAACGTCGCGGCGATGTCAGCGTGGTGCGGCTGCAGCACGCCAGTGCCGAGCAATTGCTGCCGGTGCTGCAACAACTGGTCGGGCAGACCCCGGGCAATGAGGCGCAGCCCGGGCAGGACACCCGCTCCAACGCGGTGGATGTCGCCAATGCAGCGGGCGCCGCGCAGACGCAGGTGATCGCCCCGGCCGCTGGCAAGCGCCCGGTGATCGTGCGTTACCCGGGCTCCAACGCCTTGATCATCAATGCCGACCCGGAAACCCAGCGTGCGCTGATGGAGGTGATCCGTCAGCTGGACGTGCATCGCGAGCAGGTGCTTGTGGAAGCGATCGTGGTGGAGATCTCCGACACCGCCGCCAAGCGCCTGGGCGTGCAGCTGCTGCTGGCCGGCCGCAACGGCACCGTGCCGTTGATCGCCACGCAGTACAGCGGCGCATCGCCGGGCATCGTGCCGCTGGCCGCGGCGGCGGCTGGCACGCGCAGAGCCAATGCCGACGACGATTCGGTGCTGGAACAGGCGCGTAATGTGGCCGCGCAATCGCTGCTGGGCCTGAGCGGTGGTTTGATCGGGCTGGCCGGGCAAAGCAACGATGCGGTGTTCGGCATGATCATCGATGCGGTCAAGAGCGACACCGGCTCCAACCTGTTGTCCACCCCGTCGATCATGACCCTGGACAACGAACAGGCGCGCATTCTTGTTGGCCAGGAAGTGCCGATCACCACTGGCGAAGTGCTGGGTGCGGCCAACGACAACCCGTTCCGCACCATCCAGCGCCAGGACGTGGGCGTGGAACTGGAAGTGCGCCCGCAGATCAACACCGCTGGTGGCATCACCCTGGCGATCAAGCAGGAAGTCTCGGCCATTGCCGGGCCGGTCAGCGCGCAATCCTCGGAGCTGGTGTTCAACAAGCGCCAGATCGAAACGCGCGTGGTGGTCGAGAACGGCGCCATCGTTGCGCTTGGTGGCCTGCTCGACCAGAACGATCGCCAGACCGTCGAAAAGGTGCCGCTGCTTGGCGATGTGCCTGGGCTGGGTGCGTTGTTCCGGCACAGGTCGCGCAACCGCGACAAGACCAACCTGATGGTGTTCATTCGCCCCACCATCATCCGCGATGCGGCCGATGCGCAGCGCATGACCGCACCGCGCTACAGCTATCTGCGCGACCGCCAGCTGGCTGATGGCGACCCGGAAGCAGCGCTCGATGCGTTGGTGCGCGACTACTTGCGTGCACAGCCGCCGCAGCTGCCGGCCGGCCCACCGTCGGTCGTGCCGAAGCCGACACCGGCACCCACGCCTGTGCCCGCCGCACGTCCCGCGCAGCGCTGATGCCATGACCACTGCACGCGCCAGCATTTCCTATGCATTCGCCAAGCGCCACGGCGTGGTGTTGCTCGGCAGCGACACTGCCGCGCAGATCGGCCTGCGCGAAGGCGGCGATGTGCAGGCCTTGATCGAATTGCGGCGTGCGCTGGGCATGCCGCTGCAGGTGCGCACGCTGGCGCCATCGGTGTTCGACCGGCACGTGTCGGAGATCTACGCCGATGCCGGGCTGGAGCAGGGGGTGCAGGTCGAAGCGCTGGACCTGCATGGCAGTCTGGATTCGTTGATCGACGACATCCCCACCGCCGACCTGCTCGACAGCCAGGACGATGCGCCGATCATCCGCCTGATCAACGGCATCATCGCCGAGGCCGCGCGCCTGGGCGCGTCCGACGTGCATCTGGAATCTTACGAATCGCGCTTGCGGGTGCGCCTGCGCGTGGATGGGGTGATGCGCGAAGCGGCGACGTTGCCCGGGCGCATCGCGCCGCTGCTGGTGTCGCGCGTCAAGGTGATGGCGCGGCTGGATATCGCCGAAAAACGCATCCCGCAGGATGGCCGCGTGTCGCTGGTGATGGGCGCCAAGGCACTGGACGTGCGCGTCTCCACCTTGCCCACGCGCGGCAGCGAGCGGGTGGTGCTGCGTATTCTGGACAAGGAACAGGGCACGCTATCGCTGGCGCAGCTGGGCATGCCGCCGGCGGTGATGCACACCGTGCAGCGCGCCTTGCAGGTGCCCAATGGCATCGTGCTGGTCACCGGCCCTACCGGTTCGGGCAAGACCACCACGCTGTATGCGGCGCTGAGCCTGCTCAACGATGGCTCGCGCAACATCCTCACGGTGGAGGACCCGGTGGAATACGCCATTGACGGCGTCGGCCAGACCCAGGTCAACGCACGCGTGGGCATGACCTTCGCCGCCGGCCTGCGCGCCATCCTGCGGCAGGACCCGGACGTGGTGATGATCGGCGAGATCCGCGACACCGAGACCGCGCAGATCGCGGTGCAGGCCAGCCTCACCGGCCATCTGGTGCTCTCCACCGTGCACACCAACGACGCGGTGGGGGCGGTCACGCGCCTGCGCGACATGGGCATCGAACCGTTCCTGCTGGCATCGAGCCTGCGGTTGATCCTGGCGCAGCGGCTGGTGCGGCGCTTGTGCCCGCACTGCCGCCGCGAGCGTACGATCGATGCGGGTACGCGCCAACTCCTGGATGCGCCTGCCGACGCATTGATCTACACAGCCGTGGGCTGCAGCGTCTGCCATCACAGCGGCTACGCCGGGCGCGTGGGGATCTACGAAGCCATTGCGGTGGACGACGCGATGCGCCGCCTGATCGGCGACAACGCCGACGAAGACGCGCTGGCGGCGGTTGCCTTCGCGCGCGCGCCGCGGCTGGGCGATGCCGCACGCGCCGCCGTGTTGCAAGGCCTGACCACGCTGGAAGAAGCGCTGCGTGTGACCCGTCAGCAGGACGATGCGCATGCCGCAGTTTGATTACACCGTGCTCGATCTGCAGGGGCGCAACCGGTACGGCGTGATCAGCGCCGACAGCGTGCACAGTGCGCGTGCGCAGCTGGAGCAGCGGCAATGGGTGCCAGTGCGCGTGGAAGCGGCCGCAGCGACAGCCGGCACGGCCGTGCGCGCAGCGCGCTTCAGCGGCAAGGACCTGGTGTTGTTCACCCGCCAGCTCTCCACCCTGGTGGAAACCGCGCCACTGGAAGAAGCCCTGCGCACCATCGGCACCCAGTCCGAACGCCGCGGTGTGCGCCGGGTCACCAGCCAGACGCACGCGTTGGTGCTCGAAGGGTTTCGCCTGTCCGATGCGATGGCACGGCAAGGTAACGCATTCCCGCCGCTGTACCGCGCCATGGTGGCCGCCGGCGAAAGCGCGGGCGCCTTGCCGCAGGTAATGGAACGCCTGGCCGATCTGCTGGAACGCCAAGCGCAGGTCCGCAGCAAGTTGCAGTCTGCACTGGTCTATCCCGCCGCACTCGCCCTGACCGCCGGTGCGGTGGTGATCGTGCTGATGACCTTCGTGGTGCCCAAGGTGGTGGACCAGTTCGATTCGATGGGCCGCGCCTTGCCCTGGCTGACGCGTGCGGTGATCGGCGTGTCGCAGTTTCTGCTGCATGCAGGCATCCCGTTACTCCTTGCGCTGGTGGTTGCGGCGGTGGCCACGTTGCACGTGCTCAAACGGCCGGCGCTGCGCCTGGCGGCAGACCGCGCGCTCTTGCGTGCGCCCCTGCTGGGCCGGCTGATCCGCGATCTGCACGCCGCGCGCATGGCACGCACGTTGGCGATCATGGTCAACAGCGGCCTGCCGCTGATGGAGGGCCTGATGATTGCCGCGCGCACCGTGGACAACCGCGCGTTGCGGCTTGCCACCGACAGCATGGTCACCGCGATCCGCGAAGGCGGCAGCCTGGCCGCGGCGATGAAGCGCGCGGGAGTGTTTCCGCCGACGCTGCTGTACATGGCCTCCAGTGGCGAAAACAGCGGGCGCCTGGCGCCGATGCTGGAGCGCGCCGCCGATTATCTGGAACGCGAATTCGAGTCGTTCACCACCGCCGCGATGAGCCTGCTGGAGCCGGCCATCATCGTGCTGCTGGGCGGGGTGGTGGCGGTCATCGTGCTGTCGATCCTGTTGCCCATCCTGCAATTCAACACCCTCGCGCTTGGTTGAGCGCCGCCGTTTCTCCCGGAGACCTCCATGCAGCCCCTTCAATGCCGTGCACGCATCGACGCACTCACCTCGCGCAAACGCGCGCGTGGCTTCACCCTGGTCGAGCTGATGGTGGTCATCGTCATCATCGGCCTGCTCGCCACCGTGGTGATGATCAACGTGATGCCCAGCCAGGATCGCGCGATGGTGGAAAAGGCGCGCGCCGACGTGGCGGTGCTGGAACAGGCGCTGGAAACCTACCGCCTGGATAACCTCAGCTACCCGAGCACCGAACAAGGGCTGCAGGCCTTGCTCAACCCGCCGAGCGGATTGACGCGACCGGAGCGTTATCGACAGGGCGGTTATATCCGCCGGCTACCGGAAGACCCGTGGGGCCACGCCTATCAATACCGCCGCCCGGGCCGCAACGGCGGCTTCGACGTCTACTCGTTTGGCGCCGATGGTGCAGAGGGCGGCGACGCCGACAACGCCGATATCGGCAACTGGCGCTGAGTGCTCACAGTGCCTGCCACTGCACAGCGAGCATCCATGTGCATGCGAATGCACGCGGCGCCAGCGCACGCGCGCGGCTTCACCCTGCTCGAGGTGCTCGCGGTGCTGGTGATCACCGCGCTTGCCAGCACGCTGGTGGTGATGACCTTGCCCGATACGCAGCGCGATCTGCACGATCACGCCGATACGCTGGCCAGCGCGTTGATGCAGGCACGTGATGAGGCGATCATGAGTTTGCGCATGGTAGAGGTCAGTATCGATGCCGGCGGCTACGCGTTCCGTCGCCAGGCGCAGCAGCGCTGGATCGCGTTGGATGAAACGCCGTTCGCAGCCATGCGCTGGCCGAAAGGCATTCAGGCGCAGTTGCCCGCCGGCAGCGAGCGACTGAGCGTGCGCTTCGATCCCACCGGCGCGGCCACGCCGCAACGCATCGCATTGGGGGATGGTCGGCAGCAGATGCAGGTGGTGGTGGATGCCGCCGGTGTGGTGCAGGTCAATGCGCCCTCTCGCTGAGCCACGCGCATCGGGCGGATTCTCGCTGCTCGAACTGATAGTCGCGCTGGCGATCTTCGGCATGGCGGTGGTCGGTCTGTTGAATCTGTCCGGCGAGAGCACCCGCACGGCGGTGGTGCTGGAAGAGCGTGCACTGGCTGCGGTGGTGGCAGAGAACCAAGCGATCGAGGCGATGCTGGCGCCCGCTGCTGCCGTACGCGCACCGGCGAACGGCCAGGCAGTGCTCGGCGATCGCCGCTGGGAGTGGCAACGCCAGTCGATGCCGGCCGGCGCTGCAGGCCTGGTGCGGATCGAGGTGCGCGTGCGCGCCGCAGGCCAGGCGCATGAAGTGGCCAGCTTGAGCGTGCTGCGGAGTGCCGAATGATCCGCAGGCAGCGCACGCGCGGCTTCACCTTGATCGAACTGCTGGTGGCTCTGGCGGTATTCGCGCTGGTAGCCGCAGCGGCGGTGGTGGTGATGCGGCAGAGCATCGATCAGCGCGGTGCCGTGCGCGCGCGCCTCCAACAAATCCGCGATTTCCATCTTGCGCATGGCTTGCTGCGCAGCGACCTGCAACAGGTCGCGGTGCGCCGCACCCGCAACAGCGAGGGCGGTGCCGCCCGCAGCGCATTTGCCGCAAGCGCGCCGGGGACGCAGGGGCCGTTGTTCGGCTTCGTGCGGCGTGGCTGGAGCAACCCGGACCAGTTGCCGCGTGCGTCGCTGCAATACGTGGAATACCGCGTGGTGGATGGGCGGCTGGAGCGCAGCGCACGCCCTGCGCTCGACGGCGCAACCGCCGGCACGCCGCAAGTGCTGTTGCGCGGTGTGCGCTCGGCAGTGGTGGCGTTCCATTACCGCGCGCAGTGGAGCGATGGCTGGAGCGGCGGGCTGGAAGCAGTGCCGGATGCGGTCGCGCTGGAGCTGGAGCTGGACCACTGGGGACGGGTGCGTCAGCTGTTCCTGTTGCCGGAGGGGCGCACATGAGCGCGCTGTGCGTCCCTGCCAGTCAACGGGGCGTGGCCTTGCTCACGGTGTTGCTGCTGGTTGCAGTGATGACCTTGCTGATGGCCGCCGTGCTGGACGATCTGCGCTTTGGCTTGCGCCGTAGCGGCAATGGCGCGGCGATGACGCAGGCGCAGTGGTATGCACTGGGAAGCGAGGCCGTCGCGCGGCAACGGCTGCAGGCCATGGCAAAGCGCGATCCGCTGCGTACCACCCTGGACGGCGGCTGGAACGACCAGCCGATCCGCTTTCCATTGGACGACGGTGCCGTGAGCGTGCGCCTGCGCGACCGCGGCGGCTGCTTCAATCTCAACAGCGTGGTCGTCGGTGCGCCCGAGCAATGGCAGCGCAGCGATGAAGGTGCACGTCAATACCGCGCCTTGCTCGAAGTGCTGGGCATCGCCCCGCAACAGGCGCAGGCGCTGACCGATGCGCTGGTAGACTGGATCGACAGCGACGCGCAGCCCGGCGCGCAAGGTGCCGAAGACGACCGCTATCTGCAGGCGGCCGTGCCGCTGCGCACAGGTGCGACCTTGCTGGCCGGCGTCAGCGAACTGCACGCCATTGTCGGCTACACGCCGCAACTGGTCGCGCAACTGCAGCCGTACGTGTGTGCGCTGCCGGAAGGACGCCTGTCGCCGATCAACGTCAACACGCTGCGTCTGCAAGATGCGCCGGTGCTGGTGGCGCTGACCGAAGGCGCACTGGGCCTGCCGGCCGCACGTCGCGTGATTGCGGCGCGGCCGGCTGGTGGTTGGCGCGATGCGGCAGTGTTCTGGAGCGCACCTGCATTGCTGCAGGTGTCGCTGCCGGATGCGGTGTACCAGCAGATCGAACTGCGCACTGCGTATTTTTCGCTCTTCAGCCAGGTCGACCACGCCGGGGCGCAGGTCATGCTGGAGGCTTTACTGCAGCAGGATCCTGCCGGCCGCGTGCGGTTGGTGGCGCGTCAATGGAGTTCCGACCAATGAGTATCACCCTGGCATTGCTGCCAGCCGATGCAGCTGCGCCGCTCACACGGCTGCACGTGGATGCGCACGGGCACGCGAGGTTGCACGCGGTAGGGAGCGAGCAGCCCGCCGCTGCCAAGCAGACGGTGTTGGTGGTACCCGGCGCGGATGTGCATCTGCGCTGGATGCGCGTGCCCGGGCGCAGCATTGCGCAATCGGTAGCTGCGGCACGCCTGCAACTGGCCGAGCACCTGGCGGTCGACGGAAGGGCTTTGCACGTGGTCATTGCCGACCAGGCAGACAGCGATGGCGAACGCCTGGTGGCGGCCGTGGATGCAGACATCATGCGGCACTGGCTGGAGCGTGCTGCCGCCTTTGGCATCGTGCCCGATCGCGTGGTACCGGACTGCCTGCTGCTGCCCGAGGCAGCGCCCGGTCAGCCGCCCACGCTGGTGGGCTGGGACGGCCGCTGGTTGATGCGCGGCAGGCGCCTGGCCTGCAGTCTGGAACCATCGCTGGCGGCCGTGCTGCTTGCAGCCCTGCCGCAGGCACCGCAATCACCGCAGGAAGACTCGCAGCACGCCATCGCGCACTTCGCCCGACACGCCGCAAGCGCGCCGATCAATCTGCGTCAGCAGGGCTTTGCCGTGCCAACGCCACAACGCGCACGCGGTAGCCGGCGCACGCTGGCCTGGCTGTCCGGGCTACTGCTGGTCTCGCCCGTGCTGCTCATGCTTGCCCAGAACCTGCGTTACGAGATCGGCGCGCAGCGACTGCAGCGAGCCATCGCGCAGCTGCCCGGCGCCACCGACGACAGCGGCAGGCGCGGTGCCTCGACCGCGGCACGAGGTGCGGATCAACCGGGTGCATTCACCGCGCAGCTCGCAGCGCTGTTCGCCGCTGTCGATGCCGTGCCTGGCGCAGCGTTGGATGCGCTTGTCTATCAAGATGGCAGGCCCTTGCGCGTCACGGTGTTGCACAGCGATGCCGCGCAGCTTGAACACATCACCGCTCAGCTCAGCCGTGCCGGCTGGCAACTGCGGCCCGGCACCAGCCAGACCCAGGACGACCGCATGCAGACTCCTCTTGAACTGGAGCCGCCACGATGAGCGCGCTGCAACGCATGCATCCGTGGTGGCAGGCGCGTGCGCCACGCGAGCGCATCATGCTGTCGGTCATGCTGCTTGCGATCGCGGCGTTCATCGCGTGGTATGCGCTGCTGGTGCCGTTGCGCCACTGGCGCCTCAGCGCGCAAGCGCGTTACGACCAGGCCGCAGCGGTGCTGCTCATTGCGCGTGCCTCACAGCGCAGCGCTACAGTGGCCGCAGTCCCGCTTGCGCGTATCGTGCAACGTGCGCAGGAGGCCGACATCCTCATCACCCAGCAACGTCGCGGTCCCACAGGTGCGCTTGAATTGCAGATCGACGCCGTTGCCGGCCCCACCTTGTTCGCCTGGCTGGAGCAGCTGCGCCAGCGCGACGGCGTGACGCCAACCGGGCTGGACATCCGGCGGCACGACGGCCAGCTGCAGGTGCGTTGCCGCCTGACGGGCATCGCACCGTGAGGGTGGTGCGCTGGATGCTGCTGAGCGGTGTGCTGCTGGCGGCAGGCGTGATCGCCACCTTGCCGCTGCGCCTGGTGCTGCCTGTCGACACGCTGCCGTTTGCCGCACTCGAAGCGCAGGGCTCGATCTGGAACGGCAGCTTGCGTGGTGTGACCTGGAATGCGCTGGAGGTGGGCGATGTGGACGTGCACCTGCGCCCGCTGCCCCTGCTGCGCGGCGAGCGCCAGGTGCAGCTGCGCTCGGCCACTGCGGAGCTGGTTGCCGTGCAGGGGGCACGGCACGGCGTGGAGCAGGCCAGCGGGCGCCTGCTGCTGCGTACGCCGGGCGGCGTGCAGCTGCTGGACCTGGCGATCGACCTGCGTGCCGTGCGTGCGGTTTTTGATGCCAGCCGCTGCCTGCAGGCCGGTGGCGACGTCGCCGTGCAGGTGATCCCCAACGACGGCGGCGCGGCCGCCGGCGTGCTGTCCCTGCGGCTGCGCGGCACCCCGCGCTGCGTGGACGATGCCGTGGTGTTGACGCTGACGCCCGACGATGGCCTGCCGGCAGGCGTCCAGCTCGGCGCAGAGCTGCGCCTGCAGCGCGATGGCCAGTGGCAGTGGCGCATCCAGGTCGACCCCGGCAGCGACAGCGCCCTGCAACTGGGGTTGCAACTGCTCGGCTTTACCCGGACCCCGGAACGCTCGCTGGTACGGCTGGATCAGGGGCAGTTGTAGATCACGCGCAGGCTTGGGTCATCCCGCTGCCGACCATGCACTACGCTTTGAATCGCATGGTCAGCACCTGCAGGGCAGGTCGCCCCTGGCGATCTGAAATTGGTCTGATCCGAATGCGGCGATGTACGGCCGCGCCTCGCCCTTCGTCCCGCTCGCCAATCCCGAAACAGGCACCGAAAAGGCAGAGCACGGACCCACCATGCCCTAGCCAGCAGTTCATTGCCCCAGGTGCGGCGGTGCCTGGCCGCCGCCGGCCCGAAACCACTCTACCCGACCAGCCAGGGGCAGGGCTGGTGCGCTGGCGTCGATTGGTACTATATTGGACCTATCGAATTGGGCGGCAGGATTCAAGAATGGCCAAGGCCAAGGCGGATGCCGATAAGCGACTGGACGACCTGCAGCTGGACGCATCCGCGCCGACCCCGCTGTACCTGCAATTGGCCGGCAAGCTCACCGACGCCATCCGTGGCGGCCAGTGGAAGGCCGGCGAGGCGCTGCCGGCCGAGCGCCAGCTGTGCGAACGCCTGCAGATCTCGCGGGTGACCCTGCGCCAGGCGGTGGATGTGCTGGTCGAACAAGGCCTGGTGTCGCGCCGGCAGGGCGCCGGCACCTTCGTCACCACCCAGATCCAGCATCAGCTCAGTGGCCTCACCAGCTTCAGCGAGACGCTGCGCATCAAGGGCTACGAACCCGGCACGCGCTGGCTGGAGCGGCGGCTGCGCCCGGCACACGGCGAAGAAATCCTGCGGCTGGGGTTGTCGCCGGATGCGGCGGTGGCCTCGCTCACGCGCCTGCGCAGCGCCGACGACCGCGTCACGGCCTATGAGCACGCGGTGCTGCCGCAACGCATCGTCGCCGACCCGCAGCAGATCGGCGATTCGCTGTATAGCTACCTGGACGCGCAGGGCACGCCGGTGGTGCGTGCGCTGCAGTATTTCCGCGCGATCAATCTGCCGGCGCGGCTGGCCGAACACCTGCGCATGAAGACCGGCGAGGCGATCCTGCACGTGGTGCGCGTGGGCTATGCCCGCGATGGCAGCGCGATCGAATTGACCGACACCTATTGCCACAACGACTTTTACGATTTCGTCGCCGAACTGCGCCGCTGACGCCGACGGCATCCCCCACGACAACCTCAGAGCCCGCCGATCCATGACTACCGCCAGGCCCGCAAATCCCGTTGTCTCGATCGCCATCGTCGGCGTGATGTTTTTCATCATCGGCTTTTTCACCTGGATCAACGGGCCGCTGATCACCTTCGTGCGGCTGGCGTTCGACCTCAACGAGGTCAACGCGTTTCTGGTGCTGATGGTGTTCTACCTGTCGTACTTCTTCCTGGCCTTGCCCTCGTCGTGGATTCTCAAACGCACCGGCATGAAGAAGGGCCTGGCGCTGAGCCTGGTGGTGATGGCGGTGGGTGCAGCCGGCTTCGGTCAGTTCGCCACGCAGCGCTGGTATCCCGGCGCGTTGGCAGGGCTGTTCGTGATCGGTAGCGGCCTGGCCTTGCTGCAGACCGCGATCAACCCCTACATCAGCATTCTCGGGCCGATCGAAAGCGCCGCGCGCCGCATCGCCCTGATGGGTATCTGCAACAAGATCGCCGGCATCCTGGCACCGATCCTGATCGGCTCGCTGGTGCTGCATGGCATTGGGGATCTGTCCGCGCAGGTGGCCAGCGCCACGCCAGCCGCCAAGGAACAGTTGCTCACCGCGTTTGCGGCAAAGATCCACGCGCCGTATCTGGTGATGTCCGGGGTGCTGCTGGTGCTGGCCATCGGCGTGCTGTTCTCGCCGCTGCCCGAGCTCAAGGCCTCCGAAGCCAATGCCACGCCAGGCGCGACCGGCGTGCAGAAATCCAGCATCTTCCAGTTTCCGCACCTGTGGTTGGGCGTGCTGTGCCTGTTCGTCTACGTGGGTGTGGAAGTGATGGCCGGCGATGCCATCGGCACCTACGGCCACGGCTTCGATCTGCCATTGGACAGCACCAAGCTGTTCACCTCCTACACGCTGGGTGCGATGTTGCTGGGCTACATCGCCGGCCTGGTGCTGATCCCCAACGTCATTTCGCAGGCGCGTTACCTGAGCGTGTCGGCGGTGCTGGGTGTGCTGTTCTCGCTCGGCGCGTTGTTCACCCACGGCTACGTGTCGGTGGGCTTCGTGGCTGCGCTTGGGTTTGCCAACGCGATGATGTGGCCGGCGATCTTTCCGCTGGCCATTCGCGGGCTGGGCCGCTTCACCGAAATCGGCTCGGCACTGCTGGTGATGGGCATTGCCGGCGGCGCGATCATTCCGCAGTTGTTCGCCATTCTCAAGCAGCACTACGACTTCCAGGTCGTGTTCGCTGCGCTGATGGTGCCGTGCTATCTGTACATCCTGTTCTATTCGCTGCGCGGTCACCGCGTGGGCCTGCCGGCCCAGGCCAAGTGAACCAGCCAGCATGATGCGTTCCGACGAACAAGGCACACCCATGCGCAGGCCCACCATCAAAGACGTCGCCGAGCGCGCCAAGGTCTCGTTGAAGACCGTGTCGCGGGTGATCAACAACGAGCCCTCGGTGATGCAGGCCACGCGTGCACGCGTGCTGCGTGCCATTGCCGACCTCGACTACGAACCCGACCCGTCCGCGCGCAACCTGCGCAGCGGCACGCCGTTCGTGATCGGCCTGGTCTACGACAACCCCAACCCGTACCACATCATCGGTATCCAGAACGGCGTGCTGGCCGCCTGCCGAGAAACCGGCTTCGGCCTGCAGATCCATCCCTGCGATTCCACTTCGCCACTGCTGGCCGAAGAACTGGCCGAATGGGTGCAGCGCTCGCGCCTGGCCGGCGTGGTGTTGACCGCGCCGATGTCCGAACGCCCGGAACTGCTCGCCGGCCTGGCCGCGCGTGGCATCAAGAGCGTGCGCATCATCGCCTCCACCGAAGATCCGGGCGATGGCCCGTGCGTCTACATCGACGACCGCGATGCCGCCTATGAAATCACCGAGCATCTGATCCAGCTCGGCCATCAACGCATCGGTTTTCTGTGGGGTGGCCCGCAGCACCGCTCCAGCGGCGAGCGCTATGCCGGCTACGAAGCGGCGTTGAAGGACTACGGCATCGGCCTGGACAAGCATCTGGTGATTCCCGGCGACTACACCTTCGACGATGGCTTCCGCGGTGCGCGTCGGCTGTTGTCGTTGCGCGAGCCGCCCACGGCCATCTTCGGCAGCAACGACGAAATCGCTGCCGGCGTGCTCGCCGCGGCCAAATCCACCGGCATGAACGTGCCGTACCAGCTGTCCATTGCCGGCTTCGAAGACAGCCCGTTTTCGCGCCAGTCGTGGCCGGCATTGACCACCGCCAAGCAGGCCACCGAAGACATCGCGCGGCATGCCGCACGCTTGCTGATCAGCCAGTTGCGCAGCGATGCCTACGACGACCAGCCCGCGCAATTGCAGAACCGCGGCTTCGTACCGCAACTGGTGGTGCGCGGCTCCACCGCGCCGGCGCCTGCATCCACCGGCAAACCCCTCCCCCCCGAATCCGCCTGAGCCACGATGAGCCTTCCCACCGAAACCGACACCTTGATGTTCCGCGAGGCGGCGCAGACCGCCGATGTGGTTGCTGCACAGTTCGCGCGCAACGCCAACACCATCGCCGCGCTTGCGCAGTCGCTGCGCGACAACCCCCCACCGTTCGTGGTGACCTGCGCGCGCGGCAGCTCCGATCATGCCGCCACCTACGCCAAGTATCTGTTCGAAACCCAGCTCGGCATCGTCACCGCGTCTGCGTCGCCGTCGGTGGGCTCGGTGTATGCAGCGCCGCTGCAACTGCGTGGCGCGCTGTACATCGTGATTTCGCAATCGGGCAAGAGCCCGGACCTGTTGCGCAATGCCGAAGCGGCCAAGGCCGCCGGCGCGCGCGTGGTCGCCCTGGTCAACGTGGAAGATTCGCCGCTGGCGCAGCTGGCCGATGTGGTGATTCCGCTCGGCGCGGGTCCGGAAAAAAGCGTGGCCGCTACCAAGAGCTATCTCGCCTCGCTGGCCGCGGTGCTGCAGCTGGGTGCCGTGTGGAAGAACGACCCGGCCCTGCTCGCGGCAGTGGATGCGTTGCCGCAGCAACTGCGCAGTTCCTGGCAGGCCGATTGGTCGGCACTGACCACCGGTTTGACGCCCGCGCATAACCTGTTCGTGCTCGGCCGTGGCCTGGGCCTGGGCGCGGCGCAGGAAGCGGCCCTGAAGTTCAAGGAAACCTGCGGCCTGCATGCCGAAGCCTACAGCTCGGCCGAGGTCAAGCACGGGCCGATGGCATTGGTTGGCCCGGGCTTTCCGGTGCTGGTGTTCGCGCAGCCGGATGAAACCGGCGCCGGCACCCGCGCGCTGGCCGAAGAATTCCGCGCACGCGGTGCGCAGGTGTGGCTGGCGGCGCCCGATGGCGATCTGCCGCTGGCCGACGCCGCGCATCCTGTCTGCGCACCGCTGCTCACCGTGCAGAGCTTCTATCGCGCGATCAATGCGCTGGCGCTGCAGCGCGGCCATAATCCCGATCTGCCGCCGCACTTGAACAAGGTTACGGAAACCGTTTGAACATGGATGCTTCCCGCACTCAGGCATTGTGCAACGCACGCGTACTCACCGACGACGGCCTGCAGGATGGCCTGGCCGTATTGCTGGACGGTGCGCAGATCCAGGCGATCGTGCCGGCTGATGATGCACGCGTGGCGCAGGCGCACACGCGCGTGGATCTGGGCGGCGCCACCCTGCTGCCGGGCTTCATCGACATCCAGGTCAACGGCGGCGGCGGGGTGTTGTTCAACAACGCACGCGACCCGCAGGCATTGGCCACGATCGCCGCGGCGCATCGCCGCTTTGGCACCACTGGCATGCTGCCCACGTTGATCAGCGACACTGCCGAGGTGATGGCCGAAGCGATCGATGCAACGCGTCAAGCCATCGCTCAAGGCGTGCCTGGTGTGCTCGGCATCCATCTGGAAGGCCCGTACCTCAGCCCCGCGCGCAAGGGCACGCACGACGCGCACAAGTTCCGCGTGCCGGATGCGCACGAGATTGCGGTCGACACCTCGCTGGACAATGGCGTCACCCTGATCACGCTCGCGCCCGAGCGCGTGCCGCTGGACGATATCCGTGCCTTCGTTGCCGGCGGCGCGATCGTGTTCGCCGGCCACACCGCGGCGACCTACGAGCAGGCACGCGACGGGATTGCGGCCGGCGTCAGTGGTTTTACGCATGTGTACAACGCGATGTCGCAACTGGCCGGGCGCGAGCCCAACGCAGTCGGCGCGGCGCTGGAAGACCCCAATGTGTGGTGCGGCGTCATCGTCGATGGCGTGCACGTGCATCCGGCCAGCCTGCGCGTGGCGCTGGCGGCCAAGCCGCGCGGCAAGTTGCTGCTGGTCACCGACGCCATGCCGATGGTCGGCAGCGACAGCCCCAGCTTCGACCTGTATGGCGAAACCATCACTGCGGTGGACGGCGTGGTGCGCAACGCCGATGGCGCACTCGCCGGCTCCGCCTTGGACATGGCCACCGCCGTGCGCAACAGCGTGCAATGGCTGGGCGTGGACCTGGCCGAGGCCGCACGCATGGCATCCACCTATCCCGCGCAATGCATCGGCCTGGGCGACCGCCTGGGACGCATCGCGCCGGGCTACCAGGCCGACCTGGTGCTGGTGGACGCAGAGGTACAGGTGCTCGGCACCTGGGTCGCCGGGCAGCGCGACTGACCGCTGCAAGCAGGCCGCTGCGCCCACACATTGTGGGTGTAGCCGTCGATGACAGTGAGGCCCGACGCCGGTTGCTGGCCGTGGGCAGGCCCTGCATCCGGCATGGGATGTAGCGAGAGGTACCCGGCATCGATGTGGAGATCCATCTCCCGTCATCCGGGCCAGCGACGCCCAACGGTTCAGAGGCAAGGCAGAGCTGTCCGAAGCCCTGCAGTGCCTGCCCATCGACCACGCACGTGCGAAGGCTTAACCGCTGCGCCGGGACGCGCGGTGCCTGGCTTCGATCGTGTTCGAAATCGCTGCTAAAGTCGAAGCAATCTCGTGACATGGATGCACTCGATGAAAGACACATGGATATGCTGGTGGCTGTTGTTCTGCCTGCTGTGCTGCGGGCGCGCTGCTGCAGCCCCAGCCAATTGGCAGCTGTTTGCCGGTGGCGCGGATTACCACCTGGATGCAGCACACGGCGACGTGCAGACCGCCGAGGGAGCGCAGCTGCGTCTGACGGCCAGCGCCAACCGCACTGCCGCGTTTGGTGCGGCGGCCATACAGTTGGACGCGATACCGCTGCGCGGTCAGTCGTTAGCTCTGGACGGCCTTCTGCGCACCTCCCGAGCCGTACAGGGGGCGAACCTGTGGATGCGCGCAGTCGATGCGCAGGGCAAGGTCCTGGCATTTGAAACGTCGCAGGCTGAGCCGGTGAGTGGCAGTACCCAGGAAAGCCGCAGTATCGCAATGCAGATTCCCCTGCAAGCCCATCGCCTGGCAGTTGGCATGGTGCTGCGTGGGGATGGTGCGCTGGAGATTACCGGCCTGCGGCTGCTGGTGCGTGCCACCGTTGATGCTGCATCGGCAACCGAGATCTTCGATGTCGCCATCCCGGCCATGCGCGATCATGCATTGCAGCGCACACGAATCGACTGGGCCTACCGTGAGCCACAGTTACGCGCACAGGCCGCCCGCATGCATGAAGCCGACGCATACGCCGCCATCGACGCGCTGATCGCCGAGCTCGATGATGGCCACAGCGTCCTGATACGTCCCACGGCGCGCCGCCAGATGGAGGCGCGCGCCGCCAAGCAACCCGCAGTGCAGGCGCGTCTGCTGCAGCCTGGGGTGGGCTATGTCGAACTTGTTGGGTTGGCAACCTCGTCCGGGGACGGCGCCTATCAACGATCGCTCAGCGCCGCGCTTGATGGCATGGCATCGCAAGCGCGCTGCGGATGGATCATCGATCTGCGACAGAACACTGGCGGCACGATGTGGCCGATGTTGAATGGGCTGGGAGTGTTACTGGGTGACCAGGTGCTTGGTTACTTCGTCGATGTGGCGGGCAAGCAGACGCCCTGGCGTGCGAGGCCCGTGCCGCCAGCCAACGGCAAGGGGGCGTCGCAAACCGGGCGTCCGGTGGCGGTGTTGATCGGGCCACGCACGGCCAGCGCAGGCGAAATGGTCGCCATCGCGTTCCGTGGTCGCCCGGCGACGCGTAGCTTTGGTCAGCCAAGTGCAGGTCAAACGACTGGAAACAGCTCCATCGATCTGCCTGGTGGCGGCGTTCTCGCCATTGCCAGCAGGATTACGCAGGATCGCAGTGCGCAGCGTCTTGATGGCCCCGTACAGCCGGATGAGATGCTTGATCCGCAGGTCGATGCCGTCAACGCGGCCGTGCAGTGGCTGCGGGCGCAGCAGTGCAACCAGCCACGGTGACGTATGCAGGCGAAGTGCAGGCGTCGACCGAACAGGCAATGCGCGCTGCACTGATGGGTAGGCAACTTGCGCGCAACTGCACACGCATCCACAGCAGGTAAACCAACGTTGCCGACGCAACAGCGACGTGCATTCCTCGATCGTCATGGGCACGCGGTGTGGCCCTTGGCGCTGGGCATTGCCACGCGGCATCGGCGCAATGCCTCGTTGCCACTGAGCCTGCACCGCATGCAATCGATGCAATGCATCGCCGCAGCGCGACACCGTGCCTTGCAGCATCGCGTTGCAGTGCGCAGCGTGTTGCAGGCTTGCAGAAAAGAATGCGATCGGCATCACGCCGTCATTCCGTTATCGGCAGCGTATGCAGTGCATTCCGCACAAATACGGATGCGATCGGCAGCAGGTTGACAGTGCCAGGTGCGGCAGGCACCTTCGCTGATAACGTTCTCAGCGAACAGGAGCTCGCTCCCTCAATGACGACGTGCCGCCCGATCGCTGATCGGTTTGGCATCCGACGTGCACTCGCTCAGCAGTGCAGGTCCCTGCTCGCGATCCGGTACAGGGTGCGGATCGCAGCGTGCCGCGCATCGCGCGTGCTTGTGCAACCGCCAAGGTTGCGACCTGACGAATCCGCCATGAGGTCATCGCAATGCTGTTTCCCCGTTTGTCGCTGTTGTTTGCCGATGCAAGACACCCACCCCGCGCGCAGCCGACCGAGGCGCACCAGAACTGCTTGTCCGCACCGCGCGGTGGATACCCGCCTGGCAGCGCGACCACGGTGCAAGCCGCAGCGGCAGGACGGGGTGGCACGCCGTCCTGCACTGCGGCGCTCAGGTGTCGGCCGCAACATGCCGCGCTGGGAACCGCAGTCCGCGCCTTGTTGATCGGAGGTGCGGCGGCGAGCTCGGCCATGGCGCTGCCCGCGTCGGCGCAGCCGCAGAGCGCACCGGCCCCCGTACCACCACAGCCCGCATCCGCGGCGACGCAAGACCCGGCGCCAGCGACGCCATCGGTCTCCACCCTGGATGAAATCAAGGTGGTGGGCTATCAGGCCAGCCTGGGCAAGGCGCTCAACGTCAAGCGCAATGCCGACGCGATCGTGGATGCGATCAGCGCCGAGGATATCGGCAAGTTCCCCGATACCAATGTGGCCGAATCGTTGTCGCGCCTGTCCGGCATCACCGTGGATCGCCAGTTCGGCGAAGGCGAAAAGGTCAGCATCCTGGGTACCGATCCGGCGCTCAACCGCGTGCTGCTCAACGGGCAGACCATCGCGTCGACCAGTTGGGGCGGCGACCCCAACGACCCGGATAGCCGCTCGTTCAACTACAGCACGCTGGCGCCGGAAGTGGTGGGGCTGATGGAGGTCTACAAGACGCCGGAAGCGCGCATCGACGAAGGCTCCATCGGCGGCACGGTGATCGTGCACACGCGCAAGCCGCTGGACCTGGAGCGCAATACGCTGACCGGCACGGTGAGCTACGGCTACAACGACCGTTCCGAGGAGGGCAAACCCAACGCATCGGCGCTGTACAGCTGGAAGAACCAGGACGAGACACTTGGCGTGCTCACCTCGTTGATGCATTCGCAGCGTGTCCTGCGCCGCGACGGTGTGGAGATCTTCGGCTATGACGATGTCGCCGGTGCCGGGTTTCCGCCGGGTGTGGTCGGCAACAACACCGGCGTGTTCCCCACCTCGATCAATACCGCGCTGTTCCAGCAGACCCGCAAGCGCGACGGCGTCAGTGCGGCGCTGCAATGGAAGCCCGATGCCGACTTCGAGCTCAATCTGACCGGTTTGTACGTCAAGGAAAGCTTCGACAACTACAACCAGAGCCGCTATGGCTACTGGGGCTCCAACCCTGGCGATGCGCAGGCACTGGGCTTCGAAAATGGCGTGGCCACCTCCGGGACGTTCGGCGATCAATCCACCACGTTCCTGGATGGCTACCTGCGCAACAGCGATGTCACCACCGGCAGCATCCACCTGCGTGCAGACTGGCATGGCGATGGCTGGAATGCATCGAGCCAGGTCGGCTACACCAGCTCACAAGGCGGTGCCGAGCGCATCTACGGCATCCAGTTCCGTAACCTGGCCGGCTACAGCTACAACATCGACGGGCGCCGCACCGCGATGGACTACAGCACCGACCCCACCAACGCAGCGGCGATGCAGCTCAACAACGCCTCGGCCAGCCATAGCCCGCAGTACGACAAGGAGCGTTACCTGCAGCTGGACTTCGACCATGCGGTGGAGTGGGGGCCGTTCACCCAGATCCTCACCGGCATCAAGCTGACCAACCACGCCACCGGGCAATCGTCCTACAGCCGCACCTGGGCACCGAACGATGGCAGCACGCTGGCCGATTTCTCGCCGGGCATCACGCCATCGAGCTACCTGGACGGCCTGTCCACCAGCGCCGACATGCAGCGCTGGTCCACCATTGATCGCGGCGCCATCAGCCAGTACATCAGCGGCCTGGAAGGCGACGACGGGTTGCCGATCAGCTACGCCGGCAACTACAGCATCGAAGAACAGAACCGCGCCTGGTTCCTGCAGGGCAACTTCTCCGGCGCGCGCTATCGCGGCAATATCGGCGTGCGCTACGTGCATACGCGCGACTCCACCGATGGTTTCAGCTACGCACCGGGCGGCAGCTACACACCGGTCAACTTTCTCAGCAGCTACGGCAAATGGTTGCCGTCCTTCAACATCGCCTACGACCTGCGCGACGATCTGCTGCTGCGCTTTGCCGCCTCCAAGGTCATTGCGCGGCCGCGCTATACCAACATGACTCCGTATGTTGCCACCGACGACACCACGCTGACGGCGTCCACCGGCAATCCCGGCCTGAGCCCGTACGAATCGACCAATCTGGGCGCTTCGGTCGAGTGGTACTTCTCCGACAGCAGCCTGCTCAGTGGCGAATTCTTCTCGCGCGATATCTCCAACTACATCCTGACCACGGTGCAGGACCGGGTGTTCTTCAACAACGCCACCGGTGGGTCGAGCACGTACCAGACCTCGGTGCCGACCAATGCCGGCGATGCCAAGGTGCAGGGCGTGGCGCTCAACCTGCAGCACAACTTCGGCAACGGCTTCGGTGTGGTGGCCAACTACACGTACTCCGATTCCAACACCGATGGCGATTACAGCCTGCCGTACAACTCGCGCAACGCCTACAACATCAGCCCGTATTACGAGCAGGGCAAATGGAGCGCGCGGGTCAACCTGGGCTGGCGTTCGGAATACTTCACCCAGATCGGCCGGCTCAACGGCCAGCAGATGACCGATGCGTTTACCCAGGTGGATGCCTCGTTCGGTTACCAGGCCACCGAGCGGCTACGCGTGGCGCTGGAGGCCACCAACCTGCTGGATGAAACCTACTACAGCTATATCGGCAACAAGAACCAGCCGTACTACATCTACAAGAACGGCCGCTCGTTCATGCTGAGCCTGAATTTCAAGATGTGATGGAGACGGGGCGGCTGCACGTAGCAGTCGCTCCAGCATCGGTGCCGCACAGAGCGCAGGTCACGGCCGGCTCATCGCGTGATCAAAAGCCAGTGACACACCAGCGATGGCGCAGCCCGGCAAGGCCGCTGCGCTACTGCAACCACACAGTCACGCAGTCACGTTGCGCAGCCGCCCGGCACTGCACGGCTGTGCCGCCGAGTGCAGCCAGATCCCTGATGCGCCGCAGCGCCCGATCAAGGTGCGGCAACAGACTCCGTGCCGCCGCCGTGTCTGTCGGCGCCGCGCGCGGCAGCAATCGCGGCGATGCGTGCCCTGGCCAGTGCTTCGCCGACCTGCGGGCCTTGCAGGCCTTCGGCTGCCAGGTCGCGTGCATTGATCGCCAGGGCAGCAGCGTGCAGGCGTGTGAGTTCGGCCCCTTGCGGGTAAGGCATGTCGGCGCTGCCCAGCCTGCCGCGCTTGTCGGCCTCGCACACCAGCGCCAGTTGCGCGATGCGTTCGGGCCGCCGGAACCCGTCGCAGCGCACCAGCAACTCGTGCACCGTGCGATCGCGCAGTTCCGCCAGGCGATGCACGTTGAGATGCTCGCGGCAGGCGGTGACCGCAAGCTGACGATAGTCCTGCGGTACCTTGAGGCGTTCGCACAGCGCCTGCAGCGGCGCGACCCCGCGCTGTTCGTGCATGACGTGGCGCGGCCATTGGTCCGGCGGTGTCAGCGCCTTGCCCAGATCGTGCGTCAATGCGGCAAAGCCGATCAGCGCATCGCCGGGCGCCAGCCGCGCGGCCATGTCGCTGACCATTTCCTGATGCACGCCGGTGTCCACTTCCGGATGAAACTCGGCACGTTGCGGCACGCCGTACAGTGCGTCGATCTCCGGCAGGATCACGCGTAGCGCATGCGTTTCATGCAGCGTGCGCAGAAACGCCGAGGGCCGGGCGCAGGTCAGTGCACGGCGCAGTTCCTGCCACACGCGCTCGGGCACCAGGGCGTCCAGCTCGCCGCTGGCCGCCATCTCGCGCATCAGCGCCGCGGTTTCCGGGGCGAGGCTGAAACCCAGTGGCGCCAGTCGCGCCATGAAGCGCGCGGCACGCAATACCCGCACCGGGTCTTCGACGAAGGCCGGGCCTACATGCCGCAGTACCCGTGCCTGCAGGTCGCGCGCACCGCCGTACGGGTCCACCAGCTCGCCGCTGTCTTCGTCGCGTGCGATGGCGTTGATGGTGAAGTCGCGCCGCAGCAGATCTTCTTCCAGAGTCACCGATGGATCGGCATCCACCACGAAGCCGCGGTAGCCGCGTCCGGACTTGCGCTCTGTGCGCGCCAGGGCATATTCCTCGCCGCTACGCGGATGCAGGAAGACCGGGAAGTCCTTGCCCACCGGTTTGAAGCCCTGTGCCTGCATGTGCGCCTGATCGGCGCCCACCACCACCCAGTCGCGGTCGCCGGGCGGCTGGCCAAGCAATGCATCGCGGACGGCGCCGCCAACGAGATAGATCTTCATCGCCACATGATGCCCGATGCGGCGTATGCGTCGAAACAAGGTGCGGCCAGCGCTGGCGGGTTTTGCTTGGGTGTGGTGCCCGGCGGGAGCATCGCGTAGATATCGGTGTCTGCAAGCGATTGCTGCGGATGGATGATGCGCCAGGCGTCTGGTCTGCGCCTTGGCTGCAGGGCCCTTGGCCGCCCACCATCGCGGGACACGCCGTGAATCCGTCCATGGAGGCTCTTCTGCGGCATCCATGCCGCAGAAGGTCCCGCGACGGTGGGCGGCCAAAGGCCAGTCACGATGGTCGGTGCACCACCAAGCAGTGCGTGCATTCATCGCTCTGAGCGATCCGCCCAGTGCCCGGCCCGGTGTTGCCGTCGCATCGGTGCCGCTTGCACGGATGCGTGGCCGTGCAGTTGCAACGCACCGAGACGATCCGCTGCGTCAGATCTTGGCGCGCTGTTCCCGCAGGCCCGTCAACTGCACGGTCCAGTCGTTCAGGCGGGCACGTTCCTGCTCCACCACGGCGGCGGGCGCGTTCTGCACGAAGGTGGCATTGCCGAGCTTGCCCTTGCACTTGCCGATCTCGCCTTCCACGCGCTTGATCTCCTTGTCCAGGCGGGTGCGCTCGGCTTCCATGTCGACCAGGCCTTCCAGCGGCACCAGCAAGGTGAGCTCGCCGACGATGGCGGTGGCGGCCGGTGGCGTGTCCTGGCCGGCGTCCAGCCAGTCGATCGTCTCCAGTTTGAGCAGGAACGACAGCTGCGAGGCGAAGCGGGCAACGCGCGGGCGGTCCTCGGCGGTGCCGGCCTGCAGCAGCAGGCGCACCTGCTTGGAGGGCGGCACGTTCAATTCGCTGCGCACGCGGCGCAATGCCGACACCATCGACTTCAGCCATTCGACATCGGCGTCTGCGCTGGCGTAGCTGCTGGTGTCCACATCGCCGACCTGCGGGAAGGCCTGCAGTGAGATCGTTGCAGCGGTGATGCCCAGGCGCGGTGCAGCCTGCTGCCACAGCTCTTCGGTGACGAACGGGGTCAGCGGGTGCAGCAAACGCAGCAACGCATCGAGCACGTAGAGCAGGGTGTGGCGGGTGCTGGTCGCATCCGCGGCGTCCTCGCCGTTGAGCGCAGGCTTGGCCAGTTCCACGAACCAGTCGCAGAACGCGTTCCAGGCGAACTCGTACAGCGACTGCGCGAGCAGGTCGAAGCGATAGTTGGCGTAATGCGCATGCGTTTCGGCGGTGACCTTGTCCAGCCGCGCCAGGATCCACTTCTCCGCTTCGGTACGCGGCTGCGGCACGCCGTTGAAGCGTGCGCCTTCGGTGTTCATCAGCACGAAGCGCGTGGCATTCCACAACTTGTTGCAGAAGTTTTTGTAGCCTTCGGCGCGCCCCAGGTCGAACTTGATGTCGCGGCCGTGGGTGGCCAGCGCGGCGATGGTGAAGCGCAGCGCATCTGCACCATGGGCGATGATGCCGTCCGGAAATTCCTTGCGCGTGGCTTTTTCGATCTTTTCGGCCATGCGCGGTTGCATCAAGCCATGCGTGCGCTTGGCAACCAGCGCTTCGATGCTGATGCCGTCGATGATGTCCAGCGGGTCGAGCACGTTGCCCTTGGACTTGGACATCTTCTGGCCTTGCGCATCGCGGATCAGGCCGGTGATGTAGACATCGCGGAACGGCACCTGGCCGGTGAAGCTGTCGGTGGCCATGATCATGCGCGCCACCCAGAAGAAGATGATGTCGAAACCGGTGACCAGCACGCTGGAGGGCAGATAGCGTTCGAAGCCGCGTTCGGCCATCGCGGCCGCCTCCGGCCAGCCCAGCGTGGAAAACGGCCACAGCTGCGATGAGAACCAGGTTTCCAGCACATCGCTGTCCTGATGCAACGCGATCTCTGCGCCCAGGCCATGCGTCGCACGCACCTCGGCTTCGTCGTGGCCGACGTAATACTTGCCGGCATCGTCGAACCACGCCGGAATGCGGTGGCCCCACCACAGCTGACGGCTGATGCACCAATCCTGGATGTTCTCCATCCAATGGCGATAGGTGTTGATCCAGTTCGGCGGCACGAACTTGACCTGGCCGCTTTCGACCAGCTCCAGGCCGCGCTTGGCCAGCGCGTCCATCTTCACGAACCATTGGTCGGTGAGATAGGGCTCGATCACCTGGCCGGTGCGATCGCCGCGCGGCACCTGCAGCTTGTGCGGCTTGGTTTCCACCAGGATGCCGAGGTCTTCCAGCTCGGACAGCACCAGCTTGCGCGCGTCGTAACGATCCAGCCCGCGATAACGCTCCGGCGCGTTGTCGTTGATGGTCGCGGTAACGGTGAATAGGTTGATCAACGGCAAGTCATGCCGCACACCCACCGCATAGTCGTTGAAATCATGCGCAGGCGTGACCTTGACCACGCCGGTGCCGAACGCGCGGTCCACGTAATCGTCGGTGATCACCGGCACCTGGCGGCCAGTGAGCGGCAGCACGATGCGTGCGCTGTGCAGGCTGGCATAGCGCGCATCGTCCGGGTGCACCATCACCGCGGTGTCGCCCAGCATGGTTTCCGGGCGCGTGGTGGCCACCACCAAGTAGTCGCGGGTTTCGCGCAGGGTCTCGACGCCATCGGCATCGTGCTCGACGTGTTCGTAGCTCACGCCATCGGCCAACGGGTAACGGATCGACCACAGGAACCCGTCTTCTTCGACGTTTTCCACTTCCAGATCGGAGATGGCGGTCTTCAGCACCGGATCCCAATTGACCAGGCGCTGGCCGCGATAGATCAGGCCCTGCTCGTACCAGCGCACGAACGCTTCGTTGACCGCCGCCGACGGCTGCGGATCCATGGTGAAGGTGCTGCGCGACCAATCGCTGGAGGTCCCCAAACGGCGCATCTGGCGCTCGATGGTGTCGCCGGATTCGGCCTTCCATTCCCACACCTTGGCGATGAACCCTTCGCGCCCCAGCGAGTCGCGCGTTTCACCGTTGCCTTCCAGCGCCAGATTGCGCGACACCACCATCTCGGTGGCAATGCCGGCATGGTCGGTGCCCACCTGCCACAGCGTGTCGTAGCCGCGCATGCGGTGATAGCGCACCAGCGCATCCATCAGCGTCTGCTGAAACGCATGGCCCATGTGCAGCGTGCCGGTGACATTGGGCGGCGGCAGCAACACGGTGTACGGCTCGCCCTTGCCGGACGGCACGAAATAGCCAGCCGCCTCCCACTGCGCATACAGGCGCGATTCGAAGGAAGCGGGATCGTAGCTGGAGGCGAGGGTGGTCATAGAGGGGCTGGGATTCGGGAATCGGGAGTCGGGATTGGTTGCGTCATGGGGCCGGCGAGAATCACTGGCCATCCACTCGTTAACGTCAGTGTTGGTGCTGTGGAGCGAACATCGGCCGCGTTGGATTGGTCGTTGGATGTAGCCTCGGGGCGCGCAGCAATCTGCTTTGACGAATCCCCAATCCCAACTCCCCAATCCCAGCCCCACTCACATGTCGTACTTGGTCAGTTCCAGGCCCAGGGCCTTGTACTGCTTCCAGCGTTCGCGCAGCGGTTCGCGGGCGGCGGGGTCGGCGGGGACCACTTCCAGCACGCGGTCGCAGGCGCCCAGGTACGGGTCGTCGCGCAGGTTGATCACCAGCGGGCGCGAGGGTGCGGCGAATTCGGGCGCGGCGATCAGCACCGGCGCCAGTTCGTCTTCCTCGTCGGTGCCGGCGATCTGGTGCGGCACATAGGCCTCGTCATCGAACGCCCACAGCAGGTCGTCCAGCGCTTCGGCCTGCGCCGCGTCGCGGGCCAGGATCAGCGTGGGCAGGTTGGCGTCGTTGGCCTTGCGCGCCAGCTCGCAGACCAGCCGCAGCGGTTCGTTGAGGAAGCGCGGCTTGGCGATCAGATAGAAGTCGGCACGGGGCATCAGGGCAGGGAATCGGGAGAGGGGAATTGGGACTGGGCACAGCAGCGCCGTGACCTCCGAGGTCGCGGCGTTGCTTGAGGATGAGGGGCTTTCACAATTCCCGATTCCCGATTCTCAATTCCCACCTTCGGCGCGGTCCAGCAACCACTGCGTCAGCAGCCCGACCGGGCGGCCGGTGGCCATGCCGCGCTTGCCTTCGTCGCTGGCCACGCCGGCGATGTCCAGGTGCGCCCAGCGCTGGTTTTCGGTGAAGCGCGACAGGAAGCAACCCGCCGTGATCGCGCCGCCCCAGCGGCCGCCGATGTTGTAGACGTCGGCAAAGGTGGAGTCCAGCAGGCCCTGGTATTCGTCCCACAGCGGCAGGCGCCAGGCGCGGTCGAACACGTGCTCGCCGGCGGCCAGCAATTCGTTGGCCAGGTCGTCGTGCTTGCTCATCAGGCCGGCGGTCTGGTGGCCCAGTGCCACCATGCAGGCGCCGGTCAGCGTGGCCACGTCCACCAGCGCTTCGGGGTTGAAGCGTTCGGCGTAGGTCAGCGCATCGCACAGGATCAGGCGGCCTTCGGCGTCGGTGTTGCCGACCTCGATGGTCTTGCCGGACATGCTGGTGATCACGTCCGACGGGCGGTACGCATTGCCGTCGATGGCGTTCTCGACCGCCGGCACCACCACCACCAGGTTGATCGGCAGCTCGGCCTTGACCGTGGCCACGAAGGTGCCGATGACGTTGGCGCCACCGCACATGTCGTACTTCATTTCCTCGATGCCGCCCTGCGTCTTGAGGTTGACGCCGCCGGTGTCGAAGGTGATGCCCTTGCCGACCAGCACATACGGGCGCGCGTCGCCGCCGCCGTTCCACTTCAGCACGATCAGGCGCGGGCGGTTGGCCGAGCCGCGCGCCACCGACAGCAGCGAGCCCATGCCCAGCGCTTCCATCTGCGCCTCGTCCAGGATCTCGGCCTCGGCGCCGGGGAACCTGCCGGCAAACGCGGCCGCGGTGTCGGCCAGGTAGGCCGGGGTGCAGTAGTTCGGCGGCAGGTTGCCCAGCTCGCGGGCGAACTCCACGCCCTCGGCGGTGGCCACGCCCACGGCCAATGCGCGGGCGTCGTCGCCGGCGATGGCCAGGGTGCTCAGGCCGCTCTCATCGACCTTCTTCTTGCCCAGGGTGGCGGTGTAGCGGTAGGCCGCGTGGTCGCTGACGGTCACCGCCTGGCGGATGTTCCAGGCTGCATCGCGGGCCTTGACGGTCAGCTCGGTCAGGGTGAGCAGGGCGGTGCCCACCGCGCCGGTCTTCAGCGCACGGGTCGCATCGCCGATGGCCTTCAGGTAGGGCGCCACGCCGAACTTGCCGGCTTCGCCCAGCCCCACCACCAGCACGCGCGGGGCGCTGACGCCCGGCAGGTCATGGACCAGCGTGGTGCTGCCGGTCTTGCCGGTCACGTCGCCGCGTGCCACCAGGGCGCTCAGACGGCCCTGGCTGGCGCTGTCCAGCGCCTGGGCGGCAGGCGAAAGGGTCTTGTCGGCGAACACGCCAACCACGATGCAGTCGACGGCAGCGCTTGCCGGCGCGTCTTGGTTCAGGGTGAATTGCAGGGCCATTGATCAGATTCCGTAGGCAAATCCGTACAATCGCGGGCTGTTTACGCCAACCGGACTAGGCTGGCGGCGCCGCGAACGAATCCGAGAGTTTAAAACAAGCCCACCCCATGCCGAAGCTCGATCGATACCTGCTTAGCGATTTCACCCAGAGCTTCCTGGCCACCTTGATCGTGCTGCTGGTCGTCAGCGTCGGCGGTGTGCTGGTGGATATCCTCGGCAATATCGCCGACGGCCGCATCCCCGCTCGCTTGCTGCTGTCGCAGGTGGGCCTGCAGTTCGTGGCCTACCTGCCCATCATCCTGCCGCTGGCGCTGATGCTGGGCCTGTTGTTGGCGCTGGCGCGGCTGTACCGCGATTCAGAAATGGCCGTCATCACCGCCATTGGCGTGGGCCCAAAGCGCATGTTGCGGCCGATGCTGATGCTGGTGGTGCCGGTGGTGGCCATCATCGGGCTGTGTTCGCTGTGGTTGGGCCCCTGGGCCAGCCGCACCGCCGAGACCATGCTGGAAGACGCCAACCGCAGCGTGCTGATGGCCGGCCTGGAGTCGGGCAAGTTCACCCCGCTGTCCGGCGGCGGCGTGGTCTACCTGACCACGATTTCGGCCGACGGCAAGGGCCTGGGCAAGGTGTTCCTGCAGCGCCAGAAGGACGACCGCATCGATGTGGTCACCGCGCAACGCGGGGCGATGTTCTTCGAAGGCAAGACCGACCGCTACCTGCGCCTGGAAGACGGCTACCGCATCGAGGGCCCGGCCGCAGGCGCCACCCTGGACTACCGCTTGATGAAGTTCGCCAGCAACGACGTGGCGCTGCCCGACCGCACCCAGGTGCACGATGCCAACGACCCGGAAGTGATGTGGACCACCCAATTGCTCAGCGATGAACGCCCGGCCGCGCGTGCGCAGCTGCACGAGCGTCTGGCGCCGCCGCTGCTGGCGCTGGCCTTTGCCCTGCTGACCCTGCCGCTGTCGCGCAGCGCGCCGCGCCAGCAGCGCTATGGCCGGATCATGCTCGCGTTCCTGGCTTACATGGTCGGCACCAATCTGATGATCGTCGGCACCCAGTGGATCGCCAACGGCAAGACCCCGGCCGCGCTGGGCCTGTGGTGGCTGACCCTGCCGCTGCTGGGCGTGGCGATCTGGGCATATGCGCGCGATGGCCGCGTGCGTCGGCCGAGGGTGCGCGCATGAGGCTGATGCCGCGGGTCCACGATTGGTATGTCGGTCGGGTGGTGTTGTTCACCGTGCTGCTGACCTGGGCGGTGCTGTTGGGCCTGGACCTGGTCAATGCGTTTGCCAGCGAAGCCAAGAGCATCGGGCAGGGCAGCTACAGCTTCGGGCATGCGGTGGCCTATGTGGCCTATACCGTGCCGCGCCGGGCTTACACCTTGTTCCCCACCGCCGCCGTCATCGGCGCCCTGATGGGCCTGGGCCAGTTGGCGGCAACCTCGGAATTGACCGCGCTGCGTGCGCTGGGCGTGTCGCGCAAGCGCATGTCCGCCTCGGTGGTGGCCGCAATGGCGCTGCTGACCGCAGGCATGGTGATCAGTGGCGAGACGATCGGGCCATGGGCCCAGAACCAGGCCGACACGCTCAAGACCAGCGCGCGCTACAACAGCAACATGGCAATGGCGCGCTACTCGGGGCTATGGGCGCGCGAGGGCGACACCTTCCTCAATGCACTCAGCGGCGAAGAAAAGCTGCTCGAGGGCGGCGGTACCGCGCTGGCCCTGCACGACGTGCGCCTGTATCACCTGGATGCCAACGGCCGCATGCAGCAGCTGACCTACGCAGCGGTGGCCGAGCACCGTGACGGCCGCTGGACCTTGCACCAGGTGCGCCGCGATACCTTCCAGGAACGCTCGGTGCAGCGCGAAACCTTCCCGGAACTGCCCTGGCAGTCGCAGCTGAGTCCTGCGGCGCTGGCGGCCGGACTGGCCAAGCCGCGCAATCTTTCGGCCCACGAACTGCAGCAGAGCATCGAGTACCGGCGCCGCAACGGCCTGGATGCGCGCGATTACGAAGACCAGTACTGGAGTCGCTGGTTCTACCCGCTCAATGTGCTGGCGCTGTGCATGGCGGCCATCCCGTTTTCGTTCGGCTCGCTGCGCAGCGGTGGTCTGGGCAAACGCCTGTTCCTGGGCATCCTGTTTGCACTGGGATTCTGGCTGCTGCAGCTGTTCTTCGGTCGCATGGCCGGCGCGCTCAAGCTGGACTACCGCATCGCCTACGCATTGCCGCCGATGGTGATGCTGGGGGTGTCGGTGTGGTTGTTTAGGCGACGCAGTAGTTGAGCCGCGCAGCGCAGGCCTTGCCCGATGCCGACCGACGTGCGCTTGCGCAGGCGGTCAGCGAGGTACTGCATTATCTGTGGGATCCGATCGGAGTTGCGGGCGTGCCGCAGGCGCGTGATGAGTACGACAGCTATGTTCCCGAAATATGCACGCTGCTCTCGCAGGGTGCTGATCAGGCAACGGTCGCCACGACTCTGCGTGAGATCTCCGGGCAGCGCATGGGTCTTGACGACACGGACGCTTTAGCCGAGCAGGCGGCCCGCCGTTTGATGGCGTGGCGCGAGGTCATCACCCGTTAGAGGGGTGGGGAAATCCGTCAGGCATACTGGCTGGCCGGTTCCGGCAGCCGACGCGCCGCCGTTCATTAGGTGAGCGCGTGTTCGACCTCGCACGTGCGGGCAGGTCCCCGAGGCGGCTGCGTAGTGCCCTTGCCAGCGCATGCCGTTGACAGGCTCACAGGAGCTCGCTGGTATCCGCAATCGGCATGTCGCAAAACGGCCACTCAGCCGCAGCACATTCCCCTAACTAGCATTAGCTGGCGACGTGTTGGTTGTGGCTAATGCTTGGGAATGCGCTCCAGCCGGGTGCCACTCGCACGGTCATGCCAGGTCAGGCGCTCGCGATCCAGCCATGCCCACCAGAATCCGGCGCCGCCCAGCATCAGCGACAGCGTGCCCACTGCATAACGCATCCAGGCCTGTCGCCAGCTGGGTGATGGCCCTTGCAGCTGCAGTCGCCACGGGCGCATGCCCAGGGTCTGCCCACCGCGCCGCCAGCTCACCGTGGCGTAGATTCCGCCGGCGACCCAGCAGCACAGCCACAGCAGCCACTGCCAGCTGCTGAAGGGAGCGATGTTTTCGCGCGCCGGGTGCCCGGCGAGCGTAAAGCCCAGCGTGAACGCGGCGGAGATCAGCATCGACAGCGCCAGCACCGGCCAGGCGTCGTAGCACAGCGCCAGCAGTCGCCAGCCCACCAGGGCGGGGGGTCGTGCAACGCGAGGCGACGGGATCGAGGTCATGGCGCGAGCATAGCGGCCGGCAGGCACGGCGCAACGCTGCGCTGCGGTGACGGCGATCCGAGCGAGCACGTGCTGCGCCATCGCTACATCGCGCCGCGCCAGGCGTCTCGATCGGGCGCGTGCCTATGCCCAGCGTCTGCCTGCCGTGGTGCCGGCCCGCGGCGCGTAGACCGCCGCATTCCCGCCACACCGCTGCCGGTTGTCGGTCTCTGTGCAGGTGACGCGGTCGGTCAAGCCTGGCAAGGCCGTTTGGCGCAGCGGCATCACGACGCCGCGCTTCCAGGCAGGCTGCGTGCAGGCGACATCCAGCGCAGCGCCCCTCAGCCGCGCCGCCCGTTATGCTGTTGCGATGTCAGCCAGCAGTCCCGCCGAACGCCGCCAGCTTGCCCAGCAGTTGCCACCTGTCCAGGCGGCCGACGCCGCGGCCATCGAGCGCTTTCTGGATCGGTTGTGGGCCGAACAGGGCGTGGCGCGGCAGACCCTGGAGAGCTACCGGCGCGATCTGGAGGGCCTGGCACGCTGGCGCGATGGTGCCGGCGGCGGCCTGCTCGGCGTCGACCGCGCGGTGTTGTTCGACTATCTGCGCTGGCGCACCGAGGTGCGGTATTCGCCGCGCAGCAATGCCCGGCTGTTGTCGACCTTGCGCGCCTTCTACGGCCTGTGCCTGCGCGATGGCGTGCGCAGCGACGACCCCACCACGCTGCTGGACCCGCCGCGATTGCCGCGCTCGCTGCCCAAGGCGCTGACCGAAACCCAGATCGATGCCTTGCTGGCCGCGCCCGACATCCAGACGCCGCTCGGCCTGCGCGACCGCGGCATGCTCGAGCTGATGTACGCGGCCGGGCTGCGCGTCAGCGAGCTGGTCACGCTGCCGGCGGTGGGCGTCAACCTGCGCCAGGGCGTGCTGCGCGTCACCGGCAAGGGCAGCAAGGAGCGCCTGGTGCCGTTGGGCGAAGAATCGCAGCACTGGCTGGAACGCTATCTGCGCGAGGCGCGCACGCTGCTGGCCGACGGGAAGCCGGTACCCGCCGTGGACGGGCAGGTGCCCCTGTTCATCGACGCTGCGCGCCAGCCGCCCAGCCGCCAGCAGTTCTGGGCGCTGGTCAAACGCTACGCGGCGCTGGCCGGCATCGACCCGGCAACGGTCAGCCCGCACGGCCTGCGGCATAGCTTTGCGACCCATCTGCTCAACCACGGCGCCGACCTGCGCGCGCTGCAGATGCTGTTGGGCCACAGCTCGCTGTCCACCACCCAGATCTACACGCTGGTCGCACGGCAGCATCTGCAGACGCTGCATGCCAGGCACCACCCGCGCGGCTAGCGAGGTGTTGCCGGGACGGCCCCGTCGCCTGCATGCGCGTTCCCCGAGGATCGATGGTGCCGGTCGCGCAATTGGTAGCGCCCGCGGGCCTGCGGTGCATGCCCGGCGTCGAATGGTAACGAACCCACCGGCCGGCGAACGAACAAACTGTCGCGGCCGCTGCCTGGCTTCATCTGCCCTGTGCGAGAATCCAGCCACCCCATTCCACTGGATGCGTGAATGTATCGTCTTGCCATCGCCGCACTGCTGGGCGCCCTCAGCCTCACCGCCTGCGCGCAATCCTCGCAGCCCGCGGCAAGCAACGCTGGCGCCAAGCCGGCCGCCACCGCGCCTGCCGCTGCCGGCAATGTGGATCAGCGTGTGGGCGCGGCGCTCAAGGCGCTGGACCCGGACTTCAAGCCCGACTACATCGGCGCCGCGCCGTTCCCCGGCTTCCGCGAAGTGGTGGTCGGTGGGCAGGTGCTGTACGTCAGCGATGATGGCCGCTACCTGATCCAGGCCCAGCCGTTCGACATCCAGAACAAGCAGTTCGCGGCCAGCCCGGGCCTGCTGGCCTATCGGCGCAAGCAGCTGGACACCGTGCCCAAGGCCGATCGCATCGTGTTCGCGCCGGCCAACCCGAAGTACACCGTCACCGTCTTCACCGACGTGGAGTGCGGCTACTGCCGCAAGCTGCACAGCGAGATCGGCGAGCTCAACAAGCAGGGCATCGCCGTGGAATATCTGGCGTTCCCGCGCATGGGGCTGGGCAGCCAGGACCACAAGGAAATGATTGCGGTCTGGTGTGCGGCCGATCGCAAGCAGGCGCTCACCGCCGCCAAGTCCGGCCAGTCGGTGGCGTCCAAGGACTGCAAGAACCCGGTGTCGATGGAATACACGCTGGGCCAGCGCCTGGGCGTCAATGGCACCCCGGCGATCTTTGCACCGGACGGGACTCAGCTCGGTGGCTACCTGCCGCCGGCGCAGTTGCGTGAAGCGCTGGAAAAGCGTGCCGTGACCACGGCGGGCGGCAGCCGCTGAGGCGGGCTCAGCCCTGATCATCGCGGCGCCTCGCTATCGCGCCGTTGCGGTGTTGGTCTGTGCAATGACAAAGGCCCGGGTGCGTCCGCATCCGGGCCTTTGCTGTTAACGGCGGTGGGACGCCATCTGGCCATCACATGCTGCCGCCCGGCGCTACACGCCGGCATGGGCACGGGTAGCGCAAAGGCCTGCATGCCTGACGATTCCGACTCCCGACTCCCGACTCCCGACTCCCGACTCCCGACTCCCCATTCCCCATTCCCCATTCCCCATTCCCCATTCCCGATTCCCGATTTCCGATTCCCGATTCCCGATCCGTAACGCCGCACACCCGACCGACGCCGACCCACCGGCTCCGTTACAATCTGCAGCCCCGTTTCTGACACGGTTCCCCGGACATGATGGTCCTCGAGGGCGCTTCCGCCCTTTCGCCGTTCCGCCGCGCTCGGCTCGAAACCCGCCTGCAAACCCTCGTTCCCGCGCTGCGCATCACCGGCGCCTGGCACGTGTACTTCATCCGCGCCGAAGCCGGGCAAGCGCCCGATCAAGCCACCTTGCAGCGGATCCTGCAGGCCGACACCGCCCCCGCGCCGCGCGACGCGGATGCCTCCTCGCGCTATGTGGTCCCGCGGCTGGGCACGCTGTCGCCGTGGTCCAGCAAGGCCACCGAACTGGTGCGCGGCGCCGGGCAGCCGATCCAGCGCGTGGAGCGCGGCACCCGCATCGACCTGGCCGGCTGGCCGGAGGACGCGGCCGCGCAGGCTGCCGTGGCCAAGCTGCTGCACGACCCGATGATGCAGTCGCTGCTTGGCTCGGCCGCCGCTGCCGAGGCACTGTTCAACGTGCCCGACCCGGGCCAGTTGCAACGCGTGCCGCTGGACGCGCTGGAGCAGGCCAACCGCGACCTGGGCCTGGCGCTGGCGCAAGACGAGATCGACTACCTGCGCGAACGCTTCGCCGCGCTGGGGCGCGACCCGGCCGACGTCGAATTGATGATGTTCGCCCAGGCCAATTCCGAGCATTGCCGGCACAAGATCTTCAACGCCAGCTGGACCATCGACGGCAAGCCGCAGGAACGCTCGCTGTTCCGCATGATCAAGCACACCCACCAGCAGACCCCGCAGCACACCTTGTCCGCCTACAGCGACAACGCGGCGGTAGTGGAAGGCGTGCCGGCCGCGCGCTATCGCCCGGACCCGGCCAGCGGCGAGTACCGCAGCGAGGCGGTGCTGCCGTCGGCCTTCGCGATCAAGGTGGAAACGCATAACCACCCCACCGCGATCGCGCCATTCCCCGGTGCGGCCACCGGTGCGGGCGGCGAGATTCGCGACGAGGGCGCCACCGGCCGCGGCGGCAAGCCCAAGGCCGGCCTGACCGGGTTTTCGGTGTCGCACCTGCGCATTCCGACCCTGCCGCAGCCGTGGGAAGCGCCGCGCGCGCTGAATCCGCGCATGGCGCCGGCGCTGGACATCATGCTCGACGGCCCGCTGGGCGGTGCCGCCTTCAATAACGAATTCGGCCGGCCCAACCTGCTCGGCTATTTCCGCAGTTTCGAGCTTGCAGAAGGCCCGGGCCTGACCCGCGCCTACGACAAGCCGATCATGCTGGCCGGTGGCCTGGGCGCGATCGATCGCAACCAGGTCGAAAAGCTGCGCCTGCAGCCGGGCGATGCGGTGATCGTGCTGGGCGGCCCGGCGATGCTGATCGGCCTGGGCGGTGGTGCGGCCAGTTCGGTAGCGGCCGGCGACAGCGCCGAAGCGCTGGATTTCGCCAGCGTGCAGCGCGAAAACCCGGAAATGGAGCGCCGCTGCCAGGAGGTCATCGACCGCTGCGTGGCGCTGGGCGTCGACAACCCGATCCGCTGGTTCCACGACGTGGGCGCGGGTGGTCTGTCCAACGCCATTCCCGAGCTGCTGCACGACTCAGGCGTGGGCGGCATCATCGACCTGGGCCGCGTGCTCACCGACGACCCCTCGCTGTCGCCGCTGGAACTGTGGTGCAACGAATCGCAGGAACGTTATGTGCTCGGCGTGCCGCAGGCGCGCCTGGAAGAATTCGCCGCCATCTGCGCGCGCGAACGCTGCCCCTTCGCCGCAGTCGGCGTGGCCACGGCCGAGGAGCGGCTGGTGGTGGGGTATGGGACGTTGGACGCTGGAACTCGGGACCCGGGACCCGGGGCCCGGGAAGAGCAAACGCAACAGCTTGCGTCGGAAGGTGCTGCGATACCGACGGCAGCGCGGGACGCCGCCGTTACGGGTCCCGGGTCCCGGGTCCCGGGTCCCGGCTCCTCCAACGATCTCCCCATCGACCTCCCAATGGACGTGCTCTTCGGCAAGGCGCCGAAGATGCATCGCGATGCCGTGCATCCGCCGGCGCCGCAGTGGCCGGTGTTGCAGACCGCCTCGCTGGACCTGCAGCAGGCCGGTTTGCGCGTGCTGGCGCATCCCACCGTGGCATCCAAGAGTTTTCTGGTCACCATCGGCGACCGCAGCGTGGGCGGGTTGACTGCGCGCGAGCAGATGATCGGGCCGTGGCAGTTGCCGCTGGCCGATTGCGCGATCACCCTGGCCGGCTTCGACACCTTCGAAGGCGAGGCGATGTCGATCGGCGAGCGCACCCCGCTGGCACTGTTGAACGCCGCCGCGTCCGCACGCATGGCAGTGGGCGAGGCGATCACCAACCTGTGCGCTGCCCCGGTGCAGCGGCTGGACAGCATCAAGCTCTCGGCCAACTGGATGGCCGCCGCCGGCCACAACGGCGAAGACGCCTTGCTGTACGACGCCGTGCGCGCAATCGGCATGGAACTGTGCCCTGCGCTCGAACTGAGCGTACCGGTGGGCAAGGACTCGCTGTCGATGCAGGCGCAGTGGGTTGTCGGGAATGGGGAATCGGGAATCGGGAATGGCGAACTGCCACAGCCGTCCGCTTCTACCATTCCCGATTCCCGACTCCCGATTCCCGGTGAAACGCTGAAAAGCGTTTCGCCGGTCTCGCTGATCATCAGCGCCTTTGCGCCGGTCGGCGATGTGCGCCGACAGTTGACGCCGTTGTTGCGCAACGACGAAGAGAGCGAGCTGTGGTTGATCGGGCTGGGTGGCGGCAAGCAGCGTCTGGGTGGATCGGTGCTGGCGCAGGTGTATGCCGATGACGCGGCGTTGCCGGCGTTTGGCGGCGAAGTGCCGGACCTGGACGATGCGCAGCGGCTGCGCAGCTTCTTTGAGCTGATTGGCGATGCACGCGAGAGCGGTCTGCTGCTGGCGTACCACGACCGCAGCGATGGTGGTGCGTTTGCGGCGCTGTGCGAGATGGCGTTCGCGTCGCGTCAGGGCCTGGACATCACCCTCGATGCATGGGGCGAGGACGCATTCCGTAGCCTGTTCAACGAAGAGCTCGGTGCGGTGGTGCAGATCGCCAGCGAAGACCGCGCCGCGTTCGCCGATCTGGTCGAGCGTCACGCCTTGACCGAATGCGCGCAGCGCATTGCACGCCCCACCGGCGCGCCGCGCATCCGCGTGAGCGGGCAGGGTCGCGTGCTGGCCGAATGGCGCTGGGAAGAGCTGTTCGACGCGTGGTGGTCGGTGACCCATGCCATGCAGAAGCTGCGCGACAACCCGGACAGCGCCGACGAGGAGCGCGCGCTGGCGCGCGATTTCCAGGCGCCCGGGCTGCGTCCGAAACTGGTGTTCGACCCCTCGGAAGATGTGGCGGCGCCGTTCGTGGCCACCGGTGCGCGGCCCAAGGTGGCGATCCTGCGCGAACAGGGCGTCAACGGGCAGATCGAAATGGCCTACAACTTCGAGCGCGCCGGTTTCCGCGCCTACGACGTGCACATGAGCGACCTGATCGAAGGCCGCGTGGAGTTGAGCGAGTTCGTCGGCTTCGCAGCGTGCGGCGGTTTCAGCTACGGCGACGTGCTGGGTGCCGGGCGTGGCTGGGCAACCTCGATCCTGGAGCGTTCGGCATTGCGCGATGCGTTTGCCGCATTCTTTGCGCGCGGCGATACGTTCGCGCTGGGCGTGTGCAACGGCTGCCAGATGCTCAGCCAGCTCAAGGACATCATTCCCGGTGCCGAGCATTGGCCGCGCTTTCTGCGCAACCGCAGCGAACAGTTCGAAGCACGCACCGCGCTGCTGGAAGTGGTGGAATCGCCGTCGATCTTCCTGCGCGGCATGGCCGGTTCGCGGATTCCGGTGGCGGTGGCGCACGGCGAAGGCCGGGCCGAGTTCGAGACTGCCGTGGACCAGGCCGCCGCGCGCGTGGCCTTGCGTTTCGTCGATGGCGACGGCGCAGCGGCCTTGCGTTACCCGCTCAATCCGAACGGCTCGCCGGACGGCATCACCGGGCTGACCAGCACCGATGGCCGCGCCACCATCCTGATGCCGCATCCCGAGCGCACCCCACGCACGGCGAACTTGAGTTGGCATCCGGCCGACTGGGGCGACGATTCGCCGTGGCTGCGGATGTTCCGCAACGCGCGCGTCTGGTGCGGCTGATGGCTGCACGCCGCGCGCGCTGACCCGGGCGCGCGGCGATCCGGCTGCATTTGGCGCACGCCGTGCGGCCGGCGCGGGAACCAGCCGCATGCCGGCCGATTGCCGGAACCAGCCGGGTGAGCGACGGACGTCGCCCGCTGCCAGCACCATCATTCACGGCCGTGTGCAGCCCTGCGCGCGGCCGTTGTCGTTTGCGCGATGGCCTGACATCGGCATTTGCCAGGCGCGCCGCGTGGTGGCAGGGATGTCCCTGCGCCGGTGATTGATGGCGCCCGCTGGGCGGCCAGCGCGACCGCTGCGCCGTGATATCTGCTGCGCCGGGCCTGGCGCGGGGCCGGCCAGCACGACAGCCGAGCGCACTCCGCACCCCACCCCCGACCGCCCACGGCCGCCAGCAGATCGAAGCGCAAGCGCGCTGCGCGATGCCGGTCTGCAGGTGGCATGAAGATCGTATGCAAGTAAATGAAAACGCCGGTACGTGGTATTTTTTAAGTAACTAATAAAAATACTAGTTTTTCAGGGGTGGATGGTCGCCACTTCGATAATGCGACGTCTAGCGCATTTGAATACTGTGTTTTTCAATAGATTCATCTGGCGTTATCCATTTGCGGAATTTCCGCATTATCTGCTGCATCCGTTTATTTACTTGATTGAATCTTTTGCGCGGGAGGTTTTCCGCCGCAGAAGGCGTGTGTGCGCATGTCGACAGAGCCTCAGGGGGACCGTGCGATGCAATCGCGCGGTGGCCGGTTTTTTTACACACCAGGCCAATGGGGAGTAAGGCGTTAATGAAACGACATTATCTGCAGGACGGTCTCGAGCAGGGTGCTCTCGACCGAATGGCGGCGCATGCCTGCGCCACCGGACATCACCGGCCAAGCATGCGGCGGGCACAGGCCGGCAGCCTGCTGACGGCATCCATGGGGGTGGTGCTGTTCGGCATGGCGGGCGTTGCCGGTGCGGTCACCGCGCAGGCGGCGCCGGGCGCGCAATGCCGCCTGATCGATGGCCAGCAACACTGCGGTCCCGATGCGGGCATCGATGCCGCTGCCACGGCTGCACCGTTGGAGCGTGCAACGACCCAGCGCGCGGCAACACCCGCTGCCGACAGCGACCTGCCGCCCTTTGCCGACGGGCAGGATGCGCTGGCCCTGGGCAATGCAAGCAATGCCCTGGGCGATGGAACCATCGCGCTCGGCGGCGGCAGCCTGGCGGTGGAGCGCAATGCCACCGCAATCGGCTACAACGCAGCGGCAGCCGGAGAATCGGCCGTCGCCCTCGGTGGGGTGGCCACCGTTTACGACTACGACGCGTTCGGGTTCGTCATTGGTCAACGCGAACTGGCTGCGCAGGCGGCAGGCGTTGGCGCCACCGCCATCGGGGGCGGTGCGGTGGCCGCCACGCCATTTGCCAGCGCGCTTGGCAGTGGTGCCAGCGCCGACGGCGTGCAGAGCACGGCGCTGGGCTACCGCGCGCAGACCTTCAGCGATGGGGCGACCGCAGTAGGCGGCCTGTCCACGGCAAGCGGTTTCCTGTCCACTGCAGGTGGCTATCTGTCGCGGGCCAGTGCCGACACGGCAACCGCCTTCGGTTACCGGGCGCGCAGCGATGGCGCCAGCAGCGTTGCGATCGGCGATACCGCTTTCGCCATCGGTGCGCAGAGCGTGGTGATCGGGGGTGTCAGCGATTTCGGCGCGATCACGGCGGCCACCGGGCGTGGTGGCATCGCCTTCGGTGCGGGCGCGCAGAGTCAGTCCGACTACGCCATTGCGATCGGCTACGACTCCAACGTGTTTCCCAACCGACCCGGCAACACCGATTCGATAGCGATCGGGCACTCGGCGGGCACCTTCGCACCGGGCACCGTGTCGCTGGGCGGTTTTGCGTTGACGATGGGCGATGGTGGCATCTCGATCGGCCAGGACAGCGTCACCTATACCGAAAACAGCGTCGCGCTCGGTGCCCGTGCCAGCACCTCGTGGTTCAACGGCAACAACACCGCCATCGGTGCCGATGCGCAGACCAACGGGGTCGATGCGGTGGCACTCGGCTATGGCGCGCGGGTAGGCGACTTTGTCGACGATGCGTGGAACCGTTCTGCCTCCAGCGCAGTGGCGCTGGGCGCGTTTTCCTACGCGGACCGCAGCAACACGGTGTCGGTGGGCAACGTGCAGACCGGCCTGACCCGGCAGATCACCAATGTGGCGGCCGGGACCGAGGCATCGGATGCGGTGAACGTCGCGCAGCTGGATAGCGTGCGCGCGGTCGCTGCACGCCTGGATAGCCATCTTGCGTTGGCCAAGTCCGACACCGACGAGCCGGCGGCCTTTGCCGAAGGCAGCAATGCGATTGCGCTTGGCAGTGCCAGCAATGCGCTGGGCGAGGGTGCGGGTGCGCTGGGATCGGGCAGTGCGGCGATCGGGCGCGACACCGTGGCGGTTGGCCGCAATGCCAGTGCCTCCGACGCCTCGGCGCTGGCGGTAGGCGGTGTTGCCACGGTGCCGCTGGTCGATGCCGCCGGCTTCATCATCGGCGAGCAGGAGCAGGCCACCACCGCGCAAGGGCGCGGCGCAGTTGCCCTGGGCGGCGGCGCCACCGCCATGCAGGTGTTTGCCACCGCCGTGGGGACCGGTGCCAGGGCACTGGGCACGCAGTCGACCGCGGTGGGTTTCGGTGCGCAGGCGCTGGCGGACACCACCGCCGCGTTGGGAAGCTTCTCGGCCGCACGCGGCGCCGGATCGTCGGCGTTCGGGTTCAATGCCACCTCCGCCGCCAGCCTGGCGACGGCGGTGGGCTTCAATGCGCTGGGTTTTGGCGAAAGCAGTATCGCCGTTGGCAGCAGCGCGGCATCGACCGGCGAGCGCAGCATCACCGTGGGCGGCTTCTCGCTCATCGGCAACATTCTGAGCAGCGCCGGCGCGTCCGGTGTCGGGGGCATTGCCATCGGGGCTGGCGCGCAGAGCCAGGCCGACTATGCAATCGCCCTGGGCTACAACGCCAATGTCTTTCCCAATGGCAGCAATACCGATGCGGTGGCGATCGGCCACAGCGCAGCGGCGTCCGCGCCGCGTGCCGTGGCGCTCGGGGGCGCGACCTCGGCCTGGGGCGAGGAAGGCATTGCCATCGGCTACGACGCGCGTGCCGCCAACAACCGCAGTATTGCCATCGGCAGCGGTGCCGACACCTCGATCATCCATCGCGATGCCATCGCGCTGGGCACCAGCGCCCGGGCCGACGCCGCCGATGCGATTGCGATCGGGCGCAACGCCAGCGTCGGTGTGTTCGTCGGCGACATCGGCAGTGCGGCGGTCGCGTTGGGCGTGCAGGCGCGTGCGCTCGGCAACAACAGCCTGGCACTGGGCCACAACGCCTTTACCCGCGAGAGCGGGCGCAACGCGGTGGCGGTGGGCACCAACGCCGGTGCCAACGGCGCCGATTCCGTCGCGCTCGGCGCAGGTGCACGCAGTGACCAGGCCGAGGTGGTCTCGGTGGGCAATGGCAACGGCCGCGGCGGTCCGGCGAGCCGTCGCATCGTCAATGTCGGTGCCGGTGCGATTGCAGCGGGCAGCACCGATGCGCTCAATGGCGGGCAACTGTTCCAGTCGTTGAGCAATGCGGCCAGCTTCCTTGGCGGCGGTGCGGCGATCGGCGCGCAGGGCGTGTTTGTCGCGCCGACCTACGTGATCCAGGGCAGCAGTTACAGCAATGTGGGCGCTGCATTGACGGCCCTGGACAGCAAGGTCAGCGAGCTGGATGCGCGTGGCGGCACCGCAGTGGCGTCACGCGGCAGCGCCGCGCGCGCGGCGTCGGTCAGCGTGTCGTCGGCGGCCAATGCGGTGGCCGGCAGTGGTGCAAGCGACCTTGCCGCTGGCGCACTGGCAACGGACGACACCGGCGCTGTCGCGGTCTCGCTCGCCACGGCGTCGGCCGGCAGTCCTACGCAGGCCGATGGCGTGCAGGGCACGCCCACCGCTGCCGTGGTCGGCAGCATCACGCCGGCGGCAACGTCCACGGCAGTGGGCACTGCTGCAGTGGCCAACCACGTCACCGGTACTGCAATTGGCGGCAGCGCGTATGCGCATGGTCCCAACGACACGGCGATCGGCAGCAATGCACGCGTCAATGCCGATGGCAGCACGGCGGTGGGCGCCAATACGCAGATTGCCGCGGTGGCCACCAATGCGGTGGCGATGGGCGAGGGCGCGCAGGTCAGCGCGGCCTCCGGCACGGCGATCGGTCAGGGCGCACGTGCCAGTGCGCAGGGCGCGGTTGCCCTGGGGCAGGGCTCGGTGGCCGATCGTGCCAACACGGTGTCGGTGGGCAGCGTCGGCGGCGAGCGTCAGGTGGCCAATGTGGCGGCCGGCGTGCGCGCCACCGATGCGGTGAACAAGGGGCAGCTGGACAGCGGGGTTGCCGCGGCCAACAGCTACACCGACAGCCGCTACAGCGCGATGGCCGACAGCTTCGAAAGCTACCAGGGCGATATCGAAGACCGCCTGCGTCGGCAGAACCGTCGCCTGGACCGTCAGGGCGCGATGAGCTCGGCGATGTTGAACATGTCCGCCAGCGTGGCGGGTATCGCGTCGCAGAACCGCATCGGTGCCGGTGTGGGGTTCCAGAACGGCGAATCGGCATTGTCGGTGGGCTACCAGCGTGCGATCAGCCCGCGCGCCACATTGACGGTGGGCGGTGCGCTCAGCGGCGACGACAGCTCGATCGGCGTGGGTGCCGGTTTCGGCTGGTAACGCAGGCCTTGCACGCGTAGCGGTGGCATGTGCGGCCGCTGCGCGCTCACTCATTCGCCATGCATTTCATCTTGAAGAGGACGTCATCGTGATTCAGACCCATCATTCCCGCGCGCTTGCCATCGCCTGCAGCGCCGTACTCTTGCTGTCCGGCGGCAGCGCCCTTGCGGCTGCCGCCGATGCCGGCATGCGCACCGTGCAACGTCAGCAGGCCCTGCGCGATGCGCCGGTTGACGGCATCATCGTCAAATATCGCAGCGGCACGGTGGCCGCGCGCAGTGTCGGCGCCGCGTCGGTGGCCACGATCACCGCGGCCGCGTCACGCGCTGCCGTGCAGTTGGCTCCGGCCGCGCGCAGCGGCGTGCATCCGGCGCCGACGCATGTGCGGACGCTGGCAGTGGGCAGCGAGTTGATCAAGTTGCCCACTCGACTGCGCCGCAGCGACGCCGATCGCCTGGTACGTGCGCTGCAAGCGGATCCTGCGGTGGAATATGCGCAGATCGACACGCGCATTTATCCGTTGCAGAACAGCGGTGGCAGCCTCCCCAACGACCCGTTGCTGGCGAGCAATCAATGGCATCTCACCGATCCGGTCGGCGGCATCGATGCGCCGGCGGCGTGGAAGACCGCGCGAGGCGAGGGCGTGGTGGTGGCCGTGATCGACACCGGCATCTTGCCGGGGCACCCGGATCTGGCCGGCAATCTGTTGCAGGGCTACGACTTCATCACCAACGCCGACACCTCGCGACGCGCCACCGATGCGCGCGTGCCGGGGGCGCTGGATTACGGGGATTGGGAAGCGACGGACGGCGAATGCGGCATTTTTTCAGCGGCCCGCGACAGTTCCTGGCACGGCACGCACGTGGCCGGCACCATTGCCGAAGCCACCGGCAACGGCATCGGCGGCGCCGGCGTGGCCTACAAGGCCAAGGTGTTGCCGGTGCGCGTGCTCGGCCATTGCGGGGGTTCGTCTTCGGACATCAGCGATGCCATCGTGTGGGCGTCCGGCGGGCATGTGGATGGCGTGCCGGACAATCGCGATCCGGCGGAAATCATCAACATGAGCCTGGGCGGCTTCGGTCCCTGCGATTCGGTGACGCAGGCGGCGATCAACGGCGCGGTAGCGCGAGGCACCACCGTGGTGGTGGCGGCCGGCAACGACAGCTCGGATGTATCCAGCGCGGTGCCGGCCAACTGTGCCAACGTGGTGTCGGTGGCGGCCACCCGCCTGACCGGCGGGTTGGCGTACTACAGCAATTTCGGCAGCTTGATCGATCTGGCCGCACCCGGCGGCGGCGCGCGCAATCTGGAAACCGACACCTTGTACGACGGCCTGATCGGCAGCTGGATCTGGCAGACCGGCTACACCGGCAAAACCACGCCCACGTCCGGGCAATTCACCTATGTCGGGCCTGGTTTTGCCGGGACCTCGATGGCCTCGCCGCATGTGGCCGGGACCGCCGCACTGGTGCAAAGCGCCTTGATCGCCGATGGCAAACCGCCGTTGACACCTGCGGCGCTGGAACGCCTGCTCAAGCGCAGCGCGCGCGCCTTTCCCGTGCAGTTGCCGCTGACCACGCCGGCCGGCAGCGGCATCGTGGACGCCGCCGCGGCCATCGATCGTGCACTGCGCCGCTGCGACAGTGGCGACCTGAGCTGCCAGCTGGACGCGCAGACGCTGCGCAACGGCGTGGCCGAACGCGGTCTGTCGAATGTGGCCGGCGATGCCGGCGTCTTTGCCTTCGAAGCGAATGCCGGCGCGGTACTGAGCTTCATCAGCTTCGGCGGCAGCGGGCAGACCGCGCTGTATGTCGCGTTGGGCCGCGCGCCGACCGCGACTGATAACGACGGCATGTCCAGCCGCAGCGGAACCAGCCAGACCGTGCGCTTCACCGCGCCACGCACCGGAACCTATTTCCTCCGGCTCGATGGCAGTGGCTTCGATGGTGTGAGTCTGTTGGCGCGTCAGTGATCCGACACGCGGCAGCGCAAGGGAGCGCTGTCGTCGGTTTCTTGGCGCAGTTCTGTAGGTAACACCGGTCTCGGCGACGAGGGCGCAGCCTGAGGACGGCGGCGCGGGAGCGCGCTGACCGGCCTTCTGACCAGTTCCGCGTACGGTTTTGCGCAACCAAGCCCGCTGGCGTCCTGCCAGCGGGCTTTTTTGTCCTCACCAGACACGGCTATTCAGGATCCGAATGTCTCGTGAGACACGATCTAGGTCGCTGTTTTCCAAAGAATTATCAAAAAAATAATAAAAGCAAGCAGAAGTGTGACCAAATGCGCGCTTATCTTCGCTTTCTGTCAAAAACTTGACGCCTGATTTGACGACTGTTAACACTTCGCGCAGTTCTATGGTTGGGTAGCGTTCACTTTTTGACTATCCAGGGTGCAGGCGCGAGCCGCCCATCGCCGCAAGGTCCATAGCGCAACCAACCGCGGGGAATCGCCTGGCCGAACGGCCTTCCGATGGTGGGTGTTCGCCAAAAACCAGTCCAAACAACTCAGGAGTCGTGCGTCGATGAATCGGATTTATCGCAAGGTCTGGAACAAATCACTGGGCGTATGGGCCGTGGCATCGGAATTGGCCAGCGGTGACAGCCCCGGAGCCGTCGCTCCAGCCTCGCTCATCGACCGCCGCCAGAGCCTGGCCCTGGCCGCCGCCATCACCCTGGCGCTGGGTGGCGCCGGACTTGTCACCCCGCTCCCCGCAACCGCGCAGTCGGTCGAAGTCGGCCGCGGCGCTGCTGCACCCGCCGCCAAGGCGACCGCCATCGGCGCAGGCAGCCATGCCAGCGCGACCGGCGCAGTGGCCACCGGCGCCGACAGCAGCGCCAGCGGCGTGAACAGCAGCGCGATCGGGCGCCAGACCAATGCGATCGGCGAAAACGCCGTGGCCATCGGCTACAACAGTTTCGTGCGTCAGGCCGGCGAAAACGGCGTGGCGCTGGGCGCCAATGCCGGCGTCACCGGTGCAAATTCCGTGGCGCTGGGCGCAGGCTCGCGCACCCACGAAGACGACGTGGTGTCGGTGGGCAGCGGCAACGGCCGCGGTGGCCCGGCCACGCGCCGCATCACCAACGTCACCGCGGGCGTCAACGCCACCGACGCGGTCAACGTCGCGCAGCTGCGCGACGTGGCCGACGTGGCCGAAGACACCGCAACGTTCTTCAAGGCAAGCCAGGGCGAAGACAGCGTCGGCGCCTATGTCGAAGGCGAGCGCGCCCTGGCTGCAGGCGATGGCGCCAATGCAGTGGGCGCCGCCGCCACCGCGCTGGGCAGTGGCGCCAATGCCGTGGCCGAGAACGCAACGGCAGTGGGGTTCAATGCACTGGCATCGGGCCAAAACAGCGCGGCCTTCGGCCATAACGCACAGGCCACTGGCCCGGCCAGCGTGGCCGTTGGCGGCGCGGCCGTGAACGAAGACGGCCAGCCGTTGATCACCAACGGCGGCGTGCCGGTCGATACCGGCGCCACCAGCGCCGGCGTCGGCGGAACCGCGGTTGGCGCCAGCGCCAATGCCGATGGCTTTGCCGCGTCCTCGTTCGGCGTCGGCGCGTATGCGGCCGGTGCGCAGTCGTCCGCGTTCGGCGCGGTGGCCAATGCGGCCGGCGATTACGCCACTGCCGTGGGCACGCAGACCAGCGCCAGCGGCACCAGCAGCACCGCTGTCGGCGGCCCGGTGGACCTCATCCCCGGCCTGGGTTTCTTCGTGCAGACCCAGGCCAGCGGCGAAGCGGCGACTGCGCTCGGCGCTGGTGCGATCGCATCCGGCACCTACACCACGGCCGTCGGCACGCTCAGCGAAGCCTCCGGCACCGAAGCCACCGCCGTGGGCTACTTCGCCTACGCACCTGGCGAAGGCGCCACCGCGGTTGGCCCGGAATCCTGGGCCAGCGGCGAACTCAGCACCGCGCTCGGCTACTACAGCACTGCACGCGGCGCCAACTCGGTTGCGTTGGGTGCCAACTCGGTCGCCACGCGCGCCAACACCGTGTCGGTGGGCGCGGCCGGCGATGAGCGTCAGATCACCAATGTGGCCGCTGGTACCGAGGGCACCGATGCGGTGAATCTCGACCAGCTCACCGCGGTGTCCGACGTTGCATCCACCACCGCGCGTTCCTTTGTCGCCACTGGCGATGGCGCCGCCGTTGCAGAAGGCGTCGACAGCGTCGCTGCCGGTTCCAACGCATCGGCCTTCAGCGATTACAGCACCGCGCTGGGTTCGAGCAGCGCGGCCTCTGCGCAGGGCGCAACCGCCGTTGGCAGTGGCGCCAATGCCACCACCGACAACGCTACGGCGGTGGGTTTCAACAGCGCCGCAATCGCCGAAAACACCACCGCGCTCGGCGGCAACAGCAGCGCTTCGGGCGAGTCCAGCACCGCAGTGGGCGGCGCAAGCCAGGCCACCACCAGCGGCGCGACCGCCCTGGGTTACGAAAGCATCGCCAACGGCGCCGATTCCACTGCGCTGGGTGTGGGCAGCGTGGCCTTCGGCGACACCAGTACGGCCGTGGGCGGCGCAAGCGTCGCGTTCGGCGATGACAGCGCCGCCTTCGGTGCCAATGCCGCCGCCGGTGGCAGCGCATCCACAGCGATCGGCGCAAACAGCAGTGCCTTCGGCGAGCGCACCGTTGCGCTGGGTAGCACCAGTAACGCGTCGGGCGACGACGCCATTGCGCTCGGTGCGGGCAGCCAGGCCTCCGCGCTGGGCACCACGGCGGTCGGCAGCAATGCCAACGCCAGCATTGCCAATGCCACTGCGATCGGTTTCAACAGCAGTGCCGGCGACGACTACGCCACCGCGCTCGGCGGCGACAGCAATGCATCGGGATATTTCAGCACTGCCGTCGGCGGCAACAGCATTTCCAACGGGCGTGGTGCAACGGCAATCGGTTACGAAAGCATCGGCAACGGCAGCGCATCGACTGCGCTGGGCTTTGCTAGCGTGGCATGGGGTAACGGCGGCACCGCCATCGGTACCGAAAGTGTGGCCTACGGCGATGACAGCACGGCAGTGGGCGCGAACGCGTTTGCGGCCGATACCGGCGGGATTGCGGTGGGCACCTATGCAAATGCGTATGGCCCGCGTGCCATTTCGCTCGGTGGCCAATCCAGCGCGACTGGCGATGACAGCATTGCACTGGGTTGGGGAGCGCAGGCTGAAAGCGACCAGAGCATTGCGCTCGGCGCGGGCAGTCAAGCCGATGCGTACTCCACGGCCATCGGCGGCTATGCCATCGCCAGTGGCGCTGGCGCCACGGCGGTGGGGAACAATAGCCACGCCGTCGATTACTACGCCACCGCGCTGGGTAGCGACAGCGTGGCATCGGGTTATTTCAGCACGACCGTCGGTAGCGCTAGCGTCGCCAGTGGGCGCGGAGCAACGGCGATCGGTGCTGAAAGTGTGGCGCGGATGGATCGCGACACTGCGATCGGTACCGAAAGTGTGGCTGATGGTGGCGACAGCACGGCGGTGGGCGCAAATGCGCGGGCAATCTACGATTCGTCGGTGGCACTGGGCGCAAATGCGCGGGCAGACAACTACTATTCGGTCGCCCTGGGCACTTACGCCCTTGCGACGGGTACAAGCGCCACGTCGATTGGCGGCCAGTCCTATGCGCCTGGTGCCGAGAGCGTCGCGCTGGGCTGGCAATCCAACGCCTCAGGCGAGCAGAGCGTCAGCCTAGGCAGCGGTGCGTATACACCTGCCGACAACAGCGTTGCGCTGGGTGCAGGCGCCGTCGCCGATCGCGCCAACACGGTGTCGGTGGGCACGGCCGGCAGCGAGCGCCAGATTGCCAATGTTGCGGCCGGCACCGAGGGCACCGATGCGGTGAATCTCGATCAGCTCAACGCCGTGGCTGGCGCTGCGGAAAATACCGCGCGCCTGTACGCGGGCACCGGTGACGGCACCGCCCTCGCACAGGGCGACGACGCGACCGCGGCCGGTTCCAATGCCACCGCGGACGGCGATTACAGCAGCGCATTCGGTGCCGGCAGCCAGGCCACCGCAATCGGTGCGGTGGCCATCGGCAGCGGTGCCAGCGCCACGGCGCAGTACGCCAATGCGGCCGGTTACAACGCCGCGGCCAGCGGTTTCGGCAGCGTGTCCAATGGCGCCTTCAGCCAGGCCAGCGGTGACTACGCGGTGGCCGTGGGTGGCGAGAGCGAAGCAGCCGGCGCGCAGAGCACCGCGCTCGGCGCAGCGGCAGGCGCCTATGGCGATGGTTCGCTGGCGGTCGGCGCGTTGAGCGAAGCGCAAGGCAGCGAATCCACCGCGATGGGCTATTTCGCCAGCGCCAGCGGCGAGTCGGCCACCGCGGTCGGTGCGGAAAGCGTCGCCAACGGCACCAGTGCGGCGGCCTTCGGCTTCGGTGCCGAAGCCACCGGCAACTACACCACCGCCTTGGGCGGCTATTCCACCGCCAGCGGTTTCAACAGCACCGCGCTGGGTAATTTCAGCACGGCCAGCGGTTCCAACACGCTGGCCGTGGGTAGCGATGCAACCGCCACCGGCGCCTACAGCGTTGCGGCCGGCCAGGGCAGCGTGGCCAGTGGCTACAACAGCGTGTCGGTCGGCGGTGCGGTGCTCGGCCTGTTGCCGACCGAAGCCTCCGGCGATTTCTCCACGGCACTCGGCGGCGCGGCGTGGGCGCCGGGCCTCAACAGCACCGCGCTGGGGAATTTCTCCGAATCCACCGGCGAAAGCAGCGTGGCGTTGGGCGCCGATTCGGTGGCCGATCGTGACTTCGCGGTGTCGGTGGGCAGTGCCGGCAACGAGCGCCAGATCACCAACGTGGCAGCCGGCACGCAAGGTACCGATGCGGTGAATCTAGACCAGCTCACCGCGGTTGCCGAAGCCGGTGCAGCCACCAGCAAGTACTTCCAGGCCAGCGGCAGCGACGACAGCGACGCCGGCGCGTATGTGGAAGGCGACAACGCGTTGGCGGCAGGCGAGGGCGCCAATGCCACCGGTACCGGCACCACCGCATTGGGCGCAGGGGCGCAGGCAGTAGTCGACAACGCCACCGCAGTTGGCGTCGCCGCGTTGGCTGGCGGCGTCGGCGCGGCAGCGGTGGGCAACAACGCTCAAGCAGTGGGCGAAAACAGCAGCGCGGTCGGCAGCAACGCATTGGCCAGCGATATCGGCGCCACCGCGAACGGTGCCGGCGCGCAGGCGATTTCCACCTACACCACCGCACTCGGCAGCGAAGCGGTGGCCTCCGACAACCAGGCGACCGCTGCGGGTTTCCGCAGTGCCGCCTCCAATGTCGGCAGCGCCGCATTCGGTGGCTACAGCGAATCCAGCGGCCGCCTGTCGTCGGCACTGGGCTACGGCGCAGTGGCCTCGAGCGACTACAGCACCGCCGTCGGCGCTGCCTCGCTGGCCTCCGGCGCCAGCGCGGTGGCCGTGGGTGAATTCAGCGAAGCCACCGGCGACGAAAGCGTGGCGGTGGGCGGCAGCACGTTCTTCGGGTTCATTCCGGCGCGTGCGTCCGGCACCGGCGCGGCCGCCTTCGGTGCAGGTGCGTGGGCAACCGCGGACTACACCACCGCAATCGGCTGGAATTCCTATGCCGACGGCGCCAATGCGACTGCACTGGGCCAGAGCGCAGCCGCGCTTGCCGACAACACGCTGGCATTGGGTGGCGGCAGCCGCGCCGATGCGGTCGGTGCCAGCGTGGTCGGTGTGGATGCATCGGCCACCGGTATAAACAGCACCGGCGTCGGCCGTCAGGTCAACGTCATCGGCGAAAACGCCGTCTCGGTTGGCTACAACTCGTTCGTGCGCCAGAGCGCGGTCAACGGCGTGGCCCTGGGTGCCAACGCCGGTGCAACTGGTGCCGATTCGGTGGCGCTGGGCTCCGGTTCGCGTACCTATGAAGCCGACACGGTGTCGATCGGCAGCGGCAATGGGCGCGGCGGTCCGGCCACGCGCCGCATCGTCAACGTCAGCGATGGCCAGGCGGCGACCGATGCGGTCAACAAGGGCCAGCTCGATGCGCTGACGGCCGATGTGCAGAACACCAGCAGCAAGTTCAAGACCACCGGCGATGCAGTGGCCTCGGCGACCGGCGAGCGCAGCACCGCTGCCGGCTCGGCCGCCGCCGCCACAGGCGCACGTAGTGTGGCCATCGCCTCCGGCAGCAGCGCGTCGGCCACCGGCGCCAGCGCGATGGGCGTGGACAGCAGCGCCAGCGGCGTGAACAGCACCGCGATGGGCCGTCAGACCAGTTCCATCGGCGAAAACGGCGTGGCGCTGGGCTACAACTCCTTCGTGCGCGAAAGCGGCAGCAATGCCGTGGCCCTGGGTGCCAACGCCGGTGCAACCGGTGCCGATTCGGTGGCGTTGGGCTCCGGTTCGCGGACCTATGAAGCCGACACGGTGTCGATCGGTAGCGGCAATGGCCGCGGCGGTCCGGCCACGCGCCGCATCGTCAACGTCAGCGATGGTCAGACCGCCAGCGATGCGGTCAACAAGGGCCAGCTGGATGCATTGGCGGCCGATGTGCAAACCACCAGCGGCATGGTCAAGACCACCGGCGACGGCGTGGCCGTGGCAACCGGTGACCGCGCGACCGCTGCGGGTGCGGGCGCCACTGCCAGTGGTGCACGCAGTGTGGCCATTGCCTCCGGCAGCCGCGCGTCGGCCACCGGCGCCAGCGCGATGGGCGTGGACAGCAGCGCCAGCGGCGTGAACAGCACCGCGATGGGCCGTCAGACCAGTTCCATCGGCGAAAACGGCGTGGCGCTGGGCTACAACTCCTTCGTGCGCGAAAGCGGCAGCAATGCCGTGGCATTGGGTGCCAACGCCGGTGCCAGTGGCGCCCATTCGGTGGCGTTGGGCTCGGGCTCGCGCACCTACGACGCCAACACGGTGTCGGTGGGTAGCGGCAATGGGCGCGGCGGTCCGGCCACGCGCCGCATCGTCAATGTGGGCGCCGGTGCGATTGCCGATGCCAGCACCGATGCCATCAACGGTGGCCAGCTGTTCCAGTCGTTGAGCAATGCGGCCAGCTTCCTTGGCGGCGGTGCGGCGATCGGCGCGCAGGGCGTGTTCGTTGCGCCGACCTACGTGATCCAGGGCGCCAGCTACAACAACGTGGGCGCGGCGTTGACTGCGCTGGACAGCAAGGTCACCGAACTGGATGCACGTGGTGGCAGCGCGGTTGCCGGCACGACGGCCGGCACCGCGTCGCTGCGGGCCGCAACGGTGCCTGCGGTTGCCGCAACTGTCACAAGCGATGCGGCCGGCAACGTGAGCGCCTCCACGGCGACGAGCGGCGTGCAGGGCACGCCCACCGCTGCCGTGGTCGGCAGCATCACGCCGTCGGCAACGTCCACGGCGGTCGGCACTGCTGCGGTGGCCAACCACGTCACCGGTACTGCAATTGGCGGCAGCGCGTATGCGCATGGTCCCAACGACACGGCGATCGGCAGCAATGCACGCGTCAATGCCGATGGCAGCACGGCGGTGGGCGCCAACACGCAGATTGCCGCGGTGGCCACCAATGCGGTGGCGATGGGCGAGGGCGCGCAGGTCAGCGCGGCCTCCGGCACGGCGATCGGCCAGGGCGCACGTGCCAGTGCGCAGGGCGCGGTGGCCCTGGGGCAGGGCTCGGTGGCCGATCGTGCCAACACGGTGTCGGTGGGCAGCGTCGGCGGCGAGCGTCAGGTGGCCAATGTGGCGGCCGGCGTGCGCGCCACCGATGCAGTGAACAAGGGGCAGCTGGACAGCGGGGTTGCGGCGGCCAACAGCTACACCGACAGCCGCTACAGCGCGATGGCCGACAGCTTCGAAAGCTACCAGGGCGATATCGAAGACCGCCTGCGTCGGCAGAACCGTCGCCTGGACCGTCAGGGCGCGATGAGCTCGGCGATGTTGAACATGTCCGCCAGCGTGGCGGGTATCGCGTCGCAGAACCGCATCGGTGCCGGTGTGGGGTTCCAGAACGGCGAATCGGCGTTGTCGGTGGGCTACCAGCGTGCGATCAGCCCGCGCGCCACGTTGACGGTGGGCGGTGCGCTCAGCGGCGACGACAGCTCGATCGGCGTGGGTGCCGGTTTCGGCTGGTAACGCGGCACACGCACGCGCAGTTGCATCACACGCGGCGGCGCGCACATGCGCCGCCGCGGCAAGGCAAGGCCTGAGGGGGCGGGCAAGGACCGTGGCTAGGCCAGCCAACGGATTCGCATGGAGTGATGGCCGTACCAGGAGCGATCCACAGCAACAGCGCAGGCCGTTTGACGGCTGCGCGCCGTTGCCGACGTCGTTCCAAGCCTGATTCACGAAAAACACGAAGAGGATTTCACCGTGATCGACAAGACCTTCCGCCTCACCCCGCTGACTGGCGCCATCCTGATGATGGCCCTGGGTGCATCCGGCACCCTGGCTGCCGCACCGAAACTGCTGGTCAAGGAACCGACCCAGGCAGCTCCGGCCGGCGCCGCATTCAGTAGCCGCCTGATCGTGCGCTACAAGGACAACACTGCCGCTGCGACCGATCGCAGCAGCAAGCTCAATGCCGTGCAGGCCGCTGTCGGCCGCGTGGGCGCCAGCACCGGCGCACGCAGCGCTGCCGCCGCTGCCAAGGCGACGTATGTGCGCAAGCTGGGCATCGGTTCGGACCTGATCAGGCTGTCCAGCACGCTGACTGCCGCACAGGTGAACAATGTGGTGGTGGAGCTGAAGAACGACCCGTCCGTGGCCGACGTGCAGATCGACCGCATGCTGCGTCCGATCGACATCCAGAAGAACGTGCCGGCCACCGACGTGAGCCCGCAACTGGTGCCCAACGACCCGCTGTACGCGCAGTACCAGTGGCACCTGAGCAACCCGACTGGCGGCATCAATGCGCCGGCGGCATGGGACCTGTCGCAGGGCGCCGGCGTGGTGGTGGCAGTGCTGGACACCGGCATCCTGCCGGGCCACCCGGACTTTGCCGGCAACCTGCTGCAGGGCTACGACTTCATCACCGACGCAGAAGTCTCGCGCCGCCCGACCGATGCCCGCGTGCCGGGCGCGCTGGACTACGGCGACTGGGAAGAGGCCGACAACGTCTGCTACACCGGCTCGGTGGCACAGGAAAGCTCCTGGCACGGCACCCATGTCTCGGGCACCGTGGCCGAGGCCACCAATAACGGCATCGGCATGGCCGGCGTGGCGCCGAAGGCGACCATCCTGCCGGTGCGCGTGCTCGGCCGTTGCGGCGGCTACACCTCCGACATCGCCGACGCCATCGTGTGGGCGTCCGGCGGCACCGTCGAAGGCGTGCCGGCCAACACCAATCCGGCCGAAGTGATCAACATGAGCCTGGGCGGCGGCGAGCCGTGCGACTCGGCCACCCAGCTGGCGATCAATGGCGCGGTCTCGCGCGGCACCACCGTGGTGGTGGCGGCCGGCAACAGTGGCGAAGATGCAGCCAACCATTCGCCGGCCAGCTGCAACAACACCATTACCGTGGGCGCCACGCGCATCACTGGCGGCATCACCTATTACTCCAACTACGGCAGCAAGGTCGACCTGTCCGGCCCGGGTGGCGGTGGCAGCGTGGACGGCAATCCGGGCGGCTACATCTGGCAGGCCGGCTACGACGGTGCGACCACGCCGACCTCCGGTTCCTACATCTATATGGGAATGGGCGGCACCTCGATGGCGTCCCCGCACGTGGCCGGCGTCGTGGCGCTGGTGCAGAGCGCGTCCATCGGTCTGGGCGATGGCCCGTTGACCCCGGCCGCGGTGGAAGCCCTGCTCAAGCAGACCAGCCGCCGTTTCCCGGTGACCCCGCCAGCCAGCACCCCGATCGGCAGCGGCATCGTCGATGCCAAGGCCGCGCTGGAAGCGGTGCTGGTGGAGCCGTGCGACCCGTCCACCGAGAGCTGCGCGCCGACCGCCATCGCCCTGACCAACAAGGTGCCGGTGACCGGCCTGAGCGGCACTGCCGGCAGCGCCACGCTGTACAGCTTCGAGGCCAAGGCCGGCGCCGTGCTGAGCTTCATGACCTATGGCGGCACCGGCGATGTCTCGCTGTACGTCAGCCATGAAGCCGAGCCCAGCGCCACCAGCTTCGATGCCAAGTCGACCCGCCCCGGCAACAGCGAAACGGTGCGCTTCACCGCGCCCAAGGCAGGCACCTACTACATCAAGTTGGTGGGTGCGTCGGCCTATGCGAAGGTGACGCTCGTTGCGCGACAGTAAGCGCATGCAATAGTGTGACCGATGCCCCCGGCTCATCACCGGGGGCATCGTTTTTCAGGGGGATTCAGATGCGTGCGGTTGATCGTCGCGGCAAACTGCTACAGTCGGCGCCGGACCAGTGGAGACGAGTGTGAACGCGGTTGCCGTCGATCCAATTGAGCAGCGAAGTGCCGAAACGCGCATCGTCGAAGCACTGCTTGAACGCCGTCGTCTGAAAGACTCCGACCTGCTGCGCGCGCGCCAGTTGCAGGCCGAGTCAGGCATGGGTCTGCTGGCCCTGCTCGGCCGTCTGGGCCTGGTGTCCGAACGCGATCACGCAGAGACTTGCGCCGATGTGCTCGGCCTGCCGTTGGTGGATGCGCGCCAACTCGGCGATACCCCGCCGGAAATGCTGCCGGACGTACAGGGCCTGTCGCTGCGCTTCCTCAAGCAATTTCATCTGTGCCCGGTGGGCGAACGCGATGGCCGGCTGGAGCTGTGGATCGCCGACCCCTACGACGATTACGCCGTGGATGCCGTTCGCCTTGCCACCGGCTGCGCATTGTTCCTGCAGGTCGGCCTGCGTTCGGAAATCGACGATCTGATCGAGCGTTGGTACGGCCAGGGCCGCAGCGCGATGGGCACCATTGTCGAAACCGCCGATGGCGATGCCAACAGCAACGACGACATCGAAGCGCTGCGTGATCTGGCCTCCGAAGCGCCGGTGATCCGGCTGGTGAACCTGGTGATCCAGCACGCGGTGGAACTGCGCGCCTCCGACATCCATATCGAACCGTTCGAAAGCCGGCTCAAGGTGCGTTACCGCGTCGATGGCGTGCTGGTGGAGGGCGAGAGCCCGCCAGCCAAGCTCACTGCCGCGGTGATTAGCCGCATCAAGATCATGGCCAAGCTCAATATCGCCGAGCGTCGCCTGCCGCAGGACGGCCGCATCATGTTGCGCGTGCAGGGCAAGGAGCTGGACCTGCGCGTCAGCACCGTGCCCACCGCGCATGGCGAAAGCGTGGTGATGCGCCTGCTCGATCGCGAAACGGTGGTGTTCGACTTCTACAAGCTGGGCTTCACCGAAGAGTTTCTGCCGCAGTTCCGCAAGGTGCTGGAGCAGCCGCACGGCATCATGCTGGTCACCGGCCCCACCGGCTCGGGCAAGACCACCACGCTGTACACCGCGTTGAGCCAGCTCAATACCTCCGACGTCAAGATCATCACCGTCGAAGACCCGGTGGAATACCAGATCGAAGGCATCAACCAGATTCAGGCCAAGCCGCAGATCGGGCTGGATTTCGCCAATGCGCTGCGCAGCATCGTGCGCCAGGACCCGGACATCATCATGATCGGCGAAATGCGTGATCTGGAGACCGCGCGTATCGCGATCCAGTCCGCGCTCACCGGCCACCTGGTGCTCTCCACGTTGCACACCAACAACGCCGCCGGCGGCATCACCCGCCTGCTGGACATGGGCGTGGAAGATTACCTGCTGACCTCCACCATCAACGGCATCCTGGCCCAGCGGCTGGTTCGCAAACTCGACCTGGCCAATGCCGAACGCTATGCCGCATCGCCGGAGGAGATCGACAAGTTCGATCTGCGCCGCCTGCAGCCGGAGGGCGAGATCTACCTGTATCGCCCGCGCCCCTCCGCCGCCGCACCCACCGGTTACCTGGGCCGCACCACCATCGTCGAGTTCCTGGTGATGAACGATGAACTGCGGCGTGCGGTGATGCGCCGCGCCGGCATGGGCGAGATCGAACAACTCGCACGCCAGGCCGGCATGCGCACCATGTACGAAGACGGCCTGTCCAAGGCCCTGCGTGGCGAAACCACCATCGAAGAAGTCCTGCGCGTCACGGAGGATGCGTGAGAGGGCCGGGACCGGGGACCCGGGACCGGGGACCCGTGAACAGCCAAGGCATGGGCGCGTTGGGGTGCTTCGTATTCGCTGACCAAGGCGCTGGCGCGTTTCGGTGCGGCAGTGGAGTGCTGCTGGCGGGACCCGGGAACAGCCTCGTCAACGGCGCTGTTGGTGAGGCCGCATGCGCCGACCAACGCGCTGCCAAGTCTCAGTGCTGCATCGTGCTGCGTTTCCCGGGTCCCGTGTCCCGGGTCCCCGGTCCCGGTCATTCCTGATGCCCCTCTACCGTTACAAGGCCCTGGACGCCCACGGCGAAATGCTCGACGGCCAGATGGAAGCGTCCAGCGATGCCGAGGTGGCGTTGCGCCTGCAGGAGCAGGGCCATCTGCCGGTGGAAACACGCCTGGCCACCGGCGAGAACGACTCGCCATCGCTGCGCATGCTGTTGCGCAAGAAGCCGTTCGACAATGCGGCACTGGTGCAGTTCACCCAGCAGCTGTCCACCCTGATCGGTGCCGGGCAGCCGCTGGATCGCGCGCTGTCGATCCTGATGGATCTGCCCGAAGACGAAAAAAGCCGGCGCGTCATCGGCGACATCCGCGATACCGTGCGTGGCGGTGCGCCGCTGTCGTCGGCGCTGGAACGCCAGCATGGGCTGTTCTCCAAGTTGTACATCAACATGGTGCGTGCGGGCGAGGCCGGCGGCAGCATGCAGGACACCCTGCAACGCCTGGCCGATTACCTGGAGCGCAGCCGCGCGCTCAAGGGCAAGGTGATCAACGCGCTGATCTATCCGGCGATCCTGCTGGCGGTGGTCGGCTGCGCATTGCTGTTCCTGTTGGGCTACGTGGTGCCGCAGTTCGCGCAGATGTACGAAAGCCTGGATGTGGCCTTGCCCTGGTTCACGCAAGCGGTGCTGAGCGTCGGCCTGTTGGTGCGCGACTGGTGGATCGTGCTGATCGTGGTGCCCGGCGTGCTTGGGCTATGGCTGGATCGCAAGCGCCGCAACGCTGCATTTCGTGCGTCGTTGGATGAGTGGCTGCTGCGCCAGAAAGTGGTCGGCAGCCTGATCGCGCGGCTGGAAACCGCACGCCTGACGCGCACGCTGGGCACCTTGTTGCGCAATGGCGTGCCGTTGCTGGCAGCCATCGGCATCGCACGCAATGTCATGTCCAACCTGGCGCTGGTCGACGATGTGGCCACTGCGGCCGACGACGTCAAGAACGGGCATGGCCTGGCGATGTCGCTGGCACGCGGCAAGCGCTTCCCGCGCTTGGCGCTGCAAATGATCCAGGTGGGCGAGGAATCCGGCGCGCTGGACACGATGTTGCTCAAGACCGCCGACACCTTCGAGCTGGAAACCGCGCAAGCCATCGATCGCGCACTGGCGGCACTGGTGCCCTTCATCACGCTGGTGCTGGCCTCGGTGGTGGGGCTTGTCATCATCTCGGTGCTGGTGCCGCTGTATGACCTCACCAATGCGATCGGCTGAGCGCAATGACCAACATCGCTGCAGCGCCGTCAGCCGGACCCGAGCGGGGCTCGGCATCGGTACGTATCGCTCGTACACTTCGGTGGCAATGCACAGCTCCCTGACCGCAGTAACGGCTTCACGACAACTTTCCGGTGACCGCACGACACCCATGCGGGAACCAATGCAATGGCCGCCGTGTCCTTTGTTGGCGGCAGCATCCTTCATCGACGTGCAAGGAAATCGTTCATGATCAAGCGCTCCATCACCCGTAGTCCGTCGCGCGCAGGCCAGGCCGGCATGAGCCTGCTGGAAATCATCATCGTCATCGTGCTGATCGGTGCAGTGCTCACCCTGGTCGGTAGCCGCGTGCTCGGTGGTGCCGATCGCGGCAAGGCCAATCTGGCCAAGTCGCAGATCCAGACCCTGGCCGGCAAGATCGAGAATTTCCAGCTCGACACCGGCAAGTTGCCGGGCAAGCTCGATGACCTGGTGACCCAGCCCGGTGGCAGCAGCGGCTGGCTGGGCCCGTACGCCAAGCCGGTGGAACTCAACGACCCGTGGGGCCATACCATCGAATACCGCGTGCCCGGCGATGGCCAGCCGTTCGATCTGATCAGCCTGGGCAAGGACGGCAAGCCCGGCGGCAGCAGCTACGATTCGGACATCAAGTACCAATAAGCCCTCGCCATGCGCGTTGCGTGTCAGCCGTTGCGTCATCGGCATGGAATGGTCGGCCCTGGTCGTCCGCGCACGCGTGGCACATCGTTGCTGGAAATGCTGCTGGTCATCGCGTTGATCGCCATGGCCGGCGTGCTCGCGGCCGCGGCATTGAACGGCGGCATCGACGGCATGCGCCTGCGCAGCGCCGGCAAGGCGATCGCCTCGCAACTGCGCTACACGCGCACCCAGGCGATTGCCACCGGCACGCCGCAGCGGTTCCTGATCGACCCGCTGCAACGTCGTTGGGAAGCCCCCGGCGGCCATCGCGGCGACCTGCCGTCGTCGCTGCAGGTGCGTTTCACCGGCGCGCGCCAGGTGCAGTCGCGCGAAGACCAGGGCGCCATCCAGTTCTTTCCCGACGGCGCCTCCACCGGCGGCCGCATCGATCTGCAGGTCAAGGACGCGCGCTGGCGCGTGGACGTGGGCTGGATCACCGGCGAGGTGCGTTCGGGCCCATTGCGGACGCCGTCGCCATGAAGCGCCAGCGCGGTTACACCCTGATCGAAGTGATCGTCGCCTTCGCGCTGCTGGCGCTGGCGTTGAGCCTGTTGCTGGGATCGTTGTCGGGTGCGGCGCGGCAGGTGCGTGCGGCCGACGACAGCACCCGCGCCACGCTGCACGCGCAATCGTTGCTCGCCCTGCAGGGCATGGACAAGCCGCTGGTGCCCGAGCAGCAGCAGGGCAGCTTCGAGAACGGGCATTTCCGCTGGTCGATGGATGTGCGCCCGTACGACGAACCGCGGCGCAACCCGCAGGCGCCGGTCGCGCCGGGCGCGCACAAGCTGCTGCAACTGACCCTGGTGGTGCGCTGGGGCGAGCAGCCCAATCAGATGCTGCAGTGGCGCACCTTGCGGCTGGTGGCCGCCACCGCGCAGGACGGCGCCTGATGCGCCGTTCGCGCAGTGCAGGGTTCACCCTGATCGAGGTGCTGCTGGCCACCATGCTGCTGGTTGGCGGCCTGGCGCTGGCCTTTGCCACGCTGCGCTCGGCCAGCGCAGTGAGTCAGCGCGGCGAGGCGATTGCCCAGCGCAGCGAGCGCGTGCGCGCGGTGGAAGAATTCCTGCGCCGCCGTCTGGCGGCCGCGTTGCCGCTGGCGATGAGCATCGACCCGCAGAGCCAGCAGCCGATGCTGTTTGTCGGCGAGCCGCAGCGCATGCGCTTTGCCGCCGACGTGCCGGATTACCTGGGGCGCGGCGGCCCGTATCTGCATGACCTGTCGGTGGTCGGCGACGGCGAGCAGCGCACCTTGCAGATTGCCCTGACCATGCTGCAGTCGGGCAAGTCGATCGAAGAGGGCAGTGCGCTGCCGCCAGAGCCGCTGGCGCAGGACGTGCAGCAGGTGAGCTTCCGCTATCGCGGCATGGACCCGCAGACCGGCCGCCTGAGCGCGTGGTTGCCGCAGTGGGAATGGCACGACCGCCTGCCGCTGCTGGTGCGCATCGACATCCGCAGCGGCGATGCGGCATGGCCGTCGCTGGTGGTGGCGTTGCCGCAATCCAGCAACCCCGGAGCAGGGCAATGAGCCGGACGCGCGGCGCGGCGCTGGTGCTGGTGTTGTGGCTGATTGCCCTGCTCACCGCGATGATCGGTGCGTTCGCGCTCACCGCACGCGTGGAAGCGTTGCAGGGCAGCATGCTGCGCAACGGCGCGCAGGCGCAGGAATACGCGCGTGCTGGCCTGGAATACGCACTTTCGCGCTTGCAAAGCACCGATGCCCAGGCACGCTGGCGCGCAGACGGCCGGCGCTATCGTTGGCAGCTGGACGATGCCACGGTGGAGATCCGCGTCACTGACGAAAGCGGCAAGGTGGATCTGAACATGGCCGAGCCGGCGCTGCTGGCCGGGCTGGTGCGTGCGGTGGGCGGCGAACAGGGCCGCGGCACGCGCATTGCCGGTGCGATCGTCGATTGGCGCGATGGCGACTCGCTGAGCCAGCCCGGTGGTGGCGCCGAAGACCGCGACTATGCCGACGCCGGCCTGCCGTACGGCGCAAAGGACAGCCCCTTCGAAACCCTGGGCGAACTGCGGCTGGTGCTGGGCATGGACAGCGAGTTGTATCGCAAGCTGCTGCCCAACCTCACGCTGTACAGCGGCCGCTCGCGCCCCGAAGCGCGCTTTGCGCCCGGCCCGGTGTTGACCGCAATGGGCCTGGATGCGCGGCAACTACTGGCGCAGCGTGACGCGCCGCTGGGTTTGCCGGGCAGCGAGGCGACGGTCGGTGGGTCTGACACTTATAGTATCGAGAGCCGGGCGCGACTGAGTCAGGGACGCGAGGCTGTGTTGCGGGCGGTCGTGTCCACCAGCGCGTCCGCAGTACCGGGATCGGCCTACACCGTGTTGCGTTGGGAAGAGGGAGCAGCAGTGCAATGACCGCATGGCGGGATACCTTGGGTCGTATCGGCGTACGCGCCATGCCGGGAGCCGGAGGCTTCTGGCGTTGGTGGCAACAATCGCTGCTGGCCTGGCTGCCGCAACGGTGGCAGTGGCAGTTGGGTCTGTCGCAGGCACGCCTGTTGTTGCAGCTCGATGGCGATACCTTGCAGTTGCTGCGCCAGCGCGACCATAGCCGCGAGGCCGTCGCCAGCCTGCCGTGGCCGGTGCAGCCGCAGGAAGTCAACGCCGTGCTGCCGAGTGCGCTGGATGGGTTGCCGCGGCATTGGCTGCTGCCGTCGGCGCATGCGCTGCGGCGCCCATTGCGGCTGCCGGCCGCCGCCGCCGCACGCCTGCAGGACGTGGCGCGTTTCGAGATCGACCGGCAGACCCCGTTCACGGCCGACCAGGTGTATTTCGATGCGCGCGTGCTCGACGTGCGCGAAGACGGCCAGCTCGATGCCGAACTGGTGGTGGTGCCGCGGCGCATGATCGACGGCCCGGCCGGCGTGCCCGATGCCTGGACCAGCGCGTTGTCCGGCATCGACGTGGCCGACACCCAGGGCGTGCCGCTGGGGGTGAACCTGCTGCCGCCGGCGCGCCGGCTGCGGCGCAGCGACCCCATGCAGCGCTGGAACCTGATGCTTGCCGCCACCGCGCTGGTGTTGCTGGCGGTGGCCGGCTGGTTGCTGCTGGACAACCGCCGTCAGGCGGCCGACGACCTGCGCGCCAAGGTGCAGGCCAATGCCGCGCGTGCGCGCCAGGTGGCCGCCGAACGGCAGCAACTGATGGACCTGGTCGAAGGCGCCAACTTCTTCCAGAAACAGCGCGCCACGCGTCCGACCTCGGTGGAAATCTGGGACGAGCTGAGCCGGCGTCTGCCCGGTGGTACCTATCTGGAAAAATTCTCGGTCGAAGGCGGGCAATTGCAGTTGATCGGCTTGAGCAACGAAGCCTCCTCGCTGGTGCGCCGTCTGGAAGGCTCGCCGTTGTGGCGCACGCCCTCGCTGACCGGCGTGCTGCAGAGCGATGCCGGTCGCAACGTCGACCGCTTCACCATCACCGCCGAGCTGGCCGGCCCCGACGCCAAGGAGGCGGCCGATGCCACGCAGCGTTAAGCGCGATCGCTGGATCGCTTTGGGGTTGTTGCTGCTGGTGCTGGGCGTGGCGTATCTGGTGCTGGTGCACCCGTGGTTCACCCAGCCGATGATCGCCGTGCAGGACGACCTGCAATCGCTGCGCGAGCGCGAACTGCGCGTGCGCGTGCAGCTGCAGCAGGCGCCGGAAGTCAGCAAGCGGCTGCGGCAGGCACGCCAGACGCTGGAAAGCCGCCCGGGCTTCCTGCCGGAAACCTCCGCCGAGCTGGCCTCGGCAGGGTTGGTGCAGCGGCTGGAACGCGCGGTGGTGGAAGCCAGCCCCGGCAACCGCAGTTGCGCCATCAGCAACCGCTCGCCGCTGCAGCCGGAGAGCAAGGACCGTTTCACCCGCGTAGCCGTGCAGGTGCGCCTGCGCTGCGGCACGCCGGAGCTGGCCTCGGTGTTGTACAGCCTGGAAAACGGCACGCCGCGGCTGTTCGTGGACAACCTCAATGTCATGGCGCAGCGCTACCAACTCTCTCCCAACGAAAGCGGCAACGGGCTGGATATCGCCTTCGAACTGGCCGGCTACCTGCGTCCCGGCGCCAGTGCCGCACCGTTGAACACCGATGCCGCGCCCGCCGCCGCCGGGGAGGCCAGCAATGCGCCTTGACCTGATCGGTTTACGCACCTGGTTGCTGGCCACCGTGGTCGGCTGGGCGCTGCTGGTGTGCATCCTGGCGGTGGCCGGCCTGGGCAAGCGCGTGGAGTTGCTGCCCGACGACCCGGCGCTGGTGCAGCGCCTGCCCACGTTGCCGGCACCGGCGCCGGAACGGCTGGGCGCGTTCGAGAAGTATTCGGAGATCGCCGCGCACCCGGCCTTCGCCGAGGACCGCCTGCCGCATCCGTTCTTCCTGTCCGGCAACGATGGCAGCGGCGCGGCCTCGACGGTGCGCCTGACCGGCGTGCTGCTGACGGAAAACTTCAAGATGGCCACGTTGACCCTGGACCCGCAGGATTCGGTGCGCGTGCAGCTCGGCGGCGACGCGGTCAAGGGCTGGCGCCTGCTGGCCCTGCAGCCGCGCAGTGCCACCATCGAAGGCCCCGGCGGCACCCAGACCCTGGAACTGCACGTGTTCAACGGCCAGGGCGGGCAGCCGCCCACCGCCAATGCCGCCGCGCGCGGGGCTGCGGGCGCCACCCCGCCGTTGCCCTCGCCCGACGCAGCCGATCCTGCCGCCACGGCGCAACCGCCGCAGCCGCAGCCGGCCACCCCGCCGCAGCAGCAGCCCGGCGGGCAGGCCCCGCCCACGGTGCCGCCGCAGCGCAGCGATGGCGCCCAGGAAGCCCCACGCCCCTCCGACGATCAGATGCGTGCCATCCGCGAACGCATCGAAGCCCGACGCCGCCAGCTGCAACAGCAGCGCCAGAGCGGCTCTACCCCCGGTCAGACCCAATGAGTGAACGCATGACGCCGCGCCTGTTTCCCGTGTCCCTGCTGATTGGCCTGCTGGCCGGTTGCGCCACCACTCCGCCACCGGACGTGCGCCGCAACGCGCGCCTGGACCCGCAAGTCGGCGCTGCCGGCGCCACCCAGACTCCCGCCGAACAGCGCGCCGACGGCGATGCCAACGCCAAGCCAAGCCCGGTGATCCGCCGCGGCAGCGGCACCATGATCAACCAGAGTGCCGCTGGCGCGCCGGCGCCCACGCTCGGCATGGCCAGCAGCGGCAGCGCCACCTTCAATTTCGAAGGCGAATCGGTGCAGGCCGTGGTCAAGGCAATCCTGGGCGACATGCTCGGGCAGAACTACGTCATCGCGCCGGGCGTGCAGGGCACCGTGACCCTGGCCACGCCCAACCCGGTCTCGCCCGCGCAGGCGCTGAATCTGCTGGAAATGGTGCTGGGCTGGAACAACGCGCGCATGGTGTTCAGCGGTGGCCGCTACAACATCGTGCCGGCCGACCAGGCACTGGCCGGCACCGTCGCGCCCAGCACCGCATCGCCGTCGGCCGCGCGCGGGTTCGAAGTGCGCGTGGTGCCGTTGAAGTTCATTTCCGCCAGCGAAATGAAGAAAGTGCTCGAGCCGTACGCACGGCCGAATGCCATCGTCGGTACCGACCCGGCACGCAACGTCATCACCCTCGGTGGTACCCGCGCCGAGCTGGAAAACTATCTGCGCACCGTGCAGATCTTCGACGTGGACTGGTTGTCTGGCATGTCGGTAGGCGTGTTCCCGATCCAGTCCGGCAAGGCCGAGAAGGTCTCTGCAGATCTGGAAAAGGTGTTCGGCGAACAGAGCAAGACGCCCAGCGCCGGCATGTTCCGTTTCATGCCGCTGGAGAACGCCAACGCCGTGCTGGTGATCACGCCGCAGCCGCGCTACCTGGACCAGATCCAGCAGTGGCTGGACCGTATCGACAGCGCCGGCGGCGGCGTGCGGCTGTTTTCGTACGAGTTGAAATACATCAAGGCCAAGGACCTGGCCGATCGGTTGTCGGAAGTGTTCGGCGGCCGCAGTAGCGGTGGCGATTCCAATGCCTCGCTGGCGCCGGGCGCCGAGAGCAGCGTGCTCGGCGGCCAGCTGGGTAATCGCGACAGCACGATGGGCGGCAGCTCCGGCCTGACTGGTGGCAGCGTCGGCGAAAGCGGCGATGGCAGCGGTTCGGGCAGCTTCGGCGGTAGCAGCGGCATGGGTGGCGGCAGCAGCGGTAGCGGCGGCCTGGGCAACGGCAGCTTGCAGCTGTCGCCGCGCAGCAACGGCAATGGCGCGGTGACGCTGGAAGTGCAAGGCGACAAGGTCGGCGTATCGGCAGTGGCCGAAACCAACACCTTGCTGGTGCGCTCCACCCCGCAGGCATGGACGTCCATCCGCGATGTCATCGAGAAACTCGACGTGATGCCGATGCAGGTGCATATCGAGGCGCAGGTGGCTGAGGTGAATTTGACGGGTGAGCTTCAGTACGGCGTCAACTGGTACTTCGAGAACGCGGTCAATGCTGCAACGGCGGCTGGTGGTGCCGGACTTCCCTCTGCGGCGGGGCGCAGCATCTGGGGCGACATCTCGGGTACCGTCACCAACGGCGGCGTGGGCTGGACGTTTCTCGGCAAGAATGCTGCGGCAGTCATCAGTGCCCTGGATACGGTCACCAATTTGCGACTGCTGCAGACACCGTCAGTCTTTGTGCGAAACAATGCCGAAGCCACGCTCAATGTTGGCTCACGCATTCCGATCAATTCCACGTCGATCAATACTGGCCTGGGCAGCGACAGTAGTTTCTCGTCGGTGCAATACATCGATACCGGTGTGATCCTGAAGGTGCGCCCACGCGTCACCAAGGACGGCATGGTGTTCCTGGATATCGTGCAGGAAATCAGCACCCCGGGCGCACGGCCTCAAGCGTGTACGGCAGCAGCCACAACCACCGTCAACAGCGCTGCTTGCAATGTCGATATCAATACGCGTCGTGTCAAAACCGAGGCGGCAGTGCAAAGTGGTGACACGATGATGCTGGCTGGCCTGATCGACGACAGTACGACCGATATCAGTGCTGGCGTGCCATTTCTCAGCAAGTTGCCGGTCGTCGGCGCCCTGTTTGGTCAGAAAAATAAAGATACCAACCGCCGTGAAGTCATCGTCTTGATCACTCCCACGATCGTGCGCAACCCGCAGGAAGCGCGCAATCTCACCGACGAATACGGCCAGAAGTTCAAGGCCATGGAGCCGCTGAAACCCAGCCAGAAGCCGCAATGAGTGCGGCACTGCCCGTCGTGCTGGTGCCGGTCGGCACCGACGACGAGGCGCTGGACGCGTGCCTGGGTGCACTGGATGCGGCCACACCCGCAGATACACGGGTGTGGCTGGCCGACGATGCGCAGGCCGGCCCGCGCGGGCGTGCGGTGATCGAACACTGGTTGGCACGCACTCGATTGCAGGCCCATCACACCCGTCGCCAACGCATGCTCGGCGAGGTGGCGCATCTGGATGAAATGCTCAGCGCCTGCGGCGACGCCGATGTGGTGGTGTTGGGCGTGGATGCCTGCCCATTTCCGGGCTGGTTGAGCCAGTTGAGCGCGTGCTTTGCGCGCGATGCGGCGATCGCCACGGCCACGCCATGGAGCAATGTGGGCGAAGCCTGCAGTTGGCCGCGGCTGGGTGAACTCAACCCGTTGCCGGCCTCACCGGAACGGTTGGCCGCTGCCTGTGCGGCCATGCCGCCGTTGCACCCGGAGCTGCCTTCGGCGGTCGGCCACGCGGTGCTGTTGCGCGGCACCGCGCGACGCAAGACCGGCGGCCTGGATGCCAGCAGTTACGGCTCGTGGTACGCCGCGCTGGTGGACCTCAGCCTGCGCATGGGCGGGCTGGGCTGGCGCAACGTGTTGTGCGACACCGCCTTCGTCGCTTCCCCGCACGAGGGCCGCCCGGCCGATGGCGACATGGATGCACTGGCCACGCGTTGGCCGGCCTGGCATGCACGCCTGGCCAACTTCCTGATGCACGACCCGCTGCGTGCGCAACGCGAACAGCTGAGCCGGCTGCTGGCCGAACTGCCGCCCCCCGATCCGCAGCGCATGCTGTTCGACGCCTAGCCGTCCGCAATCAAGGCCTTCCACGCATGCCAGCGGTGGTGCAGCGACGTCGCGATGACGGACGAGACGTCGCGATCACGCAAGAAGATGCAAGGGCAAAACCATTGCGCAGTGGTCAGCACACGCAGCTGCTGCCCGGTACAGCACACAGCACAGCGATCCGCATTTGCGCCGCTCGCCGCCTGGTGTCAGCTGCAAGACCATAATCACCAAGACACACGCAACACTGCCGATAGCAGCGCATGCTTTTCCCGATTCCCGATTCCCGATTCCCGATTCCCGATTCCCGATTCCCGAATCCCGAATCCCGAATCCCGAATCCCGAATCCCGGCGCTAAAGCGCATCCCGCGTCGGCGCATCGGTCCGCACCACCACATCCAGCGCATCGTGACGCCAGGATTCGATATCCAGTTCCACCGCGCGGCCGTCTTCGGCGAAGCTGATGCGTTGCAGTCGAAAACAAGGTGTGCCGGTGGTGGACTGCAGCAGCAGCGCCTGGGTGGCATCCAGGCCGGCCGGATGCATCGACACCTGCGCACGGCTCAGGAACAGCCCCAGTTTCTGGTTGAACACGCTTGACAGCGAGCCGGCCAGATCGTGTTCCAGCAGGCCCGGCGCCCACGCTGCAAGCACCACATTGGTTTCCAGCAGCACCGCGCGGCGGTCGATCCAGCGCCGGCGCTGCAGCACGAAGACATCCTCGTAGGGCGACGCCAGGCGCAGCGCGGCGGCGAAGGCGGCGCCGGCCGGTTGCCGGGTCGCACTGAGCAGCTCGGTACGCGGCTTGCGCCCTTGCGCGGCCACGTACTGCATGAAGCCGGCAATGCTGGTGGGGTCGTAACGCACGCGTGGCGCGCTGACGAACCAACCGCGGCGGTTTTCGCGGTAGATGCGTCCCTGCGCTTCCAGTTGCTGCAGGGCCTCACGCAAGGTGATGCGGGTGCAGCCGAACCGCTCGGCGAGTTCGCGCTCCACCGGCAGGCGCTGGTCAGGGCCCCATTCGCCGGCAGCGATCTGCGCGGAGATGATCTCGGTGATGGCGTGCTGGCGCGAGGCGCTCATGCGGCGTGCCGCCCGGCAAGGAGTTGACGCATCGGTAAGGCAACAGGCTGAAAGTCGTGCATGCGCCGATGGTAAAGAAGAACGCGCCGGCAAACCGCGCCGGACTCAGCGCAGCGCCGCCGGATTCCGGTTCTGTTGGGGTTTCCAGCTGCGCCACCCATAGACCGCCAGCGCCACGAAGCCGGCATAGAGCAGGGCAGTGGGGTACAGGCCCTTGCTGACGAAGACGCCGACATACACGCAGTCCAGCACGATCCACAACACCCAGTTGGCAATGCGCTTGCGCGCGGCCCACACGCTGGCGACCAGGCTGAAACTGGCCAGCGCCGCGTCCAGCCAGGGCAGTGCGGCGTCGGTGCGGTGATGCATGTACGCGCCCAACCCCGCAGCGAACGCAGCACCGATGCCCAGCGAGATCCACAGTTCCTGCTGCGGCATCGGCAACGGGCGGATGCGCGTGTCCGTGGCATTGCCGCGCTGCCACTGCCACCAGCCATACAGCTGGGTCAGCACGTAGACGCCCTGCAGCAGCATGTCCGAGTACAGCTTCCACTGGTAGAACAGCCACGCGTACAAGGCCACTGCCACGATGCCCACCGGCCAGCACCAGCGGATGCGTCGCGCGGTCAGCCACACGCCCAGCAGGTTGATCACGACAGCGATGGATTCGAGCAACGACATGCAATGCCTGATGGATAGTGGAGAGCGGGGAGCAGGTGCAACCCGTGCAAAACCGTGTTGCAGTCGCAAGTGGATGCTGCGCGACTCCGAGCCTGTATGCGATGGAAACCCAACAGCGTCCTCACCGCCGAGCCCCTGCCTCAAGAGCGGCTGACACAAGCTGGCGCCCGCCCGCCTGGCGGCCGCGCAGGAGTGCTGTCAGCTGCTCTCAGTTGCCGCCATTAGCCAGTGCCTGAAACCCGCCCAAGCACAGCTGATTCCGACGCCCTTCTCCCGCTTGCGGGGGAAGGTGCCCGAAGGGCGGATGGGGGAGGCAGCAGACCTCAAAAATCCACCTGCACCGTCAGCCGCGCCGTACGCGGTGCACCCGGGAACAGATACGCATCGCCCTGGTATTCGCCGGAATCGCGCCAGTAGCGCTTGTCGAACACGTTGTCCACGTTCACCCGCCACGTGGTTGCCAGTGTGCCCAGCGTCGTGGCGTAGCGCGCGCCCAGATTGGCCACCGTGTAGGCGGGCACGCTGGCACTGCCAAGGCGGTCGGCGAACTTGCGCCCGCTGTATTGCACCCCGGCCAGCAGCGCCAGCCCATCGACGCCACGTACGCTGTAGTCGGCCTGCACGCTGGCGCGCAGCTTGGGCACGTTGATGGCCTGATGGCCCTCATACGCTGCAATGTCGGTGTCTTCTGCGCGGGCGCGGATGGCCGCGATGCTGGCGAACAGGCGCAACTGCTCGGTCGCCGCGCCATCGGCCGACAGCTCCAGGCCGCGGTTATGCAGGCGGCCCTGCTGCACGAACAGCAGGCCACCGTCGGCTTGCGGCTGGGTGAACTGGTAGGCCTGGCGGATGTCGAACAGCGCCGCGCCCAGGCGCAGGCCCTGCAGGTCGATCTTGGCGCCGGTTTCCAGCTGATACGCACTGGTGGGCGGCAGGATCTCGTCGGCATTGTCGGCAAACCACGGCGCGGTGCCGCCGGCGGCCAGGCTCTTGGCGTAGCTGGCATACAGCGACACGTTCTGCTGCGGCTTGAACAACAGTGCCGCCTGCGGCAGCACCGCGTCCTTGCGGGTGCGGCGTTCCAGCACGCCGTCGCGATCGAACGCACGTTCGTCCAGCCGCACGGCGCGCGCGCCCAGCGACAGTTCCCACTGCTCGCCCAGGCCGATGCGGTCGGCCAGCACCAGCGCACGCTGGCGGCTGTCCAGGCGGCGTTGCCTGGGGTCCAGCGCTACGTCGGTCTGCGCGAAGACTTCCGGGTCGCGGTCGATGCTGCCGCTGCCGACGAATTCGTTGACCGAACCAAAGCGGTCGATGGTGCGGCGCAGCCAGTCGCCGCCGATGCTCAGGCGATGCTCCAGCGCACCGGTGACCACGCGGCCTTCCAGGGTGGCGCGCAACTGGTCGTGCACGCGGGTGTCGTCCGGGCTGCGGTAGTCGTAGACGTCGTACTCGCCCTGCGCGCTGAAGAAGTTCGGCGTGGCGATGTCCGCGCAGCTTGCCGCGCCGTAGCAGCCCCAGGCGAACGCGGAAAAATCGTTGATTGTCGAGCGGCTGCGCGACGCGTCGACGGTGGCGCGCCAGTCGTCGTTGAACTGATAGGCGTAGCGCAGCTGCGCGTTGAGCGAGTCCATTTCCACCGGGCGTGACCAGGGCTGGTACCCGAGCAGGCGGCGCACGTCGATATCGCGCGGCACCTGCGTGCCGCCGAGCAATTGGTAGCCGGGCACCGATCGCTGTTGCCGATGCTGGTATTCCACGTCCAGCTGCAGCAGCGACTGCGGTGTGATCTTCCAGTCGCCGGCCAGCGACAGAAAATTACGGTAGCCATCCGCATGGTCGACATAGCTGTCGATGTCTTCACGTGCGGCATTCACGCGCAGGCCCAGGCTGCGCTCGGCACCGAACCAGTCGCCCAGGTCGGCCGCGACATAGCGCGAGCCCTGCTCGTCGGTACCCAGGGTCACGCTGCGCACACGCTCGGGCCGCTTGGTGCGGTAGTCGATCAGCCCGGCCGGTTCGTTGACACCGGACTGCAGCCCGGCCAGGCCTTTGAGGATCTGGACCTGCTGCTTGTTCTCCAGCGCGATCGACTGTTCGCCCACCGCACTCAGGCCATTGATGCGGTAGCTGTTGGCGGCATTGAGCGAATACCCGCGCACCACGAAGTTTTCGTAATAGCCGATCGGCGCATACGCATCGCCGGCGGAGGCGTCGGCACGCAGCACCTCGCTGAGCACGCGCGCCTGGCGATCGAGCAATTGCGGGCGGTCGATCACCGCGATGGAGGCGGGCGCATCCAGCAGGCGGGTGGCGCCGAAGCCGGTCAGCGCGGTGGCTGCCTCGCTGCGTTGCCCAAGCACGTTGACCGCGTCCAGTTCCACCGCTGCGCTGTCGGGTTGTTGTTGTGCCAGGACGGGGCTGGACAGGCACACCGCCAGGGCAAGCGCGAGCGGGCGGCGGGACAGCAGGCGAGTGGATGCGAAGGACATGGGTAAGGCTCGATGGAAGAAGGGAAACCGCTCAGGGCGAGCGGTGCGCGCGCGCATGCAAATGCGCGAGCAGGGCCTGGCCATCGGCGCTGGAAAACCAGTCCGCATGCCCAAGCAGATAACGGTGATAGGCGATGTCCACGTTGTCGGCGGAGCGCGTGATGCCGGCGAAATAGTCGATCTCGCTCAAGGCGAAATCGACATGCACGATCGGCAGCAGTGCGGCCAGGCAACGCAGCTGTGCGGCACCGAGCGGGCAATGCGCTGCGTAGCCATCCAGCAATGCATCCAGCTGCGCCAGCTCGGGCTGCGCGCGTGCGCCGGTGTCCAGGTGCAGCCACGGGATCAGGTTGCGTTCGATGGCGGTGGCCAGATCGAACAGCGCGCTGTTGCGATCGCTCAATCCGAAATCGAAGATCGCGCTGACCCTGGTGGCGCCGTGGTCGGTGTTCCAGAGCAGGTTGGACGCGTGCCAATCGCCATGCGTCCACAGCGGCGGCATGGCGCCCGGTGCAGACAGCAAGGGCCAGGCACGTGCATGCCAGGGCAGCACGTGGGTGGCCAGGTCGCGCTGCCAGGAATACCCGTGCAGGGCCGCGGCCAGATGCGGCCGTGTCGGTAGCGCGCGCTGCAGTGCCGGCAGTGGCTCGGCCTGCGCGAACACCTGCAGGTTGGCAACCAGCACGGCGCTGGAACGCGCTGGTGCAGCAAAGCCCCGCGCAGCGCGGTGAAGCTGCGCCAGCGCCGCGCCGGCGGCGTGTGCATGGGCGGTGTCGATGAACGGCGTCCACGACACCGCGTCGCGATACAGGTCGTGCCCGGCACCGGCGCGCTGCACTTCGTAGACCCAGGCGTCGTGGGCAAACGCGGTCTGGCCATCCGCCGCATGCAGCACCTCGACCACCGGCGCCCCGGCCCGGCGCAGATGCGCCATGAACGCGTGCTCCTCGCGCAACGCGGCAACGCTGCGCACGCGGCGATGGTGGCGTTTGACGATCACTGGCCCGGTGGCGGTTTCCACGCGGGCGGCGGCAGAGAACGGGCGCGCACTGTGCCACTGCACGTCCTGCGCACCGCCGAGCGTGGGCAGGCGCTGCAGCACGCGCCGGATTTCCTTCAGGGTCAGCGCCGGCCAGTCGGGCGGCGCCAGCGCCAGGCTCATGCCATGGACCTGATGCGGCGCGTTCACGGCTGCAGGCTCCACGCGCAAGCCATGGGGATATCGAGTGGTATAGACCAACCGAGTAAGGCCGATCCGACGGGCCCGGCGCGTGTGCCGGCATTGCGGACGGCGCTGCCGGGCCGTCGGTGCAGGGCGGGCGCCATCAGGCGGTCGCACTGCATGGAATGAAAGGGCAGCGCGAAACCGAAAGGTCGCTGGCCGTCATCTCTGAGGATCAAGTGGGGGTGCCGCGGACGGCGCCGACGCAGGCCGCGTGGCGGCTGTCGGGCGCGCAGTATGCCTGCTGCTGCGGCACGCCGCCATGCCGGGGCGCCACACGCGATGGCGCGGCGGTGGCCCCGCACCGGATAATGGGCGGATGACTCCAGTCCAGATCGCCGCCGTCGTCGTCACCTACCAGAGCAGCAGCACCATCAATGGCTGCCTGTCGCGGTTGCGCGCGGCCGAGGGCATCAGCGAGATCCGGGTGGTCGACAACGCCTCCAGCGACGACACCCTGGACGTGGTGCAGCGGCACGCGTTGGCCGACGCCCGCGTGCACTTCATCGCCAACCCGGACAACCCCGGCTTTGCCACCGCCTGCAACCAGGGCGCGCGCGACTCGCAGGCGCCCTGGCTGGTGTTCATCAACCCGGATCTGATGGTCGAGTCCGACACCCTGGTGCAGTTGTGCGCGCGCGCGGCCGGGCATGCTGCCGTGCTGCTGGGCGTGGAGCAGGTGGACGAGCAGGGCCGCCCCGACGCCGCAGTGCGCCGCCGCGACCCCGACTTTGCGGCCATGCTGCGCGCGCCGCGTGCCGCCGCCCAGCTGGCGATGCCGGCCGACCCGTCGCAGGCGCTGCAGGCGGTCGATGCAATCTCCGGTGCGCTGATGCTGATGCAGCGCAGCCTGTTCGACCGGCTGGACGGCTGGGACGGCCATTACCGGCTGCATGCCGAGGATCTGGACCTATGCCGCCGTGCCCGTCAGGCGGGTGCGCTGGTCGCCGTAGCCAACGATCTGCAGGTGGTGCACGTGCGCGGCGTCTCCAGCCGAGCCCGCCCGTACTTCGTTGAATGGCATAAACACCGCGGTCTGTGGCGCTATTTCCGCAAGTTCGAAGCCGCCCAGCGCGGCCCGCTGACCCGGGTCGGCGTGTGGCTGGCGATCTGGGCGCATGCGGCTGCGCAACTGCCGCGGTTGGTGCGTCGGGCATGACGCGCGGCCCGTTAAATTAGTGATAAATCCGTGATGGGGAGCCGGTCGTAACTGTGATACGTTGCGTGGCGAAGTGTGATCCAGTCAGTGCTTCCTGTCCCTAACGGGTCCCCCATCAGGAAACGTACAAATGTCCTTACAGATCGACCCGCGCTCGCGGGTACGTCAGTCGTGCCTTATCCCCGAGCAGTCCCGTCCGGTTGCCCGGCCGTCGGCCTCTTTTCGTTCCCTCGGCCGCAAGCCGCTGGCCGCGCTGGCGCTGGGCTGCACGCTGGCCGCATTGCCGGGTGCTGCGCTTGCCGGTGCCTGGACGCAACCGCAGGGCGACACGCTGGTGATCGTCAAGGCGCTGCATAGCGATGGCCGCGGGTGGTTCGACGACAGCCATCACCGCACGACCTTCGGTGACGGCCAGCAATTCGACGGGAACGGGCGTAGCCGCCAGGACCAGCTGAATGTCTATGTCGAGCACGGGCTGACCGACAGGCTCAGCGTCATCGGCAATTTCTATTTCAGCGATGTCGGTTTCAGCAGCCATGACAGTGGCCGCGGCCGCCAGCAGACCAGCACCACCGGGTTTGCCGATCAGGAAATCGGCCTGCGCTATGCGTTGCCGAGCGCGCCGGACGATGTCTGGCGCAGCTCGGTGCAGGGGCTGGTCAGCATTCCGGCGTATGGGCGCAGCAAGACCTACCACCCGAACAATCCCCAGGCGAACACCGATCCTGCGCTGGGTTTGGGCGATTACGGCCTGGAGCTGCGTTATAGCCGTGGCCGCGGTTACACGCTGGGCGGACGCAATGGCTATGTCGATCTGGGTGGCGCGGTGCGCCTGCGCGGCAGTGCTGCCTCCGATGAGGTGCGGGTGGATGCCTCGACGGGTTTGAGCCTGACTCCGAGCTGGTTGTTGCTCGGCGAACTGAACGTCATCCAGGGGCTGGGCAATGGGCGTAACAACTTCGATGTCGCAGGCTCTGCGGGCGGCGTGGGTTTCGTCGCCACCGGCACCAACTACGACCTGACCAAGCTGCAGCTGTCCACGCTGTACACCGCCCCGGGCGGCAGTCAGTGGCAGCTGGGCTACCAGCAGCCGGTGATGGGACGCAACACTGCTGCCGCAGGCGGGCCGTTCGTAGCCGCCTGGTGGCGTTTCTGAGGACGCCACGCCCATGACGGTCAGCTGCGAAAGCGAGGCGCTGGGACGGGTGCCGGATATCGGCCGCGAACGCGGCCTGCTGGGGCGTGCGCTGGTGTCGGCGGGCGTCATCACCGACGAACAACTGCGCGCGGCGCTGGCGTTGCAGCAGCGCTGGAACTCGCGCCTGGGCGATGTGATCCTGGCCCAGCGCGGGGTGCCGGCGCAGCGCTTCTACGCCATCGTCGCCGCGCACTTCGGGCTGGAATTCATCGACCTGGTGCAGCAGCCGCCGGATCCGGCGCTGCTCACTGCCGGCGATCTGGACAGTTACGCCCAGCGCCTGCTGCTGCCCTGGCGGCGCGAGGACGGCGTGCTGGTGCTGGCCGTGGCCGATCCCGACCCGGCGCTGTTCGCCTGGGCGCGCGCGCACTACGGCGAAGACGTGCGCTTTGTCGGCACCGCCAAGTTCGACATCATCTGGAGCCTGCAGCGCCACGCCGACGAGCAGCTCACCGACAACGCGCTGAACCTGCTGGCCGCGCATGCGCCGACCTACTCGGCACGCCAGGTGGTGACGCGCGGGCAGAAGCACACGTTGTGGGCGATTGCCGCAGCGTTGCTGATCGCGATGGTGGTGTTTCCGGTGCCGGCCCTGATCGCCATCAACGTGCTGGTGGCGCTGGGCTTTCTGGCGACCTTCGGTTTGAAGCTGCTGCTGGTGTGGTTTGGCTCGCGCCACCGCATCGACATCAAGGTCACCGAAGACGAAGTGGCCGCGCTGCGCGACGACGACCTGCCGGTCTACACCGTGCTGGTGCCGATGTACAAGGAACCGGAAGTCCTGCCGATCCTGGCCAATGCGCTGCGCAAGCTGGATTACCCGATCAGCAAGCTCGACGTGAAACTGGTGCTGGAAGCCGACGACTTCGAGACCATCGAAGCGGCCAAGAAGCTCGGCCTGGAGGCGTTCTTCGAAATCATCCGGGTGCCGCCGTCGCAGCCCAAGACCAAGCCCAAGGCCTGCAACTACGCGCTGCATTTTGCACGCGGCGAACTGCTCACCATCTACGACGCCGAAGACAAGCCCGAGCCGGATCAGCTCAAGCGCGTGGTGGCGGCCTTCCGCAAGGCCGAGAAGGACGTGGTGTGCATCCAGGCGCGGCTGAACTACTACAACGCCGACGAAAACTGGCTGACGCGGATGTTCACGCTGGAGTACACGCTCTGGTTCGACTTCTACCTGCCGGCGCTGGAATACCTGCGCATCCCGATTCCGTTGGGCGGCACCTCCAATCACTTCCGTCTGGATGTGTTGCGCCAGGTGCGTGCGTGGGACCCGTACAACGTCACCGAAGACGCCGACCTGGGCGTGCGGCTGATCCAGAACGGCTACCGCGTCAACGTGGTGAACTCCACCACGTTCGAAGAGGCCAACGTCAGCATTCCCAACTGGATCCGGCAGCGTTCGCGTTGGCTCAAGGGCTACATGCAGACCTGGCTGGTGCACATGCGCGACCCGGTGCATCTGTATCGCAGCACCGGGTTCAAGGGGTTTTGGGGATTCCAGTTTTTCATCGGTGGCAATTTTTTCATCGCGCTGGGTGTGCCGGTGATGTGGGCGTTTTGCCTGATCAGCATCGTGAGCGGTGCGCGCTTCTTCGATGCGATTTTCCCGCCGTGGCTGGCTGCCGTGTCGCTGGTCAATCTACTGCTGGCCAACGCGTTCTTCATCTACATCACGCTGGTGGCGGCGTTCAAACGCGACTACTTCAAGCTGGCGCCATATGCGCTGACGGTGCCGTTCTATTGGGTGCTGCAATCGATCGCAGGCTTCAAGGGGCTTTGGCAGCTGATCCACAATCCGTTCTACTGGGAGAAGACCACGCATGGCATCAGCAAGCATTCGGAAAACGAGCGCCGCGCCGCACTCGAAGAGTGACTCGGTAACGCCGCGTCGCGAAAGCGGGCTGCCGGCGTTCCTGGTGGCGGTGGTGGCGCTGTCGTTGCTGAGCCAGCCGTTGCTGGTGCAGTCGATGGGCGGTGCCGCGCCGGTGAGTGCGCCGGGCGTCGGGTTGCCGGCGTCCGGCGTGCTTGCCTGGGCGGTCGATCTGGCGTTGCACCACTGGCAGCTGCCGTTCCAGATCTGGCCGTTCCTGGCGGTCGCTGCCAACGCGTTGTTCCTGTCGCTGCTGTGGCGCGATCTGGCCGGCGTGTTCGGGCGTGGCTGGGCCAGCGGCCTGACCCTGCTGGTGGGCTGCAACCCGCTGTTCCTGCTGCCGATCGCGGCGGGCGGCAGCCAGGCGGTGGGCCTGCTGGCGTTCTACGGCCTGTGCCGCACGCTGCGCCGCCTGCAGGCGCCGGTGGAAGCGTTCACCTACCTGCGCATCGCCGGGTGGCTGTGCATCCTGCTGTGCCTGGATCTGCAGACCCTGGCGTTGTCGACGATGGTGGCGCCGTGGCTGCTGCTGGTGATGCCGCCGCAGATGCTGCGCAAGGCGCCCGGTTCGTTCTATCTGGTGTGCTATCTGCCGTTCGTGTTTCTGGTCGGCATGTGGGCCTACGTCAATCTGACCGTGTTCAATGCGCCGTGGCCGACGCTGTCGAGCATCGGTCAGGCGGCACATCCGCTGCCATTGCCGCTGGCCGCCCAGGCGCAGGACTGGTTGCCGGCCGTGCGTTGGGGCGTGGCCGCAGTGGTCTGCTTCCCGGTGCTGGCGCTGGTGGTGCGCACGCGCAGTGGTGCGCTGGCCCGCGGCGTCATCGCCAGCGCCGGCACGGTGATCTGCGCGGCGGCGCTGTCGTTTGCGTTCGGCTGGGCCGGGTTCGACGCCTTGTTGTTGCTGTGGGTGCCGGCGGCGTTGTTGCTGCGCGCGCTGCAGGCCGACCAGCGCACCCAGGCAGCCGGTTTGTTGCTGCTTGGTCTGGTCGGTGCGGCCTGGGTGCAGCCGCCGGGCTGGGGCAGCTGGCTGCGTGCGGCGCCTGCCGACGAGCAGTCGCTGCTGCAGGGTGAGGCGGTCGTCATCGCCGCGCCGGTATCGCTGCCGGTCAGGCCCGCAGCGACGCCGTCGGCAGCCGTGCCTGCAACGCCGCGGCTAGGGGACGATGCCGTGCTCACCGCGGCGGCCTCACCGGTGGCGAGCGCACCGGCGGGGCTGGCGGGCCCTGCCACGGCGACGGTGGCGCAGCCCCAACCCGGCAATGCAAGTGTGCAGGGCAGCACATGCGTGCAGGGCACGACAGGGTCGACCACCGAGGCGTCTGCGGCATGTTCAAGCGCGTTCTGACGCTCGTGGCGGTGCTGGCGGTGTGCCTGCTTGCCAACGGCTGCAATGCAGCCACGCCGATGTGGATGGGCGCCAACGTCAAGGTGTCGGCCAATGCGCCGTGGCAGAGCGCCGCCGCCGCGCAGTCGCTGGATGCGTTGGCCGGCACCGGTGCCAGCAAGGCGTTGCTGGTGGCCTTCGTGTGGCAGGCAACACCGCATTCCAGTGACCCGGTCCTGGGCAGCGACAGCAGCCTGGAGGCCATGCGCGCTGCGTTGCGGCAGAGCCAGCGCTCCGGTTTGCAGCCCACGCTCAAGGTGCATGTCTGGATACCCGGCCACTGGGCTGGCGAGGTGGCGCCCGGTGATCAGGCCGCCTGGTTTGCGGCGTATCAACGAGCGCTGCTGCCGCTGGCGCAATTGGCCGAAGACGAACACGCCGAGGCGCTGGTGGTCGGCACCGAACTGCGCAAGCTGCAGGACGCGCCGCACTGGCCCGAGCTGGTGGCCGCGGTACGCAAGGTCTACCACGGCAAGCTGCTGTACGTGGCCGATGGCATGGAACATGCCGAGAGCTTCCGTTACTGGTCGCTGTTCGATGCGGTCGGCACCAGCCTGTATCCGCGCCTGTCCGAGGCGGGCGATGCCCGCACGGCGGAAATGAACGTAGCCGCGCAGCGCCTGCAGCAGCTGGGCCAGCGCGTCGGCAAGCCGGTATGGGTGGCCGAGCTGGGCCTGCGCTCGGCACGTGGCAGCCTGGCCGCACCCTGGGAAAGCCCGGAGCAACGTGCTGCCGCAGTGGACACGCAGCTGCAGCTGCAGGTACTGCAGCAATGGCGCAAGGTGCTGCAAGCGCATGGCATCGACGGGATTGCGCTGTGGTGCTGGTACACCGACCCCAAGGCCGGCGGCCCGGGCGACAGCGACTTCACCGTGCAAGGCAAGCCGGCCCAGCAGGTGCTGGCGCGCTGAGGCGCTCAGCTGCGCCTGCGGACGGCGTGCGCGGCGGTGGATCGAGTGGGAGGCTTGGCGCGCAGCTGCCTGCGGCAGCGGCGGCAGCGGCGGCAGCGGCGGCAACGACCGATGGTCGGCACGCTGGGCGGGGCGCGTGCGCGTGGCAGCCGGAGCGTTGGCGGCCTTGCACGTCCCGCCAGCGCCGCTGCGGGCATAATCCGGCGGCATGATCATCCATTCGCTGCTCGACACCGACCTGTACAAATTCACCATGATGCAGGCGGTGCTGCATCAGCACCCGGCCGCGCAGGTGGAGTACCGCTTCAAGTGCCGCATCCCTGGCGTGAACCTGGCGCAGTTCATCGACGAGATATCGCGCGAGATCGATGCGCTGTGCCGGCTGCGCCTGCGCGAGGATGAAGTGGATTACCTGCGCAGCCTGCGCTTCATCAAGCCGGACTTTGCCGACTTCCTGGTGCTGTTCCATCTGGACCGCAAGTACCTGCAGCTGTCGGCATCGACCACCCATCCGGGCGAGATCGAGCTGACCATCCGTGGCCCGTGGCTGCACACCATCCTGTTCGAAGTACCGCTGCTGGCGATCATCAACGAGGTGTGGTTTCGCAACACCTCCGAGCCGGATTTCGAGGAAGGCCGCAGCCGCCTGCGCGCCAAGGTCAGCAGCCTGCGCAGCATGCCGGCCGGCTGCAAGATCGCCGATTACGGCACCCGGCGGCGTTATTCGCGGCACTGGCACGGCGAGCTGCTGCCGCTGCTGCGCGATGGCCTGGGCGAGCAGTTCGTGGGTACCAGCAACGTGTATTTCGCCAAGCACTACGGGTTGACCCCGCTGGGCACGATGGCGCACGAATACCTGCAGGCATTTCAGGCGCTGGGGCCGCGGCTGCGCGATTCGCAGGTCGCGGCGCTGGAGTCCTGGGCGCGCGAATACCGCGGCGACCTGGGCATTGCGTTGTCGGATGTGGTGGGGCTGGATGCGTTCCTGCGCGATTTCGACCTGTACTTCTGCAAGCTGTTCGACGGCATGCGCCACGATTCCGGCGACCCGTTCGAGTGGGGCGAGCGGGTGATCGCGCACCTGGAGGCGCACCGCATCGATCCCCGGACCAAGGTGCTGGTGTTCAGCGACGGCCTCAATATCGACAAGGTGATGCAGCTGTACCAGCACTTCCACACGCGCTGCCGGCTGGCCTTCGGGGTGGGCACCAGCCTGACCAACGACCTGGGACCGACCCCGTTGCAGATCGTGATCAAGATGGTCCGCTGCAACGGCCAACCGGTGGCCAAACTCAGCGACTCGCCCGGCAAGAGCATGTGCGAGGACGTCGGCTACCTGCGCTACCTGCGTGATGTGTTCGGCCTGCCGCCAATGCCGGGCGACAGTGGCACTGCGCGTCAATAGGTGACGCCCGCCGGCAGGCAGAACGGTGGACAAGCCACCCTGGTGTAGGGGAATCGCCAGAAAAAATGAGAACCCCATCGCGCTTGCACGTTGGCTGACGTTAACATTGGCATCACGCCGCCATCACATTTGATGCGGCGGTCGCTTCTGACGTCCCACCTTGCGAAGTCCGTTGATGCCCGCACTCGACCCGTTATCGCTGTACCGCGCGCGTCGCTGCTCCCGGCAGTGGCTGGGCTTCGTCCGCGCCATGGCCGAGGAGTTCGGCGCCGAGTTGCCCGAGCACGATCTGGCCACGTTGATGGCGCGGATCGGCCGTCGGTTTGCGCGCGAGCACAGGCTGGCGCCCTGCAACGCGCTGGCCGAGGTGCAACAGGCCGCCAACGCGATCTGGGACGGCTGCGACTGGGGCCAGTGCGCGATGGACGAGCACGCCGACCATGTACAGATCCGGCACGGCGGTGCGCCGCTGGGCGTGGCGCTGGATGGCGCCGCCTGGAGCGACGGATTCCTGCAGGGCGTCTACGAAGGCTGGTTCCAGCAATTGGGGATGCTGGCGGGCCTGTCCGTGCAGGCCGTGCCGGGAGAGAGCGTCGACCTGCGCCTGTTGGTGCTGGCGCGGACGCCATGAACAGCGGTCATCGGACAAGGAGAATGTGATGGCGCCAAAGAACACCAGAAACACACCGGGACACGACGATGTGTCCGGCCTGTTCGCACGTCTGGGGACGCAGGCGAGTCAGGGGTACCAGGATTTCGCCTATCCCCAGTTGCCGCCGCGCAAACCCGGCGGCCTGCCTGCCGGCGCGCCGGTCGCTGGCGCAGCGGTGCCGGATGCGACCGACGCGGTGGCGCCGCCCGCGCCAGCATCGCCAGCTGTACCGGTAGCCGGCACGCCACCTGCTGCGCCGCCGTCACCGGTGCTGCAAGCAGCTGCGGCGGCGGAACAGACCGCAAGCCTGCAGCGCAGCGATGCGCTGGCACCGTTACGCAAGCTGCGCCAGCTCGACGAGCCCGGCCCGCGGGGCCTGCCATCGCCGTCGCGGCCTGCGCAGACGCCACTGGAGCAGCTGTTTCAGCGCCTGCTGCAGGCCGACGCCCGCAGCAACGCGCACAGCCCGCTCAAGCGCCTGCGTTCGCGTTGATGCCTGCCCACCCGTAACGCCCGGCACGCGTAGCGCGCGTATCCCGGTGCCGTACCGCACGTCTGCCATGTTTTTCAGGATTGCCCGATGACCGTTGCCCACCGTCGTTCCGTCTCGCCGCTGCCCACGCTGGCAACCTGGGCGCTGTGGCTGCTGGGCGCGCTGCTGCTGGTCTTCGTGGTGGCCGTGCCGATGGACGTCACCCAGCAGCTGGTGTTCTCCGGGGTGCTGTTCGCCGTGGCGCTGGCGGTGCGCAAGCGCGGCGGGCGCGTGGTGGTCCTGATGATGATGGGCATGTCGCTGGCGGTGTCGTGCCGCTACATCTGGTGGCGCATGACCCAGACCATGGGCCTGGGCAGTGCAGGGGATTTCATCCTCGGGATGGGTCTGCTCGGCGCCGAGCTGTATGCCTTCGTGATCCTGGTGCTGGGTTACTTCCAGGTGCTGTGGCCGCTCGATCGCAAGCCGGTGCCGCTGCCGGCCGACCAGCGCCTGTGGCCGAGCGTGGACGTGTTCATCCCCACCTACAACGAGCCGCTGTCGGTGGTGCGCACCACGGTGCTGGCCGCCAGCGTGATCGATTGGCCGGCCGGCAAGATCACCATCCATCTGCTCGACGACGGCCGCCGCGACGCGTTCCGCGATTTCTGCGCCGAAGTCGGCATCAACTACGTCACCCGCACCAACAACGCGCATGCCAAGGCCGGCAACATCAATGCCGCGTTGAAGAAATGCAGCGGCGAATATGTGGCCATCTTCGACTGCGACCACATTCCCACCCGCAGCTTTCTGCAGGTGGCGATGGGCTGGTTCCTGCGCGACACCGGGCTGGCACTGGTGCAGATGCCGCACTATTTCTTCTCTCCCGATCCGTTCGAACGCAACCTCGACACGCATGGCAAGGTGCCCAACGAGGGCGAGCTGTTCTACGGGTTGCTGCAGGATGGCAATGACCAGTGGAATGCCACGTTCTTCTGCGGTTCGTGCGCGGTGATCAAGCGCAGTGCACTGGAAGAAGTGGGTGGGGTGGCGGTGGAAACCGTCACCGAAGATGCGCACACCGCGCTCAAGCTGCAGCGCCGCGGCTATCGCACCGCGTATCTGGCGGTGCCGCAGGCCGCAGGTCTGGCAACGGAGAGCCTGTCCGGGCATGTGGCGCAGCGCATCCGCTGGGCGCGCGGCATGGCGCAGATTGCGCGCATCGACAATCCCTTGCTGGGGCGCGGGCTCAAGCTGTCGCAGCGGCTGTGCTATCTCAACGCGATGCTGCATTTTTTCTACGGGCTGCCGCGCATCATCTATCTCACGGCGCCGCTGGCCTATCTGTTCTTCGGTGCGCACGTGATCCAGGCGTCGGCGCTGATGATCCTGGCCTACGCGTTGCCGCACCTTCTGCAGGCCAACCTGACCAACCTGCGCGTGCAGAGCCGCTTTCGGCACCTGCTGTGGAACGAGGTCTACGAGACCACGCTGGCCTGGTACATCTTCCGCCCGACGCTGGTGGCCTTGCTCAATCCCAAGCTGGGCAAGTTCAACGTCACCCCCAAGGGCGGGCTGGTGGCGCGCAGTTATTTCGATGCGCAGATCGCCAAGCCCTATTTGTTCCTGCTGCTGCTCAACCTCGCCGGTGTGGTGGCCGGCGTGCTGCGTCTGGTGTATGTCGGCGGCAGCGGCGAGCAGCAGACCATCTGGTTCAACCTGGCCTGGACGCTCTACAACATGGTGCTGTTGGGCGCCACGATCGCCACCGCCAGCGAGACCCGCCAGGTGCGCAGCGCGCATCGGGTGCCGTTGGATATCCCGGTCACCCTGTATCTGCCCGACGGCAGCGTGTTGCCGAGCCGTTCGGTGAATTTTTCCACCGGCGGCATGGCGATCAAGCTCGCGCAGCCGCAGCCGATCGAGCCTGGGTCGGCGGTGCAGATCGGCCTCAGCCATCGCGGTGTGGAGCAGACCTTGCCGGCGGTGGTGCGCCAGGACCGCGACGGCCAGGTCAGCGTCCAGTTCACCGTGATGTCGATGGAACAGGAGCGCTGGCTGGTGGCATCGACCTTTGCGCGCGCCGACATCTGGCTGTCGCAATGGGGCCAGCACGACCGCGATTCGTTCTGGCGTTCGATGGGCCAGGTGCTGGCCGCCAGTGCGCGCGGGTTCGGGCGCCTGGGCCGGCATATGGCTCACAGCGCACGCCAGGGCTTCCGCCCGGCACGTGCAGTGGATCTGGAGTCGTGAGCGTGATGCCTGGTGTTTCCCTTTCCCTTGCCAAGAAACCACTGATGCGAATTTCTTCGCCGCTGTTGACCTGCGCGCTGACGTTGCTGGCGGGCCTGGCGCAAGCGCAGCAGGCTGCGCCCACCTCCACCGACGGACCGGCCGGCAGCACTGCACAGACCGCCACCGCAGCGCCGCTGGCACCTGCCGCACTGGCGCCGCTGCCGGGCGGCAGCACGCGCGCGGCCTCGCTGCGCGATCTGGGCATCGACTACGAAATCACCTTGCGTGGTGTGCAGGGCAGTGCCGGCGTGCCCTTCAGCGTGCGCAGCGACGAGATCGTCACCGCCGCCACGCTCAATCTGCGATACAGCTACTCGCCGTCGTTGTTGCCGGACCTGTCGCACGTCAAGGTCACCGTCAACGGCGTGACGGTGGCGACCTTGCCCGCCGACAAGGCCAATGCCGGCAAGCTGCTCTCGGCCGATCTGCCGATCGACCCGCGCCTGATCACCGACTACAACCAGCTCAACCTGCAGTTGATCGGCCATTACACGCGCGAGTGCGAAGACCCGGACCACAGCAGCCTGTGGGCGAATGTGGATGCGGCCACCAGCCTGTCGCTGACGACCACGCCGCTGGCGCTGGCCAACAACCTGGCGTTGCTGCCGGTGCCGTTCTTCGATGTGCGCGACACGCGCCGGCTGGAACTGCCGTTCTACTTTCCGCAGCAACCGGACCTGGCCACGCTGCAGGCGGCCGGCACGGTGGCCTCGTGGTTCGGCACCCTGGCCGGCTATCGCGGCGCGGTGTTTCCGGCATCGACCACCAGTCTGCCGGCGACCGGCAACGCGGTGGTCTTCGCCACGCCCGACACCTTGCCTGCGCAGTTCGCCACCGCCGACAGCGGTGTGGCCGATATCCGCGGCCCGACGGTAGCGGTGGTGGTCAACCCCACCGATCCCAACGGCAAGTTGTTGCTGGTGCTAGGCCGCAACACCGAGGACCTGCAACGCGCGGCCACGGCGCTGGCGCTGCACGCGCCGTTGAGTGGTGCGGTGGCGCGCATCGGCGAGCTGTCCGCGCCGGCGCCGCGCCAGCCCTACGATGCTCCCAAGTGGGTCTCCAGCGAGCGCCCGGTACGCTTCGGCGATCTGGTCAGCCAGCCCGGCGCGCTCAACGTCACCGGCTATCACCCGGACCTGATCCGGGTTGGCCTGCAGCTGCCGCCGGACCTGTTCGTGTGGGAGCGCGACGGCATTCCGGTGGCGTTGAAATACCGCTACACGGTGCCGGAGGCAGACAACAAGTCCGCGCTCAATGTCAGCATCAACCGGTCGTTCGTGACCACGCTGCCGCTGACCGGGCGCCCGTTCGCCGAATCCACGCCGATGCGCTGGTGGAACAGCCTGGGCACGCGCGGCAGCATGCCGGTGCATCAGGACCTGACGCTGCCGGTGGGCGCGTTTTCGGCCAATAGCCAGCTGCGTTTCCACTTCTTCTTCGATCGCCCGCAAGGCGAGGCGTGCAAGAACTCCTTCCCCGACGTGTCGGGCGCGATCGATGCCGATTCCACCATCGACCTGAGCGGCTTCCATCACTACATGGCGATGCCCAACCTGGCGGCCTTCGCCAATGCCGGCTACCCGTTCACGCGCCTGGCCGACCTGTCCGAATCGGCGATCGTGCTGCCCGACAATCCGGGCGACCAGGATCTGGGCAACGTGCTGACCCTGCTCGGACGTTTCGGGGCCTCCACCGGCTACCCGGCGCTGCATGCGCAGATCATCGCCGCCAGCGCCGTGCAGCAGCACGCCGACCGCGATCTGCTGCTGCTGGGCAGCGCCGAGTCGCAGCCGTTGTTCAAGCAGTGGCGCGCGCAACTCCCGGTGAGCCAGGACGGGCAGAGCCGACGCATCGGCCTGACCGACTGGCTGTTCGAAAAACTGCCCGGCTTCCTGTCCTTCGATGCGCGCCGCACCGACCTGCCCACCACCAGCGAGATCGCATTGCAGCCGCAGCCCGATGACGTGCTGTTGATGGGCTTCGAATCGCCGCTCAAATCCGGGCGCAGCGTGGTCGCGTTCCAGACCGAAGACCCCGCCAACATGGGCCGCCTGTTCGATGCCTGGTTCGACCCGACCTTGCTCAAGGACTTCCAGGGCAGCGTGGTGGTGCTGCAGCAGAAGAAGGTCACCAGCCTGGTCGGCAACCAGACCTATTACGTAGGCCACCTGCCGCTGCCGACCTGGCTGCGCTGGTACTTTTCGCACCATCCGGTGTGGCTGGCCTTCACCGTGGTGCTGCTGGCGCTGCTGCTGGCCCTGGCCGCGCGCGTCCTGCTGCGCCGGCACGCCGCCGAGCGCCTCAACGAAGGCGGCAGCGCATGAAGGCCGGTGCCCACGTCACGACGATGACGCGCCGCTTCCTGCTGCGTGCCGGCGCATTGGCCGGCCTGGCCGCGGCGCTGCCGGCCGGCGCCAGGCCGGCAGCGGCGCAGTGCGGCAGCTGGCCGCTGTGGAATGCCTTCGTGTCCAGGCACATCCAGCCCGATGGCCGGGTGGTGGATTTCCTCAACGCCGATCAACGCTCCACCTCCGAAGGGCAGTCGTACGCGCTGTTCTTCGCCCTGGTCGCCAACGACCAGGTGCTGTTCGACAAGGTGCTGGGCTGGACCCGCCACAACCTGTGCGGCGGCCGCCCGGATCTCAACCTGCCGGCCTGGCTATGGGGCCGCGACGACAGCGGCAGCTGGCGCGTGCTCGATGCCAACACCGCCAGCGATGGCGAGCTGTGGATCGCCTACGCCCTGCTGGAAGCCGGCCGGCTGTGGAGCCGCCCCGGCTACGTCAAGGCCGGCCAGCAGATCCTGCAGCTGATGCGTGCGCAGGAAGTGGTCGTGCTGCCCGGCCTGGGGCCGATGCTGTTGCCCGGCCGCAGCGGATTTGTCGAGCCGGGCCGCTGGACCCTCAATCCCAGCTATCTGCCGATCCAGCTGCTGCGCCGTTGCGCCAATGCCGATCCCAAGGGCCCGTGGGCGGCGATCGCCGGCAACGCGGCGCGCGTGCTGCGCGAGAGTGCACCGGTCGGCGTTGCGCCGGATTGGACGGTGTGGGACGGCAAGGCCTTCGGTGCCGATCCCAAGCGCGGCAACCTCGGCAGCTACGACGCCATCCGCGTGTACCTGTGGGCCGGCATGCTCGATGCCGGCGAACCGCTGCGGGCGCGGTTGCTGCAGGACCTGTCCGGCCCGTCCGACCTGCTCGCGGCCGGCACCGGCTTTGCCGAAAAGACCGACACCGCGCGTGGCGTGGGCAGCGGCACGCTGCCGGTCGGGTTTTCCGCCGCGCTGCTGCCATACCTGAGCGCGAGGGCTCAGCCGGCACTGCTCAAGGCGCAGGCGCAGCGCATCCCCGCCGCCGCCCAGCCCGCGGCCGCCGCGCTGCCGTATTACGAACGCACGCTGGCCCTGTTCGGACAGGGCTGGCTTGAGAACCGCTACCGCTTTGCCGCAGACGGGCGCCTGTTGCCTGCCTGGAGAACCCCTGCATGCTCCGCAAACACCTGACGCCGCTCTACCTCGCCGGCCTGCTCGACCTGTGCCTGCTCGCCTGCCCGGCGCAGGCGCAGACCAGCGCCACCCAGCAACTGGTGGGGCAGGGCAACTACTGGCACGACCAGGGCCGCGACGATCTGGCCGCCGATACCTGGAAGAAGCTGCTCGGCATCGACCCGGACCAGCCCGACGCCCTGCTCGGCCTGGCGCAGATCGATCTGGCACAGGGGCGCCAGTCCGAAGCGCGCAAGCGCCTGCAGCAACTGGACGCGGCCCACCCGCAATCGCCGCAGGCCCAGCGCCTGCGCGTGGCGATCGGCGCGCGCGGCAGTGCCGCCGCCGGCGAAGATCCCAACCTGCGCAACGCCCGCCGCGCCGCCGCGGCCGGGCGCTACGTGGAAGCGGCGCGCAGCTACGAGGCCGTGTTCGCCGGCAAGCCGCCGCCGCCGAACCTGGCGCTGGAGTACTACCAATCGCTGGCCGGCACGCCCACCGGCTGGGAACGCGCCCGCAACGGGCTGCGCACGCTGCAGGCCAGCGAACCGGGCAACCCGTCGCTGCAGCTGGCCCTGGCCCAGGTGCTCAGCTACCGCGAGCCCACTCGCCGCGAGGGCATCGCGCAATTGCGCACGCTGGCCCAGCGTGCGGACGTGGGTGGCCCGGCGCGCACCAGTTGGCGTCAGGCGCTGCTGTGGCTCAATGCGAGCAGTGCCGATGCGCCGCTGTATCAGGCCTTTCTCGCCGGCACCCCGAACGATGCCGAAGTCACCGCCAAACTTGGCCAGCTACGCGAACAGCGCGCCGCTGCGGCCGCGGCACCCGCCGATCCCAATGGCATCGCGCTGGGCGAGGGCTTTCGCGCGCTGAGCGCCAACAATCTGAGCGTGGCCGAACAACGCTTCACCCAGGTGCTGCGTGCCCGTGCACGCAACCCGGAAGCGCTGGGCGGGCTGGGTTCGGTGCGCCTGCGTCAGCAGCGCTTTGCCGAAGCACAGGAATTGCTGCGCCCGGCCGCGGCCAGCAACGGCAAATGGAAAAGCGCACTCGACAGCGCCCGCTACTGGCAGCAGCTGCAGCAGGCCGAGGCTGCGCGTGCGCGTGGCGACATCGCCCAGGCACGCCAGCTGGTGGAGCAGTCGGTACAGTTGCTGCCGAACGAACCGGCCGGCCACGTGGCGCTGGGCGGCTTGCAGGCCGCCACCGACCCGGACGCGGCCGAGGCCAGTTATCGCAAGGCGCTGTCGCGCGATGCCGACAACGCCGGCGCCTTGCAGGGCCTGGTCGGGCTGTACAGCCGCCAGGGCCGCATGCAGGAAGCCAGCGACCTGTTCAATCGGCTGCCGGCGGCCGAACGCGCCAAATCCGGCGGCCAGGCGCTGTTGCGTTCCAACGTGCAGCGCGCCCGCGCCCGCGCGTCGCTGGAGGCCGGCGATGTCGTCAGCGCGCAGGCCGAGCTGGAAACGGCCATGGTCGAACGCCCGGGCGATGCCTGGATCCGCCTGGATCTGGCGCGTCTGTACCAGCAGGCCGGTCGCCCCGACCAGGCGCGCAGCGTCATGGACGGCCTGCTTGCCGTGCATGCCGATCAACCCGAAGCGCTGCATGCCAATGCCTTATTCGCCCAGGAAAGCGGTGACTGGCAGGGCGCCTACGACAGCCTGGAGCGCATCCCGGCCGCCGCGCGCACGCCGGAGATGACCCAGCTGCGCACCACCGCCTGGATCGAACTGCAGGCACGCCAGGCGCGCCTGCTGGTGGAGCAGGGCCGGGTGGGCGAGGCGCAGCAATTGCTCGCGCGCACCGAAACCGCGCTCGGCCACCAGCTCGACGACCCGCAACTGCTGGCCGCCCTGGCCGGCGCGCACGCCGACGCCGGCAACACCCAGCGCGCGCTGGTGCTGGCGCAGCGCCTGGTCACCGGTGCCAATCCGCGCACCGAAGACCGCCTGCAATACGCGGGCGTGCTGCTGCGCGCACATCAGGACGCCGAGCTGTCGGCCGTGTTGCGCCAGCTGCAATCCACCACCATGACGCCGGCGCAGCTGCGCCGCGCCCAGGCGCTGCGCAGCGCCTACACGCTGCGTCAGGTGGATGCGTTGCGCGAGCTGGGCAATCTGGAAGCTGCCTACGACGCGCTGTCGCCGATCCTGGCGCAGCAGCCGGACAACCGCGATGCGCAGGCCGCATTGGCCCGCCTGTACGCGGCCTCCGGCGATCAGCGCCAGGCCCTGGCGATCTATCAGCAGATCCTGCAGCGTCATCCCGACGATCTGGACGCGCTCACCGCCGCCGCCAACAGCGCGGCCGCGCAGTCGGATCTGCGCAATGCCGAAGGCTATCTGCAACGCGCACTGGCGCAGGCACCGCAGTCGCCGGATGTGCTGGCGGCTGCGGGCCGGGTGTATCGCAGTGCCGGCAAGAACCGCAAGGCCGAGCAGTATTTCCGCGCCGCGTTGGCCGCGCAGCAACGCCAGGCCGGGCAGCTCGACAACGGCCTGCCGGCCGCGCGCGGCCCGGCTGCAGTGGCCAGTTCCGGCCGCCCGCTCAATCCGTTCTCCGGCATGACCGGCGCCATGCCGCGCTCGCCGGCGGTGGTGTCCGAGCGCATGGACGCCGGCAGTGCCTATCCGCAGACCGCGTTGGCGCCGCTGCCCGCGCAACCGGCCGCTGCCCGCTTCGCTACGCCCGTTCCCGCGCCTGTGACTGCCGACGCGTATGCCTACGCCGGCAACAGCGCCGATCCCCTGCCGCCGCCGGTGAGCGCCAGCGCAGCGCCGGCCAGCCGTTCGCACCTGCCCACACGCAGCACGCCGACGCTGGCACCGGCCGACGACCTGCGCCCGCGCGGCGTCGCGGCGCAGGCACTGCTGCCGGCCAGCAGCGGCAATAGCGTGCTCGACGAATTACGCGCCGTGCAATCGGAAAACAGCGACAACCTGGCCGGTGGCGCGCTGTACCGTTCGCGCGATGGCGAAGATGGCCTGGGCCGCCTGGACGATATCGAAATGCCGCTGCAGGCCGAGTTCGCGGTGGGCGAGGGCAAGCTCGGCGTCACGCTCACGCCCACCGTGGTCGATGCCGGCACGCTGACCACCGACTACGCGACCGCCAGCCGCTTTGGCGCCGGCCCGCAGAGTGCAGTGAACGATGCGCTGGCCGCCGATCGCAGCCCGATCGATGCATTGGTCAGCTCGTCGGTATACCAACTGCTTGCCACCCAGGGTGACACCGCGGCCACGCGCGAGCGCCTGCGCCGGTATGCCTTGAGTACCGGCCTGTTCGGCGAGCTGCTCACCGAAAACAACAACAGCACACCCGCCGCCCTGGCCGCACTGGCCAATCAACCGTTGCCTGCGTATCTGCTCAGCGTCAACGCGTCCAACACGTCGATCGCGCAGCTGGCACGCGACATCCTCGGCAACACCGCCATCAGCGCGCAACTGGCCGTCGGCGATGGCGCCGCACTGCAGGCGCTGGCCAGCAGCAGCGCCGCCGCGCAGCAGACGCCCGCAGCGCTGGCGGCCACCCTCAACAGCATGGCCGCCACCGGCAACGGCGCGCGCCGGCTCAGCCAGGACGACACCGGCGTGGGCGTCGGCGTGCGCTACCGCAACGGCGGGTTCAGCGCCGACGTTGGCAGCACGCCAATCGGCTTCCAGGAGCAGAACGTGGTGGGCGGGCTTGGCTATCGCGGCGAACTCGGCGAAGCGGCGGGCTGGTCGGCCGATGTATCGCGGCGCGCCGTCACCGACAGCGTGCTCTCGTTCGCCGGCGCGCAGGATGCACGCAATGGTCGCGAGTGGGGCGGGGTGACCAGCAACGGCATCGCCCTGTCGGCCAACGCCGACAACGGCCTGCTCGGCGGCTACGCCAATCTTGCCGCGCATCGGGTGACCGGCACTCACGTGGCCGACAACGACCACCGTCAGGCCGATCTCGGTTTCTATGTGCACGCGCTGGAAACGCAGAATCAGTCGCTCACGGCCGGCGTCAATCTGACCGCCATGCAGTACGACAAGAACCTCAGCGGCTTCACCTACGGCCACGGCGGTTACTTCAGCCCGCAGGAGTATGTGGACCTCGGCTTCCCGGTGCACTGGAGCGGGCGCAGCGCGGGGCAGAGCGTCAACTGGAAGCTCGATGCCAGCATCGGCGTGCAGCATTTCAAGACCGACCCCACGCCGTACTTCCCCACCGACCCGGGCCTGCAGCAGGCCGCCTACGACGCCGCATCGCTGGCCGCGCTGCTCGGTCTGGTCGACCGTTACACCGACCCGGTGTACGCGGGCGAAAGCCGCACCGGGGTGTCCTACAACCTCAGTGGCGCCGCCGAATGGCAAGTGGCCCCGCAGTTGTTCCTGGGTGGGCGCATGACCTTCAACAACGCACGCGACTACAACCAGTTCAGCAGCAATCTCTATCTGCGTTTCGTGATGGATCGCCTGGGCGCTGCGCTGGGCCGCGTACCGCAGGTGCTGACCTCGCCATATGCTGCGGATCGCTGAGTCAGGCAACGAGGCACGGCGAGTGAGGCCAGGCGTCTTGTGATGCCATGCAACCGGGCGTGTGCGCATCAGTGAAGCACGCACCGGTTGCCGTCGCGCAGCCGTATCGCATCACGGCCCGGAGGTGACCTGCCATCAATGCCGTGCATCGGCGCGCAATGCCGCAGGCAATGCCGTTCTGATCGCGGATAAACGAACGGCGCCTCCCGGCGCCGTTCGCATCTTCTCCAGCCACATGCGCCTGGCTTACGGGCGCACCTTGGTCGCGCAGACGAACGTGGCAGCCTGCTGCACACGGCTGATCGCACCCTGGTCTTCCAGCTCGCGGATGTGGTCGTTCATGCAGGTCAGGTAGCCGAGGCGGTTGCCTGCGTTCTGCGTCTTGCACAGGCTGCTTTCGGCCGTCAGGTTCGCGCCGACGATCAAGCCGCCCGGCTCCACGGTGGGCACCAGCGTGTTGCAGCTGCCCAGCCGGGTCAGGCCACGGTTCAAGGTCCAGCCGATATCGGCAAACATCGCCGGGGTCAGGTCGATGTTCAGATGTGCCTGCACCTCCGGCGTGTCGAACGGCTCCATCAACGCATTCGGCTGCAGATCGGTATCGAAGTGCGAGAACGTCGACCCGCCGGCCACCACGCTGGGGGCGTACAGGCGGGTGCGGCCCGCGGTGTCGGTGCCCTGCAGCAGCTCCGGATCCTCGTACAGCCCGGCTATCACGGCGGTGCTGCCCTTCAGGCGTGCGCCGTCGGCCTGCGAGACCATGATCGCCGGAATGGTGATGTCGGTGATCGGTGGCGCGGCATTGCCCATGGTCTGCACGCCGGCGACGTTGTTGGCCACGATCACGCCCACCGCACCGTTGAGCTGGGCGTTCTTGACCTTGATGGCGAAGGCGCAGGTACCGCGGTCGATCAACGCCACCTTGCCGGCCACCGCTGCCGCATTGACGAATGGCGTCTCGCAGCCATCGCTGCTCGATGCGGCGGCAACGCCGTCATCGACCGTGACGACCGCACGCGCCGGGAAGTTGCGCGCGGTGGCCAGCGGCCCGAAGCTGGCAAAGCCCACCTCGAACTTGCCCGCCGCAGCGCTGGGCGCGGTCACCCGCAGCAGGGTGCGCGGATCCAGGATCAGGGCCGCCTCGCGATTGACGCCGGTCCCTGCCCACACCGTGCGGCCAGGCGTGCGCATCGCTTCGGCACGCAGGGCATTGGTCATGGCCGGGTCGTCGAAGCGCTTGTTCTGCACGTTGTCGTAGGCCTGCGAGGTGTACACGTCGGTCAGGCCGCTGCCCGAGCCGAGCACACCGGTGGTCTTGTTGAGGAAACCGGCAGCACCCAGGCCATGGCCGATCTCGTGCATCACCACGTTGAGGAAGTTGATCTGGCCTTCCGGCGTCTTGCCGTCCAGACCCAGGTACCAGCCGGAGCCGGCCAGGCAGTCGTCCTTGCCCAGGTCGCCGTTGAACTGCGAGAACACATCGGCCGGATCGGCCGGGTCGGGCACCAGGTCCTGTCCGGCGATTGCATCGCCGAGCGCCGACGGGTACAGCGTGTTCGGCTTGGCGCCGGGAAAATTGTTGACGATCCAGTTCGGGCCGGCCTGGCCCAGCGTGCCGCCGGTGGCGGTGCAGTTCAGCCGCGCGAACGAGGCATAGACCTTGATCTCCACATTGCTCTGCAGCACCGCACCCCACAGGTCCATCGCGTACTGGTAGGCGATCCGGCGCTGCTCGCCCACCGAGCGCCCGGGATTGCCGCCCAGCGGCGTGGCGGCGGTCGGGTCGTTCAAGCCGACCACGGTGCCGGCATCGCCATTGATCAGCGTGACGGTGGCAGCCGAGGCCTGCAGCGGAGCGAGCGCCGCACCCACCGCCAGGGACAACAGCAACAAGGGCTTATTCATGCGGCAGCGCTCCGTGCTCGGCGTGGGCGGGTTGGGTCTGGGCGTCGTCACTGTGTTCGATCACGACACGGCCATCTGCCTGGCGGGTAGCGGTCAACGAACTCATTTGCGTGGCCGGCAACTTGCGCGCCACGGTGCCGTTGGGCAGGCGGCGTTCGGTGGCGCGGGCGGCCGCTTCGGTCTGCGGCAGCGTCGGGCCGGTCGTCGCACGACGGGACGCCGCACCGGTCTGCTGGGCCTGTTGATCCAGCGCCGCGCTTTCGGCATCGGTCAGTGGGCGCAACTTGCCGGTGACCGGGTCGATGCCGACCTTGGAACTGGCAGCGACGTCCTGCGCCCCGGCCACAGCCGGCAGGCAGGCAACGCACAAGAGGCCGGACAACATCCATCCGGGCTTGCGAAAGCTCATCATTGTTGGGGTTTCCTTGGGGTCCAACCAGAGAAAGAACGCCGTGCAACAACCGGTGTTCGGGAGAATCCTTCCGATTTAGTCTGTTCATGACTGAATCATGAATCCGTGACTTGTGTCAATCTTTTGACAGCCGAGGCACTGGAAGCGAAGGCGTGGCCTGAAAAAGTCAGCTTGCGGCTTGTGTTTTGCTAGTTTTCAAAAATTCAGTAAGCACTGCCGGGCGGGCCGGGTCAGAAATTTGGCGCCAAGGCCGGCCCGGTGCGCGTGTGTCACCCAGGTGCCCGGCGCTGCGCGGTGGCTCTGACGCTTTTACGGATCAGGCTGATTGCGGCGTGTGGTTTTCTGAGAGGGCGCCGAGAGCGCTCCGAGACGGTCCGGCGGATGAGCGAAAGGTGCCGGAGCAGGGGGCCGAACTCCGCCGGCGCGCTGTCTTCGACTACGCGAAGAAGGGGGAGGAGCAAGGGCGAAAAAGGGGGCACCCGGCGCATCAACGGATCCGCAACGGCTCCCTTCTCCCATCGGGGAGAGGCGCCCCGCATGGCATCGACGGATCTGCATCGGCTCCCTTCTCCCATCGGGAGAAGGTGCCCGCAGGGCGTCAACGGATCCGCATCGGCTCCCTTCTCCCGTCGGGAGAAGGTGCCCCGCAGGGGCGGATGAGGGTACGGGCCTAGCCTGGTGCAGGCGGGCGGCGTGAGCGGCTTCGCCACGTACCCTCACCCCAACCCCTCTCCCGCAGGAGAGGGGCCTGCAGTCCTGCTGCATCGAGACCGTCGGCATTTAGGCAGTGGCTGGAAACAGCAAGCGGCAAACAACTACTGACCAACGAGCTAACAAGCGAAAGCAGGCTTCAGAACGCAGACAGCAACAGCAAAGAGCAAGCAGCAAAGAGCAAGCAGCAAAGAGCAAAGCGATCAAGTCTCAAGCTAACAATCGTGCAAGTGCCCTTAAAAAGTGTTGGTGTTGGTGTTGGTGTTGGCGCTAAGCGCTAAGCGCTACGAGCTACGAGCTAAGCGATAAAAAGCGATAAGCGATAAGCGATAAGCGATAAGCGATAAGCGCTGGTGCTAAGTACTGAGCGCTAAGTACTGAGCACCAGTGCACGTAGCCTCACGCATCCCCCGTACACTGGGCGTTGAGCGTGTCGCTGCGTCATCAGCGATCGCAAAATCCAGTCTTTATCGAACCAGTCGGGCCGCGCATGCACGTCGTCATCTATCACAACCCTGCCTGCGGCACGTCCCGCAATACCCTGGCCTTGATCCGGCATGTCGGTATCGAACCGCAGATCGTCCACTACCTGCAGCAGCCGCCGGACCGGCAGACGCTGCGTTCGTTGATTGCCGACGCTGGTCTGTCGGTACGCGGGGCCATCCGCCAGAAGGGCACGCCGTATCTGGACCTGGGGCTCGATGACCCCGCGCTGGACGAGGCGGCCCTGCTGAGCGCCATGCTGGCGCATCCGATCCTGATCAATCGCCCGTTCGTGCAGTCGCCGCTGGGTACGCGCCTGTGTCGTCCATCCGAGCAGGTGCTGGAGGTATTGCCGCCGGCCACCGGCCCTTTCGTCAAGGAAGACGGCGAGCGCGTGCTGGACGACACCGGGCAGCGGATCGTGCGCTGAACGCTGCGGTGCCCGGCAAGAGCGCGGCAATCGAGTCGCGGTGTGACGTCCAGGCCGTCATGTACCTCGCCGTGGCATGGCGGCACCGCATGCAGCACTGTGTTCGGCGACCGTCGCCGGACAAGGCGGCATCTGTGTCTTGAGGAGGCAGGCCGCTCCGCTCACCTCAAGGTACGCCACACGCCCTAAGATCGCTGCACCGTTTATCAGGAGCATCCGCATGATTCGCGAGATCATCCGCATGGGCGACAAGCGCCTGCTGCGTGTCGCGCCCCCGGTGACCAACCTCGGCAGTGCCGAGTTGCAGGCTTTGGTGGCCGATATGTTCGAGACCATGGACGATGCGCGCGGCGTGGGCCTGGCCGCGCCGCAGATCGCGGTGGACCTGCAGTTGATGGTGTTCGGTTTCGAGGCCAGCGAGCGTTATCCCGAGGCGCCCGCGGTGCCGCGCACGGCGTTGGCCAATGCGCAGATCGAGCCGTTGTCCGAGGAGATGGAAAACGGCTGGGAAGGCTGCCTGTCGATCCCCGGCCTGCGCGCGGTGATCCCGCGTTACCGCTACATCCGCTATCGCGGTTTTGCGCCTGACGGCAGCCCGATCGCACGCGAGGCCGAGGGCTTCCATGCGCGCGTGGTCCAGCACGAGTACGACCATCTGGTCGGCCGCCTGTACCCCTCGCGCATCGAAAACTTCGACACCTTCGGGTTCGAAGATGTGCTGTCGTACGAGCTGTAACATCTGGGGCGACCGCCGCAGCTTGCGGTGTTGCCGCAGGTAGCACCTGGCTGCCCGCTACATCGCTCCAGGCGCGTAGCATCCACGCCCGCGCAGCCGCCGGGACGGAAAACGACAAGGGCGCCTGACGGCGCCCTTGTTGTGCTTACTTCAGCGCCTTGAAGCGCAGGCGTTTCGGGCCGGCGTCATCGCCCATGCGGCGACGCTTGTCTTCTTCGTACTCGCGGTAGTTGCCCTGGAAGAACTCCACGTGCGAGTCGCCTTCGAACGCCAGGATGTGCGTGGCGATGCGATCCAGGAACCAGCGATCGTGCGAAATCACGAAGGTGTTGCCGGGGAATTCCAGCAAGGCGTCTTCCAGCGCACGCAGGGTTTCGATGTCCAGGTCGTTGGACGGTTCGTCGAGCAGCAGTACGTTGCCGCCCTGCAACAGGGTCTTGGCCATGTGCAGGCGACCGCGCTCACCGCCGGACAGCGAGCCGACCATCTTCTGCTGGTCCTGGCCCTTGAAGTTGAAGCGGCCGATGTAGGCGCGCGACTGGATCTCCACGCCGTTGATGTTGAGGATGTCCAGCCCGCCAGCGATCTCCTGGAAGACGTTGTGGTTGCCTTCCAGCGCGTCGCGGCTCTGGTCCACGTAGGACAGCTGCACGGTGGGGCCGACCACGATTTCGCCGGAATCGGGCTTCTCCTGCCCGGTGATCATCTTGAACAGGGTCGACTTACCGGCACCGTTGGGGCCGATGATGCCGACGATGGCGCCGGGCGGCACGATCATCGACAGGTTGTCGATCAGCAGGCGGTCGCCGAACTTCTTGGAGACGTTCTTGAACTCCATCACCGAGTTGCCCAGGCGCTCGCCCGGCGGAATGAAGATTTCATTGGTCTCGTTGCGACGCTGGTAATCCACCGACTGCAATTCTTCCAGGCGCGCCAGGCGTGCCTTGCCCTTGGTGCGACCGCCCTTGGCATTCTGCCGCGACCATTCCAGTTCCTTCTGGATCGCCTTCTGGCGTGACTTTTCCTGGTTGTCTTCCTGCTTGAGGCGCTCGTCCTTCTGGGTCAGCCAGTCGGTGTAGTTGCCCTTCCACGGAATGCCGCGGCCGCGGTCCAGTTCCAGGATCCACTCGGCGGCGTTGTCCAGGAAGTAGCGATCATGCGTCACCGCCACCACGGTGCCGGTGTAGCGCGCCAGGAACTGTTCCAGCCATTCCACCGACTCGGCGTCCAGGTGGTTGGTGGGTTCGTCGAGCAGCAGCATGTCCGGCTTCTGCAGCAGCAGGCGGCACAGCGCCACACGGCGCTTCTCGCCGCCGGACAGCTTGCCCACGATCGCTTCCCACGGCGGCAGGCGCAGCGCGTCGGCGGCCACGTCCAGCTGGTTTTCCAGGGTGTGCGCATCGCCGGCGGCCAGGATCGCCTCCAGGCGCTCCTGTTCCTTGGCCAGCGCGTCGAAATCGGCGCCTTCCTCGGCATAGGCCAGATACACCGCATCCAGCGCGGCCTGGGCCTGCAACACGTCGCCCACGCCTTCTTCCACCGCTTCGCGCACGGTGTGCTCGGGGTTGAGTTGCGGTTCCTGGGCCAGGTAGCCGACCTTGATGCCGGCCTGCGGGCGGGCTTCGCCCTCGAAGTCGGTGTCCACGCCGGCCATGATCTTGAGCACCGTCGACTTGCCCGCGCCGTTCAGGCCCAGCAGGCCGATCTTGGCGCCCGGGAAAAAGCTCAGCGAGATGTCCTTGATGATCTGCCGCTTGGGCGGGACCACCTTGCTGACGCGGTTCATGGTGTAGATGTATTGCGACATGGGTGCTCCGTGGACGCAGGCAGCCCGCCGGCCGAGGCCGGAGGCAGCGGAAAAGGGATTGCGCCGATTATACCGGCAAGTGCCGCGAGCCCGGCAGGCGACAGCGCAGCTAAACGGCAGCCTACCTATTACCTGAATAGGCGTTTTCGTAACCGATTCCAGCAAGAATGCGTTAAGGCGAGCGGCGTCTTAATGAAATTGCGACATCGCAAACAGGAGCTGGGCCATGAACCGCAAACGCATCGTTACCGCTGTGCTTTCCTCCATCCTGGCGCTGGGCTGCGTGGCCCCGGCGGCGTTTGCCGGCGACTGGGACCGCGACCACGACCGCCGCGGACATGACCGTGGCCATCGCGATCACCGTGGTGACCGCGGTGACTGGCGCAACGATCGCCGCGAGTGGCGGGATGACCGCCGGGCCGACCGCCGCGAATGGCGCGACGACCGCCGTTACTACAGCAGCGGCTACCGCGAGGGGTATCGTGACGCCCGCCACCAGGACCGTCGCTACGACCGCAACCGGGTCTATGTCTACGACCGCCCTGCGTACTACCGCGCCGGCCCGCCGCCGCGTCCGTACTGGGCGCGCGGTCAGCGCTATCACGGCCCGGTCTACGTGATCAATGACTACGACCGCTACGATCTGCGCCGCCCACCGTACGGCTACCGCTGGCAGCGCGATGACCGCGGCAACCTGCTGCTGGTCGCGATTGCCTCCGGCATCATCGCCGACCTGGTGCTCAACAACTAAGCGCCGCTAACCACGCTACTGCACAGCCGTCAGGCGGGCGCGGCCGGCGTTCGGAATCCTCGTGTACCAAGCGTACACATCGGCTGCGGCGCGTCGCCACACCCACCTGACGACTGCCGGCGACGTTCTGTTAGCCGCTCTAGGCCGGCGGTGCCCGGTTCGCCTGTTGGGCAATCGGGCCGGTCATCACACAAGGGCGCACTTCGGTGCGCCCTTGCTGTTTCGCGGCGCACGCCTGGCGCCGGCCGCGCGCCAGGCGCCAGGCATGCGATTGGTCACCCGTGCGGCGGGGGCTTACAATCGGCGGCCCCACTGGCTGCAGCTGCTCCGGAGCTTTGCATGTTCTCGCGCGACGTCCGACTGGAAACCTACGACCCCGAACTGGCCAAGGCCATCGCCGCTGAAGTCGGCCGCCAGGAGGATCACGTCGAGCTGATCGCCAGCGAAAACTACTGCAGCCCGCTGGTGATGGAAGCGCAGGGCAGCCAGCTGACCAACAAGTACGCCGAAGGCTATCCGGGCAAGCGCTACTACGGTGGCTGCGAATACGTCGACATCGCCGAGCAGCTGGCGATCGACCGCATCAAGCAGGTGTTTGGCGCGGGCTCCACGGAAGATATGTATGCAAATGTGCAGCCGCATAGCGGCTCGCAGGCCAACCAGGCGGTGTATCTGGCGCTGCTGCAGCCGGGCGACACCATCCTGGGCATGAGCCTGGCCCATGGCGGCCACCTCACCCACGGCGCCAAGGTCAATGTCTCCGGCAAGCTGTTCAACGCCGTGCAGTACGGCGTCAACGAGCAGGGTCTGATCGATTACGACGAGGTGCAGCGCCTGGCCACCGAGCACAAGCCGAAGATGGTCGTGGCCGGTTTCTCTGCGTATTCGCAGAAGATCGACTGGGCGCGCTTCCGTGCCATCGCCGACAGCGTCGGTGCCTACCTGTTCGTGGACATGGCGCACATCGCCGGCCTGGTCGCCGCCGGTGTGTACCCCAGCCCGATGGAGCACGCGCACGTGGTCACCTCGACTACCCACAAGACCCTGCGCGGCCCGCGCGGCGGCATCATCGTGGCCAAGGGCGCGAGCGAGGAGTTGCAGAAGAAGCTGCAGTCGATCGTGTTCCCCGGCATCCAGGGCGGCCCGCTGATGCACGTCATCGCGGCCAAGGCCGTGGCCTTCAAGGAAGCGCTGGAGCCGGCCTTCAAGACCTACCAGCAGCAGGTCGTCAAGAATGCCCAGGCCATGGCCAACACGCTCATTGCACGCGGCTACAAGATCGTCTCCGGTGGCACCGAAAATCACCTGATGCTGGTGGACATGATCGGCCGCGATGTCTCCGGCAAGGAGGCAGAAGCTGCGCTCGGCACGGCCCACATCACCGTCAACAAGAACTCGGTGCCCAACGACCCGCGCTCGCCGTTCGTGACCTCGGGCCTGCGCCTGGGGACCCCGGCCATCACCACGCGCGGCTACAAGGAACAGGACAGCATCGACCTGGCCAACTGGATCGCCGACGTGCTGGACGCACCAACCGACGAGGCAGTGCTCGCCAAGGTCCGCGATGCGGTGACCGCGCAGTGCAAGAAATATCCGGTGTATGGCTGAGATGCCGGGATTGGAGATTCGTGATTCGGGATGCGCTAACCGCGCGTCCTTGCTTGTGCTGTTGCCAATCCCGAATCCCCAATCCCAAATCCCGGACGTCTGATGCACTGCCCCTTCTGCCAGCACAACGACACCCGGGTGATTGATTCGCGCGTGTCCGAAGACGGCACGACGATCCGTCGGCGGCGCGAGTGCGAGGCCTGCGGCGAGCGTTTCAGCACCCTGGAAACGATCGAACTCAAGTTGCCCACCGTGGTCAAGAGCGACGGTGGACGCGAGGCGTTCGATGCGCGCAAGTTGCGCACCAGCTTCGACCGCGCGCTGCAGAAGCGCCCTGTCGCCGAAGAACAGATCGAAGCGGCGGTGCGGGCGGTCGTGCATCAGCTGCGCATGTCCGGCGAACGCGAAGTGGGTTCGCTGCGGGTAGGCGAATACGTGATGGTCGAGCTGCGCAAGCTCGATCACGTCGGCTACGTACGCTTTGCCTCGGTGTATCGCAGTTTTCAGGACGTGGCGGATTTTCGCGAAGAGATCGAAAAGCTCGAACGCGAACTGCCGGTCGGCAGCGAACAACTGCCGCTGCTGGAAGCGGCACTGGAACGCGCCGGCAAACCCGGCAAGCGGTGAGCGCGATGCGCATCGCCTGCGTTGCAGAAACGCCGGACGATCTGCCTGCGATTGCGCAAGCGCATCTACAGGCCTTCGGCGCGTTGTTGCCGGAGTGGAACCTCGGTGAGGCGCTGAGCGAACTGCGCAGCCATACACGTGATGGCGTCATCCCGACGACCTGGGTGGCGCTGGATCGGACGCAGTGGCTCGGCTCGGTGAGCCTGCTCGAAAACGACGACGCCCGTATGCGGCAATGGTCTCCCTGGCTGGCCTCGTTGTACGTGCGGCCGCAGGCACGCGGGCAGGGCATCGGCGAGGCACTGGTGGCGCATTGCGTGCAGGCCGCCGCGCGTCTGGGCGTGCCGCTGCTGTACCTGTACTGCCAGCCGGCCCTGGTGCCGTTCTACCAGAGGCTGGGATGGCAGACGCATACCGAATTCTTGCTGGGGCCGATGCAGATCGTGGTGATGTGCATTGCGCCGGGAGTGCAACGCAATGACTGAGACCACGACGGGCGCGAGTGCCGACGACCACCGCTGGATGGCGCAGGCCTTGCGCCTGGCCGAGCGCGGCGCCTACACCACGCGCCCCAATCCGATGGTGGGCTGCGTGATCGTGCGCGACGGCGTGTGCGTGGGCGAAGGCTTCCACCAACGCGCCGGCGGCCCGCATGCCGAAGTGTTCGCATTGCGCGCAGCCGGCGAGCTGGCGCGCGGGGCGACCGCCTATGTCACCCTGGAGCCGTGCGCGCATTACGGGCGCACGCCGCCGTGTGCGTTGGCGTTGATCGAGGCAGGCGTCATGCGTGTGGTCGCGGCGATGGCCGACCCGTTTCCACAGGTCAATGGCGGCGGTTTCGCGCTGCTGCGCGAGGCTGGAATCGCGGTGCTGAGCGGGGTGATGCAAGCCCGGGCGCGCCTGCTCAACCAGGGCTTCCTGTCGCGCGTGGAGCGTGGCCGGCCGTGGGTACGGGTCAAGCTCGGCGCCAGTCTGGATGGACGCACCGCCCTGGCCAGCGGCGAATCCAAATGGATCACCGGAAGCGACGCGCGCGCCGATGTGCAGCGTTGGCGCGCACGTGCCGGCGCGATCCTGACCGGTGCCGGCACCGTGCTGGCCGACGATCCGTCGATGACGGTGCGGCTCGGCGACGACACTCCGTTCGTGCCGCCGTTGCGGGTGGTGCTGGATGCCGGCCTGCGCAGCTTGGCGTGCAGGAACATTCGCCACGGCGATGCACCGACGTTGTATCTGCATGGCGATGCCGCCGCGCCGACTGCGGTGGATGGTGCGGAGTGCGCGGCATTACCGCTGCACGCTGGTCGCTTCGATCTGGCTGCGGTGCTGGCCTTGCTGGCCCAGCGTGGCATCAACGAAGTGCACGTGGAAGCCGGCGCCACGCTGGGCGGTGCGCTGTTGCAGGCCGGGTTGGTCGATGAGCTGTTGGTCTACCTGGCCCCGGTGTTGCTGGGCGACACCGCACGGCCGCTGCTCGCTGGCCTTGGCATCGAAACGATGGCGCAGCGGCATGCATTGCAGCTACGCGATGTGCGTCAGCTCGGGCAGGATCTGCGTCTGCGCTATACGCCGCTCGCGATGGCGTGAGCGCCGCAAAAAGAATGGCCCCGCATGCGGGGCCTTCCATTGCCGGCAACGCGCGTGATCAGAAGCTGGCGCGGACACCGACGCGGTACTGGTTGGCGTTGTCGATGAACTCGACTTCGCCGACCAGGCCCCAGGTGGTGGTGAAGTTGACCTGGCCGCCGAGGGTACCGACGAATTCGCCTTCGTCCACGTCGCTGCCGTCGATGTAGCCGGCCTTGATCCAGGCTTCGGTACGCGGCGAGGGCTTGCCACGCAGGCCCAGGTTGCCGAAGCCCAGGGTGCTGGTATCGGACGAATTGCCAAGCGAACGGCCGCCGCGACGCAGATCGGATTCGACCTTGGAGCGCAGCACGCTGATGTCGGCGGTGAATTCGACGCGCTCGGTCATTTCCTGGCGGTAACCAATACCCAGATTCGCCTGCTGCAGTGTGCCTTCGAGCACGAAGCCCGCGCCCAGGTTGAAGTCCTTCTCGGCACGCTGGTAGCCAGCGAACACGTAGACGGGCTCGGCGATCTGCCACGAACCGCGGATGTAGCCGCCATCCAGGTCGTCCGAATCGTCGTTGACGCTGATCTCGGTACGGTTCCAGCCGCCTTCAACGTAGCTATAGCTCAGGCCTTCCGCAGACGCGGCAAACGGGGCGGCGGCCAGCACGGCAGCCAGAATCAGGGTAGTGCGCATTGAGTGGTCTCTCCGAAATGATGTCCGTGTCTCCACCCCGTTGCGGGGCGGAAGGGCGACGTCTCCCGTCGCGGGGCGCAATTTAACAGACTCTTCACAAAACTGGCTATGGGGGATTTCCTGACATGACGCAGCGTCCTGTCAGCCATGGCTTTCAGACAGCTGAGGGCAGAACAGGCGCTGCTAAACTGCGCGGGCCGGTTCGCTGGCACTCACGAACGTCTTCAGGGCGGGGTGCGATTCCCCACCGGCGGTAGGCACGTGCAAGCGTGCGAGCCCGCGAGCGCTTCGCCGCGATGGTTGGCACTGCATGTGTCGGGCATCGCGCGAAGGTCAGCAGATCCGGTCCAATGCCGGAGCCGACGGTATAGTCCGGATGAAAGAAGACGGCCACCGCGCAGCCTTGCGGCTGTGCGCGCGCCTGTTTGCTTTGCCTTGTGGCGTTTTTCGCTCAACTCCTGCGAGAAACGACTATGTCTTTGCATCACCCGCTGCGCTGTAATGCACCTGTCCACCGCCCGACGTCCGCGCAGCGCTCGCTGCAGAAGGGGGCGAGCTGATGTTCACCGGAATCATTGAAGGCGTCGGCCGCCTGGCCGCGCGCCAGCCGCAGGGCGGCGATGTGCGTTTCACCTTCGCCACCGGCAGCCTGCCGTTCGACGCCGTGCAGCTGGGCGAGAGCATCGCGGTCAATGGCGTGTGCCTGACCGTGATCGCGTTCGACGCAACCAGCTTCCAGGCCGATGCGTCCACCGAAACCCTGTCGCTGACCACATTGGGTGCGTTGCCCGAAGGCGCGGTGCTCAACCTCGAACGCGCGATGCGGCCCACCGACCGGCTCGGTGGGCATCTGGTCAGCGGGCATGTGGATGGTCTGGGCCAGGTGCAGTCGGTGCATGGCGATGCACGGGCGCAGCGCTGGCGGTTTGCCGCTCCGTCATCGGTACTGCGCTATGTGGCCAAAAAAGGCTCGATCTGCGTGGACGGCGTCAGCCTGACCGTCAATGAGGTGGACGAAGACGGGTTCGAGGTTGCGCTGATCCCGCATACGGTGGCCAACACGGCGTTTTCCGCAACCGCGGTGGGCGCGGCGGTGAATCTGGAAATCGACCTGGTGGCGCGCTATGTCGAACGCCTGCTCGGCGCGCGGGGTGCGGCATGAACTTCGCACCGGTTCCCGAGCTGATCGAAGAGTTGCGTGCCGGGCGCATGGTGGTGATCGTCGACGACGAAGACCGCGAAAACGAGGGCGACCTGATCATGGCCGCCGAGCTGGTCAAGCCGTCGGACATCAACTTCATGGTGACCCACGCGCGCGGGCTGGTGTGCCTGTCGCTGACCCGCGAGCGCTGTGCGCAGCTTGGGCTGGCGCCGATGGTGCGCAACAACACCGCGCAGTTCCAGACCAACTTCACCGTCAGCATCGAGGCGGCCGAGGGCGTGACCACCGGTATTTCGGCCTACGATCGCGCGCACACCGTGCGTACCGCAGTGCGCCCGGATGCCCGGCCGCAGGATCTGAGCCAGCCGGGCCACATTTTCCCGCTGATTTCCCAGCCCGGGGGCGTGCTGACCCGTGCCGGCCACACCGAGGCCGCCAGCGACCTGCCGATGCTGGCCGGGCTGGAGCCGGCCGGCGTGCTGGTGGAAGTGCTCAACCCGGACGGCAGCATGGCGCGTCGCCCGCAGCTGGAAGTGTTCGCACGCGAGCACGGGCTGAAGATGGGCTCGATCGCCGACCTGATCGCCTACCGCCTGGCCAACGAGCACACCGTCGAGCGGGTGGACGCGCGCGAGATCAGTACCGAATTCGGCCCGTTCCAGCTGGTGACCTACCGCGACCGCATCGCCCACGACCTGCACTTTGCCCTGGTGCGCGGCGCTGCTGATCCGGCCACGCCCACGCTGGTCCGGGTGCAGGTGGAAAACCCGCTGGCCGACCTGCTGCACTGGCAGCGCGAGGATTTCGGCGTGGCCGCCACCGATGCCTTGCGCGCGATCGCCGCCGAAGGGCAGGGGGTGATGGTGGTGCTGTCGGCCCCGCGCGACAGCGAATCGTTGTTGGCACGGCTGCGCCAGCAGCCCGAAGCTGCGGCCAACGCCAAGGATGTAAGCCAGTGGCGGCGCAATGGCGCCGGTGCGCAGATCCTGGCCGAGTTGGGCCTGGGCAAGCTGCGCGTGCTCGGCACCCCGCGCCGGCAGGTGGGTCTGGCCGGGTTCGGGCTGGAGGTGGTGGAGTACCTAGAGTGCCATCCCGGCGAAGGCGTGCGCTCAGTGCCGCCGTCCGCGGTCCCCTGAGCTGGCGGCGAGCCATTGCCGCCGTCAGCTGATCCGCCCCGAAGACCCCGGCCGCTGCCGGTGCTGAGGCCGGGCTGGCGGCGCGCGCCGTCAGTCGTGTCCCGGCCCGGTGTCGGCGGCCGGTTGCCGCCGTGGGCTGCGCCAGCTGGCGCACCGGCGGCGAGTCGCCGCCCCGTCTGTGTCTTGAACCGGATGGCCGGGTCTGCTTGTGCGGGACCCGGCCTGCACGCGGCGGCCGGGCCTGGCGCGGCAGCTGTTAAACTTCCCGCCCCCTCGAGTTGCCGACCCGCATGACCCACTACGAAGGCGATCTCCGCCCCACCACCGCGCGCTTTGCGATCATCGCCAGCCGCTGGAATGCCCGCATCACCGACGTGCTGGTTGCCGGCGCGCGCCAGAGCCTGGCCGGCAACGGCATCGGCGAGGACGCCATCGACGTGATCCGCGTGCCCGGCGCCTGGGAAATCCCGATCGCTGCCAACCGCGTGGCGCAGTCCGGCCAGCATGGCGCGATCATCGCGCTGGGCTGCGTGATCCGTGGCGATACCCGCCACTACGAGCACGTGGCCGACCTGTGCGCCGAAGGCCTGATGAGCGTGCAGTTGCAGACCGGCGTGCCGGTGCTCAACGGCGTGCTGGCGGTGGAGCGCGTGGAGGATGCCGAGGCGCGTGCCGGCGGCAGCCACGGCAACAAGGGCGAGGAATGCGCGCTTGCGGCGCTGGAACTGGTGAATCTGATGGAGTTGTTGCCATGAGCAAGTCCGGTGGACATGCCCGCCACGGCCGTCGCGACGGCATCGACCCGGTGCTGCGCTCGCGTGCGCGCCGCCGCGCCCTGCAGGCAGTGTATGCGTGGCAGATTTCCGGCGGATTCGCCAAGCAGGTGATCGCCCAGTTTGCGCACGAGCAGGCGCACGAGGTGGCTGATCTGGCGTACTTCGAAAGCCTGGTCGATGGCGTGATTGCCAATCGCGTGGAGCTGGATACCGCGCTGACGCCGTATCTGGACCGCGGCGTGGAAGAGGTCGATGCGATCGAGCGTGCAGTACTGCGCCTGGCGGCCTACGAGTTGCTGTACCGGCAGGACGTGCCGTACCGCGTGGTGATCAACGAAGCGATCGAAACCGCCAAGCGCTTCGGCTCCGAACATGGGCACACCTACGTCAATGGCGTGCTCGATCGCGCGGCGGTGGAGTGGCGCAAGGTGGAGTCGGGTGCCTGAGGCGCCGAGATTCGGCATTGGTGATTCGGGATTGGCAACGAGCGACGGTGCCTGTAATGCAAGGTGCTAGCGCCTTCGCTTGAGCGGCCCAGCCGTGGCTTGAGCGACGCCACCCTGCCCTGCCGCATCCATCGATGGTGCAGCTGGTCGGCTGTCGTTCCATACCTCGCAAAGCCCGCTGTCACCAATCCCGAATGCCCAATCCCAAATCCCGGCCCTTCAAATGCCTGAATTCGATCTGATTGCCCGTCTGCGCGCGCGCATTGCCACGCGGGCCGACGTGCCGTTGGGCATTGGCGACGACGCGGCATTGCTGCAACCGCCGGCAGGCGAGCAACTGGCCATCACGGCCGATACGCTCAATGCCGGGGTGCATTTTCCGCTTGAGACGCGCGCCGACGATCTCGGCTGGAAAACGCTGGCCGTCAATCTGTCCGATCTTGCCGCGATGGGCGCGCAGCCGCGCTGGTGCACGTTGTCGCTGTCGTTGCCGCACGACGATCTGGCCTGGGTGGAGGCATTTGCCGATGGCTTCTTCGCGCTGGCAGATGCGCACGAGATTGCCTTGGTCGGCGGCGATACCACGCGCGGGCCGCTGTCGTGTGCGGTGACTGCCATCGGCAGCGTGCCGCCGGGTGCGGCGCTGCGTCGCGATGGCGCGCGCGTGGGCGATGACGTGTGGGTGACCGGTGCACTCGGCGAGGCGGCGGCGGCGTTGTCGTTATGGCAGGCGGGCCAGTTGGATGTCACGCGCGTGGCGGCTGATCCGGTGCACGAACGCTGGCGTGGCCGGCTGCTGCGTCCGCAACCACGGGTGCAGGCCGGCCTGCGCTTGCGGGGTCTTGCGCACGCCTGCGTGGATGTCTCGGACGGTCTGCTGGCCGATCTGGGCCACTTGTGCGAGCGCAGCGGTGTGGGCGCACAGTTGGCGTCAGCGTCCTTGCCGGCGATGGCGCGCAGCGCAGGAATCAGCGCACTGCAATGCACCGGCTGGCAATTGGGCGGCGGCGACGATTACGAGCTGTGTTTCACCGCCGCGCCACAGCACCGCGACGCCGTGCTGCAGGCGCTGGCATTTGCCGACGTCGCGGCCACGCGCCTCGGTCGGATCACAGCCGCGCCTGGCGTGGTGGTGCACGACGCCGAGGGCCGTGCCTGGCAACCACCGCAGCGCGGATACCAGCATTTCGTCGGCTGACCCGTAAGGATTGCTGCAGGCGCGAATGCTGCGCTGCTCGATGGCAGCGGCGGCGGGGTGATGCGGCGCGCAGCAGCAGGTGCTTCGATCATCGGACCGAGTGACGTTGTCTCGACGATTTCGTGGCCCTCATCGCGCAGCTGCAGCGCCAATTTCTCTGCTGCTTGCGCAGCAACCGCAGGCACGATCGCCCCGGCAGCGACGCGCGTGCGCATCGAGTCGGGCCGGGATTCGAGAATTGCGAATGCCGTGTTCGCCACATCCGCTCGTTGACACTTCTCCCGCAGGCGAGAAGTGGACGTGCCCTGCCGTGCCGATCCGGATCTGAGACAGGCGATTGCCTGCGCCAACGGGGACCAGGCTGGCCCTTATCTTCGCCTCCCCATTCCCGATTCCCGGCCCTTGAGCCCCACCGTACCGTCTGGTACGTTCGCTCGGCGCTCTCCCCGAACCACGGATGCATGGCAATCGCCGCTGGGCCATCCCGGCCCGGCCTCGCGTGGGAGAGAGCAGCATGAACAGGGTTTGGATCCGAGGCATCGCCGCCATCGCGTTGCTGGTCGCGGCGGCGTCAGCAACTGCGGGCGCTTTCAGCAAGACCTACGAACGCATCCCCGGCTGGGATGGGGCGCCGATGGGCGCACTGGTGCTGGTGCCGCAAGGGCAGGGGAGCGGGCCGTTTCCGCTGATCGTGATGCCGGCCAGCTGGTCGTTGCCCAACCTGGAATACCTGGGCCGGGCTACCCAGCTGGCCAGCGATGGCTACGTGGTCGTCAGCTACACCTCGCGCGGGTTCTGGGACTCGGCCGGGCAGATCGACATTGCCGGGCAGGACACCGTGGAAGACGTCAGTGCGGTGATCGATTGGGCATTGGCGCACACGCCCTCCAATCCCGATGCGATCGGTGCGTCGGGCATCTCCTACGGCGCGGGCATCAGCCTGCTGGCCGCCGAGCGCGACCCGCGCATCAAGGCGGTGGCGGCGCTCAGCGGCTGGGCGAACCTGGAGGCGTCGCTGTATTCCAATCGCACCGTCAGCCAGCAGGGTGTCGGTCTGTTGGTGGGCGCAGGCGCGCTGACCGGGCGGCCGGGACCGGATCTGGCGCAGATCGGCGCACGCGTTGCGCAAGGCGATTACGACGGCGCGGTGCAGGGCTTCCTGCCGCAGGCCGCCTCGCGCAGCCCGGCCACCGACGTGGCGGCCCTCAACGCGCGCGGCACCGCCGTGCTGCTGGGCAATGCCTTCAACGACGGGCTGTTCCCGCCGAACCAGACGATTGCCTTCTTCAATCAGCTGCGCGGCCCCAAGCAGTTGCTGCTCAGTCAGGGCGATCACGCCACCACGGAGTTGCCCGGCGCGCTGGGGCTGCCGAACGAGGTCTATACGGCGGCCACGCGCTGGTTCGATCGCCATCTCAAACAGCTGCGGAACGGCGTGGACGCCGAGGCACCGGTGCGGCTGTCGCCGCGCGCCGGGCAATGGCTGGCATATGCGGATTGGGCGGCGGTGCAGCAGGGCAGCACGCGCCTGGGACTGTCTGCACCGACCGGCGTGCTCAGTCCGACCGGTGGGTTGATCGGCGGCACTGCCAGTGGCTGGCAGTCGCGCATCGCCACTGATGTGCCAACGGTGGCAGACTCCGGCGTGGTGCTGGTCAGCGGCCTGCTGCAGGGCATCGGCGTGCCGGTGACCACCTCGATTCCGCTGGTCAACCGCGCCGGTGCTGCGGTGTGGGTGGGCTCGCCATCGAACGGTACGCGGCGGCTGGCGGGCAGCCCGTCATTGCGAGTGACCGTGGTACCCAGCCAACCGAAGGTGAGCCTGTTCGCATATCTGTATCGCATGGACGCCCTGGGCGTGGCGCACCTGATCACGCATGCGCCGTATTCGCTGCGCGATGCAACGCCCGGCCGCGCGGTGACGCTGGACTGGCAGCTGCAAGCGGCAGCAACAGAGATTCCTGAGGGGCAGCGGCTGGTGCTGGTGATCGATACCCGCGATGCGCGTTACACGGATGCCAGCGACGGCGGTGGCACGGTGACATTCTCCTCGCCGGTGGCGACGCCTTCGGTGTTGAACCTGCCGCTGCGTTAATGCGTCGACCAGCGTGCGGCGCATGGCGTTTTCGTGGAGTGGGGTGGGCCTGGGTTCCGCATGCGGAGGTATCGGATGACACGCCAGGGTTCGGAGCCAGGCAACGCCATGACCTCAAGAACCTTCCGCTGGCGAATGATTGCTAGCCTGGATGATTGAGCTTCAGAGCTTCAGAGCTTTAGAGCTTTAGAGCGTCAAAGCTGCAGCTCTGCACCGTTGCTGCAGGGCCCTTGCCCGCCCACCATCGCGGGACACGCTGCAAGTACGTCCTTGTAAGCTCCGTGGCGGCATCCATGCCGCCAAGGGTCCCGCGACGGTGGGCGGGCAAGGACCAGTCGAGATGGTCGATGTGCATGGATCTCAACCAGCGACTAGCAAGCTGGTGCCGCGGTGTCTTTGCTCTTCAACAAAACCACCAGTCAACTGTCTGGCGTGGTGTCCTCGCCGCTTGCGGGACCGTGTGGCGGCATGGATGCCGCCACCGAGCCTCCACGGACGGATTCACGGCGTGTCCCGCAAGCGGTGAGGGCGCCGCGCATTCGACCAGACGTGAAGACAGCCAAGCGATCGCGACACGCACAGTGCAGCCGTCTCGATCTGACTGCTCAATACCGGCAGATCAGGTGGAAAGCGGATCATCTTCGCCTTTGCTGCAGGGCCCTTGCCCGCCCACCATCGCGGGACACGCTGCAAGTACGTCCCTATAGCTCCTTGGCGGCATCCATGCCGCCAAGGGTCCCGCGACGGTGGGCGGGCAAGGACCAGTCGCGTTGGTCGGTGCGCAAAGTTTTCAACGAGCAACGACAAGCCGCGACACGCTGTCTTGATTCTTCGACAAAACCACCAGCCGACTGTCTGGCGTGGTGTCCTCATGGGTTGCTGGACCGTTGGCGGCATGGATGCCGCCACCGAGCCTTCTCTGTTCGGAATGTGGCAGCGTAGGTGTCCAGGGCCTGCGTGGGCACCGCACGCTCGCAGGCCTCGGCTCGACCTGGCAGGAACGTGCCTGCAGCTCATCCGCATTGCATGATTTATGCGGAATTTACGCGGCGGCCAATTCAGGTCCATAGCGACTTTACGCCGGGCAGGCAGAGACTGCGCGCAGTGGCGGAGCGGTTCCGCCGTGGACGATCCTGATGCATCCCTTGACCTGTCTGCTCCATCGGCGCGGCGCGCACGGTGCGGCAGCGCTTTGCCGTGTTGGCACGCGCCCGTTGCCTACGCCGTCGCACCTCGCATCCAACGCGACGCGCTGTGCGCGTCTGGGGGAGTAGCCCATGCCTGCCTGGATGTCCCTGTTGTGCGGCGTGGCCGTACTCGTTGCTGCGGCCTACCTGTTGTACGTGGTGCTGCGGCCCGAAGACTTCTGATGCGAGTGCGCTCCAATGAGTGAAACCTTTCTTGTCTATGCGCTGGCCATCGTGCTGGCGTGGCCCCTGGGCCGTTATCTGGCTGCGGTGATGCGCGGCGCGCCGATGCGCGGCGATGCGTTATTCGGCTGGATCGAGCGTCCGCTGTATGCCTTGCTCGGCACGCGTCCGCAGCAGGGCATGTCGTGGCGCGGCTACAGCGTGGCCTTTCTGCTCAGCAATCTGGCCGTCGGCGTGCTGACCTGGGTGGTGTTCATGACCCAGGCCTGGCTGCCGTTCAACCCGGACGGCATCGCGAACCTGCGCTGGGATACGGCGCTGCACACCATGGTGTCGTTCGTCACCAACACCAACCAGCAGCATTATTCCGGTCAGGCGCAGCTGTCGTATCTGGCGCAGATGACCGGCATCGTCGGTCTGCAAGTGGTGACGCCGATGATGGGCCTGGCGTTGGCGGTGGCCACCTTGCGCGCGTTGTTCGGTGGGCGAGTGGCCGCGGGTTTGCCCGATGCCTTGCCGGTATTGGATACGACGGCGACCACGCGGATGCAGATGGTCGCTCAGCCCGATCCGGACGCAGCAGCAATGCGGCAGGGATGGCAGCAGCCGACGCCTGACGCAGCGCTTTCGCCTGACGCCGACGTGGGCAATTATTGGGCCGACGTCATCCGCGCCAGCGTGCGCGTGCTGTTGCCGCTGTGCCTGTTGTGGAGCGTGCTGCTCGGCTGGCAAGGCGTGCCGTCCACCTTGCAGGGCGCGGCGACCGCAACGCCCCTGGATGGCAGTGCCAGCATGCCCAGCCAGACCATTCCGGTCGGCCCGGTGGCGGCGATGGTGGCGGCCAAGCAGCTCGGTACCAACGGCGGTGGCTGGTATGGCCCCAACAGTTCAGTGGCGCTGGAAAACCCCACGCCGTTGAGCAATCTGCTTGAAACGCTCGCATTGGTATTGCTGCCGATGAGCGTGGTGTTCATGGTCGGCTCTCTGACCGGGCGCAAGCGCCTCACTGCGTTGGTGTTCGGCACCATGCTGACGATGTCGGCCGCGTCCACTGCATTGTTGCTGTGGTCCGAAGCGCACTCGGCCAGCGCGGGCTCGCCCGCACTGATGGAAGGCAAGGAAGTGCGCATCGGTGCCGATGCTTCGGCGTTGTGGGCGGCATTGACCACGCAGACCTCCAACGGCTCGGTCAACGCGATGCACGATTCGCTGGCGCCGTTGAGCGGCCTGGTCACGTTGGTCGACATGCTGATCAACGCCATCTGGGGCGGCATTGGCTGTGGCTTGCAGCAGTTCGTGGTGTATCTGTTGCTGAGCGTGTTTCTGGCCGGGTTGATGACCGGACGTACGCCGGAATTGTTCGGCCGCAAGATCGAAGCACGCGAAGTGCAGTTGCTTGCGTTGTTGATTCTGCTGCAGCCGCTGGTGGTCTTGGGCTTCACCGCAGTGGCGCTGGCGGTGCCGGCATTCACGGCCAATTCCAATCCTGGTTTCCATGGCATCAGCCAGGTGTTCTACGAGTACACCTCGGCGTTCGCCAACAACGGGTCCGGTTTTGAAGGCCTGGGCGATGCAACGTATTGGTGGAATCTGAGCTGCTCGGCGGTGTTGGCGCTGGGGCGCTATCCGGCCTTGATCCTGCCGCTGATGGTGGCCGCGCGCATGGCAGTGAAGCGGCGCGCGCCGGAGTCGGCTGGCAGCCTGCAGGTCGAGACGCCTACCTTTGCGCTGACCCTGATGGCCATCGTGCTGGTGCTGACCGTGCTGCAGTTCATGCCGGCACTGGTGCTGGGCCCTATCGCTGAACACCTCGCCCTGGCGGCGTCCTGAGAGTCTTGAGCAATGTCTACGATCGATACGACTGAAAAACGCGCGCGCGGCGACGCGGCGTTGTTCGACGCTGCCGTGCTGATGGCGGCGATGCGCGCGGCCTTCATCAAGCTGTCGCCGCGGCATCTGCTGCGCAGCCCGGTGATGGCGGTGGTGATGGGCGGCACGGCGCTGGCGGCGGTGATAACCGCCAGCGGGCATGGCAATGCCGGCTTCGGCTGGGCGGTGACGGCGATCCTGTTCGTCACCGTGCTGTTCGGCAATTTCGCCGAGGCCATTGCAGAAGCGCGTGGCCGCGGCCAGGCCGCCTCGTTGCGGCGTGCGCGCAAGGATCTGGTGGCACGCCGGGTGGAAACCGCACTGGGCGGGCGCGAGACGCGCGTGCCCGCCGCCGAGCTGCGACCGGGCGATTATGTGATGGTGTCCGAAGGTGAATTCGTACCGGCCGATGGCGAGATCGTGCGTGGCGTTGCAACGATCAACGAAGCAGCGGTGACCGGCGAATCGGCACCGGTGCTGCGCGAGGCGGGCACCGACCGCAGCGGTGTGATCGGCGGCACGCGGGTGCTCTCCGACGAGATCGTGTTCAAGGTCACCGCCGAACCCGGCCAGAGTTTCCTGGATCGCATGATCGCGCTGGTGGAAGGCGCCAACCGGCAGAAGACACCCAACGAAATCGCGCTGACCTTGTTGCTGGCCGCGATGACGCTGACCTTCCTGATCGTGGTGGCCTCGTTGCCGGCGATTGCCGGGTTCGTCGGCGTCACGCTGGATCCGTTGCTGCTGATCGCGCTGCTGGTGTGCCTGATCCCCACCACCATCGGTGGCTTGTTGCCGGCGATCGGCATTGCGGGCATGAACCGCGCGCTGTCGGCCAATGTGCTGGCCAAGTCCGGCAAGGCAGTGGAGGTGGCCGGCGACGTGGATGTGCTGCTGCTCGACAAGACCGGCACCATCACCTACGGCGATCGGCAGGCCACTGCGTTTCATCCGTTGGCCGGCATCGACCGTGCGCAACTGCGCGATGCGGCGATGCTGGCCTCGTTGGCCGATCCGACGCCGGAAGGTAAATCCATCGTCAAGCTGGCACGCCAGCAGGGTGCCGTGGCGGTCGAGCCGGAGGGCGCGCATTTCATCGGCTTCACCGCGCAGACGCGCATGTCCGGCGTGGATCTTGCCGGGCGCAGCATCCGCAAGGGCGCCGGCGATGCGATCGTGGTCTATGTGCAGGCGCAGGGCGCCACGGTGTCGCCGGAATTGCAGGGGCGTATCGAAGAAGTCGCGCGTGGCGGTGCCACCCCGTTGGTGGTGGCCGAAGGCCGGCATGTACTCGGTGTGGTCGAACTGAGCGATGTGGTCAAGCAGGGCATCAAGGAAAAGTTCGCGCAGCTGCGTGCGATGGGCATCAAGACGGTGATGATTACCGGCGACAACCCGCTCACCGCCGCTGCCATTGCCGCCGAAGCCGGCGTGGACGACTACATCGCCCAGGCGCGCCCGGAAGACAAGCTCGCGCGCATCCGCGCCGAGCAGGCCGGTGGGCGGCTGGTGGCGATGGTCGGCGACGGCACCAACGATGCACCGGCGCTTGCCCAGGCCGACGTGGGCCTGGCGATGAACTCCGGCACGCAGGCGGCCAAGGAGGCCGGCAACATGGTGGACCTGGATTCGGATCCGGCCAAGCTGCTGGCGGTGGTGGAAGTGGGCAAGCAACAGCTGATCACGCGTGGCGCGTTGACCACGTTCTCGCTGGCCAACGACGTCTCCAAGTATTTCGCGATCCTGCCGGCGCTGTTTGCCGCCGCCATCCCGTCGATGGCCGCGCTCAACGTGATGCAGCTATCGAGCCCACGTCACGCGGTGCTGGCAGCGTTGATCTTCAATGCCCTGATCATTCCGGCGTTGATTCCGCTGGCCTTGCGCGGCGTGCGGTTTCGTCCGTCCAGCGCCACCGCGTTGTTGCGCCGGAACATGCTGATCTACGGGCTGGGCGGCGTGCTGCTGCCGTTTGCCGCCATCAAATTGATCGACCTGGCGCTTGCCGCCACCCTGGGTGCCTGAGCCATGACCACATCTTCCATCACCACTGCCACCACACTGCCCTTGCGCGATGACGGCGCAGTACGCGCATCGATCGTGCTGGCGCTGTTTATCTTGTTGGGATTGGGCCTGGCCTACTCGCTGATCGCCACCGGCATCGCCGGTGCGCTGTTTCCGGCCCAGGCGCACGGCTCGCTGCTGCGCCAGGACACGCGCGTGATCGGGTCGGCCCTGGTCGCCCAGCCCTTCAGCGATGTGCGCTACTTTCAGCCGCGCCCATCGGCGGCCAAGTACGACCTCACCGCGGCCGCCGGCAGCAACCAGGCGCGCTCCAACCCGGATCTGCAGGCGCGCATTGCCGCCACCCGTGCCGAGGTCGCCGCGCGCGACGGCATCGCCCCGGACGCAGTGCCCGGCGAACTGCTGACCCAGTCCGGCAGCGGCCTGGACCCGCACCTGAGCCCGGCCGGTGCCCAGGTGCAGGTGCGCCGCATCGCCGCTGCCCGCGGCTGGCCGGAACCACGCGTCAGCGCGCTGCTGCAGGCTGCGATCGAGCCACCCCAGTTCGGCCTGCTCGGCCAGCCGCGAGTGAATGTGCTGGCGCTGAACCTCGCATTGGATGCGGCGGGAAGTGGCGAAGCTGGAAGCGACGGCGAAACAAAGCACCCGCACTAGAAGCGATGCTTGTAGCCTTTACGAATCTCCAATCACCAATCTCCAATCCCGGCCTCCATGCCCGACGCCCGCACCCAGCAAGCCGACGCGCTGATCGGCGAATTACAGCGCGAACACGGCGGGCGCCTGACGGTGTTCCTGGGCGCTGCGCCCGGCGTGGGCAAGACCTACGCCATGTTGTCGCGGGCGCGCGAGCGGCTACGCCAGGGCATGGATGTGGTGGCCGGGGTGGTGGAAACCCACGGGCGTAGTGAAACGGCCGCCTTGCTGGACGGTTTGCCGCTGCTGGCCCGCGCCCGCGTGAGCTATCAGGGGAGGGTGCTGGAAGAACTGGACCTGGATGCACTGCTGGCGCGCAAGCCGCAGCTGGCGCTGATCGACGAGCTGGCCCACCGCAATGTGCCGGGTAGCCGGCATGAGCGCCGCTGGCAGGACATCGTCGAGTTGCTCGATGCCGGGATCGACGTCTATACCACGGTCAACATCCAGCATCTGGAAAGCCTCAACGACATCGTGCTGCGCATCACCGGCGTGCGCGTGTCCGAAACGGTGCCCGATGCCGTGTTCGACCGCCTGCGCGACATCGTGCTGGTGGACCTGCCGCCACGCGAACTGATCGAGCGCCTGCAGCAGGGCAAGGTGTATCTGCCCGAACAGGCCACGCAGGCGCTGCAGGCGTTTTTCTCGCCTTCCAACCTCACTGCATTGCGCGAGCTGGCGATGCAGACCGCCGCCGACCGTGTCGACAGCGATCTGCGCGACACCCAGGCCGCACGCGGCCTGCCCGGCACCGCTGCGTTGCGGCGACGCGTGGTGGTGGCCATCGATGGGCGTGGCAGCTCGGATTATCTGGTGCGGGTGGCGCGGCGGCTGTCGGAGCGCCGCGATGCGCCCTGGACGGTGGTGACGGTGCAGACACGCACCGTGGCCGATGCCCACTGGCAGCTGGAGATCGACCGCGCCTTCGCGCTCACGCGCCGCCTCGGCGGCGATACCGCGCTGCTGCATGGCGCCAATGTCGCCGACGCCTTGCTGGATTTCGCCGCGCAAAACGGCATCTCCACCCTGGTGCTGGGGCGCACCCGCGAACGCCCGCTGGCGCGCATGTTCAACCGCACGCTGACCCAGCAACTGCTGCAACGTGGCGCGCATTACGAGCTGGTCATCGTCAGCTCCGCCGATGCGCGGGCACGCGCGCGGCAGCGCTGGCGCAACCCGCGCCAATGGCTGCAGCGGTATGACCTGGCGTTCGCCGCAATCGCTGCGGCAGGTGCGGTGGCGGTGGCGTGGTTGCTGCAGCGCTGGACCGACATCGACGACCTGTCGATGGTGTTCATCGTGGCGGTGGTGCTGGTGGCCTCGCGCACGCGCATGGCGGCCGCCGTGATCGCGGCGCTGCTGAGTTTTGTCGCCTACAACTTCTTCTTCATCGAGCCGCGCTTCACCCTGCATATCAGCGCGCGCCAGGGCGTGGTGACGGTGTGTTTGTTCCTGATTGCCGCGCTGGTCGCCGGCCGGCTGGCCTCGCGCCTGCGCAGCCAGGTGCTGGCCTTGCGCGCGGCCAATGCGCACGCCAACGCGCTGCAAGCGCTGGGCCGCCAGCTCAGCACCGCCGCCGATCTGGGCCAGGTGCTCGAAGCCGGCCGTCGCGCCCTGGCCACCGCGCTGGATGCCGAGGTCTGGCTGCGCCTGGAGCAGCGCGAAAGCGAGGTGCCCACCAGCTTCGGTGCGCTCGATCGCAGCGCGGCAGACTGGACCCAACGCCATGGCCAACCGGCCGGCCGCTTCACCGACACTTTGGCCGGCGCCCACTGGTGGTGCCTGCCGGTGCGCCACGAGCGGGGCACCCTGGGCGTGGCCGCGCTGCGCTTTCGGCAGGCCGTGCAGCGGCCCGGCCTGGAGCAACGCCGCCTGGCCGAAGCGATGGTGGAAGACATCGGGCAGGCCGCGCTGCGCACGCGCCTGGTCGCCGATCTGGAAGGCGCACGCGTCAGTGGCGAGACCGAGCGGCTGCGCTCGGCCTTGTTGTCGTCGGTCTCGCACGATCTGCGCTCGCCGCTGGCCTCGATGATTGGTTCGGCCAGCAGCCTGGCCAGCTACGGCGATGCGATGGACGCGCAGGATCGCCACGCGCTGCTCGATACCATCCAGCTCGAAGGCGAGCGGCTGGATCGCTATATCCAGAACCTGCTCGACATGACCAAGCTCGGCCACACCGGGCTCACCTTGAATCGCGACTGGATCGGCGTGGACGAATTGATCGGCTCGGCCACCCGCCGCCTGCAGCGCTACCAGCCGGAGGTACGCCTGCAACTGGATCTGGCCGCCGAGCTGCCGGCCATCTGGGTCCACCCGGCGCTGGTGGAACAGGCCATCTTCAACGTGCTGGAGAATGCGGCGAAATTTTCGCCGCCCGGCGTGGCGGTCACTGTGCATGCGCAGCTGCGTGCCGGCGCTCTTCAGATCGATATCGGCGACCAGGGCCCGGGCATTCCCGAGGACGAACGTGCGCGCATCTTCGACATGTTCTACAGCGTGGAGCGCGGCGACCGCGGGCGCAACGGCACCGGGCTGGGCCTTGCCATCTGCCAGGGCATGATCGGCGCGCATGGCGGCAGCGTGCAGGCATTGGCCGGCGTACATGGTCACGGCACCACCATTCGCATTACGCTGCCGTTGCTTGTTCCCGCCGCGCCACCTCGCCCCGATGCCGACTGACACTACTGCCATCCCGCCCGCCCGCGTGCTGATCGTCGACGACGAGCCGCAGATCCGTCGCTTTCTGGACATCAGCCTGCGTGCGCAGGGCTACCGCGTGCTGCAGGCCGGCACCGCCGAAGAAGGCCTGGCCACGCTGGTCGGGCAGGGCGCCGAACTGGTGGTGCTGGACATCGGTCTGCCCGACCGCGATGGGCACGAGGTGCTGCGCGAGATCCGCCAGTGGTCCAACGTGCCGGTGATCATGCTCACCGTGCGCGCCGGCGAAACCGAAAAGGTCGCCGCCCTCGACGCCGGGGCCAACGATTACGTGACCAAACCGTTCGGCGTGCAGGAACTGATGGCACGCATCCGCGCTTTGCTGCGCCAGGCCGGCGCCGGCAGCACGGTGGAAGAAAGCGTGTTCGACGATGGCCGCCTGCATATCCATCTGGGCCTGCGCGAAGTCACGCTAGCAGGCGAGCCGGTGCCGCTGAGTCGCAAGGAATACGCCTTGCTCGCACTGCTGCTCAAGCACGCAGGCCGCGTGGTCACCCAGCCGCAACTGCTACGCGAAGTGTGGGGTCCCACCCACGAAGAAGACACCCACTACCTGCGCATCCTGGTCGGCAAACTGCGCCAGAAACTGCACGACGATGCCGCCGACCCGCACTACATCGTCACCGAACCCGGCGTGGGGCTACGCTTTATCGGGGTGACGCGCTGAGCGCAGGTGCGCTGCCATCCGTGCTGCGCCTCGCTGTTGCGAGAAGTAGGGGGCGTCTTCCCCGGTGCCTGTCACTGCGAGTGAGCGGATGCGAGCGGCGCGATTCGGTGCGTCGATAGCGGCACCAACGCAGACGCCATGTGCATCGCGAGCGCACAGCTCCGCGCTTGCCAGTACGCGCTGCAGTGTCGCAGGCGCGCAACCTCACTCCAACGGCGGCAACACCTTGCCCGGATTCAAGATCCCATCCGGATCCAGCGCGGCCTTGATCGCGCGCATCGCCGCCAGTGTCGGGGCGCTGAATGCCTGGGCCATGAAATCGCGCTTGGCCACGCCGATGCCGTGTTCGCCGGAGAGCGTGCCTTCCAGCGACAGCACCAGTGCGAACAGCCGCGGCAATGCCGCGTGCGCGCGTGCGTCTTCGCTGGCATCGGCCGGGTCGTACATGATGTTGACGTGCAGGTTGCCGTTGCCTGCGTGGCCGAAGGCGACGATGGGCAGCGCGAATTCCAAAGCAAGCGCTTCCACGCCGGCGACCAGCGCGGGAATGCGCGACACCGGCACCACCACGTCTTCGTTGATCTTGCCGGGCTTGATCGTGCGTAGTGCGGGCGACAGCGCGCGCCGCGCGGCCCACAATTTGTCGCGCGCGCTGCCGTCGGCGGCGATGTCCAGACTCAGCACGCCCTCGCCATTGGCGGCGTCATGCAGTGCCTGCAACGCGTAGGGCAGGGTGTCGTGATCGCCGTCGGCTTCGATCAGCAGCATCGCGCCGGCTTGGGGTACATCGCTGCCATTGCGGCGTAGCAGTGCAATGGCACTGGCATCCATGAATTCCAGCATGGTCGGCGTGGTCGGCTGCGCCATGATGCGCGACACCGCGGCCGCAGCGCTGGACGCGTCGCGGTACAGCGCGCGCAAGCCGGCCTGGGCGATGGCGCGTGGCGTCAGTTTCAAGATCGCTTCGACGATGATCGCCAGGGTGCCTTCACTGCCTACCAATAGATGGGTGAGGTCGTAGCCGGTGGAATTCTTGGTGTATGCGCCGCCGCAGCGGATCACCTCGCCGGTGCCGGTCACCGCCACCAGGCCAAGCACGTTGTCGCGGGTGGCGCCGTACTTCACCGCGCGCGGGCCGCCGGCGTTGGTGGACAAATTTCCGCCAATACTGCAAATCTCTGCACTGGAGGGGTCCGGCGGCCAGAACAGGCCGTGCGGCTGCAACGCCTGTTGCAGGTCGCCATTGAGCACGCCGGGCTGCACCACGGCGCAGCGGTCTTCCGGGCGCAACGCAACGATGCGATTCATGCGCGCCATCGACACCACCACGCCGCCGGAAAACGGCACTGCCGCGCCGGTGGTGCCGGTGCCGGCGCCGCGCGCCACGATCGGCACGCTGTGCGCGCGGCAGGCCTGCACAATCGCCACCACATCTGCAGTATCGCGCGGCAAGGCGACGGCGGCGGGCAATGCCCAGCGGCGCGAATCGTCTTCGCCATAGCGGCGGCGCGCATCGTCGCCTGTCAACCAGCCCTCGGCACCGAGGCGCGCGGCCAGCAGATCGGCCAGTGCAGCGGGAAGTACGTCGGTCATCGCATTTGATCCTGTGGTGTCGTGCGCTGGATGCATCTCCAGCCCAGCGCGGCGACGGTGAGCGGCAGCCAGACCCAGCGCAGCTCGGAGAGCAGCGTGTCCAGGCCGCGCGCATTGAAAAATCCGTTGGCGAACGGCGACACGCGAATGGGCCGCCACGGTGCGAACCAGCGTGTCTGGTCCCACGGCCAGCCCAGTGCCACGCCCAGGCCGCCGGAGGTCAGCGCATCCAGCAACGGGTGCGATGCGGCGCAGACGAACAAAAACACAGCCGCCTGCACGGCATCGGCACGCAACAGGCGATGCGCCGCGCCCCCGAGTAACGCCATCACTGCGGCGAACAACAGCGAGTGGCTGGCACCGCGATGGCCGAACGCGTCGGCATACGGGATGTGCAACGCAAACGCCGCCACGTCGGCGTCGGGCAGCATCGCCGCCAGCACACCGGCAGCCAGCAGGCGTGGCGAGACGCGGCCGCGTTCACTGGCGCACCAGAGCGCCAGCGGCACCGCAGCGTGGGTCATGATGGTCGGCATCGAACGTCGGTAATGGCGTGGGTGGCGAGCGTCGGGCGTGGTCAGCAATCGTCGGCGCGGAACGCGTCGCGGATCCAGTGCAACACCGGCGGTTCGCCACTGGCGTCGACCACATCGAAGCGGCACGGCAGCGCCGCCAGCGCGGGGTGATAGACAAGAAACAATTGCGCGGCCAGTACCAGCTTGCGGCGCTTGCGCACATCCACCGAAGCCGCGCCGCCGCCGAAGCGGTCGTCGCGCCGGTAACGCACTTCCACAAACACCAGCGATTGCCCGTCGCGCATCACCAGATCCAGTTCGCCGCCGCGGTAGGTGGCATTACTCACCACCAGTCGCAAACCGGCCTGCTCCAGCATGACGCGTGCAGCCGCTTCCACCGCCGCACCGCGCCGCTGACGCGCCGCCGGCATGGTCTCAGCGGCCGTCGGCGATCGGCGTCGGGCGGCCACCGTTGAAGGTGGACCAGGCCGGCGTGCGCAACACATTGCCGAAGCCATCCAGATGCAGGGTGCCGGTGGCGCCGCGCAGGCCGCCGTCGGTGCCGGTGGCGAGTTTCTCCAGATACGCGCTGATCTTCCAGGCGTCGTAGCCGAACGCGAACAGGCGGGCGGCCGGGCCGCGTGCGCTGGGCAGGGTGCTAGCCACCTGGCTGGCTGCCGGAAGACCGGAGACACCGAGCGCAGTCCAGGTTTCGCTCGGGTAGACGATGCCATCCAGCGCCAGGTCGTCTTCGACCTTGCCGGTACCAGCCACCAGCTGAGAGGTGCCCACGCGCGACTTGCCGGCAAACCCGCTCAGCGCCAGCTGTGGGGCCAACGCGCGCGCGGTGTTGCCGCGTACCGCCAGGAACACCGCATCGGCGGTGCCGTAATTGCGCAACTGCGCGCCGATGTCGCCCGGCGCATCGGCCACGCTGATGCTGCCGGCCACCGTGCCGCCGCGTTCGCTAAAACGGTCGCGGAAGGCCTTGATGGTGCGCTTGCCGTTGTCGTCGCTGGTGCCGACGATCAGCACGTTGCGGCGCTCGCGCGAGAGCAGGTATTCGGCGGCCATGATGCCGTCGTCTTCCGGCGCCAGCGAGAAGCCGGCACTGCCGGTGGGCGGCGCCTTGTTGTCGGTGGGGCGGTTGAGCGCCAGCACCGGCACGGCGAGCTGGCCGCGTGCGAACAGGGCGCTCACTTCGTCGCGCCCCAGCGGGCCGACCACGTAATCGACACCGGCGCTCACCGCTTTGTCGTACGCGGCATTGGCACCGGCCGCAGTGCCGGCGGTGTCGAAGAACTGCACTTCTGGGCGGCGGCGGGTCTCGGCGTAATAGCCGGCCAGCAGGCCGTCACGCACCGGTGCCGAAGCGGTGGCCAGGTTGCCGGTGAGCGGCAACAGCACGCCCAGCTTGACCGGTGGGCGGTAGCCGTCGCGTTCGGCGGGCGGGCGCTTGCTGGTGTCGAAGCCCCACTGCGCATCGCGCTCGAACGCGCGCGGCAGCCCCAGCCCGCGGCTGATCAACGCGCGGCCAGCAAAGTTGTACAGCGGGTCGCCGGCCGGCAGCGCGGCGGTGCGGCCCTTGAGGGTGGCATCGTCCAGTGCGGCCAGCAGGCGCACGATGGCGCGCTGGTTGTCGCTGCGTGCGGCGCCGGTCAGGCTGGCATCGGCGCGCGCGCGGTCGGCGGCGGCGCCGAACAGGTCGCCGGTGGCTTCCAGCGCGGCGGCGCGGGCCACCAGCCAGCGCGTCTGCAGCGGCTGCGGCAATCCGTGCGGGCTGTCGCCCAACGCCTCCAACGCCTGCGCGCCCTGCTTGTCGAGCACCGCCAGCTCGCCGGTGAGCAGCCCGAAGCGGGCACGCTCTTCGCCGCTGAGATGGCGCGCGTTGACCTGCGCCAGCAGCGTGCGGGCACGCGCATCGTCGCCGGCGTCGTGCCAGCCGAACGCGGCGGCAGCCAGCAGCCGGCTGCGCTGCGCACCACTGGCACCGGCGGCTTCGGCTTCCAGCTGCTGCGCCGCTTCGCGCGGCTTGCCCTGGTCCAGCAGCGCCAGCGCCGCGCTCTGCGTGGGCGAGGCGGTCTGGGTCACGCTGCTGGTGGCGCAGCCGGCGGCCAGCATCACCAGCAGCGACAGGGCGGAGATCCTTGCAACACGCTTGTTCATTTCAGATCCATTGGACAGGGGCCGCCTGGGCGGCCCGTTGAAAACCGCTACGATTCTACCCTTTGCCCCCGGAAGACCGCTGATGACGTCCCCTGGAACCCTGCACGTGGTCGCCACGCCGATCGGCAACCTGGCCGACCTGTCGCCGCGCGCGCAGGAGGTGCTGCGTGGCGTGGCCGCGATCTGCGCCGAAGACACCCGCCACACCCGGCAATTGCTCAGCCATTTCGGTATCGACCGCCCGCTGCTGGCCCTGCACGACCACAACGAAGAAGCGATGTCTGAGCGCATCGTGGCGCGCCTGGGCGAGGGCGAATCGCTGGCCATTGTCAGCGACGCCGGTACCCCGCTGGTCAGCGACCCGGGCTTCAAGCTGGTGCGCGCCGCCCGTGCTGCCGGTATCAAGGTCAGCCCGGTGCCGGGCGCCTGCGCGGCGATCGCCGCGCTGAGCGTGGCCGGCCTGCCCAGCGACCGCTTCGGCTTCGAAGGCTTCCTGCCGGCCAAGAGCGCCGCGCGCCGCGAGCGCCTGGCGCGGCTGGCCGGCGAGACCCGCACCCTGGTGTTCTATGAGTCGTCCCACCGCATCGTCGAGTCGCTGGCCGACCTGCGCCTTGCCTTCGGCGATGACCGACCGGCCGTGATCGCCCGCGAGCTGACCAAGCTGTTCGAAACCGTGCTCGACGGCAGCCTGGCCGAGCTGCAGGCCCGGGTCGAAGCCGACGACAACCAGCGCAAGGGCGAGTTCGTGGTGATGGTGCAAGGCGCCGCCGACGCCGCCGATGGCCAGCTCGCCGAAGGCCGCCGCGTCTACGCCAAGCTCGCCGAACACCTGCCGCCGTCCACTGCCGCCAAGCTGGCTGCCGAATTGACCGGCGCGCCGCGCAAGGCGTTGTATGGCGGCTGATGCGGTCCTCGCAGGAGCATGCCTGGAAGCGACGTTGGTCGGTACCGCCTGTCGCGCCCGGGTGCGCTCCTACGAGGCAATGGTCAGCTTGAAATCGCCGTGCCGTTTCGCATGGCGGCGATAGCGTAGAATGCGCCCCGGCGGAGTCGGCCAGACAGTCGCGTCACTCGCAAGAGTGCCGAGGAAAGTCCGGGCTCCACAGGGCAAGGTGCCAGGTAACGCCTGGGCGGCGCAAGCCGACGGAAAGTGCAACAGAAAGATACCGCCTACGTCCCTCGTCACCCCTCTGCCGCCACTGAAGCATGTCGGCGATGCGCAGCATCGCCAAGTGCGTTCGGAGGCTGCAGAGGGGTGGCGAGGGGCCGGTAAGGGTGAAATGGTGCGGTAAGAGCGCACCGCGAGTCCGGTAACGGACCGGCACGGCAAACCCCACCTGGAGCAAGACCAAATAGGGATCCATTGGCGTGGCCCGCGCTGGATCCGGGTAGGTTGCTTGAGCGCTGCGGTGACGTAGCGCCTAGACGAATGACTGTCCACGACAGAACCCGGCTTATCGGCCGGCTCCGCCACCTTCGTTCGGGCGTTCGCCCTTCTCGAAGGTGCCCACGTTTCGTACCGCCGCAGGCGGTACAAAACGCGGGTCCCGCTCCGGGCATGCCACATCCCCCGCGGCTGTCGCCGCGCCCCCTTGACTCAAGGGGGCTTGCAGATGGGTGGTTGGCTGGGGCGTTGCGCACTAAGTGATCAACTCCCTTCCACCGCTTGCAGCGGTAGGTGCTCGGCTCCCTTCCACGGCTTGCGGGGGAAGGTGCCCGAAGGGCGGATGGGGGCCAGCATTCCGTGCCGCCTGCAGCGGTATACAACGCAGGTCCCGCTCCGGGCATGCCACATGCCCCGCGGCTGTCGCCGCACTCCCTTGACTCAAGGGGGCTTGCAGACAGGTGGTTGGCCGGGGTGCTCGCGCAACCTGATCGGCTCCCTTCCACCGCATGCAGCGATAGGTGCTCGGCTCCCTTCCACCGCTTGCGGGGGAAGGTGCCCGAAGGGCGGATGGGGGCGAGCTTTTCGCTCTGGCGTATGGCGGCAAATCGGGCGTCAAGCGCTGAGATGCTGGATCAGTGGATGCTTCAGCGCGCGCAACTGCCTCGATCTGCGTCATGGGCGTCTCGCTCACGTTGCAGTTGCCAGCGTGCTACCTAACCGAACGAGCGGGTGAACAGCTCGTCCAGGGCGTCGACGATGCGTTGCCCTTCGTCCCTCAACGAACCCGCCGGGTGGGTGAGTACCGAGAGCGGTACCGAGGTCATTTCCAGTGGTTGCAGTACGACGCGCTGGCCGGCGACGACGAATTCGGGGGTGAAGCGGGAGGGGGTCGGGGAGTGCGCGGAGGCGATGACCAACGGTACGACGACGCGGCGGGGGGAGGCATCGAAGATTTTCGATTGGACGACCACAACATAAGGAATGTTCTTGTTGCGTCCGACGTTGGCGTAGATATCGAACTGGTCGGTCACAGGGTGGAGAACTCGTCGGCGAAGGCGCCGTGCGCGTCGGTGAAGGCCTTCCATTCGCTTGCGGCGCGTTGCAACTCCATCGCCCGGGCGCTGTGGCTGTCGCGCTCCTTCGTCACGTACTCGGCCAGCAGTTCCTCCACCTTTGCCGACAGGTTGCCGGTCATGGCGCGGGCCTGGGCGGCCAGGTCGGCATTGATGGTCAGGTTGAGGGGTTTTTTGGGTGCGGAGCTATCGTAATAACGGCTCATGACGGGCCTCCTGCGGTCATGCGCACCCTATGCGCATGATTTCGGGCTGTCAATGCGTGCCAGCGATGTCCAGCCGTGTTTCGCCTTGGAGGATGCCGTTCGGGCCGAAGCGGCGTTCGTGGATGAAGCCGCGTCCTTGGTGGTCCACGGCAACGATCGTACTGGCGCGGGTGCCGTAGCTGGCGCCACTGATAAACGCCGCCGAGAGCAGGCGCTCGGTGGCCAGGTCCACGCCGGTGTGGGGAAGGGCGTGGTCGGGCGCAGTGTCCGGGTTGCCCAGGGCCGTCCACAGCGGCTGCAGATCGCCGCTGGCGTCGTCGCACCAGGCACGCAAGACATCGGTCAGGGCCTTGGTCTTGGGCCAGTGCGCGTCCAGCGGCCCGTTGGACATGCCGTGGATACCGGGTGCCAGGTGGCGCGCCAGCGGCGGATGGTTGCTGAGGTGCTCGCAGTGCCCGGCATCGCACAGCAGCAGGTTGAACGGTGGGAACTCGTGCGCCGCGGCGGCCAGGTCGCCCGCGTAGGCGCGGGCATCCAGGGTGCCGCTCAGGTAGTCGGCAATCAGATGTCCGCGCGAGCGTCCCGAACTGCTGGCCAGCGGGTCGCGCACATTGGTCACCACCGCGACACGGCCATCGCTGCCCAGCCCGACCCAGCTGCCGCCCGAGCGCAGGTCGCGACCGGCCAGCACGCCGTCGGCCGGTGCGGCCCAGCGCGCCAGGGCCGCAGTGGGACGCTCATGCAATTCATCGCGGTTGCCGGCCAGCAGCAGGCGCCAGCGCGGGTGGGTTTTCCAGGCGAGAGCGACCAGGCACATGGCACCGATTGTCCTTTGTTTGCGCAGTTGAGATATGCAGCTGGCGCAATGTGAAGTGAGACGAGGGTCGGGTTTACATACCCTTCACGCCCCTGAATTTTCGTTCAATCTCAAAATCTGAGACGAAACAGCAACTTGTGGATAAGCTTTGAACAAGTCTCTAAAGAGTGCTGCAACTCATTGATGCAACTGGCGATTTGTGACCCGGAAAACTGTTGACAACCTTTGACGCGCTGCTAAGGTGGGCATCGGAGGGAAAACCAGGTGTTTTGTGGTTTTTCGTGGTTCAATGATCCCCCAGCGGGTATTCGAGGTTGCATTCGGTGTTTCAGGGCGAGACTGCCATCACGGTGGACGACAAGGGACGCATGGCGGTGCCAACCGCATATCGCGACCTGGTCACGCGCGTGAGCGGCAACCGCCTGGTACTCACCTACAACCCGTTCGAAGCCGGTTGCCTGTGGCTGTACGCGGAGAAGGAGTGGGAGCGGGTGCGCGACGATGTGATGTCCAAGCCCAACACCCAGCGCGTGGTCCGCACGCTGCAGCAGAAACTGGTGGGTTCCTCGGCCGTGCTGGAGCTGGACGCGAATGGCCGTCTGAGCATCCCGGCCAGCCACCGCAACGCGGTCGGCATCGAAAAAAAGGCCGTGCTGCTGGGCATGGGCGACAAGTTCGAACTCTGGAGCGAGCAGGCACATCGCGCACTGATCCAGCAGACATTGTCTGACGGGGATCTGGGCGATGAATTGCTCGATCTCAGGTTGTGAGCCGGGGTGCCCGGATGCGCGGTGAAGCGCAGCCCGGTCACCCGGTGTCGCAGCCGCCGGCGGCTCATGTGCCGGTGCTGTACACGCAGGTTCTGGATGGCCTGCAGGTGACCGAAGGCGGAACCTATCTCGATGGCACGTTCGGGCGTGGCGGACACGCACGTGGCGTGCTGGAACACCTTGGCCCGGGAGGTCGACTGCTGGTGATGGACAAGGACCCTGAAGCGATCGCGGTGGCCGAACAGGCGTTCGGTGGCGATGCGCGCGTGTCCATCCATCGCGGCAGCTTCGCCGGCCTTGGCCAGGTGGTCGCCGCGGCGACCGTCGACGGCATTCTGCTGGACCTGGGCGTGTCCTCGCCGCAGCTGGACGTGGCCGGGCGCGGTTTCAGTTTCGGCAAGGACGGCCCGCTGGACATGCGCATGGACCCGGACAGCGGCCAGAGCGCGGCGCAGTGGCTGGCCCACGCCAGCGACCGCGAGATTGCCGACGTGCTGTGGACCTATGGCGAAGAACGCCAGAGCCGCCGCATCGCGCGCGCCATCGTCGCGCGTCGTGCCGAGCAGCCGCTGCTGCGTACCGCGCAGCTGGCCGACCTGATCGCCTCGGTGATGCCGCGCGGCGACAGCAAGACCCACCCGGCCACGCGCAGCTTCCAGGCGATCCGCATCCACATCAATCGTGAGCTGGCCGACCTGGAAGCCGGGCTGGACGCGGCCCTGAGCGCACTCAAGCCGGGCGGCCGGCTGGCGGTGATCAGCTTCCATTCGCTGGAAGACCGCATCGTCAAGCAGTTCATGGCCCGCTACGCCAAGGCCCCGCCAAGCAACCGCCGCCTGCCCGAAGCGCAACTCTTCGTACCGACGCTGCAACTGGTCAGCGGCGCGATCAAGGCCGACGACGCCGAACTGGGCATCAACCCGCGCGCGCGCAGCGCGGTGTTGCGGGTAGCTGGGAAGCTGGGAGTCGGGATTCGGGATTCGGGATTGGAAGAGCGCTCCAAGCGAATCCCCAATCCCCGATCCCCAATCCCGGCGTCTCAAGGAGACGCCGCATGAGCCGTTTGCTGCTCATCGTGCTGCTGGCCTGCAGCATCGCCTCGGCGATCGGGGTGGTGTACATGCGCCACATGCATCGCAAGCTGTTCGTGCAGCTGTCCAAGCTCGAACACACGCGCGACGAGTTGAACATCGAATTCGGCCGGTTGCAGCTGGAGCAGGCCACCTGGGCGGAAAGCAACCGTGTCGATCAGGTCGCGCGTGCGCGCATCGGGATGAAGTTCCCGGAGACCAACGACATCGTGGTGGTGCGCCCATGACGAATTCGCGCGACAGCCGTTTTGCACGGCCAAGCTTTTTGCAGGGAGGTATGCGGTGAAGGCTGGTCGCAACCGCCCCCGCAGCAATTTCAACCTGCGCGGCCGCCTCACCTTGGTGGGCGTGGCGCTGGGGCTGTGCTCGGTCACCCTGATCGGCCGGGCGGCCTATGTGCAGCTGGTCAACCGCGATTTCTATCAGCGCCAGGGCGAAGCGCGTTACCTGCGTGAACTGCCGATCGCCACCTCGCGCGGCATGATCACCGACCGCAACGGCGAGCCGCTGGCGGTGTCCACTCCGGTGGAATCGATCTGGGTCAATCCGCAGGAACTGCTGCGCAACCCGGACCGCATTCCCGAGCTGGCCAAGGCGCTCGGCCAGCCGTTGGACGAGCTGAACGCCAAGCTGGCGCAGAAGGCCGGCAAGGAGTTCATGTACCTGCAGCGCCGGATCAATCCGGACAAGGCACATGCGATCGTCGATCTGAAGATCCCGGGCGTGTTTTCGCAGCGCGAGTTTCGTCGCTTCTATCCGCAAGGCGAAGCGATGGCCCACGTGCTGGGCTTCACCAACATCGACGACCGCGGCCAGGAAGGTCTGGAGCTGGCGTTCGACGAGTGGTTGCGCGGCAAGCCCGGCTCCAAGAAGGTGGTGCGCGATGCGCGCGGCGCCATCGTGGAGAGCGTGGATCTGGTGCGTCCGGCGCAGCCGGGCAAGGACCTGACCCTGAGCATCGACCGCCGCATCCAGTTCCTGGCCTACAAGGAACTGCGCAACGCGCTGGTCGAAAACAATGCGGCCGGCGGGTCGATGGTGGTGATGGACGTGGCCACCGGCGAAGTGCTGGCCATGGTCAACCTGCCGACCTACAACCCCAATTCGGTGACCGGGATCAACCCGTCGGCGCGGCGCAATCGCGCCGTCACCGACCTGGTGGAGCCGGGATCGACGATGAAGCCGCTGACCGTGGCTACCGCGCTGACCGCCGGCGTGGTGACCAAGGACACCGTCATCGACACCAACCCCGGCTTCATGTCGGTGGGGCGCTTCACCATCCGCGATGTGCCGCGCAACAACGGCGTGCTCAACGTCACCGGCGTGATCACCCGCAGCTCCAACATCGGTGCGGCCAAGATTGCCGCCAAGGTGCCGGACCAGACCTTCTATCAGTCGATCCGCAACTTCGGGTATGGCAGCGCACCGCACAGCGGGTTCCCCGGCGAATCGTCCGGTGTGGTGCTGCAGCCGGCACGCTGGAGCGGCCCGTCCAAGACCACGATGTCGTACGGCTACGGCCTGTCGGTGACGCCGCTGCAGATCGCGCAGGCCTACGCCACGCTGGGCAACGGCGGCAAGCTGACACCGCCGACCTTCGTGCGCGGCCAGCACAACGAAACCCGCCAGGTGGTGACGCCGGAAGTAGCGCGGCAGGTCATCGACATGATGGAAACCGTGGTCACCCAGGGCGGCGCCAAGGGCGCGGCGATCCTGGGCTATCACGTGGCCGGCAAGACCGGTACGGCACGCAAGAACGGCGCCAACGGCTACGAGCGCGGGCACTACAACGCGCTGTTTGCCGGCCTGGTGCCGGCTACGCGCCCGCGTTTTGCCACGGTGATCGTGATCAACGATCCGCAGGGCAAGGTGTATTACGGCGGCCTGGTCTCCGCGCCGGTCTTCCATCGCGTGATGGAAGGTGCGCTGCGCCTGATGGACGTGCCGCCGGACGATATCCAGTCGTGGCTGGCCGCGCAGGCCGCCGGCAAGACCGGCCAGCCGATCGTCAAGCCGCAGCCGGTCGATCTGGATCCGGCGCTGGTACCTGACCCGGTTGACGAAGTCTCGGCCGGTATTCCGACCGCCGTCGCGCCGCCGCCGGCCGCGCCTGCATCCGCGCAGCCCGCGCCGCTGCAGGAGAGCCGCCAGTGAGCCGCTCGCTGCCGCTGTCGCAGCTGTTGCCGGACCTGACGCTGGCGCACGACGTGCAGGTGTCGGGCCTGGTGATGGACAGCCGCGCGGTACGCCCGGGCGATGCCTTCGTGGCCATCGCCGGCTTCGGCGCACACGGGCTGGGCTTTGTCGAACAGGCGCGTGCCAACGGCGCGGTGGCGGTGTTGTTCGAGCCGCCCGCACCGGCCGATCTGCCGGCGCCGGCCGATGCGATCGCCGTGCCGGGCCTGCGCGCGCGGCTGGGCCGCATGGCCGACCAGTTCCATGGCCATCCATCGCGCGCGCTGCGCATGCTCGGCGTCACCGGCACCAATGGCAAGACCTCCACCGTGCAGCTGCTGGCGCAGGCGCTGACCCTGCTCGGCACACCCACCGGCACGCTCGGTACGCTGGGCGTCGGCCTGTACGGCGCTGCCGTGCCGACCGGCTTCACCACGCCGCTGGTGCTGTCCACGCATGCGCTGCTGGCGCAGCTGCGCGATGACGGTGCGCAGGCGGTGGCCATGGAAGTCAGCTCGCACGCGCTCGACCAGGGCCGCGTGGATGCGGTGCATTTCGACGTGGCGGTGTTCACCAATCTCACCCGCGACCATCTCGATTACCACGGCGACATGGCGCAGTACGGCGCCGCCAAGGCCAGGCTGTTCACCCGTGCCGGGCTGAAGGCGGCGGTGGTGAATCTGGACGATGGCTTCGGCCGCACGCTGTTTGCCTCGCTCGATCCCGCGCTGCGCGCGATCGGTGTGAGTTCCCGCGGGCAGGCCGATGCCGGCGTAAGCGCCAGCGATCTGCAACTGGACCACGCCGGCATCAATTTCGCGCTGCACATCGCCGGTGAGGCGCATGCGGTGCGCTCGCCGTTGCTGGGGCGCTTCAATGTGGACAACCTGCTGGCAGTGGCTGGTGCGTTGTCTGCGCTGGACCATGCGCCGGCGCGGATCGCCGATGTGCTTGGGCAGCTGCAGCCGATCCACGGCCGCATGAACCGGCTCGGAGGCGCGCACGGCGCACCGCTGGTGGTGGTGGATTACGCGCACACCCCCGATGCGCTGGAACAGGCCTTGGCCAGCCTGCGCTCGCATGCGCAGGACCGGTTGATCTGCGTCTTTGGTTGCGGTGGCGAGCGCGATACCGGCAAGCGTCCGCAGATGGCGGCGATTGCCGAGCTCAATGCCGATGTGGCGATCGTCACCGACGACAATCCGCGCGGCGAAGACGGCGATGCGATCGTGGCCGATATCCTGCGCGGCTTTGCGCACCCGGATGCGGCCATCGTGCAGCGCGATCGCGCGGCCGCGATCCATCAGGCCATCGCCATGGCCAGCGCCGCCGACATCGTCTTGATTGCCGGCAAGGGCCACGAGCCCTACCAGGAAGTCGCTGGCGTGCGGCATGCGTTCGACGATGCCGCCGTGGCCGCGCAGGCCTTGCTGCCGCGCACCACGCTGGGGGTGCGCGCATGAAGCTCACCCCGTTGTCGTTGATTGCGCACTGGGCAGGCGGCGAGCTGCAGGGCGACGACGCCATGATCGATGCGGTGAGCAACGACACGCGCACGCTGTCCAACGGCAGCCTGTACGTGGCGCTGCGTGGCGAGCGTTTCGATGGGCACGACTTTGCCGCAGACGCAGTGGCGCACGGCGCCAGCGGGTTGCTGGTGGAGCGCCTGTTGCCGGCGCTGAGCGTGCCGCAGGTGGTGGTGGAAAATGCCGAGCTGGCGTTGGCGCGGATCGCCGCCGGGATGCAGCGCGACCGCGCCACCCGCGTGGTAGCGCTGACCGGTTCCAACGGCAAGACCAGCGTCAAGGCCTTGCTGCTGTCGATCCTGACCGAAGCCGGGCGCGTGGATGGCACCACCGTCTATGCCACGCCGGGCAACCGCAACAACGAAATCGGCCTGCCGCTGGCGGTGATCGCCGCGCCGGACGATGCCGACGTGGCGATCTACGAAATGGGTGCCGGCAAGCCGGGCGATATCGCCTATCTCACCGAAATCGCGCGGCCGCAGGTCGCGCTGGTCAACAACATCGCGCCGGCGCATCTGGAGCGCCTGGGCAGCCTGCTCGGCGTGGCGCAGACCAAGGGCGCCATCTACGCCGCGCTGCCGGCCGATGGCGTGGCGGTCATCAACGCCGACGACGCGTTCGGCGCCTGGTTCGAGCAGCAACTGCTGGCGCAGCCGCTGCAGGGCCGTCGCGTGTTGCGCTATGGCTTGCAGGCTAGCGCCGACATCAGTGCACGCCAGCTGCGGCTGCAGGCCGACGGCGCACAGTTCACGCTGGTGACGCCGCAGGGTGAGGCGCAGATTGCGCTGCCGCTGCCCGGTCGCCACAACGTACTCAACGCCTTGGCGGCTACCGGCCTGGCGCTCGGCGCCGGCATCGCGTTACCGGTCATTGCCGCAGGCCTGGCGCAGGCGCGCCCGGTGGCCGGCCGGCAGATCGCGCATCGGCTGCCCGGCGGCGCGTTGTTGATCGACGACAGTTACAACGCCAACCCCGGCTCGCTGGACGCGGCCATCGATGCACTGGCCGCCGCGCCGGGCGATGGCTGGCTGGTGCTGGGCGACATGCGCGAACTCGGCCCGGAAGGTGCCGCCCTGCATGCCGCTGCCGGACGGCGCGCACGCGCGGCCAAGTTGCAGCGTCTGTATGCATTGGGCGAACTCAGTGCAGCCGCTGCGCAGGCGTTCGGTGACGGTGGCCGGGTGTTTGCCACGCATGTGGAGCTGATCGAGGCGTTGCGGGCGGATCTCTTGGAAGCCGGCGCCCGTGAAGCCGGCGCCCGGAACCCGGGGCCCGGTGAGAAGCAAAAGCAACAGCAGGTATCGGCAAGTACGCAGGAACACGTTTTGATTCAAGAACACCAATCGCAATCCGCAGCGGCTCTTGCGGGTCCCGAGTCCCGGGTCCCGGGTCCCGGCGCCATCACGCTGCTGGTGAAGGGCTCGCGCGGCAGCGCCATGGACCGCATCGTCACCGCGCTGCTCGCACCGGCGGAGGATGCCTCCCATGCTGCTTGAGTTGGCGCGTTGGCTGCAGCAACTGGAGAGCCTGTTCGGGCTGTTCAACTATCTGACCTTCCGCGGCATCCTGGCCGCGCTGACCGCACTGTTCCTGTCGTTGTGGATGGGCCCGGCGGTGATCCGCAAGCTCGCCCAGTTCAAGGGTGGCCAGCCGATCCGCCAGGACGGCCCGCAGACGCATTTCTCCAAGGCCGGCACGCCGACCATGGGCGGCTCGCTGATCCTGCTCACCGTCACCTTGTCGGTGCTGCTGTGGGGCGACCTGCGCAACCGTTACGTCTGGCTGGTGCTGGCGGTGATGATCTGCTTCGGGGCGATCGGCTGGTACGACGACTGGATCAAGATCGTGCGCCGCGATCCCAACGGCCTGAAGTCGCGCTGGAAATACCTGCTGCAGTCGATCTTCGGCCTGGCCGCCGGGCTGTTCCTGTACTACACCGCCGACGTGCCGGCGGCGATCACCTTCTACATTCCGATGTTCAAGTCGATTGCGCTGCCGCTGGCCGGCGTGAGCTTCGTGGTGATCGCCTATTTCTGGATCGTGGGCTTCTCCAACGCGGTGAACCTCACCGACGGCCTGGACGGTCTGGCGATCATGCCGACCGTGCTGGTGGCCTGCGCGCTGGGCGTGTTCGCCTATGCCTCGGGCAACGTGGTGTTTGCCGAATACCTGAAAATCCCGCTGATTCCCGGTGCTGGCGAGCTGATCATCATCTGTTCGGCGATCGCCGGGGCAGGGCTGGGCTTTCTGTGGTTCAACACCTATCCGGCCATGGTGTTCATGGGTGACATCGGCGCGCTGTCGCTGGGCGCGGTGCTCGGCACCATCGCGGTGATCGTGCGCCAGGAAATGGTGCTGGTGATCATGGGCGGCGTGTTCGTGATCGAAACCCTGTCGGTAATGATCCAGGTGGCCAGCTTCAAGCTGACCGGCAAGCGCGTGTTCCGCATGGCGCCCATCCATCACCACTTCGAACTCAAGGGCTGGCCGGAGCCGCGGGTGATCGTGCGCTTCTGGATCATTTCGGTGGTGCTGGTGCTGATCGGCCTTGCCACGTTGAAGGTGCGCTGATGAACGACATGTCCCGCCAGGCCACGCGACTGGACGCCATCGGCGGTCGTTACGACCCATGGCTGCTCGGGGCCGCAGCCACGCTTGCCTCGCTGGGCGTGGTGATGGTGGCCTCCAGCTCGATCGAATTGTCGGATAACCCGTTCTATTACCTGACCCGTCACCTGCTGTTCCTGGGCATCGGCATCGGGCTGGCGTTCTGGGCGATGCGCACCGAGCTCAAGACCATCGAGCAATACAACCAGGTGTTGCTGCTGGCCTGCTTCGGGCTGCTGATGGTGGTCTTCGTGCCGGGGCTGGGCAGCAGCGTCAACGGCGCCAAGCGCTGGATCAACCTGGGCGTGTCCAAGTTCCAGACCGTCGAAGCGGTCAAGGTGCTCTACATCGTGTGGCTGTCCAGCTACCTGGTGCGCTTCCGCGATGAAGTCAACGCAACCTGGCCGGCCATGCTCAAGCCGCTGGGCGTGGCCATCGCGCTGGTCGGCCTGTTGCTGATGCAGCCAGACTTCGGCTCGTCCACGCTGCTGCTGGCGATCACCGCCGGCATGCTGGTGCTGGGCGGGGTGAACCTGCCGCGCATGTCGATGCCGATCGTGTTCGGCCTGCCGGTGTTCGCCTTCATCGCGATCCTGGAGCCGTACCGCCTGCGTCGTATCACCTCGTTCCTGGACCCGTGGGCCGACCAGCTCGGCTCCGGTTATCAGCTGTCGAATGCGTTGATGGCAGTCGGTCGTGGTCAGTGGACCGGCGCGGGCCTGGGCGCCTCGGTGCAGAAGCTCAACTATCTGCCCGAAGCGCACACCGACTTCATCTTCTCGGTGATCGCCGAAGAGCTGGGCTTCGTCGGCGTCTGCGGTGTCATTGCGCTGTACGCGCTGCTGGTCGGCCGCGCGTTCTGGCTGGGCATGCGCTGCGTGGAAATGAAGCGCCACTTCTCCGGCTACATCGCGTTCGGCATCGGCCTGTGGATCAGCCTGCAGAGTTTCGTGTCGGTGGGCGTCAACCTGGGCATCCTGCCGACCAAGGGCCTGACCCTGCCGCTGATTTCCTCCGGCGGTTCGTCGGTGCTGATGACCTGCGTGGCGATGGGCCTGTTGCTGCGCGTCTCCTATGAAATGGATCGTGCCGAGCGCCTGCGCAGCAAGTTGTCGCCGCAGGGTGCGGGCACTGCGGCTGCCGAGCCGGCCGAACCTGTCGCCGACGCGGCGCCGCCGCCGTATTCGCCAGCGCGCAAGCCGCAGCGCGAGACCGCTGCTGCCGCCGCGCCGGTGGCCGCCGCACCAGTCGCTGCCGCTTCCGTGGCACCGGCATCGGCGATCTTGCGCGGCACCAGCCGTATGCAGCCGCGTGTGGAACCGACGTTCGGGAGGATCGCATGAGTGTTGATGCGACTGCCTCACAAGCAACCGCAGCGTCTGCCGGAGCTCGGCCTGTGATGATTCTGGCTGGCGGCACCGGCGGGCATATCTTCCCAGGGTTGGCCGTGGCCAAGGTATTGCGCGCGCGCGGCGTGCCGGTGACCTGGCTGGGCGCCGATGGCGCAATGGAAACCCGTCTGGTGCCGCAACACGACATCCAGATCGACACCCTGGCCATCAGCGGCCTGCGTGGCAAGGGCGTGGTGAAGTTGCTGGGTGCACCGGTGCGGGTGATGCGCGCGGTGCGCGCCGCCGGCTTCGTGCTGCGCAAGCGTCAGCCGCGTGCGGTGATCAGCTTTGGCGGCTTTGCGGCCGGCCCGGGCGGTCTGGCCGCGCGCCTGCTCGGCACGCCGCTGCTGGTGCACGAACAGAACCGCGCGCCCGGCATGACCAACAAGGTGTTGTCGCGTTTCGCGCGCCGCGTGCTGACCGGCTTCCCGGGCAGCTTCGCCGGTGAAGAAGCGGTCGGCAACCCGGTGCGTGCCGACATTGCCGCACTGCCTGCGCCGGCTGCACGTCTGGTGGGCCGCGATGGCCCGGTGCGCCTGCTGGTGCTTGGCGGCAGCCAGGGCGCACGGGCATTGAATCAGGCCGTGCCGGCCGCGCTGGCTGCACTCGGTCACCCGGATGTCGACGTGCGCCATCAGTGCGGCGAAAAGCTGCGCGCCGAAGCCGAAGCGTCGTACGCACAGGCCGGTGTCAACGCCAGTGTCGAACCCTTCATCGCCGACATGGCGGCCGCTTATGCCTGGGCCGATCTGGTCGTGTGCCGCGCCGGTGCATCCACGTTGGCCGAACTGTGCGCCGCCGGCATCGGCAGCGTGCTGGTGCCGTTCGCCGCAGCGGTGGACGACCATCAGACCCGCAATGCCGAATACCTGGTCAGCGCCGATGCTGGCGTGCTGCTCAAGCAGGACGACAGCCTCGCGGTGCGTCTGCAGCAGCTCCTGCAGACCCTGCTCAACGATCCGGCCCGTCGCCTGTCGATGGCGCAAGCCGCCCGCACCCTGGCCAAGCCGGATGCCGCAGAGCGGATCGCCGACATCATTTTGGAAGAAGCCGGGACTCGGGACCCGGGACCCGGGACCCCGGAAGCACACAAGCAACAGCAAGAGCAGAAAGACATGCATGCAGACGATTTCGGCGGGCAGGCGCGCGGCGCCGCTGCGTTTTCCCCGGGTCCCGGGTCCCGAGCCCCGGGTCCCGGCTCCGCAGGAGGTGCCCTGTGATCCGCCGTCTGCAGGACAGTGGCGATCTGGTGCGCGCATTTCCGCGCGTGCATTTCGTCGGCATCGGCGGCACCGGCATGAGCGGTATTGCCGAGGTCATGCTGACGCTGGGTTATGAAGTCTCCGGTTCGGATAATTCGGATAACGCGGCGACGCGGCGTCTGGCCAAGCTGGGTGCGCGAGTGATGCGCGGCCACTCCGCCGCCAACGTGCTCGGCACCGATTGCGTGGTGGTGTCCAGTGCCATCCGCGAAGACAACCCCGAGCTGATGGAAGCGCGCAGCCAGCGCATTCCGATCATGCCGCGCGCAGCGATGCTGGCCGAGCTGATGCGCTTCCGCCGTGGCATCGCCGTGGCCGGCACGCACGGCAAGACCACCACCACCAGCCTGGCGGCAGCCGTGCTGAGCGAAGGTGGCCTGGACCCGACCTTCGTCATCGGTGGGCAGCTGCTGGCCGCCGGCGCCAACGCAAAGCTCGGTGGCGGCCAGTGGCTGGTCGCCGAGGCCGACGAGAGCGACGGCAGCTTCCTGCGCCTGAATCCGTTGATGGCGGTGATCACCAACATCGATTCGGATCACCTGGAAAACTACGGCAACGACTTCGCCCGCGTGCAGGCCGCATTCGCCGAATTCCTGCAGCGCCTGCCGTTCTACGGCCTGGCGCTGTTGTGCATCGACGACCCGGAAGTGGCTGCACTGGCCGGCAAGACGCCGCGCCACGTGATGAGCTACGGCATGAGCGAGAACGCCGACGTGCGCGCCGAGGATGTGGTGCAGGACGGCCCACGCATGCGCTTCACGCTGCGTCTGCCCGAAGGCACCACCACGCCGGTCACCCTGGCGCTGCCGGGCCGTCACAACGTGCTCAACGCCCTGGCCGCCGCCGCAATCGGTTGGCAGCTGGGCGTGGAGCCGCAGACCATTGCGCGCGCGCTGGAAAACTTCGCCGGCATCGGCCGTCGCTTCAACGATCTGGGCGAAGTCACCACCAGCACCGGCGCACGTGTGCGCGTGGTCGACGATTACGGTCATCACCCGCGCGAACTGGAAGCGGTGTTTGCGGCAGCGCGTGGCGGCTGGCCGGACAAGCGCCTGGTCGTCGCCTTCCAGCCGCACCGCTACAGCCGCACCCGTGACCAGTTCGACGCCTTCGCCGCAGTGCTCAGCACGGTCGATGCACTGGTGTTGAGCGAGGTCTACCCGGCCGGCGAAGCGCCGATTCCCGGCGCCGATTCGCGCGCACTGGCACGCGCCATCCGTGCGCGCGGCCGCAGCGAGCCGGTGGTCGTGGGCCAGATTTCCGGCCTGGCCGAAGTGTTGCCGGACGTGCTGCAGGATGGCGACCTGCTGCTGATGATGGGCGCCGGCGATATCGGCTATGTGGCCCAGCACATCATCAACAACGGGTTTGTTGGAGAGCAGGCGTGAGCGCTGTCATCGCCAATGCCCGCACCAGCGACCCGGCCGCATTCGGCCGCGTTGCGGTGCTGCTCGGCGGCACCTCGTCCGAGCGGGAAGTGTCGTTGAACTCCGGCAGCAATGTGCTGGAAGCGCTGCGCGCACGCGGTGTGGATGCACAGCCGGTCGATGGCATTCCGGCGTTGGCCAAGGCATTGGTCGCACAGCAGTTCGATCGCGTCTTCAACGTGCTGCACGGCCATAACGGCGGCGGCGAAGACGGCATCGTGCAGGGCCTGATGGAAGCGTTCGGCGTGCCGTACACCGGCTCGGATGTGCTCGGCTCGGCGCTGAGCATGGACAAGATCCGCACCAAGCAGGTGTGGCTGTCGCTGGGCCTGAGCACGCCGCGCTACGCGCGTCTGGCCGCCGGCGCCAGCGCCGACGACATCCATGCCGCGGCCAGGCAGATCGGCTTGCCGGTCATCGTCAAGCCGGCCAACGAAGGCTCCAGCGTCGGCGTCAGCCGCGTGTTCGACCAGGCACAACTCGAAGAGGCGGTGACCCTGGCTGCCCGCTACGACGGTGCGCTGTTGATGGAGCAATTGATCGAAGGCGATGAACTGACCGTTGCCGTGCTCGGTGATACCGCGTTGCCGTCGATCCGCATCGTGCCCAAGGGCCAGTGGTACGACTACAACGCCAAATACCTGGCCGATGACACGCAATACCTGTGCCCGGGTCTGGAGGGCGAAGCCGAAGTGCAGATCCGCCAGCTTGCCCTGGGCGCCTTCCGCGCTGCCGGCTGCCGCGGCTGGGGCCGCGTGGACGTGATGCGCGATGGCAGCAGCGGCCAGCTCTATCTGCTCGAGGTCAACACCGCCCCGGGCATGACCAGCCACTCGCTGGTGCCCAAGGCCGCCCGCCAGCTCGGCATCGACTTCGAAGAACTGGTCTGGCGCGTGCTGGAGCAGACGCTATGAAGCAGGGATTGGTGATTCGGGATTCGGGATTGGCTAACAGCGACGCCATGCGCGCCGTCGCTGTTGCCGTTGCCGTTGCTGTGGCGAATCCCCAATCCCGAATTTCCAATCCCGCGAGCGCAGCGCGCGCCGTGACGAATCTCCAATCCCCAATGCCGAATCCCGTGTGCGGAGCACACCCATGAACGCCACCCTGCGCATCCTGGCGTGGTTGCTCGCAGTGGCGCTGGTCGCGTTGCCGGTGGTGGCCGTGCTCAATGGCTGGGTCGGCGCCGAGCGCTGGCCGTTGGCGCGGTTGCGGGTGTCTGGCGATTTCAAGCGGGTGCCGGCCGAGCAGTTGCGTGCGGTGGTCCTGCCGTATGCGCGCTCGGGCTTTTTCGCGGTGAAGTTGCAGAGCGCGCAGGACGCGATCGCGCGCTTGCCATGGGTGGAAAGTGCGCAGGTGCGCAAGCGTTGGCCGGACGTGCTGGAAGTGCACGTTACCGAGCACAAGCCGTTCGCGCGCTGGGGCACCGACCGCATGTTGTCCGAGCAGGGCCGCTTGTTCCGCACCCCGCCGCTGTTGAAGGACTTCAAGTTGCCGCAACTTGGTGGCCCGGACAGCAAGACCCAGGACGTGGTGGCGCTCTACAACGAGTCGCGCGCGTTGTTCGCACCGACCGGGCTGGATGTGGAGCGTCTTGAAATGGACGCGCGCGGCAGCTGGTCGCTGGGCTTGAGCAACGGCGTGCAGATCGTGATCGGCCGCGACGATGCCCGCGCCCGCCTGCAACGCTTCGCCCGCGTGCTCCCGCAGCTGGCCGACCCGCAGCGCCCGATCGCACGCGCCGACTTGCGCTACACCAATGGCTTTACGGTTGAAAGGCAGGGATTAGAGAGTGGGGATTCGGGATTGGAAAAAGCGCAGCCCCGGCATCGCGCAACACCTTCCGCGCCTCCCGTCGCCCTGGCACTTCCGCGTTTCCCCAATCCCGTATCCCAAATCCCGAATCCCGGCTTTAAAACATGAACCGCAAAGGCGACAAATCCCTCATCGTTGGACTGGACATCGGCACCTCCAAGGTCGTCGCGCTGGTCGGCGAGTACTCGCCCGGCAATCCGATCGAAGTGATCGGCATCGGTTCGCATGAATCGCGCGGTCTCAAGCGCGGCGTGGTGGTGGATATCGAGTCCACCGTACAGTCGATCCAGCGCGCGGTCGAAGAAGCCGAGCTGATGGCCGGCTGCGAAATCCGCTCGGTGTACGCGTCCATTTCCGGCAATCACGTGCAGTGCAAGAACTCGCCCGGCATCGTGCCGATCCGCGACGGCGAAGTGACCTGGAGCGATCTTGAGCGCGTGCTCGATGCTGCCAAGGCCGTGGCCATTCCCGCCGACCAGCGCATCCTGCACGCGATCCCGCGCGAATACGTGCTGGACGATTCGCAGGAAGGCATCCGCAATCCGGTCGGCATGACCGGCGTGCGCCTGGAGGTGCACGCGCATCTGGTGGTGTGCGCGCAGTCGGCCGCGGCCAACATCACCAAGTGCGTGCAGAAGTGCGGCCTGCAGGTGGACGACCTGGTGCTGTCGTCGCTGGCTTCCTCGGTGGCGGTGTTGACCGCCGACGAGCGGGAACTGGGCGTGGTGCTGGTGGATATCGGCGCCGGCACCACCGATCTGGCGGTGTACGTGCAGGGTGCGATCTGCCACACCGCTTCGCTGCCGATCGCCGGCGACCACGTCACCAACGACATCGCGCACATGCTGCGCACGCCCACGCCGGAAGCCGAGCAGATCAAGGTGCGTTACGCCTGCGCACTGGCGCAGCTGGCCACCGCTGAGGAAAGCATCCAGGTGCCGTCGGTGGGCGACCGCCCGCCGCGACGCATGCCGCGGCATGCGCTCGCGCAGGCAGTGCAGGGCCGTTACGAAGAAATCTTCGAGATGGTGCAGGCCGAACTGCGCCGTTCCGGCTTCGAGGAAATGGTGCGCGCCGGCATGGTGCTCACCGGCGGCGCCTCGAAGATGGAAGGCGTGGTCGAACTTGCCGAAGAAATGCTGCAGATGCCAGTGCGTGTGGGCATTCCGCAGCACGTCACCGGCCTGGGCGAAGTCGTCGGCAACCCGGTGCACGCTTCCGGCGTTGGCCTGCTGCTGATGGGCAGCCAGATCGAACATCCGCGCCGTCCGTCGATCCCGACCGGGCGCGCGGGCAGCTTGTTCAAGAAATTGAAGAATTGGTATCGGGGCGAGTTTTGAAGGCCGGGATTCGGGATTTGAGATTCGGGATTGGAAAGAGCGAAAGAAAAGCAGGGCGGCGGCGAAGATAAGTAGAGAGCGGCGAGCAGGTAGGCGGTAAACTTTTTTGCAGGCATTGCGTCGAGGAGCAGGTGTGGTGAGTCGTTGAGCGCATAGCGCATCGATGACCGCGCAACCGAGGCCCGACTTTCAAACAACAACACTCGCCGTGATGCGGAGTAGGGCAGGGACCAGCGCTTTTGCGAATCCCCAATCCCCACTCCCCAATCCCGGCTCAAGAGGACACTGACATGGCACATTTCGAACTGATTGAAAAAATGGCTCCCAACGCGGTCATCAAGGTCGTTGGCGTCGGCGGCGGTGGCGGCAATGCCGTCGCGCACATGGTCAACACCAATGTCGATGGCGTGGAATTCATCACCGCCAACACCGACTCGCAGGCGATCAAGAACTGCGGCGCCAAGTTGCAGCTGCAGCTCGGCACCAACGTCACCAAGGGCCTGGGCGCAGGCGCCAATCCGGAAGTCGGCCGTCAGGCCGCGCTGGAAGATCGCGAGCGCATCATGGACGCGCTGCAGGGTGCGGACATGGTCTTCATCACCGCCGGCATGGGCGGCGGTACCGGCACCGGTGCCGCGCCGGTGGTGGCGCAGCTGGCCAAGGAAATGGGCATCCTGACCGTGGCCGTGGTCACCAAGCCGTTCCCGTTCGAAGGCCGTCGCCGCATGCAGGTGGCGCTGAAGGGCATCGAAGAGTTGAGCCAGCATTGCGATTCGCTGATCACCATCCCCAATGAAAAGCTGATCACCGTGCTGGGCCGCAACGCCACCATGATCCAGGCATTCCGTGCGGCCAACGACGTGCTCCAGGGTGCCGTGCAGGGCATCGCCGACCTGATCGTGCGTCCGGGCCTGATCAACGTCGACTTCGCCGACGTGCGCACCGTGATGTCGGAAATGGGTCTGGCCATGATGGGCACCGGCTCGGCACGTGGCGATGACCGCGCGCAGGCCGCCGCCGAAGCCGCCATCCAGAACCCGCTGCTGGACGATGTGAACCTGGCCGGTGCCAACGGCATCCTGGTCAACATCACCGCCGGCCCGGATTTCACCATGTCCGAGTTCGACGAGATCGGCCGCACCATCGAAGCGTTCGCTTCCGAAGATGCGACCGTGGTCGTGGGCACCGTGCTCGACCCGGACATGCAGGACGAAGTGCGCGTGACCGTGGTCGCCACCGGCCTGAACCGTGCGGTTGCACGTCAGACCCAGCGTCCGGACCAGCGCGCCCCGATCAAGCTGGTGCGCAACGCCACCACCGGCCAGCCGGAGTTCGGCGACTTCGACGCCTCCAGCGGCGATGCAGTGTCCAAAGCCGTCGGCGGCAGCATGGGTCTGGGCCTGCGTCGCCCGAGCAGCGATTCGGTCGGCAGCAGCCACAGCACCGGCAATTCCGCACCGCCGGCCGCAGACCTGCCCAACGATTACCTGGACATTCCGGCGTTCCTGCGCCGCCAGGCCGACTGAGGGGCGCCGGCGGCGCCGCCACGGCGGCGTCGCCCGTCCCACCCGGGGGTTGCCTCGGGCTGTAATGCCATGTCCTTTCTGCCGGATCGGTGACGGTCCGGCAGCTTTTGCACTGGCGTGACCGCAGGATTACAGCGCTCGTCACGCGCAACTTGTTAAAATTCGGATAATCTCAACGGATTAGACAGCCGGTTCAGCGTCTGTCTGCATTGTTCCCCCAGACTTCGCATATGACCCAGCAACGCACCCTCAAGAACACCATTCGCGCCACCGGCGTCGGCCTCCACAGCGGCGACAAGGTCTATATGACGCTGCGACCGGCCCCGGTCGACCATGGCGTGGTGTTCCGACGTGTGGACCTGGAGCCGGTGGTCGAAGTGCCTGCCGATGCGGAGCTGGTCACCGAGACCACGCTGTGTACCGGTCTGACCTGCAACGGCGCCAAGATCCAGACCGTCGAGCACCTGATGTCGGCGCTGGCCGGGCTGGGCGTGGACAATGTCATCGTCGAACTGTCGTCGGCCGAGTTGCCGATCATGGATGGCTCGTCCGGCCCGTTCGTGTTCCTGCTGCAGTCGGCAGGCATCGTCGAGCAGGACAAGCCCAAGCGTTTCATCCGCATCAAACAGCCGGTGGAAGTGCGCGAGGGCGACAAGGTCGCGCGCTTCGAGCCGTATGACGGCTACAAGCTGGGCTTCACCATCGAATTCAACCACCCGATGATCCCGGCCAAGCAGTCGCGCCAGGAAATCGAGTTCTCCACCTCGGCGTACGTCAAGGAAATCTCGCGCGCGCGCACCTTCGGCTTCATGCGCGACCTGGAATACATGCGCGAGCGCAATCTGGGCCTGGGCGGTTCGATGGACAACGCCATCGTGCTGGACGAGTTTCGCGTGCTCAACGAGGACGGCCTGCGCTACACCAACGAATTCGTCCGCCACAAGATCCTGGACGCCATTGGCGACCTGTATCTGGCCGGCGGCGCCATCCTGGGTGCCTACGAAGGCTTCAAGTCCGGCCACGCGCTCAACAACAAGCTGGTGCGCGCCCTGCTGGCGGATCAGGCTGCCTGGGAATGGGTGAGCTACCCGCAAGGGTCCCAGCAGCCGCCGGTCACCTACGCCAGCCCTGTCTACGCCTGAAGGCACTGATCGAACCCTCCGCAGCGGGCGACGGGCGCGGCCAAGGCCCAGCGTTGCAGCGCCCGGCATCCGCTGGTCGTGTCACGCGTGCCATCTGCCCCGGCGCAGCCGAGCATTCGGCAGCGTTTGTGTCAGGGAATGCCGCAATCGGCATTCAAAGTGTGAACTCCGTTAGATTTTGGGCCGGTTCTTAACTTTTATTTAAGGCTTCTCTAACTCCTGCGGCCTCCACGCCCGCTAGGATGCGTCGGGTCGTGCGTGTCTTCGCAATCTTTTCACGCACAGGCGGTCGCTTCGAGAGGGCGGCCAGGACGTCACCGCTTGGTCGGTAAGACGTCCTGCAAGGACGCCAGCGCTTCGCGCAGACCTTTGTGCGTGGCTTCGGATACCGGCCGTGGACGGTCGCGGTTCTGCTGTGTTGGGGAATGCAGCGGAGTGCTTGCTGTCTTGACGGTCACTGCGGTGGCCTTCAATCCGAGGGATCGGGCGGCATCAAGGAGTTGGGTCTCGGCAAGCCGCACCTTGGCATGCCAGATCGGTGAATCAACCAGAAAAACGAGCTGTTCGCCTCGGACATTGGCCAACCGGCAACGGGTGGTCAGATGGGGCGGTAACAGGGGACGCAACTGCCGGTCCAGCGCATCGAGCCACAAGGCCCGGCGCAACGGGTCGCCAGCCTTTTCCCCCAGCGCGGCCTCGATGGCCGGTTGTGGTGTGGAGGGGTTGCGTGCGTTGGACTTGGGCTTGGACATGACACTCATATGGCGTTGAAAAAAGTTGTAATCAAATCCCGTCAGACACGGGCAGAACGATTGACCCGGCAGATCCAGGGCTTTGCCGCAGATCGGCCGATGGTCGTCCTTGGCGCGGTACTTGGCCTGGGCATGCTGATGGGCGTCGGCGCCAGTACCGCGACCGGCATGGTGACCAATTCCGCGCTTCAGGCCAAGGTCGCGCAGCAGCAGGTCGAGCTGGCCCAGGCGCAGCGCGCCTCGCAGGCGCAGGTCAACGCGCTGGCGGCCCGCATGGGCGAGCTGCAGGCGCAGGCCACCCGCCTCAATGCGCTGGGTGAGCGGTTGACCGAAATGGGCAAGCTGAAGGACGGGGAGTTCGACTTCGACGAGCCGGTCGGCGTCGGTGGCGGCGACGAGCCGGTCAGCGACATGCCGGTGAAAGAGCTCACCGAGACGTTGGGCCAGGTCGAACAGCAGTTTTCCGCCTCCGGGCAGCAACTGAACGTGCTGGCCTCGCTGATGTTCGATCATCAGCTCGAGCAGAACGCGGTGCCGTCGCGGATGCCGATTCGCAACACCTACATCACCTCCGGCTTTGGCGGCCGCGCCGATCCTTTCGATGGCGGCTCGGCCTTCCACAAGGGTGTGGATTTCCATGCCAACGTGGGCGACCCGGTGATGTCGGTCGCCGACGGCGTGGTCAGCTATGCCGGCGTGCGCGGCGGCTACGGCAATGTGGTCGAGGTGGACCACGGCAACGGCTACGTGACCCGCTATGCGCACAACTCGCGGCTGGTGGTGAAGGTGGGCGACCTGGTCCGTGCCGGCCAGCAGGTGGCCAGGGCCGGTTCCAGCGGCCGGTCCACCGGGGCACACGTGCATTTCGAGGTCTGGGCGGACGGGCGCGTGGTCAATCCGCGCAAGTTCCTGGGCGACACCAACACGCCGGTGGGGCGCCGAGGGCGCGGTTGACGAAGGCATGGCAGGCTCCCGCGGAGCTGCTTGATTCGTGAAGGCTCGCCCCAAGCTACAATAGGGTGTTGCCATGACAGGGCGCAGTGCGCCCTGTTTCGTTTACGGCGGTCGGGTCTTGGGGACCGGCGTCGGTCAAACCGTTCCTTTTCAACCGGTTTCTTCAATGATCAACAGTCTGCTTACCCGTGTCTTTGGCAGTCGTAACGAACGCCAGCTGCGCCAGCTCAACCGCCTCGTCACCCAGATCAATGCGCTGGAGCCGACGATCGAGAAGCTCTCCGACGCCGAGCTGCAAGCCAAGACCCCGGAGTTCAAGCAGCGGCTTGCCGCCGGCGAGTCCCTGGACAAGATCCTGGCCGAAGCCTTTGCGGTGTGCCGCGAGGCCAGCCGCCGCGTGCTGGGCATGCGCCATTACGATGTGCAGCTGATCGGCGGCATGGTGCTGCACCTGGGCAAGATCGCCGAGATGCGCACCGGCGAAGGCAAGACTCTGGTGGCGACCCTGCCGGTGTACCTCAACGCGCTGCAGGGCGAGGGCGTGCATGTGGTCACGGTCAACGACTACCTGGCGCGTCGCGACTCCGCGCAGATGGGCAAGTTGTACAACTGGCTGGGCCTGAGCGTGGGCGTGGTGTACCCGGGCATGCCGCATAGCGACAAGCACGCCGCCTACGCTGCCGACATCACCTACGGCACCAACAACGAGTTCGGCTTCGACTATCTGCGCGACAACATGGCGCTGTCGCGGGCCGACCGTTACCAGCGCAACCTGCATTACGCCATCGTCGACGAAGTCGACTCGATCCTGATCGACGAAGCGCGCACCCCGCTGATCATTTCCGGCCCGGCCGACGAGTCGCCGGAGCTGTACATCCGCGTCAACCGCATCGTGCCGCAGCTGACCAAGCAGGAAAGCGAGGAAGGCGAGGGCGATTACTGGATCGACGAGAAGGGCAAGCAGGTGCATCTGTCTGAGGCGGGCATGGGTCACGCCGAAGAACTGCTGATGCAGGCCGGCATCCTGGAAAATGCCGAAGACGGCCTGTATGCCGCGCAGAACCTGAGCGTGGTGCACCACCTCAACGCCGCGCTGCGTGCGCATGCGATCTATCAGCGCGATGTGGACTACATCGTGCGCGATGGCGAAGTGGTCATCGTCGACGAATTTACCGGCCGCACGCTGTCCGGGCGGCGCTGGTCCGACGGCCTGCACCAGGCGGTCGAGGCCAAGGAAGGCGTGCCGGTCCAGCGCGAGAACCAGACGCTGGCCAGCATCACCTTCCAGAACCTGTTCCGCATGTACAAGAAGCTGTCCGGCATGACGGGTACGGCCGATACCGAAGCCTACGAATTCCAGAGCATCTACGGGCTGGAAGTGGTGGTGATCCCGACCAACCGCCCGACCGTGCGAAAGGATCATCCGGACCAGGTGTTCCTCAACCGCAAGGGCAAGTTCAATGCGGTGCTGGCCGATATCGAAGACTGCGCCAAGCGCGGCCAGCCGGTGCTGGTGGGTACCACCTCGATCGAAACCTCGGAGATGCTCTCCGAGCATCTGCGCAAGGCGGGCGTGAAGCACGAAGTGCTCAACGCCAAGCAGCACGAGCGCGAAGCCACCATCGTGGCCAACGCCGGCCAGCCGGGCGCGGTGACCATTGCCACCAACATGGCCGGTCGCGGTACCGACATCGTGCTGGGTGGGTCGCTCGAGTCCGAATACCACGCACTCGGCGAGGAGGCGACCGAAGAAGCGCGCTTCCAAGTCAAGACCGAATGGCAGCGTCGGCACGACGCGGTCAAGGCGGCCGGCGGCCTGCACATCATCGGGACCGAGCGCCACGAATCGCGCCGTATCGACAACCAGCTGCGCGGCCGTGCCGGTCGTCAGGGCGACCCGGGGTCGTCGCGCTTCTATCTGTCGCTGGAAGACAACCTGATGCGCATCTTCGCCTCGGACTGGGTGCAGAAGGCGATGCGCATGATGGGCATGAAGGAAGACGACGTCATCGAAGATCGCCTAGTCAGCCGGCAGATCGAAAAGGCGCAGCGCAAGGTGGAAGCGCACAACTTCGACATCCGCAAGAACCTGCTGGATTTCGACGACGTCAACAACGACCAGCGCAAGGTGATCTACGCCCAGCGCGACGAGTTGCTGGATGCCGAATCGGTCAAGGACAACGTCGACGGCATCCGCGGCGATGTGATCTACGACCTGGTCGCACGCTTCGTGCCGCCCAACTCGGTGGACGAACAGTGGGACCTGCAGGGCCTGGAAGCCACGCTGGAATCGGAACTGGGCATGCCGCTTGCGTTGCGCGAAATGGCACGCACCCAGGAAGAACTGGACGCCGAACAGATTGCCGCCAAGGTGCAGGCAGCGGTGGACGCGCACTTTGCCGAGAAGGAAGCGGCCGTGGGCAACGACACCATGCGCGCATTGGAAAAGCACGTGATGCTGACCGTGCTCGACCAGGGCTGGAAGGAGCATCTGGCCAAGATGGATTACCTGCGCCAGGGCATCTACCTGCGTGGTTACGCGCAGAAGCAGCCCAAGCAGGAATACAAGAAGGAAGCCTTCGAGCTGTTCTCCGAAATGCTGGAGAACGTCAAGCGCGAGGTAATCAACCTGCTGGCGCGCGTGCGCATCCGCAGCGAAGACGAAGTGGCCGAACTGGAAGAGCAGGAGCGTCGCCAGGCTGAAGCCCGCCTGATGGCTTCGCAGTTCCAGCACCAGGATGCCGGCGGCTATGGTGCCGACGAAGAAGTGGAACAGATGCAGGGCGCCAACGCCCCGGTACCGGTCTCGCAGGTCACCCGCGACGAACCCAAGGTCGGCCGCAACGACCCGTGCCCCTGCGGCAGCGGCAAGAAGTACAAGCACTGCCACGGTCAGCTCAGCTGAGCTGAGTTGACCGTGGAGCAGCCCGCTTTGCGGGCTGCTCACCCGCTATCCGCAACGCGGGTAGCGGGCTCACGGTGTTGCTTCCGATCCCCTGCGCCTTCGGCGCGCCCCCCTTACCAACCTGATTAGCGCTGTGTCTCAGCTGGGCGTACGTAGTTGCCGCTCTGTGCGCCTTCCCGCGCTGGCGAAGGCGCTGGCGAGACGCGGCACCATGGCGGCCAGGTCGAAGCGGCGATTGAACCGGTAGGCATGCGCATGCAGGTAGCGCGCGCCGTATTTCGCGAAGTTCACCGCATGGTGGGTGCCGCTAAGGGCGGTTTTGAGATTGCCCAGGATCGTGTTGATCCAACGCAGACGAGGCTGCTGGGCGCCCTTGCGGCCGCCTCCGGTCACGATGGCATCGTGGGTCAGGCCTGCCCAGACCACGCCGGTGAAGGCGGTCAGCCCGTCACTGACCACATGGGTGCCCGGTGCCAGTGCCTGCTGGGCCCAGGTGTGCACGACGCTTCTTCGGAAGCTGGAGACCACATCCAGACGCAGGTAATGCGGGCGCCCGTGCTGCAAGGAAACCGCTGCGATAAACGGCACTTTGTTGCGCCACTGCGGTTCTCCGGGACCACCGGCGCGTTCCCCGCCCAGATAGGCATCATCGATCTGGACCTCCCCCTCAAGCCGGCGTGACTGCTCGCGATCGGCCATCGCCGCCATCACTTTGTGCTTGATCCGCCATGCAGTGCGATAACAGACGCCCAGCTGCCGAGCCAGTTCCAGCGCAGCAATTCCGTTCTTGGCTTGGCTCACCAGATAGATGGCCAGCCACCACACCTGCAAGGGAAGCTTGGTGTCTGCCATCGGCGTGCCGGCGGTCAAGCTGGTCTGTACCCGGCAGCGCGTACATTGCCACAGCTGCTGGCGGCCTCGTTCAAACCGACTGGCATGCGTGTACCCGCACTGCGGACACACGAAGCCATTGGGCCATCTGGCTTGCATCAACGCCTCGACACATTGCGCCTGCGAGCCATAGCGGCTCAGAAAAGCTGGAATCGAAAGCCCCTTCTGGAACTGGATCCGATTGAACGTCATCGTCGTATCTCACTGAAGATCCTGCAGTTCTAAACCCAGGCTGCATCACCAGCTGAGACACAGCGCTAATCAGGCCTTACCAAGGGGGGCTCTGCTTACGGGGAGTTGGTGGGGCTCTTGAGAAGTGGAAATTGTTTGAAAAGTGAGCGGTGAATGTTGGAGGCTGGGCGCAAGGTCCTGCTTCCCGATCCTGCGTGCGTTGGGCCGACTTCCTGGTAACAGTGTTGCTGGTTGAGTCGGTCGGCATTCGGTGGGATACCACGGCATCAACGCCAGAACCGCGCGTTCAAGACGCCTACTCTGGTGAGCGTGAGCTGCAGCTACGCAGTCGTAAATCGCTTGATGCGTTACCTGTGCCGCCGTGCGTCACGCTGCTGCGTCTGTGCGATTGCGGGGCGTATGCTCATTGCCCGTCCTGCGTGGAGTGCGGTCATGTCGCAGCTGTCCAGCCAGCAACTGAAGGTCTTCGTGCCTGCGCGCGATTACGCGGTGTCGCAGCGGTTCTATCGCGGGCTCGGATTCGTGCAGGAAGACGAGGTCGGCAATGTGACCTGCTTTCGGCATGGCGCGCAGTGCGCGTTCTTGCTGCAGGATTTTTACGTGCGCGAGTTGGCGGAGAACCTGATGCTGCATCTGTGGGTGGACGATGCCGACGCCTGGTGGCAGCACGTGCACGACATCGGCCTGGATGCGCAGTTCAGTGTGAGCTTCAGCGCTCCAGAAGACCGGCCCTGGGGCGCGCGATTTCACCTTGCACGATCCCAGCGGCGTGCTGTGGCGAATCGGGCAGCCTTTGTGAAGCCGGGATTGGGGATTCGTGATTGGGGATTTGTAACAGCTGGTGCAATACAGGCGTTAGCCAATCCCGCATCACGCATCCCAGCCCTCAAGCGATTGCGCCGAGTGGCCCACTCGCGGCACTCTTGCGCCATGCCCGATTCCCTTCGATCCATTCACGTCGTTGCCGGCGTGATCACCGACCCCCGCGGTCGGATCCTGTTGACCCGCCGCACTGAAACCCGCGACATGCCGGGGCTGTGGGAGTTCCCTGGTGGCAAGCGCGAACCTGGCGAAACCTCCGAGCAGGCGCTGGTGCGTGAGCTCAACGAAGAGCTGGGCATCGAGGCGCAGGTAGGCGAGTGGGTCATGGAGGTGCCGCAGCTGTATCCGGACAAGCGGCTGCGTCTGGAGGTGCGCCACATCACTGCCTGGAAAGGCAGCCCGCGCGGACGCGAGGGCCAGGCGATGACCTGGGTGGCGGCCGACAAGCTTGCCCGCTATTCGATGCCGCCGGCCGACGTGCCGGTGGTGGGCGTGCTGCGTCAGCCCGACCATTATCTGATCACCCCCGAACCCGATGACGCTGCGTTATGGCTGGAAGGTTTGGAGCGCGCCTTGCAAAGCGGACTCACGCGCATCCAGTTGCGCGCACGGCAGGCCGAGCCCGCGCGCTGGAGGGCCTTGCTGCAACAGGCGATGGGCTTGCGTGGTCGTGCACGCGCGCAGCTGCTGCTCAACCGCGACATCGCGCTGGCCGGGGAGCTCGGCATCGGCGTGCATCTGGGCTCGGAGCAACTTGCCACCTTGCAGGAGCGTCCGTTGCCAGCCGAACAGGTCGTCGCCGCGTCGTGCCATGGCCTGGAGGATCTGCGTCACGCGCAACGGCTCGGCTGTGATTTTGCGGTGCTGGGGCCGGTGCAGGCGACGGCGTCGCATCCAGGCGCGACGCCGTTGGGATGGGACGGATTTGAACGCTTGCGCGAGCAGGTCGCGCTGCCGATCTACGCACTCGGCGGGATGCAGGCCGACGACCTGCGCGAAGCGCGTTCCCACGGCGCACAAGGTATTGCGGCGATTCGCGCGCTGTGGCCGCAGTGACTGCGTCGTCAGCAACCTTGGTGGTGTTCGGCGGATTGCCGGGCGTCGGCAAGAGTTCCATTGCTCAGGCCCTGCTGACGCAATGCACTGCGTTTTATTTGCGTATCGATACGATCGAGCAGGCACTGCGCGAAAGTGGTGCACTTGCCAACGACGTCGGAGCAGCCGGCTACATGACCGCGTACGCGCTTGCCGCGGCCAATCTGCAGCCGGGTCACGTGGTGGTCGCCGATTGCGTGAACCCCTTGCCGGTTACCCGTGATGCGTGGCGTGATGTAGCACGCCGCACACGCAGCCGCCTGCTGGAAATCGAAGTAGTGTGCAGCGATCGCAAGATGCATCGGCAGCGCGTGGAATCGCGTCGGAGCGACGTGGTCGGACTGCGCGTGCCGGATTGGTCCTCCGTACTCGCGCATGAATACGCGGTGTGGACCGAGCTGCATTGGATGATCGACAGCGCCGGGCCGAACCCGCAGCAGGCGGCTGCACAGATCATGGACCGGCTTGCCGCGTAGCCTGCAGGCGTCACCTCCCGAGGCATGGGGTCCAACGGACTCCCGGAGCCGATACGCTCCACCGACGCAGGCACTTCGCCCATGCAATCCGCTGGCGTCCTTCAAGGGCGCGCTGCGCTAGAACGTCACCCAGAAGCAGTTGTACTGCCGGCGGAGCCGCAACACGCTGCGCGCCGGAGTGCCGCTGGCTAGGTTCTGTTCCAGGCGCAATCCCCATGGGCGGGGACGCGTGGGTGCCGGCAAGGGCGCATCGATTGCGCTGCCGTCCAGCGAGGGTGTTGTTGCGGTGTTGTCTACGTCCCAGGTGGGCGGGTCGCTTTGCGGATACATCGGCACGATGTCCAGCAAGGGGCGTTGCACGATGGCCTCCAGCCGGCTCAGCACCTGGTTGGCCGCCGCGTCGGATTGCCCGCTCCACAAGTACAGGCTGGACAATCGATTGACGTCGCGGCTGTCTACGGCGGTTTGCAGCAACGTCACCAGCTCGCTCAGCCGCCGGGGGCAGCCATAGCGATGCAGCCCGGTGTTGCCCGGCGCGCGCGGGGCAGGTGGCGCGCGCGTAGCGGCGCCCACATCTTCGCAGCGGCGGTCGGTGAACATGGTCTGCCCATCCGGCGTCACGCAGCGACGGATCTCCTGTGCCTGCACGCCGGTAGCGGCAGACAGGCCAAGCAGCAGCAACAGCATGGGCAGGATGCGGGGCATCCGCGCAGCGTAGCCGGCCACGTGTGAGCTGGCGACAAACACCAGGATTCATGGCCTTCCGGGTCTGGTGCTGCCGGCCACGCCTACGTGGTGGACTTGATGTCAGCCCCCGATGCGGCAGGCCTGCCGGTTACCGACTTGTGCCGTGCGCCGCAAGTGCGAGCCGGCGGCGAGGGTAACGCACGTGCGGCGCATTGCCCGTGGCCAGGTGCGCTGCTGCGCTCAGCGACCGAGCAGCTGCAGCACCTGGGTGGTCGGCTTGGCCAGGTTGAGCGTGTAGAAGTGCAGCGCCGGCGCGCCGCCGGCGATCAGGCGCTGGCACAACGTGGCCACCACTTCCGCACCGAAGGCACGCACCGCGTCGGCATCGTCGCCATAGGACTGCATCTTCTTGCCGATCCAGCGCGGAATCTCCGCGCCGCACTGCTCGGAAAAGCGCCGCAATTGCGAAAAATTGGAGATCGGCATGATGCCGGGAATGATCGGGATCGCCACGCCCATGCGCTGTACCGCATCGCGGAAATGGAAGTAGGCATCGGCGTTGTAGAAATACTGGGTGATGGCCGCATCCGCGCCGGCATCCACCTTGGCCTTGAAATAGCGCAGATCGCTCAGCGCATCGGCCGCCTGCGGATGGGTTTCCGGATAGGCGCCCACTTCGATCCGGAAGGCATCGCCGTGCTCGGCGCGGATGAAGGCGATCAGGTCCGAGGCGTAGCGCAGGTCGCCGGGATGGCCCATGCCCGAGGGCAGGTCGCCGCGCAGCGCCACGATGCGGGTGCAGCCGATGGCGCGATACAACTTGAGCAGTTCGCGAATCTCCTGGCGGCTGCCGCCGACGCAGGACAGGTGTGGCGCCGCTTCGAACCCGTGCTTCTGCTTGAGGTGGCGCACCGTCTCGGAGGTGTAGCTGAGCGTGGAGCCGCCGGCACCGAAGGTGCACGAGACATATTCCGGCGCGTAGCCTTTCAACCTGGCCGCGGTGCGGTCCAGCTGCGCGCGCTGGTCGTCGGTCTTGGGCGGATAGAACTCGAAACTGAGATGCGTCATCGCGGCGGCTTCTGCGGATCGTGCCGGCATACTATCGCTTCATCGCGATGAATGCATATCTGGTGGCGGATGATGCTGCGCAGGCGCGCGATGCAAGGTGCGCGGCATCTGCGCCACACGTTGACGTCTGCCTGCCTACACTGGGCGCCCCTCAACGGAGCGCCTGCATGAGCGACACCACGATGACCGCCATCGCCATCCGCGATGGCAAGGGCGACGCCGATGCGCTGTACGCCACCGAGCAACCGCTCCCGCGTGCGGCACCGGGGCAGGTGCTGATCCGCGTGCATGCCGCCGGCATCAATCGCCCCGATCTGCTGCAACGCGCCGGCCACTATCCGCCGCCGCCGGGAGCGCCGGAAACGCTGGGCCTGGAAGTTGCCGGCGAGATCGTGGAGCCCGCCGGTCGCTGGAAGGTCGGCGACCGTGTCTGCGCCTTGCTGGGCGGCGGCGGGTACGCGCAATACGCCGCGGTCGATGCGCGTCATGTGCTGCCGATTCCTGCAGGCATGGATCTGGTGCAGGCGGCCGCGCTGCCGGAGACCATCTTCACCGCCTACACCAACCTGTTCGAACATGGCCAGCTGGCAGCCGGCCAATGGCTGCTGCTGCATGGGGCGACGTCCGGAATCGGCGTCACCGCCATCCAGATGGCCAAGGCTGCCGGTGCGCACGTGCTGGCCACCGCACGCTCGGCAGCCAAGGCGGCGCAGGCGCGCGAGCTGGGCGCCGATATCGCCATCGACTCCACCCGTGAGTCGTTCGTCGACGTGGCTAAGGCGCACGCCGGAGTGGATGTGGCGCTCGACATGGTGGGTGCAGCCGTCTTTGTGCAGACGCTGGACGCGCTCAACCCGCGCGGACGCATCGTCTATATCGCCTCGCAGGCCGGGTCCACCATCGAGGTGCCGATCCCGCAGCTAATGCGCAAGCAGGCCATCCTGACCGGCTCGACCCTGCGCCCGCGCAATGCCGATGAAAAGGCGCGGCTCGCAGCAGAGGTCGAACGCGTGGTGTGGCCCTGGATCGAACAGGGCAAGATCCGCGTGCTGATCGACAAGCGGTTCCCGCTCAGCGAGGCCGCCGCCGCGCACCGCTATCTGGAGCAGGGCAGCCACCTGGGCAAGGTAGTGCTGGAAATGTGAGCGCACGCGGTCAGCAGCCTGGCGATGCGACCGTAGGCCAGGCTGCTGATGCTCATGCAACGACGCGGCGCCGGGCGGTTTATCGCGTGCCTGCTCGCACCGCTTCCAGATGGTGGCCGTCGGGGTCGATGACAAAGGCGGCGTAGTAGCTGCTGCCGTAATCCGGCCGCAGACCGGGTGCACCGTTGCAACGGCCGCCGTGTTGCAGCGCTGCCCGGTGAAAGGCATCCACCGCTGCTGCATCGATCGCGGCGAAGGCCAGGTGGAAGCCGTCTCCTGGCGCGCAGTGCGTGGCCGGCCGTTGCTTCAATGCCAGGCTGTCTTCGCCGCCGGGTCTGCCGTAGCCCACGGCCTGGTCGAGCGTGCCCGGCTCCAGATCGGACCACACCCGCACATGGCCCAGCGCCCCCAGAACGGCGTCGTAAAACACGACAGATGCCTCGATTGCGCGAACGCCCAGCGAAACGTGGTGCAACATCGGAGCGGCCTTCGTGACGACGGCACATCGGCGTGCCGGCGGCGATGCTGGGCTGCATCGACGGTGAGGTCAATCGCAGGACAGGACCATGCCGCTGGCTGGCGCGGGAATGCCGGCGCTTGCAGATCGCCATCGCCGGGATGGCAAGCACGCCGGCATCGCCGGCTGGGGCAGGTATAGCAAAACAAGCAGGAGCGATGTCTCGCGGTGGGCTGCGCGCTGACCGTACACTGCATCGCGCTGGCGGACGCGGCCCACGGCTGCGCTGCCCCATGGTGCGCGATCAGTCGATCGTGTCGCCGCTCTCCTTATCAGTACGAAGGTTTCGATGAAGCATCCAGACGCATTGCGCATTGCCCTGGTGGGGATCGGCAAGATCGCCCGCGATCAACACGTGCCGACCATTGCCGCGCGCCCCGATGTGCAGTTGGTGGCCACGGTAAGCCGGCATGGCACGGTCGACGGCGTACCGGCGTATCAAACCCTGGATGAGGCGTTTGCCGCGCATCCGGAGTTGGAAGCGGTCGCGTTGTGCACGCCGCCGGTTGGGCGACATGCGTTAGCGCAAGCGGCGTTGACGGCTGGCCGGCATGTCTTCCTGGAAAAGCCGCCGGCGGCCACGCTCGCCGAGATCAACGATCTGCGCACTGTGGCGCAGCATGCGCAGCGCAGCCTGTTCACCAGCTGGCATTCGCGCTGCGCGGCCGGCGTGGAGCCTGCGCGTGCGTGGCTGGCCGACAAGCAGATCGTGCGGACGCACATCACCTGGAAGGAAGACATCCGCCACTGGCACCCCGGGCAGGACTGGATTCTTGAACCCGGCGGCATGGGCGTGTTCGATCCCGGCATCAACGCCTTGTCCATCGTCACGCATCTGCTGCCGCGCCCCTTCGCCCTGCGCGAGGCCGAGCTGCACACGCCGGAAAACCGCCAGGCACCGCTGTCTGCCCGGCTCGCCTTCGTCGATACCGCCGGCGTGCCGGTAACGGCGGAATTCGATTTCCTGCAGACCGGTCATCAGCGCTGGGACATCGAGGTGGAAACCACGCAGGGGCTGCTCGTGCTCAGCGAAGGCGGCGCCAAGCTGAGCATCGACGGGCAGCCGCAGGCAGTGCCGGCATCCAGTGAATACGATGGGCTGTACCGGCGTTTTGTGCAGCTGGTGCGCGCGGGCGACTCGGACGTGGATGTCGCACCGTTCGTGCATGTGGCCGATGCGTTCCTGCTCGGTGCACGCAAGGTCACCGCGCCGTTCGCCTGGTAACTGCAGGCCGCAGCGATCCGCAACGATGCCGATGGCTGCCTTCATTGAACATGGCGCTCATCGTGATGGCCGCCCCGGGCGCGGTGATCGCCGCGCCTGAGGCGGGCCGCGTCATCGGCTGTCCAGTGCGACGTCGCCTGGTGTGCCGGGCGGCGAAGCCGCCGTCGTGGCGCGCGCAGGGTGCTGCTGCAACGCAGGCTTGATCTGCGCGCGGAAGCGCCGCACGACCCAGGTTTCATCCAGGAGCGCGAAGGCGAAGAAGCTCAGCAGCGTGCCGGCCACCAGGGTGGGCGCATGCGCGAAGGTGCCTGGCAGCAATAGGCTCAGCCACAGGAAGATGTTGGGCGATGTCTGCAGCAGATGGATATCGGAGCGGATGGCCGCGCCGATGCGCTTGCCGGTGACGCGCTGATGCACGTACAGGGACGCCGCGCTGCCCAGCCGGCATGTCAGCAGCAGCGCAAACGGCAACAGCAGTGCGCCCCAGGCCCGCCAGCCGCCATGCGCCAATGCATCCGTCAACGCGGGGCCACCGGCGCGTAGCGCGACCAGCAAGGCCATCGGCACCATCGTCAGTGAGCCGACCCAGCCCCAGTTGGTTGCCAGCTTGCCCGCAGCGATCGGACGCGCACGCCGCCAGCCCTGTGCCAGCAGGCAGGGCAGGGCGAGCGCAAGCAGCAGCACCACGAAATACCGCTCCAGTGCATGCGCATTGCCCAGGACCTCGCGGTGATCCAGGAACAGCAGCAACAGCACCACCGGCAACAGCATCGACAGCACCAGGGTATAGCGCGCGGCAAAGAAATAGTCGCCGCCGCGCGCCAGCGAAAAGGTCGGCACCGAGAGCGCCGGTGGCACGATCAGCAACAGGCCCAGGACGTGCATCCACGCGTTGTCGAACTGGGTAAGCAGCACCATCGCAATCAGTGCGCGCGCCACACTGATCACGCTGAGCGCGACGTTCTCCGGGCCGCGGGTCAGTCGCATCGCGTCAGGTTCGATACGCACCGACAGGAAAAACGCATTGGCGGCCAGCAGCGCCACGATGGCGGCGGAGCTGATGCCATGCGGGAGCGACACGCCCAGGCACGACAGCGCAAAGCCGGCCACTGCGGCAATCAGCATCCATTGCAGTAAATGGATTTCGGTCTGCTCGCCCAGGTAGTTCATGCGCGATGAACTGCGTGCGGTCATGTGTTTGAGTTCGTCCCACGACAGCGGCCGCGAGTTGGGAAGCCGGAAGTCGATGTAGTCGGCAGGCGGCAGGCCGGAGGCGATCAGGGCGAACACCTCGACGATGTATTTGTGCGCCACCACCAGCACCTGCTTGCCCTGGCGGTCCAGCGGCGCCAGCACGGTGTCGTAGTACTGCTTGCAACGCGCGTACATGTCCATCCAGTGCTCGCCGTCGGGTGGCGCGCCTTGCGCGTCATGGAAGCAGGCGTCGTAGAGCCGGTGGCCGATCGACTTCTTGATCAGGGTCTTGTTCTTGCCGGCGAAGATGCCGAAATCGCGTTCCACCAATGCCGCGCTGGAGATGACCTGCGGCGTCCCGGGCACACCGTCGAGAATGATCGCCGCGGTCGCCTGTGCGCGCTCCAGCGTCGAGACGTGGACCTGGTCGAACTGCAGTCCACGGCGCCTGACCTCCTCGGCCGCCTGCCGCGCCTGGCGACGTCCCAGCGAGGTCAATGGCGAGTTCTGCGCGCCGGCAAAATAGTTCTGTTCGTTGGCGAGCGACTCGCCGTGACGCACGAAGTACAAGGGCATCGGCTTGCTCCGGTTCTGCTCCTCGGGTGCGGGATCGCGTGCGTTGCCACGGTGGCGCGCTCGCGTCGCGGTCGGCCGTCTGCATGCCGGGTGGGCAGATGAATCGGCATGCATCGGGCTGCGAGGTAGGTCCACCCGGTAGCAGGTTTTGTTGCGTTCGAAGACCTGGTCTTTTCGATCAATTCATGTTGCAGCGAAGTTCGTATCGATCGTGACCTGGCGCATGTCTGACCAGACCGCTCATCGCATGACCAAGCGGAGCAAGCGCAGGCTGCAGAATGAAAAACGCCTCCGCGCGCGCAAGGCGGCGGAGGCGATGTTTGCTTGCAATGGCCTGATGCACGCAACGATGTCCAGGTCTGCTTTACATAACCTGGGCACGTTGCGGGAGCGCGCGCTGTGCGCGGTCTGCGGCTTGGTTCAGCGGCGCCACATCCGCGCGCCCCGCGCCGGCAGCGTGAACGTGTAGGAGCCGCTGGAGATACGGACCACGCTGCCCGAGCCCAGGGCATCCACGTAGTCGGCATTCCAGTACAGCACGCTGTTGTTCATGCCCACCGTGGTGTTGACCGGGTTGCCGCACTTGTTGATGCCCACGATGCCGAGGCTGCCGCGGCGGAACAGGATGTGGCAGGCGCTGGACGACAGCACCTGCATGTCGGTGCCCTGTACGCCGTTGTGAAAGCCGATCATGCGACGCAGGTCATCGCGCTGATACGCGTTGACCCAGCGGTTGTCGCCACTTTCGTTGTTGTCGGTGTACACCATCGGCATGCCGCCATTGCGTCCGATCAGATAGGCATAGGCCAGGGTTTCGTCCACCGGGTCGAGAATGGCGTAGCGGAAGCCGGCGTTGTTGGGGATGTCGTGGGTGATGGCAAAGGTGACCGCACGGTTGCCCGGCAACGCCTGCCCCGACGCAGCAGGGTCCACCAGCTGCTGCATGCTGGCGCCAATGGCGAACGCATTGCGCACCGCATTGAACAACGGGAAGTCGTAGGCCGCATGCGGTGTGGATTGCAGATACGGCGCCAGGAACTGGTCGTAATCGCCGTTGCCGCTGCCGCCGCCGGTGATGACCTCGCCAAACACGTACACGCCCGAGCGAATGCCTGCATCGAACACGCGGTTGAGATGATCGAAGGTCATGTGCTTGGCTGCATCCACGCGGAAGCCACTCACCCCCAGGCCCTTGAGTGCCTGCAGATAGGCACGCTGCTGCTGCACCACCCAATCGTTGCCGACCAGGTCCGGCAGGCCCGGATCGCTGCCGCCGCCGCAGATGCGGTAATTGCGCACCTGGTAGGCATCGTTGTAATTGCTGATGCATTGCGCCGGGCCGAAGTCGCTGGCGCTCAAAAAATTGGACTGCAAGGTGCCGAACAGGCGCAGCGAATCGTAGCGGCCGGGATTGGCGGCGTACTGCGACAACACCGCGCTGCCGGGGTAGTTCAGATCCGGACGCGTGGCCGCTTCGTTGGCCATGTGGTTGAGCACCACGTCGGCATAGGTTTGCACACCGTTGTTGGCCAATGCCTGCACCATGCGCGAAAACGCCGCGGTGTCGCCGAGCGGCCCGTCGATCACGCGCAGATCCTGCGGCTGGTAGCGCGCCCACCAGGCACTGCCTTGCGAACGGTAGGCGGGTGCTACCAGCACCTTGCGATAGCCCGCATCGGCGATCTGCTTGGCGCGTGCTTCGACGGTGGCATACGGCCAGTTGAAGGCGTGCAGGATCACATCGGCCTGCACATTTGCAGTGGTCAGCAGCAGAACCAGTGCCGTCAGCAACAGGCGGGTGCATCGCTGCGTGAGCGAAGGCGGAGAAGGAGCAATGAGGGTGTGCATCGAATGGATCTCCAGTCGGTAGGAGCAAGCATCCGCGCAGCTGGCGATGCCCACATTCAAGGCCTCCGGCCCCTGTTCCGGAAAGCGCGCGCACGGCGTGCAGCGCGCGGTGATGCTAAGCGCGCATCGCGCCGCAACATCGGTGTTGTGCATACGTATTCAATGCGGTGAACCGCCGAATTGCGTGCAGGGTTCGGCGGCAACGGGGTGCCGGGTCGCAGAATTGCCAGCCCTCCGCGGTTGCCCTGGTACGCGGGGCGCGGCGCCTGCTTCAGCGACGAATGCATCTGCTGTAGCAGATCACCGGCCGGGTGACCGTCTCGGCCAGCGCAGGTGTCGCCAGGCCCGGCGCCATCATCATCGGGGATGCAGGTCGTACGCGGGCCACGAGCGGGCATGTTTGCTGCAGGACTGCAGGTGCGGTCCGTGACCCTCCCTGCGCAGTGATGGTCAGTTGCCCAAGGGCGTGCATCGGTGAGTGGTGCCGTGAGCAGGCGATGCGGCATGACGTTGGGGCACGGCTTGTCTCCGGTAGCGGCAATGCCGTGGTGCGGCCGATGCTTTCATCCGGCGCAGCGGCCGGCTGGCGTGCTGGCCGGGAGGGGGTGGCAGGGGCTGCGACGGGAGCCCGCCGCCTGCCGCGCTAAACTGGCGGCCAATTCACTGCCGACGTCTCCCATGCGCAATCCACTGCAAGAACAGCTGCTCAAGGCCGGGCTGGTCAAAAAAGCCCAGGTGGACAAGGTCGCGCGCGAGCAGGTCAAGCAGCGCCATGCCAAGGGTGGCGCAGTGGCGCCGGCGCAGACCGACAAGGTGGATGCCGCACGGCTTCAGGCCGAGCGTGCCGAGCGCGATCGCACACTGGCCGAAGAGCGCAATGCGCAGCTGCGCAAACAGGAAGTGCTGGCCCAGGTGCGCCAGATCGTGGAGACCAGCAAGGTCAAGCGCGAGGGCGAGATCGACTATCGCTTCAACGATGGCAGCGTCATCCGCAGCGTGCTGGTCAATCCCGCCTTGCGCACCCAGCTTGCCAGTGGCGCCCTGGTGATCGTGCGACATGGCGAAGGCTTCGAGCTGATTCCGCGTGCGGCCGCCGAGAAGGTCTACAGCCGCGATGCGGCAACCGTGGTGCTGGATCACGGCCGCAATGGCAGCTCGCCGGCGCCGGACAGCGACGATGACTATTACAGCCAGTTCAAGGTGCCGGACGATCTGATCTGGTGACGCCGCAGCGGGCGTTGACGCGGCCCGTCGCTCGACGCGCGCAACCGTGAGCCCGCTTCAACGGCAGCGACGCATGCGGTGCATCGCGGCCCGTTTGCCAGCGCCGGCCTGCGCGTGAGAACCGCATTCAAGGGTTACCCTTGACGGCCTTGCCGCTGCCCGCACTGCCATGTCCATCGTTCTGACCGCGTTTGCCCGTCCCCGTCTGTTTCCGCGCGATGGCCGTCGCAATGCCATCCAGGACTGCACGCCCGAGCAGTTCATCCAGCATCTCAATGACGCCCCACCGTTGCGCGTGATCGAAGGCTACGCGCCGTTCTGCCAGCTGCACGTACACCGCAACTGGACCAGCACGCGCTGCCTGACGGTGCCGATCACCGCAGACAACCGGCACCTGCTGCGCTCGGGCTACGAAGCGCGCAACACGCAGGAACTTCCCGTTCTGGTGCGTTGGTTCGAAGGCGTGGAGTCGCCGGTTGCGCAGTACATGGTGCCGATCCTGTACAGCCGCGAACAGCTGGCCAAGGAAGGCGCGCCGATCGATGCGGACTGGGGTGTGGTCGGCTGTCTGTACACCGCCGAGCCCGAAGACATCCCGATGGCGCCGATTACCATGTTGCGCAATGCATTGGGCGTGGATGAGGGCGGCTCCGGCGTGCCGCTGGACCGCGCGGCCTACCGGCGCAGCGTGGCGTTCTGGGAGGCCAATGCAAACTGGCGGCCGTGAGCCTGATCATGATCGCGCCGCTGCGTTTCAAGCATCGCGTGCGTAGCCCGTCTCGCGTTGCGCGCGGTGACCGATCACGACACACCGTGTCGGTCACATCCACGTAGCGATATGACGCAACATGCCCGTGCGAACCGCAGCCCATGACCGGTTCGCGCTTGTCTCCATGCACTGTGCGGCCGATCAACGGATTACCTGCCAGCACGTCGAACGCGCTGGCGATCTTCTCGGCTCTCTCTTCTGCATGCTCGACCTCGCACCAGGCGCTGCTCGGCCTCCCTCGGTGCATGATCTACCGGTAGCACCGTTCGAGGCGCGGTCAGGCGCTGGGCACGTAAAAAAACGGGCGCCTCGCGGCGCCCGTTCATGCATAGCGATGGTTTGCCAAAGACTCAGTAGCGGTAATGATCCGGCTTGAACGGGCCTTCCACCGGCACGCCGAGATAATCGGCCTGGTCCTTGGTCAGAGTGGTCAGCTTCACGCCGATCTTTTCCAGGTGCAGGCGGGCCACTTCCTCATCCAGGTGCTTGGGCAGGATGTAGACCTTCTTCTCGTAGCTGTCGCGCTTTTCCCACAGGTCGATCTGGGCCAGGGTCTGGTTGGCGAACGAGTTGGACATCACGAAGCTCGGGTGGCCGGTGGCGCAACCCAGGTTGACCAGGCGGCCGTCGGCCAGCAGGAAGATCGCGTTGCCGTTGGGGAACACGTACTTGTCCACCTGCGGCTTGATGTTGATCTTCTCCACGCCCTTGAGTGCATTCAGCGCATCGACCTGGATCTCGTTGTCGAAGTGGCCGATGTTGCACACGATGGCCTGGTCCTTCATGGCCTGCAGGTGCTCGACGGTGATGATGTCCTTGTTGCCGGTGGTGGTGACATAGATGTCGCCACGGCCCAGGGTGGATTCGATGGTGTTGACCTCGAAGCCTTCCATCGACGCCTGCAGCGCGCAGATCGGGTCGATTTCGGTGACCACCACGCGGGCGCCATAGGCGCGCAGCGAGGCGGCGCTGCCCTTGCCCACGTCACCGTAGCCGCAGACCACGGCGACCTTGCCGGCCAGCATCACGTCCATCGCGCGCTTGAGGCCATCGGCCAGCGACTCGCGGCAGCCGTACAAGTTGTCGAACTTGCTCTTGGTGACCGAGTCGTTGACGTTGATGGCCGGGATCAGCAGCTTGCCGGCTTCGGCGATCTGGTACAGGCGGTGCACGCCGGTGGTGGTCTCTTCGGAGACGCCCTTCCAGTCCTTGACCACGCGGCCCCAGTAGCCCGGGCGCTCGACAGCCACACGCTTGAGCAGCGCCTTGATCACGCTCTCTTCGTGCGAAGACGCCGGCTCGTCGACCCAGGTGCTGCCGTTTTCGAGCTCATAGCCCTTGTGGATCAGCAGGGTGACGTCGCCGCCGTCGTCCACGACCAGCTCCGGGCCGGTGAGGGTGCCGTCGGGCAGGGTGAAGGTCAGCGCATCCAGGGTGCAGTCCCAGTACTCTTCCAGCGTCTCGCCCTTCCAGGCGAACACGGGGGTGCCGGTGGCGGCGATCGCCGCGGCGGCATGGTCCTGGGTGGAGAAGATGTTGCACGAGGCCCAGCGCACGTTGGCGCCGATGTCCTTGAGCGTTTCGATCAGCACCGCAGTCTGGATGGTCATATGCAGCGAGCCGGTGATGCGCACATCCTTCAGCGGCTTGGTCTGCGCATGCTTGCGGCGGATCGACATCAGGCCCGGCATTTCGTGCTCGGCGATGTCCAGCTCCTTGCGGCCCCAATCGGCCAGGGAGATGTCGGCAATCTTGTAATCGGCGTGCGGGGTAATCTTTGTGACAGCGTTCATGCAATGGCTCCGGTAGGCAAACGAATGTCTGCAATTCCGGGCGCCGTTGAACGGTAACTGCTGGTCGAGCCTGGCCGTAGTTGCCTGCACTTTTCGTGCAGTGAAGCGGATCAGTCCGCCCTACCGGTCGCAGCGCCCCTCGACGAGAGCGCCGATTATATCGGCAGCACCCCCCTCCGGCATGAATTGGCCGGTTTGAAGTGGCATGACCCCCAACCAACGGCAGGGGAGCGGCCGACAGGCGGCTGCTATGGTCGCAGGTCGATCATCACCGGGGACGGGCAATGCAGGAGAAACCGCATGCGCAAGGCTGGCGGCAGCACACATGGGCGCTGGCAGGGGCGCTGGCATTGAGCGCGCCGGTGTTGGCGATGGCGGCCGGCCCGGCGCCCGGCGCGACAGTGACGCAGCCGGGCGCTGCGGCAGGCAGCGCCTACCAGCTGCCGTCCAAGGCGCTGCAGGCGGTGGTGGACGCACCGCGCGCACCGTTGCTGCAGCTCTCGCCCAAACGCGACCTGGCCGCGATGCTGCAGTTGCCGGCACTGCCGGACATCGCCGAGGTGGCCCAGCCCGAGTTGAAGCTGGCCGGCCTGCGCATCCACCCGAAGACCTTTGCCGCCAGCCGGTTCTCCTTTGCCAGCAAGTTGTGGCTGTTGTCGGTGGCCGATGGTGGTGAGCGGCAGATCGCCGGACTGCCGTCGCCGCTGTCGCTGGCCACGTCGAGCTGGTCGCCGGATCAGCGCTATCTGGCGTTCCGCCGCGAGGACGCGAGCAGTGGCGCCAACGAACTGTGGCTGGTGGACGTGGCCGCCGGGCAGGCGCGGCGTCTGGTGACCGGCCTGAATACCACCGTCGATGACGAACTGCGCTGGCTGCCCGATGGCAGCGCGCTGCTGCTGCAACAACAGGTGGCCGGGCAGGGCGCGCCGCCGACCCGCGATGCGACACCGGCCGGCCCGGCGATCCAGCAGACCAGCGCCGCTGCCGGGGTGCGCTCGCTGCCGACCTATCAGGACCTGTTGCGCAACGAGGCCGATGCGCGCGTGTTCGAGTACTACGCCACCGGCCAGCCGATCATCGTCACGCTGAGCGGGCAGGTCCGCCCGATCGCCGCGCCCGGCATCCATCTCAACCTGTCGGTGTCGCCGGATGGCCGTTACGTCCTGAGCGAACGCGCTGAGCGGCCGTTTTCGTATCTGGTGCCGGCGGACAATTTCCCGCGCCGCATCGAGGTGCTGGACCTGCAGGGCAAGCTGGTGCGCCAGATCGCGCAGCTGCCGTTGGTCGAAGGCCTGCCGACCGGCAACGATGCGGTGCCCACCGGCGTGCGCGACATCGCCTGGCGGCACGACGCACCGGCCACCTTGGTGTGGGCCGAAGCGCAGGACGGCGGCGACCCGGCACGCGAGAGCACCATCCGCGATGCGGTGCGGATGCAGGCCGCACCGTTCAACCGCGCACCGGTGACGCTGGCACAGCTGGGTAGCCGGTTCGACGGCATTCAATGGGGCCGCGGCGACCTGGCGATCGTGAGCGAGAGCTGGTGGAAGACCCGCCGCACCAAGCAGTGGCGCATCGCACCGGATCAACCGCAGCGCGCGCCCGAACTGCTGTGGGACCGCTCCTCGCAGGACCGCTACAAGGACCCGGGCACGCCGGCGACGGTAGCCGATGGCAAGGGCCGCGCCTTGCTGCAGACCAGTGCAGACGGCAACAGCCTGTTCCTGCTCGGCAAGGGCGCCTCGCCGGAAGGCGACCGCCCGTTCGTGGACCGGTTCGATCTGCGCAGCAAGCAGGCCACGCGCCTGTTCCACTCGCAGGCGCCGACCTATTCCGCACCACTGGCATTGCTGGACGCACAGGCCACCCGATTGCTGCTCAGCCGCGAATCGCCGGAGGAGCCGGCCAACTATGTCGTGCAGACGCTTGGGGATGGCGCAACCGCACCGCGTGCATTGACACACTTCGCGCACCCGTTGCCGCAGCTGCGCGGTGTGCAGAAGGAGCAGATCCGCTACAAGCGCGCCGATGGCGTGGACCTCACCGCCACGCTGTTGCTGCCGCCCGGCTATGACCCCAAGCGCGACGGCCCGCGGCCGCTGCTGATGTGGGCCTACCCGGGCGAATTCAAAAGCGCCGACACCGCTAGCCAGGTCACCGACTCGCCGTACCGCTTCAACGCCATCAGCTACTGGGGGCCGCAGGCATTTTTGGCGATCGGCTATGTGGTGCTCAACAACCCGACCATGCCGATCGTGGGCGAAGGCGATGCCGAACCCAACGACACCTATGTGCCACAGCTCATCGCCGATGCGCAGGCCGCCGTGGACGAAGTGGTCCGGCGCGGGGTCACCGACCGGCAGCACATCGCCATCGGCGGGCATTCCTATGGTGCGTTCATGACCGCCAACCTGCTTGCGCACACGCGCCTGTTCAAGGCCGGCATCGCGCGCAGCGGCGCCTACAACCGCACGCTCACCCCGTTCGGCTTCCAGGCCGAAGAGCGCAACTACTGGCAGGCGCAACCGGTGTACCAGGCGATGTCGCCGTTCAACTATGCCGACAAGATCAAGGACCCGCTGCTGCTGATCCACGGCCAGGACGACAACAACACCGGCACCTTCCCGATCCAGAGCGAGCGCATGTTCGCCGCGATCAAGGGCCTCGGCGGCACCGCGCGGCTGGTGATGCTGCCCAACGAATCGCATGCCTACCGCGCACGGCAATCGATCATGCAGATGCTGGCCGAGAGCGAGCAGTGGTTGAAGACCAATGTCGGCGAGCCGGTGAAGGAGACTGGCGCTACGCGCACGCGTTGATCGGTGGTGCGCCGGCACCGGTGCGCTGACACCGGTAGGAGCGCGCTTGCGCGCGATGCGGCGTTACCGATGAAGCTTCGTCGCGCCCGGGTGCGCTCCTACAGCGGATGAGGATGTGGCTGATGCGCTGCCGGCAACGGCTGCCGAGCCGCATATGATGGGTGCCGCGATCACCTGTAGGAGCGGGCCTGCCCGCGATGGGGCATTACCGGGAAAGCCGCATCGCGCGCAAGCCCGCTCCTACGCGATTCATCGCCACGTGCGCCAGCACACGATGGTTGGTGTTGAAACCGTCGTGCCGGTCGCGATCATCTAATCCTTTTGGGTTAGTCTTCGACGACTTTGCGCTTGAGAGGGTGTGCGTTTCCGATGAACGAGTACCGCAGCAGTCTTGTGTTCGCTACCCCCGATCTTCCCTTGCGCGACGACGTGCGTCGGCTCGGCGCACTGGTGGGTGATCTGCTCGCCGAGCAGGTGTCTGCGGAATTCCTCGATGAAGTCGAACGCGTGCGCACCACGGCGATCTCGCGCCGCGAAAGCGATGCCCCGCCATCCACCTTGAGCGAACAACTCACCGGCCGCGAACCGCGTGAAGCCGAAGCGCTGGTGCGCGCCTTCAGCACCTATTTCCAGGTGGTCAACATCGCCGAGCGCGTGCATCGCATCCGCCGCCGCCGCGAATACCAGCGCAGCGGCACCGACACCCCGCAGCCCGATGGCCTGCACGATGCCATGCGCCGGCTCAAGGCGCAGGGCGTGACCCTGGAAGAGCTGAGCCAGTGGTTGCCACGCATCGATGTGGAGCCGGTGTTTACCGCGCACCCCACCGAGGCGGTGCGGCGCGCGCTGCTGGAAAAAGAACAGCTGATGGTCGCCAGCCTGGTCGACAACCTGGACGGCATGCGCACGCCCAACGAACGTGCCAGCGACGCGGCACGCTTCCGCATGGCCTTGACCGCCTCGTGGCAGACCGCCGATTCCTCGCCGGTGCGCCCCACCGTGGACGACGAGCGCGAGCATGTGGGCTTCTATCTCACCCAGGTGCTCTACCGCGTCATTCCGGTGATGTACGAAACCCTCGAACACGCCATCGAAGAAACCTACGGCAGTGTGCCGCCATTGCCGCGTCTGCTGCGCTTCGGCACCTGGGTGGGCGGCGACATGGATGGCAACCCGAACGTGGATGCCACCACCATTGCCGGCACCCTGGACGCGCAGCGCCGCGCGGTGCTGGACCGCTACCAGAAGGAACTCTGGCAACTGGCCAGCCTGCTCAGCCAGTCGACCACGCTGGTGCAGGTCAGCCCGGAACTCACTGCGCAACTGGAACGCTACCGCGCGCTGCTCCCCGAAGACGCCGCACGTTCGCGCCCGCGCCACGGCGACATGCCGTACCGCCTGCTCAACGACCTGATGCGCGCGCGCCTGCAGGCCACGCTGGACGATGCCGAGGGCGCCTATACCGCGCCATCCGAACTCGAAGACGACCTGCAATTGATCCTGGATAGCCTGCAGGCCAACAAGGGCCTGCATGCCGGTTGGTTCGCCGTGCGGCGTCTGTTGTGGCGCGTACGCAGTTTCGGTTTTCATCTGGCGCGGTTGGACGTGCGCCAGGAATCGAGCGTGCATGCGCGCGCGGTGGCCGATGCCCTGGGCCAGGCAGAGTGGGACGAACAGGACGCCAGGCAGCGCGCTGGCTTGCTCGGCCCGTACGCGTCCGGCGAACAGGCATTGCCGCGCGTGGCCGACGAAGGCAATGCGCGCCTGGACGCGGTGTTTGCCGCGCTCGCCGATGCGCGCACGCGCCACGGCGCCGATGCGTTGGGCAGCTACATCATTTCGATGGCGCACAACCGCGCTGACGTGCTCACCGTGCTCGCATTGGCGCGCCGCGGCGGGCTGGTCGACGACGCGGGCGCGGTGCCGCTGGACATCGTGCCGCTCTTCGAAACCGTGGACGACCTGCGTGGCGGCACCGGCACCGTGCAGGACCTGTTGGCCGACCCGGTGTATCGCCAGCATCTGGCCGCGCGCGGCGACACGCAGATGGTGATGCTGGGGTATTCGGACAGTGGCAAGGACGGCGGCATTGCGGCCTCGCGCTGGGGCCTGCAGCGCGCGCAGGTCGAGCTGCTGGAAGCGGCCGCCGAGCTGGGCGTGCGGCTGACGTTTTTCCACGGACGCGGTGGGTCGATCGCCCGCGGCGGCGGCAAGACCAGCCGCGCACTGGATGCCGCCCCACGCGGCAGCGTGGACGGCCGCCTGCGCGTCACCGAGCAGGGCGAGGTCATCCACCGCAAGTACGGCATCCGTGCATTGGCGCTGCGCTCGCTGGAACAGATGACCGGCGCGGTGTTGCTGTCCAGCCTGCGCCCGCGTGCGCCCGAGCCGCGCGAGGAGCGCTGGCGCCCGGTGATGGACCTGGTGGCCGAACGCAGCACCGTGGCCTATCGCGCCTTCGTCGGCGCCCCGGACTTCATGCAGTACTTCCGCCTGGCCACACCGATCGATGTGATCGAGCGCATGACGCTGGGCTCGCGTCCGTCGCGGCGGCTGGGCCAGGATGCGGCGTTGTCCAACCTGCGCGCGATTCCGTGGGTGTTTGCGTGGAGCCAGGCGCGTGCGGTGATCCCGGGGTGGTACGGCGTGGGCAGCGGCCTGCAGGCGGCAGTGGATGCCGGGCATGAAGACACCTTGCGCGAGATGGCGCAGGACTGGCCGTTCTTCCGCACCTTCCTGGACGACATCGCCATGGTGTTGTCCAAGGGCGATCTGAATATCGCCGAGTTGTTCTCGCGGCTGTCCGGTGATCTGCACGAGCGCTTTTTCCCGCAGATTCGCGACGAGCTGGCCCTGACCAAGGGCTGGGTCAAGGCGCTGCTGCAACAGCAATCGCTGTTGCAGCACGACCCGCGGCTGGCGTTGTCGATCCGCCTGCGCAACCCCTACATCGACCCGATCAGCGTGCTGCAGGTGGATCTGCTGCAACGCTGGCGCGCCACCGATGGCGAAGACGACGCGTTGCTGCGCGCGCTGGTGGCCTGCGTCAACGGCGTCTCGCAAGGCGTACAGAACACCGGCTGAGCCGGTTGGCGATTGGACCATCGGCTCCGATGGTCCACTCCGAAGACCCAAGCTGACGGTCCACTCCGACGGCCCACTCCGACGACCCACTCCGACGACCCACTCCGACGACCCACTCCGACGACCCACTCCGACGACCCACTCCGACCGTCGGTCGGGGAGGACGTCGATTGAGCAAGCGGACTCTGGCGTTACCGGACAAATCTGTCCGATAATGCCGGCATGATGACTTCCCGCCCTGATGCCGCGCTGCGCCGCCGGCAGATTCTCGATGCCGCCGACGAAGTGTTCAGCGAACACGGTGTCAATGCCCCCCTGGAACTGGTGGTGGAGCGCGCCGGCCTTGGCCGCGCCACCCTGTACCGCAATTTCCCGGACCGCGTGGCGCTGATGACCGCGCTGATGGCGCGCGGGCTCGATGGCCTGGAGCGGCTGGCCGCCGACCTGGCCGACCGCCCGGACGGGCTGGCCGTGCTGCTGCACGACGTGGCCGAACACATCGCCCAGTCCGCACCGCTGGTGGACTTCTGGCGCTCGATCGAGCGCGCGCACCCGGCGGTGGAAGCGGCCGACCGGCGCGTGGTGGCGATCTTCCTGCCCTTCGTGCACCGCGCCCGCAACGCCGGCCTGTGCCGGGCCGATGTCGACGACGAGCAGCTGCTCTTGGTGATCGACATGCTGGGCAGCTGCCTGCGCGGCAACGATGAAGCAGAACGCAAGCGGCTGGCCCACCGTTCGGCCGACCTGCTGATGCACGCGCTGGGCATGCAGGTGCCGGAGGGCGGCACGCGATGACACCGGCCACCCGCGCACGCATCGGCCGCTGGGCGTTGCGCACCGCGCTGGTGCTGGCCGCGTGCTGGGGCGGGCTGGCGATCTATTTCGCGCTCGGTGGCAATGCACTGGTACGCATCGGCTGGGTGGCCTCGTGGTGCGCGATGGCACTGGCCGCGCTGTGGGGCCTGCGGCGTGGCCGCGAGAACTGGGCGCTGGTGGGCATCTTCGCTGCCGCATTCGTGGTGCTGGCGGTGTCGTGGGGGTTCATGCAGCCCAGCCAGGACCGCGACTGGGCCGACGATGTCGCGCAGCGTCTGCAGCCGCAGGTGCAGGGCAACATCGTCACCCTGCGCAACGTGCGCAATTTCGACTGGCACAGCGAAACCCGCTACGTGCCGCGCTGGGAAACCCGCCAGTACGATCTGGACCATCTGGTCAGCGCCGATCTGGCGTTGTCGTACTGGATGGGCCCGGCGATCGCGCACACGCTGGTGTCGTTCGGCTTCGACGATGGCTCGCATGTGGTGTTCTCGCTGGAAATCCGCAAGGAGCGCCACGAGTCGTTCTCGGCGCTGGGCGGGTTTTTCCGCAGTTTCGAAGAAACCCTGGTGGCCGCCGACGAGCACGACATCCTGCGCGTGCGCACCAATGTGCGCGGCGAGGACATGTACCTGTATCGCCTGGCCATTCCCAAGGCCGGGTTGCGTCGCATGTTCATGGGGTATGTGGAGCTGGCCAACCAGCTGGATCGCGCGCCGGCCTTCTACAACACGCTCACCAGCAACTGCACCACCATTGTGTTCGCGCTGGTGCGGCAATTGCAGCCCACGCTACCGCTGGATCACCGCCTGCTGCTGTCCGGCTATGTCGACGAATACGCCTACGACCATCACGGCCTGATGCCCGGGTACGACTTTGCCACCTTGAAGCAGCGCGGGCATTTCACCGCGCGTGCGATCGCCGCCGACAAGGCGAGCGATTTCTCCGAGCGCATCCGTGCCGGCATGCCGCAGGTGCCGGCGCCCGGCACCTCGGCGAGTGCGAAGCAGTGATGCCGCGCAGGCCATGGTGGCGGGCCACGACCGTGCTGGTGGCGGTGGTGATGAGTGGGTGGTTGAGCGGCTGCGCCATGGTCACGGTGCAGTCGCGCAACAGCGGCGATTACGTCGCGCAGACCCGCGGCGATGTGCTCAGCACCGGCGCGCTCAGCCAGGCCGGTAGCGAAACCCTGCAGGTGGCCGGACTGCAGCCCAAGGCCTGCCGCACGCAGCCGCTGCCCTGCCTGCAGCACCTGACCACGGTGGCAGGCATCGGCGAAGAGCGTCGCCTGGCCACCCAGGCCGAGCTCTGGACCGCGCGTGCAATCGACCTGGGCGGACGCAATCCGGCGCAGATGAGCGACGTGGCCACCGATGCCTGGCTGGAGGCGGCGCGGCATGCGTATGCCTACCTGTTTTTCACTGCGCGCGCGCCCAGTGCGCGTGCGTTTGAAAACCGCCAGACGCAGGTGCGCGACTACTACAACTATGCCGTGCAGCAGGTGGTCGAGCGCCTGTTTGCGCGCTCCAAGCAGGCCGGCGACACCACCCCGGCGCCCACCGCGGTCGGCCGCTGGCAGGTGGTGGTCGACATGTCGGCCTACCGGCTTCCCGGTGGTGGCAATACCCCGCGCGCCATCTTTGCCGCCTCGGCATTGCGCTTCAACGGATTGCGCAGCACCTATCGGCGCGACGGTTTCGGTGCCGAGCTGGTGGCCGAAGTGGACCCGCAACTGGTCGGCGATCCGGCGGGGCTGGCGGTCCAGCAAGCCATCGCCCCGAGTACCGCGCCCGAGCGCCCGCTGCCGACCTTCAGCGAGATGCCGTACGCACCGGCGACGCTGTTGCTGCGCTTCGATGGCGACACGCTCGCAGCGGTGCTGGAGACCGATCTGGTGACCCTGGTGCCGTACGACCCGTACCGCCAGAACGAGGTGGTGTTGCATGGGCAGCGCGTGCCGTTGGCGGCCAACTTCACCGCCGCCTACGGGCTGTGGCTGGCCAAATCGGGGTTTGCGGCGCAGTCGCTGCGCTCGATGCTGGGCAGTGCGCGCGGCATCGAGCGCCCGCATCTGTATCTGATGCAGCCGTACGACCCCGATCGTCGCGTGCTGCTGATGCTGCACGGGCTGGCCAGCAGCCCAGAGGCCTGGGTCAACGTGGCCAACGAAGTGATGGGCGATGAAACGCTGCGTCAGCGTTACCAGATCTGGCAGGTGTACTACCCGACCAATGCGCCCATCGCGGTCAATCGCGCGGAAATCCAGTCGTTGGTGGAACGCAGCCTGCGCCACTTCGACCCGGCGGGCAGCGCCGTCGCCTCGCACGACATGGTCCTGATCGGCCACAGCATGGGCGGAGTGATCGGACGGCTGCTGGTGTCCTCGTCCGGCGAACAGCTGTGGGACGCGCTGCTGCGGGATTACCGGCTGGACGGCGAGCGCGGCGCCCGCGTGCGCGCGAAGCTGTCGCCGTTGCTGCATTTTTCGCCGATGCCGCAGATCGACCGCGCGATTTTTATCGCCGCGCCACATCGTGGCACGCCACTAGCCGAAGGCGGGTTGGGGCGCTTCGTCGGGCGCCTGGTGCGGTTGCCGATTGCGTTGCTGGACCGGTTTGGCGATGTACTGCAGGACCTCGCCAACAGCGAACGTGAGGGCCGCGGTGGCCAGTCCCGGCGCAAGGGCCGCCTGCTGCCGCCGACCAGCATCGACAACCTGCGCGATACCGACCCGTTCGTGCGCGCCACGATGGATCTGCCGATCTCACCGCAGGTGCAGTACCACACCATCGTCGGCCGCGAAAAACCGCAGGTGCCGCTGGCCGACTCCGACGACGGGTTGGTGCCGTATCGCAGCGCGCATCTGGATGGCGCCGCCTCCGAACTGGTGGTGACCTCCTGGCACAGCGTGCAGGAAACGCCGCAGGCGATTCTGGAGATCCGCCGCATTCTGCACGCGCAGTTGCAGGCCGAAGCGGCAGGAAGTACGGCGGCCGCAGGGCACGGCGCAAGTACGTCCCCGTAAGCTTCATGGCGGCATCCATGCCGCCAAGGGTCCCGGGACGCTGGGAGGGCAAGGGCCAGTGGAGATGGTCGGTGCGCAGAGTTTTCAACCAGCAACCGACAACCTGCGCGATGCAGCATTTCCGTTTTTCAACAGAACCACCAGCCAACTGTCTGGCGTGGTGTCCTCGCCGATTGCGGGACCGTTGACGGCATGGATGCCGCCAACGAGCCTCTACGACGGATTCACGGCGTGTCCCGCGAGCGGTGAGGGCACCGCGCCCTCGACAGACTTGAAGATAGCCAAGCGATCGCGAGACGCACGATGCAGTCGTCGCTACCTGATTGCTCAATTCTGGAAGATCAGGCGGAGAGCGGATCATCTGCGCCGTTGCTGCAGGTCCCTTGCCCGCCCACCATCGCGGGACACGCTGCAAGTACGTCCATGTAGCTCCGTGGCGGCATCCATGCCGCCAAGGGTCCCGCGACGGTGGGCGGGCAAGGACCAGTCAAGTTGGCTGGTTCGCAAAGTTCTCAACGAGCAACGGCAAGCCGCGACACGCTGTCTTGATTCTTCAACAAAACCACCAGCCATCTGTCTGGCGTGGTGTCCTCGCCGATTGCGGGACCGTGTGGCGGCATGGATGCCGCCATCGAGCCTCTACGACGGATTCACGGCGTGTCCCGCAAGCGGTGAGGGCGCCGCGCCCTCGACCCACTCGGCATCTGGCCTGGACGTCTGACGGCATCGCCAAGACGTGGCCCGAAAATCACTGCACGCACGCAAATACATACGCACACACACGCACGCCTGGCGGACGGACGGACGCGCGGCAGGTCTGTCAGCCGCTCTTAGCGCGGTGTTGACCAGGCTCGTGCTATCAGGCGGTTCCCTCGAACTCGCTCGAACCAAGGAAGACGCGATGCGCAAGACGTTGTCGGCAGTGATTTGGGTTCCCTTGCTATTGGCGGCTTGCAGCCGTGGCGAAGGTCAGAAGGCTGCGGCAGACGTTGCAGGCACAAGGCCGCAGGCAACGCAGACCGCAACGCCTGCCACCGATGCGCCACCCGCGACCGATGCGGCAGTGCCCGAATTTCCGGCCATCCCGATGATCGTGGTCCCCGACATCGTCGGCGTGACCCCGGCGCAGCGCGCACTGGAAGCCTCGTTGCAGGACGTGCTCGACCCGATTGAAGGCGTCAGCGTGGCGCCCGCGCGTTGTGGCGATGGCGGCACGTTGATCACCGATGCAGGCATCACCAGCGTCGATGCCCATGGCAACCTGCTGCGTAACGGCGATGGTGGTTTGTTCGATCTCAAGGCCGACGGCAGTGGCACCGCCAACTTCGACGGTGGCTTGATCAGCATCAACGCCGATGGCAGCGGCACCATCAACGGCACCGGCCAGAACGGCGACGATGCGCTCATCGATGTGCAGTCCACTGGCGGCGGCACCTACAACGGCCCGGCTGGTTTGATCAGCCTGGACGGCAAGGGTGCCGGCACCTGGAACAGCAGCAAGAGCGGCCTGATCGACAATCGCGGCGATGGCAGCGGCACCTGGAACGGTCCGCGCGGACTGGTGACCATCAACGCCGATGGGTCGGGTACCTGGAACGGGCCCGAGGGTCTGGTGCAGAACCACGGCGACGGCACCGGCACGGTGGGCACGCCTCCCCGCGAGGTGCGCATGCCGCCGCTGCCCAAGGTGCCGCCGGCCGGCCGCTTCCCGCCGCTGCAGAAGTTCGCCCCGCCCGGTGCGCCCTGCGGTTATTTGATCACTTTGAACGACCGCATCCTGTTCGACTTCGACAAGTCCGACATCCGTCCCGATGCGGCACGCGTGCTCGATACCCTGGCCGCTGCGCTCGGCAAGGTGACAGCACAGGACATGCAGGTGCGCGGGCATACCGACAGCAAGGGCGAGGACGCCTACAACCAGGCCCTGTCCGAGCGCCGCGCCAACGCCGTGCTGGCCGCGCTGCGTACGCGCGGTACCGCCCAGACGGCCGGTGCGAAGGGCTATGGCGAATCGCAGCCGGTGGCACCCAACACCCTCAACGGGCAAGACAATCCCGGCGGACGGCAGCTCAATCGGCGCGTGGAGATCTTTCTGCGGACGTGAGTGCGGCCCGCTGCCCACGGCATGGATGGCGGTGCATGGTCACGCTCTTTGGATGGCGAGTAATGGATGGCGAAACAGGCTGCGGGGGCCGTAGCGCGAGTGCCCGCACTGCGATCCGAGTGGAAATGTCCGCGACCGCACCGCGGCCCTCGTCTGCGCAGCCCGGCTGCCATTCCAGCTGCGTACTCGCGCAACTGTGCCGAGGTGCGCGCCTGAGGCATGCAGATTTCGGGTCTTGCCCGGGCGTCACCGGGGTGAAACAACCCATCCCCATCATGCGCCGCGCCTGCCTGCAGGCGTGGTGCAGGGCTGCTGCATCGCTTTTCCGCTTGTGCCGTCGCACTGTCGGGATGTCCGACGGTGTTGCAGCCCGGCTGTGCTCTGGATGACGGAATGTACGCTCGTTGTTGGTTGCTGCACTGCTTACGAAGCTGCTCAGAGGACATGCAGACGATATGGGCTGCCGTCGTCGGCAGGCGCCGGCGCAGCAGGATCGCCGCGCGCGAAGTCGGTGATGTAGGGCAGGGTGCCGGGCCGCAGGGGGCGTGCGCCGGCAAGCGGGAATTGCCGCGGTCCGCAGCGGATCGATGCAGCGGGCGCGATGCGATGGGGATCGCTTGGCGCCCGCCGCACTCCACGGGGCACCCTGCGCCGCCGGCAAGCAGCGCAACGCATGACGCGCGCATGCCGCGTATCGGTATGCCATCGATGTTCGTCGCAAGCGCGCTGTGGACGTCGTTGGCCGCCACGTTGTTGAGCGGCTGCGCAGCATCGGAACCGCATGCACCGCTGCCGTCGTCGGATGCGCGCACGCAAGGCAGCGCCGCCGCAGCGGGACCATCACCCGCTACAGCCACGGCCCACCTCGAGCGCGTGGTGGTGATCTTCCGGCACGGCGTGCGTGCGCCGCTACAGGGCGAAGCAGCGGCGGCACGCTATGCCGACCAGCCCTGGCCGCAGTGGTCCACCCCGGCCAGCCTGCTGACCCCGCGGGGTCGCACGGCAGTGCGCTTGAGCGGGGAGTATCTGCGTCAGTGGCTGGCGGCGCAGGGGCTGCTGCCGCATGCCGGCTGCCCGTCGCCGGGCAGCGTGTCGGTCTGGGCCAACACCGATCAACGCACCATCGACAGTGGCGCGCTGCTGGCCGACGCACTGGCACCCGGCTGCGGCCTGGTCGCCGGCCACCGCGAGGCAGGCAGCGACGACCCGCTGTTCCGGCCGATCGAAGCCGGCGCGGTGGCATTCGACGCGGCCGCTGCCGTGGCATCGATCCAGCGGCAGACCGGCGGCCCGGCCGCCTTGCTGGTAGGCCACGCGGCCGAACTGCAGGCGATGCAGCAGATTCTGGGCTGCCGCCGCACGCCCTGCGATTTTGCGCGCATGCCCTCCACGCTGGCGCCCTCGGCCAATGGGCGGGGCCTGGCCCTGGGCGGGCCGATCGACCTGACCTCCGGCACCGGCGAAGTGCTGTTGCTGCAGTATGCGGATGGCCTGCCGCTGGCGCAGGTCGGCTGGGGCCGCGCCACACCCGAGCGTCTGGCACAGGTGTCGCGATTGCATGCATTGCTGTTCGATCTCTATGCACGCCCGCACTACATGGCGCAGCGTTCGGGCGCCCCGTTGGCGCGCGCGGTGCTGCAACGGTTCGGAAATGCGCAGGCGCCGAAGGTGTCGCTGTTCGTCGGCAGCGACACGCATATCGCCGCGCTGAGCAGTCTGCTGGGCGTGCACTTTCACTTGCCCGGCTACGGCGCCGACGACCCGCCACCGGGCGGCGCGTTGCTGCTCGGCCTGTGGCGTGCGCCAGACGGCACCCAGGTGGTGCGCGCACGTTACCTGGCGCAATCGCTGGATCAACTGCGCACGCTCGCGCCGCTGGATCTGGACCACCCGCCGCTGCAGCAGGAACTGTCGCTGGGCTTGTGCGCTCCGGAGCAACGCATGGCCTGCCCATTGGCGGATTTTGCTACGGCGCTGGAGCAGCAGTTGCAGCTCGATCGGTAGCAACAAGTTCGCGACAACAGTCCTACGATGGTTTGCATGGCATGTGACTTCGACCCGTACCCTCACCCCAACCCCTCTCCCGCAGGAGAGGGGCTTGAGCAGACTGCTGGCGTCGTTGTCCCTTCTCCCGCAAGGCGGGAGAAGGTGCTCCGTAGGAGCGGATGAGGGTACGTGCGCAGCCACGTGCTATTCGGCAGGTGAGTGGCTTCGCCCCGTACCCTCACCCCAACCCCTCTCTCGCAGGGAGAGGGGCTTGAGCAGACTGCTGGCATCGTTGTCCCTTCTCCCGCAAGGCGGGAGAAGGTGCTCCGTAGGAGCGGATGAGGGTGTGTGCGCAGCCAGGCGCTATTCGGCGGGGAGTGGCTTCGCCCGTACCCTCACCCCAACCCCTCTCCCGCAGGGAGAGAGGCTTGAGCAGACTGCCGGCGTCGTTGTCCTTTCTCCCGCAAGGCGGGAGAAGGTGCTCCGTAGGAGCGGATGAGGGTGTGTGCGCAGCCAGGTGCTATTGGGCAGGTGAGTGGCTTCGCCCGTACCCTCATCCCAACCCCTCTCTGCGCCCCGGCCCGCGCTTGCGGCGCGGGCGCTCCAAGGCACACGCGCCGGTGGCGCGTAAGCCGTGCCTTCTCGCCCCGCGGGGAGAGGGGCTCCATCTCGTCACGCCCGTCCGCGTGCGGGTCTGCCATAAGCCGACGCCTTCGCAACTTGCCATGTATTGAAGTTGGGCAACCCACCGACAGACCCCCAAAACGCAACCGGGCCGCATCAGCGGCCCGGTCGTCACGCATCGCGCTCGCTCCCGCAGGAGCGGCGTGATTATTTCAGTTTGGCGTCGGCACGCAGGGCGTCGGCGCGGTCGGTCTTTTCCCACGAGAACGAGGTGGCGGAATGCTGCACGCCGGCACCGTCGGTGTAGGTGAAGTCCTTCGGCTTGCGGCCGAAGTGGCCGTAAGAGGCGGTCTGCTGGTACATCGGGTGGATCAGGTCGAGCATCTGGATGATGCCGAACGGACGCAGGTCGAAATGCTTGCGGATCAGCTTTTCGATCTGCTCGTCGGCGATCTTGCCGGTGCCGAAGGTGGTGACCGAAATCGAGGTCGGCTCGGCCACGCCGATGGCGTAGGACACCTGCACTTCGCAACGGTCGGCCAGACCCGCGGCCACCACGTTCTTGGCCACGTAGCGCGCCGCATAGGCAGCCGAACGGTCGACCTTGGACGGATCCTTGCCCGAGAACGCGCCGCCGCCGTGACGGGCCCAGCCGCCGTAGGTGTCGACGATGATCTTGCGACCGGTCAGGCCGCAGTCGCCCACGGGGCCACCGATCACGAACTTGCCGGTCGGGTTGATGTGGAACTTGGTGCCCTTGTGCAGCCACTTGGCCGGCAGCACCGGCTTGAGGATTTCCTCACGCACGGCTTCGATCAGGTCTTTCTGCTTGATGCCCGGGTCGTGCTGGGTCGACAGCACCACCGCATCGATCGCGGTCGCCGCGCCGTCTTCATAGCGCAGGGTGACCTGCGACTTGGCATCCGGACGCAGCCAGGCCAGCGCCGAGTTCTTCTTCTTGCGGATCTTGGCCTGCTGCTCGACCAGACGGTGCGACAGGTGGATGGCCGCCGGCATGAAGCTGTCGGTTTCGTTGGTGGCATAGCCGAACATCAGGCCCTGGTCGCCGGCACCCTGTTCTTCGGGCTTCTTGCGGTCCACGCCCTGGTTGATGTCCGGCGACTGCTTGCCGATCAGGTTGAGCACGCCACAGGTCTCGCCGTCGAAGCCGACGTCGGAGCTGTTGTAGCCGATGTCCAGGATCACCTTGCGGGTCAGCGCTTCCAGATCGATCCAGGCGCTGGTGGTCACTTCGCCGGCGACGATCGCAACGCCCGTCTTGACCAGCGTCTCGCACGCCACGCGGGCACGCTTGTCCTGGGCCAGGATGGCATCCAGCACGGCGTCGGAGATCTGGTCGGCGATCTTGTCCGGATGGCCTTCGGAGACCGATTCGGAGGTGAACAGGTAGCTGGACATCAGGCTTATATCCCTTAATTCGGATGAAAAGATGGGTGCGGATGATACACGCCCCGTGTGTCGGTTGCATTGTGCGCCTGAACGCGATGCCGTGGGGTTAAGCCGATGTCGGTGGGCGCGGCGCGTCCGGCGCAGGAGCCGGCGCATCCACAGCTCCGCGCCGACGAAACGTGGCAGTGGATATTCCCATGCGTGCATGTCGGGCCTGCTAGCATCGGCCGATGGATTCATTGACCCAGATCGTTCTTGGCGGCGCCATCGCCGCTGCCATCGCGCCGCCCGGACAGCGGCGCGCTGCCTTGTTGGCCGGCGCAGCACTGGGCACCTTGCCCGACCTCGACTCGCTGGCGTTGCTGCCGCTGACCGACGACCCGGTCACCCTGATGACCGTGCACCGCAGCGCCAGCCATTCGTTGTTCGTGCTGCCGTTGGTGGGCTGGCTGATCTGGTGGCTGTTCCGGCGCTACGGTAACGGGCGCGTGGCCAGTGCACCCACGCGCTGGTTCTGGGCGATCCAGCTGGCGCTGATCACCCATCCGCTGCTGGATGCCTTTACCGTCTACGGCACCCAGCTGTGGTGGCCGCTGCAGCCGCATCCGGCCATGTGGTCGAGCGTCTTCATCATCGACCCGGCGTACACGCTGTGGCTGTTGCTGGCCTGTGCGGTGGCCTGGTTCGCGCGTGCGCGCCCGCTGGCGCAGCGCGCGCTGGTGATCGGGCTGGTGGCGAGCAGCGCGTACCTGGGCTGGTCGCTGCTGGCCAAGCACCTGGTCGACCAGCAGGCCGATCGCGCGCTGGCGGCGATGGGGCTGGCCGACGCGCCACGCTTCTCGGTGCCCATGCCGTTCAACACCTTGCTGTGGCGCGTGGTGGCGATGACGCCCAACGGCTATGTCATTGGCGAGCGTTCGCTGGTGGCCGACAGCGGCCCGATGCAGTTCCGCGGGTTCTCCAGCAATACCCAGGCACTGGGCGAAGTGGCCCGGTTCGATTCGGTACGCAGGCTGACCTGGTTCAATCGCGGCTTCATGCGCGCACGCCTGGTCGATGACGACCTGATGCTCAGCGACCTGCGCATGGGCCTGGAGCCGGACTACAACTTCAATTTCGTCGTGGCCCATCGCGAGGACGGACAGTGGCAGCCGATCGTGCCGCGGCAGGTGCAGGCGGCGTATCGCGCACCGGTGGCCCGCGACCAGATCGGTGCGGTGCTGGCACAAATGTGGCGCCGCATCTGGCAGGCGCCAAGCGGCACGACGTTGACCGGCGACCTGGACACGGCCGGGACACCGGCCGCCGCATCCGCTCCGAACGCTCAATAGACCGTGGCGCGGGCCTGCACGAACGAGTAGAAGAACACCGCATTCGGGTCGCTTTGCACCTGCGCCAGTTCGCCGCGCATGCCCTCCACGGTGTCTGCGTCGACGGCGCCGGCCTGCAGTAGCTGATCGGCCGCCGACAGCAGCACTTCTTCCCAGAACCCGATCATGGTCTTGCGCCGGCCGGGCTCGCGGTTGTCCAGATGCAGGGTCTTGATCTGCGTGTGCACATCGCGGAAGCCGCCGGCCAGCAGCAGGTTTCCCAGCTTGGCACCGACGAACGGGTCGCCGCCCTGGTCATGCTGGAAGTCGTTGAACGCCATCCAGTAGCGCCACAGGTTGGGCGAGTACGGGTGCAGCAGGAACGAGGCATTCATCACCTCGGTCACGTAGACCGGCACGCCGGGCAACAGTACGCGCCGCACTTCGTTGAGTACGCGCGCCGGCGAGGGTACGTGTTCGAGCACCCAGCACAGGAAGGCCGCATCGAACTGGCGCGCCTCGAATGGCAGGTCGCCCGCATCGGCCTGCTGCAGCGTGTAGCGCTCGCGGCACCACGCCAACCGTTCGAGATTGGCCCGCGCCGCGCCCAGCTGCGCCTCGCTCAGGTCCACGCCGGTGACGTGCAGGTCGGGAAACCGGCGCAGCAGGATCTCGGTCTGCGCGCCGACCCCGCTGCCCACTTCCAGCAGGCGCCGCGCGCCGCTGTAGTCGACCTCGTTGAACAGGGTCGTTTCCAGCAGCCGGGCCTGTTTGAGCAGGCGCGCCTGTTCGGTGGCAGAAAATCCGTGCAGGTAGGTCGGGGAGTCGTGCGGTGCGCTCATGTGTGCAGCTCCAGCAATGCAGGAAAACTCAGGCAGCGTCCGACAATTCGGGCGCCACGCCGGCAATCAAGGCATCGAAGTAGGCGCGCGTCAGCGCCAGTTGTGCCTCCGGCGTCTCGGCGCGATTGACCACCGCGCGGAAGTCGGCGCTTTGCGGGTGATCCTTCGCATACCAGCCCAGGTGCTTGCGGGCGATGCGCACGCCCTGCGGCTGGCCGTAGAACGCGTGCAAGGCCTCCAGATGCCCCAGCAGCGTGTCGCGCACGAATGCCAGCGACGGCGGCGGCAACAGCTCGCCAGTAGCCAGATAGTGCGCCACCTCGCCGAAAATCCAGGGGCGGCCCTGCGCGGCGCGGCCGATCATCACCGCATCCACGCCGGTCTCGCGCAGCACCTGCGCGGCCTTCTGCGGCGAATCGATATCGCCGTTGGCGATCACCGGGATCTGCAGCGCTGCCTTGATCTGCGCGATCGTCGCGTACTCGGCGCTGCCGGTGTAATGCTGGTCGCGGGTACGCCCGTGCACGGCGAGCGCGGCAATGCCACAGTCCTGCGCGATGCGGGCGATGGTGGGGCCGTTGCGATGGTCGCAATCCCAGCCGGTGCGGATCTTCAAGGTCACCGGCACATCCACCGCCTGCACCACCGCGCGCAGGATGCGCGCCACGAGCGCCTCATCACGCATCAATGCCGAGCCGGCCCAGGCATTGCACACCTTCTTGGCCGGGCAGCCCATGTTGATGTCGATCAGCTGCGCACCGTGGTCCACGTTGTAGCGCGCCGCTTCGGCCAGTTGCTGCGGCTCGGTGCCGGCGATCTGCACGCTGATCGGGTCCGGTTCGCCGGCATGATCCATGCGGTGCAGCGATTTGCGCGTGCCCCAGAAGCGTGAGTCGGAAATGGTCATCTCCGACACCGCCAGCCCGGCGCCAAGCCGCTTGCACAGCAAGCGGAACGGCTTGTCGGTGACGCCGGCCATGGGCGCGAGAATCACCTTGGGGGCGATGGAGTAGGGGCCGATCTGCATGGGGGCATTGTAGCTGGGTGGGGAATGGGGAATGGGGAATCGGGAATCGGGAATCGGGAAAGCGCTTCCGGCCTTCGGTCCTGCGCGATTGCTGTGTGGGGCGCGCGACCAGATAGAACGAGGGCAGCGAACCTGTTGGCTGACCGTACCCTCACCCCAACCCCTCTTCCGCGGGGAGAGGGGCTTCTATTCCTTCTCCGCCTCGTGGGTAGAAGAGCAGCTTCTTTCCTTCTCCACTTGGGAGTGGGAGCAGCTTCTATTTCCTTCTCCCGTCGGGAGAAGGTGGCGCGTCAGCGCCGGATGAGGGTACGGGCGCCCGACGCTGCATCACGCCTCATTCCCTAGCATCACGCCTCGTTCCTGTACCCGACGCTTTCCGACGAAGGCGACCGAAGTTCCTGCAGCAGCAGAGCTCGCAGCGTCCGTCGGCAGGCACGTCTCAACCTGCGGTCCCCGGCGCAAAACAGTCTCAACGTGCACACCAAACCCCTGAACGCAGAAGGCGACCGCATCGCTGCAGTCGCCTTTGTTGATCGCTTGACGCGTGCGGTTTACACCGCCACGTCAGGCAGCATCCGTGGCATCGAGGTTGCCGCGCCTTCCACCTCGGTGGAGCGCGCTGCGTAGCGGGTGGCAAAGCGCACGTGGGTGATGAAGCTTGCCCCCGGCGACTGCGCCAGCGAGGCGACCAGTGCGCCGTTGAAGGCGTCGCCGGCACCGGTGGTGTCCACCGTCTGCGCGCTTTCGGCGCCCACGCGGTAATGCGCGGCAGTGTCGCCGCGCAGCTGTTCGTCGGCGTGCGAAATGAAGGCGCCCACCGCGCCCAGCGTGACCACCACGGTCCCGCCCGGCAGCAACTTGCGGCATAGCGAGTGCAGCGTGTTGCCATCCAGCGCCGCGACATCGTCGGCGTTGATGCGCTCGCCGACGTGGCGGCCGAGCAGGGCGGCGAATTCGGTCTCGTTCGGGGTCAGCACGTCCGACAGCTTGAGCAGGCCGATCGAGGTCGGCGCATTGGCGGGCGCGGCGTTGAGCACGGTCAGCACGCCGCATTCGCGTGCAAGCGCCAGTGCCGATTCGACGGTTTCCGCCGGCGATTCCAGCTGTGCCAGCAGCACGCGTGCCGAAGCCACCAGCGCGCGCTGGTTGTCGACAAAGGCCGCACTCAGCACCGAGTTGGCGCCGGCACCGATCACGATGGTGTTGCGGCCGTGACCATCCACATAGATGCCACCGGTGCCGGTGGGCTCGTTGCTGGGCTCGGCGATCAGCGCAAAGCCGTCGTGTGCGGCCAGCGAGCGCGCCAGCGCGCCGCCGGCATCGTCGCCCAGCGCGCACAGAAAATGCGTCCTGGCACCGGCACGCGCGGCCGCGACCGCCTGGTTGAACCCCTTGCCACCGGGCCCGGTGCTGTAGCGGCCGGCGATGGTGGCACCCGGCGCCGGCAACACGTCGCAGCGCCACACGTGATCGACATTGAAAGACCCGACAACGACGACCGAACTCATAAATACCTGCTTGCTTGAATGACTTGAATGAAACGTGGCGTGCGGCGATTAGACCGTGACGCCGATGAACCCGCGCCGCCTCAACCGAAGTGCGAGAGCACCCCGGCAATGGTAGCGGTCATGAAGGTGGCGATCGAACCGCCGAGCACCGCACGCAGGCCGAATTTGGCCAGATCGTGACGACGTTCCGGCGCCAGCCCGCCAATGCCGCCGATCTGGATCGCGATCGAGCTGAAGTTGGCAAAACCGCAGAGGGCATACGTGGCAATCAGGCGGCCTTCTTCGCTCAGGCTCACGCCGGCCACCTGGCCCTTCACGATCTGCGACAACTCGGTGTAGGCGACGAACTCGTTGATCACCACCTTCTGGCCGATCAACGAACCGACCGTGGTCGCGTCCGCCCAGGGCGTGCCGATCACCCAGGCAACCGGCGCCAGCACATAACCGAAGATCGTCGACAGGTTGGTCGGCCGGCCCAGCGCGGCAGCCGCGCCGGTGACCTCGCCCAGCCAGGTCAGCGGTGCGTTGATCAAGGCGATCAGCGCGATGAAGGCCAACAGCATCGCACCGATGTTCAGCGCCAGGCGAAGACCGTCTCCGGCCCCGGCCGCCGCCGCGTCGATGATGTTGCTGGTGGTCTTTTCCACTTCCATCTTGACCGTGCCGCGGGTCAGCGGGGTGCCGGTTTCCGGAACCAGCAGCTTGGCCACCACCAGGGTGGCGGGTGCGGCCATGATGCTGGCGGCGAGCAGATGCTTGGCATAGAACGCTTGCTGCGCGGGGTCGCTGCCACCGAGCATGCCGACGTAGGCGGCCAGTACGCCGCCGGCGATATGCGCCATGCCGCCGATCATCATCGTCAGCAGTTCGGACTGGGTCATCTTGGGGATGTACGGGCGCACCGTCAGCGGGGCTTCGGTCTGGCCGATGAACACGCTGGCGCACACGCTGGTGGTTTCCGCGCCAGACACGCGCATCACCTTGGTGATTGCCCATGCCATCGCCCGCACCACCACCTGCATCACGCCCAGGTGGTAGAGCACGCCCATCAGTGCAGAGAAGAAGATGATGGTGGGCAGCACCTGGAACGCGAAGATGAAGCCGTAGCTTTCGATGTTCATCAGGCTGCCGAAAATGAAGGTGGAGCCTTCATTGACGAAGCTCAGCACCTTCACAAAGCCCTTGCCCAGCGAATCGAACACATCGCGTCCGCCCGGCACCAGCAGCACCAGCGAGGCAAACGAGATCTGCAGCAGCAGGCCGGTGCCAACCAGCTTCCAGTCGATCGCGCGGCGGTTACTCGAAAACAGCCAGGTGATGCCGATGAGCACCGCCAGACCGAACAGGCCGAAACCGATCCTTCCCAAACCTTCGACCATTCCAATCCCCGGGGCTGCTGACGGCAAAACGAGAAGCCTAGAGCAGGGGGTGTCGGCGGGCAAGGCGAGCGGCATTCAGATGGCCGTCACAGGCTTGCGCACAGCCCCGGCCCGGTAAACTGCGCAAGCCGGTCCGGGGCAGGTGCCCCGGAGGTTGCAGGAGTTCGCCATGCTTTACCGTCGTCTGGGTTCCACCGGGCTGCAGCTGTCGGCGTTGTCGTTCGGGGCCTGGGTCACCTTCGGCAAGCAGATCGGGCGCGGCGAAGCGCGCAACCTGATCGCTGCGGCCTGGGACAACGGCATCAATTTCTTCGACAACGCCGAGGTCTATGCACGCGGCCGCGCCGAAGAGGTGATGGGCGATGTGATCGCCGATCTGCGCCTGCCGCGCGACGGCTACTGCGTGTCGAGCAAGGTGTTCTTCGGTGCGGTGGACAGCCCGCGTCCGACCCAGCGCGGGCTGTCGCGCAAGCACGTCACCGATGCCTGCCACGCCGCGCTCAAGCGCCTGCGCGTGGACTATCTGGATCTGTATTTCTGCCACCGGCCCGACCCGGACACGCCGGTCCAGGAAACCGTGCGCGCCATGGACGCGCTGATCCGCCAGGGCAAGGTGCTGTATTGGGGCACCTCCGAGTGGAGCGCCGACCAGGTGCACGCGGCCATCGCCATCGCCGAGCAGGAGCACCTGCATGCGCCGGCGATGGAGCAGCCGCAGTACAACCTGCTGCATCGCCAGCGGCTGGAACACGAGTACGCGCCGCTGTGCGAGCGCGGACTGGGCACCACCATCTGGTCGCCGCTGGCCTCGGGCCTGCTCACCGGCAAATACAACCAGGGCGTGGGCGCGGACAGTCGTCTGGGCCAGCCCGGCAACGCCTGGTTGCAGGAAGAGGTGTTGGGGGCAGCGGAGTCGCGCCGTGTCGAGCGCGCACGCGCGTTCTGCGCGCTGGCCGCCGAACTGGGCCACGCGCCCGCACGCCTGGCCATCGCCTGGTGCCTGCGCAACCCGCACGTGTCCAGCGTCATCCTCGGTGCCAGCCGGGTCACGCAGTTGGAAGAAAACCTCGGCGCCCTGGAGACGCTCGCGCAGATGGATGCAGCCGAATGGGAGCGGGTGGACGCAGTCACATTTTGACGCGTGGCACCACTATCGATTGATCCGGTCAATTGAGAACTATGAGTTGATGCAAAGATCCAGCCATTCAGATGAGAATGGCTCTTGATCATTAAATGAGAATGGTTATTATTTGTCTGGCCAACCGACTGGAGATCCAGATCATGACCGCTCATCCCGTGCTGCTCCGCTCCGAACCGGTCAACCTGCGCGACCGCGCCGCGCCGCGTGCCGTGCCTGCCGAAGACCTCATCAGCAGCGAGGCGCTGCTCAAGGGCCGCCGCGAAGTGCTGATCCAGCATGGCGACCGTGTGTATCGCCTGCGCCATACCAGCAACGACAAGCTCATTCTTACCAAGTAACCCTGGCAGCGCGCCCGGCTGCGCCCCACCACGCGGGCGCGGCCGTACGACGCTGAAGGCAGGACAGGCGCGCCCTCGCGCTAGTGTCCAGGCACCGCTGCAACAGCAGCGCTTCACTGCTGTCGATTTGCACCAACGCACCCGCTGACGGGTGCGGCATCACCGCTGCGGGCGCTGCCGCCGCCGTCCGCCATTCCGTTCTCCCTCGGCTGCCGCACGCGGCGTGTCGCTGCGCGCAAGGTCCGGGGTCTCCCACAAAGGTTCTTGAATGATCCGCCTGCATCCGCTGGTGGCCGCGCTGTCGCTTGCGCTGCCTGCAGTTCCGTTGTGTGCCCATGCTGCCGACGCAGATGCCGGCGGCGAGTCGGCGCGTGAAGTGCACGATTTCGACCGCCTGCAGGTCACGGCCACGCGCACCCAACGGGCGTTGGTCGACGTGCCGGGCACGGTGGACGTGATCGACCGCGAGCAGCTGGACAACCAACTGGTGCGCGAACTCAAGGACTTGTTTCGCTATACGCCCGGTGTGTCAGTCACCACCAACAGCGGCCGTTTCACCGGTGCCAGCGGCATCCGCGTTCGTGGCCTGGACGGTAACCGCGTAGCGATCCTGGTCGACAACGTGCCGGTATCGGACACCTTCGCGTTTGGCAGCTATCTCAATGCCAACCGTAACTTTGTCGATCTGGAAACGCTCAAGCGCGTGGAAGTGGTGCGCGGGCCGGCCAGCGCCTTGTACGGGTCCGATGCGCTGGGTGGTGTGGTGGCCTTCGTCACCAAGGATCCATCCGATTATCTGAGCGACGATACGTCCAGCTACGTCGGCCTGAAGTTCGGCTACGAAGGCGACTGGAACGGGCTGTTTGCCGGCGCCACCGGCGCCTTCGGCGGCGAGCGCTGGAGCGGGATGGTGGCCGTTGCGCACCGTCAGGGCCAGGAGGCGCAAAACCAGGGCGACATCCGCAGCCGCGATTTCACCCGTACTGCAGCCAACCCGCAACAGGTCGACGGACGCAGCGTGCTGACCAAGCTGGTGTATGCGCCAAGCGCACGACAGCGTTTCAAACTCACGGTCGAAGGCAACGAAGACTACGGCAGCATCGATGCGCTCAGCAGCATCGACACGCGCTCGCCAAGCGCATCGCTGCGCATTCTGTCGCAGGAGGGGCGCGACCATCAGACCCGTGCGCGGGTGTCGCTGCGGCACGAGATCGATGCGCTGGATTCCGCACTGGCCGACGATCTGCAGTGGCAGGTGTATCGCCAGGACAGCGAGAGCCTGCAGCGCACCAACGAGTTGCGCGGCAACAACACCCGCCGCCATAACGAACACACCTTCGATCAGCGTGTTTACGGCCTGCTGGTCAACGCCCACAAAGCCATCGACACCGGCACGCTTCGCCACGAAATCACCTATGGGCTGGACGGCACCTGGAGCGACACGCGTGCCAAGCGCGATGGCTATTCGGTCAACCTCGCCAATGGGGCAGTCACCAATCGGGTAGGCCAGGATGTGTTTCCGGTACGCGATTTCCCGACCAGCGAAACCACCAAGCTCGGGTTGTATGCGCAGGACGAAATCGGCCTGCTCGATGGCCGCCTGTCGCTGACGCCGGGCATGCGCGTGGACTATTTCCGGCTGTCGCCGCGGGTGGACGACATCTTCCGCGAAGACAATCCGGGCGTTGCCGCCGCGATCATCGAGCAAACCCAGGTCTCGCCCAAGTTCGGCGCGGTGTGGCGGTTCTCCGACGCATGGTCGGCTTACGCCAACTACGCGCATGGCTTCCGCGCGCCGCCGTACAACGACGTCAATATCGGCTTCACCAATCTGCAGGGGCGCTATACCGCCATCGCCAATCCCGACCTGAAAGCGGAAACCAGTCGCGGTGGTGAACTGGGGCTGCGCTTCAACGCTGCGCTCGGTTATCTCGGCCTGGCGGTGTACTACACCGATTACCGCGATTTCATCGAGTCCAATGCGCCAGCCGGGGTCAACGCCGACGGTTTCATGGTGTTCCAGTCGCGCAACGTGGACGATGTGGTGATCAAGGGCGCAGAGGCACGCGGCGGCCTGGATCTCGGGGTGCTGGCCGGCTGGCAGGGCTGGTCGTTGAACAGCGCGGTTGCCTATTCGGAAGGCGACAACCTGACCGACAACACGCCGCTCAACTCGGTGGATCCGCTGCGCGGCACGCTCGGCGTGGCCTTCGACAGCGACAGTTGGGGCGCAGAGCTGATCGGCAGCTTCGTCGCGCGCAAGCGGCGCCCGCAGTTGGCCAGCTATTACACCCCGGCCGGCTACGCCACGCTGGACCTGATGGGGCACTGGGAGTTCGCACCCGGCGCCAGGCTCACCGCCGGCCTTTTCAATCTGGCCGACCGCCGCTATGTGGACTGGAATGCACTGCCCAACGGCACGCTGGCCGGCAGCACGGTGGTGGACCGCTTCACCGGCGCCGGGCGTACCGCCGCGGTCAGCCTGGCCGTGAGCTGGTAGCGGCCATGCCCATCGCCCGCACACCGCAGGTGTCGTCGCATGCACGCGCTACTGCCGCGGCGCTGCCGCGTCCGCCGCAGTTGTCGGCGTTGGGCGCGGTGCTGTGCCTGTACCGCCCTGCGCTGGGCAATGAACTCGATGGCTGGCAGCACGCGGTCGATGCGGCCGCCTTGCGACAGGTCGATAGCGAGGGCGTGCGCGAGAGCGTGTGGTTCTTCGATGCCGACGGCCACTGCTGCTGGCGGTTGTACCTGTTGCCGGACAGCGACTTCCTGAGTTGGGACCGGCTGGTTTCGCGCTTGCCGCCCGTACCGGACGACACCCAGGGCCTGGGCGTGGGCGAGCGCCTGTGGCGGCGGCTGGCCGGACGCATGCGCGGCGAGAGCTGGCGGTTGAGCGCGCTGCGGTTGCATCCGGCCGGCGGGCGCGCGCACCCCCTGGCGGCGAGCCTTGCGACCGTGTCGGCGTTGGGGGCGGAGGTCGCCGCACGGCTTGCGCGGGAAGAAGGCATCGACGGTCGCGTGGCCGTGGACGATTGCTGCTGCGCGCGCGCTGCCTTGTCGCGCGCGGCGCAGGCCGGCGCGCGCGGGGCCGATCCCATCGCCATGACCGCTGCGCTGCTGCGCCTGCGCCGCTGACATCCCCGTCTTCACCACCGAGATCTCCGATGAGTCGATTCGTCCCCCCTTGTCTTGCCCTGACCCTGAGCCTGTTACCCGTGGTCGCCACTGCAGCGACAGATGCCGAGCGCGATCGCCAGAGCATCCTGGCGATGCAGGGCGAGTACGCGGTGGATTTCGCCTTTGACGAAACCGTGTTGCTCAAGCCCGGCTACGAGCGCGCCTCGGCGATGCGCAGCGGTGCAAGCGAGGTGGTCATCGTGGTCGAGGACAGCCCGCGCAAGATCGTGTTGCAGCACCTGCTGGTGGACGAGAAGACCAAGCACGTGACCAAGCACTGGCGGCAGGACTGGGTCTATCAGGCGCCGCAGCGGTTCGAGTTCAGTGCGGACCAGACCTGGCAGGTACGTGCGGTGCCGGCCGCCACGACCACCGGTGCGTGGACCCAATGTGTGTTCGAAGTCAGCGATGCGCCACGCTATTGCGGTACCGGCCGCTGGGACTACGCCGATGGCCACCCGACCTGGACCAGTGACTTGAGCTGGCGCCCGTTGCCGCGCCGCGAGTACACCAAGCGCAGCGACTACAACGCGCTGTCGGTGATCAACCGGCATACCCTCACGCCCAATGGCTGGACGCACGAACAGTTCAACACCAAGGTGCTGCGCAAGCCCGACGGCAGCCAGGAAGCGATCGCGCGCGAGTTCGGCTTCAACGATTACCGCAAGACCACCGAGATCGATTTTGCTCCGGCCTATGCCTACTGGAAGGGCACGCAGGATTACTGGGCCAAGGTGCGTGCACGCTGGGCCAGATTTCTGGACACACCGCCGGGCCTGCACCTGAAGACCAAGCCCGATGGCATGGCGATGATCATGCCGATGTTCGAGCAGGCCGAAGCTGTGCAAGCGGGCAAGCGCGTCAAGGACGCGCAGATCGATGCAGTGTTCGCGCAATGGGCCGAACCGGCGAACTAGCCAGCCCAGGTCGTAGGAGCGCACCAGGGCGCGACGTGGCATTCCCGACACGCCCATCGCGCCGCGCCCATGACGCTGCTGCGAGGTCGCGCCCTGGTGCGCTCCTACAGGCGAGGCGCGGGTTGGTCGCTCAAAGGGCCGTTATTCCTTGAACATCAGAAACGCCGCCACCAGGATCAGCCCGAATGCGGCCCAGTGATTCCATTTCAGCGACTGGCCCAGGTAGAAGGTCGAGAACCCGGCGAACACTAGCAGCGTGATCACTTCCTGCATGCCCTTGAGCTGCGGCGCCGAATACACCGCGCTGCCCAACCGGTTGCCCGGCACCTGCAGGCAGTATTCGAAGAACGCAATGCCCCAGCTGACCAGGATCGCGATCATCAGCGGGGTGCTCTTGTACTTCAGATGCCCGTACCAGGCGAAGGTCATGAAGACATTGCTGGCGAGCAGCAACAGGACCGGATACAGATAAGCAGTGAACGACGCGGTGGGCATGACGGCAGACGGCAGCGAAGGGGCCGGCAGCATAAGCCAGACCCGTTAAGCGCACGCGACCGTGCCGATGAGCCCGGCAAGCAGGCCAAGGCTGCTCACGCATGGCCCGACGTGGCCGCGTGCAGCGCAGTCAGGCATCGGGCCCCGGCTGCGCCTCGCTGCCGCCGTGGACAGAGCCGCTAGCGCTGCATGCCCCAGCGCCGCACGGTGAGCCGCTCGATCGCCTGGAACACCACGCCCTCTACCAGCAGGCCCAGCACGATCACCATGGCCAGGCCGGCAAACACCTTGTCGGTGTAAAGCTCGTTGCGGTTCTGGAAGATGTACCAGCCCAGCCCGCCCTGACCGGAGGTGGCGCCGAACACCAGCTCGGCGGCGATCAAGGTGCGCCAGGCGAACGCCCAGCCGATCTTCAGGCCGGACAGGATCGCCGGCAGCGCCGCCGGAATCAGCAGCTGCGCCACATAGCGCGGCCCACGCAAGCCGTAGTTGCGGCCGGCCATGCGCAGCGTGTCGGGCACCGCCTGAAAGCCGGCGTAGGTGGTCAGCGCCAGCGGCCACAGCACCGAGTGCACCAGCACGAACACCAGGCTGCCGGTGCCCAGCCCGAACCACAGCAGGGCCAGCGGCAATAGCGCGATGGCCGGCAGCGGGTTGAACATGGCGGTGAGTGTGCCGAGCACGTCGCGGCCCCAGCGGGTGGAGGCGGCCACGGCGGTCAGCAGGAATGCCGACACCACGCCGAGCAGATAGCCCTGCGCCAACACCCGCAGCGAAGCGCCTACCCGGCGCAGCAGTTCGCCCGACAGCAGGCCGTCGTAGAACGCGCGCGCAGTCTGCACGGCGCTGGGCAGCATCAGATCGTCGCCGACCACGCGCGCGGCGACCTCCCAGGCCGCTCCGAGGACCAGCAGCACCAGGGCCTTGCGCAGCCAGGCGGGTGCCTGCCAGCGGATCGGCGCAGCGGCGGTCAACAGGGCCGGGTCCAGTGGCTGCAGCGTCAATTCGTATTCCGCGCGCACCGGTGGAACCGGCGGCAACGCCGTGGCGGGCGAGCGGCTCATGGCAGCGCCTCACGCTGCAGTGGGGCAGTGCGGCGCAATGGCGCCACCTTGTCGTCGTCCAGGGGGTCGTCGGGCAGATCGAACAGCAGGCGGTGAATCCGTTGCGCGGTCTGCTGAAACGCCACGCTACCGGCGCTATGCGGCCCGAAGGCATGTGCGTTGAGCTCGGCGCGCACCTGGCCCGGGTGCGGCGACAGCAGCAGGACACGGTTGCCGACCACCAATGCCTCTTCGATGGAATGAGTGACGAACAACAGCGTGAAGCGCGATTGTTCCCAGAGCTCCAGCACCTGCTCCTGCATGCGCGAACGCGTCAGCGCATCCAGTGCCGCGAAGGGCTCGTCCATCAGCAACACGCGCGGGCGCATCGCCAGCGCGCGCGCAATGGCGACGCGCTGCTTCATGCCGCCGGACAAGGTGTGCGGGTAGGCCTCGGCAAACGCGCTCAGCCCGACCTGGGCCAGACTCTCGTCCGCCCGTTCGCGTGCTTCGGCGCGCGACAGCGTGCGCGCCGCCCGCAGGCCGAAGATCACGTTGTCGCGCACGGTCTTCCAGGGCGCCAGCTGATCGAACTCCTGGAACACCACCACCCGATCCGGCCCCGGACCGGTCACCGCCTGTCCGTCCAGACGGATCTGCCCCTCGCGCGAGCCGACGAAGCCGGCCACCGCCTTGAGCAGGGTGGATTTGCCGCACCCCGATGGCCCCAGCAGCACGAAACGGTCGGCTTCATGCACATCGAAGCGCACCCGATGGGTGGCGCGCACCACCCGCTGGGCGGAGGCGTATTCCAGGCTGACATGATCGACCTGCAGCAAGGGCGTGCTCATCGCTCAGCTCCCGCCCGCAACCAGCGGGTCGTCGAAGAAGTAGTCGCTGACCTTGGCCGGTGCCTGCTTGATCGCCCCGCTGTGCTGCATGAACTTGCCCAGCCCCAGCGTGTTCTGCGGTGCCACGGTGAACTGCACCTTGGGGTCCTTGAGGATCTGCAGCACCAGCGCGCGGTCGATCCCCGAGCCATTGCGGCGCAGGAAGATATCCGCCGCCTGATCCGGATGCGCGGTGACGAACTTGGCTGCCTGGTCCAGTGCGGCGACGAAGGCGCGATAGGTCTTGGGATTGTCGCGGCGGAATTTTTCGGTGGCGTACAGCACCGTCGCCGACGACGGGCCGCCCTCGATGTCGTAGGAACTGGTCACGATATGCGCGGCCGGGTTGCGCGCCAGCTCCTGCTCCTGGAACGGCGGACTGGCGAAATGCGCGGTGATTTCGGTGCGGCCACGGATGATCGCCGCCGCCGCGTCCGGGTGCGGCAACGCCACCTGCAGCGGATCGAGCTGATGGGTGCCCTTGTCGCCCCAGCGCTGTTGCGAGGCATGCTGCAGAAAACGCGACTGCACCGACACGCCGGTGGCAGGCACCGCAATGCGGTCCTGCGGGGTGAAATCGCCGATGCTCTTGATGCGCGGATTGTTGCTGATCAGGTAGTACGGAAAATTGCCCAGCGAGGCCACCCCACGCACATTCTGCCGGCCGCGCGTGCGGTCCCAGATGGTGAACAACGGTCCCACGCCGGCACCGGCGATATCGATCGACCCGGTGAGCAACGCATCGTTGACCGCTGCGCCACCGGAGAGCTGCAGAAACTGCACGTCGATGTCGACACCGGCGGACTTGCCCTGCTGCTCGATCAACTTCTGGTCCTGCGCCACATCCAGCAGCAGATAGACGATGCCGAACTGCTTGGCGATGCGCAGCTTGCCTTCGGCCTGCGCCTGCGCGCTATGCAGCAGCGGCAAGGCGGCCAGAAACAGCAGCGCGATGGGCCGCAAAAAGCGTCGGCGCTGCGAAGGTGCGTGAGAAGTGACAGTCAAACGCATGCGGCGCTCCGGTCGATGAGGGGAGAGGGCAGGCGCGCGCTCAGAACGGCGCATCGCCTTCGATGGTGGTGCGGTTGAGACGGCGACGCAGGTGATCGGGCGTACCGGCGGCCAGGTGCATGACCGAGCGGTTGTCCCAGAACACCATGTCATGCGGCTGCCAGCGATGCCGGTACACCAGCGCCGTGCGCGTGCTGTGCGCAAACAAGGTCTGCAACAGCGCCCGGCTTTCGTCCTCGGGCAGGCCGACGATGCGCGTGGTGAAATGCTCGCTGACGAACAACGCTTTCTGGCCGGTTTCCGGATGCGTGCGCACCACCGGGTGCTGCACGGGCGTCACTTCGGCAATCTGCTCTGGCGTCAGTGCCGGCCGCCACGGATTGCGCGCGCGCAGCTCTTCGTACTTTGCGAGATAACTATGTTCGGCGCGCAGGTCCTGCACCGTGCGCTTGAGCGCGTCGGGCAGCGTTTGCCACGCCAGGTGCTGGTTGGCGAACAGGGTGTCGCCGCCCTCGCTCGGCAGCTCCTGCGCGTGCAGCAGCGAGCCCATGCTCGGGGTCTGCTTGTAGGACAGATCCGAGTGCCAGTAATGCCCGGCATCGCCCAGGCCGATCGGTTCGCCGTTTTCCTTGATGTTGGACACCACCAGCACTTCCGGGTGATCGCGCAGCTGAAAATTGCGCAGCACATGAATCTGCAACGGCCCGAAGCGACGGCTGAAATCCACCTGCTGCGCCGGAGTGATGCGCTGATCGCGGAACACCAGCACGTGGTGATCCAGATGCGCCCGATGGATGCGCGCGAACGTAGCCGCGTCCAGCGGTTGCGACAGATCCAGCCCGATCACCTCTGCGCCCAGTGGCGCATCGAACGGCACGATCCGCACGCCCGACGCAGCCGCGGTGGTGGCATCGGCACGCGGCGGTTGCACACGCGCGGCGGAACGACTGCTGGCCATGACCCTGGCACCTCGACAACGGCAAAGGCCGCCAACGGCGACCGGACTGGTCACTCTAGGCAGTCATGCCGTCGCTGCGAACGTACGATTGGCAAGGTGCTTATGCGCTGCGGGTATATGAAATACCGCCACCCGCATCGTGCTTCGCCCGCCGCAGATGCCGTCGCGCCGATTCCCGCGTTGCCGTCAGACGGCGCAGCACATGCCGTCGTCAGCCAGCACGGCGTGCCCGCGCCCAGAACGGCCGCAGAACGAAGCGCGCAACCGTCAGACGGGCGCGGACGGCGTGCAGTAATCGCTGTGTACCGGTGGTACGTGCGAATCCCGAACACCGGCCGCGCCCGCCTGGGGCCTGCGCAGCAGTCTGGTTGGCTGCTCTTATTCGCTGCGCAAGGCCAACGCCGGTGGCGTGGACAGGATGCGACGGGTGCCTGACCAGCCGGCCAGCAGACTCAGGGCGAGCCCGAATGCGCCGCCCAGCAGCAGACGCGGCCAGTCCGGTGCCAGTGCGATCTCGAAGGCCTGTTGTCCGACCAGCGCGCCGATCACCGCCGCCGCCGTCACCGCCAGCCCCGCCGCCAGCAGCCCCAGTGCACCAAATTCCACCAGCACTGCGCCACGTAGCTGCCCGCGGCGCGCGCCCAGCGTGCGCAGCACGGCACTGTCGTAGCGGCGCTCGCCGGCGGTGGCCTGCAGCGCCGCCAGCAGCACCAGCACACCGGCGAGCAGGCTGAAGCCCATCACCAGTTGCACCGCCTGTGCCACCTGGTCGATCACCTCGCGCACGCGGCCCAGGATGGCATCGATATCCAGCACCGAGATGTTGGGGTAGTCGCGGCTCAGCGACGCCAGTCTGGGGGCACTGCCGGGCGGCAGGTGGAAGGCGGAAATCAGGTTGTACGGCGCATCGCCGACTGCGCCCTCATTGAGCAGCAGGAAAAAGTTGACCCTGAACGAATCCCAATCGGCCTTGCGGATGCTGGTGACGGTAAAACTGCGTTGCTGTTCGCCCAGCAGCAAGGTGATGCGGTCACCGAGTTTGAGCTGGTAGCGCTGTGCCCAGCCTTCTTCCACGGAGGCTTCCGCTGCAGTGCTGTCGGCTGCCCAGAACTTGCCCTGCAACAGCGTATTGGCCGGCGGAAATGCGTGCCGCCAGGAAAAATTGACCGGGCGGTTGTCGCCGTCGCCATCGTCGGCCGGGTCGCGGTCGCCGCGCACCGGCGGCTTGTCGTTGATGGCGACCAGGCGTCCGGTGGAAAACGGCTCCACCGCTGCGTTGTCCACGCCCAGGCCGCGCAATGTCTGCAGCACCGGCTCGGTCTGCTCGGGCTGGATGTTCATCAGGAAGTAGTTGGGCGTATCGGCCGGGAGGCGGTCGCGCCACTGGCCGAGCAGGCCGGGGCCGACCACGGCCAGCAGCAACAGCGCGCACAACGACAGCGACAGCCCGACCAACTGCACCACGCTCAGCCCGCGTCGCCGTGTCAACGAGGCCAGGCCCAGCTTCCAGGCACCACGCAGGCGGTGCTGGATCGGTCGCAGCAGCGCGAGCAGGCCAAGGCCCAGCGCCATTGCCACCAGCGCTAGCGCCGCCAGCCCGCCCAGCACCCAGCCAGCCAGCACCAGGTTGCCGGTGGCATACACGGTCAGCGCCAGCGTCGCGGCCAGGGCTGCGCCATACACCAGCAACGAGCTCGGCGGCACGGCGGCAAAACTGCGGTTGAGCACGCGCATCGGCGGCACGTTGCGCAGCCGCAGCAGCGGCGGCAGGCCGAAGCCCAGCAACAGGGTCAGGCCGATGCCCGCACCGGCCAGCGCAGGGGTAGCCTGCGGCAGCGGCAGGCGGTTCGGAATCAGGCTGCCGAGTGCCTGCACCAGGCCTTCCTGCGCCAGCATGCCCAGCCCGATGCCGACCAGGCAGGCCGGAATGGCGGTCAGCAGCAGCTGCAGCGACAGCATCGCCAGGATGTCGCGCTGCTTCGCGCCCAGGCAGCGCAGCACTGCCACGGTGTCGATACGCCGCATCGCAAACCGGTTGGCCGCCAGTGCGGTCGCCACGCCGGACAACAGCACCGCCAGCAAGGCCGACAAGGCCAAGAAGCGGCCGGCGCGATCGAACGCCGCACGCATACCGCGTTGGGTGTCTTCGATGCCGACCAATCGGTATTCGCTGGCACGCGGCTTCAGCCAGGCGCGAAGATCGGCGATGGCCTCCGGTGCGCCGGCAAACATCAGCCGGTACGAGGCGCGGCTGCCGGGGCCGAGCAGGCCGGCACCATCGATATCGGCGCGATTGACCAGCAACGGCGGCGACAGCTGCATCAGCTCGCCGGAGGCATCCGGTTCGGCGCGCAGCACGCCGGTGATGGTCAGGTGGCCGGCGCCGAATTCCAGTTGCTCGCCCACGCGCAGGCCCAGCGCTTCGAGCAGGCGCGGATCGGCATAGGCCTGGCCCGGCGGCGGTGCGCTGGCGACGCTGCCCTCCGTCCCGGCGCCGTCCCTGGACACCAGCAGCTGCCCACGCAGCGGGTAACCGGCGCCAACGCCGCGGATATTGGCCATCTGGCTGGCATCGCCATGGAACAGCACGCTGGGGAAGCTGACCATGCGCGTGCTCTGCAGGCCACGTCGCTGCGCTTCTTCGGCGAAGTCGGCCGGAATCTCCTGGCGGCCGGTCACGCCCAGATCGCCGCCGAGTACCTCGGCCGCGCTGGAGGTCAAGGCGAGCGTCACCCGGTCGACCAGCGTGCCGACGGCGGTCATTACCGCAACGCCCAGCACCAGCGCAGCGAACACGGTGAGCAGGTCGCCGGCCAGGAATTCGCGGCGTACCGCGCGTGCGGCTTGTCGCAGCACGTTCATGCGGCCGGACCGGTCTGTGCGTGCAGGCGGCCGCTGTCGATGCGGTAGATGTGTTTGCAGCGCTGCGCCAGGGTCATGTCGTGAGTGACCAGCACCAGGGTGGTATCGCTGGTGGCATTGAGCGCGAACAACAGGTCGCTGATCTGTGCGCCGGTGGCCTGGTCCAGGCTGCCGGTGGGTTCGTCGGCGAACAGGATGCGCGGGCGGGCCACGAATGCGCGCGCCAGCGCCACGCGTTGCTGTTCGCCGCCGGACAGCTGGCGTGGGTAATGGCGCGCACGCGCACTCAGGCCCACCGCTTCCAGCACTTCGCGCACCCGCGCCGGGTCTTCGCGCCCCGCCAGTTCCAGCGGCAGCGCGATGTTTTCTTCGGCGGTCAGCGCCGGCAACAGGTGGAAGCTCTGGAACACGAAGCCCACTTCGCGGGCGCGCAGGGCGGCGCGGGCTTCTTCGTCCAGCTGGCCCAGGTCCTGGCCCGACAGCGCGATGCTGCCGCGGCTGGGCAGGTCCAGCCCGGCCAGCAGGCCGAGCAGGGTGGTCTTGCCCGAACCGGAGGCGCCGACGATGGCGATGCTGTCGCCTTCACTGACCGTCAAGCTCACGTTGTCGAGGATGTGGAGTGTTCCCTCCGGGCCACTGACGGACTTGCCGACCTCGCGGACGTCGATGGCGGTGCGGGTGCTGGAGCGGGGGGCCAGACTGTCGATGAGGAATCTCCGAATGCGTGAAAGAACACTGCGATATGGCGCGCTGGCCCTGTGGCTGCTGGCACTGTCCCTGCTTGCGCCGGGGATTGCCTCTGCCAGAAGTCCGGCCACCACGGCACCGATCCTGGTCGTTGGCGACAGCCTGAGCGCTGCGCACAACATTCCGGTGCAGTCCGGCTGGGTGACCTTGCTGGACCAACGCCTGAAGCGTGACATGGCGACGCCACCGGCGGTCGTCAATGCCAGCATCAGCGGCGAAACCACCTCCGGTGCGCTGACCCGGCTGCCCGGCCTGCTGGAAAAACACCGTCCCGGCGTGGTGGTGATCGAACTGGGCGGCAACGACGCGCTGCGCGGCCTGACCCCGGCCCAGCTCAAGGGCAACCTGGAAAAGATGATCCAGCTCAGCCAACGGGCCGGTGCCAAGGTGCTGTTGCTGGGCATCGACGTACCGCCCAACTACGGCCCGGCCTACCGTGAGCGCCTCAAGGCCACCTACGCAGACCTGTCGAAACAGTACACCACCGCGCTGGTGCCGTTCTTCCTGGAAAAGGTGGCATTGCAGCCGGGGCTCATGCAGGACGACGGCCTGCACCCGACCGCCGCAGCCCAGCCCAAGGTGCTGGAGACGGTGTGGCCCGCGCTGCGTCCGCTGCTCCCGCGCTAGACCCTGCGCGTCACAAAACGTTATCCGGTCTTCACGTTCTTTCCACCGCCGATCCGGCATGTTTCACAAAGCTGAAGACCGAGGAAAGTCCATGCGTCAGACCAAGGAAACGTCCGGCCTCGTGCTGGTCGTCGAAGACAACCGCAATATCTCCGAAATGATCGGCGAATACCTGGAAGGCCGTGGCTTCGAGGTCGACTATGCGCAGGACGGACTCGACGGTTACCGTCTGGCCGCCGAGAACAGTTACGACGTGGTCGTGCTGGATCTCATGCTGCCACGCCTTGACGGTATCGAAGTGTGCCGCCGCCTGCGTAACGACGCGCGCAAGTCCACTCCGGTGCTCATGTTGACCGCCCGCGACACGCTGGACGACAAGCTCACCGGCCTGGGCTTCGGCGCCGACGATTACCTGACCAAGCCCTTCGCGATCCAGGAACTGGAAGCGCGCCTGCGTGCCCTGATCCGTCGCGAGCGCCGCCAGGTGGGCTCGGAAGTGCTCAAGGTCGCCGATCTGGTACTTGACCCGGTGAGCATGCGCGCCACCCGTGCCGGCACCGAGCTGCAGCTCTCGCCGATCGGTCTGCGCCTGCTGACCATCCTGATGCGCGAGTCGCCGCGCGTGGTGACCCGCCAGGAAATCGAGCGTGAAATCTGGGGCAATGGCTTGCCGGATTCGGACACCCTGCGCAGCCATCTGTACAACCTGCGCAAGATCATCGACAAGCCGTTCGACCGCCCGCTGCTGCACACCGTGCAGAGCGCCGGCTACCGCATCGCCGACATCGCCCAACCGATGGCCTGATGTCCCCCGACCGGCCGCCGTTCTGGCGGCCGGTCGGTGTTAGGCTCCACGCGCTAATGGTTTATCCGTGCTGCCGGCTGGCTGCACGACGGACTCACGGAAGCGTTGCCTATACTCCGGCGCTCTCCCCTGGATGCAGCAATGCCACACGGGCTCCCGCGAAAAATACGTCTTGCCTTCCTGCTACAGGTCGCGCTGGCGAGCCTGGCGATCGTGCTGGGCGGGTACCTGATTTCGCTGGTCATCAAGTACAGCCTGGTGCGCACGGTGCTTGCCGACGAGGCCGTGCATTTCTGGCAGATGCACAAGAGCGCACCGGACAATCGGCCGCCGAATACGCGCAACATCCAGGGATATTTCGCACCTGCCGGCGCTGGCGACCAGTCCATCCCGCGCGCGCTGCAGACCTTGTCGCCGGGCTTCAGCGAAGTGGCCGCCGCCGACGCGATGGTCTATGTGGACCAACATCCGGAAGGGCGCTTGTACCTGGTCTTCCCGCGCTCGCGTGCGGCGCATCTGACCCTGTGGTTCGGGGTGGTGCCGGCGATCATCGTGTTGCTGGGGATCTATGGCGTGTCCTGGTTCACCTACCGCGTCTCCAAGCGGCTGGTGTCACCGATCAGCTGGCTTGCGCTGCGGGTGTCGCATTGGGATCCGCGCAACCCGGATGTGGACGAACTTTCGCCGGAGCGCCTGCCCGCAGAGTTGCAGGGCGAAACCCGGCAGCTGGCTGCTGCATTGCATGCGCTGGGGCAGCGGGTCAGCGAGCATGTCGCACGCGAACGCAACTTCACCCGCGACGCCAGCCACGAACTGCGCACACCGCTGACGGTGATCCGCGTCGCCACCGACATGGCACTGGCCGACGACGAGCTGTCACAGCGCACCCAGCGCAGCCTGCGCCGGATCCAGCGCGCCGGCCGCGACATGGAGGCGGTGATCGATGCCTTCCTGATCCTGGCGCGCGAAGCGGAGATCGACCCGCAGAGCGAGACCTTCGATGCGGCCGAGCTGGCCAGCGAAGAAGTCGAAAGTGCGCGCGAGCTGCTCGGCGACAAGCCGGTGTCCCTGCGCATGGTGGGTGACCGCAGCCTGCAGATGTTCGCGCCGCCGCGGGTGATGCGGGTGGTACTCAGCAATCTGCTGCGCAATGCCTGCGCCTACACCGACACCGGCAGCATCGAGGTAGAGGTGACACAGGACCGCATCGTGGTGCGCGATACCGGCATTGGCATGAGCGATGAAGCACGTGCGCGGGCATTCGAGCCGTTCTTCCGCGCCGACCCCACGCGCCCGCAGGGCACCGGCCTCGGTCTGTCGATCGTGCGGCGCTTGTGCGACCGCTTTGGATGGCGGATCGAGCTGGAAAGCGAGGCCGGGCAGGGGACCTCGGTAGCCGTGGTAGTTGCCTGACACTGGCGGTCTGCCCGCAGGCAGGCCGTCAGTGTCGGCTGCCTGGCGGGATTGATCGGAACGGCTGCGCGGCGAAGGGCCTTCTGCGTCCACGTTGCAGCTTGCCGTTGCGATCCACGCATTGGCGGCGTGCCGTGGCCAATGGGCCGCGCCACTGGTCCGAGCGGGATCACTCAGAGGTGACTACGGTTCCAGCACCGGGGCGACGGTCTTGCGCCAGATCGCGTAACCATCGGCGGTCATGTGCAGCATGTCCTCGCGAAACAGCTCCGGACGCGGCTTGCCGGCGGCATCGAGCATGGGCGTGTAGACATCCACGTAGTCCACCCGCGGCAGTGGCGCCAGCGCCGCCTTGATCAGGCGATTGGCGGTGATCACCGCCGGCAGCAATTGCGCGCGCGAGGGGCTGGGCTTGATCGACAGATAACTGATGCGCGCCTCGGGCAGGTCGCGGCGAACGCGGGTGACGAAGGCCAGCACATCGTCGCGCACCTGCTCGGGCGTACGGCCGCTGTTGAGATCGTTGTCGCCGGCATACAGCACCACCTGGCGTGGTGCGTACGGGATCACGATGCGGTCGGCATACCAGGTGCTGTCGCGGACTTCCGAACCGCCAAAACCGCGGTTGATGACCGGGGTGCCGGGGAAATCCTGCGCCAGCGTTTCCCAGAAGCGGATCGACGAGCTGCCGACGAACACGATGCCGTGCCTGGGCGGCGGTTGGCGCGCGTCGCTGGCGGCGAAGCGCTGCATGTCCTGTTCCCATGCGGTATTGGACACCTGTGCAGGTACGGCCGGTGCCGCGTGCAGTGGCTGCGCATGCACCTGGCTGGACAGCAGCACGAGGGCGCACAGCAGCGTGCGCAAGTTGTGTCTGATCATGCGAGAAACCTGCAGCGATTGAGCGGGCTTGCCATGGTGCAGCAGTCTGCGAGCTGAGGGCAAACCGGACTGCGGCTGGCGATGCGCAGCGCCACGGTGCAAGATTCGCACTTTCCCCAGCAGCGACATGCCATGCGTTTTCCCTGTTCTCAGACACGCCCTGCCGGGGCGCAAGCACCGACGCATGGCTGATCAACTGGGACACGTGCCGCGCGGCCCGCGCCGCATGCTCAAGGCGGCGATCTGGTCGTGGCAGGGATTGCGCGCCGCGTGGTTGCATGAATCCTCATTCCGGCTCGAAGTGTGCCTGGCGGCGGTCATGGCCCCCTTGGGGCTCTGGCTGGGGCAATCACCGCTGGAACGTATCGCGCTGATCGCGCCGTTGTTGATCGTGCTGGCCGCCGAGCTGCTGAATTCGGCCATCGAAGCGGTGATCGAGCGTTACGGCCCGGAGCATCACGTGCTGGCCGGGCGTGCCAAGGACATGGGCTCGGCCGCGGTGTTCCTGCTGCTGCTCAACGTGCTGCTGTGCTGGGGCTTGATCCTGTTGCCGCGGCTGTTCTGAAGGCCTTCGGCAGCACAAGAGGAATTGTCTCGAAGCGATTGCGGGGCCGCGCGTGCACCATCGATGCGGCGACAGGTACGGGTATGGAGACACGGCTGGATGGCGATGCCGGCGCGTCCGGTGATTGGGTCGGATGAGTGCCCGCCCGTCCGCTGCCTTTGGGGTGCCGACATCGGTGGCAACCCGCATCGCAGGCTGGGCCAGAGTGAGGCCGCTTTATTGCCAGCCAGTTACCGGCGGGGCGCTGGCCACCCGCGTACCGACCATCATTCGCGCTTGCCTGCTGCCGGCCTCTACAACGCAGGGCCGCTTCAGATGCGGGCATGTGCATGCGGGCTTGACCTGGCCCATGGCATGCTCGCCCCTTCTTTCAACGGAATCGCCTGCATGCCTGTCCTGATTCGCGCCCTGGTGTTGCTGATCCTGACCGCGTCGCTGTCCGGTTGCGGCTATAACGCGATCCAGCAGAAGGAAGAAGGCGTCAAGGCCGGTTGGTCGGAGGTGCTCAATCAATATCAGCGCCGCGCCGATCTGATTCCCAATCTGGTGCGCACCGTGCAGGGCTACGCGCAGCAGGAGCGTCAGGTGCTGACCGAGGTGACCAATGCGCGTGCGCGGGTTGGTCAGATCCAGGTCAATGCCGATGACGAGGCCTCGCTGAAGCAATTCCAGCAGGCCCAGGGCGAACTCGGGAGTGCACTGTCGCGGCTGCTGGTGGTCAGCGAAAACTATCCGCAGCTCAAGTCCGACCAGTCTTTCCGCGACCTGCAGGTGCAGCTGGAAGGCACCGAGAACCGCATCACCGTGGCGCGCGGCCGGTATATCCAGACGGTGCAGGACTACAACACCTATATCCGTTCGTTCCCGCAGGTGATCACCGCCAAGATCTTCGGCTACCAGCCCAAGCCGAATTTCAGCGTGGAGAACGAAGCGCAGATCTCGCGCGCCCCGCAGGTGGATTTCGGTAACCAGCAGGCGCCGCAGCAACAGCCGGCGCCGCAGCCTGCACAGTAATCTGCAGCCCGCGCAGTAATCGCCCTTCTCCCTGCGGGAGAGGGGTTGGGGTGAGGGTACGGCGCGAAGCTTCTGTGTCCTCCCATTGCACGTGGCTTCGCTCGCACCCTCATCCGCCTCTCGGGGCACCTTCGAGAAGGGAACGACTGAGCTGTTTTACGGCGTCAAATCGACAAGAGTCTGCAAAACGAATTTGCAAACCGTGTCCGAGCAGGCTATGAGCCCCTCTCCCCTCGGGAGAGGGGTTGAGGTGAGGGTACGGAGCGAAGCCTCCATGGTGTCGCGCTGCACGTGGCTTTGCGCGGACCCTCATCCGCCCATTTGGGACACTTTCCCCACAAGGGAGGACGGTGCCTCGATGGAGGAAGGAAACGACTGAGTTTCAGTACGCATCAGGTAGGAGTCGGCAATGCGGCGAACGTCTTTGAGAGCAGTGTGGATGATGATGGTGTTGCTGCTGCTGCCGGCATCGCTGCTGGCGCAGGATCTGGCTGCCATCCCGCCGCTGCGTTCGCCGGTCGTCGATGTCACCGGTACGCTGGATGCCGCACAGATCCAGCAACTGGAGCAACAGGCGCTGGCCCTGCAGCAACGCAAGGGCGCGCAGCTGCAGATCCTGATCGTGCCGACCACCCAGCCGGAGGCGATCGAGCAATACACCCAGCGCGTATTCGACCAGTGGAAAATCGGCCGCAAGGGCGTGGACGATGGCGTGCTGCTGCTGGTTGCCAAGGACGACCGTCGCGTGCGTATCCAGCCCGGGTACGGTCTGGAGGGCGCCATCCCCGACATCGTGGCCAACCGCGTCATCCAGGAATATCTGGCACCGCGCTTTCGCGAGGGCGACTACGGCGGCGGTATCCGTGATGCAACGGCGACGCTGGCCGGACTGATCGAAGGCGAGGCGCTGCCGGCGCCGGTCAGCGGGCACGAGGGCGGTGCCGGCGCTGGCGCCAGTGGGGGCTGGATCATGGCGCTGTTCATCGGCTTCGTGGTGGCGATGGTGGCGCGCGGGATCCTTGGCGCGTTGCCGCGCCCGTTGCGTGCCGTGCTGACCGGGGTGGCCGCTGGTGGCGCGGCCTTGCTGTTCACCTCGTTGCTGTTCGCCAGCGCAGGCGCTGCGGTGATCGGGCTGTTGGCGGGGCTGGCCTCCGGCTCGCCGGGACGCTTCGTCGGCGGTGGCGGCTGGGGCGGTGGCGGCTTTGGAGGGTTCGGGGGCGGTGGCCGCGGTGGCTTTGGCGGCGGCGGCTGGGGTGGCGGCGGTGGATCATCGGGAGGCGGTGGCGCCTCGGGGAGCTGGTAATGCGACTGCTCAGGCATCTGTTCGCGCCCTCGGCGCAGCATCGGTTTCCCGCCAGGTGCATGGAGACAATCACTGCCGCCGTGGCCGACAGCGAGCGCAGCCACACTGGCCAGATCATGGTGGCGGTGGAGGCGGACCTGCCGCTGGGGGCGCTGTGGCGCGGGCAAACGGCCCGCCAGCGCGCCGAGCAGGCGTTCGCGCAGCTGCGTGCCTGGGACACAGAAGGCAATAACGGCGTGCTGGTCTATCTGCTGCTGGCCGACCATGCCATCGAGGTGGTGGCCGACCGCGGCCTGCGCAGCCAGGTGCCGCAGGCGCAGTGGGACGAGGTGTGCCGGCGCATGCAGCAGTTCCTGCGCGAGGGGCAGTACGAGGTGGCGGTGCTGGCAGGCATCGAGGCAGTGACCGAGCTGCTGGTCGCTCACTTCCCGCGCGGCACCGACACGTCGCATGAAGACGAGCTGCCCAACCGGCCCCAGCTTTTAGGCTGAGCGCGTCCAAGGTGTCAGAATAGCGGCCTCGCTCTATGTGATCCGCGGTCCGCATGATCTATCTGCACGCCATCGACCCCATCGCCTTCTCGCTCGGCCCGGTGCAGGTGCACTGGTACGGCTTGATGTATCTGGCGGCGTTCTTCTCGGCCTGGGCGCTGGGTCGCTCGCGCATCCTGCGCGGCCGCCTGCCCGGGGTGGACATGGACGGTTTCTCCGACCTGCTGTTCTACGGCATGCTCGGCGTAGTGCTGGGCGGGCGCATCGGCTACATGTTGTTCTATGCCTTCGATACCTTCCTGGCCAACCCGCTGATCCTGTTCAAGGTGTGGGAAGGCGGCATGAGCTTCCACGGCGGCCTGCTCGGCGTGCTGATCGCGTGCTGGCTGTGGGCACGCAAGCACCGGCTGCATTTCTTCGATGTCATGGATTTTGTCGCGCCGCTGGTGCCGCTGGGCCTTGGGTTCGGGAGGCTGGGCAACTTCGTCGGCGGCGAGTTGTGGGGCAAGTTCACGCAGGCCGGTTGGGGCGTGATCTTTCCGCATGCGCCGGAGCTTGCCAACCAGTTGCCGGCGCAGATCCAGGCGCAGTACGCCGCCGGCGCATTGAATCAGTTTGCACGCCATCCCTCGCAGCTTTACGAAGCGGCGCTGGAAGGCGTGGTGATGTTCGTGGTGCTGTGGGCGTTCTCCATGAAGCCGCGCGCCCGTTACGCGGTGTCGGGCCTGTTCGCGCTGCTGTACGGCGTGTTCCGCTTCATCGTGGAGTTCGTGCGCGTGCCGGACGCGCCGATCGGCTACCTGGCCTTCAACTGGCTGACGATGGGGCAGATCCTGAGCCTGCCGTTGATTGCCGTGGGCCTGGTGTTGCTGGCGATGTCGCGCCGCGCGCCGGTGCTGCAGCCGGTGGTTGCAGCACCGGCCGCGGCGGAGGCGGTCAAGTGAGGCCGTATCTGGATCTGCTGCGGCATGTGCTGGAACACGGCGCCGAGAAGTCCGACCGCACCGGCACCGGCACGCGCAGCGTGTTCGGCTGGCAGATGCGCTTCGACCTCAACGACGGCTTTCCGCTGGTCACCACCAAGAAGCTGCATCTGCGCTCGATCATTCACGAGCTGCTGTGGTTCCTGCAGGGCGATACCAACATCGGGTATCTGAAAGACAACCAAGTGCGCATCTGGGACGAATGGGCCGACGCCAATGGCGACCTGGGTCCGGTGTACGGCAAGCAATGGCGACGCTGGACCGGCCCGGACGGCGTCGAGATCGATCAGATGCAATGGCTGGTGGACGAGATCAAGCGCAACCCGGATTCGCGTCGGTTGGTGATCAGCGCCTGGAATGTGGGCGAATTGCCGCAGATGGCGCTGATGCCGTGCCACAGCCTGTTCCAGTTCTACGTGGTGAACGGCAAGCTCAGTTGCCAGCTGTACCAGCGCAGTGGCGACATTTTTCTGGGCGTGCCGTTCAATATCGCCAGCTATGCGTTGCTGACCCACATGGTGGCGCAGGCCACCGGCCTGGGCGTGGGCGATTTCGTGCATACGCTGGGCGATGCGCATCTGTATTCGAATCACTTCGAACAGGCGCGCGAGCAGCTGACGCGCACACCGCGCGCGCTGCCCAGCTTGCGCCTGAATCCGGAGGTGACCGACCTGTTCGCGTTCCGCTTCGAAGACATCGCCATCGAAGGCTACGACCCGCATCCGGCGATCAAGGCGCCGGTGGCGGTATGAAGGGCCGGGACCCGGGACCCGGGACCCGGGGCGCGCGAACGGCGACTGCAACTGCAATTGCAACGACCGGCAGTGCTGCGAACGTTACGGATGCGGCGGACCCGGCATTGGGCGGCACCTCGCTTTCCGGGTCCCGGGTCCCGGGTCCCGGGTCACGGGCGTCCCATCCGCGCATTTCGCTGATCGTCGCCCTCGACCGCAACAACGCCATTGGCCGCGACAACGACCTGCCGTGGAAATTGCCCGATGACCTCAAGCGTTTCAAGGCGCTGACGTTGGGCAAGCCGATCCTGATGGGGCGCAAGACGGCGCAGTCGCTGGGACGTGCGCTGCCGGGGCGGTTGAACCTGGTGCTGACGCGCTCGGGGCAGGTGCCGTTCGAGGGCATGCAGGCGGTGGCATCGGTGGAGCAGGCCATCGAACGTGCCGCGCATGAGGGCGCGCAGGCGCTGTGCGTGATCGGTGGCGGGGAGGTGTATCGGCTGACCTTGGAACATGCCGATCTGCTGGCAGTGACCGAAGTGGATACCGTGGTCGCCGGCGCCGACACGCATTTCCCGCCGATCGATCCCGCCGTGTGGGAACCGGTACAGCGCCAGGCGCATGCGGCCGACGAGCGCCATGCGTTTGCGTTCGAGTACGTGGACTACCGGCGCCGCTGAGCCTTGGCCGTTGCGCTGCGACCTTGCTGTTGCAGCATGCGCGCTCAGCCGTGCCGGTGGCTCGGCACCGTCATCCTGCGCCGGGCAGGCGCACCTCAGCCGGAGCGCGTGTTAACGACCAGTTCGCCCCGCGCGATCAGCCGTGCACGCACGACGTTGCGGCTGACTCCCAACAGTGCAGCTGTCCTGACCTGATTCTGGTCGCAGTGCCGATAGGCCGCACGGAACAGCTGCTCTTCGACCGTTGCGTGCAATGCGGCGTCGCCTGTCTCGAACAGTCTGGCAAAGGCCCGTGCAAGCAGCGCCTGGCCATCCGTGGGCAGCTCGTCACCGAGACGGGAGGGCAGGCGCTGTGGCGGCAGCTGGATGTCCTCGGCGCGGACCACGCCGTCGCGGTGCATCAGCAAGGCGTGGTGGATGACGGGGGCGAACGTGCGTTGCGCGATACGCGCGATTGCGTGCAGCAGATCACGCCATCAGCGCAGCATCGGCGGCTCAGGAATAGAAGCTCGGGGTGGGCGCCTGTTGCCGCAGTGCCCACTCACCGAGCTCGCGCACCTTGTAGTCGACCGGGTCGTGCAAGGTCTGGGTGCGCAGGTTGCGCCAGTAGCGGTCCAGCCGCAGTGCCGCATGCGTGGCACGCGCGCCGGTCACGTCGAACAGTTTGCTGCACACCTCCAGCCCGACACGCGTGCTGGCGACCTTTGCGGCGGCCACCGCCACGGCGACCTGTGCGCGTTCTTCGCGGCCCAGCGCATGCTCCTTGCGCCAGGCGGCGTCGAGCAATTCGGCAGCCCGCCCGGCCAGCAGGCGGGCGCTTTCCAGGCCCAGCCAGAAGTCGCCGTAATGGGCCAGGATGTACGGATCGTCGCTGGCCTGCTCCACCCCGGAGCGATGCCACGGCCGCGTTTCGGTCAAGGTATAGCGGCGTGCCTCCTCGAACGCGCCTTCGGTGATGCCGAGGAAGACATGCGCAAACATCAGCTGCGCGAGCAACGGGCGCAGACACGCAAACGGCGTACTCAAGGGGCCGGGATCCAGCAGCAGTTCGTTCTCTTCCACGCGCACACGCTCGAAGGTGGTGCTGCCGCTGTCGGTCTGGCGCTGGCCGATGTTGTCCCAGTCGTGACCCAGCGTAATGCCGCTGCGCGCGGTAGGAATCGCACCGATCAACAGCTTGCCGCTGCGTTCGTCCAGCGCCGAGGCGATCAGCATCTGCGAATCGATGGCGCCGGAACAGAAACTCTTCCTGCCGGAAAACTCGCGCCAGCCATCGCATTGCGCAGCCACTGTGCGCGTATCCAGCGGGTTGAGCGCGTTGCCCCAGAACCAGTGTTTGCGCGCGGTCTGCTCCAGCCAGGGCTGCCACTGCGCCTGCTGGCCGAACAGGCGCACGGTGGCCAGCATCAGGTGGTGGAAGCCGAACACATGCGCGATCGAACTATCGACCCGGGCGAACTCGCGCACGACCGTCAGCACCTCGCTCCAGCTGGCGCCCAGCCCGCCATACTGCACCGGGATGCTCAGGCCGAGCAGCCCGCTGGCGCGTAGCGCATCGCGCTCGGCCTTGGGCGTGCCGCCACGTGCATCGCGTTCGACTGCCGTGGCGGCAAACTCGCTCGCCAGGCGCCGCGCGGTGTGCAGCGGATCGAGCAGGGTCGGTTGCGGTCGGCGGTCGGTCATGCGGGGATCTCGTTCAAGACGTAAAGGGTGAGCCGTGGCGGGGCTGGCAATCGATTCGGCAGCGCATGCGGTCACTGCCCAGCAGCGACGGATGCACCTGAGGACGGGCCAGCGGCTACAGCACGTGGATGTCGTGCAGCGCGGCCAGCAGTGCCTGCCGCGCCTGATGTAGCGCTGGCGCATGGTCCTGGCGGTGGCGCGGACGCGGTGTGTCCAGCACCTGCGTCTGCACGATCGACCCGGGGTGACCGCCGATGACGATGGCGCGGTCGCTCAGATAGGCGGCCTCCTCGATATCGTGGGTCACCAGCAACACGGTGAAGCCGTGCTCGTGGGCCAGCCGCAGCAGCAGGTCCTGCAGCTTGATGCGGGTGAAGGCATCCACCGCGCTGAAGGGCTCGTCCAGCAACAGTACCTGCGGCTGCCGATACAGCCCGCGCGCCAGTGCCACCCGCTGCGCCTGGCCGCCGGACAACTGCTTGGGTAAGGCGGTTGCGTGGTCGAGCAGGCCGACCTCGGCCAGTAATTGCTGCACACGCGGCGATTGCCGTGCAGCGGCTGGCGACAGCCCAGTGTCGTCGGCGAAGGCGACATTGGCGGCCACATCCAGCCAGGGCAACAGACGTGGTTCCTGGAAGATGAAGCCGATGCGGCGGTCGGCGCCCTGCACGCGCACGCCGTCCAGCACCACCTCGCCGGTGTAATCGCGTTCCAGGCCGGACACGATGCGCAGCAAGGTGCTTTTGCCGCAGCCGCTGGCGCCGATCAGGCTCAGGATCTGGCCGGGTGCCACGCGCAGGTCGATATCCTGCAGAACGCTGCGCTGGCCGAAGCGCTTGGCCGCAATCCGGATCTGCAGGCCGGCACTCATGCGTCGTGTGCCGCGCGCAGGTGGGCGTGGCTGTTCTGCAGGTTGTCGCGCCAGTGCAGCGTGCGCGTCTCGATCGCCTTGAGCGCGCCGTCGCTGAGTTTGCCGAGCAGTGCCAGCAACACGATGGCACCGATTACGATGTCCGGGCGCGAGGTTTCGCGTCCATCGCTCAGCAGATAGCCCAGCCCCCGCGTGGCGGCGATCAGTTCGGCGGCGACCAGAAACATCCAGGCCAGGCTCAGGCTGGTGCGCAGCCCGGTGAAGATCGATGGCAGCGCGGCCGGAAGCAGGATCCTCCGTACCAGCCGCAGCTTGGACAGTCCGTAGCTTTCGCCAAGTTCCACCAGCGTGCGGTCGACCTGGCGCAGCCCGGTTACCACGCCCAGATACACCGGGAAAAACGCGCCGATGGCGATCAGGGTGATCTTGGGTGCTTCGTCGATCCCCATCCACAGCAGCAGCAACGGCACCCAGGCCAGGCTGGGCACCGCGCGCAACGCCTGGAAGCTGGGGTCGAGCAGGCGTTCCAGCCAGCGGCTCAAGCCCACCCCCACGCCGACCAGCACGCCGAGTCCGGCGCCGATCGTGAAGCCCGCCAGCACGCGCAACACGCTGGCGCCGATATGACTGGCCAAGCCACGGCCCGCCTCGTCGGCGAGCGTGCTCAGGATCTGGCTTGGCGGCGGCAGCAGGTAGCGCGGCGTCCAGCCGAACGCAGCGGCCAATTCAATAGCGGCGAAGAAGCTGAGCGGCAGGAGCCAGCCAAGGCTGCTGGCCGGCAGCCTGAGTCGCGGCCGCGATGGCGTGCCGGCCAGCGTGCGGGAAACGCGCAAGGAGGTCTCGTTCATGGCCGCGCTCAGCCCTGCGCCACGTGTGCGCGTTTGGCGTAGCTGGCATCGATCAGCGTGGCCAGCACCTTGCTCAGATCGGTGCCGGGCCGGACCAGACCTTCTTCGAGCAGGATCGGCGCAGCGCTCTGCAAGGCGGCATGTTGCTCGGCGCCGATCAGCGGACGACTGAAGTCGTTGCGCTGCAGCTGTAGCTTGGCCACCGGCAGCGAGACGCGGGCCTCCTCGGCGATCAGGCCGACCAGCGCGTCGGGATGCTCGATGGCCCAGCGGCGCGCCTTTTCATAGGCCTGCAGCACCAGCGGAATCTGCGCCGGGTAGGCCGCAGCAAACGCCTCGCTGGTGTTCAGGAAACCGTACGAATTGAAGGCCACGTTACGGTAGATCAAGCGTGAGCCGGCTTCGATCTGGCTGGCCGCCAGGTGCGGATCCAGGCCCGACCAGGCGTCCACATCGCCACGCTCCAGCGCGGTACGGCCATCGGCATGCTGCAGATGGACGATGTTCACCGCGTTCTTGTCCAGCCCCGCCTGGCGGAGCGCACGCAGCAGGAAGAGATAGGCATCGGTGCCCTTGGTTGCCGCGATCCGCTTGCCTTTGAGCTCGGCCACGCGCTGGATCGGCGAACGCTTGCCGACGGCCAGTGCAACCCACTCCGGCCGGGAATAGACGTAGACCGCCTTGACCGGATTGCCGTTGGCGCGCGCCAGCAAGGCGGCCAGGCCAGCGGTGCTGGCGAAATCGATGCTGTTGCCGGCCAGGTATTCGAGTGCGCGGTTGCTGCCGGCCGACAGCACCCAGGTCACCTCGGTGTCCTGCGCCTTAAGCGCTTGTTCCAGCCAACCGAAGTGCTTGAGCACCAGCGAAGTGGGCGAGTAATAGGCATAGTCCAGGCGCAGTTGCTTGGGAACTGCGGGCTTGGCTTGCGCGAATGCGGCGCGCGGCAACAGCGGCGAACTGCCGAGCGCGACGCCGGCGAGAGTTCCGAGTTTGAGCAGGTTGCGACGCTTCATGAGGGCTCCAGTCAGCGCGCCGAAGCGCGTGGCACGATGGTGTTGGCGATGACTTCGCCGAAGGGCCCGCTCAGTGCCTGGCCAGGAAGTTTTTGTTTGACCGCGCGCGGCAGCAGCGGGAATACCAGCTCGGCGAAACGGTAGGCCTCTTCCAGATGCGGGTAGCCCGAGAAGATGAAGGTGTCGATGCCGAGCGCGGCGTATTCCTCGATCCGCCTGGCCACGGTCTGCGGGTCGCCCACCAGCGCGGTGCCGGCACCGCCGCGCACCAGGCCGACGCCGGCCCACAGGTTGGGACTGACTTCCAGATCGGCGCGTGTCCGGCGCTGACCGCGGCCGTGCAGTGCAGCCATGCGTCGCTGGCCCACCGAATCCATGCGCGCAAACGCACTCTGCGCGCGCTCCACGGTTTCGTCGTCGAGATGACTGATCAGCGATTCCGCCGCCGCCCATGCTGCCTCGTCGGTTTCGCGCACGATCACGTGCAGGCGGATGCCGAAGGTGAGCGTGCGCCCGAGCGCAGCGGCCTTGCTGCGCACCGAGGCGATCTTTTCCGCCACCGCTTCCGGCGGCTCGCCCCAGGTCAGGTAGGTATCCACCTGCTCGGCCGCCAGATCGTGCGCGGCATCGGACGAGCCACCGAACCAGACCGGCGGATACGGCGTCTGCACCGTGGGATACAGCAGCTTGGCCGCCTTGACCTGCAGGTGTTTGCCATCGAAGTCGTAGCTCTCGCCGGTGTGGCTGTGGGCGATGATCTCGCGCCAGATCCGGATGAATTCGGCTGAGGCTTCGTAACGTTCGGCGTGGTCCAGGAACACGCCATCGCCTTCCAGCTCGCCGCGGTCGCCACCGGTGACCAGATTCACCAGCAAGCGCCCACCGGAGAGCCGGTCGAAGCTGGCCGCCGTGCGCGCGGCCAGCGCCGGTGCCATCAACCCCGGGCGCAGCGCGACCAGGAACTTCAACCGACGCGTGGCATTGATCAGGCTGGAGGCAATCACCCACGGGTCCTCGCACGAGCGCCCGGTGGGAATCAGCACACCTTCGTAGCCCAGCGTGTCGGCAGCGACCGCCACCTGGGTGACGTACTCGGCACTGACCTGGCGTGCGCCGTCGCTGGTGCCCAGATAGCGGCTGTCGCCGTGGGTGGGGATGAACCAGAACATCTGCATCGTGGTGTCCTCAGGCGTGGATCGGTTGAGCGCTTCCTGCGTTTCAGCGCGCGTGCCGCTCAGGCGGTGCACACCGCTGGCGACTGGTTCAGGCAATACGCAATAGCGCATCCGGTCGCGCACCAAGCACGCCGGCGGCACGTTCTGCGGCCAGCGCGATGCGCTCACGCAGCGCCGGATTGCTCACCCGGTAATCTTGAAAATCCGCTTCGGCGGCATAGATGCCGACCGGCAGGGCCAGTGCCTGGAAGAAGGCGAACAACGGGCGCAGCTGGTGGTCGATCACCAGCGCATGCCGCTCACTGCCGCCGGTGGCGGCGAGCAGGACGGGCGTATCGATCAAGGCGCTGATGTCGATGAGATCGAACAGATGCTTCAGCAGCCCTGGATAGGAACCGCGATATACCGGTGCGACCACCAGCAACAGATCCGCGGCCTCGATCTGGCGCAGTGCGTGTTCGGTGTGCTCGTCCAGTTCGTTGCGCCACAGTGCTGCACCCAGCGGCCGGGCGATATCGCCCAGGTGCACGATGCTGGGCTTGATCGCAATGCGTTGGGCCAGTGCGGCCAGGGTCGCCTCGGTCAGCGCAAGGCTGCGCGACGGACGGGCCGAGCTGCCGGAGACAGCGACAACATTCAACGGAGTGCGCATGCAAAGGTTCCTATGGTGCGGCGGCCCAGGTCACGGCAAAGCGGTATCCCGTCCCGGCAGCCCCACTGTTGCGATGGAGGCAGAATGTGCTGCGTTGCCACTGTGCGTGCGCAAGCAGCCAGCGATTTCAATCTGCCTGCCGGACCCAAGCGATGGCAATGCCTTGGCGCCTGTAAATGCCCGATGGCTTAGGAGGTTTGAGAATGACGTGATGAAAAAGTGCACGACTCAACGGAATCGCGCTGTTTCGCGCGCGTTTCCTCATACCTCTCGATGCATCAGGAAAGTGCGTCAGGAAATAAGCGCGTCATAACTGTTTGTGGAAAAACATCTCCGCAGCAGTGTGTTGGATATCACTCGATGAATAACCGCAGACGGTTGCAGGCCCGATCGTTGGAAATGCCATCCAGCCAGCCAGAGAGAAATTCGAAACAGAGATGCAAAGCGAATAGTGTTCTATTCAAACCATGAGGCGTGATGTGTTGCGATTCGCACGGAGTGATGGCGCCGCATATCGCGGCGCTGCACGTAGTGCCGGCACGATCGTTCGCGCCTCACCCAGCGAAGGACCTGGCTGCGTCATCCGCTACAGCCGCCATGCGAGTGCCGCAATGGCATGACCATTTACTCGGTCGGCGCAGTCTGCGGCAGAGCTGCAATGACGCGATTGCCTCAAGGTTCCGGCACGCGGGACATCAGCAATTGATGCCGGCCTAGAACCTGAACCAGATCTAGGCGCAAGCCTGGTGACCCTTACGTTCTTCCGCGCATCGAAACGTCGGAATGCTACGCACGCGAAGCGTGCGTCCTGAGTCACAGGCCGCACGCTGCTGCATGCGGCGCGCATCGCGCGACCTTGCGATAGTCAGCCAGACGCGCGTCGTGCCGCACGCCTCGCTGGCGGATCATTCCGTCGCCGGTGTGGCCGGCCGGTTGGGCGCCGTTGTGTTGTCGGCCCCCGTGTTCGCGCCACCGCCACCGCCATTGCCATGGCCCCGTCCACGGCCACGCCCGCGCTGGCGGCCCTGGCCTTCGCGCGGGCGCCGCGGCGCATGCGCTGCCGGTGCTGCCGGAGTGGGGACTTCGCGCCCGGGGACCTGCACGACGCGTAGTTCGTCGGTGTCCAGCTGCAGGGCGGTGAGCTTGCCGCCCCACACCGCGCCGGTATCGATGGCGTGCACGCCCTGGGTGATCGTCAGGCCCAGCGCCGACCAATGCCCGCAGACGATCTTCAGATCGCGTTCGACCCGGCCGGGCACTTCGAACCAGGGATACAGGCCCTGCGCCTGGGTGCCCGGCGTGCCCTTGTCGTCGGTGGCGATCCGCCCGCGCGGGGTGCAATAGCGCATGCGCGTGAACAGGTTGATGATCGCGCGGCTGCGCTCATAGCCGCTCAGCCCCGGCGACCAGCCGGGCTGATCGCCGTACATGTTGCGCAACAGCTTGCGATAACCGCCGCCCTGCAACTGCTGCTCGACTTCGCGGGCATGTTTCTCGGCCATCTGGGTGGTCCACTTCGGGGCCAGCCCGGCATGGATCATCATCCAGCCCAGCTCGCGATCCACATGCGCCAGCTTCTGCATGCGCAGCCAGTCCAGCAGCACGTCGCGGTCCTCGGCCAGCACGATGCGCTGCAGGTCCGGGTTGACCTTGCGCTGCTCCTCTTCCGAGCGTGCACCGATCGCCAGCAGCGAGAGGTCGTGATTGCCCAGCACCACCACGCTATGCGCGCGCAGCGAATGCACCAGGCGCAACGTCTCCAGCGATTGCCCGCCACGGTTGACCAGGTCGCCGCAGAACCACAGCGTGTCCCGCGCCGGGTCGAAGTTCACCTTTTCCAGCAGGCGCTGGGTGATGTCGTAACACCCCTGCAGGTCGCCAATTGCCCAGACGCTCATCGCGCGCGCTCCATCAATCCAGCAGTCATCAGTGCAGCGTCCTGGGTACGCTCAGCACGAAGGCGGCGATCGGGGCGGTGAATTCGGTGCCATCGTCGGCCACCATGTCGTAGTGGCCCTGCATCTGGCCCTGTTCGGTTTCCAGCAACACCCCGGAGGTGTACTGGAAGGCTTCGCCGGGACGCAGCCAGGGTTGTTCGCCGACCACGCCTTCGCCATCGACCTGTTCGGTGCGACCGTTGGCATCGGTGATCTTCCAGTGGCGCGCCACCAGGCGCGCAGGCACCGCGCCCGCATTCTGGATACGGATGCTGTAGGCGAAGGCGTAACGGCCTTCTTCCGGGGTCGATTGGTGGGCGAGGAAGCGCGGCGAGACCTCGACCTCGACCCGATAGCGTGGATCATCGTGCATGGGAAAAGTCTAAATAAACCACTGTGGGAGCGGTGCTCAAGCCAGCTCGACATTGGCCAGCCGGATGAAATCGGCGACCTCGAGCTGCTCGGCGCGGGCATCCGGACGCACGCCGGCGGCCTCGAAATGCGCTGGTTCGCACACATTGGACAAGGCATTGCGCAGGGTCTTGCGGCGCTGCCCGAAACCGGCGCGCACCACATCGGCGAAGCGGCGGCGGTCCTTGATCTGCACCGTGGCCGGGTCGCGCGGCACCAGCCGCACCACGGCCGAGTCCACCTTCGGCGGCGGCCGGAACGCGCCTGGGGGCACCACGAACAACGCGGTGACCTCGCAGTACGCCTGCAGCATCACGCTCAGCCGGCCATAGACCTTGCTGCCGGGACCGGCCGCCATGCGGTCGACCACTTCCTTCTGCAGCATGAAATGCATGTCGGCCACGGCCGCGGCATGGTCCAGCGCATGAAACAGGATCGGCGAGGAAATGTTGTAGGGCAGGTTGCCGACCAGGCGGATCGGCGTGCCGTCGGCCAGTGCGGTGAAATCCACGCTGAGCACGTCGCGATGAATGATGCTCAGCGCGCCGATCGGCGGTGCAGCGTCGGTCAATGGAGCGATCAGGTCGCGATCGAACTCGATCACGGTCAACGCGCCATGGGTGCGTAGCAGCGGGAAGGTGATGGCGCCCTGACCGGGGCCGATTTCGACCAGATGCTGGCCGGCGCGCGGGCCCACCGCCTGCACGATTCGGTCGATGTAATACCGGTCGGCAAGAAAGTGCTGGCCAAGCGACTTCTTGGCCGGTGCGCTGAAGGAAGAATTCATCTGCGCAGTTTAACGGAGCCGGCGGCTGCACGCCGTGTGGTGCGACGTGCGCGGCGTGTGCCGCCACGGCCAGTGACGCGCACGCAGCTTCGCAATGTCCTGCCGGGATGGTGGCTCAGCCGCGCGCCGCCAGCCGCGCGCACAACGCCGTGGCGGCCATCAGGCTGGACGGGTCGGCGGTGCCGCGTCCGGCCAGTTCCAGCGCGGTGCCGTGATCCACCGCCACGCGCGGGTAGGGCAGGCCCAGGGTGATGTTCACCGCCTGCTCGAAACCGCTGTACTTCAGCACCGGCAGGCCCTGGTCGTGGTACATCGCCACCACCGCGTCGAAGCCGCTCAGTTTTTGCGGCAGGAAGGCAGTGTCTGCCGGCAATGGCCCGATCAGCTGCAGGCCCTCGCCGCGCAGCTGCTGCAGAACCGGAATGATCACATCCAGTTCCTCGCGGCCCAGGTGGCCGTCCTCGCCCGCATGCGGGTTGAGGCCGAGCACGGCAATACGCGGCGTCGGCAGGCCGAAGTCGCGCTGCAAGGCGGTATGGGTGATGCGCAGGCACTGCACCAGCGCGTCGGCGCTGATCGCATCGGCGACCGCGCGTAGCGGCAGGTGCGTGGTCACCAGCGCTACGCGCACGATGCTGTTGGCCAGCATCATCACCACCGGGCAGCCGGCCTGTTCGGCCAGCAATTCAGTGGTGCCGGTATAGGCGATGCCGCCAGCGTTGATGACCGCCTTGTGCACCGGGCCGGTCACGATGCCTTGCAGGCGCCCGGCTAGACAGTCGCCGGCGGCCGTGCGCAGGGCGGCAATCACCGCGGCGGCATTGGCGGGATCGGCGTGGCCGAAGCGGGTCGGCACCGCCTGTCGAACCGGAAACAACGGCAGGTCGCCGGGGCGACGCGCCGGCTGGTCCGGATCGAGCAGGCGCACACACAGCGACAGCGCCTGTGCGGCGCTGTGCAGGGTGTCAGGATCGGCGTAGGCGATCAGGTGAGCATCCGTGCGTGGCCGTTGGGCGAGCCGCACACACAGTTCCGGCCCGACCCCGGCCGGCTCGCCCGGCACCAGCGCGAGCGAGGGGACCCCCATCGGCTCAGCGCGCCGGCTGTGCCGGCGGCGGGGTCGGAGCGGCCGGTTCGGCCGGCTTGGTCGGCTCGGCAGTGGCATTGCCGTCGGCACGATCACCGGTGCGGTAGCTCACGTACGCTTCGCCACGCAGTTCCTGCAGGTAGCGGTTGTATTCCTCTTCCAGCTTGCGGCGACCGATCGTTTCACGGATCTGCGCACGCTGGTTTTCGGAACTGACATCGGTCTGGCGGCTGCCGACGCGCTGCACGATATGCCAGCCGGCCTGGGTACGGAACGGCTCGGACACGGCGCCATCGGCCAGGCTCTCGACCTGCTTGCCGAAGTCCGGGCCGAACGCATCGGCCGGGAACCAGCCCAGGTCGCCGCCCTGGCTGCGGCTGTTGGTGTCCTCGGAGGATTCCTTGGCCGTCGCCTGGAAGTCAGCGCCGCCCGCGATGCGGGCGCGCAGCGTGTCGATCTTGGCCTTGGCCTGCGCGTCGGTCTGGTTGTCGCCGATGCGGACCAGGATGTGGCGCGCGTTGTACTCGGTGACCATCTTCTTCTCGCCGCCGGCATTGGCGTCGCGCATTTCCACCAGCTTGAGCAACTGGAAACCGCTGGGGCCACGCAGCGGGCCGGCCACCTGGCCAGGCTGCATGTCGCGAATGAGCTGGGCAAACGCGTTGGGAATCTCGTCCAGGCTGCGCCAGCCCAGGTCACCGCCTTCCAGCGCATTCGGGCTATCCGAATAACGCACCGCCGCTGCCGAGAAATCCAGCTCGCCCTTGTCGATCAACGCCTTGACGCCATCGACCTTCTTCTGGCCGGTGGCGATCTGATCGGCGGTCGCGCCTTCGGGCAGGCCGACCAGGATGTGGGCCAAATGATACTGGCTGCCGGTCGTGGCCTGCTGGGCCAGCGCGGTATCCACTTCGCCTTCGCTCACGCTGATGCGGCTCTGCGCAAAGCTCTGACGCAGGCGCTGCACGATGATCTCCTCGCGCACCGACGAGCGGAAGTCGCCGTACGCCATTCCGTCGGCCGCCAGCTTCTGACGCAGGCCATCGACGGTGGTGCCGTTCTGCTGGGCGATGCTGGCGATGGCGCGGTTGAGCTCCTCGTCGCTGACGCGGATCCCGCTGCCATCGGCACGGCCCACCTGCAGCTTGACCAGGACCAGGCGCTCGAGCACCTGACGCTGCAGGACATCGTCCGGCGGCAGCTGGTTTTCGCGGCCCGCATATTGCGACTTGACGTTGCGCACAGCGCGATCGAGCTCGCTCTGCAGCACCACGTCTTCGTCCACGATGGCGGCGATACGATCCAGCGGCTGGGATTGCTGCGCCGAGGCCAGCGGCGAGACCGTGCTGGTGATCACCAGCAGCGAGGCAAGAAGAACAGAGAAAGGCTTGGTCATGGAATCAGGTTCGGATCGTAATCGTCCGGATTGCTCGTGGTGTTGGTGTTGCTGGGCGGGACCAGGTACAGGTCGTCGCGGTAATAGCCGAGAATAGCACGGCGCAAAGTGCGGTCCGTGTTCTGGCCAAACGAGCTCAAGCCCTTGAGCACGAACTCGAACTGGATGGAGTTGTCCATCTCTCCGTCGCGGTTGCGCACGAACCGGCGTACCAGCGCGCGGACCGCCAGGCAGCAGCTGTCCCACTGCACGCCGCCGATGATTTCCAGCGGCTTGCGATCCAGCAGCGAGTAGTAATAACGGCCAACCGCACTCCAGGTGGGGTTGATCGGGTACAGGAACGAGAAGTCGGCCTGCTTGAGCTGGTCGCTGTCGTCGATCAGGTTGCGGCGGTAGCGGTAGGCCAGATTGATGATGCCATCGTTATTGAGCAGGTAGCGCGTACGCAGGCTGGCCAGATCTTCCTTGCGTGAGTTGGGGTTCCACTGATACGTGGCGCCCATCGACCAGCGGTCGTTGATCGAGTAATTGCCATCGACCACCCAGGCAGATTTGCCCTGCTCGATCGGCTGCTCGCTACCGCCGGTGGCGGCATTGGTACTGTTGTTAATGGTGACCAGTGAATCGTTGAAGTACAGGATTTGGCCCGCGCTCAGCGAGAGCTTCTCGCGGCCATTGTCCTGTCGCAGCCAACGTGACGTTACGGCCAGGGTCAGCTGATTGGCATCGTTCTGGCGGTCGGCGCCGGTGTAACGGGTGTCGCGGAACAGCTGTCCATAGCTAAATGTGAACGGACGGGTGTCGAATACCGGCAGGTCGTCCTGATCGCGATACGGCACATACAGGTAGTACATGCGCGGCTCCAACGTATTGAGATAGTTGGTGCCAAAAAGCGAGGTCTCGCGATCGAAATACAGACCGGCGTCCACCGACGCGATCGGCAGGCTGCGCGAAGGCGAGCGATCGCCGGTCAACGGCGCGGTGTTGGCCAGCGTGGAATCCAGCTGATATGCGGTGTAGCGCCACGCTACGGTGGGCGTCAGAAACCATGCCGCGCCGGATAGCGGCATGGAGATATAGGGTTTGACATCCAGGCGCGCGCCGTTGCCGTAGTCCTTGTTGCGGATATTGGTGCGGACGTAATCGTCGTCGTCGTCATTTCCGCTGTTGCTGCCATTGATGGGTGGCCTGACGAAGTAAGAGTCGTCGTGGGTGAAGCGCACCGCTTCGGCATACACGCCAGCCTCGAAAATGCCGAAGGGCTTTTCCCAGGTGAAATACGCGCGCGGCTGCCGGTTGTAGGGCAGCGCCTGCTCGTCCAGGGTGTAGTCAGTCAACTGCCAACGATCGGCCATCAGGCCGGCTGTCCAGGTTTCACCGGTGCCGTAGATGCCGATGGTGCTCTGCAGGCTGGAGGCCGAGCCCATGCCGTTCAGGCGGCTGGTGAAGTCCTCCACATAGCGCGTGTCGCTGACCCAGGAGATGCTGCTACGCGCCTGCCAGTGATCATTGATGTTGTGATAACCGGTGTAGAAGACGCTGCCGCGGTCTTTCTTGCGCAGGTTGTCATTGGGCAGGTAATTGCCGGTGATCTCACCGCGACCGCCCTCGTAGAGGTAACGGAATTCGGTGCCGAACATGAAACCGCGCTTGCTCATGTAGCGCGGCAGCAGGGTGGCATCGTAGTTCGGCGCCAGGTTCAGGTAGATCGGCTGCAGGTAGTCGAAGCCATTGCGGCCGGACAGGCCGAACTGCGGAAACAGCAGGCCGGTCTGACGGCGGTCGTCGATCGGGAACTTGAACCAAGGGAAGTACAGCACCGGCACCTTGCCGATCTGCAGCACGGCATTGCGTGCCGTGCCGAAGCCTTCTTCATTGTCGACGTCGATCTCGGGCGCACGCACGCGCCAGATCGGCTGCGACGGATCGCAGGTGGTATAGGTCGAGCGATGCATCTGGCCGACCTGGCCCTGCAGGTCCACAGATTCCGCACCGCCGTTGCCGCGCCGGTCCACCAGTTGGTACTGGATGTTGGTGACCTTGTGGGCGTCGGTGTCCTGATTGCCCTCGGCACGGTCGGCAATCATCCGGAACGAGCTGTCCTGGTACCGCACGTTGCCTTCGGCGATGTAGTTGCCGGTCTCGGTGTCCATGCGCAGGTTGTCAGCACCCAGGAACTGGTCGCCGCGCTTGAGCGCCACGTTGCCCTGGTATTGCGGAGTGGTACTGGTCCCGGACAGCTGGTCGCCTTCGATGTCGGTCGGCAACTGCGGGCGTATCTCGGCCGCCTTGGGGTCTGCGGCGGGCGCGCCGTCGAAGCCGGGTAGCGGGTCCACGGCCGGGCACAATCCCCAGTTCAACGGCTTGTCGGCAGCCATGGCCGGGAGGCAGATGGCAATGCTCAAGGGCAGGGGCAGCAGGCGGAGAGCTCGGCGCACGCGTGGTTCAACCAATAAAATGGCGACTAGCTTGCCGTATACCCCGCATAGGGGCAATGAAGAGCAGCTGCGCCGCGCGGGCGAGGTTCATCGCCGGCGGCCGCGCGCCCGGCGTGCCGACGGGGTCAGCGCAGGGCGGCGACGTGGGCCACGCTGCTCTCGCGCAACGCCTGCAGGTCGTATCCGCCTTCCAGCATGGACACCACCCGACCGCGCGCATGGCGCTCGGCCAGGGTGCGCAGCGCGCCGGTCAGCCAGGCGAAATCGTCGTCGTCCAGCATCAGGTCGGCCAGCGGATCGCGCAGGTGCGCATCGAAACCGGCCGAGATCAGGATCAGCTGCGGGCGGAAGGCATCGATCAGCGGCAGCATCTCGTCTTCCCAGACATTGCGGAAGCGCAGCCCGTCGCTGCCCGGCGGCAGCAGCAGGTTGTGGACGTTGCCGACGCCGCGTTCGTGGACGCTGCCCGAGTGTGGATAGAGCCCGGACTGATGGGTGCTCAGATACTGCACGGCCGGGTCGCGCTCGAAGATCGCCTGCGTGCCGTTGCCGTGGTGGACGTCGAAATCGACGATGGTGATCCGCTCCAGCCCATGGCGGTCGCGCGCATGGGCGGCGGCCACGGCGATGTTGTTGAACAGGCAAAAGCCCATCGACACCTGCGCGGTGGCGTGGTGGCCGGGCGGGCGCACTGCGCAGAAGGCAGTGCGGGTCTGGTCCTGCATGACCGCGTCCACCGCGGCGATGCCGGCGCCGGCGGCGCGCAGGGCGGCCGCGCGCGAGGCAGGCACCATCCGCGTGTCCACGTCCAGTTGGCGATAGCCGTCGAAAGCGGTTTCCAGCACCGCGTCCACCTGCTCGCGCTCATGCACGCGGCACAGGTCGCCCAGCTTGGCCAGGGGCGCCTCGCGCCAGTCCAGGTCCGGAAAGGCGGCGCGCAGGGCGTCGACCACCGCTTCCAGGCGGGCGGGGCTTTCAGGATGCTCGGGGCCGGCGTCGTGACCGAGGCAGGCGGGATGGGTAAAGACCAACATGGGACGACTCTAGCCTCTCCGCCGTGCCGGGCACAGGGTCAACTGCGCCGGCGGTCGTGCCGCCAGAGCACTTCCTGCTGGCCATCGACCCGCGCCAGCACGCGCGCCAGGACGAACAACAGGTCCGACAGCCGGTTGAGATAGCCGATCGCCTCGCTGCGCACCGCTTCCTGACGCGACAGCGCGACGGTCTCGCGCTCGGCCCGGCGCACGATGGTGCGGGCCAGGTGGCAGCGCGCGGCCGCTTCGCCACCAGCCGGCAGGATGAAGTCCTGCAGCGGCGGCAAGCCGTCGTTGTAATGGTCCAGGTGGCGTTCCAGGGCGGTGATATCGGCCGCCTCGATCGCCGCATGCCCCGGGATGCACAGCTCGCCGCCCAGGTCGAACAGCTGGTGCTGCACGGTGGTCAGCAGGTCGGCGACCGGGGCGGGCACGCCGGGCGCGGCCAACAGCACGCCGAGCGCCGAATTGGCCTCATCCACCGTCCCGTAGGCATTGACGCGCAGCGCGTCCTTGCCGGTACGGCTGCCGTCGCCCAGGCCGGTGTTGCCATCGTCGCCGGTGCGGGTATAGATGCGCGAAAGCCGGTTGCCCATGATCTAGCCGGCGTGGGACTGGTGCTGCGGCACTGCCAGGCGCTCGGCCGCGACCTGGAGCAACGCGGCGGCGGCGACATACAGCGCCGCACTGCGCAGGTAGGGCCACAGCCAGTCGGTGTAGTTCTTGAACCAGCCAGCCAGCGTGGGCTCACTGACGCTGGCACTGATCCAGTAGAAGCTGCCCTGGGCGATCAGCTGGCACAGCGCCACGCCGATCAACAGGGCGGGTACCAGCCGGGCCAACGCGTTCCAATGGGCGCCGTGGTAGTGCCGGCGCAGCCAGACGCCACCTGCCCACAGCGCGAAGTACGCCGGGATCAGGCACCAGTAGGCCGGCGAGACACAATAGTGCTGCCAGAAGCTCAGGCCCTGGCGGGTGATCACCAGCCAGTCCACCGCCACCGCAAGCCCCATCAACAGCGGGAACGCCAGCCGCGTGCGCGCAGCCAGGTGAAAGCCGCCGATGAAGAACACCGCCCAGGACGCATCCGGGACCGGCGCGAAGTGATTGATCCGCGTGGCCGCCATCAGGAGGGCGAGCAGACTCAGAATCAGGGTGTCGTGCGAGCGAGACGTCATGCGCGAAGGTGGCCAGGTCACAGGTCCGGAAGTGTAGCGTGGAACCCGGCATGCCCGTGCCGGCCCGGCAGGCGCGCGATCCGTCGAGCGTCTGCCGGAATGGGCGTGCCGGCGACGCGGGGTAGACGGGCCGGGCGCGGCAATCTGTCTCAACGCCCGGCGGCAACCTGCCTGGGGCCAGGGCTTATCATGTGGCGATGACACATCCACATGACGTTCTGATCGTTGGCGGCGGCCTGGTCGGCTCCAGCCTGGCGATTGCGCTGGACCGCCTCGGCCTGGATGTCGGGTTGGTGGAAGCCACCCCGGCCGGCGCGCCACCGGCGGTATTCGACCAACGCAACCTGAGTTTTGCCGCCGCCACGGTCAATGCATTGGGCGCGCTCGGGGTCATGGCAAAGTTGCGCAACCCGCCCGGGCCGATCCGGCGCATCCACGTCAGCCGTGCAGGCGACTTCGGGCGCGTGCAGCTGGATGCCGCCGACTACGGGCGCGACAGCTTCGGCCAAGTGGTGGTGGCGCGCGATTTCGGCGACGCCCTGCAGGCGCGTCTGGACGAGCTGACCCGGTTGCACCGGTATCGCCCGGCACGCTGCATCGGCGTGGAGCCGGTGCAGGACGGCCTGCGCGCAGTCCGCCTGGCGGCCGCCGACGGCGAGCGACTGGTCCGCGCCAGGCTGGTGGTTGGCGCCGATGGCAGCCACAGCGCGGTGCGCGAGCTGCTGCATATCGGCACCGACGCGCACGATTTCCTGCAGACCCTGTTCGTGGCGCGCGTGCGGGCCGCCAGGCCGCCCGATGGCACTGCCTGGGAGCGCTTCGGCGAACACGGGCCAACCGCATTGCTGCCGCGGGGCGACCGCCATTACGGCGCCATCCACTGCGTGGCGCGTGCCGATGCCGAAGCGGTGGCGGCCCTGGACGAGGCCGGCTGGCTGGCACGGCTGCAGCGCGCGGCCGGCTGGCGTGCCGGGCGCTTCATCGCCAGTGGCGAGCGCAGCGCCTACCCGTTGGTGCAGGTGCTGGCGAACAGCCTCATCGCCGAACGCGTGGTGCTGCTGGGCAATGCCGCGCAGACGCTGCATCCGATCGGCGCGCAGGGCTTCAATCTCGGGCTGCGCGATGCGCTGACGCTGGCCGAACTGATCGAACACGATCGCAGCGATGCTGGTGCCGGTGCGCTGCTGGACGCGTATCTGGCGCGTCGACGTGTGGACCGCGAGCACACGATCGGCTTCTCCAGCGGGTTGGCGCGGCTGACCGGCAATCCGGCGCCTTTGCTACGGCCGCTGCGCAGCCTGGGCCTGCTGGCGACCTCGCAGGCCGCCCCGTTGCAGTCGATGCTGGTCGGGGGCGCGATGGGCTTCCGTGGCGAAGTCCCGCAGCTGTGCCGGGGTGTGGCATGAACCGGCGCACGCCGCGCGATGCGGTGATCGTCGGTGGCGGTGTGGTCGGCGCCGCCTGCGCCTTGGCGCTGGCCGATGCCGGGCTGCAGGTCGCGTTGGTGGAAGGGCATGAACCCGCGCACTGGCACGCCGACCAACCCGACCTGCGCGTCTACGCATTCGCCGCCGACAACGCCGCGTTGCTGGACAGCCTGGGCGTGTGGTCGGCAGTGCGTGCCGCCCGCGTGCAGCCCTACCGGCGGATGCGGGTCTGGGATGCCGGCGGGGGCGGCGAGCTGGGCTTCGATGCCGACACGCTGGGGCGCGAACAGCTGGGCTGGATCGTCGAAAACGCGCTGCTGGTCGATCGCCTCTGGGCGGCCGTGCACGCAGCCGGCGTCGAGGTGCATTGCTCGGCGCGCGTGGTCGAACTGGAGCAGGACAGCGGCAGCGTGCGTCTGCGGCTGGACGATGGCAGCCGCCTGGAGGCGGCGATTGCGATCGCCGCCGATGGTGCTGCGTCCACCTTGCGTGAATTGACCGGGGTGCCGGTCTCGCGGCACGCCTACGCGCAACGCGGCGTGGTGGCCTTCGTGGAGACCGAGCGGCCGCACGAGTCCACCGCCTGGCAGCGCTTTTTGACCACCGGGCCGCTGGCGTTCCTGCCGTTTGCCGAAGGCCGCAGTTCGATCGTATGGACCTTGCCGGATGCCGACGCCGCACGTGTGCTGGCCCTGGATGATGCGGCGTTTTCGCGCGAGCTCACCCAGGCCTTCGCCGCACGCCTTGGCCAGGTGCGGGTGGCCTCGCCGCGCGCTGCCTTTCCGCTGCAGCGGCAACTGGTGGAGCAGTACGTCAGCGGTCGTGTGCTGACCCTGGGCGATGCCGCGCACGTGGTGCACCCCCTGGCCGGGCAGGGCGTCAATCTGGGGTTGCGCGATGTCGCTGCGCTGCGCGAGCAAGTGCGCAACGCGCGCGCCAAGCGTGCCGACTGGGCAGCGCCGCACCGCCTGCAGCGCTGGGCGCGAACCCGTCGCAGCGACAACGCCGTCGCCGCCTACGGCTTCGATGCGATCAATCGGGTGTTTTCCAATGACGAGATGCACCTCACCCTGCTGCGCGGTTCGGTGCTCGGCCTGGCCGGCAAACTGCCGCCGCTGGTCGATGTGTTGTGGAAGCGCGCCTCCGGCGGTGCGTGAGCAGCGCCGCGCCGGCCGGCGTGAACGCGGATAACCGGCGCAGCCTTTGTTATATGCCTGAAAACTTATAGCGAAGGCCGCATCTTCCATACGACGGACGCGCACGGCCTAGCTACAGTCGGCGCATGACCTCGGTTGCGCACCCACCCAAGCCCCCCTTGCTGCTGCTCTGCGGCCTGCTCTGCGATGCCGCGATCTGGCAGCCGCAGCGCGAGGCGCTGGGGGACCTGGCGGAGGTGCAGGTGCTGGACTTTCCCGGTTTCGACAGCATCGTGCAGATGGCCACCCACGTGCTGGCCGGTGCACCGCCGCAGTTCGCGCTGGCCGGGCACTCGATGGGCGGACGCGTCGCGCTGGAGATCATGCGCCAGGCACCGGAGCGCGTGACCCGGCTGGCATTGCTCGATACCGGCATCGCCCCACGTCGCGAGGGCGAGCGCGAAGAGCGACAGGCGCTGGTGGACCTGGCCCGCACCCAGGGCATGCCGGCGCTGGCGTCGGCCTGGTTGCCGCCGATGCTGCACCCGGACCGTGTCGACGATGCCGCGTTGATGGAGCGCCTGACGGCGATGGTGCAGCGTCAAAGCCCGCAGGGGTTCGCCGGCCAGGTCACGGCCCTGCTGGAGCGCCCCGATGCCGCGCCGGTGCTGGCACGGATCCGCTGCCCCACCTTGCTGGGTGTCGGGCGCCAGGACGCCTGGAGTCCGTTGGCCCGGCACCAGGACATGGCGCGGCACGTTCCGCAGGCGCGCCTGGTGGTGTTCGAAGACAGCGGGCACATGGCGCCGGTGGAGGCGCCGGCGGCGGTGACCGCCGCCCTGCGCGACTGGCTGCAGGCCGCGTGATGGCCAGCAGGCCACGCCACCGGCGGTGACGCAGCGGTCGCTGGCGACGCCGATACGTTTTGCTGAAATCCAAGGAGGCTGCATGCACGACGAGGCATCGACCATCATTGCCTGCGAGCAACTGATCCGCAGGTTCGCGCTGTACAACGACCGCCACGATCACGAGGCGCTTGCTGCCTTGTTCACCGACGATGGCGTGTTCGCACGGCCCAGCGCACCCGATGCACCGGTGCGTGGGCGCGAGGCCATCCTGCAGGCGTTTCGTGCGCGTCCGCCGCGCACCACCTGCCACCTGATGCTCAATACCCTGGTCAGCGTTCAATCGTCGACCCTGGCGCACGCGCACAGCAATGTGCTGCTTTACACCGCCAGCCAGACCTCTGCGCCACCGCCGTTCGCCGCGCAGTCGCCGGCCTTGCTCGGCAGTTTCGACGATGTGCTGGTCTTCGAGCAGGAGCGTTGGCTGTTCAAGCAGCGGCTCGGTGCGTTGCTGCTGCAGATCGGTTCCTGAGCCGCCATCGCTAACGCGCAAGAAGCGTTGCAGCCGCCATCGGCCTGCGGCGCTGTCGTATCGCTTTCTCCCCCACGCCGCGCCCGCTGTCACCCACCTGTTCGCACCGGAGATTCGCCTAGTGGAACGCGTCCGTTTGTCTGCTCATTGTCGTTCGGTGTTGCTGCGCGCCCTGTCGCGTCGGCAACGGTCATGGATTGTCGGCGCCACACTTGCTGCGGTGTTGCCGGGCACGGTGATGGCGCAGGCCGTACCGGAAACGGCGGCACCGCCACAGGGCATCAATGTGGGGGGCACTAGTTTCATGGATGGGTTTGGCTCGTTGACGCCCGGCTGGACCGTCATCGAATACCTGCGCCATTACCACTTCAATTCGATCCGGAACGCCAGCGGCGACGATTCGCCGGCCTTTCGCGACCCGCAAGTGGACGTCGGCGTGCTGTTGACCCAGATGATCTATGTCACGCCCTATACCTGGAAGGGAAGTTCGTTGAGCTTCAATGCCATCGTGCCGTTGGTCAATTACGACACCGCATTTGCCGCAGACAGCCCCGTGCAGCTGAGCAGCAATGGGTTCGGCATGGGCGATATCTCTTTCGGGCCTGCCTTGCAGATGCCGCCGGTCATGCGCGACGGGCGCGTGTTCTTCTTCCAGCGCTTTGCGATCGACGCCTTTGCGCCGGTCGGCAAGTTCGATCGTGATACCGCGATCAACCAGAGCACCGGGTTCTGGTCGGTGGCCCCGCATTGGGCATTCACCGTGCAACCCAGCGATCGCTGGGAAATCAGCGGGCGCCTGAATTATCTGTACAACTTCCGGACCAGCCGCGCCGGCGGCGTGCCGCCGATTCCCGGCTTCCGTTTCCGCAACGGGCAGGCCGGCGACCTGGTCTGGCTCAACTTCGCCAGCTCGCTGAAGCTCAACGAGCAGTGGCGGGTGGGGCTCAATGGCTACTACCTGCAGCAGTTGAAGGACAACCGCACCAACGACCAGCGTGTGCCGGACAGCAAACGCAGGCAATTCTATATCGGCCCCGGTCTGTCCTGGCGCATGAACGAAAAGAACCTGTTCAACTTCAATGTGTACCTGCCGGTAGATGTGGAAAATTCGGTTGCCGGCAATAACTTCAATCTGATGTTCGTGCATTCGTTATAGGCGTCCACCGCCGCCATGCGCAGCGCCTGCGACGGGGGCGCTGCGTGTGGCGGGGTAACTGCCGTTGCCACCTGCACGAGCGGGTGGCAAGGGGGTCGCTCAATGGGTGCCGCGTGGCGCGTCTGCGGTGTTGGCGCAGGTGCCTCGTGCTCAGCTCCGGGGCGCGGTAGTCACATCCCCATGCTATGCCGTTGCGTATGCGCATGTTCGCGGAACAGCAGTTCCGCCCGTGCTCCGTCGCGTTGTTCGATCGCAGAGACGATCGCCCCATGTTGGCGGTGCCCGTAATACAGATCGTCGTAGGCCACGGTGGCCGAGCGCTGGCCGAACACCACATGGCTGGGGCTGACGAACGGCACCACCATGCAGCGGTCCACGGTTTCGGTGAGGATAGGCTTGTTGGCCGCCACCACGATGGTGCGATGGAAGCGGGCATTCATCGCGGCATAGGCCTGCTCGTCACCGGCATCGAGGCTGCGCTTGGCGAACAGGCGGTCGCCTTCGCCAAGACAGCCGTGCAGGGTGGCGAGCACCTCGGCCGACGCGCCCTGCTCGGCCAGCGTGCGCGCCGCCAAACCTTCCATCAGGGCGCGCACGGCCAGGGCATCCAGGCTTTCCTGCTGGCTGAAGCGGCGCACCGCATAGCCGCGGTTGCCTGTCTGCGCCAGCAGGCCTTCCTGGCACAGCGCCGGCAGGGCCTGGCGGATGGGCGTGCGCGAGATCGCCAGGCGTTCGGCCAGGGCCGCTTCGGTGATGCGTTCGCCCGGGGCAAAGGTGCCGCACAGGATCAATTCGCGTAGCTGCTGGACCGCTTGCAATCGGTGGTTGTTCGCCATTGGCTCCATTCTCTCGCGCCGTACCGCAGCGCACGTCCTTGGAAGGGGAAAACTCGCAAATGCGTGTATAAAAACCTTGCGGACGAGATCGCTTGATGGCAATTTGGATCCCAAGGATACCTTTTTGGCAATCCGGAGTGCTCGATCGTCCCCGTTGGGATCCATTGCATCGCCGGTCCCGACCCAATCAATGACGCGCGCCCGGCCTTCCTCGGCAGCGCCGCGTCGCAGGAGCGCAGCATGGCAAGCATCATCGGCGGCATCGGAACCTCGCACGTTCCCACCATCGGGGTGGCCTACGACAAGGGCAAACAACAGGATCCGATATGGAAACCGTTGTTCGACGGCTACGGGCCGGTCGCCGAGTGGTTGGCCCGGCAACGGGCCGACGTGCTGGTGTTCTTCTACAACGATCACTGCACCACGTTCTTTTTCGATCTGTACCCGACCTTCGCGTTGGGCGTGGGCGAACGTTTCCCGGTGGCTGACGAGGGAGCGGGCTTGCGCAACCTGCCGCCGATTCGCGGCGATGTGCAGCTGCAGGCGCATATCGCCGAGTGCCTGGTCAATGACGAATTCGACCTGACCGTGTTCCAGGACAAACCCATCGACCATGGCTGTGCGGCACCCTTGCCGCTGCTCTGGCCGCATGTGCCCGACTGGCCCGGCACGGTGGTGCCTATCGCGATCAACGTGCTGCAGTACCCGCTGCCGACCGCGCGCCGCTGCTACCGGCTGGGTCAGGCGGTGCGGCGTGCCATCGAGTCGTATCCGGAAGATCTCAGGGTGGTGGTGGTTGGCACCGGCGGTTTGTCGCACCAGATCCATGGCGAGCGCACCGGCTTCAACAACACCGAGTGGGACATGGAGTTTCTGGACCGCTTCCAGCATGCCCCCGAGACGCTGACCGACCTGACCCACACCGATTACGTGCGCCTGGGCGGGGCCGAGAGCGTGGAGCAGATCATGTGGCTGGCCATGCGTGGCGCGCTGGAGGGTCCGATCCGCAAGTTGCATCAGAACTACTACCTGATGACCACCACCGCGATGACCGTGGTGGTGTACGAGCCGGGCGAAGAGGCGGCCGATGCGCCGCGTTCGGCAGAGCTGTTGGCGCGTACCGCCAACGCGGCATGAGGGCGTGCACATGAATCCGCAAGTCAACGGCATGGACAAGATCGACGGGACCTATCTGTTCGATCTGCGCACCAGCAACCGCGCGCTGCGCCTGAATCGCTTCTTCTGGCAGATGATCCGCGCGCCGTGGCGCGACCGCTTCTTGCAGGATGCAGAAGTGCTGATGCAGGAGGCCGGACTCACCGAGCAGGAGAAGGCGCTGATCCGCGCACGCGACTGGCTTGGCCTGGTGCAGTACGGCGCCAATTTTTTCGTCATCGAAAAGTTCGCCCGTGTGGTGCGCATGACCAATCTGCAGGTCTACGCCATCATGCGCGGCGAATCGTTCGAAGCGTTCATGCAGACCCGGCAGGTGCCCGAGGCGCGCTGAACTGCGCGCCTCGGGCATCTGCCGGGTGCTGTCACCCGACTTCCCAACGTAAGGCCCACCCCCCATGACCATGTCCTCCGTGTTCTTCGAACACCGCATCAAGGTCCGGCATCTACGTGTCATCGAGGCGCTGGACCGGCAAAAAAGCCTGCTCCGCGCCTCGCGCGTCTTGAATGTGACCCAACCTGCGCTTACGCGTGCCCTGCAGGAGATCGAAGAAATCGTCGGGGCGCCGCTGTTCGAACGTCACTCACGCGGCGTGCGCCCCAACGCCATGGGCGAGGTGCTGGTGCAGACCGCGCATGTGGTGCTTGGCCAGTTGCGCCGCGCCCAGGACACGTTCGAGGGTCTGCTGCAGGACGACGCGCTCACGATCACCGTGGGCGCCCTGCCGGTGGCGGCAAGCGGCCTGTTGCCGGCCGTGCTGGCGGCGCTCTACCGCGCCGAGCCCACGCTGCGGGTGCGGCTGTTGCATGGCCGTACCGACGAACTGCTGCCCAAGCTGGCCGGCAACGAAGTCGATCTGGTCGTGGGCCGGCTCTATCCGCTGGCACGCTACGACGCACTGGTCCGCAAGGTGCTGTACCAGGATCCGATCGCGCTGGTGGCGCGCAGCGACCACCCCCTGTTTGCGAACGGCCCGGTACGCATTGCCGAAGCCGCGGCATATCGCCAGGTGCTGCCGACGCTGAGCCAGCACGTGGAGCGCGACGTGGCGCAGGTCATGCGCGAGCATGGGCTGGCCACGCGCGACCAGCTGCGTTCCAGCTCGGCCAGCTTCACCCGCGAGATTCTGCTCGGCACCGACAGCATCGCGGTGATGCCGAGCATGATGGTGGCCGGCGACATCGCCCGTGGCGAGTTGCGTGCCTTCCAGCTGCAGCAGCCGTCGCAGGCGCGTGCAGGTGGGGTGATCTACCGCGACAACAATGCCATTCTCAAGCCGGGCGTGCGCCTGCTGATGCGCGAGCTGGAGCACCAGTTGGCGCTCATGGCCGAGCAGGGCGCGGTGTGGGTGGACGACCATGTCGGCGAAGACGACATCCTGCTGGATGCGTCCGCGTAAGCGATGGCGTGCCTGTCTGCTCGTGCTGCAGTGAAAGGCACGATGTAGGCGGTCTGAGTAACGCACATCGGGCAGCCAAGGCTGCCCGATGTGCGTATTGGGACAGTGGTGCCTACGACGGTGTCTTCAGCACTCGCCCTGCGCGTGCGTTGGATGCAGGTGAGTGCAGCGTGCTGGAGTCGAGCAGCGACACACACGCCGCCAAGGCCAATCGGCGGGCACGTCGCCGCCAGGCAACGTGTCCGCCCAAAAGCGGCCAACAAAACCTAGCGAGCGGTCGTCAGGCGGGTGCGGGCGGCGCGGAGGAACCGGCGTGTACGCGTGGTACATGCGGGTTCCGGGCACCGGCCGCGCAGCCGTTTTGTCAGCTGCTCTGCGTCCGACGTGCATCAGCAGGCGCTACGCATCGTTCGCGAGCGCATCCTTCAGGCGCGCCTTCTGCAGTTTGCCTGTCGCCGTGCGTGGCAACGCCTCCACCACGCGTAGATGCTTTGGCACCTTGTACTTGGCCAGGCGCTCGATCAGGTAGCTGCGGATTTGCTCCAGATCCGGGTCCTCGGCGGCTGGCACGATCGCCAGATACCCCACCTCGCCCCATTGCGGGTCGGCCATGCCCACCACCGCGCATTCGCGGATCTGCGGGTGATCCGCGAGCACGGCTTCGATCTCCGCGGGGTAGACGTTCTCGCCGCCGGAAATGAACATGTCCTTCTTGCGGTCCACCACAAAGAAGAAGCCATCGGCATCGCGCTTGACGATATCGCCGGTACGGAACCAGCCCTGCGCATCGCGCATCTCCGCAGTGGCCTGCGGGTCGCGCCAATAGCCGGGGCTGAGGTTGGGCCCGCGCAGCAACAGCTCGCCGGGAACACCTGTCGGGCAGTCGTTGCCGTCGCCATCGACGATGCGGGTCTGCACCGTCGGCGAGCAGATGCCGGCCGCGCCCAGCTTGTTGCGAATGACCTCGCAATCGACCGACATGCCGAACACCGTGCCGGCCTCGCTCATGCCGAAGCCGCAGACCATGGGAATGCCGTCGTCCACCCAGCCCAGCAGGTCGTCGCTGGCGTGCGGCGCACCGCCGCTGACCAGGGCGGTGAGGTGACGCAGCGCTGCGGGGTCGAAGCCCGGTTGAGCGCGGAAGGCCTGCATCATCTGCGGCACACCGACGTAGTGGGTGATGCCCAGCGCCGGATTGCCGAGCCAGCCCAGCGTGCGCTGCGGCTCGAAACCGCTGGAGACCTGGATCGACCCGCCCACCGCCAGTGCCGGCCGCACATTGGTGGCCAGGCCGATGATGTGAAACATCGGTGCTTCGCACAGGAAGCTGCTGCCTGCATCCACACGGGTGGTGACGCCAAAGTTGTGCGCCACCTGCTGCAGGTTCTGCTCGCTCAGCATCACGCCCTTGGGCTGGCCGGACGTGCCCGAGGTGAACAGGATCAGGCTGACGCGGTCCGGCGGAATGTAGGACGTCTCGGCCGGCGCGAGGCCTTTGGCGGTCTCGATGAAGTCCGTCAGCGCTTCGACATGCGCGCGCCCGGCGGCGACATCATCGCCCAGCAGCAAGCGCGGCTCGGCGCGTTGCAACAAGGCATCCAGCTCGGTGGCGCTCAGGCGCCAGTTGAGCGGCACGTAGATCGCGCCCACGCGTCCGCAGGCGAAGTGCAGCGCCACCTGCCAGACCGAGTTGCGGGCGAGCACGGCGAGCCGTTCGCCGTCGATGCAGCCGCGCGCCTGCAGCAGGGCGGCGAGGCGGCCGATCAGCTCGTCCAGTTCGGCGTAGGTCCATTGCTGATCCAGCAACAGGTCGCGCGCGGCGAGGCGTTGCGGTGTGAGGCGGGCATGGAAGGAAATCGAGTCAGTCGGCATGGTCATGGCGCTGTCTTCCGAATGCGGTTTGGGGGAGTGGCTGGCGTGAGTGCGACGGCAACGGCAGAAGGTTCACACGCACGCCCGATGACGCAGCGGGCATTCACCAGCGATGGTGTGAACCGGTTGCAGGGGAACGGCAGAGCCGCGGCGTTAGCGCCGCGAGGCGAGCGCGCACCGCTGGCCGGTACGCGCTCGGGTGGTGCCCGGCTAGCTGAGATAGACGGTTTTGGTTTCGAGAAAGGCGTGCAGCCCTTCGATGCCGCCTTCGCGGCCGACGCCGGAGTGCTTGAAGCCGCCGAACGGCATGTCGATGTCCACCCACATGCCGTTGATCGAGTGGCTGCCGCTGCGCACGCGGCGTGCGATGCGGTACGCGCGGTCGACATCCTCGCTGTAGACGGTGCCGTGCAGGCCGTAATCGCTGGCGTTGACCTTGGCGATCAGGTCGGCCTCGTCGTGGTAGTCGATGAAGCTGACCACCGGGCCGAAGATTTCCTCGCGTGCGATGGTCATGTCGGGTGTGACATTGGCGAACACCGTCGGTTCGAGGAAAAACCCGCGCGGCAGATGCGCTGGCCGGTTGCCGCCCATCACCAGCTGCGCGCCCTCGGCGCTGCCCTGCGCAATGTAGGACTGCACGCGTTCCAGCTGCCGGCCGAGCGCCAACGGGCCCATGCCGGTGTCGGCGGCGAACGGGTCGCCGAGCTTGAGTGCGCCCAAGGCCGCGCAATACGCCTGCAGGATCTCCTCACGCCGTTGCGCCGGGACCAGCACCCGGGTCAGCGAGAAACACACCTGGCCGGTGATCGGCATGGAGTAGGGCACCAGGCTGGGCAACACCTTGGTGAGGTCGGCATCCTCGAGCACGATGGCGGCCGACTTGCCGCCCAGCTCCAGGCCGACACGGGCCAGCCGTTCGGCGCAGGCCACACCGATCAGTCGCCCCGCCTGGGTGGAGCCGGTGAAGCTCACCTTGTCGACGAGCGGATGGCGGATCAGCTGTTCGCCAACTTCGCGACCGGCCGGCAGCAGGTTGAACACGCCATCGGGCACACCGGCGGCGCTGATGCATTCGGCCAGGATGTAGGCATCGATCGGCGTTTCCGGCGATGGCTTGGCCACCACCGTGCAACCGGCGGCCAACGCGGCGGCGACCTTGTAACAGAGCAGCACCAGCGGCGCATTCCAGGGCGTGATGGCGGCGACCACGCCAACCGGTTCCTGCACCACGTGCACGCGGCCGCCGTTGGCACGTGCGCGCGGTTCGACGAACGGGTGGGTGGTGATCAACTCGCCGTAATAGTCGAACAGCCCCGGCGCCTGCTGCGAGGCGCGGCGGCTGAAGCCGATGGTGGCGCCGACCTGGCCGGTCCAGGCCTCGGCCAGTTCCGGCAGGCGGGCACGCAACTGGTCGGCAACCCGCTTGAGCACCGCGCCGCGTTCGGGCGGCGACAGCTGCGGCCACGGGCCGGTATCGAAGGCGGCACGCGCCGCGGCCACGGCGGCCTCGGTATCTGCGTGCGAGGGTTCGGTGTAGCGCAGCAGGCGCTCTTCGTTATGCGGGGCGACCACGTCGACGTGCCGGTCGCCGCTGCTCGCGCGCCACTGGCCATCGATGAACAGGCCCAGGGGCCCACGCGCGGCGATTCCGCGCAGCGTTGCGGATAAGGCTTCCATACTCCCTCCTCGGTGCAGAAAACCACTGGCAGCGCCAGCGATGCGTGGCGTGCACGCAGCGCTGCAGGTGCCGTTGGACGCGCTCAGGTGCTCTTTTTGGTCAGGTCGTATTCGCCCAGGCCGGGCTTGTAGCTCTTCTCGTCGATGAACTGACGGATGCCTTCCTTGCGCGCGTTGTTGTCGAAGGAATTGGCCGCTTCCTGCATGCGCACCAGATAGTCCTCGGCTTCGTCGTAGGTCATGGTGCCCACGCGACGGACCGCATCCTTGGCGTATTTCAGCGCCACCGGGTTCTTGCGCAGCAGCAGCTCGGCCACTTCGCGGGTGCGCGCTTCCAGGTGCTCCAGCGGCACGCTTTCGTTGACCAGGCGCCACTCGGCGGCCTTCTTGCCATCCACCATTTCGCCGGTCAGGGTCATCCACATCGCATCGCGCATGGACAGCAGTTCCACCGCCACCTTGGTCACCCCGCCGCCGGGCAGGATGCCCCAGTTGATTTCCGACAGGCCGAACTGCGCCTCGTCGGCGGCAATGGCCAGATCGCACGCGAACAACGGGCCGAAACCACCGCCGAAGCACCAGCCGTTGACCATCGCGATGGTCGGCTTCTGATACCAGCGCAGGCGCCGGAACCAGCCATAGGATTCGCGTTGCGAACGGCGCACGCCACGCAGGCCCTGCGCTTCGGTTTCGCGGAAGTATTCCTTCAGATCCATGCCGGCCGACCAGGCGGTGCCTTCGCCGCCGAGCACCAGCACGCCGACGTTGTCGTCGAACTCCAGCTCGTCCAGCACATCCATCATGCGGCGGTTGAGCGCCGGGCTCATCGCGTTGCGCTTGTCAGGGCGGGCGAACTTCACCCAGGCAATGCGGTTTTCGATGCGAACCGATACCACGTCATGCTCGTTCAAGCGGCGTCTCCTTCAAGTCGGGGGCTGCGGGGATCAGAAATCTTCTGCCAGCGCGGGGTCCGGCGCGGTCGTCCGTTCCAGCGTGGCGCTGGCGTTCAATTTGCATAGCAGGCGCAGCAGGGTCTGCTGCTCGCTGGCCTGCAGGCCGGCGCAGGTGCGTTCGACGGCGCGCGCAAGGCAGCCCTGCGCCACTTCCAGCGTGCGCTGGCCATGCTCGGTCAGGTACAGGCCCTTGCTGCGGCGGTCGCGGCCCGCCAGGCGTTCGATCAGGCCCTGCTCGGCCAGCGCATTGGCGATCTTCATGCCGGCGGCGCGGTTGACCAGCAGGCGATTGCCGAGTTCGGTCTGGTCGCAGCCCGGCTGGTCGCGGATATGGATCAACGCGGTGACACGCGCCGGTGTCAGGTGCAGTTCGGCCAGCTCCTGGCGCGCAGCGTGGCTGGAGGCCAGGGTGGCCAGTTGCAGTTGGTAGCCGAGGTCGGCGGCAAGTGCCAGGCGAGCGGTCATCGATCCATCCAAATTGTATCCGTTAAATACAATCTAGCCGAGCGAAGCGAGCGCTGCAAGGGGGTTGGTGCGTCAAAAACGAAGGCCGGCGCCCGCCTGCGTAGCGTCGGCGCGCGTGGCTGCCATGCGGATGTGCGCCAGGGCTACTGGATCAGCCAGCCGGCCAGCTGTTCGCGGGTGAGATAGCCGCTGTGATGGCTATCCAGCGCATCGAATTCGTCGGCCAGTGCGGGGTTGGCCTGGGCTTCGGTGCGACTGATGCGGCCATCGCCGTCCACGTCCATGGCCTGGAAATCGATGCGGTAGCTGCCCGCCACGCTGCTGGGCTGGATCGAGCGCACGATCACGCTGGATTCGCCGCGCGGGCGCTCCAGCTGGGTCTGATGGGTGACCTCGCCGCTGGCGAGCGGCTGGGTGCGGATGACGTTGGGTACCTCGATCAGCGGCATGCTGCTGGCAGGTGAGGGTGCTTGCTGTGCGTGCGCGGCGCCGCACGCGAGCAGCATGGCAATGAGGGTGGCAATACGGCTGGTGGTCATCAGATCCCCCTGATGTGGAACAGCCGGTAAGGATAGTGGGTGTCGAGCCGATTGCGGTGGGCGCCGCTTGCACGCTGGCCGCTGCGCGCCACGCGGGCGACCGCCAGCGTGCAGGGCAACGGCGTGTGGCCGCTGCCCTGCACGTCGCTCAACCGGGAATGAAGGGAAACACGATTTTGAGCAAACCCTTCAGTCCGCCCTCGGCGGTGCTGGCCACGGCCTTGGCGCCCAGGCTGTTGAGTGCGCGGCGCACATCGTCCCAACGCAGCTGGGCGATGTCTTTTTTCAACAGGTCCGACACCTCTTCGGCGGTGGGGGTGAGTTTTTGCAGTGCGCGGATGGCCGCCTGCGGGTCCTGCTGCAGATAGCCCCAGCGTTCGGCAATCTTCAACAGCGTGTCGAAACGCACCGCCACCACTTCGCGATTGCGTTCGTACACCGGCAATGCGCCGACGTCGAGGATGGCCTGCTCGAACTGTTGCGCGTCATCGGGGTGTTCGATGCGCACTGCCAGGAAGCCTTCCTTGCGGCTGCGTTCGCTGACATGCTTGGCACCCGAGCGCAGGTTGTCCTCGGTCAGCACGTTGGCCACGATGCGCTGCATGGCCGCATCGCCTTCCTCGGGCACCAGCGCACGCCAGCGCGCATAGCCATCGCGACGCAGGGCCTTGACCTTGGCCGAGGTGACCCGCAACTGCAGTGCGACCACGGCATTGGCGCTGTTGCGCGAGATGGCGCCATCGCGTTCGAGCAGCACGAAGATCAACAATTCCAGGTCGCGCTTGGTCAATGACTGAAACCCCTGCAACAGGGTCAGTCGCAGGAATTCGCTGCCGAAGGCGGCTGCGTCCTTGAGTTCGATCGGTTGCATGGGGAGTCCTCCGCGGGTGACCTGCACAATGCCAGCACCCGGTTGCGCGGGCTGAGAACCGATGCGACGCGCACAGCAGTTTCAGTGTCCGGTTTCGCGCCCGGGGCGGTCGGATCTGAACGTTTCAACTGCGCCGCGATCCTGCAGTGTCACAAAGACCTGTTTGCCGTCGCTGCCGCCGAAGGCGACGTTGCTGGCCTTGCGCCCCTTCAGCGCAACCGTGCGCAGCAGCCTGCCCGTCGGCGACACCACGGCGATCTGCCCGGCATCGTAGCGGGCGATGTACAGATTGCCATCGGCATCGCAGCGCATGCCATCCATGCCGAAATCGGGGAACGCGATCAGCAGGCGTTTGTTGCGCAGGCTGCCGTCATCGCGACGGTCATACACCCACACCTTACGCGACATGCTTTCGTTGACGTAGAGACGCTTGCCGTCCGGGCTGACGTCCAGTCCGTTGGGGGTGGTCATGCCGGACTCCAGCAGCCGCACCGCGCCGTCGCGCCCGATGTGCCACAAGCGCCCACTGTTGTCCTTCCAGTTCGGGTCGCTGGCGTAGAAGCTGCCGTCCGGTGCAAGCGCCAGATCGTTGGGACCATCGGCGTCGGGCAACGCAGCGAACGTGGTCACGGCACGCGTCTGCATGTTCACCTGCAGCAGTTTATGGCCGGTGTAATCGGCCACGTACATCGCCCCATCGCGAAAGCGGATGCCGTTGCCGGTGCTGCCTGCAGGCAAGGTGACGAACACTTGCGCGTTGGCACTGCCGTCCGGCTGCAGGGTGATGCGTGCGATGGTGCCATCCTTGCCCAGATTCACGGCGTAGAGCGCGCCATCCGGGCCGGTGGCCGGGCCTTCTGCGTTATGCGTGAAGGCGCCATCGCCGATCAGGTCACGCGCAACGAAGGGCGCGTCGGCCGCGGCAGCGAGCGAACTGGACAACAACAACGCCAACGTCAGGCAGCGGGCGCGTGCAATAGCCATCATGCGGAATGCTCCAGGCGGGATCGTGCGCAGTGTGCCAGAACGTGCAGCGCGACCATGGCGGTACTCACGCGCGATCAAGTAAGGTGCGCGGGCGGTACCGAACCAGTGCAACGTGCAGGCGGCAGCTTCTGCTCAGGCAGGCGATGGCGTGACGCATACGTGTCCTGCGTACCGCATGATCGCGACGTCACCGCTGCCTGCATGACGTCGCTTGCCAGTGCTGGTCGCCATTCTCACTTGAAGGAGGTTTGCATGTCCGTGGAATCCTTGACACGTCGCCGCTTGCTCGCCGCCTTCGGCAGTGCCGGCATCCTGCTGGGCGCGCCGGCCTGGGCGCTGCCCAAAAAGAAGCCGGGAAAGCCGCTCAATGTCGCCCTGGCCGGTCTCGGCAGTTATGCCAGCGAACAACTCGCGCCGGGTCTGGCCTTGACCAAGCACTGCAAGCTGGCCGGCATCGTCACCGGCACGCCGTCGAAGATTCCGCAATGGCAATCCAAGTACGGCATCGCCGATCGCAATGTCTACAGCTACGAGAACTTCGACAAGATTGCCGATAACGACGATATCGACGTGGTATACATCGTCACCCCGACTCATCTGCACGCGCCGCTGACCTTGCGCGCAGCGGCAGCCGGCAAGCACGTGTGGTGCGAAAAGCCGATGGCAATGCATGCCGGCGAATGCGAGGCGATGATTGCCGCCTGCAAGCGCAACAAGGTGGCGCTGACGATCGGCTACCGCATGCAGCACGAGCCCAACACGCGGCGGCTGATTGCGATGGCCAGCGAGAAGCCGTTCGGCGCCATGCAGCGCGTGCGTGCCGAGGCCGGTTACAACGGGTATCGCGATACGACCAAGGCCGATCGCCCATGGCGGTTGCGCTCGGAATTCGGCGGCGGCGCGATGTACGACATGGGCGTGTATCCACTCAATGCCGCACGCTACACCGTGGGTGCCGAGCCGCTGGCAGTCACCGCCAAGCGCTGGACTGACCGTCCCGAACTGTTCGATGAAGTGGACGAACATATGGATTTCACGCTGGAATTCCCCAATGCCGTGCGTGCGGCGTGCAAGACCAGTTTCGGTGCCAACATGAATGTGCTGCGTGCCGACTGCGAGCGCGGCTGGTACGAACTATCGCCGTTCCAGAGCTACCAAGGCGTCACCGGCAAGGCCAGCGATGGCCGTGTGTTCGATGCCAAGGTGCCGCACCAGCAGGCCTTGCAGATGGACGAAGACGCATTGGCCATCATGAATGGCACGCCGCTACGCGCGCCCGGCGAAGAAGGCCTGCGCGATATCCGCATTGTCGATGCGATCTACCGCTCCGCCCGCGAAGGCAGCAAGCGCATCGTGCTGTAAATGAGCCAGCTCCGGCGGCAACGTGCCGTCGGAGCGATGGAATAGCCGTCGCGGCCACGGGCCGCTGGAGCGACGAAATGCCGGTCGCGGCCAAGGGTCGTCGGGACAAAGGTTGCAGTCCGCGAACCAGCGCCGCTGGCGCAACGAAGTCGTCGGCAGCAGTCACGCGCCGCCTGGCGTGCAACAGCAGTCCATCACCGATTCGCTGTCATGCCTGGACAGCCAGCAGCGACCGAGGCGTGGAGACTGCAACCCGGCAAACGCCGCCGGCTATCGATGTTGCAGTGAGCAATGCGCAACGACGAACAAGAGCGCGCCGCGGCCAGAACTGCCACTCCACCCATCGTGCGACCATCACAAGCTCAGCGATTCCCTGCCACACCGGCTCAAGGGGCCACTCCCCCGTGCGACTGAGTCGCCAGCCACCTGCTTTTACGATTCCCCATTCCCCATTCCCAGCCTCAGTCCCGCATCGCCAGCACCGTGATTTCTTCGCGATCGTGATACAGCTGCTTAGCCCGCACGGTCAGCGACTTTTCGGCTTGCTGCTCGAATAGATCCAGGCACAGGCGGGTTTCGTCCCAGCGTTTTTTCATCGGCAGCTTGAGGTTGAACAGGGTGTGGCGACACCAGCCTTCACGCACCCAGGTGGCCATGCGCTCGGCGACGCGACGTGGTTGCTCGACCATGTCGCAGACCATCCAGTCCAGCGCCTGTGCCGGTTTCCAGTGGAAGCCATCGGCGCGCAGGTGCTCGACCAGGCCGGTGTCCAGCACGTGCTCGCGCAGCGGGCCGTTGTCCACGCTGGTGACATGCAGATGCTGGCGGGTGAGCACCCAGGTCCAGCCGCCGGGCGCGGCGCCCAGATCGGCAGCGCGCATGCCGGGCTTGACCAGGCGTTCGCGCTCGTCGGGCGTCAGCAAGGTGAGCAGTGCTTCGTCGAGTTTGAGCGCCGAACGCGACGGTGCGTCGGGCAGCAATTTGAGCCGCGGAATGCCCAGAGGCCAGGGCGCGCTGTCGTCGGCATCGGCCACCGCCAGCAATGCGTGGTCGCCATCGAGGAAACACACATGCAGCCGTGGCAGGCGCGGCTGCGGCTTGTCGGTGAGCAGGCCGGCCTTGCGCAGGGCCGGGCGTAACGCATTGCCAAAGCTGCGCGCCAGGCCTGCCAGCGGTTTGCCTGCATCCGAATCCGGATGCTCCACCCACAGGTCGCCAAAGCGCGGTTGCCCGTGCAGTGCGGCCAGGATCGGGGTGATGCGATCGGTTGGGTCGATGCCCTTGAGTTCGGCCAGGACGACCAGCTTCTGCCGCGCGAAGATCAGCTCGCGCCACTGCAACCTGGCGGCCAGCTGCGCGGCTTCATCGCAGACGAACACCACATAGCCATCGTTGCGCTGCGTGCGCGCATAGCCGGCGATGCCGACGAACGCGGCGCGTGCGCTCAGTTCTGCGGCCAGTTCCGGCTCGAAGCCCTGGCGGCAGTAACACAGCAGCCCGCTCATCGCAGCGCTCGCAGGGAGAGGTCAATAATGGTCACCGCCGCCCTCGCCGTAACTGCGCAGCACCGCGCACGCCTGCTCGCGCTGTACGTCGCGCACCACATCGATGCCGCGGCGGGTGAGCTCGCCCACCCAGTCGGCGGGCAGCGGGCCTTCGTCGAATTCGGTCAGGGCCATCACGTCTTCGGCGCGGGCGCCGATCAGCAGCCGGTCGATTCCCGCCCATACCGTGGCGCCGTAGCACTGGCAGCACGGTTGCGCGGAGGTCGCCAGGGTGATGGGCGACAGCACATCGTTCAGGCGCGGGGTCTGCAGGCGCTGCTGCGCCAGCATGTAGGCCATGTTTTCGGCGTGCGCCAGCGAGGTGGTCTGCGGCACCACACGATTCACGGCTGCGGCGATGATGTGATGGTCCGGGCCGAACACCACTGCGCCAAAGGGGCCGCCGCTGCGTGCTTCGACGTTCATCCGCGACAACGCGATCGCCAGCGCCACCTTCTCGTCGTCGCTGGGATAGGCGCGACTGGCATCCACGAAATCATGGATCCAGGCGGGCAAGGTGAGGTGGACTTGCGCGTAGAGCATCACGTGACGACCGGTAGGAGAGGGGGGAAGGGGCGGCGCAGTGTATCGGCCCGGGGGCAGCGCGCAACACCAGGAGGTGGCTGGACATGAATGCCGTCACTGCCGGCCACGCTCTGCTGCACGCCAGGCGGCAACCAACGTACGCGATCGCTACCGGGGGCCAGCCGCTTCACTGCACGCATGTGCCCTGCGTGGTCCTACTTGGCGGCGCACTGGCCGGAGACGCATTGGCAGCCGCTGATGTCCTGAAAACCGCACACGCTCATCATGCCGCTGGACTGGCATTGCGCCATCACACCCTTGGGGTCGGTGGCGCTGTTGACGTTGACGCAGGCCGGGAACGCCCCGCAACAGTTGCCGACGTTCTTTACCGTGCAATCGGCATCGACCTTGCACGTGGTGATGACGGTGACGGGTTTGGCGGTCGCCGCAGGTGGCGTGGCGGCCTCGGTCGGCGGTGCGACGACACAACCGATCAACATGAACACTACCAACAGCAACAGGCTGCTCAAATACCAGGACAAGGCACGGGACATGCGGTTGCTCCGATCAGGACAGGTGAGAGGTCATGGTAAGCCTTGGGCGCGCCCTGGGGTGCGGCCAGGCGGCCCTAGCGTTGATCGCTGCGCGTTTCGCGACTGCATGTCGCTGGCGTCAACAGGCGTTGCCGCGCGCAGTGTGACCAATGAGGTGGACGACGTCTGGTCAGCCGGTTGGCGGGGCACCGGCGGCACCCGGCTGTCGCGGTCGTGCAGAAGACCACGGGTCCCCATCCACGGCTCGCTGTACTGCAAGCGCGTGGTCAGCGCCCTCGGGTCAGTGCAGAACCGCAACGGCTGGCCAGGGCCAGTTGCTGCATGCTTTCGTCGCGGCGATCGCTGGGCAGTTCGTCGTCCGGCGGGTGCGGAACGAACAGGCACAATGCCTCGGCCGGGGTCACCGCTTGCGCGTTGTGCGGCGGCGGCGAACAGGCCGTCAGCCCGAGGGAGAGCGACAACACGGCGCCATACAGCGTCCGCGGGCTGGGGCGTGGCAGGCACATGGCGGCGTTCCAGTGGACACAGCCTGCAATCTAGGCACAGCGCCTCGACAGCGCTGGGCGTCAATTCGCTTCCGAATGCAGTGCTGCGCACCACAGCACGCCGACCAGCAGGCACGCGATCGCTGCCAGTTCCAGCGGCGTGGGCAGACGCATTTCCCAGGCAAAGCCGTACAGCAGCGCAAAGATGGTCTCGAACACGATCATCTGCCCGACCAGCGTCAACGGCAGCACGCGGCTGGCGCGGTTCCACAGGGCGTTGCCGATCACCGAGGCCAGGATGCCCAGCAACAGCGAGACGCCCCAGAAACCGGCCCAGTCGATCGGCGCATGCGGCGCGCTGCCGATCAGCGCAGCCGGCGCCAGCAATGCCGCCAGTGCGCCGGTGACCACGCCGGTCAGCAGCGACCAGTCGCCCCCGGACAGATCGGGGCGGCGCCGCAACCAGCGTGCATTGACGATCGAATAGGCCGACCACGAGACCAGTGCACCGACGGCGCACAACAGGCCGGCAATACGGGTGAGACGGTCGCTCGCCTGCTGCCCCGAATCGTCCTGCACGGTGTCCAGCGCTACCAGCGTCACGCCGATGACGCACAGCACGCACGGGGCAGCGAGCCGCCGTAATTGCACCGCGCCCGCCGCCCGCGTGCCGATGACGGTCACCACCACCGGCAACAGGCCGATGATCAGCGCGGTGGCAGCGCTGCCGGCCCATTGCACCGCGCTGCCCAGCAGCACGTAATAGACCAGATTCCCCATCAGGCTCAGGCGAACCAGCGCCCACCACTCGGCGCGGCCCAGCCGGGCGGCGGTCTGGCGCGCGCGTGGTGCCAGCACCAACGCCGCCACTGCGCCGTACGACAGGTAGCGTGCCACCGCCAGTTGCAGGGGCGTGAACGCCGACAACAACTGCGGTGCCAGAAACACCAGCCCCCACAGCGCGCCCGCGCCGACGCCGCAGGCAACCCCCACCATCAAGCGCTCACGCATCGTGTTGCTCCTGTCAGTCGTGCAGCATGCAGGCCACGGCCGCGCGCAGCTCCCTGCGCGTGTGCATCAGCTCAGAACGCGACGCGTCTTGACAGCCCTGAGCGGGAGGCGCGGTGCCATGCGGCCCCGCCCTTTGCATCGGTAGCCACGTGTTGCGCAGTGCAAAGGCCGCACCGGCGCCTTGATCCGGTGCGGACACCCGTTACTTGGCCCAGGTATCGCGCAAGGTCACGCTGCGATTGAACACCGGTGTGGCTGCACTATGGTCACGGCGATCGGCAACGAAGTAGCCGGTGCGCTCGAATTGGAACGCCTGCTCCGGCGTTGCCTGCGCGGCGGCCGGTTCCACATACCCGCGCACGCTGCGCTTGGACTCGGGGTTGAGATAGTCGCGGTAGGTCTTGCCTTCTGCTTCGTCGTCGGGCTTTTCCACCGAGAACAGACGGTCGTACAGGCGGATTTCCGCGTCCACCGCATGCACGGCGCTGACCCAATGGATGGTGCCCTTGACCTTGCGGTTGGCACCTTCCATGCCCGGGCGCGATTCCGGGTCCAGCCAGCCGCGCAGCTCGACAATGTCGCCGTCAGCGTTCTTGATCACCTCATCCACGCGCGCAATGCCGGCGCCACGCAGGCGGATCTCGCCGCCCGGTACCAGTCGCTTCCAGCCCTTGGGCGGCACTTCGGCAAAATCCTCGCGCTCGATCCACAGCTCGCGGGCGAACGGCACTTCACGCGTGCCGAAGCTCTCGTCCTTGGGGTGATTGGAAAACTGCAGCGTCTCGGTGTGGCCTTCGGGCAGGTTGGTCAGCACCAGCTTGAGCGGTTCGATCACCGCCATGCGGCGCGCCGCTGCTGCGTCCAGATCTTCGCGCAGGCAGCCTTCCAGCACCGAAAAGTCGATCAGCGAGTTCTGCTTGCTGATACCCACCCGATCGACGAACAGGCGCATCGCCGCCGGTGTATAGCCACGACGACGCAAGCCCTGCAGCGTGTACATGCGCGGGTCGTCCCAGCCGTCCACCAGCTGTTCTTCCACCAGCGCGGTGAGCTTGCGCTTGCTCATCACGGTGTAATTGATGTTGAGGCGCGAAAACTCAATCTGACGCGGCTTGCCGGCTTCGCGCGGCAGGCCTTTCTCCAGCAGCGGCTGCAGCAATTCCGGGTGGCCGGCCAGGTCCACCTTGTCCACGCACCAGTCGTAGAGCGGGCGGTGGTCTTCGAATTCCAGCGTGCACAGCGAGTGGGTGATGCCCTCCACCGCATCGCCCAGCGAATGCGCAAAGTCGTACATCGGATAGATCGGCCAGGTGTTGCCGGTGTTCTGGTGCTCCACGTGCTTGATGCGGTACAGCGCCGGATCGCGCAGGTTGATGTTGCCGCTGGCCATGTCGATCTTGGCGCGCAGCGTGCGCGCACCATCGGGGAACTCACCGGCGCGCATGCGGCCGAACAGGTCCAGGTTTTCCTCGACGCTACGCTCGCGAAACGGCGAATTGCGACCGGGTTCGGTCAGCGTGCCGCGGTACTCGCGGACCTGTTCTGCGGAGAGATCGCAGACGAAGGCGTGGCCGTCGCGGATCAGCTTCTGCGCGGCCAGGTAATACACCTCGAAGTAGTCCGAGGCATGGCGCAACTGTGCCCATTCGTAGCCCAGCCAGCGCACATCGTCCTGGATGGCGACCACGAACTCGGGGTCTTCCTTGGCCGGGTTGGTGTCGTCCAGGCGCAGGTTGCACAGCCCGCCGAACTCGGCGGCCAGGCCGAAGTCCAGGCAGATCGCCTTGGCGTGGCCGATGTGCAGGTAGCCGTTGGGCTCGGGCGGGAAGCGGGTGCGGATGACCGTGTGCTTGCCGCTGGCCAGGTCCTCGCGAACGATCTGGCGGATGAAGTCTTTCTTCTCCGCCGGGGCGGTGGCGTCGGTGGCTGCAATCTCGGACATGCGGGGCATCGGCATTAGGTAAACCGCAAGTTTAGGCGGTGGCACCGGTTAGGGGTAGGCGGCGGGGCAGCGGGGCGCGTCGGGCCGGTAGTTCGGGTGTGTCGGCTAGCCGGTTCGTCACCGCTGCAGGCTGTGCTGGCGATGCCTGGCGTAGCCGTGGCCCGGTTTGGCACCATGCAACCCACCGGCGCATCGCGTGGTCCGCGTGCCCGGGGACCAGTGCGCGGTTGCCGCCATCGGTGCGCCGCAACCGCATTGCGTGGTTGCGGCCATGCAATGCCTGGGCATCGGTCGCAAAGCGCCGCCCCGTCGCTGCGCGCTGCAAGGCGGTTGTCCCCACGTGCGGCCGGGCGCGGCTGGCGGGCATCGGTCGCCACGCGTACGCTGCGCCAACCCCGTTGGAGCGCCCCACCCATGTCACTGCCCCGCCTGGTGATCGGCGACAAGACGCTGTCTTCCTGGTCGTTGCGGCCGTGGCTGCTGTTGCGGCACTTCCAGGTGCCGTTCCAGGAAGTCGCGCTGCCGCTGGACACGCCGGAATTCCAGGCCCGCATCGCCGGGTATTCGCCCACGCGCCAGGTGCCGGTGCTGTGGGACGACACCCTGCATGTATGGGATTCGCTGGCGATCTGCGAGTACGTCAACGAGCGCTGGCTGGATGGACGCGGCTGGCCTGCCGAGCAGGCCGTGCGTGCGCAGGCGCGCGCGGCCGCGGCGGAGATGCACTCGGGCTTTGGCGCGCTGCGCACCCAATTGCCGATGGACCTGGCCCGCATTCCCGCGCCCGCGCAGTGGAACGCCGCCGTCGAGCGCGATATCACCCGCATCCAGGCGCTGTGGGCCAGCCTGCGCGCCGAGCACGGCCACGCCGGGCCGTTCCTGTGCGGCGAGTTCGGCATCGTTGATGCGATGTACGCGCCGGTGGCGTTGCGCTTTACCAGTTATGGCGTCCCGCTGTTCGAAGCCGCCGGCGATTACCTGGCTGCACTGGATGCACTGCCGGCGCTGCGCGAGTGGAAGCAGGGCGCCGAGCGCGAACGCCTGGAGCGCGGCTGACATGCAGATCGCGTATCGCGCCAGTCACATCATCGACGCGCATCTGGCCAAGCACGCGCTGGAAGATGCCGGCATCACCGCATTCGTGTTCGGCGAGTCGCTATTGGGCGGTGCCGGCGAACTGCCGGCCTTCGGCGTCCTGCAGGTCTGCGTCGCCGACCTGCACCTGAGCCAGGCGCAGGCGGTGCTGGCAGACATCGGCCTGTGCGGCGAGGTCACCCGCGCGCTTTAGCGGCCAGCCGCCTGTCGTAGGAGCGCACCCGGGCGCGACGGGGCCGTGCCGATAAGCGCCCCGTCGCGCCCGGGTGCGCTCCTGCGCTTGGCGTTATCGGCAAGCCCCGTCGCGCCCAGGTGCGCTCCTACGCTGTGCAGGCATCATCCCGGCTGGCGCCACCCGGGCGGCGCAGCCTCCGGCGCGGCCAATGCACGCAGCCGCTTGAACAGCACCGTGGTTTCGGCCACGTTCCAGACCCGCAGCGCCACTTCGAAGGTGTCCAGCGGCTTGGTCAGAAAGTCTTTTGCCCCCAGACCCAATGCGCGGTGGCGCGCGCTGCGGCTGGGGTCGGCGGTGAGCACGATCACCGGCAGGAAATGCGCCGGGTCGGACAGCCGGGCCAGCTGTTCCAGCAGGGCGTAGCCGTCCAGCTCCGGCATCTTCAGGTCCAGCAAGATCAGATCCGGTGCAAATGCCGAGACCAGGCCCATGACCCGCAGCGGATCGGTGGTGGCGATGACCTGCTGGAAGCCTTCGCGCTGCAGCAGGTCTTCCAGCAGCCGCACATTGGCCGGCTCGTCGTCGACGATGAGGATGCGGGAGCCGAGGATTTCGTCGCGTGTCATGCCAGCAACCTGTCGATCACGGTGAAGAATTCCGCCACGTCCAGTGGCTTGGTCAGATACGCACGCACGCCCTGATTGCCGACGCGCGCCAGCGTGGCGGTGGTGGCATCGGCACTGATCACCACCACCGGGACCTGCGCGGTGGCCGGCTGCGCCTGCAGCTCGCGCAGCAACTCTTCGCCGTTGCCGTCGCTCAGGTGCAGGTCCAGCAGGATCAGGTCCGGCACGCCCTGCAGCAGCAGTTCGCGCGCCTGCGCCAGGCTGGCCGCTTCCAGCAGCTGCCATTGCGGGCGGCGCTCGGTGAGCGTGCGGATCAACGCCTGGTTGGAAGGGTTGTCCTCGATGCTCAACAGGCGGCAGACGCCGCTGCCGGTGGTGCTGGGCGGCAGCAGGGTCCGTGCGGGTTCGCTGCGTTGCGGCTCGCCCTGCGGCAGCGAGATCCAGAAGCGCGCACCATCGCGACTGCTGTCCACCCCGATCTGCCCACCCATCGCCTCGATCAGGCGCTTGCTCAGCGCCAGCCCCAGGCCGGTGCCTTCCACGGCAGAACGCTCGGCACCCAGCCGCTCGAACGGCGTGAACAGCCGCTCGATCTGCGTCGGGGTGAGCCCCGCGCCCTGGTCGGCCACGGTGATGCGCACCTGCTCGTCGCCGGCGTGTGCGCTCACCTGCACCTGGCCACCGGGACGATTGAACTTCACCGCATTGGACAACAGGTTGAGCAGGACCTGCCGCAGCCGCTGCGCGTCGGCGCGCACCGTCCACGTCGCTTCAATGGCTGGCGGTTGCAGGGCAATGCCGTATCGGTCCGCATCCGGTGCGATCAGGCCCAGCGCCTCGTGCACGGCCGCGCGCACCGAGATCGGTTCCGGGCTCAGATCCAGCTGATCGGCCTCGATGCGCGCGATGTCCAGCAGCTCGGTGATCAGCCCCAGCAAGTGCCGGCCGGCGCCCAGGATGTGTTGCAGGTGGCGGCGGTGGCCGGGCTCGGGCAGGTCCATTTCCAGCACCTGCGCATAGCCCAGGATGGCATTGAGCGGAGTGCGCAGTTCGTGGCTGCTGCGCGAGAGGAACTCGGTCTTCGCGCGGTTGGCGGTTTCTGCTTCGCGCCGCGCCAGCTGCGCTTCGGCCGCGCGCGCGGCCAGCAGTTCGCTGGCCTGCGCCAGACGCTGACCGACCTGGCCCAGCTCGTCGCCGGCACGCGGTTGCGGTGCCAGCGGCAGGCCTTCGCCCAGGCGGTCTGCATTTGCCGCCAGCGTGCGCAGACGCCCGGACAGCGCCGAGGCAAACCAGGCCACGGCAAACACCGCGCCCAGGCCGCCGAGCATGGCTGCACTCAGGGTGATGATGAGATTGCGCTGGCGCAGCCCTTGCGCCTTGGCCGTGCGCACCTGCAATTGCGCGGTTTCGTAATTGCGCAGCTCGCGCAGCTCCGCACGCAGGATGTCGAGCTTGTACTTGCCGTCCCAGAGCTGGCGGATTTCTTCCTCGCGGCTCAGATCCGGCGCCAGCAGCCGGCGCCAACCCTGCATTTTTTCGGCAAAAAGTGGCTTGATGCGCGCAAACCGCTGCGCCTGGCCCGGGTCGGTAATGCGTTGCGACAAGCGCTCGGCCACCCGCTGCAGGCGCGGCTCGGCATCGCGGTACGGGGTGAGGAATTCATCGCGCCGCACCAGCCGGTAGCCACGCACACCGGCCGCAGTTTCGGCCAGCAGCGCATGCGCTTCATACAGATCGCTCAGCACCTCCAGCGTCTGGCGCACGTCGTTTTCGGCGGCGATGTTCTGCCGCTCCACGCTGTAGATCGCCATCAATGCGACGGCCAGCAACAACAACGGCAACGTGACGACCGCCAGGCTCTTGCGGGTGATCGGCCAATCGTTCCAACGCACTGCCAATGCATTCATAGCGCGAGTCCGGCTTGGACCGCGTACACCGCGGCCTGGGTGCGATCTTTTACCTCAAGTTTCTGCAGGATTCGCTCCACATGCACTTTCACCGTGCCGGGAGAAATCCCCAGTTCAGCTGCGAGGCTCGCGTTGGTGAGTCCGCGCGGGAGCAACGACAGCACCTGTTTCTCGCGCTTGCTCAGTGCGTTCAGGCGATCGTCCTGCAGCGGTTTGCGCCGCCGCGTGGCAACCGGTTTGGCTGGTTCGGCCACCATCGCCGGCAGCAACAGGGCGAACGCCTGCAACGCCTGCACGTCATCGTTGCCGGGGGCAGGGCGGCCGTCGTTCCAGGCCACGCAGACCATGCCGTGAGTAGTGCCCAGCGCATGGATCGGCACCCTGGCCTCGCGGATGTCGGCCGGGCGCGGCGGCATCAGCCAGGCTGCGTCGTGGCTGTCGCCGGCCGCACTGGCCCCGGGCGGCAGGGCCTGCCCACGGCTGGCGAGCACCTGCGTACGCGGCCCGCGCTGTGCCAGCACCGCGCCGTGCTCCAGGCCCAGCAACAGCAGCACGCGCCCCAGCACGGCATCGCAGGCCTGCTCGGGGGTGTGTGCCTGACGCAGCGCCACGGCTGCTTCCCAGAGCGCCTGCCAGCGTGCGCCATCGGAGGCCTCGCGGCGCAAGGCAAGCCGCCAATCACCAGCACTGGTAGGGGTTTCCATGGATTCGCTCTAGGCCGATCAGCATATTTAAGTATATGCCAGTCGGCAGAATTGTTGGGGCCGCTTGATTTCGATACTGAGCTCGCCCGATGAGGCACCCCACAACAACCCAACGGAGATTCCCATGCGTCGCACTCTGTCCTCTATGGTTCTGGCTCTGGCTGCCACCCCGGCGCTGGCTGGCGGCGTGATGCACTACACCGACAAGGCCAAGCTGCCGGCTGGCGGCGAAGAGCGCGAAGTCGCTGCACTGTTCGACACCTGGAACGCCGCACTGGCAACCGGTAATCCGGACAAGGTGGCCGATCTGTATGCACCGGATGGCGTGTTGCTGCCGACCGTATCCAATGAAGTGCGCGCCTCGCGCGAGCAGATCGAAAAGTACTTCGAGATGTTCCTGGCCAAAAAGCCCAAGGGCGTGGTCAATTACCGCACCGTGCGCGTGCTCGATGACGACAGCGCCGTGGACGCCGGCGTCTACACCTTCACGCTGACCGACAAGGACGGCCAGAAGAGCGACGTGCAGGCGCGCTACACCTTCGTGTACGAAAAGCGCGACGGCAAGTGGTTGATCATCAACCACCACAGCTCGGCGATGCCGGAAGTGGATACGCGTTCGGCGGTTGCCAAGACCCAGTAAGTGCCGTCCGGCGACCGTGCGCCGGCCGTGCAGGCTTGAAAGCTGCCGCGGCCGGCGCCATCCAGCAGGCAATCCTCACGATTGCGGAGTTGCACCATGCTGGGAATCGGCGCCTTCAAACAACGCATGCCACGTCCGGGCGAGGCATTGCCCGGACGCGAGCAGGCACTACCGCTGCACAACACGCACCTGATCAACGGTCATCCGTTGCGCGGTGAATTCACCGGCCTGGCCCAGGTGCAGTTCGGGCTTGGTTGCTTCTGGGGCGCGGAACGCAAGTTCTGGAACGTGCCCGGGGTGTACACCACGGCGGTGGGCTACGCCGGGGGCGAGACGCCGAATGCAACCTACTCGGAAGTGTGCTCCGGGCAGACCGGCCATACCGAGGCGGTGCTGGTGGTGTACGACGCGCAGGCGGTGTCGTTCGCCCAGTTGTTGCGCACGTTCTGGGAAAGCCACGACCCCACCCAGGGCATGCAGCAAGGCAACGATGTCGGTACGCAATACCGCTCGGCCATCTACTGCACGACGCAGGAACAATACGACGCGGCACTGGCCAGCCGCGATGCCTACCAGCAGCAACTCACTGCAGCCGGATATGGCGCGATCACCACGGAGATCCGTTTCCCGGCGCCCACGTTCTATTACGCCGAAGACGATCACCAGCAATATCTCGCCAAGCATCCCAACGGCTATTGCGGGCTTGGCGGAACGGGAGTGAGCTGCCCGATCGGGCTGGATGCCTGACGGAAAGGCGGGCCGGATTGAAGCGCTGTCATCCACGTGATCGTGGCAGTGCGCCGATGGCCGACAGTGACCGGCAGCGTCATCACGATCAGGCAGCGCATGGGAGTGCATGCCAGGCAACTTGAATGGCTACGTCGGAGACGACGTGGCCATCTTTTTTTGGGTGGTGTTCGCAATACGGGCTGGCGATGGCGCCGTGTGTGTGAACAGCGAATCGGCTGGCGAAGCTGTGCCGCAATCAGTATTGGTGAGTTGCTGCGGCGAGCGATGCAGAAGGTGGATGCACTCGCTGCAACGACTCGGTGGCGAATCACTGCTGGTGAATCGCTGCAGCCAACGGTGCGTCGACCGGGTTCAGTGCATCGGCACGGCGCATCGATGCCGAGCATCAGCCGTGCGCGCCTGGATCCGCTGGATCACACGAATTCGCCGGCAAACATGCCGCGCAACTGCGCCAACGTGTCGGTGCGCTCCGGATGCAGCAAGCGCATGCACGCCAGGGCGAAGCCCACCGGGCTGGTGCCCGGGGCGGTAATGACGCCATCGGCGCTGACGACCTTTTCATGGCGGTAGTGCGCTGCGCCCGCATATGGCACGACGTGTTCCTGCAGGAACGCCAGCGCGTTGCTGGTGTGCGCGCGCTCATCGAGCAGGCCGGCATAGGCCAGGGCAATGGTGGCGCCGCAGATGGCCGCGACCGGGCGCTGTTGCTGCACGCGCTCGACCAGCAGGCCGCTCAGGCCGGGAATCTCGCCGGCTTGCCAGCGTTCGCTGCCGGGCAGAATCCACAGATCGGCCTCAAGCGGCGCCAGATCGGACAGCGCAAATTCCGGCGTGATGCGCAGGCCGCCGATGGACTGTACCGGTTGCCCGTCGATGCTGGCGATGGCGACCTGGTCGCCGAACCATTCGCGTGCCGCCGGTAGCACCACGCCGATTTCCCAATCGGCGACGCCGTCGACCATCACCACTGCAATGTTTGCCATTGTCCGTTACGCCAGTTGAGGGAATCCGGATTCTAGGCAGTGCGCGCGTGGCGGGTGTAAGCGGCGTGTGGAGAGCAGTGGCGGGCCGTGCTCGGCAATCATGTGGCGCGTTACCCACCGGGCCAGGGTGTATGCAGTGGCCAAGAGCGCAAGGTCGCAGCTGTCGTGGCACTGCCGATACGGGGCTTGAGGCCTGCGCGAATGGCGCGCGGTCGAGGATGGAAGGCGCCACGGTGTCGCATCCATCGCTGTGCCTCGGTGGCAGGCGATGTTGCTGCCACCTCCACAAACGACAACGCCCGCAGCCATCGGGCTGCGGACGTCGTATCGCAGAAGCACCCTGCCGCTATCAGCCGGCGAGCTTGTCGGCGATGGTCTTGCGCAGGGCCTGCAGATCCTTGGCAAACGTGTCGATGCCGCCGGCGAGCTTTTCGGTGGCCATCGCATCGGCCGCCAGATCGGTGGCAAAGCTGTCGCTGTCGATCGGGGTGATCTGCGCGTCGTTGGCTTCGGCCGGCGAGAGCTTGCGCGGCAGCTCGCCGTGTTCGGCGTCGAGCTTTTCCAGCAGGTCCGGCGAAATGGTCAGGCGGTCGCAACCGGCCAGGGCTTCGATCTGGGCGGTGGAGCGGAACGAGGCCCCCATCACCACGGTGGACGAGCCGCGCTGCTTGAACTCGTTGTAGACGGTGCGGACGAACACCACGCCCGGATCTTCATCGATCGTGGCCGGGGTCTGGCCCTGGGCGACGTAGTAATCCAGGATCCGGCCCACGAACGGGGAGATCAGGAACACGCCGGCCTCTGCACAGGCCAGTGCCTGCGAGCGGTTGAAAATCAGCGTCAGGTTGCAGTCGATGCCTTCCTTCTGCAGCTGACGGGCGGCTTCGATGCCTTCCCAGGTCGCGGCGATCTTGATCAGGATCTTGTCCTTGGACACGCCGCGCTCGGCGTACATCGCAATGAACTTGCGCGCCTTGGCGATGGTGGCCTGGGTATCGTGCGCCAGATCGGCGTCGACTTCGGTGGACACGCGCCCCGGCACCAGTTCGGCCAGCTTGACGCCCACGCCGATGGTCAGGCGGTCGGCGACTTCGTTGACGGTGGCAGTGCGGTCTTCGCCGCCGTGCTCGCGGCCCCAGGCCAGCTCGCGTTCGATCAGGTCGGCATAGACCGGCAGGTCCAGCGCCTTCTTGACCAGGGTGGGGTTGGTGGTGCAATCGACCGGCTTCAGGCGCTTGATGGCGTCGTAATCGCCGGTGTCGGCGACAACAACGGACAGCTCACGCAGTTGGGCAAGCTTGGAGGGGGATGCAGTCATGCGGGTTCTCTCGAATCGTGGAACGGGTCGGGGATGACGCAGCGCGCTACGTTAGCGCGCCGCGCGCTGGAAGTCGCCCGCAACGGCGGGTTGATCGTGCACGGCGGTCACGCGCAGGCGCAGGTTGCGCCCGTCGGGCGTGCGCCAGTCGATGCTCTGGCCGACCGACAGGCCAAGCAGGGCACTGCCGACCGGCGCAAGCACCGAGATGCGGCTGTGCTGGACATCGGCCTCGTGCGGGTACACCAGGGTGAGCGTATGTCGTTCGCCATGCAGCTCATCTTCGCAGTCGATGCGGGAGTGCATGGTGACGACATCGCCAGGAATCTGATCGGGCGGCAGCACACGGGCGCGGCCCAGTTCGTCGCTCAGCGCGGTGGCGGCGGGATGCTTGTGGAAGGCGGGCGAATCGAGCAACGCCTCAAGCCGGGCGAGGTCGTGGCTGGACACAAGGATGGACGGCGGCAAGCCGCTGTGGTGTTGCGAAGTCATGGCGATCTCCTGGCAGAAACGGCTCGCCGTCATGGCAAGCGGCACTGACAAGATGAGGGCGCCGGCGGCTGATCGCAATGCATGGACGTGTTGAGGACCCAAGGCACCGGCACGCGCCGCCAGGCAGGCGCTGCAGGCCTGGTGCAGCGAGCAAGTGTTCCAGATGAACTAGACGCAGGGGCAGGGCATGACAGCTGCTGTTGGACGAGCCCGCTCTGCCGACGCATGCTGCAAACGCCGCGCTCCGAGGCCCAAGCAAACGAATCAAGACGCCGTTTGCAAATCGCGTGGGCGGGCTGGCCGGGCTGCCGGCTCCAGCCAGCCCAGCACGCAGCGGCGAGTTGATGCGCAGCTAACCGTCAGGCAAGAGTGCTGCGCACACAGGCAAACAAAAAGCGACGCTCGCGCGCCGCCCAATTCAAACTCCACCCGGAGATAAAAGCGACCGCAACCGCGCTACGCTTTCCCGATTCCCGATTCCCGATTCCCGATTCCCGATTCCCGAAATCCCGAATCCCGAATCCCGAATCCCGAATCCCCGCCATCAGGCAGCCACTGCCTTCGGCCCTGTCGCAGGCTGATCCAGCGCAAACAGGGTGTCGGGCAGTTCCTTGAACAACTGCGACAGTTGCTCCAGAAACCCGGTCATGGCCGAGCTACGACGCCATGCCATCGCGATCCGGCGGCTGGGCTGCTTGTCTTCGCGGAAACGGATCAGACGGATGTTGTCCGAACGCGCCACCGGCGGCTTGACCGCCAGCAGCGGCAGCAAGGTCACGCCGACATTGGCCGCCACCATCTGGCGCAGGGTTTCGAGGCTGGTGGCCTGGAATTCGGATTTCTCCAGCGCGCCGGCCAGGTGGCAGACATCCAGTGCCTGCTCGCGCAGGCAATGGCCGTCTTCCAAAAGCAACAGGCGCTGCTCGGACAGATCGTCCAGGGTCATGCTGTCATGGCGCGACAGCGGGTGGCCTTCCGGCACGGCCAGTACGAAGGGTTCTTCGAACAGGAATTCGGCATGCAGCTGGTCGTCCTGCAACGGCAGCGCCAGCAAGGCAGCGTCCAGCCGCCCTTCGCGCAGCTGATGCATCAGTTGATCGCTTTTCTCTTCGATCAACAGCAGTTCCAGGCGCGGAAACCGCTCGCGGATGCGCGGCACCACATGCGGCAACAGGTACGGTGCCAGGGTGGGAAAGATGCCCAGCCGCACGGTGCCCGCTTCCGGGTCCTGGCTGCGCCGTGCGGCTTCCTTCATCTGTTCGACCTCGGCCACGATGCTGCGCGCACGCACGGCAGCTTCCCGGCCGGCCGGGGTCAGCATGACCTTGCGCGGCGCGCGTTCCACCAGCGACACGCCGAGCTCGTCTTCGAGTTTCTTGATCTGGGTGGACAGCGTCGGCTGGCTGACGAAACATGCCGTCGCAGCACGACCGAAGTGCTTGTGGTCGGCCAGGGCTACCAGATATTTCAGGTCACGCAGATTCATGTGCAGCAGCCCTCATGGCGTTGACGATGGACGACGGACGCGTACAGCCAGCTTAGCGCCCGGCCGGGCCGGGCGTTGGCGGTCGCTGCGCTTATGCGGCCTGCGCGACGTTCTCGGGGCTGACCGGGGCGCTGGAGCGGATCAGGTAATCAAATGCGCTCAGGGCGGCCTTGGAACCTTCGCCCATCGCGATCACGATCTGCTTGTACGGCACCGTGGTGGCGTCGCCGGCGGCGAACACGCCCGGCACGCTGGTCTGGCCACGGTCATCGACGATGATCTCGCCGCGCGGAGACAGCTCCACCGTGCCACGCAGGAACTCGGTGTTGGGCAGCAGGCCGATCTGCACGAACACGCCTTCCAGTTCCACATGCTGGCTGTCGCCGCCGGTGCGGTCGGTGTAGACCAGTCCGGTGACCTTCTGCCCGTCGCCCAGCACTTCGGTGGTCTGCGCACTGGTGATGATGCGCACGTTGTGCAGGCTGCGCAGCTTGCGTTGCAGCACCTCGTCGGCGCGCAGCTTGTCGTCGAATTCCATCAGCGTGACATGCGCCACGATGCCGGCCAGATCGATCGCCGCTTCCACACCGGAGTTGCCGCCGCCGATCACCGCCACGCGCTTGCCCTTGAACAGCGGGCCGTCGCAATGCGGGCAATAGGCCACGCCCTTGTTCTTGTACTGGTCCTCGCCCGGCACGTTCATCTGCCTCCAGCGCGCACCGGTGGACAGGATCACGGTCTTGCTCTTGAGCGAGGCGCCATTGGCCAGCTTGATTTCGATCAGGCCATCGGCACCGGCCGGCACCAATTGCTCGGCACGCTGCAGGTTCATGATGTCCACGTCGTACTGGCGCACGTGCTGCTCCAGCGCGGCGGCCATCTTCGGGCCTTCGGTTTCCGGCACGGAGATGAAGTTTTCGATCGACATGGTGTCCAGCACCTGCCCGCCGAAGCGTTCGGCGGCCACGCCGGTGCGGATGCCCTTGCGTGCGGCATACACTGCCGCTGCCGAGCCGGCCGGGCCACCGCCCACCACCAGCACGTCGAAGGCATCCTTGGCGGCGATTTTTGCGGCATCGCGCTTGGCGGCATTGGTATCGAGCTTGGCGACGATCTGCTCCAGCGTCATGCGGCCCTGGTCGAACAGTTCGCCGTTCAAGTACACCGTCGGCACCGACATGATCTGGCGGGTTTCGACCTCATCCTGGAACAGCGCGCCATCGATGGCGACATGCTTGATGCGGGGATTGAGCACGGCGGCCAGGTTCAGCGCCTGCACCACGTCCGGGCAGTTCTGGCACGACAGCGAGAAATAGGTTTCGAACTGGTAATCGCCGTCCAGGTGCTGCACCTGCTCGATCAGCTCGGCAGTGGCCTTGGACGGGTGGCCGCCCACCTGCAGCAGCGCCAGCACCAGCGAGGTGAACTCGTGGCCCATCGGCAGGCCGGCAAAGCGCAGCGAGATGTCCTGGCCCGGCGTGGTCAGCGCGAACGACGGCTTGCGCTGGTTGTCGTCGCGGTGAATGTCCAGGCTGATCTTGTCCGAGAGCAGCACCAGGTCTTCGAGCAGGTCGAGCATCTCGCGCGCAGCCGGGCTGTCGTCGATGGACGCATTGATCTGGATTGGCCGCGTGACCCGTTCCAGGTAGGCGGTCAGCTGGGTCTTGAGGTTGGCATCCAACATGGGGAACTCCTGGGAATGGGCAAGGGGAGGGCGTGGCGTCGCTGCGCTAGGGCAGGTCGCCGGGAGAGGAAGGAGGTGAACCGCAGCCGGCGCAAGGTCGGAGTGCGTGCTGGCGATGGCTGGCGGGCAGCCCGGCACCGGCTCCGGTTCACCTCCGGCCCGTGCGGGCCGGAGATGCTCCGACCTGATGACAGGTCGGAGGTGACAGCCGGCTTAGATCTTGCCGACCAGGTCCAGCGACGGAGCCAGGGTCTTGGCGCCTTCCTTCCACTTGGCCGGGCAGACCTGGCCAGGATTGTTGGCCACGAACTGCGCTGCGGTGAGCTTGCGCAGCGTCTCGGTGACGTCGCGGGCGATGGAGTTGTCGTGGATTTCCAGGGTCTTGATCACGCCTTCCGGATTGATGATGAAGGTGCCGCGCAGAGCCAGGCCTTCTTCTTCAATGTGCACGCCGAACGCGCGGGTCAGCTTGTGGGTCGGGTCGCCGATCAACGGGAACTGCGCCTTGCCCACGGCCGGGGAGGTTTCGTGCCACACCTTGTGCGAGAAGTGCGTGTCTGTGGTGACGATGTAGACCTCGGCGCCAGCCTTCTGGAAGGCGGCATAGTTATCGGCGGCGTCTTCCACTTCGGTCGGGCAGTTGAAGGTGAACGCGGCCGGCATGAAGATCAGCACCGACCACTTGCCCTTCAGGTTGGCCTCGGTGACTTCGATGAAGTTGCCGTTGTGGTACGCATTCGCCTTGAACGGCTGGACCTGAGTGTTGATGAGAGACATTGAGTTTCCTCGTGCGATGAAAGGGGGGGCGGGGGATGGAACAGTCGCCATGGTAGGCAGGATCGATAGATTCCTCAAATCGATTGATGGAATTGGATAGATAGTTTTTGGCTATCGATTTTGCAGACGGCGTCTGGTGCTGCAGCGGCGATGCTCCATCTCCGATAATGGTCAGCCGATGTTTCGCATGAGTGAACGATCCGTATGAGCCACGATCCTGCTGCCCTGTCCGGCGAACAGCTGCTGCGGCTGGCGGCGGCGCGGATCGAGCGCGGCGATGCCGAACCCCTGCTATTGCACGCGCTGGGCCGCGACCGCGCCTGGCTCTTCGCCCATGGCCGCGACCCGGTGCCCCGCGCCGTCGCCGCTGCCTTCGACGTGCTGGTGCAGCGGCGTCAGGCCGGTGAACCGGTGGCGTATCTGACCGGCTCGCGCGGGTTCTGGACGCTGGATCTGGAGGTCTCGCCGGCGACGCTGATCCCGCGCGCCGACACCGAGACCCTGGTGGAGCTGGCGCTGGAACGGCTGGACCACGCGCCCGGCCGACGCGTCGTCGACCTGGGCACCGGCAGCGGTGCCATCGCACTGGCGATCGCCAGCGAGCGGCCGCAGACCGCGGTGGTCGCCACCGATGCCAGTGCGGCCGCGCTCGCCATCGCCCGGCGCAATGCCGACAGGCATCGCCTATCGAACGTGCACTGCCGACACGGCAGCTGGTTTGCGCCGCTGACCGGCGAGCAGTTCGACCTGATCGCCAGCAACCCGCCGTACATCGCGGCCGGCGACCCGCATCTGGAACAGGGCGACCTGCGCCATGAACCGGCCAGCGCACTGGCCTCCGGCAGGGACGGGCTGGATGACATCCGGTTGATCGTGGCGCAGGCGCCCGGCCATCTGCGTACCGGCGGCTGGCTGCTGCTCGAGCATGGCTGGGACCAGGGCGCGGCGGTGGCCGAGCTGCTGCGCGCGCAGGGGTTTGCGCAGGTGGCCACGCATCAGGACCTGGAACAGCGCGACCGGGTGACCCTTGGCCGCTGGGAGGCAGCCGCCACGCGCTGAGCCGCGTTGCCGCCACAGTGCTCAACACCGGCCGCTCTGCGCCGGCATGCGCAGCGGCGCTGCGCTACAGGAAGGGGCAGGCGGTAGCGGTGTCGCCGGTCGATACACTATGCGTTTTCGCCCAGGACCGACGCATGCGCACGCTCTATCCCGAGATCACGCCCTACGAGCAGGGCAGCCTGAAGGTCGATGACCGCCACACGCTGTATTTCGAGCAGTGCGGCAACCCGCAGGGCAAGCCGGTGGTCATGCTGCACGGCGGCCCGGGTGGCGGCTGCAATGCCAAGATGCGGCGCTTCCATGACCCGGCCAAGTACCGCATCGTGCTGTTCGACCAGCGTGGCTCGGGGCGCTCCACCCCGCATGCAGACCTCACCGACAACACCACCTGGGATCTGGTCGCCGACATCGAGCGCCTGCGCACGCACCTGGGCATCGACCGCTGGCAGGTGTTCGGCGGCAGCTGGGGCTCGACGCTGGCGCTGGCCTATGCGCAGACCCATCCGCAGCAGGTCACCGAGCTGGTGCTGCGCGGCATCTTCCTGCTACGCCGCTTCGAGCTGGAGTGGTTTTACCAGGAGGGCGCCAGCCGCCTGTTCCCGGATGCCTGGGAGCACTACGTCAATGCGATCCCGACCGCAGAGTGCGGCGATCTGATCGCGGCCTTCCATCGCCGCCTGACCAGCGACGACGAAGCCACGCGCCTGGCCGCGGCCAAGGCCTGGAGCGTGTGGGAAGGCGCCACCAGCTTCCTGCACGTGGACGAGGACTTCGTCACCGGGCACGAGGACGCGCACTTTGCGCTGGCGTTCGCGCGCATCGAGAACCACTACTTCGTCAACAACGGCTTCTTCGAGGTCGAAGGCCAGCTGCTGCGCGATGCGCACCGCATCGCCGACATCCCCGGCGTGATCGTGCACGGCCGCTACGACGTGGTCTGCCCGTTGCAAAGCGCCTGGGACCTGCACAAGGTGTGGCCGAAGGCGCAGCTGCAGATCAGCCCGGCCTCCGGGCATTCGGCATTCGAGCCGGAAAACGTCGATGCCCTGGTGCGTGCCACCGATGGGTTTGCCTGAGCGACGACGTCAGGGCGGCCGGGTCATGCTTTCGCATGACCCGTAGGAGCGCGCTTGCGCGCGATGAGGCGTTACCGTTAAAGCCTCAACACCCGGTAGGAGCGCGCTTGCGCGCGATGGAGCGTTATCGGTAACGCCTCATCGCGCGCAAGCGCGCTCCTACAGTAATTGCCGACAGTGATTGCCGGTTTCAGGGCAGCAGCAATGCCTGTGCCAATGGCGGCAGGATACGTGCCAGGCGCTGTGCCCATGCGTGTTGCCCGGCCGCATCGGCGATCAGGTCCTGGCGGATCTCCAGCTCCACATGCGGCAGGCCGCGGCCTTCGCCATACACCGGAATCGCATAGTCGCTGGCATCGCTGACCGCATAGGGCTGGTTGTCGCCGACCACCAGATCCGGTTCGGCACGCAACGCCTGCAACAGGCGATGCGCCAGCCGGGTGTCGCGGTTGTACAGCACCCCGGCATGCCAGGGTCGCGCATGGCCGGCCATGATCGGGGTGAAGCTGTGCATCGACACCAGCAAGGTCGGTTGCTGGCGCTGCGCACGGGTCTCCAGCTCCGCCGCGATGCGTGCGTGGTACGGCGCGAAGATCTCGTCGATGCGCTGCCGCCGCGCCTCGGCCGACAGCTGCAGATTGCCGGGAATCGATGTGCCGTCGCTCACCTCGGGCATCAGGGTGGCGGACGCGTGCGGGCGGTTGCAGTCGACCACCAGCCGCGAATAGGTCTGGGCGATGGCAACGGCGTCCAGCGCATCGGCCAACAGCTGCGTGACCTGCGCAATGCCGATATCCCAGCCGATATGGCGGTCCAGCTCAAACTGCGGCAGGCCCAGATTGGCCAGCCGTGCCGGCACGCGCTGGCCGGCGTGGTCGGCGATCAACAGCCATGGCGAGGCCGCCTGCGTGTTGTGCACGGTAAACGGTGCCGGATCGTCGGGGCCAAGCAAGGGAGCGACGACAGCGTCAGCCACGCGGGGTGCCATCCAGTGCGTGATCGACCAGGTACAGGCCGGCCCACAGCTTGGGGTCCATCTGGTAGCCCTCGGCCATCTTCTGCACCAGCCAGGTGCCGACCTGCGCGCGCGGAATCTCGTGCACGGTGATGTCTTCGCTGTCGTCGCCGCCGCCGGCGCCGACTCTGCTCAGCCCGGTGGCGCGCACGAAGGCGATCTTCTCGCTGCTGGCACCGGCCGAGGTGGGGCCGATCATCAGCACTTCGGCATGCTCGGCGGTCCAGCCGGTTTCTTCTTCCAGTTCGCGGATCGCCGACAGCTCGATCGACTCGCCCGCATGCACATCGCCCACCAGCCCGGCCGGCATTTCGATCGTGCGCGCCTGCAGCGGCACGCGGAATTGTTCGACGAACAACATCGCATCGTCCGGCGTCACCGCCACGATGATCGCGGCCAGGCCGCCGGCATGCACGCGCTCTGAATATTCCCAGGTGCCACGCACGACCATGCGCTGGTACTTGCCTTCGTAGACCACGGTGGGCGGGGTGTCGTGTCGGTTCATGGGGAGATGCCTTGAGACAGGGAGGCAGGAGGAGGGGGGAGTGCGGCGCCGTCGCACACGGCCAGCAGCCGCCGGCGTGTGAGCGGGCCGAAGCGCAGGCTGTCGCACAGCCCGATCAGCATGTCCGCGTCGGCGTGCGCGCGCGTGAAACCGGCGTCGGTCAGGTCAAGCGGCGCGTCCAGCGCGATGGTGGTGAGCTGGCGCCACAGCAATGCGTGCTCGCGCTGTTCGCGCAACCGCACCGCCATCTGCGCGGCGCCGCGCAAGCGCAGGAACGGGATCTCGTCGATGCGCTCCAGCAGTGCGTCCAGGCTGCCGAAATGCGCCAGCAGCACGGCGGCCGATTTGGCGCCGATCCCGGTGATGCCGGGGATGTTGTCGATCGCGTCGCCGCACAGCGCCAGGTAGTCGGCGATCTGGTGCGCATGCACGCCATGCCGTGCCTTGACCCCGTCCATGCCCCAACGCAGGTTGCGTGCGTAATCCCACTGTTCGTCGTGTTCGAACAGCAATTGCGACAGATCCTTGTCGGCCGACACGATGACACCGCGCAGCCCCTGTGCACGCACGCTGTGCAGGGCGCTGCCGATCAGATCGTCGGCCTCGTAGTCGCGATGCGCCAGCACGCTCAGGCCCAGTGCGGCGCATAGCGCCTTGCAATGCGCGAACTGGCGACGCAACGCATCCGGCGCCGGCTCGCGGTTGCCCTTGTAGGCCGGGTAGATCGCATGCCGGAAGCAGCTGTCCAACGCCTCGTCGAAGGCGATGGTGATGTGGTGCGGGCGCTCGCGTTCGAGCAGGTCCAGCAAGAAACGCGCAAACCCGTGCACCGCGTTGGTCGGCCAGCCTTGTGCATCCTGAAACTCGTCCGGGATCGAGTGCCAGGCGCGAAAGACGTACAGGCTGGCATCGATCAGGTACAGCGGCTGCGGACGTGGCCCGCCCGGCAGCGCCGCGGCAATCGCACCGGGCAGGCTGCTCATGGGGTCCAGTCGCGCAGCAAGGTGCGCGGGTCCGGGCGCTCGCGCTCGGGCACCTGCATGCGTGGCGTGCCGATATGGATGAAACCGGCAACGCGTTCGTGTTCTTCCAGGCCGAGATAGCCGATGACCGCTGGGTCGTAGGCCATCCAGCCGCTCAGCCACTGTGCGCCGAAGCCGTGTGCCTGCGCAGCCTGCAGCAGCGCGAAACACACGCAGCCGGCGGTCAGCAGTTGTTCCTGCTCGGGGACCTTGTGCCCGGGACGCAGCGCGGCAATCACCACGATCACCAGCGGAGCGTCGCTGAAGCGGTTGCGGTCCTTCTCCACCACCGCCGGCGGCGCCAGCGGATCGGCAGCCTGGGTGCGCTCGGCCAGGAAGTCGCCCAGCGCATGCCGTGCCTCGCCACTGATGCGCAGGAAGCGGAACGGCACCAGCTTGCCGTGGTCGGGCACGCGCACGGCCGATGTCAGCATGCGCAGCAAGGTGTCTTCATCCGGCCCGGGCTCACCCAGCTGTTTGGACGGGACCGAGCGACGCGCGTCCAGCGCCTGTAGCGAATACGGTGCGTGCATAAGTTGCGGTTCTGGGCGACGGGCAGGCGATTATAGACGGGCCCTTCCCAACGCCCGCCGCATGCTGGCCGGCAGGGTCGATGCCCGCAGCGTGGTCACCTCATGCCCCTCTCCTGGGTGGCTCGATGACCCGGTTCGCTGCCACCGGCCCGCAGCCCGGCCGCAACCGCACCCGCTCGATCAGGTCTGCGACATCGTGCTGATCCCGCTGTCCGAGGCGTTTACCGAGGACCACGCCTTCTACGGTGTGATGCAGGGCGTGGTCGACGGTCTGGACGCGTCCGTCAAGCTGAAGCCTTAACCCCCGCAGGCGTATAACGGGTGACGGCAGGCTCCACCGCAGCGTTGCGGGCTAGGATGTCGGCTTGACACGCAAACCCTGGGCGGTCACGAGTAAAGTGAGAATAGCGTCACATTTAACAAACGAGCGAAACGCCTACCATGCGGGGGCGGAATTTGGGGCCGCGTCTGTTTTTCCTCGTTTGAATATTTTCACGCCTGCAGAGGCGGGGAGCCTTTGCGCATGACTTTTCAGCCCAGTCCGTCGGGACATCCGGGCCGTGACCAACGCTTGCTCGAACAGGCGCACGACGTATTCGTGCCCGCGCTCGTGCAGGTGTTTGCAGCTGCAGTTGCACATTTCGATGATGTCCTGTTCGATCGCGCCGAGTCTGCGGGCGCGTCACAGTTGCTGTTTCTCGATGGCATGCGCGAGCTGCGCCGCAGGCGTGAGGACGTGGCCACGCAATTCCGCCAGCAGCTGGAAGACGGCTGGCAGGCGCTGGTACTGGGCACGCCGTTGTCGGCCGAAGTGGTGCTGGCCGGCGACATGGGCACCGGTCCGCTGAGCCTGGTGCCCGAGCACGTGCTCGAATCGCGGCTGGCGGTCCGCAATCTGGCGACAGTGCTGCTGCGCGATTTCAAGCAGGTGCTGTCGCGGGTGGACCGCCGGCTGGGCTGGATCGCCGGTGGCCTGGAACTGGTGGCCGACACCAACCCGATCGGTCCCGAACACCTGGGCGTGGCGATCCACGAGGCCTTTGCCACCTGCGATCTGGCGCCGGAAGTGCGTCTGGTCCTGATCAAGCTGTGCGAACGCGACCTGGCCGAGCCGATCGGCAAGCTGTACGCCCGTCTGGACGAGACGCTGGCCAAGGCCGGCGTGATGCCGGAAATGTCCCAGCCCAAGCGCCCGCCGCCGCGCATGCCGTCACGCGGGGAGACCCCGGAAGAGCGCGCACAGGCCGAGGCGCAGGGCGGTAACGTCGAGATGGGCGGCGACGATCAGAACGACCAGTACGCGCCCGCCTGGGCCAACCGCTTCCTGGACCGCTGGGCGCATAGCCGCGGTCGCATGCAGGCGGCCGCACAGCGTGGTCATGCCGACGGTGCCGGCGGTGGCATGGAGGGCGACGCCGATCATCCGGGCGGCAGCCAGGGCATGCTGCTGGATGCGTTGCACGAGTTGTTGCAGCAGACCCGCAACGTGCGCGACAACGCCGCCTCTGCCGCGTCGGTGGCGGTGGGCCAGCAACGGCCGTTGAGCCAGCGCGAAATGATGTCGGTGCTGTCGTTGCTGCAGGCGACGCCGAGCGCGACGTTGCAGGCAGCGATCGGCGACGACAACGAGTCGCTCGCGCAGCGGTTGAAGAACGAGGTGCTCAACAGCGCCACGCGGCTGGGCGTGGACCCGGCCACCGCAAAACTCGACCCGATGGACGAAGATGCGATCGATCTGGTCGGCATGCTGTTCGACGTGATGCTGGACGAGCGCGATCTGGAAAGCCGCTCGCGCGAAATGATCGGCCGCCTGGTGGTGCCGTTCGTCAAGGTGGCGCTGCTGGACCGCAAGATGTTCGTGCAGAAGACCCACCCGGCGCGGCGTCTGCTCAATTCGCTGGCCGAGGCCTGCGAAGGCAACAACGGCGACAGCGCCGCCGAACGCGTGCTGATGGGCAAGGTCGAAGAAATCGTCGATCGCCTGGTGGCCGAGTTCAACGAGAACCTGGCGATCTTCCTGACCCTGGAAGAAGAATTCCGCGATTTCCTGTCTCAGCATCGGCGCCGTGTGGAAATTGCCGAGCGCCGCGCCACCGAGACCCAGCGCGGGCAGGAAAAACTCGAGCTGGCGCGTACCCGCGCGCTGGCGGAAATGGAGCAGCGCGTGCAGGCCGGTGCGCCGTTGCCCAAGGCACTGGAAGACTTCCTGCGCCAGCCGTGGCTGCACCATCTGACCATGGCCATCCTGCGCGACGGCGACGAAGGTCCCGGCACCGTGGAGGCGCTGGCGCTGGCCGACGGCGTGCTGGAAGAACTGGGCGAGGCGCGCCGGCACATCATCGGCAAGCCCTGGCTGCAGGTCTGGCAACCGGCCCTGCACCGCGTCTTCGCCAGCGTCGGTCTGCATGGCGATGCGGTGGTGGTGGCCATCACCGCGCTGCACGACACCTTGCAGGCAATCGCCGAAGCACGCCCGGAGCTGGAAAAGGCCTTGCCGGAACTGCCGCAGGTCAATCTGCCGCCACCGGCGGCCGAGAGTGTCAGCGTGGTACTCGGTGCCGATGCCGTGGCGCAGAGCATCGACAGCGCCGATGCCGAGCGCTTCCGTGCGATGGATATCGGGACCTGGCTGGATTTCGTCGACAAGGACGGCAAGGTGCAGGCCGGCAAGCTGTCCTGGGTGAGCCCGATTTCGCAGCGGTTGCTGTTCGTCAACCGGCGTGGCGTGCGCTTCTGCGTTGCCTCGCCGGAAGAACTGGCGGTGATGGTGCGGCTGGGCCGCCTGCGCGAGCACATCAATGATGGCGCGTTCGACAGCGCGATGCAGGGCGTGATCGACCGGCTGGATCCGCTGCATAACAACAGCACGGTGCACTGAGCGGCGCTCTTCGCGCCGCTGCGTCAGCGTGGTGGATCAGAACGGGCGCGGGTGCGTTTCTTGCCGGGCCGCGCGGTGCGCGCAAGCGGCGTGTCATCGCGCAACAGTGGCACCGTCATGGCACCGGCGACGCGAACGCGTGCAACGCAATGCCGGCGCGCTTACCGCGATGCCGGCCCGATGAACTCCAATGCCCGCGCCATCACCGAGGCATGATCGACCAGACGATTGTGGCCCAGGCCTTCGGTACTGAACAGCTGCGCGCCCGGCCACAGGGCGGCAAAGCGCGCGCCTTCGTCCCAAGGCGTTTCGCGATCGCGGCGGTCGTGGATGACCAGTGCCGGGCGATCGAACTGCGGCAGATGCAGGCTCGCGTCGAGATCGGCAAAACGCAGGCCGGTGAGCTGGCAAAGCCAGTTTTCGAACGGTGCAAATGCCGCAGGCGCGATCGCGGAGGCGCGGAACTGACGATGCGCGCTACCACCGGGTTCGACCAGCGGCGCGATCAGCACGTAGCGCTCGGGCTGCCATGCCGGCTCGTTGGCAAACACGGCCGCTGCCGCGCCGATCGAGTGCCCGATGAAGACGGCAGGGCGACCGAAGCGGCTGCCGATCTGGCGCAGCACCTGCACGAAATGCGGCATGTTGCTGATCTTGCCGGTGCTCAGCCCATGCGCGGCCTGATCGAACGCCAGCACCGCATAGCCGAGCGCGCGCAGCTGCGGCACCCATGCGGCAAAGCGCAGCCCGTAACTGGACCAGCCGTGCGACAGCAGCACATACGGCTGTTCGCTCAGGTCGCCCCACTGGTACACCGCGATGTCGAACCCGTCGATGTGCAGCGTCTGGCGGTGCACGTCGGTCAAGGTCGCTGCAATGGCCTCCGCCTGCCGGCGCCCTGCGCTGGAAGGTGTCACGAAGCGGCGCGCCAGATAGCGCCCGGTCGGACCGGGGGCCAGGCGGCTGGCGGCAGCCAGCACACCGCGAAGCATGCGTAGACGCAGTTTGGCAATGGGCGCGCGCATGAGCGGGATCCTTGTGGAGTCGGGCGGATTGCATCTTGTCGATGCCAAGATGCAGCGAGTCTGCGGTTGTATCTTGTCAGCGTCAAGATGATCTGCTCCACTGGAATCCCGAAAAGCGAAGCCGCCATGTCGCGCCCCGACGCTCCTGCTGCCTATCACCATGGCGACCTGCCGGCTGCATTGCGCCGGGCCGGCTGGGAACTGCTGGGCGAATCCGGCGTGCGCGGGCTGACCCTGCGCGAATGCGCACGCCGCGCCGGTGTCTCGCACGCGGCCCCGGCGCATCACTTCGGTTCGCTGGACGGGTTGCTGGCGGAGCTGGCGGCCGACGGCTACGAGCGCATGCTCGCCTGCATCCTCACCGCCCAGCGGGAACTGGCCGACCCGTTGCTGGGCTGTGGGTTGGGCTATGTGCGCTTCGCGCTCGACTACCCGCAGCAGTTTCGGCTGATGCTCGGGCTGGAGGTGTGTTCGCGCAGCCTGCCGCGGCTGGTGCAGGCCAGCGACGCGGCGATGGCGAGCCTGCGCGAGACGGTGCGGACGCAGTGGATCGCCCGCCACGGCCACGCCCCGGCCACCGACGTGCTGCAGCAACGCACGCTGCTGGCCTGGAGCGCGGTGCACGGCTATGCCTCGCTGGCGATCGACCGCAAGCACACGGCGTTGCTGGCCTTTGCGCCCGAGGTGGTGTTTGCGCCGCTGCTGCACGCCGTGCTCGACCCCTGACGACGCGCTCGACTGCTCGACCGCTCGGGCGGCGTGCCCGGGCATGGCTGCATCCGCCGCGTATCGGTTGGCACGGCCGGCAGCGGTGCCGCGCTCTGCTAGCATCGCCCCGACTGGGCGCAAGACCGGAGCAACCCATGGCTGTGCAGGTGCTGGTGCTGAAAGAACGGGCCGCTGGCGAACGCCGCGTGGCCGCAACGCCCGAAACGGTCAGGAAGCTGGTCGCGCTTGGCGCCGGCGTGTGGATCGAGCCGGATGCCGGCCGCGCCAGCAGCATGGACGATGCGGCGTATCTGCAGGCCGGTGCGCAGCTGGCCAACGCGCAGACGCTCGGCCAGGCGGATGTCGTGGTGTGCGTGCAGGCGCCGCCGACCGATGTCCTGCTGCAATGCAAACCGCACACGGTGCTGATCGGCATGCTCTCGCCCGATGCCGACCCTGCACGCGCGCAGGCCCTTTCCGAGCGCGAGGTGATTGCATTTCCGCTGGAACGCCTGCCGCGCACCACGCGCGCGCAATCGATGGACGTGTTGAGCTCGCAGGCCGGCATGGCCGGCTACAAGGCGGTCTTGATCGCCGCGCAACTGGCGCCGCGTTTCTTTCCGATGCTGACCACCGCGGCCGGCACCATGCGGCCGTGCAAGGTGCTGGTGATCGGTGCGGGGGTGGCCGGCTTGCAGGCGATCGCCACGGCCAAGCGGCTGGGCGCGCAGGTGGAAGGGTTCGATGTCCGCCCGGAAACGCGCGAGCAGATCGCCTCGCTGGGCGCACGCTTCCTGGATCTGGGCGTCAGCGCCGCCGGCGAGGGTGGCTATGCGCGTCAGCTCACCGACGACGAACGCGCCGAACAGCAGCGCCGTCTGGCCGAGCATCTGAAGGGCGTGGACGTGGTGGTCTGCACGGCCGCCGTGCCCGGGCGCCCGGCGCCGAAAATCCTGACCATGGAGATGGCACGCGACATGCGCGCCGGTAGCGTGATCGTGGATCTGGCCGCAGAAACCGGCGGCAATTGCGCGGCCACCCGTCCGGGCGACACCTATGATCTCGACGGGGTGGTCATCGCCGGCCCGCTCGATCTGGCCAGCCAGGGCGCAGTGCATGCCAGCGAGATGTTCGCGCGCAACGTGTATGCCTTCGCCGCACTGCTGATCAAGGATGGCGCGCTGTCGTTCGATTGGGACGACGAACTGCTGGCCAGGACACGCTGGTCGGCGACATCGACTGCATAGCCCCGCCGAGTCCATGCGCCTTGTGCGTCGGCGGTTCCGGGTAGGAGCGCGCTGGCGCGCGATGGAGCTTCATCGGTAACGCTCCATCGCGCGCCAGCGCGCTCCTGCGGTGGCCGCACGCACGTCCACCTGCGCCCGGGATGCACCCGTGCGATGGCGTGCGGCGCTCGCCGCGGCGGCGCTGCCGTCAGTCGTCGGTTGGCGGGTGCTCGCGCAGCCAGGTACTGCGTTCGGCCGGGCTCATCTTCTGCCAGCGCTGTTGCAGCGCGTCGCGTTGTTGCGGGTTGAGCGTGCGCATGCGGTCGAACAAGGCCTTGGCTTCGCGGCGCTGCTCCGGACTCATGTTGCGGAAGCGGTCCATGCCGGCCTTGGCCTGCTTGCGCTGCTCGGGCGTCATGTCCAGCCAGCGTCGGGCGTGCCGGTACATGCGCGGGCGTTCTTCGGGCACGTCGTTCCAGCGCTCGCGCAGCGCATCGATCAATACCTGGCGCTGCTGCTGGGTCAGGCGGTCCCATTCGGGCATCGGGGTCTCGTCGCGCGGGCCCTGGCCGCGGGGGCCAGGCCCGTCCATGGGCGGGCCCGGCGGTCCCGGTGGGCGGTCCTGGGCCAGCGCCAGGGCGCACGGCCCGGCGCACAGCAACAGGGTCAACAATAGGCGGGTCGTGCGGGTCATCGTGCTCATTCCATGGCCAGGGCGGTGTCGGACCCGAGCCAGACGTACAGGTCGGGGTTCTGGGTCAGCAGGTCGTCGGTGTCGGTGCTAGCGGTGTTGCCGGCTACCGCCTGGGTTGGCGCCGCGCCTGCCGGGGCCGTGTCGCTGGGCCGCATCTGCAGGCCGATGCCGACAGCCAGCAAGGCCGAACAGGCGGTGGCCAGCAACCAATGGCCACGGCGCATGCGCGCGGCCGGCGCCTGGCGTGCCTGGCGCAGGCGCGCCAGGGTCTGCGGGGGCAGCTGGGCGAGCGCGGTGGCGTGCAGTTGGCGTAGCTGCGCATCCAACTGGGCCGGATCGTGGGAGCGGTTCACAGGAAATCCTCGAACTGTTTTTGCAACGCGTCGCGGGCACGCGACAGGTGGGTTTTGACCGAGCCTTCGGAGCAGCCCATGGCCTTGGCGGTGGTGGCCACGTCCAGGTCTTCCAGTACGCGCAGCGTGAACGCTTCGCGCTGGCGTGCCGGCAGCGAGCGCAGCGCATCGACCAAGCGCTGGTAGGCCTGCTGGTGTTGTTGCTCGCCGACCGGGCCGATGCCCGGGTCGGCCCAGTCGATGGGGCCTTCGTCATCGGCGCGCTCGGCCGGTGCCCAGAACTTCAGGCGGAACGTGCGGCGGCGCTGCAGGTCGATGATGCGGCTGCGCAGGATGCTCCAGAACAACGGCGTCCATTCTTCTGCGGGCCGCTCGCGGTAGCCGAGCAGCTTCACCATGGCGTCCTGCACGGCATCCAGCGCGTCTTCACGGTGACGCAAACCGGCCTCGGCAAAGCGGAACGCGCGCGGGCCGATGCCGGCCAGAAATGCATCCAGCGACACGGGGACGGCAGCGGCCGGTGCAACAGGCTGCGGATCGAGAGGGGTTCCCACCAGCACAGCGTAGCTTCCGCGAAGACGATACGACGTCAACGGCCGGGCGCCGATTCGGTTGACACGCCGATGCATGGGTATGATCGGCGGGCCGCACCGGCCAGTGGAGCGAAAGACCATGAGCGACGGGTTCGTAGCGCTGTACATCTTCATGCTGGCGGCCATCGCCGGCCACGTGATCATCGCGCGGGTGCCGGTGATCCTGCATACGCCACTGATGTCGGGGTCCAACTTCATCCACGGCATCGTGCTGATCGGGGCGATGGTGGTGCTGGGCCATGCCGATACCACGCTGGAAAAGGCGCTGGGGTTTGTCGCCGTGGTGCTGGGCGCGGGCAACGCGGCCGGCGGCTACGTGGTGACCGAGCGGATGCTGGACATGTTCAGGGCCAGCAAGAAGCCGGCGGCCAGGGAGGAGCCATGACCGTCACCACTGCCGAGCTGCTGGACTGGCTGGTCAAGTCCAGCTATCTGATCGCCGCCACACTGTTTCTGCTCGGCCTGCAGCGCATGGCCTCGCCAGTGACCGCGCGCAGCGGCATCCGCTGGGCCGGGCTGGGCATGCTGATCGCCACCGTGGCCACGTTCTTCCTTCCCGAACTGCACAACGTGCCGCTGATCCTGGCGGCACTGGCGATCGGCACCGGGGTGGCGTGGTGGTCGGCCAAGAAGGTGGCCATCACCGACATGCCGCAGATGGTGGCGCTGTACAACGGCATGGGCGGCGGCTCGGCGGCGGCGATCGGCGCAGTGGAGCTGCTGCGGTTTTCCTTCCTTGCCAACCGCGACACTGCGCACTGGAGCGCGCAGGCCATTGCCGAGCTGGCGGCGCGGCGGCCGGATGCCACCACCGTGGCGCTGGCGGTAGTCGGCTCGGCGATCGGCGCGGTGTCGCTGTCCGGCTCGATCATCGCCTGGGCCAAGCTGGACGGCCGGCTCGACCGCCGGGTGACCTTCCCCGGCCAGCAGGCATTCAATCTGGTGGTGGCAGTGGCGGTGCTGGCGCTCGGCATCTGGGCAGCGAGCAGCCTGCAGTCGCTGGCGATCATCGCCTTCTTCGTGCTGGCGCTGGCGCTGGGCGTGCTGATGACGCTGCCGATCGGCGGCGCCGACATGCCGGTGGTGATCTCGCTCTATAACGCCTTCACCGGGCTGGCGGTGGCCTTCGAGGGCTATGTACTGGGCAACGAGGCGTTGATCATCGCCGGCATGATGGTGGGTGCGGCCGGCATCCTGCTGACGCGCCTGATGGCCAGGGCGATGAATCGTCCGATCAGCGGCGTGCTGTTTTCCAACTTCGGTGGCGGCGGGCAGACGCAGGAGATCAGCGGCGCACAGAAGCCGATCGAGGCCGGCGATGTGGCCGCGATGATGGCATTCGCCGAGCGGGTGGTGATCGTGCCCGGCTACGGCATGGCAGTGGCACAGGCGCAGCACAAGATCTGGGAGCTGGCGCAGCGCCTGATCGCACGCGGGGTCAAGGTGAAGTTTGCGATCCATCCGGTAGCCGGACGCATGCCCGGGCACATGAACGTGCTGCTGGCCGAAGCCGGCGTGCCGTACGACCTGATCGCCGACATGGACGACATCAATCCCGAATTCGCCAGCACCGATGTGGCGTTGGTGATCGGCGCCAACGACGTGGTCAATCCGGTCGCAAAGACCGACCCGGCCAGCCCGATTTACGGCATGCCGATCCTGGACGTGGTCAATTCGAAGAACACGGTGGTCATCAAGCGCGGCAAGGGCACGGGCTTTGCCGGTATCGAGAATGCGCTGTTCTACGCCGACAACACGCGCATGTTGTACGGCGATGGAGCGGAGGCGGCCGGTGCCCTGGTCAGCGAGTTGAAGGCGCTGGATGGCGGCGGGCATTGAGGGCGTGGGTCTTGTCAGCCGAGCCTCTCTTCCACACTGGTTGATGAGGGCGGCTGTGTTCGCGCGCGATGACGAAATCACCGCACCGCAGAGCCTTTTTTTTGAAGAACGAAGGCATCACGTCGCTGATTGCTTTTGGAAAGCTTTACGCACCGACCACCGTCGAGGGCGCGGCGCCCTCAACGCTCGCGGGACACGCCGTTAATCCGTCCCTGGAGGCTCGGTGGCGGCATCCATGCCGCCAACGGTCCCGCAATCGGCGAGGGCACCGCGCCAGACAGTTGGCTGGTGGTTTTGTTGAAAAGCAAAGACACCGCGTTGCAGCTTGCTAGTCGCTGTTGAAATCCATGTAGACCGACTATCTCGACTGGTCCTTGCCCGCCCACCGTCGCGGGACCTTGAGCGGCATGGATGCCGCGCCAGAGCCTCCAGGGACGGATTCACGGCGTGTCCCGCGATGGTGGGCGGGCGAGGGCCCTGCAGCAAACACGACGACATCGAATGCGCGATGAGGACACCGCACAGAGGGTTTGCTGGTGGTTTTATTGAAGAGGGAGGACAACGCGCCAGGGCGTTGATTGTTGGCCTTGTCGAAAACTCTGTGTACCAACCATCCCTGCGCCAAACGCGCCCGACTCAGCGCGCGGCCCACCACGCAACGAATAGCGCGGCGACGTAGCACAGCAGATCAAAGCCGTTGTTGGCCAGTTGCAACAGGGTCCAGGCCAGGCCGGTGCCCATCTTCTGTGCCGAGGTCCATGGGTCCAGGCCGAGCGGTCCGCCCAGTTGGGCCGAGGCGATCCCCCAGTTGGCGCCGACGATGATCAATGCTGTCGTGACGACGGCGACACCGATGCGCAGCCGGCCGGCGTGCAAGGTGCCAAGGCGCAGCATCCAGGCGATCTCCAGCGCTGCCACCACCGCCATCCAGCCGGCCTGGTTGCCGAGCGCGAGTGCGATGAGGAGCCAGGCGATGAGGGCGGTGACGCATCCCAGCAGCAGGAGCGGGGGCCAGAGCCAGTGGGCGGTTCTGGCGGACGCGGTGGTGGGCGGCATTGGAGCTCCTGACAGTGCGCACATGATAGAACGCGGGCCGGCCTCTGCGCTGCATGCCTCGCCCCCACGGTGCGGCGGATGGAATGCAGCGTCGTCGCTGACGGGCGCTGCGTGCGGCGGCGATGCCGTCGCGGTCGGCTAGAATGGCCGACTTGCGCGCGTCCTGCGCGGCCCCATATCCAGCCCATGTATTCCCGTAGCAGCGAACCCGTCCAATTCGAACGCGATTGCGATGCCGTCATGGTGCCGCAGGGTGATTCGGTGACCCTGCCCGCAGGCAGTTACGGCTATATCACCCAAGCCCTGGGTGGCAGCTACACCGTCTTTGTCGAGGGCAATCTGTTCCGCATTGCCGGCAAGGATGGCGATGCGATCGGCAAGGAGGCCCCGCCCGGGCTGGAATTGCCCGACAACGCCAGCGACGAGGAGGTCGAAGCCCTGGTGTGGCAGCAGCTGCGCACCTGTTTCGACCCGGAAATCCCGTTCAACATCGTCGACCTGGGCCTGGTCTACGAGGCCGTGGTCAGCCATCGCGAAGAAGACAATCAGCGCCGTGTGGACGTCAAGATGACGCTCACCGCGCCCGGTTGCGGCATGGGCGAGATCCTGGTCGACGACGTGCGCAGCAAGGTTGAAATGATTCCGACCATTGCCGAAGCCGATGTCGAGCTGGTGTTCGACCCGCCATGGGGCCGGCATATGATGTCCGAAGCGGCCCGTCTCGAGACCGGCATGCTCTGATCGTCACGCGCCATGTCCACGATGTGGCGCCGCGTCCTTTCGCCCGCCATACAGGAATCTCCCGGTGTCCGTGTCCTTCGCTTCCACCCGTTCCCCGTCGCCGCGCAGCGCCGACGAACTGTCCGTGATCCTGGCCGCGCCCGGTTTCGGGCTGCATTTCACCGACCACATGGTCGCCATTTCCTGGAACAACGAGCAGGGCTGGCATGACGCGCAGGTGCGCGCGTACGGCCCGCTGCAGCTGGATCCTGCGGCGTCGGTGCTGCATTACGGCCAGGAGATCTTCGAGGGCATCAAGGCCTACCGGCATGCCGACGGCTCGATCTGGACCTTCCGCCCGCAGGCCAACGGCGAGCGCCTGCAGCGCTCTGCGCGCCGTCTGGCACTGCCGGAATTGCCGGTGGACCTGTTCGTCGAATCGCTGCGCCAGCTGGTGGCGGTGGACGCCGGCTGGGTGCCGTCGGCACCGGAAACCAGCCTGTATTTCCGCCCCTTCATGATCGCCGATGAGGCGTTTTTGGGCGTGCGTGCGGCCCACAAGGCCTCGTACTACGTGATCGCCAGCCCGGCTGGCCCTTACTTCGCCAAGGGTGTGGCGCCGGTGTCGATCTGGTTGTCCACCGACTACGCGCGTGCGGCCAAGGGCGGCACCGGCGCGGCCAAGTGCGGCGGCAACTACGCTGCCTCGCTGCTGCCGCAGCAAAAAGCCTATGCGCAGGGCTGCTCGCAGGTGCTGTTCCTGGACCCGGTGGAAGGCAAGTACATCGAAGAGCTGGGCGGCATGAACGTGTTCCTGGTCTACAAGGACGGCAGCCTGGTGACGCCGGAACTGTCCGGCAGCATCCTGGAAGGCATCACCCGCGACAGCATCCTGCAACTGGCGCGCGACCGCGGCATGCAGGTGATCGAGCGCAAGGTGGCCATCGACGAGTGGAAGCAGGGCGTGGCCTCCGGCGAGATCACCGAGGTGTTCGCTTGCGGCACCGCGGCGGTGGTGACCCCGATCGGCGAGCTCAAGGGCGACGGATTTGCGGTAGGTGATCTGTCCGCACCGGCGGGCGAGGTCACCATGTCGCTGCGCCAGGAGTTGACCGACATCCAATACGGCCGCGTGCCGGATCGTCACGGTTGGCTGGTGCGTTTGTCATAAGCCGCCATACATCGTCAAAAAATGGCCCTCGTGTGTCAGCACGGGGGTTTTTTTTGGCCTGCTCTGCAGCAAATGCGCCGTGACCGGTCAAAAAACTGTGCGAAGCGGACTGAACAAAGCTGATCGTTGTCACAAAACTGATATTTAAGTTTCAAAAGTGTCGATCTTGTATTGTCCAGTTTGGTTGCACCGGGGTAGGTTCGCTGAACGGATCGGTAACAGGGGATCGTTCCGGGGACTCGGTGCTGACCGATGGAAGGCGGCGCCGGATAACACCGCTCAGGCGGTTCTCTTTGATTTGGAAGGGAATTCAATGTCGAACGCGTCCTCTCGCAAGCGTCCTCGCGCACTCATCGTCATGCGCGCAACCGCGCTGACCTCGCTGTTGCTGGCAACGCCTGCGTTCGCCGGCGAGGTCTATCTGGATGGCCTTGCCACCGCCCAGACCCACCAGAAATTCATCGTCACCTACAAGGACGGCAGCAATGCCCTGGCCAGTCCAAGCGTGTTGACCAGTTCGCTGCGCGCCGCCGCCCGCGCGGTACCGGCCAAGGCGGGCAGGGCGCTGGGTCTCAATTCGGTGCGCCGCCTAGCAGTGGGGCCGGAGCTGATCCAGGCCGACCGCGCGCTGGACCGTGCCGAAGCCGAGACGCTGATGCGCCAGCTGGCCGCCGACCCGAACGTGCAGAGCGTGGAAGTAGATCAGATCCTGCACGCCGCGCTGACCCCGAACGACACCCGGTTGTCCGAGCAGTGGGCCTTCGGCACGACCAATGCCGGCCTCAATATCCGCTCGGCGTGGGACAAGTCCACCGGAACCAACGTGGTAGTGGCCGTCATCGATACCGGGATCGTCAGCCACCCCGACCTCGACGCGAACATCCTGCCGGGCTACGACTTCATCAGCGATGCCGCCACCGCGCGTGACGGCAATGGCCGCGACAGCAATCCAGCCGACGAAGGCGACTGGAATCCCGGCGGCATCAGCGGTTGCGCGGTGTCCGATTCCAGCTGGCATGGTACTCACGTCGCCGGCACGGTGGCGGCAGTGACCAACAACACCACCGGCGTGGCCGGCACCGCGTTCAACGCCAAAGTGGTGCCGGTGCGTGTGCTGGGCCGCTGCGGCGGGTCGCTGTCGGACATTGCCGACGCCATCGTCTGGTCGTCCGGCGGCAGCGTCAGCGGCGTCCCGGCCAATGCCAATCCGGCCGAAGTGATCAACATGTCGCTCGGCGGCGGCGGTACCTGCTCGACCACGATGCAGAACGCAATCAGCGGTGCGGTCTCGCGCGGGACCACGGTGGTGGTGGCGGCCGGCAACAGCTCGGCCAACGTGTCCGGTTCGCTGCCGGCCAACTGCGCCAACGTGATCGCGGTAGCGGCCACCACCTCGGCCGGCGCCAAGGCCAGCTATTCCAACTTCGGCACCGGCATCGACGTGTCAGCGCCGGGTTCGGCCATCCTGTCCACGCTCAATAGCGGCACTACCACGCCGGGCAGCGCCAGCTACGCGTCCTACAACGGCACCTCGATGGCGTCGCCGCATGTGGCCGGCGTGGTGGCGCTGGTGCAATCGGCGGCCCCGTCGCCGCTGACGCCTGCCGCCGTGGAAACCTTGCTGAAGAATACGGCCCGGGCATTGCCGGGCGCCTGCTCCGGTGGCTGCGGCGCCGGCATCGTCAACGCCGATGCCGCGGTCACGGCCGCGATCAGCGGCAGCAATGGGGGCGGCGGTGGCGGCGGTGGCAACACGCTGAGCAATGGCACGCCGGTGACCGGCCTGGGCGCGGCCACCGGTGCAGAGCTGAACTACACCATCGCGGTGCCGGCGGGCAGCGGCACGCTCACCGTGGCGATCAGCGGCGGCAGCGGCGATGCCGACCTGTACGTGCGTGCCGGCAGTGCACCGACCGACACCACCTACACCTGCCGGCCCTACCGCAGTGGCAATGCGGAAACCTGCAGCATCACCGCGCCGTCGGGAACCTATTACGTGCGGGTCAAGGCGTACAGCACGTTCTCCGGCGTGACCCTGAGGGCCAGCTACTAGGGCCCGGTTGTTCGACGCCGCGTGGCGCTGCCGGTCACGTGCCGGCAGTCGCGCCGGCGGCGCCTCACCTCATCTGCGATGTCTCGCCCACGTCTGCCAGTTCGGCCGGCGCCGGCGGCGCATTGCCGCTCGGCCGGCAAGGACACCGGTCAGTCGTTTCGACGGGCGTCACCGCCCGTGCGTTCCGGCCCGATCCGCGGTGTGCGGCAAGGGGCCGGCCATCTCGCCGCAACCGCGGCACTTCATAAAAAACTGAGGAACGATCGATGTCCAATGTGTCGCAACGTCGTGCACCCGCACGCGCCCTGGTCGTGCTGGGTGTTTCCGCGCTGACCTGTCTGCTGGCCGTGCCGGCGTTCGCCGGTCAGGTCAATCTGTCCGGTTTGGAGTCGCAGCCCACGCTGGACCGGTTCATCGTCAAATACAAGGACGGCTCCAGCGCGGCAGTAAGCCCGACCTCGATGCGCGCATCGCTCAACTCCGTTGCCAAAGCCGTGCCGGCACGCGCCGGCCGTGCGCTGGGCCTGAACCACGTGCGCCGCACTGCGCTGGGTTCGGAAGTGCTCAAGACCGACCGTAGCCTGGACCGTGCCGAAGCCGAAACGCTTATGCGCCGCATCGCCGCCGATCCGAGTGTGGATTACGTCGAGGTCGATCAGATCATGTACCCGGTGTTGACCCCGAACGACACTCGCCTGTCCGAGCAGTGGGGCTTTGGCACCAGCGCCTCCAGCATCAACGTGCGCCCGGCCTGGGATACCGCCACCGGCACCGGCGTGGTGGTTGCCGTGATCGATACCGGCATCACCAGCCACCCGGATCTCAACGCCAACGTGCTGCCGGGTTACGACTTCATCAGCGATGCGGCGCGTGCGCGCGACAACAACGGGCGTGACAGCAACCCGGCCGACCAGGGCGACTGGCGCGCGGCCAACCAGTGCGGGACCGGCATTCCCGCCGCCAACTCCAGCTGGCACGGCACCCACGTGGCAGGCACCATCGCGGCGGTGACCAACAACAACAGCGGCGTGGCCGGTACTGCGTTCAATGCGCGCGTGGTGCCGATCCGTGCGCTGGGCCTGTGTGGCGGCGCCACCTCCGACATCGTCGATGCCATCGTCTGGGCTTCGGGCGGCACCGTGTCCGGCGTGCCGGCCAATGCCAACCCGGCCGAAGTGATCAACATGTCGCTGGGCGGCAATGGCACCTGTTCGGCCACCTACCAGAACGCGATCAACAGCGCGGTGTCGCGCGGCACCACCGTGGTGGTGGCGGCCGGCAACAGCAATGCCAACGTGGCCAACTTCACCCCGGCCAGCTGCGCCAACGTGATCTCGGTGGCCTCGATCACCTCGGCCGGCGCGCGTTCGAGCTTCTCCAACTTCGGCACCACCATCGATATCTCCGGCCCCGGCTCGTCGATCCTGTCCACGCTCAACAGCGGCACCACCACCCCCGGGTCGGCCAGCTACGCCAGCTACAACGGCACCTCGATGGCGGCCCCGCATGTGGCCGGCGTGGTGGCGCTGGTGCAGTCGGCGGCCAGCCGTCCGCTGACGCCGGCGGCGGTGGAAACCCTGTTGAAGAACACCGCCCGTCCGCTGCCGGGCGCCTGCTCGGGCGGCTGCGGTGCCGGCATCGTCAACGCCGCCGGCGCGGTCAGCCAGACCCCGTAAGGCCGCGCCGACACCCTGGATGCCGGCGCTCTTGCCGGCATCGACGTCGGGCCAACCCCGACGCAGCTGTCGGTGTTTTGAAACCTGCACTGCCCCGCTTCGGCGGGGCAGTGTGCGTTCGGGCAGCGGCAATTGCCGGGCTGCCGGCGCAGGCCGGCCGTAACGGCTGAATGAAGCGCATGCGGGCGCAGCGTGGCCGCTTCAGCGCCACCTGCGGCACGCCGATAGCCACCCCACGTGAGGCATGCGCCATCTGCCTGCCCACGCATCGGGCAAGGCGCATCGCAGTGGCGTTAGCGCGTTGCCATCCGGGTTGCCAGCTCCTTGGGGAGGGATGGATTCATGTCGTATTACTCAGTTGGCGCATTGCGCCGCATTGCACTCGTCTGTGCGTTGTCATGCACGTTTCATGCCGCCGCCGGCGAGGTCAGCCTGCAAGGCTTGAACTCCAGCAGCAGCCATCAGCGCTTCATCGTCAGCTACAAGGACCGCGTCGGCAGCAGCCGGGCGACCGGGTTGTCTGCGCCCTGGCGCGACATCGCGCGCGCGGTGCCGGAAGCGCGCGGACGTGCGCTGGGCTTGTCTGCAACGCGTCGGCTCAGTACCGGTCCGATGCTGTTGGTGGCCGACCGCAAGCTGGACCGTGTGGACTCGGAAAGCCTGATGCGCCGCCTCGCAGCCGACCCGGCGGTCAAGCGCGTGGAAGTGGACGTGCTGATGCGTCCGTTGCTGGTGCCTAACGACCCGGGCGTGCCGCAGCAGTGGGCGATGGGCACGACCAGCGCCGGCCTCAACATCCGCCCGGCCTGGGACCGCACCACCGGCAAGGGCATCGTGGTGGCGGTGATCGATACCGGCATCACCAACCATCCCGACCTGGCAGCGAACGTGCTGCCCGGTTACGACTTCATCATCGATCCTGCGACTGCGCGCGACGGCAGCGCGCGCGATGCCAATGCCACCGACCAGGGCGACTGGACCGCCGCCAACGAATGCGGCCCCGGTGCGTCCGCGTCCAGCTCCAGCTGGCATGGCACCCATGTCGCCGGCATCGTGGCGGCCGTCGGCAACAACGCGGCCGGTGTGGTCGGCACTGCCTTCAACGCCAAGATCCTGCCCTTGCGGGTACTGGGCCGATGCGGCGGCTACATGTCCGACATCGCCGATGCGATCGTCTGGGCGTCCGGCGGCAAGGTCAATGGCGTGCCGGCCAACCCAAACCCGGCCACGGTGATCAATCTTTCGCTCGGCGGCTACGGCAGTTGTTCGACAACCCTGAGCAACGCCATCACCGCTGCGGTGACGCGTGGCAGCGCGGTGGTGGTGGCGGCCGGCAACAGCAATATGGATGTCTCCACCAGCGTGCCGGCCAACTGCCCGAACGTGATCGCGGTGGCAGCCACCACCTCGGCCGGCGCCAAGGCCAGCTTCTCCAACTTCGGCAAGGGCGTGGATATCGCGGCGCCCGGGCAGTCCATCGTATCCACGCTCAATACCGGCACCACGGTTCCTGGCAATGCCGCCTACGCGGGCTATAGCGGTACCTCGATGGCCGCGCCGCATGTGGCTGGCGTGGTGGCGCTGATGCAGTCGGTGGCCCTGAATCCGCTCACCCCGGCCACGGTGAAGGCCTTGCTCAAGAGCAGCGCGCGGCCCTTGCCGGTGGCCTGCACGCAGGGCTGCGGGGCAGGGCTGGTGAATGCCGACGGCGCGGTGACGGCGGTGATCGAGTCGACCACCTTGACCAGGAATGTGGCTCGCACCGGGCTGAGCGCAGCGCTTTCCGATTCGCTGTATTACCGGGTCAACGTGCCGGCCGGCACGCGCACGCTCAAGGTCACGCTTGCCGGTGGCAGCGGCAATGCCGATCTCTCGCTGCGGGCCGGTGCGTTGCCGACCGATGCCGCGTACAGCTGCCGCAGCATGTTGCCGGGCAATGGCGACAGCTGCACGCTGGCTGCGCCCGCAGCCGGCGTGTACTACGTCCGCTTGAAGGCGACGCTGGGCTTCTCTGCGGTCAGCGTCACTGCGGCGTATTGAGGAGTTCCGGCGCGGCGTTGCCGCCGCGTCTGGAGACGCTGACGAGTGCCGCGGCGTGGGCAGTCGTCAGCGGGTGCGGGGAGCCTGGCGCGACGTCGATTGGAAGTTGGATAATGAAGTCGAAGTCGAAGTCGAAGTCGAAGTCGAAGTCGAAGTCTAGGTCAAGGTTCAACCGAGATGTCGCGTGTGAGCCAGGACTCTGAGCGAGGAACGCGCGCACCAGCGGGTGCGTGCGGCAGCGCGATGATGCGTCTATTCGCACAGCGCACAGGCGCATGCGGCCAGTGCCTGCAACAGCTGGGCGCCGGGCAATTCCAGCAGCAAGCCACGCTGGCCAGCGTTGATCCAGAGCGCGGGTGCATCCAGTGCGCTGGTGTCCACCAGCACCGGCGCCTGCCGTTGCTGGCCGAGCGGGCTGATGCCGCCGACCTTGTAGCCGGTGCGGCGTTCGGCATCGGCCACCTCCATCATGCGTGCCGACTTGCCGCCGTACGCGCTGGCGAGTTTCTTCAGCGACACCCTGCGGTCGCAGGGAATCACCACGCAGACGGCGTTGTCATCGACCCACGCCATCAGCGTCTTCAATACGGCGTGCGGCGGTAGCCCCAGCGCCTGTGCGGCTTGTAATCCCTTCGCATCGGCATCGGCCTGATAGGCGTACGAGTGCAACACATAGCCCACGCCGGCCGCGTCCAATGCCTTGGTGGCGCGGGTGGCCTTGCTCATCGTGTCAGATCGATTCGAAACGGTTGGCCGCCACGTTCTTGCGCACCTTTTCCGGGTTCCAGATGCGGCCGTTCATGGCGATGTAGACCCCGGCCGGCAGCGATTGCACTGCGCCGACCGCGCAGCCGATATTGAATTCCGCATCCGAGCCGCGGAAGCGCGCCGGGTTCAACGCGCCGGTCATCACGATGGTCTTGTCGGCGATCGTCTGCAGCACCTTGCCGGTTTCCACCATCGAGTCGGTGCCGTGGGTGATCAGCACGTGGCGGGTGGGTTGGGCGGCGATGGTGGCGCGGATCAGTTCGCGGTCGGCCTCGGTGATGTGCAGCGAGTCCTTGCGGATGATCGGAATCACCGAGAAGCGGAAGGTCACGCCCAGTTCCTTGAGGATCTGGCCGATCTGCGGGTCGCCGATCTGGTAGTCCGATTTGTCGTCGAAGTAGATCTTGTCGATCGTGCCACCGGTGGTGACGATCAGAAGGTCTTCCATTGCTGCCAATCCTGTAGGGCCAACGCGGTGCAGGCCGCGCGAGGGCCGCCATGATACCGCCCGACTGCGGTGCTGGCTGCGGCCCGCGGGCAGGCAAGCCGGACACCCACGCTCACCTGGACAGAGGGGCGGTCCGCCACCGGACCACCGGCGCGGTCAGTCCGCGCGCAGCTGCGCCGGTCAGCGCGCCCTGCGCTTGCTGCCGAATCGGGCCGCCACGCCAGGCCCGCTGACCAGCCCGATCACCAGCAGCGCCAGCAGCAGTTCCAGCCACGCCAGGCCGCGGGCATGCGGCTGGCTCCAGGCGGCCATCACGCCGTGGCTGAACCATCCCAGCGCGAACACGCCGGCCCAGAAACGTGCGCGGGCGCTGCGTACCGCCAGCACACCGGTCAGCGCGGCGGGCAGCACGAACACGATGAGCGCGGCGATCGGGCGCGCATCGTCGTGGAACCAGGCCACGAACAGCAGCGCCAGCGCCAGTAGCGCCGCCGTCAGCAGCCAGCGCGTGGCGCGCAGGCTCACGGGGTCGCCAGCCGCCGCGCGATGTCGGCCACCCGGCGGCCGAGCGCGCGCGCCAGCAGGGTCTCGTCCTCGCTCGGTTGCGGGTCGCCGCCGGCACCGGACACATGGCTGGCACCGTACGGCGTGCCGCCGCTGGTGGTGTGGCTAAGCGCCGGCTCGGTGAACGGAATGCCGACAATCAGGCAGCCGTGGTGCAGCAAGGGCAGATGCATCGACAGCAGCGTGGATTCCTGGCCGCCATGCATCGAGGCAGTGGAGGTGAACACGCCCGCCGGTTTGCCGGCCAGGGTGCCACTGGCCCATTCGGCGCCCAGGCTGTCCAGGAAGTGCTTCATCGGCGCAGCCATGTTGCCGAAGCGGGTGGGGCTGCCCAGCAACAGACCGCTGCATTCGGCCAGATCGGCGCGGTCCACGTACGGTGCACCTTCGTCCGGCACCGGCGGGGCGCTGGTCTGGGTGACCGCGGCCACCGGCGGCACCGTGCGCAGCCGCGCGCTCATGCCGGGCACTTCGCCGATGCCGCGCGCGATCTGCCGCGCCAGCCGCGCCACCGCACCGCCACGGCTGTAATACAGCACCAGAATCTCCGCCATCGCATCTACCAACTGTGTGAGTTGCCGCAGTATCGGCCAAGCGGCCGGCCCGCTGCACGCCGCAGGTGCGGCAAGGCCGCGATGACGGCGCATCGGGTACCCTTGCGCGATGTCGCGTGTGAACACCCTCCACCAATGGAACGAGCGTCTGCGCGACCGCGCGCGGACGGTGAGCTTCGGGCGCTTTCTATGGCACCGCTTTCTGGACGACCGGCTGTTCCAGGCGGCCGCCTCGCTGGCCTACACCACGGTCTTTGCACTGGTGCCGCTGGCCATCGTGGTATTCGGCGTGTTGTCGGCATTTCCGGCCTTCAACGAGTGGAAGGACGCGCTCACCGACTTCATTTTCAACAATTTCGTGCCCGGCGCGGCGCGTTCGGTGCAGAACTACCTCAACCGTTCGCTGGAAGACCTGGGCAAGTTCACCGTGGCCGGTATGGTGGCGCTGGTGGCTTCGCTGCTGATCACCCTGCACAGCATCGAGCAGACCTTCAACAGCATCTGGCGGGTGGCCGCTGCGCGCCCCAAGGTGACGCGGTTCCTGATCTATTGGACGGTGCTGACGCTGGGCACGATGCTGGCCGCGGCCTCGATGGCGATGGCGGCCTACGTGTTCGCGCTGCCGCTGTTCCGCACCACCGAAGGCCAGTGGCTGGCCGAATTCGCCTGGCGGCTGGCGCCGATGGCGGTGGAGTTCGTCTGCATCGTGCTGATCTACCGCGTGGTGCCGCAGCACGTGGTGCGGCTGCGGCATGCGCTGCCAGGCGCGCTGCTGGCGGTGATCCTGATGGAGATCGTCAAATGGGGCTTCGGGTTCTATCTCGGTAATTTCCAGACCTATCAGCGCATCTACGGCGCGCTGTCGGCATTGCCGATCCTGTTGTTGTGGATCTACCTGAGCTGGGTGTCGGTGCTGCTGGGCGCCTCGCTGGCCTCGTCGATGTCCGCATTCCGCTACCAGCCCGAAGCGATGCGGCTGCCGCCGGGCTTCGAGATCTACGGGCTGCTGCGGCTGCTGGGGCGTTTCCGCCAGGCGCGCATCCACGGCAACGGCCTGGACGAAGACCGCATCCTGGCGCTGGAACCCATGCTCACCGATACGCTGATGCAGGAGCTGCTGTGCGAGCTCAAACGCATCCGCCTGCTGCGTCGCGACGAGCGCGGGCAATGGCTGCTGGCGCGTGATCTAGACGTGGTGACCTTGGCCGAACTCTACGAAAACTGCCAGCTGCGCGTGCCGATCGAAGACCGCCCCTTGCCCTGTCGCGACGATGCCTATGGCCAGGCCGCCGCCGCCGCGCTCGAACAATTGCGCCAACCGTTGCGTAGCGTGCTGGCGCAACCGGTTGGCGACCTCTACACCCACCTTCCCGGAGACCCTCCATGACTGTGCGCCTTGTGCGCGGCGCGTGCGCGCTGCTGTTGCCGCTGTTAGTGCTGACTGCCTGCAAGCCCACCGGCGACGGCGCGCCCGCGGCCGATCATGCGACGGCCCCCACCGCGCCGGTTCAGCCACCTGCAGCGCCTGCCGCTCCCGATCCGGCCGGCGCTGCCAACACCTCGGTCGTGCAGCAGACCGCCGAAATGCCCACGCTCTCGCTGCCGACCGTAACCGGCGAGACCTACGATCTGGCCGCGCATCGCGGCAAGTGGGTGGTGGTCAATTTCTGGGCCACCTGGTGCGCGCCCTGTCTGAAGGAAATGCCGGAACTGTCGGCGCTGCACACCATGCGCGATGCCGTCGAAGTGGTGGGCCTGGCCTATGAAGACATCACCGCTGCGGACATGCAGGCCTTCCTGAAGGACCATCCGGTCTCCTATCCGGTCGCCATCCTCGACCCGTACCAGCCGCCGCAGGACTTCGCCACGCCGCGCGGCCTGCCGATGACCTATCTGATCGGCCCGGACGGCAAGGTGGCCAAGCAATTCCTCGGCCCGGTCACCGCGCGCGATATCGAAGCCGCCGTGGGCATCACCGGCAAGGCCGGTTGATGCAGGCCGCACGCTTTGTCATCAGCGGCGTGGTGCAGGGCGTCTACTATCGGGCCTCCACCCGCGACCGCGCGCTGGCACTGGGCCTGTCCGGGCACGCCCGCAACCAAGCCGACGGCAGCGTTGAGGTGATCGCCGCCGGCAACGCGGCCGCCCTGGATGCGCTGGAAGCCTGGCTCTGGCAAGGCCCGCCAGCGGCGCGAGTGGCTGCGGTGACACGCGCGCCGTGCCCGGTTCCGACGACTGAAGACTTTGTAACTGGCTGAGCGCAGGCCCGCACGGCGGGGCAACAGAGTTGGGGCGACGCGCCGATAACCTTGTCAACGCGATCAGGCGTTCAGGGGAATGTAATGGCCGCTCCATCTCAGGATCACAACGACGCGCACGATCAACCGGCACGCCGCCGTCGCCAGCTGGCGCAATCCGCGCCATGGCTGTATCTCGGCGCGCTGCTGGGCAGCGGCTGGCTGCTGTTCGTGCAGCCGTCCACGCGCGTGCTGCAGTCTGGCCAGGCGGCCACCAGCTGGCTGGTGGCCTGGACCTTCGGCGGCATCGTGATCGGTGCGTTGCTGTGGAGCCTGCGGCTGGCGCGCCGTGGCCTGGCGCAGCCCTCGGCAAGCTACCCGCTGTCGGCACGCCTGCCCGAATCCTGGGCCGATGCCTACGCCGCATTGCTGCGCCCCGCGCCGCCGGCCCCGGTTGCCGTCTCCCGGTTGGACCCGGCCCACACCCAGCGTGGCGCGGCCTGGCATCGCTTCGGCGGCGGCATGCTCAGTGCGGAAACCTTCGACCCCGACGATGCCACCCGCGCGCCGTGGGATGGGCTCGATGCCCAGACCTGCATCGCGCGGCTGGACGAAGTGCGCACCGCCTGGCAGAACGCCTCGGCTAACCGCGCGCTGCAACAGGAGCGCCGCTACTGGCTGGACGTGGTGCTGTCGCTGCTCGACCACGGTGTCATGCGGCCGTTGCAGGACGGCTACCTGCCCGACACCGCCGCGCTGCGGACCGAGCGTTTCCTGCTCGGCGCCGATGCCGGCCCGGTGGTACTGGCCGAGGTGCCGGCCCTGTTCGCACGTCGCCTGGCACTGGCCATTGACGCCATGCCGCCCGCCCAACGTGGCGCGGCCGAGGCGCAGTGGCGGCTGCTGCAGCAGCTGCACGCCCTGGTGGCCGAAGGCCGCATGCTGGACGAGCGTTCGCAGGTGATCCAGGTGCTGGCCTGGAACCCGGACGTGGACCTGGACCAGGTCGAAGTGGCCTACATCCTGGCTGCCGAATACCGCGAAGGCATGCGCAACTGGCTGCGCCGCGCCGCCCTGGTGCGCCTGCCCGACAGCGCGCTGCGCCTGGACGAAGTGCTGCTGTCCTCGTGCAGCCCGCTCGGCGCGCAAGCCGATGACGTGGACTACATGGAAGCGATGCGACCGCTGCACCGCGGTTTCATGCAGTTGTTCAGTCAGCGCCTGAGCCAACTGGTGCTGCAGGCCGAGCAGGCCGAACGTCATGCCGGCCTGCACCCGCTGCCGCGCGCTACCGCGGCCAGCGATGAAGTCTCTCAGGACTGGCCGGCGTAATCGTCGATCGGCTTCAGCACGCCGTAATGTTCCTTGTGCGGCTTGCCGTGCAAGGGCGGCAACGCGAATTGCGCTTCGGGCACCGACGTGTCCGGGAGCCGATCCAGTAGATCGCGGATCAGGCTCAACCGGCCCCGTTTCTGGTCGTTGAAATCCACCAGCGTCCACGGCGCATCGGGCGTGTGGGTCGCTTCGAGCATGCGCTCGCGGGCGGCGGTGTAGTCGTCATATTTGTCGCGCGATTGCAGATCCACCGGCGACAGTTTCCAGCCCTTGAGCGGGTCTGCGTGACGCTCGGCGAAGCGTTCTTCCTGCTCTGCCTGGTCCACGCACAACCAGTACTTGAACAACAGGATGCCGTCGTCGACCAGCATCTGTTCAAAGCGCGGCGCCTGCTCCAGAAACGCGGCGTATTGCGTGTCGGTGCAATAGCCCATGACCCGTTCCACGCCCGCGCGGTTGTACCAGCTGCGATCCATCAGCACCAACTCGCCGCCCGCCGGCAGATGCGTCACATAGCGCTGGAAATACCACTGCGTGCTCTCGCGGTCGCTGGGCTTGGGCAGCGCCACCACCCGGCACTGGCGCGGATTGAGATGGCTGGCGATGGTCTGGATCACGCCGCCCTTGCCGGCGGTGTCGCGGCCTTCCACCAGCACCAGGGCGCGCTGATTGGTGTGGCGCAGCCAGCGCGCCATGCCGACCAGTTCCAATTGCAGCGGTGCCAGCAGTTTCTTGTAGGCCTTGCGTTTGAGATGCGACATGCGCGTTCCAGCCGGTGGAGAGCGCGCAGGCTATTCGCCCAGACGTGGACGCAGTGTCGCCAGATTGCACGGTTTGGTCCGCGCATCCAGCTGCGCACGCACGATCTTCTCCCATGCCGTGCGGCAGGCCGAAGTGGAACCGGGCAGGCAGAACACGAAGCTGTGGTTGGCAAGCCCGGCAAACGCGCGCGATTGCAGCGAGGAGGTGCCGATTTCGTCCACGCTGACTGCGCGGAACATCTCGCCGAAGCCGGGCATGACCTTGTCCAGCAACGGCGTGATCGCCTCCGGAGTGCTGTCGCGGCCCGTAAAGCCGGTGCCGCCGGTGATCAGGATGCCGTCGACCTGTGCGTCTGCGATCCAGCCGGACACGATCGCGCGCATGCGGTAACGGTCGTCCGGGCACAGCGCACGTTCGTGCAGCACATGACCTTCGTGGGTGAGGGCATCGGCCAGGTAATCGCCGGAACGGTCATCGGCCAGGGTGCGGCTGTCGGACACGGTCAGCACGCACAGGCGCAGCGGAATGAAGTCGAGAGTGGAAGGCATGCGCGCAGCCTAGCGAGCCCGGACGGCCGGGTACAGCGTTGTGGTGTGAAGTTGTACGAAGCGGCTGCCTATCAGGCGTTAGCTAACGCGTCGCTCTAAGCCCCTCTCCCGTCGGGAGAGGGGTTGGGGTGAGGGTACGGTTAACCAGTGTCACGGCCGCAGCCGCACCCTCATCCGGCGCTACGCGCCAGCTTCTCCCGAAGGGAGAAGGGAGCAGCATCCATGCCTGACTGTCGCTCGTATGGCAGCGCCAGCAAAAGATTCCGCGCCTCAAGCACCACGCCATCTGGCATGCCAACCCGGCAGCGCAACATCCGGCAACCGACGCTAACCTCCCAACCACCCACTGCGCCGCGCAATGCCACGCAGCAGCGCAGCCAGATCATCTGCAAATCCATCCATATCGAAAACGCCACTGCGCAGGCGTTGTTCCGCCAATCGCACGCGCACACCACGCAAGGCATCCGCATCGCCCGCCAGTTCGATCGCCTTGGCGACAAACGCAGCGTCATCGGCCACATTCATCTCATCCAGCCCCAGATGCTGATTCAGGCTGCCGGCCACGCGCGCGGCGAACGTCTCGCCTGGTGTGGTCAATACCGGGCAGCCCACCCATAGCGCGTCGGAGGCCGTGGTGTGCGCGTTGTACGGGTGCGTGTCCAGAAACAGATCCGCATGCCGATAGCGCGCCAGATACTGCGGATGCGGCAACTTCGGCATGAACACCAGCCGCTGCGGGTCCACGCCCTGTGCCTGCGCCACCGCGCGCAGTCGCGCATCGGCCCGGCCCGGCCCGGACAGCAGCCACAGCACGCTACCGGGCACCGCGCGCAACACCGCCAGCATGCGCGCCATGCTGCGTGGAGTGAGTTTGTAGCTGTTGTTGAAGCAGCACAGCACCACACCCTGCTCAGGCAAGCCGCACTCCGCACGCGGTGGCGGTTGCGCGACCGCGCGCGAGGTGTCCGACGGTTGAAACACGCGTGGCAGGCGCAGCACCTGTTCGCTGTAAAACGGCTCCAGCGACGGCGGCAGTGCAAACGCATCGCCCAGCACATGGTCCATCCAGGGCGCACCCGAGGTCCCCGGATACGCCAGCCAGTTGAGCTGCACCGGCGCCGGCCGCAGCGCGAACACTTCCGGGCGCCCGCCACCGCCCCAGCCGCGCAGATCGAACAGCAGATCGATGCCCTGGTCCCGGATGTGCTGCGCGGTCGCCAGATGCCCCAGTGCGGCGACGTCATGCAGGCGCGTCGCCTGCGCCAGGCGCGCACGGATCTCGCTGCCATCGTCATGGCTGGTCGCGAACAGGTGCACCTGCATGTCCGGCTGACGTCGCTGCAGCGCTTCGAACAAGGCCACGGTCAGTAGGCCGGTGGGGTGCGCGCCAAAGCCGTTGGAAACGAAGCCGAGCCGCAGCGCACCGCGGCTGCGCACCGTCACCGCAGGCAGCGGGCGTAAAGACGAGGCAATCGCCTGCGCACGGGTGCGGGCACACGCCAATTGCTCGGCCGCGCTGGCGTCCTCGCTCAGGAATGCGAACGGCTCCACTGCCGCCTCGCCTCGCGCCACGGCGGCACGCACGTGCGCAGCCAGTGGCTCCAGTTCGCGCCAATCGCACAGGCGGCGTCGCCAATTGAGCAACTGCGCGGTGATGTAGGGTTCGTCGGGCAGCAACCGATGCGCACGCGCATAGGCGTCAGCCGCCTGCTCCGGTTGGCCGGCATCTTCCAGTGCGTGCCCAAGCCACAGCGCAATACCGGGATGCTGCGGTACCAGGTCCGAGGCCTGTTGCAGCAAGGTGGCGGCGTCTGCATGGCGCTGCTGCGCCCAGCGTACCCGGCCCAGCCGTGCAATCGCCTCCGGGTGACCAGGATGCATGGCCAGGGCGTGTTGTACCGCCACCTCGCCGGCGGTGCTGTCGCCCATGCCCAGCTCGGCATCGGCCAACATCAACCAGGCGACAAAGTCCCCCGGTTGGCGCCGCACCGCCTCGCGCAGCTGCAGCAGCTCGCGCGGGACGTTGGCACTCACGGGCTGTCGCTCAACCGCGCCAGTTCGTCGGCCTGGTGCTCGTGCAGCAAGCGCGCGATCAGGGCATCCAGATCGCCTTCGATGATGTTGGGCAGGTCGTACAGCGTCAGCCCTTCCACACGATGGTCGGTGATGCGTCCCTGCGGAAAACTGTAGGTGCGGATGCGCTGGCTGCGATCGCCGCTGCCCACCTGCAGCTTGCGTGTCTGCGCTTCGGCGGCGGCGGCCTTGCTGCGTTCGGTGTCCAGCAACTGCGCCTTCAGGCGCTTCATCGCCTTGTCGCGATTGGCGTGCTGGCTGCGTTCGGTCTGGCATTCCACCACCACGCCGGTCGGCACATGGGTGATGCGGATCGCCGATTCGGTCTTGTTGACGTGCTGTCCGCCCGCACCGGACGAGCGGAAGGTATCCACTTTCAGATCGGCCGGATTGATCGCGATCTCTTCCACGTCATCGGCCTCGGGAATGATCGCCACGGTGGCGGCCGAGGTGTGGATGCGGCCCTGCGACTCGGTCGCGGGCACGCGCTGCACGCGGTGCGTACCGGATTCGAACTTCAGCCGCGAATACGCGCCACGCCCGACCACCCGCGCCACCACTTCCTTGTAGCCGCCATGTTCGCCGGGGCTGTCGGATTCGATTTCGACCTTCCAGCCCTGGCGCTCGGCATAGCGCGCGTACATGCGGAACAGGTCGCCGGCAAAGATGGCCGCTTCGTCGCCGCCGGTGCCGGCGCGCACTTCCAGGAACAGGTTGCCGTCGTCGCGCGGGTCGCGCGGCACCAGCAGCAGCGCCAGTTGCGCATCCAGCTCGTCCAGGCGTGCCTGCGCGGCGGCGATTTCCTCGTCGGCCAGTTCGCGCATTTCCGGGTCGCTGCGCAGGGCCTCGGCCGCGCTCAGGTCGGCCTTGGCGCGCGCTTCGTCTTCCAGCGCCACTGCCACCGGCTCCAGCTGCGACAGTTCGCGCGACAAGCTGCGGAACTTGTCGTTGTTGCCGACCACATCCGGGTCGGACAACAGGTGCTGCAGTTCTTCGCGGCGCTCGGCCAGCGCTTCGAGCTTACGGCGCAGGGTCGGCGTCATCTGTCCTCACGATCGGGGTAGCTACAGGGGGATGTTGGTAACCAGGCTTTTCCGGAAACAGCCGGTCGGCCGCACTGGTCAGTTCCAGGTCGTTGTTCAGTGCCGCATCGCGCAGCGCAGCAGTGGGCGGATGCAGCAGACGGTTGGTCAGCGCATGCGCCAGCTGTTCCAGCACTTCGTCGGCGGACTTGCCGTTGCTCAACTGCTGGCGTGCCTTGGCCAGTAACTCGTCACGGGTGCTGTCGCCGAATGCGCGCAGGCGCTTGAGCGGCGCCTGGCGTGCGTTGGCCTGCACGGTCTCGACGTAGCGTGCCACCTGCAGGTCGATGATGGCTTCGGCCTGATCGGCGGCCTCGCGGCGGCTGCGACGGTTGTCTTCGACCGCGCGCTCCAGATCGTCCACCGTGTACAGGTACGCATCGCCCAGCTGCGCCACCGAGGCCTCGATGTCGCGCGGCACCGCCAGGTCGAACAGCAGCATCGGCTTGCGCTTGCGTGCGCGCAGCGCCTGTTCGACCTGGGCGCGCGTCACCACCGGCTCGCGCGCGGCGGTGGCCGAGAACACCACGTCGGCCTCGGCCAGGTGGCGTTCCAGATCGGTCAACGGCAGCGCATAGCCGCCATGCTGGCTGGCCAGCGTCTGCGCGTGGGCGAGGGTGCGGTTAGCGATCAGCAGGCGCCGCACGCGACCCTCGCTCAGATGCTTGGCCGCCAGCTCGATGGTCTCGCCGGCACCGACCAGCAACACGGTCGATTCGTTGAGCCGGGCGAACGATTCCTGCGCCAGCCGCACCGCCGTGGACGCCACTGACACCGGATTGGCACCGACCCGGGTATCGGTGCGTGCGCGCTTGGCCACCGAAAAGGTCTGCTGGAACAGCCGATCCAGGCCGCTGCCCAACGCGCCGTGGGCCCGCGCCACCGCCCAGGCATCCTTCACCTGGCCCAGGATCTGCGGCTCGCCCAGTACCATCGAATCCAGCCCCGTGGCCACCCGGAACAGGTGACGTACCGCGTCGGCATCCTGGTGTTGATACAGATACCCGCTCAGCCCGGGGGCGTGTGCGTCCAGCCAGCCGGCCAGCGTCTGCGCGTCGTCGGCCATCGCGTACAGCTCGGTACGATTGCAGGTGGACAACAGCGCCGCCTCGCGCACCTGCGGCAACGTACGCAACGATTCGAGCGCACGCGGCAGTGCCTCACCGGCGAACGCTGCACGTTCGCGCAGGTCCACAGGAGCGGTCTGGTGATTCAGTCCGAGCACCCACAACGTCATTGTTCAGTTGCTTGCGATAAGCTGGCGGCCATTCAGGGCCCCATTTTACGGCCCGGTTGCCCCCGATGCCTGTACCGATTCGCATCCTGAGTGTTCTTTTGCTGGTCGCAGTCTCCACCAGTGCCACTGCAGCACCCAAGAAAGCACCGCCCGCGCCACCCGCCAAGGCTGCCGGCGCCACCTCGCTGGAACCCGTGCTCGCTGGCGAATTCGCCTTGCAGGCCGGGCAGCTGGACGATGCCGCCCGTGCCTACCTGGACGCCGCCAAAGCCGAAGCCGGCGACGCCGGGCTGGCCGAACGCGCCGCCCGCATCGCCATGCTTGCCAACGACGACCCGCGCGCCATCGAGGCGATGGCGCTGTGGCGCGCCCGCGCGCCGTCGTCGATGTCGATGCGCAGCACCGAGGCGTCGCTGGCCTTGCGCCGCAACGACCTGCGTACCGCCCGTCGCGATCTGCTCGGCCTGCTCAAGGAACCCGACCCGCGCGGCTGGCGTTTTGCGTTGATCGCCCTGGCCAATGGCGGCCGCGAGCCTGAAGCCTCTGCCGACGTGCTCGAAGACCTCGTCAAGGCGGGCGCCATCCCGAACCAGATCGAGGCCTGGCAGGAGTTCGGCCGGCTCGCGCTGCGCATGGAGCGCCCGGCGCTGGCCAAGCGCATCGTCGATGAAGTGGTGCGCCGCTTCCCCGAAGAGCCGCGCGTGGCCTTGCTGCATGCCACCCAGCTGCAGCAGGAAGGCAAGAACGACGAGGCATTGGCCTTGCTGAAGGCGATCGAGCCGCAGGCGGTGAAGGACTCCGAACTGCGCGGCGCGCTGGCCTTCGCCTACGACGCCATGGGCCAGACCGAAGCGGCCGCACGCGTGCTCTCCACCGGGCCGCAGGACACCCAGACCTACGGGTTGCGGGCCTCCATGCTGGCCAAGGAGAAGGACCGCAGCGCGCTCGAAGCGCTGTACGGCGAGCTCAAGAGCAATGCCGCCAAGCCGGATCCGGATCGCCGCCTGCTGCTGGGCAAGATCGCCGAATTCCTCAAGCGTTACGACGAGGCGGTGGAGTGGTACCGCGGCGTGCCGGGCGGCCCGCAGCTGAGCGAGGCGCGCTTGCGCGCGGCCAGCGCGTTGTACGAACTGGGTCGCAAGCCCGAGGCGCTGGCCGAAGTGCGTGCCCTGCAGGGCGATGCCAGTGCCGACGACGATGCTCGTCGCGATGCGTACGTGCTGGAGGCCGAGCTTCACCAGCGCGCCGAGGATGCCCCCGGCGAGCTGGACGCCTTCGAACGCGGCCTGGCCGCCTATCCGGACGACAGTGCACTGCTGTATGCCCGTGGCCTTGCGTGGGAGCGTCGCGACGACGTGCCGCGGGCCGAGGCCGACCTGCGCAAGATCCTGGTGGCCGAGCCGGAAAACGTCGCCGCGCTCAACGCGCTGGGCTACACCCTGGCCGATCGCACCACACGCTACAAGGAAGCGCTGGCGCTGATCGACCGCGCCCGCACCGCCGACCCGGACAACCCGGCCATCGTCGACAGCTACGGCTGGGTGCTGTACCGCATGGGGCGCAACAAGGAGGCCCTGGTGCAACTGCGCCGTGCCTGGGCGCTGGTCAAGGACCCGGAAATCGCCGCCCACGTGGGCGAGGTGCTGTGGGTCAGCGGCAAGCAGGACGAGGCGCGGCGTTATTTCGATGAAGCGCGCCGGCTGGACCCGGACAATCGCGCGCTGCAGCGCGCCGTGGAAAAGTTCGGCCTATGAACTACGGGATCCGCACGCTGGCCCTGAGCGGGCTGGTGCTGGCCATGCTGTCCGGCTGCGTGAGCGTGCCGCGCGGGCAGGGCGGCGGAGCAGCGGTGGTCGAACAGGTGTCCGACCAGGCCCGCCAGGCCGAAGCCACGCGCCAGGCCTGGCTGCAGGCCCACCCCACCTGGTCGTTCCAGGGCCGGGTGGCGATCAGCAAGGACCGTGACGGCGGCAGCGGCCGCATCGACTGGCAGCAGGATGGCCCGCAATACCGCGTGCAGCTCAGTGCGCCAGTGACCCGGCAGAGCTGGGTGCTCACCGGCGACAGCGCCACCGGCGCCGGCCGGATCGAAGGGCTGGATGGCGGCCCGCGCAGTGGGCCGGACGCAGAGCAGGTGTTGCTCGAGGCGACCGGATGGACCATTCCGGTCAACCGGATGGCGGGCTGGGTGCGCGCGCTGCGCATTGCCGACACCGCTGCGCAGCGCGTGGACCTGGATGCCGCCGGGCGCCCGCGCACTGTGCAACAGGGCGGCTGGACCATCGAGTTCCTGGCCTGGACTCCTGCCGGTGACGGCCAGCCCGAGCTGCCGCAACGCATCGAAGCCCACAACGGCAGCGCCAAGGTGCGCCTGCTGGTCGATCAATGGACGGTCTCGCCCTGATGTCGGCGCAGGAAGGGTGGTCAGCATGGCCCGCGCCGGCCAAGCTGAACCTGTTTCTACAGATCGTCGGGCGCCGCGCCGACGGCTACCATCTGCTACAGACCGTGTTCCGGCTGCTGGACTGGGGGGACACCATTCATCTTCGTTTGCGCGGCGATAGCCTGATCCGGCGTATCGGCGAGAGTCTGCCCGGCGTTACCGAAGACGACGATCTGGTGATTCGCGCCGCGCGGCTGCTGCAATCGGCCGCTGGCACGGACGCAGGTGCCGAGATCCGGGTCGACAAACGCATCCCCGCCGGTGGCGGTTTCGGTGGCGGCTCCTCGGATGCGGCAACCGTGCTGGTGGCGCTCAATGTCTTGTGGGGCCTGGGTTTGCCAGTCGATGCGCTGGCCGGGCTGGGCTTGCAACTGGGTGCGGACGTGCCGGTGTTCGTGCGCGGGCACAACGCCTGGGCCGAGGGCGTCGGCGAGCAATTGACCCCCATCACACTCCCGGACGCGGCTTATGTGCTGGTCGATCCAGGTGTTCACGTGCCCACGCCGGCCTTATTTCAATCACAGGAATTGACGCGGGATGCCGCGCCCGCGAAAATAGCGGACTTCGCTTCCGGTTCTCTGCTCGACAATGCATTCGAGCCGGTCCTGCGGCGCCGTGAACCCGCTGTCGAGGCCGTGTTCCTGGCGCTGTCCAGGATCGGAACGCCGCGTTTGACCGGGTCGGGAAGTGGGTGCTTCGTCGAATTCGCCACGCGCGCTGCTGCAGAGCAGGCCATGGCGCAGTTGCCGGGCAGCCTGCGGGCGTGGGTCGTGATGGGTGCAGCGCACTCGCCATTGCTCGACGCACTGGACGCGAGACAAGTTTGATGCAGGGGCGTCGCCAAGAGGCCCAAGGCACCAGGTTTTGATCCTGGCATTCGTAGGTTCGAATCCTACCGCCCCTGCCAATGTGTTGATGTGGGTCGCTCTGCAAGAGGTGTAGATGCAGATTCGTCTGCAGGCTCCCGCAGCTTCATATGCGCAGATCGAGGTACGGCCGGGCAACGGCGTGGCTCTTCTGCTCTTCCGCCGACCCGCACGCTCTTCGCCGCCGCCCGAGAGATCCCATGCAAGATCAACGTAACCTGCTGGTGTTCTCCGGCAATGCCAACAAGCCGCTTGCCCAGAGCATCTGCAAGGAGCTCGGCGTGCGCATGGGCAAGGCGCTGGTCACGCGCTTCTCCGATGGCGAGGTGCAGGTCGAAATCGAAGAAAGCGTGCGCCGGCAGGAAGTGTTCGTCATCCAGCCGACCTGCGCGCCGAGCGCCGAGAACCTGATGGAGCTGCTGGTGCTGATCGACGCGCTCAAGCGCGCCAGCGCCCAGTCCGTCACCGCGGTGATCCCGTATTTCGGTTATTCGCGCCAGGACCGTCGCATGCGCTCCTCGCGCGTGCCGATCACCGCCAAGGTCGCCGCCAAGATGATCTGCGCGATGGAGGCCGACCGCGTGCTGACGGTCGACCTGCATGCCGACCAGATCCAGGGCTTCTTCGATGTGCCGGTGGACAACGTCTATGCCTCGCCGCTGCTGCTGGCCGATATCTGGCGCGCCTACGGCACCGACAACCTGATCGTGGTGTCGCCGGACGTGGGTGGCGTGGTGCGCGCGCGCGCCGTCGCCAAGCGCCTGGATGACGCTGATCTGGCCATCATCGACAAGCGCCGTCCGCGCGCCAACGTCGCCACCGTGATGAACATCATCGGCGACGTGCAGGGCAAGACCTGCGTGCTGGTGGACGACCTGGTCGATACCGCCGGCACCCTGTGTGCGGCTGCCGCTGCGCTCAAGCAGCGCGGTGCGCTCAAGGTGGTGGCCTACATCACCCACCCGGTGCTGTCCGGCCCCGCGGTGGACAACATCAACAATTCGCAGCTCGACGAGCTGGTGGTCACCGACACGATCCCGTTGAACGAAGCGGCGCGGACCTGCCCCAAGATTCGTCAGCTGAGCGTGGCCGAACTGCTGGCCGAGACCATTCGCCGCATCGCCTTCGGCGAATCGGTCAGCTCGCTCTACGTCGACTGATCTCCCATTCGGTGCCCGGATCTCCCGGGTGCCGGTACCACGTCTCTCCTGGTCGCGGGTGAGACGCTTCATCGCCGCGAGGCGGTATTCCAAACTAGGTAGTGAAACAACATGGCAAAGACTCACGAAATCAAGGTCGAGCGCCGCGCAGACGAGGGGAAGGGTGCGAGCCGCCGCCTGCGTCACGCTGGCGTCATTCCGGCCATCGTCTACGGTGGCGAACTCGAGCCGGTCAGCATCCAGCTCAACCATGAGCAGATCTGGCTCGCCCAGCAGAACGAGTGGTTCTACTCGTCGATCCTGGACCTGAACCTCAATGGCGACGTGCAGCAGGTGCTGCTGCGTGACATGCAGCGCCATCCGTTCAAGCAGCTGATCATGCACATCGACTTCCAGCGCGTCAGCGCCAACGAGAAGCTCAGTGCCGCTGTGCCGCTGCACTTCATCAACGAAGCAAGCTCGCCGGCCGGTAAGTCCAGCGAAGTGGTCGTCACCCACGAGCTCAACGAAGTCCAGGTGGTCTGCCTGCCGAAGGACCTGCCGGAGTTCATCGAAGTCGACCTCGGTGCCCTGGAAGTGGGCAACGTGATCCATCTGTCCGAGATCAAGCTGCCGGCCGGTGTTGAAATTCCGGAACTGAAGCTGGGCAAGGAACACGACGTTGCCGTGGTTGCTGCCAAGCACGTGCGCGTCGAGGAAGAAGACGCTGCCGGTGAAGAAGGCAGCGAAGGCGCAGAGACCAAGTAATCCGTTGGCCGATTCCTCGCAGCATGCGGGGAATCGGCTGCGGTCACTGGCATGTCTGCACTTCGTCTGATCGTCGGGCTGGGTAATCCAGGTCCCGAACACGCGCAAACCCGGCATAACGCCGGGTTTCGTTTCGTCGATGCCCTCGTCGAGCGCAGTGGCGCCCGCTGGGGCCTGGACAGCAAGCTCTTCGGCGAGACGGCCAGGGTCGATATCGCGGGGCAGCCGGTCTGGCTGCTCAAGCCGGCGACGTTCATGAATCTCAGTGGTAAATCGATCACCGCCGCATTGCGGTTCTGGAAGATCGAGCCGGAGCAGATGCTCGTCGCCCACGACGAACTGGATCTGTCACCCGGCACGGCGCGGCTCAAGTTCGACGGCGGGCATGGCGGCCAGAACGGTCTGCGTGACACCATCCGCCTGCTCGGCCATGGCAAATTTCACCGCTTGCGCGTCGGCATCGGTCATCCCGGTCACAAGGACCGCGTGGTGCCCTGGGTGCTGGGACGGGCAGGGCGCGAGGACGATGTGGCGATCGGTCAGGCGATAGATGCGGCCATCGACGTGCTGCCGCTGGCAATGGATGGCAATTTCAACGAGGCGATGAAGCGCCTGCATACGGAAAAATAGAGAATGGGGAATCGGGAATGGGAGGAGCGTTGCTCTTGCCATTCTCGATTCCCGATTCTCCATTCACTGGAAAACCCATGGGTATCAAATGCGGCATCGTCGGCCTGCCCAACGTCGGCAAGTCGACCCTGTTCAACGCGCTGACCAAGGCGGGCATCGCTGCGGCCAACTTTCCGTTCTGCACCATCGAGCCCAATGTCGGCATCGTGCCGGTGCCCGATCAGCGCCTCAACCAGCTGGCCGAGATCGTCAAGCCACAGAAGCTGATTCCGACCGCGGTCGAGTTCGTCGACATCGCCGGCCTGGTGGCCGGTGCGGCGAGCGGTGAGGGCCTGGGCAACAAGTTCCTGGCGCACATCCGCGAAGTGGATGCGATCACCCACGTGGTGCGTTGCTTCGAGAACGACGACGTCATCCACGTCAACAACAAGGTCGACCCCATCTCCGATATCGAAACCATCGATACCGAGCTGGCGCTGGCGGACCTGGACAGCGTGGAAAAGGCGCTCAATCGCGCCGAGCGCAGTGCCAAGGGCGGCGACAAGGAGGCTGCGGCACGCAAGCCGGTGCTGGCCAAGCTGCAGGCGGCGCTGTCTGATGGAAAGTCGGGGCGTGCGGCCGGCCTGGATGAGGAAGAGAAGGCGCTGGTGCGCGATCTGTTCCTGCTCACGCTCAAGCCGGTGATGTACATCGCCAACGTGCTGGAGGACGGTTTCGAGAACAATCCGCACCTGGATGCCGTGCGCGCGCACGCTGCTGCCGAAGGTGCAGAAGTGGTGCCGGTCTCGGCCGCGATCGAAGAAGAACTGTCCCAGCTGGACGACGAGGACCGCGATACCTTCCTGGCCGACCTCGGGCTGAGCGAGCCTGGCTTGAATCGCGTCATTCGCGCCGCTTACACGCTGCTCGGCCTGCAGACCTACTTCACTGCAGGCGTCAAGGAAGTGCGCGCCTGGACGGTCAGGGCCGGCTCCACCGCGCCGCAGGCGGCGGCCGTCATTCACACCGATTTCGAGAAGGGCTTCATCCGCGCCGAGACCATCGGTTTCGATGATTTCATCAAGTATCGCGGCGAAACCGGTGCGCGCGACGCGGGCCGCCTGCGCCTGGAAGGCAAGGAATATCGCGTCCAGGAAGGCGACGTGCTGCACTTCCGTTTCAACGTCTGATCCGATGCGCGCGGCGTCGTTCGCCGCGCGCTGTCGGGTGTGACGAATAGTTCAAAATTTTTGTTGACACCGGGTGCGTCCCACAACAAAATAACGGGCTGCTTCACCCCGAACCGATTCGCTTCACCGCGCAACGGTCCGGTAGTAAAAGCTGGAGGGATACCCAAGCGGCCAACGGGGGCAGACTGTAAATCTGCTGGCTTACGCCTTCGGTGGTTCGAATCCACCTCCCTCCACCAGTTTCACGTTGTGGCATGCAGTTCCCGGCGCGGGAGTAGTTCAACGGTAGAACCTCAGCCTTCCAAGCTGATGGTGCGGGTTCGATTCCCGTCTCCCGCTCCATTGAACGCAAATGCATGGCATAATGCAAAACTCGCTCACGTAGCTCAGTCGGTAGAGCACCTCCTTGGTAAGGAGGAGGTCGAAGGTTCGATTCCTTTCGTGAGCACCATTACTCAATCGTCTTAACTCCAAACGATTACCGAGAACTTGCACCCATGGCAAAAGCTAAATTCGAGCGCACCAAGCCGCACGTGAACGTCGGCACCATCGGTCACGTCGACCATGGCAAGACCACGTTGACCGCCGCGCTGACCAAGATCGGTGCAGAGCGTTTCGGTGGCGAGTTCAAGGCGTATGACGCGATCGACGCAGCGCCGGAAGAAAAGGCGCGCGGCATCACGATTTCGACCGCCCACGTCGAATACGAATCCCCGATTCGCCACTACGCACACGTTGACTGCCCCGGCCACGCCGACTACGTCAAGAACATGATCACCGGTGCGGCGCAGATGGACGGCGCGATCCTGGTGTGTTCGGCCGCTGACGGCCCGATGCCGCAGACCCGTGAGCACATCCTGCTCTCGCGTCAGGTCGGTGTGCCGCACATCGTCGTGTTCCTGAACAAGGCCGACATGGTCGACGACGCCGAGCTGCTCGAGCTGGTCGAAATGGAAGTGCGCGAGCTGCTCAGCAAGTACGACTTCCCGGGCGACGACACCCCGATCATCCACGGTTCGGCCCGTCTGGCGCTGGACGGTGATCAGAGCGAGATCGGTGTGCCGGCCATCCTGAAGCTGGTCGATGCCCTGGACAGCTTCATTCCGGAGCCGACCCGTGACGTCGACCGTCCGTTCCTGATGCCGGTCGAAGACGTGTTCTCGATCTCCGGCCGCGGCACCGTGGTGACCGGTCGTATCGAGCGCGGCATCATCAAGGTGGGCGACGAAATCGAAATCGTCGGCATCCGCGACACGCAGAAGACCACGGTCACCGGCGTGGAAATGTTCCGCAAGCTGCTGGACCAGGGCCAGGCAGGCGACAACGCTGGTCTGCTGCTGCGCGGCACCAAGCGTGACGACGTGGAGCGTGGCCAGGTGCTGTGCAAGCCGGGTTCGATCAAGCCGCACACCGAGTTCGAAGCCGAAGTCTACGTGCTGTCCAAGGACGAGGGTGGCCGTCACACCCCGTTCTTCAAGGGCTACCGTCCGCAGTTCTACTTCCGCACCACCGACATCACTGGCGCGTGCCAGCTGCCGGAAGGCGTGGAGATGGTGATGCCGGGCGACAACGTGAAGATGGTCGTGACCCTGATCAACCCGGTCGCAATGGACGAAGGTCTGCGCTTTGCAATCCGCGAAGGCGGCCGCACCGTCGGCGCCGGCGTGGTTGCCAAGGTCATCAAGTAAGCAGTGCCTGCAGTTCGGCGACTTCGGTCGCCGATTTGCGCGAATGGCGGGCCGGCTGAACCTCGGTCCGCCTTCGTTGTCTTGGGGTTTGCGGTAAACGAGTACATACGCCAGTAGCTCAATTGGCAGAGCAGCGGTCTCCAAAACCGCAGGTTGGGGGTTCGAGTCCCTCCTGGCGTGCCACTCCTCTTTCCGGCCCAGCGATTCGGGTCAGATCGGTAACTAGAGCCGGATGAATAGCAAAATCGAGCCTTCCAAAAGCGCGTCTGCTGCCAGCGCTGATATCGTGAAATATGTGATCTCTGCGATCCTGGTGGTTGCGGGGCTGTTTGTGTGGTTCTGGTTTTCCGCTCCCGAGCGCGCGACTCAGTTGGGCGCCTGGACGCCGCAGTTGCGCGCGCTGGCGGTCATCGTCGGGCTAGTGGCGGGTGCGTTTGTATTTTTGGGGACCGGCAAGGGCCGTGAAACCCGTGAATTCATGTCTGAATCCAGGTTTGAGCTGCGTAAGGTGGTCTGGCCGACGCGCCAGGAAGCCATTCGCACCACCTGGGTCGTGATTGTTGTTGTGATCATTCTGAGTTTGCTGTTGGGCGGCTTCGACTTCGTCATCCAGAAGCTCACGCAGTGGTTCCTGGCTCGTTGAGGAGAATCAAGCAGTGAAGCGTTGGTACGTCGTTCACGCCTATTCAGGCTTTGAAAAATCCGTTGCGCAGGCATTGCGCGACCGCATCGTCCGCACCGAGATGGAAGATCGTTTCGGTGAGGTGCTGGTGCCGACCGAAGAAGTCATCGAGATGCGCGCCGGCCAGAAGCGTCGCTCCGAGCGCAAGTTCTTCCCCGGCTACGTGCTGGTGCAGATCGAGACGCATGAAGAGGCCGGTATTCCGCGCATCGACAACGAAAGCTGGCACCTGGTGAAGGAAACTTCCAAGGTCATGGGCTTCATCGGTGGTACGGCCGACCGTCCTCTACCGATCCGCGACGAAGAGGCGGACGCCATCCTGCAGCGTGTGCAGGACGGTGTTGAAAAACCGCGCCCGAAGGTCTTGTTCGAACCGGGGCAGATGGTGCGCGTCACCGACGGTCCGTTCAACGACTTCAATGGCGTTGTCGAGGAAGTCAATTACGAGAAGAGCAGGCTGCGCGTTGCCGTGCTCATCTTCGGTCGCTCCACACCGGTCGAGCTCGAGTTCGGGCAGGTCGAGAAGGGTTGACCCTCGGCGGCGCCGGCTAGGCGCCTGCCTCAAATGCTGCTATAGTGCGCGGCTCGCTGACCTGGCGACCGCCGGGAAATATTGGCTGCCGCAAGGCGGCCATCTGCGTGTAATGACAACGCGAAGCCGGGACGCGTGATTCTCCCGGTCCGATGGGGAGCCTGCCGTGCAGGCGCTAGCACCCGGAGAGCATCGAAATGGCTAAGAAGATAGTTGCGTACATCAAGTTGCAGGTGAAGGCCGGTCAGGCCAATCCTGCGCCGCCGGTCGGCCCTGCGCTGGGTCAGCGCGGTCTGAACATCATGGAGTTCTGCAAGGCGTTCAATGCAGCGACCTCCAAGCTGGAACCGGGCCTGCCGACGCCGGTGATCATCACCGCGTATTCGGACCGCACCTTCACCTTCATCACCAAGAGCACCCCGGCCAGCGTGCTGCTCAAGAAGGCTGCAGGCGTCACGTCCGGCTCGAAGCGTCCCAACACCGACAAGGTGGGCAAGGTCACGCGCAAGCAGCTGGAAGAGATCGCCAAGACCAAGGAAGCCGATCTGACGGCAGCCGAGCTCGAAGCGTCGGTTCGTACGATTGCGGGTACTGCCCGCAGCATGGGTTTGACGGTGGAGGGCTAAGACATGGCACAGACCAAGCGCGTTAAGGCCATTGCGGCCGCTGTCGTTCCGGGCAAGACCTATGCCTTCGAAGACGCAATCAAGATCCTGAAGACCGCCACCAAGGCCAAGTTTGTCGAGTCCATCGACGTTGCCGTGCGTCTGGGCGTGGACGCCAAGAAGTCCGACCAGCAGGTGCGCGGTTCCACCGTGCTGCCGGCAGGTACCGGCAAGAGCGTGCGCGTTGCGGTGTTCGCACCGGCCGGTGCCAAGGCTGACGAAGCCCTGGCTGCTGGTGCCGAGGCAGTGGGCATGGACGACCTGGCCGAGAAGATGCAGGCCGGCGACCTGAGCTACGACGTGGTCATTGCCACCCCGGACGCCATGCGCGTCGTCGGTAAGCTGGGCACCCTGCTGGGCCCGCGCGGCCTAATGCCGAACCCGAAGGTCGGCACTGTGTCGGCGAACCCGGGCGAAGCGGTCAAGAATGCCAAGTCGGGCCAGGTGCGCTACCGCACCGACAAGGCCGGCATCATTCACTGCACGATCGGCAAGGCCAGCTTCGATGACGAAGCGCTGAAGTCGAACCTGCAGGCCCTGCTGGCCGATCTGCTGAAGGCCAAGCCGGCGACCTCCAAGGGTACCTACCTGCAGAAGGTGTCGGTCAGCTCGACCATGGGTCCGGGCGTGACGGTCGACCAGTCGAGCCTGTCGCTGAAGTAATCGAATGCGTCAGGCGTCATGCGCCTGACGTGTTTGTGGAGTACTGCATTGTTTTTCCGGCCCGGGTTACCGTGTGCTGGGAGTCCGTTCCCTCCTTTGGGGTAACGGACATTTTGAAGGCGATCGCCGGCGTGTCCGGCGGTAGCCGTCAAAGACCGCAGGCGCGGTCAGCGCAGGTCGACGACGGGCACGGATGCTCGCACTGGCAGGGAGTCGCCGTCGACGTAGCGGGGTCGCTTAATCGGTTCGTTTTCGAACTGGCCGGCGTAGATGGTGTCGCCCTTCTGGAGCTTTCTGGTTTACGCGCGTCTGGGACATCCCGGATCGAGTCCACTCCAGGTCTAGAACGGCCACCAACGGAACATCGGTCGATGTTCCCGGCTTCCAGGATGGAGGCTGCCCTGGACCGCAACCGGCAGGAGCCGCGAGCGGAGTAGTTTGAAGCGGGGATTAGCGATTCGGCATTTGGGATTGGCAACTGCGGCGTGATCGCTGTGACGAATCCCGAATCACCAATCCCGAATCCCGGCTTTAACGGAGGAGTGCAATGGCTCTCAATCTGTCCCAGAAGCAAGACGTAGTCGCCGAGCTGGCAGACATCGCCGCCAAGGCCCACTCCCTGATCGCCGCCGAATACGCTGGCACCACGGTCTCCCAGATGACCGCGATGCGCAAGCAGGCCCGCGAGACCGGCGTGTTCTTGAAAGTCGTCAAGAACACCCTGGCCGTGCGTGCCGTCGAAGGTACCGAATTTGCTGTCGCGTCCGACAAGCTGGTTGGTCCTTTGGTGTATGCGTTTTCGATGGAGGAACCCGGCGCTGCCGGGCGCCTGATCAAGGAATTTGCCAAGAGCAACGAAAAGCTGCAGGCCAAGGTCGTGGCAATTGGCGGGGAACTGTTCCCGGCCAGTCACGTCGACGTGTTGGCCTCGCTGCCGACCCGTGACCAGGCCCTGGCCATGCTGGCTCGCGTGCTGTCCGAACCGGCCGCGATGTTCGCCCGTGCCGTCAAGGCCGTCGGCGACAAGCAGGGTGGTGGCGACGAAGCCGCCGCGCCGGCTGCCGAGACTGCCGAAGCTTGATGTCCTAGCGTTTGCTAGAACCCAATCCAGAATCAACTCTTAAAGGTAATCACAATGTCCCTTACCAACGAACAGATCGTCGACGCCATCGCCGAGAAGTCCCTGATGGAAGTGATGGAGCTGGTCAAGGCCATCGAAGAGAAGTTCGGCGTCTCCGCCGCCGCCCCGGTCGCAGCCGCTGCCGCTGGCCCGGCCGCCGTGGTCGAAGAGCAGACCGAGTTCACCGTGGTGCTGACCAGCGCCGGCACCAACAAGGTTGCCGCCATTAAGGCTGTCCGTGGCGTGACCGGCCTGGGTCTGAAGGAAGCCAAGGATCTGACCGAAGCCGGTGGCACGCTGAAGGAAGGCGCCACCAAGGACGAAGCCGAGAAGATCAAGAAGGAACTGACCGAAGCTGGCGCGACGGTCGAAATCAAGTAAGCAACACCTTGCATCGCCAGCGTTTCATGGTGATGCACTGAAGGCTGGGGGCGTAAAGCCCCCGGCCTTTGGCCGTTTCGGACGTGAGTCGGAGTGAGGGTCGGAAAGTCGCAACTGCAAGGTGTGCGCTCTTCCGATTCCCGAATCCCCATTCCCGATTCCCGGCCTCACCGAGTTGGTAGTTGGAAGTAGCGGGAGAAGGCGTGCTGGTGCCGGCAATACCAGCGACTTCCAACTGACAATTTTGTTATTTCAGGGCCGCCGCGACGTGGCCCCCGCAGCCTAGGGTGAAGACCTCATGACGTCTTATTCGTTCACCGAAAAAAAGCGTATCCGCAAGGACTTCGGCAAGCAGCGCTCGATTCTCGAAGTGCCGTTCCTGCTTGCCATTCAGGTGGATTCCTATCGCGAATTCCTGCAGGAAGACGTGGAGCCGACCAAGCGCAAGGACCTCGGTCTGCATGCCGCTCTGAAGTCGGTGTTCCCGATCTCCAGCTACAGCGGTAACGCTGCGCTCGAGTACGTGGGCTACAAGTTGGGTCAGCCGGTGTTTGACGAGCGTGAATGCCGTCAGCGCGGCATGAGCTATGGCGCGCCGCTGCGCGTGACCGTGCGCCTGGTGATCTACGACCGCGAGTCGTCGACCAAGGCCATCAAGTACGTGAAGGAGCAGGAGGTCTATCTCGGCGAAATTCCGCTGATGACCGGCAACGGTACCTTCATCGTCAACGGCACCGAGCGCGTGATCGTCTCGCAGCTGCATCGCTCGCCGGGCGTGTTCTTCGACCACGACCGTGGCAAGACCCACAGCTCGGGCAAGCTGCTGTACAGCGCCCGCATCATTCCGTACCGCGGCTCCTGGCTGGACTTCGAGTTCGACCCGAAGGATGCGCTGTTCACCCGTATCGACCGCCGCCGCAAGCTGCCGGTGTCGATCCTGCTGCGTGCGCTTGGCTACAGCAACGAAGAGATGCTGGCCGAGTTCTTCGAGATTAACACCTTCCACATCAATCCGGACGAAGGCGTGCAGCTGGAGCTGGTGCCGGAGCGCCTGCGTGGTGAAACGCTGAACTTCGATCTGGCCGATGGCGACAAGGTCATCGTGGAAGCGGGCAAGCGCATCACTGCGCGTCACGTCAAGCAGCTGGAAGCCGCCGGCGTTGCCGCGCTGGCCGTGCCGGACGACTACCTGGTCGGCCGCATCCTGTCGCACGACGTGGTCGATGGTTCCACCGGTGAGCTGCTGGCCAACGCCAACGACGAAATCAGCGAAGACCAGCTGGCGGCGTTCCGCAAGGCCGGCGTCGACGCGGTCGGCACCCTGTGGGTGAACGATCTGGACCGTGGCCCGTACCTGTCCAACACCTTGCGCATCGATCCGACCAAGACGCAGCTGGAAGCGCTGGTGGAAATCTACCGCATGATGCGTCCTGGCGAGCCGCCGACCAAGGAAGCTGCGCAGAACCTGTTCCACAACCTGTTCTTCACCTTCGAGCGTTACGACCTGTCGACGGTCGGCCGCATGAAGTTCAACCGCCGCGTCGGCCGCAAGGACGTGCTGGGCGAATCGGTGCTGTACGACAAGAAGTACTTCGCCGAGCGCAACGACGAAGAGTCCAAGCGCCTGGTCGCCGAGCACACCGATACTTCCGACATCCTGGAAGTGATCAAGGTGCTCACCGAAATCCGCAACGGTCGCGGCGTGGTCGATGACATCGATCACCTGGGTAACCGTCGCGTGCGTTCGGTCGGCGAAATGGCCGAGAACGTGTTCCGCGTGGGCCTGGTCCGCGTCGAACGCGCGGTCAAGGAGCGGTTGTCGATGGCCGAATCCGAAGGCCTGACCCCGCAGGAACTGATCAATGCCAAGCCGGTGGCTGCCGCAATCAAGGAATTCTTCGGTTCCTCGCAGCTGTCGCAGTTCATGGATCAGAACAACCCCCTGTCGGAAGTGACGCATAAGCGTCGCGTCTCCGCACTGGGCCCGGGTGGTCTGACCCGCGAACGCGCAGGCTTCGAAGTGCGCGACGTGCATCCGACCCACTACGGCCGCGTCTGCACCATCGAAACGCCGGAAGGCCCGAACATCGGCCTGATCAACTCGCTGGCCGTGTTCGCCCGCACCAACCAGTACGGCTTCCTCGAGACGCCGTACCGTAAGGTGCTGGACGGCAAGGTCTCCGACGACGTCGAATACCTCTCGGCGATCGAAGAAAACGAGTACGTGATCGCCCAGGCGAATGCGCTGACCGATGCCAAGAACATGCTCACCGAGCAGTTCGTGCCGTGCCGGTTCCAGGGCGAATCGCTGTTGAAGCCGCCGTCCGAAGTGCACTTCATGGACGTCTCGCCGATGCAGACCGTATCGGTCGCTGCGGCGCTGGTGCCGTTCCTGGAACACGACGACGCCAACCGCGCACTGATGGGCGCCAACATGCAGCGCCAGGCCGTGCCGACGCTGCGTTCGCAGAAGCCGCTGGTTGGTACCGGTATCGAGCGTGCAGTTGCGCGCGACTCGGGTGTGACCGTGAATGCGTTGCGTGGTGGCGTGATCGAGCAGATCGACGCGGCCCGCATCGTGGTCAAGGTCAACGAGGCAGAAATCGGCGGCGGCACCGATGCCGGCGTGGATATCTACAACCTGATCAAGTACACCCGCTCCAACCAGAACACCTGCATCAACCAGCGTCCGCTGGTGAACGTGGGCGACGTGATCGCGCGCGGCGACGTGCTGGCCGACGGCCCGTCCACCGACATCGGTGAACTGGCGCTGGGTCAGAACATGCTGATCGCCTTCATGCCGTGGAACGGCTACAACTTCGAAGACTCCATCCTGCTCTCCGAGCGCGTGGTGGAAGAAGATCGTTACACCACGATCCACATCGAAGAACTGACCTGCGTTGCGCGCGACACCAAGCTGGGGCCGGAGGAAATTTCCGCCGATATCCCGAACGTGTCCGAGCAGGCGTTGAACCGCCTGGACGAGAGTGGCGTGGTGTACATCGGCGCAGAAGTGCGCGCCGGCGACATCATGGTCGGCAAGGTCACGCCGAAGGGCGAAAGCCAGCTGACCCCGGAAGAAAAGCTGCTCCGTGCGATCTTTGGCGAGAAGGCGTCCGACGTGAAGGACAGCTCGCTGCGCGTGCCTCCGGGCATGGACGGCACCGTCATCGACGTGCAGGTCTTCACCCGCGACGGCATCGAGAAGGACAAGCGTGCGCGTCAGATCGAAGAGTCCGAAATCAAGCGCGTCAAGAAGGACTTCGACGACCAGTTCCGCATCCTGGAAGCGGCCATCTACGCACGTCTGCGCTCGCAGATCGTGGGTAAGGTCGCCAACGGCGGCGCGAACCTGAAGAAGGGCGACAACGTCACCGACGCATATCTGGACGGGCTGAAGAAGTCCGATTGGTTCCAGCTGCGCATGAAGGACGAAGACGCTGCCGACGCCATCGAACGCGCACAGAAGCAGATCCAGGCGCACGAGAAGGAATTCGAAGCACGTTTTGCCGACAAGCGCGGCAAGATCACCCAGGGCGATGACCTCGCACCGGGCGTGCTGAAGATGGTCAAGGTGTTCCTGGCCGTGAAGCGCCGCATCCAGCCGGGCGACAAGATGGCGGGCCGCCACGGCAACAAGGGTGTGGTTTCCAATGTCGTGCCGGTGGAAGACATGCCGTACATGGCGACCGGCGAGCCGGTGGACATCGTGCTGAACCCGCTCGGCGTGCCGTCGCGTATGAACATCGGCCAGATTCTGGAAGTGCATCTGGGTTGGGCCGCCAAGGGCCTGGGTCGCAAGATCCAGCGCATGCTGGAAGCACAGGCGGCGGTGAGCGAGCTGCGCGAGTTCCTCAACGACATCTACAACCACGACGGCGCGATCAGTGCCGAGCGCGTGGACCTGTCGCAGTTCAGCGATGAGGAATTGCTCAACCTGGGCAAGAACCTGATCGACGGCGTGCCGATGGCCACCCCGGTGTTCGATGGCGCCAGCGAAGCCGAGATCAAGCGCATGCTGGAACTGGCTGACCTGCCGCAGAGCGGTCAGACCCAGCTGTACGACGGTCGCACCGGCGAGGCGTTCGATCGCAAGACCACGGTTGGCTACATGCACTACCTGAAGTTGAACCACTTGGTCGACGACAAGATGCATGCACGTTCGACCGGCCCGTACTCGCTCGTGACCCAGCAGCCGCTGGGCGGCAAGGCGCAGTTCGGTGGCCAGCGCTTCGGTGAGATGGAAGTCTGGGCGCTGGAAGCCTACGGCGCGGCCTACACCCTGCAGGAAATGCTGACGGTGAAGTCCGACGACGTGCAGGGCCGCAACCAGATGTACAAGAACATCGTCGATGGTGAGCACGAGATGGTCGCGGGCATGCCGGAATCCTTCAACGTGTTGGTGAAGGAAATCCGCTCGCTGGCGATCAACATGGAACTGGAAGAGTGATCGAGCCGGACCCCGGCGCCGCGATGCGGTGCCGGGAGCCGGAACGCAAGACCCTCGGTTTCATCTCAGATACGAAATTCCTCCGACCCGGAGATATCAAATGAAAGACCTGCTCAACCTCTTCAATCAGCAGCGCCAGACGCTGGATTTCGACGCGATCAAGATCGCGCTGGCGTCGCCGGACCTGATCCGTTCGTGGTCCTACGGCGAAGTGAAGAAGCCCGAAACCATCAACTACCGTACCTTCAAGCCGGAGCGTGACGGCCTGTTCTGCGCCGCCATCTTCGGACCGATCAAGGACTACGAGTGCCTGTGCGGCAAGTACAAGCGCATGAAGCACCGTGGCGTGGTCTGCGAAAAGTGCGGCACCGAAGTCACCCTGGCCAAGGTGCGTCGCGAGCGCATGGGTCATATCGACCTGGCCTCGCCGGTCGCGCACATCTGGTTCCTCAAGTCGCTGCCTTCGCGCATCGGCCTGATGCTGGACATGACCCTGCGCGACATCGAGCGCGTGCTGTACTTCGAAGCCTACGTGGTCACCGAGCCGGGCCTGACCCCGCTCGAGCGCCGCCAGCTGCTGACCGAAGAGCAGTACCTGACCGCACGCCAGGAGTACAACGACGACTTCGACGCCGCCATGGGCGCCGAAGCCGTGTACGAGCTGCTGCGCACGATCGACCTGCAGTCGGAAATGACCCGCCTGCGCGAGGAAATCGCCAGCACCGGTTCGGAAACCAAGCTCAAGCGCCTCACCAAGCGCATCAAGCTGATCGAAGCCTTCCTGGAATCGGGCAACCGTCCGGAGTGGATGGTCATGACCGTGCTTCCCGTGCTGCCGCCGGACCTGCGTCCGCTGGTGCCGCTGGATGGTGGCCGTTTCGCGACTTCGGATCTGAACGATCTGTACCGCCGCGTGATCAACCGCAACAACCGCCTGCGTCGCCTGCTCGAGCTCAATGCGCCCGACATCATCGTGCGCAACGAAAAGCGCATGCTGCAGGAATCGGTCGATGCGCTGCTGGACAACGGCCGTCGCGGCCGTGCCATCACCGGCACCAACAAGCGTCCGCTGAAGTCGCTGGCCGACATGATCAAGGGCAAGCAGGGCCGGTTCCGTCAGAACCTGCTCGGCAAGCGCGTGGACTACTCCGGTCGTTCGGTCATCACCGTCGGTCCGTACCTCAAGCTGCACCAGTGCGGCCTGCCGAAGAAGATGGCGCTGGAGCTGTTCAAGCCGTTCGTGTTCGCCAAGCTGCAGCGTCGTGGCCTGGCCACCACCATCAAGGCCGCCAAGAAGCTGGTCGAGCGCGAAGAAGCCGAAGTCTGGGACATCCTGGAAGAAGTGATCCGCGAGCATCCGGTGCTGCTGAACCGTGCGCCGACCCTGCACCGTCTGGGCATCCAGGCGTTCGAACCGGTGTTGATCGAAGGCAAGGCCATCCAGCTGCATCCGCTGGTGTGTACCGCGTTCAACGCCGACTTCGACGGTGACCAGATGGCCGTCCACGTGCCGCTCTCGCTGGAAGCCCAGCTGGAAGCGCGTGCGCTGATGATGTCCACCAACAACATCCTGTCGCCGGCCAACGGCGAGCCGATCATCGTGCCGTCGCAGGACGTGGTGTTGGGCCTGTACTACATGAGCCGCGCCCTGGAGAACAAGAAGGGCGAGGGCATGGTGTTTGCCAACACCAGCGAAGTGAAGCGCGCCTACGACAACCGCGTGGTGGAACTGCACGCCAAGGTCAAGGTCCGCATCACCCAGGTGGACGTTGACGCCGTCGATGGCAAGCGCACCAGCGGCACCTCGATCGTGGACACCACGGTCGGTCGTGCGCTGTTGAGCGAAATCCTGCCCGAAGGCCTGCCGTTCCAGCTGGCCAACACCGAGATGACCAAGAAGAACATCTCGCGTCTGATCAACTCCAGCTACCGTCTGCTGGGTTTGAAGGACACCGTCGTGTTCGCCGACAAGCTGATGTACACCGGCTACGCCTACGCCACCCGCGCAGGCGTGTCGATCGGCATCGACGACATGCTGATCCCTGACGAGAAGAAGGGCATCCTCACCGAGGCCGAAGCCGAAGTGCTGGAAATCCAGGAGCAGTACCAGTCGGGCCTGGTCACCGCCGGCGAGCGCTACAACAAGGTCGTGGACATCTGGTCGCGTACCAGCGAGCGCATCGCCAAGGCGATGATGGACACCATCGGTACCGAGAAGGTCGAAAATGCCAAGGGCGAAACCATCGACCAGAAGTCGATGAACTCGCTGTACATCATGGCCGACTCCGGTGCGCGTGGTAGCCAGGCGCAGATCCGTCAGCTGGCCGGTATGCGCGGCCTGATGGCGCGTCCGGACGGCTCGATCATCGAGACGCCCATCAAGGCGAACTTCCGCGAAGGTCTGAACGTGCAGGAGTACTTCAACTCCACCCACGGCGCACGTAAGGGTCTGGCCGATACCGCGCTGAAGACCGCGAACTCGGGTTACCTGACCCGTCGTCTGGTCGACGTGGCGCAGGACGTGGTGATCACCGAAGTTGATTGCGGCACCACCGAAGGGTTGATCATGACCCCGATCGTGGAAGGCGGCGACGTGGTGGAGCCGTTGAAGGAGCGCGTGCTCGGTCGTGTGGTGGCCGAGGACGTGTACCTGCCGGGCAACGATGAAGAACCGATCGTCACCCGCAACACGCTGCTCGACGAAGCCTGGGTTGCCAAGCTCGAAGACGCCAGCGTGCAGTCGGTGAAGGTGCGTTCGACCATCAGCTGCGAATCCTCGTTCGGCGTGTGCGCACGTTGCTACGGTCGCGATCTCGCACGCGGTCACCAGGTCAACATCGGTGAAGCGGTCGGCGTCATCGCCGCCCAGTCGATCGGTGAGCCGGGTACCCAGCTGACCATGCGTACGTTCCACATCGGTGGTGCGGCGTCGCGTGCGGCGGCCGTGGACAACATCACGGTCAAGACCACCGGTTCGATCAAGTTCAACAACTTGAAGTCGGTCGAGCATGCCAATGGTTCGCTGGTCGCGGTGTCGCGTTCGGGCGAGCTGTCGGTACTCGACGGCCACGGTCGCGAGCGCGAGCGTTACAAGCTGCCGTACGGCGCCACCATCACTGCCAAGGACGGTGACGCGGTGAAGGCCGGGCAGGGCGTGGCCAACTGGGATCCGCATAACCACCCGATCGTGTCGGAAGTGGCCGGTTTCATCCGCTTCATCGACTTCGTCGACGGCGTCACCGTCATCGAGAAGACCGACGAGCTGACCGGTCTGGCCTCGCGCGAAATCACCGACCCGAAGCGTCGCGGTGCACAGGCCAAGGAACTGCGCCCGATCGTGCGCATCGTCGACGGCAAGGGCAACGACCTGACCATCCCGAACACGGATCTGCCGGCCCAGTACCTGTTGCCGCCGCGCTCCATCGTCAACCTGCAGGACGGCGCTGCCGTCGGCGTGGGCGACGTGGTGGCGAAGATTCCGCAGGAAGCGTCCAAGACCCGCGACATCACCGGTGGTCTGCCGCGCGTTGCCGACTTGTTCGAGGCACGCAAGCCGAAGGATCCGGCGATCCTGGCCGAGCGTTCGGGCATCATCAGCTTCGGTAAGGACACCAAGGGCAAGCAGCGCCTGATCATCAAGGACACCGATGGTTCGGAACACGAAGAGCTGATCCCGAAGTACCGCCAGATCATCGTGTTCGAAGGCGAGCACGTGACCAAGGGCGAAACCGTGGTGGACGGCGAGCCGAGCCCGCAGGACATCCTGCGTCTGCTGGGCGTCGAGCCGCTGGCCGCCTACCTGGTCAAGGAAATCCAGGACGTGTACCGCCTGCAGGGCGTGAAGATCAACGACAAGCACATCGAAGTGATCACCCGCCAGATGTTGCGCAAGGTTGAAATCGTCGACCAGGGCAACAGCAAGTTCCTCAACGGCGAGCAGGTCGAGCGCCAGCGCGTCATCGAGGAAAATGCACGTCTGACCACGCGCAACGAACTGCCGGCCAAGTACGATCCGGTGTTGTTGGGTATCACCAAGGCCTCGCTGGCCACCGAGTCGTTCATCTCGGCGGCGTCGTTCCAGGAGACCACCCGCGTGTTGACCGAGGCGGCCGTTCGCGGTACCCGCGACAACCTGCGCGGTCTGAAGGAGAACGTGATCGTGGGTCGTCTGATTCCGGCCGGTACCGGTCTGGCGTATCACGCCAGCCGTCGCAAGGCGTCGGGTCTGACCGACTCTGAAATGGAAACGCTGTCGGGCAAGCCCGCAGTGGCCGAACCGGTCGCAGCCGTGGCCGACGCTGGCGCGGACGAGGAGTAAGCGCTCCGACGGCGGTCGCAAGGCCGCCGTAAGCCAAGCGAAAAGGAGGGCAGGAGGCCCTCCGTTTTCCGGTCCTGGAAGGATCAGCAGGGTTAGGTTTCCGTGAAGTTGACGGAGTTTTGCCCTGCCAGCTATACTTCTCTGTCTCGGTGGGCCGTTTCACGGCCTGCCTTCGTTTTCATGCAAGGCCGTTTCGGCCTCCAATCAGAAGAATCGACTGATGGCAACGATCAATCAGCTGGTCCGCAAGCCCCGGCAAGCGACCACCTACAAGAGTGCCTCACCGGCACTGGACAAGTGTCCGCAGCGCCGCGGCGTCTGCACACGCGTCTACACCACTACCCCGAAGAAGCCGAACTCGGCCCTGCGTAAGGTCGCCAAAGTGCGTCTGACGAACCAGGAAGAGGTCATCAGCTACATCGGTGGTGAAGGCCACAACCTGCAGGAGCACTCCGTGGTCCTGATTCGCGGTGGTCGCGTCAAGGATCTTCCCGGTGTGCGTTATCACACCGTCCGTGGTTCGCTGGACGCCGCCGGCGTCGCAAAGCGCCGTCAAGGTCGTTCCAAGTACGGCGCCAAGCGCCCGAAGAGCTAAGGAAATACTCTAATGTCCCGTAAAGGTTCTACTCCGCAGCGCACCGTCCTGCCTGATCCCAAGCATGGCAGCGAAACCATTGCCCGCTTCATCAACATGGTGATGCAAAGTGGCAAGAAGTCGGTTGCTGAGAAAATTGTCTATGGCGCAATGGACGTCATTGGCGAAAAGAATCCGAATGCCATCGAGCTGGTGCAGAAAGCACTGGACAACGTGGCCCCGGCTGTCGAAGTCAAATCGCGTCGCGTCGGTGGTGCTACCTATCAGGTGCCCGTCGAAGTGCGCTCCTCCCGTCGCATGGCGCTGGCAATGCGCTGGTTGATCGACTCCGCGCGCAAGCGTGGTGAGAACACTATGCCGCGTAAGCTGGCTGCCGAACTGCTGGACGCTGCGGAAAGCCGTGGCGGCGCGATCAAGAAGCGCGAAGAGACCCACCGTATGGCGGAAGCGAACAAGGCGTTCGCACACTACCGCTGGTGACCTCGGGGGCCTTGGTAACGGGGCCCTTCAGCACCATATGAGTGCTGTTTGCGACGCCTCTGGCGTCGCTACCAATCCGAAGGCCGCCGAAAGGCGGCGTTCGGCCATCCGAAATCCAAGAAATTGAGAGGCTCCCCGTGGCCCGCACCACCCCTATCGAGCGTTACCGCAACTTCGGCATCATGGCCCACATCGATGCCGGCAAAACCACCACCTCCGAACGCATCCTGTTCTACACCGGTGTGAGTCACAAGATCGGCGAAGTCCATGACGGCGCGGCAGTGATGGACTGGATGGAGCAGGAGCAGGAGCGTGGTATCACCATCACCTCCGCGGCAACCACTGCGTTCTGGTCGGGCATGGACAAGTCCATGCAGCAGCACCGCTTCAACATCATCGACACCCCCGGGCACGTCGACTTCACCATCGAAGTGGAGCGCTCCTTGCGCGTGCTCGACGGTGCGGTGTTCGTGCTGTGTGCGGTCGGTGGCGTGCAGCCGCAGTCCGAGACCGTGTGGCGTCAGGCCAACAAGTATTCCGTGCCGCGCATGGCCTTCGTCAACAAGATGGACCGTACCGGTGCCAACTTCGACAAGGTTGTGGAGCAGCTGAAGGCCCGTCTGGGTGCGTACGCTGTGCCGATGCAGGTGCCGATCGGCGCCGAAGACGGCTTTGAAGGCGTGGTCGACCTGCTCAAGATGAAGGCGATTCACTGGGATTCCGCATCGCAGGGCACCACCTTCGAATACCGCGACATCCCGGCCGATCTGGTCGATGTGGCGACCGAGGCGCGTTCGTTCATGATCGAGGCGGCTGCAGAAGCCAGCGAAGATCTGATGGACAAGTACCTCAACGAAGGCGACCTGACCGAAGAAGAGATCCTGCAGGGTCTGCGCGAGCGCACCCTGAAGGTCGAGATCGTGCCGGTGTTCTGTGGTTCGGCGTTCAAGAACAAGGGCGTGCAGGCGATGCTCGACGGCGTCGTGCACCTGCTGCCGTCGCCGGCCGACCGTCCGCCAGTGCAGGGCATCGACGAGGACGAGAAGGAAGACACGCGCGCTGCGAGCGATACCGCGCCGTTCTCGGCGTTGGCGTTCAAGATCATGACCGACCCGTTCGTGGGCTCGCTCACGTTCTTCCGCGTCTACTCGGGCACGCTGAATTCCGGTGACCAGGTCTATAACCCGGTCAAGTCGAAGAAAGAGCGTGTGGGCCGCATCCTGCAGATGCACTCCAACAATCGCGAAGAGATCAAGGAAGTGCGCGCTGGCGACATCGCCGCTGCCGTGGGTCTGAAGGACGTCACCACCGGCGACACCCTGTGTGCGCAGGACAAGATCATCACCCTGGAGCGCATGGTGTTCCCGGAGCCGGTGATCTCGATGGCCGTCGAGCCGAAGACCAAGTCGGACCAGGAAAAGATGGGTATGGCCCTGGGCCGTCTGGCGCAGGAAGATCCCTCGTTCCGCGTCAAGACCGACGAAGAATCCGGCCAGACCATCATCTCGGGCATGGGTGAGTTGCACCTGGACATCATCGTCGACCGTATGCGTCGCGAGTTCAATGTCGAGGCCAACGTCGGCAAGCCGCAGGTGGCCTACCGCGAGACGATCCGCAAGTCCGACGTCAAGTCCGACTACAAGCACGCCAAGCAGTCCGGTGGTAAGGGTCAGTACGGTCACGTGGTGATCGAGCTGTCGCCGATGACCGAGGAAGATCGCAAGAGCGACAACGTCAAGGACGATTTCCTCTTCATCAACGACATCACCGGCGGCATCATTCCGAAGGAATTCATCCCCTCGGTTGAGAAGGGTCTGCGCGAAACGATCACCAGTGGTCCGATCGCCGGCTTCCCGGTGGTGGGCGTGAAGGTCAAGCTGGTGTTCGGCTCGTACCACGACGTCGACTCCTCGGAAATGGCGTTCAAGCTGGCTGCGTCGATGGCGTTCAAGCAGGGCTTTGCGAAAGCCAGCCCGGTGTTGCTGGAGCCGATCATGAAGGTCGAGATCGTCAGCCCGGAGGATTACCTGGGTGACGTGATGGGCGACGTGAGCCGCCGCCGTGGCGTGTTGCAGGGTCAGGACGACAGCCCGTCGGGCAAGATCATCAACGCGATGATTCCGCTGGGTGAAATGTTCGGTTATGCGACCTCGCTGCGCTCCATGAGCCAGGGCCGTGCGACGTTCTCGATGGAATTCGACCACTACGAAGAGGCACCGGCCAACATCGCCGACGCCGTCACCAAGAAGGGCTGAGTTCGCTCAGCCGCTTCAAAAATTTTTCAATTAGAGGTAGTAAGTCATGGCAAAAGCTAAATTCGAGCGCACCAAGCCGCACGTGAACGTCGGCACCATCGGTCACGTCGACCATGGCAAGACCACGTTGACCGCCGCGCTGACCAAGATCGGTGCAGAGCGTTTCGGTGGCGAGTTCAAGGCGTATGACGCGATCGACGCAGCGCCGGAAGAAAAGGCGCGCGGCATCACGATTTCGACCGCGCACGTCGAATACGAATCCCCGACCCGCCACTACGCACACGTTGACTGCCCCGGCCACGCCGACTACGTCAAGAACATGATCACCGGTGCGGCGCAGATGGACGGCGCGATCCTGGTGTGTTCGGCCGCGGACGGCCCGATGCCGCAGACCCGTGAGCACATCCTGCTCTCGCGTCAGGTCGGTGTGCCGCACATCGTCGTGTTCCTGAACAAGGCCGACATGGTCGACGACGCCGAGCTGCTCGAGCTGGTCGAAATGGAAGTGCGCGAGCTGCTCAGCAAGTACGACTTCCCGGGCGACGACACCCCGATCATCCACGGTTCGGCCCGTCTGGCGCTGGACGGTGATCAGAGCGAGATCGGTGTGCCGGCCATCCTGAAGCTGGTCGATGCCCTGGACAGCTTCATTCCGGAGCCGACCCGTGACGTCGACCGTCCGTTCCTGATGCCGGTCGAAGACGTGTTCTCGATCTCCGGCCGCGGCACCGTGGTGACCGGTCGTATCGAGCGCGGCATCATCAAAGTGGGCGACGAAATCGAAATCGTCGGCATCCGCGACACGCAGAAGACCACGGTCACCGGCGTGGAAATGTTCCGCAAGCTGCTGGACCAGGGCCAGGCAGGCGACAACGCCGGTCTGCTGCTGCGCGGCACCAAGCGTGACGACGTGGAGCGTGGCCAGGTGCTGTGCAAGCCGGGTTCGATCAAGCCGCACACCGAGTTCGAAGCCGAAGTCTACGTGCTGTCCAAGGACGAAGGTGGCCGTCACACCCCGTTCTTCAAGGGCTACCGTCCGCAGTTCTACTTCCGCACCACCGACATCACTGGCGCGTGCCAGCTGCCGGAAGGCGTGGAGATGGTGATGCCGGGCGACAACGTGAAGATGGTCGTGACCCTGATCAACCCGGTCGCGATGGACGAAGGTCTGCGCTTTGCAATCCGTGAAGGTGGCCGCACCGTCGGCGCCGGCGTGGTTGCCAAGGTCATCAAGTAAGTAGTGCCTGCAGCCGGTGGCGTTTGCCGCTGGCGTAGCACGGAAGGGTCGGCGTAAGCCGGCCCTTTTTATTGCCCCTCGGCCTAGATTGGTTTACCGACATCCGGCTGCAGGTTCTGCGCTTGCGCACTGAAATTTACGTCGCTATAATGCGCGGCTCGGTGTCCCTGGGTAGGGCGCTGGGTTACAGCGAAAAGAACGGCAGGACGCCGCTCGTGTTCGCCAGACCGGGAAGGTCGTGTTGCATGGAGCACTCAACAACTCATCCGTTGTTGACCGTGCTCTAGCTGCGCATTATACTTTTCCGTCTGGGCAGGCCGGTTTACCGGGCTGCCTCAGTTTTTGGGCGGAGGAAAGCCCTCGTCGGCAGGAAGTACGGCGATTTCACCAACGCAGGAATATCGGGGCAGGTATCCCAGAGGCCTTGCCCGTCGCTCTTTTAACGAAGGAAGCTTCCGTCATGTCGGAACAAAAGATCCGGATTCGGTTGAAGGCGTTCGATCATCGTTTGATCGACCGTTCGGCCAGCGAGATCGTCGAAACGGCCAAGCGGACCGGCGCGCAAGTGCGTGGCCCGATCCCGCTGCCGACCAAGATCGAACGTTACACCATCCTCGTATCCCCGCATGCCGACAAGGATGCGCGTGACCAATACGAAACCCGCACGCACAAGCGTGTGCTCGATATCGTCGACCCCAACGACAAGACCGTGGACGCGCTGATGAAGCTCGAACTCGCGGCTGGCGTCGACGTCCAGATCAAGCTCACCTGAGGACTACGACCATGACGAAGAAATATTCGTTGGGCTTCGTGGGCCGCAAGGCTGGTATGAGCCGCGTCTTCACTGAAGACGGCCGCTCGGTACCGGTCACGCTGATCGAAGCAACTCCGAACCGCATCGCGCAGATCAAGACCGTCGAAGTTGACGGCTACAGCGCCGTGCAAATTACCGTTGGCGCGCGTCGCGCCGCACTGGTCAACAAGCCGGCCGCCGGTCACTTCGCCAAGGCGAAGGTCGAAGCGGGTCGTGGCTTGTGGGAATTCCGCGTTGAAGACGCGCAGCTCGGCGATTTCGCCGTCGGCGGCGAAATCAAGGCGGACATCTTCGAGGTCGGTCAGAAGGTCGACGTCCAGGGCGTCACCAAGGGTAAGGGTTTCCAGGGCACCATCAAGCGCTACAACTTCCGTATGGGCGATGCAACTCACGGTAACTCGCTGTCGCATCGCGCGCCGGGTTCGTTGGGTCAACGCCAGACCCCGGGTCGTGTTTTCCCGGGTAAGAAGATGTCGGGCCACATGGGCGCCGTGCAGCAAAGCACGCAGAACCTGGAAGTGGTCAAGGTCGACGTCGAGCGTGGTCTGATTGCTATCCGCGGCGCCGTGCCTGGCGCAGCTGGTGGCGACGTGATCGTCCGTCCGGCGAGCAAGGCATAAGGAGAGATGACGATGGAACTCGTTATCACGGGTAGCAACAACAAGGTCTCGGTCTCCGATGCCGTGTTCGGTCGCGAATTCAGCGAGGATCTGGTTCACCAGGTCGTCGTCGCTTATCGCAACGCCGGTCGCGCTGGTACCAAGGCACAGAAGACGCGTTCGGAAGTTGCGGGCACGACCAAGAAGTCGAAGAAGCAGAAGGGCGGCGGCGCGCGTCATGGCGCACTGACGGCTCCGATCTTCGTCGGCGGCGGCGTGACCTTTGCGGCCAAGCCGCGCAGCTTCGAGCAGAAGGTCAACCGCAAGATGTACCGCGCGGCCATCTGCGCGATCTTCTCCGAGTTGAACCGTCAGGGTCGTCTGATGATCGTCGACGCGTTCGACCTCGAAGCGACCAAGACCAAGGGTCTGATCGAGAAGCTGAAGGGACTGGATGTGGGCAAGCGCCCGCTGATCGTCACCGAAGAAGCCTCCGAGCACCTGTATCTGTCCGCCCGCAATCTGCCGTATGTGCAGGTGCGTGATGTGCAGGGTCTGGATCCGGTCGCACTGGTCGGGGCCGATACGGTCGTGATCACCGCCGATGCGGTCAAGAAGGTCGAGGAGTGGCTGGCATGAGCAGCAACGAAAAAATCTTCAGCGTGCTGCGTGCTCCGCGAGTCTCCGAAAAGACCGCGCGCCTGCAGGAAATCTCCAACCAGTATGTCTTCGAAGTTTCGAACGACGCCACCAAGGCCGATGTAAAGGCCGCGGTTGAGCAGCTGTTCGACGTCAAGGTCAAGGCAGTCAACGTGGTCAACGTCAAGGGCAAGAGCAAGTCCTTCCGTAACCGTGCTGGCAACCGTGGCAATTGGCGCAAGGCGTACGTCCGCCTGGTCGATGGTCAGTCCATCGACGTAACGGCCAAGGCCTGAGGTCCATCCCATGCCATTGATGAAGTTCAAACCCACCTCTCCCGGCCGTCGTTCCGCCGTGCGCGTGGTTACTCCCGATCTGCACAAGGGCGCACCGCACGCGGCGCTGCTCGACTCGCAGAGCAAGTCCGGTGGTCGTAACCACCACGGCCGCATCACCGTGCGTCACGTCGGTGGTGGCCACAAGCAGCACTACCGCATCATCGACTTCAAGCGCAACAAGGAAGGCATTCCGGCGCGTGTGGAGCGGATCGAATACGATCCGAACCGTACCGCCCATATCGCCCTGCTGTGCTACGTCGATGGCGAGCGTCGCTACATCATCGCCCCGAAGGGCCTGAAGGCTGGCGACCAGGTCATTGCCGGTGCCAATGCACCGATCAAGACCGGTAACACGCTGCCGCTGCGCAACATCCCGGTCGGTACGACGGTTCACGGTATCGAGCTGAAGCCGGGTAAGGGCGCTCAGATCGCACGTGCTGCCGGTGCAGCCGTCCAGCTGGTCGCTCGCGAAGGCATCTATGCCACGCTGCGTCTGCGCTCGGGCGAAATGCGCAAGGTGCCGGTCGAATGCCGCGCCACCATCGGCGAAGTCGGCAACGACGAGCACAACCTCGAGAAGCTGGGCAAGGCCGGCGCCAAGCGTTGGCGCGGTGTTCGCCCGACCGTTCGCGGTGCGGCCATGAACCCGGTCGATCACCCGCACGGTGGTGGTGAAGCGAAGGCTGGTCAGGGTAATCCGCATCCGGTCACCCCGTGGGGTGTTCCGACCAAGGGTTACAAGACGCGCAAGAACAAGCGCACCCAGCAGTTCATCGTCCGCGATCGTAGGGGCTAATCGACCATGGCACGTTCACTTAAGAAGGGCCCGTTCGTCGATCACCACCTTGCAAAGAAGGTGGAGTCCGCTGCGGGTAGCAAGAAGCCGATCAAGACTTGGTCGCGCCGTTCGATGATCCTGCCCGAAATGGTAGGCATCACCATCGCCGTGCATAACGGCAAGAACCACATTCCGGTGCTCGTCAACGAGAATATGGTCGGCCACAAGCTCGGCGAATTTGCCGTCACCCGGACCTTCAAGGGTCACGGTGGCGACAAGAAGTCGGGCAGGTAAGGAGAGATGACGATGGAAGCGAAAGCAATCCTGCGCACCGCGCGCATCTCCCCGCAGAAGGCCCGCCTGGTCGCTGACCAGGTGCGTGGTTTGTCCGCCGAGCGTGCGGTCAATCTGCTGAAGTTCTCGGACAAGAAGGCTGCACACCTGATCAAAAAGGTGGTGGAGTCGGCGATCGCCAATGCCGAGAACAATCAGGGCGCGGATGTCGACGAGCTGAAGGTCAAGACCATCATGGTTGATGAAGGTCCCTCCCTGAAGCGTTTCATGGCGCGGGCGAAAGGCCGCGGTACCCGCATCCTCAAGCGCACCAGTCACATCACTGTGATTGTCGGCGCCGCCAAGTAAGCGGAAAGGAAAAGACCATGGGTCATAAAGTTCATCCGACTGGAATCCGTCTTGGTATCTCCAAAGACTGGAACTCCAAGTGGTACGCAAACAAGGGCGACTTCGCCGGTTACCTGGCAGCCGACCTGAAAGTGCGTGAAATGCTGCGCAAGAAGCTCGCGCAGGCAGGTGTCAGCAAGATCTTGATCGAGCGCCCTGCCAAAACCGCCCGCGTCACCATTCACACCGCCCGTCCGGGCGTGGTGATCGGCAAGCGTGGTGAGGATATTGAAAAGCTGCGTAAGGAAGTGAGCGAACTGATGGGCGTTCCGGCGCACATCAACGTCACCGAAGTGCGCAAGCCGGAGCTGGATGCGCAGCTGGTCGCCGAGTCGATCGCGCAGCAGCTCGAGCGTCGCATCATGTTCCGCCGCGCAATGAAGCGCTCGGTCGGTAACGCGATGCGCTTGAGTGCCCTGGGCATTAAGGTCAACGTGGCTGGCCGCCTCAACGGTGCAGAAATCGCCCGTTCGGAGTGGTACCGCGAAGGTCGCGTGCCGCTGCACACGCTACGTGCCGACATTGATTACGGTTTTGCCGAGGCGTCCACGACGTACGGCATCATCGGTATCAAGGTCTGGATCTATAAGGGCGAGGTTTTCGACTTCTCCCAGGTTGGCCAGGAAAAGCAGGACGACAGCCCGCGCAACGATCGTAACGATCGCGGCGACCGTGGTGACCGCCCGTCGCGCCCGGCTCGTGAAGCGAGGTAACGGCAATGTTGCAACCCAAGCGAACCAAATATCGCAAGATGCACAAGGGCCGTAATGACGGCCTGGCATGGAGCGGAAACGCCGTCAGCTTCGGCGAATACGGCCTCAAGGCCACGGCGCACGGTCAGCTGACTGCGCGCCAGATTGAAGCAGCACGTCGCACCATCAGCCGCCATGTCAAGAAGGGCGGCAAGATGTGGATCCGTGTGTTCCCCGACAAGCCGATCACCAAGAAGCCGATCGAAGTCCGCATGGGCTCCGGTAAGGGTAACGTGGAGTACTGGGTCGCGCAGATTCAGCCGGGCCGCATGATCTATGAAATCGAGGGGATTCCCGAAGAGACCGCACGTGAGGCATTTCGCCTTGCCGCTGCCAAACTCTCGGTGACGACCACTTTCGTGACCCGGACGGTGCGCTGATGGATATCAAACAACTCCGCGAAAAGTCGGCTGACGAACTGAAGGCCCACCTGACCGACCTGCGTAAGGAGCAGTTCTCGCTCCGTATGCAGCAGGTCACCGGCCAGCTGCCGAAGACCCACGAAACCCGCCGGGTGCGCCGCGAGATTGCTCGCGTCAAGCACCTGCTCGGCAGCACCAAGTAAGGACGGCCGCGATGAGCGACAATAACGAAAAGCAAACGCTGCGCACGGTCGAAGGCCGTGTCGTCAGCAACAAGATGGACAAGACGGTCACCGTGTTGGTGGAGCGCCAGGTCAAGCATGCTCTGTACGGCAAGTACATCAAGCGCTCGACCAAGCTGCACGCACACGATGCCGACAATGCCTGCAATGAAGGCGATGTCGTGCGTGTGACCGAGATTGCTCCGATGTCCAAGACCAAGAACTGGCGGGTGGTGGAAATCGTCACCCGTTCGGCCGAATAAGGGAGATCTGAATCATGATCCAGATGCAGAGCTACCTCGATGTCGCCGACAATTCGGGTGCCAAGGAAGTGATGTGCATCAAGGTGCTGGGCGGCTCCAAGCGCCGCTACGCACACATCGGTGACATCATCAAGGTGACCGTCAAGGACGCCATTCCGCGTGGCAAGGTCAAGAAGGGCGAAGTCTACGACGCCGTTGTGGTGCGTACCCGCAAGGGTGTGCGCCGTCCCGACGGTTCGCTGATCCGCTTCGATGGCAATGCCGCTGTGCTGTTGAACAACAAGCAGGAGCCGATCGGGACCCGCATCTTCGGGCCGGTGACGCGCGAGCTGCGTTCCGAGAAGTTCATGAAGATCGTCTCGCTCGCTCCCGAAGTGCTGTGAGCGGAGGACATACACATGGCTAACCGTATCAAGAAGGGCGACCAGGTCGTCATCAACACCGGCAAGGACAAGGGTAAGCAGGGTGAAGTGGTGCGTGTGGACGGCGATCGCGTGATCGTCTCCAACGCCAACGTCATCAAGCGCCACACCAAGCCGAACCCGCAGGCGGGTGTCGCCGGCGGCGTGGTCGAGCGTGAAGCGTCGATCCATATCTCCAACGTCAATATCGTCAACCCGGCAACGGGCAAGGGCGAGCGCGTTGGCTTCAAGGTGCTGGAGGATGGACGCAAATTGCGTGTGTTCCGCTCCAGCGGTGAGGCGCTCGACGCCTGAGGAATGAGATCATGAACACTCGTCTCGAAAAGTTTTACAAGGAAAACGTGGTGCCGGCCCTGATGAAGGAATTCGGCTACACCAATCCGATGGAAGTGCCGAAGCTGGTCAAGGTCACGCTCAACATGGGCGTGGGCGAGGCGGCTACCAACAAGAAGATTCTGGAAAATGCGGTCGCCGACATGTCCAAGATCTCTGGCCAGAAGCCGGTGGTCACCAAGTCGCGCGTTTCGGTCGCATCGTTCAAGATTCGTGACGGTTGGCCGATCGGCTGCAAGACCACCTTGCGTCGCGCCAAGATGTACGAGTTCCTGGATCGCCTGATCAACATCTCGTTGCCGCGCGTGCGCGACTTCCGTGGTGTGTCCGGTCGTTCCTTCGACGGTCGTGGCAATTTCAACATGGGTGTGAAGGAACAGATCATCTTCCCGGAAATCGACTTCGACGCCGTCGACGCGATCCGCGGTATGGATATCGCCATCACCACCACCGCCAAGACGGATGCGGAAGCGAAGGCGCTGCTGGCAGCGTTCAAGTTCCCGTTCCGTAACTGACCATAGAGGACATCCGAAATGGCAAAGACCTCCATGATCCACCGCGACATCAAGCGCGCGAAGCTGGCCAAGAAGTTCGCCGGCAAGCGTGATGCGCTGAAGAAGATCCTCTCCAGTCAGGATGCGTCCTACGAAGAGAAGATCGATGCGTCGACCAAGTTGCAGAAGCTGCCGCGCGATTCGTCGCCGAGCCGCCACCGCAACCGTTGCGAGCTGTCGGGTCGTCCGCGCGGTGTCTACCGCAAGTTCGGTCTGGGTCGCAACATGCTGCGTAAAGCCACAATGAACGGCGACGTTCCGGGCCTGCGCAAGGCAAGCTGGTAACAGCAGCCCGGCCGCTCGCGGCCGGTTTGAGCAGGATTGTTCTGTTCAACAAGGGAGTCCGACGCAAGTCGGGCTCTTTTGTCGTATACTTCCGCTTCTGTCTTGCCCGTGTGGGTTTGACGTGGCGTCAAGGGTCCTGGCCCATCCCCAGGAAAACACAAGATTTTCGCGAAAGCGGATATCGGTGCACTCAAAGGTACTCATATGAGCATGACTGATCCCATCGCCGACCTGCTGGTTCGCATCAAGAATGCGGCCGCGGTTGGTAAGCAGACGGTGAAATTGCCGTCGTCCAAGATCAAGGTTGCGATCGCCCAGGTCCTGAAGGACGAGGGTTACATCACCGACCTGCGCGTTACGGCCACCGAAAACAACAAGTCGGAGCTGGAAATCGTGCTGAAGTATTTCGAAGGCCGCCCGGTCATCGAGACCCTGAAGCGTTTCTCGCGCTCGGGTCTGCGCCAGTACCGCGGCAAGACCGAGCTGCCCAAGGTCCTGGGTGGCCTGGGTATCGCCATCATCTCCACGTCGAAGGGCATCATGACCGATGCGCAGGCTCGCGAAGCCGGCGTTGGTGGTGAAGTCCTGTGCTTCGTGGCCTAAGGGAAGGAATCGAACATGTCCCGTGTAGCCAAGAAGCCTGTGTCCCTTCCGAAGGGTGTTGAGCTTAACGTCCAGCCTGAGCTGGTCAGCGTCAAGGGCCCGAAGGGCACCCTGACCCTGCCCAAGCCGGTGGGTGTGGAAATCGCCATCGATGGCGACGTCGCCACGCTGTCGGCCAATGATCCGTCGCAGATCGCCATCACCGGCACCGTGCGCGCCATCCTGGCCAATATGGTCAAGGGTGTGTCCGAGGGCTTCGAGCGCAAGCTCGAGCTGGTCGGCGTCGGTTACCGTGCCGCCATGCAGGGCAAGGACCTGAGCCTGGCGCTCGGTTTCTCGCACCCGTTGGTGTTCGTGGCGCCGGAAGGCATCACGCTGTCGACCCCGACCCAGACCGAAATTGTGGTCCAGGGTGCCGACAAGCAGCGCGTTGGCGAAGTCGCCGCCAAGATCCGCGGTTTCCGTCCGCCGGAGCCCTATAAGGGCAAGGGTGTGAAGTACGCCGGTGAAGTCATCATTCGCAAGGAAGCCAAGAAGGCTTAATGGCGAGTCCCTCGCAAGAGCCCGCACATCCATGTGCGGACTTTTGACAGGAACGCGCTCTTCCTTCAGCTTCCGTAGGACACATATCATGAGCATCAACAAGAATATTGCCCGCCTGCGTCGTGCCAAATCGACCCGTGCACACATCCGTGAGCTGGGCGTCGCCCGTCTGTCGGTGCTGCGCACCGGTCAGCACCTGTACGCGCAGGTCTTCACTGCCGACGGCTCCAAGGTGATCGCTGCTGCTAACACCCTGCAGGCCGACGTCAAGGACGGCCTGAAGAACGGCAAGAACAGCGATGCGGCCGTCAAGGTCGGCAAGCTGATCGCCGAGCGCGCCAAGGCTGCTGGCATCGAGAAGGTCGCCTTCGACCGCTCGGGCTATCGCTATCATGGCCGCATCAAGGCGCTCGCCGACGCAGCTCGCGAAGGCGGCCTGCAGTTCTAAGTACTGCTGCGGATGTGGTCATGGACCACATCCGCGATACCGCCGGCAGGGAGATGCCGGACCGACCCGTTCTTTTGCAGCGGCATCGGGAACACTGCGTGACTCCACAACCATAAGCGGCTTCGAGCCGTACATACTCAATCAATCAAGGAATCAAGATGGCAGAAGAACGTGCACCGCGGGGTCGTGATCGCGACCGTAACCGCGAAGAGAAAGTCGACGATGGCATGATCGAAAAGCTGGTTGCGGTCAACCGCGTCAGCAAGACGGTCAAGGGCGGCCGCCAGTTCACCTTCACCGCGCTGACCGTGGTCGGCGATGGTCTGGGCAAGGTCGGTTTCGGTTATGGCAAGGCGCGCGAAGTGCCGGTTGCCATCCAGAAGTCGATGGAGCAGGCGCGCAAGAACCTGGCCACTGTCGATCTGAATAACGGCACCTTGTGGCATGCCGTCAAGTCGGGCCATGGCGCAGCACGCGTGTACATGCAGCCGGCTTCGGAAGGTACGGGCGTCATCGCAGGCGGCGCCATGCGCGCAGTGCTGGAAGCGGTCGGCGTCAAGAACGTGCTGGCCAAGGCTGTTGGTTCGCGTAATCCGATCAACCTGGTCCGTGCAACCCTGAAGGGTCTGTCGGAAGTACAGTCGCCGGCGCGTGTTGCGGCCAAGCGCGGCAAGAAGGTGGAGGAGCTCAACCATGGCTAAGGACACCAACAAGACCGTGAAGGTGCGCCTGGTGCGTGGCCTGCGTGGAACCCAGTCGCGTCACCGTCTGTCGGTGCGTGCGTTGGGCCTGAATAAGCTCAACGATGTGCGTGAACTGAAGGACAGCCCGCAGGTGCGTGGCCTGATCAATACGGTTCACTACCTCGTCAAGGTTGAGGAGTAATCCCATGACTCTGCGTCTTAATGACCTCAAGCCCGCCGATGGCGCACGTACCGAGCGTACCCGCGTCGGTCGTGGTATCGGTTCCGGCCTCGGCAAGACCGCTGGTCGCGGTCACAAGGGTTCGTTCGCTCGTAAGGGTGGCGGCAAGATCAAGGCCGGCTTCGAAGGCGGCCAGACCCCGATGCAGCGTCGTCTGCCGAAGATCGGTTTCCGCTCCAAGATGGCGCGCGACACCGCTGAAGTGTTGTCGTATCAGTTGGACAAGCTGGACGCCGGTGATGTCGATTTCGCAGCGCTGCGTGCGGCCAATCTGGTCCCGAGCCGCGCCAAGAAGGCGAAGATCGTGCTGAAGGGCGAGCTGAGCAAGAAGTTCGTACTGAAGGGCGTTGCGGCAACCGCAGGCGCCAAGGCAGCAATCGAAGCTGCCGGCGGCAGCGTAGAGGAGTAATCGGCAGATGGCGCAGGCTGGCATTGGTAACCTCGGTGGCGGGCTCGGCAAGTTCACGGAACTTCGCCAGCGGCTGCTGTTCGTCCTCGGGGCATTGATCGTCTATCGCATCGGCTGCTATGTGCCGGTGCCGGGCGTGAATCCCGATGCCATGCTTTCGTTGATGCAGGCGCAGGGCGGCGGCATCGTGGACATGTTCAACATGTTCTCGGGCGGCGCCCTGCACCGTTTCAGTATTTTTGCGTTGAATGTGATGCCGTATATCTCGGCGTCGATCGTGATCCAGTTGGCCACGCACATCTTTCCCGCGCTCAAGGCGATGCAGAAAGAAGGTGAGTCCGGCCGACGCAAGATCACCCAGTATTCGCGTATCGGTGCGGTGCTGCTGGCAGTGGTGCAGGGCGGTAGTATCGCGCTGGCGCTGCAGAATCAGACCGCGCCGGGTGGCGCTCCCGTCGTGTATGCGCCGGGCATGGGTTTCGTGCTCACTGCGGTGATTGCGTTGACCGCCGGTACCATCTTCCTGATGTGGGTTGGCGAGCAGGTGACCGAGCGTGGCATCGGTAACGGTGTATCGCTGATCATCTTCGCGGGCATCGTGGCGGGTCTTCCGTCTGCTGCGATCCAGACGGTCGAGGCGTTCCGCGAAGGCAATCTGAGTTTCATCTCGCTGCTGTTGATCGTCATCACCATCCTGGCGTTTACGCTGTTCGTGGTGTTCGTCGAGCGCGGGCAGCGGCGGATCACGGTCAACTACGCGCGCCGCCAGGGCGGTCGCAATGCGTACATGAACCAGACCTCGTTCCTGCCGTTGAAGCTCAACATGGCCGGCGTGATCCCGCCGATCTTTGCATCCAGCATCCTGGCATTCCCGGCGACGCTGTCGATGTGGTCGGGTCAGGCGGCGTCGGGTAGCGGTGTGGGCTCGTGGTTGCAGAAGATCGCCAACGCGCTGGGTCCTGGCGAGCCGGTGCACATGCTGGTGTTTGCGGCGCTGATCATTGGTTTTGCATTCTTCTACACCGCGCTGGTGTTCAACTCGCAGGAAACTGCCGACAACCTCAAGAAGTCGGGCGCGTTGATTCCGGGCATCCGTCCGGGCAAGGCGACGGCCGACTATGTTGATGGCGTGCTGACCCGTCTGACCGCAGCCGGCTCGTTGTATCTGGTGATCGTCTGCCTGCTGCCGGAAATCATGCGCACGCAGTTCGGCACCTCGTTCCATTTCGGCGGTACCTCGTTGCTAATTGCGGTGGTGGTGGTGATGGACTTCATTGCCCAGATCCAGGCGCACCTGATGTCGCATCAGTATGAGAGCTTGCTGAAGAAGGCCAACCTCAAGGGCGGCTCGCGCGGCGGTCTGGCGCGCGGTTAAGTGGTACACTAGATCTTCATTACGTGAAGACGGCCTGGTTCCCGGGCCACGATCTTCCGATCAGAAGGGCGGCTCGCGCGACGTCTCGCGCGCGGGTGTGACGGGGTGGTCCTGTGCGGGAGTAGCACAGGCGATTCGGAGAGGTTTTCTGGATCAACACCGTCCGGCGCCGGAGCGAGGGCACACTCCCCACGCCGGGTCCATGGAACCTCTGGTTCCACGGGCTTCAAAGCAATCCGAGGCCTTGCTATAATTCCGAGTTCACTTTTGATCCATCCTGCCGGATGGCGCCTGGGCGCTGTCGGGCCATCACTCAGTTGGAGAATCGCGTCATGGCGCGTATTGCAGGCGTCAACCTGCCAGCCCAGAAGCACGTCTGGGTCGGGTTGCAAAGCATCTACGGCATCGGCCGTACCCGTTCGAAGAAGCTCTGCGAATCCGCAGGCGTTACCTCGACCACGAAGATTCGTGATCTGTCCGAACCCGAAATCGAGCGCCTGCGCGCCGAAGTCGGCAAGTATGTCGTCGAAGGCGACCTGCGCCGCGAAATCGGTATCGCAATCAAGCGACTGATGGACCTGGGCTGCTATCGCGGTCTGCGTCATCGCCGTGGTCTCCCGCTGCGTGGTCAGCGCACCCGTACCAACGCCCGCACCCGTAAGGGTCCGCGCAAGGCGATCAGGAAGTAAGGGATAGATCATGGCCAAGCCAGCAGAAAAGAAAACGAAGAAGAAGATCAAGCGCGTCATCACTGACGGCGTCGCTCACGTCCACGCTTCGTTCAACAACACCATCGTCACCATCACCGATCGCCAGGGCAATGCACTGTCGTGGGCTACGTCCGGCGGCGCCGGTTTCCGTGGTTCGCGCAAGTCGACCCCGTTCGCTGCTCAGGTTGCCGCCGAAAAGGCTGGCCGCGCTGCGCTCGACTACGGCGTGAAGTCGCTGGAAGTACGTATCAAGGGTCCGGGTCCGGGCCGTGAGTCGGCCGTGCGTTCGTTGAACAACGTGGGCTACAAGATCACCAACATCATCGACGTGACGCCAATCCCGCACAACGGGTGCCGTCCGCCGAAGAAGCGTCGCGTCTAAAGGGAGCGATAAGAAATGGCTCGTTATATCGGTCCTACCTGTAAGCTCGCCCGCCGCGAAGGCGCCGACCTTTCCCTCAAGAGCCCGGCGCGTGCGCTGGACTCCAAGTGCAAGCTTGAGCAGAAGCCCGGCCAGCACGGCGCGGCTCGCAAGGGCAAGCTCTCCGACTACGCCACCCAGCTGCGTGAAAAGCAGAAGGTCAAGCGTATCTACGGTCTGCTGGAACGTCAGTTCCGCAACTACTACAAGAAGGCCTCGACCAAGAAGGGCAACACCGGCGAGAACCTGCTGCAGTTGTTGGAAACCCGTCTGGACAACGTGTGCTACCGCATGGGCTTTGCCGTCACCCGTCCGGCCGCGCGCCAGCTGGTGTCGCACCGTGGCGTGCTGGTCAATGGCAAGTCGGTGAATCTGGCCTCGTACCAGATCAAGGCTGGCGATGCGATCACGCTGTCGGAAAAGGCACAGAAGCAGCTCCGCGTGCAGGAAGCCCTGACCGTGGCTGAGCAGCACGACATGACGCCGTCGTGGGTTGAAGTCGATTCGAAGAAGTTCAGCGGCGTGTTCAAGGCCGTTCCGGATCGCGCTGACCTGCCTTCGGATATCAACGAAGCGCTGATCGTCGAGTTGTATTCGAAGTAATTCACATTGGAGAGCCTCCGGCATTGCCGGAGGTTCGCAGGAGACCCCGCAACATGACGGTTACCGCCAACCAGGTTCTGCGCCCCCGTGGTCCGCAGATCGAACGTCTTACCGACAACCGTGCCAAGGTCGTGATCGAACCCTTGGAGCGCGGTTACGGGCACACGCTGGGCAATGCCCTGCGTCGTGTGTTGTTGTCGTCGATCCCCGGTTTTGCGATCACCGAGGTCGAGATCGACGGCGTGCTGCACGAGTACACCACGGTCGAAGGTTTGCAGGAAGACGTGCTTGACGTCCTGCTGAACCTGAAGGATGTGGCCATTCGTATGCACAGTGGCGATAGCGCCACGCTGTCGTTGTCCAAGCAGGGTCCGGGCACGGTCACTGCGGCCGACATCAGGACCGATCACAACGTTGAGATCATCAACGGCGACCACGTGATCTGCCACCTGACCAAAGACACCGCACTGAACATGCGCCTCAAGATCGAGCGTGGGTTTGGCTACCAGCCGGCTGCTGCGCGTCGTCGTCCGGACGAGGAGACCCGTACCATCGGTCGCCTGATGCTGGATGCGTCGTTCTCGCCGGTGCGTCGCGTTGCTTACGCCGTGGAAGCTGCACGCGTCGAACAGCGTACCGACCTCGACAAGCTGGTCATCGATATCGAAACCAATGGCACGATCGATGCCGAGGAAGCCGTGCGCACCGCCGCCGACATCCTCAGCGATCAGCTGTCGGTGTTCGGCGATTTCACCCACCGCGATCGCGGTGCGGCCAAGCCGGCTGCCAGCGGCGTGGATCCGGTGCTGCTGCGCCCGATCGACGACCTCGAGCTGACCGTGCGTTCGGCCAACTGCCTGAAGGCCGAGAGCATCTACTACATCGGCGATCTGATCCAGAAGACCGAAGTGGAGCTGCTCAAGACCCCGAATCTGGGCAAGAAGTCGCTCACCGAAATCAAGGAAGTGCTGGCACAGCGCGGCCTTGCACTGGGCATGAAGCTGGAGAACTGGCCGCCGGCCGGCGTCGCCCAGCACGGCATGCTTGGTTAATGCATCAAGGCATGGGCGTCTTCGGGCGCCCATGCTGTTTTTTACATCGACGGGCCAGAGCCCGCGATGACATCCGGTCAAAGGACGGCCGGCTCGGACCAACCGCAGTCCATTCAACAGCGCCAGGATGGCGACAACGTCTCTCAAAGCAGTCTCAACATTCTTTAGGAAATCACACTCATGCGTCACCAGAAATCCGGTCGTAAGTTCAACCGCACCAGCGCGCACCGCGAAGCCATGTTCCGCAATATGGCCGCTTCGCTGTTCAAGCACGAGCTGATCAAGACCACCTTGCCGAAGGCCAAGGAACTGCGTCGCGTCGCCGAGCCGCTGATCACCATCGGCAAGGTCGATGGCGTTGCCAACCGTCGGCTGGCGTTTGCCCGCCTGCGCGACAAGGAAGCAGTGGGCAAGCTGTTCGTCGAACTGGGCCCGCGTTACGCGACCCGTCCCGGCGGCTACCTGCGCATCCTGAAGGCCGGCTTCCGTGCCGGTGACAATGCGCCGATGGCGTATGTCGAGCTGGTCGACCGTCCGGTCGTGGCAGAGGAAGTGGCCGAGTAATCGGATCTCACCTGCAGGATTCTCGAAAAGCCCGGCTGATGCCGGGCTTTTTGTTTGGCATGTACTCGCCATGTGCGGCAGGTGTCCGTCAGCGCGTTTAGGATGCTGCGCGAGGGGTATTGCCCTGCTCCGTGCATGGGTTGCGGGCGCGTTCGGGGTGCGTGCCGTCGATCGGCAGAGCGCAGTGGCCGGATGCAGACTGAGTCGTCAGGCTGGCCTGCGGCGTTCTTCGCAGCATGCGACGGGGCACGTGGAGGCATGCGTGGTCACGGCCGCGGCGATGACTGATAATCGGGGCTCGAACCTAGGCAAGCAGTAACGATGAATCCATTTCGTTGGGGTTTTCGGGCGCAGTTTCTGTTGGGCTTTCTCGCGTGTGCAGGACTGCTGGCCTATGCGATCTATGTGCAGTTGCACCTTGGACTCGAACCATGCCCGCTGTGCATCTTCCAGCGCATCGCGTTTGCCGCCCTGGCCGTGTTCTTCCTGCTGGGCGCATTGCATGGGCCGCGGCGCGCTGGGGCGCGCAAGGTCTACGGGGTGTTGAGCTTCATTGCGGCAGGCGTGGGCATGGGCATCGCGGCGCGGCATGTCTGGGTGCAGATCCGCCCCAAGGACATGATGTCGTCGTGCGGTCCGCCGCTCAGCTTTCTGAGCGAGACGATGGGGCCATTTGAAGTGTTCCGTACCGTGCTGACCGGCACTGGTGACTGCGGCAACATCGATTGGCGTTTTCTGGGCCTGAGCATGCCGATGTGGAGCATGGTCTGGTTTGTCTCGCTTGCGCTGTGGGCGCTGTACGCCGGCTTCAAGGCACGACGCAGCTCGGTTCACCACTGACGCGTGGTGTGCGGTTGAATGTATGGCGACGGCGGCCGGAGCCTCGCGGCGGAGGCCTGCTGCCGACCTGAGGACGCGGTAGCCCGTGGTTGCACCGCGCTTTCGCACAGACGGTATCCAGCTCGGTGATCTGCGGGGCGGTAGCCTCGGCGGCCGAGACGGAGGACAGCAGGATGGAGGCGATGGCAGCGGAGACAGGCCGGGGGCATGGCGGTCGCACGATTGGCTAGTGAGAGGATATGTAACCCCTCAACATTCTGCTCGCGAGCGACGCTGGCGTAGATCGGAGGTCGTATCCGCTGTGGGCGCTTTGCTTGCCGTTCAGTCGCGTTCGCCGTAGCAGTGCAGGTTCTGTCGGCGACGGCGCCCAATGCTGGCAGTAGACTTCGCATCGCTGCTTTGCCTGACGCGCCCGGCTCTGCCACCATCACGGGCTGTCCAGGAGCCTCGTCATGAATCTTTCCGCCCCAACTTCCGTTTCCGATGCCGCTGCCTCGTCGTGGGCGCCCGGCAGCTGGCGCGGCAAACCTGCGCTGCAGCTGCCGGTGTATCCGGACCAGGGCGCGTTGCAGGCGGCCATGGACGAGTTGGGACAGCTGCCGCCGCTGGTGACCTCATGGGAGATCTTCGCGCTCAAGCGCCAGCTGGCCGAAGCCCAGGAAGGCAAGCGCTTCCTGCTGCAGGGCGGCGACTGTGCGGAAAATTTCAGCGATTGCGAATCGGGCACCATTTCCAATCGTCTCAAGGTGCTGCTGCAGATGAGCCTGGTGCTGGTGCACGGCCTGCGCCTGCCGGTGGTAAGGGTGGGCCGCTTTGCCGGGCAATACGCCAAGCCGCGCTCGGCCGATACCGAAACCCGTGATGGTGTGACCTTGCCGAGCTATCGCGGCGATGTGATCAATGCGCCTGCCTTCACCGAGGCGGCACGTGTGCCCGATCCGCGCCGCATGATCACCGCGCATTCGCGCTCGGCGATGACGATGAATTTCGTGCGCGCCTTGATCGACGGCGGCTTCGCCGACCTGCACCATCCCGAGTACTGGAATCTGGACTGGGTGGGCTATTCGCCGCTGGCCGCGGACTACCAGAAGATGGTGGCTTCGATCGGCGATGCGGTGCGCTTCATGGAGGCCTTGTCCGGCTCGGAGGTGTACAACCTCAATCGCATCGATTTCTACACCTCGCACGAAGCACTGCTGCTGCCGTACGAAGAAGGCCTGACCCGGCAGGTGCCGCGCCAGTGGGGCTGGTTCAACCTCAGCACGCACTACCCATGGATCGGCATGCGCACCGCGGCGCTGGATGGCGCGCACGTGGAGTACCTGCGCGGTGTGCGCAATCCGATCGCGATCAAGGTGGGGCCGTCGGTGCAGCCGGACCAACTGCTGCGCCTGATCGATGTGCTCAACCCCGAAGACGAGCCGGGACGTCTGAGCTTCATCCATCGCATGGGTGCTGCACAGATTGCCGAAAAACTGCCGCCGCTGCTGGACGCGGTCAAGCGTGACGGGCGCCGCGTGCTGTGGGTGTGCGATGCGATGCACGGCAATACCGAGAGCACCGGAAATGGCTACAAGACCCGGCGTTTCGACAATATCCGCAGCGAGGTGGAGACCTCGTTCGACCTGCATGCGGCAGCCGGCACGCGGCTGGGTGGCGTGCATCTGGAACTCACCGGCGAAGATGTCACCGAGTGCACCGGTGGCGCGCGCGAGTTGACCGAGCGCGATCTGGAGCGCGCGTACCGCTCCAGCGTGGATCCGCGGCTGAACTACGAACAGTCGCTGGAAATTGCGATGGCAATCGTGCGCAAGCAGCAACAGGTGGCGTCGCAACCGCTGGGCGCATGAGCGGCGTGTGCGCATGACGTGACGCTCATGCCGCTTGCGGCATGCTCTGGCAGCCATCCCTCTCTCCCCCCACAGGAGGAACGGTTTGACTGCCGATTGGAACGTCATCCGCGAATACGCAATCCCGCTTGGCGCCGCGCTGCTGGCCGGTGCTGGCACCTGGGCGCTGATGCTGTGGCTGTTTCGCCGCATGCAGGGCCGCGACTACCGCCGTGCGCGCATCATCCGCGTGATCACGCTGCCGGCGGCGTTCATCCTGCCGCTGTTGTTCCTGGGTGTTGCCACCGAGGCCACGCCGCTGACCGGCAAGGCGCTGGCGGCAGTGCAGCATCTGTTGCATGTCGGCATCGTCGGCTGCGTAACCTGGTTGCTGGTACGCGCGGTGGCGGCCGGCGAAGCGGCGATCCTGCGCAGCAATCCGATCGAAGTCTCCGATAACCTCACCGCCCGACGCATCCAGACCCAGACGCGGGTGCTGAGCCGCGTCGTGATGGGCACGGTGATCCTGCTCGGCATTTCGGTGGTGCTGCTGGGCTTTGAGCAAGTACGCCAGATCGGCAAGACCTTGCTGGCCTCGGCCGGCATCATCGGGCTGGTGGCCGGTATTGCGGCCAAGCCGGTGTTCGGCAACCTGATCGCCGGATTGCAGATTGCGTTGACCCAGCCGATCCGTCTGGACGATGTGGTGATCGTCGAAGGCGAGTGGGGCCGTATCGAAGAGATCGGCAGTTCGTATGTGGTGGTGCGGATCTGGGATGAGCGGCGCATGGTGGTGCCGCTGACCTGGTTCATCGAAAACCCGTTCCAGAACTGGACGCGCGCCAGTGCGGACCTGCTCGGCACCGCGTTCCTGTGGCTGGATTACCGCACGCCGATCGCGGCGGTGCGCGCGGAACTGGAACGCATCTGTCAGAGCGAGCCGCTGTGGGATGGCCGCGTCTGCGTCACCCAGATCACCGATACCAGCGACAACACCATCCAGGTGCGATTGCTGGTAAGCGCGCGCAATTCCGGCGATGCGTTCGATCTGCGCTGCCTGGTGCGCGAACGCATGATCGACTTCCTGACCCGCGAGCACGCCTATGCGCTGCCCAGGATCCGCGCCGAGATTGCGGCACAGGAAAAGCCGGTGTCGCGTGCCGCAGAACCGATCTCGCCAGAGAGCGTGCGTTCGCCGGGTGCGGAAGACGGCGAGCCTGCAGCATCGATCTAGCGTTGCCGGCAGCATGCCTGGTCGCGTCGGTGTGCGTCGGGGGCCAAGCGGTTCGCCAGGCTGCGCATCGGACGGACGACGATGCGCAGCTGCCTGGACGGCGAGCAGCGCGACAGCCGGCTAATGCCGCCTCACTGCGTCGATGTCCGTACCGCCGCCGCGTTGCCTTGCGGTGTAGTCAGTCGGCCGTCTTCGGTTGCGATGCGCCCGGTGCCGCCGGCGGTGCGCTCGGCGCGTAGCCGGGCGCGAACCGCGCGTGGCTGCGTTGCTCGTAGGCATAGGCCAGTTCGATCAGGCGAGGCTCGCTCCAGGCAGTGCCCATGAATAGCAGTCCGAGCGGCAAGCCTTGGGTCTGCCCCATCGGCACGCTCAGGCTTGGATACCCGGCCACTGCCGCGGCGCCGTAGCCGGCACCGGGAAAGGTGTCGCCCTTGCCGAGCGTGGTGACCCAGGCGGCGCCGGTGGTCGGCACGATCAGCGCGTCCAGGCGGTCGGCCTTCAAGGCCGCGTCGATGCCTTGTTCGCCAGCGAGCCGTCTGGCGCTGGCACGCGCGCGCAGATAGCCCGGGTCCTCCAGGCCCGGCGCAGCCTGCGCCTGCTCGAACAACTCCTGGCCGAAGTAAAGCATTTCGCGCTGCGCATTGGCGCGATTGAAGGCAATCAGGGCCTCCAGATCCTTGACCGGCGCGGCATGGCTGCGCAGGTAGGCATTCAAGCCGGCCTTGAATTCGACCAGTAAGACCATCTGCTCAGCAGCATCCCACTTGCCATCCGTGACCAGGGCAGCCTCAACCACCGTGGCACCTGCCGCGCGCAAGGTCTGTACGGCGCGATCCAATGCGGCGGCGATCGCGGGATCCTCGCGCAGTGGATTGCGCAGCAGGCCCAGGCGCGCGCCGCGCAGGCCGTCGGGTTTGAGGTGGGCGAGATAGTCTGGAGTGGACAACGGCGCAGTGCGCGTGGCCAGGTCCTGCGGGTCGGGTGCGACGATGGCCTGAAGCAGCGCGGCCGCGTCGGCCACGCTGCGCGTCATCGGCCCGGCGGTGTCCTGGCTGGCCGAGATTGGAATGATGCCGTCGCGGCTGACCAGGCCAACGGTCGGCTTGAGTCCGACCAGGCCATTGACCGCGGCCGGGCAGGTGATGCTGCCATCGGTTTCGGTGCCGATGCCGAGCGTGGCCAGGCTGGCGGCGATCGCCGCGCCGGTGCCGGCGCTGGAGCCGCACGGGTTACGGTCCAGCGCATACGGATTGCGGGTCAGCCCGCCGCGGGCGCTCCAGCCGGAGCTGGACTGGGTGGAGCGGAAGTTGGCCCACTCGCTCAGGTTGGTCTTGCCCAGGATCACGGCGCCGGCCGCCCGCAGGCGCTGCACCAGGAAGGCGTCGCGTGTCGGGCGGGATCCGGCCAGGGCCAGCGAGCCGGCACTGTTGACCATGGGCAGCGCGTCGATGTTGTCCTTGAGCAGCACCGGAATGCCATGCAGCGGCCCGCGCACGCGGCCGGCGCGGCGCTCTGCATCCAGCGTGCGCGCATCGGCTTCGGCCTGTGGATTGAGTTCGATCACGGCGTTGAGCTGCGGGCCGGCGTGGTCGATGCTGGCGATCCGCTGCAGATAGCCGCGCGTCAGCGCCAGGCTGGTGGTGCTGCCATCACGCATGCGGGCCTGCAGGCCGGCGACATCGGCATCGACCAGATCGAGCGTAGCGGTAGACGGAGCGGCTGCGGTTGCCGGGCGTGCCGGGTCATCGGCATGCGCGCAGCTGCACAAGGCCAGCGACAGCGCAAAGGACAGGACGGTGGATCGCATGGATGATCTTCCCCGGGAACTGTCCGCAGGCTAACGCCGCTGCGTCGGGGTGACAACGGATAAGACGTGCCCGCAGACGGGCAGGGCGGGTCAGCGGCGCCGACGCCGGACCAGATCGCGCGCCAATACGCCGACCACGATCAGATTGATCGCCAGCACGGCCCAGGCGGTCCAGCCGGGATGGCGGACGATGGCGTAGATATCGAAAGGCAGATAGATGGCCGCCGACAGGCAGCCCAGCACCGAGGCCCAGGCCCGGGCACGCCACAGGCCCCACGCTTCGACCACATGCAGCAGGCCATAGGCCAGCATGGCCGCGGCAGCCAGGTGTACGGCATCGGGGTTGATGGTCTTGAGCAACGACGGCAGTGCGCCGTGGTCGGGGTCCAGATTGAAACGGCGGATCAGCGTACTGACCGCATGCTGCAACGGAAGCGGGCCCAGAATTTCCAGGCCCGTCGCCGCCAGCAACGCAAGCGTGCCCTTGACCGCCTCCAGCAAGGCGATCGCGTGGAGGCCCGGATGCGCGCGCGCATCCGGGCTGTAGGGCGTGTTGCTCACGACAGTGGTCGTCAGTGCTTAGCCGGAACGGCCAGCGCGCTTACGGTCGCTTTCAGTCAGGAACTTCTTGCGCAGGCGGATTTCCTTCGGGGTGACTTCCACCAGCTCGTCGTCCTCGATGAAGTCCAGCGCCTGTTCCAGCGTGTACTTGATTGCCGGGGTCAGCTTGATCGCATCGTCCTTGCCCGAAGCGCGCATGTTGGTCAGCGGCTTGGTCTTGATGGCGTTGACGGTCAGATCGTTGTCCTTGGAGTGGATGCCGATCAGCTGGCCTTCGTACACGTTGTCGCCTTCAGCGGCGAACAGGCGGCCACGCTCTTCCAACGGCCCCAGTGCATAGGCCGGCGTTGCGCCCGGTGCATTGGCAATCATCACGCCGTTCTGGCGCTTGGCGATGGCGCCCTGTTCCTTCGGACCGTAATGGTCGAACACGTGGAACAGCAGGCCCGAGCCCTGGGTCAGGGTGCGGAATTCGTTCTGGAAGCCGATCAGGCCGCGCGCCGGGATCATGTAATCCAGACGCACGCGGCCCTTGCCGTCCGGCTCCATGTTCTTCAGCTGGCCCTTGCGGGTGCCCAGCTTTTCCATCACGCCGCCCTGGTGCTGTTCTTCGATGTCCACCACCAGCTGTTCGATCGGCTCCATCAGCTTGCCGTCGATTTCCTTGATGATGACTTCCGGGCGCGACACGGCCAGCTCGTAGCCTTCACGGCGCATGTTTTCGATCAGCACCGACAGGTGCAGTTCGCCACGGCCGGAGACCAGGAACTTGTCGGCGTCGGAACCTTCCTCGACCTTCAGTGCCACGTTGTGCACCTTCTCGCGGTCCAGACGGTCGCGCAGCTGGCGGCTGGTCAGGAACTTGCCGCCGGACAAGTCCTTGTTGCCGGCGAACGGCGAGTTGTTGACCTGGAAGGTCATCGAGATGGTGGGCTCGTCCACGGTCAGCGCCGGCAGCGCTTCGGGGTGATCGAGCGCACACACGGTGTCGGAGATGGTCAGTTCCTGGATGCCGGAGATGGCCACGATGTCGCCAGCCTCGGCGGTGTCCTGCTCGATGCGTTCCAGGCCGAGGAAGCCCAGCACCTGCAGCACCTTGCCTTGACGCTTCTTGCCTTCGCGGTCGATCACGCTGACCGGCATGTTCTTCTTCAGCACGCCGCGCTGGATGCGGCCGATGCCGATCACGCCGACGAAGTTGTTGTAGTCCAGCTGGCTGATGCGCATCTGGAACGGGCCGTCCGGGTCAACGTCCGGGGCCGACACGTGCTGCATGATCGCTTCGTACAGCGGAGTCATGTCGCCGTCGCGCACGTCCGAATCCAGGCTGGCGTAGCCGTTCAGTGCGGAGGTGTAGACGATCGGGAAGTCCAGCTGTTCGTCGGTGGCACCGAGCTTGTCGAACAGGTCGAACACCTGGTCGATCACCCAGTCCGGGCGTGCGCCGGGACGGTCGATCTTGTTGACCACCACGATCGGCTTGAAGCCCATCGCGAAGGCCTTCTGGGTCACGAAGCGGGTCTGCGGCATCGGGCCGTCCATCGCGTCGACCAGGATCAGCACCGAGTCCACCATCGACAGCACGCGCTCGACTTCGCCACCGAAGTCGGCGTGTCCCGGGGTGTCGACGATGTTGATGCGGTTGCCCTGCCAGGTGATGGCGGTGTTCTTGGCCAGGATCGTGATGCCACGTTCCTTTTCCTGGTCGTTGCTGTCCATCACGCGCTCAGCCAAGACGGTGCGTTCGGACAGGGTGCCGGACTGCTTCAGCAGGCAGTCGACGAGGGTGGTCTTGCCATGGTCGACGTGCGCGACGATGGCGATATTGCGGAGTTTTTCAATGGACATGCGGAAAGGGCCCCTGTCTGGCGCCAGTCTTGAGATGAGGTAAGCCCGACATTATAGCGGTTTCGTTGCGCTGCCGTTGCCAATTGACCAAAGTCGATTCAGATCGCCCATTCAGCCAGCGTGACGGACCGGGCGCGGTGGCAGGCAGGAGCGTTGGACCATGGTCGTATCCGCGCGGTCGTCCACGCGCCCGGGTGTATCCTAATGGGCTGTTGATCACCCCAGAACCTGCAAGGATTTCCATGTCCCTGATCGCCACTTTCGACACGTCCCGCGGCCCGATCGTCGTCGAGCTGTACCCGGAGAAGGCGCCGCTGACCGTTGCCAACTTCGTCAACCTGGCCAAGCGCGGCTTCTACAACGGCCTGAGCTTCCACCGCGTCATCGCCGACTTCATGATCCAGGGCGGCTGCCCGGAAGGGTCCGGCCGCGGCGGCCCGGGTTACCGGTTCGAAGACGAGACCAATAACGGCGTCGGCCACGAGCGCGGCGTGCTGTCCATGGCCAATGCCGGCCCCAACACCAACGGCAGCCAGTTCTTCATCACCCACACCGCCACGCCGTGGCTGGACGGCAAGCACACCGTGTTCGGTAAGGTCACCCAGGGCCTGGACGTGGTCGATAGCGTTGCCCAGGGCGACACCATCAACACCCTCACCATCGAAGGCGATACCGACGCCGTGCTGGCCGCCAAGGCCGACCGCGTTGCGGAGTGGAACAAGATCCTCGCCGCCTGATCGCATCCTGTCGAACGGCCGCCCTGTGCGGCCGTTCGCTTGTCAACGCGCGCCGCCAGGCCCTGGGCCCCGCCAGCGCGCCACCCCCACCAACGCTTTTTAGCAGAGGAAACACCCCATGAAAGCACCTGTTCGTGTTGCTGTGACCGGCGCCGCCGGCCAGATCGGCTATGCCCTGCTGTTCCGTATCGCCTCGGGCGAAATGCTGGGCAAGGATCAGCCGGTCATCCTGCAGTTGCTTGAACTGCCGCTCGAGAAGGCGCAGGCCGCCCTCAAGGGCGTGATGATGGAACTGGAAGATTGCGCGTTCCCGCTGCTGGCCGGCATGGTCGGTACCGACGACGCCGAAGTGGCATTCAAGGACGTCGATGTCGCCTTGCTGGTGGGTTCGCGTCCGCGCGGCCCTGGCATGGAGCGCAAGGACCTGCTGCTGGCCAATGCGGAGATCTTCACCGCGCAGGGCGCGGCGTTGAACAAGGTCGCCAAGCGCGACGTCAAGGTGCTGGTGGTCGGCAACCCGGCCAACACCAATGCCTATATCGCGATGAAGTCGGCGCCTGACCTGGACCCGAAGAATTTCACCGCCATGCTGCGCCTGGACCACAACCGCGCGCTGAGCCAGCTCTCGGCCAAGCTCGGCAAGCCGGTCGGCGGCATCGAAAAGCTGGTGGTGTGGGGCAACCACAGCCCGACCATGTACCCGGACTACCGTTTCGCCACCGCTGACGGCGCCTCCATCGGCGATGCGATCAACGACCAGGAATGGAATGCGTCCACCTTCATCCCGACCGTGGGCAAGCGCGGCGCGGCCATCATCGAAGCCCGTGGCCTGTCCTCGGCTGCGTCGGCTGCCAATGCGGCCATCGATCACGTGCGCGACTGGGTGCTGGGCAGCAACGGCAAGTGGGTCACCATGGGCGTGCCGTCGGACGGTTCCTACGGCATTCCGGAGGGCGTGATGTTCGGCTTCCCGGTCACCACCGAAAACGGCAAGTACACCATCGTCAAGGATCTGCCGATCGACGACTTCAGCCAGAAGTACATCGACAAGACCCTGGCCGAGCTGGAAGAAGAGCGCAGCGGCGTGTCGCACCTGCTGGGCTGAGTCATACGTGTGTCGCAAGTAAAAAACGCCGGGCACTGCCCGGCGTTTTTTTGTGGCTGCATGCCGCTGGTTTCGCCAAGCGATGCGATGCACGGCGATGGTGCGCCTGAGGCGGGGTGCCTTGCGACGTGCATCTTCAGCGATGCACATCGCTGGCAGCCACGTCGCGTCACCAGGCAGCGGTGGCGTTTACGCCAGGCCTTCGGCCGACAGCGCAGCCTGCACATCGGCGTCGGCCTGCATGCGCTGGAAGAAGGCATCCAGTGCGCTCAGCCCGCTCAGATCCACGCCTGCCTTGTTGGCCCAACGCACCGTCACGAACAGATAGGCATCGGCTCCGGTATGGCTGTCGCCGGCCAGCCACTGGCGGTCTTGCAGATGTGCATCGACGCGGGTGTAGAGCGTGCGCAACTTGCTGCGTGCGTCGTCTTGGCTGCGCGCAATCAAGGCCTCGTCCTGCAGATAGGCGGTGCTGCCGAAGATGGGCTTGAAGGCCGGATGCACATCGGCATTCGAAAAGGCGATCCAGCGATTGATCTCGGCGCGGCTGCGCGCGCTGCCATCGCCGCCCAGGCCGGTAAGCGGGGCGATGTCGGCGATGTAGTTGAGGATGGCGGCATTCTGGGTCAAGGCCCAGTCGTCGACGACCAGCAGTGGCACCGCACCGGCCGGGTTCAGGCGCAGATACTCGGGCGACTTCATGGTGGCTGCATCGACCACGACCAGGTCGAAGGGCAGCCCGGACCAACGCAACACGATGTGATCTGCCAGCGAACAGGCGCCCGGCTTGGTGTAAAGCTTCATGGTCAATCCAATGAGGAACAGGTGCGCAAGCTTAGAGCAGCCAACAGAACGTAGCGAGCAGTCGTCAGCTAGCTGTGGACAGCGCGCTCGGAACCGGAGTACGCGTGGTACATGCCGATTCCGGGCGCCGACCGCGCCCGCCTGGCGGCTGCACAGTGGTGTTGTCAGCCGCTTCTAGGCGGGTGTATGCCGCTGCCGTGCGGTCGTCCGGCCGGTCGCGCGCGGGGGGCGGGCGGCTGCGTGTGGCCATCGAATGCGCATGCAAGGCGAGCCAGGTGGCGCATGTAGGGCGCCGCCGGCTCGATGCGACGAGAGAAAGAGCTAGACGTCTTTGTTGCGGTGTCCTGCCTGGCGCGTGGGAGGTCGCGTGCGCGATTGAACGACATGCCTCGCCGATGCGGTGCGCGCGCCGATTTAAGTTCCAGCCAGCTACTACGAGGTGATCGGCGTAGCCTTTGCCGCGTCGCATTTTCTGGCGTTTCCCCCTTGAACGACTCTGCTCCCACCACGCAATCACGCGCGGCGATTCCGCTTGTCCCATCGTTGGGCACCGCGCAGGTGCAGGCCCACTTGCCGCAACAATCTCCACCGTTGGAACGTCGCGTAATCTGGATCGCCAGCCTGAGTGTGATGCTGGCGTTCGTGGTGGCCGGCGTGGCGCAGGTGCTCACCGCGTTGATCGGACTGGTGACCAATCTTGCGTACTTCGGGCGCCTGCGCACCGAGATGGTCAGCCCGGCAGGACACGCACTGGGTGCCTTGGCCATTGCAGTGCCGGTGATCGGTGGAGTGATCGTCGGCATCATGGCCCGCTATGGCTCGCGCGCGATTCGCGGGCACGGCATTCCCGAAGCGATGGAACAGGTGTTGCGCAACGACAGCCGCATTCCGCCGATCATGACCTGGCTCAAGCCGACATCGTCTGCGGTGGCGATCGGGACTGGCGGGCCGTTTGGTGCGGAAGGGCCGATCATCGCCACCGGTGGCGCGCTCGGTTCGCTGCTGGGGCAGCGGCTGCATGTCACTGCCGACGAGCGCAAGACCTTGCTTGCCGCAGGTGCAGCCGCGGGCATGGCCGCGATCTTTGCGACACCGATCGCAGCGGTGGTCCTGGCGATCGAATTGCTGCTGTTCGAACGCCGCGCGCGCTCGTTGATTCCGGTGGCATTGGCTGCGATGGTCGGCGCTGCGATGCATGCTGTGTTCGAAGGCAGCGGGCCGGTATTTCCGATGCCGGCATTGCCGCCGGCGATGCTGAGCGCATTGTTCGCCTATGTCGCGATGGGCGCGCTGGTCGGTGCGATCAGCGTTGGGGTGACGCGTCTGACCTACGGCATCGAAGACGCGTTCGAGCGGATTCCGGTGCACTGGATGTGGTGGCCTGCGATTGGTGGCCTGGTCGTCGGCATTGTCGGCTATTGGGTGCCGCGCACGTTGGGTGTGGGCTACGACAACATCATTTTCGTGCTGGGCGGCAGCGCGGGGCTGGGCACGATGCTGGTGCTGTGCGTTGCCAAGCTGGTGTCCTGGTCGGTGGCGCTGGGCAGCGGCACGTCCGGCGGCACGCTCGCACCGTTGTTCACCATCGGCGGCGCATTGGGTGGCGTGCTGGGGATCGCGTTGGCGACGTATGCGCCCGTCCTGGGCGTGGATCCGCGAATGGCGGCACTGGTGTGCATGGCGGCGATGTTTGCAGGCGCATCACGCGCATTTCTGGCGTCGGTGATCTTTGCCTTCGAAGCCACGCAGCAAACGCACGGGTTAGTGCCGTTGTTGGGTGCCTGCGCGGCGGCGTATCTGGTGTCGGGCCTGATGATGCAGCACACGATCATGACTGAAAAAATCGTGCGTCGCGGTGTTCGCGTTCCATCGGACTACAGTGCGGATCACCTGGATCAGATTGCCGTGCGTACCGTGTGCAGCCGCGACGTGGTGAGCCTGCATGAGACGCAAACCCTGCACGAGGTACGCCAGTGGTTGAGCAGTGGCGCAGCAGGCATCACCCATCACGGCTTCCCCGTGATCGGATCCGACGGTGCGCTGCGGGGCGTGCTGACACGCTGCGATCTGCTCGATTCCCGCCACGCAGACGACCTGCCGCTCTGCGCACTCGTGCAACGCGCACCGGTGGTAATCGGTGAAGAGCACTCGTTGCGCGATGCCGCCGATCACATGAGCGATGCCGGGGTGGGGCGGTTGGTGGTCGTCGACGGGGCGCAAACATTGCGCGTGGTCGGCATCGTCACGCGTAGTGATCTACTGGCGGCGCACCGCGGACGCCTGCGTGCATCACGCGATATCACGTGCAGCGCGATGCAGTAGATCGTTATCCGTGGGAACGGCGGCAAACACTGCGTGCATGCGGGCGGCGGTAACGACACGCCGCAGCGCACTGCAAGGCAGGGATGTCGGTCAAGACGCAGTGCGCGGACGCAGCTTCTGCACGCGGTAGAACGTGTGGTCGCCGATGGTGGCAACCTGATAGGCGTTACGCCAGCTCGGGCTGGCGATTGCACTGGCGGCGAAGTGGCTCGCGCCTGGCACGATCTCCTTGCGCTGCCCCACGGGCAACGCCCAGTTGCGTTCCGCAGCCAGGGCCACGCCCAATGCCTTGTTCCAGGCATCGTCATTCTTCAACTGCGTACCCGGAGAGACGATGGTGGGTGCGAACTGCTTGCGCGCGGTCACCACCTGGCACATCGAGTCGCCCCACAGCCCGCTATCCAGCCGACGCAACGCAACTTCTGCAACGGCCTGCTGGCCACGCAAGGTCTGGTCGCGCGCTTCCAGGTAGACGGTGGTACTCAAACACAACGAATCTGCAGCAGGCTGCGGCAATAATTGCGACAGCCAGAGTATCCAAGCCAGTTTCATAGAACTCCTTGCTCCGTATGGGCCGATCCGCAGAGCGCCCAATGTGGGTGCACCAGTGCGAAGGGCTTGGCGTCATGGGGAGGCGACCTGTCACGGGCCGCCCGGTCTCCGGCGAAGAGAGATCTACCGGAGGTGCCCACCAAGTGGGTGGGTCAAAAAGTTGGCGCAAGGTAGGCGCCGATCACACAATCGTGGCTGAATGGGCGGGGTTGACGTGGCGTCAGCGCGGCTGCGCCTACGTTGCGCAGGTGCCGGCTCACGCATCGCAACACGCTGCACGCGTCGCATCGGCAGAGCGACACGCGCGCTTTGCGAAACGGCAGGCAATGCAGCGCAAGCACGATGGCGCGCGCACCTTTTTTAGTTCACACGGCCTGCACGCACTGCGTGTTCGACAGCGAATACGCATGCGCGCTTTTCTGTCACAAGAGACCGTTGCAACGCACGATGTCATTGCGCACGACGCACGACAAAACCACTCACGTCGGCAAGGACGCGTTCCGGCATACAAGCACAAGCCGCATGCGCTTTATCGTCAGATGCACAATGACCGAAGCTGCGCCACGGTATGAAGGCAGCTCTCGGCGCACCGGCGTCGTTCGAGTTGGGTTGTTTACAACGTGGCAGCGAGTCGGCTGGCCTGGTTGATGGCACGCTTGGCATCCAGTTCGGCGGCCACGTCTGCGCCGCCGATCAGATGCGGTTGCTGACCGTTGGCCTGCAGCGCGGCAAGCAATTCGCGCCGCGGCTCCTGACCGGCGCAGACCACCACCGTGCCCACGTCGAGCAGTTGCTCGCTGCCGTCCACGCGGATGCGCAGGCCGGCATCGTCCACCCCCAGGTACTCCACACCACCGAGCATCTTGACGCCTTTGGCCTTGAGCGTTGCGCGGTGGATCCAGCCGGTGGTCTTGCCCAGCCGCGCGCCGGGGCGCCCGGGGCTGCGCTGCAACAGCCAGACCTGGCGGGCAGGGCGCTCAGGCTGCGGTTTGCACAGCGCGCCGCGGGCCTCGAAGGTCGGATCCACGCCCCATTCGGCCATCCAGCGCTGTGGATCCAGCGATACCGACGCACCCTCGTGCACCAGGAATTCGCCGACATCGAAGCCGATTCCACCGGCTCCGATGATCGCCACCTTGCCGGCGGCGACGTGGCGGCCCAGCACCACGTCCAGATAGCTGACCACCATCGGATGATCGGCGCCGGGAAAGTCCACCTTGCGCGGCTCGATACCGGTTGCCAGCACCACCTCGTCGAAGTCCTTCAGGTCGTCTGCCTGCGCGCGCGTCTGCAGTCGCAGCTGCACGCCGGTGGCCTCGATGCGGTGGCTGAAATAGCGCAGCGTTTCAGTGAATTCTTCCTTGCCGGGAATGCGTTTTGCCACGTTGAACTGGCCGCCGATGGCGCTGCTCGCATCGAACAGCGTCACCCGGTGACCGCGTTCTGCCGCCACCGTCGCGCACGCCAGGCCCGCGGGTCCGGCGCCGACCACGGCGATGCGCTTGGGCGTGGCCGTGGGTGCGTAGACCAGCTCGGTTTCGTGCACGGCGCGCGGGTTGACCAGGCAGGTGGCCAGCTTGTTTTCGAATACATGGTCCAGGCACGCCTGATTGCAGGCGATACACGTATTGATGGTGTGCGATTGCCCGGCGCGCGCCTTGTTGGCCCACTGCGGGTCGGCCAGCAACGGCCGTGCCAGCGACACCATGTCCGCCGCGCCGTCGGCGAGGATGCGCTCGGCCACCTCCGGCATGTTGATGCGGTTGCTGGCCACCACCGGAATGCGCAGGTGCGGTTTGAGCTTGGCGGTCACGCTGGCGAATGCGGCGCGCGGAACCGAGGTGGCAATGGTCGGAATGCGCGCCTCGTGCCAGCCGATGCCGGAGTTGATGATGGTCGCGCCGGCCGCTTCGATCGCCTGCGCCTGTGCCAGGATTTCCTGCCACTGGTTGCCGTCCTCGACCAGGTCCACCAACGACAACCGGTAGATGATGATGAAGTCCTCTCCGCAGGCCTCGCGGATGCGGCGCACGATCTCCACGGCAAAGCGCATGCGTTTGGCTGCGTCGCCGCCCCAGGCGTCGCTGCGCTTGTTGGTACGCGCGGCGGTGAACTCGTTGATCAGATAGCCTTCCGATCCCATCACCTCCACGCCGTCGTAGCCGGCCTCGCGTGCCAGCCGCGCTGCGCGGGCATACGCGGCAATCTGCCGATCTACTGCCGATGCCGACAACGCGCGCGGGGTGAAGGGGTTGATCGGCGCCTGCAGTTTGGAAGGCGCCACTGACAACGGATGGTAGGCATAGCGCCCGGCGTGCAGCAGTTGCAGGCAGATCTTGGCGCCGTGCGCGTGCACCGCCCGGGTGACCTGGCGATGCGGGCGTACTTCCCAGGGCCACGACAGCTTGCCGCCGAAAGGTTTGAGCCAGCCCACCACGTTCGGCGAGAAACCGCCGGTCACGATCAGGCCGACACCGCCCTCGGCGCGCTCGGCAAAATACGCGGCCAGCTTGGGGAAATCGCGCGCGCGGTCTTCCAGCCCGGTGTGCATCGAGCCCATCAGGACCCGGTTGCGCAGTTGGGTAAAGCTCAGATCGAGCGGGGTGAACAGGTGCGGGAAGGCGGAAGGGCCGGTGGCGGGCGACATGAGATGGATACGCTGGCGTACGGAGTGCGCACGATGCCGTCAAACGGGCGTGGCGGCAAGCCCCGGTAGCGGATTTCGCTTCGCGACGGCGCCGCAGGCACTTTCGCGCCCTCCGTGCGCGCCACTGCCTTCTTGCGTACCGTCTGCCCATGCAGCCGCAGCGGGGCCAGATCCTGGCGCTCGTCGTCACCGGATGGCAGGCGTCGGCAGCGTGCCGCGCGTCCGCTGCCTCTGCCGTGCAAGCGGTGGCGTAGCCGCCGATGCGGTTACCAGCCGGCCAGCACCAGCTTGCCGATCGTGCTGCCGCTTTCCAGGCGCCGATGCGCCTGGCGCAGATTCTCGGCGTTGATCGGCGACAGCGTCTCGGTGTGCGTCGTGCGTAGCTCGCCGGCATCGATCAGGCTCGCGGCGCGGTTGAGGATGCGGTGCTGTTCCACCATGTCGTCGGTCGCGTGGCGCGCCCGCGCGAACATGTGCTCCCAATGGATGCCGATGCACTTGGACTTGTAGGGGCCGCCAATGGTCAGCGCACCGCGCGGCTCCACGATCAGGCCGACATGTCCTTGCGGTGCCAGGACTTCGCCCAACTGCTGCCAGTAGCGGTCGGTATCGGCCAGATTCAGCGCCGCGTCCACGGTCTGCAGGCCCAGTGCCTGTAACTGCGCGTGCAGCGGCCGATGGTGGTCGATCACATGATGAGCGCCCATTTGCCGAACCCATTCGATGCTCTCCGGGCGCGATGCAGTCGCGATCACCGTGAAGCCGGCATGCCGTGCCAACTGGATCGCGATCGACCCAACGCCACCAGCGCCACCGATGATCAACAGATGCCTGCCGCGTTGACGCGCGCCGTCGAAGGCGAAGGGCATGCGCTGGAACAGCAGCTCCCAGGCCGTCAGGGTGGTCAGCGGCAATGCCGCTGCCTGCGCAAAGCTGAGCGAGGTCGGCTTGCAGCCGGCAATGCGTGCATCCACCCACTGGAACTGCGCGTTGCTGCCCGGCCGGCCGACATCGCCGGCGTAATACACCTCATCGCCTACCGCAAACGCGGTGACCTCCGGACCAACCGCTTCGATCACTCCGGCCGCGTCGTAGCCCAGGATCATCGGCTCGGGCAAGGCCTGCGGCGTGGACGCGCGTACCTTGGTGTCGACCGGATTCACGGAGATCGCCTCCACCCGTACCAATAAGTCATACCCCGAGGGCGCTCCGGGGCTTGGTAGCTCAATGTCAAGCAGCGATGCGGGGTCGTCGATCGGCAAGTATCTAGTGAGGGCGACGGCTTTCATCGGGACGCTCCTGATGGGAAGTTCAGGGTGCGTTGTGAAGTCAGTGCGCTGCAACCACGCACCCCACAATTCAGCTCGCACGGGGCCTGGCGTTCACCTATGTGGTTTTCCTGCCACGCTGGGGCACCGGAAAGTGCCTTGCATGGAACCGTCTTCAATCGCCTCGATTCGGCTGATGTTCATGTGCTTCGATAAGCGAAAGTGAGCGCCGGGCCCTTTTCTTCATGAAACTGTATACGTAATATCGAGTGGGCTCGGCGGCCCTGGCGATTGCTTTCACATGTTATATGACCGTTAACGCGATCTTCACCGAGGCCGGCTTAATCTGCGCCCCGATGGCTCTGGATGTGACGAGCATCTTTACCAAGAACACCGCCTCTATCGGTTTTATCTCCCAAAGAAGGAGCTGTATAAATGAACAAGAAAATTCTCACTGCCGCGTTGCTCGGCGGTCTGGCAGTGGCCCAGGCTGCTTCCGCGCAGGAGTTCGATGACCGTTGGTACCTGACCGGTAGCGCTGGCTTCAACTTCCAGGACAGCGATCGCCTGACCAATGATGCTCCGTTCGTCACCCTGGGCCTGGGCAAGTTTGTCAGCCCGAACTGGTCGATCGACGGTGAACTGAACTACCAGAACCCGAACTTCGACGCCAACCAGGACCAGAACTGGAGCCAGTACGGCATCTCGTTCGACCTGCGTCGCCACTTCATCCAGGAAGGCCGCGGCTGGAACCCCTACCTGCTGTTCGGTCTGGGCTACCAGCGTTCGGAAGAAGAATTCGACGCGACCCCGAACCCGGTGTCGCCGGGCCAGCAGAAGGACGGCAACTTTGCCGCCAAGGCTGGTGTCGGTCTGCAGACCACCTTCGACAAGCGCGTCGCCGTGCGTGCTGAACTGGCCTATCGCGCCGACTTCAACGACCAGAGCGTTGCTGCTCCGCAGGAAGACTGGTTCGGCGACGTGCTGGCTTCGGTCGGCGTCGTGATCCCGCTGGGACCGGCTCCGTCGACCGCTCCGCCGCCGGCTCCGGCTCCGGTTGCTCCGAGCTGCGCCGATCTGGATGACGACGGTGACGGCGTCAACAACTGCGACGACAAGTGCCCGAACTCGCAGCCTGGCCAGACCATCGGTCCGGACGGTTGCCCGGTTCCTGTCTCGATCGACCTGAAGGGCGTGAACTTCGACTTCAACAAGTCGACCCTGCGTCCGGATGCCGTGTCGATCCTGAGCGAAGCGACCGAGATCCTGAAGCGTTACCCCGACCTGAAGGTCGAGGTTGCCGGTCACACCGACTCGAAGGGTACCGACGCGTACAACCAGAAGCTGTCCGAGCGTCGTGCGACCACCGTGTACGACTACCTGACCAAGAACGGCGTCGATGCGTCGCGTCTGGTCGGCCCGATCGGCTACGGCGAGAGCCGTCCGATTGCTCCGAACGCCAACCCGGATGGTTCCGACAATCCGGAAGGCCGTGCGAAGAACCGTCGTACCGAGCTGAACGTCCAGAACTAATCTGGCCGCTGGCTTGCTTCATACAAAACCCGGCCTCGCGCCGGGTTTTGTCTATGTGTGATCCGAAAACTCCCGAATTCAGCGGCAGCCGGACCGCCATGCTGTCTGCGTTGCCATCGATATGCGGTTCCTGTTGAAACAGCGTTCATCGCTGCCTACACTCGCCGCGTCGACACCACACTCTTACTGGAAGAACCACGATGCTGCGTACCGCTTCGGCAGGATTGCTCTGTCTCGCCTTGATTCCCGCCGCCTACGCCGCACCGAACTGCGCCGGCAACACGGTCTCCCAGCCGCTGCCGTTGCCCGCCACCGTCATCGCGCCGGCCGCTGCCGAGTTCTATGCCCGCAGCGTGCAGCTGGGCATGCCCACCGGCGTGCTGGCACAGCCGTACAGCAGTGATCAATCGGTCGACCGCGTACTGCTGCGCCTGCGCGTGGAAGGCTGCCAGGACCTGGCCAAGGTCATTCCACCGGGCGGCACCGTCAACCCGAACGATCCGGCGGCCTACAAGGCCACGACCGCCTTCGACAACACGCCGTGGCGCTTTGACATGAGCCAGAACGGCAAGCGCATGACCGCCGAAGAATTCGACGCCTGGATGAAGGCGCGCGGCGTGCGCGTGGTCAAGGCGCGTCCGGTGGCCGCACCGGCGCCGGCTGCGCCTGCTGCCGACGTCAAGCCGGTCGAAACCAAGTAAGCCGCACGGTCGGGACGGCATGACCCGGCGACCACCGCCGGCGACGTCCCGGCCTCGTCAGCGCGCCTCGGCTGCACCGGTGCGCGGCGTGCGTGCATCGGCTGCAGGTGCCAATCACTCTGCGCCACGCCACGGGCTGGCGCGGGTGTTGTCCAAGCTGGGTGTGTGTTCGCGCACCGAAGCGGCGCGCTGGATCGTCGATGGGCGGGTCAGCGTCGCCATGCGGGTGATCCGCGACCCAGAGTTTCCGATCCGCACCGACCAGCAGGTATCCATCACCGTCGATGGTCAGCCGCTGGCCGGGCCTGCGCGCCTGTACCTGATGCTCAACAAACCGCGCGGTGTGGTGACCACGGCCCGCGACGAGCAGGGCAGGGACACCGTTTACCGCTGCTTCGATGGCGCTGGTCTGCCGTGGATCGCGCCGGTGGGGCGGCTGGACAAGGCCAGCGAGGGGCTGCTGCTCTTCAGCAATGACCCGCATTGGGCCGCGGCAGTGACCGACCCGGGTAGCGGGCCGGACAAGACCTATCACGTGCAGATCGATTGCCGCCCGAGCGCCGAGCGGCTGGCGCAACTGCAGGCCGGGGTGGTCGACCCCGACCCGGACGGCGACGGTGCGTTGCTGCGCGCCAAACAGGTGCGGTTGTTGCGCGAAGGCGAGCGCAATGCCTGGCTGGAGATCGTGCTGGACGAAGGCCGCAACCGGCAGATCCGCCGGCTGCTGGCGGCCGTGGATATCGGTGTGCTGCGGCTGGTGCGCGTGGCGATCGGTTCGCTGGCAATGGGGGCGCTGGGCAAGGGCGCCTGGCGCGAGCTCAGTGCGGCGGAAGTCCGGGCGCTGATGTCGGCTCCCGCCAGCGCGCCAGGCGCGCGCTGAGCAAGGCGCCGACCACTTCGACAGCGCGCGCATCGCCAGCACCGTTGGCGTCATGGCGCCGCCCCTTGGCGTGGTTGCAGCTGGCACAGGCCAGCGCGAGATTGCGTGCGTCATTGGGGGCGTCGCCGACCAGCGCGCAGAGCGCGGCGGCGGCGCGCCGGCCGAACCAGGCCTGCGGCACCACGTGTTCCAGGGTGGTGTGGCCGAGCGGCTCGCCGTCGGCACGGACCTGCAGGCGCCGCCGGCAATGCAGGCAGCGGGTTTCCCAGCGATCGGCAAGCAGCTGCGCCTGGGCATCGGTCTGCGCCGCGAGCAGGAGCCGTTGGCGCAGGACCGTGCGCATGCTCAGGACTTGATGACGTCCAGTTCGCGGCCGATCTTGATGAAGGCCTCGATGGCCTGATCCAGGTGCTCGCGGGTGTGTGCGGCGCTGATCTGGGTGCGGATGCGCGCCTGCCCCTTGGGCACCACCGGGAAGAAGAAGCCGATGGCGTAGATGCCTTCTTCGAGCAGGCGCTCGGCAAACTTCTGCGCCAATGGCGCGTCGTAGAGCATCACCGGGCTGATCGGGTGCACGCCGGGCTTGAGATCGAAGCCGGCCGCGGTCATGCGCTCACGGAAGTAGCGGGTGTTCTCCACCAGCTGCGTGCGCAGCTCGCCGGCCGCGTCCAGCATCTCGAACGCCTTGATGCCGGCGGCCACCACGTGCGGCGGCAGCGAGTTGGAAAACAGGTAGGGTCGCGAACGCTGGCGCAGCAGCTCGATCACTTCGCGCCTTGCGGTGGTGAAGCCGCCCAGTGCGCCGCCCATGGCCTTGCCCAGGGTGCCGGTGAAGATGTCGATCTGGTCCAGCACGCCCTTGACCTCGGCCGAGCCACGACCGCTGGCGCCCAGGAAGCCGGTGGCGTGGCATTCGTCGATGTGCACAAGCGCGTTGTACTTGCGGGCCAGGGCAGTGATCTCGTCCAGCGGGGCGATGAAGCCGTCCATCGAGAACACGCCGTCGCTGGTGATCAGCTTGGTCTTGCAGCCGGCCGCGTCGGCGGCCTGCAGTTGCGCTTCCAGGTCGGCCATGTCGCAGTTGGCGTAACGGAAACGCTTGGCCTTGCACAGGCGCACGCCGTCGATGATGGAGGCATGGTTGAGCGCGTCGGAAATGATCGCATCCGCTTCGCCGAGCAATGGTTCGAACAGGCCGCCGTTGGCGTCGAAGCAGGCCGCGTAAAGGATGGTGTCTTCGGTGCCGAAAAACTCGGCGATGGTGCGTTCCAGTTGCTTGTGCAGGTCCTGGGTGCCGCAGATGAAACGCACCGACGCCATGCCGAAGCCATGCGTGTCCAGCGCGTCCTTGGCGGCCTGGATGATGTCCGGGTGGTCGGCCAGGCCCAGGTAGTTGTTGGCGCAGAAGTTCAGCACGCTGCGGCCGTCTGCCAGGGTGATCCGGGCCGACTGCGGGCCGGTGATGATGCGCTCGGACTTGAACAGGCCCTGGGACTGGAGGGTCTCCAGTTCGGCGGCGTAGTGGGCGGTGAGCGCGGCAGGCGGACGGGTCATGGCGGTCGCTGTGGCAAAGAAAGAAGCGCAATGTTAACGATCACAATGGCATACCACTACGTCATGCAAAATCGGCATAAGCGGCGGCGTGGATGTCATTTCACCGCCCGCGTGCCGCTGCGCAGCATGGCATGCTTGCTGTTCAGCTGCGCCCACCGGCCAGGAGATCGTTGTGACACACCCCCGTATCCGTCTTGCTTCCCTGTTCTGCACGCTGCTGGCGCTGGCCGGCCCGGCCGGCGCGCGCGATATCGGGCTGCTCAACGTGAGCTACGACCCCACCCGCGAGTTCTACCGCGACTACAACACCGCCTTCGCAGCCCAGTGGAAGCAGCAGCATCCGCAGGACACGGTGACCGTGGAAACCTCGCATGGCGGGTCGGGCAAACAGGCGCGGGCGGTCATCGACGGCATCGAAGCCGATGTGGTCACCCTGGCGCTGGCCTACGACGTGGACGCGATTGCCGAAAAGGCCAAGCTGATCGACAGCGATTGGGAAAAGCGGCTGCCGGACAACAGCGCCCCTTACACGTCGACGATCGTGTTCCTGGTGCGCAAGGGCAACCCAAAAAATATCCACGACTGGCCGGACCTGCTGCGCTCGGGCGTGGCGGTGGTGACGCCGAACCCGAAGACCTCCGGCGGTGCGCGCTGGAACTATCTGGCCGCCTGGGCCTATGCCGACCACATCTTCAAGGGCGACCGCGAGCGCATCCTGCGCTACATGCAGGCCCTGTTCCGTAACGTGCCGGTGCTCGATACCGGTGCACGCGGCGCCACCACCACCTTCGTCCAGCGCGGGATCGGCGATGTACTGCTGGCCTGGGAAAACGAGGCGCTGCTGGCGCGCGAGGAACTGGGCAAGGACAAGTTCGAGATCGTGGTACCGAAGCTGTCGATCCTGGCCGAGCCGTCGGTGGCGCTGGTGGACAAGAACGTGGACAAGCACGGCACCCGTGATGTGGCCGAGGCCTATCTCCGTTACCTGTATGCACCGGAAGGCCAGAAGCTGGCTGCCAAGCACTTCTATCGCCCGCGGCATCCGGAGTTCGCCGATCCGGCGGATGTGGCCCGCTTTCCCGACATCAAGCTGGTGACCATCCAGCAGGCCTTCGGCTCGTGGGACAAGGCACAGCAGGAACACTTTGCCGACGGCGGTCTGTTCGACCAGATCCAGGCCAAGAAGTAGCCATGCAGACATCGGTTGCATCCGGCACGGTGTCGCCATCGCGCCGGCGCGTGATGCCGGGGCTGGGCCTGAGTCTGGGCATCACCCTGACCTGGCTGGGCCTGATCGTGCTGATCCCGCTGCTGGGGATTTTCATCAAGACCAGTGGGCTGGGCTGGGAGGGGTTGTGGAAGGTCTGGAGCGAGCCGCGCGTGCTGTCGGCATTGCAGGTGAGCTTCGGCACCGCGTTTGCGGCCGGTGCCTTCAATGCGGTGATGGGCACCTGGGTGGCATGGGTGTTCGTGCGCTACAGCTTTCCGGGCAAGCGCTTGTTCGATGCGGTGATCGATCTGCCGTTCGCGTTGCCCACGGCAGTGGCCGGTATTGCGTTGACCGCGTTGTATGGCGGCAACGGCTGGGTCGGGCGTTGGCTGGAGGCGATCGGCATCAAGGTGGCCTACACTCAGCTGGGCATCGTGCTGGCGCTGGTATTCGTGGGCCTGCCGTTCGTGGTGCGGGTGGTGCAGCCGGTGCTGGCCGAAAGCGAGCGGGAGCTGGAAGCGGCTGCCGCCACGCTGGGCGCCTCGCGCTGGCAGACGGTGTGGCGGGTAGTGCTGCCGGGGCTGTGGCCTGCGGTGCTGACCGGCTTTGCGCTGGCGTTTGCGCGCGGGGTGGGTGAGTACGGCTCGGTGATCTTCATTGCCGGCAACCTGCCCAATGCCACCGAGATCGCGCCGCTGCTGATCACCATCCGGCTGGAAGAATTCGACTACGCCGGCGCCACCGCGATTGCGGCGGCCATGTTGCTGCTGTCGTTCGTGATCCTGCTGCTGGTCAATACGTTGCAGGCACGCCTGCTGCGCTATCAACGGAGGCCCGCATGAGCGATGCTGTCTCATCGTTGCCCTCCCTGTTGCAGACACGCACGATGACCGAGCAGGCGCGCCGCATCACCGACTCGGCCACCAACGAGCCGCGCTGGGTGCAGTGGTTGATGATCCTGGGCGCGTTGGCCTTCCTGCTGGCGTTCCTGCTGCTGCCGCTGGTGCTGGTGTTCGCCGAGGCGTTGCGTGGCGGCTGGGATACCTTCCTGCGCGCAGTGGTCGACCCGGATGCGTTGTCGGCGATCAAGCTGACGCTGATGGTGACCGCGATCGTGTTGCCGCTGAACCTGGTCTTTGGCGTCGCTGCGGCATGGGCCATCAGCAAGCATCAGTTCCGGGGCAAACGCCTGCTGGTCAGTTTGATCGACCTGCCGTTCTCGGTGTCGCCGGTGGTGGCGGGCCTGATCTTCGTGCTGATCTTCGGGCGCAGTGGCTGGGCCTGGCCGCTGATCGACGAAGGGTGGCGGGTGCAGCTGCCGGCGCTGGGCGAATTCGTGATCCAGCTGCCGCGGATCGTGTTCGCGTTGCCGGGCATCGTGTTGGCAACGACGTTTGTCACTTTCCCGTTCATCGCGCGCGAGCTGATGCCGCTGATGGAGCAGCAGGGCAGCGACGAAGAGCTGGCTGCACTGAGCCTGGGTGCGAGCGGCTGGCAGATGTTCTGGCGGGTGACCCTGCCCAATATCCGCTGGGGCCTGCTGTACGGCGTGCTGTTGTGCGCGGCGCGCGCGATGGGCGAGTTCGGTGCGGTATCGGTGGTGTCCGGGCATATTCGCGGGCGCACCAACACGCTGCCGCTGCACGTGGAAATTCTCTATAACGAATACGCCTACAGCGCCGCATTTGCCTGCGCCTCGCTGCTGGCCTTGACCGCGCTGCTGACGCTGGCGTTGAAGACATATCTGGAATGGCGGCACGGCGATGCGCTGGCCGCCAACCACCGCCACTGAGGTGACCATGGGTATCCGCATCCACCGCCTGCGCAAGCAGTTCGACACCTTCACCGCGCTGGACGACATCACCCTGGACGTGCGCCAGGGCGAGTTGCTGGCCCTGCTCGGTCCCTCAGGTTCGGGCAAGACCACCTTGCTGCGGATCATGGCCGGGCTGGAGCATGCCGATGGAGGGCAGGTGCTGTTTGGCGACGAAGACGCCACCCGCATGAGCGTGCAATCGCGCCGGGTCGGCTTCGTGTTCCAGCACTATGCGCTGTTCAAGCACATGGACGTGTTCGAGAACATCGCCTTCGGGCTGCGCGTGCGGCGTGGCAACGAGCGCTGGGCCGAAGCGCGCATCCGTGCACGCGTGGAAGAGCTGTTGGCGCTGGTGCAGTTGCAGGGCCTGGAGCAGCGCTATCCCACCCAGCTCTCCGGCGGCCAACGGCAGCGCGTGGCATTGGCGCGCGCGCTGGCGATCGAGCCGCGCGTGCTGCTGCTGGACGAGCCGTTCGGTGCGCTGGATGCGCAGGTGCGTCGCGACCTGCGGCGCTGGCTGCGCGAGCTGCACGAGCGCACCGGCCTGACCACGGTGTTCGTGACCCACGATCAGGAAGAAGCGCTGGAACTGGCCGACCGCGTGGCCATCCTCAACCGCGGCCGCATCGAGCAGCTCGACACGCCGGCGATGATCTACGACAAGCCGGCCTCGCCATTCGTGTACTCGTTCGTGGGGGCGGTGAACCGCATTCCCGGGGTGCTGGCGCAGGGGCAGATCCAGGTGGCCGGGCATGCGCTGCCCGCGGCCAATGCGGCCCTGGCCGCAGGTCCGGTCGAGGTATACGTGCGTCCGGAGGACCTGGTCCCCGACGAGGCGGGCTGGCCGGCCACGGTGGCCTGGTCGCAGCGTAGCGGGGCGCGTCTGCGCCTGCGCGCGACGCTGGAGCCGGCAGGCAACGAGGTAGAGGTGGAGCTGCCGGCGTCGGCCGGAAGTTTTCAGCCAGGGCAGCAACTACGCCTGGCAGCGCGCCACTACGGGGTGTTTCCGGCCTGACCTGGCCGGCTGGTACCAGCCGGGAATCGGGATGGGTGATAGGGATTAGGGCACCGCAGGGATTCTCTTCGCTGTGGCCAATCCCCAATCTCCACTCCCGTCCCATCAAGATTCGGCTCTGCCGGTCGATGAGACGAAGGCCTGATCGGCGTCATCGGCTTCTGCAGGATGTGCGCTGGATCCAGCGAGCGCGACGTTCATGTTGCGCTGCAATGACAGTTCGACTAAGAAGTCAGTGCAGCTCGCTTCGCGCCATCCGCCCGCCCATCGCTCCAGGAGATGCCCCATGAAGCAGACCCCGCTCGCCTGTTGTCTGTCGTTGCTGTTGTTGTCTGTCGTGCCGCTGGCACAGGCGCAGGAGGAAGACGCGCCTGCCCCGCCACTCAGCGGGACCTTTGCGGTGACCAGCGACTACCTGTTCCGCGGTATCTCGCAGACCAACGAAGACCCGGCGTTCCAGGCCGGGCTGACCTACAAATTGCCGTATGGCTTTTATGTCGGCACCTGGGGTTCCAATGTCGACTACGGCGCTGGCGATCCGGATTGGGAAGTGGACGGCTTCGTCGGCTACAACACCGACCTGAGCGCCAACTTCAACCTGGATGTGATGGTGAACCGCTATCAGTACCTGGGCGCGGGCGCATCCAACTACGCCGAGCTGATCACCAAGACCACATTCCTGAAAATCTACAGCCTGACCCTTGCCTACACCAACGATCTGTACGGCACCGACACGGACGGCTATTACTACGCGCTGGATGCCAATTGGGCATTGCCGCACAACTTCACCATCGGCGCCCATGCCGGGCACAGCATTTATACCGCCGCACTCAGCAAGGTGGACCACGACTACAACGATTTCGGCGTCAACGTGGGCAAGACCTTCGGCCCGCTGGGCCTGACCGTGGGTTATTACGACACCAGCGAAGCAGCCGAATTCGGTTTTGGCCGGCAGAATTCACAAAACCATCTGGTGGCGACGGCGACGGTCACCTGGCCGTGATGGCGATGAACTAAACAGCGGCTCTGACGAGTCGGCTGTGAAGGGGTGAGGCGGCAAGAGTGGCTACGTGTATTCTTCGCCGCCTGTTTAAACGACGCTTTGCTTCAATCGTGGTTTGTTTTGGCGTGATTGCATCGTGCGGATCGATCACTTGTATAGCGGTTGATCTGTGTCTTGGCTGCAGGGCCCTTGCCCGCCCACCATCGCGGGACACGCTGCAAGTACGTCCATGTAGCTCCGTGGCGGCATCCATGCCGCCAAGGGTCCCGCGACGGTGGGCGGGCAAGGACCAGTTGAGACGGTCCTTGCGTCGCGTTTTCAAAAAGCACCAGTAAACCGTCTGACGCGGTGTTTTGTTCTCGATCAAGCAGCTGGAAAACTGGCGCGTGCGGTTTTTCGTTCTTTATGTGCAATCAGCCAACTGTCTGGTGCGGTGTCCTCGCCGATTGCGGGACCGTTGGCGGCATGGATGCCGCCATCGAGCCTCCACGGACGGATTCACGGCGTGTCCCGCGAGCGGTGAGGGCACCGCGCCCTCGACGCTGAGGCTTGGCTGCAGGGCCCTTGCCCGCCCACCGCCGCGGGACACGCTGCAAGTACGTCCATGTAGCTCCGTGGCGGCATCCATGCCGCCAAGGGTCCCGCGACGGTGGGCGGGCAAGGACCAGTGGAGATGGTCGGTACGTTGCGTTTTCAAAAAAGCACCAGTAAACCGTCTGACGCGGTGTTTTGTTCTCGATCAAGCAGCTGGAAAAACTGGCGAGTGCGGTTTTTTTGTTCTTTATGAGCAATTAGCGAACGGTCTGGTGCGGTGTCCTCGCTCACTCAACCGACTGAGCTTTGTCTGCATCCTCGCCGACGTCGCGTATCTTGAAGCGCTCGTCTGCACCCAAGGATCACTCGCTGCGTTTAAGCACTTCCGAAGACCGAAATACAAAAGGCGCCTCGCGGCGCCTTTTGCGTATCTGCACCATTAGACGATCAATTCCAGCTCAACACAACCTTGCCGGCCTTGCCTTCTTCCATCAGGTCGAAGCCTTTCTGGAAATCGTCGATCGGCAACTGATGGGTCAGCACCTTGTGCAGCGGGAAACCCGACAGCACCAGCTGCGTCATCTTGTACCAGGTCTCGTACATCTTGCGGCCGTAGATGCCCTGCACGGTGAGACCCTTGAAGATGATCTTGTCCCAGTCGCAACCGGCGCCGCGCGGCATGATGCCGAGCATGGCGATCTTGCCGCCGTGGTACATGCAGTCGAGCATGTCGTTGAACGCGCGCGGGTTGCCGCTCATTTCCAGGCCCACGTCGAAGCCTTCCATGTGCAGGTCGGCCATGACGTCCTTGAGCGAGGTCTTGGAGACGTTGACCACGCGCGTGGCGCCCATGTCGGCGGCCAGCTTGAGGCGGAAATCGTTGACGTCAGTGACCACCACGTTGCGCGCACCGATGTGCTTGCAGATGCCGGCGGCAATGATGCCGATCGGGCCGGCGCCGGTGATCAGCACGTCTTCGCCGATGACATCGAATTCCAGCGCGCAATGCGCGGCATTGCCGTACGGGTCGAAGAACGCGGCCAGCTCGGACGGGATCTGGTCCGGAATCGGCCACAGGTTGGACGCCGGCATCACCATGTATTCGGCGAAGGCGCCGTTGACGTTGACGCCGATGCCGACCGTGTTGGGGCACAGGTGCGGGCGCCCGCCGCGGCAGTTGCGGCAGTGGCCGCAGACGATGTGGCCTTCGGCCGAGACGCGCTGGCCCACCTGGTAACCGGTGACCGCCGAACCGAGCTCGGCCACGCGGCCGACGAACTCATGGCCGATGGTCAGGCCGGGGGTGATGGTGCGCTGGCTCCACTCGTCCCACAGGTAGATATGCAGATCGGTACCGCAAATGGCGGTCTTTTCCAGCTTGATCAATACCTCGTTGGGGCCTGGCGTCGGCACGGGAACCTGTTCCAGCCAGATGCCTTTGTTCGCTTCGCGCTTGACCAGCGCCTTCATCGTCTGCGCCATCTGGCGGGGCCTGCTGAGTGAAAGATAAGCCGCCGATTATATGCGGGGGCCAGGCGGATGCATGTGGCGGTGCAAGAGCAATGGTTCCGGCGCAGTCCGGGTCGGGACGTGGTGGTGATGGGTGGGTTGGCAGACAGGATGCGTCTGTTGCCGGGCGGTTGCCCCCATCCGCCCTTCGGGCACCTTCCCCCCTAGGCGGGGGAAGGGCAGGGAAGTCGAGCTACAGAGAAGTCGAGGTACAAGGGAGTCGAGCGACAGAGAAGTAGAGCTACAAGGAAGTCGAGCGACAGGGAAGTCGGCAAGCAGGGACGTCGACAAGGAGGGGGGCCGCTGCGCAAGACCGGCCACCGCTCGGGGAAGGCAGAAAGGAAAAGCGGAGAAGGCAAAAAGTAGATGAGGCCGAGAACGGCAGGGAAGACAGAAAGCAGGTGAGGCGAGATACGGATAAGCCGAGCAAGCGTGAAGGTATGGGAACGGGCGCTGCGGACGGGCTTGAGGCGTCAAGACGCCGCCGGCCTGCCTTCTCCCGCGCGCGGGAGAAGGTGGCGCGTAGCGCCGGATGAGGGCGCTTCAGGCGCTGCAGCGCTACTTAGAACTTCACATCCAGGCTCATGAAGTATTGCCGTGGCGCACCCACCACCATGGTCTGGTTATAGCCGTCCGGATCGGAGGCAACGTAGCCGTTGGTGCCGGTGCTGGCGAAGTAGCGCTTGTCGGTGAGGTTGGTGATGTTGAGGGCGAGCGCGACATTCTCGACCGGGCCGACGCGGCCGAAGTCGTAGCGTGCGCCGGCATTGAACAGCCAGTACGACGGCACCTGTGAGTCGTTGAGGAAGGTGATGTAGCGCTTGTCGACATACTTGCCGTCCAGGTCCAGACGCAGGTTGCCGAGCTGGTAGCTGGCGCTGGAGGAGAACATCAGCGCCGGAATGCCGACCACGTCCTTGCCGGAGGTGGCGACCACGCCGTTGTTGAGGTAATCGTCCTGATAGCGCGAGCGGTTCCAAGACAGCGAGTTCAACCAGCTCAGGCCTTCGACCGGGCGCCACATCAGGGCCAGATCCGCACCGGTGCTGTGTACCGCACCGACATTGCTCAGGATCGAGGCGCAGGTCTGCACCGCGGTGCACGGCGAGGTGGTCAACAGGCGGTTGGAGAACTTGGTGAAGTAGGCATCAGCCGAAAGCTGGAACTGCTCGTCCTGCAGGCGGTAACCCATCTGCACGGTTTGCGATTCTTCCGGCTCCAACGTGGAGCGGCTGCGGTCAAAGGCGGCCTGCGAGGTGGCGAACGGAGTGAAACCGAAGGCGGCGATGTTCTTGCTGTAGGACGCGTAGATGTCCTGGCGCTCGTCGAGTTTGTAGTTCACGCCCACCTGCGGCAGGAAGTTGTCTTCGGCACGGATGCGGCCCTGCGCCAGTGCGGTGGTCGGCACCAGCGATTGCGCGCGTGTGGTGGTGTCCAGCGCCTTTGCGCCGTAGTTCAGCGTCAGCCGGTCATCGAGCAGGCGCACGGTGTCCTGCAGGTACAGCATGCGGGTCTGGGTGGTGTAGCGTTGTTGGAAATCGCGGCGGAACGGGGTCTGTGCCTCAAGGACGTTGTACAGCGAGGTATAGCCCTCGTTGCCGAGCGCGAAGTAATTGCGGCCCTGCGTGGTGCGCGCGTTTTCCGCCCATGCACCGACTTCCAGATCGTGATTGCCCCACGACCACTTCAAGGCGCTGGTGCCGCCAAAACGGTCCAGGCCATAATCGGTGGTACGCATCGACACCGGAACCTGCGCCGAGGTGGCCACGTACGGCGTCACCCATTGCCCTTCGCCACGATTGGCGTGGTAGTAGCCGGTGGCATCGAGCGTTGCGCCACCGAACACGAAGGTGCCGGACAGGCCGGCAAGATTGTCGCGACGCAGGCCGCCGCCGGCGTAGTAGCTGGCATCGAGCCAGCTGTAATCGCTCGGCAGCCCGGCCAGCGATTGCGGGTAACCGTTGGCCACGCCGCTGGTGGCGCCGGTGTTTTGATACGCACGCGCCATCTGCACGGCGGTGGCCCAGTCCGGCTGCAGATAGTCGTAGTCCCAGCCCAGTGCGCGCTGGCTGGTCAACGACAGATCCATGTAGTCGTATTCCTTGCGCCGCGAGGTATCCACGAACAGGCTCAGGCGGTTGCCGTCGCCCCACTGGTACACGGTCTTGAGGTTAGCCTGTTCGGAGGTCTGGTCGCCGAAGCCCTTCCACTTGTCGGTGCTGGCATTGGCATAGGACAGGTACGCCGACAAGCCGTTGCGGTCGCCGGTGTCGGCGCGCACGAAGGTGCGGCGCGTCGCGTCGCTGCCCACCGTCTGCACCAACCGCGCGCCGGGCGTGGTCTGCGGATCGGCCGAATAGAACTGCATGGTGCCGCCGAGATTGGTATTGGAGGCGGTGCCGAGCGCGCCGGCACCTTGCGCGATTTCCACCGAGCCAAGGTTTTCCGAAATGATGGCGCGGGTGATGTGCAGGCCGTTGGTGACGCCGTAACTCATGTTGCCCAGCGGGATGCCGTCGAGCGTGTAGCCCAGGCGGCTCTGATCGAAGCCGTGCAGGGTCACCTGCGTGGACCACTCGTAGGTGCCGAACGGGTCGGCGGACTGGAACTGCACGCCGGGCAGTTTCTCGACGGCCTTGAAGGCGCTGCTACCCGGTGTGAGTTGTTCGATGTCCTGGCGGCTGATGCGCTGCACCTGCCGCGTGCTGCCCTGCGAGACCACGTTGATGGCGTCCAGCTGCGTTGCATTGCCTGTGGCATCGGCCGGTGTTGCCGGTGCGTCGGCCACGCTGGTCACCGGGTCGGCGGCCTGCGCCATGACGGGAAGCAGCGCGGCCAGGGCGAGCGCCAGCGGAGTGACATCAAAACGACGAGCGGAAGTCATGGGGGAATCCTGTTCGAGCACGGCTGAGGGCGGACGCGCGGTGCAACACCGGCGTTTCGCGACGCAGGGTGTCAACGGCTCATGAAACATTGATGACGGTGGCTGTCGCAAAACTGTCGTGCTCGCCCGCTATACACGTGTTCTGCAGCCGCATCGCGTGCTGCATTGCACGGGCTTCGTTAGGATTTTGGTCATGACGTCATCTGCTTCGCGCCGCGATTTCCTCAAGCGGGTTGCTGCACTCACTGCGGCCGGAGCGCTGCCTTCGTCGATCGGGCGCGCGCTGGCGCTGCCGGCCGATTCGCGCACCGGCACGCTGCGCGACGTCGAGCATGTGGTGATCCTGATGCAGGAAAATCGCTCGTTCGATCATTACTTCGGCGCACTGCGTGGCGTGCGCGGATTCGGCGACCCGCATGCGTTGCAACTGCGCGACGGCAACCCGGTCTGGAGCCAGCCTGCGGCCGATGGACGGCGCCTGTTGCCGTTCGCGTTCGATTCGCAAACCACCTGCGCGCCGCTGATCAAGAGCCTGGACCACTCCTGGAAAGCCGGCCACGGGCAGGACCCGGTACGCTGGGCCGAATACGACGCCTGGGTGCCGTACAAGGGCGAGCTGACGATGGGGTATTTCCAGCGTCAGGACATCCCGTACTACCACGCGCTGGCCGACGCCTTCACCATCTGCGATGGCTATTTCTGCTCGATGCACGGGCCGACCAATCCCAACCGCATGTACCTGTTCACCGGCACCAGCGGCCTGAGCGTGGGCGACCTGCGCGCACAGGTCGCCGACAACGCCGACGATGGCAACTGGACTGCCGACATGGCGCGCGACAAACCCGGTTACGCGGCGATGGGCTGGACCACGTATGCGCAGCGGCTGCAGGCCGCCGGCATCGATTGGCGCGTGTATCAGGAATACGACAACTTCGGCTGCAACTCGCTGGCGTATTTTGCGCACTACCGCGGGCTCGATCGCGCCGACGAGCGCTATCGGCGCGCACGTGCCTGCGTGCCCGGGTCCACCGCAGAAAACGCGCCCCACACCCAGGCCGATCACCTGATTGCGGCCATTGCAGCCGATGTGCAGGCCAATCGCCTGCCGCAGGTGTCGTGGATCATTCCGCCCACCGCGTATTGCGAACATCCCGAAGCACCGCCGGCCTATGGCGAATCGTTGGTGGCGCGTCTGATCGACGCGCTGACCTCCAATCCGGAGGTCTGGGCCAAGACTGCATTGATCATCAACTACGACGAGAACGACGGCTTCTTCGATCATGTGCCGGCACCGCTGCCGGCGCTGGATGCACGCATGGGGCGCAGCAATGTCGATGTGCGCGGCGAGTCGTATAACGGTGTGCCGGTCGGCCTGGGCATCCGCGTGCCGATGTTGGTGATCTCGCCTTGGACGCGGGGCGGCTGGGTCAATTCGCAGGTGTTCGACCACACCTCGGTGCTGCGCCTGCTGGAGCGTCGCTTCGGTGTGGCCGAGCCGAATATCAGCCCATGGCGTCGTGCGGTCAGCGGCGATCTCACCAGCGTGTTCGACTTCCGCAAGCCGGACGATTCGGCGCTGAGCGCCTTGCCCTCCATCGACGACTACCGTGCGCGCACGGCTGCGGTCCGCAACAGGCCGCAGCCGGCGCCACCGGCCACGGCGCGCATGCCGCGCCAGGAGCCGGGCCAACGTCCGGCACGCGCGTTGCCCTACGCCCTGCAGGTGCATGCGCGCGAACACGCGCGCGAAGCGCTGCAGCTGCAGTTCGTCAACACCGGCACCGCGGCGGCGGCCTTCAATGTCTACAGTGGCGTCGCCAGCGGCGGGCCCTGGTATTACACCGTGTTGCCGGGTACGCAGCTCGACGATGTGCCGGTGGGCGCTGCACTCGATGGCGCGTATGCGTTGCGCGTGCACGGGCCTAATGGATTCCTGCGCGAGTTTGCAGGCGTCGTGCGGCCCGCATCGGCGCAGCAGGCGGCGCCGTGGCTGGAAGCGCGGCAGGAGGGCGATGCGCTGGTGCTGGAGATCGGCAATGCCGGGCAGCAGGCCTGCACGCTGCAACTGCGCGCGCTGGACCACGGCGACCCCCGTCCACGCTCGCTGCAGCTGGCCGGTGGTCAACGCCAGACCATCCGGCTGGCGCTGGCGGCAAGCGATCACTGGTACGACGTGATGGTGGAGCAACCGGGTTCGGCATTTCGCCGCCGGCTGGCCGGTCATCTGGAAACCGGTCGGCCAAGTCGCAGCGATCCGGCGTTGGGACGCGCCTGAGCGGAGGCCTGCCGCTGCGTGCGTCAGCGGGCGTGGCGTGGCTTCCACGCTGGATGGCATGGCCGCCAAGGACACCCGCGCCGCCTCGTTCAACGCGCTCAAGCCGTTGCCGGCGGCGGTCAGGGCCAAGCGCTGCCGGGTTCGAAGACAAGCGCCCGGGCTCGGTGCCGGTCAACCTCGTGTCGGAGCTGGACATCAGTGGCGGCAGCGCCGGCGTGCCGGTAATGGATGCGCAGGGCAGTTGGTCGGTCTGGGGTTCGACGGCAACCGGGAGTCGGTGAGCAGCGACTGGACCTTCGACCCGGCGATGACCCGCTCGACCGCTGCACAAAGCGATCTGCGCTGGATCATGACTGTGGTGGCGCCCGCATTGCAGGTCCCGAAGGCGCTGGGTGTGCGCTGGGTTGGCCGGGCAGGGGGCGGGGAGCGGTTATGATGCGGTCCGGTTTCGCCGCAGCGAGCCGGCCCCTCCCCCAAGGAACTCTCAGCGCATGCGCATCCTGCTTGCTCGTCACGGCGAGACGCCGTGGAACGCCGAAGGCCGTTACCAGGGCCAGATCGATATTCCGCTGTCGCCGGTGGGCGAAGGGCAGGCACGTGCGCTGGGCGAACGGCTGCACACGTTGCAGATCGACCGCGCAGTGGCCTCGCCGCTGTCGCGCGCGCAGGCCACCGCCAAGGCTGCGTTGGGTGCATCGCGCGAAAGCCTGCTGCAGACCGATGCCGACCTTCAGGAAATCGCCCACGGCGAGTGGGAAGGCCTGCTGGCCAGCGAAATCAACGACAAGGATCCCGCCCGCCTGCGTGCCTGGCGCGAAGAACCGGACACCGTGCTGATGCCGGGCGGCGAATCGCTGCGTCAGGTGCTGGACCGCAGCTGGCGCGGCCTGGCGCGTGCCGCCGACGGGCTGGGCGCCGACGACACCTTGCTGGTGGTCGCGCACGACGCGGTCAATCGCGTGATCCTGTGCAAGATCCTCGGCCTGCCGCTGTCCAAGCTGTGGAGCTTCCGCCAGGCGCCCACCACGCTCAACCTGCTCGAAGGCGACGATGTCGACCACCTCGAAGTGGTCCGTTTGAACGACTGCGCCCATCACACACCGTTTTTCGGTGAGGCCAAGCATCGGGCGTTGTAACGTCTCGCAACGCAGCGTAGGTCTACCAGTACGGAGACGTATCATCATAGACAGCGCGACATATCAGTAATTTGGTAATGATGCGCCGTCCTGCCGGATGGCGTTATCTCGCTGCTTAAGCGATGGCGCAAACTCAAGATGGAAAATGGTCAGGTAGGCGATGAATCATTTGCGTTCAGAAGTAGCTCCGCGAACATCCAAGTTATTCGCCTGGAGCAAGGTCATATTGCTTTGTGCACCGATAGCTCTGGTGCCGCTGAGTCTGTTCGTCGATTTTGCACCCGCTCCATTTTTACGGTCTGACCTTTGGTTCTGGCCGATGACGGCCCTAGGTGCTGTGCTGTGCTGTGCGTGCTATTGCAGAGGAATGCGCGTCGGCATGGGCGCGAGGGAATTTTCAATCAAAACAGCCGGTTGTTTTCGGTATTCATGATATGCGGCGCACCGATATTGTTGGGCTGTGTATGCTTGTTACTGTTGTGCAAGCTGTTGCCGTGGTTATTCACCCTGGCGGTGGGCGAATCATTCGAACACACATATGTGATGCAGACGCATTACCAACATGATCGAAAGCTTTGCGAGTACCGGTTAACTGGCGCGCCGATGGAGGGTGCCGTGCCCAGCTATCTCTGTATCAACGCGTCTTCTTATCGGCGTCATCCGGAGCAACCGGTGCAGGTGCTGTTGACCGGTCAGCGGTCTGTGTTGGGTCTGCGGATCGAAAGGTTCTACGAAAAATAGCCACGCAAGCGAGGATTGCAGCGGGGATAGCCTGTGGCGGAGTTGTCTTCCGTGTGGGAATACTGCCGTAGTTTCTTCATCGCGGCCAAACCATCGCTTCCCTGATCAACTGTGCGCTGCATTGGCGATAATGCCCTCCAATGCGCATGACATCAGGTAAATTCAGTGACTACCCCCACAGTACTCTCCGACTGGCTCGCCTACATCGAGCAGCAGCATCCCAGCGCCATCGACATGGGCCTGGAGCGCGTGCGCGAGGTTGCGGCGCGCCTGCAGATCGAAGCGCCCGCCAGGCACGTCATCGTCGTGGGCGGTACCAACGGCAAGGGCTCGACGGTGGCCTTCATCGAGGCGATCGGGCGCGCGGCCGGCTGGAAGGTGGGTGCCTACACCTCGCCGCATCTGCTGCGCTACAACGAACGCGTGCGCATCGACGGCAACGAGGCCAGCGACGCACAGCTGGTCGAAGCGTTTGCTGCGGTCGAGGCGGTGCGCGGTGATACCACGCTGACCTATTTCGAATACGGCACGCTCGCCGCGCTGTGGCTGTTTCAGCAGTCCGCGCTGGAGTTGGCGGTGCTGGAAATCGGCCTGGGTGGGCGCCTGGATGCGGTCAACATCGTCGATTCGGACGTGGCGGTGATCACCACCGTGGATATCGACCACACCGACTGGCTGGGCGAGGATCGCGAAGCGATCGGCACCGAGAAGGCCGGCATCATCCGCGCCTGGAAACCGGTGGTGCTGGGCGAAATCGACCCGCCTTCCAGCGTGCTGCGGCGCGCTTACCAACTGGGTGCCAACGCCATCCGCGCCGGCAGCGATTACTTCTTCGAGCCGATCGACGCCCGGCAATGGCGTTGGCGCGATGTGGCCGTGACCCTGGAGCTGCCGATGCCGGCCCTGCTGGCGCCGGTGCAGCTGGCCAATGCCGCGGCCGCCATCGCGGCGCTGCAGGCGCTGCCGGTGGACGTGCCCGCAGCGGCCTGGGCGCAGGGCATGACCGATGCGCAGGTGGTGGGGCGCCTGCAGCGCATGGACGTCGCCGGCGTGGAGGTGCTGCTGGATGTGGGGCACAACCCGCAGGCTGCACGCGCGCTGGGTCAGGCACTGGCTGCGCAGCCGATCGCCGGCGTCACCCATGCCGTCTATGCCGCGCTGGCGGACAAGGATGCGGTGGGCGTAGTGGAGGCAGTGGCGGGGCAGGTGGATCACTGGACGCTGGCGGGACTGCAAGGTGCCCGCGCCCAATCGGCGCAGGCCCTGCAGCAGCGTCTGCAGGGCACGGCCGCGGCCCAGGCGGCGTGTCATGCCGATGTTGCGCATGCGCTACGCGCGGTGCTGGCCGCCGCCCGGCCCGGCGACCGTGCATTGGTCTTTGGCTCCTTTCTTACCGTTGCCGACGCGCTAACCGCACTTCGTTCAGCCCACTAGGGTCGGCGGGGTGGCGCCGGCCTTATAATCGCCGCGGCACCCCGCCACGCCGCCTTTAGCTCTCTTCTGTGGACACTGCTCTGAAACAGCGACTGATTGGCGCCATCGTTCTGGTGGCACTTGCCGTGATTTTCCTTCCGATGCTGGTCAAGGGCCCCGCGCCATCCAGCGGCGTGGCCGACGTCCCGCTCGAAGCGCCTGCCGCGCCCGGCAATGGCGAATTCGAAACCCGTGAATTGCCGCTGGTCACCCCGGGCAATGCACCGGCTGGTGGCGCCTTGGGTATGGCGGGTGCCCCCAGCGCGCCTGCAGCGGTGCAGGACAACCCGGATGCCGCCGATCTGGCCAACCCCTCCAGCGCGCCGTCGGCGCCAGAAGTGGCGGCCGGCAACTACGCGGTGAATTTTGGCGCGTATGCCACCAGCGCCGATGCCGATGCGGTGATTGCGCGGCTCAAGCAGGCGAACTTGCCTGGCTTCAGCGAGAAGACCCAGATCGGTGGCCGCCCCGCCTGGCGCGTGCGCGTGGGGCCGTATGCCGATCAGGCCCAGGCCGAATCGGCCCGCCTGCAGGCAGTGAAGGTGCGCAGCGACGTCAATGCGCAGGTGGTGACGCTGGACGCGAATGCCGCCGCACCGGCACCGGTCGCGACGCCGACGCCCGCGCCGACTGCAAAACCGAGCAGCAGCGTGGCCGCTGCCAGCGCGCCGGCTGCGCCAAAGACCGAGAGCCTTCCGCCGGAACCGGCCAAGCCGGTCGCAGCGGCACCCAAGCCGGCCGAAGCGCCCAAGCCGACACCCGCCCAGCCAGATGTTGCCAAGGCAGCGCCGGCCAAGCCAGAACCTGCCAAGCCCGAAGTTGCCAAGCCGGTTGCCGCTGCGCCGACCGCGCCGCCAGCACCTGCCGCGAGCGGCGTCGGGTTTGCCGTGCAGCTGGGCGCATTCGGGCGCGCCGAAGATGCCGACGCCCTGCGCGACCGCGTGCGCGCCGCCGGCTTCAGCGCCTTCGTCGAACAGGTTCGTACCGACAAGGGCGCGCTCAACCGCGTGCGTGTCGGGCCAGTGGCCAATCGCGGCGATGCCGAGCAGTTGCGTGCGCAGGTCGCCGCCAAGGTCGGCATTTCCGGCATGGTGCGCCCGCATCCATAAACGCCTGCGCCGGCCGCAAGCAAGCGCGGCCGCTGCGTGTGTGGCAGCCGCTCGTACACTGCACGGCTGGCGCACCGCCATGTGTCCGCTAGCTGCCCGCATTGCGCTGCCGGCTGCGGCTGGATTTTTGAACGCCTCGCACCCACGGAGGGGAGGGCAATGACGACCGAGCCAGAATGCAGTAACGGCGCGCGCGCCGCGCGGAGACCTCGCCAATGATCGACATGGTGCTGGGCGTCATCATTGTGGTGTCGGCGTTGCTGGGCCTGCTGCGCGGCTTCGTCGCCATCGTGGTCGGCACCTTGTCGTGGCTGCTGGCCGGCTGGGCCACCTTTCTGTTCGGCGGCGCGGCGGCGCGCTGGCTGGCCGATGGCAAGCATCCCTCGGCCACCGAGTCGTTCGGTGGCTACGCCATGGTGTTTGTCGGCGTGCTGATCAGCGTGGCGGTGATCGGCATGCTGATCCGCGCCGGCGTGGACGCGGTCAAGCTTGGCGGCACCGACCGCATGCTCGGCTTCGGCCTGGGCGTGGTGCGCGGCGCGTTCTTGGCCAGCGTGCTGGTGCTGCTGATGGGCTTCACCCCGCTGCCGCGGGAGCCGTCCTGGCGCCAGTCGGTGCTGCTGCCCATGCTCCAGCCCGGTGCGGGCTGGATGCGCGCGCAGCTGCCGGCCTGGCGGATGCCATCGATGGAGATGCCATCGATGGAACTCGGCAACTTGCCAACGGAGTTGGGGAAGTTGCCCTCGGCAGGCGATAATACGGACCTGGGCAAGGCACTTGGCGGTTCCGGCCTGGGCGACACCATCACGCGTGCGCTTGGCAAACCCGGCAAAGCTGCCAGCGACGGACGTGATCCGACGCAGGCGATGCCGGCCAATATCGATCCGGCGCAGGTTCGCGGCGGAGAAAGCGACCCGGCTCGGGTCGAATCCCAAGGCCAGGCACGGCCACCTTCACAGTAACGGCGCAAGCCGAAGCGGAGAACGCGCACCATGTGTGGCATCGTCGGTATTGTCGGCAACCAGAACGTCGCCGGGCAGCTGTATGACGGCCTGACCGTCCTGCAGCATCGTGGGCAGGACGCCGCAGGCATCGCCACCGCAGACGGCACGCGCCTGCGCGTGCAAAAAGCCAATGGCCTGGTGCGCGACGTCTTCGACGAAAAGAAGATGGCGGTGCTCGAAGGCCGCGTCGGCATCGCGCACTGCCGCTACCCGACCGCCGGTTCGGAAGGCATGGACGAGGCGCAGCCGTTCTACGTCAACTCGCCCTACGGCATCGCGTTGGCGCACAACGGCAACCTGATCAACACCGAGGCCTTGCGCCAGCAGGTGTTCGAAGCCGACCGCCGCAACATCAACACCGATTCGGACAGCGAAGTGCTGCTGAACGTGTTCGCCTACGAGCTGGACGCGCAGCGCATGCTCACCCCCGAAGCGGCAATCCGCGCGGTGGCCGGTGTGCACCGCCGCTGCAAGGGCGGCTACGCGGTAGTCAGCGTGGTACTGGGCCTGGGCCTGGTGGCGTTCCGCGACCCGCACGGCATCCGTCCGCTGGTGCTGGGCAAGCGCGAGCACGCCGAGGGCACCGAATACATCGTGTCCTCCGAATCGGCCGCGCTGGACATCCTGGGCTATCAGCGCGTGCGCGACGTGCGCCCGGGCGAGGCGCTGGTGATCACCGCGCGTGGCGAACTGTTCTCGGAAGTGTGCGCGTCGCCGACCAACAACGCGCCGTGCATTTTCGAATACGTGTATTTCGCGCGTCCCGATTCAATGATCGACAACATCTCGGTGCACAAGGCGCGCATGCGCATGGGCCTGAAGCTGGGCGAAAAGATCCTGCGCCTGCGTCCGGACCACGACATCGACACCATCATTCCGATCCCGGATACCTCGCGCGATGTGGCGCTGGAAATGTCCAACGTGCTCGGCGTGAAATACCGCGAGGGCTTCGTCAAGAACCGTTACGTGGGCCGCACCTTCATCATGCCGGGGCAGGGCGAACGGCAGAAGTCGGTGCGTCGCAAGCTCAATCCGATCCATCTGGAATTCCGCAACCGCGTTGTGCTGCTGGTGGACGATTCCATCGTGCGCGGCACCACCAGCCGGCAGATCGTGCAGATGGCGCGCGACGCTGGCGCACGCAAGGTGTACCTGGCCTCGGCCGCGCCGCCGGTGCGTTACCCCAACATCTACGGCATCGACATGCCGGCGGCAGAAGAGCTCATTGCGCATGGCCGCAGCGAGCTGGAAATCCAGGAATTCCTCGGCTGCGATTGGCTGATCTACCAGGATCTGGAAGACCTGGAAGTGGCCGTGCGCGAAGGCAATCCGGAGATCAAGCAGTTCGATTCCTCGTGCTTCAACGGCGAGTACATCACCGGCATCGAGCCGGGCTATTTCGAACGCATCCAGCAGCTGCGCTCGGACGATGCCAAGAAGCGTCGTCGCGCCTGAGTCACCGCGGTGGCGCGGCCGACTGGTCGCGCTGATGTTGCCGGCAAGCTGTGCAAGGCAGGACGCCTGCGGGCGCTTGCGGGCGTACTGCGTGTCTGCTGCAAGCGGTCACTCGTGGCCGACGGCATGAGCATCGGTTCGTTCGAACGCACCGATCTGTTCGCTGCTGCGCGCCTGTGCCTGGACCAGGCCGACCCGCTGCAGAAAGTTGCACTGACCCAGCAGTACGCCGCGGCCTTTCGCGCAGGCCATCTCATGATCGATTCGGCGGCGCCTGCGCCCGAACCGATCCGCATGCCGGGGCGGCCGCCAACACCAATCCTGGTACATCCACGCGATCTGCCGCGACGCGGATTGGGAACACCGGAAGGACGCGCCGCGTTCATCCATGCCATCGCCCATATCGAGCTCAATGCCATCGATCTGGCCTGGGATGCGGTGTATCGCTTTCGCGGGCTACCGGAGGGGTTCTATGCCGACTGGGTGGCAGTTGCCGACGACGAATCGCGCCACTTCATGCTGCTGCGCGCGCGCCTGCAGGCGCATGCCCACGACTATGGCGACTTTGCCGCGCATAACGGCTTGTGGGAAATGTGCGAGAAAACCGCGCACGACGGCCTGGCACGCATGGCCCTGGTGCCACGCGTGCTCGAAGCGCGTGGCCTGGACGTGACACCGGCGATGATCGTCAAGCTGCGCTCGCTCGGCGATGCGGCAACCGCCGACGTGCTGGACATCATCCTGCGCGAAGAAGTGGCCCATGTCGCGGCCGGCTCGCGGTGGTACCGCTGGTATTGCGAACAGGCCGGCGTCGAGCCGCGTGCGCGCTTCAAGGCCTTGTTGCGCGAGTACGCCGGCGGCTACCTGCATGGGCCGTTCAATATCCAGGCGCGGTTGCTCGCCGGGTTCGATGAGGATGAACTGACCGATCTGGTGGAGCAGGCCGGCTGATCGCTGCGCCGATGCGCGCACGAGACGGTGTGGCATGCGTGCCGACACCGCCCCGCCGAACGCGTGCACCGATCAGCCAGTGTCGCTGTCATTTGGTTTGACCGAACGCCAAGCGGTGCGCCGACCGTACCGGTCTGCCGTTGTCCCGCACTGCGCATGGCCCAACGCAATGCCCCCCCGCATGCAGCGGGGCAGCGTGCTGCCCAGATTCTGCACGTGTCCTCGCCGCTGCGTTTCCCCGGTGCCGAGACTGACACACCGGACTGTGCGCTGGTTCCTCCCATGTCGCCGCCGGAATCGCATCCAGTCATCGGCAAACATCACAAAACTGTAATTTTCCTTTGTAACAACTTGCAATCTGTCCTTTGTGGCGCGCCCTAATGACGTCCCGGGGACAGGGGCCCGGTGTTTCGCATCCGTTACTTCCATGTCTTAGGAGAGAGAGACGATGAAGTCGAAGTCGATGTGCACCACGCTGGGCCTGGTGGCCATGTGCCTGGCCGGGTCGGCCGCCGCTGCCGGCAAGCCGCTGTACCAGACCGGCCCGGCGCTCAGCCGCAGCGCCACTGCCACCGCTGCAACCGAACCTGCGCTGCAACGCCTGATGACCGCCCCGTCCACTGCCAACGCACAGGTGGTCCAGCTCGACGCCGGCGCGGTGACCGCGACGGAAAGGCTGCTGGAACTGCAGCTGGACGGCCAGACCATCACCGCCACCCAAGCCAAGGTGGATGCGCTGGAAGGCGGCGACAGCGTCTGGTACGGCAACCTCGGCCCGCGTGCCGGCACCCGCGCGCGCACGTTGTCGGGTGTGGACCCGTTGAACTCGGCCATCCTGGTGCGTAGCGGCGACACCGTCACCGGCACCATCCGCTACGCCGGCAAGCTGTATCGCCTGCGTCCGCTCGCCGATGGCCGCCACGTGCTGGTGCAGGTGGACGAGCAGCGCATGCCGCAGGAGCATCCGGCCGAATACAGCCTGCTGCCGCGCTTCGACATGCCCGGCGATGGCCGCGTCACCGCCGCTGCCGCATCGTCCGGCAGCCCAGCCACCATCCGCGTGCTGGTGGTGGCCACCAACAAGGCGGTCACCGCCTATGGCGGCAACATGCAATCGCTGGTGCAGCTGGCGGTGGCCGAGGCCAACCAGGGCTACATCAACAGCAACGTGGGCATCACCTTGCAACTGGCGCGCTACGAGACCACCAGCTACACCGAAACCGGCAACTTCACCACCGACCTGCAGCGCTTCCGGGTCACCAACGACGGCTACATGGACAGCATCCACACCAGCCGCAACACCTACACCGCCGATGTGGGCGTGATCGTGCTGGACAACAGCAGTTACTGCGGTCTGGCGTCGGGGATCGGCTCGACCGCCGCAAGCGCCTTCGCCTCGGTGTACTGGGATTGCGCCACCGGCTACTACAGCTTTGCGCATGAAATCGGGCATCTGCAGAGTGCGCGCCACGATGCCACCAACGACCCGAGCACCTCGCCCTATGCGTACGGCCATGGCTACCGCTACGGCAACAGCTGGCGCACCATCATGGCCTACGACTGCACCAGCGGCTGCCCGCGGTTGAACTACTGGTCCAACCCCAACATCAGCTACAACGGCGTGCCGATGGGCAATGCCAGCACCGCCGACAATCAGCGCGTGCTGGTCAACACCAAGGCCACGATCGCCGGCTTCCGCTGATCCTGCTGCGCGTTCCACGCGGTCCGGCACCGGCAGGTGCCGGGCCAATGCGCTACACCCGGGCACGGCGATCGCGCAGACTAGACGCACCGCCGGCCGCTGCCGGCCACGTCCTGTCGAGCGGAGCCCTCATGTCCACCTTCCTGCGTTATGCGCTGCTGTGTCTGGTCGCACTAGCCGCTGCCGGCTGCCGCCAGCAACCGGCCGAGCCCGCCGCCACCGCACCCACGCCTACCGTAGAAGCCCCGGCGCCGGCGACCGCCAACGATGCCCGGGCCCGCGCCCTGCATGTGCTCGAAGCGCGGCTGCAGAGCGACCACGCCTACCCGGACAACTGCATCAGCATCATCGACGAAGACGGCGATGTGCCGTCCACGGACGCCTTCGACTTCGCGGTGCGCGAGCGCCACGGCGACGGCTGCCCGGGCGACCCGCAGACCAGCCCGGTGCGTGACCGCTTCCGCGTCCAGGCCGATGGCACATTGCTCTGGTACGACGTGGTCAATGCCGATTTCGTCGACTACGCCGAGCGTGCACGTAGCACGCAATGATGTCGTGCGCTCAAGTGGCTCGCGGCTCCATCGCCGAGGCTGGCTGGTTGAACAGCGTATAGCGCGCCGAACGCCCGATGCCTGCGCGCGCTGTCGCCGCGCCGCGTGGACTACAGCGCCAGCTGCTCCAGCGACACGCCATCGGCATCCACGCGCAGCACCGAGCCTTGTTCGTACCAGTCGCCCAGCACGATGCGCGTGCAGGTCTGCCCGCCGGCCTGCAGCGTGTGGATCGCGGGACGGTGGGTGTGCCCGTGAATCATTCGATCCAGTCCGTAGCGGACAAAGGTGGCCTCCACCTCGGCCGGCGACACGTCGGTGACCGTCTCAAAGCGCGACTGGTCGCCTTGTTTGAGTTCGGCATGGCGTGCCTGGCTGGCTGCACGTGCCTGCTGCGCGAATGCTACGCGCGCGGCCAATGGCTGGGCCAGGAACTGCGACTGGAACACCGGGTCGCGCGTCTGCGCGCGGAACGCCTGGTAGGCGGTGTCGTCGGTGCACAACAGGTCGCCATGCATCAGCAGCGTCGTATGGCCGTACAGATCGATCACGGTGGGGTCGGGCAGGATGCGGAAGCTCGCGCGCCGCGCGTAGGTGTCGCCGACCAGGAAATCGCGATTGCCCGCCATGAAGAACACCGGCACGCCGGCGTCGGCCACCGCATGCAGTGCCACCGCGACCGCATCGGCAGCGGTGGAGGGCGTGTCATCGCCGATCCAGGCCTCGAACAGATCGCCCAGGATGTACAGCGCGTCGCTGCCGGGCACCTGCGTGCGCAGAAAGTCCAAAAACAGCTCGGTGATTGCCGGCCGGGCCGGGTCCAGATGCAGGTCGGAAATGAACAGGGTCGTCATTGCGCCATTGTACGGCGGCAGGGCGGAGCGGGAATGGGGAATGGGGAATGGGGAATCGGGAATCGGGAATCGGGAAGTGGAGAAGCGGAGAAGCGGAGAAGCGGAGAAGCGGAGAAGCGGAGAAGCGGAGAAGCGGAGAAGCGGAGAAGCGGAGAAGCGTTTCGGCTGCGCAGCGATTGGTGTGCGAACCGAACGATTCTTGCAACTTCGCCGGAGGCTGGCGACCGCCTTTAGACATCCTGCAGCTCGCACGCCATGGAGCGTGTACGTGGGTGGGCAGCTTTCTGTCAGCTCACCGCATACCTTCAGCGCAAGATCCCCTCTCCCTGCGGGAGAGGGGTAGGGGTGAGGGTACGGGGCGAAGCCACGCGCTGAAGTCGCAATTGCTGCGTCGCGGCCTTTTCGACTTGTGCGAAACACCAATCGACGGCAAATGAATGAGGCTTCGCACGAACCCTCATCCGCCCCTGCGAGAGCACCTTCTCCCCCACAAAGGAGGACATGTCCCGGCGGGAGAAGGCCGCGGCGAAGAGGCCTTGCTGCTTACTTGGCGCCGTCCTGGTGACTGTCCGTTTGCCCTGACGCTTACCTGTCAGCAAGCCGCCCTCACGCAAACCGCCAGCGCTTACCCCAACACCGCCGGCAGCCCCCACAACGACAGACTTGCCAGCAGCACGCCGATCGCCGTGGCCGCGAGCACATCGCTGGGGTAGTGCAGGCCGAGCACCACCCGCGACAGCGCCACGCCGGCCGAAAACGGCACCAGCAGCGGGGCAAGCCACGGGTAGTACGCCAGTGCCACGATGCTGAAGGACACCGCGTGCAAGGTATGGCCGGACGGAAAACTGAACTCGTCCAGCGGCGCCACCCACGCGCGGATGCGCACATCGGCCGCGTAGGGGCGCGGGCGTCGGGTCCAGCGCTTGAGCGCCTTGTACAGCGTCAATGCCAGCACGCCGGTGGCGGCCATATGCGCCGAGGCGCGAACCCCGTCCATGCCGTCGAGCACCACCAGCAGGCCCATCAGGCTGTACCAGAACACGCCATCGCCCAGCCGGCTGATGGTGGCGAAGGCGCGCCGTACCGGGTGACGTCGGCACCAGTGATTGGCGCGCCGGCACCAGCGCGCTTCGTGGCCGCGCAAGACCTCAAGCTGCGTTGACGACATAACGCCCCCGTGCCGCGGTGATGCCCAGCAACAAGGCTTCGAAATCGGACACCACGTTGTCCGGATGCAGGCGTTTCATTGCCTGTGCTGCGGCCATACCCAGGCGTTGGCGCAGTGCGTCGTCCTGGGTCAGCGCAACCGCGGCCTGGATGAATGCATCGTCGGAGTCCACCGCTGCGCCGTTCTGGCCGCTGCGCAGATATTCGCGTGCGGCACCGTAGTCGAAGGCGACCGTCGCCACGCCGCTGGCCATCGCTTCCAGCGTCACGTTGCCGAAGGTCTCGCTGCGGCTGGGAAACAGAAACAGGTCGCCGCTGGCGAAGTGGCGCGCCAGTGCCTCGCCGCGCTGGATGCCGCAGAAGATGAAGTCGGGGTGCTCCTGCGCGATCTTATCGCGCGCCGGGCCATCGCCCACCCAGACGAAGCGCGCCTTGGGGCGGGTCCGTTGCAGCGTGCGAAATGCCAGGATCGCCAACGGCAGATTCTTTTCGTTGGCGATGCGCCCGACATAGATCGCCGCAAAGCCGTCGCTATCGATGCCCCATTCGGTGCGCAGCGCGGGATCGCGACGGCGCGGATCGAACTGCTGGCTGTCCACGGCGCGCGCCAGCAGCTGCACGCGTGCAAAGCCGTCGTTGCGCAGAAACTGCAGCAGCTCGCGAGTGGGCACCAGCGTGGCATCGGCCTGGTTGTGGAACCGCCGCATCCAGCGCAATGCGGTGCCCTGCAGCCAGGCCGCGCCGTAGTCGGGCAGGTATTCGTCAAAGCGGGTGTGGAAGCCCGAAGCGACCGGAATGCCCAGCCGGCGTGCCGCACGCATCGCCGACCAGCCCAACGGGCCTTCCGTGGCCACGTAGATCGCATCCGGTTGCGTCGTGCGCCAATGGCGAATGAGGCGATGCGTGGCCGGCAGGCCGAATTTCAATCCCGGGTAGCGCGGCAGCGACGCGCCCCGCACCAGCAGCGCTGCGCTCGGTACGGTGTCGGCGCTCTGGCGTGGACGTACCACATCCACCTGGTGTCCGCGTGCGCGCAGACCGGTTTCTAGTCCGTGCACGGTCAGTGCAACACCGTTGACCTCGGGGGGATAGGTTTCGGTAACGATCGCATAGCGCATGCCGTTCTCCCGTTTTCGCTAGCTTCGGGCAAGGCGATGGCATTGGTGTTGCGCCGATAAGACGTGGCGGTGACAAGCGCGACGGGAGTGGGAATTCGGGATTGGGGATTCGCAGGAGCGGGCTGTGCAAATGTCAGAAAGCCCGCAACACATGGTCTGCCGGGATCAACAAATCCCCAATCCCGAATCCCCAAATCCCGCCTGAGGCCGAAGGCCTCAGGTCACAAACGGTTTGAACGCAATCCCCAGGCCGGCCATGCTTTCGACTTCGCCGATCAGGTCGGCACGCAGCAGCGGGCGCGAGTCGATCCAGCTTTGCGACAGGATCAACGACAGCCGCGTGTCGTCGGCGGTGAGTTCCAGGGTCGGAATCGGGTCCGACTCGTGCGCGCGGTGCAGCAACACCGCCAGCCGCAGCAGCGCGGCCTTGCGGCGGGTGGGCAGCAGCAGGCGGTCGGGCAGGGCCTCGAACGCGGTCTTGGGCACGTTGCGTCGATGCGTGCGCACCAGCGACGCCAGCACCTGCTGCTCCTGCCGGGAAAACCCGGCGATATCCGAGTGTTCCAGAATGTAGCTGCCGTGCACGTGGTACTGGCTGTGCGCAATGATCAGCCCCAGCTCGTGCAGGCGTGCGGCGCGGCGCAGCACCTGCGCATCGTCGCCGTCCAGTTGCCAGGATTCGCAGACCTGGTCGAACAGCCGGCAGGCAGTGGCTTCCACGCGCTGCGCCTGGACTTCATCGATGCCATAGCGCTGCACCAGCGAGGCCACCGAGCTGTCGCGCGGGTCGTTTTCGCCGCCGCGGCCGAGCATGTCGTACAGGATGCCTTCGCGCATCGCTGCCTTGCTGACCATCAGCTTCTCCAGCCCCAAAGCCTGAAACGCGGCTTCCAGCACCAGGATGCCGCCGGCGATGATGGGGCGGCGCTCGGCGGCAAGGCCGGGCAACTGGATGTCTTCGATGCGTTTGGCCTTGAGCAGTTCATCGCGCAGCGCCGGCAACGCCTGCGCCGTGATCGCGCCCTTGGTCAGCTTCATCGCCGCGCAGATCTCGCCGATGGCCTTGTGCGTGCCGGACGAGCCGATCGCTTCATGCCAGCCCAGCGCCTTGTACTGGCCGGCAAACTGCTGGAACTCGGCGCCGATCTCGGTCAGCGCATCCTTCCATTTCTTCTTCGACAATTTGCCGCCGGGGAAAAACCGCCGCGTACTGGCAATGCAACCGGCCTGCAGGCTTTCGCGCTCCAGCGTCTGGAAGCCGCGGCCGATGATGAACTCGGTCGAGCCGCCGCCGATGTCGATCACCAACCGGCGTTGGTCGGGCTTGGGCGGCTGCGCATGCGCCACGCCCAGGTAGATCAGGCGCGCTTCCTCGCGCCCGCTGACCACTTCGATCGCATGACCCAGTGCGGTCTCCGCCGGCATCAGGAAGGCCTGCGGCGAGCGCAGCTGACGCACCGTGTTGGTCGCCAGCGCACGCACGCGCAGCGAAGGAACTTCGCGGATGCGTTGACCGAAACGTGCCAGGCATTCGAGCGCGCGCTGGCGCGCCTCGTTGGACAGGCCACCCTTGCCATCCAGGCCGTCGGCCATGCGCACGGTCTCGCGCAGGCGGTCGACGACGCGCAGCTGACCCATCAGGTAGCGCGCAATGACCATGTGGAAACTGTTGGAGCCTAGGTCGATGGCGGCGAGAAAATCGCCATCGCGCAGGGGCGGAATCGTGGGGGAGGGCATTGGCATGGCCGCATGGTAGCCGATGGGCCGTTGGCCACGTGAGAGGCCACGGCCGCGGCCTCTCAGATCCGGTCGAGCAAGGTCATCTGCGCCGAATGTGCCGGCTCGCCCGGTGCCGGCGTGCGCTTGTGGTACACGCCCTCGGCATCCAGTTCCCACGCACTGACGTTGTCGTCCAGGTAGTTCTGCAGCACTTCGCGGTAGACACGCTTGGCCAGGTCCGGGTCCAGGATCGGGAAGCAGGTTTCCACGCGGCGCAGCAGGTTGCGTTCCAGCCAGTCGGCACTGGCGCAGTACAACTCGGCCGCACCGTCATTGCCGAACCAGTACACCCGGCTATGTTCCAGGAACCGCCCCACGATCGAGCGCACGCGGATGTTGTCCGACACGCCCGGGACGCCGGGCCGCAGCGTGCAGGCGCCGCGCACGATCAGGTCGATCTGCACGCCGGCCTGCGAGGCGGCATAGAGCGCACGCACCACCTGCGGTTCGTTGAGCGCGTTCATCTTGGCGATGATGCGGCCGGGGCGGCCATTGTGGGCCAAGCGCGTCTCCCGTTCGATCCGCTTCAGCACGCCGGCATGCAGCGTAAACGGCGATTGCAGCAGCTGATCCAGCTTCATGCGCGGCGCAAGCCCGGACAACTGCTGGAACAGCATGTGCACGTCGTTGCCGATCTCCGCATCAGCGGTGATCAGGCTGATGTCGGTGTACACGCGTGCCGTGCCGCTGTGGTAGTTGCCGGTGCCCAGGTGCACGTAGCGTTTGAGCTTGCGTCCCTCACGGCGCACGATCAGCAGCATCTTGGCGTGGGTCTTGAAACCGACCACGCCGTAGACCACCTGCACGCCGGCTTCCTGCAACTTGTCTGCCAGGCCCAGGTTGGCCTCTTCATCGAAGCGCGCGCGCAGCTCCACCACCACGGTGACGTCCTTGCCGTTGCGCGCGGCCAGAATCAATGCATCGACAATCAGCGAGTCCTTGCCGGTGCGGTACAGCGTTTGCTTGATCGCCAGCACGTTCGGGTCGACGGCGGCCTGACGGATCACATCCAGCACCGCGGTGAACGCATCGAAGGGGTGATGCAGCAACACATCGCCCTTGCTGACGATCTGGAAGATGCCCTCGCTGTCGCGCAAGGTGCGCGGATTGAACGCGGGGTACTTCAGCTCCGGGCGCTGCACCAGGTCGTAGACCTGGGTGACGCGGCTCAGGTTGACCGGCCCGACGATGCGGTACACCGCGTTCTCGTTCAAACCGAAGTTCTGCAGCAGGGTACGCATGATCGGCGCCGGGCAATCGTGCGCGATCTCCAGCCGCACGGCCGGCCGGTAGCCGCGCGTAACCAGCTCGTCACGCAGCGCAAGCGCGAGATTTTCGACTTCTTCCTCGTCCACCACCAGTTCGGAGTTGCGGGTGACGCGGAACTGGTACGAGCCCTTGACCTGCATGCCCGGGAACAGCTCGTCCACGAACTCGGACAGCACCGAGGACAGGAACACAAAGCTCTGCGCGCCTTCCGGCGACAGGCTGGCCGGCAACTGGATGATGCGCGGCAACGAGCGCGGCGCACGCACGATGGCCAGATGGCCGGCGCGCCCGAATGCGTCCTGGCCTTCCAGCACCACCACGATGTTCAAGGTCTTGTTGAGGATCTTCGGAAACGGGTGCGCCGGGTCCAGCCCCAACGGCGACAGCACCGGCATGATCTCGTTGCGGAAGTAGGCGCGCAGCCAGCGCTTCTGGCGGGAATTCCACGTCGAGCGACCGAGCACGGCCACCCCGGCATCTTCCATCGCCGGGCGCAGCACTTCATTCCATGCGTGGTACTGCTGCTCGACCAGCTTGGCCGCGCGGTCATGCACCGCGTTGAGGATGGCGGTCGGGCTCAGCCCGTCCGGGGCCGGCGGCAGGCCGAACTCCTGCGCATGCCGCACGGTGGCCGCGCGGATCTCGAAGAACTCGTCCAGATTGGTGCACGAGATGCACAAAAAGCGCAACCGTTCCAGCAGCGGAACCTGCTCGTCCAGTGCCTGCGCCAGCACCCGGAAATTGAAATCCAGTTGCGACAGTTCCCGGTTGATGTACAGCGCCGGATCACGCAACGGATCGGTGGCGATGTCCTCGGACGGCGTGATGTCGTGCAGTTGTTTGGCGTGGCCCATGGAGTCGGTCATCAAGACGGAAGTGGTGTGCGTGGTCGCCGCAAGCGCATCGCCCTGCGGCGCGGACACGCTGTGTGCGCAGCTGCAGCGCGGCCGGTGGCGACGCGCGCTCCCTACATATCACGCCGAGCGTGACAGTGGCAGGGAGTGCTCGCGCTGCACGATGCGTGCAGCGACGAAATGACACGAGAATTCGCTGCCGCGTCCCACTTCGCTTTCGATCTCCAGGCGCGCCTGGTGCAGGCCCAGGATGTGCTTGACGATCGACAGCCCCAGCCCGGTGCCGCCACTCTCGCGCGAGCGGCTGCTGGACACGCGATAGAAGCGCTCGGTGATGCGCGGCAGATGCGAGGCGGGGATGCCGTAACCGGTATCGCGCACCGCCAGCGCCGCGCCGTCGCCTTCGCGCACGAAGCGGATCGTCACCGTGCCGCCGCCGGGCGTGTAGCGCACCGCGTTGGTCACCAGGTTGGAAAACGCGCTGTGCAGTTCCTTGTTGGAGCCGAGCAGATCCACCCCGGCCTCGTCGATCACTTCCACCGTGTGCCGGCCCTGGCTGTGCGCCTCGGCCTCGCGGCGCAGGGTGGAGAGCATCGGCGCCATCGCCACGTGTTCTTCGCCGAGCTCTTCCTGCGATTCCAGTCGCGACAGGGTCAGCAGGTCTTCCACCAGCTGCGCCATGCGCTGCGATTGCTTGCGCATCTCCGCCAGCATCGGGCCGGAGTCCGGGAAGTCTTCCGGGTCGAGCATGTCCAGGTAGCCGTGCACCACCGTCAACGGCGTGCGCAGCTCGTGCGAGACATTGGCGACGAAGTCGCGGCGCACCTGTTCCAGCCGCAGCAGCTTGCTGACATCGCGTGCCACCAGCAGCCAGTAATCGTCCGAATACGGGATCAGGCGTAGGTTCAGGCGCAGGTCCGGGTCAACCGGCGAGGCCGCATCCAGCATCGGCTCGGCGTTGCGCCCGGCCGCCAGCCAGTGGGCCAGCGGCAGCGGCTGCAGCCGTTCCACCACCGACACGCCCATGTCGCCGGGATGATGCAGCCCAAGCAGGCCGCCCGCGGCCTTGTTGAACCACTGCACGCGCTGGCTGTTGCGGTCCACCACCACCACCGCATCCGGCAACGCCTGCGCGGCGGCGCGGTAGGTGCGCAGCATGTCGATCAGGCGACGCTTGCGTCCGCGCATTTCGGCCTGGCTGCGATACAGCAGCCGGTCCAGCTCGTTCCAGGCGCCGACGCCGGCAGCAGGCTCGGCACGCTGGCGTGCGGTGAGCCGGCGCAGCACCTGACGCAGCCGCCAGTAATGCCAGGCCAGGACGCCCAATGCAGTGAGCGTCAGCGCCATCCATACATGCCCGATCAGCACGCCGGCCGCGACGGCAGCGCCCAACAACAGCGCAAGGGTGCCGAGCGTCTTGAGCCAGGCGGAACGGATATGTTGGGGCATGGAAGGCGTGATCACGAAGCGTCAGGTGGGCAGCCGCCCCGGCCAGAGTGCGGCCGGGCGGCCTGGCGGCACGTCAGGTCGCCGAAGAAAAACGATAGCCCGAGCCACGCACGGTCTGCACCATGTTCTCCAGGCCGAACGGCTCCAGCGTCTTGCGCAGGCGGCGGATGTGCACGTCGATGGTGCGCTCTTCCACATACACGCTGCCGCCCCAGACATGGTCCAGCAGCTGGGTCCGCGTGTATACGCGCTCGGGGTGGGTCATGAAGAAATGCAGCAAACGATATTCGGTCGGGCCGATCGGCACCGGCGCATCGCCGGCGAACACGCGGTGCGCGGCGCCATCGATGCGCAGCCGGCCCACGGCCACGCTGCCGTCCTCGTCGTCCTCGCGGGTGCGCCGCATCACCGCACGGATCCGTGCCAGCAGCTCGCGTGCCGAAAACGGCTTGACCACGTAATCGTCGACGCCGGCTTCCAGGCCGCCGACGCGGTCGTTCTCTTCGCCGCGCGCGGTGAGCATGATGATCGGAATCTCGCGGGTCAGCTGCTCCTTGCGCCAGCGGCGGGCAAGATCCAGGCCGCTGGTGCCGGGCAGCATCCAGTCCAGCAGGATCAGGTCGGGCACGCGGTCGGCGATGGCGGTCTGCGCCTCGCGGGCGTCGCCGGCGTGGATGGGCTCGAACTCGCCCTTGCGCAGCGCGAACGCCACCATGTCGCGGATCGCGGGTTCGTCATCGACGATCAGAATGCGTTTCTGCACGCGGGGCTTACCGTCTGGCTTTGGTGATCGCCAGTAGACTACGGTTTTGTGACTCTAATGTGACATGCCGGACGCAGGCTGCAGCCAGACTGCGGTTCTGTGAAGCGGGCTGGGCTGGTAGCGCGGTGCCGGTGTCGACGGTGGCAGGATGTGGCGGTCGGGCCGGCTCGTCGCACCCCGGCGACATCAGCGCGTGGACAGGTCCGGGTCGCGGATGCCCTGACGGCGCAGCTCCAGCACCGTTGGCGTGATCGCGGCGATGCGGGCATCCACGCGCGCCCGTGTCACATAGTCCAGGTCCTTCTTCTTCAGCGCTTCCAGCTGGATCAGCGCCTGCTCCGGGCGACCATTCAAGTAAGCAGACTCGGCATAGGCTTCGCTGGCGCGCAGATGGTCGCCGGCCAGCTCGCAGGCACGCGCATAGGTCTGCTGCAGCAGGGGGTCCTCGCCACTGCGGTACAGCAACGGTTCCAGCACCTGCCGCGCGCGCTGGCCGGACGCCTTGCTGGCCTGCTCGTTGAGCGCGCCGGCATAGGTCAGTGCCACCGCCCGGTTGCTCGGCAGTTGCTTGAGCAGCGCATCGAAGCGCGCATTGGCCGCTTCGCGCTGCCCCACGCGCGCCTGCGCCTCGCTCAGGCCCAGCGCCAGCCACAGGTTGTCCGGGTGCGTCTCGAGCAGGCTGGTCAGCTCGGCCACCGGCTCGCTGGGCCGGCCGCCGCTGTTGCGCAGCCGCGCCAGCGCCAGCCCGTAGCGCTGCGCATCGCTCAGCCCCTGCTTGGCGCTGCGGCGCAGGTTTTCGTACTCGCGAATGGCTGCGTCCGGGGTGCTTGCACTGAGCACGCGCAGGCGTTCCTTGGCCCAGTCGAAACCCTGCTGGTCGCCGCCGCGGCTGAGTGCATCCACCGGCAGCCGCAGCGTATAGGGAAGCAGTGCGTTGCCGTTGCGACTCAACGGCTCCGACAGGCTCGGGTCCGCCGGGTCCACGCGTTCCTGGCGCGTTCCGCCCGGCACCGAGGTGGTCAGCACCACGGTGTTCTTCTTCATCTGCTCGGCACGCGCCTTGGCCTCGCTGATGCGGGTGGTGGTGACCGGGTGGGTCTGCAGGAAGTCCGGCGCGCTATAGCCGCCCTCGTTGGCGCGCATCGCCACCGACATGCGCTCGAAGAAGCCGGCCATCGCGTCCACATCGTAGCCGCTGCGCACCAGCGTGCGGATGCCCAGTCGGTCGGCCTCGGATTCGTTGGAGCGGGTGTAGTCGATCTGGCGTTGCTGCATCAGCCCCATCGCACTGGTGATGGTGGCCATGGTGGCATCGCCCTTGGAGTTGCCCCCGGCCTGCTGCGCAGCGACCACCGCGGCCAGCATGCCGAGCAGGATCGGGATCTGGTCGCGTTGCGCGCGTTCCACCCCGCGCAGCACGTGCTGCTGGGTGACGTGGGCGATTTCGTGCGACAGCACCGCCGCCACCTCGTCCTCGCGCTCGGCGGTCAGCACCAGCCCGGCGTTGACCGCGATATAGCCGCCCAGGGTGGCGAACGCATTGATCTGGCGGTCGCGCAACATGAAAAACGTAAACGGCTGCTGTGGTTGATCGCTGTTGGCGCCCAGCCGGGTGCCCATGGTCTGCAGCCAGTCGCCGATCAGCGGGTCGTCCAGCACGTAGTCGTAATTGCGCAGCTCGGCCAGCATCATCTTGCCGTACTCGGCCTGACGCGCCGGGGTCAGCAGCTCGCCGGCCGAGGAGCCGATATCGGGCAGGCGGCTTTCCTGCGCGGGTGCCATACCCACGGCGACGGCCAGCGTAAGGGCGGTGGCGAGCGGAAGCAGGCGCAAGTGGAACTCCCAGGTGATGCGCGGAGCATGCGGGCAGCGCAGCGCAGCGGCGTGAATCGGCAATTAATCCACAGTGTTGCGGTGACGACATGGAAATTCCAGTCGCCCGCTACCATGTGTCAGACCTCAGACCAACCACGGAGTTTCCCGTGAGCCAAGACCATACCGTGCAGGACGCCGCCGGCGGACCACATATCACCCTGTATTCCACCGCCATCTGCCCGTATTGCGTGGCCGCCAAGAACTTCCTCAAGAGCAAGGGGCAGACCTGGACCGAGGTGCGCATCGACCTGGACCCGGCCGAGCGCAACAAGATGGTCGCCCTGGCCAAGCGCACCAGCGTGCCGCAGATCTTCGTCGGCGACGTCCATGTGGGCGGCTACGACGACATGATGGCCCTGCATCGCGCCGGCAAGCTCGAGCCGCTGCTGGCCGGCAGCACGGGCGGGCAGGCATGAGTGGTTCCGACGACGGCAGCGCCGACCGCCTGCGCGAGTTCACCGAATTCCGCCAACGCATGAATCAGCGCATCCTGGCCGAGCCCAACCAGGTGGTGCGGCGTTTCTTTGCGCTGGATACCCAGACCTACCAGGCCGGTGCGCTGGACGTGAAAACCAAGGAGCTGCTCGGGCTGGTGGCCTCGATGGTGCTGCGCTGTGACGACTGCATCAGCTACCACGTCGCACAGTGCAAAGAGGCTGGCGTGAGTCGCGAAGAGTTCTTCGAAACCTTCTCGGTCGGGCTGGTGGTCGGCGGCTCCATCGTGATCCCGCATCTGCGCCGCGCAGTGGATTTCCTCGACCAGCTCGAAGGCGGCGCGCAGGCGCCGGTGCAGCACGCCCACGAGTGAGGGGCCGAGCCGGGCGGCTGCATGCCGCTCGGGATTGGCGACTGAAGACCGGGAATTGGGAATTCGTCAAAGGTACGTCGCGCGCCGCTGTCAGGGCGGCGCGTTGCGTTTGGGTGCTCGGCCGCCCCACGTCGACAGCATGCGTGGCCAGCGTGCCCGCGGCGGCGTACGCATTGGTTGGGGTCCGCTGTGCTGTCGAAGTACCGCGCAGGGTGGTCGGGTGCTCGGGGCGGGCAGGGGTTTGGCGGCAGGTTGACGCGTTGATGTCGGGGTCTCGGTAGGCGACAGTCTTCGCACAGCGGCCGGCACCTGTGGTTTGCGTCGTCGCGCATGCGCCCGCCAGGCAGCCTGGCCTGGCAAGGGTCGGAGGCGTCCGCATCCGTCGGCCGCGCAGCGACTGCCGCGCCCTGCCTGCGCCGTGCCTGCCGCTCTTAGACCAAGGTCGGTTTGGGCGCCTTCACCGGCATCGGGCATAATTGCCCGTGAAACCTCCTTGCGCCGATCTGCCGGGTTCGACGGCTGGCGCTCCCCCCTTCAAGTTCGGAAACCCAACGATATGACGCAGACAATCACGGTCATCCGCGGCGACGGTATTGGCCCGGAGATCATGGATGCCACGCTGTTCGTGCTCGATGCGCTGCAAGCTGGCCTGACCTACGAGTACGCCGACGCTGGCCTGGTCGCGCTGGAAAAGCACGGCGATCTGCTGCCCGAGTCCACCCTGGCGTCGATCACCAAGAACAAGGTGGCGCTGAAAAGCCCGCTGACCACGCCGGTCGGCGAAGGTTTCAGCTCGATCAACGTCGCCATGCGTCGCAAGTTCGACCTGTACGCCAACGTGCGTCCTGCCAAGTCGTTCCCGAACACCAAGTCGCGTTTCGCCGATGGCGTGGACCTGATCACCGTCCGCGAGAACACCGAAGGCGCTTACCTGAGCGAAGGCCAGACCGTGTCCGAGGATGGCGAGACCGCGTTCTCCGGCACCCGGATCACTCGCAAGGGCTCCGAGCGCATCGTGCGCTACGCCTTCGACCTGGCGCGCGCCACCGGCCGCAAGAAGGTCACCGCGGTGCACAAGGCCAACATCATCAAGTCGACCTCGGGCCTGTTCCTGAAGGTGGCACGTGACGTGGCAGCGCAGTACCCGGAAATCGAATTCCAGGAAATGATCGTCGACAACACCTGCATGCAGCTGGTGATGCGTCCGGAGCAGTTCGACATCATCGTGACCACCAACCTGTTCGGCGACATCATCTCCGACCTGTGTGCCGGTCTGGTCGGCGGCCTGGGTCTGGCCCCGGGCGCCAACATCGGTCTGGACGCGGCGATTTTCGAAGCCGTGCACGGCTCGGCGCCGGATATTGCAGGGCAGGGCAAGGCCAACCCGTGCGCGTTGCTGCTGGGTGCCGCGCAGATGCTGGACCACATCGGTCAGCCGCAGAACGCCGAGCGCCTGCGCGAAGCCATCGTGGCCACCCTGGAAGCCAAGGACTCGCTGACCCCCGACCTGGGCGGCACCGGCAACACCATGGGCTTTGCCAAGGCCATCGCCAGCCGCCTCTGAGCGCACTGGCAACGCCGCACAAAAAGAAAGGGCGCCCACGGCGCCCTTTCTTTTGCTTGGAAATGTCTGAAGCCACTCCATGTCATCGATCGCAGGGAAACGCTCTTGCGATTCCCCAATCCCGATTCCCGGCTTAGTTCCGCGACTGCAGCTTCGACAGCAAGCGCAGGAACTCGATGTACAGCCACACCAGCGTGACCATCAGGCCGAACGCGCCGTACCACTCCATGTGCTTGGGTGCGCCCTGCTCGACACCGCTTTCGATGAAGTCGAAATCCAGCACCAGGTTCAGTGCCGCCACTACCACCACGAACAGGCTGAAGCCGATGCCGACCAGGCCCGAGTCATGGATGAAGGGAATCCGCACGCCGAAAAAGCCCAGGACAATCGTCGCCAGATACACCAGCGCAATGCCGCCGGTCGCCGCCACCACGCCCAGCTTGAAGTTCTCGGTTGCCTTGATCATGCCGCTGCGGTACGCGAACAGCAGCGCGAACATGGTGCCGAAGGTCAGCAGGACCGCCTGGAATACGATGCCGTTGAAGCGTGCTTCGTACACGGCCGATATCGACCCCAGGAAGAAACCTTCCACCAGTGCGTACAGCGGCGCGGTGATCGGCGCCCAGGTCGGCTTGAAGCTGGTCGCCAGCGCGAACACCAGTCCGCCGATCGCACCGGCAATCATGTAGATGCGCGCGGCCGGCAGCGGGACGCCGTCGGCGCCAAGCGATTGCGACCATGCGAACGCGGCGGTGAGGACTGCCATCAGCAACAGCAGGCCGGTCTTGTTGACCGTGCCGTTGAGTGTCATCGCCTGACCATCGCGGGTGACCACCGAGCCGGAGCCGAGGTCGAGGAACGTGGATTCCCGGAGGGCCGGGTTACCGCTACGCATGCGTGTTCTCCATGAAAGTAGGGGCTCGTCGAGTTGGCGAGCGTTGTTGCGAGGATACCGGATCGCCCAATTTACACAGGGTGATTGACAGCGAGGCCAATCGTTCCCAAAATAGCCGACCTTTCCAGCCTTCGGGATTGAAAGGTCCCGCCGGGGTATAGCGCAGTCTGGTAGCGCGCCTGCTTTGGGAGCAGGATGTCGGGGGTTCGAATCCCTCTACCCCGACCATTCCGAGCTCCTGACGGCGTGGGAATGCGAAGTTCGGTCCGGGCGCCCGTAGCTCAACCGGATAGAGCACCGGCCTTCTAAGCCGGCGGTTACAGGTTCGAGTCCTGTCGGGCGCGCCATCGGCGGTACGGTAGGAAGCAGGTTTTCAGTGGTGGCTGTAGCTCAGCTGGTTAGAGTACTGGATTGTGATTCCAGATGTCGGGGGTTCGAGTCCCCTCAGCCACCCCACTGAATGACAGGCAAGTGCAGGAAAGTTTGACCCGATGCGTCGCGGGGTGTTGCAACGAAGCAAAAACGCACATACAATGTGCGACCAGTTTCAGGGCCGTTAGCTCAGTTGGTAGAGCAGTTGACTCTTAATCAATAGGTCCAAGGTTCGAATCCTTGACGGCCCACCAGACAGGCAGCCACTCAGCGCAAGTTGAGTGGCTGTTTTTCTTTACGCGGATGCCTGCGCAGACGCAGGCAATCCTGGCCTGCGTGGCATCCGGCGCGTCTTGCTGTGTGCAACGACCGCCGGCGCGTCGGGCGCCAGAATCAGTGGCGCCCGGCTTTTCATCCTGGCAACGGCATCGTCGCTGTGCAGGCGGCGGCAATGCGCGGCGCGCCGTCCTGGTATTGCGTGCGTCCCGGGCCGCTGTGCGCAAGCGCCTGCGCTCAGCGTTGCTTGTCCAGCAACTGCTGGCGCACGGCGATCATGCAGCTTTCCTTGCTGGCCAGATGTGCCAGGGCATCGTTGTCGGCGGGATCGCCGCTGCCCACATCCACCACCGAGACCTGCGTGCTGCCGCGGCGCTTGAAGGCGTCGATGGCGGTGCTCGCGTTCTTCAGTGGCACGGTGGCGTCATTGGAGGAGCCGCAGAGCAATGTGCGCGTCCGTGGCGTCCAGTCCAGCAGATCGTTGCGCACCAGGTCCTGGCGGAACCGGTTGTTGGGGTTACGCAGGAAGTCCTTGTAGAAGCTCGGCTGGAAATAGCTGCCGACCTTGTCGATCGTCGGCAACAGTCCGCCGACGGCCAGATCGATCAGATCGTTCTTGCCCGGGAAAAGGCCTTCGACTTTTCCCGCCCACGGGTCCTGGAACACCTGTGACGGCGAGAGGTAGACATTCTGGTAGGCGTGCTGCATGCCGACCAGGGCGTAGGTCACCAGCACCAGGCCGAAGGTGCTTTCGCCAACGGCATTGCGTCCGCTCCAGCTGTCCAGGAAGGTCTGGCTCAATGCATACGGGCCGGAAATCGGCGCGCTGGCGGCCAGCTTGAATTCGTTGGGATAGTGCGCCTCGATTTCGCGCTGGGTTGCCATGGCGGCGTGACCACCTTGCGAGTAGCCCGACAGCATCACCTTGCCCGACAGCGGGGTGTTCAGCCGTGCCAGGACCTGGCGGGCGGCGCGCATCGCATCGATGGTCGCGCTGGCTTCGCTGTCCGCGTGCAGGTAGGGGTGGAATGGATAGGTGGACTTGCCCAGGCCCAGATAATCGGTGCTGACCACCACGTATCCCTGGCCGGCCAGTCGGGTCACGAGCGGGTCATCGCCCTTTGCGTCACGAATCTCCTTGGCCTGCTCTGCGGCACGTTGCGGTTCGGTGCCTGGGTCCCAGCTCAGCAACGGATAGGGGCCTGTGCAACTGGCACCACCTGGCACGAGCAATACGCCAGACGCCGTGGTCGGTTCACCCTTCACGCCGACCGTTGCATAGGTGAACTCGGCCACCCTGACATCGCATTTGGGCAGGTCGCTGGCCTTGTCGTTGGGCAGCAATGCAGCAAGCGCGGTGCGGGTATAGCTGGTGAGGAAGTTGCTGTTGAGCAGGGTGCCACGCGCAGGCGATGCCATCGCGATCACGGGCAGGAAGGCCAGCGCAGTTCCAATGGCGGTGAACAGACGTGATGCATTGCGATTTCGTTTGTTTCCCATGGCGGATGTCCTGATGTGCGACCGCAGGTGAATGCGGCTGCGTGGGGGAGTGGTGGGACGCTTCAAGGTGTTAGCTGCCGACAGTGGTGGCATGGATCGCATGCGATCAGCGCTTTGTCCGCGGGGCGTGTGGATCGAGGCAAACGCGGTGCCCTGATCGGCAGTGACGGCGTTGCGACAGCTAATGGATGGGTGCTGGCGAGGCCCTGACTGTTCAGGAGGCCAGACTATGGGCCTGTGGATCAGGGCCGCATTCGGCAACAACGAAGCGCGCACTCCCGGCGCGAATGCGCGAGGTGTCACGCACCCCTTTGCCTCTATCGATTCATCTGATGTTGGGCGCGGCTGCCTGGATGCAGGCCTGCATCAGTGCGCCAGCGGCAGCCGCTTTCCGGGTGCAAGGGCCAGTCGGGACGAGTCGGCGTCACCAGACGGTTCGATCGCCATCCAGGCTGCGCGGCAAGTGACTGGCAAGGCTGCATCCGTCACAAAGTGGCTGGATGACTCTCAGCGCGAGCGCATGTCATCGTTGCAGACGTCCCGCCGACTTCTTGAAGTACATCCGCATGGTGCCGACATGGCCGAGGTAGTGCCGACGGGCGGCAGTAATCGGCCTGTGGCATCGGTGATGCGGTGCGCAACGGTATTCACCGGTATCTCACTTGCTTGCAGCGGGAATGCAGTGCGTCGGCTCCCGCACCCGCCGATCAGATGCTAAGCCTGATCCACGCGTGGAAACGCAAGCAGGAAGCGCGCGCCTTCACCCGGCGCCGAAATGACTTCGACAAAACCGCCTGCCTGCCGCACGGCGCTGTAGACCTGCGCCAGGCCCAGGCCGGCGCCGCGGTCTGCACCCTTGGTGGTGAAGTAGGCTTCGAACAGCCGTGACTGCACCTGTTGATCCATCCCATGGCCATTATCGGCGACGGCGATGGTGACGTAGGCCCCGGCGGGTTTGGTCAGGCTTGCGTCGGCCTCGGTCACGCGTGCGTAGCCCGTCTCGACACGGATGATGCCGCCGCTGTCGCAGGCATCGCGCGCATTGATGACCAGGTTCAAGATCGCGCGTTCCACCGTGTGTCGGTCGACCATCGCGCAGCATCCGCCCGCATCGCTGTGCAATTGCAGCTGCAGGTCCGCGCCGATCACCTGCTCCAGCAGCGGGTTGAGCTGTTCGGCCAGGGCGGCCAGGTCGACCACTTCGGGGCTGTACGGATATTGGCGCGAAAACCCGACCAGGCGCTGCGCCATGACCGAGCCGTGTTGAAGCGCCGCATCGGCGACGGCGAGCAGCTTGGCATCCTGTGCATCGATCTGCCCGCGTTGCACCACCAGATCGATCGCCGACGTGGCGGCCTGCAGCACGTTGTTCAAGTCGTGCACCACGCCGGCAAGCAATTGACCAACTGCCTCGCCTTTCTGCGCCTGCTCGGAAATCTTCTCCGCAGCGCCCTGCGCGGCACGCGCGATATCCAGGTCGCCTTCGGTGCGCTCGTGCAGGTCGCGCAAGGTATGCAGCTCGGTCGACAGCGAATGCTCGCGCGTGCGTGCCAGCATCAGCGCGCCGGTGGAGAATTCACGCTCTGCCTTCAGGGTGCGGTCCAGCGTGTGGAAGGCCGCCTCCAGTGCCCGGCGGTCAGAGATGTTCTTGCTGACCGCCAGGATGGCTTCGACGTCGCCGAACTCATCGAACAACGGGCTGGTGACCACCTGCCAGGTCTGCCGGACGCCAACGAAATTGACGCAGGTCGCCTCGAACTCGTGCACCGCGCCGTCGATCGATGCTGCCATTGCCGCATCCACCAGGTGCACGGACTCCGCCGGCCATAACTCGCGCCATGGGCGGGAGAGCAACTGGTCCTGGTGGCTGGCGCCAAGGACGGTCAAGCCGTTGACGTTGACTGCCGTGATCCGCCCGTCGAGGTCGATCTCTTTGATGCAGTCTCGCGACAGTGCCACGATCTGCCGATACCGATCTCTCATCGCGGCGGTTGTCTCTCTCGGCTGATTAACGGAATTTTCGCAAACATTGCCGTCGCCGTGCGCAAGAACACGGCATTGCTTCATCCTGCAGCAGGGCGCCACGCTGAACCATTCACCGGACTCTAGCGTACTGGTAGATGTCGGGAGCGCTGCGAAGAGGGAGCCAACGGCCGCCAGGTAAGGTCAGAAATGGCGCCAGACCGCCCTGGACAGGCAGCAGCGCTTTTTCTTTGCCAGCATCCCTGCAACAATGGCGGGCGCGTACAGCATTGCGAAAGTGGCGGAATTGGTAGACGCACCAGATTTAGGTTCTGACGCCGCAAGGCGTGGGGGTTCGAGTCCCCCCTTTCGCACCAGTGCAGCGCGGCCGTGAGTGTTCCGGCCGCCGCCGCCCATGTAGACCACAGGTTTTTCTCGCCAGGCGTGCCATTGCACGCATCCCGCTGGCAGCGGCCGCCGTTATCGGCGAAACTACAAGGCTCGGCGGCTTTCTCGCCATCCGTCAACCCGCATCTTCCATCTCGTGCCGACGCCGTGCGCTGTCGGTGGCAGGAGTCAACATGCAAGCATCGATCGAATCCACCGGCAATCTGGAACGCCGCCTGACCTTCACCCTGCCGCAGGAGCGCCTGGAGACGCATGTCGGTGGCCGCCTGCGCGAACTTGCGCGGACCACCCGCATCAAGGGCTTCCGTCCCGGCAAGGTGCCGACCAAGGTCATCGAGCAGCGCTTCGGTCAGCAGGTGCGTGCCGAAGCGATGGAAGGCCTGCTGCGGGAGACCTTCGATTCGGCGGTGCGCGAGCACTCGCTGCGCCTGGCCGGCAACCCGCGGATCGACCAGGGCGAGAGCGACTTCGATTTCGTCGCCACCTTCGAAGTGGTGCCGGATTTCGGCGACATCGACGTGAGCCAGCTGTCGGTGGTGCGTCATACCGCCGAAGTGACCGATGCCGACATCGACCAGATGATCGAAAACCTGCGCCTGCAGCGCCGCACCTGGAACCCGGTCGAGCGCGGCGCGCAGGTCGGCGACCTGGTGGCGCTGGAGACCTGGTCGCAGGCCGGCGACGAGCGTCTGCCCGCCGAAGGCGTGGAGACCGGCAGCAGCGTGCTGGGCTCGGGCGTGATGTTCGACCAGATCGAAAAGGGCCTGGAAGGCCTGACCAAGGGTGAAGACAAGACCCTGACCATCGATTTCCCCGCCGAGTGGCGCGTGCCGCAGCTGGCCGGCAAGACCGTACAGGTGCACGTCAAGGCGGTCGAGGTGTCCGAGCCGGTGCTGCCGGTAGTGGACAAGGAGTTCATCAAGAGCTTCGGCGTGAAGAGTGGCGATGCCGAGCAGTTCCGCGCCGACATCCGCACCAACCTGGAGCGCGAGCTCAAGGGCGCGCTGATGAATCGCCTGCGTCGCGAAGTGGGCGAGCAGCTGATTGCCGCCTATGCGCACGTCGAAATGCCGCCGCGTCTGGTCGAGAACGAAGCGCGTTCGATGCTGGCCCAGCAGGTTGAGCAGGTCCGCCGCAGCGGCCGCGATCCGGGCCAGGTGCCGGACGACGCGCATCAGGGCTTCATGGACGCGGCCGCCAAGCGCGTGCTGGTCGGTCTGCTGGTGGGCGAGGTGGCCCGTCGCAATGAACTGCGTCTGGAATCCAAGCGCGTCAGCGAAACGCTGCGTCTGATCGCCTCGACCTACGAAGAGCCGGAACAGGTCATTGAGATGTACCGCAACGACCCCCAACTGATGGGTGGGCTGCAGAGCCGTGTGATGGAAGAGCAGGTGATCGACTGGATCGCCGAGCGCGCCCAGCACACCGAGCAGCCGCTGTCGTTCCAGGACGCCATTCGGGTCTGAGGCGGTAGCAAGAGAACCGCGCCCTGCCGTCGTCAGGGTGCGGATATCGAACACGGGCGTCGGCACAGGCCGCTGCCACAACAGGAAGACCGATGAGCATTGTGACCAAAGCCCTGAACCTGGTGCCCATGGTGGTCGAGCAGACCAGCCGTGGCGAGCGTGCGTACGACATCTACTCGCGTCTGCTGAAGGAGCGTCTGATCTTCCTGGTCGGTCCCATCGACGACCATATGGCCAACGTCATCGTGGCCCAGCTGCTGTTCCTGGAAGCGGACAACCCGGAAAAGGACATCAGCATCTACATCAATTCGCCCGGCGGCGTGGTCACTGCCGGCATGGCGATCTACGACACCATGCAGTACATCAAGCCGGACGTGAGCACCATCTGCGTCGGTCAGGCGGCCTCGATGGGCGCGCTGCTGCTGGCATCGGGTGCCGCGGGCAAGCGTTACGCGCTGCCGAATTCGCGCGTGATGATCCATCAGCCGCTAGGTGGTTTCCAGGGCCAGGCGACCGATATCGACATCCACGCCCGTGAAATCCTGACCCTGCGTTCGCGCCTGAACGAGATCCTGGCCAAGCACACCGGCCAGTCGCTGGAAACCATCGCGCGCGACACCGAGCGCGACAACTTCAAGAGTGCGGTCGATGCGCAGGCCTATGGTCTGGTCGATCAGGTGCTCGAGCGTCGTCCGGAAGAGTCGATCCAGCCGTCTTGATCGCCAGGTCGCTGAAATTGCAGGAAAAACCGGCAGGGTCGGGTGGGGCGAATGTCCTCCCGACCCTGTGCTATTCTCGAAATCGAACCCCCGTACATCGGGTGGGGTAACTGGGTAACAGAAGCATGAGCGAAGACCGCCAAGGTCGTTCCGGCGACAGCAACAAGATTCTCTACTGCTCGTTCTGCGGTAAGAGTCAGCATGAAGTCCGTAAGCTGATTGCCGGTCCCAGCGTGTTCATCTGCGATGAGTGCGTTGAGCTGTGCAACGACATCATCCGCGAGGAACTCGAAGAGAAGGCGCAGTCGGCACGTTCCAGCCTGCCCAAGCCGCGCGAGATTCTCGAGGTTCTCGATCAATACGTGATCGGGCAGTTGCGCGCCAAGCGCACGCTCGCAGTGGCGGTGTACAACCATTACAAGCGCATCGAGAGCCGCAGCAAGAACGACGACGTCGAGCTGGCGAAGTCCAACATCCTGCTGGTCGGTCCGACCGGGTCGGGCAAGACGCTGCTGGCCGAGACGCTGGCACGCCTGCTCAATGTGCCGTTCACGATCGCCGATGCCACCACGCTGACCGAGGCCGGCTATGTCGGCGAGGACGTGGAAAACATCATCCAGAAGCTGCTGCAGAAGTGCGACTACGACGTCGAGAAGGCGCAGCAGGGCATCGTCTATATCGACGAAATCGACAAGATCTCGCGTAAGAGCGAGAACCCGTCGATCACCCGTGACGTGTCCGGCGAAGGCGTGCAGCAGGCGCTGCTGAAGCTGATCGAAGGCACGGTTGCCTCGGTGCCGCCGCAGGGTGGACGCAAGCATCCGCAGCAGGAATTCCTGCAGGTCGACACCAAGAACATCCTGTTCATTTGCGGCGGCGCGTTCGCTGGCCTGGACAAAGTGATTCAGCAGCGTTCCAACGACGCCGGCGGCATCGGCTTCGGTGCCAAGGTCAAGAGCAGTGAGCGCAAGCAGGAAGTCGGCAAGATCCTGGCCGAGGTCGAGCCGGAAGATCTGATCAAGTTCGGTCTGATCCCCGAATTCGTCGGCCGCCTGCCGGTGGTTGCCACGCTGGAGGAGCTGGACGAGCCGGCGCTGATCAAGATCCTGACCGAGCCGAAGAACGCCATCACCAAGCAGTTCAAGAAGCTGTTCGACATGGAAGGCGTGGAACTGGAGTTCCGCCCGGATGCCTTGTCCGCGATCGCCAAGAAGGCGCTCAAGCGCAAGACCGGTGCCCGTGGCCTGCGCACCATCGTCGAATCGGTCCTGCTGGACACGATGTACGAGCTGCCCTCGCAGGAAAACGTCAGCAAGGTGGTGGTGGACGAGTCGGTGATCGAGCACAAATCCGAGCCGTATCTGATCTACCAGGCGCAACCGGCCCCGGCCAAGGCCGCATCCGGCGACTAAGCCCTGCGGCCGCGTTGCCCGGGCCTGGCCCCGCTCGCGGCTAAAGGCTTTCCGAGCGCTACTTGCAACACCTCGCCGATGGCCCCATAACGGGGCCATCGGCTTTTTTGTGCCTCTAAACCCCCATTCCTGCGGAGCGCCCCATGGCCCAGTCCCAATCAGAAGTTCTCGATCTGCCGGTGTTGCCGCTGCGCGACGTGGTGGTGTTTCCGCACATGGTGATCCCGCTGTTCGTCGGCCGTGACAAGTCGATGCGCGCGCTGGAAAAAGCCATGGAAGCGGACAAGCGCATCCTGCTGGTAGCGCAGAAGTCGGCCGAAACCGACGACCCGGCGGCCGGCGATCTGTATACCGTCGGTACCCTGGCGCAGGTGTTGCAGCTGCTCAAATTGCCCGACGGCACCATCAAGGTGCTGGTCGAAGGCCTGTCGCGCGTCACTGTCGACAAGGTCGTCGAGCAGGACGGCGCACTGCAGGGCCAAGGCACCGAGGTCGAAGCCAGCGATGCCCGTGAGCCGCGCGAGGTGGAAGCGATTGCGCGCTCGCTGATGTCGCTGTTCGAACAGTACGTCAAGACCAACCGCAAGCTGCCGCCGGAACTGCTGCAGACCCTGGCCGGCATCGACGAGCCGGGGCGCCTGGCCGACACCATCGCCGCGCATATCGGCGTGCGCCTGGCCGACAAGCAGCGCCTGCTGGAGATCACCGATATCGGTGAGCGCCTGGAGCTGCTGGTTGGCCTGGTGGACGGCGAAATCGACGTGCAGCAGCTGGAAAAGCGCATCCGCGGCCGCGTCAAGTCGCAGATGGAAAAGAGCCAGCGCGAGTACTACCTCAATGAGCAGATGAAGGCGATCCAGAAGGAACTGGGCGACCTAGACGACGCGCCGGGTGAGCTGGAAGAGCTTGCCCGCAAGATCGCCGAGGCAGGCATGCCCAAGCCGGTCGAGACCAAGGCCAAGGCCGAGCTCAACAAGCTCAAGCAGATGTCGCCCATGTCCGCCGAAGCGGCCGTGGTGCGCAACTACCTGGACTGGCTGCTGGGCGTGCCGTGGAAGAAGCGTACTAAAGTGCGCAAGGACCTCAAGGTCGCCGAAGACACGCTGGACGCCGACCATTACGGCCTGGACAAGGTCAAGGAGCGCATCCTTGAATACCTGGCTGTGCAGTCGCGCGTGAAGCAGATGAAGGGGCCGATCTTGTGCCTGGTCGGTCCGCCGGGCGTGGGCAAGACCTCGCTCGGCCAATCGATCGCCAAGGCGACCAACCGCAAGTTCGTGCGCATGAGCCTGGGCGGCATCCGCGACGAGGCCGAGATCCGCGGCCATCGCCGGACCTACGTCGGCTCGATGCCGGGCCGCCTGGTGCAGAACCTCAACAAGGTCGGCAGCAAGAACCCGCTGTTCCTGCTGGACGAGATCGACAAGATGTCGATGGACTTCCGTGGCGATCCGTCGTCGGCATTGCTGGAAGTGCTGGATCCGGAGCAGAACAACTCCTTCAACGACCATTATCTGGAAGTGGATCTGGATCTGTCGGAGGTGATGTTCGTCGCCACCTCCAACTCGCTGAATATCCCGGGTCCGTTGCTGGACCGCATGGAAGTGATCCGCATCCCCGGCTACACCGAGGATGAAAAGCTCAATATCGCCATGCGGTATCTGGTGCCCAAGCAGATCAAGGCCAACGGTTTGAAGCCGGAAGAGATCGAGATCGGTGGCGATGCGATCCAGGATGTCGTGCGCTATTACACGCGTGAGTCGGGCGTGCGTAACCTTGAGCGGGAAATCGCCAAGATCTGCCGCAAGGTGGTCAAGGAAATCGCGCTGGCCGGCCCGCAGCCGGCGGGCAAGAAAGCCGTGGCCAAGAAGGGCAAGCCAAAGGCGCTGGTAACGGTTAGTTCGAAGAATCTCGACAAGTATCTGGGTGTGCGCCGTTTCGACTTCGGTCGCGCCGAAGAAGAAAACGAGATCGGCCTGGTGACCGGTCTGGCATGGACCGAAGTCGGCGGCGAGTTGCTGCAGGTCGAATCCACGCTGGTGCCGGGCAAGGGCAACCTGATCCTCACCGGTCAGCTTGGCAACGTCATGAAGGAATCGGCATCGGCTGCGTTGTCGGTGGTACGTTCGCGCGCCGAGCGGCTGGGCATCGACGTGGATTTCCTGCAGAAGCAGGACGTGCACGTGCACGTGCCCGACGGTGCCACCCCCAAGGATGGCCCGAGCGCGGGCATTGCGATGGTGACTTCGCTGGTGTCGATCCTGACCAAGGTGCCGATCCGTGCCGATGTGGCGATGACCGGCGAGATCACCCTGCGTGGCCGCGTCTCGGCGATCGGCGGGTTGAAGGAGAAGTTGCTGGCGGCATTGCGCGGCGGTATCCGCACGGTGTTGATCCCGGACGAGAACCGCAAGGATCTTGCCGACATCCCGGCCAACGTCACCCGCGATCTCAAAATCGTGCCGGTGAAGTGGATCGACGAAGTGCTGGACCTGGCGTTGGAGCGCCCGCTGGCACCGAAGAAGGCCGGCAAGGAAAAGGCGCGCAAGACCGCATCGCGCGTTGCCGTCCGCGGTAAGTCGCGCACCACTCCCGGCACGCGCGTCAAGCACTAACGCGCGCTGTCTAGGACATCCCGAAACAAGCCAAAACCCGCGTCGTTATTGGGTTTTGGCTTGCGTGCTGTTGGGGGCGCTGGTATAAATGCACGACTCGTGGGCGCGGCAAAATGTGATGCGTCACGCGATACCACTTGTGTCGGGTTCTTCGCTAACGGCAAGAGCGCCGATTGTCGATTCCGCGGCATCTGCCGCAAAGGGAGTTTCAAGAATGAATAAAACCGAATTGATCGATGGCGTTGCCGCTGCCGCTGACATCTCCAAGGCTGAAGCTGGCCGTGCTGTCGACGCGGTTGTGAGCGAAATCACCAAGGCGCTGAAGAAGGGCGACGCCGTCACCCTCGTTGGCTTCGGCACCTTCCAGGTCCGCGAGCGCGCTGAGCGTACCGGCCGCAATCCGAAGACGGGCGACAGCATCAAGATCGCCGCTTCGAAGAATCCTGCATTCAAGGCTGGCAAAGCCCTGAAGGATGCAGTAAACTAATCGACTCGCTAGGGTGCTTAGCTCAGCGGTAGAGCGTCTCCCTTACACGGAGAGGGTCGGGGGTTCGAAACCCTCAGCACCCACCACTAAGCACCAGGCAAAGTTTCAAGCGCGGAGCGGTAGTTCAGCTGGTTAGAATGCTGGCCTGTCACGCCGGAGGTCGCGGGTTCGAGTCCCGTCCGCTCCGCCAGTTACACCGAAGCCCCTGAGCAATTGGGGGCTTCGTTTTCTCCACAACATTCGCGCTGCGAATGCGGTGGGGAAGATGTCCAAGTTTAAAGCGGAGCGGTAGTTCAGCTGGTTAGAATGCTGGCCTGTCACGCCGGAGGTCGCGGGTTCGAGTCCCGTCCGCTCCGCCAGTTGTACCCGAGCCCTCGGCCTTGTGCCGGGGGCTTTTTTTTGGCGTTTGTCGTGCGGTGGGTTTGGCGGTTGCAGCGCTGCAGACAGATGGCCTGGGCATGGCGGAGTGGGTGCCATGTCTGTCCTTCTCTCCACCACGTCCAGGGCGCCACGGCTTTTGCGCCGGGATCCAGTTTATGCATCGCCTTTATGCATCGCCGCGCTGCGGCAGCGGGCGTCGGGCGTCGGGCTGGGTGCTTGGCGTCAGGCGGGTTACACTGCGCGGCTCGCCCACAGGCCGTGATTTGCCAATGCTGCAGAAACTTCGCGACAAGACGTCAGGCTGGATCGCTACCGCCATCCTGGGGTTGCTGATGATTCCGTTCCTGTTCGTCATCGACAACAGCTACCTGGGCGGCATTGGCGCCAACAACGTGGCCAAGGTGCAGGCGCCACCGACGTGGTGGAAATCGGCACCGTCATGGTGGCCGGTCTCGCTGCTGTGGCAGCACCATGAAATCAGCACGCAGGATTTCCGTGCACGCTTCGAGCAGGCGCGCATGCAGGAACGTCAGCGCCAGGGCGAGAATTTCGACCCGCGCACGTTCGAATCCCGCGAGAACAAGCTGCAGGTGCTCGACCAATTGGTCGACGAACAAGTGGTGCGTCTGGGCGCGGAAGATGCCGGCATCGTGATCGGCGATGCGACGGTGCGCGACTACATCACCAACATCCAGGCGTTCCAGGTCGACGGCAAGTTCAGCCCTGACCAGTACCGCGCCGCGCTGGCACAGGGCACGCCGCCGCGCACGCCTGCGCAGTTCGACGCGCTGGTACGCGACAGCCTGCAGCAGTCGGTGATCCCGCAGGCCGTGGCCGAATCGGGGTTTGCAACCAAGGCCGAGTTCGAGCGCCTGCTCAAGCTGATGGGTGAGACGCGCGATGTGGAGTTGGCAATGCTGCCGGCGCCGGCGGCCGATACCGCACCCGTCAGCGATGCGCAGGTCAAGCAGTGGTACGACACGCATGCGCAAGACTTCCGTCAGCCCGAGACGGTGACCATCGAGTATGTGGAGCTCAATGCCGCCACGATGCCGCCTGCCACGGCAGCCGACGAGGCGACGTTGCGCAAGCGCTATGAGGAAGAGAAGGCGCGCTTCGTCGAGCCGGATCAGCGTCTGGCGTCGCATATCCTGATCAGTGCCGGCAGCGATGCTGCCGCGCAAAAGGCGGCCGAGGCGAAGGCGGCAAAGCTTGCAGCGGAAGCCAAGCATCCAGGCGCCGATTTTGCGGCACTGGCCAAGGCCAACTCGCAGGACCCCGGTTCCAAGGCTGCCGGTGGCGACCTGGGTTGGGTCGAAAAGGGCACCATGGTTAAGCCATTCGAAGACGCACTGTTTTCGATGAAGGCGGGCGACGTGGTCGGGCCGGTCAAGAGCGAATTCGGTTATCACGTGATCCAGTTGCGTGAGGTCAAAGGTGGCCAGGGCAAGTCGTTCGAGCAGGTGCGTGACCAGCTGGCCGCCGAGCAGCTCAAGGCAGACGCCGACAAGGCATTTGCGGACGTGAGCGGCAAGCTGGTGGATCAGGTCTACAAGAACCCCACCGCGCTGGAGCCTGCGGCCAAGCAGGTCGGCCTGCCGGTGCAGACGCTGGGCCCGTTCTCGCGGACCACGGCCAGCGGCATTGCCGCCAACCCGGCGGTGCTGCGTTCGGCGTTCTCCGAAACGCTGGTGCAGGACGGCACGGTGAGCGACCCGATCACCATCGCGCCCAACCACAGCGTGGTGCTGCGAGTGACCAATCACACCGCCGAACAGGCGTTGCCGTTGGACAAGGTACGCGACAAGGTGATTGCCGCGGTCCACGCCGATCGCACTGAAAAGGCGGCTGCTGCTGCGGCCGATGCGCTGCTGGCGCGCGTGCAGAAGGGCGAGACCCTGCAGGCACTGGCTGCAAGCGAGAAGCTGCAGGTGCAGCCGATCCCGGGATTGCCGCGTACCGCGCCGATTCCGACGCCGGCTGCAAACCGCGCAATCTTCAGTGCCCCGCGTCCGACTGCAGGCAAGTCGTCGGCAGGGAAGGTGGAGCTCGATGGCGGTCGTTTCGCGGTCTTCGTCATCAGCAAGGCGACGCCGGGCGACCTCAAGCAGATGCCGGCCGAACAGCAGACGATGCTGCGCGAGCAGCTGAGCCAGATCGATGGCAACAATGCCGCCCAGGCCTATGTCAAAGAAATGCGCAAGCGGTACAAGATCCAGATCGAAGAAGCGCAGCTGTAAGGTCGCGCTTTCGAATGGTGTCAGGAACGAGCCCGGGTAACCGGGCTTTTTCTTTGCCTGTCACTGTGCCGCCCGAACAGTCTGAAGGTGTGGTGGTGTGTTCGCCTGTGCCAGCGTTTGGCGCATGCAGGGTCCGCTGCCTGGATTCGGAAAGACGTTTCCAGGCAAGGCCGTTCAGTGGCAATGGCGCGCATGGCCCGCGCTCGGGCGGCGTTGCAAGCTATCCAGTGCAGGATTGCCGGCACGAGCGGCCGGCCGGGTCGTTACGCACTGCGCGTAGTGTCGTGGTGGTAGTGGCTCTGGCCGCGAGGGGACTGTTCCCGGGAACGTCCCCCTCGCGGCCAGGGCCGCTTCTGCAAGAGCGTGATGGCTATGGCGGTTGGGGAGTTCGGCACCCGGAACGGTGGGGGCGCCCGACCGGTGCGCCCTCAGGGTGCGTCGTTGAACGACAGCACCATGCCCGGCTTCAGTACCGCGCGCTTGTCCAGACCATTGCTGGCAAGCAGGGTGGCCACGGTGATGCCGTAGCGGCGGGCAATTGCCCAGGCAGATTCGCCGTTGCGAACCGTGTGGGTCCGGGCGGGCGCGCTGGACGCCTTGGCTATCGCAGCACTGGTGGTGGCAGCGGCGCCGTTATCCGTTGCCATCATCGGAGTCGTCGAGGCGACGACGGCACCGCTGGATCCGGGTTGCGCGGGCGCTGCCGGAGCCAGGACATGGACGCCCCTGGGGGCCGCGCGCGCTCCTGCCACCGCAGGGTTCAGGCGAGCCAGCAACTGCGGCTCGATGGCACGTTGCCCGGCCCAGGTGTTGAGGCTGGTACCGGCGGGGAGTGCGTGCTCGGTCAATACCGGCACCTGGCGGTCCAGCGAAGTCAGTAACGTGCCCTGTTGTTGCGCGTGGTCCAGGACACAGGCCAGCGCGTGCAGTTTTTCGACGTAGTCGTAGGTGACCTTGGACATGCCGGGCAGTTGCGACGGGCTGGCATTCTGGGCATTCACCCCGGCGCTGCGCATCGCCTGCAGCACGCGGTACTCGCCGGCGTTGTACGCCATCAGCGCCAGTCGCCAGTCGCCCCCGAACATGCCGTACAAGGTCTTGAGATAGCGCACCGCCGCAGTGGTGGAATCCACCGCCGACAGGCGGCCATCGTATTGCGCGCCGACCGGTACATGGTGGTTACGTGCAGTGGTGGCGACAAACTGCCACAGGCCCGCAGGGCCGCTGCCGTTACGTGCACCGGGGCGATAACCGCTCTCGACGAAGGGGATCAGCGCGAATTCCGTCGGCATGTCGGCGGCGCGCAGTTCATCGACGACATAACCGAACAGCGGCAGGACATCCTGTGCATCGTCGGCCAGGCGAGCCGGGGCGCGTGAGAAGTGCTGCTCCCAGCGCGTGTCACTGTGTTCGCTGTCGCAGCCGGGATCGGCGCGGCCGTCCAAGAATGCCGAAAAGATCTCCCGCCCGTTACGCATGCTGGGGGCGGTGGGCGATGCGGTGGGGCCGTCTGCGGGTTTCAGGCGGGCTGCGTCGTTGGACGAGGCCGCCGCCGGTGCAGTGGCCGCAAACGCGGCCAGCACTGCCAACACCAACCGCCTCATGCGCGAAATTCGTCTTTCCAGCGCCGAAGTTCGGCGAATACGTCTACTTCGGAGGATACCGCTGCAGTCGCGCGCAGTGTGACTGCGGCGCGGATCTCGGGGCGGTTGGTGCGTAAGAACGGATTGGTGGCCAGTTCACTCTTGAGCGAAATCGGCAGGGTAGGACGGGCTGCATGACGCATGGCCTGGGCTTCCTGTTGACGGCGCTGCAAGGCAGCGTTGGTGGGATCGACATGCAGCGCAAAGGCCGCGTTGGCCAGGGTGTATTCGTGGCCACAACACACAAGCGTGTCGCCGGGCAGGGAGGCCAGGCGCTGCAACGAGTCGAACATCTGCGGAGCGGTACCTTCGAACATCCGCCCACAGCCTAGGCTGAACAGGGTATCACCGCTGAACAGGTGGGTGTCCGTTGCAAACGCGATGTGGGTGCGGGTGTGGCCGGGAACCTCCAGCACCTCGAATGCCGTCCCCAGTAGCGCCAGGCGCTCGCCCTGACCAACCCGATGCGCGTTGCCGGGAATGCGCTCGTCGTCAGGCCCGAACACCTCCAGGTCCGGCCAGCGCTGCTGAAGCGTGGCCACGCCGCCGACATGATCGGCGTGATGGTGGGTCAACAGGATGGCCGTGGGTACCACGCCATCGTGCTGTGCGGCGGCGATGACCGGCTCGGCCTGACCGGGGTCGACAATGATGGCGCGGCCATCCGCGGCGACCAGCGCCCAGATGTAATTGTCATCGAATGCGGGCAGGGCGATCAGTCGCATAGAATTGGGACCATGCCTGCCCCGCCATTCTCCCGTCAAGCTGGTGTCTCATCCTGGTTTGATACGGGGGCAGGACGCGGCCTGCTCCAGTCCGAGCGTCGCCTGGCACTGGAGGCGCTGCAGACGCGTCCCTCCCAGCCGTGGTTGTGGCTGACGCCGACCAGGGATCTGCCACCACGCGAGTCGCTGGATGGGCGCGGGCTGCGCCTGTTCCGCAGTGCGGGGCGGTTCGCCGGCGATGCCCGCTGCGCCATGCCGTTCCCGCTGCCAACCGAAAGCCTGCAGGCCATCGTGGTGCAACATGCCGTGGTCGGCGGTGCGGCGGATTTCCTGAGCGAGTGCGAGCGGCTGTTGATGCCGGGTGGCCGACTGTGGCTGTTTACGCTCAACCCGCTGAGCCCTTACCGGTTTCATTGGGCGCGCCGCGGCCCGGTGGCCTTGCGGCCGGATCGCTGGCGGTTGCTGGCGCAGCGCGCCGGCCTGCAATGCGTGGAAACAGAGCGCTACCTGGGGCCGATCTGGCGTATCGGGCGCGGCTCCTCCGATCCTGGCCGCGCTCCGTGGCGCGCGGTGTATTTACTTGAAGTGGAAAAGCGCGCCTCGGCACCGATCGCGCCCACACCGATTGCGCTGCCGTCGCGTTGGCCGCAACCGGTGGCCACGATCTGACCTTTGCCTCATTGCAACTCTTGGAAACTGATGAAATCAATTGAAGTGCATACCGACGGCTCCTGCCTCGGCAACCCCGGGCCGGGTGGCTGGGCAGCGCTGCTGCGTTACAACGGCCGCGAAAAGGAACTGGCCGGCGGAGAAGCGGTGTCCACCAACAATCGGATGGAACTGATGGCGGCGATCATGGCCCTGGAAACGTTGACCGAGCCGTGCCAGATCGTGCTGCATACCGATTCGCAATACGTGCGCCAGGGCATTACCGAATGGATGCCCGGCTGGGTGCGCCGCGGATGGAAAACTGCCGGCGGCGATCCGGTCAAGAACCGCGAGTTGTGGGAGCGGCTGCACGCGGCAACCCAGCGCCATCGCATCGATTGGCGCTGGGTGAAGGGGCACAATGGCGATCCGGACAACGAGCGCGTCGACGTGCTCGCCCGCAACCAGGCCATCGCCCAGCGCGGTGGCGCTGCAACTGCGTAAGAGGATTCATGCGTCAGATCATTCTCGATACAGAAACCACCGGCCTGGAATGGCGCAAGGGCAACCGCGTCGTCGAAATCGGTGCAGTGGAGCTGCTGGAGCGACGGCCCAGCGGCAACAATTTCCATCGCTATCTGAAGCCTGATTGCGACTTCGAGCCCGGGGCACAGGAAGTGACCGGGCTGACCCTGGAATTCCTGGCCGACAAGCCGCTCTTCAGCGACGTGGTGGAGGAGTTTCTCGCCTACATCGACGGTGCGGAGCTGGTCATCCACAACGCCGCATTCGACCTGGGCTTTCTGGATAACGAGCTCTCGCTGCTGGGCAGCGGTTATGGCCGCATCACCGATCGCGCCAGCGTGACCGATACCTTGATGATGGCGCGCGAGCGTTACCCGGGGCAGCGCAACTCACTGGATGCCTTGTGCAAGCGCCTGGGCGTGGACAACTCGCATCGCCAGCTGCACGGCGCCCTGCTCGATGCGCAGATCCTGGCCGATGTCTACATCGCGCTGACCTCCGGGCAGGAAGAGATCGGCTTTGCCAGCGCCGATGCCGGCCAACGCTCCGAGGACGGCAGCGGCATGATCACCTTCGACCCGGCCTTGTTGTTGCCGCGGCCGCGGGTCGTGGTCACCGCGTCGGAAACGCAGGCGCACGAAGCGCGCCTGGCGCAGTTGCGCAAGAAAGCCGGTCGTGCACTGTGGGATGCGCCGGTTGAGGAGGTTGCTGCGGCAGGCTAGGACGGCTGCGCCGGGGGCGTCTGCCGTCACGCGCTCGCGGCATACGCCATGGTGGGCCTGTGCCGGGTGCAGCACGGCGCTGTGTTAGGCGATCAGCGCCGACGTCCGAGGCCGACGGCGCGCAGCCTTGCTCAGTAGCTGCGCACCAGGATGGCGGTGATGTTGTCCGAGCCGCCGCCATCCAGTGCCGCGGCCACCAGGCATTCCACGCACTCCTGCGCGCTGCAGTCGGCCTGCGACAGGGTTGCGGCGATGGCGGCATCGTCCACTTCCTCGGTCAGGCCGTCGCTGCACAGCAGTAGCTGCATGCCGGATTTGAGTTCGCCCTGCATGGTGGCAACGTTGAGGTGCGCCGGGTCGGTGACGCCCAACGCCTGGGTCACCACATTGCGATGCGGATGCGCGCGCGCCTGCTCGCTTGTCAATGTGCCCTGGGCGATGAGTTCCTGCACATAACTGTGGTCCTGGCTCAACTGCGCCAGCCGGCCGTCGCGCCACAGATACGCGCGGCTGTCGCCGACCCAGGCCACTTCGAAGCGCTGGCCCAGCACGCGTGCGGCGACCACGGTGGTGCCCATCGGCAACGTGTCGTTGCAGCGGCGCGAGGTCTTGATGATTTCTTCGTCGGCGATGCGCACGGCCTGGGCGAGCGGGGTGCCGGCGCGGACTTCGCGCACGATGGTCTCGCGCGCCAGCGCACTGGCCACCTCGCCGCAGGCGTGACCGCCCATGCCGTCGGCCACCAGCCACAGCCCCAGCTCGCTGTCGCCGTAATAGGTGTCCTCGTTGAGGTCACGGCGCAGGCCGACGTGGGTGAGGTGTCCGAATTCGAGCATGGGGCCGGTCGCCAGGGAGAAGATGCGCCACCATCATCGCGGCCGGGACGGCCAGCAGCAACCGAGCCATTGCCGGTGCCGCAGCGCCGGTTCACGCCGGGCCGGCAGGCGGTGACACCGACGCTGGCCCAGGCCGCTTGTGGCCTGGCGCGTGTGCCCGTATGATGCACGGCCCCAGGACACTGGGGACCATCTGGAGAGGTGGCAGAGCGGTTGAATGTACCTGACTCGAAATCAGGCAGGCGTTTATAGCGCCTCGGGGGTTCGAATCCCCCCCTCTCCGCCAGATTAGGGCGAGCAGTTGTGCCAGTGCCGCGTGAGTTTCGCCGGCGGCGTTGGGGGGGTGAGAAGCCCCGGGTTCGACAGACAGCGCAGCTGTCTGCACGGCGAAGCCGCCCGCAGGGCGAAGGCACGTAGTGCCGAGTGAATCCCCCCCTCTCCGCCAGATTCGCATCAGCCCCCGCAAGGGGGCTTTTGTTTATGTGTCGCAACCGGCTGTGGCTGCGATGACTACAATCCGCTCGATCCCCGTTGGAGGCCTGTCATGTCCGAGATCCTGGTGCCCGTGTCCTTTGGTGAGCTGCTCGACAAGATCGCGATCCTGCAGATCAAGTCCGAGCGCATGAGCGATGCGGCCAAGCTGGCGAATGTGCGCAACGAGCTGTCCGCGCTGGAAAACAGCTGGATGGCGCATCCGGCCGCCGGCCACGACATCGTGCGTCTGCGCGCCGAGCTCAAAGCCGTCAACGAGCGGCTGTGGGTGATCGAGGACGACATCCGGCTCAAGGAACAGGCGCAGACCTTCGACGACGGCTTCGTGCAGCTGGCACGCAGCGTGTACATCGAAAACGACGAGCGTGCGCGGATCAAGAAGCAGATCAATCTGGCGTTAGGCTCGTCGTATGTGGAAGAGAAGTCCTATCAGGATTACCGCGCAACCGGCGCCTGAGACGTGATCGGGTGATCACGCTGGCGTATGTCAGTGGGACCGCAGGGCTGGCGGTGCGTGTCCCGGCGACTGGCGATCAGGGCGTTGCCCATTGCCTCGCGGGACGATGAGATCGCTGTGTCGCGTTTGCGCGCCGCGCAGGCTCACCGCGCAACACGCCGGTGCGCGCGTGGCTGCAGCGGCCAATGCTCAACGCGGATGATCGGCGCGATAGCGTTCGAATGCGGCAATCGCATCGTCGACGGTGATCAGCGACATCACCTCGTCGAACTCGATCTTGGTGCCCCAGCGGAGCTGCTCGGCCGGTTTGCCCAGGTGTTTGCGCGCGGCCGCGTCGTAGCGGTCCACGCAATAGCGCACATCCGAGTAAGGCCCGCTACGTCTGGGGTTGCTGGCCGCGTGCAGGCCAAGCACCTTGGTGCCCATCGCGTTGGCGATGTGCATCGGCCCCGAATCGGGGGTGACCACCAGGTCTGCGCGGGCAAGCAGCGCAGGCAGCTGCTTGAGCGTGTCCTTGCCGACCAGGTCCAGCACCGGTGCACGCGTGGCGGCTACGATGGCGTCGGCCGTGCTGCGTTCCAGTGCACTGCGGCCGCCGCACAGCACGATGCGCCAGCCTTGCGCGGCCGCGTGATCGGCCAGCGCCGCGTGGCGCTCCGGGTACCAGTTACGTCGCACATGGCTGGAGCAGGGCGAAATCATCAGCACCGGGCGGCCGTCGTCGTCCCACTGCGCGCGAGCCCAGGCGTGCGCCTCGGCGGGAACCGGCAGGTCCCAGCGAACCTGCGTCTGGCGCAGGCCCAGCGGCTCGGCGAAGCTGCCGATGGCATCGAGTACGTGGATGCCCGGGCGGTCGGGGATGCGTTCGTTGACGAACAGCCCGTGCAGATCCTTGGAGCGGCTGCGGTCGTAGCCGATACGCCGGCGTGCCGGCACGAACGCCGACAACACGTTGGCGCGAAAGGCCACCTGCATTTGCAGCAAGGCGTCGAAGCGCCCCAGCGGCGCCAGTGACCGGCGTAATGCGCGCATGCCGGCCACGCCGCTGCGTTTGTCGTAGGCATGGAACTGCACGCCGGGCAGGCCGTCGAGCAGCTTGAGGCCCGCCTGGTCGATGATCCAGTGCAGCTGCGTCTGCGGGAAACCCACTTGCAGCGTGCGCACCAGTGGCACTACATGGGTGACATCGCCCAGGGCGGACAAGCGCAGCAGACACAGCGATGCAGGCGTTACAGCCATGGTGTTGTTAGACTCGATAGATGGTTTCTTTCGACGCCACCGAAGCACTGACGCCGTACCGCGAGGGCCGCGGGTACGGCGCCATTCTGTTCGACCGCGAACGGCTGCGGCAAGCCGACGCCGGGCTGTTTTCGCCGCAACGCTGGGGCGACAGGGCGCGGCCGGTCGGTGAGGGCGGCCGCGGCGGGGCCTGGTTTGTGGATGCGCCATTCGGCCGCAGCGTGTTGCGCCAGTACCTGCGTGGCGGCATGGCGGCGCGGGTGAGCCATGACCGGTATCTGTGGAAAGGTGCCGGACGCACGCGCAGCTTTGCCGAGTTCCGGCTGATGCGCGAACTGATCAAGCGCAAGTTGCCGGTGCCGCGTCCGCTGGCGGCCTGCTATCTGCGCGAAGGCCTGGGCTACCGCGCGGCCTTGTTGATGGAGCGGCTTGAAGATGTGCGCTCGCTGGCCGACCACGCGCAGGTGGCCGGGCGTGGCGCACCGTGGGAGGCCACCGGCCAACTGATTGCGCGGTTTCATCGCGCCGGGCTGGATCACGCCGATCTCAACGCGCACAACATTCTGTTCGATGCCGGCGGGCATGGCTGGTTGATCGATTTCGACCGCGGTGTGCTGCGTATTCCGGCCACCCGCTGGCGCGAGCGTAACCTCAAGCGGCTGCATCGTTCGCTGCTGAAGCTGCGCGGCAACCGTAGCCGCGAAGAGGTCGACAAGGATTACCAGCGGCTGCACCGCGCGTATGAGCTGGCCTGGGGCCGGGGCTACTGATGCATTGGGCGTTGCGGGTGCAAGGGGTCGGCAATGCGTCGGCGGTGGCGCTCGGTTCGCCGATGGCCACCATCGAGCGCGCCGGCGCGCCGTGGTTGACCATCGATTGCGGCAGCGAGGGGCTGACTGCCTATCAGGCCCATTACGGCCAGCTGCCGCAGGCGATCTTCATCACCCATGTGCACCTGGATCATGTCGGCGGGCTGGAGCGGGTGTTCGTCGACAGCTATTTCTCCGAGCGGCGCGGGCGCACGCGCCTGTATGTGCCCGCGCCGGTGGTGCCGCTGTTGCAGCGGCGCATTGCCGATTACCCGAACGTGCTGGCAGAAGGCGGGGCGAACTTCTGGGACGCATTCCAATTGGTGCCGGTCGGCGATGCCTTCTGGCACGACGGGGTACGGCTGGAAGTGTTCCCGGTACGCCACCACTGGCCCGAGACCGCTTACGGGCTGCGTCTGAAGGGCGCGCTGGTGTGGACCGGCGATACCCGGCCGATCCCGGAAATGCTGAAGCGTTACGCCGACGACAACGAGCTCATCGCGCATGACTGCGGTGTTCACGGGAACCCGTCGCATACTGGCGTGGACGATTTGGAGCGGGAATACCCGCAGGACCTGTTGAGCCGCATGCTGCTGTACCACTACGCCAGCGACGCCGATGCCGATGTGCTGCGCGCGCGCGGCCATCGTGTTGCCGTGCCTGGGCAGCATCTGGCACTGGCGGACTCGACCGCTGCCACGGTGCGCTGATGGGCGCCCTGACCCTGCCCACCCTGGCCGGTGCGCCCATGCAGGACCGCTACGGCCGCCCGCTGCGCGACCTGCGCCTGTCGGTGATCGAGGCCTGCAACTTCCGCTGTGGCTATTGCATGCCGGCCGATCGCGTGCCGGACGACTATGGGTTCGATGCGCAGCAGCGCCTGAGCTTCGAGCAACTGGAAACCCTGGTGCGGGCCTTTGTTTCGGTGGGCGTGACCAAGGTCCGCCTGACCGGTGGCGAGCCACTGCTGCGGCGTGACCTGCCGGCCCTGATCGCGCGTCTGACGGCGATCGACGGCATCGAGGATCTGGCATTGACCACCAATGGCGTCCTGCTCGCGCGCCAGGCTGTGGCGCTGCGCCAGGCCGGGCTGCGCCGCATCACGGTCAGCATGGATGCGTTGGAGCCGGCATTGTTCAGACGCATGAGCGGCGACCGCGGCGATATCGCCCAGGTGCTGGCCGGGATTGCGGCTGCCGAGCAGGCCGGCTTCACGCGGTTGAAGATCAATTGCGTGGTGCAGCGTGGCGTCAACGAGGATCAGGTGCTGCCGCTGGTGGAGCACTTCCGCGGTACCGGGCACGTGCTGCGCTTCATTGAATTCATGGACGTGGGGAGCTGCAACGGTTGGTCACCGGAGGCGGTGGTGAGCTCTGCGCAACTGCACGCGCGCATCCATGCACGCTGGCCGCTGGTGCCGCTGGATGCCAATTACACCGGTGAAGTCGCGCAGCGCCACGCATTTGCAGATGGCGCCGGCGAAGTGGGGTTCGTCAGTTCGGTCAGCGTGCCGTTCTGTGGCGACTGCCAGCGCGCGCGCGTTTCGGCCGACGGCCATCTGTATACCTGTCTGTTTGCCAGCCAGGGCCATGATCTGAAGCCAGCCTTGTCCAACGGCGAGCACGGGTTGGCGGACCACCTGCGTCAGCGCTGGAGCCTGCGTGGCGACCGCTACAGCGAGGTGCGTGCGGTGGCGGCGCCGCGTCGGGGTAAACCGGTGGAGATGTTTCTGATCGGCGGGTGAGTGCGGGCGTGCTCCTGGCGCTATGCGCGCCGCACGCGTGCTTGCGCGATTTGCCGATGCGCGCGCGTTGGCGCATTGCGCGGCACCGACTGGACGTCACCGCGTCCGGGCGTGCTGCAGTCGCAGTGGACGATGTGCAGCGATCGCTGCGCCAGTGCAGATTTCGCTGTCGATGAGCGGGTCGACGGCGTTTAAAACGTTGTTTTCTTGCAATCCTGCGCCGCCGGATCATCGGTCGACCGCCGGGTGACTGCCGGATTGCGTGCTGTAGCGCGTCGCACGCTGGCGCAAGGATGCACACTGCTGACAGCTGCTGTTCCATCAAGGCGCCTCGTTCACCGAGAATGCCGCATCCTGCCTGCCTGTCACCGTGTAGTTCTCCATGCCTCCCAAATCACGTTCCGCGCGCCTGACCCACCTGGATGATGCCGGGCTCCCCACCATGGTGGATGTCTCGGACAAGGCGCTCACCGCACGCAGCGCCACGGCCGCCAGCCGGGTGCGTTTTCCGGTTGCGGTCGCAGCCCAGTTGCGCGCCAGCGGCCTGCGCAGTGCCAAAGGTGGCATCGTCGAGACGGCAGTGATCGCCGGCACGATGGCGGTCAAGCGCACGCATGAGCTGATCCCGTTCTGCCATCCGTTGCCGATCGACGCCTGCCGTTTCGAGATCGATTGGGCTGGAGAGCAGGTGCTGGACATCCAGTGCACGGTCCGTTGCGTGCATCGCACTGGCGTGGAGATGGAGGCCCTGACCGGCGCCAGCGTTGCGGCGTTGACGGTGTATGACATGTGCAAGGCGCTGTCGCACGCCATGACCATCGGGCCGACCAGGTTGGTCTCCAAGCGTGGCGGCAAGCGCGACATCGGAGCGGCGCGATGACTGCCACGGTAACGGTGTTGTATTTCGCCAGCCTGCGCGAGGCGGCAGGGGTGGCCGACGAGCGCGTGCAGTCCAGTGCCCAGGACCTGCGGGGCCTGTATGCCGAGCTCGATGCACGGCACGGCCTGCGCTGGACGCCGGCGCAGTTGCGCGTCGCCGTCGATGGGGCGTTTGCGCGCTGGGAGGATGCGGTGCGCGACGGCAGCGAAGTGGTGTTCATTCCGCCAGTGTCGGGAGGTTGAACGTGAGCGAGCAGACAACCGCCGTATTTGCGCTGTCCGACATTGCGTTGCCGGTCGATCACTTGCGTGCAGGGATGGAACATCCGCACGCCGGCGCCTTCGCCAGTTTCGAGGGCTGGGTGCGCGACCACAATGAAGGCCGCGGCGTTGCCGGCTTGCGCTACGAAGCCTATGCCGCACTTGCCCAGGCCGAAGGCCAGCGCGTGCTTGATGAGGCAGTCGGCCGCTTTGCCATCGTGCAGGCGCAGTGCGTGCATCGTGTGGGTGAGTTGCGTATCGGCGAGATGGCGGTGTGGGTCGGTGTGAGTGCGGCGCATCGCGGCGCCGCGTTCGACGCCTGCCGTTACATCATCGACGAGGTCAAGGCGCGCGTGCCGATCTGGAAGCACGAGCATTACCTGGAAGGGGATGCGGGCTGGCTGCATCCGGAGGCCTAGGGTGAAGGCAGCGTTGTGGCGTGCCGAGCACCGCAAGTCTCATGCTGGCGATGGCGCGCGGCTCGAGGGCGTCTGCAGCGCGCGTCAATGCGCTTGTGTAGTGCCCGGCCTTGCGCACGCCGCGTCGGTCCGCAACGCGGCACTCATTAGTGCAACTGCAGCTGGTCAGGAGCGGGTACGCGTTGAAGCTCCGATGATGTGCCGCCCGCTGATCTAGGCGGGCGCGTTGAGCGTTTCACGCCCAGCCGGGCGTCGCAGCGCGTTGCATCAATCCGCGTCGTAGGCGCTTTGGCGCGCAGCTTCCTGGTGCGGGCGCTCGGCTGTCGCCGAGGCCGCCATCACGGATGGATGAGGGGTATGCATGCGGTGCGAAGCACGACACTGACGGCCTGCACGGCAACATCGCCAACAACAGCGCACTGATGTTCCTGCAGACGCCAATGGAACTGCAGAGCGTGGTCGCCGCGTGATGCAGGCAAGCGTACCGTACCGCTGTGGCGGCGACTGGCCGGCCCGGCGCGTGCTGGAGGTTGGGGTGGTGTCCCCGCCGGTTGACCTCGGCGCCCGCATCAATCGATACCGTTGCTGCCTTCCGGCCCTGGCGGGATTTTCGATCTAGCGTCGCGAGGGACCGACGGGGCCACCATAAGACGTGGGCCACTGGCGTGGCCCGGGATCTGCTGCGACGGTGTCATCGCGCACATCATGAAACTGGCGGAGAGAGGGGGATTCGAACCCCCGAAGCGCGGTTTAGACGCTTACACACTTTCCAGGCGTGCTCCTTCAACCACTCGGACACCTCTCCGTACCTGCACGACCGGGGCCTTACAGGGCCGCAAATTCTAGCGGTCGCCGGGCCATACCACAAGCTGAATCTTGCAGGCACAGTCGATGAGACGGGCCGTGGCACAATATCGGCTCAGAACAAGCTGGTTGCCCGATGTCTTATCTCGTTCTCGCCCGCAAGTGGCGCCCGAAGCGTTTTGCCGAACTCGTGGGCCAGGAACACGTGGTCCGCGCGCTCAGTAACGCGCTCGACAGTGGGCGCGTGCACCACGCGTTCCTGTTCACCGGCACCCGCGGCGTGGGCAAGACCACCATTGCGCGCATCTTCGCCAAGTCGCTGAACTGCGAGACCGGCACCAGCGCCGACCCGTGCGGGACGTGCCCGGCCTGCCTGGACATCGATGCCGGCCGCTATATCGACCTGCTGGAAATCGACGCCGCTTCCAACACCGGCGTGGACGACGTGCGCGAGGTGATCGAGAACGCCCAGTACATGCCCTCGCGCGGCAAGTTCAAGGTCTATCTGATCGACGAAGTGCACATGCTCTCCAAGGCGGCGTTCAATGCGTTGCTGAAGACGCTGGAAGAGCCGCCGGAGCACGTGAAGTTCCTGCTGGCCACCACCGACCCGCAAAAGCTGCCGGTGACCGTGCTGTCGCGCTGCCTGCAGTTCAACCTCAAGCGGCTGGACGAGGATCAGATCCAGGGCCAGATGACGCGCATTCTGGCGGCCGAAGAGATCGAATCGGATCCGTCGGCGATCGTGCAGCTGTCCAAGGCGGCCGATGGCTCGCTGCGCGATGGTTTGTCGCTGCTGGATCAGGCGATCGCCTACGCCGGCGGCGCGCTGCGCGAGGACGTGGTGCGCACCATGCTGGGCACGGTCGACCGCACCCAGGTCGGGGCGATGCTGCAATCGCTGGCCGATGGCGATGGCGCGCGCCTGCTGCAGGTGGTGGCCGCGCTGGCTGAATTTTCGCCCGATTGGAGCGGCGTGCTGGAAGCCCTGGCCGAGGCGCTGCACCGGGTGCAGGTGCAGCAGCTGGTGCCATCGGTGGCCTTTGTGGGCGATGGGATCGACCCGACCCCGTTTGCCGCGCAGCTGCGCCCGGAAGTGGTGCAGCTGTGGTACCAGATGGCGCTCAACGGGCGCCGCGACCTGTATCTGGCGCCGAGCCCGCGCGCCGGGTTCGAAATGGCGGTGCTGCGCATGCTGGCCTTCCGGCCCGCGGCGGCGGTGCCTGCCGGTAGCAGCGACGATGGCCGTGGGGCCAGTGCCGGCGGTGGCACACGCGTGGCGGGTGCAGGCGTGCAAGCTGCTGCGCCTGCTGCTGCGGCCGCAGCGCCTGCAGCGATGCCGGCAGCGGCGATGGAAGCAGTGGTTGCGCCAAACGTGGCAGTCGCCGCCGCTGCGCCAGCTGCCGTCGCGGCAGCGCCGGTGGTCTCGCTGGCTGCTTCGGCGGTTCCTGCGGGCGCTGCGCCTACGCGCACTGACGACAGCCCACCCTGGGCGGTGGACGACGCACCAGTGAGGACGCCTGCCGCAGTGACGGAGACCTCGGCTCCCGCATCCGGGGCGGCCATTGCCCCGTCGATCGCGTCGCCCTCGGTCATGGCCACGCCAGAAGCGGCCATGGCGCCTCCCCTGGACGCTGCGGACCCGGCAGCGGCAACCGAAACGATGGCGGCGACACCGCCGTCGCACGTTGCAGCAGCATCCCCGGCGCGTTCCACCGATGCGGCGGCGCCGATCGACGATGGCCGCATCGCCGATGCCGAGCAGTGGCTGGAACTGGTCACGCGCAGTGGCTTGAATGGCCCGTCGCGTCAGCTTGCTGCCAACGCGGCATTCATTGGCCATCGCGACGGCGTGCTGCGGCTGGCGCTGGCGCCGGGCTTCGAATACCTCAACTCCGAGCGCTCCATCGCCAACCTGGCTCAGGCGCTGGCGCCGGTGCTGGGCGACACCCCGCGCATCGTGATCGAAACCGGCAACGCCGATATCGAGACCTTGCACGAGCGGGCCAACCGCCAGAAAGGCGAGCGCCAGAGCGCAGCCGAAATCGCCTTCATGAACGACCCCAATGTGCAGCAGCTGATTCAGCAGCAGGGCGCGCGGGTCGTCCCCGATTCCATCCGCCCTTACGACGAGTAACGCCCCATGCGTGGAAACATTGCCCAATTGATGCAGCAGGCGCAGAAGATGCAGGAAAACCTGCAGCGCGCCCAGGAAGAACTGGCCAAGCTGGAAGTCACTGGCACCGCCGGCGGCGGCATGGTCAGCGTGACGCTGACCGGCGCCAAGGAGTGCCGCAAGGTGCGCATCGACCCGAGCATCCTGTCCGACCAGGAAATGGCCGAAGACCTGATCGCTGCCGCGTTCAACGACGCCTCCAACAAGATCGACGCCGAATCCAAGGACCGCATGGGCTCGGCCACCGCCGGCATGCAGCTGCCGCCCGGCATGAAGTTGCCTTTCTGAAAGGCGGGGAATCGGGAGTAGGGAATCGGGAATCGTAGAGCGAGCTGGCTTTGCTGTTGCGATTCCCCAATCCCGATTCCCGATTCCCGACCGATGTCCACTCTGCTCGAACAACTGATCGAGGCCTTCCGGGTGTTGCCCGGTGTGGGCCAGAAGTCGGCGCAGCGCATGGCCTACCACGTGCTCGAGCGCGAGCGCGAGGGCGGGCGGCGCCTGGCCGCGGCGCTGGGAAATGCGGTGGACAAGGTCGGGCATTGCGTGCAATGCCGCGATTTCACCGAGTCGGAAGTCTGCACCATCTGCGCCAGCAGCAGCCGTGACCGCCAGCAGCTGTGCGTGGTCGAGTCACCGGCCGATCGCTTGGCGATCGAGCACGCCACCGGCTACCGCGGTCTGTATTTCATTTTGCAGGGGCGCTTGTCGCCGCTGGATGGTATCGGCCCGCGCGAGCTGGGGCTGGACCGCCTCGGCGAGCGCCTGGCCGCTGGCGAAGTGACCGAAATGATCATCGCCACCAACGCCACCGTGGAAGGCGAGGCGACCGCGCATTACCTGGCGCAGTTGGCACGACAACATGCCGTGCGGCCCAGCCGGCTCGCGCAGGGCATGCCGCTGGGCGGCGAGCTGGAATACGTCGACCGCGGCACCCTGTCGCACGCCTTCGGCACCCGCAGTGAGGTGCTTTGAGGGCGGGGATTGGGGAGTCGGGATTTGGGATTCGCTAAAGCAGGCTGGCGCGCGCGGTAAGCTTTGGCCAATCCCGAATCCCGAATCCCGAATCCCGTCTATGACCGACACCATCTTCGGCAAAATCATTCGTCGCGAAATTTCGGCCACCATCGTTTATGAAGACGATGACGTCCTGGGCTTCGAGGACATCGCACCGCAGGCGCCGGTGCATGTGCTGTTCATTCCCAAGCAGCACGCCATTCCCACCCTGGACGATGTGCCGCCGGAGCAGGCGCTGCTGGTCGGCAAGCTGGCCATTGCGGCGGCGGCCTACGCGCGTGCGCAGGGACTGGCGCAGGACGGTTACCGCATCGTGATGAACTGCCGCGAGCACGCGGGCCAGACCGTGTTCCATATCCATCTGCACCTGCTGGCCGGTGCGCCGCTGGGCCGCTTCGGCACCCCCTGACGGGACGTTGCCACCGATGTAACCGAACAGGTGGTCGAGCGGCAACGGCAGGCCAGGTTTGAGCATGGCCGGTCGTCGCTACTGCGGTCACGAGCCGATGCACACCAGTAGGCGCTCATGGCAGCCGTGTAGCCGCGCAGTCGCGATTCCGGCAGGCTTGTTGCGCCTGCGTAGCGCCGGGGCCGGCGAAATGGCGAAGTAACGATCCAGCCGAAACGCGCTGATGCAGGCGGCTTGACCCGCACCAACAAAAACGCCGCTCCTTCAGGAGCGGCGTTTTGCATCACGGCTGACTCAGCGATGGATTACCACCAACCGCGGCCCCAACCCCAGCCGCCGCCCCAGCGCGGACCCCACGGGTCGCCCCAGGGGCCGTACGGGTAGGCCGGAATCACGTCGACGTCGCGCACTTCCGGCCACAGGTAGACCACGTCGGCAGCCACCTTGGGCAGCTTGTAGTCGTACTCGCCGATCTTGGTGGTTTCATAGCCTTCGATCTTGCCGATGAAGGTGACCTCGCGGCCCGGCTCGAACACGGCCGGATCATAGAAGCCCGAGCGGCATGCCAGGAAGCGGCCATCGCTGGCATCCACCGCATTGCGGTCCGGACGGCCACTGGCGTTGAGCGGACGCGAGATCAGCTCGAAGCAGGTCTGGCCCTGGGCGGGTTTGGTCTGAATGATCTTGCCGCCCCAGCGCACCGAGGTGCCCAGTTGCGCGCTGGCAGTGGAATCGCTCGGGCTGACCGTGGGGAACTGGCCCTGCAGCGGCTTGGGCGCGGTCGCGCAGGCTGCGAGCCCGAGCACAGCGACAATGGGGAACAGAAAACGGGTACTCATGAGGAAGCTCCGGTTCGCGGGCGATGCTGCAGCAGGTCTTTCAGGAGAGTGGCGCTGTCGGAATCAGCGCCAGCGTATCGCGCGGCAGCGAAACGTTGGCTGAGCGCCAACAGTGCCGTGTCCGGGTGCGAACGGGCGACGCGTTGCGCCCAGTCAATGGCCGGTTCGTGGGGTTCGCGGGCCAGGCCCAGCTTGCCGTAGCGGCGACTCAGCCGATGCCAGGCGCGCAGTAGCGGGTCGCGTTCGCGCTCGCCGCGAGCCAGCAGCCAGCCCATCCAGGCCAGGGCGCTGACGGCAAACACGCCGAAGATGGCAGCCAGTTGCGTGGGCTCCAGGCGGTCGATACCGAACGGCTGCAGCAGGCGCTGCTGGCGGTCGGCATTGAACGACAGCACCAGGTCGTTCCAGCCGCGCCGCAGCCAGTCGCCGACCTGGCTCAGGCCGGCCCAGGTGCCGAGCTGGGCCAGGCCGGCGCCGCCATCGGTCTGCAGGCGATCTTCCAGCGTATCGTAGATGCGTTCCGGCGCCACCGCGGCAGTCGGGTCCACGCGCACCCAGCCGCGGCCGGCCAGCCACACCTCGGTCCAGGCATGGGCATCCATGCGCCGCACCACCCAGTAGTTGCCCAGCCCGTTGTAGGTGCCGCCGGCATAGCCGGTGACCACGCGCGCCGGGATGCCGGCCGCACGCATCAGCACCACGAATGAAGAACTGAAGTGCTCGCAGAAACCGGCCTTTTGCTGGAACAGGAATTCATCCACGCTGTTGCGGCCGAGCAGCGGCGTATCCAGCGTGTAGGCGAATTCGCGGGTGATCCACCCCAGCGCGCGCTGTACCACCGCATCGTCGTTGCTGCCGGCCTCCGCGCGCCATTGCCGGGCCAGGGTGAGCGTGCGCGGATTGAAGCCTGGTGGCAGCGCGAGCGCGCGCTTGCGTAGCTGGTCGGGCAGGTCGGTATCGAAACGGGTGGGCGGTGCCGATTGCAGCTCCCAGCGTGTCAAGGCGCTCAACGGGCGCTGCGCGAACAGTTCGTAATCGGGTGAGAGCTCGGCGTTGGCAACGCCCCGGGTCGGCAGGTCCAGCGACACCAGTTGACGACGATCGGTGGGCTCGTAATCCAGTCGGTAACGATAGGTTTGCGGGCCTGCGGTAACCGAGGCGGGCTGGCCGCGGCCGGTCCAGCGCGCGCGCTGCCAGGTGCGGCCGTCGAAGTCCCACATCACCGGTCCGCGCCAGTAGCGTTGCTGCGGCGGTGGCGCCTTGCCGGTGAACTGCACGCGCAAGGCCGGGCTGTCGTCGGCCATCAGGTCGATCCATTCGCCCGGGGACATGTTGTCCGACAGGCCGGGCCGCGACAGTGCGCGCTCGGGCACGCCCCACAAGGGCGAACTCAGGCGCGGCAGCAGCCAGAAGGTGACCAGCGCCAGCGGCACGCCGATGGCGACCAGTTTGCCGATGCTGCGCAACTGCAGGCGCAGGCCGGGCGTGCCGGTGCGGTGCTCTTCGTCGGCCAGCCGCTGCATGCTGATCAGTGCGCTGACCACTGCCAGCAGCGCCAGGCCCATCGTCGTCGGGCCCTGGTCGAGCAGGAAGGCCGCAAACGGCGCAAACAATGCAAAGCCCAGCAGGCTGCGCGCATCGCGCAGGGTGCGCAGTTCGGAGGCCTTGATCGCCAGCATCGCCGCCAGCACCGCGCAGCCGGTGTCGCGCCCGAAACGCATACCAATTTGCCAATACACCGCCGCCAGCATCGCGATCACCAGCAGGACGCGCACCGGTGCCATCAGGGTGCCGCGCCAGCTCATCACGCCCACCAGCAGTGCGGCGATGGCGATGGTGGAGGCCAGCAACCCGGGCAGCTGCAGCAGCAACGGCGTGAGCGCCAGCCAGCTGGTGGCCAGCACCCAGCCACGGCCGGCCTGGGAAATGGGAAGGGCGGGCTCAGTCATGCGGCAGCAGCGCCAGCGCGCGCAGGCAGAGGTGATGGTGCGAAGGCCCCTGTGCAGGGCCCAGCGGAGGTTGGCCCGGCAGCAGCAGCCGGTAGCGTCGCCCGTCGCGCTCTGCCAGATTGACCCAGCGCGCCAGCCGCGCGATGCGGCGCTCGTAGGGCAGCGCGTGGAGGCTGCGCCAGTCCAGTGTCACTTCGATACCGAGCGGTTGTTCGTACTCGCGCACCAGCAAGGTGTCGCGCCGCGCCGAGTGCTTCCAGGAAATCGTGCGTGGCGCATCGCCTGCGCGGTACGGGCGCAGCTGATGCAGTTCCTCGCCTTGCGCGTGCAGCCGGGTCTGGTTGGGCGACCCGGCGCCCTCGGGCAATGACGGTCCCTGTTCTTCGGGTCTGGGGTAGGCCAGCAGCGGCGTTTCCGGCCACACCCACGACCATGCCCGTACCAGCCCCAGCGGTAGGGTACTGGACAGGCGGATGCGTTCGATGTCCTGCCAGCCGCGGTGCGCGGTGGGCACCAGCAAGTCGATCTCGGCCATGTCGTGGTCGACCAGCGAACAGAAGCCGCTGCTGTCCAGGTGATCCAGGCGCACACCGCGGCGTGCGCGGGTGTCGCGGCGTGCCAGCGACACCCGCATGCGCAGCGGCTCGCCGGCCACCACCGGCTCGGCCGACACCGCCTCGATACGCAGCGCCGACAACTGCAGGTGCGCCATGATGCTGCTGGCGACCCCGGCGGTGGCCAGCAGCAGGGCCAGCAGCAGCGCGGGGTTGTTGTTGTAGTTCAGCGCGCCCAGCAGCATCGCCAGCAACAGCGCGGTGACGAACAGTCCGAAGCGGGTGGGCAGCACATAGATGCGCCGCCGGTCCAGCACGATCGGCAAGGCTTCGGCTCCCCGCGGACGCGCCAGCAGGCTGAGCCGGCGGCCGATGCCGCGCAGTGGCGCACGCACCTGGGTCAGTCCACCGGCACGCTGTGCAGCAGCGCCTTGGCCAGCGCCGGCCCGGACGAGGATTCGGCCTCCGGCACCAGCCGGTGCCCGGCCACGGCGACAAACAGCGCCTGCACGTCTTCCGGCAGCACATGTTCGCGCCCCAGCAGCAGCGCGTAGGCCTTGGCGGCACGCAACAGCGCGATGCCAGCACGTGGCGACAGCCCCACGCGCACCCCGGCGTGCTGACGGCTGCGCAGCAGCAAGGCCTGCACATAACCGATCAAGGCATCGCTGGTGTGGACCTGGCCGACCACTGCGCGCAGCGCCACCACGTCGGCGTCGCTGAGTTGCGGGGCGGCCTGGGCGATCAGCTCGCGTCGGTCGGTGCCCGACAGCAGCGCGCGCTCGGCATCGGCGCTGGGGTAGCCCAGGCTCAGCCGCAGCAGGAAGCGGTCCAGCTGCGAATCGGGTAGCGGGAACGTGCCGGACAGATCGACCGGGTTCTGCGTGGCGATCACGAAGAACGGCTCCGGCAACGCATGCGTCACGCCGTCCAGTGTCACCTGCTGCTCGGCCATGGCTTCGAGCAGCGAGCTTTGCGTGCGCGGCGGAGCGCGATTGATCTCATCGGCCAGCAGCACGTTGGTGAACACCGGGCCGGGATGGAACTGGAACTGGCGCGAGGCCGCGTCGTAGACCGACACCCCCAGCACATCGGCCGGCAGCAGGTCGGAGGTGAACTGCACGCGCTGGAAGCCCAGCCCCAGGCTGGACGCCATCGCGTGGGCCAGGGTGGTCTTGCCCAGGCCGGGCAGGTCCTCGATCAACAAATGTCCACCGGACAGCAGCGCCACGAACGCCAGCCGCACTTCCTGCGCCTTGCCCAGCAGCAGCGAATTGACCTGGTCTTGCGCGCGCCGCAGCGATTGACGCAGCGCATCGGTTAGCATTTCCGTGGAACGCAGCGGTGTCGACATCACAATTCCGTAGGTGAAAAGAAGAGTGCACAGGGCAATGCAGGGGGACCAACGCGCACATCGCACCTTCGTGATCCTGTGGACACTGGCGACGGCCGTCAAGCTATTGATCGCTGCACGCTTGCCGCTATTCGTGGACGAGGCGTTTTACTGGCAGGAAGGCCAGCATCTGGCCGCAGCCTATTCGGATCTGCCGGGCCTGACCGCCTGGCTGGCCCGGCTGGGCGTGGAGCTGGGCGGGCATCATCTGCTGGCCTTGCGGCTGCCGTTCCTGGCCATCGCCGCGCTGGTTCCCTGGTTGATCGCGCATATCGCCACGCGCTGGTTCGGCTCCACCCTGGGCTGGCAGGCCGGCAGCCTGACCCTGCTGGTGCCGCTGTCGGCCACGCTGGGCATCCTGGCGGTGCCGGACGTGCCGATGGCCCTGGCAGCGGTGCTGTGCATGGACGCCGGCGCGCGCTTGCTGCGCGAGGTCGATGCCACCAGTGCGCTGGAGCTCGCCATTGGCCTGGTGATCGGCGCGCTCAGCCATTACCGCTTTGCCGGGGTGATTGGGGTGGGCTGCATCGCGCTGCTGTGCATTCCGCAGGGGCGCGCGGTGATGCGCGACCCGCGCATCTGGATGGCGCTGACGGTGGGTGCGGTGAGCTGGCTGCCGCTGCTGTTCTGGAACACCGATCATGACGAGGCCGGCCTGCGCTTCCAGTTGGTCGACCGGCACCCGTGGCGCTTTCAGATCACCGGGTTGTGGTTTCTGCTGATCCAGGCGGCACTGGTGACGCCGTTGCTGGCCTGGGCAATGGTCAAGGTGGGCCTGGCCGGCACGCGGACCGGGGGCGGTTCGCGCGCGCAGTGGCGTTACTTCGGTTTGCTGGGCGGCATTTCGACCGTGGCGATCTTCGTGCTGGGCTTCTTCAGCGATGCCGAGCGGATCAGCTTCCATTGGCCACTGCCGGGGTATCTGGCGCTGCTGGTGGCAGTGCCGGTGATCCTGATGCGCTGGCCGCATCCGCTGCGCCGTGCAGCGTGGCTGATCGCGCTGCTCGGCACGCTTGGTGCGTATGGCTATTACCTGGCCGTCTCGGTGCCGTCGATCCGCGCGCACGCGGCTGGCGAAAAATACTACCCCCGCAACTTTGCCGGCTGGAACGATCTGGCGCGCGCGGTCAAACGTCAGCTGGCGCAGATGCCGCCGGGCACGCACGTGCTGGCAGAGAACTTCAAGGTCGGCGCCGAGCTCGGTTTCCAGTTGCACGACGCCAATATCGAGGTGCTGCGCGCCGACTTGAACGACAAGCACGGGCGCAGTGCGCAGTTGCTGCAGTGGGGGTTGCTCAGCGATGGCACGCGGGATGGGCCGCGATTGCTGGTGCTGTCGCCCAGCGATCAGCGTTACCGCGATCTGCTCGTGCGCTACCACGACATCTGCAAGATGGTCGGGCCATTGCCATCGCCCACCGTCGTCTCCACCGATCACGGCTATCAGCGCTTCCTGCTGCTTGCACTGCCGGCGCAGCGCGCGCCCGGGGCGTGCGTCACCCCGGCGATGGCCTGGATCGACACGCCGCTGCCGGACGCGGCGGTGTCCGGCCAGGTCCAGGTGCGCGGTTGGGCGTTCAAGGACGGCGTCGGCCTGGCGACCGTGGAGCTGCTGCTGGACGGTCGCCCGGTCGAGCAGGCCGCTTACGGCAGCGTGCTGGACGTGCGCCCGTACTGGAAGATTTCCACCGACCCGCAGCACCCGAACGTCGGCTTCTCCGCCACGCTCGATACGCACGCGTTGCCGCCCGGCACGCATTGGCTGGGACTGCGCCTGCACGGCCGCGACGGCAGCGTCGAGGACTGGTGGGAGCAGCCCGTCACCGTTTCCGCACCCTAGATCGCCCAATGACGCAATCCTTGCCCGTTACCCATCCTGCACCGCTGTCCGGGATTCGAATCGCCGTGCTGGTGCCTTGCCATGACGAAGCGGCAACAGTGGCCGAGGTGGTCGGCGCGTTTGCTGCCGCCCTGCCGGGCGCGGTGATCTACGTGCTGGACAACAATTCCAGCGATGCCACCGCAGCAGTCGCCGCGGCGGCAGGTGCACAGGTGTGCCGCGTTGCACTGCAAGGCAAGGGCAACGTGGTGCGGCGTGGATTTGCCGACGTCGAAGCCGACATCTACGTGCTGGTCGACGGCGACGCCACCTACGACGCCGGTGCTGCGCCCGCGCTGGTGCGCAAACTCATCGACGAGCGCCTGGACATGGTGGTCGGCGCGCGGCGCGATCAGCAGCAGGCCGCCTATCGCCCCGGCCATCGGCTGGGGAACGTGCTGCTGACGCGGTGCGCCGGGCTGCTGTTCGGGCGCAGCTTCGATGACATGCTGTCCGGGTACCGGGTGTTTTCGCGGCGCTATGTCAAATCCTTCGCGGCCCATGCCCATGGTTTCGAGACCGAAACCGAACTGGCCGTGCACGCTTTGCAGTTGCGCATGCCGGTGGCCGAGGTCGAAACCGCCTACGGCGTGCGCCCGGAAGGCTCGCAAAGCAAGTTGAATACCTGGCGCGACGGCTGGCGCATCCTCACCACGATCGCCAAGTTGTTCAAGGCCGAGCGGCCGCTGTTGTTTTTCTCGATCGGCTTTGCCCTCAGTGCCGCGTTGTCGATCGTGCTGGCGATTCCCCTGTTCAAAACGTACCTGCAGACCGGGCTGGTGCCGCGTTTTCCGACCGCGATCCTGTGTGTGGCGCTGATGCTGCTTGGCTTTCTGCTGCTGGCCTGCGGGCTGATCCTGGACACAGTCACGCGTGGTCGCGTCGAAGCCAAGCACCTGGCTTATCTGGCCGAGCCGTGCGTGGGCACGTTGGCGGCCACTTCGCAGGCCAGGGAAGCGCACTAATGGCGGCCATGCTCAACGCAACGTCGGTTGCGCGCCGCCAGCGCCTGTTGCATTGGGCAGACCGCCACTTCGGTTTTCATTCGCAGCGCCAGGTCGTTGCCTCGGTGATTGCGGTGGTGTCGATCGGGGCACTGCTGTCGCTCGGCCTGGGTCAGGATGCCAACTGGGATTTGCGCAACTACCACCTGTACATCGGCGACGCCTGGCTTAATCACCGCCTGGGCGTGGATCTGGCCCCGGCGCAGATGCAGAGCTATTTCAGCCCATTGCTCGATGCCCTGCATGCCGGGTTGATGTTGCATTTGCCCGGGCCGGTGGTCGGCGCAGTGCTGGGTGCGCTGCATGCGCTGGTATTCGTACCGGTGGCGGCCGTGGCGTGGCGCGTCCTGTCCAGCGCGCCCCGGCGCGCTCAGTGCGCGCCGTTGTTTGCGCTTGCCGGTATGTGCAGTGCGGTGTTCCTGTCCGAGCTCGGCGGCACCATGGGCGATACCGCCAGCGCGCTTCCGGTCCTGGCGGCATTGGCTGCGGTGTTGTGGGCGCAGGCCAGGGCGCGGCAGGGCATGCGCGTTGTGCTGTTGTGGGTGGTGGCCGGGGCACTGATCGGCCTGGCAGTGGCGCTCAAGCTCACCAATGCGCTTTACGCGCTGGCGCTGGCGCCGGCGGTGCTCTGCGATGGCGGGCAGCTGCGTTCGCGCGTGCTGGCACTGGCCGGGTTATCGGCAGTTGCGGCAGTGGTCGTAGCCCTGGTGGCCGGGCCCTGGTACTGGCAGGTCTGGCAACATCTGGACAACCCGCTGTTTCCGCAATTCAACGGCTTGTTCAAATCGCCGCTGGCCGCACCGGTGTCGATTGCCGATGTGCGCTGGTTGCCGCACAACCTGGGCGAACAGCTGATCTGGCCGCTGCTTTTCACGTTCAAGCCGCAGCGGATCGGCGACCTCGGTCTGGTGCAGGCAGGCTGGGCGGTGTTGTATGCGGTGGTGGTGCTCGCTGTTGGACGTCGCGTATTGCGCCGCCCGCCGCGCGAGCCGGGCACGCTGGATCGCTCCAGTGGTGTGTTGGTGGTCTTCTTCGCTGTTGCCTATGTGCTGTGGCAGGCGATCTTCAGCATTCATCGCTATCTGTTGGTGCTGGAACTGCTGGCGCCGCTGGTGCTGTGGATCATGTGCCGGCACGCCTTTGCAGCACAGGCCGATCGGAGGGCTGCCTGGTTGATCGGGGCATGCGCGCTGGTTGCCGTGGCGGGATGGAAGGACTGGGGCCACGAATCGTGGGCGCGCGACAGTTTCCAGGTCGAGCAGCCGACGATGGTCAATCCGGCTGCGTCCAGCGTGTTGCTGGTCGGCGACGAGCCGCAATCCTGGCGGGTGCCGCTGCTGCCAAGGCAGGCGCGCTATATCGGTGTGGCGACCAATATTTCCGAAACCGATCAGTACCGCCAGCGTGTCCGTACGCTGATTGCCGAGCGGTCGCGGCTGTACGCGATGTTGGGCGCCGCGCGCGACAAGCAGCAGGTGCGGATCGACCGGATGAACCGCTTGGTGAAACAGCTCGGCTGGGACACCCAGCCGCAGTGCACGCGGCTGCGCTGGCTGATTGCGCGGGGCCTGCGTGCCGAACTGCAGGCCCCGCAATCAGGGCGCTGCATGCTCACCGTACCCGAGGCCAAGGCGCTGGACATCGCGGTGGCCGATCGCGCGATACGCGAAGCTGCGCAGCAGCGTCTGACCGAGTACGGACTGACGCTGGATCCGGCACGCTGCCGCACCATGTCATCGCACGTCGGGCAGGCCGAGTACCCCTACCAGTTCTGCGAATTGGTGCGTCCGGATTGACTGTATGTAGTAACGACTCGCGGCCCAGCCAAGGGTGCGCGCTCGGCCTGGGTGTATGGCTTGTCGATCGCACGAATGATCTGCCAGGCGGGCGTAAGCCAGGCGCGCGGCACGCAGCATCGCTCTCTTTGTCTGACGCACTCTCAGGGAAGCGCAAACCCCGCCTGGCGCAGTAACCGCGCCAGCGCGATCAGCGGCAGCCCGACCAGGGCCGTGGGATCCTCAGAGCGAATCGCATCGAACAGGCTGATGCCCAGGCCTTCGCATTTGAAGCTGCCGGCACAATCCAGTGCGGGTTCGGCGGCCAGGTAACGCGCGATCGCGTCGGGCGTCAGCGGGCGAAGCTGGACTTCGGTCAGGTCCAGGGCGTGAAAGGCGCCCTCCGGGCCGATCAGGCTGACCGCGGTGTGGAAGCGCATCGTGCGCCCGGACATGGCGCTCAACTGCGCGCGTGCCTGGTCCACGGTGCCGGGCTTGCCCAGCGCCTGGCCGTCGAGGTCGGCCACCTGATCCGAGCCGATCACCCAGGCGTCGGGCGTGTGGGTCGCGATGGCGGCGGCCTTTTCGGCAGCCAGGCGGCTGGCCAGGGCGCTCGGAGCCTCACCCGGCTGCGCCCGCTCATCGACCTGCGGGCGTGCGGTGGTGAAGTCCAGTTGCAGGCGGCCAAGCAGCTCGCGCCGGTACACGGAAGTGGAGGCTAGGATCAGGCGTGGCATCATGGACGCTGCTGGAAACGGGCAGGGCAGTCTGCCAGTCTGCACCCGGTGCAGCACACTGAATGGGTGCATTTGACATGGCCACGGCGGGTCTTTAACATTCTGCGGCTTATGTCCGCGAACGTACCCGAAATGCTGGATGCTTGGCGGATGGTCGCAGCGCGCAGGCGCTTCGATGGCCGCATCCCGCTCTCTGCGATGACCCGTCTGCAGGGGAGTCTGGTCGATACCGAAGGCGAGTGTGTCTATTCGCTCCAGTTCGATCAGGACGCTCTGCTCAAGGTCGCCTATGTCGAACTCAGCATCGATGTCGAGCTGCCGCTGGCCTGCCAGCGCACCTTGCAGCGTTTTCTGTACCCGGTGCAGATCAGGCAGCGTCTCGGCCTGATCCGCGACGAGGACGAAGAAGCCGCGTTGCCGCCGGATTACGAGGCCTTGCTGGTGCCAGACGACGGCATGTTGCGGGCGGCGGACCTGGTGGAGGACGAACTGGTGCTGTCGGTGCCAGTGGTGCCGATGGCGCCGGGCAGCGAAGCGATCGATGCCGAATGGGTTCCGACCCAGGAAGAGCAAGACAAGGCCAGTCCGTTCGCGGCGCTGGCAGCGTTGAAGAAACAGTAACCGCCGCTGTTAAGGGCGGAAAGACAGGTCGACGCGGGCGTAGAGCGTGCTGTTCGACTCAACAGACAAGTTATCGAACTAAAGTTGGAGCAATCCCATGGCTGTGCAGAAATCCCGTGTCACCCCGTCCCGTCGCGGCCAGCGTCGTTCGCACGACGCCCTGACCGCCAAGCAGCTGTCGACCGACCCGACCAGCGGCGAGATCCATCTGCGCCACCACATCACCGCTGACGGTTACTACCGCGGCAAGAAGGTGATCGCGACCAAGTCGTCGGCCATTCAAGAAGATTGATTCGTGGCACCCGGCGCCTCTGCGCGACCGGGTGACTCTCGCTTCTTCCGGAGCCGCCGGTCACCGCGGCTCTTGCACCAGGAAACAGTATGAGCAAGCGGATCTATTCCAGAATCGCGGGCACGGGTAGCTATTTGCCCGAAAAGGTGTTGACCAACGACGACATGTCCAAGATCGTCGACACCAGCGATGAATGGATCTTCTCGCGCACTGGTATCCGTGAGCGTCACATCGTTGCCGACGACCAGACCACCAGCGATCTGGCGTACTTCGCCTCGCTGAAGGCGATGGAAGCGGCTGGTGTCACCGCCGACGAAATCGATCTGATCGTCATCGGCACCACCACCCCCGACCTGATCTTCCCGTCCACGGCCTGCCTGCTGCAGGCGCGGCTGGGCAACGTCGGTTGCGGCGCGATGGACGTCAACGCGGCCTGCTCGGGCTTCGTCTACGCGCTCAGCGTGGCCGACAAGTTCGTGCGCAGTGGCGACGCCAAGACCGTGCTGGTGGTCGGCGCCGAGACGCTGACCCGCATTGTCGACTGGACCGACCGCACCACCTGCGTGCTGTTCGGCGACGGTGCCGGTGCGGTGATCCTCAAGGCCGATGAAGAAACCGGCATCCTCAGCACCCATCTGCATGCCGACGGCAGCAAGAAGGAACTGCTGTGGGATCCGGTGGGCGTGTCGGTCGGCTTCGGCGAAGGCAAGAACGGCGGCGGCGCGTTGCTGATGAAGGGCAACGACGTGTTCAAGTACGCGGTCAAGGCGCTGGATTCGGTGGTCGATGAGACCCTGGCCGCCAACGGCTACGACAAGCACGACCTGGACTGGCTGATCCCGCATCAGGCCAACCTGCGCATCATCGAGGCCACCGCCAAGCGGCTGGACCTGCCGATGGAACAGGTTGTCGTCACCGTGGATCGCCACGGCAATACCTCCTCGGCCTCGGTGCCGCTCGCGCTGGACGAAGCGGTCCGCTCGGGCCGCGTGCAGCGTGGCCAATTGCTGCTGCTGGAAGCCTTCGGTGGTGGATTTACCTGGGGCTCGGCGCTGCTGCGCTACTGAGTCCCGCAGACCCGGCCGCGTCCGCCGGCTGGGTCCGACTGCGTCGAAGGACGGGCCGTCATGGCAGAACCCATCGTCATCGCCGGCCAGCGTGTCTGGCTCAAGCAGTACCGCCGCAGCGATCGGGCGGTCTCGCTAGGCGCACTCAACTTTGTCGCACGCCGCTGGGGCCTGGATGCACTGCGTCCACCGCCGCACCGTGGCGGCGACGCCGCGCGCGACCTCGAAGCGCGCCGGCTCGGCGAGCTGCATGCGCAGTCGGTCAATGTGCCGCGCGTGGTCGGCTGCGGGCAGGCGGCCCTGATCCTGAGCGACAACGGCCGCTCGTTTGCCACCTGCCTGCGCGAAGCTGACGTGCCCGAGCGCGACCGCCTGGTGGCGCTAGCGGTGTCGGCCATGGTCCATGCGCATGGTCATGGCGCCTATTTCGGGCAGCCATTGCCACGCAACATGACCTTCGATGGCCAGTCGGTCGGTTTTATCGATTTCGAAGAAGATCCACTGGAAGTGATGGACCTGGCGCAGGCCCAGGCGCGCGACTGGCTGGTGTTCGGCTATGGCGTGGCCAAGTACTACCGTGGCCGGCGCGAGGTGCTGCAGCGCCTGCTGGCGCGTGCCTTTGATACCGCCGGCCCGGCGGTGGTCGAGCATGCGCATACGGTCACCGGGCGCCTGCGGCGTGTTGCGCAGGTGGCGCTCAGGCTGGGCCGCTCGGCAAGCGCGCTGGGGCGGGCGATCCAGGCCATCCATGCGGCCAGTGCCTTCGGCGTGGTGTTGGTGCTGGTGCTGTGCGTGGACTGGTTTGCCGACGGCGAAATGGACCTGCTCGAAGCCTTGCTGTAAGCGTGCCGGCCGCTGCGTCGGTGCCGGCTTGCATACGCGGCAGTACAGACGCCAGGGCGATTTCGCACGTATCATCCCGGCTCGATTTTTGCAGGCAGCAGCGCGTGACCGAATCCACTCTCGCCTTCGTGTTTCCCGGCCAGGGCTCGCAGTCCTTAGGGATGCTGGCCGAACTGGCCGAACTGCATCCGCAGATCCGTGACACGTTTGCCGAAGCCTCCGAAGGCGCCGGTGTCGATCTGTGGGCCCTGTCCCAGGGCGGCCCGGAAGAGATGCTCAACCGCACCGAGTACACCCAGCCGGCCTTGCTGGCCGCTGGCGTGGCGGTGTGGCGGTTGTGGACCGCCCAGCGCGGGCAGCGCCCGGCGCTGCTGGCCGGGCACAGCCTGGGCGAATACACCGCCCTGGTCGCCTCCGGCGCCTTGTCGCTGCATGACGGTGCGCACCTGGTGCGGCTGCGCGGCCAGTTCATGCAGGCCGCCGCGCCGGCCGGTGTTGGTGCGATGGCGGCGGTGCTGGGTGCCGACGACGCGCTGGTGCTGGAGGTCTGCGCCGAGGCGGCAGGCAGCCAGGTAGTGGTGCCGGCCAATTTCAATTCGCCCGGTCAGATCGTGATTGGTGGCGATGCCGCTGCAGTGGACCGCGCCCTGGCCTTGCTGGCCGAGCGTGGCGTGCGCAAGGCGGTCAAGCTGGCGGTGAGCGTGCCCTCGCATACCCCGCTGATGCGCGATGCCGCCAATCAGCTGGCTGAAGCGATGGCCGGGCTGAGCTGGCAGGCGCCGCAGATCCCGGTGGTGCAGAACGTCGATGCACGCGTGCGCGAGGGCAGCGCCGCGATCCGCCAGGCGCTGGCCGAGCAGCTGTACCTACCGGTGCAATGGACCGGATGCGTGCAGGCGCTGGCCTCCCAGGGCATCACACGGGTTGCCGAATGCGGCCCGGGCAAGGTGCTGAGCGGGCTGATCAAGCGCATCGACAAGAGCCTGGACGCGCGCCCGCTGGCCACGCCGGCCGACTATGCCGGCGCGCTCGACGCGTGGGTGCACTGATCCACTGCATATGCCGGTCGTGCCGGCCTCCCTCGACGTTCGCGGCCACGGTTGCGACGTCCCCCTTCGAGGAACAGCATTCATGAGCAAGCCTCTGCAGGGCGAAATCGCCCTCGTCACCGGTGCCAGCCGCGGGATCGGCGCGGCCATTGCCGACACGCTGGCCGCCCAGGGCGCCACCGTCATCGGCACCGCCACGTCGGCCTCCGGCGCTGCGGCGATCGGCGAGCGCCTGGCCGCCCACGGCGGGCACGGTCGCGAACTCAACGTCACCGATGCAGCCGCGGTCGATGGCCTGATCGATGCGATCGGCAAGGAATTCGGTGCGATCTCGATCCTGGTCAACAACGCCGGCATCACCCGCGACAACCTGTTGATGCGGATGAAGGACGACGACTGGCAGGCGATCATCGACACCAACCTGACCAGCGTGTTCCGCACCTCCAAGGCGGTCATGCGCGGCATGATGAAGGCACGCAAGGGCCGCATCATCAATATCGCCTCGGTGGTCGGGGTGACCGGCAATCCGGGCCAGACCAACTACGCCGCGGCCAAGGCCGGCATCATTGCGTTCTCCAAGTCGCTGGCCAAGGAAATCGGCTCGCGCGGGGTCACCGTCAACGTGGTGGCGCCCGGTTTCATCGACACCGACATGACCAAGGCGCTGCCGGACGAGGCCAAGACCGCCTTGCTGCAGCAGATCGCACTGGGCCACCTGGGCGCCCCGGAAGACATCGCCAATGCGGTGGCATTCCTGGCTGGCCCGACCGCACGCTATATCACCGGCGAGACCCTGCACGTCAACGGCGGCATGTACATGCCGTGAGCGTGCGGCGCCGGGAGGCGCTAAGTGGCTGATCGGCCGGGACTTGTGATGCAATGCAAGGCTCGGGCGCTTCCACTACACTATCCAACGCGGCCATCGCAGCCCGATGGCGTTTTTTTGTACCACCACTACTCCATCTGGAGCGATATCCCCAATGAGCACCATCGAAGAACGCGTCAAGAAAATCGTCGTCGAACAACTCGGCGTCAAGGAAGAGGAAGTCACCACCAGCGCATCGTTCGTCGATGACCTGGGTGCCGACTCGCTGGACACCGTCGAGCTGGTGATGGCGCTGGAAGAAGAGTTCGAGTGCGAGATCCCGGACGAAGAGGCCGAGAAGATCACCTCGGTCCAGCAGGCGATCGACTACGTCAAGGCTCACGTCAAGAGCTGATGCGTTGTTCCTGACGGCGGTGGCGCGCATCATCACGCCGCTGCTGCGTCAGACATTCCATGGGGCCGCTGATGCGGCCCTGTGTTTTTAGGCGTCACCCGCAAACCGCAAGCACCGTTCGTTCCGTGGTGAGGAGATCTGCAATGAGTCGTCGTGTTGTCGTTACCGGCATGGGCATTGTGTCGCCGCTGGGCAATGATCTGGCCAGCAGCTGGGATGGAATCATCCACGGGCGCTCCGGCATTGGCCCGATCACGCAGATCGATGCCTCGCAGTTCACCACCAAGATCGCCGGCGAAATCAAGAATTTCGACCCCACGCTTTTTGTGTCCGCCAAGGACGTCAAGAAGATGGACTCGTTCATCCACTACGGTGTCGGCGCCTCGTTCATGGCGCTGGACGATTCCGGGCTGGAGATCGACGAAAGCAATGCCGAACGCATTGGTGCCATTCTTGGCTCCGGCATCGGCGGGCTGCTCGGTATCGAAGAGCAGACCATCAAATTCCATGAGGGCGGCGCGCGCAAGATTTCGCCGTTCTACGTGCCCAGCACCATCATCAACATGTTGCCGGGCCAGGTCAGCCTGATCAAAGGCCTCAAGGGCCCGACGTTCTCGGCCGTGTCCGCGTGCGCCACGTCCAACCACTCGATCGGCACCGCAATGCGCATGATCCAGTACGGCGATGCCGACGTGATGCTGGCCGGCGGCGCCGAGCGCGGCTCCTCGCCGAGTTCGGTCGGCGGTTTCTGCGCCATGAAGGCCATGTCCACCCGCAACGACGATCCCGCTGCGGCCTCGCGCCCGTGGGACAAGCAGCGCGACGGCTTCGTGCTGGGCGACGGTGCCGGTGTGCTGGTGCTGGAAGAGTACGAACACGCCAAGGCGCGTGGCGCACGCATCTACGCAGAGCTGGTCGGCTTCGGTGCCAGCTCGGATGCGTTCCACATGACCGCCCCCAGCGAAGACGGCGAAGGCGCGGCGCGCAGCATGCTGGCCGCCATGCGTGATGCCAAGCTCAATCCCGAGCAGATCGGCTATCTCAATGCGCACGGCACCTCCACGCCGCTGGGTGATCTGGCCGAAACGCTGGCGATGAAGCGCGCGCTGGGCGACCACGCCTACAAGACCATGGTCAGCTCGACCAAGTCGATGACCGGACACCTGCTCGGCGCGGCCGGCGGCGTGGAAGCGATCTTCTCGGTGATGGCGCTGCACACCGGCTTCATTCCGCCGACCATCAACCTGGAAGAGCCCAGCGAAGGCTGCGACCTGGATTACGTGCCCAACGTGGCGCGCGAGGTACAGGTGGATGCGGTGATGTCCAACGGCTTCGGCTTTGGCGGCACCAACGGCACGCTGGTGTTCAAGCGCGTCTGAGTCGATGCGCCGTTTTCTTCGCTGAAAACGGTGTGCGGTGCCTCAGCTGCTGCGCGTGACGCGTCCGCGCGGCAGTCGCTGCTGACGTTTCCGATTGACAGCCGATCCATCTCATCGCGGACGCTGCGTTTACCGCAGCGGCCCGCGTCTGCACCTCACGCCACGCCGGACCGATGACGCTCACCCGATCACTGCATGCGGACATCGACCTGCTGGCGCTGCATCGGCTGGCACCGCAACGCTATCCGGCCCTGCTCGAATCCACTGCTTCCGGAACCGCCCACGGGCGCTGGGATGTGCTGCTGCTGGCAGAGGGCGCAAGCCTGCGGCTGGACGGCGATGGGCGCACCCGCGATGGCGATGGCCGGGTGCTCGAAGGCACGTTTCTGGACGCGCTGGATGCCGCCTGGCAGGCCGAGCGCGTGCCGCACGATACGACCAGCCCATGGCCGTTCCGTGGCGGCTGGGCGGTGCTGCTGGATTACGAACTGGCCGCGCAGGTCGAACCGATTCTGCAGCTGCCCGCCCGCAGCGATGGCATGCCGACCGCGCTGGCGTTGCGCGCGCCGGCAGCGGTGCTGCGCGACCGCGTGGAAGGGCGCTGCGTGGCGCTGGCCGAGCCGGGGCGTGAGGATCTACTGACCCGCGTCGCCGAAGACATCGCTGCCTGCGCCGCATTGCCGCCGTTGCCTGCGTGGAGCGGGCCGGTCGCGGTGGAAGAAGACGCGCCCGAGCGCTTCACCGCCGCGGTGGAGCGGGTGCTGGATTACCTGCGGGCCGGCGATGTGTTCCAGGCCAATATCTCGCGTGCGTGGCAGGCCACATTCGCCAACTTGGTCGACCCGGCCGCGCTGCATGCGCGCCTGCGCGCGGCCAACCCTGCACCGTTTGCCGGCCTGTTCGTGGCGGCCGGGCGCGCGGTGGTGAGCTCCTCGCCCGAGCGGCTGGTGTCGGTGCAGGGCGATGCGGTGCAGACCCGCCCTATCGCCGGTACCCGCGCGCGCTTCGCCGGCGACGACGATGCAGCACGCATCCGTGAGCTGGTCGGGCATCCCAAGGAGCGTGCCGAGCACGTGATGCTGATCGATCTGGAGCGCAACGACCTGGGCCGCATCTGTGCGCCCGGCACCGTGGAAGTGGACGAACTGATGGCCGTGGAGAGCTACGCGCACGTGCACCACATCGTCAGCAACGTGCGTGGCCGCCTGCGCGCCGGGGTGACCCCGGGCGCGGTGATCGCGGCGGTGTTTCCCGGCGGCACGATCACCGGTTGCCCCAAGGTGCGCTGCATGCAGATCATTGCCGAGCTCGAACAGACCGCGCGCGGCGCCTACACCGGTGCGTTCGGCTGGCTCAATCGCGATGGCGACATGGATCTGAATATCCTGATCCGCACGGCCGAGGTGGCCGGCGAGCAGGTGCGCTTCCGCACTGGCGCCGGGATCGTGGTGGACTCGGACCCGCAGCGCGAGCTGGACGAAACCCGCGCCAAGGCGCGTGGCGTGTTGCGCGCGATCGAGCAGACATGAGCGCTTCAACGGGACATCACCGGCGCGCGGTATCCTGCGCGGCGCTGGGGCAATGACGAGGTGGGTGTGGCGGTGACTGGCAAACGCGGATGTCTGGCCGTGCTGGGCACGGCATTGCTGCTCGCAGCGCTGCTGGCGATTGCCGCGGTGGTGGCGTGGCGGCATTACCTGCACTTCGCCGATACCCCCGTGCCTGCGAGCGCGCCCAGTGTGGTGATTGCGCCCGGCGATTCGCTCAAGGTCACGCTGCGCAAATTGCGCGCAGCCGGCCTGGAGCAGGGCACCGATCTGGAATGGCAGCTGCTCGCGCGCCAGGTGGATGCCGCCGGCAAGCTCAAGGTGGGCGAGTACGCATTGGCGCCGGCACTGTCGCCACGCGAGGTGCTGACGCGCATGCGCCAGGGGCGTGTGATCCAGTACCGTTTCACGATCGTGGAGGGCTGGAATTTCCGGCAGCTCCGCGCCGCACTCGCCACCGCCACGCCGCTGCAGCACTCCATCGACGCGCTGGACGATGCGGCGCTGATGGCGCGGCTGGGATTTGCCAAGCAGCATCCGGAAGGGCGATTCCTGCCGGAAACCTATGTGTATCAGCGCGGCGATAGCGACCTCGACGTGCTCAAGCGCGCACACGCCGCCATGGACAAGGCATTGGCGCAGGCCTGGGAACAGCGCGCCCCGAACCTGCCGCTTAGCTCGCCGGAACAGGCATTGATCCTGGCATCGATCATCGAAAAGGAAACTGCCCTGGGCTCCGAGCGGCCGTTGATCGCGGGAGTGTTCCTGCGCCGCCTGCAGCTGGGCATGAAGTTGCAGACCGACCCGACCGTGATCTACGGCATCGGCAGCAGCTACGACGGCAATATCCGCCGCCGCGACCTGACCACCGACACGCCATACAACACCTATACGCGTACCGGCCTGACGCCGACGCCGATTGCCATGCCGGGCCGCGAGGCGCTGCTGGCGGCAGTGCAGCCGGCGCCCGGTGAGGCGCTGTATTTCGTGGCGGTGGGCGATGGCACCGGCGCGCACGCATTCTCGGCCACGTTGGCCGAACATAACGCAGCGGTGGCGCGCTATCTGCAGCGCCGCCGGCTGCCGAGCACGCCGCAGACGGAGACCACGCCATGACCGCCGCATTTTCGCCCTGGCAGCAGCGCGCCTTCGACCAGACCGTGGCTGCGCTGGATGCGGGGCGGCTCGGACATGGGTTGCTGATCTGCGGCCCGGAAGGGCTGGGCAAGCGCGCGGTCGCCCTGGCCCTGGCCGAGCACGTGCTGGCCAGCTCGCCGGACCCGGCACTGGCGCAGCGCACGCGGCAGTTGATCGCCGCCGGCACCCACCCCGACCTGCAGCTGGTGTCCTTCATTGCCAACCGTACCGGCGACAAGCTGCGTACCGAGATCGTCATCGAGCAGGTGCGCGAGATTTCGCAAAAGCTCGCGCTGACCCCGCAGTACGGCATCGCCCAGGTGGTGATCGTGGACCCGGCCGATGCGATCAATCGCGCCGCCTGCAACGCCTTGCTCAAGACGTTGGAGGAACCATCGCCCGGCCGCTACCTGTGGTTGATCAGCGCCCAGCCGGCGCGGTTGCCGGCGACCATCCGCAGCCGTTGCCAGCGCCTGGAATTCAAATTGCCGCCCCCGGACGAGGCACTGGCCTGGTTGCTGTCGCAAGGGGTCAGCGAGCGCGCTGCGCAGGAGGCCTTGGACGCCGCCCGCGGCCATCCCGGCCTTGCCGCGCAATGGCTGCGCGAAGACGGCCTGGCGGTGCGGCGTGCGGTGGCGCAGGACCTGGAGCAGATTGCCAGCGGCCGCGTCGGCGCGGTGGAGGTTGCGCAGCGCTGGACCAATGATGGCCAGGCCGATCAACGTCTGCGGCATGCCGCCGATCTGGCATTGGCGCAGGCCTCGGCCGGCTTGACCGATCCATCGCGGTTGCACAAGCTGGCGACCTGGTTCGACGCCGCCAACCGCACCCGCGACCTGCTGCGCACCACCGTCCGCGCCGACCTGGCAGTGACGGAATTGTTGCTGGCCTGGCGCGAGGGAGAGCGCCAGCCACGTTCTAGGGGAACTCGATGAGTGCAATGAATGCACGCCAGGGCATTTTGTCGCTGGCGTTGAAAGACAAGCCGGCGCTCTATAGCGCCTACATGCCGTTCGTGAAAGGTGGCGGCATCTTCGTGCCGACCCCCAAGCGCTACATGCTGGGCGACGAAGTCTTCCTGCTGCTGACCCTGCCCGATTCCAGCGAGCGCCTGCCGGTGGCCGGCAAGGTGATCTGGACCACGCCGGCTGGTGCCCAGGGCAACCGCGCTGCCGGCATCGGCGTGCAGTTCCCCGACGGCCCGGAAGGTGAGGCAGTGCGCAACAAGATCGAGACCCTGCTGGCAGGCCTGACGACCTCGGACAAACCGACGCATACGATGTGAGGTAGTGCGGTGCGGTTGCTCGGGTGATTGCCGTCGTATTGGAAGCGGGTCGTCGAAGGGCGTAGCGGGCATTTGAATGGCGCCGAATCGATTTATCGCCATGGCGGCGCCAGACCGCTGGCACGGCGCGCCCAGTCATTGGATCGGGACGTTTTCGACCAGGTCATCGCCGTCGCGGATGTACCTGTTGACGATTGCCGCAGCTGCCCTATAATGTGCGGCTCGCGTCACCGGGCGGTTAGCTCAGCGGTAGAGCATTGCCTTCACACGGCAAGGGTCACAGGTTCGAACCCTGTACCGCCCACCATAGAAATCCTGCACTCCACGGGATTCGACGCGAAGAAAAAGCCGGCCATGTGCCGGTTTTTTTGTGTCTTGCCTCCCCTGCGGAAGGCTCAAGGACGCAGCAAAGCGCGGGACGTCATGGGTGACACCTGCTGCAGGCGGTTGCGGTGGGCGAATTTGGTTGAATGCACGTTGCCGCTACGGGAGTGATAGCGCACCTTGCAATCAGCAGAACGTCGTTCCCGGTCTTGCAGACATGTCCGTTGGCGACCGGAGAGTCGAGCCTGCGCCCCGTGACCGTGGTTTCCGGGTGTTCTGTCTCGTCGCTTGTGCCTGCTTGTTGCGGGCTCAGCAAGGACTTGCCATCCTGCGAGACCCCCGCGTTGAAGAAGGTATGGCGATGAAAGCACTGCTTGGAAGTGCCCTGATTGCGATGGCGCTGCTAACCGGCTGCGCGCGCGATGTTGGCGAGCAGTACGTGGGCAAGTGGGTCAATGTGAAGTCGCAGAAGAATGTGCTGAGCATCGAGCACAACGGCGAGAGCTTCATCATCCGCGACACCTCGCCGGAGATGTTCGGCAATGGGGTCAAGACCCGAAATTACCCGGCGTTGTTGACCAAGGGCGTGCTGCAGGTGTCCAGTGGCAATGGCACGGTCAACTATGCGATCGACGAGGCGAGCGGTCGTTTGAGCACCGGCGATACCGAGTACACGCGGGTCAAGTGAGCCTCTGCGCGCCTGGGCGTGCGCCTTGCAGTCGTCGCGTCCGTTTTCTAGGTAGCTTGCGCCTGCATCCAGCGCCACAGTGTCGTGCGCGAAACGCCGAGCGCCTGTGCGGCGAGGGCGCGATTGCCGTTTGCGCGATCGAGCGCCGCGCGGACGGCGGCAGCGGTGAGCTGCAGGCGGGACGCCGCCAGGTCGCTGCGTGCGGATGTCGCTGCGGTATCGCCGATCTGCGTGTCGAACAATTCCGGTGCCCACCAATGCAGTTGCTCAAGGCTCAGGCTCTCGTGCGCCTGCGCCTTCCAGTGGATGCACAGGCGTTCGACCAGGTTGCGCAGCTCGCGCACGTTGCCGGGCCAGGTGTGTAGTTGCAGTCGTTGCAATGCAGCCTCCGACAGCGGCGAGGCGATATTGCCAAGTTGCTGGAAGTAATGCGCCAGCAGCAGTGCGATGTCGTCGGGGCGCTGACGCAAGGGGGGCAGCGCGATGCGTAACGCTGCCAGGCGGTAGAACAGGTCGCGACGGAATCGCCCTTGTTCGACCAGCGCGTGCAGCGCCTGCAGGCTGGCGGCCACCACGCGCACGTCGATTGCGACGGGCAGGGTTGCGCCAACGCGCAACACTTCGCGTTCTTCCAATACGCGTAAGAGCCGTGTCTGCAACGGCATGGGCAATTCGCCGATTTCGTCGAGGAACAGCGTGCCATCCTGCGCGGCTTCGATCAGGCCGGTGTGCCCGCCGCGGCGGGCACCGGTGAAGGCGCCATCGCTATAGCCGAACAGCTCTGCCTCCAGCAACGATTCGCTGATGGCCGCGCAATTGATTGCCACGAAACGGCCGCGTCGACGGCTGCCGGCATGCAGTTGTCGGGCGACCAATTCCTTGCCGGTGCCGGTTTCGCCGCTGATCAGCACGGTGCCGGCATGCGGGGCATACAGCTGCACCAAGGCACGCACCTGCGCCATGGCGGCGGCGTCGCCAAGCAGCGCATCGCTACGTCGGGGGCGCCTTGAGTGACTACGCGCGGAGGGCCGCTCCCGGCTCGATGCCGTGCCCAGTGCGATGGCCTGCTCCAGCGCCTGACGCACCGACCCTGCCGAATACAGCAGCACGCCGGGCAGCCCGGCCTGTTCGGCGAAATCGATCGCCATGCCGGTGCCCACGATGACCTGGATACCGGCGGCGCGCAGGTCGGCAATGCAATCGCGCGCGTCCTCGGCAGTGACGAATCGGCGGTGCTCGATATCCAGGTCGAAACTGGTCTGGAAGGCATGAAACGACGGGACGTCGCTGGCATGGGTCACCACGCCGATGCGCGGGGCGATGCGGCGCGCGCGCGCCAGCGCTTCCATCAGGTCGAACCCGGTCGCCTGGATTGGTGCCAGTGGCAATGCCAGGCGGCTGCGCAGATAGGCGGCGTTGGAGCCGCCGGCCACCAGGGCGTCGCAGCGTTCGCGGCGCAGTCGCTGGCCGATGACCTCCACCGCTTCGGCAAAGCCGAGGTTGATCTGCTCGATGCGCGCGCGCTGGTCGAACTCGGGGATGACGTCGGCGAGCAGCCCGGTCAGTCGGGACACGCTGACGGTCCAGATCACCGGCAGAGAGGTGCCGGTCGCATCGGAGGTGCTGGAGCGGCGCGGGAAGTCGAGCTGTTTCGTCATGTTTCATGATGTTCCAAAAGTTCCAAAGCCGCAACAATAGTGTCTTCGGTTCGTAGCAGAATCAGACAATTGCGATTGGCACGACGTTTGCTGACCAGCTAACCATCTCATCCAGGGAACTGTCATGACGTCCTCCTATCCAGCCTCTGCCGGCGCGCGCTTTCGCGCAGCGCTGGCTGCCGAGTCGCCGCTGCAGGTGATCGGTGCGATCAATGCCAACCACGCGCTACTGGCCCAGCGTGCGGGCTACCAGGCCATCTACCTGTCCGGCGGCGGCGTGGCGGCTGGCTCGCTGGGCTTGCCGGATCTGGGGATCAACACGCTGGAAGACGTGCTGGTCGATGTGCGCCGCATCACCGACGTGTGCGAACTGCCGCTGCTGGTGGATGTGGATACCGGCTTCGGGCCGAGTGCCTTCAATATCGAGCGCACCATCAAGTCGCTGATCAAGGCCGGCGCGGCCGGTTGCCATATCGAAGACCAGGTTGGCGCCAAGCGTTGCGGGCATCGGCCGGGTAAGGAGATCGTGAGCCAGGGCGAGATGGTCGACCGGGTCAAGGCGGCAGCCGATGCCAAGACCGATCCGGCGTTTTTCTTGATTGCACGCACCGACGCCATCCAGATGGAAGGGGTGGATGCAGCGATCGAACGCGCCATCGCCTGCGTGGACGCGGGCGCCGACGGCATCTTTGCCGAGGCCGCCTACGACCTGGAGACCTACACGCGCTTTGTCGATGCAGTGAAAGTGCCGGTGCTGGCCAACATCACCGAGTTCGGCAAGACCCCGCTGTTCACGCGCGACCAACTTGCGCAGGCCGGTGTGGCGATCCAGCTGTTCCCGCTGTCGGCGTTCCGTGCAGCCAACAAGGCCGCCGAGGCGGTCTATACGGCGATTCGGCGCGATGGCCACCAGCAGGCCGTGCTGGAAACGATGCAGACCCGCGAAGAACTCTATGAGCGCATCGGCTATCACGGCTACGAACAGCGCCTGGACGCGTTGTTTGCGCGCAAGGGCGCATGATCGCCGCTTGCTGGGTCCATCTGGTCAATCCTTCGTGACATTGCAACACGCCACAGCTTTGGAGCTCATCGCATGAACGACACTGCCATTCCCGGTTTCAAGCCGAAAAAATCCGTCGCACTGTCAGGCACTGCCGCAGGCAACACCGCGCTGTGCACGGTGGGGCGCAGCGGCAACGATCTGCATTATCGCGGGTACGACATCCTGGACCTGGCCACCACCAGCGAGTTCGAGGAGATCGCCTACCTGCTGGTGCACGGCAAGTTGCCCAACAGCGGCGAGTTGCGCGGCTACAAGGCCAAGCTGCGCTCGTTGCGTGGTGTGCCGGCGGCGGTGAAAACCGCGCTGGAACAGCTGCCGCCATCCGCGCACCCGATGGATGTGATGCGCACCGGTGTGTCGGTGCTGGGCTGCCTGCAGCCGGAAAAGGACGATCACAACCATCCCGGTGCGCGCGATATCGCGGACAAGTTGATGGCCTCGCTCGGTTCGATGCTGCTGTACTGGTATCACTACAGCCACAACGGCAAGCGCATCGAGGTGGAGACCGACGACGACTCCATCGGTGGGCATTTCCTGCACCTGCTGCATGGCTTTGCGCCGAAGGATTCGTGGGTGCGCGCAATGCACACCAGCCTGATCTTGTACGCCGAGCACGAATTCAATGCCTCCACGTTTGCGAGCCGCGTGATTGCCGGTACCGGCAGCGATATGTACAGCGCCATTGCCGGTGGTATCGGCGCGTTGCGCGGTCCCAAGCATGGCGGCGCCAACGAGGTGGCCTTCGAGGTGCAGAAGCGCTACGACACGCCGGACGAAGCCGAGGCGGACATCAAGGCACGTGTGGAGCGCAAGGAAGTGGTGATCGGCTTCGGGCATCCGGTGTACACCGTGTCCGACCCGCGCAACAAGGTGATCAAGGACGTGGCGCGCGAGCTGTCCGAGGAGCAGGGCAGCCGCAAGATGTACGACATCGCCGAGCGTCTGGAAAGCGTGATGTGGGACATCAAGAAGATGTTCCCGAATCTGGACTGGTTCAGTGCAGTGAGCTACCACATGATGGGTGTGCCGACAGCGATGTTCACCCCGCTGTTCGTGCTGGCACGCACGGCGGGCTGGAGTGCGCACGTCATCGAGCAGCGCGTGGATGGCAAGATCATTCGGCCTTCGGCCAATTACACCGGGCCGGAAGATCAGGTGTTTGTGCCGTTGGATCAGCGCGTCTGAAAAGTGCCACTTGCGAGCGGCCCTCATCCGCCCTTCGGGCACCTTCTCCCGCGTTGCGGGAGAAGGGAGCGTGGCGAGTGGCACGTGGTGAGCGGGAATACGAGCAGCAACAGCAACAGCAACAGCAACAGCAACAGCAACAGCAACAGCAACAGCAACAGCAACAGCAACAGCAACAGCAACAGCAACAGCAACAGCAACAGCAACAGCAATAGACCCCGCCCGCCTTGTGATATCGCCAGCCATGAATAGCCAGTACCGCAAGCCCTTGCCGGGCACCGCGATGGATTACTTCGATGCACGAGCCGCCGTGGATGCGTTGCAGCCCGGTGCATATGCAGGCTTGCCGTACACCGCACGCGTGCACGCGGAAAATCTGGTGCGGCGCGCCGAGCCGCAGATGCTGGAGGCGTATCTGCGCCAACTGATCGAGCGCAAGCGCGAGCTGGATTTCCCGTGGTTTCCGGCGCGCGTGGTCTGCCACGACATCCTGGGCCAGACAGCCTTGGTGGATCTTGCCGGACTGCGTGATGCGATTGCCGAGCAGGGCGGCGATCCGGCGCAGGTCAATCCGGTGGTGCCGGTGCAGCTGATCGTCGATCACTCGCTGGCGGTGGAATACGCCGGCTTCGACAGGCAGGCCTTTGTCAAGAACCGCGGCGTGGAAGACCGTCGCAATGCCGACCGCTTCCATTTCATCGAATGGACCAAGCGCGCGTTCGAGAACATGGAAGTGATTCCGCCGGGCAACGGGATCATGCATCAGATCAACCTGGAGAAGATGTCGCCGGTGATCTACACGCTGGACGGCGTGGCGTTTCCGGATACCTGCGTGGGCACCGATAGCCACACTCCGCATGTGGATGCGTTGGGCGTCATCGCAGTGGGCGTGGGCGGCCTGGAGGCAGAAAACGTGATGTTGGGACGCGCCTCGTGGATGCGCCTGCCGGACATCATCGGCGTGGAACTTACCGGGCGTCCGGCACCGGGAATGACTGCCACCGATATCGTGCTGGCCTTGACCGAATTCCTGCGCCAGCAACGCGTGGTGGGCGCCTATCTCGAATTCTATGGTGCAGGCGCCAGTGCGCTGACCATCGGCGACCGCGCCACCATTTCCAACATGACGCCGGAATTCGGCGCGACCGCGGCGATGTTCTACATCGATCAGCAGACCATCGACTACCTGCGGCTCACCGGGCGCGACGACGCGCAGGTGGCATTGGTGGAGAACTATGCACGCCATACCGGGCTGTGGGCCGACGATCTGGCCACCGCACAGTATGAGCGCGTGCTGCAGTTCGATCTGTCCAGCGTGGTGCGCAACATGGCCGGGCCCTCTAACCCGCACAAGCGCGTGGCCACCAGCGAGCTGGCTGCGCGCGGCATTGCCGGCGCCTGGGACGAAGTGCCGGGGCAGATGCCCGATGGCGCGGTGATCATTGCGGCAATCACCTCGTGCACCAACACCTCCAACCCGCGCAACGTCATCGCGGCCGGTCTGCTGGCACGCAATGCCAACGCGCGTGGCTTGACCCGCAAGCCGTGGGTGAAGAGTTCGCTGGCGCCGGGTTCCAAGGCAGTGCAGCTGTACCTGGAAGAAGCCGGTTTATTGAGCGAACTGGAACAGCTGGGCTTCGGCATCGTGGCGTTCGCCTGCACCACCTGCAATGGCATGAGCGGTGCGCTCGACCCAACCATCCAGCAGGAAATCATCGACCGCGATCTGTATGCCACTGCGGTGCTGTCGGGCAACCGCAATTTCGACGGGCGCATCCACCCGTATGCCAAGCAGGCGTTTCTCGCCTCGCCGCCGTTGGTGATCGCCTATGCAATCGCCGGAACCGTGCGCTTCGATATCGAAAAGGACGTGCTGGGCATCGATGCCGATGGCGTGTCGGTAACGCTCAAGGATCTGTGGCCGAGCGATGCGGAGATCGACGCGGTGGTGGCGCGCAGCGTCAAGCCTGAGCACTTCCGTCGCGTGTACGACCCGATGTTTCAGCGCAGCAGTGGGCAGGGCATCAGCGTGAGCCCGTTGTACGACTGGCGCCCGACCAGCACCTACATTCGCCGCCCGCCGTACTGGGAGGGCGCATTGGCAGGGGCGCGCAGCCTGCACGGCATGCGGCCGCTGGCCGTGCTCGGCGACAACATCACCACCGATCATCTGTCGCCGTCCAATGCGATTCAGGCCGGCAGTGCGGCTGGCGAGTACCTCGCGCACATGGGCGTGCCCGAGGAGGATTTCAATTCATACGCCACCCATCGCGGCGACCATCTCACCGCGCAGCGCGCCACCTTCGCCAATCCCAAATTGATCAACGAAATGGCCGTGATCGATGGGCAGGTCACGGCAGGCTCGCTGGCGCGGCTGGAGCCGGAAGGGCAGGTCATGCGCATGTGGGAGGCCATCGAAACCTACATGACCCGCAAGCAGCCGTTGATCATCGTTGCCGGTGCCGATTACGGGCAGGGCTCCTCGCGCGACTGGGCAGCCAAAGGCGTGCGTCTGGCCGGTGTGGAGGTGATCATGGCCGAAGGCTTCGAACGGATCCACCGCACCAACCTGATCGGCATGGGCGTGCTACCACTGGAGTTCAAGCCGGGCAGCGATCGCAAGACACTTGGCATCGATGGTAGCGAAACCTTCGACGTCACCGGCCAGCGCACGCCGGGGGCCACGCTGACACTCTCGATCCACCGGCGCAACGGCGAGCAGCTGCAGGTGCCGGTCACGTGCCGGCTGGATACTGCAGAGGAAGTATCGATCTACGAGGCCGGTGGTGTGCTGCAACGGTTTGCGCAGGATTTTCTGGAGAGCCGGGAATCGGGAGTCGGGAATCGGGATTCGTTGAAAGCGAGATCTGCACCGCAAGCGCACTAACGTCACTGGCTGCTGCCATCGCACTGCCGCTTTAATCCCTAATCCTGGCCTCCCATGACCCATTTCCCCCAACTCCGTATCCCCGCTACCTACATGCGTGGCGGCACCAGCAAGGGCGTGTTTTTCCGCCTGCAGGATCTGCCGGAGGCCGCGCAGCAGCCGGGCGCTGCACGCGACGCGCTGTTGCTTCGGGTGATCGGCAGCCCGGATCCGTATGCCAAGCAGATCGATGGCATGGGCGGGGCGACCTCGAGCACCAGCAAGAGTGTGATCGTCTCTGCCAGTACGCGTGATGGGCACGATGTGGACTATCTGTTCGGGCAGGTGTCCATCGATAGCGCGTTCGTGGATTGGAGTGGCAACTGCGGCAATCTTTCCGCAGCGGTGGGGCCGTTCGCGATTGCCAGCGGATTGATCGACGCCACACGCGTTCCGCGCGATGGCATGGCCACGGTGCGGATCTGGCAGGCCAATATCGGCAAGACGATCGTGGCGCATGTGCCGATGACCGATGGGCTGGTGCAGGAAACCGGCGACTTCGAACTGGATGGGGTGACCTTCCCGGCGGCCGAGGTGCAGCTGGAATTTCTCGACCCGGCCGATGACCCCGAAGGCGAGGGTGGGGCGATGTTCCCCACGGGCAATCTCATCGATCGATTGGAGATTCCCGGGCTGGGCACGCTGGATGCCACGCTGATCAATGCGGGCATTCCGACCATCTTCGTCAATGCGCGCGATCTGGGCTACACCGGCACCGAGTTGCAGGAGGCCATCAATGGCGACCCGCGTGCGTTGATCATGTTCGAAACCTTGCGCGCGCATGGCGCGGTGCGGATGGGTTTGATTGCGAAGGTGGAAGACGCCGCGACGCGGCAGCACACGCCCAAGGTGGCCTTCGTGGCGCCGCCGGCCGACTACACCGCCTCCAGCGGCAAGCCGGTGCACGCGGCCGAGATCGATCTGCTGGTGCGTGCGATGTCGATGGGCAAATTGCACCACGCGATGATGGGCACCGCAGCGGTGGCGATTGGCACCGCTGCGGCGGTGCCGGGCACCTTGGTCAACCTGGCGGCCGGCGGCGCGGCCCGCTCGGCGGTGCGCTTCGGGCATCCGTCCGGCACCTTGCGCGTGGGCGCCGAGGCAACACAGGTCGATGGGCAGTGGCAGGTGACCAAGGCGCTGATGAGCCGCAGTGCGCGCGTGCTGATGGAGGGTTGGGTGCGGGTGCCCGGCGGCATCGCCGAAGGCGAGTGAGCAGAAGCTGGCACGGGTGGTGTGCTTGCGGCAGGTGCGCATGTTCGGGATGGACAACGCGGCTGCGTAGATTTGCGCCGTAGTTGTCATGTCCAGGGCTTCGGTGCGCCGTCCGGGTCGAGTGTCGCGATGGCGCGGCGGGTGCGCTTCCGAATCGGTAAGGTGCTGGTGCAGGGGCGCGTCCCCTGACGTCTTGTCATGCCAGGGCGTGCTCCTAGCGATGCGGCTGGGTCGCGACTTGTGTAGCCGACCATGTGAATGCCGAAGTTGGCAGTTGCCGGCCACGGACCGCCTCTGAGACTGACAGGGCTCCGACGCACAAATTGCACGCCCGTGTTGCATTAATTAGAACGCCAATGCGAATTATGGAAACTTTTCCGTACGGGCTCTGCCATATTTGTGTAAATCGTGTTAATTCTGTTGCACCGCGGCATGCAGGCCAGGCCGCCCCGCCACCAGAATTTGGAGTGCTTCCCATGTCAGCTAGCCGGTCGCTCAAGATCAGCGCGCTTGCCGTTGCCGTCGTTTCGCTTCTTCCGTTTCACGCTGCTGCACAGCAGGCGCCCAGCGACGACGGTGTCGTGCGTCTGGATGCGGTCAAGGTCACGGTCGAGCGTCGCTCGGAAGACTCCAAGGATGTGCCGGTTTCCGCCAGCGTGCTGCGCCCGGAATTTCTCGATGCCATTTCCACCAGCGGCTCGGACATCCGCGTGCTGGCCGGCAAGGCGCCGAGCCTCAACATCGAATCGTCCAACGGCCGTGTGTTCCCGCGCGTGTATATCCGCGGCTACGGCAACACCGACTTCAACACCTACGCGTCGCAGCCGGTGTCGTTGATCTATGACGACGTGGTGCAGGAAAACGCGTTTTTGAAGGGCTTCCCGATCTTCGATCTGGAAGGCCTGGAAGTGCTGCGCGGCCCGCAGGGCACGCTGTTCGGCCGCAACACGCCGGCCGGCGTGGTCAAGTTCAACTCGGTCAAGCCGACCATCGGCGCCAATGACGGCTACGCCAGCCTGTCGTACGGCACCTACGGCACCATGACCCTGGAAAGCGGCCTGAGCATCGCGATGGGCGACCATTGGGCAGCGCGTCTGTCCACCTTGGGCCAGCGCCGCGACGATTGGGTGGAAAACCGCGACGGCCGCGATCTGGAAGGCTATACCGACTCGGCCGTGCGTCTGCAGCTGCTGTACCAGGCCAGCGACGATTTCAGCGCGTTGTTCAACGCGCATGCACGCCATCTGGACGGCACTGCGCGGCTGTTCCGCGCCAACATCATCCAGCCCGGCACCAATCAGCTGGTGGATGGCTTCGACGAAGAAAAATCCTTCATCGACGGCGCCAACACCCAGGAACTGCAGACCTATGGCGGCAGCGCCAACCTGACCTGGGACCTGGGCGATATCGCGCTGCACTCGATCACCGCGTACGAAGGCATCGGCAAGTACTACAGCCGTGGCGATATCGACGGCGGCTTCGGCGCGGTGTTCGCACCGCCGTCCGGCCCGGGCGTGATTCCGTTCCCGGTGGAAACCGCCGGCGGCATCAAGAGCCTGGACCAGTACAGCCAGGAAGTGCGTGCCGAATCGCAGTACGAGGGCCCACTCAACTGGCAGGCCGGCCTGTACTACTTCCACGACGATGTGGAAGGCGAAAACTACACCTACAACACCTTCAGCGGCGGCGACCTGGCCAGCTACCAGTTGACCCGCCAGCGCAATACCTCATGGGCGGCATTCGGCTCGCTGAACTATGCGGCCACCGACCGGTTGAACCTGCGCGCCGGCATCCGCTACACCTACGACAAGAAGACCTTCGACGTGCTGGCGCTGGACCGCGTCACCCTGGTCGAGCCGTCCAGCGGCGAGACAGATAACTCCAAGGTCACCGGCGATCTGGCCGCGACGTTCTCCATCAACGACGACGTCAACGTGTACGCCCGTGCGGCGCGCGGTTTCCGTGGCGCCAGCTTCGGCGTGCCCTCGGGCACCGCGCCGCTGACCGTGGCCGAGCCGGAGACGGTGGATTCGTTCGAGATTGGCATCAAGTCGGATCTGTTCGACAACCGTGCGCGCCTGAGCTTCGACATCTACGATTTCCGGGTCAAGAACCAGCAGCTCACCGCAGTGGGCGGCGAATCCAACGACGTGCGCCTGCTCAATGCCGACAAGACCAAGGCGCGCGGTGCCGAGTTCGACTTCGAAGCGTTGATCACCCAGAACCTGCGCGTCACCGCTGGCGGCGCCTACAACTGGACCCGCATCGACGACCCGAGCCTGTCGGTGGGCGTGTGCCGCACCTGCACCGTGACCGACCCGCTCAACGCGGCCGGCCGCGCGCTGATCGACGGCAACGACCTGCCGCAGGCGGCCAAGTGGATGGCCAACGCGACGCTGCGTTACGGCATCCCGATGGGCAACGACGGCGAGCTGTTCTTCTACACCGACTGGTCCTACCGCAGCGAAGTGAACTTCTTCCTGTACGACTCGCGTGAGTTCACCGGCCAGCCGCTGGTCGAGGGCGGCGCCAAGATCGGCTACACCTGGGGCGCGGGTGCATACGAGTTGTCGGTGTTCTGCCGCAACTGCTCCAACCAGATCCGCGTGACCGGTGCGATCGACTTCAACAACCTCACCGGCTTCATCAACGACCCGCGCATCGTTGGCGCGCAGTTCCGCGCCAACTTCTGATCGGCGTTGTGGTGTAGCACTATCGAACCGCCGGCCAACATGCCGGCGGTTTTTTTATGGCGGCAGGAGTAGATGCATGCGGCGGATCATTCGAAATGCGTGGTTGATTGCTGTGTTGTGCTGTGCGGCTGCCGTGGCGCAGGCGCAGGCGCAGGCGCAGGCGGCTGCGGCGACGACAGCGCGGGCCACGCAACCGCCCGCGGCCACCGAGCTGCTGGTGGTCTCCACCGACATTGGCGACGACATCGACGATGCGTTTGCGCTGGGGCTGCTGTTGCGCAGCCCGCAGTTGCAGGTGCTGGGTATCGCATCGGCATGGGGCGACACCACGTTGCGTGCGCAGCTGTTGCAGCGGTTGTTGCAGCAGGCCGGGCGCAGCGAGATTCCATTGGCGGTGGGGGCACGCACGACCAGCACCATTGCCTTCAGCCAGGCACGCTGGGCCGCCAAGGAACAGTTGCCCGGCAAGCTGCCGGATGCGGCGGCAATGATCCTGCAGCAGGCGCGCCGGCACCCGGGCGAGGTCACCTTGCTGGTGCTGGGGCCGATGACCGATGCAGCGTTGGCGCAGCAGCGCGACCCGGCCGGCTTTGCCAAGCTCAAGCGCATCGTGGCGATGGGCGGCTCGGTGCGGGTGGGTTACGGCAAGTCTGCCTATCGGCCGGCCAGCGCACCGGCGCCGGAGTACAACATCCTCTCCGATGTGCCGGCGGCGCAACGCGTGTTCGCGGCCGGCGTGCCGATCGTGTTGCTGCCGCTGGATGCTACGCAGATCACGCTGGAAGAACCCGAGCGTATCGCCTTGTTCGCGCATGGCGATGGACTCACCGATGCGCTCACCCAGCTGTATTACCAGTGGCGCAACACCGACCAGCCCTGGGCCAATGCCACGCCGACGGTGTTCGACGCGGTACCGGTCGCCTGGCTGCTGAGCCCGGCGCTGTGCCCGACCACGCCGCTGCATCTGGATGTCGATGCACAGGGCTATACCCGCGAAGGGTCAGGCATACCGAACGTGCAGGCGTGCCTGCGTCTGGACAAGCCGACGTTCATTGCGTTGTACATGCGCCAGCTGCTGCGCTGAGACGCGTGCCGCGGCGTTGCCAGCAAGGCGCTTGGGTAGTTGGTGCTGTTGGTCCTACGCCGGGTCATTGGTCTGGGGCAGCGGCGTGTACCGCCCCTCATCCGCCCTTCGGGCACCTTCTCCCGTTGACGGGAGAAGGAACGGCTTGCGCTTCATGGTGTTGGTGGTACGGCTGGTGTGAGCGTTCGTAATGGCGTGAACCGTCCCTCATCCGCCCTTCGGGCACCTTCTCCCGTCGACGGGAGAAGGAACGGCTTGCGCTTCATGGTGTTGCTGGCACAGCTGGTGTGAGCGTTCGTAATGGCGTGAACCGCCCCTCATCCGCCCTTCGGGCACCTTCTCCCGTTGACGGGAGAAGGAACGTTTTGTGCTTCATGGCGTTGGTGGCACGGCTGGTGTGAGCGTTCGTAATGGTGTGAACCGCCCCTCATCCGCCCTTCGGGCACCTTCTCCCGTCTACGGGAGAAGGAACGTTTTGTGCTTCATGGCGTTGGTGGCACGGCTGGTGTGAGCGTTCGTAATGGTGTGAACCGCCCCTCATCCGCCCTTCGGGCACCTTCTCCCGTCTACGGGAGAAGGAACGTTTTGTGCTTCATGGCGTTGGTGGCACGGCTGGTGTGAGCGTTCGTAACGGCGTGAGCCGTCCCTCGTCCGCCCTTCGGGCACCTTCTCCCGTTGACGGGAGAAGGAACGGCTTGAGCTTCATGGTGTTGGTGGCACAGCTGGTGTGCGCGTTCGTAATGGAGTGAGCCGTCCCTCGTCCGCCCATCGGGCACCTTTTCCCACCAGTGGGAGAGCGGGGATCGACGAGCTTTTTGGTGCTGCCGGCACCGCTCAAGTGCCGACACAGCTTCCGCGGGTACTAGGCAGGCGAGCCGACGAACAGGTATGTACGTCGCTTGCGTGCGTACGGCGACCCAACGCGCGGTGCCAAGCATCACGCCGGCGGCCGAGACCCAGTCCACCCAGCCCTGGCACTCCTTCTCCCGCGTGCGGGAGAAGGTGCCCGAAGGGCGGATGAGGGGCTGTTGAGGACATCCCCGCCAGTCCAGCACAGGTGCATCGAATCTCCAGCTTGCCTGCGCGCAGCCGATCCAGCGGGCGCCAGGAGTCCTTGCCCGAGGCCACTGCAAGACGCATGGCGCGCAGCGCCAGGGGGTGATGCCTATGCTGCCGCGCAGCGCGTGCGGGCTGGGTGCGTCGCTATACTGGTCGTCTCAGTCATGGGATAGCACGAATGGACAGCCGGGAATCAGGGATGAGGGCATCGGGCACGCGGCGTATGTTGCTGTGGGTGGTACTGCTCACGGTGGCGATTGGCGCGGTGGCCTGCAAGCGCAACGAAAGCGGCCAGTTGCCTGCCGCCAGCGGCGAGGCGATCAAGGCTGACAAGCAGGCCATTACCGGCTTCGCGCTGGCGCGTGCCTATCCCGACCAGACCAGCGATGGTCTGTCGCTGGCGCTGGAATTCTCGCGGCCGTTGGTGGGCACGCAGGATTTCGATGCGCTGGTGCGCTTCGAAGAAAAGGTCGGTACCGGCGACAGCAGCTGGTCGCTGTCCGAAGACGGCAAGACGCTGCGCTACCCCTACGTGGAAGCGGCCAAGGACTATACGGTGCTGGTCGACGCCAACCTGCTGGCCGCCGACGGCAGCCGCCTGGGCAAGCCGCTCAAGCAGAAGGTCTACACCGGCGAACTCAAGCCTGTGGCCGGGTTCGCTTCGCAAGGCAGCGTGTTGCCGGCGCGCGAAAGCCGCGGCCTGCCGGTGGTGTCGGTCAACGTGCCGGAAGTGGACGTGGAGTTCCTGCGCGTGCGAGAGAAGTCGCTGCCGGCGTTCTTCCAGCAGTTCCAGCGCGGCGGTCGCCGCGGCAGCTGGGATCTGGAAAGCGAGTACAGCGGCAACGAGCCGCTGTCCAAGCTGGCCGACCCGGTCTACGTCAACCGTTTTATTTTGGGCGGCAAGCAGAACGAGCGTGTGCTGACCTACCTGCCCACGCAGGACATCAAGGAGCTGCAGGAGCCGGGCCTGTACTTCGCGGTGATGAAGCGTGCCGGCAGTTTCGAAAACGAATTCGATACCGCGTTTTTCACCGTCAGCGACATCGGCCTGCACACGCGCGCCTACAAGGACAAGCTGTTCGTGCACACCGCCTCGTTGCAGAGCGGCGAGCCGATCAAGAACGTGGAACTGCGCATCCTCGATGCCAAGGGCGAGTTGTTTCTCAAAGGTACGACCGACGGCAACGGCAACGCACTGCTCAACTACACGCTCGACGCCGGCCATGTGCTGACTGCGCGCAGCAAGACCGATGTGTCGTTGCTGCCATTCAATCAGCCGGCATTGGATCTGAGCGAGTTCGCCGTGGCCGGGCGCCAGAGCGCGTGGTTCGACGTGTTTGCCTGGGCAGGTCGCGATCTGTATCGCCCCGGTGAGACCATGCGGGTCTCGGCGATCCTGCGCGACAACGACGGCAAGCCCACCAAGCCGCAGCCGGTGTTCCTGCGTCTGAAACAACCAGACGGCAAGACGTTCCGCGAGACCAAACTGCAGCCCGGCGAGCAGGGCTATTTCGAGTTCACCCAGCAGATTCCGGCCGATGCGCCGACCGGCCGCTGGCAGGTGGAATTCCGCACCGACCCGGCCAGCAAGGACGCCGTGCAGGGCATGACCGTGCGTGTGGAAGAGTTCCTGCCCGAGCGCATGAAGCTGGACCTGGACAGCACGCAAAAGACCCTGGGCGCCGGGCAGCCGTTCAAGCTGGTGGCCAATGCCGCGTACCTGTACGGTGCGCCGGCCGATGGCAACCGCTTCACCGCAAAGCTGGCGGTCAGCGTGGAGCAGCATCCGCTCGAATCGTTGCCGGGCTGGTTCTTCGGCGACCCGACGCTGGAGCTGCCGCGCGAAGCCAAGGACGTGATCGATACTGAGTTCGGCAGCGACGGCATCCTGCGCGAAGACATCGCGTTGCCGGCCGAGGCCAAGCCGGTCAGCACGATTGCGGCAGTGGTCTCCGGCAGCGTGTATGAAACCGGCGGGCGCACCGTCACCCGCACGCTCAAGCGGGTGCTGTGGCCGGCCAAGGCGCTGGTCGGTGTGCGCCCGTTGTTCGACGACAAAGACGGCGCCGATGCCAACGCCAACGCGCGCTTCGAGATCACCCGCGTGGATGCCGATGGCAAGCCGCAGCCGGCCAAGGGCCTGAAGGTCACCCTGGTGCGCGAGCTGCGCGACTACCACTGGAACTACACCGACAACCATTGGGATTACGACTTCACCCGCCGCTTCGAGAACAAGGACACGCGCACGCTGGACGTGGGCAGCGCCAATGCCAAGATCGATTTCCCGGTGGAGTGGGGCGAATACCGCCTGGATGTGTTCGACCCGGCGAGTGGGCTGACCACGCGTTACCCGTTCCGTGCGGGCTGGAGCTGGAACGACGAAAACCGCGGCCTGGACGCGCGCCCGGACAAGGTCAAGCTGGCGCTGTACAAGACCGGCTACCGCGCCGGCGACACGCTCAAGGTGACGCTGACCCCGCCACATGCCGGCAAGGGCGTGCTGCTGGTGGAAAGTGACAAGCTGCTGTACGTACAGGACATCGACGTCAAGCCGGGCAGCACGTTTGAACTCCCGGTCACGGAAGCCTGGGAGCGGCACGACGTCTATGTCACCGCGCTGGTGTTCCGCGGCGGCACCGCGCCGAGCAAGATCACCCCCGCGCGTGCGGTGGGCGTTGCGCATGTGCCGATGGACCGCAAGGCACGGCGTGTGGCGGTGGGCTTGTCCGCACCCAAGCAGATGCGCCCCGAGCAACCCCTGCCGGTGACGGTGAGCGTGCCCGAGCTGGCCGGCAAGGCCGCGCACGTGACCATTTCGGCAGTGGACGTAGGCATCCTCAACATCACCCGTTTCCCGGTGCCCGACGCCAACGCGCAGTTCTTCGCGCAGCGCCGCCTGGGCACCGATGCCTATGACATCTACGGGCGGGTGATCGAAAGCTTCGAAGGCGCCAGCGGCAAGCTCAAGTTCGGCGGCGACATGGCACTGGAAGCCTTGCCGCAGGCCAAGCGCCCGACCGCGCGCGTGCAGACCGTGGACCTGTTCTCCGGCTCGGTGACACTCGATGCCAAGGGCAACGCGCGGGTGCAACTACCGGTGCCGGATTTCAACGGCACCTTGCGGGTGTCGGCATTGGTGTACTCGGACACGCGTTACGGCAACCGCGACATGGAAACCATCGTGCGCGCGCCGATCCTGGCCGAGGCCAGCATGCCGCGCGTGATGGCCCCGGGCGACCGCAGCACGGTGACGCTGGATGTGCAGAATTTCACCGGCAAACCGGGCGAGTTCAACGTGCGTGTGGAAGGCATCGGCCCGCTCGCCATCGCCGAGGCGGCGCGCAGCGTCAAGCTGGCTGTGGACGCCAAGCAGACGCTGAGCTTTCCGCTGAGTGCCACCGAAGGCTACAGCGTGGCCAAGGTGCGTGTGCGCGTGGATGGCAACGGCTTCAAGGCCGATCGCAGCTACGAGCTGCCGGTACGTGCCGGCTGGCCGCAGGTGTTGCGTGCGCAGACGCGTGTGCTCGACCCGCTGGCGCCGATCGCCCTGGACAACAGCTTCGCCGATGGCCTGATGGCCGGGTCGGTGACCGCACGCATGGTGGTCAGCCCGCTGCCGCCGATTCCGTTCGCCAGCGCCCTGCAAGGCGCGTTGGAGTACCCGTACGGCTGCGCCGAGCAGACCACCAGCAAGGGCTACGCGGCGCTGTTGCTCGACGATGCCACCGCCAGGGCGCTGGGGACCAAGGGGCTGGAAGCGGCCAAGCGCCGCGAGCGCATGGAAGGCGCGTTCGGCCGGCTGGCGTCGATGCAGATCGCCAGCGGGCATTTTTCGATGTGGGGCGACGATGGCTACGTCAACCCGGGGCTGACGCCGTACATCGCCGAGTTCCTGCTCGATGCCAAGGACGCCGGCTTTGCGGTGCCCGACAACGTGCTGCAGAAGGCGCTCAATCGTTTGAGCGAAGACCTGTTGTCCGGCGGCAACGAGTTCTATGGGCAGGACCGCCGCGACAACCTGAAGTTCGCCAATCAAGCCTGGTCGGGCTATGTCCTGGCGCGCGTCAATCGCGCCCCGCTGGGCACCTTGCGCGCGCTGTACGACAACCAGCGCGACAAGGCGCTGACCGGCCTGTCGCTGGTGCATCTGGGTGTGGCGTTGTCGCTGCAGGGCGACACCAAGCGCGGCGATGCGGCGATCAAGGCCGGCTTTGCCAAGGACAGCAGCGAGCGGCCGCCATATTTCGGCGATTACGGCAGCGCGATCCGCGACGATGCGTTGATGATGGCGTTGTTGCACGAGCGTGGCTTGTCCAAGCCCGAGTACGACACCCGTGCGGTGGCACTCGGGCGCGCACTGGATGCACGTCGCGCCACCGGCTGGCTGTGGCTGAGCACGCAGGAACAGGTCGCCCTGGCGCGCCTGGGCAAGGCGCTGATGGTGGGGCAGGGCAAGCAGGTGTCCGGCACGCTGACGGTCGGCGGCGATGCACAGCAGATCGCCCCTGCACGTTTGTTCGGGCGCAGCTTCGACAGCGCCGCGCTGGCGCGTGGGGTGCAGTTCGCACCGCAGGGCGAAGCCCCGATGTATGCCAGCCTGGAAGTGGCCGGCATCCCGCGCAGCGCACCGGAGCCGGACACGCGCCATCTCAGCGTGGAGCGCAGCTGGTACACCACCGACGGCAAGCCGTGGACACCGCAGGCCTTGAAGGAAGGCGAGGCGTTGATCGTGCGCGTCACCATCACCGCCAACAGCAACATGCCCGACGCCTTGCTCACCGACCTGTTGCCGGCCGGGCTGGAGATCGAGAATTTCAATCTCGGCGATGCCAAACAATGGGCCGACGTGGTGGTGGACGGCATCGGCATCAGCGAGCGTTCCAGCGCCGCAGACGTCAAGCACGAAGAGTTCCGCGACGACCGCTATGTGGCCGCGCTGGCGCTGTCCTCGGGCAGCAAGGCGCAGGTGTACTACCTGGTGCGCGCAGTCTCGCCGGGTACGTACACGGTGCCGCCATCGCTGGTGGAAGACATGTACCGCCCCGAGCTGCGTGGTGTAGGCCGCAGTACGCCGGCCACGATGACGGTGGTGCAGCCGTAGGTGATGCGTTGGTCCTTTCCCGTTGGGAGAAGAAGGATGGCCGGCCGCTGAAGTTACCCTTCTCCCGTTGGGAGAAGGTGCCCCGCAGGGGCGGATGAGGGTGCGTGCGAAGCACCGAGTGTTTGGAACGAGATGGGTGGCTTTGCCCCGTACCCTCACCCCAACCCCTCTCCCGGTGGGAGAGGGGCGATGTCCGATCGCTGAAGCTGCGCTTCTCCCGTTGGGAGAAGGTGTCCCGCAGGGGCGGATGAGGGTACGTGCGAAGCCCCGTGTGTTTTGGAACGACATGAATGGCGTTGCCCCGTACCCTCACCCCAACCCCTCTCCCGGTGGGAGAGGGGCGATGTCCGATCGCTGAAGCTACCCTTCTCCCGCTGGGAGAAGGTGCCCCGCAGGGGCGGATGAGGGTACGTGCGAAGCCCCGTGTGTTTGGAAAGACATGAGTGGCTTTGCCCCGTACCCTCACCCCAACCCCTCTCCCGGTGGGAGAGGGGTTTTTTATTGCAACCGCCGAGTTCTAGGTAAGTGCTGAGCTCTTGCTTCGCACGCGGCGACATCGCTGCGCGCTGTCTTTTCGGTGCGATGCGGCCGACACGCAGGGGTCATTTTTACGGGCTACGGTGGCGTGCTTTCTCATCGGCGCGGCGTGATTGCTGCGCGACTTACGGGATTCCATGCAGCGCTCCGATTCGTTCCGTGTGCACCTGTCCGTTCTCGTCGTGGCCATCGCGGCCTGTTCGCCTGCCCTCGCAGGCATCCGCCAACGAGCGCGCAGCGATTGCAGTCGACGCCTCGTCTCAGACGTCTTCTGCGGCGATGGCCACGGCCAGGAGCGCATCGGCAAGCGCAGTTACAGCGACAGCCGATAATGGCGAGGCAACCACGTCCGGCGCGGGGATTGCGACCGCACTGCAAGGTTCTTCGGTGTCAGCCGGTGCCTCTGCAGATTTCAGAGACCCTGCATCGTCGTCATCGATACAAGACGATGCAACCAACACCGACAGACCGCCCACCGCCGCATCAGGCTTACAAACCCTCGATGCAATGCAGGTCACCGGCGTGCGCCGCGCCAATGCGGCGGCGGTGGAGAGCAAGCGTGCGGCGACCAACATCACCGATGTGATCAGCGCCACCGACGTACGCGCCTTGCCCGACAGCACCATCGTCGAAGCGTTGCGCCGCGTGCCCGGCCTGTCCGTGCTGCCGGCCACCGACAACGAGCATCCCCGCGATGAAGCAGCCACGCCGGTATTGCGTGGCCTGGGGCCGTCGTACAACAACGTCACCATCGACGGGCTCACCATCGCCTCGCCCGGTACGCCGAACGGGACGCTCGGTTCGATCACCCGCGGCGTGCGCCTGGATTTGCTGCCCGCCTCGATGGTCAGCGAGTTGCAGGTGGTCAAGACGTTCACCCCCGACCTGGATCCCAATGCCACCGGCGGTGCAATCAACCTCAAGACCCGCAGCGCGTTCGAAAACGGCGGCAAGCCGTTCTTCAGCGCCGAGGCGGCGCTAGGCCACGCCAACGATGTAGGCAAACCGCGCGATCAGGACGAGCTGGGCTACCGGTTGAATGCCACCGGCAGCCGCACCTTTGGCAGCGAGCAGCAATATGGGCTCACGGTGTCGGCCAACTACCAGACGCTCAGCAGCTATACCGAAACCCATATGACCACCGACACGGTGCATTACGGGTTCTACGACAACAACGGCATGCTGCAGACCGGCGCCAATCTCGGCAATGGCTGGGCAGTACCGCAGCAGGACAAATATTGGTACGTGCAGAACCAGCGCGACCGATATGGTGTCACCGGCAAGTTCGAGATGCGGCCCAGTGCCGCGCTCGAAGCATATGCGATGGCCGGCTACTACTATTTCAAGGACAACATGGAGCGCAACGAGGTCATCATCGACCCGCGCAATCGCAACCAGGTGTTCAATCAGACTGCCACCTCCGGCAGTTATCCGGGCGGCGACATCGAGGTGGGTTACTCGAACCAGATCGTCACCACGCGCACCAAGGTCGCGCAGTTGGGCACCATCTGGCGGCCCACCGATCGGCAGCAGTTTTCCGCGCGCGGTGCGTGGTCGGATGCGACCTACGACGAGCCGATCCGCATGATCAAGTACGCCAGCGGCATCACCCGTGCCGCGCCGGTGCCGGTGGGCCAGACCGGCAGTGGCGTGACCATCAATGCCACGCCCGATTATGCGTTCAACTACGACACCTCCGGCTTCGATCAACGCTTCGCGTTATCGCCGCAGGCGTACAACACCCTCGACAACTACAGCCTGTCGTACTGGCGCCCGGACTATAAGCGCACCGCGGCCGATCGCATCCTCACAGGCCGGCTCGATTACGGCTTCAATCAAGGGGAAAGCGATCAGGGCGTCGGTTTTGCGGCGGGCGTGTCGTACACCACCGACAAACCGTCCTACGATATCTTTCGTGTCGAGTATCAGCCCAACACGACGGCGCCCGCGTTCGGCCTGGCCGATGTAGTCGGCACCGGCAGGGCGCCGATGCGCTACGCCGGTTTGAACCTGCTGAGCATCGACCCGAACAAGGCCAATCGCGTGCTGGCCGCCACGCCGTTGAGCGCGTTCAATAGTACCGACCAGCAGGCCTTCAGCAATCAGGACAACTTTAGCCATACCGAAAAAACCTTCGGCAGCTACGGCCTGGTCAGCTATCGCAGCGACCGCTTCAACGTGCAGGCAGGCGTGCATTTCGACAGCACCAGGCTCGACACGGTCGGCCGCCAGCGGCAGCTGGATGCAGCAAGCAATCGCTACGTGTACGTCGATAACCCAACCAGCGCGGACTACGACTACCTGTTGCCGTCGGCCATCATGACCTATCACCTGACCGATGCACTGGACCTGCGCGCCGGTGCAAGCCGCACGCTGGGCCGCCCACCGTACGACGCCTATGCGGCGCGCACCTCGATCGGCTTCGTCAATACGGCAGATGCCGGTGATCCGAATGCGCAGGGCGTCACTGTCACCATCGGCAACCCGGACATCAAGCCGCGCGTGTCCAACAACCTGGATCTTTCGCTGGAATGGCGCCTGCCCGGCGACTTCGATGCCTTCGCGTCCGCTGCCGTGTTCGACAAGCGCATCCAGGACGAGATCTTTACGCTCTCGCGCACCGACAGCTTCACTTTCGATGGCACCACTTACGCGAATGCGCTGATCAGCACGCCGGCCAATGCGGCCAAGGCGCGTATTCGCGGTGTGGAGCTCAACGGCATCGTTAATACGCTGGCGCCCATCGCGCCGTGGTTGAGCGGTGTCGGTTTCAGCGCCAATGTCGCGGTGCTCGAGGGCAGCCTGGATGTGCCTTACAGCGCTGGTGGCGGCAGCAGCCTGACCCAGCGCGAGCGCAAACTCGACAATCTGGTCGGTCAGCCGGACTACACCGCCAATGCCACGCTGTTCTACAACACCGGCGGGCTGGAGCTGCGTGCGGCCTACAACCGGCAAGGCAAGGCATTGCGGTCCATCGTCAGCAATATCGATTGGCAGGACCTGTACTGGTCGCCGCGCTCGCAGCTGGATTTCACTGCCACCTATGCGGTCAGCAAGCAATTGAGCCTGATCGGCCAGGTCAGCAACATCACCCACAGCCGCATCACCAGCGTGACCGGCCCGGGGCAGAACCTGCTCAAGGACAGTTACTCGGTGCCCACCACCTACTGGGTGGGTCTGCGGTTTACGCCGGCGTTGTAAGCGAGATCAGTTTGCGTTGGCAACGTTGTAGAGCTGTGCCATCCCGCCGGAGTGCTGCCATCCAGAAGCGCATCACTACAACCTACGCACGTCATCCATATGGGCATCTGCAGCGGCGAGCACGCCACGCGGCAATGCAGCTGCGCCGCTCAGTGGTTTTGCAAGTCACCCGATTGGAGTTGTTCGAATGACCTCACGTTCCATTGCCATCCTCGCCGCCTTGCTGTGCGCTGCCGTGGCCACCACAGCGAGCGCAGCGCCTGCGGGCGTCGCCGCGATCCAGGCACGCCTGGCCAACCCGCAAGGCGGCATTGTGGTGGTGGCGCACCGCGGTTGTCATGCCGCCGCACCACAGCACGGCTTCACCGATACCGCACCGGAGAACTCGCTTGCGGCACTGGAGCGCTGCATCGCAATCGGGGCCGATGTGATGGAAACCGATGTGCGGCGCGCGGCCGATGGCACGCTGGTGATGCTGCACGATGCCACCGTTGACCGCACCACCGACGGCACCGGCAAGCTGTCCGAGCTCACGCTGAGCGACCTGCAAAAACTGCGCCTGCGCAGCGATGAAGGTGGCGCACAGGCACCGCTGACCGACCAGCGCGTGGTCACGCTCGACCAGATGCTTGCCAAGGCCAAAGGGCACATCCTGCTCAACCTGGACGTCAAGGATGCGATCTATGTGCAAGTGATCGACGCGGTCGCGCGCGCCGGCATGCAGCATCAGGTGATCGTCAAGGCCGAGGCGGGCATCGCCACGCCACCGCTGGCAGCGATGGTGCCGTTCAACACCGTGTACTTCTTCCCGATCCTGATCAATGCACACGGCAATGCCGACCTTGCCGCTATCGCCACTGCACAGACCCGCAATGCACATCCGATGGCGTTCGAGTTGCCCAAGATGGCTGCGGCGCAATTACCGGCATTGGTGGCGGTGAGCAAGGCACACAACGTACGGCTGATGGTCAATTCGCTGTGGGATGGCTTTATCGCCGGCTATGGCGGCGATGCCGATGCCGAGCGCGACCCGGACAAGGTGTGGGGCCGGATGTACCGCGATGGCGTGTCGATCATCCAGACCGATGCACCGGAAGCCTTGTTGCGCTATCGCGCCAGCTTGGAAAAGCGCTGAGCGGAAGCGACCCGGCGGCCGTCCCACGCGGCGGCAACCAGGTGTAGCATGGCGCGCTGTGCATCAAACAACGCAACGACCGATACGTCACGTCAACCGAACTGTATTTGTAGGCATTGGCAGTGCCTGCCGACAATGCGTGCTGCTACCGATGGGCACCGACCACGCCCTTCGGTGTGAGTGGCCTGATCGTTGCAGGCACTTCATACGGCGGCCACGGATAAGATCAGACGGTTGATCGCAAGGATATCCACCTGTCGCTCAGGGTTTGCGCCTGGCCCTTGGGCCAGTAGCTTGTCCGGCTGTCGTGCAGCTGATCGCGCCAAGACGCCGGGCCCGGGCCGCATAGCAGTGGCCGAAACGCGTTTTGCCCTGCATGCTCTGCGCGATGGATGAACAGCCGCAGGTAAAAACAGGGATGGATCGGACGCAGGCGCACCCGAAAGCGCCGAACCATCAGGCTCGCGACGGGCGCCGCTGGCTGCGGTGGCTGCGCTTGAGTGCGGCTGCTCTGCTGAGCGCCCTGCTGCTGCTCGATCTGGCCTTCCCGTTGCCGTTGCCCAAATCCCGCGACACCTCCACCCTGGTGGTTGCGCGCGACAGCACGCCGTTACGTGCGTTTGCCGACCGCAATGGCGTGTGGCGCTATCCGGCCACGCCGCAGAGCGTATCGCCGCTGTATCTGCAGGCATTGCTCAATTACGAAGACCGCTGGTTCTGGCGCCATCCCGGCGTCAATCCGTGGGGTCTGCTGCGTGCCGGCGGGCAGTGGATCGCGCAGGGCCGCATCGTGTCCGGCGGCTCCACGCTGACCATGCAGGTGGCGCGCATTCTGGACCCGCACACGCGCACGCCATGGGGCAAGGCCAAGCAGCTGTTGCGCGCATTGCAGCTGGAAGCGCACCTGAGCAAGCGCGAGATTCTCAACCTGTACCTGGAGCGCGCGCCCTACGGCGGCACCATCGAAGGCGTGGAAGCGGCCAGCTGGGCGTATCTTGGTAAACCGGCGAAAGCGTTGTCGCAGGCCGAAGCCGCGTTGCTGGCGGTGCTGCCGCAATCGCCCAGCCGGCTGCGGCCGGACCGTCACCCGGAAGCGGCGCAACGTGCGCGCGACAAGGTGCTCGATCGCATGGTGGAGCTGGGCGTGTGGTCGCGCGCGCAGGTGGACGACGCGCGCATCGAGCCGGTGGTCACGCGCTCGCTCAAGCCGCCGTTGCATGCAGCCTTGCTTGCCCAGCGCCTGCACAGCGCTCAACCGCGCGCGGCGCGCATCGTGACCACGCTGGATGTGGAGTTGCAGCGCACGCTGGAAGAGCGCGTGGCCACGTATTTTTCGCAGCTGCCCGAGCGCACCTCGGCAGCCTTGCTGGTGGTGGACAACGCCAGCATGGAAGCGCGCGCCTATGTCGGCTCGGCCAGCTTCGGCGATCGTCAGCGGCTGGGGCATGTGGACATGGTGCAGGCCTGGCGCTCGCCCGGCTCCACGCTCAAGCCGTTCCTGTACGGCATGGCGCTGGACGATGGCCTGATCCACTCGGAGAGCCTGCTGGTAGACGCGCCGCAGAGCTTTGGCGACTACCGGCCGGGCAACTTCGATGCAGCCTTCAATGGCCCGGTGAGCGCAGCCACTGCATTGCGCTTGTCGCTGAACGTGCCGGCAGTGGATCTGCTCGATCGCATCGGCCCGGCGCGCTTTGCCGCGCGATTGGGCAATGCCGGCATCGCCCTGCATTTTCCGCGTGGCAGTACGCCGTCGCTGGCCGTGATCCTGGGCGGCACCGGCGCGCAATTGCAGGAACTGGTGGGCGCATTCGCCGCGCTCAATCGCGGCGGCATCGCCGGGCGTGTGCGCTATACGCCGGGCGATGCGCGCATCGAGCGCCGGCTGATGTCGCCGGGCGCGGCCTGGATCGTGCGCGAGATCCTGCAGAGCAATCCGCGCCCTGGCTACGGCAGCGGCACCTTCGATACCGCAGCGCGTCCGGGCGTGGCGTGGAAGACCGGTACCAGCTATGGCTACCGCGATGCCTGGGCGATCGGTGGCACGCGGCGTTACACCGTGGGCGTGTGGGTGGGGCGGCCGGATGGCACGCCGTTGCCCGGCCAGTACGGCGCGGTGACTGCGTTGCCATTGATGTTCGAAGTCATCGATGCCTTGCCGCGCAGTGCCGGCGACAGTGCGCCGCTGCCGATGCCGGCCACGGTGCAGCCCGTGCAGATCTGCTGGCCGCTGGGTGGTGCTGCCGACCAGACGCCACCGCCCTTGTGCGCGCGCCGTGCCGACGCCTACGCGCTCGACGGCGCGGTGCCACCCACCTTTGCCGAGCGCGATGCACGCCTGTGGCAAAGCGGGCAGCTGCAATTCGAGGTGGACGCGCGCAGCGGCCTGCGCCTGTCACAGGAATGCACCCAGCCGCACGCGCGTGCGGCGCGTGCATTGGCGCGCTGGCCGGCACTGGTGTCGCCCTGGCTCAGCGCCGCAGAACGTCACGCCGCGCAACTGCCACCATTGGCGCCGGACTGCCTGCCGGACGGGCGCATGACCGGCGGCGGTGTGCTGCGGATCGACGGCCTGACCGACCGCGCCACCCTGGCGCGCGCCAACGACACCGCACGCCCGGTGCGCCTGCAGCTGCGCGCACTGGGCAGCGAGGCGCGCATCGACTGGCTGCTGGACGGCCGCTGGATCGCGCAGACCCGCGGGCGCCAGGCATTCCAGCGCGACTTTGCCGAGACAGGTGCGCACACGCTGACCGCCATGGCCAGCGACGGCGCCTGGACGCAACTGCAGTTTCGAGTATTGCGCTAAGCGCCGCACCAGCGTGATCGATTGCCAGCTGACATATAGGAGCGCCCCGGGGGCGATGGGCGTTAACGGAAGGCCGGTCGCGCCCGAAGGCGCTCCACCAGAAGCGGTGGTATCGAGCTTGTGACTTGCTGGCGCGGTCGCGTTATCGTGCGGCATGCGCCAAAAACAGAAAGGGCGCACGTGGCGCCCTGTCTGTTTCGTCATCGCTGTCGTGGTGTTCGCGTCATGCCGATGCAGTCATCCCGCATGACGTAGCGCATCGCGGTTGCAGGCACGTGCAAATGATCGACATTGCCCGCGCGCTTGATGCATGCGGTGCGCAGCACCACACCGATCACCTCATTCGCCAATCCAGCCTTCCAGCATGTCGGCGAACTCGTCGGCGTGCTCTTCTTCCTGGGCCAGGATGCTTTCCAGGATGCGCTTGGTGGTGGTGTCCTTGTCGCCGATGAAATCGATCATCTCGCGGTAGCTGTCGATGGCGATGCGCTCGGCGATCAGGTTTTCCTTGACCATGTCGCGCAGGTCGGTGCCTTCCTTGTATTCGGCGTGCGAACGCTTGGTCAGGGTGTCCGGGTTGAGGTCCGGTTCGCCGCCCAGTTGCACGATGCGCTCGGCAAGCTTGTGCGCGTGCGCCTGTTCCTGCTGCGCGTGCTCCAGGAATTCGCCCTTGACCGCATCGGCCAACATGCCCTTGGCCATGAAGTAATGGCGGTAGTAGCGCAAGGTGCACACGTATTCGGTGGCGAGCGCGGTGTTGAGCAACTCGATCACCTTTTCGCGATCGGCATGGTAGCTCTCGGTGATGGCGCCGTCTTCGATACTCTGGCGTGCGCGGGCGCGCAGGGTGGCGGTATCGGTGATACCGGCGGGGGTGGTGCTGGCTGGCTGATCAGACATGGCTGGCCGTTTTCCTTCTGAGTGGACGGGGGACTTACGCTTCAATCGGGCAGGTGCTGCAGCACGTAATCGGCTGCAGACACCTTGAATTCGCCAGGCTCTTCGACGAACAAGGCCTTGACCACGCCGTCGTCGGCATACAGCGCGTAGCGACGCGAGCGCAGGCCCATGCCCGAGCCGCTCGCGTCGATTTCCAGGCCCAGGGCGCGGGCAAGTTCGGCATTGCCGTCGGGCAGCAGATGCAGGCCGTCGGGTAGCAACTGGCTGCGGCCCCAGGCCTGCATCACGAACGGGTCGTTGACGGCGGTGCACAGGACCTCGATACCGCGTTTGCGGAACGCTTCGAAGTGCTCCACGTAGCCCGGCAGGTGCTTGGCCGAACAGGTCGGCGTGAATGCGCCCGGCACCGCGAACAGCAGCACCTTGCGGCCGGCAAACAAGGTATGGGTGTCGACCGCCTCGATGCCTTCGCGCATGCGCTTGAGCACCACTTCGGGAATGCTGTCACCAACGGCGATGGTCATGGGGCTGTGCTCCTGTGGCTGAACGAATTCTAGAAAAGGGCAGGGGAAAGGCGCGTCAACGCGCTTGAAATCCGCAGCGCGACGCCTATCTGACGCACATGGCCGGCGCGGTGTGCGCATGCCGCCGCCGCCGGCCCCTTACCCAACCTTTTGGAGGCTCGCAATGAACATCGTTCGTTATCCCCAGTGGCCCACCCACGCCCTGCAAAACGAGATCAAGCATGTGTTCGACCGCTTCTTTGAACAGAACGGCGACACCGACGAATCGGCGGTGGTGACCGCGCAGTGGGTGCCGCGTGTGGACATCAAGGAAGAGGCCAATCACTTCGTGCTGTATGCCGACCTGCCGGGGATCGACCCGAGCCAGATCGAGGTGCAGATGGACAAGGGCATCCTGTCGATCAAGGGCGAGCGCAAGGGCGAGTCCAGCACCGAGACCGAGCGTTTCTCGCGTATCGAGCGCCGCTATGGCAGCTTCCACCGCCGCTTCGCGCTGCCCGATAGCGCCGATGCCGACGGCATCACCGCAGCCGGGCATAACGGTGTGCTGGAAATCCGCATTCCCAAGCGTCCGGCGGCCACCCCGCGTCGCATTCAGGTGGGCAACGGGCAGGACACCAGTGGCGGCACCGTGCAGTAAGCGCGCGCAGCGGTTGCGCTGAGGGAGTTGCCGGGTGAGTCGCCGGTTTGGTCTGAGCGCCGGTGCGCCCAGCCTTCGGCCCTCCGGCGACCACCGGCCGTGCAGGTGGCGCACCGCTGCGAGGCAACGGACCCTGGAGCGATGTCACCTGACTTCGCTCCCCGGCGACGACCGCGCCGTAGAATAGGCGCGGTCGCCCGCCCGGCTGCGAAGAGATCGGCCAGCAACCCCGTTGCGTGACCGTCATGCGGGTGCGGCTGGTGTTGCAGTGGCGGGTACGGCATGTACCCGCCACGTTTCGCCAGCTGCGCCGTCCATGGCTGTCCTGTGGGAATGCCCGCCCTCGAACTGGCTCGTGGCCTCGGCTGCGGGCCGTTTTTTTTCCAGAGGTGATTTGATGGAATTCAAGGATTACTACGCAACGCTGGGCGTGGAGCCCAGCGCGGGCGATGCGGAAATCAAGACCGCCTATCGCCGGTTGGCGCGCAAGTACCACCCCGACGTCAGCAAGGAAGCCGGCGCCGAAGACAAGTTCAAGGCGATCAACGAAGCCTACGAGGCATTGCGCGACCCGGCCAAGCGCAAGGCCTACGATCAGTTGAAGGCGCAGGGGTATCGCCCGGGCGACGAGTTCCAGGCCCCGCCCAGCTATGGTGGCGGGCAGGGCTTCGACTATGAAGAGGTGTTCGGCAACGGCGGCGCCGGCGGCGGTTTCAGCGATTTCTTCGAGAGCCTGTTCGCCGGCCAACGCGGTGGCCGTCCGCGCGGCCCGGGTGCCGGTGCGGGCGCAGGTGCCGGCCCACAGACGCGCGGCGACACCCGCGCCAAACTCGCGGTACCGCTGGAAGCGGTGCACTCGGGTGACAGCGTGCGCATCACCATCAACGGCAAGCAGCTGGACGTGCGCGTGCCCAAGGGCGTGCAGCCGGGTCAGGTGATCCGCCTGAGCGGGCAGGGCAACGGCGGCGGCAACCTGCTGCTGGAGATCGAGTACGCCGCGCACCCGCAGTTCGAGGTGGACGGGCGCAACATTCTGTACACCCTGCAGGTCATGCCCTGGCAGGCAGCGCTGGGCACCACCATCAGCGTGCCGACCCTGGGCGGCTCGGTGGAACTGAAGGTGCCCGCCGACTCCGACGCCGGCCGCAAGCTGCGCCTGCGCGGCCGTGGCCTGCCGGGCACGACCCCCGGTGACCAGATCGTGGAGCTGGAGATCCTGGCCCCGGCTCCCACCGACGACGCGCAGAAGAAGGCGTACCGGAATCTCGCCAAGGCATTTGGCGAGACGGTGTGAGCCGGTCCGCACGAGTGCGCGTGTGACCTGGCCCCTCTCCCGGTGGGTGCAGAAAATAAGCCCCTCTCCCCGCGGGAGAGGGGTTGGGGTGAGGGTACGGTAGGTCAGCAATGCGGCAGTCGCCTCGACCTGCGCCATCGAGCCGCAGCCGTACCCTCATCCGGCGCTGCGCGCCACCTTCTCCCGGTGGGAGAAGGGAGAAGCCCCTCTCCTGCGGGAGAGGGTTGGGGTGAGGGCACGGTAGGTCAGCAATGTGGCAGTCGACCTCGACCTGCGCCATCGAGCCGCAGCCGCACCCTCATCCGGCGCTGCGCGCCACCTTCTCCCGACGGGAGAAGGGAGAAGCCCCTCTCCCGACGGGAGAGGGGTTGGGGTGAGGGTACGGTAGGTCAGCAATGCGGCAGTCGCCTCGGCCTGCGCCTTCGAATCGCGGCCGTAGCCTCATCCGATACTGCGTCCCACTTGCTCCCCACGCAGCAAGCAATGTCCGGTGCGAGAAGGGGGTCAGCGTCGCTGTCCGTCGATTCCTGCCTTGAATCCAACCGTGCCTTGGCCGACGTAGTACTCCAGCAGCCGCCTACAAAGAACGACTGCGCGTCAGTCCACTGCATGTCGCAACCTTCGCCAACTACCAACTACCAACTACCAACCACCAACCACCAACCACCAACCACCAACCACCAACCACCAACCACCCACCTGGCCCAGCTATCGAAAGCGCAGCCGGCGCACTACACTCGCCGCGCACACTTAGGGGAAACACATGGCACGCATTTTGATCGTCGACGACTCGCCGTCGCAGCTGCTGGGGATTCAGCGCATCGTCGAGAAGCTCGGGCACGAGACCATCACCGCCACCGATGGCGCCGCTGGCGTGGAAGCGGCCAAGGAGTCGCTGCCGGATCTGGTGCTGATGGACGTGGTCATGCCCAACCTCAACGGCTTCCAGGCCACGCGCACGCTCAAGCGCGAGCCCACCACCCAGCACATCCCGGTGATCCTGGTGACCACCAAGGACCAGGACACCGACCGCATGTGGGGCATGCGCCAGGGCGCCCGCGCCTACATCACCAAGCCGTTTTCCGAAGACGAACTGCTGGAGGTGATGGAGCGCGTGTTCAACCAGAAGGACGAATCGCCGACGGCGTGATCGCGGGGTGCCGCGCCGCGTGTGCAGCACCTGCGGCCGTTGCCGCACTACCGTGGCGTCCGGCGCCGCAGTTGCCGGCAGCGTCGGTCGCGGCTCCACATCAGCCAGCCAGGCAAGGCTGCCGCCGGGCAAGGCAGGCAGGTCAGCGCTGCGCGTCCGTCCTCGCGCATGCCCGGTGAGACCGGCAGGTACTTGTGCTGGCCATCCATCAACAGGGCACCGGCGCGCCAGCGAGGTCCCTCGTCCCCCGCACATGCCATGCTGCACAGCAATGCGCCCCAATCCGCCCAGCGGCTAAATCGCCGATGCACCGGACCGGGCCTTTCAAAACGGCCGGTCTGCCCCATCTAGTAGAATCGGCGAATCAAACAACACGGCGGCACTGCGGGACTGGCCCGCACAGCCCCTCGATCATGGAGCGTGCATGGCCTGGAACACACCCGGCAACAAGGGCGGAGACGGCCCGGATCCCAACCGTCGCAGGTCCTGGGGCCCGCGCGGTGGTGGCAACGGCGGCGGCTGGGGCAATCTGCCCGCCCCGCTGAAAGAGCTGTTCGACGGTGGTGTGGGGCGCTGGATCCTGGTCGCGGTGGTGCTGATGGTGCTGTTCTCCAGCTTCCAGCTCATCGGCGAGCAGCAGCGTGGCGTGGTGCTGCGCTTCGGCCAGTTCTCGCGCATCCTGCAGCCCGGCCCCAACTTCAAGCTGCCCTGGCCGATCGAGTCGGTGCGCAAGGTCAATGCCACCGAGATCAAGACCTTCAGCAACCAGGTGCCGGTGCTGACCCGCGACGAGAACATCGTCAACGTCTCGCTCAACGTGCAGTACCAGATCAGCGACCCGCGCAAATACCTGTTCGGCTCGCGCAATGCCGACCTGGTGCTGGAGCAGGCCGCGCAAAGCGCCGTGCGTGAGCAGGTGGGTCGTTCCGATCTGAATACCGTGCTCAACAATCGCGGCCCGCTGGCGATCGCCTCCAAGGACCGCTTGCAGGCGGCGCTGGATGCCTACAACACTGGCCTGGCCGTCACCGGCGTGACCCTGCCGGACGCGCGCCCGCCGGAAGAAGTGAAGCCGGCCTTCGACGAGGTCAACGGTGCCCAGCAGGTGCGCGAGCGCCTGATCAACGAAGCCCAGGCGTATGCCGCCAAGGTGGTACCGGAAGCACGTGGCCAGGGTGCACGCACCCGCACCGGCGCCGAAGGCTACAAGCAGGCGGTGATCTCCAAGGCCGAGGGCGACGCCGACCGCTTCACCCTGCTGCAGGAGCAGTACGCCGGCGCGCCCGAAGTCACGCGCAAGCGCCTGTGGCTGGAAACCGTGCAGAAGGTGCTGTCGGAGAACCGCAAGGTGATCGGCAGCGATGGCCGCCAGGTCATTTACGTGCCGCTGCCGGCCGATGCCAACAAGGCGTCCGCGAGCAGCGGCAATACCGGCAACAGCGGTATGCCGTCGATGGTGCCGCAGGACGTGCTGTTGAATCCGCCGCAGAATTCCAGCAGCGAGGCCATCCGCAACCCGGAGCGCGGCCCGCGCCCGACCGGCCGTGAGGGAACCGAATAATGAAGAATTCGCTAGTCATCGGCCTCATCGTCGCCGTGTTGCTGACCCTGATGGGCTCGGTGTTCGTGGTGCGCGAAGACCAGACCGCCATGGTGCTCAACCTGGGCCGTGTGGTGCGCGCCGACCTCAAGCCCGGTCTGCACTTCAAGATTCCGGTGGTGGAATCGGTACGCGTGTTCGATCGCCGCTTCCAGGTGCTGGATACCGCCCCGGCGCGCTATTTCACCGCCGAGCAGAAAGACGTCAGTGTGGACTTCTTCGCCATCGGCTACATCTCCGATGTGCGGGCGTTCTATCGCGCTACCGGTGGTGAGGAGTCGGTGGCCAACTCGCGCCTGGCCCCGATCATCACCGACTCGCTACGTAACCAGATCAACTCGCGCACTCTGCAGCAGCTGGTCTCCGGCGACCGTAGCGAATTGATCGCCAGCCAGCTCAAGGGCATCAATGGCGCCATCAAGGGCCTGGGGATGCAGATCACCGACCTGCGCATCAAGCAGATCGACCTGCCGACCGACAGCCAGGTGATCACCGACGTCTACGAGCGCATGCGCGCCCAGCGCAAGCAGGAAGCCAGCAAGTTGCGCGCAGAAGGCGAAGAGCAGGCCCTGACCATCCGTGCTCAGGCCGACCGCGAAAGCACGATCATCAAGGCCGATGCCGAGCGCGATGCCCAGAAACTGCGCGGCGAAGGCGATGCCGACGCGGCCCGCATCTATGGCCAGGCCGGCGCAAAGGACCCCTCGTTCTACGCCTTCTACCGCAGCCTGGAGGCGTACCGCGAGTCCATGACCGACGGTAACGGCGTGGTCGTACTCGACAAGAACGACCCGTTCCTGCAGTACCTCAAGAGCGATCGTTGATCGCTCTGCCTTGAAACAAAAGCGCCCGCGTAATGCGGGTGTTTTTGTATGTGCCTGTTACTGCCGGGCAGACAGACGCGCCCCCACCGTAGGAGCGCACCCGGGCGCGCCGGCCTTACCGGCAATGCCCGTCGCGCCCAGGTGCGCTCCTACGCAGGGCACAGGTGGCCGATAGATCGGGCGCATGGCACTTCGTGCGCTGCGATGCTGATGGGCATGTCCGGAATCCGCAGCTGCCTGGGACGCGTCTCCCGTCGTTTTGGCCAGACTCGGTCCTACGCTTTGCGCGTATGGATTGGGTGCATGGCCTTTCGTGGACTGCAATGTGCGTCTGGAATCCGCAGGTGCCTGACGCCACTCCCGTTTTATTAGCCAGACGCGGCGAGGTAGGAGCGCACCCGGGCGCGACGGGCCTTACCGGCGGACCCGCTGATCTCCCCTGGCAGTCAATCGCCACAGAGATCCCCTAGCGCAGAACGCGGCAACCGCCGATATCCCGCGTCGCCCAAGGCCGTCAGCATCACGCCATGGCCGATATCGATTCTCCTGGGCATCGCGCGTTGCGCCGCGGCAGGCAGTCTTTGCCCAACAGCGCATACCTGCTGACCACCGCGACATGGCAGCGTCGCGCCGTGTTCGCAGATTTTCTGCTTGCAGCAACCGCCTGCCGGGCATTCACTGCCGCCACGCCTTGCGATGCCACGCTGCTGGCCTGGGTGTTAATGCCGGATCATGTGCATTGGCTGTTGCAACTGGGGAGCGTCACCTCGTTGGCCGACGCCGCTTCACGCATGAAGGCGTGCGCAGCGCGTGCGGTGAACGAGCAGCGCCAGCATCACGCACCGGTCTGGAGTCACAGCTATCACGACCACGCGTTGCGCAAGGACGACGACCTGCACGCAGCCGCGCGTTACCTCATCGCCAATCCCCTCCGTGCCGGGCTGGTCAGCCGCGCGGGCGATTACCCATTCTGGGACGCAATCTGGCTTTGAGAGGTGACCAAACCCCGGCATCCTCGTAGGAGCGCACCCGGGCGCGACCGCTTTACCGGGAATGCCCGTCGCGCCCAGGTGCGCTCCTACGAGGTGTGGTGTGTCCGGGTGTCGATCCGGTGTCTTCGTGGATCGAATGATCGTGCGTCGGGCGATCTGCAGATCTCGCGAGGCACGCCACCCTGCCATGTAGGAGCGCACCCGGGCGCGACCGCTTTACCGGCAATGCCCGTCGCGCCCAGGTGCGCTCCTACGGTGTGGCGTGTCGGGCTGCCGAACCGGGCACACTGCAGCTCCCACGTTGTCCTGGTGTTGCTGATGCACGAGTTCCTGTCCGCGTTATGCCTGATCGCCGTCATCGAAGGCCTGCTGCTGTTCGCCGCGCCCGCCGCCTGGAAGCGGATGGTCGAGCAGCTGTTCAGCCTGCCCACGGCCCAACTGCGTGCCATCGGCGGTGTGACATTGGTGCTGGGCGCGATCGCGCTGTGGATCGTGCGCCACTGAGTGGGTGGTCCATTCCGACCGAATGGGCAGCGTAGGAGCGCACCTGGGCGCGACAGGCGTTACCGGTGAAGCAGTCGCGCCCGGGTGCGCTCCTACGACCCGCGATGGGGTTTGGAATTGCTAGGGGGCCGGCAGCGCCCGGAGCACCGCGCGACCGATGGCCAGCGGCAATCCGGCTAGCCCTCGATCCGCCGTTTGCCGGGGGTAGTGCACGCCACCGGAAACCCGGATAATGCACAAAAGCCGGCCGGGCACGCTCCACGCAGAGCACCCCGTTCGGCTTTTTCCGTGTCAGGGCTGGTCGCCGCTGCAACGCTCCCCGATGGAGCCGCGCGCACGGTGGCGCCGCCAGCCCGAACCGGTCCCATCCCGCGGCCCCGATGGCTGCAGCAAAACTCAGGAGTTCACCCGTCATGGGTCAATCAGTTGTCGTGCTCGGTGCCCAGTGGGGCGATGAAGGCAAAGGCAAGATCGTCGATCTGCTCACCGAAGAGATCGGTGCAGTCGTCCGCTTCCAGGGCGGCCACAACGCTGGCCATACCCTGGTCATCAACGGCAAGAAGACCGTCTTGCATCTGATTCCGTCCGGCATCCTGCGCGACGACGCGCTGTGCCTGATCGGCAATGGCGTGGTGATCTCCCCGGCCGCGTTGATCAAGGAGATCAGCGAGCTGGAAGGCGCCGGTGTGGAAGTGCGTTCGCGCCTGAAAATCTCCCCGGCCGCGCCGCTGATCATGCCGTACCACATCGCCCTGGACCAGGCGCGCGAGAAGGCCGCCGGCGGCAAGGCCATCGGCACCACCGGCCGCGGCATCGGCCCGGCGTATGAAGACAAGGTAGCCCGCCGCGGTATCCGCATCGCCGACCTGCACTACCCGCCGCAGCTGGAAGAGCTGCTGCGCACCGCGCTGGACTACCACAACTTCGTGCTGACCAAGTACCTGGGTGTGGAAGCGGTGGACTTCCAGAAGACCTTCGACGAGGCGCTGGCCTTCGGCGACTACGTGCAGCCGATGAAGTCCGACGTGGCCGGCATCCTGCACGACCTGCGCAAGCAGGGTAAGCGCGTGCTGTTCGAAGGCGCGCAGGGCGCGTTGCTGGACATCGACCACGGCACCTACCCGTATGTCACCAGCTCCAACACCACCGTGGGCGGCGCATTGGCCGGCACCGGCGTGGGCGCCGACGCCATCGACTACGTGCTCGGTATCGCCAAGGCCTACGCCACGCGCGTGGGCGGCGGCCCGTTCCCGACCGAGCTGGACGACGAAGTGGGCCAGGGCATCCGCGACCGCGGTGCCGAGTACGGCGCGTCCACCGGCCGCCCGCGTCGTTGCGGCTGGATGGACATCGTCGCGCTCAAGCGTGCGGTGGCCATCAACGGCATCTCGGGCCTGTGCATCACCAAGCTCGACGTGCTCGACGGCATGGAAAAGCTCAAGGTCTGCATTGCGTACGAATACCGCGGCAAGCGCACCGAATATGCCCCGCTGGACGCGCAGGGCTGGGAAGAGTGCACCCCCGTGTACCTGGAGTTCCCGGGCTGGACCGAAAACACCCACGGCATCACCGAGTGGGACAAGCTGCCGGTGGCCGCACGCGCCTACCTGCGTGCGCTGGAAGAACTGGCCGGCTGCCCGATCAGCATCGTCTCCACCGGCCCGGACCGCGACCACACCATGGTGCTGCAGGACCCGTTCGCCTGATCGGTTGATCTCGCGTCGTCATACCCAACGGCCCGGCTTGTCCGGGCCGTTGGCGTTTGAGGATGCAGGTGCGGTCGCTTCCGGGCGGGCCGGCAACCGCATGCGGTGTGACGACACGATGGTGTGACACACCTGTGCTACATTCGCGCGTACGAAATGCACACGCTTGAGGGTTTCATGAGCACCACCACCATCCGTCTTCCAGACGAACTCAAGATGCGTGTTGCTGCGGCAGCGAAGCAGGGCGGCACGACCGCACATAATTTCATTCTGGAAGCGATCGCCGAAAAGGCGGAGTCGGTCGAACGTCGTGCCGATTTCGATGCGGTTGCCGAACAGCGTTATGCCGGCATCGTGGCGTCCGGGAAGACCATCGCCTGGGACGACATGCGTGGCTATCTGGAAAAGCGCATGGCTGGAGAGCCGGCAAAGCGTCCCGCGGCCCGCAAATTAGCCCGGTAGCGTGGCGCGTATCGAACTGGCACCGGAGGTTGCACAGGATCTTGAGCGGATCTTCGACCACCTCCATCGCCATGAAGCCGCACATGTCGCAGCACGCCTGCACGAGATCATCGCGGCAATCGATGTGCTGGCAACCAATCCGCTGATCGGCCGGCCGGCTGGTGGCGACAAGCGCGAACTGGTGATCGGTCGCGGCACGCATGGCTACCTGGCGCTGTACTGCTATGTCGCGCAGATCGACACGGTGTTTGTGCTGGCCGTTCGCTCGCAACGTGAGGCGGGCTTTGCGGGGCCGTGATGTTCGCAGTTGCCTCATTGCCGTAGCCCGGCGTCCCTGTTATTCGATGCACTGCCACCCGACCCGCGCAAGCCGGTGCTGGAGATCGTCGCGCGCCACGCCGACGTTGCCAACCGGTATCGCCGGCACGCCATTGCCCAGAAGCCGCCGCAATGCCTTGCCACCCGCCCAGCGCCGTTATCCCATGCGCATCGACGCACTCTCACGCTGCCGGTTGTCCGTTTCCTGCTGCTGGCTCTGCGCCAACGCCTGCTGGCGGTCGGCACTGGCCACTTCCAGCTGCTGCAGCGACTGCTCCACCGGCGTCTGCACGGCCACATCGGTCGGCATGTGGGCGCGCAGGTGCGCCGGGTTGTTCAACTCGCCCTGCACCACGAACACGTTGCGGCCGGCCGGGCCGTCGGCGGTCTGGTGGCTTAGCACCACGTGGTCGGCCCGGTCCAGATTGTTCTGGCGGGCGAGGGTCATCACGCTGGCGATCAGGCGCTCGCTGCTTTCGTCCGGCGTGCGCCCGGCGTGCGCATCGATCGCGCTTACGCCCGCACGCACCTGCTGCAGCAGTGCGTAGTCCCGGTGATCAGGGCCGATATCGGCCAGCTTGGTGGGCGCCTGCATCCGATCGGGCAGGCCGTCCGTCGATGCAGTGAACGGGCTGCGGGTGATGGAGCGGTACGGATCGTCTTCGTGGAACTGCGTGGCTTTCTGCTGCCGCTCCAGGCGCACGGCGCGGGCATCATCGAGTTCGGCGATACGGCCGGGACTGGTTTCTTCGCGCATGGACAGATGCCCGCCGCCTGCGCTGACGTTCATCCACTTCTGTTCTTTTTCGAAGTACATCGCATAGAAGCTGTTGCTGCCGACCACATTGGGGTCGACGGCGGAGCGGCCCTCCAGCATCTGGATCGCTTCTGTAGTGCCGAGCTTGGCCAGGTACTCGCTGCCGGCCGCCAGTCCCATCTGCGCAAAGGTCTCGTAGCCGGTATTGCTGATGCGAGTGGCGCCGACGTACTCATTGTCGAGCATGTTGGTCCAGATCTGTTCCAGCTTCTGGGGGCCGCTTTTTTCCAGGGCCGCTTGCAGGAGCACGCGGGGTGTCCAGCAGTTGGGGTCCAGCTCATGGTCCAGGAAGGCTTGGTCGTGCGCCAGCATGACGTCAGCACCGGGCAAGTTCTGCGCAAGGTCCGGGCGGTGTTCGCTCATCCAGTACCGTCTGACTTCAAGATCCTTTTTGAGCAGGGTTTGCCCAAATGCTTCCCATTGCCTCTCGCTCAATTCAGCGTTGGCAAAACGCGAGCCGTTGTCGTGTTGGGTCCTGGCGTAATCCTGTGCGTAACTATTTGCGACCCGACCGGGCAAGCTGTCGTTGCGCACCACGCCTAGCGCCAGCGTTCCGTAGCCATCTGCACCATCTAGTTGCGAAAGGTAGTTCCAGTACAGCTCGCGGTTGCCCGCGTCCGCGTAGCTGGAAAGAATCTTCAGATCCTGCTCGCTCAATCCGCTCATGTCCTGCTCCTGGTAGTCGCGCTGATCACTTCACCTTGGTGCGTGCCAGCACGTTCCGTACCGCGTCTTCCATGTGTTTCCAGTCTTTCAAGAAGGCGCGCTTATAGTTCAGGGTGATGGAAAGCTTGTTCTCGATATCAGAGAAGTAGTGGACACAACTTGCAGCAACAGCACCTTTCTCGTGTATTACTTCAGATCCCTCCAGCCGTACGCCGTCTCCACGAAATTTGGTGCTATCGCACTTGATGAAGGTGACAAGCCCACCGTTTGAATCGCGGGCGACGTACCAGTCGTCTTCGTAGGCGGGGTTACGAATCGGCGGCTTTCCATAGCGGTCCTCGTACTCTTTTGAGTACGCCAGCATTTTCGCCTCGTCTATTGCGTAGGGCGTCAGGCCCAAGGTGTCTTGCTGGGCAAGGCGGAGATCGAGGCGCTGCCTCGGATCTCGGCGTTCCACCGAATTGGCTTCGGTAATTGCCTCATTGGAGGAGTGTCGCTCCAACGATGTCTCAATGGGGACCCGGTCGATGTAGTTAATCCGAACAGAAATCTCCTTCCGGAAATCATTCGTACGCGGGTTAGCCCGTGCACCGGGCGGGGTGGGGGTCATGTCCGGCCATTCAATGACCAGCGTCACGCCTTCGCCCGGCCATGGCGCGATCTGGCTATCCAGGTAGTTGGCGGGGATGCGGAAGGTGTTCGGCCCCAGCTTTACGTCAACCGGAGCGTCCGAATAAGTGTGCCCGTTGATGGTGCGGCCTGTGGTGACGGTGTCCGACATGGGGGAAGTCCTTTTGTGTTCGGGTGATGGCGTCCGTGCACAGGCACTGCCGGTCACAGCGACGGCGAGTGCAAGGGCCAGGCACCGGCCGGATGACATCATGTGCATTGGTCAGTCCATTGCAGGGTTCGTCACGAACTATAGGCAACTCAGGGTCAACACGACAGCAAGGTCCAGGCAGCCATTGCATGTGCAAGCGCCGCATGACATCCGAGTGCGATCACGCGCCGCCAGCAGGCTAAGGCGCGTGGATCACGATGCTGGCGGTGCAACGGCAGCTCGCCATGCGTGTTGACGGAGGGCGTTTGCGGCCATCCGTCGCGCCACCTGGCAAGCTGCAGTGCCATCAATCCAAACGTCGCCGCGTCATGCCCCGAATGCGCCGTCGATCGTATGCATCGCGCCAGTCACAAAGCCCGCTTCCGGGCCGGCAAGCCAGGCCACCATGCCGGCGACTTCCTCGGCGCGGCCATGGCGCTTGATCGCCATGAAGCTGTGCATCAGGTCTTTCATCGGCCCGTTTTCCGGGTTGGCGTCGGTATCGATCGGGCCCGGTTGCACCACGTTGATGGTGATGCCGCGCGGCCCGAAGTCGCGGGCCAGCCCGCGCGCCAGCCCCTGTAGCGCGGATTTGCTCAGCGCGTAGGACGCCATGCCGGGCAGCGGCATGCGGTCGCCGTTGACCGAGCCGATCACGATGATGCGGCCGCCGGGCGGCATCTGCCGCGCGGCCTCCACGGCCGCGTGGTAGGGCGCGTGCACGTTGATGCGGAACAGCCTGTCCACCGCATCCGGATCCTGTTCCAGCGCATCGCCGAACAAGGCGATGCCGGAGTTCACCACCAGCACATCAAGCGGCCCACTGCGCCGTACCGTGTCGATGACCGCATCGCGGTCTGCGCTATCGGCCAGCACCGCGCTGCTGCCGGTGTCGCTGGCCAGGCGCTGCGCCGCCTCGGCAGAGCCGGCATAGGTAAACGTCACTCGCGCCCCCTCGGCCACAAAGCGCCGCACGATCGCGGCCCCAATTCCCCGGCTGCCGCCGAGCACCAACACCGACTTGTCTTTGAACGCTGACATGCACCCATCTCGCAATTAATGTAGCGAGCAATACATAATAGATTTCGTCTGCCGTCAAGAATTTTGTAACAATGACTACAGAAAACTCCAGGGCCCGCGGCCGGCAGCGTGCATTCGACCCGGACCAAGCGGTCGCCACCGCGCAACAGCTGTTCCATGCGCGCGGCTACGACGCACTGAGCGTGGCCGACCTCACCAAGGCGCTGGGCATCAACCCGCCCAGTTTCTACGCCGCCTTCGGCAGCAAGGCCGGCCTGTATGCGCGCATCCTCGACCGCTACGCGCAGACCGGTGCCATCCCGCTGCCGCAGATTCTGGACGCCAACCGCCCGCTGGCCGACGCCCTGGCCGATGTACTGGAGCACGCCGCCCGCTGCTACGCCGCGGACCCCGCTGCTACCGGCTGCCTGGTGTTGGAAGGCACGCGCAGCAACGACCCGCAGGCGCGCGAGGCCGCCTGCGGCTTTCATGTCGCCGCACAGGAGTTGATCCGCGCCCACATCGTCAAGCAGTGCCCGCACGACGCAGACCGGCTGGCGGATTTCATCAGCACCACCATGGCCGGGCTGTCGGCCAGCGCGCGGCATGGGCAGAGCCTGGAGCGCCTGTTGGCGAGTGCGCGGTTGGCGGGGGAGGCGCTTCGGGTGGCGCTGCGGGGAATTGGGTGAGCGTGTCTGGCTTCCGCCGTTGAGCGATAGACCCTCGTTTAGTCAGGGCACTTAGCGACGACTGCTTGCAAAAACAGCTCGTTGGCTGGATATTCCATATTCCGGAATATGGAATAAGGCGAGCTTGGCCGTGGAACTGAAGCCCCAGGATCTGGTGGTGCTGTACAAGCAGGTCGCCCAGGCTGGCCAGGCCTGGACCTATGCATCCCTTGGAGAAGCGCTGGGCATGAGCGCCTCCCAGGTGCATCGCAGCGTCAAGCGCGCTGTGGCATCCGGCCTGGCGCTGGAAAAAAGCCGCGGCGAGTGGGAAACGGTGCGCACGGCGCTGCACGAGTTTGCGGTCCACGGCGTGCGTTACGCCTTTCCAGGCGTCATCGGGCCATTAAAGCGTGGCATTCCTACGGCCTTTGGCGTGCTCCCGCTGTCCACTGCGATTGCCAGCGCACCAGGGGATGCACCGGTGTGGCCAAGCGCGCAGGGCACGGCCAAAGGCCCAAGCTTGTTGCCGTTGTCGACCGGTGTGCCCAACGCTGCGCTTGCCGACCCTGCCTTGCACCAACTGCTGGCGCTGCAGGACGCCCTACGCAGCGGGCGTGCCCGCGAGCGCACGCTGGCAGCGAGCTATCTCAAACAATTGCTGAGGCTTGGCGATGCGCTCTGACGATCCTAATTTGCCGCACCTGCTTGTGATTGCGAATGCATTGGGCGAGCTTTGCGAACACGTAGTCTTCCTCGGCGGAGCAGTTGTTGGCCTGCTGGTATCCGATCCATTGGCGGAAAGCGTCCGCGCCACCTATGACGTCGATGCGGTGGTCAATCTTGATTGGTCCCGGTTCCGCGGTATCGAGGCGCGTGTGGAGTCGCAGGGCTTTGCGCGCGAGATGCAGAGCGGTGTCGTCTGCCGCTGGGTACACGAAGCGTCGGGCGTCATCTTCGACCTGATGCCGGTGGATGCCGGCGTGCTTGGCTTCTCCAACCGCTGGTATGCCCATGCTGTAGAGACGGCCCAAGTGGTGGCCTTGAGCGATCGCCTGTCCATCCGCGTGGTGACAGCGACAGCATTCGTGGCGACCAAGCTCGAAGCCTTCGTTACCCGAGGCAACAGCGACTTTCTTTCCAGTCACGACCTGGAGGACGTCCTCAATGTCGTCGATGGCCGGGCCGAGCTGGTGGAAGAGTTTGCCGTGGAGCATGCAGACCTTCGGCATTTGGTTGCCGACGTGTTCGTAGGGCTGGTGGATAACCCCGCTTTTGTGAACGCGCTGCCGGGATTGGTGGCCGAGCCGGCGCGCGCAAGCGTTGTGCTTCAGCGTCTAGGTGCCATTGCAGCAGCGTAGCTGCGACATCGTCGGCTTAGGTCTGCAAAGAAAACCTTGAAGCACCGTCACTCGCTTGCGATGATGCATCGCAATTGCAACGCACTGGGCCTGCCATGAAATCCGCATCTCTTCCATCGCTCCGGGTAGACCCGGCGCTGCGCGAAGCGGCCGAAGCCGTGTTGCAGGAGGGGGAGACGCTGTCCAGCTTCGTCGAGCACTCCGTGCGCGCTCAGGTGCAGCAGCGACAGCAGCAGGAAGCCTTCATTGCACGCGGGCTGGCCTCGCGTGACAGCGCCAAGGCATCCAACCAGTACATCGACGCGACCGACGTGCTGGCTGGGCTGCAGTCCCAACTGGACCAGGCGCGCAAGGGCTAAGGCAAGGTGGGATTTTCCGTCCGCTTCACTCAGCAAGCGCGCGACGATCTCGCGCGTCTTTACGACTGGCTGCTACAGCGTGCCGAAGGCGACTTCACCTTGGCCGAGCGCGCGCTGCAGGCAATCGGCGACGGCGTCACCGTACTTGAACTGGCCCCGTTGAGCTGCCGCAAGGCGGGGGTGGCAGATCCGTTCTTGCGCGAGCTAGTGATCGGCTTCGGCGCCAGCGGCTACGTGCTGCTGTTTGAGGTGGAAAGCGATCAAGTCGTCACCGTTTTGGCAGTCAGGCATCAGCGTGAAGACGACTATCATTAAGCACGGCGTTAGCGCCAACGCCGCGCCACAGGGGAAGTAGATGGCCAATGTCAGCAGGCACCGAACGGGTGAACTGACCCGAGCGCTGTTCCATATCCTCAAGGCCTAACCGGAAGGCATGCTTGCGTGTGGCGCACATTGGGTATTGATGCCGTTGTGCAAGCCGCTAGCTTGAGGCACTTGTATTGTATTGAAGCTTGCAGTTGGAACTGCGCGGCTTCTAATCCCAGCTCTGGCTCAGTCATTAGTGCTTGAGCGAGGTAGTGCTGCACTGACTTCGCGGAAAGACAGCAGTGCCGCTTCCAGGTGGTCAATGATCTCAAGTGCCAGCACATCCGGTGGCGGCAGATCGTCCAGGTTGTCCAAGCTCTCGTCCTTCAGCCAGAAGATGTCCAAGTTGGCTTTGTCGCGCTTGGTCAGCGTTTCGTAGTCGAAGTATTTGAAGCGCTCCGACTCTTTGCGTTTATGACGATTAGCCGGGTTGTAGCAGTCGACAAAATCCTGAAGGTCATCGCGCTTGAGCTGCCGCGTTTTCAGGGTGAAATGCTTGTTGGTGCGCAGGTCGTAGATCCACACGCCTTTTGTATGCACCTTGCCGTCTTTCGGCTTGTTGTCGAAGAACAGCACGTTCGCCTTGACGCCCTGCGCATAAAAAATACCGGTCGGTAGGCGCAGCAGGGTGTGCACATCGCAGGTCTGTAGCAGCTTACGGCGGATCTTCTCGCCGGCCCCGCCCTCAAACAGCACGTTGTCCGGTAGCACCACAGCGGCCTGTCCCGTAGTTTTGAGCATCGAGACGATGTGCTGCAGGAAGTTCAGCTGTTTGTTGGAGGTCGTCTGCCAGAAATCCTGCCGCTCGTAAGTCAGGGCGTCACGATCTTCTTCGCCGTCCTCATTGGTAATCGTCATGCTGCTCTTCTTGCCGAAGGGCGGATTGGCGAGCACGTAATCGACCCGTTGCGAGGGCTCGCCGATCAATGCATCCGAGCGTTCAACGGCAGGAGTTCCATCCAGCTCGCCGATGTTGTGCAGGAACAGATTCATCAGGCACATGCGACGCGTGCCAGCCACAATCTCGTTGCCGTGGAAGGTGTCGTGTCGTAGAAATTTCGCCTGTGACGGGTTCAGGCGGTTGCCCGGACGTGTCAGCCATTCATGCACACCCAGGAAGAATCCGCCCGTTCCACAGGCCGGATCCGCAACGGTCTTCTTGGGCTCGGGCTGCACGCATTCCACCATCGCCTGGATCAGCGGGCGGGGCGTGAAGTACTGGCCGGCGCCACTCTTGGTGTCTTCGGCATTCTTCTGCAGCAAACCTTCGTATAGCTCGCCTTTGACATCGATATCCAGGCTCAGCCAATCCTGTGCATCGATCATCTGCACCAAGCGCGCAAGCTTTGCGGGATCTTGGATCTTATTCTGTGCCTTGAAAAAGATGGCGCCCAACATTCCGGATTCTTCGCCTAGCTTGTGCAGCACTTTGAGGTAATGGGCCTCCAGCGGCTCACCTGTGAGCTTTTTCAAGCTGTTCCAGTTGCAGCTCCGCGGGATGTGGGTATCGCGGCTATGCGGCGGCAGCGTGTATTCATGCGCTAGCTTCAGGAATAGCAGATAGGTCAGCTGTTCCAGATAGTCGCCATAGCCCACGCCGTCATCGCGCAGCGTGTGACAGAAGTTCCAAAGTTTCTGGACCAGGGTATTGCTGTTCATTGTTTTTTATTGCCTTTGTTCTTTTTGCCTGGAAGCAGCTTGGCCGCTTCGGATTCAAGGTGTGCCAGGTCGGCGGCGGCCTCCTGCTCGGCAGCAAGCCGCTCTGCGTCGCGTCGGCGGTTATCGAACGCGGTGAACCGTTCGCCGATGACCGATTCCATCTGGTCGTGAGAGGTCTGGCCCGCATTGCTCAGGATCGGCCGTTCGTCAAATGCCAGAAAGCGGTCGGTCTGTGCAATCCAGTCCGCCATGCGGGTTTCCATGCGGCGCAGCGCCCGGTCCTCAGCAAAGTCCAGGAACCGTGTCACCAGCCGGTTGAGCTGGTACAGCTCGTCGGCGTGCAGGTAGTTCTTGGATACCATGGCGTCGGCCTTGCGGATGCGCGGAGTCGGCCAGTTGGTCAAGCCCATGTTCTCCGCCTCGGCATTGGCGCGGCTCACGATCAGGTCGGCGGCCGTCTTGCCGGTGATGGCAAAGACCAGCTTGTTCTGGATGGTGGCAAAGAAGGTCTTGGCCATCTGCGCCGTGCCGTCATAATCGCTGCTGCTTTCCTTGAACAGGTCGCGCAGCTTCTGGTAGAAGCGCTTCTCCGAGCTACGGATATCGCGGATCCGCGCCAGAAGTTCCTCGAAGTAATCGACCCGCTCGGCGTCCTTCAAGCGGGCGTCGTTCATAGCGAAACCCTTGACGAGGTACTCGGCCAGCACCGTGCTGGCCCAGCGACGGAACTGTGCACCGCGGGGAGAGCGTACCCGATAGCCCACTGCAAGGATCATCTCAAGACGGTAGGTCTGTACCACCCGACTTACCTCGCGCTTGCCCTCGGTTTGAACTGTCAAGGATTCCTTGACAGTTGCCTCGGCGGTCAATTCCCCCTCGTCCAGCACGTTGCGGATATGCAGGCTGACGTTCTGCTTGGTGGTGTCGAACAGCTCGGCAATCTGGGCTTGATTCAGCCACACGGTGCCATCTACTGCCCGTAGCTGGATATCAGCCTGGCCGTCCTCTGTGCGGTACAGGATGAGTTCGCCCTGGCTGTCACTCATGTGCGCTCCTTGGTCTTTCGCGCAGTTTTGCCTGTACGTTTCGCATCGGCTGCGACGCGCTCGGCGCGGATGCGTTTCAGCAGCACACTGGCTGGTTCGTCGTTTGGATCTTGTGGGACAAGCTCGCCACTGAAAGCGGCTTTGAGAATATTTTTGCGTTGGGCACTGGACTGCCTTTCAGCAATCACTAATGAGTCCTGAAGCGCTTGGAAATCATCTGCACTGCGATCTAAAACTGTCAATATTTTGTCCTGTTCCGAAATTGGAGGAATAGGAACAACGACTGAGATAATATCTGGTTGGGAGATTTTGTATATCCCGGCGGAGGTGCGCGCCCGCGCTTCCATATGGCCTCGCACTAAAGATGAATCCCACAGGGCAGCTACCCATCGTGTTCTTACTACTGAATCGACGATGCGCAAGCGGATCATCGTATCCGGATAAGCTACTTGCTCGGTAACACTAGTGACGATTCCTGCTCTGCCTACCAGTGATAGTGATCCATTGCCGCGGATGATCAGCAGATCTCCTTCGGCGACAAGAAATTGTCGGGCTTCGTCATCAGACCAGTTGCCGTGTTTGAATTCAGAAAGGTCGATTTTTCCTTCTTTGACGGAAGTGAGTCTTAGGACTTTGGCGCCTGAAATTGAGCTGGGGACTGACCTGCCATTTGCTAGGTCGTCTGGGGACAATTGATCAACGCTCGCCCAGGTCCAACCATCTGGCAATGCAGGAAGATTGTCGACGTTGGGAGCAATGGGCTCTAGATACTTTATCCGCCAACCATTGGGTGGTGCCTTGCCTTGCTTAGCAAATTTGGCGAGTTGCTTGGCTTCCCAGCGGGTGCGGCGTTCGGTGAGGATGCGTTGCAGGAGCTCGGCGCCAGTTTCCTGCGTTTCGCAGTTTTGTGCGTAGGCAGCACGCCAGTCGGCGGTGAGGGTGCCTTCTACGGCAGCCTTCAGCAGCGATTGGCGATACTTCGCTAGTTTGCGCTGCGCCGACTTCATTTCGGCTATGCCGGCATCGAGATAGGACAGTAATTCTTCGATCCTATCGACGATGCGGCACTGCTCCCTTGCGGGCGGCACTTTCAACGGGAACTCCTTGACATGCTCAAGTCGTATGCCCTTTACAGTGGTTCCCGACCCATGAGATTTAATCATCTGATCGTTCGCCATAAACCAATATAAAATAAACTTTGGAGGCACGTCGCGGCCTAAGTACAAAGCTTTCAAATCTTGATTGATTGCACAGCGAACATTTGGAATTATTGCTTTTCCGAGTGCGATTCGTGTTGCTATTATTAGAGTGTTTGCCTCAATCAGGCTAGTGGCACTGCGGAGTATCGCGTCATCAGAAATGTGCTCTTCAGCATCTGTGGGGTAAAGAGACTTTAAGTCCTTGACTGTGAACCAAGGAGTGTTTCCATCGAAATACGCTGCAACATTTCTTGATGGCGTTCCTCCACCAACGATCAAAGTAATTAGATCGCCGAGTGTCGCTTTGTTCCATCCATGTGGAAGCTCGGCACTACTGTTCTTCAAGCTACGAGTTCCTCATTCATTTCATCAAGCAGCTCATCGAGCTGTTCCCCAAATACATTCCACGCCTTCTGTAGGCCGCCCTTGGCAGCCAGCTGGGCGTAGTCGAAATCTTCGCGGCTGACCGCGCAGCTGGATGCAATCTGGTCCTTGATCAAGCGTAGCCATTCGGTCTGCTCTGCCGTAAAGGAAGTGGTGCGGCGCGCATTGTGCCGGAAAATCCATGCCTGGAAGCGTTTGTCTACGCTGTCGGCATAGGGGCGCAGTTCATCGTCAAAGCCAAGCGCAAAGCGCACCAGCGACACGAGATCGGTCAGCTGTCGGCGCGTATTAGCACCCGCCACCTTGCTGGTCTGCACGCGCGCATAGGCCGACCACAGGCGGTCAGTCGTCAGCATCAGTGGCGGGCGTTCCAGGGCTTCGTGCAATTCTTCGATCATGGCGAAGGTTAAGGGCCGGCGCTGATAGGGCTGGGCGTAGAAGAAGCTCAGCGCGGCAATCTCATCCTTATGCTGCTGTAGGTAAGCCTGGAAAGCTTTTACGGTCGCTTCCGCCTGAGCTTCGGCCTGTGCGCTGTAGCCGCTGAAGGTGACTTCATCCAGATTGATGTGGTCGATCAACTGTTCGCGCTCACGGCGTGCCGATTCGATTGCGTCACGCAACGCTGGGTCATCCAGGGGGCGACAGGCGGCGGCGATGCGCTTGGCGCGGGCAGCGTTAAGTTCATCGGGGGTGATCGTCTCTGCGCTGCGAGTGATGCCCGCAGCCTTTGCCGTATCCAGTGCGTCGGCCAGGACCAGGTCCGGGTTTACGGCGTTCACCAACTGACGCGCCAACTCGGGCAGGCTGAGGCCCTTGGCGGTCTGCTTGATGCGCGCCAGTGCCTTGTCATCCAACTGTTTGTTGAGACGGACGAGCCGATTGCCAAGGCTGAGCACGGTGTCCTCGTCCTGACCGCCGACGGCAATGCTCTTGAGCAACTGGTCCAGGCTAACGCCGGGCTTCATCTCCAACTGACGGGTTTCGGTCTTGAGCGTTTTTTCTACGCCCACCGCGTCGATCAGGACGAAGCGGGTCTTATCGCTGTCTACGCTATTGCTGACCTTCTTGAGCGACTCTTTATCCAGGCTACGAACACCGCGCCCCTTCATCTGCTCGTAGTAGCCCTTGCTGCGGACGTCGCGCATGAACAACAGCACTTCCAGCGGCTTTACGTCGGTGCCGGTGGCAATCATATCCACGGTCACCGCAATGCGCGGATGGTAGTCATTGCGGAAATTGGACAGGACGGTATCGGGGTCTTCATCAGCCTTGTAGGTAACCTTTTTGCAGAAGGCGTTGCCCTCGCCGTAGATCTCACGCACGGCCTTAATGATGTCGTCGGCATGGCTGTCAGTCTTGGCGAAGATCAGCGTCTTGGGGACTTCCTTGCGGTTGGGAAATATGCTTGTCTCGACCGCAGTTCTCATGGCCTCGACCACCTTGCGGATCTGGCTGGGGTTGACCACAGAGCGGTCAAGTTCTTTGCTGGTGTAGGCCACGTCTTCATCAGTCGCTGCCCAACGCTTCTTACGGGTTTCGCGGTGGCGATGGTCAACCCACTGCTTGGCCTTGAGCTCGGCGCCAGCCTTGGTGATCTTGGTGTCGATCTCGTACACGTCGTAACCAACGTTGACGCCGTCCACAACGGACTGCTCGTAGCTATATTCGGCCACGATGTTTTCGTTGAAAAAACCGAAGGTGCGTTTGTCTGGCGTGGCGGTCAGGCCGATCAGGAAGGCGTCGTAGTAGTCGAGTACCTGTTTCCACAGGTTGTAGATGCTGCGATGGCATTCGTCGATGACGATGAAGTCGAAGGTCTCGATAGGAACCGATGCGTTGTACACGACGGGCCTGGGTTGCTTGATCGCCGAGGGGAGCTCGGCCATCGAGACGTCCTCAGCCGATTCGTCAATTGGCTGCCCGGACAGGATGGAATACATGCGCTGGATGGTGCTGATGCACACCTGGGCATGGGGGTCGATGTGGCTGCTGGTCAGACGCTGGACATTGTAAAGCTCAGTGAATTTGCGGCCGTCGTCTGGTGGCGTATACGCCATGAATTCCTGGTGTGCCTGTTTTCCAAGATTGCGCGTGTCCACGAGAAACAGGATGCGCTTGGCTCCACCGAACTTGAGCAGCCGGTAGACGGAGGTGATGGCGGTGAAGGTCTTGCCTGCGCCGGTTGCCATGTGCACCAGGGCGCGTGACCTGTTCTGGGCCAGGGAGCGCTCCAGCCCCGTGACCGCGCTGACTTGGCAGTCGCGAAGATTCTCTTCGGGCAAGGCAGGCATGCACTCCCGCAGCCGGTGGCGCAAAGTGTTGCTCTCGGCCGCCCAGTCGGCGAGCGTTTGAGGCTGGAAGAAATGGAACAGCTCACGGGCGCGCGGGTTTGGATCGCGCCCGTTTGTGAAATGGATGATCTGGCCAGTACTTTCGTAAAGGAACCATAGCGGCTGAGTGCCCTTGCGCCATTTGAGGGCAGCTTTGGCATAACGCTCGGTCTGGGATTCGTGCACGGTCAGGTTTTCGCCGGCTTCGTCGCGCTTGGCCTCGATGACGCCGACCGGGTCTCGATCGACAAAGAGAACGTAATCGGCCGGCCCGCTGTCGGTGGGGTACTCCCGGATGGCGACCCCGCGCGCGGTGCCCAGGTTGATCTTGTTGGCGTCCTGAACGACCCAGCCGGCTGCCTCAAGCTTGCCGTCAATCAGCTGCCTTGCCTTGATTTCCGGCGTCATGCCTCGTCTCCGATTGGCTCAATCTCGTGAAAAGGCATTGTAGTAGGTGCACTCTATTCGTAGGGACTTGTGCGGGTCGCAGGTTCACTGATTCGTGGGGTCGAGTCCCATCCGGTCTCTCGCGCCGGGACGTTCATCAACTGAGGTCAAGGCCTGTGAGGTGCGCGGCTCAGATGTCTTGACGCGCCTTGAAACCGGTAGCACGATCTCAGCACGGAGCCTCGGAACTCCTCGTGCAGCGGCCCGCCACCTCCGACAACGGTGGTTTCGCTTTATTTTTGAATGCGGGAGATCCAATGACCGAGGCTCATCGTCACTTAGATGCGAACGCTGGCTACTACCTGCCAGAAGGTGCGCAATACCGCTTGCAGCAGCTGCGCGACCACATGCGATTTTTGGCGCGTCTGGCGCAGCCACGCACGCAGGCCGAAGAGCAGGCAAGGCAGCCAGCCATCTGCATGGACGAGTTGGCGTTTTGTCTGGAGCTGCTTGCCGATCAGATGACCCATGCGCTGAAGCAAGTGCAGTGGCCGGCGAGTCTGGAAGAATCAGGCGGAAAGAAGTAGCGCTACTACACCGGCGCAGACTTCAAAATCCCCGACAAACTCTCGCGCAGGATCAGCTGCAGATGCATGCGGTTGAGTTCCATGCCGCTGGTCATGACGTTGTGCAGGCCGCCGCACATGGCGGCGACGGCGAAGACGCGGGCCTGGAATTCCTGTTCGCTGCTGGCCGGGTCGGCGTGGCCGCGCAGCAGGCGCTTGAGCAGGGCGCTGAGGTGTTCGATCAGCGATGCGCTCTGCCGGCGCATGAAGGCGGCCAGCACCGGGTCGCGCAGGGTGGCCAGGTGCAGTTCCAGGTCGATGCGGGTGCGCTTGATGTTGATTTCCTGCAGCAGCCAGTCTTCGAGCAGGCCGGCGATGAAGTCCACCACGTGCACGTTGGCCGGGCGTTCCACCAGCCACATCTGACGGATGGCGCGCATGTAGTTGCGCTCCAGCAATGCGCGCACCAGGGCGTCCTTGTCTTCGAAGCGCTGCAGCAGGCTGCCGCAGGAGACCTTGGCGCGCTCGGCAATCAACTCGAAGCTGGTGGCGCCCAGGCCAATCTCGTCGATGCACTGTTCGGTGGCGTCCAGCACCTCTTCCAGGCGCAGTTCTTCGCGCTCTTTCGCCGTGCGTAGCAGCAGAACGTTGGACATGGGGAGCAGGTAGGCGGGGGTCTGCAGTATAGCGGCGTTGCGTTAGTCGTCCGTTGCGTTCGCTTGGCTGTAGGCCATTGGTCATGGGTGCTGCGTGCGCTGCGTTGCAATTAGTGCAGATGCGGTGATCGACCGTTTTTTCACGGCCGCTGTGCGACACGTGATGCTCGGTTGCGGGAGATGCATGTGAGTGAGAACAGTGCGGTTGCAGGGGTGTCGGCGCAGTGGCCGGCGCGGTTGTGGGTAGTGCGGCATGGGCAGAGCGCGGGCAATGTCGCGCGCGATGTGGCCGAGTCCAATGGCGCCACGTTGATCGACCTGGAGCACCGCGATGCGGATGTGCCGTTGTCGGAATTGGGCGAGCGCCAGGCCGAGGCGTTGGGTGCATGGATGGCCGGGTTGCCCGAGCACGAGCGGCCGACCTTGATCTTGAGCTCCACCTATGTGCGTGCGCGGCAGACAGCTGCGGCGGTGGCGCGGGCGCTGGGCCAACCGGACGCTGCGGTGAGCGTGGACGAGCGGCTGCGCGAGAAAGAGTTTGGCGTGCTCGACCGCTACACCACGGCCGGCATTCTTGCGACCTTCCCGGAGCTGGCCGAGCAGCGCAAGTTGGTGGGCAAGTTCTACTTTCGCCCGCCCGGTGGCGAGAGCTGGTGCGATGTGATCTTCCGCCTGCGCAGCATCGTAGGCGATTTACAGCGCAACCATGTGGGCGCGCGCGTGTTGATCGTGGGGCACCAGGTGATCGTCAATTGCTTCCGTTATCTGATCGAGCGGATGGACGAGGCCACCATCCTGGGCATCGATCGCGAGGGCGATGTGCCTAATTGTGGGGTCACCGAATACGCCGCTGCGGCCGACGGGCAATCGCTGGAGTTGGTGCGGACCAAGTTCGTGTCGCCGGAGCTGGCACAGGAGCCGGTGACCACCGAATCCGACCGGCCGGCCGGAGCGCGCTGATGGCCGCCGCTCGCCTGCGCACCTTGAACGCTACTGCGCTGCGCGCGATGCCGCTGCCACCGCCGGGCGGCGACAAGGAGCAGCGTGGGCGCGTGTTGATCGTGGGCGGCTCGATGCGTGTGCCGGGTGCGGCCTTGTTGGCGGGCGAGGCGGCCTTGCGTGCAGGCGCGGGCAAGTTGCAGATCGCCACGGCGGCGAGCGTGGCACCCGGCATGGCGTTGGCGGTGCCGGAAGCCTTGGTGCTGGGGCTGGCGCAAAACGGGCAGGGCGAGATTACGCGTGGGCATCGTGCGCTGGAGGCGGCGTTGGCTGCATGCGATGCAGCAGTGATCGGGCCGGGTATGGCATCGTCTTCGACAACCGCTGCACTCGTGAAGCTCGCCGCGCAGAAGGCAGTGTGCACGCTGGTGCTGGATGCCGGCGCGTTGTCGCGCACCTTGCTTGCGCCGCCTGGCCGCCCGTTCGTGCTGACGCCGCATGCCGGTGAGATGGCGACATTGGCTGGCGACGACAAGGCCGCGGTGGAGGCGGCGCCCGGTGAGTACGCGCTGGCATTTGCGAAGAAGATGCGCAGCGTGGTCATCGTCAAGGGCCCGGACAGTTTTATCGCCGGGCCAGACGGTGCGCTGTGGGTACACCGTGGTGGCGTGCCAGGTCTGGGCACGTCGGGCTCTGGCGACACCTTGGCCGGGATGATTGCAGGGTTTGCTGCGCGCGGTAGCGATGCGCTGACCGCGGCACTATGGGGTGTGTTTGTGCATGCGGCTGCGGGTAAGCAGTTGGCGAAGCGGATCGGCACGGTGGGATTTCTGGCGCGTGAGATTCCGCCGGAAGTGCCAGGCATCCTGGATCGTTTGTCGCGCGGGTGATTAGCCACTCTCCCTGCGGGAGAGGGGTTGGGGTGAGGGTGCGGTTGCTGGCATTGGTGCGGATTGCAATCTTCTACTTCAGGTTGTTGGCGATGCATTGCATGCGTGGCTGGCACTGCTGCGTGTGCACGTACCCTCATCCGGCGCTGCGCGCCACCTTCTCCCAGAGGGAGAAGGGGAGGTTGATGCGCGCTTGCGCTCGTTTGCTGTGTCATGTTGCGGCGCGCTGCTCGGTTAGGCTTGCGCGATCTACCTGGGAGGGTGCGCAGTGAAGCGAGCGATGACGTGGTCGGTGGTGGGAATGCTGGGGATTGGGCTGGGCACGGTGAGCAGCGCGAGTGCCGCAACGGCGGCCGCGGCGCTCGCGGCGACCCCAGCAGCGTCAGATGCGACCTCGCCAGCGACGCGCAGCGATGGCGCGTTGCGCATCTACACCAGCTCTCAAGGCGCCACGCAACAGATGCGCGCCAGTACAGCGGCCGCTCCTGTCGCCGGGCATGTGTTGACCGAGAAGGAGAACTCCATCTTCGTCAATCCGCAGCGGCAGTTTCAGGAGTTGCTGGGGATTGGCGGGGCCATCACCGATTCCAGCGCAGAGACCTTTGCCAAGCTGCCCAAGCGTGCGCAACGCGCGCTGCTCACCGCCTACTACGATCCACAGAGCGGCATTGGCTACACGTTGGCGCGCACCACCATCCACAGCTCGGACTTCAGTAGCGGCAGCTATACCTACATCAAGGAGGGCGATGCGGCGCTGAAGAGTTTTTCGGTCAAGCACGATGCCAGGTATCGCATCCCGATGTTGCGCCAGGCCATCGCTGCCGCAGGCGGTACGCTCACCACGTTTGCCAGCCCGTGGAGCGCGCCGGCCTTCATGAAAGACAGCAAGACCATGCTCAAGGGCGGCAAGCTATTGCCGGAGTATGCGCAGGCCTGGGCGAGTTACTACACGCGGTTTATTGCGGCGTACGAGAAGGCGGGTATCCCGATCTGGGGCATCAGCCTGCAGAACGAACCGATGGCGGTGCAGACCTGGGAGTCGATGCTGTTCTCTGCCGAAGAAGAGCGCGATTTCTTGAAGAACCACCTGGGGCCGACCATGGCGAGCGCCGGCTACGGCGATCGCAAGATCATCGTGTGGGATCACAACCGCGACATGATGGTGCACCGCGCGCATGTGATCTTCGACGATCCGGAGGCGGCCAAATATGCCTGGGGCATGGGCTTCCACTGGTACGAAACCTGGGCCGGATTTGAGCCGATGGTGGAGAACGTGGCGGCAGTGGCGCAGGCCTACCCGGACAAGCATCTGTTGCTGACCGAGGCGGCGGTGGAAAAGTTCGATGCCGCCAAGTTGCAGTATTGGCCCAATGGCGAGCGCTACGGCACCGCCATCATCAACGACCTCAATCATGGCGCTGTGGGCTGGACCGACTGGAACATCCTGCTCGACCAACACGGCGGGCCCAATCACGTGGGCAATTACTGCTTTGCGCCGGTGCATGCAGATACGCGCACCGGTGAGGTCACGTATACGCCGAGCTATTGGTATATCGGCCACTTTTCCAAGTTCATCCGGCCGGGTGCGCGGCGGGTGAGTGCGGCCAGCAGCCGTAGTAATCTGATGACCACCGCATTTGCGAACCGCGATGGGTCACTGGCGACGGTAGTGATGAATGCCGGCGACGTGGCGATTCGCTACAACCTGTATGTGGGTGAAGCGTCGAGCGAGTTGGAGATACCGGCGCATGCGATCCAGACAGTGGTGATGGCGCGGTAGGTGGGACGCCGATGGCCGGTTGGATCGCGAGCAAGCGTGCCCTCATCCGCCCTTCGGGCACCTTCTCCCGGTGGGAGAAGGGGAGGCCTCTCGGTAGTTTAGAGCGGCTAAGAAAGCGACTGCGCTCACCGCCAGGCGGGCGCCGCCGGTGCGCGGATTCGGTATATGCCATTCATACTGCGTTTGCTCCGGGCCGTACATCTTCGCCTGACGACTGCTCGCCAGCTTTCGTGCGCCGCACTTATTCCGGCGCACGGCGTGGGTTGCCACTTCGGGGGGGCCTATATGCCATCCACAGCGAGCGCTGCATGGATCAGTGCAAGATGACTCAGGCCTTGCGGTAGATTGCCCAAGGCTTCACCGGTGGCGGCATCCACCATTTCCGGCATCAGGTGGACGTCGTTGCCTTGCTGCTCCAGCAGGCACTCGAACAAGCGTCTGGCTTCCTGGCGATCGCCGAGTAGGCCGTAGGCTTCCACCATCCAGAAGGCGCAGGCGGTGAAGCTGCCTTCGCGGGTTTGCATGCCGCTGTAGCGGTGCACCAGTGCGCCGGTGGCGAGTTCCTTGCGGATGGCATCGCGTGTGGCAATCATGCGCTCGCGGCGTGGGCCGCCCAGGCCGAAGCGCGATGCCAGCAGCAGGCTGGCATCAAGATCCTCGGTGCCGGCGTAAAACGTGTACGACTGCTTTGCGTCCGACCAGCAATGGGTGTCGATCCAATCGAGGATGCGCTGTTGTTCGCGCTCCCAACGCGGCAGCATGGCGCTGGACAAGTGCCCGGCCCTTGCAAGCTCGCTGGCGCGGCGCAATGCAAGCCAGCATTCCACCTTGGACATGGTGTAGTGCTCGTTGGCCTCCAGTTCCCAGAAGCCGGCGTCCTTGCGCATCCAGCTGTTGACGCATTCGTTGCCGAGTTCGAACAGCTGGCGGGCAGTCTCCTGGTCCAAGATGTGGCCGGCATCCAAAAAGCGCGCTGCCATCTCGAAGATGTCGCCATACAGGCACAGCTGCAGTTGGTTATTGGCGGTGTTGCCCACGCGCACCGGGCGGGTGTTGCGGTAGCCGGGGATGTCGATCTCGCGTTCGTCCGGCACCAGGTCGCCATCGAGCGTGTAGCACGGCCGCACGCCGGGGCGGTGGCGGCGGATGGTGCGCATCAGCCAGCTGAAAGCGGCCTTGGCGTCGGCCAATGCACCCACGCGCAAAAACGCCTTGGTGGTGTATGCCGCATCGCGCACCCAGGCGTAGCGGTAGTCCCAATTGCCGTTCTCGCCGATCTGCTCGGGCAACGAGGTAGTCACCGCCGCGGCAATTGCGCCGGTGGGCGAAAACCACAGGAACTTCAGTGCCAATGCCGAGCGGATCACCTCGCTGCGATAACCGTTGTCGTAGCGCAGATTTCCGCTCCATTCGCGCCATTCTTCGTCGCTGCGGTCGATGCGCCCATCGATATCGGCCAGCGACGGCACTGGCAGGGCATCGTCTTCGGCAGCCAGCAGGGCGACCACATGCGTCTCGCCCGCGCGTGCGCTGAGCGTTGCATGCACGCCGCGATCGTCGCAGTGGGTGACATCGACGGCTGCGCTGTCGAAGCGCAGCATCGTCATCAACGGGCCGATGTGATGTACGCGGCCGTTGGGCGTTTCGCTTTGCCAGGGCGTTGCCTCGCCGGCGCGGGTGCCGGGGCGGTAAACCAGATCGAACAGCACCTCGCCGTCGATGCCTTCGATACGGCGTGCCAACTCCGACCACGGCAGGCGGCCGGCTTCGCCGCTATTGAGCGACTCGGTCAGGCGCGCGCTGCCGGTGTCGGTAGTAAAGATGGTTTCCAGAATATTGCTGCCGTCGCGATAGCGGCGGCTTACCTGCTGCAGGGTGCGCGGCGTCAAGGCGAAATAGCCGCCTGCGCCCGCATCGAGCAGGCGATCGAACAGTGGAGGTGAGTCCATCGTCGGCACGCACCACCAGTCGATGCTACCGTCGGCGCCGCACAGGGCGACCGAACGCCCGTCGCCGACCGCTGCATAGGCAGCGATCGGCAAGGTGTCGCTGGCATCGCGTTTGAACTGCGCGTCGGGCCGGCTCAAGACAACAGCAGGCCGCCGGTGGCGCCGAACACTTCGCCGGTAACGTAGCTGGATTCCTGCGTGGCCAGGATGACGTAGAGCGGGGCCATTTCCACCGGCTGGCCGGCGCGCTTGAGTGGCGTTTCTGAGCCGAAATCCGGGATCTTTTCCGGCGGCTGGCCACCGCTGGGCTGCAACGGCGTCCATACCGGGCCGGGTGCGACCGCGTTGACGCGGATGCCTTTGTCCGCAACCTGCTGGGCCAGGCCCTTGGTGAAGTTGACGATGGCCGCCTTGGTGGAGGCGTAGTCGAGCAGGGTGGGCGAGGGCTGGTAGGACTGGATCGAACCGGTGTTGATGATGGACGCGCCCGGCGGCAGATGCGGAATGGCCGCCTTGCACAACCAGAACATCGCGTACACGTTGGTCTTGAAGGTCGCGTCGAACTGTTCGGTGGTGATGTCGGCAATGTCCTTGATGGCGGTCTGCCTGCCGGCGATATTGACCAGCAGATCGAGCCCGCCCAGTTCGGTGACCGCACGTGCCACCAGCTCGTTGCAGAACGCTTCGTCCTTGAGGTCGCCGGGGATGGGGATCGCCTTGCGGCCTTCGGCCTTGATCAGTTCCACCACTTCGGCGGCGTCCTGTTCTTCTTCGGGCAGATAATTGAGCACGATGTCGGCGCCTTCGCGCGCATAGGCAATGGCGGTGGCACGGCCGATGCCGGAATCTGCGCCGGTGATCAGCGCCTTGCGGCCGAGCAGGCGACCAAAGCCTTTATAGCTCTGCTCGCCGTGGTCGGCCTTGGGTTGCAGCGCATGGATGGTGCCGGGCGCGTCCTGGGTTTGCTCCGGGAACTGCGGCTGCGGGAATTGGGTCAGGGGGTTTTGCATTTCGTACTGGTTCTTCGCGCTGGACATGCACGGACTCCTGCAGTGGGGGATGGCGCGGTACGCGCGGACACAGCGCACCGATGCCGCCCAGTGTGGGAACGCCGCTGCTGTGCACGGGTGAAAAAAACTTGTGCATCATGTGAACGCGTGACGCGACGACGCTGTGTGCGCGTCACTCCAAGGTCACCTCGTCCATCTTTCACACAAGAGAATCTGTCGCCGTGCAACAACCTTGGTGTGTGGGCGTCGATGGGGCGCGCAGTGGCTGGATTGCCGTGTGGGACAACGGCGACCTGCTGGCATTTGCCTATTACCCAAGCGTGGCTGCGCTGGCAGTGGCCCTGCCTGCGGTGGACGTGCTGGGCGTGGATATCCCAATCGGGCTGAGCGAGCACGCACCGCGCGCGGCGGATGCGCAGGCGCGCCGATTCGTGGGCGGGCGGCGTGCGTGCAGCATCTTTGCTGCGCCGTTGCGCGGCATCTTGCAGGCACGCACGCAAGCGGAAGCCTCTGCGCTGCATCGCGTGCTGGATCATGAGAAGCAGCGTGGTTTTGGCGTGCAGTCGTTTGCGTTGCTGCCCAAGATCCGCGATTGGGACGACGCCCTGCGGACAGACCCCGCCTGGGCCGCACGGGTGTTCGAGGTGCATCCGGAAGTCTCGTTTGCGGCGCTTGCCGGCGGGCCGGGCCTGGCTGCAGCGAAGAAAAGCAGCGAAGGGCAGCGGCAACGCTGCCGGTTGCTAGGCGACCACTACGGCGCGGCGCGCGTTGCCTCGCTGCTGGAGCGCGTGCCGCGTGCCTGCGCGCAGCCAGACGATGTGCTGGACGCCCTGGCGGCCTGCTGGAGTGCGCAGCGGATTGCGGCAGGCACCGCCGGCAGCCTGCCGGCGGTGGTCGAGCGCGACGCCTGCGGGCTGCGCATGGGCATCTACTTCTGAATCAGCGGGGCTGCGCCGACATCGAATACGGCCGTTGCGCCGGGTCCGTTGCCCACTGCTGGTTCGGCGTGGCCTGCATGCGGAAACGCAGCTCGCCGCCGGCCTGAATCTCCTGATGCGTGAGGTAGGCGCGGTTCAAGGCCTGGCCATTGAGCGTGGCGCTGCCGATATACGGGCGTGACGCGCTCAGGCCATCGGCGACGATGCTGAAGCGCTTGCCATTGGGCAGGTTGAGCGCGGCGCGCGGCAGGAACGGACGGCCGATGATGTATTGATTGCTGCCCGGCGCCACCGGATAAAAGCCCAGCGTGGTGAACACGTACCAGGCCGACATCTGGCCAAGGTCGTCGTTGCCAGCCAGACCTTCGGGGCCGGCGTGATACTGGCTACCGATGATCTGGGTCAGGCGCGCCTGCGTGCGCCAGGGTTGGCCGGCGTAAGCGTAGAGATAGGCCACGTGGTGGCTGGGTTCGTTGCCATGCGCATACCAGCCGATCAGCCCGGTGATGTCTTCCATGTGCTCGAAGACCTTGGGGTCTACCTTGGCGTCGAACACCGCATCCAGGCGCGCGAGCAGTTTGTCTTCGCCGCCATGCGCGGCGGCCAGCCCGGCCACATCTTGCGGCACGTACCACGAGTACTGCCATGCATTGCCTTCGGTGTAGTCGCTGCCGTAGCCGCTGGCGGAGGGATCGAACGGTTCGCGAAAATTGCCGGCGCGGGTGCGTGCGCGCATGTAGCCGGTGGCCGGGTCGAAGGCGTGTTTCCAGTTGCCGGCGCGTTTGTTGAATTCGGCGGCGATCTCTGGCTTGCCGAGCGCCTGGGCCATGCGCGCGATGGTCCAATCATCGAAGGCGTATTCCAGCGTCTTGGACGCCGCTTCGCCTTCTTCGTCGATGGGCACATAGCCGAGCTCGCGGTATTGCGCGATGCCGTCGTACGGGCCGTAGTCGGCGCTGGCCACCATCGCCTGCAAGGCGTCGTCGGCGTCGAAACCACCGATGCCCTTCATGTACGCATCGGCAATCACCGGCACCGCGTGGTAGCCGATCATGCACCAGGTTTCCAGGCCGTGGAATGCCCACACTGGCAGGATGCCGTACGGGCTGTCGCGGCGTGCGGCCAGCAGCGAGTTGACCATGTCACTGCTGCGTTGCGGCGGCTGCACCAGCGTCAATAACGGGTGCAGGGCACGATAGGTGTCCCACAACGAGAACGTGGAATAGTTGGTCCAGCCGTGTGTGTGATGCACGGCGTTGTCCGGCCCGCGATAGTGCCCATCGCTGTCCATGAACAATGTGGGGCCGAGCAGGGTGTGATACAGCGCGGTATAGAGCTGGGTGCGTTGTTGCGGCGTGCCTTGTGCATCGATCGCTGCCAGCGCCTGCGTCCATTGCGTGCGTGCATCGGCGCGCACGCGGTCGAAATCGAAGCCCGGCACTTCCGCATCGAGATTGGCGATGGCGCCGGCTTCGCTGACCGGCGATAGCGCGACCTTCACCACCAGCGGGGTGCCATCGTTGGCCACATCGAACACGCCCACCAGTTGCCGGCCTTCGATCTGCGCGCGTTGCGCCGGGTTGTTCGCGCCGGGCGGTGGGAAGCCCTTGTACGCCATGTCCTGCTCGGTGTCGTGCAGTTGCGTGGCGGTGAGCGGGCGCGAAAACCGCATGGCGAAATACAGTTGCCGGCCGGGCGCCCAACCGCGCGTTTCACGAAAGCCGGTGACGGTGCCATCGCTGCGCACGCGCAACCGCGACCACTGCACCTTGCCCGGGTAGTCGTACAGGCTGGTGCGCAAATCGACCAGCACATGCGCCGGCGCACCCTTCGGAAAGTGATAGCGATGCACGCCCACGCGCGCGCTGGCGGTGAGTTCGGCGCGGATGTTGCGGTCTTTCAGGGTGACCGCGTAATAGCCGGGCTGTGCCTGTTCGCTGCTGTGATCGAACTGCGCGGTGTAGCCGCTGCCGGGCGTGTTCGCGTCGCCACGTTCGAGCTTGATCTCGCCCACCTGCGGCATCAGCAGGATGTCGCCCAGGTCCGAATGCCCGGAGCCGGAAAAATGCGTATGCGAGAACCCGACAATGGTGGTGTCGCTATGCCGATAACCCGCAGCCCAGCCATAGGCTTCCTTGCGCGGTTTGATCTGTGTGTCCGGGCTCAGCTGCACCATGCCGAACGGGACCGTGGCGCCGGGATAGGTGTGGCCTTCGCCACCGGTGCCGATGAATGGGTCTACGGCGGCAAAGGCAGACTCGGCCGTGCGGCCTGCCGCGTTGCCGGTGAAGGCCGCAAGACTGGCCAACAGCAGCAGCCAGCGCAGACGAGGAGATGCGATCAATCGATGCGGCATGCGAACGGCTCCGGCGGATGCAGCGCCGGACCGTAGCACAGCGCCCTGGCGAGCCACAGGGGCGCGGCGCAGGCAGCAGTGCGCTGTCGGTTGGGTTCGCCACACGACAAGACGCCGGGCAGATTTGTTCAGCACGGACCGGCAGGCACGCCGTTGTAGGCAACGCTGCCGGCCGGGTATCCGTTGCACACGGTTGGTGTGCAACTGCCAGCCAATCGCCACTACCGCCTATCGCATGCAACGCGTTGCCCAGCCATTGCGGCGGCAGGATGGCGGTGCCTCAACGTCGCCGCAGCGCCAGTACGGCCAGGGCCGCAAGCCCCGCTGCTGCCGCGCCGATCACCAGCGTGTTGCGGGGCGAGCGTGGATGCGCTGCCGCGCGCCTGCGGTAGCCGCCGTCGATGCCTCCTGCAATGGCCGGCGGGCCGAGCACATTGCCGCTGGATTGCAGCACGCGTGGTGCCTGCGCGAAGTAACGCGTAAACACGCGATGGGTGAGGCGGGCCAGCAGATTGGGCGCCAGTGCGTGTGCGGCGCGCATTGCGTGCACGGGCGCGCCCAGTACGACGGTGGCGCGCGGGCGGTCGAGCAGGCGCAGCACCGCTGCAGCCACGGTGCGGGTGTCCAGCATCAGCGGCGGGCCGCCCAGACGCCGGCCCACGTAGTTGGCGCCGTGGGTGAGGCCGGGCGTGTCGACAAAATACGGGTACACGTCGCAGACATGGATGCGCGGGTAGTCGGCCAGCTCGGCACGCAGCGCTTCGGAAAACCCGCGCTGGCCGAACTTGCTGGCGCTATACGCTGCCGCATACGGCGTCGGTGCAAAGCCGCCGGAGGAAATCATGTTGACGAAAACGCCATGGCCCTGCGCGATGAAGATCGGGATCACCGCGTGCGCATCGTGCATGCGCCCCAGCAGGTTGGCGTGGATGACCGCAGCGCTGGCGTCGATCGGCACCTCGTGAAATTTGCCCACCGCGCCAACACCGACATTGCCGAACCACAGATCGATGCGGCCCAGGAAACTCTGTGCGGCGGTGGCCAGTGCCTTGACCTGGTCGGCATGCTTGACGTCGGTGGGCACCACCAGCACGGTGGCGCCGCGTGCGCGGCAGCGTTCGGCAACGGCCTGCAGGGCGTCTTCGCCGCGTGCAGCCAGTACCAGGCGCGCGCCGCGTTCGGCAAAGGCTTCGGCAGTGGCCTGGCCAATGCCGCTGGAGGCGCCGGAGATCACCACGTGGGCAGGAAAAGTGCGATGCATGCGAGAGCTCCACAACGTTGGACAGGCATGCTTGATCGCCCGGCGTGAACACGACGCGGCTGTTTGCGTACCGCTGCGTGAAGCTGAACTGGTCGGGTTGCTGCACGGCGTGACGCGGACGTGGTGCTGAAATCGCCTGCGCCAGCCCGCATATGGCAGCGATGGATCTGTTCGACACTGCCGCCACGCCCTTGCAGGTGCTGGACGATGCCGAAGGCGGCGTACGCTATTGGCCGCAGCTGCTTGCGCCGGCGCTGGCACAGGCGTGCTTCGACGCGCTGCGCGATGCAGCGGACTGGCGCAGCCAGCGGCGCGAGATGTACGACCGCGTGGTCGAGGTGCCGCGCCTGCTGGCCTCCTATCGGCTGGATGGCGCGTTGCCTGCCGGCTTGCCGTTGCACTGCCTGCTCGATGCGGTGCAGGCGGTGGTGCCCGCGCCGTACAACGCAGTGGGGCTGAACCTGTATCGCGACGGGCGCGACAGCGTGGCGATGCATCACGACACGCTGCCGACGCTGGTGGCGCCGTATCCGATTGCGCTGGTGTCACTGGGAACGCCGCGACGCATGAACCTGCGTGCCAACACTGGCCATGCACGCGCCATCGGCCTGGAGCTGGCGCCGGGCAGTCTGCTGGCGATGAGCCATGCGTCGCAGCGAACGCATACCCATGGCATTCCCAAGACCAGCCGCGCAGTGGGCGAACGCCTGAGTGTGGTGTTTCGCGTGCGCCCGGCAGAGCGCATGGCCACAGGCCGGCATGGCCCGCACTGGGAGCCGCCGTCGCCGTGATGTGCGTGCAGATGTGATGGCCCGGTGGCGCTCGCCTGCGCAGGCACGCGCCAGGACGCGGCCGTGCGCAGTCGGCTGCCACCTCCGCTCGCGTGCGCTTGCGGCGCGTGTGCCGCGTGTCATGCGCTGCCGTGCCTATTTCGAGTGATTGCCATTGCCGTCACCACTGCGCATGCTTGCATGCAATCCCCCTTCAAACGCTGCCGATCCATGCCTCTGGACGAGACCCGCCACCATCAGATGTTTCCCGAGCTGGATGCGGGCCAGTTGGCAATCACGCGGCGCTTTGCCAGCGGGCCGGCGCAGCGGTTCGGCGCTGGCGAGACCGTGTTCGAAGTGGGTGATGCGCACGCGCCGGTGTGGGTGGTGCTGGAAGGCGCCATCGAAGTGGTGCGCCGCGACGGCCTGGGCAACGAAAAACCGATCACGCTGCACACGCCCGGCCAGTTCACCGGCGAGGTGAGCCAGCTGGCCGGGCGCGCGTCGCTGGCGGCCGGGCGCGCCGGGCCGGACGGTTGCCTGGCGCTGCCGTTCGACACTGCACATCTGCGCGCGCTGATGATCAGCTCGGCCGAAGTGGGCGAAGTGGTGATGCGTGCGCTGATCCTGCGCCGGGTGGGGCTGATCGAAGGCGATGCCTCCGGCTCGGTGTTGATCGGCGAGCCGGACGACCCGCATCTGACCCGTTTGCAGGGCTTTTTGACCCGCAACGGCTACCCCAACACGGTGATGGATGTTTCCGACGACGACGGCCGCGCGCTGGTGGAGCGGCTGGGCATCCAGGAGCACGACCTGCCGGTGATGGTGTGCCCCAGTGGCCGCGTGCTGCGCCAACCCAGCGATGCCGAGGCCGCGCATTGCCTGGGCATGACCCCGGACATCGACCCGGACAAGCGCTACGACGTGGCGATTGTGGGCGCCGGCCCTGCAGGCCTGGCGACGGCGGTGTACGCGGCCTCGGAGGGCTTGTCGGTGCTGGTGCTGGATCAGCGCGCCATCGGCGGGCAGGCGGGCGCCTCGGCGCGGATCGAAAATTATCTGGGCTTTCCTACCGGGATTTCCGGGCAGGCGCTGGCCGGGCGTGCGTACAACCAGGCGCTGAAATTCGGCGCCGAGCTGGCCATCCCGCTCGAAGCCGCAACGCTGGAATGCGGGCGCGACGACGGTGCGCTGCATCTGGACCTGGCCGATGGCAAACAGGTGCTGGCCAGCACCGTGGTGATCGCCTCCGGTGCGCGTTATCGACGCCCCGACATCGAAGGATTGGAGCGCTTCGAAGGCCACGGCGTGTCGTACTGGGCTTCGCCGGTGGAAGCGCGCCTGTGCGAGGGCGGCGTGGTGGCGCTGGTGGGCGGCGGCAATTCTGCAGGGCAGGCGGTGGCGTTCCTGGCGCCGCGGGTCAAGGAATTGCACCTGATCATCCGCGGCGACGGGCTGGAAGCGTCGATGTCGCAGTACCTGATCGAGCGCATCGCTGCGTTGCCGAACGTGCAGCTGCATACCGGCACCGAAGTGGCCGCGCTGGACGGTGACCCCGATCGCGGCCTGCAGGCGGCCGTCCTGCGCACCCGCGCAGATGGTGCAACCACACGGGTGGAGTTGCGCCACCTGTTCCTGTTCGTCGGTGCCGACCCCAATACCGGTTGGCTGCAGAACTGCGTGGAAACCGACAAGCGCGGTTTTGTCATTACCGGCACCGCGCGCGGCGATGGTGTGCCGGCCTGCCTGCCGCTGGAAACAAATCGCCCGGGTGTATTCGCGATCGGCGATGTGCGGGCCGGCTCGGTCAAGCGCGTGGCTGCGGCCGTGGGCGAGGGCGCGGCGGTGGTGGCGCAGGTCCATCAATACCTGGCGCATCAGGCCAACCCGGTGCCGGTCTCTGAACTTGCCAGTGCTGGGGAATAGGGAATCGGGAATCGGGAATCGGGAATCGGGAATCGGGAATCGGCTTGCGTGCTGGGTGATTTCTTCGGGTGCGGATGGTGTGTCAGGCGATTGCGCTTGTGCCGATGGGGGCGCGATTGGCGCGCGCGTGCTTAGTGCGGCCAGTGCACCTGCGGTAGCGCGCCGATCTGCGGTCTGGCGAACAGGTAGCCTTGCTGCAGGTGGATGCCCATGTCGCGCAGGGCGCGGGATTCGTCGGGTTGTTCGATGCCTTCGGCGATGACAGTAATGCCGAGTTCTTCGCACATGCGGGTGACGTGCAGGACGATGGCCTGGCGGCTGCGGTTGGTGTCGACGCCGCGGATCAGGGCGATGTCGAGCTTGAGCAGGTCGGGCTGGAAGTCGGCCAGCAGGCCGAGCCCGGCGTAGCCGGCGCCGAAATCGTCGATGGCGGTCTTGAGGCCGCGGGCCTGGTAGGTGCGCAGGATGTCGAGCAGGTGGGCCGGGTCGGTGAGGTGCTCCTGCTCGCTGACCTCGAAGATGATGGCATCCAGCGGCCAGCCGTATTGCTCGGTAGCCGAGAGCGTGGCGCGCAGGCAATGCTCGGGGTTGTAGACCGCATTGGGCATGAAGTTGATCGACAGCAGCGTGGGCAGTGCGATCTGCGCGGCGCATTCGATCGCCTTGATGCGGCAGGCCTGGTCGAAGGCATAGCGGTTGCGCGCATCCACCGCCGCCAGGATGCTGCCGGCCGACTCGCCGTTGACCCCGCGCACCAGCGCTTCGCCGGCATAGAGGCTGCGCGTGGCGACATCGACGATGGGCTGGAACGCCATGGTGATGGCGGTGGGAAATTCCTGGCCGTCGCGGCAGGCGTTGCAAACAGGAATCTGGGTCATGGCGTGGTCTATCATGCGGCGTGGGTCGAGCCTAGTCCTATCGGCCGCAACAGCGCGTCATTGAGGGCGCACGGCCCATCGCAGCATCCTCACTCCGCGCGTGGTCGGGCTCGGCGATACTGTCACCATCGCTCGCATCGGACGCCCCATGACCGCTCTTACCGAACGCTACGCCCTGGCCGTGGACTACGCGCGCATTGCCCATGCCGGACAGGTGCGCAAGGGCACGCAGATTCCGTATCTGAGCCATCTGCTGGGCGTGTCGACACTGGTGCTGGAATGCGGTGGCGACGAAGAGCAGGCCATTGCCGGCCTGCTGCATGACGTGGTGGAAGACTGCGGTGGCGGCCACGAGGCCTCGATCCGCGCGCAGTTCGGCGACGCCGTGGCCGACATCGTGATGGCCTGCACCGATGCCACCGCCGAAGACAAGGCCGAGGTGGACAACAGCGCGCGTGCGCGCAAGCGCGATTGGCGCGAACGCAAGCTGGCCTATCTGGAGCACCTGCGCAAGACGCCCGAGCGCGCGCTGCTGGTGTCCGGCTGCGACAAGCTCTATAACGCGCGCACCATCGTGCAGGACCTGGACAACCCGGCGGTGGGGCAGGACATCTTCAAGGTGTTCACCGCCGGCCGCGACGGCACGCTGTGGTACTACGCCGCGCTGGAAGAGATCTTCCGCAGCCGCAACGCCGCCACCGCACGCCTGTTCAGCGGCGTGGTCGCGCGGATGCAGGCATTGGCCGACCACGGCGAGCAGGCGCTGCCGGCGCACGCACCGGGCTGAGTGCGGGCGCGCGCTGGTCGATCAGCACTGGGTGATCAGCACCGGCCGCAAGCGCTGACATCGGCTGCATGCCGCGCACGCTAGGCTGCGGCCTTGTCGATCTGGTTTTACCGTCATGTCCAACGCAATGTCTGCTTCTTCCGGCCTGGTGCGCGTGCGCGGTGCGCGCGAGCACAATCTTCAGCATGTGGATGTGGATATTCCACGCGATGCGCTGGTGGTGTTCACCGGTGTGTCCGGTTCGGGCAAGTCGTCGTTGGCATTCGGCACCATCTTTGCCGAGGCGCAGCGGCGCTATCTGGATTCCATCTCGCCCTATGCGCGGCGGCTGATCGACCAGGTCGGCGTGCCGGAGGTGGATTCCATCGATGGCCTGCCGCCGGCGGTGGCGTTGCAGCAGGCGCGCGGCGCACCGAGTGCGCGTTCGTCGGTGGGCAGCGTCACCACCATCTCCAACTCGTTGCGCATGCTGTATTCGCGTGCGGGCCAGTATCCGCCGGGGCAGGACATCATCTACGCGGACGGGTTTTCGCCGAACACGCCGGCCGGCGCCTGCCCCACCTGCCACGGCCTGGGCCGCATCTACGACGCCACCGAGGCGACCATGGTGCTGGACCGCAGCCTGAGCATCCGCGACCGCGCGGTGGCGGCCTGGCCGGGCGCCTGGCATGGGCAGAACCAGCGCGACATCCTGACCACGCTGGGCCACGATGTGGATGTGCCGTGGCACAGCCTGCCGAAGAAGACCCGCGACTGGATTCTCTACACCGACGAACAGCCGGTGGTGCCGGTGTATGCCGGCTACAGCCTGGCCGAGGTCAAGCGCGCCCTCAAACGCAAGGAAGAGCCCAGCTACATGGGCACCTTCACCAGTGCGCGCCGCTATGTGCTGCACACCTTTGCCACCACGCAGAGCGCACAGATGAAAAAGCGCGTGGCGCAGTATCTGATCAGCACGCAATGCCCGCAGTGCGATGGCAAGCGGCTGCGCCGCGAGGCGTTGTCGGTGACTTTTGCCGGGCTGGATATCGGCGAGCTGTCGCGACGGCCGCTGGACGAGGTGGCCGAGTTGCTGCGCCCGGCCGCGCAGGCCGATGTGCGCACGCAAGGCAGCAGGAAGGGCGCTGCCAGCCACCCGGAGCAGGCGATTGCCGCGCAACGCATCGCTGCCGACCTGCGCGCGCGCATCGGCGTGGTGCAGGCGCTGGGGCTGGGCTATCTGAGCCTGGAACGCAGCACGCCCACGCTGTCGCCGGGCGAGCTGCAACGGCTGCGGCTTGCCACGCAGATCCGCTCGCAGTTGTTCGGCGTGGTGTACGTGATGGACGAGCCATCGGCGGGTCTGCATCCGGCCGATGCGCAGGCGCTGCTGGGTGCATTGGATCAGCTCAAGGCGGCCGGTAATTCGGTGTTCGTGGTCGAGCACGAGGTGGACGTGATCCGCCACGCCGACTGGATCGTGGATGTGGGCCCGGCCGCCGGCGTGCATGGCGGGCAGGTGCTCTACAGCGGCCCGCCTGCCGGATTGGAACAGGTGCAGGCCTCATCCACGCGGCGCTATCTGTTCGGCACGCCGCCACCGGTACAGAGCCGCGCGCGCGCGGCGACCGGCTGGCTGCAGCTGCGCGGCATCACCCGCAACAATGTGCGCGCGCTGGACGTGGATCTGCCGCTGGGCGTGTTCACCACCGTCACCGGTGTGTCCGGCTCGGGCAAGTCGTCGCTGGTGAGCCAGGCGCTGGTGGAACTGCTGGCGGCTCACCTGGGGCACGCGCCGGCAGACGAAGACGAGGCACTGGACCCGCTGGAGCGCGGCACGCAGCTGCCGTTGGGTGGGGCGATCGTGGGCGGGCTGGAGCAGGTGCGCCGGCTGGTACGCGTGGACCAGAAGCCGATCGGCCGCACGCCGCGCTCCAACCTTGCCACCTACACGGGCCTGTTCGACCCGGTGCGCAAGTTGTTTGCCGCCACGCCTACCGCCCGCCGCCGGCGCTACGACCCAGGGCAGTTCTCCTTCAACGTTGCCAAGGGCCGTTGCGCCACCTGCGAAGGCGAGGGCTCGGTGTCGGTGGAATTGCTGTTCATGCCCAGCGTGTATGCGCCGTGCCCCACCTGCCACGGCGCACGCTACAACGCCAAGACCCTGGAGATCGAACTGCGCGGGCACACCATTGCGCAGGTGCTGGCGATGACGGTGGATCAGGCGGCCGACTTTTTTGCCGACGACACCAGCGTGGTGCGGCCGCTGCAGGTGTTGCGCGAAGTGGGGCTGGGGTATCTGCGCCTGGGCCAGCCGGCCACCGAACTCTCCGGCGGCGAGGCGCAGCGCATCAAGCTGGCGAGCGAGTTGCAGCGTGCGCAACGCCGCGACACCGTCTATGTGCTGGACGAACCCACCACCGGCCTGCATCCGGCCGACGTGGACACCTTGATGACCCAGCTGCAGGGCCTGGTGGATGCCGGCAACACGGTCATCGTGGTCGAGCACGACATGCGCGTGGCGGCCAGCAGCGACTGGGTGCTGGACATGGGGCCGGGCGCCGGTGGTGGCGGTGGCAGCGTGGTGGCGGCGGGGACGCCGGCCCAGGTTGCGCGGCAGCGTGGCAGCCGCACGGCGCCGTTTCTGGCGCAGGTGCTGGCGGGGAAATAGGCAGGGCTGGCATCGCAGGCTGCGTATGCCGGCGATGCAGCGCGCCGGATGCGCGTGCGCAATGCGCACCGCCGGTGTGGTCGCGCACGCTGGCGCCGACGTATCGCGTTGATGCCTTGGGTGGCCGCCGGCCGGCCGCTGCGTCAACAGCCGGCGCGTGTTGCGATGCTGCCGCCGCCGCTGCAATGCCCGGGCTCTGCAATCAAGTGCAACGCAACGCGCAACGACTGCGGCGACATCGCCGCGCTCATCCCAGCAGTTCGAATCTGCCGCTCACGCCATCGGCTTCGGCCGACGGCGCGATCCACACATCGAACACACCGGGCTCCACGGTCGGCGTCATTGCTTGCCCGACAAACAGCAGGTGCTCGCGGCGCAGCTCGAACTGCACCTCGACGCTCGCGCCGGCCGGCACCCTGACCTTGCGGAAGCCCTTGAGCTCGCGCACCGGGCGGGTGACGCTGGCGGTGCGGTCGCGCACATACAGTTGCACCACTTCGTCTGCATCGCGGCTGCCGCGGTTGCCGATGCGCGCGCTGAGTTGCAGGCGGCTGGTGGCGGTCAGCTGTGGTGCGCTCAGGCGCAGGTCGCTGTAGTCGATGCGGCCGTAGGTCAGGCCATGGCCGAACGGGAACAGCGCCGTATTGGGCACGTCGCGGTAATGCGTGGTGTACGGCTGCAAGGTGGCCGGGTTCAGATTGGGCCGGCCGCTGGGCGGATGCGCGTAGGTGTAGGGCACCTGGCCCGCCGCCTGCGGAAAACTCACCGGCAGGCGGCCGCTGGGTGCCTGCGCACCGAACAGGATGTCGGCCATCGCGTTGCCGGCCTGCGAACCCAGGAACCAGGTGACCAGGATCGCTGCGCTTTGCAGCGCCGGGCCTTGCAGCGCCAGCGCCCGGCCGGTGCTGAGCAGCAACACCACCGGCGTGCCGGTGGCCGCCACCGCCGCCAGCAGTTGTTGTTGCACGTCCGGCAGGACGATCTCGGTCCGCGATTGCGCCTCGCCGGAGTAGGTCATCGGCTCGCCGACCGCCAGCAGGGCCACGTCGGCCGTGCGCGCGGCCGCCACGGCGGCCTGCACGCCGCCGGGCAGCGGCTGGTCGAAGCCGCACCCGTCCACCACCTGCAGCAGCTGCGGGTCGGCCATGGCACGCGCCACGGCCGCGGCCACGGTGTTGTTGCGGTCTTCCTGGTCGAACAGGCTCCATGGCCCGGCGTGGTTGACCCAGTCGCGCGCCATCGGCCCGATCAGCGCAATACGTTGCCCGCTGCGCTGCAGGGGCAGCAGCGCGCGTTCGTTCTTCAGCAGCACCACCGACTTGCAGGCGGCCTCGCGCGCCAGCGCCAGCGTGTCTGCCTGGCGCTGGCGCGGCTGCGCCCGTGCCGGCTGCAGACGCCGGAACGGGTCGTCGAACAACCCCAATGCCGCCTTGAAACCCAGCACCCGGCGCACCGAGGCGTCCAGGCGCTGCATCGGCACCACGCCCGCGGCCACCAGCGCGGGCAGATGGCGCAGATACAGGCCGCTCTCCATGCTGATGTCCACGCCGGCCAGAAACGCCAGCCGTGCCGCGTCGCGGTCGTCGGCGGCCACGCCATGCGCCACCAGTTCCTGGTCGGCGGTGAAGTCGGACACCACCAGGCCGCGGTACTGCAGGTCCTGCCGCAGCACCGTGCCCAGCAACCAGGCGTTGGCGGTTGCCGGCACACCCGACAGCGCGTTGAACGCGGCCATGGTGGTCACCGCGCCGGCGTCGAAGGCGGCTTGGAACGGAGGCAGATACACCTCGCGCAACGTACGCTCGGAGATGTCCACGCGGGCGTAGTCTAGGCCGCCTTCGGCCGCGCCATAGGCGGCAAAATGCTTGGGGCAGGCGGCAAGCGCATCGGCATGCGCCAGCCCGGCCTCGCCCTGGAAGCCACGCACGCGTGCCTGCGCAAACTCCTGCGCCAGCTGCACGTCCTCGCCGGCGCCTTCCACCCCGCGGCCCCAGCGGGCATCGCGGGCGATGTCCACCATCGGCGCGAATGTCCAGTCGATGCCGACCGCGCTGGCTTCCATCGCGGCGGCACGCGCGGTGCGTTGCGCCAGCTCCGGCTCGAAGCTGGCCGCTTCGCCCAGCGGCACCGGAAAGACCGTGGTGTAGCCATGGATCACGTCGGCGGCAAAGACCAGCGGGATTTTCAGCCGGCTCTGCATGGCGGCCTGCTGCAACTGCCGATGCCAGCGCACGTTGGAGCCGTTGAAAACCCCGGTCAGCTGCCCGGCGCGCGCTGCCGCCAGCTGGGTGCGGCCGGCCGCGTCCTTGTGGATCGGGTTGGCGACGATGGCCTTGTCGATCTGTTCTGCCGAGCTGAAAAGACTGAGCTGGCCGGCCTTTTCCTCCAGCGTCATGCGTGCAATCAGGTCTTCGATGAAGGCCGGCCCGTGCGCGGGGGCGTGCGGCAGCGCCCAACCGCTCGGGACCCGGCTGAGCACGGCCAGCGTGGCCGCACCGCGGAGCAACTGTCGACGGGTGGTGCGCGGTGCCATACGAGCCTTGCGGTGGGCGGAGGTCCGCTCACGCTACAGCAGCGCCGCAGCATTCGCGTCGATGGCGTTCGCATTTGATGTGGCCGCTTCGGAGGGGCTGGCCTGTGCAACGCGCAGTGCCAGCGATGCAGTCGCAAGACGCGACGGGCCCGACATCGTGCAATGTCGAGCCCGTGCGTTGCCGTCGTGGTCAAGCCGCGGATGGACGCATCCGCGGCCAATCGCTCAGTCCGCCATCACCTTGTCCGGCGTCATCGGCGTGCTGCGGATGCGTTTGCCGGTGGCGTGGAAGATCGCATTGCAGATGGCCGCCGACACGCCGACCTGCCCGATCTCGCCCACGCCCTTGGCGCCCAGGCTACTGACCACGCGGTCGTCTTCATCGGCAAAGATCACCTCGATGTCGTGGATGTCGGCGTTGGCCGAAACGTGGTACAGCGCCAAGTCGTGATTCATGAAGCGCCCGAAACGATGGTCGGACTGGGTGTGTTCGTGCAGGGCCTGGCCGATGCCCCACACCACGCCGCCGATGATCTGGCTGCGCGCGGTGGTGGGGTTGAGGATGCGTCCCGCGGCAATCGCGCTGACCACGCGCGTCACCCGCACCGTGCCCAGTTCCTCGTCCACCCGTACTTCCACGAAGACTGCGCCATGCGTGGCACGGGTGTACTTGCGCTGCTTGAGCACGTTGGGCAGCAGCAGGAACTTGTCCTCGATCTGCTCCAGCTCGGCCGCGCGCAGCAACGCTGGTAGCGCAATCGCACTGCCGGCATCGCCACGCAAGGCAATGGCCCCATCGGCGAACACCACAGCGTCCTGCTTGACCCGCGCAAAGCGCGAGTCGGGCAAGGCCTGCGCCAACCGGAACAATTTGGTGCGCAATTTGCCGCAGACCCCATCCACCGCCGAACCCACCGTGCTGACATGCGAGGAGCCGCCTTCGATCGGCGCGACGGGCAGGGTGGAATCGCCCAGCTGGAAGGTCACCTGTTCCAGCGGCAGGCCCAGCGCCTCGGCGGCGATCATCGCCATCACCGTGTAGGTGCCGGTACCGATATCGCTGGCGGCGCTGCTCACCACCAGGCGGCCATCGGCATGCAGCACGGCGTGCGCACGTGCAAACATCTGCATGGCATCCCACTGCCCGGTGGCCATGCCCCAGCCAACCCACTCGCTGCCTTCCTTGCGCGCACGTGGTTGCATGGGGCGCTGCGCCCAACCAAAGCGTTCGGCGCCTTGCTGGTAGCACTCGCGCAGCGCCTTGGTGGAGAACGGCTTGTCGTCGGCCGGATTGACCTCGGCGTAATTCTTCAACCGCAACGCCAACGGGTCGATACCGACCTCGTAGGCCAGTTCGTCCATCGCCACCTCCAGCGCATGCACGCCGTGGGTGGCGCCAGGCGCGCGCATGTCCATCGGGCTGTACTGGTCCAGGCTGACCAGGTTGTAGCCCAGATGCACGTTGTCGCAGGCGTACAGCTGGCCGCTCCAGTTGACCACCACCTCCACGTAATCCTCGATGCGCGAGGTTTCGGCGATGGCCTCGTGCCAGATCGCCCGCAGCGTGCCGTCGCGGTCGGCGCCGAGCTTGAGCCGCTGCACGGTTTCCGGGCGATGGCCGAAGGTGAACATCTGTTGGCGGGTGAGCACCACCCGCACCGAGCGATCCAGCAGGATCGAGGCCATCACCGCCAATGCGAGCTGATATTGCGGGCGCAGGCCCGAACCGAAGGCGCCGCCCACATACGGGTTGCGCACGGTGACCTTGCGCTTGCTCAGGCCAAACACGTGCGACACATACCAACGGCTGTTCTGCGAGCCCTGGGTCTTGTCGTAGATGGTGAAGTGGCCGTCCGCCTCACGGATCACGGTGGAGGCGAACAATTCCATCGGATTGTGATGCTCCACGCCGCTGTAATAGTCGCCCTGCACCTGGCAGGCGGCATTGACGAACGCGGTGTCCGGCTCGCCCTTGTCCTTGGGCGGCGGCGAGAAGCCGGCCTTCATCGCCTTGGGCTTGTGCGCACGGTCCAGATTGGTCATCAGGTTGGTGTCGTGCGGCTCCTGGGCGTAGTCCACCTGCACCAGATGCGCGGCGTGACGCGCCGCTTCGAAGGTCTCGGCCACCACCAAGGCGATCGGCTGCCCGCTGTACAGCACGGTGTTGTCGTACAACGGGCGGAACGGCGAGCCGGCCGGTGCGGTCATGTCCTTGTAGAACAGGTCCATGCCGCGCATGTGCGGACGGTTTTCATGGGTGATGATGTCCAGCACGCCAGGTACCGCACGCGCGGCTGCCAGGTCGAAGCCGATGATGGTTCCCTTCGCGATGCTGCTGCTGACCACCACGCCATAGGCCAGGTCCGGCACCGGCCATTCGGCGGCATAGCGTGCCTGGCCGGTGACCTTTGCGCGCCCGTCGATGCGCGGGACACCGGTACCGGTCGGGCGAAAGCCGGTGCCCTGGTCGGCAACCGGTGGCGTCAGTTCGGTGTTGGACAGGTCGGTGCTGCGTGCATTCATGGCGATTCCTCCAGCGCGCTGGTGCGCCCGCGGTTGTCGATGGTGCCCTCGCGTGCGACCTCCAGTGCGCGCACGATGGCGCGGCGCGCCAGCGGCAGCTTGAAGCCGTTTTCGCCTTGCGACTGTGCGCCCTGCAGCAGCGCATCGGCCAGACGCGCGAAAGTCTCGGCGTTGGCGGGCAGGCCCACCAGCTGCGCCTCGGCAGCGGGATTGCGCCATGGCTTGTGCGCCACGCCGCCGAGCGCGACGCGCACCTCGCCGATGCTGCCGTCCTCTGTCAGATCCAGCGCGGCGGCAACCGACACCAGCGCGAACGCATACGACAGGCGCTCGCGGATTTTGAGATAGGCGCTGTGGGCGACAAAGCGCTGCGCGTCGGGCAGGTCGATGTGCACGATCAACTCGTCCGGCGCCAGGGTGCTGTCCAGCTCCGGATGGTCGCCAGGCAGGCGATGGAAATCAGGGAAGGCAATGGCGCGTTCGCCCTGCGGGCCCTGCACATGCACCACCGCATCCAACGCGGCCAACGCCACGCACATGTCCGAAGGATGCGTGGCGATGCAGTGCGCGCTGGCGCCGAGAATGGCGTTGTACTTGGTAAGCCCGCCAATGGCCGAACAGCCGCTGCCCGGTGCGCGCTTGTTGCAGGGCGTGGCACGGTCATAGAAATACATGCAGCGCGTGCGCTGCAGCAGGTTGCCGCCATTGCTGGCCATGTTGCGGATCTGCGGCGAGGCACCGGCCAGGATGGCCGCGCTCAGCAACGGATAGCGCGTTTCCACCTCCGGGTGGTAGGCGGTATCGGCATTGCGTGCCAACGCACCCAGGCGCAGCCCGCCTTCCGGCAGCGTGGTGATGCTGTCCAGTGGCAAGCGGTTGATGTCGACCAGGCTGCTGGGCCGCATCAGCTGCAGCTTCATCAGGTCGGTGAGGTTGGTGCCGCCGGCAATCAACCGCACCGGCGCGTCTGCGGGTACCGGGTGCGGATCATCCCCACGCGGCGCGATGGCGGTGAGCGCGGCATCGATGCTGTCCGGGCGCGCGTAGCTGAGCGGAATCATGCCGGCACCGTCCCGGGCGTCCACGGCGTGGTGGCGCTGTCGCGGCTGTCGCCGGGCTTGCCCAGGACCTCCATCACCGCATCGGTGATCTGCGGATAGGCACCGCAACGGCACAGATTGCCGCTCATCAGCTCGCGCACCTGATCGCGATCGTGCGCCTTGCCCTCGTTGATCAGGCCCACCGCAGAACACAGCTGGCCCGGCGTGCAGTAACCGCACTGGAAGGCATCGTGGTCGATGAAGGCGCGCTGCAACGGGTGCAATTGCTCGCCATCGGCCAGGCCTTCGATGGTGGTGATGTCGGCGCCGTCCTGCATCACCGCCAGGGTCAGGCAGCTGTTGATGCGGCGGCCATCGACCAGCACCGTGCAGGCACCGCACTGGCCGTGGTCGCAGCCCTTCTTGCTGCCGGTCAGATCGAGCCGGTCGCGCAACAGATCGAGCAGGCTGACCCAGGCTTCGAGCTGGAGGTGATAGGGCTGGCCGTTGATGCGCAGATTCACCGGATAAGTCGGCGCAGGGGCAGTGGCGGTGGCCGGTGCCGTTTCATGGGCAGTGGCGGGCGTGGCATTCATGCGAACCCCGTGGCGGTGGCTGAGGAGGGCCACCACCTTGACGACGAAGGGGTCAACGCAGAGTGACCACCTCCTCTATTCATTCGAGGTGATATCGCGCATCTGCAGCGCTGTGACGGTTGCACCCTTGTCGTGAAGGGCATGCTGATCCGCTGCGAGGTGGTGCAAGCCTTCGAACTGAATTCGTCAGCAATGCGGCGCGCTGCAACAGCTGCGTCCCAGCGGGTGCGACGCAGCGCCGGTATTCTGGTGGCATGAACAAGCAGTGGCAGTCATGAGCCGGCGCGGCGGCAGTGCAGATCTTCCCTTGCATGGCGGACGCGTGCCGCAATGGCTGGGGCAGCGGATGACGCGACTGGGTGCGGTGATGTGCGAGGCCATCGTGCACAGCTATGGACGCGATGAGTTGTTGGGTCGGCTTGCGCATCCGTTCTGGTTTCAGTCGTTCGGTGCGGTGATGGGCATGGACTGGCATTCGTCCGGCATCACCACCAGCGTGATCGGCGCGCTCAAGCGTGGGATGACGCCTCTGGCTGGCGAGCTGGGCATCCATGTGTGTGGCGGGCGCGGCCGGCATTCGCGCGCCACACCGGCTGAGCTGCTGGCGGTGGGCGACGCGGTGGGGCTCGATGGCGCGGCGTTGGCGCAGGCCAGCCGGCTGGTGGCCAAGGTCGACAGCGCGGCAGTGCAGGACGGTTTCGACCTGTACCTGCACGGTTTCATCGTCAGCGATGACGGCCGCTGGGTGGTGGTGCAGCAGGGTATGCATGGGCAACGCAAGCAGGCGCGCCGGTATCACTGGCTCTCCGAGGGGCTGAGCAGTTTCGTGGATGCGCCGCATGCGGCCATCGACGGGGCGCATCAGGGCAGGATCGTCAATCTTGCAGATCAACGGGCCGCCGCCTCGCGTGAGGCGCAGGTGGAGTTGCTGCGCAGCACCGCGCCGGATCAGCTAGCGCGTGAATGGCAGCGGATTGCGGGTGTGGAAGCGCCTGTAGCGGCGCCCGCTGCGCAAGGCCCGGTGACTGGCGATCTGTTCGCCGGGCACGGTTGGGACCCGGCGCAGCAACCGCATCTGTCCATGCCCGAGCATCACGACGTGCGCAGCGAAAACGTGATCGTCCGGCGGCTGCACGCCAGCCTGGCCGCTGCCGCCGAAGCCGGCCCGCGCGATTTCACCGCATTGCTGCAAGTACCTGGCGTAGGTGCGCGGACCTTGCGTTCGCTGGCGATGGTGGCCGAAGTGGTGCATGGCACGCCATGCCGTTTCAGCGACCCGGCACGCTTTTCGTTGGCCCACGGCGGCAAGGATCGCCATCCGTTTCCGGTGCCCACGCGCGTGCTCGATCACACCATCGGCGTACTCAAGCAGGCGATGCAGCAGGCCAAACTGGGCAATGACGAACGCTTGCAGGCGATCGCACGGCTGGACGCGCAGGCGCGCCGGCTCGAAGCCAGCGCGCAAGGTCCCACGGTGGAGGAGTACATCGCACAGGAACGCCGCGATTCGCACCGTTACGGCGGGCGCAGCGTCTTCGGCTGGGAGCCGGCGCCGGCGCCGTCACGACCCGCTGCGCCAGTGCGTGCGCGTGCGGGGCAGCGGTGAGCACGCGGACACGCCGCGCCACGACGGTCGCCACCGACGGACGCTGCTTCACCTACGTGTTCCCGTGCCAATGGGAAGACCATAGCAAGATCGGTTTCTCGCGCGACCCATTGGGGCGCATCGGCAGCCTGCATCCGCGTTGGTTCGATTTTTTCGATCTGGAGCGCGGGCTGTTGGTGGAAGCCGAACGTGAGCGCGATGCGCGCGACCTGGAGCTGCAACTGCGCCGCCCGTTGCTTGCGCACAACGCGCCGGCGCCCCTGGCCATCCGTGCGACGGCAGGCGGGCATACCGAGTGGTTCCGTGGCGTGAGCCAGGCGCTGGAGCTGGTAGTGGCTGATCTGCAGACGCAGGGGTATCGCGTCTTTGTGCTGCGCGATTGGCTGCAAGCGGCGATGGCGCAGCGGATCGATCGCCTGTACGACTGGTCGGCCGTGCAGTTGAGCCCGGACGAACTGGATGGCCTGCTCGGCACCACGCCGGCGCAACGCGCGCTACGCGATGTGCTTGATGGGTATCGTGCGCTGGATCTACCGCTGCAGGCGCACCTGCCCGACCAGGTCTGGGCGTGGTACTGCCGTCACCCATGAGCGCGTTGCCAGCGCGTTGACGCGTGGCGGCCCAGCATCGCGGCAATCCCGAGGAGATGCCACATGCGCAGTGCACAGCTGACGTTGACTGATGCGTTCAAGGTGCTGTTTTCGGTGCGGCACGTGCAGGCCGCCGAAATGGTGATCGCGCCGGGCGAGGGCGAAGGCGGGCCCGACAATCGTCACCGTGGCGCCGATCAATGGCTGTACGTGGTGGACGGCACCGGCGTGGCAGTGGTCGAAGGGCAGGCGCATGCACTGCAGGCCGGTTGCCTGATCGCCATCGAGCGCGGTGAAACGCACGAGATCCGCAACACCGGGCACACGCCATTGAAGACGGTCAACTTCTATCACCCACCCGCCTACGATGCGCAAGGTGAGCCGCTACCGGCTGGCGAAGCGTAGTGTGAGCTGAGCGCGGTGACGCATACATCTGCTGGGTACGCCGATGCGCTCATTCTTGCGCAAGCCAGGCGCATGCACAGGCCTGGGATGGCGCCAGGCACGCTTCAACGTCAGGTGAGTATTGCGCCCACTGCATATTGACGCCGCGCTTGTTACATCGGGCTGCCATCCACAGCCCGGGAAGTGCCATGCCACAGATCAAAACGCGCCGCGCTGCCGACAAGGACAAGCGCGAAGGAAAATCGCCCAGTACCCAGGCCGGCGAATACGTCAAAGAAGAAATCGAACAGGTGCGCGAAGGCGCGCATGGAGTCAAAAGCACCAAGCAGGCCATTGCGATCGGGCTGTCCAAGGCGCGCCGCGATGGCGTGGATGTTGCACCGTCCGGTTCCGCGTCCAAAGCCACCAAGAAGAAAGCCGCACAGGACAGCGCAGCTGCAACTTCCAAAAAGCCGGTGTCGCCCACACGCTCGGCCGGCGCCAAGAAAGCCTTGAAGACTGCCAGCAAGAACACCAGCGCCAAGAAGACAGTGGGCAAGCAGGCCCTGTCCACGCAGGCCGCGGGCGCTGCCAAAAAGCGCACAGCCAGCGACCGTTCGGCAGCGGCAAAGAAAGCCGCAAGCACCAAGGGCCCGGCAGTGCGCAAGGCGGCCGCGAAGAAGGCAGCTGCAACGCGTAAGCGTGCCGAAGCCAAAGACGCTTAGACGGCGAGTACGAGCGTAGCGTGCAGTCGTTAGCCGGAGTGGGACGGCGTGAGGGAGATTGGCGTGCAACGGGCGCATGCCATGCCCACAGAGAATCGACTCTCCAGGTGATTGGTTGCGCGGTCACTTTTATTTATGCCTGCCACGCTCAGCAAGAAGTGCTGCCACGCGGCACGCACGAACAGTGCCGCGCCGGCGGTCACTCAGCCGTAGGTCGGTGCTGATTCATGCACACGCTGCTGGTGCCGGGATTGCAAACGTGGACGCAGCCAAGCGGCACAAGCGGCTTCATCGAGCGAGCCGTCCGCCAAGCCGATATAAAACCCGTAGAGTTCCAGATCGCCCGCCACCAAGGTGGCGCCGTTGAGCACAATGAAGGTTTCGCAGGCCACTGCTGCGGTGCGCTTGTTGCCATCGACAAATGGATGGTTACGGGCCAGGCCATACGCCAGGCTCGCTGCAAGCGCCGCCAGGTCCGGTGGCGGGTCGCCATAGGCAGCCAGTTGTTTCGGTCTGGCAAGCGCCGAATCGAGTAGCGCATCGTCACGCACACCGCTCCCGCCGCCATGTTCGGCCAGCTGGCGATCGTGAATGGCCAAGACAAGTGGCCGCTCGATCCAGATGAGCATGCGTGCGCGTTACTGTGCCAGTTTGTTGAGCAAAGTGCGGCGGTCACGCATCACCTGCTCGGCCACATCCATCTGCGCAGCCAATGTAGGGTCGAATGCGGTCAGCTTGATGCCGTCTGGCGTTTCCAGCGCATAGAGTTCGTCGCCCTTGCCCAGGCGCAGGCGGGCGAGCAGTTCCTTGGGCAGGATGACGCCGGAGGAATTGCCGATGGCAGTGATCTTGAGTTTCATGGCGGCACCTTGCGTTAATACGTAAGTTATAACTCCCCAGCGACCCGTTCGCAAGCCGGCCCGGCTGAATCGGCTCAGTAAGCCAATCTCGTCTGCTGCGACCGATGGGTGTACAAATGTACACCTTGTCCCGTCCGGCTGCCGTTGCCATGCCCCCACTGTCTCCTCAACGCGCTGCGGTGCTGGCCTTTCTGCAAGAGCAGGCCCAGGCCGGCGTGTCGCCCAGCCTGGCCGAGATTGCGCAGGCCTTCGGGTTCGCCTCGCGCAACGCGGCGCAAAAGCATGTGCAGGCCCTGGCCGAGGCCGGGTTGATCGAGCTGCTGCCCAACCAGAAGCGCGGCATCCGCATGCCCGGCGGGGCAAGACGCGATGCGGTGCTGGCCTTGCCGGTGCTGGGGCGGGTGGCGGCGGGTGTGCCGATCGGCGCAGACATCGGGCTGGAACGTCAGCTCTGGCTGGATCGCGCGCTGTTCTCGCTGCGCCCGGATTACCTGCTGAAAGTGCAGGGCGATTCGATGATCGACGACGGCATCCTGGATGGCGACCTGGTGGGCGTGCATCGCAGCAACGAGGCGCGCGATGGGCAGATCGTGGTGGCGCGGGTGGACGGCGAAATCACCATCAAGCGCCTGGAGCGTGGGCCCGAGCGCATCCGCCTGCTGCCGCGTAACCGCGCGCATGCGCCGATCGTGGTGGCAGCCGATGCCGACTTCGCGATCGAAGGACTGTACTGCGGCCTGATCCGGCAGGGCTGACATGAGCCAGGAGCCCGCGCGCACCAGACAACACGGCAATGCGGCGCTGGCGTTGCCGCTGGATGCCTTGCTGGCCGCGCGCACGGTGTGGCGGGCCGGCCATGGCACGGCCACCGCCAATGGCGGCGAAGCCACCGGGCATGCCGCACTGGATGCGCTGCTGCCCGACGGCGGCTGGCCGCGGCGTGCGCTGACCGAGTTGCTGTTGCCTGCCCACGGCGTGGGCGAAATCGCCTTGTTGTTGCCCACCCTGGCACGCATGACCGCTGCCAGCAGCCGGGTGGTGTTGGTGGCCCCGCCGTTCATTCCGTATGCGCCGGCCTGGCAGGCGGGCGGGGTGGTGCTTGAGCACCTGGAAGTAGTGCAGGCCGAGCCGCGCGAGGCCTTGTGGGCCTTCGAGCAATGTCTGCGCAGCGGCGCCTGCGCGGCGGTGCTGGGCTGGCCGCAGACCGGCGATGCGCGCGCATTGCGACGGCTGCAGGTGGCAGCCGACAGCGGCAACTGCTGCGCGTTTGCGTTGCGCGACCGCCGGCATGCGGTGAATGCATCGCCGGCGGCCTTGCGGCTGGAATTTCTGCCCGAGCGCGATGCCTGGCAGGTGCGCAAATGCCGCGGCGGGCAGGTGCCCTCGCAGCCGTTGCGGCTGGCGCATTGAGGCGCGCGCATGTTGTGGGCCTGCATATTGCTGCCGCAGCTGGCGCTGGACGCCGTCCTTCGGCGTCTGGAAGAGCCGGACGCACCGCTGGTGCTGGTGGAAGGCCCGGCGCAGTTGCGCAGCCTGCACTCGGTCAATGCCGCGGCCGGCGCGGCCGGGCTGAAGGCCGGCATGCGGCTGTCGGCGGCGCATGCGTTGATGACGCAGGTACGCACCATCGATTACGACGCACAGAACGAAGCACGCACGCAGCGGTTTCTTGCGGCCTGGGCCTATCGGCATAGTTCGTTGGTGAGCCAGCAGTGGTCGCGCGCCATCGTGCTGGAAGCCGGCGCCAGCTTTCGCCTGTTCGGCCCCTGGCCACGGTTCGAGCGGCGCTTGCGTGACGAGCTGCAGGCGCTGGGCTTCCAGCATCGGCTTGCGCTGGCACCGACACCGCGCGCCGCACGCGTGCTGGCCGGCCTGCGCGATGGCATGGTGGTAACGGAATTGCCGTCCTTGCACAGCACGCTCGACAAGGTGCCTGTACGCCGCGCCGCGTTGCCGGGCGATGTTGGCGAGCGCCTGCAACACATGGGCGTGCGCACGCTTGCGGCGCTGCGCGCACTGCCGCGCGACGGGCTGCGTCGGCGCTTCGGTGCAGGCCTGCTGGATCACCTGGATCGCCTCTACGGCACCGTCGACGACCCGCTGGAGTGCTACGCGCCGCCAGACCATTTCGATCACCGCGTGGAGCTGGGCTACGAGGTGGAAACGCATCCGGCGCTGCTGTTTCCGTTGCGCCGGCTGATCGGCGACCTGTGCACGTACCTGTCCATCCGCGATGGCGGTGTACAGCGTTTTTTGCTGCGCCTGGAACACGAAGAGGGCGCCACCGATGTCGAGATCGGCCTGCTGACGCCAGAGCGTGCGCCAACCTTGCTCTTTGAGCTGGCGCGCAACCGGCTGGAGCGGGTGGAAATTCCGCGCCCGGTGGTAGCGATGCGCCTGCTGGCGCGGCAACTGCCGCCGTTCGTGCCGGCGATGCGCGACCTGTTCGATCAACGCGCGCAGCAATCGGTGGACTGGCCGCAACTGCGCGAACGCCTGCGTGCGCGGCTGGGCGATGAGGCAGTGTACCGTGTGCTGCCGGCCGACGACCCGCGCCCGGAACGCGCCTGGCGTCGCGCCATCGGCGATGCGGTGCGCGAAACCGCCGCGCCGCCACGTCCGCCGCGTCCCACCTGGCTGCTGCCGCAGCCGGTGCCGCTGCACGACCCGCATCTGCGCATCGTGTCCGGCCCGGAACGGCTGGAAAGTGGTTGGTGGGACGACGACGACGCGCGTCGCGATTACTACGTGGTGGAAACCGCGCGCGGCCGGCGCGGTTGGGCATTCGCCGCACCGGGCCGGGTGGATGGCTGGATGCTGCATGGGTGGTTTGCGTGAGCGCGCATGCCCGCGCGGTATCGGAGCACGTGCAGCTTGGCTGCTCATTGCGGCTGCGGCGTACGCGGCCGGTGCCAAGGCTCCAGACAAAACGCGGCAGGATCTGCGGCGATGCGATCTGCCGCGCACTGGACATCTGCAGGGCGCAGCCCGAAGTTGAAGGCGTCCGTGCATGAGCTGGGATGACGCCGTCGATGGCGTGGACCGCGACACGCCCGGCGGGCGCATGCCGCGCGCCTGGAACGTGGCGGCGCGGCTGCGTGCGGCCAACGACGACATCACCCATGCGCAGGTCGCCGATGGCTTGCCCGCGTATGCCGAGCTGCATTGCCTGTCGGATTTCTCGTTCCTGCGTGGCGCCTCCAGCGCAGAGCAGTTGTTCGTGCGCGCACAGCACTGCGGCTACAGCGCCTTGGCCATTACCGACGAATGCTCGCTGGCCGGCATCGTGCGTGGCCTGGAAGCGTCGCGTGCCACCGGCGTGCGGTTGATCGTCGGCAGCGAATTCACCCTCGTCGATGGCACCCGCTTCGTGCTGCTGGTGGAAAACGCGCAGGGCTATCCGCAGTTGTGTGCGCTGATCACCAGCGCGCGGCGTGCCGCAAGCAAGGGCGCGTATCGGTTGGGGCGTGCCGAAGTGGAAGCGCAGTTTCGCGACGGTGTACCAGGTGTGTTTGCACTGTGGTTGCCCAGCGCGCAGCCGCAGGCAGAGCAGGGCGCCTGGCTGCAACACGTGTTCGGCGAGCGTGCGTTTCTGGCGGTGGAACTGCATCGCGAGCAGGACGATGCCGCACGCCTGCAGGCGCTGCAATCGCTTGCCCAGCAACTGGGCATGACCGCCTTGGCCAGCGGTGATGTGCATATGGCGCAACGCCGCGAGCGCATCGTGCAGGACACCCTGACCGCCATCCGCTACACCCTGCCACTTGCCGAGTGCGGCGCGCATCTATTTCGCAATGGCGAGCGCCATCTGCGTACGCGGCGCGCGTTGGGCAATATCTACCCGGATGCGTTGTTGCAAGCCACGGTGGAGTTGGCGCAACGCTGCATCTTCGATATTTCCAAGATCAGCTACACCTACCCTAAAGAACTGGTGCCGGAAGGGCATACGCCAACCAGTTATCTACGTCAGCTCACCGAAGCCGGAATTCGCAAGCACTGGCCGGGCGGCATCTCGGCAAAGGTGCGCGAGGACATCGAAAAAGAGCTGGCGCTGATTGCGTTCAAGAAGTACGAAGCGTTCTTCCTCACTGTCCAGGATGTGGTGCGCTTCGCGCGCGAGAAAAAAATTCTTTGCCAGGGCCGTGGCTCATCGGCCAATTCGGCGGTGTGTTATGCGCTGGGCATCACCGCAGTCAATCCCGACGAGACGCGTTTGTTGATGGCACGCTTTCTCTCCGAAAAACGCGATGAGCCGCCAGACATCGACGTGGATTTCGAACACGAACGCCGCGAAGAAGTGCTGCAGTACGTCTACAGCAAGTACGGTCGCGAACGTGCGGCGCTGGCGGCAACAGTGATCTGCTATCGCGGCAAGAGTGCGGTACGCGACGTGGCCAAGGCCTTCGGCCTGCCGCCGGACCAGATCGCGCTGCTGGCCAATTGCTACGGCTGGGGCAATGGTGAAACGCCGATGGAACAGCGCATCGAAGAAGCCGGGTTCGCTCTGGCCAATCCGTTGATCAACAAGATCCTTGCAGTGACCGAGCAGCTGCGCGATCACCCACGGCATCTCTCCCAGCATGTCGGCGGTTTCGTCATTTCCGACGAGCCGCTATCGCTGCTGGTGCCGGTGGAAAACGCCGCCATGGCCGATCGCACCATCATCCAGTGGGACAAGGACGATCTGGAAACCATGAAACTGCTCAAGGTCGATTGCCTGGCGCTGGGCATGCTGACCTGCATCCGCAAGACGCTGGAGTTGGTGCGCGGTCACCGCAGGCGCGACTACAGCATTGCCACGCTTCCGGGTGACGATCTCCCAACCTACAAGATGATCCAGCGCGCCGATACGGTCGGTGTCTTCCAGATCGAGTCGCGCGCGCAGATGGCGATGCTGCCGCGGCTCAAACCTGCGGTGTTCTACGACCTGGTGATCGAAGTGGCGATCGTGCGTCCCGGGCCGATCCAGGGCGACATGGTGCACCCGTATCTGCGCAGGCGGCAGGGCCGCGAAGAAGTGAACTATCCATCGCCGGAAGTGGAAGACATCCTCAAACCCACGCTGGGCGTGCCGTTGTTCCAGGAGCAGGTGATGGAACTGCTGATGCATGCCGCCGAGTACACCGAAAGCGAGGCAGACAATCTGCGCCGCTCCATGGCGGCCTGGCGGCGCGGCGGCGACATGGAACAACATCGCACGCGCGTGCGCGAGCGCATGCAGAACAGAGGCTACGCCTCCACCTTCATCGACCAGATCTTTGAACAGATCAAGGGCTTCGGCTCCTACGGGTTTCCGCAAAGCCACGCCGCCTCGTTCGCCAAACTCGTCTATGCCAGCTGCTGGCTCAAACGCCACGAACCGGCGGCCTTCGCCTGCGGGCTGCTCAATTCGCAGCCAATGGGCTTTTATTCGGCCAGCCAGATCGTGCAGGACGCGCGCCGCGGCAGCCCAGAGCGCGAGCGCGTGGAGGTGCTGCCGGTGGACGTGTTGCACAGCGACTGGGACAACACCCTGGTCGGCGGCCGGCCGTGGCGCAGCGACGCCAACCCGGGCGAACAACCGGCGATCCGGCTGGGGATGCGGCAAGTTGCCGGGTTATCGGAAGTGGTGGCACATCGCATTGTCGCTGCACGCACGCAACGGGTTTTCGCCGACATCGGCGACCTGTGCCTGCGCGCGACACTCGACGAAAAAGCGCGCCTGGCCCTGGCCGAAGCCGGCGCCCTGCAGGGTCTGGTGGGCAACCGCAACGCCGCGCGCTGGGCGATGGCCGGCGTGGAAGCGCGGCGACCGTTGCTGCCGGGCAGCCCGGAAGAACGCCCGGTGGAGTTCGAAGCGCCGCGCGCGGGCGAAGAAATCCTGGCCGACTACCGCGCGGTCGGCCTGAGCCTGCGCCAGCACCCGATGGCGCTGCTGCGCCCGCAGATGCGCCAGCGACGCATCCTGGGCCTGCGCGAATTGCAGGGACGCCGCCACGGCAGCGGCGTGCATGTGGCCGGCCTGGTCACCCAGCGTCAGCGCCCGGCCACCGCCAAGGGCACCATCTTCGTCACCTTGGAAGACGAGCACGGCATGATCAACGTCATCGTCTGGTCGCACCTGGCGCTGCGCCGCCGCCGCGCGCTGCTGGAGTCGCGCCTGCTCGCGGTGCGCGGACGCTGGGAACGCGTGGATGGCGTGGAGCACCTCATCGCCGGCGACCTGCACGACCTCAGCAACCTGCTCGGCGAGATGCAGCTGCCCTCGCGCGATTTTCATTGAGCGCTGCCCGCGTGCAGCAGGTATCGGCAGCGCAACACTCCATCGCGTCGATACGCCTGCCCTGATGCCTTCATTCGTGTACTGCAATGCAGGGTGGGTGACCACCTGTGGTGCCGATCACCCGCGCATCGCCGGTATCACAGGCGCCGAGCGACGCCGGGCAGGGCGGAGTTGTCGAGGTCGCTATCGGTGAAGACCCGCCTGAGGCCCGTCCACGCAGGCGTTGTGCACCACGAAACCCGGACGCGCATGAATACTGCCCTGCGTTGGTCACCGACAGCCAACCGGTCTGTGCTACACCATGCAGGCTGGCGCGGCCGCGCTGGCTTATCCCTTCACCCACGAGGCGATCATGAAGTTGGAGGCGCTGTTCGAGCAGTTGCATACCTTGCCCACGGTACCCAAGGTGGCGCAGGACCTGATCCGTCAATTCGACGATCCGCAGACCGATATCGATACATTGGCGCGCAGCATCGAGCGCGATCCGGTAATCGCCGCAAAGGTGCTGCGGCTGGCCAATTCGGCGCGCTTTCACGGCCTGCGCGATTCCACCAGCGTGGAAGACGCCGCGATGCGCCTGGGCTTCAATACGCTGCGCACCCTGGTGCTGGCCTCGGCGATGACTGGCGCCTTCCGCGCCGGCCCGGGCTTCGACCTCAAGGCATTCTGGCGGCACAGTTTCGAAGTGGCCGGCATCTGCCGTCTGCTGGCGCGCCAGCACGGCCTGGACCCGGAAACCGCCTTTACCTGCGGCATGATGCACAACATCGGCGAGCTGCTGATCCAGTCCGGCGCCCCGGATTACGCCAGCCGCATCAACCACGACACCTCGTCGGCCGGCCATGCCGCCGAAGAGACGCTGCAACTGGGCTTCGGCTACCCCGAAGTGGGCGCCGAGCTGGTGCGTCGCTGGCAGTTGCCAGCCGTGATCCAGGAAGCCATTGCCTACCAGGTCCGCCCCGCGGCCGCACCCGACGGCGCGCGCATGCCCTTGCTGGTCGCCCAGGCCGTGCAGGTCTCCGACGCCCTGCATGCCCATGGCGGCGACCCTGTGGCGGCACTGCAGGCGGTACGCGGCCCGCTGATGGACGGCGTGGATCTGGACGCGTTGTTCGCCGCGCTGCCTGAGGTCATCGAAGCCGATCGCGCGTTTGCCGAATTGCTGCATTGATCAGGGCGTGCCGCTGCGTCACTCCAGACGCAGCGGCTCGAACGCGCAGTCCGCCGCGCTTTGGATGTCCTCGCTGCGGGAACAGGCATAGAACTGATCCTGCCCAGGCGCTGGCGCTTGATCGAGCTGCCAGCGGGATGGGTGCTGCAGGGTGACGATCAGGTTGCGTTGCGTCTCCGGCGTCTGGCGATCGAAGTAGGCCAGATCCACCTCCGTGCCACCGCGTAACGTGTAGCTGCAATTGACCAGCACTCCGGTGCTGGGCGCCGCCACGGCGAGGGTGCCGTAGTAGAGCGCTGATGAAAAATGCCGTGGACTGCCCGCGTTGGGTTGCAGGGTACTGGCCCACACGCCGCTCCCGGAGCCGACCTCAAGCCGGACAGGGGCGCGATAGCGTCCGGCCGCGTAGTGCACCGTTTCAGGTGCCGGGCATCGTGCCGCATCCTGAGCGGGCTGCTTGCCGGATGCATCGGCGGCAGCAGGCGGCAACAGCATGCCGGCCAGAATCAACGGTGTCAGTGGACGGATCATGTGTCGGACCTTTCGGCACGCGGCCGCGGTATGCGATGGAAGGCCGATGAAACAGGCTTGGCGGTCAGCGCACGCCGCATCGGCCGGAGCGGGGCGCACAGGCTCCTGTCGACGCGCTGCTGTGCAGGACGATAGCGAGCCCCACGCCCAGGCCGGCGCCGTGTGCGAATCCGTGGCGCCACGGGCGCATCGATCCACACAGGCTGCCGCCAGCTGGCGTCTCCATCGCGCCACGCAAGGCGTCGCCGCCGATGTCGTTGGTGCCGCACGCCATGCCTTGCACACTGTCACGCCGCGGCGCAGCTGGACGGAAACCTGCGTAGACGCTAGCGTGGTGCGGATTTTTTGCCTACAGGGGAACGCCCAATGCGCCATGACGCGCAGCCGCGCCAGCTCACTTTCCGCGCCGTCGTGCTGGCCATCGTGCTGGCGGTGGTGCTTTCGGCCGCCAACGCCTATCTCGGCCTGTTTGCCGGCCTGACCATTGCCACCGCCATCCCGGCAGCGGTGGTGTCGATGGGCGTGCTGCGCCTGCTCGGCGGCGGCACCATCCTGGAGAACAACATCGTCCAGACCGGCGCCTCGGCCGGTTCGTCGATCGCGGCGGGGGTGATCTTCACCATCCCGGCGCTGGTGATCATGGGCTACTGGCCGGACTTCAAGTACTGGTGGGTGCTGGGCATCGCCGGCATGGGCGGTCTGCTCGGCGTGCTGTTCTCGGTGCCGCTACGGCGTTCGATGATCGTCGAAGACCCGCTGCCATTCCCCGAGGGCAAGGCCGCCGCGGAGGTACTCAAGGCCGGCGAAAACCCCGGCCCGGGCCTGAAGATCCTGGCCGCCTCCGGCGCCATCGGCGCGCTGGTCAAGCTCGGTGCGGCCAGCGGCCTGCGCGTGATCCCGGACACCTGGGCGCAGGCCACTTACCTGGGCAGCAGCCGCCTGGTTGGCTATATCGGCACCAACCTGTCGCCGGCGCTGCTGGGCGTGGGCTATATCGTCGGCCTGAATGTCGGCATCGTGGTGCTGTCCGGCTCGATCCTGTCCTGGCATATCGCCATTCCGCTGTATCAGCAGTTCTTCATGGGCAGCGATCCGGCGCTGGCGCAGAGCCTGGCCGGTGCGCCGGCCGCCGATGCGGCGTTCGGCATCTGGGGCGCGAAGATCCGCTACCTCGGTGTCGGCGCGATGCTGATCGGCGGCGTGTGGACGCTGTTCTCGCTGCGCAAGTCGCTGTTTTCCGGCATCAAGAGCGGCTTTGCGGCTGCGCGCAAGAGCAGTGGCGGCGTGGTCGCCGAGACCGAGCGCGACCTGCCGATGAAGTGGATGCTGGTGGCGCTGGTGCTGTGCACGTTGCCGCTGCTGGGTCTGTACCAGGCCATCGTGCAGCAATGGCATGTGTCGATCCCGATGACCATCATCATGATCGTGGCCGGCTTCCTGTTCGTGTCGGTGTCCGGCTACCTGGCCGGGTTGATCGGCTCGTCCAACAACCCGGTGTCCGGCATCACCATCTCCACCATCCTGTTCGCATCGGCGGTGCTGGTGCTGCTGCTGGGCAAGAGCGGCCTGGTGCCGGTGGGCATCGGCGCTGCGCCGCTGGGCGCGGTGGCGGCCATCATGATCGGCGCAGTGGTGTGCTGCGCGGCGGCGGTGGGCGGTGACAACCTGCAGGATCTCAAAGCCGGCTATCTGGTTGGTGCCACGCCGTGGAAGCAGCAGTTGATGCTGGGCATTGGTGCGTTCTCGTGTGCGTTGATCATGGCGCCAGTGTTGAATCTGCTGGCCCAGGCGTATGGCATCGGCCCGGCCACGCCGCAACATCCCAACTCGCTGGGCGCGCCCCAGGCCACCTTGATGGCCTCGGTGGCCAAGGGACTGTTCGGCGGCCAGTTGCCGTGGACCATGATCGCCATCGGCGCCGGCGTCGGTGCGGCGATCATCGCGCTGGACGAATGGTTGAAGGCCACCGGCAAGCGCTTCCGCGTGCCGGTGCTGGCGGCGGCCATCGGTATCTATCTGCCGCTGGAACTGATGGTGCCGATCTTCATCGGTGGCCTGATCGCGCACCTGGTGGAGCGCTTCCACAACATTCGCGCCGACGACGAAGATGGCCGCGACCGCGTGCATCGTCCGGGCGTGCTGTTCGCCGCCGGCCTGATTACCGGCGAGGCGCTGATGGGCATCGCCATTGCCGTGCCGATCGTGCTGTCCAGCCGTGCCGATGTGCTGGCACTGCCGGCCGCCCTGCAGCTCAATCAATGGATCGGCCTGGCCATTCTCGCCCTGGTTGGCTGGCTGCTGTACCGCGTCGGCAAGCGCGGCGAACAGGCCGCCTGAGCCTGCGACAGACACGGCGCATGCGATGCATGCGCCGTCCTGGCAGGCGCGCAAGGCGACCTGCCCGCAGCGGATGTCGCTGCCATCATCTGCATCATCCCCACGCACCGCCGCTGCAAACTCCATCGACGGTCCCTGACGGCACCTCGTCGTCTGCGGCCTGTCTTTGCGCCGACTTTATGCCGGGTCCAGCGCTCATGCATAGCGCCTTTATGCCGCCGCTGCGTATCGTGCCGTCTCCCGCACGGATGATGCGCCACCACTGCCGCAAGCCTGGATCGACCCCGCTGATCTCCGCGCAATAAGCCATCGCGCCGCCGCTGCTGCCGACAAAAACGTTAGCCCAATCACACTGCGCTCCTTTCAAGGCACGGTTGCGGCCGCTTTTTGTCTGGCGAGCTCGACAGTTCGATAGGATCGACCAGACGTCGCCGTTTGGGCGGCGTGCAGTCGATCCACCTCTCCACGCGCATTCCCCCCACTCACTGCTGGCCTGTTGTGTCCTGGCCCAGCGCTCTGCCATGGAGTTACTGCAATGCTGACTGTTATTTCCGGTATTTCCGGTTCTTCTTCCCGCGCACCCCGCATCTCGCTGCTGACCATCGCCGTGGCCGGCATGCTGTGCGGCCTGGCCACTCAAGCGCAGGCGCAAGACGCCACCGAAGCGGCGCTCTGCACCGATCGGCCGACCAAGGCCAATTCCACCTGTACCGTGCCGACCGGCGCCTGGCAGCTGGAAACCGATATCGGCAGCTACACCCGCGACAGCCAGCCCGGCACACGCATCGAAACCTCGGTGTTTACCAATCCCACGCTCAAGTACGGCGTCAGCGACCGCATCGATCTGCAGCTCAACTGGGCACCACAACTGCAGGTCAAGAGCACCGATCGCGCCACCGGCGCACGCAGCAGCCTGAGCGGCGGTGGCGACATCTATCTGCGCATGAAGGCGCGTTTCTACGAAAGCGACACCGCCACCGTGGCGGTCCTGCCGTTCGTCAAGGCGCCGACCGCCCGCACCGGCCTGGGCAACGACGAGTGGGAAGGCGGCGTCGCTCTGCCGATCAACTTTGCGTTGCCTAACAGCTTCTCGTTGACCTTCGGCCCGGAGCTCGACTGGTTGGCCGACAGCGATGGCAGCGGCAAGCACATCGCGGTGATCAATGCGATCAACCTGGCCCACCCGCTCACGCCGAAGCTGTCGATGGCGGTGGAGGTGTGGTCCTCGATCAACCGCGATCCTGCACAGACGGTCGAACAGTATTCGGCCGACATCGCCGCGGCGTATCTGCTCAACCCGCTGTTGCAGCTGGACGTGGGCGCCAACTTCGGCCTCAACGACCGCACCCCGGACGCGCAGGTGTATGTGGGCATGTCGCACCGCTTCTGATGCGCTGCCGCCCGTGCCGCCCATAGGCGGCATGGGCAATGCGCGCGACGGCGTGCCGCGCCACTTCACGCCGCATGACGTCCTGCCTTTGCGCGTGCGCCGCAGCAACGCCTACCATCGGCGTTTTGCCGTTGCGGGAATTATCGATGAAGCTGCGTCACGCCGTATTGCCCTTGTGTTTGCTGGCCGCCTTGCCAGACCTTGCCGCCGCGCGCGGTTTCGATGTGCGCGACATGGTGGCACTGGACCGGGTGTCCTCACCCACGCTCACGCCCGATGGCGGCAGCGTGCTGTTCGCCAAACGCCAGGCCAAGACCAGCAATGGCAAGCCGGCCACCAGCCTGTGGGTGCGCAATCTGCGCACGCGCGATCTGGCGCCACCCAAGCGGCTGACCCCGGAAGGCTGGAACGTCAACAGCCCGGCGTTGTCGCCCGATGGCAAGACGGTGTACTTCCTCAGCAGCAAGTCCGGCAGCCAGCAACTCTATGCGCAGCCGCTGGCCGGCGGCACCCCGCAGCAACTCACCGCCTTTGCGGTGGATGTGGACAGCTACAAGCTCTCGCCCGAGGGCAAGCGCATCGTCTTCAGTGCGGGCGTGTTCCAGGACTGCGGTTCGGACCTGGGCTGCACCAAGAAGCGGCTGGGCGAGCTCAAGAACAGCAAAGCCAGCGGCGTGGTGTACGACCAGCTCTTCGTGCGGCATTGGGACACCTGGAACGATGGCCGCCGCAATACCTTGTTCGTGGCCGACCTGCCAGCGGCAGGCGGCAAGGCCGTGGTCGGGGCGTCGGCCATCAGTGCCACGCTGGCTGGCGACGCGCCCTCCAAGCCGTTTGGCGGCAACGACGACTACACCTGGTCGCCCGATGGCAGCACCGTGGTGGCCAGTGTGCGCATCCCACAGCCGCATGGCCCGGAAGCGGGCAAGAATGCCAAGGCCGGCGCCAAGCCCACCGGCAACGACGAGCCGTGGCAGACCAACTTCGATCTGTATCGCCTGGATGCCAGCGGCAAGTCTGCACCGGTCAACCTCACCGCGGCCAATCCGGCCTGGGATGCCGGCCCGGTGTTCAGCACCGACGGCAAGACGCTGTACTACCGCGCCATGAAGCGCCCAGGGTTCGAGGCCGATCGCTTCGGCCTGATGGCGATGGACGTGGCCAGCGGCAAGACGCGCGAGATCGCGCCGAAGTGGGATCGCTCCGCCGGTGAGATCGTCTTGAGCGAGGACGGTACCAGCCTGTACACCAGCGCCGACGAGCTCGGCGAGCACCCGTTGTTCAAGATCGACATCGCCACCGGCGCCACGACCAAGCTGGTCGGCGAGGGCGCGGTGCACGCACCGACGCTGGCCGGAACCACGCTGGCGTTTACCCGCAACTCGCTCAAGAGCGGCGACCAAATCTTCGTGAGCGACCTGCAGGGCCAGGGTCAGCGTGCGATCAGTCAGAGCGCCGGCGAGCAGCTGCCCGACGTGCAGTTTGGCGACTACGAGCAGTTCCAGTTCAAGGGCTGGAACAATGACACCGTCTACGGCTACGTGGTCAAGCCGTACAACTATCAGGAAGGCAAGACCTACCCGGTGGCGTTCCTGATCCATGGCGGTCCGCAGGGCAGCTTCGGCAATGGCTGGAGCAACCGCTGGAATCCGCAGACCTACGCCGGCCAGGGCTACGCGGTGGTGATGATCGACTTCCACGGCTCCACCGGCTATGGCCAGGAATTCACCGATGCGATCAGCCAGCACTGGGGCGACCGCCCGCTGGAAGACCTGCAAAAGGGCTGGGCCGCCGCGCAGAGACAGTACGGCTTCCTCAATGGTGACAAGGCCTGCGCGCTGGGCGCCAGCTACGGCGGCTACATGGTCTATTGGATGGCGGGCAACTGGAATCAGCCGTGGAAGTGCCTGGTCGACCACGACGGTGTGTTCGACAACCGCACCATGGGCTACGCCACCGAAGAACTATGGTTCAGCGAATGGGAAAACGGCGGCACGCCGTGGCAGAACCCGGCCGGCTACGAGAAGTTCAACCCGGTGCTGCACGTGGACAAGTGGAAGGTGCCGATGCTGGTCATCCACGGCCAGCAGGATTTCCGCATCCCGGTCGAACAGGGGCTGGCCGCGTTCACCGCGCTGCAGCGCAAGGGTATCGACTCCAAGTTCCTGTACTTCCCGGATGAGAACCACTGGGTGCTCAAGCCGGACAACAGCATCCTGTGGCACGACACCGTCAACGGCTGGTTGAAGCAGCACATCGGGCAATAAGCCGGCGATACCGGCACGCCGCGCAATGCGGCGTGCCGGTCTTCATCGATAGGCACGCTGCAACGTTGGTTTACAAACAGCAGCGCGACAAGTGTGCGCACGCAACCGCGACACATGCGGCTACGTGCGCCGCGGTCGGTCCGCAGCATGCAGCGATCGCTGCTACAGCTGCATTGCTGTCGGGTTCGCTTGCGGGCACGCACGTTACGCCGAGACGAGCGCTGTCGGGTGCGCTTGCGGGCGCGCCAAACAGTGTCATGACGAAACGGCGGCTGATCGCGCACGGGCATCATCGCCCAGGCGTCATGTCGACGTGTCAAAATAGCGCTTCTTTAACTTTCCCAGTCCCTGCAGGATCGCAAGGATCTTCCGTATGCGCACGTTCGCCCGTCCCGCCCTGCTGGGCCTCGCCCTGATCTTCAGCCCTGCCTGGAGCGCCGCGCCGCGGACGGCAGCTGGCGCACCTGCGCGTGTGCCGGCACCTGCGGCGCCCGTGGCCGCAGCGGAGGCGGCCGACAGCGAGCTGCTGGTGCCGCTGCCGGCAACACTGAAGTCGGGCATGAACTACCGCGCGTTCTCGCAGGCGATTGCCGAACAGGGCTGGCAGCCGGTGGATCCGCTTGCAGCCGACAGCTGCATGGCGGCGGGCGACTGCGAAATCGAATTTGTGGCACCGGCTGCCGGTGCGCGTCTGCGCGTGCAGGTGGGGTCGCACTCGGGTGCGGCCGTGGTGCAAAGCTGGGCGGCGCGGCGCACGCCGGCCGATCGTCTGGGCGCGACGAGTGCTTCGCTCGACACCTCCAAGGCCGCTCCCGCTGCAGCCACGGCCACCGTGGCCGAAGAGCCGCGCTGACCTCCTGCAAGCCGTGCGGCCTGCGCGGCGTATCATGAAGCGGCGCGGCGATGCTGTTCGCCGAGATGGCTGCGTCGTTTTCTTGCCGCCGCGTCTTTCCTGCTCACGAGCCCACCGTCCTGCATGAAGAGCATCGATCCTGCCGATCTGGAAGCGTTGTTCGATGCCGTGCCGGACGTGCTGTTCTTCGTCAAGGATCGCGAGGGCCGCTATACCCACGTCAACCAGACCATGCTGCGGCGGCTTGGCCTGAAATCGCGCAAGGAGCTGATCGGCAAGCGCGTGGCCGAGGTATACCCGAGCGGCCTGGGTGCCAACTACGCCAACCAGGATGAGCAGGTGCTGGCCGGCGAGGTGATCGACAACCTGCTGGAGCTGCACCTGTTCGCCAACCGCGAACCGGGTTGGTGTCTCACCTGCAAGCGCCCGCTGCTGGTGGATGGCAAGGTGCAGGGCATCATCGGCATCTCACGCGATCTCGGTCCGCAGGACGGGCACGAGTCGCAGTACGAAAAATTGCGGCTCGCACTGGCCTACCTCAACGCCAACTACGCGCAGAACGTGCGCATGCAGGCGCTGGTGGAAATCACCGGGTTTTCGATGTCCAAGCTGCAACGCTCGTTCCGCAAGGTGTTCCAGCTCACTCCGCAGCAGGTATTGGCCAAGTTGCGGCTGCAGATGGCTATGCATCTGCTGCACGGCGACAAGAGCCTGACCGAAATCGGCCACGCCTGCGGCTTCAGCGATCAAAGCGCGTTTGCGCGGCAATTCAAGCAGGCCGTGGGCATGACGCCGCGCGAGTATCGTGCGCTGGCGAATGCGCAACGGTTTGCTGTCGAAGCGGTGTAGAGCTGCAGACCACACGACTGCACCGCTGTGGAGTATGCGTGGCTAGTTCCAGCATCTCTCTTCCAATGTTCAACATCTAAACGATGGGTCGGTCGAGGGCGCGGTGCCCTCACCGCTTGCGGGACACGCCGTGAATCCGTCCGTGGAGGCTCGGTGGCGGCATCCATGCCGCCACACGGTCCCGCAATCGGCGAGGGCACCGCACCAGACAGTGTGCTGGTGACGTCGTTGAAGGACGAAAGCACCGCACCGGATAGTTGGCTAATGGTTTTGTTGAAGAGCGAAGAAGCCACGCCACGCGACTTGCCAATCGCTTATCAAAGCGCTGCGCATCAACTACACACCGCGCATCGACCATCTCCACTGGTCCTTGCCCGCCCACCGTCGCGGGACCCTTGGCGGCATGGATGCCGCCACGGAGCTTACAGGGACGTACTTGCAGCGTGTCCTGCGATGGTGGGCGGGCAAGGACCCTGCAGCAAAATGCAGAGCTAGCACTCCGCAGCTGATCTTCCGCGCTGTCAACGTACTTTATGGCGATCAGCATCGGCGTTCTGGTCTTGCTGGTTCAGTCAAACGCTGAGTCGGTCGAGGGCGCGGTGCCCTCACCGCTCGCGGGACACGCCGTGAATCCGTCCGTGGAGGCTCGGTGGCGGCATCCATGCCGCCACACGGTCCCGCAATCGGCGAGGGCACCGCACCAGACAGTGTGCTGGCGACGTCGTTGAAGGACGAAAGCACCGCACCGGATAGTTGGCTGATGGTTATGTTGAAGAGCGAAGAAGCCACGCCACGCGCCTTGCCGATCGCTTATCAAAGCGCTGCGCATCAACTACACACCGCGCATCGACCATCTCCACTGGTCCTTGCCCGCCCACCGTCGCGGGACCCTTGGCGGCATGGATGCCGCCACGGAGCTAAATGGACGTACTTGCAGCGTGTCCTGCGGTGGTGGGCGGGCAAGGGCCCTGCAGCAAAGGCGAAGATGATCCGCTTTCCACCTGTTCTGCCGGTATTGAGCAGTCAGGTCGAGACGGCTGCACTGTGCGTATCGCGATCGCTTGGCTGTCTTCACGTCTGGTCGAATGCGCGGTGCCCTCACCGCTTGCGGGACACGCCGTGAATCCGTCCCTGGAGGCTCGGTGGCGGCATCCATGCCGCCACACGGTCCCGCAATCGGTGAGGACACCACGCCAGACAGTTGGTTGGTGGTTTTGTCGAAGAGCGAAGGTCAACGCATCGCCAGCCTGCTGTTCGCTGGTCGCTGGTTGAGATCCATGCGCACCGACCAACTCCACTGGTCCTTGCCCGCCCACCGTCGCGGGACCCTTGGCGGCATGGATGCCGCCAAGGAGCTACATGGACGTACTTGCAGCGTGTCCTGCGATGGTGGGCGGGCAAGGGCCCTGCAGCAAAATGCAGAGCTAGCACTCCGCAGCTGATCTTCCGCGCTGTCAAGGTACTTCATGGCGATCAGCATCAGCATCAGCATCAGCGTCTTGCAGGTTCAGCCAAATGCGGCGTCGATCGAGGGCGCGGTGGCCTTGACCCATGCAATCAACAGCGCGCTCAACGCCTCCGGCGCTGCATCTTCATCGCTGCCTGCGGAAACAACTTGGGCGCGAAACGGCTACTGGAAAGCCGCTCGCGCCCAAGCCTGCATCTGCCAACCAGCCGCGATTACGCCAGCATGCGCACCTTCGGCTCGCGTGCCCACTGGCGGGTCTTTGCCGCCGCGATGAAGGCCTTGGTATCGGCGGCAGAAACGATGCCCGCGTCCTTGCCGACGTTGCCGGCCTTGAGCAGCAGTTGCGCACCGTCGTCGAAGGCGATCGCCTTCAGATGCGCCCAGGCGTTGCTGACGAAATCCAGCGCCGCCGATTCGTTGGTCAATGCCTTGGCCGCTTCCGACGACAGCAATACCGCCACCGCATCGAAGATGATCGACGGGGTGCCGGCCAGCTGGCCATCGGCCGCCAGTTGCTTGCCATCGCTGAGCTTGGCGCCACCCAGTTTGGGTGCCACGATCTTGACCGTGGCGCCGGCCGCTTCCGCCGCCTTGCGCACTGCCTTGATCGCCGCAGCATCCGAGCCGTCGTGGATCAGGATGCCGACCGTGCGGCCTTGCAGGGTGTCCTTCATCTTGCCGATCAGCTGCAACGCCGGCGACAACGGCATGTCGGTGGGCGCAACGGCCGCTGGCGGCGCGGGCGGCAGCGTGGTCATGCCCATGCCGTCGGCCACGCGCTTGGCCAGGCTTTCATCGATGTGGCGCAGATGGCCGACAACAGCCTCGCGCACGTGCGCGGTTTCGACCTTGGACAGTTCAAACACCAGCGCCGATGCCACGTGTGCCTGCTCCGGTGCGGTCTGGCTGCGGAAGAACATGCGCGCCTGGCTGTAATGATCGGCAAAGCTGTCCGCACGCACGCGGCCCTTGGCGCCGTCTTCGGCTGGCGTGGCGTGGCTGGGGAATCCACGCAGCGCCTCGCGCGGCGCATCTGCCTGCAGCGAGCTCGGTTCATAGGCCACGCGGCCCTTCGGCACGCCCATCTGCATGTGGCCATCGCGTTGGTTGTTGGCGAACGGGCACTTGGGTGCGTTGATCGGAATCTGGTGGAAATTCGGCCCGCCCAAACGGCTGAGCTGCGTATCCAGATACGAGAACAGGCGCCCCTGCAGCAGCGGATCGTTGCTGAAGTCGATGCCGGGCACGATGTTGGCCGGGCAGTACGCCACCTGCTCGGTCTCGGCAAAGAAGTTGTCCGGCCAGCGGTCCAATACCATGCGCCCGACGATCTGCAGCGGCACCAGTTCTTCCGGAATGACCTTGGTCGAATCCAGGTGGTCGAACGGGAATGCCTCGGCCTCGGCCTCGGTGAACAGCTGCACGCCCAATTCCCATTCCGGGAAGTCACCGTTCTGGATCGCTTCGAACAGGTCGCGGCGCTGGAAGTCCGGGTCGGCGCCGGCGATCTTCACCGCCTCGTCCCAGATGGTCGATTGCAGGCCAAGCTTGGGACGCCAATGGAATTTGACGAAGGTGCTCTCACCGGCTTCATTGAGCAGGCGGAAGCTGTGGATGCCGAAGCCTTCGATCATGCGCAGCGAACGCGGAATGGTGCGGTCGCTCATCGCCCACATGATCATGTGCATGGATTCGGGCGTGAGCGAGACAAAATCCCAGAACGTGTCGTGCGCGCTGGCGGCCTGCGGAAAGCCACGGTCAGGCTCCATCTTTACTGCATGGATCAGGTCCGGGAACTTCATCGCATCCTGGATGAAGAACACCGGGATGTTGTTGCCGACCAGATCCCAGTTGCCTTCCTTGGTGTAGAACTTCACTGCGAACCCGCGCACGTCGCGCGGCGTGTCCACCGAGCCGGCGCCGCCTGCCACGGTGGAAAAGCGCGTGAACAGCGGTGTTTTTTCGCCGACCTCGGTGAAGATCTTGGCCGTGGTGTACTGGCTCAACGATTTGGTCAGCTCGAAATAGCCATGCGCCGCGCTGCCGCGCGCATGCACGATGCGCTCAGGAATACGCTCGTGATCGAAGTGGGTGATCTTCTCGCGAAGGATGAAGTCTTCCAGCAACGTCGGCCCACGCGGCGTGGCGCGGAGCGAGTTCTGGTTGTCGCCAACCGGGATGCCTTGATTGGTGGTCAGTTGCGGATGCGAGCCGCCGGCCTTTTGATGCAGTTCGTCGCCGCGACCGCGCGACACATCGGCGGTGGCGCTTGCGGTAGCGGCGGCAGGAACCTGCGCGGGTTTACTGGGGGACTTGGCCATGGGACTCCACTCTGGCGAGCTGATTGCGGGCTGAGCCGCAGAGCGTGCGAGTGGCGCTGTTAACTGCATGTGTCTGCTTGAGAACGAATACTCACATCTGCGCAGAACCCTGCAGCGCGTCGCAGCGCTTTGTTGCGCGCGTCACGTCAATGGGCACATGCACCGAATGACGTGCATGCGCAGGGCGAAGTTACAGCAGATCCAACGGCTGCTTGCGCGTTGGCGCAGGGAAGCTGCGGTCCAGCTCGGCAAGATCGTCGTCATCCAGCTGCAATGCACAGGCGGCGGCGTTCGCGCGCACATGCTCCGGCGTGCCCGACTCGGGAATGGCGATGACCTTGCCGCTGCGAGTCGCCCACGCCAGTGCGACGGCAGTGGCCGCCACGCCGCGTCGCGCACCGATGGCCTGCAAGGTTGAGTGGCCGAGCAGGGCGCGGCTACCCAGTGGCGAGTACGCCATCACTGTCACCTGATGGTCGGCGCACCACGGCAGCAGATCGAATTCGATGCCACGGCTGCCGGCGTGGTACAGCACCTGGTTGACCAGGCAGCGGTGTCCGCCATCGATGGACCACAATTCTTCCATGTCATCGACATCGAAGTTGGATACGCCCCAGTCGCGGAGCTTGCCGGCATCGCGCAAGGCTTCGAACGCATCGACCACCTCGGCCAGCGCGCTGCCGCCGCGCCAATGCAGCAGGTACAGGTCCAGCGTGCGCACACCCAGCCGCTGCAGGCTGGCCTCGCAGGCGCGCGCAATACCGCGCGCGCTGGCATTGCTGGGCAATACCTTCGACACCAGATACGGCGGCTGCCTGCTGTCGATGGCCTGGCCGACCAGCTGCTCCGAGCGGCCATTGCCATACATCTCGGCGGTATCGATCAGCCGCATGCCCAACTGCTGCCCGACCTGCAACGCATCGATCTCCTGCTGCGACGGATGCCGGCCCTGGCCCAGATTCCACGAACCCAGCCCGAGTGCCGGTAACTCGCGCCCGTGACGCAGGCGCACCTGGGGACAGGAAGGTGACGGGGCGATGGACATGGATGGCTCCTCTGCGGTGATGGCGGTTGGTCGTGTGTCCGGTGCGACGGGCGACGTGCGACGTGCATGCACGGTTGCGGGCGCCTGCCGGTATCGCGCGGCAGCGGTCCTATCGTTGAGCAGCGTGCGTTACGTCGGGCTGATGCTGTTGCGAAGGCGATGGGACGTTCGCCGTGGCAGCGCGCGTCTGTGCGTCCCAGAACCCACAGCGGTGCCCTTGCACGAAGTCCGGCGTTGCGCCGATCCGGGCGGGCGACAAGGTCAGCGGTGTCTGGCCATCGAATCGCGGCCACTGCGGGCGGCCATGACCGTTCGGATCGCCGGTACGCGCGAACGCGCCCCAGTAGTCCTGCAACGTGTCGGAGAACGCCTGTTGCGCCGGGCTGAACTGCGGATCGCCGCTGAGCACCCAGGGGCGCTGAAACAGATACACCAGCTCGGAGGCGTGGAAGGCGCCCAGCGCCGGCGAGAACGGCAGGCGCAGCAGCCCGTACGGCGCCTGCGGGTCATCGAACTCGTATGCGTACACCGGGGCCTGCGTGCGCAATGCCTGGCCCAGCCGGCGCGTCGGACAGGCGAAACCGCCGTCGGTGACGATGTCGGCAAACGCCTCCCAGCGCGAGTGCGTGGCGACATCGGCGTACTGCGCCATGATCGGCGCCGCAGACGCGTGCATGCGTTGGATGCGTGCCTCGTAGCCACTGCGCGAGGTGAGCTTGCCAAGGTAGGACAGCAGCTGCGCGAACAGGCGTCCCTCATCGCGGTTATTGCCGATCAGTACCGGCACCTGTGCGTGTTGCGCGCTTGCGATCGCCTGTGCAGGTGGCAGCGGCAGTACATCGCCGCCGGCCATCGGCGCCCACGCATCGCGGCCGGTCAGGCCGCGTCGCTGCGGCGTTGCATCGGCCAATGCATCGGCCGGAAGCGCGCGCAGGCATGCTGCAACGTCGGCCGTGTGCGTGCAGCCAAGCGCCTGCGCCATGCGCACACCGCCGTGTTCGGCTTCATCGTGGGTCACGCTGGAATCGGCGGCCAGGCAGCTGCCGCTTTGCAGGATGGCACGCTGGAACAGCCCTTTGGCCGTTGGCGAAGCGAGCTGATAACAGATGCTCCATGCGCCGGCGGATTCGCCGAACACGCTGACGTTGTGCGCATCGCCGCCGAACCCGGCGATATTGCGTTGTACCCAGCGCAGCGCGGCCTGCTGGTCGAGCAGCGCATACGCGCCTTCGCCCTCGCCACGCAGACCAGGGTGCGCAAGAAAGCCGAACACGCCCAGCCGGTAGTTGGGCGCCACCACGATGACATCCTGGCGCGCCGCCAGTGCGCTCAGGTCGTAATCCGCATTGCTGCCCAGCTCCAGCGCACCGCCATAGATCCATACCATCACCGCGCGTGGATGCGCGGGGGCCGGGCCGGGCGGGGCATAGATGTTCAGCGTGAGGCAGTCCTCGGAGACATGCGTGCGCCCGATGCGATAGCGCGGCAGGCAGGCGGGCCCTGCGTGCGTGGCATCGCGCACGTCCTTCCAGGCCGGCACCGGTTGTGGCGCGCGAAAGCGCAATGTGCCCACCGGCGGCGCTGCGAACGGTATCCCCAGGAAGACGTTGCCGTGCGCGCTGGCCACGCCGCGCACCGGCCCGGCGTCGGTCTGCACCACCGCCGCACGCGCATCGTGCGCCTGCACCAGTGCCGGCACCTCGCCGGGACGACGCGGCGCGCAGCCGCTCAACATGCAGGCGGCCAGCAGCACGGCGCCGAGATGTTTCAGTTCAAGCATGTGCGAGGCTCTGCCAGTGCGGTAAGGACGTCCGCCATCATCCCGACTGCACGTGTAGGCCAGGCAAATGAACGACGCGCCTTGCGCGCAATGAAAAACCCAGCCGTTTCCGGCTGGGTTTTTTTGTTTACAGCATGCGTGGCGCTACTCAGGCTTCTGCGTCTTCCTTGTACGCGTCCACCGGGATGCAGGCGCACATCACGTTCTTGTCGCCATAGACGTTGTCCACGCGCGCAACCGGCGGCCAGTACTTCTGCTGCTTCAGGCCGGGCAGCGGGAAGGCGGCCAGTTCGCGCGGGTAGGCATGGGTCCACTCGCTGGCCGAGACCTGCGTGGCAGTGTGCGGGGCGTGCTTGAGCGGGTTGTCCTCGCGGTCCAGGCGGCCGTCCTCGATGGCGCGGATCTCTTCGCGGATCTGGATCATCGCGTCGATGAAGCGGTCCAGCTCATGCTGCGATTCGCTTTCGGTGGGTTCCACCATCAGCGTGCCGGCGACCGGGAAGCTCAAGGTCGGTGCGTGGAAGCCGAAGTCGATCAACCGCTTGGCGATGTCTTCGGCGCCGATGCCGCTGGTCTTCTCCAACGGGCGCACGTCGAGGATGCATTCATGCGCCACCAGCCCGTTGCGGCCGGTGTACAGCGTCTTGTAGTGCGGGGCCAGGCGCTTGGCGATGTAGTTGGCATTGAGCAGGGCCACCTGCGTGGCCTTGCGCAGGCCGGCGCGGCCCATCATGGTCACGTACATCCAGCTGATCGGCAGGATGGAGGCAGAGCCATAGCTGGCCGCGCTGACCATGCCCACATCGCCTTCGCCGCCCAGCGTGCGCGGCAAAAAGGGTGCGAGGTGCGACTTGACCGCACACGGGCCCACGCCCGGGCCGCCGCCGCCGTGCGGAATGCAGAAGGTCTTGTGCAGGTTCAGGTGCGACACGTCCGAGCCCCACTTGCCGGGCTTGGCCACGCCAACCAGCGCGTTCATGTTGGCGCCGTCGGTGTAGACCTGGCCGCCATGCGCATGCACGGCTTCGCAGATCGCCACCACGTCTTCTTCGAACACGCCGTGCGTGGACGGGTAGGTGATCATCAGCGCAGCCAGGCGGTCGGAATATTTCTCCGCCTTGGCGCGAATGTCTTCGACATCGACGTTGCCGTTGGCATCGCACTTGGTGACCACCACGGTCATGCCGCACATCTGTGCGGAGGCCGGGTTGGTACCGTGTGCGGACTCCGGGATCAGGCAGATGTCGCGATGCGCCTCGCCGCGCGAGCGGTGATAGGCACGGATCGCCAGCAGGCCGGCGTACTCGCCCTGCGCGCCGGAATTGGGCTGCAGGCTCACCGCGTCGTAGCCGGTGCATTCGACCAGCATCGCTTCCAGTTCGTCGATCAGCTGCGCGTACCCGGCCGACTGTTCGGCCGGGGCTAGCGGATGGATCGCGCCGAACTCCGGCCAGGTCACCGGGATCATTTCGGCGGTGGCGTTGAGCTTCATGGTGCAGCTGCCCAGCGGGATCATGGTGCGATCCATCGCCAGGTCCTTGTCGGCCAGCGAACGCATGTAGCGCAGCAGTTCGTGCTCGCTGTGGTGGGTGTTGAACACCGGGTGGGTCAGGAACGGCGTCGTGCGCAGCAGGCCTTGCGGCAGGGCATCGGCGGTGGCGGCATCCAGCGCGTCCACATCGGCCGTGGCACCGAACAGCTGCGCCAGCGCGACCACGTCGGCGCGCGTGGTGGTTTCGTCCAGGCTGATACCGACCGCTTCGCTGTCGATGGCGCGCAGGTTGATGCCGGCCGCACGCGCGCGGGCGTGGATGGCGTCGGCATCGATGGCCTTGACGTGCAGGGTGTCGAAGAAATGCTCGCCCACGGTGACGCCGGCGCTGCGCAGTGCAGCCGCCAGGATCACTGCCAGGCGATGGGTGCGGCGCGCGATGCGGGTCAGGCCATCGGGGCCGTGGTAGACCGCGTACATCGACGCCATCACCGCCAGCAGCACCTGCGCGGTGCAGATGTTGGAGGTGGCCTTCTCGCGGCGGATATGTTGTTCGCGGGTCTGCAGGGTCAAGCGATACGCCGGGTTGCCGGCGGCATCGATCGACACGCCGATCAGGCGGCCCGGCATCGAACGCTTGTAGGCATCGCGGCAGGCCATGAAGGCCGCATGCGGGCCACCAAAGCCGAACGGCACGCCAAAGCGCTGCGAATTGCCGACCACGATGTCCGCGCCCCATTCGCCGGGTGCGGCGATCAGGGTCAGCGCGAGCAGGTCGGTGGCCACCGCGACCAGGCCGCCCTGCGCATGCACCGCCTCGGCCAGCGCGGCGTGATCGCCGATATGCCCGAAGCTGTCCGGGTACTGCAGCAGCACGCCGAAGCATTCGGCCTGCAGCGCTTCGTCCGGCGTACCCACGCGCAGCACGATGCCCAGCGGCTCGGCGCGCGTGCGCAGCAGTTCCTGCGTCTGCGGATGCACCGCGTCGTGCACGAAGAAGATGTCGGACTTCGATTTGGCCGAACGCTTGGCCAGCGTCATCGCTTCGGCCGCGGCGGTGGCTTCGTCCAGCAATGAGGCGTTGGCGATCTGCATGCCGGTCAGATCCGCGCACAGGGTCTGGAAGTTGATCAGCGCCTCCATGCGGCCCTGCGAAATCTCCGCCTGATACGGCGTATAGGCGGTGTACCAGGCCGGGTTTTCCAGGATGTTGCGCAGGATCACCTTGGGCGTATGGGTGCCGTAGTAGCCCTGGCCGATGAAGGTGCGCTGCACCTTGTTCTTGCCGGCGATGGCGCGGATCTTGGCCAGCGCTTCTTCTTCGGTGATGGCATCGGGCAGCGCCAGCGCGGCCGGCGACTTGATGTTGCCCGGCACGATGGCGTCGGTGAGCGCATCCAGCGAGGCGTGGCCGACCACCTCGAGCATCTGCGCGATTTCCGCGTCGTTGGGGCCGATATGGCGTTCGACGAACGCGCCGTGGTGTTCGAGGTCGCGCAGGGAAGACGGGGTCTGGGACATGGCGGGCATCCGGGGCAGGGGACAGACGAATGGTCGACGCGTCCCGCAGCCGGCCCGGCGCGCATGGCGCACCGCAACCCGCCGTAGCGACGGTCTTCCTCGCGCCCCTCTGTCCTTTTGCCTGAGAGTTTAAAAACGCGGCATGGCGCCTGGCCTGCCTGCGTTCCGTGCCCCTTCGGCGCCGGCATCGGCCGGTCTCTCCAGAGTTGTACTGCGGATGGTATCGGGCCTGAGCGATTACGGGCTGTTGCGCCTTCGGCAGCGGCAGTGCCGCTTCTCCCACCGTGTTGCCGGCCGATTATAGCGTGGCTGCACGTGCTGGCGGGCCGCGTGGGTCGCCGGCAACGGCCCGTGCACTTGGGTTTGCTTAACCTCGCTGGCGCAAGCGCCTATCATCGGCGCCCTCACGCGCTATCCGGCGCCGCCCCCGGCGGATGCCGGCGTGCGTCCCGGATGCATCACGTTTCGGATCCCTGCATGACCCCCACCACGCCCTCCACCCGGCGCATGGCGCTGCTGCTCGCCGGGCTGGCGATGTTCGGCCCGTTTTCCATCGACACCATCTTCCCGGCGTTCTCGCGGCTCAGCCGCAGCCTGGCGGTGGACCAGGTGGCGATCCAGCAGACCATCAGCGTCTACCTGCTGGCCTATGGCGTGATGAGCATCGCGCACGGGCCGCTGTCCGATGCCTGGGGCCGCAAGCGAGTGATCCTGGGCGGGCTGGTGCTGTTCATTGCCGGCTCGATCGGCTGCGCGCTGTCGCAGGACCTGCCCACGCTGCTGGCGTTCCGCGCCTTGCAGGGCCTGTCGGCCGGGGTGGGCATGATCGTCGGGCGGGCGGTGATCCGCGACCTGTTCCATGGCCCGGACGCGCAGCGGCTGATGAGCCAGGTGTCGATGATCTTTGGCATCGCGCCGGCCATCGCGCCGATCATCGGCGGCTGGATTTTGCTCAGCGGTGCCGGCTGGCCGCTGATCTTCTGGTTTCTGGTGGTGTTCGGGCTGGTGCTGCTGGTGGCCACCATGACCTGGCTGCCGGAAACCCACCCGGTGGAGGCACGCACACCGCTGCAGTTCAAGCGCCTGCTGCAGGACTACGTGCGCATCGGCTTCAATCCGCGCTTCCAGCGGCTGGCCGCGGCCGGGTCGTTCAATTTCGCCGGCATCTTCCTGTACATCGCCTCGGCGCCGGTGCTGATCATGCAGCACCTGGGTCTGGGCGAGGGCGACTTCGCCTGGCTGTTCATTCCCACCATCGGCGGCATGACGCTGGGTTCGTTCCTGTCCGGGCGCATGGCCGGACGCATGGAGCCGGTGCGGCAGATCCGCATCGGCTTCATCTGCTGCGGCGTGGCAGCGCTCGCCAACCTGGGCTACACCTTGTCGGTGACGCAGATCGCGTTGCCCTGGGCGGTGCTGCCGATCTTCCTGGCCGGCGTCGGCATGGCGCTGATCTTCCCGATCCTGGCACTGGCTGTGCTGGACATGTACCCGCAGCAGCGCGGGCTGGCGTCCTCGCTGCAGGCCTTTACCCAGTTGATGACCAATACCGTGGTGGCCGGCGTGCTGTCGCCGCTGCTGAGTGAACACCCGCGGCATCTGGCAATCGGCATGACCGGTTTTTTCTTGCTGGGCTGGCTATTCTGGCGTTGGGAGCGCCGCAGCGGCCGCCGTCTACGGCACCGCCAGGCCACCGAGGCAGTGCCTCTGGAGCCGGCCGACCACCTTTGATCCCACAGGAGCCCGCATGTCCACCGATTCCAAGTTGCGCCGCGATGCCCGCAAACGCGCCGCCGAGCGCCAGCGCAACCAGGCTGCCGCCAAGGCCACGGCCGACTCGCCGATCGAACCGCATGCAGAACTCCGCGACCAGCAACGCACCCTGCTGGCCGGTATCGTCCGCCGCGACGGCGAATGGGTGCTGGGCATGGACGGCCGCATCGCCGGCGAAAGCACCAGCGCCGCCCAGGTGCTGGCGCTGATCATGCGCGCGGCCGAACTGCACGAACGCCAGGGCACACCGGTGCGCCTGACCTACTCGGACGCCCTCAAGGACGCCGCGCACGCCGAAGCCCGGGCCGACGGCATGGAGTTCGAACAATTCAAGACCCGGCTGAGCGAGCGGCTGCAGGGCGGCGCCAAGCTCAATTGAGCCACGCTCGCCGTGTGCCTTCGCTGGTGCCTTGAGAGACGCGTCGTTTAGAACGGGTTACCGGGTTGCTGTGCCTGCTGCAAGGATGTGCAGCAGGCCGGTGTTAGATCCGCTGCCTGGCAGGTGTGGCGCGCGGTATCACCGGCCAGCCAGCAGATCATCGTTCCCGTCCAGCCCACCGGGCCAACATCGCGGTTGGCCATGCGTGTCTTCGAACGCTTTCGATCGGGGAATCCAGGTGCAGCCCCCAGCGCGCAGTCTCAGCGCGCCTGCGCCTGTCGCTGCGTTTCCTGCTGCGACGCCTGCGCCTGCGTGGCGGCATCGCGCTCCGTGCTGGGTTCCAGCGCCTGCAGGCGTTGCAGGCTGTTGGCAATGGGCTCCTCCTGCACAGCCTTGGCGTCGAAGCTGCCCCGCAGATGTGCTGGCGAGTCGAGCGCTCCCTGCACCACGAACCCGCGCGCGGGATCGTTGCCGAGTAGCACGTGATCGACCCGCTGCAAGCCATTCTCGCGTGCGGCTACCACCGACCCCAAGGCCAGGCGTTCGCTGTCCATCCCGGCCGCGGGGCCGGGTGTCGCTTGCAGGCGCTCCACTGCCGCCGTGCATTGCTGCAGCAACGCATGATCCGGGTGCGTTGCATCGCGCGGGTCCGGGAGCGTCGGGGTGGCGTCCGTCGGTCGCGGCAGTACGGTGGCATCCACACGCTGCAGCTGGCCGTCGTATGTTCCGTCGGCACCGTCGGCGATGCGCTGCAGCCGCTCGGCAAACCCATAAGGCGATCCACCCACATTGCGCGCCATCGCGATTGCGAACTGCTCGGGCGACTGCGACGGGGCATTGTGGTCGCCGACCAGCGCCGTCAACGCGCTGCCGCCGATCTTGCCGGCGTCGGCGCTGGCGCGGGTCTGCTCCAGCAGCGCCTGCATCTGCACCTCGCTGAATTCCAGCGTGGTTTTCTGCCCTGGCGCGATTGCGCCAGTGCCCGCCATGTCGCCGCTCAACGCGCTGTTGAGGGTCTGCGCGATCGCCTTTTCCTCGCTGGCCTCGTTGCGCCCGCCCAGGCGCTGCAACAAGCCCGGCGCGGCCACATCGCCATCGATCTCGAAACGGTAGCTGCGCTGCTCCACGCGTTCGGCATCGTTGCCGTCGTACTGGCGCACGATCGTCAGCGGCACGTTGTCGCCGTACTGCAGCTGTTGCACCATGGTGTAGCCGTACTGGCCCGGCGTGCTGATGCGCACCTGGCTGCCTTGGTTGCGGTTGCCGGCGACATCGGCGCTGAGCGGGCCCAGTTCCAGCTGCAGACGCTGCTGCGAGCTGAAATTGATCCGTTCCAGCGTCTGCATCTCATCGACGCCGGGCACGCCCGGGGCAATCTTGCCCTCGCGCACGAACGCACCCATGGCCGCAAGCGCACGCGGATCGGCCAGATCGAACTGCGCGCTGTGCACCTGCGACTGGCCCAGCGAGTCGGCGCGTCCGAGCAGGGCCTGCGCCGGTCCGGCCTTGATGCCCAACGCATTCACCGCCTCGATGGCCGCGTTCGGCCCAGTCACCACCCGCACGTGGCGCTCGTCGACGCGTTCGATCATGTAGCTGCGGCCGCTGGCTTCGGTGATCTCGCTCTGCGTGCTCAGCGATCGCAGGCTTGCCGAGGATTCGCGCTGCACAAAAGTCTGGGTGTCCATCACCGCGCGTGCGCCGATCGGAAGGCTCTCCGGCTGCAGCGGATTGACTCGCCTGGCGGCTTCCAGCGGTTGATCGACACCGGGCAGCGTCACTACGTAGCGCATGCGCTGCCCGGCACTGGCGCCTGCCTCGATGCTCAGCTTGCTGTCGCCGAGCTTGGATTGCAGGCTTTGGTGCTGGCCGGTCTGTGCGTCGGCCTCAAGGCTGAAGGTGGTGGTCTTTGCATCGGCATCGCTGAGCATGCCTGCGCTCAGCGCGCCGCCGCGACGCAGGATGGTCTCGCCCGGTGGCTGCGTCGGGCTGCCGCTGCTCTGCTCGCTGGTCTGCGAAACTTTGGCCGACTGCTCTGCCGGGGTCACCGAGACGGTGCCGCTTCCCACCTTCGCCGCGTATTCGCTGTTGGAGCTGCTGTAGGTCGGGTCGAACGCGCGATCGTTCGCATCGTCAATGAACTGCGTGTTGCGGTCCACATCGCGCGCGTCCGGGCCGGTGGAGGCGTTGCTCATTAGGATGCTTCCTGCATGCTGCGCCTGTGCAGCGGGCGCGCAGTATATCGCCGGCGTTTTAGGCGTTTATCAAAGGAACGTTAGGCGGCGGCCTTGGTGACGGCCGCCGCATGCCGCAGCGACAGCGGCGCGTCAGTGCAGCGCGGCAGGCGCAGGCGCGTTGCTCGCGGCAGCAGGCGCAGTCGCCTGCCACCCGCACATCTGCCCCTGGTTCTGCTGCTTCAGCCACTCGCTCATCGGTGCGAAATATTCCAGCATCGGGCCGGCGTCGAGTCTGTCGCTGCCGGTGAGTTCCTTCAGCGTGGTCTGCCACGGCTGGCTCGCTCCACGTTGCAGCATCGACCAGAATTTCTGCCCGGCGTCCTTGTTGCCGTAGAAGCTGCACTCGTACAACGGACCCTGGTGGCCGGCGGCCTGGCACAGGCCCTTGTAGAACTGGAATTGCAGGATGTGCGCCAGGAAGTAGCGCGTGTAGGGGGTGTTGCCCGGCACATGGTATTTGGCGCCGGCATCGAAGAACGCTTCGCCGCGTGCGGTTGCCGGCGCCACGCCTTGATAGCGGGCTTTCAGTTCCCACCAGGCCTGGTTGTAGCGCTCCGGCGGAATCGAGCCATCGAACACCCCCCAGCGCCAGCGGTCGATCATCAGGCCGAACGGCAGGAATGCCACCTTGCTCAAGGCCATGCGCATCTGCGAGTTGATCAACGCCTCGCGGCCGGCCTGTTGTTCGCCCACCATGCCGATCGACTGCAGATACCTGGGCGTCATCGCCAGCACGATGGTGTCGCCGATCGCTTCATGAAATCCATCGTTGGCACCGTTCTGGAACAGCGGCGGCAACGGGTTGTAGGCCAGATCGTAATAGATGTGGCCCAGCTCATGGTAGATGGTGGTGAAGTCTTCCTCGGTGGGTTTGATGCACATCTTGGTGCGCACATCCGCACCGATGTTCTGGTTCGCCTCGCCGCCCATGTTCATGTCCCAGGCGCTGGCGTGGCAGACCACATCGCGGTCCAGTGGTTTGATGAACTGCGAGCGCTGCCAGTAGGTGTCCGGCAACTTGGGCATGCCGAGCGAGGTGTAGAAATCCTGCGCGCGCTCGGTCATCTGCCTGGCGGTGCGCAGCTGCGCCTCGCGCTCGGCATTGAAGCGTGCCGCGGTGCCGCCGTCGCCACCGGTATTGCGTGCCAGCACTGCGCTCAGATTGCCCTGGTACTGCTTTTCCAGGGCCGAAGTGATGTCCAGATCGCCGGCGCCGGGGTAGGGCTGCAACAGGTCCCACAGATTGCTCCAGTCCTGCTGCCACATGTTGCCCATCAGATGCGCCGGCAGCAGGCCGCCGGCCACCTCGCCCTTGTCCTTGCCGTATTGCGTGTCCAGCTTGCCGCGCGCATAGCACTGCAGCTGTGCGTACAGCGGTTTGACCTGCTCCCACAGGCGGTCGGTTTCGCTGGCCAGCTGCTGCGGCGGCATGTCGTAGCCGCTGCGCCACATCACGCCGACATCGGCAAACCCCAGGCCGCGGGCGCCTTCGTTGGCCAGCTCGACAAAGCGCTGGTAGTCCTTGCGCATCGGCTGCGCGGTGCGATGCCAGCCCTGCCAGGCATCGAGTTGTTCGTTGTAGTCGCGGCTGCTGGCCAGTACCTGCTCCAGCTCGCCCAGCTGGCGGCAGCGGCGTTGCTCGCCATCGCCCACGCAATAGGTTCCGGCGCCGTAGTCGCCTTCCATCTTGGCGGCGATGCGGGTGAGTTCGGCCAGTTTGGCTGGGTCGCGCGGAGCGGGCAGGGCGCTCATCAATTTGAGCAACTGCAGCGCACGCGCGCTGTCGGCCGACATTGGCGTGCCGGCGTAGCGCTTGGATTGTTCGATCCAGCGATCCAGCTGCGCCAGCGAACGCTCGTTGGCCTTGGCGGCCAGCAGTTGTGAATCGCCATTGATGAAGGTGGACGACAGCCACTGCGCCGCGGTGACTTCCGGGTAGGCCGCCTTGTACTCGGCGCTGATGCGCGCGACGAACTGGTCCGCAGTTTCGCCCGGCGCGGCGTTGGGTGCGGCCGGTGTGACCGGCGGTGCGGCATCCTTGCGACAGGCCGACAGCGACAACGTGCCGGCGGCAACAGCCAGCGCCAGCAACAGCAGACGAGGATTCACGGGTGGTCCTTGCGGTGAAGTCCGGCGAAGGCTAGAGCGCGCCGGTCTTCAGGGCAAGCGGTGCGGCGGTAGGCGTCACGCCGCGACGATCGATCCGGGCAGCGATCCGGCAGAACGGTTGGCGCGCGCGCAAACCCTGGCCGACCAGGGTCAGGCGGCGTGATCGGCGGCCAAGCTGCAACGCCGCAGGTGGACATGCGGCGCCGAACACTGTCCGCGCCCGCCTGCTGCGCGGGCTGAAGGCATGGGCGCGCTCAGCTCAGCGCTTGCCCGTGCATTGCGCGAACACGTCCCGCTCGCGCGCATACACGCTGGTCCTGACCTGCATCAGGCCCAGCACCGAAGGAAACAGCGCATCCTGATCGGTGTACTGCCCGGCGCGGTGGCGCAGGCAGGCCTCGTCCAGGCCGCGGTCGCGCGCGAACTCCGGCGAGAACCACATCACCATCGGCACATGGGTCTGCTCCTTGGGCGCGATCGCGTACGGCACGCCATGCAGGTACAGGCCTTTTTCGCCGAGCGATTCGCCATGGTCGGAGAGATAGATCAGCGCCGTGTCGTAGTCCTGCAGCCCGCGCAAGGTGTGGATGGCCTGGTTGAGGAAATGGTCGGTGTAGCTGATCGAGTTGTCGTAGGCATTGACGATGCTCTGGCGGCTGCAGCTGCCCAGGTCGGCGGTCCTGCACACCGGCTTGAAGCGCTCGAAATGCGCCGGATAGCGTTCGAAATAGCTCGGCCCATGGCTGCCCAGTTGATGCAGCACCACCACACGGTCGCCAGGCTTTGCCCGCACCTGCGCGGCCAGATCGCTTAGCAGGATTTCGTCCATGCAGCGGCCATCCGCGCACAGGCCCGGCGTGGTGGCATCGTCGAGTTTCTGCAGTTCCAGCCCGTCGCAGACACCCTTGCAGCCGGACTGGTTGTCACGCCACAGCGTGGAGATGCCAGCGTGTTCGAGCACATGCAGGAACGATTGATGCCCGCGAATCATGTCTTCGTTGTAGTCACGGCGGCCGAATGGCGAAAACATGCATGGCACCGAGACCTCGGTGCTGGTACCGCACGAATGCATGTCCGGGAAGTTGATGACCCCGGCCTGCGCCAGCTCGGGCGTGGTCTGGCGCGCATAGCCGTTGAGGCCCCAGTTCTGCGCACGCGCCGTTTCGCCCAGCACCAGCAGCAACAGGCGGGGGCGGCTGCCGGCAGCGCGCGGCGTGGCCATGGCGTCGTGTTCGATCGGCTGCTTGGGCGCATGCTTGATCGGCGATTCGGATTTGAGGTTCTGCCGCAGCGCCACGATGTAGTTGATCGGCGTGGCCAGATAACGCACTTCACGGTGATTGCGCATCAATGCCGAAATATCCTGCGACGACAGCAGCGTGCCCGCAGCGCCCACCACCGCGACCGCCAGCAAAAACCCCACCCGCACCAGGAACGTCTTGCCCACGCTGCGTGCGCGCAGACGCGTGCGCCACAGCAATGTGGTCGGGATCAGGAAGTAGCCCACCAGCGGCAGGATCAATCCAGGCGTGAGCAGCTCGCGCGATTCCTTGTGGTCGGTATGCAGCACGTTGCGCAGCATGTCCGCATCCAGATAGACGTTGTAGCTGTCCATGTAGTGCGCGGCCAGGGCGGTGGTGAACAGCAGCAGCGTGAGCAGCGGCTTGGCATTCCAGCGCCAGACCAGCACCCCCAGCAGCAGCGCATGCACGGCCACCAGCAGCGCCATCAACGACACCGCAAAGCCAAGGCTGCCCGGATGCGTGGCCATTGCCGTGCGCCAGAACAGCTGGTTGCACACCAGTGCGAAAAACAGGCTCGACAGCAACACCAGCGCTTCGGTCGACACCGTCGGCCGCGTACTCCATGTCAGCGCGCGCAGGCCACTACGCCTGCGTGGTTCCGGTAACCAGGTGCTCATGCTGCGTCCCCCGATAGCAACATCAAACCAAGCGCGCGACGCGGTGGTTGCAGCATCACGCAGTACAGTGCCAGTGCGCTCACCCAGCACACCGCCAACGACCAGACATCGTGCGAGAGAAAATGCGCGCCACGCAGTTGTTGCGCAACGCCGAAAATGAGACCTGCTGCCAAGCCTGCGAACAAGCCTGCAAAGCGCCATGCAGGACGGAGCGCCAGCGCACAGAAATACAGCGCCACCCACGCATAGCCGGCACTGGCATGGCCTGCCGGAAAACAACCGGACGCAGCAATGCCGTTGCGCGATTCAAACAGTCCGATCATCGCGTGCGTGCCGCCATAACGGCTCAGATCCCAAGGGCAGTCCATCGCAGTCCACGACTTGAGCAGCGACACCAGCGAGGTCGACAGTGCGACCGATGCGGCCAGATACGTCAGCGGCCAGCGCAATCCCTTCAGACGCGGCCGGCACCACGCAACGCTGGCCAGCACCAACACGCTGACACCGGCAGTCGTGCTCAACCATTTGCCCACCCGGTGGATCACGCCGCTGGTAAACCAATGGTCCTTGAGCAGCCAGTGCCCGCCTTCCAGCCGATACAGCGCGTCGGCAATCCACTGGTCGCCACCGGCGCCCATCAGTAGCGCACTCGCCAACAGCACGCAGGCCAGTGGCAGCCACAGATGCCGAACAAGAAACTGCGCCTGCACATCGCTGGCGGTATGTGCCACGTTGGGCGCATGGAGAGGAAACGAGCTCATCGAGATGTCGGTCTGTGTCAATGCCCGGCATCTTCGAAACCCGGATGTCGGAGAGCGGTCGGACCGGAGTTGCTCAGGTGTTAACCCGACACCAAGCGTTCAGTCTGTCTCGTCGTCATTGCCGGTTTGCTCGCTGTCCGACGCCGTGGCAGCGCATCCGGCATGCCACGCAGTGCCCGGCACCAGTTGCCATTGATTGCGATTGGATTCGCCGATATCGATGCGTTGCGCAGGGTCGATACACGCCGGCACCGCCTGCCGGAGCACGAACAGCCAACGCCGCTCCGGCGCCTGTGCGAGCCAGGGGCCCGCCTTGGCCCACTGCTCCTGCCAACTCGCCTTGAAGCCGAAGTCGGTGACCGGGCGATCGGCCTGCAGCAGGTTCTGCTCGCGCCAGGCCAGCATGCCCAACTCCGCGTCCGGCCCGATGCGCTGGCCCACCCGCTGCATCAGACGCGCGGATGAACTGTACGGGTCCAGTGCCGGCATCAAGCCCAGGCCGTACACCGTCCACAGCGTCGCGGTCATCACCACCAACGCGGTGCCCGCGCGTTGGCCGCGCGACCATGCAACCGTGGCAAAGCCGACCACGCCCAGGCCGATCAGCCAGAACCCCACCGACTGCAGCGAAGCCAGCTCCATCCCGCGTTTCAGTGCCGGGTTTTCCGCCCAGTGCAGATGCAGCGCGATCCCGCCTCCCAGGATCAACCCGGCCAGCGCAAGCAGCAGCACATAGCCGCCCAGCAACACGCGCACGCCGCGCCGGCGCAACAGCCCGGCCAGCAGCGGGGCGGCTGCAACGCACAACGCTGGCAACATCGGAAAGATATAGACCTCGCGCTTGCCCGGGCTGGCGCTGAAGAACAGCAGCACCAGCGCGCTCCAGGCAAGCAACAGCACATAGCGCGGGTCGCCGCGGCGCAGTCGCCGCCACCAGGCCGGCAGCAACCACGGCAACAGCAGGCAGCCCGGCAGCCACAAGGTGGCGATCACCTGCAGGTAGTACCAGAACGGTTTGACGTGATGCCAGGCGTGCGCGTACCGCGTGCCGGTCTGCTTGAACAAAAGCTCGTGCGCGTAAGCGTGCAGCTGGGGGTCGTCGCTGTGCCACAGCGCGATACCCAGCGGCCCCAGCCACACGGCGGTGCCAGCCACGAACGCCGGCAGCACCAGCAGCCAGCTGCGCCCTGCCTGCGCACGCGCCGGCAACACGCTCCAGTGCCGGCGTGGCAGCGCCATCCACGGCAACAGCAGCAACAGCGGTAGGAAGCCAACGCCCTTGGTCACCGTGCCGACGCCGGCGGCAAACAGCCCCAGCGTCCAGGCGCGCCAGTCCGGCCCGCGCAGCACATGCCGCAGCAGCCCCCACAACGACAGCGTGGTCAGCGCCACCAGCACCATGTCGATCTGCGCACGCTTGGCCATCAGGCCGAACTGCAGCACCGTGAACAAGGCCAGCACCGCATACACCGCCACGCGCCGGTTCCACAGCCGGCGCGTCATGTCCCAGGTCAGCCACAGCGTGGCCAGCGCGGCCAGCAGCGAAGGCAGCAGGAATGCCACCGGCCAGTGCGGTATCAGCGTGTAGGTGGCGCCCTGCAGCCACATGAACACCGGCGGCTTTTCCGCATACAGCTCGCTGCCCCGGTGCGGCAGCAACCACTGGCCGCTTTCGACCATCGTGCGTGCAGCCAGCACGAAGCGCGGCTCGTCCGGCGGGTTGGGCTGGCGCATGGCCAGGCCCGCCAGCAGGCCGATCACGATCAATAGCAACGCGGTCATCTGCGCGCGCTGGCGGGATGAGAAGGCAGAAATGGCAGGTGACACGCGCACGCCCTGAGTGAATGCGGGCAGACACTATCTGGCAAACAGGTCGGAAATTTGTCGGAACCGCGCAAGCGGAGCGCACGCCGCAGTGCAGGCGTTGCAGCGTGACGGGGTCTTGAGCACAACCGATTGCGAGGCGATCCCGGCGATACCGGCCGCGTTCGGCTTGCCTCGGTTAGGATGCGCACACCGTCCCGGTCGGGCCGTTCTGGAATCGCGCGCATGCGGCTGCTGGTCATCGAAGACAACCGCAACATGGTTGCCAACCTGTTCGACTACTTCGAAGCCCGCGGGCACACCCTGGACGCAGCGCCCGACGGCGTCACCGGCCTGCACCTGGCCACCACCCAGCAGTACGACGTGCTGGTGCTGGACTGGATGATGCCGCGCATGGACGGCCCGGAAGTGTTGCGCCGCCTGCGCGAGCAGCATCAGTCCGAGCTGCCGGTGATCATGCTCACCGCCCGCGACGAACTGCCCGACAAGATCGCCGGCTTCCGCGCCGGCGCCGACGACTACCTGACCAAACCGTTCGCGCTGCCCGAGCTGGAAGTGCGCATCGAGGCCTTGCTGGCGCGCGCGCACGGCCGCCGTCGCGGCAAGCTGCTGCAGGTGGCCGACCTGCGCCTGGATCTGGCCACGCTGGAGGCCACCCGCGCCGGCCAGGCGCTGCACCTGTATCCGGCCTGCCGCAAATTGCTGGAGGTGCTGATGCAGGCCAGCCCGGCGGCGGTGACCCGGCAGCGGCTGGAGCAATCGCTGTGGGGCGACGACCCGCCCGATGGCGACATGCTGCGTTCGCATATCTACGAATTGCGCCGCAGCGTGGACGGCCCGTTTGCGCAGAAGTTGATCCACACCCTGCCGCGGCTCGGCTACCGCCTGGCCGAGCTCGATAGCGGCAGCGAGCCCGCACTCAGCGACAGCGTCGATGGCTAAGCAGCGCCCGCTGGGCCGCCGCGTCATGGTGTGGCTGTTCGGGTACACGCTGCTGATGACGCTGGCGGTGTTCGGCACCGCGCAGTACCTGCACGAGCGCGCTGAGCATGGCGTGTGGCGCTCGTTGCTGAACTCCGAGCTGGACAGCATCCTCGACCGCAGCACGCAGAATCCGGACTACCGCTGGCAGGACTCGGACACCTTGCGGCTGTACCGCATCGATGGCTCGTCAGGCGTGCCGCCGGTGCTGCGCACCCTGCACCCGGGTCTGCACGACGAGCTGGAGGTGGCCGGCCGCCAGAGCGCGGTGATGGTGCGCGATACCCCCCAGGCCGGCCGCCTGGCGCTGGTGCTGGACATCACCGATTTCGAGGCGCTGGAAAAGTTCCTGACCCGCTGGATGCTGGCCGCCGGCATCGCGTTGATCGGCATCACCGTGCTGATGGGTACCTATGCGATGGCGCGCCTGGTGCGCCCGCTGGTGGAACTGGCCCGCGACATCGGCGCGTTGCGCCCGGAGCAGCGCGCGCAGCAGATTGCGGTGGGCGCACAGGGCAGCGCCGAGCTGTATGTCATTGCCGATGCGCTCAACGATTATCTGGAGCGCAACCGCCACTTCGTCGAGCGCGAACGCGCCTTCATCGACAGCACCAGCCACGAGCTGCGCACGCCGATCGCGGTGATCGGCAATGCGGTGGAGCTGGCGCTCGAACAACCCGGCACGCCGCCGGCGGTGCGTCATCAGCTGCAGCGCATCGCCCAGACCAGCGCGTCGGTGGAGCAGCTGATCACCTTGTTGCTGGTGCTGGCCAAGGACCCGGGCCGGCTGGTGCGCAGCAGCGATACGCTGCGGCTGGATCAGCTGCTGCCGGACATCGTTGCCGACCATGCGCATCTGTGTGCCGACAAGGACCTGCAACTGGTCATCGACCCGCTGCCGGCCTGCAGCCTGACCGCGCCGGTGGCCATCGTGCAGACCGCCATCGGCAATCTGCTGCGCAATGCCATCGAAAACAGCGACCGCGGCATCATCCGGATTTCGCTCTCGGCACCGGGTACGGTGCGCATCGCCGACCCGGGCCACGGCATGACGCCGGAAGAAGTTAGCGCCATCTACGCCCGCTTGGCGCGCGGCAATGCACGCCAGGGCAATGGCATCGGGCTGGAGCTGATCGGTCGGCTGTGCGAGCACCTGGGCTGGAAGCTGAGCCTTGCATCCGATGCAGGGCAGGGCACGGTGGCCACGCTGGATCTGGTCGGTGCCAGCACGGCGGGTGCACCGGCCTCAGGCAGGCAGTAACCCGCGCGCGTTCAACCAGCTGCGCGCGTTCTCGGCATCCTGCTCGAACCAGGCGCGCGTGGAGCCCAGGCGATAGGTGTAGCCCCAGGCGTCCATGTCGGCCATCAACCGCGCGCTGCCCACCCCGGGCAGCTGTTCGGCCAGCAGGATCTGCAGGTAGCAGGTGGCGTCTTCCTCATCCACCGAATCGGTGGCATCGGTGTGCACGGCTGCACGCCTGTCGGCTGGCAACACGATCAGGTGCCCGGCTTCATGCAGCATCGAATGCACCGGGGTGTCATCGCGCACATAGACATCGCAGCCGATGATGCCGGCCTCCGGTTCGCCCCAGAAACTGCCGGGAATCGGTGCGCCCGCGTCGACGCGGTGCAGGCGCAAGCCGTAGCGGCCGAGCAACGCCGTCGGCGCCTCCAGGCCGATATCGGCCACGCACAGCACTTGGGAAGCATCAGGCACCTGGGCAGGGTCAGCAGTCACGCGCAGTCGCTCGCGGTCGGGCGCGCCGCAGGGCGCGGTGGGACAGACACCAAAACGGTACCGTGCGAACACGGTACCGTCGGCAGAAGGTCGCCGCTGCGGCCATGCAGCGCGCCCGTGTGGGCGGACGGCATGGCCGCAGCGCGAGGTCGCTTACTTGTCGCCGTCTTCCGGCAGCGCGACCGTGATATCGAGCACGTCGTGTTCGCCATCCTTGACCAGATCAACCCGCACCGCATCGGCATCGATGTTGACGTATTTCTTGATCACTTCCAGCAATTCGCGCTGCATCAGCGGCAGGTAATCCGGCCCGCCACGGTGGTTGCGCTCCTGCGCAATGATGATCTGCAGGCGGTTCTTGGCCGTCTCGGCGGTGTTCTTCTTGCTCTTGAGAAAATCGAGCAGGCCCATGCTTACCCTCCGAACAGCTTGCTGAAGAAGCCTTTCTTCTCCACGGATGTGAATCGCATCGGGCGCTCCTCGCCCATGATGCGGGCGACTGCGTCGTCATACGCCTGACCGGCCGGGGATTCGGCGTCCAGGATCACCGGCTCGCCCTTGTTGGAGGCATTGAGCACATCGCCGGACTCGGGAATCACGCCGATGGCCTTGAGCCCTAGCACTTCTTCCACGTCGGTGATGCTCAGCATCTCGCCGCCTTCCACGCGGCCGGGGCTGTAACGGGTCAGCAGCAGGAAGGCCGGTACCGCCTTGCCTTCCTCGGCCTTGCGGGTCTTGGAGTCGAGCAGGCCGATGATGCGGTCGGAGTCGCGCACCGAGGACACTTCCGGGTTGACCACCACCACCGCGCGGTCGGCGAAATACATCGCCAGGAACGCGCCCTTCTCGATACCGGCCGGCGAATCGCAGACGATGTAATCGAAACCGTCGGCGGCCAGATCCTTGAGCACCTTTTCCACGCCTTCCTGGGTCAGTGCATCCTTGTCGCGCGTCTGCGAGGCCGCCAGCACGTACAGGTTGTCGAAGCGCTTGTCCTTGATCAGCGACTGCTTGAGCGTGGCTTCGCCATGCACGACGTTGACGAAGTCGTACACCACGCGCCGCTCGCAGCCCATGATCAGGTCGAGGTTGCGCAGACCGACGTCGAAGTCGATGACGGCCACCTTCTTGCCGCGCTTTGCCAGCCCGCAGGCCAGGCTCGCGCTGGTGGTGGTCTTGCCGACGCCGCCCTTGCCGGAGGTGACTACGATGATTTCAGCCAAAGGATTTCTCCGAATGTTTCTGTGGTTGGGCCGCGTCAATCAAGCGCAGCGATCTTGATCTGATCCTGCTCCAGCCAGACCTGGACGGCCTTGCCACGCAGGTCCATGGGAACATCGTCCAGCACCTTGTAGTGGCCAGCGATGGCGACCAGTTCGGCGTGGAAGTCGCGGCAGAAGATGCGCGCGTCCGGGTTGCCCTGCGCGCCGGCCAGAGCGCGGCCACGCAGGGTACCGTAGATATGGATGCTGCCGTCGGCGATGACCTCCGCCCCCGCACCCACCGTATTGAGGACGGTCAGGTCGCAGTTCTCCGCGTACAGCTGCTGGCCCGAACGCACCGCGGTGCGCTGCATGCGGCCCGGTGCCGGGCGCGCGGCGGGTGGTGCCGGTTCGGCGCGTGCGGGCGGCGGTGGCGGTGGCGGCGGGCTGACTGCAGTCGGCTCGTACTGCGCGCGGAACTTGGCCAGCAGCGGCACGCCGAGCTGCTGCGACAGCAGGTCGATCTCGCTGGTGCCGTAGGCCAGGGCCACCGGCAGCACGCCGGCATCGCGCAGGCCGTCCAGCAGTGCCTTGGCGGTGGCCACGTCCGGCACCTGCGACAACCCGCCAAAATCCAGGATCACCGCTGCGCGCCCGAACAGCTTGGGGGCACGGTTCACGCGTTCGCGCATTTCGCGCACCAGGCGCGGCACGTCCAAGGTACGTATGCGCAGGTTGGCAATACCCACCTGGCCGATCTTCAGTTCGCCGGCCTGCTCAAAATCCACATTCACGCTCGACACGCCTCAGGCCCCCGTCGGTTGATTGGCGGTGGCGGCATGACGCGGCCGGCCGACCCACGGCAGGTCCTCGGGCAGGTTGCCGCCATAGGTCTCCTTGACCCACGGATAGCTGCACATGTCCTTCAGCAGCATGCTGGCGCGCACATCCACGTCGGGCATGGTGTTCTGGCCCACTTCGCGGAAGCCGAAGCTGCCATGGAACAGCAACGCCGCATCCGCGCCATGGTCCAGGAACACCTCGCAGGCCAGTTGCGGGTAGCGCAGCTCGGTGTAGCTCTGCACATCGGCGTAGAACGCGCGGCCCACGCCACCACCGCGGCGGCGGCTGGCGACCACGATGCGGTCGATATAGAAGAATTCCGGATGACGGTCCCGGAACCAGGCGAAATTGCTGCTGTCGTGCGCACTGCCGCTACCGAACCCGACCAGGAACCCGGCCAGGTTGCCGTCGCGCTCGGCGACGCGGAAATATTCGGCCTGCGCATAGAACCGTTGCAGCTTGTTTGAATCCAGCGGCAGGATCGCCAGTCCGGCATTGTTGTTCAGGGCCAGGACGGAATCGAGCTCGTGCTCGCGCACGTCGCGGATGACGATCGACATTGGGACTCCGTGGGGTAACGCTCTCGATCCGAAATCGGATCTGCGTCGGATTATTACATGCGTGGCCTGAAGCGGCGACCCGGAGCGCACACCGCGATGGCGCGCGGCGTCCCCGCAGGCACGCGCACGCACGCCGGGATGCCGCGCAGGCACCGCCGTCGCCAGTCCGCGCACGCCGCCGATGACGTGCAGGCATGACTTCCGGCAAGAGGGCAGCGGCGCGGCTTGGCCCTAAGATGCGGACATGTTGGGATACCTCAGTCATACGCGCGTCCTGCGCTTCGCCGGCCTGTTCACCTGGGCCATGATCGCCATGCCGCTGGTGTACACGTATTGGCCGCCGGTCGAAGAGGGCGATCATCGCAGCGTGGCCGAGGCCCTGATCATGGCGGCCTTCTTCGTCGGCTTCGGCGCCAGCTACTTCTGGTTGACCCGCGGCCTGAGCAGTGGCGGCCACGCGCACTGGTACGACCGGCTACTGCTGTTGCTGCTGACGATCTGCGCCCTGGCGGTGAGTTATCTGAGCGGCACCGGCCTGGGCAGCATCCTGATGATGGTGGCGGCCGGGGTGATCCCGTGGCTGTTGCCGCTGCGGGTGGGCGTGCTGTGGCTGGTGCTGAGCCAGCTGGCGGTGTTGCCGGTGTTCTATTACCTGCGGGCGGACTTCACCCTGCTGGCCGCACTGATGCAGTCGCTGCTCTACGGCGGCTTTTCGATGTTCATCTTCGTCACCAGCCTGGTGGCCCGTCAGCAGACCGAAGCGCGCGAAGAACAGCGCCGGCTCAATGCCGAACTGCGCGCCACCCGCGCGCTGCTGGCCGAGAGCGCGCGCATCAACGAGCGCACCCGCATTTCGCGGGAATTGCACGATCTGCTGGGCCATCACCTCACCGCGCTGAGCCTGAATCTGGAAGTGGCCGGCCATATCACCGAGGGCCAGGCACAGGAGCACGTGCGCCAGGCGCATACCCTGGCCAAGCTGCTGCTCACCGACGTGCGCGAAGCGGTCAGCCAGCTGCGCGACAGCGGCGCCATCGACCTGGAGGCGGCGCTGCGCCCCCTGGTGACCCAAGTGCCCTCGCTGGACATCCACCTGGACATCGCCCAGCCGCTGACCCTGGACGACCCCGAGCGCGCCCACGTGCTGCTGCGCTGCACCCAGGAAATCATCACCAATGCGGTCCGCCACGCCGGCGCGCGCAATCTGTGGATCCAGGTGCGCCGCGACGCCGACAGCGTGCTGATCGACGCCCGCGACGACGGCCACGGCGCCGACACGGTCGCGCCCGGCAATGGCTTGCGCGGCATGCGAGAGCGGCTCAACCAGTATGGTGGGCAGCTGGAAATCCAAACCCGGCGGGGTGACGGCTTCGGCCTGCGCATCTCCGTTCCAGGCGCGCCGGCACTGATGCCGGCGGCCGTGACTCAAGGAGTGTTTTAGATGATCCGTGTGTGCCTGGTCGACGACCAAACCCTGGTACGCCAGGGCATCCGCTCGCTGCTGGCGCTGGACAACGGCATCGAGGTGGTGGCCGAGGCCTCGGACGGCAAGCAGGCGGTGGAGCAGATTCCGCAGATCCGGCCGGACGTGGTGCTGATGGACATGCGCATGCCGGTGATGTCCGGGCTGGAGGCCCTGCAGATGCTCTCGCGCAACGGCACGCTGCCGCCGACCATCATCCTGACCACCTTCGACGACGACCAGCTGGTACTGGCCGGGCTCAAGGCCGGCGCCAAGGGCTACCTGCTCAAAGACGTCTCGCTGGAACAGCTGGTAGGCGCCATCCGCACCGTGGCCGATGGCGGTTCGCTGGTGCAGCCGGCAGTGACCCAGCGCCTGCTCTCGGGCCTGGAGCATATGCGCAACGAGTTCGTCAGCCTGGACCGGCCCGATCCGCTCACCGACCGCGAGACCGAGATCCTGCGCCTGATGGCCAGCGGCTTTTCCAACAAGGAGATCGCCAACTCGCTGGGCGTGGCCGAAGGCACCATCAAGAATCACGTCTCCAACATCCTGTCCAAACTGGGCGTGCGCGACCGTACCCGCGCGGTGCTGAAGGCGTTCGAGCTGCAACTGGTCTGATCGTGACCGCTGCTGCCGCCTGCGTGCCGCAGGTCGTGGTCCGGTTGCCGCGGCGGCCCGTTCAGACGTGGTGCCGGCGCCCATCGGCGCCTGCAACGGGCACGGCATCACGCGCACGCAGCGCACGATGTGCATGATGGCTGCGCGCGCGGCGCAAACCCTTGCGCAGGCAGGGATTGCGCAGTTCCACCACGGCGTCGCGCGCGCTGGATGACACCGCAAGACCGCGCTACCCGTCGCACAACTGAACATCTTTCTCGAAGCCTGCTAGGATGGTGGCTTCGCTTCACTCAACCCGGCCGTGGGATCGGCCCCGGAGACCTCCTGAATGACCCGTATTATCGAGTTCCTGATCGCCTTGGGGATCGTGGCTGGCTTGTTTGTCGTGGTGGGCTTGGTGTTGCCCTCGGAGCGGCAGATGTCCGAGAGTGTTGAGACCAACCGCAGGATGACGATTGTTTACGACACCGTGAACAGCTTCCGTCGTTTCAAGGATTGGAACCCGCTTGTGCTGCGTGACCCGAAGATCCAGCTGAAGCTGGCCGGCCCGGAAGAGGGCAAGGGTGCACGCGTCGAGTACAGCTCTAACGAGGGCTATATCGGCAAGGGCAGCTGGGAAATCACCAACACCGTCAAGAACGAGCGTGTTGAGATCGCGATCGAAGATCCCACCAAGGGCTACGACAAGGTCACCCATTTCACCCTGGCGCCGACCGGCAAGAACAACAAGAACGTCAAGATCACCCAGGATTACAGCGTCAAGTACGGCTGGAACCTGTTCGGTCGCTACGCCGGCTTGTATGTCAGCCGTCACGTGGGCGATGACCTGAAGCTGGGTCTGTCGCGTCTGGCAACCGCCTTGGCCACCGTGCCGAACTTCGACTACCGCGCGCAGCTGGATGGCAAGCCGGTGTTGAGCGATCTCAAGATCGTCGATGTGCCCGCCGAGGACCTGCTGGTCGTCACCGCAGGCAACATCGATCGTGACAACGAGACGATCAAGAAGTCGATCAAGGACAACCAGGAGTGGATCAAGCGCGTCATGGACGCCAATGGTCTGGAAACTGCTGGCCCGGTGCGCATCGTCACCACCGACTTCGCCACCGACAAGTACGCCTTCGACGTCGTGCAGCCGGTCCGCAAGCGTGCCGGTGGCGCGCCGAAGGCCGACGCCAAGACAGACACCGCCAAGGCCGATGCCAAGAAGGACGACGCCGCAGCCGCTGCACCGGTCGATGCAACCCCGGTTGCCGCAACGGGCGAAGAGCTGAAGGTCAACATCCCGTCCGAGGCGCCGGTGAAGTACGAGCGCACCAAGGCGCACCGTTCCGCGTTTGCCACCTACGCAGGCCATATGGCCGGCCTGGATGCAGTGCGTAGCTCGCTGCGTGCCTGGGCTGCCACCAGTGGCAACGACGTGACCGAGCGTCCGTACGAGTCGTGGAAGGGCGGCGTGGACAAGTCCTTTACGCAGGACGGCACCTACGACGTCTACTGGGCCATCAAGTAATCGTCTCACCGCGATGATCTGATCCAGACAAAAACGCGCCGCAGTCCTGCGGCGCGTTTTTTTTTGCGCCATGGCGCTGCCAGGAAGTGTCCCCTTATGTCGTTGCTCGACCGTCGCAAGAAGCACCCCTCGTTACTGGCGTTCTGCGGCGGCCTGCTGGCCGCCACCGCGGTGGGCCTGTCTGCCTACGCCTCGCATGGCGTGTCCGATGCGCTGGTGCAGTCGCGGCTGCAACTGGCGTCCCTGTATGCCTTCGGGCACGGCGCGGTGCTCACCGTGCTTGGCGCCACCGACACGCGTGCACTGGCGCGGGTCGGGCTGTCGTTGTTGTTGCTCGGCACCGTCCTGTTTTCGGGCAGTCTGGTCGGCGGCGCGCTGCTGCATTGGCCGACCAGCCTGGCGCCCGTAGGCGGCATGAGCCTGATGCTGGGCTGGGTGGTGCTGGCCATCGGTGCGTTGAGGCGCTAAGCATGCCGCGCCATACCCGCGGCTTCGATGTGGAGATGGCGTTCGCGCACCTGAGCCGGCGCGATCGCGCCCTGGGTGCGTGGATGCGGCGTATCGGCCCGATCGCCCCGCAGCCGGGATGGCGCAAGTCGTTCGACCCGGTGGATGCGTTGGCGCGCGCCATCCTGTTCCAGCAACTCAGCGGCAAGGCGGCGTCCACCATCGTGGCACGGGTGGAGGCGGCGATCGGCTCGCCGCGCCTGCATGCGGACACCCTCGGTCGCGTGGACGATGCGGCATTGCGTGGCTGCGGTGTTTCCGGCAACAAGGCGTTGGCGTTGCGCGATCTGGTACGCCGCGCGTGCGACGGCCAGATACCCTCCTTGCGCAAGCTTGCTTTCATGGACGACGAGGCGATTGTCCAGGCACTGATTCCGGTGCGTGGCATCGGCCGCTGGACGGTGGAAATGATGCTGATGTTCCGCCTGGGCCGGCCGGATCTGCTGCCGATCGATGACCTGGGCGTGCGCAAGGGCGCCCAGCGCGTGGACAAGCAGGCGCAGATGCCGACGCCAAAGGAGCTGGCAACCCGTGGCGAACGTTGGGGCCCGTACCGCACCTATGCCGCGTTCTATCTGTGGAAGATCGCCGACTTCAGCGTGGCAGCCAAGGTGCCGACGCCGCGTTCGCAGGAGTGATCCATCGCGGCCACTGCGTCTTGCATGCCGCGTCTGTCAGGGAGCATGCCAACGCCAATGCCACGGCTCGTAGACGATGCCGTGCGGGTTGTCGCGTGGGTAGCTCAGGCGATAGCCGAAATCTGCCGCATGCTCGTTCAACCAGGCAAACGCCGCGGTGGTCTCAAACGACTCTTCGGCCGGTGGCTCGCCGGGGGTGCCGATATCCAGCGCGTCGCCGCTGTGGTGTTCGCTGAAACCGGGCGCGGCGTTGACTGCCAGGATCTGTTCCAGGGTAAGCCCACGCGCAAATTTGCGCTCGAAGATTCCCAGCTGGTAGTCGTGACTGCGGTAGCCGGAGATGGCATCCAGCACGATGTCCGTTCGCAGCGCTGCCGCGCGCATGTGGTGCCAGGCGCGCGCGGCGCCTGCGCTGAGCCAGAGCGGGCGGCCGAAGCGATCGCGCCCGGCAGATTGCAAGGTCGCCGGCTCGGCGATCAGCTGCAGGCCGGTTTGTTGCTGATAGCCGTCTGCATCCAGCCCGAGTCGGCCCAGGCGGCGCTGCAGGCCGTCGACCATCAGCGTCATGCCGTGCGGCGGTCGCGTGCGGGCAGTGGCGGCCTGCAGCCGGTCCAGCGCCTCGTCCAGCCCGGGCTCACGTGCCAACCGCGGTATCAGCGGCATGAGGCCCTGTGCCAGCTGCGCGGCCAGATAGCGTCCGTCGCGCTTGCGCCGCAGCAGCCAGTCGGCCTGCGCCAGCACGCGTGCATCGGCATTGCTGCGCGCGCGCAGCAAGGCGGTAGGCAGCAACTCGATGGCAGTGGTGTTGAGCAACGTGGTGAGGAGAGGGCGCATTGCGACAGGGTAGGGTGAAGTGGTGCGCGTCACCAGTGAGCACGAGCGCATGTGGTCAGCCTGGACTGCTCCAGGCGGGCGTATGACATGCGGTCGGCCGCCGCGGTGGCTGCAGCGCTGGGGTGCACTCAGGGCTGCCTCAGGCCATCTTGCCTGCAGATGCGAGGTGACGTCACTGCGCGCGCGTTCGTGCGACGACTCCCACGCGTCGTCAGTCGTCGGCTGTCCTGTCGCCCTGGGGCTTCGGTAGCCGCCCGGCCTTGCGCAGCGCATCGCGCAGCACGTACTCGATCTGCGCGTTGAGGCTGCGCAGTTCGTCGTCGGCCCAGCGCTGCGCGGCGGCCAGAACATCGGCATTGATGCGCAGCGGGTAGGCCTTCTTTTCGCTCATTCGCCGTTCCTGCGGCTGCCGTGCCGGCGCAGGTGCATGACCATCGACACGATCAGCGTGTTGACGCCGATGATCATGCCGATCACCACCGCGTAGATGCCGGCGCGGTTGTCGCCGGCCCAGTACAGGCATGCCGCGCCGACCAGGATCACCAGGCTGATCAACGCCCAGCGCAGGCCCAGGCCGCGCGCGCGGTCGTCGTCGTCCGCCCCGATCGAGGCGGCGATCGCCAGCGCGGGCAAGCCGGACAGCGCGACGACCAGTGGCACCATGACATTCATTGCATCACCTCAATACAAGGAGCCGGCATTGACCACCGGTTGGGTACCGCGATCAGAACACAACACGGTGAGCAGGTTGCTGACCATATGCGCCTTGCGCTCTTCGTCCAGCTGTACCACGCCGTTTTTCTGCAGCTCGGCCAGCGCCATCTCCACCATGCCGACCGCGCCGGCCACGATGCGGGTGCGTGCGGCGATCACCGCATTGGCCTGCTGGCGCTGCAGCATGGCCTGGGCGATTTCCGGCGCATAGGCCAGGTGGCTGATGCGTGCTTCGATCACGTCCACACCGGCCTGGGTGAGACGCTCGTCCAGATGCCGCTTGAGCTGCTCACTGATTTCGGCCGGGTGACTGCGCAGCGAGATCTGGCCGTCTTCGTGCTGGTCGTACGGGTAGCTGGTGGCCATGGCGCGCAGCGCTGCCTCGGACTGGATGTGCACGAAGCTCTCGTAGTCGTCCACGTTGTAGACGGCTTCGGAGGCATCCAGCACCTGCCACACGATCACCGCGGCGATCTCGATCGGGCTGCCGTCCAGTTCGTTGACCTTGAGCCGCCCGCTCTCGAAGTTGCGCACGCGCTGGCTGACGCGGCGCTTGGCGTAGAACGGCACATTCCAGCGCAGGCCGGCGTCCTTGACAGTGCCGACGTACTTGCCGAACAGGCTCAGTACCGCGGCCTGGTTGGGCTCCAGCGTGTACAGGCCGGCCAGCATGAAAATGCCCGCCGCCGCGACCGCTACTGCGGTGATGAACGCGCCCGGGGTGACGCTGCCGCTGGCCAGCATCGTAAACAAGGACCAAGCCGCACCGATGAGGCCGGCGCCTGCGACCAGGACGACGGGAATGCCGGGCAACGAACCGATCTGCTTCTCTTTCATGAGGACAAGTCCTTGTGGAGTGAGTAAAAGATATCAATTTGATATCAGTTCAGGCAAGGGCCATTTGTCGGCGCAGCCGTTGGCAGCCGTTAGAATGGCGGCCCCCTCGATCTGGACTGCGCTCATGACCACTTTCGGCACGCCATTGTCGCCTTCCGCCACCCGCGTGCTGTTGCTCGGCTCGGGCGAGTTGGGTAAGGAAGTGGCGATCGAATTGCAGCGCTTCGGGGTGGAAGTCATCGCCGCCGATCGCTACGCGAACGCGCCGGCGATGCAGGTGGCGCACCGCTCGCACGTGCTGGACATGCTCGATCCCGCCGCCTTGCGCGCGCTGATCGCCACCGAGCAGCCGCATCTGATCGTGCCGGAGATCGAGGCGATCCATACCGAGACCCTGGTGGCGCTGGAGCGCGACCAGGGCCAGAAGGTGATTCCGACCGCGCGTGCCGCACGCCTGACCATGGACCGCGAAGGCATCCGCCGGCTGGCTGCCGAAACGCTGGGCCTGCCGACCTCGCCGTACCGCTTCGTCGACACCGCCGCGGAATACCGCGAGGCGATTGCCGCGGTCGGTCTGCCGTGCGTGGTCAAGCCGGTGATGTCGTCCTCGGGCAAGGGCCAGAGCACCTTGCGCAGCGAAGCGGACATCGACGCGGCGTGGGAGTACGCGCAGACCGGCGGCCGTGCCGGTGCCGGGCGCTGCATCGTCGAAGGCTTCATCGATTTCGATTACGAGATCACCTTGCTGACCGTGCGGCATGCCGGCGGCACCTCGTTCTGCGACCCGATCGGCCACTGGCAGCAGGACGGCGACTACCGCGAAAGCTGGCAGCCGCAGCCGATGTCGGAAGCCGCATTGCGTCGCTCGCAGCAGATCGCAAAGGCCATCACCGACGACCTCGGTGGCTGGGGCCTGTTCGGCGTGGAGCTGTTCGTCAAGGGCGACGAGGTGTGGTTCAGCGAAGTGTCGCCGCGTCCGCACGACACCGGACTGGTCACGCTGGTCTCGCAGGAGCTCAGCGAATTCGCACTGCATGCGCGCGCGATTCTCGGCTTGCCGGTGGGCGCAGAAGACGGAGGCGTCATCCGTCAGAGCGGCCCGTCGGCCTCCTGCGCCTTGCTTGCGCACGGCCATGGCGTGCCGTTGTTCGACAACGTGGCCGACGCCCTGCGCGACCCGGATACCGCGCTACGCCTGTTCGGCAAGCCGCGCGTGGACGGTCACCGCCGTGTGGGCGTGACGCTTGCCCGCGCGGGCAGCATCGACGACGCACGCGAGAAGGCGCGCGTGGCGGCCGCTGCACTGTCGATCCAGTTGCAGGCCTGACGCGCTGCACGTCCGACGCAATGCAGCGCACCGCCGCATTGCGTCAACGTGCCAAAGCACCAAAGCATGGCGAGGTTCGTGCGCACGTCCAGGCGCGCTGCCCGTCGCTAGGTGATTGACCACCCTTGGTGACGCCACGTATGCATCACTGCAGGCCGAGCTGCGTCGCTCGGCACGGCTGGCAGCGCATACCCACGTCCTTTACTAGCCGAGCTCCACTGACGCAGCCGGACAGGGAACCCGCTCTTCCGACTCCCCAATCCCGATTCCCCAATCCCCGCTACCAACCCACATCCACCCACACCGCATGATGGTCGCTGCCATCGGCAATCGCCGCGTCGGCGGTGGTGCCGGCCGGCCAGAAGATGCCGCTGCCGACCAGGGTGAACTGGTGGGAGGGCAATACGTAGTCCAGGCGCATGGTGCCGGCCTGTGGGCCGAAGTCGCCGGTGACCTGGTGCGGGTCGCCGGTGTGCGCGATGCCGCGCGCGGCGTATTCGGCGGTCTTTTCTGCGCCACCTTCGCTGCGCGGTGTGGGGTACTGCAGGACGCGCGGGTGATGGATCAGTGCGCGGATCGCTTCGTGGCGGCCGGCGCCATCGATCGGATCGTTGTTCAGATCGCCCAGAATCACAAAGTGCGCATCCGCCGGCAGGCCGCCGCAGGTGCCCTTGTCGTCGCAGAGCCAGCGCGTGCTGTCGGCGGCGTTGTCCAGGTACGCGCGCCACAGCGCGAGCTCGTCGTGATTGCGCGCGGCATTGCGTTTTTCCGCGCCATCGAACACCGGCGGAGTGGGGTGCGACACCAGTGCATGCACCACGCCCTGTGGCATGCGAACCGGTACGTCCCAATGCGACTTGGACGACAGCCGCAGCTGCGCCCAGATTGCGTCGCTATAAAACGAGGTCCGCGTGGTCGGATCGATCGGCCGCAGCGCCCCCGGTAATGCACTCCATTTCAGCAACTGGAAACTGCGCACGGCCTGCGCATCGATCGGATAACGCGACAGCACCAGCATGCCGTATTGCCCCGGATGCAGGCCGAATCCCCAGGCATCGTTGCCGCGGTTGCGGCCATCGCCGCCGACGTTGCCACTGTTGTCCAGATCCAGCCCGCTCGGCACACCGGTGTTGACCGGCGCCAGATACCGATACGGATAACGCAGCGGCTCGCCGCCGCCGGGCTGGGCGACCTGCAGATAGCGTTGCTGGAACAGCTCGGCAGCGCGGTGGTCGGGGTCGAAATCGAACTCGTTGAGCAGCACCAGATCCGGGCGCACGCGCTGCAGCACGGCCGCAATCTTGCGCGCGTGCGCACTGTCGCCCTGCAGCTCACGGACCAGGCCGCCGGCCTCGTCGGAGTACAGCGAGGTGTTGTAGGTGGCGATGCGCAACTGCGCGGGCGATGCCTGGCCGGACGCAGTGTCGGCGGTGGCCGCCGGTGTGGCCGTGCGATGGGTACAGGCAGCGCAGAGTGCGGTCAGTGCGAGTAGCAGCAGTGGCTTGATCATTGCGCGATTGTCGCATGCTGGATGCGACAGGCCGATGTCGCCGCTGGCACGTCAGGGCGCTGGCGCAGTGGCCGGCAGGCCACGCCAGTGGCGGCCGTCGTAGGCTTCCAGCGCGCCGAACCGCCGCTTGTAGTTCATCTTTGCGTGGCCGTCGATCCAGTAGCCCAGATAGACATGCGCGCGTCGCTCGCGGCGTGCCCATTGAATCTGCTGCAGGATCGCCAGCGTGCCCAGGCTGCGCGCGGCCGCATCCGGCGCATAGAACGTGTACACCGCCGAGAGCGCGTGCTCGGTCACGTCGGTGACCGCGACGGCCAGCAGGCGCCCGGGCACATGCGCGACAGCCGGTTCGCGGATCTCAAGAAAGCGCCCGTGCGACCAACCGCCGATCAGGAACTGATCGAACTCGGTGGCGCCATGTTCGTCCATGCCGCCACCGGGATGACGGTGTTTGAGGTACTGGCGATAGAGCGCGAGTTGTTCTTCGGTGCGTTCGGCGGCCACCACGCGCACGACCAGGTCCTGATTGCGTGCCAGGCACCGGCGTTGGCTGCGGTCGGGACGAAAGGCATCCACCGCAATGCGCACCGGCACGCAGGCACGGCACCGTTCGCAATGCGGGCGGTAGACCAGATCGCCGGAGCGGCGGAAGCCCCATGCCAGGGCTTGCGGATAGATCGCACCCAGGCGCGGGTCGTGTGGGTCCAGCACCAGGTCGCGCGCTTGCCGGTCGGACCAATAGCCGCAGGCATGCTCGCCGGTCTGGAACAGGCGCAGGTCGTCGTGGGTGTCGGCATGGATGGCCATGTACGCAGGATAGCGCCTGTGTGTCGCAGCAGCGGCGACTGTCCGCCGGATGAATGCGCCCGCTGCCGGCGTCAACGCCTGCGGCGGTAGCTCGTTGATGTGGGTGTTGGTGGCAGCGCACGGCTGATCCGGATGCGCCACCCACGCGATGCGGCCCATGCAGGTGCCGCGTGTGGTTCCCACAAATCAGGAGTTTCTCATGACGTCCCGCAAACCTTTCCTCGCACTGGCCGTGCTGGCTGCGCTGTCCACCGGCGCGGTGTTCGCTGCCACTCCGCCGGCCACCGGCGATGCTTCGCGTCCTGGCAAGCTCGACAGCAATGGCGACGGCGTCATCGATCGCAGCGAAGCGGCCGCCGACCCGAAGCTGGCCGCGCAGTTCGATACGCTGGACACCAACAAGGACGGCAAGCTGTCGCGCGACGAGCGTCCACGTCATCGCGGCCCGGGGCGCGAGGGCCGTGGCGAATGGATGGCCAAGCTCGACACCAACAAGGACGGCCGCATCAGCCGCGAGGAGGCCAAGGCCGACCCGAAGCTTGCAGCACGCTTCGATCAGATGGACCTCAACAAGGATGGCTTTGTCGATCGTGCCGACCGCGAGCTACGCATGCAGCAACACCGCGATGCATGGTTCGCCAAGGCCGACACCGACAAGGACGGCAAGCTGAGCAAGGCCGAGTTCGATGCGGCCTCGAAGCTGCGCGGCGACCACGGCAAGCATGCGATGCCGGCCAAGCCTGCTGCGGGCAACTAAGCAGTAGTGCGCATCGATGCAGCGGCCGGCGCGTGACAGGCGCGGCGGTCGCTGCATCAGCAGCAACACGTAGCATCAAAACGTAACAAGGCGCCGATCGACCGCGCCCTCTCGCCTGGCGGGAGGGCGCTTGCGTTTGGGCTAGATGCGGGGCGCGGTTGCAACGATCAGTCGTGCTTCCAGGACGTGGGAACCGGATTGGAAACGGTGTTTTTCTCCAGCGTGTAGGTTCCGTTCTGCTGTGCGATCGCTTCGCCGGTGTCGACGATGGCGTTCTGGATGAAGACATTCTGCTTGTCGCCGCGCACGAAGGTCAGCTGATGGAACGCAGTCTTGTTGCCCCAGTCTTCCGAGGGCAGGGAGATGAAACGGATCGTGTAGGTCTGGTCGTCGAACGTCCCCTGCAGGACGTAAACCCCGTAATGGTTTTCCCCTTGCGAAATGATCTTGTACATGCCGTTGCTGAAATAATAGATTTCCGCATCGGGGAACGGTTTCTTCTCGTACATCTTGTTGTAGTGAAGCACCTGTTTGAAGGTCGGCGCTCCGAAACTCACCGACAGGGTCTTGCCATCGTGGGATGTCGTCAGTCCATCCGCGTGCGCGCTCATGCTGGCCATCATCAGCAGACTGGTGAAGAGACTTGCCTTCACTTCATTGCTCCGGGGTTTGGTCGAATTCTCCCTGCTTGTAGCAGCGTGGACGCTACCCGGTGGCCGCTGAAGTCGGATATGAACGCATCACTTCGGACCATGCGACGTTGCTGCCCGCGGCGTTCACCGTTGCAGGCAGGCAGGCAGGGCCGCAGCGTGCTTCAGTGTGCGTCGTCGATAACCATGTCGCCAAGCCTGCGTAACGCAAAGCCGGTGCTGCCGCCAGCGCGGGTGGATCCGCAGCCGCATGTCCTCGTCTCGGAACAGGTTGCAACTGCCGGTGCTGCGGTGACGTCACGCCAGCCTCAGAACATTCCCAGCTGCATGTAGTGCCGCACGATCGGCAGAATGACGGCCGCTGTGCTCACCACCATCGCGCCCGGACTGAACATGCAGCGGTACAACAGCGGTGCCTGCGTGGCTCCGCGCCTGCGCGCATCGCGTTCCAGCATGGGACGCATCACGCTTGGCAGGATGCGCAGGGATTGATAGTTGAGTACCGCCATGCCTGCGCACAGCGTCAGAACCGATGCCCACGCGCCCGCCTGCAGGTATTTCAGCACCAACGTGCTGCCGCACACCAGAGCCGAGGTCAGCGTGGTGATGTGCATGAAACGACGGATCGCTGCTGCCTCGCTGGCGGTCTGTGCGAAGCGCAGCAGGTACCAGTACGACCAGTACGTGCCGATCCCGGCAACCAGCGCCGCGCACGCAGCGAACAGTGTCGGCATGCCGAGCCAGAGGCTGAGCGCGCCGGCGGCGCCGCCCCCACCAAGCGCCGAGCCGCTTAACCCGCTCGCGCCTAGTTTGCCCGCGCCTCCGATACTCGTCAGCACAACCGCCGCGCTAGCCTTGCCCGGCGCGCCCAACAGGGTGGCCGAGGTCACCGCGGTGGCAAACGCCACACTCGGCGCGCTACCGCGTGCGAATTCGCCGAAGCGGCGCAGCAACTCGCTGCGCACGCTGGCACGGGCGCGCGACAGCCGTTTGCGTACCGCCGCGTCGCTGAGCCCGAGCAGCGCGGCAACCTGTTGCGAGCTCTGGCCTTCGCGGTAATACAGCAGCAGCGTTTCGCGGCTCTCTTCCGGCAGTGCAGAAATGATATCGAGCGCGGCGATCTCTTCTTCCACCTGTAGCAGCTGGTCGGCGGGTGAGGGCGCCGGGTCGGCTGCCATCGCGATGGCAAGCTCGGCGGCCTCGCCGCTGAGCGCACGATGGCGGTTGGCACGCAGCCAGTCGCGCGCCAGGTTGCGGGTGATCTGCCGAAGCCAGGGCAGAAAGCTTGCCGGCTGATGCAGCTGCGCCAACCGCTGCCAGGCACGCAGGAAGGCCTCCTGGGCGATGTCTTCGCTGGCTGCGATGTCGCGGGTGATCGCCAGCGCGATGGCAGTCACCGTGTTCTGGCAGGCGCCCACGATGCGCCCATACGCCTGCTGGCAGCCGGCCGCGGCGTTGGGCAGTTCGCGTTGCAACATCAGCTCCAGCGTGTTGGCGTTCATCGGCGCAATCCATGTCCTGTTGCCAGCATGACGCATGCCGGCAAGGGATGTGACTGGGCTGATGACGTGCGCGCGGCTATCCCGCCATCAATTGGGCGCGCCGCGCTCTGGTCGGCCGCGCTCAGCGCGCCGGCTGGATCCGCACACGCATTTCGTCGTCTGCTGCCGGTTGGGCGGCATCTGGCGCCGGCGCCTGTTGCGACGCCGGCTGTGCCGCCGGTGCCAGTGGCGCAGGCGCGCTGCGATGGCGCATCACCACCACCATGGCCACGGCGCCGATCACCAGCAGCAGCACCAGACGGATGCGCCAGGCCCAGCTGCGCGCACTGGCACTGGAGCCGTTTTCGCCATCGCGGAAGGTGTATTCCACGTTCGGCAGATCGCGGCGGGTGGTGTCGAGCAGGCGTGCATCGCGCAGCAGTTCGCGCGCACGCGGTTGGTCGTTGGCATGCACGATCCACACGGTGGGCTGTGCCTGCGCGTTGCTTTGCTCCAGATAGCTGAACTGGCCGCCGCGCTTGCTCTGGTACGAGCGGCCATTACTGAGACGGATCTCGATGCCCGCATCGCGCAACAGATTGGCGACGCCCTCGGCGGTTTCGATACGTTGACTGCTGAAGATCTTGCGCATGCTGGAAACCGCCGTTGGGTCCGGAACAGATGGCGCCACTGCTGCGCCGGTTCAAGGTGGAAAGGAATGCCGATCAACACTGCGACTGACGGTGCACGCAATGCAGGCGTGCGACAGCAGGTCCCGGTGGCAGTACGCCGGGGGGAGTGGGACGCACGTGGTCAGTGCACGGTCGCCCACCCACTCGGCGCGACGCAACGCTGCACGCCTAGCCCTTGGCCGGCACGGCAATCGCACTGCCATCGGGCACTACGCGGATCAGCCCCTCCTGCGTGGTGCTGGCCACCAGCACGCCATCGCGGGTGAAGAACTGCCCGCGCGCCAGGCCGCGGGAGCCTTGTGCGGTCGGGCTGTCCAGCGAATACAGCAGCCAGTCGTCGGTGCGGAACGGCCGATGGAACCACAGCGCGTGATCGAGCGAGGCCATCTGCACGTTGGGCGTGTAGTAGCTGATGCCGTGCGGAAACGTGGAGGTGCCCAGCAACTGAAAGTCCGACGCGTATGCAAGCAGCACCTGATGCAGCCCCACGTCGTCGCCGATCGGGTCGTTCAGCCGCAGCCACATCTGCTGGAACGGCGGGCGCTTGGGCGGCTTGAGTTCGTCGCGCGGAAACACGTGGCGAAATTCGAACGGGCCTCCGCGCGACAGCCAGCGCTGCACTTTCGGCGGCAGGTTCGCCAGCACCTCCGGTGCCAGCGGCGCGGCCGGTTCGATGTCTTCCGGTGGCGGCACCACCGGCATCGCCGACTGATGCTCGGCGCCGTCTTCGCGTTCCTGAAACGAGGCCGCGCAGAAAAAGATCACTTTGCCGTGCTGGATCGCGGTGACCCGGCGGACCGAAAAACTGCCGCCATCGCGGGTGCGGTCGACGTCGTAGACGATGGGGTGGTCGATATTGCCGGCACGCAGAAAATAGGCATGCAGCGAATGCGCCTGGCGCCCGTTGTCGACCGTGGCCTGCGCGGCCGACAGCGCCTGGCCCAGCACCTGTCCACCAAAGACGTATTTGGTGCCGATGTCGCGGCTCTGGCCGCGGAACAGGTTGTCCTCCAGGCGCTCCAGCGACAGCAGGCTGATCAGTTCGGAGACGACGGGTTCGGCGGTGGCGGACAAGGGGCTGGCCTGGGTGCGACGGACCGCGATTATAGCGGGCCGCTTCGTGGTCACCGCGGCGGTGGAAAGCTCAGCCCTTCTGCAGGCGCGCGACCAGCCCGTGCAGTGCGGCCTGTGCATCCGGGGCGTACCAGCCGTCGACGAACCGCTCCAGCTGGATCAGCTCCGGCGCCAGGGCCGCGCGCAGGTCGGCGCGGGCCACCGCGCGCGTGGCCAGCATCGGCTGACGCGGCAGCTGCTGCAGTTCGTGCAGCCAGGCCACCGCGCGTGCGGTGACCAGCTCGCCGTCGACCAGTTCATCCACCAGGCCGATCTGCACCGCCTGTTCGGCAGGCAGCAGCTGCCCGGCGATCAGCAGGCGCTCGGCACGGTGCGCGCCGACCACCCGGCGCAACAGCCGCTGGATGCCTTCTGGTGCGGCCAGGCCGACCTGCACTTCGTTCAAGCCGATCGTGTACGGCCTGGCGGTATCGGCGCTGCGTGCCATCACCCGGTAGTCGCAGCACAGCGCCAGCACGCAGCCGCCCGCCGGCGCATGCCCGCCGATCGCCGCAACCACCGGAATCCGGCTGTTGGCCAGCGCCTGCGCAGCCTCGAAGAATGCCGTCCAGCTAGCCAGCAACGCGGCGCGGTCGGTACCGTGCGCCAGCAGCTGCGGCACATCCATGCCACCGGAGAAGATCCGCTCGCTGCCCGACAGCACGATGCCGTCGGCCTCGTCGCCGGCCTGTTGCACCGCAGCGCTCAGTGCCTGGCACAGCGCACGATCCAGCGCATTGACCGGCGGGCGCGCCAGACGGATTTCGCGAACTCGGCCATGGTCTAAGATCTGGATGCTCATTCGGGGCTCCTGGAGGTCGGGTCATGATAGACGGCAGTCGAAGCAGGTGGCAGCTGCGTGCACGCGTGTGGCTTGGTGTGATGGCGCTGCTGGCCAGCGCGGGCGCTGCGGCGCAGTGCATGCCGGAGTTCAAGGACGGCTGGATCCGCATCCCGCCACCTGGCGGCATGGGTATGGCCGCGGGATTCGGGCAATTCCACAATGGCTGCACGCAACCGTTGACGATCACCGCGGCCACGAGCAGCGCCTTCGCCGACGTGTCGCTGCACGAGACCACGCAGAGCAATGGCGTCAGCCGCATGCGTGCGGTACCCGCGCTGGCCCTGCCCGCCGGCAAGACGGTGCCCCTGGCACCTGGCGGCCTGCATCTGATGTTGATGGAGGCACGCGCCCCGCTGCAGGAAGGCGCGCAGGTGCCGGTAACGTTCGCCTTGCAGGACGGTCGCCAGATCAAGGCCACGCTGCAGGCACGCAAGCGCGCGCCGGGCGGCTGAGGAGCGCGGCGGATCACGCCCGCGCAGCCGGCCTCGTCTTTCGCATGCACGCGCGTGCGGCGTTGCCGGGTCGCTTGGGCATGCGGCCTGCGGCCATGTGCAGCGGGATTGGCTCGTGCGGCACCACTGCCAGATAAAGCACGCGTCCATGAAAAACGGCGGCTCCCGCAAGAGCCGCCGTCGATAGCGTGATTGCCCAGGCCTGGCGGCGCGCTCGCTCAGGTGCTGGCGAGGCGTACCGCGTCCGGCAGCGGCGCACTCTTGCCGGTCTGCGTATCGATCCACACCACCACCACATTGCCATCGGAATACAGCACGCTGTCGTCCTTCTGGTCGAAGATGCGGTGCCCGATGGTGACGCTGCTGTTGCCCAGCCGCTCCACGAACAGCTCCACCGTGATGTCGTTGGGCCAGATCAGCGGCTGCTTGTAGTTGACGTTGGTGGCCGCGACCACCGGTGCGATGCGGTCGGTCATCGCCACGCCTTGCACGCCCAGCATCCAGCGCACGCGTGCCTCTTCCAGATAGGAAATGTACTTGGCGTTGTTGACGTGGCCCATGCTGTCCATGTCGCGCCAGCGCACGCTGATTGGAATGCGTGCCAGGATCTTGTGTTCGCTCATCAGCTTGCCTTCTTCTTCGCGGTTTTCTTGGTGGCGGACTTGGCGACCTTGGTCACCTTCTCCGGTTTGACCTTGCGCGGCGGGCGCGCATCCGGCTTGTTGGCCATCGCGGCCGGACGCGTCTCGCGCGCCTTCACCGACGGCAGCATCTTGGCCAGAAACTGGCCGGTGTAGGACGCCTCGTGCACGGCCACATCTTCCGGCGTACCGGAGACCAGGATGGTGCCGCCGCGATGGCCACCTTCCGGGCCCAGGTCCACGATCCAGTCCGCGGTCTTGATCACGTCCAGATTGTGTTCGATCACCACCACCGTATTGCCTTCGTCGCGCAGCTTGTGCAACACGCCGAGCAGGGCTTCGATATCGTGGAAGTGCAGGCCGGTGGTCGGTTCGTCCAGGATGTACAAGGTGCGCCCGGTATCGCGACGCGAAAGTTCCTTGGACAGCTTGACGCGTTGCGCTTCACCGCCGGAGAGCGTGGTCGCGCTCTGGCCCAGCTTGATGTAGCTCAGACCCACATCGACCAGCGTTTCCAGCTTGCGCGCGATCGACGGCACCGGCTCGAACAGGCGCAGCGCATCTTCCACGGTCATCTGCAGCACGTCGCTGATGTTGAACCCCTTGTAGCGGATCTCCAGCGTCTCGCGGTTATAGCGCTTGCCATGGCAGACATCGCAGGGCACGTAGACGTCGGGCAGGAAGTGCATCTCCACCTTGATCATGCCGTCGCCCTGGCAGGCCTCGCAGCGGCCGCCGCGCACGTTGAAGCTGAAACGCCCCGGCGAGTAGCCGCGCGCGCGCGCCTCGGGCACCTGCGCAAACAACTCGCGCAACGGGGTGAACATGCCGGTGTAGGTGGCCGGGTTGGAACGTGGCGTGCGACCGATCGGCGACTGGTCGATGTCCACCACCTTGTCGAACAGATCAAGATTTTCGACTTCGCGATGTGGCGCCACCACGTGCGAGGCACCGTTGATCTCGTTGGCCGCCAGCGTGAACAAGGTATCGTTGATCAGCGTCGACTTGCCCGAGCCGGACACGCCGGTGATGCAGGTCAGCAGCCCGGCCGGAATGTCCAGGTCGACATTTTTCAGGTTGTTGCCGGTCGCCCCGCGCAGATGCAGCATCATCTTCGGGTTGGGCTTGTGGCGCTGCTTGGGGATCTCGATGCGGCGCTTGCCCGACAGGTATTGGCCGGTCAGCGAGCGCGGCGATTTCAGGATGTCCTCCAGCGTGCCCTGCGCGCAGATCTCGCCGCCATGCACGCCGGCACCGGGGCCGATGTCCAGCACATGGTCGGCCAGGCGGATCGCATCTTCGTCATGTTCGACCACGATCACCGTGTTGCCCAGATCGCGCAGCCGCGTCAGCGTGCCGAGCAGGCGTTCGTTGTCGCGCTGGTGCAGGCCGATGGACGGCTCATCCAGCACGTACATCACGCCGACCAGGCCGGCACCGATCTGGCTGGCCAGACGGATGCGCTGCGCCTCGCCGCCGGACAAGGTGTCGGCCTTGCGTTCCAGGGTGAGGTAATCCAGGCCCACATCGACCAGGAAGCCCAGCCGCTCGCCGATCTCCTTGACGATCTTGGCCGCGATCTCGCCACGCCAGCCCGGCAGCGACAAACCGCGGAAAAAGTTCAGCGCTTCGTTGACCGGCAGCACCACCAGTTCGGGCAGCGGGCGATCGGCCACGAACACATTGCGCGCAGCACGATTCAAGCGCGTGCCGTTGCAGGCCGGGCAGGGTTGCTGGCTAACGTACTTGGTCAGTTCTTCGCGCACCGCCGGCGATTCGGTTTCGCGGTAGCGGCGTTCCAGGTTCGGCAGGATGCCCTCGAAGCGATGCTTGCGCGTGGTGCGCCCGCCCGCATCGGTGAAGTAGGTGAAGCTGATCACCTCATCGCCGCTGCCGAACAGCACCGCCTGGCGCACCTTGGCCGGCAGCGTGTTCCATACCGCGTCCACATCGAATTTGTAGTGCTTGGCCAGCGAGGCGATCAGCTGGAAGTAATAGGCATTGCGTCGATCCCAGCCGCGCACCGCACCGGCCGACAGCGACAGCTCCGGATGCACCACCACACGGTCCGGGTCGAAGAACTCGGCCACGCCCAGGCCATCGCAACTCGGGCAGGCGCCGACCGGTGCATTGAACGAGAACAGCCGCGGTTCCAGCTCCGGCAGCGAGTAATCGCACACCGGGCAGCTGTACTTGGACGAGAACAGGTGCGGTGCGGCCGCCGGGTCGTCCAGCGACTGCACCGCCACCATGCCTTCGCCCAGCTTGAGCGCGGTTTCGAAACTTTCCGCCAGGCGCTGCTTGATGTCTTCGCGCGGGCGAAAACGGTCGATCACCGCTTCGATGGTGTGTTTCTGGCGCAATGCCAGCGGCGGCACCGCATCGATTTCGTACAGTTCGCCGTCCACGCGCACGCGCACGAAGCCCTGCGCACGCAGTTGTTCGAACACCTGCGCATGCTCGCCCTTGCGGTCGCGGATCACCGGGGCCAGCAGCATGTAGCGCTGTTCCTGGTCCTGGGTGAGCATGTGGTCGACCATCTGGCTGACGGTCTGCGCTTCCAGCGGGAAGCCGTGGTCCGGGCAGCGCGGCTGGCCGACGCGCGCGTACAGCAGGCGCAGGTAGTCGTAGATCTCGGTGATGGTGCCGACGGTGGAGCGCGGGTTGTGCGAAGTCGATTTCTGTTCGATCGAAATCGCCGGGGACAGGCCTTCGATATGGTCCAGGTCCGGCTTTTCCATCACGCTCAGGAACTGGCGCGCATACGCCGACAGCGACTCGACGTAGCGGCGCTGGCCTTCTGCATAGATGGTGTCGAACGCCAGCGACGACTTGCCCGAACCGGACAGGCCGGTGATCACGATCAGTTTGTCGCGGGGCAGGTCGAGGTCGATGTTCTTGAGGTTGTGCGTCCGCGCGCCGCGGATGCGGATGAAATCCATCGCCATGGGGGATCCGATGTCGGGCCGGCGAACCGGCAGTGGTGCGAGCGTGCTCAGCAGGAATGAGTGGCAGTCGATCAGCCTACCCGCCGACCTAGGTGAGGGCAATTGCCCCAAATGCCAGTCTGCCGGGGCCGTTGTGGCGGCCGGATGATGCGTTCCACCAGGCCGATTCCGGCCGGCAGCGGCGGGCCGGCTTGCGGGTTGACCCGAAACCGGCTAGGCCAGTACAATTCCGCTCCTGTCTGCCCCATGGGCAAGTCAGGCGACCATAATAACTACAGAGGAACACCTGGTCATGTACGCAGTTCTGGTAACCGGCGGTAAGCAATACCGCGTCGCGCAGGGCGAAACGCTCCGCGTGGAAAAGCTCGAAGTCGAAGCTGGCAACGAGATCAAGTTCGACACCATCCTGATGCTGGGCGATGGCGACGGCATCAAGCTGGGCGATGCGCTGAAGGGCGCCTCGGTCACCGCCAAGGTCGTGGCCCATGGCCGCGCCGACAAGGTGCGCATCATCAAGTTCCGTCGCCGCAAGCACCACATGAAGCGTCAGGGACACCGTCAGCACTACACCGAAATCGAGATCACCGGCATCGCCGGTGGCGACAAGAAGTAAGGAGAACCAGTCATGGCACATAAAAAGGGCGTAGGTTCCTCGCGCAACGGTCGCGATTCCAACCCGAAGTACCTCGGCGTGAAGATCTTCGGTGGCCAGGCCATCGATGCCGGCAACATCATCGTGCGTCAGCGCGGCACCCAGTTCCATCCGGGCGCCGGCGTCGGCCTGGGCCGTGACCACACGCTGTTTGCGCTGGTCGACGGCAAGGTGGAGTTCTCCACCAAGGGCCCGAAGAAGCGTCGCACCGTCAGCGTGGTTGCCGAGGCGTAATCGCCCGCTCCATGCAGGCCAGTTCGCCCGGCAACACTGCCGGGCGAATGAGACGGAAAGCCCCGCTTTTGCGGGGTTTTGCGTTTGAGAGCCGGGAATCGGGATTCGGGATTGGGGATTCGCAAGAGCGGGTCCCTTGGCATCCTGGCGTTCCCATCCTTCCCTGCTGACGGCTCGCCATGGTTGCGTTGCCGCGTTGTCACCAATCCCAAATCACGAATCCCGAATCCCGAATCCCATGAAATTAGTCGACGAAGCAGAAATCCTGGTCACCGCCGGTAATGGCGGCAATGGCTGTGTCGGCTTTCGCCGCGAGAAGTTCATCCCGTTGGGCGGGCCCGATGGCGGTGATGGCGGGGCAGGCGGCAGCGTCTGGATCGTGGCCGACGAGAACGTCAACACCCTGGTCGACTTCCGTCATGAGCGCACCTTCAAGGCGCAGCGCGGCGAGAACGGCATGGGCCGCCAGGCCTATGGCAAGGGCGGCGAAGATCGCGTCATCGTGGTGCCGGTCGGCACCGTGGTGATCAACGTGCAGACCGATGAAATCATTGGCGACCTGGTCCAGCACGGCGATCGCCTGCTGGTGGCCAAGGGCGGCAAGGGCGGTCTGGGCAACATGCATTTCAAGAGCTCGGTCAACCGTGCGCCGCGCCAGTCCACCACCGGTGAAGAAGGCGAGGAGCGCCTGCTCAAGCTGGAGCTCAAGCTGCTGGCCGACGTTGGCCTGCTGGGCTTCCCGAATGCCGGCAAGAGCACGCTGATCCGTGCGGTGTCTTCGGCCACGCCGAAGGTGGCGGACTATCCGTTCACCACGCTGTATCCCAATCTGGGCGTGGTCAGTGTCGAGGCGTACCGCAGCTTCGTGATCGCGGACGTGCCCGGCCTGATCGAAGGCGCAGCCGATGGTGCCGGTCTGGGCACGCAGTTCCTGCGTCACCTGCAGCGCACCCGCCTGCTGCTGCATCTGGTGGACATGGCCCCGATGGATGGTGGGGTGGACGGTGTGTCGCCGGCCGACCAGGTGCGTACCCTCGAGCGCGAGCTCGAGCGGCATGATCCCGAGTTGCTGAAGAAGCCGCGCTGGCTGGTGCTCAACAAGGCCGACCTGATGTTCGAGGACGAGGCGCGCGCCGCTGCCGAGGCCATCGTGGCCGAGCTGGGCTGGACCGCGCCGTGGTACCTGGTCTCGGCGCTGGGCCGTGACGGTACGTTCCCGATCATGAAGGACGTCATGGCCTTCTTCGACCGCCAGCGCGAGGACGAGCTCGAGGCGCGCGATGCGGGCTGAGTGCGCACACGCACACACAAAAAACCCGGCCAAGGCCGGGTTTTTCTGTGCTACCGGAAGCCAGGCTTCCGGCAACGTCGCTGCCGATCGCTTACGCGGCCTTGATGGCCTTGATGCGTGCGGTCAGGCGGCTCTTGTGGCGTGCAGCCTTGTTCTTGTGGATCAGGCCGCGGGCGCTGAAACGGTCGAGGATCGGCTGTGCAACGGCGAAAGCAGCTTCGGCGCCTGCAGCATCGTTGGCGTCAAGGGCCTTGATCACCTTCTTGACGGCGGTGCGCAGCATCGAGCGCTGACCGGTGTTGCGCTCATTGCGCACAATGGTCTGCTTGGCGCGCTTCTTGGCGGACTTGATATTGGCCACGGTGGTGGTTTCCTGAAAAATCGGTGTGGTGGAAAAAGCAAGCGCGAAAGTATGATGGACCCAGATATGTACGTCAAGTCAGTTGTCAAGAGGCAGTCCCCATGAGCACCCCCCGCATGATGAGGGGCCTGCTCTCCTTCAGCAGCATGACCATGGTGTCGCGGGTGCTGGGGCTGGTGCGCGACCAGGTCATCACCACCACCTTCGGCAGCAACGCGGTGACCGATGCGTTCTGGGTGGCCTTCCGGGTTCCCAATTTCCTGCGGCGGCTATTTGCCGAAGGCTCCTTCGCCACCGCCTTCGTGCCGGTGTTCACTGAGGTCAAGGAAACCCGGCCGCATGCCGAGCTGCGCGAGCTGATGGCGCGCGTGGCCGGGACCCTCGGCGGCGTGCTGCTGCTGGTCACCGCGCTGGCGCTGATCTTCGCCCCGCAGCTGGCCACGCTGTTTTCCAGCGGGGTGGACACCGATCCGGCCAAGCATGGCCTGCTGGTGGATCTGTTCCGTCTGACCTTCCCGTTCCTGCTGTTCGTGTCGCTGACTGCGCTGGCGGGCGGGGCGCTGAACAGTTTCCAGAAGTTCGCCATGCCGGCGCTGACCCCGGTGATCCTCAACCTGTGCATGATCGCCGGGGCGGTGTGGCTGGCGCCGCGGATGGGTGGGACGCCGGAAAGGCAGATCCTCGCGCTGGGCTGGGCGGTGCTGGCGGCGGGCATGCTGCAGTTGCTGTTCCAGCTGCCTTCGCTGAAAGGCATCAACCTGTTGACCCTGCCGCGCTGGGGCTGGCGACATCCGGGTGTGCGCAAGGTGCTGACCCTGATGGTGCCGACCCTGTTCGGCTCTTCGATCGCGCAGATCAACCTGCTGCTGGACACCGTGATCGCCGCCAAGCTGACCGATGGCTCGCAGTCGTGGCTGTCGCTGGCCGACCGGTTCCTGGAACTGCCGTTGGGCGTCTTCGGCGTGGCGCTGGGCACGGTGATCCTGCCGGCGCTGGCGCGGCATCACGTCAAGACCGACCGCGCCGCGTTTTCCAGTGCGCTGGACTGGGGCTTCCGGACGACCTTGCTGATCGCAATGCCGGCCATGCTGGGGTTGTTGTTGCTGGCCGAGCCGCTGGTGGCAACGTTGTTCCAGTATCACAAATTCACCGCCTTCGACACCCGCATGACGGCCTTGTCGGTGTACGGCCTGAGCTTCGGCCTACCGGCGTACGCCATGCTCAAGGTGGTGCTGCCGGCGTTCTATGCGCGTCAGGACACCCGCACCCCGGTGCGCGCCGGCGTGGCGGCGTTGGTAGCCAATATGGTGTTCAACTTTGCGTTCCTGGCGGTGCTGTACCAGCTCATGGTGCCGCCCGAGCTCAAGGCGCAGGGCGTGATGCAGGCGCTGGGTAAGCAGCCCGGGCTACATCTGGCGCTGGGCATCGCCAGTGCGCTGTCGAGTTATCTCAACCTGGGGCTGCTGTGGTACTGGCTGGGCAAGTCCGGCGTGTATCAGCGCCGGCCGGGCTGGGGCGGCTATGTGATGCGTCTGCTGCTGGCGTGTGCGGCCATGGTGGCGGTGCTGTTGAGTTTGCTGTGGTGGCTGCCGTCGTTCACCGGAATGGACAAGTGGCAGCGGATCGGCTGGCTGGCGGTGCTGGTCGGCAGTGGCGGGCTGACCTACGTGGTGGCGCAGCTGGCGCTGGGCTTGCGGCTGCGGGATCTGCGCGAGGGCTGAGCCTGGATGTCGGATTTTGTGATGGGGGCAGGCAGGCCTTGCCGGCCTCTGGAATGGGGAACGGCATGGCAGCATGAAAGGCGGATTTGCCCCTTGTCCACGGTGACGGCCGGCGGATTGTCGGCCGCGGGCTGCTCGGCAGGTGCGTCCCAAAAGGTGGTGTGGCGCGTCATGCCCATTGGCGCTTGAGTGATCGGTGCGGGCCGTGCGGGTTGACAGGCACGGCTATACTTACAAGTTATGTATCAGCGAGGGTCGGCCGCCAAGCCGGCATCTGTTTGGATCGAGGAATGAGCAGGCTGTTTAGAGACGTCGAGGGCGGGACGCTGTTCCCGCACGGAAGCGTGGTCTGCATCGGCGCCTTCGATGGCCTGCACCTCGGGCATCGGGCATTGGTGCAGCACGCAGTTGACCGCGCGCGCGCGCTGGGCGTACCGGCAGTGGCGTTGAGCTTTGAGCCATTGCCGCGCGAGTTCTTCGCCCCGGCCGCACCGCCGCCGCGGCTTACCCTGGCGCGCGCCAAGATCGAAGGCTTGCTCGGCTTCGGCGCCGACAGCGTAGGCCTGATCCGTTTCGATGGCCGTCTGTCGGCGATGAGCGCCGAAGACTTCGTGCGGCTGGCGCTGGTGGGCCGGCTCTGCGCCCGCGAGGTGTGGATCGGCCCGGAATTCCGTTTCGGCCATCGCCGTGGCGGCGACATCGCCTTGTTGCGCACACTCGGCGAGCAGCACGGTTTTGCGGCCGGGGAGATTGCGCCGGTGCATCTGCATGGCGAGCGCATTTCCGCCACGCGCATCCGTGAATTATTGGTGGCAGGCGAGTTTGCGCACGCCGCCGATCTGCTTGGCCGCCCGTACGCCATCGGCGGGCGGGTGGTGCGCGGCAAGCAACTGGGTCGCACGTTGGGCTACCCCACCGCGAATCTGCGGTTTTCGCGCACGCCGGCGCTGTCGGGCATCTATGCCACCTGGGTGCACGGCGTGGCCGCGCAACCGTGGCCCTCGGTGTCCAGCTTCGGCACGCGGCCGACCGTGGCTGGCGTGGAGCCGCTGCTGGAAGCGCATCTGTTCGATTTCCAGGGCGATCTGTATGGCCGGCACATCGAAGTGGAATTCGTCGCCAAGCTGCGCGACGAAGAAAAGTTCGATGGTCTGGAAGCGCTGACCGTACAGATGCATCGCGATGCCGAACAGGCGCGCGCGGTGCTTCAGGGCAGCCCGTCGCGGATGCTGGTTGGCGCTGAACGCATGGGCGGCCTGCAGCAGGCACGCGATGTTTCCGTGCATGCCAAAAGCGGTCGCGCGCAAGGCGCTGTGGCGCCCGGTGCAGACCCCAATGACGCGAGTCCTTCGCAACAGCCCGCACATCCGAGTGCGGACTCCGATGATGCGAGTCCTTCGCAACAGCCCGCACGTCCCTGTGCGGACTCTTCAATGAAAGCAGCGCAACGGTAGATTCCTGTGACCCAAGACTACAAAGCCACTCTTCATCTGCCTGCGACGGACTTTCCGATGCGCGGCGACCTGCCCAAGCGCGAGCCGGCGATGCTGGACCGCTGGGAGCGCGAGGGTCTGTATGCGCAGCTGCGCGCGAACGCGGCCGGACGCCCGCTGTTCGTGCTGCACGATGGCCCGCCGTATGCCAACGGCCAGATCCATCTCGGTCACGCGGTCAACAAGATCCTCAAGGACATCATCGTCAAGTCGAAGTATCTGGCTGGCTTCGATGCGCCCTACATCCCGGGCTGGGACTGCCACGGCTTGCCGATCGAGATCGCGATCGAGAAAAAGTACGGCAAGGTCGGCGTGAAGCTGGACGCGGCGGAATTTCGTCAGAAGTGCCGCGAGTACGCGAGCGAGCAGATCGATCTGCAGCGCCGCGACTTCAAGCGCCTGGGCGTGGTGGGCGATTGGGACAACCCGTACAAGACCCTGGATTTCCGCTTCGAGGCCAACGAGCTGCGCGCGCTGGCCAGGATCATCGAGAACGGCCATCTGACCCGTGGCGTCAAGCCGGTGCACTGGTGCTTCGATTGCGGCTCGGCGCTGGCCGAGGCCGAGATCGAGTACGCCGACAAGGTCTCGCCGACGGTGGATATCGCCTATCCGGCGCGCGATCCGGGCGCTGTCGCCGCCGCATTCGGTGCGACGCTACTGGCGGGCGTGGGCGTGGCGGTGCCGATCTGGACCACCACGCCGTGGACGCTGCCGGCGTCGCTGGCGGTGAGCCTGGGTGCGGAACTGGATTACGTGCTGGTCGAAGGCCCGGCCGATCGCGGCCAGCCGCGTTGGCTGGTGATCGCCGAAGCGTTGGCGGCCAAGGCGCTGTCGCGCTACGGCGTGGACGAGGTGGTGGTGCACGGTCGCGCCAAGGGCGCGGCGCTGGATCAGATGCTGCTGAACCACCCGTTCTACGCCGAGCGCGAGATCCCGCTGCTGCTGGGCGACCATGTGTCGGCCGAGGACGGTACCGGCGCGGTGCACACCGCCCCAGGTCACGGCCAGGAGGACTACCAGGTCTCCAAGCAGTACGGGCTGCTGGAGCGCTACGGCGCTGCGCAGATCAATCCGGTGGACGGACGTGGCGTGTATCTGCCGTCGACCCCGCCGCTGGGCGACACCGTGCTGGCCGGGCTGCATATCTGGAAGGCCAACGAGATCATCATCGACGCGCTGCGCGACACCGGCGTGCTGCTGGCGGCCAGCAAGATGGAGCACAGCTATCCGCACTGCTGGCGCCACAAGACGCCGATCGCGTTCCGTGCCACGCCGCAGTGGTTCTTTTCGATGGAGCAGGCCAACCTGCGCGCTGACGCGCTCAAGGCGGTCGAACAGGTGACCTGGTACCCGGCCTGGGGACAGGCGCGTATTGCCGGCATGGTCGAAGGACGTCCGGACTGGACCATCTCGCGCCAGCGCACCTGGGGCGTGCCGATCGCCCTGTTCGTGCATCGCGAAACCGGCGAGCCGCACCCGCGCAGCACCGAGTTGCTTCGCCAGGTGGCCGACCGGGTGGAGCAGGGCGGTGTGGACGTGTGGTACACGCTGGATGCCGCCGAGCTGCTGGGCGACGAGGCCGCCGACTACGACAAGATCACCGACATCCTGGATGTGTGGTTCGACTCGGGCGTGACCCACGAGGCGGTGCTGGTGGACCGCGGCCTGCCCACGCCGGCCGACCTGTATCTGGAAGGCTCCGATCAGCACCGCGGCTGGTTCCAGTCCTCGCTGCTGACCGGCGTGGCGATGAATAAGGCAGCGCCGTACAAGCAGTGCCTGACCCACGGCTTCACCGTGGACGAGCACGGCCGCAAGATGTCAAAGTCGCTGGGCAACGGTATCGAGCCGCAGGACATCATGAAGACGCTGGGCGCGGACATCCTGCGCCTGTGGATCGCCTCGGCCGACTACAGCAACGAGATGTCGCTGTCGCAGGAGATCCTCAAGCGCAATGCCGATGCGTATCGCCGGCTGCGCAATACCGCGCGTTTCCTGCTGGGCAACCTGCATGGCTTCGACCCACTGCAGCATCTGGTGGCGCTGGACGACATGGTGTTGCTGGACCGCTGGATCGTGCATCGCGCGCATGAGCTGCAGGAAAAGATCATGGCTGCCTACGCGCGCTACGACTTCGCCGAAATCGTGCAGGCGCTGCTGAATTTCTGCAGCGTGGATCTGGGCTCGCTGTACCTGGACGTCACCAAGGACCGTCTGTACACGATGGCCGAAGAGTCGCGCGGCCGCCGGTCTGCGCAGAGTGCGATGTATCACGTGGCCGAAGCGTTCGTGCGCTGGGTCGCGCCGGTGCTCACCTTCACCGCCGAAGAGCTGTGGGCGTATCTGCCCGGCGAGCATGTCGGCAACGTGCTGTTCGCCACCTGGTATGACGGCCTGGCGCCGTTGCCGGCCGATGCCGCCTTGACCGGCGCGGACTTCGACAAGTTGCTGGCGCTGCGTGAGCAGGTGGCCAAGGTGCTGGAGCCGATGCGCGCAAACGGCGCGATCGGCGCGGCGCTGGAAGCGGAGATCACCGTGGCTGCCGATGCGCAGACCGCCGCGCGCTGGCAGCCGCTGGCCGATGAACTGCGCTTTTTGTTCATCAGTGGCGATGTCACCGTGACAGCGGCCAGCACCGACGACATCTTTGTCAGTGCACAGCCCACGACCAAGGCCAAGTGCGTGCGCTGCTGGCATCACCAGGCCAGCGTGGGCAGCGACCCGCGGCATCCCGAGCTGTGCAGCCGCTGCGTCAGCAACATCGAAGGCCCCGGCGAGGTGCGTCGCTGGTTCTAGCGTCGCGGGTTCTGATGTGTTGATTGCTTCTCCCGCAAGCGGGAGTCCGTTCCAATATCCCTTCTCCCGCAAGCGGGAGTCCGTTCCAATATCCCTTCTCCCGCAAGCGGGAGTCCGTTCCAATATCCCTTCTCCCGCAAGCGGGAGAAGGTGGCGCGCAGCGCCGGATGAGGGCATTGCTTCGCATCCGGCACTGCTTGCCGATTTGCCCGTCGGGCAGCTTCTTCCGAACCCGGAAGTAGCAACAGCTAAGGTGATTCGATGACCGCAAGACCCAAACCCTCCGCATTGATCTGGTTGCTGCTGTCGGCCGTGGTGATCGGGCTGGACCAGTGGAGCAAGGCCTGGGTGCTGTCCAGCCTGCCCGAGTACACCCCGGTGCCGGTCATCGAGGGTTTTTGGAACTGGTACCGCACCTATAACACCGGCGCGGCCTTCAGCTTTCTGAGCGATGCCGGCGGCTGGCAGCTGTGGTTCTTCACTGCGTTGGCGGTGGGTATCAGCGGCCTGCTGGCGTTCTGGCTGTCGCGCACCGCGCGCAACGAGTGGCGCAGCGCGCTGCCGTATGCGCTGGTGATCGGCGGAGCGATCGGCAATGTGATCGACCGGCTGATGCACGGCCATGTGGTCGATTTCATCCAGTGGTACATCGGCAGCCATACCTGGCCGTCGTTCAACATCGCCGATTCGGCGATCGTGGGGGGCGCGATCGGGATTGCCGTGTTCGGCCTGTTCGACAAGTCCGGCAAGCGGGAGCCGGGAATCGGGAATCGCCGCTGAAGTTCCCGCGGACCGGCGCTGCCCGGCTCCATTCCCCAATCGCCATTCCCGTAGAATGCACCGCATGGATGTCCTGCTCGCCAATCCCCGTGGTTTTTGTGCCGGCGTCGACCGCGCGATCGAGATCGTCAAGCGTGCGATCGAGACGCTGGGCGCGCCGATCTATGTGCGGCACGAGGTGGTGCACAACCGTTTCGTGGTCGACGACCTCAAGCAGCGCGGAGCGATCTTCGTCGAAGAACTGGACGAGGTGCCCGACAACGCCACGGTGATCTTCAGTGCGCACGGCGTCTCACAGGCTGTGCGCCAGGAGGCCGAGCGCCGTGGGCTCAAGGTGTTCGATGCCACCTGCCCGCTGGTGACCAAGGTGCATTTCGAGGTGGCGCGGCACTGCCGGGCCGGCCGCGACGTGGTGCTGATCGGCCATGCCGGGCATCCGGAAGTGGAAGGCACGATGGGGCAGTGGAGCCGTGAGCGTGGCACGGGCACTATCTATCTGGTCGAGGACATCGCGCAGGTGGCCACGCTCCACATCAACCAGCCGGAAAACCTGGCCTACACCACCCAGACCACGCTGTCGGTGGACGACACCATGGGCATCATCGAGGCCCTGCGCGCACGCTACCCGGCGATGCAGGGGCCCAGGCACGACGACATCTGTTACGCCACCCAGAACCGCCAGGACGCCGTGCGCGATCTGGCGCGCCAGTGCGACCTGGTGCTGGTGGTCGGTTCGCCCAACAGTTCCAACTCCAACCGGCTGAGCGAGCTGGCCCGGCGCGATGGCGTGGAGTCGTACCTGATCGACAATGCCAGCGAGATCGACCCGGCCTGGGTCGTCGGCAAACAGCATATCGGCCTGACTGCCGGTGCCTCCGCGCCGCAGGTGCTGGTCGACGGCGTGCTGGCCCGGTTGCGCGAGCTCGGTGCGGCAGGCGTGTCCGAACTGGAAGGCGAGCCGGAATCGATGGTGTTCGCGCTGCCCAAGGAACTGCGGCTGCGTCTGGTCAGTTGAGCGCGACGGACGCCGGCAGCATCTGCGATGGCGCGACAGGCGGCATCGATTGACCGGGCTGCGTCGTGCTCCTACAATGCACGGCTCGCCGGAATAGCTCAGTTGGTAGAGCGGCGCATTCGTAATGCGTAGGTCGTAGGTTCGATTCCTATTTCCGGCACCAACGCTTCAGCACTGGGTCGGCCCTTGGCCGGCCCAGTCGCGTTTTGGGACGGCGCTCAACTGGATGCGTCTTTCAACACCGCTTTTTTGGCACGGTTGCAGCGCTTCAGTAACGGCCACGGCCGCCCACTGCACCCGCGCGCTGCGCTGCGACAACATGTCGCACACTTTTGCGCGCATTAATTGCGGCAGATCATTGCCAATGGGTTTCGTGCAGGTGCAGCAAAGATTAAAATTGGCGCGCTAACCCGTGTCTTCGGTCTGCGCGGGCCCGCCTTCACCAGGAAGGGCAGTGTCGGACATCTCCCTTGCGGAGCGACGAACGAGGCTGGCGTTCCTTCGCACTTGGATCGACCGATGATTCCGCTGAAACATCTCGGGCGTTTACTTCGTCCAGGCCTGGTGTTGCCGTTCCTGCTGCTGGCAGGCTGCAACTCGGCCATCCTCAATCCGAAAGGCCAGATCGGCCACGACGAGAAGCAACTGCTGATCACCTCGGTGGTGCTGATGCTGATCGTGGTCATCCCGGTGATCGTGATGACGATTGCGTTCGCCTGGAAATATCGCGCGTCCAACACGAAGGCACGCTACGAGCCGGATTGGTCGCACTCCACCGCCATCGAAGTGGTGGTGTGGTCGATCCCGTGCGTGATCATCCTGGTATTGGCGGTGCTGACCTGGCGCTCCTCGCACGCACTGGACCCGTACCGGCCGCTGGATTCGGACGTCAAGCCGATCAACATCGAAGCGGTGTCGCTGGACTGGAAGTGGATGTTCATCTACCCGGACCAGAACATCGCCACCGTCAACGAGATCGCGTTCCCGGTGCACACGCCGCTGAACTTCAAGATCACCTCCGACACGGTGATGAACTCGTTCTTCATCCCGCACCTGGGCACCATGATCTACGCCATGGCGGGCATGGAAACCAAGCTGCATCTGGTGGCCAACGAGCCGGGCGAATACTTCGGCCTGTCGACCAACTACAGCGGTCACGGCTTCTCGAAGATGAGCTTCAAGGCGCATGCGGTCGATCAGGCCGGCTTCGAGGCGTGGGTGGCCAAGGTCAAGGCCTCGCCGACCGCGTTGAATGCTGCCGAGTACCAGGTGCTGGCCGCCAATCGCAACGACAAGGAACAGTATCCGGTCACCTACTACTCGTCGGTGCAGGACGGCATGTTCCGCTCGCTGGTCGACAAATACATGAATGGTCCGGGCCACAGCAAGGGTCATGGCGACCATGAGGCATCGGCTGCAGAGCCGGTCGCCATGTGCACTTCTGGAGACAAGTGATGCTAGGCAAACTTACGATCGAGGCAGTTCCGTACCACGAGCCGATCATCATGGTCGCGCTGGGTGGTGCAGGGCTGCTCGGCCTGCTCATCGCGGGCGCCATCACCAAGTACAAGCTGTGGGGCTACCTGTGGAAGGAGTGGTTCACCTCGGTGGATCACAAGCGCATTGGTGTGATGTACATCATCGTGGCGCTGGTCATGCTGCTGCGCGGCTTTGCCGACGCGGCCATGATGCGTACCCAGCAGGCGCTGGCAGGTAACGGCGGCGAAGGTGTGCTGCCGCCGCACCACTACGACCAGATCTTTACCGCGCATGGCGTGATCATGATCTTCTTCATGGCCATGCCGTTCATGACCGGCCTGTTGAACCTGATCGTGCCGCTGCAGATCGGCGCACGCGACGTGGCGTTCCCGTTCCTGAACTCGCTGAGCTTCTGGCTGTTCGTGGCCGGTGCGGCGCTGATCAACATCTCGCTGGGTGTCGGTGAATTCGCGCAGACCGGCTGGCTGGCGTATCCGCCATTGTCGGGGTTGGAATACAGTCCAGGGGTCGGTGTCGATTACTACATCTGGGCGTTGCAGGTGTCCGGGTTGGGCACGTTGCTGACCGGCATCAACTTCTTCGTGACGATCATGCGGATGCGCGCGCCGGGCATGACCCTGATGCGCATGCCGATCTTCACCTGGACCGCGCTGATCACCAACATCCTGATCATCGCCGCGTTCCCGATCCTGACCGTGGCGCTGGCGCTGCTGGGTGCCGACCGTTACCTGGGCACGCACTTCTTCACCAACGACGGTGGCGGCAACGCCATGATGTACGTCAACCTGATCTGGATCTGGGGTCACCCGGAGGTCTACATCCTGATCCTGCCGGCGTTCGGCATCTTCTCCGAGTTGATTGCGACTTATAGCCGCAAGCGGTTGTTCGGCTACACCTCGATGGTCTATGCCACCTCGTGCATCGGCGTGCTGTCGTTCGTGGTGTGGTTGCACCACTTCTTCACCATGGGCTCGGGTGCCAACGTCAATGCCTTCTTCGGCATCACGACGATGATCATCTCGATTCCGACCGGCGTGAAGATCTTCAACTGGCTGTTCACCATGTTCCGCGGTCGCGTGCACATGACCTCGCCTGTGCTGTGGACGATCGGCTTCATCATCACCTTCACCATCGGCGGCATGACCGGCGTGATGCTGGCGATTCCGGCCGTGGACTTCGTGCTGCACAACAGCCTGTTCCTGATCGCGCACTTCCATAACGTGATCATCGGCGGCGTGGTGTTCGGGTATCTGGCGGGCCTGACCTACTGGTTCCCGAAGGCGTTCGGCTTCAAGCTCAACGAGAAGATCGGCAAGGCGTCGTTCTGGTGCTGGATCATCGGTTTCTTCGTGGCCTTCATGCCGCTGTACGTGCTCGGCTTCATGGGCATGACCCGTCGCATGAACACCTACAACCATCCCGAGTGGGCGCCGTGGCTGTATGTCGCCGCGGTGGGTGCTGCGATCATCGGCCTGGGTATCTTCCTGAACCTGGTGCAGATCGGCTACAGCGTGTGGAAGCGCAAGGAGCACATGGATTACACGGGCGATCCGTGGGATGGCCGTACGCTGGAATGGGCCACCTCCTCGCCGCCGCCGTTCTACAACTTCGCCGTGCTGCCGCACATCGACGACCGCGACCAGTTCTGGGCCGACAAGCAGAACGGCAAGGGCTGGGTGCGTCCGTCCAAGTACGAGCCGATCCACATGCCGCGTAACACCGGTGCAGGCGTCTATATCGGTGCCTTCAGTGTGCTGCTGGGCTTCGGTCTGATCTGGCACATCTGGTGGCTGGCCATCATCGGCCTGGCGGGCATGATCGGCAGCTTCATTGCACGCACCTTCGATGACGACATCGACTACTGGGTGCCGGCCGATGAAGTGGAGCGCATCGAAAATGCACGCTTTGCCCTGCTCGAACAGCAACAGGCGGCGCAGGCCGCGAAGGTGGTATGACCATGGCTTCCTCGACCACGCTTGACCACGCCGCCCACGCGGGCGGCCACGATCACGGCCACGACGAGCATCACGACGGCGGTGGCAACACTGTCTTTGGGTTCTGGGTCTACCTGATGAGCGACTGCCTGCTGTTTGCGGGCCTGTTCGCCACCTATGCGGTGCTCTCGGGCGCCACGGTGGACGGGCCGACAGCCAAGGAGCTGTTCGACCTGAAGTTCGTGCTGGTGGAAACCTTCCTGCTGTTGTTCAGCAGCCTGAGCTTCGGCTTTGCGATGATCTCGGCGCACAAGCGCAGCATGACCGGCCTGTATGGCTGGCTGGGCGTCACCGCGCTGCTGGGTATCGGCTTCCTGTGCATGGAAGTGTGGGAGTTCAATCACCTGATCCATGAAGGTGCCGGCCCCGGTCGCAGTGCGTTCCTGTCCGCCTTCTTCACCCTGGTGGGCACGCACGGTCTGCACGTGGCCTCCGGCCTGCTGTGGATGGCGGTGCTGGTGATCCAGATCTCCAAGAACGGCCTGACCCCGCGCAACAGTACGCGTCTGGCCTGCCTGAGCCTGTTCTGGCACTTCCTGGACATCATCTGGATCGGTGTGTTCACCGTCGTCTATCTGCTGGGAGCGCTGTAATGGCCAATCACCACCACACCGATACTGCTGCCGATGCGCATGCCGGCGGCTTGAAGTCCTACCTGATCGGCTTCGTGATGGCCGTGATCCTCACCGTCATCCCGTTTGCGATGGTGATGAGCGGCGCCTTCTCCAAGGGCGTCACCATCGTCGTCATCTCGGTCATGGCCGCGGTGCAGATGCTGGTGCACATGGTGTATTTCCTGCATATGGACCGCACGCCCGAGCAGCGCTCCAACGTGCAGGTGGGCCTGTTCTCGCTGCTGATCATCGGCATCGTGATCGTCGGCTCGCTGTGGGTGCTGCACAACATGAACGTCAACATGATGCATTGAGACGGCACCACGCCGGATTGACGCACCGTTGAAGAAAAAGCCGCCAAGCGATTGGCGGTTTTTTTTATGCGTCAATCGCGCGCAACATGACCAATGGCATACGGGGAAGCACAGGCGGGCGCTTAGCATCGTGGGCTTGCCTGTTCCAGGTCCCTGCGGAGTTGCGATGAAGATGCCCACCCTGTTGTCCGTGTCGTTGCTGGCGGCACTGTCGTTGCCTGCGGCCGCGCAAACCGCACCGCCGCAGGACGTGCCGTTCGACGGCACCTTGAAGATCGACGTGGATGCCACCGATCTGGCGCACCGCATCTTCAAGGTCAAGACCACCATGCCGGCCAAGCCCGGCCCGATGACGTTGCTGTACCCGCAATGGATTCCCGGCAACCATTCGCCGACCGGCCCGATCGACAAGCTGGCCGGTCTGGTGATCAAGGTCGATGGCAAGGTGGTGCCATGGACGCGCGACCAGTTCGACGTCTACGCGTTCAAGGTGGACGTGCCGCAGGGCGCCACCGAGCTGACCGCCGAGTTCAAGTTCCTCTCGCCGCAGGCTCCCACCCAGGGCCGGGTGATGATGACCCCGGAAATGCTCAACCTGCAGTGGAACACCACGGCGCTGTATCCGGCCGGTTATTTCGCACGCAACATCAAGGCGCAGGCCAGCGTCACCTTGCCGGCCGGCTGGAGCTATGCCACCGCGCTGGAAACCGACCGCCGCGTGGGCGACACGGTGACCTTCAAGCCGATCGATTTCGACGACCTGGTCGATTCGCCGATGTTCGCCGGCAAGTACTACAAGCGCGTGGAGCTGAGCACCGGCGAACAGCCGGTCTATCTCAATGTGTTTGCCGACGAAGCCAAGTCGCTGGACGCCAAGCCCGAGCAGATCAAGGCGCATGCGGCGCTGGTGCAGCAGATGGACAAGCTCTACGGCGCGCGGCATTTCGATCATTACGAATTCCTGCTGGCGCTGACCAAAAAGCTGGGTGGCATCGGCCTGGAGCATCACCGTTCCAGCGAAAACAGCGGTGTGCCGACCTATTTCACCGAGTGGGACAAGAGCTGGACCGGACGCGACCTGCTCGCGCACGAATTCAACCATTCCTGGAACGGCAAGTACCGCCGTGGGGCCGACCTGGCCACGCCCAATTTCAACGTGCCAATGGGCGACAGCCTGCTGTGGTTGTACGAAGGCCAGACCCAGTTCTGGGGCGAAGTGATGGCTGCGCGGTCCGGCCTGTGGACGCAGGACCAGGCGCGCGACATGCTGGCCGGCGTGGCGGCCCAGTACGAGCGTGGTCGCCCCGGCATGGCCTGGCGCACGGTGCAGGACACCACCAACGATCCGACCATGTCGATGCGCCGCCCGAAGGCGTACCGCAACTATCAGATGAGCGAGGATTACTATTCCGGCGGCCAGATGATGTGGCTGGAAGTGGACAGCAAGCTGCGCGCGCTGACCAACAACAAGCGCTCCATCGACGACTTCGGCAAGGCGTTCTTCGGCATGAAGAATGGCGATTGGGACGTCAACCCGTACACCTTCGACGACATCGTGAGCACGCTCAACGGCATTGCACCGTACGACTGGGCGAGTCTGTTGCGCGAGCGCATGGACGGGCACGGCTCGTTGAATGGCGGCATCGAGGCCAATGGCTGGAAGCTGGTCTACAACGAAGAGCCGAACCTGGCGACCAAGGCCGACGAGAGCGACGACAAGGACGTCAGCCTGACCTATTCGCTTGGCCTGTCCTTGAAAGCCTCGGGCGATATCAGCGATGTGCTGTGGGACGGTCCTGCGTTCAATGCGGGCCTGATTACCGGCAACACCATCGTGGCGGTGAATGGCCGCGCTTTCAGCAGCGAGGTGATCAAGGACGCCATCAAGGCGGCCAAGGGCACCACCGCGCCGATCGAATTGCTGGTCAAGCGCCTGGACCGCTACGACACCGTGCGCCTCGATTATCACGGTGGGCTGTTGTACCCGCATCTGGAACGCATCGCCGGCAAGCCGGATCGCCTGAGCGAGTTGTACAAGCCGCGCTAAGTCATGCACTCCCACGGCGTTCCGCACCGTGGGAGTGGTGGAGCCGAAGCTGCCTGACTGCTCATACCGGTCAGGCAGTTTTTTTGCATTGATGCGTCGATGCGTCGATGTGATCCGGGACCGGCAGCAACGGGGCGCCGGCAAGCGCATGACCATCGTCTGCGCGCACGTCATTGCATAGCGCACCAGGCCGTCTTTGACTCTGACGATTCCCGATTCCCGATTCCCGAACGCGTGCGTCGCGCATGCTGAGACCGTCAGCCACTATCCTGTCGGTTCGAGAACAACAGGCAAGAGACGATGGCGAAGGCGAAAACGGCCTATGTCTGCGGCGAGTGCGGCGCCGAGTACACCAAGTGGCAGGGGCAGTGCACCGAGTGCGGTGTCTGGAATACGCTCAGCGAGATCGTGCTCGAAAGCGCCACGCCCGGCAGCAAGGCCTCGCCGGCGGCGTCGCGGCGCAGCGGCTGGGCCGGCAAGGCCGAGGCGCCCAAGATCATGGCGCTCAAGGACGTGCAGCAGACCGAGCAGGCGCGCGTGTCCACCGGCATCGGCGAGTTCGACCGGGTGCTGGGCGGCGGGCTGGTGGAAGGGGCGGTGGTGCTGATCGGCGGCGACCCGGGCATCGGCAAGTCGACGTTGCTGCTGCAGGCGCTGGCCAGCATGGCCAGCACGCTGCCGGTGCTGTACGTCACCGGCGAGGAGTCGCTGGCGCAGGTGGCCGGACGTGCGGTGCGCCTGGATCTGCCGCTGGAAGGGCTCAACGCCCTGGCCGAAACCGGCATCGAACATATCCTGCAGCACGCCAGCGTTGCGCGGCCCAAACTCATCGTGGCCGACTCGGTGCAGACGTTATGGACCGAGTCGCTGACTGCGGCGCCGGGCTCGGTGAGCCAGGTGCGCGAGAGTGCGGCGCGGCTGGTGCGCTTTGCCAAGGAGACCGGCACCGCCGTGTTCCTGGTGGGCCATGTCACCAAGGAGGGTGGCATTGCCGGCCCGCGCGTGCTCGAGCACATGGTCGATGCGGTGCTGTATTTCGAAGGCGAGAGCGGCAGCCGGTTCCGCTTGTTGCGCGCGTTCAAGAACCGCTTCGGTGCGGTGAACGAGCTGGGCGTGTTCGCGATGGGCGAGAAGGGCCTCAAGGAGGTCTCCAACCCGTCAGCGATTTTCCTGTCCGGCGGCAGCACCCAGCAGCCGGGCAGTTGCGTGATGGTCACCCGCGAAGGCACCCGGCCGTTGATGGTGGAAGTGCAGGCGCTGGTGGATGCATCCCCCTTGTCCAATCCGCGGCGGGTCGCCGTGGGGCTGGAGCAGAACCGCCTGGCGATGTTGCTGGCAGTGCTGCATCGGCACGGCGGCATCGTGGTGGGCGATCAGGACGTATTCGTCAACGTGGTGGGCGGTATTCGCGTGCAGGAAACCGCGGCCGACCTGCCGGTGCTGCTGGCGGTGCTGTCCTCGTTGCGCGACCGGCCGTTGTCCGAGAAGACCATCGCCTTTGGCGAAGTAGGCCTGTCGGGCGAGATCCGCCCGGTGCCCAACGGCGAGGACCGGTTGAAGGAGGCCGCCACCCACGGCTTCAAGCGCGCAATCGTGCCCCGGGCCAACGCGCCCAAGACCGCCAGCATCAAGGGCATGGAGATCATCGCGGTTGAGCGGCTGAGCCAGGCGCTGGAAGCGGCGGCGGAGTAGCGGCATTCCGCTTGATTCGTGCAGGCAGCCTGCACGAGGACAACCCGGTCGGCCCGTTGCCGGGCGGGGCACCGCGAGCAGCTGCAGCAGGCGGTTGCGCTGTCGCGAGACACCGAACGCCTTGCGAGCCCAGCCTGCCGGACAGTGCGCCGTCCCGGCAGAAGCGGCCTCTACCTAGGCTGCGACCGTCTGTCGGCTGGCCCGGTGTCATCCGCATCTGTGGGGACGGAAACCGTTTTCACCCGATGTGCGCTATGGCAACATGCGCGGCCGCTGCATCGAGCAGCGGATCACAAACACCGCTGACTGCCCGTACTGGAGAAACACAATGGAATGGATGTTGTTGCCGCTCAAGCGCTATGCCGACTTCGAAGGGCGTTCGCGTCGCAAGGAATATTGGATGTTCATGCTGTTGCAGGCGATCATCCTGGTCGTCCTGACCATCATGTTCGGTATTGCGGCAGCGGTCATGGGCGGCGACGGCAACCCCGGCCCGCTGGCGTGGCTGGTGTTCGCCATCATGATCATCGTGGTATTGGCGATGATGGTGCCGAGTATCGCGGTGACCGTGCGTCGCCTGCATGACCAGGACAAGTCGGGCTGGTTCTATCTGATCAGCTTCGTGCCGTACGTCGGAGGTCTTGTCGTGCTGGTCTTCATGTGCCTGGAAGGTACGCCCGGCCCGAATCAGTACGGCGAAAACCCGAAGCTGTAAGCAGCTGGTTCAAGCGTGATCGAACGATGGCGCAGGCATCCCCTGCGCCATCGTCGTTTACGCGGCCGGTTGTCTACGGCGCGGCGCGTGGCATGGGGCACGACCTCATCGGCAGCTTGCTCAGCAGGCGGCCGAATGATGCGCAGTGGTTGCACTCAGGCTCTTGCCTGGCAAAAGCGGATCCTTGTCTGATGAGGCAAGTTCCAGCTTGTATCCGTGCGAATACACGGTCCGGATACGTACCGCACCACTGTGATTGCACAGCTGCAGTTTCTTGCGCAGCTTGTAGATGTGCTGTTCCATCGTGCGGTCGGTGAATTCGGTGTGGCTACCCCAGACCGCCTTGGCCAACTGGCAGCGGCGGAAGCACACGCCAGGGCTGGAGAACAGGAGCCAGGCAATCGAAAATTCGCGCGAGGTCAGCACGATCGGCTTGCCATGCAGGTAGACGGTGTTCTCCTCGCGCACGAGTTGGTACGGGCCGACACTCAGTTGCTGGGCTTCCTGGCAGGCCTGGGGCGCCGGGCTAACCGCCAGCGCCGCGCGCACCTGCAACTCGTGCGAGTTGAATGGGAGCGCTAACACTTCCTGTGCGCCGGACTGGTACCAGGCCAGGATGTCGTTCGGGCAGTCGAACCGACCCAGTACGATCAGTGGCGTGGGATGGCCGCTGTGGCAGCGCTGCCAGGCCAGCACCGAGCTGTCGTCCGGGGCCACGCAAGTGGCGTCGAAGATCAGCAGCTCGCAGGGCGAATGCCGCAGCGTGCGCAAGAGCTCCAGTTCATCGGAAAACACCGCAACGTGGGGCGTCAGCGGGGCGAGGCTCGCATTGACCTGCGAGGCTAGGCGCGCGTCCTGCGTTAACAGGAAAGCCGATCCCTGCTTCCCGGAGGCGTTGCCGTGCATCAGCCGGCCTTCCCATACTGGCACGCAGACAGGCCATGTACTGAATGCCGGCAACGGGCGGTTGGCGCCATGATGAAACCCACATCTCTGGATAAGTGCATCGCCATACCATCGGGCTGCCGGGGGAAGGGTCTGACCGAGGTCGGACGAATGGTATGTACCATTCCAAAGGCAGAAAGTTTCACTGCTGCGCACTTTTCTTCGGGTTCGGGTAGGCGCGCTTTAACTTGCGCTCATGTATGCGTAACGCAGCTCTTACACACAGGGCATGCGCGATACGAAAGACGCATAGGCGCGCAGTTGGCCGTGCAATCCTGGCGGTTCCAGCTGCGCAGGTGGCTGAGCGGCCGCCATGGAATTGGTCGTGAGAGGTCTAGACCAGGGTATTGCGATTAGGACGCTCGCGCATCGCACTTGGAATAGGTTTGCGGGGTCGGTAACCAGAAAGTGACTTCGGTTATGAATGGCCGACGCGCGTGCGTTGAATGCTCTGGATCGTCACACGTGCCGATGCGTAGCGACAGCTAACCGCCCAAAATCCATGTCGAGGTGATGTGTTGGCAGACGTTGTGCAATGAGCGCGCAGGAAGTGGCGCCAACGTGTCTTCGATACACGCTCGAATCGGTTGCTATGTCCTGCGCTAGACATTCTCTGGCGTACGCAAACAACCGCGGCGCTTATGCAAAACGCACGGCAGGGCCGGTGGTGGACAGAGTGAGGTTTTTTGATTTTTGCGGTGCTCCTAGGTGAGAAATTCCATTGGATCCGCTGCATACAATCGTTTGCGCCAGCGAGAGCGGCGCGCTGTTGTCATTTGCTCATCCCCCTATGAGAGAGCCCGGCATGATCCTTTCCACCTACTTCGCAGCGATTTCTGCCCTGTCGTACGCAGATCGTCTTCCTACCTATACAAGCAGGATGCTGGTTGGTGCCTGGCCGCAAGGTCTGCAACATCTTCAACAACGCCGCGATGGACAGGCCGCGCCCGAGGGAGCCGACGATGAAGTCGCGCTGCTCGGTGCCAGTGGCGATGCGTTGTTGATCCTGGAGTACCAGGAAGAGGCCGAAGACGCCTACCGCCACGCCCTGAAGGCAATGCGTGGCCATCAGCGGCAACTGCGGCTGCTCTCCTGCCGCAATACCGCATGGTTGATGCTCAGCCAGCGCCGACTCAGCGCCGCACTGAACTGCTTCGCGCAGCTGGCGATGGATCGCGACACCCCCGCCTGCCTGGGCGGCGAGAGCCTGCTGGGCAAGGCGCTGACCCATTTCCACCTTGGCCAGAGCACGCTGGCACTGCAGACCCTGGAGCGGGCGCACGAGGTGCTGGCGGAGCTGGAAAGCGGAGCCTCGGACTGGCTGCGGATCACCACCGCGTTGCGGCTGGACATGATCGCGCAGCTGCGCATCCGCCGTGCCGACCGCATGAGCGACCACGTGTTCTGGCAGGCCACGCTGCGCCAGGAAGATGCCGCGCATGCGTTCGAGCCCAGCGAACTGCGGGCCTGCATTGCCGATCTGGCCGAGAGCATGCCGGTGCTTGCACAGCGCATGCGGCATGTCCGCAACCTGCTGCGGATTGCCGGCGGCGACACGTTCGGTTTCGACGCCCAGATCGATGCATTGCCGGCGGCGGCGAACGGCTGCCCGCCGTGCGCGCGGCAGGATGCGCAGGTGGAGCTGGCGCTGGCGGCGCTGGCGGTGGGCCGGGCCGATCTGGCCGAGCGTGCGCTGGCCGGTGCCGGGCGGCATCACGCGCCACGCTGGAATCTGGAGTACGAGTATTGCCAGGCCAAGATCAGCCAGGCGCTGGGTCGTACCGAACAGGCCTTGCTGCTGTACAACCGCTACGCGCTGGGTGCGGTGCAATGCCTGCGCAGCGAAGTGCAGGCGCCGCGGCTGCTGGAAAGCGGCACGCCTGCGCATGTGAGCGACGACATCTCCGCGCGGTTGCCGGCCAAGTACCGGCGCGCGTATAGCTACATGATCACCAACGCGCACCGCTCGGATCTGTCGATCAATGAAGTCGCCGCGCAGATCGGGGTGACCGGGCGCGCGCTGCAGCAGGCGTTCAAGTCGGCCACCGGGCTGTCGCCGACCCAGGTCCTGCGGCGTTACCGCATGCAGAGCATCCGCGACGAACTGCTGGCCGACGGCGGTTGCGGCAGCGTGCTGCAGGCAGCCAGCCGCTGGGGCGTTGGCAGTCGGTCAGCGCTGGCCAAGGGGTACCGCCAGCACTTCAACGAGGCGCCGATGGAGACCTTGCAGCGTTAGTCGACCCGGCCACGGCCCGGTGCGCATGCCGGGCCGTGGCGCGTCGTTTTCGATGACCGGAGACAGGCGCCGTTGGCTGTACGCACGGTAGGGCAGGAGCCGAAGTGAGACGTGCGTACAAGATGGCCAGCGGCTATCCTTGCCGGCTCGCACTGCCATCAGGAGGCGCGTCCGAGGACGGGCGTGGCCGCCAAGGAAACGACGACGATCATGCAAGATCCTATCTCCGAGGCGACGGACGCCTCACAGATCCGCCGCGCCGGCGTCGATCTCAATGGACTGATGTCCGTGCTCAGCAAGCATCTGTATTCCACGCCGGTGGTCGCGCTGCGCGAGCTGGTGCAGAACGCGCACGATTCGATTCTGCGCCGCCGCCTGGAGCAGCCTGATTGGCATGGCGAATCGCGCATCCATGTACAGGCCGATCCGGCGCAGGGCATCGTGCGCATCATCGATACCGGTGCCGGGCTCACCCAGCAGGAAATCCACGACTATCTAGCCACCGTCGGGGTGGGATACACCCGCGGGCTGCGTCAGGGCGGGCATGAAGACAGCGGTTTGATCGGCATGTTCGGGCTGGGGTTCTTGTCTGCCTTCGTGCTGGCACGGCGCGTCACCGTGCGCACCACCTCCTACCAGAGCCCGACGTTGGGCCATTGCTACATCTCCAGCAATGCCGAGCACTACACGGTGAGCCCGATTCCGGCGCGTGCCCAGGTGGGCACCGAGGTGGTGCTGGAACTGCATGAGCAATATCTGCCATTGGCGCAGCAGGGGCGGCTGCACGAGATCCTGTCGCGTTACTGCGCATTGCTGCGCGAGCCGATCTGGGTCGGCGCCGATGCGCAGCCGATCAATCCCGAGCCGCCGCCGTGGCGCACGCACGATGCGGTGCCGCTGCATCCGGTGCAGGCGTGGCGCCGGCAACGCGAGTTCGCGGCACGCTTCGAGCGCAACTTCGAACCGCTGTGCTGCATGCCGGTACGTGCCGACGATGGCAGCGATGCGGTGGGCCTGCTGTGGGTGCAGGACGGCGCAACCTATGGCACCAGCGACAACCGCAATCTGTCGGTGTTTTTGCGTGGCATGTTGCTGGACGACAATGCGCGCGAACTGCTGCCGCCGTGGGCGGGCTTCATCGGCGGGGTGATCGAATCCAACCGCCTGACCCCGACCGCAAGCCGCGAGGATCTGCAGCGCGACACGGTTTACAGCGCGGTGCAGCATGCCTTGTCCGAAGCCCTGGTGCAGGGGCTGGCGGAGGTGGCGCGCCAGCAACCGGAGGCGTGGCGCCGCATCCTGTTGCGGCACAACGAAGCGTTGCTCGGCGCGGCGCTGTGCGATGAGCGCCTGTTCGAACTGCTGCTGGAACACGTGCGCGTACCGACCTCGCAGGGCGACCTGCCGGCGCAGCAATTGCCGGCGCGTGGCGCGGTGCATGTGATCCTCGACAGCGACGGCGGTTTCGAGGAAATGCTGTTCCGTGCGATGGGCGTGCCGGTGGCCTATGGAAACCGCTATGCGGTGGTGCCGTTCCTGCGTCGCTGGGCGCAGGCCAAGGGGGTGCGGCTGGTCGAACTGGGCACCGAGCACGGCAACCGCCAGCTGTTCCATCTGGACACGTTGCCGGCCGACGAACTGGCGTGGCTGGAACAGCACCTGGGCGATGGCGAAGCGCTGGTGCCGGCGCGCTTCAGCCCCGAAGAACTGCCGCTGGTGGTGGTGCCCGACCGCGAGGCCGAGCTCAAACGCCGGCTGGAACAGGACGAAAACGACAAGCGGGTGTCCACCGCCGCATTGCGGCTGGCGCGCCAGTTCACCGCGCGCATCGAAGCACGCCAGACCCAGCGGCTGTATCTCAATCTGGACAATCCGGCGTTGCAGGCATTGCTGGCCGCGCAGCGCGCCGGCAACCGGCAGGCAGCGGTTGCCGCGCGCCTGCTGCGCTCGCTCAAGGTGATCGTGTCGGCACAGGGGCGCACGCAGCCGCCACCCGGCGGCGGCGCATCGGGCGGTCCGGATCTCAACCAGGCGTTCGGCGATCTTGCCGGGGCCGTGACGCAATTGCTGGCGCGCTGAGCGCCGCACTGAAGGACGCACGCGATGGAAATCTGGAACTGGGTGGAAAAGCTGCAGGACGACCTGGGCGACGCCGGGCAGCCGCAGAACGCGCAGCTGCTGACGCGCCTGACCGACCATATCTGCGATCTGCAGATCGAGCGCGCCGAGGCCCTGTTGCCCGAGGCGCGTGCGCTGGGCAAGACGCTCGCCAACCCGTGGCTGGAGGTGTTCGTCGGCCACTGGGAGATGCGCAACAGGGTCGGCAATCTGTGTGAGGGCGAGCGTGCGCTGGGCGATGCGGTGGCCTTGTTCGAGCGGGCGCACCGTGCCGATGCAGTGGAGTGCCCGCAATCGGTGTGCGTGACGCAGGATCTGGCGGCGTGCTACGCCAATATCGATGGCCCGGGCTGGGTGCAGGAGCGTATCGAGGTCTGCGACGAAACCCTGGGCCGCATCGACCCGAGCTGGTCGTGCTATCAGTGCCTGAGCTGCGAAAAGGCCGATGCCCTGCTCGACGACGGTCGCGGCGACGCTGCACTGGCGTACCTGGATCAACAATCGCAGACCATCGTTGCGCACGGCGGCGAGATCTTTGATGGCGTGCCGGACATGCGCATCTCGATCCTGCTGTCGCTGGGGCGTGCAGACGAGGCGCTGGCTCTGATCGAACAACGCGAACGCGACGCGGCGCGCGAAGGCGCGGAGTGGGCCAATTGCAGCCAGCCGCGTCGCTTGCAGAAGGCGCGCGCGCTGGCCATGTTGCATCGCGATGACGAAGCGATGGAGTCGCTGCTGCCGTGGCGCGAGGTGGCGCCGCGGTATCGCCTGCACTGGCTGCGCGCGGTGGCGGTGCTGGCCGCGCGCGCGCCTGCACGCAACACCTGGGATCTGGGCAGCCGCCTGCAGCTGATGCTCGATCATTACGCGCAGGTCGGTGCGCATCGCATTCTGATCGAGGCGGCCGAGCTGGCGATCGACCTGGCACTGCAGCGCGGCGCGGTGTGGACCGCGCGCCGGCATCTGGTTCTGGCACGCGCGCATGCGTCCAAGCTGCGCCAGGACCGTGGCGCGACGCAGGCGCTGGATGGCTGGGCCGCGCGTATCGAGGCGGCCTCCACCGGCGAGGCGCCACCGGTGCCAGCCGCGCAGTTGCTGGCGTGGTTGAACGCGCAGGGCGAGGAGGTGGTGCGTAATCCGGAACGCGAAGCGCAATGGCTGTTGCAGGCGGCCGCCGAGCGCCCCGACGACGCCGAATTGGTCGACACCGCGGCATCGGCGCTGAGCGCCTGCGCGGCGGACGAGCAGGCCATCGCGCTGCTGTGGTCTTTCGTGCAGCGGCATGCCGACCACGAAACCAGTCCGACCTTCCGCCTGATGAATTTATTGCTGGGCCGTGGCGACGATGCCGGTGTGCGCCGCCTGGCGCTGCTGTATCGCCCGCAGGTGCCGGTGGTGGCGTTGTGGTGCGAGGCACAACTGGCCCAGCGGCTGGCCGACTGGCCGGCGCTGGAGCAGGCCTGCATGGCGCTGCTGGAGCTTTCTCCGGGCTCGCATGGCGCGCGCGGATTGCTGGCGCGCATGTATCTCACCACCGGCCGTTTTACCGAGGCGGCCGCGGTGTATCGCCAGTTGATCGCGGTGCTGGAGGAGCCACGTTCGGCGTACTGGGACCACATGACCGCGGCCAGCGCCGCGCAGGACTGGGACGCGGTGCGGGCCTCGGCAGCGGCGATCGGCATGGAACTGAGCAGCACCAGCGGGGCGGTCGAGGAAGACTGGGGCTGGGTGATCGTGCGTTGCGTCGACGATGGCGAAGTGGCCGAGTACTACGCGCGCCGCACCGGCCCGGTGACGGCGCGCATCATCGAAAACGCGCCCGCGCACCGCCGCCAGCATGTGGGCGATTGGGTCGTGTTCGATGCCGAGTTGCTGTACCCGGCGCCCGAAGACGACGCCGAGCGCGAGCGCTTCGTGCCGACCTATGCGCAGGTGCACGTGCTGCAGACCGGCGGCTACGGCAGCAGCTGGCTGGTGGATGGTGTGGACCCGGGAGAAGAGGTGGTCGAGGCCTTGCGTGCCGACCTGGAGATGCGTGGATGGAAGCTGTGGCGGCATAGCCGCGCGGACTACCGCGTGGTCGACCCGGAACACCCGGAGGCGTTCGACCCGGAGGACCCCGCCTCGGGTCTGCCGGGGGTGTTGTTCACGGTGGCGCTTCCGGAAAACGTCTCGCCGCAGGAATTGCATCGCGTCTTGCGCTGTACGACCTCGCGCTGGTCGCACCCGATGTGCTGGCTGCGCCTGGCCGAGGCCTGCGATCAGGATCCGCGCCCGCATCTGGATGCGGTGGAGCGCTACGGGCTGTAAGGCAGTCCGTAGATAACACGCTGCGCATGCTGCGAGGCTGCGCATCCAGCGGCACCCTTGCCGAATGCCGACGATCAACTGTGTTTGCCGTAGTGCTCCAGCCAGTGCGCGCAGGAGGCCGGCAGCACCTACGACGGGCGCCCAGTGCCAGTGCCGCCGGAGACGGCCACTGCGGGTTGGCCAGGTGCGCGCGGCCGATCATCAGCAGTGCCATCTGCCCGTCGGCCGCCACCCGGTCTGCATTGTGCGGGTCGTGGATATTCCTGGACGAGGCAACCGGTAATTGCGCCTCGCGGCTGAGGCGTTCGGCGATCTGCGCCAACAGCGCCGGCCCCCACGGAATCTGCGCACTCGGCGTGCTGAAGCCCTTGCTCACATCCAGCAGGTCCAGGCCGCTGCGTTTGACGTTGCGGGTCGGCGCGATGGCCCGGCCAGCATCTGTTCGTCGCGGCTGTCGACGTCGGGACGCGCCGATGCAAAGGACGGATGCAGGCTGGTGCGGTTCGCACCCGATGCAGCAGGGCAGAGGCACGCCGCGGTCGCGGCGGCCCGCTCCGGTGGCCATCGATGCGCCGCGCCGGCGTTGTCTGCAGGCGTGGCCCGGCGCACGTTCGGTGGTGGCGCCGCAATGTCAAACTGCCGCGGTGGCGTCCTCTGACCGCTACAGATTTGCGTGCTGGTTGCCGAATCTGAATTGCTTTACTCTGCTGCGCATCGGCGTGGGGGCGCCGCGTCGGACAGGGCGCAGTCCAGCCCGCATGCCCAGCCTCTCTACTTTTTACTTTGGCGGGTGATCTCATGGTGGCACTGCAGCAGCGCTCGATCGACGCGATTCGTGACCAGGAAGCCGCGTTGCTGGCTGCCTGGCTGGGGTCGGGCCTTGGCAACGATGCGCGCATCTCGCGGCAGGATCTGCAGGCCCAGGGCGCGGACTTCCTGCGCTTGCTAGTGGCCTCGCTGAAGGACGACGGCAGCAGTCTCGACAGTGCCGAGTGGAGCGAGGTGCGGCGCTTCCTGGAGACGCTTTCGCGCGATCGCGCCACGCGCGGCTTCGATTCGCAGGAAACCGCCAACTTCATTTTCTCGCTCAAACGCGTGCTGTTCGAGCTGGTGCAGCGCGAATACGCCAGCACGCCGGACGACCTCGGGCAGCAGCTGTGGGCGCTGTCCGAACTGCTCGACCGCCTGGGCCTGTACACCGTCAAGGCGTTCCAGAAGACCCGCGAAGACATCATCGTGCGGCAGCAGGAAGAGATGCTGGAGCTGTCCACGCCGGTGGTGAAACTGTGGGAGGGCGTGCTGGCGCTGCCGATGATCGGCACGCTGGATTCGCAGCGCACCCAGGTGGTGATGGAATCGCTGTTGCAGCGCATCGTCGACACCGGTTCGGAAATCGCCATCATCGACATCACCGGCGTGCCCACCGTGGACACGCTGGTGGCGCAGCATCTGCTCAAGACCGTCACCGCAATCCGGTTGATGGGCGCCGATGCCATCATCAGCGGCGTGCGCCCGCAGATTGCGCAGACCATCGTGCACCTGGGGCTGGATCTGCAGGGCATCGTGACCAAGGCCAACCTGGCCGATGCGTTGGCGCTGGCGCTCAAGCGCACCGGCCTGACCGTCAGCAGGGCAGACTGACATGGAGCGCATCCCGATCCTGCGGATGGGCGACCTGTTGCTGGTCACCATCCAGGTGGACATGCACGACCAACTCGCGCTGCAACTGCAGGAAGACCTGTCGGAAAAGATCAGCGCCACCTCGGCGCGTGGCGTGCTGATCGACATCTCCGCACTGGATATCGTCGATTCGTTCATCGGCCGCATGATCAGCACCATCTCCGGGCTGGCCGCGCTGATGGGCGCCAGGACGGTGGTGGTCGGCATGCAGCCGGCGGTGGCGATCACCCTGGTCGAGCTGGGCCTGACCCTGCCTTCGGTGCGCACCGCGCTCGATGTCGAACGCGGCATGCGGCTGCTGCAACAACCCGACGCATCGTCATGAGCGCCGGCTCGCAACCGGTGCGCACCGAGCAGGATGTGGTGCTGGCGCGGCAGACCGTGCGCAAGCTGGTGGTGCAGTGTGGCCTGCGCCTGGTCGACCAGACCAAGCTGGTCACCGCCGCCAGCGAGCTGGCGCGCAATACGGTGATCTACGGCGGTGGCGGCGACATGGACTGGGCGGTGGTGGAAAGCGGCATCCGCAAGGGCGTGCAGCTGACCTTCCGCGACGACGGCCCGGGCATCCCCGATCTGGAACTTGCGCTCACCGATGGCTGGACCTCCGGCAGCGGACTGGGCCTGGGCCTGTCCGGCAGCCGGCGGTTGGTGGACGACTTCGTGTTGGACAGCGCTGCGGGGAAGGGCACGCGCATCACCATCACCAAATGGAAGTGAATGTTGCCGGCGCGCTCACCCAGGTCATCCGTGTCGAGGAAGTGACCCAGGTGGGACAGGTGCGCCGCGATGCGGTGGCGCTTGCCCAGGCCAGCGGATTCGGCCAGGACGCCTGTGGACGTGTCGCGCTGGTCGCCACCGAGCTGTGCACCAACCTGCTCAATCACGGCGGCGGCGGGCAACTGCACCTGTGCACCGTGGCCGGCCGCGGTGGCCTCGGCGTGGAGCTGTGTTCGATCGACCAGGGCCCGGGCTTCGTGCTCGCCGATTGTCTGCCTGACGGCTATTCCACCGGCAGCACACCGGGCAACGGCCTGGGCGCGGTGCAGCGGCATGCGGCGGTACTGGATGCGTATTCGGATGCCACCGGCGCGGTGGTGCTGGCGCGGGTGTATGCCGATGCGCAGGCCACGCCCGATCTGCCGTATGGCGCGATCCGGCTCCCGCTGCACACCGAAGTGGTGTGCGGGGATGGCTGGCACCTGGGCGTCGATGGGTCACGTGTGACGGTCACCATGATCGATGGTCTGGGCCATGGGCCGGGCGCGGCCGATGCCGCCGATGCCGGCACCCGGGTGGCGGCGACGGCCAGCGGTGAGCCCGGCGAGCGCATCGCGCGGCTGCATGCGGGCATGTGCGGCACCCGTGGCGGTGCGGCGGCGGTCATGCAGTTCGACGGCAGCAGCGGGCAGGTGCGCTTTGCCGGCGTCGGCAATCTCGGTGCAGCGCTCTGCGATGGCGATGGCGCGCGCGGCATGCCCTCGCATCCGGGCATCGTGGGGGTGCAATTTCGCAAGGCGCAGCCGTTCGATTTTCCGCAGGCCGCCGGCAAGTTGCTGGTGATGCACAGCGACGGCCTGCAATCGCGCTGGAACCTGCGCGACCACCCTGGGCTGTTGTCGCGCCATCCACGCATCATCGCCGCCGTGCTGTTGCGCGACTACGCGCGTGGCCGCGACGATGCCTGCGTTTTCGTCATGCGCCTGGGAGGCATGCAATGAATTCATCCGATGCGGCGTCGGGCCACGCGGCTGACACCGAACTGGCGAACTTGCGCCAGCAGAACCAGGCCCTGCGCGAGGAGCTGGAAGAAACCAACCAGGGCGTGCTGGCCCTGTATGCCGAGCTCGATCAGCAGGCCGAGCAACTGCGCGAAGTGTCCGAGCTCAAGAGCCGGTTCCTGTCGTACATGAGCCACGAATTCCGCACCCCGCTGGGCTCGATCCTGAGCATCACGCGGCTGCTGGAAGACGGCATGGACGGCCCGCTCAACGACGAACAACTCAAGCAGGTGCGCTTTGTCAGCGCGTCGGCGCGCGAGCTCACCGAGATGGTGGACGACCTGCTGGACCTGGCCAAGATCGAGGCCGGCCGCATCACCATTTCGCCGGGCTGGTTCGACCTGATGGACCTGTTCGCTGCGCTGCGCGGCATGTTTCGCCCGCTCACCGATGTCGGCACCACCACGCTGATTTTCGAAGATCCGCCGGTGCTGCCGATGCTCTATACCGACGACAAGAAGCTGGCGCAGATCCTGCGCAACTTCATTTCCAATGCGCTCAAGTTCACCCCGCAAGGCCATGTGCGCGTGCTGGCGCAGCTGGAAGGCGACAGCCACGTGCGCTTCAGCGTGCAGGACACGGGCATCGGCATTGCGCCCGAGCTTCACGACGCCTTGTTCGAAGATTTCGTACAGGTGGACTCGCCGCTGCAGAAGCGCCTGACCGGGACGGGGCTGGGGCTGTCGATCTGCAAGCGCTTCGCCGAGCTGCTGGGCGGCCGGGTGGGCATCAACAGCGTGGTCGGGCAGGGCTCGGAATTTTTCGTGGTGCTGCCGGTGACGCTGGCAGCGGAGAACGCAACGTGAGCAGCAGGCAGCACATTCTGGTCGTCGACGACAACGCGGTGACGCGGTATTCGGTGCGGCGCGTGCTCGAACACCATCGGTTCGTGGTCGAGGAGGCCGGCACCGGCGCCGAGGGTCTGGCCAAGCTGGCAGCGCAGTCGTTTGCCGGGGTGGTGCTGGACGTCAACCTTCCGGACATGAGCGGCTTCGACATCGTGCGCACCTTGCGCGCCGAGCCACGCACCGCGTTGCTGCCAGTGGTGCATGTGTCGGCCGCCTCGATCGCCACCGGCGACATGATCACCGGCCTGGATGCAGGTGCCGATGCGTACCTGATCCATCCGGTCGACCCCAATGTGCTGGTCGCCACCTTGCGTACGTTGTTGCGCGCGCGCAACGCCGAGGAGGCATTGCGGGTCAGCGAGGCACGCTTTCGCGAGATGTTCGAACACATCAGCGCGCCGATCGCGGTGGTCGATGCCAACCTGCAGACGCACGAACTCAATGCGGCCTTCCAGCGCCTGATCGGCAGCGCCACGCCGGGCGAGGCGATTCGTGCGGCCGGGCTGGATCAGGCGGCCACGGTGCAGGCGCTGACCACCGCACTGGCCCGGCGTGAGCGCTGGAGCGGCGCGGTGTCGCTCCTGCGCGAGGGCAAGCTGTGCGAGACCGAATGGCGGGTGTCGCCGTACCGCGAGCCGGACCTGGGCCTGCTGCTGGTGGAAGATGTCACCGAACAACGCCTGCGCGAGCGCGAACAGCGCCAGGAGCTGGATACCGCCACCACCGAACTGGCGCACCAGATCGCCGAGCGCCAGCGCACCGAAATCCAGCTGCTGCAGGCGCAGAAGATGGAAGCGCTGGGCAAGCTCACCGGCGGCATCGCGCACGACTTCAACAACCTGCTGACCAGCATCATTTCCGGCCTGGACATGATCCAGCTGGCGGTGGAATCCAACCGCATCGAGCGGGTGCCGCGGCTGGCCGAGATCGCCACCGGATCGGCGCACCGTGCAGCGGCACTGACCCAGCGCATGCTGGCGTTTGCGCGCAAGCAATCGCTGGATGCGCAACCGTTCGACGTCAACCTGCGGGTGCGCTCGCTGGAAGACATGCTGCACCGTTCCATCGGCGAGAACATCGCCTTGGAGCTGGAGCTGGCCGACGCCTCGCTGGTGGCGGTTGCCGATGCCAACCAGCTTGAGAACGTGGTGCTCAACCTGGTGATCAACGCCCGCGACGCACTCCAGGGGCGGGGCACCATCCGTGTGCAGACGGCCGCCTACACCGCGCACCAGGACCCCGAGCTGGAGGACGGCGAATACGTGGCGGTGAACGTCATCGACAACGGCAGCGGCATCGCGCCGGCCATCCTCAACCAGGTCTTCGAGCCGTTCTTCACCACCAAGCCGATCGGCGAAGGCACCGGGCTGGGCCTGTCGATGACCTACGGGTTTGCGCGCCAGTCCGGTGGCACCGCGCGGATCAGCAGTCAGGTCGGGCAGGGCACGACGGTGGCGTTGCTGCTGCCGCGGGGGCTGTCTGCAGGCGAGGTGGCACCGGCGCCGGCGCCGAGCACACCGCGCGCGCGCAACGAGCGCATCCTGCTGGTGGACGACACCGATGTGGTGCGCATGATGGTGAGCGAGGTGCTCAGCGACGCCGGGTATCAGGTGGTCGAAGCCCAAGATGCCACCGGTGCGTTGGAGCAGCTGCGCAGCGATGTGCCGATCGACCTGGTGGTGTCCGATGTCGGTCTGCCGGGCATGAACGGGCGCGACATGGCCGATGTGGCGCGCACGTTGCGGCCCGCGTTGCCGATCCTGTTCATCACCGGCTACGCCGAAAACGCAATCACCCGGCAGGAATTTCTGGCCGACGGCATGGCCCTGCTGCCCAAGCCATTCAGCCTCAACGACCTGCTCAACACGGTCGGGCAGATGCTCGACAGCAGCGCGCAGGCACGCACGTAGGGCGCAGCGGCGCGCGCCGGTGCGGTTGCCGCGGCCTCACCGCCAATGGCGCCGCAGCGCGACGGCGCGCTTGTGCGGCTCGCATGGCGTTGTGTCTGCCGCGGGCTGCGTAGTGGCAGGCAACCGCGATGCGCGTCTATCCAACGGCCCGGATCGCCAATCCCCCGTCGTCAGCAGTGACCGCCATCAGCGCGAATACGCATACGGCCCGAACGTGGCGCCCAGAAAGCTGCCGGCGGTCTGGGTGCTGAGCAGCGTGGCATCACCCTGCTCGAGCAGCGTCTGCCACTGGCCTGCGCCAACCGCGTAGTCCACATGCACCCGCGCGGCATCCAGCGTGACGCGCAGCTGCACCGGCTGGCTTGCATCGGGCAGCGGCGCGCGCGCCAGCACGGTTCCGGGGCCCGGGTCCGGCACGCCGGCGCGGCGATACAGCACGACCGCGGCAGCGGCGTCGTCGCGCACCAGCATGGCCGCCAGAAAGTGACTTTCCTTGGCGACCACTGCCAGACCTGCCTGTTCGCCGGCTGCCAGCGCGCTGCCATCCACGTGCGCGACCAGGGTGGCATGGTGATGCTGCAGGCGATGGCCCAGATAGGCCGGCTGACCGCGGCCAAGATCGCCCAGCGCCACGTTCGACGGCGTGATGCGCAGACCCTGCGGGCCAGGGAGATACCACGGCGTGGTCGGTGGGTGGATGGTCATCCATTGCATCGGCACGTGCGCATCCTGGAAGCGCTCGCTCCACTGCATCGGGCCACTTGTCGGCATGGTCTGCGTGCCTGCCGGCAAGGGCGGACGCGTGGCTACTGCCTGCACTGCGCTGCCATGCGGCAGCACCACCGGCCAGCCATCGCGCCATTGCACCGGCAGCAAAAAGGTTTCGCGGCCCAGGGCGTAGTGGTTGCCCTGGTACGGGCGCGTAGCCAGGAACACCGCCCACCATGAGCCGTCCTTGAGTTCGACGAACTGCGCGTGCCCGGCCGAGGTGATCGGCGCGTGGCGCGTTGGGTCCAGATCGCGCTGGGTCAGCACCGGATTGCCGCTCCAGGTTTCGTAGGGCCCGCTGATCTGGCGGCTCCGGTAGATCATCTGCGCGTGCTGCTCGCCGGTGCCGCCTTCGGCGGCGGTGAGGTAGTAATAGCCATCGCGGCGGAACAGGTGCGGGCCTTCGATATGTTCCGGATTGGTCGCCGGCTGGAAGCCGGAATCCACGATCACCTGGCGCGGGCCGACCAGTTTCATGCGCGCCAGATCCAGCTGCTGCAGCCAGATGGCGCGGTGCCCGTCGTAGCGCAGCTTGCCGGCGGGCACATCGTTGTTGACCAGCCAGGCGCTGCCGTCGTCATCGAAGAACAGCGAGGGGTCGATGCCCTTGGCATCCAGCCAGATGGGGTCTGACCATGGCCCGGCCGGGTCCTTGGCGGTGACCAGGAAATTGCCGCCATCGCAGTAAAAACAGGTATTGGCGATGTAGAAGGTGCCGTCGTGGTGACTGATGCTGGCGGCGAACAGGCCGCGGGTCAGTTCGTCGTTGCCGTAGTTGATCTGGGTCGGGCGATCGATGGCGTTGCCGATCTGGGTCCAGTGCACCAGGTCGCTACTCTTGAACACCGGCAGGCCGGGAAAGTAGCCGAACGTGGAGTTGACCAGATAGAAGTCGTTGCCGACCCGGATCGCGGACGGGTCCGGATGGAAGCCGGCCAGCACCGGATTGCGGTATTGCGCCTGGGTGGGCAACGGCCCGCCGTCGTCGCCCTGATAGTCCACCTGGGTGATCAGCGCGCTGCCCGCGTAGGCCAGCGGGCAACTCATGGCGGCCATCAGGCCCATCATCCATCCGACGCGTTTCAAGACAGTTCTCCGATGCTCAGCCCTGGCGCGGCGCCAGCCCGGCCAGCATGACAGCTCGCGACCGGGCGAGGCATGAGGGTGCGAGGTGCTGCGCGCGCGTGGCATGGCGTCCGCGACCGCACCGATCTGCGTCGGTGGACGTCTGCCACGCCGCTGCAACATTGCTGACATATCGTGCGCGCGGCGCCATGCTGCGCCTCCCTCCGGCATGCCCATGCCGAACGCACTCACTTCCGCGTCTCATCCCAAGGATCCTCCCGCATGTCGTTGTACTCGTCTGTCTCCCCGTCGCTGACGTCCGCCGCCCCGCATGCCGCTGCTCGCAGCACCGCTCCGCAGCGCACGCCGCTGGCGCGTGCCTGCGCCGGTCTGCTGCTGGCCTCGATGGCGGCCGCCGCATCGGCGCAGCAAGCGCCGAGCAGCCAGGGCGAGGGCAGCCCGACCGCTTTGGATGCCGTCACCGTCACCGCCGAGCACCGCGAGCAGAACCTGCAGGAGGTGCCGGTGTCGGTGGGCGTGGTGCAGGGCGCGGCGATGCGCGAGTACACCGCCGGTGGCGACGACACGCTGCTGGCGCTGTCCGGCCGCGTGCCGGGCTTCTATGCCGAGACCACCACCGGGCGCATCTTCCCGCGCTTCTATATCCGCGGCCTGGGCAATATCGACTTCTATCTCGGCGCCTCGCAGCCGGTGTCCATCATCCAGGACGACGTGGTGCTGGAGCACGTGGTGCTCAAGTCCAACCCGGTCTACGACGTGGACCAGGTCGAAGTGCTGCGCGGCCCGCAGGGCACTCTGTTCGGCCGCAATACCACCGCCGGCATCGTCAAGTTCGACACCGTCAAACCGGGCGATACCTATACCGGCCGTCTCGATGCCAGCTACGGCAGCTACAACACCGTGTCGCTGGACGGCGGTTTCGGTGGGCCGATCAACGACGTGCTGTCGTTCCGCGTGTCGGCCCTGTACCAGCACCGCGACGATTGGGTGGACAACACCTTTGCCGGCAGCAGCGCCGATGGCACGCGTACCCCGCGCAAGGACGCCATGGGCGGCTACAACGACCGCAACGTGCGCCTGCAGGTGCTGCTCAAGCCCAGCGAAGCGTTCTCGCTGCTGGGCTCGGTGCACACGCGCGACTACGACGGCACCTCCACGCTGTTCCTGCGCAACGCGGTCACCCGCGGCAGCGACAAGGTCGATGTGCCGCGCGACCGCGTGGCCTACGATGAAGCGCACGACAACCCGCAGGCCTATCAAACCGACGGCGGCTCGATCAAGGCAGTCTACGATTTCGGCGGCGTGTCGCTGACCTCCATCACCGCCTACGAAACCACCTCCGGCTTCAGCCGTGGCGACACCGATGGCGGCGCGGCTGCCAATTTCCCGGTCAACGGCGTGCCGAACGGGTTCGGCCAGTCGATGGGCCAGATCCGCGACCTGGACCAGTACACCCAGGAATTGCGCCTGGCCAGCGAGGGCGACGCTGCGCTGCAATGGCAGATGGGCGCGTTCTATTTCGATGGCCGCGACACCACCGATTTCTATCAGCGTGCCTTCTTCCTGCAGACCGCCGCGCGCAACCCGAACAACTGGGTGCGCCTGCGCAACACCAATACCTCATGGGCCGGTTTCGGCCAGCTCAGCTACAAGGCCACCGACGCGCTGACGCTCACCGCCGGTATCCGCCAGACCAAGGACACCAAGCAAACCCGCCTGCTCAAGACCGCCGACACCGCCGCCGGTGCGGTGACCTACCGTGGCCGCCGCGACGTGCGCATGTCCGACACCCAGCCCAGCTGGGACCTGAGCGCGATGTATGCAATCGACCCGCAGCTGAGCGTGTACGCACGCGTGGCACGCGGCTTCCGTGGTCCCACCATCCAGGGCCGCAGCGCGGTGTTCAATTCGGATTTCACCACCGCCGATTCGGAAACCATCCTGTCGTGGGAGGCCGGCATCAAGAGCAGCCTGTTCGACAATCGCCTGCGTTTGAATGTCAGCGGCTTCACCTACACCGTCGATGACATCCAGCTCAACGGCAACGACTCGGACGGCAATGGTGTGCTGTTCAATGCCGACAAGGCCAAGGCCTACGGTCTGGAAGCGGACCTGGACTGGCGCCCGATCTCCAACCTGTCGCTGACCGCCGGCCTGAGCCTGCTGCACAGCGAAATCAACGACAAGCGCGTGTTCGCGCAGGCCTGCGCGCTCAATGGCGTGGTGGTGTGCACGGTCAACGACCCCACTATCCGCGTGGGCGCCAACACCTTCGCGCAGATCGACGGCAACCCGCTGCCCAACGCGCCCAAGTACAACCTCAACCTGGCTGCGCGCTACGACATCCCCATGGGCAACGATGGCGCGTTCTTCGTGTCCACCGACTGGAACAAGCAGGGCGAGACCAGCTTCGTGCTGTACGACTCCACCGAGTTCCGCGCCGACGGCAACTTCGAAGGCGGCCTCAAGCTGGGTTACACCGGCGGCTACGGTGCGTGGGAAGTGGCGGCGTTTGCGCGCAACATCACCAACGAAAAGAACGTCAAGGGTGTGATCGAAAACTACATGGCGGCGGTGTACAACGAGCCGCGCATCGTGGGCGTGTCGGTCAACGTCAACTGGCAATAATGGGTTGACACGTTAAGTGCAGTCACTGCGGCGGATGCGTCGCAGTGATAGTTGCCGTGTGTCCATAGGCCAGCTGCGTGCATGCGCAGCTGGCCTTTTTGTTGGCTCATCGATTGCTCAGGACCGACCGCACCCAGCTGACGATCTGCGCACTGCTCACTGCGCCGGAATGCCGGCCGATCTCATGCCCGCCCTGGATGACCAGCAACGTGGGGATGCTGCGGATGCCAAAGCGCGTGCCCAGCGCCGGATGCAGGTCGGTGTCCACCTTGGCCAGCCGCACTTGTGGTTCCAGCGTGGCAGCGGCTGCGGCAAATTGCGGCGCCATGCTCAGGCACGGCCCGCACCACGGTGCCCAGAAATCCACCACCAGCGGCAGCGTGCTGCGTACCGCGTGCTTGTCGAAGTCGGCCGCCGACAGGGCGACCGGCGCGCGCTGGAATAGCGGCCGGTGGCAGCTGCCGCAGTTGGGTGCCTCGTGCAGGCGCGTGGCCGCCACGCGGTTCATCGCCGCGCAGCTGGGGCAGGCGATCAGAAGCGGTGCGTCGGTCATGCAGTGATCTCCGATGGTCAGGCAGTCCAGCGGCGGCGCCCTCGCGGCGCGCGCAACGGCGCACCGCCAGTGTACCGATCACGGCGCAGGCGCTTGTGTGCAACACCGCAGGCGAGCTGGCACCGCCGATGGCAGCATGCAGCTGGCATGCCGCCATCGCCCGGCATCACTCAGGCCGGTTGGCCCAAGGCCACTACCGGCACGAAGCCGCCATAGATCATGCGCTTGCCATCGAACGGCATCGGGTTGACGGCCGGGTCCATGCGCGGGTCGTCCATCATCTTGCGCATGCCGGCATCGCGGGTGGCCTTGTCCGGCCATTCGATCCACGAGAACACCACGGTTTCGTCGTCGGTGGCATCGACCGCACGCTGGAAGTCGGTCCATTGCCCCTGCTGGACGTCGTCGCCCCAGCACTCCACCACGCGCAGTGCGCCATATTCCATGATGATTGCATCGCCCATGCGGGCGTGCGCGATAAATGCATCCTTGTTCGCTCTGGGGACTGCAAGGACGAAACCATCCACATACGACATGACCACCTCCGCTGACATGACGCACAGCGTGCGCCTGATGATGACGAGACAGATCCTGATGCTGGAACGGGGGGCGGCAGGAGTGGGGCGGCGTCATGACGCCGGTGCGCTTGCTGGCGAGCATACGGCGCATTGCGCTGCCGAGCACTGCTCGCGCTCGCATAAGACGTGTGCAATGTCGAGCTCGCCCGGCGGGCGATTGCCTGCCAATCATTGCTGGATTTAGAAACGGATCAGTCCGCCAGCGGCAGCGCACAGCCGCGCGTCAGGCGGCCCGGCCGCCGTTGCCGCCGTCGACAAATGCATCAAGCGTGGAGCTGCGTTGGCCACGCGCGATGGTGCAGGCAAGCGCGGTTTTACCCAGCGCAACACCTGCTGCGCTCACGCCGCCAGGTTGTGCCGCCGCAGCCTGGCTTCGAACACCACGTCGCCGTCCTCGTTGCGGGCCTCCAGCGTGCCGCCGTGTGCCTTGACGAACTGATCGGCAATGAACAGCCCCAGGCCCAAGCCCTGGCTGGCGTGGAAACTCGCCTTGAACGGTTCGAACAGGCGCGGCATCAGGCTGTCGGGAATGTGCCCGGCATTGCGCACCGACAGCCGCACGACGTCGCGCTCGCGGCCGTCCAGATGCACCTGCACCGGGTGGCGGCCGCCGTGCAGCACCGCGTTGCCCACCAGATTGGAGACGACCTGCGCCAGCCGGTCGCCATCGCCGTCGCCGTCCAGGTCGCCCTCGGTGCGCAGGTCGATGGTGGTATGCGGGTTGGCCTGGGCCACCTCGCCGACCACGCTGTGCGCCACCTCGCCGAGATTGCAGGGACCGAACTGCATCGACAATCCATCGGTGCGCAGGCGCGAGAAATCTAGCAACTGTTCGACCATGCGCGCCATGCGCCGTGCGCTGTTTTCCAGGTGTTCGAGGGTGCGCGCCGCCGATCCGTCGGCATCCACGTCCAGGCTCAGCTTGTCGGCGCACAGCAGGATCACCGACAGCGGCGTGCGCAGGTCGTGGGTGAGCACCGCCATCATGGTTTCATTGAGGGTGAGCGCGCGTTCCAGCGAAGCATTGCGCGCCTTGAGCAGCCGCCGCTGCTGGTACAACTCGATGAACACGTTGACCTTGCTCAGGATCACATGCGGTTCGATCGGCTTGTGCAGGAAATCCACCGCGCCGGTCTCGTACCCCTGGAAGGCGCGCATCGGATCGTTCGGCGAGGCGGTCAGGAAAATGATCGGCACATGCCGGGTGCGCTGCGAACCGCGCATCAATTCTGCCAGCGAAAACCCGTCCATCTCCGGCATGTGCACATCGAGCAGTGCCAGCGCCACATCGTGTTCGAGCAGCAACTCCAGTGCCTGCGCACCGGACGATGCGCACAGCACCTGGATGCCGTCGCGCTGCAACAGCGCCTGCATCGCCACCAGGTTCTGCGGCACGTCATCGACGATCAACAGCTTGGCGGGTTCGTCGCTGTGTGCAGCAAGGCCGGTTGCGGTGAGGTTCATGGATGAAAGGTTTCCAGTCGGCTGCAGATCGCCTGCAGGGTCAGCACCGCATCGGCACCGGCGTGGGCAAGTGCAGAGGCGGGCATCAGCGGGGAGGCGGCATCGTCGGGCAGCTGAATCCAGGCGGTGCCGCCGGCCGCGCGCACGGCGGCCACACCGGCGCTGCCGTCGCTGCTGGCGCCGGTGAGCAGGATCGCCAGCAGGCGCTCGGCAAACACGTCGGCGGCCGATTCGAACAACGGGTCGATGGCCGGGCGCGAAAACAGCACCGGCGCATCCATCGACAGCGCCAGGCTGTCGCGGCTTTCCACCAGCAGATGGTAGTCGGGCGGGGCAATGGTGACCGTGCCGGGCAGCAAGGGTTGCTTGTCTTCGGCCTCGCGCACCGGTAGCGCGCAGCGCGCATCCAGCAGTTCGGCCACGTGGCTGGCGCGGTCGCGCGGCAGATGCAGCACCACCAGGACCGGCATCGGCAGGTTGCCGGGCAGGCGCGACAACAGCGCCTGCAACGCCATCACGCCGCCGGCGGATGCGCCGATCACCGTCGCCTCGAAGGGCGGATGCGCCGCTGCAGTGCTCATGCGGCCTTCCGGTACAGGCGCTGCTCGCGTGCGCAGGTCTCGAACGCCTGTGCATGCGCGCCGAACTGCAGCGACTCCTTGCTGCCCAGCCCGAGAAACCCGCGGTGCACCAGCGCATCGAAGAACAGGCCCACTGCGCGATCCTGCAGGCTGCGGTTGAAATAGATCAGCACATTGCGGCACGACACCAGATGCACTTCGGAAAACACCGTGTCGGTGGCCAGGCTGTGATCGGCGAAGACGATGTTGCGCTTCAGGCGGCGGTCGAACACCGCACCGTCGTAAGCGGTGGTGTAGTAATCCGACAGCGAGCCACGGCCGCCGGCCTCCAGGTAGTTGCGGCTGAACTGCGCGATGCGGTCGATGCCATAGGCGCCGGCCTCGGCCATGGTCAGCGCTTCCGGATTGATGTCGGTGGCATAGATCACCGCCCGCTCCAGCAAGCCTTCCTCGTGCAGCAGGATCGCCAGCGACCAGACTTCTTCGCCGGTGCTGCATCCGGCCACCCACAGCTTGATCGAGGGATAGGTGCGCAGGACCGGCACTGCATGCTCGCGCAGCACGCGGAAGTAGGCCGGGTCGCGGAACATTTCCGAGACCTGCACGGTGAAGAACTGCATCGCCTGGGCAAACGCATCCGGCTCGTGCAGCAGCCGGTGTTGCAGATCGGCCACCCGCTCGCATTCGAAGCGCGCCATTGCGTGACGCATGCGTCGCCGCAGCGACGACACCGCGTAGTCACGGAAGTCGTAGTGATAGCGCTGGTAGACCGCTTCCAGCAGCACGCGCAGCTCCAGGTCGAACAGCTCCACCGGAGTCATTGCCGCGAGCACCACACGCGGCACAGCGACACCAGCTTGTCCACGTCGATGGGCTTGGCGATGTAGTCGTTGGCACCGGCCTCCAGGCAGCGTTCGCGGTCGTCGGCCATCGCCTTGGCGGTCAGCGCGATGATCGGCAGGTCCTGCCACTGGCGGTTGGCGCGGATCTGCCGCATCGCGGTGATGCCATCCATCTCCGGCATCATGATGTCCATCAGCACCAGGTCCACGTCGTGCTTGGCCAGATGCTCCAATGCCTCGCGGCCATTGCGTGCGATCTGCAGCGTGACGCCCAGCGGTTCGAGCACGCTGGACAGCGCAAAGATGTTGCGCACATCGTCTTCGGCCAGCAATACGGTGGCGCCATCGAGTACTGCATCGCGGCGACGCGCCTCGCGCAGCAGCCGTTGCTGGTCGCTCGGCAGCGAGGCTTCCACGCTGTGCAGGAACAGCGTCACTTCGTCGAGCAGCCGCTCCGGCGACCGCACGCCCTTGATGATGATGCTCTTGGAATACCGGCGCAGGCGCTGTTCTTCGTCGCGCGTCAAGGCACGGCCGGTGTAGACGATCACCGGCGGAAAGGCGACTGCATCGTTGCCGGCCATGCGTTCCAGCAGGTCGTAGCCGCTGCCGTCCGGCAGGGCCAGGTCGGTCACCATGCAGTCGAAGGTGGAGCCGGCCAGCTGCTCCATCGCCTCGGCAATGCTGCCGACCGCAACGATGTCCAGCTGATCGCGCGCCAGCAGCAATTGCAGGTTCGCGCGCAGCGCGCTGTCGTCTTCGACGATCAGCAGGCGCCGCACCGCGCGCGCATTGGTTTCTTCCAGCTGGCGGATCGCACCGGCCAGCCGCTCGCGCGTGGCCGGCTTGATCAGATATCCCACCGCACCCAGCTCCAGTGCAATCTGGCTGCGCTCCAGCGCCGACACCACATGCACCGGGATATGGCGCGTGGCCGGGTCGCGCTTGAGGCGTTCGAGCACGCTCAGCCCGGAAGCGTCCGGCAGGCCGATGTCCAGCAGGATGCCGCTGGGGCGCAGTTCGCCGGCAAGGCGCAGCGCTTCTTCGGCATTGGGCGCGACCACGCAGTCGAAGTCCAGTTCATGCGCCAGATCGACCAGGGCCTGCGCAAACCGGGTCTCGTCTTCCACCGCCATGATCAGCCGCCCGGGGCGCGTACGCTGGTCGCGATCGTCGTCGGCACGTTGCAGCGGCGCGGCGCTGGGCGCGGGAATCGGCAGCGGCTGCGGCGGACTGGCGATGGCGACGGCCTCGTTGACACGCGCGGGCACGCGGGCGCCGTCGTGCGGGTGCCGCTGCGCCGTGGTGACGGGGGGCGATGCGGTGGCCGCGCCGGGTGCCTGGGCCGCAGTGCCGGTCTCTGCAGGCGCGCCGTCGACGGGCAGTTCCAGCGTGAAGCAGCTGCCGCGTCCCGGTTCGCTGTCCACCGCGATGCTGCCGCCCATGCGTTGCGCAAGATCGCGCGAGATCGACAGGCCCAGCCCGGTGCCGCCATAGCGCCGCCGCGTGCTGCCGTCGGCCTGACGGAATGCCTCGAAGATCACCTCGGTCTGTTCGCGCGCGATGCCGATACCGGTGTCGTTGACCTTGAACAGCACGCGCCCTGGCGCATGCGCCTGCACCGACAGGCTCACCGTGCCATGCTCGGTGAACTTGATTGCATTGGCCAGCAGGTTCTTGAGGATCTGCTGCAGACGTTGGTTGTCCACCACCAGCTGGGTCGGCGCACCGGCGTCGGCGCCGATCTCCAGGCTCAGGCCTTTTTGCCGTGCCAACGGTTCGAAGGTCTCGCGCAGCCGCTGCAGCACCGAACTGGTCGCCACGGTTTCATCGGCCAGCTCCACGTGCCCGGCTTCGATCTTGGACAGGTCCAGGATGTCGTTGATCAGCGCAAGCAGATCGTTGTTGGACGACAGGATCGCCTGGGCGTACTTGACCTGCTCGGTGCTGAGCGTGCCGTCCTTGTTGTCGGCCAGCAGCTTGGCCAGGATCAGTGCGCTATTGAGCGGGGTGCGCAGCTCATGCGACATGTTGGCCAGAAACTCGGACTTGTAGCGCGAGGCGGTGGACAACTCGTTGCTGTTGCGCACCAGCTGATTCTGCGCGATCAACAAGGCCTGTTTCTGTGCCTCCAGCGCCTGGGTGCGTTCTTCCAGCTGCACGTTGGTCTGTTCCAGCTCGGCCTGCTGTTGCTCCAGATCGCTCTGCGATTGCTGCAGGCTGCGGCTTTGTTCTTCCAGCTCTTCGTTGGCAACGCGCAGTTCTTCCTGCTGCGTCTGCAGCTCTTCGCTCTGGCGTTGGGTCTCTTCCAGCAAGGCCACCAGCTGCGCACGCAGCAGCGCGGTGCGCAGCGCCAGGCCGATGTTTTCACCGCAACGGGCAAGCAGCTCCTGTTCGCGCGAGCCGGCCGTCTGCGCGCCGGTGACGCGGCCCAGTTCCACCAGGCCGATCACGCGGCCGTCGGCGGTGACCGGCGCCAGCAGCAGTTCCGTGCATGCGCTCTGGCCCAGCCCGGAGGCAATCTGCAGATGCCCGGCCTCCACCCCACGCACCCGGCGCACCGTGCCACGCTGCAGCACCTCGCCCCATTGGCCGGCATTGGTCGGCAGGGTCTTGGGGATATCTGCCGGCAGCGCTGCGCCGCCGGTGAGCCGCAGGCGCTCGCCTTCGATGCGATACAGCGCGCCCACCTGCGCATCCAGCGTGTCGCACAGCGCGCGCAAGGCGGCGTCGGCCAGATCTTCCGGGCTTTGATCGCCGCGCAGGCTCGCCTCGACGGTGTTCTCGGCCTGCTGCAGCCACAGCGCGAATTCGGCCTGGCGCCGGGCACGGATTGCCTGCGTCACCACCAGCGCCATCGCCAGGAACGACACGCCACCGATGCTGCGGTTGATCGAGGAAAAACTTGAATTGGTGCTCGGCGGCGCCAGCTGGAACCCGATCGCCAACAGCACGCACGACAGCACACCCACCACCAGCGGCGCCTGCGGGCGATTCTGGAAAACGGTCACGCCCACGGCCATGAAATAGGTCAACCACACCGCATAACCCAGGGGCGTCACCAACTCCACGCCCAGGGTTCCCGCCATCAAGGCCCCCGCGATGACCCACACCCAGCGGTCGCGTGTGGTCGAGATGTTCTGCATGAGGCGCACGCACCGACGAAAGGGGGGGCGGTCATGGTATCCGATAAGTTTCACGCGCCAATCGCCGGGTTTTTGACGCTTTTGCGGCCGGGTTGGCTTGCACGCACCCTTCACGGCAACGTCACTAACGTCGCGCGTTTTTCCGGGAACCTCGCGCAAAATGGGTACGGAAACGGTCATCGACAACGCGGGCCCGCTGTCGCACGACAGCCGGCAGTGCCAGCTGTTGGTGCAGAGCGTTTCCGATTACGCCATCTACATGCTCGACATCGGTGGGTATGTTCGCAGCTGGAACCCGGGCGGGGAGCGAATCAAGGGCTATTCCGCCGCTGAAGTGCTCGGCTCGCATTTTTCGCGTTTCTATCTTCCCGAAGACGTGCAGCGCGACGAGCCCACCCGCAACCTGGAAATTGCCAAGCGCCAGGGGCGCCTTGCCGCCGAAGGCTGGCGTGTGCGCAAGGACGGCAGCCGTTTCTGGGCCAGCGTGGTGATCGAGCCGGTGCTGGAATTCGGCGTGCTGGTGGGGTTTGCCAAGATCACCCGTGACATCACCGAGCGCCACGAAGCGCAGCGCCTGCTGCAACATGCCCAGGAGGCCTTGTTGCACTCGCAGAAAACCGAGGCGCTGGGCCGGCTGACGCTGGGCATGGCGCACGACTTCAACAACCTGCTGACAGTGATGGTGACCAGCCTCGACCTGATCGCGCTGCGCGCCGGCGAGGATGCGCGCACCCGCATGTTGGTGGAGGCCGCACAGACCGCCGTGGATCGCGGCACCTTGCTGACGCGCCAGCTGCTTGCGTTTGCGCGCGGCCAGCGCCTGATTCCGGAACGTCACGCGGCCAACGCGGTGGTGACGCGCTCGCTGGAATTGTTGCGCCGTGCCTGCCCGGCCGGCGTCGGGTTGTCACTGACCTTCGCCGATGCGCTGCCGGATGTGCGCGTGGACCCCGGGCAGCTGGAAGCGGCCCTGCTCAATCTTGTCTTCAACAGCTGCGATGCAATGCCCGGCGGTGGCGCGATCGAGCTGACCACTGCCGCGCAACGGCGGGTGGCGCCCTCGGATCCGCACGGCGTGCCGCGTGCATACGTCGGCATCGCGGTGCGTGACGACGGCCCCGGCATGTCGGCGCAGGTGGCGCGTTGCGCCAGCGAGCCGTTTTTCACCACCAAGGACGTCGGCAAGGGCTCCGGCCTGGGATTGAGCCAGGTGTATGGCTTTGCTTCCCAATCCGGCGGCTTTGTCGAGCTTGACACCGCACCCGGGTGCGGCACCACCGTGACCCTGTTTCTTCCGGCCATCGAGGAGGCCGAGCATGACTGAATCCCTGCGCCTGTTGATGGTGGAAGATCAAGAAGAACTGCGCGAGTTGATCGGCGAGGCGCTGCGCGATGCCGGCATCAGTGTCGATACCGCCGACGACGGGCATGCTGCATTGCGCATGCTGCGCGACAGCGGCCCTTACGATGTGGTGTTCAGCGACATCCGCATGCCCAACGGCATGTCGGGTATCGAACTGAGCGAGCAGGTGGCGCAACTGCTGCCGGACGCGCGCGTCATCCTGGCTTCGGGCTTTGCCAAGGCGCAGCTGCCGCCACTGCCGCCGCACGTGGATTTCCTGCCCAAACCCTATCGCCTGCGTCAGCTCATCGACATGCTGAAGGGCGCTGCCGCCAACGCCTGAGCGCGTACGGCAGCGTTGCAGCGGCGGCTCAGCGACTCTGGTAGTAGACCTGGTCGATGGCGATCTCCACCGGCGCTGCCGGCGCATCGGCCGCCAGCATGAAGGGCTGTCTGACCGCCTGCAGGTCCAGGTCGTGGAATGCACCGAGCGGGATCGTGACCTCGTGCCAGGCACCATCGCGCACCACGCCGTACTGATTGCCACCGGGCGCAATGGCCACCCAGCTGTCGCCGAAGCTGGTGTTGATGCCGATCCTGAAGGGAGAGGCGGTCGTGGTCTTCACCTGCAGTTTGAGCGCGCCGCCCGCGTAGGCCGCCAGATTGCGGTAATCGCTCTGGATCCCCAACCCGTACCAGGCACCGGCGTTGGCACGGTAGGCCATCACGTTGCGGCCCTCGAACGGCGCCTGCGCGATCGGGGTGAGGTTGTTCCATAGGTACAGCTCGGCATCCTGGCCAAGGGTCAGTCGTGCGCTGGTGTCGGTCTGGTCGGTGAATACGCCGAAGCGTCCCGCCGGCGCGGCATGCTGGTTGCCCACGTACAGCTGCGCCCCGGGGTTTTGATACAGCCGGATGTAGTCCACTTCCATCTTTCCCGGCAGCGGCGCGGTCACTGCGGCCGGCGAGGTCACGCCGGTATAGGTACCTCCGACAGCGAGATTGAGCAGCAGGTAGTGCTGCTGATGGAACTCGTGCAACGAGGCGCCCTCGATATTGGAGATCGCAAATTCAAAATAGTGCTGGCCATCGATCGAAATACGGATGAATTGCGGGTCCCAGGTCATGCGATACACATGGAAATCGTTGTGCAGGTTCACCGGGCTGGTGTAGCTGGTGTCGTAATCGGCTTGCGAGCCGTTGTAGTCCCAGTGCACGGCCGCGCCGATGCGGCGGTTGGCGGTGCCGTTGGCGATCGCGGCAGCCATGCCGGCTTCCATCAGATCGATTTCACCGCGCCCGGGCCACACGCCGATCGTGCCCAGCATCCAGTAGGCCGGCCAGAGCCCGTTACCCACCACCGGCGTCTTGATGCGCGCTTCCAGCGTGCCGTACTGGAAGTGCATGCGGCCTTCGGTCTTGAGCCGCGCCGACGTGAACGGCATGCCGCCGAAGGCTTCGCGACGCGCTTCGATCACCAGCCGGCCATTTTCGATGCGCGCGTTGTCGGGGCGGCTGGTGTAGTACTGCATCTCGCCATTGCCCCAACCGCACAGGCCGATCTGACAGCCATTGCCGACATCGTAGGTCCACTTGCTGCCGTCGATGCCGGGCCCGTTGAAGTTGTCTTCCCACACCAGTGTCTGCGCATGCGCACCCGGTGTCAGGGCCATGCCCAGCACAACAGCGAACTGCATGGTGACGCTACGTAAGGCGCGCATGCGTGTCTCCAACGATGGACCGGATGGTCCGTGAAGGAGCGACGCTGCGCAGTGGCTACGTCGGAGTCAACGCAATTGAACGCGGCGTTTCAGTTCCGTGGTGTTCATTCCGGAATATTTCATCATTGGCATGACGCCGGTCGCAGATGGCGCCTGCGGCATGTTGCGTGGCAGCAGCGGACGGGAGTGGGCATGCGTGTTGCGTGCCGTCGCGCAGTCGTACGCCGAGCGATGGCAGGTACATCGTGTTGAAGCGGTTGCAAGCGCATGCGGGGCAGCCGTGCGCGCTGCCTTCGTCCAGGCACGCGATCGCCGCATGCGTTCGAGGCGACACCCCCGTGGCGATAGGCAAACAGCGCGGTGCGCCTCGTCAGTGCCCTGCGTGCACGGTCCAGGCCACCAGGCGGATCACCAGCGGCCGCACCACCAGCACGCAGCAGAACGCGGTAGGCATGGCGATGCGATAGGCATCGAGCGCGCGCCACACCAGGTCCGGCGTGGGCCCGGTGGTGATGCCGGTGATGACCAGGCACATCAGCAGCGCCATGATCGCGGCCATGTAGAACGCAAACACGAAGGGCGTGGCGCGCACGCCGAGCTTCCAGCGCGGGCGCACCATCGCAGACGAAGAGGGGGACGACGACATGGCAGGACCTCGGTTGCCGCACAGCGGCGGGATGGCCGAACTCTAGGGCAGCCGTGGCGCACGGGGTAGATCGCGTAAGCTTGCGGCTTACGTAAGTAAATCTTACGAATCGCGCCGCGATACTTGCTCAACTAATGAATATTCTTCAGTCGATTCGAAGCTTTGTCGGCACGGTCGATGCCGGCAGCATTGCCGGCGGGGCCAAGTTGCTTGGCGTCAGCCCTGCGGCGGTCAGCCAGAACATCGCGCGTCTGGAGCAGCACCTGGGCGTGCGTTTGCTGCATCGAACCACCCGCAGCCTGGCACTGACCGAGCGCGGTGCGGTGTACTTCGAGCAGGTGCGGCAGCTGGAGCGTGACCTGGAGCGTGCCCGGCAACTGGTGGCCGGCCCGCAGCAGGCACCGGCAGGCCGATTGCGCGTGGCCAGCACCGCCGCGTTCGCGCGTCACGTGCTGGCCCCGATGCTGCCGGCGCTGCGCCAGCAGTACCCGCAACTGGAGATCGAGCTGCTGTGCACCGACCGGGTGGTGCAGCACGCGCAGGAAAGCGTGGATGTCAGCCTGCGCATCGAGGCGCAACTGGAAGACGGCCTGGTGGCGCGCTGTATCGCGATGGTGCCGTTCGTGGTGTGCGCCGCGCCCGAGTATCTGGCCCGCTGCGGCACACCGACGCGGCCGGATGAGCTGAAGTATCACGACTGCCTGCTGCTGCGCTATCCGGCCGATGGCCGCTTCCTGCGCTGGAACTTCATACGCGACGGCGTGCGTTTCCAGCCGCAGCTTGGCCAGGCGCTGGTCAGCGACGACGTCGATGCGCTGGCCACCATGGCCGCTGCCGGTGGCGGCATCACGCGGCTGGCCGCATTCGTCGTGCAACCGTATCTGCAGCGCGGCCAGCTGCAGCAGCTGTTCACCCCCGACAGCGCCGACACCGGCCAGGCCGCACTCGAACCATTGCGCCTGTATCTGTGCGTGGCCGACCGCCGCGACTTCACCCCGAAGGTGCGCGCCTTCATGGAGCACGTACTGCAGCGCCTGCCACCGGACTGGCGGGTCACCGAGCCGGCATTGGCGCCGGGCTCGGCGTAGAACCGCAGCAGCGCAGCGACCAGCGGCGTTGCTCCAGGCATGCCGGAGGCCAACCCGGCACTTGCAGACGCCTCGACTGCGGCACGCCTGTCGAGCGATGCCATGCGCCGCGTCATTCCAGCCTGAGCATCACCACCGCATGCGCGGGCAGCGCCACCGTCAAGGCCTTGCCCTGCACGCGTGCACCGTTGAACGGCCTCGGCTCCACCACATGCGGCTGCGCGAAGCTGTTGTGCGCGGTGATCGCCGCCGCACTGAGGATCTGTCCTTCCACACGCCGCGGCGCAAGGCTTTGCACGTCCACGCTGACGTTGGCGGGTGCGGTGGCGTCCAGGTTGGTCAGCGCGACATACACATGGCCATCCTTTGCCTTGACTGCCGAGCCGTGCACCGCCGGCACCTGCGTATTGCCGTGGCGGTAGTGCGGTGTCTGCAACTGCAGCGGCAGGTGGGTGGCGTCCTGATAGGGCTTGTACAGGGCAAACACGTGGTAGGTCGGCGTCAGCACCATCTTGTCGCCATCGGTAAGAATCATCGCCTGCAACACGTTGACCATCTGCGCGATATTGGCCATGCGCACGCGCTCGGCGTGGTTGCTGAAGATGTCGATATTCAATGCCGCCACCAGGGCATCGCGCAGGCTGTTCTGCTGATGCAGGAATCCCGGGTTTGCGCCGGGCAGGCCGGCGTACCAGGTGCCCCATTCGTCGACCACCAGCGCCACCTTCTTGCCGGGGTCGTATTTGTCCATGATCGCGCTGTGCCTGGTGATCAATTCGTCCATCACCAGCGTGCGCGACAGCGTGTCGATCCAGGCGCTTTCGTCGAAATCGGTCGAGGAGGCGCGCGGCGGCCAGCCACCGGGCACCGTGTAGTAATGCAGGCTCAGGCCGTCCATCAGCGTGCCGGCGTCGCGCATCATCACCTCGGTCCAGTGATAGTCGTCGTTGTTGGGGCCGGGCGCGATCTTGCGCAGCGTCTGATTGGCCGGCGCCTTGACGAAGGTCTGGTAGCGCCGATACACGTCGGCGGCATATTCCACCCGCATGTTGCCGCCGCAACCCCACAGCTCGTTGCCCACGCCGAAGTAGGGCACCTGCCAGGGCGCATCGCGGCCGTTGGCGCGGCGCTCGCTGGCCAGGCTGGAGCGGGTGTCGGCGGTCATGTATTCGGTCCACTGCGCGATCTCGTCCGGCGCCGCATTGCCGACATTGCCGGCGATATAGGCCTGGGTGCCGAGCAGCTCGGTGAAGTCCATGAACTCATGGGTGCCGAAGCGATTGGACTCTTCCACGCCGCCCCAGTGCGTGTTGACGCGGATCGGGCGCCTGGCCGGCGCGCCGACACCGTCGCGCCAGTGGTATTCGTCGGCAAAGCAGCCGCCCGGCCAGCGGATGTTGGGCACCGCGATGGCCTTCAACGCCGCGAGCACGTCGTTGCGGTAGCCGCGCGTGTTGGGAATGGAGGCGTCCTCGCCCACCCACACGCCGCCATAGATGCCGGTACCCAGGTGTTCGGCAAACTGCCCGAACAGCTGCCGCGACACCTGTGCACCGGGTTGGTCCGCACGCAAGCTACCGGTCACCTCGACCTCGGCAGCGCAGGCGATGCAGGCACTGGTCGCCAGGGTGACGGCAACGAGCGCGGGCAGCAGCCGCCGGCGTGAGGTCTGCAACGCGAGGGAGATCCAATGCATCGGCGGGGCGCTCCTGTAGGGGGGGCGAGGTGTTGGCGCACTGCCGGCGCAGCCGCATGCCGGTAGCGTAGTGGCAGTGGTGGTGCTGTGTCGCTGCATCGCGTTCGCCGCTGGCGAATCCTGCCGCGCCCGCGCAATGCGGTGCGGCCTGGTCGTCGTTCGGCAGGCCAGGATGTGCGCAAGGGCATGGTCGGGGCGCGCGCGACGCGGCTATGCTCGCGGGCTTCCATCCGCAGTGGGGCGATTCATGCAGCGAGTGTTCGGGCAGTTGCCAGACGGTGTCGAGGTTCACGCGCTCAGCTTGCGCAGCGACGACGGGCTGGAGGCGGACGTCCTTACCTACGGCGGCATCCTGCACGCGCTGCGGCTGACCACCGCGCAGGGCGTGGTACCGCTGCTGCTGGGTCTGCCGGACCTGCCGGCCTACGCCGCCGATGGCGACAGCCTCAACATCCTGGTGGGCCGCTTCGGCAATCGTATCGGTGGTGCACGCTATACGTTGGACGGGGTGACCCATACGCTGGCCGCCAACGAGGGGCGCAACCAGTTGCACGGCGGCGAGCGCGGTTTCGGGCGGCGGGTCTGGACGGTACTGGAGCAGGCAACCGATCAGGTGCTGCTGGGCTACGACTCGCCCGACGGCGAAGAGGGCTACCCCGGCAACCTGCAGGTGCGCGCCCGGCTTGCGCTGCAGCAGCGCAGCCTGCATCTGGACTTCGAAGCCCGTTGCGATGCGGCCACGCCGTTGAACCTGACCCATCACCCGTATTTCAATCTGTCCGGCGACCCGCAGCGGCGTGCCGCAGCGCAGGTGCTGCGGGTGCCTGCCGACCGCTATCTCCCGGTGGACGCAGAATCCATCCCGACCGGGGAGATTGCGTCGGTGGCCGGCACACCGTTCGATTTCCGCGACCCCGCCGCGCTGGCCGAGCGGATCGACCCGGCGCATCCGCAGGTCGTGCTCGGCAAGGGCTACGACCAGTGTCTGGTGCTGGCGCCAGGCGCCGACCGGGTCGCCGAGCTGTACTCGCCGCACAGTGGCGTGGCCATGCGCATCCTCAGCGACGCGCCGGCGGTGCAGGTCTACGAGGGGCAGCATCTGGACGCGCATCATCCGGGCCTGGGCCGCGGGGTGTGCCTGGAACCGCAGAGCTACCCGGACGCCCCCAACCACGCCAACTTTCCTTCGACCATCCTGCGTCCCGGCGAGGTCCATCGCCGCCGCATCGTCTATCGCTTCGCCACGCCAGGCCCGGATCAGCCGTGGGAAGCGGTCAGCGCTGCACTCGATGGCTGAGCAGCGCTGACGGGTCCAGGCAGATGCCCTGGATCCGCCGACACACGCATTACGCAACCATCGGGCAGGCGTGACCGATGTCGAGGGACGGCACGGGTTCCGCGTCCTTGCGGCTCGTCCGTGCCGTCCGCGCACCGTGCACCCGCGCGCAACCGCGTGTCAGCCGACCGCCGGCGCGGCGTGCTGGCATCTGTCGGTTCGGGCCGAATCGCCGGGGTGATCTCTGGTCAGGCGCGGTACGACACACAGGCACCGGGCCTGCAGGACACAAGCGGCCGGCCACGTGCAGGACTCGCTGCATGGCAGGCAGCGCCCGCCTGCGCGATCAGCGCGGCCCCAGCACCAGTTCGATCACGAACTTGCTGCCGAAGAACGACAGCACCAGCAGCGCCATGGCGGTCAGCGTCCAGTGCACGGCCTTGGTGCCGCGCCAGCCATTACGCCAGCGGCCGACCAGCAGCGCGCCAAACACGATCCACGACAGGATGCTGAGCACGGTCTTGTGCAGCAATCGTTGCGCCAGGAAATCCTGCACGAACAGCAGCCCGGTCAGCAGGGTCAGGCTCAGCAATACGAAGCCGACGGTGATCGTGCGGAACAGCAGGGTTTCCAGTTCGGTCAACGGCGGCAGCGCGCGCAGCCAGGGATGGAAGTCGCGCCGCCGCAACGCCCGTTCCTGCAGCCACAACATGATGGCCAGCAGGGCGGCGATGCCCAGGGTGGCGTAGGCCAGCAGCGCCATCCAGGCGTGCAGTTCCAGCCGCCAGCCCAGGTCTGCGCTCGGCTCATGGCCGTAGGCGTGGTAACAGGCCAGCAGGATGGCCGACAACGGAAACACCACCACGCCCACCGCTGCCATGCGGCCGCGCCCGCCGAACACCGCGGTCAACGCCGCCATGCCCAGGCCGGTCAGCGACAGCGCGGCAAAGAAATGCATGTCCGGCCCGCCCGCGGTGCGGAACGCCACCAGCACGTGATAGCCGGCGTGCAGCGCAACTGCAGCCAGCGCCGGCGCCAACCAGCGCGCAGGGGCCTGGTTGCCATCGCGCAGCACCGCCCGGGTGAGCAGGGCGGCAGCCAGCAGGTACAGGGCGAACGCGATGAGAACGATTGTCATCGTGGAAGTTTCGCATATTGGTGGGGCGGGGATTCGGGAATCGGGATTCGGGAATCGGGAATCGGGAATCGGGAATCGGGAATCGGGAATCGGGAATGGGGAATGGGGAATGGGGAATGGGGAATGGGGAATGGGGAATGGGGAATGGGGAATGGGGAATGGGGAATGGGGAATGGGGAATGGGGAATTGGCAAAGCCGGGCCGGGGGCGTGGGGATAGGCGGGCAGGCAAGTGTGCTGGTTGGTAGCGAGTGGGTATGGGTAAGCCTGCCTGCGGGCGTGGCCGCTGACGTCGGGCTCTGCGGTGCTGCTGCCCTGGTTGCAGGGACTGCCGAGCGCCGGAGGGATTTGCCCTGGATTGGCTCGCTTCGGCCGGCGGTCGATTGGGGCGGGGCGTTGGCTGGTGCCGCTATAATCGGTGCCCGTTTCCCCTCACGCGGTCCTTTGCGCATGTTCGAGTCCCTTACCCAACGTCTCTCCGGCACCATGGAGCGCCTGCGCGGCCGCGGCCGCCTGACCGAGGAGAACATCCGCGAAGCCACCCGTGAAGTGCGCATCGCGCTGCTGGAAGCCGACGTCGCGCTGCCGGTGGTGCAGGCGCTGATCGAACGCATCAAGGTGCGCGCGGTGGGCCAGGAAGTGCTCAAGTCGCTGACCCCCGGCCAGGCGCTGATCAAGATCGTGCGCGACGAGCTCACCGCGGTCATGGGCGCGGCGGCGGCCGACCTCAACCTCAACGTGCCGGCACCGGCGATCATCATGATGGCCGGCCTGCAGGGTGCGGGCAAGACCACCACGGTCGGCAAGCTCGCCAAGCACCTGAAGGAAAAGCGCAAGAAAAAGGTCATGGTGGTCTCTGCCGACGTCTACCGCCCGGCTGCGATCGAGCAGCTCAAGACCCTGGCCGAGCAGGTCGGCGTGCTGTTCTTCCCGTCCGACGCCTCGCAGAAGCCGGTCGACATCGTGCGCGCCGCCATCAGCGACGCACGCAAGTCGTTTGCCGACGTGCTGCTGGTCGATACCGCCGGTCGCCTGGCGATCGATCAGGCGATGATGGACGAGATCAAGGCGCTGCACGCCGCGATCACCCCCACCGAAACCCTGTTCGTGGTCGATGCGATGACCGGCCAGGACGCCGCCAACACCGCCAAGGCCTTCGGCGAGGCGCTGCCGCTGACCGGCGTGGTGCTGACCAAGACCGACGGCGACGCCCGTGGCGGTGCCGCGCTGAGCGTGCGCTACATCACCGGCAAGCCGATCAAGTTCGTCGGTACCGGCGAAAAGACCGACGGCCTGGATGTGTTCCATCCCGATCGCGTCGCCAGCCGCATCCTGGACATGGGCGACGTGCTGTCGCTGGTGGAGCAGGTCGAGCACAGCGTCGATCAGGAAAAGGCCGCCAAGCTCGCTGCCAAGGTCGCCAAAGGCAAGAAGTTCGACCTCAACGACATGAAAGAGCAGCTCGAGCAGATGCAGAACATGGGCGGCATCCATGGGCTGATGGACAAGCTGCCGGGCATGGGTCAGATCCCGGACAACGTCAAGCAGCAGGTCACCGGCAAGGAAGTGCCGCGCATGATCGCCATCATCAATTCGATGACCAAGAAGGAGCGCCGCAACCCGGCGTTGCTCAATGGCTCGCGCCGTGCCCGCATCGCACGCGGCTCGGGCATGCAGCCGGCTGACGTCAACAAGCTGATGAAGCAGTACCAGCAGATGGAAAAGATGATGGGCAAGCTGGCCGGCGGCGGCATGAAGGGCCTGATGCGCAACATGAAGGGCATGATGGGTGCCATGGGCGGCCGCGGCGGCATGCCGTTCCGTTGAGCAACCTGCGCAGGTTGCGCGCGCTGTGAGCACATCCGCAGGCGCGCACTGCGTGCATCTGGCGCTGGCCCTCGTGCTGGCGTGGCAGCTAACGGCAGGGTGGGCGTTACTGCCGGCAAGCGTTGTGTTGTGGTTGTGTATCGCACTGGTGGTCGCAGGAATCGACCGCCTGTCTGGCGCCCGCCCGGTCGCAGCACCGGCGTCGACGCCCACCTCCCAAGCGCAGGGTGGCGGCACTGGCGGCGGCATCGGCGGTACGCCGGCCATCGCTCGCCTGCCGCGACGCAACGCAGCCGCAAAACGCGTCGTCGCGCAGAACGTGCACGACACGTCGGTGCGCCAGTGGCGGCGCCATATCATGGACGTGGCGCCATACGAAGAAGAACGCTACCCGCGGCAGGACATCTGCACCACGGTCGAGGTGTTCCTGCGTGCGGGCGACCATCTCGTGCTGGCGTTCCATCCTGCCAACGATGCTGCAGGTGTGGCCGCGTGGCGCTGCGATGTGTGGCACCCGGGTGGCACGCAATCGCAGTGGTGGGAGGTGCCCGCCGATGGCGAGGTGGACGTGCCGGTCACCCGCTCCGGGGTGTATTCGATCGGCATCGGCCAGGCCTATGGAACGTGCCCCGGCATGGTCGCGCTTTGGCTGCGCGTGCCCGAGCCGGATCGGCTGGCACTGCCGCTGCAGCCCACGTTCGGGTCGGCCATGCGATACGCGCGTCGCGACGACGGTGCGGCGGTGGTGCATCTCGAAGACGACGCACAGCTGCAGTCGCAGGCGCATCTGCCGTCAGTGCCCGTGCACGGCGCGCCCGCTGGCTCGATGTTGTTGTTCGCCAGTGCCGACGATGCCTGGGATGTGTCCGCAGGTTCCGATCCGGCATCGTCGTGGCGTGCCGACAACACCCATCTTTACCGTTACTTCCTGCGCCTGAGCCAGGGCGACGTGCTGACGCTGGAACTGGCCTGGGCCGGCGAGCACTTCGATCGCCCGTTGCCGTTGCCCGATCAATGCACCGGTCGCACGCAGGGCGAGGTGCGTGTGTTCAAGCTGGTGCGTGGGCCGGATCTGGTGCATGCATGGGCGAGCGCGGCACCGGCCGCCTGCATGCAGATGACCTGTCCTGTCGATGGCGATTACTGCCTGGAACTGCGGCTGTTCGGCCCGCCGGCATGGCGCCAGCAAGCCGTTGCTGCAGTTGTCGACCTGCGCGTGTGGGGTGATTACCTGCAGCGTCCTCGGAGCTTGCGTGCATTCGCGTTGCAGGATGTCTGGGTCGAAGACTGGTACCGGCAAGTGATGCCGGTGCCGGTGGATTGAGAGAACGAAGAACGAACCCCTGTGCTCGGCGCCACATGGGGCGGCCGGAGCTCGGTGCGGCATGTAGCAGCGGTATGCACCGGCAACTGCATGTCCACCTGATCACGGTTACCACGTTTGGTGGCCGCTCCAGACGCAACGTGCGGCATGCAGTGCATGCGCGAACTACCGTCTTGCGCGTGTCGGCATCCGCATCCGTCCATCGCGGTTACCATGCTCCGTCTCGTGGCCGCCGAGGTGGTGGATGACCAGATTCTCCAACGTCGATGCCTTCCAGCAACGCTTCGGCCTGCGCCTGCCGATCCTGCTCAGCCCCATGGCCGGCGCCTGTCCGGTGCCGTTGTCGGCAGCGGTCGCCAATGCCGGTGGCATGGGCGCGATGGGTGCGGTGCTGTCGCAGCCGCAGGACATCGTGACGTGGATGGCCGCCTTTCGTGAGGCAAGTGCCGGGCCTGCGCAAGTCAATCTGTGGATTCCCGATCCGGCGCCTGTCCGCGATGCCGCTGCCGAAGCGCGCCTGCGGGTGTTTCTTGCGCAGTGGGGGCCGCCAGTGCTGGAGGCAGCAGGCGATGCAATGCCAGCCGATTTCGACGCGCAATTCGATGCATTGCTGAACGCGTGCCCGGCGGTGGCCTCATCGATCATGGGTGTGTTCCGACCCGGCCAGGTTGCGCGCCTCAAGCATGCGGGCATCGCCTGGTTCGCCTGCGCCACCACGCTGGAAGAAGCACTGGCGGCGCAGGCAGCCGGGGCCGATGCCGTGGTCGCGCAAGGCGCCGAGGCCGGCGGTCACCGCGGCGCGTTCGATGCCAGCCGCGCCGCGCAGCAGATGACCGGGCTGTTTGCCCTGCTGCCGCGGCTGGTCGATGGCCTGGAGATCCCGGTCATCGCCGCGGGCGGGATTGCCGACGCGCGCGGCATTGCCGCGGCGCTGGCGCTGGGCGCCAGTGCAGTGCAGATCGGCACCGGTCTGCTGCGCACGCCCGAGGCTGCCTTGCCCGGCGCCTGGGCCGACGCATTGGCAGCCGCCGAGCCGGAACATACCCTGCCAACCCGCGCGTTTTCAGGTCGGTTGGGGCGGGCATTGCTCACCCCTTACGTGCGCGCCGCCACTGCTGCGGATGCGCCGCCGCCTGCGCCGTATCCGGTGCAGCGCGGCCTCACCGCTGCGATGCGCCAGGCAGCGGCGCGCGACAACCGTCTGGAGGCGATGCAGGCCTGGGCAGGCCAGTCGGCCTGGATGGCGCCGGCGCAGCCGGCCGCACAATTGGTCGTGCAGTGGTGGGAGCAGACGCAGGCACTGCTGTGTCGCTGATCTTCTGTAATGGCCAGGCGGCAACGGCGCAGCAACTCGGCGCAGCCGCCCTGATCAACTACGGGCACTTCACGACGCTGCAGGTGCGCAACGCCGCCGTGCGCGGGCTGGATCTGCATCTGCAACGCCTGCAACACGACAGTGCCGCCCTGTTCGGCGCACCGATCGATGTCTCACTGGTGCGCGCGTATCTGCGCGCGGCGTTGGCCAGTGCCGGTCGCGTGGATGCGAGCGTGCGCATCACCGTGTTTTCGCAGGCGTTCGCGCTGCGCGATCCATCGCGCCAGGTGGCGCTGGACGTATTGATTTCGCTATCGCCGGCTGCGCAACTGCCCGATGCCGCGCTGCGCGTGCACGCAGTCACCCATGTGCGCGAGCAGGCGCAGTGCAAGCACGTCGGCACCTTCGCGCTGTTGCATCTGCGTCGCCAGGCGATGGCTGCCGGCGTTGACGATGCGGTGTTGGTCGATCCCCAGGGCCATGTGCTGGAAGGGGCGTTCTGGAATGTCGGGTTCTGGCAGCAGGGCAGGGTGGTCTGGCCGGCCGGGCCGGCGCTGGACGGCACCCAGCAGCGGTTGTTGCAGGCCGGACTGCAGGCGCTCGGCATCGCGCAGACCTCCCGCCCGGTCGCCCTTGACGAGCTCGCCAGCTTCGACGGTGGTTTCAGCTGCAATGCGCGGGGGCAGCAGGCCATCGTGGCCATGGGCCCGGCGCAGTGGTCGGCCGCTGCCGCGCAGCTGCCGCTGCTGGAGCGGGCGCTGCAAACCCAGGCCTGGCAAGGGATCTGAGCAAAAATACCGGCTGGCTTGGCTTCGCTGAGGGAGCCCGCTATAATCGCCGGCTTACCGCGCCACTCTGGCGACTGGGCAACTCAGGAAAACGACACCATGGTCAAGATTCGACTGACCCGCGGCGGCGCCAAGAAGCGTCCGTTCTACCACATCATCGTGACCGACGTGCGCAGCGCGCGCGACGGCCGCAACATCGAGCGCGTGGGTTACTACAACCCGGTTGCGCAGGGCGCCGAACCGCGCGTCGTGCTCGATATCGCCCGCGTCGACCATTGGGTCGGCAACGGTGCACAGCTGACCGACAAGGTGCGTAACCTGTACCGCGAAGCGTCCAAGTCCCAGGCCGCTGCGGCCTGATCTTGAGGCCGGGCGTGTTTGCCCGGCCAGAGTCGACACAGATGAAGCCGACCGAGCGCCGCATCCTGTTAGGCAGGATTGTCGGCGCTTTTGGTGTCAAGGGTGAGCTGAAGCTCGAATCCTGGACCGAACCGCGCAGTGCGATCTTCCGGTATCAGCCGTGGGTCGTGCGCACGCCATCGGGGCAGGAGTCGGTCGTGAGCGGCGTACGGGGACGTGATCAGGGCAAGAATCTGATCGCGGTGTTCCCCGAGGTGACCGACCGCGACACCGTCGAGGCCATGCATGGCACCGAAATCTACGTTGCCCGCAGCGCCTTGCCGCCGCCCAAGCCCGACGAATACTACTGGGTGGATCTGGAAGGATTGCAGGTGGAAACCGTCGAGGGCGTCAAGCTCGGGACGGTGTCGCACCTGTTTTCCACCGGCTCCAACGATGTGGTGGTCGTGCGCGGCGATCGCGAGCGGATGATTCCGTTCGTGCTGCCGGAGTTCGTCAAATCGGTGGACTTCGAGGCCAATCTGATCGTGGTCGACTGGGACCCGGATTTCTGATCGAAGCGGTGCCCCGGCGCCGCTTTTGCTCTACCCATTCTCCATTCCCGATTCCCGATTCCCGTGCGCATCGACGTCATCAGCCTGTTCCCGGAGTTCATCGCGCAGTGCGCGGCGTTCGGCGTGGTCGGGCGGGCGCAGGAGCGCGGTCTGCTGGACCTGCAGGGCTGGAATCCGCGCGACCATGCGCAGGGCAACTACCGCCGCGTGGACGATCGTCCCTTCGGTGGCGGGCCCGGCATGGTGATGCTGATCGAGCCATTGCGGGCCTGTCTGGAGGCGGTGCAGGCCGCCGACGCGCGACCGGCGCCGGTGATCTATCTCAGCCCGCAGGGACGTCCGCTCACCCAGCCCCTCGCGCGCGAGCTGGCGCAGTTGCCGCGCATGGTCTTGCTGTGCGGGCGCTATGAAGGGGTGGACGAGCGTTTCCTGGCCAACGCGGTGGATATGGAAATCTCCATCGGCGACTACGTGTTGTCCGGTGGCGAGTTGGGCGCTGCAGTCCTTGTGGATGTGGTGACGCGGCTGCAGGACGGCGTGTTGAACGACGCCGAGTCTGCCGCGCAGGACAGTTTCGAAGGCCCGCAAGGCCTGCTGGACTGCCCGCACTACAGCCACCCGTCGGCGCATGCCTGGGGCGATGTGCCCGAGGTATTGCGCTCGGGCAACCATGGCGCGATTGCGCGCTGGCGCCGGCAGCAGTCGCTGGGCCGGACCTGGCTGCGTCGTCCCGATCTGCTGGACGAGGCAGGCCTGGACAAGCACGATCGTCGTCTCCTGGAGGAGTTTCGCCGCGAACTCACCCGGGGCGACGAGAAATAAGGGCGCACCCCTAGCCCTTGAAGAATTGATTGGGGTACAATATGCGGCTTGCTGGCCAGCCTTGCGTCTGGCCCTCTTACGAACCTCGAGCAATCGCCGTGCGGCGACTGCCGGTCCAATATCACCAGACACGCGGTGCCCACCATGAGCAAACTCAACAAGACCATCCTGGCTGACTTCGAAGCCGCCCAGATTCAGCGCAAGCTGCCGGAATTCAACCAGGGCGACACCGTTGTGGTGAACGTCAAGGTGAAGGAAGGCAACCGCGAGCGCGTGCAGGCCTATGAGGGCGTGGTGATCGGTACCAAGAATGCCGGCCTGAACTCCGCCTTCACCGTGCGCAAGATCTCGCACGGTTTCGGCGTTGAGCGCGTGTTCCAGACCCACAGCGCCATCATCGACTCGGTCGAAGTGAAGCGCCGCGGTAAGGTCCGCGCCGGCAAGCTGTACTACCTGCGTGGCCTGGAAGGCAAGGCTGCCCGCATCAAGGAAGATCTGGCCGCCGCTGCGCAGGCCAAGGCCGCTCGCCAGGCTGCTGCCAAGGCCGAGTAAGCCACACTGCTGGCAGGTCTCATCGATCTGCCACTGCCAAACGGCCGCCCTTGGGCGGCCGTTTGCGTTTGTGGAACCGGAATGGCGACAGCGCTCGAAATCGGCATGGTGCCACTCGCGCACTGCGGTTCTGGCCGCGATGCCCGCAGCCACCTGACAACCGCGCGCTACGTCTTGTTAGCCGTTCTCAAGTCGCAGCTCGAGGCCGGTCAATGCAGCGCATCGCCATCGATCACGTGGCTTGGCTGCGGTCGGCATGCGCGGATCAGCGTGCACGCATCAGCGCGAGCGTGTCCGGGTTGGCTCGGTGATCGGCTCGGCAATGGGGGCGGGGTCGGCAACCGGCGATGCCGGATGTGCGGGTACCTCGGCTGCCGCTGCCAGTACGGAAGGGTGGTTCGGCGTGGTCAGCATGCGCGCCTTGCGCCAGCCGCCCCAGCGGTAGTACGCCAGCGACAGCAGCATCGAACAGGTCGAACTGATCGGGAAGCTCCACCACACCGCGTCTGCGCCCAGATGCGGCAGCAGGATATTTGCGAGAGGCACGCGTACGCCCCACAGCGAAAACGCCAGAATCAACAGCGGTGGGATCACTGCACCGGTGGAGCGCACCACGCCCGACACCACAAAGCTGACGCCAAACAACAGGAACGACCAGATCGCGATGTGGTTGAGATGCCGCGCGATCTCCAGGGTGGCGCTGCCTTCGGGCAGGAACAGGGCCAGGGTCCAGCGGTCGAACAGGATCAACAGCACGATCAGCAGGCCCGTCATCAGGAAGTTGGCGGTGATGCCGGTACGGGCGACGGCATCCACCCGCGACCACAGGCCGGCACCCACGTTCTGGGCAGCCATGGTCGAACAGGCGGCGCCGACCGCCATTGCCGGCATCTGTACGTAGTTCCACAGCTGCAGCCCCGCACCGAACGCGGCGGCGGTGTCGGTGCCGAAGCCGTTGACCAGCGACAGCATCGCAATCATCGCCAGCGAGATCATCACCATCTGCAGGCCCATCGGTACGCCCTTGACGACGAGCGCGCGCAGGATGGCAGCATCGATCCGGAACAGATGCAGGTCGCGTCGTCCCAGCCACAGCACATGTTTTTTGTGCCGCAGATAGATCAGCAGGCCGGCCAATGCGACCACCTGTGCGATCAGCGTGGCCCAGGCCGCACCGGCAATGCCCAGCGCCGGAAACGGGCCGATGCCGAACAGCAGCAACGGGTTGAACACGATATCCAGCAGCACCGACAGCAACAGGAACCGGAACGGCGTGCGTGCATCGCCGGTGCCGCGCAGGGCCGCCGATAGAAAGGCGAACAGATACAGCGTCGGCATCGCCAGGAAGATCACGCGCAGATACTCCTCGGCCAGCGTCTGCGAGGCGGCGGGCGTACCCATCGCGGTAAGCAGATGCGGCGCCAGGAACCAGCCCAGCACGGCGATCAGCGCCGACAGTCCGCCAAAGAAGCTGGCACTGGTGCCCATGACCTTGCGGGCCTGGGCAATGTTGCGCGCGCCCATTGCCTGGCCGATCAGGATGGTGGACGCCATGCCGATACCGAAGACCGATCCGATCAGGAAGAACATGATGCTGTTGGCGTTGGCTGCCGCGGTCAGCGCCTCTTCGCCGAGGTAGCGGCCGATCCAGATCGCGTTGACCGAGCCGTTGAGCGACTGGGCGATATTGCCCGCCATGATCGGCAGTGCGAAGAGCAGCAGGTTCTTGCCGATCGGGCCTTCGGTCAGGACAGCGGATTTGGGCATCGCGGTTGTATCGGTATGCGGACGTTGCGCACCCTAGCATTGCGCGGGTGAGATCCAGTGCAGTGCTCGCGTTGCGTACGCACTTCGGTTGGGGGAGCTCCACATTTACCGCCAGCGATGCAGCCTTGGCCGGGGGGCTGTGCTGCTTCTCTCAGCTGCGCAGCCGCGGTGGCCCTCATCCGGCGCTGCGCGCCACCTTCTCCCGCAGGCGGGAGAAGGGGTGTGGCCGAGCGCTTGTTTGAACTGCAGTGCGTTGATTGAACCGTAATGGGCTTGTCTGAACTGCGGTGCGTTGCTTGAACCGTAATGGGGGTGTCTGAACTGCGGTGCGTTGCTTGAACCGTAATGGGGTTGTTTGAATTGCAGCGCGTTGTTGAACTGTCATAGGCTTGTTTGAACTGCAGTGCGTTGTTGAACTGTAATGGGCTTATTTGAACTGCAGTGCGTTGTTTGAACCGTAATGGACTTGTTTGAACTGCGGTGTGTTGTTTGAACCGTAATGGGCTTGTGTGATCTGTACCGCGCTGGCAGTCCTTCCTTCTCCCGCCTGCGGGGAAGGTGCCCGTAGGGCGGATGGGGGCGAGCGTCCAGCATCGAACTGGCGATCGACCCAGATGGCCGCGGCGACGGCCCAGCTTGAGTTCCGGGTGGCTGCCCAAACATCGGTTACCAGGCAGAGCGAGACAGCAAGACGCATGAATCCGGAGCTGGAACAGGGCACGACAGTCAGGCTGGACGTGTGGCTGTGGGCCGCGCGCTTTTTCAAGACGCGCAGCCTGGCCAAAAACGCGGTCGACACCGGCAAGGTGGACGTGGGCGGGCAGCGCCCCAAGCCCTCGCGCAGCCTGCGCTGCGGCGAGCATCTGCGTATCGACCGGGGCGGTGAAATCTTCGAGATCACGGTGGCCGGGCTCAGCGACGTACGCGGACCGGCGCCGGTGGCGCAGGCCCTGTACGTGGAGGGCGAGGCATCGCGCGAGGCGCGTGCACAGTGGCGGCTGCAACGTGCTGCCGAACGCACCGGTTACCGCGCGCCGGAGGGCAAGCCCGACAAGCGCGCACGCCGCTTGATCACTGCATTGGGCGATATCGACGCGCTCTAGCGGTCTGGCACCTTATCCCTGCCGTGCCCGATGGGTCCGCACGGCGACACATGGCCGCTGCAATCGGGAAGTCGCGCAAAAAAGGAATGCCCCGGTTGTCCGGGGCATTGTCTGGTTGCCAGGGCCTGAATCAGGCCGAACGATCCAGCGGTTTACGCCAGATCGAACCGATCCAGCTGCATCACCCTGGTCCAGGCGGCGACGAAGTCGTGCACGAACTTCTGCTGCGCATCGCCGCTTGCATAGACCTCGGCCACTGCACGCAGGATGGAGTTGGAGCCGAACACCAGATCCACGCGCGTGCCGGTCCACTTGAGCTCGCCGGTGGCGCGGTCGCGGCCTTCGTAGAGGTCCTTCGCTTCGGAGGTCGCCTTCCACTCGGTGCGCATGTCGAGCAGGTTGGCGAAGAAGTCGTTGCTCAACACGCCGGGACGGGTGGTGAAGACGCCATGCTGGGTGTCGCCGGCATTGGCGCCCAGCACGCGCAGGCCGCCGACCAGCACGGTCAACTCCGGTGCGGTGAGGGTAAGCAGCTGCGCCTTGTCGATCAGCAACGCTTCGGCCGGCACCGCGTAGTTGCGTTTGGCGAAATTGCGGAAGCCATCGGCCACCGGTTCGAGCACGGCAAACGACTCGACATCGGTCTGCTCCTGCGAGGCATCGGTGCGGCCCGGTGCGAACGGCACCGTGACACTGTGGCCGGCGGCCTGCGCCGCGTGTTCCACCGCGGCGTTGCCGGCCAGCACGATCAGGTCGGCGAGCGAGATCTTCTTGCCGCCCGATTGCGCGGCGTTGAAGTCGGCCTGGATGCGCTCCAGCGTGGCCAGCACCTTGGCCAGCTGCTCAGGCTGGTTGGCCTGCCAGTCCTTCTGCGGTGCCAGGCGGATGCGGGCGCCGTTGGCACCGCCGCGCTTGTCCGAGCCACGGAAGGTGGAGGCCGAGGCCCACGCGGTGGACACCAGCTGCGCCACGCTCAGGCCCGAGGCCAGGATGGTCTGCTTCAATGCGGCCGCATCCTGCGCGTCGACCAACGCGTGGTCCACCGCCGGTACCGGGTCCTGCCACAGCAATTCTTCGGCCGGCACGTCCGGGCCCAGGTAGCGCGAGCGCGGACCCATGTCGCGGTGGGTGAGCTTGAACCAGGCGCGTGCGAAGGCGTCGGCAAACTGCTCCGGGTGCTGATGGAAACGCCGCGAGATGGCTTCGTACGCAGGGTCGAAACGCAGTGCCAGGTCGGTGGTCAGCATGGTCGGGCGGTGCTTCTTCGATGCGTCGTGCGCATCGGGGATGATGGCCTCGGCGTTCTTGGCCACCCACTGGTGCGCGCCGGCCGGGCTCTTGCCCAGCTCCCACTCGAACTTGAACAGGTGGTCGAAGAAATCGTTGCTCCACTGCGCCGGGGTGGTGGTCCAGGTCACTTCCAGGCCGCTGGTGATGGTGTCGGCGCCCTTGCCGCTGCCGTAGCGGTTGTGCCAGCCCAGGCCCTGGCTTTCCAGTTCGCCGGCTTCCGGTTCGGCGCCGACGTTGTCGGCCGGGCCGGCACCGTGGGTCTTGCCGAAGGTGTGGCCACCGGCGATCAGGGCCACGGTCTCTTCGTCGTTCATGGCCATGCGCGCGAAGGTGTCGCGGATGTCGCGCGCGGCAGCGATCGGGTCGGGGTTGCCGTCCGGACCTTCCGGGTTGACGTAGATCAGGCCCATCTGCACGGCGGCCAGCGGGTTTTCCAGATCGCGCGTGTGCGGCACTTCGCTGTCGTCGTCCTTGACCAGCACGCCGTGCGCTTCGTCTACACCGGGCGAGCCGCGCGAATAGCGGTCGTCGCCACCCAGCCACTTGGTCTCGCGACCCCAATACAGGTCCTGGTCGGGTTCCCAGGTGTCTTCGCGGCCGCCGGCAAAGCCGAACGTCTTGAAGCCCATCGACTCCAGCGCGACGTTGCCGGTAAGAATCATCAGGTCGGCCCAGGAAATGGCCTGGCCATACTTCTGCTTGATCGGCCACAGCAGCCGGCGCGCCTTGTCCAGGCTGACGTTGTCCGGCCAGCTGTTGAGCGGCGCAAACCGCTGCTGACCACGGCCGCCGCCACCACGTCCGTCGCCGATGCGGTAGGTGCCGGCGCTATGCCAGGCCATGCGCACGAACAGCGGACCGTAATGGCCGAAGTCGGCCGGCCACCAGTCCTGCGAGTCGGTCATCAGCGCACACAGTTCCTGCTTGAGCGCCTGCAGGTCGATGCGCTTGAAGGCCTCGGCGTAATTGAACGTCTCGCCCAGCGGGTTGGACTTGTTCGAATGCTGGCTCAGCAGATCCACGCGCAGTTGCTTGGGCCACCAGTCACGGTTGGTGGTACCGGTACCGACGACAGCGTGGTTGAACGGGCACTTTGCTTCGGTGGTCATGGGATTTACCTGTGTGCGTGAGCACTTGGGGAGCGGCGTGCCGGTATGCCGGCACGTGCTGGTGGAATCGAGGTGGACGGCAGCGCCCTTGTCGTGGTCATTGATGATCACGACAGGGAAACAGTCGCCCGGCCGCTGGCGGACCCGCCGATGCTAGCGCCTGCTTGTGGCAGTCGAAACCGCCTGGCTGACGGGAAAGGCAATGGGCGGGCAGGCGCATCAGGCGGACTCATCATGGCGACGTTCGCACACGATAAAGCGCATCGATCATTTGGTGAATTCGAATTATTCGAACATATCGATAGCGTATTGCTATGGATAGCACGCCGGTGCTCGTCCGGCGTGCCCAGCGGCTACGGGTCGCTCAGCGCTTGCCGAATAGGCTGCCGCCCAGCTTCATGACATCGCCCAGGCCGAGCTGGCCATCGCCGTCCTGATCCAGCACGCTGGTCAACAGGCCACCGGCGCCGGCGTTGGTGCGCACCTGCTGATGTTCCTGGGCCAGCGCGGGGCCGAGCTGGCCGGCGGCCGCGGTATCGCCGCCCAGAAAGCGCTTGGCCAGATATGCCATCACGATGGGAGCGAGCAGCTGCAGCAGCTGGCTGGCCTTGCTGGTTTCCAGCCCGGTGGCCTGGCCCAGCCCGGCAGCGGCCTGTGGCGCCTTGTCGCCGAACAGATGGCCGACGATCCCGGCGCCATTGGCCGACGCGCCGCTGGCCGAACCGCCCAGCAGCGAACCCAGCAGGCTACCGATGTCCGGGCTGGCGGCGTGGTCGCGTTGCAGGGCGCCCAGCAAGGCATCGGTGCCGCCGGCCTGCTGGCTATTGCGGCCCAGCGCGCCCATCAACAGCGGCAGCGCGGTCTGCACGGCCGATTGCGCCTGCTCGGACGCAATGCCCAGGCGGCCGGCGAGTTGCTGCAGCTGCGGGCCCTGCAACTGCGCGGCGAGCTGATCGGTCAATGAGGCGGACGTGGTCATCGGAAGGTTCCTGTTGGACGAAGCGTTGCCGCAGGGTGCGCCCGTCGCGCCGACAGAGCAATCCATGCGGCATCGCGGCAGGTCAGCCGTTACGCACTGCACTTCTGCGGCCATCGATTCCTGCAGCGCGTTGCATCCGCAAGCGCAGCAAGCATCAGCCATGCAGCTCCGCTCTTACAAATCCCAAATCCCGACTCCCCAATCCCGGCACCTCAAATCAACGCCTTCAACCGATACAAGGCCTCCAGCGCCTGCTTGGGCGTGAGCTCGTCCGGATCCAGAGCCTGCAGCGCTTCCTGCGCGGCGGAAGAGGGCGCGGTGAACAGCCCGAACTGTTGCGGCGCATCCAGCGCGGCCGGCGCCATCTGCGCGCTATGGCTTTCGCCGCCGCGTTGTTCCAGCTCTGCCAGGCGACGTCGCGCCTGGGTGACTGCCGCCTTCGGCAGTCCGGCCAACGCGGCCACCTGCAAGCCAAAGCTGCGATTGGCCGGCCCATCCTTGACCGCATGCATGAACACCAGGCGCTCGCCGTGTTCGACCGCGTCCAGATGCACATTCGCAATACCGCTGGCCCCGCCGGCATGCGATTCGTCGGCCAGCGCGGTGAGTTCGAAATAATGCGTGGCAAACAGCGTGTAGCAGCGATTGGTATGCGCCAGGTGGCGCGCCACCGCGTCGGCCAGCGCCAGGCCATCATAGGTGGAGGTGCCGCGGCCGATCTCGTCCATCAGCACCAGCGAGTGCGGGGTGGCGTGATGCAGGATGTAGCTGGTTTCGGCCATTTCCACCATGAAGGTGGATTGCCCGCGTGCCAGGTCGTCGCCGGCACCAATGCGGGTGAGGATGCGGTCGATTGGCCCGATCACCGCGCGGCTGGCAGGCACGTAGCTGCCGATATGCGCCAACAGCACGATCAAGGCGTTCTGCCGCATGTAGGTCGACTTACCGCCCATGTTCGGGCCGGTGATGACCAGCATGCGGCGGTCGGCGTGCAGCTCCAGATCGTTGGGCTCGAACGGTTGGTCGCGCACCGCTTCCACCACCGGGTGACGGCCGCGTTCGATGCGCAGGCACGGCGCGCTGTCCAGCTCCGGCTGCGACCAGTCCAGTGCCTGCGCGCGTTCGGCGAACGCGGCCAGCACATCCAGTTCGCTCAATGCACCGGCGCAGCGCTTGAGGCCTTCCAGCTCGGTGCCGAGCGCATCCAGCAGGCCTTCGTACAGCAGTTTTTCGCGCGATAGCGAACGCTCGCGCGCGGACAGCACCTTGTCTTCGAAGCTCTTGAGTTCTTCGGTGATGTAGCGCTCGGCATTGGTCAGCGTCTGCCGGCGGCTGTAGTGCAACGGCGCCTTTTCCGCCTGGCCCTTGCTGATCTCGATGTAGTAGCCGTGCACGCGGTTGTAGCCGACCTTGAGCGTGGCAATGCCGCTGCTGGCGCGTTCGCGTTGTTCCAGGTCGATCAGGAATTGATCGGCATTGGTGGACAGGCGGCGCAGCTCATCCAGATCGGCGTCGTAACCGGTGGCGATGACGCCGCCGTCGCTGAGCTTGAGCGGGGGTTGCTCGGCCACGGCGCTGATCAACAGATGCGCGGTGGCATCGTGCTCGCCGAGTTCGGCAAACAAGGTCTGCAGTCGCGGCGAATCCAGCGGTGCCAGGATCGCGCGCACCTTCGGCAACAGTGCCAGGCCATCGCGCAGGGTGGAAAAGTCGCGCGGGCGCGCCGAACGCAACGCCACGCGGGTAAGGATGCGTTCCAGGTCGCCTAGTGCGCGGAAGGCCTCGCGCACGTCGACATCGGCGCCCGCGTCGATCAGGGTGCCGACCGCGTGGTGGCGCTGTACCAGCACTTCGCGCAGGCGCAGCGGACGGTGTAGCCAACGTCGCAGCAGGCGCCCGCCCATCGGCGTGACCGTGCTGTCCAGGACGCCGAGCAAGGTATTGCGGGTGTCGCCATCGACGCGCGTATCCAGCTCCAGATGCCGGCGCGTGGCCGCGTTCATCGAAATCGCTTCGCTGGCCACTTCCATCGCAATGGAGGTCAGGTGCGGCAGCCGCTGTTTCTGGGTCTCTTCGACATACCCCAGCAAGGCGCCGGCCGCAGCGGTGGCGCAGGGCTTGTCGTCGATGCCGAAGCCGGACAAATCGTGCAACTTGAAGAACGCCAGCAACTGGCGCCGGCCACTGTCGGCATCAAACAGCCACGGCGGCCGCCGCCGCACACCGATACGCCCGCGCAGGAATTCCGGCCAGTTGTCTTCATCGGGCACCAGCAGCTCGGCCGGCTCCAGGCGCGCGATCTCAGCTTCCAACGCATCCACGCTGTCCACTTCGTTGACCAGGAAGCGCCCGCCGGCCAGATCGGCCCAGGCCAGGCCGTAGCCCTGCTTGCTGCGCGAAATCGCCATCAACAAGGTGTCGCGGCGCTCGTCCAGCAGCGCCTCGTCGGTGACCGTACCGGGCGTGACGATACGCACCACCTTGCGCTCGACCAGCCCCTTGGCCAGCGCCGGGTCGCCGATCTGCTCGCAGATTGCCACCGACTCGCCCAACGCGACCAGCCGCGCCAGGTAGCCTTCATACGCATGCACCGGCACACCCGCCATCGGAATCGGTGCACCACCGGAGTTGCCGCGCTGGGTCAGGGTGATATCCAGCAGGCGCGCCGCCTTGCGCGCATCGTCGTAGAACAGCTCGTAGAAATCGCCCATGCGGAAGAACAGCAGCAGGTCGGGGTAGTCTGACTTGGCGGCGAAGAACTGCTTCATCAGCGGCGTGTGCTCGGGGGTTCCCGTGCCTTGCTTGGCTTTGTCTTTGGTGTCGGTGGTTTGCAATTACGTCTTCCGGAATCTGGCGCGGTGAGGGGCGGGCAGGTGGTGACCCGCGGTGCCGGTGGCAGGCGTGTGGCCGGGCGCTCCGCGCGGCGGCTGAGCTGGCTGGGTCAACGGCGGCGTGCAAGTTTAAGCCGAGCCGCCCGGGATCGCGATCCGGGCGCTTGCCCATGCGCCGGCGGCTCAGTTGTTGCGGGGGCGACGCGCTTCTGCCCGGCCCGGCGCAGCGGTGGCGATGCCGAGCGATCTGCTTCATCGCAGGCAGGGGGCGCGGCCGGCGGTGACGCTGTAAGCAAGCCGATCACCGCTGATGACAGAGGTACCAGCCGAGGCGGCGGCGGTTTGTTGGCGTCTTGCGACATGCTGCATCGGGCCTCGGATTCAGGCTGCGTGGCGGCTGGAGGTCATGCCCCCTGTTGAGATGACGTCCGACGGTGCTGATCAGCCTTGCCGTTATCATGCTGAAGGCCTTCGCCTGTCTTGGCAGGTGCCGCTCAGGATCCAGGGCCGAGCCACTCCACATCGCCGTGGCGGCGGCGGGGATAGAGTGCCCAGCCACTCATCACGTACGACACGCCGCATGGATAACCGACATCAGGAATGGATGCAGGCCGTCACCGACGCGCTCAGCGACCTGCTGGCCGCGCGCGTTGCGCAGGCCACGCTGCTGGAGGCCATGCTGGTCTCGCATCCGGATCCGGTCGCCTTGAGAAAGGCATGGGACGAGCTGTCGTCTCAGCGGATTGCCGTCGTTGCACAGAACAAGGCCGCCGCTGCGGTGGAGCGGCCGATGGATGGCTACACGCTGGACCAATTCCAGGCCTGGGAAGAAAAGTTTCGCCGCTATTTTCCGCGCGATGTGGATCTGGAATAAACGGAGGCGCGATCGCGCGTTCTTGCCGGCAACCAAAGAGTCGATGTGCGGTGCGCGCCTTCAAGGCGTGCGTGCTTCGATGATGAGAGCGCTGCACAAGCGGCAATATTCCTGAAGTCCGTTGGCGCATCTCCGGCCCACCAAGCTGGCCAGAGGCATCGGGCTGAAGGTCAGACGCCCCCCATCCGCCCTTCGGGCACCTTCCCCCGCAGGCGGGAGAAGGGACCGCGGTTGCGGTGTGCCATGCACTGGCGTGTCGCATCTCCGGCGGGGGTCACGCTGTAGTTGCCTTGCGCTTGGCAGAGCGCTGCAAGACACTGATCTCGTCGAGTGCTTTGCCATTGCCGGATCGCTTAAGCATGCTTCTGCGGCAGAAGATGACTGCAGCATCCCCGCTGCCGCGTGTGTCACCGGCCAGGCTGTTCCGCTGCCGGAGAGGGTGGCCCGATCAGCCAATGCAGTTGCTGAAAGGCGGCGGCCTGTGGGCTCCCGGCAAGTCAGTGTCAGCCAAAACAAGCAGATTACGGTCACTATTGAAGCCAATACTTGGCACATGTCAGTCCGCCCCAGCTGTCGTGCGGACGATGCTGATTGTCTTTGGACAGCCATTGCTTGTCCTGTTCGCGGAGCTCGCTTGGCATGCGGAAACAGCATGGACATGCGAGCACCAACGATACGGCGCAGGCCGAGGTCATCGGCCGCCAAGCCACGAATGCGCGCAGTTGCTGGCACGCGCGTCAACGCAATCTGTGCAGGGCCTGCGTGTATATGTGCCGTGCCTTGCACCCACGCGTGTCGCTTCAGGGTTGGAACTCTTTCGTCTTTGGAAAAGCTAAGATCGAAGCTTGTGCAATGTTGGAGGCGCCAATGATCGATCGTCGTACCTTTCTTGCCACGGGTGTGGCGGCCGCTGCCGCCAGCTTCAGTACATCAGCGGCCCGGATCGCGCAGACGCCGCGCGCCAACGGGCCGGTGCCGTGGGGCGCAGTGCCCAGCGCACGCCAGCTGCGGTGGCATCGGTGGGAGCAATACGCCTTCGTGCATTTTGCGATGAACACCTTCACCGACAAGGAATGGGGCTACGGCGACGAGGATCCGCGCAAGTTCGATCCCAGCGATTTTTCAGCCGATCAAATTGTCGCAGCAGCCAAGGCCGGCAATCTGAAAGGACTCATTTTCACGGCCAAACACCACGATGGTTTCTGTCTTTGGCCGACACGCCTGACCGAGCATTGCATTCGCAACTCGCCCTACAAGAATGGCAAGGGCGACATCGTCGGCGAAATGGCAGCGGCGTGCCGACGCGCTGGCCTGGCGTTCGGACTTTACCTCTCGCCCTGGGATCGCAACCACGCCGAGTATGGGCGCCCCGGCTATATCGACTATTTCCGCAAACAGATCGTCGAACTCTGCACCGGCTATGGCGACCTGTTCGAGTTCTGGTTCGACGGTGCCAATGGCGGTGACGGCTATTACGGTGGCGTACGCGAATCACGCAAGATCGACGCGCCGGCGTACTACAACTGGCCACGGATGATCGAGCTGGTGCACCAGTACCAACCAATGGCCTGCACCTTCGACCCACTCGGCGCCGATATCCGCTGGGGCGGCAACGAGGACGGCATCGCTGGCGATCCGAGCTGGCCGACCATGCCCAATGCCCCGTACACCCAGGAAAACGGCAATTCCGGCGTGCGCGGCGGGGCGCTGTGGTGGCCAGCTGAAACCAACACGTCGATCCGCCCGGGCTGGTTCTACCATGCCGATGAAGACGGCAAGGTGCGTAGCCCGGAAAACCTGGTGCGCTATTTCGACACCTCGGTTGCGCGCGGCACCAACATGAACCTCAATCTCCCGCCCGACCGACGCGGCCGCATTTCCGACCACGACGTGGCGGTGCTGCAGAGTTTCGGCGACGCCATTCGCGCCAGCTTCGCTATCGATCTGGCCAAGGGCGCCAAGGCCAGCGCCAGTGCGTCACGCGGTGACGGGTTCGAGCCGGCGCGCGTGCTCGACCGCCAGCCGGACAGCTACTGGTCTACGCCGGACGCGGTCACCACGCCAACGCTGACGCTGGAGCTGTCGGCAGTGCACAGCTTCGATCTGATCCGGCTACGCGAATACCTGCCGCTGGGCGTGCGCGTCACCCGCTTCGCAGTCGAGGCCGAGGCCGATGGGCAATGGCGGCGGCTGGCAGAAGCGCAGTGCATCGGTGCGCAGCGCATCTTGCGGCTGGATCGCCCGATCGCTGCGCGCCGGGTGCGCCTGGTCGTGCTTGAGGCCCCGGTGTGCCCGGCGATCAGCGAATTCGCGTTGTTCCGCGCGGTTGCGCCGGTGCCGGTCGCGCGGCCGACGGCGACCGCGCCGGACGTGCTGTCCAGCGCTGGCTGGCGCATCGTCGAGGCGAGCGCGCCAGGGGCGGATACGTTGCTGGACGACGATGCCAGCACGATCTGGATCACGCCAGCTCCCACCCAGGGTCACCCCGTGCAGGTGACCATCGACTTGGGTGCGCTGCGTCAGGTTGCCGGTTTCAGCCTCACGCCCTCGCGCACGGTCATGAACGGTGCGGCGCCGCCGAAAGGCTATCGCGCCGAAACCAGTGAAGATGGCCGGCAGTGGCAGCCCGCCGGTGCCGGCGAGCTGTCCAATATCGCCTATGCGCTCTCGACCCAGCGGTTGAACTTCCCCGAAGTCCGCCAGATCCGCTACCTGCGGCTGTCGTTCGCGGAAACCGCGGTGCCTGCCGAGCGACTGGCGATTGCGGGGATTGGTGCGTTTTCGCGTTTGCGATGAGGGCTTGCGATCCCTCGCGGCCGTGCGTTGCGGGGGAGGTGCGTTGCTATGGCTAGGCTGCTTCGCAGGCTCTAGATGCATCAGGCGAAGCGCTGGAGAGAGATCACGTATTCGCGTCACGCTGTGCCCTGAGTCTTGACCCTGCCCCCTATACATGCCCGCAGCATCTGCGACTAGGCGCGGATGGCATGTCGTTGCATGAGATTGAGTTAGGGCTCGCTCAGATAGTGAGGCTGTTGGCGACGATTGAGTAAACCTGCGTACGTTCAAAGAGGGAAGCCTGCGTTGACAGGCCCGTGCTTGCTGGACTAAGCAAGCACGGGCTTCTGCGGCTTCAGTACCTGCTCACGTAAAAAATTCACAGATTCGTCGCCGGGCCTTCAAAGAAGCCCTTAAATCTTTTCGTAATCACATGTCAGATTTTCAAATTCCGGGAGATAACCGTCCTTGGTAAATGTTCCGCCCGAGTATTCGCATTGAGATATCAGAAACTTGAAGCCTGCCCTTGCAGTATGACTCCAGTGCTGCGGGCAAGTGCCATCGTGATCGTAGCGATACGGTTTTCCACCCGTTGCCTTGAGCGTACCCCAGCGCTCACCCATTAAGACCGCTGCACGGCCCTTGAACCCGGGCTTAGGCTGACACTGCGTAGTTTCACTGCGTTCGTGACATGAGCTCCAGCTATAACCTTTGCTGCCGCTCAACGAGAACGGACCCCAGCCCCCGGGTGCTGGGAGCTCATAACCAACGCCCATATCAAACGATTGCTCGTAACACTGGCTGGTACCAGATGTTAGTGATACGACAACACATTCCCCGCCCCCGTTGTTGTAGCAAGAGGCCCATCGTGATGCATCGACGAACTCCGACTTCTGATTTTTCCCTAACCATCCTTGAAAGGAAGTTGTGAGTTCGGCTGCCTGCGCCATGCCGATAGTCGTGAGAGAGGCAAGAACGACTGGTAAAAACTTATTTCGGGAAAATGACATTCTTCAGTCCTCTGAAAATATTTTGGGTGGTACCGCTTGTATGGGATGGTGTGCGAGATAAAATAAAATAAGAGGCGCGGCAAAGGTTCCGCAAGTTCAACAGCCAACTGCAAAATTATTGGGCGAGTTTTATTGCATATGAAATTGCGCGGCACCAATTGGCCAGCGCTAGAATAAGATTAGTTAATATCTGGTGCGCATTGCTAGCGGCATGGAGCAATTACATCGAAGAGGGGTGGAGCATAATTCGATCATATTCTATTATTTATTGAATGAAGTGGCTGGTCGTCATCACGTGGGGCTGAATGTCGCGCCACATTTAGGCAGTGATTCTAGTGTGCTGATATTTCAGAATTCGATCTTGGTGGCCGAGTGAAATGGTTTTATTCGGTAAAGCTCGGTTTCATGCGGATATTCTTCTGTTCGCGAAGTGGTTCGTATGCTAAAATTTTCGATCTAAGAAAATATTTGAATTGCATTGAGTTGTGCTGTGGAGCGTCCGGTTGTGGATTATCTAGCTATGGCCTGATGCCATTACCTCGTTAAATCGCTCGCGTTCTTGGTTCGACGCCGACGGCCGAGCCACCACGTTTGTTAGCGCGGATCGGAGTGGGGGTGTCAACTCGACGTCACCACTGTTGATCGAGTCAAGCGTCTGCATGACCAGAGAGGTATTCGCTGCGTGTCCCAGGAAACCCACCGCTGCATCTGCGGCGCTCTCCGGTGATGAAAGCCGATAGATCTTTTGCGCCGCCAGACCGCGTACGACTTCTTCGCTGTTGCCGACTACAATTGAGTTCAACTGAGACACCGTATTTGATCGCAACTTGCCAGCGTCGGCGGAGTCATCCTTTTCGATCGTACCGATAAAGTTCAACGCAGCTACCGCTGTGCGCGTATCGGTACTGCGGTCGTTGAGGCTTGACACTGCGTTAGCTAGAACGCTTCGCGAGGCTTGACCCGGCATGTTCGAATAGGTCTCGTACATATGCGCATACAGACTCTTGTCTTTGCTATCCCAGATTCTGTTAGCTTCATCCAGGAGCATGGACCTGCCGTCATCGCTTAGCGCTAGCATGTTTCGCATGATGTCCCGATCCATTGCATCCTTGGCGGGCATCTGACTGTAGAATTCAGCAACAGCTTTTCTTGTCTCTGGATTGGCGTCAATGGCAGCTGATAATTGTGCGGCAAATGCACTGCGCTCCGCGCGAGACATCGGCGGGTCTGCATAGAAGCGAGAAAAGAAATTCTTCAGATGGGACTGAACATCCGCTGCCGTAAATGGCTTTGTGCCTTCATGCATGGTGAAGTCACTGTCGTATGACTGTCGAATTTCTGTTCTGGACTGACCGGCTTCACGATGGTTCGTGGCCTTGTGATGATTTTCAATGCTCCTGTTGTTACTTGCGCCGGCAGCTAGTGCCACAGTGCTTTGGGAGCTGTGCTGATATGAATAGACCGCTGCACTGATCAGTGCACTCCCAAGGATGACGATTGGGAGGCGCATAATTCTCTTTGACGTTGGATTATTCATGTCGTGATAGCGCGTCTGAATAGAATTTGTTGATTATTCACTTTTAGTGATCTAGTTGGACAAGGTGTGCATTCATGCGTTTCGCGTGGGGTTAGCGTACGTCCGTGGGGAGGTCCTTATAACTGCGCCGCATGGACAACTTTGATCAGTTAAGTTGAAGATGTCGGTTCAAGAGGAGTGGGAGCGACGATGATCTTCTTGTGTGTAAAGAATTTTTCCAACTATCAGTTGGATTTGAGTTAAATGATTGAGTATTTTACTGAAATGATGTAGCGCCATTATTTCGGGGTCTAAGCGACGCAGCTTTCGCGCCGAATATTAACTGGGTCAAGTGGATGCGCATTCTTACGTGCTGCGGTGTCGAGTAAGTTTGCAGGGGCGATTCGTTGTATGGCGTTAAAATACGGCCTGCCACGCCCGGTTAAATGTCATCGCATGACACAAGGGGTAACGTATAAAGATAAATGAGGTTACTGAAGTTATATCAATTCTATAACTGGAATATTATGAGGTCGCTGGTGTGATGTGCAGTACTGAACTCGGGAAGCGACCTTGTCTTGGCGAGACATATAAAAGTGAGAAATGCGATGTCATTCGCGTTTTTACGATGTATCGGAGGTTGTCTGGATCAATTTGGCAAAGCTTGGTATGCAGAATCGAACTATATCGGATGTGTAATCGGCATGTTCGCTCGAAAGTGGCTTAGATGCCGTGCATTGAAATGCAACCGTATGAAGTTTTCGGTTGGTGTGCATTTTTTTTGGAAGAATCTTCGCAACCTTTGTTCAAGGTGTCGGCGCCACTGAAATTTGCGCAGAAAGACCCCCGCATTTGCGGACAAGCCAGTGGGAATTACGAGCTGCCCCAATTCAGCGCATGGGCATTTCGGTGACGCGGATTGGCCGTACGGTGCTGGCGGCCATTCTCGGCCGTTAGCATCGTACGGCAGTCAGACCCCGTGCCCAGTTGCTGTCACGGTTCGCATCATGCAACCGACGCGCGTGGCTCAGCCGCTTCGATATTCACGCGCAAGGTGGCCGGTGCCAGGCCTGGCGCACTGGCTTGCAACACGATGTCACCAGCCGTGCGCGTGGTCTGCACCAGCGCCGCACACAGCCCATTGAACGCCTTGCGTTGCGGCGCCTTGTCGTCCTCGTGGCTGCTGGGGTCGCCGTTGCCGACGCCGATCAGGCGTGCGGGGCCGCGCACGGTGAACTGCACGTGGTTGTCGGCGGTTGGCACCAGGCGTCCTTGCGCATCGACGATTTCCACCTTCACCACGGCTACGTCTTCCGCATCTGCGCGCAGTGCTTCGCGGTCGCAACTCAGGCAGATCGCGGCCGGCTTGCCGGCGGTCTCTCGGCGTTCGCTGAGCACCAGCTTGCCTGCACGATAGCCACGCGCTTCGATCACGCCGGGCGCATAGGCCACGCGCCATTCAACGTGGCCATAGGCGGGCACCTGCTGCAGGCCCTGGCTGACGCCGTTGACCAGCAGTTCGACCGCTTCGAGATTGCTGTGGCACCAGACCTGTACGTGGCCGTTGTCGTCGGCTTGCAGCAGGCCGTCCCAGTTCCAGTGCGGGAACAGGTGCAGCACCGGCTCGCTGGTCCATTGCGCGCAGTAGTACCAGTAGTTGTCCTTGGGAAAGCCGCAGCTGTCGAGGACGCCGAACTGCGAGGCGACATTCGGCCAGCGGTTGTAGGGCGTGGGTTCGCCGCGGTAGTCGAAGCCGGTCCAGATGAAGCCGCCGGCGATGTACGGGCGCTGCGCGACATAGCTCCACCACGCTTCGGCGGTACTGGCCCACCAGGGGTGGTCGAGGTCGTAGGCGCGGGTGTAGCCGCGTTTGTCGTCGCGCTGGTAGTTGCCGCGCACCGACACGGTGCTGCCGGTTTCGCTGCCGTAGATTGGAATGTGCGGGTATTGGGCGTGGAAGCCGTCCATCTGGCTGGTGCGGTAATTGAAGCCCACCACATCGACCACCTGGCCGACGCCATCGCCGAAGCCCTTATCCATGGCAAAGGTGGTGGGGCGTGTGGGGTCGAGCTGGCGCACGCGTTGTTGCATGCGGGCGACGATACGTGCGCCGCGCTCCGTGACCTGTTGCGGTTCTTCATTGCCCAGCGACCACAGGATGACGCTGGGATGATTGCGGCCGCGCCGTACCATCGTCTCCAGTTCGCCCATGGCTTCGGGGTCGGTGGACATGCGCCGGGTTTCTTCGATCACGAACATGCCCAGCCGGTCGCACAGCGTGAGCAATTCCGGTGTGGCCGGATTGTGCGAGCTGCGGTAGGCGTTGCAGCCCATCGATTTGAGCTGGCGCAAGCGCCATTCGTGCAAGGCGTCCGGGATGGCGGTGCCGACGCCGGCATGGTCCTGGTGATTGTTGGTGCCGTGCAGCTTGAGCGGTGCGCCATTCAATAAAAAGCCGCGCTGCGCATCGAAGGCGATGCTGCGCACGCCGAACGGTGTGACCAATGCATCGACCGCTTTGCCATCGCTGTGCACGCTGGTAGTCAAACTATAGAGCTGCGGGGTGTCGATCGACCACAGCGCAGCCTGGCCGAGCGGCAGGGTCTGTTCGACGACCTGCACCTGGCCCGGCGCAACCGTGATGGTTGCGCTGGCTGCCTGGGCAACGGTGCGTCCATCCGGTGCGGTGATGCGCGCCTGCACCACGCATTGGCGTGGCGCTGTGCCGTCGTTGTGCACCTCGGTGGAGAGCTGCGCAGTGGCGTTGCCGTCCTGCACGGTGCTGCGCACGAACACGCCATCTTGCGGCAGATGCAGCGGGTCGGTCTTCTGCAGCCACAGGTGCCGGTAGATGCCGGCGCCTTCGTAAAACCAGCCCTCGCCCAGCGTGGCATCCACGCGAATGGCGATGATGTTGGGCTTCCCATAGTCGAGCACCTCGCTGAGGTCGACTTCGAAGCCACAGTAGCCGCTGGCATTGCGGCCGACGATATGGCCGTTGCAGAACACGATGCAGTCGCGGAACACACCGTCGAACACCAGGCAGATTCGCTTGCCCAGATCGCTTGCCGGAATCTGCAGCGTGCGCCGATACCAACCCACACTGTTTTCCGGGAAGCTTGTGCCCAGTGGCTTGTAGCCATGTGCGGCGGCCGGGTCTTCCTCGGTCATGGCGGCGGAGATCGGCTCCTGCCGAAATGGCAGGCTGACGGCCCAGTCGTGTGGCAGGTCTACCTGCTGCCAGGCACTGTCGTCGAACGCCAGTTGCGCGGCGGTGGCGGTGTCCTTGCCGGCCTTGGCGAAGCTGCGCTGAAAGGTGCCGAACTCGAAATCGCGCGATGCATCACTGGCGTGGCCCAGGTGGAAGCGCCAACCGAAGTCGAACAGCAGTCGCTCACGCGGCGCCAGCGCTGCATCGCCCAACGGCACAGGTGTTGGGGTGTCTTTTGCAGCGGCCGGGGCAGCCGTAGCGCCGGCAGACACCAGTGCACCGGCCGTGCCCACCGGCAATGCGGCGCTCATGCCACTGGCCAGCATGCCGCGCAGCAACTCACGCCGATTGATGCCACTCATGGTTGCGTCCTTTTGCCGGCTTCTGCGGAACGGTCTGGTGTACTCGCAGCATGTTCGCTTGCGTTGGGCTTACGCGACGCAGGCACACCGGTGTACGGGTGGCGCATGAAGTCGATCGCCGGCAGCACCTCGTTGCCGTGCTTGAAGTCGAAGAAGCTGGCGTTTTCCCATGACGAGCCGGTGCCCCAGCGCGTCTTGCAACTGCTGCTGGTCCATGCCGGTTCCCAATACACCACGCCGGCGCCACCGGTATCGATGACCAGTTGGGTGAGATCGACCATGTACTTCGCTTGGCCCTGCGGTGTGGCCGGGTAGCCGGCAATCAGCGAGTCTTCGCCGAGCAGGTTATGCGAGGTGTCGCCGGCGTCCAGCGTCCACGGATACGCGGTTTCCACGACCACCACATCGGCGTCGTAACGCCCGCGCAGGCGCTTGATGGTCTTGCCCAGCTGCGCCATCGATTGGGTGGACCACTTGCGGTAGTAGCTGATGCCGATCAGATCGAAATCGGTGACCCCGGCCTTGGTGGCCGCGGCAAACCACGGCTCCACATTTTCCGGCTGGGCGATATGCAGCATCACCCGCGGCTTGATGGCGGAGCGCGCGCTCATGTCGCGCACTGCCTTGATGCCGGCATTGAACAGCTTGGCGTTGCGCTGCCAGTTGATCGGGCGCTTCTTGTCCCACGGCGTGCTGTCCATCAGGTCGGAATTGCTTTCGTTGCCCACCTGCACCAGCTCCGGCATCAGGCCGGCGCGGTCGAGTGCGCTGAGCGTGTCGTAGGTGAAGCCGTAGAGCGTGCGCGCCAGCTCGTCGGTGTCGGTGATGCTGGCCCAGGCCTTGGGAATCAGCTGTTTTTCGCCGTCGGCCCAATCGTCGGAGTAGTGCAGGTCCAGCAACACCTGCATGCCTTGCGCGCGCGCACGCGCAATGGTTTTCTTGACGTCGGACAGGTCGCTGTATTTGGTCCAGCGCGCATCGTTCCACAGGCGCACCCGCACCAGGTTGGCGCCATGTGCGTGGAAAAGTTCGAACGGATCGGTGACCACGCCGTTCTCGCGGTATTGCACGCCGCATTCCTCCATCTCGTTGACGTAGGACAGGTCCGCGCCGAGATACAGCGTGGCCGGCGCCCGGCCGGCGTGTGCGGAGGTGGAAATGGCCAGCGCCAGTAGCGCGGGCGTCCAGAGACGGCGTGGTGAGCGCATGCAATTCCTCGACTGATAAACGTGGAGCAGGTGACAGCATGCCGCAGGCAACCGCGCTGCTGCACGGCCGCTGTGCAGAATCCAAACGTGGATTGCAGATTGCAGTCCACACTGCGGCTGCTGCTTTGTGCAGATGCGCGTTGATCGGATTGGCTGCGTTCAAGTGCTCGCAGCCGATCTGGCAACGCATAGGGTGGCCAACAAAACTTAGCGGTCGTCAGGCCGGTGCTGGCGGTGCGCTCAGCACCTCAGTGTACGAGCGGTATCTGCCGCACCGAACATCGAGCACCGAGCACGCCCGCCTTGCGGTGAGCGCCACTGTGTTGTTGACGGCGCTTAGAACCGGTAGGTCGCTTCCAGCTGGTAACGGCGGCCGAACACCTGGTAGCCGCCATCGTCCTGGTTGGCCAGACGATTGGGCTTGTTGTCGGTGTAGGCGCGCAGCGGCTCGTTGGTGAGATTGCCGGCCTGGAAGCGGAAGCCCAGCTGCTTGCTGTACTGCCAGTTCAGGCTCAGATCCACCGTGCCTTCGCTCTGCAGGCGTGCCAGGCGCGCGGCATTCCAGCCGTACACCACGGTGTAGGGGCTGTGGTACTTGTAACCCACACGCGCTTCGAAGGTGCCGTTGCTGTACCACAGGTCGAAGGTGCCGGTCTTGCGTGCCAGGCCGCTGAGCGGCAGCGGGTTGTCTTCGGGCGAGAATTCCTTGAGGTTGGAATCCACCAACGAGAAGTTGGAGTAGACGCCGAAATTTTCCATGTGCGGGATGAAATAGAACGGCGTCTGGAAGGTGAGTTCGACACCGTTGATATGGCCGCCGCCGCCATTGAAGGGCGCGCTGACCAGGTAATCCAGGCCGTTGATGATTTCGCGGTCGGTGCGGTAGCCGATGCTGGAATCCACTTCCTTGCGGTACACCGCCAACGCCGCCAAGGCTTCCTTATGGAAGTACCACTCGTAGGACACGTCGACCTGGGTGGCCTTGAAGGGGTCCAGCTGCGGGTTGCCGCCGCTGCCGGTGAGCTGGCCGACGGTGACGCTGGGGTCGTCCAGGCGACGGCCGGTGCGCAGCTCGTCCAGCGGCGGACGCGCGATGACCTTGGCCACCGCAAAGCGCAGGATGCGCTGGTCGTCGATCAGGAAATTGAGCGTGGCGCTGGGCAGGACGTCGGTGTATTCCTTGCTGTCGGTGCTGGGCTGGATGGTGCTGCCCACCGAATCGAAACCGTCGCTGGTGGTCTTGGTGTTGACCAGGCGCACGCCTACATTGCCGGTGACATCGGTACCGAACAGTTGCGAGCTGAAGACCGCCTTGGCGAAGGCTTCGCGCACATCTTCCTTGACGTTCCAATGGTCGAGCAGTTGTTCGTCGAGCGTGCCCGGATCGAAACCGCCAAAGCCCACCCGCGCGATCTCGGCCATGTTGCCGCCGGTCAGGGTGGGCACGTTCAAGTCGGGCATGGTGACCGGATAGATCAGGTCCTGGTATGCCGCGATCGGTTGATCGAATCCGGACTGGTTGCCGATGAAGCGGCGGTTCTGTTTTTCGCGTCGTGCCGCGCGCGCACCGAACTCCAGCGAATTGAACGGACCTGCGTCCACCGCGCGGCTGGCGTTGAGCGCCAGCGCGGCGATCTTGTCGCGCAGCGCCTGCGGCTCGGTCTGGCCGTTGATGCCCCACTCGGGCGTGTCCGAGCTGGTGCTGATGGTGGGAGTGACGCTGCGGCGGAAATCGAACGAAACGGTGTCCGGGTTGCTGCCGAAGCGCACGGCCTGCCAGGTGTTGTCGCGCTTGGCCTGCGAGAACGACAGGTCGCTGCCCAGCGTCCACACATCGCCGCTCCACTTGGCGTTCAAACCGCCGGCGGTCAGCGTCTTGACCTCGTTGTAGTGGCTGACCACATGGTCGACCTGCAGGTTGGAATTGGCCAGGGTGCCGGCCACCACGTCGCCATCGACGATGGTGTAGGAGGAGCCCGGCGTGGTGTACGGATTGGCGCCGGTCGAGAAGGTGCTGAAGGCCAGGCCGTTGAACCAGTTCTGCAACTGGTCTTCGTCGATCTCGATGCGCGAATACAGGCCGTCGAACTTGAGTTCGAAGTTGCCCGAGCGCCACTGCACGGTGCCCATCGCACCGGTGCGGGTCTGCTCGGTCAGCTTGAGCTGGTCGGCTGCGCCGAAAGGGGTGGGGTCCACGGTGCCGTCGCCATCCACATCGCGCGAGGTGGCGGCATCGGTATAGCCCCAGCTGCCGATCGAGGAGTTGGCGTTTTTCTGCTTCTGATACGTGGCGCCCAGCGCCACCGCCAGGTTGTCGTTGATCTTGTGCACCCAGCTGGCGCCGAGGCGGCTGCCCCACGGGTTGTAGCCGTCCACATCCTTGGCGTGGTCGTAGAACACCGGGCCGGCGGTGCCGACGAAGCCGGGGCCGGTGTAGTCGAGCGGACTGATGGTGGAGATGTCCACGGTGGCGGCCAGGCCGCCGGCGACCAGATCCGCCGACTGGGTCTTGTAGACCTTGACGGTGGAGACGATCTCGGTGGGAAACACTTCCCAGCGCACCGCGCGGTTGGGTTCGGAGGAGGCGATCTCGCGGCCGTTGACGGTGCCCATGGTCATGCGCGGGCCCAGGCCGCGCACGGTGGCCAGGCTTTCGTTGCCGCGGTCGCGGGTGCCGTTGACGCCGGGCAGGCGCACCAGCGCTTCGGCCACGGTGACATTGGGCATCTGTCCCATGTTGTCGGCCGAGATCACTTCCATGACGTGATCGGACATCTGCTTGGTCTGCACGGCCTGGTTGAGGCTGGCGCGCTGGCCGATCACGGTGATGTTGTCCAGGGTTACCGGCGCCTGGCCGCTGGCGGCGCTGCTGCTGCCGGTGGCTGGCGGCGCGGCAGGCGCGGTGTCCTGGGCCTGCGCACTGAAGGCGGTGGCCAGGACCAGGGCGATGGTGGTGCAGAGGACGTCGCGGACCGGCGTGCGGCGCAGGCGCCGGCTGGCCGAATGGCCGGTGTGGTGAACAGGCATCGGTTGATCCCTCCCAGGACAAAGTGACCGAATGAGTGGTGGTAGCTGCCGTGGCCCACCGGCGCCGACATGGGTCTGGCGCGGCCGAGCGGGCATGGCGGAGTGGTGCGGTGCGGTGTTACTGGAGCGTTGGTTGCTGTGGCGCTGCGGCGAACGATGTCGCGCTGGCGTCCCCTTGTCCTGCATGTGTCCGCTTCAGGGTAGAAGCGCGAGTCATTCCATTCCAATGAAGCATTTTGCGGCAGCTATCTCAGCTTGGAATGCTGCACTGCAGCGCTAGCGCTTGCTTGGTCACACTTCCGCGGTGGGTGCCGGTTCGGCCAGCCGAAGTTGCCCAGGGTGCCGCCTGGCACCGTGGTCTCGCCGCTACCGTGTGCTGGCGGCGAGCCGGGGCAGTGCAGGGAAGGCGCGCTGCACGCAATCGCTGCGCTCGCAGGTCAGGCAGCCCGGGCCGATCGGCACCGCATCGTCCACCGCGCCCAGATCCCAGCCGCGCGCATACACCAACTGGTCGGCATGGCGCAGGTCGCATCCCATCGCCAGTGCGAAGGTCTTGCGCGGGCGGCCATAGCCCGGCGCGCCGCTGCTGACCTGCCGCGCCAGCCAGAAATAGCGGCGTCCGTCGGGCATGCGCGCAATCTGGGTCAGGATGCGGTCGGGCTGGTTGAATGCCTCGTACACGATCCACAGCGGGCAGGCGCCGCCGACATGCGAGAAATGGAAGTCGGTGGCCGAGTGGCGCTTGGAGACATTGCCGGCCCGATCCACCCGCATGAAGAAGATCGGCAGCCCGGCCGCCCCCCGTCGCTGCAGGGTGCTGAGCCGATGGCACACCGCCTCGAAGCCGACCCCGAAGCGGTCCGCCAGCCATTCGATGTCGTAGCGCGAGCGCTGTGCGCTGTGCAGGAACTGGCTGTACGGCATCACCAGCGCGCCGGCGAAATAATTGGACAACCCGATGCGCGAGAGCGCGATGCGCTCGGCATCGGCGAAGCCGGCATCGGCAATGCGCGCGTCCAGCAACGGTGCGCATTCCAGCAATGCCAGCTGCGCGGCCATCTGGAAAGCCTGCTGGCCGGGGCGCAGATGCGCCGGCAGCCACAGCACGCGCGCCTGCGCATCCACGGCGCGCTTGTCGCTCTGCAGGTCGGTGGCCTCCTGCACGAGCAGGCCGTGGCGGTCGGCCAGCCGTTGGCGCAGCCGCAGCGGCAGGTTTTCCGGGGTCAGCCCCAGTTCGGCATACAGCGCCTCGGCATGTTCATCCAGCTCGGGCAGGTAGTTGTGCGCGCGGTTGAAGTAGTGGCGCACCTGTTCGCCGGGCGACAGCGAGGGCAGGGCGGCGTGCTCCACCCCGATCTGCACCTCCAGCGCAGCATTGCGCTCGAGCAGCTGCTGGTGGGCGCGATGCAGGTCCAGTAGCGCCTGCGCCACCTGCGGCAGGTTGCCGGTAAGCGCCCGCAGCTCGGCCGGCGACAGCGTATGGCCCAGGCTGCGCAGCGATTCGTCCAGCGGTTCGACCAGCGCGGCCGGGTCGTCCAGGTCCAGCAGGCCGTCCAGATCGCCCAGCGTGGCCTTGAGCCGCTGCTGGATCGCCAGGGTGAGCGGGCGCTGGTTGCGCTCGATCTGGTTGAGATAGCTCGGCGACAGCCCTAGCCGGCGCGCCAGCTCGGCCTGGGTCAGGCCGTGGCGCTGACGCAGCCGCTGCAGGCGCAGGCCAAGCTGGTGGCGTAACGGAGACTGCGACTGGGGCATTCGCAAGATTCGCAAAATTGTGCCGCCAGCTTAGCGCGATTAAGCAGATGCTGGCTGGGAATGCGAGTGCGCGCTGCGAACAATGCGAAGCACTGGGCCGTCCGGCCCGATGTCTTCTTCGAGCGAGCCTGCAATGAGCGAATCCGTCCCCCGCGTGTCCCTGTTGATCGACGGCGAGTTGGTGATCTCTGCCAGCGACCGTTGGCAGGACGTGGTCAATCCGGCCGACCAGTCGGTGCTGGCGCAGGTGCCGTTCGCCACCACCGCCGAAGTGGACGCGGCAGTGGCTGCGGCCAGCCGCGCCTTCACCAGCTGGCGCAAGACGCCGATCGGCACGCGCGCGCGCATCTTTCTGAAGTACCAGCAGCTGATCCGCGAGCACATGCCCGAGCTGGCCGCGCTGCTGAGCGCCGAGCAGGGCAAGACCCTGGCCGATGCCGAAGGCGATGTGTTCCGTGGGCTGGAAGTGGTGGAGCACGCCGCGGCGATCGGCAACCTGCAGCTGGGCGAGCTGGCCAACAACGTGGCCAATGGCGTGGATACCTACAGCCTGCTGCAGCCGTTGGGCGTGTGCGCGGGCATCACCCCGTTCAACTTCCCGGCGATGATTCCGCTGTGGATGTTCCCGATGGCCATCGCGACCGGCAACACCTTCGTGCTCAAGCCCTCCGAGCAGGACCCGATGGTGACCATGCGGCTGGTGGAACTTGCGCTGGAAGCCGGCATTCCCAAGGGCGTGCTCAACGTCGTGCATGGCGGCGAGGACGTGGTCAACGCGCTGTGCGATCACCCGGACATCAAGGCGCTGTCGTTCGTCGGCTCCACCAAGGTGGGCACGCACGTCTATCGCCGCGCCTCGCTGGCCGGCAAGCGCGTGCAATGCATGATGGGCGCCAAGAACCACGCCGTGGTGCTGCCGGACGCCAACCAGGAGCAGACCCTCAATGCGATGGTCGGTGCCGCATTTGGTGCTGCCGGCCAGCGCTGCATGGCGGCGTCCACGCTGGTGCTGGTGGGTGAAGCGCGCGCGTGGATCCCGCAGCTGGTGGCCAAGGCCAAGGGCTTGAAGATCGGCGCCGGCAACGCCCCGGGCACCGAGGTTGGCCCGCTGATTTCCTGCGCCGCGCGCGAGCGGGTGGAAGGCTTGATCGCCTCCGGCGTGGAGCAGGGCGCCACGCTGGAACTGGATGGTCGCGCCCCGAGCGTGCCGGGGTTCGAGCAGGGCAACTTTGTCGGCCCGACCATCTTCTCCGGCGTCAAACCCGGCATGCGCATCTACGACGAAGAAATCTTCGGACCGGTGCTGGTGATTCTGGAAGCCGCCACGCTGGACGAAGCCATCGCCTTGGTCAACGCCAATCCCAATGGCAACGGCACGGCATTGTTCACCCAATCCGGTGCGGCCGCGCGGCGTTTCCAGGAAGACATCGATGTGGGCCAGGTCGGCATCAACGTGCCGATTCCGGTGCCGGTGCCGCTGTTTTCGTTCACCGGCTCGCGCGCCTCCAAGCTCGGCGACCTGGGCCCGTACGGCAAACAGGTGGTGATGTTCTACACCCAGACCAAGACCGTGACTGCGCGCTGGTTCGACGACGAAACGCTGGGCCACGGCGTCAACACCACCATCTCTCTCAAGTGACCCGATCGCCATGAATGCAGCCATCCAGCTACACCCCAACGCGGCCGATCTGAACGACGAGCAGGAAGCCTTCCGCGCCGCCGCGCGCGACTTCGCCGACAAGGAACTTGCCCCGCATGCCGCGCAATGGGATGCGGAAGGCCACTTCCCGCGCGAGGCGATCGCCAAGGCCGCCGAACTCGGCTTTTGCGGCCTCTATACCGACGAAGGCGTGGGCGGCCTGGGCATGCGCCGGCTCGATGCGGCAGTGGTGTTCGAGGAACTGGCCACGGTCGATCCATCCACGTCGGCCTTCATCAGCATCCACAACATGGCCACCTGGCTGATTGCCAGCTACGGCACCGACGCGGTGCGCGCGCAGTGGGGCGAGGCGATGACCAGCGGCGCCAGGCTGGGCTCGTACTGCCTGACCGAACCGGGCAGCGGTTCGGATGCAGCGTCGCTCAAGACGCGTGCGCAGCGCGACGGCGACAGCTACGTGCTCAACGGCAGCAAAGCCTTCATTTCCGGCGCGGGCGCCACCGATGTCCTGGTGGTGATGGCGCGCACCGGCGACGACGGTGCCCGCGGCATCAGCGCGTTCGTGGTGCCGGCCGACGCGCCTGGCATCAGCTACGGCCGTAAGGAAGAAAAGATGGGCTGGAACAGCCAGCCCACGCGCGGCATCACCTTCACCGACGTGCGCGTCCCCGCCAGCCATCTGCTGGGCAAGGAAGGCGAGGGCTTCAAGATGGCGATGAAGGCCCTGGACGGCGGCCGCATCAATATCGCCGCCTGCTCGCTGGGGGCCGCGCAGGGCGCATTGGACGCCGCGCGTCGCTACATGGGCGAGCGCCGCCAGTTCGGCAAGAAACTGGCCGATTTCCAGGCGCTGCAGTTCAAGCTGGCCGACATGGCAACGCAACTGGTGGCCGCGCGGCAGATGGTGCACACCGCCGCACGCAAGCTCGATGCCGGCAGCCACGATGCCACGGTGTGGTGCGCGATGGCCAAGCGCTTCGCCACCGATGCCGGCTTTGCCATCTGCGACGACGCCCTGCAGATCCATGGTGGCTACGGCTACATCCGCGAATATCCGATCGAGCGCCTGCTGCGCGACAGCCGCGTGCATCGCATTCTGGAAGGCACGAACGAAGTGATGCGCATGATCGTGGCGCGTCACCTGCTCAACGGCGAGGAGGAACTGCGATGAGCGACTGGGAAGCACACGCCCATACCGGCTTGCAGATGCAGCGCGACGGCCATGTGGCCATCGTCACGCTCAGCAATCCACCGGCCAATACCTGGACCGTGCACAGCCTGGCGGCCTTGCGCGACCTGGTGCGCGCACTGGATGCCGACCGCAGCGTGTATGCGCTGGTCATCACCGGCGAAGGCGACAAGTTCTTCAGCGCCGGTGCCGACCTCAAGCAATTTGCCGATGGCGACAAGGCCAACGCGCGTGAAGCTGCGCGCCGCTTCGGCGAAGCCTTCGAAGCCTTGAGCGCCTTCCGCGGCGTCTCGATCGCCGCCATCAACGGCTATGCCATGGGCGGCGGACTGGAGTGCGCCTTGGCCTGCGATCTGCGCATCGCCGAGCAACACGCACAGCTCGCCTTGCCCGAAGCCAGCGTCGGCCTGCTGCCATGCGCAGGCGGCACCCAGAACCTGCCGCGTCTGGTGGGCGAGGGCTGGGCCAAGCGCATGATCCTGCTCGGCGAACGCATCGATGCCCCCACCGCGCACCGGATTGGATTGGTGGAGGAGGTGGTGGGCAAGGGCGAATCGCGCGCGCTGGCCCTCGCCTGGGCGCAGCGTGCCGGCAAGCAAAGCCCGGCCAGTGTGGCGGCCTGCAAGCGGCTGGTGCAGTCCACCCGCCACGGCACGCATGCTGCCGCACTGATTGCAGAGCGCGAAGCCTTCGTCGACCTGTTCGAGCACGCCGATCAAGCCGAAGGTGTTGCAGCATTCCTGGAAAAACGCGCACCGCAATGGAGCGCGCGGTGATGGTGGAGACCGGCACGGCTGACCAGGCACCGGTCCTGTTCGAGCAACGCGAGTGCACCGACGGGCATTGCATCGGCATTGCGACCTTGAACGCACCCAGGACGCTCAATGGCCTGTCGTTGCAGATGGTGCGTTTGCTCGACACCCAATTGCGTGCGTGGGCCGATGACGCTCGGATTGCTTGCGTCGTGTTGCGCGGCGCGGGCGAAAAGGCGCTGTGTGCCGGCGGCGATCTGCATGGCTTGTACCAGAGCATGCGCGCGCATCGCGACGCGGCACCCGACGCTGCGCTGCGACAGGCAAGGCCGCAGGACAATGCGCACGCCGCGGCATTCTTCGAAGAAGAGTATCGGCTGGACTATCGCATCCACACCTATCCCAAGCCGTTGCTGTGCTGGGGCCACGGCATCGTGATGGGCGGCGGCATCGGGCTGATGTCCGGCGCCAGTCATCGCGTGGTCACCGAGCGTTCGCGCTTGGCCATGCCCGAGATCAGTGTGGGTCTATTTCCCGATGTCGGCGGCAGCTGGCTGCTGCGCCGCGTGCCGCAGGGCGCCGGGCTGTTTCTGGCGCTCACCGGCGCGCCGCTCGACGCGAGCGACGCCATCTACGCCGGGCTGGCCGATGTACGCCTGGAGCACGCGCAGTATGCGGCGGTGCTGGATGCCTTGAGCGCACATGCATGGACAGGCCATGCCGACGACGATCGCCATCAACTCAGTGCGTTTCTGCACGGCATCGCCCAATCGATGGAGCCCGGTCCGCTGCAGCTTCATGCGCAGCTGATTGCAGACCTGGTGGCTGGCGAATCGCTGGAGCAGGTTGTTGCTGCCATCGTGGCCCTGCAAAGCGAAGATGCCTGGTTGCAGGCCGCGCGCAGCACCCTGGCGGCAGGTGCGCCAGGGTCGGCGCGGCTGGCGTGGGAGCTGCATCGTCATCCCGACACCGCGGCACTGGCCGACACGTTTCGCATCGAGTACGTGGTTGCGCTGCATGCCGCCGCGCACGGCGATTTTGCCGAAGGCATCCGCGCGCTGCTGATCGACAAGGACCGCCAGCCGCACTGGCAGCCGGCCACCTTGGGCGAGGCAGACGCGCAGTGGGCTGCCGGTTTTTTCACCGCACCCTGGTCGGCGGCGCAGCATCCGCTGGCAGATCTGCGTGCACGCCAGGCTTAGCCACCGCGTGTGCTGCAGGCTTGCCACCGCGCCTGCCGCAGTCATCGCCTGCGTCGCTCCGGCGCCGCGCGCCATCGCCCTGCCTGCGCGCAACCACCCCGTTTGATAGTTGCTCCCTCCTGGAGATCGCACAATGAGCAAGATCGCCTTTATCGGCCTGGGCAATATGGGCGGCCCGATGGCCGCCAACCTGATCAAGGCCGGGCACCAGTTGCGGGTATTCGATCTGCTGCAAGGCGCACTGGACGCCGCATCCGCCGCCGGGGCCCATGTCGCCGCCTCGGCGCTCGACACCCTGGCAGAGGCCGAGATCGTCATCTCCATGCTGCCCGCCAGCCGGCATGTCGAAGGGCTGTATCTGGGCGAGGGCGGCATCCTGGCGCAGATTCCGGCCGGAGCGCTGGTCATCGACTGCAGCACCATCGCACCGGTGTCCGCACGCAAGCTGGCCGACGCTGCGCGCGCGCGCGGGCTGGCGATGCTGGATGCGCCGGTCTCCGGTGGCACCGCCGGCGCCAGCGCCGGAACGCTGACCTTCATCGTTGGTGGCGATGCCGACGTCCTGGAACGCGCGCGCCCGGTGTTGCAGGCCATGGGCAAGAACATCTTCCACGTGGGCGACAACGGCGCCGGCCAGGTGGCCAAGCTCTGCAACAACATGGCCTTGGGCGTGATCATGGCGGCGACCGGCGAGGCGCTGGCGCTCGGCGTCGCACAGGGCCTGGACCCGGCAGTGCTGTCGCAGATGATGGCGGTCAGTACCGGCCGCAGCTGGGCCACCGAAGTCTGCAATCCGTGGCCGGGCGTGCTGCCCAACGCACCGGCATCGCGCGGCTACAGCGGCGGCTTCGGCAACGACCTCATGCTCAAGGATCTGGGCCTGGTGGCCGAATCTGCGGTGCAGGCCGGCGTGTCGATTCCGCTGGGTGAGCTGGCGCGCAACCTGTATGCCATGAACAGCCGCGCCGGCAACGGCGCGCTGGATTTTTCCAGCGTGGTCAAGCTGGTGGCCAAGGTGTAGACCGGTGCAGCCTCGCAACGCGTGATGCGGGGCGGCTGCATATCGGCAGGTGATGTCATCGCATCACCTGCAGGTGTAATAGTCTCCGCCAGCGCGCGCGCCTAAGGTGCGCGCATTGCATACGGCTAGCGCACCCATGGGACACGACCACAACCACGCCCCCACCGAGATCCGTCACGAAGCACCGTTGTGGTGGGCGCTCGGCCTGACAGCCACGTTCCTGGTGGCCGAAGTCATTGGCGCGTTCGTGTCCAACAGCCTGGCCTTGCTGTCGGATGCCGCGCACATGGCTACCGACACGCTCGGTTTGATGATCGCGTTGCTGGCGGTGCGCCTGAGCCGCCGCCCGGCGGATGCGCGCCGCACCTACGGCTATGTGCGACTCGAGGCCTTGGGTGCCCTGGTCAACGGCGCGCTGCTGTTTGGCGTGGGCGGCTACATCCTGTGGGAGGCCGCGCAACGCTTCCGCGCGCCACAGGACATTTCCTCCAACGGCATGCTGCTGATCGCCGGGATGGGCCTGGTGATCAATCTGATCGCGATGAAGCTGCTGCATGCCGGCAGCGGCGAAAGCCTCAACGTCAAGGGCGCCTATCTGGAAGTCTGGAGCGACATGCTCGGCTCGGTGGCGGTGATCATCGGCGCGCTGCTTATCCGCTGGACCGGCTGGCACTGGATCGACCCGGTGCTGGCCGTACTGATCGGCCTGTGGGTGCTGCCGCGCACCTGGGTGCTGCTGCGCGAAGCGATCAACGTCCTGCTCGAAGGCGTGCCCAAGGGCATCGACCTGGCCCAGGTCCGCGATGCCCTGACCAGCTACCCCGGCGTCGACGACGTGCACGACCTGCACATCTGGGCGCTGGCCTCCAGCACCCCGGCACTCACCGCACACGTGGTGGTGGGCGAGTCCACCGACCGCGACCGCCTGCGCGATGCACTGGGCACGCTGCTGCACGACCGCTTCGACATCGCCCACGTCACCTTGCAGGTGGAAAGCGGCGACTGTGGCACCGACCCCTGCGGGTCCCCGGCCAGCGCCCCGCAGCACGGGCATGCTGCGCATGCAGGGCATGACGCCGGACACCAGCATGGGCACTCGCATGGGCATGGTGGTCATCACCACCACTGAACGGCAGGCGCTCCGCGCCAGAGTCCGCAAGTCGCTGACGTCGCACCGCCTTGTCGGTGCCATTGGGCACGAGCTGCCCCCCAACCGGTTCGTGCACGAACACTGCCGGCGCACCATCGCACGGTACGCCATGCAGGCAGCGGCGGCAGGTTGGCGGACCACCGGCTGTCGGGTTGCAGCCCAGATCGTATGATCGGAGCTGGATGAGTCCGACAGGCGGCGGGTGACATGGCAGTGAATGTCGAGCAAATCAATGTGCAGATTGCCGATCTGATGCGGGAGGCGGGCGCCGCAGCATCAGCGGGCGACTGGCCGCAAGCCGAGCGGCTATGGGGACGGGTGCGGCAGCTGGCGCCCGATCATCCGCAGGCCTTGTATAGCCTGGGCGTGCATGCCTATCAGCGGGGCGACGCCCCGGCCGCGCTCGACTATCTGGTAGCTGCGCAGGCAAGCGCCCCGTCCGATCCGATGATCGTCTTGACCACCGCCGTGGTGAAGCAGGCGCTGGGAGACATTGATGGCGAGTGGGAGGCCATCGCCGCTGCCCTGGTACTGGACCCGTACTTTCTACCCGGGCTGCTGGCGAAGGGGGCATTTCTGGAAGCGCGTGGCCGCTCCCGTGCGGCGGCCGGTGTCTATCGGGACGCCTTGACCGTTGCGCCGCCGCAACCGCAATGGCCGGCGGTTCTGCGTCGCAAACTGGCACATGCCAGCCAGGTTGTGGAGCAGGACATGCTGGAGCTGGAAGCGCAGTTGCACGCCGCGCTGCAGGCCCCGCGCGCTGCAGTCGATGCCGCACTTCACGGGCGCTGGGATGAAGCCGCGGCTATTGCAAGTGGCCGCTGCCGCCCGTTCCACTCGCAATCCAACCGTCTGCACATTCCGCGTTTGCCTGCATTGCCCTTCCATGACCCGGCAGCGTTTCCGTGGATCGACGCAGTACAGAGGCAGACAAGCGTCATCATCAAGGAGTTGCAGGCAGTGATGGAAGCGGACTCGGGCGGATTTTCCCCCTACATCGCTTACGCGCCTGGTCAGCCAGTGAACCAGTGGAAGGCGCTCAACCATTCGCCCGCATGGAGCTCGTATCCGCTCTGGCAACACGGCCAGCCCGTCCCGGCGCATTTGCAGCGCTGTCCGGCAACTGCCGCTGCCCTGGCGTCGGTCGATACGGCGCAGATCGATGGTGTCTGTCCCAACGCGATGTTTTCCGTACTGGCGCCGCACACCGTGATTCCTCCGCATTGCGGTGAAACGAACGCGCGTCTGGTGGCGCATTTGCCATTGATCGTGCCGGATGGTTGCAGCTTCAGGGTAGGCCATGACTGGCGCCGCTGGGAGGTCGGACAGGTCATGGTGTTCGATGACTCGATCGAACATGAGGCACGCAACGACAGTGCGCAGGTGCGCGTGGTCCTGATCTTCGATGTGTGGAATCCATTGCTCAGCAATGAGGAGCGTGCAATGGTCAATGCCATGGAGGTGGCCATTGCACTGCATCGTGCGGGATGAGTACACGCCTGCCGGTGATCAGTCTTCGATTGCGACGCCTGCCTGCATGAGCGCGCGACGTAGCGGCGCAAGTTGCGCGGCGTAAGCGCGCCAGCGGCCTGACGCGTCCGCATGCAGCGGGCGGCGGACTTGCCAGTAGCTTGCAGTCCTGACCGCGTTCTGCGCCCGGTGAAACTGCAGGCATTCCGGCTCCCATGGCAGTTGCAGGAAGTCGAGCAGTGCGCGCAGGGTGGGCTCTGGCGCCGTGACGAATGCGTCGTAATCGAAGGTGTGGATGCTGTCCGGGTACAGCGCCAGCCAGTGGTGCATGAGTTGCGCATAGGCGCCGTAGAAGTGGCCGATGTCTTCCAGCCTGCCGGCATAGCTGAATTGCCGAGGATTGAGTTGGTGCATGAAGATCGACAGCCCGTTGTCCAGCGGGTGACGTCGTGTGTGCACGATCCTGGCGGAGGGAAAGAGCTGCTTGATCAAGCCGATCAGTTGAAAATTGTCCGGCCGCTTGTCAGTGAGATAGCGCAGCTGCGCGTGCTGCGGAACAGCCTGTGCAAGAAGGTGTTGATAGCGCTCCGCCAGTTGCGCCCTGGTCTGCGCAGACAGATCCTGCGCGGCCTGCGGAAACGGCGACAGCGCCTGAGCCACCAGCCGAGGCAATGCGTCCAGTTCGCCGCCGGCGGCAATGGACGGGTGACGCGACAAGACCTGTTCGAGCAAGGTTGACCCGGAGCGGAACATGCCGCAGATGAAGAGCGCGGACGGGGACTGCTGCGCAGGGAGCGGGGCGGCTTGCCCGGGCGTAGCGACGCAGACGGAAAACACCGCGGATATCTGGCGGAACCGCTGCTGGGTCTGCGCTGGATCGTAGCGCCCTGCGTGCGCATGCCCGTGCCGATTGGCTGCAGCCGCACACTCGAATGCGCGCTCGTGCAACCCAAGGCGATCGTATGCCTGGGCAAGCGCATGCAGGAGGGTAGATGCCAGCAGGCTGTCCTGCCCGGGTAGCGCGGCGGCTCGGACAAGGCTGGCCAGGCGCCGGTCCGAGGGATGTGTCGGTGGATCCAAGTGGAGTAAGCGCGCGGTTGCTTGCAGCTGAAGTGGGCGGGTCGACGCATCGGCATGGGCTGTCGCCAGAAGTCGGGAATACACCGCGATCGCCTGGTCGCGTTGTCCCAACTCTTCGTGGAGATTGCCCAGGTTGAGCAGCGCCGGCGGATAGTCGGGACGGCAGCGCAAGGCAAGCTCCAACTCATGCAACGCCAGGCTGTCCAGATGCAGCTGTTCACTCAGCACTGCGGCGCGATTGAGGTGGATCTGCTCGGGAGCCGCGGCGCCACAGGCCAGGGCCTGGCCATAGGCCTCGAGTGCGCCGTTCGCTTCGCCTGTCCGGCGCAGCAGATACCCCAGGTTGTACCAGGCATCGGCACAGCGGGGTTGGATGCTCAGCACGTGGCGGTACGCATCAATGGCCTGCTGCAGGTGCCCCTGCTGCAATAGCTGCGCAGCCTGCCGCAAAGAAATGTCCAATGCACGTTTCCAGGTGGTGGCCAGGCAAGAGAGTCTCCGCAGCTTAGGTTGCCGATGCCAGGTGTTCAATCATCGCCGACAAGGACAGGCCTGCTACGGTCCACCGAACGCAATTGCCTTGTATGCTCAGCCCTCGTCGACAGCAAAGGCGCGCGATGCCTACGTGGAAGTCATGGGGAGTGATGGCGCTGGTATGCGCGCCGGGCGCAATGGCGCAGGAGCCGACGACACACCCGTGTGCGTCGGTGCTCGATCCATTGCCACGCCTGGCCTGCTACGACGCCCGCTTTCCGCCATCGCCCGCGGTGCGTGCTGCCGATGCCAGCAGAGGTCTTCGGGAGTTTGGCCGCGACGCAGCGCGTGCATCGGTGATGCCGGTGGCAGCATCGCCTGCCCAGGTGAGCGCAACCGTAGCCTCGGTCGCGTATCAGGCCGATGGCACGCGCATTGTGGCATTGGACAGCCAACAGCGCTGGGCATTGACCGAGCCCACCAGCCGCGGTCATTTGGCCGATGGCGACAAAGTGGTAATCCGCAAAGCGGCGATGGGGAGCTATATGTTGGTCACTTCAGGCGGTGTCGCACTGCGTGCACGCCGCATCGATTGACCTGGCTGGGACCAGCTGCGTAACCGGGAGAGAGTGGATTGATCGAGGTGGAGCGACAAGCCGTCCTGCGTGACGGATATCAGCTGTTGCGTCAGGGACGCTACCGCGAAGCGGTCGAGTTCGCGGAGGGCGCTTGCGCAGGACATCCGGAAGATGCGCATCTGCTTGAGCTGGCCAGCGAGGCGTGGTTGGCGAACGGCGACCCGGACACGGCCGCCAAACGTATCGCGCGTGCCGCAGCAGTGGCCGTATCGCCGGTTCCGCTTCTCATCAAGCAGGGCACGCTGTTGGTGCAGCTTCGTCGCCGGCGTGAAGCCAGGCACGTCGCGCAGCAGGCGCAGGCGCTGTCAACGGCGGACGGGGCGGCACTCTGGCAGATCGGTACGCTGTATAGCGGGTGCCAGGACGTGGTTGCGGCACGCGACGCCTACCAGCAAGCGCTGGAGCTGCTTGGCGAGCAGCCGCGGCTGATGTACGACCTTGCGACGATGCAATTTTTCAGCGGTGCCTTCGATGCGGCCGACATGGTGCTCGAGCGGCTACTGCAACTGGTCCCCAATGCCGGCGATGCGCTGTACCTGCGCGCGTGCTTGCGACGACAGAACGCACAGTACAACCACCTGGACGATCTGCGTCACAGGCTGGCAGCAGTTTCTTTCGATCCTCCGGCCAGGGCGGCAGGCCTCTTTGCACTGTCCAAGGAACTGGAAGACCTGGGCCAGCACGAGGCATCGTTCCAGACATTGACCACCGCAGCGGCAAGCCAGCGTGCGACCCTGCATTACGACGTCGCAGCCGAATGCGCGCGTATCGCGCAAGTGCGTGACACCTATTCCCATAGCGCAATCCAGGCCCTGAACCCTGGGCAGGGCGGTGAGGGCGTCATCTTCATTGTCGGCTTGCCGCGATCGGGGACCACCCTGCTCGAGCGATTGCTCGTGCAACGCGGTGATGCCCGCTCGGCCGGGGAACTGATGGACTTCGGTGCGCTATTGGGGAATGCGACGTCGCGCGTGCTGGCGCGTAATCCGGACCTGACGCCCGCCCAGGCATCGTTGCAGATTGATTTTGCCGCGCTCGGCGGCGACTACCTGCGCGGCGCTCGTGAGGTTGTCCATGGGCACCCGGTACTGATCGACAAGATGCCGATCAATTATCTGTACTGCGGAATGATCGCAAAGGCACTTCCGCAGGCGCGCATCATGCATCTGGTCCGCGACCCGCTCGATACCTGCTACGCCATGTACAAAACCCTGTTCTATAACGCGTATCCGTTCTCTTACGCGCTCGACGAACTGGCAGAGTACTACCTGGCGTACCAGCAGACCATGCGTCACTGGCATGCGGTGTTGCCCGAAACGATTCTGGATGTGCATTACGAAGACCTTGTCCGTGATACGGACGAACAGACGGCCCGAGTACTGCGGTGGTGCGGGCTTACGCCGCGTGCGACCCCGCCCGAGTTGTCGGACGTGGCCTTTGTAACCGCCAGTGCGGCGCAGGTGCGCGGAGAGGTCCATCAGCGATCGGTGCATGGCTCACGTCGCCACCTTGCTGGGCTTGAGATGCTCGTCGATCGGCTCCGGGCAGCAGGCGTCGAGGTGCCCGGTGTCATGTAACGACGCCGGATGTTCGCGAGCATGGACGTCTGCTGAGCGGCAGCGTTTTGTGATGCCTGCACCGCTTTGGGGCTTGGTTGCACCGTTTCAGAGCATTGCTGAACAGGGGTTTAATTCTCTCTGGCATCGTCTTAACATCGGCTTGGCAGCGTTATTGAGGGCGCTCGTTCGTCCTCCCGCTAGTCAATGTGGCAGCGCCGTTGCTGCGCTCGCCTGCGTCGTCGCAGTGGCCCGCACATGCCGTTACGTCAGGCATGGCTTGCACTGCGCATTCCGTTCGTACTGTCGGAGAGAGAGATGAGATTGAAGACCACCAAGTTGCGCGATGCCATCAGGGCATCGCTCACGGTTGGCGCTGCCGCCCTGGCGTTTACAGGCACGGTGATGGCCCAGGAGCAGCCATCGTTGGATGCCAAGAGCCTGGATACGGTCAATGTCACCGGCACGCGTATCAAGAGCCAGACGATGACTGCCTCCAGCCCGGTGGCTGAAATCAACAAGGAAGAATTCCAGTACACCGGCTCGACCAAGGTCGAAGATCTGATCAACCAGTACCCGCAGCTCGCTGCAAGCTTCGACAACTTTGCCAACAATGGCTCGCAGGGATACGCCACAGTCGACCTGCGTGGGTTGGGTGCGCAGCGCACCCTGACCTTGGTCAACGGCAGGCGTATTCCCAAGGGCATCGGCGAGAGTCCGGATATCAGCATCATTCCCGCAGCGCTGGTGCGCCGCGTGGATATCCTCACCGGCGGTGCTTCTGCAGTGTATGGATCGGACGCAGTGGCCGGCGTGGTGAACTTTGTGCTGGACGACGAGTTCGACGGCGTCAGTGTCGAGATGGGCTACAACGCTTATCAGCACGACAACGGCAACAAGCTGATGCGCGGCCTGATGGATGATGCCGGCTACGATTATCCGACCGGCAATTCCGGCTTCGATGGCATTTCGCGCAACGTGGATCTGGCAATCGGCGGTAGCTTCGGCGAATCCGGCCATGCTACCGCATGGGCCACCTGGCGCGAAAACGATCCACTGCTGCAAGGGCAGCGCGACTATTCGGCCTGCGCGTTGAGCAATCGCGGCACCGCGTGTGGTGGCTCGGCCACAGCCGATCCGGCCAATTTCTATGTCGTTGCGCCGTCCGCTGGCGCGTTCTATGTGCAGCCATCCGCAGGCGGCACCTGGTCCCAGGTGGCCTCTCCCAATCTCTACAACTTTGCACCGTTGAATTATTACCAGCGGCCGGATACGCGTTACACGGCAGGCAGCAGCATCAAGTACGAAGTCAACGATCACTTCAAGCCCTACCTCGAAACGCTCTTCGTCAACCGCAAGAGCTCCACCCAGATCGCGCCATCGGGCGCCTTCTTCACCGATGTCAACGTCAACTGCGCCACCTCGGTGATCGGGAGCCTATGCAACGATGTGGGCATCACCGACGACGAGTTCACCGTCTACGTCGCCAAGCGCAACGTGGAAGGTGGTCCGCGTATCACTGAGTCGGACACCAATAGCTTCAGCATCACCGCCGGTGCGCAGGGCGATATCAACGACAACTGGTCCTATGACGCGTCCTTTACCTACAACCGCAGCACCACCAAGTCAGAGAACATCAACGACTTCGTGACAACCCGGGTACGCGATGCATTGCTCGGCTGCCAGCCGGGTTCGTTTGACGGCTGCGTCCCGTACAGCGTCTGGAACGACAGCGTGACTGCCGCAGAGGCACAGGCGCTGCAAGGCGTAGGCATCGTCAACTACGAAACCTCGATGCGAGTCTTCAATGCCTACGTCACCGGCAATTTCGGCTACAGCTTGCCGTGGGCCGGCGATAACCCCATCAGTGTTGTCGGCGGCGTGGAAACCCGTACCGAAACCTTCAAGCGGGTAGCAGACAGCAACATGCAGACCGGCAACTTCACCGGCCTGGGTGGCCCGACCTCCAACGTCTCGGGCGACATCGGTGTCAAGGAGCTGTTCCTGGAAGGTGCGGTGCCGCTGCTGGCCGATGCCGGTAGCCTGGACCACCTTGATATGCAGCTCGGTTATCGCTACTCGGACTATGACATTTCCGGCGGAGTAAGCACCTACAAGGCTGGTCTGGGCGCGACGTTTGTGGATGGCAAGTATCATCTGCGTGCCGGTTGGAACCGTGCGATCCGCGCTCCAAACGTCACCGAGCTCTATAACGAAAATACGATCGGGCTATGGAGCGGTAGCGACCCGTGTGCCGGCGCCAATCCAACATTCACCCAGGCCCAATGCGCCAATACCGGCGTGACCGCGGCGCAGTACGGTCGCGTGGCAGCTAACCCGGCAGGCCAGTACAACGAAATTGGAGGCGGCAATACATCGCTGCAGCCGGAGACGGCCAATACCTGGACAGTCGGTTTTGCTGCAAGCCCCATCAAGGGGCTGGACGTGAGCGTGGACTACTACGACATCAAGATCGACGATGCCATCCGTGCCATTGGCTCTTCCAATATCCTCACCGCATGCGGCGTGACCGGCAACGCAGACCTTTGTAGCCGCATCCGCCGCAACGCAACCACAGGCGACCTGTTCCGCGGCAGCGATGCAGACATCTCCGGTTTGATCTTCAATTCCCAGGATAATTTCGGTTCATTGCACTTCCAGGGTATCGATCTGACGGCGTCCTATGCGTGGAGTGTCGGCCCGGGGCGCCTGACTGCCAGCATGATGGGCAGCTACGCGCTCAAGCAGGAGTACGAGCCGGTTCCGGGCGTGCAGGAAGTGACCTACGACTGCGCCGGCGTGGTCAACGTGGCATGCAACAGTGCCGAGTGGCGCCATGTGCTGAGCACGCGCTACAGCTTCGACCGCTATACGGTCGGCCTGCGGTGGCGCTATATCGGTGAGCTGGATTACCAGAACACCGATGGGACACGTGGCACCACGGACGTGCGCCTGGTGAACCAGGACAACAAGGTGTCGGCCTACAACTACTTCGACCTCTCCGGCTCGGTGCAGTTGGGTGATTACGTCACCTGGACGCTGGGCATCAACAACATCGCCGACAAGGAACCGCCGCTGGTGGGCGGTAGCCTGACCTTCAACGGCAACTCGCTCGGTGGTTACGACCAGGCTGGCCGTTACTTCTTCACCAGCGTTGGCCTGCGTTTCTAAGAACGCGCACTGTGTTGGACACGACAACGGCGAGCCTTGGCTCGCCGTTGTCTTTTGCTGTCGGCAATCTGCGCGATCGATGCCTGGCGGCGCCTCGCGTCACTCAGCCCATTGGCAACACGTACGCCTCACGCCACCGCCTCCCGCAACACCGGCGAGTCCCAGCCCGGGCGCGGTGCGAAGCGTTCGCCGTAGCGCGCATGCAGCGCCTGCAGGCGTTCCAGCAGGGCGTCGGCGCCGACACTGCGGATGTGCTGGATCGGGCCGCCACGGAAGGGGGCGAAGCCGGTGCCGAAGATGACGCCGGCATCGAGCAGGTCCGCGTCGGCCACCACGCCGTCGTGCAGGCACGCCACCGCTTCGTTGAGCAGCGGCAGGATCAGCCGGTCTTCCAGGTCGGCCGGCACCGCATAGCCGCTGGCCACCTCGGGTTTGACCGCGCGCCCGTTTTCCCACTTGTACAGGCCCTGGCCGTCCTTCTTGCCGCGCTTGCCTGGCTCTACGGTCGCCAGTGCGGCCGGGATCGGCAGGTGCAGGAACGGCGCCAGCTCCGCGCCGACGCCGGCAGCCACATCCAGACCCACGGTGTCGATCAGTTCGATCGGCCCCATCGGCATGCCGAACTTGACCGCGGTCTTGTCCAGCACCGGGCCGGGAATGCCTTCGGCATACGCGGTGGCCGCTTCGAGCAGGTAGGGGAACAGCACCCGGTTGACCAGGAACCCCGGCGTGCCGGCCACCGGTACCGGAAACTTGTCCAGCGCCTTGCAGAACGCCGCCAGGCGCGCCACGTTGGCTGGGTCCAGACGATCGTGCTGCACGATTTCCACCAGCGGCATCATGGCCACGGGGTTGAAGTAATGCAGGCCGGCGAACTGCGCCGGGCGCTGGATATGACCACGCAACTCGGTGAGCGGAATCGAAGAAGTATTGGTCGTCAGCAATGCATCGGGCTTGAGCTGCGGTTCGATCGATTGATACAGCTCGCGCTTGGCCTGCGGGTTCTCGATGATCGCCTCGATCACCAGATCGGCTTGCGCCACGCCTGTGCCGGACAGGTCGCCGCGCAGGCGCGCCGCCACTGCCGGCCGCTTGCTTTCGTCCTTGACGCGCTTGGCGAACAGTTCGCCGCCACGGCCCAGTGCCGTATCGATGAAGCGCTGTTCGCGGTCCTGCAGCGTGACCTCGAAGCCCTTGTAAGCCGCCCACGCGGCGATATCGCCGCCCATCACGCCGGCGCCGATCACATGCACATGGCGAATCGGCGGCAGCGCGGCGGTGCCCGCCTCCTTGCCACCGAGTGCCTTCAGGCGTTCGGTGAGGAAGAAGATGCGGATCAGGTTGCGCGCGGCCGGGGTACTGGCGAGCTTGACCACAGCCTTGCGTTCGGCCGCAAGGCGCGCCTGGATACCGCTGCCACCGGCCCGTTCCCAGACGTTGATCAAGGCGTATGGCGCCGGGTAATGCTCCTTGCGCGCCTTGCGTGCGACCTGCTTGCGCATCTGCGGCGCCAGCAGCTTGCGGGCGAGCAAGGTATTGGTGGCCCACGCGGTGGCGCGCTGTTTGAGCGGCCGCGTGGTGCCGGCGAGTGCCAGCGCAGCGGCCACATCGACCAGCACGGCAGGCGCCGCGATCTTGTCCACCAGGCCCATCGCACGCGCGGCCTTGGCCGAGACGGTGCGCCCGGTCAGCATCAGATCCATCGCCGCCGGCGCACCGATCAGGCGTGGCAAGCGGGCGCTGCCGCCCCAGCCGGGAAAGATGCCGAGCTTGGTTTCCGGCAGGCCGATGCGCGTGCTGCCGTCATCGGAGGCCACGCGGTAGCGACACGCCAACGCAATCTCGGTACCGCCGCCCATGCAGAAGCCATGGATCGCCGCCACAGTGGGGCAGGGCAGCTCGGCCAGTTTCTGGAAGACCTGCTGGCCGCGATGGATCGCATCGTTGACCGTGCCCTTGCGATCGAATTCCTGGAATTCCTTCAGGTCGGCGCCGGCGATGAAGCCGTTGGCCTTGCCCGAGCGCAGCACCACGCCCTTGGGTGGCTCCAGCGCCAGCCGCTCGACCAGTGCGCCCAGTTCGAGCAGCACCTCCTGCGAAAATGCGTTGACCGGTGCGCCCTGGCGATCAAGGCTGAGCACGACCACGCCGTCCTCGCGCAGGTCGGCCTGCCAATGGCTGAATCGGAGCCCGTCGAAACCTGGAAGCATGCGTCTGGCCGTCCGGCAATAGAAGGAAAGGCCGTTATCATCCAGAGGTTGTTTCCTTCACGTCAAATACCCATCCCTGTCGACAGGACGGCATGCGCCTGGTTCCGGGCATCGCCAGCGGCGCATCGGTGCCGCTACCCTGATGCGTGACGGTCGTACGGATCGGTATGAACTTTTCCTTTCAATGGCGGTCTCATTGCCCGACTTCGGTGGGCTGACAGGAGTGCGGCCCGACATGGCCGAAGTCGATACACCTCAGGAGCTGGACCTGGAACTGGTCCGGCGTGTGCAGCGCGGCGAAAGCGCGGCGTTCGATGTGCTGGTGCGCAAATACCAGCATCGGATCGTCGCGTTGATCGGGCGCTACATCGCCGACTGGAGCGAATGCCAGGACGTGGCCCAGGACACCTTTGTGCGCGCGTACCGCGCGATCAACAGTTTCCGCGGCGACTCCCAGTTCTATACGTGGCTGCACCGCATTGCCGTCAACACCGCCAAGAACCATCTGGTGGCGCACAACCGCCGGCCGCCTACCGACGACATCGAGATCAGCGATGCCGAGCAGTTCGACGGGGCGACCCGGTTGCGCGACACCGACACCCCGGAGCGCGAATTGATGCGACAGGAGCTGGAACAAACGGTGATGCGTGCGGTCCAAGCGTTACCGGAAGAACTGCGGTCGGCCATCACCCTGCGCGAGGTGGAAGGGCTGAGTTACGAGGAAATCGCGCGAAAGATGGATTGCCCGATCGGAACGGTGCGCTCGCGCATCTTCCGGGCGCGTGAGGCCATCGACATCGAGCTGCGGCCTCTGCTGGAGACCGAAAGCGCTACCCGTGAGCGACACCGTGTATGAGCCATAACCCCGCCATGTCCACCACCGACAAGTTCGAACTTCACTATCGCCAGCAGCTGTCTGCGCTGGTCGACGGAGAATTGAGCGCAGACGAGTCGCGCTTCCTGTTGCGCCGTCTGGCCCACGACGAAGAGCTGGCCGGCTGCCACGAGCGCTGGCAACTGTGCGGCGACGTGCTGCGCGGTGCGGCCAGCGCGCCGGCACCGCTGGATTTTGCGGCGCGTGTGCGCACAGCCATCGCCGACGAACCCGCCCCCCGGCCGCAGCAGGCTGCCCGCCCGGCGGCGCGCTGGCGCTGGGGTGGTGGTGCGGCGATTGCGGCATCGGTTGCGGCCATCGCCCTGTTCATGGCGCGCGAGCGCCTGCCGGAGACGGTGCCGCCGGCATCCCGTGTGCCGGTGTACGCCACCACCGCGCAGCTGCCCGCCGCCGCCACGCCCCCGGCTTTGCCAAAGGCGCCGGCAACCCCGGACCCGGCTGGCCCGGGCGACGGCGGCGCGCTGGTTGCGGCGGTACCGGCGGCGGCGTTGGCGTCGACCCGGCGCGGCGCTGCCACCCGCAATCAGCAGGTCGCCCGTAGTGCGGCTGCGCGTCAGCAGCAGGCGCCGACCCGCATGGTGGCAGCGGCCCCGGCGGTGCCGGCGGTCGCGGCCCCGGCGGCGTCATCCAATCCGTTTACGCATCCGGACACCACGCTGCAGGCCCGTCCGTGGCCGCGCGCGGCGCTGTCCGGCGCCGGCGACAGCCCCCTCAACGCCAGTTTCAGCCAGAGCCGCCAGGTCCCGGCGTTCTACCCGTTCGAACCTGCGCCGCAGGCGACGGGTCACCCGGCGCCGAACCGGCCCCTGCCGGCACCGCTCCCGCAAGACTGATCCGGCGGCCGCTCTTCATCCTGTCGGCTCGCGTCCTTCCGTTATCTTGCCGGGCCCGCGTCATCACGCGGGTTCCGGCCCCTGTCGCCCTGCCATCGGAGGCAACTCGATGAACCACCGCATCCGCACCCAGATGTTCGGCCTGATCGCCATGACCTTGCCGCTGGCCGCCTGTGCCCAGCAGACGGCGTCCGCGCCGGCCGCCAAGGCCAGTGCGCCGATCGCCGCCAACCGCAGCACCACGCCGGCGCCGCAGCTGGTTGCCGGCCTGCCGGATTTCACCAACTTGGTCGAACAGGTCGGCCCGGGCGTGGTCAATATCGAAACCACCATCACCCGCAAGGACGCGATGGCACGGCAGCAGCGCAGCGGCCCGGGCGGTCGCGGCGGCGCGATGCCCGACGATGAGATGCCGGAGTTCTTCAAGCGTTTCTTCGGCCCGGATTTCCAGATGCCCGGTGGCCCGCGTCAGGGGCCGGGGCAGGGTGGTGGCGACGACGATGGCGGTATCGCCGGCAAGTCGATGGGCTCGGGCTTCATCATTTCTGCCGACGGCTATGTGCTGACCAATCACCACGTGGTCGATGGCGCCAGCGAGGTCACCGTCAAGCTGACCGACCGCCGCGAGTTCAAGGCCAAGGTGGTCGGCAGCGACGAGCAGTTCGACGTGGCGCTGCTCAAGATCGAGGCCAAGGGCCTGCCGACGGTGCGCCTGGGCGATTCCAACACGCTCAAGCCGGGCCAGTGGGTGGTGGCGATCGGCTCGCCATTCGGCCTGGACCACTCGGTCACCGCCGGCATCGTCAGCGCCACCGGGCGCAGCAACCCGTACGCCGATCAGCGCTATGTGCCCTTCATCCAGACCGACGTGGCGATCAACCAGGGCAACTCCGGCGGCCCGTTGCTCAACACCCGCGGCGAGGTGGTCGGTATCAACTCGCAGATCTTCTCGGCCTCGGGTGGCTACATGGGGATCAGCTTCGCGATCCCGATCGACCTGGCCTTCAGTGCGGCCGAGCAGATCAAGGCCACTGGCCGCGTGAGCCGCGGCATGCTGGGCGTGGCGGTCGGCCCGATCGATTCGCTCAAGGCGCAGGGACTCGGGTTGCCGGATACGCGCGGCGCGCTGGTCAACGACATTCCGGCAGGGAGTCCGGCCGCGAAGGCCGGGATCGAGGTGGGCGATGTGATCCGCTCGGTCAATGGCAAGCCGATCGAGGCCGCCAGCGATCTGCCGCCGATGATCGGCCTGATGGCGCCGGGTACCAAGGTGGCGCTCGATGTGCTGCGCGACGGCAAGCCGCGCCAGGTCACCGTCACCCTGGCCCCGTTGCAGGATGGCAGCGACAGTGCCGCACCGCGCTCCGCCGCCGAGGACGCCAAGCCGGAGGCCCCGGCCAGCGTGGCCTTGCTGGGCCTGCAGGTGGCTGATCTCACCGCCGCCGAACGCAACCGCCTGGGCCTGGACGCCGGCGAGGGCGTGCGGATTGCGGCAGTCACCGGTGCCGCAGCGCGCAGCACCCAGCCGCCGCTGTCGCCGGGACTGGTCATCGCGCGTGTCGGCCGCACCAAGGTCGGCAGCGTCGCCGAGCTCAATCGCGCCCTGTCCAGCTACAAGAAGGGCGACGTGGTCATGCTGCTGGTCACCGACGGCAAGGCGACGAGCTACGTGGCCTTGAAGGCCGGCGGCTAACAGAGGCCGGGATTGGTGATTTGGGATTCGGGATTGGCAGCAGCAGGTCCGCACGACACGGCCCGCCCTGCTTTTGCGATTCCCGAATCCCGATTCCCCAATCCCCGGCCCCAAGGGGGCCGAGCATGCGATAATGCTGCGTTACCCTGACGACGGCTGCGCCGGCGCCCACCTCAATGTCCTCTGATTCAATGCGGAATATCCGCAACTTCTCCATCATTGCCCACGTCGACCACGGCAAATCCACCCTGGCCGACCGGATCATCCAGCTGTGCGGCGGCCTGCAGGCGCGCGAGATGGAGGCCCAGGTGCTCGACTCCAACCCGATCGAGCGCGAACGCGGCATCACCATCAAGGCGCAGTCGGTGTCCTTGCCGTACACGGCAAAGGACGGGCAGACCTACCACCTGAACTTCATCGACACCCCCGGGCATGTGGACTTCTCCTATGAAGTCAGCCGCTCGCTGGCCGCCTGCGAAGGCGCGCTGCTGGTGGTGGATGCCGCGCAGGGCGTGGAAGCGCAGTCGGTGGCCAACTGCTATACCGCGGTGGAGCAGGGGCTGGAAGTGGTGCCGGTGCTCAACAAGATCGACCTGCCTACCGCCGATGTCGACCGCGCCAAGGCCGAGATCGAAGCGGTGATCGGCATCGACGCCGAAGACGCCGTGGCGGTCAGCGCCAAGACCGGCCTGAACATCGATCTGGTGCTGGAAGCGATCGTGCATCGCATCCCGCCGCCCAAGCCGCGCGATACCGACAAGCTGCAGGCGCTGATCATCGATTCCTGGTTCGACAACTACCTGGGCGTGGTCTCGCTGGTGCGCGTGATGCAGGGCGAGATCAAGCCGGGCAGCAAGATCCTGGTGATGTCCACCGGCCGCACCCATCTGGTCGACAAGGTCGGCGTGTTCACGCCCAAGCGCAAGGAACTGGCCGCACTGGGCGCCGGTGAAGTGGGTTGGATCAATGCCTCGATCAAGGACGTGCACGGCGCGCCGGTCGGCGACACCCTGACCCTGGCGGCCGATCCGGCACCGCATGCGCTGCCCGGTTTCCAGGAAATGCAGCCGCGCGTGTTCGCCGGCCTGTTCCCGGTCGACGCCGAGGATTACCCGGACCTACGCGAAGCGCTGGACAAGCTGCGCCTGAACGATGCGGCGCTGCGCTTCGAACCGGAAAGCTCCGAGGCGATGGGCTTTGGCTTCCGCTGCGGCTTCCTGGGCATGCTGCACATGGAAATCGTGCAGGAACGCCTGGAGCGCGAGTACAACCTGGACCTGATCAGCACCGCGCCAACCGTGGTGTATGAAGTACTCAAGACCGATGGCTCGATCATCAACATGGACAACCCGGCCAAGCTGCCGCAGTTGAACCTGGTGGAGGAAATCCGCGAGCCGATCATCCGCGCCAACGTGCTCACTCCCGAGGAGTACATCGGCAACATCATCAAGCTGTGCGAAGAAAAGCGCGGCACCCAGATCGGCATCAATTACCTGGGCAGCCAGGTGCAGATCAGCTACGAGCTGCCGATGGCCGAGGTGGTGCTGGATTTCTTCGACAAGCTCAAGTCGGTCAGCCGTGGCTACGCGTCGCTGGATTACCACTTCGTGCGGTTCGATGCCGGCCCGTTCGTGCGCGTGGACGTGCTGATCAATGGCGACAAGGTCGATGCGTTGTCACTGATCGTGCACCGCAGCCATGCCGACCGGCGCGGCCGCGAGCTGTGCGAAAAGATGAAGGATCTGATTCCGCGGCAGATGTTCGACGTCGCCATCCAGGCCGCCGTCGGCTCGCAGATCATCTCGCGCTCCACCGTCAAGGCGATGCGCAAGAACGTGTTGGCCAAGTGCTATGGTGGCGACGTTTCGCGCAAGAAAAAGCTGCTGGAAAAGCAGAAAGAAGGCAAGAAGCGCATGAAGCAGGTCGGCCGCGTGGAGATTCCGCAGGAGGCCTTCCTGGCTGTCTTGCAGATGGATAAGTAGCTGGGATTCGGGATTCGTGATTGGGGATTGGTAAAAGCATGCCGGCTCCTGAGTTTTTACGAATCTCCAATCTCCAATCCCGAATCCCGTTCCGAAGGAACATAAATGAAATGGTTTGAAATCATCCTGGTTGTGCTGACGCTGGGCTCCGGCTTCATCTGGCTGCTGGACAAGCTGTTCCTGGCCAAGCGCCGCGCGGCACGCGCCGGGCTGCTGGACAGCGAGCCGGCGATCATCGATTACTCGCGCGCCTTCTTCCCGGTGCTGGCGGTGGTGTTGATCCTGCGCAGCTTCGTGGCCGAGCCGTACAAGATTCCGTCCAGCTCGATGATGCCCAACCTGCTGATCGGCGATTTCATCCTGGTCAACAAGTTTGCCTACGGCTTCCGTCTGCCGATCACCAATACCAAGTTCATCCCGACCGGCGAGCCCAAGCGTGGCGACGTGGTGGTGTTCAAGCCGCCGCATGCGCCGGACCAGAACTGGATCAAGCGCGTGGTCGGCCTGCCGGGCGACAAGATCGGCTTCCACGGCGATACGCTGTACATCAACGACAAGCCGATGCGCTATACGGTCAAGGGCGAGTACATCGGCAAGGGCAAGGGGTCCGAGATGACCGGCACCACGCTGCTGGTGGAAGACCTGCCGGGCCGCACGCATACCGTGCTGGAGTGGGTGGACCGCAACATGCCGGCCGGCCAGGGCGACTGGACGGTGCCGGCAGACAGCTATTTCGTGATGGGGGACAATCGCGACAACAGCGAAGACAGCCGGTTCTGGACCCAGACGCATTTCCTGCCGGAAGCCAATCTGCGCGGTAAGGCGTTTTTGATCTGGCTCAATTGCGAAGGGTGGTTCTGCAAGGGGAGTTTCGATCCATCGCGGATCGGGACTGGAATCCAGTAAATGCACGCACGGCGTGCCGGGGGAAGCACAATGAAGCGCAAGCAAAGCGGTATGACGTTGACGTCGTTCGTGGTGGTGCTGGCGGTGGTCGGGTTCGGCCTGTACATCGGGATGAAGCTGTTTCCGATGTACCAGGAGTATTACTCGGTACGCACGGCGATGAAGGGTCTGGCCAAGGAGCCGGGCAGTGCCAACATGGACCCGTCCAAGCTGCAGGATCTGTTCTTTCGTCGCCTGTACATCAACTACTCGGAAAACGTCAAAAAGGAAGACGTCAAGTTCGAGCGTGTGGATGGCGGCTGGCGCATGAAGGTCAATTACGAAGTGCGTCGCGAGCTGATCGGCAATCTGGACATTGTCGGCAAGTTCGATACCTCGCAGGACATGACCGGACGTGGTGGCGAATAGAACCTTCCAGCGCGGTGATCCAATCGGCCATGCATTCGCCGATCCGGGTCTGCTCACCCAGGCGCTGCGCCATCGCAGTGCCGGGACGCCGCATAACGAGCGCCTGGAATTTCTCGGCGACGGCATCGTCAACCTGCTGATCGCCGAGGCGCTGTATCAGCGCTGGCCCAAGGCCGACGAAGGCGCATTGACGCGCGCGCGCGCCGAACTGGTGCGCGAAGGCGCCCTGGCCGTGATCGGGCGCACCCTGAATCTTGGCGAGCGGCTGACGCTTGGACCTGGCGAATTGAAGTCCGGCGGCCATCGCCGCGATTCGATCCTGGCCGACGCGGTCGAAGCGGTCGTGGCGGCCATCTATCTGGACTGCGGGTTCGAGCGTTGCCGCGCGGTGGTGCTGCCCTGGTTCGAATCATCGCTGGCGGCATTGCCGGTGGGCAAGGCAGAAAAAGACCCCAAGACCCGGTTGCAGGAATGGCTGCAGGCGCGGCAGCTGCCGCTGCCTAATTACGCGCTGATCAGCGAAACCGGCGACGAGCACGCCAAACAGTTCCATGTCGCCTGCATCCTGGAGCAGCCGATTGCCCGTGCCGAAGGCCAGGGCACGTCGCGCCGTCTTGCCGAACAACAGGCGGCGGCTACCGTCATCGCACAACTGGATTCAAACACGTGAGCGAACCCTCTTCCCACCGTAGCGGCAGCGTTGCCGTGATCGGCCGGCCCAATGTCGGCAAATCCACCCTGACCAATGCCCTGGTGGGCGCCAAGGTCAGCATCGTCTCCAATCGCCCGCAGACCACGCGGCACCGCCTGCTCGGGATTGCCACCTTCCCGGAGGGGCAGCTGGTGCTGGTCGACACGCCCGGATTGCACCGTGAGCAGAAGCGCGCGATGAACCGGGTGATGAACCGTGCCGCACGCGGCTCGCTCGAAGGCGTGGATGCCGCGGTGCTGGTGATCGAGGCCGGGCGGTGGGACGAGGAAGACACCCTGGCGTTCCGCGTGCTCAGCGATGCCGACGTGCCGGTGGTGCTGGTGGTCAACAAGGTCGACCGGCTCAAGGACAAGACCGCGCTTTTCCCGTTCCTGGCGCAGGTCAGCGAGGGCCGCACGTTTGCCGCCGTGCACCCGGTCTCCGCGCTCAAGCGCAAGGGCCTGGAGGCGCTGGTGAGCGACCTGCTCAAGCTGGTGCCCGAAGCCGAGGCGATGTTCGGCGAAGACGAAATCACCGACCGCAGCCAACGCTTCCTGGCCGGCGAGCTGGTGCGCGAACAGCTGATGCGTCAGTTGGGCGAAGAATTGCCGTATGCCACCACCGTGGAAATCGAGCGCTTTGCCGAAGACGGTGCGCTGCTGCGCATCGGTGCGGTGATCTGGGTCGAGCGCGAAGGCCAGAAGGCGATCGTGATCGGCAAGGGCGGTACCCGCCTGAAGGAAATCGGCGGCAAGGCGCGTTTGCAGATGGAGCGCCTGTTCGGTGCCAAGGTGTTCCTGGAAACCTGGGTGCGCGTGCGCGAAGGCTGGTCGGATGACGAGGCGGCGCTGAAGGCGTTCGGCTACGAATGAGGCCGGGAAGGCCGGGACCCGGGACCCGGGACCCGGAACTCGGGAAAGGCTGGGTCAGGCAGTTGGCCGGCATATTGCCGGGAAGACGTTTTTTCGCATTTTTCAGATTCGCGTGCTGCGCTGACGGCATTGGCTCGGCCCCTGATCGCCGCGCCGCGTTGCAGGTCGACGGCCGATCCGGCGCTTTTCCCGGGTCCCCGGTCCCGGGTCCCCAGTCCCGGCTTTCCCTTCCATGCTGATCGAACACGAACACGGCTTCGTCCTGCATGTGCGTGCCTGGCGCGAGACCAGCCTGCTGGTGGAAGTGCTGACCGAGCAGCACGGGCGGGTCGGGTTGCTGGCGCGTGGCGTGCAGGGGCCGCGCAAGCAGGCGCTGCGCGCGGCGCTGCAGCCGCTGCAGCTGATCCAGTTCACCGCCGTGCAGCGCGGCGAACTTGCGCAACTGCGCCAGGCCGAAGCGCTGGACACCGCGCCCCGTTTGGTCGGCGAGACCATGTTGGCCGGCTTCTATATCAGCGAGCTGCTGCTGCGGCTTGCGCCGCGCAACGATGCGGTCCCCGAGCTCTACGCGTGCTATGCGCAGGCACGCGCGCATCTGGCGGCCGGGCTGCCGCTGGCCTGGGGGCTGCGCCAGTTCGAACGTGATGTGCTGGACGGGCTGGGGTTCGGCTTCGATCTGCAGCACGACAGCGAGGGGCAGCCGATCGACCCGGCGGCGCGCTATCGGCTCGATCCCCAGGAAGGCGCCATGCGCGTGCTGAGCGAGCGCCTGGCACAGGATCGGCGCGAGACCGTGACCGGTGCGGCCTTGCTGGCGCTGGGCGAAGATACCCTGCCGGCGTCCGAGGATATGCCCGGCCTGCGGCGCAGCATGCGCAGCGTGCTGCTGCATCATCTGAACGGACGCGGGCTCAAATCCTGGGAAATGCTCGAGGATCTGGCGCGACGCCGCTGATCGGGACAGGGCGGGCATCGATGCACGACCTGGCCCGGCGGGGCCCTGCCATCGCGCCGCGCTGCATCGCCGATGTCGACCAGGCCAACGTCGCACTTCAGGCCAGCGCCCTGGGGTGCTCGCCACAAACGCAGGCGCAACTCAGTGCAGTAACGCCGCCACCGCCGCGTGGAACTGGGTCTGTGCGGCCCGCGATTGCGGGTCGCCGCGCAACAGCCGCACCGCTCCGGCAAGCCGGGCGGCCCCGACGAAGCCGCAACTGGCCTGCAGCCGATGCAGGTGATTGCGCAGCGCCTGCTCATCGCTGACGTTCAGCGCCGAGGTCACCGCATCCCGCGTGCCCGGCAGCTCCGCCAGGAACAATTCGCGCAAGGCGTTGAGATGATGCTGCTGCCCGTTGAGGGCGCTCAGTGCCGCGGCCTCGTCCCAGTCGCTGGCCGCGATGTCCACCACGCCGACCGGCGCAACGCTGTAGCGGCCGCGCGCCAGGCCGCGGCGCACCGCCTGCAACAGGCGTTCGGTGCTCAACGGCTTGACCAGCATTTCCAGAAATCCATCGGACTGCAGGCCGCGCTGCATCGCCATGTTGCCGTCGGCGGTGTGCGCCAGCGCGGGGACGTCCGGATGCAGCAGGCGCAGCGCCCGCAGCAGCCCGCTTCCGGTGCCATCGGGAAGATTGACGTCGATCAGCCACAGGTCGTGGCGATGGCCGCGCGCGCGATCCAGCGCCGAGGACAATGAATCGGCGCAATCCACCTGGGCCGGAAGGCCCTCCAGCGCAGCCTGCAGGAAGCCACGGCTGATCGGGTCGTCTTCCACCAACAAGAGTCGTGGATGGGGTTCCTGACGTGTCGCCATATTCATGCTGCCTCCTTGTCAGCGATGCCGCGTCCTGTGCTGCCGCGCGCACATGCAGTTTGCCTGTGTTTGCGGGGCGCCACAATTGCCGCGCCAGGCGGCGCGGCCTCCGTCGATCGCATCTGCGACAATACGCACCCTTTTTGCCCGCAGCTCGTCGCCACGTGGCCAGAACCCGAAACCGTTTCGACCGTACTCCCTTCCAGACCGCCATCACCGACCTGAGCCATGACGGGCGCGGCGTTGCGCGCCGCGACGGCGAGGGCGGCAAGGTCACCTTCATCAGCGGCGCCCTGCCCGGTGAGCTGGTGCGTGCCGAACCCACCGCGCGTAGCCGCCATTTCGACGAGGCCAAGACAGTGGAGGTGCTGGAAGCCTCCCCGCAGCGCGTGACCCCGCGCTGCCCGCATTTCGGTGTCTGTGCCGGCTGCGTGTTGCAGCATCTCGAGGAATCGCAGCAGATCGTGGCCAAGCAGCGGGTGCTGATGGACAATCTTGAACGCATCGGCCACGTCAGCCCGCAGACCGTGCTGCCTGCGCTCACCGGCGACAACTGGGGCTATCGCCGCAAGGGCCGTTTCTCGGTGCGCCGGGTCGAGAAGAAAGACAAGACCCTGGTCGGCTTCCGCGAGCTCGACCCACGTTTCGTGGCCGACCTGTCGGTCTGCTACACGGTGATCCCGCAGATCGGCGACAAGATCCCGCTGCTGGCTGCGCTGGTCGAGGGCATGGATGGCAAGCGCGATATTCCGCAGATCGAATTCATCGCCGGCGACGATGCGGTGGCCCTGACCATTCGCCACATGCAGCCGCTCAGCGAGCGCGACCAACAGGCCTGGGTGGCGTTCGCGCAGGAGCACGGCTTTGCGATCTTCCTGCAGCCCGGCGGCGTGGACAGTGTGCATCCGCTGTGGCCGCAAGAGGTGCCGCTGTCGTTTCGCCTGCCGCAGTGGGATGTGGAACTGGCCTTCCGTCCGCTGGATTTCATCCAGGTCAACGCCTCGCTCAATCAGAAGATGATCGCGCACGCGCTCGCACTGCTCGATGCCAGGCCCGATGACCGCGTGCTCGATCTGTTTTGTGGGTTGGGCAACTTCACCCTGCCGCTGGCGCGCACCGTGCGCGAGGTGGTCGGGGTGGAAGGCGATGCCGGGCTGGTCGCGCGCGCCAAGGACAATGCCCAGCGCAACGGCTTGCACAATGCGCAGTTCCATGCGGCCGACCTGACCCAGGACCAGCGCAGTGCGCCCTGGATGCGCCAGGGCTTCGACAAGCTGCTGCTGGACCCGCCGCGCTCCGGTGCGCTGGAAGTGCTGCAGCAATTGCCGCTGAAGAAGTTCGAACGCATCGTCTATGTCAGCTGCCACCCGGGCTCGCTGGCGCGCGACGCCGGTTATCTGGTCAACGAGCAAGGCTTCACGCTGGTGTCGGCCGGTGCGATGGACATGTTCCCGCATACCGCCCATGTGGAGAGCATTGCGGTGTTCGAGAAGCGGTGATTGGGGATTGGGCATTGGGGATTCGCAACGGCGAGTCGTGATGTGTCCTTTCGCTAATCGCTTACCCAAGCGTCAGATCGAAGCATTGCCCCTGGTACTGCGGGGTCTTGGCAAGAGCCCCACAGACACGCAGTGCGTTGCTTTAACCAATCCCCAATTCCAAATCCCGAATCCCATGCCTCTAGAAATCGAACGCAAGTTTCTTGTCTCCGGCGATGGGTGGCGTGCTGCCGCGCATGCGGTGATCCCGATGGCGCAGGGCTACATCAATGACCAGGCGGCGTTGCGTAGCGGGGCGCAGAATGCATCGGTGCGTGTGCGTGTGCAGGGCGAGGGTGCGTTCTTGAATCTGAAGTCGCGTGAGGTGGGGCATACCCGCCAGGAGTTCGAGTACCCGATTCCCCTCGCCGATGCGCGCGCGCTGCTGGACCTGTGCGTGGGCGGGCTGATCGACAAGCGCCGGCATCTGGTCGAGTACCAGGGCCATGTGTGGGAAGTGGACGAATTTCTCGGCGACAACGCCGGGCTGGTGGTGGCCGAGATCGAGCTCGCCAGCGCCGACGAAGCCTTTGCCAAGCCCGAGTGGATCGGTGCGGAAGTGACCGACGACACGCGGTACTACAATCTGGCGCTGGCATCGCATCCGTTTTCGCGCTGGGCCGGGTGATTCAGGAGCGGGGATTCGGGAGTCGGGATTCGGGATTCGTAAGGGCAGGGTGCGGCGCCGCGCTGATCGATGCTGTCCGGGCATTGCCCTCACTTCTTTCTAATTTCCGCTGCAGCGAATGGGCTTATGCTTTGCGAATCCCAAATGCCCAATCCCAAATCCCCGCGTATGCGCATCGATATCTGGTCCGACGTAGTCTGCCCCTGGTGCTGGATCGGCAAGCGCCGGTTTGAACAGGCCGTCGCAGCGCTGGGCGCAAGGGCGCCGGTGCTGGACATCCATTACCACGCCTTCGAGCTGGATCCGGACGCTGGCGCCGAGCCGGTACCGTTGCGCGACGCGCTGGCGCGCAAGTTCGGCGGGGTCGAGCGTGTCGAGCAGATGCTGGCGCAGACCCAGGCGACGGCGCGTGCGGAGGGCCTGCCGTTCGACTTCGGGCGCGGCCAGGTGCAGGTGAGTACGCTGCGTGCGCATCGACTGTTGTGGTTGGCCACGCACGAAGGCGATGTCGGTGCAGTGATGGAAGCGCTGTTTCATGCGCACTTTGCCGAAGGCCGCAATGTGGCGGCGACCGAGACCTTGCTGCGTGCCGGTGAGGCCGGCGGTCTTGCCGCCGCGCGTGTGCAGGCGATGCTCGACTCCGACGAAGGCACCGTCGAGGTCCAGGCGCAGCTGGCGCAGGCCCGTGCGCTGGGCATTCGCGCGGTGCCCAGTTTTGTGATCGACGGGCGCAGCCTGATCCAGGGCGCGCAGCCAGCCGAGAGCTTTGCGCAGGCCTTGTTGCAGTTGGCCGCCGAGTCGGTGCCGGTCGGCGGCCCCGACGCTTGCGGGCCGGATGGCTGCCCGGTCTGATCGACCGGTTGCGCGATGCCTCTGCCAGCCAATGACCAGACAGCCGGTCCGCACCGTCCGCTCACGATTGCGGTGATCGGCGCCGGCCTGGCCGGCCTTGCCTGCGCCGACGCCCTGCACGCTGCCGGCCATGCGGTCACGGTGTACGAGCAGGGCGACGCACCCGGCGGGCGCATGCGTGGCCACGCCGGCAACCGCTGGCAATGCGATACCGGGGCACAGTATTTCACCGCACGCGATCCGGCGTTTGCGGCGGTGGTTGACGCGTGGATGGGCGCTGGCGTTGCCGCGCGCTGGCCGGTGCGCATCGCAAGTTGGGATGGCGCAGAGCGGCGCCTGTCGCAGAGCGCGCTGACGCGTTTTGTCGGCGTGCCGGACATGGCCGCCCCGGCGCGCGCGCTTGCGGCGGGCCTGGATGTGCGCATGCACGCGAAGCTGCGCACGCTGCAACGCAGCGGGCAGGGCTGGGCGGTGGATGTGCAGGACGGCGCTGCGCCGCACGGCGTCGATACGCTGCTGCTCGCGTTTCCGGCGCCCGAAGCGGCGCTATGGCTGGCCGAAATTGCGCCCGCGCTGTGCGAGATTGCCTGCAGTGCGCGGATGCAGCCTGCGTGGGCGCTGGTGCTGCGCTTCGATGCACGCATCGATCCGGGCTATGACGCGTTGTTCGTCAATGCCGGGCCATTGCGTTGGGTGGCGCGCGATTCCAGCAAACCAGGGCGAGGCGGCCCGGAGACCTGGCTGCTGCACGCCACTGCCGAGTGGAGCCGGGCCCATCGCGATGCATCGTCGGCCGAGGTCATCGCGCACCTGTTGCCGGAATTGGCGGCGCTTGGCCTGCCGCTGCCGCACGCCTGCGATGCGTTTGGATGGACGGTCGCAAGTACCGAGCCGCCACTGCAGCTTGGCTGCGTGTGGGACGCGCAGCGTGGCATCGGCATCTGCGGTGACTGGTTGGCTGGCGGCAAGGTCGAAGGCGCCTGGCAAAGCGGAACTGCGCTGGCGCAGCAGGTCTGTGCGGGTCATGCTGCCGACCGTGCCGACGCGTGACTCGGGGCTGCGTCTGCGCAACAACGAGACACAGCGGCAGCGCGTCGCTTGCAGGGTTGGCGTACTGCGCGATACAGCGCGCGGTGCCATGGCGCATGGTTGAGCGCAGCGCCGGGCGATGCACGGGCCGCGCGCACCGGCAGGGGCTGTGCTGATGCCTGACGCCGCGCCGGCCTCTGCCGACAGCACCACACAGGCGCCCGCACATACGCTGCGGCTGATCCTGGGCGACCAGCTCAACCCGCAGCACAGCTGGTTCGCGACCCGCGACCCCGGTGTGGTCTACGTGCTGATGGAAGTGCGCGAGGAAACCGACTACGTGCTGCATCACGCGCAGAAGATCCTGGCGATCTTCGCGGCGATGCGCGCGTTTGCGGCCGGGCTGCGGCAAGCCGGGCATCGGGTGCGCCATGTTGCGATCGACAACCCAAGTAATCGGCAGTCCATCCCTGCCAATCTCGATGCGCTGATGGCGCACTACCGCGCCGGCCAGCTGGACTACCAGGCGCCGGACGAGTGGCGGCTGGATCAAGCGCTGCGGCAATGGAGTGCAGGCCGTGCGTTTGCCACGCGCATGGTCGACAGCGAGCATTTCTTGACCACGCGCGAGGAGGTCGCTGCATGCTTTGGTGCGGGCAGCCAGTGGCGCATGGAAGTGTTTTACCGCTACATGCGCCGCCGCCATCGCATCCTGCTCGACGCGGCCGGAGAGCCGCAGGGCGGGCGCTGGAATTTCGATCACGACAACCGCGCGCCGTGGCCGGGCGATCCGCCCGCGCCGCAGGACTGGCGTACAGCGCACGACCACCGCGCGTTGTGGCGCAGCATCGACGCTGCCGGTGTGCGCAGTTTCGGAGCGCCCAGCGCAGAGGCATTGCCCTGGCCACTGGATCGCAACGAAGCGCTGCAGCAGCTGGATGCCTTTATTGCGCAGGCGTTACCGGACTTCGGCCGCTACGAAGATGCGATGAGTACCCGCAGCCCGCGGCTGTTCCACTCGCTGCTGTCGTTCGCGCTCAACGTCAAGATGCTGCACCCGGCCGAGGTGATTGCGCGCGCCGAGGCGGCATGGCATCACGGGCAGGCACCCCTGGCATCGGTGGAAGGCTTCATCCGCCAGATCCTGGGCTGGCGCGAATACGTGCGCGGTGTGTACTGGTCGCAGATGCCCGAGTACGCCCACACCAATCGCCTGGATCAGCATGCGCCGCTGCCGCACTGGTTCTGGGATGGACAGGTCAGCATGCGCTGCCTGGCCGATGCGGTCGGCAACTCGCTGGCCAATGCGCACGCGCACCACATCCAGCGGCTGATGGTGATCGGCAATTTTGCGCTGCTGGCGGGGCTGGACCCGCAAGCGCTGCATCGCTGGTATCTGGGCGTGTATATCGATGCGTTCGAATGGGTGGAGCTGCCCAACACGGTGGGCATGAGCCAGTTTGCCGATGGCGGCCTGCTCGGCAGCAAGCCCTACATCAGTGGCGCGGCCTACATCGACCGCATGAGCGACTACTGCGCCGGGTGCGGGTATCAGCGCAAGGCACGTACCGGCCCCAAGGCCTGCCCGTACAACGCGTTGTACTGGGATTTCCTTGCGCGGCAGCGCCCGCTGCTGGGCGGCAACGAGCGCCTGGCGATGCCGTACCGGCAGCTCGATGGCATGGCACCCGAGGTGCTGGAGGGCATCCAGGCCCAGGCCGCGCATTGGCGGGCGCACCTGGACGTGCTCTGAAGCCGTTGCTGGGCCGGGCCAGGGCGCGGTCGCCGGGCGCTCTGCACCTGCGCTCAACGCGCGTCCCGGCCAGCCTGCCGATCCAACGCCCGCCTGAATGCGCGATCTGACGCTGCAACGCGCATCTGCGACAATGCCGCGCTGCGCCCTCGTGGCGCCTGGCCCGGGAGTCCCCCAACATGCTTCTGATCGGCGTTGCCGGTACCGAACTCAGCGCACAGGAACGCGACTGGCTGCAGCACGATGCGGTTGCCGGCGTGGTGCTGTTCACGCGCAACTTCGCCTCGCGCACGCAGGTGGCCGAGTTGTCGGCGTCCATCCGCGCCGCCGCGCCGCGCCCGGTGTTGATCTGCGTGGACCAGGAGGGCGGACGCGTGCAGCGGTTTCGCGAAGGCTTCAGCGCGCTGGCGCCGTTGCAAAGCTTCGGTGCGCAGTACGCGCAGGACCCCGAGGCTGCGCTGGCCGCCGCCCGCGCGCACGCGCAGCTGATGGCCAGCGAGGTGCGTGCCAGCGGCGTTGACCTGAGCTTTGCGCCGGTGGTGGACCTGGGCCGCGGCAACCGCGCCATCGGCGACCGCGCCTTCAGCGACGACCCGCAGATCGTGGCCGCCTTCACCCGTGCCTATGTGCAGGCGCTGCACGGCGCCGGCATGGCCGCCACGCTCAAGCATTTCCCCGGCCACGGCACGGTGCTGGAAGACACCCACGTCGACCACGCCAGCGACCCGCGACCGCTCGAAGTGCTGCAGGCGGAAGACCTGGTGCCGTTCGTGGCCGGGATCGAGGCCGGCGCCGACGCGGTGATGATGGCGCACGTGGTCTACCCGCAGGTCGCGCCGGAACCGGCAGGCTACTCGCCGCGCTGGATCGAGCAGATCCTGCGTGGGCAGCTGGGCTTCCGCGGCGTGGTGTTTTCCGACGACATCGGCATGGCCGCCTCGTTCAGTGCCGGCGGCGTGGCGGGCCGGGTGCATGCGCATCTGGATGCCGGCTGCGACGTGGTGCTGGTCTGCCACCCGGAGCTGGTCGACGAATCGCTGCAGGCCGTGCAGGGCCGCAACCTCAATACTGCAGCCCTGATCGGGCTGATCGGTCGTGGCGCGCTCGGCTGGGATGGCCTGCTGGCCGGCACCGATGCTTCCTTCAACACTCCTTCTGCCTCTTTCGGAACAATTGCCTGATGTCCACGCTCACCATTTCCCAGGCCCTGGCCCAAGCCGATCTGCTGGTCGACCGCCCGGCCATCGATGCCGCCGTGTCCACCATTGCCGACGCCATCGCGCGCGACTACGCCGGTGAAGTGCCGGTGTATCTCACCATCATGCACGGCGCGCTGCCGTTCTCCGGCCAGCTGGCGCTGGAACTCGGCGCACGTGGCCAGGACCTGCAGTTCGATTACCTGCACGCCACCCGCTACCGCGGCGAAACCGTTGGCGGCGAGCTGGTGTGGAAGCACCGTCCGGCCACCGCACTGTTCGGCCGCCGGGTCATCCTGGTCGACGATATCCTCGACGAGGGCTACACCCTGCAGGGCGTGCGCCAGTGGTGCCTGGAGCAGGGCGCCACCGACGTGCGCGTGGCGGTGCTGACCGTGAAGCGGCACGACCGCTGCGTGCCCGGCGTCACCGCCGACTACGTGGGAGTGGAAGTGGCAGACCGCTACGTGTTCGGTTTCGGCATGGACGTCAACGAGCAGCTGCGTGGCATTCCCGCCATCTACGCGATGAAGCAGTAATCCACGCGGCGTGGCCGGGCGTGTCGGCTGCGCTCGGGGCTCGAAGTAGCGCGCGGACGCGGCTCAACGCCGCGTGCCGTGTCTGGGGACGCGGAGATCGCAGTCCTGCATGTTCAATAGCGACACCGACAGCCTCGTCGGCGTCGTTCGTATTGGCCCGCCACTGCGCGGGCAACCTGGCGCGCGCCGCGCGCATCCACGTCCGTACGTAGCAGAGGTCGCCCATGTCCCCCAATTCCATCGCCCTGGCCGTCATCGGCGGCACCGGTGTCTACAAGCTCGCGCAGCTCGACGACGTGCAGACGCATGAGCTCGACACCCCGTATGGCGCACCGTCCGGGCCGATCCGTGTCGGCATGTTGCTCGGCCATCGCGTGGCGTTCCTGGCCCGGCACGGCGAGGGGCATTCGTTGCCGCCGCACAAGGTCAACTACCGCGCAAACATCGCTGCGCTGCAGCAAATCGGTGCCTCGCGCGTGCTTGCGCTCAACACGGTGGGCGGAATCACCGACCAGTTCGGGCCGCGCGTGCTGGCGTGCCCCGACCAACTGATCGACTACACCTGGGGCCGCATTTCCACCTTCTGCGAAGAGCCCGGCAGCGAAGTGCAGCATGTGGATTTCGGCCACCCGTATTCGCCCATGTTTCGCAGCAAGGTGATTGCCGCCGCCAAGGTGACCGGCGTCACGCTGGTGGCCGGTGGTTGCTATGGCGCGACGCAAGGACCACGGCTGGAAACGATTGCAGAGATCGCACGCATGCGCCGCGACGGTTGCGATCTGGTCGGCATGACCGGCATGCCCGAAGCGGGGTTGGCGCGCGAAAAAGGCCTGGAATATGCGTGTCTGGCGATCGTGGCCAACTGGGCGGCCGGCTGCGGCGACGCGCAGGAGATCACCATGGCCGAAGTGTTGGCCAACGTGGATGCCGCCTCGTCCGGCCTGCCGGAGCTGATTGGCGAACTTGCACGCGGGTGATTGTCATTGGGGAATAAGCTTTGCATACTCGGCGCGTACGCACCGCCGTACACCACCCATTAATTATTGCAAAGGTCTCGCATCACCATGCCGAACGGTACCGTCAAGTGGTTCAACGACGCCAAGGGATTTGGCTTCATCTCACCGGAGGACGGCAGCGCCGATGTCTTCGCGCACTTCTCCGCGATCAATTCCAAGGGCTTCCGCAGCCTGCAGGAAGGCCAGCGCGTCAGTTATGACGTGACCCAGGGCCCCAAGGGTGCCCAGGCTTCGAACATCACGCCGGTCGAGTAATCTGTCTCGATTGTGCGGTTGAAGAACCCCGCCACGGCGGGGTTTTTTTTGCGCCGTTGTGCGTGGGCAGCAATAACGAAACAGAGCAGGGACGATGCAACGAACATTACGGATTGCGGTGGTTGGCTACGGAACGGCGGGGCAGGCGCTGGCAGTGTTGCTGGGGGCCGATGGGCATCAACTGGAGGTGTTCGAGCGCGCCGCCGCGCCCGGGCCGGTGGGTGCAGGCTTTTTGCTGCAGCCCAGCGGCCTGCAGGTGCTCTGGAACATGGGCTTGCTGCCGCAGGCGCTTGCGCATGGCGCACCGGTGCGCCGCTTGTACGGCGACACGCCCTGCGGACGCGCAGTGATGGACATGCAGTACCGTGATCTGGATGCGCGCCTGATGGGTGTGGGCATGCAGCGCGGCGCCTTGTTTACGCTGCTGCGCGAGGCCTGGCCGCAGCACGCGCAACTGCATGTGGATACGCAGATCACCGCCATCGACCATGAGGGCGTGCGCGTGCAGGATCAACGCGGGCAATGGCACGGCCCTTTCGATCTGATCATCGCCGCCGATGGCTCGGCCTCCACCTTGCGCGCGCAGGCGCAGGGAACCCGGCTGGATCGGGTGTATCCATGGGGCGCGCTGTGGTGTCTGTTGCCGCGCGAGGACTGGCCGTTCGTGGACGAATTGCGCCAACGCTATATCGGCGCGCGCAAGATGATCGGCCTGCTGCCGGTGGGCACGCGTCCGGGCGACGACACCCCGCGACTGAGTTTTTTCTGGAGCCTGCCGTGCAGCGATTTCGTTGCCTGGGAACAACGCGGCATTGCCGCCTGGCGCGATGAGGTGGCGCAGATGTGGCCGGAAGCGCACGCGCGGCTTGCCACGGTGCAGGTGCATGGCGCACTGGCGCGGGCGAGCTATCGCGATGCGGTGGTGTCGCGCTGGCATCGCGGCCGCTTCGTGCTTGCCGGCGATGCGGCGCATGCGATGAGCCCGCAATTGGGGCAGGGCGTGAACATGGCCCTGCTCGACGCGCTGGCCATGCGCGATGCATTGCGTACGGGCAGCGATCTGGACGAGGCGTTGCAGCGGTATCAACGCGAACGCCAGGCGCATGTGGCGATCTATCACCGCTGGAGCCGCTGGCTGACGCCGTTGTTCCAGTCCGAACGCGACCTCTGGGCACAGGGCCGCGATCTGCTGCTGCGCCCGATGGGACGTGTGCCGGGCGGGCGCGGGCACATGCTGCGCGTGCTCAGCGGCACCCAGCATGGCTGGTTCGGCAAGTTGGCGTTGGCGCCGGAATTCGTCGAGGCGTTATCGCAACCAGTGGTGCATGCGGCCGACGACAAGGCGGAAGTGGCCGCAGCGTCGTAGCGTTGGCCGGCGCATTCGCGGCGCTGGCTAACGCACCGGCAGTGCCATCGCGTCGCCTTCCACACAGGCGACCAGGCGCTCGCCTTCGGTGAGCGTCGGCACGATGCCTGCGGTGAACTGCGAGAACGCCGGCAGGATGGTCACGCGCTCGCGCAACCAGAAGGCGGGCCAACGTCGCGACAGCCCCGGCAGCTTGGCCAGTGGATGCAGATGCCCGCACAGCACATGGCCGGCGGGGTGCGGCACTGGGTCGTGGCGCAGCACGAACGGGCCATCTTCGACCTGTTCGCCGGCCGCTTCGATCTGCAACCCGGCACCGGCCAGTGCGCGGTCGTGATTGCCGCGGATGGCGATCACCCGCAACGCGCAATGTTGCTCGCGCCATGCGCTCCAGCGCCGATGCCAGGCGGCGCGCGGTGCCGGGCCGTGCAGCAGGTCGCCCAGGATCCACAGCGCGTCGACCTGGCGCTGGGCAAGCAACCCATCCAGCCGCTCCAGATCGTGCGCGGTGCCGCCGGCCGGCAAGCCGATGCCGGCACGTCGAAAGACATCGGCCTTGCCCAGGTGCAGGTCGGCGATCAACAGCGCGCGCTGCGCCGGGCGGTACAAGGCACGTTCGCCGAGCAATTCCACGGTTTCGCCGGCCAGCTGCAGCTGCACGCTATCGCCCATGCTTGCGCTCCAGTTGTTCGGCAGCGCGCAACACGCGTGCTTTCCAGTCCTCGGTACTCAGCTGCCCACGCACGCGTTCGGCCCACAGCGGAAACGACAACGGGGTGAGGCTGCGCGGCTTGCACAGGCGCAATTCGCGGCGGGCGCAGTCCTCCAGCGCATGTGCCAGGCGGGCGAGTTCCAGCTGGCCTTCGAACACCTCGCGCTCGGCCTGTGCCAGCAACAGGTGATCCGGGTCGAAGCGCTGCAACACGTCGTACAGCAAGCCGCTGGAGGCCTGCAGCTGACGCAGGCTGCGCGGTGCACGCCCAGGCAACGAGGGCGACAACAAGCCGGCCACGCGCGCGATCTCGCGGAACTGCCGGCGTGCCAGCTCGCCCAGGTTGAGGCTGTCGCGCAGATCGTCGAACAGCGCTACCGGCGACAACAAGCTCTGCAGCACGTCGGCATCGATCTCCACATCCTGCGCCGGCGACAGCACAAAGCCATAGTCGTTGGCAGCGAAGCTGAAGGTATTGCGCTGACGCCGGCCCCAGCGCGCCGCCAGCAACGCGGCCAGCCCTTCGTTGACCTGCCGGCCGGCGAACGGGTACACGAATACATGCCGGCCATCGCGGGCCTTGATGCTTTCCACCAGCAGATGGTCCGGCCCCGGCAGCGAAGAGAGCGAGGCCTGCAGCTGCAATAGCGGCGCCAAGGCCTGCATCTCCGGTGCGTCGCCGGGGTCGGCGAATACCGCTTCCACTTCGCGCCCCAATGCCGACGACAGCGGCATGCGTCCGCCCATCCATTTGGGCACCACGCCGCTGCCGCCCTTGGCCACACGCACGTAGGCGGTCATGTCTTCCAGCCGCACCAGCTCCAGCAGGCGGCCGGCAAACTGGAAGCGGTCGCCGCGGCGCAGACGGCCGACGAACTGTTCTTCCACCGCGCCCAGCCGCCCGCCGCGCAGGAACTGCACGCGCACGCTGCCATCGCTGGTGATGGTGCCGATGGACAACCGGTGCCGAAGCGCCACACGCCGATCGATGACGCGATACACGCCGTCGTCGTCGCGCACCACCTTATGGAAATCCGGGTAGTGCGCCAGGGCGCTGCCACCTTGCACGATGAAATCCAGCACTGCGTTCCAGGTAGTTTTCTCCAGCGCAGCGAAGGCATCGGTGCCGCGCACTTCCTCGAATAACGCATCGGCCTGGAAGCCGCCGCCAAGGGCGAGGGTGACGCAGTGTTGCGCCAGCACATCCAGCGACAGGCGCGGCGGCGGCCGTGCTTCAATATGGCCGTGGGTGAGCGCGCGTCGGGCGGCGGCGTATTCCACCAGTTCCAGCGCATGCGAGGGCACGCACACTACGTGGCCTGATTCGCCGGGACGATGGCGTGCGCGCCCGGCGCGCTGCAGCAGCCGTGCAATGCCTTTGGGGCTACCGACCTGCAACACCTGATCCACCGCCGGAAAATCCACGCCCAGATCCAGGCTGGAGGTGGCCACCACGCAGCGCAGGCTGCCATCGGCCAGGCCGCGCTCGGCGGCCGCGCGTAGCGATGGATCCAGCGAGCCGTGATGCAGCGCGAGCGTGGCCAGGTCTTCGGGCCACACCGCGCTCAAGGCCTGATGCCATAACTCGGCCTGCGCACGCGTGTTGGTAAACACCAGGCTGGTGCGCTGCTGCATGATCTTTTGCAGCACGCGCGCCAGTTGTGCCAAACCAAGATGGCCCGCCCATGGGAACCGCTCGCCACTTTCCGGTAGCAGCGTTTCCAAGGTCATCGTGCGCGGTTTGACGCCCGATACCAGCGCTGCATCGGGCAGGTGCGGCAGCAGCACATCGCGCGCCTGCGGCAGATTGCCCAGCGTTGCCGACAGCCCCCAGATGCGCAGCTGCGGCGTCCATCCGCGCAAGCGCGCCAGACACAGTTGCAGCAGCACGCCGCGCTTGTTGCCGAGCAGCTCGTGCCACTCGTCGACGATCACGCAGCGCAGCGCCGACAGCTGCGGCGCGGTGTCCGGATACGACAGCAGCAAGGCCAGCGATTCGGGCGTGGTGACCAGCACGTCGAGCTTGCCGCTGCGTGCCAGCCGCTTGTCGCGCGCGCTGGCATCGCCGGTGCGCAGTCCCACTTGCCAATCCAGCCCCAGCGCTTCCACCGGTTCGCGCAATGCGCGCGCGGTGTCGGCGGCCAATGCCCGCAACGGCGTGATCCACAGCACCTGCAGATTGCGTTGCTGCTGGCGCCGCGCAGGTGCAGCAGGTTTGCCTTGTTTAAGCGGTAACTTGCGCCCGCGCGCAGCCAATGCGTCCAGCAATGGCCCGCCGAACGCCGCCAGCGTCTTGCCGCTGCCGGTGGGCGTGTGCAGCAAGCCGGACTCGCCATCGAGATAGCGCTTCCACACATCGCGTTGAAACGGCAACGGCGCCCAGCCGCGCTGCGCGAACCAGTCGCGCCACTGCTGCAATGGCGTGCCGCGTGCCTGCTGCGCCGCCGTCACCGCGCCAGGGCCTGCAGGCTGCTCAGGTGGTCGGCCTCTGACATCGGCTTGTCCTGCCGCCAGCGCAGGATGCGCGGGAAGCGCACCGCAATACCGGATTTGTGCCGTGCGCTGCGATTCACCGCTTCAAACCCCAGCTCGAACACATGATGCGCGGTGACCGCGCGCACCGGGCCGAACCGTTCGGTGGTGTTGGCACGAATCCAGCGGTCCAGCTGCAGGATTTCCTTGTCGTCCAGGCCCGAATAGGCCTTTGCGATCGGCACCAGCTGTCCCTCATGCCACAGCCCGAAAGTGTAGTCGGTATACAGCGTGCTGCGCCGGCCGTGGCCGGCTTGCGCGTACAACAACACCGCATCGATGGTGAGCGGGTCGATCTTCCACTTCCACCAGTCGCCACGTCGGCGCCCGGCCTGATACACCGAGTTGGCGCGCTTGAGCATCAGCCCTTCCACGCCGCGTTCGCGCGCTTCCATGCGTACCTGCGCTGCGGCCTGCCAATCGCTCACCTGCACCAGCGGCGAGGCGACGATGCGCGGGTCGGCGAGTGTGGCAAGCACGCCGTCCAGCAGTGCGCGTCGCTCCTGCAGCGGGCGCTCGCGCAGGTCTTCGCCGTCCAGTTCGAGCAGGTCGTAGGCGACCACGCGCGCCGGCGCGTCGGCCAGCGTCTTGGGGCCGGGCTTGAGCCGTTGGATGCGCGTCTGCAAGGCAGTGAACGGCATCGGCAAGGGCTGCTCCGGTTTCCAGGCCAATAGCTCGCCATCGATGACGGTGCCGTCGGGCAACTGCATCGCCGCGCGTTCGATCTCCGGAAAGCGCCCGTCCAGGCGCTCTTCGCCGCGCGACCACAGCGCTGCTTCGCCGGCGCGCCGGATCAGTTGCAGCCGGATGCCGTCCCACTTCCATTCCAGCAGCCAGTCGTCGATGGGTCCCAGCGTATCGACGGCCGTTTCGAGCGGTGAAGCAAGAAAGAACGGGTAGGGCTGCTGACGATCGCCGGGCAGTTCTTCGCTGGTCAGCAGATCGGCCAGATAGGTCGGATGCGGGCGCCAACTGCCGAGCATGCGCTGCGCGATGCGCGCGATGTCCACGCCTGACAGCTCCGCCAGCGCCTGCTGCACGAGCCGCTGCGACACGCCGACCCGCAACGCGCCGGTGAGCAGCTTGTTGAACACCAGCCGCTCGTCGAAGGCCAGGCTGCGCCAGGCCTGCACGATGCACGCCTTGCGCACGGCGACGTCCCGATTGGCGATCGGCAACAGCCGGTGTTCGATCCATTCCGCCAGCGGCAGGTCGGCCGCTTCGGTGTCCGGGTCGTCCAGCAACAGGGCCAGCGTTTCAGCCAGGTCGCCGACATGGTCGTAACTGTCGGCCACCAGCCAGTCGGCGATGCCGGCGGTGTCGGTGATCCATTCGCGTAATTCGCCGCTGCTGGCAATGCGCATGCGCGTACTGGCCACCTTGCCGCCGGCAAGCAGATACAGTGCCCAGGCCGCATCCAGCGGCGCGGCATCGCGGAAATAGGCGACCAGCGCCGCACGCTTGTCCAGCGTGCCGGTGCTGCGGTCCAGGGTGCGGTACAGCGCGGCAAAACGCTTCACGGCATTGCCTCTGCCGTGGCCTGTCTGTCGGCCGCGCGCAGTTCCAGCGCGCGTCGCGTGAATGCGGCCAGCGTGCGTGGGCGACGTTGCAGACGCGGCGGGCCCATGACCGCCGCCGGCACGCTGCGGCGCACACGAAATGCCAGTGCATGCCGGCCGAACGCAAGTGCGCCGCTCAGGCGAATGCGCACGCGCGCGCGTGTATACCGGCGTGCGGGCAAGGGGTTCATTCCTCGGCTCCAAAATCAGTGCGGAAGGCTTCGGCCGCAACGCCGCGCTCGCGCAGGTGCTGGATCAGCGCATCGGTGTTGCCGTGGGTGGCGATCACGCGGCGGGCGCCGGTGTCTTCGATGGTCCGCAGCAGGTCCGGCCAGTCGGCATGATCGGAGACCACGAAGCCGCGATCGTAATTGCGTCGCCTGCGATTGCCGCGAATGCGCATCCAGCCCGATGCGAATCCTTGTTGCGCGTGTCGGAAGCGGCGGATCCAGGAGCTGCCGGCCGCCGACGGCGGTGCCAGCACCAATTGCCCGGCATAGTCCGCGCCGCGCGCATGTTCGCTGACCGGTTGCGTGTCCAGCATCGCGATCCCGGCCTGGCGGTACACCGCTACGCCGGCCGCAATCGCGCCGTGCAGCAGTGCGGGCTGGGTGTCCCAGGCGCGCAGCTCGGCCAGCACGCGCTGCGCCTTGCCCAGTGCGTAGCAATACAGGATGGCAGCCTCGCCACGCTCGGCGCACTCGCGTCGCCAGGCCACGATATCGGCCGCCACATCGGCTGTGTCGGGCCAGCGATACACCGGCAAGCCGAACGTTGCCTCGGTGATGAAGGTGTCGCATGGCACCACTTCGAACGGCGCGCAGGTGGGATCGTGCTGGCGCTTGTAATCGCCGGAGGCCACCCAGACTTCACCATCCACTTCGATGCGCACCTGCGCCGACCCCAGCACGTGTCCGGCCGGATGCAGCGACACGCGTGCGCGTCCCAGCGTAAACGCCTCGCCATCGGCATGCGGGTGATAGACCTGTTCGCCAAGCCGCCATTGCAGGATCGGCAGGCTTTCGCGGGTGCAGTGGTATTCGCCCATGCCGCCACGGGCGTGATCGCCGTGGCCATGGGTGATCACCGCACGCGGCACCGGGCGCCAGGGATCGATATGGAAGTCGCCCTGCGGGCAATACAGCCCCTCGGGGCCAAGTACCACCAGATCACCGCGTGGGTTCGTGTCGTCGTTGCCGTTGCGCATGCGGCAACTCTGGCCAAGCCGGTGTGCAGATCCTGAGAATGGGAATGGCTGCATCGGCTGGGCAACAAGACGTGGTCGCGCTGCCAACTGCAGGGCCAGCGCTGGCGCGATGTCGGTGCACGTGGCGGGTGGATGCGGGCGCGGACCGGACGCGATGCCGCGCCTGCATTGCCAACGCACAATCGCCATGGCCGGTGCCGGCGATGGTGACGCGCTACCGCAAGCAGCCCGTCAATGCCGCGTACGCCGCCCGGGAGCGCGTACTGCCATCGCCTCCACGGCGAGCGTGAACCCACGCTCCTCACCGCCCTGCATTGCGCCTACGTCGACCACGTGGCGGCGGATCTCCTCGCCCTTGCCGTTACGCACCACCACGACCACGGTGTATTCCCACGGATCGCCGTCTGCGGGGTGGCGGATGGTGCCGTCGACCTTCAACGGCACGATCGGCGCCGGCTGCGCGTGCTGTGCAGCCGCCGAGTCGAAGCGCAGGTGGTGTTTGCAGGCAGGGCAGATGATCGCGCTTTCCAGGATCGTGGCCTTGCAATGCGGACAGCTGCGCGTGGCGCCGGGCGTGCCCGGGCGCGGTGCACTCATGTGGCGTCGGTGGTGTCGCCGCCCACGCTGGCCTTGGCGGCGGCTGACGGCTTGCTGCCGGCGTCTTCGCCCCAGCCGAAGTCGGCCTGGCCACGCATGCGGGCGCCGGAGGCGACGGTGAGGTTGCCGGCCTTGACGTCGCCGACCAGCACGCCGGACGTCTGCAGTTCCACCTGCGCGGCGGACTCGATATTGCCTTCCAGCTCGCCGGCGATGATGACCTTGTTGGCGCGCACGCCTCCCGTGAGCTTGGCGCCGCGTTCGATGGTGAGATCGCCCTTGACGTTGACGTCGCCCTTGAAGCGGCCGGCCAGACGCACGTGACCGGCGCCCTCGATCTTGCCTTCGATGCTGATGTCGGCGGCGATCAGCGATTCCTTCGCTTCGCCCTGACGCTGCGATGGCGCAGCGGCCGGCACGACGCTGGGCGCGGCGGCGGCGGCCGGCACCGGCGGGGTGGGGCCGGGGTCGGCATTGAACAGCCGGCCATCGGCGGCAGGCGCCTCCGGGGCTGCGGGAGCACCGTCTTTCTTGTTGGGACCTTGATCGCGCCACATCGACATCGGACTGCCTCGCTTCGGGGGTCTGGGCCGACTATCGCTGCGTCAATCGATCTTTTGTGTGACAGAGCGCGCAATCCGAGACCGACAGCGCGCCGCCCTGGCCCTGTGCGTCAATCCGGCCTGCTCGCTCCGGCGCCATGACGCTCGACCCGGTTACGTCCGCGATGCTTGGCGGCATACAGCGCCGCGTCGGCCTTCTGGATCAGGCTGGCGCCCAGTTCGCCGTCGACCGGGAAACTGGCCACACCGATGGACGCGGTGACGCGCGGCAACGCGCGTTGCCCATCGGTGACCGCCAATGCCGCGATCTGCGCGCGGATCTGCTCGGCTACGCGCCTGGCTTCCTCGCCATCGGCCTCGGGCAGGATCACGGTGAATTCTTCGCCACCGTAGCGGCAGGCCACATCTTCGGCGCGCAGACGGGTCAGCAGCAGCTCGCCCACCGCAGCCAGCAGCAGGTCGCCGCCGGCATGCCCCTGGCTGTCGTTGAACTGCTTGAAGTGGTCCACGTCCAGCATCAGCACCGACAGCGGCAGGCCGCGTCGCGCGCAACGGGCCAACTCATGACTGAGCGATTCTTCCAGATAGCGGCGGTTGTACAGCCCGGTCAGCGCATCGCGGATCGACTGCCGGCGCAGCGATTCGCGCAGGCGCAGGTTGCTCAGCGCCAGCGACAACTGCTCGGCCGCAGCCTCAGCGATCTCCAGGCGCGGCATCGGGCCCGGACCGGGCGAGGACAGAAACAAAAATCCCAGTTGGGTGCCTTGCGCCGACATCGGCAGGCAGGCGGTGGTGATCGGCGTCTGGCCACCCGGCTCCTCGATGTGCGCACACAACGCATCGCGGGCGAGGTCGTCGATGACATGCGGCTGGCCGCGGCGCAGCGCCCAGCATTCTTCCGGCAGCAGATGCGGTGCACTCTGCACCAGCGGCTCGCCCCAGTGACTGATCGCCTCGGCGCGATCCTGCGAGGCACGCAGCAGATACACGCTGCCGGCAACGCCCGGCAGCAGGCTGGCCAGCGTGCGGCTGGTGACCACCAACGCTTCTTCTGCGCTGATGCAGCTCTGCAGCAGCCCGGTGTAACGGCTCAGCAGGTTGAGATCGGCGGTACTGCGCTGCAGCGCGCCGACACTGTCGCCCAGTTCGCGATTGGCTTGCGCCGCCAGACGCTCGGCCTGCGCGCGATGGCGCAATTCGCGCATCAGCACCGCATACACGGTGCCGACCACCGCCAGGCCGAACGGAATGCCGGCCAACGCCAGCACCAGCAACAGGGTCGCGCTCTGCCGGCTGCTTTCGGCACGTTGCGCAAGCAGCTCCTGCTCGCGCTGCACCATCGTCAGCGCCTGCTCGCGGATGGCGCTGGTGGTGCGGAACGCGCTCTGGCGGATGCTCGCACGTGCCGGCTCCAGGCCGCCCTGCGCATAGACATCGAGCACCTGCTGGATCTGCCGCAGCCGCGCCTCCACCAACGCCTGCAGCTGGGTCAGGTGCTGCTCCTGCGACGGGTTGTCGACGATCAGCCGGCGCAGGTTGCCGAGCAGGATCGGCAGGCGCTCGACGCTGGTTTGATAGTCCAGCAGGTAGGCATCGTTGCCGGTGAGCAGGAAGCCGCGCTGCGCGGATTCGGCATCCAGCAGGCGTGCCTGGATCTCGTCGACTCGGCCGATCACTTCATGGGTGTGCGAGACCAGCGCCGCATCGGCCAGCGAACGCCGCGCACCGACAAAGATGCCGACGCCGATCACGATGAAGATCAGCGCAGAGAAGATCAGCGCCAGCTGGTTGCGGCGGCGCGAGGTAAAGAATGAGGGCATGCAGGATGCTAGCCTGCCGGCCTCGACAACACGAGCACAATCGCGGCGCAAGACGTGCGCGCCGGCACGAAAGTGAAGGCAGGCAGGCGACGCGATGTGCTGTGTTCACGGTGGCGGACAGCGGGGAGCTGCGTGTCCGCATGCCTGGTGCTGCGCGGTGTCAGCGGCATGCGCGTGCCGAGCGTGGCGCGTCCTGCGCCCACCGGGGCGGTGAGCGCAGGGGACAGATGCGGCTTGAGGCAGCTGACGAATCTACTGCGCAGTAGTCAGGCGGGTGCGGCCGGTGCGCGAAAGCGGTAGGTGCCGCGTGTACACCGATGCTCTATGCGGGCCGGCGATGCCTACCTGATAACTGCTCGTGGTCTTAGTGCTGCGGATGCTCGGCGTCGTGCTTGTCGGCGTTCTGCTCGGCCTTGTTGGCCATCTCGCGGGTCTTGTCGGCGGTTGCGTCTGCGGCATTGGCAGTCGCACGGCTGGCGTCGGCGGCCAGTTCGCGTGCGGCCACGCGGGCGTCGGCGGTGGCGGCCTTGGCCTGCACTGCGGCGCGGTCGGCGGCCTGTTCGGTGGCAGCTGCGGCATGCTTTGCGGCAGAGGCAGCGTCGCGGCGCGCCTGCTCCGCATCGGGGCCCTGACAGGCAGCAAGGGTGAGGGCGGCAATGGCGCTCAACGACAGCATGCGGATCGTCTTCATGAGGTGGTCCTGTTCCTGTTCCGGTGTTGGAGAGCGGAGCTTATGCAGGGCTCGATGCAGCCTGCGTCAAGGTGCGTCCCACGCCCGCGTCGCCGGACGACAGGGCCGGGAGCGCGGCCTCCAGGCCCTCGAGCGTCGAAGCAGGCGCGTTGCCCGGCAAATCGCGGGCAAAGAAAAAGCCGCTGGAAACCAGCGGCTTTTTCCGAACTCGCTTGGAGTCAAGAAGTGATTACTTCTTGGCTTCTTCGGCGGTGTCCTTAGCAGCTTCGGCGGTGTTTTCAGCCGTCTTGGCAGCGTCGGCAGCCTGCTCAGCAGCAGCGTCGGTCGCGGCGCCGGAAGCGGACTGGGCAGCGTCAGCAGCGGTGTCGGCCGAAGCAGCGGCGGTGTTGGCAGCAGCCTGAGCGGCGTCAGCCGACTGCGAGCCCGAGGCAGCAGCCTGGTCGGCAGCGGTCTGAGCGTCGGCAGCAGCTTCGTTAGCCGAAGCAGCAGCGTCCTGAGCCTGTTCCGGCTTCGAGCAAGCGGTCAGGGCCAGGCCCAGCGCCATTGCGATCAGCAGCTTGTTGATGGTCATTGTTTCAATCCTCGTCGTTAGATTAGGCAACGCGCTATTGCGCGCCCCCGACATGATGACGGCCACAAGACGAGTGTCAAGCGTACGCGCATTCAGCTTTGCAAAATCGACGTTAATACCAATTAAATCAATTCGATAGCGATAGCGGTCGCCTCGCCGCCACCGATGCACAGCGTCGCGATCCCGCGCTTGCCTCCGCGCGTGCGCAACGCGTTCACCAATGTCACTACCAGCCGCGCACCGGACGCGCCGATGGGATGGCCCAGCGCGCAGGCACCACCGTGCACGTTGACCTTGTCGTGCGCGATGCCCAGTTCCTTGATCGGCACCATCGGCACCACGGCGAAGGCTTCATTGATTTCAAACAGGTCCACGTCGTCCAGTTGCCAGCCGATCTTGCCGACCAACGACTGGATCGCCGACACCGGTGCGGTGGTGAACCACTCCGGTGCCTGCGAGTGGGTGACGTGGCCGACGATGCGCGCCAGCGGCGTCACGCCACGCTGTTGGGCATCGTCCGCGCGCATCAGCACCGTGATTGCCGCGCCGTCGGAAATGCTCGACGAACTGGCGGCGGTGACGGTGCCGTCCTTCTTGAAGGCCGGCTTCAGGGTCGGGATCTTGGCCACGTCGGACTTGCCCGGCTGCTCGTCGCTGTCGACGACCACCGCGCCCTTGCGCGTGGTCACCGTGAACGGAACGATTTCATCGGCGAATGCGCCGCTGCGCTGCGCCGCCTGCGCGCGTTCCACCGAGGCGATCGCGAAGGCGTCCTGGTCTGCGCGGCTGAAACCGAACTTTTCCGCCGTGGCCTCACCGAACACGCCCATGGCCTGGCCGTCGTAAGGGTTGGTCAACCCGTCCCAGGCCATGTGATCCACCGCCTGGAAGTTGCCGTAGCGGTTGCCGGTGCGCGAGTTGGGCAGCAGATGCGGCGCGTTGCTCATCGACTCCATGCCACCGGCCACCACGATGCTGGCCGAACCGGCCTTGATCAGGTCGTGCCCGAACATGATCGCCTTCATGCCCGAGCCGCACACCTTGTTGATGGTGGTGGCACCGGTGGACGTGGGGATGCCGGCGGCGATCGCGGCCTGCCGCGCAGGCGCCTGGCCGAGATTGGCCGGCAGCACGCAGCCAACGATGACTTCGGACACATCGGCCGGCGCGATCTGCGATTGCGCGAGCGCCGCTTCGATGGCGGCGGCGGCGAGCGTGGGTGCCGGCACACCATTGAATTGACCGAGAAACGAGCCGATGGCAGTGCGTTTGGCAGCAACGATGACGATGTCGGACATGAGCGGATACCGTTTAAAGTGAAACGATTATCTGCCTCGCGGCTGATTCGCGCCAGCAAGCTGAAGTGCGACGACAGCGGCGCGGCCGTGGTGTATATGATGCGGTCAGGGCCCGGGATGGGGCCCATCCATGGAATGGGTTCGGGGAGAACATACGCAATGAAGAAGAGAGACGTCGCCAGGACCGTCCTGGCCTCGGCGTTGGCTGTGGCGTTGACCGCCTGTGGCGGCGGCGGTGGCGGAGGCGGAATTCGTCCCACCACCCCCAGCGCACCGCCACCGACCTCGCCGCCGCCACCGCCACCCCCTACGTCGCCGCCACCGCCACCGCCGCCGGTGACTGCACCGACACCGGAGCCTGCGATCGACGCGCATCTGGCGTTGACCAACACGCGCGCTGCGCAGGCGCTGGGCTTTACCGGCGCCGGCTACCGCATCGGCGTGGTCGATAGCGGCATCAACGCCAATCATCCGGCCCTGCAGGGGCGCGTGAGCGACAGCTTCATCCACGTCGACCCACGGACCAACAACGTCGCGGTCGGCGACGTGGTGGGCCATGGCACGGCGGTGGCCGAGCTTGCCGCCGGGCGCGCGGTTGGCCAGTGGCCTGGCGGCATCGCTCCGGGCGCCGGCCTGGTCTCGGCGCGCATCATCAACGACCGCGCGCCGGTGGACGATGGCAGTGGCCAAGGCAACGAGCTCGATGGGCCGCTCGGCCTGGCACCGGTGCACGCCGATCTGATCGGTGCCGGCGTGCGCATCATGAATAATTCGTGGGGCGGTCTGTATTGGAACAATCCAGCGGTCACCAATCAGGTCGCGCAGGAATACCGCTCCTTCGTGATCGGCAACGACGGTCTGGTGGTGTTTGCCTCGGGGAACGAGTCGCGATCCCAGCCCTCCGATACCGCAGCGTTGCCCAGTCAGGTGGGTCCCAACGGGACGCTGCCGGCAGCGGATCTGGAGCGCGGCTGGCTGGTGGTCGGCGCGCTGGACACCGCCAATCCCACCCAGCTGGCGTCGTACTCCAATGCCTGTGGCGTGGCGATGCGGTATTGCCTGGTCGCACCGGGCACCTCGCTGTTCGTCGATCCGGACGCCACCGCCGGCAACGTCAGCTATTTCTACGGTAGCGGAACTTCGTTTGCCGCACCGCTGGTATCGGGCGCAGCGGCATTGGTATGGCAGGCGTTTCCGTACTTCACCAACGATCTGGTGCGGCAGACCTTGTTGGGCACAGCCACCGATCTAGGCGCGACAGGTGCCGATCCGGTGTTCGGTTACGGCCTGCTCAACGTGGGCAAGGCGGTGCTTGGGCCGGCGCGTTTCGACTGGGGCACGGTCGATATCACGGTCAACACGCTGCGGTCCACGTGGGCCAACGACATCAGTGGCGCTGGCGGCCTGACCAAGCGCGGTACCGGCACCTTGGTGCTGGGCAGCACGGCCAATACCTACACCGGCGACACCCAGGTGCTGGGCGGCACCCTGCAAACCGCCAGTCTGCAAAGTGCGCGCGTGGGCGTTGCCAATGGCGCCACGTTGATTGGCGCCGGCCGCATCGGCGGCGCGCTCGCCAACGCAGGCACCGTGCAGGTGAACAGTGCGGTGCTGACGGTCGACGGCAACTACACGCAGGCCAGCAACGGCCGTCTGGCCGTGAACGTGGGCGACCGCTTGAACGTGACCGGCACCGCGACCATTGCCGGCGATCTGCAACTGCTCGGCCGGCGTGCGTACGTGGCCGACAATACGACCTACGCGGTCCTGCAGGCGACCAATGGCTTGCAGGGTACCTTCGACACGGTCAGCGGCGGGCCGGCAGTGACGTTCCTGACGGCCACGCGCAGCTACGACGCCAACACCGCATTCGTGTCGCTGCAACGCATGGATGTCACCGCGGTTGCCGCATCGCTGGGTGCGATCGGCCCCGCGTCGATGGACGCTGCCATCCGCGTGGAGCAGGCTTTCCAGAAAGTGGACGCGCAGCTGTTGCAGGGCAGCGCCGGCATCAGCAGCGGCTTCATTCGCGCTGCGGCGGCGTTGCAGCAGGCACCCGATGCGAAGGCGGCAGCCGATTCGTTGCGCAGTCTGTCCGGGCATGCGCATGCGGCGTCTGCGGCAATGACCTTCGACACCATCGATCTGGGGCGGCGCGCCCTGGCATCGCACTTCGATGGTCTGTCGCAGCAACCGCGCATGCTGGGCACCTGGCAGCGTGCGCTGGGCGGGCCGGGCGAGGGCGGAGTGACCACGGCAGGATTTGCCACCTCCGGCTGGATGATGGGCAACGACCTGCGTCTGTCATCAGGCGCCGTGGCCGGGTTTGCGTTTGGCGAAACGCGTTCCAACAGTCTGGGGGATCTGGATGCTGCACGCGGCCGCGACCGGCAGGTGCAGGCGCAGCTCTATTGGGGGACGACACGGGGGCCGGCGTACACGCTGGGCCAGCTGGGCGTCGGCAGCGTCGACCGGCAGATCGAACGCAGCCTGCAACTGGGCGAAGAACGCAGCAGCGCCTTCAGCGATTACAGCGCCAGCTATCTCAGCGGCAATCTGGAAGCCGGCTATCGCCTGGGCCACGCAGCGGCGTCGTTGACACCTTACATGGGCCTGGACTACGTGCATTTGCGCAGCGAAGGCTTTCGCGAAAGTGGCGGCGATGGTTTCGGCCTGCGGGCCGATGCAAGCACCTCATCGCGCACCCAGATGCTGGCCGGCCTGCGCTCTGCCTACCGCTGGCGCGGCCTCCAGCTGGGCGGTTACGCCGAGTGGCAGCAGGCATTGAGCAGCCAGGGGCTGATGCTGGATGCCAGCTTCAATGGCGTCGAGGCGTGGGCCCCCTTGCGCGGCATGCAGCCGGCACGCTCGGGCGCTGTGTTCGGGCTTGCCGCCTCTGCGCCGTTGGGGCACCAGGGCCAGCTGCGTTTCGGGTACGACCAGCGGGTGGGCGAACGTGGCGACGACCGCGCGTTGAGCCTGAAGTACAGCGCCGATTTCTGATCGGTGTCTGCGGCGCCCGGGTGCAGTGCCCGGGCGCCGTGTGCGTGGCGGCGATCGCGGACGCGCGCAGACCGTCAGGCGCGGCCCGCCCGCCGGACGCGCTTATTCGCCGCGTAATTTGTGCAGGAAGCGCGGTGCGGTGCGGCCCAGCGGCAGTTTGAGTTTGCTGATGGCCTCGATGCGCGTTTCGGCCATCTGATCGGCCGCCTGCTGCGGCGACACGTCCAGCTTGGCCGACAGGTCGAAGACCTTTTCCAGGTTGTGATAGATGCTGCGGATCAGCCGCATGGCGCGTTCGCGGTTGTAGCCATCGATTTCCAGCGACACATTCATGACGCCGCCGGCATTGACCACATAATCCGGTGCATACAGGATGCCGCGCCTGTGCAGTTCCTGGCCGATGGCCGCGCTGGCGAGCTGATTGTTCGCGGTGCCGCAGATGATCTTGGCCTTGAGCTGCGGCAACGTGTCTTCGTTGATTGCGCCTTCCAGCGCGCAGGGGGCGAACACGTCGGCGGAGACCTGGTGGATTTCATCCGGGCGCACCGCCTCGGCGCCATATTCGGCCACCGCGCGATCCACCAGCGCCTGATTCAGATCGGCCACATAGAGTTTGGCGCCGCGTTCCTTGAGCAGCTTCACCAGCTCCATGCCGATGTGGCCCAGGCCCTGGATCGCGATGCTGGCCTTGCCCACTTCCTCATGGCCGAGCTTGCGATTGAGCGAGGCCATCAGTGCCTGCAGCGCGCCATAGGCGGTGAACGGTGCCGGGTCGCCGGAGCCGCGATGCACCTGATGCACGCCGGTGACGTACTCGCTCTCCAGGTAGATCTGCTCCATGTCGTTGACGTCGGTGCCGACGTCTTCGGAGGTGATGTAGCGCCCGCCCAAGGTGTCGACAAACCGGCCGAAGGCGCGAAACAGCGCCTCGCTCTTGTCGGTCTTGGGGTCGCCGATGATCACCGCCTTGCCGCCGCCCACGTTCAGGCCGGCCAGCGCGTTCTTGTAGGTCATGGTGCGGCTGAGCCGCAATGCATCCGTGAGCGCCGCCTCGCTAGTGGGATAGGGGCGCATGCGCACGCCGCCCAGGGCTGGGCCCAGCTGCGTACTGTGCAGGGCAATGATGGCTTTCAGACCGGCGTCGCGGTTGTGGCAGAAGATCACCTGCTCGTGGCCGGTGGTATCGAGGGTTTCGAAAAGCATCGAAGGCTCCGCGGGGCTGCGTGATGTGCCTTCCCTGAGGCCGGGCGTGGACCCGAGCGATGGGAAACAAAAAACGCGACGTCTGCAGACCCTGTCCGATCACGTCGCGCTGCAACATTTTAAACCACGTCGGCAGGGGGGCGTGCATGAATCTGTTCACCAATCCCGATAGCGCTGCTGCCGCATCCATAGCGTCCCCAGCCACTTGGTGCCGGCCACGACCGGCAGGCCGGCATGCAGCGAATCGGGATCGGGGCGGCCGTCGGCGTGCAGGTTGTCGAAGCACACCACCGAACCGGCGCGCGGTTGCACGCTGACGCCGGCAACCGGGAAATCGGTCTGACCACCTGCCTCGACCGCATTGAGATACACGCAGACGGTGCGCAGGCGATTGCCGGCCGCCGGGCGATCTGCCGCGACCCTGGCCGCGGGGAGATAGTCGCGATGCGCGCGATAATGCTCGCTTGGTGCATAACACAGCACCGACAGCGGCTCGGCGTGGGTCAGGGGCAGCTGCGCGCAGGCCGCCAGCCGTGCCTGCGCCACGCGGGCGGCGAAGTCTTCCAGCACCGGGTCCAGCGTGGCGCCGCGGCTGGTGCGTATCGGCGTGCGGTGCGTCAGCGCATCATCGGGGTCGACGACCTGGGAGGCACGCAGGTGCGGCTGCGCCAGCAGGATCAGCAAGCGGCACTCGTCGGCGGACAGCACGGCCGCATGCTCTTCGATCAGCGGGGCGGCATGACGGCGCGTCGGCATCGCGCGCGGGGTGAAGCGGACACGCTCGGGGCCGCTGTCGTCGGCACGGTCCGGTGGCGCAACGTGGACGGCCGGCAGTGCCGCGACGCCGACCTGCTGCAGCTGTTGCAGCAGGCGTGCGGCGGCCTCCGGCTGGGCCGGGACGCCCTCGCCACGCAGCAGTCGCTCGGCCAGCAGGGCGGCCGCAGGCGCATCGCCGGCCGCCGCTGCGCGCTCCAGCAGGCTGACGCAGCGCTGCTGCTGGTGCGGATGATCGATGCGGCCGTGAAGCACGGCCAGGGCCCGCAGGGCGGGCGGGTAGCCGGCCGCAGCGGCGGCGTGCAGGCGTGCGACTGCCTGCGGCCCCAGCGCAAGCGGATCGTTGGTGACGGCACACGTGGCCAACAGGTACCCCGCTTGTGCGGCGCCCTGGCGCTCGGCGGCTTCCCAATGCGTCAGCGCCTGCCGCAGATCCACTGCGCAGCCGATGCCGTAGGCCAGCAGGCGGCCGGCTTCGATCCGGGCGGTGACATCGCCTGCGGCCGCACCGTGTGCGTACCAGGCCAGGGCTTGCTCTGGCTGGCCGGCGCGGACCAGTGCCTGTGCCAAGGCATTCATGGCCGCCGGCTGCCGGCTGTGTGCAGCGAGGGTGAGCTGTGCGAGAGAGGATGCAGGCATGCCTGCATCCTAAGCCCACACCCGACACTGCGCGATCAGCCGCCCGCTTCCAGCGCCAGCTGGGTCAGATACAGGCGCAGGTCGAACTCCAGTTGGTGATAGTCCGATGTCATGTGGTTGCACAGTTGATAGAAGGCCTTGTTGTGATCGGCCTCCTTCAGGTGCGCCAATTCGTGGGCCACGATCATCTGCAGGAAGGGTTCGGGCGCGTCGCGGAATACCGAGGCGATGCGGATTTCACGGCTGGCCTTGAGCCGCCCGCCGTGCACGCGCGAGATGGCGGTGTGGGTGCCCAGCGCGTGCTTCACCACCTGCAGATGATTGTCGTACACGGCCTTGTGCAAGGTGGGCGACGAGCGCATGTAGCGCTCCTTCATCGCCTTGACGTAGTCGTACAGGTGACGATCGGTGCGGACCGTGTGCCGGTCGGGGTAACGTCGCGCCAGCACTGCGGCAAGCTTGTCCTGCGCTATCAGCGCGCGCACCTGATCCAGGACGGCGGGCGGATAACCGGCGAGATAACGAAGAGTGTCCATGGCCAATGCAGGCTGCGAGAACTCCATGATCGCGCATGCGGAGGATGCTGGCTAATCCGTGTCATTGGACTGTGGCGCGCAGCTCTCCAAACGCGGTGGATGGCAACCGGTGTCGCCCGGCAACGCGGGGTGCGCCGGGCAAAGGATGCAGCCGGCGTGATGGCTGCGATGGTGCTGCGGTCACGCGCGGTGATTCGCACGGCAGCGCTCTGGCCACGTCAACGCGCGGTCAATGGCGATCCGCACGCCCCCGCATCTGCGGGGCGCCGATACTGCGCAACGCAGCAATGTGGCAGCGTGTGTCATGCGTATTCACGAATGCGGCACGCCGGAATCGGTAGCGTGCAGCGCATGTTTTGCGGCGACGCGTCGCAAGCACATGATCGAACAACGGCGCTGTGCCGGATTAGGAGACGACAACATGATCAAGTGGGCCATTATTTTCGCCATCATCGGACTGATTGCCGGTGCGCTCGGTTTCGGCGGGATGGCAGGCGCTGCGATGGGAATTGCCAAGTTCCTGTTCTGGGCCGGCATCATCATTGCCATCGTGCTGTTTGTGCTGGGCATGACGATTGCCAAGAAGGTGACCTGACGCGCAACCCGCAGCCGGACGCCATGTGCCGTCGGCTGCAGTCACGCAAAGAGCGGCCATTGGCCGCTCTTTTTTTTGGGGCGAAACTCAACTGCAAGGATCACTGCCGGGCTCGACCTTCACGTGGCGATCGGTCAGACGCCGGTGTCGTCCGCTGTGGTGTGCAGCGCGATGTTCAATTGATCGATGGTCACGATCCAGTCGGCATCGTCGAGACGCTCTTCACGCAGCAACTGTGCCTGTGCCGGCGTCCAGAAAGGCGCTTCTTCCAGGCGCATGTCGCCCGGCAACGGCGAATGCTCGGCGATGAACGTGCGAATGCTGGCTTCATCGGACGGCAAGCCGAGCTGGGCGAACAGTTCGGAGAAGGGGTGGACCGGTTGTTCCATTGCAAATCCCTCGTAGGTGCGGATGACGGGTGCGGATGAATGAATGGTAGAGCACCTGGCTTGAGGACACTGTGCACGGCTGGCTTGGATTTGCCTGTGGCCATGACCATAGTGTCTGCCTGACCAGCGAGGCGAGACGACCATGGCAACCGGATGGGCGGGTGATGGGGCGGTGCAGGACCAGATCGATGCCACCGTCGAGGACGCGATCAAGCGTGCGCGGAGCCAGTTGCACCAGGGCCCGAGCCTGACCCACTGCGAGGAATGCGAGGCGCCGATTCCCGACGCGCGTCGCAAGGCAGTGCCTGGCGTGCATCTATGTGTGCAGTGCCAGCAAGCGCATGACCAGGAGCAGGGCGCGCTAAGTGGCTTCAACCGTCGTGGCAGCAAGGACAGCCAGCTGCGTTGAACCAGCGGCGTCGAAGCTGGACCGACGGGCGACCTGGTGTGCAATGGCCCGATGCGCTACAGCGCTGGATACGCAATGCACGCGCGGGAAAACTCCGGGAATGTGCGGAGCGCAGCTGCGTCTCCTGTGCTCAGTTGGCGTTGAAGCCGCTGCTCTCGCGCCAACGGCGCGTGGTGCGCTGGAAAAACAGGCTGTTGGGCACTTGCAGCACGCTGCCGGCATGGTCGCCGGTTTCTTCGAGCGTGGTGTAGATCACGTTGATGTCGATCACGCGGCCTTTCAGGCCGGGCTTGTCGCCGCCTTCCAGCAGCTCGATGTGATCGTGCAGGCGGAACGGACGCGTGGTGATGATCAGGAAGGTGCAGAAGATATTCGACAGCACGCTCCATGCAGCGAAGAACGCCACTGCGCCGACGGCCGCGAAGCTGGTGAAGGCGGTCCACAGCACGCCGGTGGAGACACCGAGGATATGCAATGAGATCAGGACGGCACTGAGCGAGATCACGAAGCTGCCCACACGCCGGATGCCGATCGTGATCTCGACAGGCACGTTGTAATGCGCGCACAGCCGCCGGAGCAGCTGTCGCAGCAGCAGCCGCGTCAACGCGGCAGCCGCCAGGATCAGGACGATGTTGATGGTGGGCACCGCAACCGCCAGCCATTCCGGATTCCAGTGCGGCAACAGGCTTCGGATCATTGCGGGCAAGGCGTCGGGCGCGGACATCACATCATGCGAAAGCAAAAGAGCCGCCATTGTAATGGTGCGCCCTGCGTGCACCAGATGCGTGGGATGAATGCATGCTTATCCGGCACTGCGGTGGGCGTGCCGCGTGAGATGTGAGCGGCGCTGGATGCGGATGTCTTCAGTGGCGACACATCGTTCGGTGGCTGCCAGGGCGACGGCCGGGCAACCGTGCAGGCAAAGCATCTGCCTGCGACGCTCGGCGCGGCGAACGATGGCATCACACTGAAATCGCACTCCGGGTCGATACGCCCCGATGACGCCAGGAGGCCGGAAACAAACGTGCCACCTTGCGGTGGCACGTCGGTTCAACACTTCAAGGCAACCCTTGCAGTCAGCTACCGGTCTGCACGCGCAGCGGCGGGCATCGACGGCAGCCTGTCTGCCGCTCAGCCGATCTTGTCGCCATCGTTGCGCGCGGGGCCGAAGTTGGTGGTGAGCACTTCGATCCGGCCGCCGGTCTTGCGGAACGCGGCGATGTCGGCAGCGATACGCTCACGACTGAGCGGCTGCGACTTGCCTTCGCTGCGAGCGATGCTGGGCTGGGATTTCTGCTTGGTCGCGGGACGTGCCATGTGGCCTCCTGTAGCGGGGAAGTGCAAGGACACCGCATGCGGCAAGGGTGGCGCGCGCGGAAGCGGTGTCGAGAGGTGCGAGTGCGTTCGGTGCGCAATCGCGGCGGCACGGCGGGCGTGCCTTGCAGACAAGACGGCGGGGCGTCAGGCAGCAACCGCGTATTATAGGCGCTAAGTACCGATTTGTGTTAATGCTCCGACGGACGGGCGTCGCCCGCCGCGGCCCAGGCCAGGCCCTGCACCACGCCGAAGGACGGATCGCCGTGCACCATGCGCGATTCCGGAAATGCCGCCGCCACCGTGTCGCGGATGTAGCCGGCACGCGACATGCCACCGGTGAGAAACAGCGTGGCCGGAGGCGTGGGCAGGTCGGCGCGCACCTGCGCCAGCAGTCCTGCCAGTTCCTGCAGGTAGTTCGAGGCGGACGCAACCAGTGCGCTGGCCTGCACGTCTACGTGCAGGGCGCGTTCGATGAATTCAAGCGACGCCTGGTGCTGGTCGAGCTCGCTGAGCGCGATCTTGCAGGCTTCCACGGCGCGATACAGGCGCGCGGTGTTGCCGGTGTCCTGCAGGGCCTGCAGGCGGGTGTCGAACGGGGCAGGGACGTCGCGGTACGTGTGCAGGCGGAATTCGCGTTGCCGGGTCATGTCCTGCACCATCGCCGCTTCCACGTAATGGTGCGCCGGAACGCGGGTGATGCCGCGGCCGAACAGCGGCATGTAGGCGGCCAGATTGAGCGCCAGATCGATATCGGTGCCGCCGCGCGCGATCCCCCAGGCGCGATGCACCTGCGGTGGTGCGCTGCCGCCCACGCTGGCATGGGCGATATCGGTGGTGCCGCCGCCGATGTCCACCACCACGGTGTCGTGCCGGGCGTCGTGGCTGACGTGGTAGTGCATGGCGGCCGCGGCGGGCTCTTCGAGAAAGTCCACGCTGTCGAACCCGGCGGCGATGGCCGCGGTCTGCAGGATTTCCAGCGCCTGCGCATTGCCTGCTTCGCCGATCGAACTGCGAAATTGCACCGGGCGGCCGATCACGGCACTGCGGATGGTGACGTCGAACTGGCGCGAGGCAGTGAGGCGGATGTGCTCCAGCACGTGCGTGGCGATGCCGGTGATGGTCTGGCGGGCACGCGGGTGCAGGTTGTAGCCCAGCATCGATTTGGGGCTTTGCACCAGATTGCCTTCGCCTTCCAGGAAGTACGCATCCAGCGCGTCGTCGCCGTAGACCGCGTTCTGCAGCAGCGCCGCCGAACTGCGTGGCTCGCGCACCTGTTCTTCCATCCATTGGCGACGCACGATGCGCAGCGCTTCGCGGCGCAGACTGTCCTGAGTCGGCGTGCGGCCGGCGGCGGTGGCGTCGCGGCGCGCGGAGTCGATCAGCCGCTCCATCTCGTATTCCAGCGCGGGCGTGAGGCTGAAATCCTCCGGGTCGCGCATGGTCTCGGGAAAGTACACCGTAGTGCGGAACTGCAAGGCGTCGCCGAAGCGCACCGGTTCCACCTGGCCATCGACGATTGCGGCGGCGGCGGAGTTGCTGGTACCGAAGTCGATGCCGAGTTTCATGCAGACAGGCCTTCAAAGCGGGCCGCGCACTTTACTACGGCCGCCGCAGCTGCCGTCCAGACCGGCGTGCCAGGCGGCGTGCCGGCCGATGCGCCGCGCGCCGCCTGGCACGCGACGCGCCGGCTCAGGCGGCGATGTCGTCGACGTGGCCCTGATTCAACTCATCGGTGGTGGCTTCGCGCACGTCCACTACTTCCACCGCAAAGTGCAGGGTCTGGCCGGCCAGCGGGTGATTGCCATCTACGGTGACCTGTTCCGGGCCGACCTCGGTGACGGTGACCAGCACCGGGCCCTGCTGGGTGCGGGCTTCGAACTGCACGCCCGGGACCACGTCCACATCGGTGGGGAAGGCCTCGCGCGGAACGTGCTGGATCAGCTGCTCGTGGCGCGGGCCGTAGCCTTGTTCGGGCGCCACGTCGGCGGTGAGTGTGTCGCCCACGCGCCGGCCGTCCAGCGCCTGCTCCAGGCCGGGCACGATGTTGCCGGCACCGTGCAGATAGCTCAACGGGGTGTCGGGAGTGGAGCGGTCCAGGACCTGGCCGCTGTCGTCGGAAAGGGTGTAGTGAATGGTCGCAACGCGACCCTGGCTGATTTCCATCGGAAACCTCCATGCGGGTGATCGAGGGGGAAGTGCATCGGCTGATTCACGATGCCAAGAGGTGCTGCACCCACACCGTAGGCAATCGCTCCGGATCATGCAACCGCTGCGGAACCTGCGGTTGGGCGAGGATCAGGTTCGCCGTCGTCGTGCATCGCTGTGGACGTGCGGCAGGCATTACGGGGTGAGGACCGACCCTGCTGCGGCCCGATGGAGAGTGCGGCAGCGGCCCCGGCCTGACGTTGACCGCGATTGCGCGGCACTCCGCTCACCGGCAACGCCGCTGATGTCGCGACCATTGCGGCACCTGTGGTGGCCGTAGCCCGTGCACGTGGTTGCCTACTCGGTCTGCGCGCCGCGTTCGATCTGCGCGCGACGTGCGCGCCAGGTTTCCGGTGTCTGCGGTTTGACGAACAACGCGGTGAGTTCAGGATGCTGGCGCTTGGCGGCGGCTTCGATGCGCCCCACACAGGCTTCGATCTGCGGCGTGCTGCGGCTGTCTTCGAATTCCGCGCTCAATGCGGCAACGACCTGGTTGGGGCCCATCTGCATGGTCAGCACGCCGTTGGCGGCGCGCACGTCCGGGTCGCTGGCGGCAATGCGCAGCAGCGAGTCGGTGACGTGCGCATGGGCCGGCTCGCCGATCAGTAGCCCCTTGGTCTCGCGCGCCAGCAGGAAAGCGGTAAAGGCCAGCACGCCGGCGATGCCGATCGATGCGATGCCGTCGAGTTCGGGCATGTCCAACAGCTGCGCGCCGGCCAGGCCGAGCAAGGCCATGAACAGGCCGATCAATGCGGCGCTGTCTTCCAGCAACACGGTAAAGGTGCTGGGGTCCTTGCTCTGGCGAAATGCTTCGAAGTAGCCCATGCGGCCCTTTTTTGCATGGAATTCGCGCAGTGCCACGATCCAGGAAATGCCTTCGAACACGATCGAAACGCCGAGCACGCAATACGCGATGAGATGACTCTTGGCCGGCTCGGGGTGACGCAGGTGCACGATGCCCTCGTACAACGACACGCCGGCACCCATCGCAAACACCAGCAACGCGACGATGAAACTCCAGAAATACAGTTCGCGCCCGTAGCCGAAGGGATGCGTCGGCGTGGGTGCCTGCGCAGCGCGACGTAGACCATAGAGCAGCAGCACCTCGTTGATGGTGTCCACCAGCGAATGCACGCCCTCGCTGAGCATGGCCGAGCTGCCGGAAATCCCGGCGGCAATGAACTTGGCCACCGCAATGGCCAGGTTGCCGGCCAACGCGACATAGACCACCAGGTGCGCGCCCTTGGGCTTGCCGGGGCGCTCTGCGGGACTGTCGGGATGGCCTGGCACGCCAGGCGCGTTGCCGGGCGCCGGGGCGGCTGGTGCGGCGCCTGGCGCGGGGTGGACTGGCTCGTTGGACACGCGCAACCTGCAGGGCATTCGATGAGCGCTGCACTATCGCGTCGCCGCCGTGCCGGATGCGTGATCGCGCGGCCGTGGCGCTACAATCCACGCCCGTTTCGATCAAGGAATCGCATGTCTACCGTTCCCGCCTGCCCGCAATGCGGCCAGGACAACACCTATGCCGACGGCGCCTTGTCGATCTGCGCGGACTGCGGTTTCGAATGGAGCGCAGCCGAGGTCGCCGCGAACACGACCGTGGTGCGCGACAGCAACGGCAATGTGCTGCAGGCCGGCGACACGGTGACGGTGATCAAGGATCTCAAGGTCAAGGGCTCGTCGATTCCGCTCAAGCAGGGCACGGTGATCCGCAATATCCGCCTGGTCGAGGACGACGCCGACCATATCGAAGGCAACTCGGAAAAGATCAAGGGCCTGGTGCTCAAGACCTGTTTTCTGCGTAAAGCCTGAGTCCGCTCCCGTAGGAGCGCGTCTGAGCGCGACAGGCACACCGATAACGCCTCATATCGCGCGAGCATGCGCCTGCGGTTCGTGCGCAGCCCGAGCCGCCCGGCGGCAAGACGCGCGTGACGCGCCTCAACGCGATGGCGGTACCGATCGCACCACGCCACGCGCCAGCGCGTCCTGCCAGGCTGGTACTGCGCCGGGTGTGGCGGCTCAATCGCGCGGGTAGACCGCCGCCACTGTGCAGCTTTGGCGCATGCGCGAAAACTTGCCGCCGCGCGAGGTGCTGAGGTCGCCTTGCTGGCCGGCGCCGACGCCTGCGCCGGCAATGCCGATTTCGTCGAGCACGTCGACCTTGTCGCCGGGGTTGCCGCAAATCGCATTCAGGCCCATGCCGGATACGAAGCGGATCGGCGGTGCGCCGCTGAGCTCGCGGCAGCTGTCCATCAATTCGACGCGATAATGGCGGTGCGCGCCGGGATGGCGCGGCGACACTTCCACCACCAGACCCTGCGCGTCCTCCGACCACGCCCGCACCATGCCGGGCTGGAAGCAATAGCTTGCGGAGCCGGCGAAGTTGCGACGACGTGCTTGCCGCACGCTCACGCCGTCCAGGGTGGGGATGCCGTCGGCCTGCCGCTGACGGGCCATGCTGGCGTAGTCGCGTGCACTGAGCGGGGCGACCTGGCTGATCGCGCACCGTTGCTGCCCGGTGCTGACGGATGCCTGCGCACCATTGCAGACCCAACCGTGCGGTGCGAGCACGGTGGCGTCTGCGTGCGCGGCCAGGCGCGGGCAGTCCTGTGCCAATTGCAGGCGGAACAGGCGGCCGCCGCGTTCGGCAACGGCCAGTGTCCGCGCATCGGTCTGATGCAGCTCGCTCACCTGGCGGGCATCCAGGCACTCGGGACCGGGCGCGGCAGGGCGCGGGGAGTGCGCCGCTGCGCCGCCCACCGTGCAGGCCATGATGCTGGTGCCGAGCAGGACCACAGGGAGCAGGCGCATCACGCACATCCTTGGCAATGAGATGGCTGCATCATGTGCTGGCGTCGGCGCCGTGACAATCGCCCGGCAGCGGGGCGCAGGCGTGTGCGCGATCAAGCCGGCACACGCAGGCAGGCCCTACCCGGCGTGGGCGCCGTATCGGCAAGCCGAGCTTGGCGAACCCTGCGCCACGCGTGGTGCGCACGTGCGCTACGGCGTGTCGGGCGGGTCCGAATCCAGCACCTGCAGCTTGCCGCCGGTGGTCTCCGGCAGGATGCGCTGGTCGGTGGCGACCAACACCACGCCCGGCGTCAGCAGCGGCAGCAGATTGGCCAGGAATGCCGGCGGCACCTGCAGGCGCGCAATGGTGCCGGCATCCAGCGGCTGGCCTGCCGCCGCAGCGCTGCCGGGAATGCCGATGCGCATCCAGTTGGGCATGCGATGACCGGGCAGGCCGGGAATGTCGCCCGGCAGGAAACCCTGGCCGACGATGAAGGCCTGCGTGCCCAGCGGCGCTGCACCAGAGGGTGCGTGCAAGGCCACCTGCGCGCGGCCGATCTCCACGCCATTGCGGTACACCACCAATTGCTGGTCGGTGCTGCTGATCAGCATCGAGATCGGGCCGGTGGGCGCCAGCGCCGGTTGCCAGGCAAATGCCTGGCCATTGGGGAGCGGCAATACGGGGCGCTCGGCGCCGGTGGTCGGGTCGATCGGGCTGAGCGCGCGTGGATGCACCACATCGTCGGCACTGACACCGGCCTGCGCGACCACCACCACCATGCCCATGTTGGAATTGTCGAACAGCAACCGGGCAAATTCCGATGGCAGATGCACGCAGCCATGCGACTCCGGGTAGCCCGGCAGGCCGCCGGCATGCAGCGCCACGCCGTCCCAGGTGAGCCGCTGTTGATACGGCATGGGTGCGGCGTTGTAGAGATTGGAGCGGTGGTCCTTGTCCTTCTGCAGGATGGTGAACACGCCGGTGGGGGTCTCGTGCCCGGGCTTGCCGGAGCTGATGGTGGACACGCCGATCAGGATGCCGTTGCGATACGCATAGGCGCGTTGCTCGGTGAGGCTGACGATGACGGCCATCGGGCCCCAGCCTTTACTGACACCGCCCCAGATCCATTCGCCCGGTTTGAGCTGGGCCGGCAGGGTATCGGCGGGACTGGACTGGCGCGCACCCCAGAACGGCACGGCCAGCGCCTGGCCACCGATCAGCAATGTGCAGAGCAGCGCAAATGGAAGAAGGCGGCGCATGGGCGTTCCAGGATCAGGGGCTGCCTGGATGCTAGCGGGGAGCGCTGTGCGCGTCATGTGGCGACGGCGCGCAAGCGACGTGCGAAGCGAACCTGTCGGTGCGGTCCATGCGGCCAACCGGCCACTGCGATGGATGCGGAAAGAGAGGTCTCAGGCAGTGCGTGGTGCGCGGACGCGACGCGCCACCGGCCGGCCATCGCCGCGCTGGATGCGGCAATGGCCGGCCAGTGTGCCTAGAGGATCACTCCGGCAGTGCGGGGTAGTCGGTGTAGCCCTTGGCGCCGCCGCCGTACATGGTGGCCTGATCGACCTCGGCCAGCGGTGCGTTCTCGCGCAGGCGACGCACCAGATCCGGGTTGGCGATGAAGGGGCGCCCGTAGGCGATCGCATCGGCATAGCCGCTGCTGATGGCCTGTTCGGACATGGCGCGGTCGTAGCCGTTGTTGGCGATCCAGGCACCGTCGAACTTGGCGCGCAGCGCCGCGTAATCGAAGGCGATGTTGTCGCGCGGGCCACCGGTGGCGCCTTCGATCACATGCACGAAGGCCAGGCCGCCGATCAGGTTCAGCCGCTCCACCGCACGTTCGAACAACGGCTGCGGGTTGGAGTCGTGCGCGCCATAGACCGGAGTGACCGGCGACAACCGCACGCCGGTGCGCTCGGCACCGATCTCGTCGGCAATGGCCTGCACCACTTCGACCAGCAGCCGGGTGCGGTTTTCGATATCGCCACCGTAGGCATCGGTGCGCTTGTTGGCGCTGTCACGCAGGAACTGGTCGAGCAGGTAGCCATTGGCGGCATGCACTTCCACGCCATCGAAACCGGCGTCGATCGCGTTGCGTGCGGCACGGCGGTAGTCCTCGATCAGCGCGGGGATTTCGTCCAGCGCCAGTGCGCGCGGTTCGGACACATCCTCGAAGCCGTTCTGGGTGTAGGTCTTGCCTTCGGCACGAATGGCGCTGGGCGCGACCGGTACTTCGCCGGGGGGCAGTACGCTGGTGTGCGACACGCGGCCGACATGCCACAGCTGGAGCACGATCTTGCCGCCACGGCGATGCACTTCATCGGTGACGGTGCGCCAGCCGGCGACCTGTTCCGGAGTGTGGATGCCGGGCGTGTCCAGATAGCCCTGGCCGAGCGGACTGATCTGCGTGCCTTCTGCCACGATCAGGCCGGCGGTGGCGCGCTGGCCGTAATACTCGGCGGCAAGCGGCGAGGGCACCTGCCCGGCACCGGCGCGGTTACGCGTCAGCGGCGCCATGATCACGCGGTTGGCAAGATCCAGCGCGCCCAGGCGCACCGGGGAGAACAACGGAGATTCAGTGGATTTGGACATCAGCAACCAGTGTTTGGGATCACACGCAAGGCGCGGCGCCACGACGATCGCGGTGCCCCACAGCGATGGTGGCGCGGCGGGCGGGATTCGAGCAGCGTCAGTAGGACACAGCGTCTTCTGCGGGCATCCAAGCCGAGCGAACCGTGACCCGCGAGGCCTTGGCGCGGCATCGCTGTGACGTGCGGCCTTTCGTCGAATGCTGCATTGCACAATAATAAGCTGCCCCGTCATTCTGGAGTCGGGCATGTCCGATACCGAGCTGTCCGCGCCGCGCGTGCCGCGCCGCGATTACGTGCTGATCCTGCTCGCGCTGGCGATGGGCGGCTTTGCGATCGGCATCAGCGAATTTTCCACCATGGGCCTGATGACGCAGATCGCGCAGGGCCTGCAGATCAGCGAACCGCAGGTTGGCCATGTCATCAGCGCCTATGCCTTGGGCGTGGTGGTCGGCGCACCGCTGCTGGCGATCCTGGGCGCGCGCTGGCCGCGACGCACCTTGCTGTTACTGCTGATGGTGTTCTACGCACTGGGCAACCTGGCCAGTGCGTTGGCGCCCAGCTACCACGCCATGTTGGTGTGCCGCTTCATCGCCGGCTTGCCGCATGGCGCGTATTTCGGCGTCGCCTCGCTGGTGGCAGCCTCGATCAGCCCGCCCAATCAGCGCGCCACCGCCGTCGGGCGCGTGCTGCTGGGGTTGAGCGTTGCGTTGCTGGTCGGCAACCCGCTGGCGACCTGGCTGGGGCAGGTCGTCAGCTGGCGTTGGTCGTATGCCTCGGTCTCGGTCATCGCGCTGGGAACGGTGGCCGCGGTGGCCGCGCTGTTGCCGCCCGCACCGGATGAGCCGCGCCAGCAGCCGCTGCGCGAGCTGCGTGCGTTCAATCGGGCGCAGGTGTGGCTGGCCCTGGCGATCGGAGCCGTCGGGTTTTCAGGCATGTTCTGCGTTTTCAGTTATCTGGCGCCGACCCTCACTGCCGTTACCGGCGTGGCACCGGCACGCATTCCGCTGGCCATGGCGGCGTTCGGCGTCGGCGGTGTGCTCGGCAGCATTGCCGGCGGTTGGTTGTTCGACCGGATGCAGTTCCGTGCGGTGCCGGTGCTGCTGGTGTGGTCGATCGTGGTCATGTTGACTTTTCCGTTGGCCGCGCATGCGGGGCAGTGGGTGTTCGTCTCCATCGTGGCAGTCGGCACGATGGGCGCGCTGGCGCCGGCCTTGCAGACGCGCCTGATGGACGTGGCGGCCGAGGCGCAGACGCTGGCAGCGGCCTCGAACCATGCCGCATTCAACACCGCCAATGCCCTGGGCCCCTGGCTGGGCGGCATGGCGATCACCGCTGGCTGGGGCTGGACATCCACCGGCTATGTCGGTGCAGCAACCGCGCTCGGCGGACTGTTGGTGTACGCATGTGCGGTGTGGCAGGAGCAGCGCCAGCGCAGCCTGGCGACCAACTGCTGAGCAAGTGCGCCGGGCGGCCGCACGCATCGCCCGGCGTGCACGGGCGCGCATCTCGATCGATGGCCTGCGCGTTGCGTGCTGCTGCATGCCATTCATCATCCCCGGCACTCGGCTGCACACAGACACGTGGCGAAGACCTCACTGCAGTGCCGTGCCTTGACGCGCGTGCTCGCTGTCGGAGCGGCGATGCCAACCGCGCACGCCAGCCGCATCCACAGCCAACTCACGGCACGCGCCCGAGACTGCGCGCTTGACCACAAGCGAGCAGGACCGCGCCATGACCGACTTCACGCCACCGCCGTGGAAGCGCCCCAATCCGACGTCCAAACGCGCCTCGACGCCACTGACGGACGCCCAGAAGGCAGCGGCAAAACAACGCGCCGAAGCAGCCGGGCGGCCGTACCCGAACCTGGTTGACAACATGTGGGCCAGCCGGCAACCGAAAGGGTCTTGATGCGCCGTTGGCATCGATGAATCGCGATTCATCGGCCGCACGAAGGCGTGAGGATGACGCCCACATTGCTCACATGTCGATTATGGGTGCGGGCCCAGGATGAGGCCGTACACAACGCAAGGCATCGCAATCAACGCATCGATTGCGCTTCTCCCCGAAAGCCGGCGCATTGCACCCCCGTGCAGCGCGGCCCATCCAACAAGGAGCGACACATGAGCATTCAGAGCAAGACCGAGCACAGCCTCAACGACCTCATCGCCATTTCCCGCGACGGCAAGGACTTCTACGACGAAGCGGCGTCCAAGGTGGGCGATGCAGAGCTTGCAACGTTGTTCCGCCGCATTGCCGGCGTCAAGACCGACATCGTGAGCAGCCTGAGCAGCGTGGTCACCTCGGTGGGCGGCACGCCGGAGCAGCACGGCACCATGGTCGGCAGCATGCAGCAGTTCTACGGCAAGGTGCGTGCAACGCTGGGCGACACCAAGTACGGCTACGTGGCCGAGCTGGAAGAATCGGAAGATCGCCTGCTGAAGGCATTCGACGAGACCATCGCCGATGCAGACACGCCGGCCGCCGCGCGCGATGCCGCACTGCGTCTGCTGCCGGAAGTGCGCGCATGTCACGACGTGATGCGTAACCGCAAGCACGCGATGAAGAGCGCCGCATAAGAGCGCGGCGCATCCGAAGTGCATCTGGATTGATGCAGCTCCGGAGTAAATCGATACAGGCGGGAAACGGGTGGCGCAAGCTGCCCGTTTCTTTTTGTGTCCGATGCGAAGCGACAATGCGACAACGTACGATGGCGGTTCCACGTCAGTATCGCGTTCCACGTTGAAGCCGATGGCAGGCGGCGTATTCGCCGCGCGTCGTGTCTGCTAGTATCCGCCGCCCTTCTTCACCCAGGCCTGCGCAGGCGGTCGTGGACTTACCCATGAAGCAGCAGTTTCTGTATTTGTCATCGGCCGAAGCGCAGTTGTCGCTCGGTCTGGGGGAAGAAAAGACGACCGAGCGGCTGTTCTTTGCGGTGATGGCCGATGCGGACACCGCCGAACGCGCGGGTCGTATCTGTGAGGGCCTGCTGCAAGGCGGGGTCGATGGAAAGCCGCTATCACGCGACCGCCTGCATGTGACCCTGCACCATCTCGGCGACTATGCCGGGGGTTTGCCGCCGTCGCTGGTCAGCCGTGCCAGCCAGGCCGCCGACCGTGTGGCCTTGCAGGCGTTCGAGGTCGAGTTCGACCGGGTCGGTACCTTCGGTGGACGGCGGTCGCAACTGCCTTGCGTGCTGCGCGGCGAAGAGCGCGTACGCGGCCTGTACGAGTTGCAGGGCGCGCTGGGCCGTCAGCTGGCGCATGTGGGCATTGCCGGCGATGCGCAGTACACGCCGCACATGACGCTGCTGTATTGCAATCAGACCGTGCCGCAACGGCGCTGCGACGCGCTCGCGTGGACCGTGCGCGAGTTTGCGCTGGTACGCAGCTTCCTCGGCCAGTCGCGCTACCAGTTCGAAGGACGCTGGCCACTGCGCTGAGCGCCTGTGTGTGGGACGCAGGCCCGGGTGCGGTAGCCTGCACGGATGGATACTTCAACGCCCCTGCCGTTGCACGCCGATCACCTGGCCGCGCTGGAGCAGGCCTATGCCACTCCGCCGCGCGCCTATCACCACTTCGGCCACGTGCGCGCGCTGCTGCAGCACTATGCCGAGGTCGCCAGCGGGCCGGGCTGGCAGCAGCCGGCCGAGGTGTGGCTGGCGGTGCTGTTCCACGATGCGGTGTATCAACCCGGGCGCAGCGACAACGAGGCGCAATCGGCGGCGTGGGCGCTGGAATGCAGTGCGCGCTGGTGGCCGCAGGCCGCCGTGGATCTGCAGCGCGTACAGGCGCTGATCTTGCTCACTGCGCGGCACGGCCAGCTCGAGCCGCAGGACGTTGACCAGGAGGCGGCGCTGTTTCTGGATTGCGATATGGCGATCCTGGCGGCGCCGGCAGACGTCTTCGATGCCTACGACCGGGCGATTGCCGAGGAGTACTGCGGCCATGTCCCCGCGCTGCTGTTCCGGCTTAATCGCCGCCGCTTCCTGGCCGGCCTGCTCAAGCGTCCGCGCATCTTTCTCAGCGACTATTTCCACGCGCGCCTGGATGCTGCCGCGCGGGCAAACCTGCGGCGGCGCCTGGGCCGCTGAACTGTCCGCAGCAGGCGGCTCGCATCAACCGGGCGCTGCAGGTGCGCACGCTACAATGGCCGCATGCACGAGCGCGCCGTTTCCACCGCCGATCCACGTCCTCAACCGCCACAGGCGCCGGCCCCCAACGAGTGCTGCGAAAGCGGTTGCCCGTTGTGCGTGCACGATCTGTATGCCGAGGAACTGGCCCGCTACCGCCAGGCGCTGGCCGCCTGGGAAGCCCGGCAACCGCCGCAGGCGCGATAAGCGAAGCGCCACGCTTCGCGATGCCGCCTGGAACGATTATCTTTGGACCACTTTCCGCGATGGTGCGACATGCGACGACTTGAAATGTGGGGCGCGCTCTGCGGCGCGGCGGTGTTGACGCTGTCGGGATTGGCCGCCGCGCAGGCGCCTGAGCCGGTCACTCATGGCCGTTTCGAGCAGGTGCCGGTGCTGATGCCCAAGGGCGAACCGCAACGGGTGGTGATCTGGTTCGCGGGCGCCGGCAATGCCGCAACGCGCCAGGCGCAGGTCGAGGCATTGCGCGACGACGGCGCGATGGTGGCGGTGGTGGATACCGCGCACCTCTACGCGGTGGTGCGCAAGGACGGCGGCGCCTGCGCGTTTTCGGTCGGCGACGTGGAGAATTTCTCCCGCTATGTGCAGGCCTTCTATCACATCCCCACCTATCGTCTGCCGCTGCTGGTCGGCGACGGCGAAGGCGCGGCGTTGGCCTATGCCATCGGCGCGCAGGCCAAGCCGCATGTGCTGGCCGGCGTGCTCACCGATGGCCTGTGCCCGGCGGCGGTATCCGACCAGGCGATCTGCCAGCCGGGCGTGCGCCCGGGCAGCAACACGCTGGTGCCGTCGCCGTTGCAGATTCCGTGGGTGCTTGCCGGCAGCCAGGACAAACGGTGCCCTGCGGCGGCCGAGGCGGCCTTCATCAAGCAGATTCCGCAGGCGCGCACCTTCACGCGCTCTGCCAAGGGCGACATCCTGCCGGGCCTGCGCGCTGCGGCGCGCTCGCTGGGCGAGCAGAAGGGCGTGGCGTTGCCGCCGCCGCCCGGTGGCCTGGCCGACCTGCCGGTGGTCGAGTTGCCGGCCAAGCCGGACGGCGACAGCGACGACGACACCTTCGTGATCTTCGTTTCCGGCGACGGCGGCTGGGCCGGGCTGGATGAAGAGGTGGCCGACGCGCTGGCCGCGCAGGGCATTCCGGTGGTTGGCCTGGATTCGCTGCGTTATTTCTGGACCGAGCGCACCCCGCAGGGCTTTGCCACGGATCTGGACCGCATCGCGCGGGTTTATGCGCAGCGCTGGCAGCGCAAGCGCGTGGTGCTGATCGGCTTCTCGCAAGGTGCCGATGTGTTGCCGGCGGCGATCAACAAGCTGCCCGCGCAGACCAGGCAAAACATTCGTATGACCGCGCTGTTGTCGGTGGGCAAGCTGGCCGACTACGAATTCCACGTCAGCAACTGGCTGGGTTCGGACGACGAGGGCCTGCCTATCGCGCCGGAGGTACAACGCCTGCCGGCCAGTACCACGGTCTGCATCTACGGCCAGGACGACGACGACGCGCTGTGCCCCAGCCTGCCGGCGCAGGCGGCCACGCGGGTGGCGCTGCCGGGCGATCACCATTTCAAGGGCGATTACGCGACCCTGGCCAAGGTGATCATGGAGCAGTTGCACGCGCTGTCGAAGCCGTAAAAGAGCAGGGCATCTGTGAGCTGGTTCGGCCCGACGCCGGGCCGACGCAGGCCAATAACCCGGTCGTCGTCGTTCGGTTCGGCCTCCGTCCAGCCTGGCAGGCCCTCGGCGTTTCTTTCCGCAACCGACACCAATCGCTGGTGCTTGCGCGCATGCCGGTGTGGGACCTTGAGCGGCATGGATGCCGCGCCGGAGCCTGCATGGACGGACTTGCGGCGTGCCCCACGCCGGTACGCGTGCAAGCGCCGGCAGCAGACCGAAGTATTCGCGTGGAATCCTAGATGTCGTGCACAAGATTGACCGGTGTGCGGGGTCGGCAGGTAGCGCGGCGCCGCATCCGGCGGCGGGACACGCCGTAAATCCATCCGTGGGGGCGGTGGCGGCATCCATGCCGCTCCACGGTCCCGCTCCCGGACGCGGCACCGCGCTCCCAAGATTGCCACCGCTGATCGGCAAGCAATGCCTTCAGGCACACGTGCAAGCGCCCGAAGCAGAGCGAGGCATCGCCTAACCGCAGGTATCGAGCGGCCTTACTCCTGCCGGCCCGGATCCACCGAGATCAAGCGGGTGACATCCAGCAATGCGGCCGGCAGATGCATGCCGCCAGGCGCCACCAGATAGCGCGGGCGCCAGGTCGGGGCGAACTTCGACTTGAAGCGACGCAGCCCGCTAAACCCGTAGAAGCGTTCGCCATGGCGTGCCACCAGGCTGGCGAAGCGGTTCCAGCGGCCGGCCAGGCGATGCTCGGCCAACCCGGACAATGGCGCCATGCCCAGCGAGAAGCGCTTGTAGCCGTTGGCCTGGCCCCACAGGAACAGCTCGATGAACAGGAAGTCCATCGTGCCCTTGGGGGCTTCGGCGCTGTGCCGCATCAGGTCCACCGACAGCTCGCCGCCGGCCGGCGCCCACCACACGTTGGCGAAGGCCACGATCCGGCCTTCCGCCTCGGCCATCGCCACCGGAAAACGGCGCAGGTAGTCGGCATCGAAGCTGCCCAGCGAAAAGCCCTTTTCTTCGCCGGCCTTTTCGTCCAGCCACTGCTCGGACACCTCGGCCAGGCGCGGCAACACCGCATCCACCTGGTCGGGCTGCAGCATGCGGAAGGTCAGGCCACTGCGCTTGCCGCGGTTCCAGGCCTGGCGCAGATCGGCGCGGTCACGGCCCTCCAGGGTGAAGTTCTCCAGCGGCACGATCGCCTCTTCGCCCAGCTTGACCAGGGTCATGCCCATGTCCAGGTAGCTCTGCCAGTATTTCTCGCCCACCTGATAGAACACCGGACGCAGGCCCATGTGGTCGGCCTCCTCGCGGAAACGCCAGATCAGTGCGCGCGCCACTTCGGGCGGGCCCACCGGGTCGCCCATCGAAATCAGCGACCCGCCATAGCGCTGCATCATCACGAAACCGCGGTTGCCCTCATCGAACAGGAACGCCTTGTCGCCGGTCAACGCCAGGCAGGCCTGGGTGTCGGTGCTGGTCTCCAGGATCGGCGCCAGCGCCTGCAGGGCCTGCGCATCGGCCGGCGGCATCGGCCGGCGCCCGCCGCGCAGCAACCGCGCCATGCCGAACATGATCACGCCCACGCACAGGATCAGCGCCGCGCGCAGCGCACGCGGTGCATTGGCCGAGGTGGCGAACTCCCACCACAGATCGTTGCTGTATTCGACGTGGCTGTAGACGAAGAACAGCAGCCAGAACGTGGCCACCAGCACCAGGCCCAGGTTGCTCAGCCAGCGCCAGGACCAGGCTTCGTCCAGCAGCGCGCCCTGGCGGTAGAACTCGCGGCGCGCCGCCCATAGCGCCAGCGCGGCCAGTGCGGCCGACAGCGACACCGAGATATGGCTGCCGCGCAGCAAGGCCAGCGGCGGCACCAGCACGCACACGCCCAGCGCCAGCATCCAGGCCGCGTGACTGCGGCGCTGCAGGCCCTGGCCGATCAGCAGCAGCATCATGCCGCCCAGGCTGACCAGCAGATGCGAGGTTTCGATCAGCGGCAATGGCGCCACTTCCTGGCGCGCGCGCGGGGTGGGCAGGGTGCCGTCGATCATCAGCGCCGCGCCCACCGCAAACACCGCCAGGGCCAGGATCTGCGGCAACCACGGGCGCAGCGCCTTCCACACTGTGCGTGCAGTACTGGCACTGGCGCGTACCGGTGCGCCCAGCCCCGAGGCGGCGGCCATGGCCACCGAAATCAGCAGCGGCACGATGTAGTAGGTGACGCGATACGCCAGCGCCGCGGCCAACACGGCGGCAGGCGTTACATGCGGCAGCAGCTTGAGCAGGCTCCACTCGAACACGCCCAGCCCGGCCGGCACGGTGGAGATCAGGCCGGCGACCACCGCCACCAGCCAGATACCGATGAAGCCGAAGTAGCCGGTGCCCGGGTCCGGCGGCAGCAGCACGTAGAACGCCGCAGCGGCCAGGCCCAGTTCGACCACGCTCAGGGCGGTCACGCCGAGCACGGTGGTGCGGTCGGGCAGCCAGAAGCGATGGCTGCGGATGCCGAATTCGCGGCCCTGTCTGCCCACCAGCACCAGCATGGCCACATACCCCACCAGCAAGGCGATGCCGGCGATGCGGATGGCGTCGGCGGTGATCGGCAAGGCGCGCGCGGCCGCTTCCGGTTCCAGCATCAGCGCCAGCCCGAGCAGGACCCAGGCGCCGAAGATGAAGCCCAGCGTGCTCATCAGTACCACCTGGCCGATCTCGGCCAGGGTCAGCCCGACGCTGCCATAGCCGCGCAGGCGCACGGCGCCGCCGGTGAGTGCGGCAAAGCCCAGGGTCTGGCCCACCGCGTGCGCCATGAAGGCGGTGATGCCCACCCGCGCCGGATGCAGCCGCTTGCCGGTGCGCTTGAGCCCCACCCAGTCAAAGCCCACCAGGCATGCGTAGCTGCTCAACCCCAGCAGCAGCGTCAGAGCGATCTGCCCCGCACCCAGCGCACGGAACGCCTGGCGGATCTGGCGATACCCATGGTCGGTGAACTGCGCCGACAGCGCATGCAGCGCCATCGCCAGGATGGCCAGGCTGATGATGACCGGCAGGGCGCGACGCCAACCGCTGGAAGGCGCTTCGGTAGACACGGGGGTATCCGTCATGAGGGCAACGGGATCTGCATAAGAGGGAAGGAAGACGCATGCACGAGATGTGCCGCGGGCGCGGTGGGTCTGCATGGGCCGGACGGTTGGAGAAGCATGCAGCGTGATCGCGTCAGTGCCGAAACAGGGTGAACGCACGGCGCGATCGGGCCGGCACCTGTCGGCACGGGCCGGCCGCGCGCATCATAGGCCAAAGGCACACGCAGGTGCCGCAGGGGACACAGATGCACTGCACCACAGTTGGAAGGCAGACAGGCTACTGATGGGCACTCCGGACCTTGGCGCGCCGGCAGCGCCCATGTCGGCGGCAACGTCGCTGCCGCCGCACTGGAGCGGCCAGGCCGGTGCGCTTGCCGCCGGCGCCGGCAGCGCCTTCATCGGCCTGGTGGTGCTGCTGCAATGGCTGCGCGACGACCTGTGGTGGATCGATGCGCAACTGAGCTCCTATCTGCATGGATCCTACGGCCTGCTGCTGCGCACCGCGTATTGCCTGCTGGCGGCGGCAATGGCGTGGCTGGCGGCGGGCGTTTACGCGGCACTGGCGCCGGTGGCACGCAGCCGCACGGTACTGGGCCTGTTCTGGTGTGCGGCGCTTGGCCTGTGCGCGGTGTCGATCGGCGACAGCTGGATGCCGCAGCTGGCGCCGGATGCGGCACCGATGGTGCACGTGCTGTCGGCGGACGCCACGTTCCTGTGCGTGATCGCTGCGGTCTTGCTGCAATCGTGGTATTTCCGCCGCGATCGGGCGTGGCGCGCGCATTTTGTCGGCGCATTCGCGTTGGGCTGGGCGGCGTTCGCGGCCTTGCTGTTCCATGTCACGGTCAGCGGCGCGCCGCTGGGCATCAGCCAAAAGATCGCCATCGTGCTGATCGTGGTCTGGATGGTGCGGGTCGGGCTGTGGCTGCGGCGCGTCGCGCGGGATGGGGCTGCACGCCTCGCGCATTCGCGGGACAATGGCCGGGTCCACCAACCGTAGGAAGTCAGAAATGCTGCAGCGATTCGATGCGGGTCCGCGTATGTCCGAGATGACCGTCCATGGCGGCGTGTGTTACCTGGCCGGCCAGATTGCCGAAGACACCAGCGAAGACATCACCGGGCAGACCCGCCAGGTGCTGGGCGAGATCGACAAGCTGCTGGCGCTGGCCGCCAGCGACAAGACCAAGATCCTGCGCGCCGAAATCTACCTGGCCGACATTGCCGACTTCGACGGCATGAACGCCGCCTGGGACGAGTGGGTGCCGCATGGCTTCACCCCGGCGCGTGCCACCGTCGAGGCCAGGTTGGCGCGGCCGGAATGGAAAGTGGAAATCGTGATCACCGCCGCGGCGGGCTGATCGCACGATTCGCCGCGGCGATCGAGCGGCTGCACGGGGCAAAGCGCCGCCCCGTGCACGGAAGTGCATGCACTGCGGTTCCGAGTGCGTGCCGCCTCCGATGCCTGCGACGCCAGCCATCACTGCACTGCCTGTCCCAACCGCCGCGGACGATCAGCGCTTGACGAAGCGGTAGTGCGCCACGCCCCATTCGCGGCCCTGGTCGTAGCCGAACAGTTCCGCGCAGGCCAGCCAGAACATGCGCCAGCGCTGCCACCACCGCTGCGCGTCGTCGCCATAGGTCTGGCGCAGCAACGGCATGATCTGGTCGCGGTGGCGGTCCTGGTTTTCCAGCCAGGCATTGGCGGTCTTTTCGTAATGCTCGCCCGACAGCACCCAGCGCTGTTCGATGACCACGTCCTGCTGAAAATGCAGCAGCGTATCGGCTGCCGGCATCAGCCCGCCGGTGAAGAAATGCCGCCCCATCCAGTTGTCTTCGCCGGCCACTTCGAACGGGTAGGCCAGATCGCGGTGGCAGAAGATATGCACGAACAACTTGCCGCCCGGCGCCAGCCAGCTGCCCACGCGTGCCAGCAGGTCGCGGTAATTGCGCATGTGCTCGAACATCTCCACCGAGACCACGCGGTCGAAGTTGCCGGGTGGCAGCGCCAGCGCGTTGACGTCGGCGGTGATCACCTGCACGTTGCCCAGGCCGCGGATGCGGCACTGCTCCAGGATATGCGCGCGCTGCGGGCGTGAGTTGGATACCGCCGTGATGGTGGCATTGGGGTAACGCTCGGCCATCCACAGGGTCAGCGAGCCCCAGCCGCAGCCCAGCTCCAGGATGCGCTGGCCGTCGGCCAGCTCGGCGCGCTCGCCGTACAGCGCCAGCATGCGTTCTTCGGCCGCATCCAGATCCGGCGTGCTCGCGTCCCAGTAGCAACTGCTGTACTTCAGCCGCTTGCCCAGGCACAGGGTGAAGAACTGCGGTGGCAATTCGTAGTGCTGGCGATTGGCCGCATCGGTTTCGATCGCGATGGCGCTGGCGCGCAGGCTGTCGATGAAGGCACGCTGGCGCTCGCCGTTGGCATCGGCATCGTTACCGCGCTCATCGCGCAGGCGCTGCGCACACAGACGGCGGATGCCGTAGCGCAATGCGGCGTCGGGCAGCACCCCCGATTCGGCCAGGCGGGTGGCAAAGGCTTCTTCGGGCAGCGAGGAGGGCGGGGCGGTGACGGTGGACATGCAACTCTCCAGGCAACTCAGGACGAAGGGGGAAGCGGGAAAAACGCACTGGTGGTGCGCTGGTAGTGCGCGTAGTCCTCGCCACGCGAGCGCAGTGCCTGCTGCTCGGTGTAGGGAATACCGGTGAAGCGATACAGGAACACGAACATCACCACCGGCCCGAGCGCGCACAGCGCCACCGGCCAGGGCCCGGCCCCGACCGCCAGCGCCAGATAGGCAAACCAGTGCACGAACTCGAAAAAATAATTGGGGTGGCGCGAGTAGCGCCACAGCCCCTTGCGGCAGGTGGTGCCGCGATTGGCCGGGTTGGCCTTGTGCGCCGACAGCTGCCGATCGGCCAGGGCCTCGCCACCCACGGCGATCAACCACACCACGATCGCGATACCGCTCCACACGCTCCAATGCGGCTCCGGATTGCTTGCTGCAGCCAGGAACGGCACCGCAAACAGCACCACCACCACCGCCTGCGCCAGGAAGAAGCCGAGAAACTTGGCCTGGTTGCCGTTCCAATGCTCACGCAATGCGCGGTAGCGGCCGTCTTCGTGCGGGTCGCCGAACACGCGCACACCCAGGTGCCAGGCCAGGCGCGCGCCCCAGACGCCGCCGAGCACCGCCACCAGCACGCGCGGCAACGGCGCGCCGTCGGCCATCCACGCGCAATAGGGCGCGGCCAGCGCCAGGCAGCCGGCCCACAACACATCCACCGGGCCGGCATTGCCGCTGCGGCGCTGCCACAGCCAGCCCAGCACCATCACCCCCGTGGCAAATAGCGCGACATGCAGCAGCGGCCAGGCAGTCATTGCAGTTCTCCGGTCGTGGTCTGCGGCAATGGTCGCGCCAGGCGCTGTGCATACAGCGACAACACGCCGCAGGCCAGGCCCCAGCCAACACTCAGCGCGAGCGTGGCATGCAGTTGCGGCGGCAACAGCTCCACCGCATGCCAGCTGCGTTGCGCCAGCCAGTACGACACCGGCCCGAACACCGCGCCGAGCAGCACCGCCAGCCATGTCCGCTGCATCACGCTGCGCAAGGAGTGGTTGAGCGTGAGCGCAAAGCCCAGCCACAACGCCAGGATCCACGGCGGCGCCAGCACGCTCCCGGGCCAGGGCGCGGCGTAACGCAGCCAGCCGCCGGCGGCCAGGGTGGTATCCAGCAACAGCCCCAGCGACAGGCCGGTGACCATCAACTGCACATCGCCTGCAGCGCGTCGCGACGGCCACAGCTGATAAAGGGCAAACAGCGCCAGCACCAGCAGCGTGGGCCACACCCGCGCATGCGCGGCGGCGCTGACGGCTACCAGCCACAGCACCTGCAGGCCGAGATAGTTGCCGAGTTGCTTCATGCGCCCGCAAGGCCTGGCACGAACTGCGGTGGACGTGCGCCGGGCTTGCTCAGCCACAGGTGCACGTCGCCGATCGAGCGCTCCAGAAAGCCGGCCTCGCAATAGGCCAGATAGAACTCCCACATGCGGATGAAGCGCTCGTCGTAGCCCAGCGCACGCACTTGCGGCAGTTGCCCCATGAAACGCTGCCGCCAGGCGCGCAAGGTCAGCGCATAGCTGGGGCCGATGTCTTCCAGGTTGAACAGCCGCAGGTCGCTGGCGCGTGCGATGGCTCCGGTCATCGCCGCCACCGACGGGATGAAGCTGCCGGGGAAGATGTGGCGCTTGATGAAGTCCACCGAATGCAACGCCTGCTTGTAGCGATGATCTTCGATGGTGATGGCCTGGATCAGCGCTTCGCCGTCGTCGGCCAGCAGGCTGCCGACCTTGGCGAAATAAGTGTCCAGATACTGGTGGCCGATCGCCTCGATCATCTCGATCGAAACCACGCGGTCGAAGCGGCCTTGCAGGTCGCGGTAGTCGCTCAGCAACACGGTGACCCGGTCGCCCAGGCCGGCATCGGCGATGCGTTGCGTGGCCAGGTCGAACTGCTCGCGCGAAATGGTGGTGGTGGTGACGCGACAGCCGTGCTCGCGCGCGGCATGCAGGGCAAAACCGCCCCAGCCGGTGCCGATCTCCACCACGTGATGCTGCGGACCCAGGCGCAGTTTCTGGCAGATGCGTTCGAGCTTACGGGTGGCGGCGCGTTCCAGGGCCGCCTCGCCCTGCGCTTCTTCGCCATCGACGAAGATCGCCGAGGAGTACATCAGGTTCTCATCCAGGAACAGCTTGAACAGCGGGTTGCCCAGGTCGTAATGCGCGGCGATGTTGCGGCGGCTGCCGCTGCGGGTGTTGCGGGCCAGCGCGTGCAGGCTGCGCATCGCCCAGCCACCGATGCGTGCGGTGCCGGTTTCCATTGCATCGAGCCGCGCGCGGTTGCGCAGCAGCAGGCGCATCAGCGCGACCAGGTCGTCGCACTGCCACTGGCCATCCATGTACGACTCGCCGGCGCCCACGCTGCCGTTGAGCGCAGCCTGGCGATAGAAGCCGGGGTCGATGACGCGCAACTGCATCTGCAGCGCCTGCGCGCCGCTAGCGTTGCCGAGCGTGGTGACGCCGTCGGCCTCGTGCAGGTGCAGTTGCCCGTCGCGCAGCTCGCCGAGTGTGGCCAGCAGGCGCTTGCGCAACAGGCGGTCCGTCCAGGAGGCCGCGCGCGGCGCAGCGGTATCGGGCAGGGACGTGGCGTTCATCGGGGATCTCGCACAGGCGGATGGGGATGGTCGTGGACCGGGTTGCCGCGCAGCCACAGGCGCAGTGCCTGCCAGTGGATGGCGACCACCACCTGCACGGTCATCAGGGGATAAGCGAACAAGGTGCGCGCCAGGGTGCGCGCAGTCAGGGGCTGGCGTTGCAGCACCAAGGTGGCATCGAAGCGACGCACCGGGCTGTTGTCGATGGCGCCTGAGGCATCGTCGTCGAGCGCATCCAGCACGTCCATGTGCACACGCAGCTGCGCATCCGGCACGCTGAAGCGCCAGTCGTAGCGATGCTGCATGCCCATGAACGGCGACACGTGGAAGCGCTTGTCGAAGCGCCATGCGTGCACATCGCGATGGGTACGCGCCTGTGCGACGGGCAGCACGTAGGTGTGCCGTTGTTGCCACGGCGTGTTGGTGATCTCCGCCACGATCCAGCGCAGTGCATCGTGGCGATCGAAGCAGTAATAGAAGCTCACCGGGTTGAACACATGCCCGAAGTAACGCAGATGCGTCAGCAGGCGGATCGCGCCCTCCGGGCGCTCGCCGGTGTGCGCGTGCACGCACGCACGCACCGCCTCGTCCAGCGGAATCTGCGGGTCGCCGAGATAATCGCTGCGGCGAAATTGCGCCAGATTGGCCCGGCCCACCGACCACAGCCAGCGGTGCGCAAACACCTGATCCAGCTCGGACAGGTCCAGGTACATCAGGAACAGGCGATAGCGGAAATCCAGCGGCTTGGGCACGAAGCGCCGATGCCGCACCCATCCGGTATAGACCGCGCTGCGCAGTGTGCCTGCCATGCTGGCGGAGCCGCTGTCCTCACCGGGAGGCAGCGGCACGGCCCCCTGGCCGGCTTCGCGCAGCAACTGCATCACCAGCTCACTCCCAGCGCGTGCGCCACGTCCGCGCCGCTGCGCAGGCCGTCTTCATGGAAGCCGAAGCCCCATGCGGCGCCGGCAAACCAGGTGTGCTGCACGCCCTGGATCTCGGCCTTGCGGCCCTGTGCCGCGAGTGCGGCCGCGTTCTGCACCGGGTGGCGATAGCGCATGCGTCGCAGCACCTTGTCCGGGTCGATGTCGTGATCGCGATTGAGGCTGACGATGAACGGCTGCGGCGATTCGATCGACTGCAGCGCGTTCATCCAGTAACTCACCGTGCAGGGTGCCTGCGGGTCGGCCGGTACGTGCGCATTCCACGCCGCCCAGGCACGCCGGTCGCGCGGCAGCACGCGGGCATCGGTGTGCAGCACGGTGTCGTTGTCCTGGTAGGTGATTCCGCCCAGGATCTGTAGCTCGGCATCGGTCGCGTCGCTGAGCAATGCCAGCGCATCGTCGGCGTGGCAGGCCAGGACCACTTCATCGAAGTGTTCCTGGCCGCGCGAGGACGTCACCACCACGCCATCGGGCGCGCGCCGGATCGCGTGCACCGGCGTGGAGAGCCGCTCCAGCACCTGCCAGCGCCGACGCAGCGCACGCACATAGCTGTTGGAGCCGCCGCGCACCACCTGCCATTGCGGCCGGCCGCTGATCTGCAGCATGTGATGGTTGGCCATGAAGCCGATCAGCTGGCCCATCGGAAATTCAAGGATGGTCTGCGACGGCGAGGACCACAGCGCCGATGCCATCGGCACCAGGTGCTGGTCGCGGAACGCTGCCGAGTAGCCATGCCGCTGCAGATACGCTCCCAGGGTGCTGAAGCGTTCCTCGCTGTGCAGTACCGCCGGTGCCTGGCGGTAGAACCGGCGCAGGTCGGCCAGCATGCCCCAGAAGCGCGGGCTGAGCAGGTTGCGGCGCTGGCAGAACAGCCCGTCCAGCGTGCCGGCGTTGTATTCCAGCCCGCTGCCGGCATCGTGCACCGAAAAACTCATCGTGGTCGGCTGGGCGGCCACGTCCAGTTCGGCAAACAGGCGGGTGAGCAACGGGTAGTGCTGCGGGTTGAACACGATGAAGCCGCTGTCCACCGCATAGCGCTGACCGTCCAGCTGGAGGTCATGCGTATGCGTGTGACCGCCCAGGTAATCCGCCGCCTCGAACAAGGTGACTTCGTAGCGACGCGACAACAGCCACGCGGCGCCCAGGCCGGCAATCCCGCTGCCGACCACGGCAATCTGGCCCTCGCTCATCGCGACACCCGCTGCGCGCGGCGGGTGAGCATGGCCGGCATCGGCTTGAGATCCCACACCAGCCCGACCCACGACATCGCCTTGAGGCCGTACCAGGTCATGTCGTACTCCCACCAGCGCATGCCTTGCCGCGCCGAGCCGGGGAAGAAATGGTGATTGTTGTGCCAACCTTCGCCGAAGGTGATCAGCGCCAGCAGCCAGTTGTTGCGGCTGTCGTCGCGGGTGTCGAAGCGGCGGCTGCCGAAGCGGTGCGCCAGCGAGTTGATGGTGAACGTTGCATGGAACAGCGCCACGGTGGAAATGGCGAACCCCCACACCAGCAGCTGCGGCCCGGTGGTCTGCAGCGCCGGCGCCGCATCGGCCAGCCAGTCGCCAAGCAGGTACAGCCCCAGCGCCAGCAGCACCGGCATCACGATGTCGAAGCGGTCGAGAAAGCGCAGCTCGGCAAACCGGCGCAGATCCGGGATCACCTCCCAGTCGGTGCGGAAATTGCGCGGGGTCAGGAACCAGCCGGTATGGCTCCACCAGAAGCCATGCTGGGCCGGCGAATGCGGGTCGCGGCCGGTGTCGGTATGCCGATGATGGTTGCGGTGATGCGCCGCCCACCACAGCGGCCCGCGCTGCACGCAGGTGGCGCCGATGGCCGCAAACACGAACTGCAGCACGCGCGAGGTCTTGAACGCGCGATGCGAGAAATAGCGGTGATAGAACCCGGTAAGGGCGAACATGCGCAGCGCATACAGCGCCAACGCCGTGCCGACCGCAAACCACGACGCGCCCACCCAGAACACCGCCAGGCAGGCCACATGCAGCGCAATGAAGGGCAGGGCACGCAGCCAGTCGATCCGGTCGGCGCGCGCCTCGTCCAGCGGCTCATCGGTTTGCGAATCCACCCAGCGGCGCAGGCTGCCGACACGGGACGCAACCCAGCCACGGCGCTGCGTGGATGGCGGCTGGGGCGGTGCAGCGCGAGGGTCGAGTTCAGTACTCGGCACGCATGAATCTCCATCGATAGTCGTGACCCTCTACGGAAACGGCCGGCCAATAGATGCACCAGCCCGCTTGATCGTCGCATGCATGGATGAGGCCCGGTTGGCTGCGCCAGGCAATCGCGCAACGCGCACACCAATGTGTGCGCCCAGTATCACCGACGCGGATGAGGCTGCTTGTGAAAGACGCTGCGCAGACGGGGACGCATGCCAAGCAGATCGGCCCGCCATACGCAGGCCGGACGGCCCCCTGTCGACGGGAGCCGGCGCAGGCCAATGCACTGCGAAGACGGGTGGCACCCACCTGCTGCGCACCGTCATGCGACGCGCAGCAGGTGGGTGCCACGATGGATCAGGGCGCCATTGCCAGCGTGCTGATGCCGCCCTTGGCGACCACGGTGCCGGTGGCCACGCCACCCGGCGCACCGCCCGGCGGCTCCAGCGTCACGGCCAGGATCGCCTCGTTGCTCAGCATGGGCATCAGCTGATCGGGAATCTGCGCGCGACGTGCGCGCTGGTCGTCGAAGGTGCCCATCGAATGCGCCTTGCCGTCGGGAGTGATCAGCCACAGCTCCGGCACCTTGTCGGCGGTGGCGGTGCGATCCAGTGGCGTCACGGTGATGGTGTGCTTGTCGGCATCCATCAGCGCCACATACCCCGGCCGGCCGTCCTCGGTGGCGAGGGTGGACGTCATGGCGATGCCGGTGGCCGGCGGCGGCGTGACTGCAGGCGGGGTGACCGGCGTCTGCACGACAGGGCCCGAGGTGGGTGGCGGCACCGGTGCCTGCGGCGTGCGCAAGGTCAGCAGTGCGAGCACGCAGACGGCCGCAGTGGCAACGCCACCGGCGCTGGCCCAGCGCCAGAACCGCACGTTGTTCCACAACGGCGCGACCGGCGCGGTGGTCATGGCCGGCGTTGCCGAAGGCACGGCACGTAGCGGGGTGTCGAAGCCCAGGCTCCGGCGCACCTGCGCCCAGACCTGGTCGGGGGGCGTCACCGCGGCGATTTCTTCCAGCAGTGGCGCCAGATGCGCCTGCCACTGCAGCACCGCCTGCGCGAATTGACCGTCGGTGGCAATGCGCTGTTCGGCTGCCAGGCGCTCTTCGGCGCTCAGCAGACCCAGTACGTATTCGCCGGCAAGCACGTCGCGCGGCGGTTCCTGGTCGATGGGAAAGGGCGTGCTCATCGTTCCAGACATGCCTTGAGTTTGGCCAGGCCGCGGCGGATCCAGCTCTTGACCGTGCCGATCGGTGTATCGGTGCGCGCGGCGAGTTCTTCGTAGGTGATGCCTTCGAAGAACGCGGTGCGGATCAATTCGCTGCGTGGCGGCTCGAGCTCGGCCAGGCAGTGGTCGATGCGCCGCCGCGTGCTGGCACGCTCGGTGCGCTCCAGCGGCGAGACATCGCCATCGCGCAGTTCACCTGCATCGTCCAGCGCCACGTTGCGGCGCTGCGGCGCGTTGGCGCGCAGGTGATCGATCGCCTTGTTGCGCGCGATCATCGCCAGCCAGGTCAGCCCGCGCGCACGGCTGGGGTCGAACTGGCCGGCCTTGTGCCAGATCAGCGTGAACACGTCCTGCAGCACCTCTTCGGCTTCGGCACGTTGCGGGATCATGCGCAGGCAGACCCCGAACAGTTTGGGCGAGGTCTGCCGGTACAGCGCTTCGAAGGCATGCCGGTCGCCGCCCGCGGTTGCGGTCAGCAGGCGTCCGGTTTCATCGTCGTCGTGGCCAGGAATGGCACTCATGCGGTCGGGCGTTGGGTAAGGTGGGGGCGATGCTACCGGACTGGGCAGGCGCTGTCTGTCACTTGCGCAGCCAGAGCAGCACGGCAGCGAGCAGCAGCAGGATCTCCACGCCGGCAAGCGCCACGGTAGGCGCGGAGACCGGCCACAGGCGCGCCAGCGAGACGCTGCGGAACAGCACGATGGGGACGTAGAAGGCCAGTGCGACCACCAGGCCGGTGCGTGGCTGGTCGATCCAGGCGAAATAGCCGAACAGGAACGCCATGCCCAGCTGCAGGCCGCCATAGATGACCAGATATTCCGACTGGCCGGCCGGCGACAGCTGCGTGTAGCCGACCGCGTTTGCGGTCTTGGTCGGGGAAAGCGTGCACCAGATCGCCAGGACGACGTAGAGCACTGCGTTGATCCAGAGATAGGCTTTTGCCATGACGGTGGTCCTGTACGAGGAATGGGTGCCCGGGCCGTTGTACGCAACGGCGTGTGGTCGGGCGTGAAGATGTGGCGCGTGTGGCTCACGGCGCCTCGCAGCTGCGGGCCAGCGCCTGCTCGCGCGCCTGGCGCAGCTCGTCATCGGTGCTGGCACGCGCAGCGGTGTCCGGGAAAACGATGCGCACCCGCGGGTAACGCCCCTGTGCATCGCGCAGGTTGCCGACGCCGCGGAATTCGAGCAGCCGTTTGTTGGCGATGGAATAGCGCACCTCCAGCGACGGCACCGCCGCGCCGTACCACGCATCGAGCGAAATGCGCAAACGCCGCTGGCCGCCGCTGTCGCCGATGCGTTCGACCTTGAACGCCAGCTGCCGCTGCAGGCTGGGCAAAACGAAGTCCACGCGCTGCGGGGCGCCGGCGAGTGCGTCCCAGTAGGTGCGCAGATACGCATCGAAGCCGGCATCGATCACGCGCTCGTCTTCGCCGGCCGGCAGTGGCGTGTGGCGTTCGGGCTTGCCGGGCTGCTGCTGGAACATTTCGCGCACGCCATCGCGCCGACGCACGCCTTCGCGATAGCCGTCGCGTCCATCGAGCAGGCTGAAGTCGGGCGCGGTGCCGCCGCCTTCGACCTGCTTGCGCGCAAAGGGTTGCCCGTTCGGGCAGCGATACAACACCAACCGGCCGCCGTCGTCGAGCAGCCAGTGCGATTCGCGATACCGCAGTGCGCCGTTGTCGGCATCGAAGGCATCGCCATCCACGCGCGTGACCGCTGCGGCCGACAGCGGTGCACTGCCCAGCACCAGCAGCAGCAACGGCGGGATCGGCCGGCAGTGTCTGGCCAGCGCGGCAACGGCAGCAGCAAATGGACGCATCGGTGGAATCCTCGATGGGAGTGCCTAGCAATACGGGCGCGGCCGCAGCACGGATGCGCCGGCGGGGTCAGGACGTTCCTGACTGCGTGTAGGACTGGGCCACCGGTCCGGCGCCGCGCCGGGTCGCGCGGCTGGGAGCGCGCAGGGCCAGTACCGGTGCGCAGGCCGATGCCTAGCCGGCGGCGTGCAGCACGATGCAATCCACCGGGCATGCCGGCAGACACAGCTCGCAACCGGTGCACAGCGGTGCGATCACCGTGTGCATGTGCTTGGCACCGCCGACGATGGCATCCACCGGGCAGGCCTGGATGCACTTGGTGCAGCCGATGCAATCGGCTTCCACGATCCAGGCCACTTGCGGCGGTTTGTGCGCGCCGCGGCTGCGATCGAAGGGGCGTGCCGGCACATCCAGCACCCGGGCCAGCGCACGTGCGCCGGCATCGCCGCCGGGCGGGCAATGGTCCACGCCGGCGCGCCCATCGGCCATGGCCTGCGCGTACGGGCGGCAGCCGTCGTAGCCGCACTGGCCGCACTGGGTCTGCGGCAGCAGGCGGTCGAGGCGTTCGACCAGATCGGGCGCAGGTGTGATCATTGCCGCATCAGTGCAGCGGATGGCCGCGAAACCAGCGCTGTTGCGCCAGTGCGAGCATGGGTTTGTCTTCGCGGCTGTCGCCATAGGCATGCACGCACGCATAGTGCGACAGATCGTAGCGCGCGCGGATCTGCGCGGCCTTGTACGGCCCGCAATCGCCCTCGGCATAGCGCCCGCTGAGGCGGCCGCCGTGGTGCTCCAGCCGGTTGCAGATCAGCGACAGCCCGTGTTGCGCGCACCACGGTTGCAGGTACAGATCCAGCGATGCCGACACCAGCACCACTTCGTGCCCCTGCGCCTGATGCCAGTCGATACGCTGCATCATCTCGGCACGCAACACGCCCGGGAGTGCGGTGCGCGCGTAATCGGCGCCATGCGCGACCATCTCGTCCAGCGCGCGGCCACTGAACACCAGGCGCGTCACGCGGGCGCGCAGGGCCGCTGCAGACACAATGCCCATGCGATAGCCAAGCACCCAGGGACCGACCTGCCACTTTGCCGCTGCCACCTGCGCCGGCGCCGCCACCTTGCGCAGAAAGCGCGCGTAGGTGTCGCAGGTGGTGATGGTGTGGTCGAAATCGAACAGGGCCAGGTGCATGGGGGGCTGGGATTTGGGATTGGGGATTCGTGGGAGTTGGGGCGAGAGTCGGTTCGGCAGCGAGAGTCGGTAGCGAGAGTCGGGGAGGGCGCCGTATTTCTCGGGCCAATCCGTTTTCCCTTCTCCCGGTGGGAGAAGGTGCCCCGCAGGGGCGGATGAGGGTACGGGCGAAGCCACGTGCAGTCTGGCAAGACGTCAGGGCTTCGCACCGTACCCTCACCCCAACCGCTCTCCCGGCGGGAGAGGGGCTTTCAACCCGGGACGTGTGGAGACGGGTTCGGCACTCGCCGTTGAAATCTCTCAGTGGTCAGATCCTGGAGATTCACCGGCATGTCTCGCAGACCAAATCAGGTGTCGCTTCTACGAATCCCCAATCTCCAATTCCCAATCCCGCTTCACCGCACCGGCATACCCGGCTGCGCGCCATCATCGGCATCCAGCAGCGCCAGTGCGCCGCCGTCGAAGCCGGCCGACAGGATCATGCCTTCGCTGATGCCGAAGCGCATCTTGCGTGGGGCCAGGTTGGCGATGAACACCACGCTGCGGCCGACCAGCGTTTCCGGTTCGCCGTAGCTGCCGCGGATGCCCGAGAAGATCTGGCGCTTGCCCAGCTCGCCGGCATCCAGTTCGAAGCGCAGCAGCTTGTCCGAGCCTTCCACGAATTCGCAGACCAGCACCTTGCCGATGCGCAGGTCGAGCTTGGCGAAATCGTCGATACCGATGAGGCCGGGATTGGGGATTGGGGATTCGGGATTCGCAGCGGCGGGCTTTGCGTCGGCCTTGGTTGATGCCGGCTTGGCGGTTGCAGCGGGTACAGCAGGTGCGGCGAGGGTGTCTTTGGAAGCGTCGGTCATGGCGTCGATCAGTTTGGGGTCGATACGGGTGAACAGGGCGGTGTAGGGCTGGATCGTATGCGCCGTCAGCGGGCGCTCGACGTCTTCCCAGCTGGTCATCGGCGCAGACAGAAACGCTTCGGCTTCGGCGCAGGTGCGCGGCAGGATCGGCTTGAGCGCAGCCACCAGGATGCGGAACAGGTTCAGGCCCTGCGTGCACACCGACTGCAACTGCGCATCCGCACCGTCCTGCTTGGCAATGACCCACGGCTTGGTGTCGTCGATGTACTTGTTGGCCTCGTCGGCCAACGCCATGGTCTGGCGGATTGCGCTGGCCGCATCGTTGCGTTCGTAGGCCTCGCGAATCGGTGCCAACGCCGCGACGAAACGTTCGTATTGCGCGGCATCGGGCAGCGCCTCGGCCAGCTTGCCGTCGAAGCGCTTGCCGATGAAGCCGGCGCAGCGGCTGGCCAGATTGACGAACTTGCCGACCAGGTCCGCATTCACCCGCGCGATGAAATCGCCCAGGTTGAGATCCAGGTCGTCCACCCCGCCGGAGGATTTGGCCGCGAAGTAATAACGCAGCGCCTCCGGCTCCAGGCCGACATCCAGGAACGTCCGCGCCATCACGAAGGTGCCGCGCGACTTGGACATCTTGGCGCCGTCCACGGTGAGATAGCCGTTGACGTGCAGGCGCGTGGGCGCGCGGTGGCCGGTGCCGTGCAGCACCGCCGGCCAGAACAGGCCGTGGAAATTGACGATGTCCTTGCCGATGAAGTGATGCAGCTCGGTCTGCGTGCCGGCCACCAGATGCGATTCGAAGTCTTCGCCCATCTGCGCGCACAGCGTCTTGAAGCTGCACAGATACCCGATCGGCGCATCCAGCCACACGTAGAAATACTTGCCCGGCTGGCCGGGGATCTGGAAGCCGAAATACGGCGCATCGCGCGAGATGTCCCAGGCGCGCAGGCCGCCTTCGGTGTCCAGCCATTCCTTGAGCTTGGCCTTGACGCCGGGCAGTGCCACGTCGCCGGCCAGCCACTCCCGCAGGAAGCCGTCAAAATGGCCCACTTCGAAGAAGAAATGCTCCGAATCACGCAGCTCCGGCGTGGCGCCGGAAATCACCGACTTGGGCTCTTTCAGCTCGGTCGGCGCATAGGTGGCGCCGCAGACTTCGCAGTTGTCGCCATACTGGTCGGCGCTGCCGCAATTGGGGCAGATGCCCTTGATGTAGCGGTCCGGCAGGAACATGCCCTTGGCCGGGTCGTAGAACTGCGCCACCGAGCGGCGGCTGATATGGCCGGCGGCCTCGAGCCTGGTGTAGAAGGCCTCGGTCAGCTCGCGATTGACCGGCGAATTGGTCGAGTCGTAATGGTCGAAGGTCACCCCAAACGCGGCGAAATCGCGCTCATGGCTGGCCTGGACGCTGGCGATGAAGGCTTCCGGGGTCACCCCGGCCTTCTCGGCGGCCAGCATGATCGGCGTGCCATGGGTGTCGTCGGCGCAGACGAACCAGGTCTTGTCGCCGCGCAGGCGGCGCGCGCGCACCCAGATATCGGCCTGGATATAGCCGACCAGATGGCCAAGATGCAGCGGGCCGTTGGCATACGGCAGGGCAGTGGTGACGAGTGCGGTGCGGGTCATGGCAGGCGTAATGCGGGGGACACGCGATTATCGCACTAGTCGGGAATGGAGATTCGGGAATCGGGAGTCGGGAATCGGGAATCGGGAATCGGGAATCGGGAAAGGTAGGATCAGGTCGCCAGTTCTGTTGAGGCGTGAAGCGTTCGGGGAGAAGTTCCTGATTGGGTATGGGGGACGGGCTTCGTTTTGGGCAACCGGTTGCTCATCGACGGAGTGCCTTGAGAGGCAATGGTCGCCTGCCACATCGCGCCGCACAGATCGACGAGCACAAAAAAAGGCGCCCCGAAGGGCGCCCGCTTTTACGATTCCCGATTCCCGATTCCCGATTCCCGATTCCCGGCTACTCACGCACCCAGGTCTGCGTGCGGCCCAGCGCTTCGATGCCCACATAGCCGCGCATCTGCAGCTTCTTGCCGCCTTCGGTCAGGGTGATCTTGGCCTTGTAGGTCTTGCCCTTGGCCGGATCGAGCACCGAACCGCCGTCCCACACGGCGGTGCCGTCGGCCTTGAGGCCCCACAGGATGGTCATGCCCTTGATCGGCTTGCCCTTGCGCTCGCCCTCGCACTTGTCGCAAAGCGGGTTCGGGCCCTTGGCCGACTGCAGGATCTCGACGACTTTGCCGCTGAGGGTGCCGTTGGCGGCCTGTTCGATCTGCACCACCGACTTGGGCTTGCCGGTTTCATCGTCGATGGTCTTCCAGCGACCGACCGGCGAGTCGGAGGCCTGGGCCAGCAGCGAGGCGGCGGCCAGCGGCAGGGCCACCAGCAGGGTCTTGAAGGTCTTGCGCATATGTCCCCTCCCAGGGATTGCTAGGGCCGCCGTCGGCGGCCTGATCGCGAATGTATACCGTGGAGTATGGTGTGGGAAAGACGCCCCGGAAGATGCGTTCATGCGCGGCCGCTGCACGGTGCGCCACTGCCCCGGCGTTCCGAACCACGCGCGCGCGACTATGGCGATGCCGCAGCCACGCCACGTTGCTGCGTCCATCACGGCCTGCTGCACCCGGCAGGTCAGTTGGCCAGCAGACTGATCCGTTTGCGGTTGTCGTCCGGCACCCGGTCGATCAGCTTGTTGTCGGGGTCGAACCCGGCTTCGATGGGCAGGGCGTCGACGGTCAAGGTGAAGCTGGGCGTTGCGCTGGTGATGTGCTGGCGTTGCAGCGCCAGCAGTGGCGCCGTAGCGTTCTTGCCAGAGGGCAGGCCGTAGATCGCCACTTCGATCCAGTCGTCCATCGGCACCGCATGTTCCTTGCCGCGGCCATCTGCCTGCATCTTGGCCGCCTGCGCCTGCACGGTCACATCGAAGCGTCCATCCGGGCGCTTGCGGGCCTGCGCGCTCACCACGCGGTTGTCGTAGAAGGTGATCCTTTCGAACAGGTCGGTGATCATTGCCTGCTGATCGGGGCGTGCCTCGGCACGAATGGCCTGCAGCAGCTCGGCGGAGGTGGTGTAAGGCGGCTGCTGAAATGCCTTGGCCTGCAAAAAACGCTGCAATGCGCGATTGAGCGCCTGCTCGCCGATTTCCTCACGCAGGCGATAGAACACCAGCGAACCCTTGCGGTAGTGGATGTACTGCTGGTTTTCCACCCGATACAACGGCAGCTCATCGATCGTTTCGCCGCTGCGTCCTTCCAGGTAACGGTCCAGCTCGTACTTGAGGAAGCGGCGCATGTGCGCGCGGCCGTATTCGCGCTCCATTACCATCAGCGCCGAGTACTGCGCCAGTGATTCGGACAGCATCGTGGCGCCTTGCACATTCGCACCGATCACCTGATGCGCCCACCATTGGTGCGCCACTTCATGCGCGGTGACGTAGAACACGTAGTCGATGTCGTTCTTGTCGCGCAGGTCGGCGATGAAGCCAATCGATTCGGAATAAGGAATGGTGTTGGCGAACGACTGCGCAAACCCCGCATAACCCGGGAACTCGATGATGCGCACCTGATGGTGCTGGTAAGGGGTGAAATTGGCTTCGTAATAGGCCAGCGACTTCTGCACGCCTTCGATCATGCGTTGCACGTTGTATGGGTGCTTGGGGTCGTAATAGATCTCGATTGGAATCTTCTTGTAGTAGGCCTTGCGCACCTGCCAGCGCGCCGACAGGTACGCATAGAAGTTGAGCATCGGGCGATCCATCACGTAGCGGAAGCAACGCCTGCCAGCCTGCTGGAACTCCTTCTGCAGATAGCCTGGCGCCAGTGCGATCTGATCCGGGGCAGTGCAGATGGTGCTGGCGAACTGCAGCCAGTCAGCATCGTTGCTGACATACGTGTTGGCGCGGGCAGCCTGGTCTTCCAGCTTGGGCATGCGCGTCGGTTCGCCCAGGCCACGCTTGCGGCGGTCGTTGCGGTCGGTGATCTCGGTTTGCGTGTTGTAGCCGAACCAGGGCAACGACCTGCTGTTGAAGAAAGTGCCGTTGGCGACCAGATCGGTCTGTGCCTGCGCGGCGGTAAGGCCATGCGGGTGCTGGTCCACGCGGAAGCGGAACATGCGCTCTTCGCCAGGTTGCAGCGGGTGCTGCAATCGATAGATGCGGTAGCCGGCCGGAATGTCATGTGTGATCAGCGTCTGCCCGCCCAGATCCACTGTCACCAGGCTACGGTCGCCGCTGCGGCCCTGCATGCCGACGTGCACCTCGCTGATCGGTACGCTGTGGGTATTGCGCACCGTCCAGGTGGCATCGATCACGGCCGACTGCGTTTCCGGATGCAGGTCGATGTGGTTGTCCACGGCGATGATGCGCGGCTGCGGCAGGTCTTTGTACTTACGGTATTCGCGCTCGTAACGTGCTTGCAGGTCCAGCTCTTGTTCCGGAGACAGGAAGCTGTTGTAGACGTTGGTGTTCCAGTACAGCCAGCCGCCGATTGCTGCAAAGCCGAGCAGGCTGATCGCCAGTGCCGCGCCGGTGGGGCCGCGCAGGCGCCGCAGCGCCACGCACGCACGTTGGCGCAGGCCATGGCCGATGCCACGCGGCCAGAACGCCGAGGACAGCAGCAACAGGGCCAGCAGGAACACGCCCCAATACGCCTGGAACCACAGCTGCCCGGGCAGGAAGTGGCCGAAGCCGTTCATGTCCGAATACGGTGCGTTGGGCCAGCTTCCGAAGTTGTACAGGTTCTGCGTGTAGTCGAGCAGCGACAATACCGATTGCCCGATCAACACCAGCATCAGCAATGCGTAGCCGACGAACTTGTTGTTGCTCAACACCTGTAGCACCAGGGCCATGCCACCCATCAGGACATACAGCACCGAGCCGAGCGCCAGGGTCTTGAGATACAGCAATGGCTCGATCGTGGTGTAGCCACGGCCGAGTTGCAGCACGATCGAGGTCAACGCGCCAGCGAACTGGAAGCTGGCGATCACGGCCAGCAAGGCGACGAACTTGCCGAGCAGCGGAACCCAATCCGGCACCGGCATGGCATCGGTGATGCCGTCGATGCGGTTGCAGCGTTCCTTCCACACCAGTTCGCCGGCATAGAACAGCACCACGATGATCAGCAGGAAGCTGTAGCTGTTCTGCAGTGCTTGCAGCATCAGCGAAGTGACCGGCAACACGGCGGTGCCGTAAAGGCGCGCATTGAACAACGCGGTCGGGATGAAGTTGGCCAGGCCCATCATGAGCAGCACCACGAACGGTGCGCTGCGCAGCACGCCCAGCGTATCGAAACGGATCTGGCGCAGCAGCTGCCGGAAGGCGGTGGTGGCCGCGAAGGCGGGCGTCACGGTGAGGCCGGTGGCGATCACGCGCACGCTGGCTGTTTGCGCGCTGGAAGATGCCGCAGGCGTCGTGCCGCGGCGACCACGCGTGTCGCTACGTTCGGTGCGGAACAGTGCGAAGGTCGCAGCGAACAGCAGCCCGCTCATGCCCAGCCACAGCGCGCGATTTGCGAGCAGGTAGCCGGCCAACGGAGGCAACTGCAGGTTGCGTTGTTCGGCCGACCAGTAGCGCAGCGTTTGCGATAGTGCGCGGATGCCGAGTGGGTCGGACAGGGTTGCAACCCAGACGTTGTCCAGATCGGCCAGCAGTGCACGGCTCACGCCATACAGCACGAAAAACACGATGACGCCGATGTAGACCCACAGGATGCTGCGCGTGGTGACCGCCAGCAGCGACAGCAGCGCGGTGGTCAACAGCAGGTTGGGCAGCACCAGCACCAGCAGCGACCACAGGTACGGCAGTAGCGAGACCGGCCCCAGCCGCGCCGGGTCGATCCAGGGCATGAATTGCGCTACGAACATGCCCAGCGCGATCACCAGATACATCACCGTGCCGGCGATCAGCGCCGCGCCGATGCGGCCGCACAGGTAATCGCGGCGACGCACCGGCGTGGAAAACACCAGCTCTGCGGTGCCCAGTTCGAAATCACGCAACAACGCATTGCTGACGAACAGCGCAGCCACCAGCAGGCCGAGCAGGCTGAAAATCGCCAGCACGCTGGCGATCACGGTCGGCGCGTTGCGCAGCACATTGCCGATGCCGCCACCGATCTGCACCGCATCGCTGACCAGCGCGGCAAAGGCCAGCAACGCGTACAGCGCGGCCAGCAGCCACAGGAAGGGCGAGCGCAGTTGTTCGCGCAGTTCGAAGCGCAGGAAGGCCAGGATCATGGCCGCGCTCCGTCAGGCAGCCAACGCGTGCTTGCGCAGGCGCTGGAAATAGACATCCTCAAGATCGGGAGCGACCTGTTCGAAACCTGGTTCCGGGCAGTCCGCACTGAACACGTGGATGACCGGATGGCCGGCGATCAGGCGCGTGGACAACACGGTGAAGCGTGCTTCGTAGTCGGGCAGGGTGCTCTTGCTGACCTGCTTGCGCCAGACCTGTTGCTTGAGCATGTCGATGGCGTCGGACGGCCGTCCTGTCAGCAACACCTGGCCCTTGTTCATGATGGCCATCGTCGGGCACAGGTCGGTGACGTCTTCGACGATGTGGGTGGACAGGATCACCACCACGTTCTCGCCGATTTCGGCCAGCAGATTCAAAAAGCGGTTGCGCTCTTCCGGATCCAGCCCCGCGGTGGGCTCGTCGACGATGACCAACTGCGGGTTGCCCAACAGCGCCTGCGCAATACCGAAGCGCTGGCGCATGCCGCCAGAGTAGGTGCCTAGCTTGCGCTTGCGCGCATCCCACAGATTGACCTGCTGCAACAGGCGCTCGACCACCTCCTTACGCTGTGCACGGTTGGTCAGCCCTTTCAGCACCGCGAAATGATCGAGCAAGTCCAGCGCGCTGACTTTCGGGTACACGCCGAAATCCTGCGGCAGATAGCCCAGCCGGCGCCGCAATAGGTCTTTTTGCTTGAGTACGTCGATACTGCTGCCGTCGGCGCCGGTCAGCGTCACGCTGCCCGAATCCGGCTCCTGCAGGGTGGCGAGCGTGCGCATCAGCGAGGACTTGCCGGCGCCGTTGGGGCCGAGCAACCCGAACATGCCGGGGGGAATGTCGAGCGTGACACCTTGCAGCGCATGCACGCCATTGGCGTAGGTCTTGGACAACGCGCGTATCTGCAGCATGGACGGTTCCTTTGCCCTGGGTACTGACGATCTTCACGGCGTTGCCGCATTGCCGCATGCGCCGGAAGTCATGCCACATTGACGCGCAGATTCAGGGGGTGTGACCGTACCCTGCAACCGGGCTGCGAGGTCCGCAGGTTCTAATCGACCTCGTACAACTCCAGCGGCAACGCATCCGGGTCGGCGAAGAAGGTGAAGCGGCGGCCGGTGTATTCGTCGATGCGGATGTCCTCGGTGGCCACGCCGTGCGCGTTGAGATGCGCGACCGCGCTGTCCAGATCTACGACGCGAAACGCCAGGTGGCGCAGCCCTTGTGCTTCCGGGCGGCTGGGGCGTGCCGGGGCAGCGGGGAACGAGAACAGCTCGATCTGCCCGCCATCAGGCAGCGCCAGATCCAGCTTCCACGAATCGCGCGCCTGCCGGTAATGCTCGTCGAGCACGCGCAGGCCCAGGATCCCGCAGTAGAACTGTTTGGAGCGCGCGTAGTCGCCAGCAATGATGGCCACATGGTGGATGCCGGCGAGCATCATGCCGCGCTCCGACGCATTGACGTTGACCAGCCGGGCAGTGCCGGCACGCTTGGCGGCGCCGGGCATGCAGATGGCAGGCGTGTGCCCGCGATGCAGGACGCAGCAGCGTCATCGCACGCAGGGGGCTGTGACATTCGCAGCGTTGTGGGCAAGCCCACAGCAAGCAGGCAGTGCGCGGATGTTTGCGCAGATGGAAGGTAATGGCGCGGCATGTCAGAGGACCAGCAGAAACCAGTCGGCAGCATAACCGCCCGAACGTTAGCCGCAGGCCCTGTTTCGCCGCTCGCCTGCGCATGGCTGTGGCCGTCTGCGTCCGTTGGGCAGGTTGGCCGATCGACAGCGGGCGGAAGTGATGCAGTGCGCCTGACGCAGCGCTTCGCGCGTGCACATCGGGGACCACCGCACGGCTGACTCGCGCACGGCGCCAGCACGGACATGCAGCGCCAACATCCTCCGCCTGGCAGGCCGATGTCAGGGGTTTGCCGATGGGCTGCACTGTCGACGCAACCGATGCTGGACACCGATGTCGTATCGGTGCGCGTTTGCGTTGCGCCGCCGGGGCATCGTCCTTCCATGCCAGGAACTTACCCATGCCCATTCTCGCGTTCCACCCGCCGCATCTCAAATCCATCTCCAAGGGCGTACATGTGATCCAGCACCCGGCCGACACGCTGCCCGGTCGCGATGCGATCGTCGCAGCCTTGCCGCGCACCGCGCAGGACACGCCGCAGTTGCAGTACGACACGGTGTGGATCGGCGGCGGCCACGGCAATGTGGACAACCACGGCGCTCCGACCCAGTTCAACGGCTGCAGCGATGTCGCCGTGTTCCAGCGCTTCATCGCGGATCTGGTCGCCATCGGCATCCGCACGCCGGCGCTGATCGTTGATACCTGTTTTTCGCTGGCCTCGCTGCCGCAGCTGGTCCCGCTGCTCACCGAGCACGGCGTGTTCGCCGGCTGGTCGGGCATCTGCAACAGCAGTCGCATCGAATCGCTGACATCGGGCCGCTTGCCTGCGTTGGTTGAGCAGCCCGAGACCGTGCTGGCCCAGTTGACCGCGGCCGCGTCCAGCCAGGTGGTCTACACCGCACACGACCGGGTACTGATCCGCTATGCACGGTTGACCGTGAGCGAGGGAGTGATGACTGCCTGCGATATCCGCGATGCCGAGGCAACTCTCGCGCGCGTGGGCAGGGCGACCTGGCAGGACAGGCCGCTGATCGCGGCCGAACAGTGCATTGAGGACCGCGCCGGGTTCATCGAACGCCTGCACCAACTCTGACCGGCCCGGCACCGCCGCCCATCCGCGCATCCACCCAACACAAGAGGACTGTCTCCATGACCACCTACACCAACAACGGCACCGGCACGTTCAGCAGTGCCAGCAGCAAGATCCGCAAGCATGTGCTCGACGACTACCTGACGGCGAAGATCGCCAACTATGTCGGCATCGGCCGCACGAAGGTCAACGACGATACAGTGATCCAAGTCCACGCCGACTATGCCAACAGCGAAGGCGTGATCGTGGGCATGGATCTGGTCAAAGGCCTGCGTGTGGACCTGCAACGGGCCCAGACCCACGACGGCAACACCTACGCGACCTGGCAGGTGCAGTGGGGCACCGGCAGCGACGGCAAAACCGGCGGTGCCTATGCCGGCGTGTTGATGCGCGTGGCGACCGACTTCACGTTCGCCGAGTTTCGCAACGCGATGCGCGAGAGCTTTGGCTATACACCGGGTGCCTACTGCCGGCTCGATCCCTGACCGGCACGGCGAACGTCCTGCCCTCGCGCTTCCTGCGCGAGATCTCGCGCGAACTGCTGCACAACATGCGGCCGAAGGTGCGCAGGTTTCGCGCAGCGCCTCATTGGGCGCGCCGCGCAGCATGCGGCACGGCATGATCGAGGCGCCGGCGATCACGCTCGGCGCCAACGTGCAGCATCCCCGGTTCGGCGGCGTGGTCATCGACGACCAAGACAGCGGCGCGCGTGCCCGCGTGCAGGCCTAGTTGGACCCGGCACGGCCAAGGGCGCGTCATACCTACAGGGCAGGCGTGTGCCCGCGATGCAGAGCGCAGCAAGGTCATCGCATGCACGGTGCTGTGGCATTGGAAGGTTCGTGGGCAGACCGGCCGCGCGCAGAGGTTTGCGCAGCTGGATGGTGATGATGCGGCAGGTCGAGGGCCTGCGGACACCAATTGGCGGCATCGCCGCCCGTCAGTCAGCCAGAGCGCATGGCTCACGGCTCGTCCGCACGCGGCTGTGCCCGCCTGCCTGCGCGTGGCAGGATACGGCTTCCCCCCGTCCAGATGCACCCATGCCCGAATCGTCGCCGACCACCGCACCGCAGTTCCAGCGCAGCATGCAGGTGCGTCATCTGGTGATGCTGTCGCTGGGCGGGGTGATCGGTACCGGGCTGTTTTTCAACACCGGTTACATCATCGCCAGCACCGGCGCGCTGGGCACGGTGATCGCGTATCTGATCGGCGCGCTGGTGGTGTACCTGGTGATGCAATGCCTGGGCGAACTGGCAGTGGCGATGCCGCAGACCGGCGCATTCCATGTGTATGCGGCGCGTTACCTGGGCCCGGCCACCGGCTACGTGGTGGCATGGTTGTACTGGCTGACCTGGACGGTGGCATTGGGATCGAGCCTGACCGCCGCGGCGTTCTGCATGCAGTACTGGTTTCCGCACAGCCCGGCATGGCCGTGGTGCCTGCTGTTCTGCGCGCTGATCTTCGGCTTGAACACGGTGTCGGCGCGCTGGTTTGCCGAGGGCGAATTCTGGTTTTCGTTGATCAAGGTGATCACCATCGTGGTGTTCATCGTGCTGGGTGGCGCGGCAGTGATTGGTGTGCTGCCGCTGGCCGATGGTTCGCCTGCACCGGGGCTGCGCCATCTGCGCGCCGACGGCTGGTTCCCGCAGGGCAGCTTGCCGGTCCTGATGACGATGGTGGCGGTGAACTTCGCGTTTTCCGGCACTGAATTGATCGGCGTGGCCGCCGGCGAAACCGCGCAGCCGGCACGCGCGATTCCGCTGGCGATCCGCACCACGCTGGTACGGCTGGTGGTGTTGTTCGTGGGCACGGTACTGGTGCTGGCCGCCTTGCTGCCGGCCGGGCAGGCAGCGGTGGAAAAAAGCCCGTTCGTGCGCGCGTTCGAATTGCTGGGCATTCCGTATGCGGCGGATATCTTGAATGCGGTGATCCTCACCGCGATCCTGTCGGCGGCCAATTCCGGCCTGTATGCAGCCGCGCGCATGCTGTGGTCGCTGGCCAACGAGGGCACCCTGCCGGCGGGCCTGGCGCGTTTGACACGCCGCGGCATCCCCTTGCGCGCGGTGTCGCTGAGCATGCTGGGCGGCTTGCTGGCGCTGCTCACCGGCGTGTATGCGGCCGATACCGTGTTCGTCGCCATTTCGGCGGTCTCCGGCTTTGCGGTGGTGGTGGTCTGGCTGAGCATCTGCGCTGCGCATTACCGGTTTCGCCGCCAGCTGCTGCGCGATGCGGTTGCGCTGGAGACGCTGGCCTACCGTGCGCCGTGGTATCCGTGGACGCCGATTCTGGGCTTTTTGCTGTGTCTGCTGGCCTGCCTCGGGCTGGCGTTCGATCCGCAGCAGCGCATCGCGCTGTACTGCGGCATTCCCTTTGTCGCGCTGTGTTATGGCGCCTACGCATTCACCCAATGGCTTGCGGCCCGGAGACTGCACCCATGACGATTCTTCCCCGCCAGCCGCGCGCCGATGCGCCTTTCAGCCAGGTCTTGCAGCACGACGGAGTCGTCCTGCTGGATGGCGCCCTGGCCACCGAACTGGAAAAGCGCGGCTGCGATCTCAACGATGCGCTGTGGTCGGCGCGCGTGCTGATGGAGCAGCCGGAGCTGATCTACCAGGTGCACCGCGATTATTTTGCTGCCGGCGCGCAGTGCGCCATCACTGCCAGTTACCAGGCCACGCCGTTGGGTTTTGCCGCGCGCGGCCTGGACCTGGCGCAGTCGCAGGCCCTGATCGCGCGCAGCGTGGCGCTGGCCGCACAGGCGCGCGCCGATCATCTGCAGGCGCAACCGCAGGACGCGCCGTTATGGGTGGCAGGGTCGGTCGGCCCGTACGGTGCCTATCTGGCCGATGGCTCGGAATATCGCGGCGACTACGTGCTGCCGCTGGCCCAAATGATGGACTTCCACCGTCCGCGCATCGCCGCGCTGGCCGCGGCCGGGGTGGACGTGCTGGCCTGCGAGACCCTGCCTTCGGCCAGCGAGATCGACGCCTTACGCCGGGTGCTGGAAGAATTTCCGCAGCTGCATGCATGGTTCTCGTTCACCCTGCGCGACGCAGCGCATCTGAGCGATGGCACGCCGTTGGCGCAGGTGGTGCCGGCATTGGATGCCAGCCCGCAGGTGGTGGCGGTGGGGATCAACTGCATTGCGCTGGACCAGGTCACGGCAGCGTTGCAGAGCCTGGCGGCGCTGACCACGCTGCCGTTGGTGGTCTACCCCAACTCCGGCGAACACTACGACGCCAGCGACAAGCGCTGGCACGCTGGCGATGCGCCGGCGTGCAGCCTGGCCGACCAGCACACGCAGTGGCTGGCCGCCGGTGCGCGCCTGATCGGCGGCTGTTGCCGCACCACGCCGCGCGACATCGCTACGCTGGCCGCGGCGCGGGCGACCGCCCGGGGCTGACGATGGTCACGGCGGCGGTGTGCCGTGGCCGCCGCCGCGGTGATCTGGCAGGCGTGTCGCGTTTGCCGGCGAGCGATGGCACGCCCGTTCCGGGGCGCGCGCGACAGGACTATGCCGCGCGTGTCTGCCTTAGCCCTTCTGGGTGGCGATCCAGCGCTGGATCTTCTCCTGCAGGATCTCCAGCGGCACCGAGCCGTCCTTGAGCACTTCGGTGTGGAAGGCGCGCACGTCGAAGCGCGGCCCCAGCTCGCGTTGGGCCTGTTCGCGCAGCTGCGCGATCTTCATCTCGCCCACCTTGTAGGCCAGCGCCTGGCCGGGGATGGCCATGTAGCGATCGACCTCGGCTTCGGCATCGGTGCGGCTCATCGCCGAGTTGTCCAGCATGTAGTCGATGGCCTGCGTGCGGGTCCAGCCCTTGCTGTGCAAGCCGGTATCGGCCACCAGACGGATCGAGCGCCACAACGCGTTCTGCAGGTAGCCGTAGTAGTTGTACGGGTCCTGATACAGCCCAAGCTCGCGCCCCAGCGATTCGGCGTACAGCCCCCAGCCTTCGATGTACGCGGTCTCGCCGCCCAGGCGGCGGAACTTGGGCAGGTCGGTCAGTTGCTGCTGCAGGCCCAGCTGGTAGTGATGGCCGGGGATCGCCTCGTGCAGGTACAGGCTCTCCGCTTCCCAGGTTTTGCGCGAGGGCAGGTCGGAGGTGTTGACGTAGAAGATGCCCGGCGTGCTGCCCGCGCTGCCGTTGGCGCTGGGGCGCATGTACGAGCCGCTGGCCGCCGACTGCGCACGCTGCGGTTCCACCGCCCGCACTTCCAGCTCCGGCATGCCCTGGACGGTGAACAGGCGCGGCACCGCGCCCTGCACGCGCCCCTGCAGGCCCCGGTAATACCCCAGCAGCTCGGTCTCGCTGCGGGAGCTGAAGCGCCTGTCGGTCTGCATGAACTTGTAGAACTTGGGCAGGTTGCCGCGGAACTTGACCTGCTTGGCCAGCGCCTGGATCTCGCCCTGCAGGCGCGCCACCTCGTCCAGCCCGATCTGGTGAATCTGCTCCGGGCTCAGCTCCGAAGTGGTGCTCTGGCGCACGTCGTAGGCGTACCAGGCCGCGCCGTTGGGCAGCGCCGCCAGGCCGTCGGTGTCGCGACAGGCCGGCAGGTATTCGGTGGCGATGAAGCCGCGCAGCGCGCGGTAGGCCGGCAGGATGCGCACCTCGATCAGCCGCTTGTATTCGGCGGTGAGGCGCTGCTTGTCGGCTTCGGGCATGTCGGCCGGCAGGTTGCGGATCGGCCCCCAGAACAGGCTGTCTTCGGCACTGCGCGCAATGATCGCATCCAGCTGCGGCAGCACTTTCTGCATCAGCACCTTGGGCTGCACCACCCCGGCCTGCATGCCGGCGCGCATGTTGGTGATGGCCTGGTCGAACAGGTCCGGGATGCCCAGCGCACGCCGCGACCAGTTGTCGTAATCCTTGACCGTCTTGAACGGCTGCGCGCCGGTGCCCGAGCCCAGCACCACGGCGATGCTGGCGATGTTGTAGAACTGGTTGATCGGCAGCATCCAGCTGGGGAACTGCTCGGCGGCCAGCGCACTGCGCGCATCGCGCACGAAGATCTGATAGCTCAGCAGGTCCTGGCCGCTCAGACCGTCCGGCCCAAGCGCCTCGGCCTTGCCCAGCCACAGCACGGTGAAATCGTGCGACTGCTGACGGAATGCCGGCGACAGGAAGTTGGGCAACTGGTCGTTGTAGCGGCTCTCGCCCTGGAAGGTGGCCTGCAGCGGGTTGAGCTTGAGCGAGGCGTCCCAGTACTGGTCGTAGAGCAGGTTGAGTTGCTGGGCCTTGGTCAGCACCACCGGGGCGACGACGGGCCGCGGGCGCGCCTTGGCTGCCTTGCTGCCCTTGGCGGTCCTGGAGCCCTTGGCCGCGGGTTTGGTGGTCTTCTTGGCTTTGCCCGCCTTCGCGCGCGTCTGCGTGGTCTGTGCCTTGGCGGTCTTCTTTTTGGCCGCATCGGCGGGCGCTGCCACTGGCAGGCTCAACACGGCGGCGAGGGCCAGCGACAGCAGGCGGGAAAAGCTGAGGGGCATTACCGGCTCCGGAAACAAGCGAGCGGGGAGCTTGCCCGATCCGCACGGTTACGGCCACCCATCGCGGTCATACCGCCTATCGGCAATTCATGCGGCGCACTGGCTGGACGCGGTTCCGCTTCGGATGATGCAGCGCGGCAATCGGCGGATGCCTTGCAGCGCCAGGGAAGCGCGCCACCCGGCAAGCCTTGCCGCTCAATCGGCCGCGGCTTCCTGGCGCAACTGTTCGGCCCGCTCGGCACCCAGGTAGGCGCCGATGCCGCGGCGCGCCAGATACAGCAGCGGGATCAGCAGGACGGCAAAGCCCATCTTGTACACATAGTTGAGCGTGCTCACCGCGAGGAACTGATCCATCGACCAGTGCTGGGGCCCGAGCACGAAGGCGATGTAGATCACCACGAAGCTGTCCACCAGCTGCGACACCGCAGTGGAGCCGGTGGCGCGCAGCCACACGTGCCGTTCGCCGGTGAGCTTGCGGATGCGATGGAACACCGACACGTCGATCAACTGGCCGACCAGGAACGCCACCAGCGAGCCGCCGATGGTCCACAGCCCTTGCCCGAACACCGCCGCAAAGGCGGCCTGATAGTCCGGCACGCCCTGGCTCTGCGCCGCGGTCACCCACCACCCGGCCGGTGCCAGTGCGATGGCCGCAAAGGCGAACACGAAGCCGTAGCCGATCAGCGCCACCGCCACCCACGAGATGAAACGCACCCCGCGGCTGCCGAAGAACTCGTTGATGGTGTCGGTCATGATGAACACCACCGGCCACAACAAGGTGCCGGCGGTGAAGCTCAGCGAGCCGCGTTGACCGAACAGGTTCCAGTTCAACGGCGCGATGCCCAGGGTGTCTTCCAGCGCGAAGATCTTGACGCCGATGAACTCGGCCAGTGCCGCGTTGACGCAGAAGAACGCGGCCAGCGCAATGAACAGGCGTACCGCACGATCGTCGAGGGTACGCGTGTGTGTCATGGTCTCAGCGGTCCGCCGTCCGGGTGAAGGGAACCGATTCGGGTGCCACTGCGCCGCCGGAAATGATGAAACTCATCGCCTGGTCCACGCTCCAGTCGGTGGGCGTGAGCAGTTCCACCGGCACGATTTCCAGATAGCCGGAGGTCGGGTTGGGCGTGGTCGGCACATACACCGCCGCCAGCTCGCGGCCAGTGCCCTGTTCCTTGATGACGCGGGTGACCAGGCCGACCGACTTCATGTCGCGATGCGGGAAGTCGATCAGCACCACGCGTTGGGTACTGCCCGGCTGGGTCTGCAGGATGTCGAGCAACTTGCGCGCGCTGTCGTAGACCACGCTGGCCAGCGGGATGCGCCGCATGATCGCCTCGAACCAGCGCAGCAGACGCTGGCCGATCACGCGCCGACTCAGGATGCCGACAAACAGGATCGCCGCCACCGTAGCGATCAGGGCAATGGTGTTCTGCACCCAGAGCGCCTTGATCCAGCCCAGGTTATCCGGGAACGAGGCGGCGATACGCTCGGACAGCGGCACCACCCACGGGCTGCTGATGCCCGAGAGCAGCGCGAACACGAACTTCACCACCACCCAGGTCAGCCAGACCGGCAGCAAGGTCAGCAACCCGGTGAGAAACACGCGTTGCAGGGAAGGGCGGGAATGCGGAGTGGGGGATTCGGACATCTGCATAGTGTAGGCATTCGGCCGCGTCCGGTGGAGGTGGGGCCGGGATTGGGGAGTGGGCATTCGGGATTTGTAAACGCGCTCACTCACTGTTGGACTGCCGCGATCGGTAATTGCTGCGGCAACTGCAACTGCAACTGCAACTGCTGGGGCAGGGGCAGGGGCAGTTGCAGTGTCAGTGGCGCCGGCAAGGCAAGGGCAAAGGCAAAGGCCGCTCCCTTCTCCCGCCGGGAGAAGGTGGCGCGTAGCGCCGGATGAGGGCACGACCGCCACTGATGTCCGCAACCCGGCCTTCCCAACTCCGCTGCCTGAAAACCGGCAGGCTGTCGCCAGCGTCCGCCGTCCTTGCCCGGACATTGCGCGTGCGTGTCGTTCAATCGGTTGCCGCTGCTTTTGCCTGCTGAAAGAACGCAATGCCGATACGTGGACGCGTCTTCGTCTACCCGTCGCGGTGCTGCGCCGATGGCACTAAGATGCGCAGCTTCCCAGGGATGGATGTGCACATGCTTGCCAAGTTCCTCAAGACCGCCTTGCTCGGTGTTTGCATCCTGCTTGCGGTAGTGGCGGCGCTGTATGCCGTCTCCCAACGTTGGCCCATTCCCGATGCACAGCGGCAGGCGCTGGCGCAGCTGCGTCAACCGCTGCCGCCGTTGCGTGGGGCCAATATGTTCGCGGCGCTCTGGTCGCTGTCCTACGCGGTTCCGGAAGCGCAGCGAGAGACCGTGCTGGCCCGGGACGTGGAACGCCTGAATCGGCTGCCGCGGCAGGCGCAGTTTCGCAGTGCCGTCGCGGACTATCCGCGCCTGCCAAGCTGGCCAGCCACCGCGCCAGCCCTGTGCAGTGCCAGCGCAGGCGGATGTTTACGGCAGGTGCGCGAACAACCGCAGGCCTATGCCGATGCGCTGGCCGCACAAGCGCCGATGCTGAGCAGGATGCGGGCATTGGCCAACTACACCGACTACCGCAGCCCGTTCCCGCCACGCGCCGATATGACCTTGCCCGAGCTGCCGCGGATGCCGCTGTCGATGACCGCCAGCGCACTGGATTTCGTCCAGGGGCGTACCACCCAGGCCTTGAGCGATGTCTGCACCAGCGCGCAGGTTGCCCGGGTGCTGCTGCGTAGCAGCGACAACCTGGCGGTCACGATGATCGGCGCGGCGATGCTGCGCGGTAACGCGCAGCTGTTTGCGGACATGCTGGCCGAGCTGCCTGCGCAGGCGCCGTTGCCCGCGCAGTGCGCCGCGGCGTTCGCACCGGCGGCGATGGAAGAGATTTCGCTGTGCAATGCGCTGCACGGCGAATCGCGCTTGGTGTTTTCGATGCTGCAGGACGCGTCCGTCCAGGATGGCGATCGCGACTGGCTGGATCGCATCTCACCACGGCTACTGGACCGCGAGCGCACCCAGGCGCTGCTGGCACCGACCTTTACTTGGGCCTGCAGCGCCCCGGTGCGGGCATTGCTGGCGCAGGATCAGGCGCTGCCGCCCGGCATGGTGGCAACGCCCGACACGGCCACGGTGGCCTGCGTGGCCAATGCCACCGGCTGTCTGTTGGTCAGCGCGGCGCGTCCGGACTATGCCAATTATCAGCACAAGCTGCAGGACACTGCCGCGGCAGTCCATACGGTGGCAGCCCTGCTGTGGTTGCGCGATCGCCCGGCCGATACACGGCCGCTTGCGCAGCGACTTGCCGAGCTGCCGCCTGCGCTGCGCGGACAGATGCGCCCGCTGCAGGCCGGCGGCGACGGCAAACATCTGACTATCGCTCGGTATGCCAGACGTGAGGACGGTGCCGGAGACGATCGCTGGCCACTGCCGGCCAGCCGGCTTGCCGAGCGCGCGAGCACTACGATCCAGTAGTGTCGCGACGCGTCAGTGGCGTGGTGCATCCTTCAGGTCGCTAGTGGAGCCTGTGAGGCCACGACCTGGTCCGTCAGCAGCGCCTCTGGAACTTCATGGCCGCGCCGGTGCGATCAGCACGGGATTGCGAGGCATGCGCGCCGCAGTCGTGGCACCCCACTGCAGTCAGCTGCGCTGAAAAGCAACATGCCGCGTCCCTGACAGGACGCGGCATGTCGATGTGTCGCTGTGCAGACGCGCAGCAATGACGCACACCGCATCGGTGCGCGCAGGCGTACCGCCGCGTGCTTAGAACCGGAAGTTCAACCAGCCCATCACGAAGGTCGAATCGCCATAACCGGCTCTTTCCAGCGCGGGTCCCGCCATCAGGTGCTCAGCGCGGAAGGTTACCGACCAGTTCGGGTCGATGTTCCAGGTGGCATTGACGCGCGGCATGGTGCCGATGCGGCGCTCGCCGGTGTTCTGCGTGCGTGCATAGGCGCGTGCCTGGTTGTTGTAGATCGCATCGCTGGTGGTCTGGCGCCACAGGGTTTCCCACTCCAGATTCACGGTGAGCTTGGAGGTGGGCGAGAAGGTGAAGGTCGGCGCAGCGGTGACCAGATTCACCGGACCGAAGAAGGTGGCCCAGCTGAAGTAGATCGTGTTGCCGTACAGGAAGTTGTTGTTGCGCAGCGTGCCGGTACCGGAGGTGCCGCCACCGCCGGAGGCGATTTCGCTATGGAACCCCAGACGCGGCTTCCAGCCGGTTTCGCGCAGCGACCAGGCATTGGAGGTGCTGGCCATGTAGGCACGCAGGTCGCGTCCGCCAAAACTGCCGCGCTGCACGGTCACGAACGAATCGGTGCGCAGCCTGCCCACGTTGCCCCACAGGCGCAGGCCGTAGTAATTGCGGTGCTCTTCGGCGGTCTGCCGGCCCCACACCTGATTGTCGTTGCGGAACTGATAGAAGAACGGTTCCAGGTACATGGGCTTGGCGGTCGGCAGGCGGTAGCCACCGACCACACCGCGGAAGTGCCGCGAGCGGTCGATACGGTCGTCGCCCAGGCCTTCGGTGCCATCCAGGTTGAAATTGAAGTCGAACACGTCGACACGCGTTTTTTCGCCGATCGCCCAGGCGCGCGCACCGTTGAAGGTGACGAAGATGTCGGTATTGTCGCGCAGCGCCATCAAGGTGGTGGGGCCATCGACGAAGACCTGACGGCCGACCCGCAAACCGGTGTCGGCGCTGCCGATGCGGCCTTTCACGTCGAAGAACACCTGCTGCAGGATGGCGTTGTTCTCCTGCGTGCCGGTCTTGGCGCCTTCGTTGCGCCCATCCAGGCTGCCGTGCGCCAGTTCCGTGTACAGACGGAAGTGTTCGCCCACGTGCAGGTCCGCGCCGAAGAACGCGCGCAGCAGATACTGCTGTTGCGAGTGGCTGCCGGGAATCAGCCCCGGGTTGGTGATGGTGTTGCTGCGCACGCGCAGCTCGTTGCTGAGCGAAACGTAGACATCGCCGTCTTCGCTGAGCGGGATGTACTTGAGCGGATCGAACGGGCTCTTGCGCTTGGACGTGTCTTTCAAATACGACCAGTCTTCGGCCCAGCGCACCTGCCACATGTTGCCGCCCTGCTTGGCGCCCCAGCCCTGGGCTTCCTGCGGATAGCCCTTTGCGGTGGCCGGCGCGGTGGTCACCGGCGCCTTGGCCGGCTCGGCAACGGCCTGCTCGGCGTTGGCCGGTGCCGGCTGCACCTGCGCCAGCGCCAGGCCCGGCAACGCCAACCCGATCGCAAGGCACAGGCGCCGTGTGGCACCAAAGGAAGTATCAGCCATGGCCGGCTGCGCCAAGCGTGTCAATTGCATCGTCTTGCCCCATCGAAAAATGAAAACCCCTGAGCGAAGCTTATCGGCACGGGGGGCGTTGACTGTAGTAAAGCCGTGCCGGAAACGCAGTAACCCAAAGGTTCTAAGCTCATGAACGCACTGGGGTTTGCGCAGGCGGGCGCTAGTGGGGCGGGGATTGGGGATTCGGCATTGGGGATTCGCAACGGCGGCGCTGCGTTTTGCGGTGGAGCTCGCTGCGATGCCGACACTGCTCAAACAAGCTGGCGACCACGGCTTTGTTTTTGTTTTGGCGAATCCCCAATGCCGAATCCCCAATCCCCGCCCATGACTACCGGCACATTCACTATAGCTAGGTTCTACATAGCATCACCTTCGACCTAGCGGAGATGGCCGATGAGCGAGCCGGATATCCACCTACGCAAATTTCAGAAGGAGCTGAGTGCGGGCACCGTGTCGCTGGCCTTGCTGGCCGTCCTGGCACAGGCCGACGAGCCGCTGTACGGCTATCTCATCGCCAAACGGCTGGAGCGGCTGGAAGGCGTGCTCAGCGGCAAGCAGAGCGCCTTGTATCCGGTACTGCGCAATCTGGAAGGGGCAGGGCTGTTGCAGAGCCATATCGAGCCATCCGCGTCTGGGCCGCCGCGCCGTTATTACCGCATTACCGACAGCGGGCGTGACTGCCTGCGCGACTGGACCGCCGCCTGGCGTGCCACCCGAGATTCCGTTGATTCAGTGCTGCAGGGGACCCACTCATGAATACAGTTGCGCAGTCACATCCGTTGCCAACCACCATTTCCGATTACCTGGCGCAGCTACGACAGGCGCTGGCGGGGGCCGACCCGGCGATGATCCAGGACGCGCTCTACGACGCCGAAGAATATCTGCGCGCCGAGCTTGCGGAACAGCACGGCAAGAGTGAGGCCGAGGTCATTGCAGGCGTGGCTGGCAGCTATGGCGCGCCAGAGGAAGTGGCCGAGATCTACCGCGAAACCGAAGTGACCGTGACCCGCGCGTTGCGTCCTCCGGCGCCGCCCAAACGCGCATCGTGGATTGCCAACTTCTTCGGTGTGGCAGCCGACCCGCGCACCTATGGCGCACTGTTCTACATGCTGCTGTCGCTGCTTACCGGCGTGTTTTATTTCACCTGGGTCGTCACTGGCGCGAGCCTGTCGATCGGGCTGCTGATCCTGATCATCGGCGTGCCATTGCTGGTGTTGTTCTTCGGCTCGGTACGGGTGTTGTCGCTGGTGGAAGGCCGCGTGGTCGAAACGCTGCTGGGCGTGCGCATGCCGCGTCGCCCGCAACATCCGGGCCTGCAGGGCAGTTGGCTGCAACGCATCGGCGCGATGTTCACCGACGTGCGCACCTGGAGCACGATGCTGTACTTCGTGTTGATGCTGCCGCTGGGCACTCTCTACTTCACCGTGTTTTGCACGCTGCTGTCGCTGTCGCTGGGGCTGGCCGCTTCACCGCTTGTCGTGTTGTTCGACAACACGGCCGTGCTGACCTGGGATGGCGTGGACATCACCGGTTCCTGGCTGACGTTGCCGTTGTTCGCGGTGGGCGTGCTGTTGTTGTTTGTCACGCTGCATCTGGCGCGTGCCTTCGGCAAGCTGCACGGCATGTTCGCCAAGCAGCTGTTGGTCAAGAGTGGTGAAACGGCTGCGTGACGCGCGCGAGCGCTGTATCAGCATGCACGGCATCGATGATGGCGTTTGCAGGCTGGCATTGCTTGGCGTGCTGTCGCACGTAGAACAGCTGGCAACACGTGGCGAGCAGTTATCGGTCGGGTGTGGGCAGCGCACAGGAGCCGGAGTGTGCGAGCGAGATATACCGTGCTGGCCGCGGGCCGCGCGCACCTGGCGGTTGATTAGCAGGTTTGCCGGGCGACCTCAGTGGCGATACAAAAAATCCCCGGCCGTGCCGGGGATTTTATTTTTTGGTTCAGGCGCGCTTGCCGCGCTTGCGGATCGGGGTCACGGTAGCCGGGTCGCGGCTGCCGACCGGGTCGGCATCGTAGCGGGCGATGAATTCGCGTACCTGCGGATACACCACTTCACGCCAACGACGGCCACTGAAAATGCCGTAGTGACCGGCGCCTTCCACCACCAGATGACGGCGATGCGCCGCATCGATGCCGGTGCATAGATCGTGTACCGCCTCGGTCTGGCCGAGGCCGGCGATGTCGTCCAGCTCGCCTTCGATGCTCAGCAGCGCGGTATTGCGGATCGCCGATGGCTTGACCAGTTGGCCATCCACTTTCCACTTGCCCTGCGGCAGCAAAAACTCCTGAAACACCACGCGAATGGTGTCCAGGTAATACTCTGCCGGCATGTCAAGCACAGCGTTGTATTCGTCGTAGAACTGCCGGTGTGCTTGCGCATCCTGCAGGTCGCCCTTGACCAGATCGGTGTAGAAATCCCAGTGCGACATGACGTGCCGGTTGGGGTTCATCGACAGAAAGCCGGCGTGTTGCAGGAAGCCCGGGTACACCTGGCGGCCATGGCCCGGATACGGGAACGGCACGGTGTGGATCAGGTTGTTCTGGAACCACTCGATGCCGTTTTCCGTGGCCAGGTTGTTGACCTGGGTAGGGCTGCGACGCGCATCGATCGGCCCGCCCATCATCACCAGCGAGCGCGGGGTGGGTTCGTCGTTGCTGGCCATCAGCGACACCGCCGCCAGTACCGGTACCGTGGGCTGGCACACGCTCACCACATGCAAGCGCTCGGCGCCGATATGGCGGATGAACTCCTGGATATAGGTGATGTAGTCCTCGAGCCGGAACGCGCCTGCTTCCAGCGGCACCATGCGCGCGTCCACCCAGTCGGTTACATAGACCTTGTGGTTACGCAGCAGGGTGCGCACGGTGTCGCGCAGCAGCGTGGCGTGGTGACCGGACAACGGCGCCACCACCAGCACGGCCGGTTGCTCCTTCATCTTGCCGATCAGCTCGACGTGGTCGCTGAAACGCTTGAAGCGCAGCAGCCGGCAGAACGGCTTGCTCAACACTTCGCGTTCGATGATCGGCAGCGAATGGCCATCGACCTCGACATCGTCCAGCGCCCAAGCAGGCTTTTCGTATTCCTTGCCCAGCCGATGGAACAGCTCGTTGCTGGCGGCCATGCGTTCGGCACCGGGAAGCGATGCCCACAGGCTGTCGGGATCGGAGAACATCTTGGCGTTCGCCTGGGCCTGATGCACCCAGGGGGCTAGCAGATTGCGGGTCAGCTCATGCAGTTGATAAAGCATTCCACCCATCCGTGCGGTTTTGCTGCCGCGCAGCATACCGGGTTTGGCGCATTTGCACCTTAATGGGGCTCCGGGCGGTTGAGGCTGTCATGGGAGCTATGGCAGACATAGGCTGCGTTATCTGCTGCTGTCTATGCTCGTTCGGATGGTGCGCACGGACGGGAGATCGCGCTAGGCGGCCGGATGACGTTAGAAGCGATGCGACCAGCGTGTAATCGACAGTCCTGTCGAAGTGCCTGCAGAAGCAAGCCCCTCTCCTGCGGGAGAGGGGTTGGGGTGAGGGTACGTGGCGAAGCCCTCGCGGACTCAAATACGACCGGCGATACACCAACCACGTCGAGCCTGGCACGTCATCGCAATCCGTTCCTGCGAGGCGCCTTCTCCCGGCCGCCGGCCGCCGCGAACACCTGCTCAGCTGCGCTCCAATGCAGACGTCTCTCCAGCCAATTGCGGCGACAACCAGCAGTGCGACCCGAGCGCAGTAAAGCCCACGCTGGCGAAGCGGCGCCGGTACCAGCGCGATGGCCGCGCCTGAAAACCGTCATGGTCGCCTTCGAACGCATCTTCTTCGGCAAAGGTTTCCAGAAACGCCACGCCTGCGCACATGTCGGCCAATCCGGGCAGGCCCTGATTGAATTCGCGCGTGGGCACGTAATGCAGGACATCCGAGCAGATCAGCAGGTCCACCGGTGCGCAGGGGCGCAGCCAGGCGAAGTCGCCGAAGCGGGCAGGGTGGATCTGGCGGCTACGGCCGTAGCGCCGGACGGCGTAGTCGCTGCTGTCAAAGCCCAGGTAGCTGAGCTTGGGCCGCAGCGCCAGCAAGGGCGCGCGCCATGCGGCTTCGCCGCAGCCGACATCCAGCACGCTGCGGATCGGGCGTTCCAGGTAGTACTCGGCCTGTGCGACCGCGAGTGCGACCTTGCGTCGCAGGCGGACGGGGTCGGCCAGCCCGGCATCGCGATACCAGCGGCGGAAATACTGGGCGTCGTACTGTTTCTGGTCTGACTGCTGCATGGGTTCAACTGCTTTCGCGCGCGCGGATGGGTGAAAATGCGGGCCATCCTACGCGAGCCAACGGAGCCAGCGCATGACCCTGTATTTGTGGATCAAGACCTTCCATCTGTTGTTCGTGATCGCCTGGATGGCGGCGGTGTTCTATCTGCCGCGCATCCTGGTCAACATCGCCGAAGCCGGCAGCGAATCTGCAGTGCGCGCACGCCTGGTGCTGATGGGCCGGCGGCTGTACAAATTCGGCCACAGCATGCTGGGGCTGGCGCTGCTGCTGGGCGCAGTGCTGTGGCAGGGCTACCGCGTGATTCCCGATTTCCCGACCATGGTGACCGGCGGTTGGCTGCACGCCAAGCTGTTCGCGGTTGCGTTGATCCTGGCGCACTACATCGTGGCCGGGCGCTGGCTGAAGGGCGTGGACCAGGGCCGTGCCGTCCCGAGCGGGCGTGCACTGCGCTTGTTCAACGAGGTGCCGGTGATCCTGCTGGTCGGTGTGATCTGGCTGGTGCTGGCCAAGCCGTTCTGAGCGGCGTTGCGTGCAAGGCGGCATGGCGTCGCCTCGTACGCAGGAGCCGAGGCTGATGTCGCCGCGATGCCGGCCTGAAACGTCAGCAGGATCACCATCCGGTAGGACGGACCACCGCTGCGCACCACGTGCACGCAGCAGGCCCGCTGCAACACGATCGAGCGCAGCAGCGACTCAGGTTGGCTGGGACGTCCTTTCGTGCAGCGGGTTGCGCGCGCTCCGGCCCGCGGAGCGCGAAGGTTCAGTGCCCCTCGTAGGCACCGTAGCTACGCAGGCGCTCGTAGCGCTGCTGCAGCAAGGTTTCCACCGGGATCTTTTCCAGCGCGTCCAGCTCGTTGAGCAGCACGGCTTTCAGGCGCTTGCCCATCTGCTCGGGATTGCGGTGCGCGCCGCCGGTGGGCTCGCGGATCACCTTGTCCACCAGGCCCAGGCCCTTCAGACGCTTGGCGGTGAGGCCGAGCTGTTCGGCGGCGTCCTTGGCCTTGGCCGCGTCCTTCCACAGGATCGAGGCGCAGCCTTCCGGCGAAATCACCGAATAGGTGCCGTATTCCAGCATCAGGGTGCGGTCGCCCACGCCGATCGCCAGCGCGCCACCGGAGCCGCCTTCGCCGATCACCGTGCAGATCACCGGGATCTTGAGTTCGGCCATTTCCAGCAGATTGCGCGCGATCGCCTCGGACTGGCCGCGCTCTTCCGCACCGATGCCCGGGTAGGCGCCGGGGGTGTCGATGAAGGTCAGCAGCGGCAGGCGGAAACGCTCGGCCAGCTTCATCAGGCGCAGCGCCTTGCGGTAGCCCTCCGGGCGCGGCATGCCGAAGTTGCGCGCCACCTTGGTCTTGGTGTCGCGGCCCTTCTGGTGCCCGATGATCACCACCGGGCGGCCGTCGATGCGGCCCAGGCCACCGACAATCGCCTTGTCGTCGGCATAGGCGCGGTCGCCGGCCAGTTCCTGGAATTCGTCGCAGATGGTGTTGATGTAGTCCAGCGTGTACGGGCGCTGCGGATGACGCGCCAGCTGCGAGACCTGCCAGGCAGACAGGTCACGGAAGATCTGCGCGGTACGCACGCGCAGCTTGTCGCGCAGGGCGCGGACTTCGGTTTCCACGTTGACTGCAGGCCCGGTACTGGCCTTGCGCAGTTCCTGGATCTTGGCTTCCAGATCGGCGATGGGTTGCTCGAAGTCGAGGTAGTTAGGATTCATGCAATGGCGTCGTCAACGTAAGGCGGGGAGTGTAGCTGAAGCGGTGTGGCTGGCCCGTACGGGGGCGTTGGGAGCGGAATCGGGAATGGAGAATCGGGAATCAGAGCAAGGTATCCGGGCCGCCACGCTTTTGCGATTCCCCATTCCCGATTCCCGATTCACTGCGCCCACGGCGGGCTGTACTTGATCTTCACCGTCCGCACCGCCGGGTCGGCGCGCAGGCTGTCCATCAACTGCTGGTCGATGCGCACCGAATGGGTGCCGTTGAGGTCGAGCATGCCGGCCACCCCGCCGCCGGGGGCGCGCAGCAGCAGGTCCAGGCGCAGGGGGGTCTTGCCGGGGCGGTGCTTGGCCAGTAGCGCGTCGATGCGCTTGAAGGCCTGCTTCTCGCGCAGGTCCAGGCGCAGCGACAGGCGCTGCGCGTGGTCGGCACAAATCTGCTCGTAGTCCCAGCACTGGCGGATGCGCAGGCTGTAGCCGCCGTTGAATTCGTCTTCGCGCAGGCCGCCCTTGACGATCAGGATGCGGTCGCGGGTGAGCAGGTGGCCGAACTCGGCCATCGCATCGGAGAACGCGCTGCATTCGACCCGGCCACGGCCGTCTTCGAGCTGCACGAACACCTGGCTGTCGCCCTTGCGGCGCACCCCGACCACCTGGCCGGCCAGGATCGCACTGACTTCCGGGCGCCAGGCGCGTTTTTCGCCGTCGCCGCCACCGCCACCGCCACGTTGTTGCGAGGCGAGGATCTTTTCCAGCGCGCCCAGGTCGCAACCGACCAGCTCGCGCACTTCTTTGCGGTGCGGGTCGAACGGGTGGCCGCTGAGATAGAAGCCCAGCGTTTCGCGCTCGCCGGTGAGCAGCTGGCCCAACGGCCATTCCTTGCTTTCGGGCAGGTCCAGGCGCATCGCCGGCGCGCTCGGGTCCGGCCCGCCGAACAGCGAGTTCTGCCCGGAGGCACGTTCGCGCGCCATCTGCTCGGTGGCCTTCATCACCTCAGGCAACTGCAGCATCAGCGAGGCGCGGTTCTTGCCCAGCCCGTCCATCGCGCCGGCATTGATCATCGCTTCCAGCGTGCGCCGGTTGAGCTTTGCGGTGCCCACGCGCGTGCAGAAATCCAGCAGCGTAGTGTACGGGCCGCCGCGCCGGCGTTCTTCGACGATGGCCTCGCACGCGCCCTGGCCCACGCCCTTGATCGCGCCCAGCCCGTATTGAATGGTGTCCGGGCTGGCGGCCTCGAACTGGTAGGCCGATTCGTTGACGCGCGGCGGCTTGACGGTGAGGCCGAGGTTGCGCACCTCATCCAGGAAGCCCACCACCTTGTCGGTGTTGTCCATGTCCGAGGACAGCGTGGCGGCCATGAACTCGGCCGGGTAATGCCGTTTCAGCCACGCAGTCTGGTAGCTGACCAACGCGTACGCGGCGGCGTGCGATTTGTTGAAACCGTAGCCGGCGAACTTCTCCATCAAATCGAAGATTTCGTCGGCCTTGGCCGCGCTCACGCCGCCCTTGGCTGCACCTTCGCGGAAGATTTCGCGGTGCTTGGCCATTTCGGCCGGCACCTTTTTGCCCATCGCGCGACGCAGCAGGTCGGCGCCGCCCAGCGAATAATCGCCGACGATCTGCGCCATCTGCATCACCTGCTCCTGGTACACCATGATGCCGTAGGTGTCTTTCAGGATGACTTCGGTGCGCGGATCGGGATACACGATCTCCTGCTGGCCATGCTTGCGCGCGTTGAAGTCAGGGATCAGGTCCATCGGGCCGGGGCGATACAGCGACACCAGCGCGATCAGGTCTTCGAAGCGGTCAGGGCGCGCGTCCTTGAGCAGGCGGCGCATGCCCGAGGATTCGAACTGGAACACCGCACCGGTATTGCCCGAGGCGAACACGCCCTTGTAGGTGGGCACGTCGTCCAGCGGAATGGTGGTGATGTCGACCGGGTCGATGCCGGCGCGCGCATGGCGCACATTGATCGCCTTGACCGCCCAATCGATGATGGTCAGCGTGCGCAGGCCGAGGAAGTCGAACTTCACCAGGCCCACCGCTTCGACGTCGTCCTTGTCGAACTGGGTCACCGGGTTCTTGCCGCGGCCGTCTTCGTCGTGTTCGGCGAACAGCGGGCAGAACTCGGAGAGCGGCTCGGGCGCGATCACCACGCCGCCGGCGTGCTTGCCGGCGTTGCGGGTGAGGTCTTCGAGCTGGCGCGCCAGATCCATCAGGTCGCGCACATCGTCTTCGACCTGGTAGCGCTGGATCAGGTCCGGCGAGGCCATCTCCGAATCCTTGCCTTCGCCCATCGCATCCTTGAGCGTGATGCCCAGGATGTTGGGGATCAGCTTGGCGACGCTATCCACCAGACCGTAGGTGAAGCCAAGCACGCGCCCGGCATCGCGCACCACCGCCTTGGCGGCCATGGTGCCGTAGGTGATGATCTGGCTGACGCGCTCGCGGCCGTACTTGCGCGCCACGTAGTCGATGACTTCGTCGCGGCGGTCCATGCAGAAGTCGATGTCGAAGTCGGGCATCGACACGCGCTCGGGGTTCAAGAAGCGCTCGAACAGCAGGTTGTACGGCAGCGGGTCCAGGTCGGTGATCTGCAGCGCCCAGGCCACCAGCGAACCGGCACCGGAACCGCGCCCCGGGCCAATCGGAATGCCCTGGTTCTTTCCCCACTGGATGAAGTCGGCCACGATCAGGAAGTAGCCGGGGAAGCCCATCTTGATGATGGTGTCCAGCTCGAATTCGAGCCGGTCCACGTAGTCCTGGCGGGTCTTGCCCGGTGCGATCGGGCTTTTCTCCAGGCGTGCGGCCAGACCGTCGCGCGACTGGCTGCGGATCCAGCTGTCCAGCGTCTCGTCGTCCGGCACCGGATAGGCGGGCAGGAAGTAGGTGCCCAGGCGCATCTCGATGTTGCAGCGCTGCGCCAGCGCCAGCGTGTTGTCGATTGCGTCGGGGATGTCGGCGAACAGCGCCGCCATCTCCTCGCTGGACTTCATGTACTGCTGGTCGCTGTAGTCGCGCGGGCGCTTGGGGTCGTCGAGCACGCGGCCCGACGAAATGCACACGCGCGCTTCGTGCGCGTTGAAGTCGCTGGCGTACAAAAAACGCACATCGTTGCTGGCGACTACCGGCAGCCCGCGCACGCCGGCGGCATGCAGCGCGAACTGGTTGAAGCGTTCCTCGCCCTCGCGCCCGGTGCGGGTCAGTTCCAGGTGCAGGCCGTCGCCGAACACGCGCTGCCAGTCGGCCAGCTGCTGCTCGGCAAGATCCGCGCGGCCCTCGTTGAACAGGCGCCCGGCCAGGCTGTCGCGGCCGGCCAGCGCGAACAGGTTGGCGTGCCCGGCCTGCAGCCATTCCGGATGGATCGCCACGCCGCCTTCGGGGCGGTGGCCTTCCATCCAGGCGCGCGTCAGCAGCCGCGACAGGCTCAGGTAGCCTTCGCGGTCGCGGCACAGCAGGGTCATGCGCCACGGTGTCATGTCCGGGGTGGCGATCATCACGTCGGCGCCGGCGATCGGCTTGATGCCCACGCCTTCTGCAGCCTTGTAGAACTTGACCAGGGCGAACAGGTTGTTGAGGTCGGTGACTGCCAACGCGGGCATGTCGAGCTCGACCGCCCGGCTCAGCAGGTTGGCCTGCTTGGCCTTTTTCGGGTCAGCCTGATCCGGTTTCTCGGGCACACGGATGGTGGAATCCGCCAGCGAGAACTCGGTGTGGACGTGCAGATGGACGAAGCGGGAAGTGGACATGCGAGACCGGAATAATGCGCGGTCAGGGTACCGGCGGGGGCGAAGGCGAACAAGGCTTGACAGGTGGGCGGCGGGACCCGGGACCCGGGACCGGGGACCCGGAACAGCGGTGGATCACCTGGTTGAAAGCCCGCGCCTCGCTTCCTGCACGGGCGGTGGGGCGCCGGTCCGTGCCTAGACGGCGCCGGCGTGTTGCACGATCCGCAGCTGTTCCGGGTCCCCGGTCCCGGGTCCCGGGTCCCGGCCTTCCAGCGCCAACCGCACCGGCGCAAAGCTGCGCCGATGCTGCGGGCAGGGCCCGTGGCTCTGCAGCGCGGCCAGATGGATCGGAGTGCTGTAGCCCTTGTGCTGGTCGAAGCGGTATTCCGGGTGTTGCGCGTGCAATTCGTGCATCAGGCGGTCGCGGGTGACCTTGGCCACGATCGAGGCCGCCATGATGGCGCGGTCGATGGCATCCCCGCCAATCAGTGCCTCGGCGGGGCAGGGCAGCCCCTTGGGCACCCGGTTGCCGTCGATGCGCGCAAATCCGGCCACGTGCGCCACACCTTCCACCGCGCGGCGCATGCCGAGCATGGTCGCCTGGTAGATATTGATGCGGTCGATCTCTTCGCTGTCGATCAACACCACCGACCAGGCCAGCGCCCGGTCGACGATGCGCGCATACAGCTGCTCGCGCCGTTCGGCGGTGAGCTGCTTGGAATCGTCCAGCCCGTTGATGCGCGGCTTGCCGGGGTCGAACACCACCGCCGCCACCGCGACGGGACCAGCGAGCGGACCGCGGCCGGCTTCGTCGACGCCGGCGGTCAAGCGGGAATCGGGAAGCGGGAATCGGGAATCGTGGAAGAGCGCATCCTGCGTCGTCGGAACGACAATCGCACCGTGGGAGCGTGAGCGCTTCATGGCCCGGCTCCTGCCGATTCCCGATTCCCGATTCCCAATTCCGGCTGCGTCAGCAGCCCCGCTACCGCATCGGCCGCGCGCGCCGAGGCGTCGCGGCGCAGTTCGGCGTGCAGGGCCAGGTAGCGCGGTTGCAAGGCGGCGACCTTCTCAGGGTGTTTGAACCAGTCCAGCAGGGCGACGCACAGCCGCTCGGGCGTGCAGTCATCCTGCATCAGCTCCGGGGCCAGGTCGTCGTTGGCCAGGATGTTGGGCAGCGCGTAGCGGTTGACCTTGAGCAGGCCCAGCGTCTTGACGATGCGGTAGGTGAGCGGGGCCACCTTGTAGCCGACCACCATCGGGCGCTTGACCAGCATGGCTTCCAGTGTGGCGGTGCCAGAGGCCAGCAGCACCACGTCGGCGGCCAGCATCGCGGTGCGCGCCTGGCCGTCGAGCAGGTGCGAGCGCAGCACCGGCAGCGACGAACGCGAAAGCTGCTCAGCCAGCACTTGCTTGCAGCCCGGATTGGCCGCGGGCACCAGCACGTGCAGGTTGTGCAGATGCTCGGAGACCAGCCAGGCGGCCTGGAAAAAGGTGTCGCCGAGCCGGCTGATCTCGCCATGCCGGCTGCCCGGCAACACGGCCAGCACGGTGCTGGAGGCGGAGATGCCGAGCTTGGCGCGCGCGGCCTCGCGGTCGGCCTGGTAGGCGATGTCGTCGGCCATCGGGTGGCCGACGAAGCGCGCATCCACGCCGTGCCTGGCGTAGATCGGCGGCTCCATCGGGAACAGGCACAGCACCAGATCGGCACTGACGCCGATCTTCTCGGCGCGCTTCTCGCGCCACGCCCACACCGAGGGGCTGACGTAATGCACGGTCTTGATGCCGCGCTGCTTGAGCCAGCGCTCCACCGGCAGATTGAAATCCGGCGCATCGATGCCGATGAATACATCCGGCTTCCACGCCAGCACGCGCTCGCGGAACGCGCTGCGCAGCTTGAGCAGGCGCGGCAGATGGCGCAGCACTTCGGTCAGGCCCATCACCGCCAGCTCGCTGGCATCGAACCAGGTCTGGCACCCGACGCCACGCATCGCATCGCCACCGATGCCGACAAATTCGGCAGTCGGATAGCGCAGCCGCAACTGCTCGATCAGCCCCGCACCGAGGATGTCGCCGGAGGCTTCGCCGGCGATCAACGCGATACGGGGTGCGCGCTCGCGCGCACCGGGAATCGGGAGTGGGGAATTGGGAATCGGTAGCGCAGTCGGAACGCTGCCGACTGACGCGCCGTTGCGCTGCCCGTCCACGATTCCCGACTCCCGATTCCCGATTCCCGTCATCGCAACAACGGCCGTTCTGCCGCGTCGATGAACTCGAGCATCCCGCGCACGTCGTCGCTGCTCTTGGCCTGTTCGGCCAGCTGCAGTTTGGCGTCGGCCAGCGGCAGGCCGGCCACGTACAGCGTGCGGTAGGCACGCTTGATCGCGGTGATGCGTTCGGCGTCGAAGCCGCGGCGCTTGAGCCCTTCGCTGTTGATGCCGCGCGGGCGGCCCAGCGATTCGCTGCCGACCATGGTGAACGGCGGCACGTCGCCGTTGGTCAGCGCGCCCATGCCCAGGAAGGCGTGCGCACCGATGCGGCAGAACTGATGCGCGCCGGCAAAGCCGCTGATGATCACGTAGTCGCCCACGGTGACGTGGCCGGCCAGGGTGGTGTTGTTGGAGAACACGCAGTGGTTGCCGACATGGCAATCGTGCGCCACGTGGGTATAGGCCAGCATCCAGTTGTCGTTGCCGACCACGGTGATGCCGCCGCCGCCGCCGGTGCCGCGGTTGATGGTGACGAACTCGCGGATCACGTTGCCGTCGCCGATCACCAGCTCGGTGCGTTCGCCGGCGTACTTCTTGTCCTGCGGCTCGCCGCCGATGGCCGCATGCCCGATGAAGCGGTTGTTGCGGCCGATCCGGGTTGGGCCATGGATCGAGCAATGCGGCCCCACTTCGGTGCCGGCGCCGATCTCCACGTCCGCGCCGATCAGCGAGAACGCGCCGACGCGCACATCGCTGGCCAGCTGCGCCGAGGGATCGATGACGGCGGTGGGATGAATCAAGGGTGCTTGATCACGCATCGTGTCTCACCTCCAAAAACGGATTATTCCTTGGCGCCGGCGCACATGACTTCGGCACTGGCCACGATTTCGCCGTTGACCTTGGCCTCGCCGTAATAGCATCCCATGTTGCGGATCAGGCGCTTCATCTGCACCTCCAGGATCAGCACATCGCCCGGCACCACCTGCTTGTTGAAGCGCGCGTTGTCGACCTTGACCATGTAGAACAGCTTGGACAGCGCATCGCGCCCCAGGCCGAGCTGGGTCATCACGCCGCCGGCCTGCGCCAGCGCTTCGATGATCAACACGCCCGGCATCACCGGCCGGGTCGGGAAGTGGCCCTGAAAGAACGGCTCGTTGATGCTGACGTTCTTCTGCCCGACGATGCGCTTGGCCTCCAGGTCCAGCTCGATGACCCGGTCGATCAGCAGGAACGGGTAGCGGTGCGGAATCAGCGTCTGGATCTGGTTGACGTCGATCGGCAGCTCGTAAACGGGGTGACTCATGCGTTCTCCTTGCCCACAGCCAGGATGCGCCTTGCCAGCGCATCGAGCTGTTTGAAGCGCGCGGCATTCTTGCGCCACGTGCGATTGTCGGTGAGAGGGGTGCCGGACGAATACTCGCCCGGCTCGTGAATGGAATTGCGCACCACCGACTTGCCGGTGATCACCACCTTGTCGCAGATCTCCAGGTGGCCGACCACGCCGACGTGCCCGCCGAGCAGGCAGTAGCGGCCGATCTTGGCGCTGCCGGCAATGCCGGTGCAGCCGGCAATCGCGCTGTGCGCGCCGATGCGGCAGTTGTGCGCGATCTGCACCAGGTTATCCACGCGTACGTCTTCTTCCAGCACGGTGTCTTCCAGTGCGCCGCGGTCGATGCAGGTGTTGGCGCCGATCTCGCAATCGTCGCCGATCACCACCCCACCAAGCTGCGGCACCTTGATCCAGTGGCCGGCATCCATCGCCAGGCCGAAGCCGTCGGCGCCGATCACCGCGCCGGGGTGGATCCGCACGCGCTTGCCCAGCCGCACGCGGGTGACCAGGGTGACCCGGGCCAGCAGCTCGCTGCCCTCGTCCACCACGCAGTCCTCGCCGATGATGCTACCGGTGCCGATCACGCAGCCATCGCCCACGCGGCTGCGCGCACCGATGCTGACGAACGGGCCGACATGGGCACCCGGAGAAACCTGCGCGGTGGGGTCGATCACTGCCGACGCATGGATGCCGGGCGCGCGCACCGGCGCCACGTCGAACAGCGCGGCGATCTTGGCGAATGCGGTGTACGGGTCCTTGGCGACCAGGGCGGTGCCCTTGGCTGCCTCGGCATCGTCGGCGCGCACCACCACCACTGCGGCCTGGGTCTCGGCCAGCTGCGGGCGATAGCGCGGGTTGGACAGGAAGCTCAGCTGCCCCGCGCCTGCATGGGCCAGGGTGGCGACACCGGTGACTTCGGTGGTGCCGTCGCCGACGACGGTCAAGCCAAACTGTTCGGCAATCGCACTGGCGGTCAAGTGCATCAGGGTGAACCTCGCGTAAACATTAAGTGGCTGTTTTTACGAAAAAAAAACCTGACCAAAGAGTCGCCAAACAAGCGGGCGTATCTCTTCGCAGGTCGCAATCGTGCGGCGAACCTAGGAAGAAGCATATGAAAACTGCCCTCTCCATTGTCGGAAGCCTGCTCCTGCTTGGCGCCGTGACCACCGCATCGGCCGATGACTTCGCCGATCAGCGTGCCCAGGCGCATAGCTTCTGGGATCAGCAAATTGCCTGCGTCGATGCGTCCGACTGGAGCGCCACCTACACCTGCCTGAGCACCGTTTGGGATAGCTACCGCTAAAAACTGCGCAGGATCCAGCGGTTCCTAAACAAACAATGGCGGCCCGAGATATCGGGCCGCCATTGTTGTGCTCACGTCTCTTAGAACTGGCCGCCGAAGGTGAACTGCAGGCGCTCGATCTCGTCGTTGTCTTCCTTCTTCAGCGGGAATGCGTAGCTGATCGAGATGGGGCCGACCGGGGCGCGCCACAACAGCGCCACACCGGTGGAGGCGCGCAGCTCATTGGCCTTGAAGTTGTCGACGCCGCTGTAGACGTTACCGAAATCGAAGAACGCCGAAACGCGGGCCGACGGGCTGTCGAACAGCTTCGGGAAATACATTTCCACCGAGCCGACGGTCTTGAACGAGCCACCCAGCGGCTGACCGCGATTGAAGCCGTTGATCGGCTCCGAACGCGGGCCCAAGGTATTGTCTTCAAAGCCGCGCACCGAGTTGGTACCGCCGGCGTAGAAGTTCTCGTAGAACGGCAGGCCGGTCGCGGTGATGGTGCGCGAGGTGCCATTGGGGCCTGCCACCACGCGGGTACTGTCATTGCCATAGCTGTCGCCGTAGCCCAGCTCGAAGCGGGTGTTCAACACCAGCGCCGGAATGATCGGCCAGTAGTTCGAGATCTGGTAATTGAGCTTGTAATACTCGACCGTCGAGCCAGGCAGGGTGGTTTCCAGGCCCACGCGCTGGTACAGGCCGCGCGTCGGCATGAAGAAGTCGTTGCGGGTGTCGCGCGCCCAGCCCAACTCCGTACGCCAGGCGTGGAAGGTGCGCGTGCCGATTGCATCGATGTAATCGACGATGGCCTGCGGCGTGGTGCCGGGGAAGGTGGTGATCTGGTTGCTGTCGATGCCGACCATCGCCGAGACGGTATCGTTCTCGGTGATCGGCACGCCGAACACCACCTGCGCCGAGCCGTTCTTGCTGTTGAACTGCGCCGTGTTGAAGTCCGAGTAGTCCAGCGAACGCCATGACAGGTTGTAGCCCAGCGACACGCCGTCATCGGTAAAGAACGGGTTGGTATACGAGAACGCATAACGCTGCTGGAAGGTGCTGCGCGACGCTTCCACTGCCACACGATTACCACCGCCCAGGAAGTTGTTCTGCGACAACTGCACCGAGGTGGTCACACCGAAGGCCTGCGAGAAGCCCAGGCCGAACACGAAGCTGCCCGAGGTGGTTTCCTTGACGTCATAGATCACGTCGACCTGGTCGTTGCTGCCGGGCACCGCGGGGGTTTCCACGTTCACCGACTCGAAGTAGCCCAGGCGCTGCAGACGGATCTTGGAACGGTCGATCGCCGCCTGCGAGTACCAGGTGTTTTCGAACTGGCGCATCTCGCGGCGCAAGACTTCGTCCGAGGTGCGGCTATTGCCCTTGTAGAGGATGCGGCGCACGGTCACGCGCGGGCCGGGCACCACCTGCAGGTTCACCGCAACGGTGCGGTCCTCGCGGTTCGGGGTCGGGATCGGATTGACCTTGGCGAACGCGTAGCCGACGTTGCTGAGCGTGTTGGTGATCGCATCGGAGGTGTATTCGAGCAGCGCGCGCGAGAAGATGTCGCCGGCCTTGGGGATCACCAGGCGCTCGATGTCGGCCTGCGGCAGCACGGTATCGCCGGTCACCTTGATTTCGGAAATCTTGTACTGCTCGCCCTCGGTGACGCCGGCGCTGACGAACATGTCGCGCTTGTCGGGGCTGATCGACACCTGGGTGGAGTCGATGCTGAAGTCCACATAGCCGCGGTCCAGGTACCAGGAATTGAGCTTTTCCAGGTCGCCGGACATCTTTTCCTTGGAGTACTGGTCGTCGCGGCGGTACCACGAGGCCCAGTTGTGCTCCTTGGACTCCCAGTTCTCCAGGATGTCCTCGTTGGCGAACTTTTCCGTACCGATCAGGTTGACGTGGCGGATCTTGGCCGCCTTGCCTTCCTTGATCGCGATGGCCACATCGACGCGGTTGCGGTCCAGCGGGCTCACCGTTGGGGTGATCTCGACGTTGTACTTGCCGCGGTTGTTGTACTGGCGGGTCAGTTCCTGGGTCACGCGGTCCAGGCTCAGGCGGTCGAAGGTGCCGCCCTCGGTCAGGCCGATGTCGCCCAGGCCCTTGAGCAGCTCTTCGGACTTGATGTCCTTGTTGCCGGTCACGGTGAGCTTGTTGATCGCCGGGCGCTCCTTGACCGTGATCACCAGGATGTTGCCCTGGCGGTCCAGCTGCACGTCCTCGAAGAAGCCGGTGCGGTACAACGCACGGATCGAGTCGGCCACCTTGGCATCGTCCACGGTGTCGCCGCGGTTCACCGGCAGATAGGTGAACACGGTGCCCGAAGCGATGCGCTGCAGGCCGTCGACGCGGATGTCGCTGGCAACGAACGGCTCGGCGGCCAGGGCAACGGCTGGCAGGCTGAGGCCGGCGGCAAGAGCGAGGGCAAGCAGGCGGCGAGTGGGAAGACGCGTCATGTCACATCCGGTTGGAGTCGATTTCAGGTGTTGCTGGGTGCCGGCGTATGACGACGACAACAGGCGGAAAGAGTGGAGCAGTTTCATCGTGGAACCAGGCCAAGGATGTCGTTGTAGAACGCCAGTCCCATCAGCCCGGCCAGGACCGCCAGGCCGACGTATTGCCCGGCAATCATGGCCCGTTCGCTGATCGGGCTGCCCTTGACCAACTCAATAAGGTAATACAGCAGATGCCCACCGTCCAAGATCGGGATGGGCATCAGGTTGATGATCGCAAGGCTCAGCGACAGCAGGCCAAGGAAATACAGGAACCAGTCGAGCCCGCGTTCGGCCGAGGCATTGGCGGCGCGCGCGATGGTGACCGGGCCGGAGATGTTCTTGACCGAGGCCTGGCCGGTCAGCATGCGCTTCATCATGCCCAGCGAATCGGCGGTCATCCGGCCGGTTTCGCGGATCGCGGCCGGCACCGCGGCAAACAGGCCGTACTGCTGGCGGCTGTCGTACGCCGGGGCGGGCGCGGCGGCCGGGCGGATACCGATCATCCACTGGCCCTGCGGCGACTTGCGCGGGGCGATCTCCAGCGCCAGGCGGTCTTCGCCCTGTTCGCCCTTGCGCGCTACCTCGATCATGCCCTGGCCGCCGTGCTCACCCAGCGCCTGCACCTGCGGAATGATGTCCTCGGCCGAGCGGATCGGCTGACCGTCGATGGCCACGATGCGGTCGCCCGGCTTGAGCAGGCCATCGGCCACCGAGCCCTTGACCACCTCGGCGATCACCGGCGGCTGCAGCATGAACTGCCAGCCGATCCCGGCCAGCGAGGCCACGCGGCGTTCGTCGAAGCCGACCGGCAGCTGCGACAGGCGCAAGGTGTGCTCGCTGTTGCCGGCGCCCTCGGTGGCGGTGAGTATCTGGATGTCGCGCCGGTCCATTGCCGCGGTGGTGAGCTGCATGCTGGCATCGCTCCAGCTGCTCACGCCGCGGCCATCTATGCGCACGATACGCTCGCCCGGGGTCAGCCCGGCCTCGGCGGCCAGGCCGTCGACGCGGCCGACGGTGGCCGAATAATCCTGCTTGCCGACCACGAACATCGCCCACAGCATCGCCATGCACAGCAGGAGGTTGGCGATCGGGCCGGCGGCCACAATGGCGATGCGCTGCCACACGGTCTTGCGATTGAATGCCTGATCCTGCTCGGCCGGGTGCACGTCGCCTTCGCGCTCGTCGAGCATCTTGACGTAGCCGCCCAGCGGAATGGCCGCCACCACGAACTCGGTACCGTGCCGGTCGCGACGCATCCACAGCGGCTTGCCGAAGCCCACGGAGAACCGCAGCACCTTGACGCCACACCGGCGTGCGACCCAGAAGTGGCCGAATTCGTGGAAGGTCACCAGCACACCCAGGCTGACGATCATCCACCAGACCGAACCGATGAAATCACCCATGGATGCAACTCGGTTGCGTGGTTCGATCAGGCATGAAGGGCGTGGTGGGCGAGGGCGCGTTCGGTGATCTGCCGTGCTTGCGCGTCGGCAGAAAGGAGGGTGTCGAGGGTGTCGGCATTGTGCCGCGGAAGCGTTGTCAGCGTTTGTTCGACCAACGCTGGGATCGCTAGGAAACCTATCCGGCCCTGAAGAAACGCTGAAACAGCCACTTCGTTGGCCGCGTTCAGGATGGCCGGGGCGGTTCCGCCAGCACGCAAGGCCTCCCAGGCCAGCCGCAGGCAGGGGAAGGCCGCAGTGTCGGGGGCTTCGAAATCCAGCCGGCCCTGCTGCAGCAGGTCCAGCCCCGCCACCCCGGAGTCGACCCGCTCCGGCCAGGCCAGACCGACGGCCAGGGTGGTGCGCATGTCCGGCAGGCCAAGCTGGGCCAGGGTGGAGCCGTCGACGAACTCGACCAGCGAATGCACCAGGCTCTGCGGGTGCACCAGTACATCGATCTGCCCGCCGGGCAGTCCGAACAGGTGGTGCGCCTCGATGACTTCCAGGCCCTTGTTCATCAGCGTGGCCGAATCCACCGAGATCTTCGGCCCCATCGACCACTTCGGGTGGGCCACCGCCTGCGCAGGCGTCACGGCCGATAGCGCAGTGCGGTCCCAGCCCCGGAACGGGCCGCCAGAGGCGGTGAGGATCACCCGGCGTACGCCGCGGCTGGCATCGCACGAGCGCAGGCACTGGAAGATGGCGCTGTGCTCGCTATCGATCGGGATGATTTCAGCGCCGGCGGCAGCAGCGGTGCGGGTCAGCAGTTCGCCGGCCAGCACGAGCGATTCCTTGTTGGCCAGCAGCAGGCGCTTGCCGGCGCGCGCGGCTGCCAGGGTCGAGGGCAGGCCGGCGGCGCCGACGATGGCCGCCACCACGGTATCGCAGGCATCGCTGCCGGCCAGTGCGTCCAGCGCTGCGGTGCCGGCATGCGCCTGGGTAGCCAGGCCGGCGGCGCGCAGGCCGTCGCGCAGTAGCGGGTACAGCGCCTGGTCGGCGATCACCGCATGCGCGGGCCGGTGCGTGGCGCACAGCGCCAGCAGGGCATCGACCTGGCTGCCGGCCGACAGCACGCTGGCGCGCAGCCGGTCCGGATGGCGGGCGATGACGTCCAGGGCCGACGTGCCGATCGAGCCGGTCGCACCGAAGACGGCGACCTGGCGGGGAGAAGAGCCAGCCATGCTTAGAATCCGAGAATTTCCTTGCCGAGTGCGAACACCGGCAGGGCGGCGAGCACGCCATCGATACGATCCAGCACGCCGCCGTGGCCCGGGATCACCGTGCCCGAGTCCTTGGCGCCGGCATGGCGCTTGAGCAGGCTCTCGAACAGGTCGCCCAGCACCGAGGCCAGCACCGCGACGGCCGCAACCAGCACCAGCTGCGGCACATGCGCCAGGGTCAATCCGGCCAGCCAGCCGAACGCGCAGGCCACCGCGATACCGGCGACCATGCCGCCGAGCAGCCCTTCGATGGTCTTGTTGGGGCTGATGCGCGGCGCCAGCTTGTGCTTGCCGAACGCGCGCCCGGCGAAATACGCGCCCGAGTCGGCCGCCCAGACCATGGTCAGCGCGGTCAGCAGCCACAGGTTGCCCTTGTCCGGGTTGGCATGCAGCAACACCAGTGCGGCCCAGGCCGGCAGTACCGCCAGGGTGCCGGCGGCCAGTTTGAGCGCGCGTGCCTGGCCGTTGCCGTGATCGGCACCAAAGGTGAAGAAGCGCAGCCACAGCAGCGCCAGCACCCACCACACCACGCCCACCAGGGCGGCGATCTGGAACAGCACCATGGAGCCGGCCGAAGCCCACACCATCAGTACCATCAGCAGCAGGTTGAGCATCAGCAGCACGGTGCGCGGCAGGCTGTCGTCGATGCCGGAGAGCTTGAGCCATTCCCACAGCCCGGTCAGGAACAGCACCGCCGCCAGCGCCGCCAGCCACTGCGTGGGCAGCAGCACGATCGCGCAGATGGCGAGCGGCGCCATGATCAACGCGGCAATCACGCGGGTCTTGGTCATGCGGAGGAAGTCTCCGTCGCCTTCTCGGCGATCTGGGCGCTGGTCAGGCCGAAGCGACGTTCGCGCCCGGCGTAATCATCCAGCGCCTGCTGCAGGACGCCGGCATCGAACTCCGGCCACAGGGTTTCGGTGAACCACAGCTCGGTGTAGGCCAGCTGCCACAGCAGGAAATTGCTGATGCGGGTATCACCGCCGGTTCGGATGAACAGATCCGGCGCCGGCAGGTCGGCCAGGGCCACCCGGCTGGCGAGCAGGGCTTCGTCGATCTGCTGCGGTTGCAGGCGACCGGCGGCCACCTCTTCGGCCAGTGCGCGGGCAGCCGCAGCGATGTCCTGGCGGCCGCCGTAGCTGGCCGCGATGCTCAGCACCAGCCGCGCGTTGCCGGCGGTGCTGCGTTCGGCTGCCGCCATGCGGTCGCGCAACGGGGCGGCGAAGCGGCTGCGCTCGCCGATGAAACGCACCTGCACGCCGCGTCGCTGCAATTCGTCGACCTCGCGGTCCAGCGCGTGCAGGAACAGCTTCATCAGCGCATCCACTTCTTCCTGCGGGCGGCCCCAGTTTTCACTGGAGAATGCGAACAGGGTCAGCGCGCTGACGCCTTTTTCCAGGCAGAAATCGATGGTGCGGTTGACCGCCCGCGCACCGGCGCGATGGCCGATCATGCGCGGACGTCGCCGACGCTGCGCCCAACGCCCGTTGCCATCCATGATGATGGCAATGTGGCGCGGTATCGCGTCGGAGGAAGGGACTGGATGCATGGCAGGCGATGCCACGATCAGACCGTCATCAATTCCTGTTCCTTGCCCTTGACGACCTCATCCACGTCCTTGATGGCCTTGTCGGTCAGTTTCTGGATGTCCTCTTCGGCGCTGCGGGCCTCGTCTTCGGTGACGGCCTTGTCCTTGAGCAGATCCTTGACCTGCTGGTTGGCATCGCGGCGGATATTGCGGATCGCCACCTTGCTGTCTTCGCCTTCGCCATGCACCGACTTGCTGAGTTCCTTGCGGCGCTCCTCGGTCAGCGGCGGCAGGTTCAGGCGGATCACGGTGCCCACCACGGTCGGGGTCAGGCCCAGATCCGAGGCATAGATGGCTTTTTCCACGTCCTTGATCATGCCCTTGTCGAACAGGCTGATGACCAGCGAGCGGCCTTCGGAGACGCTGATGCTGGCGACCTGATTCAGGGGCGTGTCGATGCCGTAGGCCTTGACCTTGATACCGTCCAGCAGCGCCGGCGAGGCACGGCCGGTGCGGATGGTGGTGAGGGAATGGCGCAGAGCATCGATGCTCTTGGTCATGCGCGTCTGCGCGTCTTGTTTGATCTGGGTGAGCATCGCCGGAATCCGTGTGGAGCTGAATCCGGGGATTATAGCCGGGACTGGGGTTTCACGACTCGCAGGCCGTCAGGACCCGTGCAGCCGGTTCACTTGCCGCCCTGTTCCAGCCGGGCGTGCGGGGTGAAGATCGCTGCGCAGCGCTCGGCCATGCGCTCTTGCGATTCCCCAATCCCGATTCCCGATTCCCGACCTCAGCTACGGCCCTGCACCAGCGTGCCGATCTGCTCGCCGCGCAGGATGCGCAGCAGCACACCGGGCTCGCTCATGCCAAAGATGCGCAGCGGCAGGTCGCTGTCGCGTGCCAGTGCGAAGGCCGCGGTGTCCATCACTTCCAGGCCCTGCAGGATGACTTCGTCGTAGGTCAGGCTGTCGTAGCGCACCGCATCGGTGTGCTTCTTCGGGTCCTTGTCGTAGACGCCGTCGACCTTGGTTGCCTTGAGCAGCAGGTCGGCGCCGATCTCGATCGCGCGCAGCGCCGCGCCGGAGTCGGTGGTGAAAAACGGGTTGCCGGTGCCGGCAGCGAAGATCGCGATGCGTCCCTTTTCCAGGTGACGCATGGCGCGGCGGCGGATGAAGTCTTCGCAGACATCGTTGATCTTGATCGCGCTCATCACGCGCACCTTGGCGCCGAGCTTCTCCAGCGCATCCTGCATCGCCAGCGCATTGATCACCGTGGCCAGCATGCCCATGTGATCGCCGGTGACGCGGTCCATGCCGCTGGCGGCCAGACCGGCGCCGCGGAAGATGTTGCCGCCGCCGATGACCAGCGCGACCTGCGCACCGGCCTGCTGGGCTTCGATCACTTCATGGGCCAGGCGATTGATGACCTTGGGGTCGATGCCGTAGTCCCCGTCTCCCATCAGCGCCTCCCCGGAAAGTTTGAGAAGGATGCGGCGATAGGAAAGTTCGGACATGGGGGAGGCCTCGGGGGTAGGGGACGGCAAACGCCGGCAATTCTAGCGGAAGCCTGTCCCCGGGCGTGGTAAAAATTCCTTTGTCGGTGGCGACGTGACGCGTTGCTCAGTGTGCGCGCGGGTTGGGCGGCGTCGGTACATCGGTCGCATCGTAGGCGGTGACACGGTTGCGGCCGCGATGCTTGGAGCGATACAGCGTGCTGTCGGCGGCCTGCAGCAGGTGCTCGATGCTTTCGAACTGACGCTCGATACCGCCGTGCGTGGCCAGGCCTGCAGAGAAGGTGATATGCAACGGGCCGCCCTGCAATTGCGCCATCGGCGTGCGCGCAGTCTCGGCAAGAATGCGCTCGATCACCATCAGCGCCGCGTCGGCCGGTGTGTTGGGCAGGATCACGAGGAATTCTTCGCCACCGTAGCGCGCCACCAGATCGCTGGTGCGCACCATGCGTTGCAGTGTCTGCGCAAAATTGCGCAACACCTCATCGCCAACCAGATGGCCATGCGCATCGTTGACGCGCTTGAAGTCGTCCAGGTCGATGAAGGCGATCGACAGCGGCCAGCTCTGCCGCGAGGCCAGTTCGAACTCATGCGTCAGCGCGGTGCCGAGCTGATGGCGGTTGAACACGCCGGTCAATGCATCGCGGCTGGCCTGTTCGGCCAGATGGCGCATGCGGTTTTCCGATTCGTCGGCATGCCGGCGCGCTTCGGCCACGTCCTGCAATTCGCGCAGGCTGCGCAGCATCGCCAGTTCGCGCGCCTGCTCGAAGATCATCTGGATGTGCTCGGGTTGCGGCACGCGGATGTCGAACAGCGCTTCCAGCTCGGGCAGCGATTCGGCGATGCGTTCGATCACTTTCTCGAAGCGCTCGGCATCCAGTTCCAGGATGTCCTGGGCCTGGCGCTGCGCGCGTTCGGTGGCGGTGACGGCGCTTGCGGAGAGCCAGATGTCGGCCAGCCGCCCGGACAGCGCGACGCAGGCCATGAATGGCTCCAGGCTCGCCGGTTCGTCCTCGCTCTGCGCGATCGCATTCTGCAGATAGGGCGGCAATTGCCATTGATGCGCGAGCCAGGCGCCCACCTCGGCATGGGTGGCACCCAGGTGTTCGCGCTCGGCATCCAGTAGCGATGCATTGTCCGGCGCCTGGTCCAGTAGTGGCCCGTACAGCTCGGGCGCGCCTTGCAGCAGCGCCAGCTTGCCGATGTCCTGCAGCAGGCCGGCCAGCATCAATTCTTCGGGCTTGCGGATGCCATAGGCCTGGCCCAGGATGCGGCTGGCCAGCGCGCACAATCCGGCGCGACGCCAGATGTGCTCATGCAGGGGATGGGCGGTGAAGGTGTTGCGCACGCCGTGCACCATCGAAAAGCCCAACGCCAGACTCAAGGTGGCATTGAGTCCGAGCATGGTCAGCGCCTGGCCCAGGTTGTCGACGCGGCGGCGGCTGGCGTAGAGCGGCGAGTTGGCCACGCGCAGCATGCGTGCACTCAAGGCCATGTCCATGCCGATGACATTCGCCGTGGTGGTCATGTCCACGTCCGGGTCCTGCGCCAGTTCGATCACGCGCAGCGCGACGCCAGGCGGCGATGGCAGGTTGCGGCAGTAGTGCAGGGCGGCCTGAAGATCTGGTTGCATGAGTCATCGCCGACGGTGATCGCAAGCATACAGCTGCGTTCGTTGAGTAGGGCACGCCATGCCCCGCCATCACCGCGCTGCATGCGCGATGGGTGTCGAGAGCCTGGTCGGTATCTGGATTTAGCGGCACCCCGCAACCGATCTGTAGCGTCGAGCACGGTTCGCCGCGTGCCGGATGTGTTTGCTTCAGGTTCGGGCGCTGGGCCTGTCGTGCGGCAAGGACGGGCACAAAACGGGCACAAAAAAAGCCGCGGCATGCCGCGGCTCCTTCTGCAGTGTGGCGAAGATCAGGCCAGGCCGGCCTGCTTCATCACTTCGGCGGCGTAGTCTTCCACCACCTTCTCGATGCCCTCGCCAACGGCCAGGCGCTGGAAGCCGATCACGTCCGCACCGGCGGCCTTGACGGCCTGCTCGACGGTCTGATCGGTGTTCAGCACGTACGGCTGGCCGTACAGCGTGACTTCGTTGACGATCTTGCTGATCTTGCCGCTGATGATCTTTTCCAGGATCTCGGCCGGCTTGGACTTGTCCTTTTCGGACATCTTGGCCAGTTCGATTTCCTTTTCCTTGGCGACGAATTCGGCCGGAACGTCGGACGCCTTGACGTGCGGCGGGTTCATCGCAGCGATGTGCATAGCGATGCCGCGTGCCAGCTCGATGTCGCCACCCTTCAGCTCGACCAGCACGCCGATGCGGCCGCCGTGCACGTAGGCCGCGACGTTGTTGGCGCTGTCGATGCGGACCAGGCGACGCACCTGCAGGTTCTCGCCGACCTTGGCGATGACTGCGGCGCGACGCTCTTCGATGGTCTCGCCGCTGTCGAGCTTGACGCTCTTGAGCGCCTCGGCATCGGCAGCGTCCGAGTTCAGTGCGGCATTGGCCACGACCTCGGTGAAGGCCAGGAAGTTCTCGTCCTTGGCGACGAAGTCGGTCTCGGAGTTGACTTCGACCAGCACGGCCTTGCCGCCGGCCTGTGCGGTGGCGATGCGGCCTTCGGCGGCAACGCGGTCGGCCTTCTTGTCAGCCTTGGCCAGACCCGACTTGCGCAGCCATTCGGCAGCGGCGTCGATGTCGCCAGCGTTTTCGACGAGTGCCTTCTTGCACTCCATCATGCCGGCGCCGGTGCGCTCGCGCAGTTCCTTGACCAGGGAAGCAGTGATTTCCACGGGATTACCTCATTGGACGAATGCGTGCGGCGGAAAGGATTCCGCCAGTAGGAGACGGTGCAGCGTGCTGGCCGCCCCCGTTGTGTCTTCAGTGGCCCGTACGACGGGTCGCGATGGACCCGCCGGGGCTGCGGCCGCACAGCATGGTGCGGCCGCATTGCATGCCGGTTACTCGGCAGCGGCGGCGTCAGCCTTCTTGTCGCCCTTCTTGGCCGGAGCGCGACGGCCCTTGCCTTCGTCGCCGGCATCGGCCGAGAACTCTTCTTCGCGGACCGAAGCCGAGTTCGGCGCAGCAGCCTTGCCTTCCAGCACGGCATCGGCGGCGGCGCGTGCGTACAGCTGCACGGCGCGGATGGCGTCGTCGTTACCCGGGATGGCGTAGTCGACCAGGGCCGGATCGTAGTTGGTGTCGACCACGGCGATCACCGGGATGCCGAGCTTCTTGGCTTCCTTGATGGCGATGTCTTCATGGCCGATGTCGATCACGAAGATCGCGTCGGGCAGGCGGTTCATTTCCTTGATGCCGCCCAGCGAGGCGTCCAGCTTTTCGCGCTCGCGACGCAGGCCCAGCACTTCGTGCTTGACCAGCTTTTCGAACGTGCCATCGGTCTCGGCCGCTTCCAGTTCCTTCAGGCGGGCAACCGACTGCTTGACGGTGCGGAAGTTGGTCAGCGTGCCGCCCAGCCAGCGCTGGGTCATGAACGGCATGTTGCAACGCTCGGCTTCTTCCTTGATGGACTCGCGCGCGCTGCGCTTGGTGCCCAGGAACAGCACGGTGCCACGCTTCTGCGCGATCGAGGAGAGGAAGTTCATCGCGTCGTTGAAGAGCGGAACGGTCTTCTCGAGGTTGATGATGTGGATCTTGCCGCGCGCGCCGAAGATGTAAGGCGCCATCTTGGGGTTCCAGTAGCGGGTCTGGTGGCCGAAATGGACGCCGGCTTCCAGCATCTGGCGCATGGTGACTTGGGGCATTGAAGTAACTCCGTAAGAGCGGAATCGCCGTGCGCGGCCTTGACTTTTAGAGTCCGCGCATGGGTATGCGGACTGTTGCGAGGGACTCGCATCAAACGCACAAGATTCCGGGGTTGGGCTTCCCTGTTGCCTCCGCGACGAACCCCTTGTGAGGGCACCCCGGCGCGGATGGCGGCAGCAGGTGTGGATTCGTCGGTGACGTCCGACGTGAACGACGCAATGCGTGAGAGACGCAAAACAGCCGGCGGAGTATAGCCGGCTGGGTGGCGTGGTGCAATTGGTATGGTTCTGAGGCAGCTGACAGTGATCGCTGGGGGATTCGGGAGTCGGGATTAGAGATTGGTTTAGAGCGGATTGCGAATGAAATGAACGGTCGTGCCGCACATGCCGAAGGACGGCGAGGCCAGTGACGCTTTTGCGAATCCCCAATCCCGAATTTCCAATCCCAGCCCTCAGGGCTCCAGCGTCAGCGTGCTCTCGATATCGCTGTTGACGCGTGCCACGAAGCGGCCGGTACCGGGGAGCAGGCTGGCCGGCAGCGCCCATTGCCGGGTCTGGCCTGGCAGCACATAGCCGGCCAGGTCGTCACGAATGCTGCGGCGGGTGCCGCCGGCATCGATGAAGGCCAGGTCGGCTAGGCGTGCGTGACTGAGCCCGGCATTGTGCACGCGCAGCGTCCTCTCGCCGCCCTGGCCGGTCAGCGAGACCTGCAGGCGCGGATGCCCGCTTCCCGGTTCGCTGGGCAGCGCGAATACCGGGGTGGAGTACCGCAGCAGCTCGGTCTCCTGGCCGGTGGCGTGCTGGGTCACCACCAGGCGGTAGCTGTCTTCTGTGGTCGCGGGGCTGGGGCCGAGGCGGATCACCCGCAACAACTGCCGGCCTTGCGGCGGGATATCGAACTGGCTGGGGCTGACGGTGGCGCCCAGGGCCGGTTCCAGCACCTCGCGATCGCCTTGCTGGCGCCATCGGTAGAGCCTGGCATCGGCGCGCCACGGGTGGGCGTCCTGGTTGTAAAGCCAGACGGCGGTCTGATCGGTGTCGGCCGGGATGTGCGCGGTGGTCGGTGCGATGGCGATTTCGGCGCCGACGGCGCTGCCGCTGGTTGTCAGGACAGCCAGGCTCAGCACCAGCCAGACCCGACGGAAGCAGGACGTGGCCATGGTCAAAACGCAATGGTGGTGATGCGCGCCGCGCCGCTGGGCGCAGGCCCGGCGAGGGCACTGGCGTCCTGGCCGGTGCTGGCAAGCGGCGGCCTCCCGGCGCTCGGCGCTGGTTGGGCGATCGCGACCGGGGTGCCGCGCGAGCAGCTGGCGCGGGGCGGTGTGGTGCGCAGCTCGCAACCGCTGAGCACGCGCAGGCCGATGTGCAGGGTGGAGTTTTCAGGGCCGCGGTTGCCTGCCGCGCTCGCGATGGAGGCGCTGCAAGCGAGGGCAAGCAAAAGCACGCACTTCGGCAAGGTGACCGTCATCATGAAGGCAATCGTTTGCAGCGGAGACGTAACAGATAGCGACGTGCCCCAAACGAACTTTATTAACTGTCAATAAGTGATCGAGACTGTCACCGTGTCGTTGTAGGCACCTGAGATAGGCAGCTGCGGAGCCGGGGCGCGTCCGTAGACGGTGACGGTCTGTGCCACCCCGTTGCCGGTGCCGGCCAGGGTGTCGACCCCGATGGTGGTGCCCCAGCGGCTGCTGCGGCCGGGGTCCTTGTAGAGCTCGTAAGTGATGTAGTTGGCGCTGCTGGCGTGGCGCATGCGGCGGGTGCTGCCACTGGCGTTGACGCCGACATCCAGGCCGATGTTCCAGGCGGTGCGGTTGGTGCAGGCCAGGCTGATGGTGGAGCTGCGGTCGATGGCGGTGGCGATGCTGCCGGCGATGCTGCCGAAATCCAGGTCGGTGGTGACATAGGTATTGCAGCGCGCCGGGACGCTGGCCGACGCGGTGAAGGGGAATGCATTGCTGGCGGTCTTGGCGCCGCTGCCGCCGGTGGTGCAATTGGCCGGAACCGGCGGGACGCCAATGATGCTTTCGTTGTAGGCGTAGCGCAGCACGGTATCGGCACCGCCAAAGTTGCTGGTGTGATTGCCGGTCGACAGGATCTGGTTGGCGGGAATGCGCCCGTACAGCGTGATGCTGGTCGTCTGCGAGCCGCCGGTGATCACCGGAACGCCGTACGACAGCGTCAACAGGCCCGGCGACGGGCTTGCCGACCCGGTGGCTCCCCAGACCTGGGTGCGTGCGGCGTCCTTGTAGATCTGGAAGTCCAGGCTGTCGCCGGTGGCGTTGAGCATGCGGCGCGGGGCATACAGCCCATTGCTCGCGCTACCCGGGCCAAGATCCAGGCACAGGCTCACCTGCGCATACCCCAGAACGCTGAGCGCGGCGGTCGCACACGTGACGTTGAGCGTGGCGACCGCATCGGTCGTGCCATTGGCCGCGACATTGCCGAAGGCCATGGGCGTTCCCAGCGTGACCGTGCAGGTGGTGTCGGCGCGCGCGTGCTGGCTCGGTGCCAGCCACAGGCTGCAGAGCGCCAATGCAAGCAGGAGTGGCCAGCGCATCGTTGGTGTCATGGCGCGGGCTCTGTCTTACAGCGCAGCGGGCCGACCCGCGGAATGCCGCCGGCCTCGGCCGGGTACGCGAACTGCGCCACGCAACGGCCCTGCGGCAGATCGACCAGGATGCGGTTGTCGGCCTGCAGATTGTCCAAATAGGTTTCGCCGTCGTAGCCGACCACCACGCGTTCGGCGTTCCCCTCGCGCTGCGCCACGCTGCCCACCGGCAATGCAGCGCCATTGGCATCGTGCAGGACGATCACCGCAGCGCGCACGCGGGTGATGCCGAAGCGCACGGCCACACCGGACTGCTGGCGCGGGGTCACCGTGGTGTCGACGCGGTCCACGCGCAGCTCCGCGGGCAGGTTCAAGGTGTCGATCGACAACTGATTGCGCTGCCACGACTGCAGGGGCGTCACCAGCAAGGTGCCGCGTGCATCGGTGACACCGATCAGGCGGTTTTCCAGCCGGACCGGAATGCCGGCCTGGCCGTCGGTGGAGACCACCGCAAACGCATCCTGGACGTCGCGCGCCGCAAAGCTCCGTCCATCCATCCACACCAGGCTGCCGCTGGCGCTGGCATAGCCGAAGGTGCCGCCATCCTGGCTGGCCGCACCGAAGTTGTAGCGGCCGACCCGGTTCAGCCAGCCCAGTTCGGCCAGCCCGCCACTGGCATCGTCGCCGGCGCGTGCCTGCAGCCGCCAGCCAATGCCGCCCTGGTCGCCGTCGCCGGGCAGCGGCTGGCTGACATCGGCGACAAAGCCGGTGCGGTTGCCATTGCGCTGCATCGAGGCACTGGCCTGGCGCAACTGGCCGAAGGTGGTCGACAGTGACAGATACAGGCTGCGATCGCTGCGCTCGTCCAGATTCTGGTTGCCGGACAGGTTGGCGGCCCAGTTGCGCCCGAAGCTGCGCGACCAGAACACGCTGGCGTAGCGCGAGGTGTCGCCTTGCGGGTAGCTCAGGCGCACGTAGCTGGTGCCCAGCGAACCGATCGGGTCGACATTGATGCCGAACGCGGCGCGGTCGCTGACGCGCGCCGGCAGGCTGCCCTGCAGCGCCCCCAGGTCGCGGTAGTCGCCGTGGGTACGCTGGGTGCCCAGGTTGACGTTGAAGCGCCGGTTGTTCCAGGCGTAGCCCAGCACGTACTGTCCGCCGCGCAGGTCATGCATCCGGCTGTGGGCGTAGGCAGCGTTGACCACCCCGCCTGCACCCAGCAACCACACTCCGCCCGCGCCGGCATTGATCACGCCGCCGCCGGCTTCGGCATGCGCCTCGACGGTGAAATCGTCGCGCACTCCCTTGCGCAACGTGGCGCTGGCGATCGGCTGCGAGGCATAGGAAAACGAGCGCACCCCGTAGTCGCGACGCAGGTGGCCGATGCCGGCCGACCATTCGGAAATGCCGCGCGCCAGCAGTTGCGGCGTGCCGTAAAACGCGAAATTCAGCTGGCGCACGCGACCGAAGGCGTCGGTCACCACGATCTGCGCCTGGCCGGTGCCGCTGATGCCCGGTTGCGCGGCCAGCTGGAACGGACCGGCCGGCACCTGGCCGCTGTATTGACGCAGGCCATCGACGTAGAGCTCCACCGTGGAAGGCACCGCTGCTTCGCCCAGAAAACTGGGCGTCGGCGTCAGCACGCGATACGGCTGCAGCGCGTAATTGCGGCCGATCTGCACGCCCCCCAGCCGCAGCGAGCGGCTCCAGTCGACGAAGCCGCTGTAGAAGTCGCCCACCGTCAGGCTGGTGGCGCTATCGGGGAAATCCATCTGCCAGGCGCTGTCCAGACGCACCGCTTCACTGCGCCAGCGCTCGTCCTGCGGGCGGTCGTAGGCCAGAAACACCGCCGTGGTGTCGAACATGCCGCGGCCGATGCCGAAGCCACGCAGTTCGGTCGCCAGCGACACGTTGCTGGCACCGGTGGTGCGCGTGGCATACAGGTCGTAGTTGAGCAGGGCGCCGGGCGATGCAGTGGCGCTGGGCGGGGCGGCTTCTTCGGGCTTGAGCACGGTGGTGGACAGCGCCAGCTGTGCCACCGGCACCTGCAGCGCGAGCCGCTGCAGGGCGGCGTCGTAGCGCACTTCCACGTCGGGCAGGCGATCCAGATCGACCGACTGACCCGGCGCGCGGTCGGCCAGGATGAAGCCGAGCTTGCGCAATGTGTCCACCGAGGCCCGCAGATGGCCGTCGACCAGCTCGAACGGCGTCAGGCCGCGCTCGGCCTGATTCAGGGTGACCTCCAGATACAGCGTCTGCGGCTGCCCGGTGGCGGGTTGTGCGGTCTGGTCGGGCAAGGCGTCGATCTCGGCGAGGTCGCCGGCCGTCGCATCTGCCCACCCGGTGGCGGCCGCCAGCAGCGTCATCGCCAGCCGGGCCACATCACGGCGCTGTCGGCGCGGCCAACAGGGTACGTTCGTCAGCCTCACCATTGATCCTTGCGATGATGGCGCCGCGGGCGAACTGGGCCAGCGGTGCGCCCAGCGACCAGCGCATGGTCTGCCCCGGCAGCACATAGCCGACCAGCCCGTTCAAGGCGGTCTTGGTGGCGCCGTCGACCCGGTGCTGCAGATCGGCGATCTGTGCATGCCCGCTGCCGGTATTGCTGATCTGGATCTGCGCAGTGCCGTCGCTGCCGGCCACCACCTGCGCGCTCAGGGTCGGGGTGGGCGCGGCCTTGCCGGGCGGCAGCACGAAGATTGGTACCGAGTAGCGCAGCACGAACTGCATGCCCTTGCGGTCGGCATCGGCGCTGGGCAGTTCGTCGACGATGATGCGGTAGCAGGCTTCCTGGCTGCCGGGTGCGGGCCCGGCACGGATCACCCGGATCAACTGGCGCTCGCCGGCGGCCAGGGTGCGCATCGGCGGGCTGATCAGCAGCTCCTGGGTCGGGGCGAGCTGGTCCTGGCCCTCGCGCTGGGTCCAGCGGTAGGCGCGGGTCTGCACCTGTACCGGCGCGCCGCCACTATTGCTCAGCCACAGCCCATCGGCGCTCTGTTCGGCGCTCAGGGTCAGCGAGGTCGGGGCCAGCTGCAGGCTGGCCGCCTGCGCGGCGGGCAGCATCCAGGCACTGCCCAGCAACAGGCTCAGGGCCAGTCCGGTCAGGACCAGCCGTGCGCGCACAGGAAACCGCAGGGCTGACAAGGGCATGCGTGGTCTCAATAGACGATCGTGGCGGTGATCGTGTCCAGGTAACTACCGGTGGCGGCATTGGCGACCGACGGATTGGTCACGCGGCCGTAGACCGGATAGACCTGGTTGAGGCCGGTGGCGGTCCGGCTCAGGGTGTTGGTGCCGGTGGTGCTGCCCCACACCGAGCTGCGCGCCAGGTCCTGGTAGAGCTGGTAGGAAATGAAGTTGTTGGTGGTCACCAGCGGGTCGGCGTTCTTCATCCGGCGGGTGGTCACGTCATTGGCGGTGCCGGCGTTGCTGCCTGCGCTCAGCGCGATGTTGTAGGGGGTCAGTGCGGTGCACTGGGCGGTCACGCTGCCGTTGGCGTCGACATTGGCGGTCGAGGTGGACAGCACCGAGCCGAAGTCGACGTCCGTGGCAGAGGCGGCAGTGATCGTGCAGGCCTTGGTCACGGCGATCTTGACGTTGAAAGTGGTGGTGTCTGCAGCAGTCGCCATACCGATGGTCGAGAGCAGGCCGAAGGACAGCAGGACAGGGCGGACAGTACGCATGGACATTTCCTTGACCGGTCGGGTCAGCAGTGACGCGACAACATGTCGCCCTCCCTGCAATGCATCAGCTGTGCCAAACATAACGGCGATTGCGCCGGCTATCCAGCTGTTTTCGAAGGCCGATCTGACGAATGTGCGATGTCCTGCGGATGACTCCGTTCACGCCAACTTTGACGCGTTCGGGACTGCGTCACACATGAATGGGCGGGCGGCGGCGGTTTTCTGTTGCCCTGTCCGTTTGTGCGACGGCAATGCGTCTTGAAAAAAGCCGGGCATGGGTCGTTCAGATTCAGCCCGGATCGGCGATAATCCGGGCCATGAGCGTCAATCTGAAAACCAAAGAAGAAATCGAACTGATGCGTATCGCCGGCCGACTGGCCGCCGAGGTGCTCGATATCGTGGGCCCGCACGTCAAGCCAGGCGTCACCACGGCCGAGCTGGACCGCATCTGCCATGACCATATCGTCAATGTGCAGGGAACCATTCCTGCCAATGTCGGCTATCGCGGCTTCCCGAAGAGCGTGTGTACCTCGGTCAACAACGTGATCTGTCACGGCATCCCGAGCGCGGCCAAGGTCCTGAAGGATGGCGACATCGTCAATATCGATGTCACCGTCATCAAGGACGGCTGGCATGGCGACACCAGCCGCATGTACTACGTGGGCACTCCCTCGGTGATGGCCAAGCGCCTGGTGGACACCACTTACGAAGCCATGTGGCGCGGCATCCGCGCGGTCAAGCCGGGTGCGACGCTGGGCGATGTGGGCCATGCGATCCAGAAGTTCGCCGAGGCCGAGCGCTTCAGCGTGGTGCGCGACTATTGCGGCCATGGCATCGGCAAGGTCTATCACGACGAACCGCAGGTGATGCATTACGGCCGTCCGGGCGAAGGACTGGTGCTCAAGCCGGGCATGACCTTCACCATCGAGCCGATGATCAACGAAGGCACCTACCACCATAAGACCTTGCCCGATGGCTGGACCGTGGTCACCAAGGACCGCAAGCTGTCCGCGCAGTGGGAGCACATGGTGGCGGTGACCGAGGACGGCGTGGATGTGCTGACGCTGTCGGCCAACTCTCCCGCGCCGGTATGACGGCCACGCCGGCGGATCGACCCGACCCGGGCGTCGCCGGCGACGCGGACTGGGCCGCGCAGGCCCGTCCGCTGCTGGTGCACGCCGACATGCGGCTGTGCAAACGCTTCGATCAGGGCGAGCCGATCGAGCGGCTGGTGGCGCTGCGCGCACGCGCCGTCGATCAACTGATGCGCAATGCCTGGACGCGCTGCATTCCAGCCGACAGTGGCCTGTCGCTGCACGCGGTCGGCGGCTACGGGCGCGGTGAGTTGTTCCCGCGCTCGGACGTGGATGTACTGGTGCTGGGCGACACCGCTGCGCAGCAAGACCACGAGCAGGCGCTGGCGCGACTGTTCGCGCTGTTGTGGGATGTGGGCCTGCCGATCAGTCATGCGGTGCGCTCGCCTGCGCAGTGCACGGCTGCAGCGGTCGATCAGACCGTGCTCACCGCGCTGATCGAATCGCGCGCACTGGTGGCCGATGGCGCGGCGCGCGCGGCGCTGGCAGCGGCCATCGCGCCGCAACAGGTGTGGTCGCCACGCGATTTCTTCCAGGCCAAGCGCGAGGAGCTGCTGGCACGGCACGAGCGCTTCGGCGATACCGCCGACAACCTCGAACCCGACATCAAGGATGGCCCGGGTGGTCTACGCGACCTGCAGACCCTGGGCTGGATGGCGTTGCGCGCGTTCGGAGTGAAGGATCTGGACGCGCTGGTCGGGCTGGGGCATGTGGGCCTGGACGAAGCGGCGGCGCTGCGGCGCGAGCGCGAGGAACTGGCGCGGCTGCGCTTTGGCCTGCATATCGTCTCCAACCGGCCCGAGGAACGCCTGCGTTTCGATTACCAGAAGACCCTGGCGCACCGGCTGGGATTTGCCGACGACCCGGAAAGCCTGGGCGTCGAAAAGATGATGCAGCGCTTCTACCGCAGCGCGGCGCTGATCCGCCGCATCAGCGACCGGCTGCTGCAGCGTTTCGAAGAGCAGTTCGATGGCGAAGCGGTGCCGGAGCCGATCGGCGACGGGTTCAGCCTGCGCCGTGGCTATCTTGCCGCCGATGCGCAGACCTGGCCGGACGGCGACGTGCTGCAGATCTTTGCGCTGTTTGCGCAATGGGCGGCGCATCGCGAGGTGCGCGGGCTGCATTCGTTGACCGCGCGTGCGCTGGCCGAGGTCCTGCACGAGCTGCCGGCCTACGAGGTGGCCGATGCGACGGCACGCGAGCGTTTCATGGCGCTGCTGCGCGGCCCGCGTGCGGTGGAAACGCTCAATCGCATGGCGCGGCTGGGCGTGCTCGGGCAGTGGCTTCCGGCGTTTGCCAGCGTCTCCGGGCGCATGCAGTTCGACCTGTTCCATGTCTACACGGTGGATCAGCACACCTTGATGGTGCTGCGGAACATCGCGCTGTTTGCGGCCGGCCGTGCCGATGAGCGTTTTTCGATCACCCACGAAGTCTGGCCGCGCCTGCGCAAGCCCGAGCTGCTGCTGCTGGCCGGCCTGTTCCATGACATTGCCAAGGGTCGTGGCGGCGATCATTCTGAACTGGGCGCGGTCGACGCACGTGCGTTCTGCCTGGCGCATCGCCTGAGCGAAGGCGATACCGAGCTGGTGACCTGGCTGGTGGAGCAGCACCTGCGCATGTCGGTCACTGCGCAAAAGCAGGACATCTCCGACCCGGAGGTGATCCATCGCTTCGCCACGCTGGTGGGGACGCGTGAGCGGCTGGATTATCTGTACCTGTTGACCTGCGCCGACATCGCCGGCACCAGCCCCAAGCTGTGGAATGCGTGGAAGGACCGGCTGCTGGCAGACCTGTACTTTGCGGCGCGCCGCGCCTTGCGCGAAGGCCTGGAGCATCCGCCGCCGCGCGAGGAGCGTCTGCGCGAAGCGCGCGACTCCGCGCGCGCGCTGATGCAGGCGCAAGGGCACGACGATGCCACCATCGACCGCCAGTTTGCCGGCATGCCGGACGAAAACTTCCTGCGCTTCCGCCCCGAGCAACTGGCCTGGCAGGCCGCATCGCTGATTGAAGTGGAGATCGGCCAGACCCTGGTCAAGGCGCGCCGTGCGGTGCCGGACAACGACGCGCTGGAAGTGTTCGTGTACTCGCCCGACCGCGATGGCCTGTTTGCGGCGATCGTGGCCACGCTGGACCGCAAGGGCTATGGCATCCACCGCGCCCGCGTGCTGGACGCACCGCACGATGCGATCTTCGACGTGTTCGAAGTGCTGCCGCAGGAGAGTTTTGCCGACGGCGACCCGCAGCGGCTTGCTGCGGTGCTGCGCCAGGTGCTTGCCGGCGATCTGCAGAAAGTGCGCCCATCGCGGCGCGCAGTGCCGCGCCAGTTGCGGCATTTCCGTTTTGCCCCGCGCGTGGAATTCAGCGAAAGCGCCGGCGGCCGGCGCACCCGCATCAGTCTGGTCGCCCCCGATCGCCCCGGCCTGCTGGCCGATGTCGCGCATGTCCTGCGCATCCAGCACCTGCGCGTGCACGACGCGCGTATCGCCACGTTTGGCGAGCGTGCCGAAGATCAGTTCCAGATCACCGACGAGCACGATCGCCCGTTGTCCGAATCCGCCCGGCAGGCGCTGCGCGATGCGCTGTGCGCCTGTCTCGATCCCGCCTAGTCCGTCCGGAGACCCCCATGGCCACCCCCAAGAAGACCACGCGCAAGCCCGGCGCCGCCACCACCGCCAGCAAGCGTGCAGCCACGCCTGCCGGCAAACCCGCCAAGGCCGCTGCGGCGGCCAGCGCCAAGCCGCCGGCAAGCGCCGCCGCCAGGCGCGATGCCAAGACGGCCGTTGCCAGGAAAGCGCCGGCAAAGAAAGTTGCCAGTGCTGCGCGTGTGGCCAAGCAGGCCACCCGCGTGGTCTCGGCACCGGCCGCCAGGGCCGCAGCAGCCAAGAAGTTGCCGATCGCCGAGCAGGCCGTACAGCACGCAACAGCGCATGTGAGCAAGGACGAATTGAAGCTCGGTATTGAAAGCGCCTTCGAGCGCCGCGCCAGCCTGACGGTGGACGAGATCGAGGGCTCCACGCGTGCGATCGTCACGCGTGTGATCAACGGACTGGAAAGCGGCGAATTCCGCGTTGCCGAGCCGGACGGGCAGGGCGGCTGGACGGTCAACGAGTGGTTGAAGAAAGCCGTGCTGCTGTATTTCCGCGTCAACGAGATGGCGGTGATCGATGCGCAGCCGGCGCCGTTCTGGGACAAGGTGGAATCACGTTTCGCCGATTTCCACGAAGCCGACTTCCGCAAGGCCGGCGTGCGCGTGGTGCCGGGTGCGGTGGCGCGCCGCGGAAGCTATTTCGGCAAGGACGTGGTGCTGATGCCGAGCTTCACCAACATCGGCGCCTACGTGGGCGAAGGCACCATGGTCGATACCTGGGCCACGGTGGGGTCGTGCGCGCAGATCGGCGCGCACTGCCATCTGTCCGGCGGCGCCGGCATCGGCGGCGTGCTCGAACCGCTGCAGGCCAGCCCCACCATCATCGAAGATCACTGCTTCATCGGTGCGCGCTCGGAAGTGGTGGAAGGCGTGGTCATCGGCCATCACAGCGTGATCGGCATGGGCGTGTTCATCAGCCAGAGCACGCGCATCTACAATCGTGCCACCGGCGAGATTTCCTACGGCTACGTGCCGCCGTACAGCGTGGTGGTGTCCGGCCAGCTGCCGTCCAAGGACGGCTCGCACTCGTTGTACTGCGCGGTGATCGTCAAGCAGGTGGATGCGAAAACGCGCAGCAAGACCAGCGTGAATGAATTGCTGCGCGGGCTGGCGGATTGATCCATCGTGCATCGGGACGAGGCCTGCGAGTTGCTCGCGCGCTGGACGCGTGCTTCCCTTCTCCCACCGGGAGAAGGTGGCGCGAAGCGCCGGATGAGGGTAGGAGCGAAGCCTGACGCGCGTTCTGTACGAGACTTCGCCCGCACCCTCACCCCAACCCCTCTCCCGGTGGGAGAGGGAGTTTGCAAGCTGCTCGCGCTATGGGAGGGGAGGTGTGCTTCCCTTCTCCCACCGGGAGAAGGTGGCGCGAAGCGCCGGATGAGGGTAGGAGCGAAGCCTGATGCGCGTTCTGTACAAGGCTTCGCCCGTACCTCACCCCAACCCCTCTCCCGCAAGGAGAGGGGCGTTATAGGCCGATTTTCCGGGATACAGATGACGACGCTCTACGGATTGAAGAACTGCGACACCTGCAAGAAGGCCACCAAGTGGCTGGACCGCTTCAATGTCGCCTATACGTTTGTGGACTACCGGGATAACACGCCGTCGCCGGAGACGCTGCTGGAATGGGCAGGCAAGGCGGGTGGATTCGAGGCCTTGATCAACAAGTCCTCCACCACCTGGCGGCAGTTGCCCGACAACAAGAAGACGCCCGGTTCGGATGCGGAGTGGAAGCTGCTGCTGCGCGAATACCCGCAGCTAATCCGTCGCCCGCTGGTGATGACCGACGACGGCGAGTTGAGTCAGGGCTTCTCCGATAACGGCTTCAAGAAGCGGTTCGGCATCGGCTGAGCGACTGCGGTTCCGACGGCGATGCCGGAGCGTGCTGCCGCTGGTGTCGTTGCTGCCATTGGTTCGCCGATCGCCAGTTCGTCCATCCGCTCGGCAAGCCGGTCGAGGTGGCGTTGGCATGGCTTCCGGCAGCAAGGTAGTCCGACCCCGCGACTGCGACCGCGATCGAACCACACCGATCGATGCAAATCCGCTCCATTCCATCAACGCCGCTGATGCGGCTCCACTGCGGTGACGTTTCATGAGCGATGTGCTGGACCTGACCTGTGACCTCATTGCACGTGCCTCCGTAACGCCGGTGGATGCCGGATGTCAGGCACTGATCGCGCGGCGCCTGGGCGCGGCCGGATTCGCCTGCGAGCACCTGCGCCTGGGCGAGGTCGACAACCTGTGGGCCACGCATGGCAGCGGCGCGCCGGTGCTGGTCCTGCTCGGCCATACCGATGTGGTGCCGCCGGGCCCGCGCGAGGCATGGACCAGTGATCCGTTCGCGCCGCAGATCCGTGACGGCGTGCTGTACGGCCGTGGCGCGGCGGACATGAAAGGCAGCGTCGCGGCATTTGCAATCGCCGCAGAGCAGTTCGTTGCCGCTCATCCCGGGCATCCCGGCACGCTGGCAGTGTTGCTGACGTCCGATGAAGAGGGCGATGCCATCGACGGCGTGCGCCATGTCGCACGGCTGTTCGCCGAGCGCGGCCAGCAGATCGATTGGTGCATCACCGGCGAACCGTCGTCCACTGAGCGATTGGGCGATCTGCTGCGCGTGGGACGGCGCGGCAGTTTGTCCGGCATGTTGAGCGTGCGCGGTATTCAGGGGCATGTGGCGTATCCGCACAAAGCGCGCAACCCGATCCACCAGGCCGCACCTGCGCTGGCCGAACTAGTGGCGCGGCAGTGGGACGAGGGCTTTGAAAGCTTCCCGCCGACCAGCCTGCAACTCTCCAACATCCACGCCGGCACCGGTGCCAACAACGTGATCCCCGGCGAGCTGCAAGTGGCCTTCAACCTGCGCTACACACCGCACTGGGATGCGCCGCGGCTGGAAGCGGAGATCACTGCATTGCTGGACCGGCATGCGCTGGATTACACGCTGCAGTGGCATCGCAGCGGCGAACCGTTCTACACCCCGGAAGGCCGCCTGCGCAGCGTTGCGCGCGCGGTGCTGGGCGAGTTCGCCGGTGCGCCGCCAGAAGAGAGCACCGGCGGCGGCACCTCCGACGCGCGCTTCATCGCGCCGCTGGGCGCGCAGTGCATCGAAGTGGGGCCGGTGAACGCGTCCATCCATCAGGTGGACGAGCACGTTCGCGTTGCCGACCTGGAAGCCTTGCCTGCGTTGTATCGCACGCTGATCGAGCGCTTGTTGAGCGCATGAGGTGTCGGCGTCGGACCGTCGTTGCCGCTGAAACAGTTGCGCCAGCGAAAACGAACGGTTAGCGTCGACGCCATGGTCATCCACCTCGCCAACGTCAATAACGCCAACCGCAACACGCTGCGCGCGAATAATCGTGCGCGGCCGATGCGGGTCTGCGACTAGGCGAAGTTCACCCAAACGCCCAGGAATCAGAAAACCCGCATCGGCCGATGCGGGTTTTTTTTATGGGTGTCATTTTGTGCAGCACGCGTGTCCACCGGCCACCAATCCCGCAGTTCATCAGGAGTTTTCCATGTGTTCCATCTTCGGTATTTTCGGGCTGCAACCCGGTGACGATCTGCAGGCGCTACGCCGGCAGGCTCTGGAATGTTCGCAGCGTCAGCGCCATCGTGGCCCTGACTGGAGCGGCGTGTATGTCGATGGCGGTGCGATCCTGGTGCACGAGCGCCTGGCCATCGTCGACCCGGCCGGCGGCGCACAGCCGTTGCTTTCCGAAGATGGGCAACTGGTGTTGGCGGTGAATGGCGAAATCTACAACCATCGCGAAATCAAGCAGGAACTGCAGCAGGCCTACGCGTTCCAGACCGGCTCCGATTGCGAAGTGATCAATGCGCTGTATCGCGAAGATGCGCCGGCGTCCTATCTCAATCGCCTCAACGGCATCTTTGCCTTTGCGTTGTGGGACAAGGCCGCCGGCCGCGTGATCATTGCGCGTGATCCGATCGGAGTGGTGCCGCTGTACTGGGGCCACGACCGCGAGGGTCGCCTGCGGGTGGCGTCGGAACTGAAGTCGCTGGTGGACGACTGCGCCGACGCCGCGCAATTTCCGCCGGGGCACTGGTACGACAGCGCCACCGGCGAACTGAGCCGTTACTACGAGCGTGCCTGGCGCGAATACGCTGAAGTGGAAGGCGTGCAGGTGCAGCTGCAGGAATTGCGCGAAGCCTTCGAGCGTGCCGTGCACCGCCAGCTGATGACCGATGTGCCGTACGGCGTGCTGCTGTCCGGCGGCCTGGACTCGTCATTGGTCGCAGCCGTGGCTGCGCGTTATGCACGCCACCGCATCGAAGAAAACGACACCACCGAAGCATGGTGGCCGCGGCTGCATTCGTTTGCGATCGGCTTGAAGGGGTCGCCCGATCTTGCCGCCGCAGAAGTCGCGGCGGCGGCGCTGGGCACCGTGCACCACGGCTTCGAATACACCTTCGAAGAGGGGCTGGATGCGTTGCCGGAAGTGATTCGCCATATCGAGACCTACGACGTCACCACCATCCGGGCATCGACGCCGATGTTCCTGCTGGCGCGGCGGATCAAGGCGATGGGCGTCAAGATGGTGCTGTCGGGCGAAGGCAGCGACGAAATCTTCGGTGGCTACCTGTATTTCCACAAGGCACCCAATGCGCGCGAGTTCCACGAAGAACTGGTGCGCAAGCTCGATGCACTGAACAACTACGATTGCCTGCGTGCCAACAAGTCGATGATGGCCTGGGGCGTGGAGCCGCGGGTGCCGTTCCTGGACCGCGAGTTCCTGGATGTGGCCATGCGCATGGACGCCAGCTTCAAGATGATCGACAAGACCAGCACGGGCGCCACGCGCATGGAAAAGGGCGTGTTGCGCGAGGCCTTTGCCGGCTATCTGCCCGAATCGATCCTGTGGCGGCAGAAGGAGCAATTCAGCGACGGCGTCGGCTACGGCTGGATCGACGGGCTCAAGGAGCACGCCGCCTCGCACGTCAGCGACCGCGAACTGGCTGCGGCCGGCAAGCGCTTCCCGGTCAATCCGCCGCAGACCAAGGAAGCGTATTTCTATCGCAGTGTGTTCGAGCAGTTCTTCCCGAGCCAGGCGGCGGCGGAGACGGTGCCCGGCGGCAAGTCGATTGCCTGCTCGTCGCCCACCGCGATTGCCTGGGATGCGAGTTTTGCCGCGATGGCCGACCCATCCGGCCGGGCGATCGCAGGCGTGCACGCACAGGCGCTGGCCTCCTGAGGCAGTGGGCTTGCAGCGGCCGGCACGCGCCAACGCGCGGCCGGCCGCCTTGTCTTATTGCTCGTGGCGCACGCAATAACCGTAGCGTTGCGGCTCGATATCCACGCCGGCCACATCGGCCTGGTTGTTACGCCACAGGTTGGGCTTGAAGTCGGCCGCCGTGCAATTGGCCGCGCGGTCCACGCCGATGGTGTAGGTGAACGGCGTATTGGAGAAGCGATTGTTCTCGAACACGTTGTCCTGGCTCATGCTGTTGTCCCAGCACAGGATTTCCGGCGTGCGATAGCGGATGGCGCAGGCGAGGAATACGCCGGCGACCTTGTTGCCGTCGAACTGGTTGTTGCTGAAGCGATTGCGCCGCGCATCGGACAGGTAGATGCCCTGGCTGCCATTGCGCTCGAAGCGGTTGTTGCGGATCTCGCTGTCTTCCAGATGCTCGGTGGTCAGGCCTGCAGCCACATTGTCGTGGATGTAGTTGTTGACCATGGTCACCTTGGCGGTGCGGTTGAACGACACGCCATCCCAGATGGCGCCGGAGACATCGTTGTTTTCGATGGTGATCTCGCGGGTGTCGTACTCGCTCAGCAGGCAGGCACTGCGGCACTTGTTGACCTGCAGACCGGCGAGCCGGATGCCCTGGCCGGAGCGCACCACCACCGCGCTGTTGCTCAGGTACGGGCGCTCGGGCATGAACTCCTTGTCGCCGGTGCTGGCCACGATCTGCATGTCTTCGATGCTGACGTTGCGGATCACCCCGGTGGGCTGCTGGTTTTCGTAGTCGCCTACCACCAGCACAGGTTGTTGCACGCCGTCGGCCATGCGCAGCACCGTGCCCGGACCCTTGCCGCGCAGGGTCAGGTTGCCACGATGGATCGACACCAGGCCGTTGAGCGGAAATTCGCCTTTTTCCAGGCACAGCACGGCCGGCGTGTCGCCCAGCGGCAGTTTGTCGATGGCTTTTTGCAGATCCTGCCCCGGCTTCACCTTGGCGGTGCAACTGGCCACCGGCGCGGCAGGCGGGCCCGGAGTGGTTGGTGGCGCGGCCGAACAGGCGGCCGAGAACAGCAGGGGCAACAGGGCGGAAACGGAGCGGGCAAGCTGAGGCATGCGGATTCCGGTCAGTGAGGGGAGGAGGGCGATGTGCGGTAGCTCTCTACCGATCGCGACGGCCTCTAGTGTGTCCCACCGAACGTTAAGTTCCAGCCCATGCATGCCCGCGCGATTCGGCGCAGGTTCATTGCGCGGCCATCGCCACCGCCGCAACCGTGCGTTGTTGCACAGTTGCCATCGCCACACGCAGACGCGTGGCAGCGATGGCGATGGCACGAGCTGAATTACAGGATCCGCACTCTGCACTCCGCACGCATGCAGCAGTGCGCACCACTGCAAGCGGCGATCAGAAGCTGTAGGCCAGTTGCGCATAGATGCGTCGCGGCTCGCCCGGGAAGTGGCCGCCGCGCGCATTGAAGCCGCTCACCGCGTACACCTTGTCGAACAGGTTCTTGACGTTGATCTGCAGCTTCCATGCGTCCCACTGCGTCTGCCAGCTGATGTCGTAGATGGCGTACGGTTTGACCCGTTGGCCTTCGAGGCTGACCCGCTCGCCCACGTAGTCGGCGCCGAACGCGACCGCCGAGCGCCATGCCGGCAGGTCGTAGCGGGTCCATAGCCCGAAGGTGTTGCGTGGTGCGTTGGCAAAGCGATCGCCGGAGGCATTGGTGATGCCATTGGTCCCCGCGTCCAGCACGCGGGCATCGTTGTACGCATAGGTCAGGTTGAGCACCCAACGCTCGGTAAGGTCGGCCAGCAGGTCCACCTCCAGCCCTTCGCTGCGCACCAGTCCGAGTGCAGACAGCTGATTGACCCCATCGACGACGGCTCCATTGGCCTGCACGATGTTGCTGCGTTCGATGCGATACAGCGCGGTGTTGAGGGTCAACCCACCATCGTTGAGCGCGGTTTTCAGGCCAAGCTCCCACTGCGTGCTGCGTTCCGGATCGAATGGCCCGCCCACGCTGGCATCCTGATTGGCCGCATCCTGCGGCAGGAAACCGCTGGCATAACTGGCGTAGGCATTGACGCCATCGCGCAGCACCACGGTGCTGCCCACGCGCCAGCTGAGGTCGTTGCCGGTGACACGCGAATCGTCCAGCAGGTTGTCGTCCTTGAAGCCGTCCCAGCGCACGCCGGCCATTGCATGCCAGCGCGGCGTCAGCGTGAGTTCGTCCTGCAGATACGCGCCATAACGCTGGCTGCGCGTGCTGGTGGCGCGCCAGGGCAGTGTGTCCAGCCCGTAGTCGTAGAAGCCGCTGCGCCCGTACACCGGGTTGAACAGATCGATACCCGGCACCGGCCCGCGCACGCGCCCGGTATCGGCGGTGTTGGCGGTCTGTGCACGGAAATCGGCATCCAGACGGTAGTAATCGGCGCCCATCAGCAGCTTGTGTTCGATCGCGCCGGTGCTGGTGCGGAACACCGCGTTGACGTTGCTGGAAATCGCATCGTTGTCGCGGTACTGGTTGCGCAACTGGCGCGTCATCCACTCGGCCGTACCGTCGCGATCGCGGTCGATCAGGCCCATCGGCTCGTGATAGATCTGATGTTCGTCGTTCTTGAACCAGCGCACCGCCATGTCCACGTCCCACGCGCTGGACGGCGCAAACCGGTACTGCGCGAACGCCACCTTGGCGCGCATGTCCAGAAAGTCGGTGGGTTCGTTGTGGTTCCAGCGGCGGTCGGTGAGGAAGTTGCCATCGTCATCCACCGGCACCCCGCGCAGGCGGTTGCCGCCCAGGTTCTGGGTGATGTCGGTGTACTGCAGGGTGAGCTCGCCGGTGTCGCCGATATCGAAGGCCACCGACGCATCGCCGATCTGGCTTTGACTGTCGGTGTTCCAGCGAAAGCCGTCCTCGCCATCGGCATAGGTGCCGACGCGGTAGCGGATGCGGCCGTCGGCGCGCGCGGGGCCGGTGGCTTCGAACGAGGCGGCGCCGAAGGACTGATTGCCCACCTGCAACTCGATCCGGCGCTGCGCCTGATGCGCCGGCTTGCGGGTGACATAGTTGATGACGCCGCCCGGCTCGCCGCCGCCATACAGCGCGCCCGCCGGACCCTTGAGCACCTCCACGCGTTCGATGTTGAACAGCTGCGGCACCGAGAAGCCGGCGTACGGGTCGCCGCGCAGTCCGTCGTAGAGCACGTTTTCCTGGCGGAAACCGCGCAAGGTCACGCCGGCATAGCTGAAGAAACTGATGCCGCTGATGCTGCGATACAGATCGGTGATCTGACGCGCGGCCTGGTCGTCGATCAACTCGCGCGGCAGGACCTGCACCGATTGCGGCACCAGTGCCAGCGGTGTATCGGTCCGCGTGGCCACGGCGGCGTCGTCGGATTTGTAGAGGGTCTGCGCGCGGCCGACGACATTCACGCCATCCAGCTCGGTCAAGGCCGGAGGGGTGCTGTGTTGAGCGAAAGCAGGCAGGGCAGGCAGGGCGAGCGCAGCGGTGAGCGCGGTGACAAGGAGCGTGGGGCGCATTGGTTGCTAATGGGAATGGTTATCAAATGCATCTTAGCACGATGTGATCTGCCAATTGCAGAGGTCGCTGTGGAGGGGCGAAATGTGTGGGCGTGGTTGTGTGATTTGTTTGTGTGCGTGTGCGTGCGCGGATGCAGTCACGCGAGCTGCGAGCTGCGAAGGCAGAAGGCAGAAGGCAGAAGACAGAAGACGTAAGGGAGGAGACAGAAAGCAGAAAGCACAAGGCATGACTGCACGAGGACATGAGGACCAGGTCGAGGGCATAGCCTTCCTTCTCCCGCCGGGACGTTGTCCTCCTTCATGGGGGGAGAAGGTGCCCGAAGAGCGGATGAGGGTACGTGCGAAGCCACGTGTCGTTGCGTCTGCACGAGCACGTTGAGTGACGCACTAACAGCGGCGTCGATTGCTCTGCAGCATTGCTTGACGCGCCGTACCCTCACCCCAGCCCCTCTCCCGACGGGAGCGGGGCTTTGCAGCGCGGTGAGGTTTTGCGATTGTTCTGCTCGTGTGCGTTTGAGCGCTCTCGATGCAAGGGGCATTGCAGCCAACGGGCGTGCAGCATTGCGTAATGCGCCGTACCCTCACCCCAACCCCGCTCCGCACCCGGCCCGCGCTGGCGGCGCGGGAGCTCCAGGCACGCGCCTGTGCGCGCAAGCAATGCCTCATCGCCTCGCCGGGGAGCGGCTTCAGAACATGGCGGTCATGCCCGCATTCCCTTCTCCCACCGGGAGAAGGTGCCCGAAGGGCGGATGAGGGTGCGGTGCCGCGGGATGGTGCCGGTTGCGGGACTCGCGTCGGCTCTGGCTGATCCATAGGATGAAGCCCGTACCCTCACCCCAACCCCTCTCCCGACGGGAGAGGGGCTTCGCATGGCGGCGATGCTTGATGGTTCTTGTTTTTTTCCGTATCCGCTATGCAGCAGCGTTGCAGGCGCTTTTACTGCGGATGCAATTGCAGCGTGTAGCGCGTGGCAGTGGGCAGAAAAGGTGTGGGTCGTCCATGCACCCAATCGTCGTGGCCCGCGCCCCAGAACGGTGACAGCGGGTGGCCGCTCTGGCCGCCGGGCATGTGTACGATGCCGTCCTGTTCGTGCCCGGGAGAGACCACCATGCGCTCGGAGGCGCCGAAAGCCGGGCCTTGCACGCGTGGCATGTCGCGGTCGCCCGGCAGCTGGTCCGGTGGCATGCAGAGCCAGCGGCTGGCCAGCGCCGGCAACGCGCGGGCGATTGGATGGCAGATGGCAGCGGTGTTGCGCTCGCCCCAGGTGCGCTTGCCCAGTGGTTCGCCGGGCGCTGCCTGTGCGGCCAGCTCACGCTGCGCGCTACGGGCGGCGTCGCCAAGCAACTGGTCCCAGCTCGCACAGCTTGGTGGCAGCAGATGCGCCGGGCGCTGTTGCAGAAGCGGCCACACGACGCCTTCCAGTTGCGCGCGACGTGGCGGCAGAAAGTCATTGCCAAGCGCAGCTTTCCCGGGGGCAAGCAGGCCGGCTTCCACCGCAGCGATGGTGTTGCCGCGGAACTCGCGCACGATACGGTAGCTGGCCGAATCGGTGGAGGCATGGCCACTCCACCGCCGCGTTGCGACTTCGATTTGCTGCAAGGCCGGGTCGTTGCTGTGTGCGACCACGCCGCGTAGCACCTGCCACCAACGTGTCAGCAACACCGCGCGATCGTCCAGCTGGATCGCCAGCAGATCGCGCTCGGTGAAGCGCTGCCTGGCGAACAGGGCGTCGCGGATCTGCTGGGCACGTGCGCCCAGGTCGTAGCCGGCATTGCCCAGCGTGGCCAGTTGCTGCGCGTCGACAACCCGGCTGTTGGCGGTCCAGAGCCGATGCGAGGGCGGGTCGATCAGCGCGGGCGCTGCGTCGCTGCGCAGCGGCCACGGTGTGCAAGCGGCCGGCGGCGTGGTCGTCGGCGCTGGCGCGGCGGTCTGTGGCGAGGTTGCAAGGTCGGCGATGCCGGTCGGGCTGCAGCCGGGGTTGCGTGCAGGGCGCGCGCCGATCAGTCGCCAGCCGATGCGCCCGCTGCGGTCGGCGACCACCAGGTTCTGCGCGGGAATGCCGGAGCGGTCCGCTACCGCGAAGGCGTCCTGCAGGTCGCGTGCGCGGCTCATCTGCGCAAAGTCCAGGCGGATGGCGCCGGGCAACTGCGCGGCCCAGCGCAGCGCCAGCACGCTGCCATCTGCATTTTCGTGCAGGATCGGCCCCCATGCCGCTTCGCGCACCTCAAAGCGCACCGGTGCCACGCCGGCGACGCGGATCGTTTCGACATGCGTCGTCAGTGCCTGCGGGTGATCCGGCGTCGCCGGCGCGAGACGCGCGAAGTCGGCGGTGTCGATGTAGCTGTTGGTGAAGGCCCAGGCCACGTGGCCATTGCTGCCGACCACCACCGCCGGCAGGCCGGGCAGGGTGAAGCCGGTGACATCCACCTTGCCATCGGCTGCGGCCGTGTCGGGGTAGCGCAGCCGCGCGCGGAACCAGATGTTGGGCGCGCGCAGGCCCAGGTGCATGTCGTCGGCCACGATGGCGCGGCCGTCGGCGGTCAGGCGGCCATCCACTGCAAAATTGTTGCTGCCCGGCGTGGGCTGCTCGGCCTGCGGCGCGGCGGGTGGATGCGGCAGGCGGCGCAGATCCAGCGTCGCCGCATCCGGCAGCACCGCATCGCCCTGTGCGGGGCCGGACAGCGGCGCGTCCCAGCTGGAACCCTGGTGATCGAGCAAGGCCGCCAGTGCCGGTGGCACCACCGCGCGCAGACGCGCGACGGCCAGTTCGGTCTGGTTGTCGCTGTCCTGCAGGTCGGCGTACATCGCCATGCCGGTCAGGATCGAATCCTCCAGGGTCCAGGCACGCGGCGTCTGGCGCAGCAGCAGGTACGGCCAGGGGCGCACCGGCAGCGCGGTCAGCCCCGCGTTCACACCGTCGGTATATGCCTGCAGCGCGGCACGCTCGCTGCCGGCTGCAATCTGCAGGCTGGCCTGCACGCGTGCGCGCAGCCGGTGGACGCGGTTGCGCTTGTCCAGGTCCACCGCCTTGGCGCCGAACAACTCCGACAGCTCGCCGGCGGGCGCACGGCGCATCAGGTCCATCTCGAAATAGCGCTCCTGAGCATGCACGTAGCCGAGTGCGCGCATCGCATCGATCTGGCTGGCCGCATCCAGCGTGACCACGCCGTTCCGGTCGCGCTGGACGCGCACTGGCGCGTGCAGCCCGGCCAGAGCGGTGCTGCCATCCAGCTGTGGCAGGCTGCCGCGCAGCAGCAGATACAGGGCCACGCCGGCTGCCAGGGCCAGCACCACGATTGCCAGTGTCAGCCGGCCCAGCCATTTGCGCATTTTCATGTCCCTGAGTGTGGATTGCTGACAGGCCGCGATGCGGTGGCGGCGGGCTGCGCAGCGCGGGGATCGCCGATCCGCAGGCCGGCCGCGCCCGTCTTGCGGCATGCACCGTCCATCTGGTCGCCACTGTCGAGTGTGCCTGCGGCGCATGACCGCGATGGGTCTGGCCGCAAGCGCAACTGAAAGTGATTCCGATTAGATCATTGCCCGCCGGCTTAGGGCACCATGCGCGCATTGCGTCACTGGAGCACAGCATGAAAGGCCATCCCGAAGTCGTCGAATACCTCAAACAGCTGCTACGCGGCGAACTGGCGGCACGCGACCAGTATTTCCTGCACTCGCGCCGCTACGAGGATCAGGGCCTGATGGCGCTGTACGAGCGCATCAATCATGAAATGGAAGAGGAAACCGAGCACGCCGATGCGTTGCTGCGGCGCATCCTGTTCCTGGAAGGCGACCCGGACATGCGACCGGCCGAGTTTGCGCCGGGCAAGACGGTGGTGGAGATGCTCGAGCGCGATCTGGTCGTCGAATACGAAGTGCGCGCAGCATTGGCTGCCGGCATGAAGCTGTGCGAAGAGCACGGCGACTATGTCAGCCGCGACGTGCTGCTCAAGCAGCTGCAGGACACCGAAGAAGACCATGCCTGGTGGCTGGAACAGCAGCTCGGCCTGATCAAGCGGATCGGCCTGGAGTTGTACCAGACCTCGAAGATCGACAAGGGCCCTGTGGCCGGTTGATCGCCACGGCTGCAGGAACGCGCGGTGCAAGGCCGCGCGCAGCAGCCAGCGTGTGATGCGGCCAGGCGCGTGCCTGGCCGGCCGCCATCAGCCGCGTTGCAGGCGATAGACGACGGTGGACAGCGCGGTGACGCCATCGGCGCGAAAGCGCGGCTCCTGATCGAGGATGTCGCGCCGTTCCAGCACTTCCACCTGCCAGTTGGTGTCCAGCAACGCGTGTACCTGCGCGGCGCCCACCGAAAACGGCGGACCGGCTTTCTCGGCTTGCGGATACTCCAGCGTGATCAGCAGGCCGCGGCAGTCTGCCGGCAGGCGCGCGTACGTCGTATCCAGATAGCGTTGACGCAGGTCCTCCGGTAACGCGACCAGCGCTGCGCGGTCGTACACCGCCCCGCAGTCGGCGAGCAGGCTCGCCTCCAGGGCAAATGCATCGCCGCAAATGATCTCGATGGGACCGGCGACAAAATGCTCGCCGGCAGCGCTGATGCGACGCTGCGGTTGCAGGCCCGCTTCGTCGAAAAACTGCACCACTGCCAGCGGCGACAATTCCACGCCCAGCACCCGATGGCCTTGTGCGGCCAGCCAGTGCATGTCCATCGTCTTGCCGCATAGCGGCACCAGTACGCGGGTGTCAGTGGGCACCTGCAGCTTGGGCCAGTGCTTGCGCAGCAGGGGCATGACCTCCTGCTGGTGGAAGCCGATCTGTCCGTGCTGCCAGCGTTGCAGCCAGAAGTCTGTGTCCATGGAAACGTCGTGTCCTTGCGCGGCATGCGCAGCGCGCGCCGCTCGATTGATATGTCGATTACAGCGTTGGCACTACAGCTGACGCAGCTCGATCAGCCAACGCAGCGGCGCCGATCGCACCGCCGCGCAGGCATATGGCGAAGCCGCGTTACTGCACTTCCAACCGCGCCTCGGTCGCCTGAGGCGACCGCAGTCCCAGCCGCGCCGCTGCGCGCCGGATGGGTGAACACCCGTTACTGCACTTCCAACCCGCGCCTCAGTCGCCTGAGGCGCCCGCAGTTCCAGCCGCGCCGCTGCGCGCCGGATGGGTGAACAACCGTTACTGCACGTCCAGCCCGCGCCTCGGTCGCCTAAGGCGCCCGCAGTCCCAGCCGCGCCGCTGCGCGCCGGATGGGTGAACCCCCGTTACTGCACTTCCAGCCCATCCACCTTCTGCCACCCACGCGGCAACAAGGACCCACGACTAGCACGCGCGCCCACATACGTGTCCAGATCCTTGAACGACAGGCTCATGGTGCGGGCGCCGCTGCGCACCAGCAGGGTATTGCCCGGAGCGACCGCCACCACCGCCACTACACGCTCGGTGCCGAGCTTGGCCTTGGGGATCTCGATGATCTTGTTGCCCTTGCCCTTGTCCAGCTCGGGCACCTCGGTCGCCGGCACCGCCAGCAGGTTGCCGGCGCTGGTCACCGCGACAATCCGGTCGGTCTGCGGGTTGTTCACCTGCGCCGGCGTCAGCACGTGCGAGCCGGCGGTGAGGTTGAGCATCGCCTTGCCGGCCTTGTTGCGGCCGGTGAGGTTTTCGAAGCGGGTGACGAAACCGTAGCCGTGCGAGGACGCCAGCACGAAGCGGGTGGCGTTGTCGGCACTGGCCATGACCTGGAACGCGGCGCCAGAGGCCGGCGAGAAGCGCCCGGTCAGCGGTTCGCCATTGCCACGCGCGGAGGGCAGGGTGTGCACGGCGGTGGAATAGGCGCGGCCATCGGAATCCAGGAATGCCACCTGGTGGGTGCTGCGGCTGCGCACCGCCGCCCGCAGGCCATCGCCTTCGCGATACGACATGCCGGCCGGATCGACCTCGTGGCCCTTGGCGGCGCGCACCCAGCCCTTTTCCGACAGCACCACGGTCATCGGTTCGCTGGCGACCATCTCGGTTTCGTCGATGGCCTGCGCGGCGCCACGCTGCACCAGCGGCGAACGGCGCGCATCGCCGAACTTCTTGGCGTCGGCAGTGAGTTCGTCCTTGATCAGCTTCTTGAGCTTGGGCTTGCTGTCCAGGATGGCCATGATCTGCGCGCGTTCCTTGGCGAGGGCTTCCTGCTCACCGCGGATCTTCATTTCTTCCAGGCGCGCCAGCTGGCGCAGCTTGGTTTCCAGGATGTATTCGGCCTGTTCCTCGCTCAGCGCGAAGCGCGCGATCAGCACCGGCTTGGGTTCGTCTTCGCTACGGACGATGCGGATCACTTCGTCCAGGTTGAGGAAGGCGATCAACAGGCCTTCCAACAGGTGCAGACGGCGCTCGACCTTTTGCAGGCGATGGTTGAGGCGGCGGGTGACCGTGTCGCTGCGGAAGGTCAGCCATTCGCTCAGCAGGTGCTTGAGGTTCTTGACCTGCGGACGGCCATCCAGGCCGATCACGTTGAGGTTGACGCGGTAGCTGCGTTCCAGATCGGTGGTGACGAACAGGTGGCCCATCAGCTGTTCGGCATCCACGCGATTGGAGCGCGGCACCAGCACCACCCGCACCGGGCTGGTGTGGTCGGATTCGTCGCGGATGTCCTCCAGCCATGGCAGCTTCTTGGCGCGCATCTGCTGGGCGATCTGTTCGATCACCTTGGACGGCGACACCTGGTACGGCAGCGCGTCGATGACGATGTTGGCGTGTTCTTTCTTGTAGGTGGCACGTGCGCGCACGCTGCCGTGGCCGGTTTCGTAGATGTTTCGCAGATCGGCGGCCGGGGTAATGATTTCCGCGGTGGTCGGGTAGTCCGGGCCCAGCACGTGCTCGCACAGGTCGGCGACGCTGGCATCGGGGTCGTCGAGCAGGCGCAGCAGCGCGCTGACGATCTCGTTGAGATTATGCGGCGGCACGTCGGTGGCCATGCCGACCGCAATGCCGGTGGTGCCGTTGAGCAGCAGGTGCGGCAGGCGCGCCGGCAACCAGGTGGGTTCTTCCAGGGTGCCGTCGAAGTTGGCCGCCCAGTCGGTGGTGCCCTGGCTGATTTCGCCCAGCAGCACTTCGGCAATCGGGGTCAGCTTGGATTCGGTATAGCGCATCGCCGCGAACGACTTGGGGTCGTCGGTCGAGCCGAAGTTGCCCTGACCTTCGATCAGCGGGTAACGGTACGAGAACGGCTGGGCCATCAGCACCAGTGCCTCGTAGCAGGCGCTGTCGCCATGCGGGTGGTACTTACCAATCACATCGCCCACGGTGCGCGCGGATTTCTTCGGCTTGGCGGCGGCATTCAGGCCCAGCTCGCTCATGGCGAAGATGATGCGCCGCTGCACCGGCTTCAGGCCATCGCCCAGGAATGGCAGGGCGCGGTCGAGCACCACGTACATCGAATAGTCGAGATAGGCGCGTTCGGCGTACTCGCGCAGCGGCAGCTGTTCGAAGCCGTGGAAGGTGGGGCGGGTCAGATCGGTCATGTAAAGCCAGGTCCTGCGAAAGAGGAACCCGCACCAGGGCGCGGACTCGAAGAGCGCCGATTATCCGGATGCGGCGGGGGATGCCAAGCCGCGCGCATGGCCGGCGGCCAGATAACGGGTGGGCGGGGCGCCGAAATGGCGGTGGAACACACTGACGAAGGCGCTGGGACCGCTATAGCCCAGCTGGTCGGCCACCTGCGCCACCGGGCTGCCCTGGCTGAGCCGGCGCAGGCCTTCGGCCAGCCGCGCCTGCTGCCGCCATTGCGCAAAACTCAGGCCGGTCTCGGCACGGAAATGCCGGCTCAGGCTGCGCGGCGATAGCCCGCCCCAGTCGGCCCAGGCTTCGAGCGGGCGCGGGTCGGCCGGGGTGTCGAGCAGCTGGCGGGCGATGCGCAGCAGCCGGCGGTCGGCCGGCATGGGCAGGTGCAGGTGGTCGATCTGCACCTGGCACAGTTCGTCCAGCAGCACCGCGGCCAGCCGTTGCTGGGCAGCGTCCAGCGGCTGATCCAGCGGCCAGCTGGCGGCACGCATGATCGCTTCGCGTGCCAGCCCAGTCAGGCGGATCACGCCGCCCTGTGCGGGCAGGGCATGGCAGGCATCGGGCCGCACCACCACGCCCCAGCCGCGCATCGGCCCGGCCAGCTCCACGGTGTGCTGCCGGCCGGGCGGCATCCAGCCGGCGCAGCCGGGTGGCAGCGACAGCGTGCCCTGTTCGGTGTGCACGGTGAGCACCCCCTGTTCGACAAACATCAGCTGGCCGCGCACGTGGGAATGCCAGGCGGTTTCCGGTGCCCACACCGCACGCAGGTCGGCCAGGAACGCGATCAGCACTGGCCCGTGTGCCCACTCGAAACTGGCCCGGATGCCGGGTGGCAGGGCATCGATTGTGGTTGGCGGGTTTTCGATAGTCATTGGCGCAATTGTATTAGCGGGCCAGCAATCGCGGCGCGTATCGTGGCGATCCTTGAGCGCGGTTTAATACCGCATAAGATATTTGCGTTGACAAATATATTTTTCGGAACAAAATGTCTGGCATGGACCTATCGCCCACCGCCTCGCCGTCGTTCGGCCTGCTGTTGCGCCAGGTGCGCGACGCGCTGATGCGCCAACTCGACGCCGAGATGAAGGGCGAGCTGCCCGACTTCGGCTTCAGCCACTACGTGGGGCTGAAGGTCCTGGCAGTGCGTTCGCCCTGTACGGCCAACGAACTGGCGCTGGCCCTGGACCAGACCCCGAGCGCGGTCACCCGCCTGCTCGACAAGCTCGAAGCGCTCGGCGCGGTACGGCGCGAGCCGCATGCGCAGGACCGCCGCGCGCTGCAGATCGTCATGACCGACCAAGGTCTGGCGCTGTGGGAGCGGCTGCGCGCGCGTGGCGAGCGTGCCATCGAGCACGGCCTGCGCGACCTGTCGGCGCCCGAGCGCGAGCAACTCACCTCTCTTCTCATCCGTGTCCGCGATGCACTCAACTCATGAACGCTGCTAGCTCCCTTCTCCAGACGCTGCGCCCGCGCTCGACGCGCCTGGCGCGGCCGCTTGTCCTCACCGCGCTGAGCCTGGCGCTGGCTGCATGTGCCAGCAGCCGTGGCCTGGCGCCGCAAGGCACCGTGCTGCAGCCCGGCGACGTGCATGCCGAGCGCACTCTGACGCAGGCCGGGCTGAGTTCCGCCGCATGGCCGGCCAGCGACTGGTGGCGCGCGCTCGGCGATGCGCAGCTGGATGCCCTGATTGCCGAAGGCCTGCAGCACAGCCCCAGCCTTGCCGCAGCCGATGCGCGGCTGCGGCAGGCGCAGGCGCGCATCGGTTCGGCCCAGGCCGACCGTGGCCCCAGCCTGTCGGTGTCCGGCGGCTATACCGGGTTGCAGTTGCCCGAATCGATGGTCGGCGAGGAACTGGGCGGCAGTTACGGCGGCAGCGCGCAGGTGGTGCTGGATTTCCGTTATGGCGTGGATCTGTGGGGCGGCAAGCGCAGCGCCTGGGAAGCAGCGGTGGACCAGGCACATGCGGCCGAGGTGGATGCACAGGCCGCGCGCCTGAACCTGTCCGCAGCGATCGCCGAAGGCTACGCGCAGCTTGCCTATGCCTGGAGCCTGCACGACGTGGCCAACGACGAGCTGGGCCGCGCGCAGAAGACCCTGGAGCTTACCCGGCAACGCCGCAGCACCGGCATCGATAGCGAGCTGCAGGTGCGCCAGGCGCAGGCGCGCGTGCCGGCCGCGCAGCAGCAGGTGCAATCCGCGCAGCAGCAGATCGACGAGGCGCGCACTGCGCTGGCCGCGTTGGTCGGGCAGGGGCCGGATCGCGGGCTGGACATCGCACGGCCTGCCATCGCCGCATCGATCGCCATGCAGCTGCCGAGCAACCTGCCGGCCGATCTACTGGGCCGTCGCCCCGACGTAGTGGCGGCGCGCTGGCGCGTGGAGGCCGCCGACAAGGACATCGCGGTCGCCAAGACGCGCTTCTATCCCAGCCTCAACCTCACCGCGCTGGGGGGGGCGGTCAACCCGGATATCGGCAAGCTGCTGGAAAGCGGCTCGGTGTTCGGATTGGTGGCGCCGGCATTGAGCCTGCCGATCTTCGACGGCGGCAAGCTGCGCGCCAATCTGGCCGGCAGCGATGCGCAGTACGACCTGGCCGTGGCCGATTACAACCAGAAGGTGATTGCCGCGCTGCGCGAAGTGGCCGACCAGGTCAACGCGGTGCGCTCGCTGCAGCAGCGCGTGCAGGCGCAGGACGAGGCCGTGCAGACGGTCAACGCCGCGTTCGGGTTGGCGCAGCAGCGTTACCGCGCCGGCATCGGCAGCTATCTGGAAGTGCTCAGCGTGCAGGAGCAGTTGCTCGTCGCACGCCAGCGCATGGCCGGGCTGCAGTCGCAACAACTCCTGGCCTCGGTGAGGTTGCAGCGTGCGCTGGGCGGCGGATTCACGCCGGAGCCCGCACGCGACACCGCACGCACCGCGACCACCTCCGCACAACCGAATTCCTGAGACAGCGACGATGAGCCAGAGCACTCCAACTTCTTCCCAACCCGCGCCGGCTGCGCCCAGCAAGCGCCGTGCGGCGCTGCGCATCGTGGCCATTCTGGTGATCGTGGCGATCATCGGTCTGGTGGCGTGGTACTTCCTGGTCGGCCGTTGGCACGAAGACACCGACGACGCCTACGTGCAGGGCAACCAGGTGCAGATCACCCCGATGGTGGGCGGCACCGTGGTGAGCATCGGCGCCGAAGACGGCATGCGCGTGGAGCGCGGCCAGTTGCTGGTGCAGCTGGACCCGGCCGATACCGCCGTGGCACTGCAGCAGGCCGAAGCCAACCTGGCCAAGACCGTGCGCCAGGTGCGCGGTCTGTACCGCAGCGTGGAAGGTGCGCAGGCCGAAGTGTCTGCGCGCGAAGTGACGCTGCGCAGCGCCCGTGCCGACTTTGCGCGACGCAGGAATCTGGCCGCCAGCGGTGCCATTTCCAACGAAGAACTGGCGCATGCCCGCGAAGAACTGGCGGCTGCCGAGGCCGCGGTGAGCGGCTCGCGCGAGAGCTTCGAGCGTAATCGCGCGCTGGTGGACGACAGCGACCTGGCCAGCCAGCCGGACGTGCAGACCGCCGCAGCGCAGGTGCGCCAGGCCTATCTCAACCACGCACGTACCGGCGTGGTGGCACCGGTGTCCGGTTATGTCGCGCGGCGTTCGGCGCAGGTTGGCCAGCGCGTGCAGCCCGGCAGCGTGCTGATGGCGGTGGTGCCGCTGGAGCAGGTGTGGGTGGAAGCCAACTTCAAGGAAACCCAGCTCAAGCACATGCGCCTGGGCCAGGAAGTGGAACTGCACTCGGATCTGTACGGCGGTGGCGTGGACTACACCGGCCGCATTGAAAGCCTGGGCCTGGGCACCGGCAGCGCGTTCTCGCTGTTGCCGGCGCAGAACGCCAGCGGCAACTGGATCAAGATCGTGCAGCGCGTGCCGGTGCGCATTGCGGTGGACAGCAAGCAGTTGGCGGGCAATCCATTGCGCATCGGCCTGTCGATGAAGGTCGAGGTCAATCTGCACGACCAGCAGGGCAGCGTGCTGCCGACCAAGCCTGCGACCGGCGCGGTGTTCTCCACCGACGTGTATGCCCAGCAGTTGCAGGCTGCCGACGCCGACATCCATCGCATCATTCAGGACAACCTGCCGTCGCAGGCTGCCACCAAGGCGGGCTGAGCCACCATGTCTTCGCAAGCTCCCACCGCGCCCGGCGGCCCGGCGGCGCCTGCGCCCGCTGCCGGCTTTCGCCCGGCCAGCGTGGCGCTGTGCACCGTGGGCCTGGCCATGGCCTCGTTCATGCAGGTGCTGGACACCACCATCGCCAACGTCTCGCTGCCGACCATCGCCGGCAATCTCGGCGCCAGTTCGCAGCAGGCCACCTGGGTCATCACCTCGTTCGCGGTCAGCACCGCGATCGCCTTGCCGCTGACCGGCTGGCTGAGCCGTCGGTTTGGCGAGACCAAATTGTTCGTGTGGTCCACGCTGGCCTTCACCATCGCCTCGCTGCTGTGCGGCCTGGCGCAGAGCATGGGCATGCTGGTGGTGTCGCGTGCGCTGCAGGGCTTCGTGGCCGGGCCGATGTACCCGATCACCCAGAGCCTGCTGGTGTCGATCTACCCACGCGAAAAACGCGGGCAGGCGCTCGCCTTGTTGGCCATGATCACCGTGGTGGCGCCGATCGCCGGGCCAATCCTCGGCGGCTGGATCACCGACAACTACAGCTGGGAATGGATCTTCCTGATCAACGTGCCGCTGGGCATCATCGCCAGCAGTATCGTGGGCTCGCAGTTGCGCAATCGCCCCGAGCAACTCGAAAAGCCGCGCATGGACTACATCGGCCTGATCCTGCTGGTGGTCGGCGTGGGTGCGCTGCAGCTGGTGCTGGATCTGGGCAATGACGAAGACTGGTTCTCGTCCGACAAGATCGTGGTGCTGGCCTGCGTCGCTGCGGTGGCGCTGGTGGTGTTCGTGATCTGGGAACTCACCGACAAGGACCCCATCGTCGACCTCAAGCTGTTCCGGCATCGCAACTTCCGCGCCGGCACGCTGGCCATGGTGGTGGCGTATGCGGCGTTCTTCAGCGTCAGCCTGCTGATCCCGCAATGGCTGCAACGCGACATGGGCTACACCGCGATCTGGGCCGGCCTGGCCACCGCGCCGATCGGCATCCTGCCGGTATTGATGACGCCGTTCGTGGGCAAGTATGCGTTGCGTTTCGACTTGCGCATGCTGGCGACCATCGCCTTTGTCTTCATGTCGTTCACCAGCTTCTTCCGCTCCAACTTCAACCTGCAGGTGGACTTCGGCCACGTCGCGACCATTCAGCTGGTGATGGGCGTGGGCGTCGCGTTGTTCTTCATGCCGGTGCTGCAGATCCTGCTGTCGGATCTGGATGGGCGCGAGATTGCTGCGGGCTCCGGCCTGGCGACATTTCTGCGCACGCTGGGCGGCAGCTTCGCCGCATCGTTGACCACCTATTTATGGGCACGCCGCACCCAGGTGCACCACGCGCATATCACCGAACACATCTCGGTCTACACGCCGGGCATGCAGGAGCAGGTCACCGCAATGGGGCAGGGCGACCTGCAACGCGGCGCGGCCTCGCTCAACAACATGATCAACCACCAGGCCTCGCAGATGGGCTTCAACGACATCTTCTACCTGCTCGGCTGGACCTTCCTGGCGATCATCTTCTTCCTGTGGCTGGCCAAGCCGCCGTTCGGTGCGGGTGCCGGCGGCGCGGCAGCGGCTGGTGGGCACTGAGCGCTGAGCGCGGCAGCGGGTTGAGCATGAAAAACCCCGCTGAAATGCGGGGTTTTTCTTCGTTCGGGATTTAGCCAGGTTGGCCGACTGTCGCAGCGCCAAGCAGTTCGATGCGATGCATGACCTGACGCAGGCCTTGGCAAATGAAGACCTCGCAACACTGATGCCCGAAACGCAAAAAACCCCGCCGAGACGAGGTTTTTTACGATCTACCGTGAGTCGTGGTGCCCAGGAGAGGACTCGAACCTCCACGAAGTTGCCCCCGCTAGCACCTGAAGCTAGTGCGTCTACCAATTCCGCCACCTGGGCGACTCAGGGGGCGAATTGTGCAAGCTGCGCGCGTGGCTGTCAACGCATCTTTTGCAAAATTTTAGCGTCGCTTGCGATGCGCGTGACCAGGGCGGCGGCGGGGCGGCGGATGCGGGCAGCATGCGTCCGCCGCGGGGCCGCTCACGGCAACTGCGTGGCCTGCAGGGCGACCTCCACGCTTTGCACCGGTTCGCTGGCCGAACGTGCCAGCTGCACACGATACGCGCCCGCCGCGATGTTCCAGCGGCGCGCCTTGGCATCGAAGTCGGCCAAGGTCTTGGGCTCGGCCACCACCTGCACGCTGCGCTTTTCGCCCGGCTTGAGCGTGAGCTTCTGCCAGCCGATCAGGCGCAGCGGGGTGGCGTGGCCGTCGGGCAGGGTGACGTAGAGCTGCGGCACCGCGGCGCCTTCGCGCGGGCCGATGTTTTCCACCTCGAAGCTGGCGGTGAGCTGGCTGCCGTTGGCGTCCACGCGCAGCCCGCCCATGCGGAACTGGGTGTACGACAGCCCGTGGCCGAACGGGTAGCGCGGGGTGAGATTGCGTGCGGCGAACCACTTGTAGCCGACGTTGGCGCCTTCGATGGCGTAGTCGATGCTGTCTTCGCCCGGCTTGGCCGGCTTGAAGCCCAGGCCCGGAATCGAGGGGCGCGGCAGCTGCGATTCGTCCACCGGCCAGGTCACCGGCAGGTGGCCGGACGGGTTCACCGCGCCGGTCAGCAGGTTGGCGATCGCCTCGCCGCCACCGATGCCCGGGTACCACGCCTGCAGCACCGCCGGCACGCGCTCGGCCCACGGCATGCGCACCGGTCCGTTGGTTTCCAGCACCACGGTGGTCTTGGGGTTGGCCTTGGCCACCGCTTCGATCAAGGCGTCCTGGTTGTCGGGCAGGCGCATGTCCGGCAGATCCACCGATTCGGCGGCCCACTGGGTGGCGAACACGATCGCCACATCGGCAGCCTTGGCCGCGCGTGCGGCAGCTGCACGGTCCTTGCCGTCCAGGTAATCGATCTGCGCATTCGGCAACGCGGCGCGCAGCGCCTGCAACGGCGACGACGGGTGGATGATCACCGGGCCGGGCCACGTGGTCGGCGTGATGCCCGGTACCGCGTTGCCGCCGTTGATGGTGTAGTCCACGCGCGAGGAGCCGCCGCCGGACATCACGCCCTTGTCGGCGTAGCCGCCGATCACGGCAATGCGGCGCACGTCCCTGGACAGCGGCAAGGTGGCCTGCTCGTTACGCAGCAACACGCTGCCTTCCTCGGCCACATGCTGCGCAGCCAAGAGACCGGCCTTGCCGTCGATCGGCTGGCGCTGGGTCGGGTGATCGAAGGCGCCATGCGCGAACAGGCTGCGCAGCACGCGCTTGACCATGTCGTCGAAACGCGCACGCGGCACCACGCCGGCCGACACCGCCATGCGCAACGGCGCGTCGAAGAACACCGCCGCGTCGAACACTTCGCCGGCCGATTGCTGATCCAGCCCGGCCAACGCCGCCTTGGATCCGCTATGCACGCCGCCCCAGTCGGACATCACGTAACCGGGGTATTTCCATTCCTGCTTGAGTACCTGGTTGAGCAGGTAATCGTGCTCGCAGCCGTAGATGCCGTTGATCTTGTTGTACGAACACATCACCGAGGCCGGGTCGCCGACCTTCAGCGCGATCTCGAAGGCCAGCAGATCCGACTCGTGCATCGCCTGCTCGCCGATATCGGCGCTGTGGAAGTTGCGCCGCGTTTCCATGTCGTTGAGCGCGTAGTGCTTCATCGTCGACAACACATGTTCGCTCTGCACGCCGCGGATCGACTCGCCGACCATGGTGCCGGCCAGCAACGGATCTTCGCCGGCGTATTCGAAATTGCGCCCGTTGCGCGGGTCGCGCTGCAGATTGACGCTGCCGGCCAGCAACACGTTGAAGCCCTGCTGCCAGGATTCGCGGCCCATGGTCTTGCCACCGGCATACGCCAGTTGCGGGTTCCAGCTCGATGCCGTGGACGGGCCCGATGGCATCGCGGTAGCGAAGTCGCCCTTGCGGATGCCCCCCGGGTTGGTCACGCCGACACCGGCATCGGCCAGCTGCTGCGCGGGGATGCCCAGGCGCGGAACGCCGGGCACGTAACCGGCCGAGCCCAGCGCGCCTTCGGGCTTGGGAATCTTGTCCGTACCCAGGCCGAAGTAGCTGCGCAACATCTGAAATTTTTCGTCGTCGGTCATCTGCGCCAGCAAGCGGTCGGCGCGCTGGTCCGCAGTCAATGCGGTGTCCATCCACGGCTGCGACGACGGTGCGCCTTGTGCGACTGCCAGCGGTGCAGCCAGGGCAATGCCCAGGCCCATGACTACCGCCAGGACCAGGGGGCGCGGGCGGTTCTGGCGATGTGTAAACGTTTTCATATCGAGCTGTGGCACGGGGTGTCCTTGTAGTGCTGGGTCGTAACGAACGTGTGGGCACCGAAGTGCCCGAATCGGGTGGACGCGGCTATGCCGCGCTGCCGCCGCCGGAATCGGCGTGGCGGTTAGAAGCCGGTCTGCGCGGTGCGCAGGACCGGGTAGAGCTGGTAGCGCTCATCCCACGAAGAATGGCGCTTGGCGAAGAATTCCAGCCGTGCCTGCGGATCCTTGGCAAAGTCCGGGTCGCTGGCGATGCGCTGTTCGAATTGCGCCTTCAATGCGGCATCGTTGGCGAGCATGTTGCGCGCCACCTCTTCGGCGACATAGGCTTCCATGTATTCCTTGCGCTCGAACGCGGTGTTGAAAAAGCCCCACTGCAGCAGCGAATCCGGCGCCTGCGGTTCCAGCATCGCCATCACCAGGCGCGCCTTGGGTTGGGCGATCGGCACGAACAGCGAGCCGGCCGGCACGGCGCGGGTTTCATCGCGCCACTGCCCACTGACCTGCAGGTTTTGATGGCCTTCGTTGGAACGCGCTGCAGCGCTGGCCTTGTCGGCGCGGAAGGTTTGCACCTGGCGCGTGGCCGCACTGCCGATGGTCATGAAGTCGATGCCGTGCAGGCGCAGTTTTTCGCCCACCAGGGCCGCTTGCGCGGCCGGCACCAGATAGCCGCCACGCGGCGCATCCACCACCACATCGGGCGTGATCTGGTCGCGCAGCGGCACTTTCCAGATTTGCGGTGTGCGCTCGTCGTAGTGCGTCATCAACGCGCCGGAGATCGGCGACGGCGTGCGTGTGTATGCATAGCCGCGAAACGCGACCGTGCGCGCCTGCGGGCCGGCCGCAAAGCTCAACGGCTCGGATGTGCCAGCCAGCTGCATGGCGCGTTGGTCGGCAGCCAGTGCATCGGCGCGCCACTGCGTGCCATTGCGTGCAGTCTGCTGCAGCACCGACACGATGGCATTGCGGGTCACCCGCACGCGTGTGGGGTAGTCCTTCCACGAATGCGTTTCCACCAGCATGCCGAAGCGGTTGCGCAGCAGGAAATACCCGTGCGAGAAGCGTGGCGGCGAGACATCGTCGGCAAAGCCGGAGGCAGGGTCGTCTTCGTGTACGAAGGAGGGGTAGTAGGGCAGTGGCAGCGAGCCCTGTTTTTTCAGATCCGCCAGTACTGCGTCGCGCCAGCGCGTGCCGTCGCGCTGCAAGGTCGCATCGCCGGCATGCACCGGCTCCACCTGCACCGACACGTCGTGCTCGAACTTGGCGCCATCGGTGACGTGCAGGTCCACATACATCAGCGGGTCCCACTGCTGCACCAGGCGCAGCATGGCCTGCATCTCGGGCGCGTCGGCCTTGACGTAATCGCGGTTGAGATTGAGGTTCTGCGCGGTGGTGCGCCAGCCCATCTGTTCGGGGCCGCGTTGATTGGGCCGGTTCCAGGCGCCAAAGCGCTCATGACCATCGACGTTGAACACCGGCACGAATACCCACACCAGTTTGTCGAGCACGCCTTTGCCGGCCTTGCCGTCGAGCAATTCGCGCAATGCCAGGAAGCCCGCGTCCTTGCCATCGATCTCGCCGGCGTGGATGCCGCCCTGGATCAACACCACCGGCAGCTTGCGCTGCACGGCCGATTGCGCGTCGAGCGCGCCACTGGTGGAGACGACCAGGGCCTTCATCGGCCGGCCTTCCGGCGTGGTGCCGAACTGGATGCAGCGCACCGCCTGCGGGCAGCGCTGCGCAAACGCATCGCACAGCGCGATGACTTCGTCATAGCGGCCGGTCTGCACGAAGCCGCTGCGCTCGGCCTGCGTGGTCAGCGGCGCGGCGGCAAGCGCGGCAGGGGTGGAAGTCAGCAGCAACAGGCTCAGGGCCAGGCGGGTGAAGCGGGGCATCCAGCGGTCCAGTGTTCCAGGAAAACGTTTGCAATGTAGCCGAGCCGAGCGGGCAGGCCAATCTGCACTGCGGCATGGGCGGCGGCCAGCAGCGAGCGCGAGCGCCCGGTCGGCGCTGCTTTTCGCTGCGCCTCCATGCGCAATGCACAGGCGTTTGATGACATCGAACGCACCAGTGTCCTGCGCATCGGCCGTGCGGTGCGCTGTGCACGGCAGGACCGCATGGCCGGCGACGTCCTGGCGCCGGTACGATAGCGCCTGTCTACCGCTCGACCGGACCGCCTTTGACCACCTCCACCTTGCCGGGCCCTACCGCCGGTGCGCGCCTGCCGCGCCAGATTCCTTTCATCATCGGCAACGAAGCCTGCGAGCGTTTCAGCTTCTACGGGATGCGCAACATCCTGGTGCAGTTCCTGATCACCTCACTGCTGCTGCAGGAGGTTGGCGCGCCGGGCCGCGAGGCCGAAGCCAAGCACATCCTGCACAGCTTCATGATCGGGGTGTATTTCTTCCCGCTGCTGGGGGGCTGGCTGGCCGATCGCTTCTTCGGCAAATACAACACCATCCTGTGGTTCAGCCTGGTGTACTGCGCCGGGCATGCCTGTCTTGCGGCGTTCGAAGGCAGCCGCAGCGGGTTCTTTGTCGGGCTGGGCTTGATCGCGCTGGGCGCGGGCGGCATCAAGCCGCTGGTGGCCTCGTTCATGGGCGACCAGTTCGACCAGTCCAACAAGCACCTGGCCAAGGTGGTGTTCGATGCCTTTTACTGGATCATCAATTTCGGCTCGCTGTTCGCCTCGCTGCTGATTCCGTTGGCCTTGAAAAATCTTGGCCCGTCCTGGGCGTTCGGCATCCCCGGCATCCTGATGTTCGTGGCCACGCTGGTGTTCTGGCTGGGCCGCAGCCGCTACGTGCGGGTGCCGCTGCCGCCGAAAGATCCGCACGGGTTTGGCGCGGTGGTGCGGACGGCGTTGCTGGCACGCGCGCCGGGGCAGGGGCGGCCCGGCCTGGTGCTGGCCGTCCTTTCGGTGGTGGCTGCACTGGCCTGCCTGGCGCTGGTGGCCCCGCTGGGCATCGTGATCTGCCTGTGCATGGCGCTGGTGCTGCTGCTGGCCGGGATCGGCGGCGGTACCTGGTGGCAACTGGAGCGTGCACGCGGCACGCATCCGGACGCGGCCGTGGAAGGTGTGCGTGCCTTGCTGCGCGTGCTGGTGATCTTCGCGCTGGTGACGCCGTTCTTTTCCCTGTTCGACCAGAAGGCGTCCACCTGGGTGCTGCAGGGACGGGAGATGACCATGCCGGCCTGGTTCACCGCCTCGCAGATGCAGGCGCTCAACCCGTTGCTGGTGATGCTGCTGATTCCCTTCAACAACCTGGTGCTGTACCCGCTGCTGCGCCGTGGCGGCTGGGAGCCGACGCCGTTGCGTCGCATGACCAGCGGCATTGCCTTCAGTGGCGTGGCGTGGATTGCGGTCGGGGCGATCCAGGTGGTCATGGACGGCGGCGAGCCGATGCACATCGCCTGGCAGATCCTGCCCTATGCCTTGCTCACCTTCGGTGAGGTGCTGGTGTCAGCCACCGGCATCGAGTTCGCCTACAGCCAGGCACCGGCATCGATGAAGGGCGTGGTGATGAGTTTCTGGTATCTCACCACCACCGTCGGCAACCTGTGGGTGCTGCTATCGAACGTGGCGGTGCGCAACGCGACGGTGACCTCGCATATCGCCGATACTGGGCTCAGCGAGGCGGCATTCCTGATGTTCTTCTTCGCAGCGTTTGCGTTTCTGGCGGCGCTGGCCTTCGGCCTGTACGCGCGCCGTTATCGCATGGTCGACAATTACCGCTCTGCCTGAGGTCTGCATGATTACCCTGATCCTGATCGCCATCACCGGCATCGTCTCGTGGATGGCGTTCAACAACCGCAAGCTGGCCGACCGGCTGATCCTGTGGCCGCCGGCGCTGGACAAGAACCGGCAGTACGACCGGCTGGTGACCTACGGTTTCATTCATGCCGACCTGGGTCACCTGGTCTTCAACATGATCACGCTGTTCTTTTTCGGCCGGGTGATCGAGAACGTGATGACACAGCTGACCGGCAGCGTGCTGACCTATCCGCTGTTCTATCTGGCTGCGTTGGTGGTGTCGATCCTGCCCAGCTATCTGAAGAACCAGCACAACCCCAACTATTTGAGCCTGGGTGCGTCCGGTGCGGTGTCGGCGGTGTTGTTCGCCTTCATCCTGCTGCAGCCGTGGACGATCATCCTGGTGCTGTTCATTCCGGCACCGGCGATCATCTATGCGGTGTTCTATGTGGGCTACAGCCTGTGGATGGACCGCCGCGGCGGCGACCGCATCAACCACAGCGCGCATCTGGCCGGCGCGGCATTCGGGGTGATGTTCATGCTGATCATGGAGCCGCGTGTGTGGCAGGTCTTTCTGGAGCAGCTGTCCAATCCGCGCTTTGGCTGAGTGTCCGCCGGCGGCAGCGAGGCGTCCGCCAGGCAGCGATGGCCACGCACGTTGCAGCGGTGCCAATCGGCGGGTCCTGCAGACTGCGCCAGGGCCGGCACGATGGCGGCGCCAGCCCCGGCAGATGCAGCGACGCCGGCTTCAGGCCGCGTTGCGTTCCTGATCGGTGGTGCTGCCGAGCGCTGCACCCGAGGTCGCGCCATAGGCCTGCTGCAGGCGCTGGTAGACGGTATCGTTGAGTTGGGCGAAATCGGGGTTGTGGGTGTCGCCGGTGATGGCGAATTGGAACAGGCCCTCGAGCAACGAGCTGTCGCTGTCTGCGGTGTGTCCGGCCGAATCGTTGTGCATGCGGTGACTCCTCGTAGGTAAGAGGGAGCTGGCCATGCCGGAGACCGGTTGCAGCGAGCGCCTTCGAGTCAGCTATCGGCGTTGCCTGAGCGAACTTGAGAACAGGTCTGCCAGGCTGCGCGGGCGGTCACAGCGTGGGTTCATTTTCACGCAGGCGCGGCGTCGCGCTGGTCACACTTGGCAAACACTCACTGCCAGGCGCAGACCACGATGGAGGCAGCGACAGTGCACGCCGTACACGAACCGAGTCAGCAGCACTTCGTCGTAGACACCGATGGACAACGTGCCGAGCTGATCTATGACCGCGACGGTGCGCGCATGACCATCACACACACGCTGGTGCCGGACGCGATCGCAGGGCGAGGAATTGCCGCCACGCTGGTCGAGGCCGCTTTGAACTTCGCGCGCGAGCACGGGCTGACGGTGGTGCCGGCTTGCAGCTACGCCGCGGCGTACGTCCGCCGGCATCAACAATTTCAGGATCTGCTGGCCTGAGTGCCGGCAGCAGATGGTTCGATCAGGGGAGCAGGTGGGAATGGGGCGGTTGCTTGCAGTGAATGGTGTACGGGGCCTGCTGGTGCTGGCGCTGTTGGCGGGTTGTACCCAGCGCGAACCCGCCACGCCCGAACTCGCAGAACCGGCGGCCGATGCGGCCGCGAGCGCAACGCCGGCGCAGGAGCCTTTGCTGGTGCAGAGCGGCCCGCTGGAAGATGTGATCGAGCAAACGCCTGCCTACATGGTGGGCATCAGCTACCCGCGCGGGCTGGATGCGTACCCGGAACTGACCGCACTGATCCGCAACTATGCAAATGCCGCCCGCGGCGAGTTGATGGAGGCGGTGTCCGGCTTGGGTAACGACAAGCCTGCAGCGCCTTACGAGTTGTCGCTGGCTTTCGAAACGCTCGTGCAGACGGCCGATCTGATCGTCGTCTCCGCCGATGGCAGCCGCTACACCGGCGGCGCACATGGCGACCCCCTGGTGGCCCGCTTCGTGTGGTTGGTCAAGGAGCGCAGACAATTGACGGCGCAGGCCATGGTTCCCGATCCGGCGGGCTGGGAGAAGATCGGCCGCGACGTCGCCGCGCAGCTGCATGCCGCCGCAACCCAGCGCGTGGAAGCCGATCGTGTACCGGTGGAAGAACAGGCCGAGCAGGTGGCCTCTGCCGATCGCATGATTGCCGAGGGCACTGCCGCGCAGGTGGACAACTTCGCGCAGTTCGTGCCGGTGTTGAATGCCACCGGGCAGATCGCTGCAGTGCGCTTCGTGTTTCCGCCGTATCAGGTCGGCCCCTATTCGGATGGCACACAGACGGCCGAGGTGGCTGCATCCACACTCTTGCCGTGGGTCGCGCCGGAATATGCACATCTTTTCGCTCACTGAGCCGTTGCCCTGCAACCGATGTGATTGAATGGCCTGGCCATTCAGTAATGTAATCAAACGGGTGATATGAGCAGTTTCGATCAAACCGCGAACCGCGTGGACCACACCTGCGCGCGCTATCCAGCCTTTCCGCGGGAGCCGGCTGTCCTGGTGAGGTTGATCAAGCATCTCTACAAGCGTCTGCACACGCAGAGTTGCGTGCGGCTCAAGCCCTATGGGATCAGTCCGCCGGAGTACGAGATCCTGATGATGTTGTACGGCACGCCGGAGCAGGCGATCACGCCGACCGAAGTGGCCGAGGCGGCCAGCGAAAAGCCTGCCAACATCACGCGCCTGACCGACCAGCTGTGCGAGAAGGGATTGATCGCGCGCGGCAGCAGCCCGGACGATCGACGCAAGATCGTGCTGACCCTGCAGCCGGCAGGCCTGGTGCTGATCGAAAGCCTGCTGCCCGACGCATGTACGTTGTTGCATGCAGAAACCGCAGGCATGAGCGAACCCGAACAGGTACGCCTGGAAAAGCTGTTGAAGAAGTTGCTCGATGGAGTGGACGCAGTCGAGCTCTGATCAGGCAGCGTAGCGTTCGCACCCGACATCGCCTGAAACGACAACGCCGCCCGGATCGCTCCGGGCGGCGTCGTTGCCTATGCAGCGGCCATTACGGCTTGGACTGCGGCGCGTCCGGGGTGGCGCCATCGCCGCCTTGCGCGCTCAGGCCACGCTTTTCGAGCAGTGGCTCGATCTGCGGTGCATGGCCGGCAAAGTTCTGGAACAGCTCCATCGCATCCACGCTGCCGCCGCGCGAGAGCAGGGTCTTGCGGAAGCGATCGCCGTTGGCGCGGCTCAGCCCGCCGTGCTGCTTGAACCACTGCTGGGTGTTGGCATCGAGCACTTCCGACCAGATGTAGGCGTAATAGCCGGCCGCGTAACCGCCCATGATGTGGCTGAAATACGGGGTCTTGTAACGCGGCGGCACCGGCGCGTAGGCGATGCCGTCCTGCTGCAGGGCCTTGGCTTCGAACGCCATCACGCCTGCGGCATCGGGCACGTCGCTGGCGCTGACCTGGTGCCAGTTCTGGTCCAGCATTGCCGCACCCAGATACTCGGTGGTGGCAAAGCCCTGGTTGAACTTGGACGCGGCGATCACCTTGTCCAGCAGCGCCTGCGGCATCGGCGTGCCGTTCTGATAATGCTTGGCGTAGTTCTTCAGGATCGACGGCTCGTCGGCCCACATCTCGTTGACCTGCGAGGGGAACTCGACGAAGTCGCGCGGCACGCTGGTGCCGGAGAAATACGGGTATTTGACGTCGGAGAACATGCCGTGCAGCGCATGCCCGAACTCATGGAACATCGTGGTCACCTCGTCCCAGGTCAGCAGGGTCGGCTGGCCGGCCGGCGGCTTAGGAATGTTGAGGTGGTTGGCCACCACCGGCTTGAACCCGGTCAGCTCGGACTGCGACACGTAGGAGTTCATCCAGGCGCCACCACGCTTGGATTCGCGCGCATACATGTCGGCAATGAAGATCGCCAGCTGCTTGCCGTCCGCGTCGAACACATCGTAGACAGTGATGTCGTCGCGGTAGGTCGGCAGATCGGTGCGCTGCTTGAAGGTCAGGCCGTATTCCTGGTTGGCCGCATAGAACACGCCGTTTTCCAGCACGTTCTTCAGCTCGAAATACGGCTTGAGCTGCGACTCGTCGAAGTTGTACTTGGCCTGGCGCACCTTCTCGCTGTAGTAGGCCCAATCCCAGGCTTCCAGTTTGAACGTCGGCTTGCGCGCGGCCTTTTGTTCCTTGTCGATCATCGCCTGCAGATCGGCGGCTTCGCGCTTGGCGTTGGCCACTGCGGCCGGTGCCAGCTTGCCGAGCATCGCGTTGACCGCTTCGGGCGTCTTGGCGGTCTGGTTTTCCAGCGAATAGGCGGCATACGTGGGGAAGCCGAGCAGCTTGGCCTTGTCGGCACGCAGCTTCATGATGCGCGACACCAGCGCGGTGTTGTCGTACTGGCCGCCATGGCTGCCGCGCGACACCGACGCGTCGTAGATCTTCTTGCGCAGCTCGCGGTTCTTCAACTGGGTCAGCGGTGGCTGGCCGGTGGTGTTGAGCAGGGCGATCACATACTTGCCTTCGAGCTTGCGCGCCTTGGCGGCTTCGGCGGCAGCGGCAATCTGCTCATCGGACAGCCCGTCGAGCTGCTTGACGTCATCGACGACCACCGCAGCGGCATTCACCTCGGCCAGCACGTTCTGGCTGAAGGTGGTGCCCAGGTTGGCCAGCTCGGCGTTCATCGCCTTGAGCGTGGTCTTGTCCGCGTCCGACAGCTTGGCGCCATCGCGCACGAAATCGCTGTAGTACTTCTCGACCAGGCGCACGCCTTGCGCGTCCAGGCCCAGCTTGGCGCGTTGGTCGTACAGGGTCTGGATACGCGCGAACAGCTTGCCGTTGAGCGAAATCGCATCGCGGTGCGCAGCGAACTTCGCCGAATAATCGGCCTGCAACTTCTTGCGTGCGTCGTTGGTGTCGGCACCGACCAGGTTGAAGAACACCGTGGTGGCGCGGTCGAGCGTGGCGCCGCTCTTTTCCAGCGCGATGATGGTGTTGTCGAAGCTCGGCTTGGCTTTCTGGTTGGCGATCTTGTCCACTTCCTTCAGTTGCTCGGCCATGCCGGCATCGAAGGCGGGTGCGAAGTCGCTGTCGGTGATCTTGTCGAACTGCGGGTAATGCAGCGGCAGCGTGCTGTCGGCAAAGAAGGGGTTGGCCTGGGTGGCGGCCTGGGTGGCGGCCTGCGTGGTGGCGGGGGCGGCGATGCTGTAGGACGGCATGGCAAGTCCCAGGGAAGCGGCCAGGGCAAAGGCGAGGCGGGTGGTCAAGAGGGTGGCTCCAAAGTGCGAACCGCCGAGGCTACCCCAGCCGGGCAGGACAGGCGTGTGACAAAAGGCATGGCCGGCAGGGCCATTGCGCAATCACGGACGGACGCGGCCGGGTTGAGCCCGCTGGCCAGTCGACGTGATGGCGGGTTCGCTGCCTGGTTGGCGCCGCCGGACCGCGCTCGCCTGGGCGCGATGCGGGGGCGGCAATCAGCATGCACGCGCCGCAACGCGGTGCGGACCTGTGCTGGTCCGGCGATGACGTGCTGGGGGCTGTGTTCGCTCGCCGGGGTTGTCTGGCGTGGCTGCTCGGCGCCGAGGCGGATCTGCTGAAAGGCCGACACATGTGGACGGCCCCGCCATCGCGGCGCCGTGCTTCGCACTTGCACGCAAGCCTCAGCCTGCCGTGCCGCTGCCGTGCTGTACAGCCACAGCTGCGCTACGCTGCCGCTTCCCTGCGCATCCGAGCACGCCATGAGCGACCTTGCCACGTTTGAATTCACCGACCTGGACGGTCGCACCCAATCGATGCGCGACTACGTCGGCAGCGTGGTGCTGGTGGTCAATGTCGCATCCAAATGTGGGTTTACCCCGCAGTACGCGGGCTTGCAGGCGCTGTGGCAGCGGTATCGCGAACGTGGGTTGGTGGTGATCGGCTTTCCATGCGATCAGTTCGGGCATCAGGAACCTGGCGATGCGGCGCAGATCCGCCAGTTTTGTTCGCTGGATTACGCAGTGGATTTTCCGCTGTCGTCGAAGATCGAGGTCAACGGCAACGGCGCGCATCCGCTGTGGCAATGGCTCAAGCGCGAACAACGCGGCGTGCTCGGTTCCGAGGCGGTCAAGTGGAATTTCACCAAGTTCCTGATCGGCCGCGACGGCCACGTGCTGGAGCGCTATGCGCCAACCACCAAGCCGGAGGCCCTGGCTGCGGACATCGAGCGCGCGTTAGTTGAATCGTAGGAGCGCACCTGGGCGCGACGAGGCATTACCGGGAACGCTTCATCGCGCCCGGGTGCGCTCCTACGACAGTGCATGCCGGCGTCGCGGCTGCGTAAACGCCGCATCGCGCTGACGTCTCACGCGCGTCGCATCACTTCTCGACGAACGCGCGCTCGAACACGTAATGCCCCGGCGTACCGATGCGCGGCGAGGTCTGGAAACCGCGGGCGTCCAGCAGGGTACGCAGATCGGCCAGCATCTGCGGGCTGCCGCAGATCATGAAGCGGTCGTTGGCCGGATCCAGGGTCGGCAGGCCCAGGGTCTGCTGCATGCGGCCATCGGCCATCAGCTCGGTCAGGCGGCCCTGGTTGGCAAAGGTTTCGCGGGTCACCGCCGGGTAGTACAGCAGCTTGTCGCGCAGCAGGTCGCCAAGGAATTCGTGCTGCGGCAGCTCGCGTTCGAAGTAATCGCGATAGGCCAGATCCTGCACGAAGCGCACGCCCTGGGTCAGGATCACCTTGTCGAAACGCTCGTAGGTTTCCGGGTCCTTGATGATCGACAGCCACGGCGCCAGGCCGGTGCCGGTGCCCAGCAGGTACAGGTTGCGGCCAGGATGCAGGTCGCTGATCAGCAGCGTGCCGGTGGGCTTCTTGCCGACCAGCACCTTATCGCCCGGCTGGATGTGCTGCAGGCGCGAGGTCAACGGGCCGTCCGGCACCTTGATGCTGAAGAACTCCAGATGTTCTTCCCAATTGGCGCTGGCGATCGAATACGCACGCAACAGCGGGCGCGTTTCGGTCTCCAGCCCGATCATCACGAACTGCCCGTTCTCGAAACGGAAACCGGCATCGCGGGTGGTGGTGAAGCTGAAGTAGGCATCAGTCCAGTGACGGACCTCAAGCACCGTTTCGGCGCCGAAAGCGGAAGACATACCGGTAAGTGTCGTGGAAGGAGTACCTGGCAATTCTACCTCAAGCCAGCCAAATGAGAGAGGCTCTCATTTGGCTGGCCGGGATTCGGGAGTCGGGATTGGGGATTCGCAAGAGCAGATCCTGGGTTCTGGATGCAGCGGGGCTCGCGGATGAACCGGCAGCTCTTACCAATCCCCAATCCCGAATGCCCAATCCCGAAAATCACCGGTACCCCGCCGCCTGCAGCTCGAACAGCTCCGCATAACGTCCGCCCTGCGCCATCAGCTCGGCATGGGTGCCGGCCGCTTCGATGCGGCCCGCGGCCAGCACCAGGATGCGGTCGGCCATGCGCACGCTGGAAAAGCGGTGCGAGATCAGTACCGCGGTGCGGTTGTCCGACAGTTCCTTGAAGCGCTGGAACACCTCGAACTCGCTGCGCGCATCCAGTGCGGCGGTCGGTTCGTCCAGAATCATCAGCTGCGCGTCGCGCATGTAGGCGCGCGCAATCGCGATCTTCTGCCACTGGCCCCCGGACAGGTCCACGCTGTTCTTGAAACGGCGTCCGATCAGCTGCTCGTAGCGCTCGGGCAGGCTGTCGATCAGCTCGCCGGCCATCGCGCGCTGCGCAGCCGCACGGATGCGCGGCGCATCATCCATTGCCTCGACCTGACCCACGCCGATGTTCTCGCCCACGCTCAGGTGATAGCGCACGAAATCCTGGAAGATCACCCCCAGGTTGGCGCGCACATCGTCCAGGTCGTAGTCGCGCAGGTCCTGGCCATCGAGCAGGATGCGGCCCTCGTCGGGGTCGTACAGCCGCGCCAGCAGCTTGACCAGGGTGGTCTTGCCGGCGCCGTTCTCGCCGACCAGGGCCAGCACTTCGCCGGCACGCAATTCGAAATTCAGATGCCGCACCGTCCACTGCTCGGCGTCCGGGTAGCGGAAGCCCACGTCCTCGAACACGAAGCCCTGGCGGATCGGGCGCGGCACCGGCAAGGCGTTCGGGCGCGAGCGGATCTCCGGCACGATGTTGAAGAACGAGTACAGATCGTCCAGATACAGGGCCTGGCCGGCGACCTGCGAAAAGCCGATCAGCAAGCCTTCCAGCAACTGCCGCAGGCGCAGGAAGCTGCCGGCCAGAAAGGTCAGGTCGCCGATGCTGAAATCGCCGCGCACCGTGCGCCAGGCGATGTAGCCATAGGCCATGTAGTAGCCCAGCGTGCCCAGCGCTGCCAGCAGCGCACCCCACAACGCACGCTTGCGCGCCAGTGCGCGGTTGGCCTGGAAGAACTTGTCGGCCAGCCGACGGTAGCGCGCGATCAGGAAGCGGTGCAGGTTGAGGATCTTGACTTCCTTGGCCGTCTCCACGCTGGCGCCGACCTGGCGCAGGTAATCGAGCTGGCGCCGCTCCGGCGTCCACTGGAAGTTGAGCGAATAGCCCAGCGCATTGAAGTGCGCCTCGCCAATGAAGGCCGGGATCAGTGCCACCGCCAGCAGCACGATCAACCACGGCGCATACACCACCAGGCCCACCGCCAGGCTGATCACGGTGATGGCGTCCTGCACCTGGCCGAACAACTGGCTCATCAGGTTCATGCGGTTCATGGTCTGGCGCCGCGCCCGATCCAGCTTGTCCTGCCGGTCGGGGTCTTCGAAATCCTCCAGATCCAGCTGCGCGGCGTGCTCCATCAGGCGCACGCTGGCGGCGTTGTTGAACAATTCCGACAGCAGCGCATCGGCGTAGCCGACCAACCGGCCGAGCAGGTCCGAGCCGACCGCCAGTGCCAGTTCCAGCGCCAGCAGTTCCAGCAGGCGATTCAGACGGCCGCTGCCCAAGGCCTGGGCGAACGACTCGAATGCCGGCGGCTGGCCGACCAGGTGGATTGCCTCGTCGATGATCAATTTGCCGATGTACAGCGTCGCCACCGGCATCAACGCGCGCAGCACGCGCAGGCCGATGCTGCTGGCACTCAGCCAGCGGCTGGTCTGCCAGATCTGGCGCAGGAAGGGCGGGAGATTGCGCAGCGCATCCAGGCGTTCGCGCAGGGTAGGGCCGGTACGGGGAGCGGGCGCAGTGGCGCCGGAACGGGAAGCTGACATCGCGCTAGTGTGCCGCGCGCGACGTGGGCGCGGGGTGTTGGGCAATCGGGCAGGGAGGCAGCGCCTGCAGGAGAGACGTACCCATCGGGGTGCCGAGATTGCCGCCAGCCGCTGCCCGGCGATAGTCGGCCCGCCTGCCGACTGCCATCATCAGTGGCCCCGCGGCGTGCTCTGCGCGCCATCCGCTGCATCGGTCAATCGCAGCGATAGACGCCGTGCCCGGACGCGCCTGCGGTTTGCTCTAAAATGCCCGGATTGCCCCCGCCAGCCGTAGAGCCAGCCGTGACCTCGATCAAGCAGGAAGACCTCATCCAGTCCGTCGCCGATGCGCTGCAGTACATCAGCTACTACCACCCGGTCGACTACATCAAGAATCTGTCCGCCGCCTACGAGCGCGAAGAATCGCCGGCCGCCAAGGACGCCATCGCGCAGATCCTGATCAATTCGCGCATGTGCGCCGAAGGCCACCGCCCGATCTGCCAGGACACCGGCATCGTCACCGTGTTCCTGGAAATCGGCATGAACGTACGCTGGGACGACGCCACCATGGGCGTGGAAGACATGGTCAATGAAGGCGTGCGCCGCGCCTACAACCACCCCGACAACAAGCTGCGCGCCAGCGTGCTGGCCGACCCGGCCGGCAAGCGTACCAATACCAAAGACAACACCCCGGCCGTGGTCAACACCAAGATCGTGCCCGGCCACCATGTCGAGGTGATCGTCGCGGCCAAGGGCGGCGGTTCGGAGGCCAAGAGCAAGTTCGCCATGCTCAATCCGTCCGATTCCATCGTCGATTGGGTGCTCAAGACCGTGCCGACCATGGGCGCCGGCTGGTGCCCGCCGGGCATGCTGGGCATCGGCATCGGCGGCACCGCCGAAAAGGCCATGCTGCTGGCCAAGGAAGCCTTGATGGAGCCGATCGACATCGTCGACCTGCAGGCGCGTGGCGCCTCCAACCGCGCCGAAGAGCTGCGCCTGGAATTGTACGAAAAGGTCAACGCGCTCGGCATCGGCGCGCAGGGCCTGGGCGGCCTGACCACCGTGCTGGACATCAAGGTCAAGGATTACCCGACCCATGCCGCCAACCTGCCGGTGGCGCTGATCCCCAACTGCGCGGCCACCCGCCACGCGCATTTCACCCTGGACGGCAGCGGCCCGGTGATGCTGGACCCGCCGTCGCTGGAAGACTGGCCCAAGCTCACCTACAACCCGACCAATGCGCGCCGGGTGAACCTGGACACCATCACCCGCGAAGAGGTCGCCAGCTTCAAGCCGGGCGAGGTGATCCTGCTCAACGGCAAGCTGCTGACCGGCCGCGACGCCGCGCACAAGCGCATGATCGACATGCTCAACCGCGGCGAATCGCTGCCGGTGGATTTCACCAACCGCTTCATCTACTACGTCGGCCCGGTCGACCCGGTGCGCGACGAAGTGGTGGGCCCGGCCGGCCCGACCACCGCCACCCGCATGGACAAGTTCACCCGCCAGATGCTCGAACAGACCGGGTTGCTGGGCATGGTCGGCAAGTCCGAGCGTGGCGATGCGGCCATCGATGCGATCCGCGACAACAAGGCCGTGTACCTGATGGCGGTCGGTGGTTCGGCGTATCTGGTGTCAAAGGCGATCAAGGCCGCGCGCGTGCTCGCGTTCGAAGACCTCGGCATGGAGGCGATCTACGAGTTCGAAGTCAAGGACATGCCGGTCACCGTCGCGGTGGATTCCAGCGGCGAGTCGGTGCACAAGACCGGCCCGCGGCTATGGCAGTCGCGGATCGGCAAGATTCCGGTCGTGGTCGAGTAAGCACCGCCAGGAAGCGGCCATGCGCACCGCATTGCCGCTTCCGCCGGTATGCCCCCGCATGGGGCTGACTGTCGTTGCGAACATGTGTGTGTAACGCTGCGTTCGCATCGATGCGAACGCAGCGGGCATGAAGCGGATTCGCCATCACCGCAGGCGTACCGCCAGGCCGGAAGCGGCTATGCTCGACCTTCGATTGCCGATGTCCAGGGAGAACAGGAATGCTCCGACGTCTGTGCCTGATCATGGCGCTGTGCGCCAATGTTGACGCAGCCGCGCAGCAAAAGGCCGCGCCCACGGTGCTGTTTCCTTTGGGCAACTACTCGCCGCCGCCCACCGCACCGGCGCCGTTCGCCGAACCCACGCCACTCGAACCGAGCGCGACCTCGACACGCTTCAGCGGGCCGACGGCGGGCGAACGCTGCATCACCCAGTGCAACGACAGTGCCAGGCAGTGTCGTGCCAACCGCCCAAGCGAGAGCAGCTGCCGCGCGTCGATAGCGCCACGGGGAAAGCGCTGCGACGACGCGCAAAACCCGGCGCAGCGGGCCAACTGCATGGCGCAGGTCTTCGATTGCAGCCAGCAGAGCGACGACAGCCGCTGCGAACCGCGCAAGCTTGCCTGCCTGCGTGCCTGTACCGACAACAGCGGCCAATGAACATCGCAGGCGGCTGTCGTGTGCGTGTGGACGGCGCGCAGGTGTCGCCTCGAATGGACCAATCGCACCGACGGCGGACGCCGGCAACGCCTGCCCGATGATCGCCCCTTCGTTTCGTGACCTCAGCTGACCTCATCTCACCCGGGAATCCGCATGACCACCACGCTGTACCACACCCCCAGCACCGCCGCCCTGGTCGTGCATTGGCTGCTGATCGAACTGGATGTTGCCCACGTGCTGCATCCACTGGATTTCGAGCGCGGCGAGCATAAACAAGCCGGTTACCTGGCACTCAATCCCGCCGGCGTGGTGCCGACCCTGGTGCTGGATGGACAGGTCCTGACCGAGGCGGCAGCGATCGTGCTGCACCTGGCCGACCTTTATCCGCAGGCCGGGCTGGCACCGCCGGTGGGCACCCCGGAGCGTGCGGCCTACTACAAGTGGATGTTCTTCTGCGCCAACACCCTGCAGCCGGCCTACCGCGCCTGGTTCTACCCGCACGAACCGGCCGGCGCCGCCCACACCGACAGCGCGCAGGCACAGGCGCGCGAGAAGGTGGAAACCGCCTGGGCCCAGGTCGATGCGCATCTGCAGGCGGGCGGGCCTTATCTGCTCGGGAACACGCTGTCGGCTGCCGATTTCATGCTGACCATGATGATGCGCTGGTCGCGCAACATGCCGCGGCCGAGCGACACCTGGCCGGCCCTCAAAGCGCATGCGCAGCGTATGAAGGCGCGCCCCGCGTTTCAGGAAACCTATCGCCGCGAGGGCCTGGCGGACTGGACCTGAACCGGCGGCACGCGGCTGCGAACTCCGGTGCGCATAACCCCGGCCGGAGCGGTTCTGTCATGCTTGCCACATAGTACGATCGCGACACCAACCAGAGAGCAGGGGCTCGTCCATGTCGCATTCCGCATCCCGTCGAAAATTGCTGCAGGGCGCTTGTTGCGCACCGATCGCCGCCGCTGCCGGCTCGCTCCCGTTCGCGGTGCGCGCGGCGCCATCGAAAAAGACCGACCTGACCGCCGAGCAGGCACTGCAGGTCCTGCGCGACGGCAATGCCGCCTTCGTCGAGAACCGCCCCAAGAAGGTGATCTCCGACAGCAAGCGCCGGCTGGAGCTGGCCTTGGGCCAGACCCCGTTCGTGATCCTGGTGTCGTGCTCGGACTCGCGGGTTCCGCCGGAGCTGCTGTTCGGCCGTGGGCTCGGTGAAATGTTCATCGTCCGCAATGCCGGTAACACCGTGGACACCACCGCGCTGGGCTCGATCGAATACGCAGTGAGCCAGCTGGGCGTACCGCTGGTGGTGGTGATGGGGCACGAGAGCTGCGGCGCCGTGGCAGCAGCGGTATCGGTAGTGGAGCAGAACGCATTCTTCCCGGGTGCCATCGGCGCCATGATCGAGCCCATCGTCCCGGCGGTGTTGACCGCCAAGAGCAAGGGTAGCGATGATCTGCTGGGCGCGTCGGTGAAGGCCAACGTCAAGCGCACCGTCGATCGCCTGCGCGCTGCCTCCGAACCTGCGTTGCTCGAACCCCTGCGCGCCGGTGCCTGCAAGGTCGTGGGTGCCTATTACACGCTGAAAGACGGCAAGGTGGATTTCTTCGACGTCTGAGCCGCCGGCCTGTCATCGGCAATGCATGACTGCGCCATGCAGACGCAAAAAAGCCGGCAGCAATGCCGGCTTTTTGCGTTGCGCTTTGCGCCTGCGACAGGCTGCAGCCGCGCGGCCCTGCATTCAATTGCGTGCGGTGCGCCGGCCGGGCGCACCGCCAGGCCTCAGAACCACTCCAGCAACGACACGCCCAGGCCGATGTAGGTGGCCTTGTGGTTGTAGTCGATCAGGCTTTCGCCGTAGCCGTCGAACACCTGCACATGGCCACGCAGCAGGTTGGTGATCGGAAAGCCGTAATCCAGCTGCACCGAACCGTGCGAACGATCGCCGCCGCGCAGCGAATGGCGTGCGATCAAGGCGAACTCGTGGCCGTCCTTGTTGTAGACCAGGGTGGCATCGCCACGGCCCATGTAATCCTCGATGTCGGGATTATTGTCGTCGGCGCGGTCTTCCTTGATGCGGAACCACGGGCGCAGGCTGAGTGCCCAGTTCTCGCGATCCAGCCCGAAATTGAGGATCACCCGGTTCCAGGAGCGCGACAGCGGATCGGCGCGCCCGTTGGACATGTGATTGAGGCTGATGCCGCTCATGCGGCCTTTCCAGCCGAAGATGCTGTAGTTGTTGCGAAACACCAGCATCGCTTCGGGTTCGTAATTGGTTTCGCGGAACGGGCGCGAGGCATCGGAGTTGTAGGCCTGCCAGCGCGAGCTCTGGGTGTACCCCATCCAGATGTCCCCATTGTCGCCAAACAGGTCTTCGGCCACCTTGGTCTTGAAGCTGAGCTGGAACTTCAGCTCGGCGCTGTCCAGCTGTTGCGGCGTATTGACCGAGTTGGCCGGGTTGGGCGACTGCGGGGTGCGGTTGCTGTCGCTGGTCCAGAATGCCGGCAGCAGATAGACCGGCTTGTAGCCGCGCAACTGAAACGTGCCCAGCTTGGAATCCTTGGCCAGCTCCCAGCGGCGGTCCAGCAGCGAGCCACGCCCGGCATTGGCAACGGCTTCTTCCTTGGACGGGTCCTGGCCATCGGCACGGAAGAAATCGCCCACCCGGCTGAGCTTGCGGGCGTCATCCGGCTTGTCGGCCTGCTTGGCCAGTTGCGCTGCGGCATCTGCCTCCTGCACGGCCTGCGGGGTATGGCCCAGGGCCTGGTCGTAGCAGGCCAGGCGCGCCGCGTCCGAGGTCACCGAGGTGCAGGCCTGCGGCGAAGCCGGTTGCGGGGCGATTTCCTGCGCCTGCGCCAGCGGCGCAGCGGCCAGAGCAATCAGCATCAAGGGGCGGGTGCGGTGCTTGGACATAGTCAGTCGGGCCGAGGTGTTGCGCCGGGCAGGCGCAGAGATATGTAGCTTAATGGTCGCGTCTGCATACGCGATGTGTACACGGCAATAACATTCGTCGGTGCGATGTGGGCAACGCACGCGGTGTTGCGTCTTGCCACGATGCCTGGGCACGCCGCCACGGTCGGATGGACGCCGGCAGTGGGCAGCGCGGCTGCCAGCACGGCGCTTGCCAGGCATGTCATCGCCGCAGCCGGTCAGGCGTGGCAAATGCGCGTTTGCCGAACCGCTGCAGCAATCGCCAGGCGCTAGAAGAACCAGGCGATCGCAAACACGCCGAGCATGCAAAGCCCCAGTGCCAGCTTGGTCGCCGTGCCGAGCATGATGCCCAGCCAGGTCCCGATGCCGACCTTGGTGGCCTGGCCGCTCTTGCGGGTCTGGTAGTACTCGCCAAGCCAGGCCCCGGCAAAGGGCCCGACGAACAACCCGATCGGCATGAAGAAGATGCCGGCGATAGCGCCGATCACCGAGCCCCACAGCGCCGTCTTGCTGGCGCCCACGCGCTGGGCACCATAGGCGGTCGCCAGGAAATCGATCAGGAACGAGCCGGCCGTGATCAAACCCAGGATCACCAGCGCAATCCACCCCACATGGGTGAAGCCATCGGCCCAGGCGGCGACCAGCAGCCCGGCAAATACCAGCGGCAGGCCGGGCAGGGCGGGCAGGATCACCCCGGCCAGGCCGATCAGCACGAGCGCTCCGGCCAACACGTAATAGACGACGGTGGTGTCCATGATGGTTAAGAAATATCCTATTTCAGGCTTGACAAAAATGCGCAAGGGGTGCTTGAAAATTCGTTTTGCGTGGGTTAAGTTGCAGCCGCTGCTGTTTGCAAAGGTCACCGTGAATCGTGGCCTGATGCGGTAGATCGTTCGATCCGCTACATCCATGTACCTCGCTTCCTCCTTGCAATCACAGCCACCACCGCCAGTCCATCACAGTGTCGTAGGGAGTCAGTCGAGATGTCCAACATCGAACGCGAGAATGGTGTCGTGAAGTGGTTCAACGATGCCAAGGGCTTTGGGTTCATCAGCCGCGAAAATGGCGAGGACGTGTTCGTCCATTTCCGCGCGATCCAGATCCAGGGCTTCAAGAGTCTCAAGGAGGGGCAGAAGGTCAGCTTCACCGTCGTGCAGGGCCAGAAAGGTCTGCAGGCCGACGCGGTGCAGGTGGTCTAAGCGCCGCAGCGTGCCAGCACGTGGCACAGACAGCAGAAAGGCCCGTCACCGGGCCTTTCTGCTGTCTGCGGCCTGGAGACCTGCGCCGGTCAGCGCAGCACCACGCGGCCGTTGACCACGCGCACGTAGGCGTTTTCGCGGACACCCGCCAGATCGCGCTGGTTCACCACGATCACCCGGCCATCGTCCATGCGCACCTGCACGTCGAAGCTGTCGCTGGTGACGTTGTTCTGGATGGCGTTGCCGGCAAGCGCGCCGGCGGCGGCACCGGCCACGGCTGAAACGTTCTTGTTGCCCTTGCTGCCGCCGGTTTCCTTGGAAATCTGGCGGCCGGCGACGGCACCGACGATGCCGCCAAGCACGGCACCGGTGCCGGTCGGCGCGGTGCGGGTCGGGCCCACCTCGTCGATGCGGGTGACGATGCCGCAATCCACGCAGCGCGGCGCCGGCTGCGAATAGCCCTGGTCGTAACCGCGGTCGCCGCGATAGCTGCCGTACTGGGGCTGGGAGGTGGCGCAGCCGACCAGGGTTGCGGTTGCAGCCAGGCCGATAACGAGCAGTCGGGTCTTCATGAGGTGTCTCCGGATGGTTCTGAAGGCGGTCGGGGCCGCGGCGATGTCATCCTGGGATGGTCCAGGTGAACAGTCTGCCAACTGGATCACTCCAGGCTTAACGAAACCCGAGCGCCCTCTTCATCGGAAGTCACGGTGACAGGCCTCGCAGGCATCGGCGATGTGCGGTCCCGATTCCGCAACTGCCGCGCAGTCGGTGGCCGGCGCGGGTTGCACGCGGTCCAGCGTCGCGCGCAGCGCGTCGGCATGTTCGACGAAGCGGCGGTCCTCGCCGAGGTTCGCGAATGCGGGCTCAAGTTCGTCGGCAAGCAGGCGTAGCGAGCGCAGCCGCGCGCGTTGCTGCGCCAGGGTGCAGGTTGCAGTGGGCGGTGCTTGCAGGGCGCGCAGTTGGTAGGCCATGACCTGCATCAGGCTGTCCGGGACCGGGTCGCGCCTGGCCTGCAGCACACGCGCCACCATCACCGTGGCCACCAGTCCGATCAATCCCCCCAGGACCAGCATGAAGCCGTAACGCGCCGTGCGCGATTGATTGGCAGGGGAGTCGGTCATGACGCGTGCTCCGGCAGCGAGGTCTGGCGTTGGGCGGACGCGCGGTGGATGGCGCGCGTAAAATAGGGCGATGAAAGCACAATGGCGTGAACGCTTTGCCGGTATCGACCGGCTATACGGGGTCGGCACGGTAGAGCGCCTGGCCGCCTGTCGCGTGGCGGTGGTCGGCATGGGCGGGGTGGGCTCGTGGGTGGTGGAAGCGCTGGCGCGGACCGGCGTCGGCCACATCCGCCTGATCGATGCCGACGACCTGTGCGTGTCCAATACCAACCGGCAATTGCCGGCGCTGGCCGGGCAGTACGGGCGCAACAAGGCGCGCGCGATGGCCGAGCGTTGCATGGCGATCAACCCGGAGATCGAGGCCGATGCGGTGGAGGCGTTTCTCACTGCCGGCAATATCGAAACGCTGCTGGGCGATGGGTTCGATCTGGTGATCGATGCCTGCGACAGTTTCCGGGTCAAGGTGGAAACCATCGCCTGGTGCCGCCGACGCAAGCTGCCGTTGCTGACCGTCGGCGCCGCCGGCGGGCGTACCGATCCCACCCTGGTGCGCGTGCGCGATGTCTCGCGGACCGAACACGATGCGATGCTGGCGCTGATCCGCAAGAAGCTGCGCAGCGAGTTCAATTTCCCCAAGAATGCGCAGCGCTACTTCGGCGTGCCGGCGGTGTACTCGCTGGAAAACGTCAAGTACCCGCAAGCCGACGGCAGCGTGTGCGGGATTCGCCCCCAGCTCGATGCCGACGCCACCCTCAAGCTGGACTGCGGCGCCGGGCTGGGCGCGGCTACCCACATCACCGGCACCTTCGCATTCGTGGCGGTGGGCAAGGCGTTGGAGATGTTGCTCAAGCCCAGGACCACCACGTCCACGCCGGTGGCCGAGGCTGCGGCGGCGCCGTGAGCATCACCCGCGCTGCGGCAGTGCGCTGCGCGGACCAGGCCAGGCCGGCAAACCGAACAGGCGGCACGCGTTGGCCGTGGTCTGCTCGGCAATGACGGCGGCCTCTTCGCCCCGCAGCTGCGCGATGCAGTCCAGCACCGTGCGCAGCAATGCCGGCTCGTTGCGCTGGCCGCGGATGCTGGCGTCGGGCTGATCCGGTGCGTCGGTTTCCAGCAGCAGCTGTTGCAGCGGCATGCGTGCGGCAAGGCCGCGCAGGCGATTGGCGCGCGGGTAGGTGACCGGGCCGCCCAGGCCGATCAGGAAATCCAGCTTCCATAACTGCTGCGCCTGCTCGGGGCTGCCGGCAAAGCTGTGCACCACGCCACGTAGGCCACCGACTGCCTTGATGCGGGCGATGACTTCTTCGGTGGCCCGGCGTGCATGCACGATCACCGGCAGGTCGAAGCGCTTGGCCAGGCGTAATTGCCCATCGAAATAGTCGCGTTGCGCGCCTGCGTCCAGGCCGTCCAGATAGAAATCCAGACCGCACTCACCGATGGCGCAGGGGCGCTCGCGCGTGATCCACTCGGCCAGCAGCTCTAGATGGTCGGGCTGGTGCTGGTCGAGAAAGATCGGGTGCAGGCCGTAGGCCGGATGCAGTCCCGGCGCCTGGGAACAGACCTCGCGCAGGCCCGGCCAGCTGGCGGCAGTGATCGCCGGCACCACCTGCTGCAGGATGCCGGCCGCGCGTGCGCGCGCAATCACCTCGGCGCGGTCGTGATCGAATTCGCTCGCGTCCAGATGGCAGTGGCTGTCGATCAACTGCATCAGTCGCGGCGCACCGATGCCGGCAGCGGCGCCTTCCGGGTTTTCCAGTTCGCCAGCAGCAGCGTGGTCAGCCCGAACAGCAGTTCGTCCACAAATGGCACGACATCCGGCACCAGCACATCCACCACGAACAGCGTGGCTGCCAGCTTGAACAACGTGGGATAGCGCAGCTTGGCCGCCCATTCCAGGGTGCGTGCAGTGAGAGGATTTCGCATGCGAGAGCTCCGCCTGTTAGAAGTGCATGAAGTAACCGCTAGCTGAACTTAACCGAGCCGTTCATGAGCGAGGGCGTTTTCGTTCAGGGTTCACATGCTGGAATCACGCCGTCAACAACGCGGTGCGTCCGCAGGGAGCTGGTTATGAAGAGCAATACGACAACTATACTGGTCGCTGCTGGTGCCTTGCTGGTTGGAGGCGTGGCTACGGCCGCCTTCATGAATAATCGCCCGTCGTCGGGCGACTTTGTGGCGAATGGCCAGCCGGCGCCGCGCGGTCTGGAATACGCCGACGTGGTTCGGGTCGCCCCGATCACCCAGCGCGAGCCGCAGTACGCTCAGGTCATCAACAGCAACGCCATCCGCGAAACCACCACCAGCTCTTCGCCGCGCGAAGTGTGCCGCGACGTCGTGGTGCAGGAGCGCCTGCCCGAGCGCGATGGCAATGTCGGCGGCACTGTGGCCGGCGCGGTCATCGGTGGCCTGATCGGTAACCAGGTCGGTGGCGGCAACGGCCGCAAGCTGGCCACGGCCGCAGGTGCGGTGGGCGGCGGCTTCATCGGCAACCGCGTGGACCGTAACCATGTCGGCGGCCGCGTAGTGGATCGTACCGAGCGCCAGTGCCACACCGAAAATGCCAACTCCTCGTCGTCGCGCGTGGTGGGCTATGACGTGACCTACCGCAATGCCGATGGCACCACCGGCACCATGCGGATGGACAACAAGCCGGGCGAGCGCATTTCGCTGGGCGATGCCGACAACGTGGTGGCCTACGACGTGACGTATCGCTACGACGGGTTCGAAAAGACCGTGCGCATGAACGACAAGCCGGCGAGCGATCGCCTCGCGGTAGTCGATGGTCAGTTGGTGACCCAGACCGCCTCGACCGCGGGAGATGCGGGCATCCGTCAGGACGGCATGAGCAGCCGCCAGTGATGGGCTGAGCCTACTGCGTCAACAAGAGCCGGCATCGCCGGCTCTTTTTTTGCCCGCGCCCATGCGCACGAGGCCGCGTGCGCCCGGCAACTGACGGATACTTGCCCTAACTCCCTGCTTGGAAGCGGCGATGCCGGTGCGTGCCGATGATCTGTTTGATGTGCGTGCGCTGCTCACCGACGACGAGCGGGCGGTGCAGGATGCGGTGGCGCGCTTCACCGACAACCGCGTGCTGCCGGCCATCGGCGATGCCTTCGACGCCGCGCGGTTTCCACGCGAGTGGGTGCCGGAATTGGCGGGCCTGGGCGTGCTGGGCGCCAGCCTGCCGGTGGACGATGGCGGTGCGGGCCTGGGCGCGGTGGCGTATGGGCTGATCTGCCAGGAACTGGAGCGTGGCGACAGCGGGGTGCGCAGTTTTGTCAGCGTGCAGTCCTCGCTGTGCATGTATCCGATCCATGCCTATGGCAGCGAGCCGCAACGCCGGCGCTGGCTGCCGGAGATGGCCGCCGGCCGGGTGATCGGCTGCTTCGGGCTGAGCGAGGCGCAAGGTGGTTCGGACCCGGCCGCCATGACCACGCGCGTGGTGCGCGAGGGCGACGGCTGGCGCTTGAACGGTGCCAAGCTGTGGATCACCAACGGCAGCATTGCCGGCCTGGCCGTCATCTGGGCGCAGACCGATGATGGTGTGTGCGGGTTTCTGGTGGAGACCGACAGCCCCGGTTTCGGCGCGCAAGACATCTCGCACAAGATGAGCCTGCGTGCGTCGGTCACGTCGGCGTTGTTTCTGGACAACGTGTTCGTGCCAGAACCCATGCGGCTACCGAACGCGGCCGGCCTCAAGGCGCCGCTGGGCTGCCTCAACCAGGCCCGCTACGGCATCGCCTGGGGCGCGATCGGCGCGGCGGTGGCCTGCCTGCGCGAGGCGCTGGCCTACAGCGGCGAGCGCATCCTGTTCGGCCGGCCCCTGGCGGCCACCCAGAGCGCGCAGATCAAGCTGGCCGACATGGCGCGGCGCATTGCCACCGCCCAGTTGCTGGCGTTGCAGTTGGGGCGGCTGAAGGACGCCGGCACCGTGCGACCGGAGCAGATCTCGCTGGCAAAGTGGAATAATTGCCGCATGGCGCTGGACGTGGCGCGCGAATGCCGCGAGCTGCTGGGCGCGGCCGGCATCACCACCGAGCATGCGGCGATCCGGCATGCGCTGAACCTGGAATCGGTGATCACCTACGAGGGCACCGAAACCGTGCATCAGCTGGTGGTGGGGCGTGCGTTGACGGGGCTCAATGCGTTTTGACGAGGAGCGTGTGTTGATCGGCAAGGATGGGGTGGGACGCCTGCGTGGCGTGGTCTGGATGGTGTGGGTGTGGTGTGCGATTAGCGCCGGGGCGGCCGTACCGGCGCAGGCCAGCGAGGCGCCCACGATGGCGCCGGTGCCGGTATGGGTGGTGGCCGATGCGGTGCCCGAGCATGTGCCGGGCGCGAGCGGGCTGCGCTATGAGCTGGTGTCCGACCAGGTCGATCTCACCGGACGCGCGCCGCGCGCCTACCGGCGATTGAGCTACACGGTGCAACGTGCCAAGAGCCTGGACGAGGCCGGCCAGATTTCCGTCGACTATCAGCCGCAGTACCAGACGCTGGAACTCAACAGCCTGGACGTGTGGCGCGACGGCAAGCGCATCGACATGCGCGGCCGGGCCCACTACGCGCGCCTGCGCCGCGAAAGCGGGCTGGAAGATGGCCTGATCGATGGCGCGTTGACCCTGTCGATCACCCTGCCGGATCTGCGCGTGGGGGACCGGGTCGATTATGGCGTGACCATCACCGGCAGCAATCCGGTCTTCGGCAAGGGCTATCACGACGTATTCGATGCACGCTATGGGGTGCCGCTGGGCGAACGTCGGGTCCGCGTGCGTTACCCCGCCGCGATGGCGTTGCAGTGGCGCATCAGCGCGCCAGGCTTCAGCCGAAACGTCAGCACCGCGGACGGGGTCACGCTGTTGAACATCGGCGCACGCACGATCGCCGCCGTGCAGCCGGAAAAGGACGCTCCCGACGATGTCGACCCGTACGGGTTGATCGAGATCTCCACCGCCGGCAACTGGGCGGCGGTCGCGGCGTGGGCGGCGCAGCTGTATCCGGATGCATTCAAGGACGCGCAGGTGGCCGCCGGCATGGCGCAGAGCCTGCGGCTGCGCAGCGACGATCCACAGGGCGCGTTGCTGCGCGCGGTGGCATTCGCGCAGGGCGAGATCCGTTACGTCGGGCTGGACATGGGCGAGAACTCGCACGCCCCGCATGCGCCGGAAGTGACCTTGCGCAACCGCTATGGCGATTGCAAGGACAAGGCGACCTTGTTGATTGCGCTGCTGCAGTTGGCCGGCATCCGCGCCGAGCCGGTGCTGGTCAGCAGCGACAAGGGCGGCTCGCTGGACCAGCGCCTGCCCAGTCCGTACGCGTTCAACCATGTGGTGGTGCGTGCGCATCTGCCCCAGGGCGAGATCTGGGTGGATGCCACGCGTGACCGCGAGGACGGTGCGCTTGCGCAGCGCCGGCCGCTGCCGTTCGTGCGCGGATTGCCGGTGCTGGCCGGGCAGGACGCCCTGGTGGCGGTGCCGGCGCCCATGCCGACGTTGCCGCAGGTCGAAGTGGTCGAGGACGTGGTGGTATCGCTGCGCAAGCCGCAGCGCGTGGCGCGCTTTGCGGTGGACACCATCTACCGGCAGGGGCGCGGGGAGCAGGTGGCGTCGGGTTTCGAAACCAATGGTGCGCCCGCTGTGGGCGAGCACTATCTGGAGTTCATGCAGCACTACTACACCGCGCTGACCCAGGTGAGCGAGCCGACCATCGACGCTGCCGACGCGCTGAACGTGCGTACCCACGAAATCTATCGGCTGGAATGGCCGGCCAGGGAAGGCGACGAGCTCGGCTTCCCGTTGTTCCAGCTCGGCGAGTGGATGCAGGCCTTGCCCGCGCAGGCGCGCAAGAGCCCGTTGGCGCTGGGTGGACCGCAGCTGGCACGGCAGACCGTGCGCGTGCAGGCCGACCCGGCGGTGACCGTGGAGAGCGACACGCAGATCGTGGCCAACCCCTGGTTCCGCTTCTCGCGCACGATCGCAGTGCGGGATGACCGCCTGGTCATCGTGGGCGAATGGCAGCGGTTTACCGATCGCATTCCCGCCGGGGAGGTGGCACGTGCATCGGCCGACATGGAGCGTGCGCGCGACCTGCTGTACTTCAATCACGATCTCAAGCCGCGGCGGCGCTCGCAGCCACCGGACTGGCGTGCGCTGGGCGAACCGTTGGCCGGGCTGCTGGCGCTCATCGTGCTGGTATTGGCATGCCTGCCGTGGTGGCGTGCTGGCGGATTGGGCGGGATGCTGTTCAACCCGCATGGCACGGCGCAACGCATGCCGCAACAAGGCCGGTTGCGCATGAGCGCGTGGGCCGTGTTCGTCGTGACCGCGCTGGTGTCGACGTGGATGTGGCTGCACGCGCTGCCGTGGTGGATGCAGCTGGCGGGCATCGTCGCCGTCGGTGCGCTGCTGCCGCTGGGCTGCGTGCTGCTCACGTTGCTGTTGCGCTGGATGGGCAGCGCTGCGCGTTTCGATCGCCTGCTGCCGGTGATGGCCGGCAGTGTCCTGCCATGGTTGGTGTGCGTGCTCGCCGCGCTGGTGGCGCTCAAGGGCAGAGTGGGGTTGCTGCGCACCGGGGCCAGCGACCCGGCCGGCATGGCGCAGCTGTCGGTGTGCGTGCTGCTGCTGATGCTCGGGGCGGTGTGGTGGTCGATCAGCGCAATCCAGTCGGTGGCCGGCACGACCGGCTGTGCGCGCAGCCGCGCGTTCGGTGCCTGGGCGTTGACGCTGTCGCTGCTGGGCGTGCTGCTGGCGGTGCTGGGGGTGCCGGTCGCCATCGTGGCGATGGGCTGAGGCGGGATGCGGCCCACATCGGCTGCAGGCTCCTGCGCTGGCAGCGCGCACTCCGCCGGCGATGGCCGGCCAGTACCCTGCGCAGGGCTTTGCAAAGCCGCAAAGGGCTGTGACACTGCCAGCCCCTCGTTGTTGCCGCGGAGCCAGTGTGATGTCGACCGTGCGTCCCCCGTTGACCGTGCATGGCATGTCCAGCTCCGGTAATTGCTACAAGGTGCGTCTGCTGCTGGAGCAGCTGGGCAGCCGGTATCACTGGGTCGAAGTGGACAGCGTGGCCGGGCAGAGCCGCACGCCCGAGTACCTGTCCAAGAACCCCAACGGCAAGGTGCCGCTGGTGGAGCGCGACGACGGCCGCGTGCTCACCGAATCCAACGCGATCCTGTTCTGGCTGGCCGAAGGCACGCCGTACCTGCCCACCGATGCCTGGCAGCGCGCGCAGGCCCTGAGCTGGATGTTCTTCGAGCAGTACAGCCATGAGCCGTACGTGGCGGTGGCGCGTTTCATCAGCCTGTGGACCCCGCGCGATGCGTCGCGCCGCGCGGAACTGCCGCAGCTGCGCGCGCGCGGCGAACAGGCCCTGGCGGTGATGGAACAGCACCTGCAGCAGCACGCCTGGTTCACCGGCGCCGACTACGGCATAGCCGACATCGCCTTGTTTGCCTACACCCATTGCGCGGCAGATGGCGGCTTCGATCTGGAGCGTTGGCCGGCGATCGGTGCCTGGCTGCAACGCGTGCAGGCGCTGCCCGGATTCGTGCCGATGCCGACCCCTGCGGCGGTGGCGGCATGAGCGGCGCACGCTGCGTGCGGGTGGCCGGTTCTGCTGCAGCCAATTGCGGAGCAGGTGGGGGCGGGCAGGGCGCTGGATCGGCACCCGCGCACTCGCGCCAAGGCCGGCACGCCGTCAGTGCGCGGTGTGCCGGCGCTTCTCGCCCGGCCACCGTCATGTCGCAGGGGCGCTGAGGATGTGCGGATTGGCAGGATTGCTGCTGGCCTCGCCGCGCCTGCACGGCGAGCAGCTCGATGCGCTGGTGCGCCCCATGGGCGCGGCCGTGCGTCATCGCGGCCCCGACGATGCCGGCACCTGGTGCGATGCGCAGGCCGGCGTAGCGCTGGCACACCAGCGGCTGAGCATCCTGGATCTGTCGCCGCTGGGACATCAGCCGATGCGCTCGGCCGACGGCCGCTATGTGCTGGCCTACAACGGCGAGGTCTACAACTTCGCGCAGTTGCGCGCGGCACTGGCGGCGCTGGGGCATCGTTTCCGCGGTCATTCCGATACCGAGGTGCTGTTGGCGGCGGTGGTGGAGTGGGGCCTGGACGACACCTTGTCCCGCTGCAACGGCATGTTCGCCATTGCGCTGTGGGACGAGCGCGACAACTGCCTGTTTCTTGCACGCGACCGGGTGGGCAAAAAGCCCCTGTACTACGGCTGGGCCGGCGACACCCTGGTGTTCGGTTCCGAACTCAAGGCGTTGTGGCAGCACCCGGATTTCGACAATGGCGTCGATCGCAACGCGCTGACCTTGCTGCTGCGTCTGGGCTATATCCCGGCCCCGGCCTGCATCCACGAGCACACCTTCAAGCTGATGCCCGGCCGGGTGCTGCGCATGGACGCGCAGACCGTGGCGGCGGGCGCTGCCGCGCACCGGCCCGACCAGGCGCAGCAGCCGTTCTGGAATGCGCGCGAAGCGATGCAGCGCGCGCTGGCAGCGCCGTTCACCGGCACCGATGCGCAGGCCGAAGAGCAACTGGACAGCGTGTTGCGCGATGCGGTGGCGCTGCGCATGGTGGCCGACGTGCCGGTGGGCGTGTTCCTGTCCGGCGGCACCGATTCGTCGATCGTGACCGCGATGATGCAGGCGCAGAGCGCCCAGCCGGTCCACACCTTCAGCATTGGGTTCGAAGGCTCGCATCACGACGAGGCGCCGCTGGCGCGCGAAGTGGCCACCCATCTGCATACCGACCACACCGAGCTGTATGTCAGCGGCGCCGACGCGCTGGCGGTGGTGCCGACCTTGCCGGACATGTTCGACGAACCGTTTGCCGATGCCTCGCAGGTGCCGACCGCGCTGGTGGCGCGCCTGGCGCGCGGTGGGGTGACGGTGGCGCTGTCCGGCGACGGGGGCGACGAACTGTTCTTCGGCTACGGCCGCTACCAGCGCGCGCTGCGCAACTGGCGCATGCACGGCCTGGTGCCGGGCCCGCTGCGCCGGCTGATGGCGGTGGCGGCGCGCAGCAACGGCGAGTCCTCGCGCACCGGCGGGCTGGCCGCGCTGGTGGCCGAGGCCGGCGCGCGTGGCATCGGCGACATCTACCGCAACCGCATCTCGCGTTGGCGCGATCCGGCCGCAGTGGTGCTGGGCGCCACCGAGCCGGACAGTTTCTACAGCCTGGCCGACCCGCTGCACGGCTCGGGCACGCCGGCCGACGCGATGATGCTGGCCGATTTTGCCGCCTACCTGCCCGACGATCTGTTGTGCAAGGTGGATCGCACCACCATGGCGGTGGGGCTGGAAGCGCGCGCGCCGTTGCTGGACTGGCGCGTGGCCGAGTTCGCCTGGTCGTTGCCGTTGTCGCTCAAGTACCGCGATGGCGTCAGCAAGTACCTGCTCAAGCGCGTGCTGTGCCGCTACCTGCCCGACCCGATGGTGTACCGCGGCAAGCGCGGCTTCGGCGCGCCGGTCAGTGCGTGGTTGCGCGGCGATCTGCACGGCTGGGCGGACGATCTGCTGGCGCATGGCACGCTGGAGCGCGAGGGCGTGTTTGCCGCCGATACCGTGGCCGGGCTCTGGCGCGCCTTCAACGGCGGCGAGCGCAAATGGCATACGCACCTGTGGACGGTGCTGATGTTCCAGGCATGGCAGGCGCATTGGCGCGCGCAGCGGGCGGCGCTGAGCCGCTGAGGCGGCGCGGGCGTTTCACCGGGTGTGCGCGTCGGGCTGACTAGAGTCGGGCGCTGGTTTCCCCAATGGAGCGTTCCCATGAGCAAGTTCACCATCGCCGTCCTCGTCGGCAGCCTGCGCGCAGCGTCGTACAACCGTCAGCTGGCACGCGCGCTGGAGCATCTGGCCGGCGACAAGGCAGTGTTCGAGTACGTGGAAATCGGGGATATCCCGTTGTACAACCAGGATCGCGATGGCGATTTCCCGGCCGAAGGCACGCGCCTGAAACAGCAGATCCGCGCCGCCGATGCGGTGTTGTTCGTGACCCCCGAATACAACCGCTCGATCCCCGGCGTGCTCAAGAACGCGCTGGACACCGGCTCGCGCCCGTATGGCGACAGCGCGTTTTCCGGCAAGCCGGCAGCGGTGGTCGGCATCTCGGTCGGCGCTATCGGCACCGCCACCGCTCAGCAGCACCTGCGCAACGTGCTGGCCTACCTGAACATGCATGTGCTCGGCCAGCCGGAGGTGTTCCTGCAGTACAAGGACGGCCTGTTCGGACCGGACGACCAGCTCGCCAACGCCGACAGCCGCGCGTTCCTGCAGGGTTTCATCGACGCCTTCCTGGGCCTGATCGAGCGCACCAAGCGCTGAGTTGACCACAGCGATTCCCGGCCCGGCCCAGGCCTGCCGGACGGGCCGGGGGCATGCCGCAAACCCAGGCGGGGCGGGCGTCTCGGCCGCTGCGACAGCGGTGGCGTACAACGCTGATGCACCGGCTGTCCACCAGTTATCCACAGAGTTGTGCATGGTCGTCGGCGCTGCCGATGACTATGCTTCCTGCCCTCGTCTCCCCGCGTCAGGTCTGTTCGTCCATGTCTGCTCGTCCTGGTTTCCGTTCCAAGCGCAATCGCGATCGCGACGACGACGATTACGATCGTCCCGAGCCGCGTCTGGACCAGCTGCGGGTACCGCCGCATTCGGTCGAGGCCGAACAGGCGGTGCTGGGCGGGCTGATGCTGGCGCCGGACGCATTCGACCGGGTCAACGACCAGCTCACCGAAAACGACTTCTACCGGCGCGATCACCGGCTGATCTACCGCGCCATCCGCGAATTGAACGAGAAGGACCGCCCGTTCGATGCGGTGACCCTGGGCGAGTGGTTCGAGTCGCAGGGCAAGCTGGAGCAGGTGGGCGATGGCGCCTACCTGATCGAGCTGGCCAGCACCACGCCGTCGGCGGCCAACATCGCCGCCTATGCGGAAATCGTGCGCGACAAGGCGGTGCTGCGGCAGCTGATCGAGGTGGGGACCACCATCGTCAACGATGGCTTCCAGCCGGAAGGCCGCGAGAGCGTGGAATTACTGTCGGCCGCGGAAAAAGCGGTGTTCAAGATCGCCGAAGCCGGCGCGCGCGGCCGCACCGATTTCGTCGCGATGCCGGGCGCCCTGAAGGATGCCTTCGAAGAGCTGCGCAACCGGTTTGAAAACGGCGGCAACATCACCGGCCTTCCCACTGGCTACACCGATTTCGACGCGATGACCGCCGGCCTGCAGCCGACCGACCTGATCATCCTGGCGGCACGTCCGGCCATGGGCAAGACCACCTTTGCGCTGAACATCGCCGAATACGCCGCGATCAAATCCAAGAAGGGCGTGGCGGTCTTTTCGATGGAAATGTCGGCCTCGCAGCTGGCGATGCGCCTGATCTCGTCGAACGGCCGCATCAATGCGCAGCGTCTGCGCACCGGCGCGCTGGAAGACGAGGACTGGGCGCGCGTGACCGGCGCGATCAAGATGCTGAAGGAAACCAAGATCTTCATCGACGACACGCCTGGCGTGTCGCCGGAGGTGCTGCGGTCCAAGTGCCGCCGGCTCAAGCGCGAACACGATCTGGGCCTGATCGTGATCGACTACCTGCAGCTGATGTCGGTGCCGGGCAACAGCGAGAACCGTGCAACGGAGATCTCGGAAATCTCACGTGGACTCAAGGGCCTGGCCAAGGAACTCAACGTGCCGGTGATCGCGCTGTCGCAGCTCAACCGCTCGCTGGAAACGCGCACCGACAAGCGCCCGGTGATGGCCGACCTGCGCGAGTCGGGCGCCATCGAGCAGGACGCGGACATGATCGTCTTCATCTACCGCGACGATTACTACAACAAGGAAAATTCGCCGGACAAGGGCCTGGCCGAGATCATCATCGGCAAGCACCGCGGCGGGCCGACCGGTGCGTGCAAGCTCAAGTTCTTCGGCGAATACACCCGCTTCGACAATCTGGCGCACGACTCGGTGGGCAGCTTCGAGTAACGGCCGCGCGGCCGGTGCCCGTGCGCGTGGAGGGTGTTGGACGGCGGTGGCGCGGCATGCCCCGCGTCGCCCGCTACGCGCGGGCGCGTGATGGTGGCGATGTCGCTGCGCTGGCACTTGCGCAGCGATTGCGGCGCGCGGTCTGCCGGTACGCATGCGCAGCACGCTGATCGGCATGCCGGCAGTGAACGCCGCCCGGCATCGCGCCATCGTTGCGTTTGCTGGCTTATGCTGCGCAGCCTCACCGCCGCTGCCGAGTCCGCATGTCATACGCCATCGTCTGGTTCCGTCGCGATCTGCGCCTGGAGGACAACCCGGCCCTGCGTGCCGCACTCGATGCCGGGCACCAGCCGATCCCGCTGTATATCGATGCGCCGCACGAAGAAGGCGAATGGACACCCGGTGCGGCCTCGCGCAGCTGGCGGCATCACTCGCTCGCAGCGCTGGAGGCATCGTTGCGCGCGTTGGGCAGTGGGCTGGTCGTGCGGACCGGCAGCAGCGAGCAGGTGCTGGGGGAGGTGATCGCCCAGACCGGTGCGGTGGCGGTGTACTGGAACCGCAAATACGAACCGGCAACCCAGTCGCGCGATGCGCAGATCAAGCGCAACCTGCGCGAGCGCGGCATCGAGGTGCAGAGCTGCAATGCATCGTTGTTGTTCGAGCCATGGCAGCTCTCCACGCAGCAGGGCGGGCCGTACAAGGTGTTCACCCCGTTCTGGCGCAATGCGCTGACACAGCTGCAGCTGCCGGCCGCGGTGGCGGCGCCGCGTAGCCTGCCGCCATTGCCGGCAACGCTGCCGTCCGTTGCGCTGGAGTCGCTGGCGCTGCGCCCGGACGTGAAGTGGGACACCGGCTTCTGGGAGCACTGGCAGCCTGGCGAGGCGGGCGCGCACGAAATGCTGGAGATCTTCATCGACGGCGCGCTCAACGGGTATCGCGACAATCGCGACCGACCCGATCGTGTCGGTACCTCGCAGCTATCGCCGCATCTGCACTTCGGCGAGATCGCGCCGTGGCGGATTGCCGGCACCCTGGAAGCGCATCGCAACGCGCGCAACGGTGCCGAAATCGATGGCTACATCCGCCAGTTGGGTTGGCGCGATTTTGCGTATCACCTGCTGCATCATTTCCCGGACACCACCAACCGGAATCTCAATCCGCGTTTCGAAGGCTTCGCGTGGGCAAAGGCGGATCCGGTGGTCCTGCAGGCCTGGCAACGTGGCCGCACCGGCATTCCGATCGTCGATGCCGGCATGCGGCAACTCTGGCACACCGGCTGGATGCACAACCGCGTCCGCATGATCGTGGCCAGCCTGCTGTGCAAGCATCTGCGCGTGCACTGGGTCGAAGGCGCGCGTTGGTTCTGGGACACGCTGGTGGATGCAGACCTGGCCAACAACACCATGGGGTGGCAATGGGTCGCCGGCACCGGCGCCGATGCCGCGCCGTATTTCCGCGTGTTCAATCCGGTGACGCAAGCAGAAAAGTTCGATCCGCAAGCGGCCTACATCACCCGCTGGGTGCCCGAGCTCGGCAAGCTTGCAGTGAAGGAACGCTTCGCTCCGTGGCTGCATCCGCTGTCGCTGGCGCGGCTTGCGCCGGAGTATCCGCGATCGCCCATCATCGGGCTGGCCGAAGGACGTGACGCCGCACTGGCGGCGTATGCAAAAACGCGCGGCTGACGACTGACGACAGCAATGCATTTTGGCCCGCGTGCCGATGCAATGTGGCGCTTTTCAAGTACGCCACGCGTCATCCTGGTGCTGCTGCACGGCCGGTGGGCCGGCACGCAACGACTGCGTTGCCATGATGCGCGCGAGAAAACGTTTTCCTGAATGGACAACCCGCTGCGCGTCGTCGTCGCCCACTTTCATCATGCGCCAGTCGCGTTGGTCTGTTTATCCTCGCGCACACGATTGAGCGCCGGATGGTCCGGCGATAGGAGAACACCATGTCCCCAGCAGCCACCAAGAGCCTCGCCGTTGCACTGGCCAGCGCCATCGCGCTGTCAGCCTGCGCGACCGGCGGCTCGTATGTGCAGCGCGATCAATACGGCGAGCAGACGCAACAGCAGAACCGCACCGGCCGCAATGCGCTGATCGGTACCGCCATCGGTGTGGCTGCAGGTCTGCTTACCGGCGACAGCGCCACCGAGCGTCGCCAGCATGCCATGGTCGGTGCCGGCATCGGCGCGCTGAGTGGTGCAGCAGTCGGCCAGTACCAGGACCGCCAGGAACGCGCACTGCGCGAGCGCACCGCCAATACCGGTATCGAAGTGCAGCGTCAGGGCGACAACATCACCTTGAACCTGCCCGACGGGATCACCTTCGACTTCGGCAAGTCCGCGTTGAAGCCGCAGTTCTACAGCGCGCTCAACGGGGTCGCGTCCACGCTGCGCGAGTACAACCAGACCATGGTGGAAGTGGTTGGGCACACCGACAGCGTCGGTAGCGATGCGGTCAACCAGCGCTTGTCCGAAGAACGCGCCGGTGCCGTGGCGCAATACCTGACCGCGCAGGGCGTGCAGCGCGAGCGCATGGAAACCATGGGGGCCGGCAAGCGTTACCCGATTGCCGACAACAGCACCGATGCCGGCCGCGCACAGAACCGTCGCGTCGAGATTCGCCTGATCCCGTTGCGTGCCGAAGGCGCTGCCAGCAATACGGGCATGCGTTGAGGCTGATGCAGTGAATCGTGGTTGGTCGATTTGACTGGCCCGCGATGTATTGAAAACAGGCCGCGGAAGCGGCCTGTTTTTTGCACTGCATGTCTAATTGTCAAAAGCGGCTGATCTGCGTGTTGGCTGCAAGGCCCTTGCCCGCGCATCATCGCGGGACACGCTGCAAGTACGTCCTTTATAAGCTCTGGCGCGGCATCCATGCCGCTCAAGGTCTCGAGACGGTGGGCTGGCAAGGACCAGTCGAGATGGTCGGTCTGCAGGATTTTCAATAAAACAGCCAGCCAACTCTCTGGTGCGGTGTCCTCGCCGATTGCGGGACCGTTGGCGGCATGGATGCCGCCACCGAGCCCCCATGGACGGGTTAACGGCGTGTCCCGCGAGCGGTGAGGGCACCGCGCACTCGACGTCTTTGCGTTTGCTGCAGGGCCCTTGCCCGCCCACCATCGCAGGACACGCCGTGAATCCGTCCCTGGAGGCTCTGGCGCGGCATCCATGCCGCTCAAGGTCCCGCGACGGTGGGCGGGCAAGGACCAGTCGAGTTGGTCGGTGCGTAGAGCTTAAAAAACACCAGCCGACTGCCTGGCGAGGGCACCGCGCACTCGACTAACCAAGCTTCTGATCTAGATAGTCCGGGACCTGTGTTGCTCAACGGCTTGGCGCTACATCGCTTTGATGCAACACGCACCGGCATTCAACCATCGCTCGCAGACGTACCCTCATCCGCCTTTTGGGCACCTTCTCCTGAGTGGGAGAAGGATTACTCCATTGAGCGACTGCTTGAAGCGATCTTAGGCCGTGACGTTTTCCAGAATGCGCTTGCCCTCGGCGCGTAGTTCCGCTTCTGCGCCCACTTCGACTTTCGCGTCGTTGTCGGCTTTTTGCGCGGCCAGACGGGCAGGGCACTGCGCCATCATGTAGTCCGCGTCGAAGTTCATCCGCGTCACCAGAAAGTCCACGAATGCACGCACCTTCGGCGACACCAATCGACCGCCGGCGAACACGGCATTGAAGTCCACCTCCGGCCCGGTCCATCCGGCCAGCACGCGGCGCACCAGGCCCGTTTGCACGAATGGCTTGGCCATCACATCGCCGGTCAGCAACAAGCCTTCGCCGCACAGTACTGCGCCGTTGAGCGCAGCCGGGTCGTTGGCCACCATCAGCGGATTGACCGGGAAGTCGCGCACATCGCTGCCGTCGCTGAGCGACCAAAAAAAGCGGTTGTTGTGCACGTTGCGGTTCTTGCGCAGCGCCAGCGTGCGATGGAATTGCAGCTCGTCCGGATGCAGTGGCTCGCCATACCGCTCGATGTAGGACGGGCTGGCGAACACCTGCGTGCGCAGGCTGCCCAGCTTGCGCGCGACCAGGTTCGAATCGGGCAGCGCACCCACACGCAGCGCCAGATCGGCTTCGCCGCCGATCAGGTCCAGCTTCTCGTTGCCCAGATGCATGTCCAGCTGGATTTCCGGATATTGCGCGTGGAATTCACCCAGCAATGGCGCGATCCAGGTGATGCCCAGCGAATACGGCACGGTGAAACGCAACCAGCCGCGCGGGCCCGATTGCAGTTGCCCCACCGCGCTTTCGGCTTCTTCCAGCTCGCGCGCGATGCGCTGGCAATGCTCGTGGTACACCGAGCCGGCTTCGGTCAGGCCGATGCGACGCGTGGTCCGGTGCAGCAGGCGCGCACCCAGGCGCGTTTCCAGTTCCTGCACCTTGCGGCTCACGGTGGTCTTGGGCAGGCCAAGTGCGTTGGCGGCGGCAATGAAGCTGCCCTGTTCGACCACCTTGACGAAGATCAGGGTGTCGTTGAGATCGTGTGTCATGGGACTGCCTTCCGAGGGTCAGGAGGGATTAGACCGCTTGCGGGACGATTATTCCCCTAAATCCGGACTAATCAAGTGCTGCTTTGAGGCCTAGCTTATGCGGCATCCCCTCCATGCAGGAGCACGGCCATGTGGTTGTGTGATGTCTTCGGTTTGTCTTCCGCGTCCCGCAACGCCATCGAAAGCGCTTTCGATCCGGTGGTTTCCTCGGCAAAAAGCCAGCGCGCCAGCGTTTCGCGTGCATTTGCCGCATCGCCGAAACGGCAGGCCGGCGGGGCGCCCGCGCGGCGGACTGGACTGCCGGCGCGCTGGGCACAGCGTGGAATTGTCCCGATGTCGGGAGTGAAAGTCCCATGACCGGGATGGTCCAATCCGAGACGGCGGTCATAGGCGGTGCGGGCAGCGTGGGCGCGGGCATCGTCGCCGCGCTGCTCGACGCCGGCATGCCGGTGCTGGTGATTGGACGTGATGCCGCAAAGCTGGCGGCGCTGCGTGCCGAGCATGGCGATTCGCCGTTGCTGGATACCTTGCGCGGCTCGGTCGCCGACGATGCGTCCGCGCTGGCCCTGGCCACCGAGCTGGCCCAGCGCCCACGTCCGCTGGGCGCAGTGATCGCCAGCCTGGGTAGCCCGCCCAAGGCCGGGCGCCTGCTGGACCGGCCGGTGGCGGCATTGCGCCGTCGCTTGGAGCGCGACGTGCTGCCGCATCTGGCTGCTGCCCGCCACCTGCTGCCGCTGCTGGCCGAGGCCGACGGTGGCGGCCGCTATCTGTTGCTCGGCAGCCCCTGCGCGCTGCGTGCCTGGTCGGCGCATGGCGACCGCTCGGTCGCCGCCTCCGCCACCCGCATGCTGGCCCAGGTGCTGCATGAAGAAGCCAAGCCGCTGGGCGTGCGTGTGCACCTGCTCTCGGTCGAGCAACCGGTGTGTACGCCCGGCCGCGCCAAGGAGGCCTGTCCGGAATGGATTCGCGCCGTGGATGTCGGGCGCGCCGCCGTCTCCCTGATCGCCGGGCCCGGCCAGCCCGGACAACCCATCGTGACCGTCAGCCGTCGTCTGCCCTCCGCCCCGTCGGTGGACCGGCTGGCCGGTCTGCATTTGCCTATCCCCACTCGAGAGATGTCTCCATGACCCCGAACGCCACCCCGTTCCGTTTCCCCATGCGTCCCGTGCTGACGGCCGCCGTGCTCGCGGTGGTGCTTGCCGCCTGTGGCGGCGGCGCTGCGCAGACCGGCGCACCGCCACCGCCCAGCGTCAGTGTCGCCCCGGTGCTGATCAAGGAAATCAGCCAGTGGGACGAATTCAGCGGCCGGATCGAGCCGGTGGAAAGCGTCGAGCTGCGTCCGCGCGTGTCCGGCTACATCGACAAGGTCAACTACACCGAAGGTGCGGAAGTGAAGAAGGGCGATGTGCTCTTCAGCATCGACGACCGTAGCTACCGCGCCGATTTCGCCCGCGCCAATGCCGCGCTGGTGCGGGCCCGCACCCAGGCCACGCTGGCGCGCAGCGAAGCCGCGCGTGCACGCAAACTCTCCGACCAGCAGGCCATTTCCACCGAAACCTGGGAGCAGCGCCGCGCCGCCGCCGATCAGGCCGATGCCGACCTGCTGGCCGCCCAGGCCGCGGTGGACACCGCCAGGCTCAACCTGGACTGGAGCCGCGTGCGTGCGCCGATCGACGGCCGCGCCGGGCGGGCGATGGTCACCGCCGGCAACCTGGTCACCGCCGGCGACAGCGCCAGCGTGCTGACCACGCTGGTGTCGCTGGACAAGGTGTTTGTCTATTTCGATGCCGACGAAGGCACCTTCCTGCGCTATTCGCAGATGGCCCGCAACGGCGAGCGTCCGGACGAACGCGGTGGTCAATTGCCGGTGCGCATCGGCCTGGTCGGCGAGCAGGGCTTTCCGCACGAAGGGCGGGTGGATTTCCTGGACAACCAGGTGACCCGCAGCACCGGCACCATCCGCGTGCGTGCGGTGCTGGACAACGCGCAGCGGCAGTTCACGCCGGGCCTGTACGCCCATGTGCAGCTGCTGGGCAGCGGCCAGTTCAAGGCCATGCTGGTGGACGAAAAGGCCGTGCTGACCGACCAGGACCGCAAGTACGTCTACGTGGTCGACAAGGACGGCAAGGCGCAGCGGCGCGATGTGGAGCTCGGCCGCACTGCCGATGGTCTGCGCATCGTGCGCAAGGGCCTGGCGGCCGGTGACCGTGTCGTGGTCGACGGCGTGCAGAAGATCTTCATGCCCGGCATGCCGGTCGATGCCAAGGCCGTGGCCATGGCACCGGCGCCGGCAGCGGACAAACGCACCGCTTCGAACTGATTCATCGCTGCAGCGCAGCCCATGAACGCCGGCCTTTCCATCTGGCCGGCTCGGGGCCGCCGTGCCGCGCCGCCACCCGGCGGCAACCTCTTCCAGGACCACCCCAATGGACTTTTCCCGTTTTTTCATCGACCGGCCGATCTTTGCCGCGGTGCTGTCGATCATCATCTTTGCGGCCGGCCTGATCGCCATGCCGCTGTTGCCGATCAGCGAATACCCAGAAGTGGTACCGCCGAGCGTGCAGGTGCGCGCGGTGTATCCGGGCGCCAATCCCAAGGTCATCGCCGAGACCGTCGCCACGCCGCTTGAGGAAGCCATCAACGGCGTTGAAAACATGATGTACATGAAGTCGGTGGCCGGCTCGGACGGCGTGCTGATGGTCACCGTGACCTTCAAGCCGGGCACCGACCCGGACCAGGCGCAGGTGCAGGTGCAGAACCGCGTCAGCCAGGCGCAGGCGCGTCTGCCCGAAGACGTGCGCCGCCAGGGCGTGACCACGCAGAAGCAGTCGCCCACGCTGACCATGGTGGTGCATCTGACCTCGCCCAAGGGCAAGTACGACTCGCTGTACCTGAGCAACTACGCCACCCTGAAGGTCAAGGACGAGTTGTCGCGCCTGCCTGGCGTGGGCCAGATCCGCGTGTTCGGTGCCGGCGATTACGCCATGCGCATCTGGTTGAACCCGGACAAGGTGGCCGCGCGCGGCCTGACCGCCAGCGATGTGGTTGCCGCCATCCGCGAGCAGAACGTGCAGGTTTCCGCCGGCCAGCTCGGTGCCGAGCCGATGCCCAACAAGAGCGATTTCCTGCTCTCGATCAATGCGCAGGGTCGCCTCACCACCGAAGAAGAGTTCGGCAACATCGTCATCCGCAGCGGCAACAGCGGCGAGATCGTGCGGCTGAGCGATGTGGCGCGACTGGAACTGGGCGCCGGCAACTACACCCTGCGCTCGCAGCTGGACAACCAGAACGCGGTGGGCATGGGCGTGTTCCAGTCGCCCGGTGCCAACGCGATCGAACTGTCGGACGCGGTACGCGCCAAGATGGCCGAGCTGGAAAAGCAGTTCCCGCAGGACATGGCCTGGTCGGCGGCCTATGACCCCACCGTGTTCGTACGTGACTCGATCAGCGCAGTGGTGCACACCTTGCTGGAAGCGGTGCTGCTGGTGGTGCTGGTGGTGATCCTGTTCCTGCAGACCTGGCGTGCGTCGATCATTCCGTTGCTGGCGGTGCCGGTGTCGGTGGTCGGTACGTTTGCCGCGCTGTATCTGCTCGGCTTTTCGATCAATACGCTGAGCCTGTTCGGGCTGGTGCTGGCGATCGGCATCGTGGTCGACGACGCGATCGTGGTGGTGGAAAACGTCGAGCGCAATATCGAAGAAGGGCTGAGCCCGTTGGCCGCTGCGCACCAGGCGATGCGCGAAGTGTCCGGGCCGATCATCGCCATCGCGCTGGTGCTGTGCGCGGTGTTCGTGCCGATGGCGTTCCTGTCGGGCGTGACCGGCCAGTTCTACAAGCAGTTCGCGGTGACCATCGCCATTTCCACGGTGATTTCGGCGATCAACTCGCTGACCCTGTCGCCGGCACTGGCGGCCATGCTACTCAAGGCGCACGACGCGCCGAAGGACGGCCCGTCGCGATTGATCGACCGTCTGTTCGGCTGGGTGTTCCGTCCGTTCAACCGCTTTTTCAATAGCAGCTCGCACAAGTACCAGGGCGCGGTGTCGCGCACCCTGAGCAAGCGCGGCGCAGTGTTCATGGTATATCTGCTGCTGCTGGTCGGCACCGGTTTCATGTTCAAGCTGGTGCCGGGCGGATTCATTCCGACCCAGGACAAGTTGTACCTGATTGCCGGTACCAAACTGCCGGAAGGCGCCTCGCTGGAACGCACCAACGAAGTGATCCGTCAGATCAGCCAGATCGCGATGCAGACCGAAGGCGTGGATCACACCATCGCGTTCCCCGGCCTGAATCCGCTGCAGTTCACCAACACGCCCAACACCGGCACGGTGTTCATCACGCTCAAGCCGTTCAGTCAGCGCAGCCGCAGCGCGGTGCAGATCAACGCCGAGCTCAATGCACGCATCAGCCAGATCCAGCAGGGCTTTGCGTTCGCCTTCATGCCGCCGCCGATCCTGGGGTTGGGCCAGGGCTCGGGCTACTCGCTCTACATCCAGGACCGTGCGGGTCTGGGCTATGGCCAGCTGCAGAGCGCGGTCAACGCGATGTCCGGTGCGATCTCGCAGACGCCGGGCATGCAGTTCCCGATCGGTACCTACCAGGCCAACGTGCCGCAGCTCGATGCCAAGGTCGACCGCGACAAGGCCAAGGCGCAGGGCGTGCCGCTGACCAACCTGTTCGACACGCTGCAGACCTACCTGGGCTCGTCGTACATCAACGACTTCAATCGCTTCGGTCGCACCTATCAGGTGATCGCCCAGGCCGATGGACAGTTCCGCGACAGCGTCGAAGACATCGCCAACCTGCGTACCCGTAACGCCAATGGCGAAATGGTGCCGATCGGCAGCATGGTCACGCTGGGCCAGACCTACGGCCCGGACCCGGTGATCCGCTACAACGGCTACCCGGCCGCCGACCTCATCGGCGAAGCGGACCCGCGCGTGCTCTCGTCCACCGAAGCGATGCAGAAGCTGGCCGGCATGGCACCGCAGGTGTTGCCCAACGGCATGAACATCGAGTGGACCGACCTGAGTTATCAGCAGTCCACGCAGGGCAACTCGGCGTTGATCGTGTTCCCGATGGCGGTGCTGCTGGCGTTCCTGGTGCTGGCCGCGTTGTACGAAAGCTGGACCTTGCCGCTGGCGGTGATCCTGATCGTGCCGATGACTTTGCTGTCTGCCTTGTTCGGTGTGTGGCTGACCGGTGGCGACAACAACGTGTTCGTGCAGGTGGGTCTGGTGGTGTTGATGGGCCTGGCGTGCAAGAACGCGATCCTGATCGTGGAGTTCGCTCGCGAACTCGAAATGCACGGCAAGGGCATCGTGGAAGCCGCACTGGAAGCCTGCCGCCTGCGTCTGCGCCCGATCGTGATGACCTCCATCGCCTTCATCGCCGGCACCGTGCCGCTGGTGTTCGGCCATGGTGCCGGCGCCGAAGTGCGCTCGGTCACCGGCATCACCGTGTTCGCCGGCATGTTGGGTGTGACCCTGTTCGGTCTGTTCCTGACCCCGGTGTTTTATGTGGCACTGCGCAAGTGGGTGACCCGTCGCGGTCCCGCTGCACCGGCTGCCGTTTCGCATGACGCCGTCAAGGCGTAAGCCCGTCACTTCCCCCAATTAAAGAGGATTCACCACATGAGCAACACCAAGATCGCACTGGTCACCGGCGCTACCCGCGGTATCGGCCTGGAAACCGTTCGGCAACTGGCCCAGGCCGGCGTGCACACGCTGCTGGCCGGCCGCAAGCGCGACGACGCCGTCGCCGCCGCGCTCAAGCTGCAGGCCGAAGGCCTGCCGGTGGAAGCGATTCAACTGGACGTCAACGACGACATCAGCATCGCCGCTGCCGTCGGCACGGTGGAGCAGCGCCATGGCCATCTGGATATTCTGGTCAACAACGCCGGCATCATGGTCGAAGACATCCAGCGCAAGCCCTCCGAGCAGAGCCTGGATGCGTGGAAGCGGACCTTCGACACCAACCTGTTCGCGGTGGTCGGCGTGACCAAGGCGTTCCTGCCGTTGCTGCGTCGTTCGCTGGCTGGGCGCATCGTCAACGTGTCGAGCATCCTCGGCTCGTTGACCTTGCACAGCCAGCCCGGCTCGCCGATCTATGACTTCAAGGTGCCGGCCTACAACGCCTCCAAGAGCGCGTTGAACAGCTGGACCGTGCATCTGGCCTACGAACTGCGCGACACCCCGATCAAGGTCAACACCGTGCATCCGGGCTACGTCAAGACCGACATGAACGGTGGCGGCGGCGAGATCGAGGTGGAGCAGGGCGCGCACAGCAGCGTGCAGATGGCACTGCTGGACGCGCATGGCGCCACCGGCAGCTACACCCACCTGGGAGAGACCTTGCCATGGTAAGAACATTGCTCGGCGCGGCACTGGCCGCGCTGGTGCTCAGCGGTTGCGCGGTCGGGCCGGATTACCGGCCCGACCCACCCGCCTCGGTGACGCTGCAGGGCGCGCAGGACGCGGCCTTCAGCGCCGAATCGCCGGTCGGCAACTGGTGGTCGCAATTCGACGACCCGGTGCTGGAACAACTGGTGCGCGATGCGCTGTTCGCCAACCATGACCTGCGCGTTGCGGTGTCGCGGGTGAAGCAGGCACGCGCGGTGTTTGTGGAGCGCCGTCTCGACCAGGCCCCGCACATCACCGCACAAGGCAGCTTCGATCGCCGCGAGCAGCAGCAGGTGATCGCGGGCAACCAGCGCTTCCTCACCGAGCAGACCACGCTCGGTCTGGATGCGGCCTGGGAACTGGACCTGTTCGGTCGCCAGCGTCGCGCGTCGGAAGCCGCACGTGCCGATCTGGATGCGGAGCAGGCCAACCTGCAGGACGTGCAGGTCACTGTCGCCGCGGAAGTGGCGCGCAATTACTTCGAATTGCGCGGCACCCAGAAGCAGCTCGACGTCTCCAAGCGCACCCTGACCAATCTGCGCGACACCCAGAAACTCACGCAGACGCGCTGGGACCTGGGCGCCGGCAGCGAGCTGGATGTGCAGAGCAGCCTGGCGCGGTTGAAGGCGATCGAAGCGGATATTCCGTTGCTGGAAACCGCCGAAGCGCAGTACCGCCATCGTCTGGCGGTGTTGCTGGGGCAACAGCCCGATGCGCTGGATGCCACCCTGGTGGCACGCAGCATGCCAGCGTTCGCACGCCCGTTGCCGCTGGGCGACACCGCCGGCCTGCTGCGTCAGCGTCCGGATGTGCGTAGCGCCGAACGCCGGCTGGCCGCGGCCACCGCGCAGGTCGGTGTGGCCACGGCGGATCTGTTCCCGCGCATCAGCGTGAGTGGATTTGTTGGCTTCCTGTCCGGCGATGCGGCCAGGTTGACCGAGGGCAACGCCAAGGCCTGGTCGATCACCCCGTCGATCAGCTGGGCGGCGTTCGACTTCGGCACCGTGCGCGCGCGCCTGCGTGCGAGCAAGGCGCAGGCCGAGGGCGCGTTGGCGCAGTACCAGCAGGCCGTCCTGCTGGCACTGGAAGACACCGAAAACGCCTTGATCGGGTACGGCCGCCAGCAGGCACGTCTGGCGATCGTCGTGGAGCAGGCCAACGCCGCGCGGCGAGCGGAGCAGCTGGCGCAGATCCGCTATCGCGAGGGCTCGGAGGACTTTCTCACCCTGCTGGATGCACAGCGCACCCAGCTGGCGGCGGACGATGCCCTGGCGCGCGCCGAGGCGGCCGTCAATGTCGGTGTGGTCGGGGTGTACAAGGCGCTTGGCGGCTGGAAGCAGGGCGAAGCGCCCGCCGCTCCGGTGGCGATGGTCAAGCGTTGATGGACGGGCGGCGGCCAGTGGGCCGCCCTGTCGCGACCGCAGTGGGGCATCCCGCTCAGGGGGGCGCCATCGGCAGGCAGATGGCGCGCGTGCCGCCGCCCGGGTTGGCGGGCGCTGTGCTCAGTCGGCCACCCGCACGCTGTCGCGGCCACTGTTCTTGGCCAGATACAGCGCCGCATCGGCGCGCGAAAACCAGTCCTGCCAGTGGGTCTCGCCATCGTGGCGCGCGGCCCCCAGCGACACCGTGATCCGCCCGCCCGGGCCACGCAGTCCGTTACGGATCACCTTGCGCAAACGCTCGGTAGCCGCTTCCAGTTCGGCCAGCGAGCCGGCACGCAGCAGCACCACGAACTCTTCGCCACCGAAGCGGAAGACCTGATGTGGCTCGCGCACTTCGTAGCGCAGGATGGTCGCCAGGTCCGACAGCGCCGCATCGCCGGCGGCGTGCCCGTAGAGATCGTTGACCTCCTTGAAATGATCCAGGTCGAGAATGATCAGGCTGTTCAGCCGCTCCTGCGGCTGGCGCTGGTCGATCTGGTGGGAGAGCGCGCGTTCGAGCATGCGTCGGTTGGGCAACCCGGTCAGCGCGTCCAGCGAGGCCAATTCTTCCAGATGCACGCGGTCGTCCTGCATGCGCAACGAGAACGCATAGCCCACCGCCAGCGTCACCAGCGTCACCACCACCGTCGACACGCCCTGGCCGGGGCTGACGATCAGGCCGGGCAAGAACAATAGCGCTGCCATCAACGGCAGGCTCAGCAACACCGCGCGTTGTGGCCCGCACAAGAAATAATTGGTTGCCAGCACCGGAAACAGCCAGGGCAGGGCACCGTCGCCCCCGGTCCAGCAGGCCACCAGGCAGCCGGCGACATTGATCGACGCCAGCCAGACGCCGCCGGTGCCGGTGCGTTCGGCATCGCGCATCTGCCAGCCGCGCCAGATCGCCAGCACGCCCACGACCGCGGTGATCAGGCACGCAACCACCTGGCCGGTCATGGCCAGGTACACCGCATAGAGGCAAAGCAACAGCGCAGTGATTGGCCCAAGCATCTTGACGATGCCGAGGCGGAAATCCCGCCGCAGGTGGAGGATCACATGGAAGGTTCTGTAGGAGTCGGCACCATTATCGGCCCGGCCCTGCCAAAGTTGAGTATGCGAACACCACCGCAATGGGTAGGAAAATGAAGCGTTGCACGGCAGGGCTTCGCACATTCTTGACGGCCTTGCCGCAACCGTATGGCCTTTGTCGTTGGAGTCCGCCATGCCTAGCCGCGAAGAGCTCGATACCCGCCTGGATGCACTGCAGGACGAACTGCCACACTTGGCTGCCGACCACGATGCGGACTTCGACTACCTGGATTTTCAGGCGCGCGCTGAAGCGTTGCTGCGCAGTGCCGAGCCCGAGGATGCGGCGTATGTCCGCACCCGCGTCGACGGCATGCTGGCGGGCGCCGGGCTGATTCCGACCGATGAAGACGGGCACGCCTGTCGCTGAGGCTGCGCCGTAGTAGCGGGTACGCTGCGCCTGGAGTTGCTGCGGGGTGCGAGCAGGGAGCCTGCCACCAGCTGGCGTGTCGCCAGTCGCTATAACTTATGACGAATAGTTCCAGCAGGATCGGCCACCGGTCTTCCATCACCACTTGGCAGCGCTGGGCTGATCACCGCTGCCGAGCAGCTGTATCGCTCAGGGCAGCGGGGCCAGCCCTGCACGTGCGAGCGCCGCGGCGCCCACCACCTGATTGCGTCCGGCCTGCTTGGCCCGATACAGCGCCTCGTCTGCGCGCCGCAGCAGTTGCGCGGCGTTGCCCGCATGCTCGGGAAAGCTCGCCACACCGAACGATGCAGTGATCTTCGGCAGCGACACGCCATCGGCCATCACCTGCAGGGCCTCGATGCCGGCACGCAGCTTCTCGGCCATCATGCACGCCACCGGCAGGTCAGCCTCGGGGAGGATGATCGTCAATTCCTCGCCGCCGTAGCGGCAGCAGATGTCTTCGCCGCGCGTCTGCGCCAGCAACAGCTCGCCGATCGCCGCCAGCACCCGATCGCCGCCGCTGTGGCCGTGCAGGTCGTTGAACCGCTTGAAATGGTCCACATCCAGCATCAGCACCGAGAGCGGTTGCACCCGGCGTGTGCAGCGAGCCAGTTCGTGGTTGAGCGCTTCTTCCAGATAGCGTCGGTTGTACAGGCCGGTGAGCGGGTCGCGGATCGACTGCTGGCGCAGCGTCTCGCGCAGACGCAGGCTGTGCAGCACCAGCGAGAGCTGTTCGGCCGCCGCTTCGGCCACCGTCAACGTGGCCAGGCCGCCAGGGTCGTCGCTGCGCAGTGCCAGCATGCCCAACTGTGTGCCCTGGGCCGACAACGGAATGCACACCGTGCTGGCATGCGCCGGAAGATTGGCGTCGGCGTGGCGGCACAGCATGCCGGCGCTGGCGTCATCCACCACATGGGTACGGTCGCGACGCAGCGCCCAGCAGGTGTCCGGCGCAATGCTCGGGCTGTCGCCGTCGGCCATTGCGCCCCAGGCCACCACCTGCTCGGCGCGATCGCGCGATGCGCGCAGCAGGTAGACCGCCCCTGCGGCGCCGGGAATCAGTGGCGCGATCGTGCGTGCGGTGATTTCCAGCGCTTCTTCGGCGTCACGGCAGTTCTGCAGCAGGCCCGAATACCGCGCCAGCGCTTCCAGGCCGGCAGACGTGCGCTCCAGGGCCGCGAACGATTCCACCAGACGCTCGCTGGTATGGCTGGCAGCGTCTTCGGCATGCACCCGCCGCTGCAGCTCGCGCGCCAGCAGGCGGTAGGCCAGCAGCATCACCAGCAGCCCGCTGACGATACCGATCACGGTCATGCGCAGCACCCACTGCGCGCTGCTGGTGTTGGCCTCGGTGCGTTTGACCAGCTCATGGCGTTCCAGCTCGGTCATGGTCTGCACCTGCCGCCGCAGGGCCGCGGAGGTCTGGAACACGCCCCGCGCGATCGACCCGCGCGCGCCATCCAGTCCATGCGCGCGATAGCTGTGCAGCAGGTCGTTGATCTGCACCAATCGCTTGTCCACCAGCTGCCCCAGCGCACGCGCGTTGCGCCTCTGCACCGGGTTGTCCTGGACCAGGGCATCCAGCCGCACGATGCGCTCGGGCAGGCGCCCGATCGCATCGGCGTAGACCCCCAGAAATGCCTCGTTGTCGGTGAGCACGTAGCCGCGCACCGACGACTCTGCCGACAGCAGGCCCGCCTGGATCTCGTCGATGCCGGCCAACACCTCCTGCGTATGCGTCACCCAGCCGGCATCGGACAGCGAACGCTGGGTGGTGAAGTAACCGCCCACTCCGATCAGGACGAAGATGGCCCCGCCGAGCAGCAAGGCTCCGGCGGCACGGCGTTTTGCTTTTTTGGTCAACACCGTGTTCCCCAACACCGATGGTCTGGTTGAGTCCGATGCAAGCCGCGTGCCCAGGTGGGGCAGTCAGCTGGCAGACGGGGCAGCACTCGTCGCCGCCACGTCGTGCCGGTATGCTCGTGACGAATCGTCGAGCCGAGCACACATTGGTCATTTTTCTTGGACGCTACCAGTTGACCTGCCACGCATCGCGCAGTGGCGATGCCGCCGAGTCCTGGAGCGCGGACTGGAACATCGAGCAGATCGGCACCGGCAAGGCGAGCGGCGAGCTCGCAGGCGCCAGGCTGTCGCCGACATTCCCGGACCACCGCAGCGCCATGTCGGCCGCCCGCGTCGCCGGCATGGTGACGCTGGAAGCCATGCACGCCGAAGCACAGCGGCAGCTCGAATACCCCTGAGCGGCTATCGCCTCGATCCTGCTCACGGCTGGTGCTCCGCCGCATGTTGAGGGTGCCGCTGTCTTCCTGCTGCTGAGCGGAGGGCTTCTCCCGCAAGTGTCGTTGCGCGAGTTGGACCAACCGACTGAGCGCACGCGTCGCGGCTGCCGGCATCGTCACGCTGGCACGCAGTTTGCGTCGGTTGCCGCAGGGCGCTGGGGAGCGTCGTCGGAGCAATGCAGTGGAAGAGCCCAACAAGAGCGCCCTGGTCCTGCTGCAGCAGGAAGCCACCGAACTGCTCGCGCTGTTCGATCAACTCCGCGGTGAGGCGGCTCTGGATACGGACATCGAACCCTGCCCGCAGCCGCGCAGCACGGGCACCGAACCGACGGTGCGCGTCACTAACTGACACGCCTGGTGGCGAACTGTTCACCGCGGCGTCCCGCCTGCTACGCAAACGCATCGAACGCCCATGAAAAAGGCCGGGAACCCTTCATGGAAGGATTCCCGGCCTTGGTCGGTCGTCTTAGGACCGTGGTGTGGTGGAGGTGGGCGGAGCCTGTAAACGCCCTCAGATAACCCCTTGAACCTAAAGAAATTTGGGTCCAACAGATGTGCCTGCTTTGATACCTCGAATGATACCTCGAAATGGGGGGAGAAGATGCGCCCAGATGCCGCGAGGTGAGTAGACAATTCGACCGGCTCAGCAGACATCAGGTTTTTCCTACGACCCAACCGGCCAAATTGGTGGCACACTCGGGTGAATTGCCAAGGCGGAGCCTTGGGACACGGAGTCTGTGGCGTCATCCAGGGGGAGAGACGTTGGCTACATTTACGATCTATTTGCTGCGTGAGTCTGTCAAAACGGCACGAGATGCTGTCATCGATGGTGCCAAAGAACATCCCATTGAAGATGGGCTTTCAAAATATGGACAGCTGTTCGTCAAAGACACAAAGCCTAAGCCACCCAAATGGGCTGAGCTGTTCGAAAGCTACATCGATAAAAAGCTTCTTGGGACCGTCCAGTCCTCTTCGGCAGCTTTTATAATTCCAGTCGATCAGCGTCTTTTTGCCCTAACTTTTGGACAAGGGCGTTTCTTGCTTCATCCGGATGCCTATGAAGAACGGTTCGGATTGATCGTAACGCTCAATTCAATTAATTCCGATGCGCTGCGAAGCATTGATAAGCGGGCATTTGTCGAAGACCAAAATAGCAGAGTCCAAACAGCACAAGCCGCGTCAGCGTTAAGTTTTGGAGTTGATATCGAACGCGATTTAGTTCGCGGCATTGTGGGTCGCCCAGTGGATTTCAGACTTGGGAGAAGGTTGGCCGGTGCTGATGCTTTAACCGTCACCTCTGACGTCAGAGTTCCTGGCCTCAGAGCTTTATTGCGGCGTTATCTCAAAAAATTCGAGTCCAAAGACTACCAAGCCAATTTCCCGTGGATTGACCAAGTCCGCCAGCTGATCCCCAAAGGAACAATTGCCACCAAGTTAGATGCCATGCTTGTCGATAAAGTAAAAGAAGCTTGGCACAACAACGGTGTTGTTGATGGTTGCTGGCTGGCAGTTCCCGATATTGTGGATTGGGAAAAGGTCGATGGGTTTAAATTCACAAGCGCAAAGGGAGAGGGTGTTTGGAGTGATCTACGTTTTCGGGCTCTGATTGCTGCGCATCCTGGCGAAGAGCCTAGTCTTTCTTTTCTCCGTAAACATTATGCGATGTCTGTTGATGAAGACGAAAAAACAATGGACAGATGGGCGCTTTATCGCTGCATTCATTGTGAAATTGATGATGATGGGAAGTCTTACATTCTTTCAGCTGGGCGCTGGTTTGAAGTTGACAAAGACTTTGTAAGCGCAGTAGAGAGTTCCTTTAAAGACATCGCGAAATATCCCGGCTCTCTACCTGTCTATAATCATGAAGACGAAGGGCAATACAACGAGTCCGCAGTGGCTGGAAGTGGTGGCCGCTGGTGTCTGATGGATAAAAAGATGCTCCGCGTCGGAGGAATTCACGACAAGGTCGAGTTTTGCGATCTCTATGGCAGTGGAGAAATCATCCATGTCAAGCATTACGGAAGTTCTGCTGTCCTAGCCCATTTGTTCAATCAGGGCCTTGTATCTGGTGAACTACTTCGTTCGCATGAGCCGTATGTTTCCCTCGCGAACAAAGAGCTTTTAATGACTCACCAGCTTCCGCTAGATCCTGCTGGTGAGAAGTTCTCTGTTCGGGATGTAGCACCATACACCATTGTTTTTGCAATCATTAGCCAGTCGAATAAGCCAGACCTCCACCTACCTTTTTTTGCAAAGGTGATCCTCAAAAGCGTTCATGCAAGGCTAGTTGAGCTGGGATATGCAAATGTGATGTTAGCCAAGGTGGATTGCAGCACTGGTGTTTCCAGTGCAAAGGTCAAGCCTACTCCAATAAGAAAGAGGCGTGCCAAGCGATCCAGTCTACGTCGTGCAGGATAATGCTGTGAAAGAAGTAATCACTTGTGAGTTATTACGCTCGGGTTTAATTTATTTTCTACTTTCAGCCCTATCCAAAAACGACGCCATTCCATCCGCAAGGCTCTTTCGACCAGGAGCGGCGGAGGCACTTTTAGATATTTTAGCCTGAGCAGCAGTGACGTTTACAATAATTTTAGGTAAATTACTCTCAGAGAGGGCTATTTTAAAATCGTCCATTGAAGCGTAGCCCATTTTAGCAGCAAGAAAGTCTGTTGTTGCGCCCGCTACTAAGTCAGCGAGTTGAAGCCCTGGATGGTTCTTAGAGTCTTCAAATGAGAGGCTTGATACTCTAAGAGGAAGATCCATTTCTCGGCCGGGATAGCCAAAATTCGTTGGCGTTGCATCCGAATCCATTAGTAAACGAAGCATGTCCTCCTGTTTCCTAAGTGGTTTTGAAACATCATGGATAACGCTGAACCGATTAGGAGTTCGCATCATCAGATGGGAAACAAGCAAAACAAAGCTATCGACCGCAGGATCAAAGGCTGTATTGCTCTCGAACACTTGAAGACGTTCTTCAAGTGTTCCGAGGCCGGTAAGTAAAAATTTCTTGATGCTGAATCTTGGATTCTCGAACTGAACTATATCTAACAAGACTCTGTAAAATTTGTCATAGTATTCGGTGGAGTGATGAAGTAATGCATTGCCGAAAGCCCGAAGAAATTCATCCCATCTACTATCAGGGAATGCGTGGGGGCCAGCATAATGGAGCATCGCGGCTAAATTTGCGGCCATATCGTTGGCATACATGTCAATGCCATCTTTATGAAGCGAGGGTTCGATTATTTTATCTACGAACTGAGCGACAATAGTGAATCTTTTGTCCACTGCTGATACCAAAAAATTTTCTTGTGAGATAATATCCAGGTTTAGAAAGTCGATAACGGATTTTCTTCCGGATGCAGAATGTTTGAGTTTTGAATATTTTACTTCTGCCTGACTTTGCCTAAGCAAAGGCGGTGTCAGAGCTTTTGCACTGTCGGGACTAAGGGTTGTGCAGGCTAGCGCAAATATAGGCTGAGCTTGGTGTAAGAAATCCGCACCTGTGTTGCCAGATTCATCGAAAAAAGCGGTATTAATCATGGGCTCCACTAAATATTCAGAAATTAAAATTTAGATTTAGTATAATCAGGTCAAATCTTTAATGAATTTGGGTTCTACATGGACAGTATGGCAGCGTTTTTGGTAAGCCGGCCTGCCAATTTGGGCAACAACGCTCCAAACGGAATTGGCAGGTAGACCTGACTTACAGTATCATTTTTGAAATTGCTATGGACGAAATTTTTTGCCTTACCGCTGTTAAAATGAGTGGTGCAATCAATTTTGAATACTTTTTAATCACACTGGATATCAGCAAATGATTAAGCAAACCCTCGATTCAATTGCCTCAGCCAAAGCCAAGCTTGCGGAAGAGCTAAGAAAGTTGGAAGAGCAAGAGGCCAATCTGCTGCAAGAAGAAGCAGCGAACGCTTTTCAGGAAGTGTCAGATCTGCTGAGCCGCTTCGGCCAGCACTTTACCGCCAAGCAGAAAGCAGATCTCGCAGCTCAGCTTGGAGCTTCTGCTGGCGGACCTGGCCGTCCGAAGAAAGCAGCCGGCACTCGTAAGGAAGTGGCTCCCAAGTATTGGCTTCCCCACACGCAAGAAACTTGGTCTGGTCGTGGTAGGACCCCACGTGCTTTTGCAGCTTACGAAGGATCGGCGGCTTATAAAGAATGGAAGGCAAAGCATCCGGACGAAAAATTCCCGAAGTTTCCGGGATAACGAAGAGCCCCGCATCGCGGGGCTATTTTTTGAAGCATTTTCTGTCGGATAGCGCTTTTGCAAATTGCCCTGGCGTATAGATCGGGATCTCAATGCCGGGATTGAACTTGGCAAGTGTCTCCGCACACGCGCGTAACTCGGGCGGGCATTCGTTCCGATCAATATACGACTGCAAGCCCGGAACCAGAACACTTTCTGACGCAGAACCGATCACCTTGTGTCCGGTCAACGCCGCGATTTGAACTGCTCCGACTTTCTCACGAGTCAAATTTGTGGCGAAGGTGTGTCGGAAAATATGAGATCCGATGCCCGTCTTAAACCCTCGTTTTTTCAGATATCGGCCAAACTGTTGAACCATCGCGCTCCCGTAACCCTTCATGTATGCCTCGCCATCGTAGACTGAAATTGTAAGCGGCAGATGCGGGAATAAGCGGTCTTGCCCCGTGGATTTGACCTCATTGACGTAAGTAAGAATGCCGGCGTCGAGAAGCGGTTGAGCAATAGGGATGACTCGAATTGACGAAGTGTTTTTAATGCGCTGATCTTTGGTCGTCACGCGGAAACAAAAACAAGAAATGCCGTCGATGGTGACAATGTCTGAGATTTTAAGCTGTGCAATTTCGCCTGCTCTGGCACCGCTATAAAGCGCGATCATCGGTGCCCACCATCGGTGGGGCATATCCTTGCTCCATTTGGTGTAGGGTTCTAATTCGAAAATGCGGGCTAGGTCATCTCTGCTGAGAGGTCGGCGAGTTTTGACCAATGTCGAGGTATCCACCTCAACAGCAATGCCTTTCGCGGGTGAGCGTTCAATGTGTTCGGCATCAAGCTGCATATTGAAAAAGGCATTAATCCGCTTAACGTGATTGTTGTAGGTTGCAGCGTTTATGGATGAATGCTTTTCCTTTCTGCCTATTTCCAGAATTTCCTGGAAGCTTAAATATTTGTAGGCTTTTTTTCGCCTGGCATTTTTGGGCCAAAACTTATAGCTGTCCAACGCGGCACGAATATCGGTGTCTGTGACTGACGCTATTTGTTTATCGCCAATGGCCGCAAGCATGACACCAAGCGTTTGCTCATTGGATTGAATGTGTGTGAGCGTCATTTTTGTCCGTTTCAGATCGGAGATATATCCCGTGATCTCATCCGAAAGCATGCGCACTTTGAGAGTTGGCTTTTCTTCGCTGTAATCAGACTTCTTGCGCCTAGCTCTTCGCGTGAGCGTTTTCAGCACTTTGTCAAAGCACTCGGCTGCATCTACCCCCTCAACAATAATCTCACCGATGACGGTATTTCCGAGGGGCAAATTTCTAATGATGCATCTGCAAGATGTGCTTTGTTTTGTATGATCGGGCATGGAGTTTCCTTCTGCACCCGACACTAACGTCGAGCAGATGGCTGTCAATACCCATGTCGAAAACACTATTTTTGATGCAGTTTGTTTTGTTGCGCTAAATTTAAAATCCCCAGCAGTGTAAGGAGTCGCGAACAATGTTATATAAGTGGGTTAGATTTGTTGCGCTGTTCAATCACTTTGAAGTGAGAGCGTTCAAGAGCACGCTTAGCTCTTTATCGCTAATCAGGCCATCGACATAAAGCTGGGAGAGGTGCTTCACGCGCTTAGGCGGGCGGACCTTATTGGCTTTGAGGACTTGATAAGTTGTTTCTACCATTTTAGTGCGGAACGCGCGCTCTTCTTCGTCAAGAAGAGGCTCGGCGAGGTGATAATCAGTCGATGTTGTTTTTTTACCCATGCCACATTTATAATCGGGAATCAACTTCAGTCAAGGTGATTCCTGAGCCAGTATAAGAATCGCGGGGAAGCAGCACGCCCAACCTGATTCTTATGGATTAGGTATCATTTACGGCCCTCTACGGAGCTTTCAGATCTTGGATACCCCGCGCTCCCTTTATCAATTTCTTGAAGCTGCTTCCGATTGCGCAAAAGACGCAATTCAATCGAATGCAAGCGCCGTAAGGCGATGCGCTGAGCTGGACGCCTTCATTGAGAAGTCAGCAGCAGCTCGTTTGCAAGTGCCCATTGCGGCCCTTCTGCGGTTGAGTGCCAGAGGCATGTTCTGTGCATCGGTCAACACTGCTCTCATTGGATACCGTGCAGCGATCTTCCCTACTCTCAGAGCGTGTCTTGAAGCAGCCTGCTACGCACAAGTTATCGAACAGAAGCCAGAGCTTGGCGATGTGTGGGCTAAACGGCATCGAGACCAGGATGCTCGAAAAAGGTGCCGCGCTGAGTTTAGCGATGCAGTCAAGAAAACATGCAAGCGTTTCGGTAAGTTGATGCCAGAAAGTGCAGGTCTCATCACTGACATGTATGACTCAATGATCGATGACGGTGCTCATCCTAATGTCAGATCCATCATTCCTTCCATCAAAATGGAGGAAACAAACACACATTTTGAGGTTGGGCTGGGGCTAGTTTTGCCTAGTAGAGTTGAGACTTCACTCTTCTGCTGCTTTGAGATCGGTCTTTTTACATCATGGCTTATGACCGACTTGGATAAGATAGATGAGAATTTTTGGATCGAGGCTGCAAACTTGAACAAAATGAAGAACGAGTGGGAGAAGGAAATCCTAGCCGGCCGTGCGAGTTGACGACCTTGTTCAAATTAAAAGAAAGGCCCCGGCTGGGGCCAAATTTTTAATGCGTCAAATTAAATTAAAGCTTCAAGCCTTCATTGACGGCTTGTCGAATAAGCTCATACCACTTGTCCATCTCGCGCTCATTTCCAAAATGGATCGTCCAATTCGGGTGGTCGATGTCCCGGACATTCACAGTAATCGTTCCCTCATGCTTCGATCGGTGCCAATGCTTATCCCAGGAACGAACATCCGAGAACTGATAAGCCTTGGAAGCGCTGACCATTTTAAATTTAATGGACGAGCGGGCTGTGGAAATCGCGATGCCAGTGCGCTTGTTGAAATGGGTCCGCTGATAATTTTCCTTAAAGGCCGCACGCTCACCGTGCAGCTTCAAGGCCACCACAGATCCAATCACAATAAAAAGGGCACCACCAACCAACAGGAGAAGGAGGAAAGTCCAGACAGTCATCGAAGTTCCAAGGCGGAGGGGATACCAATGAGAAGAGGATTACTGGATGCGGCCAGTGACCTTCCAAACTCCGCCAATTTCCGAAAAGGTGTAGACGCCGTCCATCTCATGGCCGAACTTTCGTCCCATGGCTGTGACTTCCGCACTCACATCGCAGGCATAGCTTGGGGCGCCTTCTGCCTTCGTGCACTTGCCACTCTTGAAGTCTTCAATCCTGGCGTCGTCACTGCCGTTGTCTTTTACATATTGCAAGAACGCATGCTCTCTCTCCGTCTGAGCTGGACCGCCTCCTGAGCAGGCTGCCAGCCCGGCAATGAGCAGGATGATGAGTGCGACACGAAGCTTCGACATGGTTGGGTCCTTTGCCTTGGTTGGGTGCAGCCACGAGGGTTGCAACGAAGCAAAAGATACGCTAAACGTAAGATACGGGCAACGTAATTTACGAGCAACGTAGCTTACGTTCATCCTTGGGGCATGACCTCTCCCAACGCCCGCAGTGTTCGTGTCGTCTTCGCCGCCCGCATGAAAAAGCGGAGGAAGACGCTTCGGCTCAGTCAGAAGGCCTTAGGAGTGCTCATGGGACTACCAGAAGATGTCGCAGGCGTTCGAATAAATCGATATGAGCGGGCAGTGCATGAGTGCGACAGTGAGACCGCTCAAAAGATGGCTGACGCCCTTGGGGTCTCGCTTGCTTATCTCTACGCAGAGACAGAGGAACTAGCAGAACTCATTCAGGAGTTCATGCAGCTTCCCACCAAAGACCAGCACGCGCTTTTGGCTGATATCAAGTCTCGCTCTAAGACCAATCGAGTGCGTTAACTGGCACAAAGTTTGTCGGTGAAAGACGTGATCGATGTAAGGGTTTTCTGATAATTATCAGATTTCCACTATTTATGTGACGCACGTCACTTCATCTTCGGTTTTTGCCTTGATCTGACATAGTTGTCAGGGCATCTTGCTTGGGCTCCGTCAGTGCGTCTAAATTTTATGGATGGAAATTTTGAGTTAGCGCCCCTTGATTTGGCTTTTGCGCCACTTCCAGGACGACGCGATGCGCCTAATGCTTCTGTTTGGCTCGATGCATCGTTTTCGGTCTATACGCCAGCGTTGTTAGAGCCGCCACTTCGAACCTATGAAAAAATAGGGGATTACCAGCGGTTTGAGTCAGATGCTCAATGCGTTGGCTACCTTTCAGCTCTGTCTTCTCGGTTAGTTCATGTATGCAGAGGAACCTGGAAGTTCTCTGCCATTCCTGATTTGAGGGCAAGTCGCCACGCGGCGTTAGCCATCAATGCATCTCTCAGGGCAGGGCTTCCAGATACGCATGGTGTTTTAAACTGGTCATTAAATTTGGCCAAAAATTTAGGCAATAGCCAAGTCAGAAGTCGCACAGATAATGCATGGGTCGGTGGAAAGAAACCGTCAGAAGCCTGGCTTGTTTTACCGCAGGCAGATCAACTGCCTTATCTTCTGAGAAACCTCGAAGATTTGCTACAAGGAAAGATCGCCCAGCCGATCAACTGTGCTTTTTTCGAAGCCATTGCGTATCAGATGATCTGCATCCATCCACTTAGTGATACTAATGGACGGGTAACCCGCACTCTCCTGATAAATCTGGCGGGACGCTATCGAAATCTTTATCCGCTCTATATTGCGCATTGCCTGAGCTTTGCTAAACAGCGAACAGGTCAAACCTGGATGCAGGCATCTTCGACTGCCACAAGCCTAGACCTCAGCAATTCAGAGATGTGGTTGGATCAAATTAATTTGATCTTGCAGAAAATTTCCGATTTGGCGGCGGCTGGTTTGGATCCAAGAGTGTTGTGGTCACTTCTTTCATACGGATATGCATCCGAAGACACGCTATGTGCTGGCAAAAATGCATGCAGTCCAGCACTTGCTGCAAAAATTATGAAGCGCCCACCGACGCTATTAGAACAGGAACAGGGGATATTTTACTCAGCCGAGCTTGAAATCCTGATCATCGGAATTGATCGCTCTATTAATAAGGATAGTTATGAAATTGAATGAGTCGCAAGATGGCAAGCCCAAGCAGCTCAAAGCTGCGATCAGGCGAACCATTTATCTGACCTTGGTGCTAGCAGGGGTTGCCAGCGTCTTATCGCCATTGGCAACAGCCTCCGATACTGAGGGGACCACGACAATGCCGCCTGTCGAAGTCCCGCCTCCCTACATCCCGCCACCGATTGAAAATCCGCCACCGCCTTACTATCCAGATCCGGGTGACGGTGGTGGTGGCGATGGCGGCGGTGGTGGCGGTAGTGGGGAGGATCCAGAAGTGGTTTGCGCAAACCTGAGGGCAACCAAGCCTGCGATGTGCCCCAACCCAATACCGCTTCCATCTGGCGCGACCTACGCCCAAGACAAATTGCCCGGGGCTAGCATTAATGGAAAATCTACTGTGCTGATGGCTATTGGCTATTCGCAAGGTAGAGCATTTGGCCCCAATGGAACGACCGCTGCACCCAATGTTACGGCAGCATGGCTGATGGACTTTGTTTTAAACAAACAGACGGAAAATTATGCAAATCCCGGCATGTCTTTTAAGGACGCGACCAAGATTTTTCGAGAGGATATAAAGCAAGTTTGCGAGTTGGAAAGTATTGAGTCTAGCAAGTATCGGATCCCTGGCCAGTTGACCGTTCCTGAGTATTATTGTTTCGAAATCATGAAGGCGCTTGATATTGAAGCAGACGACCAGATGAATTTTGTGCAGTTTTTCATCGATTGGTCCAAGCGCTATGCAGTTAATCTTGAAAGCTATGTGCCAGGAGCAGTGATAAGCTCAGGAAGCTTGGATAACTCAATCGGGGTAAAATGGAAAGTCACATCTGCTGACGGTGCATGCTCAGCATGGTGGACTAACTTCCAGCAGAATCAGTGCAGTCTATAATGGATAGAACTATGAAAGCAAAAATGATCTTGTCCATGGCACTGCTTTCCGGCGCGCTTGCTGCGTGTGGAAAAGCCGACAAGCCAGCGGAAGACGCCAATACAGCGTCTTCGCAGGCTGAAACTTCTGCGACGGCAAACGCTGAGCACAGCGCAGCTGCGATTGGAGCGGAGCAAAAGGCAAAGTTAGCAACGCCTAGCGGCGTGCAAGATGCTAAGCAGTATTTGTGTCAAGGTGGCGGGAGTGCCTGCAAGGCAAGTGGCCCGCTGGTGGCTAACTCGGATGCCGAGGCAAAGTGGCTTTTGTCTAACGGCTATCCGACTGAGGCCGAACTTGCACGACTGGACAAACTGTCTTTGGATCAGCTGAAAGCAGAGTCGCAGGCAGGCAACAAGGCCGCAACTGTCATCTATGGAAAGAAGACGGCAACGAGTGGCCACTTCCAAGAAGGGCTTGGTATTTTAAGGAATGCGGCATCTGCTGGAAACTTGTATTCGTATTATGGACTGTCGGATATCTATGCCAGCGAAACAAAAGATAAAAATCTGATCGATAGTGCCGCGTATCTACGCTTGGCTTATCTGTTGGGCGATGGCAAAGCGTCTGCTGACATTGCATTAAGGGGGTTGAGTAGTGTTGAAAGTGTTGCTGCCGATGAGCGCGCAGCCTCGCTTTACAAAACATTCTCTAAGTATCAACGTCCATCCCCGAGGCCGATTGAGTAAGATTTAGCATTTGCAAATAGATGAGGAGGATTTTCCTCCTCATCTATCGCTTTATTCAAGTGTCGATGCGTTTCTACTGGCTGGTGCCTAGCTGGCGTTCTTCAAGAAGGTCTCTAAGTTTATTTGCAGAAATCAACTCTCTACATATGGTATAGAAGAGCCAGGCGCACCATAGCAAGACCGGGAATGCAAACAGTGACGCACGTTTTTGCTTAGGCACTTCTTTCGCTAAATGTGATTTAAGGACAGGGTCTTTCCACACCTCGCAAAGGATTTTAAGATCTCTCGGGTCGAATGTGGGCGGGATGACTTGTTTGTCGGCAGTGTTTTTGCACTGTTCGATAGTCAAAGTGTCGCTCCTGCTTGAAAAAAGCCCTGTCGTTTTTGCCTCAGTTTCTGAAATATATAAATCGGTCCCTGTCTCTTTCAAGCTAACCAATAAGCTATCTTTTGTTGCAATCACACCCAAGACGACAGCAAGACAAATAGATGCTGCCAGAGGGATGAATGGAAGAATCACCCACCACTTAGAGTGAACTCGCTTCGGGTGGATGACATGGCTTTTGAGGTCAAATGCCCAGCCGGCATGCCCAATGAGTTTTAGTGGAATATTGTGCAAATCCGAAAAGCCGATGAGAGCCTTAGCGTCTTTGAGCGTTTGGACGCGAATTTGATGTGCCATTCGAAATCCAGCGAGTGCGGAGTGATCCGCCAAATTCTTCCGAATGACTTCGTCTTCAATGTCGTCTTTGCTGATAAATAATCGCAGCACACGGGTGTTGATAGGATGGAGAGAGCCCGAGCGCCAGCATGCAAAGACGGCTGCCGAAAGAAAAGCAATGATAGAGCCAGCAGCGATCTCGCCCGTTAAAAATTTAAGCCATTCCATTTTTTGTAGCTGCCTTCTGGTTGTGATTGACGGTCTTTGTTTGCCGTTTGCTTGCGGCATTTAGGATAACATTATACCTAGTCCGTACAGGTTTTGTTCATATTCGCTTGATCACGGGCGCTGGCCATCTCCGCCCTGCAAAATATGTTTTAATTTCACACCTGATATTCCCTTGAAGAAATACCTAAAAAAGACAAGGTCAAGGGCCCACATATGGTTATTTGCTCCGCAAAAACCGTGGGCATCGCTTTCGCGATGAAATGCCGCTGCTTGCGCATCGAGTAGGCCTAGAAGCTCTGCTTAGAAATGACACAAACCCCGTGATTTATCTCTCAAAAACGGGTCCAGTGGTTTGATCTGGACAAACGAGAGTTTAGCCATTTTGTTATTCCCACTATCAACCAATCTCAACCGGGAAATTAATGGCAATTTATCATGTCAGCATCAAATCGTTTAGTCGTGGAAAAGGTCAATCATCAGTCGCAGCGGCTGCTTATCGTGCAGGGATCAATCTGCGGGATACAACTCACAAAACGACGCACAAATATGAGAAGAGGTCAGGCGTTGTTTCACAACAAATGCTTGCGCCCGAAGGAGCACCGAGGTGGTGTCTCGATGTTCGAAGCTTCTGGGATATTAATGAGCAACAAGAAACCAGAGCAAATGCTCGGGTGGCGAGAGAAGTCGAAGTTTCGTTACCTAACAGTCTAGACGCTCCACAGCGCAGAATGCTTGCGGTCGCACTTGGTCAGCTTCTTGTCGAGCGCTATCAAGCGGCTGTGCTGGTTGCTGTTCACTCACCTGGTCGAAGAGGGGACCAGCGCAATCATCATGTGCATCTACTCATCTCTGCCAGGAAAGTAGACGCCAACGGTCTGGGGGAGCGGGCTTGTGCTGAGTTCGACGCAAGGCAGGGAGCAGGGGCAACGGAGATTAAAGTTCTCCGTGGAGAGATCGCATCAGTGATCAATGCGCATCTCATCATGGCCGGCGTTGAAGCACGAGTGGACCACCGAACACTGAGAGCCCAAGCGCAAGATGCGTTCAAGCAAGGCGATTTTGAAAAAGCCAGAGCACTCACCAGAGCACCTAAAAAGCGCATCTCGCGGGGAGAGTTCTTCCAAGCCAAGCGCCACGCCAAAGCCGTGTCTTTTGGTGAAAAGGTGACATCAGCAGATCGACGCTTTGCTCAAATTTTAAAAGAGTGCCAGGCATCTCGCGAAGGTCGTCTAATCCATGATGTGCCTGCCGGCCACAGTCATGAAGCAGCGCTTCGTGATCGAGCAAGAGAGAAAGGACAGGTGATACGCCCAGAGTTCCGTAGACACTCAAGACCCTCGTTGCGCATAGCGCCGTTCAAACTCTACAGGGGACAGGTCACCAGTTGAACCGTGGCGGCGGTTGGGGTTGTAGAACATCTCGATGTAGTCGAATACCTCGGCGCGTGCGGCGTCCTTAGTGGGATAAATCCGTCGCCTGATCCGCTCGCGTTTGAGCAGGCCGAAGAAGCTCTCCACGGGTGCGTTGTCGTGGCAGTTGCCACGCCGACTCATGCTGCACACCAAGCCATGGGACGCCAGGAAACTCTGCCAGTCATCGCTGGTGTAGACAGACCCTTGGTCCGAGTGAACCAGGCAACCAGCGTTGGGTTTGCGCCGCCACACCGCAGACAACAAGGCCTGCACGACCAACTCGGTGTCGGCCCGATCGCGCATCGCCCAGCCGACGACCTGCCTGGAAAACAGATCGATCACCACAGCCAGGTACATCCAGCCTTCGTGCGTGCGAATGAAGGTGAAATCACTCGCCCAGGCCATGTCCGGCTCAGTCACGTCGAACTGTCGGTCCAGCAGGTTGGCCGCCGCCTTGCACGGCATTCCGCCATGGAAGCGCGGTTTGCGACCATAGCCTACCTGGGCACGCAATCCCGCGGCGCGCATCAATCGATGCACACGATGGCGACTGCAACGCTCACCCAGATCGCGTAGGTCCTTGGCGATCTTGCGATGCCCATACACACTGCCGCTGGCCAGCCAGTGGTGCTTGATTAGTCCAAACAACCGATCATCTTCCTTGGCGCGCTCACTGTCGGGCGCCTTTAGCCACGCGTAGTATCCAGCCCGGTTCACCCGCAACACCCGGCACATCGCACACACCCTGAACTCCCCGCAGTGGGCTTGCATGAAGGCGTACTTTGCCTTTACCCCTTGGCAAAGTACGCGGCGGCCTTTTTTAGGATGTCGCGCTCCTCGGTCACTCGACGCAACTCGGCCTTCAGGCGCCGAACCTCGGCGCTCTGGTCCACCTCGGCGCGCTGTACCACGCCGGGCTTGCCGAACTTGCGCAACCAGGCGTACAGGCTGTGCGTCGTGACACCCACCCGCTCGGCGACTTCTGCCACCTTGAACCCACGATCAGTCACTTGCCGGACCGCCTCGATCTTGAACTCATCCGTATACCGCTTGCTGCTCATAGACACCTCCGAATCGACCATTTTCCATGGCCATGAGATGTCTAGGAAACCCTGGGCGTATCAAGGGGAGCTTTGTTCCGCAAGAGAATCGTCGCTTCGATGACCAACTGTATCCTCATGGCCAAAGGCCAAGTCAGCAGGTTCTAAACCGCATCCATATTCGATACAGCCCATTGACCAGACAAGCCAGTAAAGTCACACGCTTGGCGAGAGCGACCGGAAAAGATGCAGAGGTTTTAAATCAACAAGCAGAACTGATTGAGCAATGGTTGGAAGCTCAGCATGAGATTGCGAAGCAAGCCTTGGATGTCCTCAATAGTCTTCCGGGTATCCAGATTGAAGAGTGCTTTAACCAAGCGTATGACGCTTTGATGTGCCGGAGAGTGGATCATTATGCGACCAAGCCATTTCTGTTCGAGGATACGGAGCAGTTGGGTAGATCCATGCTGCGATACGCACGCATGCTTGTGAGTCCCTACCGTGCGCAGTGTGATTATCTCGCTGCAAAAGCCAAACTTGCGGATTTTGAAAGTGAGACACCAACGGCTGAGTCGACTCTGGCTGCACGTCAAGCTCAGAAAGCAAAGCATATGGTCTCAAAGCGAGTGATGAAGCTAAGGGAGTGGCGAATTAAGAAAGCACGAGGTGCCATGAATGACGCGAGAGAAAGTTTCGAGAAAAACTTCAAGATTGATTTGCCAATCGCGGTTAGTCCGCGCCAGGATCCAGCGGACGAGATCTTAAAGCCTAGCGAGTCCGGCCAGTGGCAACTTAGGTTTAAGCCACCGAGATTGTGAGGATATATGTTAATGAGATTGGCGAGGCAGGAATACCTCGCCAATCAGTTCTGGGTTGTGGCCCAGGAGCTTGACACACTCGTATTGCGGCCTAGTTTCAAGGGGGGCTGTGGAGCGGTTTATGAAAAAAAACAAGTGCGAAGAGATTATATGGAGGGCTGCGTTTGTCCGCGCCTTGTCAATGTATGAGCTAAAGATCTCAATAGGTTTAGCTGATGAAGCGCTGGCATATTATTTAGATCGTTGGAGTGGTCTGGATATGAATAATGAAGATATGGGTGGTCTTTCACGCGAGGAGTATGCAGCTTTTTTGAAAGCAGCTGATGAGTCTGAGAGAAGAGTTTCCAGTGGCTTCTATTGAAATTTTACTTTTCTTCTTATAGCCAGGGCTTCTGACAGTGGCCTCAAATGGGGGTGTGCATTTCCAATTGGTTCGGCATAAAATGATGTCCCATTCTTGATTTGGAGATCAGTGCGTGGCGCAGACTCAGATGAATAGCTGTTAATCATTTTCTTCAGCTGGTCTGTATGGAAAACTTCTTGGAAGATAGTCCCGCTGTCGGACATTACTAACGCATGCATTTTGAAACTTTTATTGCCGCATAGCCAGTTAATATAACCTTGAAAATCTTCGAGGTCTAGCCCAGTGTCAATGAAGAACCTCTGTTCTTCTCCTTGTGTATCCTTAAATTTTTTGATCACCTTGGCGGAATTTTCTTGGATCATTGCAGGGGTGAAATAAGGGGCGTTTGAGAAAATAGAGGGGCCTTCCGTATTTTCTTGGTAATTGGCGATGTAAGCTAAGTCGAATGTTTTAAGGTATCCAGAGATTTTATCCAACAACGATTGTTCGTAGTCCATTTTATGCAATGGCCCCGAATTGAAACCGCCTTTATCGTTTGCGCCAATTAGATAGGGCTTAATGGCGAAGTCTTTCTTTACTGGATCCCAATATAAAAAATGGTGACATCCAAGCGAGTTGTAAATTTCGTTAGGGCATGAAATGGCCATTGAGTAGAAATCGATTTCACCCTGTCTCGGCTCAAGGTTTTGGATTTCCGATAGTTTTTGGGCAAGCGCCATGTATGCGCGCTTCGGATTAGGACGTGTGACAGTAACTTCCTTAGCTTCTGCTGGCGCATCCTCAATTGCACCATTGGACTCGATAGATGCTTTTATCTCTTTGGTTGTTATCGTGGCTTTCCATTCCTCATTTATTGTTTCACTAGTTGACTTTACTTCAAATAAATAAAGTCGTTCACCAAATTTAACCTTCGCATCACCAGCATAAGATTCAGTGGTTCCTTCCAAACTGATAAAGAAGTCAGGAAATTGATTGCGGGCGATCCCGACCTTCCATTGCCAGTCTCTAAAAGCGATCACCACAGAGCTTTCCGCAAGACGTGCCATGTTATAAGCCTCGATTCTGAGCAGCGAATTAGGGTCTGCTCCACCATGTGGAGCGATAGAGCTTCTTAACTTCGTCTAGCGGTGCAGTTTTCCAATTGCATTCCTCCCACATGCTTTGTCCATCGTGCGCAATTTTCCCATCTTGGGCCAGCGCGTCGTAGACGGGCTTAGTCATAAAGGAAGTTAGGCGGTCTTGCCTGATGGCTGCAAGCTTTGCCGCGATATTTGGACTACGACCCACCCAAATGAGATCGTTATTGTCTCGTATACCTGATCGAGTGACGAGAACTTCGCTCTTATCAATACCTACGGCGTGCTTCAATCGATAGCCGCCTTCTGCAAGTGATGGATACTGGGCTTCAATCTTTGGTCGCAGAATATGGATAACGGCGTAATTGATTTGGAGTGCCGTAAGTGCTGCCTTGGTATGCATTCTTTCGCCTAGAAACACCCCCATTACGCGATCACCGTCGAAGCTCCTAATGTCGCCACCGTTATAGCGAATAATGCGGCAAGCGGCCGACAAAAATGCCTTAATGACCTTTGATGCAACTTGACGATTAAAATTTGATGCTAGAAGCGTTGAATCCGCGAGGTCAGCATACAGCATTACGGGGGTAAGCTTTACGCCTCCTCCTGCCAACAGAACGGTTCCTGTAGTAGGCACAACCGAACCATCTCTAAGGCTCCATTGCTGATTTAAAATCCGATCTGTCTCGTTGGTCAAATCATCAACAATTGCCATTCTTATTTAAACTCCGTGAGAGACATTAGGGTGACCGCCCAGGGCAGAACAGCCCATGCCATGTAGATATAAGAGCTTTTGAGGCGATCGAACTTCATCGTCAATATTTTAGAATTTCTCCATGCTTGACCAAGGTAGTCTTCTGCCAAAGCTTCGGCTGATGTCTCTCGATATGCTTTGAGAAATTCTGTTTCGCTTTTCTTCTGAATTTCTCTGAAAAAGACGATTGATGCGTGTCCTCCTTCCAGGTTTGGAAAGGAGCCACGATAGAGCTGCACAAAACTTGCGATGAGCAACATGCCAAAGATTGCTGCTCCGCAAATCGAGATCAAGGTCGGCTTGTCGGTGGCGACGACCTTTGTCGATAGGACTCCAAGCATCGCTAGGTCGATGCCTAAGACGACGGAAAGCTTCGTGTCTACTCGACTGAAAAAGCCAAGCACAAGATTGAGTTGGCTTTGAGCTGCTGAAAGTTTAGCTGACGGCTCCATCCTGGATCTGGTCCCAAAGTTGAGAGGAATGATAATTTTCTATTGGTTTAGGTTGCACTCAGTCGCAACCAATCAGTGATGCCGCAAAAATAATCGTGTGTGCTCAATCGAGTCTCCAACCAGTTCTATTTTTTACCGCAACTGCCTCCTGCTTTGCAATCTTCCGTCGCCGTTCCATGTGGCGAACCTGTTTAAACGAAAGATCAAATTGCTTAGGCTGATAGGCTGGCAAATCAAGCGGTGGACCAAACTTTTCCAAGGCTTGCAAACGGGCTGGGACCGTGGGCGGATCAACATAATGTTTAAGCCCCGGTGGGAGCGTCAGATCATGCCCTGTGATCTGCTGAGCTGTCATCACCGAAACGCCATGCTCATTGATCAACGAGTTGGACAAGGTATGGCGGAAGCAGTGGAAGCTTTTAAGTCGTTGCGTTAATCCACATTTCTTGGCGTAGGTCCGGAATTGGTCGCCCAATGCATCCCCATAGCCATGTTCACTGTGATACGGCAGATGTGGAAACAGTCTGTCAAAGCCAGCTGCCTTGACCTCATCGCGATAGACCAAAATTCCTGCTTCAATCAATGCTGAGGGAAGCGGCACAAAGCGGGAAGAATGTGGATTTTTCAATCGCTGATCGGCTCGTGCTGCACGAATGTGGATCCCCCAACATCCTCCGACTTGATCAAGATCATCCACATAAAGTTGCGCAACTTCATTGATGCGGGCGCCTGTGGTTAATCCCAACAAAGTGCCGAACCAGCGATGGGGATACTTCGAAGCCCACATTTTAAATTTTGAAGGCTCGAACAAGGCATTGAGTTCTTCTTTGGAAAATGGATTGCGGCTCGGCTCATCGGTGGTTGCCTTCGATCGATTAATAATAGCCTTATGAGGGGCTTTGCTAATCAGATCTTCGCTGGCCAACGCATTAAAAAATGCAGCCAAACGATCTCGATGCTTTTCCTTCGTGCGCATTCCAAGTTTGGCGTAACTGCCTTTTTTGGCTTTCTTCAAAATGTCAGCGGGAGCCAATCCTGCAAACTCTGCCTTCTTGCTCGCATTGCTGGGGTAGTGCTCGATGGCTTCAAGGAAGCTCCGCACATCATCGGCCTTGTAGTCTTCAACAGGCTTGTCGCCGACCAACGCAACGAACAGCCCCAAGCTGTATTCGGTGTCGAAGATGTTGGTCGCACTTCGCCCAACGCGCTTCATCTCACGAACATGGATGGCTGCGCGTTCAGAAAACAACGGCCCGGCCTTCTTCCTCACTTCGGTGGAAGAGGGCAGCGGGAGATTTTTCAACGCTTCGAGCAGCCGAGCATGGTCTTCGGCTCCGTCAGCAGACAGTTCCATCCCACCCACCTTGATGGTGTAGGGCTGAGCTTCGTTGCCTTGCAATGCGGCCAAAGCCTGGCTCAGCAAATCGTCCTTCATGCTGCTTGCTCCCTGCCGCATCTGACCGAATGCTTCCGAGAGTGCCACAGCAGTTCGTGCCACGGCCAGACGGGCGGCATCACCCAGGGACAAGCGAACGGGACGGACAAGATAGCGCGCGCCAATGATGGCTTGCAGGTCGGTCGGGACGAAGAAGCGCACATAGAGCCCAGCAGGGCGGCGCAGAAAATAAGGCTTCGGCACGGGGTTTGATACCTCGTTTGATACCTAACGCAGGCTCAAACTGAACATCAAACCCCGGGCCTAACCTTCGCAGAATCAAGCATTTACTGCTCTTTTCCGCGATCAGATGGTGGAGGTGGGCGGAATCGAACCGCCGTCCGGAAGCACTCCATCCCCGGCACTACATGCTTATCCCTCCGTTAGATCTCGTTCCCAGGCAGCACGGCGGGCAAAGCGCACCTGGAAACCAGCCTGCTTGATCTAGCCGGCAGCTGACAGGCAGCCACTACCGGCGGTTCCGTGATAATGACCCTACATCTACGAGCACGGGCACAAGTAGGTTCGGGGGTTCGCCTTAGGCGGCTGTAGAACTAACAACTAAAGCCAATTAAGCGGCGATAGCGTAGTCCGAACCGTAGTTGTCGTCGTTGGCAACTAAAAGTTTGCTGCTGGATTAACGAGGAAAGCTGCCCCCTCGGCATGCGCCAAGCGACTTCGCGACCCCCGTCGAAACCAGTGCACCCCCGGGGAAAGCATCAAACGCTGACCACACCAGTGTAGGGATCGGCGCGCCCTGTCACAAGTGTTGAGATGGGCTGCGCTTACAGTGGCTTCAGGCGGTACCGAACCGAACAGTCTGCAAGCGAAGGAGCGAAGCGATGGCGACAGGCAAGCCCCCACGTTCACGCACGCGGCGCGCCATGTCGCGCACGGCCGGCGACACCGAACCCGCACCGTCGCGCCAGCGAGTGCAACGCACCCGGCAGGCGAATGAACCGGCTGTCGCCGCCACGCGCGTGCAGGGCAAGGCGCGCACCGTGATCTATATCCATGGCATCGGTAACAAGCCGCCGGCCGAGGTGTTGCGGTGCCAGTGGGACAAGGCGCTGTTCGGGCGGCCGATGGGGGAGCGCACCCGGCTTGCGTACTGGGTCAATCGCGAGCGCTATCCGGTTGCTGAGCCGGGCACTTGCGATGCACGCGATGTGGGGCCGGCGCTCAACCAGGGCGTGCAACGCGCATTGAGCACGCTGGGGGTGGTGCCGGGCGAGCAGGATCTGCACCTGCTTGCAGACGCCCTGGCGCAGGGCGAACAGGAGCGGTCGGATCTGCATCGCCTGCTCGACGAGCTGGATGGCAAAAGCGGCGCGGGCAGCGTGCAGGCCAAGGGGCCGGTCGATGCGGTCAATCGGGTCCTGCTGCGGCTGATCTCCGCAGCGCTGCTGCAGGATGTGCATGACTTTTTTTTCGTACCGGCGCGTGCCGCATTGATGCGCGACAGCCTGGTGCAGCGGTTGCGCTCGGGCGGCGGGCCGTTTGTGGTGGTCGCCCATAGCCAGGGCTCGATGATTGCCTACGACGTGTTGCGGCAACTGCGCGCCGCCGACTGCGAGGTGACGCTATTTTTAACCCTGGGATCGCCGCTTGGGTTGCCGCAGGTGCGCAGCATGTTCAAGCGCTGGACCGGCACCCGCAAGCTGCCGTTTCCCGACTGCGTCCAGCAGTGGATCAACGTGGCCGAAACGCGCGACCCGATCGCGCTGGACCCGGATCTCACCGATGACATCGCCAATGCCAAGGGACGTTTTGACAACCTGGCCGGCGCGCGGCTGAATCCGGACTGGCAGCACAACGCCCACTCGGGCTCGGGCTATCTGTCGATCCCGCAGGTGCGCGCTGCCGTGCGTCAGGCGGTTGGCGTCGGCTTCGATCAACCGGTGTCCAACGCGGTGTTGATCAAGGATCTCAGTGAGCAGCTCGAAGCGCATGGCCCCGACCATCGGCACGAGGTACTGATCGAGCTGGATCGGCGGCTGTCGGGGCACGACCCGGGCAGCGTGCGTGCGCTGCTGCTGCGCCAGCTGCGTGAGACCGCCGCACGCAGCACCGGCCTGACAGGCGATGCCCTGGATGAAGCGATCGAACTGGAAGATGGCCTGCAGCGGTTCGTCTCGGCCCGGTTGACCCGTTTCGAAATCGAATCGCTGCAGGACCGCTATCGCGCATTGGGCTTTCGCCGGGTGTGGCGTGATGCCGGCAAGCGCGCGCTGATTCACGTCTCCGGCAACGTGCTGCACGCCGATGCCGCGCGCACGGCGTATCGCGCGCGCGGGCAGGAGATCGGCTGGGCAGTCCTGGATACCGGCATCGCGGCCGGGCATCCGCATTTCTTCGCCAAGGGGCAGCGCGACAACGTGGTGGCGCAATGGGATTGCACGCGGCGCGGCGCGCCCAGGCAACTGACGCGCGCCGATGGCGAAGCGTTCACCCGGCTCGATCGGCATGGGCACGGCACGCACATTGCCGGCATCATCGCCGGCCGGTGTCAGGCGGTGATTGCCGATGCGCACGGCATGCCCGGTCGCCCGCTCGAGTTTGCAGGCATGGCGCCGGACGCCCGGCTGTATGGTTTCAAGGTGCTCGACGATGCCGGCAACGGCCGCGATTCGTGGATGATCAAGGCGGTGCAGCAGGTGGCCGCGATCAACGAACGCGCTGGCGAACTGGTCATCCACGGTGTCAATCTGAGCCTGGGCGGCTATTTCGACCCGGAAAGCTACGGCTGCGGTTTTACGCCGCTATGCAACGAGCTGCGGCGGTTATGGCGGCAAGGCGTGCTGGTGGTGGTGGCCGCCGGTAACGAAGGGCTGGCGTGGTTGATGGGCAAGGATGGCGATGCCTATCCGGCCAACATGGACCTGTCGATCAGCGATCCGGGAAATCTGGAAGACGCCATCGTGGTGGGCTCGGTGCACAAGAGCAGCCCGCACAACTATGGCGTGTCGTATTTCTCTTCGCGCGGGCCCACCGCCGATGGCCGCGGCAAACCCGACGTGGTGGCCCCGGGCGAAAAGATCGTCTCGGCCTACTACGACTTCGACCCGAAAGACCCGGCCAGCCTGATGGTGGAAATGAGCGGCACCAGCATGGCCGCACCGCATGTCTCGGGCGTGCTGGCCGGGTTTTTATCGGCGCGCCGCGAGTTCATCGGCTTCCCCGACCGGGTCAAGCAACTGCTGCTGGACACCAGCACCGACCTGCAGCGCGACCGCTACGTACAGGGCAGGGGAGTGCCGAATTTGATGCGCATGCTTGGAAAGACGTGAATCGCGAGTTGGGAATCGGGAATCGGGAATCGGGGATCGTAAAAGCGTGCCTGGTCGTGCGATGCGGCAGCTAGACTCGCGGCAAGTCAGAAGCAGCCCCCGCTGTTGCGATTCCCAATTCCCAATTCCCGATTCCCGGCACCTCAGGCATCACGATTATGCCGGCGCATCACGCGCTGCTTGTCGCGTTGCCAGTCGCGGTCCTTGGCGGCGTCGCGCTTGTCGTGATTCTGCTTGCCCTTGGCCAGGGCAATTTCCAGCTTGACCTTGTTGCTGCTCCAGTACAGCGCGGTGGGCACCAGGGTATAGCCCTCGCGCTCGACGCGGGTAAGCACCTTGTCGATCTCGGCCCGGTGCAGCAGCAGTTTGCGGTCGCGTCGTTCCACCGGCACCGTGTGCGTGGAGGCCTGGATCAACGGGGTGATCTGGGCGCCGATCAGGTAGATCTCGCCGGAACGGACATACGCGTAACCGTCGACGATGTTGGCGCGGCCGGCGCGGATCGCCTTGATCTCCCAGCCCTGCAGCGCCAGACCGGCTTCGTAGCGTTCTTCCAGGTGGTATTCGTGGCGCGCACGCTTGTTCAGGGCGATGGTTTTCGTGGCCTTCGCGCCGTTTGCTTTATCCTTGGATGGTTTCTTGCTCATGCCGCCATTGTCGCCGATTCGGTGTCGTCAAACGATCTTCCGTCTTTCACAAGTTAGCGAATGCCTATCATCCGTCGCAGCGCCCTGGTCGAACACAGCGCCTCCCGCATGTTTGATCTGGTCAATGATGTCGCCGCCTATCCGCGCCGCTTCGGCTGGTGCGACGCTGCCCACGTGCTCGAGCAGGACGATGCGCACATCGTGGCGCGCCTGGATCTGGGCTTGGGCTCGTTCCGTACCTGGTTCACCACCGAGAACATTCTCGAACGCCCCGAGCGCATCGTGATGCATCTGCGCGACGGGCCGTTCAAGCGCCTGGAAGGCCTGTGGGAATTTCAGGCCCTGGGCGAGAACGCGTGCAAGGTCAGCCTGACCCTCGAAGTGGAGACCAGCTCGCGTCTGCTGGGCCCGGCGCTGGCGCTGGGCTTCCAGGGTCTGGCCGATCGCATGGTCAACGACTTCGTGCGCGTCGCCGACCGCGACGACGTATGACGGTGCAGGTCGAGGTCGTCCTGGCCTGGCCTGACCGCTACAGCAGCGTGCAGCTGGAGGTGCCGCAGGGCACGACGGTTGCCGAGGCGGTGGCCTCCTCCGGGCTGACGCGGGACTGCACGCCCGCCGCGCTGGCGATTCACGGTGTGGTGGTGCGGCCGGAGCAGGCACTGTGCGCGGGCGACCGGATCGAATTGCTCAGGCCGCTGCTGCTGGACCCCAAGGAAGCGCGTCGTCGACGGGCTGCGCCCGACCGGAAGAGCGGATCCGGCACGTAGTTGCACGGTTGTCCCTCGTCGTCAGGCGAAGTGTTGTTGAGCGAACTGTTCCGCACAGATGGAACAAAAAAACCGGCATCACTGGCCGGTTTTCAAGGCGCTGCATAGGGCCGGGCAATCGCCCGACCTGCAACCGGGCCATCAACGGCCGCGTTGCTTCTTCTTGTCGCGGGCCAGGTTGCGGCCGAACTGCTTGGGCGCGGACTTGGCCAGCTGCTCGTCCTGCGACGGGAAATAATCGCCTTCCCAACGCGTCACCTGATCGTTCTCGAAGAACACGGTGAAATTCTTGACTTCGGTATGCGCCAGGCGGTCGACGCGCTGGGTGGACGTGTAGTCCCAACGCTGCGCATGGAACGGGTCGGGAATGGACGGCGTCCCCAGCAACGCGCTGACCTGCTGCTTGCTCTGGCCTACCTGCAGTTGCTCCACGGCGTTCTGCTTGATCAGGTTGCCCTGGTAGATCGGCTGCTTGTAGATGATGCCGCAGCCAGCGGTGGAAAGAGCAATGGCGGCGACCAGCAGGAGATTGCGCATCGGGGAGTAAGTGCTGAGGAAATCACGCCGATGATACACTCCCGCCGGTCGCCGCGACCCGTTTGATGGCAGCTGGCGCTAAATCGCCAATGAACGGAGAACATATGGAAACCCACGACCTGCGCAAAGTCGGGCTCAAGGTGACCCATCCGCGCATGCGGATCCTGGAGTTGCTCGAACAGAAGAGCAACCAGCATCACCTCAGCGCAGAAGACATCTACCGGCAGCTGCTCGATCACGGCGACGAGATCGGGCTGGCCACGGTGTACCGCGTGCTGACGCAGTTCGAAGCCGCCGGCCTGGTGCTCAAGCACAATTTCGAGGGCGGGCAGGCCGTATACGAGCTCGATCGCGGCGGCCACCACGACCATATGGTCGATGTGGATACCGGCCACGTGATCGAGTTCGAAAGCGAAGAGATCGAAGCGCTGCAGCGCCAGATTGCAGCCAAGCACGGCTACGAGCTGGAAGAGCATTCGCTGGTGCTGTACGTGCGCAAGAAGCGTCCGCGCTGAACCCGGCGTATCGCAGGGGCGAATGACAAGGCGGCTTCGGCCGCCTTGTGCGTTGTGGGGTGTGTTGGTGGATTTGATGGACGGGCTTGCCCCCATCCGCCCTTCGGGCACCTTCCCCCGCGGGCGGGGGAAGGGAGCAGGTGGGTGGTCAGTTGCGGTGCAACCGGCAGATCGCGCGTAGCCAGGCATCCCTTCTCCCGCTGGCGGGAGAAGGTGGCGCGCAGCGCCGGATGAGGGGCGACACCGTGTACGGCTGTCGCGCCTGTCGTGGTCGCGTCGCCGCGATGTCGCCCCCATCCGCCCTTCGGGCACCTTCCCCCGCAGGCGGGAGAAGGGAGTAGGTGGGTCGTCAGTTGCCGTGCAACCGGCAGATCACGTGCAGCCAGGCATCCCTTCTCCCGCTGGCGGGAGAAGGTGGCGCGCAGCGCCGGATGAGGGGCGACACCGTGTACGGCTGTCGCGCCTGTCGTGGTCGTGTTGCGGCGATGTCGCCTCCATCCGTCCTTCGGGCGCCTTCCCCCGCAGGCGGGGGAAGGGAGCCTCGTCAGCGGAGCAAGGGCGTCTTGCTGACGAGGGTAGGGAGTCTCCTCAGTGGAAAGGAACTCTCGCAAGCGCGCGACGGTCGTGCTGCCACGCGTCATCACTGCCGCCGCCTTCGCACCGGCGTGGCGGCACCACGCGCGCTGCCGGCCCCGATCAGGCGCTCTGCAACAGCTTGCGGGCAGCCGCACGGGCTTCCTTGCTCACTTCCACGCCGCCGAGCATGCGCGCCAGTTCTTCCTGGCGGGCCTGCGGGCCGAGCAGTTCGACCGCGCTCTGGGTCATGCCGTCCACCGGTGCCTTGCTGACCCGGTAATGCGCGTGGCCCTTGGCCGCAACCTGCGGCAGGTGGGTCACGCACAGCACCTGGCGTTCTTCGCCCAGGGCGCGCAGCTTTTGCCCGACGATATCGGCCACCGCGCCGCCGATGCCCGAATCCACTTCGTCGAACACCATGGTCGGCACGCTGTCCAGGCCGAGCGCGGCCACCTCGATGGCCAGCGAGATACGCGATAGCTCGCCGCCGGAGGCGACCTTGCGCAGGGCGCGCGGCGGTTGCCCGGCGTTGGCGGCTACCAGGAATTCCACCCGCTCGGCGCCGTTGGGGTCCGGCCGGGCGCTGTCGTGTGGCTGCAGCTGGATCAGGAATTGCCCACCGCCCATGCCCAGTTCGCCGATCAGGGTGGTGGTGGCGGCCGACAGGGCCTCGGCGGCGCTCTGGCGGCTTGCGCTGAGCACGCTGGCCGCACTGCGCCAGACGCCGGTGGCAGTGTCGATGTGCTTGTCCAGCTGCTGCAGGCGCTCGTCGGCGCCGCGCAGGCTCTCCACCTCGGCGCTCAGGTGGTCGCGGTGGGCGGCCAGCTCGTCCGGGGCAACGCGATGTTTGCGCGCCAGGTCGTGCAGCCGGCCTAGGCGGCGTTCCATGGCCTCGAACTGGGCCGGGTCGGCGTCCAGGTCGTCGCGCACGCGGTCGAGCAGGGCCAGTGCCTCTTCGATCTGGATCACGGCGCTGTCCAGCAGTGCGTCCACCTCACCCAGGCGCGGTTCGTGCTCGGCCACGCGGGCCAGATCGTGTCGACTGTCCTGCAACAGGCCCAGCGCGCTGGCGCCGTCGTCGCCGTTGAGCTGTTGGGCCACGCTGTCGCAGGCGCCGATCAGCGCGGTTGCATGGGCCTGGCGGCGGTGATTGACGTCCAGGGCGGCGATCGCGGCCGGGTCCAGGTCCTCGCGTTCCAGTTCGGCAAGTTGGTGCTCGAGGAAGCCGATGCGGTCGGAGACATCGCCCTGCGCCGACAGCGCGTCGCGCTCGTCCAGCAGTGCCTGCCAGCGCTGGCTGGCCTGGCGCACCTGCTCGCGCTGGGCGCTGTTGCGGGCATAGGCGTCGAGCAGGGCGAGCTGGCTGTGGCGGGCCATCAGGGCCTGGTGTTCGTGCTGGCCATGGATTTCCACCAGCCGGGAGGCCAGCTCGGCCAGTTGCGAGGAGGTGACCGGGCGGCCGTTGATCCAGGCACGCGAGCCGCCGTCGGCGCGGATGATCCGGCGCAGCTGGCACTGGGCATCGTCATCCAGTTCGTTGTCGGCCAGCCAGGCCAGGCCGGGGTGCTCGGCCGGCAGCTGGAATTCGGCCGACAGTTCGGCGCGGTCGGCGCCGTGGCGCACCACGCCGCTGTCGGCGCGCAGGCCGGACAGAAAGCCCAGCGCGTCCACCATCAGCGACTTGCCGGCGCCGGTTTCGCCCGACACCACGGTCATGCCCGGCCCGAATTCCAGTTCGGTGGCACGGACAACGGCGAAATCCTTGATCGAGAGGTGTCTGAGCATGGGGTCGAGTGTGAACGCTTTGGGGAAGCTTAGGGTGGGAGGGGCAGACGGGGAATCAGGCGCTTGCCATCCCCGGGGCCAGACATTATCTATGCCCAGTCTCACCGGATGATCCCATGCGCGCGTCCCAGTCCCCAATGCTCGATCCCCGCGCCCGCCAGTTGCTGCGCACGCTGATTGCGCGCTATATCCGCGACGGCGAGCCCGTGGGGTCCAAGACCCTGGCCCAGCATGCCGGGCTGGATGTCAGCCCGGCCACCATCCGCAACATTCTTGCCGACCTGGAAGACGTGGGCTTGCTCAGCTCCCCGCACACCTCGGCCGGGCGCATTCCGACTGCACATGGCTACCGGGTCTTCGTTGACAGCCTGGTGCAGATGCAGCCGCCCGGCGAAGACGAAGTGCGCCGCCTGCGCGCGGAGCTGGCCAGCGGCAACGGCACCCAATCGTTGCTGGGCAGCGCCTCGCAGATGCTGTCGGCGATGAGTCACTTCGTCGGGGTGGTCAGTGCGCCGCGGCGCGAGCAGTTTGCGTTCCGGCATATCGATTTCGTGGCGCTGGACGCGCGCCGGGTGCTGGCGATCCTGGTGTTTGCCGACAACGAGGTGCAGAACCGGGTGATCGAGCCGCGCCGCGCCTACGAGCCCGCCGAGCTGGAACGGGTGGCCAATTACCTCAATGCGCAGTTCGCCGGGCGCGCGCTGTCGGACATCCGCGTCAGCCTGCTGCGCGAGCTGCGCATGGCCAAGAGCGAGATGGAGCAGCTGCTGGCGCACAGCGTGGACCTGGCCAGCGAGGCGCTGGTGCCGGCCGATGCCGACGACATGGTGATGGCCGGGCAGACCCGCCTGATGGGCGTGCAGGACCTGTCGGACCTGGACCGGCTGCGCGAGCTGTTCGAGGCCTTCGCCAGCAAGCGCGAGATCCTGCAGTTGCTCGAACGCACCATCCAGGCGCCGGGCGTGCGCATCTTCATCGGCGAGGAAACCGGCATGGTGTCGCTGGACGATGTCTCGCTGGTCACCGCGCCATACACCGCCAACGGCCAGGTGCTGGGCGTGCTGGGCGTGATCGGTCCCAAACGCATGGCCTATGACCGGGTGATTCCGCTGGTGCAGACCGCCGCCGAGGTGCTGGGCGCGGCCATGGAGCCGCCCGGCGCGCGATAACCGGCGGCGATCGGCGCGATTGTTTGCTTGAAACGCGCGCGAGCGCCCACATACGGGGTGACGTTGGGGCGGGCGTTCCGCTTGCCCGGGAACTGCACATGAACCAAGACCACCCCGAATTCGACTCCGAAGACCTGTCCCAGAACCCACCCGAGACCGATCCGCTCAAGGCCGAGATCGAGTCGCTGCGCAGCGAGATCGCGTTGGTCAAGGCCGACGCCCTGCGCGAGCGCGCCGACCTGGAAAACCAGCGCAAGCGCATCGCCCGCGATGTCGAGAACGCCCGCAAGTTCGCCAACGAGAAGCTGCTGGGCGAGCTGCTGCCGGTGTTCGACAGCCTGGACGCCGGGTTGACCGCCGCCGGCAGCGAGCCCAGCCCGCTGCGCGATGGCCTGGACATGACCTACAAGCAATTGCTCAAGGTCGCTGCCGACAATGGCCTGACCCTGCTCGACCCGGTCGGCCAGCCGTTCAACCCCGACCAGCACCAGGCGATCAGCCAGGGCGAGGCCGAAGGCATCGCGCCCGGCCACATCGTGCAGGTGTTCCAGAAGGGCTACCTGCTCAACGACCGCCTGCTGCGTCCGGCCCTGGTGGTCGTGGCCAAGCACGACTGACCGGCAGCGCCCGGCTGAACTGCCAGGCGCGCCGGTGAAACACAGATGCGCACGGATGGCTTGAACACCTGCGCACCACCCCCACATCTCAGCCAGACCCGGCGTCGCCGGACACAGCTACAGAATCATCAGGAGCGTATCCATGGGCAAGATCATTGGTATTGACCTCGGCACCACGAACTCGTGCGTGGCGATCATGGACGGCGGCAAGGCCCGCGTCATCGAAAATTCCGAGGGCGACCGCACCACGCCCTCGATCGTCGCCTACACCAAGGACGGCGAAGTGCTGGTCGGTGCCTCGGCCAAGCGCCAGGCGGTGACCAACCCGAAGAACACCTTCTACGCAGTGAAGCGCCTGATCGGCCGCAAGTTCACCGACGGCGAAGTGCAGAAGGACATCTCGCACGTGCCGTACGGCATCCTGGCGCACGACAACGGCGATGCCTGGGTGCAGACCAGCGATGGCAAGCGCATGGCGCCGCAGGAAATCTCCGCGCGCGTGCTGGAAAAGATGAAGAAGACCGCCGAAGACTTCCTCGGCGAGAAGGTCACCGAAGCGGTCATCACCGTGCCGGCGTATTTCAACGACAGCCAGCGTCAGGCCACCAAGGACGCCGGCCGCATCGCCGGTCTGGACGTCAAGCGCATCATCAACGAGCCGACTGCGGCAGCGCTGGCCTATGGCCTGGACAAGAACGGCGGCGACCGCAAGATTGCCGTGTACGACCTGGGCGGCGGTACCTTCGACGTCTCGATCATTGAAATTGCCGAAGTCGATGGCGAGAAGCAGTTCGAAGTGCTGGCCACCAACGGCGACACCTTCCTGGGCGGCGAAGACTTCGACAACCGCGTCATCGAGTACCTGGTCGACGAATTCAACAAGGACCAGGGCATCGACCTGCGCAAGGATCCGTTGGCGCTGCAGCGCCTGAAGGACGCCGCAGAGCGCGCCAAGATCGAGTTGTCGTCCAGCCAGCAGACCGAAGTGAACCTGCCGTACGTCACTGCCGACGCCTCGGGCCCGAAGCACCTCAACATCAAGTTGACCCGTGCCAAGCTCGAAGCGCTGGTGGAAGACCTGGTCAAGAAGTCGATCGAGCCGTGCCGCACCGCGTTGAACGACGCCGGGCTGCGCGCCAGCGACATCAACGAAGTGATCCTGGTCGGTGGTCAGACCCGCATGCCGAAGGTGCAGCAGGCGGTTGCCGATTTCTTCGGCAAGGAACCGCGCAAGGACGTCAACCCGGACGAAGCCGTGGCCGTGGGCGCGGCGATCCAGGGCGGCGTGCTGGCCGGCGACGTCAAGGACGTGCTGCTGCTGGACGTGACCCCGCTGTCGCTGGGTATCGAAACCATGGGCGGCGTGTTCACCAAGATCATCGAAAAGAACACCACCATCCCGACCAAGGCGTCGCAGACCTTCTCCACCGCCGAAGACAACCAGTCGGCCGTGACCGTGCATGTGTTGCAGGGTGAGCGCGAACAGGCCCGCTTCAACAAGTCGCTGGCCAAGTTCGACCTGTCCGGCATCGAGCCGGCGCCGCGCGGCATGCCGCAGGTGGAGGTGTCCTTCGACATCGATGCCAACGGCATCCTGCACGTGTCGGCCAAGGACAAGAAGACTAACAAGGAACAGAAGGTCGAGATCAAGGCCGGTTCGGGCCTGTCGGACGAAGAGATCCAGCGCATGGTCGCCGACGCGGAAGCCAACCGCGAAGAAGACAAGAAGTTCCAGGAGCTGGTGCAGACCCGCAACCAGGCCGATGGCCTGATCCACGCCACCCGCACCGCGATCACCGAGCATGGCAGCAAGGTCGGTGGCGATGTGATCGGCAAGGTGGAAGCGGCGCTGTCGGATCTGGAAACCGCCATGAAGGGCGACGACAAGGCGCAGATCGAAGCGCGCAGCAAGACGCTGGAAGAAGCCGGCCAGTCGCTGTACGCCGCGGCTGCCGCAGCAGAGCAGGGCGGCAACGCCGATGCGGCCAACGGCAATGCGCAGGCCTCCAAGGCCGCCGACGACGTGGTGGACGCCGAGTTCACCGAGGTCAAGGACGACAAGAAGTAAGCCGTGATTTGGGAGTCGGGAGTGGGGATTCGCACGCCGCCGTGCGGGTGAGTCCCCACCCCGATATCCTCTACGCGTCGCGTCGCCAGGGCGGAACAGCACATGCTGTCCGCTTTCGCGTTTCAACGAATCTCAAATCACGAATCCCGAATCCCGGCTTATGAGCAAACGCGATTATTACGAAGTGCTGGGCGTGGCCCGTGGCGCCAGCGACGAAGAGCTGAAGAAGGCGTATCGGCGTTGTGCAATGAAGCACCACCCGGACCGCAACCCCGGCGACGCTGCTGCCGAAGCGGCGTTCAAGGAATGCAAGGAAGCCTACGAAGTGCTGTCCGATGGCAATAAGCGTCGTGCCTATGACGCGCACGGCCATGCGGCGTTCGAGCACGGCATGGGCGGTGGTGGCGGGCCTGGTGGCCCGGACATGGGAGATATCTTTGGCGATATCTTCGGCAATATTTTTGGCGGTGGCGCCGCCGGTCCGCGCGCTGCGCGACGTGGTGCCGACGTCGGTTACGTCCTGGAACTGGATCTGGAAGAAGCCGTCGCCGGCATCGAGCGACGCATCGAGATCCCAACCCTGATCGAGTGCACGCCATGCCATGGCAGCGGCTCGGAAGACGGCAAGGTCGAGACCTGTGGTACCTGCCATGGACGCGGCCAGGTCCGCATCCAGCGCGGCATCTTCGCGATGCAGCAGAGCTGCCCGCATTGCGACGGGCGCGGCACGTTGATCCAGAACCCGTGCAAGACCTGCCACGGGGCAGGGCGCGTGGAAGAGGACAAGGTGCTGTCGATCAAGGTGCCGGCCGGCGTGGATACCGGCGACCGGATTCGTCTGGCAGGCGAGGGCGAGGCCGGTCCGGCCGGTACACCGCCGGGCGATCTGTATGTGGAAGTGCGCGTGCGTGAGCATGCGATCTTCCAGCGCGATGGCGACGACCTGCACTGCGAAGTGCCGATCCGCATCTCGCAGGCGGCGCTCGGCGATACCGTCCGCGTGGCGACCCTGGGCGGCGAGGCGGAAATTCGCATCCCGGCCGAAACCCAGACCGGCAAGCTGTTCCGCCTGCGCGGCAAGGGCGTGCGCTCGGTGCGCAGCCGCAGCGAAGGCGATCTGTATTGCCGCGTGGTGGTGGAAACCCCGGTCAACCTCACCGCCGATCAACGTGAGCTGCTGCAACAGTTCGAGGCCACGTTCACCGGTGAGGATGCGCGCAAGCATTCGCCCAAGTCGGCCACCTTCATCGATGGCGTCAAGGGTTTCTGGGACCGTATGACGTCGTAAGCGACGTCTGTCTCGCGGGGAGCGACAGGAGACGCCATGCGTCTCCCTTCTCGCGGCAAGACCTCATTCCTTCTCCCATCGGGAGAAGGTGCCCGAAGGGCGGATGAGGGCGAGCCTGCAGGGCATCCGTAGCTCGCGGTCGATGACGCAATCGTGTCCTCTGCACTGCCAGAACGCGGCAGAAAAACGATCTTCCTTCTCCCAACGGGAGAAGGTGCCCGAAGGGCGGATGAGGGTGCGCATGCACGGCATCCGTCGCTCGCGGTCGATGACGTAATCGTGTCCTTCGCAACGCCAGAAAACGGCAGAAAAACGATCTTCCTTCTCCCATCGGGAGAAGGTGCCCGAAGGGCGGATGAGGGTGAGCCTGCAGGGGCATCAGCCGCTCGTCCCTCAATCGATGGCCAAACGTGGCAGCCACTCACCTCGCATTACCATGGACACGCCAGGCGCGGTCGTGGCAACGCTCAACGGCGTTCGGTATGGCAATGCATCGAGCAGCTGCCATCTCGTGCCATCCCTACACGCCGGATCACACTGATCCACTACCCGCATATCCGCTCACGCGTTGCGGAGGATAATGGCGTCATCTCTACGAAGACGGCCACCCCATGAGCGATGCAACCGACAGCCACCTCGTCCACGGTCGCCGCCAGCGCCCCGACGGTCCTTCGCCGATCGATGTGATCTCGGTGCAGTCGCAACTGGTCTACGGGCACGCCGGAAATAGCGCTGCGGTGCCGCCGCTGCGCGCGCTGGGGCTGCGTGTGGCCGAAGTGCCGACGACGCTGCTGAGCAATGCGCCGTTTTACGCCACGTTGCGCGGCCGCATCCTGCCGGCGGACTGGCTGGCCGACCTCCTGCTCGGCGCCACCGAACGCGGCCTGCCGCAGCGTGCACGCATATTGGTGTCCGGCTATTTCGGCAGCCTGGCCAACGGCCAAGCCTTCGCCGATTGGCTGGAGCAGACCTTTCCGCAGGCGCCGCAGCTGCGTTATTGCCTGGACCCGGTGATTGGCGACACGCACACCGGTCCCTACGTCGAACCGGGACTGGAGCGCGTCTTTGCCGAACGCCTGCTGCCGCACGCCTGGCTGGTGACGCCCAATGCCTTCGAACTGGGGCGTTTGACCGGCATGCCCAGCCTGGAGCAGGGCGATGCCATCGCCGCCGCACGTGCCTTGCTGGCACGCGGGCCGCAGTGGGTGCTCGCCCACAGTGTGGCCGGTGCAGCAGGCGAGCTGGTCACCCTGGCGGTCAGCACGGAAGCGGTCTATCGCTGGGCCAGCCCGCATCTGCCGGTGGACGTGGCCGGCACCGGCGATGTGCTGATGGCCTTGCTGATCGGCTTGTTGCTGCGCGATGTACCGTTCGAGCAGGCGGTGGGCCATGCGCTCAGTGGCGTGCACAGCGCACTGGAAGCGACTTTGGCCGCGGGGTACGAAGAGTTCGACGTGCTGGCTGCCGCGCCGGCTGCGCTTGCGGCATCGCCGCGTTTTGCCGTCGAGCGCCTGGCATGATTCCCCAGCCGGTCGTCGGCATCGTCGGCATTGCCGGCGCGTACGGACGCTGGCTGGCGCAGTTCCTGCGCACGCGCATGCAGCTGGAAGTGATCGGCTTCGATCCTGCCGACAGTGGCGGCATCGACGAAGCCACCCTGGCGCAGCGGGCGGACGTGCTGATTTTTTCCGCGCCCATTCGCCACACCGCCGCCTTGATCGAGCGCTATGTCGCGCTTGCCGGCGCGCGCGCGGCATCGCAGCTGTGGATGGATGTCACCTCGATCAAGCAGGCGCCGGTGGCGGCGATGCTGGCATCGCCGGCCGAGGTGGTCGGCCTGCATCCGATGACTGCGCCACCCAAGTCGCCCACGCTGAAGGGGCGGGTGATGGTGGTATGCGAAGCGCGCCTGCAGCGCTGGTCCACGTGGGTACAGGCCTTGTGCACGGCCCTGCAGGCCGAATGCGTCTACGCCACGCCCGAGCACCATGACCGGGTAATGGCGCTGGTGCAGGCGATGGTGCATGCCACCCATCTGGCACAGGCCGGCACCTTGCGCGATTACGCGCCGCTGCTGGGCCAGTTGCAGACCTTGATGCCGTATCGCTCGGCATCGTTCGAGCTGGACACGGCGGTGATCGCGCGCATTCTCTCGCTCAACCCCGCGATCTACGAAGACATCCAGTTCGGCAACCCGTACGTGGGCGAAATGCTCGACCGCTTGGTTTTGCAGCTGCAACAGCTGCGTGCACTCGTCGCGCAGGGCGACGATGCCGCACGCGTGCAGTTCCGGGCCCGGTTCCTGTACGACAACGCGCAGGCCCTGCAACACGACGCGTTGGCCGCCGGCAACTACACCTACGAACGGGTGGGCTATCTGCTGGCAGATCTCACCGAGCCGTTGACCCTGAGCGTGTACCTGCCGGAAGACCAGCCTGGTTCGCTGCGCGCGCTGTTGCATGTGTTCGAGCAGCATGGGGTGAATCTGTCGTCGATCCATTCCTCGCGTACGCCGGTGGGCGAGTTGCACTTCCGGATCGGCTTCGAGCCCGACAGCGACCGGGTGGCGCTCACCCAGGCCGCGAGCGAGATCGACCGCAGTGGCATCGGGCGCGTGTTGGAACGGTCGGATCGCGCCATCGGTTGAAGCACTGTCGGTTCACGGTCCGACGTTTGTGGCAATCACCGTAGCGCACTCGAGCGTGCACATGCGCCGCGCAGTTGTTCGGTGCGCTAAGACAGCGCCTACGCGAGGTAACAGGGGCCGGCAACGGTTTCATCCACACAGGGTGTGGATGAATGCTGCACAAGCATGTGGATAACCGGGCGCAGCCCTTGCACAGCAAGGGCTGCCGGTTGGCTGGTCAAAAAATGATCAACACCGTCTCAAGGCATGGAAAGCTGCAGCTCGCCGCCTTCGGTCACGAAACGCTGGCCTTGCCGCTGCAGATGGCGGCCATCGGGCAGCTCATACCGCGGCGCGGCGTGCGTTTCGGATGTGGATGCGTGCTCGTCGCGGAACTCGATGATGACGTACGGCTCGCCATCTGCACCAATCGCGGGAAATTGCCGGAAAGACATAGGCACCTCCGAAAGAGTCGAGGGTTGCAATGCGGATCATCGGCCCGCACCACCAGCGCGTGCTGGCATGCCGAGCATGCGTAGCCACGTGTTACCCAGGCGTCATTGCGCAATCCGGTGACGGCGGGAAGGTCGAGCCCGCTGGGCGCGCTGCTATGTCATGCGCGCGCGGCAACGCTGCAGCGGACGATGTGCACCTTCACACCACCGCCGGTCGCGGCAATGACGCGGGACCGCCAATAGCGATGGCGCGGAAACTGGGTGTCTGCAGCACGCGGCTATGCGGGCGCTTGCCAAGGCCGCGCACACAATCGCTTGCGCGAAAGAACCTCAAGACCCGGGTGGGCAGGGGCGCCATGCAGTGCCTGGCGCCCCTGCCAAAGCGCCACGCGTCAACGGCTCAGTTGCAGCGCGTCCCGGTCGGCCGTTGCCGCGGCCAGTTCGGCGCGTGCCGACGCGATGCGCGCCTGCGCATCGATCAGGCGCACGCGCGCGTCGTTGGCGGTTTCCTCGCGCTGATTGACCAGGAAGAAATCGCCCGAGCCCAGCTCGAAGCGGCGTCGCTCCGCGGCAGCGAGGCGGTCGGCCAGGCCGCGTTCTTCGTCGGCGATCTTGGCCAGGCGCTCGGCGGCATTGAGCGAGATGACGATGGATTCCACCTCCACCGAGATCTGGTCGCGCAGGAAACGGCTGCGTTGGTCCAGCGACTCGATCTCGGCGCGCGCTTCGGCCACGCGGCCCTTGGCGGAGCGATTTTCCAACGGCACGCTGAAACGGAACCCGATGATCGCATCGGTCTGCGAGCGGTTGGGGCCACCCACGCCCGGGTCGCCCAGATCCTTGCTGACCTCGAAACTGACATCCAGCCGTGGCTTCAGATCGTTCTGCGCCAGCATCAGTCGTGCGGTGGCCTGATCGATGCGGGTCAGCACGGCGCGGTAATCCGGGCGTTCCACCGGCGCGGTGATCTTGCTGGCACCGGCCAGCCCTTCCAGCGCGGAGGTGTCGGCCGGCAGACGCTCGGTGGAGACGATCAGCGGCATGCCGGCCTCGTCGCGCAGATACAGCGACAACGCGTTGGCGGCGTTGGCAAAGTCCTGCTCCGAGCGCACCACCAGGGCGCGACGGCGAACCAGGTTCTGGTCGTTCTCGGTCAGCAGGATGGTTGGGCGCGCGCCCAGCGTGACCTGCCGCGAAATCGCGTTGCGTCGCCGCTCGGCCAACTCCAGCAGGTCCTTGTAGGCGCGCAACTTCAGCCCGGCTGCCACCCAGCTCTGGTAGGCATCCACGGCGCGGCGCTGCACGCCGATCGCCACCATTTCAGCTTCGTACTGGGCCACATCGATGTCGGCGCTGGCGACGCTGCGACGGGTGCGGCGTTCGTCGACCACGCGGTCGCGCAGCAAGGCATACAGCGCCCCGACCTTCACTTCGCCGCCGCGGTCGGTATAGGACTTGTCTTCGTAGACAGGAAACGACCCACGCGACGAGCGGTAGCCACCGTAGTAATAGCCGCCGTTGTTCTCGAACGGCCGCTTGACGCCGGTTTCGATGGTGCTGCCGTCGTAATAGCCGGCCTCGCGTGAGCGGCCCTCGATATCGAACACGGTGTCGAACGCACCGTCGGCGGAGATGCCCTTGCCTTCGGCCTGGCGCACCTTTGCCAGCGCTTCGACGATCTGCGGTGCGGAACGGGCAGACGATTGCAGCACCTCGTCCAGGCTCAGCGGCGCGGCCTGGGCGAATGCCGCACCGGGGCACAGTGCGATCAGCAGGACAAGCAGACGGTGCCTCATTTCTTGCCCGTCTCCTCGTCTTCGGACTTGGAGGCGGCGGGCTTGGCCTTGCCATCCTCCTGCGTGGTCGCGGCGGGGCGGCGGCCAAATTCCAGCGGGAAGTTGTTGAGCTGGCGCCACAGTTCGTAGCCCACCCGCACCGTTTCGCCCTGCACCCAGCCGCGCACCTTGCCGCCCTGGCGGGCGAATTCCTGCGCCGGCCATGCCGGTTTGCCAGGCTGCGGTTCGACCAGGATGCGGAACAGGCCGTCGGGCGCGGCGTTGGGGTCGATGGCGCGCACGCGGCCGTCGAACATGCCGTGCGCCACCGACGGCCAGCCGCTGAACTGGATCGCCGGCCAGCCTTCGAACTCCAGCCGCACCGGGCGGCCGGGACGGATCAGCGGCACATCGCGGCCGTCGATATACAGCTCCACCGCGCGCTCCACGCGCTCCGGCGCGATCACCGCCAGCACCGTGCCGGGCGAGACCATGGCGCTGCCGCTGGCGGCGTTGAGTTGCTGCACGCGGCCATCGCGCGGCGCGCGCACCAGCTGCGCGGACTGGCGGTTCAACTGGATGTCGATGCGGGTCAGCTTGGCGCGCGACTCGGCCAGCTTGGCGTCGGCCTCGGCCACCTTGATCTGGGTCAGCTCGTAGTCGCGGCGGCCGGCCAGCCCTTCGTCCAGCAACTGCTTGCTGCGCGCGACATCAATGCTGGCAACCGCGCGTGACTGCTGGATGGCGGTGATCTCCGCCGCCACCTGCGCGCGCTCGCTGGCCAGGCGGGCGAGCAGATCCGGGTCCAGGTCGCCGACGCGGGCGATCGGGTCGCCCTTGGACACATGCTGGCCATCGTGCACGTACCAGCGCTCGACCCGGCCGGGCACGAAGGCGGTGACCTGTTGCTGGCGATCGCCGGGATCGAGCGAGACCACCTGGCCCTTGCCGCTGGCAGTCTGCACCCAGGGGGCGAACGCCAGGATGGACGCAGCGATGGCAACGCCGATCAGCAGCATCCACGCCAGCACCTTGGCGATGCTGGGCGGCCGCATGGACGCCAGGGTAGGGAAGTGCGCGATCCGGTCAGGGGCGTGCTGCATTGTCTGCCTCCTGGGTGGATGCGATCAGTTCGGCGCGGGTGGCGTAACGTTGCTGGCGCTCGGGCTCCAGCCGGAACCAGCCATCCAGGGTGATGTCCTCCGGCCGGCCGGTGCACAGCAGGACGGTGGTTCCGGCCTCCTTCAAGCGGCGCAGCACCCGGGTCAGGCGCTCGGCGGGCAACAGGTCGTACAGCTGCGACAACATCAGCACGCGCGGGCGCACCAGCAGCGCATTGGCCAGCTTCAGCGCCATCACCTCGCCGATCCACAGCGGGAAGCCGGAAGCAGCAAGCCGGGTGTCCAGGCCCTGCGGCAGCGCGGCGATGCGCGCGCGCAGCCCCACCGTGTCGATGGCTTCGAGCATCGCTTCGGACGTCACATCGGCCGAGGCCATCGCCAGGTATTCGCGGATGGTGACCTCCACGATGGTCGGGCGATCGAGCACGGTCACTTCCGAACGCAGCAGGTACATGTCGAAGGTGGCCATGTCGGCGCCGCCCACCATCACCAGGCCGCGATCGGGTACCACGTGCCGCTTGAGCACCATCGCCAGCAAGCGCTCGGCGCCGCCGTCGGCCAGCGTCACCAGCTGCTCGCCGGCGTCCAGGGCGAAATCGAACCGCGCCCCTTCGATCACCACGCCATCCAGCCGCACCGCGCTGTTGCCGGGCGTCTTGCCGGCCGCGGCCACCGCGCGTTCCTGGGGGATGGCGTACAGCAACGACAGTTCTTCTGCGCTGGCGACCAGGTCGTAAAACACGTCCAGGTACGAGCCCAGCTGCGCAATGCCGTAGAACACTGCGCTGAGGATCAGCTCGGCCGCCACCAGCTGGCCGATCGACAATTCGCCGCGCAGGATCAGGCTGCCGCCCAGCGCCAGCAGCGCCGCGCTGGCCACCGCATAGGTCAGCAGGAACGCCACGGTCTGGGTGAAGGTGTAGCGGAAATGACGCCGATGCTGTGCGACGTAGGCAGCGGTGACCGCCTCGGAGCGGTCCATCGCGAAATTGAGGTGGCGGCTGGATTTGTAGAAACCGTTGGAGCCGCCGACGCTTTCCAGCCAGTGCGCGGCATTGTGCTTGGCGTGGCTCAGCTCGACCGCGGTGCGGATCGAGCCGCGCGACCAGATCATCCAGATCGAGAAGATGGTGAGCAGCAGCAACGCGTTGAAGCCCAGGAAAAACGGGTGGTAGAAGCTGGTGACGATCAGGCCCACCGCCGATTGCAGCACGATGGTGAAGGCGCCGACCGCCAGGCTGGGCACGGCCTTCTGCACCACCACCAGATCGAAGTAGCGGTTGAACACGTCGCCACGGTTCTGGTCGGCGAAGAACGGGTTCTGCGCGTGCACCGCACGCACGGTGATCTCGGCCACCACCCGCGCGAACAGGCGGCGCTCGAACAACGCCATCATCCACACCCGCATGGCGCTCAGGCAGGTCACCAGCAGCAGCAACCCCAGCAACAGGCCCGACAGCGTCCACAGCGGGGTGGGCAGCGCGGTGTTGGCAACGCTGTTGATCAGCAACTGCACCGAGATGGGCGTGGCCAGCGACAGCAAGCTGATCGCAACGCCGTACACCATGGCAAGACGCACATACGGCATGTCCGGCCCGACGATTTCCGCCAGCCAGCCCACCGCTTCCCGCCATCCGATCCGCTTGGCCGCCATTCGCTATCCGTTGATGAGTTCAGTAAAACATTGACGAGTTGCCGGCCCTGGAACAAGGCCGCAGCGCTTATTCAGCGCATAGGATTTTCCTATGCGGCTACGGCACGCAGCAGATCGGCGATCAAACCGAAGGCGGGCGCGCGACCGGCACCCTGCCGCCAGAGCAAACCGATCTCCCTATAGTAGCGCCCGCCTTTGACCGGCCGAACCACCACGTCGTCGCCTTCGCGGATTTCCTGGCGTACGTACAGGTCCGGGAGCAATGCAAGGCCCATGCCCATGCCGGCCATCTGGCGGATCGCATCCAGACTGGTGCCTTCGTAATCGCGCAGGACATGGGCACCGACCTCCATCGCAATGGCGGCCACCTGTTCGGCCAGGCGGTACTCCGGCATCAGGGTGAGCAGGTTGGCGCCGCACAGGTCGGCCGGGGTGATCCAGCGCTTGCTGCGCAGCGGGTGATCGGCGGCCATGGTGACGTGCAGCGGTTCGCGGAACAGCCGCTCGCTGTGCAGGCTGCGTCCGGCCACCGGCAATTGCGCCAGGATCAGGTCGTGCACGCCGTTGGCCAGGTCGCTGGCCAGCACCGTCGGCAGACCCTCGCGCACATGCACGCGCAGCGCCGGGTGCTCGCGGTGCAGGCGCGCGACCAGGCTGGGCATCAGATAGGCGCCCAGGGTCGGCGAGACACCGAGGCGGATGGTGCCGATCAACGGGTCGGCCGAGGTGGCGCGCACTTCCTCCAGATCGGTGACGTCGAGCAGGATGCTGCGCGCGCGGTCGAGCAGGTCGCGGCCCAGCGGGGTCAGGATGGCCGGCACGCCGCGCTCGAACAGCGGCGCACCGATGATGGTTTCCAGTGCACGGATCTGCTGCGACAGCGACGGCTGCGAGACGCCCATCTGGTCGGCGGCACGGGTGAAGCTGCCGGTATCGGCCAGCGCGACGAAATAACTGAGCTGGCGGAGGGTGGTCTTGGGGCGGGGCATGGGCACGTCGGTCGGGGCAGTTTGCCCGGGGGCGCTGCGCCGGCTCGGCCGACACGCATCGCCCCACGGGTCGGGATCAAGCCGGGGTCATTGATCGATGAACTGCAAGCGCGCCAGCTCGGCATACAGGCCACCTTCGGCGATCAGCTGCGCATGCGTGCCCTGTGCCACGATGCGGCCGGCATCCATGACCACGATGCGGTCGGCCTTGAGCACGGTGGCCAGGCGGTGCGCGATGACCAGGGTAGTGCGGCCCTGCATCAGCCGGTCCAGTGCCTGTTGCACGGCGCGCTCGCTCTGCGCGTCCAGTGCGCTGGTGGCCTCGTCCAGCAACAGGATCGGCGCGTCCTTGAGCAGCGCACGCGCGATCGCCACGCGTTGCTGCTGGCCACCGGACAGACGCGTGCCACGCTCACCGAGTTCGCTGGCGTAGCCCTGCGGCAGTGCCTGCAGGAAGCCATCGGCCTCCGCAGCGGTGGCCGCGGCTTCCACGTCGGCGGCGCTGGCCTCCAGGCGGCCGTAGCGGATGTTGTCGGCTGCACTGGCAGCAAACAGGGTGGGTTGCTGCGGGACCAGGGCGATGTGTTCGCGCAGCCGCACCGGGTCGGTCTGGCGCAGGTCCACCCCGTCGATGCGCACGCTGCCACTGGCGGGGTCATGGAAGCGCAGCAGCATCGACAGCACGGTGCTCTTGCCGGCTCCCGAGGGACCGACCAGGGCTACGGTTTCGCCGGGGCTGACCTGCAGGTCGAAGCCATCCAGCGCCGGCGCGTCGGGACGCTGCGGGTAATGGAACACCACCTGGTCGAAATGGATCGCGCCACGCAGGGGGTGCGGCAGCGGCGTGGGCACGGGCGGCGCCACGATCGCCGGTTGTTCTTCGAGCAGTTCGCCGACCCGGCCCATGCCGCCGGCAGCACGTTGCAACTCATTCCAGACCTCGGCCAGCGCGCCGACCGAGCCGCCACCAATCAAGGCATACAGCACGAACTGCCCCAGCGTGCCCGGCGTCATGCGCCCGGCCACCACGTCGTGCGCGCCCAGCCACAGCACCGCGACGATGGCGCCGAAGATCAGCACGATCGCCACCGCCGTGACGCCGGCCTGGGTGCGGATCCGCAGCCGGGCGGTGTCGATGGCGGCAAACAGCGCCTGGCTGAAGCGCTGGCTTTCGTAGCGCTCGCGCGCATGCGCCTGCACGGTGCGCACTGCGCCCAGCGTTTCGGCCGCCAGGGTATTGGCATCGGCCACGCGGTCCTGGCTGGCACGCGAGATCTTCTGCAGCCGGCGTGCGCCCAGCACGATCGGCAGCACCGCCAGCGGAATGCCGATCAGGGTGAAGCCGGCCAGGCGCGGGCTGGTGACGAACAACATCACCATGCTGCCGATCACCGTCACCGAGCTGCGCAGCGCCACCGACATGGTGGTGCCGATCAGCCCACGCAGCAGCTCGCTGTCTGCCGACAGCCGCGACACCAGCTCGCCGCTGCGGCTGCGGTCGTGAAACCCGGCATCCAGTCCGATCAGGTGCGCGTACAGCCGCCCGCGCAGGTCGGCGACTACCTTTTCGCCCAGCAGTGAAACGAAGTAGAAGCGCGCCGCCGTGGCCAACGCCAGCACCACCGCCACTGCAAACAGCAGCGCGAATGCCTGGTTGATCTGTGCGCCACCGGAGAAGCCGTGGTCGATCATGCGCTTGACCGCGGCCGGCAGGCTCAGCGTGGCCGCCGACGACACCGCCAGCGCAATCAGCCATGCCGCGAACAGGCCGCGCTGGCGTTGCACGAATGGCCACAAGGTGCGCAGGCTGCCAAGCTTCCGCAACGGACTGGGCCTGGCGGCTGGCTGATTCATGCGGTTTCCGGAAGTGAGAGATGGACACGATTGCGAGTGGCGTCGCATAGGCGCGTTTTCAAGCCGGCAAGCTGATCTGCAGGCAGTTGCACGCGCAGCGCTGCGCCTGTCGCGTCGAACTGTTCGTCCAGTTTGTCGGCGTGGAAGGCGGCAAGCGCGGCGTGCACCAGGCCCAGATCGTCGAACTGGCAGTGCAGGTCGAGCAGCGTGACTGCGATCAACGGCCGCCGTGTTGCCAGGCGCAGGCATTCGGCAGCGGTACCACCGTAGGCGCGGACCAGTCCTCCGGCACCAAGCTTGATGCCGCCATACCAGCGCGTGACGATCACCACCACCCGATCGAATCCCTGGCCGTCGATGGCCGCCAGGATCGGCCGGCCGGCAGTGCCGCTGGGCTCGCCATCGTCGCTGGAGCGGTAATCCTGCCCAAAGCGATAGGCCCAGCAGTTGTGCGTGGCATCGGGCGTGGAGACGCGCTGCACAATCTCCAGCGCCTGGGCCGCAGTGTCGAGCGCACAGGCATGGGCCAGAAAGCGGCTGTGCTTGATGTCCAGGCTGTGGTGCGCGTCAGCGGCAAGGGTATCGAGCATCGCTGCCATTCTAAGCGAGGCAGCGATGCCGGTTGCCGCAGTCATGGTGGCCGACTGGCAGACCCTGGCTGTCGGATTGGCGCCGCGGCCGCGGGGCGCAGTCATGGCGGATTGAATGGTGCCGAGCGATCTCACCCTCGGTGGATCGGCGAGTTGACGCGGGTGCCGGCCAGTTTCACCGCACGTCGTCGCAGGCACGGCGCGCGATGAACCAGGTGAGCTTGAAGTGTCGTCGACTACACCAGCGTCGCGCGACGCTTTTCGTCGATCCACTTGGACGCCTGCGCCGGCGTGTAGTGCTGCATCCACTCCAGCATCTGCTCGATATCGGCGCCGTACCACAGGTCGGTGCGCTGATCCGGGTGCAGGAACCGTTCTTCCACCATGCGATCGATCATGCCGATCAGCGGCGCATAGAAATTTTCGATATCCAGGAACGCGCAGGGCTTGTTGCCGATGCCGAGCTGGCGCCAGGTCAGCATTTCGAAAATCTCTTCCATGGTGCCGAAACCGCCGGGCAGGGCGACGAAGGCATCGGACAGCTCGAACATGCGCATCTTGCGCTCGTGCATCGAGCCGACGATCTCAAGCTCGGTCAGTCCGCGGTGCGCCACTTCCCAGTCGGCCAGCTGCTTGGGGATCACCCCTGTGACCTGGCCGCCGGCGGCGAGTACCGCGTTGGCCACCGTGCCCATCAGGCCGACGTTGCCACCGCCGTAAACCAACCGCAGGCCTTGCTCGGCGATGCGCGTGCCCAGGGCGGTGGCGCGTTCGGCATAGGCCGGTTTGTTACCGGCGTTGGAACCGCAGTAGACGCAGATGCTTTTCATGGGATTCGGGAATGGGGAGTGGGGAATTGGGAATGGTTAAAGCAAGAGCAAAAGCGGAAGCCGGAACGCATGACGCCGGACCTAGGTCCGGCGTCAGCACAAGAGTGAGCAAGGGAGCGCTTCTACGATTCCCGATTCCCCACTCCCGATTCCCGGCCTCAGTTCGCCTTATGGATCGCGCGCTTGCTCACGGCCATCGCGGCATCGTGAATCGCCTCGGACAGGGTCGGATGCGCGTGGCAGATGCGGGCCAGATCATCCGCCGAGCCATTGAACTCCATCGTCAGCACACCTTCGTGCACCAGCTCGGACACACCCACGCCCACCAGATGCATGCCCAGCACGCGGTCGGTCTCGGCATCGGCAATCACCTTGACGAAGCCGGCCGGCTCGCCCATGGCGACCGCACGCCCGATTGCCGCGAACGGGAAGCTGCCAGCCTTGTAGGCGACACCTTCGTCCTTGAGCTGCTGCTCGGTCTTGCCGACCCAGGCAATCTCCGGTTCGGTGTAGATGACCCACGGAATGGTGTCGAAGTTGACGTGGCCCGGCAGGCCGGCGATCAGTTCGGCCACCGCAATGCCTTCTTCGAAACCCTTGTGCGCCAGCATCGGGCCACGCACGCAGTCGCCGATCGCCCACACGCCGTCCACGCCGGTGTGGCAATGCCCGTCGACCTCGATCTGGCCACGGTCGGTGACCTTGACCCCGGTGCCGTCGGCCAGCAGGTTCTTGGTCGCGGCCTTGCGGCCCACGGCCACCAGCAGCTTGTCCACGGTCAGGGTCTGCTCGCCCGCGGCGTCGGTGTAGCTGAGCACCACCTGCTTGGCATCGCCGCTGCCGGTGATCTCGGTCTTGCTGACCTTGGCGCCGAGCTTGATGTCCAGGCCCTGCTTCTTGAATTCCTTCAACGCGGTCTTGGCCACTTCGGCATCGGCCAGCGACAGGAAGTCGGGCAGCGCTTCGAGGATGGTGACCTCGGCGCCCAGGCGCTTCCACACGCTGCCCAGCTCCAGGCCGATGACGCCAGCGCCGATGACGGCCAGACGCTTGGGAACGGCGGTGAAATCCAGGCCGCCGACGTTGTCGACGATGGTGTCGCCGTCGAACTTGGCGAACGGCAGTTCGATCGATTCCGAACCGGCCGCCAGGATCACGTTGGTGCCCTTCAGCTCGATTTCGCCGCCTTCGTGCTGGGTCACCTTGACGATATTGCCCGGCTGCAGCTGGCCGAAGCCGTAGTACGGGGTGATCTTGTTGGCCTTGAACAGCATCGCGATGCCGCCGGTGAACTGCTTCACGATCTTGTCCTTGCGGCCGATCATGGTGGGCACGTCCATCTTGGCGTCGTTGAAGCTGATGCCGTGGTCGCCGAACAGGTGGCCCATGTTCCAGAACTGGCGCGAAGAATCCAGCAGCGCCTTGGACGGGATGCAGCCCACGCGCAGGCAGGTACCGCCCAGGGCGGGCTTGCCGTCCTTGCCGAGTGCGGCGTCGATGCAGGCGACCTTCATGCCCAGCTGGGCCGCGCGGATGGCGGCGTGATAACCGGCCGGACCGGCACCGATGACGACGACGTCGAATTGTTCGCTCATTTCATTTGCTCACGGGAATGGGGAATAGGGAATGGGGAATCGCAACAGCGCATGCGCCTGTCGCGTGCCATCCAGGTCCAGGCGGGAATGGAGCGGGCGGTGGGCGCTTGTCCCATTCCCGACTCTCCATTCCCGATTCCCGGCTCTTAAAGGCCGAACAGCATGCGGCCCGGGTTTTCCAGCTGGTTCTTGATGTCGACCAGGAACTGCACCGAGTCCTTGCCGTCGATGATGCGGTGGTCGTAGGACAGTGCCAGATACATCATCGGCGCGATCACGACCTGGCCGTTCTCGGCGATCGGACGTTCCTTGATCGCGTGCATGCCCAGGATGGCGCTCTGCGGCGGGTTGATGATCGGGGTGGACAGCAGCGAGCCGAAGGTGCCGCCATTGGTGATGGTGAAGGTGCCGCCCTGCAGATCGTCCAGGCCCAGCTTGCCGGCGCGCGCCTTGGCGGCGTAATCGGCGATGCCCTGTTCGACCTCTGCAAACGACTGGCGCTCGACGTTACGCAGCACCGGCGTGACCAGGCCCTTGTCGGTGGAGACGGCAATCGAGATGTCGCTGTAGCCGTGATAGATGATGTCGTCGCCGTCGATCGAGGCGTTGACCAGCGGGAAGCGCTGCAGCGCGTTGGCGGCGGCCTTGACGAAGAAGCTCATGAAACCGAGCTTGATGCCGTGCGCCTTCTGGAACTCGTCCTGCAGCTCCTTGCGTGCGGCCGACACCTTGGCCAGGTTGACCTCGTTGAAGGTAGTCAGCATCGCGGTGGAGTTCTTCGACTCCATCAGGCGCTTGGCGATGGTCTTGCGCACGCGGGTCATCGCCACGCGCTCTTCCGGACGGGCGCCCGAGGCCTTGCCCACGCCGCCGGCCTTGGCGAAGTTGACGATGTCTTCCTTGGTCACCGCGCCGCGACGGCCGGTGCCCTCGACCTGCGACGGATCCACGCCCTGGGTGATCGCGGCAAAGCGTGCACCCGGCGGCAGCGAATCTGCAGCGGACTTGGACGCCGGTGCAGGTGCCGCGGCAGCAGCCGGGGCCGGCGCAGCAGCAGGCACTGCCGCAGCGGCCGGTGCATCGGCCTTCTTCTCTTCGGCCGGTGCAGCCGCAGCCACGGCGCCTTCTTCGATGATCGCCAGAATCTGGTTGCTGGTGACCGTGCTGCCGGTCTCGAACTTGATTTCCTTCAACACGCCGTCGACCGGCGAAGGAACTTCCAACACGACCTTGTCGGTTTCCAGGTCGACCAGATTCTCGTCGCGCTTGACCGCTTCACCGGCCTTCTTGTGCCAGCTGGCGATGGTGGCGTCGGAAACGGATTCGGGCAGTACCGGAACTTTGACTTCGGTGGCCATTCGGGGAGCGTCCTAGGGTTTTCGTTCTTTGGGGAAGGAGTTATTCAGCGACTTGGTCGTTGAACGGATTGAGCAACGCATCGGCGACCAGCTTCTGCTGTTCGGCGATGTGGTCGGCCATGTGGCCGGCGGCAGGCGAGGGCGAACGGGCGCGGCCGGCGTAATGCAGGCTCTGGCCACCGGCCAGGCAGAAGTTCAGGTGATGGCGGATCTGGTACCACGCACCCTGGTTCTGCGGTTCTTCCTGGCACCACACCACGTCGGTGGCATTGGCATAGCCCTTGAGCTCGGCTGCCAGCTGCGCCCGCGGGAACGGGTACAGCTGCTCGATACGCACGATGGCGACATCGTCCTGGCCACGCTTGGTCTGGTCTTCGAGCAGGTCGTAATAGACCTTGCCCGAGCACAACACCACGCGCTTGACCTTGGCCGCGTCGGCCTTGGCATCCGGGATCAGATGCTGGAACTGCCCGTCGGCCAGTTCTTCCAGGCTGGACACCGCCAGCTTGTGGCGCAGCAGCGACTTGGGCGTCATCACCACCAGCGGCTTGCGGGTGGTCATGCGCATCTGGCGACGGATCATGTGGAAGCACTGCGCCGGCGTGGTCGGCACGCAGACCAGCATGTTCTCCAGCGCGCACAGTTGCAGGAAGCGCTCCAGACGCGCAGAGCTGTGCTCCGGGCCTTGCCCTTCGTAACCATGCGGCAGGAACAGCGACAGGCCCGCGATACGGCCCCACTTGGCTTCGCCGGCGGCGATGAACTGGTCGATCACCACCTGCGCGCCGTTGGCGAAGTCGCCGAACTGCGCTTCCCAGATGCACAGCGCATTCGGGTCGGTGGTGGAATAGCCGTACTCGAAGCCCATCACCGCTTCTTCGCTGAGCAGCGAATCGATGATGGTGGCGTCTTCCGGGTTCTCGACCAGCTGGCGCAGCGGCAGATAGTAGTTGTCGTTCTTCTGGTCATGCAGGATCGCGTGTCGGTGGAAGAACGTGCCACGACCAGCATCCTGGCCCACCAGGCGCAGCTTGTGGCCTTCGGCCAGCAAGGTGGCGTAGGCGAGGTTTTCGGCAAAGCCCCAGTCGCCGAGCTGATCGCCAGCGGCCATCTTGACGCGGTCGTCGTAGATCTTGGCAACGCGGGCGTGCAGCTCCACGCCCTCGGGGATGGTGGTGATCAGCTTGGCCAGACGGTCCAGCTGATCGCGCTTGACGCGCGTGTCCACCGGATCGGCGGCGGTGCCGACCAGATACTTGGACCAATCGATGGCGAATTCGTCCGGCTTGCGCTTGGCCAGTTCGGTGGTGTACTCGCCCGAATCCAGCTTGTTGCGGTAGCCGTCCACCAGCGCCTTGGCCTCGTCGGCGCTCAGCACGCCCTCGCTTTCCAGCTTGGCGGCGTAGAGCTCGCGGGTGGTCTTGTGCTTGCGGATGGTCTGGTACATCACCGGCTGGGTCGCTGCCGGCTCGTCGGCTTCGTTATGGCCCCAGCGGCGGTAGCAGACCAGGTCGATGACCACGTCCTTCTTGAACTGCTGGCGGAATTCGTAGGCCAGCTTGGACACGAACATCACCGCGTCCGGGTCGTCGCCGTTCACGTGGAAGACCGGCGCGCCGATCATCTTGGCGACGTCCGTGCAGTACAGCGTGGAGCGGGCGTCGTCGCGGGTACTGGTGGTGAAGCCGATCTGGTTGTTGACGACAATGTGCACCGTGCCGCCGACCGCGAAACCGCGTGCCTGCGACATCTGGAACAGCTCCATCACCACGCCCTGGCCGGCAAACGCGGCATCGCCGTGGATCAGGATCGGCAGCACGCTCTTGCGCTCGGCATCGCCGAAACGCTCCTGGCGGGAGCGCACGCTGCCCACCACGACCGGGTCGACGATTTCCAGGTGCGAGGGATTGAACGCCAGCGCCAGATGCACCTGCTTGTCGGTGCCGACGGCGATGTCGGCCGAGAAGCCCATGTGGTACTTGACGTCGCCGGTGTGCGCGCGGTCGTCATGGGCATGCTCGAACTTGCCTTCGAATTCGTCGAACAGCTTGCGCGGGTTCTTGCCCAGCGTATTGACCAGCACGTTGAGGCGGCCGCGGTGGGCCATGCCGATCACGATGTCCTTGACCTGATCGTTGCCGGACTGGCGAATGATCTCGTCCATCATCGGAATCAGCGAGTCGCCGCCTTCCAGCGAAAAACGCTTCTGGCCGACGTACTTGGTGTGCAGGTAGCGCTCCAGGCCTTCGGCGGCGGTGAGCCGCTCCAGGGTGCGCTTGCGGCTGGCCGCATCGCCGGCAATCCGGCCGCCCGCATCTTCCAGGCGCCGGTAAATCCACTGGCGCTGGTCGAACTCCTGGATGTGCATGAACTCTGCGCCGATGGTGCTGGCGTAGGTCGCCTTCAGGCGGGCCAGCAGATCCTTCAGCTTCATCCGCGGCTGGCCGCCGACGCCACCGGTGCTGAACTCGCTGTCCATGTCCGCCTGCGAGAGGCTGTGGAACGGCAGGTCCAGATCGGGCGGGTTGACCGGCGGGGTGAGCCCGAGCGGATCGAGCTGTGCGCCCAGGTGACCGCGCGCACGGTAGGCAGTGATCAAGCGGCCGACATTGCGCTCGCGCTCGTCGCTGGCGCCCGCGCCGGTCCCGGCATGGGCGGCCTGCTTGGAGGCGCTGAGGATGTGGGCAATGGCCGCCGAGTGCGGCACATCACCGGCATCGCGACCATTGAAGCCGTCGAAATAACTCTTCCACTTCGGATCGACACTGTCCGGGGCGACGAGGTACTGCTCGTACAGATCCTCGATATAGGCGGCGTTGCCGCCGGCGAGCTGCGATGACTGCGCGAACTGCTTTAGGAGATTATCCACGATGGTAAGTCGGGTCTGCTGTGGGGATGACTGTTCGGAAGCGGCAGGGCGAGATGCCCTATCGGTCGGTATCGAATCTCGAAAAATTATACCCCCTTGCGCTGGTGAGGGGGCGTCTGCGAGCTGACCGGCCGGGTAGACCAATCGGCATCGCGCCTACGTGGCAAGGGCGTTGCGGCGTCAGATGCCGAGTGCGCGCGGCTCGTTCCAGAGCGCGCTGCGCTCCCATATCTGCGCGAATTCGCGCTCCAGCTGGCGACTGCGGGCCGCGCCGGACAGCCAGGTTTCGCCGTCGTCGAAACGATGGCCTGTTGGACGAAAGTAGTAGGCGTCATCGCCGACCACATATGCCGATGCATAACTGGTATCGACAGGATCGCTGACGGCGCGGAACCGGAACACGCTGGGCAGGCGCTGGGCCAGACGCAACATCGCGCTGCTGCTGGCCGCGGCGCTGGCGGTGTCCTGCACCAGCACCTGCACGCGCTTGTCGTGGCGTGCAGTGGCGAAGCGTCGCAGTGCATCCAGTACCCCGGGATTGTCGAACAGGGGCGGGTCCAGGGCGCGGGTGTAGATCAGCAATTGCCGCCGCGCGCTGCACAGCAGGCCGGTGGTGGCGGCCAGGGCCGCACCGAGGGTATCCACCGCCATGGGGCCGTCGAGCCGGCGATGGACCGGCGTGCCGGGTGGATCGACGGCATCGGCGCTGCCGTCGGGTGACAGGTTGGCAGGGCCGTCGGGAAGAAAGCCCTGGCGTGCGAAGGCCGCCCCGGCGTTTGCAGTCACACGGGCCTGCAGGCTGGGCCAGCCACGCTGGGCGGCGCTGGCCACGGCGGCGGCAAGCAGTTGATCCGACAGGCCGCAGCGGCGCCAGTCCGGCACCAAGCCGAGCCGGTCGACGCGCCGGTCCGGGGTCAGCCGGACCGAGGCGACCAGTTGGCCCTCCTCGGTGCGCGCGGCCAGGTGCAGGCTGAGCGGGTCCAGCGCGTCCCACTCGGCCCCGGCCGAAGCGCCCGGGGCCGCGCCGCAGGCCAGGCGCAGCGTACGCAGGGCGGCGGCGTCGGTGGCCGGGTCCAGCGAAACGATCTGTGGCCTGCCGTGTGGGCTCATGGGCGAGGAGAGCTGCCTTGGTCTTCGTCGATGTCCGAGGCATCTTCGTCGTCGTCCCCGTTCTCGTCCTCGCCGAGCTCCGCTTCGGCGGAATCGACGCGCTCTTCCGGGGTATCCGCGTCGTCAGCGACCTCCTCGACATCCGCAGCGTCGTCGATGGCATCGTCGGCGTCCACGGTATCGGCATCGTCATGCGCGTCGTCGTGATCGGCCGACACGCTCAGCGCTGCTGCCTGCGCGTCCTCGATGTCCTCGTGCGTATCCTCATGGGCGCGCTGGTAATGGCCCTGGGCCAGCAGCTCCAGCACTACCTCGCGGCCGCGTCCCGTCAGCTGGCCGTACAGCGCGCCATCGACTTCCTCGGCGGCCGCCAGGCGTGCGGCGTCCTTGGCGGAGAGCGCAAATTCCAGGCCGCTGCAGAACAGCGTGGCGCCGCGCTTTGCGCGCCGCCAGGCCAAGCGCGACCACGGGTGGCGGTACAGCACCACGCCTTCGTCCAGGGCCTGTTCCACCGCTTCGCGCGGGATCGGCTCGGGCGCGGGCACCACGTCGCCGGAGGCGCGGTAGGTGGTCATGAACCGGCCGAACCAGTCGCCCAGGCGGTCCGGGTCGTTCATGCGCAGCGCGTTGAGCGCGGCGACCACGCGGTTCATCGCGGTGACGTCGATCTCGTACGGGTCGGTCGGCACCTTGAGGTCTTCATCGTGGTAACGCACCGCTTCGTCGGCATCGGCGATCAAGGTGTCCAGGTAATCGCCGATCAGCTCGGCCGAGGACGGGGCGCGGGTGCCGATGGAGAACGTCAGGCAGGCGTCTTCGGCCACACCGTGATGCGGGACCAGCGGCGGCAGATACAGCATGTCGCCCGGGCCCAGCACCCACTCGTGGGTGGGCTTGAACTCGCGCAGCAGCTTGAGGTCGACATCGTCACGGAACGCGAGCGGCGTGGGCTTGCGGCCCTGCGAGGTGCGTGCGTCGATCTGCCAGCGGCGCTGGCCCTGGCCCTGCAGCAGGAACACGTCGTAATGGTCGACATGCGCGCCGACCGAGCCACCGGTGGCGGCGAAGCTGATCATGATGTCGTCGATGCGCCAGCGCGGCAGGAAGCGGAAGTGCTCCAGCAGTGCGCGCACGTCGGCGTCCCACTTGTCCACGTCCTGCACCAGCAGGGTCCAGTCATGGTCGGGCAGGCCCGGGAAGTCGGTTTCCTGGAATGGGCCGGTGCGCACGTCCCAGCCGTCGGTGGCGCGGTCGTGGCTGATCAGGCGTGCCAGCACGCCGTCTTCGCAGGCCAGGCCGGCCAGATCTTCCGGCTGCAGCGGCGAGGCGAAGTCCGCGAAGGCATTGCGGATCAGCAGCGGGTGCTTGTGCCAGTAATTGCGCAGAAAGCGCTCCACCGGCATGCCCAACGGCTGACCCGGGCGGGCCTGGACTTCGATGACGGGAGGGGTTGCCTTGCGTGCAGCCATGTGGGGTTCCTTGCAGGGTATCGATGGAAGACTGGGGCGCGGGCAGGGCCGGCGCGAATGCCGCTATTGTCCGATGCTTGCGCCGGATCTGCACCTGCGCGCTAGGGCGGCAACAGGCAAGGCTTCAGGGAGGTGGTGATTCGGCCTGTGCGGTGCGGATGACTGTGGTCGGCTGTACAACGCTGCGGCGCCATGCAGCCCGCACGGAGATCGGCGCCCGCCGTGTTGTGACGCAAGGGCGGGTGTCCGATGGCACATGAGCGCGCCGCATCAGGAGCCCGATACTGGGTCACCGCAGCGGGGTATGCGCTGCTTTCGACAAAGGACTGACCGATGCGTCGTTGGACAGCGGGTGCGCTGTTGCTGACCGCCATGCTGAGCATCAGCGGCGCGGTGCAGGCAGCGGAAGAGAAGGGGTGGTTCGGTCTGAGTTTTGCCGTGGAAAGCGAGGGGTTTTCGTTCAACCCCACCCTCACGTCGGTCAAGATCGATGGCATCAAGCCGGCATCGCCGGCCGCCGCGGCCGGTCTGCAGGTAGGCGATGCAATCGTGTCGGCGCAGGGCGTCCCGGTGGCAGGCAGCAAGGCCGATGTGCTGAAAGCGGCGGTCACTCGCAAGGTCGGCGAAACCTTGCGGTTCGTGATCGTGCGGGGCGCTGCCAAGCCGCGTGAAGTGACCCTGGTGGCGGCGCGGCGGCCCTGATCGGCCGGCGCCGATCGCTATGCTCACGCAATTCGCGCTGGAATGCAGCGCCTGGGTGTCTCGCCGATCGGCTTGATGCTGTGGCAGCAAGGGCACCTGCATGACATCACCACTGGTCGGCAGTGTGGCCCAGGCGGCTGCGCGTGCTGCACCGGCAACCACGTGCAGCGCGGCTTACATCACTTTGTTGCCGCTGCCGCGATCATCCAGGCTGGGCTTGCTGGACGGATTGACGGTGTTGTCGTTGCCGGAAAACCGCACCTGCTTCACGTCGTGCGCCAGCACCAGGTTCTTGTTGCCCTGGATGTCGACGCTGTCGACATTGGTCAGATTGAGCGTGTTGTCGTGGCCGATCACGCTGAGCTCGCCCAGCTGCGCATTGAGCACGGTGAAGTTGCTGCCTTCCACGCGAATGGCGCGGGCCTTGTCCAGATTCATTGCGCCGCGCGAGGCGGTGATGGTGACCGTGCCGCAGTCGCCGTGCAGGATCCACTCGCTGTCGTTACGGGTCAGCCGCACGTCCTTGCCGCCGCAATCGGCGCCGCTGGCCGGATCGGTCAGCGTGGACGACATGGCCGACATGGCCTGGCCGGCGGGGCCCTCGGCGCCGCAGCCACTCAAGGCGGCCATGCCGGTCAATGCAAACAGCACAGGGGTAATCCGGACTGCGCGCATGGGAAATCCTTTGCTTGGATGAGGCCGGCACCATACCAGCCGCGATGCGGCAGGCCGTCGACGCCGCTCTTGCAACCGGCGCCAAGGCATGCGCCGGTTGCGCGGCTGGCGAGCGCGGCCGGCGCCGCCGCCGGACTACGGTCGCGTCCGGCTGTTGCCATCACGCCGGTCCCGCAGGCGATCAGACCGCGCGTGCCAGCTGCTCGGCCAGGCCGGTGTAGCCGCCCGGGGTGAGCGCACGCAGGCGCTGCTTGTCGTCTTCCGGCAGCTGCAGGCTTTCCACGAACGCCTGCATCGAGGCGGCAGTGATGCCCTGGCCACGCGTCAGTGCCTTCAATTGCTCGTACGGGTTAGGCAGGCCGTGGCGGCGCATCACCGTCTGCACGGCTTCGGCCAGCACTTCCCAGGCCGCGTCGAGGTCGGCATCCAGGCGCTCGGGATTGACGGTCAGCTTGCCCAGGCCCTTGGCCAGCGAATCCAGCGCCACCTGGGTGTGGCCGAACGCGGTGCCCAGTGCACGCAGGACGGTGGAATCGGTGAGGTCGCGCTGCCAGCGGCTGATCGGCAACTTGGCCGAGAAGTGCTCGAACAGTGCGTTGGCGATGCCGAAATTGCCTTCGGCATTTTCGAAGTCGATCGGGTTGACCTTGTGCGGCATCGTGGACGAGCCGACTTCGCCTTCCTTGAGCTTCTGCTTGAAATAGCCCAGCGAGATGTAGCCCCAGATGTCGCGCGACAGGTCGATCAGGATGGTGTTGGCGCGGCGGCTGGCGTCGCCGATTTCGGCCACGTTGTCGTGCGGCTCGATCTGGGTGGTGTACGGGTTGAACACCAGGCCCAGGCTCTCGACGAAGCGCTGCGCGAATTCGGCCCAATCCAGCTGCGGATACGACACCAGGTGCGCGTTGTAGTTGCCGACCGCGCCGTTGATCTTGCCGGTCAGTTCCACGGCGGCAATCTGCCTGCGCTGGCGCTCCAGGCGCGCGACCACATTGGCGATTTCCTTGCCAAGCGTGGTCGGCGATGCGGTCTGGCCGTGCGTGCGCGAGAGCATCGGCTGGGCAGCCTGGGCATGCGCCAGCGTGCGCAGCGAGGCGGCGATGCCGTCGAGCGCGGGCAGCAGGACCTCGCGGCGCGCCTGCTCCAGCATCAGGCCGTAGCTGAGGTTGTTGATGTCCTCGCTGGTGCAGGCAAAGTGCACGAATTCCAGCGCCGGGCCCAGCTCGGCGTCGCCGGCGAGCTGTTCCTTGATGAAGTACTCCACCGCCTTGACGTCGTGGTTGGTGGTGCGCTCGATCTCCTTGACCCGCGCGGCGTGCGTCACGCTGAAATCGTCGGCCAGCGCACGCAGGCGCTGGCTGGCGGCGGCGGAAAACGGCGCCAGCTCGGCGATGCCCGGCTCGGCGGCCAGGGCCAGCAGCCACTCGATCTCCACCTTCACCCGCGCCCTGATCAGGCCGTATTCGGAAAAGATCGGGCGCAGCGCGTCCACTTTGGAGGCATAGCGGCCGTCGAGCGGGGACAGGGCGAGCAGGGCGGAATCCGACATGGGCAGGGGCACTGGGAAGCTGGCGGGGCCGGTATTCTACGCCGCCCCGGCGCCGGCTTCGCCCACCGGCCGCACCGTCACTGCCTGGATGCGGTGGCCGGCCATGCGCCGCACGGTCAGCGCGTGGCCGTCCAGCTCCAGGGTTTCGCCTTCTTCGGGCAGCCGCTGCAGCTGATGCACGATCAGCCCGCCGACCGAATTGACATGGTCCGGAGCGCTCAGGTCCTGGCCGAGCAGGCGTTCCAGGCGGAAGATCGAGGTGCTGCCGGCCACCAGCAGCGAGCCGTCCTGACCGCGCACCGGCGCGTCGCGCACCACATGGCGGTGCTCGTCCTCGATCTCGCCGACCACCACCTCCAACAGGTCTTCCAGGGTGAAGAAGCCCAGGATGCGGCCTTCGTCTTCCACGCAAAGCGCCAGATGGGTGGTGCCGGTGCGGAACTGCTCCAGCGCGCTGGGGATCGGGGTTTCCAGGGGTAGCAGCGCCGGTGGGCGCAGCAGCGGGCGCAGATCGTCCAGGTCCTGGCCGCGCGCCATCGCCACCAGCAGATCCTTGGTGTACAGGATGCCCAGCACCTGCTCGCCATCGGCGTCGAACCAGGGGTAGCGGCTGTAGCGCGATTCGCTGAATTCGGCGAGTACCGCCTCCAGTGTCATGCCTTCGCGCAGGCTGCGCAGGTGCTCGCGCGGGCGCATCAGGTCGCCGGCCACCAAATCCGGCAGGTCCAGCGCATGGCTCATTAGGGCCAACCCATGGTCCGGCGTGGGCGCGTTGGGGTCCTGGCGTCCCACGATCAGTTTCAGTTCTTCGCGCGAATAGCGGTGCGATTGATGCTCCACATCGCCCCAGCCCAGCAGCCGCAACAATCGGTTGGCGCTGGTATTGAGCAGCCAGATCGCCGGAAACATGACCCAGTAGAAGACGTACAGTGGCGCTGCGGTCCACAGCGACATGCGCTCCGGGCGCCGGATCGCCATGGTCTTTGGGGCGAGCTCGCCCAGCACGATGTGCAGGAAGGAAATCAGGCTGAAGGCGATGGCCAGGGCGGTGAACTGCGCCGCCTCGGGCGACATGCCCAACATATCGAACACCGGCGCCAGCAGATGCGCGAAGGCCGGCTCGCCGACCCAGCCCAGCCCGAGCGAGGCCAGGGTGATGCCGAGCTGGCAGGCCGACAGGTACGCATCCAGATGCGCATGCACGCCCAGCAGCAGGCGGCCGCGCCACCCGTTGGTCTGCGCCAGGCCAACGGCCTGGGTATGACGCAGCTTGACCAGCGCAAACTCGGCAGCAACGAAAAATCCGTTCAACAGCACCAGCAACAGCGCGACGAATAGCAGCAGCACGTTAGCGAGCATGTTCGCCTCCGCATGCTGCGGCGCCGCTGCGTGCCGGCGTCAACCGATGGGCGTGCACCGTGGTGGGCGATGTCGCAAAAAAGAACGCAGGGCCTGCGTGTCTACAGTCAGGGTCGTCGCCCATGGCAGCGTGGTACCTCGTGTGGATCGATGCTCAGTCTAGTGCACGTGTTGCGATGACACCGTCGCAACGTTGCCAGCGGGTATCGTAGTGGGCCTCGCCAGCGTGGGTGCGCCCGCGGCCAGCCATTGCGTCACCACCACCACTACGTGCGGAGAGTGCAGATGAGCGAACGTTTCAGGACCGAACACGACAGCATGGGGCAATTGCAGGTGCCCGCAGATGCGTTGTGGGGCGCGCAGACCCAGCGTGCGGTACAGAATTTCCCGGTGTCCGGCCAGCCGATGCCGCGCGGTTTCATTCGCGCGCTGGGGCTGATCAAGGCCGCTGCCGCAGGCGTCAATGCCGACCTCGGGCTGTTGCCGAAGTCGATCGGCAAGACCGTACAGGATGCGGCATTGCAGGTGGCCGATGGCACGCACGATGCGCAGTTTCCGATCGATGTGTACCAGACCGGCTCGGGTACCTCGTCCAACATGAATGCCAACGAGGTGATCGCCACACTGGCCACGCGCGCCGGCAAGGATGCGGTGCATCCCAACGACCACGTCAATCTTGGCCAGAGTTCCAACGATGTGATCCCCACTGCCATCCGCGTCTCTGCGTTGCTTGCGGTGCAAGACCATCTGCAGCCGGCACTCAAGCACCTGCGCAAGACCATCGACAAGCGCGCCAAATCGCTGGACAAGATCGTCAAGACCGGGCGCACGCACTTGATGGATGCGATGCCGCTGACGTTCGGGCAGGAATTCGGCACCTGGTCGGCGCAGCTGAGTTCGGCGCAGGAGCGCATTGACGATGCGCTCAAGCGGTTGCGGCGGCTGCCGCTGGGCGGCACCGCGATCGGCACCGGCATCAATGCCGATCCGCGTTTCGGCGGCAAGGTGGCCAAGGCCTTGTCGAGCCTGAGCGGGGCCAAGTTTGAAAGTGCGCAGAACAAGTTCGAAGGCCTGGCCGCGCAGGACGATGCGGTGGAGTTGTCGGGCCAGCTCAATGCACTGGCCGTTGCACTCATCAAGATCGCCAACGACCTGCGCTGGATGAATGCCGGCCCGTTGGCGGGCCTGGGCGAGATCGAATTGCCGGCGTTGCAGCCCGGCAGCTCGATCATGCCCGGCAAGGTCAATCCGGTGATTCCCGAGGCCACGGTCATGGCATGCGCGCAGGTCATCGGCCACCACACCGCGATCACCGTGGCCGGGCAGACCGGCAATTTCCAGTTGAACGTGACCTTGCCGCTGATCGCCTACAACCTGCTGGATTCGATCACCTTGTTGGGCAACGTCGCGCGCCTGCTGGCCGATAGCGCCATCGCCGGATTGAAGGTGCGCCAGGAGCGCGTGCGCGAGGCACTGGACCGCAATCCGATCCTGGTGACCGCGCTCAACCCGATCATCGGCTACGAGAAGGCCGCCGCGATCGCCAAACGTGCCTACAAGGAACAGCGCCCGGTGCTGGACGTGGCGCTGGAAGACAGCGGGCTCGGCGAAGCGGATCTGCGCCGTTTGCTGGATCCGGCCGCGCTGACGCGTGGTGGCATCCAGGCCGGCAGCAGTGGTGGCGGTGGCTGACCACTGAACGCGTGTGCATATGTAGGAGCGCACCTGGGCGCGATGAAGCCTTCCCGATAAAGCTTCATCGCGCACCAGTGCGCTCCTACACGGTCTCGCGCCAATCCACGGCTTTGCGCGGACTTGGCCGGCGACTCAGTGCCGCTCGGCCTGGATGTTGCCAAAGCTTTCGCGATACGGCTGCAGCGACGGAATCTCATCCAGCAATTGGATGCTGAGCGTCTGGATCTCGGGTGTGGCGGTCAGCTTGATCGACTTGTATTCCGGGTCCGGGCCGGCGTCGTTGACCGCCTGCTGGCGCAGCATCTGCAGGTGCCCGAACAGCAGTTGCAGCTTGGCGCGGGTCGGCTCCTTCTGCGGTAGCGCGATATCGTCGATCTTGAGGGTGCCGTCCGGGGTGATCTCCGCGTTGGCGGCAGGCGGGCGACGGATCATCACCGACTGCGTGGTGATGGCGACGCGCGGCTTGCCACGTTCGGCACGCCGGGACGACTGATCGCCGCAGGCGGCGAGTGTGCACAGCAACAGCGCCATGCAGAGCATCACGAACTTGTTCATGGGATCGGTGGGTCGAGAGGAGCGCACTAGTGTAATCCCGCCGCGGTCAGTGTAATCCCGCCGCGGTCTACGGGTGCCGGCGCGGGTGGTCGGCAGAGCTGACAAAACGTCGCAGGTGTGCGCCAACCAGCGGTTGCAACACGATCATCGTGCGCCGCTGACCCATTGCATGTTCACCCGTGCGCAGGGTGCCGGCCAGTGGCTGCGGCGATGTCCGACCAGTCCGATGCAGTGGCCGCAAGCACGACGGCGACCGCCACGGAGCCGAGCCGCTGCCTCAATCCGCACGCCGCGCTCAATCGCGGCAGTCGGCAACATCCTTCTGGGTGAGATTGGCATAGGGGCCAAATTCGGGCACGGCACTGGCTGCGGCATCCTGCGCGCCGCGTAGCGTGTCCAGCTGATCGCAGATCAGCCTGGCCTTCTGTTTGAAGGTCTCCGCTTCGGCTTCGATCTTGTCGCCGATCTGGTCCGTGTTGCCGCTCAGCACGCCTTTGAGCGCTTCACCGGCGGCATGCGCGCCGAATGCCGCGCCCTGCGTACCGATATCGATGCCCTTGGCAGCAACGCCCTGGATCTGTGCGTAGTAATTGCGCATCGCCTGATGCTGCATGTCGTTCAAGTTCACCGCCTTGCCGTCGATGCTGAGCGCACCGTCGGCACTGATGGTCGCCGCCGGCAAGCCGCTGCGCTTGAGCGTCACGCTCTTGCCGTTGAAGGTCACGCCGCCGCCGCTGTCGTTCTCGCCCGACACCACCACCTTCGGCTCGGACTTGCCGCAGCCCACCAGCAGCACGCTGGCCATTACCGTAGAAATAAGCAGTTTCATAAGCTATCCCCCAAATGAAGAGTTACCTGTCCGCCGGCACACGCATGGCGCCGCCCACATCGCTGGCACTGATGTCGCCGCTGCCCTTGCGCGCAAGGCTCACATCGCCACTGACCTTGCGCACATGGATCGAGCCGGAGCTGACCGCCTCGACCCGAACGCTTCCCCGCACGTCCTCGATCTCCATCTCGCCCGACCCCACGGTGCCGACGGTGACGTTGCCTTCCACGTCGCGCAGTTTGACGTCGCCGGAGCCGACCGTACGGACGTCGGTTGCGCCATGGATCTGCTTTGCCTTCAGATCGCCCGAGCCCACCGCCAGCACACGCAGCGCACCGATATCCTCCAGCTCGATGTCGCCGGAGCCCACCTTGGCGGTGACACGTCCCTTGCTGCGGCGGACGGTCATATCGCCCGAACCGACATCGGCGCTGACGGATGCGGCACCGCTGATCTCGGCATCACCGGAGCCCACATCGAACTGCACCAGCACAGTGTTCGGCACGCTGCCGCGCAGGTCCAGATACGAATAGTTTTCGCCGATGGACATGCGGATCAGGCGGTCTTCGGCCAGGGTCACCACCAGCTTGTCGCCAACCCGCTTCTGGGTCACGGTCAGGTGCTTGAGCAGCTCGGCCTTGGCCGCACAGGCGCGGCCTTGCAGGCGTCCGCCGGTACCGGGCGCGGCGTCCAGACGCAGGTCGTTGGAACCGACTTCGAACAACACCGTCTTCACTCCCGCCAGTTGCAGCTCCAGGCTGCGCGGCTCGGAGTACTTGCATTGCTCTTCGGCAGCCGCGGCGCCGGGCAATGCGAACAGAAGGGCCAGGGTCAGGGGCAGGCGCATGGAATGTCCTTCAGGCTTCGGAGCGCCGGCGGCGCAGGTAGATGGAGGCGACGATCAGGGCCACACCGATGGCGGCGCCGATCCAGATGTCGGCATTGCCGTAGACGCGTGCGCTGTCGGTGTGCTGCAGGGCCCACTGCACCAGGTCGCTGGGGTTCTGCATGGCGCTGCTGTCCAGATTGCCGCTGACCGCACGCGGCGACCAGGTGCCGGGCAGCACGCTGAGCAGGCCGCGGTAGCCGACGATGTACCAGATCCAGCCGATCGGCAGCGACACGCCGGGCATCGCCGCAAGGATGCTCAGCATCACGCAGGCCAGCAGCGGGAACAGCACCGCCCACAGGAACGGCTTGCTCGAGGCCCAGGCCGAGCAGAACATCAGCCAGCCGATGGTGGGCAACGACCACAGCAGGCTCATCGGCACGGTTTTGAGCAGCAACCAAAGTAGCGCGAACGGATGCGAGTGCGTGGCCATGGCCCAGGGGCTGGGCGCACCGGCGATCAACGCGCCGCCGATGGCGATCAGCCACAGCGCCAGCCCCACCACCAGACCGATCGCAATGGCGATCAGCGGCGCCAGCAACAGCGCCCAGGCGGCCTTGGACAGCACGGTCTGCACGTCGGAGACCGGCAGCGATTTCCAGAACAGCACGCTGCGGTCGCGGCGGTCGTCGTACAGGCTGCCCAGCGCATAGAAGAACACCACGAAGGCCAGTACCACCGAGGCGATGCCGATCCCGCCCAGCAGCAGGCCGTCGCCCACCTGGCCCAGGGTGCGGGTGTACTCGGCCATGTCGTCCAGGTTGACGCTGTCGCCGACCATGTTGCGGCGCGCGGTGATCGCACCGATCACCGCGCCCAGCAGCGCGAAGAACACTGCAATGCCGCCGGTGATCAGCTGCGCCCACACGAAGCCGCCACGGTGTTCCCAGTATTCGCGTTTGAGCAGCCAGCCGAAGGTGCGGGCAGGCGATGCGTGGTTGGTCATGACATTCATGCGTAGGTCCCCTTCATGACGGCAACAAACAGGTCGGCCAGGCCGGGATTGCGGGTCTCGCCGAAGTGGGCGAGCTGCGCTTTGGGCACGCCGTCGAACAACATCACCGTCTTGCCGAAGGGCAGGGCGCGTTCGTCGATCGGCGTCAGTGTTCGCGCGGCATCGAGGTGCTCGGCACCGACCAGCACTTCGGTGTAGCGCCGCGCCACGTCCTCCATGTCGGCGGTCAGCACGATGCGGCCGTCGCGGATGAACATCACATCGGTAAGGATGTGTTCGATCTCCTCGACCTGGTGCGTGGTCACGATGATGGTCTTCTGCTCGTCGAAGTAATCCTCCAGCAGGCGCTGGTAGAACTGCTTGCGGTAGAGGATGTCCAGGCCCAGGGTGGGCTCGTCCAGCACCAGGATGCGCGCGTCGATGGCCATCACCAGCGCCAGGTGCAACTGCACGATCATGCCCTTGGACAATTCGCGCACCCGCGATTTGCGGTTGAGCTGGGTGTTGGCCAGGAAGCGCTCGCACTTTGCGCGATCGAAGCGCGGATGCACGCCGGCCACGAAGTCGATCGCCTCGCCAACCCGCAGCCAGCGCGGCAGCACCGCCACGTCGGCGATGAAGCAGACCTCGTTCATCAGCGCGTTGCGCTGGGTGCGCGGGTCCAGGCCCAGCACGCGCAGCTCGCCGTCGAAGTCGGTCAGGCCCAGTACCGCCTTCAGTGCAGTGGTCTTGCCGGCACCGTTGGGGCCGATCAGGCCGACGATGCGGCCGGCGGCGATGGTGAAGCTGGTGTTGTCCAGCGCCAGGCGATGTTTGTAGGCCTTGCGCAGGCCGCGGGCGTCGACGACATGGTCGGTGGAGACGGCGGTCATGGTGTTTTCCCCTGTGGCAACAGATCGTCGATGGACAGGCCCAGGCGCTGGATGCGTTCCAGCACCGCCGGCCATTCTTCATTCAAGAAACGCTCGCGTTCGCTGCCGCGCAGCTTCTGTGCGGCTTCCGGGGTCATGAACATGCCCAGGCCGCGGCGTTTTTCCACCAGGTTCTCGTCGGCCAGTTCCTGATAGGCGCGCGAGACGGTGATCGGATTCAACTGATAGTCCGCCGCCACCTGGCGCACCGAGGGCAGGGCATCGCCCGGCTTGAGGATTCCATCGAGCATCATGGCAATGACCCGTTCCTTGAGTTGGCGGTAGATGGGAGCGCCGTCGCTCCATTGGATGTCGTTCATGATCAGCTCCGTGGGCGCAGAACCTGCGCGAAGGAGAAATAGGGCATCGACAGCGAGGCACGCGGATGCCGGCCAGGCCGGGTGCGTGCTTCGGGGGGAGTTGTCGCGTTTTCCGTAACCGCTTCCGACACGCCATAATCGGCGCCGGACTCCGTCACCTGACTGGAAGCGGCTCCCAGCCAACCAATGGCAAACAGGGTGCTGCCGAACAGCAACAGCGGAACTGGTCGCGTGACACGTGTGCTGTTCATGCTTTCCCCCTGCGTTGGATGACTGGTGTTGTATTCAACTATAACACCGACACGCAGGCAGTCAACCATCTGTCACACCCAACTGATGGCACCCCGCCAGATTCGGGATGCCGATCCCTCGCCGAGGTCTTGCCCATGTTGCTGAAACGTCTGTTAGTGATTGTATTTTCTGGATTTTTCGCGGGCTCGGCGCTGGCCGCCGGCGCTGCGCTGCTGGATCTGGACTACCGCCCGCTCGCCGGAAAGGCCCCAATCAACCTGAACCGTAGTTACGGCGGCAAGGTAGTGATGGTGGTCAACACCGCCAGCAAGTGCGGCTACACCCCGCAGTACGAAGGCCTGGAAGCGCTCAACAAGCGCTACGCCAGCCGTGGATTTGCGGTGCTGGGCTTTCCGTCCAACGATTTTCAGGGGCAGGAGCCCGGATCCGAGAAACAGATCCAGGAATTCTGCACGCTGACTTATGGCGTCAAGTTCCCGATGTTCGAGAAGGTGCATGTGCTTGGCAAGGAGGCCACGCCGTTGTACCAGCGGCTGACCCAGGCGACGGGCGTGGCGCCGGGGTGGAACTTCCACAAGTATCTGATTGGTCGCGATGGGCGCGTGGTGGCGCAGTTCCCCAGCAAGATCAAACCGGACGATCCGCGCGTTGTGGCGGCGATCGAACGCGAGCTCAATGCGCCCTCGCGCTGAGCACGGCTCTCGCAACGCCGCGCGCGCATGCGACAATGCGTGTTCAGCGCCGTCGGCGGCGTGTCTTTTCACTTTCGGGAAGTGCATCGAATGAAGATGGGAAAGCGCGGCGCGGCGGCGTCGCTACTGATGGTGGCAATGGCGGCTTCGGTGCCGGCGATGTCGCAGCAACCGGCCGCAGCGGCCACCAAGGAGAAGCCAGTTTTGAATGCATCATCTGAGAAAAGCACGCGCGACAACGTCAGCTACGCCATCGGGATGGACGTGGCCCGCTCGTTCGAGCCGATCGCCCAGGACATCGATCTGAGCGCCATGCAACGCGCCATCGAAAATGCGTTCAAGGGTGGCAAGCCGCTGTTGTCCGACGAGCAGACCCAGGCCACCGATACCGCCCTGCGCACCGCGCTGGCGGCCCGTAACGGCCAGCAGGTGCCGGGCATGGCGCCGGGTTCCGCGCCGGCTGCCCCGTCCAAGGAAAACGTCGGCCTGATGCTCGGCGATCGTGCAGTTGGTCCGTCGCTGGCCGGCATCAAGGACGAGATCGACCTGTCGATCCTGATGGAAGCGGTGCGTACCGTGTTCGCCAAGGGCACCACACGCCTGACCCAGCAGGAAGCGGCCGCCACCATGCAGGCGTTCGCCTCGGCCAAGCAGGGCGCTGCCGGTGCCAAGAATCGCGAAGAAGGCAATGCCTTCCTTGCCAAGAACAAGACCGAGAAGGGCGTGATCACCACCGCATCCGGCCTGCAGTACATGGTGCTGCGCCAGGGCAGCGGCGAGCGTCCGATGCGGACCAACAAGGTGCGCGTCAATTACGAAGGCAAGCTGCTCAATGGCCAGGTGTTCGATAGTTCCTACCAGCGCGGCCAGCCGGCCGAGTTCGGTCTGGATCAGGTCATTCCCGGTTGGACCGAGGGCGTTGCGTTGATGCCGGTCGGTTCGAAATATCGTTTCTGGATTCCATCCAACCTGGCCTATGGCCCGAACGGGACGCAGGGTGGGCCGATCGGACCGGACGCAACCTTGACGTTCGATGTCGAACTGATGGGCATCCTTCCCTGATCTTTCGCAGGACTTCCGCCCCCATGCGCGTTGCGATTTCTGGCACCGGCGACGTTGGTCCAACACCGATGACATGCGTGCTGCGTCCAGCTATTGCCTGATAGCGCAGCCGTCGAAAGCCGCTGCCACCGTGCGAGCCTCCGACCCGGAGGCCACTCGTGAAGCTAGGCGCATCTTCGGCGGGCGCGATGACCTGACCTTCTGCGACGGAGCGTTCGCGGTACCGGAAGGCGCCGACGCATTGGTTCTGGTCACCGGGTGGAAGCAGCTCCGCAGCCCGGACTTCGGCAAGATCAGGCAGGCAGTGAAGGACGAGGTCGTGTTCGACGGCCGCAACCTGTATGACCGGCAAGAGACCGACGCCGCTGGTCTGGCTTACTACGCTATCGGACGAGGCCGTTCGTTACATGCATGAGCAACTCTCGCCGCGCGACCAGGACCTGGAAGCGCGATTGGTGGAACTGGAAACGCGCCTCTCCTTTCAGGAGCAGGCGCTCAACGAACTGAGTGAAGCGCTCGCGGACGCCCGCTTGACCGGCGCCCGCAATGCCGAACTGATCCGCCACCTGCTCGAAGATCTGGGCAAGGTGCGCTCCACGTTGTTTGCCGATGCGGCGGATGAACCGCCGCCTCCGCACTATTAATTGCAGATTGCCGCCGCCATGAGCGATACCCTACGTGACCAGCTGCTTGGCCTGGGCTTCAAGTCCGCGCCCAAGCCAGAACGCAAACCCGACGCGCGGCCTGCCGCGCGTCCGCACGGCAAGGGCGGCAAGCCCGCACCCGGCGGCCACCGGCCGGATGGCCAGGGCAGGGGGCCTCAGCGGTCGTCTGCCGCCGCGGCCACCGATGGCAGCGGCGAACCCAAGCACGGAGGCAGGCCCGATCGTCGTAACGACGGCCGGCCGGCGGGGTCGCCACGTCCGACGCAGGCCGACGCAGGCCGGCGCGGTCCCAGGCCGCCGCGCACGCGCGAAGACATCGATCTGGCCAAGGCCTATGCGATCCGGGCGCAGCGCGAGAAGGACGAACGCATCGAAGCCGAGCGTATCAAGCAGGAAGAAGCACGCCTGCGCCGCGAAGCCAAGGCTAAGCTGGAAGAACTGCTCAAGGACAAGGGACTGAATCACGCCGATGCCGATATTGCCCGGCATTTTCCGTACGGCGGCAAGATCAAGCGCATCTATGTCACCGCCGACCAGCTCAAGGCACTCAACGCAGGCGAGCTCGGCGTGCTGCAGCTCAACGGGCGCTATCTGCTGGTGACGGCCGAAGTGCTGGCCGAAGCCGAGGCGGTGTTCGCGCCATCGGTCGCCCTGAAGGTGGACCCGAACGCACCTGCGGGCGAGGATCCCTATGCCGATCCCAAGTACCAGGTGCCTGACGATCTGGTCTGGTAAGACGGCATCACGCGGCTGTTTTGCAAGGGCACCTGAGGGTGCCCTTGTCGTTGGCGGGCGAGCTCGCCAATGGTTGTGACTGGGCAGGGCGGCGGGATGCTGACCCACCGGATCGGGCTTGCCCGCCGGCCTGGCGATCGTCAGTGCCGGAGCAGTTGCTCGTTGACGTCACCGCGTGTCGGCTAGTGCGCCTGTTGTAGCTGTCGCCGCAGCGTGCTGTTTTGCCGCGCCGCGGCCTGCCACGCGTACAACGCTGGCTGCGCCGCTGGCGAGAGCGGCGCGGTATACAAACCGGTCACGGCCGGCGCGGCACCATGCGCGCCGTTGCTGGTCGACGCAGCCATCCCGATGATTGCTGCGTTGTCGCTCACTTCCTGCCGATGGTGCCGCCCATGTCCGTGTTTTCTGTTCCCGTGCAATCGCGTGCCGATGCACCGTCGGTGCCGGCCTCTTCCTTCGTGAGCGAGCGGTTGCAGCTGCGCGCAGGGCGACCTCTGCTGTTGGCCGGGTCGCTGCTGGTGTTGTGCCTGAGCAGCCGGCCGGCCGCGGCGCAGGCGGAGGATCCACCGGCGTTCGACCGGCCCGGCATCCCGTTTGCCGCCGAGGTGTTGCAGCCCGGCGCATTCGCCTGGGAGCAGGGTTTGCCGGATGCGAGCACCGATCGCACCGATGGCCAGCGGACCACGCTGTATACCGCCGACACCGTGCTGCGTCTGGGCCTGTCGCAACAGGTGGAGCTGCAACTGGGCAGCGACAGTTACAACTGGCAGCACGGGGGCGGCCAACGCGTGCGCGGCGGTGGCGATAGCCACATCGGCTTGAAGGTGGCCCTGCCATCGCGCTCCGACAGTTTTCACTGGGCGGCGCTGGGCACCTACAGCGTCCCGACGGGCAGCCCTGCCTTCAGCGACGGCTATGCCCGCGAACTCGGCGTCACCGCCTCCTGGGACCTCGCGCAGCAGCGTGCGTTTGCGCTGTACGTCAACTACGCGCGCGACGACGAGGGCCACACCTGGACCTTTGCGCCTAATTACACGTTTTTTTCTGGCGAGCATTTCAGCAGCTACGTCGAAGCCGGGTTCGATACCGGCAGCGAGCATTCGCGCGTGGCGGGTGCGGGCGGCGCCTGGCAACTGCCGCACGCGATGCAGCTGGATGTCTCGGTGCTGCGCGGGTTGACCTCGAAGAGCCCGGACTGGCAGGGCGGGATTGGCTTATCGATCGCGTTTCAGTAACGACTATGGGTAGGCCAGGGCGTCTGCGTCGCGGTGCCCGACGACGCTAGCCGCGCGCTGCGTGGCTGCCAGTGGTGGCCCGGAGGATCGTGGCGGCGTCGCAATGCAGGGATGCATTCTCGAGCTGGCAGTGGCAGTGGCAGTGGCAGAGGCGGTGGCGGTCACGGGCAAAAAGTTTTAGATGCCAGGTGGGTGCAGGGCGAAGATGGCGTCACGTTGGCGGCAGCCGCTCTTGCAGCAAGGAGCCGTGCGCTGCTTGATCGCCCCGACCGACCAGTCGGCACGCACTGAGTGGACTATCCCGCCTGATTTGCTGCACTGCCGCATGCATTGGGAACAAGGAAAAGGCCTAATTGGATCGATCCAATGAACGCTACGGGCATGCGCATTTTTCTCAACGCCAGGTCTGCAACTTGACGCGTGCCACGCCTACATCCGCAATGGAAGAGGACGGCGACGCGCGCCGTCTGCGCCGTGGCGCAGTGACGTTGCGCGATATCGCGGTCGCCATCGGCGTGTCGCGTGCCACCGTCTCGCTGGTACTGCGCGGCAGCCCCTTGGTGCATGCGAGCACGCGGGCACGTGTCGAGGCCGAGCTGGATCGACAGAACTATGTGTACAACCGCGCCGCAGCCAATCTGCGCCGGCGCACCTCGTCCAGCATCGCGTTGGTCATCAACGACCTGTCCAATCCATTTTTTGCCGAGTTCGCCGCAGGCGTCGATGAAGCGCTGGGCGCGGCCGGCTATGTGACGCTGCTGGGCAGCACCGGTGAATCGACGCAGCGCCAGCAGGCGGTGCTGACCTCGTTGATGGAGCACACGCCGGCCGGAATCATCCTGTCGCCAGCCGAAGGCAGCCAGGCGCAGGCTCTGACCCAGGTGCTCGGCCGCCAGCGCAACGTCGTGCTGTTCAACCGTGAAGTGGAGGGTGCCGGTTGGGATCTGCTGGCGCTCGACAACGAGCAGGGCGCGTTTCTGGCCTGCACGCACCTCATCGCGCAAGGTCACCGGCACATCGTGTTCTTCGGTGGCCATGCCGAATCCAGTTCGTGCCGTCAGCGCCGTGCCGGCTATACGCGTGCAATGACGGATGCGGGGCTGGCCGTGCAGTACGTCGAGTCGGCACCCAATCGCCAGGATGCCGCGCTGTGTGGCGCACGCATGTTGGGCAGCGCGGGCCAGCGCGTGAGTGCGGCGGTCTGCTACAACGACAGCGTGGCGCTGGGCCTGATGGCCGCGCTGGCGATGCAGGGCCGTGTGCCCGGCCGCGATTTTGCGGTGACCGGCTTCGACGATATCGCCGAAGCCGCGTTGTTCACCCCGGCCCTGACCACGCTGGCCGCCGATCCGCGCGCGCGTGGCCGGCAGGCCGCGCAACTGGTGCTGCAGCGTATCGGCAGCCCTGAACTGGCGGCGCAACGGCTCACCGCCGCCGTCGCCTTGAAGATCCGTGCAAGCAGTGCATGCGCGCCGACCGCAGCGCCTGCGCCGTAATGCGCAAGCATTCCCCCAACCGTTCCCCCACCAAGGCCTCAGGCCGCTGACCAGGCAACTCCTATGGTTTCCCTTTCCACGCAATCCACTGTGCCAAGCGGCAACAAGGCGCCCGTCAACAACGGCGTCGCGTTGTCGGTGGTCACCACGATCTTCTTCATGTGGGGCTTTCTCACCTGCCTCAACGACATCCTGATCCCGCATCTCAAAGCGGTGTTCGAGCTCAACTTCGCCCAGGCGATGCTGGTGCAGTTCACCTTCTTCGGTGCGTATTTCCTGATGTCGCTGCCGGCCGGTTGGCTGGTGAACCGGTTGGGCTACAAGCAGGGCATCGTGGCCGGGCTGGCAGTGGCGGCGGTCGGCGCACTGGGCTTCTGGCCGGCGGCGGAGTTGCGTGTCTACGGCGCCTTCCTGGGCGCGCTGTTCGTGCTGGCGACCGGCATCACCATCCTGCAGGTGGCGGCCAATCCGTATGTCGCATTGCTGGGTCCGGAGCGCAGTGCGTCCAGCCGGCTGACCCTGGCGCAGGCGCTCAATTCACTGGGTACCGCGATCGCGCCGTTGCTGGGCGGTTGGTTGATCCTGTCCAACACGGTGATGAGCAGCGATGCGCTCAAGGCGCTGCCGGAGGCCGAGCAGCTGGCCTATCGCGTGCAGGAAGCGCAGGCAGTGCAGGGCCCGTACATCGGCCTGGGCGTGGTGCTGTTCCTGCTGGCGATCTTCGTGTTCCTGTTCCGCCTGCCGGCATTGACCGACGCTGGCGCGCAGAAGGAAGAAAGCAAGCATTCGCTGCTGGATGCGCTGCGCCACCCGCATGTGCGCTTCGGTGTGCTGGCGATCTTCTTCTATGTTGGTGCGGAAGTGGCGATCGGCAGCTTGATGGTCAATTACTTCTCGTTGCCGGAGATCGGCGGTTTCACCGAGCGCGAAGCGACCAAGTACGTCTCGGCCTACTGGACGCTGGCGATGATCGGCCGTTTCATCGGCTCGGCACTGCTGGCCAAACTGTCGCCCCGCGTCCTGTTGTCGGCGTTCGCAGCGATCAACGCACTGCTGCTGGGCGCCACCATGGTCAGCGGCGGCATGCTGGCGGTGTACGCACTGGTGGCGATCGGCCTGTTCAACTCGATCATGTTCCCGACCATCTTCACCCTGGGCATCGAGCGCCTCGGCCCGCTGACCGGGCGGGCGTCGAGCCTGTTGATCATGGCCATTGTCGGCGGTGCGATCGTGCCGTATCTGCAGGGCCTGCTCGCAGACCGGATCGGCCTGCATGAGTCGTTCGTGCTGCCGCTGGTGTGCTACCTGTACATCGTGTTCTACGGTATCTGGGGCTCGCGTCTGCGTGGCGCATTGGCGGAGGCGCACGCATGAGCGCTGCCAAGAACCAGGTGATCTGCTTTGGCGAGGCCCTGATCGACATGCTGGCGCTGCCACAGGCTGGCAGCGACGACGCGCGCACGTTTGCGCAATATGCGGGCGGCGCACCGGCCAACGTGGCTGTCGCTGTCGCCAAGCTCGGCGGTGCGTCCCATTTTGTCGGCATGCTTGGGCGCGACATGTTCGGCGACTTCCTGCTGCAGAGCCTGCAGCAGGCCGGTGTAGCCACTGGCGGCATCGTGCGCACCGATCAGGCCAAGACGGCGCTGGCGTTCGTCGCGTTGGACGAGGCGGGCGAGCGCAGTTTCAGTTTCTACCGGCCGCCTGCAGCGGATCTGCTGTTCCGTCCCGAACATTTTGCTGCCGATGGCTTCGCGCAGGCGGCGGTGCTGCATGTCTGCTCCAACAGCATGACCGAGCCGGAGATTGCGCAATGCACGCTGGACGGCATGCGCCGCGCGCGCGCCGATGGCGCCATCGTCAGCCTCGATCTCAACCTGCGCCCGATGCTGTGGCCGCAGGACGTGAACCCGGCGCCGGTATTGTGGGAGGCGTTGGCTCTGGCCGATGTGGTCAAGCTCTCGCGCGAAGAGCTCGACTATCTGGCCGGCACGCTGGACGGCGATGCCAGCGCAGTGACGCAGAAGCTGTGGCAGGGCAACGCGACCTGGCTGCTGGTCACCGATGGTGGCGGCCCGGTGCACTGGCAGACCCGTACCGATTCCGGCCAGGTGCCGGCGTTCACCGTCCAGGTGCGCGATAGCACTGCTGCGGGCGATGCGTTCGTGGGTGGGCTGCTCTTCCAGCTGGCTGCGCGCGGCACCACGCTGGCGCAATTGTGCGGCGATACCTCGGCGATGACCGAGGTGATCCGGTTTGCTGCCGCCGTCGGCGCATTGGCGGTCACGCGCAAGGGTGCGTTCGCCGCAATGCCCGGCATTGATGACGTCTATTCTCTGATCCAGGAACAAGCATGAGCCCGTTGCCCGCATCCCCCGCACCCGATTTCCGCTCGGCCGATGTCCTGCGCCAGCACATCGCCGACACCATGGCGTTCTACCACCCGCGCGCGATCGACCCGGCCGGTGGCTTTTTTCAGTATTTTCGCGATGACGGCTCCATCTACGACGCCGGCCACCGGCATCTGGTGAGTAGCACGCGCTTCGTCTTCAATTACGCGATGGCCTACCGCGAGTTCGGCAACGCCGAGTACCTGGAAGCGGTGCACCACGGCCTGGATTACCTGCGCAACGTGCATCGCAATGCGGCGACCGGCGGTTATGCCTGGACGCTGCGCGATGGCGTGGTGGAAGACGACATGAACCACTGCTACGGCGTTGCGTTCGTGCTGCTGGCGTATTCGTGCGGGCTGAAGGCCGGCATCGCCGAAGCCCGCACGTGGATGGACGAAACCTGGCAGCTGCTGGAGAAACACTTCTGGGAGCCGGAATTTGGTTTATACCGCGATGAAGCGGACGCCCAATTCAACTTCACCACGTATCGCGGCCAGAACGCCAACATGCATATGTGCGAGGCGATGATCGCCGCGTATGAGGCCAGTGGCGAGCAACGTTATCTCGACCGTGCGCTGCAGTTGGCCGACAACATGACGCGCCGTCAGGCCGCCAAGGCCGATGGCCTGGTATGGGAGCACTACGACCCGCAGTGGAACATCGATTGGGACTACAACCGCGATGACCCCAAGCACCTGTTCCGCCCCTGGGGCTTCCAGCCAGGCCATCAGACCGAATGGGCCAAGCTGCTGATGCTGCTGGACCGCTACGCGCCGGCCGACTGGTTGTTGCCGACCGCGCAACATCTGTTCGATGTGGCGGTGGAACGCTCCTGGGATGCCCAACGCGGCGGGCTGTATTACGGCTTCGCACCGGACGGGCAGGTCTGCGACGACGACAAGTACTTCTGGGTGCAGGCCGAATCGCTCGCTGCCGCCGCATTACTGGCCCAGCGCAGTGGCGAGGATCGCTACTGGCAGTGGTACGACAAGCTGTGGGACTACGCCTGGAAGCACATGATCGATCACCGCTACGGCGCGTGGTATCGCATCCTGGACGCGGACAACCGCAAGTACAGCGACGAGAAGAGCCCGGCCGGCAAGACCGATTACCACACCATGGGCGCATGCCACGAAGTGTTGAACGTGCTGCGGCCAACAGCTTGATGCTGGTGTAATCCGGCAGCGCGGTCGAAGGTTGGCGGCTGCACCGTAGGAGCGCACCCGGGCGCGACAGGGCTTTACTGGTAACGCCCTGTCGCACCCGGGCGCGCTCTTACGGTGTTTGCGGCGGCCCTTACTCCGGGTCGTAATCCAGGTTCGATGCCAGCCAGCGTTCGGCCAAGGCCAGCGTGATCCCCTTGCGCTTGGCGTAGTCGGCGACCTGTTCCTTGCCCAGGCGCCCGACCACGAAATACTGGCTCTTGGGATGGCTGAAGTAATAGCCGGACACCGCGGCGGTAGGCAGCATCGCGAAACTTTCGGTCAGCGTCATCGTGGTGTTCTGCTCTGCATCGAGCAGGTCGAACAGCGTGCGTTTTTCGCTGTGTTCCGGGCAGGCAGGGTAACCGGGGGCAGGACGAATGCCGCGATAGCGCTCGGCGATCAAGGCGTCGTTGTCCAGGCTCTCGTCGTCCGCGTAGCCCCAGAACTCAGTGCGCACCCGCTGATGCAAGCGTTCTGCCAGTGCTTCGGCCAGGCGATCGGCCAGCGCCTTGAGCAGGATCGAATTGTAGTCGTCGTGCGCGGCTTCAAAGCGGGCCACATGCGGGTCGATGCCGATGCCCGCGGTGACCGCGAAGGCCCCGATCCAGTCCTGCACACCGCTGTCCTCGGGCGCGATGAAATCGGCCAGGCAGAAATCCGGGCGGTCGATGGGTTTGTCGACTTGCTGGCGCAAAAAATGCAGGGAATGGGGAATGGAGAATCGGGAATGGTCGAGCGCGGGAGCATCGCTTTGCGATTCCCGACTCCCGATTCCCGATTCCGCCGCTTCGGTCAGGACGACGACGTCATCGCCCACGCTATTGGCCGGCCATAGCCCAAACACGGCTTTCGCCGTCAGCCACTTCTCGTCGACGATCTGCTTGAGCATGCGGCGTGCGTCGCGATACAGCTCGCTGGCCTGGGTGCCGACGATCTCGTCGCTGAGGATGGCCGGGAACTTGCCGGCCAGCTCCCAGGCCTGGAAGAACGGGGTCCAGTCGATCAGCTCGACCAACTCCTGCAGCGGGTAGTCGTCGAAGACGTGCAGGCCCGGCTGGCGTGGCGCGGGCGGCACGTAGCTGTCCCATCCGCCATCGAAGCGTTGCGCACGCGCCTTTTCCAGCGACACCAGTCGCTTGGCATCGCCACGGTTGCGATGGCGGGCACGGATCTCGGCGTAGTCGGCGTCGTTGGCGGCCACGAACGCCTGACGCAGGTCGCGCGAGATCAGCGATTGCGCAACGCCGACCGCACGCGAGGCATCTTTGACCCACACGGTGGGCGCGGTGTAGTGCGGGTCGATCTTCAGCGCGGTATGCGCGCGCGAGGTGGTGGCACCGCCGATCAGGAGCGGGATCTCGAACCCCTGGCGCTGCATCTCGCGCGCCACATGCGACATCTCTTCCAGCGACGGCGTGATCAGGCCCGACAGGCCGATCAGGTCGGCATTTTCTGCGCGTGCACGATCCAGGATCACCTGCGCCGACACCATCACGCCCAGGTCCACCACATCGAAGTTGTTGCAGGCCAACACCACTCCGACAATGTTCTTGCCGATGTCGTGCACATCGCCCTTGACGGTGGCCATGATGATCTTGCCATTGGACCTGCCGACATCGCCGGTGCGCAGTTTTTCCGCTTCGATGTAGGGCAACAGATACGCCACGGCCTTTTTCATCACGCGTGCGGACTTGACCACCTGCGGCAGGAACATCTTGCCTGCGCCGAACAGGTCGCCGACCACGTTCATGCCGTCCATCAGCGGGCCTTCGATCACATCCAGCGGGCGGGTGGACTGCTGACGCGCTTCTTCGGTATCGGTGTCCACGTACGCATCGATGCCGTGTACCAATGCATGCGCCAGGCGCGCGCGTACCGGCTTGTCGCGCCAGGCCAGGTCCTCGGCTTTCGCCGCACCCTTGGTGCCCTTGTAACGCTCGGCGATCTCCAGCAGGCGCTCGGTGCCGTCCTTGCGCCGGTTGAGGATCACATCCTCCACGCGCTCGCGTAGCTCAGGGTCCAGATCGTCGTAGATCGGCATGCCGCCCGCGTTGACGATGCCCATGTCCATGCCGGCCTTGATCGCATGGAACAGGAACACCGAGTGGATAGCCTGGCGCACGCTTTCGTTGCCGCGGAACGAGAACGACACATTCGACACGCCGCCGGAGATATGGCAGTGCGGCAAGGTGCGTTTGATTTCACGGGTGGCTTCGATGAAGTCCACTGCGTAGTTGTCGTGTTCTTCGATGCCGGTGGCGACGGCAAAGATGTTCGGGTCGAAGATGATGTCTTCCGGCGGGAAGCCGACCTGCTCGGTCAGCATCTTGTAGGCACGCGTGCAGATTGCCACCTTGCGTGCGCAGGTGTCCGCCTGACCCACCTCATCGAAGGCCATCACCACTGCGGCGGCGCCATAGCGCAGCACCTTGCGTGCCTGCTCGATGAAGACCGCTTCGCCCTCCTTGAGCGAGATCGAATTGACCACGCTCTTGCCTTGCAGGCATTTCAGGCCCGCTTCGATCACCGTCCACTTGGACGAATCGACCATCACCGGGATGCGCGCGATATCCGGTTCGGACATGATCAGATTGAGAAAGCGGGTCATCGCCTTCTCGGAATCGATCAGGCCCTCGTCCATGTTGACGTCGAGGATCTGCGCACCATTGGCCACCTGCTGGCGCGCCACTTCCACCGCTTCTTCGTAGCGCTCTTCCTTGATCAGCTTGCGGAACTGGGCGCTACCGGTGACGTTGGTGCGCTCGCCGACGTTGATAAACAGCAGGTCCGGGGTGATGACCAGCGGTTCCAGGCCGGACAGGCGGGTGTAGCGGGGAGTGCTCATGCACGGCTCTGCTGGAGGTTGGCGCCGCGATCAGTCTGGGTGTGTTGGTGTTCGTGACCAAATGAGGGGGCGCGATGGAATGCGGCCCTCATCCGGCGCTGCGCGCCACCTTCTCCCGCAGGCGGGAGAAGGGGACGGCGCTGCGCCTGGAGTGTCTCCGTACCAAGCCACGCCATGCTGTGTCCTTCTCCCGCCTGCGGGAGAAGGTGCCCGAAGGGCGGATGAGGGCACGCCTGCCGCATCACGCCGCCAGCTCCTGCGCGCCAGGCAATTGCCGCGGTGGCAGATCGGCCACCGCTTCGGCGATGGCGCGGATGTGATCGGGCGAGGTGCCGCAGCAGCCGCCGACCAGATTGAGCAGGCCGGCCTGCGCGAATTCGCGCAAGGTGTGCGCCATCTCTTCCGGCGTTTCGTCGTACTCGCCGAACGCATTCGGCAAGCCGGCATTGGGGTGCGCGCTGACGTAGGCATCGGCAATCCGCGCCAGCGTCTCCACATGCGGGCGCAGGTCCTTCGCGCCGAGCGCGCAGTTCAGGCCCACCGACAACGGCCGCCCATGCGCAACCGACGCATAAAACGCCTCGGCCGTCTGGCCGGACAAGGTGCGGCCGGAGGCGTCGGTGATGGTGCCGGAGATCATCACCGGCAAGCGCCCGCCGCGTGCTTCGAAGACTTCCTCGATCGCGTACAGCGCGGCCTTGGCATTGAGCGTGTCGAAGATGGTTTCCACCATCAGCGTGTCGGCGCCGCCGTCGATCAGGCCTTCGATCGCCTCGCGGTAGGTCTGCCGCAGCGCATCGAAGCTGGTATTGCGATACCCGGGGTCGTTGACGTCCGGGCTGATCGACGCGGTGCGGCTGGTGGGGCCGAGCACGCCGATGACAAAGCGCGGCTTGTGCGGTGTCAGCGCCTCGACGGCATCGCAGCATGCGCGCGCCACCTGCGCGCCGGCCTTGTTCAATTCGTACACCAGATGTTCCAGGTGATAGTCGGCCTGGCTCACCGAGGTGGCGTTGAAGGTGTTGGTTTCCAGCAGGTCGGCGCCGGCGTCCAGATAGGCGCGGTGAATGCCGGCAATGATCTCCGGGCGCGTCAGCAGCAGGAGATCATTGTTGCCTTTCAGGTCATGCCCTTCCGGCGCGTGCGCGTGATCGCATCCCGGGCCATGCACGTGCGCGCTGTCGTAGCCGTCGGCAAAACGCGTGCCGCGGTAATCCGGTTCCTGCAGGTCGTGGCGCTGGATCATGGTGCCCATCGCGCCGTCGATGATGAGGATGCGCGCGCGCAATGCGGCCGTGAGCGAGGCAGCGCGCTCGGGGTGCAGCCACGGCAATGCAAACGGGATTGGGGATTCGGAATTGGGGATTCGCGCGTGCGTCATGGCCCCGTTCTCCTCGCCGCAGTGTCGTTGTTTTCCACCAATCCCGAATCCCGAATCCCGATTCCCGGCTTCACCGCAATCAACGAGATCACCTCGAAATGCGGCGGACGTTTTTCGCGCGTCACCGTCTCCAGGCTGGACACCTCCAGGTCGGCCTTCTCGACGAACCTGCGCAGTTCCTTGGCGGCAAAACCGAGATTGACGTGGCCGTAGGCATGCACTGCGGCGCGATGTTCGTGCTTGGCCAGGCTGCACAGCAGCAGGCGGCCGCCGGGGCGCAGCACGCGCGCCGATTCGGCCACCGCTTGCGCAGGCTTTGCGGCGTAGGTGAGTGCATGCATCAGCACCACCAGGTCGAAGCTGGCATCGGGGAACGGCAGCGCATGCATGTCGCCCTCGCGCACTTCCACGTTGCGCAGCTTGCGCAGGCGTTCGCTGGCGGCGGCGACCACGCGGGCGCTGGTGTCGATGCAGATGTAGCGGGTGGCGTGCGGGGCCACCAGTTCGGCCAGTACGCCGTCGCCGGAAGCGATGTCCAGCACGTCGCCGGTTTCCAGCAGGGGCAGGGCGGTGCGCGCCAGTGCCTCCCAGGTGCGGCCGGGCGAGTAGTGGCGCTCCATGTCACCGGCGACCGAATCGGCCCAGTTCTGGTCGGCGGCGCGGTTGGCCAGCACCGCTGCCACGCGCTCGGCGTCCTGGCGCAGCAGCGGATCGTCGCTGCCGGTGCTCAGCGCCAGCCACAGCGCCCGTTGCGCCGGGTCCAGCGACACTTCGTCGAAGCGGTAGTACGCCGACACGCCGGCGCGGCGGTCGCGCACCAGCCCGGCTTCCTTGAGCTTGGCAAGGTGGGTGGACACGCGCGGCTGGGCCAGTCGGGTAATGGCCGACAGCTCGGCCACGGTGAGTTCTTCCTGTTCCAGCAAGGCCAGCAGGCGGACTCGGGTAGCGTCGGCGAATACTTTCAGGCGGGCCGACCAGTCTTCCAGATCCATGAATATCTCTATATCGCGATATGGAGATATTTTCGGCCGGGCAAGGTGTGGGGTCAACTACATACGCATGCGAATGGTTGTGGCTACAATGGTCGCTCAGCCAATACCCGGGAGGGGTCGAACGTGGATTTCAGCTTTACCGAAGAACAACTGATGATCCAGGACGTGGCCCGCCGGATCGCCCAGGAAAAGATCGCCCCCAGCGCCGAGCAGTTCGACCGCAGCGGCGAATTCCCGCTGGAAAACATCCAACTGCTGGGTGAGAACGGCCTGATGGGCATCGAGGTACCGGCCGAGTACGGCGGCGCCGGCATGGACCCGATCAGCTACGCACTGGCGATGATCGAAATTGCCGCCGCCGACGGTGCGCACTCCACCATCATGTCGGTCAACAATTCGCTGTTCTGCACCGGCATCCTGAAGAACGGCACCGAGGCGCAGAAGCAGCTGTACGTGCGCGCGATTGCCGAAGGCACGCACATCGGTGCCTTCGCGCTGACCGAGCCGCAGTCTGGTTCGGATGCCTCGGCGATGCGTTGCCGCGCGGTCAGGCAGGCCGATGGCAGCTTCGTCATCAATGGTAAGAAGAGCTGGATCACCTCCGGCCCGGTGGCCAGGTACATCGTGCTGTTCGCGGTGACCGAACCGGACAAGGGCTCGCGCGGCATCACCGCGTTCATGGTCGATACCGAGCGTGCCGGCTTTCACCGCGGCAAGACCGAGCCCAAGCTCGGCATTCGCGCCTCGGCCACCTGCGAGATCGAGTTCGCCGACTACGTCGCGCAGCCTGACGAGGTGCTGGGCCAGGAGGGAGCGGGCTTCAAGACCGCGATGAGCGTGCTCGATGCCGGGCGTATCGGGATCGCGTCGCAGGCCGTGGGCATCGCGCGCGCCGCCTATGAAGCCACGCTGGCGTATGCGAAGGAGCGTAAGGCCTTCGGCGCGGCGATCGGCACTTTCCAGATGACCCAGGCCAAGATTGCCGACATGAAGTGCAAGCTGGATGCAGCCTTGTTGCTGACGCTGCGCGCGGCCTGGCTCAAGGGGCAGGGCAAGTCATTCGGCACCGAAGCGGCGGTCGCCAAGCTCACCGCCTCCGAGGCAGCGATGTGGATCACCCACCAGGCCGTGCAGATTCACGGCGGCATGGGGTATTCCAAGGAAATGCCGCTGGAGCGCTACTTCCGCGATGCCAAGATCACCGAAATCTACGAAGGCACCTCGGAGATCCAGCGTCTGGTGATCGCACGCAGCGAAACCGGCCTGCGCTGAGCGGCCGGTTCCGGCAGCGCGCCGCCGGTTGCCGACTCCATTGGCCCGAGGTGCGCAGCGCTCGATCCAGTGCTTGATTTAGGCGATTGCTTCCCACTGCCAGGTAGGAGCGCGCTCGCGCGCGATGAAGCGTTATCGATAACGCTTCATCGCGCGCAAGCGCGCTCCTACGCCAACGTGAGCGGTCTGCGATCAGAGATGTGTCGTGCCAGTGGCCTGGCGTCGACACATCACAAGCACTCGCAGCCTTACATGGCGGTGGCTGTGTCCACGCTTGTGGTGCGCGGCGCGCGCGGATCACAATCGTGGCTTCTCCAGCCTCTGGTGCGCGCATGCTCCGGTCCTTGCACGCTGTGTTTCCTCGCCTTTCGCTATCCGCCATCGCGCCCGCACTGGTGTGTTGGGGGCTGCTGCTGGTCTGCCCCGCGGCGAGCGCGCAGACGCCGCCGCCGTCGATCATCCCCACCGATCGCCTGCAGGAGCCCTGGTGGGCGCAGCGGCATGCGCAGGTGCTGGAGCAGGTCAGGCAGCATCCGGAAACCAAGCTGCTACTGGTCGGCGACTCGATCACCCAGAACTACGAAAAATCCAAGGCGCCGGACGAAGACTTCCAGCCGACCTGGCAGACCTTCTACGGCAGCCGCGGCGCGCTCAATCTGGGCTTCAGCGGTGACGGCACCGAAAACGTGCTGTGGCGGCTGGCCAATGGCGAAGTCGACGGGCTGCAGCCCAAGGTCGCGCTGGTGCTGATCGGCACCAACAACACCGGCCATCTCGGCCAGGGCGCGGAGCAGGCTCAGCTCGGCATCGATGCGGTGGTTGCCGCGCTCGAACAGAAGCTGCCGCGTACCCACATCCTGTTGTTGAGTGTGCTGCCCAGCGGGGTTTCTGCGGAAAAATCGCGTCGCGACGCCCAGGTCAACCAGGGTCTGGCAGTGCGTTACGGCGACAACCCGCGTGTGACCTACCTGGATGTGAGCGCGGTGTTTCAACGTGCCGGCACGCTGCGCACCGAGCTGTTCTACGACACGCGCTTCCATCCTGCCGCCGGTGCCCTGCATCCGGACACCCAGGGCCAACGCATGCTGGCCGAGGCGATCGAACCCACGCTGGCGCGGCTGTTGGGGGAGGCGCCGGTCAAGCCGGTGGCCGAGCTCGGCCGCGACGTGGCGACCTCGCTGCTGCCGGTCGATTGGCTGGAACAGGACTCCTACGACTGGTACGCACGCCACCATGCCGCACTGGCTGCCGCGCGTACGCTCAAGCCGGAGGTGGTGATGATCGGTGATTCGATCACCCACTTCTGGGCGGGCCCGCCGCAAGCCACGCGCGTCAGCGGGCCGGCGTCGTGGCAGTGGTTGTATGGCAAGCGGCCGGTGCTCAACCTGGGCTTCGGCTGGGATCGCACCCAGAACGTGTTGTGGCGTATCCGCCAGGGCGAACTCGACGGCCTGGATCCGCGCTGGGTGGTTGTGCATATCGGCACCAACAACCTCACCGGCACCGCGCAATCGCGCGCCAGCACGCCTGCCGAGGCAGCACAAGGCGTCGAAGCGGTGGTGGGCGAAGTGCGCCGTCGTCTACCCAACAGCAAGCTCATCCTGATGGCCATCATGCCGCGTGGCCGCTCTGCCGGCGACCCGCAGCGTGCTCCGATTGCCGAAACCAACCGCTTGCTGCGCACGCGGTATGCCAGTGACCCGGCGGTGCGCCTGGTCGATATCGGCCCACAGCTGCTGCAGCCCGACGGCAGCCTGCCCGACGCCCTGATGCCCGACGGCACCCATCCCAGCGAGGCCGGCTACCGGATCTGGGCACAGGCACTGCGCGCGGCGGGGGTGACAGCGGTTCCGTGATCGGACGAGCGGCAGCTGGCGCGCTGCGGGCGTTGCCGGCGTTGACGCGGATGGCGGCAGCGGGCGTGAACGATCGCCCGCGGTGACGTGCCGGTTGAGTGGTTGCGCTGCGCAAGGTGATTGCGATGACCTGGTCAACCGCGGTGCCGGGCCTCAGAACAGCGAGCGGCGCGGCAGCGACCAGGGCCCGGCGTTTTCCGTGGCCCAGAAACCAGAAGACCCCCGATCGCTCGGAGGTCTTTTTAAACTGGTGCCCAGAAGAGGACTCGAACCTCCACGAAGTTGCCCCCGCTAGCACCTGAAGCTAGTGCGTCTACCAATTCCGCCACCTGGGCAGGTGAGCCGCGAATTTTGCAGACTCGCGGCGGGCTTGTCAACAACTTGCCTGCATCGATTGCCATGGACGGGCCGCCGTTGCCGCCCACGTCAGGACCGCAAGGGGTACCATTAGGGCAATGACAAAGAAAAACACTCCAGATTCCGATCGGCCGAGTCGCCGCAAATCCACCGGCGCAGCCGACTCCAGCACCGCCGAACAGCAGAAGTTGCCAGGCTGGATGCCGGACTTCCTGGTTCGCGCTGCCGCCGGTGCATCGACCAAGGCCGCCAACAAGCGCGCTGCCGATAAAGCCTCCGGCGTAGCCTCGCAGCCGTCGGACGCGCTGCCCATGCCGGCGGCTCCCCGCGCACCGCATCCGCGCAAGAGCGGGCCTGCCGCGCCGCTGCCGGAACGTTTCCAGAACGAGGCCGCCCAGCAGAAAGAAGTCCAGGCCGGCAATGCCGGGTTCAAGGACCCGCATGCCGATCGTGAGGCGCTGCGCTACGCCGAGCCCATTGCCAGCCGCGAGGCCATCCTGCAGTTGCTCGATGCCTGCGACGGCCCGCAGACCGCTGAAGAGATCGCCGACAAGCTCAACCTGAGCGATCGCATCGACGCGCTGGGCAAGCGCCTGGCCGCAATGGTGCGCGAGGCGCAGCTGGTGCAGAACCGCCGTGGCGGCTACGCGCCGGTGCAGCAGACCAGCCTGATTGCCGGTGTGGTGATCGCCAATCCGGAAGGCTTCGGCTTCCTCAAACCGGACGAGGGCGGCGACGATCTGTTCCTGCCGCCGTTCGAGATGCGCAAGGTCATGCACGGCGACCGCGCGCTGGCCAACGTCACCGGCATCGACCGCCGCGGCCGTCGCGAAGGCGCGATTGCGCGCGTGCTCGAGCGCGGCATGTCGCGCATGCTCGGGCGTTTTTTCTACGAACATGGCGTGGCGTACGTCGACCCGGACGACAAGCGCATCCAGCGCAACGTGCAGATCGCGCCGGATGGTATCGGCGAGGCGCGCGAAGGGCAGTTGGTGGTGTGCGAGCTGATCGCGCCGCCGGACGCGCGCCGCCCGGCGATCGGCAAGATCATCGCGGTGCTCGGCGACAAGCTCACCCCGTCGCTGGTGGTGGAAATGGCCATCCACGGCCATGAGCTGCCGCACGAATTTCCGCAGGAAGTGCTGGACGAAGCGGCCGCCGTGCCGTTGGTGGTCGAGCCGCAGATGATCGGCGGGCGGGTGGATCTGCGGCAGATGCCGCTGGTCACCATCGATGGCGAGGATGCCAAGGACTTCGACGACGCGGTGTATTGCGAACCCAATGCCGACGGCTTCCGTCTGGTGGTGGCGATCGCCGACGTGTCCAACTATGTGCGTCCTGGCACGCCGCTGGACGACGAGGCGCAAAAACGCGCCACCTCGGTGTACTTCCCGGGATTCGTGGTGCCGATGCTGCCGGAGACATTGTCCAACGGCATCTGCTCGCTGATGCCCAAGGTCGACCGCATGTGCTTCGTCTGCGACATGCAGGTGGGGCGCGATGGCGAGGTGACCGGCTCGCGGTTCTACGAAGCGGTGATGAACTCGCACGCACGCCTGACCTATAACCAGGTTTGGAAGGCGGTCGGCGAAGACGACGCCGATACCAAGGCCTTCATCGGCCCGTTGCTGCCGCAGGTGCAGCGCCTGCATCAGCTGTACCGCGTGCTGTCCAAGGCCCGCACGCAGCGCGGCGCGATCGAGTTCGAAACCTCCGAAGTACGCTTCGTGCTCGACAACACCGGTGAGGTGACCCAGGCCGGCATGCTGGTGCGCAACGATGCGCACAAGCTGATCGAAGAGTGCATGATCGCCGCCAACGTCGAGGCGGCGCGCTATCTGCTGAGCATGCATGTGCCCGCGCCGTATCGCGTGCATGAGCGCCCGCCGGAGAGCAAATTCGAAGACCTGCTGGAGTTCCTCAAGGAGTTCCAGCTCAGCCTGCCGGCGTGGAGCAAGGTGCGCCCGGGCGACTACACCAAGCTGCTCAAGAAGGTGCGCGCGCGCCCGGACGCGGCGTTGCTGGAGTCGGTGCTGCTGCGCAGCCAGAGCCTGGCGGTGTATTCGCCGGAGAACAACGGTCACTTCGGTCTGGCGTTGGAGGCGTACGCGCACTTCACCTCGCCGATCCGCCGTTACCCCGATCTGCTGGTGCACCGCGCGATCAAGCATGCCTTGACCGGGGCCAGCCCGGACAAGTTCATCTACGCCCCGCGGCAGATGTCGGCGCTGGCGCTGCAGTGCTCCGAACGCGGACGCCGTGCCGACGAAGCCGAGCGCGAAGTGGATGAGCGGTATCGCGCCGCCTGGATGGAAAAGCACGTCGGTGGCCAGTTCGACGGCGTCATCAGTGGCGTGACCGGTTTTGGTCTGTTCGTGGAATTGACCCAGTCCAAGGTCAATGGCCTGGTGCACGTCACCCAGTTGCCGCAGGACTATTACCAGTTCGACCCGATCCGCAAGACGCTCAGCGGCGAGCGCCGCGGCCGCGAGTTCCGCCTGGGCGATCCGGTACGCGTGCTGGTGCTCAAGGCCAGCATGGAAGAGCGCAAGATCGACTTCCGTCTGGCCGAGGATGGCGCAGCACCCGAAGCGCCGCTGCCGCCACGCGAGAAACCGGCCAAGCGCAGGAAAAAGGCCAATTGAAGTCGGCGTTGCGGGCGGTCAAGTGGGCCGCTCGCAAGGTGCCGACGCGGTAGTGCAGGCTGGTGGCTCGCGGCGAGCGCTGGGGCTGCCGTGACATCCGTTGCAAGCTGACAAGCGGGGCGCAGGATGAACAGCTCTTCCGAATACAGCGGTGGTTGCCAATGCGGCGCCGTGCGTTTCCACGTGCGCGGCGTGCTCGACGACGCGTCGATCTGCCATTGCCGGATGTGCCAGAAAGCCTTCGGGGCGTATTACGCGCCATTGGTGTCGGTGCGCGGCAGCGCGTTCCGCTGGACCCGCGGCGAGCCCAAGCGCTTCGCCTCATCGTCGATGGTACAGCGCGGTTTCTGCGCCGATTGCGGCACGCCGCTGACCTATGAAGCACCCGACGGCGTGGCGATCGCAGCCGGCGCATTCGACACGCCGGAGCGGTTGCCTCCGCACATTCAGTACGGCCTGGAGCGCAAGCTGCCGTTTGTCGATGCGTTGGCGCAGTTGCCGACACGACGCACGGAAGATGATGCCGCCGCAGAAGCATTCCAGGCTTCGCTGGTCTCGCGGCAGCATCCGGACCACGACACCGAGCGGTGGCCGGTGTAAGTAACGGCCCAAGGTCAACTTGCATCCAGGTGCCATTCCACGTTGCCGGCAACGTGGCGCGGTTCGCTGCCAGTCGTTGGCACTGCGCGAGCTGCAAACCTTGCAAGGACATGCGGAGCACCGATGTGTTGGCGTGCCGTAGCCAACCCGCCGCAACGGTTGCCGAGCCTTCCGTTGCGGGGGGCAGGGGCGCGGCTCACCAGTAACAGCTGCGGCAGCGCGACAGTCAACAGCCATCACCGTGGTTCGCGCTGCGGCAGACGTGCAGGGGTTGATGTAGTTGCCCTCCGCGTGTTGTCGCCAGCCTCGCGCCACCGCAACCGGCATCAGCGGCATCGCCGCCCGGCGTTTGGCCATCGTGTGCAGGCGATCCACGTCCGGCCGTGACGTGGCAGGCCGCAGGCCCTACCATTCCCCCACATTTCTTCGTATGCCCGCGCAATGAGCAAGCAGAACCAGTGGATCGTCGGCGTCAACGCTGTCGCCTCGTCCGTCGAGAACGACGCCGACAATGTGCGCGAGGTCTTGATCGAGGCCGGCAGCAAGAACCCGCGCCTGACCGAGATCGAGGAACAGGCGCGCCGCAAGGGCATCGACGTGCGCCGGGTCAATACCCAGGCGTTGGACGGCGTGGGTGGGCAGGTCCGTCACCAGGGGGTGGCGGCACGCTACGCCGCCGCGCGCCTGTGGGCCGAGAACGAGCTGGAAGGGCTGGTCGAAGCGGCGCAGGGGCGTGCGCTGGTGCTGGTGCTCGATGGTGTGCAGGACCCGCATAACCTGGGCGCCTGCCTGCGCAGCGCCGCGGCAGCCGGTGTCACTGCGGTGGTCATCCCCAAGGACAAGTCGGCTACGGTGAACGCCACCGTGCGCAAGACCTCGGCCGGCGCTGCCGACCGCATTCCGGTGGTGGCGGTGACCAACCTGGCGCGCTGCCTGCGCGATCTGCAGAAGCAGGGCGTGTGGCTGTACGGATTGGCGGGCGAGGCCGATGCTTCGTTGTACAGCGTGGACCTGCGCGGCAATGTCGGGCTGGTGCTCGGTGGCGAGGCCGATGGCCTGCGCCGTCTCACCCGCGAGCACTGCGATGGCCTGGTCAAGATTCCGATGCCGGGCGATATCGAGAGCCTGAACGTGTCGGTGGCAGCCGGCGTGACCCTGTTCGAGGCCGTGCGCCAGCGGCTGGGCGCCTGAAGGCAAGCGGCAAGGTGAGCCAACGGCACCCTGTGGCTTCTGCCGCAATCGCTGCCGGCGGCAGCTGACACCATCGCGTAGCTGCGTGGTCCGACGCCGCGATCTGCGCAGATTGCGGCGTTCCCGTGACTGGCGCAGCGACAAAGGAGGCGCGGCAACGCCGTCATAGCAGGCGTTTCGGCACCAGGCCGGTGACCCGCTCAGCGCGCCGGGCGCTTTTTGCCTACCATATCGTCAGTAAACGGTATGTCATGTCTGATGAATCTTGGGGTGGGCGCCCGCGGCAAGGGCGAGAACGGGGACGCCGACCTGGCGTCGGCACGACGGTATTGCCAGTGGCGGCACTGGCTTGGTGTCGGCCTCTGCCTGTTGTTCGCAGTGTCTTGTGCCGCAGCGATCGCCGCGCCGGCCGGCACGGCGTCCTTGCGCAACTACGCGATCGACAGCTGGAGTTCGCGCAACGGCCTGCCGCACAACTCGCTGCGCGACATCGCCCAGACCCGCGACGGTTATCTGTGGTTCGCCACCTGGGAAGGCCTGGTGCGCTACAACGGCCTGGAATTCAGTGTGATCGATCGCAGCACGCGTCCGGGGCTACCCGATAACGGCGTCGGTGCGCTGTATGTGGATCGCGATGGCGCGCTCTGGCTCAGCGATGCGCGCGGCAATCTGGTGCGTCACGGTGCCGACGGGCAGTGGCGGCAATGGCAACGCACGGGGCAATGGCCGCAGGCGCTGATCCATGCGATGACGATGGATCCGGATGGCCGCATGTGGCTGTTGTTCGAAGGCCATGGGCTGGGATGTCTGTGGCCGGGTGGACGCTTCGACTATTTCCCGCCGCGTGACGGCGTGCCGCTGCAGAGCAGTTTTCCGCGCATGCTGTTCGACGGCCAGGGCCGCTTGTTGATCGGCACGCTGGATGGCTTGATCTATCGCGAGCCGGATGGACGCATGCACCGCGCGCCGGCGGCCTTCGGTCTGCCGCCGGGCCTGGCGTGGCCTTATCGCGCGCCGGACGGCACGGTGTGGGTGGTTGCCGGCGAGCAGCTGTTCCGCCTGCACGACGAGCGGGCAGTGCTGGTGCACCGGCTGCCGGGGCAGGGCCATTTCACCGCGATGCTGCAGGACCGCAATGGCGACCTCTGGCTGGGCAGCGAAAACCAGGGCCTGCTGCGGATCGGCAGTCATGGCGTGGAGCATCTGGCAGCAGGCCGCAGTCTGCCCACCGGGCGGATCGTCAGCCTGCGCGAAGATGCCGAAGGCAGCATCTGGGTGGGTGCCAACGGTGGCCTGTTTCGGCTACGCGAGACCTTGTTCAGCAGCTACAGCCAGCGCGATGGGCTGAGCGGCGACTATGCGCGCGCGGTGCTGGAAGACCGCGATGGCAGCCTGTGGATCGCCAGTACCGCTGGTCTGGACCGCATGCTGCCAGATGGCCGCGTCGTGCCGGTGCCGGTTGCCACGCCGTCGGGGCGGCGGCTGTCGGTGCTCAGCCTGGCGCTGGACCGGCACGGCGACCTGTGGGTCGGGACCTACGCCGACGGGGTCTTCGTGCTGCGCGATGGTCGCGTCTTACGGCATTACGGCGACGCCGAAGGCATTCCCAGCGGCCATATCCGGGCCATCGCGGTCGATGCGCGGGATGTGGTGTGGCTGGCGACGCAACGCGGCGTCGTGCGATTGGTGGAGGGCAAGCGCGTACCGGTGACGGTCCAGGGCCTGCCCGACGGCGTGGTGACCGCGTTGGCCAGTATCGATGGCGCGCTGTGGATCGGATCGGTCGATGGCGCGGCAGTGTTGCGCGACGGCATGCTGCGGCAACTGGACCTGGAACGCCTGGGCGGCGCGCGCAGCGTGTTCGGCTTTCAGTCCATTGGCGATGCGGTGTGGATCTCCACCGATCGCGGCCTGTACCGCGCACGCGGCGGCAGCCTCGCACGCGTGGGTCTGGAGCAGGGCATGCCGGTGGACACGGTGTTTCAGCTCGTCGAGGACCGCGTCGGCAACGCCTGGATCAGCAGCAACCGTGGCATGTTGCGGACCGGATTTGCCGCGCTCGATGCAGTTGCCGATGGGCACGGCACGCTCGCCATCGAGCGTTATGGCGAGATCGATGGCATGGGCAATGCGCAGGTCAACGGCAGTTCCGGCCCAAGCATGATCGAACGTGCGGACGGGTCGGTCTGGGTGGTCACCGCTGGTGGCGTGAGCACGGTCGATCCCGCGCGCCTGCAGCGGTTTCGCGAACGTCGCCCGCCGCCGGCGTTGATCGAAAGCGTGCAACAGGATGGCCGCCCGCTGGCATGGCGCCAGCAGGCGCAACTGCCTGGCGGTTACCGGCTCAATGTCTCCTATGTGGGCATGAGCTTTCTGCTGTCCGAGCGCATCGAATACCGCACCCGTCTGGACGGCCTGGACAATGTCTGGATCGCGCGCGGCCGGCAGCGCAGCGTGGAATTCATCGGCCTGCCGCCGGGCCACTACACCTTGCGTGTGGCCGCACGTCACCCGGGCGGCGCGTGGAGCCCGCAGGAGGCGCGCTGGACTTTCGACGTGCTGCCGCTGTGGTGGCAGCGCCACGATGTGCGTATTGGTGCGGCGCTGGGCGCGATTCTAGTGCTGACCCTGCTGTACCGGGTGCTGTTGCATCGCTACAAGACCCACAACGCGCGCCTGGCCGAACTGGTGCGCAAGCGCACCCAGGATTTGCAGATGCAGGCCCAGCGTCTGCTGCAGGCCAATCAGGAAAAGAGCGAATTGCTGACCCGCCTGCGCATCAAGTCCGACGTGTTCGAGCGCCAGGCGCACGAGGATGTACTGACCGGGTTGCCCAACCGCCGCCACTTCGACGAAGCACTGGCGCGCGACATCAGCCGCGCACGGCGCAGCGGGCGTCCATTGGTGCTGGCGATCCTGGATATCGATCATTTCAAGCGCATCAACGACCGGCATTCGCATGCCAGTGGCGATGCGGTGCTACACGAGGTGGGTGCATTGCTCACCGCCGCCGCACGCGCCTCGGATCTGCCCGCCCGTCTTGGTGGCGAAGAGTTTGCGCTGTTGCTGGCCGACACCGCATTGCACGATGCACAGGCGCTGTGCGAACGCATTCGCACGCGCTTCCATGCGCGCAGCGACTGGGGTGGCGTGGAAGGGCTGCAGGTGACCTTCAGTGCCGGGCTGACCGCACTGCGCGATGACGACACCGGCTCATCGTTGATGCAACGCGCCGACCAGGCGCTTTACCAGGCCAAGAGCGCGGGGCGCGACCAGATCTGGGTGGGTTAGAGGCCGGGATTGGGGATTGGGTATTGGGGCTTCGTGAGGCGCTGCGTCGGCGCTTCTGTGTCGCGGGCGGAAGACCTGAGCCTTGCAGGGAGCGAGGCCTCCCATCCGACGGCGAGTGCATGCCTGCATGAGACGCCGCGAACTGCATGTCGGCAACTGGTCGTAGCGCAAGCGGGAACGATCGCGCAGCCCGAGGACGGCGCGCTCCTGCCAATCCCGAATCCCGAATCCCGAATCCCGACCTAAACAGGCCCCGGCCAGGCATTGGCAATCGTGCAGAACAGCCGCGCGGTCTGCTCGGTGTCGTAGACCGCGCTGTGTGCATCGGCCGTGTTCCAGTCCAGACCCGCAGCCTGCGCGGCACGCGCCAGCACGGTCTGGCCATACGCCACGCCGGCCAGCGTCACCGTATCGAACACGCTGAAAGGATGAAACGGATTGCGTTTATGCCCCACGCGCGCCACTGCCGCGTTGAGGAAATTCAGATCGAAATGCGCGTTGTGGCCGACCAGGATCGCGCGCTGGCAGCCGTACCTCTTCACCGCGGCGCGTACCGGGGCGAAGACGTGGTCCAAGGCGTCCTTTTCCTGCTTGGCGAAGCGGAAGGGATGGTCGAGCACGATGCCGGTGATTTCCAGCGACTTGGGGTCGATCTCCAGCCCGGGCGCCGGCACCAGATGCGCGCTGGCGGTCTGCCCCGGGAAGAAGCGGCCCTCGTCGTCCATTTCGATCGGCACGCAGGCAATTTCCAGCAAGGCGTGCCGGTTCCAGTCGAAGCCGCCGGTCTCCACGTCCACCACGACAGGCAGATAGCCGCGGAAGCGCCGCGACATGGGCAGGATGGCGCGGGCAGGCTGTGGGTCGACCGGTTCGTTCATCCGCATAGCCTAGCAGGTCACACCCCGGGGCTCGACGGCGCGAGGCGCGCCTTGCGTGCGCCTTTGGTCTGGCGCGTCGGCGACTGGCCTGCCATTGCAGCTCACAAGGCGTTCCGGCAGCTGCCGCCAGCAAGTGGCCGCTGCCGCGCAGCGCCGCCAGCGCTCAGATGACGCCCGTACTGCTGGTGTCGTCACGCTTGAGGCGTGGCGGCAACGGCTGTTCGCCATGCACCAGAAACCAGACGTTTTCCGCGATATTGGTGGCGTGGTCGCCGATGCGTTCCAGGTTCTTGGCCATGAACAGCAGATGCGTGCACGGGGTGATGTTGCGCGGGTCTTCCATCATGTAGGTCAGCAACTCGCGGAACAGCGCGGTGTACTGTGCATCCAGCCGTGCGTCTTCGTCGCGCACGCGGATCGCGGCATTGGCGTCCTTGTCGCGGTACGCCTGCACCGCCGCGCGCACCGCATCGGCCGCCATCTGCCCGAGCGCGCGCAACCCCACCGTCTGCGGCAGCGGTGGCGCCGAGTTCAGCGCGATCGAGCGCTTGGCCACGTTGGCCGCGTAATCGCCGATGCGTTCGATATCGGCCGGGATGCGCAGGCCGGCCAGGATCTCGCGCAGGTCGCGCGCCATCGGCCCGCGCAATGCCAGCCGCATCACGTCGTGGCTGATGGCATGTTCCAGCGCGTCGATCGCCTCGTCGTTGACCACGATGCGGTGTGCGGCGTGGTCGTCGCGCCGTTCCACCACGTCCAGCGCCGCCTCCAGCTGCGCCACCGCCGTGTCGCCCATGCGCACGATCTCGGCGACAAGACGGTGCTGCTCCTCGTCGTAGCTTTTGACGATATGGTCGTTGAGGTGCTGGTTCATCGTGATCTCGATTACATGGCCGTGGTGGATGTCTGCCACCCTGTCGAATGCGCCGGGCACGGCAGGTGACGGAGCTGCTTCAATGCGGGCGTTACGGTGCGTCGCCTTGCATCACCCGAACCGGCCGGTGATGTAGTCCTCGGTCTGCTGCTTGGAGGGCTGCGAAAAAATGGTCTCGGTGCGGTCGTGCTCGATCAGGTCGCCCAGATACATGAAGGCGGTGTAGTCGGACACGCGAGCGGCCTGCTGCATGTTGTGGGTGACGATCACGATGGTGTAGTCGCGCTTGAGCTCTTCCACCAGTTGCTCGATACGGCTGGTGGAGATCGGATCCAGCGCCGAGGTCGGTTCGTCCAGCAGCAGCACGTCCGGGCGCAATGCCACCGCGCGTGCGATGCACAGGCGCTGCTGCTGGCCGCCGGACAACCCCAGCGCGCTCTGTCCCAGCTTGTCCTTGACCTCGTCCCACAGCGCGCCCTGGCGCAACGCCTGCTCGACGCGGTCCTGCATGTCGGCCTTTGACAGTTTTTCGTGGTGGCGGATGCCGTAGGCCACGTTCTCGAAGATGGTCATCGGGAACGGCACCGGCTTCTGGAACACCATGCCCACCTTGCTGCGCAGGCGGTTCATCGGGTACTTCGGCGACAGGATGTTTTCGTTGTCCAGCAGCACCTCGCCGCGCGCTTCCATCTTCGGGTACAGCGCGTAGATGCGGTTGAAGATGCGCAGCAGGGTCGATTTGCCGCAGCCGGAAGGGCCGATCAGCGCGGTGACGCGCTTTTCCGGGATTTCGATGTTGATGCCCTTCAACGCGTGATACTTGTCGTAATAGAAATCCAGATTGCGTGCGGCCACCTTCACCGGCGCCTGCGCCGTTGGCGCCCCCTTTGCGGCCGGAACAGCGATGCGGTGCATCGGCGTGGCGTTTTGGAGATCGTTCATGTCGGGTGTCCGGAAAGATAGGTCAGTCATTGGAAATCTTGTTGCGCAGTAGCAGGGCACGTGCGCCCAGGCTCACCAACAACACGAACACGGTCAGCACCAGCGCACCGGACCAGGCCAGGGTCTGCCAGGATTCGTACGGGCTGCCGGCAAACTGGTTCATGATCACCGGCACGCTGGCCATCGGCTGGAAGATGTTGCTGTTCCAGTACTGATTGCCGAAGGCGGTGAACAGCAGCGGTGCGGTTTCGCCGCTGATGCGCGCCAGCGCCAGCAACACGCCGGTGACGATGCCGGCCGAGGCGCTGCGATACAGCACCTGCACGGTCACCTTCCACTGCGGAATGCCCAGCGACAATGCCGCTTCGCGCATCTGCGCCGGCACCAGTCGCAGCATTTCGTCGGTGGTGCGTACCACCACCGGCAGCACGATGAAGGCCAGCGACAGGGCGCCGGCAAACGCTGAAAACCGCCCGCCGGTCTGCATCACGTACAAGGTGTAGACGAACAGGCCCAGCACGATCGACGGCGCCGAGAGCAGGATGTCGTTGACGAAACGCACCACGATGCCAGCCTTGCGCGCATTGCCGTACTCGGCCAGCCAGGTGCCGGCGGCCACGCCCAGCGGGGTGCCGATCGCCAGCGCCAGCCCGCACATCACCGCACTGCCGAAGAAGGCATTGAGCAAGCCACCTTCCTGCATCGGCGGCGGCGTCATCTTGGTAAACAGGTTGAGGTCGATGCCCGGCACGCCCTTGGACAACAGCGTCCACAGGATCCAGGCCAGAAAGAACAGACCGAACAACGCAGTGACGCACGACAGCAGCAACGCAATCGCGTTGGTCACCCGGCGACGGTTGTAGAGGGATTGCGACACCGAAGACGCAGACATCAGTTGCCCTCCCGACGCGACAGCTGCATCAGCATGAAGCGTGCAATGGCCAGCACGATGAAAGTCACGATGAACAACACGAAGCCCAGCAACAACAGGGCCGAACGATAGGTTTCGGTAGCCTCGCCGAAGTCATTGGCGATCAACGCGGCGATGGTGGTGCCCGGTTCCAGCAGCGAGGGCGACAGGCGCACCGTGTTGCCGACCACGAAGGCCACCGCCATGGTTTCGCCCAGCGCACGGCCCAGTCCCAGGAACACGCCGCCGATCACCGCCGAGCGGGTGTAGGGCAGCACGATGTCCCAGCTCACCTCCCACTTGGTGGAGCCCAGCGCGTATGCCGATTCCTTCAGGCGCGTGGGCACGGTCAGGAATACTTCGCGCATCACCGAGGAAATGAAGGGAATCACCATGATCGCCAGCACGAAGCCGGCCGTCAGCAGGCCGATGCCCAGCGGAGGGCCCTGAAACAACGGGCCGATCAGCGGCAGCGTGCCCAGGTGGTCGTTGAGCCATGGTGTGACGTGTTCGGTCATCACCGGCACCAGCACGAACAGGCCCCACATGCCGTAGATGATCGACGGGATGCCGGCCAGCAGTTCGATGGCGGTGCCCACCGGGCCACGCAACCAACGCGGTGCCACTTCGGTCAGGAAGAACGCGATACCGAAACTCACAGGTACCGCAATCAGCATCGCGATGACTGCGGTGACCAGGGTGCCGTAGATCGGCGCCAGCGCACCGTATTTGTTTTCGACCGGATTCCAGTCGGCCGAATAGAAGAAACTCAGGCCCTGCATCTGCAAGGCATGGCGTCCGCCCCACAGCATCGACAGTGCCGCGCTGCCGAGCGCCAACAGGACGAAAACGACCGTAGCGGCCAGCGCAAGCTTGAACAGGCGATCGGCGCGCGCATCGCGCAGGTCGCGGCCGCGGGGTGCGGTCATCGCTTCGGGAAGTGCGGTGGCATTCATTCGATTGAACTCGTCACCCGCGCAGTGCGGGAGCGTGAGACAGCAGGAACGGCGAGGCGCCGTCAGGCACCTCGCCGCCGCGCAGCCCGCCATGCAGGCGGGATGCAGGCATTACTTGAACTCGCTGCCCCAATAGGCCTGGATCTGCTTCACCAGCTCCGGCGGCAACGGCACGTAATGCAGTTCGCTGGCCTGGGTCTGGCCGTTTTCCAGCGCCCATTTGAAGAAGTCCAGGGTCGCCTTGCTGCGCGCAGCATCCTTGGCCTGCTTGTGCATCAGCATGAAGTTGGTGGCGGTGATCGGCCACGCCTTCTCGCCGGGTGCATTGGTGATCACCAGGTTGAAGTCGCGGGCGTTGGCCCAGTCGGCGCTGGCGGCTGCGGCGGCGAAGCTGTCGGCATTGGGTTCGACCCACTGGCCGGCGGCGTTCTGCAGCGAGGTGTACGGCATCTTGTTCTGCAGCGCATAGGCCAGTTCGACATAGCCGATCGAGCCCTTGATCTGCTGCACGTACGAGGCCACGCCTTCATTGCCCTTGCCACCCACGCCACCCGGCCATTGCACGGAGGTGCCTTCGCCGACCTTGCTCTTCCACTCCGGGTTGACCTTGGACAGGTAGTTGGAGAAGTTGAAGGTGGTGCCCGAACCATCCGAACGATGAACCAGGTTGATCTTGGCGGCCGGCAAGGTGACGCCCGGGTTGGCCGCGACAATGGCCTTGTCGTTCCACATCGTGACCTTGCCCAGGAAGATGTCGCCCAGCAGCGCGCCGGTCAGGCGCAGCTTGCCCGGGGCGATGCCTTCCAGATTGACCACCGGCACCACGCCGCCGATCGCGGACGGGAACTGGCCCAGGCCGGCCTGCTGCAGCTCGGCGCTGTCCAGCGGCTTGTCGGTCGAACCGAAATCCACCGTGCCGGCCTTGATCTGGGCAATGCCGCCGCCGGAGCCGATCGACTGGTAGTTCACCTTGTTGCCGGTGGCGGCGTTGTAGTCGGCCGACCACTTGGACACCAGCGGGTAGATGAAGGAAGCGCCGGCGCCGGAGATTTCAGCGCCCTTGCTGTCGCTGGCAGCGGCGCCTGCGGTCGGCGCGCCCTTGGCGGCATCGCCGGACTGCGCGTCCTTGCCCGGCGAGCATGCGGCCAGGGCAAGGGCGATGGTGAGGGACAGGGCGGTCAGGCTGGCCGACTGCAATTTCATGGAAGCTCCGAGGCTGGATTGGCCGGGTGTCCGGCAGACCACGCTATGAAATGATGTTTTTGTTACACGTGCATGACAGTGCCTTCTGGCCAACGCATCACAAAAAAAGACGCGGACCACGGAGGGCATCGCACCCTCCGGGATCCGCGTCCCGGTCCCGACGCCGGGGAGAGAGACGGCGCCGTTCCTGTGACAGGTTGTTGCCTTGCTCAGTAGTCTGGCGAGCGATGGGACTGCTGCCCGCCGATGCCTTGGCTGCGCTTAGCGGGGCAGGGTCTTGGCCCAATAGGCCTCGATCTGGCTCACCAGGCTGTCCGGCAGCGGCACATAGTCCAGTTGCTTGGCCTGTGCGTCGCCCTTGCTGTAGACCCAGCGGAAGAACTCCAGCGTGTTCTTCAGGCCGGCCGGATTCTTCGGCTTCTTCTGCACCAGGATGAAGTTGGTCGCCGTGATCGGCCAGGCGTTGTCGCCCGCGGCATTGGTCATCACCAGGTAGAAATCCTTGGAGGTGGCCCAGTCGGCGCTGTTGGCGGCAGCGGCGAAGGTTTCATCGGACGGCTGCACGAACTTGCCGGCGGCGTTCTTCATCGCGGTGTAGGCCATCTTGTTCTGCAGCGCATACGACAGCTCGACATAGCCGATGCCGCCCTTGATCTGCTTCACGTACGCGGCCACACCCTCGTTGCCCTTGCCGCCGATGCCGGTCGGCCACTGCACCGCGGTGCCTTCGCCGACCTTGCCCTTCCAGTCGGCATTGACCTTGGACAGGTAATTGGTGAAGTTGAAGCTGGTGCCCGAACCATCGGAGCGATGCACCACGGTGATCTTGCCGTCCGGCAGCTTCACGCCTGGATTCAGCGCGGCGATCGCCGGGTCGTTCCAGGTGCTGACCTTGCCCAGGAAGATGTCGCCCAGGGTCTTGCCGTCCAGCTTGAGCGCACCGGCAGCGATGCCCGGTACGTTGACCACCGGCACCACGCCGCCGATCACCGACGGGAACTGTGCCAGCCCGGCAGCGGCCAGTTCTTCCGGCTTGAGCGGGGCGTCGGAAGAGCCGAAATCCACGCTGGCCGCCTTGATCTGGGCAATGCCGCCGCCCGAACCGATCGATTGATAGTTGACCTGCTTCTTGGTGGCGGCGTTGTAGTCGGCCGACCACTTGGACATCACCGGGTAAATGAACGACGCACCGGCGCCGGTGACATCGGCGGCCTGGGCACACAGTGCCAGCGACGCGGCGAGCATGCCGACGGCCAGGCGGGTCTTGAAGGAGTGGATCACGGAACAGCTCCAGATAGGGTAGGGATCGGGACGTCCCGCGGTCGTGCCATTGCAGTGCAGGGGCATGACCGCGCGATGTCGGGTAAATGACAGGCAGGTGACGCGGGCGTGCGATGGCACGCGGGGTCGGGCGGGGCAACCAGGTGGCGCCCTGCGGGCTCTGGCGAGCCGCCTGGCGCCCGGCGCGGTCGCAGGCTTACCAATAGAACTGCGCGCGCGCCTCGATGATCGACGGGTTGTCGTCCACCAGTCCGCGCGTGGCGCTGCTGTAACGGGTGCTTTCCACCTTGGCGTAGTCGAGCGCCAGCTTGAAGTTGGAGCGCCAGTACCAGTTGGCACCGATCGTCCACACATCCATCTTGCCGCCCAGCACGCCGTCCACGAACGGGGTGTTGCCGTTGGCAATCAGATGGCCATCGTTGAGGTCGAGGGTGTCGTAGCGCACCGCCAGCTGCCACATGCCCGACGCCGGTTCGTTGGGCAGCGGGGTGGTGGGCACGCCGGCCTTGTAGCCCCACGTCTCGCCGGTGATGTTCCAGACGCCGCTGACGTACCAGCCATCACTCTTGTAGTCCTGCGCGTTGGTGCCGATACGCTTGGCGGTTTCCTGGAAATATTCGCTCTGCAGCTTGAACGGCCCGGTGATCCACATCGCCTCGGCCCCCGCCACGCCCACGCGGTCCACATTGGTGATGGCGCCGCTGTCGATCAGGCGGATCGTGGTCAGGTCGGCATCCGGGCGCGCGCGCAGGCGCAGGGTGTCATCGTCGGTGTCGTACCCGAGGTAGCTGAGGCCGAAGTGCAGCACGTTGCCGGTTTCGTTGATCGGCGCCCAGGTGCCGCGCGCGCCATAGCCGCTGCCGTGGGCCTGGTTGCGGGTCAGCTCACGGCCGAACGCACTGGCCGTCACGCTCCAGTTGTTGTCGCCCATGCCGTAGGCCACGCCCAGGCGGCGCGAAATGCCATACGTATTGGTCACCGACGCCTTGGAGACGAAGTCGTTGTTCTTGGTGCTGGACAGTTCTTCCAGGCTGTTGGGCTGCTTGAACTGGCCCACCTGCAGGTAGTTGTTGGCGTTGCCGCCAAACTTGTACTTGATGTTGTTGTCCAGGAACCGCCCGGTGCTGCGGATGGTGGTGCCGCGGATGGTGACGTCCTTCAGCACGCTCGGGTCGTACCCGGCCACCCATTCGAAATTGCCCGGGCCCTTGCCCTTGAGCACCAGCTCGGCGCGGCGGATGCTGAATTCGGAATTGTCGCCATTGGCACCGATTGGACCGTTGAGGTCCTGCACATCGTTGTGAAACCAGTTGCCGTCGGCCTGGACCAGGCCTTCCAGCGAGATCTCCGAGCCACCGATCACGTCGATGGCGATCTCCGCGTGGGCGGCAGGCGCCGTCAGCACCAGCAGCACCGCGGAGCCAAGCAGGGAGGGAGCGAATTTCATATGTGCCTTGCGACCTGGGAAAGTGGGCGCAGGCTATGGCGTGAAAGTTGCGTTAATGTGACAAAACAACAGAAACGTAATAAACCATTTTTGTCAGCAAAGACAATAATTTACGCGCACTTTGATTGTGTCAGCGTGTGTCAAATAGCTGGGGGTGGTCGCGATTGTGACAGTGCCCCGGAAACCTTGGTTTCACACACTTTTGCCCCTCCCGGGCCAGGCGACCTGAACCGTAGCCGTGACCGGATGAACATATATGTCAGCTTGTGCAACGCACCACTTGCGCTGCCCGGTCCTTAATTGTTAGTTTCGAGGCCATGTTTCCTCGATTCCTCCAAACGCTGTTGGTCTGCCTGCTCGCGCTCACGGCGTGGTCGGCGGCCAACGCACACACGCGCATCCACGATGCGTTGGTGGGCGATGGTTTGGCGGTGATGGTGGATGCTGGCGAAGAACGCGATGCAGCAGAAGATCCGCAGGACGATGGCGATACGCAAAGCCAAGTCGATACACAGCCTGCAGACGATATCCCCTTGCTCTCCCAAGCTTGGCCGATGCTGGCGCGGTATTCCCCCTCGTGGCACGCGCATCATGCGCCGGCAAATCAAAAACGCGACCTGATCCCGCAACTGCGTCCTCCAAACGCACTGCTTGGCTGATCCCCGTTGTCGCTGCACCCGGCGCTTCCTGCGTCGGATTTCCGATTGATTTGTTTGTCTTTGCAATTCGCGGTTTGCGCCGCGGACGGCTATCCGTTGCCCAGAGGAATCTCCCATGGAAAGTTTGCTAGAAGGTTTTCGCCATTTCCGTAAGGAAGTGTATCCGCGCCAGAGTGCGCGCTTTCAGGAACTGGCAGGCGGCCAGAGCCCGCACACGCTGTTCATTACCTGCGCCGATTCGCGCGTCATGCCGGAGCTGATCTTCTCCGCGCAACCCGGTGAACTGTTCGTCTATCGCAATATCGGTAACGTGGTGCCGCCGTACTCGCAGCATGTCAGTGGCGTGGTGGCGGCGATCGAGTACGCCATCGCCGTGCTGGGCGTGCGTCACATCGTGATCTGTGGTCATACTGATTGCGGCGCGATGAAGGCGGTGCTCAAGCCGGAATCGCTGGAAGACGTCCCGTCCGTGGCGGCGTGGCTCAAGCACACCGATGCGGCGCGTCACGTCACCGCGCATCACGGGCACGATCCGCACAGCCAGGAAGCGCTGAGCTGCATGACCGAAGAAAACGTGGTCTCGCAGCTGGACCATCTGCGCACGCAGCCGGTGGTGGCCGCGCGCCTGGCCGCAGGCACCTTGCGCATCCACGGCTGGATCTACGACATCGCCCACGGCGAGATCCGCGCCTTCGATGCCGAGAAGGGTGGCTTCCGTCCGTTGCTGGCCGAAAGCACCCCCGAAGCCACTCCGCGTCCGCGACTGCAGCAAGTCGTCCGCGCTGAACTCGCTTGACGGAGTCGATCATGAACACATCAGGTATCGGCGGATATTTCCGTCAGGGGCTGTTCGGGCGTGATTTGTTGTCGTCCGTGGTGGTCTTTCTTGTCGCGCTGCCGTTGTGCATGGGTATTGCGATCGCGTCCGGAATGCCGCCGGCCACAGGTCTGATCACCGGCATCATCGGTGGGTTGGTCGTTGGCTTTCTGGCGGGCTCTCCCTTGCAGGTGAGCGGTCCGGCCGCCGGCCTGGCTGTGTTGGTGTTCGAACTGGTGCGAGAGCACGGCGCAGCCGCGCTCGGCCCGGTGATCCTGGTGGCCGGTGCCATCCAGCTGGTCGCCGGTCTGTGCCGTGCGGGTGTGTGGTTCCGGATGACGTCGCCGGCCGTGGTGGCCGGCATGTTGTCGGGCATCGGCATCCTGATCGTGGCTTCGCAGGCACACGTGTTGATGGACGCCGCGCCCAAGGCGCGTGGTCTGGAAAACTTCGCTGCACTGCCGGCCGTGTTGTGGCAGGCCATCAGCGAGGGCACCGGCCGTACCGCATTGTTGGTGGGTCTGGCCACGATCGGCATCATCCTGGCCTGGGACAAGCTGCGTCCGCAGCGTCTGCGCTTCCTGCCGGGGGCGTTGATCGCGGTGGTGGCGGTGACGGCAACGGTGCAGTTGCAAGGCTTGAACGTCAACAAGGTCGACGTGCCGACCAACCTGTTCTCTGCGATCAGCATCCCCAGCCTTTCCGACATCTTTGGCGTGTTCAACCACACGTTGCTGGTGTCGGCGGTGACTTTCGCCTTCATCGCCAGCGCCGAAACGCTGCTGTCGGCGGCGGCGGTGGATCGCATGCATCAGGGTGCACGCACGCAGTACGACCGTGAGCTGGCGGCGCAGGGTGTGGGCAATATGCTGTGCGGCTTCCTGGGCGCACTGCCGATGACCGGCGTGATCGTGCGCAGTGCGGCCAACGTGCAGGCTGGTGCTGCCACGCGTGCGTCGACCATCCTGCATGGCGGTTGGCTGCTGGTGTTCGCGATGCTGTTGCCGTGGCTGCTGCGGATGACGCCGGTGGCGTGTCTGGCCGGCATCCTGGTCTACACGGGCGTGAAGATGATCAAGATCGGGCAGGTCAAGGAGCTTGCGACCTACGGTCGTGGCACTGCGGCGATCTACCTGGCGACCACCTTTGCGATCGTGGCGACCGACCTGTTGACCGGCGTGTTGATCGGCTTCGGCCTGTCGCTGTTCCGTCTTGCGCTGCATTCCTCGCGTCTGAAGGTCGAAGTGCGCGAGCACGCTGACAAGAAGGACGAAATGCACCTGACCCTGCAGGGCTCGGCCACCTTCCTGAAGGTGCCGGCCATGGCGCGGACGCTGGAAAGCGTGCCGCCGAACACCGCGCTGCACCTGGACGTGGCCAAGCTGCATCACGTCGACCACGCCTGCATCGAGTTGCTGCGCGACTGGAGCCGGAATGCGGCTTCGCGTGGCTGCGAGCTGGTGGTGGACTGGAAGGAGCTGGACCGGCGCGTCGAAGGTCAACCGACCGTTGACAGCGTGTTGGTCGACAAGCGCGTCGAGCAAGCCAAGGCTGCATAACCTGCTGTACCTGCCCGGCGTACGCGCCGGGCGACCCTCTATCGTGACCGGATGATGCATGGCGCCGAAAGACGCATCATCCGGTCGCGATTTTTTTTGAGCCGGGATTGGGGAATCGGGAATCGGGAATCGGGAATCGGGAATCGGGAATCGGAAATCGGAAATCGGAAATCGGAAATCGGGAATCGGAAATCGGAAATCGGAAATCGGAAATCGGAAATCGGAAAAGCTTGCGGCCGTGCGTTTACAGCGTGGGGGATCAAGCTCTCTGTCGCGCCGCTGCTTTGCTGCAGCCTTGCTCCGATGCTGCGGCTGCATCAGCTCCTGGTTTTTGCAGGACCCTCCGGGGCTGCCTGGGTCTTGTCGCGATAGCGGCATAGATCGTGGATTACGCAGCCGGGGCAGTCGGGTTTGCGTGCCTTGCAGACGTAGCGGCCGTGCAGGATCAGCCAGTGATGCGCGTCGTGGAGAAACTCGGCAGGAATCACCTTGACCAATTTGTCTTCGACGGCGCGTACGTCCTTGCCTGGCGCAAGGCCGGTGCGGTTGGAGACGCGAAAGATATGCGTGTCCACGGCCATGGCGGGCTCGCCGAACGCGGTGTTGAGCACCACGTTTGCGGTCTTGCGGCCGACGCCGGGCAGCGCTTCGAGCGCGGCGCGGTCGTGCGGCACTTCGCCGCCGTAGCGCTCGAGCAGAATGCGGCAGGTCGCGATGACATTCTTTGCCTTGGCGTTGAATAGCCCGATGGTGGCGATGTAACGCTTCAGGCCTTCTTCGCCAAGATCCAGAATGTCGCGCGGTGTGTTGGCTACCGGATACAGCTTGCGGGTGGCCTTGTTGACGCCGACATCGGTGGCTTGCGCCGACAGCAGTACGGCGATCAATAACTCGAACGGGGTGGTGTATTCCAGCTCGGTGGTCGGGTGCGGATTAAGTTCGCGCAGGCGCTCGAACATCTCCTGTATTTCGGGCTTGCGCATGCTGCTGCCGCGGCGTGCCGGCGGGGTTGCCTGCGTCGCATTCATGGCTGCGCTCCGCCGGCGGCTTTTGCCTTGGCGCGCGCCAGGATGGCAGCGGCCAGCGGCGGCAATGCCGGTGCTGCCGGCTGGCTGGGCGCCGGGGCGGGCGCCCTGCGTGCATCGCGTTCGGCGGCGCGGCGTTGCAGGCGCGCGGTACGTGCGCGATAGCGCTCACGTGCCGCCCAGGCATCGCGCAAGCGCCGTTGTGCGGCCAGCAACGTGGCGCACACCTGCGCGCAGTTGGCGTCCAGGGCGTCGTGCTGCGGGTCGGGCAGGTACGCCATCAAGCCGAGCGCCAGCGCACGGTCGAGATCGTCGGCCACCACACAATCGAACAACTGCAAGGGCAACGGACGCGGTGCCGGGATGGGGTCGAGCGTCATGGCGATGTCAGCGGTTGCTGAAGTGGGCAGCGCGCTTGTCGAGAAAAGCGCGGGTTCCTTCGCGCATGTCCTCGCTGGCAAACAACAGCGCAAATTGCGCGGTTTCCAGTTGCAGGCCTTCTTCCATCCCGCATTCTCCGCCGAACACCACCGCGTCAAGGATGCCGCGCAATGCCAGCGGTGCGGCGGTGGCCAGCCGCTGCGCCAGTGCCAGGGTTTCGTCCTGCAAGGCGTCCGGCTCGACCACCCGGTTGACCAGCCCGAGCTGCAGCGCACGCGCTGCATCGATCGGCTGGCCGAGCAGGCACAGCTCCAGCGCTGCAGCGCGTCCGGTCAGGCGCAGCAGGCGCTGGGTGCCGCCGAAGCCGGGGATCAGGCCGAGATTGATTTCCGGTTGCCCGAGCCGTGCGGTCGCTGCGGCAATGCGCAGGTGGCAGGCCATGGCCAGCTCCAGGCCGCCGCCGAGCGCAAACCCGTTGACCATGGCGATCACCGGCTTGGGCATGCGTTCGATGCGGCGCATCAACTGCTGCCCGACCAGCGAAAACGCACGGCCTTCCATGGCCGACAGCGCACTCATCTCGGCGATGTCCGCGCCGGCCACGAACGATTTGGGGCCGGCACCGGTGAGGATCACCACGCGCACATCGTCGGCGCTCGCAGCGTCTGCGAAGGCCTGATCCAGCGCCAGCATGGTGTCGCGGTTCAAGGCGTTCAGCTTGTCCGGGCGATTGACCGTAATGGTCCGGACACTGGCGTGGTCGGCGATCAGAATGACGTGGTTGGACATCGAAAACCCTTGAGAACGTAAAAAAAAAGTAAATGCGGAACTTCCGAAAGCCTTGCTGGTCCTAGCTTTCGTGATAAGTAGCGGTTCGGTATCGCGGCCGCTATCCTAGCGCGTCATCTCAGGCGGCAGACCCGTCCTGTGCCACCACCCTGGAGAATTGTTTGATGAAGTTGCGTTCTATCGCGGTCGCTGTGGCGGCCCTGGCCCTGACGGGCAATGCACTGGCCCAGGACACGACGTCCGAAAAGGGCAAGTTGAGCTATTACTTCGGTTACGACTACGGCAATAACCTTGCCGAGCTTACCGGTCGCGGCGAGCAGCTCGACATCAACTCGGTGGTAAAGGGTCTGCAGGACGCCTATGCCAAAAAGCAGCCGGCGATCACCGCCGACCAGCTGAAGCCGGCTGTCGAAGCGTTCCAGAAGCGTGAGCAGGGCCGTGCACAGCAGGCCAAGGCCGAGTACGACAAGGCCGCTGCCGCCAACAAGACCAAGAGCGATGCGTTCCTGGCCAAGAACAAGAGCACCGCTGGCGTGCAGACGCTGCCGAGCGGCGTGCAGTACCGCGTGATCGAAGCCGGCAAGGGTGCCAAGCCGACCCAGGCCAGCACCGTGCAGCTGGAAGTGGCCGGTCCGTATCCTTTCGGCGACCGCGAGAAGGCGCGCCCGGCGCAGCAGATCCCGGCCATCAAGGTCAGCGAAGTCGAAATGAAGGCCATGCGCGAAACGCTGCTGCAGATGCCGTCCGGCTCGAAGTGGGAAGTGACGTTGCCGCCGGAGCAGGCCTATGGCGCCGATCCGCGCACGCCGTTCCCGCCGAACGTGGCAGTGCAGTTCGAGATCAAGCTGGTCAGCGTCAAGTAACTGCGTTTGCTGTTGCACTGACAACGCCGGCCATCAGGCCGGCGTTGTCGTTTTTGGCCCGGCCAAGGTGCCTGAAGAGATCGATGAACGTCCCACACCGCGTCTGCAGCAGCAAACGATGAGCGCCACCGACGCGGCCGATGGGTCTCTGCCCAGTCCATGTATCGGTGTATGTTCGTTGGACGCGCAATCGCACTGTGTCGGCTGCCTGCGCAGCCTGGATGAAATCGCCCGCTGGATGAGCATGAGTGACGTCGAACGCCAGGAGTTGCTGCACACGGTTTTGCCGGCACGTGAGCTGGTTGCCGCGTTGCCCGAGTACGCGCAGTTGCGACGCGCGCTGTACCCGTTGGATACCGCGCCCGCCGGGCCGGGCTGGAATCACGCCGAACTGATCGATCTGAGCGAAGGAGGCGCGTCTGCCGAAGCGGCGGTGCTGTGCGGCCTGGTGCCACGCGCGCAGGGCACGACAGTGCTGCTGACCCGGCGCACCGACAGCCTGCGCCATCATGCCGGGCAGGTCAGTTTCCCGGGGGGGCGGATGGAGCCGTCCGATGCCGACGCGGCCGCGGCCGCATTGCGCGAAAGTTGCGAGGAAATCGCCCTCGGCGCGCAGCAGGTGCACGCGCTGGGCTATCTGGACCCATTCCTGACCGTGAGCGGATTCCGGGTGACGCCGGTGGTGGCCGTGGTCGACCCTGCCTTTGTCGCGGTGCCGCAGCCGGACGAGGTGGCCGAGGTCTTCGAAGTGCCGCTGGCTTACCTGATGGACCCGGACAATCTGCGCAGCGTGGAGCTGGAATTTCGCGGGCGCCCACGCCGCGTGCTCGAATACGACTGGCCCGGGCAGCGCATCTGGGGCGCCACCGCGGCCATTCTTCTCAATCTTCGTCGTCGCCTGGAGCAGGTTGCATGAGTGTCGATCCGAACTGGACCACGTTGGTGGACGTCAGCACGCTGGCGGGCACGTTGGCGCACCCGCAGGTGCGCGTGCTGGATGCGCGCGCCGCGCCACCGACTGCCCCGGACCCGGAGGCCGCACGCAAGGCGTATGCGCAAGGGCATTTGCCCGGCGCGTTTCATGCCGATCTGGACCACGACCTGGCCGACCTGTCGCGTTCCGGTCAGGGACGGCATCCGTTGCCGCATGCTGCCGATTTCGCCCGCCGTCTGGGCGGGTGGGGCATCGATCCGGCGAGCCAGGTGGTGGTCTACGACGCGGGCGACGGCAGCATGGCGGCCGCGCGCGCGTGGTGGATGCTGCGCCTGATGGGACATCGGCGCGTGGCGGTGCTCGATGGCGGGCTGGCTGCGTGGCGCGCTGCCGGTTTGCCGGAAACCGGCGAGCAGCCGGAGCTGCACGAGGGGCCTGCGTACCCGGGTAGCTTCGACAGCGCTGCCGTGGTCGACGCCGAGCACATCCTGGCGCGGCTGGGGCAGGCGCCGGGATGGCTGCTGGACGCGCGCGCGGGCGAGCGCTTTCGCGGCGAGCTGGAGCCGATCGATCCGGTGGCCGGCCACGTGCCGGGCGCGGTGAGTCGTCCGTTGGGGCTGAGCCTGCGCGATGGCCGCTTCAAGCCGGCCGAGGAACTGCATGCGGAACTGTCTGCGCTGCTGGGCGCGTACCGGCCCGAGCAGGCGGTGGTGATGTGCGGCTCCGGCGTGACGGCCTGCCACCTGCTGCTGGCGCTTGAAGTGGCCGGGCTGCCCGGTGCGCGGGTGTACGCCGGTTCCTGGAGCGGTTGGCTGCAGGATCGCTCGCGTCCGGTCGCGACCGCTGCCTGATGCATGCACAATGACCGCAGGAATGGTGGTCTGTGGGGACGCAGGCTTGCTGCGCGGAGCGCAGTTTCTTGCAGGGTGGGTGGCGACATGCGGGTGCAGTTGCAGGCCGGCGCCTTGTGCGTCGCAGTGATGTCGATGACGGCGTGCTCGGCGGGTTCGACTGCCGACACCAACGGTGTGCGGGGCGCCAGCCGTGCCGAGGACGATGGGCAGCAGGTCTATCAGGTCGCTCTGGAGCAGGCACGTGCGCAGCGTCTGGCACGGTTGCGGGCGCCGGATGGTTGGCTGAGCTATACCGGCTCCGGCCGCGTCCGTGCGGGCCGGTACCAGGTGGGCAGCGATCCGCGCAGTGACCTGGTGTTGCCAGCCGGTCCTGTGCACCTGGGCCAGCTGAGCCTGGACGCCGCCGGCCACGTGCGCTTCGAGGCGGCCGCCGGCGCAGGCGTGAAGCTGCACGGTCGGCCGGTCGATGAGGTCAGCCTGGAGCCGGAGCGCGTCGATCAGCCGGGCGACCGCCTGGACGTGGACAACCGGCAGTTCTACCTGGTGCAGACCGGCGCGTTGTTCGGCTGGCGGTTTCGCGACCCGGCGGCGCCCGTAGTGGCCCGGTTCCAGGGCTTCGACTATTTTCCGATCGATCCGCACTGGCGTGTTCAGGCGCGCTGGCAGCCGTATGCCACGCCGCGGACCGTGACCTTGCTGACCTCGATCGGAACGCCAGTGACCGTGTCCGTGCCAGGCGAGGCGGTGTTCGAGCGCAATGGGCAGACCTATCGCCTGCAGCCGATCGCGCAGGAGGACGGCAGCGGGCTGTTTTTCCTGTTTGCCGATCGCACCAGCGGCAAGGAGAGCTACGGCGGCGCGCGCTATCTGTTTACCGCGCTGCCGCGCGATGGCCATGTGTTGCTGGATTTCAATCTCGCGGAAAACCCGCCCTGCGCGGTGACGCCGCATGTGGTCTGCCCGATCGCGCCGCCGGAAAACCGGCTCGCCGTGGCCGTCAATGCGGGCGAAAAAACCTATCGTGCTCCGGAGCCGTGAGGCGCCGCTGACGCGTTGCTCCAGCGCCGGGCGTGCGGTCAACGCAGGCTGTGCGACCAGCCAACGGCTGCATGGATGCGTGACCACGGAAACAACGGGCCGGGGTCGAGCTTGCGCTGGATCTTGCGGGCCGGGTCGTCACTGGCCGCTTCCTGCGTGGTATCCAGCTCCTGATGTCCGGCGATGCGGCGCACCGATGGTAGCTGCTGCTGCAGCCACTGCAGCAAGGTGATGAGTGCGCCGATCTGCGGCTCCGGGTACGCCTCGCTCATCAGTTGATGGCGCGAGTCGAGCCAGTGCGGATAGCGGCCTCGGTTGACCAGTTCGATGCCAAGTGTGTGCGGGTTGTGGCCGCGCACATGATGGGCGACGCGCTCCAGCGCGACGTACTGCTGGATGCTGCCGTTGCGGTCGATGTAGTAATGCCCGCTGTTGCCGGTGCCGCTGTCGTAGAGCACGCGCTCGCCGTAGTCGCGCGCCATCGCCATGTCCGGCAGTTCGGTGCAGTGGATGACCACCATGTCGATGTGGCCGAGCGGGCGCCGCGCCAGTCGCGATTCGTAGGGCAACGGCGCGTAGGTGATCGGCGGCGACGGCAGGACGGCATCGGACATGTGGCGAATGCTAGCATTCGACGATGGCCTTGAATCCCGACAGCCCCCTGGGCAAATTGATGGCGACGCTGCCGCAGACCGGTCAGGTGACCTGGATCGGCGTGCGTCCTGCGCGTGATGTGGACATGCTGGAGGTGGACGCCGCGCAGGCCACTACCGGTATTGGCTTGGTGGGCGACCGCTACAAGGGCGGCAGCGGCAAGCGGGGCGTGACCCTGATCCAGGCCGAGCACCTGCCGGTGATTGCGGCGCTGGCAGGGCATGCGCAGATCGCACCGGCCACGCTGCGACGCAACCTGGTGGTGTCCGGCATCCCGCTGATCGCGTTGAGAGGGCGGCGCTTTTGCATCGGCGAGGTCGAGCTGGAAGGCACCGATCCCTGCGACCCGTGCTCGCGCATGGAAGACGCGCTGGGTGCTGGCGGCTACAACGCGATGCGCGGACATGGCGGCTTGTGCGCCCGCATCCTGCGCGGCGGCGTGCTGCGCATCGGCGATACGGTGCAGGCGCTATGAGCCGCGGGCACTGCATCCTCGCGCATGGGTTCGAGAGCGGTCCCGATGCCTTGAAGGTCACCGCGTTGGCCGAGGTGGCCGAACGTCTCGGATGGACCCACGAGCGGCCGGATTTCACCGATCTGGATGCGCGCCGCGATCTGGGCCAGCTGGGCGATGTGCGCGGGCGTCTGCAACGGTTGCTGGACATCGCGCGTGCTGCGGCCGACAAGGGCCCGGTGGTGCTGGCAGGGTCCAGCCTGGGGTCGTATATCGCCGCGCAGGTCTCGCTGCAGGTGCCCACGCGTGCGCTGTTCCTGATGGTGCCGCCGACCAGAATGGGGCCGTTGCCGGCGCTGGATGCGGCGGCGGTTCCGATTTCGATCGTGCATGCCTGGCACGATGAACTGATTCCCGCCGCCGAGGTGATCGCCTGGGCACAGGCACGCGCCGCGCGGCTGTTGCTGGTCGACGACGGACATCGCCTGGCATCGCATGTCGACGCGTCGGCACGCGCGTTTGCCGAACTGCTGCAGAGCCTGTGATGCGCCATCTCGGGCACCTGCGTCGCCGGAGAACCGGGCAATAAGCATTCTGATCCGCGAAGCGTCCGAGGGCGATGCTGCGGCCATCGAGATCCTGACGATGGTGGCATTCATGCGCGACGAGCACAGCCGCCATGACGAACAGCACGTGATCGCTGCACTGCGCGAGGACGGCGCGCTGGCGTTGTCGCTGGTGGCCGACCATGACGGCTATGTGGTGGGGCACCTGGCGGTGTCGCCGGTGGCCTTGTCCGATGGATCCTCTGGCTGGTTTGCGCTGGGGCCACTGGCCGTTGGCCCGGGCCATCAGCGCCAGGGGCTGGGCACGCGCCTGGTGCGCGCCGCCCTGGCGAGCTTGCGCGAGCGTGGTGCGGCCGGCTGCGTGGTCGACGGCGAGCCCGGCTTCTTCCGTCGTTTCGGATTCGCCGTCGAGCCGGGCCTGGGCATGCCGGATGTGCCGGCATCCGTATTGCAGGCGCTGGCGTTCGGCGACCGGCTGGTGCCGCTGGCCGATGTGACCTACCACCCGGCATTCGGGCTGGGTTGAGCCGTGCGCGTGGCTTGCCCGGAGCCTTTCCGCGCAGCCTGTGGTTCCCGTTCGTTCGCCGGCATCCTGCATCGCCCTGGGCACCGTCGCGGCTTGCGTCAGCCGTCATCATGGTCGATCGATCGCGATGAACGCTAGACGAGGTGAACGATGCAAGATGACCAGCAAACGGTGTCGCCGCAGGCGCGCCTGATTTCGCACGCGGGCGACCTGCCGCAGGACGATGCGACCCTGCTCACCGCGATCAAGGCGCGACTTGGTCAGGACCCGGCGCGGCCTGCGGCGGACGTGGAGCGCCTGCTGCAGTTGCTCGATGCGCTATGGGCGGTGGAGCTGGGCCGGTTCCTGCTCCGCAACTGCGGGCTGGATGCCTATTGGACCCATCAAGTGGTAACGCACCAGCCAGGCAGTCTGGCGCCGGACACCACGCCGGCGCTGGAATACGCCCTGTTCGAGACACTCCCGGCCGTGCTCGCCACGCGCGAGCGGTTCGGCATTTTCCGTGCGCAGTTGCAGGCCTTGCTGCAGCCTGGCATGACGCTGGCCTCGGTCCCCTGCGGCTGGATGGGCGACCTGCTGAGCCTGGACTACCGGCAGTGTCCGGAGGTGCAGTTGCTTGGCATCGACCTGGACCCGCAGGCGCTGGAAGGTGCTTTGCAACTGGCGCGCCGGCACGGGTTGGAAGGGCAGTTGTCGCTACGGCTGGAAGACGCCTGGACGCAGGGCGATGCCAATAGCGTGGACGTGCTGACCAGTAACGGACTCAATCTCTACGAACCGGACGACGCACGCGTGATCGCGTTGTATGGCGCGTTCTTCCACAAGCTGCGGCCGGGCGGCACGTTGCTGACCAGTTTCCTGACGCCCCCCCCCAGCCTGTGCGCGCAGTCGCCATGGCAGATGGCATTGATCGACCCGGCGGCGCTGGCACTGCAGAGCCAGATCTTCGTCGACATCGTGCAGGCGCGCTGGGCATCGTTCCGTACACACGCGCAAACGCGTGCGCAACTGGAGAGCGCGGGCTTTACCGACATCCGTTTCATCGAGGATCGCGCCAGCCTCTTTCCCACCGTCATCGCGCACAAGCCTGCCCACGGCTGAGCGGGGCGGCCGCAGGCCTGCACGCCTGCGGCACCGACGGTAGGGGGCTGGTGCGCGGGGCCGGCGTTGGGCGGTGTGCCGCTGCCAGACCCATGCAATCCATGCGTGGCGGGGGATTGGGCCGGGTTGCAGGCAGTGCCGGACGGCGATCGCGGCCCTGGTGGCGGTGGCGTTTGCTGGTGGCCGCTGGCGCGCTGGTGAACCGTGCGGCGGGCGAAGCGGCCGGCGGGGGTGGTAATGCCGGCCCCGATGGCCGACCATTTGCGCCCGTCCACGGCCACGGCATTGCCCCTACGGGCGCCGGCCCGCCGTGCTGCTCCCACGCTCGCCGCCGCGGCCAGCGTCTTTATCGATACCTGCCTACGTGAAATTCTTCGCATCCTGTGCCAAGGGCCTGGAATACCTGCTTGCCGACGAGCTGCTCGCGCTCGGTGCCAGCAAGGCCACCGCCACCATCTCCGGCGTCAACGTCGAAGGCGAACTGCGCGATGCGCAGCGCGCCGTGTTGTGGTCGCGCCTGGCCAGCCGCGTGCTGTGGCCGCTGAGCGAGTTCGATTGCCCGGACGAAGACGCGCTGTACGCCGGCGTGGCCGAGCTGCCATGGGACGAGCACCTGTCGGTGGGGCACACGCTGTCGGTGGACGCGCATGTGTCCGGTACCGCCATCACCCATGCCCGCTACGCGGCGCAGCGCATCAAGGACGCGGTGGTGGACACCATGCGCCGGCAGGGCCTGGAGCGCCCGTCGGTGGATGTGGAAAGCCCGGACCTGCGCCTGAACCTGTCGCTGCGCAAGGGCCGCGCCACCATTTCGGTGGACCTGGGCGGCGGCCCGCTGCATCGACGCGGCTGGCGCATGGCGCAGAACGAGGCGCCATTGAAGGAAAACCTGGCTGCGGCGGTGCTGATGCGCGCAGGCTGGACGCGCGCCTATGCCGATGGCGGCGGCCTGCTGGACCCGATGTGCGGCAGCGGCACGCTGCTGATCGAAGGCACACTGATGGCCGCCGACGTCGCGCCGGGTCTGCAGCGCTATGGCAGCGATGTGCCTAGCCGTTGGCGCGGTTTCGATCGCGAGACCTGGCAACAGCTGGTCAGCGAAGCGCGCGAACGCGACAGCGTCGGCCGCGCTGCGCTCAGGCAGGTGATCCACGGCAGCGACATGGACCCGCACGCGATCCGCGCCGCGAAAGAGAATGCGCAAGTGGCCGGTGTGGCCGAGGCGATCTGGTTCGGCGTGCGTGAGGTGGGCGAGTTGCAGACCCCGCCGCAGGCCACCGGCGTGGTGGTGTGCAATCCGCCCTATGACGAGCGCCTGGCAGCCGATGCAGCGTTGTACCGCAGGCTCGGCGATACCCTGCAGCGTGTCGTGCCGCAATGGCGGGCCAGCCTGCTGTGCGGCAATGCCGAGCTGGCGTATGCCACCGGCCTGCGCGCAGCCAAGAAGTACCAGCTTTTCAATGGCGCGATCGAGTGCGCGCTGATCGTCTGCGACCCGATCGCGGTGCCGCGGCGCACCCCGCTGGCGGCGCCGACCGCGCTCAGCGAAGGCGCACAGATGGTGGCCAACCGCTTGCGCAAGAACCTGCAGAAATTCAAGAAATGGCGCGCGCGCGAAGGCATCGAATGCTTCCGTGCCTACGACGCCGACCTGCCGGAATATTCCGCTGCCATCGACGTGTACCAGCAAGCCGATGGCGACCGCCGCATCTTCCTGCATGTGCAGGAATACGCAGCGCCTGCAACGATCCCGGAAGCCGATGTACGCCGTCGTCTCAATGAATTGCTGGCTGCCGCGCGCGAGGTCTTCGAGGTGCCGGCCGAGCGCGTGGCGCTGAAGTCGCGCGAGCGCGGCAAGGGCGGCAGCAAGTACGGCCGGTTCGAACAGCGCAACGAAATCGTCCACGTGCGCGAACACGGCGCGTTGCTGCGGGTGAACCTGTTCGATTATCTGGATACCGGGCTGTTTCTGGACCATCGCCCGCTGCGCGGCACCATGGCGCAGCAGTCCAAGGGACGCCGTTTCCTTAATTTGTTCTGCTACACCGGCGTGGCCAGCGTGGAAGCGGCGGTGGCCGGCGCGGCCTCCACCACCAGCGTGGATCTGTCCGCCACCTATCTGCAGTGGTGCGCCGATAATCTTGCGTTGAACGGCCAGGCCGGCAGCAAGCACAAGCTGGTGCAGGCCGATGCATTGACGTGGCTGGAAGCCGAGCGCGCGCATTTCGATGTGATTTTTTGCGACCCGCCGACCTTTTCCAATTCCGCACGCGCCGAGGACTTCGACATCCAGCGCGAGCATGTGCGCCTGCTGCGCGCGGCGGTGGCGCGTCTGGCGCCGGGCGGCGTGCTGTATTTCTCCAACAACTTCCGCCGCTTCAAGCTGGACGAAGACGCGGTGGCCGAGTTTGCGCAGTGCGAGGAGATCAGCCCGCGCACCATCGACCCGGACTTCGAGCGGCATGCACGCATCCATCGCGCATGGCGGTTGACGGCCTGAGGCGTGCCGTGATGGGTGGTGGGCGCGGTGCCCGCGGCAAGAGGCGCAGCGGCGGCGACGCACGCGAGGGCAGGGGGGCATGGCAACAAGCCCAGCACAGGGCTGCGGTATGCTGATTCGCATGCTTTGGAGTCGACAATGACCGCACCACCCCGCATCGCCTTTCTGGCCAGCCCCACCGAGCCCGCGGCCAACGCGCGCGCGCGCCTGGTGCAGCGCTATGGCGATCATCCGCTGGAGACGGCCGATGTCGTCTGCGCCCTGGGCGGCGACGGCTTCATGCTGCAGACACTGCATCGCCACGGCGCCGCCGACAAGCCGGTGTTCGGCATGAAGCTGGGGTCGGTCGGGTTCCTGATGAACCAATATCGCGACGATGAAGACGACTTACTGGCCCGTCTGCAACGTGCCGAGCCGGCGCATCTGCGGCCGCTGGAAATGCTGGTGCAGACCGAATCCGGCAGCAGCGCCGGGTCGCTGGCGTACAACGAAGTCTCGCTGTTGCGGCAGACCCGCCAGGCCGCGCATCTGAGCGTGGATCTGAACGGCCAGACCCGCATCGCCGAGCTGATCGGCGACGGGGTGATGGTGGCCACACCGGCCGGCAGCACCGCCTACAACTACTCGGCACATGGGCCGATCCTGCCGCTGGGCTCGCATACGCTGGCACTGACGCCGATCGCGCCGTACCGCCCGCGCCGCTGGCGCGGCGCCATCCTCAAGGCCGATACCGAAGTGCGTTTTCGCGTGCTTGATCCGTACAAGCGCCCGGTCAGCGTCACCGCCGATTCGCACGAGATCCGCGACGTGGTGGAAGTGACCATCCGTGAATCCACCGAGCGCCGGGTCACGTTGCTGTTCGATCCGGAACACAACCTGGAAGAGCGCATCTTCAGCGAGCAGTTTGCGGTGTGAGGGGCGGGGATTGGGCATTGGGGATTCGGGATTGGCAACGGCGGGAGCCGCGCACGCTGGCCACCTGCGAGCACGTCGACGCGTTACGATGCGGCTCGCGCCATCGTGTTTCTGATCTCAAATCCGCACGCGCTGCTGCTCACCAATCCCGATTCCCGAATCCCGGCTCCCGGCACCCAAATGGCTGACAACTCCCCCAGGCTCCTGACCGTCGCGGTGACCTCGCGCGCGCTGTTCGATCTTGAAGAAGGTCATGCCCTGTTCGAGGCCAGCGGGGTGGAGGCGTATTCGGCGTTCCAGCGCGAGCACGAAGACGACATCCTGCAACCGGGCGTGGCGTTCCCCGTGGTGCGCAAGCTGCTGGCGCTCAATCACGATGTGCCCGAGGAGACCCCGCGGGTGGAAGTGATCCTGTTGTCGCGCAACTCCGCCGATACCGGTTTGCGCATCTTCAACTCGATCCAGCACTACAACCTGGGCATCGTGCGCGCCACCTTCACCTCCGGCGAGCCGACCTGGCCGTATGTGAAGCCGTTTGGCACCGATCTGTTCCTGTCGGCCAATCCGGAATCGGTGCGGCGCGCGCTCACCCATGGCATCGCCGCAGCGACCATCATGCCGCGTGCGCCGGGTGAGCGTGCCGAGGCGGCTGCGGCCATCGTGGACAACGACGAGAGCCGCCTGTCCACCCAGCTGCGTATCGCCTTCGATGGCGATGCGGTGATCTTTGGCGACGAGAGCGAGCGCATTTCCCGCGAGCAGGGTGTCGAGGCATTCGGGCGGCACGAGCGCGAGCGTGCCCGCGAGCCGCTATCGGTCGGGCCGTTCCGCAACTTTCTCTCTGCGCTGCATACGCTGCAGGCAGCGTTTCCGGCTGGCGAGTCGTCGCCGATCCGCACCGCGCTGGTCACCGCGCGCTCTGCACCGGCGCATGAGCGGGTGATCCGCACGCTGCGCGAATGGGGCGTGCGGCTGGACGAGGCGCTGTTTCTGGGCGGGCGGCACAAGGGGCCGTTCCTGGAAGCCTTCGGTGCAGACATCTTCTTCGACGACTCGCAACACAACATCGACAGCGCACGCCAGCATCAGCACGTGGCAGCCGGCCATGTGCCGCACGGCGTGGCCAACGATCCGCCGGGCGCATGAGCGCCCCGCCGCAGCCGCCCGGACGCGCTGCGCTGCGCCTTCGCTGGCGCACCCTGGAGCTGTGCTTCGACGAGCAGACGGTCCAGACACGCATGTCGCGCTGGGCGCCGTATCGGTTGATGCTGCCGTATACGCGCAGCATGTTGGCGGCGTTGTGGCTGCAGCCGCGGCCCGAGCGCATCGGCGTGATCGGTGTGGGCGGCGGTGCGCAGGTAAAGTTCTGCCATCGGTATCTGCGCAACACGCGCATTGAGGCGGTGGAAGCCGATGCGCAGGTGCTGGCGCTGCGCGATGCGTTCGCGCTGCCGCGCGACGATGCGCGGCTGGAGATCAGCCTGGGCGATGGCGCGCAGTGGATCGGCCCGCGTGCCGGTCGCTATGACCTGTTGCTGCTGGATGCCTACGACACCGACGGGATTCCGCCGGCCTTGTGCACGCCGGAGTTCTACGCGCAGTGCCGCGCGGCACTGACCCCTGACGGCGTGCTGGCGTTCAACCTGTACGACGTGCCCATCGCCGGGCACCTGGCGCAGCTGCGTTCGCTATTCGACGGTCTGGTGCTGGCGTTGCCCGAGCCGGACCTGCGCAATCAGGTGGTGTTTGCCTGGAACCGCCGACATACCCCGGCAATCCCGGAACAGGCCCTGGCGCAGTTGCCGTGGGCAGCACGCCGGCAGCTACGACCTTCTATGCTGCGGCTGCAGGCGGCATGGACCGAGCGCGCCTGGCGGTTTGCGTAAGGCATCAGCCTGCGTGGTGCGCCAAGCGGGGATGGCGGCAGCCACGCGGCACGCGTCCGCTAACTGCATGCACGATGTTGCAGACCATCGGTGCAGCGTGTCGACCAGCGCTTGCTCGCGCGCCCGGTCGTCCGCATCCGTACGCAACACCTATGGCGCGGGCGAACCGTCTTGGTCGCCGAGCGGTAGCTGGATGTCGGTCAGCCGCCAGCGCAGGCCCTGGCGGGTGAGCACGAACACCACCGGTGCGCCGGTGGCGGTGTACGTGGTGGCGGTGAAGCGACGGGTGGATTCGAAGCGTTGCGTCGCGCCCTGCAGCGGGCGGGCAGGAGCCGGCGCGGCATAGGTGTCGGCGCTGACGGTGTCGCCGATGACGCGGTTCCACACGCTGTGGCCCTGCAGCAGCGCACCGATACCCAAGGGCGTGATCAAGGTATCCACGCCAGCGCCGCTGATGCCGCTGGCCAACCGCAGCGCAACACCGCCCAACAGGCTCGACTGCGCGCTGCTGCCGGCCTGGCGGATCAGGTAATCGTCCAGTTGCGCCTTGAGGTTGACGCGCAGGCTGGGGAAATCGACATGGCGATCCAGCTGCCCGGCATCGCGGTCGGCGACCGCCTGACTGATGCCGCGGATGGCCAGGTACGGCCCTGCCACCACGTAGCCGGCCAGCAAGGCGACGATCAGCAAGGGCAATAACCACCAGCGTTTTTTCATCGTTCGCACTCCGTTGCCAGGGACGGCGGTGGTTGCCTGCACTCTGCGGCAAATGGTCGGCACGCGCTGATCGACTGCAGCGCATCACCCAGCGGTGGCGCTGCGTGCGCTGTCAAAATTCCAGATCCAGCGCGGCGCACAGGTAATCGACAAACGGCGCCAATGTCACCAGATCGGCCTCGATGGTCTGACGCAGGCGCGGCCCGGTCATCAGCGCATCGTCCAGGTGGCGCAGATACGCCCAGTTGCGATGCTTGAGATCGTCGATGAACTCGAAATCGGCTGGAAAACCGCGCGGTGCACGGACCAGTTTTTCACTGTCGTCCAACGCAAACTTGCGACGCAGCTTGGGTGCGTACGCGGCGGCTTTCCAGCTGCCGGGGTTTTCGAAGATGAACTGGCGCAGCTTGCGTTGCGTGTCCGGCTCCGGGTGCCACAGCCCCGCACCGACGAAACTCTCGCCCGGCTGCAGGTGGATGTAGAACGACGGCGCAGGAACCTGGCGGCGGCGCTCATGAAACAGGCGCGCGCCCTGCCAGTTCTTGTACGGCGATTTGTCGTTGGAAAAACGCGCATCGCGATAGATGCGAAACAGCGAGCCGCCCTGGGTCTTGGGATCGGCACGATAGTGCTCGCTGACTTGCGCCAACGCCGGCTGCAGGTCGGTGATCAGCTGCAGAAACGGCTGGCGCACGTGCGCTTCGTACTGGTGCCGATGGTCGTTGAACCAGGTCTTGTCGTTGTGGCGGGCCAGGGCACGCAGGAATTTGAAGCTGGCGTCGGAAAAGTAGGTGGTCATAGCGTGCGTTGGAGGTCCGAACCCCAGGCGGCGAGCTGGTCGAGTAGGGCTTGCTTGGTAGCATCGTCGGGGTGAGCGAGCCGTAAATCCGCAATCTGCGCGTCATACTGCTCCAGGGTGACTTCGCCCAACCCGCGGTCTTCCAGCAGGCGCTGGCGACGGTACACGTTCCAGCGGTCGTGTTCTTCGGGCGACAACGTCTGCGGCCAGTTGCGCGCACGGTAGCGGAACAGCAGTTCGACCAGGCGCGGATCGCGGAAACGCGCTTCCAGAGCGCCCAGCTCGTCTGGCGCACTGGCGCGCACCTGGGCCAGCAAGCGCTTGTCGCCCTCGGCCAGAAAGCCGTCGTAGAGCGAGGCGTCGGCATCGTTGACCGCTGCGGCAGCGGCGCGCTCATTGCCGTAGACCTGGCGTACCTTTTCGGCGAGCGCGGGCCCCAGCTCGCGCAGCCGTGCGGCCTTGGCCATGACCACGTCGCGGTCCACGCCCAGGCGCTGGAAGTCCGCTGCGCGCAGGTGCTGCCAGGACACCAGTGCCGGCGATTTGTTCAGATGCACTTCTTTCAGCGGAATGCGTTGCTCGCCCTCGGGCAGATCCGCGGCGCGGATATACAGCCGGTCGGCAATCTCGTCGGGGCTCAGGCGCAGCAGCACCTCCGGGTCGCCGTCCAGATCGAACACGATCACCCGGCTGTCGATGCGCGGATGCCGCGTCAGCGGCAACACTGCGGCGGCGCACAGGCGCGAGGCCGGGTAGCGCTGCGATACATGCAGCACCGGCTCCATCGCAATCACGTCGAGCAGGGTGGCGGCAAAGCGCTTGTCGCGCAGGCGCAAGGCGTAGTCCCACAGCTTGGGCTGATGCTGCTGAAATTTGCGCGCCATGCCGATGGTGGCGTACACGTCGGACAGTGCTTCGTGCGCATCCCCTTCGCGCACGGCATTGGCGTCGGCCAGATGCTCCAGCTTGAACGAAGTGGCGCCATCTTCGCGCTGCGGCCAGGCGATGCCATCCGGGCGCAGTGCGTGCACCAGGCGCAGCACGTCGAGCAGATCCCACCGCGAATTGCCGCCGCGCCATTCCCGCTCATAGGGATCGTAGAAATTGCGGAACAGGCCACAGCGCACGAACTCGTCGTCGAAGCGGATCGAGTTGTAGCCCAGCGTGCAGGTCTGCGGCCGGCTCATCTGCTCGGCGATGCGTGCAAATGCCTCGGCTTCGCTCACGCCCTCGCGCAACGCATGCTGCGGGGTGATGCCGGTGACCATGGTGGCGTACGGGGAGGGCAGCAGATCGTCGGCCGGTTTCACGAAGAAGCTGATCGGTTCTTCGATCACCCGCAGCTGCGCGTCGGTGCGCACCGCCGCGAACTGCGCGATGCGGGTGCGGCGCGGGTCCTGGCCGAAGGTTTCCAGGTCGTAGAAGAGAAAGCTGTCAGGCATGCGGGTGCAAGATCCAGATGCGCAGCGCACGGCGTACGCGCTGCCGGTGCCGCCTAGTATCCCCCATCGCAGCACTGGCACGCTGAGGCGCGGCTGTGCGGCGGGTTGGCGCACGTGAGTGGTGCGCGCGTGCAGTGGCGCGGTGGGCCGGCGATCTGCTTCGACTAGCCGACTGGCGCGCGCAGGGCAGCTGCAGCTGTCTCGCAGCTGCCGACAGCGACGCCGGAGAGATCAGCCAAGACCCGGATGACGCCACGGCATGGCCTGCAGCGCGGGCAGTGATGCCGTGGGGCACTACCGTCGCAGACGTCAGTGCGCGCCCTCCAGCGGCTCCAGGCGCGCGTGCACTCTGGTTTCCAGCGCAGCCCAGTCGATGCGCGACAGATCGCTGTGACCGCGCGTGGCATCGACCAGGATCTCGCGCTGGATTTCGCTGCGCGCCAGTGCGATCGAGTAGCGCGTGCGCAGGAAGGTCACCATGGTGTAGTGCGGCACGAAGCGGGTGGGCCAGCGCGCTTGCAATTGCTGTTCGAGTTCGCGCTGCAGCAGGAACTGCGCGTCGCCCACGCGGTCGCGCATCTCCAGATAGTTGTCCAGCGCCATTTGCTGGATTGCCGCGGCATCGTCGCGGCGTGCGGCCTCGAAGGCGGCAAATGCGCTGCCGATGTCGTCGTGCGCGTCCATCTGTTCGGCCAGCGCCACGCAGTCTTCGAACGCACAGTTCATGCCCTGGCCGTGGAACGGCACCATCGCATGTGCGGCATCGCCGATCAGCAAGGCGCGGTTGTCCAGATGCCAGCGGTCCAGGGTCAGGGTGCCGAGCAGGCCGGGCGGATGTTCTTCCCAGTGCTCCTGGAGCTGCGGAATCAGCGGCAAGGCGTCCGGGAAGTCGCGCGCAAACAGCGCGTGCGCTTCTTCGCCGGTGCGGGTGGTGGCAAAGCTGGGCTCGCCGGCGTTGGGCAAAAACAAGGTCACGGTGAAGGTGCCGCCGTCGTTGGGCAGCGCAATGCACATGTAGCGCCCACGCGGCCAGATGTGCAGTGCGTTGCGCTCGATGCGGAAGCCGCCACCGGGCAGCGGCGGGATTTCCAGCTCCTTGTAGGAGTGATCCAGGAACTCGATGCGCTCGCCCAACGGCGATTTGCGCTGCATGGCCGCGCGCAGCGCCGAGCCGGCGCCATCGCTGCCGATCAGGCTCTGGAAGTGGATCTCGTGCGGCTGATCGTCGCGGTCGTCGATGAAGCGCGCGTACCCGGCATCGAAATCGACCGTGTGCAGGCGACGGTAGAAGTGCACGGTGGCGCCGGCCTGTTCGGCCAGATCCAGCAAGGCCACGTTCAAGGCGGCGCGATGGATCGACCAGATCACTTCGCTGTCGTCGCGGCCATAGCGCTGCAGCTGCGGTTCCCCGTTGACCGGGTGCACCATGCGCCCGCGCATCATCACCGCCTTGGCCATCACCGCGTCTTCTGCGCCGGCCTGGCGCAGTGCGTGGCGGCCGCGTTCGGCCAGGGCCAGGTTGATCGAGCGGCCGGACTCGTAGCCCTTGATGCGCGGATCGCCGCGGCGTTCGTAGACGGTGACCTGCCAGCCGCGGCGCGACAGCAGGATGGCCAGCAGGCAACCGGCCAGGCCGGCGCCGATCAGGGTCAGGGAGCGGGGGGAGACTGGGCTCAATGCAATATCCGGCGGCGGCCGGACGCAGCGCCGGCGAAGAGGGGGAGACAGCGACTGGCAAGGGCGGCCGCCCGGGCATCAGCCGTGGGCGGGCTGGGAGTGTACGTGGGCCGCTGCCGGCTCCGCGTCGCGGCCCCCAGGCCCGGTGACCTTGCAGTCAGCGTGTTGCGCTCAGGCGGCGGCCCAGGTTTCCACCTGTTCCACGAAGGTGTGCAGGTCGACGAAGCGGTTGTACAGCGGCACCGGCGCAATGCGGATCACGTCCGGTTCGCGCCAGTCGCCCAGCACGCCGGCGGCATGCAGATGCTCGAATAGCGCGCGCCCCTGCGCGCGGCCGCCTTTCACCCGCAGCGACAGCTGGCAGCCGCGCTGCGCAGCGTGCGCGGGGGTGACGATCTGCAGCACCTGCGCCAGGCGCGCGTGGATCAGCTGTTCCAGATGGCCGGTGAGCTGCTCGGATTTGGCGCGGAGCGCGGCCATGCCGGCCTGGTCGAACAGGTCCAGCGATGCACGCAGCGGCGCCAGCGCCAGTACCGGCGGATTGCTCAGCTGCCAGCCTTCGGCGCCCGGCGCAGGCACGAACTGCGGATCCATGCGGAAACGGGTCTGCTGCTCGTGTCCCCACCAACCGGCCATGCGCGGCAGGTTGCTGGTGGCGTGGCGCGCATGCACGAAGCACCCACCCACCGCGCCCGGCCCGGCATTGAGATATTTGTAGTGGCACCACACCGCGAAATCGACGCCATCGTCGTGCAGGGTGAGCGGGATATTGCCCACCGCATGCGCCAGATCGAAACCCACCGCCGCGCCCTGCGCCCGCGCCAGCCGCGCGATCTCGCCCAGATCGAACGCCTGCCCGGTGCGGTACTGGATGCCCGGCCACAGCACCAGCGCCAGCCGCGGGCCGTGCTGTGCGATCGCCGCGGCAATGGCCGCCATCGACACCGTGCCATTGGGTTCGTCGGCCTCCACCTCGATCAGCTGCGTGGCCGGGTCCAGCCCATGCAGGTGCAGTTGCGACTCCACTGCGTGGCGGTCGGACGGGAACGCGCCGGCTTCGATCAGGATCGCGCCGCGCTCGGGCGTGGGGCGATAGAAGCTGGCCATCATCAGATGCAGGTTGACGCTGAGGGTGTTCATCGCCACCACTTCGCCGGGCAGCGCGCCGACCACGCGCGCCAGGCCGTCGCGCACCAGCTGGTGATAGGTGAGCCATTGGGTGGGACCGGTGAAGTGGCCTTCCACGGCAAGCGCGCCCCACTGATCGAGTACCTCGCTGACCATTGCACGGGCCTGTCGCGGTTGCAGGCCCAGCGAATTGCCGACGAAGTAGGTCTGGTCCTGGCCGTGGTGCTGCGGAAACACGAACGCCTCGCGCAGGTTGCGCAGCGGGTCGGCGGCGTCCAGTGCCGCAGCGTGGGAACGGGACAGCGGGTCGGTGGTCATCGGGCATGCAACGCTCTGGAACGATGCGGCAGTTTACCCGCCGGCACCGCGCGCGCCGTCATGCACGCCCGCTGTCTCGGCCGGGGCCGGTCGGGCAGGCCGCAGCAGGTGGGTGAGGGTGCCGATGCTGTCGGTGACGCGGTCGATGGTGTCGGCAAGCGCGGCGATGCCGGGCGTGCCGTCCGGCACGCGGCCAGCGCATCGGAAAGCTTGCGCTCGGCGCTGCGCAAGGTGGCCGCGGCCGGCGTGCCGCCATCGACCAGACAGTCGATCAATTCCGCCAGCGCCTGGTCGGCGTGGTCGGCAAAGGCGGGCAACGCGTCCAGCGCGGGCAACTGGTGGCCATCGCGCAGCACTGCCTCCAGCAGCAAGGTGGCGCGGATCAGCCGGTTGCCGTTGGCCAGCAGCGATTCGGCAAGCTTGAGTTCCTGCAGGTTGCGGCGGCTGCGTGGCTCTCCACGCAGCCGCTCGATCGAGGCCTGCGCATTGGTACGTGCCACGCGCGCGGCGGCGCGGCTGTCGCCCAGGTGGTCCATCCGGCCCAGCAGCAGGTTGCGCAGATGCTCGCGGTAGGCAGTGAGCAGGTGAGCCAATGAACTGCGGATATGCCGACGCTCGCGCGTGGGCCACAGCGCGTAGGCGACCAGGGCCAGCGCACTGCCGGCCACGGTGGCCTGCAAACGTGCAACGACCGCCTCGCCGGGCGTCACCCCTTCGAACGACAGCAGCAGCACCAGCATGCCGGTGAGGAAGGCCACGCCGATGCCGTAATTCACCTGGGTCAACAAGCGAAAGCCCAGGCAGAACAGTGCCAGCAAGGCCATGCGGACGCTGGCCCCATCCATCGCCAGATGGGCAAGCAGCGTGGCGACCAACAGGCCGACGAAGGTGCCCGCCACGCGCAGCGCGCCAAAGCTGAAGGTGCCGCCGAAATCCGGCTTCAGCACGATGGCGGTGGTCATCGGAATCCAGAACCCATGCGGGATCTGCTGCCAGCGCTGGAACGCGATCGCCAGGGCCAGGCACACGCCGCAACGCAGCGCATGCCGACACGCCACCGACGACAGATCCAGGTTTGCGCGCAGGGTGGCCCAGGTGGCGGCCGGGCGCAGCGCTGCCGGCAGGCGTGCTTCGGCCAGTTGCGCCTGGATCTCGCCACGGCTGCTGGCCCAGTGGGCATTGCGGATCAGCGCGCGCAACTGGCCGCCGAGGCCCTGCGCGCGGGCGACCGCCACGCGCACCAGCCGGCGCTCGCGGGTATCGGCGTTGTCGTGTTGGACCTGCGCCAGCGCAGCGATCAGGTCGTCGAAGCCGGTCATCGATGCGTTGGCCGCCACCGGGTCTTCGCCCACCGTCATCGCGTGGGCCAGCTGTTCCAGCACGATCGCACTGCGTTCGAGCACCCGCTCGATGGCCGGGCGTGCCTGCGATTCGGTCAGGCGGGTGTCGGCATCGGCCAGCGACAGCAGCTCCAGCCGCACGCGTTCGCACAGCTCGGCGATGATGCGAAAACTCTGCACTGCAATCGCACGCGAACGATGTTCGCCATGCAGCATCACCATCGCATCCAGCACTTCCTGCGTGGCCGGCGGTGCAGCGCTGGCTTCCGGGCGCTGGCGGGCGATGCCGGCCAGCTGGCGCATCAGCTCGGCCAGCGCGAACCGCTCCGGGCGATAGCGTTGCAGCGGCCAGGCCGCCAGCGCCAGCAACACCTGCAACAGGCCGCCGGCAAAGATCAGCGCCGCCACGCCCGGCGCTTGCGCGGCAGGCAGGCGCATATCCGCGCTGACCACCAGCAGGATCATGCTGGTCAGGCCCACCCGTGCCGCCACCGGGCCAAGCGCCACCAGCAGGCCACCGCCCAGGCCGAGCAACAAACCGGCCAGCACCAGCGCCGGCGTGTTGTGACCGACCCACACGCCAAGCAAGGCCGCCAGGCCGGCCGCCAGTGCCGCCATCAGCATGCGCTGCAGGCGCGCGCGGTAGGGGCCGGGCTGGTCGGAGAACATGGTGTTGAGCGCGCCGCTGCACACGGCCAGCCCGGCCGCGACATGCCCGGTGGCCACGCCGATCGCCAGCGGCAGCACCACCGCGGCGGTGTTGCGCAGGGCCACGCGCAGCGGCACATCGCGCGGTTTGAGGTCGATCAGGGTGCGCAGCATGGTGGCTGTTTCCGTGCAGCGGCCCGGTGCATCGCTTGCGCGCGATCGCTGCGCGCATACGGCCACGCGCGAAACGCGCTGCGCCGGATCGGGCAGGTCATGGCAGTTCTCCTGTCAGGCAGCGGGCAGGAAGAACCTGCCGGCCACGCCCATCGTCGCAGCGCTGCAGCATCATCGCGGTATGCGCAGGCAACGCCGAGTGCCCCGGCAACAGCAAACCTTGCACAGGCAATCAACCGCATCGCACTCCACGTGCTCGCCGCAATGGCATGCCATCGTCCCCTCAGGCCTCGACTGCGGCATAGCGCTCGGGCGCAGGGTGCAGGTGCCCGCACTGGGTGCAGGTGCGCAAGGCCAACGAGCGATAGAAATGATCGAATACCGGCGGAAAATCGGTTTCGATGTTGTCTAACGGAAACATCGCCTCGTAGAGCTTGTGATTGCACTGCGGGCAATACCACTGCAGGCCGTCCTGTTCGTGCGGCAGGCGCTCGCGTTCGATGACCAGGCCGATCGAGCCGGCGGCACGTTGCGGCGAATGCGGCACCTTCGGCGGCAGCAGAAAGATTTCGCCGGCGCGGATCGGGATGTCGCGTTGGACGCCCTCGTCCTGCACCTTCAGCACCATCTCGCCCTCGAGCTGGAAGAACCACTCCGGGCCTTCGTCGTAGTGATAGTCGGCGCGCGCGTTCGGCCCGCCGACGATCATGATGATGAAGCCGTCCTGCTGGATGCACTTGTTGCCGACCGGCGGCTTGAGCAGGTGGCGGTGTTGCTCGATCCAGGCATGCAGGTTGATCGGCGGGACCAGCATCGACGTTCCTCGGCAAAGAAGACGTCCAGCATAGCCAACCTATGGCGCCGGTGGGTGGCGCAGTGGCTGGCGCGATCGCGAAGGCGAGGTCCCAGCTGCCGCTGCGCAGAGCCGGCACGCACCACTGAGACCATGCCGGTTCCGGACGCCTTGTCCGGACGCGTGCGACGACTGCTCCTTGCGTCGCCGTGAACGCGTCCGGTTGGGCCTCAGCGTTCTTCGTGATCGGCCTGGATCTGCGCCAGTGCGGCGTCGTAACGCTCCTGCAGCAGCGCCGGGCGGTCGATGGACATGCCCAGGTCGTGCGCATGCCCGTCGCGCAGGCTGTACACCCAGCCATGCACGCACAGTGCCTGGCCGCGCTCCCAGGCATCGCGCACGATGGTGGTGCGGCAGACATTGACCACCTGTTCCAGCACGTTGAGCTCGCACAGGCGCGCGTGCTGCACCGGCAGATCACCGGCATCGTGCAGGCAGGCCTCGTGCTTGTCGGCCACATCGGTGACGTGACGGATCCAGTTGTCCACCAGGCCCATGCGCTTCTGGGTGAGGCTGGCAAACACGCCACCGCAACCGTAGTGGCCCACCACCAGGATGTGCTTGACCTTGAGCACGTCCACCGCGAACTGGATCACCGACAGGCAGTTCAAATCGGTATGCACCACCACGTTGGCGATGTTGCGATGGACGAACACCTCGCCCGGCGCCATGTCGATGATCTGGTTGGCCGGCACGCGCGAGTCAGAGCAGCCGATCCACAGGTATTCGGGCGTCTGCTGGGTGGACAGTTTGGAAAAGAATTCCGGGTCTTCGCGGCGGATACGCTCGGACCAGGCACGGTTGTTGTCTAGCAGATGGTTGAGCTCGTTCATGGGGGCAGTATTCCAGAAAACGCGGTCTTGGTGGCCCCTGCCGGGACCCGGAATGAATCAGCTTTCAGGCACCGTAGTATCGGTGAACGGCCGATGTCCGGCTATTGCACCGATGCGGAAACTGGCGCCACCGATCAATTCGACAGGTGGCGCCGATGGCTGACTTCAACGTGTTTTTTCCGACCCTGCTCAAGCACGAAGGCGGCTTCGTCAACGATCCCGCCGATCCGGGTGGGGCCACCAACAAGGGCATCACGCTGCTGACCTTCAAGGCCTGCGCCCAGAACCTGCTGGGCGTGGAGCCAAGCCTGGCGAACCTGCGTGCCCTGACGGATGCCCAGGCCGGGGTCATTTACAAGGCGCAGTACTGGGACCGGCTGCGCGCCGACCAGATCGCACTGCAGCCGCTGGCCAACATCCTGTTCGATTTCTATGTCAACGCCGGCGGCAACGCGATCAAGCTGCTGCAGACCGTGCTCAATGCGCAGACCGGCGGCGCGCTGGTGGCGGACGGGCGGATGGGACCGGCGACTTTCGCCGCACTGGCATCCAGCAACCAGCAGGACCTCTATGCACGCTACAAGGCCGGCCGCAGGGACTACTACCAGCGACTGGTCGCCGCGCGACCTGCGCTTGGCAGGTTCCTCAAGGGATGGCTGGCTCGCGTGGATAGCTTTCCCGACGCGGTCTGAGCCAGTACCGGCCCAGCGACATCTCCGACCAACGAGCCCAACATGGCGCAAATCTCCCTCAATGATCTGATCGAAGCGCTGGCCGGGGCGGTCATCGACGCCCAGGACCGGATCGAACAGCACCAGATGGCCAATCTGGGCGCGTTCTTCGACGAGGACAATCGTCCCAGAAGCGTTCTGATCCGCTTGCCGTCGCAGCATCCGGAAGCGGGCGAGAACGACGAAGACCTGTATCGCGCACCGCTGTTGCCGCTGGTGTCGTCCAACGTCCTGCGTATCAAGGATGTCGAGATCAGCTTCGATGCGCAACTCGGCGAGCTCAGCGAACTGGACGAAGCAGCGTTACCGGCGTCGCTGGCGGTTCCAGCCGCCGTCGATGACTGGCATCCCAAGCCGCCGGCGCTGCCCGGCCAGATCGGCATCGACCTTGGCTCCAACGCAAAAAGTGCGCGGCACAGTGCAGTACATGTCGTGTTGCGCGTGGAAGGCAGCGAGCCGACCGAAGGCGTGGCACGTCTCATCAATCGCCTTGCGCAGTCGCAAGGCGTGTTCAAGACGGTCAAGGGAGATTGATTCCCGCCGTCGTCGATTCTTCTAAACAATCACTCTTCAGGAGAGCACCATGAGCGATATTGTCAATATGTCCGACCAATTCAAGGGCCTGCCGATGGCGGACCTGATCGGCGCCCCGTTACGTGCAGCCTGCGATGCGCAGGTCATGCTGGCCCGCGCCACCGCCGACTTCATCAAGGTCATCGGTTTCCTGCCGCCGACCGACCCGGCTACCGATCCCAACGGAAACGGCGGCACGCGGACCGCGCAGTTCAAGTTCAAACGCCCGGTCGAAGACCCCAGCGGTGTCGGGATGGCCGAGGAGGAAGTCGAGATCGTTGTGCCGCTGCTGACCTTGGTCAATGTTCCCAATTTGAGCATTCAGACCGTGGACGTGACCTTCGACATGGAAGTCAAATCCTCGTTCTCGGAAAAGGAAGCCGAAGACAAGAGCCTCAAGGTGGATCTGGAGGCAAGCGTCGGCTGGGGCGTGTTCAAGGCCAAGGTCAACGTGCAGGGATCGGTGTCCAGCCACAAGGAAAACACGCGCTCTTCGGATAACTCGGCCAAGTATCACGTCGCATTGCACGCCGAAGATCGCGGTACCCCTGAAGGGCTGTCGCGCGTGCTCGACATCCTGCAGACCGCCGCAGCGCCACGCAAAGTCTCAGCGCCTGTGCAGGTACCGTAAGCGGCGCTGCTGAGTCCTACACCTGTCTATCACCCGAGTCGTTGCCGATGATCGATTTGTCAGAAGTGAGCTACATCAAGCGCATCGTCGTCGGCAGCGACAACCCGGCAAAGATGCAGACCGCTGAGCAGGTCGAGGCCGCGCAGCAACTGCTCAATCGCTGCCTCAGCGAAGCGCCCAAGGGAGCGATTCTCGGGATCGAGAAGAGCTTCAATATCCTGCAGCTGGGCGAGCACCAGGTGGTGCTGCAATGGTTGTGCTACCACGTTGGGTTCAAGCGCAAGCCGATCTGGCTGACGGAGTCGTAGATGGCACACGCGAGCTATTCCTTGGACGCCTTCGTGGAGTTGCTCGACCAGGCCGTCCGGCGAGCGCAACTGCGCTGCCACCAGCGCCACGCCGCACTGGTGGACGCTGCGGTGGCCGCCTGCGGTATGCAGGTTCGCTGCGTGGATGATGAAAGAGCGGCGCAGGGCGAAATGGAAACCATGCTGTCCATTCCAGTCTGCCAGTTGCGCGCGCTGCGGCTATCGCAAATCAGTGAGTTTTCGTTGACGCTGGAAGTGCAGATAGAGGCGGTCACGCACAGCGACGGTGCTCCCGGACTGGCGCTGCGTCTTGCGCGGCCACGCAGCCGTACGTCAGGCCACACGCTGAAAATCGGCTATCAGGGCAGCGAGTGTCCGCGTGGCGTGCTCTGGTTCGATGGCGTCGCGCTCAAGGAATGGACGCTTCATCCGTTCGTGGACGTGCCACCGTCCGACTGCGGAGCGGTGCCGTGAGATTGCTGCTGTCAGACGCCGATGCCCGCGCGCTCGCCGAGCGGCTGGGAACCGATATGGCCACCTTGCATGCAGATCTCTGTCGGCAGTCCCGGCGCAAGCCGCGATCCATCTTCATCATCTGCCTGGTTGTTGTTCTGGTCATCGCTACGCTCGGTCTGCTGATTGGCAGCGTGATCGATCTTTCCACTGTTTCCAATTTCTTATCGGAGCTTTTTCATGTCTGGTCAACATCGTCATCAACATCACATTTTGCGCATCACCTCGGCACTGGCCTTGTGTCTGTCGCTGACTACAGCACAGGCAGCTCCCGCTGAGGGGATTCCGGCCGGTGACTGGCGCGGCATCCTGTCCACCGGCGGCAGCGCAGGCCCGGTCTACGTCCGTCTGAGTGCGCGCGCGGCTGGAGCCGAGGGTACCCAGGTAGCGGATCTTCGATTCGGGCCTCCCTACAATTGCGCGCTCGAGTTACGAGCGCAGCCGGACGGTTACGCGTTGCAGTCGCGCAATGGCGGCAAGTTTTGCGAGGCGCTGACCGGCGGTCTTGCCCAACTCCAGGTGGCCGATGGGGGCGCGCCTGGGATGCAGCTCACGTTGTCTGGCAGCGCCTCGCCGTTCGTCGTCGCCCTGGATCAAGGCAATGCCGGATTGGCCGAAGCCGGGCGCTGGCGCGCGGCGGGCCTGATGTCTGCACAGCTGGAAATCGTGGCGACCACCGTTCGTCCGGGAGATGTGCTCGGTCGCCTGCGTTACGGTGCCCCGCGCGATTGCCAAGTGGAATTGCGCTATGCCGGACGTGCGGCAGGCGTGTTGAATGCCTGGGTCATGGCCAACGATAGGGGCTATTGCCGTCAGCTCAGTGATGCCCAGGCCAGTCTGCAGGTTCGTGCTGATGGCAGTGCCGAGCTTGCACTGCTGTTGAAAGGTCAGCGGGATACGACGCTGTTCCAGCGGATGCCTTGAGGTGTGGTAACTGCGTATCTGCCAGCAAGGACGTCATCTATGTGGAAGCGAGCCAGCAGGCGCGCCGGCCTACGGCGACGCGCAGTGGCCCAGCCCATCCCGCCGGCAGAATTCGGCGGGCCGGCATTTTGCAGCGTACTCGAACAACTGGAGCTTGAATGCCGGGCGATGGTGTCCTATGCACTGAAGCAAGGGATGGCAATGTCTCCCGATCTGCCCGGCCGGCTGGCAGAGCTGCGCGTGATGCCTGGCGCCTCCTTGCACGGCGAATCCGGCGCGCGCGAATTGGCCGGTCTGCACCGGCAGCTGGTGCGTGCGATCCACCCGGCAACGCCGCAGGCGGTTGTGCTGATCGAGCGCGAGCGCCTACGCGGTGGCTGGCTGCGCTGGCTCGGGCCGATTCCATTGATCCGCACCTTGACCTTGACCTCGGTCGGTTGTCTGGCTTCAGTGGTCGGACTGGCGATGTCCAGCCTTGTGAACGCGCACAACATCACGCTGGGCTTCCTCGATTCCTCGGGGAGTACGCTGGGCTGGAATGTAATGTTCATCCTGGCCTGCGCCGGACTCGGTGCAGCGTTTTCTGCCTTGTTCCAAGCCCATCGTTACGTTGCCGACGCAACATACGATCCGCGCTTCGATTCCTCCTATGCGGCGCGCATGATCCTTGGTCTCATCGCCGGCCTGATCCTGGTGGAGTTGCTGCCGGAGAATCTCTTCGCTGAAAGCAGCCTGGGCGCGTTCGGAAAGCCCGCACTGGCGATGATGGGCGGCTTCTCGGCAAGCGCGGTGTACCGCCTGCTGCAACGCATGGTCGAGGTCATGGAAACGGTCGTGCGCGGCGATTCCGGCCAACAAGCCGCTGCCGCCATCCAGTCGCAGCGTGCGTCGGCCGAATCCGAAAGCATCCGCGCGCGTGGCGAACTTGCTGCAGGTCTACTGGACCTGCAGCGTGAGATGCAGGCGGACCCGCGTCTGGATCAGGTGCGCCAGCAACTGACCGGCCTTGCCAGGCAGATGATGTCCGACGATTCGTAATCGTTCGCTCGTGAGATGCGGTAAGGCGGGCGGGCTTTTTATGCCGGCCGTAAGCAGAAACGCGTTTGGCAGAGTCTGCAGAGCAGCAGTTGGCAGCACGCTTTCGCGTCGTGCGGCATGGCTCGCTTCGGCTTCGGCGCAAATTGCCTAACACGCTTCAGGCAGGTGCACCCGTCATGGTGTCTCAGCGACGTCGGCATCGTTATCGATATCAGCATCCGATGCTCGCCAAATCAGTTCAAGACCGATGGCCCGGCGGTGAGCGTGTGACAAGCTCGCTCAAGTGCTCCTGCCGAGCATCTGCCGATTCGCTGCAGCGCGCCGCTTGAAAGCCGCTGCACATCGCGGTCCCCATTCGTGCACCAGAGGGTATGATGAAGACACGTATCGTCGTTGCTGCCGATCGCACCATCCTCGTGGAAGGGATGGTCGCTTTGCTGCAAAAGGTTCCGGGATTCGAAGTGGTAGGGCATGCGGAAGACGGGCTGGCATGTCTTCAGATCGCCGCAAGAGAACTGCCTGATATCGTCCTGGTGGATGTCTTGCTCCCCGGGCTCAATGGTATCGATCTGACGCGGCGCTTGATGCAGCGCAGCCCCAGTAGCCGGGCAATCTGTATCGCTCCGTCCGATGCCTGTATGCAGGCCAGCGCAGTCTTCGAAGCTGGCGCCAAAGCATATCTGGCGCGAACCAGCCGTTTCGCCGAATTGCTGCGTGCGATTCAATGCGTCACCCAGGATCAGACCTATATCAGTCCGCAGATGTCGCGTTCACTGATCGCAGGGCTGCGTCGACCCGCCAAGGCCGATTCTGCCTACACCCGACTGACCTCACGCGAGCGCGAGATCGTGCAGCTCTATTCGGAGGGCCTGTCCACCAGGCAGATCGCTACCCGCTTGCACCTGAGCGTGAAAACGGTGGGAACGCATCGCGAAAACTGCATGTTGAAGCTCAATATCCAAAGCATCGCTCAGCTGACCCGTTATGCGATCGCGCAGGGCCTTTCTTCGCTCGAAGCAGCAATCGACGGGAGTGGTGGGCCGCCCGATGCATGCGTAGCGCAACACATGCGCCGTGCCGGCTGAGGCATCCCAGCAACGCACAGCGGCACACCGGCCGTATGGACGCTGGTACAAGCACGCAGGTGCTAGGCGATGGCTTATGCACATCAGCATCCCGGTGACCGATGCACCACCACCGCAGCGTGTACAGCGCTAGCGCATGCTGATCAGGTTGTGAGCGTGGAGCGGGGGCGATGTCTGGCGCAGTGAGGTAGTGGTGCGACGACCCGCAGGTAGCTCGATTCCGGTGTCGCCCGAGGTACGGCCGACGCGTCCCAACCGTCTGGTGATCAGCCTTCGAGAGTGCGACCGCTGCCGTCTCAGCGCGTCGTATTGGCGTCCATGGCCGCCTGCATCAATGCTGCGACCGCTTGCGAGGCTTGGTTGGGTTGCTGCGCAAGGAATTCGCTGACACTGCGATGATTGGCAGCAGGGTGGTTCTGGCTGAGCTTGAAGGTGAGCTCGATACGGCTGGGCACGAAACGGAAGCCCACCAGACCGCGCAATTGCCGGCGATGGCTGTCGCGCGCCATTTCGAACTGCCAGTCGCTGCCGATGCGGTGTTCGAAGTGCGCGCTCATGCGCCCGATCAGGTCGCCCAGCGCCTGCTCGTCGTCCACCCGGCTGCAATGCCCATGCAGATGCGCCACCGCGTAGTTCCAGGTCGGTACGCGCGCGGCGGTTTCCTTGTCTGGATACCAGGTGGGCGACACATAGGCGTGCTGGCCGTGCACCACGATCACCGCCTCGCCAGGTGCGCGCGCCTGCGGGTTGGGGCGTGCCCAATGACCTTCGATGGTGATGTCCTCGCCATCGCGCCGGTACAGCACCGGCAGGTGCGAGATGGCCGGTTGCCTGTCTTCGTCCTGGCTGATCAGGGTGACGAACGCGTCGCGCGCCAGCAGCCAGTCCAGCAGTGCCAGATCGGTCTGTGCAAATGCGCGCGGGGCGTACATCTCAGGCGCGGCCGCCCATGCTGATGACCATGCGTTCGCGCAGGTCGGCATCGTCGTCGCCTTGCGGTGGCGAGATCTCGTGCAGCGAGAAACCGCGGATCAGCGCGTCTTCTTCGTCCAGCCCGTCCAGCGCGACGAACTCGGCATCGAACAGCGCCGCGCGTGCACTGTCTTCGCTGTCGTAGGCCAGTGTCTTGCCATCGCTGTCCAGCACCTCGGCGGTGCCGGCATCCTTGATGCGCAGGCGTGCCCAGATCAGGGTGCGACCAATGGTAGCCAGCCACCATTGGTCGTGGCCGGTGGAGGTGTCGCGGTCGTCGAGCTCGATAGTCATGGCATTACCTTGGAAAGCAGCCCGAGCAGGGCTGCCATGCCCAGGCCGAAAAAGATGGTCAGCAGCGACAGCCATGCGGGCGTCGCCAGGCCGGATAGGGCACCGTCGCGGTGGCTGCGGTAGCGGCGCGCCAGCAACCAGCGCAACGCCACGGGGCTGATGAAAGCCGGGTCGCCGAAGCTGGCCAATGCCTCGGGATGGCGGTCGCGCATATGCACCAGGGTCAGTGGCCAAAAAATCAGCAGTGCCGTCAAACCCGCGACGGCGACACCCACGAAACACAGTGCGAAGAACAGCGTCATGTGGCCACCAGCAGGAGTGCGAGTTTGGGAAGCGCTGCGCCGACCACCAGCGCAGCAATGGTCCACCACAACGGCCGCACGGCATGGCCGACAGCCTTGCGCGCCGTATCGGCCTGCCACCACGCGCCCGGGTTCGGGTGAGTAGACGCCAGCTGCGCCAGCCGCAGGCCGCGCGCCCCGGCAATGCCGGCACTCAGCAATGCCACCAGAAAGGCCAGCAATTGCAGCGTGGGGGCGACCAGCAGACTCACCTCAGAACTCCGCGCTGCCTGGCGCGCGCGGATAGGGGATGGCGTCGCGGATGTTGCTCAGCCCGCACACGTACACCACCAGCCGTTCGAAGCCCAGGCCGAAACCGGCATGCGGCACCGAGCCATAGCGACGGAAATCGCGGTACCAGCTGTAGTGCTCCTTATCCAGCCCGAACTGCGCCATGCGCGCATCCAGCACGTCCAGGCGCTCCTCGCGCTGGCTGCCGCCGATGATCTCGCCGATGCCCGGCGCCAGCACGTCCATCGCCGAGACGGTCTTGCCGTCGTCGTTCAAGCGCATGTAGAACGCCTTGATGTGCTCGGGATAATTGGTCACCACCACCGGACGGCCGATGTGTTCTTCGGTGAGCCAGCGCTCGTGCTCGGTCTGCAGGTCCAGGCCCCATTCCACCGGGAAGTCGAACTTCTTGCCGGAGTTCTGCAGCAGCTTCACCGCATCGGTGTAGTCGATCTGCTCGAACGGCGCATTGATGAAGGCCTCCAGCTTGCTGATCGCGTTCTTGTCCACGCGCTCGGCCAGGAACGCCAGATCGTCGCCACGCTCGTCCAGCACCGCGCGGAACAGGTACTTGAGGAACTGCTCGGCCAGACGTGCATCCTCGGCCAGATCGGCGAAGGCGATTTCCGGCTCGATCATCCAGAACTCGGCCAGATGACGCGTGGTGTGGCTGTTCTCCGCGCGGAAGGTCGGGCCGAAGGTGTACACCTTGCTCAGCGCCAGGCAGTACGCCTCCACGTTGAGCTGGCCGGACACGGTGAGAAAGGTTTCCTTGCCGAAGAAGTCGCGGCTGAAATCCACATTGCCGGCGGCATCGCGCGGCAGGTTGACCATGTCCAGCGTGGAAACGCGGAACATCTGCCCGGCGCCTTCGGCGTCGGAGGTGGTGATGATCGGGGTGCTGATCCAGTTGAAGCCGTTCTGATGGAAGAACCGGTGCACCGCCTGCGCCAGACAGTTGCGGATGCGGGTGACCGCGCCGAACAGGTTGGTGCGCGGGCGAAGGTGCGCCACTTCACGCAGGAACTCCGGCGTCATCGGCTTGGGCTGGATGGGGTAGGTGAGCGGGTCCTCGACCCAGCCGACGATCTCCACGCCGCTGGCCTGGATCTCGAACGACTGCCCCTTGCCCTGCGACTTCACCAGCACGCCCTTGGCAATCAGCGAGCAGCCACTGGTCAGGCGCTTGATCTCGTCGAAATTGGGCAGGGTGTCGTTGGCCACCACCTGGATCGGAGCGAAGCACGAACCATCGGTCACGTTGATGAAGGCCAGTCCGGCAGATCCGCGCAAGGTGCGCACCCACCCCCGTACCGTGACTTCGCCGCCTTCGGGGAGCTTGCCCGCAAGCGCATGTTCAACGCTGACCACCGTCATGACTTTTCCTCGCCGTAGCGACCTTGAATGGCCTGCGAGTTTACTGGCTGCGGACGCGCCGGCGCGAGCACCTGAACACGTTACGTCATGCTGCGCTTGTCGCAGGCGCGCGCTGCCCCCATGTGTTGCGGACGCCATCGCCCAGCGTGCCGCCGGGGTGTGGCGGTCTCGCTATACTTGTCACCACTGTTTTGGAGTGTCCCATGGCCATCAGCCTCACCCCCGCCGCGCTGGAGCGCGTGCAGCGTTTCGTGCAGCAGACCCCGGGTGCGCTGGGCCTGCGCTTTGGCGTGACCAAGACCGGCTGTTCCGGCTGGGGCCACATCACTGACCTGGCGCGCGAAAAGCGCGATGACGACGCGGTATTCGAGCAGGGCGGGGTGCATATCTTCGTTGACCCGGTCAGCCTGCCGCTGGTCGATGGCACCTGTATCGACTTCGGCAAGCACGGGCTGAGCGAGACCTTCACCTTTAGCAACCCCAATGCCACCGCCGAGTGCGGTTGTGGGGAGAGCTTTACCACCGCAGACGAGCACCGCTGACTGATCTCCCTTCTCCCGTCGGGAGAAGGTGCCCCGAAGGGGCGGATGAGGGTACGTGCGAAGCCTCATGCAGTTGAACGGCGCGAGTGGCTTCGCCCCGTACCCTCACCCCACCCCTCTCCCGCGGGGAGAGGGGCTTTAGCGCCTGCAAGGACGCCACGTCCGAAGCTAGCTGCCGGCGAGGTCCGGTTGCAGCTAAGCATCTGAACTGCCATACTTTCCTGCTTCCTGCCCGGTTCCAGGTGGGATCCCTTGCTCCACCGGCCGCTTGCGCGGACTTCCCGGGGAGCTGTCCGGCCCACGTGGCCACATCCGAAAGGTAAAACAACATGAGTCGTCATTACGAAGTCGTGTTCCTGGTCCATCCGGACCAGAGCGAGCAGGTCCCGGCCATGATCGAGCGCTACAAGTCGCTGATCGAGGGTGGTAACGGCACCATCCACCGTCTGGAAGACTGGGGCCGTCGTCAGCTGGCCTACCCGATCCAGAACCTGGTGAAGGCGCACTACGTGCTGCTCAACATCGAAGTCGACCAGGCCGTGCTGAGCGAGCTGGTGGAAAGCTTCCGCTTCAACGATGCGGTGCTGCGTCACCTGGTCGTCAAGCGCGATGGCCCGGACACCGAGCAGTCGCTGATCATGAAGAGCAAGGACGAGAAGGGCGACAAGCCCGAGCGTAGCGAGCGTCGTCGTCGTGACGATGAAGAGGGCGAAGCCCCCGCTGCCACCGATACCGACGGCGACAACGCCGAAGCCGCTTAAGGAGCGCTGTCATGTCCAAGTTCTTCCGTCGTCGCAAGTTCTGCAAGTTCACCGCCGAGGGCGTCAAAGAGATCGACTACAAGGATCTCAACACCCTGCGCCAGTACCTCACCGAGAACGGCAAGATCGTGCCGAGCCGCGTGACCGGTACCAAGTCCAAGTACCAGCGTCAGCTGGCCACGGCCGTCAAGCGCTCGCGTTTCCTGGCGCTGATCCCGTACACGGACAACCACGACGTCTAAGCAGTTCCGCGCAGGAGTCCGCAGTCATGCGGCTCCTTGCGCAAGACCCACACGTGTTTTGTGTGAGTCCCTAACCCGCACATCCATGTGCGGGTTATCAAAAATTAGAGGCCGGTCATTCGAGATGCGGTGTTGATCGTTTTCTTGCGATTCCCAAATCCCGATTCCCGAATCCCGTCTTTTCGGACAGCACCCGTTGCGCCCGCCCACCGGCCGGCGCTAACGAATAACGGAGCACCACCATGGATCTGATTCTTCTGCAGAAAGTGACCAACCTGGGCAACCTGGGCGACAAGGTCAGCGTCAAGCCGGGCTACGGCCGTAATTTCCTCGTGCCGCAGGGCAAGGCCGTTCCGGCTACCGCTGCGAACGTCGAGGCGTTTGAAACCAAGCGCGCCGAGTACGAAGCCAAGGCCAACACCATCCTGGCCGACGCACAGAGCCGCGCCACCAAGTTCGAAGGCGCCAGCGTCACCATCGGCGCGCATGCGTCGACCGAAGGCAAGCTGTACGGCTCGGTTGGCCCGCGTGACATCGCCGAGGCGTTCACCGCCGCCGGCCTGCCGCTGGAAAAGAGCGAAGTGATCCTGGGCGAAGGCGCATTCCGCAATGTCGGCGAATACGACGTTGTGCTGCACCTGCACGCCGATGTGGAAACCTCGGTCAAGGTCATCGTCGAATCCGACGCCTGATCCAGGCCGTCAGTGTCACCCGAAGGGCGCCTTGTTAGGCGCCCTTTGTTTTTGGGGCGCCGCCGCCAGCGCAGGCATGCCCGTTATACTCATGCCCCATTGCCGGTTCCACGGCCCGCAGATCTTATGGATCAAGGGCTTGGGCGCTGGCTTCACAGGAAAAGTACCTACCGGCTTCGTCCGCGCGGTGCCCGGAATCTCCAGTCCCCATGCGCCTGTCCACGATCAAACTGTCTGGTTTCAAGTCGTTCGTCGACCCGACCACGTTGCACCTGCCCACCAACATGACCGGCATCGTCGGCCCCAACGGTTGCGGCAAGTCCAACATCATCGATGCGGTGCGCTGGGTGATGGGCGAAAGCTCGGCCAGCCGCCTGCGCGGCGACTCGCTGACCGACGTGATCTTCTCCGGCTCCTCGGCGCGCAAGCCGGTGTCGCAGGCGACGGTGGAGCTGATCTTCGACAATTCCGATCACACCATCACCGGTGAGTTCGCCTCGTTCAACGAGATTTCGGTCAAGCGCCTGGTCAGCCGCGACGGCAACAGCGCCTATTACCTCAACGGCACCAAATGCCGGCGCCGCGACATCACCGACCTGTTCCTGGGGACCGGTCTGGGCCCGCGCAGCTACTCGATCATCGAGCAGGGCATGATCAGCCAGATCATCGAGGCGCGCCCGGAAGACCTGCGCGTGTATCTGGAAGAGGCCGCCGGCATTTCCAAGTACAAGGAGCGCCGCAAGGAAACCGAAACGCGCATCCGCCACACGCGCGAAAATCTCGACCGGTTGGGCGACCTGCGCGAGGAAATCACCAAGCAGCTGGCGCATCTGCAGCGCCAGGCGCGTCAGGCCGAGCAATACCAGGCCCTGCAGGAAGAGCGCCGGATCAAGGATGCCGAGTGGAAGGCGCTGGAATACCGCGGCCTGGACGGGCAGTTGCAGGGCCTGCGCGAAAAATTGAATCAGGAAGAAACCCGCCTGCAGCAACTGATCGCCGATCAGCGCGATGCCGAAGCGCGCATCGAAACCGGGCGCGTACGCCGCGAGGAGGCCGCCGAGGCGGTGGCCAAGGCGCAGGCCGACGTGTACCAGGTGGGCAGCGCGCTGGCGCGCATCGAACAGCAGATCCAGCATCAGCGCGAGCTCTCGCACCGCCTGCACAAGGCGCGCGACGAGGCGCAGAGCCAGCTGCAGGAATTGACCCAGCACATCAGTGGCGATTCGGCCAAATTGGCCGTGCTGCGCGAGGCGGTGGCCAATGCCGAGCCGCAGCTGGAACAACTGCGCGAAGACCACGAATTCCGTCAGGAAGCGCTGCGTGAAGCCGAGGCGCGGCTAGCCGACTGGCAGCAGCGTTGGGAAGCCCATAACCGCGACACCGGCGAAGCCTCGCGTGCCGGCGAAGTGGAGCGTACGCGCGTCGATTACCTGGACCGCCAATCGCTGGAAGCCGACCGCCGCCGCGAAGCGCTGGTCAACGAGCGTGCCGGGCTGGATCTGGATGCGCTGGCCGAAGCGTTCGAGCAGATCGAACTGCGCCACGAAACGCAAAAGGCGTCGCTGGATGGGCTGACCGAGCAGGTGGAAGCGCGCAAGCACGCACTCGGCGGCCTGCAGGAACAGCAGCGGGCAAGCCAGGGCGAGCTGGCGGAAGTACGCAAGCAGGCGCAGGCCGCGCGCGGCCGGCTGTCCTCGCTGGAAACCCTGCAACAGGCCGCGCTCGGCCAGGAGCAGGGCGCGGCGGTGGCGTGGCTGAAGTCGCGTGGGCTGGACTCGGCGGCGCGGGTAGGCGAGCGCATCAGCGTGGAAAGCGGTTGGGAAAACACCGTCGAAAGCGCGCTGGGGCAATTGATCGAAGGCGTGCTGGTGGAGGCGCCCGAGCAGCTGGTGGACGCCCTGGGCGAGTTGGGCGAAGGCCGCATCGCGCTGGTGTCCGATGCCACCGACACCGCCACGTTCGCGCCGACCTCCCTGGCCGCCAAGGTGCAGGGGCCGATCGCGATCCGTCGCCTGCTGGCGCGCCTGCACGTCGCCGACGATCTGGCGGCCGCGCGCGCGCTGCAGCGCAGCCTGCCCGAGGGCGACTCGGTCATCACCCGCAATGGCGAGCGGCTGGGCGAGGGCTGGGTGCGCGTGTCGCGCTCCGGCGCCGCCAAGCAGGGCGCCTTGCTGCGCGAGCGCGAAATTCAGGACCTGCGCACCCAGATCGAAACCCTGCAGGAGCGCGAAGCCGAGCTCGAACACCAACTCACCAGCTTCCGCGAGCAATCGCTGGCGGCCGAGCAGCAGCGCGAAGATGCGCAGCGCCAGTTGTACATGGCGCACCGCAGCGTGTCCGAGCTGGCCGGCCAGTTACAGAGCCAGCAGGGCAAGGTCGACGCGGCGCGCACGCGCATCGACCGCATCGAAAGCGAACTGGCGCAATTGCTGGAAACGCTCGATACCAGCCGCGAGCAGGCCCGCGAAGCGCGCGCAAAACTCGAAGATGCGGTCACCTTGATGGGCGATCTGCAGGGCACGCGCGAAGCTTTGGAAAACGAGCGCCGCCAGCTCACCGACGCGCGCGACCAGGCCCGCGACGCTGCGCGCGGCGTGCGCGATGCGATGCATGCCCTGGCGCTGACGCTGGAGTCGCAACGCACCCAGATCACCTCGCTCAGCCAGACGCTGGAGCGCATGGACAGCCAGCGCGGCCAGCTCGACACGCGCCTGGAAGATCTGGTCGCCCAGCTCAGCGACGGCGATTCGCCGGTGGAAACGCTGGAACACGAACATCAGGCCGCATTGAGCGAGCGCGTGCGCACCGAGCGCGCGCTGGGCGAGGCGCGCACCCTGCTCGACAGCATCGACAGCGAACTCCGCAGCTTCGAACAAACCCGTCAGCAGCGCGACGAACAGGCGCTGGCGCAGCGCGAACGTATTTCGCAGCGCAAGCTCGATCAGCAGGCGCTGGTGCTCAGTGCCGAACAGTTGTCGGCTGCCGTGGTCAAGGCCGGCTTCGTGCTCGAAGACGTGGTCAACGGCCTGCCCGAGGCGGCAAATGCGGCCGAATGGGAAGCAGCGGTGGGCCAGATCGATGGGCGCATGCGGCGCCTGGAGCCGGTGAATCTGGCCGCCATCCAGGAATACGGCGAAGCTGCGCAGCGTTCGGAATATCTGGACGCGCAGAACCTGGACCTCAATACCGCGCTGGAAACGCTGGAAGAAGCCATCCGCAAGATCGACCGCGAAACCCGCGGCCGTTTCAAGGACACCTTCGACCGCGTCAACTCGGGCGTGCAGGCGCTGTATCCGCGCCTGTTCGGCGGCGGTCACGCCTATCTGGAACTCACCGGCGAAGACCTGCTCGACACCGGCGTGACCATCATGGCGCGCCCGCCGGGCAAGCGTGTGTCCAGCATTTCGCTGCTCTCCGGCGGCGAAAAGGCGATGACCGCCGTGGCGCTGGTGTTTGCGATCTTCCAGCTCAACCCCGCGCCGTTCTGCCTGCTGGACGAGGTGGACGCGCCGCTGGACGAGGCCAACGTCGGCCGCCTGGCCAACATGGTGCGCGAGATGAGCGAGAAGGTGCAGTTCCTGTTCGTCAGCCACAACAAGGCCACGATGGAAGCGGCGCGTCAGCTCTCCGGCGTGACCATGCGCGAACCGGGTGTCAGCCGCCTGGTCAGCGTGGACCTGGAAGAAGCCGCACGTTTGGCGGGTGCGGCATGACGTGCCATGCTTGTTGGAATGATTCCACCCGTCACTTTTACGCGGAGGCACGCTGAATGTCCGACATGGCCATGATCCGGATCGGGATCCTGATCGCTGGACTGCTGCTGGTCGCGGCCATCTTCCTGTTCGGCCGCCCGAAGAAATCGCCGCAGGGCCGTCGCGTCGACAAGGACGAGGGCCAGCCGCGCGAGCGGCGCGAGCCGGTGATTTCCGGCGATGCAGATGTCGACGGTGCTGCCTTCGAGCGCAGCGAGGGCAGTGCCGAACAGAGCGAGCTGTCGCTGGATGCGCAGGACGCGGCCGGCGGTAACGATGTCGGCAAGCGCCCGAACCAGGATTTCGACAAGATCGTGTCGCTGTTCGTGGCCGCCAAGGCCGGGCAGATCCTGCGTGGCGAGGATGTGGTGGTGGCCGCGGAAAAGACCGGGCTGGTGTTCGGCCACATGAATGTCTTTCACCGTCTGGTGGAAGGGCACCCCGAGCGCGGGCCGATCTTCAGCATGGCCAGCATCCTCAAGCCCGGCAGCTTCGACATGGCCAACATCCGCGAGATGCAGACGCCGGCGATCGCGTTCTTCCTGACCCTGCCGGCGCCGATGACGGCGCTGGATGCCTGGGAAAAGATGCTGCCGACCGTGCAGCGCATGGCCGAGCTGCTGGACGGCGTGGTGCTGGATGACAGCCGCAACGCATTGGGCCGGCAGCGTGTGGCGCATATCCGCGATGAGCTGCGCGCCTACGACCGTCAGCACCAGGCACCGCCGCTGACCAAATCGCCGCGCTGGTGAGTTGAGCGATGTTGAGCCTGCAGGGCGTGTTGGCAGTGGCGCTACTGCTGGTGCTGTGGGCAATCCTGGCGATGCCGCTGCTGTGGGTCTTTAGCAGAATCGCCGCACGGCTGCGCAAGCGCCCGCGCAACTCGCCGGGGGTGATTGGCGGTTTTGCAGCCGCCATCACCTTGCTGGTGGCGCCGGTACCGACGCCCTTCATCAGCGTGTTCCTGCCGCATGCGATCGCGCTGTTCGACCGCCGTTACTACACGCACATCCTGCAAGGCTCGCCGATGCTGCGCGAGCTGCTGCTATGGAACGCCGGCTCGATGGCACTGACCTTCGTCATCAGCTACCTGTGGATCCGGCACACGTTACGCGCACCGCAGAGCGAGGCGTCGGAGCAGTAGTTCTAAGCCCATCTCCCGCCGGGAGAGGGGTTGGGGTGAGGGTACGTGGCGAAGCCACTTGTGGCGTCTCATTTCTGAAGGCGCGTAGCGACGCGCTTGACCTCCGAGGCGGTGACCACTTCGCGATGCGCCCCTCATCCGCCCCTGGCGGGGCACCTTCTCCCCCATAAAGGAGGACAATGTCCCGATGGGAGAAGGGTCCGCGTGGGCTTTATCGAACGCTTTGCGTGTTAGCGCTTGGCTTTGCCGAATGCTTCGCGAAACCGGACCATTTCCGCCTCGGTGCCTACGCTGACACGCACGCGCTTGGGCCAGATCGGCCAGCTGCGGCCGACGATGACGCCCTGCTTCTGCATCGAATCGGCGAACACGCCAGCGTCACGTTTGACGTCCAGCAGGAAGCAGTTGGCTTGCGAGGGCAGGCAGGTGTAGCCCTTGCCCTTGAGCCAGGCGATGGTTTCGTCGCGCACGCGGGCGTTGTCTGCACGGCGGGTCTGCACCAGCAGTGGGTCGCGCAGGCTGGCGATGCCGGCGGCCATCGCCGGTACCGACAACGGGTTGCTGCCGAACGCGGCAAGTTTGGTCTGCAGGCCCGGCGGGGCCAGGGCGGCGCCCAGACGCAGGCCGGCCATGCCGTAGAGCTTGGAGAAGCTGCGCAGCACGATCAGGTCCTGGCGCTGCCGCACCAGATCGGCCACCGAGGGCTCGTTGCTGTAATGGATATACGCCTCGTCGACCACCAGCACCGCGCTGGACGGCTTGTTGGCCAGCAGCCACTCGATGTCGGCGCGCGGGGTGATGGAACCGGTGACATTGCCGGGGTTGCACATATAGATCAGACCGGCGGTCGGGTCCGCCTTGGCCATCGCCTTGACGTCGTGCGCGCCATCGGCACGCAGCGGCACCTTGCGCACGGCCACGCCTCGGGCAGTGGCGCTTTCGATCAGCGGGTCGAAGCTCGGGTCGGCCACCACCAGCCCGGCGCGCGCGGAGGTGAACAGGCTGCCGGCCCGGTTCAGCGCGTCGCGCGAGCCGGGAAACAACGACAGATGATCGTTGGGCAACTGCAGCTCGCCGGTCATCAGGTTGCGCAGGTCCTGCTCCATCTCGAACAGGTAGCGGCCCGAGCGCGCCAGCGAACGCGTGGCAGCGTCAACCGCCGCCGGGGCAGGCCCAAGCGGGTGCTCGTTGAGGTTGAGGTACACGGTGCCGGCCGCGGCGGCCACGCCCGGCGTTGCCGGCGCCGCGGCGCGCTTGCGGGCCGCCTCGGCCGCGGGTGCCAGCCCCAGTGCGGAAACCGCCACGCCGGTGGTGGCGAGGCTGAGAAACGAGCGGCGCGAAACGGGCAACGACACGGGTGAGCTCCAGAGGCGGCGGGCAAAGAGGGCGCCACGCTAGCCGGTTTGGGCGTGTCTGCCTATCGGGAAATACCCGCAGGGCCGGTCGCGCAGGTGCGCGCGCTGCAATCAGGTGGCAGCGACGGTGGTGTTTCCCGCGTTTGCGTACATAGGTCAGGTAACCGCCGGGCCCGCTTCTAACGGGCTCCGGGCTGTGGCTGAAGCACCTGCTTCGCTCCGATGCCGACACCCTGGCAAGGTGCGGGTTACACATGGCCACCGCGGCCGACGCCGCCAATGCCAACGACTTCATCCATCGATTAATTCGCGCGACCGAAGGCGCTGCCGCCAACGCTTGGCATCGGCACGGCCCGTTAGAATGGGCGGCCCAGAGCCAGCCCCGCGATCATGACTGCCAGCCCGGATCCCGCTCAGCGCATCGCTGCCTTGCGTCGCCGCATCGACGATGCCAACTACCGCTATCACGTGCTCGACGAGCCGCAGCTGGCCGACGTCGACTACGACCGTCTGATGCGGGAGCTGGAGGCGCTGGAAGCCGAGCACCCGTCGTTGGCCAGTGCCGATTCGCCAACGCAGCGGGTTGGCTATCTGGCCGCCTCGCGCTTTGCCGAGGTACGGCATGCCTTGCCGATGTTGTCGCTGGGCAATGCCTTCAGCGACGAGGAAGTGCGTGAGTTCGTGCGGCGCATCAGCGAGCGCCTGGAGATCAAGCAACCGGTCTTCTCGGCCGAGCCCAAGCTGGATGGGCTGGCGATCAGCCTGCGCTACGAAAACGGCGAGTTCGTGCAGGGTGCCACGCGCGGCGATGGCGCCACCGGCGAGGATGTCAGCGCCAATCTGCGCACGGTCAAGGCGATTCCGCTGCGCCTGCGCGGCCAGGGCTGGCCGCAGGTGCTGGAAGTGCGCGGTGAGGTCTACATGCCGCGCGCCGCGTTCGAAGCCTACAACGCGCAGATGCGCGCGCAGGGCGGCAAGGTGCTGGCCAATCCGCGCAACGGCGCGGCCGGTTCGTTGCGCCAGCTGGACGCGCGCATCACGGCACAGCGCCCGCTGAGTTTCTTTGCCTACGGCGTCGGCGAGGTGAGCGAAGGCGCATTGCCGCAGACGCATTCGGCCATCCTGGCGCAGCTGCGCGACTGGGGCTTTCCGGTCAGCCAGCTGGTCGAGGTGGTGCAGGGCAGTGAGGGCCTGTTGGCGTACTACCAACGCATCGGCGAAGCGCGCGATGGATTGCCATTCGATATCGATGGCGTGGTCTACAAGCTCGACGATCTTGCCGGGCAACGCGAGATGGGCTTCGTGTCGCGCGCGCCGCGTTGGGCGATTGCGCACAAGTTCCCGGCGCAGGAGCAATCCACCACGGTGGAGGCGATCGAGATCCAGATCGGCCGCACCGGTGCGGCGACGCCGGTCGCACGTCTGAAGCCGGTACACGTGGCCGGCGTCGTGGTCACCAATGCGACCTTGCACAACGCCGACCAGATCGCGCGGCTGGATGTGCGCGTGGGCGACACGGTCATCGTGCGCCGCGCCGGCGATGTGATTCCCGAAGTGGCCGGTGTGGTCGCCGACCAGCGACCGGCCGGCACGCAGGAATGGCGCATGCCCACGCAGTGCCCGGTGTGCGGTTCGGAGATCGTGCGCGAGGAAGGCCAGGCGGTGTGGCGTTGCTCGGGTGAGTTGACCTGCCCGGCGCAGCGCAAGGAAGCGTTCCGGCATTTCGTTTCGCGTCGTGCGATGGACGTCGATGGTCTCGGCGAAAAATTCATCGAGGTGCTGGTCGACAGCGGGCTGGTGCAGGGCGTGGCCGATCTGTATCTGCTCACCGTGGATCAGTTGTTGCAGCTGCGCCTGATCAGCAACGCCGAGAGCCCGCATGCGTTCCTGCGCGAGGCGCGCGAGCATCTGGCCAGCGGTGCGTATGCGCAGCTGGAAACCCGTGTGGTCGGCATCGGCGTGGACCTGGCCGGGGAGCGCGAGGTGCCGCAGACCTGGCAGGCCGATCTGCTGCGCGCAGGCCTGCCGAGCTTTGACTGGAACCGCAGGAAGATCGCCACCAAGTGGGCCGAGAACCTGATCGAGGCGATCGAGACATCGCGCGACACCACGCTGGAGCGCTTCCTGTTTGCGCTGGGCATCGAACATGTGGGCGAGAGCACGGCCAAGGCCTTGTCGGCCTGGTTCGGCGATCTGGAACTGATCCGCCATCTGCCGTGGCCGCTGTTCAAGCGCGTGCCGGATATCGGTGGCGAAGTGGCGCGTTCGCTCGGGCACTTCCTCGACCAGCCCGGTAATCAGCAGGCCATCGACGACCTGCTGCAACGTGGCGTGCGTATCGGCGATGCGCATCCGCCATCGCCCAAGCTGCGCGAGGCGTTGAGTTTTGCCAGCGTGCTGGAAGACATGGACATCCCCAAGGTGACCCCGGTGCGTGCGCAGCAGCTTGCTGCCGCGGTGCCGTCGTTCGCTGCGTTGCGCACGGCAGGCGCCGATGCCTTGCAACAGGCCGGCGTTCCCGCGCCCGTGGTGGCCGCGTTGCTGCAATGGCTGGATCGCCCGGAAAACGCCGCGTTGGCAAGCGCGGCGCAACAGGCGATGGAAACGGTGCTGACGCGGCTGCCGGAGGCCGAGGCCGTGCAGGCCGGTCCACTCGACGGCCAGACGGTGGTGATCACCGGCACCCTGGCCGCGTTGACGCGCGATGCCGCCAAGCAACGCCTCGAAGCATTGGGCGCCAAGGTCGCCGGCAGCGTCTCCAAGAAGACTGCGTTCCTGGTGGCCGGCGAAGAAGCCGGTTCCAAGCTCGACAAGGCGCAATCGCTGGGCGTGGAGATCTGGGACGAAGCACGGCTGCTGGCCTTCCTGGGTGAACACGGGCAGCAGCCGTGACGGCAGCGACACTGGATCTGGCTGCACTGCAACTGCGCGCGCAGCTCAACGCGGCGATTCGTGCGTTTTTTGCCGAGCGCGGCGTGCTGGAAGTGGAAACGCCGGTGCTCTCGCAGGCCGGCAATACCGAGCCGAACATCGAGAGTTTCAGCACCCGCTTCAGCGGGCACGTGGATGCCGGCCCGCCCGTGCGCTGGTTGCGCACCTCGCCGGAATACCCGCTCAAGCGCCTGCTTGCCGCCGGCCTGGGCGATTGCTACGAGCTGGGGCGTGTGTTTCGCAATGGCGAGGCCGGCGGCCGGCACAACCCGGAATTCAGCATGCTCGAGTGGTACCGGGTGGGCTGGGACGACCGCGCGCTGGCGCAGGAAACCGTTGCGCTGGTGCAGCGGGCGCTTGCGTTGGTCGGGCGTGCGGCTGCGGTGCAGGTGCTCAGCTACCGCGAGCTGTTCGTGCAGCGGCTGGGCATCGACCCGCTGCTGGCGCCGGAACAGGCGTTGCGTGCGCCGCTGCACGACATCGCCATCGACCCGCAGGGGCTCACGCGCGATGACTGGCTGGACCTGCTGATGACCCATCGCCTGCAGCCGGGGTTTTCCGGCGACACGCTCACCGTGGTGCACGACTGGCCGGCCAGCCAGTGCGCGCTGGCGCGGATCCGCCACGACAACCCGCCGGTGGCCGAACGGTTCGAGCTGTATCTGGGCGCCTACGAGGTCGCCAACGGCTACCACGAGTTGAACGACCCGCAGGAGCAACGCGCGCGTTTCCTGCGCGACAACGCGCGGCGCGTGTCGCGCGGTTTGCCGCAGCTGCCGCTGGACGAGGAGCTGCTTGCGGTGTTGTCGCAGCTGCCGGACTGCGCGGGAGTGGCGGTGGGCGTGGACCGTTTGTTGATGGCCTTGCGCGGCACCGCGCAGATCGCCGACGTGCTGGCCTTCGAGTTCGCGCGTGCCTGAGGACGGGGGCGGCCGGCGTCGCGCTGGATCGCACCACGCAGATCGCGGACGTGCTGACGTTCGAGTTCGCGCGCCTGAGCCTCGGCGCGGCGGGCATTGCGCTTGACCGCCAAGGCGTTCCCGAACGCAGGTGCTCCGCCGCAGCTTGCTGCGCACCAGGCCGGCGCGGCGCATCACAGACGTGGCGGATCCGTCAACGACACCGCTCCACGCGTACCGCGCGACAGTGCGCGTGCAGCGCGCTGCCATGCCGCTGTCACCTGCGCCGTATTGCTATCTTCACATCGATGATGCTCTCATCTTCACGTCCACGGGGGCGCGACGTAGATCGTTTCGGGGTGAGGATTGTTGGCATGAAGTGGCTGATCAGCTTATGCGGTTTGTGGTGCCTGCCGCTGCTGATGTTCGCCGATGCGCGTGCTTCCGAGCGTGCGGCCGGTGTGGTGCGCTGCGAGTCCAAGGACATGGCGCGCGTGCATTGCGCGATGAACATTGCCAATGGCGTTCAGCTGGTGCGCCAGCTCTCCGAGACCAGCTGTATCCGCGGCAGCGAATGGGACGTCGAAGACGATGGCGTGTGGGTCGAACAGGGCTGCCGCGCCGAATTCGCCGCGTCCCGCGTGCAGACCGCAACGGTGATGCGCCGCGTGGTGCGCTGCGATTCCAATGGCGGCAAGGTGGCGTGCCCGGTGGTGTTGCGTGGCGCGCCGGTGCGGCTGCTGCGGCAACGTTCGATGTGGCCGTGCAAGGAAGGCCGCACCTGGGGCGTTCGCCGTAACGAGATCTGGGTGTCGCGTGGGTGCGATGGCGAGTTCGAAGTGGGTGCCGAAGACGGCTCCGGCTTCGTGACGGTGCCGCGCATGGTCACCTGCGAATCCAAGAAAAGCGCGCGCCGCACCTGCGGGGTGTCGGTGGAGCGTGCGGTACGGCTGGGCCGGCAGATGTCCAGGACGCCTTGCGTGGAAGGCCAGACCTGGGGCTGGAGCCGCGACGGTGTCTGGGTGAACGACGGTTGCCGCGCCGAGTTCATCGTCGACTGAGCGGTTATCAGGACTGCTGCGCGATTGCGTGCTGGTCTAGTGCTGGCGGGAGGATTTAGGTCGTCGTGCGCGGCGGCTGCCCTGCGGTCGGGCTGCAGGGCCCTTGCACGCCCACCGTCGCGGGATACGCTGCAAGTACATCATGGCTCGCTACGGACAGATCAGGCGCAGAGCGGATCATCTGCTACTTTGCTGCAGGGCCCTTGCCCGCCCACCATCGCGGGACACGCTGCAAGTACGTCCATGTAGCTCCTTGGCGGCATCCATGCCGCCAAGGGTCCCGCGACGGTGGGCGGGCAAGGACCAGTCTAGATGGTCGGTGTGCAGAGCTATCAGCAGAGCAACCAGCAACCCATGCGATGCGGTGTCTTCGCTCTTCAGTAAAACCACCAGCCAACTGTCTGGCGTGGTGTCCTCGCCGATTGCGGGACCGTGTGGCGGCATGGATGCCGCCACCGAGCCTCCACGGACGGATTCACGGCGTGTCCCGCGAGCGGTGAGGGCACCGCGCCCTCGACCGGACTTGAAGACAGCCAAGCGCTCGCGACACGCACGATGCAGGCGTCGCTACCTGATTGCTCAATACTGGTAGATCAGGCGAAAAGCGGATCATCTGCGCCTTTGCTGCAGAGCCCTTGCCCGCCCACCATCGCAGGACCCGCTGCAAGTGCGTCCATGTAGCTCCGTGTCGGCATCCATTCCGCCAAGGGTCCCGTGACGGTGGGCAGGCAAGGACCAGTCAAGTTGGTCAGTGCGCAGGGTTTTCAATCAGCAACGGCAAGCTGCGCGACGCGGCATTTTCGTTTTCAGCAAGACCGCCAGCCAACCGTCTGGGATGAGGGTGCCGCGATCTCGACCAACCGGGCGGTTGCGCCTGATGCATTGCTGCGCGGTCTGCGATCTGGGCGACGCCTTCCACTGACTGCACCGCCCCTGCGCCTTACAATGGACGCATGAACGACAGCGCCCATATCGATTACGCCCGCTACGACCACATCCGGCCGCTACTGTGGACCGGCGATGCCCTGGAATTGCTCGACCAACGCAAGCTGCCCTTCGTGGTGGAGCATGTGCGTTGCGACACCAGCGACGCGGTGGCCGACGCGATCCATTCGCTGGCCGTGCGTGGGGCGCCGGCGATCGGCATTGCGGCCGGGTGGGGCGTGGTGCTGGCCGCGCGCGACATCGACGCCGATGACGGCAGCGCCGCGCTGCAGAAGCTCGAACCGGCGCTGCTGCGGCTCAATGCCGCACGCCCGACCGCGGTCAACCTGGCCTGGGCGCTGATGCGCATGCGTCGGGTGTTGGGCGCGGCCGGCGCGGACTGGCGCGAGGTGATCGCGCGCGAGGCGCAGGCAATCGCGGATGAGGATCTGGCGGCCAACCGCCATATGGGTGCGCTCGGCGCCGACCTGATCGCCCCCGGCAGTGGCGTGCTGACCCACTGCAATACCGGCTCGCTGGCCACTGCGGGCTTCGGCACGGCCCTAGGCGTGATTCGCGCCGGCATGGCGCAGCAACGCATCGCCAAGGTGTTTGCCGGCGAAACCCGGCCCTGGCTGCAGGGCGCGCGCCTGACCGTGTGGGAGCTGCAGCAGGACGGCATCGACGCCACCCTCATCGCCGATTCGGCGGCCTCGCATCTGATGAAGTCCGGCCTGGTGCAGTGGGTGATCGTCGGCGCTGATCGCATCTGCGCCAATGGCGATACCGCCAACAAGATCGGCACCTATCAGCTGGCCATTGCCGCGCGCCACCACGGGGTCAAGTTCATGGTGGTGGCGCCGTCGTCGACCGTGGACATGGCCACCGCCAGTGGCGACCAGATCGAGATCGAGCAGCGCGATCCGGGCGAATTGTTCGGTGTGGGCGGGGTGCGTACGGTGGCCGACGGCATCCATGCCTGGAACCCGGTATTCGACGTCACCCCCGGCAGCCTGATCGATGCCATCGTCACCGAGCGCGGGGTAATCGTGCAGCCGGACCTGGCGCGGATGCAGGCAGCCTTCGGCGCCTGAGCCCGGCGCGGCGCACCTGCGCCGCAAACGTCCGGCAAAGTCCTGCAAGTGCTTGTTTCTGGCTGGTAAACCGGAGGCGTCGGGCTGCCCCTTCGTGGTACAATCCGGGGCTTGAATCGATCGGCGGGAGCGTGGGGTCGGCAGCCTGTGGGTAAGGCGCCCCCGACGCGGCTTTCCGGCTCGCCCGCCACCTCACTTACGGAACCCGAATGGCAGAAACCGCCAAGGAAATCATCCAGGTCAACCTGGAAGACGAGATGCGCAAGAGCTATCTCGATTACGCGATGAGCGTGATCGTGGGCCGCGCACTCCCCGATGCCCGTGATGGCCTCAAGCCTGTGCACCGTCGCGTGTTGTTCGCGATGCACGAGCTGGGCGCCCACAGCAACAAGGCCTACTTCAAGTCGGCGCGTATCGTCGGCGACGTCATCGGTAAGTACCACCCGCACGGCGACCAGTCGGTGTACGACACGCTGGTGCGCATGGCGCAGCCGTTCTCGCTGCGCTACATGATGGTGGACGGCCAGGGTAACTTCGGTTCGGTCGACGGCGACTCCGCGGCGGCGATGCGTTACACCGAGTCGCGCATGTCGCGGCTGGCGCATGAGTTGATGGCCGACATCGACAAGGAAACCGTCGATTTCCAGCCCAATTACGACGAAAAGGAACTGGAACCGACGGTCATGCCGACCCGGTTCCCGAGCCTGCTGGTCAACGGTTCGGCCGGTATCGCGGTGGGCATGGCCACCAACATCCCGCCGCATAACCTGACCGAGGCGATCAACGCCTGCATCGCGCTGATCGACACCCCGGAGCTGGATGTCGAAGGCCTGATGGAATACATCCCGGGCCCGGATTTCCCCACCGCGGGCATCATCAACGGCACCGCCGGCATCGCCGCCGGTTATCGCACCGGCCGTGGCCGCGTGCGCATCCGTGCCAAGGCCGATGTGGAAGTGGCCGACAACGGCCGCGAGGCGATCGTCGTCACCGAGATCCCGTACCAGGTGAACAAGGCGCGGTTGATCGAAAAGATCGCCGAGCTGGTCAAGGAAAAGAAGCTCGAAGGCATCAGCGAGCTGCGCGATGAGTCCGACAAGGACGGCATGCGCATCTATATCGAAATCAAGCGCGGCGAGTCGGCCGAGGTTGTGCTCAACAACCTGTATCAGCAGACCCAGATGGAGTCGGTGTTCGGTATCAACATGGTGGCGTTGATCGACGGCCGCCCGCAGTTGATGAACCTCAAGCAGATGCTGGAGGCGTTCATCCGCCACCGCCGCGAGGTGGTCACCCGCCGCACCATCTACGAACTGCGCAAGGCGCGTGCGCGTGCGCACGTGCTGGAAGGCCTGACCGTTGCATTGGCCAACATCGATGAAATGATCGAGTTGATCAAGACCTCGGCCAACCCGCAGGAAGCGCGCGAGCGCATGCTGGCCAAGACCTGGCAACCGGGTCTGGTGGGCGCGCTGCTGGGCGCGGCCGGTGCCGAGGCGTCCAAGCCGGAAGATCTGCCGCCGGGCGTGGGCCTGATCAAGGGCTTTTACCAGCTCAGCGAAGTGCAGGCGTCGCAGATCCTGGAAATGCGTCTGCATCGCCTGACCGGCCTGGAACAGGAAAAGCTGACCGACGAGTACAAGCAGTTGCTCGGCGTCATCGAAGGCCTGATCCGCATCCTGGAAAACCCGGACGTGCTGCTGCAGGTGATCCGCGACGAGCTGATCAATATCCGCGAAGAGTACGGCGACGAACGCCGCACCGAAATCCGTCACAGCGAAGAAGATCTGGACATCCTGGATCTGATCGCGCCGGAAGACGTGGTGGTGACGTTGTCGCATGCCGGCTATGCCAAGCGCCAGCCGGTGAGCGCTTATCGTGCGCAGCGCCGTGGCGGCCGTGGCCGGTCTGCCGCCGCGACCAAGGAAGAAGATTTCATCGACCAGCTGTGGCTGGTCAACACGCACGATACGCTGTTGACCTTCACCAGCAGCGGCAAGGTGTTCTGGCTGCCGGTGCATCAGCTGCCTGAAGCCGGCTCCAATGCGCGTGGCCGCCCGATCATCAACTGGATTCCGCTGGAATCCGGCGAGCGCGTGCAGGCGGTGCTGCCGGTGCGCGAGTACGCCGACAACCGCTATGTGTTCTTCGCTACCCGCAACGGTACGGTCAAGAAGACGCCGCTGAGCGAATTCGCCTTCCGTCTGGCGCGCGGCAAGATCGCGATCAATCTGGACGAAGGCGATGCGCTGGTGGGCGTGGCGTTGACCGATGGCGACCGCGACGTGTTGCTGTTCGCCTCCAACGGCAAGACCGTGCGCTTTGGCGAATCCACCGTGCGTTCGATGGGCCGTACCGCCACCGGTGTGCGCGGTATCCGCCTGACCAAGGGCGAGGAAGTGGTCAGCCTGATCGTGGCCGAGCGTGCCGGCGGTGTCGAAGAAGAGATCGAAGGCGACGAGGTCGATGACGTGGTGGAAGCCACCGATGGCGGCGAGCCTGCCGTGATCGAGGTCGCCGACGACGGCAACGTGGCCTACATCCTGACCGCCACCGAGAACGGCTACGGCAAGCGCACCCCGCTGGCCGAATATCCGCGCAAGGGGCGTGGCACCCAGGGCGTGATCGGCATCCAGACCACCGAGCGCAACGGCAAGCTGGTGCGTGCAGTGCTGCTGGGCGCCACCGACGAAGTGTTGCTGATTTCCGATGGCGGCACGCTGGTGCGCACACGCGGTTCGGAAATCTCGCGCGTGGGCCGCAACACCCAGGGCGTGACGCTGATCCGTCTGTCCAAGGGCGAAAAGCTGCAGGCGGTCGAACGCCTGGATGCATCGCTGGATGAAGTGGACGATGTGGTGGAAGACGCAGCTGCGCAGGCCACCGTAGTGCCGCCGGCAACCGAAGAATGATCGGTTGATCGTGCAGCGGCATTGCTGCAGCTGACCAAAAACGCCGGCGGAAGCCGGCGTTTTTTTTATGCCCGTCATGGTTGCAGGCCATGACATCTGCAACGCAGTGTCCTCGACCGATTGTCGCGAAAAAGGCGGCTCTTTCACCCGCGCGGGCCGAAGGTGGTTGGCGGTGCGGCGGCGTTGCGTTGCCGCTGAGTCGAAGAGGAACAAGTGATGACGATTCTGGATCGTCCTTCCGGTCGCGGCCATTGGGCGCTGGCGATATTGGGAGGTGTGATTGCCGTGCTGGGCGCAGTACTGCTGGCCGGTGGCGTGTGGTTGGCCGCGCTGGGTGGCTCCTGGTATTACCTGCCGGCCGGTGCGGCAATGGTGATTGCCGGCGTCTTGCTGGTGTGGGGCCGCAATGCGGGCGCATGGTGGTTTGCTGCGGTGGTGGTGGGTTCGCTGCTGTGGACATGGTGGGAATCGGGCAGCGATTACTGGCGCTGGGTGCCGCGCCTGGGCCTGATCGTCGGCCTGGCATTCGTGCTCGCGCTGTTGCTCCCGAAATTGCAACGCCCGGTGTCGCGCGCGGTCTCGCGCAGCGTGGCGGGCGCGTTGGCGGCAGTGTTCGTGGTCGCCTTCGTGCTGGCCTTCGTGCCGCACGGCGTTACCGAAGCCGATGGCGCGCTGGCGCAGGCGGCCGGCATGGTGGGTGGTCTGCTCAATCGCACTGCATCCGCCCCGGGTGCGGCACCTGGCGCACAGCCGGCGAACGCACCTGCCGACGGCGACTGGGCTGCCTACGGGCGCAGCCAGGCCGGGCAACGTTACTCGCCGCTGCAGCAGATCAATCGCGACAATGTGGCGCAGTTGCAGCAGGCGTGGGTATTCCATACCGGCGATCTGCCGAGCAAGCGCTGGGGCGCGGAGACCACGCCGCTGAAGGTAGGCGACAGCCTGTACCTGTGCACCGCGCGCAACCAGGTGATCGCACTGGATGCCGCCAGCGGCAAGCAACGCTGGCGCTACGATCCCAAGGTCAAGGACGAGGCGATTCCATACACCGCGGCCTGCCGTGGGGTGTCGTATTACGAAGTGCCGGCAGCCGCCAACACTGCAGACGCAACGGCAACGGCAACGGCAGCGCTGTGCCGCACGCGGGTGATCGAAGGCACGCTGGACGGCCGCTTGATCGCACTGGATGCACGCAGCGGTACGCCATGCCCGGACTTCGGCAGCAATGGGCAGGTCGATATCACCGTCGGCATGGGGCAGACGCCGCCGGGCTATGTGTCGATCAATTCGCCACCGGCCATCGTGCGTGGCGTGGTGGTCACCGGCCATCAGGTGCTCGACGGGCAGAGGCGTTACGAGCCTTCCGGTGTGATCGAAGGCTTCGATGCAGTGACCGGCAAGTTGCGCTGGGCCTGGGATATGACGCATCCGGACTGGAACGGTGCACCGCCGCCGGGCCAGAGCTGGACGCGTGGCACACCCAACATGTGGACCACGGCGGCCGCCGATGAGCAGCTGGGCTATGTGTATTTGCCGATGGGCAATTCCACCGCAGATTACTGGAGCAGCTCGCGCACGCCGCAGGAGAATCGCTACGCGACCTCGCTGGTGGCGCTGGATGTGACCACGGGCAAGCCGGCGTGGAATTTCCAGACCACCCACATCGATGCCTGGGATTACGACCTTGGCTCGCAGCCAAGCCTGATCGATTTCCCCAAGGACGGCGTCAACGTGCCGGCGGTCTTGCTGCCGAGCAAGCAGGGCGAGTTGTATGTGCTGGACCGGCGCACCGGCAAGCCGCTGGTGGGCGTGCAAGAACGTGCGGTGCCGGGCGGCGGCGTGGAGCCGCAGATGCGCGCCAAGACCCAGCCGTTTTCGCTGTATCACACGCTGCGCAAGCCGGATCTGACCGAGCGCGACATGTGGGGCATGACCCCGATCGACCAGCTGGTTTGTCGCATCCAGTTCCGCACCGCCAGCTACAAGGGCATCTACACGCCGCCGGAAGCGGAGCGCCATTCGATCGAATACCCCGGCTATAACGGCGGTTCGGATTGGGGTAGCGTGGCGGTCGACCCGCAGCGCGGCGTGATCGTGGCCAACTACAACGACATGCCCAATTACAACCTGCTGGTGCCGCGCGCCAAGGCCGACAAACTGGGCTGGGCACCGCGCGACGAGGTACGTGGCGATGCCGGTGGCGCAGAAGGCGCGGGCGACCCGCAGGCGGGTACGCCGTATGCGATCAACGTCAACGCCGGCTGGCGGCTGCCGTTCACCAAATTGCTGTGCAAGGAACCGCCGTACGGCGGCATCCGCGCCATCGATCTGGCCAGCGGCAAGACGCTGTGGGACCGCCCGTTCGGCAGCGCACGCGGCAATGGCCCGTTCGGCATCCGCTCCGGGTTGCCGATCGAGATCGGCACGCCCAACAACGGCGGCGCTGTGGTGACGGCAGGCGGTTTGATCTTCATCGCCGCCGCCACCGACGACCTGATCCGCGCCATCGATCTGGCCACCGGCAAGGAGCTGTGGCATGCCAAGTTGCCAGCCGGCGGCCAGGCCAACCCGATGGTGTACGCGTATGGCGGCCGCGAATATCTGGTCATCATGGCCGGCGGGCATCATTTCATGGAGACCCCGGCAGGCGATGCGTTGGTGGCCTACGCGCTACCGCAGCAGGCGCCATGATGCTGGGGGCGATCGAAGATCGCTGGTAAAGCCGGCGATGACACGGCTGCGTGGCTGCCGAGCCGCGCGGCCGGTGTCTGAAATCGGAATGCGCCGATGCATATATGGCGCGACCAGGCGCACGGCCGCCCGCAACCACGCTCGTCTGCATCACTCGTCGGCTGCTCCAGAATGCCCAAGCATGAAACAAAGAAAGCGCACCGCAAGCGGTGCGCTTTTTGCAGAAAATCACGGGGGCTAAAACGCTTGATTCGCTCGAGACGCCATCCTCGTGGAGAGGCGCAACGCCACATCAGCGATGCATCAGGCCGTACGCTCCTGCGATTCCCGATTCACTGTTAATTCGCACGGTACGCATCCTCGGCAATAGGCGTAACGCCACATCGGGATGCATCAGGCCGTACGCTCTTACGATTCCCGATTCCCGATTCCCGATTCCCGATTCCCGATTCAGCCAACGTTCGCCGCCACCTCATCGTCCCGCACCGCATCGCGCACATCCTGCGCCAGCGTCGCCTTGACGATGATGGAACGGATGGCATCGGTGGCTTCGGAGAGTGGTACATCGCTGCTCAGGCGCTGGAAGGTGTCACGGCTGTTGTAGCCGGAGCCGTCCTTCAAATAATGGTCGTACATCGACAGCAGATCCTGGCACGCGGTGATCAAGGCCGCCACATTGCCGCGTACCAGCGCGTGGCCGATCTGATCGAAGCTGTGCAGGCAGTCCGCCAGCCAGTGCAGGTCGTAGCGCGCGGTGCTCGGCTCCGGCGCGCTGTGGCCGCGGCTGTAGGCGCTGTAGCGACGCAGGCTGCGTGCCACGCGGGCGACATGCGCAAACAGGGTGCCGATCTCGTTGGCGATATCCAGCCGCTGCACCATCACCATCGGGATCACCTCGGTGGCCGCGGCGTCCTGCTGCCCGGCTGCGTTCTGCTCCTGCTGGTCCAGCGACTGCTTGAGCACAGCGTAGCTGCGCTGCAGCGATTCCAGCTCCAGCGCGCTGGCCGCCGCACGCGCCTTCAGCTGCGACAGCGCTGCCTGGTAGCGGCCAAGGCTGTCCTGGGTGCTGGCAAGCTGGCCGGACTCGGCGCGCAGCTGGCGGCCGCGGACGAATGCCAGTGCCGTGGCGATCAGGGCCCAGAGTGCGAATGCAGGCACCAGGTAGATCAAGATGCCCATGGAGATTCCTCGAAACGTTGCATACCTTGTCGGCCAGGCAGCGGCGTTCTTGAGGGCAATCGCCGGGAGTGTGATGCGGTGGTCAGGCGTGAGGTCGGCCTTGCCCACGCCGAGCGCGTTCAGCCCCGCCCGCGAGGGGCGAGGGATCAGTCGACGCCGGTGCGGCCATAACCCCCCGTGGGAAGGGCGGCGGCTCCATGCCCGGCCGCTGGCGCAATCCGTGGCTATTCAAACGATCGCAGATCTCATTGACCTCTTTTGCCCGTAATCCCGGGCAAATCCAGTCCCTGTGCGTCTGCGCAATCCCGTGCAATCGCATAACCGGCGTCGGCGTGCCGCATCACGCCGGTGGCGGGGTCGTTCCAGAGCACGCGCTCCAGGCGCTTGTCGGCCGCCTCGCTGCCGTCGCAGACAATGACCATGCCGGCATGCTGCGAAAAGCCCATGCCGACGCCGCCGCCATGGTGCAGCGACACCCAGGTGGCGCCGCTGGCAGTGTTGAGCAGGGCATTGAGTAAGGGCCAGTCGGACACGGCATCGGAGCCGTCGGCCATCGCCTCGGTTTCGCGGTTGGGCGAGGCCACGCTGCCCGAATCCAGATGGTCGCGGCCGATCACCACCGGCGCCTTGAGCTCGCCAGTGCGCACCATCGCATTGAAGGCCAGCCCCAGCCGATGGCGGTCGCCCAGCCCGACCCAGCAGATGCGCGCGGGCAAGCCCTGGAAGGCGATCTTGTCGGCCGCCATGTCCAGCCAGCGATGCAGGTGCGCATCGTTGGGGATGAGTTCCTTGACCTTGGCATCGGTCCTGGCAATGTCTTCCGGGTCGCCGGACAGCGCGACCCAGCGGAACGGGCCGATGCCGCGACAGAACAGCGGGCGGATGTAGGCGGGGACGAAGCCGGGGAAGTCGAACGCATCGTCGACCCCTTGTTCCAGCGCCATCTGGCGCAGGTTGTTGCCGTAGTCCACGGTGGGCACACCGAGCGCGTGGAAGGTGAGCATGGCGCGGATGTGGTTGGCCATCGTCTCGCGCGCGGCGGCTTCCACCTCCTTCGGTGCGCTCACGCGCTTTGCGTCCCACTCTTCCACGCTCCAGCCTTGCGGCAGGTAGCCGTTGACCGGGTCGTGTGCGGAGGTCTGGTCGGTCAGCAGGTCCGGCTTGATCCCGCGCAGCAGCAGTTCGTCCAGGACGTCGGCGACATTGCCGAGCAGGCCGACCGACAGCGGCGTCTTCGCTGTGCACGATTCCTCGATCAGCCTTAGCGCTTCGTCCAGCGAATCGGTCCAGGTATCCAGATACCCGGTGCGCAGGCGCATGTCGATGCTGGAACGGCGGCATTCCACGGCCAGGCAGGACGCGCCGGCCATCACCGCCGCCAGCGGTTGCGCGCCGCCCATGCCGCCCAGGCCACCGGTAAACAGCCACTTGCCGGCCAGGCTGCCGCCGTAGTGCTGGCGGCCCATTTCCACGAAGGTTTCGTAGGTGCCCTGCACGATGCCCTGCGCGCCGATGTAGATCCAGCTGCCGGCGGTCATCTGCCCGTACATCGCCAGGCCTTTTTGATCCAGCGCGTTGAAGTGGTCCCAATTGGCCCAGCGCGGTACCAGATTGGAGTTGGCGATCAGCACGCGCGGCGCATCGGCGTGGGTGCGGAACACGCCGACCGGTTTGCCCGATTGCACCAGCAGGGTTTGATCATCTTCCAGTCGCGTGAGCGCAGCCACGATCGCATCGAAGGATTCCCAGTCGCGCGCGGCGCGGCCGATGCCGCCGTACACCACCAGTTCCTGCGGGCGCTCGGCCACGTCCGGGTCCAGGTTGTTCATCAGCATGCGCAGCGGGGCTTCGGTGAGCCAGCTCCTGGCGGTGAGCGTGGTGCCGGTGGCAGCGCGGATGACGCGGGTAGCATCGTGACGGGTCATGCCGGGTTCCTTGCAATCAACGGTGGGCCGCGTGCGGCGTGGTGTCGGTTCGGGGTGCGTTGGCGAATGCCAGACAGGCCAGCAGCACGTGCCGCAATACCGCGCGCAAGGCAGCGGCGTGCACCGGCTGCCACGGAGTGGGCCAGTTGTCCGGGGTGATGGTGTCGGGTTCGCGCATGTAGCCGCGGCAGGCCAGCTCCATCTGCAGGGCGTGCACGCCTTGGTCGGGTTGCCCGTAATGGCGGGTGATCCAGCCGCCCTTGAAACGCCCGTTGCGTACCGTACTGGAGCCGCTGCTGCGGCACAGTTGCTCCACCGCGTCGGCCAGCGCCTGGTCGCAGCTGCGGTCGTCGTTGCTGCCGATGTTGAACTGCGGCAATTCGCCGTCGAACAGGTGCGGGATGAAGGAGCGAATCGAATGCGCGTCGTACACCACGATGCTTGCGTGCTGCTGGCGCAGGCGCGCAATCTCGTCGGCTAGCGCGGCGTGGTACGGGTCGAACCAGCGGGTGCGGCGCAGGTCGATCTGTGCCTGATCCGGCGCCTGGCCTTCGGCATAGAGCGGTTGATTGTCGAAGGTGGTCAGCGGACACAGGCCGGTGGTGTTCTGGCCCGGATACAACGAAACGCCGCTGGGGTCGCGATTGACGTCGATCACCGAGCGGCTGATCGTGGTGCGCACCGTAGTGGCGCCCAGCGACTGCGCAAAATCGTAGAGCTGATGCACCCACCAGTCTGCATCGCGGCGCGCCAGCCACGGCGAGGCAAACTGGCCGGCAACCAGATCGGGTAACTCGGTTCCGGTGTGCGGGAAACTGATCAGCAGGGGGGCGTTGCCGCGGTGGATCTCCAGCCAGCCGGGCAGGGCACTCATCGTTGCGCTCCGGTGATGCGCGCAGCGGCGAGCGAGTGCGGCCGGCGGCAGCAATCAGTGGCATGCAGGCCGGCTTCGCGCTGGACGCAGCAGCCAAACGCAGTGCCCGCAGATCCTGCGCATGCGCGCGCGGCTGCATCGCATGGCGCCGGAATGTTGCACAGGTAAGCTGCAACGCGCCGCATCATGCCTGCGGCTCCACACCCGGCAACGCAATCGCCACCGCCTCGGCCAGGGCGCCCGACCGCACCAGTGCGCTGGCGGCCAGCATGTCCGGGTGGAAGTAGCGATCGTCCTGCAACGTGGGCACCTGCGCCCGCAGCAATGCGCGTGCCGCTTCCAGTGCGTCACTGGAGCGCAGCGGCGCATGGAAGTCGCAGCCTTGCACCGCCGCCAGCAGCTCGATGCCGATCACGTGCGCGGCGTTTTCCGCCATGGCCAGCAGACGGCGCGCACCATGCGCGGCCATCGACACATGATCTTCCTGGTTGGCGGAGGTTGGAATCGAATCCACGCTGGCCGGGTAGGCGCGCTGTTTGTTCTCCGACACCAGGGCCGCGGCGGTGACCTGCGGAATCATGAAGCCGGAGTTCAAACCCGGGCGCGGGGTGAGAAACGCCGGCAGACCGGACAAGGCCGGATCGACCAGCATCGCGGTGCGGCGCTCGCTGATCGAGCCGATCTCGCACACCGCCATCGCCAGCATGTCGGCGGCAAAGGCCACCGGCTCGGCATGGAAGTTGCCGCCCGACAGCGCCTCGCCGGTGTCGCTGAATACCAACGGATTATCGGACACGCCGTTGGCTTCGATTTCCAGCGTGCGCGCGGCCTGCCGCATGATGTCCAGCGCTGCCCCCATCACCTGCGGCTGGCAGCGCAGGCAATACGGGTCCTGCACGCGCACATCGCCGCGCCGGTGCGATTCGCGGATCGCCGAATCGGCCATCAATGCGCGCAACGCCGCGGCGGTCGCGATCTGCCCCGGCTGCCCGCGCAGTGCGTGGATGCGTGCATCGAACGGCGTATCCGAGCCCTTGGCCGCTTCCACCGACAGCGCACCGGTCACCAGTGCGGCCTGCAACACGGTTTCGATCTCGAACAGGCCGGCCAGCGCGCAGGCGGTGGAGAATTGCGTGCCGTTGAGCAGCGCCAGGCCTTCCTTTGCGCCAAGCACGCGCGGTTGCAGTTGCGCGTGTGCAAGCGCGTCGGCAGCAGGTAACCGTTGCCCGCCGACGAAGGCTTCGCCAACGCCGATCATCACTGCCGCCAGATGCGACAGCGGCGCCAGATCGCCGGACGCCCCGACCGACCCCTGGCACGGCACCACCGGAGTGATGCCCGCATGCAGCATCGCGTCCAGCAATGCCAGCGTGCCCGGTTGCACGCCGGACGCACCCTGCGCCAGGCTGGTGAGCTTGAGCGCCATCATCAGCCGCACCACCGGCACCGGCGTGGGCTCGCCGACGCCGGCCGCATGCGACAGCACGATATTGCGCTGCAGGGTCTGCAGGTCGTCGCGCTCGATGCGCACGCTGGCCAGCTTGCCGAAGCCGGTGTTGACGCCATAGACCGGCTCGCCACGCGCGACGATGGCCTCCACCGTCTGTGCGCTGCGCAGCACCGCAGCCGCGCAGGCGTCGTCCATCCTCACCTCGGCGCCGCGATACAGCGCACGCCACTGCGCCAGCGTCACGTGGCCGGGTTGCAAGACAACAGAAGCACTCATGACAACTCCAGTGAATCAGGTCGAATGCCCGCGCCAGACGCGGGCGTGAAGCGGGTTGAAGCCCATGCGATAGACCAGGTCGGCCGGCGCATCGATGTCCCAGATCGCCAGGTCGCAGTCCAGGCCGGCGCGCAACCGGCCCAACCGCGCGCTGCGGCCGAGCGCACGCGCAGCCTCGCGGGTGAAGCCGGCGATGCATTCGTCCACGGTCATGCGGAACAACGTGGCCGCCATGTTCATCGCCAGCAGCGGGCTGGTCAGCGGCGAAGTGCCGGGGTTGCAGTCGGTGGCCAGGGCCAGTGGCACCCCCGCCGTGCGCAGGGCGTCGATCGGCGGCAACTGGGTGTCGCGGGTGAAATAGAACGCACCGGGCAGCAGTACCGCCACGGTGCCGGCAGCGGCCATGGCGGCCACGCCGTCCTGGTCCAGGTATTCGATGTGGTCGGCCGACAACGCCCCATGGCGCGCGGCCAGCGCCGCGCCATGCTGGTTACTCAGCTGCTCGGCATGGATCTTGATGCCCAGCCCGTGCGCCTGCGCGGCGATAAAGACCTGTTCGGCCTGGGCAGGCGTGAACGCCAGGTGCTCGCAGAACACGTCGACCGCTTCGGCCAGGCCATGCGCGGCAATCGCCGGAATCATCCGGGTGCAGACCGCATCGATGTAAGGCTGCGCATCGCTGCCCGGCGGCACCGCATGCGCACCGAGAAACGTCGGTACCACCTCGACCTGACGCAGGCCGGCGAGCGCGCGCGCCACGCGCAGTTGCTTGGTTTCGTCCTCCAGCGTCAGCCCGTAGCCGGATTTGATTTCCAGCGTGGTCACTCCTTCGGAAAGCAGTGCATCCAGGCGCGGCAGGCTGGCAGCGAGCAGGGCGGCATCGTCGGCAGCGCGGGTGGCCCGCACGGTCGCCACGATGCCACCACCGGCTGCGGCGATATCGGCGTAGCTGGCGCCGCGCAGACGTTGCTCGAATTCGTTGGCGCGGTTGCCGGCATACACCAGGTGCGTGTGGCAATCGATCAGGCCCGGGCTGATCCAGCGTCGTTGGCAGTCGTGCGTGGTGGCCGCTGCGAACCCCGGCGCCTGCGCGGCCGGGCCGGCATACACGATGCGGCCGTCCAGGCAGGCGACCACGCCATCGTCCACCCGCCCCAGACCGCCGCCTGGAGCATCCAGGGTCATCAGCTGCGCGTTGTGCCAGAGAACGTCGCAATGCATGGCGCAGGCTCGTGGTGTCTGATATGTATATACAATAAGTTCGTCAATCGAGGGTGTCCAGTGGCAGACCAGCCGGTACAAGCGTTGTGGGCAGCGCGGGCCCTGTTGCCAGGCGGCTGGGCCAGCGGTGTGCGCATCGGCCTGGCGCAGGGGCGCATCGTGTCGGTGCAGGCCGATACCGCGGTGGCTGCCACCGATACACGCGCCGGGGCGCTGCTGCCCGGCCTGGGCAACCTGCACAGCCACGCCTTCCAGCGCGGCATGGCCGGCCTGACCGAAGTGGGTGGGCGTCGCGGTGACAGCTTCTGGAGCTGGCGCGAGCTGATGTACCGCTTTGTCGACCGGCTCGACCCGGACAGCCTGCAGGCGATCGCCGAGCAGGCGTATGTGGAGATGCTGGAAAGCGGCTTCACCCGCGTCGGCGAATTCCATTACCTGCACCACAGCCCCGGCGGCGCGCCTTACGCGCATGCCGGCGAAATGTCCGGGCGCATCGTCGCTGCCGCTGCCAGTACCGGCATCGGGCTGAGCCTGCTGCCGGTGTTCTACGCGCACTCGGATTTTGGCGGCGCCGCACCCAGCGCGGCGCAGAAGCGCCTGATCCACGACATCGACGGCTTCGCACGGCTGCTCGACGATTGCAGGCAAAGCCTCACTGCGCTGCCCGACGGCGTGCTCGGCCTGGCGCCGCACAGCCTGCGCGCGGTCACGCCGCACCAGCTGATGGCACTGCTGCCGCTGACCGATGGCCCGGTGCACATCCACATTGCCGAGCAGCAGCGCGAGGTCGATGCCTGCCTGGCCTGGTCGGGCCAGCGCCCGGTTGACTGGTTGCTGGCCAATGCGCCGGTGGACGCGCGCTGGTGCCTGGTGCACGCCACGCATGTCACCGGCAGTGAAGTGCAGGCCATTGCCGATCGCGGCGCGGTGGTCGGGCTATGCCCGATCACCGAGGCGAATCTGGGTGATGGGATCTTCCCGATGCAGGTGTTCGCCGCCGCAGGTGGCCGCTTCGGTGTGGGTTCGGATTCCAATGTGCTGATCGATGCCGCCGAAGAGCTGCGCCTGCTCGAATATGGCCAGCGGCTCAGCGTGCAGGCGCGCAACGTGCTGGCGCCCGCCGATGTGTCGAGCGGGCGCTGGTTGTACGACCAGGCCGGCAGGGGTGCGGCACAGGCACTGGGCAGCGCGGTGCACGGAATCCAGACAGGCGCCGCGGCCGATCTGGTGGAGCTGGAGACCTCGCACCCGGCCTTGCTCGCGCGCGACGACGACGCGCTGTTGGACAGCTGGGTGTTCGCCACGCGCGCGGGGGCGGTCCGTACCGTCTGGCGCGCCGGGCGTGCGGTGGTGCGCGATGGCCGGCATATCGACCGCGCACGCATCGCCGCGCGGTTTGCACAGGTGTTGCGCACAGTGCTGGGCAAGGGAGCCGATGCGCGCACAATGCAGGTCTGACCGGAGACCTCCGCTTTGACCGCCACCCCCATCGCCGCGCCCGGCACCTTGCATCACCGCATCCGGCAGGATCTGGAGCAACGCATTCATAGCGGCGACTGGCCACCCGGGCACCGCATCCCGCCCGAGCATGAACTGATGGCGCAGTACGGCTGCTCGCGCATGACCGTCAACAAGGTGCTCGGCCTGCTGGCCGACGCCGGCATGATCGAGCGTCGCCGCCGCACCGGCTCGTTCGTGGCGCGCCCGCATCCGCATCTGGAGCAGGTGGCGCTCTCGATCCCGGATATTGAAGTGGAGATGACCACGCGCGGACATCGCTACGCGTTTTCGCTGTTGTCGCGGCGGCTGCGCACTGTGCGCCGGCGCGTGCCGCAGGAGCGCGCGCTGGGCAGCACCGGCAAGCTGCTCGCGCTGGACAGCCTGCATCTGGCCGATGGCAGCCCTTTTGCGCTGGAACAGCGCGTGATCGATGTCACCACCGTCCCCGAGGCCCTGCATGAGCCATTCACCACGCTCGCTCCCGGCAGCTGGCTGTTGCGCAACGTACCGTGGACGCGTGCCGAACACCGCATCAGCGCAGTCAGCGCCGATGCCGCGCAGGCACGCAGCCTGCAGGTGGACGAAGGCGCGGCCTGTCTGGTGATCGACCGCCACACCTGGCGTGGCGAGCAACCGGTGACCTATGTGCGCCAGCTGTTTCTGGGCGGCTCCTACGATCTGGTGGCGCGGTTTGCGCCGGGCATGCGCTGACGCTGTACTGGAGCCTCGCGCGCGGCTCCCGCGTAGGGCCTATCGCGTTGCAGAACGCAGTCGCTGCAACGCCGGTGTGCACGGCGGCATCGAGAGCCCGGCTCGCCTGGCCCAGCTGTCGTAAATGGCAGGCCGCTGCATGCGCAATGACGGGAGGCGCGTCGCAGTCATCGCCCAGCCGCGCCCACAGATCAGCGCGGGATCGACTGGACTCGCGCGTGCCCACATCCGACGTCCCGATATGTTTACCGGCGGGTTGGCAGACCATCGCGGTGCACCCGCATCAGATCGTGGTGCATTGCCGCCAGCGCACCGGCTCGTCCACGCCCGGTCGGGGGTTGAGCTGCACGCGCACCGTGCGCAGATAGGGGTAACGCTGCAGTTCGCGGCAGATCAGCGGCCATGCCGCGCCATCGTCCACCGCGCGATCCACCGCAAGCGTCGCCTGGGTGATCCAGATCCCGCGCACCAGGCCCGGCGTCTGCGCCAATGCCCTCGACACCTCGCGCCGATAGCCTTGCAGGGTGTCGGCATCCGGCTCTGCGCTGGTTGCCGTCGCGGCGCCGACTGGCGCTGCCGTCGCTGCGGGCTGTGCAGCGTTCATGGCGGCTGCAACGGGAGGGCTCGGCGGCGTTGCGCCCGCCCGCGAGGCCGCAACGGGCGGTGCCGGCTGTGGCTCGGGCGGGTGCAGTGCCAGCACCGCCACCAGGGCAAGCGTGGCCAGGGCGGCACCGGCAATGACGCTGTGGCGGAGCGCGCGGCGCCGCGCCAGGGTCACCACGCGGGTCTCCACATCGCCTGGCAGATAGGGTTTGAGCAAGGGCCACAGGCGCGTGCCGTCCAGCACTTCGATGGATTGCTTGTCTGCCGCAGCCAGGCCTTCGCGCTCCATGCGGCCTTCGGTCACCATCACCCCGCCGCCAGCGCCGGCCAGCCGTGCCATCGCCCCGAGTTCGTTCACTGCAGCCACGCCGATGCGATAGCCGCGGCCATGCTTGCAGGCCACCAGGCGGGTGCCGTGATCGGTCTGCATCATGAAATCGGCGGTGGGCAGGCCGTCCTGCGGTAGCTGGGTCGGTTGCCAGCCACGTTGGTCCTGCAGCACCCGCAGCACCACTGCGGAGAAGTCGCGCCAATGCAGGGCGGCCAGCGCACGGATGCCTTCGTCGGTTTCGTTGGCGCGACGCCGCACCAGCCAGAAGTAAGCGCACACCGCCAACCACAGCAGCAGTGCAGCCAGGAGCGCCAGAATCCAGGAAGGCATAAGCATCAAGCGAAGGGATGGCGCGTATTACGAGTCGATGCGCCTAGAAGAATCCTTCGTACCGGATTCGTCAATGGATCGCGGGCGGCGATGTCACGAGCCGTGACCCAGGCAACGAAAGACCCGCCAGTCTGAAGCCGTGAGGGGAGGGGAGCAAACGGACTTCGTAATACAGGACTGGCGGGTCGTCCCCGATTGTCTGTAAAACCATGCTGCTTTGCAACACGGTGGCGGCGCGGCTATCGCTTGACCCCGGTGCGGTCCGGGGCGACCCGGCTCCGCATGACGTCGGCCGTGGACGGGCGTCTGTGCGACGCCCTGCATGTAGTTCTCCAGGCCAACCCCTTCCCGCAGTTCACTCCCCGTCGAAAGCCGCCGAATTGCCGGTCTGCGAGGTGCCGGCGGTGGTGCCTGCGCTGGTCGTCTCGCTGCTGGCAGCCTGCGCGGCCTGGTTGGCCGTGCGGTTGGCCCGCTTGGTCGCGGCGGTATTGGCCCGCACCTGTGCCTTCAGCGACTCCACTTCACGGCGAAGTGTTTCCAGTTCTTCCTGCTCGGGGATGTTGAGCGTGCGCAGCACGCCCTTGACGCGCTCGTCGAAGGCCTTGCCCAACTTGTCCCAGCCGCGCACCGCAGTGTCGCGTGCCTGCTCGAACTGGGTCTCCACTTCTTCGCGCAGCTCGTCCACGCCTTCGGCCGCCTTGCGCTGGCCGGTGCGCTCGTAGGCAGCGCCCTCGCGGACCAGCGAGTCGAACAATTTACCGCCTTCGCTCTGCACGCGGCCCAGCGCGCCGAGTCCCGCCAGCCACACGGTCTGCGCCGATTCGCCGAGCCGGCGCGAGATCTGTTCTGCCTGGGCCTGGAAGCCCGACGCCGTGTGGTCGCGATTGCCGTTCTGGTCGTATCCGGTCGTCATGGAATGCTCCTGTCGATTGCCAAAGTGACGTTGCGTTCACCCTAGTGCCGGTCCTGCATCGGGCAGGTGAAGCGCCACCCGATCAGGCCTGGCCCAAGCATCCGCCCATCGCATGCTGGGCGGGTGACTTGTCGCTGAAGCGGCAAACCTGCGCGAAGCGCTGGCTCAGGCGAGTTTTTCCGCCAGCAGGCGGCGGATTTCCGATTCCACCATCGGCTGCACGGCAGACAGCAGGAAGCCGAGCTCGGCCGTCACGTGCACCTGCTGCGGCAGCAAGGTGATCGCACCATCCACACCGGCGCGGGCGATGCGCAAGGTGTCGCCTTCCCAATGCGAGGCGACGCCGTAGCGATCGGTCAGCTTGCGCGCCGCCTCGTCGATCGCCGCGCGGGCCTGGGCCGGCGGCAGGGAATGGTCGTGGCGGATATCGATGCTGGACATGAGCTGCCTGGGTGAGACGAAAGTAGGCGCGCATTGTGCGCATGCGCGCGTCCGGCTCCAAGTGCGACCGCTCGCGCCGCGCTTCAGGCGGCATCGTGGAGACATATGCGTCGGTGCCGATGCGCGCATTTCCAGCGCGTACGCTTCGCTGCACAACAGCCTGACGCCGCCCTCCGGCGGTGTGCAAGGTGCCGGGTTGGCCGCTGCTGGCGGCAAACCTGCTAGGCTGCGGCGGGTGCGCGACCTGCAAGTTCATTTCACCCACCGGCAGCAGCCGGATCATTCCCTCACGCCCGGCGTCCACCGGATCGTCCGTCATGCCTCCGGCAGCGTGCGGGTGGTCGCCGATGCGCAGGGTGCGCTGCTGTTGGCGCAGTTCTGCCTGGACCAGCGTGGCCTGTGGCTGCAGGTGGCCAATGGCATCCGCGGCATCCACGTCAACGGACGCCCGGTGCGGCGCATGGCCTTGCTGCGTCCCGGCGATGCGATCTACGCCGACGGTGTGGAGATGCTGTTGCGCAGCGCGCCGTCGAGCGCGCCGGCCAACGATGCGCCGGAGGACAATGCCGGCCTGAGCGAGGTCTGCCTGCTGCTGCGCGGGTTGGGCGGGCGTCACCACGGACGCAGCTTCACCCTGGACCGCTCACGCCTGGTCGGCAGCGACCCGGCGTCGGACATCGTCATCGACGACCCCGCGTTCGCCGCCCAGCACGCGCGCCTGGAACGCCATGGCGACCGCGTGCTGATGCGCGACCTGGGGTCGGAAGAGGGCAGCTGGATCAATGGCGTGCAGGTGCGCGATGGTTGGTTGCAGGCCGGCGACCAGGTCGTGTTCGATGCGCGTCACCGCTTCGTGGTGGAAGTCCCGCGCATCCATCACGGCACCACCTGGGACATTCCCGATTCCGAACCGCCGCCGCCGCCGCGTGCCACCGCCGCGCCGGCGCGCGCACCGATGAAGGTCGCACGCTGGCCCTGGCTGCTGCTCAGCGCGGTGTTGCTGGCGGCGGCGCTGAGCGCCTTGCTGTGGTTCGGCGCGCGCTGAGCTTTTTCCAGATCCGCCAGCCCAGCAGCACGGTCAGGATGCCGGCATACAGTGCCGGTTCGCGGATGTCGGACTTCACCAGCCACCAGAAATGCAGCACCGCCAGCACGCCGATCGGATAGATCAACTGGTGCAGGCGGCCCCAGTTGCGCTTGAGCCGGCGCATCCAGCCCTGGGTCGAGGTGATCGCCAGCGGCAGCAACAGCAGCCAGGCCGCAAACCCCACCGTGATGTAGGGACGCTTGAGAATCTCTTCGAAGATCTGCGTCCAGAAGCCGCGCAGGTCCAGGGTCAGGTATACCAGCAGATGCACGCTGGCGTAGAAGAATGCGTAGAGCCCCAGCATGCGGCGGAAGCGGATCACCACCGCCTGGCCGGTGAGCTGGCGCAACGGCGTGAGTGCCAGCGTGAGCAGAAGAAACCGTAATGCCCACAGGCCGGTGCGGTGCTCGATCTCGGCCACCGGGTCGGCGCCCAGTGCATCGCTGCCGTTCTGCCACACCTGCCAGAACTGCCAACAGAGCAGCGCCATCGGCGCCAGTGCGGCAACGTGTACCGCAGTCTTTGCGGCGATCAATGCAATGGAGGTCTTGGCCATGCCATCTCGAAGAAGGGGAGCGACGCCGCGTGGGCATGAAGCGTAGGAGCGCGTCCGGGCGCGACGGGCCTTACCGGTAAGGCCTGTCGCGCCCGGGTGCGCTCCTACGACCGGTCGATACCGGAGTGCGTGTTGCCTAGAACCACTTCTTCAGATCCATGCCTGCGTACAACGACGCCACCTGATCGGCATAGCCATTGAACGGCTTGGTCGCGATGCGTTCGGCAAACAGCTTGCTGGCAGTGCCGGCGATGCGGCGCTCGGTCTTCTGGCTCCAGCGCGGATGATCCACCGCCGGGTTGACGTTGGAAAAGAAGCCGTATTCGGAGGGTTGCAGTTCGTGCCAGGCGGTCTCGGGCATCTTCTCGACGAAGCGGATTTCCACGATCGACTTGATGCTCTTGAAGCCGTACTTCCATGGCACCACCAGGCGCAGCGGCGCCCCGTTCTGCTGCGGCAACGGCTTGCCGTACAGGCCGGTGGCCAGCAAGGTCAGCGGGTGCATCGCTTCGTCGATCCGCAGGCCCTCGCGATACGGCCAGTTGATCGAGCGATAGCGCACACCCGGCATCTGCTGCGGGTCGGCCAGCGTGGTGAACGCCACATACTTGGCCTTGGAGGTCGGCGCGAAACGCTTGAGCACCTCGCCCAGCGGCACGCCGGTCCACGGGATCACCATCGACCAGCCTTCCACGCAACGCAGCCGGTAGATGCGTTCTTCCGGCGTGACGCCCTTGAGCAATTCATCCAGCGACAGGCTGCCGGGCTTTTCGCATTCGCCGCCCACCTTCACCGACCACGGCGACAGCTTCAGTGTCTTGGCGGCCTTCGACGGGTCGGTCTTGTCGGTACCGAATTCGTAGAAATTGTTGTAGCTGGTGACATCTTCAAGCTTGGTCAACTCCTCGGCGGTGCGAAATCCGCTGCGCGCCTGCGCCGGGGTCACCACCGTCTTGGGCGGTGGCGGCGGGTCGGCCTCGGCGCAGCCGGCCACGCCCAGTGCCGGCGTCAGCGCAAGCAGTTGCAGCAGCCGACGACGGTCGCGGTAAACGGCCTCATCGGTGATCTCGCTGGACGGCAGATTGAAAGCAGTGCGAAACGACATGGCAGGCTCCGGCAATGGCTGCAGCGTGAGAGTAGCCGACCGGGGCAGAAGTTCGTCCCGCGGCTGTCACCACGTTACGTCAGGCTCAGTCAAAAGGATGCAGCTGCAACTTTTTTGCCCGCTGCCAAGGCCGATGCGCTGCGGCATACTAGAAGGCTAGCTCGACAAGGTGTGCCATGACACGCGCGTTCAATTTCAGTGCCGGCCCTGCGACATTGCCGGAATCGGTCCTGCGGCAGGCGCAGGCGGAGATGGTCGAGTGGAACGGCGCTGGTGCCTCGATCGTTGAAATCAGCCATCGCAGCGCAGATTTCATGGCGGTCGCGGCCGCGGCCGAAGCCGATCTGCGCACCTTGCTGTCGATCCCTGACGACTATGCGGTGCTGTTCACGGCCGGTGGCGCCACCACCATCCAGGCGCTGCTGCCGCTGAACTTCGCCGCGCCCGGCCAGGCGGCCGACTATGTGCTCAGCGGCCACTGGGGCAAGACCGCGATCAAGCAGGCGGCACCTTACGTGGACGCACGCATTGCCGCCGATGCACAGGCGGGCGGTTTTACCGAGATTCCGCCGGTAGCCAGCTGGACCTTGTCGCCGCACTCGGCCTATGTGCACATCACCGCCAACGAAACCATCCACGGTGTCGAATTCCGTGAGACACCGGATGTGGGCACACTGCCGTTGTTTGCCGATTTCAGCTCATCCATTGCGTCCGAGCCGCTGGATATCTCGCGTTACGGGCTGATCTATGCCGGTGCGCAGAAGAACCTGGGGCCGGTGGGGATTTCGGTGCTGATCGTGCGGCGCGACCTGCTCGAGCGCGCCGGGCAGCCGCGTGCGGACATCTTCAATTACGCCTCGCATGCGGCACGCGATTCGATGCTCAACACGCCGCCAACCTGGAACTGGTATCTGCTCGGGCTGACCGTGAAGTGGATGCTGGAGCAGGGCGGGGTGACCGAATTTGCGCGGCGCAATGCGGAAAAGGCCGGCCTGGTGTATGCGGCCATCGATCGTTCCGGCGGCTTCTATCGCAACCTGGTCACACCGGCGGTGCGCTCGCGCATGAACATCCCGTTCTTCCTGCCGGACGAGCAGCTGGATGCGTTGTTCGTGAGCGAATCCAAGGCCGCCGGGTTGCTTGCGTTGAAGGGCCACAAAGCCGTCGGCGGTATCCGTGCATCGCTGTACAACGCGATGCCGGTGGCCGGTGCGCAGGCACTGGTGGCCTTCATGCACGACTTCCAGCAGCGTCACGGCTGAGTCCAACTTCGACCGCGGCGCATGCCGCGCAGGCGCGTGCGCCGTCTTTTCAAGGAATGCCCAGCGATGGCACCCAAGTCCAACAAGCCCAAGGCCGCCAATGGCGGCAAACACAGCCCGGCGAGCACGTCTGCCGACACGTCTGCACGTGCGCCCGGCAGCAAACCTGCCAAGGTGGCCGCCAAATCCGTCGCCAAGCCGGCCAAGGCCGTCGCCAAGCCTGTCGCGGCCGCACCGGTGCTGGCCGATGTGCGCGCCAAGATCGACGAGATCGACCGCAACATCCAGGCATTGATCGCCGAGCGGGCCAACTTCGCGCACCAGGTCGGCAAGGCCAAGGGCAAACTGGCAGCGGCGGTGGACTACTACCGCCCCGAGCGCGAAGCGCAGGTGCTGCGCATGGTGGTGGACCGCAACGAGGGCCCGCTCAGCGATGAAGTGCTGGTGCACGTGTATCGCGAAATCATGTCTGCGTGTCTGGCCCAGCAGGAGCCATTGAAGATCGGTTACCTGGGGCCGGAAGGCACCTTCAGCCAGCAGGCCGTGCTCAAGCATTTCGGGCGCTCGGCGGTGGGTCTGCCGATGGCGACCATCGAGGAAGTGTTCCAGGAAGTGGAAGCCGGCAATGCCGATTTCGGCGTGGTGCCGGTGGAGAATTCCGGGCAGGGCACCATCCAGGTCACGCTGGACATGTTCCTGACCTCCAACCTGAAAATCTGCGGCGAAGTCGAACTGCGCGTGCATCAGTATCTGCTCTCGCGCAACGGCCGGCTGGACGACATCGAGCGCATCTACGCGCATTCGCAGTCCTTCGCGCAGACCGCCGGCTGGTTGCGGTCGCATCTGCCCAAGGTGGAGAAGATTGCCGTTTCCAGCAACGCCGAGGGTGCACGGCGCGCGCGTAACGCCGAAGACGCTGCGGCGATCGGCGGCGAGAGCGCGGCGCACGTGTATGGCCTGAAGAAGGTCATCATGAAGTCGATCGAAGACGACGACGACAACACCACGCGCTTCCTGGTGATCGGCCGGCAGATCTTTCCCTCGTCCGGGCACGACCGCACCTCGGTGCTGGTGTTCATCCATGACAAGCCGGGTGCGTTGTTCGATGTGCTCAGCCCGTTCGCACGCCACGGCATCAGCATGAACCGCATCGAGTCGCGGCCCTCGCACCAGGCCAAGTGGGAGTACGGCTTCTTCATCGATCTGGTCGGCCATGTGGAAGACGAGGCGATGAAGCAGGCACTCGCCGAGCTGGAAGCGCATTCGGCACAGATCAAGGTGCTGGGGTCGTATCCGGTCGCGATTCCCTAAGCGCACGAACAGCCGCCGCCATCGGCGCGTTGCGTTGGTGTCGGCAACGCGGCCCCTCTTTCAAAGCGCATCGCCACCGCCTGTGGCGATGCGCAGCATTCGGATCATTCGCATGAGCAACAGCACGCAACACTGGATCGCCCGGCAAGGCAGCGCCTTGCGTGGCACCTTGGCCATTCCCGGCGACAAGTCGGTCTCGCACCGTGCGGTGATGTTTGCCGCGCTCGCCGATGGCGTCTCGCAGATCGACGGCTTCCTCGAAGGTGAAGACACGCGCTCCACCGCGGCCATTTTCGCCAAGCTCGGCGTGCGTATCGAAACGCCATCGGCGTCGCAGCGCATCGTGCATGGCGTCGGTGTGGATGGCTTGCAGCCGCCGTCCGAGGCGCTGGACTGCGGCAATGCCGGCACCGGCATGCGTCTGCTGGCCGGCGTGCTTGCCGCGCAGCGCTTCGACAGCGTGCTGGTCGGTGATGACTCGTTGTCCAAGCGGCCGATGCGGCGGGTGACCGGCCCGTTGGCGCAGATGGGCGCCAGGATCGACACCCAGGATGACGGCACGCCGCCGCTGCGGGTGCACGGTGGCCAGACATTGCAGGGCATTGCATTCGTTTCGCCGGTGGCCAGCGCCCAGGTCAAGTCGGCGGTGCTGCTGGCCGGTCTGTACGCACAGGGTGAGACCTCGGTGACCGAGCCGCATCCCACACGCGATTACACCGAGCGGATGTTGTCGGCGTTCGGCGTGGAGATCGATTTCGCTCCCGGCACCGCGCGTCTGCGCGGCGGCCAGCGACTGCGCGCCACCGATATCGCGGTGCCTGCCGACTTTTCGTCGGCGGCGTTCTTCATCGTGGCTGCCAGCATCATCCCCGGCTCGGAGGTCGTATTGCGCGCGGTGGGATTGAACCCGCGGCGCACCGGGCTGCTGGCGGCGCTCCGCCTGATGGGCGCCGACATCATCGAAGAACGTCATGCCGAACACGGCGGCGAACCGGTGGCCGACCTGCGCGTGCGTTACGCGCCGTTGCAGGGCGCACACATCCCCGAAGCATTGGTGCCGGACATGATCGACGAGTTTCCGGCCTTGTTCGTGGCTGCGGCTGCGGCAAGCGGACAGACCGTGGTCACCGGCGCTGCCGAATTGCGGGTCAAGGAATCGGATCGGCTGGCCGCCATGGCCACTGGCCTGCGCACCTTGGGCGTGCAGGTCGATGAAACGCCGGATGGCGCCACCATCCACGGCGGCAGCATCGGCAGTGGCGTGATTGAAAGCCATGGCGACCACCGCATTGCCATGGCGTTCGCCATCGCCGGCCAGCTGTCCAACGGCAGCGTGCAGGTCAACGATGTAGCGAATGTCGCGACCTCGTTCCCGTGTTTCGACACCCTGGCGCGGGATGCCGGTTTCGGGCTCAGCGCGCTGCGCTGAAGTCCACCGGCACCTGCACGCTGCTGATCACGGCATGGCCATCACGCGTGGCCGGCGCGAAGCGCCACTGGCGCAGGCTGTCGGTCACCGCCGCATCCAGGCGCGGGTCGTTGCTGCCGGTGCGTTCGACAATGACTACCTCGCGCACCCGGCCCTGCACATCCAGCTGCAGGCGCACGGTACGGCTGCCCTGGATGCCGGCGCGCGCCAGTTCGGCGGGATAGCTGGGCATTGCATTGCCGGGTAACGGTTGGGCCTCGATGCTGGTGGTGGCCGCGCGTGCCGGTGCATGCGCCACCATCGTCATCGCGCGGGGGCCATCGGCACTGGGCAGAATCTGGCGGCTCGCGACGGGAGCGGGGCCGGTATCGGTCGCAAACGACTCGTCGCTATGCCGGTTCCACCACCAGGCAGGGATTACCACCAGCAGAGCCAGCAGCGTCGCCCACAGCCATGGCGAGGCGCCATCGTCTGCCGCATCCGGCCCCCGGCCCTTAACAGGCGGAGTGCCGCGCGACATCGCTGGCGCCTGGGGCGTTGAAGGGTTCGAGATGAAGGACATGGCCGACCTCCTGGCGCATCTTTGGGATGACGCGGCCAGTCTGGTCGGCACTGCCTGAGGCGCAGCTAAGGCGCGGGGCCTGGCGGCGGTTGCCGGCGTGCAGATGTTCAGGTTAGTGACGGTGGCGGCCGTTGCAACCGGGCGAATCGATGGCCGTGTACGGGCTCGATCAGTGCATATCGACGGCTGCCGTCTGCCCGATCGGCAGCACCGGGCGATGCCGATCAGCGCTGCCGTCAGTGGCGCTTACTGACCAGGCTTGAACTCGAACGGAACATCCAGACTGCCCGCCACCGGCTGGCCATTGCGCTGTGCCGGGTGGAAGCGCCAGTGGCGGACCGCCTCCATCGCTGCGCGGTCCAGATCCCGCGAACCACTGCGCTGCACCAGGGTGACGCCGCCGGGATTGCCGGCGGCATCCACGTCCACGCGCACCACCACATCGCCCGCATCGCCACGGCGCAACGCAGCGGAGGGGTAGCGCGGCGGCGGCATCTGGCCCTGGATCGGCACCGGGCGGTTGCCGCCGGCCACCGGGGCCGGGGCCGGCGCTGCGGTTCCTGGTGCACCGGGGACGGCCTCTTCCGGGAGTGGCGCAGGCGCGGGCGGAGCCGCCGGCGCGGTGTCGACCAACGTGGGCGCTTCTTCCTGCGGCTTGGCCTGTGGCATGTCGCTGGCGCCATCCTGGGCGGGCAGCGGCGCTGGCAGCGGTTGAATGGCGTCGTCCGCCGCCGGCGTGCCGGCGCTCGGTTGGGTGGGGGAGGCCTTGTAGAAATCGTCCTTGCGGCCGGTCGCCCACACCAACAGGAACAGCAGCAGGCCGGCAGCGAACGCGATACCGGCAATTTTCAGCGTGTGGCGGGGCAGGCGCAAAACGATCTGGCGGTCGGACGCAGGGCGGGGCGCGGGCATAGGGCTCACCTGAAGGATCGCCATAATTCTTGCATAGCCCCGGTGAATCGATCGCAGCAGGTGGCGGAACAGGCGATAATCCCGCGCTCCTCACCGACACACAGACTTCCGATGCTAGATCCGGCCCTGCTTCGCCAACATCCCGCCGACCTTGCCGAGCGCCTGCGCAGCACCCGCAGTTTCTCGCTGGACACTGCGGAACTGGAGTCGCTGGAAAGCGAGCGCAAGCGCATCCAGGTGCGTACGCAGGAACTGCAGAGCCAGCGCAATGCCAAGTCCAAGGCGATCGGGCAGGCCAAGGCGAAAGGCGAGGATGTCGCCGCGCTGATGGCCGAAGTGGCCGGGTTCGGCGATGAGCTCAAGGCGTCGGAAGAGGCGCTGGATGCGATTCGCGCCAAGCTCGACACCATTGCGTTGGGGTTGCCCAATCTGCCGGCAAGCGACGTGCCGCTGGGCAAGGACGAAGGCGACAACGTCGAGCAGTCGCGCTGGGGCACGCCGCGGCAGTTCGACTTTGCGGTCAAGGACCATGTGGAACTTGGCGCGCCGCACGGCTGGCTGGATGGCGAGACGGCGGCCAAGTTGTCGGGCGCGCGCTTCACCGTGCTGCGCGGGCCGATCGCGCGCCTGCATCGCGCACTGGCGCAGTTCATGCTGGACCTGCATGTGGGTGCGCACGGCTACGAAGAAACCAACGTGCCGCTGCTGGTCAATGCCGATTCGATGCGCGGCACCGGGCAGCTGCCGAAGTTCGAAGACGATTTGTTCCAGACCGAAGTGGGTGAGTCGCGCCGCTATCTGATCCCCACCTCGGAAGTGCCGCTGACCAATATCGTGCGCGACGAGATCATCGATGCCGAGCGCCTGCCGCTGCGCATGACGGCGCATTCGATGTGCTTCCGTGCCGAGGCCGGCAGCGGTGGTCGCGATACGCGCGGCATGATCCGTCAGCACCAGTTCGAAAAAGTGGAGTTGGTCACCGCCTGCGCGCCGGAGGACAGCGATGCCGAACACCAGCGCATGACGCGCTGTGCCGAGGTGGTGCTGGAACAACTCGGCCTGCCCTATCGCAAGGTACTGCTGTGTACCGGCGACATGGGCTTTTCGGCGATCAAGACCTACGACCTGGAGGTCTGGCTGCCGTCGCAGAACACCTATCGTGAAATCTCCTCGTGCTCCAATTGCGGCGACTTCCAGGCGCGGCGCATGCAGGCACGCTGGCGCAACCCGGCCAGCGGCAAGCCGGAATTGCTGCATACGCTCAACGGCTCCGGTACTGCAGTGGGCCGCGCCATGATTGCGGTGATGGAGAACTACCAGAACGCCGACGGCTCGATCGATGTGCCGCAGGTGTTGCGCCCGTATATGGGTGGGCTGGAAAAGATCGGTTGACGTCGGCGTGGCCGGTGCAGCCGGCGAGCGCTGTGCAGCGGCGGAGAGACGTCGAGTGATCTCGGCATACACGCGCGCAGTCTGGAGTGGTCGTTGGACCGGCAGCACGTACGCACTTGCGCGAGCAAGTGCAGTGTCTCTTGCAGACTAACGGTGCAGGTTCAACACGCAAACGGGGCCAGCAGTGGCCCCGTTTCGCGTTGTACGCGGCTGGCTGGTCGTATGGCGTAGTGCGTGGCGCGAGTCACGGGATGACGCAGCACGCTCAGGATTGCAGCGCGTTGCGCCCACCCAGCACGTCGCTATCGCTCTTGTGGCGCAGGCGAGGGCACTGGCCTGCGTTTGGTGCCGCGCGCTTATGCCACTGCGTCTGCGGTTTGCTGCAGGCCGGCCAGCGCCTGCGCAATCGCGTCGCTGCGGTGCTGCGGCGAATAGGCCAGGCCTTCGGCGCGTACAAAGCTGACATCGTCCACGCCCAGGAAGCCGAACAGCTGACGCAGGTAGGGCTCCTGGAAATCATTGGTCGGGTCGGGGTAGATGCCGCCGCGCGCGCTGGCGACGATGACGCGCTTGCCGCCGGCCAGGCCTTCCGGGCCGGATGCGGTGTAGCGGAAGGTACGCCCGGCAACCGCGATGCGGTCGATCCATGCCTTGAGCGTGGAAGGGATGCCGAAGTTGTACATCGGTGCGCCGATCACGATGACATCGGCCTCCAGGAACTGCTGCATCGCCTGCTCGGCCACGGCCGCTTCGGCGGCGTCCGCCTGCGCCAACGACCTGCCGCTGAGGTGGGGGATTGGCTCCTGATCCAGATCGCGGTACGTCACCTGCAGCCCCGGGTGCAGCCGCTGCTGCGCAACGGCGGCGGCACTGAGTTCCCGGCTGACGGAATTGGCGCCCAGGGCGCTGGAGTCGATGTGGAGCAGCTTCATGGCGAAGACCTGTGGCAAGCGGCAGCGCCGCGGAGATGCGCAGACTAGGTCGTTGCCCTGTTGGGATAAAGATGGTTAAATATCACTTATCGTTCTATCCATGGATACCTGCGCCATGCACGACCTGAATGACCTGTACTACTTCGCGATGGTGGTTGACCACGGCGGCTTTGCCGCGGCCGAGCGTGCGCTTGGTATCCCCAAGTCGCGCCTGAGCCGGCGTATCAGCCAGCTTGAAACCGACCTGGGCGTGCGCCTGCTGCAGCGCTCCACACGCCGCTTCGCGGTTACCGACGTCGGCACCAGCGTTCACCGGCATGCCCAGACCATGCTGGCCGAGGCCCAGGCCGCGCGCGAGGTGGTGGATCGTCTCAGCGCCGAGCCGCGCGGTCTTGTACGTGTGAGCGTTCCTGTCTCGCTCGCGCAGATCCAGTTGCCCAAGCTGTTGCCGGAATTTCTGGCCAAGTACCCCAAGGTGCGGCTGCAGCTCAACATCAGCAACCGCCGCGTCGATGTGATCAACGAGGGCTACGACATCGCCCTGCGTGTGCGTTCGCGCCTGGACGACGACGGCAGCCTGGTGATGCGCAGCTTCGGCCAGGTGCAGGAGCTGCTGGTGGCCAGCCCCAAATATCTGGACCGCGCCGGCCGTCCCAAGGACCCGAGCGAGCTGGCCAACCACACCACCATGAGCACCAGCGAAGACGAAGCGCACCAGCGCTGGGAGCTGCATGGGCCCAACGGCGAGATGCGCCGCGTGGACCTGCAGCCGCGCCTGGCCGGCTTCGACTTCCCGCTGCTGCAATCGATGGCGCGCGACGGCTTCGGCATCACCATGCTGCCGGAGACCGTGTGCGCCGAAGCGGTGCGCAGCGGCGAACTGGAAGTGGTGCTGCCGCACTGGTCGCTGCCGCAGGGCATCTGCCATGCGGTGTTCGCCTCGCGCCGCGGCCTGCTGCCGGCGGTGCGCGTGTTCATCGACTTCCTGGCCGAGCACCTGCCGCAGGAAATCGAACGCTCGCGCCTGGATTGCGGCGGCAACTGCGCCGAGCTTGCGGAAAAGCTCAAGCGTGCTGCCGGCACTGCGCCGCGCTTGGCGGTGGCCGAGGCCGGCTGAGTGGTGGTGGTCAAAGCCGGCTGAGGGCTGCGTCTGGCCGCCGCGGCTGGCTGGCAAGTTGGCTGGCAGCCAGCGAGCTGCTCGGCAGTCGGTTCGCTGCAGACGTTCGGCAGGCCGCATCCATGCTTGGGTGCATCCCGCCGACCACGACATGCAGCGGCCGGCCACGAGTAGCGCCGCACGACGCTGTGCCAGCCAGAAGCGAGTGGTGCCACCAAGCAAAACGCGCCCGGGCATGCGAGAATGCGCGCCCGGGAGCGATCCCGGGAATGGTGAATCCGCACAAGATGTCCCTGCGGCCACCGTCAGGCGCCACCCGCGCAATGCGGGTCGCTAGCGTGACAGCCGATGCCTTCGGCGGTCACGCGCAGCAGCATCGGAGAGATGGCCGAGCGGTTTAAGGCACCGGTCTTGAAAACCGGCGAAGGGTCAAACCTTCCGTGGGTTCGAATCCCACTCTCTCCGCCACTTTGGTCCCGCGCGCTGACGGCAGCTTGACTCTTGATCCGACCCCCGGTTTCCGCGAGCCCGTCGCTGCGCGGAGTGCAACCCCGTGCGAGCAGCGCGCCTTGGCCTGCCTCAGCCATTCATGAAGCGCGAAAGGATGCCCTGGTGTAGCCAGCGTGGGGTGGCCCAGATCATGACGGCGGCGGCCTTATTACTGAAGCCTGGGACCACGCTGATGCGGCCGCGATCGAGTGCGCGGATACCTGCGCGAACCACCGGTGCCGGCTGCATCATCATCAGCTTCAGCCCAAACGTGATCTTTTGTTTTGCAGCCTGCGCAAAGCCTGTGTCCGACATGCCCGGGCAGAGCGAGGTGACGGTAACGCCGTCGTGTTTGAATTCGCGGTGCAGTGCGTCGCCCAGGCGCAAGACATAGGCCTTTGCGGCGCCGTAGACGGCCATGTTCACTACGCCGAAATGCGACAACAGACTGGCGACGAGCAGGATCTTTCCGTGGCCGCGCGCGCGCATGTCTGCGCCGAACAGCTGGGTCATGACAGTCAGGCTGGCGATATCCAGCTGCACCATGTTCAGTGCGCTCTGTGTGGACGTTTCGAGGAAGGCGCCCTGCAGGCCGTGACCGGCGTTGTTGATGAGGATTTCCACCGCAATGCCACGCTCGCGAAGTGTTCGGTGCAGGGCTGTGACCGCATCGATGTCTGCGAGATCGACCGGCTCAACGACAACCTCGTTGCCGAACTGTTGGCGCAGCGTGGTGGCCAAGGCGTTCAGCCGATCCAGCCGACGCGCGACAAGAATCAGGGGGTGGCCTTTGGCAGCGTATTGCCTTGCAAATTCTTCGCCAAAGCCGCTGGAGGCGCCGGTGATGAGAACCCAGCCATTGCGATTGTTGGTCATGTTCGTGCCCGTTGCGGATGAGAGGGGTGGCCACAATCCTTACGTACAGGCAAGATTGAAGACCGATGGTCTTTAATCTAAGAGACCGCTGGTCCTTTATCAAGCTCAATAGCAGACCCGTTATGAATTCCTTCATATCCTCCTACTCCCGTGCCCGCTCGCCCGAGCAGAAAGAAGAGCGCCGGCGGCACCTGCTGGCGACCGCACGCGCGATGTTGACGGACAGTCCGTCAGCGCTCGATCTGGGCATCAACGAGTTGGCGCGGCAGGCGCAGATGACCAAGTCCAATGTCTATCGCTACTTCGAAAGCAGCGAGGCGGTGTTGATGGACGTGCTGGTGGAAGAATTTGCCCTTTGGCAGGACGCGCTGACCGCAGCGCTTGCGCGGACAGGGGAAAAAGGGGCGACGGTCGAACACATCGCGCGCGCGTTTTCCTCCACTCTGTGCGCCCGGCCGCTGCTGTGCAGGCTGATCAGCATCATGCCGTCCATCCTTGAGCGCAAGGTGTCGTTCGAGCGCATGGTGGAGTTCAAAGGCACGCTGTTGGCGATCAGGCAGCAGGCTGCAGAGGCGTTTCATGCGCATTGCCCCGCGCTTACGGCGAACGCATTCGATCATGTGATCAAACATGCGTTGCCGCTGATCATTGGCCTATGGCCGCTCAGCAACCCCGTCGACAGTGCGGCGCAAGTTGTCGAATTGCAGGAGTTTGCATCGCTACGCTACCGCTTTCGGGACGATCTGGAGCATGCACTGCTCACCTTGATGCGAGGAATTGTGCGCGTGTAAACGCAGGCAAGCTCGCGCTACGCGCGGGCATTTGCGCGTGCGTGCATCACTTGGCATGGGCGCTCGCGATGATAGTTCTCTGTTGCCACTGGCTTGATCTACTGCTGAGGTGCATGACGCCTCACCCACGGCCAGCGCCAACGCGCCTTCGCAGCAGACCGGCTTCGTCCCGGGCCTGGAGCGGGTCACGGCTGTTGCGAGGGAGCGGCGCAAGGCGCTGAGGTGTGCCGAGGCGTTGTGTGGGAGCGCCATCGCCGATCGATCGCGGATTTGTTACTCCATCGCGGCTGGCAGCCTCTGTATATCCGGGGCGAGACCTGCCGCAGCCACATCGGCTGAATCGCGATGCGCACTCCGTGGCACCGATCTCACCAAGCCGCTGCCAGTCCGGCCTATTTCTGACGAGCCGGGTGCCTACGCTGAACGACTCGACTCGACTCGACTCGACTCGACTCGACTCGACTCGACTCTACTCGGCGCGACGGCACGGCGCCTCGCGCATGTGCGTTAGCGCGATTACCTGAAGTCACAGCACCGTTGCATTGACCTTGAAGACTTCCACTGCGCGGGTGAGTTGCGTGGAGTGCTCCTCCAACGCATGCGCGGCGGTGCTGGCGGCTTCGACGAGGCGCACGTTTTGCTGGGTGGTTTCGTCCATCTGGGCGATGGTGTGGTTGACCTGTTCGATGCCGCCTGCCTGTTCCTGCGAGGCGGCGGAAATATGCCCGATGATGTCGGTGACATGCTGGACGCTGGTGACGACTTCGCCCATGGTGGTGCCGGCCTGATGCACCAGGGTCGAGCCATCGGCCACGCGCTGTACGGAATCGTCGATCAGGCGTTTGATCTCCTTCGCTGCATCCGATGAGCGGTGCGAGAGCGTGCGCACTTCCGACGCGACCACCGCAAAACCGCGGCCTTGTTCGCCCGCGCGCGCGGCTTCGACAGCGGCGTTCAACGCCAGAATGTTGGTCTGGAAGGCAATGCCGTCGATGACGGAAATGATGTCGGCGATGCGTTTGGAGGAGGCTTCGATACCGGACATCTGCTCGATGACCTGGCCGACCACATCGCGACCTTGCGAGGCGATGGTGGCCGCGCCGAGCGCGAGCTGGTTGGCGCGGCCTGCATGCTCGGCGTTCTGCTTGACGGTGGAGGTCAGCTCTTCCATCGAGGCGGCGGTTTCTTCCAGGCTGGCTGCCTGCTGTTCGCTGCGACGGGTCAGTTCCTGGTTGCCACCGGTGATGTCTTCGGCGGCGAATCCGATGCTGTTGGACGTGGTCTGGATGCGCGTCACGATATCGGTGAGGCGGTGCACGGTGCTGTTGGCGTCGTCGCGCATGGACGCAAACACGCCGTGGAAGTTGCCGGACATGCGCACGGTCAGGTCGCCGTCGGCGATGGCGCGCAGCAGTTCGGAGAACTTGGCCAGGTTGGTGTCGGAGGTGGCCATCATGGTGTTGAGGTTCTCCACCATCAGGCGGAAATCGTGTTCGAACTTGTCCGGCTGGCCGCGAAGTGCGAAGTCGCCCGCGCAGGCAGCCTGGGTCAGGGCGTGGATCTGCGCGTTGATCGCGCGCAGGTTCTGCTTGACCTGCTGCATGGTGGCGGTGATGGCGGCCTTTTCGCCGGGATACTGTTCGATCTCCGGAGCCAGGTCGCCGACTGCATAGCGGCCCATGACCTCGGTCATGCGCAACTGCGTCTGCACATGTGCGTGCACCAATGCGTTGGTGTCCTGCACCATGTGGCCGTACTCGCCGGGGAAGCGCTGCGCATCGGTGCGATAGCTGATCTCGCCGGCATCGTGGCGCGACGCCATGGTGCGTTGTGCGGAGATCACCTCCTGCAGGCGATGCTGCATATGCTGCATGGCGCGCAGCAGTTGGCCGGATTCGTCGCTGCCGGTCGGGGCGTCCTGGCTGCGCAGGTCGCCTTCGTTGATGCGCTGGGCCAGCTGCAGCGACTGACGCAGCGGCAGCACCACGCTGCGGGTGAGCAGGAAGGCAATGGTTGCGCCGAGCAGCAGCGCGACGACGGTGGAGATCACCATCAACATCGCAAAGCCACGCGCGGTGGCGACGGCTTGCCTGGCCGCTGCGCGGTTCTTGGCTTCCTGCAGGTCGATGAAGGCGTTGATGCTGGCCAGCCAGTCGATGAAGGCCGGGCGTGCTTGCTGCAGCAATTGTTGCTCGGCGTGCAACCGGTCCGATGCATCGCGGAACGAGCGCACCTGCGTGATCAGCGGCATGGTGCGCTGCTCGATGGACTTGATCTGCTGAAGGATGGCTTTTTCTTTTGCGTCGGTCGAAGCCGCGATCATGTCGTCGAGCGGTTGTGCGGAACGGGCGTAGTCGGCGGCGAGCTTGTCGATCAATTGCTCGGCCGCGTGGCGGTCGGCCGGCGCGTCCATCAGGACAACATCGCGCAAGGCGATCGCGCGATCATGCACGCTGCCGCGAAAGTTGATGGCGTAACGCTGCTTGACGCTATTGACCTCGTTGATGGCGGTCAGTTGCTGGTCGATGCTTCGTACGCGCTGGATGCCAACCACGGTCAGGATCACCATCAGCACGATGATGGACAGAAAGCCGAGCGCCAGGCGCTGACCAATGCGCAGATTCGAAAGGAGATGCATAGGGTTCGATCGGTGATCCGACAGCGGGATGGCAGGAGTCCCCGCGGCAATGGCGAGGCGAAAGGCGCGATACGGCCGTGGGCAGCGCAAGGCCGCTGCGTTGGGTGTGTCTCGACCTATCCGTTAGCGGCCTCGGCCAGTAGAACTGAACTTTGCAGCCTGGAGGATTCAGGTGCGGTTGCTGCGTCCGGGGCGGCGTCGAGCCGCCAGCCAGCTCGCCCGGATGGCGCTGGCGATGCGTGGGCGCGCGAAGCCCGAGCCAGGCCCCGGAGCGGAGCTGGCATGACCCACATCGTCCGGTGCAGGCGTCATGCCCGCCGTGTAAGCCCGTTCTGCCAAGGGGGCCTGTCTCCATCCACTCCCGGCCGGAGCGCGGCAGCCGGCGAACAACCACTGCCGAGCTGGCAGGTAATCGATTCAGTGGCATGTCGCCCGTCCGCTGGACGGCGTCGGTCGCAGGCAAGATGATAGGCGCCCGGCGTGGGTGTCGCCTGTCACCCACGCGCCGATTCCTGAGTCTTCCCGATGGTCACAACGATGCTTCCATGGTCGACAGGTCACCTGGCCCCCCGTAGTGCTGCACTTGCGCGGTGCGCTGCGCGGTGCGGCGCGCGCAGTGGCGCGCCATGGTCGTGCGCTGCATGAGCGCGGCATTCCCGCATGGCGATAGCGCGATGGCACAGGCGGTCCGTGCCCATGACTGGAGCGGCACGCCACTGGGGCTGCCCGCGCAGTGGCCGTTGCCGTTACGAAATACCGTCGATCTGATGCTCGCCTCGCCCGAAAGCATGTATGTGGTCTGGGGGCAGGCGCTGACGTTCTTCTACAACGATGCCTATGCGCCGATCCTGGGGCCGCGTCAGGCACAGGCATTGGGTGCGCCGCTGCGCGAGTTGTGGGCCGATGCCTGGGATGCCGTGCGTGCGCCGATCGAGGCGGCGTTTGCCGGGCGCGCGTCGCGCTTCGAAGAAGTGCCGATCGCGATGAACCGTTATGGCACGCCCGAAGACACCTGGTGGACGTTCTCGTTCTCGCCGATCTATCTCGACGATGGCAGCGTGGGTGGCGCGTTCTGCGTGACCAACGAGGTGACCGCACGCAAGGTGGCGCAGGCGCGGTTGGCCGACGAGCACGAACGCCTGATCCGCCTGTTCGAGCAGGCGCCAATGTTCATGGCGTTCTTGAGCGGGCCGCAGCATGTCGTCGAGTTCGTCAATCCGTGTTACTCGCGCCTGATCGGTCACCGCGACGTGATTGGCCGCCCGTTGGCCGAGGCGTTGCCGGACGTAGTGGCGCAAGGACACCTGGCGCGGCTGGATGAGGTGTTTCAATCCGGACGTGCGTATTCGGCCACGGCGCTCGCCTACGATGTGCAGGCCGTGCCGGGCGGGCCGACCGAGCGCCGGCTGCTGGATCTGGTCTATCAGCCGATCGCCGGTGCCGACGGCACGGTGTCGGGCATCTTTGTGCAGGGTCTGGACATTACCGACCGCATCAGCCTGGAACGCGCGGTGCGCGAGGCCGAAGTGCGCAACCGGCAGATACTGGACAGCGTCATGGACTACGCGATCATTGCCACCGACATGCGCGGCCGGGTGACCTCATGGAACGAGGGCGCACGCCGCATTCTGGGATGGAGCGAGAGCGAGATGCTCGGGCAATCGCTGGAGCGCACGTTCACACCGGAAGACGTGGAAAGGCGGCAGATCCTCATCGAGGCTGCCGCCGCGCTGGAAAGCGGCAGCGGCATGGACGAACGCTGGCACGTGCGCAAGACCGGCGAGCTGTTCTGGGCCAATGGGTCGTTGATGGTGTTGCGCGAAGAAACCGGCACGGCGATCGGTTTCGTCAAGGTCCTGCGCGACCGTACTGCCGAGCGTCTGGCCAGCGAAGCCTTGATCAGGAGCGAGCGCCGCCTGGATGCGCTGGTGCGCGCCTCGTCGCAATCGATCTTCTCTGCGGCTGCCGACTGGAGCGCATTGCGCCAGCACGTGCGCGACGGGCTGCTCAACGACAGCCTGCCGGCGAACGCGCGCTGGCAACAGGACTGGGTGTACCCGGACGATCGCGCGCTGTTGTCGAGCGCCATCGGTGCTGCGATCGCCGACAAATCTGGGCTGGAGCTGGAGCTGCGGGTGCTGGATGCCAGCCAGCGCGTGCGCTGGACCCTGCTGCGCGCAGTGCCGCTGCTGGATGCGCACGGCGCGATCGAAGAATGGTTCGGCACTGCATCGGACGTCACCGACAGACGCCAGGCCGAAGAGCAATTGCGCCTGCTGACCGAAACCCTGGAAGAACGCGTGCGCGAGCGCAGCGCGGCACTGCTGCTGGCTGAAGAAAAATTGCGTCAGAGCCAGAAGATGGAAGCCGTTGGGCAGCTGACCGGCGGCCTGGCGCATGATTTCAACAACCTGCTGACCGCCATCACGGTGGGGCTGGAGCTGCTGCAAGCGCGTGTGCAGCAAGGCAAGTACGACCGGCTGGAACGCTACGTGGAGATGGCGCAGACCAGCGCCGCGCGCGCGGCGGCGTTGACGCAGCGTCTGCTGGCGTTTTCGCGTCGGCAGACCCTGGCGCCGAGCGCACTGGAAGTGGAGGCACTGGTGCATGGCATGCGCGAGATCATCGCGCGCACCCTGGGGCCGTCGATCAGTTTGCAGGTGATTCCGGCGGCCGACGCCTGGAAGGTGCTGGTGGATGCGCCGCAGCTTGAAAATGCCTTGCTCAACCTGTGCATCAATGCGCGCGATGCCATGCCCGATGGTGGCGAGCTCACCATCAGCCTGCATAACCGCTCGCTGGATCACGCTGCGGCCCAGCTGCTCGATTTGCCGCCCGGCGACTATGTGTGCCTGAGCGTGCAGGACACCGGCACCGGCATGAGCGAAGAGATCATGTCCAAGGTTTTCGAGCCGTTCTTCACGACCAAGCCCATCGGTCAGGGCACCGGGCTGGGCCTGTCGATGATCTATGGGTTTACCCGCCAATCCGGCGGGCATGTGCGTATCGAATCGGACGTTGGAGTGGGCACCACCATGGCGCTGTATCTGCCGCGCTTCATGGGCGAGCAGGTGCATGACGAAGGGCCGGCCACGCAGGATGATCCGCAGCGGGCGACGATGCACAGTTGCACGGTGTTGCTGGTCGAAGATGAAACCGCGATCCGTGTGCTGATTTCCGAAGTGCTCACGGACGCCGGGTATCGGGTCATCGAGACGGCCGAGGGAAGCGCGGCAGTGGAGCGCCTGCGGTCAGCGGAAACGATCGATGTGCTGGTAACCGATGTCGGTCTGACGGGCGGTTTGAACGGGCGCCAGGTGGCGGATGCGGGCCGGCAATATCGCCCGATGCTGCCGGTCTTGTTTGTCACCGGCTACGCGGCGACCGCGGCCGTGGGAGCAGGGCAGTTGGATGACGGCATGGAAGTGCTGACCAAGCCCTTCCTGGCGGCTGACCTGGAACGGCGCGTGGCGCAGTTGCTGGAGCGGCGCCCGTAGTGATTCAGGGCGATGTGCGGTCACGGGTGGAGACACGACGTGACCGCGAGACGAGGCGCTTCAGGCGTTGTGTTCTCCACCTCCCAGCAGGAGCAAACAGACAGCATCTTCTGAGGTTCACTCCAGCGCAGCGGCTGCGCGTGGCACCACGCGACGCGTTACAACGCTTTCTGGACGATACCCAGCAGTTCGCGCAACGAAAATGGTTTTGGCAACAGACGCATGCCGGTATCCAGAAAGTCCGCGCGCTTGGAAATTTCACCGGCATAGCCGGTCATGAAGACGATCGGTAGCGCGGGATACAGGCGCCGCGCATTGTCGGCAAGGTCGCGTCCGTTCATGCCGGGCAGGCAGATATCCGAAAGCAGCAAGTCGAACGGACATGCCGTGGTGAGTTGTTGCATCGCCTGCTCGGCGTCAGCGGACACAACGACCTGATAGCCCTCGTCACCCAGAATGTCTGCGGCCATCGCGCGGATGGCATCGTCGTCTTCGACCAACAGAATGCGTGCATTGCTTGATGCGTCGTTCACTGCTGTCCTTAAGCGATCACAACAGTGCGTCCGCTTCCATCAGGCACGCTAAGCCACTTCGTGTGACGGCTGTGTCGGGTTGCCGTAAACACGGCAGCGAAGGCAAGCAAGACCCTTGCAAGTTTTGCGCGATTCATCGCAGGAGTAGAAACGGTAGCGGTGTCACAGCAAAAAGGGGGGATAAAACACACAGCGCGTCAAGCCAAACAAGCTGATCAATTCAGTCCCTAACGCGGCTGTATCACCGGCGCGTGATAAATTCTGCGGCATGGAAAACGTAAAGCCGATGATCGCAAACCGTATAACCACCGGGACGACGGGGCTTGACACCATCCTCCGCGGTGGCCTGCCCGCCAACCGGTTGTATCTGCTCGAAGGCCAGCCGGGCTCCGGCAAGACCACGATGGCGTTGCAGTTCCTGCTCGATGGCGCGGCCAGGGGCGAAAGCTGCCTGTATGTGACCTTGTCGGAAACCATCGACGAGCTCACCGAAGTGGCCGCCTCGCATGAGTGGTCGCTGGAGCCGCTGCATATTTTCGAGCTGGCCTCGGCCGAAGCGTTCCTGGGCGACGGGCGTCAGCAGTCCATCCTGCATCCCTGGGAAATGGAACTGGATGGCACGATCAAGCTCATCCAGGCCGAGGTCGAACGGGTCAAGCCCACGCGGGTGGTATTCGATTCGTTGTCCGAGTTGCGATTGCTGGCGCAGGATTCGCTGCGCTACCGGCGCCAGGTGCTGGCGCTCAAGCAATTCTTTGCGCCACGCAATATCACCGTGTTCCTGGTGGACGACCTGACCGGTGAACATGGCGAGCGCGATGCCCATCTTCACAGCCTCTGCCACGGCGTGGTGTCGCTGGAGCGCATGACGCTGGATTTCGGCGCTGCGCGGCGGCGCATGCAGGTCCAAAAGCTGCGCGGGGTCAATTTCATCGCCGGCTACCACGATCTGACGATCGCCACCGGTGGCATGCATATCTATCCGCGTCTGATTGCCTCCAACCATCACGTGCCGTTCGTTGGCGAAGCAGTGTCCAGTGGCGTGGAGCGGATCGATGCGCTGCTGCATGGCGGCCCGCTGCGCGGTACCAGCACGCTGCTGACCGGGCCTGCCGGCTCGGGCAAGACCAACGTGGCGCTGCAATATGTCAACGCGGCCTGCGAGCGTGGCGAGCACTGCTGCGTGCTGGAGTTCGATGAGCGCACCGGCACCCTGCTGACGCGCGCGCATAGCCTGGGCATGGATTTACGCAAGCATCTGCAGTCGGGTTTGCTGGAGCTGCATCAGATGGATCCGGCCGAGCTGACGCCCGGCGAGTTCGCCTGGGCCGTGCGCGAAAGCGTGGAAAAGCGCAACTGCCGTGTGCTGGTGATCGACAGCCTCAACGGGTACCTGTCGTCGATGCCGCAGGAAAAGCAGTTGATGTTGCAGATACACGAGCTGCTGTCTTATCTCAATCAGAGCGGCGTGACCACCTTCCTGATCAATCCGCAGCATGGCCTGGTGGGGACGATGTCCACCGGCAACCTCAATGTGTCCTACATGGCCGACACCGTCATCCTGTTCCGCTTCTTCGAAGCGCAGGGCCGCATCCGCAAGGCCTTGTCGGTGATCAAGAACCGCAGCGGCGCGCACGAAGACGCGATCCGCGAGCTGCAGATCGGCACGGGCGGTCTGCAGCTGAGCGAGCCGCTGCAAAAATTCCACGGCGTGCTGACCGGCACTCCGCAGTTCGTCGGAGACGATGCGCCGTTACTGGGGCGTCCCATTGACCAGTTGTGAGGCAGACGGCTCGATCGTTCACATCATCGCGCCGTTCGGCCGCGATGCCCAAAGTATCGCCGGCATCGTTGGCGAGCACGGGCTGACCCAGAAGGTGTACGGCACGCTGGCCGCGCTGGCCGGCGACCTGCTCGACAGTTCCGGGGTGGTGGTCCTGACCGAAGAGGCGGTGGCTGGCGATCTGCAACAGCTGCAGCAGATCCTGCAGGCCCAGGCGGCCTGGTCGGACGTCCCATTCGTGCTGCTGCGTGCGCCGCGCGGCAGCCACGCCGGGCGGCGGGCAAGCCTGCCGCCGGAGATGACCAATGTCATCGAGCTGGAGCGGCCACTGAGTTCGTCGTCGTTGCTGAGTGCGATTTCCACCGCGCTGCGCTCGCGCCAGAAGCAGTTCGTGATCCGCGATCAGATGGCCCAGCTGGCCGAAAGCAGGGCGGCGCTGGCGCTCAGCGAAGCCGAACTGCGTCGCGTCACCGATGCCCTACCGGTCTTGATCGCGTTCATCGACAAGCACCTGGTCTACCGCTTCGCCAACCGTTCGTATGAAGACTGGATCGGGATTCCGCCGCAGGAGGTGATCGGGCGGCCGCTGGTGGACGTGGTGGGGCCAGCGGTGGTGGCCGAGCGTCGCGCGTGGATCGAGGCGGCACTGGCCGGGCGCGCGCTCACGGTGGAAACCAGCTGGCCGCATGCCGATGGGCGTCGCCGCGATGCCGAGATCCGCTACATGCCGCGTTTCGATGCGAACGGTCAGGTGGACGGGTTCCATGTGTTCGCGACCGATGTCACCGCGCGGGCGCTGGCGATGGAATCGATCCAGCAGCAAGCCACCGTGCTGGAGGCCAAGGTGGCCGAGCGCACGGCCGAGCTGCAGCAGCAGATGCAGGCGCGCGAGTCCAGCGAGGCGGCGCTGCGCCAGGCGCAGAAGATGGAAGCGGTGGGCCAGCTGACCGGCGGCATCGCGCACGATTTCAACAACATGCTGACCGGCATCCTGTCTGCGCTGGATCTGGCGCGCCTGCGCATCGATCAGGGGCGCACCGAAGGGCTGGGGCGGTTCCTGGATGTGGCGTCGGCCTCGGCGCTGCGTGCGGCCGCGTTGACCCAGCGGCTGCTGGCGTTTTCGCGCCGGCAATCGCTGGAAGCGCGGCATCTGCAATTGAACGATCTGGTGGTGTCGCTGCAGGATCTGCTGGCGCGCACGCTGGGCGAATCGGTACGCCTGGAAACCGATCTGTGCAGTGCATTGCCGCAGGCCTACGTCGACGAAAACCAGCTGGAAAGCGCGCTGCTCAACCTGGCCATCAATGCACGCGATGCAATGCCCAATGGTGGGTTGTTGCGCATCGCCACGCGGCATCTGCAGGTCCAGGCGCAAGGGCTGGAGCTTGGACGTGGCATCAGCCTGGCGCCGGGCGACTATGCGGTGGTGTCGGTCACCGACACCGGCACCGGCATGCCGACCGATGTGCTGGAGCGGGTGTTCGAGCCGTTCTACACCACCAAGCCGATCGGGCAGGGTACCGGCCTGGGCATGTCGATGATCTACGGCTTCATGCAGCAGTCCAACGGGCAGGTGTGGGTGGAGTCGCAGATTGGTGCGGGCACCACGGTCAGCTTGTATCTGCCGACCGGTGTGTCCGTGCCGGGTGCGGTGTCGGAGCTCCAGAGCGGCGCGGTGGTGGCCGGGCAGGGGCAGCAGGTGCTGGTGGTGGAGGACGACGAACAGGTGCGCCTGCTGGTGACCGAGTTGCTGGGCGAATTGGGCTACCAGGCCGAAGTGGTGGCCGATGCCGATGCCGCGTTGCCGATCCTGGCGTCGCCACGGCGGATCGACCTGCTGGTCACCGACGTCGGCCTGCCCGGCCTCAACGGCCGCCAGCTGGCGGAAATCGCGCGGCAGTCGCGCCGCGATCTGCCGGTGATCTTCATGACCGGCTACGCCGAAACCGCGCGCGACCGTGGCGAGTTTCTGGCCGAGGGCATGAGCATGATCGCCAAGCCTTTCACGCTGGGCGAGTTCAGCGGCAAATTGCACGAGGTGCTCGGGCCATCGCCGTGATCCCGTTGCGCGCAGCCTGGCGCGCTGTTGCTGGCGGTGACCGCAATCGCGGTGTCGTGCCGCTGCGCTCCGCGGCACACACAAGCGCCGCAGTAGGGCTTGCGGCGGTGGCGGGTGAGACGCGTCGCGCGAGCCGGCCGCCGTGGGCGATACGTTGCGGTGGAGGTCTAGCGCGCAGCGCGCCCGGATTGCCGCTCGGTGGCCAGCGCTTGCGCCACGGCAATCTTGTCTGCCACCGCCTTCTGCATGGGCGAGCCGGTCTCCAGCAAACCGTGCAGGTGACGCCAGTGCGTGGTGGCGGCCGCGTAGTCGTGCTGCTGGAAATCACTGATGCCAAGCAGCCACAGCCCGCGCTGGTTGTCCGGCTCGCGCACGATCACCTGTTGCAGGCGCGTGCGTGCGGCCGCGTCGATCGCAAAATCGTCATGCGTGGCCATGTCGGCAGCAATCCAGCCGACGATGGCTGCGCTGGTGTCCGGCGCAAGCTTCAGGGCCTGTGCGTACGCGTCGCGCGCCTCGGCGGGGCGGTTGTTCTGTTCGTGATCCTTGGCCTGCTGCATCCATGCATCGAGCGCCTGCAGTTGGGCGTCGTCGGCAACCGGGGCCTGTGCCTGTGGGCGGTCGGCAACGGCGGTGTGCGTGTTCTGGGGCGGCGCGGCGTCGATGCGCGGCGCGATCGCATCGGGTGTGCCCACCAGCCGATACAGCCCGGCAGTGGCGAGCGGCAGCCCCAGCGCCAGCAGCACCGGCAGCGTGTAGTGCGCGGCGCCGTTGCGCGTGGGCTTGCGCAACAGCGGCAGCAGCAAGAGCAGCAGCGCAACGAGCACCAGTGCGGCGCTTGCGAGATAGAAGCCTGTCATCACCAGTCGTCCTCCGGCCGCGGCGCTACCGGCGTGCCGGCGCGTGCGCGCTGGCGCACGGTACGGGCCACCACCACCGCGCCGGCGACCAACATCAGCGCCGGCCCGAACCACAGCAACCAGGTGCTGCGCTTGACCGGCGGGTCGTACAGCACGAAGTCCGAATAGCGGTCGACCATGTACTGCTTGATCTGCGCATCGCTGCTGCCGGCCTGCAGCTGCGCAAAGACCTGGTGGCGCAGGTCGCGCGCCAGGCTGGCGTTGGAATCGGCCAGGTTCTCGTTCTGGCACACCAGGCAACGCAGCTGCGCGGTCAGCCGCTGATAACGCGCTTGTTCGGCGGCATTCTTGAACGGCAGCGGGTCCACTGCCTGCGCCTGGAGACCGGGCGCAAGCAGCAGGCCCAGCAGCAACACCAGCAACAGCCGCAGCTGCCGCGCTTGTTGCTGCCGATGCCCCTGCAGCCCGCGGTAACGCCCGATCACCGCGCCCCCCTGGGCAGCGCAGCAATGGCCGGCAGCAGCTCGTCGTTGATGACATCCGGGGTCAGCACGCCGATGTGCTTGTAGCGGATCATGCCGTGCGCATCGATCAGGAAACTTTCCGGTGCGCCGTAGACGCCGAAGTCGATTGCGGTCTGGCCGGTTTCGTCGGCAAGCACCACGGCATACGGATTGCCCAGGCGTGCAAGCCAGGCGCTGGCATCGGCGGGCGCGTCCTTGTAGTTGTAGCCGATCAACGGCACGCCAAGGCGTTGGGCCTGCGCCATCAGCACGGGGTGCTCGTGCACGCACTCGGCGCACCAGCTGCCGAACACGTTGAGCACGTACGGCTTGCCCAGCAGCTGGTCACGGGTGACGTGCCGCGCGGGCTGATCCAGCTGCGGCAGCGAGAACGCCGGGGCCGGTTTGCCGATCAGCGGCGAGGGCACCTCGCGCGGGTTGTGTTGCATCGTCCAGTAGATGCCGAAGCCGAACAGGGCGGCCACCACCAAAAACCCCAGCAGGGGCAGCATGCGATTCACGGGTGCGACTCCTGCGCGATGACCAGGCCATCGTGTGCGGGGACTGCGGCAGGCCTGGCGGCGCTGGCCGGTGCACGAAAGCGCCGTGCGCAGGCGCTGACGAAACCGCCCAGCATCATCAGCAGGCCGCCGGCCCAGATCCAGCGGATAAAGGGCTTGTAGTACAGCCGTAGCGTCCAGTCGTATTCGATGTGTTGATCGTCCAGCGGCTCGCCGAGTGCCACATACAGGTCGCGGGTGATGCCGGGGTCGATCGCCGATTCGGTCTGGATGCGCTCGCTGCTGTACAGGCGTTTTTGCGGATGCAGTTGCGCCACCACCTGGCCATCGCGACTGACCTGCACGCTGCCTTGTTCGGCCTTCCAGTTGGGACCATCGATCAATTGCACGCCGTCGAAGCGGAAGCTGTAGCCGGCGATCTCGGCGGTTTGCCCAGGTGCCAGGCGCACGTCGCGTTCGACCGACAGGCTTTCGGACACCAGCACGCCGGCAACGAAGACCGCCACGCCGGCATGCGCGATCAGCATGCCGGCCATTTCAGCCGGGAAACGCCGGCCGCGCGGCAGCTCGCGCCAGCGCTTGTAACCGTACAGCGCGGTACCGGCGGCCACCCAGGTCGCCACGCCGATGCCGGCGATGGCCTTGGCCTGTCCATCGGCAACGATGCTGCCGACCAGCGCGCAGGCAATCGCCGCGATGCCGGCACGGGTGCCGAGCGCCTTCAATGGCGCGGCATCGGCCTGGCCCCAGCGCAGGTAGGGGCCGAACGGCAGCAACAGCACCACCGGCAGCATCAACAACGGGAACAACAGGCCGAAGTAGGGCGGCCCTACCGAGATCTTGCCCAGGCCGAAGGCATCGGCAATCAGCGGGAACAAGGTGCCCAGCAGCACCATGGCGGCGGCCACGGTGAGCAGCAGATTGCCGATCAGGATCGCGGTCTCGCGCGAGGCCGCAGCGAACGGTTTGCCGCTGGCGATCCTGGGCGCGCGCAGCGCGTACAGCAGCAACGAGCCGCCGACCACCGCGACCAGGAAGATCAGGATGTAGAGCCCACGGCGCGGATCGGCCGCGAATGCGTGCACCGAGGTCAGCACGCCGGAGCGCACCAGGAAGGTACCCAGCAGCGACAACGAAAACGCCAGGATCGACAACAGGATGGTCCAGGCGCGCAGGCTGCCGCGTTTCTCGGTGACCGCCTGGGTGTGGATCAGCGCGGTGCCGACCAGCCACGGCATGAAGCTGGCGTTTTCCACCGGGTCCCAGAACCACCAGCCGCCCCAGCCCAGCTCCGCATAAGCCCACCAGCTGCCGGCGACGATGCCGGCGGTGAGGCAGGCCCAGGCCACGTTGGTCCACGGCCGCGCCCAGCGCACCCAGGCCTGTTCCAGCTCGCCGCCCAGCAGCGCGGCGACCGCAAACGCGAACGCCACCGAGAAGCCGACGTAGCCGGTGTACAGCACCGGCGGGTGGAAGGTCATGCCCGGGTCCTGCAGCACCGGATTGAGCTCGTTGCCATCCAGCGGGATCGGCGACAGCCGCCCGAACGGGTTGGAGGTCAGCAGGATGAAGGCCAGGAAGCCCACCGACACCAGCCCCAGCACCGCCAGCACGCGGGCGGCGAAGTGCTGCGGCAGATGTCGGCTGAAGGCGGCCAGCAGCACCGTCCAGGTGGCGAGGATGGCGATCCACAGCAGCAACGAGCCTTCATGCGCACCCCACACCGCGGCGAAACGGTAGTACCAGGGCAGGGCGATGTTGGCGTTGGCGGCGACATAGGCCACCGAAAAATCCAGCGACAGCAGCGACCAGGCCAGCAGGCCGAAGGCCAGCCACACGAATACCGCCTGCCCGGCGGCGGCAGGACGTGCGATGGCCATCAATGCGGGATTACCGCGCCAGGCTCCGATCAGTGGCAACACGCCCTGTGCAAGCGACAGCAGTAACGCCAGGATCAATGCGATCTGGCCGAGTTCAGGCGTCATGGATAGGTCGCTGGGTGTAACCAAGAAGAGTCATTGCAGTGCCTTGCGCCAGCCGACAACGCATCAGCGCGGCGCAGATAGCGGCACGGCGGTAGCAGCAATCGGCTTGCCGACATGGCCTTCGTCCATCGCGTCTTTCAGTTCTTTGGGCATGTAGGTTTCGTCGTGCTTGGCCAGCACTTCGTTGGCGACAAAGTGCCCGCCCTGCATGCGCCCGTTGGCGATCACCGATTGGTTGTCGCGAAACAGGTCCGGCAGGATGCCGGTGTACTCGACCTGGGTGGCTGCGTGTTTATCGATGACGGTGAAGCTGACGTTCAACGAGTCGCTGGCGCGCCGGATCGAGCCGGCCTTGACCATGCCGCCCAACCGGAATTGCTGGTAACCGGCCGCTTCGCCGGCGTGTACCTGGCTGGGAGTGAACAGATAGCTCATGTTCCGCTGCAATGCGAACACGATCAGCGTGCCGGCCAGTGCAGCGGCGGCCAGTGCGCCGATGACCAGCCACAGGCGCTGTTTGCGGGTAGCATTCATGGTGCGTCGCGCTCCAGTGTCGGCAAGGGCACATTGCGCTGGCGGCGCGGCGTCTGCCGCTGCAGTTGACCGCGCAGCTCGCGCGGCAGGCGCCGGCGCCGCAACCACGGCGATGCCAGATCGGCCAGCAGCACCAGCACGAACACCGCATAAGAAGTCCACACGTAGTGGCCATAGCCACCCATCGCCAGAAAGCTGCTCATGCGGTGCGCTCCGCCAGCACGATGCGGCGTGCCCAGTCCTTGCCGCCGTCCAGTGCCAGCAGCTCCACCCGTACCCGCCCGAACAGGCTGGCGATGTAATAGCACTTGGTGGCCAGCATCATGGTCAGCAGCGGCCATAGCATGTCTGCGCCCATCTTGGAGGGGCCGAGCAGGCGCACGGTGGAGCCCTGGTGCAGCGTGTTCCACCACACCACCGAGTAATGCACGATGGGAAGGTTGATCAGGCCCACCAATGCGAGCAGGCCGGCCGCGCGCATCGCCTGGCGGCGGTCTTCCACCGCGTAGTACAGGCCCAGCACGCCCAGATACAGAAACAGCAGCAGCAACTCCGAGGTCAGTCGCGCGTCCCAGGTCCACCAGGTGCCCCACATCGGCTTGCCCCACAGCGCGCCGGTGCACAGGGTGATGAAGGTAAAGGCCGCGCCGATCGGTGCCGACGCCATGGTCACCACCTCGGCCAGTTTGATCCGCCACACCAGCGCGATAAAGGCCGACACGCCCATCGCCGCATAGATGAAGAGGCTCATCCAGGCGCTGGGCACGTGGATGAAGATGATGCGGTAAGCGTCGTGCTGTTGATAATCCGGCGGCGCCAGCACCAGCCCGCCATAAGCGGCCACTGCGCCCAGCAGCAGCGCCAGTGCCAGCGCCCACGGACGCACGCGCCCGGCAAAGCGGTAAAACAGCGGCGGTGAGCTCAGCTTGTGCAGCCACAACGGGATCCACTTGGCCATGCCGGTGTCGTCAGTTGGAATGTTTGGAAGGCGACAACGCGTCGACCGCCGCGCCGGCATTGACCTGCAGCTGGCCATCGGAGACCTTGCTGGTGCGCTGCAAGAGCTCGCGCAGCGCGCTGGCGTCCATCGACGGCGACAGCGACAACAACAGCGCGGCCATGCCGCTGACGTGCGCGGTGGCCATCGACGAGCCGGAGGTGAAGTCGTAACGGCCGTTGGGCTGGGTGGTCAGGATGTCCTTGCCGGGTGCGCTGAGCACCCCGGGCATCGCCGCGCTGGCACTGCTGCTGCGCACCACCAGCACGCCCGGCACGTCGTTGGGAAACCCATCCAGCCGGCCGTTGGGCGGCATGGCGGCCACCACGATGCGGCCTTGCTGCACCAGGTGCAGCAGCATCTTGCTCAGCAGCGGGTCGGCCGGGCCGCCCAGGCTCAGGTTGACCACCCGCGCGGAGCTGTTGTTGATCGCCGCCAGCGCCTTGGCCAGGGTGAAGGTGTTGCAGCGGGCGGTGGCGCCGACCGTGGGCGCATACCAGCAGGCCTTATAGATGCTCAGCATGGCCTTGGGCGCCATGCCGACGATGCCTTGATGGTTGTTGCTGCCGGCGGCGATGATGCCGGCCACTTCGGTGCCGTGCGAATCGGTGCTGGTCATGACCGGCGTGTCGTCGACCAGATCGTGCACGTCGCGGATGCGCGTCTTCAGGTCGGGGTGGCTGGTATCCACGCCGGTATCGATCACGGCCACCACCACGCCACGGCCCTGGGTGACGGTCTGCGCGCTGGCGGCATCGGTGTCGATGAAGCCGCGCTGCATGTCCACGTACGGGTCGTTGTAGCCCGACAGCGGGGTGCTCTTTTCGGCGGCATCGGCAGAAAACACCGAGAAATCCTGCACCGGCTGCACCAGCTCCACGCCGTCGTCGTGGGACAGCGTGCTGACCAGTGCATCGCGCGACACGCCTTCTGGCGGCTGCAGCACCGCGCAGTACAGCCCCAGCGAGGTGATCGGCCAGCCGGAGACCTCGCGCAGTTTGTAGCGCCGCTTGATGGCTTCCATGCGCACGGCGGCCTTCTGCCCGGCACCGTAGTAACTGGAGGCGTAGCCGATCAGGCTGGAGCCGGCACGCGCCGGTGGTGCGCTGAGCGGATTGGCCACCGCCAGCAGGATGTCGCGGCTGGCATCGGGCGTATGCGCATCGGCCGGGGCGGATGCCGCGGCGATGGCGGCCATGTTCGCAGGGTCCTGCGTGGGCGCGGCAGCGTGCGCGCTGCCCTGCAGGCCCAGGCCGATGAGGGTGACGCACAGGCCGATGGCGAGAAGACGGCTCATGGGGCGGAGACGATCTCGGCCAGCCGGATGGCCGGATTGGCGCGCAGTTGCTGCACGGTCTGCTGCGGCTGCGGCTGCGGCGCGGCCGGCACCACGGTGTAGGCGCCCAGGTCGTTGGGTCCGGCGATGACCTGCAACTGCTGCGCGCGCAGCAGGCGATCCCAGTCGGCCACGGTCATCCTGGCATCGGGCACCACGCGGATGGCGCCCTGCGGCACCGGCAACGCGGTTGCGCTGCTCAGCGTGCGGTAGTCATGCGTGGGGGCCGGCGAGGCCAGCTTGACGCCCATGACGCCCAGGCCAATGGCCTGCACCAACGCGGCGGCGGCCAGTGCGCGCACCGTCCAGCTGCCGGAGCGGCGTACTGCCGGTGCCGGCGCGGTGCGCTGTTCCGGGGCATCCAGGCGGCCGAGCAGGCGTTGCAGCCCGGCATTGGGGTCCAGCGTGACGGCCGACGGCAGCGCCAGCGCCTGGCGCAGACGATTTTGCTGCGCGAACTCGGCGCTGCATGAGGCGCACTTGGCCACGTGCGCAATCAGCCAGCTGTGTTCTTCCTCGGTGGCGCTGTCCAGCAGGACGGCTGGCATCAGCTCCCACGCGTGCGAGCATTCCTTGCCAGGCGCGATGAAAAACGTCTTCATTGCATGGTCTCCGTGTAAGGCGCGCTGCCGGCCAGGCCGGGCAGCACGTTGCGTAATTTGACCCGTGCATGGAACAGCCGGGCTTTGATCGTGCCCACCGGGCACTGCATGATGTCGGCGACTTCTTCCAGCTTGTGGCCGACGCCGTAGACCAGTTCGATCACCAGGCGCTGATCCGGCGACAGGCGCTCCATGCCCTTGTCCAGCCAGTCGCGCAGCTCGCGGTCGTCGTTGTCGTCTGCACTGGGGGCGTGCTCTTCCACCACCGCGGTGTCGTCGATGGCCTCGCCGTCATGCTGGCGCAGGCACTTGAGCCCGCAGCGGTAGGCGATGCCCATGATCCAGGTCGACACCTGCGAATCGCCGCGGAAGTCGCCGGCTTTCTGCCAGGCGATCCAGAAGCAGTCGTTGATGGCCTCCTCGATGATGTCGGGGCGGCGGGTCAGGCGCGACAGAAACCGGCACAACCGCCCGTGATAACTGGTGTACATGCTGGCCAACGCGTCGCGATCGCCCGCCGCCATGCGGCGCAATAGCATGCGATCGGTGGCATCGCCCAGGGTGTCGGTGTCATTCATCGAGGCAGGCATGGCGTAGGACACCTTTGAGTGCCCGCAGGCGGGCAAAAGGTTGCGGGTGGATCAGAACGCGCGCGAGACCATGCCCACCCAGGGCGTTTCGCCGGGGCCCCCCTGCGCGCGCGGGGTGTTGCTGCTGGTCAGGATCCGGTCCAGCTTCACGGTCCATGCGGCGTGGTTCCACTTCAGGCCCAGTTGGCCATACCGATAGCGGCCGGAACTGGCGGCGCCGTAGGTCATCGCCGGAAAATCGGAGATGCCGGCACCGGCGGAGAGACTGAAACTGGACGACAGCGGCACGCTGGCGGTGACGTCGATCACCTTGTTCCAGGGCGAGCGCTGCGCGCGCGGGAAATTGAAGGTGGACAGCGAAAAGGTCAGCATGTCGCGGTAGGACCAGGCCAGGCTCGCTTCCTGGCGGTCGAAGGTGCGCGACTGGCGGTCGGCCGGGTAGGCGTAGTACAGCAGGCTGGCCTGCATCTGCCAGCGATCGTCCAGCATCCAGGCGCGCGCGCCCTGGATGGTGAATGCCACCGGCTTGCTCAGCGACGGCGACTGCAGTGCGGCAGAGACCGAGGTCGACCAGCCCGGCGACGGCAGCCAGTAGCCGGCGGTCTGCAGGGTGACGCGGTTGGGCGCAATCGCGATGCCGCGATCGATCAGGGAGGAGGCGACTGCGACCGCACCGCCGACATTATCGGCCAGTGCATTGCGGCAGGGGCTCAGGAGCAGGGCGAGCATGACTGCATGGCGCAGCTGTAAGCGCTGGGGCTGCGGTGCCGGCGTTCTGCAATGCGCGTGCAGGCAGGGCACGCGTCGAGGCGACGAGGAGGACGACGGTGCACGGCCGTGCGATGCCGCCCACGGCCGCCCCCCGCAGGCGCAATGGCGTCGCGGTGGGTACGGAGACTGCTTGGCGGACAGCAGGTTGGGCAAGGGCGTAGGGCATGGACACGAAGCGGGGCGCGATAGTGACCCATCACGCAGGACGAGACCGCCCCGGCTGTGGCGGTTCCGTCCGTATACGCGAAGGTGTCGGCTCAGGCAACGCGATCCCGTGCACCCGTCCTGGTGCGGCATGTGATCGGCTGCCGGCCGCGGAGACTGCGGCCGGCAGGCTGTACCGGGCTTGAAGCATGTCTGGGCAATGGGCGATGTCCGCACCTCCCCGCAGGGAGCGCTGAATCCGTCCATCGCTGCGTTGCCTGCTTCCGCCTTGCCATCGACGCTGCTCCGGCCTCGCAGCGCTGCCCTGCGCGGTACGGCTCAGTTCAGGGTGTTGAGGTAGGCGATCAGGGCGTCCAGTTCCTTTTCGTCATCCAGGCCCTCGTATTTCATCTTGGTGCCGGGCAGTGCCTTCTTGGAGTCCTGCTTCAGGAAGGCCTTCAGGTTGTTTGAATCCCAAGCCCCCTTGCTTATCTCCGGGTTCGCCGAGCGGGCCTTGAGGATCGCCGAGTAGGCTTTGAGCTCGGGCGAGTAGCCATTGAAATCGACCACGCTGCCGGGGAGGCGATTGACGATGCCGAACAGGGACGGGCCCTTCTTGTTCTTGCCCTGCGTGGCGCTATGGCATTCGGCGCATTCGGTCGCAAAGACGCTCTTGCCATCAGCGGCGCGCGCCGGCGTGGCCAGGGTTGCGCCGGCCAGCAACAGGCCGGCCAGCGGTGCGCATAACAACGTTTTGTGGAATGGGTGCATATGAGTCCGTACGGTTGCGTGCAACGGTGGGGGATCAGAACGCCAGGTTGACCGACAGCGAGAAGCTGTCGAGATCGCGCGGATTGGTGATCGGCGGGCCACGGAACACGTTGGAGGTGCTGCCGTTGAATTTGTCGAACCGGAACCAGCCAGCGGAAACGCGCAGGTTGGCGTTGGTGGTGTAGGTGCCTTCGCGGCCGAACGGGCTCCAGTACAGCAGTATCAGATTGCTGGTGGTGTCGGGGATGCCCACCGGCGAATAGCGCGCCGCATCGAACGAGCCGGTGTTGATCATGTGCGCGGCCAGCACGCCATAGGTCTGCTTGAAGGCGTAGTTCACGCTGAAGGTCTGATCGCGCACGCTGCCGCGGTCCAGCGCCGGCATGGTCGGGTCGGACGGAATCAGCGGGCTGCCGTATTTGCGGCGCTCGTAGATGTTGACGTAGGCCAGCGACGCCACGTGCTCGCGCGTGCCGAGGAACTGGTAGGTGAGGTCGTAGCCGAAGTCGGTGAGGTCGTCGCTGGGCCCGTTGCGCGGGCGCTGGCGACGCGTGTTGAGCGCGGTCAGGCCCACAGAGAAGAACTGCCGCTTCATGTCCTTCATGTAGGCCGCGCGCGCGTAGGTGGTGTCGCTGAGCTTGCCCGGGTCGCCGTTGATCGGCCAGCCGAGGCGGTCCTGCGCGGACGGCGACAAGGCGCTGTAGCTGCCCACTTCGCCGTACCAGTTCTTGTCGTACAGCCCGTACACGCTGGCACCGATGACGCGGTTGGACAGCGACGAGGAGCTGAGCATGGTGGAGGCGCCGCCGTTGGACGCCGGGGTCAGCGTGGAGGCATTGGGCAACACGTGGATCGGGTCGGAGATCCCCGGATTGTTGTTGACGCTGACACCGACCATGGTGTCCTTGCCGGCCAGCTGGAACGGCTTGGTCACAAAGCGCAGATCGACGTCGTCGAGGCGGGTATCGAAGGTGGCATTGCCGCTGTTGTTGGAGCGGATCTTGGAGTAGCCGCCGACGTTGTCGCTGACGCGGCCGGCCAGATACAGGTCGGCCTGGGTCAGGCGTGCGGTGCTGTCGCCACGGCTGGGATTGTTGCGCGACCAGGTGAGCTGGCCGGACACCGGGATCTTGGTGCCGTTGCCGTCGGTATCGGTGAAACCGCCGAGCTTGAAGCGCATGCCATACGGCGTGAGCGAGGGGCCGTACGAGCCGATGTGGCAATCGGCGCAGGACGAACCGGTCTGGCGTGCAAAGGCGGCAACCGCTTGCGCCTGGTTGCTCGCCATCAGCAGCAACGGGCCGGTGACGCACAGCAACGACGTCAGGGAGGCGGCACGCGAGGCGGTGGCGCGGCGCGGAGCGGGCTGGGAGTTAGGCATGGAGAGTCCTTGTTCGGCGGGACGGAATGCAACGGAGTGGATGCGTGCGGAGAACGGGCGAGGGCTCATGCGTGCTTGCCCGGCAACACGCGGCGCAACAGGCCATCGCGCAACACCAGGTGATGCCAGAGCGCGGCACCGATGTGCAGCAGCACCAGCGCCAGCAGCGCCCAGGCCGCGTTCAGATGCCAGGTGCCCAGGGTGTCGCCGAGATCCGCGTCCACCTCGATCAGGTTCGGCAGCGGCAGGCCGAACAGATACACCGTCTTGCCGAAGGCGTTGCTCAGCGACCAGCCGATCAGCGGCAGTGCGAGCATCAGGCCGTACATGGCCAGGTGGGTGGCACCGGCCAGCAAGCGGGTGATCAGCGGGGAGGGCGGGCCGGGCGGCAGCTTGCGCAGACGCAGGCGCAGGCCGACGCGCAACACGAACAGCAGCAACACCATCAGGCCGAAGTGACGGTGGCCTTCCAGCAGCCACTGACGCAATGCGCGACCATCGAGTTCGGCGCGCAGCAGGATCAGGCTGGCCGCCATCACCAGGCACAGCACCGTGAGCCAGTGCAGCACGCGCATCGGTTTAGGGAGCGGAATGACGCGCGTGGCCGGCGCGGTGTCTGGCGCCGATGGCAGCGCGGTGGCATCGGCGCTGGCCGCCGAGTCGGAAGCCTGAGGGGAAGAACGCATCTGGTCGGTGTCCTCACCGGTGGTGGTCGTTGGTTCCGGCAATGCGTGTCGCGCTGCCAGGCCTGGCTCCCCACGCCGGCCAAGCTGCGGCCAGGTGAACGTGCACCGATATGTGCGGCGATGCCGATGAAAGGTTGCATCGCCACAACGAATTTTTATCGCGGCGGCGGGACATCGGCGCTGCGCCACGCGTGCTGCTGCGCTTGCGCGCACGCCGCTTCGCAGGGACCCGGCGTGGCGCAACCTTTCGCGCATCGCGGCGCACTCAGGCATGTCGCACTACGTGCAGTCAGCGGTAACGCCCCCGGATCATGGCCTTCGAACCCATCCAGTTGCATACCCACGGTGATGATCGCGGCCTGCTCGTGTCGTTGGAGCAGCAGCGCAATGTCCCGTTCGAGATACGCCGCGTGTACTACCTGTTCGGCACCCGCAGTGGCGTGCACCGTGGACAGCACGCGCACCGCCAGCTCAACCAGCTTGCGGTGGCCTTGCACGGCTCGGTGAGGATCCTGCTGGACGAAGGCAAGGGCGACGGCCCGACCGAAGTGGTCCTGGACGACCCGGCGCAAGGCCTGCTGCTGGGCCGCATGGTGTGGCGCGACCTGCATCACTTCAGCCCCGACTGCGTGCTGATGGTGCTGGCCGACCAGCTCTACGACCCCGGCGACTACATCCTGGACTACGACCAATTCCTGAGCGAAGTGCGTGGTGGCAAAGATCCGATGAATACACATCAGGTTCCTTCCGAACGGCGTGCCTTGCTGGGAGTGCAGTCGTAGATGATCGGTTCTATGGAAGTGCCTTTCCTGGATTTGCGCGCGGTCAATGCGCGGTATGCGGACGAACTCAAGGCCGCCGCCGCGCGGGTGATCGATGCCGGCTGGTACGTGCTGGGCCAGGAGCTGGCCGGGTTTGAAGAAGAGTTTGCCAGTTACTGTGGCACCGCCCATGCCGTGGGCGTGGGCAATGGCCTGGATGCGCTGTCGTTGATCCTGCGTGGCTATCGGGAGCTGGGCGCGCTGCGCGAGGGCGATGAGATCATCGTGCCTGCCAACACCTTCATTGCCACCTTTCTGGCGATCAGCCAGAACCATCTGGTGCTGGTGCCGGTGGAGCCGGATCCGGCCACCTTCAACATGGATCCGGCCAGTGTGGAAAAGGCGATCGGGCCACGCACCCGCGCCATCATGGCAGTGCACCTGTACGGTCAGCTGGCCGATATGGCGGCGTTGCAGACGCTGGCGCACCGCTACGGGCTGCTGTTGATCGAAGATGCGGCGCAGGCGCACGGTGCGATGGCGCACGGCCGGCGCGCCGGTGCCTTCGGCGATGCCGCCGCTTTCAGTTTTTTTCCGACCAAGAATCTTGGTGCGCTGGGCGACGGCGGCGCGGTGGTCACCGCCGATACCCATCTGGCCGAGCGCATTCGCGCGCTGCGCAACTACGGCTCGGAGGTGAAGTATCACCATCTGTATCAGGGCGTGAACTCGCGCCTGGATGAGCTGCAGGCCGCCTTGCTGCGGGTCAAGCTTGGCTATCTGGACGAAGAGATAGCGCTGCGGCGCGAGGTGGCGCAGCGCTATCTGCAGGGGATCGACAACCCCTTGATCACGCTGCCGGCCGTGGTCAGCGACGAGCAGCATGTCTGGCATCTGTTCGTGGTGCGCAGCCCGCAGCGCGATGCGTTGCAGGCGCATCTGCTGCGCCATGGCATCCACACCCAGATTCATTACCCGGTGCCGCCGCATCGGCAGCCGGCCTACGCCACGCTGGGCGATGCCTGCCTGCCGGTCAGCGAGCGCCTGCATGCGGAGGTGCTCAGTCTGCCGATGAGCCCGACGCTGGACGCGGCGTCGGTGCAGCGGGTGATTGACGCATGCCAATCCTTCGGCGCCCGCACATGAATCTGCTGCGCAGCGGCGCCTACACCGGCGTTGCGACGTTGGCCAAGCTGCTCGCTGCACTGGTGGTGGTCAAGCTGGTGGCCATCCATGCCGGGCCGCAAGGGGTGGGCCGGCTCGGGCAGTTCCTCAATCTGATGTCGGTGCTGGCGGTGCTGGCCGGTGGCGGCATCAGCGCCGGGATCGTCAAGTATGTGGCCGAATATCGCGGCGACCCGCAGGCCCAGGCACGCCTGCTGGGCACGGCGCTGTGGTATGCGTTTTGCGCCTCCTGCGTGCTGGCCGTGCTGGCACTGCTGTTCAGTCAGGCGCTCGCCGAACGTCTGCTGGGCGATGCCGGCTACCGGCCGCTGATCTGCGTGCTGGCGATCGCGCAGCTGGGCATTGCAGTGGTCAATTACATTCTTGCCGTGATCAACGGCTTCATGGACGTGCGCCGGCTGGCCGTGGTGCAGGTGAGCGGTGCGGTATTGAGTGTGGCCTTGGTGGCGTGGTTGTCCAGCCGGGCCCAGTTGCAGGGCGCGCTACTGGCGCTGGTGCTGGGACAGGTGCTGTGGCTGCTGGCCGGCGTGCCGGCCTTGCGGGCCAGCCCCTACTTTCGACGCGAGATGCTGCGCATGCGCTTCGATGCGCCGATGGCGCGCCGTCTGGCCGCGTTTTCGGTGATGACGCTGACCTCCACGCTGGTGCCGCAAATGGTGGTCATGCTGGTGCGTGACCATCTGGTCGCACAGTTCGGCTGGCAGCAGGTCGGCTACTGGCAGGCCGTGAGCCGGGTGTCGGATGCGTACCTGCTGTTCTTCACCACCGCCATCAATGTGTACTACCTGCCCAAGCTGGCCTCGTTGCACGAGCGTGCCGCGCTGGGGCGCGAGCTGCGCGCCGCGTACCGCTACGTGATGCCTGCGGTGATCGGCATGGCCCTGGGCGTCTATGTCTGCCGCGACTGGGTGACCTGGGTGCTGTTCGACCCAGGGTTTTCCGCGGCCAGGGCGTTGTATGCGCCGCAGCTGATCGGCGACGTGGTCAAGATTGCCGCCTTCGTGTTGTCGTATGTGATGCTGGCCAAGGCGATGACGCGCGTGTTCGTGCTGTCCGAATGCGTATTTGCGGCCAGTTACCTGGGGTTGGTGTACCTGTGCACCGCGCACTTCGGCCTGGTCGGTGCGATGTACGCGTTCGTCGCCAACTACGTGCTGTACCTGCTGTTCAACATCGTGGTGGTGCGTCGCTACCTGGTGCAACCGGCGTGAGCGAACGAATGCCCCTGTCGGAGCGTGCACACTGGCCGCTGGTGTCGGTGCTGATCCCGGCATTCAACCACGCGCGCTTCGTCCAGCGTTGCCTGGACAGCGTGCTGGAAGAACCTTACCCGTGCAAGGAGATCGTCATCATTGACGATGGCTCCAGCGATGCGACCGCAGAGAAGATCGGTGAGTGGGTCGCGCAGCACGGGCACCGGCTGCCGGTGCAATTTGTGCAGCGGGAGAACCGTGGTGTTGCAGGCACACTGAATGAGGCTGGGCGGATCGCGCGTGGCGAGTACATGCGGGTGGTCGCAAGCGACGATTATTTGATCCCCGGCGGAATCGCGGCACAGGTGGCCTATCTCGATGCCACACCCCATAAATTCGCAGTGATTGGCGATGCATCCGTTGTCGATAGCGAGGGCAGACTGCTGCATGCAAGCGCCATGTGCGACCTTCATCGCGCCGATAAGCGGTTTTACGCATCCGACCCGGGCATCCGTCGCGCTGTCATCTGCAACTGGGCTGTCAGCGGTGCGGTCACCATGCTCAGGCGTAGTGCCTTTGACAGGGGGATGACGTGGGACGAGGCGCTCAGGATCGAGGACTGGGACTTATTCCTACGATTGGTTGCTAGTAATTCTCTTGGTTTCATTGATGTCAAGGTCTGTGCGTATCGGCTGCATGGAACGAATGTCAGTAAGACACGAGATGTGCAAAGACGGTTGGCGAATCTCAGCGAATTCGCTCGGGTGGCCGAACGCAGCTGTGCTTTTTTTTCCGGTGTCGAATATTGGCTGTTGCAGGCTCGGTTGAGCCTGATACGCGCAAAGATCGCGTTTCTAGAAAAAAACTACGTTGTTGTGGCGTGGCATTTGTCGATGTATCTAAAAAAGAGTGTTGTTGCGTTGGCGTGTTCCACCATCAGGAGAGCGTCCTGATGCCTTCGCTCATGACGTGGGTGCGAAGGCCATGTGTCTATCTATCACCTTCAATGGCCGTTAGCTGCTTTATTACGGTTGCCACTTATGAGCTGCCAGCGGGATACGCGCAAGGGCTTGTATGGCTGGTTGCAGGAGCGGCGGCGATCTTTGTCCTGGACATGCTCACTGGGACGAAAATACCGACCTCTGAGCACTTCCGCCGCTACCGCTACGCCGGCACCCGCGACGCTTTCCTGGCACTGACCCTGGCGGCGGTAGTCACCGTGTTCTGCATCGCCGATGTGGTGCTGTTTCCGATTCCGCTGTTCAGCGATCCCGCGTCTTATGCAACCTTGAGCCCGGCGCGCTCGCATGTGCGGCACATCTCCAATATGTGCTGGATCCTGCCGCCGATCGCGCTGCTGTGTGTGCGCCACCGCGGCCTGCGCGCGGCGATGGTGACGCTGGGGTTTGTCTTCCCGATCGTGGTGATCGACCGCAACCGCATCTTCGCCGGGCTGTTTTCCTTCGTGCTGGTGATGCTGCTGCGCCGCGATGCGGCGCGTCGCTTGCCGTGGAAGACCATCGGCCTGTTGCTGCTGGCGGGCGGCGGCGTGTTCTCGGTGCTTGGCGCCTTGCGGTCCGGCTCGCTGGCCACGGTGGCGCTGCCGTTCAGTGCGTTCTACCGCGCCATGCCGCAGGGGCTGCAGTGGCTGCTGCTGTACATCAGCGCCGGGCCCTACAACTTCGGCGCGATGCTCGCCAAGGGTTACGTCAACGCCAGCTTCCTGATCAACCAGCTGGTGCCCTTCAGCGGCTCGATTGCCACTGCCGGCACCGGCATTCCGCTGGACGCGCCCAACATCAACGTGGGCACCGAGTTCTTCCCGTTTCTGATGGCCTGGGGCGCCCCCGGTGCCTTGCTGGCGTTGCTGGCGTTGTATGCGGGCCTGGTGTGGAGCGTGCGCCGGCTCAACCGGTCGTTGTCGATCTTCCATGTGCTGATCTTTCTGCGCATCGCCTATGCCTGCGTGATGTCGCCCTTTGCACCGCAGGCGTTTACCTGGACCAACTTCGGCTTCATTGCGCTGTGCCTGGTGTTGCATGCCTGCACCGTGCTGCTGCCCAACCGCCATGCCCCATGCCCGTCTGCCGTGTAAGTACACCGCCACGTCCTCTCTCACGTTTCAGAGTCTGCGCACCATGAATCAACACGACGAAATCTATCTGATCGACCTGTGGCGCATCCTCCGGCGCGAATGGCGCTGGGCGCTGGCTGCGTTGGTGCTGGTGCTTGGCCTGGCTTTCGTTTTCCTGCGCGTGGCCACACCGCAATGGGAAGCCACCGCATGGATCCAGGTGGGCGAGATCGGCCCGACCCCGGCGGGCCGCGACCCCAAGGTGGAGCCGTTCCAGCGGGTGATCGACCGCATGAAGACGCGGCTGTTTCAGGATGCGGTGCTGCGCCAGGCCGGCGTGCCGCTCAAGAGCCGCGCCGCGCAGGTGTACCGCGGCAGCCTCAAGCCGGATCCGGACCCGTACGCCAACCTGATCGGCATCACCGTCCGTGCCGGATCGGCGCAGCAGGCGCGCACCCTGGCCATGGCAACCGTGACAGTCCTCCAGACCTTGCACGGCGACACCAACACCGCCGCGCTCGCGCTGGCACGTACCCGTCTGCAGGGGCTGAGCGAAGACCTGCGTGTTGCCACGCTCACCCGCCAGCAGCTGCAGCAGCAGCTGCATGCGGGGCAGGGCGGGTCCGGTGCGACACCTGCGCAGGTGCTGGCCGGGGTGCTGTTGACCGAGAACACCACTGCCATCCGCGCGATCAAGGCCGAGCGCGACGATCTGATCGCGCGGCTGACCGCACGGTATACCTACCAGACCTCGCTGGCGTGGCCGCTGTACGTGCCAGAACAGCGGGCGTTCCCGAATGCCGTGATGGTGTGGGCAGTCGCCCTGCTGGGCGGTGCCGGGCTGGGCACGGTGGTGGCGGTGCTGCGCAATGCGTGGCGTCGCCATCGCATGGCAGGCGTCTCTGGGGCCGGCTGAGTGTTGGGCATCCACGCCCCACAACGCGTCGCAGCGCAGACCGATCGCAGCATTGCCAGCTCCAGGTCTTGTGCGCCGCGCGCGTAAGCGCATCCCCGTTCGGTCCTTGGTCACGGCACGCGGGCGTTGCCCCGGCCCGGCGCGTGGTTGGCAGGCGGCGCGACTGCAACCAAACCGGCAGCCGGACGCACTCACGGGTCTATCAAGCGATGCCGCGCTGGCGGCACTGCGTCCGGAGAGTGCCGTGGAATCAGCAGGACAGGTGTGGGAGGCGATGCATGTCGTTGGTCAATGAGCATGCTGCGCGCGGCGGCACGGTCGCGCCGGAACAGTTGCTGGAAACGCAGCGTGCATTCGACAGCGTCGCGTCCGACTATGACGGCCCGCGCGGCAACAATGCGCTGATCCAGCGCATGCGCACCACCTTGTGGGACACGGTCGCTGCCGAGTTGCCGCAAGGCGCGCGGCTGGTGGATCTGGGCTGCGGTACCGGTCTGGATGCCGGCGAGTTCGCCCGGCGCGGCTATCGCGTGCTGGCCACCGACTGGTCGCCGGCCATGGTCGAGCGCACCCGCCAGCGTGCGGCCACCCAGGGCCTGGAAGAACGCCTGGCGGCCGCGCATGTCGGCATCCAGCAGCTGGATCAGTTGCAGGGCACCTTCGATGGCATGTACTCCAACTTCGGCCCGCTCAACTGCGCACCGGACCTGCCGGCGGTAGCCGCCCAGTGCGCACGTCTGTTGCGGGCCGATGGCTGCCTGGTGTTTTCGGTGATCGGGCGGATCTGCCCGTGGGAAATCGGCCATTACGCCTTGCGTGGGCGCTTCAGGCGCGCGGCGGTGCGTGCGGCAACGGGCGCCACGGCGGTGGGCATGAACGGGCACACCATCTGGACCTGGTACCACCTGCCGCGCGAGTTCTATCGCGCGTTCGAACCACACTTCGTGCTGGACCGCTATCGTGCGCTGAGCCTGTTTCTGCCACCGCCCTATCTGGTGGATGTCTGCCAGCGGCACCCGCGCCTGGCCGAGCGACTGGGGCGGCTGGACGACCGGTTCGGCGGCCTGCCGCTGCTGCGCGACATGGGCGATCACTTCCTCATCGTGATGCGCAAGCGCTGAGTGGAGACGCCCATGTCCATGGCCGACGTCTGTCTGCAGGGTGCGCGCTCGATCACGCTGGCCGGCCCGTCGCGCGCGGCGCTGAACCTGCACGCAGGCCGCTTCGGCGGCACCGTGGGCACCGCGACCCTGCGCCTGGATCTGTCCGGCCATGTGCTGGCGCCGGGGCTGGTCAATGCGCACGAGCATCTGCAGGTGAACTGCGTGCCGCCGCTGCCGCAGCGTGCGCCTTTCCCCAACAGCTACGCCTGGATCGAAGCATTTCAGGCGCATTTCCAGCATCCGGCCGTCGCTGCGGCGCTGCGCGTGCCCAAGGCGGTGCGGCTGCGCCACGGCGGGCTGAAGAACCTGCTGGCCGGCGTCACCTGCGTGGCCCAGCACGATCCCTGGCACGCCACCCTGGATGAGACGGATTTCCCGGTCGGCGTGCTCAACGAATTCGGCTGGAGTTACGCACTCGGCTGGACCGGCTATGGCCCGCCGGTGCAAGCCAGTTTCGCCGCCACGCCCTCCACGCATCCGTGGATGATCCACCTGGCAGAAGGCACCGATGCGGTGGCACGGGCGGAGCTGGACGACCTGGACCGCCTCGGTTGCCTGGCTGCCAACACGGTGTTGATCCACGGCGTGGGCCTGGGCGAGCAGGCGATCGAACGGGTGATTGCGCGCGGTGCGGCGGTGGTGTGGTGCCCGTCGAGCAATCTGGCGTTGCTGGGTCGCACGCTCGACCCCTGGCGGCTGTGCATGGCCGGGCGGCTGGCGCTGGGCAGCGACTCGCGCGTCAGCGGCGCGCGCGATCTGCTCGAAGAACTCCGCATCGCCGCCGACAGCGGGCTGGCGCCCGACCTGCTGCTGGGCCTGGTCACAGACCGGTCCGCGCGCATCCTGCGCATGCCACGGCGCGGGCGCATCGCGCCGGGCGTCGCTGCGGATCTGGTGATCGTGCGCGACCGCGGCGGCGAGCCCGCCGACAGCGTCATCGGTTGTCAACGCAGCGAGCTGCGTGCGGTGATCCGCGACGGCAAGCCGCGCATTGCAGACCCGGATTTTGCGCCGTGGTTCGCGGCAGCCGGTGTTCCGGCCGTGCCGGTGGTGCTGGATGGCCGGCCCAAGCTGCTGGATGCGGCGCTCGCCGATCCCGCCGTGCTGGCGCTGGAGCCCGGTCTGCACCGTGTGCAGCCGCTCGCACCTGCGAGCACCAGGGCAATGAGCGCAGTGAGCGCGATGGGAGTGGCGTCGTGAATGCCGTTCCGGTGCTCGAACCCGCTGCCGCATACGCGCTGTGGGCACAGGCGTATCCGCCGCATGCGCATAACCCGGTGATGCTGGCCGAAGAACGCGCCATGCTGGGCCTGATGCCGGCCAGCCTGCAGGGCCAGCACGTGCTGGACGCCGGCTGTGGCAGCGGCCGTTACATGCAGCACGTATTGCGCCGCGGCGCACGGCATGTGACCGGTGTCGACCTGTCGCCGCAGATGTTGCAGCGCGCCGGTACCGAACTGGCACAGCATTGGCCGCCCGCGCGCGTGAGCCTGCAGCAGGGCAGCCTGGACCAGTTGCCGCTGGCCGCTGCGGTGGCCGACCTCAGTGTCTGCGGCCTGGTGGTGGGCCACCTGCAGCGCCTGTGGCCGGCGCTGGAAGAACTGCATCGGGTGACCCGTCCCGATGGCCTGGTGATGTGCAGTGACGTACATCCGATCGGCCATGCGCTGGGGTGGCGTCGTGATTTCAAGGCCGATGGCCGGCACTACGCCGTGCGCCACACCCAGCATCTGTACAGTCACTGGCATGCGGCCTGCGCCGCGCTGGGCTTTGCGATCGAAGCGGTGGCCGAGCCGATGCTGGACCCGGCCGACATTCCTGCCGGCGCAAACTTCGACCGCACCGCGTTGCAGGTACCGGTGGCGCTGGTGCTGCGCCTGCGTCGCGTCGCGTGACCGGTGCGGTTGCGGTGGCCGTGTACGGCCGCGCGCTGAGTGGCCAGACCAGGCTGCACTGCGCCCACGTCGCCTCCTGCGCGGCTGCGGGCTGCCGCCGCACGCATCATTCGACACGGGCGATCTGCGCGTCATGAGCCTGCACGTGGCCCAGCTCAATCTGGTTCCTACTCCGCACGGTCTGAGCGCGGCGCAGGTGTTCGCGCAATGGCCGTCGCTGGCCGACATTGCCGAGGCCGTCGCCAGTGCCGGCGTGCGGGTCACGGTGATCCAGGCCTCGGCGCTGGATCGGCACATCGTCCAGGGCGGCATCGACTATCGCTTCGCGCCACTTGGCCCGCGGGGCAGCGCCGCACGGGCGCGCACGTTATGCGCGCTGCTACGCGAGATCGACGCCGACGTGATCCACGTGCACGGGCTGGAATTTGCCGGCGATGCACGGCGGCTGGCGCGCCAGCTGCCGCACGTGCCACTGCTGCTGCAGGACCATGCCAATCGTCCGCCGCGTTGGTGGAGCAGGCTGCTGTGGCGCGCGCGCTACAGCGCCGCTGCCGGGATTGCGTTCACCTCGCTGCAGCTGGCGCAGCCCTTCGTGCGCGCGCGCCTGTTTCGCCCGCAGACGCAGCTGGTTGCCATTCCCGAATCCAGCAGCCGCTTTACTCCCGGCGATCGCCTGCTGGCACGCGAACAAACCCGACTGCAGGGCGACCCCTGCGTGCTCTGGGTCGGCCATTTGAGCGCCGCCAAGGACCCGTTATGCGTGCTCGACGCGGTGGCCATGGCCGCGCACATGCTGCCCGGCTTGCGGCTGTATTGCGTCTTCGATCAGGCGCCGTTGATGGACCAGGTCCGCCAGCGCCTGCGCGACGACCCGCGGCTGGCGCGCTGCGTGCAGTTGTTGGGCAAGGTCGATCATGCACAGGTGCAGGACTTGCTGCGGGCCAGCGACCTGTTCGTCTCGGCCAGCCATACGGAGAGCTGCGGCTACGCCGCGCTGGAGGCCTACGCCTGTGGAACGCTGCCATTGCTGACCGACATTCCCGCATTCCGCGCGCTCAGCGATGCCGGCAGCATGGGCGAACTGTGGCCGGTGGGCGATGCCAGTGCGCTGTCGGAGCTGTTGTTGCGCGTGTCGCGGCAGCGGCCCGCCCGTGCGCAGGTGCGGGCGCATTTCGATGCGCGGCTGTCGTTTGCCGCAGTCGGGCAGCGCTGGGCGCAGGCGTACGCCAGCCTGCTCGAACCTCTGCGCGGGAGCGCGGCATGAAACTGGCGCTGGTGGTGCCCGGTGGGGTGGACCGCAGCGGCGAGGTGCGGGTGATCCCGGTGTTCCTGACCCTGATCGACTGGCTGGCGCGCAATCACCAGGTGCATGTATTCGTGCTGCACCAGGAGCCCTTGCCGGATACCTGGATGCTGCGCGGTGCCACGGTGCACAACATCGGCGCGCGGCGCACGCGCCTGCGTGCGGTCGCAGCCATCGTGGCGGAGCATCGTCGCGCCCCGTTCGATGTGATCCAGGCGGTTTTTTCCGGCTACTGCAGCCTCATCGCGGTGGCGGCGGCGCGCCTGTTGCGGCGTCCCAGCGCGGTGCACATCGCCGGTGGCGAGCTGGTGGCGCTGCACGCCATCGGCTACGGCGGCCGTCGCAAATGGCGCGGCCGCCTGCGCGAGGCGGTGATCCTGCGGCTGGCCGATCGGGTCACTGCGGCCAGCGAACCCATCATCGTCTCGCTGCAGGCACTGGGCATCGCTGCCACACGCGTGCCGCTGGGCGTGGATCTGCGTGCCTGGCCGGTGGCGCCACCGCGTGTCCGCCAGGGTGCGGTTGCGCGCCTGCTGCACGTGGCCAGCCTCAACCCGGTCAAGGACCAGCGCACCCTGCTGCAGGCGATGGCCGCGCTCAAGCGCGCCGGGGTCGCCTTTACCCTGGACATGGTCGGCGTGGACACCCTGGATGGCGCCATGCAGCGCCTGGTGCAGGCGTTGGGCCTGCAGGATCAGGTGCGCTTTCTGGGCTTCAAGACCCAGCGCGAGCTGCGCCCGATCATGCTGGCGGCCGATCTGTTGCTGCTGTCCTCGTTACACGAAGCCGGGCCCATGGTGCTGCTGGAAGCGGCCGTGGCCGGTGTGCCGACGGTCGGCACGGCGGTCGGCCATCTGGTCGAATGGGCGCCGGTTTCGGCACTGGCGGTGCCGCCCGGCGATTGGGCCGGAATGGCCGAGGCGGTCCGGCAGGTGCTCGGCGATGACCAATTGCGCCTGCGCCTGGCTTGGGCAGCGCAGTGCCGCGCAGTGCGCGAAGATGCCGCGTTCACCACCCGCCTGTTCGAGCAGCTCTATCGGCAGGTATGCGACGCACGACCGTTGTCTTGACGGGTCGGGTGCAACGCCGTAGCGCGGAACGGCGGTCGGCGTTGGGCGTGCCCAACCCGTGGCGCAGCTGCGAAGTGCGCCCTGCACCTGGCCGACGGGCCATCGCGCCTGACCGCGGTAGTGGCGCAGCGCGTGGCAGCCGGCACGCGGCGGTAACGGCCCGACCGGCGCGTACAACGCCTCGCCGCTGAGCCGCACCTTCGGCCGCAGCAGACGCCGCGCAGACGTCGCGCGGCATGGCACACATGCAATCGCTTTGCTGCTACGCCGGCTGCAGATAGCCCTCCAGCGCCGCACGCACCACATACAGCATGTCGGTGCGGGGCACCGGCCGGGTCAGTCGCGTCATCAGGCGGCGTGCCTGGGTCTGGCGCACCCATGGCTGGTCCTGCAGCCACAACTGCGTCTGCAGCATGTCCGCGCGCTCCTTGCGGCTCTCGGCCGAGGGCACCACGCGCTCGCGCAGATACTGCCGCGCTTCGCGCAAGGAGCCGGACCATTCGATCCCCGGCAGTGCGGACAACCACAGGTTGGAGCACGACGCGGTGGTCAGGGTCTGTCGCGCGGCGCGTCTGCGCAGCAGTCGCGGGCATTCCGCATGCAGGCGGGCCATCACCGCAGGCGGCACCACCGTGCGGTAGTAGCGTTGCAGCAACAACAACGGCGGCAATGCCCACCAGGGCGACACCGCCGGGTCTTCCCACAGTTCCTGCCAATCGCGCGGCCCCATGCGGGTGGCCAGCAACGCAAGATCGTGCAGATGCATCAGGCGGATGCTGCGATGGCAGATGCCGCCAGCGGCATGCAGCAGCAGGTGGCTCATCAGCGCGCCAGTCGACGGATACGGGTTCAGGCCCGGCTGCGCATGCTCCGGCCAGATGCGTGCGGTGATGTCCACGCCGCGCACCGGCAGGCGCTCCTGGATACGCGTATGCAGCTCGATGTTGATCGGAGCATCGCGATGCTCGCCCAGTCCGGCCACCGCATTGCCGCGGATGGGTTTGAACACCTGGTGCTTCCACTGTTCGAACGAGGCGGTGTAGCCCAGCTCGCACAGCACCGCTGCAACTGCGGGTGCAGCGTCCGGCTCCACCAGTAGATCGATATCGGCCATCGGGCGATCGCCGGGCAGGTACACCCCCAACCGGTGCAAGGCGGTGCCCTTCAATCCCACCAGGGCAATGCCGGCACTGCGGGCGGCGCTGTCGATACGGGCCAGCAGCACGGCAATGCGCCGGTGGCGGTCTTCGACATGGCGGCGTTGCTCGGTGAGAAAGGCCATCCATTGCGCGTCCTGCCACAACGAGCGGCGCTGCAGCAACGGGGAGACGCCATGTGCCGCCGCCGCGGCCGCCGCCAGTTGCCACTGCAGCCGGTCCCACTGCGGCGCGCTGTCGCCCGGCTGTGCCAGCTCGTGCGCCAGCTGCTCGGTGGCGGTGTGCAAGCCGTGTTTGATGGTACGGAGCGAAGGCTGCATGCGGGCGTGATCCGGAAGGTCGAAGGGAGGTGTCGCGACGCGTCGTTGTCTGAAACGCGTCGCGGAGTTGGTGCGGTCAAGCGGCTCGCAGGGTGCCGCGATGAAGCTGGCTACATGGCGTGCACAGCGAACTCGCGCCACGGATGTGCTCAGCCCACCAGCACGGTGGCCAACGCCCGTGGTTGTCGCGCGGCCAGCGTGGCAAGCGGTTCGGTCCGGTGGCGATGTTCAACGGCGATCAGCGCAGACCAGCGTGCTTCCAGCGCCTCGGCCGCGCGTGCAAATGCGGCGGCGGCCATGCCGGCGCGTGCCTGTTGCAGATCGACCTGGGTGTGCAGCAGGTCGCGCACGCTGCGATAGAACTCCGAGTCGTACGCACCATGGAACATCATCGCCAGATCGTCGCTGTCCTGCCAATGCGTCTTGCCGCCCAGCTGGTTTTTGACATCTTCGTAGAACTTGGTGCCGGGCAGGGGATAAGACACGCTGACGCCGATGATGTCTGGGTTGGCCTGCGTCACCAGCGCACGCGTGGCCAGGATGTCGTCGAGGTCTTCGCCCAGATATCCCAACTGGATGAAAAATCCCACGCGGATGCCCTGTGCTCCCAGGCGTCGGCGCGCCGCGATCACCTCGGCGACCTGCGTGCCCTTGGTCATCCGGTCCAGCACGCGTTGGCTGCCACTTTCTGCGCCGATCCAGGCTTCCGCGCATCCGGCCCGCGCCAGGGCCGCAGCCATGCGTTCGCTGGCCAGGTCGGCGCGGGTCTGGATGGTGAACGGGATGGCGCCATCGGCCTCGGTCAGGCGTTGCGCAAAGGTTTCCACCCAGTCGACGTGGAAGCCGAAAATATCGTCGGCCATCCACAGGTGGTCGGGCTGGAAGCTGCGTTTGAGATGGATCATCTCGGCGGCCACGTCCTCGGCGCCGCGGCGTTTGTAATGGTTGCCCCAGATCGGCTTGGCGCACCAGTTGCACCGGAACGGGCAACCGCGCGAGGCCGCCATGTTCAGGCTGAAATAGCCATGGCGCTGCTGCCAGAACTGCCGATAGCGCGGCATGTCGACCAGGTCCCAGGCGGGCAGGCCACTCAGGCGCGCGTCCGGCGGCTGTGCGCCCGGATGCGCGCGTACCACGGCAGGATCACGGGTGGCGATGCGCGCAACGCCGGCCAGCCACTCGCTCGTGGCGATCTGCGGGTCGGCCTCGAGGCGTTCGATCAGTTCGATCAGTGGCGCGATGCCTTCGCCAATCAGCACTGCGTGCGCGCCGGCAGCCAGAAAGACATCCGGGTTGTCGGACGCATCGGAGCCCGCCACCAGCACGCGGCAGCCGGCTGCATGCGCCTGCCCGATCATGCGGCAGGCTGCCTCGCGCATCCGGCTCAGGCACATCTTGGTGAGAAAGTTGAAGTTGTCCTCGTAGAACACCACCAGCTGCGGTTGCGCGTCCTGCAGCGCACCGGCGTACTCCTCGACATCGTCGGCCAGCATGGCATCGAACAGGCTCAACGCATGGCCACGTTCGCGCAGCAGCGCGGCAATCTGCAGCGTCGCCAAGGGCGGGTACGGTTTGCCGCGCTCCCATTGCTTGGGGTCGTAACGCAGGAAATACGAATGACTGACCTGGATCTTTAGCATCTGCACAAGGCTCTCGTTCTGTCGCCAGGTGGCGCGCAGCGGCGGCGTGCGCAGGCACCGGCATTCGGCTCGGCAGTAGGTGCGCATGCAGGCGTCTTTGGTTGCGCTGTCGCGCTGCCAGCGGCGGTACGGCGGCGCGGCGATGCATCACCCGTGTCGATGCAACCTTTGTCTAGCGAATCGGCACCCACCGGCTGATCGATGCAATGGATGGACAGGCATGCCGCAGTCGGCTGCATTGGCGCAACACATGCCGCCGGGCGAGCACGCAGCCCTGGCCACGCCGGGCGTGCTGGCCGCCGATCCGTTTGGCGAGCAGCGGCCGCGTCGTTTCAGCGTGCAGCGGCAGATTCTCGGTGCGCTGTTCCACTTCAGCAGCGACAGTCACGCGCTGCTGGCGCTGGTCGATGCCGCGTATGCCGGGTTGCCGGCGCATCACCTGCCCGGTGCGCCGCAGTTCCACATCAGCCTGGATCTGCTGCCGCGCGTATCGCACGGCAGTGTTGCCGTGCCGCCGCCGGTGCGCACGCACGCCGTCGGCGGGCTGGTGTGCGGGGTCATGGATGCCTGCAACTATCTGATGCTCTCGGTGCCCGAGCGCCGCGCGATGCTGGTGGTCTCCGAGGACATGCTGGCGCACGCCTATCACGTGCGATACGAGCTGATCGAGTTCGCCGTGTTCCTGCTGGCCGCGCGTGGCATGGGGCTGGTGCCGTTGCATGGGGCCTGCGTCGGCCGTCGTGGGCGCAGCGTGCTGTTGTTGGGCGCCAGCGGCGCGGGGAAATCCACGCTCGCGTTGCATTGCCTGCTGCATGGGCTGGAGTTCGTTGCCGAAGACGGCGTGTTCGTCGCCCCGGACAGCCTGCTGACCACCGGCGTGGCCAACTTTCTGCATCTGCGGCCCGAGGCGCTTGCGCTGATCGATGCGCGCACGCGCGCCTGGATCAGTGCCTCGCCCACCATTGTCCGTCGCAGCGGCGTGGAGAAGTTCGAAGTGGATATCCGTCATGGCCAGGCCACGCTGGCGCCCACGCCCTTGCAGCTGTGTGCGGTGGTGATGCTCTCCCCGCTATCGGCCGGCACGGCCGCGCCGGGCCTGGTTCCGGTATCCACCGCGCAGATCGCCGAGTGCCTGGCACGCGACCAGCCCTATGCGGCCGGGCAGCCGGGGTGGCAACGGTTTGTCGCTCAGGTGCAGCGTATCGGCATGTCGACCCTGCGTCGTGGCGCGCGGCCGCAGGCCTCGCTGGAGGCGGTGCTGCAGGTGTTGCGATGAACCCACCGCCGCAATGGCCGTGCGCAGACCGCGCGCGGCCCGCCCCGGCATGTCGCAGTGCTGTGGACGCGGCGCTGCACTGCGTTGCGCGCTGCTGATGCATAAGGCCATCGCTCGCCATGACGTCGTGGCCGTGCTGCGCCGCTTCGCCGGCACGCTGGTGCCGGCAGATGTGCCATCGATGATCACGTACGTGGCGTTGTCGCTGGCGGCCGCCTGCGTCGGCAGCATCGTGGCGGTGTGTCTGGTTCCGCTGGTCCAGCCCGGTCATGGCGTGCAGCTGGCCGGCTATCGACTCACCGTGCCGGGTGGTTTGCCGGTGCAGGCCGGCCTGTTTGTGGTGGTGAGCCTGGTGTTCGCCGCGTTGCGCTGGCAGGGCGCCCGGCTGGCGGCGCGGTTGACCAGCCGCTATGCGCTGGGCCTGCGCCGACGTGTGCATACCGCCTTGATCGATGCGCCGCTGCCCGCGCTGGCGGGTACCAGCTCCGCCGAAATCGCCAACGTGCTGACCTATAACATCGAGATCGCAACGCAGGGCTTCAGTGCCGTGCTGCAGTTGCTGGTGGCCGGCATTACGGCCGCCGTGAGCCTGTGCATTGCGGTGTTGATCGCACCATCGTTGCTGCTTGCCACGCCGCTATTGGCATTGCTGGCGTGGCTGGGTCTGCGCCTTTCCAGCAGCGCGGCGCAGGCGCGCATCAGCCGCGACTACGTGGCCGACATGACGCAGTTGTTCTGGTTGAGCGAGGACTTTCCACGGCGTCTGCGCCACGTGCGTTCGTTTCAGCGCGAGGACGTGGAAACCGGGCATTACGAGCGCATCTCTGCGCGCCTGGGCCAGGGCTATGCACAACAGCAGGCACTGGTGGCCAGCAGCCGACTGGTGCTCGAAGTCACGGCAGTGGCCGCCATCGCCGGCATTCTGGTGCTGGCCAATCTATGGCAAGGCGGCGAGCGTGCCGCGCTGATCACGGTCAGCCTGCTGCTGGGGCGGCTGCTGCCTTATCTGGTCACCACGCGGCAAAGCGTGCAGCAACTGCGCTCTGCCTGGCCGGCCCTGCAACTGTGGCAGCGCCATGTGGATCTGGGCGCCGCGCGTGCCCCGGCTGCTGCCGTTGCCGCCTGTTCGCTACCCGCCGCGCTGCAGATCGAGCGCATTGCGCTGGCGCCGCCGCTGGCCCGGCTGGAGATCGCTGCGTTGGTGCTGGTGCCGGGTGAAATGACCCTGGTCGTGGGCCCGTCCGGCATCGGCAAGAGCAGCCTGATGGACGTGCTGTCCGGGCAGACGTCACCGCAGCTGTTCGATGCGCACATGGGCGGGCGTCGGCTGGATTTTGCCGCCTACCGGCAGCTGGTCCGGCATGGCGCCTACCTCGGGCAGGGCGTGCGGCCGTGGCAGCGCAGCGTGCGCGATTGCCTGGACTGGGCGCTGCCGGGTGTGCCGGAGGCGCGCATGTGGGACGCGTTGAGCGACGTCGGTTTGCGCGCACGCCTGCAGCGTGAGGGGCAGGGGCTTGAGACCGTCATCCATGGGCAAGCCAGCCGTCTGTCCGGGGGCGAGGTACAGCGGTTGTTATTGGCGCAGGTGTTGCTGCGTCAGCCCGCCCTGGCGGTGCTGGATGAAGCCACCAGCGCGCTGGATGCAGATGCCGAGCACCAGGTGCTGTGCATGCTGCGGCAGCGTCTGCCGCAGACCGCGCTGGTCGTGGTCTCGCACCGCACCAGCCTGGCCGCGGTGGCCGACCGCACGGTGGCCTTGGGCGCCGCGCCTGACGCGCAGGCGCGGGGCAGGGCGGCGCTCGCCACCACGCGCGGCGCATGATGCGCGCAGCGCCACTGCGCACCCGCTAACCGGCGAGGTCTTCCAGCGCACGATTGCGCGTGCGCGGGCCGAACACGGCGATCACGCTCGCCACGATCGACATACTGATCACGATGAAGCCCAGCACGCCGTCGCTGCCGACCCGGCTCAGCAACCAGCCGATCAATACGCTGCTGCACGCGGTGGACAGGCGACTGAACGAATAGCAGAAGCCCACCGCACGCGCGCGCAGTGTGGTGGGGAACAGCTCGGCCTGGTACCCGTGATAGGCAAAACTCATCCAGGCATTGCAGAACGCGATCATGGCGCCGCACAACACCATGCCGATGGCCTGCTGCTGCAGCGAGAACGCCACCCCGAACACCACCGCGCCCAGCGCCGATGCGGTGATCTGCCACTTGTTTTCCCAGCGCTGCGCAACGCGCAGCAACAACAGCGGCGCCAGCGGGTAGGCCAGCGAGATCGCAAACGAATATCCCAGGCTCCTGCTCACCCCGTTGCCCTGGGCGGCAATCAGCGCCGGCAGCCAGTTGCCGAAGCCGAAGAAGCCAATGGCCTGAAAAACATGGAACACCACCAGCATGCCGATGCGGCCGCGATACGGCGCGCGCCACAACCGCAAGACCTCTGCCTGGCCGGTCGGCCGTGCGGCGGCCGCCTGCGGTGCCGGCAACGGCGCGCCGAGATCGCGCATGCAGCGGGCTTCCAGTTGCGCCAGCACCGCGTCCGCTTCGGCGTGGCGGCCCTGCGCGGCCAGCCAGCGCGCCGATTCCGGCAGGCGGCTGCGCAACCACCAGATCGCCAACGCAAACACGCCGCTCAGCAGCACTACCCAGCGCCAGCCGCTGACGCCCAGCGGCGCGTGCGGAACAAGCAGCCAGGCGGCCAGGGCGACGGCGGGCACCGCCAGAAACTGCACGAAGAACGCGAATGCGAACGCCGCGCTGCGCATGTGCCGCGGCACCAGCTCTGACAGGTAGGTATCGATGGTGACCAGCTCGATGCCCAGCCCGATGCCAACCAGAAGGCGCAGCACGATCACGCCGGTGGCGGTGTCTTGCAGCCCCATCGCCACGGTCGCGGCGGTATACCAGACCAGCGCAAAGGTGAATACCGGGCGGCGCCCGAAGCGATCGGCAAACGGGCTCAGCAGCGCAGCACCGACAAACAGGCCCAGGAAGGTCGCTGCCGCGAACGCGGCCTGATCGGACATGCCGAACGCGCCGTCGGCACCGCTGGCAAAGATGCCGTCGGCGATCAGCCCGGGGCTGATGTAGGCGGTCTGGAACAGGTCGTACAGCTCGAAGAAGCCGCCCAGCGCCAGCAGGCCAACCAGCCGCCACAGCGTGGCGCTGGCCGGCAAGCGATCGATCCTCGCTGCGATCTGTGCAGAAGGCGAGGGCGGTACAAGGGCAGGCGCGGCAATCGGAGACATGTGCAGCCAGTCGTAGACGGAGCGGCGCCATCATAGGCAGTGCCCAGATCCCACAGCGGCCACGCTTCGCGGCGCAGTCAAGGCGTTCGCCTGCAAGCAAGGTGGCGCTGGGCATACGGACACCAGCGGACAGCACGACAAGCGTGCATCCAAGGTCCACCAGGCTTCGCCCTTACCCTGATCCGGCGCTACGCGCCACCTTCTCCCGGCGGGAGAAGGAATAGCCGCTCTCCCGCCGGAGAATGGTTGGGTGAGGGCCCCTGTGTCGAGAGTCGGGCAGGCCACGAAGCACTCCGCTTCGCTGCATACTTGTCACTGCTCGGTCCCACAACCCCACCCGTTGTCCGACTGCTGGAATGCTGTAATCCCCTCAGCGCTCATGAAACCGCTGGCAATCCCCCCGGGCAGCCCCATTTCCTGCACATCATTCTTCCCGGAGCCGTCCGATGACGCCCATTTCCGTGCTCGACCTGGCGCCCGTCTGCGAAGGCAGCGACACCACCCACGCTTTCGCCAACATGCTCGATCTGGCGCAACACGCCGAGCGCTGGGGCTACCAGCGTTACTGGCTGGCCGAGCACCACAACATGCCCGGGATCGCCAGCGCGGCCACCGCCGTGCTGATCGGTCATGTGGCCGGGGGCACCAAGACCATTCGTGTCGGTGCCGGCGGCATCATGTTGCCCAACCACGCGCCGCTGCAGGTGGCCGAGCAATTCGGCACGCTGGCCTCGCTGTATCCGCAGCGCATCGACCTGGGGCTGGGGCGCGCGCCCGGCACCGACCAGCCCACCGCGCGTGCCTTGCGCCGTTATTTCGATAGCGCCGACCAGTTCCCGCAGGATGTGGCGGAGTTGTTGCGTTACTTCGCGCCCGCCGTGCCGGGACAGCTGGTGCAGGCGGTTCCCGGTGCCGGCCTGGACGTGCCGGTGTGGCTGCTGGGGTCCAGCCTGTTCAGTGCGCGGCTGGCGGCGGCGATGGGCTTGTCGTTCGCATTTGCCTCGCACTTCGCGCCCGACGCGATGGACGAAGCGGTGGCGATCTACCGCCGCGAATTCCGCCCGTCCGCACAGCTGGCCAAGCCGCACGCGATGCTTGCGCTGAACGTGGTGGCGGCCGACACCGAGGCGCAGGCGCGGCGCCTGTTCACCACCCAGCAGCAGAGTTTCGTCAATCTGCGACGCGGCAGGCCCGGCAAGATTCCGCCGCCGATCGATGACATCGACGCCTTCTGGCAGCCGCACGAGCGCGCCGGCGTGGAGCGTGCGCTTGCATGCACGGTGCTGGGCGATGCGGAGCAGGTGGCGCACGGCGTGGCGGCCTTCATCGAGCGGCATGCGCCCGATGAGTTGTTGTTCACTGCCAACATCTACGACCACAGCGCACGTCTGCGCTCGTTCGAACTCGCGGCCGCCGCCTGCCGCGAGCTGGACGTGACCACTGCGTGATTCACGTCGCTTTGCGCGGCGATCCGCTCAGATGCGTGCATCTCCATCAGGAAGGCAGGCATGCAATTTCAGGATCGCAGCGACAGCATCAAGCAATTGGCGGAATTGATTCGCGGCGTGGACATCGCGATGTTCACCACCGTGTCGGCGGACGGAAAGCTGGTCAGCCGTCCGCTGGGCACGCAGGAAGTGGAATTCGATGGCGACCTGTGGTTTGCCACCGCAGCCGACAGCCCGAAGGTGGCCGAGATCGCCGCCGACCCGCGCGTCAACGTGGCCTACGCGTCGGCATCCAGGAACACCTATGTGTCGGTCGCCGGAACTGCGCGTGTCGTCCACGACCGCGCCAAGATCGATGCATTGTGGTCGCCGGCAATGAAGGTGTTTTTCCCCGGTGGCAAGGACGACCCCAACCTGCGCCTGATCCATGTGCGTGCCGAATCGGCCGAATACTGGGACGGCCCGAGCGGCCTGCTCGGCAAGGCCTTGTACTTCGTCATGACCGCCGTGACCGACGACACCGCCAGCCTTTCGGACAACCGCGTGGTCGATCTGAAGTGAGCAAGACCTGAGCTGGTGTAGCGACGACGATCAGCCCATTGCCAGACAAGAGACGATCAGCCCTTGCCGGGCAAGAGCGAGGTGGCGTGCAGGTTCCCGGCGCGCGTGTAGCGCAACACCGCGCGCGGGGCGTGTAAGCCCCTCTCTTGCGGGAGAGGGGTTGAGGTGAGGGTAAGGTCGCTCGCATCACCTCAGCGCGCCGGAAACAGATCGGCGCTGCGGAGATCCGTCAGGAAAGTTTCCACCAAGCCAGCTCAGCCAATACCGTCACCAAACCATCGCGGGCCAGCACACCGCACGCTCCACCACCGACACACGCGCAGCCAAGCTCCATCAGCGAGGCACACCGACGCCCGCCGGTGACCGCAGCCTCAACGCCAGGCCACCGGCCACCAGCCGCGAATCAGGTCCACCAACTGATCCGAGGTCACGCCAAACACGGCGATCGAAATCAATGCCGCCGCCCAGCCCGCCAGCATCAGGGCGCCATCGCGCTCCAGCAGGGCCAGCGCAAACAACAGCAGAATCAGCCCGAACAGATAGTTGGTGAACGGGATCGGCAGCGTCAGCAGGACGCCAACCAGCACCAGCAGCGCCCCGGTGAACACCTGCGCCGGCATGCGGTCCAGCACACCATGCAGGCGTGGCCTGAGTAGACGGTCCAGCCGCTGCAGGGTCGGCGCCAGCTTCGCCACGAAGCGCTGGCTGGTGCGCCGCTTCGGGCCACGGTCGCCGATGAAGTCCGGCACCCAGGGCTTGCGCAGGCAACACATCATCTGCAGGCCGATCAATACCGTCAGCGGGCCGCTGATGCCGCCGGCCACGCCGGGAATGGGAATGAAGGACGGCAGGATCGCCAGGAACAGGAACACGCCGAACGCGCTCTGCTGCAGATCGGCCAGGATCTCGCGCACGCGCAGCACGTGCTCCGGGTCGCCGTCGCTGAAGGCCGCCAGCAGGCTGCGAATGCCTTCGTTGCGGTAACGCATCTGTTCGCTGCCGGCGTCCTCCGAAGGCGGCGCGCCGTTATCCGACGATGTCATCGCTGCCCTCGTCGCCGACGCGGCTCAGCAACAACTTGTCCACGCGCGCACCGTCCAGATCCACGATCTCGATCCGCCAGCCCGCCCAGTCGAAGAATTCGCCGGCCTGCGGAATCCGGCCGAAGTAATAAATGCAGAGCCCGGCCAGCGTGTGGTAGTCGCCTTCGTCGGCATCCGGCAGTTCGGCACCCAGCACCTCGCGCAGCTCTTCCACCGGCAGCGAGCCGTCGATCAGCAGCGAGCCATCCGCGCGCGTCACCACCAGCGCATCTTCGTCGGTGTTTTCCACCGCCTGCAGACGGCCGACCACCGCACCCATCAGGTCGCTGATGGTCACCAGGCCGCGGATCTCGCCGTATTCGTCGACCACCAGGGCCATCGACTGCTGTTCTTCGCGAAAGATCTCCAGCAGCTTCATCGCGTGCGTGGATTCGGAGACGAACAAGGTCTCGCGCAGCGCCTGGAACAGGTTCTCGCCGTGCCCGCCCATGCGCGTGACCAGCGATTTGACTTCCAGTACCCCGGCAATGTCCTGGTCGCTGCCGCGATACACGGGGTAACGCGAGAATTCGTGCTCGCGCATCACCGCAAAGTTACGTTCCGGCTCGGCGTTGGCATCCAGCCAGGCGATGCGGTTGCGCGGGGTCATCAAACTGTCGGCGGTACGGTCGCCCAGCCGCATCACGCGATTCATCATGTCGCGCTCGTGCGCGTCGATCACGCCGGCCTCGTGGCTTTCGGCCACCAGCATGCGGATCTCTTCTTCGGTCACCGATGCCGATTCGTCCTTGCCCATGCCCAGCATGCGCAGCACCAGCCGGGTCGAGCGTGCCAGTATCCACACGCCGGGCGCGGCGATCCTGGCCAGCCAGGTCATCGGCACCGCGACCACCCCGGCGATGTCTTCGGAGTTGCGCAGCGCCAGCCGCTTGGGCACCAGCTCGCCGAAGATCAACGTCAGGAAGGTGATCAGCGCCACGGCCAGGGTGCTGCCGATCACCACCGAGTAGGGGCGCGGCTTGCCGACCAGCTCGAACGAGGCAGACAACGCGGGGAACACGCCCTGCAGCCAGCTGCTGATCGCCTCGCCGATGGCCTCGCCGCCGAACACGCCGGTCAGGATGCCGATCAGGGTGATGCCGATCTGGACCGTGGACAGAAAGTTCTCGGGGCTTTCGGCCAGGGCCAGCGCCCGAGCGGCGCGCTTGCTGGAGCCGGCCATCTGCTTCAGGCGGCTCTTGCGCGAGGTCATCAGCGACATCTCCGACATGGCGAAGAAGCCGTTCAACAGGATCAGGGCGATGACAATCAGAAACTCAACCACGGGCGTCTTCCCCGGTCAGTGAAGGGGAGGGCGGGCAAGCACGGGGTTGGCCGGCGCGCGCAAGGGCGGGGCGGCAACGGGGAAATATAGGGTCGTCTTCCATAGGGTGCGCCCGAAGGCGCGCAAGCATGGTAGCAAACCACAGGGTGGTTCGAGCCGGGAAATGCCGGCGTGAAGGCCGCAGGCGGCGTCGATATACCCAGACAGGTCATGGACCGGTCATAATTCGCCCCTGGTGCCGTCCTCCCTCGACGGCAGGAAGTTCTCCACCCATGTTCTCGTTGCAGACCATCTTCGGTTCCGGCAAGCAGTTCTATTCGCTCCTGAACGAAGCGGCGCAGGCCGCCTACGACAGCACCAAGGCGTTGCACGCCATGATGCGCGAGTCCGACCGGCAGCCCGCACTGGACGCCTTCAAGCTCGCCCGCCTGCGCGAACGCGCTGCCTCCGACAAGATCGGCCAGGCCTTGGTGGACAGCTTCATGACCCCGATCGAGCGCGAAGACATCGAAGCGCTGGGTTCGGCGTTGTACAAGATTCCCAAGCAGGTCGAAAAATTCGCCGACCGCTATTCGCTGGCCACCCAGCACCTGGAACACATCGACTTCGCCCCGCGCGCGGCGATGCTGGAGCAGGCTGCCGCGGTGGTGGTGGAGATGGTCGACGACCTTCCACGCATGAACATCGATCGCATGACCGCGCTCAACGACAAGCTGCGCATGCTCGAGAACGAGGCCGACCGTCTGATGCTCGAGCTGTATCGCGACATCTATTCCGGCCGCCTGGATACGCTGCAGATGTTCCTGCTCAAGGAGTTCTTCGAGATCCTGGAAAAAGCCATCGACCGTTGCCGCGAGGCAGGGGTGGTGGTGTACCAGATCGTGTTGAAGAACAGCTGAGGTCGCCGCGTGCTTACCCTTGTTCTGGTGGTGATCCTGGCCGCGTTGGTGTTCGAGTTCATCAACGGCTTCCACGACACCGCCAACTCCATCGCCACCGTGGTCGCCACCAAGGTGCTGTCGCCGGGCTGGGCGGTGATGCTGGCGGCCGGCATGAACCTGATCGGCGCCCTCACCGGTACCGCAGTGGCGCTGACCATTGCCTCCGGCCTGCTCAACACCAACGTGGTGGATGTCACCCCGCAGGTGATCCTGTGCGCACTGCTGGGCGGCATCATCTGGAACCTGATCACCTGGTGGAAGGGCCTGCCGTCGTCGTCCTCGCACGCGCTGATCGGTGGCCTGTGCGGCGCCGGCCTGGCCGCGGCACACAACAACTGGGACGCGCTGATCTGGTCGGAGAACATCGGCAACTGGGCCAAGAACAAGGGCCTGTTGTGGAAGGTGTTCGTGCCGATGATCACCTCGCCGATCGCCGGCTTCCTGCTCGGCATCGTGGTAATGGTGCTGCTGTGGGCGATCATCGCCGGCATGTCCAGGCTTGGCGGTCCGATCGGGCGGCTGGCGCGGCCGCGCTGGGTCAATGCGTTCTTCGGCAAGGCGCAGATCGCCTCGGCTGCGTACATGGGCTACGCGCACGGTCACAACGACGCGCAGAAGACCATGGGCATCATCGCCATGACCCTGATCGGCGCGCAGTCGGCCGGCGCACTGGATGACCTGCCCAGCTGGCTGTCGTTCCTGCACCCGGGCACCGGCCTGGCCGCCGGTGCCGGTATCCCGATGTGGATCGTGCTGACCTGCGCGGTGGTGATGGCGGCCGGCACGGCGTCCGGCGGCTGGAAGATCATCAAGACGCTCGGTCACAAGATGGTCAAGCTGCATCCCATCCACGGCTTTGCCGCCGAAACCAGCTCGGCCACGGTGCTCACCGTGGCCGCGCACTTCGGCATGCCGGTATCCACCACGCACAGCATCTCCACCGCCATCATGGGCGTGGGCTTTGCCAAGAACCCGCGCTCGCTGCGGCTGGGCGTGATCGAGCGCATCGTCTGGGCCTGGATCCTCACCATTCCCGCAGCCGGCGGTGTGGCGTATCTGATCCTGCGCGTGTTCGAGCAGTTCGGCTGGACCTGACACGGTGTCGCGGTGCGGTCACGCACCGCGACCACGATGCGGCCCTTGCGCAAGCCATCTGCCACCGGCGGTGTGCCTGCGCGTTCTGAGTGAGACCTTGCCTCGATGATGCTTGCCCTGGTGTGCGTATTGTTCGGGTTTGCCTGGTTGATCGATCGCCGCGGCCTGCGGCGATTTTCGCGTGTGCTGGGCGGCATCAGCCTGGCGCTGGTGTTTGCCGTGGGCTGCGGCCCGTTGCCGTCGTGGATGCTGCAACACCTGCAGCGCACCGGGGTCAACGACTTCAACGCGTGGGGCGCGCGCAACGTGATCGTGCTGCTCGGCGCCGGCACGGTGCGCCCGGAGGGGCGTGACGCGGTGGCCGAGGCCAACATGTTCGCCTACGGGCGCATTGTCGAATCGGCGCGGCTGTACCAGCAGTGCCGCCGCAGCGGCGGCGATTGCAAGATCGAGATCAGCGGTGGCGACGCGCGCGGCCTGGGCCTGTCCGAGGCGGTGGTCTATCAGCGCGTGTTGATCGGGCTGGGGATCGAGCGGGCGGATCTGATCATGGAGCCCTCCAGCATGAACACCTGGCAGAACGCGCAGTTCAGCCAGCCGCTGCTGCGCGCGCGCCGGCCCGACCGCATCGTGCTGGTGTCTTCGGCCACGCATCTGCGCCGCGCCGAGCTGTACTTCCGCCACTTCGGCATCGACGCCGTGCCGGTGCGTGCGGACTGGCTGACCGCCTCCTGGTCGGTGCTGCCGCAGAGCTACAACTTCACCCTGGCCGATGTAGCCCTGCACGAATACCTGGGCATCGCGCGCTACCGCGTCTACCAGTGGCTGGGCTGGAACGTCAAAGCCACCGAGCCCGGCGCGGTCTGAGCGCAGTGCGGCGCGGCTGCTTCACCGCCGGACCTCGCACGCCCGGCGATGGCTGCACTCAGCGCGCCTGGTATATCGCCTTGACGTCGTTGCGGAACGCGGCCTGGCTGTCGGCGCGGTTGTAGAACATGTGGCCGCCCGGGTATTCGCGCACCTGCACGCGGTTCGGGTCGCTGCCCATTGCTGGCATCTGGTCCACGGTCAGGATCGACCCCATGAACGGGCAGGAGAGGTCGTTCCAACCGTGCGCGATCAACACACGCAACTTGGGGTCGATCGCCACCGACTGGCGCAGCTGCGTCACCGCACCCTTGCGCAACTCGTCACCCCAGTCCCATAGCGCGTTGACCTCCATATTGATCGCGTGATAACGCGCATCGACCTTCCAGCCGACCACGCGGGTGACGAAGTCCACCATCGCGGTGGTGGTCGGCGCGATGATGCTGTCCAGCAGCGGGTCGTTGGCGCGTTGTTCGGCATCGTTAGGGAACGGGTCGAAGGCGGTCACGTTGGAGTCGTAACGGCTGCCCAGCTCGCCCTTGTCGCGAAACACCTCGCGCAGATACGCCTGGGTTTCCAGGCGTCCACCGGAACGCCGCACGTACGCCGGGTCCAGCCCGGTCATGCGGGTCACCTGCTGCAGCATCGCTTCGGTCGCCTGCGGGTCGGTGCGTCCTTTCATCAACGCCACTGCGTAGTCGCCGCGCGTGTAGTCGATCACCTGGCGCATGGCGCTGTCGCTGAGCTGGCCCTGGCGCTCCAGATGCGCAGCAGCGATGGAGGGCAGTGTCAGCATCCACGCCAGCGGGGAGACATCGCCGTTGTCGTCCAGGGTGGGATTGAGATACGGCGACACCAGCACCACGCCGTTCATCGCCACACCCAGCCGCGTCTGCAGGAAATGGGTGATGCGCGGGCCGCGGAAGCCGCCGTAGCTTTCGCCCACCAGATACTTGCGCGCCTGCAGGCGGCGGTTCTTGAGCAGCCAGTCGTAGATCACGCGCGAGAGATATTCCACATCCGCCTGCGGGTTGTAGAACTGTTTCTTGGCATCGTCGTCGCCGATCAAGGCGCGGCTGAAGCCGGTGCCCACCGGGTCGATGAACACCAGGTCGGTGAAGTCCAGCCAGGTGCCCGGGTTGTCGCGCAGCGTTGCCGGTGCCGACGCGCTGTCGCCTTCAGCGCCGAAACCGACGATCTTGGGCCCGATCGCGCCCATGTTGAGATACACCGATGAGGCGCCGGGCCCGCCATTCAATGCGAAGGTCACCGGACGGTCCTTGCCATCGACGGTGTAGGCGGTGAACACCACTTCGCCGGTGGTCTTGCCCTGCGCATCGCGCACCGGCAGCGTGCCGACCGTGGCGGTATAGCTCAGGCTGCGGCCGGCCACCCGCGTGCTCTGGCGCACGCTGATGTCGGCCGGCAGCGGCGCAGGTCTGGACGCCGACGCATCGGCTTTCGCCTCGCTGGGGTCGCTTTTACGATCGTCTTTATCTGGTGCAGCCGCCAGTGCCGCCCCGCTGAGCAGGAAGCAGGCCAGCAGGCTGGCACGGAAGAACAAGGGCATGAGCATCGACGCCGGAACAGGGGAGCGCTGATGCTAGGCCGCTGCAGAGCCCGGTGGATGTGCAGGAAGGCATAGGTGGCGCGTTGACCGATGCCTCTCAACTGCAGAGAAAGATTCGGAATGAAGTGTGATGAAAATACCCGTCATTCGGAAAAATGGGCGCCACACCCTTCTCCCCTCGGGAGAAGGTGCCCCGCAGGGGCGGATGAGGGTACGGGCGAAGCTCTCGCAATGTTTAATCGCATGAGGCTTCGCCCGTACCCTCACCCCAACCCCTCTCCCGGCGGGAGAGGGGCTTTAACTTCCGAAGTTTTTTAAGTTTCCAGCGGTTTCAAACTTCCAACGAAGCCAGATCACCCTTGCTCTCAAGCCACTGCTTGCGGTCGCCGGCGCGCTTTTTCGCCAGCAACATGTCCATCAACGAACGGGTCTGTTCGCCATCGTCGATGGTGAGCTGCACCAGCCGGCGGGTATCCGGATGGATGGTGGACTCGCGCAGCTGCTGCGGGTTCATCTCGCCCAGGCCCTTGAAGCGGGTGACGCTGATCTGGCCCTTCATCTTCTCGCGCGCAATCTTGTCCAGCAGCGTGGTCTTTTCTTCTTCGTCCAGCGCATAGAACACCTGCTTGCCCACGTCCACGCGGAACAACGGCGGCATCGCCACGAACACGTGGCCAGCGGCCACCAGTGCAGGGAAGTGCTGCAGGAACAGCGCCGTCAGCAGCGTGGCGATATGCAGGCCGTCGGAGTCGGCGTCGGCCAGGATCACCACCTTGCCGTAGCGCAGCCCGGTGATGTCGTCCTTGCCCGGGTCGCAGCCGATCGCGATCGCCAGGTTATGCACTTCCTCGGAGGCCAGCACGCTGCCGGACGCCACCTCCCAGGTGTTGAGGATCTTGCCGCGCAGCGGCAGGATCGCCTGGAAATCCTTGTCGCGCGCCTGCTTGGCCGAGCCGCCGGCCGAATCGCCTTCGACCAGGAACAGCTCGGTACGCGACAGGTCCTGGCTGATGCAATCGGCCAGCTTGCCGGGCAGGGCCGGGCCCTGGGTCACCTTCTTGCGGACGATCTGCTTTTCGGTCTTCAGCCGTGCGCTGGCACGGTCGATGGCGATCTGCGCGATCTTCTCGCCGATCTCCACGTTCTGGTTGAGATACAGGCTGAAAGCGTCATGCGCGGCGCCCTCGATGAAGCCGGCGGCCTGACGCGACGACAGGCGTTCCTTGGTCTGCCCGGAGAACTGCGGGTCGGTCATCTTCAGGCTGAGCACGAAGGTGACCCGGTCCCACACATCTTCCGGCGCCAGCTTGACGCCGCGCGGCAGCAGGTTGCGGAAATCGCAGAACTCGCGCAACGCATCGGTCAGGCCCGAACGCAGACCGTTGACGTGGGTACCGTGCTGCGCGGTGGGGATCAGGTTGACGTAGCTTTCCTGCACCAGCTCGCCTTCCGGCACCCAGGCCGCGGCCCAGTCCACGATCTCGGTGTCCTTCTTCAGGCTGCCCACGAACAGCTCGGCCGGCAGCAGTTCGTGCTCGGCCATCTCGCCTTTCAGATAGTCGCGCAGGCCGTTTTCGAAGTACCAGCTGTCCTGCTCGCCGGTGGCTTCGTCATGCAGCTTGACGGTCAGGCCGGGGCACAGCACCGCCTTGGCGCGCAGCAGGTGGCGCAGTGCGCGCACATTGAATTTGGGCGTGTCGAAATACTTCGGGTCGGCCCAGAAGCGCAGCCGCGTACCGGTGTTCTTCTTGCCGACGGTGCCGACCACTTCGAGCTTGGAAGCGGCGTTGCCGTCGCGGAACTCCATGCGGTGCTCGCTGCCTTCGCGCTTGATGAACAGCTCGACTTTAGTCGAGAGCGCGTTGACCACGCTCACGCCCACGCCGTGCAGGCCGCCGGAGAAGGTGTAGTTGCGGTTGCTGAACTTGCCGCCGGCGTGCAGGCGGGTCAGGATCAGTTCCACGCCCGGAATCTTCTCTTCCGGGTGGATGTCCACCGGCATGCCGCGGCCGTCGTCGGACACCTCGCAGCTGCCGTCTTTGTACAGCGTGACTTCGACCTGCTTGGCGTGACCGGCCAACGCCTCGTCGACCGAGTTGTCGATCACTTCCTGCGCCAGGTGGTTCGGGCGCGCGGTGTCGGTGTACATGCCCGGGCGGCGTTTGACCGGGTCCAGGCCCGACAGCACTTCAATATCGGCGGCGTTATAACGGGTGTTCATGCATCTCGTTGGCACGTGAAACGACGCGCAAGTGTGGGGGCTGAGGCAACTTTTTGCACGTGGCAGGCGTTCAGTGCGGGGCGGGGTGCCGGTGGCTACCCTGGTGTTGGTTTCGGAACCAAACGTCCCCACCTGAGGATGTCACCGAACCGGAGGACACCATGAAGTTCAAGCATATTCTGATGCTCACCCTGGGTGCGGCCGCCGTAGCGGCACTTCCCGCCATGGCGCAGGCGGCCCCGCAGCAGGCCGGGCAGGGCGCCAGCGCGCAGAAGAGCGACGACGCCAAGGCCAAGACCGAAGCCGAGCGCAAGGCCGAGCGCCGCGCCGCCGCTGCCGCGCAGAAGCCCAAGGCCGACAGCGCTCCGCGCGAGGAAGAGGAAGAAGAAAAGCCCTCGCGCTGAGTCTTCTGCCAGGTCACCGCGTGACACAGACGCCCCGGCTTCGGCCGGGGCGTCTGCATTTGCAGATGCGTAGCCGAATTTTCCGTGCTGGATGGCCTCGCCGTCACGCAACCCTTGGGCATTCGCCCGTCACCCGTTAAACTATGGCTTTCCGGGAGGCCTTGAGCCCCATGACTCCCCTGATTTTCGTAACAGGCGGTGTAGTGTCCTCGCTAGGCAAGGGCATCGCCGCAGCTTCGCTTGCGTCCATTCTTGAAGCGCGTGGCCTGAAGGTCACGATGATGAAGCTGGACCCGTACATCAATGTGGACCCGGGCACGATGAGCCCGTTCCAGCACGGTGAGGTGTACGTCACCGACGACGGTGCCGAAACCGACCTGGACCTTGGCCACTACGAGCGCTACGTGCGCACGCGGCTGTCGCGCAAGAACTCGGTGACCACCGGGCGGATCTACGAGAACGTGATCCGCAAGGAACGTCGCGGTGATTATCTGGGCGCCACCGTGCAGGTGATCCCGCATATCACAGACGAAATCCGCCGTTGCATCGACGAGGCCACGGCCGGCTTCGATGTGGCGCTGATCGAGATCGGCGGCACCGTGGGCGATATCGAATCGCTGCCGTTCCTGGAAGCGATCCGTCAGGTACGCACCGAGCGCGGCGCCGAAAAGGCCATGTTCATGCACCTCACCCTGGTGCCGTACATCGCGGCTGCCGGTGAGTTGAAGACCAAGCCGACCCAGCATTCGGTCAAGGAACTGCGCTCGATCGGCATCCAGCCGGACGTGCTGCTGTGCCGCTCCGAGCAGGCGGTGCCGGATTCGGAGCGTCGCAAGATCGCGCTGTTCACCAATGTCTCCGAGCGCGCGGTGATCAGCTGCCCGGATATCGACGTGCTGTACGGCATGCCGCTGGAGTTGCTGCGCCAGGGACTGGACGAATTGGTCATCGACCAGTTCAAGCTGCGCGACAAGGTCGCTGCCGCCGATCTGTCCGAGTGGGCGGCGGTCGTGGATGCGGTTAAGCATCCGCTGGACGAGGTCAACATCGCCGTGGTCGGCAAGTATGTCGATCACCAGGACGCCTACAAGTCGGTGGCCGAAGCGTTGCGTCACGGCGGCCTGCGTCAGCGCACCAAGGTCAACCTGAAGTGGCTGGAGGCGCAGGATCTGGAGGGCAGCGACATGTCTGCCTTGCAGGATATCGACGGCATTCTGGTACCGGGCGGTTTCGGCGACCGCGGTTTCGAAGGCAAAGTGCAGACCTCCAAGTTCGCGCGCGAGCACAAGGTGCCGTACTTCGGCATCTGCTACGGCATGCAGGCGGCGGTGGTGGACTATGCGCGCCACGTGGCCGACCTGGACGCGGCCAACAGCACCGAGAACGATCGCCAGTCGCCGCATCCGGTGATCGGCCTGATCACCGAATGGCGCACCGCCACCGGCGAAGTCGAAAAGCGCGACGAAAAATCCGACCTAGGCGGCACCATGCGCCTGGGCTTGCAGGAGCAGCGGCTCAAGCCGGGCACGCTGGCACGCGAGGTCTATGGCAAGGACGTGGTGGCCGAGCGTCATCGTCACCGCTATGAGTTCAACAACCGCTACCGCACCCAGCTGGAAGACGCCGGTCTGGTGATTTCCGGCAAGTCGATGGACGACACGCTGGTGGAAGTGGTGGAACTGCCGCGCGATGCGCACCCGTGGTTCCTGGCCTGCCAGGCGCACCCGGAATTCCTGTCCACGCCGCGCGACGGACACCCGTTGTTCATCGGCTTCGTGCGCGCCGCGCGCGAAAAAAAAGCTGGCGGCAAGTTGCTCAAGGAAGCGCGTGCGTGAGTTGTGCCTTCTCCCCTTGGGAGAAGGTGCCCTGAAGGGGCGGATGAGGGTGCGCCGCAAAGCACTGGAAGGTGGCAGCCATGACGAGCGCGTCGCTGCGCGCCAGTCAGGCAAACCATCATGCTTCAGCAGTGCTTCGCAACCGCACCCTCACCCCAACCCCTCTCCCGACGGGAGAGGGGCTCAGATCATGGCGACTCCCTTCTCCCGTCGGGAGAAGGTGGCGCGAAGCGCCGGATGAGGGTACGGGCGAAGTCTCATGCACCCAATCACTCAATTACCACGCGCAAGCCTTACCCTCACCCCAACCCCTTTCCCGATGGAGAGGGGCTTTAATCAATAGGTGACCTGATGAAACTGTGTGACTTCGAAGTTGGTCTGGATCAGCCGTTGTTCCTGATCGCCGGCCCCTGCGTAATCGAGTCGATGCAGCTGCAGCTCGACGTGGCCGGCAAGCTCAAGGAAATCACCGGCAAGCTCGGGGTCAACTTCATCTTCAAGTCGAGCTTCGACAAGGCCAACCGCACCTCCGGCACCAGCTTCCGCGGCCCGGGCCTGGAGGAAGGCCTGAAGGTGCTGGACGCAGTGAAAAAGCAGATCGGCGTGCCGGTGCTCACCGACGTACACGAATACACCCCGATGAACGAGGTCGCCGCCGTCGTCGACGTGCTGCAGACTCCGGCATTTTTGGTACGCCAGACCGACTTCATCAAGAACGTCTGCGCCGCCGGCAAGCCGGTCAATATCAAGAAGGGCCAGTTCCTGGCGCCGTGGGACATGAAGCCGGTGGTGGACAAGGCCAAGTCGACCGGCAACGAGCAGATCATGGTCTGCGAGCGTGGCGCCTCGTTCGGCTACAACAACCTGGTCAGCGACATGCGCTCGCTGAGCGTCATGCGCGATACCGGGTGCCCGGTGGTGTTCGATGCCACCCATTCGGTGCAGTTGCCGGGCGGGCAGGGCAGCAGCTCCGGCGGCCAGCGCGAGTTCGTGCCGGTGCTGGCACGCGCCGCGGTGGCGGTCGGCATTTCCGGCCTGTTCGCCGAAACCCATCCGGATCCGTCCAAGGCGCTGTCCGACGGCCCCAATGCGTGGCCGCTGGACCGCATGGAAGAGCTGCTGGAAACGCTGATGGAACTGGACGCCGTCACCAAGAAGCACGGGTTCGCGCGCTTCGCATGAGTTCCGATCCGTGGGCGTTGGCGGCATCGCGTCGCCAACGCCGGCACTGGCGGCACTGGCCCTGGGGCTGGATGGCGTTGGGTTTGTCGCTTGCTGCATGGGCCTGTCTGGCCGTCATGGCCTTCCTGGTAACCGCCAGCATCGGCATGCCGGGCGACGGCAACCATGCGATGCAGGCCACGCGCGTTCCGATGTTTGTCACGCTGTTGGTGGGCGCGCTGGTGGCGATCGGCGGGTGTGTCGCCAGCCCGGTCGCGTTCTCGCTGCGTCGCCATCCGGGCGCTGCAGCAATGGGCTTGGCGTTGCTGCTGCTCTTGCTACTGCTGTCTTGTTTGTCGCTGCTGGGACTGAAGGCCTAGCTGCACAGTCTTGCCGGTCAGGCACTCATCGGGCCAATGCGATTTGGCAATGGACCGGTGTGCAGCGATAATCCGGCAGCTTGTTTCCGGTGTACTTCCCCCTTACTGGTAACCGATCGACCTATGACCACTATCGCCAAGATCCTCGCCCGCGAAATCCTCGATTCCCGCGGCAATCCCACGCTGGAGGCCGAAGTCACGCTGGACGACGGCTCGTTCGGCCGCGCGGCCGTGCCCTCGGGCGCCTCGACCGGCACCAAGGAAGCGGTGGAGCTGCGCGATGGCGACAAGACCCGCTACCTGGGCAAGGGCGTGCGCCACGCGGTGGACAACGTCAACGGCACCATCGCCGAGACGCTGAAGAACTTCGATGCGGCCGACCAGCAGGGTCTGGACCGTCGCCTGATCGATCTGGATGGCACCGAGAACAAGGGCCGCCTGGGTGCCAACGCACTGCTGGGTGTCTCGCTGGCCGCCGCGCATGCCGTGGCCGCCTCGCGCAAGCAGCCGCTGTGGCAGTACCTGTCCATCATCACCGAGGCCGATGTCAGGCTGCCGGTGCCGATGATGAACATCATCAACGGTGGCGCGCATGCCGACAACAACGTCGACTTCCAGGAGTTCATGGTGCTGCCGGTGGGCTGCAGCTCGTTCTCCGAAGCGCTGCGCGCCGGTACCGAAATCTTCCATTCGCTCAAGTCGGTGCTCAAGGGCCACGGCCTGAGCACGGCGGTGGGCGATGAAGGCGGCTTTGCGCCGGACTTCCGCAGCAACGTCGAAGCGCTGGACACCATCCTCGAGGCGATCGGCAAGGCCGGTTACACCGCCGGCGAAGACGTGCTGCTGGGCCTGGACGTGGCCTCCAGCGAGTTCTACGACAACGGCAAGTACAACCTGGTCGGCGAGAACAAGCGCCTGACCAGCGAGCAGTTCGTCGACTTCCTGGCCGACTGGGTCGCGCAGTACCCGATCATCAGCATCGAAGACGGCCTGGCCGAAGACGACTGGGCCGGCTGGAAGCTGCTGACCGACCGCGTCGGCAAGAAGGTGCAGCTGGTGGGCGACGATCTGTTCGTCACCAACCCGAAGATCTTCAAGCAGGGCATCGACTCGGGTACCGCCAATGCGATTTTGATCAAGGTCAACCAGATCGGCACGCTGACCGAAACGCTGGAAGCCATCGCCATGGCGCATGCGGCCAATTACGCCTCGATCGTATCGCACCGCTCGGGCGAAACCGAAGACACCACCATCGCCGACATCGCCGTGGCCACCACCGCCACGCAGATCAAGACCGGCTCGCTGTGCCGCAGCGACCGCGTCGCCAAGTACAACCAGCTGCTGCGCATCGAGCAGGCACTGGGGTCCGGCGCGCGTTACGCCGGCCGCGACGCGTTCGTCTCGATCAAGCGATAAGCCGTGCGCAACTGGCGCTGGCTACTGCTGGTGCTGGCGGTGCTGCTGGCTTGGCTGCAGTACCGCTTCTGGTTCGGGCCTGGGAATTCCGGCGAAGTCATGATGCTGGAAGCCCAGGTCGCGCATCAGACACAGGACAACGAAGGTCTGCGCCAACGCAACCAGGCGTTGGCAGCAGAGGTGAAGGATTTGAAGGACGGCGAAGCGGCAATCGAGGAACGCGCACGCAGCGAGCTGGGCATGATCAAGCCGGGCGAGACGTTTTATCGCGTGGTCGAAGATGCGCCGTTGCCGTCACCCGCAGCCACTGATGCAACGGTCCCCGCACAGCAAGCGCCCGACGCCTCCGATCCGGTGGATCACCCATGACCGGCTCCATTTGGGCCATCGTGCCGGCCGCGGGGCGCGGCACGCGGTTTGGCGGGCCGGTGCCCAAACAATATCTGCCTGCCGGCGGTCAGCCGTTGATGGCGTATACGCTGGCCGCGCTGGCCGCGCATCCGGCCGTGGCCGGCATCCTGGTGGCGATCGCCCCCGGCGATGCCGACTGGCCCGGCTGGACCGCGGTGGAATCCACACCGGTGCTGACCTGCGTCGGCGGCGCCACGCGTGCGGCCTCCGTACTGGCCGGATTGCTGGCCTTGCCCGAGAGCGTGCGCGCAGACGACTTCGTGCTGGTGCACGACGCCGCACGGCCAAACCTGGCGCTGGCCGATCTGGAACGGCTGCTGGAAATCGGCCGCGGCGACCCGGTCGGCGCGATCCTGGCCGCACCGGTACGCGACACGCTCAAGCGTGCCGGCGACGATGGTGGCATCGACGGCACCGAGCCGCGCGAACGCCTGTGGCGTGCGCTCACGCCGCAGCTGTTTCGGCGTCACCAACTCATCCGCGGCCTCACCGAAGCGTCGGCGGCCGGGGTGGAGGTGACCGACGAGGCAATGGCGATGGAGCGCCTGGGGCTGCGCCCCCTGTTGGTGGAAGGCGCCGAAGACAACTTCAAGGTCACCACGCCGACGGATCTGGCGCGCTTCGAATTCGAATTGGCGAGGCGGGGCCCGGAGCCCTGGAGCCGGGACCCGGACAGCCTCGGTCCACAGTCTACTGTCTTGGCATCTGCCGTCCTGGGTCCCGGTTCCCGGGTTCCCGGTCCCGAAGAGGTTTGATCCATGTCCTTCAATTTCCGAATCGGCCAGGGCTACGACGTACATGCGTTCGGCGATGGCGATCACGTGATGCTTGGCGGTGTGCGCGTGGCGCACAGCCAGGGCGTTCTGGCGCACAGCGATGGCGATGTGGTGCTGCATGCGCTGTGCGATGCCATGTTGGGCGCGCTGGCCCTGGGCGATATCGGCGTGCATTTCCCGCCCTCCGACGCGCGTTGGAAGGACGCTGACAGCGCGCAGTTCCTGCAGCATTGCGATCAGTTGCTGCGCGAGCGCGGCTGGCGCGTGGGCAACGCGGACATCACGGTGATCTGCGAACGGCCCAAGGTCGGCCCGCATGCACTGGCGATGCGCGAACGCATCGCCGGGCTGCTGGCGATCGAGCTGGATGCGGTCAGCGTCAAGGCCACCACCAGCGAAAAGCTCGGCTTCACCGGTCGCAGCGAAGGCATCGCGGCGCAGGCGGCGGTGCTGCTGGGCAAGATCGCCGTCTAGACGCGCTCCTGCATGCCGCGCATCGGCATGCGTCCTCACATTCCGCGCCGAGAGCTCGGCACACCGCGCGCGATGGGTCGGCGCAAAGGCGAACACCACCATGAGCGAAACCTCCCAGCTTCCACGCGCACACGGGCCTGCAGTGCTGAGCGCGGCAATGCGCAGCACCCCGGAAGACTTCCAGGTCGACGAGTTACCGTCGTTCGAGCCATCCGGCGAAGGCGAACACTTGCTGCTCACCATTCGCAAGCGCGGCCAGAACACCGCCTACGTCGCCAAGCAACTGGCGCACTGGGCAGGCATCGCCGAGATGGGCGTCAGCTACGCCGGCCTGAAGGATCGCCATGCGGTGACCACCCAGCGCTTCAGCGTGCATCTGCCAAAACGCATCGCGCCGGATTTAGCAACGCTCGACGATGCGCAGATGCAGGTGGTCGAAAGCACATGGCATCACCGCAAGCTGCAGCGCGGCGCGCTGCTCGGGAACCGCTTCGTGCTGACATTGCGACAGGTGCAAGGTGAGCGCGAGGCCATCGAACGACGTCTGCAGGCGATTGCGGCGCGTGGCATTCCCAACTGGTTCGGCGAACAGCGCTTCGGCCGCGACGGCGGCAATGTCGCCTCCGCGCTGGCGATGTTCGGCTACACGCAGGATGCCGACGGCACGTTGGCCCCGGCTCCGAAGCGACGCCTGCGCAACGATCAACGCTCGATCCTGCTGTCGGCCGCGCGTTCGTCGCTGTTCAATCGCGTGCTGGGCGCACGTGTGGAGCAGGGCAACTGGGATATCGGCCTGGACGGCGAGGCGTGGATGCTCGACGGCTCGCGCAGCGTGTTTGGTCCGGAGCCGTGGAGCGAGGTGCTGGCCGAACGGCTGGCGCGGTTCGATATCCATCCCAGCGGCCCGTTGTGGGGCGCGGGCGAACTGCGCTCGACCGGGCAGGCTGCAGCGGTGGAGCAGGGCGCCCTGTCGGATCCGCAGTCGGAAGTCTTGCGTCAGGGCCTTGAAGCGGCAGGATTGAAGCAGGAGCGCCGCGCATTGCGGTTGCGTCCGCAAGGCCTGGATTACCGCTGGCCGGAAGCGCAGACCCTGCAGGTGGAATTCGCACTGCCGCCGGGCTGCTACGCCACCGCGGTGCTTTGGGAATTGGGAGAAGTCGGCGACGCCGGCCGTGCCGCGCCGCAGCTGCGTACCGACGCCTGACCGTCGTTTTCGTAGGAGCGGCCCCGGCCGCGACAGGCATTCCTCCGGCGCTCCGCGCGCCAGGACCGCTCGTGCACGGCCTCGCCAAGTTGCGACTACTTCCGCGCCAGCAACACCAGCAAGGCCCCGGTGCCACCCTGGGTGGGCGGCGCCGAATGGAACGCCAGCACATCGTTGCGCTGGCGCAGCAGGCGGTCCATCAGGTTCTTCAGCACCGGCGTGCCGTTGTCCGACTGCAGGCCCTTGCCGTGGATGATGCGCACGCAGCCATGTTCGTGTGCATGCGCCTCGAGCAGGAACTGGCGTAGCAACGCCTCGGCCTGCGCTGCGGTGGCGCCATGCAGATCCAGTTCGTCCTGCACCGAAAACTGGCCGCGCTTGAGTCGCTGGAACAGGCGGGCCGGAAGCGTGTCGCGGCGGTAGCTGGCAGTGTCGCCCGCCTCCAGTGGCCCGCTGTCGCGCAGCAGGCGGGCAAATTCCGAGTGCGCGTCGGCCTCGTCGCGCTCGGCCATGCGCGCGCGCGGTTTCGGTCGCGGCTTGGCGTTGGCCGGTGGCGCGACCTCGCGGATCGGCTTGACCGTGCCGATCGCCGCGCGAAACAGCGCGGCGTCGTCTTCGTCTTCAGGGTGCGACATGGCAACAGCGTAACCGTTCCAACCTCAGACGTCCGCGAAGATCAAGCGCGAAGCCCAGGGACGCATCCGGTATCATGGCCCGGTTTTCCGAGGAGTCCCATGCGCGTACTGGTTAGCAACGACGACGGTGTCGACGCCCCCGGCATCCAGGTATTGGCCGAGGCGCTACGCCATGCCGGTCATGAAGTGATGGTGGTCGCGCCCGACCGCGACCGCTCCGGCGCCAGCAATTCGCTGACCCTGGATGTACCCATCCGCACCCGCCGCATCGATGCGCAGACCTGCGCGGTGGCCGGTACCCCGACCGATTGCGTGCATCTGGCCCTGACCGGGATGCTGGATTACGACCCGGACATCGTGGTGTCGGGCATCAACAACTCGGCCAATCTGGGCGACGACGTGATCTATTCGGGCACCGTCTCCGCCGCGATGGAAGGCCGGTTCCTCGGCCTGCCTGCGGTTGCGGTGTCCTTGGTCACCCACAACCACCAGGCGCACAACTATGCGACCGCCGCGCGCGCTGCGGTGGAAATCGTCGCTCGCCTGAAGGCCGACCCGTTGCCCGCCGACACCATCCTCAACGTCAACGTGCCGGATCTGCCCTGGTCGGATGTGCTTGGTTTCGAGGTCACCCGGTTGGGCAACCGTCACCGGTCCGAGCCCTGCGTGGAGCAGCGCGATCCGCGCGGCCGCACCGTGTACTGGATCGGCCCGGCCGGTCCCGAGCAGGATGCCGGCGCCGGCACCGATTTCCATGCGGTGCGTACCGGGCATATCTCGATCACGCCGATCCACGTCGATCTCACCCGCTACCAGGCGCTGGACACCGTGGCTGGCTGGGTGGGCGGATTGACCGCTGCGCTGGATGGACCGGCATGACGCCGAGGCTGCGCCTGCAACCGGAATCGGTAGGCATTGGCATGACCTCGCAGCGCGTGCGCGACCGCCTGGTCGAGCGCCTGCGCGAGGCCGGCATCCAGGACGAGGCCACGCTCAACGCCATGCGCACCGTGCCGCGGCATCTGTTCATCGATGAAGCGCTGGCCTCACGTGCCTATGAAGACACCGCGCTGCCGATCGGCCATGGCCAGACCATCTCCCAGCCCTGGGTGGTGGCGCGCATGACCGAGGCGGTGCTGCAGGTGGCGCCGACCAAGGTGCTCGAAGTGGGCACCGGCTCCGGCTACCAGGGCGCGATCCTCGCGGCGCTGGGCCTGGAGGTCTACACGGTCGAGCGTATCGGCGACCTGCTGCGGCAGGCGCGCAAGCGCTTCCGCCATCTGGGCATGAACGTGCGCAGCAAACATGACGATGGCCGCATCGGCTGGCCCGAGCATGGCCCGTATGACGCCATCGTGGTCACTGCCGCTGCGCCGGCATTGGTCGATGCCTTGGTCGATCAGCTGGCGGTCGGCGGACGTCTGGTCGCACCGGTGGGCGGTGCGTCCTCGCAGTCGCTGGTGCAACTCACCCGTGATGCCGACGGCGCCATCGCACAACAGGTTCTGGCCCCGGTCACGTTCGTCCCGCTGTTGTCGGGCATGCTGGATTGACCCCATGAGAGTTCCTCGATGAAGATTTTCGGGCCGTTGTACGACGTGGCCATCCGTTGGTCGCGCCACCGCCGCGCTCCGGCGCTGCTGACCGGCCTCAGTTTCGTGGAGGGCTTCATCTTTCCGGTGCCGCCGGAGGTGATGCTGGCGCCGATGTCGCTGGCCGAGCCCAAGCGCGCGCTGTGGTTCGCCACGCTGAGCCTGATCGGCTCGCTCAGTGGCGCGCTGGTGGGCTATCTGCTCGGCCACTTCGCCTTCGCCGCGCTGCAGCCGCTGATTGAATGGCTGGGCTGGAGCGCAAAGATCCAGGCGCAGATCGAAACCCTGCGCGCGCTGGTGGCCGAGTCGCCGTGGAAGGCATTCTGGGCCCTGGTGCTGGTCGGCTTCACGCCGATCCCGCTGAAGATCTTTACCTGGGCTTCGGGCGTGGTCGGCGTGCCGATCCTGCCGTTCATCGCCAGCATGCTGGTCGGTCGCGGCAAGCGCGTGTATCTGGTGGCCGGCGCGATCCGGCTGGGCGGCGCGCGCGCCGAAGCCGCGCTGCATCGCTGGATCGAGCCGCTGGGCTGGGTGGCGATGGCCGTGCTGGCGGTGGGAGCAGGGTGGCTGGTGTGGAAGACAACCAACGGATGAGCAAGTTGCAGATGAATTCGGTACGCAAGACAGCAGTCCTGCTCCTGGTGGCGGCCGGGCTGGCCGCCTGCAGCAGCGCCACGGTGGTGCGATCGCCGGGAGCCGGTGGTGGTTCTTCGTCCGCACGTCCATCTGCGGCGCCGCGTCCGTCGGTGCCGCGCCCCGGTGCAACGGTGACCGTCCAGCGTGGCGACACCCTGTATGCCATCTCGCGCCGCACCAACATCACCGCGCCGGATCTGGCCGCGTGGAACGGCCTGTCCTCGCCCAATACGATCTATCCCGGCCAGACCCTCAAGCTGTATCCGCCAGGTGCCAGCAAGCCCGGCAGCAGCAGCGCCCCGGTTGCCGGCACCGTGGTCCCGCCACGGCCGGCGGCCCCGGTCGCCGCACCGGTCAGCAGCGGGTTTCCGTGGCGCTGGCCGGCCGACGGCGTGGTGGTCGGCACCTTTGTCACCGGCGAAACCACCAAGCAGGGCGTGGACATCGCCGGTGCCAGCGGCCAGGCCGTGCGTGCTGCTGCCGATGGCGTGGTGGTGTATTCCGGCGCCGGCCTGGTCGGTTACGGCGAGTTGATCATCATCAAGCACAACGACCAGTGGCTGTCGGCCTACGGCCACAACCGCAAGCGCCTGCTCAACGAGGGCCAGAGCGTCAAGGCCGGCCAGCAGATCGCCGAAATGGGCCGCAGCGGCGCCGCCCGCGACATGCTGCACTTCGAGATCCGCTACAACGGCAAGCCGGTGGATCCGTTGCTGTATCTGCCAAAGAAGTGATTGGGGAGTTGGGATTCGGGATTCGCAACTGCCGTGGGCTGTTCATGCCCGGGCATCGGGTGCGTTTTTTGCCTTGGCACCTGGCGACCAGGTGACGCATTGGTCCGGGGTAGGCGATTAAACGCGCCGCTCGCTACAGCCCGCTCTTACGAATCCCCAATCCCGACTCCCAAATCCCGCCTCAACCGATTAGCCCGGCAACACCATCGCCAACGCGACCCGGCGGCCTTCGCTGGCCAGCACGTTATAGGTGCGCGCGGCGGCGGCGTTGGTCATCGCTTCCAGCCCGATGCCGCGGGTCAGGCAGGCGGCCAGCACCTGCGCGTCGGGGAAACGTTGCTGATCGCCGGTGCCCAGCAGGATCACGGCGGGGTTCATTGCCAGCACCGCCTCCATGTGGCTGACCTGTAGCTGCGCCAGGTCCTGTACCGGCCAGCGCTCCACCAGCGCATCGGGCATCAGGATGAAGCTCTGCTGCAGGATCTGGTCGTTGACCTTGGCATGGCGGCCATCGGCCGCGCGCAGCGCATAGGCGTAATCGGGATGTTCCTGGCTCAGGGGCATAACGAACTCGTCTGGCTCAGCCGCGCGGCAGCACGATCTGGCGCTTTTCCTTGCTGGGGCGATACAGGATGGCAACGTGGCCGATCCGCTGCACAAGGGCACTGCCGGTCTGCCCGACCAGCTCGGCGATCAATGCATCGCGCGTCTCACGATCCTCGGAGGCGACCTTCACCTTGATCAGTTCATGCCGCTCGAGCACTTCCTCGAGTTCGGCCAGAAATGCCGGTGTGACCCCTTTGCCGCCGGTCTGCAGCAGTGCCTTGAGGTCGTGGGCCTGGCCGCGCAGGAAACGGTTCTGGGCGGAGGTGAGAACAATGGACATGCAGGATCGAAGGGAAGCAAAGGGTGTTCAGGGTATCATGGCGGCCCGTTCGGACCCCTTTGCCAATGCCTTCCCGCAGTAAAAGCAGCCAGCGCTGGCTCAAGGAACACTTCGCCGACCCTTATGTGAAGAAGGCCCAGGCCGAAGGCATGCGCTCGCGCGCGGCCTACAAGCTGGAAGAGCTGCTGCAGCGCGACCGGCTACTCAAGCCGGGCATGGTCGTGGTCGATCTGGGCGCCGCGCCCGGCGGCTGGTCCCAGCAGGTGCGCAAGTCCATGGGCGACAGCGGCCGGGTGCTGGCGCTGGACATCCTGGACATGCCGGCGCTAGCCGGGGTGGACTTCCTTCACGGCGACTTCAGGGAACAGGCCGTCCTATCGCAATTCGAAGCGATGTTGGGCGATGTGCCGGTGGACCTTGTTCTGTCCGACATGGCCCCCAATAAGAGTGGCATGGATGCGGTCGACCAACCGCGGATGATGCACCTGGCGGAACTGGCGATGGACTTTGCCGACACCCACCTCAAACCGGGCGGGGCGTTCCTGATCAAGCTGTTCCAGGGTGTGGGGTCCGACGACTACATTCGCGAGCTTCGCCGCCGCTATGACAAGGTGACGATCCGCAAGCCGGCGGCCTCGCGCAAGCGCTCCCCGGAAGTTTATGCGCTCGGTCAGGGCAAGCGTGTCCAGATCAAGTAAGCTGCCAATGACCACCGTATTTCAAGCATAAGAGTAGAGGGCACCGGAGCCAATGAGGATGAACGACTTGACCAAGAATCTGCTGCTGTGGGTGGTCGTCGCAGTTGTGCTGATGGTTGTCTTCCAGAGCTTCTCGCCGCGGATGGCGGGTGGCGTCGGTGCCGACTCGATCACCTACACCCAGTTTCTGAAAGAAGTTGACTCCGGGCGCGTCAAGTCGGTGGATTACACCGACGAGACCAATCTCGCCGTCAATGCGATCCGCTTCAAGCGCACCGACGGCAGCGAAGCCACCGTGTACGGTCCGCGCGACGACAAGCTGGTCGACGTGCTCTATAGCAAGAACATCGAAATGACCCGCCAGAAGCCGGCCACCGGGCCGGGCTTCTGGTCTCTGGTGCTCAACTTCCTGCCGGTCATCCTCATCATCGGCTTCTGGCTGTTCATCATGCGCCAGATGCAGGGCGGCGGTGGTGGCGCCAAGGGCGCGATGAGCTTCGGCAAGTCGCGCGCCAAGCTGCAGGGCGAAGACCAGATCAAGATCACCTTTGCCGACGTTGCCGGTTGCGACGAGGCCAAGGAAGAGGTCGGCGAGCTGGTCGACTTCCTGCGTGATCCGACCAAGTTCACCAAGCTGGGCGGCAAGATTCCGCGTGGCGTCCTGATGGTGGGCCCGCCGGGTACCGGCAAGACGCTGCTCGCCAAGGCGATCGCCGGTGAGGCCAAGGTGCCGTTCTTCAGCATCTCCGGCTCCGATTTTGTCGAAATGTTCGTCGGCGTCGGCGCCAGCCGCGTGCGCGACATGTTCGAGCAGGCCAAGAAGCACGCGCCGTGCATCATCTTCATCGACGAAATCGATGCAGTGGGCCGTCATCGCGGTGCTGGCCTGGGTGGCGGCCACGACGAGCGCGAGCAGACCTTGAACCAGTTGCTGGTCGAGATGGATGGCTTCGAGGGCGGCGAAGGCGTGATCGTGATCGCGGCCACCAACCGCCCCGACGTGCTGGACCCGGCGCTGCTGCGTCCGGGCCGCTTCGACCGCCAGGTCGTGGTCGGTCTGCCGGACGTCAAGGGTCGCGAGCAGATCCTGCGCGTGCACATGCGCAAGCTGCCGCTGGCCGACGACGTGGTGCCGATGGTCATCGCACGCGGCACCCCGGGGTTCTCCGGTGCCGATCTGGCCAACCTGTGCAACGAAGCGGCGCTGTTTGCCGCGCGCGGCAGCGAGAAGGAAGTCCGTATGGACCACTTCGACCGTGCCCGCGACAAGATCCTGATGGGCGCCGAACGTCGTTCGATGGCCATGAGCGAAGACGAAAAGACGCTCACCGCGTATCACGAGGCGGGCCACGCCATCGTCGGGCGCCTGGTGCCGGAGCACGACCCGGTTTACAAGGTCACTATCATTCCGCGCGGCCGCGCACTCGGCGTGACGATGTATCTGCCGGAAGGCGACCGTTACTCGATGAACCGTGTCGCCATCGAATCGCAGCTGTGCTCGCTGTACGGTGGTCGCGTTGCCGAAGAGCTGATTTTCGGCGGCGATAAGGTCACCACCGGTGCGTCCAACGACATCGAGCGGGCCACCAAGATGGCGCGCAACATGGTCACCAAGTGGGGCCTGTCCGACGAGCTCGGCCCGGTGGCCTACGGCGAGGAAGAGGACGAGGTATTCCTGGGTCGTTCGGTGACCCAGCACAAGAACGTCTCCGACGAGACCGCGCGCAAGATCGATGAAGTGGTGCGTTCGATCCTGGACAAGGCCTACAGCAAGACCAAGACCATCCTCACCGAGAATCTGGACAAGCTGCATGCCATGTCGCAGTTGCTGCTGCAGTACGAAACCATCGACGTACCGCAGATCGACGCCATCATGGAAGGCCGCGAGCCGCCGCCGCCGGCCGGTTGGGGCAAGTCCGACAAGGACGGTGGCAACAACAACGACAAGGGCAGCCCGCGTCCGTTGCCGCCGATCGCCGGACCCGCCGAGCAGATCTAAGCCGGTCAAACGCCGATCTGCAGATGCATCCATCAAGGCCGGGAAGCGATTCCCGGCCTTGATGCGTTATCGGGCTGCATCAAGGCCCATGTGCGAGCGATCGCAGCCACCCCACGGAGACACCGCCCGATGTTCGATACCGCCCTCAAACTGGATTGCGCCGGCCGCAGCCTGCGACTGGATGCGCCGCAGGTGATGGGGATCGTCAATGTCACGCCCGACTCGTTCTCCGACGGCGGCCAGCATGCGACCTGCGAAGCGGCAATCGCGCATGGGTTGTTGCTGGTGGAACAGGGCGCTGCGGTGCTGGATATCGGCGGCGAATCCACCCGCCCGGGTGCTACAGCGGTGTCGGTGGAAGAGGAACTGCAGCGGGTGATTCCGGTGATCGAGGCGCTGGCGCAGCGCACCGGCGTGCCGATCAGCGTGGACACCTCCAAACCGGAGGTCATGCGCGCAGCAGTCGCGGCCGGCGCCGGCATGATCAACGACGTTCATGCGTTGCGTTCGCCCGGAGCATTGGAAGCGGCCTCGGACCTGCGCGTCCCCGTGGTGCTGATGCATGCGCGCAGCGCGCCACATGCGATGCAGGACACGCCGCACTATGACGATGTGGTCGGTGAGGTGCACCGGTTTCTGGCCGAACGCATCTTCGCTGCCGAGATGGCGGGCATCGACAAGCGACGGCTGATCCTGGACCCGGGTTTCGGCTTCGACAAGACCACTGCACATAACCTCACCTTGCTGGCGCAGCTACAGCGACTGCAGGAATTCGGCCTGCCGGTGCTGGCGGGGCTGTCGCGCAAGCGCAGCATCGGCGAGTTGACCGGGCGCGAGATCGCCCCCGAACGCATCCACGGCTCGGTGGCGGCACATCTGATCGCCGCACAGCACGGTGCGCTGCTGCTGCGCGTGCACGATGTGGCGGCGACCGTGGATGCGTTGAAGGTGTGGAACGCAATGGCGGCCATTCCCGTCCCGCGCGTCAGTGCACCGGCCGCGCCGACGATCCGTTGGCCGGACGAGGACTGATGCCTGCCGACCAACGCCCATTGGCGATCGCCCTGATGGGCCCCACTGCCAGCGGCAAGACTGCGCTGGCGCTGGAGGCTGCACAGCGCTGGGATGGGGAAATCGTCAGCGTCGATTCGGCGCTGGTGTACCGCGGGCTGGACATCGGCGCGGCCAAGCCCGATGCCGGCATGCGCGCAGCGGTGCCGCATCACCTGATCGATCTGCGTGATCCCTGGCAGGTCTATTCGGCCGCCGAATTCGCCGCCGATGCGCGCAAGGCGATCGACGACATCGTGGCGCGCGGCAAGTTGCCGATTCTCGCCGGTGGCACCGGGCTGTATTTCCGTGCGTTGCTGGAAGGCCTGTCGCAATTGCCGGAGGCCGACCCGGCGGTGCGCGCGTCCATCGCGGCCGAGGCCGAGCAGCTCGGTTGGGCCGGCTTGCACGCGCAGCTGGCACACGTGGACCCGGTCGCGGCGGCACGCATCCACGCTACCGATCCGCAGCGGATCCAGCGGGCGCTGGAGGTCTACCGCGTCAGCGGGCGGCCCATCAGTTATTGGCAGGCGCTACCGTCGGGGCCGCGGCTGCCGGTTCGGGTGTTGAAGGTGGTACTGGCGCCATGCGAGCGTGCGGTGCTGCATGCACGCATCGAACACCGCCTGGACGCGATGCTGGCGCAGGATTTTCTGGCAGAGGTGCGGCGGTTGCGGGCGTTACCACAGATGCAGGCGGTGGCCGCACCGCTGGATCTGCCCGCAGTGCGCGCGGTGGGCTATCGCCAGGCCTGGGAGTATCTGGATGGGGCCGGCAGCCTGGCCGAGTTCCGCGACAAGGCGGTCCAGGCGACCCGACAGCTGGCCAAGCGGCAGCTCACCTGGCTCCGTGGCGAGCTCGACGCGCGCTGGTTCGACCCGGAGCGTGATCGGCATCGATTGGACGACGCACTTGTCGGCTTCCTCGCTCATCGTCCCGCTGTGCAGTCGCCTTCAGGCGTGTAACATCCCGTTTCCGGGGCCGGCTGGGGATGGCGGGTGTCGACCGGGACAATAAGAACAAGAACGACGAGGAGTTTTCGATGGCTAAGGGGCAATCTTTACAGGATCCATTCCTCAATGCGCTGCGGCGCGAGCGAGTGCCGGTCTCTGTGTATCTGGTCAACGGCATCAAGCTGCAGGGCACGATCGAATCGTTCGATCAATTCGTGGTCCTGTTGCGCAACACGGTGAGTCAGATGGTCTACAAGCACGCCATCTCCACGGTCGTGCCGGCGCGCAATGTGCGCGTGGGGCCGGGTGGTGGGTACGTGCAATCCAATGAAGGTAATCAAGCGGAAGATGACGACGTCGAGCAGTAATGGAGTAGTGCGTGTTTGATCGCTCACGCAAGGGTGAACACGCGCTGTTGATTCAGACCCACTCCGGTGGGCCTGCCGAGGACGATGTGCTGGAGGAGTTCGCCGACCTTGCAAAGTCGGCGGGCGCCACGGTGGCGGCAACGCTCACCGCGCGCATCGACAAACCCAGCCCGTCGACCTTGATCGGCAGCGGCAAGCTGGAAGAGGTCAAGGCGGCGGCCGAGGCCACCGGCGCGGATCTGGTGTTGGTCAATCACACCTTGTCGCCCGGGCAGGAGCGCAACCTGGAGCGCTACCTGGAGCGGCGCGTGATCGACCGCACCGGGCTGATCCTGGACATCTTCGCGCAACGCGCGCGCAGCCACGAAGGCAAGCTGCAGGTGGAGTTGGCGCAATTGCGTCACATGGCGACCCGCCTGGTCCGCGGCTGGACCCACCTGGAGCGTCAGCGCGGCGGCTCGATCGGCTTGCGCGGCCCCGGCGAAACCCAGCTGGAAACCGATCGTCGCCTGCTGCAAAAGCGCGTGGAGCAGTTGCAGAAGCGGCTGGAAAAGGTCGAGGTGCAGCGCAATCAGATGCGCCGCGCGCGTCTGCGCAGTGAATTGCCGCGCATCGCACTGGTGGGCTACACCAATGCCGGCAAGTCGACGCTGTTCAACGCCCTGACCGGCGCCGACGCCTACGCGGCCGACCAGCTGTTCGCGACCTTGGACCCCACCGTGCGCCGCATTGCGTTGCCGGGCGGCAGTGCGATCCTGGCCGATACGGTCGGCTTCGTGCGCGATCTGCCGCATGAACTGGTGGCCGCGTTCCGGTCGACCCTGTCGGAGGCGCGCGAGGCCGATCTGCTGCTGCATATCGTCGATGCGGCCGACCCGCTGCGCGAAGAGCGCATCCTGCAGGTCGACGAAGTGCTGCATGCCGTGGGTGCGGGCGATCTGCCGCAGCTGCTGGTGTTCAACAAGATCGACAGGATCGACGGCGCCGAAGTGCGCCACGACGCGCAGGACGGGATTCCCGACCCGGCGCGCCGCGAGCGCGTGTGGATCTCCGCGCGCGACGGCCGCGGTCTGGAAGAGCTGCAGCACGCGCTCGGCCAACGCCTGGATCTGCGTCATGTGACCGGGCAACTGCGGCTGCCGCCGTCGGCCGGCCGCCTGCGTTCCAAGCTGCACCAGCTGGAAGTGGTCCGCGGCGAGCAGGCTGACGAGGACGGCTGGTTGCTCGACGTCGACCTGCCGATGGTCGAAGCCGAGCGGCTTGCCGCAGGCGACGATGGCGCGCCGCTGCGCGCGATGCTGCCGGACCGCCGGGAAGACTGGGAAACCTAGGTCCTTCGTGTACGGCGGCCTGCGCAAGCCGCGTTGCCAGGTCATCGCCCGTGCGCTGATGGGTGAGCCGCGCACCAGTCACCGCCGGCGTGGCTGCGGCTCACCCCGTGGTGGGCTGCAGCGGCGGCGCAAGCTGGAGCAGGGCGGGCCGGAAAGGATTGGCGTGGCGGCGACGAATGGACGTCATATCGCCGCAGCGGCGGCGCAGTGAGCGAGCGCCGTTGTGCACGCCATGCCCTCGCTTCCGCTGCCATGCAACACAGTGCGACTGAATCGCGGCTACGCCGCCGGGGCCGGCGCGCCGGGCCAGCCGCAGACAGGGGCGGCGAATTGGGCTAAAACGTCCGCTGCCTTCCTTCATCGCCGTGCCCATGTCCTTGTCCGCCGATTCCGAGTTGCAGCAGCTGGCCGAAACCCTGGGTCAGCAACTGCTTGCTGCGCGCGAGCGACTGGTCACGGCCGAGAGCTGCACCGGCGGCTGGATCGCCAAGGCAGTGACCGATGTTGCCGGCTCGTCGCACTGGTTCGATTGCGGCATGGCCGCCTACAGCTACGAGGCCAAGCAGGCCTTGCTGGGCGTGCGACCACAGACGCTGGAAGTGCACGGTGCGGTCAGCCGCGAAACCGTGATCGAAATGGTCTCCGGCGCGCTGGTCAACTCCGGTGCAAGCATCGCAGTCGCAGTGACCGGCATCGCCGGACCGGGCGGCGGTAGCGACGACAAGCCGGTCGGCACGGTGTGGATCGGCTGGAAGCGGCGCGGCGGCTACGCCACGGCGCAGCTGTTCCAGTTCGCTGGCGATCGCGATGCGGTACGGCGCCAGACCGTGGTGGCCGCGTTGCGTGGGCTGAGTGCACTGCTTTGATTCTGCGGGCGGGCATCTCGCGCGGCGGATCGCAGGCATTTCGATTCTAGTGTGAGCGTAGGCACTCCCGTTCTCCACTGCCGATGAGTCCTGCCGCTGGCGGCGCATGGCTTGCATGCATCCTGCGTGCGGCCCGCGTTCGTCGGACGCTCCGCGCATTCCGCTGGTGGCACGCGACAGGGCGTCGAACCCGGTAAGGTGGCACCGCGCGCATAGCTGCGGCACTGGCTGCAGGCAGCGCACGCGATCTCGTCGGGGGACACTCATGGATATGCAACGGCACCACCGCACCGTGCTGGCGCTTGCCCTGTTGGCAGCGCTGCCCGCACGGCCTCTCTCTGCGCAGACCGCGCCTGATGAGCCGGCGACCCTGGGGACGCTCAAGGTGACCGCGCAAAAGCGCGAGGAATCGCTACAGGATGTGCCGGTGGTCGTGTCGGTCTTGCCCGAACAACTGCTGCAGGACAGCGGCGTGCACGACATCAAGGAACTGCAGGTGCTGGTGCCGGGCTTGATCGTGACCAGCAGCCAGAGCGCAGCGCAGACCACTGCACGCATCCGCGGCATCGGCACGGTGGGCGACAACGCAGGGCTCGAATCTTCGGTCGGCGTGGTCATCGATGGGGTGGCGCGTGCACGCAATGGCGTGAGCTTCGCCGACCTGGGCGAGCTGGAACGCATCGAAGTGCTGAAAGGACCGCAGGGCACCGTCTTCGGCAAGAACACCTCTGCCGGCGTCATCAACGTGGTCACACGTCGCCCCAGTTTCACCCGCAGTGCCGATGCCGAGATCACCGCGGGCAATTACGGTGCGCTCGGCGTGGCGGGCGCGTTCAACGACGCGCTGGGCGAGACCAGTGCGTTGCGCGTGTATGCAGCCAGACGTCGTCGCGACGGCTTCGACCAGGTGGTGACCGGGGCCGGCCCACGTACCGCAACCGATGATGGCGACCAGAACTTGCGTACTGCGCGGGTGCAGTGGTTGTGGGAGCCCAGCGATGATGTGGACATCAATCTTGCCGCCGATGCCACCAGCCGCAAGGAAAACTGCTGCGTCACCGTGACCACCGAGCGTGGTCCCACCGCCGCCCTGATCGACGCGCTGGCGCCTGGCGGTCAGGGCACCAGCCCGCGTGCAGAGCCGCAACGCAGGCGCGCCTACAGCAACCGCAGCACGGCGCAGGACATCCGGGACAAGGGCGTGTCGGCTCAGGTCGACTGGACCACGCCCTGGCTGAACGATGCAGTGCTGACCTCGATCACCGCGTTGCGCGACTGGAAGTCGGTCAACGGCCTGGATTTCGACTATGGCGCTGCCGACATCCTCTACCGCCAGGCGCGCGAGAACGAGATGCTCACCAAGTTCAGGACCTTCAGCCAGGAACTGCGCCTGGCTGGGTCTACCGAGCGCGTCGACTGGCTGGTCGGCGCGTTTTATGCCGACGAAACCCTGCACCGTAACGAGTCCTACCGGTTTGGCAGCGCCTACGAGCCCTACCTATCCAGCGTGCTGCTTGCACGCATCAATCCGGCATTGGCAGCACGCCCCGACGCAACGCGTTTTCTCGCCGATACGACCGGCCTGCCCGCCGGCAGCCTGTTTCGCGGGCAGGGCAGCCAGGACCGGTTTCGGCAGGACGGCACCAGCGCCGCGCTGTTCACCAACAACACCTGGCATGCCACCGATGCGCTGGATGTGGTGGTCGGCCTGCGCTACACCTACGAGCACAAGGCCTTGCGCTCGGCGTTTGAAAACCCCGATGGGAGCCCGGCCTGCGCGAGTTATTTTGCCGCCGACGGGCAGGTGAATCCGGCCGCGTTGCGGCGCATCGGCGCTGCGCTCGTTTCGCGTGGGGTGCCCGCAGCTGCAGTGCCTTCCATTGCGCCGCAGGTCATCGGCTTCAGCTGTCTGCCCTGGACCAATATCGCGCACGCCGGCCGCCTGACCGAACAGCGCCGCACCGAACGCGAGTGGTCCGGCACCGCCAAGCTGGCGTATCGCTGGAACGCATCACTGATGACCTACGCGTCGGCGGCGCGCGGCTACAAGGCCGGTGGTTTCAATCTCGACCGCGTGCAATCTTCCGACGGCCTGTCCAGCGGCGTGCAAGGCATCCTGCCGGTGGACGACACCTCGTTTCCGGGCGAATTCGTCGACAGCTACGAACTCGGCGCCAAGACCACCTGGCTCGGCGGCAACCTGCTGGTGAACGCAGCGCTGTTCTACCAGGACTTCAGCGACTTCCAGCTCAACAATTTTCTCGGCACCAGTTTCGTGGTTCGCGCCATTCCCACCGTGGTGTCGCGCGGCATCGATACCGAAGTGCTCTGGCAGGGCGCCTTGCCCGGGCTGATGGTGCAGGGCGGGCTCAGCTATGCAGACACCACCTATGGCGATGATGTGTTGCCCGATGCAGAGCTGGCGTTGCTGCCCGGCAGCCGAGCGAGCTTTGCACCGCGCTGGTCGGCCAACCTGTCGGTGACCTACGAGCACGCGCTGGGCAACCGCTTGACCGGTCGCGCCAACGTCGGAGCCAAATACAGCTCCGAGTACAACGCCGGCTCCGATCTGGATCCGCAAAAAGCGCAACCCGGTTACACCTTGCTCAATGCGCGGGTGGGCATCGGTGCAGACGACAAGCGTTGGCTGCTGGAAGCCTGGGCGGAGAATCTGGGCAACGAAACCTATCGACAGATCGTCATCGATACACCGTTGCAGGCCGGCTCCTGGAACGCGTTCCTGGGCGCGCCGCGGACCTATGGGGTGACCTTGCGGCTGCGTTATTGAGCGCGTCGCTCTCACCGCACGCGGTAGTCGGTGCACACGCGCAGTCCTGCCTGCCCGGAGCGACAGCAGACCGCTGTGTTGCCGTCGAGCGGGCGCGGGCGCGGCCCCCGAATGGGCCGAACCGGTTGCATCCGGCGGTCTGCGCTGTCCAGATCCGCCTGGCTGCTGCCTGCCGCGGTTTGTGAGTCGCGCCAAACCTGGCTCGGCCAAAGACGCGACAGCGTCGCCGAGATCGGCTACAAACAGGGTCTGCCTGCCGACCTGCGTGCCGATGTTGCTGCTGCTTTCCAATGCCGTTGCTGATGCATGGCCGTCCGTTTTTTCTGGCGGCTGTGCGGCCGCTGCGCTGTGTTCTGTTGCGTTGCACGCACGCGGATGCAGCGACCGTTCCGATGTCGCCCTGCAGGCATGCGTTCCTGACGCGTGCTGCGTGCGTCCAGCGCCGGCGGAGACATGCTGGCGATGGCATCGACCGCAGGCGCATAGACCGGATGCCCGCAGGTCGCCTGCACCGCCGCCGTTCCGCGCGCACGGTTACGCAGCCCGCTACATGCAGGCGGTGCACTGATGTGGGAAGCGCTGGGCACCGTCCGTGACCTCGGGCGTCTGCAGGAAATCGCCGCGGTCCTGATCCGGTATGGCTTCGGCGATGTGGTGCGCCGGATCGGACTGGCCGATGTGCTCGAACGTGCCGGCCGGTTGCTGCACTGGAACAACGCCGAAGGTCGCTTGCGCATGTCTGCGGCGGTGCGCGTACGGCGCGCACTGGAAGAACTCGGGCCCACCTTCGTCAAGCTAGGCCAGGTGCTGGCCACGCGCGTGGACCTGTTGCCGCCGGAGTGGATCGACGAGCTGAGCGAGCTGCAGAACGCGGTGCCCGCATTGCCGTTCGAGCAGGTCCGCCCCCAGCTGGTGGCCGCGCTGGGCGCCGAACCGGACACCGTCTTCGCGCGCCTGGACGAACACCCGCTGGCCGCCGCATCGCTGGCGCAGACCCACCGCGCCTGGTTGGCCGATGGCACGCCGGTGGTGTTGAAGATCCGTCGCCCCGGCATCGGCGACACCATCGATGCGGATCTGCGCCTGCTCGCGCGGCTGGCCGATATCGTCGAGACACGCGCACCGGATCTCAAGCGCTATCGCCCGACCGAAGTGGTGCAGCAGTTCACCGTGTCGCTGCGGCGCGAGCTCGACTTCGCCGCCGAGTGCCGCAATGCCGAGCGCATCGCCGCCAACTTCGCGCACGACCCGCAGGTGGTGGTACCGGCGGTGTACTGGCAGTGGACCTGCGAGTCGCTCAATGTGCAGGAATTCATCGACGGCATCCCCGGGCGCGACCTGCAGGCAGTCGATGCGGCGGGACTGGACCGCCGTGCGCTGGCGCGGGCCGGTGCCGGCATCGTGCTCAAGATGGTGTTGCAGCACGGCTGCTTCCACGCCGACCCGCATCCGGGCAACATTTTCTACCTGCGCGATGGCCGGATCGCGGTCATCGATTTCGGCATGGTCGGGCGGGTGTCCGAGCAGCGTCGGTTTCAGGTCGCACAGCTGCTGCATGGCATGGTCAGCTACGACGCCGACGCGGTCATCGACGTGTTGCTGGAGTGGGCAGGGACCAGTCTGGATATCGACGAGGCGCGTTTGCAGCAGGACATCGGAGCCTTCGTCGACGAGTACCGCGGCGTGCCGCTCAAGGAGTTGCGCATCGGCGCGATGCTGGGCGACGTCACCGCGATCCTGCGCGATCACGGCCTGACGCTGCCGTCGGATCTGGCGCTGATGATCAAGGCCTTCCTCACCCTCGAAGGCATGGGGCGCCAGCTCGACCCGGACTTCGACATGGCCACCGAAGCGCGGCCCTATCTGGAGCGTGTGGTGTTGCAGCGTTATGCACCACGCGCCATGTTGCGGCGCAGCCGTCGCACCGTGACTGGCGCGATCGACCTGATCGGCGATCTCCCGCGCGATCTCAAGCGGCTGATCCAGGCCGCGCGGCGCGGCAAGCTGCAGTTGCAGGTAGAAACGCGCGCCTTGCGCGAGTTCGGCGACCAGGTCGACCGCGCTGCCAATCGCCTCACCATGGGCATCGTCACCGCCGCACTGGTGATCGGCTCGTCGATCGTCATGAACAGCGTTGGCGGTAGCGCCAGCCGCTGGCTGCTCGGGCTGGGCGTCGGTGGGTTCATCGGTGCCGGCCTGTGCGGCATCTGGATCCTGTTTTCGATCTGGCGCAGCCGGCGATAGCAGAGCCGGTCATCGCAGCCGAACGACCGCTGCTTCTGGGTATTGCGTCGCGTGCCGTTAGTAGTAATACTACTAATCATGGACCTGACCGATACCCAGCAAGCCATCCTGGCCTTGATCGCCGAACGCATCGAGACCGACGGCGTTCCGCCCTCGCAGACCGAAATCGCCCGCGCTTTCGGCTTCAGGGGCGTGCGCGCCGCGCAATATCACCTGGAGGCCCTGGAGCAGGCGGGGGCGATCCGCCGCGTGCCGGGACAGGCGCGCGGGATTCGGCTGGCCGGGCAGGGCGCGCAGCCGCGCACGCCGCCGGTGAGCGAGCTGGCGCGCGACGACGTGCTGCGCTTGCCCGTCCTGGGCCGCGTGGCGGCGGGCTTGCCGATTGGTGCCGATATCGGCTCGGACGACTTCGTCGTGCTCGACCGGGTGTTCTTCTCGCCTTCGCCGGACTATCTGCTCAAGGTACAGGGCGACTCCATGCGCGACGAGGGCATTTTCGACGGCGACCTGATTGGCGTGCACCGCACCCGCGACGCCCGCTCCGGGCAGATCGTGGTGGCCCGGATCGAAGAAGAGATCACAGTCAAGTTGCTCAAGATCGGCAAGGACCGGATCCGGCTGCTGCCGCGCAACCCGGACTATGCGCCGATCGAAGTGCTGCCGGATCAGGATTTCGCCATCGAAGGCCTGTATTGCGGGCTGCTGAGGCCCAATCGCTAAGGATTGCGCCGATGTGTGCGCTGGCTTTTTTCTCAGCCGGTAGCGCAGGATTCACCGCTGCCAGCGCAGGGTCTGCATCGTTAATCTGAGTGTGTCGCCGCCAGTCTCAGCCTGTGCGATACACCGCCGCTACATTAGCTCCACACCGAAATCACTGACAAGGATCACCCAGATGGATGAGAACAAGAAGCGCGCCCTTTCCGCCGCACTGAGCCAGATCGAAAAGCAATTCGGCAAGGGCTCCGTGATGCGCATGGGCGACCGCGTGATCGAAGCGGTCGAGATCATTCCGACCGGTTCGCTGATGTTGGACATCGCACTGGGGATCGGCGGCCTGCCGAAGGGCCGCGTCGTGGAAATCTACGGCCCGGAATCCTCGGGCAAGACCACGCTGACCCTGCAGGCCATTGCCGAGTGCCAGAAGAAGGGCGGGACGGCTGCCTTCATCGATGCCGAGCATGCGCTGGATCCGATCTATGCCGCCAAGCTGGGCGTCAACGTCGACGACCTGCTGCTGTCGCAGCCCGATACCGGTGAGCAGGCGCTGGAAATCGCCGACATGCTGGTGCGCTCGGGCTCGGTGGACATCGTGGTGGTCGACTCGGTGGCCGCACTGACCCCGAAGGCGGAAATCGAAGGCGAAATGGGCGACCAGTTGCCGGGCCTGCAGGCGCGCCTGATGAGCCAGGCCCTGCGCAAGCTGACCGGCAACATCAAGCGATCCAACACGCTGGTGGTCTTCATCAACCAGCTGCGCATGAAGATCGGCGTGATGATGCCGGGCCAGAGCCCGGAAGTGACCACCGGCGGTAACGCATTGAAGTTCTATGCCTCCGTGCGCCTGGACATCCGTCGTATCGGCGCGATCAAGAAGGGTGACGAGATCATCGGCAACCAGACCAAGATCAAGGTGGTCAAGAACAAGCTGGCACCTCCGTTCAAGCAGATCGTGACCGAAATCCTCTACGGTGAAGGCATCAGCCGCGAAGGCGAACTGATCGACATGGGTGTGGAAGCCAAGCTGGTGGACAAGGCAGGTGCCTGGTACAGCTACGGCGACGAGCGTATCGGTCAGGGCAAGGACAATGCGCGTGGCTACCTGCGCGACAACCCGCAGGTCGCTGCCAAGCTCGAAGCAGAGCTGCGCGAGAAGTTCCAGCCCGCCGAAGCGCCCCGCGAAGCAGGCGACGACGCCGAGAAGGAATAAGCGCAACCGCTGGTGGCCGGCTGCGACAGGTGCGTTGGCACTGCAGACGGCCCGCCGGGTCCGGTGATGGACTCGGCGGACTCAAGCGCTATCGATCGGTTTGTTGGCCAGCTGCAGGTGACGCGCCAAGTTTTTCTATCGCGAGGACGGCGGAGTCAGTGCCGTTGCTTCTCGCGGTAGATCTATCGAAGGCCAGGAGGGCAGGCGCCACGGAGGGCGCATTGATTCAGCGTTAGGGGGACACGTCACGATGGACGAGCAAGAACCCGCACCGAAGCGGGGACGCCGGTTCAAGGAGCAGACGCCGGTCCAGCGCGCACTCGGCCTGCTGGTGCGACGCGAGCATTCACGCAAGGAATTGAACCGAAAGCTACTGGCGCGCGGGATCGAGCCGGAGGCCGCACAGGCCGCGGTCGAGCGGCTCGCGGGCGAAGGCTGGCAGGATGACGCCCGGTTTGCCGCGGCGGTGGTCCGTAACCGCGCCGGCTCGGGCTATGGCCCGCTGCACATTCGTGCCGAACTGGGAACCCATGGCCTGGATAGCGATGCCGTCAGTGCTGCCATGGCCACGTTTGAAGGCGATTGGATCGAGAACGCACGTGATCTGATCCGTCGCCGGTTTGGTGAAGAAGGGCCGGTCGATCTGCCGCAGCGGCGCAAGGCCGCCGATCTATTGGCCAGGCGCGGTTTCGACGGCGACTGCATTCGTCGCGCCACCCGCTTCGACCTTGAGGACTGAGGGCGTCAGGCCTGCTACCCTTCGTGGTTTCAGGTTGTTCCGCTCCTCTGCGCCCACATTTCATTGGGTGACCGGGACTGCCGCCCGCCCAATGCCAGCTCATGAACGCACCTGCCAAATTCAGCACTTCCCAGATCCGTAGTGACTTCCTCGCGTTTTTCGAGGGGAAGGGCCACACCATCGTGCCATCCGCTCCGCTGGTGCCGGGTAACGACCCGACCTTGCTTTTCACCAACTCCGGCATGGTCCAGTTCAAGGACGTCTTCCTTGGCGCGGAAAAGCGCAGCTACGTGCGCGCCGCGGACGTCCAGCGCTGCCTGCGCGCCGGCGGCAAGCACAACGACCTGGACTCGGTGGGCTATACCGCGCGCCACCACACCTTCTTCGAAATGCTGGGCAACTGGTCATTCGGCGACTACTTCAAGAAGGACGCCATCGCCTGGGCGTGGGAGCTGTTGACCCAGGTCTGGAAGCTGCCGGCCGACCGCCTGTTGGTCACGGTGTATCACACCGACGAAGAGGCATTCGCCCTGTGGCGCGACATGATCGGCATTCCGGAAAGCCGCATCGTGCGCATCGGCGACAACAAGGGTGCGCCGTACGCGTCGGATAACTTCTGGCAGATGGCTGACACCGGTCCGTGCGGTCCGTGTACCGAGATCTTCTTCGACCACGGCGATCACATCGCCGGCGGCCCGCCCGGCTCGCCCGACGAAGATGGCGACCGCTTCATCGAAATCTGGAACCTGGTCTTCATGCAGTTCGACCGCCAGCCCGACGGCACCCTGGTGCCGCTGCCGGCACCGTGCGTGGACACCGGCATGGGGCTGGAGCGTCTGGCCGCGATCCTGCAGCACGTCCATACCAATTACGAAATCGATCTGTTCCAGGCCTTGATCGGCAAGGCCAGCGCGCTGACCGGCATCACCGATCTTGAAAACAAGTCGTTGCGTGTGATCGCCGATCACATCCGCGCCTGTTCGTTCCTGATCGTCGATGGCGTGCTGCCTTCCAACGAAGGGCGCGGCTATGTGCTGCGGCGGATCATCCGGCGTGCGCTGCGCCATGGCTGGATGCTGGGTGTGCGCCAGCCGTTCTTCAGCAAGATGGTGCCGACGCTGGTCGAGCTGATGGGCGAGGCCTACCCGGAGTTGGCCGCCGCGCAGGAAACCGTGGCACGCGCCCTGTTGGCGGAAGAGGAACGTTTTGCCGAGACGCTGGACGCCGGCATGAAGATCTTCGACGACGTGGCGGCACGCTCGCAGGAGGTGATTCCCGGCGCCGATGCCTTCCGTCTGTACGACACCTACGGGTTCCCGGTCGACCTGACCGCCGACATCGCACGTGAGCGCGGCATGCGGGTCGATATGGAGGGTTTCGAGTTTGCGATGGAGCGGCAGCGCGAAACCGCGCGCGCGGCAGGCAAGTTCGGCGGCGGCGTCGCGCTACCCGCCGATCTGGTCGCCACCATGTCGCCGACCGTGTTCCTGGGTTATGAGGCGCACGACGCCGACGCGCTCAAGGTTGTCGCGCTGCTCAAGCAGGGCCGTCCGGTCGAGCGTGCCGAGGCTGGTGATGAGGTCATCGTGTTCACCGACCGTACCCCGTTCTATGCAGAATCCGGTGGACAGGTCGGCGATAGCGGGCAGTTGAGCAATACCGATGTATCGATCGAGGTTGCAGACACCCAGAAATTTGCCGGCCAGTTCCACGGCCATGTGGGACGCATCACCGAAGGCACGCTCGCGCTGGGCGATGTGCTGGCCGGAGGCATCGACGTGCAGCGCCGCGGCAAGACCATCCTCAACCATTCGGCGACGCACCTGCTGCACGCCGCGCTGCGCGAAGTACTGGGCACGCATGTACAGCAGAAGGGTTCGCTGGTGGCGCCCGATCGCCTGCGTTTCGACTTCTCGCACTTCCAGCCCATTACTGCGGAAGAGCTGGCGGTAATCGAGCGCAAGGTCAACGCCGAAGTGCGTACCAACCACAGCGTCGAAGTGCACAACATGGCCATGCAGGAGGCACTGGATTTCGGCGCGATGGCCTTGTTCGGCGAGAAGTACGGCGAAAACGTGCGCGTCCTGAAGATGGGCGGCTATTCGACCGAATTGTGTGGCGGCACCCATGTCACCCGCACCGGTGACATCGGTCTGTTCAAGATCACCTCCGAGGGCGGCGTGTCCTCTGGCGTGCGCCGCATCGAGGCGGTGACCGGGCAGGGCGCCCTGGACTACGTGGCCGACGAAGAGCGCCGTTTGTCCGACGCGGCCAGTCTGCTCGGCGGCAACACCACCGAGGTAGTCGACAAGGTGCGCGCGCTGACCGAGCGTCAGAAGCGCCTTGAGCGCGAGCTGGAATCGCTCAAGGCCAAGCTGGCCTCCGGCGCGACGGCCGACCTCGGTGCCGGTGCGATCGACGTCGCCGGGGTCAAGGTGGTTGCCGTGCGCCTGGAAGGTTTCGACGCAAAGGCACTGCGCGATGCGATGGACCGTTTGAAGCAGCAGCTGGGCGATTCGGTGATCGTGTTGGCCGGTGCATCGGCCGGCAAGGTTGCGCTCGTTGCCGGCGTGAATGGCAGCCCAACTGGCAAGGTGAAGGCGGGGGAACTCCTCGGCCATATCGCCAGTCAGATCGGGGGCAAGGGCGGTGGCCGTCCGGATCTCGCCCAGGGTGGTGGCGAGGACGGGCCCGCCCTTGCGACCGCACTCGACGGTGTGCCCTCCTGGGTCAAGCAACACTTGGGCTGAACACTTGTCCTGCTATGCCTTGATGGCTGGCAGGATGTCCCGCTACCATTTCTGGTCTATTCCCTTTACCTAGGGCGCGTCTCACTCAGGAGGCCGTCGATGCCGGTGGGAAACCCACCGGTTCCAGGAGATTTGCAAAATGTTGATCCTCACTCGCCGGGTAGGCGAAACCTTGATGATCGGCGACTCGGTCACTGTTACCGTGCTCGGCGTCAAGGGTAATCAGGTGCGTATCGGTATCACCGCACCGAAAGATGTGGCTGTGCATCGCGAAGAGATCTATCAGCGCATCCAACGTGGGGACGAGCCGGTCGCCTCTGGCGCGCATCACGGCGACGATTCTTCGAATTGATCGTCATAAAGGGTTTACGTTAGCCCCTGTTACCCGGTATTCTTCGCGGCCTGCCACGGACATCCCGGCAGGACGCAAAAACTGGAGCGATGCCCGAGCGGCTGAAGGGGCTCCCCTGCTAAGGGAGTATAGGGTCAAAAGCTCTATCGAGGGTTCGAATCCCTCTCGCTCCGCCAGTGTTCCGAACGCCTGCAAATCATTGATTTGCAGGCGTTTTTGTTTCTGGTCTGGGTGAAGCGCGTTCCGGCGTGCGATTGTCTGCTAAGCAGCACGTGGTAAGGCGGCCAATGGCAGATCGCGGATGAAGGCGCATCGATTTCTTCTGCGTTCCGTCCAATTGGGCATCCCCGATCGATTCCCGTTGCTTTGCGCCTGCAACGTGGATTTCGTGTCAGTCATCGCAGCGAATGCATGATCTGGTCATCCGGGGTGCCACTTTTCTCACTACTGCCATGCCGAACGCCGATCGCGCACAGCGACGACGTGCATTGCACTCACGTATCGTTCTTGTGCGTCCAACCCGATGAGTGAGCACGCAATGCGATGCTGTGCTGCGAAAAGCGCAGTTACGTCGCCGGGCGTGCATGCGGCCCGCGTCTGGAAGTGACGGCCAACCAGTGATCCCAGGTGCCGGGTATCGACCGTTGTGAGCTTCACTGCGGCTGGGTGCGGCAAACCAGACTCCGTGTGCGCGCAGTGCTCATCGCTGGGATGCGTGCAACACAGGCAATGGCTGATCTGACGCGGCGAGCTGCCCCTGCGCACATGCAGTGCATCCGAGATCCAGCTCGTGGGCGCGATCGCCTCTGGATCCGGAGCTCATGGCATCGCCCGTACATGCCAGTTGTTGAAGCGCGTTTACTTGTCGATTGAGGCAGTGACGCCGGCAGCCAAGACGGCCGTCTGATGTCCCCCACGGTGAACCTGCCTGGCTGTGGTCGGCTCGCAGCTTGGCTGCATCTGAACCGCGCGAGACGCCGGTTGCAATTGCGGTCAAGTAACCGGTGCGCAGGTCGTTAAGGGGGTGACCCATATCTCGGATGTCGATGTGATGCGCCTATCGTTGCTTGGACGCCTGTTCTCTTCCTGGAGCCGTGGGCTGCAGCACAAGGCCAACGCGGTGGACCGGGTGATGGCGGTGATCGAATTCGATCTGGATGGCCGCATTCTCGAAGTCAACCAGAACTTCCTGTCGTTGATGGGGTACCGGCGCGACGAGGTCGTCGGCCAGCATCACCGCATGTTCGTGACCAAGAGCGATCGCGACAGCGAAAGCTATCGCCAGTTCTGGGCGGGGCTGCGGCGCGGCGATTTCAACGCAGGGCGTTTCTGCCGCCTGGACAAGCACGGCCGCGAGGTCTGGATCAATGCTTCCTACAATCCGTTGCTGGACCGAGCGGGCAAGGCCTACCGCGTGGTGAAGTACGCCACCGACATTACCGAGCAGGTGCGGCAGACCGCCGATTTCGAAGGGCGGATCGACGCGATCGACAAGGTCATGGCAGTCATCGAATTTTCGCTGGATGGCACGGTACTCGATGCCAACCAGAACTTCCTGCAGGTGATGGGCTATCGGCTCGATGAGATCCGTGGCAAACACCACGGCATGTTCGTGGATGCGCAAACGCGTCAGTCGGCGTCCTATCGTGCGTTCTGGGGCGCGCTTGGTCGCGGGGAATTCGATGCCGGTCGCTACAAGCGCATCGGCAAGGACGGTGCCGAGGTATGGATCCAGGCGTCCTACAACCCCGTCCTCGATGCACTGGGTCGACCATACAAGGTCGTCAAGTACGCCACCGATGTGACGCGCCAGGTGATCGATTCTGCCGATGCGGATGGCCGCATGCGCGCCATCGACAAGGTGATGGGGGTCATCGAGTTCGATCTCGACGGCCGCGTGCTGGCTGCCAACGACAACTTTCTGGCGATTCTCGGGTATGCGGCGGAAGAGGCGATCGGCAAGCACCATGGCGTATTTGTCGATGCCGCCTACCGCGCGTCCGACGAGTACCGCCACTTCTGGGCGAAGCTGGCGCGCGGCCAGTTCGATGTGGGCCGGTATCGCCGCCTGCACAAGGACGGCAGTGCGGTGTGGATCCAGGCGTCCTACAACCCGATCCTGGATGTGTCCGGACGCCCGTACAAGGTTGTCAAGTACGCCACCGACGTGACCGACCAGGTGCGCTCGGCCGAACGCATGCGTGACCTCATGCGGCAGACCATGAGCATCGCGCAGAACGTGCAGCGCGAGTCGCATCATATTTCCGCCAGCAACCAGGACCTGGTCAACCGCGTGTCCACGCAGTCCAGCGCGGTGGCGCAGACGTCCTGCACGATCGATCAGCTGGCCGCGACGGTGCGCGCCAATTCCGACAATGCCGGCTCGGCGCGACGCATGGCCGAGGAGTCGGCTGCCGTGGCGCGGCGCGGTGCGGACGTGATTGCCGACGTGGTCAAGACCACGGCCGGGATCCGTTCGGCCACCGACCGGATCGGCCAGATCATCGAGGTCATCGACGGCATCGCCTTCCAGACCAATATCCTGGCGCTCAATGCCGCTGTGGAAGCGGCGCGGGCGGGCGAGCAGGGCCGTGGCTTTGCCGTGGTGGCGACCGAAGTGCGCAGTCTGGCGCAGCGCTGCAGCGTTTCGGCCAAGGAAATCCGCTCGCTGATCGACAACGCGACCGACCAGGTCGGCGATGGCTCGCGCCTGGCCGAACAGGCTGGTGTCGTGATGCAGGATGTGGTGACCTCGGTGCTGCGCGTCACCGCGACCGTGGAGCAGATCGCGGCGGCCAGCCAGGAGCAGGCGCAGGACATTTCGACCGCGAACACGGCGCTGCAATCGATCGGCGTGCAGGCGCGCGACCAGGCACAGATGGTCGATGATCTGGCGCGATCGGCGCGCGTGCTTGAAGCCGATGCCGACGCATTGTTCGCGCTGGTCAATGGTGACGATCCCGGCGCTGCGGCAGCCGGCGCACCGGCCGCTGCGGACATGAAGCCGCAGGCGGCCTAGGCACAAGGCGGTACATGGAGGCATCAGCGCGGCATGATGTCTGCCAGGGGCGTCAGACGTGGATGACAGGACGAGCACACCCGCATACGACACAAAGCCCGCAGACGCGGGCTTTGTGTTTTGACGTGTGCCCCCGTCCGCTGCAGGCCGCGCAAGCCTGCGCGTGCCGCAGTGGCGTATCGGCACTTACTTGGGCAGATCGAAGACCAGTACTTCTGCATCGCGGGCATCGGCCAGCACGATCTCCGGCTCGCCGATGATCTGCACGGCGTCGCCGGCCGACAACGCCTGCCCATTGATGCTCAGGCTGCCGCGCGCCACCTGCACGTAGCCGATGCGCCCTTCGGCCAGCGGTTGTTGCAGGCGTGCGTCGCCGTCCAGGATCGAGGCATACAGGCGTGCATCCTGGTGCAACCGGAGCGAACCGTCTTCGCCGCCGGGCGAGGCAATCAGGCGCAGTTGGTTGCGCTTGCTGTCGGCATCGAAGTGCTTTTCTTCGTAGCTCGGTTCGATGCCGTTGCGCTCGGGCATCACCCAGATCTGCAGGAAGTGCACCGGCTCGCTGGACGAGTGATTGAACTCGCTATGGGTCACGCCGCTGCCCGCGCTCATGCGCTGCACATCGCCGTAGTGCAGCACCGAACCGGTGCCCATGCTGTCCTTGTGCTCCAGCGCGCCGCCCAGGACGTAGGAAATGATCTCCATGTCGCGGTGGGCGTGGGTGCCGAAGCCTTCGCCCGGAACCACCTTGTCTTCGTTGATCACCCGCAGCGGGCCGATGCCCATATGGCGCGGATCGTGGTAGCTGGCAAAGGAGAAGGTATGGCGCGAGGACAGCCAGCCATGTTCGGCGCGGCCACGGGTTTCGCTCTTGCGGACATTCAACATGATGCTGCTCCTTGAAAGATTCGAATTGGCGCTGGGGCTGAATCGCTGTCCCAGCGGCTTGATACGTAGTCTCTGCCTGTACGCGCGGGAGAAAAAGCGAGTAGATTTGGTCGCTATCATCGAAAAATTCGAACAATGAAAATCAGCCTCGAGGCCTTGCAGATCCTGGATGCGATCGACCGCCGTGGCTCCTTTGCCGCAGCGGCCAAGGTGTTGTTCAAGGTGCCCTCGACCATCTCCTACACGGTGTCCAAGCTGGAAGAGGACCTGGGAGTGCAGCTGTTCGAGCGGGTCGGCCCCAAGGCGACGCCGACGCAGGCCGGACGCGAGCTATTGCGCGAAGGGCGGCACCTGTTGCGCGCCGCGCAGGAGCTTGAGGTGCGGGTGCGGCGAGTAGCCTCGGGTTGGGAGTCGGATTTCGCGATCGGGCTGGACGCAGTCCTGCCGGCGGCGTTGTTGCAACCGCAGATCCTGGACTTCTACACGGTGGCCGACAGCACCCGGCTGCGCGTGCTCAGCGAATCGCTGTCCGGCAGTTGGGAGGCCTTGCTGGATCGGCGTGTGGACCTAATCGTGGCGGCCGGCGAGGGGCCGAGCGGGGGCGGCTATGTCGCCGAGCCGATCGGTACCTTGCGCTTCGTGTTCGCGGTGGCGGCCGCGCATCCTCTGGCGGGCGCGCAACGACTGGGCGTGGCCGAGCTGGCCGAGCATCGGGCGATTGCCGTGGCGGACTCGGCGCGGCGTCTGCTGCCGCGTACCGTCGGCCTATTGTCCGGGCGCGATGTGCTGACTGTGCCGGACATGCACACCAAGCTGCTGCTGCAGCTTGGCGGTGCCGGCTACGGTTTCCTGCCCGAGCCGTACGCACGCGGCGCGCTGCACGACGGCCTGCTGGTCGAAGTGCCCGTGGAAACCCCCAAAGCCGACGAGACGTTCTACCTGGCGTGGCGGCCGGGCGAGGAGGGCGAAGCGCTGGGGTGGTGGCGGCGTGCCCTGCGCCGCGACCACTTGTTCGCGCACTGGTTGCAGTCGCTTGCCGAAACGTATCGTTTCGTTGCTGCCAGGCAGCCGGTGGCATGACCGAGAGCGGATAATGGCCGCTCGCCGTCGCGCAGGGTCCTCGCATGCAAGGCTTGATCGAACAGTACGGACTGGCGCTGGTATTCGCCAACGTACTGGCATTGTCGCTCGGGCTGCCGGTTCCGGCGTTGCCGACACTGGTGCTGGTTGGGGCCGGTTACGCGCTGCGCGGTGGTAGCGATGCGTGGCTGGCCGGTCTGGCGGCGTGGGGCGTGTCGGTATTGGCCAGCCTGCTGGGCGATCTGGCCTGGTATTTGGCCGGCCGTCGTTTCGGTAACCGCACCTTGCAGTCGCTGTGCCGGTTGTCGCTGTCGCGCGATACCTGCATGAAGCAGACCGAGCGGTTTTTCTCGCGCTGGGGTGTGCGGGTGCTGGCGGTGGCCAAGTTCGTGCCGGGCCTGTCGATGGTGTCGGTGCCCATGGCCGGCGCGATGCGGGTACGGCCCGGCGCCTTCCTGCGCTACGACGCGTTCGGTGCCTCGCTGTGGGCCCTGGTCGGGCTGGGCCTGGGGGCCGTGTTCGCCGATCAGGTGCAGGATGTGCTCGGCTTCCTGTCGGAGCTGGGCTCCGGAGCCGTGGCGGTGCTCGTAGCGCTGTTGGCGGGCTACGTCGGCTGGCGCTGGTGGCGCCGCCACAGCCTGCTGCGGTCGCTGGACCATGCGCGCATCGCGGTGGACGAGCTGGTGCCGTTGCTGGATGGCGATGAAAGCCTGCGGCCCACCGTGCTGGATATCCGGGCACCGGGGTATCGCGACCTGCAGCCCTACACGATCCCTGGCGCGGTATTTGCCGACGAGCGTCAGCTTGCGCAGATCCTGGCCAGCGTGCCGCGCGAGCGCAGTGTGGTGATTTATTGCGCATGCCCGGACGAAGTGTCTGCGGCCTGGTTGGCGGGGCGGATGCGTGAGCGCGGCTATCGCGATGTGCGCCCGCTGCGCGGCGGGCTGGATGCATGGCGCGACGCCGGCCATCCGGTGACCTCGTTGTTGCCGGTCGTGGTGGTGGGCGACGCGGAAGCGGTGCGCGCCACGGCTTGATCGTCGTGTGCAGGCGTTCGACGTGCGCGGTGAAAGCCGCTTGCGTCGGCAGCGCGACCATTCGCACTGCACGGCGATGCGCGCGGCCATCCATGTCCCGGGTGTTGAACGCAACGGCGATCTTGTCCTGGTTTCCAGCGTCATGCCGCGGCTCGCCCTTGCGTGGTTGCAATACCGGACGTGCAGGGCAGGGAGCAAACGACGGGCAAAAAAAAGACCAGCAAGCTGGTCGTTTTCTTCAAGATTGGTGCGCCCGGAGAGATTCGAACTCCCGACCGCCTGGTTCGTAGCCAGGTACTCTATCCAACTGAGCTACGGGCGCATATCTTGTTTTTGACTTGCCATCCGCTGCAACACAGCTGGACGTTCAACTGAAAAGACAGCGGTTCAATGCTGTCTTTTGTGGTTCCTGAAGATGGTGCGCCCGGAGAGATTCGAACTCCCGACCGCCTGGTTCGTAGCCAGGTACTCTATCCAACTGAGCTACGGGCGCCTCGTCAGGAGCGGAATTATGCGGATGCCTGACGTACTCGTCAATCCCTTTGTGAACTTCGATTGCCGTTGACCTCGACATCAAGGCTGCCAACGAGCGCGGCAGCCACTGCAGCGGGCGCCTTCATCCATGCGAAGTGATCGCTGCGCACGCCCAGCTGCGCATCCTGCAGGTGCTGCAGCCGGGCATGTGCCTGCGGCATCTTGCCCAGCAGTGCGTGCAACGCCGCCGGCGGGCCGAAGTTGTCGCGTGCGAAGGTCAGCGCAGTGATCGGAGTGGTCAATGCACCCAGTGCATGTTCCAGGTCCCAGGTCGCGCCGGCGGCGCGATAGCGGTTGCTGCGGCCCACCTGTGCCCAGTCGGCGATCAGGCCGCGCGCTTCGGTCCCGCCGAAGCCAAGCCTGCGCCCATGCAGCACGCCTTGCAGCTTTGCCAGCCACGGCAGGGCGCGAAACGCCAACGGCAGGCCATAGCGCATGGGACGCGGGAAATGGCGCCAGTAGGGCGAGCCGCTGGCCACCAGCCACAGCTGTGCAAGCGGAGAGGCGTGCGTCGCCGGCGTGAGCCGCAGCGCGGCGTGGCAGCAGGCCAGTTGGCCGCCCAGGCTATGGCCGCCCAGGATGCGTGGAAGTTGCGGGTCGTACCGATCCAGCAAGGCGTGGCTGGCCGGAAGATCCTCGGCCAGCAGCGTGCGGTAACCCCAATCGTGCTCGCGCGACGGGCGCAGGCTGCTGCTGCCATGGCCACGCCATTCGTGCAGATACACCGCGATGCCCGCCGATGCGAGCACCTGCGCGAACGGTTGATAATGCCGCGCCGCCACGCCCAAGGCCGGCAGCCATAGCAGCGCGGCCAGTGGCTGTGCCGGCGCGTGGCGCATCACCTGCCAGCGGTGCCCGTCGGCGGCGCTCGCGCTCATGGTGGTGAGGTGTACGCTCATGCGCCGTGCGCAGCGCCGAAGTGGTCGAGCACCAGCACATCGCTGTGCCCGGGGCGTTGGCCGAGGTGGATTGCGCGTGCCACGTAGTCGATGGCCGCTTCGCAGGCATTGAGGAGCGACAGGCCCTGGCACAGTTGTGCGGCGATCGCGGCCGACAGACTACAGCCGGTGCCATGCGCGTCGACCTGCACACGTGGATGCATGAAGACATCCTGGGTGACGCCGTCATCGAAGCGATCGAACACACGTGCGCCTTCGTGCAGATGGCCGCCCTTGAGCAGCACCGCGTTGGCGCCCAGATCGAGCAGCGCGGCGGTGGCGTGCTCGGCGGCATCGGCGTCGTCGATGCGGCGGCCGGTCAATAGCTCCGCTTCGGGCGTGTTGGGGGTGACCAGCGTGGCCAGCGGCAGCAGACGGGTGCGCAAGGCGTCCAGCGCGGCGTCTTCAAGCAGGCGCGCACCGCTGGTGGACACCATCACCGGATCGAGCACCACGAATGGTGGGCGATGCCGTTCGAGCAGGTCGGCCACGCAATGGATGACGTCGGCATTGGCCAGCATGCCGAGCTTGACGGCCTGGATCTGGAAATCGGCAAAGCAGGCATCCACCTGCGCCTGCAGAAACGACAGCGGCGGGATGTGCACGGCGGTGACGGCGCGGGTATGTTGCGCAGTCAAGGCGGTGATCGCCGATAACCCGTGCACGCGATGCGCGGCGAAGGTCTTGAGGTCGGCCTGGATGCCGGCACCACCGCCGGAATCGGAGCCGGCGATGGTCAATGCGGACAGCGTGCTGGGCGTGGTCATGCGCCGATTCTGCACGGTCCGATTGCAGCTGTGCAGAACCGGTGTCTGAACGCTGCCTGCGCCTGCCAGTGCTTACCGCAGGATCACGGCGGTGCCCCGTTCACCGCGATCTGCGAGAACGCGCCGGTCTGCGGGTCGTACAACGCACCCCAGAACATGTTGCCGCCATCGCAGGCCTGGATCGCCTCGGTGGCCGGTTTCATCTGCGGCGTGTTCGGCAGCTTGAAGGCGTTGATGTAGATCAGCTGCTGGCCCCCGATCACCACACCCACGTACTGGCGGTCGAACTCGCGCGGCTCGGCGATGGTGGGCGTCAACGCGTCCTGCCGGGATTCGAGCTGTTCGATCTGCTGATGGTTCGGTGCCCAGTAGCCGGTGATCTGGTCCGGATGACGCGCCGGGCTGTCGCGCGAGCAGGTCTGCAGCACCTGCTCGGCCACGCCCTGCCGGGTGATGATCCACGACTGCCCGTTCTTGAGATTGGTCGGCACGCTGGATGGCCCCTGCGTGGTGGCGCAGCCGGCCAGCGCGAGCACGGCCAGCGCCACCGCGCCGCGAAGTGCGCGCATCACAACACCTCCGAGGCGAAGTCGGCCAGGCGCGATCGCTCGCCGCGCCGTAGCGTGATGTGCGCGCTGTGCGGCCAGGCCTTGAAGCGATCCACCGCGTAGGTCAGGCCCGAGGTCGTTTCGGTGAGGTAGGGCGTGTCGATCTGTTCGACGTTGCCCAGGCACACGATCTTGGTGCCGGGGCCGGCACGGGTGATCAGCGTCTTCATCTGCTTCGGCGTGAGGTTCTGCGCCTCGTCCAGGATCAGGTACCGCGACAGGAAGGTACGGCCGCGCATGAAGTTCATCGAACGGATCTTGATGCGGCTTGCCAGCAGGTCGTTGGTGGCGGCACGCCCCCATGCGCCGCCTTCCTGGTTGTGCGTGAGCACTTCCAGGTTGTCGGTCAGCGCGCCCATCCACGGCGTCATCTTTTCTTCTTCGGTACCGGGCAAAAAGCCGATGTCTTCGCCCACGCTGACGGTGGCGCGGGTCATGATGATTTCGCGGTAACGCTGCTGGTCCATGGTCTGCGCCAGGCCGGCGGCGAGCGCGAGAAGGGTCTTGCCGGTGCCGGCGGTGCCGAGCAGGGTGACGAAATCGATCTCCGGGTCCATCAAGGCATTGAGCGCGAAATTCTGCTCGCGGTTGCGCGCCACGATGCCCCACACCGCATGCTGGCCGCTACGGAAGTCGTCCACCAGACACAGCGTGGCCTTGCCGCCGCCGACCTTGGCCACACGCAGTTCCACTTCGTCTTCGCCAGGCAAATACAGGTACTGGTTGGGGTACCAGTCTTCGTCCTCGGCCAGCACGATCTCGTAGTGCGTGCGGCCGCGTTCGTTCCAGCTGCGCAGGTCTTCGTTGTGCTTCTGCCAGAAGTCTTCCGGCAGCTCGATGGCGCCGGTGAACAGCAGGCTGAAATCGTCCAGCGCGCGGTCGTTCTGATAGTCCTCCGCCACCAGGCCGCTGATGTAGGCCTTGATGCGCAGGTTGATGTCCTTGGACACCAGAATGACCGGCACGTCCGGATGTTCTTCGCGCAGCGCCAGCACCGAGGCCAGGATCTTGTTGTCCGGCAGCATGGCGCCGAAGGTGCGGCCCGGGTCGATCGGTTTGATCTGAAAAAACAGACGGCCGATCGCGGCCTGGCCCTTGAGCTGGATGCCCTGCGGGTGGCTGAGCAGGATGCCGGCCTGGATCTGCTCGGCGTTGGTGTTTTCCAGCAATTCGTCCAGGAACCGGCTGACCTGCCGCGCATTGCGGCTGACTTCGGAGGTGCCCTTCTTGGCGTTGTCGAGCTCCTCGATCACCTGCATCGGCAGGAACACATCGTGTTCTTCGAACTTGAACAGCGCGGTGGGATCGTGCATCAGCACGTTGGTGTCCAGCACGTAGATGCGCTTGCCTCGGGTCATTGGGTCTTCCAAGTGATGGAGCAGGGGCGAGCCATCACGCCTGCAGGTGCAGGGTGATGGAGGACGCGGGAGGCGAGGGGTGTCACTGTTTGGCGTGCGCCTTCACTGCAGTCAGCACGGCCTCGGCATGGCCGGCGACCTTGACCTTGCGCCAGGCCTGCACGACATGCCCCTCGGGCGACAGCAGGAAGGTGCTGCGCTCGATGCCGAGCACCTGTTTGCCGTACATGTTCTTTTCCTTGATCACGTCGAAGGCGCGGCACAGCGCTTCATCGCTGTCGCTGATCAACGGGAAGGTGAAGCCTTGCTTGGCGCAGAAGTTGTCGTGCGACTTCACCGAATCGCGCGAGACGCCGAACACCACGGCGCCGGCTTTTTTGAACTGCGGCAGCAGCGCGTTGAAGTCCAGGCCTTCGGTGGTGCAGCCGGGGGTGCTGTCCTTAGGGTAGAAGTACAGCACCAGCCACTTGCCGGCATAGTCGCGCAGGCTGGCCTGGGCGCTGCCGGAGAGCGACAGCGGCAGGTCGAAGGTTGCGGCGGGCAGTTGCAGTACGGCGTCGGTCATCGTTGCTCAGCCTCAGCGGGAGGGGCGTGCGGCGCGGTCAGGCCGGGCCGACATCCATCCCATCATAAGCAGCCACATGGAAACGTTTGGCGAGTGCGTCGAACTGCGCATTGCGCTGATTCAGCGACTCGATGGTGTGGTGCTCTTTCTTGTCCACATGCAGGAAATACGACTCCTCGTCGTCGCCATCGTCTTCGTCGCGTTCGCCGAGAAAGATATCGATGACGCGGTAGCCATCCTGGGTCAATTGCTCGGCGAGTTTCTGCAGCGGTTCCTGCGCCGGATCGGCAAAAAAATATTCCCAGCGCAGCGGGCCATCGAGGTTCCAGTCGGTCTCGGAGCGGATGTGGTCGAACATCTGTTTCAGCGCGTATTGGGCGATGGCCATGGTGCGTCTGCCTTAGAACTTCATCGGGTCCATGATCGCGTCGAGATTGAGGTGATCACAGAATTCCAGGAAATCATCGCGCAATGCGGCGATGTGCATGTTGGCCGGCACCCCGATCGTCACCTGCGCAGAGAACATCTCCGCGCCGGTCTGCATGGCGCGGTAGCGCGTGCTCTGCAGGTTTTCGATGGTGATGCCCTGGCGGTCGAAGAAGTCGGCCAGCTGAAACAGGATGCCGGGCTTGTCGGCGGCGATCACTTCGACGATGTAGGGCAGCAGGTTGGACTGGGTCTGCTTGGGGCCGGTGCGGTACCACACCAGCTTGAGGCCTTCCTCGCGTTCCAGCCGGGTCAGCATCGCCTCGAGCTTGGCGACCGAATCCCAGGAGCCGGTGGCCAGTGCAGTGACCGAGACATCGCGCCCCACCGTGGCCAGACGGGCGTCCACGAGATTGCAGCCGCTGTCGGCGATGCGGCGGGTGACGGGCAACAGGGGGGACTCCGGATGCGTCGTGTAGGCGTTGATCAGGAGGTGGTTTTCGGTCGGCAAAGGCCGGGGTGTCGAGTCGGTCAAAGGGGCTTCCGGCATTGCATCAGGCTGAATGGCCGCCCGGGCAGGCGCCCTGGCGGTGACCAGCATACTTGCCCGTGGTTTCGCGCCGCAAGTAACATGCGGGTGGTCTCAACCCGCGCCCGCGCGGGCCTTCCCTGTCACGTAAGAGCAGCAGAATCTTGTCCCTTTCCGGCATCATCACCGCGCTGGCGACCCCTTTCGGTCCGGATGGCGCACTCGACCTGGATGCCTGGCGGCGACTGCTGGAGCAGCAGCTGCACGGTGGCGTGCAGGGAATCGTGGTCGCCGGCTCCACCGGCGAAGCCGCCGCGCTGAGCGACGACGAATACGACACGCTGCTGCGCGCTGCGGTGGCGCAGGTGGCCGGCCGAGTGCCGGTGCTGGCCGGCACCGGGTTGTCCGGTACCGCCAAGACCATTGCGCAGACACGCCGCGCCGCCGCGCTGGGCGCGCAGTACGCGTTGGTGGTCACGCCGCCGTACGTGCGTCCGACCCAGGCCGGGCTGAAAGCACACTTCCTGGCGGTGGCCGACAACGGCGGCTTGCCGGTGGTGCTGTACAACGTGCCTGGCCGCACCGGCTGCGACCTGCTGCCTGAGACGGTGGCCGAGCTGGTCGGGCACCCCAGCATCGTCGGCATCAAGGAGGCCCGTAGCGAGCCCGAGCGCATTGCCGCACTGGTGGCACTGCGCAGCGATAGCTTCGTGGTGCTCAGCGGCGATGACGGCAGCGCGGCGCACGCGATGCTGTCCGGCGCCGCGGGGCTGGTGTCGGTGGCATCCAATGCCTTGCCGGCAGCCTACCGTCGCCTGTGCGATCTGGCCCGCGATGGCCAGCACGAGGCTGCCACCGCCTGGGATGCGCGCCTGAGCGAATATCACAGCTTCTGCGGGATCGAATCCAATCCCATCCCGGTCAAGGCGTTGCTGCAGCGCGCCGGGATCGGGCATGGCCTGCGCTTGCCGCTGCTGCCACTTTCCGCGGCGCACCAGCCTGCCGCCGACCGCCTTGCCGCCGACGCCATTGCGTTGGAAGCGCTTTCCAGCCGCGAAATGCTCGCGGCCTGACCCAGGAGATCTATCGATGCGTCATTCCGTTTCCCCCGTCCGCGTGCTGTCGCTCGCGTTGCTGGCGACCGCCACCGTCGCTGCCACGAGCGGTTGCAGCTGGTTTCACAAGGGCGCGCGCGGCGACTATGCGCTGGCCCCGGAAGCCCGGCCGCTGGAAGTGCCGCCGGACCTGAACCTGCCCGACACCTCGGGTGCGATGAAGGTGCCGACCCTGGCCTCCACCACGCAACAGAACACCAACACGCCGCCGTCGGCGAGCGCCAACAGCGGTTTCACCGTGGCCGGCGAGCGCGATGAGGTGTTCGCCAAGGTCGGCACGGCTCTGGCCGAGATTCCGGGCCTGACCATCGCCAGCAAGGCGCAGATGCTGGGTTCCTACGATGTGAGCTACGAAGGCTCCAGCTTCCTGGTGCGCGTGGTCAAGGTCGATGCGGGCAGCTACGTCTCGGCAGTTGATCCGCGCGGCATGCCGGCCACGGCAGCGGCACCGGTGGCGGTGATCAGCTCGCTCAAGAGCAAGCTTGGCGGCTGAGGCCGGTTCAGTTGGTTGGATAGCAAAACGGGCGCCCCTGGCGCCCGTTTTGCGTTATGCGGTGTCGGGTTGCGGCTGCGCCGTGGGCGCGGCGGCGCATCTGATTGCGGCGATCAGCGCTGCAGCAGCGGCAGCTTGTTCGGCTTGCCATCCCATTCGGCCGCATCGGGAAGCGGTTCCTGACGCACGGTCAGCACCGGCCAGGCCTTGGCCAGCTCGGCATTGAGCGCGACGAAGGCTTCCTGACCTGCTGGCACGTCGTCTTCCGGGTAGATCGCATTGGCCGGACACTCGGGCTCGCACAGAGTGCAGTCGATGCACTCGTCCGGATCGATCACCAGAAAGTTCGGGCCAACGTGGAAGCAATCCACCGGGCAGACCTCGACGCAGTCGGTGTATTTGCACTTGATGCAGTTTTCGGTGACAACAAAAGGCATGGCGGAATCCGGCGTTTAGCCTGTCAATTCTAAAGCAGTCGGGGGACGGGTGTGGAGTGGATGATCTTTAGGGGTAGCGTGCGATTTTTGCTGCGGCAGCTGCGTACCGTCCTGCGCAAGTAGTGCCTGTCGCTTAGTCAGGTTGGCTGACGGCGGTGCTCGCTTTGGGCAGTGTTGGGTGAGTTCGTCGAGTTGGCTGTCTGCCGCCGTACCCTCACCCCAACCCCTCTCCCGTAGGAGAGGGGCTTCTTGCTCCTGCGTTTTTTCGGTCAAACCAGTCCGCGCTGCCTGGCCAGCGCGAACAACCCTGCCGCTGCCAGGTCTTCCGGATGCAGCTGGCTTTGGACGCCCAGATGCTGCAGCGCCAGGGCATACCGCTGGGCCAGCGCCGGGCTGCCGACCAGATGCACGATGGCGTGATCGCCGCGGTGCTCACGCAGTTCGTGGCCGATCAACAGGCCCGAGAGGTAGGACGGCAGTGCCGCAGAGGACAGGCGTTCGAACAGGCCGAGCGTGCGGGTGCCGAACAGGTGGTGGCTGAGGCCGCCAGCGTCGGCGCTGCGGTCGACACCTTGCAGGAATGCAGCGGCGTCCAGTTCGGCGTGATCGTCGTCCATCAGCTTGCCGAGGATGCTGTGTTGACGCAGCACGGCATACAGCTCGCCGGTCATGACGGTGGCGAAGTCGGTCAGCTGGCCGTTGGCGATCCGCGCCCACTTGCTGTGCGTGCCGGGCAGGCAGGCGACATGCTCACCGTCGCCAAGTGCGGCGATCAGGCCGACCAGCTGGGTTTCTTCGCCACGCATCACGTCCGGCACGCCGTCGTGTTCGCCGGTGCTCACGCCCGGCACGAACCACAACGTGCGGCCGGGCAGCAGGTCGTCTTCGCTGCGCATCGCCTGGGCGAGCGCGGCGGTGCCGGCCGGGCAGGGCAGATAGGGTTGTTCGACCCAGCCGTTGCGGCTGCCGATCATGCCCGACAGCAGCAGCGGGCCGTCCCAGCCGGCGATCAACCTGGTGAGTACCTCGGCGAAGCGGCCCTGGCAGGCCAGGATGCCGTCGCTGCCGCGGCGTTGCTCCAGCACGGCGCCGGTGGCGTCGAGCAGATAGGCGCGCAGGCTGCTGGTGCCCCAATCGACGGCGATCATGCGCTGGCCACCCGGCTCTCGGGCAGGCCGGCGATGGCGACATCGCAGACGAACAGGCCGCCGGCGTCGGGCATGCGCGCGAGTTCATCGGCGCTGTGGTCCAGGCGCGAAGAGATCACGTGCAGGCGGTCCAGCGCCGCGCCGCCGAACGCGCCGCAGGTGGGGTGCTTGATCGGCAGGTGCACGACCCGGTCAACACTCCCGTCGGGGCGGTAGCGCACCACGCGGCAGGCACGCCATTGCGCGTTCCACAGGTGGCCTTCGCTGTCGATGATGGAGCCATCCGGCTCGGCGTCGTCGCGATCCAGGGTGGCGAACACGCGCGTGTTGCTGGTCTGCGCCGTCTCCGCGTCGTAGTCGCAGCACAGGATCTGCGGGCGCACGGAGTCGCAGTAGTACAGCGTGCGGCCGTCCAGGCTGAAGCAGATCGAGTTGGGGATCGACACGCCCGGCAACGGCAGCGCACGCAGGCCGTGCCGCAGTGAAAACTGATAGAACGCACCACGTGCGGCCTTGCTGTCGTGTTCGTCCATGGTGCCGAACACCAGATTGCCATGCCGGTCGACGCGGCCATCGTTGCTGCGCGTGAGCGGGTTGTCGGCTTCGATATCGGCCAGTTTTTCGAATGGCAGCAGGTCGGCGTCGGTGTTGTCCGGATCGACCACGCCAATCGCCTTGGCCAAGGCGACCAGCACGCGGCCGTCGTCCATCAGGCCCAGGCAGCCCGGGCGATCGGGCAGCGTCCAGTAGCGCGATTGCGCCGTGGCCGGATGATGCCGCCACAGGCGCTTTTCAACGATGTCGACCCAGTACAGCGCCTGGCGCTGCTCGCACCACAGCACGCCTTCGCCATGCGTGCAGCGGCTATCGACCGCCAGTACCGCGGTGTGCTCGGGCGTGCTCACCATTCGGCGATGCTGCCATCGGCATGGCGCCACACCGGGTTGCGCCAGTCCGGCGGGTTTTCGTTTGCGCGCTTGAGCATGTCTTCGTCGATCTCCACACCGAGCCCGGGCTTGGGCAGGGCGGCGATACTGCCATCGACACACTGAAAATCGTCTTTATTGATGACGTAATCGAGCAGGTCGGCGCCTTCGTTGTAATGGATGCCGATGCTCTGTTCCTGCAGCACCGCGTTGTGCGAGACGAAGTCCACGTGCAGGCAGGCGGCGAGTGCGATCGGGCCGAGCGGGCAGTGCGGGGCGAAGCCGACGTCGTAGGCTTCGGCCATCGCGGCGATCTTGACGCATTCGGTGATGCCGCCGGCATGCGAGAGATCAGGCTGCACCATGCCGATGCCGCCGGCACACAGCACGTTCTTGAATTCGAAGCGCGAGAACATGCGCTCACCGGCCGCCAGCGGAATCGAGGTGCTTGCGGCCAGGCGCGGGTAGTACTCGGCCTGTTCGGCCAGCACCGGTTCTTCGACGAACAGCGGCTTGAACGGTTCGAGCTCGCGCAGCAACGCCTTGGCCATCGGCGCGCCGACGCGCCCGTGGAAGTCGATACCGAAGTCGATGGTGTTGCCGAAGGCTTCGCGGATTTCGGCCACCTTGACCACGGCTGCGTCGACCGCGCGCGCGCTGTCGATCAGCTTCATTTCTTCGGTGCCGTTGAACTTGAAGGTGTCAAAACCCAGCGCGCGGTAGTCGGTGATCTGCTGGATGATGGCGCCGGGGCGGTCGCCGCCGACCCAACGGTAGGTCTTCATGCGGTCGCGCACCAGCCCGCCCAGCAGCTCGTACACCGGTACGCCCAGCGCCTTGCCCTTGATGTCCCACAACGCCTGGTCGATGCCGGCGATGGCGCTCATCAGGATGGCGCCGCCGCGATAGAAGCCGGCGCGGTACATGGTCTGCCACAGGTCATTGATGCGTGCCGGGTCCTTGCCGACGACATAGCCGGCCAGTTCGTGCACGGCAGCTTCCACCGAGCGCGCGCGGCCTTCGATGACCGGCTCGCCCCAACCGGTGATGCCCTCGTCGGTTTCGACCTTGAGGAACAGCCAGCGTGGTGCGGCGTGGTAGGTGGTGAGGCGGGTGATCTTCATCCTTGCAGTTCCTGGTAGGCCTGCACGAAGGCGCGTGCATGCGTCTGGGTTGTTTCGAGCGATTGCGCGGGTTTGTACAGTTCGCCGCCGATGCCGGCGCCGGCCGCGCCCTGGGCGATGAAGCCGGCCAGGGTCTGCGGGCTGACGCCGCCGACCACGTAGACCGGGATGTGCTTGGGCAGCACCGAGCGCAATGCGCGCACATGCGCGGCGCCATAGGTCGCTGCCGGGAACAGCTTGAGAATGATGGCGCCCGCATCGATGGCGTCGAACGCCTCGCTGGCGGTGGCGAAGCCGGCCACCACGGTCAGCCCGCGCGACACCGCATGACGGATCAGCGACGGGCGCGTGTTGGGAGTGACGATGAAGCGCGCGCCGATCTCTGCCAGGGTGTCGACGTCTTCATTGCGCAGCACGGTGCCGGCACCGATCCAGGCGCGTTCGCCATAGGTCTGCTGGGCCAGCGCGATGCTCTGCTCCCAGCGCGGCGAATTGAGCGGGATCTCGATCGCGTCGAAGCCGGCGTCGATCAGCGCGCCGACGTGGTCAAGCGTTTCTTCCGGCGTGATGCCGCGCAGGATGGCGACCAGGGGCAGGGCAAACAGGCTGGCGGTGGTATCTGAGGTCATGCGGTTACTCGCGATAGAGCGGAAAGCGGCCATTGGCGACCCGGTGGCCGGCAACGTCGGGGGAACTTGCGCACTGCGCGCGGCAACTGGCCGTCGCCGCTGCGCAATGCAGCAGAAAAACGCAGGGCGGGGAAGAGACGCCGCAACGCACCGGAGGCGGCGTGGCGCGCGTAGCACGCCTGGAGCTACGGCCCGCAAGTGGCCGGCAAGATGCCGTCATCGTCGTCCACCTCCGCGGTCATGGCGTGCGTGTTGCCACCTTGTCGAAGATGGGTCACGTCTGTTCTGGCCGCGCCCGGGAGGTAGGGGCTCCTGCTGCGGCGAGCGCTAGCCTCGCGCGGGGAGATATGTGCTGCAAATGAAATTTTCGGCATATTCTATTCCTCCGACGAATACACGGCCGCAACCGCACCTCATGGCAAATTCCGGTACCCCCTGGTTCAACGCAGCCCGGCTCAAGACGCGCCAACTCCTGCTGCTGCTGCATCTGCACGAACAACGCTCGGTGCTGCGTGCGGCCGAGGCCGCCAGCATGACCCAGCCGGCCGCCTCCAAGCTGCTGGCGGAAATGGAGGACATGCTGGGGGTGAAATTGTTCGAGCGGCATGCCCGCGGTGTCGAACCGACCTGGTACGGCCACGTGCTGATCCGGCGCGCCCGCGCGGCGATGTCGGAGATCGGCCGGGCGCAGGAAGAGATCGCCGCGTTGCGCGCCGGCCGCATGGGCCAGGCCTCGATCGGAACCGTGGTCAATCCGGGCACCAATCTGGTACCGCAGGCCATTGCCGAGGTGAAGCGCGAGTTCCCGGACATCCTGGTGCGGGTGGAGATGGACTATAGCCGCCCGCTGGTGGCCAAGTTGCTGGATGGGCAGCTGGACATCGTGATCGGGCGCATCCTCGGCCCGGAGGGCGTGGGCGAACTGGAGTTCGAGCCGCTGGCCGACGAGCCGCATTCGGTGATCGCGCGGGCCGGCCACCCGCTGGCCAGCCGGGCCGGCCTGCAGCATGCGGATCTGGTGCGGCATGGCTGGATCCTGCCGCCGGCCGACAGCGTGCTGCGCGCACGCCTGGATTCGATGTTCATGGAGCACGGCGTGCAGACGCCGACCAATGCCATCGAGACCTCGTCACTTCCGGTCACCTCGACCCTGCTGCGTGGCACCGACATGCTGACGGCCTTGCCGGTGGAGTCGGTGGCGCCGCTGATCCAGGCCAAATTGCTGACCGTGCTGCCGATCGAACTGGGCGTGCGGATGGAATCGTTCGGCATCATCCGTCGGCGCGATTACATCCTTCCGCCGGGTGCCGAACGCATCCTGCAGGCGTTGCGCACCACGGCGCGCCGGCTGTATCCGGGATTGCGCGGGCCAGAATCCCTTACCTAACAAGCTCTTCCATTTGTATTCCTTGGAGTAATACCAGCCTGTGAATTTTTCATTGGCTGGCGCTAGACCGCGCGCCTATATCTGTGCGTCAGATCGCACGCTGAAGCGCACGTGAAGTCGGGCAGGTGATCGGCGGCAAAGCCGCCATGCAGCGAAAGCGGGACTGGCCTCGGCGCCGGTCCCGATACGATCACGCGGGGCGTCTTGCGTCGCGACAACCAGTCTTCAGTCGTCTTGCGTCCTGGGAGGGATTCAGATGTCCAAGTTTTCAAGCCATGCCTCGGCAGGCACGGGCGTGCGCGCGTGCCGTACCCCACGTTTGCGTCATTCGGCCATGGCCGTCAGCATCGGGCTGCTGCTCGCTGCGCCGGTATACGCACAGCAGGCGCCGGCGGCCAGGGGCGCGCCTTCAGGCACCGCCGGTGCCAGCGCGGTGGACCTGGACACGGTGGAAGTGCGCGGCGTGCGCGCCAGCCTGATCAAGTCGCAGGTGATCAAGCGCGATTCCACCCAGATCGTGGATTCGGTCAGCGCCGAAGACATCGGCGCGCTGCCCGACCGCAGCGTCACCGAAACCCTGCAGCGCGTCAGCGGCGTGACCATCGACCACTTCGCCGCGCGCAGCGACCCGGATCACTTCTCCGCCGAAGGCAGTGGTGTGATGATCCGCGGCCTGACCCAGGTGCGTGGCGAGCTCAATGGACGCGACATCTTCAGCGCCGCCAGCGGCCGTGGCCTGAGTTTCGAAGACGTGCCGGCCGAGCTGATGGCCGGCGTGGATGTCTACAAGAATCCGTCGGCCGAAATCATCGAGGGCGGCCTGGGCGGCACGGTCAACCTGCGCACGCGCATGCCGTTCGACAACCCGGGCCGGATCGTCGGCGGCAACGTCGACGTCAACTGGGGCGACATGAGCAAGAAGTACAAGCCGTCGGCCTCGTTCCTGTTCAGCGATCGCTGGGACACCGGCGTCGGCGAAATGGGCTTCATGATCGATATCGCCCATTCGGAACTGGCGACCCGCTCGGACGGCATCCAGGTCGAGCCGTACGTGCGTCGGACCGACGATGCGGTGCTGGCCGGCAGCGGGCGCAGAGAGGTGTTTGTGCCGGGCGGGGTGAACTGGCGCCAGCTGGATTTCGAGCGCAAGCGCGACGGTATCGCCGCAGCCTTCCAGTGGAAGCCCAGTGACCAGACCGAGATCTACGCGCAGTACCTGCGTTCGCGCTACGACATGAACTGGCAGGAGCGCGCCGCGTTCTTCAACGACAGCAACAACAGCATCAGCCCGGCGCCGGGCACCACCTTCCAGTACGACCAGGACGGCGTGTTCCAGCGCGGCTCGCCGGTGTCCAACTCCTGGCGCGGCCTGCTGACCGGCGATGGCGTGCGCTTCAATACCGACAACCGCTATTCCGAGCAGCGCACGACCACCTCGGACCTGTCGGTGGGCTTCAGCCATTACTTCAACGACAACCTGCAGATCAAGGGCGACGTGCAGCTGGTGCAGTCGGAGAACGACCAGCTCGACTTCACGGTATTCAGCGCGACCTATCTGCCGGGGCTGACCTATGACGTGTCGGGCAAGTATCCGACCGTGCAGATCGCCAACCAAGGTTTCACGCAGGACCCGTCCAATTATTTCTGGGCGGCGGCGATGGATCACCTGGGGCATAACCGCGGGCGCCAGCTGTCCACCCGCGTGGACCTGGAATACACCTTCCAGGACAGCAGCTGGCTGCGCTTCGCGCGCTTCGGCATGCGTGCCACCGACCGCAATCAGACCAACAAGAACTCCGGCTACAACTGGGGCGTTCTGTCGGACAACTGGGCAGCCATCCCCGGCAGCGCCAATGGCCTGGCCAACATGTCGCAGTACCTGCCCAACGAGTCGTCGCTGTTCACCTTCTCCGATTTCTTCCGCGGCGGGGTGAACGTGCCGACCACGCTGGTGGTGCCCAATGGCGGGCTGGTCAAGAACTACCGTCGCGCCTCGGAACTGCTGCAACAGCAGATCGTGGCCCTGCGCGGCTTTGGCTGGGCACCGGACACCTACCAGCCGCAGGACACCAACCGCCAGTTCGAGCGCACCCAGGCCGCCTACGCGGCGCTGTACTTCGGTAACGACGAGGCCTGGGGCGTGCCGGTGGACGGCAATATCGGTGTGCGCATCGTGCAGACCAAGACCCAGGCCGAAGGCTTCGGCCAGTTCCAGGACCTGTCGGGCCTGAACGTCTCGCCCGAGCTGCAGGCCCGCTACACCGGGCAATACTTCGACAACAACTCGCAGGGCAGCTACACCAACGTGCTGCCGAGCCTGAACATGCGTTTCCGTTTCACCGACAGCCTGCAGTGGCGTATCGCCGCCTCCAAGGCGATGGCGCGCCCGGACTACACCCAGCTGCAGCCGTACGTGCTGCTCAACGTGGAGACCGACGACGCCGGCAATGCGACCAACTTCGTCGGTACCGCAGGCAATCCGACCCTCAAGCCGATGACCGCCAACCAGTTCGACACCGCACTGGAGTGGTATTTCGACAACAGCGACATGCTGTACACCACGCTGTTCTACAAGAAGGTCAAGGACTATTTCTCCACCCAGACCCGCAGCGAGACCTACGATAACCGCGAGTGGCTGGTGACCCGGCCCTACAATACCGACGAGGGCACCATTCGCGGTGCCGAGGTGGGCTACACGCAATTCTTCGACGAATTGCCGGGCTGGATGAGCGGGTTCGGCATCAATGCCAACTTCACCTTCGTCGACAGCAAGGGCGGCACCAACACCGCCATCGACCCGTACACCCGCACCACGGTGGAAGGCGTGGAGCTGCCGTTGGAAGGTCTGTCGCGGCGCAGCTACAACCTGGCCGGCATCTACGAGAAGGGCCCGCTGTCGCTGCGGCTGGCCTACAACTGGCGCTCGCGCTACCTGCTGACCACCAGCGACGCGGCCACCCGGTTGCCGACCTGGGCCGACGACTACGGCCAGCTGGATGGCTCGTTCTTCTACCGCTTCAACGAACACCTGCAGTTGGGGATCCAGGCCAACAACCTGACCAATACCGAGACCAAGGTGTTGATGGGGCCCACCTCCTACGAGGGGGGCGAGGTGGATACGCGGCTGTACACCCGCAGCCAGTTCGTCAACGACCGGCGCTACTCGCTGGTGCTGCGCATGAATTGGTAAGTGCGCACGGTCACGGCCCGACTGTGCAGCGATCTGCACAGTCGGGTCCGTCAGGTATGAGTCCGCAGGTTCGGGCCGTGATGCCGGACCTGCCGGGTTTTCCGGTGTTGCTATAGTTTTAACGAATAGCTTTCCAGGAATATTTCATTGGTGTGGCATGACGGCCGCGCCCTATGCTCCCGCCGCAGCCGCAGGTCCGCCCGCCAGGGCAAACCGCGCATCCGCCTACCCGGTGTCCCGGGCGCAGATACGGGCCAGCAACAACGACGGGCAGGGCGTTCGCGCACCGGCCCGCTAAAAACAAGCAGTACATGCGTCCTGGGAGGGAGCACCATGTCAGTGCAACATCGCCACATTCCGGCAGGCCGGGCTGTGGGTCAGCGTTCGATCCGTGATTTCCGCCGCTCCGTGATGGCCATCAGTGTGGCCACCTTGTTGAGCGCGCAGGCCTATGCGCAGGATGCGACCACCACTGCCGCACCGGCATCGGATGCGACCACCCAGCAGCTGGACACGGTGCAGGTCACCGGTACCCGCAGCAGCGTCACCAAGGCGCAGCTGGTCAAGCAGAACGCCGAGCAGATCGTCGATTCCATCGTTGCCGAAGACATCGGCAAGCTGCCCGACAACAACGTCGCCGAAGCGCTGCAGCGCATCTCCGGCATCCAGATTTCGCGCAACTACGGCGAAGGCAGCTCGATCGCCATCCGCGGCCTGACCCAGGTGCGCACCGAGCTCAATGGCCGCGACATCTTCACCGCCAACGACGGCCGTGGCCTGAGCTTCGAAGACGTGTCGGCCGAGTTGCTCGGCGGCGTCAACGTGTACAAGAACCCGTCGGCCGACATGATCGAAGGTGGCCTGGGCGGCACCGTCGACCTGCGCACGCGCCTGCCATTCGACTATGAAGGCCGCAAGATCGCCGGCAGCGTCCAGTACAACTATTACGACCTGGCCGACGACGGCAAGCCGGCGTTCTCGGGCCTGTTCAGCGACCGCTGGCAGACCGGCATCGGCGAGATCGGCATCCTGGTGAACTATTCGCAGCAGAAGAGCCCGTTCCGTCAGGACACCATCTCGATCGAGCCGTGGTACACCCAGACCGATCTGCCGGGCTACGAAGGGCAGGGCGTGTCGGTACCGCACGGTGCCGGCATCAACACCACCGTCGGTGAGCGCGAGCGCAAGACCGGCGCGTTTGCGATGCAGTGGCGCCCGAACGATTCGGTGGAGGTCTACACGCAGGTGCTGCGTTCGGACTACGACTTCAGCTGGCACGATTATTCGTTCTTCGCGTTGACCGGCGCCAACAACATGCAGGGCTTGCCCGGCATCCAGGTCAACAGCCGCAACGAGTTCGTCAATGGCTCGTTCCAGAATGTGCCGACCGAATCCAATACCAGCCTGACCGAGCGTCACTCGGTGACCACCGATTACTCGCTGGGCGCCAAGTGGACGGTCAACGAAAAGCTGACCCTGAGCACCGACTTCCAGTACGTCGATGCCACCACCAAGGGCACGCGCTACATCATCGCCACCGGGCAGGACACCAGCCCGCAGTTCAACGTCGACTTCCGTGGCGATCTGCCGCGCCTGTCGGTGACCGATGCCAGCGGCGCGGAAGGCTACCTGGCCGACGTCAACAACTACGACGGCTGGCGCTGGCACCTGGACAACAAGGACGACAACACCGGTACCGAGTTTGCCTGGCGTTCGGACATGGATCTGGCGTTCGACAGCGACTTCGTGCGCAGCTTCAAGGCCGGTGTGCGTTATACCGACCGCGATGCCGAGACCAAGGGCAACGTGTGGCGCTTCATGTGCATCAACGATTGCTCGGGCACGCCGTTCTCGCAGTTCCCCAGCATCGGTCTGGTGGCCAACCCCATCACCGACTTCTTCCGCGGTGAGAGCAGCACCTTCGGTCGCACGCTGACCGCGTCGGATGCAGCGGTGGCCAATTACGAGCAGAGCCTAGCCACCTTTGGTGCCAGCCCGCTGGAATTTGCCCCGAACAACATCAACACCCAGAACGAGAAGACCTACGCGGCGTACGGCGTGTTGCGCTTCGGCGTGGATGGCGACATCCCGTTCGACGGCAACATCGGCGTTCGCGTGGTGCGGACCGAAGTCGGCTCGCGCGGCGTGCGCACCGGTACCGACGCCGAAGGCGGCGGTCTGATTCCGGTGGATGCACAGCAGACCTACACCGACGCGCTGCCGAGCTTGAACCTGCGCTGGATGCTGAGCGATCAGCTGCAGTGGCGTTTTGCGGCATCGCGCGGCATTTCGCGCCCGACCTTCGACCGCCTGAACCCGAACCTGAGCCTGAGCACCGGCACCTCGTCCAGCGGCGCCTCGACCTTCACCGGCACCGCGGGCAACCCGAGCCTGGAAGCGGTCAAGGCCGACCAGTTCGACACCGCGCTGGAGTGGTACTTCGGCCAGGGCTCGATGATGTACGGCACCCTGTTCTACAAGAAGGTGGAAGGCTTCATCGCCAACGCCGTCTTCAACGAGGTGTACGACGGACAGGTGTGGCAGATCACCCGCCCGGTCAACGGCGATGCCGGCAAGATCCGTGGTGCTGAGCTGGGCTATACGCAGTTCTTCGACTTCCTGCCGGGCTGGCTGAGCGGCTTCGGCCTGCAGACCAACTACACCTACGTCGACAGCGAGGCGCCGAGCCCCACTGCCACCGACACCAACGGCCAGGCGCTGACCGTGCCGCTGGAAGGCCTGTCCAAGAACAGCTACAACGCGATCCTCAGCTACGAAACCTCGCGCTTCCAGGGCCGTGTGGCCTACAACTGGCGCAGCGACTGGCTGGTGACCACTGCGGGCAACGGTACCGGCAACCTGCCGGTCTACAACAAGGGCTTCGGCCAGCTGGATGCCTCGCTGCGTTTCAACATCAATGATGTGTGGTCGATTTCGCTGGATGGCGTGAATCTGCTCGATACCCGTCGCGAAAGCTACCTGGGTAACGAGTCGCGCTATCGCGACTTCGTGATCAACGATCGTCGGTATGGCCTGACGTTGCGGGCCAGCCTGTAGAACGCGCCGTAGGAAGTGCGTCTCCGGTCCGGCGAGCTGTGCAGGCAGCTCGTTGGACCGGTGTTTTTCCTATCGATGGCCACGCCATCGATCGCGAGGGGAGCCGGAGGAATGATCGCCGTGATCGATCCGCCTACTAAGCGCCGCCTTTTCGCAGCACACGCGTGGCTGACTGCTGTTTGCCTGACGCTGGTGTTGCTCTTCATGACGTCCACCGTGGCTGCGGCCGAGCCCGCCACACCAGGACCCTATCAGTGGCGTAGCGTCGCCATTGGCGGTGGCGGTTTTGTCACCGGCGTGCTGTTTCATCCCGCCGAGCGCGATCTTGCCTATGCCCGTACCGATGTCGGCGGTGCGTACCGCTGGGACGCGCGAACGCAGCAGTGGGTGGCACTGACCGACTGGTTGGGCGCCGACGACTGGAACCTGATGGGGATCGATGCCTTCGCCATCGATCCTGCCAACCCCGAGGCCATCTACCTGGCTGCCGGGACCTACATGCACGAGCGTGCCGGCAATGCAGCCGTGCTGCGCTCGTTCGACCGCGGCCGCAGCTTCGCGCGCGCCGACCTGCCGTTCAAGCTCGGCGGCAATCAACTGGGGCGCGCCAACGGCGAGCGGCTGGCGGTGGACCCGCACGATGGCCGTGTGCTGTTGCTGGGCTCGCGTGATGCCGGCCTATGGCGCAGCACCGATCGCGGCGCGCACTGGGCGCGGGTGGAGGGATTTCCGGCCGAGGCGTTGGCCGGCGCCACGGCGCGCAACCATGTCGGGCGCGAACAGGCGGTGGGGATCGCCTTTGTGGTGTTCGACGCCGCCAGCGGCCGCGCCGGTGCTCCCACGCCGCGGATCTACGTCGGCGTGTCCACCGCGCAGACCAGTCTGTATGTGTCCGAGGATGCCGGCCGCAGCTGGTCGGCAGTGCCCGGGCAACCGCAGGGGCTGCGTCCCAGCCATATGGAAGGCGGCCGCGACGGGCACTGGTATCTGAGCTATGGCGATCAGCCCGGCCCGGATTTGATGGCCGGTGGTGCGCTATGGAAATACACCCCCGCGCAGGCGCGCTGGAGCGAGATCAGCCCGATCGCGCAACCGGCCAATGGCGACGGCTTCGGCTGGGGCGCGGTGGCGGTGGATCCGCAACAGCCGCAGGTGCTACTGGCCAGCACCTTCCGTCGCCGCACGCCGCGCGATGAGCTGTTTCGCAGTGTCGATGGCGGCAAGCACTGGACGCCGCTATTGGCCGAGGCGGTGTTCGATCACAGCGCCGCGCCGTGGACCTCGCATGCGCGTCCGCACTGGATGGGCGCGTTGGCCGTCGATCCGTTCGACAGCAACCACGCCCTGTTCGTCACCGGTTACGGCATCTGGGCCTCGCGCAACCTGCAGGACTTCAGCAGCACGCACCAGCCACTGCAGTGGTGGTTCCAGGACCGCGGGCTGGAAGAAACCGTGCCGCTGGATCTGCTCAGCCCGATGGCCGGTGCCCATCTGCTCAGCGCGCTCGGCGATATCGATGGATTTCGCCACGACGACCTGGACAGCGCGCAGCTGCAATACGCAGGCCCGCGTCTGACCAATGGCGAAAGCATCGACGCCGCCGGGCAGGTTCCGATGACAGTGGTGCGCAGCGGCACGGTGCGCGACCGTCGCAACAACGAGATCCGCGCGCTGATCTCGCGCGACGGTGGCGCGCACTGGGAGGCGTTCGCCAGTGAACCGCCGGCCGGGCAGGGCGCAGGCACCATCGCGATTGCGGCAGACGCCTCGCAGGTGATCTGGGCGCCGCAGGGCGGCGGCAACTGGCGCACGGCCACGATGGGCAAGCAGTGGCAGCGCGTGCAGGGGCTGCCGGACACTGCGGTCGTGGCGGCCGACCGCGTCGATGCGCAGCGCTGGTATGCCGTCGACACCGCCAGCGGGGGCCTGTATGCAAGTACCGATGGCGGGGCCAGCTTCCGCAACACCGGGCAGCAGGTCGGCAATCCGGCACGCGATGAGCGCGCCCGCCCGCAACTGCGGCCCGATCCATGGCGTGCCGGCGTGGTGTATCTGGCCAGCCCGTCGCTGGGCGTGATGCGGTGGCAGGACGGACGCCTGCAGACCCTGTCCAGGCCCGACGAAGCGCGCTCGCTGGGCATCGGCAAGCCGCTGCGTGACGGTGCGCCGCCGGCGCTCTACCTGGCCGGCCGCGTGGACGGCGTGGATGGCGTGTTCCGTTCCGACGACGAAGGCGCGCATTGGCTGCGCATCAACGACGACGCGCACCGCTTCGGCAAGCCCTATAGCGTCACGGGCGACCCAAGACTTCCCGGTCGGGTGTATTTCGCCACCGGTGGGCGTGGCATTTTCTACGGCGACCCACGATGAGCGCTGCATGCCTGCGCGCGTCATCGCGCTGTCGTACCGTGACCGCCTTCATCCCCCGCCGAACCGTTGCGCGCCGACCGGCCGCGCCGACCCTGGAGATCACCGCATGACCGTTCCTTTCGTCCGCCGCGCATGCCTGCTGGGTCTGGTCCTGGCCAGCCCGCTCGCGCTGGCCCAGCCGACGCTGCCCTTGCTGTTTGCCGATGGCGCGGTGTTGCAGCGCGACCAGCCGATGCCGGTGTGGGGATGGGCGACGCCGAAGGCGACCATCACCGTCAGCTTCGACGGCAAGCGCGCCACCGCCAAGGCCGATGAGAGCGGGCAGTGGAAGGTCCGGCTGCCCGCGCACACCGCCGGTGGCCCCTACGTGCTGCGTGTGCAGGGCGATGGCGGCGAGTTGCAGGTGCGCGATGTGCAGGTGGGCGACGTGTGGCTGGCCAGCGGGCAATCGAACATGGAATGGCCGCTGGCCCAGGCCAGCGATGGCGCACAGGCGGTGGCCGCGGCCAACGATGCGCAGCTGCGGCATTTCAAGGTGCCCAAGTCGTGGTCGGTGCAGCCGGAGGCACGCCTGACCGGCGGCGACTGGAAGGCGGCCACGCCGGCCAATGCCGGTGAGTTCACTGCGGTTGGTTACTTTTTCGCCAAGGAGCTGCGTGCCAGCACCGGCGTGCCGATCGGCATCGTCAACAGCACCTGGGGCGGCAGTGCCATCGAAGCATGGATGGATGCGGCGTCGCTTGGTTTGAATGCCGACCAGAACCAGGGCGCGATCGAGGCGATCAAGCAACGCGACGCCGCCGCGCAGGCCGCCACCGGCAAGCGCATTGCGCGCTGGCCCAAGGTCGACGGCGAGATGCCGCAGTGGCGCGAATCCGATGTCGACGACAGCGACTGGGACAGCATCCCGACCACCCAGCAATGGGAAGCCAGCGGCTATGACGGCATGGACGGCATCGCCTGGTATCGCACCACGGTGACCCTGAGCGCTGCCGAGGCCAAGGCCGGTGTATCGCTGGGCGTGGGCCAGATCGACGACTCGGACATCACCTACGTCAACGGCCAGCAGGTCGGTACCACCGAGAAGCAGTGGAACCTGCCGCGCGTCTACCGCGTGCCGGCGTCCGCATTGCATGCCGGCATCAACCACATCGCGGTGCGCGTGGAAGACCTCAGCGGCGGTGGCGGCATGCATGGCCCGGATGAGCAGCGCTTCGTGCAGACCAACGCGGGCGCCAAACGCGCGTTGAGCGGCTGGAAATTCCGACCCGCCGCGGTGCGGGTGTCCTTGACCGACAACAAGAACCAGCTGCCCACGCTGCTGTACAACCAGATGATCCACCCGCTGCAGCCGTTCCCGGTCAAGGGCGTGATCTGGTACCAGGGGGAGACCAATGCCACCGACAGCGGCGCGGTGAAGTACCGCGAGCAGTTCGCCGCGATGATCCAGCAGTGGCGCGCCGAGCGTGGCGACAAGACGCTGCCGTTCCTGTGGGTGCAGCTGGCCAACTTCAAGGCCGGCGGCGACAAGGGCGAGCTGAGTCCGTGGGCGCTGCTGCGCGAGTCGCAGTCCAAGACCTTGGCGCTGCCGGCGACCGGGCAGGCGGTGATCATCGATATCGGCAACCCCACCGACATCCATCCCACCAACAAGCGCGATGTGGGGCATCGCCTGGCGCTGGCCGCGCGGCATGTGGCCTATGGCCAGACGCTGGTGTACAGCGCGCCGGTGTTCAAGCGGGCGAGCTTTGACGGCGGCAAGGCGGTGCTGAGTTTCGACCTGCAGGGCAGTGCGTTGCAGGTGCGCGGCGGCGGTGCAGTGCAGGGCTTTCGTATCGCCGGTGCGGATCAGCGCTTCCATCCGGCCACTGCGCAGATCGACGGCGACCGCGTGACCGTGCGCAGCGATGCGGTGCCTGCACCGGTGGCGGTGCGCTACGGCTGGAGCGAGAACCCCGACGACGCCAACCTGGTCAATCGCGACGCCCTTCCTGTTTCCCCCTTCCGCACCGATACCTGGTGACACGGAGTCTTATGTCCATGCATTCCCCCGTTACGCGTGTGATCTCTTCTTCCACTGCACGCCGTTGTCTGCGTCCGCTGCTGCTGTCTGTGTTGACGCTGGCGTTGGCGGCCTGTCAGTCCGGCGAGCAGGACACCAGCGCAAAGTCCGGCGCCGCCACACCGGCCGCCAACACCGCCGCCGCGCCGGCAGGCGGCGCAGCAGCGCCGGCCACGCAGACGCCGATGCCGCAGTTCGTCAGCAAGGACGGCAAGCATGCGTTGATGGTCGATGGCGCGCCGTTTTTGATCCTCGGCGCGCAGGTCAACAACTCCAGCAACTATCCCGGCGTGATGGACAAGGTGTGGCCGGCGATCCAGGTGCTGGGCCCCAACACCGTGCAGGTGCCGATCGCCTGGGAACAGGTGGAGCCGGAAGAAGGCAAGTTCGATTTCTCCTTCGTCGATACGCTGCTCACCCAGGCGCGCGAACACAAGGTGCGCCTGGTGCTGCTGTGGTTTGCAACCTGGAAGAACAACGGCCCGCAATACGCGCCGCATTGGGTCAAGACCGACAACCAGCGTTTCCCGCGCGTGGTGACGCGCGAAGGCAAGTCGATCGGCTCGCTGTCGCCGCATGCGCAGGCCACCCTGGATGCCGACCGCAAGGCGTTCGTCGCCTTCATGCAGCATCTGAAGAAAGTTGACCCGCAACACACCGTGATCATGATCCAGCCGGAGAACGAGGCGGGCACCTATGGCAGCGTGCGCGACTTCTCGCCGATGGCGCAGAAGCTGTTCGACGGCCCGGTGCCGGAGGAGCTGCTCAAGCGCCTGAACAAGCAGCCCGGCAGCTGGGCGCAGGTGTTCGGTGCCGATGCCGATGAGTTCTTCCATGCCTGGTCGATCGGCCGTTACATCGACCAGGTGACCGAAGCCGGCAAGGCCGAATATCCGTTGCCGATGTACGTCAACGCCGCGCTGCGTGGCCCGTTCAATCCCGGCCAGCCCGGCCAGTACGCCAGCGGTGGCCCCACCGACAACGTGCTGGATGTGTGGAAGGCCGCCGGCCCGCATATCGACCTGCTGGCGCCGGACATCTACATGCCCGAATACCGCATGTACACCACGGTGCTGGAGCGTTACGCGCGGCCGGACAATGCCTTGTTCGTCGCCGAAACCGGTAACCGCCCCGAGTACGCGCGCTACCTGTTCCCGACGCTGGGCCATGACGGCATCGGCTGGTCGGCATTTGGCATGGATTACACGCGCTATTCCAACTACCCGTTGGGTGCCAAGCACGTCAACGAAGAAACCCTGGCGCCGTTCGCGCTGGGCTTTGACCTGGTCAAGCGCGGCATGCGTCCGTTCGCCAAGGCCGCGTCGGAAGGCAAGCTGCACGGCACCGCCGAAGAACCCGGCCAGGCCGTGCAGGAGCTCAAGCTCAACGACCGCTGGAGCGCCACCATCACTTACGGTGTGCCGCAGTTCTGGTTCAAGGGCGAGCCGCCGGGCAACCCGGAGCCGATCGGTGCTGCGCTGATCGCCGAGCTGGGCCCGGACGAGTTCCTGGTCACCGGCTACCACGCGCGCGTCACCCTGCACCCGGCTAGCGAAGCGACTGCCAACATGATTTACGACCGCGTCGAAGAGGGCGTCTACGAAGGCACGGACTGGAAGTTCGAGCGCAACTGGAATGGCGACCAGACCGATTACGGCGTCAATTTCTCCAGCGCGCCGCAGCTGCTCAAGATCAAGCTCGCCACCTTCAAGTAAGCGTGGGTGACACCCGCTGCGCCGGCCTCATGCCGGCGTAGCAGATGCGACCAACGCGGCATGGTGCACCGATGCACCTGGCCGCTACCACGCCCACCGGACGACTGCCTACAACGCGGTTGACCACACCATCATCAAGACCACGCAGCGCTGCCCCCGCAGCCTGTTTCGCAATTCAAAGGGAGTGACCATGCAAACCACCATCCATTCCGCCGGCACCGTGCCTGCCAACCGGCGTACACCGCTGGCCCATTGCCTGGCGTTGTCGCTGGCCCTGCTGGCCAATGCCGCGCATGCGCAGGAAGTGCGCAAGGCCGCCGATGGCGTCACCGTGGTGCCGAGCGCCAAGGGCGCTGCGCCGGTGCGCCTGCAGGTGGTCGATAGCGGCATCATCCGTGTCAGCGCGGACCCGGACGGCGACTTCGCCCGTAGCCCCAGCCTGATGCGCGTGCCGGTGCAGGGCGACACCGCCTTCCAGGTAGCCGAGCAGGGCGACAACGTGCAGCTGAAGACCGGCAAGGTCACCGCCACTGTCTCCACCGTCGATGGCCATGTCAGCTTTGCCGATGCCAACGGCAAGCCGGTGCTGTCGGAAGTGGCCGGCGGGCGCAGCTTTGCCCCGCTGAAGGTGGAAGGCAAGCAGTACCTGAGCGTGCGTCAGCGCTTCCAGTCGCCTGACGACGAAGCGCTGTACGGATTCGGCCAGCACCAGCAGGGCTGGATGAACCAGAAGGGCCGCAACGTCGAGTTGCAGCAGAACAACCTCGACATGGCGGTGCCGTACCTGGTCTCCAGCCGCAACTACGGCCTGCTGTGGGACAACAACTCGATCAGCCGCCTGGGCGACCCGCGTGGCCTGCAGCCGCTGTCCCAGACGCTCAAGTTGTACGACGCCAAGGGCAAGCCGGGCGGCCTGACCGCGCGCTACGCGATCGATGGCAAGCAGGTGCTGGAGCGCCGCGAAAGCGAGGTGAACTACCAATACCTCAGCAACCTGGCCAAGTTCCCCAAGAAGGCGATGTCCAAGGACAAGAACAGCCGCATGCAGGTCACCTGGGAGGGCGAGATCGAGGCGCTCACCGCTGGCGAGCACACGTTCTCGCTGTACCTGAGCGAGTACGGCAAGGTCTACGTGGACGGCAAGCTGGTCATCGATCGCTGGCGCCAGAACTGGAACCCGTGGAATCACGAGTTCACCCTCGACCTGGAGCCGGGCACGCGCCACTCCGTCAAGGTCGAATGGGACATGATCGACCCCAGCTACATCGCGTTGCTGCATCGCGACCCGCTGCCCGCGACCGAGGCGAAAGACCTGTCGCTGTGGTCCGAAGCCGGCCAGATGATCGATTATTACTTCGTGTCCGCCGATTCGTACGACCAGGCCGTGGCCGGCTATCGCGAGCTCACCGGCAAGTCGGTGATGCTGCCCAAGTGGGCCTATGGGTTCTGGCAGAGCCGTGAGCGCTACAAGAGCCAGGACGAGCTGGTCGGCGCGGTGGCCGAATACCGCAAGCGCAAGCTGTCGCTGGACAACATCGTGCTCGACTGGTCGTACTGGCCGGAAAATGCCTGGGGCTCGCATGATTTCGACCCCAAGCACTTCCCGGACCCGGATGGGATGGTCAAGGCCGTGCACGACATGCACGCGCAGATCATGATTTCGATCTGGCCCAAGTTCTATCCCACCACCGCCAACTACAAGGAACTGGATGCCGCCGGTTTCATGTTCAAGCGCAACGTGGAAGTGGGCGAGCTGGACTGGATCGGCAAGGGCTACAAGAACTCCTTCTACGACCCGTACTCGGAAAAGGCGCAGGCCATCTACTGGCGCCAGGTCAATGAAAAGCTCAACAGCAAGGGCTTCGATGCCTGGTGGATGGACGCCGACGAGCCGGACGTGCATTCCAACCTGGACATCGCCGAGCGCAAGGCACGCACCACGCCCAATGCACTGGGCTCGTCCACCGAGTACTTCAACTCCTATCCGCTGCCGCACACCCACGGGGTGTACGTCGGCGATCGTGCGGCCGACGACAAGCGCGTGTTCATCCTCTCGCGCAAGGGCTATGCGGGGACCCAGCGCAATGCGGTGGCGGTGTGGAGCGGCGACATCGTCTCGCGTTGGGACGACATGCGCGAGCAGATTTCCGGTGGCGTGAACATGGCGCTGTCGGGCCTGCCCAACTGGACCTTCGACATCGGCGGATTTTCGGTGGAGAAGCGCTACGAGAACCAGGACCCGGCGCATCTGCCTGAGTGGCGCGAGCTCAACACGCGCTGGTTCCAGTTCGGTGCGTTCGTGCCGATCTTCCGCTCGCACGGCCAGTTCCCGTACCGCGAAATCTGGAACATCGCCCCGGAAGGCACGCCGTTCTACGAGAGCATGGCGTACTACAACCGCCTGCGTTACGCGTTGCTGCCGTACATCTACAGCCTGGCCGGCGATACCTACCAGCGCGATGGCGTGATCATGCGCGGCATGATGATGGACTTCCCCAACGACGCGAAGGCGCGCGACATCAACGACCAGTACCTGTTCGGCCCGGCATTCCTGGTCGCACCGGTCACCAGCTTCGGCGCCACCTCGCGGCAGGTGTATCTGCCGGCTGGCACCAGCTGGCTGGATTTCGCCACCGGCAAGCGCTACGAGGGCGGCCAGAGCATCGAAGCCGCCGCGCCGATCGAACGCATGCCGCTGTTCGTGCGTGCCGGCTCCATCGTGCCGACCGGCCCGGTGCAGGAATACGTGGACCAGATCCCGGATGCGCCGCTCACCGTGGTGGTTTACACCGGCGCCGATGGCCAGTTCTCGCTGTATGAGGACGATGGCAAGGGCTATGGCTACGAGAAGGGCGAGTTCAGCCGTATTCCGCTGGTCTGGAACCAGGCCAAGGGCGAGCTGAGCATCGGCAAGCGCGAAGGCAGCTGGACCGGCATGCAGGCTAAACGCACCATCAATGTGCGCTTCGTCGATGGCCCACGCGACGACGCCGGCGCACTCGCGTCCAAGACCGATACCACCATCCAGTACGACGGCAAGCCGGTCAGCGTGTTGCAGCGCAAGATTGCGTCCGGCAAAGCGCGTCGTCGATGATCGCAGGCTGTCTTCAGTCGATGAGCAAGCAGATGCCGGAACGCCGCAAGGCAGTCGCGGGCGGTTCCGGTGATGCAGCACGGCGGTGGCCGTGCTGACCCGTCGCGAACTGTGCAAGGCAACCGGGGCCGCGCTTGCGGTCCTGAGCGCCGCACCGGTGGCTGCACAGGCGGCGCGTGCTGCAACGGCCGGCGGCTTGCCAGCGGTGGCTCCCGCTGGTGCATTGCAGCTGTGGTATCGCGAACCGGCCAGTGAATGGGTGGAGGCCTTGCCGGTGGGCAATGGCCGTCTGGGTGCGATGGTGTGGGGCGGTATCGCCCACGAGCGTCTGCAACTCAACGAAGACACCTTGTATGCGGGCGGCCCCTACGATTCCACCAGCCCGGACGGATTGGCGGCGTTGCCGCAGGTGCGCGCGCTGATCTTCGCCGGGCGCTATGCCCAGGCCGAACAACTGGCCGATGCCAAGCTGCTCTCGCGCCCGCTCAAGCAGATGCCGTATCAACCGCTGGGCGATCTGCTGCTGGATTTCGATCGTGCCGACGGCATCAGCGAGTACCGGCGTCAGCTCGATCTGGACACCGCCGTGGCCACCACCACATTCCGCTCCGGCGGCGCGGTGCACACGCGCGAGGTGTTCGTTTCGGCGCAATCGCAGTGCATCGTGGTGCGTTTGTCGTGCGACCGGCCACGCGGCATTTCCCTGCGCGTGGGCATCGACAGCCCGCAAAGCGGCGAGGTCACCGCGGAGCAGGGCGGTTTGCTGTTCAGTGGCCGCAACGGCAGCTTCGCCGGCATCGAAGGCAAGCTGCGGTTTGCATTGCGGGTATTGCCGCAGGTGAAGGGCGGCACGGTCACCGCGTTGCGCGACCGTCTGCGCATCGAAGCGGCCGATGAAGTGGTGCTGCTGCTCACCGCCGCCACCAGTTACCAACGCTTCGATGCGGTCGATGGCGATCCGCTTGCATTGACCGCAGCAAGTTTGAAAAACGCAGCCAAGCTGGATTTCCCGGCGCTATTGCGTGCGCATCTGGCCGATCATCAACGCCTGTTCCGGCGTGTGGCAATCGACCTGGGCACCAGCGACGCGGCAAGCCTGCCCACCGGCGAACGCGTGCAACGCTTCGCAGGCGGCAATGATCCGGCACTGGCCGCGCTGTATCACCAGTACGGCCGTTACCTGTTGATCTGCAGCTCGCGGCCCGGCACCCAGCCGGCCAACCTGCAGGGCATCTGGAACGACCTGATGCAGCCGCCGTGGGAAAGCAAGTACACCATCAACATCAACACCGAGATGAACTACTGGCCCAGCGAGGCCAACGCGCTGCACGAGTGCGTTGAACCGCTGGAATCCATGCTGTTCGATCTGGCCAAGACCGGCGCGCATACCGCCAAGGCGCTCTACGACGCGCCCGGTTGGGTGGTGCACAACAACACCGATCTGTGGCGCCAGGCCGGCCCGATCGATGGCGCCAAGTGGAGCCTGTGGCCGATGGGCGGGGTGTGGTTGCTGCAGCAGCTGTGGGACCGCTGGGATTACGGCCGCGACCGCGCGTACCTCGGCAAGATCTATCCGCTGTTCAAGGGCGCGGCGGAGTTCTTCGTTGCCACCCTGGTGCGCGACCCGCAGACCGGTGCGATGGTCACCAACCCCTCGATCTCGCCGGAAAACCAGCACCCGTTCGGCGCGGCGGTGTGTGCCGGGCCGACCATGGATGCGCAGCTGTTGCGTGACCTGTTCGCGCAGTGCATCGCCATGAGCAAGCTGCTCGATGTGGATGCGGATTTCGCCCGGCAGTTGACCACGCTGCGCGAGCAGTTGCCGCCCAACCGCATCGGCAAGGCCGGCCAACTGCAGGAGTGGCAGCAGGATTGGGACATGCAGGCGCCGGAGATGCAGCACCGGCATGTTTCGCATCTGTATGCCCTGCATCCGTCCAGCCAGATCAACCTGCGCGATACGCCCGAGCTGGCCGCCGCAGCCAGGCGTACGCTGGAAATCCGTGGCGACAACACCACCGGCTGGGGCATCGGCTGGCGCTTGAACCTGTGGGCGCGGCTGGCCGATGGCGAGCATGCGTATCGCATCCTGCAATTGCTGATCTCGCCCGAACGCACGTATCCGAATCTGTTCGACGCGCATCCGCCGTTCCAGATCGACGGCAATTTCGGCGGCACCGCCGGCATCACCGAAATGCTGTTGCAAAGCTGGGGCGGCAGCGTGTTTTTGCTGCCCGCATTGCCCAGCGCCTGGCCGCGCGGCAGCGTGCGCGGCCTGCGTGTGCGCGGCGGTGCCAGCGTCGATCTGGAATGGGACGCCGGTCGCTTGCAGCAGGCACGGGTGCACAGCGATCGTGGCGGGCGTTATCAACTGTCCTACGCCGGGCAGACCCTGGACCTGGAACTGGGCGCAGGCCGCACCCAGCAGGTGGGACTCAACAACAACCGATTGGTGAAGCAATGAGCTTGTACGTAGGACTGGACGTGGGCACGCAGAGCGTCAAGCTGGTGGCCTACGACGCGCAGGACCGCGCCGTGGTCGCCACCATCGCAGCGCCGATGGAGCTGATCAGCCGCGACGACGGCACCCGCGAGCAACAGGCGCAGTGGTGGATCGATGGCATCGTGCATTGCTTTGCGCAGCTCGATGGCGAGCAGCGTGCGCGCGTGCGCGGCATTTCCGTCTCCGGCCAGCAGCACGGCTTTGTGCCGGTGGCTGCCGATGGCAGCGTCACCGCACCGGTCAAACTGTGGTGCGACACCAGCACCGCGCTGGAATGCGACGAGATCATGGATGCGGTCGGTGGCGCGGCAGGCAGTGTCGCAACCGCCGGCAACCCGATCATGGCCGGCTACACCGCCTCCAAGTTGCCGTGGACGCGCAAGCACCGTCCCGAGGCATACGCCGCAATGACCACGGTGATGCTGCCGCACGACTACATCAACTTCTGGCTCACCGGCGAGCGCTTTGCCGAGGTCGGCGATGCCTCCGGCACCGGCTGGCTGGACGTGCGCACGCGCCAGTGGTCCGAGCGCATGCTCGGCGCGGTGGATGCGCAGCGCGACCTGCGTGACGCGTTGCCGCCGCTGGTGGAAACCGGCGCGGTCTACCCATTGTCCGATGCCGCGGCCGAGGCGTTGAATTTGCCGGCCGGCGTACGCGTCACCACTGGCGGTGGCGACAACATGATGGCTGCCATCGGCACCGGCAACGTGGTGCCGGGCCGCCTGACCATGAGCCTGGGCACCAGTGGCACCTTGTTCGCCTACGCCGATCACCCGGTGGTGGACGACGAGGCGCGCTGGGCGGCGTTCTGCTCGTCCAGTGGCGGCTGGCTGCCGCTGATCTGCACGATGAACTGCACCGTCGCCACCGAAGCGGTGATGCGCATGTTCGCCATCACCCGCGACCAGACCGAAGCGATGATCGCCGACACTGCGCCGGGCGCCGACGGCCTGGTGTTGCTGCCGTTCTTCAACGGCGAGCGCACGCCCAACTTGCCCGATGCACGCGGTTGCCTGTTCGGCATGGACCTGCACAACACCACTGCCGCGCATTTCTATCGCGCCGCGATGGAAGGGGCGACCTACAGCCTGCGCAACGGCTTCGACGCCTTCGTGGCGGCCGGCCTGCAGTTCGACACCATCCTGCTCACCGGCGGCGGCAGCAAGAGCGCGCAGTGGCGGCAGATGGTGGCCGACGTGTTCAACCTGCAGGTCGTGGTGCCAACCCAGCCCGAAGGCGCGGCCTTCGGTGCCGCGCTGCAGGCCCTGTGGGCGTGCGACCGCGACGATGGTGGCGACGCCGCGCTGTCGGACGTGGTGCTGGAGCACCTGCAGGTGGACGATGCGCTTGCCGCGCAGCCCGACCCGCAGCGCGTGGCCCAGTACCAGCAGCACTACCAGACCTTTCTCAAGCACCTGCAGGTCGTCAGCCCGCTCTACGCCGGCTGAGCGACACGCCTTTTTCTACAACTCCCCCAGCAGCAAGGACATCACACCCCATGAGCAACACCGTTTTCATCGGCGCGAAGGAATATTTCCCCGGCATCGGCAAGATCGGCTTCGAAGGCCGCGACTCCGACAACCCGCTCGCGTTCAAGGTCTATGACGCCAACAAGAAAATCGGCGACAAGACCATGGCCGAGCATCTGCGCTTTGCCGTGGCCTACTGGCACAGCTTCTGCGGCAACGGCGCCGATCCGTTTGGCCCGGGTACGCGCGCGTATCCGTGGGATATCGGCAACAGCGCGCTCGATCGTGCCGAGGCCAAGGCCGATGCCGCATTCGAATTCTTCACCAAGCTCGGCGTGCCGTATTACTGCTTCCACGATATCGACCTGTCGCCGGATGCGGACGATATCGGCGAGTACGAAAGCAACCTCAAGCACATGGTGGGCATCGCCAAGCAGCGCCAGGCCGCCACCGGCATCAAGCTGCTGTGGGGCACCGCCAACCTGTTCTCGCACCCGCGCTACATGAATGGTGCATCCACCAACCCCGACTTCAACGTGGTGGCGCGTGCCGCCGTGCAGGTCAAGGCCGCGATCGATGCCACGGTGGAGCTGGGCGGCGAAAACTATGTGTTCTGGGGCGGCCGCGAAGGCTATGCCTGCCTGCACAACACCCAGATGAAGCGCGAGCAGGACAACATGGCGCGCTTCCTGACCCTGGCACGTGATTACGGTCGCGCGATCGGCTTCAAGGGCAACTTCCTGATCGAGCCCAAGCCCATGGAGCCGATGAAGCACCAGTACGACTTCGACAGCGCCACCGTGATCGGCTTCCTGCGTCAGCATGGCCTGGACCAGGATTTCAAGCTCAATATCGAGGCCAACCACGCCACGCTCTCGGGTCACAGCTTCGAGCACGATCTGCAGGTTGCCAGCGATGCCGGCCTGCTCGGCAGCATCGATGCCAACCGCGGCAATCCGCAGAACGGCTGGGACACCGACCAGTTCCCGACCGACCTGTACGACACCGTCGGCGCGATGCTGGTGGTGCTGCGCCAGGGCGGGCTGGCACCGGGCGGCCTGAATTTCGATGCCAAGGTGCGTCGCGAATCGTCCGATCCGCAGGACCTGTTCCTGGCGCACATCGGTGGCATGGATGCGTTCGCACGTGGTCTTGAGGTTGCCAACGCATTGCTGACGTCTTCGCCGCTGGAGACCTGGCGCGCCGAGCGTTACGCCAGCTTCGACAGCGGCGCCGGTGCCGACTTTGCCAACGGCACCAGCACGCTGGCGGATCTGGCCAAGTACGCCGCCGGCAATGCGCCCAAGCAGATCAGCGGCCGTCAGGAAGCCTACGAAAACCTGATCAATCAGTATCTGACGCGTTGATGTCCCGTGGCCGGCGGCGCACTGCGCGTCGCCGGCCGATGTCGGCCACCCCCGTGGCCGCTCCTTTGCATGCTTCCAGGTGAACCCATGTCCAGTGTCTCCGTAAACGGCGCCCCCGATGCCGGTGAGAACACCCGTTTTATCGTCCTGATCAGTTGCGTAGCCACGATCGGCGGATTCTTGTTCGGTTTCGATAGCGGCGTGATCAACGGCACTGTCGATGGCCTGAAGCAGACCTTCAATTCCAGTGCTGCCGAGACCGGGTTCGAAGTCGCCTCGATGCTGCTGGGTTGCGCCATCGGCGCCTTCTTTGCCGGCCGCCTGGCCGACCGCTGGGGCCGCCGCGCGGTCCTGATCATTTCTGCGGCGCTGTTCCTGCTCTCGGCCATCGGTGCCGGTGCCTCGCACAGCTCCGGCTTCTTCATCTTTGCGCGCGTGATGGGCGGCTTTGCCGTCGGCGCGGCGAGTGTCATTTCACCGGCGTATATCGCCGAGGTTGCCTCGGCCCGTTATCGCGGCCGGCTGGCGACGATGCAGCAGATCGCCATCATCAGCGGACTGTTCTGCGCGTTCCTGAGCAATTACCTGCTGGCCAACGCTGCCGGTGCCTCCACCGAGCCGTTGTGGGCCGGGCAGGCCGCCTGGCGCTGGATGTTCTGGATGCAAGCGGTTCCCTCGATCCTGTTCCTGTTGCTGCTGCTGGTCATCCCCGAAAGCCCGCGCTTCCTGGTGGTCAAGGGCCGCCGTGAGCAAGCGCTGGTAGTGCTCAAGCGCCTGTACGGCAATGCCGCCGCGCAGACCAAGCTGAGCGAGATTTCCGCCTCGATGTCGGCCGACCAGCACAAGCCCAAGTTCTCCGACCTGATCAACAAGACCACCGGCAAGATCCGCCCGATCGTCTGGATCGGTATTGGCCTGGCGGTGTTCCAGCAGTTGGTCGGCATCAACGTGGTGTTCTACTATGGCGCGGTGCTGTGGCAGGCGGTGGGCTTCTCCGAGCAGGACGCGCTGCTGATCAACGTGCTCTCCGGCGGCCTCAGCATCGGCGCCTGCCTGGTCACGGTGATGCTGGTCGACAAGATCGGCCGCAAGCCGCTGTTGTGGATCGGCTCGGCCGGCATGGCCGTGTCGCTGGCGCTGGTGACCTACGCGTTCGCCACCGCTTCGCTGGACGCCAATGGCAAGCTGGCCATGTCCGATGCCATGGGCATGCTCGCGCTGGTGGCCGCCAACGTCTACGTGGTGTTCTTCAATGCCTCCTGGGGTCCGGTGATGTGGGTGATGTTGGGCGAGATGTTCCCCAACCAGATCCGCGGCTCGGGCCTGGCGATCGCCGGCGCCGCGCAGTGGACCTCCAACTTCGCCATCACCGTCAGCTTCCCGATCCTGCTCGGCAGTATTGGTTTGGCCGGCGCCTACGGCATCTACACCGTCGCCGCCTTCATCTCGGTGTTCTTCGTCCTCAAATATGTCTACGAGACCAAGGGCAAGGAACTGGAACAAATGGAGGGCTGATCGCCTCTGTATGCCGATATCGGCACGGAAAACGAAGAAGGCCGCGCAGTGCGCGGCCTTTTTTGTTGGGCGATGCAGCATTGCTGCTATCACCATCGCTGAGAGATCGCACCACCTTAGTGCAAGCGATGGTCTATCTGAGAATCGGCAAAGTCATACCGCGTTACGCATTCTTGCGATCTGTGCGCTCCAGCTATACGCGGCATGCCAGTTAGCTTCACACTAGCGAAAATTCGTCGACGAGCCAGGGAGTGGTTGTATGGCAGTTGCTAGAGAGCTTGCGGAAGGACTTCTGCTAAGTCTGGGTTATTGCGTCGTCTATCTGCTTGTTTGGCATCTGTCTGCTGACCAGTGGTATCTGCCAGCTGGTTTGAGAGCAGTGTCGCTCTTGTTCATGTCCTATCGCCGTTGGCCATTCTTGTTGGCAGGTGACGCCGCTGCCGTGCTCTGGTTACGCGTACCGATGTTGGAAACAAGAGATTACGCACCACTGTGGGCATACCTGAGCCCGTTCTTGTTTGCACCTGCGGTTGCGCTGGCTGTGTCTGCAATTCGTCGGCATTCCCCTGATGTGATCCTGCGCAACGCAATCCTTCCACTGATGGCGCTACTTGCCTTGTGGAGCACCCTGTGTGGCATGGCATTAAACGCCACCCTTGGCGGCCCAATTGCCAGTTCGCCCGTTGAGATTCTATTGAGAACATGGCTGGGTTCGTATCTGGGCATTTTGATGTTTTTGTTGCCGGGTCTGCTCTGGTATCGACGTACAGAAAGCTATCTTCGTGACGACTTGGTGCGTGACAGCGCACTTGCAGGTCTTGCGATGGCAGCATTGTTCTGTGCTGCGAACGTCGTCCCAGAGCCACTGCTGCGACAAGTTTTGATGGTGTCCCTGGTAGGGCCCGCAATCATCCTGACGCTTCGCCATGGTTGGCGTGGAGCGGCAGCTGGGGGATTGCTGGCGAATCTCATTACAGCCTTGTCCCGTTCGAAATATGGGATTGCTGCCTACGACGCAGAGCTATTTAGCGTTCAACTTCTGATTGCGGTGATCGCCACCGGACTGTTTGTTCTCGGTTCGCGGCTCGCTTTTGCTTATTCGCAAGCTGGCGACCAGCATCAGGTGCAACTTGAAGCATTGCAGTTTGCCCAGGCTGGTTACCTTGCTGCCGAGCGAACGCTGCGTAATTGCGTCGTCGACTATTCCGATATCAATGTCCATCTCAATCGGCTACGCAAAGACTGTGTCGCTCAGTTACGTGAGCGCGGCCATCATGCTGCGGCCATGGAAATGACTAGAGCAGGAATCATCGAGTCTCAGTTGTTACACGAATATATTGCCGGCCTGTATCCGCTCGAGATCGAAACCCATGGTGTATATCAGGCGCTGCGCTCACCTGCATTGGCGCGGTTTTATGGCACGCAGATCCACCATGCACTGCGAGGAAACTGCGGCGATCTGTCGTTAGGGCTGCAGTTGGCTGCATATCGATGTGCACTAAACGCGTTCGAGATGCTTCCGCAAGCCAACCGGCATCTGGTGCAGGCACGTACATGGAAAAGCCGTGATGCGCAGGGCGTGGTCATCAGGATCTTTGCTGATGTTTCAGTACTGGAAGTGACAAATCGCGATGCATCTGAAGCTGACGCAGAGTTGCGAACGCGGCTGAAGGCGCATGGCGGTAGGTTTCGCCGCCGCCATGCGTTGGTCATCAGCTTTCTCATTGCCGAAAAGACTTCGGTTATTTCGTCCGCCTAACGATCCAGTGGTCCCCAGCTGTACTTGTTTCAAGGTGCACAGTGAAGCTGTCGGTTCGGTAGACCAGCTGTGCTCTTGTTGGAATCACCAGGGTGGAAACTGTCAACCGGCTGACGTCCTTGCCCATGGGTAACACCCAAAGAACTTCGCCCGCGCGGCCAACCGCACCGCGAACGATGCCAGTTGCATCGTTGATCTGTAGGTACAACATTCCTTCTCGTTGAAACTCGTAGATCCGCCAAGTTGGATCTACGGCCAGATTTGTAGCGCGTGGTGCCGATTCACCCAGCCCCGTCGTTGCCATTGTGGAGATTGTCCCGTCGCCCGGACAGCATGCAGAGGCTGATCCGACTCCAACCAGCATTGCGCCGGCAAGGGTACCAAGAGCCTTGACTGCGAGCTTTGCCTTCATTTCCATGACTTAGCCTTTTCCCTCAGTCGGGAAATATTCGCCTGCGATTCAGGCCCGTCTAAGGTACGTGTTTCCTTGCAATTTCGTGAGTGACCGGGTCAAAAATCTTTGGGGAGGCCGTGTTGTGTCAATGCATTGACGCAACGACATGTCGCTTGATCTGAGTACGTCAATGGATCTCGGATTTATCCGGCTCATGGTGCTTTTTTCGTTGTAAGGCTCGCTGCTTTCTTCTTAAAAATGATCGTCGCAGACTAACTTTGCTAAAGGCGTCATGTTGCTAAAAGCCAAGTTCTTAGCCTAGGGCGAGGGGTTTGCCGTGCTCTCGATTTTTCTGTGGATTTCTTTAGATCCGCATACTGTCTCTCAATTTAATAAATAACCCGAGCTTCTTGTAAGTCATGTTTCCATGTAAGTTATATTTTAGTTATCTAAAGTCGTAAAGCTTATTTATTTATTAATTTAGATAAGTGAGGTTTTATGACGCCTGGATCTATCCATCCTTAAATCCATCCAAGCACACTCAGACAATTCAATCACCTGTTGCAGATGCTGATTGCCCATCAGCGCAGAAACTTTGCAGGCTGGTGGGGCGTTCGGCGATAGGGCGGTCAGGGCTGGGCGCAGTCGATCTCAATGCAGCGACGCCAGGCGTCGTAGGTCTGGGGATATGGTGGGACATGGGCGGCTTCTGGACGAGGAGATGAACGCGAAGGCGCAGGACGATAGCGACAGGCTTGCTTTTGCTGAATTAATGTTACTTTATAACACTTCGTCTTTGCCGCGCAGTCTTGCCTCCCGTGTCCTGCCTGCTTTCATTTTTTTGCTGCCGTCCGGAATCGCACTGCGCTCTGCGCTGCCGTTTGCTGTGGCGGGTCGATTGCCTGAGTTGTGAGGGCAGGGCGTGATGCAGCGTCGGCATCTATTACGGGGTGGAGCTGCTGCCTTGATGCTTGCGCCGACGTTCGGGGCTGCGCAGGGGCTCCCGGCCTTGCGGGGGTGCCGCGTGCAACAGCAGGGCGAGTTGCTTCACGTGCGGCTGGAGCTGGGCGCGCAGGTGGCCTACCGCAATTTCAGGTTGTCCGATCCTGAGCGTGCGGTCATCGATCTTTCTGGCGTGTCGCCGCAGTCGCCTCCTATCGATCCGATGCCCGCCGGCGTTGCGGTGACCCGCATACGCAGCGCGCCGCATCTCGATGGTCTGCGCGTCGTGCTGGATCTGCGGCAGCCCTGTACGGTCAACGTGCGCCGGGATGGCAGTGCGTTGGTGCTGGAGCTTGCCGCCATGCCCGGCGGCACGGCCCTGGCCGTCAGCGGCCATGCTGCAGCGACAGCGCCCGTAGACCCGGCCCGCTCGCGCCTGCATTCCTACATCATCGCCATCGATGCCGGCCACGGCGGCAAGGATCCGGGTGCGGTCAGTGCCGATGCGCGTTACGAAAAACATGTCGCCATGGCGGTGGCCGGACGGCTGCACCAGCGCCTGGCCGCCGATGCACGCTACCGGCCCACCATGATCCGCAGCGACGATCGCTTCGTGCCGTTGCATGAGCGCGTCTTGATTGCGCATCGCCACAACGCGGATCTGTTCGTCTCCATCCATGCCGATGCCGCGCCAACACGCGAAGCGCGCGGCGCTTCGGTGTTTGCGCTCTCGCAGACCGGTGCCAGTTCGGCACTGGCGCACTGGATCGCCGATAGCGAGAACGCTGCCGACGACATGGGCGACACCGCGCGCCGGCTGCGGGTGCCGAGCAACCCGGTGCTGTCGCAGGTACTGGCCGACCTGTCGCTGAGCGGCACCATCGCCAGCAGCCTTGCGTTTGGCACGTTGATGCTGGCGCGCCTGCAGCAGGTGACGCACCTGCACCAACACCAGGTCGGGCAGGCCGGCTTTGCAGTGCTGAAATCGCCGGATATTCCCTCGTTGCTGGTAGAAACCGGCTTCATGAGCAATCGCGACGATTGCCGGCGCCTGTGTGGCGATACGCATCAGGACGAACTGGCGCAGACGCTGCATGCGGGTATCGACGACTACTTCGCTGCCTTTCCCGGTCGCGCCTGAGCCGCGATCGCCACCTTTACCCTTCGACGAGCACCCGATGTCCGCCACGCTTCCCGATGTTGCCGTTACCGAACTCTCCGCCCTGAGTGCGCCCTTGCGCTGGGTGGGCATGCAGGACATCGCCATCCCCGTGCATCTGCAAGCTGGCGGCGCCAGGCTTGCCGCGCGCGCCAGCGTGCAGGTCGATCTGCCACGGCCAGAGCTCAAGGGCATCCACATGTCGCGGCTGTATCGCCTGCTGGACCTGCACCTGCAGCATCCGGTGTCGCCGGCCATGCTGTCGCAGCTGCTGCAGGCGCTGGTCGCCAGTCATGCCGATTGCGGGAGCCGCGCGGCGCGGCTGACGCTGCGCTTTGAAATGCTGCTGCGCATGCCGGCTCTGCGCAGCGAAGGGCTGAGCGGCTGGCGTGCCTATCCGGTGCACGTCGTCGCGCACTGCAGGGCAGGGCACACCACAATCCAGCTACAGGTCGATGTGCTGTACGCGTCCACCTGCCCATGTTCGGCGGCGTTGTCGCGGCAGTTGTTGAGCGATGCGTTCGTGCAACAGCACGCCGGGCGCGACGCGCTGCCGCTGCAGGAGGTTGCGCAATGGCTGCAGGAGCACGGTTCCTATGCCACCCCGCATAGCCAACGCAGCGTGGCGCAGGTGCGCGTTGAGCTGGGCGCGGAGACGCAGCGCTTTGCGATCCGTGAGCTGCTCGATCTCTGCGAGCGGGCGCTGGCAACGCCGGTGCAGGCCGCGGTGCGGCGGACCGACGAGCAGGAATTTGCGCGTTTGAATGGCGCAAACCTGATGTATGTCGAAGACGCAGCGCGACGCCTGCGCAAGGCGCTGGCAGAGCACTACGCGACCTTTCATGTGGCAGTACGCCATCTGGAGAGCCTGCATGCCCACGACGCCGTCGCCGAAACCGGCAGCGACGACGACTCACCTTCTCTAGCTGCCGTGTGAACTGAGACCATGTACTGCAAATTGCCGAGGCGCCCGGCACTAACGGTGCGCACATCACGTGTCGCGACCGCTCCAGCAAGGCGCGACAAACGCGGCATGCGTGACGCATTGCTGTTCGACCCGTCTGTGTGTTTTGTGTTGTTGTGGCTGATGTGAGCGACGCGACGGTGACCGATGTGGCGTCTGGTATCTGCAGTGCGAGGCCTGTGAAGCGCGCATGCGCTTGAACCACATTGCGGTGGTGGTCGCGGCGCATCACATATCGATCAGCACGGCCGCACGGGGCTCACGTTCAACGCGACCAATCCGGCAGCGCAGGGCGGCAACCAACCTCGACCACATGGTGCCTCGGGGCCACGTCGTCCGGATCCGGGCATGCACGCGAAGGCCGTCGCTGCCTGCCGCGCAGCGGCGCAATCCACACCCCATGCAGACTGCTTGCACCACAACGCAAAAACCCCGCAATGCGGGGTCTTGGCGTGATCTGCAGCAGGACCAACGTGGTGCTCCCTAGGGGACTCGAACCCCTGTTTTAGCCTTGAGAGGGCCACGTCCTAACCATTAGACGAAGGGAGCGTTTTTGTCGCGTCTTGTGCAGCGCGCTAGTATAGTGAGGTAATAGCCGTTGGGCAATCCTGCAACACAAGACGGAAGCGCCATCATCGAACCCTCAGTTACATCCCCGTTCACGCTGCGCGTCATCCCACGCGATCAGCACACCATTTCGCGCAAGGACATCAGCCCCAACGCGCTGCGCGTGTTGTACCGCCTGCGCGAATCGGGCTTTGGCGCCTATCTGGTCGGCGGCGCGGTCCGCGACCTGCTGGTCGGCGGCCACCCGAAAGATTTCGACGTCGCCACCAGCGCCACGCCGGAAGAGGTCAAGGCGCTGTTTCGCAACTGTCGCCTGATCGGCCGCCGTTTTCGGCTGGCGCATGTGGTGTTCGGCCGCGAGATCATCGAGGTTGCCACCTTCCGCGCCAACGTCGACGACGGCAGCGGCGACCGCGAGCTGGATAACGGCCGCCTGGTGCGCGACAACGTCTACGGCACCATTGAAGACGACGCGATCCGCCGCGACTTCACCTGCAACGCCCTGTACTACGCGATCGAGGATTTTTCGGTGCGTGATTACTGCGGCGGATTCGAAGACGTGCAGGCACGGCTGATGAAGTTGATCGGCGACCCGGAGCTGCGCTACCAGGAAGACCCGGTGCGCATGCTGCGCGCGGTGCGGCTGGCGGCCAAGTTGAATTTCGACATCGAAGCCAGCACTGCCGAGCCGATCCCGCGCCTGGCCGGTCTGTTGTCCGAGGCAGCGCCGGCGCGCCTGTTCGAAGAGATCCTCAAGCTGTTCCTGTCCGGGCACGGCGTGGCCAGTTTCCAGGGCCTGGAGCGTTACGGCCTGCTCGGCGCCTTGTTCCCCGAGAGTGCGGCTGCGCTGAAATCCAACCGCAGCGGCGCGTTGCGCGCGATGGTGCTGGAAGGCCTGCGCAATACCGACGCGCGCGTGGCCAACGACGAGCCGGTGTCGCCGGCATTCCTGTTCGCGCTGTTGCTGTGGCCGGCGTTCTGCCGCACCTTGATGGGGCTGCAGGCGCAGGGCGTGCAACCGGAAGATGCGCAGCGCCGTGCCGCCGACCGCGTCACCTTGCATCAGTTGGAGCGCGTGGCATTGCCGCGCCGGTTCTCGCTGCCGATGCAGGAAATCTGGTTGTTGCAGGCGCGCTTCTCCTCGCGTCAGCGCAAGCGCGTGTTCCGCACCCTGTCGCATCCGCGCTTCCGTGCGGCGTTCGATTTCCTGGTGCTGCGTCAATTTGCATCGCCCGATCATGCTGCCGACGTCGAGTTCTGGCGCGAGGTGCAGAAGTCCTCCGGCCAGGAGCTGGTGGATGCGATCGAATCGGCGCAGTCCGACCACGAGGGCGAAGAGGGCGCGCCACGCAAGCGTCGCCGCCGCCGCCGCCGCCCCGGCGCCCCGGCAGGCGAATAAGCCATGCAGAACGCCTTTGTCGGCCTGGGTGCCAACCTGGGCCCGGCCGAGGCCAGCGTGCGCGCGGCCATTGCCGCGCTGGACGCGCTGCCGCAGACCACCCTGGTGGCCGCCTCGCGTCTGTACCGCACGCCCGCCTGGGGCCGCGAAGACCAGCCGGACTTCATCAACGCCGTCGCGCAGCTGCGCACCGATCTTGCGCCACTGCCGCTGCTGGAGGCCTTGCTTGGCATCGAACAGGCCTTCGGCCGTGAGCGTCGGGCCGGCGAGCGCTGGGGCCCGCGCACGCTGGATCTGGACCTGCTGCTGTATGCCGATCAGGTGATCGACCTGCCACGCCTGCAGGTGCCGCACCCGCATCTGCACGTGCGCGGCTTTGCGTTGCTGCCGCTGGCCGAGCTGGCGCCGGACGCCATCATTCCAGGCCATGGAACAGTGCGGCACGCCCTGCAAGCGATCGATCGCTGCGGGCTGGAGCCGATTGGGTAGATAATGGCCGGCTTATCACCCCACGTAATGAGTTCATGAGCAGCCATAGCGACAGCAAGCCCTGGACCGTGCCCGCCCTGGCCGAGGCCAAGCGGGCGGGTCGAAAACTGGTCATGTTGACCGCCTACGACGCCGGCTTTGCGCGCACCTTCGATGCCAACGGCGTGGACCTGATCCTGGTCGGCGACTCGCTGGGCATGGTGGTACAGGGGCACGATTCCACCTTGCCGGTGACCACCGCCGACATGGTCTACCACACCGCCTCGGTGGCGCGGGCGCTGCAGCAGGCCTTGCTGGTGGCCGACCTGTCGTTCCAGGCCGATGCCACGCCGGCACGCGCGCTCGATGCCGCCACGCAGCTGCTGCAGGCCGGTGCGGAAATGGTCAAGATCGAAGGCGCCGGGCACAAGCTCGAGGTCATCCGTTACCTGGTCGAGCGCGAAATCCCGGTGTGTTCGCACCTGGGGCTGACCCCGCAGTCGGTGCTGCGGTTCGGTGGCTACAAGGTGCAGGGCCGCGGCGAAGCCGGTGAGCAGCTGCGCCGCGATGCACAGGCGGTGGTCGAGGCCGGCGCCAGCCTGGTGGTGCTGGAGTGCGTGCCCACGCCGATCGCCGCACAGATCAGTGCCGAACTCAGCGTGCCCACCATCGGCATTGGCGCGGGCCCCGGCTGCGACGGCCAGGTGCTGGTGATGCACGACATGCTGGGCCTGGACAGCGGCCACCGCCGGCCGAAGTTCGTCAAGGATTTCCTGGCTGAAGGCGGCTCGGTCGCCGGCGCAGTGCGCGCCTACGCGCAGGCCGTGCGCGATGGCAGCTTCCCCGATGCAGAGCACGCGTACGCCGCATGATCCAGACCCTGACCGATCTTTCCGCGTTGCGCGCCCTGGTTGCTGGCTGGAAGCGCGAAGGCCTGCGTGTGGCGTTGGTGCCCACCATGGGCAACCTGCACGCCGGGCATTACTCGCTGGTGATGCTGGCGCGCCAGTACGCCGACCGCGTGGTGTCCAGCGTGTTCGTCAACCCGACCCAGTTTGGCCCCAACGAAGACTTCGCGCGCTACCCGCGCACACCCGAGGCCGACCTGCGCGGCCTGGAGGATGCCGGGTGCGACGCGTTGTGGCTGCCGGACGTGGAGACCATGTATCCACTCGGCACCGCGCTGGCCACGCCGGTCCATGCGCCCGGCGTCAGCGACGTGCTGGAAGGCGTGTGCCGGCCGGGGCATTTCGATGGGGTCTGCACGGTGGTGGCGCGGCTGTTCAATCAGGTGCAGCCGGACGTGGCGGCCTTCGGCAAGAAGGATTACCAGCAGCTGGCGGTGATCCGGCAGATGGCGGCCGACCTGGCGTTTCCGATCGAGATCCTCGGCGGCAGCATCGTGCGCGAGGCCGATGGCCTGGCGATGAGTTCGCGCAACCAGTATCTGTCGGCAGACGATCGCCCGATCGCCGCGCAGATCCGCAAGGTGCTGCTGCAGATGCGCGACAGCTACGCGGCTGGCACGCCGCGTGCGCAGGTCGAACAGGCCGCGAGTCAGGCGCTGGAGCAGGCGGGGTTCCGTGTCGACTACGCGGTGGTGCGGTTGCCCGACCTGAACGAGCCGGGCGAGAGCCATGCCGGTGCCCGCGTGGCGCTGGTCGCCGCGCGGCTAGGCACGACGCGTCTGATCGACAATCTGGAATTCTGAGCCGCCGCATCGCGCCGAACAGCTGGATCGACGCCGGCGCCGGGCATGCGCGACTAGCATGCGGGCGCTGGCGTCGCGGCCGGCCTGAAGCCCTCACGACCGGGCGTGCGGCAAACCGGTGGGCGCTGACGCTTTCCGCTAAAATGCCGGCTTTCCTTTCGTTGTTGCCTGCGTCCATGCACCTGTCCCTGCTCAAAGCCAAGATCCACCGCGCCACCGTCACCCACTCCGAGCTCAACTACGAAGGCTCGATCGCCATCGACGGCCTGCTGCTGGAAGCGACCGGCATCCGCGAATTCGAACAGGTGCATATCTGGGACGTCACCAACGGTGCGCGTTTCAGCACCTATGCCATCCGCGCCGAGGACGGCAGCGGCATCATGTCGCTCAACGGTGGCGCTGCGCGTCACGTGCAGGTGGGCGATCTGATCATCGTGGCGGCGTTCGCCAGCATGAGCGAAGACGAAGCCAAGACCTTCAAGCCCAATCTGGTATACGTGAACGCGCACAACGCGATCTCCCACACCAACCACAGCATCCCCACCCAGGCCGCATGACACAGACCAACGGATTCGACGCGCTTCACGCCCACGCCCAGCGCCTGCGCGGCGCTGCCATCCCCGCATTGCTTGCCGCCGAGCCGGAACGGCCGACGCAGTACGCCAGGCAAGTCGGTCCGTTGTATTTCAATTTCGCGCGCCAGAAGTACGACCGCGCCGCGCTCGACGCGCTGTTCGCCATCGCGCGCGAGCGCGATCTGGCCGGTGCGTTCCAGCGCCTGTTCCGTGGCGAGCAGGTCAATGTCACCGAACAGCGCGCCGCATTGCATACCGCGTTGCGCGGTGATCTGACCGATGCGCCGGTTGCCTCCGAGGCGTATGCCACCGCTGCGCAAGTGCGCCAGCGCATGGGCGAGCTGATCCAGCAACTGGAAGCCACCGATGTGACCGACATCGTCAGTGTCGGCATCGGTGGTTCCGACCTTGGCCCGCGCCTGGTGGCCGATGCGCTGCGCCCGGTCACCGGTGCGCGTTTCCGCGTGCATTTTGTGTCCAACGTCGATGGCGCGGCGATGCAGCGCACCTTGGCGACGCTGGACCCGGCACGCACCGCCGGCATCCTGATTTCCAAGACTTTCGGCACCCAGGAAACGCTGCTCAATGGCGGCATCCTGCATGCCTGGCTCGGTGGCAGCGAGCGCCTGTATGCGGTGAGCGCCAACCCCGAACGCGCCGCCAAGGCCTTCGATATCGCGCCCGGCCGCGTGCTGCCGATGTGGGATTGGGTGGGTGGGCGTTATTCGCTGTGGTCGGCGGTCGGTTTCCCGATTGCATTGGCGATTGGCTTTGAGCGTTTCGAACAATTGCTGGAAGGTGCCGCGCAGTTCGATGCGCACGTGCTTAATACCCCGCTGGAAGAAAACGTCGCGGTGCTGCACGGGCTGACCGCGGTGTGGAACCGCAACCTGCTCGGTAGCGCTACGCACGCAGTGATGACCTACGACCAGCGCCTGGCACTGCTGCCGGCGTATCTGCAGCAGCTGGTGATGGAGAGCCTGGGCAAGCGGGTCAAACTCGACGGCTCGGCGGTGGACAGCGACACCGTGGCGGTTTGGTGGGGCGGTGCGGGCACCGATGTGCAGCACAGCTTCTTCCAGGCGCTGCACCAGGGCACCAGCGTGGTACCGGCCGATTTCATCGGCACCGTGCACAACGACGACCCGTATGCGGAAAACCATGTCGCACTGATGGCCAACGTGCTGGCGCAGACCGAGGCGCTGGCCAACGGCCAGGACAGCAGCGACCCGCACCGCAGCTACCCGGGCGGCCGCCCGAGCACGGTGATCCTGCTCGATGCGCTCACCCCGCAGGCGCTGGGCGCGCTGATCTCGATGTACGAGCACAGCGTGTACGTGCAGTCGGTGATGTGGGGCATCAACGCGTTCGACCAGTTCGGCGTGGAGTTGGGCAAGCAGCTGGCGAGCCAGTTGCTGCCGGCGCTGAAGGGCGAAGCGGCCGAGGTGGCCGACCCGGTGACGCGCGAGCTGCTGGGTAAGCTGCGCGGCTGAGCCTGTCGCAGCGTACGTGACAAGCAACGGGGCCTGCGGGCCCCGTTTCCGTTTGGAGCAGCCCAACGAAACGAGTGCGCTCACCCCAAGCGGGCGAGGCCGATGCTTGGGGCGGCATGCACCAGGTGTGCGTTTGGGTCTGAGAGCGTCTGCGTCCATCTGACAGCTGTCTGCTGCGTATCAATCAGCCGTACTTGGTTCGGCACCTTTTTTCACTACGTCTAAAATGGATAAATTTCCCAAAATGGACGTTCTGGCGTAGGCTGACGTCACCCACATCGCAGGACCGCCCCATGTCCCGTCATCAGGACTTGCCCGAGCTTGAAAAAGCGCCAGCGGCCGACATCAAGATCAAGGGTTGGCCCAGCCTGATGCGCAAGGTGCGCACCCACGGCGCGGTGGTCATCACCAATCACAATCACCCCGAAGCGGTGGTGGTGGATGCAGAGGAATACCGGCATCTCGTGCGGCAGGCCAGTGCGCTTGCCGATGCGGCCACGCGCGCGCAGTCGCTGCAGGCCTTGCAGGCCAAATTCGACGCGCATCTTGCCGCGGTCACCGATGGCGCGGTGCTGGCCCAGGTGATCGCCAAGCCTGCACGCCGTGGCCGCAAGATCGCCTTGGGCCCGTCGCTCTGATCGATGGGAAATATCCTGGTACTGGCTGGCGTCAACGGCGCCGGCAAAAGTTCATTGCTGGGCACCTTGCTGCAGGAAGACGGCGCCAGCTGGTTCAACCCGGACGCCTTCACCCGGCAACTGGTGGAGCAGGGCTGGACACTGGAAGAGGCCAATGCCCAGGCTTGGCAGGAAGGCGTGCGACGGCTGCGCCAGGCGATGGCCTACGGCAGCGATTTCGCGTTCGAAACGACGTTGGGTGCCAGCACCATTCCGCGCCTGCTGCGCGAGGCCGGCGCGCAGCACACGGTGGCGGTCTGGTTCTGCGGGTTGGCAACGGTGGACCTGCACGTCCAGCGCGTGGCAGCACGGGTCGCTGCCGGCGGCCATGCCATTCCCGAGCACAAGATCCGCGGGCGTTACGACACATCGCGTGCCAACCTGATCGCGTTGCTGCCGCATCTGGCAGTGCTGCATGTCTACGACAACAGCGCGCCGGCCGACGCGGCGGGTCAGGCGGCGCCGATGTTGGTGCTGGAACTGGACCGCGGCGGCCTGCACTACCCGCAAACACCTGCAGAATTGGCGCAGGTGCCCGATTGGGCCAAGCCGATCGTGATGGCGGCATTGGAGACGCGCCGCGTGTCTTGAGCTGCACATCCGGGCTGGCCTACGGGAGTCGCCTGCCTGATTCGCACCGCGTTGGGAACAAGATCGGCTAGTAAAACGACGTCATGCCGACCTATCGCAGACCGGGTGTGCATCGCTTTAACCAGAACGGCCAGCCAATTGTCTGGTGCGGTGTCCAACTTCCGGGGGGCACTTCATGGACGGGTACACGGTGTGTCCCGTGAGCGGTGAGGGCACCGCGCCCTCGGCCGGACTTGAAGATCGTCAAACGCTCTCGACGCACGATGCAGGCCTCGCTACCTGATTGCTCAATCCTGGCAGATCAGGCGGAGAGCGGATCATCTGCGCCTTTGCTGCAGGGCCCTTGCCCGCCCACCATCGCGGGACACGCCGTGAATCCGTCCCTGGAGGCTCTGGCGCGGCATCCATGCCGCTCAAGGTCCCGCGACGGTGAGCGGGCAAGGACCAGTCAAGTTGGTCGGTGCACAGAGCTCTCAATCAAATAGTCGGCAAACTGTCCGGTGCGCTGATTCGTTCTTCAAGAAGCCACCAGCCAACGGTCTGCTGCGGTGTCCTTACCGATTGCGGGACCGTTGGCGGCATGGATGCCGCCACCGAGCCCCCATGGACGGGTTAACGGCGTGTCCCGCGAGCGGTGAGGGCGCCGCGCCCTCGACCGAGGCTGCGCGTTTGCTGCAGGGCCCTTGCCCGCCCACCATCGCGGGACACGCCGTGAATCCGTCCCTGGAGGCTCTGGCGCGGCATCCATGCCGCTCAAGGTCCCGCGACGGTGAGCGGGCAAGGGCCAGTCGAGTTGGTCGGTGCGCAGAGCTCTCAATCAAACAGCCGGCAACTTTTCTGCTGCGCTGATTCCGTTCTTCAATGAAGGCACCAGCCAACTGTCTGGTGAGGGCACCGCGCACTCCACGCTGCGCGATGGCCATACATCAACGCGCTCTCATGCAAGCGACTGTCGTGCAGTCGATGTGACCGACGGACGAAGATGCCGACCGCAGCGCGTTGCCTGCGCTGCGAGCGACGACACCTTGCGCTCACGCCTTGCCCAGCTGCACGGCCACCGGGTCGCCGGTGAGATAGCCCACCGCGGCGCCGAAGCGATTTTTGTAGTTGGCGCGGATCAGCGGGTCCAGCACCGGCTTGACGGTGTCGTGCAGCGGGCTTTCCCAATCGCCGGCGTGCTGGAAATTGCTCATCACGTAGGTCCAACCGTGAATCTCGTCGACCGCATGCAGGCCGGTCGATTCCGCACCCGCCGGCACCGACAGCACCCGCGTCAGCGCGCCGCTGTCCACGTTGTAGGCCCACAGGAAATTGTTGACGTGCAGGCTGCTGTCTTCGCCGATAAACAAGGTGCGCAGCGATTCGGAGAACTTGAGGTTGTCCGGGTTGGCCAGGCGCTCGGGGTCGGCAAGATTGCCGAGCGCGTCGGGCGTGGCCAGATCGTGGCCGGTGAGCGCGGCCGGGGCGGCCATGTCGATCGGCACCCAGTCGCTATGGATCGGCGCGCCGTGACTGTCGCGTTGGCCGCCGCGCAGGTTCAAGGCGTACACCGCGCCAGCATCCGGGCCTTCCACCTTCACGTCGCCCGAGCCATTGCGCATGCTGGTGACGATGTAGGACATGGCCATGTAGGCGACCTTGTCCTTGGCATTGACCGTGGTGCCTTCGAGCTTGGTGAAGCCCAGGCTTCCGCCGGCCAGCGCGGCATAGCGATGGGTTTCCAGATAGGTGGCGGCCTTTTCCATGCCTGGTTTGATGCGGATCCAGTTGAAGGTGCCGTTGAACGGGATCTTGGTGAACGAGGCATCGCCCGGGTCGCTCAGATGCACGTCGAGGATGTCGGCAGCGGTGAGGCGGTCGGCCATGGCCTGGACCTCGGCACTGGTGGCGTGGCCCAGCTTGATCCAGCGCAGCGTGGCCGCGCCCGGGCCGATGCCCGAGGTCTGCTGCCACTTGCCGACGTACAAGGTGCCGGCCGACAGGTCGGCCTTGCGATCGGCAATGAACATGAAAAGACCGCCGTTGGTGGCGTCGTCGCCCATCAGCACGGTGCGCTGGTCGGGCATCACCTGCACCAGTTCGTGCGAGATGCGGCCCAGGCAATAGTGCTTGCGCACGCTCCCGGTTCCGTCCGGGTGTACGGTGATTTCGGGTAGATGGCCATAGTGATACGGGTTGGCCTTTTCCGGGTCGCCATACAGATGCGTGCTATAGCTGCGGAACTGGGTATTGCCGGCCAGCGCGGTGGCGTCGGGCTCGTACTCTTCGCTGGACAGATGGGTATTCCACGGCGACAGGCTGGCGCCGCAGGTGGTCCACAGCCCGTGCACCGGCGCGGTGTCGACATTGTGGTACTTCACCAACGACAGCTTGCCGGTGGCCGGGTCCTGATCCAGCGTCAGCACGGCGATTGGCGCGGGCAGGTGGCGGTTGGTGTCGTTGCCGGCCTGGTCGCGGGTCGTGTATTCGAACTGCACCACCGCGAAGACGTGGTTGCCCTTGACGCCGGGCACCTTGGCATCGGGCAGGGTCAGCAGCGAAGAGCCGTCCGGGCAGTCGGAAAAGAACGGCCGCTCGGCACCGGGTTTCGAACGGTCAATGATCGGGCGATGCTGGATGTCGTAGTAACCGCCGGCCAGCACGGTGCCACCCTTGCCGTCGGGCACCTGGTCGCCAGTGACGAAGAACGGGTGATACGCCAATGCGTAGCGCTGCGTGCTGCCGTCGCTGCGCGCCACGGTGAGTGCCGAGCCGACCGTGGTGGTGGCCATCGCCGCCGGGTTGGCCAGGCTGGGCGCGGGCATGCCATGGAAGGTGGCCGAGACCAGACGGGTCGGGGTGTCCGATGGCCGCAACGGGCGCGCGGCCAGTGCGGCGCTGCCAAGTTGCTGGAACGCGGCGGCACTGACATTGGCGAGCGGCAACAGGGGAACGGCCGCCAGCAATTGCATGAGGCGACGGCGAGAGGGATCGGGGGAGGCGGACATCGAAACTCCAGGCAAAGGCAACGATCAACGATGGCGATGGCACATCGGCAAGCCGGTCACGCTAGGCCGGTGGTATGACAGTTGTTTGACGGCGAGCTCACCCGTTGCCCTGTGTTCGGACGTGCATGCACAAGCGAACGCTGCAGCAGGGCACGCACAGGCAGGGGCTGCGCACTGCCCGGGCCTGCGGGTGGTGCATTGCAGCAAAGTGCGCCTGCCCGCAATGCCAGGCGCGGCAGCGGATATGGCAGTTTTCCGTGGTTTCACAGGTGCTGTCGGTATTCCAACGCTATAGCCCTGGTCAATAAGTTGGCCGTCATTTGGCATACGGTCGCGCGTTGTTGACAGGGTAGGGGAATCACGCAAGCGTACGCCGCCTAATGGCCTGCGGCGCAACGCATCGCCGTGGGAGAACCACCCTGGAGACTCGAATCTTGGACATGCTGCTTCGCCGTACCGCCGCGCCCGTCGCGCGGCGTGCCCTCTCTCTGGCAACCGCCGCGGCGGTGCTGATGCTGGCCGCCTGCCAAGGCAAGGACACCACCGCTGCCGAGGCGAGCAAGACCGCCCCGGCCACCGCGCCTGCGGAGTCTTCCACCACCATCCATCCGGACCAGTGGCCCTCGCCGAAGTGGCCATTCGCGCAGGACGCGGCGCTGGAGCAGCGCATCACCGACGTGATGGCCAAGATGAGCGTGGAAGAAAAGGTCGCCCAGACCGTCCAGGGCGACATCGCCAGCCTGACCCCGGACGACGTGCGCAAGTACCGTATCGGCTCGGTGCTGGCCGGCGGCAATTCCGACCCGGGCGGCAAGTACAACGCCAGCCCGGCCGAATGGCTGAAGCTGGCCGACGCGTTCTATGAAGCGTCGATGGACACCTCCAAGGGCGGCAACGCGATTCCGATCATCTTCGGCATCGATGCGGTGCACGGCCAGAGCAACATCGTCGGCGCCACGCTGTTTCCGCACAACATCGGCTTAGGGGCCACGCGCAACCCCGACCTGATCAAGAAGATCGGCGAAGTCACCGCTGCCGAAACCCGCGTCACCGGCATGGAGTGGACCTTCGCGCCCACCGTGGCAGTGCCGCAGGACGACCGTTGGGGCCGCAGCTACGAAGGCTATTCCGAGTCGCCGGATGTGGTGGCCAGCTTCGCCGGCAAGATGGTCGAAGGTGTGCAGGGCACCCCGGGTACGCCGCAGTTCCTGGACGGAAGCCACGTGATTTCTTCGGTGAAGCATTTCGTCGGCGACGGCGGCACCACCGACGGCAAGGACCAGGGCGACACCAAGGTGTCCGAAGCCACCATGCGCGACATCCACGCCGCCGGTTACCCGCCGGCGATCGCGGCCGGTGCGCAGACGGTGATGGCCTCGTTCAACAGCTTCAACGGCGAGAAGATGCACGGCAACAAGGTCATGCTGACCGACGTGCTGAAGGGCCGCATGAACTTCGGCGGCTTCGTGGTCGGCGACTGGAACGGCCAGGGCCAGGTCAAGGGCTGCACCAACGACAACTGCCCGGCCTCGTTCATTGCCGGCGTCGACATGGCGATGGCCGCCGATAGCTGGAAGGGCATCTACGAAACCGAACTGGCAGCAGTGAAGTCCGGCCAGATTTCGGCCGAGCGCCTGGACGATGCGGTGCGCCGCATCCTGCGCGTCAAGCTGCGTCTGGGCCTGTTCGAGGCCGGCAAGCCGTCCAAGCGTCCGCTCGGTGGCAAATACGAATTGCTGGGCGCACCGGAACACCGCGCCATCGCCCGCCAGGCGGTGCGCGAATCGCTGGTACTGCTGAAGAACCAGGCTGGCATCCTGCCGCTGGATCCGAAAAAGCGCGTGCTGGTGCTGGGCGATGGTGCCAACGACATGGGCAAGCAGTCCGGTGGCTGGACGCTGAACTGGCAGGGCACCGGCACCAAGCGCAGCGACTACCCCAATGGCAACACCATCTGGGAAGGCCTGGACAAGCAGATCAAGGCGGCCGGCGGCAGCGCCGAGCTGGCCGTGGACGGCGCCTACAAGACCAAGCCCGACGTTGCGGTGGTGGTGTTCGGTGAAAACCCGTACGCCGAGTTCCAGGGCGATATCGCCACCCTGCTGTACAAGCCGGGCGACGAGAGCGAGCTGGCGCTGATCAAGAAGCTCAAGGCCGAAGGCATCCCGGTGGTGGCGGTGTTCCTGAGCGGCCGTCCGCTGTGGATGAATCAGTACATCAACGCCTCCGACGCGTTCGTTGCTGCGTGGTTGCCGGGTTCGGAAGGCGAAGGCATTGCCGATGTGCTGCTGCGCAAGGCAGATGGCAGCGTGCAGAACGACTTCAAGGGCAAGCTGAGCTTCTCCTGGCCCAAGAACGCGATGCAGTTCGCCAACAACGTGGGTCAGAAGGATTACGACCCGCAGTTCAAGTTCGGCTTCGGCCTGACCTATGCCGACAAGGGTGACCTGGCGGCACTGCCGGAAGAATCGGGCGTGTCCGGCGAGCAGTCGGTGGGCGGGGTGTACTTCGTGCGCGGCAAGCCGGCACTGGGGATTGCCATGCAGCTGTCCAATGCGGGCCAGGCCAACATGCCGGCGACCACCTTGCCGGTGGGCCTGTCCGACGGCAGCCTGAAGATGAGCGCGGTCGATCACAAGGCGCAGGAAGATGCACGCCGCCTGGTGTGGTCCGGCGACAAGGCCGCCAGCGTGCTGCTGGTGTCCGGCAAGCCGGTGGATGTGTCGCGTGAGAGCAACGGCGACGTGCAGCTGCAGCTGACCGTGCGCCGCGACAGCGCCGTGACCGCGCCGGTGTGGCTGGGCGTGGGCTGCGGCGACAAGTGCGGTGGCCGGGTCGATGCACAGAAGACCCTGGCCGCACTGCCGCAGGGTCAGTGGAAGGTGGTGGGGGTTCCGCTCAAGTGCTTCGCCGTGGCCGGTGCCGACGTGACCAAGCTGACCCAGGTGGCCAGCATCGAAAGCGCTGCGGCACTGAACCTGTCGGTGTCCAGGGTGGCGTTGGGCGCGCTCAACGAAGCCGAAGCCACGGTGGACTGCCCGGTCAAGTAATGCGCATGCCTGGCGGCAGGCCGCCGGGCATGACGTGACGCAAGCAAACAAGCGCGTTGCCGCCATCGGCAACGCATTACAGCGGCCACCGATCGCGGTGGTGTCATCAGCCGCCGCGGGGGCGGTGTTGTCGATCGGCCGGGATGGCCTGCAGCTGCGGTTCGCCGCGCTGCCATCGCGCACCCGGTGCGCGGCGGTGGCTCTCTGCAGTCCTGCCCGACCGTCGGCGCATACCCCAGAGCCAGACAGGAGAGTGCAGTGGGTTTGGCGACGTTGGATATCGTGATTGTGCTGGTCTACCTGACCGGCATCTTCGTACTTGCGCAGTGGGTCTCGCGCGAGAAGGCAGGCCACAGCAAGAGCGCCGAGGATTACTTCCTGGCCAGCAAGTCGTTGCCGTGGTGGGCGATCGGCGCATCGCTGATTGCCGCGAACATTTCGGCCGAGCAGATCATCGGCATGGCCGGTTCTGGTTATGCCATTGGTCTTGCGATTGCCTCCTACGAATGGATGGCGGCGCTGACGCTGCTGATCGTGGGCAAGTTCTTCCTGCCGATCTTCCTGCGCAACGGCATCTACACCATGCCGCAGTTCCTGGAGCAGCGTTACGGCAAGTGGATCCGTACGTTGATGGCGGTGTTCTGGCTGCTGTTGTACGTGTTCGTCAATCTCACCTCGATCCTGTGGCTGGGGTCGATTGCAGTGAGCCAGGTCACCGGCATGGACCAGACCCTGGCGCTGGCGCTGATCGGCGTGTTCGCGCTGGTCTATCAGCTGTACGGCGGTCTCAAAGCTGTCGCGCTGACCGACATCGTGCAGGTCACGCTGCTGGTGCTGGGCGGTCTGCTGGTGGCCGGGTTGACCCTGGCGCGGATCGGCGATGGCGCCGGCGTGCTGGCCGGCTTCAAGCACCTGTGGAGCGCGCACCCGGAGCACTTCCACATGATCCTGACCAAGGACAACCCGTTCTACAAGGATCTGCCCGGCCTGAGCGTGCTGCTGGGCGGGCTGTGGATCATGAACATCAGCTACTGGGGCTTCAACCAGTACATCATCCAGCGCGCACTGGCGGCCAAGAACATCGGCGAGGCGCAGAAGGGCATGGTGTTTGCGGCGTTCCTGAAACTGCTGATGCCGTTGGTGATCGTGGTGCCGGGCATTGCCGCGGTGGTGCTGGCGCCGGACCTGGCCAAGCCCGACCAGGCCTATCCGACCATGATGCAGTTGTTGCCGACCGGTATTTTGGGGTTGGTGTTTGCGGCGCTGGTGGCGGCGATCGTGGCCTCGCTGGCGTCGAAGATCAATTCGGTGGCGACGATCTTCACCCTGGATTTCTACGCCAAGTTCCGCCCCCACACCGAGCAGAAGCAGCTGGTGCGCGTGGGCCGCATCGTGGCGGCGGTGTCGGTGCTGATCGGCATCCTCACCGCGCGGCCGCTGCTGGGCAACTTCGATCAGGGCTTTCAGTTCATCCAGGAATTCACCGGCTTCTTTACGCCGGGCGTGGTGGTGATCTTCATGCTCGGCCTGTTCTGGAAGCGCGCCAACGAAGCCGGCGCACTGACCGCGGCGATCGGTTCGGTGGTGTTGTCGTTCGCACTCAAGTTCGCCTGGCCGGAACTGCCGTTCATGGACCGCATCGGCGTGGTGTTCCTGGCTGCGCTGGTGCTGGCGGTCCTGGTGTCGTTGATGACGCCGGCCACCCAGGCACGCGATCTGATCCGCACCGACGATGTGGCCTATGGCACCACGCTGGGCTTCAAGGTCGGCGCCGCCGGCGTGATCGCGATCCTGGTCGTGCTGTACGCGGTGTTCTGGTAAGCGGCAGTTGCAGAAGTGGCTGACGCCGCGTGCGTCAGCCGCTCACTCCATATACGCAGTGCGGCGCGGCACCCCGGTGTCGCGCCGCACTGCGTTTCAGCGTTGCAGAGCAGCGCGCGGTCGCCTCAGCTCCCATCGATTCCCGATTCCCACCAACGACATCGTCATTGTCGATGGCCGTGCCTCAGACCCGCGCTGCAGCCAGGCTGGCTGCGAGCAGATCCCCCGGTGCCGCGAGTGGTTCGTGCCACGGGGTCTGCAGCCAGGTTTCCAGTGCGGCGGCCGGCATCGGCTTGGCGATCCAGTAGCCCTGGCCTTCGTCGCAGCCCCAGGCGCGCAGCTGCGCATAGGCCTCGGCCGACTCAATGCCTTCTGCCACCACGCGCTGGCCCAGGCTGTGGCCGAGCTGGATCATTGCCGGCACCAGCGTGCGGTCGGTGCGGTTGTCGGGCAGCGAGCGGATGAACGATTGATCGATCTTCAACGAGCTGGCCGGCAACTGCTTGAGATAGCTGAAATTGCTGTAGCCGGTGCCGAAGTCGTCGATGGCGATGTGCACGCCCAACGCGGCCACCGCCGCCAGCTCCTCGGCCAGGTGGTCGGGGTGGCGGATCATCGCGCTTTCGGTGAATTCGATCTCCAGCCGGCGCGGGTCCAGCTTGTGGCGTTCCAGGCCGCGCCGCAACAGGCCGGCAAACCCGCGGCGGTCCAGGTCGGCCGCCGACACGTTCAGGGCGAGATTGAAATCCAGCCCCTGCTGCTGCCAGCGCGCGGCCTGGGCGATGCCGTTGTCGATGACCCAGGCGGTGATGCGGTTGATCAGGGCGGTCTTTTCGGCCATCGGCACGAAGTCGGACGGCAACACCGGGCCGATCATCGGGTGCTGCCAGCGCAGCAGGGCTTCCACCGCCACGCAGCGGTGGTCGTGCAGGTCCACGCGTGGCTGGTAGTGCAGGCGCAGCTGGCTGGCGCTGTCCAGTGCGGCGGGCAGGGCGGCAAGCAGGCGGAAGGTATTGCGTTGCGCCACGTCATGCTTGCGCTCGTACATGCTCCACGCCAGCCCGCGCTCGCGCGAGACGTCCACAGCGGTGGTGAGCGAGCGGATGGTGTCGGCGGCGCCGTAGCTGGTCTGCAGCGATACCGCGCCGATCGAAGCCACCGCGGTATGCGGGATGCCCTGATGATCCAGCGGTTCGGCAAAGGCCTTGGAGACCTTGTTGCACAGGCTGGACAGCCGCTGGTTCTCGGTGGGTGTCATGAACCCGAAAGTGGTCGGGTCCAGCCGGTACAGCAGGGTGCCGCCGGGCAGGTAGGCGGCCAGGCGACGCTGTGCCAGCGCGACATAGCCATCGGCGTAGTCCCAGCCCAGTGCCTTGACCATGTCGCGAAAATAATCGCTGCCGCAGACATCGATGGCCACCGCGGTGGTGGCCGGTGCGGTGTCGCGCTGCGACAGCCAGGTATCCAGGTCTTCGCTGAAACGCGAACGGTTCGGCAGGCCGGTGGCGCCATCACGGTAGGTGGTGCTGCGCAGGTTTTCCACCCGCAGTACGGCCAGGTCGCGCAGACCTTCCAAACGGGTCAATGCCTCTGCATCCAGGCCATCGCGCGGGCTGGTGCCGATCACGCACAGCGTGCCGATGCTGTGGCCCTCGCGCAATTTCAGCGGTGCGCCGGCGTAGAAGCGGATATACGGCGGGCCCAGCACCAGCGGGTTGTCGCAAAAGCGCGGGTCCAGCTGTGCATCCGGTACCACCATCACCTCGTCGGAGCGGATCGCGTGGGCGCAGAACGCCTGGTCGCGCGGGGTCTCCGACGCGTCCAGGCCGACGCGTGCCTTGAACCACTGGCGATGTTCGTCCACCAGCGACACCAGCGCGATTTCCGCGCCCAGGCTGCGCGAGGCCATCGCGGCAATGGTCTCGAATACCGGGTCCGGCGGCGAATCCAGCAGGCAGAGACCGCGCAAGACGGCCAGACGGGTGGCTTCGTCGGTCATGGAGGACGGCAGGGAGTTGGGGGCGGGCGAGGGTTGCATGTGCCTCTATCGGCCCAGGCCGCCACCTCTTGACGTGCGCGCTCCGGCTTATTCAGCTGGCAGCAGCGCTGTGGCGTGTTGCAGCGCAAGGCGTGGCGCGTGCATGGCCCCGGCGCCGGCCCGCATGCTGCCGGTGGTTTCGCGCTGCAGCACCGTAGTGCGCAGCGCGGCAGGCCGCGCGCGCCTCATTCTGCAAGGCTGGATGCGCCTTGCAGAAGACACCGGCAACTGCCGGGAACGCACGGAAGTTAACGTTACCAGCGGCCGGCGTCGCGGTCTGCGCGCTCAGTCCGCATCTGCGGTTTTTGTCGGTTCTGTGACCTGGCCGCCGATTGCACATGCCCATGGTGGGCACGGTGGCCGCACGTGGGCCGGGCATGCGACTGCGTGCCGAGGCGTCCACGGCACCCACCTTGGAGCGACCATGAAGATCTTCACTCGTCTGGCGCAGCGCGCCCTGCTGCTGGTGGCCGGCCTTGCGCTGGCGTCCGCCGCACATGCTGGTTTATCCGTGTCCGGGACGCAGTTGCGCGAGAGCAACGGCAACGCACTGGTCCTGCGCGGCATCAACCTGCCACATGCCTGGTTTGCCGACCGTACCGATGTGGCGCTGGCGCAGATTGCCGCCACCGGCGCCAACAGCGTGCGCGTGGTGCTGAGCAGCGGGCATCGCTGGAACCGCACGCCCGAATCGGAGGTGGCGCGCATCATCGCGCGCTGCAAGAGCCTGGGCCTGATCGCCGTGCTGGAAGTGCACGACACCACCGGTTACGGCGAGGACGGCGCCGCCGGCACCCTGGCCGACGCGGCCAACTACTGGACCAGCATCCGTGGCGCGCTGGTGGGACAGGAGAACTACGTCATCATCAATGTCGGCAACGAGCCGTACGGCAACCGCCTCAGTGCCAGCGAGTGGGTCAACGGCCATGCCCGTGCGATCGCCACCTTGCGCAACGCCGGTTTGACCCACGCGCTGATGGTGGACGCGCCCAACTGGGGCCAGGACTGGCAGTTCTACATGCGCGACAACGCGGCTGCGTTACTGGCGCTCGACAGCCGTCGCAACCTGGTCTTCAGCGTGCACATGTACGAAGTGTTCGGCAACGATGCCACGGTGGATGCGTACCTGCGTGCATTCCAGGGCAACCGCCTGGCGCTGGTGGTGGGCGAATTCGGTGCCGACCATCGCGGCGCGCAGGTGGACGAGGCGGCCATCATGCGGCGCGCGCGCCAGTACAACGTGGGCTACATGGGCTGGTCGTGGTCGGGCAACGACAGCAGCACCCAGTCGCTGGATATCGTGCTTGGCTGGGACCCGACGCGTCTGAGCAGCTGGGGCCGCACATTGATTGAAGGCTCCGACGGCATCCGTGCCACCTCGCGCCGGGCCAGCGTGTTTGCTGCCCGACCGCGTTGACGTAGCGGGGAGGCTGACCAGACGTGCGTGCGACCCGGGTGCGATCAGCGCCCTGGTTCGCGCAATGGACCCGGGCTGGGGCGCTTGGTCAGCTTGCGCTGCAGCGAGCGCCGATGCATGCCGAGCAGGCGTGCGGCCGCCGAGACGTTGCCACCGGTCTCGTGCAGGGCCTGCTGGATGTGCTCCCACTGCAGGCGGCTGAGCGGGGTCATCATTTCCTGCGCGGTTTCTTCTTCGTCCGGCTCGGGAAGGTCGTCGTCCTCTTCGCCCAGCGCCCGCATGATGGTGGGGATATTGGCCGGCTTGGGCAGGTAGTCGTCGGCGCCAAGTTTGATCGCTTCCACCGCAGTGGCGATGCTGGCATAGCCGGTGACCAGCAGGATGCGCATGTCGGCGCGGATCTCGCGCAGCGGCTGGATCAGGCTCAGGCCGGAATCGTGACCGAGCTTGAGATCGATCAAGGCGAAATCCGGCAGGGCGCTACGCGCGGTGGACAGCGCGCTGGCCGCGTCGGTGGCGGTCAGCGTTTCCACCCCGCGCCGCGCCAGGCTGCGCTGCAGCGTGCGCAGGTACAAGGTGTCGTCGTCGACCAGCAGGCCGGTGCGGATGGGAGTGCTTGTCATGCGAGTGCCTCGTGTTCGGAGAGCGGCAGACGGAAACCGACGCGGGCGCCGCTGCCTTCGGCGGGCAGCATCCACAATTCGCCTTGCAGGCGTTCGACGGTGGCATGCGACAGCGCCAGGCCCACGCCCATGCCGTCGTGTTTGCCGCTGTTGAACAAGGTGCCCGGCAACATGGCCTGCGCGGTGTCGAAGCCGGGGCCGTAATCGCGCACTTCGCCGCTGAGATGGTCGTGCTCCACGCGCAAGGTGAGGTCGATCTGCGGGCGCCCGGCCCGTTCGCCGGCATCGGCGGCGTTATTGAGCAGCACCATCAGCAGGTGGCTGACGCCCGGCTGCAGCATCAGCCGCATCGGTGCGTCGTCGTTGCGGCGCAGCTCGATGGTGGGGCGCACCAGCCGCCATTGCTCCAGCACGTCCTTGACTGCCACTTCGCGGCTCAGGTGGCCGTTGTCGGCTGGCGCGGCCAGGGCCAGCACGCGCTCGTGGCATTGCACCAGCAGCTCGCGCAAGGTGTCCAGGTCTTCGCGCAGTTCGGCCTGGTCGCACTGGTCGGCAATGTCGTCCACCAGCAGGGTCATCGTCGCCAACGGCGTATTCAATTCATGCGCCACCGAGGCCGCATGCGTGGCCAGCGCGACGATGCCTTCATTACGGGCGAAGCGCTCGCGCAGGGTGGAGATCTCGCGCTCGCGTTCGCGCATGGACAACGCCAGCCGGGTGGCGAACGCCAGCACCACCACCGTGGAGAGCAGGAAGTTGGCCGCCATGCCCCACATGTGCAGGCTGAGCGGGTCGAAGCTGCCGTAGGGCAGCGGCAGCCCGAACGCCGCGCTGATCACGTAGCCGGCTACGCACGACGCCGCCACCGCCATCGCCCAGCCCAGCGGCAGCGCCAACGCGGCCAGCGCGATCAGCACCAGGAACAGCGAGCCGAACGGATTGGCGATGCCGCCGCTCCAGCCCACCATCCAGGTCAGCACCGTCACATCGACCAGGATGTGGCCGAATTCGGTGGCCGGGCTCACCGCGCCACGGTGGGCCACACGCAGCTGGGCGTACAGGTTGAACACCGCCAGTGCGGCGACACCGGCCCACAGCGGCCATTGCGGCAGGTTCAAGCCCATCAGGCCGGTGGCGACCAGGATGGTGGCGGCCTGGCCGGCGGTGGCGAGCCAGCGCAGGCTGCACAGGGTCCGCAGGAAGGAGGCGTCGGAGCTGTTCATCACGGCAATGCTATGCGCTCAGGGGAATGGTGGCCTGCGACAAACCGTCGCATCGGCGCCGGCGGCGGCCCGCGCGTCGCTTCAGCTGTGAGCCGACGGCGGACAGGCTAAAATAGCGCGATGCATGACGCCGTGACCCGCCCAACCCCTCCCGCCGACGCCACCGCCTGGCCGCGTCGCATCACCCAGGCCGTCAAGATCGGCAGCGTGATCGTGGGCGGAGGCCACCCGGTGGTCGTCCAGTCGATGACCAACACCGACACCGCCGACATCGCCGGCAGCGTCAAACAGGTGTCCGAACTGTGGCGCGCCGGCTCGGAGATGGTACGGCTGACCGTCAACAACGCCGAGTCCGCTGCCGCCATTCCGCGCATCGTGGACAAGCTGCGCATGATGGGGATTGAAGTCCCGTTGATCGGCGACTTCCATTACAACGGCCACCAATTGCTTGCCGCCGAGCCGGCTTGTGCCGAGGCGCTGGCCAAATACCGCATCAATCCGGGCAATGTCGGCTTCGGCAAGAAGAAGGATCTGCAGTTCGGTCAGCTGATCGAGTTCGCCATCAAGTACGACAAGCCGGTACGCATCGGCGCCAACTGGGGCTCGCTGGACCAGTCGCTGGCGGCGCAGCTGATGGATGAAAACTCGCAGCGCGAAACGCCCTGGGATGCCGGCCGGGTGTTGCGCGAGGCCTTGATCCGCTCTGCGGTGGATTCGGCCGAGCGTGCGGTGGAACTGGGCTTGCCGCGCGAGCGCATCATCCTGTCGGCCAAGGTGTCCGGTGTGCAGGAACTGATCGCGGTGTATCGCGACATGGCCAGCCGCTGCGACTTTGCGCTGCACCTGGGCCTGACCGAAGCCGGCATCGGCAGCAAGGGCATCGTCGCCTCGGCTGCGGCGCTGAGCGTGCTGCTGCAGGAGGGCATCGGCGACACCATCCGCATCTCGCTGACGCCGGAGCCCGGCCAGTCGCGCACGCAGGAAGTGGTGGTCGCGCAGGAGCTGCTGCAGACCACCGGGCAACGCGCGTTCACCCCGATGGTCACCGCATGCCCCGGCTGCGGGCGCACCACTTCCGAGTTCTTCCAGGAACTGGCTGGCGTGGTGCAGAACCATGTGCGCGCCAAGATGCCGGAGTGGAAGATCTCCAACCCCGGTGCCGAGAACATGACCCTGGCGGTGATGGGGTGCGTGGTCAACGGCCCGGGCGAGTCGCGCCACGCCAATATCGGTATCTCGCTGCCGGGCACGGGCGAGGCGCCGTCCGCGCCGGTGTTCATCGATGGCGAAAAAAGCGTCACCTTGCGCGGTGAGAACATCGCTTACGAATTCATCGACCTGATCGACCAGTACGTCGAACGCACCTATGTCCGCCGCGCCGGCTGAGTCGCCGGCCGGGTTCAAGGCGTGGTTGCGCAGCAATGCGTGGCGCATGGGACTGTTGTTCGTCGGGGTGCTGCTGCCGCTGGGCCTGTTCGTGGACCTGGCCGATGAAGTGCACGAGCTGGAAAATTTCTATTTCGACGAGCCATTGCTGTGGAGCATGCGCAGCATCGCCACCCCGACGCTGGATGCGCTGTTCGGCGTGATATCGAAGGTGGGCTACCAGTACGGCGTGATTCCGGCGGATATCGCGATCGTGCTGGTGCTGCTGGTCTTACGGCGCTGGCGTGAGGGCACCTTTGCCGCGCTCGGCTTCGGCGGCTCGGCGCTGTTGAACATGGGCGCCAAGCAGTTCTTTCAGCGCAACCGGCCGAGCCTGTGGGAATCGATCGCGCCGGAGAGCACCTTCAGTTTTCCCAGTGGTCATGCGATGGGCTCGATGACGCTCGCGGCGGTGGTCATCGCGCTGGCCTGGCGCACCCGTTGGCGCTGGCCGGTGACGGTTGCGGCCAGCACATTCGCGCTGCTGGTCGGGGTCTCGCGTATCTACCTGGGCGTGCATTACCCCTCCGACATCCTCGGTGGCTGGTCGGCCGCGCTGGTGTGGGTGGTCGGCCTGTATCTGGTGATGTTTCGCGGCGCACGGCGGCCGCATTGGCGTCGCCGCATCGCCTCCGCCTGAGTGGCGGTTCGCGGCTTGTCCTGAGTCCCGCGCAGCGGCACGGCAGGTGCCGGCGGCGGCGCGGTCTGCGCCATGCGTGGTCTGCCGTACCGCCAGCGGCTGGCGCCTGGGCATTTCGGTTTGACGATGCCGGGTTCGCATTCGTGTGGGAAGACATCGTTCCCCTGGACTATCGTCGCTGCCTGCGCCGCGCCGTCGTGCCGATCAGGCAGGACGCGCGGCGCACCGACCCGGCGACTGCGCAGGCCACTTTGCAAGCTGATGGCTGAGAACATGCACGTGGATGTGGTGTTACCCAATGCTGGCCCAGCGGCAAGCTGCCGGGTCTTGCGCGCAAGCGACGTCACGCTGGCGGAGCAGGGTGTCCAGTACGCGATGGGTATCTGTGCGCAAAGCGTGGGCGCAACGCATCTCAGCCTGCACATGGTCACCATTGCACCAGGCGCGCGTGCCAAACCGCATCTGCATGCGGCGCACGAAACCGCCATCTACGCGCTGACCGGCGTGTCCAAGGTCTGGTACGGCGCGGCGCTGCAGCATCACGAGGTAGTGGAGCCGGGCGATTTTCTCTACATCCCGGCCGGCATGCCGCACCAGCCCTACAACGACTGTGCGCAACCCGCGGTGGTGCTGGTGGCCAGAACCGACCCCGACACCCACGAAAGCGTGGTGCTGCTGCCCGAACTCGATGGGCTGCACACAGGCTAGGCCGGCAGGTTGCACGAAGCCTCTCGCCAATGCCCGTGATTGGGTGCGCGTGCGTTGCCGGCCTCGCCCGTCGTCACAGCGCTGCACTCACAGCCTGCGTGTGCGTTCACCGCCCCACAGCCGCAGCCCGATCACGCCACCGATCATCGCCAGCAGGATCACGTAATACGCCGGTCCCATCGGATGCTGCTTGAGCAGCATCACCACCACCAGCGGGGTCAGGCCGCCAAACACGGCGTAGCCCAGGTTGTAGGCGAACGACACGCCAGACAGGCGGATCACCGGCGGAAACGCTTCGACCATGACGCGCGGGATTGCGCCCAGCACGCCAAGCGCTGCGCCCAACAGCGCATACAGCGGGAACAGCAACTGCGGGTCGCCGGCGAAGCGATAGAACAGCCATGCGCTCACGCCCAGGAGCACGCTCCCACCCAGCAGCACGCGGCCGTTGCTCCAGCGGTCCGACAGCGCGCCGGCCACCACCGAGCCGATGGCCTGCAGCAGCACCGCCAGCAGGTTGGCCTGCAAGGCGACCGCCGCTGGATAGCCATAGGCGCTCTGCAGCAGGGTGGGGGTCATCAGCGACACCACCAGCACCGCCGCTGCCACCACCCAGGTCAGCCATAACGACAGCGCCAGGCTGCGCGGATGGTCGCGCACCACCACCTTCAGTGGCGTTTCGCGCGCCAATGCACGCATCGCCACCATCTCGGCAAACACCGGGGTCTCGTGCAGCCAGCGCCGCAGATATACCGACAACAGGCCGAAGACCCCGCCCGCCAGGAACGGCAGACGCCAGGCGTAGTCGGCGATCTCCTGCGGCGTGTAGACGCGATTGATCGCCCCGGCGCTGAGCGAGCCGAGCAGCACGCCGGCAGCCAGGCCGGCAGTCAATGTGCCGCAGGCCAGGCCCCTGCGCTGCGCAGGCACGTGTTCTGCGACGAACACCCAGGCACTGGGCACCTCGCCACCGATCGCCGCGCCCTGTAGCAGGCGCATCGTCAACAGCAACAATGGCGCGGCCAGGCCGATCTGCGCGTAGGTCGGCAGCACACCGATGGCCAGCGTGGGCAATGCCATCAGGCCGATGCTGAGCGCGAACATGCGCTTGCGGCCGAGCAGATCGCCGAAGTGCGCCATCACGATTCCGCCCAACGGACGGATCAGATAACCGGCCGCAAAAATGCCGAAGGTCTGCAGCTGCCGCGTCCATTCCGGAATGCCTGGAGGAAAGAACAGTTCGCCCAGCACCTTCGCGAAAAAGATGAAGATGATGAAGTCGTAGAACTCCAGCGCGCCACCCAGCGCGGCCAGGGTCAGCGTCCTGTAGTCGCGGCGCGTCAGGTGGTGTGGGGCGGCGGTGCCGAGAGCGTCATGCGTGTTCATGCAGCTGCGTCCTGTTGCGGGTGGTGGCGCGCCTGCCAGTCACGGCGGTCGCGGCGTGCCATCCCATGCTAGCGCGACCTGCAGCCTGGACCGGTATGCCGATTCTGTGTCGCGGTGATCGCCGATAGGATGCTTCGGTGGTCCGGACATGCCTGCGCGTCTGCGCCGGGTGGACTCATTCGCCGGGTTTTGCGCCTTCCACCGGCGCATGCGTGGCGGCTCGACGTGCCAGTACCGCTTCGCGATGCGCGATGTAGACGTTGGCGCCGATGATGATGGCCGCCCCGATCACGGTATGCCGCTCGATCGCCTCGCCGAACAGCCACCAGCCCAGCAGTGCCACCAGCGGCAGCTGCATGAAGCTGATCGGCTGCAGCGCCGAGACTTCGCCCAGCTTGAGCGCGCGCGTCCAGAACAACTGTCCGGCGGTGCCGAAGATGCCGGTGGCCACCAGCCACAGCCAGTCGATGCCCTGCGGCCAGGTCCACTGGAACAGCGCCGGTATCAGCGACATCGGCACCCAGAACACGTAGGTGTAGAACACCACCGTGTCCGAATCGTCGTTGCGCGAAAGCTGCTTGATCTGGATTGCCACGATGGCACTGATCACTGCCGCGAGCAGCGCAATCAGCAGTCCCGGGCTGAAGGTGGACGAGCCCGGGCGCAGGATCACCAGCACCCCGATAAACCCGGCTGCCACTGCCAGCCAGCGGCGCATGCGCACCTGTTCGTGCAGCCAGATCACGGCCAGCACGGTGACGAACAACGGCGTGGAATAGGAGAGCGAGATCGCCTGCGACAACGGCAGATGGCCGATCGCCCAGAACCCGCACAGCATCGAAGCCAGGCCAATCAGCGTGCGTGCGAAATAGTGCGGCAACTGACGGGTACGCGGCAGCGTCTTGCCGGGGCCAATGAGCAGCGGCAGCAACGCCAGCAGGCCGAATGCATTGCGGAAGAACGCGATCTCGGTGGTGGCGACGGTCTTGGATGCCAGCCGGATGGTGATGGCCATCAGACCGAAGGCGAGCGTGCTGATCAGCATCCAGGCAGCGGCGCGCATGGACGCCGAGGGTGCAGTCACCAATGCGCTCCGATGATGCGTGGTTCCGGCTCCAGGATCACCGAGTAGCGCTCGCGCACCGATTCGGCGATGCGTCGCGCAACGTCCAGCAGCTGTGCACCGGTTGCGCTGCCGTAATTGACCAGCACCAAGGCATGCGCCGGCGACACGCCCGCGTCGCCTTCGCGCTGGCCCTTCCAGCCGCACTGTTCGATCAACCAGGCGGCCGACAACTTGCCCTGGCCAGGCTGCTCGCCCGGATACACCGGCATGTCGGCGAAGGTGGCCTGCAACGCGGCAATCTGTTCGCTCGGCAGCAGCGGGTTCTTGAAGAAGCTGCCGGCATTGCCGAGCACGTCCGGGTCCGGCAACTTGCGGCGGCGGATGTTGATCACCGCCTGCGCCACATCGGCCGCGCCCGCCAGCTCGGCGCCCATGCTGGCCAGCTCCTCGCGGATGCCGGCGTAGTCCAGCCGCAGCTCGTGCAGCAGCGGCAGATTGAATTCTACTGCCACGATCAGGTAACGCTCGGGCTGCTGCTTGAACACGCTGTCGCGGTAGCCGAACGCGCAGTCTGCTGCCTCCAGCCGCACGAACTGCTGGCTGTGCCGGTCGAAGGCTTCCACCACCTGGATGAAGTCGCCCACCTGCGCGCCATAGGCGCCGATGTTCTGGATCGGGCAGGCGCCGACGGTGCCGGGAATCAGCGCCAGATTCTCTAGCCCCGACAGCCCCTGCTGCAGCGAATACAGCACCAGCGCATGCCAGTTCACGCCGGCACCGGCGCGGACGATGGCGTGGTCGGCGTGGTGCGCAATGATCGCAATGTCGCGGTTCTCGAAACACAGCACGCAGCCGGGCGGGTCGCCGGCCAGCAGCACATTGCTGCCGCTGCCCAGCACCAGCAGCGGTTCGCCCGCGATCTGCGGCGCTGCCAGCGCCTGTGGCAAGGCTTCGGGGGTGTGGATGCGCAGCAGCCAGCGCGCGCAGGCATCGACGTGAAAGGTGTTGAGCGCACGCAATGGCGCGTGTTCGCTCAACTGCCAGCCCGTTTGCACAGCCTCGCTCATAACGGCGACACCGCACCGCCGCTCGGCGCTTCGCGGCGGCGACGGATGGCGTCCACGCATTCGCCGATCAACGGCGGCCCGCGATACACCAGGCCGCTGTAGCACTGCACCAGGCTCGCACCGGCGGCCATCTTGGCCACCGCGTCGGCGCCGGAGCTGATGCCACCCACGCCGATCAACGGGATCGACTCGGGCAGCCGCGCGCGTAGCCGGCGCAGCACCAGGGTGGATTGCCCCAGCAATGGCGCGCCCGACAAACCGCCGGCTTCGGCGGCCAGCGGGTGATTGGCGATCAAGGTGCGGGTCACCGTGGTATTGGTGGCGATCACACCATCTACGGCCAGATCGGCCAACACGCGTGCGGCGGCATCGATGTCGCGGTCGTTGAGGTCCGGCGCCACCTTCACCAGCATCGGTACCCGCTTGCCGTGCTGGGCGGCGAGCGCTTCCTGGGTCTCGCGCAGGTCGGCGATCAAGCGGCGCAGCGATTGTTCTTCCTGCAGCTCGCGCAGGCCGGCGGTATTGGGCGAAGAGATGTTGACGGTGATGTAGTCGGCCAGTGGGTACACGCGCTCCATGCAGTAGCGGTAGTCGCTGGTGGCATCCTCGTTGGGCGTGTCCTTGTTCTTGCCGATGTTGATGCCCAGCAGGCCACCCCGCCGCCGCGCGCGCTGCACATTGGCCACCAGCGCATCCACGCCCAGGTTGTTGAAGCCCATGCGGTTGATCACCGCCTGGTACTCGGGCAACCGGAACATGCGCGGCTTCGGGTTGCCCTCCTGCGGGCGCGGGGTCACCGTGCCGATCTCGACAAAGCCGAACCCCAACGCCAGCAGGGCGTCGATGTGCTCGCCATTCTTGTCCAGCCCGGCGCCCAGTCCGACCGGGTTGGGGAACATCAGGCCGAAGGCAGGGGTCGGCAGCGGCACCGGGCGCTTGGCCAGCAGCGACGTGGTGCCGGTGCGGTAGGCGGTATCGATGGAGCGCAGCGCCAGCGCGTGGGCGCGCTCGGCATCGAGGGAAAACAGGAAGGGGCGGGCAAGCGAATACATGCGGGTCAGTTCAAACTCCCGGCAAAAATGCGGGTCTGGTAATGGAAGTCGATCAGTCCGTCGCGGGCGTGCGCATCGAACAGGGCGCGCAACGCGGCCAGCATTGGCGCGTGGCGCGGGTCGTGTGCCAGCGGCGCATACGAAGACGACAGCAACCGGCCGCGCAGCGCATCGAAGTCCAGCCGCTGGACATTGGGAAAGCGCGCCATCGCGCGAAACCCGTCGCCGAACCAGGCCTGCATGGTGGCATCGTCCTGGTAGCGTTCGGCCACGGCCGAATAATCGGTGCCGTACTCCAGCAGCAGCTGCTCGTAGCCGCGCAGGAACGCGGTGCTGTCCAGTTCGCGCGAATTCCAGTACACCGCCGCCAGGCCGCCGGGCTGCAGGATGCGTGCCCATTCGCGGCGCACTGCCTGCGTGTCGAACCAGTGGAAGGCCTGCGCCGCCGACACCAGACCCACGCTGGCATCAGCCAGGCCGGTAGCTTCGGCAGTGCCGTCGGTGGCCTGGAAGGCCGGAAACTCCGCCAGCCATTGCTGGGCCGCCGCACGCATGGCCGGATTCGGCTCTACCGCAGTGACCGCGTAGCCGGCTTCAAGAAACAGGCGGCTGGAAATGCCGGTGCCGGCGCCGATGTCGGCCACCGGCGTGGCGGGGGTGACGCCCAGGTCGTCATGCAGCCAACGCAACACCTGCGGCGGGTAGCTGGGCCGGTAGCGCACGTAAGCGGCCACACGGTCGTTGAAGCGCTGGGCAGAGGAGGGCGCAGCCATGCTCAACTGCTGGAGGCCGCCAGCCATGCCATGCCACCGAAGAACAGGATGAAGATGACGATGCCGACCAGCCACATCGCCACTGCCAGCCAGCCAAGAATCAGCCCGCCGATCGCCAGCCCGTCGCCTTCCAGGCCTTGCGGATTGCGCCGGATTTCGGCGCGCGCCAGATGGCCGGTGATGATGGCGCAGATGCTGCCGAGAAAGGGGATCAGCGTCCAGCCGAGAATGCCTGCGACCAGGCTGACGATGGCCATGGCGCTGGTCTGTCGAACGACAACGTTCATCATGAACTCCGTGAGAGTGAGCCGGCAGCCGGTCTCTGGTGACGCGATTATCCCAGAGCGGCCGCCGAAAAGGCGTGCCGTGTGCGGTGGGAACCCCTGCGCGGCCGGTCATTGGGATGTCCTGACGTGCCGAAGAGCAGGCCGGGCCGCCGCGGTGCCTTGCTAGAGCAGGGCGTGTCGGAGCAGGGCAGCCAGCCGCCTGGCATTGCCGCGATGCTGTTGTCAGTGGCGTGTCCGGCGTCGCCGCAGATGCCGAGCAGGCTGCGGCTGCGCTCACATCGCTGCGTCGCAAGCGCGCCGGACCACCGCCGGCGCACCTTGCCGCATCGATCAGAGATCGAACTTGATGCCTTGCGCCAGCGGCAGCGAATCGGAGTAGTTGATGGTGTTGGTCTGGCGACGCATGTAGACCTTCCACGCGTCCGAGCCGGATTCGCGGCCACCGCCGGTGTCCTTCTCGCCGCCAAAGGCGCCACCGATCTCCGCACCCGAGGTGCCGATGTTGACGTTGGCAATGCCGCAATCGCTGCCTGCCGCCGACAGGAACTTTTCGGCCGCTTTCAGGTTCTGGGTGAAGATCGACGAGGACAGGCCTTGCGGCACGCCGTTCTGCAGGTCGATGGCCTCATCCAGCGTGCGGTACTTCATCACGTACAGGATCGGCGCGAAGGTCTCATGCTGCACGACCTCATCGCTGTTCTGCAGCCCGGTGACGATCGCCGGCAACACGAAGTTGCCGGGGCGATCGATCGCAGTGCCGCCCACTTCGACGGTGCCACCGGCGGCCTTGGCCTTGGCGATCGACTCCAGGAATTGCTCCACCGCAGCACGGCTGTTGAGCGGGCCCATCAGGTTTGCCGGGTCGGTGGGGTTGCCGATCTTGCTGTCGAGCTGCCTGTACGCCTTGACCAGGGTGGCCAGCACGTTCTCATAGATGGATTCGTGCACGATCAGCCGGCGCGTAGTGGTGCAGCGCTGCCCGGCCGTGCCGACTGCGCCGAACACGATGCCCGGGATGGCCAGCTTCAGGTCGGCGGTTTCATCCAGGATGATCGCGTTATTGCCGCCCAGCTCCAGCAGGCAGCGGCCCAGGCGGTGGGCGACCTTTTCGGCGACCACGCGGCCGATCTGGGTCGAGCCGGTGAAGCTGATCAGCGGCACGCGCCGGTCTTCGACCAGCGTCTGCGACAGCGCCGTGCCGGCATCGTTGATCAGGAAGAAGATGTCCGGGAAGCCGGCGTCCTTCAACGCCGCATTGCAGATCTTCATCGTCGCGATTGCGGTCAGCGGCGTCTTGTTGGACGGCTTCCAGATGCAGATATCGCCGCAGATGGCCGCAAGGAACGCATTCCACGCCCACACCGCCACCGGGAAGTTGAACGCGCTGATGATGCCCACCAGCCCCAGCGGCTGGTACTGCTCATACATGCGGTGGCCGGGACGCTCCGAATGCATGGTGTAGCCGTAGAGCATGCGGCTCTGGCCCACGGCGAAGTCGGCGATGTCGATCATCTCCTGCACTTCGCCATCGCCTTCCGGCTTGCTCTTGCCCATCTCCAATGCCACCAGCGAGCCCAGTGCATCCTTGTGCGCACGCAGCGCCTCGCCACACAGGCGCACCGCCTCGCCGCGACGCGGGGCAGGCGTGGTCCGCCACACCTTGAAGGCGGCCTGCGCGCGCTGGATGATCAGCTCGTAATCTTCCGGCGTGGTCGCCTGTACATCGGCGATGACGGCGTTGGTCGTCGGATTGAGCGGTTGCAGCACGCCCGCACCGGTGGCCGACGACCAGGTCGCCTCGCCGAGGTAAGTGCCGGAATTGGACGCGGCGAGGTCGAGCGCCTTGAGCAGGTCAGCGGACATGGAATCTCCTGGAGGTCGGGACGGTCGCCCGACGGCCAAGGCCAGCCAGCGACACGGGTAGCCGCCGATTTTAGCAGGCTCCACCCGCCGCCCGCCGGCTTGGCAAGCCGGCTGAACATGCGACAATGCCGCCCTTGGCCCCGTAGCTCAGCTGGATAGAGCGTCCCCCTCCTAAGGGGAAGGTCGCCCGTTCGAATCGGGCCGGGGTCACCAGGACGGCATTGCGGTTCTAGTGGCCGGTGACGCTCGCCTCGTCCGCAATGCTGTTGAGCACCGCAAGCTGTTGTGCGGACAGGTGCAGCCCGGAGGCGGCAAGGTTTTCGCGCAGGTGGGGCACCGACGAGGTGCCTGCGATGACGAGAATATTGGGCGAGCGCTGCAGCAGCCAGGCGAGGGCGACCTGCTTGGGTGTGGCGCCTGCGTCCTTGGCAACCTGCGACAGCGCGTCCGATTGCACCGGTGAGAAACCCCCCAGCGGGAAGAACGGGACATAGGCCACGCCCTGGTCGTTGAGTGCGTCGATAAAGGCGTCGTCGTCGCGTTTGACCAGGTTGTAGTGATTCTGGACGCAGACGATCTTGGCCAGCTTTTCGGCTTCCTGATACTGGGCGGGCGTGATATTGCTCAGGCCGATGTGGCGCACCAGTCCTTCGCGTTGCAGCTCGGCCAGACAGGCCACCGGTTCGGCGATCGCGCTGGTGTCGGTGTCCATCATCGCGCCCAGGCGCAGGTTCACCACGTCCAGCGTTTCCAGGCCAAGACTGACCAGGTTGTCCTGCACCTGGCGTCTGAGGCTTGCAGGAGACCGATCGGCATTCCAGGAGGCGTCGCTGCCACGGCCGATGCCGATCTTGGTGACGATCCGCAACCCGTCGGCGTATGGGTGAAGTGCTTCGCGAATCAGCTGGTTGGACACATGCGGGCCGTAAAATTCGGCGGTGTCGATGTGGTCGACGCCCAGCGCAACCGCCTCCTTCAACACGGCCAGCGCTGCGGCCTTATCGCGGGGTGGCCCCCACACATGCGCTCCCGGCAGCTGCATCGTGCCGTAGCCCATCCGCTTGATGGAGATGCCGGTGCCGGGCAGGGTAAAGGTGCCGCCAAGACGTGTGTCGTTGTTCATTGCTGTTCCTAGAGGGGATGGGTGACGGGTCGCTGCGGTGAAACGTGGAGATGCCGCGGCGTGCGCGCGCTGGTAGTGCAGGTGACTTGATCTGACAGCCCGGAAGCGGTGCGCTGGGGACTGCCGTCTGACCGTGTGTGCAATCTAGGGCGGCCGGTGCTGTGCGACAATCCGGTACAAAGCGAACGGCTTGTACGGAAATTCGAACAATGAGCGGTCGGCTGAGCGATATGGAGAGCTTTGTCCGGGTTGCGCGGGCAGGCGGCTTCCGCGAGGCGGCGAAAAGCGCCGACGTGAGCGCATCCAACCTGAGCGATGCGGTGAAGCGGATGGAGGCGTGGCTGGGCGTACGGCTGTTCAACCGCACCACGCGCAGCGTGGTCTTGACCGATGCGGGGAAGGCACTGTTGGCGCGCATCGAGCCTGCGCTGATCGAACTCGATAGCGCAACGGAGGTCATCAGCGCTTTCCGGGACACGCCGGCCGGCACCTTGCGGCTCAACGTGCCGGTCAGTGCTGCGCGCCTGGTCCTGCCGCGGATTCTGCCGGCTTTCATGGCGGCCTATCCGGATATCAGCGTGGAAATCCTGACCGAAGAAAATTTCGTCGACGTGATCGCCGCAGGTTGCGATGCGGGCATCCGTTATGGCGAGCGTCTGCAGCAGGACATGGTGGCCATGCCGATCGGCCCGCGCGTGCAACGCATCGCAACCGGGGCGTCGCCGCAGTATCTGGCGCGCCACGGACGGCCACACCATCCGCGTGAGTTGCTCGACCACGATTGCATCCGTGGCCGCTTCCCCAGCGGCGCCATGGCGGACTGGGAATTCGAGCGGGACGGTGAGGTGGTCACCATCATCCCGCAGGGGCAGTTGCTGGTGGAGATCGGCGGCGGCAGCGATCTGGCCGTGCAATCAGCGGTGGCGGGGCAGGGAATCGTCCACCTGTTCGAGGAATGGCTGCAGCCCCACTTCGATGCCGGCACCCTGGAACCAGTATTGCAGCCCTGGTGGCAGCCGTTCCAGGGCCCCTACCTGTATTACCCGAATCGCAACCTGTCGCCGCCGGCGCTCAGGGCATTCATCGATTTTGTCAGGACGTTCGAAAACGGCCCGGCGGTTGGGGCAGTGCATGCTGCTCCGCTACCTACAGCCAGTGCAACGAAGCGGAGCGCGCAAGCTGCGCAGCGCAAGGCGCGCGACAAGCCGCCGTCCTGAACAAGGCGGCGTCGCATCGTTCGCATCGGCGGCGGTGGCCATCGGGCACGTCGCAAAGGCTGCAATGGCCAGCATGCAGCGTGGCTGGCATCAGCGATGCCGTAGCACGCGGACACCGACCGGCTTGGCGGACTTGTCCATCGAGACGCTGGAGATGCGGCTGTGCCGAAGCAGGCTGCCCAACTGTTCGGTGGCGCCCAGGCGCTGGTCGACTTCCGGCTCGGCCACGGTGCGCGGGCGCTTGCGCTTGTCGGCGTTGGCAAAGCGCAGGCGGTTGTACTCGGCCCAGCCGACCGTGGTGACGGCGGCCATCAGCGCGATCACCGGCAGCGCGCCCAGCGCGAACGGGTCGATGGCGTTGTGGCGCAGATACAGCTCGGTATAGGCACTGCGCAGGCCAAAGAACCAGGCAAGCAGCGTTGCCAGCGGTGCCCACAGGTAGAAATAGACCATCCACGCGCCGGCGGTGGCGGCACCGTAGGCGAGACGGCGCGAGCGGCCCAGACGTTGCGGCAGGTTGATGATGGGCGGTGTCATTGAATTCCTCGGTCGGGGCTTTTCCAGCGGGCACGCGTATTGCGGCGTGCAATGAGGGCGCGGGGGAAGGCGATGACTGCAGTCATCATGCCGATCATCCAGAACGCAGCGGGGTACCAGATCACCCAGAAGAACTGGCGTGCCAGTCCTTTTTCGTAACGGCGTTCGATCATCAGGCTGGTGCCGAACTGCAGCAGGCAGACCACCGCCAGCACCAGGCCATGCCAGCGCGGCAGGATGGTGTCGACATACAGCGCAGGCGGCATCGCGATGAATTTGCCCAAGGCCCACAGCACGATGATGAAGAGCATCACATAGGCCCAGATCAGGCTCAGCGCGTACTCCAGCAGGACTGCCCACATGCGACGGCTGCGCCAGGCCAGCGCGCGACGGCCATGGCTGAGCAGCACTTCGACGCCGCCGCGGGCCCAGCGCAGGCGCTGCATCCACAGGCCGCGGAAGGTTTCCGGCATCAGGATCCAGCACAGTGCGTTGGGTTCGTAGCGGATATCCCAGCCGTCCAGCTGCAGGCGCCAGGAGATGTCGATGTCTTCGGTGACCATGTTGTCGGACCAGAAGCCAACGTGGTGCAGGGCCGAGCGACGGAACGCGCAGATCACACCGGAAACGGTGAACAGGCGGCCATACACGCGTTGCGCGCGCTTGATCAGCCCGACGATCGCGGAGAACTCGCCCACCTGCATGCGGCCCATCAAGGTGGTGCGGTTACGCACACGCGGGTTGCCGGTGACCCCGCCCACGCGTGGGCCGGACACCAGGTGACCCACCATCCAGCGCGTGGCATTCGGGTCCAGGATCGCATCGGCATCCACGCACACCAGATAGTCCGAGCGCGCTGCCAGCGTGCCCACGCGCAGTGCGTTGGCCTTGCCGTGGTTCTGTTCCAGGTGCACCACCCGCAGGCGCGGATACTGGTGAGTGAGGTCGTCGAGCACTTCGGCGGTGCGATCGGTGCTGCCGTCGTTGATCGCGATGATCTCGAAGTCCGCATACTGCTGCGCGCTCATCGCCGCGATGGTTTCGGCCACGTGCTTGGCCTCGTTGTAGCAAGGCATCAGCAGCGATACGAACGGTTCGCTGGCCATCGGCGGCGGCTTGGACGGGCCCGGCGTGCCGCGTTCGCGCCGCAGGTAGTAGTAGATCCCGCCGATCATCCAGAAGAACGCCATGATGATCGGGTAGAAGAACGCAAAGTTGAACAGGGCGGCCAGTAAGAGGCTGGTCGTCATCGGTCATCGCTCGAGATAGGGGAATTGGCGGGCCGACATGGCTTCGCGCGCTTCGGGCAGAGACGGATGGCCGCCAATGAAATCGTCCGGGTAATACGCCAGGTGACGCACGCCTGCCGCCAGCAGCAGTCTGGTCTGCGCCAGCAGCACGCCCTCGGGCAACGGTTTGCCGGTGCGCCAATCGACGGTCTGCAGTTCGAACATGGTTTTGTCGAAGCCGCGTGGCTGTTGTCCGACGCGCCTGGCCAGCTCGCTCAGCCACTGCTGCGGGTCGTCGGCATTTTCCATGTATGGCATCGCCATCAGCGCGGTGTAGTCGTAGGCGGCTGCAAAGGCATCCAGGCGCTGCGCAAACCAGGCCTCGCTGTGCGGCTCCAGCACCGGCTGCGCAAACAGGTTGCGCACCGTCACCAGCTTCGGGCGCCAACGTTCTGCGGCTGTCTTCAGCTGCTGGGTGAAGCCGATCAGCGCCTGGGTGCGTCGTGCCGGATCGCCGCCGCCATAGGCCGGCAGCTCGTCATCGCGCAGGTAGGCATCGTCATGGAACAGCAGGCCTTCGAAGTAGGCATTGGCAGCGAGGTCTTCGTAGATGTCGGCCACCAGTGCGCGCGTGCGCGGGTTGCTCGGATCCAGCCGCGGCACGTCCTTGGGGTCGTTGCCGCGGACCTGCAATGCGGCCTGTTGCTGCGCATCGGGCAGGTGGAAGCCAAGCACCGGCAACCAGGCGAACACACGCACGCCGGCGCGGGTGCGCAGCTGCCAGGCGACGCGCCCGAACAGGTCCGCGCGCATCGGCAGATGCCGGTTGGGGAAATACAGCGCATCGGCGGCGCCATCGCCATCCGGGTCGGCGAAGGCCTGCAGGAACACATGACTTGGCCCGATGTCCTTGACGCGCTGAACCAGGATGTCGAGGTTGCGCGCCAGCTGTGCGGGGTCCGGGTCGTAGACGTAGTCCAGATCGATCTGCATGGCGCGCAGGCCATCGCGCGACAGGTCGCGGCGCAATTCGCCGGCCAGGTCGCGCACATCGGGGTTGTTGAACAGCAACAAGCGCCCGAGGCTGGCCAGCGACTGGCCATCCACGCGGTCGCGCCCCTGCTGGCCGATATCGGCTTCGTGCGAGCGGCCTTCCAGGTCGAAACTGAGCGTCATGCCCAACTGCGCGGCAATGGCGTTGCTGGCGCGGTTGTAGGCGGCATACGGCCACACCATCGCCCGCGGCGGCTTGCCCAGATGCGCCACGATGGCATCGCGGCTATGGCGCAGGTCGGTCTCGATGCGCCGGCGATAGTCGGCTTCGTTTTCATAGCCGCTGTCTGCATGCCACTCGCGCGTCACCGCAGCAGGCGTCTGATTGCCGAACGGGTTGCCGGCGATGCCCTTGTGCAGGTCATCGCTGTGCGAGCCGATTTCGACCAGGCCGCTGTCCTGCATTTCGCGCAGTTGCGCCCAGGTCACGAAATCGTCGCCGGTGAAATCGCGTGGGCCGTAGGGCACGACCTTGCCTGCAGGCAGTTCGACCCAACTGGTCACCGGCGCAACGAGCGCGGGGTAGCCGTAGGCCTGCAACAACGGAAACACGCGGGTGTAGACGCTGCGCAAGCCATCGTCGAAGGTGAGCAACACCGGCCGCGACGGCAATGCGCGACGGCCGGCACGTGCGTCCAGCACCTGCTGCACGCTCACCGGGTGATAAGCGTGCGAGCGCAGCCAGTCCAGATGCGCAGCAAAGTTGCTGGTGGATACCGCGTAGCGATCAGGGTCGCCCTTGGCCGCGACGTCGTCGCGAATGTCGTGGTAGCTGAGCACCAGCAGACCCGCGTGTGCCGACGACGCAAACGTCATCAGCAGCAACGCGAGCAGCAATAGCGGCAGGCGGATCAAGGCGTACCTCCCCATCGGAAATCCAGGTCCAATCCAAGTTGGTGTTCGCGCCGGCCGTCGTAGACCGGGCGCGACCAGCTCACGCCATACGTCAGTGCGCTGCCATCGCCCAGCGACCATAGATGCCGGTACGCCACGGCAGGAACCCATTGGCTGCCGAAGCCGGACTGGTAGGTCGGGCCGGCGGTCACGTCCAGGCGTTGCCGGAAGGCTGCGTCGTAGCGGCGCCAGCCGATCTGTTCGACACGCACCCCTGCGGCCACGCCCATGCTTCGACGTGGGTTGAAGTAGTCGACCACGCGGTCGTCGTGCGCACGCCCGGCCGAGGCGGCAAACAGCCCGTCGACCAGCACATGCGGGCTGGCCCACAGGCGTTGGCTGCCCGAAAGATCGAGCTGATCGCGCCGGTTGCCGTCGCTGTAGCGCAGCTGGCGCGCCTGCAGCTCCCAGCGTGTTTCATCGCTTGGCGTCCAGCGCAACGTGGCGCCGATGCTGTCGCCGGTGATACCCAGGCGACGGGCCTGCAACGAGGCGTCCGGATCGCGTGTGCGCCAGGCCACGCTGCCGTACCAGGCATCGGAAAAGCGCCAACCCGCATCCAGCGTCCAGGCGGTGCCATCGCGATCGAAATCGTCCAGCGCCCGGCCGCCGTACGCGCTGAGGTCCAGGCGGTCGTAGCCGTAATGCGTGCCCAGCCAGAAACTGCGGTAGCGCACACGGGTGTCCTGAAAATCGGCCCAGTCGTCGCGCGCGCGCAGGCCCACTCGCCAGCGCTCGCCGAGCAGGGGCGATTCGGCTTCCAGCAGCGAACTGCCGAAATGGTTGCCGAGCGGCGAAATTGCCGTGGCGCTGTTGTCGTTATCGCTGCGTCCCCAGGCATGGCTCAGATGGACCTGCCACCCGCGCTGACGTTCCAGCGATGCCCCCAGCCGCTGCAGGCCGACATCGTCGGGATACTCGGCGCGCAAGGCGGTGAACTGGGTATCGGCCAGGTCCAGGCGATCGAGGTCGCGCTGGTTTTCGACCATGCCACCGCGTGCCTGCTTTTGATGCGGGTCCAGCGTCAACGCCATCTGATTGCGCTGCAGCGCCTGCGTGGTATGGCCGCGGCGCGATTCGATGGATGCCAGCGCGGCCTGCAGTTCGGCATTGTCCGGCCCGATGGCCACGCGTTCGCGCAGCAGCTGCTCCGCGCCGCGGTTGTCGTTGGCTGCCGAGCGCGCGGTTGCCAGCGCAACATCGGCGCTGAAGCGGTCCCAGTTTTCATAGCCGCTGGACGCACCGGCACGCCGTGGCCACGGCGCCTGGCTGGCCGCCAATCGTTCGAACAGCGGCATCGCCTGATCGAAGCGTTCCTGCTCCAGCAATGCATACCCCAGCAATACCTGCGTGCCGAAGTCGTCGGGCGTGTGCTTGAGTGCTTCGCGCAGTACGCCCTCTGCCTCGGCGGGGCGGCGCAAGCCCATCAGCGAGTCGCCCACGGTAGGCAGCACGTAGCTCGGGACATCGACGCCGTCTGCGCGCAGCGCCTGGTAGTTTGCAACCACATCGCGGTGGCGCTGACGCTGGTTGAGGGCGACCAGGCTGTCCACGCGCAGGCGCGTGGCTTCCCAGGCGACCTGCGGCGGCGCATCGCGTTGGATACGCGCCACATTGGCCAGCGCCTGGTCGGTCTCCGCGTAGCGGTGCGCGGCATCGACCGGCTCGGCACTGGCCCAACCAATCATGCGCGCCACGCGATCATTGTCGAGGCGCTCGCGCTCCTGCGGCGAAAACCAGTCCGGATGACGCCACACCGCTTCGGCGGCCAGCTGCGCGCTGCCCAGATCGGCGAGGGTGAGCGCACGCATCGTGTACGCCCCCTTGTCGCGCGGGTCGTTGCGCAGCACGCGTTCGTAGATGGCCAACGCGTCCGCATAGCGCTGCTGGCCGCGCAGTTGCTCGGCCTGCTGCATGGGTGTCGGGGCGATGGAGGCGTCAGTCACAGCTGCCGGCCGCACTTCTCCGCTGTGCGCCAGGGGCACACATGCGGCAAACAGAGCGAGGCTGAGCAGGGGAGTGAGTGCGCCTGTGTGGTCAGGACGACCGCGCTGCACGTGTCGGTGCAAACAGGGAAAGGGGGAGATTCACAAGCAGTCCTGGCTATGAAGAGCGGCGATACTGCGTATGCCCATGTAAAGCAAATGTCATCACGATGTTTACGCGATGTTCATCGCATGGGTTCGCTTGATCTAAGTGCGCAAGTCAGCACACTTACGGCGCGTCCGGAAATTCGGATGCAGCGACGATGTGATCGGGGTTCTGTTGGGTGTCGTCAGCGCTGCGGATGTGCATCGGAGCCGTGCACCGAGGGCGGCGTTCTCGCCCTATGTGCTGAAAGGCATTCCTCGAATTTGCTTTATAACGGCGCGTTGCCGGAAGTTAGTCTCAAGAGAGTGTCCGTTGACGCGCGGGCGCACCTGCACCGCGCCGTTGAACTGCACTTTTTAAGTGACTTTGATCACATAACGAGATTTGTCGGGATTTCCTTACAGGGTGGCCCCTACACGGCGCGTTGACCTGTTCTTAACACTGCATCACAGTTGCGCCGCACTCACTGGTCCGACGGGTTGTGCCGCCGTTTTGGCGGCCAGGACGGTGGTGCGAGCGACGGCGTGTCGAGGCGTGGCCGTTGCACGGGGGCATGACTGATGTGGACGCGATCGGCGGCGTTGGCGCTGGCGGCTTGCCTATGGGCGATCGCCGGGCCGGCGGCTGCACAACAATCGGCACCGACCAGCCTGGACCGGCAGGAGCAGCTGCGCCAGGCCGAAGAGATCCAGCGTCGGCAGGAGCAGGAGCGCCAGGCGCCCTTCGCCGGGCCGCGCGACGACGCCGAGCGTGTCGATGCGCGCAGCACGCTGCTGCCGGCGGAAGAGCTGTGCTTTTCGATCACCCGCGTGCGTTTGTCTGGTGCGGGCGACGACGCTGCGCGCTTCGCGTGGCTGTGGAAATCGCTGCGCCGTTATGAGGGACGTTGCATCGGCCGCGCCGGGGTCGACATCATTCGCCGCCGCGCACTGGACCAACTGGTCGCGCGCGGCCTTGTCACCACCCGCATCGGCATCCCCGAGCAGGACCTGTCGCGCGGCGAATTGCGCCTCGAACTGATGCCCGGGCGTCTGCGTGCGGTGCGCGTGGTCTCCGATACCGGTGGCGCGCACTGGAAAACGGCCTTGCCGTTGCGCAGTGGTGACCTGCTGGACCTGCGCGCGATCGAACAGGCGGTAGAACAGTTCAAGCGCCTCCCATCACAGGATGCCAAGATCGACATCGCCCCGGGCGACGCACCGGGCGAATCGGATCTGGTGATCACCTTGCAACATGGGCGACGCTGGCGCGGTGTGGTCAACGCCGAGGATTCGGGCGTGGAAGCCACAGGGCGCGTGCAGGGCGGGCTGGATGTGTCGCTGGACAATCCGCTGGGTCTCAACGACCTGCTGAGCATCGGCTACAGCCACGATCTGGCCACCCGCGACGAAGAGCGCGGCACGCGTGGCAACAGCCTGAGCTACAACCTGCCGTGGGGATGGTGGACGCTGGCGTTGTCGGCATCGTCCTATCGCTATCACCAGCGCGTCGATGGCTTCTTGCAGACCTTCCAGTCCAGCGGCGAATCGAGTAACGCGCAACTGGATATCCAGCGCGTGCTGCACCGTGATGGCACCAGCAAGACCTCGGCCGGGGTCACCATCGGCCGCCGGCGGGCGCGCAGCTATCTGGATGGCGTGGAAATCGGCATCCAGCGGCGTGACACAAGCAGCGCGGAGTTCTACTTCACCCATCGGCGCTATCTGGGCGCGATGCAGCTGGACGTACGCCTCGCGCATCGGCGCGGTACGCCGTGGTTCAACAGCCAGTGGACCGGGTACGACCCGCAGATCGGCTTCCCCACGTTTCGTTATGGCGTCACCACGCTGGATGTCAGCACCGCATTACCGTTCAAGCTGGGCCCGGTGCCGATGGCATGGGAAAGCAGTCTGCGCGCGCAGACCGCCGGCGAACTGTTGCTTGGCTCCGAGTTCGTCACCATCGGCGGCCGTTACAGCGTGCGCGGATTCGATGGTGAAGCGACGCTGGGTGCGGAAAAAGGCGCGTACTGGCGCAATACCCTGAGTTTTCCGGTGCAACGGATCGGCCTCACGCCTTACCTGGGGCTGGATGCGGGCCGCATCGATGGCACCAGTGCCAGCGGGCTGCGCGGTCGCAGTCTGGTGGGCGGGGCATTGGGTCTGCGTGGCGGCTGGTTCGGCGCCAGTGTCGATGCATTTGCCGGCTGGGCGATCCATCGCCCCGACGGCTTTGGAAGTGCGCAGCCGGCCTACGGCGCGCGGGTGATCTACCAGTTCTGACATGGATCGTGCTGCCAGCCGGCAGTGCGCGAGTTGATTGATGCCGTCGACAGGCGGCGAGAGAGAAATGATGGACAGCGAAGCGATGAGCGTGCGTGGTTACATGGCCGAATACAGCAAGCGCGCTCTGGCGCTGATGCTGTGCGTCACCGTGACCTGGACATCGTTTCCGGCGTGGGCGCAGGTCGCCCCCACCCCCAATCCCGGCGGGCAGACGCCTGGCCAGCAGGTGGCAGCCAACGGCGTGCCGGTGGTGGACATCGTCGCACCCAACGCGCGCGGCATTTCGCACAATCGCTACAGCAATTTCAATGTCGGCCCGAACGGGCTGATCCTCAACAACAGCGCGCAGATCTCAAAGACCGAGCTGGGCGGTTACGTTGCCGGCAACAACAATCTGCAGCGCAGCGGTGCTGCTTCGTTGATCCTCAACGAGGTCACATCGGCGAGCAGCCGGCTGCAGGGGTACACCGAAATTGCCGGCGCCAAGGCGCAGTTGGTGATCGCCAACCCTAACGGCATTTCCTGCGATGGCTGCGGGTTCCTCAATACCTCGCGCGTCACGCTCACCACCGGTACGCCGAACCTTGGAAGCGATGGCGGCTTGAATGGTTTCACCATCACCGGTGGCGCGCTCAGCATTGGTAGCAACGGCCTGGACGCATTCAATGTGGATCGTCTGGATCTGCTCTCGCGGCAACTCGGTGTCGACGGCTCGATCTGGACCAAGGAACTGGTGGCCAGCGCAGGTGCCGGGCGTATCAATGTCGACGGCATGCTGTTGGATGTGTTGCCCGGCACCTATGGCGCAGCACCGTCGATCGGCATCGACGTGGCGCAGCTGGGCGGCATGTATGCCGACCGCATCCGCCTGATCGCCACCGAAGCCGGCGTTGGTGTGGTCAGTCGCGGCACCCTGGCGGCACAGAGCGGCGATCTACAGATCGATAGTGCCGGCCATGTGAGCCTGAGCGGCACCAGCGTGGCGCGCGATGGCGTGAACGTGCGTGCGTCCGGCGGTCTGGATCAACGCGGTGTGCTCGGCTCACAGCAAGGCGATGTGACCCTGCGGGCTGCGCGCATGAATCTTGCGGGAGACCTGGTGGCCGCTGGCGCACTGGATGCGCAGGCCAGCGGTGCCCTGAGTCATGTTGGCCGTAGCAGCGCAGGAGCGATCCGTCTGTTCGGTTCTGAACTGGCCGCCGATGGCAGCCTGCATGCCACCGGCACACTGGAGCTGGGCGCCGACGGCGTGTTGAGCAGCGCCGGCGTGGCTTACGGCGGCGCGGGCGTTACCGCACGTGCCAACCGGATCGGACTGTCGGGCATCCTGCAGAGTGGTGGCGCGATTGCGTTGAATGCCGGCGCGGTCGATGCACTCGGTACGCTGGATGCGGCAACCGCATTGCGCGTTGTCGGTAGCGACGCCGTGCGCCTGGGCGGGCTGGCACAAGCCGGGCAGGGCGCGGACGTGCAGGCCGGTGGTCGCCTGGAGGTGCAGGGGCAGTTGATCGCTGCGGAGACGGTTGCACTGAACGCTGGCGTGATCGACATCGCGCAACGTGGCGCCGTCTCTGCGGGCGGCGACCTGGATCTGCGGGCCGGCGCGTTGAACACCAACGGTAGCGGCCATGCAGGGCGCGATCTGCGTCTTCAGGCCAGCACGGTGACCGCGGCCGGCAGTCTGTCCGCCGCGCGCGATGTGCAGGCGACCGTGACAGGCAGCCTGCTCAACAGCGGCACGCTGGTCGCGGGCAATGCGCTGACCGTGGATGCGGCGCAGCTGGAGAGCCGCGGGGACCTGGGCAGCCAACGCGGTGATGCCACGTTACGCAGCCGCGGCGCCATGCGGCTGGCCGGCAATACCGTGGCGGCAGGGGCATTGGCAGTGGACGCCGGTGCCGATGCGCAGGTGTCAGGGACCCTCAATGCCGCAAGCGTGAGCCTGCGCAGCGGCGGCGATGCCAGTGTGTCCGGCACCCTGCAGGCCACGCGTGGCGCGCTGAGCGTGACCTCCGGCGGGGTGCTGGCCAGCGATGCCATCATGCAGTCGACGGGCGCCTTGGATCTCGCGGCAGGCGGCGCACTGCGCCAGCGCGGCCAATTGCGCAGTGCCGGCGCGCTGCAGATGCGTGGCGCGGCGATCGATCACGACGGAGTGATCGACGCGGGCGGCGATCTGCGCATCGCAAGCAACGGCGACCTGTCGCTCGGTGGCACCGTACAGAGCGCAGGTGACGCAGCGCTGCGGGCCGGCGCTTCGCTGGACAATCGTGCCAACGTGGTCGCCACTGGCGGACTGCAGGTAGACGCGGGCGCCTTGCGCAATGGCCAGGGTGCGGTGTTCTCGTCCGACACCGATATGCGTGTTGCCACCGCCGGCGCGTTGGACAACGCGGGCAGCCTGTACGCGGGCAACGCCCTGCAGATCACTGCCGACACAGTGACCCAGAGCGGCCGCCTCGGTGCCGGCAATACGCTCTCGGCGTCGGTTGCCGGGGCGCTCGTCAACACCGGGAATGTTGTGGCCGCCAACGCCTTGCAGATCGAAGCGGGCAGTCTGCGCAGCACTGGGCAGCTTGGCAGCCAGGCGGCCCAGGTGCGCCTGGCGAGCCAAGGTGACATGGCCTTGCAAGGGGTGACGGCTGCGGGAACCACGTTGCAGGCCACTGCTGGCGGAGACCTGCAGCAGGCCGGTTCGACGACGGCACAGGCGATCGTCCTGGCGGCCGGGCGTGACCTCAGCGCCACCGGCTCGCTGCAATCGGCGTCCACGCTGGACGTGCAGGCCCAGGGTGCATTGGCGTTTGCCGGACAAGGCCGTGCAGGGAGCGACGCGTCCTTGCGCGCCGGCACCTTGAGCACGAGCCAGGGCGCGGTGCTGCAGGGCGGTGGTGCCATCACGGTACAAGCGGCGGCAATCGACAGCCGCGGCACGCTGGACGCCGGCGGCGACCTGCAGATGCGTAGCGATGGCGATCTGCAGTTGGCCGGCGTGGTACAGGGCGGCCGCGATGTCGGTCTGGCCGCTGGCGCTACGGTCAGCAATGCCGCACGCATCGTTGCCAGTCGCGACCTGGCGCTGCGGGCGCAGCGTCTGGACAACCTGTCCGCTGGCGTGCTGGCGGGCGAGGGCGATGTAGCCGTGACCACAGCTGGCCAGCTCAGCACCGCCGGGCGCATACAGGCGGGTGGCGATGTGCAGCTCACTGCTGCGGCGCTGGACCAGAGCGGCAGCGTGTCTGCCGGCAAGCGCATGCATGTCGGGGTCGCCGGCACGCTGGACAATCGCGGGACGTTGATCGCCAAGGACGCGATGCAGGTCGACGCAGCCATCTTGCGCAGCAGCGGTCAGCTGGGCAGCGAGCGTGCCGATGTTGCGTTGACCAGCCAGGGCCTCATGCAGCTCGATGGCGTCGTTTCGGCAGCAACGGCATTGCGTGCTGCTGCCGGTAGCGATTTCCAGCAGGCCGGCTCGCTCAATGGGCAGTCCGTGTCGGTGCAGGCTGGTCGCGATATCACCGTCGATGGCACCTTGACGTCGGCCTCCGTGCTGGATCTTCAGGCACAGCGTGCACTCGCGTTGCATGGGCAGGCCTCGGCTGCGGGACCTGCCGCGCTGGCCGGTACTACCGTGACGACTGGAAACGCCTCCATCCTCAAGAGCGGGGCCGGCATCACCCTGGATGGCGGTGCCATCGACAGCCGTGGCGCGCTCGATGCCGCCACCGATCTGAGCGTGCGCAGTGCAGGCGATCTGACCCTGGCCGGCGTTGCCCAGGCCGGGCGCGATGTAACGCTGACCGCCAACGGCGCGTTGCGCAATGGCGCGCAAGTGGTGGCAGCCCGCGACCTCAGCGTGCAGGCCGCCAGCGCTGAAAACATGGCCGATGCCACGCTTGGCGCGCTGCGCGATTTGCGCGTTGATGTCGCCGGCGTGCTGGACAACGCCGGCAGCCTGCATGGGGAACGCGGGCTTGCGCTGTCGGCAGGCTCGCTCTTGCAGCGCGGTCGCCTGTACAGCGGTGACGCAGTGTCCATTGCATCGACCGGCGCCTTCGACAATCGCGGCCAGCTGGTTTCGGGCCAGGATCTGACCATCGCCGCTGGCAGCATCACCAGTACTGGCCAGCTAGGATCGGTGAATGGCGCACTGACGCTCACCAGCCAGAACGGCATTGATCTGCAAGGCGTGGTGTCGGCAGCGACCGCGCTGCAGGCCACGGCGGGCGGTGACCTGGTGCAATCCGGTTCGCTTAGCGCGCAAACCATCGGCCTGCAGGCTGGTCGCGACCTTACCGCTGGCGGCACCCTGCAGGCGACATCCACGCTGGATCTGCAAGCGCAGCGTGCCCTGGTGTTGAACGGCCAGGCGCAGGCGGGCAGCGATGCCGCGTTGCGCGGCGCCAGCATCGCCACCGGCAACGCCGCCATCGTGAAAAGCGCTGGGCTGATCACCCTGGACGGTGCTGCCATCGATAGCCGTGGCGCGCTCGATGCGGGCAGTGACCTGCGCATGCGCAGCACCGGAGGGCTTACCCTGGCGGGTGTGGCGCAAGCCAATCGCGATGTCGTGCTCAGCGCCGATGGCGTGTTGAGTAACGCCAGCCAGGTCGTTGCAGGCCGCGATCTTTCGGTACAGGGTGGCGCGATCGCCAACGCGGCGACGGGTGCGCTGGCTGGCACGGGCAGCGTCACACTGGTCACCGGCGCACTTCAGAATGCGGGGAGCGTGCAGAGCGGTGACGACCTTCGCATCACTGCCGCCAGCATCGATCAGAGCGGTTCTGCAGTGGCGGGCAAGGCGTTGAACGCAACCGTCACCGGGCTTGTCGACAACCGCGGCAGCCTGGTCGCCAAGAACGCCCTGCTGATCGACGCGGGTGGTCTGCGAAGCAGTGGCCAGCTTGGCAGTGAAACCTCCACCGTCACCCTGACCAGCCGCGGCAACATCGGCTTGCAAGGTGTGGTGGCCGCGGCAACCACGCTGCAGGCAACCGCAGCAGGCGATCTGCAGCAGGGCGGTTCGCTCAAGGCGCAATCGGTCACGTTGCACGCCGGCCGCGACCTCGTCGCAGCGGGAACGCTGCAGTCGGCCGCGCAACTCGATCTGCAGGCGCAGCGCACCCTGGCATTCAACGCACAGGCCGCCACCGGCGGCGACGCAACGCTGCGCGGCGCCACCGTCACTACCGGACAGGGCGCCGTGCTGCAGAGTGGTGGCGCGATCAGCCTGGACGGCGCGGCGATCGACAGCCGCGGCGCACTGGATGCGGCGACAAATATCGCTCTGCGCAGTACCGGCAACCTGGCAGTTGCCGGAGTGGCCCAGGCCGATCGTGCGGTGCTGCTGAGCGCGGCAGGCGCACTGACCAATGCAGCACAGGTGGTCGCCGGCCAAAGCCTGAGCGTCACCGCTGCCAGCGCAAGCAATACAGCTACCGGCGTGTTGCTCGCGCAAGGCGATACCACGCTGACCATTGCAGGGTTGCTCGACAATGCCGGCGCACTACGTGCAGGCAATCAACTGACGCTCGGCGTCGGCGCGCTGCGCCAGACCGGCCAGGCCTACGGCCTGCAGCGCCTGGGGTTGACTGCATCGGGTGCGGTGGATAACCGCGGCGATCTGATCGGCGGCAACGGCCTGCGGGTGGAAGCCGGCCAGCTGAGCAGTAGCGGCCAGCTGGGCAGCGAGCGTGGCGATGTCGCCTTGATCAGCCGCGGTAACCTGCAGCTCGGCGGCAGTCTTGCCGCGGCTGGCGCATTCTCCGCACAGACCGATGGGACGTTGGCGCAGAGCGGCACATTCAGTGCGGGCAGCGTCCTGGATCTGCGCGCGAAGAACGACCTCACCGTTGCAGGCCAGCTATCGGGTCAACAGATCACGCTGGCAAGCGAGACGGTGCTGCGTCAGCAAGGCGTCGTCACCGGCGCCACAGTGGGCCTGCAGGGTGCACGTATCGAGAACGCGGGCCAGACCACGGCAGCAGGCAACTTGAGCCTGCGCGCAGGCGAGATCAGCATCGCCGGCACCGTGGGTGCGGGCATCGCCAGCGATGGCAATCTGGGTGCCGGGAGCACCTTGAGCCTGATCGCCGATCGCCAGCTGAGCGCCTCCGGCCGGCTGCTGGCAGGTGGCAATCTGGTTGCGCAGGGCGCTGGGCTGCAGTTGGCAGGTGCCAGCACGCGCGCAACCGGCAACGTGGCCCTCACCACTGCCGGAAGCCTCGATCATCGCGGCGGCGATCTGCTTGCAGGCGGCACCTTGACCGTGCAGGCCGGGGGGGCCATCGATAACGGCCGCCTCAATGGTGTCGGCGGCCAATTGCAGGCCACGCAACTCGGTGTCGATGGCGGCAGCTTGAACAATGCGGGCGGCCGCATGGTGCAGAGCGGCAGCGCTGCGACCCGCGTCAGCATCGGCGGCGCATTCGACAACACCGGCGGAACCCTGGCCAGCAACGGTCAGGACCTCACGGTCACGGCCGCCAGCCTGGAGAATGCGCAGGGGCGGATCGAGCACGCCGGCACCGGCACCGCAGCGGTGACCAGCCGCGGCGCGTTGGGAAATGTCGGCGGGCGCATCGTCACCCAGGGCGTGCTCAACATCGGCGCCAGCGGTGGCTTGAACAATCAGAACGGCACGGTTGCCGCTGCTGGCGATGCAACGCTGACCGCAGCCAGCCTCAATAACATCGGTGGCTCGGTCGCCGCACGCGGATTGAGCGTGCAGAGCGGGGGGACTGTCGACAACCGTAGCGGCCTGCTGCAGGCCAGCGGCGGCGCGTTGACAGTGCGTGCCGACAGCCTCAGCAACAGCGGCGGCACGGCGCAGGCAGTGACCAGCGGCGGCATGGGCGGCAGCGTGCGCGTCGAGCTCAATCGTGGCCTGGACAACGGCAGCGGCATCATCGGTGCCAGCACCGACGCGGTGATCACTGCAGAAAACATAAGCAGTACCGGTAGCCTGCAGGCAGGGCGCGATCTCGGCATTACCGCGCGCGGCCAACTGGACAATCATCAAGGCGGCAAGCTCAGTGCGGGCCGCGACCTCAACGTGGCCGTCACCGGTGCGCTGCTCAACAGCGGCGGCCAGCTGGATGCCGGCAACACGCTGGCCGCCTCCGGCGGGCTGATCGACAACACCCAAGGCAGTATCGTCAGCAATGGCGGTGGCCTGACCCGTATCACTACTGGTGGTGCGTTGACCAACACCGGCGGCAATCTGGGTGGCCGTGGCAGCGTGGTGATCGATGCGGCCAGCATCGCCAACACCGGCGGCCAACTGGTTGCCGGCGGCGACCTGATTGCGGGCACCAATGCACTGAACAATCAGGGCGGCAGGGTCTATGCCGGTGCCAACTTCCTGCTGCAGCGTGCGGGCGCCTCGCTGGATAACCGCAACGGCACTATCAAGGCCGAACAGGCGGTCCGCCTGAATCTGCAAAGCCTCAGCAATGCTGGCGGCCAGATCGGCGCCGGCAGCACGACGGGAGGTGTTGGCGATGTGGTGATCGATACCGTGGGCTTCGACGGCGGCGGCAGCATCCTGGCGCAGAACCTGCTCGACCTGACCCTGCGCAGCGACTACACGCATCGCGCTGGCGCGGACCTGGTCAGCAACGGAAACTTCAACCTGCGCGTGGGCGGCAATCTGGTCAACGAGTCCACGCTCAAGGCCGCACGCACGCTGGATATCACCGCCGGCAGCATCACCAATCGCGCCGGTGCCAACATCCTGTCCAGCGACACCCGTCTCAACGGCGGCAACGTCATCGACAACGCTGGCAGCATTTCCGGCAACAGCGCGTTGTCGCTCGTCGCCAACAGCGTTTACAACACCGGCAGCATCGTCGGCGGCAATGTCTCGGTAAATACCGGCACGCTGGTCAACGGCGCCGATTTCGGCGGTGCGACCGACAACGCCGCCTATGGTTCGGCCCTGCTGGGTTCCACCGGCAACATGAACCTGATCGTGCGCGATCAGCTACTCAACCGCGATGCCCGCATTTTCAGCCTGGGCAATATCGCGATTGGTGGTGCGCAGGATGGTGGTGGCACGCTGGTAGCGCGGACTGGGGTGGTGAATAACCTGTCGGGCAGTATTGAGGCTGATGGGAGTATTTTGATTGCGGCGAGTCAGCTGAATAACAGGCGCCGAGTACTGACTGCAGCCCTTGGTGCATTGAGCGATCAAGAAAAAGCTGCCGCTAATGCATCAATGCCTGAGGAACTGATTGAGTCACGTGGGATCGTCTACCCAAGGCAGTCTTATTTTATTCGATCTCCCTACACCGGGAAAAATCCAGGGGTCTATCGTTCCTATTCGGTCGAGCAGCAGGAGCGCCTGATAGCGGCAAGCTCCGAGGGGCGAATTGCCGCTGGCGGGAATATTGGAATTTCGGGCAGCGTGACCAATAACGCCTCAACGATTGCGGCAGCAGGTGCGCTGCAGGTGAATCAGCGCGGTGTCAGTGGTTTGAATGACGGACTCTTGGTCGTTGGAGATTCAATTCTGAATGAGGCGCTTGCTCTGAATCGGCAGGTTCTTCAGAGGGATTACGAGTACACGGTAACCGCGGTCATCGATGATTGCGCCCTAAATCAAGGGAATCGCCGCCCTATTTGCACGTACGATACCGAATCAAAAACGCTCTCTTCTTCTACTAGTAATACAAGCTACGTTGCACTGGGCGCCAGCATGACCGGCGGCCAAGGCGTCAGCATCAATGGCGCCACTATCAGCAACGGCGCTGTCGGCATAGATGGGCGGGCGGTCAGCGCTGCATCCCTCGCTGCAGTTGGTAGCCAGAGCGGCCTAAGCGGTCGTGGCATGCAGACCGTTCAAAACATCGGCGGACAGACGGTCGCCGGTCGGGCAAATAGCGGCGCGAGCAGCATCCGTGTCGCGACCAACACTAGCGGCAGCACAGGCACGCAAGTCGGTGCCAACACGCAGGACGCCACGCTGGGCACGTCGAGCGGCATCGTCAAGATGTCGGTCGCACCGGTCATGTCCAATGACAGCGGCCTGGTGCGCAGCACCGTCGACCAGACGAATGTGCAGACCACCGCCGCCGGCACCGGTGTCGCAGCGGGTGGAAACGAAACCCGTACGCGTGTCGATCCCGCCACCATTCCCGTGACCAACATCGTTGGTGGCGGGCAGACCTCGTTGACGCAGATCGATCTGCCCATCGGTGGGCTGTATCGCCTGTCCAACGGCACGGCAACCGATCGCACGGCGATGGGCCGCGCAGCCACCGGCTTGGGCGGCATCAACGCCTGGCGCAGCAATGGCCCGGGCCGTCGTTACCTGATCGAGACCGATCCGCGCTTCGTCAACTACGACAACTTCATCAGCAGCGACTTCCTGCTCGACAAGCTGGGTGTGGACCCGGAGTGGACCCAGACCCGCCTGGGCGATGGCTTCTATGAGCAGCGCCTGGTGCTGGACCAGATCACCCAGCTCACGGGCCGCCGTTACCTGGGCAACTACGCCGACGGCGTGGCGCAGTACCGCGCCTTGCTCGAGTCCGGTGTGGCTGCTGCAGGCCAGCTGCAGCTGAGCATGGGCGTGGGCCTCACCGCCGCGCAGGCTGCTGCGCTCACGCAAGACATCGTGTGGATGGTGGAGCAGGACTACCAGGGCCAGAAGGTGCTGGTGCCGGTGGTCTACCTGGCCTCCAACTCGCTGCAGCTGCGTGGCAATGGTGCCTTGATTGCCGGCGGCAACGTCGAGCTCAACGCCAGCAATTCCATGAGCAACCAAGGCGTCATTGCCGGCGCCGACGTCAGCATCACCGCCGGCAATCTGCTCAACCAGGGCCGCATCAGCGGCACCGGTAGCGTGGCGCTGGAAGCACGTAACGACCTGCTCAACCAAGGGCAGATCCAGGGCCGCGACGTGGCACTGCTGGCAGGCAACAACTTGGTCAGCGAAGCGGCCAAGGCCGTCAATGGCGTGGGCATCCTGTCCGGCATCACCGCCAGCAACACCGTGCAAATGATGGCCGGCAACGACATGACGTTGACCGGCACCCGCGTGCAGGCGGGCGGCAGTGCGGCGCTGATTGCAGGCAATAACCTGAGCCTCACACCTAGTGCCTTGCGCGACGACAATGGTCTGCTGCGTGGCGGCGATGCCGTGTCACTCGTCACGGGTAAAGACCTGATCGTGTCCGCAGGCAACGACCTGCAACTGCATGGCGTCAGCATCAACGCGGGCGGCAGCGCCGCCTTGCAGGCAGGCAACAATCTCTCGCTGACCCCGACCACCGGCCTGGACGGCAAGGTCGCCACCCGCACCAGCATCAGCACCGGCGACAGCCTGCAGCTGACCGCCGGCAACGACCTGACCATCCGTCAGGCCGAGGTCAAGGCGGGCGGTGATCTGATCGCCGCAGCCGGCAACAACCTCACTGTTGAGTCGGTGCTCAACGACAGCGAGACCACCAGCTACAACTCGCGCAACGGCAAGACGCGCGTCACTACCACGACCACTACGCAAACCATCGACCAACAGGCGCTCACCGCCGGCGGCAACCTGATCCTCAGCGCCGGCAACGACGTCAATCTGGTCGCTGCCAAGCTCAATGCAGGCAAGGGCTTGGGGATCAGCGCCGGCAACGACATCAACGCCAGCACGCTGACCACGGTGGATACCAGCGATGTTCTGGAGACGCGCAAGCGCTTCAAGCAGACCACCAGCACCCGCGACGAAACCGTCCAGGGCACCGAGTTCACCGCCGGTGGCAACCTCGCCATGCAGGCGGGCAACGACATCAGCCTGACTGCCGCATCGGCTGCGACCAAGGAAGGCGGCATCACCCTGGCGGCCGGCAACGACGTCAACCTGCTCGCCGCCAGCGAGCAGCACGATGCCGTGCAGGACATGACCAGGAAGAAGAAGGGCACGTTCAGCAGCAAGACCACGACGACGCATGACGAGTGGCAGGACACCGTGGCGGTCACCACCACGCTCAGTGGCGATACGGTGCAGATCGCGGCGGGTAACGATCTGCTGTCGCAAGGCGCACAGGTCGCCAGCACCGGCGATGTGGTGTTGGCCGCTGGCAACAACCTCACGTTGGACACGGTGCAGAACACGCACAGCGAAGAGCATGAGAAGACCGTCAAGAAGTCCGGCCTCTACGGCGGCGGCGGATTCAGCGTCGCTTTGGGCGTCACCAAGAAAACCGACGGCTTGGACGTCACCGAGGTCACCAACAGCGGTAGCCTGATCGGCAGCACCGACGGCTCGGTGACGATGACTGCTGGCAACAAGGTCGTCATCACCGGTAGCGATGTGCTGAGTGCCACCAGCACCACCATCGTGGGCAAAGAGGTCACCATTGCCGCAGCGGAACACACCGTGGACACGGTGCAAACGTCCAAGCAGCAGAGTGCAGGCATTACGTTGGGTTTGACCGGTGGGGTAGTAGCTGCGGCGGAAGCGGCCTATAGCGCGACCAAACGTGGTTCGGAGGTAGAAGACGATCGTCTAAAGGCACTTTACTCCGCCAAAGCAGGATATGCAGTCAGCGATGGCGTGGCCGAGTATCAGGCCGCTGCGGCCGCTGGCAGCAGTATGGGGGGGGTGAGTCTACGCATCGGGATCGGCGCAAGCAGTGCGTCGAGCAAGACGACCACGCATGAGGAAACCACTGGCGGTAGCCGCATCCTGAGTGATGGAAACGTCACCATCGCAGCGACGGGCGGTGACCTGAATGTCATCGGTAGCAAGATCAATGGTGAAAATGTCGCGCTCTCTGCAGCGAACGACCTCAACTTGCTGAGCAATTTGGAGACCAACACCAACAAGTCGGAGAACAAGAACGCGGGTGGCGAGATCGGTGTCAGCGTTGGTACGACCACAGGTGTGTATCTCACTGCTTATGCGGGCAAAGGTAGTGCCAAGGGCAATAGTGACTTACACGCTGAGAGCGTGGTGACCGCCAACGACAGTTTGACGTTGATCAGTGGCAACGACACCACGATCAAGGGCGCACAAGCAATCGGCGACAAAGTGCTGGCCGATGTCGGCGGTGACCTGCTGATACAAAGTGAGCAAGACACCAGCGACTACAAAAGCAAGCAGCAACAGGCGGGCATGACGTTGGTGTGGGGCTTTAGCGGCAGTAGCGCGAATTACAGTCAGCAGAAGGTCAATAGTAGCTACACGAGTGTCAACGAACAGAGCGGCATTCAGGCCGGCAATGGTGGGTTCGACATCAGTGTTGGCGGCAATACGCACCTCGTTGGCGGCGCCATTGCAAGCACGGCGGATGCGGTGCTCAATCGCCTGTCCACGGAAAGCTTGACGGTAGATGCTCTTCAAAACGAAGCCAAGGCAAAGGCGTCTAACATCGGTGTGGGCGCGGGAACCAGTGGTGCCGGGTTAGCGCAATCGGCCGCCAGTGCAGGGCTTAGCGCTCTGGGTAGCGCCAACAGTAATGCAACAAGTACTACTCGTAGTGATATTGCTGCTGGTGCTATTGACATACGTAGCAAGGATTTCAGCGCCCTGGAAGGCTTGGAACGCAGCGCTTCAGTGCTCGAGGGCAATAGTGTCAAGGCGATCGATACGAACAAGTTGCAGGAACAGATCGAGCTGAGCCAGGTTGCAGGGGAAGTCGGATTCCGTACTGCCAAGGAAGTGATTGCTGCACGACGTGACGCGGCAACAGAAGAGCTAAGAGCCGCAGCCGATGACTATCAGGCTGCCACAACCGATGAAGAGCGTGCGGCAGCAATGGCGCGGCGTGATTCCGCTCAATCCAGCCTTAAACAGTGGTCCGATGGCGGTAACGCCAAGATGGCAACGCAGGTACTAGCAGGCGTGTTCCAAGCGAGCCTTGGCGGGGGCAGTGCCCTCAGTGCTGCAGCTGGTGTGGCTGCCAACGAAGGATTCCTGACCAAGCTATCAGCAAGCATCAACAAAGGTGTGGATGGCGATGGTATTGCCCACGAAGGGGCGATGAACCTGGCCAGCATTGGCTTGGGTCTGATCGCCGGTGGTCTGTTGGGCGATGCCACGTCGGGTGCCATCGCTGCCAACACCTCTCAGCAGTATGGCTATTACGACTACCGGGACGGTAAGCGACAGCTGCTGGCCTCCGACGCTCTGCGCGCGATGGCCGGCGGTGACGAAGCCCTGTTGCAAGGCATGCGTACGCTGATCAACGAGGCAATCAAGAATGGTGCAGATCCGGCCAGCCTTGCGGCGGCGCTGACAACGCCTGGCGTCGCCAACAACATGGCCGGTATGGCGCTGGTTGAAGCATCGGCGCAGAGGGAATTCGGCAAGAGTTTCAGTGCGCTGGACATGGTGGATCAGAAGTCGGTTCTCGGGCTGCTGGGTAAGGTCTATGTTGAAGGCGCGCAAAGCATCGATCTTGATGGACAGCCTCTCGCTGCTATTGGAAGTGCCGAGAAGCTTCCAGCAGTAGAGGTAGTCGGTAAATCGTCCGGGGGGCTACTGCACGCCGGTCAGCTGGTCAGTGGGGTCATCGAGAGTGGTGGGCGAGGCGTTGAGAAAGCAAGCAACTGGCTGGGCCAAGACACAGCATTGGCGCTCGCTTACGTCGCGATGGCGGCAGCTGGCGGCCCGGTCAAGACCGTTGCGAGTACGCTGTTCGAAAACTCTGCGCCAGGCGAGTTCTTGCTGAACAAGAAACAGCAGTATCTCGTTGATCCGTTTGGAAATTTTATTGGGACTTATGGCTTAGGGGCTCAGGGCGAGCAGCAGCTGCAATCGGTACGGCCTGCTACCAGTCTGATGGCAGGCATGGGCGTCGATTCGATGGCGTCTGTTATCGGCGTTATCAGTACAGGGAAGGCAGCCAATAGCCTTCTTGAGAGTGCGCAGGGCATCGGTGGAAAGATAGATTCAGCCAAAGATGCGAAGAGCGCGCTTAATGATATCTCCAATAATACGCAAAGTATCAGGATTAATTCCAATGGCGCAGTTAAGGGGACGGCTGAGTTCGATATTCTGAATAATCCGGCAGCAAGAAGTCCTAATACTCACTATGTTCTCGATAACGGAAATTCGTTCAAGACAAACGCTGCCGGCCAAGTTGAGGAGTTGACATTTACGCCTTCCAATGTAAAGGTCCCACGTGATTCAAGGCAGACAGCAGCAGGTAGGGAAGGTCGTGATACTGACGTTGGAGGACATGCCCAGGCTTGTAGCCAGGGTGGATCGTGTGACGGATATAATCTCTTCCCGCAGAATGCTAATTTTAATAACTCGGCTTATAAAGTGTTTTATGAAAATGAAATAAAAAAAGCGTTGAACGATCCCGGGAAAGTGGTTGGGCCGACGACAATAAAGTTTGAAAGAGCTAATCCTAATTCATCCCGGCCAGATACTTTGAGCGTCACATACACGATTGATGGTAAAGTTAAAACAAGGGTTTTCGAAAACGAGCCGAATAAAATTCCTCTAGATAAATAAGCATGATTACTAAAGATATAGAGTTGTTAAATAAGTTATTCAACGTGGTTCGGGATGGGATGTTAGGAGATTACGATCAATTAGAATATGAGGTTATCCTCGGCGATGGATACATCGATACGTCTCTCGTTGTTAAGTTAAATGGCGCGGAAGTTGATCAAAGCAACTATTCGATAAATAATTCGTTAATATATGGTTTGGTGAAATCATTGAAGGATAGCGCTAGTCAGCGCGGAGATTTTTGGAATTCTTTCGTGATTTCATTTACCGCTGATGAGCAAGTCAAGGTGAAGTTTAAATATAGTTAAACTTCGCGGAGGTTCATTATCATCTTTAGGATATTAGCTCAAGCTTCAAGAAGAAGAGGTGGGTGAAATGTGGGGGTGAGGTTATTCAAAAAGATATCAATCTGAATATTTGCAACTGGTAATCAGCAATGGCCCGGGCCTTCGTTACCTGATCGAGACCGATCCGCGCTTCGTCAACTACGACAACTTCATCAGCAGCGACTTCCTGCTGGACAAGCTGGGCGTGGACCCGGAGTGGACCCAGATCCGCCTGGGCGACGGCTTCTACGAGCAGCGCCTGGTGCTGGACCAGATCACCCAGCTCACTGGTCGTCGTTATTTGGGCAACTACGCCGACGGCGTGGCGCAGTACCGCGCCTTGCTCGAGTCCGGCGTGGCCGCTGCAGGCCAGCTGCAGCTGAGCATGGGCGTTGGCCTAACTGCCGCCCAGGCGGCTGCACTCACGCAAGACATCGTGTGGATGGTGGAGCAGGACTACCAGGGCCAGAAGGTGCTGGTGCCGGTGGTCTACCTGGCCTCCAACTCGCTGCAGTTGCGTGGCAATGGTGCCTTGATTGCCGGCGGCAACGTCGAGCTCAACGCCAGCAATTCCATGAGCAACCAAGGCGTCATTGCCGGCGCCGACGTCAGCATCACCGCCGGCAACCTGCTCAACCAGGGGCGTATCAGCGGCACCGGCACCGTGGCATTGGAAGCGCGCAACGACCTGCTCAACCAGGGCCAGATCCAGGGCCGCGATGTCGCATTGGCCGCCGGCAACAACCTGGTCAGCGAAGCGGCCAAGGCCATCAATGGCGTCGGCATCCTGTCGGGCATCACCGCCAGCAACACCCTGCAACTCATGGCCGGCAACGATATGACGTTGACCGGCACCCGCGTGCAGGCGGGCGGCAGTGCGGCGCTGATTGCAGGCAATAACCTGAGCCTCACACCGAGTGCCTTGCGCGACGACAATGGCCTGCTGCGTGGCGGCGATGCCGTGTCACTCGTCACGGGTAAAGACCTGATCGTGTCCGCAGGCAACGACCTGCAACTGCATGGCGTCAGCATCAACGCGGGCGGCAGCGCCGCCTTGCAGGCAGGCAACAATCTCTCGCTGACCCCGACCACCGGTCTGGACGGCAAGGTCGCCACCCGCACCAGCATCAGCACCGGCGACAGCCTGCAGCTCACTGCGGGCAACGACCTGACCATTCGCCAGGCCGAAGTGAAGGCAGGCGGCGATCTGATCGCTGCAGCCGGCAACAACCTCAATGTCGAGTCGGTGCTCAACGACAGCGAGACCAACAGCTACAACTCACGCAACGGCAGACGCGCGTCACTACCACGACCACTACGCAAACCATCGACCAACAGGCGCTCACTGCCGGCGGCAACCTGATCCTCAGCGCCGGCAATGACGTCAATCTGGTCGCTGCCAAGCTCGATGCAGGCAAGGGCTTGGGCATCAGCGCCGGCAACGACATCAACGCCAGCACGCTGACCACGGTGGACACCAGCGACGTCCTGGAAACGCGCAAGCGCTTCAAGCAGACCACCAGCACCAGCGACGAAACCGTCCACGGCACCGAGTTCACCGCCGGCGGCAACCTCGCCATGCAGGCGGGCAACGACATCACCCTGACTGCCGCATTGGCCGCCACCAAGGACGGCGGCATCACCCTGGCCGCCGGCAACGACGTCAACCTGCTCGCCGGCAGCGAGCAGCACGATGCCGTGCAGGACATGACCAAGAAGAAGAAGGGCACGTTCTCCAGCAAGACGACCACTACGCATGATGAGTGGCACGACACCGTGGCGGTCACTACTACACTCAGTGGCGACACGGTGCAAGTTGCGGCGGGTAACGATCTGCTGTCGCAAGGCGCACGGGTCGCCAGCACCGGCGATGTGGTGTTGGCCGCTGGCAACAACCTCACGTTGGACACGGTGCAGAACACGCACAGCGAGGAACACGAAAAGACAGTCAAGAAGTCCGGCCTCTACGGCGGCGGTGGATTCAGCGTCGCCTTGGGCGTCACCAAGAAGACCGACGGATTAGATGTCACCGAGGTCACCAATGCCGGCAGCCTGGTCGGCAGTACCGACGGCTCGGTGACGATGACAGCTGGCAACAAGGTGTCCGTCACCGGTAGCGATGTACTGAGCGCCACCAGAAGCACCATCGTGGGTAAGGAAGTCACGATTGCGGCAGCGGAAAACACCGCGGATACGGTGCAGACGTCCAAGCAGCAGAGTGCAGGCATTACCTTGGGGTTGACTGGTGGGGCTGTAGATGCCGCGCAGGCGATCTACGGCGCTGTCAAGCGTGGCTCGGAGGTCGAGGACGATCGCCTGAAGGCGCTCTACGCCGCCAAGGCAGGTTACGCGGTCAGCGACACAGTGGGCTTGGTCGGCAATGGCCTGAAGGGCTACGACGGCCAGGCGGTTGCCGGCAACATGAACAAGACCGGCGCCGCCGCTGCGGATGGCGCACAAGGTGCCGCCAATGCGGCGGGCGTGAGCTTGCGCCTTGGCATCGGCGCCAGCAGCTCGTCGAGCAAGACGACCACGCACGAGGAAACCACCGGCGGTAGCCGCATCCTCAGCAACGGCGATATCACCATCGCCGCGACGGGCGGTGACCTCAACGTCATCGGCAGCAAGATCGCTGGTGAAAACGTGGCCCTGGCCGCTGCAAACAATCTCAACCTGCTGAGCAACAAGGAAACCAATACCACCAAATCGGAGAACAAGAACGCCGGTGGCGAGATCGGCATCAGTGTCGGCGCGGTCACGGGCTACTACCTGTCGGTCACCGCGGGCAAGGGCAGTGCCAAAGGTAATAGCGACCTACGCACGGAAAGTGTGATCACGGCCAACGACAGCTTGACCCTGGTCAGCGGCAACGACACCACCATCCAGGGTGCACAGGCCATCGGCAACAAGGTGCTGGCCAATGTCGGCGGCGACCTGCTGATCAAGAGCGAGCAGGACACCAACGAGTACAAGAGCAAGCAACAACAAGCCAGCCTGACGCTGGCGACCGGCTCGGGCAGCGGCGGCAGTTACAGCCAACAGAAGGTCAACAGCAGCTATACCAGCGTCACCGAGCAGAGTGGCATCCAGGCCGGCAATGGCGGCTTCGACATTACGGTGGGCGGCAACACGGCCTTGGTCGGCGGTGCCATTGCAAGTGCGGCCGATGCCAGCCTCAATCGGCTGTCCACCGGCAGCCTGACGGTCGAGGAGTTGCAGAACAAGGCCGAGTACAAGACCAGCGGCGTCTCCGTGGCCGGTGGTACGGGCAGCAGCATGGCCAGCGTGGCCATCGGTACCGGGCTGAGCATGCTGGGCAACGCCAGCGACAGCTCGAGCAGCACGACCAAAAGCGACATCGCTGCCGGCTCGATCCAGATCCGCAATGGTGACGCATCCGCGCTGGCAGGTCTGGATCGCAGTGCAACCGAGTTGCAGCAGTCAGGCCTGAAGGAAATCTTCGATCAGAAGAAGATCGAGGATCAGAAAGAGCTGATGGGGCTGGCTGGAGCGATCGGGTTCCGGGCAGCGGGTGATATCGCCAGCAGCATGCAACAACGTGCGCTCAGCGAATACGCGACTGCCTACAGCACGAACAATCCGCAAGGAATGGCTGACGCCCAGGCGAAGATGGACAGCTGGGCCGACGGGGGCCTGAACAAGACACTGCTTCATGGTCTCACCGGCGCCGCGGTGGCCGCGCTGGGCGGCGGCGATGTGGCGGGAGGCGCGCTCGCTGCCGCTGGTGCCGAGAAGGCGAAGCTGGCGATGGCCGGGTACCTCAGGGATCAGGGGGTTGCCAGTGATAGCGAAACCTATCGAGCCCTGATGGAACTGGGTAGTGCGGCCATCGGTGGAGCGCTGGGCGGCGTTGCAGGAGCCAACACTGCGTTGGCCGGCGATCAGTTCAACCGGCAGCTGCACCCGGACGAAGTGAAGTGGATCAAGGACAATGCCGCGGTATTCGCCTACGAGCAGGGCATCTCGGAAGAGAGTGCCAAGCAGATCCTGCTCATCGAAGCAGCGTCGTACGTAGATGCGACGATTCAATCGGCTTTGAAGGATGTGCCGATGAATGCAGCGTCCGTCGAATTCCTCAAGACGAACAACAACGAGTACGACGGTGTAAAAGCCTTCGATACGAGCGATCGAGACAATTTCCACCTCTACGGCAAAAAACTGGCAGGCACGCCGGAGAATTTCAAGGAAGTCTTCGATGCGCTTGGTGCCGCAGGCCTGAAAAAGGACGAGCTTCAGTTGCTGTACCAGCCGGAGCTGTTGACTTACGCCGGGAAGGGTATTGGCAGAGACAGCCGCCTAACCGTCGCTGTTCCAGCCATGGGAGCCGCGATCGGCGTCGCCGCGGTAGGTGGCGGGGCGTGCGCATTAAATCTTGTTGCTTGTGGCCGACTAGCAGTCGGTGCGCTCGACGCGATCGCAACCGAGGCAACTGGCGGTCATAGTCTGCTTGTATCTACTGCGTGGGGTGGTGCGGTCGTTGCAAAGAAGTTTGATGACATAGTGAAATCCGCTGGTTTGACCGCAGAGCAGATCGCGATTGCTTTTGGGCGGGCACCTTCGACGAAAGTAGCGCCCTTGGCGCTCAATCTTGGCGAGGTCGCTAAGATTGATGGCGTCAATGTAACGAGAGTTGGGCGCTGGATGTCATCTGTTGAGTTGGAGGCGATGCAATCTACTAATCGCGTAGTTCAAGGGGGAGGTGGGCAGACATACATTTCTGTCAACGGGGCTGGCGACTTTAGGGCTACCGCACCTAGCGGTTCTCTTTACGTGGAGTTCGATGTTCCCGTCAACAGTCTTGTTCAGGGGGGGAAGCAGGGGTGGTTCAAGATGCTTGGGCCAGATGCTAGTAAATCTCAAAAATTCATGCTTGGAAAACAAGGCGGTGAAGAGCTTCCGCAGGTTAGTAATGTTAAGATTGTCGATAAAAAGGCGGATTAATCATGAGCATGGTTCGATTTAAAGAAGACTTGTTGGCCTCTCTCAAGGGTTGCGAATTCGAATTAAGTAATTTCAAGAATGGTGATTTCGGGGATCTCCAGCGAGTGGAAGTTCAAGGTTTTAACAAGCTGGGGACAGTGGAGTTTTGGTCCTTAGGATGGGTTGGGGTTGATCTTGTTGATTGCGTTTCTGGAACCCAAGAGATGAGCTTGCTGCTTTCCCCAGAGCAGCTAGATTTGGTTGGCAGTGAGTTAAGGAAATTTGCAGCTTTGATGACCGGGTCAAAAATTTGAATGTTGGGTCATGCGTCTGCCGCTACCCAATAGTTCTGTGCACGGCGATGTCTTCGTCTTGATCTGCCGACCAAGACTCGTTCGATCAGCCTGATTCATTGGCAACGTGGCGCTTGTAAAGCCGTTAAATGAGGCTGATAAGCGAAACTGCTAAGTCAGTCAAGTTCAGCCACGTTCACGACCAGTTCGCCATTGCGCACTCGCACATTCAGTTTGCTTCCGATGGTAAACCCTAGTTGTTCCAGCCAGCGACCGCGTAGGCGTAGTGTAGGAATACGTTGATCGCTGGCGGGGTAGTAGCCATAACCGACTGTCAGTTGTTGGGGCGGGCGCGGGCGACGCTTTGCGCGCTGTTGTTTGACAAGGTCGGCGGCGTTGGCGGCTTCAATCTCTTCGGGGGTGAGCATCGGGGTAAGCGGCGACTCTTTGATGCGCCAGACCGCGTCCAGGGGTGGTTGACGCTTTACGCGCTTGCGCGTGGTGGTGCGAGATTGCGGTTGACGCATGGCAAAGCCCTCCGTTGCGAACAGGCGCCGTCGCCGATCAGCGACGGGATGTCGGGAGGTTAGAAACCGCTCATAGCCGGCGGGCGTATTTCCCCGAAGGGTGTTGTATTAGCCGCCCTCCCGACGCAGGCATCGCGTCGGTTGCACCTACGAAATACAGGCACAAAAAACCCACCGGTTTGACGGAGGTGGGTACCGCTATGAGAGGAGTTTCTACGCTCCTTGGAGCAAGAGATTGCTACCGCGCAGGAGCCATGTCAATGGCTTCGTAACATCGCGCTCAACGCTACCAGCGCCCTGAGCAACCAGGGCGTCATTGCCGGTGCCGATGTCAGCGTCACTGCCGGCAACCTGCTCAACCAGGGCCGTATCAGCGGCACCGGTAGCGTGGCGCTGGAAGCACGTAACGACCTGCTCAACCAAGGGCAGATCCAGGGCCGCGACGTGGCACTGCTGGCAGGCAACAACTTGGTCAGCGAAGCGGCCAAGGCCGTCAATGGCGTGGGCATCCTGTCCGGCATCACCGCCAGCAACACCGTGCAAATGATGGCCGGCAACGACATGACGTTGACCGGCACCCGCGTGCAGGCGGGCGGCAGTGCGGCGCTGATTGCAGGCAATAACCTGAGCCTCACACCTAGTGCCTTGCGCGACGACAATGGTCTGCTGCGTGGCGGCGATGCCGTGTCACTCGTCACGGGTAAAGACCTGATCGTGTCCGCAGGCAACGACCTGCAACTGCATGGCGTCAGCATCAACGCGGGCGGCAGCGCCGCCTTGCAGGCAGGCAACAATCTCTCGCTGACCCCGACCACCGGCCTGGACGGCAAGGTCGCCACCCGCACCAGCATCAGCACCGGCGACAGCCTGCAGCTGACCGCCGGCAACGACCTGACCATCCGTCAGGCCGAGGTCAAGGCGGGCGGTGATCTGATCGCCGCAGCCGGCAACAACCTCACTGTTGAGTCGGTGCTCAACGACAGCGAGACCACCAGCTACAACTCGCGCAACGGCAAGACGCGCGTCACTACCACGACCACTACGCAAACCATCGACCAACAGGCGCTCACCGCCGGCGGCAACCTGATCCTCAGCGCCGGCAACGACGTCAATCTGGTCGCTGCCAAGCTCAATGCAGGCAAGGGCTTGGGGATCAGCGCCGGCAACGACATCAACGCCAGCACGCTGACCACGGTGGATACCAGCGATGTTCTGGAGACGCGCAAGCGCTTCAAGCAGACCACCAGCACCCGCGACGAAACCGTCCAGGGCACCGAGTTCACCGCCGGTGGCAACCTCGCCATGCAGGCGGGCAACGACATCAGCCTGACTGCCGCATCGGCTGCGACCAAGGAAGGCGGCATCACCCTGGCGGCCGGCAACGACGTCAACCTGCTCGCCGCCAGCGAGCAGCACGATGCCGTGCAGGACATGACCAGGAAGAAGAAGGGCACGTTCAGCAGCAAGACCACGACGACGCATGACGAGTGGCAGGACACCGTGGCGGTCACCACCACGCTCAGTGGCGATACGGTGCAGATCGCGGCGGGTAACGATCTGCTGTCGCAAGGCGCACAGGTCGCCAGCACCGGCGATGTGGTGTTGGCCGCTGGCAACAACCTCACGTTGGACACGGTGCAGAACACGCACAGCGAAGAGCATGAGAAGACCGTCAAGAAGTCTGGTCTCTACGGCGGAGGTGGCTTCAGCGTCGCCTTGGGCGTGACCAAGAAAACCGATGGTCTGGACGTTACCGAGGTCACCAACACCGGCAGCCTGGTCGGCAGCACCGACGGCGCGGTGACGATGACCGCCGGCAACAAGGTCGTCATCACCGGTAGCGATGTGCTGAGTGCCACCAGCACCACCATCGTGGGCAAAGAGGTCACCATTGCCGCAGCGGAACACACCGTGGACACGGTGCAAACGTCCAAGCAGCAGAGTGCAGGCATTACGTTGGGTTTGACCGGTGGGGTAGTAGCTGCGGCGGAAGCGGCCTATAGCGCGACCAAACGTGGTTCGGAGGTAGAAGACGATCGTCTAAAGGCACTCTATGCCGCCAAGGCGGGATATGCAGTCAGCGATGGCGTGGCCGAGTATCAGGCAGCTGCGGCCGCTGGCAGCAGTATGGGGGGCGTGAGTCTACGCATCGGGATCGGTGCTAGCAGTGCGTCGAGCAAGACGACTACGCATGAGGAAACCACTGGCGGTAGCCGCATCCTGAGCGACGGAAACGTCACCATCGCTGCGACCGGCGGCGACCTGAATGTCATCGGCAGCAAGATCAATGGTGAAAACGTCGCGCTCTCTGCCGCGAACGACCTGAACTTGTTGAGTAACCTGGAGACCAACACCAACAAGTCGGAGAACAAGAACGCCGGTGGCGAGATTGGTGTCAGCGTTGGTACAACGACGGGTGTGTATCTCACTGCCTATGCTGGTAAAGGCAGTGCCAAGGGCAATAGTGACGTACACGCTGAGAGCGTGGTGACCGCCAACGACAGGTTGACGTTGATCAGTGGCAATGACACCACGATCAAGGGCGCACAAGCAATCGGCAACAAAGTGCTGGCCGATGTTGGCGGTGACCTGCTGATCCAAAGTGAGCAAGACACAAGCGACTACAAGAGCAAGCAGCAACAGGCGGGCATGACGTTGGTGTGGGGCTTTAGCGGAAGCAGTGCAAGCTACAGTCAGCAGAAGGTCAATAGCAGCTACACGAGTGTCAACGAACAGAGCGGCATCCAGGCCGGCAACGGTGGATTTGATATCACTGTCGGCGGCAATACGCACCTTGTTGGAGGTGCAATCGCAAGTACAGCGGATGCGGTACTCAATCGCCTGTCCACAGACAGTTTGACGGTAGACGATCTTCAGAACGAAGCAAAGGCAAAGGCATCGAACATCGGTGTGAGCGCGGGGACCAGTGGTGCTGGGTTAGCACAATCGGCCGCAAGCGCAGGACTCAGTGCTTTAGGTGGCGCTAATAGTAATGCGATGAGTACTACTCGCAGTGACATTGCTGCTGGTGCTATTGAAATACGTAATAAGGATCTCGGTGACCTGGAAGGTCTGCAACGTAGCGCTGCAGTACTTGATGGCAACAGCGTCAAGGCGATTGATACGAACAAGTTGCAGGAACAGATCGAGCTGAGCCAGGTTGCAGGGGAAGTCGGATTCCGTGCTGCCAAGGACGTGATTGCTGCACGGCGTGACGCGGCATCAGAAGAGCTAAGAGCCGCAGCCGAAGACTATCAAGCTGCCACAACCGATGAAGAGCGTGCAGCAGCAGTGGTACGGCGTGATGCCGCTCAATCCAGTCTCAAGCAGTGGTCCGATGGCGGTAACGCCAAGATGGCAACGCAGGTACTAGCAGGCGTGTTCCAAGCGAGCCTTGGCGGGGGCAGTGCCCTCAGTGCTGCAGCTGGTGTGGCTGCCAACGAAGGTTTCCTGACCAAGCTATCAGCAAGCATCAACAAGGGCTTGGATGGCGATGGTATCGCCCACGAAGGAGCGATGAACCTGGCCAGCATTGGCCTGGGCCTGATTGCTGGCGGTCTGATGGGGGATGCCACATCGGGCGCCATCGCCGCCAATACTTCCCAGCAATACGGCTATTACGACTACCGTGATGGTAAGCGACAGCTGCTAGCCTCCGACGCTCTGCGTGAGATGGCCGGCGGTGACGAAGCTTTGCTGCAAGGCATGCGTACGCTGATCAACGAGGCAATCAAGAATGGCGCGGATCCAGCCAGCCTCGCGGCGGCGCTGACAACGCCTGGCGTTGCCAACAACATGGCGGGCATGGCGCTGGTTGAAGCATCGGCACAGAAGCAATACGGCAAGAGTTTTGGCGCGCTCGATGTAGTAGATCAGAAGTCAGTCTTGGGGCTGCTAGGTAAGGTCTATGTTGGTGGTATCCAGAGCACTGATCCTGAGAGACAAGCTCTTGTTACTACGGGAGGTGTCGAGACGCTACCGACGGTAGAGGTAGTCGGTAAATCGTCCGGTGGGCTCCTGCACGCTGGTCAGCTTGTCAGCGGAGTCATCGAGAGTGGTGGTCGCGGCGTTGAGAAGGCAAGCAACTGGCTGGGTCAAGACACGGCATTGGCGCTTGCTTACGTCGCAATGGCGGCTGCTGGCGGCCCGGTCAAGACCGTTGCGAGTACGCTGTTTGAAAACTCTGCGCCTGGCGAGTTCTTGCAGAACAAGAAACAGCAGTATGTGGTTGATCCGTTTGGAAATTTTATTGGTACTTATGGCCTAGGAGCCCAGAACGAGCAGCAGCTTCAATCGGTACGGCCTGCCACAAGTATGATGGCAGGGATGGGCGTCGACTCGATGGCGTCCGTTATTGGCGTCATCAGTACGGGTAAGGCAGCCAATAGTCTTCTTGAGAGTTCGCAGGGCATTGGAAAGAAAATTGATGACGCCGAAGGTAAGATTGTTTGGGTTGATGAAAAAGCGTCGATGAGTTCCAAGGCGCGCGATTATAATGACTCTGCCCCAGGTGCGCGATCAAACGTGGAAACCCAAGCATCGCAAGCGCCTTCAATCACGAGGACCATGCCAGATGGAACGGAACGGCCTGTCAAGTTCGACGGTGTTGACGCAGATGTGTTGATGGATCGTAAAATATCAGTGGTTACCACGCCAAAGGCGAAAGATCAGGCGTTACGTCAATCTCAAGCTTTGTCAGAACAGGGTTTAACCGGTCGATGGGAAGTGCCCACACAGGCACAGGCTAATCGTGCAAAGAAAATGTTCGAAGAGCTTGGTATTAACAACATAACTGTAGAGGTGGTTAAGCCATGAGAGAAGCTAATAAAACTTTTGCCAAAGTTATAGCTAATTTTTGTAATTTTCTAGAGTTTTCTGATGCTAAAGTTGTCGATCAAGATGCGGCTGTTCAGATGATGGAGCAGTTGGCCTTCGAGCTGCAGGAACTTCCTGATGTCGAAAGGGCTCTGCTGTGTTCTGATTTGGTTTCGGAATCTTTAAATTATGAGGGTGAGGTTGCCGATTTTGTGAAAAATATTCCAAGTTCACTTGGTTTGAATGAATAAAAGAACGGGGTCAGATTCTTAGGTATCCCCACGTTTTTACGGTATCAGCGTCATCTGCTCACGCACTGTGTCGGGCAGTGTGCGTAAGCGTTCTAGCCAGCGTGAGACAGGTTCCATCGCCCAGCGTCTGACCAACGCCTCGCGGCCGACGCGCAGTGTCGAGTAGAGCTTGCGTGTGCTGTTGCGTGGCGGCAGCCACTGGGCGATGCCGGTGGCTTCGCAGCCCAGTCCTGCCAGCCAGCTGGCGAATGATACGCCCAGAGTTCCGTAGACACTCAAGACCCTCGTTGCGCATAGCGCCGTTCAAACTCTACAGGGGACAGGTCACCAGTTGAACCGTGGCGGCGGTTGGGGTTGTAGAACATCTCGATGTAGTCGAATACCTCGGCGCGTGCGGCGTCCTTAGTGGGATAAATCCGTCGCCTGATCCGCTCGCGTTTGAGCAGGCCGAAGAAGCTCTCCACGGGTGCGTTGTCGTGGCAGTTGCCACGCCGACTCATGCTGCACACCAAGCCATGGGACGCCAGGAAACTCTGCCAGTCATCGCTGGTGTAGACAGACCCTTGGTCCGAGTGAACCAGGCAACCAGCGTTGGGTTTGCGCCGCCACACCGCAGACAACAAGGCCTGCACGACCAACTCGGTGTCGGCCCGATCGCGCATCGCCCAGCCGACGACCTGCCTGGAAAACAGATCGATCACCACAGCCAGGTACATCCAGCCTTCGTGCGTGCGAATGAAGGTGAAATCACTCGCCCAGGCCATGTCCGGCTCAGTCACGTCGAACTGTCGGTCCAGCAGGTTGGCCGCCGCCTTGCACGGCATTCCGCCATGGAAGCGCGGTTTGCGACCATAGCCTACCTGGGCACGCAATCCCGCGGCGCGCATCAATCGATGCACACGATGGCGACTGCAACGCTCACCCAGATCGCGTAGGTCCTTGGCGATCTTGCGATGCCCATACACACTGCCGCTGGCCAGCCAGTGGTGCTTGATTAGTCCAAACAACCGATCATCTTCCTTGGCGCGCTCACTGTCGGGCGCCTTTAGCCACGCGTAGTATCCAGCCCGGTTCACCCGCAACACCCGGCACATCGCACACACCCTGAACTCCCCGCAGTGGGCTTGCATGAAGGCGTACTTTGCCTTTACCCCTTGGCAAAGTACGCGGCGGCCTTTTTTAGGATGTCGCGCTCCTCGGTCACTCGACGCAACTCGGCCTTCAGGCGCCGAACCTCGGCGCTCTGGTCCACCTCGGCGCGCTGTACCACGCCGGGCTTGCCGAACTTGCGCAACCAGGCGTACAGGCTGTGCGTCGTGACACCCACCCGCTCGGCGACTTCTGCCACCTTGAACCCACGATCAGTCACTTGCCGGACCGCCTCGATCTTGAACTCATCCGTATACCGCTTGCTGCTCATAGACACCTCCGAATCGACCATTTTCCATGGCCATGAGATGTCTAGGAAACCCTGGGCGTATCAGTTCACCAGCCGCGACTACACCCGACTGGTTCGCAGCTATGGGCTGATGCAGGAGTTCATCACCCCGCATTACCCACAGCAGAACGGGATGGTGGAGCGTGTGATCCGGACCTTGAAGGAACAGTGCGTGCACCGACATCGCTTTGAGAGCCACACCCACGCGCTGCGAATGATTGCTGACTGGATCGCCTTCTACAACCAACAGCGCCCTCACCAGACGCTGAAGATGATGACCCCGGACGCGGCCTATGCCGCTACATTAACCCCATGACCTGAGCAGAAACCGGTGGGTCATTACAAGTCCGGACTGGCCCACTAAGGAAAATAATGGTTTCGCTGATGGTTTCGATGCGGTGCCAAAAGTTATTGAACTTAGGCCGGGGGAAACTTTTGACAGGTTTGGGGGGAGATTTGACGAGTATGGAAATTTTACCGATCGGGGAAACTTTGTCGCGCCGCTGGATGTGCCGTTTGATCAGCGCGCCTTGCCAAGCTCAAGCATGGACTCGCCGCAGAAGAAGTATGTGGTTTTGAAGCCTATCCCCAAAGTAGAATCGGGTAACGCATCTCCGTGGTTCGGGAAGCCGGGCGGAGGAGTCCAGCACAAGCTGCCCATGAGTATCGATGAATTGAAGTCAAATGGATTTATCAGGGAAATTGAATAGATTAAAGGTGGTTTAAGTGAAAATCGATGAAATAGCCTATTTTTTCTTAATGTATGCAGAGATGCAGGGGAAACCGTACAAGTTTCTTCCTTTAGGGACTGATGTTGAGGAGTTTGGTGCTCCGTACATAGAGATTAATGAATCAGGAGTTTTGGCTATTGTTGCAAAGGATCGTGGTAGTGAATGTCTAAGGAAGGAAACAGATTCTCCTGAAGTTCTAGCGAGGTGGATTTATGAAATTTATAACAAATAAATTTAAAAAATGCTTAAGTAAGGCCTGAACAAATCGGCCTAACTTGGCGATCAACCAACCGAGCGGACGATTTCAATGCAAGTTGCCCTTCGGCGACGCGGAGTACGACGGCAAGCGCAAGCAGATGTCGCGCGAACTGTGCTTGGCCGAAATGGGTCATGTGGTGTCGTGGAAGAAACTGCTTGCGCTGATCGAGCTGCGCTATCCGAAGTCGGAGAAGCGGGGGCGACAGCCGTATCAGCTGGAAACGATGCTGCGCATTTGAAGAACGGGGTCTGAAGAACGGGGTCAGATGTAATTAACAAGTCGATCTAACCCTGCGGTCGGCCGAAGGCAACGCCTTGTTGCTGGCCAGCAAGGACATCGTGTTCGACGTTGCGCACAGCACCCAGTCCAGCGGCAATGCCAGCAACGGCAAGGGCTGGGGCTTCAACAATGCTGCCGACCTGCCATACGGCAACTACAACCAGCAGGGCACCTGCAGCGGGCAGACCGATACCATCACCGGCACGCAGTTGTCGGTGGGCGGCAACGCCAGCCTGACCACCACGCAGGGCGACATTGCACTGACTGCAAGCAACATCGCAGCCCAAGGCAATGTCAGCATGCGTGCGGCCGGCGACCTGACCATCCAGAGCGGGCAGGACCTGCTGGGCAATGCCAACCAGTCCACCAGCAAGGGCATCGGCACGGTGGTCATCTCCGACACCGAGCGCTTTGCCGGCTACAACAAGAAAAACCACACCGACGACAACGCACAGGTGGCGCAGGTGGCCAGCAATGTGGGCAGCCTGGGGGGCAATGTCAGCCTGACGGCTGGCGGCGCGTACACGCAGTCCGCCAGCAATGTGGTCGCTGCCAAGGATGTGGACATCACCGCTGCCTCGATCCAGTTGCTGACCGCTAATACGAGCAGCTCGGCCTCGCAGCAGGACGATGATCTGAAGATCGGCGCGTTCGCGCGCATCAAGTCCCCGCTGATCGATCTGATCAACAACGTGGACGATGCGCGCAAATCCGACGGGCGCTTGGGTGCGATGCAGGGCATGGCGGCAGCGGCAAATGCCTATCAAACGGCGAAGGCTGTTCAAAGCGGCTCGTTGCTCAGCGTGGAAGCCGGCGTCGGCTTCGCCACCAACGAGAGTAGCTTCAACAGCAGCAGTCAGATGTCGCAGGGCTCCACCATCACAGGCGGTGGCAACGTTAGCCTGAAAACCACCGAAGGCGACCTGCACATCGTCCAGGGCAACCTCAAGGCAGGCGACACGCTGAGCCTGGATTCGGCACGCGATCTGGTGCTGGAAGCCGGCAACTCCAGCAACACCGAGCAGAGCAAGGGCAGTAATGCCGGCTTCGAAGTGGGTGTGGGTGCCTCGGTGGGCGCACAGACCGGTGTCTATGCCTATGTGCAAGCCAGTGCGGGTAGCCACAAGTCGAACGTGGATGGCAGCACCTGGCAGAACACACAACTGGCCGGCCAGGACATCGTCCTCAAATCTGAGGGCGACACCACACTGCGTGGCGCGGTGGTCAAGGGCGACCGGATCGATGCACAGGTTGGTGGCGACCTCACCATCGAATCGCTGCAAGACAAGCTCGGTATTCAGTCCAAGGAAAGCAGCGTGGGTGGCCGAGTGCAGGTCTCAGCGGGTACCGCTTGGGATGCCAGCGGCTACGCAAGCGGCGCCAAGGCCAACGGCAACTACCTCGGTGTCGTTGAACAGTCGGGCTTGTTTGCGGGCAACGGCGGCTATCACGTCACCGCCGGCAATGTGAACCTGATCGGCGGTGCCATCGCCAGCACCAATGCCGGCGCCAGCGAACTGAGCGCCGACTCGCTGACGTTCACCGATCTGAAAAACCAGATGGACTACAGCGCCACCTCTGGCAGCATCAGCGGTGGATTCGGCAGTACCGGCAACCAAACCGATGCCAACGGCAACCCGATCCAGCGGACCGCTGGCGAGCAGTCCAGCGACATCGGCAACAACATCGCCAATGGCAACTACGGCAAGGCCAACACCGGTAGTTTCATGCCGGGCGTGCCGATGAGCGAAAGCGGCAGCGACACCAGCTATACCCGCGCCACGCTGACCGAAGGCACCATCAAGATCGGTGGCAAGATCACCACGGCTGCGGCGACCGGCATCAACACCGATGCCAGTGCCGCGCACGAAGCTGTGGCGACCTTGCCAGACGTGCGCAAGATCCTGGGCGAGCAGCAGGCAATGGCCGCCGCGGCCGGCACGGTCATCGCGACGGGCAGGCAGATCGGCCAGGACATTGCTGCTGCCGCTGAAAGCAAGACGCGGACCATCGAAGCACAATACAAAGAGGGCCTCGAAACCGACGATGAAAAGAACCGTTTTTCAGCATTGACGCCTGCTCAGCGGGAAAGCGAACTGCTACAGAAGGTTCCCGACTACCGCTCTGCCTACGAGTCAAAGCAGCAGTGGGGTACGGGCGGCGACTATAGCCGTGCGTTGCAGGCGGTAACCACGGTGCTGGTCGGCAGTGTTGCCGGTCAAGGCGCCGGCCAAGTTGCCGGTAATGCATTGGCACCCTATGCCGCACAGCTTATTGGCAAAACCTTCGATCAAAACCACGGCAGCGATCCCAACGCAGTCCTGCAAGGCTTGTCGCATGCGGTGCTTGGCGCAGTGCTGGCGCAAGTCAACGGTACGTCTATGGCGGGCGGTGCATTAGCCGGTGCAAGCGGCGAGCTGGCCGCGCAATATCTGACCAAGACGCTGTACGGCGACGATCCGCAAGCCTACGGCCCGGATGGTAAGTTCGATCCGAATCGATTGTCGGAAGCGGACAAGCAGATGATCGTCTCGTTGTCGCAGGCCGTTGGTGCGATTGCGGGTGGGATGACGGGTGGGAGTTTGGCGGATGCTGCGACCACCGCAAATATTGCGAAGAACTCGGTGGAAAACAATTTCCTCGGCAAGGATGATCATGCGAGATTGAAAGAGCTTCGTCAGAAAGCTGAAGCACAGTTTGGACTGAATCCACAAGAATCATTAGAGCTGGTCCTGCTTGACGCTGGTGACCAGATGAGCGCCGGTCTTTTGAAGAAGATATTGGCTGGGGAGAATCTCACTAAAGTTCAGGAAGCTGATCTAGCTACTTACTACTACCGCTATCTTGATCAAAATGGAAGCTTTGAAATAAATAACCTGCAAGGCATCGGGCCAGACCAGATGTATGGTTTTCCATATGCAGGATTAAGTGTTGATAAGCAAGCTTATATAAGTACAAACTTCAACTTCATGGAGCGATTGTTTGGTCGTGATAAGACGACCAACGACAAGATATATGCTGGCGCGCTCATCAAGTCAGGGCTTGAAGTCAGTCGTAGCGAAGATCTTCTCCCATCCTCAATGCAGCTAAGAAGTTTCTTCGCCCTCCATGATTCATTAAGCTCGAGCGCACTTGCAAGCCTGGGCTATCTCGGTGCAACTGCGGCGGGAATGAGTGAGGAAAATCGGCGCAATGTCGCAAATACGATTGCAGGAGTAACCCAGATTATTGGTGCAGGAGTAACTCCGAAAACCGGTCTGGTGCCAAACACTGGCAGCGTTGGAGTGCCTCGTGCGCCAATACCTCGTTACGTGGAAGAAGTGTCGCCGAATACACTGGTAATAACTCCTAAAAATCCCGCGGCTAGCAGCGGCAATGGAGTGTCGCCGAACAAGCCAGTTGAAGAGTCAGTAATCCCACCAAGTAGACCACTGGCACTTCCTTCACCCAATTTCAATGTGCCTAGTGGCTACATTGCATCTACGAACGCTGATGGTACTGCCACGGTTACTGGACCGCGTGGCGGTGTGTATAATTCAACTGGCAGATATACAGATGATGGGAAACCGATCTACCGCGACAACAGCGGTGGATATGTAACGCTTGATGGGGGAAGGGTTGACGTAAATGCGCCACCTAATTATGACGCAATTCCGCTGCATCACCTGTGCACTGATAAGTGTACTTCTGACTCGAACGGAAAAATAGCTTGGACATTGGAGTTTCAAAGATTTTTTGACGGCTCTGGTCTTGATATAAGTCGGGCGACTGAAAATTTGGTGGCTGTTCCAGGACATAGGGGGCCTCATCCTGAGCAGTACCATAAATACGTATACGGAACTCTCAATAGAGCCACAATGGGCTTGACTCCTAATACTCCAGAATACAAGATGGCTGTGACTCAGGCGCTTAATAGGATTAAGGTGGAGGCTGTAACGAGGGGGAGTGAAGTTAATAAGTGGTTAACAGGAGGGTGATGTGAGGTATTACTTAATGTGGCAGGATGTATCGATAAAAGGAAAGTGGATTCTTGATGATGTTGGCTATGTTAATAACTGGAATTTCATTGATCCGCCTGTCAATTTCATGGAGCCAGGTGGTTATTCATTGAGGGTGAGGTTTGATGGCATTGAAGTTGATTATTCATTGGCTGGATATGCAAGTGTCCCTGTTTTAAGTAAGAAGGCTGTTGATTCGTTAATTGGTTTGCCGGAAGTTGATGAGCCATACCAAAATGTTGTGTTTGCGCCATTGGAAATTAAGAAAAAAAATTTGAAGCAAAATTATTTTGCGATGATAATCGAAACTCAAATTGATTGCGTGGATGAAGGAAATTCTGAATTTTCAGTTTTTGACGAGGATGATCCAGTTCGCCCAGATCTTGCAGGGACATATCGAAATTTCTTTAATCTTGTTATAGATACGTCCAAGGTGGGCGAAAAACATATATTTAGGCTGAAAAAATATTTGGGGGCGATAATCGTTAGTGAGGAGGTGAAGCGGCGATTTGAGGACGCAGGGATAACAGGGGTAGTTTTTGATTTATTGAATGGTTCAGGAAAAGTTGTTGCTTAAGTGGGTTGTAAATATCGCATGGGCTTGCTTCTTTGTTGTAAGTGATTTGGGTGGTGTAAAATAAAAAGGTTCCGGGCAAATATCAAGAATAAAAATTTCAGAGCGAATGTCGGTCTGAATATCCGCAGCCAATAGTCAGCAACGGCCCCGGCCGTCGTTACCTGATCGAGACCGACCCGCACTTCGTCAACTACAACTTCATCAGCAGCGATTTCCTGCTCGACAAGCTGGGCGTGGATCCGGAGTGGACCCAGACTCGCCTGGGCGATGGCTTCTACGAACAGCGTTTGGTACTTGATCAGATCACCCAGCTCACCGGCCGCCGTTACCTGGGCAACTACGCCGACGGCGTGGCGCAGTACCGCGCCTTGCTGGAGTCCGGCGTGGCCGCCGCAGGCCAGTTGCAGCTGAGCATGGGCGTTGGCCTGACTGCCGCCCAGGCCACTGCACTCACGCAAGACATCGTGTGGATGGTGGAGCAGGACTACCAGGGCCAGAAGGTGCTGGTGCCGGTGGTGTATCTGGCCTCCAACTCGCTGCAGCTGCGTGGCAATGGCGCCTTGATCGCCGGCGGTAACGTCGAGCTCAACGCCAGCAATTCCATGAGCAACCAAGGCGTCATCGCCGGCGCCGACGTCAGCATCACCGCCGGCAATCTGCTCAACCAGGGCCGCATCAGCGGTATTGGCAGCGTGGCGCTGGAAGCCCACAACGACCTGCTCAATCAAGGCCAAATCCAGGGCTGCGACGTGGCACTGCTGGCAGGCAACAACCTCGTCAGCGGAGCGGCCAATTCCATCAATGGCACGCATCTTGTCGGGAAAACATGGGTAATCCCCCCACAGGTTAGCTGACGCCAGAAGTGGAATTTTCTCGTACCCTTTTCCGAGGAGGTTCCATGAAGACATCCCGCTTCACCGACAGCCAGATCATTGCCGTCCTCAAGCAGGCCGAGGCCGGCACGCCCGTGCCGGAGTTGTGCCGGGAACACGGCATCAGCTCGGCGACGTTCTACAAGTGGCGCAGCAAGTTCGGCGGCATGGACGCATCGCTGATGTCCCAGCTCAGGGAGCTGCAGGACGAGAACCGGCGCCTGAAGAAGATGTACGCCGATGCCCAGCTCAGCGCCGACCTGCTGAAGGAGGCGATGGCAAAAAAATGGTGAGGCCATCTCAACGCCGGGAGATGGCCCGATGGGCCGTAGATGGTGGCCACACGAACATCCGGCATGCCTGCCGGACCTTTGCGGTGAGCGAGACCTGCTTTCGCTATCAAGCCAAGGCCAGCGAGGAGAACGCCCGGATTGCCGATTGGCTGGTGCGGTTGACCACAACCTCTCGTGATTGGGGGTTCGGCCTGTGCTTTCTGCACCTGCGCAACGTGAAGGGCTTTGGCTGGAATCACAAGCGGGTGTACCGCATCTATCGGGAGCTGGAGTTGAACCTGCGGATCAAGCCGAAGAAGCGGCTGGTGCGCGAGCGGCCAGAGCCGTTGGCGGTGCCGGAGACGATCAACCAGGTCTGGTCGATGGATTTCATGCACGACCAGCTGGCCGACGGCCGCAGCTTCCGGTTGTTCAATGTGCTCGATGACTTCAACCGTGAGGGTCTGGGCATCGAGGTCGACTTATCGCTGCCATCGGCCCGGGTGATCCGCTCGTTGGAACAGATCATTGACTGGCGCGGCAAGCCAAACGCCATTCGCTGCGACAACGGCCCGGAGTACATCAGCGGCGCGCTGCTAGCTTGGGCACAGCAGCGCGGGATTCGGATCGAGCACATCCAGCCAGGCAAGCCGCAGCAGAATGCCTATGTCGAACGTTACAACCGCACCGTCCGCTACGCCTGGCTGGCCACAACGTTGTTCGACACCATCGAGCAGGTTCAGGACAAGGCCACGCGCTGGCTATGGACGTACAACCATGAGCGCCCCAACATGGCGCTCGGCGGTATCACGCCAGCAATGAAATTGGCGATGGCCGCCTAGCTCCACTTTTGGCGAACGCTCAAAGCGGGGGGATTACCCATGGATTTGGAGTAAAGTGGAAAGTAAAGTAAGGCTCGTTTAGTCAATCTAAAAAAGTAAGGTTAGTTTGGTTAAGGTAAAGAGGAATGGCGGTGGATAAAAAATACGAGTTCATACTTTCATCTGGAACTCCTGGGGTGCGTTCTGTATGTACTGAAGATCCTGCATGGGAGAGGGTTGTTGCGGGAATTGATTCAGTTTTTGTAGAAGGTGGACGTGCCTCTCTGATTATTCAAGGATCAGATGGGCCTATTCGCGCTATAATTATGGAGGGTGCTAAAGGAGTATGCCGACTATTGCTAAAAATGAACTCGGATGACCCGAGGTTCGAGATTTTGAAGTGGTGGGATGAGAGTGGATGTGATTTTAAAATTGGGCCTATAATCTACCTCGATCAGAAATGGGATCCGAGAGGTTGGATGGTTGATGCTGAAGTTGCGAAAAAGTTAATGAAGGATTTTTTTGATAAAGGTAGGTTGGATAGTCTTTTGAATTTTAAATCTCCTTGGGATGTTGACTTTTCATTTAAAGATTAGACTGAATCGCTCAATCGCTGGTTGCAAGATCTGCGACTAGTCGGTTGGGAAAAGAACGGGGTCAGGGGCAATTAATAGACCAACCTGACCTTGAGGTTTCCCACGTTTAGTACATCGATTCACCTGCGCGCTTATAACTTCCGGCTTTGTAAACAAGCGTTCCAACCAGCATGAGACAGCTTGCGTCGGGCAATGTCTGATCAGCGCTTCGCGCTATGCGAAAGGTTGACGGAGCCGTTCGACTCGTAGCGGTATTAATGATTTCATCATTGCAGGGCTCCGATAAGGGCGCCCACGAAGCCGATGGAGGACCGCGCAAGACACCAGTGCGGCTACTTGACGCTCTAAGCAGCGATTAGCCGCCCCTCTTACGCGTCGCTTGCACAAGTGGTCTGCCACGCTAGTTGCTGTTGATCTCAACCCATCACGGTCATGACGCAGGACATCTCGAAAAAATCACAATGGTTTGGACTATTGGGCTGGCTGGCGCTGTGTTACGCCGTCGCCGGATTGGGCGCGTTGGCGTCGATCCAGGCGGCCAGCTTCTATGCCGAGTTGCAGCGTCCAGCATGGGCGCCGCCGGGGTGGTTGTTCGGGCCGGTATGGACTGCGCTTTACGGGATGATGGCGGTGGCGGTCTGGTTGGTATGGCGGCGCGGGGGCTGGGCCGGGGCGCGTTCGGTGTTGGGCTTGTTCCTCGTGCAGTTGGCGCTCAATGGGCTGTGGAGCTGGTTGTTCTTTGCGTGGCACATGGGGGCATGGGCCTTCGCTGATATCGTGTTGCTGTGGTTGACGCTTGCGGCAACGATCGGCGTATTCGCGAAGCGGAACTCGGTGGCCGCGTGGTTGTTGGTGCCCTACTTGGCGTGGGTGAGCTTTGCGGCCGCGCTCAACTATTCGGTGTGGCAACTCAATCCTCAGGTGCTTGGCTGATCTCTGTGCTGACCATGCTGATTTGCACCGGCTGACGCAGCAATGGGGAAGGCCTGTCACTTGATGCGAAGTGACCTGTTGTTGGACACGCAGTGCCACCGGCAGCAATCCGATGCAATCGCGCGTAAGCGATCCGTCAGCTGCATCGCATTGGCCGGGTCGCACGACAGCATCCATCCATGTTCGAAACCTGCGCAGCGCCGCCTGCTGAGGCGGCTCGAAAAGTTTCCATGGCAATCAATTGCTTGCAGGCGGGTTGCTTAAATCTTTGAGCCGCAAGGTTTTCTGCTCAGGGCTGTGGCAGCAGGCGCATGCCCATTGACGCACTGCTTGACAGGCCTCGGCCTGGTGATGTCTTTTGCAGGCATGGCTAATGCCTCCGCCAACGTTTCGCTCCTCTGCCAGCCGCTGTTTTGGGCGGGCACGGGCGTGGCCGGTATTACCACCACCATTACCACCGTCACCATTTGCCCGGTGCGGCCCGTCGTCTTCGCGTAACTTCCGAAAACAACGGCCCCGCACCCGGATCAGGATGCGGGGGCCTCCCTCTCACCTGAAGCGGACGGGGCCTCCTTAACGAGGTCTGTCGATGTCATCGCTTGCTGTTTCGCTCGACTCTGCCGCCGCGCCGGCGTCATCCCACCGCACCGTGGTGCACAAGTTCGGCGGCACCTCCGTGGCCGATGCCGAGCGGTATCGGCATGTGGCGCAGTTGTTGCTCGCCCGCGACGAGACGGTGCAGGTCACCGTGGTCTCGGCGATGAAGGGCGTCACCGATGCCTTGATCGAGCTTGCCGAACTGGCCGCAAAAGATCGCCCCGAATGGCGCGAGCGCTGGCACGAAACCCGTGCGCGCCATCGTGGTGCGGCGGTGGCCTTGCTCGGCGAGCATTCCGGGCCGACGGTGGAATGGCTGGACGAGCGCTTCGAGCATCTGTCGCAGATCCTGGGTGCGCTTGCGGTGATCGGCGAGTTGCCACGCGAGGTGCTGGACCGCGTGCAAGGCCTGGGCGAGGTGTATTCGGCGCAATTGCTGGGCGACCACTTCCGCGCCATCGGCGAAGACTGCGCGGTGCTGGACGCGCGCGACGTGCTGGTGGTCAATCGCGGCGAACTGGGCGTGGATGTCGATTGGGACGTCAGTACGCAGCGCCTTGCCACGTGGCGGCAGGCGCATCCGCAAGCGCGGGTGGTGGTGACCGGGTTTGTGGCGCGCGATCGTGCCGACCGCATCACCACGCTGGGGCGCAACGGCAGCGATTACTCGGGTGCGATCTTTGCGGCGCTATTCAATGCCGACGAGTTGCATATCTGGACCGACGTAGATGGCGTGCTGTCTGCCGACCCGCGCGTGGTGCCTGAAGCAGTGCAACTGGAAACCCTGAGCTACGACGAGGCCTGCGAGCTGGCGTATTTCGGTGCGAAGGTGGTGCACCCGCAGACGATGTCGCCGGCCATCGAGCGCGGCTTGCCGATCATCATCCGCAACACCTTCCAGCCCGAACATCCGGGCACGCGCATCACCGCCAGCAGCGCGGTCAGCGGGCCGATCAAGGGCCTGACGCTTAGCCCGGATCTGGCGGTGCTCAATCTGGAAGGCACCGGCCTGATCGGTGTGCCAGGCACGGCCGAGCGCGTGTTTGCAGCGCTGCGCACGGCGCAGGTGTCGGTGGTGATGATCTCGCAGGGCTCGTCGGAGCATTCGATCTGCTGCGTGGTCAAGCAGCACGAGTCCGAGCGTGCACGCAACGCGTTGTTGCAGGCGTTTGCGCATGAACTCACGGTCGGCCAGGTGCAGCGCGTGCAGCTGACCACCGGCATCAGCGTGCTGGCGGCGGTGGGCGATGGCATGGCCGGGCAGCCGGGCGTTGCGGCGCGCCTGTTCGAGTCGCTGGGGCGCGCGCAGGTCAATATCCTGGCGATTGCGCAGGGCTCATCCGAGCGCAACATCTCGGTGGCCATCGATGCGGCGCATGCGACCAAGGCCTTGCGCGCGGCGCACGCCGGTTTCTGGCTGTCGCCGCAGACCTTTTCGGTGGGCGTGATCGGCCCGGGCAATGTCGGCGCGGCGTTGCTGGATCAACTGCGCATCGCGCAACCGCAATTGCTGGGCAAGGCCAACCTAGATCTGCGCCTGCGTGCGGTGGTGTCGCGTGGGCGCATGCTGCTGGACGAGCGTGGCCTGGTCGGCGACTGGCGCGATGCGTTTGCATCGGCCGCTACGCCGACCGACCTGGAGCGCTTCACCACGCATCTGCTGTCCGCGCATCTGCCGCACACGGTGATCATCGATTGCAGCGGCAGCGCCGAAGTGGCCGACCGCTACGCAGGCTGGTTGGCTGCCGGCATCCATGTGGTGACGCCCAATAAACAGGCCGGTTCCGGCCCGCTTGCGCGCTACGAGGCCATTCGCGCAGCGGCCGATGCCAGCGGTGCGCGCTTCCGTTACGAGGCGACCGTCGGCGCCGGTTTGCCGGTGATCACCACGCTGCGCGATCTGGTCGACACCGGCGATGCGGTGACCTCGATCGAAGGCATCTTCTCCGGCACGCTGGCCTGGTTGTTCAACAAATACGACGGCAGCGTGCCGTTCGCCGAACTGGTGACGCAGGCGCGCGGCATGGGCTATACCGAACCGGACCCGCGCGATGATCTGTCCGGCGTGGATGTGGCGCGCAAGCTGGTGATCCTGGCGCGCGAAGCAGGGCGTGCGATCAGCCTGGAAGACGTGCAGGTCGAAAGTCTGGTGCCGGAAGCATTGCGCCAGGCCAGCGTTGACGATTTCATCGCGCGCCTGCCCGAGGTGGATGCAGCCTTTGCGCAGCGTCTGGCCGATGCGCGTGCACGCGGCAACGTGCTGCGCTATGTGGCGCAACTGCCGCCCGACCGCGCGCCCAGCGTCGGCCTGGTCGAGCTGCCGGCCGATCACGCATTCGCCAACCTGCGTCTGACCGACAACGTGGTGCAGTTCACCACGCGCCGCTATTGCGAGAACCCGTTGGTGGTGCAGGGCCCGGGTGCCGGGCCGGAAGTGACCGCAGCCGGCGTGTTCGCCGATCTGCTGCGCGTGGCGGCGGGCGAGGGCGCGCGGCTGTGACGCAGGCAGTTGTCGGCCAGACCGGCCTGAGCCAAGCAACGTCGGCGCGTGCGCACAATAGTGATGGCGCTTCTGTCGGCAACCACGGGCTGCACGAAGCGCGCGCCTTCGCGCCAGCATCGGTTGCGAACGTGGCAGTGGGATTCGACCTGCTCGGTTACCCGATCGATGGCGTCGGCGACACCGTCACCGTGCGCCGCATCGAACAACCCACAGTACGCATCGCGGCGATTCGCGGCACGACCGTGGCGCTGCCGCTCGACGCCGAACGCAATACCGCAGGCGCTGCGTTGATGTCGCTGCGCGCCGCATTGCAGCTGCCTTACGGGTTTGAAATCGAGATCGACAAGGGCATTGCGCTGAGCTCGGGCATGGGCGGCTCTGCTGCCTCGTGCGTGGCGGCGTTGGTGGCGGCAAACGCGCTGCTGGCCTCGCCGCTGGACCACCACCAGCTCTACCAGTACGCGCTCGATGGCGAAGCGGTGGCCAGCGGTAGCCGCCACGGCGACAACCTGGGGCCGCTGTTTTTGGGCGGACTGGTGCTGTGCACGCTGGAACGCCTGGTGCCGATCGCGGTACCGGCAGCCTGGTATAGCTTGCTGGTGCATCCGGATGCAGCGCTGGAAACGCGGCGCGCGCGCGAGGCCCTGGCCGGGGCGTATCAGCTGCGCGAGTTTGTCGCGCAGAGCACCAACCTGGCCCTGGTGCTGGCCGGTTGCCATGCCGGCGACGCGAGTCTGGTACGCGCCGGCCTGCGCGATGTGCTGATCGAGCCGCGTCGTGCCCCCTTGATTGCCGGCTTCGCGCAGGCCAAGCAGGCGGCGCTGGAGTACGACGCGTTGGGCGCCAGCATTTCCGGCGCCGGGCCAAGCGTGTTTGCCTGGTTCGAATCGCGTGCCGCTGCAGACGCTGCAGCACCGGCAGTGCAGGCCGGGTTTGCTGCCGCCGGTTTCGATAGCCAGGCGTGGGTGTCGCCGATCGCAAGCCCGGCAGCGCGGTTGCTCGGATGAATCAGCACGCCCGCAATGACAATATGCCGCAAGTAGCGCGCAACAGGTCTGGCCTGCTGCGCGCTACCCGCGATTTAGTCGACCACCACTTCGCTGATCTGCGTCACCGGCGTGGGGTCGGTGTAGTTGGCGATATCGCCGAGGATCTCGGCCGCGTGCGGGCCAAAGCTCGCGTTGAAGGTCTCCACCGAGTCGCAATAGATGTGGCACATGCCGATGAAGGCGGGGGGGCTGCCGGCTTCGCCACCGCTGATGCCTTTGTCCACGGTGTATTTCAGACAGGCCGCGCCCATGCGCGCGCTCACCAGCGGCATGTGCTGGTCGCGGTAGTAGGCGTGGTCGAAGCGCGCGCCTTCGCGGTAGGGATACATCACGCTGACCTTGATCATCTGCCGGCTCCACGGAAAGGTGCGCGCAGCATAGCGCCGCGCCCATGGGGGCGGATGACGCGCAGGACACGCACCCGCACTGCGCCACTCCCGCGTCTTTCCTCATCTCTGTTGTCGCCGGGCAGCGCCCGGCCTCCCTATTGCCTGGAGTCACGCTGATGTTCATTTCCACCCGTGGCGGCGCGCCCGCCGCAAGTCTGAGCCAGGCCATCGCTGCCGGGCTGGCGCCCGATGGCGGCCTGTATGTGCCGCAGTCGCTGCCGCCGGCGCGCACGCTGACGGCGGGCGTCGACTTGGCGACCACTGCCAGCACGCTGCTGCAGCCATTTTTCGAAGGCGATGCGCTGGCGGCGGAACTGCCGGCCATCTGCGCCGAGGCGTTCGATTTCCTTGCGCCGTTGGTGCCGTTGGCCACGCCCGGCGACTACGCACTGGAGCTGTTCCATGGGCCGACCGCCGCGTTCAAGGATTTCGGGGCACGCTTTCTGGCCGCCTGCCTGACCCGCCTGCGCCGGGACGAGGATCGTCCGCTCACCATCCTGGTGGCCACCTCCGGCGATACCGGCGCGGCGGTGGCGGCGGCCTTTCATCGGCAGCCGGGCCTGCGCGTGGTGGTGCTGTACCCGGATGGCCGGGTGTCGCCGCGGCAGGCGCATCAGCTGGGCTGCTTTGGCGACAACATCCAGGCCCTGCGCGTGGCCGGCTCGTTCGACGACTGCCAGGCGATGGTCAAGCAGGCCTTGAACGATGCGTCGCTGCAGGCGCAGGTGCCGTTGAGTTCGGCCAACAGCATCAGCCTGGGCCGGCTACTGCCGCAGATGAGCTACTACGCGCATGCGGCCCTGCAGCACCATGCGGCCTCTGGTAGCGCGCTGAATCTGGTGGTGCCCACCGGCAACCTGGGTAACGGGCTGGCCGCGATCCTGGCGCGTGCGCTCGGGGTCCCGTTGGGCACGATCGCGCTGGCGTCCAACGCCAACCACGTGCTGCCGGACTACTTCGCCGGCGACGACTACGCTCCGCAGCCCAGCGTGGCGACCCTGGCCAATGCCATGGACGTAGGAGCGCCCAGCAACTTCGAGCGCCTGCGCTGGCTGTATCGCGGCGACGACACCGCGCTACGTGAGGCGTTCCGTGCCCTGTCGGTGGACGATGCGGCCATTCGCCACACCATCCAGCAACGCTACGCGCGCTATGGCGAGGTGCATTGCCCCCATACCGCCACTGCGGTGCATGTGCTGGAGCAATTGCGCGCGGAGGGAGCCGAGGGCGTGACGGGCGACTGGGCCGTGGCTGCCACGGCGCACCCGGCCAAGTTCGAGGCCGTGGTGGAGCCGCTGATCGGCCGTGGGGTCGAGGTTCCGCCGGCGCTGGCGGCGCTGCTGCAACGCCCGGCGCATGCCGAGGCGCTGCCGCCGGACTACGCGGCGTTCCGGCAGCGTCTGCTTGCGGACGTGGCCTGAGCCGAACGCGTTCAGCCGGCCGGGGTTGGAAAGTGCCGCGCTTGGGGCTATTTGTAGCGGGTGCGGCGCCGGCGTGGTGCCGCGTCTGATGTGGGTTGCTGCATGTCTTATCGAGTGATTGCCGTTGTCGCCGCGCTCTGCGGATGGGCTGCGGCTGGTACGGCCAGTGCTGCCGATGCCGTGTCTGCTTCTCCGCTGTCGCCACTAGGCGCGCCACGCATCGGCTTGGTCGAAGCCCTGGCGCGTCAGGCGCCGTCGCTGGACCGCCAGGTGCTGGCGCTGGCCACCGACGCCTTGCAGTGCGCGCGGCAGCGCCAGCAGGTGGGCGCCGAGCGGGTGCTCAGCGTCATCGATTACAGCCGGCCCTCGACCGAACGCCGCCTATGGGTGTTCGATCTGGACAAGCAACGCTTGTTGTTCCAGGAGTGGGTGGCGCACGGGCGCAACACGGGCGAGAACCTGGCGGCGAAGTTTTCCAATGCCGACGGCAGTTTCCAGTCCAGCCTGGGTGCATTTACCGCGCAGGAGTCGTATACCGGCCACAACGGCTACTCGCTGCGGCTCAAGGGCCTGGAACCGGGCTTCAACGACCATGCGCGCGACCGCGCCATCGTCATCCACGGCGCGCCCTACGTCAGCGAAGCCATCATCCGCAGCCAGGGCCGGCTTGGCCGGAGCCTGGGCTGCCCGGCCGTGCGGCCGGCAGTGGCCAGGCAACTGATCGATACCTTGCGCGAGGGTGCCTTCGTGTTTGCCTATTACCCGGACCGCGCCTGGTTGCGTCAATCGCAACTGCTCAGCAGCGGCTGCGGCGGGTCGGTGGCGGGGACGGTGGCCGGGCGCTGACTGACGGCGTGCGGGGGTAACAGCGGCAGGCGGCTTGCGATCAGCGTGAGGCGCAGCGGCTCTGTCCGTCAGCCCTCACACCGTATCGCCGGCCAGGCTTCGTAACGCGGCGTAATCCAGGATCTGCACCAGGTGCAGCTGCGGTAGCGCGATCAGCTGCTGCTGCCGCAGCTTGGTGAAGGTGCGGCTCACCGTTTCCATGGTCAGCCCGAGATGGTCGGCGATGTCGCCGCGGCTCATCGGCAGCGCCACGGTGTCGCCGCTGGCGCCGGGCTGGGTGGAGCGTGCGGCCAGGCGGAGCAGAAAGTGCGCCAGCCGTTCGCTGGGCTGCAGGCGTGCCAGCAGCAGGCCGGTGTCCTGTGCGGCGGCCAGTTCCATGCTTGCGCGTTGCAGCAGCTTGCGTTCCAGCTGCGGGTAGCGATCGCGCAACTGCCGCATCTGCGCCAGCGGCGTGCGGCACACGCGGGTCTCGACGATGGCCTCGATGTCATGGCGGTGCTGCGGGGTTTCGGTCAGCCCCACGTAGTCGCCGGGCAGCACGAAGCCGGTGATCTGGCGGCGCCCGTCGGCCAGGGTGCGCACCATGCGCAGGGCGCCGGAGGTGACGGTGTAGACGTGGTGGCGCGCCTCGCCGGCACGCACCAGGGTGCTGCCCGGGGAATAGCCCGAGGCGCTGGTGACTTGCTCGAGTGCGTCCATTTCCTGCGCCGACAACGCCGCGCAGACCGCGCGGCCGCGCACCGCACACAGCGTGCAATCGGAATGACGTGCGTCGCTGCCGGCCGCCGCGCTTGGGGTCGGGCAGGTCACGCTGGGGTCTGAAAGCTGCCGGTACATGGGTCACGCACTGCCTGGGACGCGTGTGAATGATACGCCATGCGGTCAGCGCGGCCGCCCAACCGGTAGAATTGCCGGCTCGCCCCCAGTCGTCATGCAGGAGTTTCGCTCGTGATCAAGCCCCGTACGCCGCCCGGCATCATGGAATTGCTGCCACGCGAGCAGATCGCGTTCCAGCGCATGCTGGACGTCATCCGCCGCAATTACGAGCGGTTCGGGTTCCTGCCGGTCGAAACCCCGGTGTTCGAGCTGTCCGATGTGTTGCTGACCAAATCCGGCGGCGAGACCGAGCGCCAGGTGTACTTCGTGCAGTCCACCGGTGCGCTGGCCAATGCCGCCGCTGCGGCCGACGAAGGCGGCGAGGGCGGGCTGCCCGAGCTGGCGCTGCGTTTCGACCTGACCGTGCCGCTGGCGCGGTACGTGGCCGAGCACGAGCACGACTTGAGCTTCCCGTTCCGCCGCTACCAGATGCAGCGCGTGTATCGCGGCGAGCGTGCGCAGCGCGGGCGTTTCCGCGAGTTCTACCAGTGCGACATCGACGTCATCGGCAAGGACGCGCTGAGCATCCGCTACGACGCCGAGGTGCTGGCGGTGATACACGCGGTGTTCGCCGAGCTGGGCATCGGCGACTTCAAGGTGCAGTTGAACAACCGCAAGCTGCTGCGCGGCTTCTTCGAAAGCCTGGGCGTGGCCGAGGGCGAGCTGCAGCTTGCGGTGCTGCGCGAGGTCGACAAGATCGACAAGCGGGGCGCCGATTACGTGCGCGACACGCTGACGGGCGAGGGCTTCGGTATTGCCGCCGAGCAGGTTGCCAAGATTCTCGCCTTCGTGGCGGTGCGCTCGAACGGGCACTCCGATGCGCTGGCGCAGCTGCAGGCGCTGGAAGCTTCGATCGGTGCCAGTGCCACGCTGGGCGAGGGCATTGCCGAATTGCGCGAAGTGCTCGAGCTGGTCAAGGCGCTGGGCGTGCCGGAGAGTGCGTACTGCCTGAATTTCTCCATCGCGCGCGGGCTGGACTACTACACCGGCACCGTCTACGAAACCACGCTCACCGACCACCCGCAGATCGGCTCGATCTGCTCGGGCGGCCGTTACGACAGCCTGGCCAGCCATTACACCAAGTCCAAATTGCCCGGCGTGGGCATCTCGATCGGCCTGACCCGCCTGTTCTGGCAGCTGCGCGAGGCCGGCCTGATCCAGGGCATCGCCGAAAGCAGCGTGCAGGCCATGGTGGCGCTGATGGATGAAACCCGCCTGGACGACGCGCTGGACATCGCGCGCCGGCTGCGTATCGGTGGCATCAACACCGAAGTGCAGATGGAGCCGAAGAAGGTCGGCAAGCAGTTCCAATACGCCGCGCGTGCCGGCATCCGCTTCGTGGTGCTGGCCGGCGACGACGAGCTGGCGCGCGGCGTGGTGGCGGTGAAGGACCTGGTGCGCGAGCAGCAGTTCGACGTTGCCCGCGACGAGCTGGCGAGCACCTTGCAGGTGGAGCTGGAGCAGGCCAAGGTGATGCCGTAAGGCAGGTGGTCGTCGCTGGTTTTTCGATGGCCGGCGCACGCAATTCAGCATGTGAACTGATGGCGGTGCTGCACGAGGTTTCGCCCCCATCCGCCCTGCGGGCACCTTCCCCCGCAGGCGGGAGAAGGGCGGCGGATCTCCGCCGCGCCCGAGGCGCCATGGATTGCTCCTTCTCCCGTTGAGGGGAGAAGGGCAGCGGGTCCGCCGCATCCGAGGCGCCTTGGATTGCTCCCTTCTCCCGTTGACGGGAGAAGGTGGCGCGCAGCGCCGGATGAGGGGCGTTGGGGCTTTCCTGCAACTTAGCTTAGAAGCCGGGGCACAACGCCTCACCCCGGCAGCAACGAGGGCGCCTTCCTCGCAGGTGGGGCAAGGGCAGCTTGGTCGGCCCTCCTTGCAGCAACGCGAGGGCAGGCGAGCGCAACGCCGCATGACGGGCACCAACCAAACTGTCCTACTGTCACCGCCGCAGCAGGTGACAAGCGCCACCGTTTGCGTTAATGTACTAACACGCTATTACATTAACGCGATGAAACAACGACCAGCCCCCCGCGAAAGTACCGACGTCGCCGCCTCCCTCAAGATGCTGGCCGACGCACTGGCCTGCCTGACCGAGCCCGGCGCGGTCGAAGCCTTCCTGCGCGATCTGTGCACACCCGCCGAACTGGAAGCCATGGGCGACCGCTGGCGGGTGGTGCCCTTGCTGGTCAAGGGCGTGCCGTATCGCGAGATCCACGAGCTGACCCAGGTCAGCGTGACCACCATCGGGCGCGTTGCGCGCACGTTGGAACACGGCGCCGGCGGCTACGCCGAAGCCCTGCGCGAGCAATCGTCGCGCCCTGTCGAATCCCACTGAGAGAACAACATGAGTGCTTCCACGGCAGCACCGGCACGTGACCGGTTGCGTATCGCCATCCAGAAGAGCGGCCGTCTGGCCGAGCCCGCGCGCAGCCTGCTGGCCGCCTGCGGGCTGAGCTGGCGGCAGAGCCGCGACAAGTTGTTCTGCTACGGCGAATCGCTGCCGGTGGACTTGCTGCTGGTGCGCGACGACGACATCCCCGGCCTGATCGCCGATGGCGTCTGCGACCTGGGGATCGTCGGTCAGAACGAGCTGGACGAGCAGGCCTCGGCGCGTCGTCGCGCTGGGTTGCCGGCCGCCTACCACGCGGTGCGCGGCGTCGGTTTCGGCCAGTGCCGGTTGATGCTGGCCGTGCCGGAAGACTGGGAGTGGCAGGGGGTGGCGCAACTGGCGGGCAAGCGCATCGCCACCAGCTACCCGGCGATCCTGGCCGACTGGCTGGAGCGGCAGGGCATCGATGCGGCGGTGGTGGAGCTGTCCGGCTCGGTGGAAATCGCTCCGCGGCTGGGTACCGCCGATCTGATCTGCGATCTGGTCTCCAGTGGCGCCACCCTGGCCGCCAACCAGCTCAAGCCGGTGGAGCTGGTGATGGAAAGCGAGGCGGTACTGGCTGGCGCCGTGCGCGAGCCGGCGGACGCACGCGCAGCGCTGCTGGCGATGCTGCTGCGGCGCATGGACGGCGTGCTCAAGTTGCGCGATAGCAAGTTGCTGATGTTCCGCGCCGAGCAGACCCATGTGGATGCGCTGCGCCGGCTACTGCCCGACGCCGACCCGCTGGTGCAGTTGCCCGACGACGGCAACGGCGCGATGCGGCTGCAGACCATGTGCCACGGCGCGGTGACCTGGCAACGGTTGGAAGAGCTAGAACGCGCAGGTGCGCAAGGCTTGATGGTGTTGACGGTGGAGCGCTCGCTGGCATGAACATTCTCGATTGGTCCCAACTCGACAGCGCCGCGCGCACCGACGCATTGACGCGCCCGGTGCAGACCGTGGCCACACAGACGCGCAACGCGGTGGCTGCACTGATTGCCGATGTGCGCGCACGTGGCGATGCCGCATTGCGTGAGATCACCGCACGTTTCGATGGCGTGTCGCTGCAGAGTTTTATCGTCAGCGAGGCCGAATTCGCCGCTGCCGAGGCCGCGGTTGCCCCCGAACTGCGCCAGGCCATGCAGGACGCGGTGGCGCGGATCGACACCTTCCACCGCGCCGGCATGAGCGCCGGCTACGCCGTGGAAACTGCGCCGGGCGTGGTCTGCGAAAAGATCGTGCGCCCGATCGGGCGGGTCGGGTTGTATGTGCCTGCAGGCAGCGCACCGTTGCCGTCGACGGCGCTGATGCTGGGCGTTCCCGCACGGCTGGCCGGTTGCCGCGAGGTCGTGCTGTGCACGCCGCCGCGCAAGGACGGCAGCGTGGACCCGGCGGTGCTGGTGGCCGCGCAGCTCACCGGCGTGCGCCGCGTGTTCAAGCTGGGCGGTGCGCAGGCGGTCGCGGCGATGGCGTATGGCACCGAGTCGGTGCCGAGCTGCGACAAACTGTTCGGCCCGGGCAACAGCTTTGTCACCGAAGCCAAGCAGCAGGTGGCCCAATCCGGCGCAGCCGCGATCGACATGCCGGCCGGTCCCTCCGAAGTGCTGGTGATTGCCGATGCCGGCGCGCAGCCGGCGTTCGTTGCGGCCGACCTGCTGTCGCAGGCCGAGCACGGCCCGGATTCGCAGGTGTTGCTGCTGTCTGACAGCGACGCTTTGATCGATGCGGTGCAGGTGCAGCTGGATGCGCAACTGGCCCAGCTCTCGCGTGCGGACATCGCACGCCAGGCATTGGCGCAGTCGCGGCTGATCAAGGTGCAGACACTGGACGACGCCTTTGCGATCAGCAACCGCTATGCACCCGAGCACCTGATCCTTGCGCTACGCGAACCGCGCGCATGGCTGGCGCAGGTCGAAGCGGCCGGCTCGGTCTTTCTCGGCGATTACACGCCGGAAGCACTTGGCGACTATTGCAGCGGCACCAACCATGTCTTGCCGACCAGCGGCGCGGCGCGCGCGTACAGCGGTGTCAGCGTTGCCAGCTTCCAGAACATGGTGAGCGTGCAGGCCGCGAGCAAGGCCGGTATCGACGGCATCGGTGAGTGTGCATTGATTCTTGCGCGCGCCGAAGGCCTGGATGCCCATGCCAATGCGGTGGCCCTGCGCATGGGAGTGGCAGCATGAGCACGTCCTCGATCCTGGATCTGGTGCGCGAGGACCTGCGCGCATTTGCCGGGTATTCGTCGGCGCGTACCAGTGCGCTGCAGGGCGATGTCTGGCTCAATGCCAATGAATCGGCCTGGGAGAACCCGGCCGATCCCGGTGGCAGCACGCGACGCTATCCCGACCCGCAACCCAAGGGCCTGCGTGGCGCGCTGGCCGCGCTGTATGGCTGCGCGCCCGAGCAGCTGCTGATTGGCCGTGGCAGCGACGAAGCGATCGATCTGCTGGTGCGCGGCCTGTGCGTGCCGGAGCGCGATGCGGTGGTGGTGACGCCGCCGGTGTTCGGCATGTATGCCGTGTGCGCACGGCTGCAGAACGCGCCCTTGATAGAAGTGCCGCTGGTCGATGGGCCCGACGGTTTCCACGCGGATATCCCGGCAATCATCGAGGCAGCGTTGGCCGCGCGCGCCAAGTTGGTGTTCCTGTGTTCGCCTTCGAACCCGGCCGGTTCGGCGATCAGCCTCGAAGAGATCGAAACCGCCTTGCAGGCATTGCAAGGCAAGGCGCTGGTGGTGGTCGACGAAGCCTACGGCGAGTTCTCCGATCTGCCGTCCGCAGTGAGCCTGCTTGCGCGCTACGACAATCTCGCTGTGCTGCGTACGCTCTCCAAGGCGCACGCGTTGGCGGCGGCGCGTATCGGTACGCTGATCGCCAATGCCGAGTTGATCGCCTTGCTACGCCGCTGCCAGGCGCCGTATCCGGTGCCGACGCCGTGTGCCGCGATGGCCGAGCAGGCCTTGTCTGCACCGGCGCTGGAGGTCACGCGTCGACGCATCGCGGAGGTTCGTACTGAACGCGAGCGCATGCACAAGGCGCTTGCGCAGCTCGCCGGCGTGCGCCAGGTGTACCCCTCGCAGGGCAACTTCCTGCTGGTGCGTTTCGACGATGCCCAAGCCGCATTCCAGGCGCTGCTGGAGGCAGGCGTGGTGGTGCGCGATCAACGCGCAGTGCCGCGGTTGCACGATGCACTGCGTATTACCTTGGGCACGCCGGAACAGAACGTGCGCGTGCTGACGGCACTGCATACCGCGCAGGAGGCTGCCGCATGACCCCGATTCTTTTTGTCGACCGCGACGGCACGCTGATCACCGAGCCGGCCGACTATCAGATCGACGCCTACGAAAAGTTGCGCTTCGTCGACAACGTGATTCCGGCCATGCTCAAGTTACGCGACGCCGGCTATCAGTTTGTCATCGTCACCAATCAGGACGGCCTGGGCAGCGAAAGCTACCCGCGTGCGTCCTTCGACGGCCCGAACAACCTGATGCTGCAGATCTTCGCCAGCCAGGGCATCGAGTTCCGCGACGTGTTGATCGACTGCAGCTGGCCGGCCGACAACGCCCCCACGCGCAAGCCCGGCATCGGCCTAATGGTGCCGTATCTGCAGGACCGCACGATCGACTGGGCACGCTCGGCGATGGTCGGCGACCGCATCACCGACATCCAGTTCGCGCAGAACCTCAATATCCGCGGCTTCCAGCTGCGTACCGACGAATTCGGCGGCGAGTGGGACTGGCCTGGCATCGCCCATGAGCTGGCCGATGCGCCGCGGCGCGCGGTGGTTCAGCGCAACACCAAGGAAACCAAAATCCGCGTCGAGCTGGACCTGGACCGCGTCGCCGAACCGCACACCGCCACCGGCCTGCCGTTCTTCGACCACATGCTGGAGCAGATCGGCAAGCATGGCGGCTTTGCGCTGGATATCCGCGCCGACGGCGACCTGCATATCGACGAGCACCACACCATCGAAGACACCGGCCTGGCATTGGGCCAGGCGCTGCGCGAAGCGCTGGGCAACAAGCGCGGGATCGGCCGGTATGGGTTCGATCCCGCCGAAAGCCCCTGGCTTGCAGCAGGGCCGGACGCGCAGCACGGCTTCACGCTGCCCATGGACGAAACCATCGCCAGCGCCGCGCTCGACTTCAGTGGCCGGCCGTATTTCGTATTCGAAGGCGACTTCAAGCGCGAGCGCGTGGGCGACATGCCCACCGAGCTGGTACCGCATTTCTTCCGCTCCATCTGCGATGCCTCGGGCTTGAATCTGCATCTGAGCGTGCGTGGCGAGAACGATCACCACAAAGTGGAAGCCTGTTTCAAGGCGCTTGCACGCGCATTGCGTCAGGCGATCCGCCGCGAAGGCAACGCGCTGCCGTCCACCAAGGGCGCGCTATGACCGATGTCGCATTGATCGATGCCGGTGGTGCCAATCTGGGTTCGGTGCGTTATGCGCTGGAGCGGCTGGGCGTGGAGGCGCGGCTGGTGCGCGATGCGGCGGGCCTGCAAGGCGCCGAGCGGGTCATCCTGCCGGGCGTGGGCGCCGCGCCGGAAGCGATGAAGCGCCTGCGCGCACAAGGCTTGGTCGAGCCATTGCGGCAGCTGCAGGTGCCCTTGATCGGCATCTGCCTGGGCATGCAGTTGTTGTTCGAGCGCTCCGAAGAAGGCGATGTGGAGTGCCTTGGCCTGGTGCAGGGCATCGTGCGCCATATGACCCCGGCGCTGGGCATCCGTGTCCCGCACATGGGCTGGAACCAGCTGGTGCCAATGCGCGACTCGGCGCTGCTTGCCGGCCTGCCGGAGCGCGCCAGCGCCTATTTTGTGCATGGCTATGCCGCGCCGGTGACGGCCGATACCGTGGCCGCCTGCGATCACGGGGGCCTGTTTACCGCCGTCGTGCAGCAAGGCTTGCGGTGCGGCGCGCAGTTCCATCCCGAGCGCTCGGCCGACACCGGTGCACGCATCCTGCGTAATTTTCTTGAGATGAGTTTCCCATGAGTTTTACCGTCTATCCGGCGCTGGATATCCGCAACGGCCGCGTGGTGCGCTTGCTGCAGGGCGATTACGCACGCGAAACGCAGTACGGCGACGACGTGTTGCCGCGCGCGCAGGCGTTTGCCGATGCCGGCGCGCAGTGGATGCATCTGGTCGATCTGGATGCCGCCAAGGCCGGCGGCTACACCCTGGCAGCAACCCTGGGCGAGATCGCGCGCCAGACCGGCCTGCAGGTGCAGACCGGCGGCGGCGTCCGTTCACGTGACGATGTGGCACGCATCCTCGATGCCGGCGCGGCGCGCGTGGTCATCGGCTCGCTGGCGGTGCGCGAGAGCGACACCGTGATCGGCTGGCTGCAGGAGTTCGGCGCCGACCGGTTGACCATTGCGCTGGATACGCGCCAGGACGCGCACGGCGTGTGGCAGCTGCCGGTACATGGCTGGACCGAAGCGGCCGACGCCACGCTGGATCACCTGGCGGTACGTTACGCGCAGGCCGGCCTGCAGCACCTGCTGTGCACCGACATCGCGCGAGACGGCATGTTGTCCGGCCCCAACATGGCGCTGTACGCGCACCTGCGCGGGCTGGTACCGCAGCTGCAGGTGCAGGTGTCCGGCGGTGCACGCCATCTGGCCGACGTGGTCGCTGCCAAGGCATCCGGGTGCGCCGGCATCGTGCTGGGCAAGGCCTTGCTTGAAGGGCATCTGGATCTCAACGAGGCATTGGCATGCTGAGCCGCCGCATCATTCCATGCCTGGACGTGCGCGAGGGCCGCGTGGTCAAGGGCGTCAAGTTCCGCGACCATATCGACATGGGCGACATCGTCGAGCTGGCCCTGCGCTATCGCGCACAGGGCGCCGATGAGCTGGTGTTCTACGACATCGGTGCCAGCCCGGAAGGCCGCTCGGTCGACTACACCTGGGTCGAGCGCGTGGCGCGGCTGATCGATATCCCGTTCTGCGTTGCTGGCGGCATTCGTGATGTGGAAACGGCGCGTGCGGTGCTGCACGCCGGGGCCGACAAGATTTCCATCAACTCGCCGGCACTCGGGCGCCCGCAGCTGATCTCCGAACTGGCCGACGCCTTTGGCGTGCAGTGCGTGGTGGTGGGCATCGACTCCATTCGCGAGGAAGACGGCCAATGGCGGGTGCGTCGCTATACCGGCGACCCGAGCAAGACGCAGGCCTTGCCCATGCGCACGCTGGACTGGGTTGCCGAAGCGCAGCGCCTGGGCGCCGGTGAGATCGTGCTCAACTGCATGGACAACGACGGCGTGCGGCGCGGCTACGACCTTGCCCAGCTGCGTCAGGTGCGTGCGCTCTGCCGGGTGCCGTTGATCGCCTCCGGCGGCGCCGGCGAGATGCAGCATTTTGCCGACGTCTTCGACCAGGCCGATGTGGACGGCGCGCTGGCCGCCAGCGTGTTCCATAGCGGGGCCATTCCCATTCCGGAGCTCAAGCAGTTCCTGCGCGCGCAACAGATCGAGGTACGTGATGGACAGTGACACCGTGGCAACCGGCGACGCCTTGCAGGCGCTGGACTGGAGCAAGGGCGACGGGCTGTTGCCGGTCGTCGTGCAGGACGCCGACAACCTGCGTGTGCTGATGCTGGGCTACATGAATGCCGAAGCGCTGGCGGTGACGCAGCAGCGTGGCGAAGTGACCTTTTTCAGCCGCAGCAAGCAACGGCTGTGGACCAAGGGCGAGAGCTCGGGCAATGTGCTGCGCGTGGTGACCATCGAAGCCGATTGCGACGCCGACACCTTGCTGGTGCTGGCCCGTCCGCACGGGCCGACCTGTCACCTGGGCCGTACCAGCTGCTTCCCGAATGCGCCGGGGCAATTTCTGGGCAGCCTGGATGCGCTGATTGCCACGCGCGAGCACGAGCGCCCGCATGGCAGTTACACCACCAAGCTGTTCGAGCAGGGCATCCGCCGCATCGCGCAGAAGGTGGGCGAGGAGGGTGTGGAAACCGCATTGGCAGGCGTGGTGCAGGGCGATGCCGAACTGCTCGGCGAATCGGCCGACCTGCTGTATCACCTGATCGTGCTGCTCCGCGCGCGTGGGCTGGGCCTGAGCGACGCGGTGGCACTGCTGGAGTCGCGGCACAACTAACACGCCGCCGTAGGAGCGCACCCGGGCGCGACGGGGCTTTACCAGCAAGGCCAGTCGCGCCCGGGTGCGCTCCTACGGTGCGTTGCAGGACGCGCGATTTTCCGGGCCTGCACCGCGCGCGGCGGGCCGGCGGGTACAATTTCCGCCGGTCTTGCCGCGGTACACCACATGCAGCTTCGCTTCGCTCTATTGGCCCTGGGGTTGCTTGGGGGCAGCGCGTACGCACGCGACGTCATGATCGATGGCACCGTCTACGAAGAGCGCGACGGGCGTGCCGGCCGCAGTGCGGATGAGCCGGGTCTTGCCGGTATTGCGGTGTCCAACGGTGAGCAGATCGTGCGCACCGATGCACAGGGGCGCTACCGCCTGCCGGTGCGCGATGGCCAGACGGTGTTCGTGATCAAGCCGGGCGATCGCCGCTTTGTTCCTGCCGCCGACGGGCTGCCCGGGTTCTGGCGCCACTATGCGCCGCTCGGTTCGGTGACCCACAAGTATCAGGGCATCACATCCACCGGCAGCTCCACGCAGGGCTGGGATTTCGCACTGACGCCGCGTGCGGACGCTGGCGGCAACGGTTTCGACATGCTGGTGTTCGCCGACAGCCAGACCGCCAGCCTCACCGATGTGGGCTATTACCAGCGCGATATCGTGGCACCGCTGGTCGGCAAGACGTCCGCGCGCCTGGGGACCACGCTCGGCGACATCGTCAACGACGATCTGAGCCTGTATCCGGCCCTGAACAAGGTCACGACCCAACTGGGCGTGCCATGGTTCCATGTGCCCGGCAATCACGACCTCAACATCGATGCCGGCGACGATCTGCAGTCGCTGGACAGCTGGCGCGCGGTCTATGGCCCGGACACGTATGCGGTGGAAGAAGCCAATGCGAGCTTCGTGTTTCTGGACGACGTGATCTACATCCCCGGCGGCAAGCCGGCGTATGTCGGCGGCCTGCGCGAGGATCAGTTCGTGTTCCTGCAGCACTACCTGGCGCAGGTGCCGCGCGGGCGGCTGCTGGTGCTCGGCATGCATATCCCGCTGTTCGATGCGGCGCCGGGGCAGGAGACCTTCCGGCATGCCGATCGCAGCCGTCTGTTCGCGCTGCTGAAGGATTTCCCGCATGTGCTGGTGCTCAGTGCGCACAGCCACACCCAGCGGCAGATCGATCACGGCGCCAACGAAGGCTGGCACGGCGAACGCCCGCTCCACGAATACAACGTGGGTGCAGCCTGCGGTGCGTTCTGGTCGGGGGTCAAGGACGCCGACGGCATCCCCGATGCGACCATGAGCGACGGCACGCCCAACGGCTACGCGGTGCTGAACGTGGCGCCGGATGGCAACTACACCCTGGCCTACCACGCGGCACGCGCAGTCGACGACGCGCAACTGCTGCTGCATGCGCCCAAGGTGCTGCGACAGGGCGCATATCCGGCCTGGGGCATCTACGCCAATGTGTTCATGGGGCAGGACGATACCCGCGTGGAGATGCGCATCGACAACGGCGCATGGCAATCGATGAAACGACAGGAGCGCGCCGACCCCCGGCTGCTGGCCGAAAACGTGCGCGACGATAGCGCTGACCGGCTACGTGGGTACGACCGCTCACCGGAAGCGACGCCCTCCACACATCTGTGGCGCGGCGTGTTGCCGACCACCCTGGAGTTGGGCGAGCACCGCGTGGACGTGCGCGCGCACCTGCCCACCGGGCAGTACAGCGCCCACACGGTCTATCGCCTGCAACGCGCCGATCCGTAAATGCCGGCGCGGTGGGCTGGCGCACGGATGTGCGTTGGTTCGTGGTCACGCGTGCGGCCGATCGAGGGCCCGCACGTGACACCGTAAGGTCGGGTGCGTGCGTTGCACCGTGCGGACCGGTCAGGCAGCGCGGTGAGGCCTGTGTTGCCGGCCGCGCGAAAGTGATGACGCCGCGCTCCGTTGGCCGCGCGCCTCGCAACAAGGCTGCTGGCCGCGCGCATGCGCCTGCGCAGCCAACGGGCAAGCGCCACCCCGATGGCAGAAACACAAACGCCTCCACAAGGGAGGCGTCTCAGGACCCGGGCTGGCAGGCGTCGGCGCGCTGGCGGGGATCTGTGCTGGCTGGCAGAAGCTGGCTGGCCCGGCGAGTGTAGCGAGGCCCTGGAATTGCTGACGAAATGAGAATTAGTCTCAGTTTTTCGTGGCCGAAGGTGGCGATGGGGCCGTTGGAGCAGACGTCGGCGGGTTCGTCCCCTTGCCGGCGTTGCTGCTGGCGTCCGGGCTGCCGCCGCTGCCCGGGTCACCGTCCTTGGCCGGCTCGGCGTCGGCATCCGGATCGATGTCGACCGGCGGATACGGATAGGCGAGGGCAGGCCCAAGTCGCAACCCTGCACGCCAGTGCGCCAACACCGGTGCGATGCGCTTGCCGAGCGATTGCTGCGGCAACGAGGGCAATTCGCCGTCCTGTTTTTCGCGCGCGGTGATGGCATCCCTGGCCATGTCGAAGGCCGCAAGCGGGTCGTCGCTGCGGTTCATCGCATCGATCAGCCAGGCCTGGCCGAAGTAGGTGGCGTTGGACGTATTGCCGCAGCCGAAGGACGGCCGATCCGCCCGCGCGGCGGTCAGGATCACGGTGTCCGGCGAACGCAGCGCCGGGATGAACCCGCCCGAATAACAGGCCGACAGCACGATGATGCGGTTGCCGATGCCAGCATCGTCCAGCGCGGTGCGCAGATCCTGCGGGCTGATGAAGTCTTCTTCGTTCTGGTCCACCTGCACGTACAGCGTGTGGTCTTCGGTGCCGTGCGTGGTCACGAACAGCAGCAGGGCATCTTCCTTGCGGTCCATGCGCTTGCCGATCGCGGCCAGCGTGTCGTAGAGATTGTCGTAGGTCGCCAGTGGCGCATACGGATGCTCGCCCAGGTTGTCCGGGTTGTTGACCAGCGTGACCACGCGGCCGCGTGCGTCGAAGCGTTGCTCGAACAGTTGCTTGAGGTAGAGCGCTTCGTTGCGGAAGACATCGTCGCTGGCATCGCCGGCAAAGCCAACCACGTACAAATCGGTCACGCCTGGGCGCTGCGGCTGCACCGCCGCCAGCGCTTTTGCAAGTGCGGCTTGGTCGATCGGGTCCGCCTCGGCTGCCGCTTGCGCGGCCGCGGGCGGCAAGGCCGCGCCGGCATCGGGGTGGCACCCGGCCACCAGGACGGCCATGGCCAGCAGTGCCAAGATCCGACGGGGCAAGCGGTGCGCCGTCGGCAGGGAATGGACTCTCAAAAACAACGCCGATGCCTCTCGAAGACGGATGGACACAGCGCTCGACCAAGGCGTCTTGTCGCGCAATTGCTGCGTCAAGCGGAATCGACCTTGCGCACGCCGGCTGCGTTGCGAGCAGCCGGTGTGCGCAATGACGCCACGTTTCAGAACACCAGCTGCGAGAAGCTCTCCACGCGCTGGTGGCTGCCGACATCGTCGGCCGAGCGCGGCGTGGGGTAGTCCTCCAGGCGGTCCAGCAACGCGGTGCGCATGCCGGCGCGCTTGGCCGCGTCGAGTTCTTCGATCACATCCGACAGGAACAGGATCTCCGGCCCCGGCACGCCGATGCGCTCGGCAATCCGGCGGTAGCTGGCGCTCTCGCGCTTGGGCCCTACCTCGGTGTCGAACCAGTCGGTGATCAGGCCGCTCAGATCGCCGGCGTCGCTGTGCGCGAAGAACAGCTTCTGCGCCGGCACCGAGCCGGACGAATACACGTACAGCGGGATGCCCTGCGCATGCCAGGCCTGCAGCTGGATCGCCGCATCGGCGTAGATGTGCGCGGTGAAATCGGCAGTCTTGTAGCCATCGCCCCAGATCAGCCCCTGCAGGGCCTTGAGCGCGGTGTGCTTGCGGTCCTCGTCGATCCAGGTCTGCAACGTGGTGATCAGCACGTCGTCCGGCACGTCCTCGCCGATTTCGTCGGCCACCTGGTTGAGCCAGTGGCGCACCTGCGGATGATTGCCGTGCTCGCGTACATACGCGGGCATGGCGCGGCGTGCATACGGAAACAGCACGTCCTTGACGAACGAGATGCTGCTGGTCGTACCTTCGATATCGGTGAGGATCGCGTGCGGTCGTGTCATCGTCAGCTGGCCTTGTGAGGTTTCTCGGGGGCGTAGCGGGGGAATTGTTTGGCGATTTCGGTGCCGGTGAAGTGGCCGACCCAGCCATCCGGCTCGGTGAAGAAGCGGATCGCCACGAAGTGCGGCTCCGGCCCCATGTCGAACCAGTGCAGGGTGCTGTCGGGCACGGCGATCAGATCGTCCTTGACGCACTCGATCTCGTAGACCTTGTCGTCCACGTGCAGCGTGAACAGGCCCGAGCCGGCGACGAAGAAGCGCACCTCGTCTTCCTTGTGGAAGTGCTCGTCCAGGAACTTGGCGCGCATTTCCTCGCGCTTGGGGTTGTCCGGCGCGATGCTCACCACGTCCACGGTCTTGAAGCCGCGCTCGGCACTGATGCGGTCGATGTCGGCGCGATAGGCCGCCATCACCTGCTCGGGCGTGGCGCCCGGTTCCACCGGTTCGCTGGCGTGCCAGCGCTCGAAGGTGACGCCGATCTTGACCAGCTCGGCGGCGATCGCATCGCCGTCGCGGCTGTCGAATTCCGGGGTGGTCGGGTTGGTGTCGGCGAAGATACGCAGTCGGCTCATGGCGGTCTGGCTCACGAATGGGGGACGGACGATGATCAGCGCGGGCCGCGCAGTTTCAGCAGTTCGAGCTCGCAATGCAGCAGGAATTCGAACGCCTCCAGATGACGACGTGCCTCGGCCATGTTGCGGCCCCAGGCATACAACCCGTGTCCTTCGATGAGATACCCCCACATACTCTGTTTGTCCAGCAGGGCCTCGACCTGCGCGGCCAGCACCTGCATGTCCTGGGTATTGGCAAATACCGGCACCTCCACCGCGGTCTCGTGGGTGGTGTTGCCGTCGAAGGCCTTGAGCAGCTCGTAGCCTTCCAGCCGGATCACGCCGGGGCCTGCATACAGGCGCGAGGCGATCGTCTGCACCGGCGAATGCGTGTGCAGCACGCAGCCGATCTCCGGAAACCGGCGATACAACTGGGTGTGCAGCAGGGTTTCCGCGGAGGGTCGCAGCGGACGGCCAACGGCCTGGCCATCGAAGTCCACCACCATGATGTCTTCCTCGACCAGGCGGCCCTTGTCGCGGCCGGACACGGTGATGGCGGCGTGCTGCTCGTCCAGGCGATGGGAGAAGTTGCTGCTGGTGGCGGGCGTCCAGCCGGCCTGGGCCAGCTCGCGGATATTGCCGATCAACAACTGCGCCAGCTCGTGCAGGCGGGCGGCGCTATAGGGCAGGGGGGCAGTGGTCGCATTCATGCGGCTATTCTACTGCCCCACCGGATTACGGTCAGGTGCAGCGCAGCAGGGGGTGTTGCTGCCACGCCCGGGTCGCGAGTGGCTGACAAACGGTGAAGCGCGCGCGTCAGACGGTGAACGCAGTGGTTTTTTGTTAGCCGCCTCTTGTCGGAGGCGGTCAGAGGGCGAGGTGAAACGCTTTAGTCGGTCGAGGGCGCGGTGTCCTCACCGCTTGCGGGACACGCCTTGAACCCGTCCCTGGGGGCTCGGTGGCGGCATCCATGCCGCCACACGGTCCCGCAACCGGCAAGGACACCGCACCAGACAGTTGGCCGGCTGTTTTTTTGAAAACATATTGCTCGGCTTGCGGCGCGCAGGCTGGACGTTTCTAGTCTGGTCTTCCGCTCGGCTTGCGATGGAAAGTGGTGAGAGGTTGAGCGGACGCCCAGTGATCCAACCAGAGCACGTCATGCACTGCTTGCAAACACACACGCCGACCATCTCGACAGGTCCTTGCCCGCCCACCGTCGCGGGACCTTACGCGGCATGGATGCCGCGTAAGAGCCTCCATGGACGGATTCACGGCGTGTCCCCGCGATGGTGGGCGGGCAAGGGCCCTGCAGCCAAGCAGCAGACCAGCGGATCAGGGCCTTACAGCCAAGTTGCAGATCAGCAGAATAGGGGCCTGCAACCAGGTCACAGATCAGCCGCCCAGGAGCCGAATACCTGGCACCCGCTCTGCCATACATCGGCGGGCGGTCGCTCGTCAGTGGCTGCTGGCGCGCGCGCTCAGCGGCCGTCGCGCAGGCGACTGTGACGGTAGCCGTAGCCGAAGTAGACCACCAGCCCGACCAGCGTCCACAGGCCCATCAGCATCCAGTTGTGCAGCGTCATCGCCGACAGCAGCGCAAGGCAGCTCAGCACGCCGGCACTGCAGATCAGCCACGCCGCCGGCATGCGGAACGGGCGCGGCAGTTCCGGGTGGGTGCGGCGCAGGATCAGCACGCCGGCGCAGACCGCGGCAAAGGCGATCAGCGTGCCCATCGAGGTCAGCTCGCCCAGCACGTCCAGCGGGAACACGGCCGCCAGCACGGCGATGCCGACACCGGTGATGATGGTGTTGATATGCGGGGTGCGGTACTTGGGATGGATACGGGTGAAGATGGACGGCAACAATCCGTCGCGCGCGATGATCATGAAGATGCGCGGCTGCCCGATGATCATCACCAGCACCACCGAGGACAGCCCGATCAACGCGCCTACTTCGACCACCACGCGCAACCAGGCCAGCTGCGGATGCGCTGCTACTGCGGTCACCACCGGCTCGTCGGTGCCGAGCAGCGTATAGGGCACCAGACCGGTCATCACCGCCGCCATGGCGATGTAGAGCACGGTGCAGATCAGCAGCGACAGCATCATGCCGATCGGCAGGTCGCGTTGCGGCCGGTGCGATTCCTGCGCGGCCACCGACACCGCTTCGAAACCGATATAGGCGAAGAACACCATCGCCGCACCGCGCAGCACGCCTTCCATGCCGTACTTGCCCGGGCCTTCGTTGGCCGGGATGAAGGGATGCCAGTTGGCGGTATCGACGTACTTCCAGCCCACTGCGATGACCAGGATGATCAGGCCGGTCTTGAGGATGACCATCGCCATGTTCATTGCCGACGACTTGCGGATGCCCACGTAGCACAGCCAGGTCAGCAACAGCACGATGCCGGCGGCCGGCAGGTTGGCGATCGCACCGGTGGGCTGCAGCTTGCCGTCCAGCGGTGCACTGACCAGCGCGGCTGGCAGGTGGATGTCGAAGTGTTCGAGCAGGCTGAGGAAATAGCCGGTCCAGCTGACCGCCACTGCCGAGGCGGATACGCCATATTCCAGTACCAGCATCCAGCCGATGAACCACGCCGCCAGCTCGCCGAAGGTGGCGTAGGTGTAGGTGTAGGCGCTGCCGGACACCGGCACCATCGCTGCGAATTCGGCATAGGCCATGGCACAGAACGCGCAGCAGATCGCCGCCAGCACGAACGACAGCACGATCGCCGGGCCTGCATGGTCGGCCGCAGCCTGGCCGGTGATGACGAAGATGCCGCCGCCGATCACCGCGCCGATCCCGAGTGCGGTCAGCCCCCAGGGGCCGAGCGCGCGTTGCAGGCCCAGCCCGTCGGCCGCCTCATGGCTGGCGTGCGGGTGTTTGGTGGCCCAAAGTTGTTTGAACATGCAGCAGTTCCGGCTTGGCGCTGAGCGCGATCATTGAACGAGAAGACCGGCGCTGTGCGCCGGTCTTGAGAGAGCGTCAGGCCCGCTTGGCCAGACGACTGTTGTGGATGCCGTAGCCGAAATAGATACACAGGCCGATCACGGTCCAGCCCACGAACACCTTCCAGTGCTCCTGGAAGGCCTGGAAGAACAGGAACAGACAGGCCAGCGCCCCCAGCGGGCAGATCACCATCGCCAGCGGCACCCGGAACGGGCGCGGCAACTCAGGCTTGGTGAAGCGCAGCACCATCACCCCGGCGCACACCGTGGCAAAGGCGAGCAGGGTGCCCATCGAGACCAATTCGCCCAGTACGTTCAACGGGATCACGCCGGCCAGCAGCGCAGCGACCACACCAACAAAGAGCGTGCCGACGTAGGGCGTGTGGAATTTGGGGTGCACCTTGCCGAACAGCTTGGGCATCAGCCCATCCTTGGCCATGGTGTAGAAGATGCGCGGCTGCGCCATCAGCATCACCAGCACCACCGAGGACAGGCCGGCGATCGCGCCAATCTCCACCGCGGTCTTGAGCCAGGTCAGCTGTGGGTGCGCCTCCAGCGCGGTGGCCACCGGCTTGGCGGTACCCAACTGTGTGTACGGCAGCAGGCCTGTCAGCACCGCACAGACGATGATGTAGATGACGGTACAGATCGCCAGCGACACCAGAATGCCGATCGGCATGTTCTTTTGCGGGTCCTTGGTTTCGCCGGCAGAGGTGGAGACCGCATCGAAGCCAATGTAGGAGAAGAACACGATCGACGCCGCGCGGAACACGCCGTCCCAACCGAACTTGCCCGGACCGGCGTTTTCGGGGATGAAGGGATGCCAGTTGGCGGGGTCGATGTAGGCGATGCCGAAGCCGACGAACAGGCAGATCACCACCACCTTGATCGCCACCACGATCGCATTGGCGAATGCGGACTGGGTGACGCCGACATAGCACAGCATGCTCACCGCAGCGACGATCAGCACTGCCGGCAGGTTGACGATATTGCCGGAACTGACAAAGCCGTGGCCGTCCCAGGCCAGTGGCGCACCCGCCAGTTCCGCAGGGAACGGCAGGCCGAGCGTGCCGGTCAGGAAGCTGATCAGGTAGGCGGACCAACCGACCGCGACGCTGGAGCCGGCAAACAAATACTCCAGCACCAGGCACCAGCCGATGAACCAGGCGATGCCCTCGCCGAGCGTGGCATATGAATACGAGTAGGCGCTGCCGGAGACCGGCATCATCGCCGCGAACTCGGCGTAGCACAGCCCGGCGAATGCGCAGGCGATGCCCGCAAACACGAATGACAGCATCACTGCCGGGCCGGCGTGATTGGCCGCCGCCTGGCCGGTCAGCACGAAGATACCGGCACCGATGACCGCGCCGATGCCGAGCATGATCAGGTGCTTGGCGGTGAGGGTCCGCTGCAGCGTGGCTTCGCCTTGCAGGCTGCCTTCGACCGGTTCGCCCGCATCGACGCGTCCGGCGGGCTCGATCGGTTTGACCCTCAACAGAGATTTCAGCATTCGGTACGTCCCTAAGTGGCAAAGCGAAGGCGCACGCGCCCGGGCGAGGTGTGTGCCGCCCCCGGGGGACAGGCAAGCGGCCTACCTTGCCAAAGCTGCACGCTCACGACAAGCACGTACGCAGCATGAATGGCGATAATGGCCGCTTGGCCGACGGGCGACCGGGAACGAGAGATGGTGGATGCAACCTTGCGGCAGCAACTGGCTGCCTACCGCGCACGCTGGCCGGACGAGGCCGTTGTGGCCGACCAGTTTGCGCAGCTGCTGGACGATGCCACCGATCCGTTCGTGCGCGAACGTGTCGAAGGTCATTTCACCGGCTCGGCCTGGGTGGTCAGCGCCGATGGCAGCCGCACCCTGCTGACCCACCACCGCAAGCTGCAGCGTTGGCTGCAGCTGGGCGGGCACGCCGACGGCGACCGCGATCTGGCCCAGGTGGCGCTGCGCGAGGCGGAGGAAGAATCCGGGCTCAGCGGTTTGCGGCTGGCGGACACGGCGCTGTTCGATCTGGACCGTCACTGGATCCCGGCACGCGGCGAGGTGGCCGGGCATTGGCACTTTGATGCGCGTTACGTGGTGATGGCCGGTGCGGACGAGGCGTTCGAAGTCAGCGAAGAATCGCTGGCACTGGCGTGGCGCCCGATCGTCGAGCTGCTTGCAGAACCGGAGCTGGATCCGTCGCTGCGGCGCATGGCCGAGAAGTGGATGGCCCGAGGCGTGTGATGGGTGCTGAGGGTGTGCACCCTCATCCGCCCTGCGGGCACCTTCTCCCGCAAGCGGGAGAAGGGAGCAAGCGGGAGACCGATGGCCTGCACTTTCTTCTCCCGCTTGCGGGAGACGGGGGCAAGCGGGAGACCGATGACCTGCACTTTCTTCACCCGCTTGCAGGAGAAGGGAGTAAGCGGGAGACCGATGGCCTGCACTTTCTTCTCCCGCACGCGGGAGAAGGGAGCAAGCGGGAGAGCGATGACCTGCACTTTCTTCTCCCGCAAGCGGGAGAAGGGAGCAAGCGGCAGACCGATGGCCTGCACATTCTTCTCCCGCTTGCGGGAGAAGGGGGTAAGCGGGAGACCGATGGCCTGCACTTTCTTCACCCGCTTGCGGGAGAAGGGGGTAAGCGGGAGACCGATGGCCTGCACTTTCTTCACCCGCTCGCGGGAGAAGGGAGTAAGCGGGAAACCGATGACCCACATTCTTCTCCCGCTTGCGGGAGAAGGTGGCGCAAAGCGCCGGATGAGGGCGCTCGCGCAACAACAGATCAATACAAGACGCGCGTCCGCAACGTGCCTTCGATCAACGCCAGGCCTTCCTTCAACGCGGTGGCCTGCGCCTCGCTGGCGCTGACATCGATCACCACATAGCCGACCTTGGGGTCGGTGCGCAGGAACTGGCCGTCGATGTTGACGTTGTGGCGCGAGAACAGTTCGTTGATTCTGGAGAGCACGCCCGGCACGTTGCGATGGATATGCAGCAGGCGCAGGCTTTCGGCGTGCTCCGGCAACGTCACTTCCGGGAAGTTCACTGCCGACAAGGTGCTGCCGTTGTCGCTGTAGCGCACCAGTTTTGCAGCGACTTCAATGCCGATATTGTCCTGCGCTTCCAGCGTGCTGCCGCCCACGTGCGGGGTCAGGATCACGTTGTCGTGCGCGATCAGTGGCGATTCGAACGCGTCGCCATTGCCCTTGGGCTCGATCGGGAACACGTCCACTGCTGCGCCACCGATCTGGCCTGAGGTGAGCGCCGCATCCAGTGCGGCAATGTCGATGACGGTGCCGCGCGAGGCATTGATCAGATGCGCGCCGGGCTTCATGCGGGCGATTTCCGCCGCGCCGATCATATCCTTGGTGGACGGTGTCTCGGGCACGTGCAAGGTCACCACGTCGGCGCGGGCCAGCAGGTCGTCCAGGTCGATCGCCGCGCGCGCGTTGCCCAGCGACAGCTTGGTTTCGATGTCGTGGAAGATCACCTGCATGCCCAACGATTCGGCCAGCACGCCCACCTGCGTGCCGATGTGCCCGTAACCGACGATGCCCAGCACCTTGCCGCGGGTTTCGTGGCTGCCGGCCGCCGACTTGGACCAGCCGCCACGGTGGCATTCGGCATTTTTCTGCGGAATGCCGCGCAACAGCAGGATCGCCTCGGCAATCACCAGCTCGGCCACGCTGCGGGTATTGGAGTAGGGCGCATTGAACACCGGGATCCCGGCCAGCTCTGCGGCATCCAGGTCCACCTGATTGGTGCCGATGCAGAAACAGCCCACCGCGATCAGCCGCTTGGCGTGCGCCAGCACCTCGGCGCTCAGCTGGGTGCGCGAGCGGATCCCGACGATGTGCGCCTCGGCGATGCGCGCAATCAACTCGTCTTCCGGCAACGACTTGGCATGCAGTTCGATCTGCGAGTAGCCGGCGGCGTGGAATACATCCACCGCGGTGGGGCTGATGCCTTCCAGCAACAGCACGCGGATGTCCTGCTTGGGAAACGAGGTTTTCTTCGGCGACATGGGGGAGCGCAATGCAGCAATCGGGTCGGCAACTATGCCAGATGGGCTGCCCGATGGGGCGCTGGCGATGCGGCGTTTGTGCGGCGCCAGCCCTTGCGCTGCAACGGTTTCAGCTGAATCCAACACGGCGCCGGCGCGGCGCATCGCAACTGGACGAGGCCGGCGCACACTGGCACGCTGTGCGGTTCCTACTGCCGCGCCGCGTGCCATGACCGACCCCCGCATTGTTTCGTTGCAACAGGCCGTGCCGGCCCTGCGCCTGAAAACCGAGCCGGCCGACCTGGACCATTACGGCCGCGACTGGACGCGGCGCTGGACGCCCAACCCGCTGGCCATCGCGCTTCCAGGCTCGGTCGATGAGGTGCAGGCGGTGGTGCGCTGGGCCAATGCGCAGGGCGTGGCGGTGGTGCCATCGGGCGGCCGCACCGGGCTGTCCGGCGGCGCGGTGGCCGCCAATGGCGAACTGGTGCTGAGCCTGGAGCGCTTGAACAAGCCGCTGGACTTCAACCCGGTGGACCGCACGCTGACCGTGCAGGCCGGCATGCCGCTGGAAGCGGTGCACAACGCCGCGCGCGAACAGGGTCTGGTGTACCCGGTGGATTTTGCCGCACGCGGCTCCTGCTCGATCGGCGGCAATATCGCCACCAACGCCGGCGGTATCCGGGTGATCCGCTACGGCAACACCCGCGAATGGGTGGCCGGTTTGAAAGTGGTCACCGGCGGCGGCGAGCTGCTCGAACTCAATAACGCGCTGGTGAAAAATTCCAGCGGCTACGACGTCCGCCATCTGATGATCGGCTCCGAGGGCACCCTGGGCATCGTCGTCGAAGCGACGCTGCGGCTGACCGACCCGCCGCCGCCCAGCAATGTGATGCTGCTGGCGCTGCCCTCGTTCGAGGTGCTGATGCAGGTATTTGCAGCGTTTCGCGCGCAGCTGCGCCTGGAAGCCTTCGAGTTCTTTACCGACCGTGCGCTGGAACACGTGCTTGCGCATGGCGCGCAGGCGCCGTTCGCCGACGTTCACCCGTATTACGTGGTCACCGAGTTCGCCGCCGGAGATGAAGTGCAGGAAGCGGCGGCGATGGCGGCGTTCGAGACCTGCATGGAGCAGGGCTGGGTCAGCGACGGGGTGATCAGTCAGAGCGATGGGCAAGCCGCGCAGCTGTGGCGGCTACGCGAGGGCATCACCGAGGCCGTGGCGCGCTACATCCCGTACAAGAACGATGTGTCGGTGCGCATCTCGGCAATGCCGGCGTTTCTGGCTGAAACACAGTCCTTGCTCAGCCAGGCGTACCCGCACTTCGATGTGGTGTGGTTCGGCCACATCGGCGATGGCAACCTGCACATCAACGTGCTCAAACCCGACGACACCAGCCAGGCCGATTTTGTCGCTGCCTGCGATCAGGTCACCAAGGTCCTGGCGCATGCGCTGCAGCGTTTCGGCGGCAGCATCTCTGCCGAGCACGGCATCGGCCTGGTCAAGAAGCCGTATCTGTGGAGTACCCGTTCAACCGCGGAGATCGCGCTGATGCGCGGCATCAAACATGTGCTCGATCCTCATCTTTTGCTGAATCCCGGCAAGCTGTTCGACATGGACGACGCGCCCGGCGTCACGCACGCCGGTTAGTCTTTCGGCACCTCACATGGAATCGACATGCCAATGATGCGCTCCCTGGTGTTTTGTGCGTTGACCCTGCTGCCGCTGGCTGCAGCCGCCTCCAGTCTCGCCGGCACGTCGGCCGGCGCATCGTCGGCTGGCTCGTCCAATAGCAGCAGTTCCGGCGACGACAAGGTAGTGGCCGACGCGCGCGAAGATGCGGCCGGCTTCGTTGCCAGCGATGGCGCCATCCGCGGGGCGCGCCTGGAAGCGGCGTTGCTGCAGCTGCGTAGCCGCAGCGATGCGGCGCGTCTGTCCAGCGACCTGGAATTGGCTCAGTCCATTCTGGCGCAGTGAGTCGTCGCCGCCGGTGCGGCTGGCTGTGGCTGGCCGCAGCACTCGCACCGGCGGCCTACGGCCAGTCGCAGCTCGCTCCGGCGCTGCAAATTGCCGTCATGCCTGCGGACCTGAGTCCGGAGCAACGCGATGACAGCCAGGCGCTGGTCCAGCAGGTCGTGCAGCGCCTGCCGCAGGGCTGGGCGCAACGCCCTGCAGCGCCGATCCAGCTGCAATGGCGCCGCGATCTGCCTGCACGCGTGCATGGCCGCGCCATCGGCAACCACATCCTGCTCGACCGCGCCTTGTTGCAGTCCTGGAGCGCGCAGCCGGCACGTGAGCGCGCCGATGTGACCGCACCGGCCACGCGCGCCGCCATGGCGGCGTTGATCCACGAGTTGGCGCATGTGCGCGACCGTGGCTCGGGCAGTGCGCTGTCGCGTGATCCCCGCTTGCGCGATCTGGCCGGCTGGCAGGTGCGGCCATGGCGGGTTGGACGCGGCGCAAACCACTTCAGCGACCGCAGCCCCGACCCTTACGAGCGGCATAGCCCTGCAGAGTTCGTCGCGGTCAATCTCGAACATTATGTGCTGGACCCGGACTATGCCTGCCGGCGTCCCGCGTTGGCGGCGTGGTTGTCCGAACAGGTGGGCCCGCCGCAGAACATCGCATCGTGCGCGCCGACGCTGCCCTACCTGCAGGCCGACAACGATGCCGGGGCGATGTCGCTGCTGAGTCTGGATCCTTCCCGCGTGTATGCGGTGGACTACCTGCTGGCCGAAGGGAACCAGCAGCCGATGAGCCGTTGGGGCCACAGCATGTTGCGGCTGGTGATCTGCGCGCCCGGTCGCGTGCCCGGACCGGATTGCCGGCTGGACCTGCAGTACCACCGCGTGCTCTCGTTCCGCGCGTTTGTGGGCGATGTGCAGATTTCCAGCTGGCGCGGGCTGACCGGGTCGTATCCGTCGCGGCTGTTCGTGTTGTCGCTGAACCAGGTCATCGACGAGTACACCAAGGTGGAACTGCGCGCGCTCTCGTCGGTGCCGCTGGCGCTGACGCCCGAGGAGATCGCCGCGCTGCTCACGCGTGCAGCGCAGGTGCACTGGAGCTACGACGGGCGCTATTACTTCGTCGGCAACAACTGCGCGGTGGAGACCTACAAGCTGCTCCACGACGGCGTGCCGCGTCTGGGGGCCGCCGATCTGGCGTCGATCACGCCGCGCGGCCTGCGTCAGCGCCTTCAGCGCGCCGGTATCGCCGATATCAGGGTGTTGGACGACCACGCCCAGGCAATCCGCCAGGGCTATTACTTCGAGTCGGCGGCCACGCATTACCAGGCCATGTTCGAGGTGATCCGGCGCGGCATCCCGGTGCCGCAGACCAGCGTGGCACATTGGCTCGATGCGCAACCCGCCGCACGCGCGCAGTGGTTCGACCAGGGCGGCCTGCGCGAAACCGCAGCGGCGCTGTTGCTGGAGCAGGCGGCACTGCGTCGGCAGGAGTTGCTGGCGCGCGATGCACTCAAGCGGTTGCTGCGCCCTGGCGTGGCCGACCGCTTAATGGTGCAGGACCAGCTGCACGCAGTGTTCGCGCAGCAGGCGCAGTTCAGTCGCCCGGCGACGCTGCTGGTCACCTCCGGTTATGGGCTGCCGCAGACGGACGAACAGCGGCAGCTGGCAGAGCGCGTTGCGCAGGACAGCGGCGTATTGGTCGATGGCTGGAAGCAGCTGCAGCGCTTGGGCCGCCAGCACTTGCCGGCCAAGCTGCGCAGTGGATTGGAGCAGGGTGAAGCGAATGTGGCGCGTTTGCGTACGCGCTTGCGTGTGCTGGCGCGCGGTGAGGCGGCTGCCGACAACGTGCAGTCGGACATGCGCACGCCTCTGCAGGTGCAATAGCGAACCAGGCTACGCAAAGGGGGCGTAGCAGAGCCCCTCTCCCGTCGGGAGAGGGGTTGGGGTGAGGAGGACAATGTCCCGAGGGGAGAAGGGATGCTTCAGCCGGCGGGTTGCAGATCCGCTTGCACTGCATACTGGCGCAGCCATTCGCTGATGTGCGCGTCGTTGCGGTACTGCTGCATCAGCTTTGCAAGCCGTGCCGGCGCCGGTGTGCAGAATTGCGCCACGGCGACTTCGATTTCGTGGCGGCGGTCGGCGTCATACGGTTCCTCGCCGGCGAAGTGCTCGCACGTGTCGTAGTCGTCCACCAGCGCGCGCACGTCATCGGGCATGCCGCACAGGCCGGCGGGGTGCTGCAGCCATTCTTCCTCCACCTTGGGGTCGGTGCAGGTTGCCGCAGCCGGCGTCGACGCGGGCGTCGGTACCGGTTCTGCGGTGCAGGCAGCCAGCAGCCCCAGCGACAGGGCTGCGATCAGACGCCGCATCAGTCGGCGCGGCCAGCAAATTCGCCCGTGGTGGTGTTGACCAGCACGCGCTCACCGTTGCTGATGTACTCGGGCACCATGATTTCCATGCCGGTGTTGAGCTTGGCCGGCTTGGGGCGCTTGGTGGCGGTGCCGCCCTTCAGTTCCGGCGGGGTTTCCACCACTTCCAGGGTCACCGTCTGCGGCAACTGCACGGCCACCGGCTGGTCGTCGATCACCTGCACGTAGATGCCGGTCAGGCCATCGGTGATGTAGCCGGCATCGGTGCCGATCACGTCCGCATCCAGCGTGTACGGGGTGAAATCTTCGTCGTCCATGAACACGAAGGCTTCGCCATCCTTGTACGAGAACGTGGACAGGCGGCGCAGCAGCTCGACTTCGGGCAGGTTGTCGTCGGCATCGAAGCTGGCGTCCAGCTTGGCGCCGCCGGGCACGCTGTACATGATGAAGCGGAAGCGCACATTGCCGCCGCGCCCCTGCGGCGAGCTGCGCTCGATATCGCGGATCTGATAAATGCCGCCGTTGTATTCGACGACGTTGCCTTTCTTGATGTCGTTAGCTTTCATGGGTCAAGTCAGAGATTGAGGATTGGGGATTCGGGATTGGCAAAACAGGATTTCAGGAGGCGGGAAGGGTACGGCGTTCTTGCTGTGACGAATCCCCAATCCCGAATCCCCAATCCCGGCTACTTGGGTGCCAAGCGCACGCCGCCGTCCAGGCGGATCACTTCGCCGTTGAGATAGCGGTTGCGCAGGATGAAGGCGACGGTGTCGGCGTATTCGTCGGGTTGGCCGAGGCGCGAGGGGAACGGAATCGAAGCGGACAGCGATTGCTGCACGGCCTCGGGCATGCCGTCGACCATCGGGGTCCAGAACACGCCGGGCGCGATCGTCATCACGCGGATGCCGAAGCGGGCGAGTTCGCGCGCCATCGGCAGGGTCATGCCCACCACGCCACCTTTGCTCGCGGCATAGGCGGCCTGGCCGATCTGGCCCTCGTATGCAGCGACCGAGGCGGTGTGGATGATCACGCCGCGCTCGCCGTCGTTACCGGCGGCGTTGTGCTGCATGACATCGGCGGCCGCCTTGGCCACATTGAAGCTGCCGACCAGGTTGACCAGCACGGTGTTGCGGAAGGTCGCCAGCGGCATCGGCGCCTCCTTGCCCAGTACGCGCCCTGCGCCCAGGATGCCGGCGCAGTTGACGACAAGAGTGAGCCCGCCCAACGCCTGCGCCGCCTGCGCGATATTGGTTGCCACCTGCGCCTCATCGGTGACGTCGGTGGCGAAGTAATGCGCATTGCCGGCGCCCAGCGCCGCCAGCGCCGCGTCGGCCTTGTCCGCGTTGACATCGAACAGGGCCACCTTGCCGCCGTCGGCCACGAGGCGTTGCGCCACGGCCAGGCCCAGGCCGGAGACGCCGCCGGTGACAACGGCAAGAACAGAAGACGGCTGCATGCGATGGTTCCCTGTGATGGCGTTGGATGCCGAGCGATGACGGCACGCGAACGGTGGACGAGACGGCCGGCAATTCTAGCCGAAGCCCTTGCGCCAGCGCGGCGGCGACGCTGCCGGCGCGTTGCGGTGCCGGTTGATCAGCCGGCGGCCGCGAGCGCCTTGCCGGTCTTGCTGCCGGTCTCGCGACCGAGCAGCTGCGCCAGCCAGCGGCCGGTGCGGGCGAGGGCGGGCAGGTCGATGCCGGTGGACATGCCCAACCCGTGCAGCAGGTACACCACATCCTCGCTGGCGACGTTGCCGCTGGCGCCCTTGGCGTACGGGCAACCGCCCGCGCCGGACACCGCCGCATCGACCACGCGCACGCCCTGTTCCAGGCATGCAGCGATATTGGCCAGCGCCTGTCCGTAGGTGTCGTGGAAATGCACGGCCAGCGCCTGCATCGGCACCTCCTGTGCGACCGCGTCCAGCATCTGGCGTGCCTTTGCCGGGGTGCCGACACCGATGGTGTCGCCCAGCGAAATCTCGTAGCAGCCCAGCGTGTACAGGCGCTGCGCGACGTCCACCACATCGGCCACTGGCACCTGTCCCTGGTACGGGCAGCCGAGCACGGTGGAGACGTAGCCGCGCACGCGTACGCCATCGATGGCGGCCTGCTCCAGCACGGGCCGGAACCGCGCGATCGATTCGTCGATGCCGGCATTGGTGTTGGTGCGGTTGAACGCTTCCGATGCGGCCGTGAACACCGCGACCTCGCGCGCGCCCGCGGCATGGGCACGTACATAGCCCTGCAGGTTCGGCACCAGGACCGGGTAGGCGATGCCCGGCGCCTTGCCGATGCCGGCAAGGACATCGGCAGCATCGGCCAGCTGCGGCACCCAGCGCGGACTGACGAAGCTGGTCGCCTCGATACTGCGCAGGCCGGTGGCCGAGAGTTGATCGATCAACGCAATCTTGTCGGCGGTGGCGACCGGTTGCGCTTCGTTCTGCAGTCCATCGCGCGGGCCGACTTCGACAATGCGGACGAAGTCGCTCATGCGCCCACGTTCCCACATGCACGCCCGGGCGCGGCCGACGCAACAGCGGTCTCATGTGCGCCCACGTCCGCGCAGGGAGATAAAGTGCTCAAGAACATCGGAACGGTGCTCATGCGGCGCGGTGACAGACCGCTTCGAGGTTGTTGCCATCGGGGTCGAGCACGAAGGCGCTGTAATAGTGCGGGTGGTAATGCGGGCGCAGACCGGGCGCGCCGTGATCGCGGCCGCCTGCGGCGAGCGCTGCACGGTGGAACGCGTCCACGCTGGCGCGATCGGCCGCCGCCAGTGCCAGATGCGCGGTGCCGGGAGCCTGCGCATCGGACCCCAGCCAGACGATCGCACGCTCGATGCCGAAGCCGGCGTGCGCGCGGCTGCCGGTCTGGGCCGCGCTCAATTCCGCCAGCAGGGTCATGCCCAACGGCGCCAGCGCCGCGCGATAGAACGCGACGCTGGCGGCAAGGTCGCCGCAGGCGATGCCAACATGGTCGATCCCGCTCATGCCACGCTCTCCGGCACCCATGCTGGCGCCCGTTTGTCGAGAAAGGCACCAAGACCTTCCTGGCCTTCGGGCGACACCCGCAGGCGTGCGATCCAGGCGGCATTGGCGGCATCGATCGCGTCGCGGTCGGCAGGCGGCAGTACCGAACGCACCAGCGTCTTGGCGCTGCTGGCGGCCAGTGGCGCAGCGGCCAGCAGCAGGCGCACCTGCCGCTCCACCGCGATGTCCAATTGGTCGGCCGCCACGAGCTGGTGCAGCAGCCCCAGCAGCTGCGCGGTGCCGGCGTCGAAGATCTCGGCGGTCGCGAACCAGCGGCGCGCCTGGCGCGCGCCGATCGCCGCGATGACATACGGCGAGATCACCGCCGGCAGCAGCCCCAGCTTGCTCTCGGTCAAGCCGAAGCGCGCTTCGGTGCAGCCGATGGCGATGTCGCAGCACGCTACCAGGCCGACGCCGCCGCCGAACGCGGCGCCGTTGACGCGGGCAATGGTGGGCTTGGGCAGTTCGTCCAGGGTGCGCATCAGCTGTGCCAGCGACATTGCATCGGCAGCGTTCGCGGCCTCGCTGGCGTTGGCCATGCCGCGCATCCAGTTCAGGTCTGCGCCGGCGGAAAATGCATCGCCGGCACCGGTCAGCACCACCACGCGGATGTGGGCTGCGCCGGCTGCCTGTTGCAGGGCCTGGGTAAGGCCGCCGATCAAGGTCGCATCGAAGGCGTTATGCACCGTTGGTCGGTGCAGGCGCAAGGTGCGGACCGGTCCCTGGTCCTCGACGATCAAGCCGGTGTCCTGCATTGCGAACGTCCATGAATGAGATGCGAACCATCATAGCGGTACGGGTCGCCGGAGCCATGACGCGGTGCGTCGATGCTAGAATTGAGAACCATTCCTAACAATCAGGCCGTCTTTGTGACGCTGTCCGACATGCCCTTGCATCGCGCCGCCATTGTGGACTCTGTGGAGGATCGTCTTCCCAACGACACGATCGCCCGGCGCTTGCGCGAGCTTGGCTTTGTCGCAGGGGAGGAAGTGACCGTGCTGGCCACCGGGCCGGTGGGGCGCGAACCCTTGCTGGTGCAGGTCGGTTACACCCGGTTTGCGCTGCGTCGCAGCGAGGCGGCGCGCGTACAGGTGCGCCAAGAGGGGGTATCGGCATGAACGCGGCCAGCGTTCCGCTGCGGCTCGCATTGGTCGGCAACCCCAACAGCGGCAAGACCGCCTTGTTCAACCAGCTCACCGGCAGCCGCCAGAAGGTGGCCAATTACACCGGCGTCACCGTCGAGCGTAAGGAAGGCCACTTCCGTGCCCCGTCCGGGCGCGACTTTGCGGTGCTGGATCTGCCCGGCGCCTACAGCCTGCAGCCGGCTAGCCTGGACGAAGCGATCACCCGCGACCTGTGCCGTGGCTTCTACCCCGGCGAACCCGCACCGGACGTGCTGGTGTGCGTGATGGATGCGACCAACCTGCGCCTGCACCTGCGCTTTGCGCTGGAGCTGCGCGAGCTGGGCCGGCCGATGATCGTGGCCTTGAACATGGTCGACGCCGCGCAGCGGCGCGGCATCGTCATCGATCTGGCGGCGCTGGAACAGGCGCTGGGCGTGCCGGTGGTCGAAACCGTGGCAGTGCGGCGCGGTGGGGCCAAGGCCCTGGTCGAGCGCATCGACGCGCAGGCCGCCAGCCTGCACGCGCCCAGTGCAGCACCGCCGGCGGACGGCAACTACCACGCCCAGGTGCGCCAAATTCTGAGTGCGGCCGTCAGCATGCCGACCCGCACCTCGCGTGTGGACGACGCGCTGGACCGTTGGCTGCTGCACCCGATCTGGGGCCTGGTCACGCTGGCGGTGGTGATGTTCCTGATCTTCCAGGCGGTATACGCCTGGGCCACGCCGGTGATGGATCTGATCGATGTCGGCACCGCGATGCTGGGCGATTGGGTGGGCGCCACGCTGCCGGAGGGTCCGCTCAACAGCCTGCTCAAGGACGGCATCGTCACCGGCCTGGGCGGGGTGATCAAGTTCCTGCCGCAGATCCTGATCCTGTTCGCCTTCATCCTGGCATTGGAAGAATCCGGCTATCTGCCGCGCGCGGCGTTTCTGCTGGATCGCATGATGGCTGCGGCCGGGTTGTCGGGACGCTCGTTCATTCCGTTGCTGTCGAGCTTTGCGTGTGCGGTGCCGGGCATCATGTCCACCCGCAGCATCCAGGACCCACGCGACCGGCTGGCCACCATCATGGTCGCGCCGCTGATGACCTGCTCGGCGCGGCTGCCGGTATATGCGCTGCTGATCGGCGCCTTCATTCCGCGAAAAACAGTGTGGGGCATCTTCAACCAGCAGGGGCTGGTGCTGTTCGGGCTGTATGCCGCGGCCATCGTCAGTGCGCTGCTGGTGTCGTGGACCATGAAGAAGTGGCGTCGCGACAAGAGCGAGCATCCGCTGATGCTGGAGTTGCCGTCCTACCGCGTGCCGCAGCTGCGCGACCTGGCGCTGGGCCTGTGGGAGCGGGCCTGGATCTTCCTCAAGCGGGTGGGCGGCATCATCCTGGCGCTGACCATCCTGCTGTGGTTCCTGTTGTCGTTTCCGGCGGCGCCCGCCAATGCAACCTTGCCGGCCATCGATTACAGCTTTGCCGGCCGCATCGGCCATGCAATGGCGGTGTTCTTCGCGCCGTTGGGCTTCAACTGGCAGATCTGCATTGCGCTGATTCCCGGACTTGCCGCGCGCGAAGTGGCGGTGGCTTCGCTGGCGACGGTCTATGCCTTGTCGGCCGCCGATGACGATGCCGCAGCGCAGGCGCTGTCGCCGTTGATCAGCGACGGCTGGTCGCTGGCCACCGCGCTGTCGTTGCTGGTCTGGTACATCTACGCGCCGATGTGCATTTCCACGCTGGCCACGATCAAGCGCGAAACCAACTCGTGGAAGCAGATGACCATCAGCGCGGTGTATCTGTTCGCCCTGGCCTACCTGGCCTCGCTGCTGACCTACCAACTGGCCGTCCTGTTGGGTGCAGGCTGACATGGATCTCTCGCTCACGGTGCAATACGTGGTCATCGCCATCGCGGTGCTGGTCAGCCTGTGGGTGGTGATGAAAAAGCAGTTCCCCGGCACCTTGCGCCGGCTACGCGGCGCGCTCGCGCTCGCGCTGCTGCGCACCGGGCGACCTGCCTGGATGCAGGCGGTCGGCCGTCGCGTGGCGCCGCCGGCTACCCAAGGTGCAGCCTCCTGCGGCGGCTGCGATAGCTGCGGCCCGACGCCGCCGCGCAAGCACTGACGCACCCAGCGTCGGCTACACTTGCCCGGCCGCAGGACGCGGCGAAACAAGGGGCGGTGATGCGTTTGCTGGTGTTGTTGGCGGTGCTGGCCGCCGTTGCGGGGTTCTACAACTATGGTGGCAATGCGCTCGACGAAACGCAGGTGCGCGATTTCTACGCCGCCCAGGAAAAGGCGATGATGGGCCAGGATGGTGAGGCCCTGTGTGCGATGACCGCGCCTGAATTCGAGATGGTGGTGCTGTACCGCATGGATTCCCATCAAAAGCGCGAGACCACCAATCGCGCCAAGTACTGCAAGTCCAATGGCGAATGGGCGCAGGTGCTCAGCCAGATGCGCCATGTGGCTGAGCCGGAAGAACTGATCGACTACAAGCAGTCGATCACCAAGATCGAGATTGCACCGGACGCGCGGTCGGTGCTGGTGGAGACGCGTGCCACACTCGGGCTGCCGGGCTTGCGCATGACCTTCCGCTCGCGCGACACATTGATCCGCAAACGGTGGAAGACCCTGATCGAACGCAGCGAAGGCACGGCCTGGGTCGGCCCCGCGTACCAGTAAGCGGCGTCGCGCCCGGCAAATGGCGAGCAATGTATCGCTGCAGTGCACAGCGGCGCAGTCGCTGGCGTTCGCTATGCTTGTGCCATGACAACCTCTTTCCAGATCTCCCGACGTGCGCAGGCGCTGACCAGTTCGGCGATTCGTGAAATCCTCAAGGTGACCGAGCGGCCGGAGGTCATTTCATTCGCCGGCGGCCTGCCATCGCCGGCGACCTTTCCGGTCGAGCGCATGCGCGCGGCCAGCGATCAGGTATTGCGCGATGCACCGCAGGCCGCCTTGCAATACGGGCCCACCGAGGGCTACGCGCCATTGCGCGAATGGGTGGCGGCCCGGCTCAGTCGCGATGGCGCGGCCGTCCGGCCCAGTCAGGTGCTGATCACCACCGGGTCGCAGCAAGGCCTGGACCTGCTGGGCAAGGTCTTCATCGACGAAGGCAGCAAGGTGCTGGTGGAAACGCCCAGCTATCTGGGCGCGTTGCAGGCGTTCTCGTTGTTCCAGCCCACGTTTGTCGGCATGCCATCGGACGACGAGGGTGTGGTGGTGGATGCGCTGGAGCCGGCGCTGCTGGCCGATGCGCGTTTCCTGTACTGCCTGCCCAATTTCCAGAACCCGACCGGGCGGCGCTTGCCGTTGGCGCGACGTCGGGCGCTGGTGGCGCGCGCTGCCGAGGCAGGCGTGCCGCTCGTCGAAGACGACCCGTACGGCGAGCTGTACTACAGCGGACAGCCGCTGCCGAGCCTGCTGTCGATGAATCCGGACGGCGTGATCTACATGGGCTCCTTCTCCAAGGTGCTCGCGCCCGGTCTGCGGTTGGGCTATGTGGTGGCGCCGGAGGCCGTGCTGGGCAAACTGATCCAGGCCAAGCAGGCAGCCGATCTGCATACGCCGTCGTTCACCCAGCGCGTGGTCTACCAGACGCTGCAGGACGACTTTCTGGATACCCACATCCCGCAGATCCGCGCGCTGTATGCGCGCCAATGCAGCCTGATGCTGGAAGCGCTGGACAGGCATTTTCCGCCCCAGGTGCAATGGAATCGCCCCGAAGGCGGCATGTTCCTGTGGGTGAGCCTGCCGCCCGGGCTGGACGGTACCGCACTGCTGGCGCGCGCCATCGCACGCAATGTCGCGTTCGTGCCCGGCGCACCGTTTTTTGCGACGCTCCCGCAAGCCAACACCCTGCGGCTGTCGTTCGTCACCGTGCCGGGCGAGAAGATCGATGCTGGCATCCAGGTGCTCGGCGAGGTGCTGCGCGAGGCGCTGGCCGAGCTGCCGGGGCAGGGCGCATGAGCGCGCCCGCTACGCTGCAGGACGTGCCGACCGCAACGCGGATCGATAGCGTCGCCATCGGCGTGGCACGCGACTTCACGCGCCCCGGCAGCCGCAGCGCGATCGACAAGCGCGCCGTGCGGGGTTCGGTGCAGATTGCGGTGGACGGTCTGGCCGGCGACGAGCAGGGCGACCGGCGCGTGCATGGCGGGCCGGACAAGGCGATCCATCACTATCCGCGCGACCACTACGCCGCCTGGCGCAGCGAACTTGGCGCGCATGCGCTGCTGGAAGCTGCCGGCGCCTTCGGCGAGAACCTGAGCAGCACCGGCCTGACCGAGGCCACGGTCTGTCTTGGCGATCGCTTTACGTTGGGCACGGCGGTAGTGGAGGTCTCGCAGTTGCGCCAGCCATGCTGGAAGCTGTCGGACCGCTTCGGCGTGCGCGGGATGGCGCGCCGGGTGCAGGACAGCGGACGCACCGGGTGGTATTACCGCGTGCTGCAACCCGGCGCGGTAACAGCCGGCGACATGCTCACGTTGCAGGAGCGACCGCATCCGCAATGGACATTGGCCCGCCTGCAGCAGGTGCTGTACGCGCGCACCGTCGATACCGCCGCGATCTCCGATGTGCTGACGTTGCCACTGGTGCCCTCGTGGCGCGCGTTGTTCGAGCGTCGCCTGCAGCGCAGCGAGGTCGAAAGCTGGGCCAAGCGTCTGGACGGCATGGACGACTGAGCAAACGTCGCCCCGGTCGATGTGAGCGGCAATCCCTCACCCAAGCGCCACACCATCGCAAGCCCCTCCTCGCGCTCCCAAGCCACACCCCACCCAAGAACCGCCAAACCCCGCCAGCCGCTCAGCCATAGCACACCGCTCTTACGATTCCCGATTCCCGAATCCCGATTCCCGAATCCCAGCACCTTGTGCAACCCACACCGCATCGCTAGCCTGCGGTCATGACAACGTCTCCTGTAAAAGTGTTGATCCACGGTGCCTCCGGGCGGATGGGCAAGGCCTTGTTGCGCCTGGCGGCCGAAGACGATGGCTTGCATGTCGTCGGCGCAGTGGTGGGGCGCTCGCCCTCGCAGCGGGTGGTCGACGGCGTGCCGTTCTTTGCCGCCAGCGAGCTGGGCGGTGCGCCGGCCTTCGATGTGGCGATCGACTTCAGTCTGCCGCAGGGCTTTGCGCCGGTCCTGGCGTTGTGCACGCAGCGCGGCAAGCCGCTGGTCTCCGGCACCACCGGGCTGGACGAGGCGCAGCGCGCCGCCTTGCTCGATGCCGCGCGGCAGATTCCGCTGGTATGGGCGTCCAACTTCAGCCTGGGGGTGGCGGTGCTCACCGAATTGGTCGAGCGCGCCGCCGGCACCTTGCCCGGATGGGACTGCGACATCATCGAAGCCCATCACGTGCACAAGCAGGACGCACCCTCCGGTACCGCACTGACGCTGGGCGAAGCGGCCACCGGCAGCGGTGCGCAACCGCGCTTTGCCAGCCTGCGCGCCGGCGATATCGTGGGCGAACACACGGTGCAGTTCACCGGCTTGGGCGAACGGGTGGAGCTGGTGCATCGCGCAACCAATCGCGACATCTTCGCGCGCGGCGCCCTGCATGCAGCCAAGCGCCTGATCGGGAGGCCGGCCGGTAGCTACCGGGTGCGCGACCTGGTGCTGTAACGCGCCACGCAACCGCGCGTGAACGGTTGCCAGGCGCGGCAGCGTATTCATGCCGCTCCGGCGCGGCGTCTGCCGCTTCGGCTGCGCGACAGGGTGGCATGCGGGGGCACTTGCCTTTACAATTCTCGCTTGCCCGAACCAGCGTCGGACCGGTCCTCAGCACCGCGTCCGCGCTTTGCTGCAACCGGAATTTGGCCGGAAGCGCATCGGAGTCCCAGGCAGCCAGAGCGAGACCCCACGTGACCCAACCCGCAATCCTTGTCCTCGAAGACGGCACCGTGTTCGAGGGCGAATCCGTAGGCGCCAACGGGCTTTCCGTCGGTGAAGTGGTGTTCAACACCGCCATGACCGGTTACCAGGAAGTCCTGACCGATCCCTCCTACGCCCGCCAGATGGTCACGCTGACCTATCCGCATATCGGCAACACCGGCTTTACCGATCAGGACGACGAAGCCCGCAAGATCTGGGCCGCCGGCCTGATCGTGCGCGATGTGCCGCGCCGTCCCAGCAACTGGCGCAGCCAGGTGGCCCTGCCCGAATGGCTGCAGGCGCGCGGCGTGGTGGCCATCTCCGGCATCGACACCCGCAAGCTGACCCGTTTGCTGCGTGAGAAGGGCGCCCAGAACGGCGCGCTGATGGCCGGCGAGATCGACATCGAAAAGGCATTGGAAGCCGCGCGCAAGTTCCCCGGCCTGAAAGGCATGGATCTGGCCAAGGTGGTTTCCACCGAGACCAGCTACAGCTGGCAGGAAGGCTCGCTGGATCTCAACTCCGACACGTTCGTGCGGGCCGAGCTGAAGCACAAAGTTGTTGCTTACGATTACGGCGTCAAGCTCAACATCCTGCGGATGCTGGCCGACCGTGGTTGCGACGTCACCGTGGTACCGGCGCGCACGCCGGTGGCCGAGGTGCTGGCACTGCAGCCGGATGGCGTGTTCCTGTCCAATGGCCCGGGCGACCCGGAGCCCTGCGATTACGCCATTGACGCGATCAAGGAGCTGGTCGCGCAGAAGGTGCCGACCTTCGGCATCTGCCTGGGCCATCAGTTGCTGGCGCTGGCCGCCGGCGCGAAGACGGTGAAGATGGCCACTGGCCATCACGGCGCCAACCACCCGGTGCAGGATCTGGATGGCGGCCGGGTGATGATCACCTCGCAGAACCACGGTTTTGCAGTGGATGAAAGCAGCCTGCCGGCCAATGTGCGGGTGACCCACCGTTCGCTGTTCGATGGCACCAACCAGGGCATCGCACTGACCGACGCACCGGCGTTCTCGTTCCAGGGCCACCCGGAAGCCTCGCCCGGTCCGCGCGATGTGGGGCCGTTGTTCGATCGGTTTGTGGAGTTGATGGCGGCACGCGCCTGATGAAAGCAGGGCTGGCCTCGCTGCCGCACACACGCCATTGGCGGGTGTTCGCGTTGGCGATGCTGGCGCTGTCCGCGTATCCGGCGTTCGTGTTGATCGCGGTGTATTCGCAGTGGATGGGATCCGGCCTCCCGGGCGGACGCAACGGCCCGGCCGATGCCTACCGGCACAGCCTTGCAAGCGCCATCGTTGCCTACACCTTGTCTCCGCGTTGCGTGGATTGGGTGACTGCCGTGATGGAGCGCGGTGGCGTTGGCACTCCGAGCCGCGCGATGGATGCGCACAACAACGGGATTGGCGCGCGCATCGGCGCCGCCGCTCCGAGCTGGGCCGCGATGCAGCGAGAGGTTCGCGCCGCGGTCGACCATGGCGCGATCGACGCCCGATCGCCCGACCAAATTACCTGGCTCGCCGCAACGGCGTGGCAGGACCGACTTTACTGAGGACCCCCATGCCAAAGCGCACCGACCTAAAAACCATCCTGATCATCGGCGCTGGTCCGATCGTCATCGGCCAGGCCTGCGAGTTCGATTACTCCGGCGCGCAGGCGTGCAAGGCGCTGCGCGACGAGGGCTACCGGGTGGTGCTGGTCAACAGCAATCCGGCCACCATCATGACCGACCCGAACATGGCCGATGCCGTCTACATCGAGCCGATCAACTGGCAGACGGTCGAGAAGATCATCGCCAAGGAAAAGCCCGACGCCCTGCTGCCGACCATGGGCGGGCAGACCGCGCTGAACTGCGCGCTGGATCTGGCCGACCACGGCGTGCTGGAGAAGTACAACGTCGAGCTGATCGGCGCCAAGCGCGAAGCGATCCGCATGGCCGAAGACCGCGAGCTGTTCCGCGTGGCGATGGGCGAGATCGGCCTTGAATGCCCCAAGGCCGAAGTGGCGCACACGCTGGAAGAAGCGCTGGATATCCAGACCCGCGTCGGCTACCCCACCATCATCCGCCCCAGCTTCACCCTGGGCGGCAGCGGCGGCGGCATCGCCTACAACCGCGAAGAGCTGATCGAGATCGTCGGTCGCGGCCTGGAGCTCTCGCCGACCACCGAAGTGCTGGTGGAAGAGTCGGTGCTGGGCTGGAAGGAATTCGAGATGGAAGTGGTGCGCGATACCGCGGACAACTGCATCATCGTCTGTGCCATCGAAAACCTCGACCCGATGGGCGTGCACACCGGCGACTCGATCACCGTGGCGCCGGCGCAGACGCTCACCGACAAGGAATACCAGCGCCTGCGCGATGCCTCGATCGCGGTGCTGCGCAAGATCGGCGTGGACACCGGCGGTTCCAACGTGCAGTTCGGCATCAGCCCGACCAATGGCCGCGTTGTCGTCATCGAAATGAACCCGCGCGTGTCGCGGTCCTCGGCGCTGGCCTCCAAGGCCACCGGCTTCCCGATCGCCAAGGTCGCCGCCAAGCTGGCGGTGGGCTACACGCTGGACGAATTGCGCAACGAGATCACCGGTGGGCTGACCCCGGCCTCGTTCGAGCCGTCGATCGATTACGTGGTCACCAAGATTCCGCGCTTCGCTTTCGAGAAGTTCCCGCAGGCCGACGCACGCCTGACCACGCAGATGAAGTCGGTGGGCGAGGTGATGGCGATGGGCCGCACCTTCCAGGAATCGCTGCAAAAGGCCTTGCGCGGACTGGAAACCGGCAAGATCGGGCTGGACCCGACCGGCCTGGACCTGAGCAGCGAAGACGACATCGCCGCGCTCAAGCGCGAGCTCAAGGCACCGGGCCCGGAGCGTCTGTTCTATGTCGCCGATGCATTCCGCGCCGGCATGACGGTGGACGAGGTGTACGCGCTGTCGTTCATCGACCCCTGGTTCCTGGACCAGATCGAAGAGCTCATCAGCCACGAACAGCAGCTGGCCGACGATGGCATGCCGGCACTGGATGCGGCGCGTCTGCGCACGCTCAAGCGCGCCGGTTTCTCCGATGCGCGTCTGGCCGAGCTGATCGGCAGCAACGAAGAATCGGTGCGCACGCTGCGCCGCGCGCTCAAGGTGCGCCCGGTGTACAAGCGCGTTGACTCGTGCGCGGCCGAGTTCGCCACCAGCACTGCATATCTGTATTCGACCTACGAGGACGAATGCGAAGCGCTGCCGACCGGTCGCGACAAGATCATGATCCTGGGCGGTGGGCCGAATCGCATTGGCCAGGGCATCGAGTTCGACTATTGCTGCGTGCATGCGGCGCTGGCGCTGCGCGATGATGGCTTTGAAACCATCATGGTCAACTGCAATCCGGAAACCGTCTCCACCGACTACGACACCTCCGACCGTCTGTACTTCGAGCCGCTGACGCTGGAAGACGTGCTGGAAATCGTCGAGCTGGAACAGCCCAAGGGTGTGATCGTGCAGTACGGCGGCCAGACGCCGCTGAAGCTGGCGCGTGCGCTGGAAGCCAACGGCGTGCCGGTGATCGGGACCTCGCCGGATTCGATCGATCTGGCCGAAGACCGCGAGCGTTTCCAGCAATTGGTCGACAAGCTGGGCCTGAAGCAGCCGCCGAACCGCATTGCCCGCAACGCCGACGAAGCCTTGGTGCTGGCGCGCGAGATCGGCTACCCGCTGGTGGTGCGCCCGAGCTACGTGCTGGGCGGCCGCGCGATGGAAATCGTCTACGGCGAATCCGACCTGGCACGCTATGTGCGCGATGCGGTGAAGGTCTCCAACGACTCGCCGGTGCTGCTGGACCGCTTCCTGGACAACGCGGTGGAAGTGGACGTGGACATCATTGCCGACAAGGACGGCAACGTGCTGATCGGCGGGGTGATGGAGCATATCGAAGAGGCCGGCGTGCATTCGGGCGATTCGTCGTGCTCGCTGCCGCCGTATTCGCTCTCGCCGCAGACCCAGGCCGAACTGCGTCGCCAGGTGGTGATGTTGGCCGAAGGCTTGAACGTGGTCGGCCTGATGAACACCCAGTTCGCGGTGCAGGTCAACGATGCCGGCGACGACATCGTCTATCTGCTCGAAGTGAATCCGCGCGCCTCGCGTACCGTGCCGTTCGTGTCCAAGGCCATCGGCATGCCGCTGGCCAAGATCGCCGCCCGCTGCATGGCCGGCAAGACGCTGGCCGAGCAGGGCGCCACCAAGGAAATCGTGCCGGATTACTACTCGGTGAAGGAGGCGATCTTCCCGTTCGCCAAGTTCCAGGGCGTCGACCCGATCCTCGGGCCGGAAATGCGCTCCACCGGCGAGGTGATGGGCGTGGGCCGCAGCTTCAGCGCCGCGTTCGCACGTGCGCAGGAAGCCGGCGGCATCAAGGCGCCGCCCGTGGGCAAGGCGTTCGTGTCGGTGCGCGACCCCGACAAGCAGCGCGTGTTGCCGGTGGCCCAGGCGCTGGTAGAGCGTGGCTTCACCCTGGTGGCCACGCGCGGCACTGGTGCATGGCTGCAGCAGAACGGGCTGAGCTGCGAGATCGTCAACAAGGTGGCCGAAGGCCGCCCGCATATCGTCGATTCGATCAAGAACGGCGAGATCGTCTATATCGTCAATACCACCGAAGGTCGCGCTGCCATCTCCGATTCGTTCTCGATCCGGCGTGAAGCGTTGCAGCATCGCGTGACCTATTCGACCACTGTCGCCGGCGCCAAGGCGCTGGTGCATTCTCTGGAATTCCGCGGTACCGGCCCGGTCTGGTCGCTGCAGGAACTGCACAAGGAGCTTCAAGCATGAGAGCACCCATGACGGCAAAGGGCGCGCAACGTCTGCGCGAGGAACTGGACCAGCTGAAATCGGTCAAGCGCCCGGCAGTGATTGCCGCAATCGCCGAAGCGCGTGCGCACGGCGACCTGAAGGAAAACGCCGAGTACCACGCCGCACGCGAGCAGCAGAGCTTCATCGAAGGCCGCATCAAGCAGCTGGAAGGCGAGCTCTCGCATGCCGAGATCATCGACATCACCAAGTTGTCGGCCGGCACCAAGATCGTGTTCGGCGCCACGGTGACGCTGGCCGATACAGAGACCGATGAAGAAAAACGCTACCAGATCGTTGGCGACCTGGAAGCGGACATCAAGATGGGCCTGATCGCGATTTCCTCGCCGCTGGCGCGTGCGCTGATCGGCAAGCTGGAGGGCGATTCGGTCACCATCGATGCGCCGGCCGGCCAGCGCGAGTACGAAGTGGTCAGCGTCGCGTACCTGGACTGAGCGGCAATACCGCGCGATGACCACCGCCACGCTGCTGCTGCCGGAAAAACGCCGTCTGCCCGGAGCCCTGGGCAATGCGCTGGTGGCGCGTGCCTTGGCGCGCGCCGACCAGCAGCAGGCCGTAAGTGGTGAGGTGGCGCAGCTGCAGCGCCATTTCACCCTGACCCCGGCGCACTGGCCGGTGGCTGCGTTGACCCGCCAGCTGGATGCCGGCGATGCCGCCGGCGCCACCTGGGTACGTGCCGACCCAGCCTATGTGGTGCCGGACATGCAGGGCGCCCGTCTGATGGGCTATGGCGAAGCGCTCGGCCCCACCGCCGAGGATGTGGCGGTGTTGCTGCCGCTCCTCAAGCCGATGTTCGGCGATGCCGGTTTCCTGCTCGACGCACCCACGCCATCGCGCTGGTATCTGCGGTTGTCCCCGGACGCGACGTTGCCGGATTTCGTGCCGCCGGATGTCGCAATCGGCGACGACCTGTTCGAGCATCTGCCGGCAGGCGATGCGGGCCGGCGCTGGCGTGCCTTGCTGACGGAGGCGCAGGTGCTGCTGCATCAGCATCCCTGGAACGAGGGCCGCGTGGCCAGCGGCAAGCCGGCGATCAATTCACTGTGGTTCTGGGGTGGCGGTGTGCCGCCGCATGCAGTGACATCGCCGCATCGTCAGGTGCGCAGCCGCGAATCGTTGCTGCGTGCGCTGGCGCTTGCCGCCGGTGCCGATGCGCAGGGCGAACAGCGCGTGGATGCGCTGGTGGACCTGCGTCATCTGCGTTCGTTGCAGCAGTTCAGCGACGACGCGGTGGCGCCGTTGCTGGCGGCAATGGCGCGCGGCGAACTGGATCGGCTGGTGCTGGATTTCCAGGACGGCGAAAGCGTGTCGCTCACGCATGCGCAACGTTGGCGTTTCTGGCGCAAGCCACGGGTACAGCTGGCGCAATGACGTCGAGTCCGCGGATCGTCCGGCGCCCCTCCGGGCAGGCCGGCAGTTGGCCCGATGCCATGTTGCCGCTGCTGCGCCGCATCTATGCCGCGCGCGGTGTTACCGACGCGCAAGGCGCGCAACCGCGACTGGGCCAGTTGTTGTCGCCGGAACTGCTGCATAACAGCGGCGTGGCCGCCGAGCTACTGGCCGATGCGATCGCACAGCAACGGCGCATCTTGGTGGTGGGCGATTTCGATTGCGATGGCGCCACCGCCTGCGCGGTGGGCGTGCGTGGTTTGCGCATGCTCGGGGCGCTGGATGTGCACCACGCCGTGCCCAATCGCATGGTGCATGGCTATGGCCTGTCGCCGGCGTTGGTCGACGAACTGGCCGCGCTGCAGCCGGATGTGCTGGTCACCGTCGATCACGGCATCGCCTGCCATGCCGGTGTGGCCGCAGCCAAGGCGCGCGGCTGGACGGTGCTGGTCACCGACCACCATCTGCCGGGGGAGGTGTTGCCGCCAGCCGATGCGATCGTGGACCCGAACCTGGCCGAAGACAGCTTTCCCAGTAAGACGCTGGCCGGGGTCGGCGTGATCTTCTACGTGTTGCTGGCCTTGCGCAGCGCGCTACGCGCACGCGGTGCATTTGCCGACCGCAGTGAACCCGATCTGTCGGTACTGCTGGATCTGGTGGCCGTCGGCACGGTGGCCGACCTGGTGCCGCTGGACACCAATAACCGTGCCCTGGTGTCGGCCGGCCTGCGTCGGCTGCGCGAGGGCAAGGGCTGCATCGGCTTGCGTGCCTTGATCGATGCCAGCGGCCGCGATGTGGCGCGGCTGAGCGCCAGCGATATCGGGTTTGCGCTCGGGCCACGTCTCAATGCGGCCGGTCGGCTCGAGGACATGGCACTGGGCATCGAGCTGCTGCTCAGCGAAGACTGGGGCCGCGCGCGCGAGATTGCCGGCACGCTGGAAGAAATCAATGCCGAGCGCCGTGCGGTGCAGCAGCTGATGACCGACGACGCCGAGCAAGCCGTCACCAAGGTGGTGCTGGATGCCGATGGTGCGTTGCCGATGGCCGCCTGCCTGTTCGATGCCGACTGGCACCCGGGCGTGATCGGCCTGGTCGCCTCCAAACTCAAGGACCGGCTGCACCGTCCGGTGATCGCGCTGGCGCCAGCGGAGCCCGGCAGCAGCCAGCTGCGTGGCTCGGCGCGGTCGATCCCCGGCCTGCACATCCGCGATGTGCTGGCGGCGGTGGATGCGCGCCATCCCGGCCTGATCCAGAAGTTCGGTGGCCATGCGATGGCTGCCGGGCTGAGCATCGATCACGCGGCGCTGGCCACCTTCGAACAGGCCTTTCAAGCACAGGTGCAGGCGATGGTGGACGCCTCGCTGCTGCATGCCGAATTGCAGAGCGACGGCGAACTGGCTGCGCACGAACTCGATCACGTGCATGCCGAAGCGCTGCGCGTGGCCGGGCCGTGGGGGCAGGGTTTTCCCGAGCCATTGTTCGATGGTCGGTTCGAAGTATTGCAATACCGTGTGCTCAAGGAGCGCCATCTCAAACTGACCTTGCGCTGCCCCGGCCGGCCCGAGCCGCTCAACGCCATCCACTTCAATGGCTGGCGCGGCAGCGAGCCCGCGCGCGTGGTGCGGCTGGCGTACCGTCTGGTCAGCGACGACTACCGCGGCGGCACGGCGGTGCAGTTGATCGTCGAACATTGCGAGCCGGCGTCGTCATCTGGGTGAGTGCGCCGCCGGGCCTGGGCGGCGTTGGCAGTGCAACCTGCTGCGGCCGCGGCATGCCGCGCGCAGGAGCTGACGTTCCGGCTTGCGCCTGTCGGTTTACTTGCTGACCTCGGCCACCACGGTGGGCAGTTCCCATGCACCGCCGGCGGCCACCAGCCGGCACAGGCCGGATGTGGATTTGGAGGTCTGTACAAAGCGGCGGCCATCCCAGGTCCAGCGTTCTTCGCCATAGCAATCACCCAGGCCGCGGCCCTTTTGCGACGACAGGATGGTCGAGCCATCCAGCTCGCTGGCGTGCAGGGTGATCAGGCTTGGTGCAAACGGCGCGCGCGCATTGATTACCCAGAAGCCGGTGCCAACGTTATAGGCGCCCATCCAGCAGTCGGTCGACACCAGCAGCTTGTCGCTGCTCAGGCGGGTGATGGTCAGCGGTTCGGCGGCTTCGCTGGTGTCCAGTCCCTTGCACTCCTCATCGGCGGGAAGCGTGGCACGCAGTGCTTGGTACAACGCCGGCAACGTGCCCAGGCGCGTATCGCCCGCCTGCGCTGCGACGAGCCTGGCCTCGCGGACCTGCGGTGCCGGTAATGGCGGCAGTACGGCGGAGTCGTCGCGGTCGCCCTTGCGCACCAGCGCGCCGCGCGTGCCGAGCCGGCCCTGGAATTCATCCATCTTCAACAGCACGGCCGACGCGCCCTTGTCGGACAGCTGCCAGCGGCGGCCATCGTTGCCGAGTGCGACGATCGAGCTGCTGCGCGGCAACGCCGCCAGCAATGCGGCGATCTGCGCGCTGCTCAGCGATGCGGTGCCGCTCTTGCTGTCCAGCACCAGCTTGCCCTGGGTCCGCTGGTCGATCTGCAGGCTGAGCGAGGCCGGCAGCTTGAGCTCGTCGTACTGGCCCAGCATCAGCTCTGCGGTGACTGCCTCACCGGCACCGGCCTTGCGGGTCAGTAGCACCGACACCGGCAAGTGCTCGCCTTCGTCGGGCTGGTATCCGGCGGCACGACAGGTGCGGGTGTTGTCGCAGGCGATGGTCCAGTCGTCATGGGTAAAGTCGACGCTGGTGGCCGGTGCGGCATGGACGAACGTGGGGCTGAGCAACAATGCCGCAGCAAGCAGGGCGGGACGCATCGTGGTTCCTTCAACGCAGGTCGGGCGGGCATCTTGCGGTGCCATCTGTCATGCGTCCAGCCGGGCCAGCGACAGGCGGTGAACACGATTCATCGGGTAGCACGTCGCCTCGCAGCAGCACTGGATGCAGGTAGTGGTGGAATTCGATTCCGGTGTCCTGCGCATGCACCTGCTCGTTGACGAGTACTCCGTATCGCCCCGCGATCGCTGCCTGCGGTATCGCGCACGCCAACGCGTTTGCATGACGAGGCAGGACCGTGCCGCGCGCCATTACGCCGTCATCGCTGGTGTGGTCTGGGGCGTGCGGGTCTCCGGCGCGTGCATCGTCATGCCGAACAACGGCCGCAGCCAGCGCACGCGGCGGATCAGATATTCGTGCGACAGCAGGCACCCCGCCACGGTGGCAAGCAGCACCAGCGCCGGCTCCAGCCAGGGGCCCAAGTGCAGCGGCGCCAGCCAGTACAGCGCCAGGATGATCAGGCTTTGATGCAGGATGTACCAGGAGAACACCGCCTGGGTGCAGTACGGCAGCCAGGCAAACGGGCGATTCAGACGCTGTCTTGCCCAGCCCAGCAGCGTGAGCAGGGCCAGCCAGGTATAGGCTGCACGTGCCAGTCGTTCCACCACGTCCCAACGTACCGTCGCCAGCATGTCGGACAGCTGTGCAGGATCGAGCGTACGCCCCAGATGCCGGATGCCCAGCTCGAGCGTGATCGCCAGCAGCGCCGCGATCAGGGTCGGCCAGCGCAATTGCACAACCCAGTCCCAGAAGCGTGCGCGATGGGCCAGCACATACCCGAGCACGAACAGCGGAAACGATTCGGCATGCACGAACCAGTCGCCAACCAATGCATGGGTCGGCGGATGACGCGGCATCACCCACAGCACGCAGAAGGCTTCCCACAGGATGGGGACGAGCAGCAGGGCCGTGCCCGCAATGGAGCTGGGCAGGCGCGGCAGGGTGACGGGCAAGGCGCGGCCCAGCGCAATCATCACCATCAACACCAAGGTGTAGGGCAGCAGATAGGCCAGGTACCACAGGTGGTTCCAGGTGATCCCGTGCTCCCAGCCATCGAAGCTGCCGGCCGGCCACGGCCGCAGCTGCCAATAGCGCAGCAGAAAGCTGCCGAACCCGGGGACCACCTTGCCGTTGCTCACGCCCTGGCAGTAGGCCTGCACTGCCACCACGACGAACATGCCGAACACTAGTGGCGGCAGCAAGCGCCCGCAGCGCCGCCACGCGAACTGCCACGGCGCACGCTCGGCCCGCGCCAGGCCAATCGCCATGCCCGAGATCAGGAACAGCAGCGGCATCCGCCAGCGGTTGAGCGCAATCATCGGCGGCTGCAGCCAGTCGGTGGTGTAGGCGCTCTTCAGGTGGAAATCCCAGCCGGCCACGTAGGCCATGCCTACGTGATAGAGGATCAGCAGGGCGAAGGCGAAGACGCGCAAGGCATCGATATCGTGGTGGCGCTCGGTCATGGTGCGGTCGGTAACGGAAGAAGTGGGTGCATCCTGCCCGCCGGCTCGCAAGGGCATAGGTGTCAGGGGTGGAAGTGCCCCGGCGCAGTGACCAGTTGTGCCGTCCCAGGGACGAATGGGGGCGGCGGGGGTGACGGTTTCGCCCCGTCGCGCAGGCCTCTATGATCGCCAGCTGCCAACTGCGGACGTGTGCAATGGAAACGACCGGGCCACGCCCGCCGACACCTAGGGACGGAGTGCGTCACTTCGCCACGCGCTGGGCGGTGACGATCTGGTTGCTGGTGTTCTACCTGAGTGCATTGGGCAACACGCTGAGCGCATGGGTGGCAGGGCGCCGCGATGGCGAGGCGATCGTGCTGTGGCAGGTGTTGAGCTGGGAGCTGAGCAGCGCCACCGCGGCGCTGTTGCTGTTGCCGGCAGTACTCTTTCTATGTGCCCGATGGCCGCTGGAGGCCGCTGCCTGGCGGCGGCGCCTGCCGGTGTATGCGGCGGCTGCGCTGGGATGGTGGTTGGCGCATGTGGCCGGCATGGTGGTGTTGCGTAAGTTGATTTACGCCCTGGCCGGTACCCATTACGACTTCGGGGGCGGGCTGCAGTGGATGTACGAGCTGTCCAAGGATCTGCGCACCTTTGCCCTGCTGGTGGCGTTGCAGCACACCTTGAGCTGGTACGCGCGGCGCCGCCAGGGCGAGGCGCATCTGCTTGCCGCGCCGGAGGAGGGGCCGCCAGTGGAGCCGTTGGACCGGCCGGAGCGCTTTCTGGTGCGCAAGCTCGGTCGGGATTTTTTGGTGGCTACCGCAGATATCGAATGGATCCAGGCCTCGGGCAACTACGTCAACCTGCGCGTGCGCGGGCATGACTACCCTCTGCGCAGCACCATGGCGGCGATCGAGGCCCGGCTGGACCCGGCCGTGTTCGTGCGCATCCACCGCAGCTATCTGGTCAATCTTGGGCAGGTGCAGGCCATCGAGCCGGCCGATTCGGGCGACGCGCGCGTGCACCTGCGCGACGCCACCGTGTTGCCCTGCAGTCGTAGCCATCTGGTCACGCTGCGCGCGCACGCCGGGCAGGCTGCGGCCGGGTCCAGGACCGAGCCACTGCCGGTGCGCTGACCGGCAATCTGGTTTAGGCAGGAAGATGCCCGGGAACGCACGGCGTGTCGCGCAGCGGTTCCGGCGTCGCGGGCCGGGCGTCGCAGCCGTTGCGACACTGGCGCGCAACGCTAGCGATATCGCACTGGTCGAGCGAGCGCGAGAGGGCAGGTGCGCGTCGCCGTCCCCGTTGCGCGGCATGGCCGGGCAGACGCCTCCGCGTTCCGCCGCCGCCGCCCGCTTGCTAAACTAACCAGCTTGTTTGCCGGAAGTCCGTCATGATCGAAACAAATCCGATCCGCCAGCGCATCACCGATCTCAACGATCGCGTGCTCTCGCTCAGGGGGTATCTTTGACTACGACGCCAAGAAAGAGCGTCTAGAGGAAGTCAGCCGGGAGCTGGAAAGCCCCGACGTATGGAACGACGCCGAACGTGCCCAGGCCCTGGGACGTGAGCGCTCCATGCTGGAAAAGACCGTCATCGGCATCGCCGACGTGCTGGCCGGCCTGACCGATGCCGGCGATCTGCTCGAGCTGGCCGACAGCGAGCAGGACGAAGACACTGCCGTTGCGGTGATCGCCGATCTGGACAAGTACCAGGCGCACGTGGAAAAGCTGGAATTCCAGCGCATGTTCTCCGGCCAGATGGACGGCGCCAACGCCTTCGTCGATATCCAGGCCGGCGCTGGCGGCACCGAGGCACAGGACTGGGCCGAAATCCTGCTGCGCATGTACCTGCGCTGGGCCGAGTCGCGCGGTTGGAAGACCGAGCTGATGGAAGTGTCCGGCGGTGAAGTGGCGGGCATCAAGTCGGCCACCGTGCGCATCGAAGGCGAGTACGCCTATGGCTGGCTCAAGACCGAAATCGGCGTGCACCGGCTGGTGCGCAAGTCGCCGTTCGATTCGGACAACCGCCGGCATACCAGCTTCACCTCGGTATTCGTATCGCCGGAGGTGGACGACAATATCGAGATCGACATCAACCCGGCCGATCTGCGCACCGACGTGTATCGCTCCTCCGGTGCCGGCGGTCAGCACGTCAACAAGACCGAATCGGCCGTGCGTATCACGCACATCCCGACCAATACGGTGGTCGCCTGCCAGACCGGCCGCAGCCAGCACCAGAACCGCGACAACGCGATGAAGATGCTGGCCGCCAAGCTGTACGAGCTGGAAGTGCAGAAGCGCAATGTCGAGCGCGACGCGCTGGAAGCGACCAAGTCCGACATCGGCTGGGGCAGCCAGATCCGCAACTACGTGCTCGATCAGAGCCGCATCAAGGATCTGCGCACCGGCATCGAGCGTAGCGACACGCAGAAAGTGCTGGACGGCGATCTGGACGAATTCGTCGAGGCCAGCCTGAAGGCGGGTCTGGCAGCGGGTTCCAAACGCCTGGATGCCTGATCGCGGTACGCCGTCGGCATCAAGCTGCCGGCGGCGCGGTATGACGAGGCGGCCTGTGCGCTATGTCCGGGTCGCACGACACCCGCGCTACGGCGGACGATCCAGTCGATCGTCCGCCGGTCATCGTCGCACTGTAAAAACAGGAGCCAGCGCTGCCGGCTCCTCACTCCCCACCGGGCACGCGCCCGACCTATCGCAGACCGATTCCCGCCATGACCGAACAGACCCCCGCGCCGCAACTTCCCGTCGACGAGAACAGCCTCATCGCCGAGCGTCGCGCGAAACTGGGCGCGTTGCGCGGCCAGGGCATCGCGTATCCGAACGACTTCGTGCGCGAACATTTCGCCGGTGATCTGCAAGCCGAATTCGCCGACGCGCAGACCTGGACCGCAGAGGCGCTGGAGGCCAGCGGGCGCACGGTGCGCATGGCCGGCCGCCTGATGGCCAAGCGGGTCATGGGCAAGGCCAGCTTTGCGCAGATTCAGGACGAATCCGGGCGTGTGCAGCTGTTCCTGCAGGGCAATGTGCTCGGCGATGCCTATACCGCCTTCAAGGGCTGGGATGTGGGCGACATCGTGGCAGTGGAGGGGGGGCTCACCCGCACCAAGACCGGCGAGCTGTCGGTCAAGGCCGGCGCGCTGCGCCTGCTGACCAAGTCGCTGCGCCCGCTGCCGGACAAGTGGCACGGCCTGTCGGACGTGGAGCAGCGCTACCGCCAGCGTTACGTCGACCTGATCGTGACCCCCGAGGCGCGCGAGGTCTTCATCAAGCGCTCCAAGATCATCCGCGCGATGCGTGCGTGGCTGGACGCGCGCCGCTTCCTGGAAGTGGAAACGCCGATGATGCATTACATCCCCGGTGGCGCCACGGCCAAGCCGTTCACCACCCACCACAACGCGCTGGACCTGAACCTGTACCTGCGCGTGGCCCCGGAGCTGTATCTCAAGCGCCTGGTGGTCGGTGGCCTGGAGCGCGTCTACGAGATCAACCGCAATTTCCGCAACGAAGGCGTGTCGACCCGGCACAACCCCGAGTTCACCATGCTCGAGCTCTACGAGGCCTACGCCACGTACCACGAGATCATGGATCTGACCGAGCAGGTCATCCGCGACACCGCACAGACGGTGCTGGGGACCACCCAGGTGAGCTGGGACGGCGCCGACATCGATCTGGCGCCGGCTTTCCGGCGCTGGCGCATGGATGAGGCCGTCCGTCACCACAACCCTGAGATCAGCGCCGCCGACTGCACCGACCGCGAGGCGCTGCTGCGCCACTGCGAGCGACTGAAGATCCGGGTCAAGCCGTCCTACGGCTGGGGCAAGCTGCTGCTGGAGATCTTCGAAGCCACCGTCGAACACACCCTGGTGCAGCCGACCTTCATCACCGACCATCCGGTCGAGGTGTCGCCGCTGGCGCGTTCCAGCGACACCGAGCCGGGGTACACCGATCGCTTCGAGCTCTTCATCAATGGCAAGGAGCTGGCCAACGGCTTCTCCGAGCTCAATGACCCCGAAGACCAGGCCGCACGCTTCCAGGCGCAGGTGCAGGCCAAGGACGGCGGCGACGACGAAGCCATGCATTTCGACGCCGATTACATCCGTGCGTTGGAGTACGGCATGGCGCCGACCGGGGGTCTGGGCATCGGTATCGACCGTCTGGTGATGCTGCTGACCGGCAGCACCTCGATCCGTGACGTCCTGCTGTTTCCGTATATGCGGCCGGAAGCCTGACTTTTTTGTGCCAAGCGCGTGCTCACGGCACAGATACTGCATATGCTAGGGCGGAGCCTCGAACGCCGTGACGTTCGGGGGAGTCGACAGAGGGGTCGACGTCATCGCTTTTCCGTTCTCGGGATAGAGGAGCAACGGCTATGCAGGATGTTTTAGGGAGTCCGGACGGCATCGTGTCGGCGGATACATGGGGAAGCTGGGCGGAAAAGGCGGATCTGGGATTGAACATCGTCATTGTCGATGACCAGATGTCTGCGCGGACGATGCTGCGCCATGTCATCGAGGACATCGCGCCGGAACTGAAGGTCTACGATTTCGGCGACCCGCTCGACGCGTTGGCATGGTGCGAGGCCGGGCGCGTGGATCTGTTGCTGCTCGACTACCGCATGCCGGGCATGGATGGTCTGGAGTTCGCGCGGCGGCTGCGCCGGCTGCCCAGTCATCGCGACATTCCGATCATCCTGATCACCATCGTCGGCGACGAGCCGATTCGCCAGGCAGCGCTGGAAGCCGGTGTGATCGACTTCCTGGTCAAGCCGATCCGCCCGCGCGAATTGCGCGCGCGGTGTTCCAACCTGCTGCAGCTGCGCCAGCAGAGCGAAAGCGTCAAGCAACGCGCGCTGTCGCTGGAGCAACGCCTGCTGGCCAGCATGAACGAGGTCGAGGAGCGCGAGCGCGAAACCTTGTCGCGGCTGGCGCGCGCCATCGAGTACCGCGATTCGGGCACCAGCGCGTTCCTGGAGCGCATGTCGCACGTTGCCGGCCTGATCGCCGAGCAACTGGGGTTGTCGGAAGAAGAAGTGCGCATCATCGAGATGGCCGCGCCGCTGCACGACATGGGCAAGATCGCCATTCCCGATGCGGTGCTGCTCAAGCCGGGCAAGCTCACCGACGACGAGATGAGCATCATGAAGCGCCACCCGCGGATCGGCTACGAGCTGCTCAGCGGCAGCCAGAACCGCTTCATCCAGGTCGGCGCCCTGATCGCGCTGCGCCACCACGAGCGCTACGACGGCACCGGCTATCCGGATGGACTGGTCGGCGAAGCGATTCCGCTGGAGGCGCGCATCGTGGCGGTGGCCGACGTGTTCGACGCCTTGCTGTCGCCGCGCCCGTACAAGGAAGCGTGGACGATGGATGCCGCGCTGGCCTATCTGTACGCGCAGCGCGGCCGCCTGTTCGATCCGCGCTGCGTGGATGCGTTGCTGCGCGGCCGTGCACAGCTTGACCAGATTTGCGGGGAATTCTCCACCGCATCGGCGCGACCCGGGGTGTGAGGTGAGGGCGGTGCTCGGCCAGCTGCGGGACCGGCTTGCGCGGTGTCCCGACAGCGAGCATGGTCAGGCGATGGTGCGCATCGTCATGATCCTGCTGATCCTGGCCTACACCCTGGCATTCGCCTCGCACTGGCAGTTACCCCGGCACCAACTGCAGCTGCTGCTGGGCATGATCGCAGTCGGGCAGGCCGGGGCGGTGCTGATCTTCGCGTGGATTGTGGTGAGGCCACGGCGCTCGCATCTGCGCCGCACGCTCGGCATGCTGGCCGACTATGGCCTGATCGGTCTGGCCATGACCTGGTTCGGCGCGCCGATGGCCTGCCTGTCCGTGGTATTGCTATGGGTCACCATCGGCAATGGCCTGCGCTTCGGCAGCCATGCCCTGCAGACGGCCACCGCAATGGGTGCGCTCAGTTTCGGTATGACACTTGCCAATAGTGTGTACTGGCAACAACAACTGGAGCTGGCGATCGCGCTATTGGGTGCGCTGGTCATCATTCCCATGTCATTGTTGCGTCTGCTACACGAGGGCGCGGACGCGTGCGTTGCGCCGTTGCCCCACAGGATCGGCGACGCGGCAGCGACGCACGAACGGATTCCCACACCAGCGACGCCATCGCGCGTCTGAGGCTTCTATGACGTCTCCCTTGCCATGGTTGAAACGACGCCTGTCCGGGCGGGCGGATACGGAACACGCGCAAAACCTGATCCGCATCATCATCACCACGTTGTTCATTTCGTACCTGGGCTGGCGCTATCAGCACACCCATGGCGATACCTTGATGGCCACCTGGCTGATCCTGGTCGGCGAGCTGGTGGTGTCGCTGGGCCTGATGGTGGCCATCCTGTTGCGACCGCAGGTCTCGCATACGCGCCGCCTGATCGGCATGCTGCTGGACTACACCTGCACCGGCGCCATCATGGCGATCCAGGGCGAGCCGGCCTCGCCGCTGTATGCGGTGTGCATGTGGGTGACCATCGGTAATGGCCTGCGCTATGGCAGCAACTATCTGCGTGCGGCGACCGCGATGGGCAGCCTGTGCTTTCTCAGTGCGATCCTGATCTCGCCGTACTGGAAGGCCAATCCGTATCTCAGCTGGGGCCTGTGGCTGGGTTTGATCGCAGTGCCGCTGTATTTCGACTCGCTGCTGCGTGCGATGACCCGCGCCGTGCGCGAGGCGCGCCATGCCAACCAGGCCAAGAGCCGCTTCCTGGCCAACATGAGCCACGAGTTCCGCACCCCCCTCAACGGGTTGTCGGGCATGACCGAAGTGCTGGCGACCACGCGACTGGACGCGGAGCAGAAGGAATGCCTCAACACCATCCAGGCATCGGCGCGCAGCCTGCTGTCGCTGGTGGAAGAGGTACTGGACATCTCGGCGATCGAAGCGGGCAAGATCCGGATCGATCAGCGCGATTTCTCGCTGCGCGAGCTGATCGGTTCGGTCAGCATGATCCTGCAGCCGCAGGCCAGGACGCGCGGGCTGGACTACGCCATGCAGGTGGCCGCCGACGTGCCGGATCTGCTCAAGGGCGATACCGGCCATCTGCGCCAGGTGCTGCTCAACCTGGTCGGCAATGCGGTCAAGTTCACCGAATACGGGCACGTGCTGCTGCGGGTCACGCGGCTCTCCGGCGGTGCCGAGCAGTCGGTGCGGCTGCGTTTCGAAGTCGAAGACAGCGGCATTGGCGTACCGCTGGACATGCGCCCGCGGCTGTTCGAGGCCTTCGAGCAGGCCGACGTCGGATTGTCGCGACGGTACGAGGGCACCGGGCTGGGCACCACGATTGCCAAGGGCCTGGTGGAGGCGATGGGCGGCAGCATCGGGTTCAGGGAGAACAAGCCCAGCGGTAGCGTGTTCTGGTTCGAGTTGCCGCTGACGATCGGCGAGCCGTCCAGGGCCGCCCCCAGCCGTGCGGCGGCCAGTGCGCTGGAAGAGGTACCCGACGAGCTGGAGGCCTCCAACGTCATCGCCTTCTCCAACCCGTTCCTGCGTCACCGCGCCCGCGTGCGCAGCATGCGCATGCTGGTGGCCGACGACCACGAAGCCAACCGCATGGTGCTGCAGCGCCTGCTGGAAAAGGCAGGGCACAAGGTGCTGTGCGTCAATGGCGCCGAGCAGGTGCTCGATGCCATGGCCGATGAAGACTTCGACGCGGTGATCGTGGATCTGCACATGCCGGGCATGAATGGCCTGGACATGCTCAAGCAACTGCGGGTGATGCAGGCCAGCGGCATGCGCTACACGCCGGTGGTGGTGCTCAGCGCCGACGTGACGCCCGAAGCCATCCGCGGCTGCGAGCAGGCCGGTGCACGCGCCTTCCTGGCCAAGCCGGTGGTGGCGGCCAAACTGCTCGACACCCTGGCCGATCTGGCGGTCAGCACGCGCCCGTTGGCGAGCCCGGCCACCACGGTGCAGTTGCCGACCAGTTTCGAAGGCGTGCTGGATGCGAGCGTGCTGGACGAGCTGGCGGCATTGGGCATGGGCGACGAATTCGAACGTCAGTTCGTAAGGCAATGCCTGGAAGATGCGCAAAACTGCGTGGCTGCGATCGAGCGCGACGGCACGCGCTCGGACTGGGAGCAATTGCGCGAGAGCGCGCATGCGCTACGTGGCGTTGCCAGCAACCTGGGTCTGGCGCAGGTGGCCACCAACGGCGGCGAGCTGATGCGCATGGCCGATTGGCAGCTGCAGGCCGAATGGCGGCAGCGCCTGTCCGTGCTGCGTGAGCAATTGACGGCCGGTAAGGATGCACTCGACGCACGCGTGCGAGGCGTCAAGGACGACGAGTGCTCCCCCCGTAGTAGCGAATAGACCGCCGCCGCATCAGCCCGCGTCGAGCCCGGAGCGCCGCGACTGCGCGCGCACCAGGCGGTCCATCGTACGCAGCGATTTCTCGCCGAGCTGCATCGCCGTGTCGACCCAGATCTCGGTGATGCGCATCATCTCCTCCAGCGGCACGGCGGTGGTCATCTCGCGCACCTGCTGCATCGCCGCCCAGGCGTGCGGGGTGCGCTTGCTCTCGCGGATGACCTGTTCCACCGCGGCGACACCTTGGCCGCGCGGCACCACGCGGTCCACCAGGCCCATGCCGAGCAGTTCCTCGGCCGAATACAGATTGCCTTCGAGCATGATCTTCTGCGCCAGCTGCGCGCTGACACGCTGGCACATGAAGGAGTAGGCGCCCATGCCGGGGAACAGGTCGAACAGCACTTCGGGCAGCCCCATCATCACGCCTTCTTCGGCAATGATGGTGTGGCAGCTCAGCGCCGCTTCGAAGCCACCGCCCAGCGCATTGCCCTGGACAAGTGCGATGCTGTGCGCACGCGCGCCCAGGCCGACGTGGAAGGCATGCACGCCGCGCACGCAGCGCTGCGCGTAGTCGAGCAGGCGCGCGCGGTCGCCTTCGCGAATCAGCTGGCAGAACAGGGCCAGGTCACCGCCGAGATTGAACACGTCGCTGTCCGAGGCCAGCACCACGTGCGGCGCCAGGACGCCGGCGGTGGTGAGGCGCTGGCCCAGGTTGGTCTGATAGCCGGTGATGTCGTCGACCAGGCGCGTCGAAAAGCAGGCGCGCCCCGGGTTGATGGCCAGGTCGGCATGCATATGGATCCAGTACACGTCACGCTGCGGTTCTTCGATGATGCGGAGGGTGGAGCCGATATTGGTGCGAATGAAGGGTTGAACTGCAGACATGGTGATTCTCCGTGAAGACCGTCCGGCCGGCTGCCTTGCGGACGGAGAAAAGGGTGAACGCCTGAGCGTGCGCCGACATCCGATTCTATGCGTGCAAAAGCGAACGCCCGCAAGGCCTTGCGGCGTTGCGGGCGTGCCTGGAGGCTGAACGCCCCGGTCGATCACGGTGCTGCGGGCTTATGCCTTGGGCGCATCCCGCAGTTCGCGGCGCAGGATCTTGCCGACGTTGGTTTTCGGCAGTTCCTTGCGGAACTCGATCACCCTGGGCTGCTTGTAGCCGGTCAGGTTGGCACGGCAATGCGCCTTCACGTCCTCGGCGGTCAGGGCGGGGTCCTTCTTCACGATCACGGCCTTGACGATTTCGCCGGATTTTTCATCCGGCACGCCGACCGCTGCCACTTCCAGCACGCCGGGCAGGGTGGCGATCACGTCTTCGATCTCGTTTGGATAGACGTTGAAGCCGGACACCAGAATCATGTCCTTCTTGCGGTCGACGATGTAGACAAAGCCATGTTCGTCCATGCGCGCGATGTCGCCGGTGTGCAGCCAGCCCTCGTCGTCCATCACCTTGGCGGTTTCGTCGGGCTTCTTCCAGTAGCCCTTCATCACCTGCGGGCCCTTGATGCACAACTCGCCGATCTCGCCGACCGGCAGCGCCACGCCGGCGTCGTCCTTGATGCAGGCATCGGTGGACGGAATCGGCAGGCCGATCGCGCCGTTGTAGTCCTTCAGGTCCATCGGGTTGATGCAGGCGGCCGGCGAGGTTTCGGTCAGGCCATAGGCCTCAACCAGGGTCAGCCCGGTCACTTTCTTCCAGCGTTCGGCCACCGAGCGCTGTACGGCCATGCCGCCGCCCAGGGTCATCTTGAGCGAGGAAAAATCGACCTGATCGAAGCCGGGCGTATTGAGCAGGCCGTTGAACAGCGTGTTGACGCCGGTGAAGGCGGTGAAGCGGGTCTTCTTCAGTTCCTTGACGAAGCCGGACATGTCGCGCGGATTGCTGATCAGGTGATTGCAGCCGCCGATCTTCATGAAGACCAGGCCGTTCGCCGTCAAGGCGAAGATGTGGTACAGCGGCAGCGCGGTGATGACGACCTCGTTGCCTTCCTCCATCTTGCCGGTGCCGGCCAGCCACTGGTGCGCCTGCTGCATGTTGGCCACCAGGTTGCGGTGGGTCAGCATCGCGCCCTTGGCCACGCCGGTGGTGCCGCCGGTGTATTGCAGGAACGCGATGTCGTCCGCCTCGATCTGCAGGGTCGGTACCTTGTGCTTGCGGCCCAGCGCCAGCGCCTCGCGGAAGCGGATCGCGCCCTTGATGCGGTACTCCGGCACCAGTTTCTTGACGTACTTGACGACGAAGTTGACCAGTGCGGCCTTTGGAAAGCCGAGCATGTCGCCCAGGCCGGTGGTGATCACCTGCTTCACCTGCGTGTCGGCGATGACCTGCTGCACGGTGGTGCCGAAGTTGTCGATGACCACCAGCACGCTGGCACCGGAGTCGATCAGCTGATGCTTCAACTCACGCGGTGTGTAGAGCGGATTGACGTTCACCACGGTCAGGCCGGCACGCAGGATGCCGAAGGTGGCGATCGGGTATTGCAGGCAGTTGGGCATCATCAGGGCGACGCGGTCGCCTTTCTTGAGCTGCAGCTCGCCCAGCAGATAGGCAGCAAACTGGTCGACCAGCTGATCGGCCTGCCGGTAGGTGATGGTCTTGCCGAAGCTGTGATACGCAGGACGATCGGCAAAGCGGCTGACCGATGTCGCAAACACCTCGGCGACGGTGCGGAACTGCTCCAGATCGATCTCGGCGGCGACGCCGGCCGGATAACTTTGCAACCAAGGACGTGCCTGATTCATCTGCCCCCCTCCAGGGTGTTCTCGACGCGCCGCAGTGTGTTCCACGGCGTGACAACAACTGGCAGCATACCGTCATGAATGGAAAAGGCGAAGCGTGATGCAGGGCGGGATTCACTGGCGGCAGTGGCTGCTGATGCTTGCGTGGACCGTGCTGCTTTGTGGATGTGCACGTCCTGCGCCGGAGCAGCGCGTTCGGCAACGCGTGGCGCAGATGCAGGCGGCAATCGAGGCACGCGATGTCGGCGAGGCGATGCAGCCGGTGGCGGCCGATTTCGTGGGTGAGCAGGGCCTGGACACGGCCGGCCTGCGTCGCATGCTGCAGCTGCAGTTGCTGGGCAACCGCAAGATCGGCCTCACCCTGGGGCCGATGGACGTGCGACTGCAAGGCACGACGGCGACCGCCAGCTTCACCGCGTTGCTCACCGGGGGCGATGGGCGCTGGGTGCCCGAGCAGGCGCAGACCTACCAGGTGACGACCGGATGGCGCCTGCAGGACGGCGACTGGCACCTCTATCACGCGCAATGGGCACCGGCCGGCCGGTGAGCCTGCTGTGCGTGTGCAGCATGACGCCACACGTCGCCGCCACCGCCGTCGTCATTGCGCGTTGGCGCCTGCGTCGCGTCCGCTGCCTGGGCGGGCGTCAGCGAAGGGGTGTGTCGTGGATGCCGATGCCCAGCGCTGCCTGCATGCCGATGCAGGTCCGTGCGCGGGCGCCCAGGCGCGTTGGGTATGACTGGCGACTGCAGTAAACGGAGCAGGTGTCGCGGGGCGCGCGAATGCGCCGACGCCGGAGCGGGCCAACCCCAGAGACGACATTCCCGCCAGCAGGCGGGAATGTCGGGGGCAACACGCGCTGGAAGGGGCGTTACGCCGCCTTGCGGGCAGCCAGTTGACGCAGCACGTACTGCAGCAGGCCACCGTGCTTGAAGTATTCCACTTCCTTGGGCGTGAGCAGCAGCACCTTGACCTGGAACTGCTTGACGCTGCCGTCGGACTTTTTCGCATCCACGGTGGCACGGCGGCTGGCGCCGTCCTGCAGGCCGGTGATGTCCAGCACTTCCGAACCATCCAGACCCAGCGTCTGGGCGTTTTCATTTTCCAGGAACTGCAGCGGCAGCACGCCCATGCCGACCAGGTTGGAGCGATGGATGCGCTCGAAGCTCTCGGCAATCACTGCCTTGACCCCAAGCAGGTTGGTGCCCTTGGCCGCCCAGTCGCGCGAGGAGCCGGTGCCGTATTCCTTGCCGGCCAGCACCACCAGCGGCACGCCATCGGCCTTGTACTTCACCGCCGCATCGTAGATCGCCAGCTTTTCCGGCTGGCCACCATCGGCGGGGTAGTACAGCGTGTTGCCGCCTTCTTCGCCACCGAACATCAGGTTCTTGATGCGGATGTTGGCGAAGGTGCCGCGCACCATCACATCGTCGTTGCCGCGGCGGCTGCCGTAGCTGTTGAAGTCGGCCGGCTGCACGCCACGTTCCTGCAGGAAGCGGCCCGCCGGCGAATCCTTCTTGATGTTGCCGGCCGGGGAGATGTGGTCGGTGGTGATCGAGTCGCCGAACAGGCCCATGATGCGTGCGCCGTGCACGTCGTCCACGTTGCCCACCTGCATGGTCATGCCGTCGAAGTAGGGCGGGTTCTTGATGTAGGTGGACGCGGCGTCCCACTCGTACAAGGCACCATCCGGGGAGGCAATCGTGTTCCAGCGCGTGTCGCCCTTGAACACGTCGGCGTAGTTCTGCTTGAACATTTCCGGGCCGACGGTGGCGGCGATGGTGTCGCCGATTTCCTTGTTGCTCGGCCAGATGTCGCGCAGGTACACCGGCTGCCCGTCGCTGCCGGTGCCCAGCGGCTCGGTGGTGAGGTCGATATCGGTGGTGCCGGCGATCGCGTAGGCCACTACCAGCGGTGGCGAAGCGAGGTAATTCATCTTGACTTCGGGATGCACGCGGCCTTCGAAGTTGCGGTTGCCCGACAACACCGATGCCACCACCAGATCGTCCTTGGCAATCGCCGCAGACACATCTTCGGGCAGCGGGCCGGAGTTGCCGATGCAGGTGGTGCAGCCATAGCCCACCACGTAGAAGCCGAGTTTTTCCAGATCGGCGAGTACGCCGGCCTTGCTCAGGTAATCGGTGACCACGCGCGAGCCCGGCCCGAGCGAGGTCTTCACCCACGGCTGCGCCTTCAGCCCCTTGGCCGCCGCGTTACGCGCGAGCAGGCCGGCGCCCAGCATCACTGCCGGATTGGAGGTGTTGGTGCACGAGGTGATGGCGGCGATGACCACCGAACCATCGCGCAGCTGCCAGCCGGCGCCGCTGTCGCTGGCATGCTCGGCCTGCGCAGCCTTGGCGCCGACCGCGGTGCCACCGCCGCCTTCGTTCTTCAGGCGGTCTTCCTGCTTGAGATCGGTCGGCTTCTTGCTGCGTGCCTCGGCAAACGGCTTGAGGCTTTCGCGAAAGTTGGACTGCATGTCTTCCAGCAGCACGCGGTCCTGCGGGCGCTTGGGGCCGGCCAGAGACGGTTTGACCTCGGCCATGTCCAGCTCCAGCGTGGCGCTGTACTGGGCGGGCGGGGTGTTGGCGTCGTGCCACAGGCCTTGCGCCTTTGCATAGGCTTCCACCAGGGCAATCTGCTCCTCGCTACGGCCGGACAGGCGCAGGTAGGTCAGCGATTCCTCGTCGACCGGGAAGATGCCGCAGGTGGCGCCGTATTCCGGTGCCATGTTGCCGATGGTGGCGCGGTCGGCCAGCGGCAGGTGCTGCAGGCCTTCGCCGTAGAACTCGACGAATTTGCCGACCACGCCGGCCTTGCGCAGCATCTGGGTGACGGTGAGCACCAGGTCGGTGGCGGTGGCGCCTTCGGGCAGCTTGCCGCTGAGCTTGAAGCCCACCACCTGCGGAATCAGCATCGACGAGGGCTGGCCCAGCATCGCGGCCTCGGCCTCGATGCCGCCCACGCCCCAGCCCAGCACGCCGATGCCATTGATCATGGTGGTGTGGCTGTCGGTGCCGAACACGGTGTCGGGATAGGCGATCCGGGTGCCGTCCTTGTCGGCGCTCATCACCACACGCGCGAGATTTTCCAGGTTCACCTGGTGGACGATGCCGGTATTGGGCGGCACCACCTTGAAGTTTTCGAAGGCCTTCTGGCCCCAGCGCAGGAAGCCGTAGCGTTCCTGGTTGCGCTGGAATTCGATCTTGCCATTGAGGTCGAGCGCGTCGGGCTTGCCGAACACGTCCACCTGCACCGAGTGGTCGATGACCAGTTCGGAGGGAATCTGCGGGTTGATCTGGTCGGCGTTGCCGCCCAGCTTGACCACCGCGTCGCGCATTGCCGCCAGGTCGACCACGCAGGGCACGCCGGTGAAATCCTGCAGCACCACGCGCGCGGGCATGAAGGCGATTTCGATATCGGGTTCTGCCTTGGGGTCCCACTTGGCGACCGCTTCGATATGGTCCTTGCCGACGGTCACGCCACCGTCTTCGTGCCGGAGCAGATTCTCCAGAAGGATCTTCATCGAGTAAGGCAGGTGGCCGATGTCGAAGCGTTCGCCCAGCTTCGGCAGGCTGTAGTACTCGTAGCGTTTGCCGTGTACCTCAAGCGAGGTGCGAGTGGAAAAGGAATCGCTCATGCGTCACTCCTATGGCGTCTAAGGCTTTAGGTAGGCACATAGTCTGAGCGATTCAGTGTGTACGCACGGTGTGTCCGGGGCGATCTGCGAGCTTGAGTACGACATCGCAAGTACGTATCATATGTGCATACTTTCTGGAGCATGCTCATGGAAGCCACCGTTGCCGAACGCGGACAGATCACCCTGCCCAAGGCCGTGCGCGACGCCCTGGGCCTGACCAAGGGCACCACGCTGAAGATCGAGCTCGACGGCGGGCGCATCATCCTGCGCAAGGACGTCAGCGAGGCGCTGCGCAAGGTGCGCGGCAAGTTCAAGCTGGTCGACGGCCTGACCAGCACCGACGAGGCCATGCGCGCCATCCGTGGCCGCGCCCCCGGGGACCCGTTCGACCCATGATCGCCCTGGATTCCTCGGTGCTGCTCGATATCTTGATCGGCGACCCGGTCTACGGCGAGGTGTCGGAGATCTGCATCGGCGATGCACTGGCGCGCGACGAAGTCGTGGTCTGCGATGCGGTGGTGGCCGAGGTGCTGGCCATGCTCGACACCCAGGTCGACCTGATGGAGACGTTGGCTTCGATCGGGGTGCGTTACGAAGCCACCCAGGAAGCGGCAGCGGTGCGCGCCGGCCACATGAACAAGCGGTTTCGCGCGCGCGGCGGCAAACGCGAGCGGGTGGTGGCGGATTTTTTGATCGGCGCCCACGCGATGCTCCAGTGCGATGGCTTGATTACCCGCGACGAGGGCTTTTTCCGCGACTACTTCAAGGGTTTGAAGATCACCGTGCCCAAACCCGTTGCCTGATCCACGCCTTCTGATCCACGTCTGACGTTTTTACACATTCACTGCTGTCCTTTTGGAGAACCCGCATGTTGGAAGCCTATCGCCACCACGTTGCAGAGCGCGCCGCGCTCGGTATCCCGCCGCTGCCGCTGACCGCGCAGCAGACTGCCGAAGTCATCGAGCTGTTGAAGGCACCGCCAGCGGGCGAAGAGGAGTTCCTGGTCGAACTGCTCAGCCAGCGCGTGCCGGCCGGCGTCGACGACGCCGCCAAGGTCAAGGCCTCTTACCTGGCCGCGGTCGCCTTCGGCACCGAAAAAACTGCGCTGATCAGCCCCACGCGGGCCACCGAGCTGCTCGGCACCATGCTGGGCGGCTACAACATCCAGCCGCTGATCGACCTGCTGGACAACGCCGAGCTGGGCGCCACCGCCGCCGAAGCGCTCAAGCACACCTTGCTGGTGTTCGACGCCTTCCACGACGTGCAGGAAAAGGCCGAAGCCGGCAACGCGCACGCCAAGGCCGTGCTGCAGAGCTGGGCCGATGCCGAGTGGTTCACCAGCAAGCCGGAAGTGCCGCAGAGCATGACCGTCACCGTGTTCAAGGTGCCCGGCGAAACCAACACCGACGACCTGTCGCCCGCACCGGACGCGACCACGCGCCCGGACATCCCGCTGCACGCGCTCGCCATGCTCAAGAACACCCGCGAAGGCGCGGCATTCGTGCCGGAAGAAGACGGCAAGCGCGGCCCGATCCAGGCCATTGCCGACCTCAAGGACAAGGGTCACCTGGTGGCCTATGTGGGCGACGTGGTCGGCACCGGTTCTTCGCGCAAGTCGGCGACCAACTCGGTGCTGTGGTGGACCGGCGAAGACATTCCGTACATCCCGAACAAGCGCTTCGGCGGCGTGTGCCTGGGTAGCAAGATCGCGCCGATCTTCTACAACACCATGGAAGACGCCGGTGCACTGCCGATCGAGCTGGACGTGTCGCAGATGGAACATGGCGACGTGGTCGAGCTGCGTCCGTATGAAGGCAAGGCGCTGAAGAACGGCCAGGTGATCGCCGAGTTCGCGATGAAGTCGGACGTGCTGTTCGACGAAGTGCGCGCCGGTGGCCGCATTCCGCTGATCGTGGGCCGTGGCCTCACCGCCAAGGCGCGCGAATTCCTCGGCCTGCCGGCGTCGGACCTGTTCCGCCTGCCGATGGACCCGCCGGACACCGGCAAGGGCTTCTCGCTGGCGCAGAAGATGGTCGGCCGCGCCTGTGGCCTGCCGGAAGGCCAGGGCATGCGCCCGGGCACCTATTGCGAGCCGAAGATGACCTCGGTGGGCTCGCAGGACACCACTGGCCCGATGACCCGCGACGAGCTGAAGGACCTGGCCTGCCTGGGCTTCTCCTCTGACCTGGTAATGCAGTCGTTCTGCCACACCGCCGCCTACCCGAAGCCGGTGGACGTCAAGACCCACCACACCCTGCCGGAATTCATCTCCACCCGTGGCGGCGTGTCGCTGCGTCCGGGCGACGGCGTGATCCACAGCTGGCTCAACCGCATGCTGCTGCCCGACACCGTGGGCACCGGCGGCGACTCGCATACCCGTTTCCCGATCGGTATTTCGTTCCCGGCCGGCTCCGGCCTGGTGGCCTTCGCGGCCGCCACCGGCGTGATGCCGCTGGACATGCCCGAGAGCGTGCTGGTGCGCTTCAAGGGTGAGATGCAGCCGGGCGTGACCTTGCGCGACCTGGTCAACGCGATCCCGCTGTATGCGATCAAGGACGGTCTGCTGACCGTGGCCAAGCAGGGCAAGAAGAACATCTTCTCCGGCCGCATCCTGGAAATCGAAGGGCTGCCGAACCTGAAGGTGGAGCAGGCATTCGAACTGTCCGACGCCTCGGCCGAGCGTTCGGCGGCCGGTTGCACCGTGCACCTGGACAAGGCGCCGATCATCGAATACCTGACCAGCAACATCACCCTGCTGCGCTGGATGATTGCCGAAGGCTATGCCGATGCACGCACGCTGGGCCGCCGCATCAAGAAGATGGAAGAGTGGCTGGCCGACCCGCAGCTGCTGCAGCCCGATGCCGATGCCGAATACGCCGCGGTCATCGAGATCGACCTGGCCGATATCCACGAGCCGATCGTGGCGTGCCCGAACGACCCGGACGACGTCAAGACGCTGTCCGAGGTGGCCGGTGCGGCGATCGACGAGGTGTTCATCGGTTCGTGCATGACCAACATCGGGCACTTCCGTGCCGCCGCCAAGTTGCTGGAAGGCAAGCGCGACATCCCGACCCGGTTGTGGGTGGCACCGCCGACCAAGATGGACGCCTCCGAGCTCACCAAGGAAGGCCATTACGGCACCTTCGGCGCAGCCGGCGCACGCATGGAAATGCCCGGCTGCTCGCTGTGCATGGGCAACCAGGCGCAGGCACGCGAGGGCGCCACGGTGTTCTCCACCTCCACGCGTAACTTCCCCAACCGCCTGGGCCGCAACACCAATGTGTACCTGGGCTCGGCGGAGCTGGCGGCGATCTGCTCGCGTCTTGGCCGGATTCCGACCAAGGAGGAGTACATGGCCGACGTGGGCGTGATCAAGACCAGTGGCGAGCAGATCTACCGCTACATGAACTTCGATCAGATCCAGGAGTATCAGGGCGTTGCGGAGACCGTCGCGGCCTGATGCCGTCACGGATTGGTGTTGTCCCGAAATGCCCGGCACTGCCGGGCATTTCGCTTTTTGCGCGTTGGCTTCGCGTTGCATCCACGATAACGGGCGATAAGGCAACCAGCAGCTGACTGAGGTGGCGCATTGCAACAAAAATCTGAAGTCGGGGGAGCTAGTGTCCGGCACTTCCCCCACTTACCTTCGATGCCATGCCCATTTGCACGATCGCTGGTCAACCATTGCACTACGCACAATACGGCCAGGGCTTTCCGGTCCTGCTCGGCCACAACTACCTCTGGGATGCGGCCATGTGGGAGCCGCAGATCCAGGTCCTGTCGCAGCACTACCAGGTCATCGTTCCGGAACTCTGGGGCCACGGACAATCGGGCGGATTACCCGACCAGACCCGGGGCATCGACGACCTGGCGCGGCAGATGCTTGGCCTGCTGGATACGCTGCAGCTGCCGCAGTGCGCAGTGGTGGGCTTGTCGGTTGGCGGCATGTGGGGCGCTGAGCTGGCGCTGCTGGCGCCGGAGCGTGTCCGCAGCCTGGTGTTGATGGACACCTTCCTCGGTGCCGAGCCGCAGGCCACGCGGACGCGTTACTTCGGCATGCTCGATGCGATCGAGGCGGCGGGGCAGGTGACGCCTGCGCTGATCGAGGCGATCGTGCCGATCTTCTTCCGTCCGGGGATCGATCTGACCTCGGCGTTGCCGGCTGCGTTTGCGCAGCGCCTGGCACAGCTTTCGGTCGAGCAGTTGCGTGCCTCGATCGTGCCGCTCGGGCGGCTGATCTTCGGGCGGGCCGATCGCCTGGACGCGCTATCTGCACTGGATCCGGCGCGCACTTTCTTGCTCGGCGGCGATGCCGATGTGGCACGCCCGCCGGAAGAGGTGTGGATGATGGCCGAGGCGATCTGTTGCGATTACGAACTGGTGCCCGATGCCGGGCATATCGCCTCGCTGGAAAACCCGGCGTTCGTCAATGCGCAGTTGCTGGGGTGGTTGAAGCGTACGTTGCACTGAGCGTGGACGTTGCGGTGATGCCTGCGTAATCGTCTGGGTGCGGGATGCAGCCCGTACCCTCACCCCAACCCCCGCTCCGCGCCCCGGCCCGCGCTTGCGGCGCGGGCGCTCCAAGGCACGCGCGCCAGTGACGCGCAAGCCGTGCCTTCTCGCCCCGATGGGAGAGGGGCTAACTCCCTTCTCCCATTGGGACATTGTCCTCCTTCATGGGGGAGAAGGTGGCGCGCAGCGCCGGATGAGCGGATGGGCGACTCGGGTACCGCGAGCCGCCGGGGCAACAACCCGCTAAGGCTGCGCGCCCAGCCAGGCTTCCAGTGCCGCAGCCGGCAACGGGCGCGAGAACAGATAGCCTTGCAGCACCTCGCACCCCAGGTCGGCGAGAAACAGGCGCTGGGCCTCGTTTTCGACCCCTTCGGCCACCACATGCTTGCGCAGGTGCTCGCCGATGCGCAGGACCGAGGTGGTGAGTGCGCGCGCGTCTTCGCTGTGTTCGATGTCGCGTACGAAGCTCATGTCCAGCTTGAGTTCGTCGATCGGCAGGCGATGCAGGTGGCTGAGGCTGGAGTAGCCGGTGCCGAAGTCGTCCAGCGACAGCGAAATGCCGGCTTCGCGGATCGCGTGCAGGTTGTCCAGCACGCCGGACTGCCCGGAGAGCATCACGCTCTCGGTCAGCTCCAGGGTCAGGTCGGACGGTTGCACGCCGGTATCGGCCATCAGCCGGAGCAGGTCGGGCAGCATGCGCGGGCTTTCGAAGCCGCTGGCCGACAGATTGACCGAGACGCGCGCCACCGGCACGCCGCGCTGGCGCCAGTCGGCCACCTGTTCGCAGGCGTGGCGCAGCACCCAGTCGTTGAGCTGCGGCATCATGCCTTGCTCTTCGGCCACCGGCAGGAACCGCGCCGGCGAGATCGCGCCCAACTGCGGGTGGTTCCAGCGCAGCAGCGCTTCCACGCCATACAGTGCGTGTGGTGCGGCGCTATGCATCTGCGGCTGGTAATGCAGCTGCAGCTGACCGCGGCCGATGGCCTGCCGCAGCTCCGCTTCCAGCGCCACGCGTTCCTGCGCCATGCGATTCATGTCGGAACTGAAGAAACGAAAGCGTCCGCCGCCTTCCTTCTTGGCGCGATTCATCGCCAGGTCCGCGTGCCGCAGCAGGATGTTGATGTCGCGGCCGTCCTCGGGAAACATCGCCACCCCGATGCTGGCCGACGGATGCACGGTCATGTGGCCGACCGATAGCGGACCGGCGATGGTGCCCAGCACGCGTTCGGCCGCGGCACTGGCCTGTTCGGCGCTGCATTGCGGCAGGGCCAACGCAAATTCATCGCCGGCCAGACGCGCCAGCATGGCGGTGGCGGCCAGCTGGTCGGCGATGCGCAGCGCGATATCGCGCAGCAGGCCATCGCCGGCCGCATGGCCCTGGCTGTCGTTGATCAGCTTGAAGCGGTCGATGTTGATGAACATCAAGGTGGCCGGCTCGCCGGCGTATTCGGCCTGGGTCAGCGCCTGCTCGGCGCGTGCGCTGAACATGATGCGGTTGGGCAGGCCGGTCAGCGCGTCATAGAACGCGAGTTGATGCACGCGCTGGCGGATCTGCTCGCGCTCCAGTGCCAGGGTGCACAGTTGCTGGCACAGCTCGGTGAGCCGCACATGCCAGGCGTCGGCGCGTTGCGGCTTGCGGTAATACAGCGCAAAGGTGCCCAGCACGCGCGCGCTGTTGGAACGGATCGGCGTGCTCCAGCAGGCACGCAGGCCCATCGGGAGCAATGTCTGCCGGTACGGCGCAAACAGCGGGTCGGTGGCGATGTCTTCCACCATCACCGCGCGGCCACGCCAGGCGGCGGTGCCGCAGGCGCCGGCAGTCGGCGCGATCTTCAGGCCGTTGACCGCATCGGCGTATTCGGGGGGCAGGCTGGGCGCGGCCAGCGAATGCAGGCAGCCCTGATTGTCGGCGCTCATCACGGTCGCAATCACATCCGGTGCGATGCGTTCGACCTCGGTGCAGATCAACGTCATCACTTCGATCAGCGGGCGCTCCTGCACCAGCGCTTCGAGCACGCGATGCTGCAGCACCTCGTGCATCTTGGTATCGGTGATGTCGGTCAGCACCGCGACGTAGTGCGAGGGGTTGTGCCGGGCGTCGTAGATCGGATTGAAGTTGAGCGAAATCCACAGCGGGGTGCCGTCCTTGCGGTACACCAGCAGGTCGGCACGGGTGTGCTGCAGGGCGTCGGCGCGGTCGCGGATGCGTGCAACTTCGCTCTGGTCGCTTTGCGCTCGGGTCAGTACGTCGGACGGACGCTGGCCGACCAGTTCGGCTTCGGTGTAGCCGAACATGCGCTGGAAGCCGTCGTTGGCATACAGCAGGCGCGATTGCAGATCGCAAATCAGGATGGCGCTGCTGCTGCCGTCCAGCGCCTCGGCCAACAGGCGTGAGCGGCGGTCGTCCGGATGCTCACCCGGCATGGCCATGCCGGCGGTGACTGGGCCGTGCGTGATGGCGCCTGGCGTCAGCGCACGTGTGGCAGCGCCATCGCCAACTGCGTCGAGCGGCAGCGTTTCCACGGCGAACGCCGGTATCGTTGCCCACGCATCCTCCACTGTCGGCAAGACAGTGGCCGGTTCGCCGAAACGCGGCAGATCGGTCGGGCGCGGGGGCAGGGGGCACATGGGCGATCAGCGCGCCTGCGCCGACAGTGCGATGAGCCGTTCGGCCACGCGGTCCAGCGGCACCACTTCCTGCGCGGCGCCCAGCTTGTAGGCGGCACCCGGCATGCCCCAGACCACGCTGCTGGCTTCGTCCTGTACCAGGGTGGGGGCGCCGGCCTGCAGCATTTCCAGCAGGCCGCGCGCGCCGTCGTCGCCCATGCCGGTGAGGATGGCGCCCACCGCATTGGGCCCGGCATTGGCAGCGACCGAGCGGAACAGCACGTCCACCGCCGGCTTGTGCCGATTGACCGGCGGGCCGTCGTCGATGCGGCAGCGCCAGCGCGCACCGTCGCGGATGATGCGCAGGTGCTGGCCGCCCGGCGGCAGATACGCGTGGCCGGGAAGGATGGCTTCGCCATCGCTGGCCTCGCGCACCGACATCGCCGAGTGGCGGTTGAGGCGCTCGGCGAAGGCGGTGCTGAAGCTGGCCGGCAGGTGCTGGGTCATCACCACCGCGGGCGCGTCGGCGGGCATGTGTTCGAGCACCACGCGCAGTGCTTCGGTGCCACCGGCGGAGGCGCCGATCGCGATCAGGCGGTCGGTGGTGCGGAAGCGCAGTGCGCTGCCCGGCACCGGCGCCGATTGCATGTCCAGGGTGACCTTGGGGGTGCTGGGGCGATTGAGCGCGCTGACCTTGGCCTTGGCGGCCATCTTGACCTTGCTGACGATCTCCTCGGCATAGCCTTCCAGCCCGCGCGCGACATCGATCTTGGGCTTGGACACGAAGTCCACCGCGCCCAGCGACAGGGCCTGCAGGGTGGTGTCGGCGCCGCGCTCGGTCAGCGACGAAATCATCACCACCGGCGTCGGCCGCAGCCGCATCAGGTTTTCCAGGAACACCAGCCCGTCCATGCGCGGCATTTCCACATCCAGCGTGAGCACGTCCGGATTGAGGCGTTTGATCTTTTCGCGCGCCAGCAGCGGGTCGGCGGCTGAGCCGACCACTTCGATGCCGGGGTCGCGCGAGAGGATTTCGGTGAGCATCTGACGTACCACCGCCGAATCGTCGACGATGAGGACACGTACGGGAGTTTCCAGCGTCATTCGAACAGCTCCACTCCACCGGTGACCGGTGCTTTGGACAGACGGGCACGCACGGCCGATTCGGCGGCGGCGACTTCGGCTTCGTGTGCGTGCGGCAGACGCTGCACGACCACCCGGCCGGTCGTCGGGAAGAACCACACCTTGCGCGGATGGATGCCGCACAGATCTTCGGCAATGATGGGAATGTGTTCGGCCTGCAGGTACTGGCGGACGAACTCGGCGTTGCGGGTGCCGACCGGGTTGCTGGTGAAGCCCTTGAGCACGTTGGCGCCGCCGAAGACCTTGGCTTCGATGCGTTTGCGATGCGCGCCGCGCTTGAGCATGTCGTTGATCAGCAACTCCATCGCATAACTGCCGTAGCGCGCGGGTGCGCCATCGCCGACCTGACCTTCGGGCAGCAGGAAGTGATTCATGCCGCCGATCTTGAGCACCGGGTCGCGCAAGCAGGCTGCAACGCACGATCCCAAGGTGGTCGTCAACGCGGTGTCGTCGTCCACCACCAGGTATTGGGTGGGCAGCAGCTTGGCGGTGATGGTCTGGAAGCGCGAATCGCGGTACCGCATCACGTCATCGACTTGCACGGCGGTGCTCATGCAGAGGCTCCTGCGCGCGGGGCGCGCCGATACAGCGTGCGGCCGCACGGCTGGATCAGATCGGCCGCGTGCAGGTAGTTCTCCGAGTGCCCGGTGTAGAGCAGGCCGTCGTCGCCCATGTGGCTGACCAGACGCGACAGGATGCCGCGCTGGGTGGGCTTGTCGAAATAGATCATCACGTTGCGGCAGAACAGCGCCGCGTACGGGCCGCCCACGTCGTAACGCGGGGCCAGCAGGTTCAGCTGGCGGTATTCGATGAGCTGGCGCAGCGCCGGAATCACCCGGCACTTGCCCTCGTTGGGGCCGCTGCCGCGCTGGAAGTACTTGCGCTTGATCGAAGCATCCAGCGAGGCGACGCGGTCGATGGCGTAGACGCCGCGCGAGGCGGTTTCCAGCACCTGGGTGTCCACGTCGGTGGCCACGATGCTCACCGGCGGAGTCAGCGTGCCGAAGGCTTCGCAGGCGGTGATGGCGATGGAGTAGGGCTCCTCGCCGGTGGAGGCGGCGCACGACCAGATCTTCAATGACGCCTGCGAAGCGCGCTTCTGCAGTTCTTCGCGCAGCTTGTCGAAGTGGTGCGGCTCGCGGAAGAACGAGGTCAGGTTGGTGGTCAGCGCGTTGGTGAACGCCTGCCATTCTTCTTCGTCGTTGCCGGCTTCGAGCTGGTCGATGTACTCGCGGAACGAGCGCAGACCGAGCGCGCGCAGGCGACGCGACAGGCGGCCATACACCATGTCGCGCTTGGCCGGGGCCAGGGAGATGCCGACACGCTGGTAGATCAAATCGCAGACGCGCTTGAAGTCGCGGTCGCCGAAATCAAATTCGCGTGTGTCTGAAGCGGAAGTCGTGGTCGTCATATCCATACGCGTCGTGAGCTATCACTGGATATCGGCCACGGAGCCGCGCAACTGAAGCGCCAATGCGTGGATTGCGCGCGGTTGTGTTCGGTCGGCAGTGTGATTCGGCCGGGCTGCGCGTTTGTGGGGCGCTGCGCGCTGACGCCGCACGCCGTGACATCCCCGGCAGCGTGCGCGCGCAGGGGTCAACGTAGATCCAGGCTCCAGCAGCGGCTCCAAATGCACAACGCCCCGGCAGGGCCGGGGCGTTGTGGGTGACAGCGGTGGATCAGAACTCTTGCCAGTTACCGTCGGCCAGGGCGGCCTGTGGCGTGGCAGGTCGCGCGGACGTTGCCGCAGTGCGCGGGGCCGGCTTGGCGGCGGTCTTGACGCCAACCGGACGCGATGCCACCGGGCGCACGCGGGCCTGCGCGGCGACGGCGGCCGGTTCGTCCAGCTTGAACACCGACACCGCTTCGGCCAGGTGGCCGGCCTGCTCTTCCATCGAGCGGGCGGCGGCCGTGGCTTCTTCCACCAACGCGGCGTTCTGCTGGGTGGTCTCGTCCATCTGGGTGATGGTCTGGTTGACCTGCTCGATGCCGGCCGACTGCTCCTGCGAAGCGGCCGAAATCTCGCCCATGATGTCGGTCACGCGCTGCACGCTGGCCACGATGTCGGCCATGGTGGCACCGGCCTTGCGCACCAGTGCCGAGCCTTCGGCGACCTTGTGCACGGAATCGTCGATCAAGCCCTTGATCTCCTTGGCCGCACCGGCCGAGCGCTGTGCCAGCGTGCGCACTTCCGAGGCCACCACCGCAAAGCCGCGGCCCTGTTCGCCGGCACGCGCGGCTTCCACCGCGGCATTCAAGGCCAGGATGTTGGTCTGGAACGCAATGCCGTCGATGACGCTGATGATGTCGGCGATCTTCTTGGACGAGGCTTCGATGCCGGACATGGTAGTGACCACCTGCGACACCACCTCGCCGCCCTGCGAGGCCACACCGGTGGCGCCGATCGCCAGCTGATTGGCCTGGCGGGCGCTTTCGGCGTTCTGCCGGACGGTGGAGGTGAGCTCCTCCATCGAGGCGGCGGTTTCTTCCAGGTTGGCGGCCTGCTGTTCGGTGCGATGCGACAGGTCGGTGTTGCCGGAGGCGATCTCGCCGGCCGCCGCGTTGATGGCGGTGGACGAAGACTTGATGCGCCCGACGATGTCGGCCAGCTGTTCGGCGGTGGCATTGGCATCGTCACGCATCTGCGCGAACACGCCGCTGAACTGGCCGTGCATGCGCACGGTGAGGTCGCCACGCGACAACGCAGACAGCAGCGACGAAATCTGCTCGATGCTGGCGGCGTTGGCATCCAGCAAGCCGTTGAGCTGCTGCGCCAGCTGCAGGAAGAAGCCCTGCTTGCCGTCGGTTTCCACCCGGCCGCTCATGTCGCCGCTGGCGGCGGCACGCACGATGCGGGCGACTTCTTCTTCGACCTGGACTTCGATGGTGCGGTCGCGCCATTCGCAGACTTCGCCGGTATTCTCGCCGTGCTCGTTCTTGATGCCGGTGACGGTCTGCGCCAGCACCACTTCGCCGAAGCGTTCTTCGAAGCTGGTGACACCATCGCGTTCCAGCGCGGCAATGGCCTTGCGCACGGTCGCATCCGACAGGCCCAGGTAGCTGATGTGCTGGCCGATGACCTTGTTGGCATCGAATTCCGGCGAGGCCAGGCGGATGCTGCTCTCGTACTGCGCAACGATCTTCTTGAACGCGTCGTTGGCGTAGATCATGACGCGGTCGGGATCGGTGATGAAGGTGCCGGTGGACGACTTGTCCAGCGCGGTACGGATACGCAGGTTTTCGTCGGCGATGGTGCGGTCGCGTTCGATGCGCTCCTTCAGATCGCGCTGCATGCGCTGCATGGAACGCATCAGTTCGGCCACTTCATCCTGGCCCTGCACGTTGATCTGGCCGTCCAGCTTGCCGCCGGCGATCTCGGTGGCGGTGCTGACCGCACCACGCATGCTGCGCACGATGGCGCGGGCAAACAGGAACGCCAGGCCCAGGCCGCCGGCAATGCCGATCAGCAACACCAGCAGGGTCAGCGTGACCGAGGTGGCGTGGACCTTTTCGGCCTTGGTCTTGGCGGCCTGCGCCAGCAGGTTGTCTTCGGCGATCAACGCGGCCAGCGAATCCTTGGCCTTGTTGTGCAGGGTGCGGGTTTCGCCGACAAAGGTGTCGACCGCATCGTCGGGCAGGTTCAGTTCGACCATTTCGTCGACGCTGGCGTAGGAGGCGGCGGCCTTCTTCCAGTCCGCCACGAAGACGTCGAAGAGTTTTTTCTGTTGCGGGCTTTCGATCAGGCGCGGGTAGCCCTTGATCGTGGCTTCGATTTCGCCATTGAGGCGCTTGGCGCGGACCTTGGCTTCCTGCTTGACCGCGTCGCTGGCGCGCACGAGGTTCTGATAAGACGCATTCCGGTATTCGCCGAGCATGCCGCGCAGGTCGCCGGCTTCGCGCACGCTGGACATGGTGTTGCCGGCCAGGTCGCGGGTGACGTTGTTGAGCGATGCCAGGCCCGAGTAGGCGATGATTCCCTGCACCAGCATGATCAGCAGCACGATGCCGAATGCGAGCATCAGGCGCGGCATCAACTTCAGATTATTGATCCATTGCATTGACACGATTCCCCGTAGAAGTCAGTCCGCATAATCCACACAGCACATCGCCACGCGTGGGCGTGGCGATGTGCGAGGCGATTACTTGATGGTGGCGAGCTTCAGGCCGGCCGGGGAGCTGACTTCGATTTCGGCGCGCGAGCTGTCGCGCTGGATCTTGCCGAGGACGCAGACGTCCTTGCCTTCCAGGGATTCGGGGGCAAAGCTGAACTTGCCGCGGTTGGCGCCGTCGATGCGGGCCGAGAAGGTGTGGCGCGGGAACATGCCGCCCATGTACAGGAAGGTGGGCTCACCTTCCGAGCTCTGCGCGTACTTGGCCTTTTCGACCTTGCCGCACACCATGCCGTCCTTGCCGACGAAGCGGGTGGCCATCTCCGGCGGAATCATTTCCTGCGACTGAGCCGACAGCGTGGGAGCAACGATCACGAGAGCAGCGACGGGGAGGAGCGAGAGCAGGAACTTCATGTGGATTCTCCAGAATCGAAAGTCGAACAGTGACCCGTTTGTGAACGCGGGCTTCTATTCAGCTATCGGCTAGCTCCGGTTCAACTTGAATCCAAAAAACGTGAATCGCATCGCACTTTGATTCGGTCGTACGTCGCGTGTCGGGGAGCTCCTGACACCTGATGGTCGTACAGGCGGTCCAGAAACCGCTGCGGCCGTCTGATTGCGTGTGGGCTGCCGGTGTGCGACGTGCAAACGCACGTCGCAGTCACTGCCAGTCACACGCCATCTGACGACCGCGGGCACCGCTACTTCCGTCGCGTCGCTCGGACGCGTCGATCGGCAACGCCGATCAGGCGGCTTCTTCGGCCAGCTGCTGCTGACCCAGCTCGGTGCTGTCCAGCAGGGTTTCGATGTCCAGCAGGATCAGCATGCGATCGTCCTGGGTGCCGATACCGGAAATGAAGCGGGTGTCCACCGATGCGCCGAATTCGGGGGTCGGGCGGATCTGGTCGTCGTTGAGCGGGATGACGTCCGAGACGCTGTCGACCACGATGCCGACCACGCGGTCTTCGACGTTGAGCACGATCATCACGGTGAAGGCGTCGTAGCGCGCTTCTTTCAGGCGCAGCTTCAGGCGCAGGTCGATCACGGGCACGATGGTGCCGCGCAGGTTGATCACACCCTTGATGTAATCGGGCGCGTCCGGCAGGCGGGTGACCGAATCGTAGCCGCGGATTTCCTGCACTTTCAGGATGTCCACGCCGTAGTGTTCTTCGCCCAGGGCGAAGCTGAGGAATTCACCACCGGTGCCGGTGGCAGTGCTTTTGTCGTTCATGAAAACTCCGGGCGTTGCGGCTGAGTGTCAGGTTGCGGCACAGGGTTGGAAGAGGGTTGCCATAGCAACATCGGCGCCGCGCTCGGCAACTTTAGGTGCGTGCCGGGGACGGTACGGTCGGGTTCAGAACACGCCGCTCTTGCGCGCATTGCGCTGGCGGTCGACCCGGAAGATGTAGCGCTGGATGGTTTCATCGGCGCCGCGCGGCAGGTCGCTGTACTGCATGCCGACCCGGAAGCCTTCGCTGCCGTTGGGCAGGGTCTGCTTGTACTGGCTGCAGACCGTGAGCGGCAGCGCGATCGGCGCGGCATCGGGCAGTTGCAGGGTGCAGTTGCGGTAGGTGCGATGCGGTTCGAGCAGGGGCATGCCGGCAGTGAGCGAGACGGCCAGGCCGCCGCTGCTGATGTCGATCACACGTAGCTGCAGGTTGAGGTTGCCGCCCTGCGCGTCATCCTGGCGGATGATGCAGATGGGGGAGTCGGTGATCGGGGTCTCCAGCCGATACGACTCGCGGCGCTGCAGGTGGTACATCACTTCCGGCAGCTCGGCGCGGAAGGCGACGTGGATGTCGCGCTCCAGGCGTTCGGCCTTGTCCAGGCGGAAGCGGATGTTGACCCGTTCCAGCTGGGCGTAGCACAGCAGGTACTTGGCGCCTTCGATGGCGCGGTTGGAGGCATCGTTATGGCTGCCGTCCAGGATCACGCAGTCGTCGTCCTCATCGATTTCCAGCACGGCGGTGGGCACGGCCATGTCGCGGCCAGCCACGTGCATGGTCACCACGGCGCGTTGGTCCAACAGCTGGCGCAACAACCCACGGATCTGCCGCTTGTTGCGCAGCAGGTAACGCTCGTCACCTTCGGCGAGGTGATCGGCATCGTGGTCCAGCTCTGACTCTGAGGTATCGCCTTGGGACATGGGCACAAGCACAGTGGAAGCGGGATGAGGCCCGGAAGGTTGTCCCGGCGTCGCCTTGATATCGGCGGCAAAGCGAAATCTTTAAGCGCTGCTGACAAGATGCGTTCGCTGAACCACCAGCCAACCGTCTGGCGTGGTGTCCTCGCCGCTTGCGGGACCGTGTGGCGGCATGGATGCCGCCACCGAGCCTCCACGGACGGATTCACGGCGTGTCCCGCGAGCGGTGAGGGCGCCGCGCGCTCGACCAGACTTGAAGATCGCCAAGGGCTTGCGAGACGCGCATTTTAGGCGTCTCGACCTGGTCGCTCGCTACGGACGGATCAGGCGCAGAGCGGATCATCTGCGCCTTTACTGCAGGGCCCTTGCCCGCCCACCATCGCAGGACACGCCGCAAGTACATCCCTGTAGTCTCCGTGGCGGCATCCATGCCGCCAAGGGTCCTGCGACGGTGGGCGGGCAAGGACCAGTCGTGTTGGTCGGTGTGCAGAGCTATTAGCAGAGCAACCAGCAACCCTTGCGATGCGGTGTCTTCGCTCTTCAGTAAAACCACCAGCCAACTGTCTGGCGTGGTGTCCTCGCCGATTGCGGGACCGTGTGGCGGCATGGATGCCGCCACCGAGCCTCCACGGACGGATTCACGGCGTGTCCCGCGAGCGGTGAGGGCGCCGCGCCCCCGACCGGACTTGAAGACAGCCAAGCGATCGCTACACGCACGATGCAGATGTCGCTACATGATTGCCTGATCCCGGCAGCAAAGACGCAGAGCGGATCATCTGCGCCTTTGCTGCTGGATCCTGGCCCGCCCGCCCACCATCCCAGGACACGCTGCAAGTACGTCCTTGCAGCATGGCGCTCTGCACGCGTGCGTCGTTGTGGTGCCCTGAATCAGCTGTAGGCGTGACGTGCGTTGGCCAGTAGGGTGCTCAGGCGATCTTCCTGTTCGAGCCGGAACACAGCCACTGCGTCCACCAGCTGCGCGGCCTGGTCTTCCATTGCGCGTGCGGCTGCGGTTGCTTCTTCCACCAGGGCGGCGTTCTGCTGGGTGGTTTCGTCCATCTGGGTGACGGTCTGGTTGACCTGGGTGATGCCGGCGGCCTGCTCGCGCGAGGCGCTGGTGATTTCGCCCATGATGTCGGTGACGCGCTGCACCGAGCTCACCACTTGCTGCATGGTGCTGCCGGCTTCGGAGGCCAGTGCAGCGCCGTTACCGATGCGGGTTACCGAATCTTCGATCAGGTGCTTGATCTCCTTGGCGGCGCCGGCCGAGCGCTGGGCCAGCGTGCGTACTTCGCTGGCGACCACGGCAAAGCCACGGCCCTGTTCGCCGGCACGGGCGGCTTCCACGGCGGCGTTCAAGGCCAGGATGTTGGTCTGGAAGGCGATGCCGTCGATGACGCTGATGATCTCGGCGATCTTCTTGGACGAGGTGTCGATGTCGGCCATGGTGCTGACCACGCGGCCGACCACGTCGCCGCCCTTGGCCGCCACGCCGGCGGCATCCAGCACCAGGCGGTTGGCCTGGTCGGCATTGTCGGCGTTCTGCTTGACGGTGGCGGTGAGCTCTTCCATCGAGGCGGCGGTTTCTTCCAGCGCAGCAGCCTGCTGTTCGGTGCGGCGCGACAGGTCGCCGTTGCCGGTGGCGATTTCAGTGGCCGCGGAGTTGATCGCCAGCGACGAGTCCTTGATCCGGCGCACGATGCCGGCCAGCTGGTCGGCGGTGGCATTGGCGTCGTCGCGGATGGTGGCGAACACGCCTTGCAGGTCGCCGTCCATGCGCGCGGTCAGATCGCCTTGCGACAGCGAAGAGAGCAACGCGGAGACGCGCGACAAGCCGTCGGCGTTGTTGTCCAGCAGGGCGTTGAGTTGCTGGGCAAGCAACAGCAGGAAGCCCTGCTTTCCGTCGAGGCTGACACGCTCGCTCAGGTCGCCGGCGGCGGCGGCCTGCACGATGCGGGCCACTTCCTGTTCTACCTGGACTTCCTGGGTGCGGTCGGCCCACTCGACCACAAACCCCATGCGCTCGCCGGCGGCGCCAAGCACGGGGCTGACCACCAGACGCATGGTGCGGCCGCCGACATGGATCTGTGCCACGTGCGTGCTGGTGAGCTGGTCGAGCATGCGCGCCTGATGCTCGGGCTTGCGATGGAACTGGTCGATGCTGGCATTGATCAGGGCATCGGCGTCGAAGTTGGGCAAGTCGCGCCGCAGCTCGTCCTGCACGCTCTTGAGCATGCGCTGCAGCGGACGATTGACATAGATGATGCGGCGATCGGCATCGGCGATCATCACGTTGGTGCTGACATCGTCCAGCGCGGTACGCACGCGCAGCGCCTCGCTGGCGATCAGGTGGTCGCGTTCCAGGCGTGCGCGCAGGTCGTCGCGCATGGTGCGGGCGCTGAGCAGCAGGCGGCCGAGTTCATCGTGGCGGTCGATCTCGATGGGGTTGTCCAGGCGGCCAGCGGCAACGTCGCCGAGCACGCGTTCCACTGCCGCCAGCGGGCGGGTGACCATCTTGCGCGCGGCGATGAACACCACCGCGATGCACAAGGCCAGCACCACCAGCGAAAACAGCAGCATGCTGCCCAGCAGTTCGTTGAGCGGGCCGTCGATGGCGCTGCGCGGCTGGGTGCCGATCACCGCCCACTGCCACGGTGCATAACGCTGTGCGGTGACTTCGAAGGCCTGGCTGTTGCCCTTGGCATCGCGCAGTTGCAGGTTGGCGCTGGGCTGCTTGCCGTCCAGGACCGACTGCAGCGCGGCCTGCTGGTCGGCCGGCACCAGCGCCGACAAGGTCGCAGGCGTACCGGGCGGTGCGGCGATGATCTGGCCCTGGCGTTCGCCCGGTGCCATGTCGGCGATGACGAAATACCCGTCCTGGCCCAGCGTGGTCGCGCTGACCTGCGCCTTGAGTGCGGCCAGGCCCTGGGTGTAGTTGCGACCGACGAACAGCGCGCCGATCACTTCGCCGGCGTCGTTGCGCAGCGGTGCGTAGTGGGTCATGTACTGCTCGCCGAACAGCTGTGCCTGGCCAGTGAAGGGCTTGCCTTCGGACAGTGCGGCGTAGGCCTTGCCCTTGCGGTCGAGCAGGGTGCCGATCACGCGCTCGTTCTGCTTGTTGCGCAGCGAGGTGGTGATGCGCACGAAGTCGTCGCCGGTGCGCGCGAAGATGGTCGCAACGCCGCCGGTGGCCTGCGCAAAGCGGTCCACTGCCTCGAAGTTGAGATTCAGGACCTGCGTGCCGGCCTGCAGCGATGGCGTGTGCTGCTCGCCGATGGTGACGGTGCGGGAGGTCTCCAGCTGGCGTGCGCCACGCGGCAGCATGTCGTCGAACACGCTGCCCAGACGCTGGGTGCCTTCGGTCAGGGTGACGTCGTACATGCCTACCGACTGCTGCATCAGGCGCGTGCTCGAACGCAGCTCGGCCTTGACCTGCGCTTCGATGTCGCCGGCCGATTGCCGGTAGATGGTCATGGCCAGCAGGCCGAGCGAAATGGCAATGACCACGGTGAGGAGGGCAGAAAGCCGTGTGCCGACGGACAGCCGGTTGAAGAAATGCATGAGGAATCGACCTTGCCCGGGGGAGGGCGTTACGGATGCGTGAACCTGATAGCGGCCGCCTATGCTTGAAATTGATGTTTTATGCCGAAATCTGCATAAAACGGGGCAGTGCGTTAAGTTTCCAGTGTATGAAATCGCTTTCAGTGTCCTGAGCGATTCTGGCATTTGTTATGAATGCATGAATATTGGCGCGTCTGGCTCGGTCAGCGACCGAGTGTGGCAACCCAAAAAAAGGGCCGCTTCCCCTCGCCAGGGAAGCGGCCCGCAAGATTCGCAGTTGGCGAATCGAACGCTCTCGAATGCTGTGTGGTGCGGCGAACGGGTTGCGGAGCTGCTTAATGGCCGGCGGCCGCCACCCGATGCCGGCGAGTGGTGCTGTCGTACCGCGCGGTCAGGCCGGTTGACGCACCGTGCCGGGGGAGTGCGCGGCGCACGTCAGGCCGATCAATGGCTCAGAACTCCTGCCATTCGCCAATCGTGGTGGTGGCTGCAGCGCCGGCGCTGCTGCGGGTGGAGGTGGAAGCCAGCACCGGGCGCGGTATGCGACGCGGCACGGCACCTGCGTGGCCAACCGGCGCACTGCGAGCGGCAAGCGGCGGATGGCGCTCGATCTTGAACACCGCCACCGCTTCGGTCAGCTGCTGGGCCTGTTCTTCCATCGCGCGGGCAGCGGCGGTGGCTTCTTCCACCAGTGCAGCGTTTTGCTGGGTGGCCTCGTCCATCTGGGTGACGGTGAGGTTGACCTGCTCGATGCCGGCCGACTGTTCCTGCGATGCAGCGGAGATCTCGCTCATGATGTCGGTGACGCGCTGCACCGACGCCACGATCTCGGCCATGGTGCGGCCGGCCTGGTCCACCAGCTGCGAGCCATCGGCCACACGTTGCACGGAGTCGCCGATCAGGTCCTTGATCTCCTTGGCGGCCGCCGAAGAACGCTGCGCCAAGGTGCGCACTTCCGAGGCCACCACCGCAAAGCCGCGGCCCTGTTCGCCGGCGCGCGCCGCTTCCACCGCTGCGTTCAAGGCCAGGATATTGGTCTGGAAGGCGATGCCATCGATGACGGAGATGATGTCGGCGATCTTCTTCGACGAGGCCTGGATGCCGGCCATGGTGTCGACCACCTTGCCGACCACTTCGCCACCTTGCGAAGCGACACTGGCCGCGCCGATGGCCAGCTGATTGGCCTGCCGTGCGCCTTCGGCGTTCTGCTTGACGGTCGAGGTGAGCTCCTCCATGGACGCTGCGGTTTCTTCCAGGTTGGCGGCCTGTTGTTCGGTGCGCTGCGACAGGTCGTTGTTGCCGGCGGCAATTTCGCTGGCAGCGGCATTGATCGACACCGCCGAGGTCTGGATATGCCCGACGATGCCGGCCAACTGGGTGGCGGTGGCATTGGCATCGTCGCGCATCTGCGCGAAGACGCCCTTGAAGTCGCCGTCCATGCGTGCGGTGAGGTCGCCGGCGGCAATCGCCTGCAGCATGCCCGACAGCGATTGCAGGCTGCCGTCGGCGGTGGCCATCAGCTGGTTGAGGCTTTCGACCATGATGCGGAAGTCGTACTGGAACTGCGCCGCGTCGCCGCGCGCACTGAAATCGCCATCGGCTGCGGCCGTTGCCAGCTGTTTGATCTGCTGGTTCATCGCTGTCAGATTGGCTTTGACCTGCGCCATGGTGTCGGTGAGGGTGGCCTTTTCGCCCGGCAGCTGGTCCATGTCGTCGCTCAGGTCGCCGATGGCGTAGCGGCCCATGATCTGCGCAAGGCGTGTGGTGAGCTGGATGTGGCTGTCGACCAGGGTGTTGGTGTCGCCGGCCATGCGGCCGAAGTCGCCCGGGAACACGCCGGCGTCCATGCGGAAACTGATCTGGCCGGCATCGTGGCGCTTGGCCATGTCCAGCTGGGCGGTGATGAGGTTGCGCACCTGCGATTGCATGGCGTCCATGGCCTGCAGCAGGCGGCCGGTCTCGTCACTTGCATCGGTGTGCACGGCGTTGTCGAGCCGGCCGTTGGCGATCGCTTCGGCGGCGCGGGTCGCGCGGTTCAGTGGGCCAGTGAGGCTGCGGGTGATGATCCAGGCCAGCAGAACGCTGAGCAGGACCACACCCACGCCACCGCAGATCAACAGGCGGCGGCCACGCGCCATGGCGTCGTTGGCTTGTGCATAGGCTACCTGGCTGCTTTCGCGCTGTGCGTTGGAATACGTCCTGATTGCATCCTGCCAGCGCTGCGTGGCCGGCGCGGCGCGCTGGATGAGGATCGGCATGGCTTCGTCGACCTTGCCGGCGGTGCCCAGTTCGCGCACTTGCTGGTTGTGAGACAACGCCTGCTCGCGTGTCTTGTCCAGGACATCACGCAGTTGCTGGTCATGTGCATCGGCAGGGAAAGCGTAGAGTTTTTCGCGCAGCTCCTTGTAACGCACACGCTGGGCGTCGATCGTTTCACCGAACTCACGGCTCTGCTGGGCAGTGGTCGGCAGCACGATGTTGCGCAGATTCAACGAAATGGTGGCATTGGCGTCCAACATGTCGGTGGCGTACTGGATCATCGCCATGTTGCGGTTGACGATGGTGTCCAGCCGCTCGCGTGCCTGGCCGAGCGTGTACAGGCCAGCGGCAATCAATGCGCACGACAGCAGGATCAAGATGCCGAATGCCAGCGAGAGGCGTTTGCCGACGTTGAAGCGGTGCAAAAAAGAAGTCATGGAATGGCCTGATGAATGGATGGGCGAGCGGCAAGAGCTGAAAGCGTGCACCGCAGAGTTGCGGGCGATGGATGCCTTGCGTGTTCCAGTAACGGCCCGGGCGCTGCGCCGTTGATGTGTCTGCTTTTCCGGGGTAAATCCCTGGATCAGGCACGTGATGGCCGTGTGTAGACCGGGTAGGGAGTTGGTGTCCGGCTGTCGGGAGCGACCCCTGGAGCGCTGTCAGGAGGCAGCTTTTCAGGTGGAAACGACAACGCGAGTCCAGCTGGATGTGTAGAAGGATTTCACGCGGGTGTACCGGCCGCGTTGCCGCCGCAGAGACGGGCCGCGCTGTGGCAATGCGCGACGAGGCTGCACTGGGATCGGTCCAGGAGGTGTCGTCGTATCTCGGCGCGGCACAGCTCATCGACGTCGGGCGGACAGCGGTGCTCTGGGGTGCACGTGGTGCGCGGCTGCTCCAGACAAACCGAAGGCCGACCTGGGAGCGCCAGGCCGGCCGTCAGGGAGCAAGACGGGAGTCATTGCGCGGTAGCAATGGCTCAGAACTCGCGCCAGTCGTCGCTGCCTGTCGTGGCCAGAGCGGACGCGGGCGCTCGCGCGGTGCTGCGCAGACGCGGCGGGCAAGACGATGCTGCCGGTTTGATGGGTTGACGGGCGAGGACGCGCGCAGCGTGGTTGCCGTTGTGCACCTTGAACACGGCCACCGCTTCGGTGAGCTGCTGTGCCTGCTCTTCCATTGCGCGGGCGGCGGCTGTGGCTTCTTCCACCAAAGCGGCGTTCTGCTGGGTGGTTTCGTCCATCTGGGTCACGGTCTGGTTGACCTGCTCGATCCCGGCGTACTGCTCCTGCGAGGCTGAGGAAATTTCGCCCATGATGTTGGTGACGCGCTGCACGCTGGCGACGATGTCGGCCATGGTGGTGCCGGCCTGGTCGACCAGCGTGGCGCCTTGCGCGACCTTGTCCACCGAGTCGTCGATCAGGTGCTTGATCTCCTTTGCCGCACTGGCCGAGCGCTGGGCGAGGGTGCGCACCTCGGAGGCGACCACCGCAAAGCCGCGGCCCTGCTCACCGGCACGTGCCGCTTCCACTGCGGCATTCAGTGCCAGGATATTGGTCTGGAAGGCGATGCCGTCGATCACGCTGATGATCTCGGCGATCTTCTTGGACGAGGCCTGGATATCGGACATGGTGGTGACCACGTTGGCCACCACGTCGCCGCCTTGCGAGGCGACCGCAGCGGCGCCGATGGCGAGCTGGTTGGCCTGGCTGGCGTGTTCGGCATTCTGCTTGACGGTGGAGGTGAGCTCTTCCATCGAGGCAGCGGTTTCTTCCAGGTTGGCCGCCTGTTGCTCGGTGCGTTGCGACAGGTCCTGGTTGCCGGTGGCGATTTCGCCGGAGGCCAGGCCGATCGCACCGGCTGCTTCCTGGATGCGGCCGACGATGTTGGCCAGCTGTTCGGCGGTGGCATTGGCGTCGTCGCGCATCTGCGCGAACACACCCTGATACTGGCCGCTCATGCGTGCGGTCAGGTCGCCGGCGGCGATCGATTGCAACAGGCCCGAGAGCGACTGCAGGTTGCCGTCGGCGGTAGCCATCAGGTGGTTGAGGCTTTCCACCATGAGGCGGAAGTCGTACTGGAACTGCTCGGCATTGCCGCGTGCACTGAAGTCGCCATTGGCCGCCGCCTGGGCCAGGTGCTTGATCTCATGATTCATCGTGGACAGGTTGTGCTTGACCTGATTCATCGCGGTGGTGATCGCGGCCTTTTCGCCGGGCAATTGCGGCATGTCTTCGCTCAGATCGCCGATGGCATAGCGTTCCACCAGGTGAATGGTCTGCATCTTGACCTTGATGTGCGCGGCGACCAGCTCGTTGGTGTCGTTGGCCATGCGCCCGAAGTCGCCCGGGAACGCGCCGGCATCCATGCGGAAGCTGATCTGGCCTTCGTCGTGGCGCTTGGCCATGTCCAGCTGCGCGGTGATCAGGTTGCGCACCTGGTCCTGCATCTTGTCCATGGCCTGCAACAGGCGGCCGGTTTCATCGTTGGCCTGGGTGCGCACATCGTTATCGAGGCTACCGTTGGCAATGGCCTCGGCGGCGCGCGTGGCCTGGGTCAGCGGACGCACCAGGCTGCGGGTGATCGCCCAGCCCAGCAGGCCGCTGATCAACACCACCGCCAGGCCGCCGCCGATCAGCATCGCACGGCCGCGTGCCATGGCCGTGGTGGCGGCTTCATAGGCTTCGGTAGCGCGACGGCGCTGCAACGCCGAGTAGCCGGCCAGTGCGTCCTGCCACTGCTCGGTGGCCGGCGCAGCTTTCTGCAGCAGCAGTGCCAGTGCTTCGTCCGGCTTGCCGCTCAAGCCCAGCGCCGCGACCTGCGCATTGAGCTTGTTGGCCGACTCGCTGGCCTGGTCGATCTTCTGTCGCAGGGCGGTGGCCTCCGGCGATGCAGAAAACAGGTACAGCGTGCTGCGGCTGTCTTCATAGGCAGCGAGCTTGTCCTTGATGATGCCGGCAAAGCGCAGGTTGTCCGCCTCGGAGGTGGGCAACACGATGTTGCGCAGTTGCACGGCAACCGCCGAGCTGGCGTTGGTCATGTCCTGCAGGTGCTGCATGATCGTGATGTTGCGGTTGACCACGGTGTCGATGCGCTCGCGTGCTTGCGCCACCGTGTACAGCCCGGTGGCGACCAGGCCGCAGGACAGCAGGATCAGCGTGCCGAAGGCGAAGGTGAGGCGCTTGCCGACGTTGTACCGTTGTAGAAGAGCGATCATGTTGGAATCTCGAGGCAATGGGCGGGAAGGGGGAATGCACATCGGCCAAGTCGCGTAGATCACTACGTCGAGCCGGGCCATGGCAGGCAGGCATCCAGCCCTCCATCGGTGCCGGTGAGAGGTGTCACGCGGCAATCGGTTGCGGGGCAGGTCTGCATGCTTGTGGTCGGTAACGGCGACTGCCGCGGCGCCTGAACTCGCTTGCGCGGCCGTGTACGGGCAGCCGTCACCGAGGTGATGCGGGCGTGCACACGAGGGTTGGAAAGCTCGCTATCTGGATGATTGCCAGGCGTTGCGCGCGCGGCCAATTCACCGCTCGATCACGCCTTGGGCGTGATGGCTGTGTGCAGGCGGGCGTGTTGCCGGGTGGATGCACCGGCGAGGCGAGAGTGAAGCGGGGGCGGGGCGACGCGCCGGAGTCACCGGTGGGGTATGCGGCGCGCTGGCGCAATTGCTGAAGGGCGCAGCATCGGGGCCATCGCGGTGCGCGATGGCGGACGCAGGCGCGCTGCCTGCGTGCCGACCAACATCAAGTCCACGGCAGCCGGTGCCATGGTCAGGCGGCGGTGTCGTCGGTCAATGCGTGGGTAGCAGGGGCCGGGCCATCGACGGATGCCGTGGCCCGCGCCCGGCCGTTTTCAGGCCGCCTGCCCCAGGCGCGCCGGTGCGGCCGCCTGCAGCTGGAACACCGAGACCGCATCACGCAGTTGCTGCGCCTGTTCTTCCATCGAGCGTGCCGCGGCGGTGGCTTCTTCCACCAGCGCTGCGTTCTGTTGGGTGGCCTGGTCCATCTGCGCGATGGTCTGGCCAACCTGTTCGATGCCTTGCGACTGCTGCTGCGAGGCCTCGCTGATCTCCTGCATGATCGTGGTGACGTTGCGCACCGAGTCGACGATGTCCTGCATGGTGCGGCCGGCCTGGCCGACCAGCTGATTGCCGTGGTCCACCCGGCTGACCGAGTCGTCGATCAGCTGCTTGATTTCCTTCGCTGCACCGGCAGAACGCTGGGCGAGGGTGCGCACTTCCGAGGCCACCACGGCGAAGCCGCGCCCCTGTTCACCGGCACGCGCCGCTTCCACGGCGGCATTCAGCGCCAGGATGTTGGTCTGGAACGCGATGCCGTCGATGACGCCGATGATGTCGGCAATCTTCTTGGAAGCCGCCTGGATGCCGGCCATGGTGCCGACCACCTGGCCAACCACCTCGCCCCCCTGCGATGCCACCGAGGCGGCGCCGACCACCAGCTGATTGGCGCGGCGGGCATGCTCGGCGTTGTTGCGCACGGTGGAGGTGAGCTCCTCCATCGAGGCGGCGGTTTCTTCCAGGTTGGCGGCCTGTTGCTCGGTACGCTGCGAAAGATCCTGATTGCCCGACGCGATCTCGCTGGCGGCCTCGTTGATGGCGTCGGTGGAGCGCTGGATGCGCCCGACGATATCGGCCAGCTGGGTCACCGTGGCATTGGCATCGTCGCGCATGCGTGCGAACACGCCATGGAAATCGCCGTGCATGCGGGTGGTGAGGTCGCCGGCGGCAATCGCCTGCAGCACTGTGGAAAGCGACTGCAGATTGGCATCGGCCGTGGCCATCAGCTGATTGAGGCTGTCGACCATGGCGCGGAAATCGTACTGGAAGCGCTGCGCGTCGCCGCGCACGCTGAAATCGCCGTTGGCGGCGGCCTGCGCCAGCAGCCTGATCTCGCTGTTCATTGCCCACAGATTGCGCTTGACCGTGTCCATGGTGTCGGTGAGCACGGCCTTTTCGCCGGGCAGGCGGTCCATGTCCTGACTCAGGTCGCCGATGGCGTAGCGCGACATGATCTGCGCCAGCTGCAACGTCACCGCGACATGCGAGCCGACCAGCGCATTGGTGTCGTGCACCATGGTGGCGTAGGCGCCGGGGAAGCTGTCGGCCTGCATGCGGTAGCTGATCTGGCCGGCGTCATGGCGCTGCGCCATCTCGCTCTGTGCCGCCAGCACGCGCTGCAGCTGCTCCTGCATCCTGCGCATGTTGTCGAGCAGCTGGCCGGTCTCGTCGTGGCTGGGCGCCACGATGCGCTCGTCCAGGTCGCCGCGCGCGATGTTGGCCGCCACTGCCGCGGCGCGGCGCACGTTGCGGGTGAGCCGGGACAGGGTGTACCAGCACAGCGTGGCGATCAGCAGCGCGAGCAGCGACAGCCCGGCGATGGCCTGCCACATGGCATTGCGTGCATCCGCCAGGTGCCGCTGGGACTGCCGCTGCAACGCCTGCAGCGAGGTGCTGCTGAGGTCCTGCATGGCCTGGCCAAGTGCATCCAGCGCAGCATTCCATTGCGTGTCGGCCTGGGTGTCGCTGCCGTCCAGCGCGGTGGCCAGCGCCGCCAGTGCTGCAGTGGCGCGCGTGGCTTCGGTGCGGGCCGCATCGGCCAGGGCGGGGTCGGGCTGTTCCAGCAGGCCCATTGCCTTGTCCAGCTCATGGCGGAAGCGCACGTGGTGCCGCTGCAGCTGGTTGAGCTGCTCGCGCAGCATGGCGCGGCTGTCGCCGGCCTGCGATGGATCGCTGGCCGCATCCAGGCGGGTCAGCGATTCGGTGGCATCGGGGCTGTAGATCAGCGTGGCCACCACCAGGTGGTAGCTTTCGATATACGGGGTGTAGACCAGCTGGCTGTCGTCGCGCAAGGCGTCGAGCGCAGCGAAGGCCTGTTCGCTCACGCCGGCATAGGCATTGGCGTCGGCACCGGCGAGATGGCGTTGTTGCAGCGCCAGCAGTTGTTTCTGGCTGCGTTCGAAGCCGGGCATTGCCGCCGTGGTCACAAGCAGTTGCTGCAGGTCGCGTTCGGCCCGGCTGGATGCCGCGCTGGCGGCGCTGCCGCTGTCGACATGGGCCGCATGCAGGTCGGTGATCAGGCCCAGCATCTGTCCGAGCGGGCCATAACTGCGTAATTCGTTGCTGCTGATGGTGACGCTTTCATTGAGCTTGCCGCTGTACAGCAGCACCGGAATGATCAGCCCCACCAGCGCCAGCACACCGATCGCGCCGAGTTTTCTGGCGATGGCCAGATCATCCCAGCGGCTGGTCCAGCGGCGCGGGGAAGGGGGATGGGGCTGCGGCAACTGCGCGGGCGAAGTGGTCATCGATGCGTCTCATGGGCGTACGCAGGCTATCGGCAGATACCAGTTATGCCTTGAGCCGGCCGGCATCGCTGCCGACCGGAACCGTTCAGCCAGTCCTGCTCGCTTGCTCAGAACTCCTGCCAGCTGGTGTCGTTGCTGGACGCGGTGACCACCACGCGCGGCTTGGAGGCAGCAGTGCGCCCGGCCGCGGCAACCTGCGCCTTGAGCACGGCACTCACCGCCGGCCGCGCCGGGACCGCACGCACCGGCGACGGCGGCGCCAATGCATGGCCGGTGTCGGTCTTGAACACCGCCACGGCCTCGGTCAGCCCGACCGCCTGTTCTTCCAGTGCACGCGCCGCGGCGGTGGCTTCTTCCACCAGGGCGGCGTTCTGCTGGGTGGTTTCGTCCATCTGGGTGACGGTCTGGTTGACCTGTTCGATGCCCGAGGACTGCTCCTGCGAGGCGGCGGAAATCTCGCCCATGATGTCGGTGACGCGCTGCACGCTGGAGACGATCTCGCCCATGGTCTTGCCGGCGTCGTGCACCAGCACCGAGCCGTCGGCCACGCGCTGCACCGAGTCGTCGATGAGGTCCTTGATCTCCTTGGCCGCGCCCGAGGAGCGTTGCGCCAGGGTGCGCACTTCCGAGGCCACCACCGCAAAGCCGCGGCCCTGTTCGCCGGCGCGTGCGGCTTCCACCGCTGCGTTCAAGGCCAGGATGTTGGTCTGGAACGCGATGCCGTCGATGACCGAGATGATGTCCGCGATCTTCCTGGAGGAGGCTTCGATGCCGCTCATGGTCTCGACCACCTTGCTGACGATCTCGCCACCCTGCGAGGCCACGCCGGCGGCACCAATCGCCAGCTGGTTGGCCTGGCGTGCGCTTTCGGCATTCTGTTTGACGGTGGAGGTGAGCTCTTCCATCGAGGCGGCGGTTTCTTCCAGATTGGCGGCCTGTTGCTCGGTGCGCTGGGACAGGTCCTGGTTGCCGGCGGCGATTTCGCTGGCGGCACCCTTGATCGAGATGGCCGACGCCTTGATGCCGGTGACGATCTCGGCCAGCTGCACGGCGGTGGCATTGGCATCGTCGCGCATCTGCGCAAACACCCCGTGGAAGTCGCCGCTCATGCGCGCGGTCAGGTCGCCTGCGGCAATGGACTGCAACAGACCGGATAGCGACTGCAGGTTGCCGTCGGCGGTGGACATCAAGGTGTTGAGGCTTTCCACCATGACCCGGAAATCGTACTGGAAGCGCTCGGCGTCGCCGCGTGCGCTGAAGTCGCCATTGGCCGCGGCCTGCGCCAGGTGCTTGATCTGGGTGTTCATCGCGCCCAGGTTGAGCTTGACCTGCTCCATGGTCTCGGTGAGCACGGCCTTCTCGCCGGGCAGCTTGTCCATGTCTTCGCTGAGGTCGCCAATGGCATAGCGGCCCATGATCTGCGCCAGCTTCATCTTCACCGCGATATGCGAGGCCACCAGGTTGTTGGTGTCGCTGGCCATGCGGCCGTATTCCCCCGGGAACGCATCGGCATCGATGCGGAAGCTGATCTGGCCTTCGTCGTGGCGGCGGGCCATGTCGGTCTGCGCAGCCAGCAGGTTGCGCAGCTGCTGCTGCATCTTGTGCATGGCCTTGAGCAGGCGGCCGGTTTCATCGTTGAACTTCGTATCGACGTCGTTGTCCAGCTTGCCGCCGGCAATCGATTCGGCTGCGCGGGTGGCGCGGCTCAACGGTGCGGTGAGGCTGCGGGTGATCAACAGGCCCAGGGTGCCGCTCAGCAGCACCACCAGCAGCGTGCCGCCGATCAGCAGCTTGCGCGAGTCGTCCATCGACTTCAGCGCAACAACCGATGCGTCGGCAGCCATCTTGTCCTGCAGTGCGATGTTCTCGGCGATCTTGTCCTGCCAGCCCTGCATGGCCGGCGCGGCCTTGGTGAGCAGCAAGGGCAGGGCTTCGTCGCTATGGCCGGTCATCACCAGGTCCATCACCTTGTCGTTCAACACCTTGACCTCGGCACGGCGCGCGTCGATCTCGGCGCGCAACACCTTGCCCTGGTCCGAGGGCGGCATGGCATACAGCGCTTCGCGCGCCTTGTTGTAATCGGCACGTGCCGACTGGATGATGGCGATGAACTGGCGATTCTCTTCATCGGTGGTGGGCAGCACCACATTGCGCAGCTGCATGCCGATAATGAAATTGGCGTTGATCATGTCGTTGGACAGCCGGATCTTCACCATGTTCTGGTGCACGATGTCGTCGACCAGGGCGCGTGCCGATGACAGGCCGCGATAACCGATGAAGGCAATCAGGCCGGACAGCACGATCAGCACGGCAAATGCCGCCGCCAGGCGCGGGCCTACGTTGTACCGCTGGAGTAATGCAGTCATGACAAAGTCCTGGAAGGCTCGAGATGGTAGGAGCGACCCAGTGACGCCACAGCCTGCTGCGTGACATGTCGCTAAGACGAATAACGGCGGCATTGTGCAAAGACTTTATACCTGGGTAATGGAAAATGTATAAATCAGGTCGGTGTCGTGAAAGGCTTCAAGGATGTGTCCGTTCTATATATTGGTTGAGTGGACTAATAACTGGCGAGCTCTGCAGTTGATTTAATACAGTAATTGAATGTGCTCGATATAGAAGTATTGGATTGATTGACTGCCGGGTCCGCTTTGCTGCGGATGTAGCCAATAAAAAAGCCGCGCTCCTGCGAGCGCGGCTTTGATGAAACTCGCATTGAAACTGGGGCTTAGAATTCCGCCCAATCCGACTCGCTGGACGGCGCCGCTGCAACCGCGCTACGCGCTGCAGGACGCGCCGCACGCGTTGCGACCGGCGTGCTGACCGCAGCCGGTCGCTTGGCGGTGATGTGGCGCACCACCGGCGTGGCGCGGGTCACCGCTTCCAGGTCGGCCGACAGGCGGAACAAGGCCACCGCTTCGGTGAGCTGCTGTGCCTGTTCTTCCATCGAGCGCGCGGCGGCGGTGGCTTCTTCCACCAGCGCGGCGTTCTGCTGGGTGGCCTCGTCCATGTGGGTCACGGTCTGGTTGACCTGCTCGATGCCGGCCGACTGTTCCTGCGAGGCGGCGGAGATCTCGCTCATGATGTCGGTGACGCGCTGCACCGAGGAGACGATCTCGCTCATGGTGCTGCCGGCCTGGTTCACCAGTGCCGAGCCTTCGGCCACCTTGCTCACCGAGTCGTCGATCAGGCTCTTGATTTCCTTGGCGGCACCGGCCGAACGCTGCGCCAGCGTGCGCACTTCCGAAGCCACGACCGCAAAACCGCGGCCCTGTTCGCCGGCACGCGCCGCTTCCACGGCCGCATTCAAGGCCAGGATGTTGGTCTGGAAGGCGATGCCGTCGATGACGCTGATGATCTCGGCGATCTTCTTGGACGAGGTTTCGATGCCGGACATGGTGGTGACCACCTGGCCGACCACGCTGCCGCCGTGCGATGCCACGCCTGCCGCACCAATCGCCAGCTGGTTGGCCTGACGCGCGTGTTCGGCATTTTGTTTGACGGTGGAGGTGAGCTCCTCCATCGAGGCGGCGGTTTCTTCCAGGTTGGCGGCCTGTTGTTCGGTACGCTGCGACAGATCCTGATTGCCCGCGGCGATCTCGCCGGCCGCCGTATTGATGGCCAGGGTGGAGTGCTTGATGCGGCCCACGATGTCGGTCAGGCGTTGCACGGTGGCGTTGGCATCGTCACGCAGACGCGCGAACACCCCATGGAATTCGCCGTCCATGCGTGCGGTCAGGTCGCCATCGGCCACCGCGCCCAGCAGCTGCGACAGCTTGCCCAGGTTGCGATCGCTGACTTCCATCATCGAGTTCAGATCCGCCACCATCACCGCGAAGTCGTACTTGAAGCGTGCCGCATCGCCGCGGGCGCTGAAGTCGCCAGCCGCGGCTGCCTGCGCCAGCTGCTTGATCTCGGTGTTGATCGACAACAGGCTGGCCTTGGCCGCATCCATCGCTTCGTGCAGGATCGCGCGGCTGGCCGGCAGACGGCGGGCGTCCTGGGTCAGGTCGCCTTGTGCGTACTGGTTGAGGATGCGCACCGAGTCGGTGATGGCATCCAGATGTTCGAAGATCATGGTGTTGATGCCGCCGGCCAGCGTGCCGTACACGCCGGGGAAATCTTCCGGCATGCGGTGGGTGATGTCTTCGGCCGCATGCAGGTGCGACATGCGCGCGGTCTCGTCGGAGAAGCGCCGCAGCATCAGGGTCATGCCGCCGGTGGCGTCCAGCATCTGGCCGATTTCGTCCTTGCTGGTCTTGCCGATCTGCACGCTGAGATCGCCCCGCGACACTGCCTGGATGGCGCCCAGCGCCCTGGACAGCGGGTTGGTGATGCTGCGTGCAATCAACCAGCCAAAGGTCACCGACAGGGCCGCCATCAGCAAGGTGCCGATCAGCAGCACCGCACTGGTCAGCTTGAACGAGGCGCTGCTGGCCGCAACCATGTTGGCCAGTGCAGTGGACTGCTCGGCGTACATCTTGTCGATGGTCTGGAACAGCACCTTGCGGATGTCGCCGGACTGCTTGTTCGCCAGGATCGCCGCGGCGTAGTCGGGCTGCTTGTACAGCGCACGCAGTGTCTTGTTGGCCTCGAAGTAACTTGCGCTTTCCTTGGCCAGCTTGTCGTAGCCGGCCTTCAGCGGGGAGCCGGCGCCGACCTTGGCCTCCAGTGCCTTCTGTGTCTGGAGGTAGCTGGCCTGGATCTCGTCCATGCGGGTGAGAAAGTAGGCGTAGCGCTCGGGATTATCCAGATTGACGAACTGGCCCGACTCGTAGATGCGGAATTCGCCACCGAAGGCGCGCAGTTCCGACAGCCTGCTCAGCACCGGCACGACATTTTCATTGATCAGCACGGCCTGCTGCTGCATTTGCTTCATGCGCGAGAAGCCCAACCCACCCAGCAGGGCGGTGAGCACGGCACTCAGGCAGAACGCAAACATCAGTTTGCGGCGGATGGGCCAATCGTTGAACTTGTTCATCATGTACTCCGGGCGATGCAAGGCGATGTGTGTCCTGCACGCTAACGGCCCGGGGCCCGGATTCTTTACTTTGCAAGGATGAACGCGGCGTGTTCGGCGACGCGCCGCGTGCCGATTTGCGATGAAGCGCGCCGCGAAAGACGCGGTGCGGCGTCTAACCATGCCGTGCGCGGCAGGTCATCGTGACGTCTCACACAGCGCAGCTGCCGCGCCCGTGGCCGGGCACGACAGCGGGCGGTTCAGACCCGTGGGCGCGATGGCCTGGATGCAGGGTGGGCGGCGATGGCGGTGAGCGTGGGCCTGCCGGTCGATGCGGTGGCTGGGGACGTATCGGCAAGCGTGAAGCGCGACACCGCCTGCGCGAGCTGGCCGGCCTGTTCTTCCATCGCACGCGCGGCGGCGGTGGCTTCTTCCACCAGTGCGGCGTTCTGCTGGGTGGCTTCATCCATCTGGGTGACGGTGAGGTTGACCTGCTCGATGCCGGCGGACTGCTCCTGCGAGGCGGCGGAGATCTCGCCCATGATGTCGGTGACGCGCTGCACGCTGGCCACGATCTCGGCCATGGTGGTGCCGGCCTGGTGCACCAGATGCGAGCCTTCGCTCACCTTGTGGACCGAATCGTCGATCAGGTGCTTGATCTCCTTCGCGGCGCCGGCAGAGCGCTGCGCCAGCGTGCGCACCTCCGAGGCCACCACCGCAAAGCCGCGCCCTTGTTCGCCGGCGCGCGCGGCTTCGACCGCCGCGTTCAAGGCCAGGATGTTGGTCTGGAAGGCGATGCCGTCGATCACGCTGATGATTTCAGCGATCTTCTTCGAAGAGACCTCGATGCCGGACATGGTGGTCACCACCTGCGCCACCACCGCGCCGCCATGCGCGGCGACATCGGCCGCGCCGATGGCCAGTTGGTTGGCCTGGCGCGCATGCTCGGCGTTCTGCCTGACGGTGGAGGTGAGTTCTTCCATCGAGGCAGCGGTTTCTTCCAGATTGGCGGCCTGTTGCTCGGTACGTTGCGACAGGTCGCTGTTGCCGGCAGCGATCTCGCTGGCTGCGGCATTGATCTGCGTGGCCGAGGTCTGGATACCGGAGACGATGCTGGTGAGCTGCGCCACCGTGGCATTGGCATCGTCACGCATGCGTGCAAACACGCCTGCGAACTGCCCATCCATGCGCACGCTGAGGTCGCCTTCGGCCAATGCGCTGAGCAGGCTGGAAATGCGCTCCAGTCCTTGCGAGGTGGTTTCCAGCAAGCCGTTGAGCTGACGGCCGAATTCCAGATAGAAGCCGTGCTTGTCATCCAGCGCCAGGCGCTGACCGAAGTCGCCCATCAAGGCAGACTGCACCAGTGCGGCCACTTCTTTTTGCGTGCTCACTTCGGCACTGACGTTGCGCCACAGCAGCATGCTGCCGCTGCGATGGCCGTCCGGCGCGTACAGCGGAGTCATGGTCAGGTCCAGGGTCACCGGGCCGAAGGTGTAACGCTCGGACACGGTGGACTGCAATTGCTGCAATTGCTGCGTGCGCGCCCTGCCGTCGGCGTCGGTGCCGAACACGTATTCCAGCGGCTTGCCGACCACCGCATCGGCGCTGAAACCGGCCTGGCCCTTGGCATGGAAAGCCGGTTCGCCATGCTTGAACGAGGTGTGCAGCGCTTCGGTGATGAATACCGCATTGTGGTGTTCGTCGGACAGCAGCACTTCCATCTCGGAGTGCTCCAGCGCGGTGCGGATGCGCAGGTTTTCGTTGGCAACCGCGGTGTCGCGCTCGATGCGCGCGCGCAGATCGTTCTGCATGCGCTGCATCGCGCCCATCAGCCGGCCCACTTCATCCTGGCGTTGCACGGCGATCTGGTTGTCGAGCTTGCCCGAGGCGATCGCGTCGGCCACGCCCACCGCCGACTCCAGCGGACGCACCACCTGGCGACGCAACAGCAGGAACAGCGCGCCGCTGAGCACCACCGCCGAACCCAGCCCCACCAGCAGGATCGTCCACAGCAGGCGATGCGCCTGCTGCATGATGGCCGCGTACGGCACCACCACGCCCAGCGCGAAACGTTCCTGCGCCTTGCCGATCTGCAGCGGCACATAGGCACTGACCATGCCGGCCGCGTCGGGGGTGAAATCGACCGAATCCTTGCCAGCCTTGATGGCCTCCAGCATGGTGCGGTGTCGTGCATCGGTCAGCGGCTTGCCGATGCGCGTGCTGTCGCGCGAGGACAGCACCACGCCGGCGGGCGACAGCAGCTCCACATACCCGCTGTCCATCGGGCGCAGGGCGCCCAGGCGCTGTTGCAACGCCGCCAGTGCCACGTCCACCGTCACTGCGCCCAGGTAGGTACCGTCGTGCAGGATGGGCGTGGACAAGGTGGTCATCAGCACGGTCTTGCCGCCGATCTTGTAATCGTACGGTTCGGCCACGGTCTGCCGCAGCAGGGCGCGCGGCTTGAGATTCCAGTCACCCAGGCCGGGAGTTTCGTAGTCGGTGAGCGGCTCACGCACCAGGGTGTGGCCGTCGCGTCCCCAGTAGGTCATGAAACGGCCGGTGGCGTCATGGCCCTGGGTATTGGCAAAGGCGCTGTCCTTGCCATCGAAGGCCTGCGCTTCCCACAAGGTGCCCATGCCCACCCATTCGGGATGGTCCTGCAATTGATCGTGCACCACCGCGGCGGCGGTGTCGCGGCTGATGCCACCGTTGGCGCGCTGCACCAGCAAGGTGGTGGCCAGGGATTGACCGGTGGTCAGCGCCTGACCCAGTTCGCTGCCGATCTGCTCGGCCTGGTAGCGCGCAGCGTTCTGCATCGTGGCCTGCGCCGATGTACTCAATGCGCCGCTGCTTTGCCAGTAGGTGATGGCCGCGGTCAGCCCGAAGCACAACGACGCAATGACCGCAGTGCCGAACATCAGGCGATACGCCAGGCGTCCGCCGAAACGTGAGTGCGTGGAAAGCGAAGTCATGGGTGTGGCCGCGGAGAAGGGAGAAGGCCCCGCCGGGGCGGGGAATCTGCAGGCAAAGCAGGCAGCGCACCTGCTGTTCGACCGCCGGGCAGGTACGGCTGCGATCAGAACCCGGCATGGCGCGCGCGCCGGCTGCCATCCGGACGCGCGGTGCGCGCCCACTGGAGCTCACGCGCGCGACACCCGTCGGCCGCGGCTAGTAGGCGGCCAGCGCCACGCGCTTGGGTGCGCGCGCACCCACACTGCCGTGGGAGCTGGCCGTGGTCGCCACCACCCGGAAGATCGACACCGCATCGTCCAGTTGCTGCGCCTGCTGCTGCATCGCATTGGCCGCGGCGGTGGCTTCTTCCACCAGTGCGGCGTTCTGCTGGGTGCTCTCATCCATCTGGGTGACGGTGAGATTGACCTGCTCGATGCCGGCGGACTGTTCCTGCGAAGCGGCCGAGATCTCGCTCATGATGTCGGTGACGCGTTGCACCGAGGACACGATCTCGGCCATGGTCTTGCCGGCCTGGTCCACCAGCGCCGAGCCCTGCGCGACCTTGCCGACCGAATCGTCGATCAGGTGCTTGATCTCCTTGGCCGCACCGGCAGAGCGCTGCGCCAGGGTGCGTACTTCCGAGGCCACCACCGCAAACCCACGCCCCTGTTCGCCGGCGCGTGCCGCTTCCACCGCGGCATTGAGCGCCAGGATATTGGTCTGGAACGCGATGCCGTCGATGACGCTGATGATCTCGGCGATCTTCTTCGAAGAGTGTTCGATGCCGGACATGGTCTCCACCACCTGGCTCACCACCTGGCCGCCCTGCGAGGCCACGCCGGCGGCACCGATCGCCAGCTGGTTGGCCTGGCGCGCGCTTTCGGCGTTCTGCTTGACGGTGGAGGTGAGCTCTTCCATCGAGGCGGCGGTTTCTTCCAGGTTGGCGGCCTGCTGCTCGGTGCGCTGGGACAGGTCGTTGTTGCCGGCAGCGATCTCGCTGGCCGAGCCGGTGATGGAGGCGGCGGCCTGCTGGATGCGCCCGACGATGCCGGCCAGCTGGGTGGCGGTGGTGTTGGCATCGTCACGCATGCGCGCAAACACACCGTGGAACTCGCCGTCCATGCGTGCGGTCAGGTCGCCCTCGGCCAGTGCGGTCAGCAGCTCGGACAGCTTGCCCAGATTGCGGTCGCTGACCTCCATCATGGCGTTGAGGTCGTTGATCATGCGCGCCGAATCGTGCTTGAAGCGCGCGGCATCGCCACGTTGGCTGAAATCGCCGTTGGCGGCGGCCTGCGCCAGGCGCTTGATCTCGTTATTGATCGCCAGCAGGCTGGCCTTGGCTGCATCCATGGCTTCGTGCAGCACCGCACGCGTACCCGGCAGGCGCGCCGCGTCGCGCGACAGGTCGCCCTGCGCGTATTCGTTGAGGATGCCGATGGCATCGACGATGGCATCCAGGTGCTCGAAGATCATGGTGTTGATGCCGCCCGCCAGTTCGCCGTAGACGCCCGGGAAGTCGGTCGGCATGCGGTGGGTGACGTCGTCGCCGGCGTGCATGTGCATCATCACCTTGGTCTGCGCAGAGAAGCGCTCCAGGGTATGCACCATGTCGTCGGTGGCCTTGAGCATCTGGCCGATTTCGTCATTGCCATGCTCGGCGGTACGCACGCTCAGGTCGCCGCGCGCCACGCCCTTGATCGCTGCCAGGGCACGCGAGACCGGCTCCAGGATCGAGTTGCCGATCATCCAGCCCACCAGCAGGTTGAGCAGCACCAGCACCGCACCGGCCAGCGTCACGATGCCGGTGAAGGCCAGCGCCTGCGACTGGGTGTCGTCCAGGTAGACACCGGTGCCGATCACCCAGCCCCACGGCTTGTACAGCGCCGCGTAGGAGGTCTTCTGCACCGGGTCCTTCTGCCCGGGCTTGGCCCAGGTGTAATCGACATAGCCGCCGCCGGCCTGCGCGGCGGTCACGAACGCGGGAAAGATGCGCTTGCCGTCGGGGCTGAGCACGTCGTTGAGCGGCTTGCCATTGAGATCCGGGCGGGTGGGATGCATCAGCATCACCGGCGCCTGGTCGGTGACATAGATGTAATCCACACCGCCGCGTGCACGCATGGTCGACAAGGTGTGCAGCGCAGCCTTCTTGGCGGCGTCGACGTCCATCTCGCCCTTTTGCGCGCGCTCGGCATAGCCGTTGACCACCGCGATCGCCATCTCGATCTGGCTCTTGAGGCCGTCGCGACGGGTGTCGGTGAGGTCCACGTACTGCATGCGTGCCGCGATCACGGCCAGGATGATGATGCCCAGCGCAACCAGCGCCGTCTGGGCGAGGAATTTGCGCTTGAGCGGCACATTGGCCAACGTCTTTGCGAGCGAGCTCTTGAACGTCATGACAGGTATCCAGCGAGAGGATTGTGACCGGGATAAGTCGAATAGCGACCCATTGGGAAAAATGTTGAGCATCGCGTGACGCTGTTTGTGCTAGCGCGGCGCACAGCCGGTTTTCAGCGCCATCCGGGCGCTCGAGCGTTCGACCGACGCGATGCCCCGCGCCGATGCATGCGCTCACGCGCGGCGCACCGCACATCGCACACCTCGCTCTGCAGGACAGAGCGCATGGCATGCGCAGCGTGGGGGCTGGCAGACAGCGATGCAGGGAGAGCGGCCGCCTGGCCGCACATCGGGCGAGCTCAGTGCTGCGGCGACGCGCCGACCGGGGTGATCGAGGCCTGCAGGTTCTGCAGTTCGGTCCACAGCAGCTGGCGGGTGTCGCCGGCATGGCCCAGCGCCAGGGCCTGGGCGTCGTGCAGATCGCCGTCATGCAGGGCGCGATTGGCCTGGCGGTGCTGCGCAAGATACTGGCCCAGCTGCTGCTGCACCGCTGCAAACTGGCGCGCCTGTTCGCCCTGCGGCGCGCTGGCCTGGAAGTAGCCGGCATGGCGTGCGATGCGTTGGCGCAGGTTGCCCAGACGCTCGTCGTAGGCCTGCACGCGCGCCGGGTCCTGCGCCGCGGCCAGCTGGGCACGCTGATCGTTGCGCAGCTGCACCAGGTCCACGGCAAGCGACTGCAGTGCGCTGACCGGCACGTTGTCGAGCAAGACGGACACCGGGGCGGCCGGCGCGGCGAAGGAGGGCGGCAACGACACGCCCGCGGCCAGCACGGCAACGGCAAACACGGCGCCCAGCACGTTGCGGGCAGAGCGGATGGGATTGGCGGTGTGCATGCGGGACGTCCTTCAACGATGTGCGGGCGATGTGGCCCTCAGTGCCATGTGTATCGGCCGCAGACGCTTGTGCTTGATCACCTTTCGACCAACGGCACTGCAGCGTGGTGAATTGTTGGCTTGGTGAAGTGCGCGGCGATGGAGTCCTGTGGCCGGATAGCAGAACGCCCCGGGGTGACCGGGGCGTTTCGACGGATCGTGAAGCGCCGGGTTGTGCGCTGCCTGGCGCTGTTGCGTCGGGCCGTCTCCTCAACCCAATCCCTCTCCCGGGGGGGAGAGGGGTTCAGCAGCCGTGGACTTAAAACTCGCGCCAGCTCGCATCGTTGTCGGCAGCGACTGCCAAGGCCGGCCGCTGCGCCGCGGCGGATCTGGCTGTAGGCCTGGCCGTCGCAGATCCGGGCTGCCGGGGAGCGACCGTCGAGGCGACGCTTGCCAGGTGTCGCGGGGCAGGGCGGTGCGTTGCCGCCGGCTGCGTTGCGCCGGGATGGATCTTGAAGATCGACACGGCATCGGCCAGCTGGCCGGCCTGTTCTTCCATCGCCCGCGCGGCCGCCGTGGCTTCTTCCACCAGCGCGGCATTCTGCTGGGTGGCTTCGTCCATCTGGGCTACGGTGAGGTTGACCTGTTCGATCCCGGCCGACTGTTCCTGCGAGGCGGCGGAGATCTCGCCCATGATGTCGGTGACGCGCTGCACGCTGGCCACGATTTCGCTCATGGTGGTGCCGGCCTGGTCCACCAGCGCTGCGCCTTCGGCCACCTTGCTCACCGAGTCGTCGATCAGGTGTTTGATCTCTTTCGCTGCACCGGCAGAGCGCTGCGCCAACGTGCGCACTTCCGAGGCCACCACCGCAAAGCCGCGGCCCTGGTCGCCGGCGCGCGCCGCTTCCACCGCCGCATTCAAGGCCAGGATGTTGGTCTGGAAGGCGATGCCGTCGATCACGCTGATGATGTCGGCGATCTTCCTCGACGAGATCTCGATGTCGGCCATGGTCGCCACGACCTTGTCGACCACGGCGCCGCCCTGCGAGGCGACCGCAGCGGCGCCAATGGCGAGCTGGTTGGCCTGGCGGGCACCTTCGGCATTCTGCCTGACGGTGGAGGTGAGCTCTTCCATCGAGGCAGCGGTTTCTTCCAGGTTGGCGGCCTGCTGTTCGGTGCGTTGCGACAGATCGTTGTTGCCGGCGGCAATTTCGCCGGCCGCAGTATTGATCGAAGCGGTGGCGTGCTGGATGCGTCCGACGATGCCGGACAACTGATCGGTGGTGGCGTTGGCATCATCGCGCATCTGCGCGAACACGCCATGGAACTGGCCGTGCATGCGCTCGGTCAGGTCGCCGCCGGCAATGGCCTGCAGCACCTTGGACAACGCACCCAGATTGCCGTCGGCGGTGGCCATCAACTGGTTGAGGCTCTGCACCATCGCCAGAAAATCGTGCTGAAAGCGCTGCGTATCGCCACGCACGCTGAAATCGCCATTGGCCGCGGCCTGCGCCAGCAGCTTGATTTCGTCGTTCATCGCCGAAAGATTGCGCTTGACCGCATCCATGGTGTCGCTGAGCACGGCCTTTTCGCCGGGCAGGCGGTCCATGTCCTGGCTCAGGTCACCAATGGCGTAGCGCGACATGATCTGCGCCAGCCGCATCTTCACTGCAATGTGCGATTCGACCAGGGCGTTGGTGTCGCGCACCATGCTGCCGTATTCGCCGGGGAAGGCGTCCTGGTCCATGCGGAAGCTGAGCTGGCCTGCCTCGTGCCGGCGTGCCATTTCCTGCTGTGCGGCGGCCACGGCCTTGAGCTGATCCTGCATGCCGCGCATGCTGGTCAATAATTGACCAGGCTCATCGCCGGGTTGCGGGCCGATCGGGTTGTCCAGTTCACCGTGTGCGATCGCCTCGGCGACCTGTGTGGCCTGCCGGAGCGGGCGTACCAGGCTGCGCGAGATCAGCCACGCCAGTGCGGCCGCCAGGCCGGCGGACACCAGGCCGAACGCAATCAGGGCACGGTTGGCCAGCGCGACGCTGCTCAGGATGGTGTCGGCACCGGCGGCATTCTGCTGGTTCTGCAGTTGCACCGCTGCGGCAATCGCCTTGGAGCGGCGTTCCAGCAACGGTTGCGCCTGGCCGCTCAACAGTTGCTTGGCACCGTCCAGGTTGCCCTCGCGCACCATGCCGAGCAAGCGGTTGTTGGTGGCGCGCGCCGCGGTCAGGCTGTCTTCGATGGCCTGGCGTGCGCGCATGCCGTCGGCGTCGGTGGGCAGCTGCTTGAGCGCGTCCCATAGCTGCGCGTAATGCGTGCGGTTGGCCTTGAGCTGGGCATCGACGGCGGGCAACTGCTGCGGCGTCGCCAGCATGAAGTCGCGCATGTAGCGCTCGCCAAGCATGTTGCTTTCACGCATCTGGTTGAGCAACGCGGCCTTGCGGTTGTTGACCTCGATGATGATGGAGACCTGGTTCTTGACGGTCTTGAATTCGTACAAGGCCAGGGTGGTGGAGCCGGCCAGCAGCACGATCAGCAACGCGAATGCCAACGCCAGGCGTCGCCCGACGGTCAGGGAATGCAGGAATGTCATGGTGTTCTCTTGGGGAGGGTGGGAAAGAGATACACCGGTAGCGTGCGCTAGCCTGAATTCTTAAGTCCTGATGCTGCACTGCAGCATGCTCGCGTTCAGTCGTGTGGCAAGTGCAATCAGCGCTGCAGCGGCACTCAGCGCGCGCGCGTAGGCCGCGCCCGGCGAGATGTGCGGCGTCGATGATCGGCACTCGTGGTGATGGACGAGTGGGTCACTGCATCCCCCGCAGAAACCATCAAGCCCCGGCATCGCTGCCGAGGCTTGATCGTGAAGGCTGCAATGGCCGCCGAGGCGGGTGCGGGCGTCAGAACTCGTGCCAGCTGGTGTCGCCGTTGGCAGCCGCTGCCAGGGCCGGGCGCGCCGGACGCATGGTGGCTGTCGGCGTGGCGGCCGCGGCACGCTTGTCGGCTGGCTTTTTGACGGCCTTGACCGGCGACGGAGCGGGGCGGGCCACTGCCGTCGCCACGGCGGCGGTGGGCTGAAGCTTGAAGATCGCCACCGCGTCGGACAGCTGGCCGGCCTGTTCTTCCATTGCGCGTGCGGCGGCGGTGGCTTCTTCCACCAGCGCCGCGTTCTGTTGGGTGGCTTCATCCATCTGGGTCACGGTGAGGTTGACCTGCTCGATCCCGGACGATTGCTCCTGCGAGGCGGCGGAGATCTCGCCCATGATGTCGGTGACGCGTTGCACGCTGGCCACGATGTCGGCCATGGTCTTGCCGGCCTGGTCCACCAGCGCCGAGCCTTCGGTCACCTTGCTCACCGAATCGTCGATCAGGTGCTTGATCTCCTTCGCGGCGCCGGCGCTGCGCTGCGCCAGCGTGCGCACCTCCGAGGCCACCACCGCAAACCCACGCCCCTGTTCGCCGGCACGCGCGGCTTCCACCGCCGCGTTCAACGCCAGGATGTTGGTCTGGAAGGCGATGCCGTCGATCACGCTGATGATCTCGGCGATCTTCTTCGAAGAGACTTCGATCCCGGACATGGTGGTCACCACCTGCGCCACCACGCTGCCGCCCTGCGAGGCGACCGACGCCGCGCCAATCGCCAGCTGGTTCGCCTGGCGTGCATGCTCGGCATTCTGCTTGACAGTGGAGGTGAGCTCTTCCATCGAGGCGGCGGTTTCTTCCAGGTTGGCTGCCTGCTGCTCGGTGCGCTGCGACAGATCCTGGTTGCCGGCGGCGATTTCGCTGGCGGCGGTATTGATCGAGGTGGTGGCGTGCTGGATGCGCCCGACGATGCCCGACAGCTGCTCGGTGGTGGCATTGGCGTCGTCGCGCATCTGCGCGAACACGCCATGGAACTGCCCGTGCATGCGTTCGCTCAGATCGCCGGCGGCAATGGCCTGCAGCACCTTGGACAGCGAGGCCAGGTTGGCGTCGGCGGTGGCCATCAGCTGGTTGAGGCTGTCCACCATGGCGTGGAAGTCGTACTGGAAGCGCTGCGCATCGCCGCGCACGCTGAAATCGCCGTTGGCGGCGGCCTGCGCCAGCGTCTTGATCTCGCGGTTCATCGCCGAGAGATTGGCCTTGACGGTATCCATGGTGTCGCTGAGCACGGCCTTTTCGCCGGGCAGGCGCTGCATGTCCTGGCTCAGGTCGCCGATGGCATAGCGCGACATGATCTGCGCCAGGCTGTTCTGCACAGTGACATGCGCGCCGACTAGGCTGTTGGTGTCGTGCACCATCGTGCCGAAATCGCCGGGAAATGCCTGCGGATCCATGCGATAGCTGATCTGTCCGGCGTCATGGCGTTGCGCCATCTCCGACTGGGCGGCCAGCACGGCCTGCAACTGTTGCTGCATGCCCTGCATGCTGTGCAGCAATTGCCCGGCTTCGTCGCGGCTGTCGACCTGGATGACGTTATCCAGCTTGCCCTGGGCGATGGCACCGGCCACGCGGGTCGCACGGCCGAGCGGGCCGGCGATGCTGCGGGCAATGAACCAGCCCGCAAACGCGGCCAGCAGCACCGCCAGGGTCATCGCTGCAACCATCACCTGTACCGAGCGTCGATAGGCTGCTTCGGCCTGATCGATCTCGTTGGTCATGTGTGCGGTATTGAACTTGGTGAGCTCCACCAGCTTGGCGAACAGCTCGCGCCGCGCCGGACGCGATTGCTCGTCGGACACGGTATTGGCGGTCACCAGATCGCCGGCGCGCACCGCGGCGCTGAGCGCGGCGTTGGCCTTGTAATAGTCGGCCAGGGTCAGCTTGACCGCCTCGTACAACTCGGTCTCCTTGCCCGGCGTGGTGGTCTTGGCATAGGCGCTCTGCGCGGCGTCCACGTCGGCACGCGCCTTGTCCATGCGTTCGAAATAATTCTGCACCGCCTTCGGGTCGTCGGCGTGCGCCAGCTGGGCCAGCTCGTAGGTGCGGAATTCGCCAAGCAGCGCGCGCATTTCGCTCAGCTGCTGCACTGCCGGCGCCCACACGTTGCCGATCTCGCGCAACAGGTGCGCGCTCGACTGCATGCGAGCAAGCGCAAACACGCCCAGGCTCAGGGTGATCAATGCGGTAAAGGAAAACGCCACGGCCAGCTTGCGGGCAACGGCAAGATTGCGGAACCAGTTCATAGTGGTCTTCTCGTGTTGCAGAGAACGACTGGCCTCGTGGGCGCCCGTCACCAGACGGGCCAAAGACGATGGCAGAGTCGAAAGATCCGGACAAAGGGCCAGAATCTCCGTCGGTCGTGTCGGGCCGGACGGGTGTCACTGATGCCGGCAGTCCCCATACTGCCGGCGATCGCTCCGGGTCAGGCCGCTCGGCGGCCGTCTCATGGAGCCTTGCACTGCGGCGTCCCTGCCGCAGGGTGTTGCGTTACGCGGCCTGCGGCACTTTCAGCGAGCGCACCAGGCCACCGATGTCCACGATCAGCGACACCCGGCCATCGCCGAGGATGGTGGCGCCGGAGACGCCCGGGATGCGGCGGTAGTTGTTTTCGATGTTCTTGACCACGACCTGTTGCTGGCCGAGCAGTTCGTCCACTTCCAGCGCGATTTTCTGGCCATCGCCTTCGACCACCACCACCAACGGTTCCTGCGAGGACTGCTGCCCGCCGAAGCCGTAGTAGTTGGTGAGCGACAAGATCGGCAGATACTCGCCGCGGACCCGCAACACACGGCCGTCACCGGCCATCGAGCGGATGTCTTCGGCGGCCGGCTGCAGGGCTTCGAGCACATACGCCAGCGGCAGGATCAGGGTTTCGCCAGCCACCGACACGGTCATGCCGTCCAGGATGGCCAGGGTCAGCGGCAGACGGATCAGCACGCGGGTGCCGCTGCCGGCATTGCTTTCCAGCTGCACTTCGCCGCCCAGGCCCTGGATGTTGCGGCGGACCACGTCCATGCCCACGCCACGCCCGGACAGGTCGGTGACCGCATCGGCGGTGGAGAAGCCGGGTGCGAAGATCAGGTCCCACACCTGCGAATCGGTCGGGTTGTCCGGCACGGCAATGCCGCGTTCGGCGGCTTTTTCCAGGATCTTGGCGCGGTTGAGGCCACGGCCGTCGTCGCTGACCTCGATCACGATGTGGCCGCCCTGATGCGAGGCCGCCAGCGTGATGGTGCCGGTCTCGTCCTTGCCGGAGGCGCGACGCGCATCGGGCATTTCCAGACCGTGGTCGATCGAGTTGCGCACCAGGTGGACGAGCGGGTCGGCGATCTTTTCGATCAGGCCCTTGTCCAGTTCCGTGCCTTCGCCGATCGTGCGCAGGCGCACCTGCTTGCCGAGACGGCTGGACAGGTCGCGCACCAGCCGCGGGAAGCGACGGAACACCGCATCGACGGGCAGCATGCGCACGCCGATGACCGCTTCCTGCAGGTCACGGGTATTGCGTTCGAGCAGATCCAGGCCGGCAAACAGACGCTCGGCATGCGCCGGGTCCAGGCCGGTGGAGACCTGCTTGAGCATGGCCTGGGTAATGACGAGTTCGCCGACCAGGTTGATCAGCGCATCGACCTTGTCGACGCTGACGCGGATCGAGCTTTCCGCTTCGGCAGCTGCGGCCTTGGCCGGCGTTGCGGCAGCAGCGGCCACCGGTTCGGCGGCAGCGGCCGGAGCTGCGGCGGCCACCGGTGCGGCCGGCGCGTCCACGGCCAGGCTCGGCGGCGGGCCGGGCACCGCCATCGGGCGGATGTCCAGTTCGCAGTCGTCCACGACCCAGGCAAAGGTGTCTTCGATCTTGCTGCGCGGGATCTTGCCGATCAGGCCCAGATCCCACGCCAGATAGGCTTCCAACGGGTCGATGTTTTCAAAGCCGGGCATGCGCTCCAGGCGTGCGGCAATCTGCAGCGGGCCCAGATGCTCCAGCTCGCGGATGATGCGCAGCGGATCGTTGCCGCTCATGAACAGCGACGGCGCAGGGGTGAAGCCGATGTGCCAGGCTTCGGGCTCTTCTTCCTTCGGCTTGGCAACCGCGGCGGCTGCCGGGGCTTCGCCGGCCAGCACCGCGTTCAGGCGCGTGTGCACGGCCTTGACCGCGGCCGGGTCGGCCGGCGTGCCGTGTTCGGCTTCGCGCAGCAAGGCGCGCAGCACGTCGACCGAGCCGAGCATGGCATCGACCGCATTGGGTTCGAGCTGGCGCTTGTTGGAGCGCAACTCGTCCAGCAGCGTCTCCAGCACGTGGGTCAGGCCGGCCACGGCCTCGAACCCGAACGTGGCAGCGCCGCCCTTGATGGAGTGCGCGGCACGGAACACCGAGTTGATGATTTCCGGGTCGCGGTTGCCCTCTTCAAGGGACAGCAGCCCGGCCTCCATCGCATCGAGCCCTTCGCGGCTTTCCTCGAAAAAGGTGGCGTGGAAACGTTGCAGGTCCATGCTCATGGGCGTGAAATCCGAAAGTGAAGCGAAAAGGAATTAACCCAGAACCTTCTGGACGGTGGCGATCAGCTGTTCCGGATTGAACGGCTTGACCAGCCAGCCGGTGGCACCGGCCGCCTTGCCTTCGGACTTCTTGTCGGCCGCCGACTCGGTGGTGAGCATCAGCATCGGGGTGAACTTGTAGTCCGGCAGCTGGCGCAGCTCGCGAATCAGCGAGATGCCGTCCATGTTGGGCATGTTGACGTCGGTGACCACCGCATTGAAGCGCTGGCCCTTCGCGCGGCCCAGCGCAACGGCGCCGTCTTCGGCTTCTTCGACGGCAAAGCCGGCAGAGGTGAGGGCGAAAGAGACCATCTGGCGCATCGACGCCGAATCGTCCACCACCAAGATACGTGCGCTCATGCGGCGTTCTCCACAGATTTCAGGTTGTCATTGGATGCGGAAAGCCCCAGTGCGTCGGTGACGCCGAGCAGACGTGCCGCATCTCTAAAAGTGTCGTTGCAGCCATCGAACTCGGTGTGCAGACCGGCCTGGCGGCGGCTCTGCACAAAGGCGCAGAGCAACTGCACGCTGGCGGTGTGGATACGCCGGACTTCACCGGCATCAAGCACCAGGTCGCCGTCCTGGGTAAGGAATCCGGCAAGCTTCTGCTTGAGGTCGGCGCTGGTCTCGATGCCGAGATCCTCACCCAATGTCACTGTGCTCATTGTTGCTCCGAACGGATGGTTCTATGCGTACTAACGGCGGAAGGCGGAAAAGCTTTAACGGTGAATCGGCAACACGCCAGATTGTGCAAGCTGCGTATCAATGCAGCAGGTGCGTGGCATCGAGCAGGATCATCGGCTGATGACCCAGGCGCGCGACACCGCGGAACAGGTTGTTGGAAATGCGGCACAGGCGGGCGTTGTCCGGCGGCTCGATCTGCTGATCGGTCAGGCTGGTGACATCTTCCACGGCCGACACGCGCAGGCCCATGGTTTCGCCGTTTTCTTCCAGCACCACCACACGCGTTTGCAGGTCCATGTCCACCGGCGTGGAGCCCAAATGGATGCCCAGGTCGATCACCGGCACCACCTGGCCACGCAGGTTCATGATGCCGAGCATCGCGCTCGGCGTGCCGCGCAGCGGCAGCAACGGGACCGGTAGTACCACTTCCTGCACCTTGAGCAGTTCCAGCGCATAGGTCTGTTCGCCGCAGCGCAGACGCAGCCAGCGGGTGCTGCGTTCGCTGGCGCGGCGTTCGGCGTGGATCGTGTCGGCCTGGCCGGGGGCCAGCAGCGCCTGCAGGCCTTGCGGATAGACCGGGCCGGGTGCGGCGCGCGGCGGTGCCGGCGCTGCACGCGGGATGGGTGCCGGCGCGGGCGTGGGTGCAACGGCAGGTGCGGCGTCCAGCCCGAACGCCGGGTCGGCATCCATTTCTGCGAGCAGGTCGGCAGTGAGCAGATCGACCGCGGAGCCCGGCGCGCCGAAGGCAGGATCGGCATCCATTTCGGCCATCAGATCGGCCGTGCTCATGAACGCGCTGGGGGCCGCCTCGGCAAAAGCCGGGTCGGCATCCATCTCGGCCAGGAAATCGGCAGCGATGTCGGCGGCACTGGGGCCGGCAACCACCGGCGGACCGAAGGCCGGGTCGGCGTCCATCTCCGCCAGGAAGTCGGCAGCGATGTCGGCGGCACTGGGGCCGGCAACCACCGGCGGACCGAAGGCCGGGTCGGCGTCCATCTCGGCCAGGAAATCGGCGGCGATGTCGGCGGCACTGGGGCCGGCGATCACCGGCGGACCGAAGGCCGGGTCGGCGTCCATCTCGGCCAGGAAATCGGCAGCGATGTCGGCGGCGCTGGGCGCGGCAACCACGGGCGCACCGAAGGCCGGATCCGAATGCATGTCGGCCAGCAGGTCGGCGGCGATCACCTCCGGGGTGGAGGTGATGGCCACCGGTGCGTCGGCCAGGGCCACGGTGTCTTCGTCGCTCGCGGCCAGCATCACCGGCGGCTCGGCCGCACTGGCCACTGCCACGGCGGCGGGCGCTTCCACGCCGGCATCGTGCAGCAGGCCTTCCAGATAGTCGTCCAGCTCACCGTTGGCGGTGTGGTTGCTCATGCGGCTTGCTCCATACGCATCGCGTCATCGGCCAGCACCCATTCCAGCGCGCGGCGATAGGCGGACAGGCCGCGGCCCTGATAGTCGCCACCGGTGGCCGGGACGGTCAGTGCAGCGGCATTGCAGATTCGGGTGTCCACCGGCACCGCGTCTTCCCAGACGACCGGGCCGTAGGTGGCCTGCATTTCCTTGAGCGTCTCGGTACCGGCGCGGGTGCGGCGGTCGAACAGGGTCGGCAGGATCGACACCGGCAACTCGCGGCGGCGCGAACGCTGCACCATGTCGGCTGTGCGCACCATGCTGGCCAGGCCATGCAGCGCGAGCGGCTCGGCCTGGGTGGGCACTACCACGCGGTCGCAAGCGGCCAATGCATTGATCATCAGCAGGCCGAGCGTGGGCGGGCAGTCGAGCAGGATGTAATCGTGCTGGCCGGCGTGGCGGGTCATGGCGTTCTGCAATGCCAGGCCCAGGCCGGGCTGGTTGGCGCTGCGGCGTTCCAGCGTGGCCAGTGCGGCCTGGGCGCAGACATACGACAGACCGGGGATGCTGCTGTCGTGCGCCAGGCTGGCCAGGTCGCTGGGCGGGGTGCCGAACAGGTCCAGCACCCCGCGCGGCGGCGGGTCGATCGCCACGCCGAACGCGCGGGTGAGCGAGGAGTGCGGATCGAGGTCGATCAACAACACCCGGTGGCCGAGCGCAGCCAGGCCGCGACCCAGTGCCAGCGTCGTGGTGGTCTTGCCGACGCCGCCCTTTTGGTTGGCGATTGCCCAGATACGCATCTCACTGCACTCCTTGAATTACGGCGGGGACGGAACTTGTGCCGCTTTCGGTGGTGACGGCCGTTTGGCCGCCGTCAGACTTGGGTAGCTTTGGCGCCCCGGCGGCGGTCGCATGCAACTGCGATGGCGGATCGGGTGCGAGTGAGCCAGCTGAGTCAGCGAGGATGATCAACACCACACGCCGGTTCGCATTCCGTCCCGCCTCGGTTGAGTTATCGGCACGTGCGCGGAATTCTCCATAGCCCACCATCGCCAATCGTTGCGGGGCGATGCCATCGTCGGCAAACAGGTGCACCACGCTGGCCGCGCGCGCGGCCGACAGCTCCCAGTTGGACGGAAATTGCGCGGTGGCGATGGGCTGGTTGTCGGTGTAGCCCTCCACACGCACGCCATTGGGCGCATCGCGCAGCACCGCCGCAAGCGTGGACATGGTGCCGCGCGCACCGCCGGCCAGGGTGGCCGAGCCGGTGCCGAACAGGATGTCGCTGTTGATCTCCACCTCGATCCACAGATCGTTGCGGCGAATGGTGATGAGTTGCTTGTCGATCAGCGGCGCCAGCGTCTTGCCCAGTTGCTGGGCCACCGCATCCATCTGGCGCTGCGCACGCGCCAGCTGCGCCTGGTTGCGCAACGACACCGGCATGCGCATCTGCGCGGCCATCGACGGCAGCAGGGTGGGGTCGGTGGGGCCGTTGGAGGCGGCCATCGGCGCGCCGGCCTTGATCACCGAGGGGCGGTCGTAATCGGCGCCCAGGGTCTGGGTCTTGCCGATCTGCACCGGGCTGGCGGCAGTGGACGAGCCGCCGAAAGCGGTGGTCAGCGCCTGCGCCATGACCTTGTACTTGCCCTCGTTGAGCGAGGAGATTGCGTACATCACCACGAAGAACGCCAGCAGCAGCGTCATCAGATCGGCATACGGAATCGCCCACGCTTCGTGGTTGCCATGGTCTTCGTGATGTTTGCGACGGCGGGCCATGACGGGACTAATGCAAGTATCCGGCCAATTTCGACTCGATGTTGCGCGGGTTCTCGCCCTGGGCGATCGCGATCAGGCCTTCGATCGCCATTTCGCGCTCGTTGGTGCTGCAGTGGATGACGCTCTTGAGCTTGGCGGCAACCGGCAGGAACAGCAGATTGGCCGAGGCGATGCCGTAGATGGTGGCGGTGAACGCCGCTGCGATGCCATGGCCGAGCATGGCCGGGTCGGCCAGGTTCTTCATCACCGCCATCAGCCCCAGCACCGCGCCGATGATGCCCAACGTGGGCGCATAGATGCCCATGCCTTCGAACACCTTGGCCGCGGCAAGATCCTGACGCTCCTGGTTGTCCACTTCGATCTCGAGCATGTGGCGCATGGCTTCGGGCTCCACGCCATCCACCAGCATCTGCAGCCCCTTGCGCAGGAAAGCGTCGCTCTGGCGCGGCAGCTGGTCTTCCAGGCCCAGCAGGCCCTGGCGACGCGCGATGTTGCTCCATTCCACGATCCGCGCAACAAGCTGCGGCCGGTCGCTGGCCGGCGGCTGCACCACCCAGCGCAGGATCTTGAACGCGCGCCGGAAAACTGCCGGCGAGGTATGCAGCAGGATCGCCGCCACGGTGCCGACGATCACGATCACGAAGGCAGCCGGCGACCACAGCGACGAAATGCCGGCGCCCTTCAATACGCTGCCGCCGACGATCGCCACGATCGCCAGCACCAGTCCGATGATGCTGAGTCTGTCCATGCATGCGGTATCGGCCCAAGCGCGGCGGACTTGATAGATGCGCCTGGTTGGGGCGCCAGAAAGTTGTCGTCCCGGGGGATGGGTCTTCAGTTGCCGGCTTCGCGGGCGGTGTGCACGGCCGGGGATCGGTTCCCCGGTCGGAAAGGTCTCAACGAACTCAGTGATACCCAGCGTTAGCCCTGCTTTAGCAGAGCAGAGCAAACGCACCGCCTGCGCGGGGTTGAGCCCCTCTCCTGCGGGAGAGGGGTTGGGGTGAGGGTACGTCCAGGCGCAGCTTTCGGTCTCTGGCTTCGCTGAGGAGCACGAGCGCTGCCGGGAGACGTCTCTTCGGCTCCCCAAACATGCTTTATGACTCGCCATCACGGCACATCCCTGGGATGGCGATGGCAGCCAAGTGGCGTGTGGTGGGCGGTGTTCTGGCGTGCGCCAACACGCATGTCGGCCGTGTCTCGCGTTGAGCTCGGTTGCGAATGAAGGGAGGAGTGCAGTCGTTTCGGTAAACCGCTTGCGTCTGGTTGCGGGCGAGGCGTTTTGCTGTCCGTGATCGCGTTGCTGCAGGCAGGCTGTACCGTGCACCGCTCAAGCGTGACAAGCCTTTCGCACATCGTGGATGCCCCACGACGCCGCGGGCCTGCTGCGCGGCAGAATGCGTTGCTGCATGGGCTGTGGTACTTAGTTTCCCACTGCATTAGAACGATCTAATTGCGTCCGCGCAGAAGCGGACGCAAGAGGAGGGGGCCGGGTCGCTGCAACGGCGCCGGATATGTCTGTGTCACTTCGCGCGGCGTTCCTGTCCGATCGTTTGGATCGACGCAAATCCGCCGAATCCGATCACCTTTGGGAGAGCATGATCGAAATGAACTGCATGCCATTCGCACGCAACCGCAGCACGCTGTCCGCCGGTATCGCCATCGTCTTGTTCGCGAGCGCCGCCTCTACCACCGCTGCCGCCCAGCAGGCCGACGTCACGCCGGCGTCCACCGGCCAGGCCGAGGTGCAGGCCACGGACCTGGACGCGGTGACGGTGACCGGCTACCGCTACGCGATCGAAAAAAGCCTGGAGCAGAAGCGCAACGCCAACGCCGTGGTCGATGTGATCACCGCCGAGGACGTGGGCAAGTTCCCCGACAAGAACGTGGCCGATGCGCTGCAGCGCGTGCCCGGCGTGGTCATCAGCCGTGACGGCGGTGAAGGCAAGAACGTCAGCGTGCGCGGCCTGTCCTCGGAGCTGGTGCTGACCGAATTGAACGGCAACTACATCGCCACCGCCGAGTCCAATGGCGACCCGACGCGCTCGTTCAACTACACCTTGCTGCCGTCGAACCTGCTGGGTAGCGCCGAGCTGTACAAGACCCCGGAAGCGCGCATCGACGAAGGCGGCATCGGCGGCACGGTGATCCTGCAGACGCGGCGCCCGCTGGAACTGGAGCCACATTCCGGCTTCGTCTCTGCCGAGGGCACCTGGTCCGATACCAGCAAGAAGACCGACGGCCAGTTCTCCGGTTCTTACTCTTGGCACGACCAGGACAACCGCTTCGGTGTCTTCGTTGGCTACACGCAGCAGAAGCGCACCGCACGTACGCTCGATGCCAGCACCGAGAGCTGGCAGTGGTACGGGCGCGACGAAGTCGGCCCGGCGGTCGACGTGAACGGCAATCCGTCGGACTTCAATGCCAACTGGTGGGGCGGTACCGGTTTCTGGAACCAGGACGGCAATTACTCCACCGGTTTCATGATGCCGACGGCTGTCAGCCTGGACGCCAAGCGCGAGGAGCGCGAGCGCAAGGGCGGGCAACTGACCTTGCAGTTCAAGCCCACCGACGACCTGACCCTGACCGCGAACTACTTCCGCTTCGACCTGTCGCAGGACTCGCAGACCAATACCATCAAGATTCCCGAGTGGAACATCGCGCGCTACTTCGGCGACGGCAACTGGCGCGGCGGGCGCCTGCTCGACCGGCTGCAGTTCGATCCCAGCGGCACGATTGTCACTGGCGCCGCCTATAGCCTGCGTCCGGGCAAGACCTATTATTGCAGCGAGGCGCAGGCCGCCGCGGCCGGCCTGCCTCCGGGCGGCTGGGGTTCGGACGACTGCACGGTGCCGACGCCGCAGATCACCGGCAGCTACAACATCGAAAAATCGCAATCGCAGACGGTGGACCTGGGCGGCGAATGGCGTGGCGAGCAGGTGGACGTGGCCTTCAAGGCCGGCCGCACCTGGGCCAAGGGCGGGCCGGAGCTGCAGTTTTCCCTGCCGATCAAGCCGCGCCTGCAGAACGCCGACGGCAGCTGGACCAATGGCAACTTCGCCAGCGCCTGGGACCTGACCGGCACCCCAAGCATGACCTTCTCGCCGGAGCTGATGCAGAACCTGCGCGACGGCATCCTGCAGGTCGACCTGGGCTCGACCGGTTCGTCCTGGACCCGCAACACCAATCAGCAGCAGTACGCGCAGATCGATACCACCTGGCATTTCGATGGCGAGGTCCTCGACTCGCTGCAGTTCGGCATCAAGCGTCGCGACGGCGGCATCCACCGCAATACCGGCAACAACTACTGGGTGTGCCCGGGCACCGACCCGGGCGACTACGACAACCGCTATTGGAACGGGCGCTGCAATGCCATCGCCACGCAGTTCTCGCCGGGGCTGCTGTTCGCGCAGGACAACCTGGCCGGTGGCGTCAACGCCAGCGCGTTCCCGGCGATCAACTTCCCGGGCTACATCGGCTACTTGAACCAAACCTACGGCGCGATGCAGACCCGCAGCGAAGACAACTTCGTCTACAACGTCGACGAGGAGATCTATTCCACCTACCTGCAACTCAACTTCCACACCGAGCGTCTGCGTGGCAACGTCGGCGTGCGGGTGGCGCGTACCGGCCAGCGTGCCGATTCCACCGACAAGGTGACCGCCTACAACGACTACTTCTTCGACGGTGCCGACGGCAATCCGCTGGCCTGCCAGCAGGGCGCCGCCATGCCCGGCGGCGCCCCGGCCGACACCTATTGCGGGACCGAAGGCTACTGGCGTTTGTCCGACAGCGTGCAACGCACCGAGTCGTTCGTGGTCAGTGGGCTGGACCGCAACTACACCGACGTGCTGCCGAGTTTCAACCTGGCCTACGACCTGACCGAGAACCTGCTGCTGCGCGCGGCAGCCGCCAAGGTGATCGCACGTCCCAGCTACAACGACATCGCCGCGCCTGGCAGCCTGGAGTTTTACAGTCCCGAGTACGTGGCCGACCGGCGCCTGACCGGCGGTGCCAGCGAGCAGGGCTGGTACGGCTCGGGCAGCAACAAGAACCTGGAGCCGTACAAGGCCAACCAGTTCGACCTGGGGCTGGAATGGTATTTCCAGCCGGGCTCGGTGGCAGGTGTGGGACTGTTCCGCAAGAACGTGGAGAACTTTGCGGTCGACGTCATCAGCGACGTGAACATGATGGTCGACGGGCAACCGGTCACCGTGCAGAACTACAGCACCCAGGCCGGCGGCCAGGATGCAGTCTCGCAGGGTGTGGAGTTGTACGCGCAGCACACGCTGCCATTCGGTCTCGGTGTGCAGTTCAACTACACCTACAACGATGCCAGCAAGGCAGCGGTGCGGCTGGAAGACGGTACCGAGGCCGGCAAGACCTCCATGCCGGGCAGCGCCAGAAACCAGACCAACCTCACCGTGTTCTACGAAACCGACAGCCTGCTGCTGCGCGCCTCGTACAACCGTCGCGGCGAGCTGGTGCAAGGCCTGGTCAATGGCCTGAATGTCTTTGAGGAGCCGTACTACCAGATCGACGTGAACGCGGCCTACAACATCACCCCCGCGCTCAGCCTTACTGCCTCGGTGCTGAACCTGACCAAGCAGGAGTCCCGCTCGCACCTGGGCGAAGACACCCGCGCCCGCTTCTATACCGGCGGATACGCAGGTCGGCTGGCGTACCTGGGATTGACCTACAAGTTCTAGGCGCTAGTGTGTCGCGCCCATGCCTGCCGCGTGGCGGTATGGGCGCGATGGTTTGGCGGCCGCCCGGCTGCAGTGGAAGTGAACTGTTATTTCGATGAAGCAGAACGGGTGCAGGGGGGGCATATGCATCGAAGCCCTGTGCAGCAAGGCTTACAGCCCATTCGGAAATTAAGGCACGGCGAATCGCAACACAGCCGCAACATAAAAAATGAGCGCTCGCTGAATAAAGTTTACGACACAATGTCGCTCTAAGCGACATTGGGCCAAATGGCTGATATTCTGACTCCGTCATCGCGGGGAGCAAAAATCCGTGCCATGGTGTGAGTAGGCAACTACTCGAGGGCGAACAGCCCAAAACACCCCGAGCGACGCGTCGGCGGCCGGCAACGGTCGGGACCGTCGGGAAGGGTCAGGTGGCTGCGGCAACGGCTCGCAGCCATAGATTGGAGGAGGGTAGTAACTGGCGTTTCCCCATTCCCGATGTAGCAACGGAGCCTCTCCACCCCGGGGAGGTGCATCGAGGAAACCAACATGGCTTCACCTGTTGAAAGGAAAGATGATAAGCGCCAGCTGCTTGATACACCCAGAGTTCCGTAGACACTCAAGACCCTCGTTGCGCATAGCGCCGTTCAAACTCTACAGGGGACAGGTCACCAGTTGAACCGTGGCGGCGGTTGGGGTTGTAGAACATCTCGATGTAGTCGAATACCTCGGCGCGTGCGGCGTCCTTAGTGGGATAAATCCGTCGCCTGATCCGCTCGCGTTTGAGCAGGCCGAAGAAGCTCTCCACGGGTGCGTTGTCGTGGCAGTTGCCACGCCGACTCATGCTGCACACCAAGCCATGGGACGCCAGGAAACTCTGCCAGTCATCGCTGGTGTAGACAGACCCTTGGTCCGAGTGAACCAGGCAACCAGCGTTGGGTTTGCGCCGCCACACCGCAGACAACAAGGCCTGCACGACCAACTCGGTGTCGGCCCGATCGCGCATCGCCCAGCCGACGACCTGCCTGGAAAACAGATCGATCACCACAGCCAGGTACATCCAGCCTTCGTGCGTGCGAATGAAGGTGAAATCACTCGCCCAGGCCATGTCCGGCTCAGTCACGTCGAACTGTCGGTCCAGCAGGTTGGCCGCCGCCTTGCACGGCATTCCGCCATGGAAGCGCGGTTTGCGACCATAGCCTACCTGGGCACGCAATCCCGCGGCGCGCATCAATCGATGCACACGATGGCGACTGCAACGCTCACCCAGATCGCGTAGGTCCTTGGCGATCTTGCGATGCCCATACACACTGCCGCTGGCCAGCCAGTGGTGCTTGATTAGTCCAAGCAACCGATCATCTTCCTTGGCACGCTCACTGTCGGGCGCCTTTAGCCACGCGTAGTATCCAGCCCGGTTCACCCGCAACACCCGGCACATCGCACACACCCTGAACTCCCCGCAGTGGGCTTGCATGAAGGCGTACTTTGCCTTTACCCCTTGGCAAAGTACGCGGCGGCCTTTTTTAGGATGTCGCGCTCCTCGGTCACTCGACGCAACTCGGCCTTCAGGCGCCGAACCTCGGCGCTCTGGTCCACCTCGGCGCGCTGTACCACGCCGGGCTTGCCGAACTTGCGCAACCAGGCGTACAGGCTGTGCGTCGTGACACCCAGCCGCTCGGCGACTTCTGCCACCTTGAACCCACGATCAGTCACTTGCCGGACCGCCTCGATCTTGAACTCATCCGTATACCGCTTGCTGCTCATAGACACCTCCGAATCGACCATTTTCCATGGCCATGAGATGTCTAGGAAACCCTGGGCGTATCAGCTACTGAAATGGTTCAAACGGGTTTTTTGCGGCCCTTGGTTGTTCCGGCTCTTAATGATCGTGTGGAAGGTGTATGACCATTTTGATCGTTGAGCGCGGCGCGGGAAGTTCGGACCCTAAGACCTATCAGTAGCACCCTCCTTTTTATCTACCCATGCAGGAAGAGAGGAAATGCTCCACAAGGCTTTAAAAACGGTCCGCGAGGTTCACCGTATGCAACAAGGTGAGCTAGCGGAACGCCTAGGCATATCTCGGTCACACCTTTCGGAGATCGAATCTGGGAAGAAGGCCGCTTCCGTGGAGCTTCTTCAGAAGTTTGCAGAGGTCTTCGACGTGCCTGCCTCAACGTTCCTGAGCTTCGCCGAAGCCATCGAAGGCCCCTCGGAGCGACGACAGAAGAATGCTAAGAGATTGATGAAAGTTCTGGAATGGACACTGGATACCCAAAATGACGCTTCCACGGAAAAGCGCGAATCGATATGAAGTCACGTCTTCGGCTTTCTTTCGGCTACCTACGCTGAAGGCACTCGCAAGGTTGCTTCAATGGGAAGGCTCACCAAGCGCGCTCCGAGCTCTGTGCAAACGGCCTGACAACTTCACCGAGTTCCCTCGAATTCATCCCCGAACCAAGAAAGAACGCCTGATTCAAGCGCCATCTGAGGTCGTTAAGCCGCTTCAGAAGCGACTTAACGTGCTGCTAAAACAGGTCCGCGTGCCCGACTATCTTCACTCAGGGATCCCAAAGCGCTCCCACCTCTCCAACTCTGAGAGCCACATGCGGGCGGAAGGTGCAACCGTAACGGTGGATGTCTCCGACTTCTACCCAAGCATCACGCGTCAACGTGTCTTTAGGCTTTTCAGAAATGTCTTCGAATGCCCCGGGGATGTGGCGGATGCGATGGCTGACTTGGTCTGCTATCAAGGGAAGTTGGCAACTGGCTCCCCGGCCAGCGTGCTTGTCTCTTTTTGGGCCTGCCGTGACATGTTTGACCTAATCGCCCAGCGTGTGACCGCTCAGGGAGGCACGTTCACGCTCTACGTGGATGATGTCGCCATCACTGGGGACACAATCGGACACGGCGATATCCAGTGGCTGGATCGTTTGCTGAGAAGGTTCGGTTTTAGCTCGAAAGTTGAGAAGGCAAAACTGTTTCGGAAGACCCGCGCCAAGGTCGTCACGGGCCGAGCGTTTCGGCATGGCATCAGTCGAGCTCCGAACAAAAAGCACAAGGAGATGCATGAGGCGCGGGCAGAGATTGAGAGCGGTCGGGCAACCATCAAGGACAAACGTGGATTGGTAGGTCAGCTCGAAAACATAGGAAATCTCGATCAAGAACGCGGAATAAGCTTGAAGGCGGAGGCCAAGAAGCTACGAAGCACGCTACCTCCTCCGAGGCGTAGACGTCGAGCCATTCCCAGGCCAGTCAAGACCGGGCCGGACGTTACAACGTGAGTGACCAAAGCATCGTCCGAACTCCCTGTCCACGATGCGGTGGGGAACGCTCTTGTGATCTTTTGCATAACCTGATCGAAGAGAGCGACGACCATAGTCATCCGGAGCATCCAATGTGGGGAGGCGCGAGCCATGGTAATCCCCCCACAGGTTAGCTGACGCCAGAAGTGGAATTTTCTCGTACCCTTTTCCGAGGAGGTTCCATGAAGACATCCCGCTTCACCGACAGCCAGATCATTGCCGTCCTCAAGCAGGCCGAGGCCGGCACGCCCGTGCCGGAGTTGTGCCGGGAACACGGCATCAGCTCGGCGACGTTCTACAAGTGGCGCAGCAAGTTCGGCGGCATGGACGCATCGCTGATGTCCCAGCTCAGGGAGCTGCAGGACGAGAACCGGCGCCTGAAGAAGATGTACGCCGATGCCCAGCTCAGCGCCGACCTGCTGAAGGAGGCGATGGCAAAAAAATGGTGAGGCCATCTCAACGCCGGGAGATGGCCCGATGGGCCGTAGATGGTGGCCACACGAACATCCGGCATGCCTGCCGGACCTTTGCGGTGAGCGAGACCTGCTTTCGCTATCAAGCCAAGGCCAGCGAGGAGAACGCCCGGATTGCCGATTGGCTGGTGCGGTTGACCACAACCTCTCGTGATTGGGGGTTCGGCCTGTGCTTTCTGCACCTGCGCAACGTGAAGGGCTTTGGCTGGAATCACAAGCGGGTGTACCGCATCTATCGGGAGCTGGAGTTGAACCTGCGGATCAAGCCGAAGAAGCGGCTGGTGCGCGAGCGGCCAGAGCCGTTGGCGGTGCCGGAGACGATCAACCAGGTCTGGTCGATGGATTTCATGCACGACCAGCTGGCCGACGGCCGCAGCTTCCGGTTGTTCAATGTGCTCGATGACTTCAACCGTGAGGGTCTGGGCATCGAGGTCGACTTATCGCTGCCATCGGCCCGGGTGATCCGCTCGTTGGAACAGATCATTGACTGGCGCGGCAAGCCAAACGCCATTCGCTGCGACAACGGCCCGGAGTACATCAGCGGCGCGCTGCTAGCTTGGGCACAGCAGCGCGGGATTCGGATCGAGCACATCCAGCCAGGCAAGCCGCAGCAGAATGCCTATGTCGAACGTTACAACCGCACCGTCCGCTACGCCTGGCTGGCCACAACGTTGTTCGACACCATCGAGCAGGTTCAGGACAAGGCCACGCGCTGGCTATGGACGTACAACCATGAGCGCCCCAACATGGCGCTCGGCGGTATCACGCCAGCAATGAAATTGGCGATGGCCGCCTAGCTCCACTTTTGGCGAACGCTCAAAGCGGGGGGATTACCCCAGCGCACGGCCCGCCCGCACGCGTACGCGTCCCACGCCGCCCAAGCGGGTGCAGTGGGTTGTTGTGGAACCCGACCGCACCAAGCTGCCACCGATGCTGCCACCCGACCCGGACGCCTCCCCGCAAGGCCCCGGCACGCTACGCGCACCCCGCCGCGCACGCCGCCCGCGCCAATGCACCGTCAGCTACACCCATTACCCCGGCGCCCATGACCGCGCCGGCGACCAGCACGTGCCGCACGTCCGCCTCAGCGGCCTGTGGCTGGAACAACTGGGCTTTGCCATCGGCACCAAACTACGCATCACCGCCAGCGAAGGGCAGCTGCTGATGGAGGTGTTGCCGCCGGTGGAGGTGCCGGCCAAGGCGCGCAGCGTGCGGCGATGATGCTGCGGGTGACAGAGACCTGCGATTGACCTCAGTGCCGCATGCCACTAGCGTCACAGCGACATCAGCGCACTACGGACGCTTCATGATCGCGCGCCCCCTCTACGCCTTGCTCGCCACCCTCGCTCTTGGCGCATGCGCCCACACAGCGGCCACCCCAGCCCCGGCAACCGTCACGGAGACATCCGCCCTGAGTTCATCCAGCCCTGCCACTGTGCCGCCTGACAAGCCCACTGCGGAGGGTTTGCTTGGCCACCTGCTTGCGTTGATCAAAGGCAGCCAGACCATTTCCGACTTCACTCCCGAGCGTCTGAAGTCGGCAATGGGGCAGGTCGTTCAATTCGTAAAAAACGATGAACGCCTATACCGTGCTTTTGGCCGGCTCACCAAAGAATGGAGCTACGGCTTTGGTGTTGATGAAACCAAACTCGATGGACGCTGGTTTGAATTCCGTTTTGATCGCAATGTGGCCGGTGCATCGCCTTCAATGACCGAGATCTGTCGTCTGGACTTCGACCGCTTCACCCAGCAGCTTGAGCTGATGGGATTTGCGCGCGAGCGCAACATCGTCGAGGACGGGCGCTGGATGAGTGATTTCTTTACGCGCCCAGGAATGCGAGTAGAGGTCTTTCCACGAGGCGAAGCTGCGGAACCGCAAGAGTTGGTAGCGCACAAATGCGTCGAATGGGTCTATATCCGATAAGCTGAGGTAGCGGACATGTCACTCAGCCCTGGAGTTGTCAGGCCTCATAAAGCAATGCGTGCATAGGGTATTGGGGGTACTTGAGAGGCGTGCATGACACGATGACATTGAAAAACTGTCAAAATTCCTCCTGCAGCACCCACACTCATTGGAGAAAGGCCGTGCCCCTTGCAAACGATCCAATGCGCTTTGCACTCACGGCATTGATTGCCTGCCTGATGGCTGGCTGCAGCCTGCAACCGCCGCCTGCAAACGTGCCTATCGCAAAGGAGCAGATAGAGATGAGAACGGTCGTCCCGTTGGTACGGAGTTTGACCCCACATGATCGTGGGCCTACAGAGCTGGAATTTGATGTGCCCGCACTGCCCGACGACGCGACTCCTCCCGTTTTCATCGGTGTGCGGATCACCGGTGTCGATCCAACTGCCGTCTCCCAAAGTGCTGACAGGCTGATTAGCGCTGGTGTTTCGGCCGAGCTCCACTTGGAACGTATTGAACCATCCGGTCCGGTCTCCGTGGAATTGCAGCGTAGTCAGCGTGTGGGAGTAGGGCAGCAGGCGTCCATTCCCTTGTCAGCTGATGGTATGGCTCCTGGTCTGTTCGCTTTTGATGCGGACGGTACGACGCTGCAGGACGCCGGTTTGTCTACTGAACAGACCGCGTCCAGGGAGTTGGCGTTCGGCTATAGCAATGCTGTCCAGCCAGGCCGTTATCGGCTCAAACTGCGCTTTGATCAGAACGCCGAGGCGCTGGTTGCGGCTAATGCTCAACTTCTTGTCGCTTACACCTACAAAGGAAAGTGAGGGGAATGAGCATGGATGATCATGAAAAGCGCTATGCAGTCACTGTCTACGTCGCTGCCGCAGGTACGCCGTTGATGGCCGGAGGCACATCCTTCGGTGGCCATATGTACTACTCGATTGACGACGGAACGACTGTTAAAAGTTATGGGTTCTCGCCCATCAAGCATGGCGAGGCTAGCGGGCCAGGAAAAGTTTCGTTCAATGACGTCGATACCTACCAAAAACCATATTACTCACGCACGATGGAGATCGATAAAGCGCAGTATGAAAAGCTGGAGGCCTTCGGCGCGGCCCCTGCTAAGCACGGGTTCAATATGGAATATCACGGTGCTAGAAACAGTTGTATCGACTTCACATGGGATGCGCTCAATCACGCTGGACTGCACCGGAAGACAAAAGATGGAGTTGATAAAAGCTTTGAGGGGGATATCAGGCCCGTAGAAAATGTAGATGATATCAAGAGCATTCCTGCTCCTATGCCTAAAAGTGAGTTGAATAAGGAGCACAACAATCCGAAGCCCAAGCAGGAACTTTGGCAGAAGGTGATTGGTGAGGCGCAGCCGCCCGGTGAGCAGGTATCTCCACTACAGGAAGCAACACAGCTCGCGAGAGTGCTGCCAACAGATCCGCTGCATCACCAAGCAGAAGAAGCCGTTCGCCGCCTTGAGCAAGGTCTCGGCCGCGAGTACGACGACAACAGCGCACGGCTGGCAGCGAGCAGCGCGTATTTAGCCAAAGAGAACGGGCTGTCGCGAATCGATCATGTCGTGCTGAGCGAGAACACCAAGTCCGTGCGGCAGGGCGAGAACGTCTTCGTTGTGGAAGGTGCGTTGAACGATCCCGCTCACAAGATGGCGCATATGAAGACGAGCGATGCGATTGCGCAGCCCGTCGAGCAATCCTTGGCGCAATTACAGGCCTTGGGCGAAACTCAGCGCCAACAGCAATCCCAGCAGCAAGAGCAACAGCGAGAGCAGTCGATTGCCCCTCAACACCGGATGGTGTGAGGGCTAGTGAAATAACGGATCGAAATAACGGTTCCAGGTTCACTTCCACGGCAGCCAAAAGAGCGGGGTAAGATTCACTAAAGAAATTCAACCTGACCCTGAGCTTTGGACCCGTTATTCGACAAATAGATGCCATTGTTGAATGGCCGGGATTGGTGGAATGCGGAAAGGCTGGTTTCGAAGCAGCTAAAGCGATTCTCGCCGCTTAGCCGTATCACCAAACCGGCGAGAGATTTCTGTCTTGCGAGGTGGCGACACCATACAACGTCGCGTATTCGGACAGGAAGCATCCGTCCGAACAGGGTGATACCCTCTGCATGGCTCAAACGCTGATGTTGGAGTGAGGAGTAAAAATGGTCGCCTCAATTAAACGCCGCACTGTTTTGGCTGCGGCATTATCCATGGCCCTGCCGATGCGTAGCTTTGCCAAACCCGGAATTGAAGCTGATAGCGTGTCCTCGGCCCTTCGCCGTCGCGTAGCCGAGGAAAAGCAGGGCACCGGGCCGTATTGGGGGTGGTACGCGCAGGCGAATTGAAGACCTTCCACTACGGAACGGTTGGCCTAGGTAAACTCCAACAGCCGAATGATCGGTCAGTATTTCAGATCGCCTCGCTAACCAAGATATTCACGGCACTATTACTTGCTGACTGCGTTCAACGGGGTGAAGTGAATCTCGTCGATCCACTATCAATGTACATTGCAGTTCCTCCCGCCACCTTCGACGGGAATGAAATCACGCTTCTCGATTTAGCCACTCATACGAGTGGGCTACCACTTCGGCCATCCAGTCGCACCGGCCTCAGTCAAGGCAACCCCTATGCCGGCTACACCGAGAGCGATCTTTGTGCTGATTTAGGTCGTGTCCATCTCACGCGCTTACCGGGGTCGAGTTTTGAATACTCGAATTTTGACTACGCGTTATTGGGTTACGCGTTGTCACATCGCCTTGGCAAAACGTATGCTGACCTCTTGCGAGCTCGCATTCTTGAACCGCTTCGTATGGACGAGACTACGCTTACTCTATCAACGGCGATGCAGCACCGGGAAATTTGGGGTTACGATGCGGACTTCCACTCGGCTCAACCCTGGGAATTTGGTGCGCTTGCGCCGGCAGGCGGCCTTTTTTCGACGGTGAGGGATCTGTCGAAATTCATGACACTTTGGACAAACAAAGAAAGCGGTCCCCTCTCGCGGGCGGCATCAATGATGCTGACCGTAGATAGGCCGGGCGATAATACCGATACCAGAATGGGTATCGGCTGGCGGAAGGTCCATCCGGATGGCCAGAGTATAGCTTGGAGCAATGGAAATGGCGGCGGCGTTCGTAGCTTCATGGGCTTCAACGCCGACACGCGCGTCGCCACAATCGCGTTTATCAACAGAACATCGGGTCTTGGAGTTGATGATATTGCGCTTGGGATGCTTGCGCCAGCTGGCTCGCATGTTCCCCCGTTTTTCTAAAACCCCATAACGGTTCCAGGTTCATTTCTTTCACCATCCGGACTACAGCCTCAGGGCATCCCAAGCTCCCGCATCATGGTGCCGCAGTGCAACTCGGAAAGTCCTTGAGATAATCTGCGAGCGAATCCATCCCTACGCTCGTGCGCAGCGCGTCCACATCACCGCTGCCATCAAGCGGTTGCGCCACACGCTTTCCGTCGACGCACGTCACCTGCGTGCCGTAACGCTGCCTGCCGGTCAACTTAAGCATCACCCGATCATGTAGGAAAGCATACTGACGGGGCAGGGCACGACCCTCGTAACTCCGTTGCAAGGCCTGCAGCGCGTTGTACTGCAGCTCAGGGCGATGGTCGCCGTGCTGCACGAGCGCCCACAGTTGCTGCTGCATGTCCTCGCTGATCCTCGGCGGCGCAGGCCAACCTCCATAGCGGGCAATCTGCTCCTGGGCGTACAGGATATTGCTGTCGTCCAGCAAGCGCAGGTCCGCCTCGAGCGCAAATGCATATAAGGCAAACGTGGGAGTGCCGATCGCCTCCTCACCATGACCCGGTAGCGAATCAAAAGCGTATCTCAACACTTGATCTTGTGCGAATCGACGCCCAAGCTCCTTGGCATCCTTGGTGGCCGAATCCGCGTCGTCACGGACTTTGTGAATGGCATCGACCGCGGTTGCGACTTGCCGGTACGTAGCCACATAGGGCTGCGCCTGCCGCGCGGCAGTAACAAACGCGTCCAATGAAGCAACATCAGCTGCCGTGGCTTCGGCGCTGACTACCAGCGCGCATCGATGGTTGCCATAGCATCTGCGGGGCAGCGCCGACGCATCTACGCCACGGTCCGCAAACGCTTCTCGCAGACGTTGTGTCTCCGACTCGCTTGCCGGACCTCGCGCCCACGCGAGCAGCGAATCCCATTGCGTACGCTCGGCCGCGTCGGCGGAGAACCGAGGAGCAACCCATTGCAGCGATGCAAGATCAACCACCGCATCCGACGGGACCTGATCCAGCAGGACGGGCGCAGCGGCGGTAGCGCTGACGGGCAGACTGCTGCCGGTCAGCATCACGACCACACCCATGCGTAACAATAACGACGTTCCATCATTCATGTCACAAACCGTAAGGGAGGGCGTGCTCGGTCAGGCATCCGCATCGTCAACGGCGATGTTGCTTAAGTTTGCCTCTGCGGCTGCATAGCGGGTCCGCGACGTGGTGCACCAGATACGGCATTGAGCTGTGCATCGGTCGGTTCGCGTGCAGGTTATTGCTCAGCAGGCGGAAAGACCCGGTCGTACCATGCTGCTTCGATTCTTGCTTGGACATCGGGAGGACCTCCTTGGGTTGAGAGCCATCCACGAAAACTGGCTCCGGACTTCCCTATCATCTCCTAAAGAAGTGAACCTGGAACCGTTATTTGATCACGATCACCGGCTGCGCCCCGCGCAATAGCCGATGTGCCATGTCCCGCTCGATCACCGATCGCTCGGCGTACAACGTGCGATTGCCCAGCAGACGATCGCAGGCCTTGAGGGTGCACGTACCCGCGTCGCCCTGGGCCACGCGCGTGCGATGTCGATCAGCGTCAGCCGGCCTCCATGCACCAGCGCTTCAACGGCGCGCACCAAGGCGCGCTGGCGTAATGCATGCATCCCGGAGAGTGAGTTAGACAGGCACTTCTGCAATACTTCGCTGGCGCACATGGTCGGCACTCTTCTCTGGCTTAGTCACCTTGAAGCGTGGTCACCTTGAAGCGTGCCCCATGCGCGCGTCTTCTTCAACATACTGATGCGCCAAGTGCTTGATCTCGTAGGAAGAAATGTGGGGATACCTCAGAACCGGGTAGCCTCAGCAATCGGGAGGGAGCGCTACGAAAGGAATCGTCAAATAAAACCACTGCGCCGAGGGCGAAACGCAGGGATCCGACTGCTCCACATCACTGCATTTCTAGCTCCAATAGCATGTACTTCTCGCGTACCACTTCCCCATTCCGTCTCACCCTGTTAACTCTCACCTTCGCGACCGCATCTTGGTTCACACACTCGCGATTGAATCGCAGCAGCTCTTCAGTCGTATAGGACCTTACGATCTTACCGCGAATTGCTACACCGTCAGTTTGCCGGCGAAACTCGAACTGATGAGCGTCCGGCAAGGTGCCCGACAGTTGCCCATGAATGAACTCATCGCGCTCCTCTACTGAGGTGGACTGAGCACGCTCCGCCGCGCGGGAGACAGCCTCCGGGCCAAAAGAATTATCTCTGTCACCAGCAACGACCCTGAGCGTAGCGCCATTACTTTTCATCAAGTCGAAAAACTCCCTGGCTGTGCTCAGGACTCGCTGATCAATGTCCTCTACTGCGGTCCTATACTCTTCTTCATCGGGTTCGCCAAAGGCACTAAGCATCCTCGAAGTCTCTTCGACCGCCTGCTTTAAAGGGGCATCAAGCATCTCTGCTTGGTCTTGGATCTCCTCCAGCAGGAAGCCAAATGAGCCTCGGACCACATTTGTAATGTGCAGCGACGATGCGCCCTTATTTGGCACCACTCCACGCTGGCCGAGCCTTCCAGCCTCATGTGCCATCACCTTAGCAATGATGTCTTGAAATTTAGCTACGGCAGATCCACCGAACTCTGTCTCTATCCCGCGGGTACCTATAACTGGGCGACCGCCAAAGAACAGCGCCGCTGAAGCGCCCTCAATATCGGGCGCCTCTTCCATCCTCGCGAGGGAAGCTTGCAGCTCGCCCAGGCGAGCCTCAAGGCTAAACTTAGCCATCACGTCTTCGTCAGTCAGCTGATCAAGCAGCGAGGTAACAGCTGCAATGTCGGCTTGCGTAAAATCCCTCTCTAACTTCTTGAGGCTGCTCACGGGCTTACCCCTTGGCTCGATACCAATGGCGCCGGCCCAAGGACTGCTTGCGCCGCATTGTCGTCAGCAATATCAGCTAGTCCTACTTGAAGCATGCCCTTCCATATGTCATCACCACGCCTATGAGAGAACAGTCCAAGGTAATACCGGGTGAAATTCACCAGTCCAATCGGACTCGCATTCATATCCGTAAAGAAGGCATCGAGTTTGTAAGTAGTCTTCACGAGTCTACGCTCGAAAACCCCCCTGTTTGCGTACATTAGCCGCGCCAGTTCTTTGGCAGTCAGAGCCGTCTGCGGCCGGAACAAGAAGCTTAGAAGATCCAGATCATTGGGCTCTTTTTGCTCTAGAAAGCTTCCATCCAACCATTGAAAACCCTGATCGAACCCCAGCGCTCTGAGCGCGGCTCTGTGATCAAGCCAGCCACGCAGTATTTCTCTTCGTCGCTCAGTATGACCTAGGGTAGTCACTACCTCGAGCGCAGACACCGCGTAAGGCGACATGTCTTCTGGCTGCCCGCCTGGGCCGTTCGCACCAACATAGGGCGGAAGAACGCCATTGAGTCCGAAGTGTGGGATTGGCATAAGGCCCTAGGCTCTCCAGAGTAAGCACGGTATCCGTTCCTAGCTCAGGTCGGCCGTGGCAATACGCTCCACGTGGCTGCCTTCGCCTGCCCTTTACAGTACGGCAACTTAGTGCCCAACGAAAGCGCGGTGGGGAGGTAGCCCAGAAATATCAGTTCCAGGTTCACTTCCACGGCAGCCTGACCGTCGCCAGACCATCGCGCCCATGCCTGCGCGCGTAGCGACATAGATCAACAGCGATGCTGGTAGTGAAACGACAACGACCGCAGTACGCGGCCGTTGTCGTTAGATCAGGCAAACCAGGATCGTCTTGACGATTCCCGATTCCCGATTCCCGATTCCCGAATCCCGAATCCCGAATCCCGAATCCCCAACCTCAATGATCGCTGGAACGCAGCCCATCCACATCCAGGATCAGCGCCATGCGGCCGTCGCCGATCAGGGTGGCGCCGGCGTAGCCGGGCAGGCCGCGCAGGGCACGGGGCAGGGGCTTGATCACCACTTCCTCGCGGCCGCGGACCTGGTCCACCACCAGGCCGAAGCGGGTTTCGCCGGCCTGCAGCAGCACCACCGTCAATAGCGGCGGTTGTTCGGCCGGCACGCCCAGCCAGCGGCGCAGGTCGATCAGCGGCAAGGTGTGCGAGCGGCGGTCCAGCACGGCGCGGCCGTCGAACCAGCCCAGCGAGGTCTGTGGGGCGTGCAGCACTTCCACCACGCGGGCCAGCGGCAAGGCATAGACGGCTTCGCCGGCCTGCACCAGCAGGGTCGGCAAGATGGCCAGCGTCAGTGGCACGCGGATCATGAAGCGGCTGCCGCGGCCCAGTTCGGACTGGATCTGGATCTGCCCGCTGAGTTCGCGGATACGCGATTGCACCACGTCCATGCCCACGCCGCGGCCGGAGATGTCGGTCACCTCGGCCTTGGTCGAAAAGCCCGGCATGAAGATCAGATGCAGGCACTCGTCGGTGCTCAGGCGGGCCGCGGCCTCGGCGTCGATCAGGCCCTTGCCGCGCGCGATCTCGCGCAGCCGCTCCGGGTCGATGCCGGCACCGTCGTCCTGGATTTCGATGCTGACGTAGTCGCCTTCCTGCTGCGCCGACAGGCGCACATGGCCGCTGCGCGGCTTGCCGGTGGCTTCGCGCAGGGCAGGCGATTCGATGCCGTGGTCGATGGCGTTGCGCACCAGGTGCACCAGGGGATCGGCCAGGGCTTCGACAAGATTACGATCGAGCTCGGTTTCGGCGCCGATTAGTTCCAGTTCCACTTCCTTGGACAGGGTGCGCGCGACGTCGCGGGCCACCTTGGGGAAACGCGAAAACACCTTGCTCACCGGCTGCATGCGGGTACGCATCACCGCGGTCTGCAGGCGCGCGGTGGCGATGTCGAGCGTGCTGACGGCACGGTCGAGTTCTTCGTCGCGCAGGCGGGTGCGCAAGGTCTTCAGACGGTTGCGCGAGAGCACCAGCTCGCCGATCAGATTGACGATGGCATCCAGGCGCTTGGTGTCCACGCGCACGGTCTGCTCGGCTTCCGCGCCACCCTTGGCCGCGCCTTTGCCGGCCGCCTTGGGAGCGGGCGCATGCGCATCGTCGGCATGTGCGGCAGTCGCCGGTTTGGCAGTGGCTGCCTTGGGCGCGGCCTTGACCGCCGGCGGGCCGCTCTTGGCATCGAACTGCGCGATCAGCGTGGCCGGTGCATGCGGTACGGTTTCGCCAGAGCCCATCGCATCCAGCATGGCCTGCAGATAGTCCAGCGATTGCTGCGCGGCGTCGAAGTGATGCGCCTGCAGCACGGCCTGGCCCGAGCGCGCCATGCCGAGGGTTTCTTCAGCGGCGTGGCAGAGCTCCACCATGGGCTTGATCGCCAGGAAGCCGGCGCCGCCCTTGAGCGTGTGGAAGCCGCGGAACACCGCATTGAGCTGGTCGGCCTCGTCTGGCGCCTGTTCCAGCGACACCAGCTGTTCGCCGAGGCGATCCAGGATTTCCTGGGCCTCGACGATGAAATCGGCAGCAATATCGTCTGGAACGGCACTCATGGTTACAACCCCAATCCGGACAGCAAATCGTCGGCGTCGTCCTGCGACACGGCGTGACGGTCCAGGCCCTTGATCGCAGGACCGGCAAGACCGCCGTCGTCTTTCTTCGGCTCGGGATTCTTCGGCGGCAGGCCGAGCGCACCGAAGCCCTCGTGCACGCGGCGCACGATGCCGGCCACGCGGCGGATGATCTGGCCGCTGAGGTCCTGATAGCTTTGCGCCAGCGACAGCTCGGTGAGGTTGTGGCGCATCTTGTCCATCAGCGCGCCCTGGTCCTGATTGAGGCCGCCATCGCGCAGCTGGTTGGCCAGCACGCGGCATTCCTCGACCAGGTCCAGCGTGCGGTGGCTGGCCTTTTCGGTCATCTCCACCACGTGATCCAGGCGCGAGCAGGCATCGTCCAGCTCACCGGCTTCTTCGGGCACGGTGGGCAGCTCGCCCAGCGCCTGGCCAAGTTCGCGGGCAAGCCGGCTCAGGCTCTGCATCATCGGGCGCGTGCGCAGGGCGGCGAGGTGGTCGACCTCGCGCCGCCAGGCGACCTGGTCACCGCTTTCCAGTGCATCGAGTGCGCCTTGCAGGCGCTCGATCAACGCGGCACGTTCGGCATCGGTTTCCACGGTGGCGTTCATCAGGCGGTCGCCGCCAGACGTTCGAACACCTTGCCCAGCTTTTCTTCCAGCGTCTGCGCGGTAAACGGCTTGATGATGTAGCCGTTGACGCCGCACTGGGCCGCTTCGATGATCTGCTCGCGCTTGGCTTCGGCGGTCACCATCATCACCGGCAGGTGCTTGAGCTTGGCGTCGGCGCGGATGTTGCGCAGCAGGTCGATGCCGGTCATGCCGGGCATGTTCCAGTCCGTCACCACGAAGTCGAACGGGCCCGCGCGCAACGCGGCCAGCGCGCTGTTGCCGTCTTCGGCCTCTGCGGTATTGGTGAAGCCGAGATCCGCCAACAGATTCTTGACGATGCGTCGCATCGTCGAGAAGTCGTCCACGATCAGGATCCGCATGTTCTTGTTCACATCAAGCTCCTAACACGAAAAATTACGCGAAAAATTCAGTCGTCGACTTCGACGCCGGCATCGGCCAGTTCGAAGACCTTGAGGCGGCCACGCAAACGCACCACCGCCTGGCCATGGATCTGGCACACGCGCGATTCGCTGACGCCCAGCACGGCGCCGATTTCCTTCAGGTTCAATTCCTGTTCGTAGTACAGCGACAGCACCAGCTGCTCGCGCTCGGGCAACTGGCCGATGGCCTTGCCCAGCTCGCGGCCGAATTCGCCACGCTCCATCATCTGCTGCGGATTGGGGCCACCCTTGGCGGTGGTGTCCAGCTCGCCGTGATCTTCGATGCGCGATTCCAGGCTCAGCACCTGGCCACGTGCGGCGTCTTCCATCAGGCGCAGGTAGTCGGGCAGCGGCATTTCCATGGCGGCGGCCACTTCGGTGGCGGCGGCGGCGCGGCCGGTGTTCTGCTCGATCTTGCGCACGGCAGCAGCGGCGTCACGGGCGCGGCGGTGCACCGAACGCGGCACCCAGTCGCCCCGGCGGATCTCGTCGATCATCGAGCCGCGGATGCGGATCGAGGCATAGGTTTCGAACGAGGCACCCTGGTCGGAGTCGTAGCTGCGCGAGGCTTCGATCAGGCCGATCATGCCGGCCTGGATCAGGTCGTCCACTTCCACGCTGGCCGGCAGGCGCGCGGCCAGATGGTGGGCAATGCGGCGGACCAGGTCGGCGTGCTGGGTCACCACGTCGTTGGCGTTGTTGCGCTGCACGGCGCGGTACTGCGCGCTGGCCGTGGTGGCGGTAGCGGTGCTCATGCGGCCACTCCCCGTTGGATGATGCGTTCGACAAAGAACTCGACGTTGCCGCGCGGCACGGTGGGTGCCTGCCAGCGCGAGGTACGGCGTGCGATTTCGGCAATCGCCTGCGCCGACGGACTGGACGGGTAGGCCTTGATGACGGGTTGCTGACGCTGCACCGACAGGCGCAGCCAGTCGTCCTGCGGCACGTGGCCGAGATAGTTCAGCGAGACGTCGCCAAGGAACTTTTCGCAGACCCGGGAGAGCTTGTCGTACAGCAGGCGGCCTTCATTGGGGTCGCGCACCATGTTGGCGATGATCTGCAGGCGGTCCACGCCGCGTTCGCGCGAGAGCACCTTGATCAGCGCGTAGGCGTCGGTGATCGAGGCCGGCTCGTCGCAGACCACCACCACGGTGTCCTGGGCGGCCTGGCAGAAGGTCAGCACGCTGTCGGTGATGCCGGCGGCGGTATCGATGACCATCACGTCCAGGTCGCGTTCCAGTTCGGAGAACACGTTGACCAGGCCGATGTGCTGGGCCGGGGCCAGTTCGGCCATGTGGCGGCGACCGGACGCGGCCGGCACCACCAGCACGCCGCCGGGGCCTTCGATGATCACTTCATCGAGCGTGCAACGGCCGGCGATCAGGTCGGCCAGGGTGTACTTGGGCGAGAGTCCCAAGACCACATCCAGGTTGGCCAGGCCAAGGTCGGCGTCGAGCAGCAGGGTGCGCTTGCCCATGTCGGCAAGCGCCACGGCCAGGTTGGCGGAGATGTTGGTTTTACCCACGCCACCCTTGCCACCGGTCACGGCAATGGTGCGCACCGGGCCCAAAGGCTCGGGACGGGTCGCCGACAGGGGGAAGGCGTTGGTCAGCTTGGCGTATTCACGCGACTGCATGGTTGTGCTCCGGAGTACAGGGCTTATCGGCAGCGCGCCGCAAATCTTCAAGACGAAGAACGAGACTGGCGGCATTGGCGCGGTGCAGGTCGTCGGGGACCCGCTGTCCGTCAGTCACCCAGGTGATGGGCATTTGGTGGTCGACCACCACCGACAAGGCGCTGCCGAAGCGGCCGGTCTCGTCGAGTTTGGTCAGCACCACGCCTTGGGGCTTGGCGTGGGCGAAGCGGCGCACGACCTCGTCGAGGTCGGCGAAATGGGAGTTGGCGGGCAGCACCAGCAGCGAGGTGACCTGCTGGGCGGCGCGCAGCCAGTTCAGCTGGGCGGCCAGGGCACGGTCGCGCTGGCCCATGCCAGCGGTGTCGATCAGCACCAGCTTGTAGTCGCGCAGACGCTCCAGCAGTTCCAGCAGGCTTTCGGCGCTATCGGCCTCGTGCACGGCGATGCCGAGCTGACGGCCGTAGCTGTGCAGCTGTTCGCGGCCACCGACGCGCAAGGTGTCGGTGGTGACCAGGGCCACGTCGCGCGGGGCGTGCTGGGCGGCGAAGCGCTGCGCCAGCTTGGCGATGGTGGTGGTCTTGCCGGCGCCGGTCGGGCCGACCAGGGCGATCACGCCGCCACGTTCCAGCGGGTCGACCGGGGCCACCGGCAGGCGCTTGGACAACAGGCCCAGCATCAGCCCGCGGCCACGGTGCAATTCGGTATCGGCCGGGATCTGCATGGCGATGTCGCGGGTCAGACCGGCGTCGAAGCCGTAGTCGTCCATCAGCTCCAGGGCCTGCGCACGCACCGGGGAGCCGCGCAGGCGCTCGTCGGTGAGGCGGTTCATTTCGCGCTCGATCATCTGCCGCATCAGCGCCAGTTCGCCGCGCAGCTGCTTGAGTTCTTCATCGTTCTGCGCGACCGGCGCCGCAGCCACCGGCACCGCGGCCAGCGCGGCGGGGGCAACGACGATCGGCGGCAGCGCAGCCGGCGGCAGGATCTGCGGCAGGGCGTCGTCCAGATCGAAGTCGGCCTCATCGGCGAAGGCGTCGTCGTCCTGGCCATGTGCGGCGTAGGCCGGGGCGGCGGCAGCGATCGGAGCCGGAGCCGGGCTCGGAGCGGTCTGCAGCGCCGGGCGCTGGACCGGGGCGGTGGTCAGGAAGTCGGCGAACAGCTGTTCCGGCACCGCCGACAGCGCATGGTCCTGACGCTGCGCCACCGGGGCAGCCAGCTCCTGCACGGCCGGCATCGGCGCGGCGCTGCGGATCGGGGCGGCCACCGGGGCCTGACGCGGCACGCTGACCGGCTGGCGCAGGGCCATGGCGGCGATCATCTCTTCAGCGGCGCTGGCAACGCGCTGGCGGTGGCTCATGCCGGCCTCGGCGGCTGGCTTCAGCGGAGCATGCACCGGCGCGGCGGGGCGGGCCGCCGGCTGGGCCGGGGCCTGCTGCACCGGAGCCTGCTGCACGGGCGCCTGCTGGGCGGGCGCGGCGCTGGCCGGGGTCTCGGCGCGGGCGGTTTCAAGGGCGCGCTGCACCAGTTCTTCGTCGTAATTGCTGGCCGCGACGATTTCGATGCCTTCGGCGGTGCGGCGGTTGGACAGGATCACCGCATCCGGGCCGTGCTCGTCACGCACCATGCGGAATGCGGTGCGCATGTCCGGGGCAACAAAGCGTTTGATCTTCATGCCACGTGCCTCCAGGAACGGGACCCGCCGGACGCCGGACGGGTGCGCGATGAATGTGGGTGTGTTGCCAGCGTCATGAGTTGCATGTCCCGTTTGTGTTCCAAGTCCTGCCATCCGCCCCGCAGCGGTGGAGCTGTCTGCGGTCTCGCCAGAGCTAATGCATGTGGTGTGCCAAAACCGCAGTGCTGGATTTCTGGCGCTCGATCAGGAGGGTTGCGCGTGCGGCGGCTGCCTCTGCTGCCCCCATCCGCCCTTCGGGCACCTTCCCCCGCAGGCGGGGGAAGGGAGGCGTTTGCAGGCAGGGGAAGCAGGCGTTGGTGGAGCGCCGCTGCAGCGCTGGCAACCCGTTGCCTTCTCCCGCGGGCGGGAGAAGGTGGCGCGCAGCGCCGGATGAGGGGCGGTTGGTGCCGTGCGAGTCCTACCTGCGGGAATATCGCCAGACTGCTGCCCCCATCCGCCCTTCGGGCACCTTCCCCCGCAGGCGGGGGAAGGGAGGCATTTACAGGCGGGGAAGGGAGGCGTTTGCAGGCAGGGGAAGGAGGCGTTGGTGGAACGCCGCTGCAGCGCTGGCAACCCGTTGCCTTCTCCCGCGGGCGGGAGAAGGTGGCGCGCAGCGCCGGATGAGGGCCGTTGGTCTTTAGCTGATGGTGCCGACCAGCTTCAGGCGCTTGTCTTCCGGCACTTCGCTGTAGGCCAGCACCGACAGGCTGGGCACGCTGTGGCGGACCAGGCGGGCCAGCGCCGCGCGTACCTGGCCGGGGACCAGCACCACCGCCGGTTCGTTGCGGGCTTCCTGCTTGCCCACGCAATCGGCCAGGCTCTGGTGCAGGCGCTCGGCCAGGCCGGGTTCCAGTGCCACGCCGTTGCCGTGGGTGGATTCCTGCAGCACGCGCTCCAGCTGCGGGGCCAGGGTGAACACCGGCAGTTCGGCGGACATGCCGGCGATCTCCTGCACGATGAAGCGGCCCAGCGAGGTGCGTACCGCTGCGGTGAGGGTGGCCGGGTCCTGGCTGTGCGGGGCGTGCTCGACCAGCGCTTCGACGATCTTGCGCAGCTGGCGTACCGGGATGCGCTCGATCAGCAGGTTCTGCAGCACGCGCACCACCACCGACAGCGGCAGCGCCTTGGGGGTGAGGTCCTCGACCATCTTGGGCGCGGTCTTGGCCAGGGTTGCCAGCAACTGCTGCACTTCTTCGTGGCCGAGCAGTTCCGGGGCGTGTTCGCGGATCAGGTGCGACAGATGGGTGGCCACCACGGTGGCCGGGTCGACCACGGTGTAGCCCATCGATTCGGCATAGGCGCGCTGATGCGGCTGGATCCAGGTGGCGTCCAGGCCGAACGCCGGGTCCTTGCCGGGAATGCCGTCGAGCTGGCCGAGCGCACCGCCCGGGTCCAGCGCCAGCTCGCGGTCGGGGTAGATTTCGGCGGTGGCCACCGGCACGCCGTGCACCAGCAGCCGATACGCATTGGCCGACAACTCCAGGTTGTCGCGGATATGCACCGGCGGCACCAGGAAACCGATGTCCTGGGTGAGCTTGCGGCGCACGCCCTTGATGCGCGCCATCAATTCGCCGCCCTGGTGCTTGTCCACCAGCGGGATCAGCCGGTAGCCCACTTCCAGCCCCAGCGGGTCGATCGGGCGCAGTTCGTCCCAGCTCAGTTCCGCGCTGGCCTGGGCGGCAGTGGCCGCCGCAGCCGCCTGCGGGTCGGCGGCCGCATCCCCTGCCGCCGGCGCCACCAGGCTGCGCTTGTACATTTTCCAGGCGATCACGCCCAGGATCAGGCCCAGCGTCAAAAACGCGACGTTCGGCATGCCCGGCACCAGGCCGACCAGGCCCAGGATGGCCGCGGCCACCGCCAGTGCGCGATGCTGGCCGAACACCTGGCTAATCATTGCCCCGCGCATGTCCTGCGCCCGCGAGGCGCGGGTCACCAGCAAGGCCACCGAGGACGACACCAGCAAGGCCGGCAGCTGCGCCACCAATCCGTCGCCGATCGACAGCAGGGTGTAGGTGGACGCGGCATCCACGAAGCTCATGCCGTGCTGGAACATGCCGACGGCCATGCCGCCGATGAGGTTGATGAACAGGATCAGGATGGCGGCGATGGCGTCGCCGCGGATGAACTTGTTGGCACCGTCCATCGCGCCGTAGAAGTCGGCTTCCTCGCGCACTTCCTCGCGGCGGGCCTTGGCTTCCTCACGCGTCAGCAAACCGGCGTTGAGGTCGGCGTCGATGGCCATCTGCTTGCCGGGCATGGCGTCCAGGATGAAGCGCGCGGTCACTTCCGACACGCGCCCGGCACCCTTGGTGATGACCACGAAGTTGATGATGGTCAGGATCGCGAACACCACGATACCCACGGCGTAGTTGCCGCCGATCACGAACTGGCCGAACGCCTCGATCACCTTGCCGGCGGCGGCGTGGCCGTCCTGGCCGTTGATCAGGATCACGCGGCTGGAGGCCACGTTCAGCGCCAGCCGCAGCATCGTGGTCATCAACAGCACGATGGGGAAAATGGTGAATTCCAGCGGGCGCTGCACGTACACCACCGCCAGCAGCACCATCAGGGAGATGGCGATGTTGAAGGTGAACAGCGCGTCCAGCACCGGCGCGGCCAGCGGCACCATCAGCATGGCCAGCATGGCCATCAGGGCCAGCGGGGCACCCAGGCCGTTACGCAGCAACTCCATGACGCGGCGGGCGTTCATCGGGGCGGGTTGGGCGCTCATGCGCTGGCCCCCTTGCCGAACTCATCCACTTCGAGCGAGGGCAGTTCCGGCATCGGGCCGCCATTCCACCCGCGCAACTGGTAGACGTAGGACAGGGCCTGGGCCACGACCGAATAGAGTCTCACGGGAATTTCCTTGCCGATTTGGGCTTCCCTATACAAGGCGCGTGCCAAAGGCGGGGCGGTGACGATCGCCACCCGGTGCTGTTCGCAGGCTTCGCGGATGCGGAAGGCCATTTCGTCCACGCCCTTGGCCACCACGATCGGCGCGCGCATCTTGCCGCCCTCGTACTTGAGCGCCACCGCGTAGTGGGTCGGATTCATCAGCACCACGTCGGCCTTGGGCACTGCTTCCATCATCTGGCGCTGCGACATCTGCATCTGCATCTGGCGGATGCGGCCCTTGACCTCCGGGCTGCCCTCGCTTTCCTTCATCTCGCGCTTGATCTCTTCGCGGGTCATCTTCAGCTTCCGCAGCCAGTTCCACTTCTGGTACGGCGCGTCGATGGCCGCCAGCAGCACCAAGGCGCCTGCGGTGTAGAACAGCAGGCTCTTGGTGAAGTCCAGGCCGTTGCCCACCGCCTGTTCCAGCGGCTGGTTCACCAGCGCACGCAGGCCGGGCAGGCTCTTGGAGATGCACAGCCAGGCGGCCAGGCCGACGAACAGCAGGCGCAGCACCGACTTGACCAGCTCGGCCAGGCTGTTGCTGCCCCACATGCGCTTGATCCCGTTCATCGGGTTGAGCTTGGTGAGGTCGGGCATGATCGCCTTGCTGGAAAAATGCAGGCCGCTCATCATCAGCGGCCCGGCCAGCCCGGCCAGCAGGCACACGCCGATCAGCGGCAGCATCACCCACAGCAACTGCAGCAGCAGGTCGCCGAAATGGCCGAACAGGGCCATCGGGTTTTCGCGCATCCTGGGGTCGGGGCTGAGTGCGGTCTTCATCCAGACCGCCGCGCCATCGCCAATGCCGCCGGCCAGTGCCATCAACCCGAACACGCCGGCGCCAAACACCGCGGCGGTGGACAGCTCGCGCGATTGCGGGAAGTTGCCCTGTTCGCGGGCCTCGCGCAGGCGTTTTTCGGTGGGAAGCTCTGTACGCTCGCCGCCGTCTTCGGACTCGGACATGGGGATGCCGGTGGGGGATTACGCCCTCCGATGCAAGCGGCATTCCAGAACCGCGACCGCCAGCCCCGGACGCCGGCAGCGACACAGCGTGCCAAGCCTGCAGGCGGCGATCGTCCTGGACCGTGATCGTCCTGGACCGTTCACCCGTTCCCCCGTTCCCCCGTTCCCCCGTTCCCCCGTTCACCCGCTTTGCCGCTTTGCCGCCAGCTCGCCCAGCGGCCGAGCACGGGCGCGCGCAACGCACCGACGCGCCCCACGGAGAGCCTGGGTCCCCGGTGCATGGGGGCGCGCGCTCAGGCCACCGAAATCTCGGGCTCTTCCGGCTCGATACGGTTGCGGCCGTGGCGCTTGGCCCGATACAAGGCCTCGTCCGCACGCGCCAGCAGGGTGGCGGCGGTGTCGCCGACGCGGTACCACGCCACGCCGATCGAGCAGGTCACCTGCAGCGCGCGCGCAGCGCCCACCTCGTAGGGCGACAGGCTGATCGCCTCGTGGATGGCGCGCAGCCGATGCTGGCCCTGACGGGTCATGCCGGGCAGCAGCAACAGCAGTTCTTCGCCGCCGTACCGGCCCACCTTGTCCGAATCGCGCAGGCAGGCGGTAAGCCGCGCGCCCACCTTGGCCAGCACCGCATCGCCGACCAGGTGGCCGTGTTCGTCGTTGACCTGCTTGAAGTGGTCCAGGTCGATCAACACCACCGCCAACGGGTGTTCTGCATGCGCGCAGGCCTGCAGTTCCTCGCCCATGGCCTCGAGAATGCCGGAGCGGTTGAGCAGGCCGGTGAGCGCGTCGTGGCTGGCCTTCAGCGCCAGCGCGGCGCGTGCGCTTTCCAGCTCGTGCTTCTCGCGTTCGAGCTGATAGGTGCGCTCGGCCACCAGCTCGGCCAGCATGCGCTCGCGCGCCATCAGATGACGGTGGCGCCAGCTCCACAGCCCGATCAGCAGGCCGCTGCCGATCAGCAGGTACAAGGCAATCGCAGGCGGGCTGCGCCACCACAGCGGCGCCACCGCAAAGGCCAGGTCCACGACCGGCGAGGCGGTGCGCCGATAGCGGTCCAGCACCTGCACCTGCAGGCGGAAGTGCCCGGACGGCAGCGGCGGTTGGTCGATCGACAGGTCGTCACTCTGGATCCATTCGTCGTGCAGGCCGAGCAGGCGATAGCGCACGGTCAGCCGGCTCGGGTCGTCGTAGACCTCCATCGTGGACAGTTCGATATGCAGCGGTTTGTCGCTCCAGCCCAGCAGCTGCCCGCTGCGGATCGGGACGCCGCCGCGGCTGACGCTGTCGATCCGCACGCTGGGCTGGCGATCGTCGAACAGCCGCGCCGGGTCGGCCAGGTGGCTGACGCCGCGCGCGGTGCCGATCCACACCGAACCATCCGGATCCTCGGCGAACGCCGCTTCGGACACGTCGTCCCAGATCAGCCCCTGCGATTGCGACAGATGCGCCCAGCGCTCGCCGTCATAGACCTCCACGCCACGCGCATGGCCCACCCAGATCCGGCCCACGCTGTCGCCGCGCAACAGGTACACACCCACATCGCGCAGGGCGTCGTCACTGATGGCCTGCAGGTCCACGCCGTCGGCCAGCACCCTGCCGTGCCAGACGCCGGGGCGGTAGAACGCCAGCCACACTTCGCCGCTGTCGCTGATATGGAACTTGCTTACCCACGGCTCGGCATCGCCACCGTTGACCTTCACCGGCACCTTGGCCCAGTGCGCGCCGCGCAGCCGGAACAGCCCATTGGCGCTGGACACCCACAGCGTGCCGTCGGCGGTCTGCTGGATATCGGTGTAGGCAATGGCGGGCATGCCGGCAACTGGCTGCAGCGCGCCACCCTCGAGCGGGCGCTCGATCACGAACAGTCCGCCGGCGGTGAGGATCCATAGCCGGCCCTGCCGATCCAGGAGCAGGCGTCTGGCGGTGCGCGGGAGTTTGGCCACCTCGGCGTTGCGACCATCGGGCCAGAAGCGCTGCAGGTGGCCGGCCGAGTTGAGCGTCCACAGGCTGCCGTCGCTGCTGCGCTGCATGCCCACGATCTGGATGCCGGCTTGCGGCAGCGCCGGTGCAAAGCGCCCGCCCGGGTGCGCCTGCCGTCCCACGCCGTGCTCGTTGCCCACCAGCAAGGCGTGCTGCGCATCGCGTGCAATGGACCAGGTCGGGGCGGGCGGCATGCCCTGGGTGGCGTCCCAGTTCTCGATCCATTCGTAGCCGGCCCAACGCACCAGGCCTTCGCCGTCCACGGTCATCCAGAGGTCGCCGTCGCGGTCGACCACGATCGCATCGCTGCTGCCCGGTGGCAGCCCGTTGTCGGCGCCGAAGGTCCGCCAGCGGCCGTGTTCCCAGCGCACCAGGCCATCGTTGCGGCGCACCAGCACGCGTCCTTCGCGATCCATCACCAGCGGTGCCTGTCGTCCGACCGTGCTGCCGTCCAGCAGCGGCAGCGGGCGCACTCGGAAGCGGTCGTCACCCGGCGCGCGGTGGAGCAGGGTCCCGGCGCCACGGGCCCACAGCCCGCCGTCGCGATCGCGCAGCACGCTGGACCAGCGATCCTCCGGCACGCCCTGGTCGGGGCCATAGACCTGCACCCGGCGTTGCGCGTCGATGGCGCACAGCTTGCGCGCACACCCCACCCACAGGGTGTCGCCCTCCACCGACAGACTCATCGCCTTGGACAGTTCCGGCACCCGCACCCGCGTGGCGGTGTCCAGCAGGTAGTCGCTATGCCACTTGCCGTTGCTGCGCGGGCGCAGCACCTCCAGTTCGCCGCCGTTGAGCATCACCGTGCCCCACGACGGGCTGGCCAGCAGCATGCCGTCCTGCAGATGCTCGGCCTCGTCGCGGGCAAGCTTGCGGAAGCCATGTTCGTCGCCGACGAACAGCGCCTGGAACCCGGCAACCCACAGGCGACCGTCCGGCGCTTCGCTCATGGCGGTGATCGGTTCGTTACGCAGGCCGTCCAGCGGAACCTGCTGGAAGATGCGGCCGTTGTAGCGATACAGGCCGCTCTCGGTGCATACCCACAGCAGGGTATGGCGGGTCTGCAACAGGCAGGTGCCGGCCAGGCCGAGCAGGCCCTGATCGTGGGCATAACGCCGAATGCTGGCGCTCTGCGCACCGGCCAGCTCCGCAAACGACAGCAGGGCCAACAGCAGCACCGCAGCCAACGGTGGCACTCGGCCTGACGACCTCGATTGGCGGTGCAAGAACCCCACGGGCGTTTCGATCTCCCACGCATCCAAGCGTGTGGTCCGCGCCATCGCGCGGACGTCTCACGCTTGCCATTGATGGCCCCATCCCAGGCCACGATCTATCGACTAGCGGCTGTGCATGCGACTTACTTTAATTGCATTAAGTAATCGATCGATGCGGTGAATCAGCGGGCCGGACCGTGCCGCAGTCCTGTCGTGGAACGGCCGAGACCAGCGTCAATGCACGATCTGGATCGCGGTCAAGGCTGCAGCGCAAAGCTGGGCGCCGGGGCGGCGGCGCTGGCGCGGAGCGTCCATCCCGCTGCTGGGCAACCAGAGCGCCCTGCGCCGGATTGGCCCTTGTGGCCGTGCTGGTGCACACGCGATATCGGCGCACACGCCGGCCCTGCGCAGCGCTGCCGCGGCGCTGCACCGGTCGGATCAGTCGAGATGACCGGCCGGTGCGACAGGGCGCACCGGCCCATGGTCGTAATCGATGCGATTGCGGCCGCTGCGCTTGGCGGCGTACAGCGCTGCATCGGCGCGGGCCAGCAATTGTTCGAGGGTTTCGCCGGGCTGGAACCAGGCCACGCCGATCGAGCAGGTGACATGCAGCCAGCCGCCATCGATGGGGTAGTCGCCGCAGATGCCGCGGTGCAGGGCATCCAGCCGATGCGTGGCCTCCTGCGTCAGCCCCGGCATCAGCGCCAGCAATTCCTCGCCGCCGTAACGGCCGATGCGGTCCTCGCCACGCACCAGCGTATCCATCCGCCGGCCCACCCCGGCCAGCACCGCATCGCCGGCCAGGTGGCCATGCTGGTCGTTGACCAGCTTGAAATGGTCCAGGTCGATCAGCACCACCGCCAACGGCCGCGCCGTCGCATCGGCGCGTTCCAGCAGGTCGCGCAGGGCCGCCAGGATGCCGGCGCGGTTGAGCAGGCCGGTGAGTTCGTCGTGGGTGGCCTTGAGCGCGAGCGCGGCACGGGCCGATTCCAGATCGCGCTTGTCCTGCTCCAGCTCGGCGGTGCGTTCGGCCACCAGCTGCTCCAGCTCGCGCTTGCGGCGCAGCAGTTTGGCGGTACGCCAGCGCAACAGCACGATCACCGCTGCAATGGCCAGCACCCCATAGCCGATCAGTGCGGGGATGCCGCGCCACCAGGGTGGGCGCAGCACGAAGTGGAACCGCGCCACGGCGCTTGCGCTGCGTTGATAGGCATCCAGCGCCTGCACCTCGAGCGTGTAACGGCCCGGTGGCAGCAGTGGGTAGGTGAGATGGCTGAGCGAGGTGGTGGTCCAGCGCGCCTGATGGCCTTCCACGCGATAGCGGAAACTGATCCGCTCGGCGCCGCCTTCGACGCCAGGCGTGCGAAGCTCGATGTCCAGCGGCGTTTCGGACCAGTCCAGCGCGCTGCCGGCCCGGACGATCTGGGTGCCGCGACGGACCTGGCCGATCTCGACCTTGAGCGCCTGTGCCGCAAACAACCGCTGCGGGTCGCGCAGATGGCTGAGCCCTCTGCTGCTGCCGATCCAGATGCTGCCGTCGTCGTCTTCCAGAAACGCATTGGACGAAAGGTCGTCCCACAGCAGGCCTTCTGCACGGGTGATGCGCGACCAACGTCCCTGCTGGTACAGATCCAGCCCCTGGCTGCTGCCCACCCATAGCCGTCCCTTGCGATCGTGACGCAGGATGAATGGCATCACCCTGGACAACAACGGGTCGTCCACCGCCTGGACCGGCAGGCTGCCATCGGCCTGCAGGCGGCCATGCCATAGCCCGGTTTCGCGCAATGACAGCCAGATTTCGCCATCGGGTGCGAAATCGATCTGGTACATGTCCTGCGTGGGCAACGTGCCGGTGACCGGCACGTGCACCCATGTCGTGCCGTCACGCCGGTACAGACCATCGCCGGTGGCGGCCCACAGGCGGCCTTGGGGGTCCAAGTCGATGTCACCAATGAACCTGGTCGCCATCGCCGGATCGGACACCAGCGTGTAAGGCGGGCTGGCTTGGCCGTGCCCGAGCCCGCGCGAGGTCGCAATCCAGACCGAACCGGTGGCATCGAACAGGATCTTGTAGCCCGGCCGCGGCAGATCCATCACCTGCCGGGTCAATCCGGTGACTGGATCGCGCCGCGCGATGGCGCCGGAGTAGTACGACACCCAGGCCGCGCCGTCCGGTGCCACCGCGATGTTCAGCGTCTGCGACAACGGCTTGCCATCCTCCAGCCGCCACGGCTGCGCACGCACGGCGTGTCGCGCGAGCAGGTTGGCACCGCCGTCGGCGCCTACTGCGAGCGTGCCGTCGGGCAGGCGCTGCATCGACCAGATGGGCGCCGACGCCATGCCCTGTGCTTCGGTGAGATGCTCGATGTTGCCGTAGCCGAGCAGGCGCTGCAGCCCGGTCCCGCGCGTGCCGATCCACAAGGTCCCGGTGCTCTGGAACAGCAGCGGGCCAACCATCGCATCCAGCTGCAGGCCCTGATCGGTGCCGATATCGGTCCAATGCGAACCGTCCCAACGCACCAGGCCGTGATCCGACCGCGTCAGCATGCGGCCATGCGCGTCTTCCACCATCGTGGTGGCGCCGGACATGGTTTCGAAGCTGTTGTGCGGATTGGCCGGGCGCTCCTGGAAACGGGAGGCGCCCGGTTCGCGCGACACCATGATGCCGCCGCCGCGCAACCACAGCCGGCCGCCACGCTCGCGAAAGATCACGCGCCACCGCCTGGCCGGTACGCCATCGGCGTCGGACAAGGTTTCGACCACGGTGCCATTGGCGTCCAGACGACAGACGCCGGCATTGCAGGACACCCACAGGAACCGGCCATCGGCCAGCAGGGTAGGGCCGGTCTTCAACACGGTGCCATCGCGCGTTTGCAGTGTCAGCGTCTGCACCTGCCAGGAACCGTCGGCAGCCGGCGTCAGCGCCAGCAGCGCGCCATCACTGATGACCGCCACGCCGTTGCGGTAGCGCGCGATCACGTTGCCCGCATCGGCCCTGATGCGCTTGCCCTCCTTCAACACCTGCACGAACCGCTCGCCGCTGCGCACGAAGACGCCATTGGCGGTGGCAACCCACAGCCGCCCTGCATCGTCCAGCGTCAGCGCGCGCGTATAGCGGGCATCCAGCCCGCTCTCCCGCTCGACCGGAATGAAGCGGTCGCGTTCGAAGCGGTGCAGCGCCAGCTCGGTCGCCACCCACACCTCGCCGCGCCGGTCTTCGACCAGCCCGTTGATGGTCATGCCCTGCAAGCCGTCTGCCTGCCCGTAATCGCGAAGGCTGTAACTCTGTGCGTGCGCGCCGGTCATGCAGGCCAGCAGCAGCGCGACCGCCAGCAGCCACAGACGCGCCCGCGACGCAGCGCGTCGCGAAGCAGGGCAGGCGAACAGCGCTGAGATGAGCATCGGTTTCCGCGGAAAGAGGGGTGTGCCGATTGAACGGGCCAATCGTCCCCAGCGTTGACGGCGACCGGTTACAAAACTTGAGGTGTGGCGTGGTCAGCCCGTCAGTTCTCTGGCGGCATCGAAGGCAGTGTCGAACATGCGTTGCACCGGCGGGGCGAATTCGCTCGCAAAGCTGGACAACAGGAACAGTCCCAGCAACACCGTCAGCGGCAGGCCCAGCTGCATGGGGTTCAGCGCCGGTGCCGCCTTGGCCAGTGCGCCGAAGGCCAGGTTGACCGCCAGCATCGCCACCATCATCGGCAACGCCAGGGTCAACCCGCCGCGCAGGATCTGCAGGAACAATGTCGGCGCCACTTCGGCAAAGGCGCCGGCATCGGGGATTGCGGTGCCGATCGGCAGCGCCTTGTAGCTGTCCACCAGCAGCGCGATCACCGCCAGGTGGCCGTTGGCAGCAAAGAACAACAGCCCGAAACCGATATAGAACCACTGTGCGATCACGCCGGAGGTCACCCCGCGCATCGGGTCGGACATCTGCGCGAACGACAGGCCGGTGGACTGCGACACCAGCTCGCCGGCCAGCGCGCCCGCCTCGAAGATCAGCTTGAGCATGAAGCCCATGCTCGCGCCCACCGCCAGCTCGCGCGCAATGCTCAGCACTGCGCTGGCGGTGAACCCGTCCCACTCGGGCACTGGCGGCAGGATCGGTGCCAGCGCCATCGCCAGGGTCCCGGTCAGCATGACCCGCACCCGCCCGGGCACCGCACGCGTGCCGATCAACGGCATGGCGGTCAGCAAGGCGCCGGTCCGCAGCATCGTCCACATGATCGCCCCGACCATCGCAAACGCGCGCTGGCCGTCGATCACCATCTGGGTGGCAGCATCCATCCGTGCCGGCCCGCTAGCCGATCAGATGCGGAATGCGCTGGAACAGCGCGATGGTGAACTCCACCAGGTGCCCCAGCAGCATGCTGCCGGTGGCAAACAAGGTGGCCGTCAACGCGACCGCCTTGGCCACGAACGCAATGGTGGGTTCGTTCAACTGGGTGGCGGCCTGCACCACGCCAATGACCACACCGACCACCAGCACCGCCAGCAGCATCGGCCCGGCAATCCACAGGACGGTGACCAGGCCACCACGCAATTCAGTCAGGGCGATTTCAGGGCTCATGGGGTGCTGTGATGCAAGTGGGGTGCCAATGGGGGCGGGGAATCGGGATTCGGGAATCGGGAATCGGGAGTCGGGAGTCGGGAGTCGGGAATCGGGAATCGGGAATCGGGAATCGGGAATCGGGAATCGGGAATCGGGAATCGGGAGGCGGGAGGCGGGAGGCGGGAGGCGGGAGTCGGGAGTCGGGAGTCGGGAATCGGGAATCGGGAATCGGGAATCGGGAATCGGGAGGCGGGAGGCGGGAGGCGGGAGGCGGGAGGCGGGAGTGTGAATAGGGGGAGGAGAGCTGAGCTGGTTCGACGGTGTATGGGCTCAGGGAGCTGCGGGCTGCAGGAGCTGGCCCCTCTCCTGCGGGAGAGGGGTTGGGGTGAGGGTGCGGGGCGAAGCCACCCGTGTTGTGTCGCTCCGCTGGGGCATTGCTCCGCTGTAGGCTTCGGCCGCCACTGGCTGCACTGGCTATCGCCGTTGTCATTTGCTCTGCAGTAGCGTCGGCGCTTGCTGCTCTACCTCGGGACCGCCCACCGAAGCCGGCAAACCGGGTAGACACGCAAGCAGGGCGGCGCGCATGCAGGCCTTGCGGCTACGACGCGTTGAAGCTCGCCGCCAGCGTGCCGACCACCAAGACCCAGCCATCCACCAGGATGAACAGCAAAATCTTGAACGGCGCGGAGATCAGCATCGGCGACAGCATCATCATGCCCATCGACATCAGCACGCTGGCCACCACCAGGTCGATGATCACGAACGGGATGAAGATGAGAAAGCCGATTTCGAAGGCGGTCTTCAGCTCGCTGGTCACGAACGAGGCCACCAGCACCGGGAACGGCACCGCGTCCGGGCCGGCGTACTTGCCGTCGCCGGCCATGCCCGCGAAGGTCATCAGATCGGTCTCGCGGATCTGCGCCAGCATGAAGGCGCGCAGCGGCTGGGTGGTCAATGTCCAGGCGGTGGAGAAGTCGATCTGGTTGTTGAGGTACGGCTGCAGGCCGGCGCCCCACATCTTCTGCCACACCGGCATCATCACCAGTGCGGTCAGGAACATCGCCAGGCCCAGCAGCACCTGATTGGACGGGGTCTGGCCGGTGCCCAGCGCCTGGCGCAGCAGGCCCAGCACGATGGTGATGCGGGTGAAGGCAGTCAGCACCAGCAGCATCGACGGCAGCAGGGTGATCGCCGTCATCAGCAGCAGGGTCTGCAACGGCAGGCTGACCGGCTGGTCGCCGATGCGGCCCACGCTCACGTTGGGCAGGTTCGGCAGCTGGTTGGAACCGGGCGGCACTGCCGCCGGGGCAGCGGCAGGGGCGGCGGCCTGGGCCATCGACGGCAGCGCGGCCGGGGCGGCGGCGGCCAGCAGCGGGCAGCTCATCACCAGCAGGATCAACACCAGGCGGAGGCTGCGCCCCCAGCGATTCCAGCTACTGAACATGTCACGGATCCTTGCGCAGCTTCTGAGCGAGCAGCTGGGCGAAATTGGGGAGTTGCTTGAGGTTGGGCAGGGTGGGGGCAGGCGTGGGCGGCAGCGGTTCGGGCAGGGTATGCAGGGTGCTGATGCCGCCGGCGGTGACGCCGAGCAACAGCTGCTGGCCGTTCACTTCCACCACCACCACGCGCTCCTTGGCACCCACTGCCAGGCTGGTCACCACGCGCAGGCCCTCGCTGCTGCGAAATCCGCTGCCGGGCATGCGCTTGAGCAACCAGCCCAGGCCGACGATCAGCGCGAGCACCAACAGCAATGCAAAGACTGCGCCAAACAGGCCAGGCGAGGACGGCGCCTGCGCGCCGACCTGGGTGGCCTTTGCCGCGGCCGGCGCCGCGGCGGCCAGCAGGCCGATCACCGCAGCCTCCGGATCCGTTCGCTGGGGCTGACCACATCGGTCAGGCGGATGCCGAAGCGGTCGTTGATGACCACCACTTCGCCATGCGCGATCAGGGTGCCGTTGACGTAGACGTCCAGCGGTTCGCCGGCGCCGCGCTCCAGTTCCACCACCGAGCCCTGGTTGAGCTGCAGCAGGTTGCGGATCGGGATGCGCGCACGGCCCACTTCCAGCGACAGCGTCACCGGCACGTCCAGGATCACGTCCAGGTTGAGGTCGGCAGCGTTCTGGTCTTGCTCGGCCTGCAGGCTGTCGAAGGTGGCGGGCGCGGCGTCGAGGGTGTCGGAGTTGATCATGAGTTGGAGTCCTGGGAGGGAACGGCGCGCGGGGCTTGCACGCCCGGCGGGCGCACGGCGGTGATCTTGACGGCGTTGTTGCCGTTGGAGACGCCGAATTCGCCGGTGAACAAGGGGATGTCTTCAACGCACAGCGGCACCTGGGCGGGCAGGTCGATCGGCAGGATGTCGCCGACCTTCAGGCCGGTGAGCTGGCGCAGGCTCATGCGCTTGCTGGCCAGCACGCTGGACAGGGTCACTTCGGCGGTGTCCAGCTGCTCGCGCAGCATCACGTTCCAGGAGTCGTCGCGGTCGTTGCGGTCGCTCTGGATGCCGGCGTCGAGCAGTTCGCGGATCGGCTCCAGCATCGAGTACGGCAGGGTGATGTGGATCTCGCCGCCGCCGCCTTCCAGCTCCACATGGAACCGGCATACCACCACGTACTCGCGCGGGGTGACGATGTTGGCGAAGTGCGGGTTGATCTCCGAATTGATGTACTCGAAGTCCACGTCCATCACCGGCGCCCAGGCTTCCTTCAGGTCGGCGAAGGTCTGCTTGAGCATCAGCTGGATCACGCGCATCTCGGTGGCGGTGAATTCGCGGCCTTCGATGCGGGTGTGGAAGCGGCCGTCGCCACCGAAGAAGTTGTCCACCACGGTGAACACCAGGGTCGGTTCGAACACGATCAGGCCGGTGCCGCGAAGCGGCTTGAAGCGGATCAGGTTGAGGTTGGTCGGCACATACAGCGAGTGCATGTACTCGTTGAACTTGACCAGGTCGATGCCGCGCACCGACAGGTCGGCCGAGCGCCGGATCAGGTTGAACAGGCCGATCCGCCACAACCGCGCAAAGCGCTCGTTGACCATCTCCAGGGTCGGCATGCGACCGCGGATGATGCGGTCCTGGCTGGACAGGTCGTACTGGCGCGCCTCGCCGGGCAACGGCTCCGGCTCGGTGTTGACCGCGCCCGAATCCACGCCGTGCAGCAGGGCATCGATTTCGTCCTGGGAAAGCAGGTCACTGACGCTCATCGGGCAGCCTTACTGGGTAACGAAACTGGTGAACAGCAGTTCTTCGACGCACTTCTTGCCGGTTTCGCTGGTCATGACCTTCTGCGCTTCGGCCAGCGCGGATTTCTGCAGCTTCTGCTTGCCGGCCAGGTCGGCCACGTCGGTGGCCTTGACCTGGGACAGCAGCATCAGCAGGTGCGCGCGGATGGCGGGCGCGTTTTCGGTAATGAGTTTGAGCTCTTCCGGGTCGCGGGTGACCAGCTGCACTTCGACCTGCAGGTACTGCGGGCCGTCGCCCGGGTCGGCCAGGTTGACCACGATCGCCGGGTCCATCGGAAAGTACTGGGCCGGCTTGGGGACTTCGGCCACCTTGGGTGCGTCGTGCTTGCCGCCTTTCTCCTCACCCTTGTGGCCCAGAAAGAACCAGGCGCCGCCGCCGGCCGCGGCCAGCACGACCACGCCAATGGCGATCAGCAGAAGAGGCTTCTTGCCGCCTTTCTTCTTTTCGTCCTTGTCTTCGCTCTTTTCGGGTTTCTTTGCGGCTGCCACGGTGTGCTCCAGGGGAATGCTCACCCGATGGATGCAATCGGCATGCCAAAACTGCGACGGTTTCCTGGCGCGGTGTGCGCGCAGACGTGAAAACCCCCGCAAGCCTTGCGCTGCAGGGGTGTCGGGCGGGCGGCAGCGGCGCCGGGGCGGCCGGTTTGCGCAGTGCGCCGGCCGATCCGGCGCGCTGGCTCAGGCGTAGGCGTCCAGCAATCCACGCTGGCGCAACACCACCGACGGAATTCCGACGGGCGGGCTGTCGTCCAGGCTGAGGCCATTGCCGTCGCGGCCACCGCCATTGCGGTTGCCGGTCTGGCTCTGCTGTTGCTGCCCTACATCGGCCTGCCCGAGCTGGAAGCCGTTCTGCCCGAGCATGTCGCGCAGCCGCGGCAGGCTCTGTTCCAGCGCCTGACGGGTGTCGGCATTGGCGGCGGTAAAGCTGGCGTTGACCTTGTCGCCATCCAGATGCAGGCGCACCTCCACCGGGCCCATCTCGTTCGGGGTGACCTTGATATGGGCGTGGCCGATCTTCTGGTCGGCCAGCCAGCTCAGGCGCGCGCCCATGGCGTCGTCGAAGCTGTCGCTGCCCAGGTCAGGGGTGGGGGTGGGCGAGGCGCTGAAGATCGGTGTCGCCTCCTGCAGGCGGTTGAGTGCCGGCGCGGTGGTGGTCGGCAGGACGAATGCCGGGGCATCCGGCGCGGCCGGAGCTGCGCTGTCGTCGGCGACCGGCTCCAGTGCCTTGGCGGCCATGCTCATCAGCGCGGCGGTCTGCGCATCGCCGCTCACTGCCGTGGTCGAGGTGGGCTTGGCGCCGGCAAGGGCGGCCGGCGCCAGCGCGCCCAGGGCGGGTAGGGCGGTCGTGGCCGTCGCGGTGGCGGCGGGGGCGGCTGCGTCGGTGGGCAATGCGGTCGCTGCGGGCGTGGCGCTGGCTGCGCCGGCCATGCTGGCGGTCAGCGCTGCGGCTGCCGCAGCCAGGACGTCGCCGCCCGGCAGCGCCTGGGCCAACAGGCCCATGCCGAAGCCGCCCAGGCCTTGCGGCGGCCAGCCGGCATCGGTGCTGGTGGCCGTTTCGGCGGTCGCGTCTTCGCTGGCAGCGGCGGCCTTGGCGGTCTTGCCGCTCTTGCCGGCGCTGGCGGCCGTGCTGCTGTCGGTGGTTGCCGGATCCTTGGTGGCGCTGGAGGTGGCGGGCTTGGCCTGGCCGTCCTGCGCACGCGGCCGTGCGGTGGCATCGCCGGCCGCATCGTCGCGCGTGTCGTCGTCGCGCTGGGTGTCGGACTGCTTGGGCTTGGGCGCGGCCGGCTTGGCCGGCACGCGCTCGGGCGCCTGCGCGTGGCCGGGCGTATTGGCAGGATGGAGCATGCGCGCAAACTGGTCCTTGGCCGGGTCCTGCTCGGACGACGGGTCGCTGTAGCTGGACTTCTTGCCGTTACCGGCAAGCGCGCCGAGGCCGGCGGCGAAGGCGGACAGGGGGTTCATGCGGATTCTCCGTGAGTATCTTCGGCCCGCGCCAGGCGCGAGCGACGTGCGCCCAGATCGTCCATCTCGCGCTGGTCGCGGCGTTCGATCACCTTGTTCTCCTGGGCGCGGTAGCTGGCCGCCAGTTGCTCCAGCACCTGCTTCTCGCGGCTGGCCAGCAGCAGGCGGGTGCGCTCGGATTCGACCTTGGCGATGTTGCTCTGCACGGTCTGTGCCTGCTGCAGCACGGCGCTGTCGAGCCGGTCCAGAAAGGCGCGGCGGTTGCTCAGCGCTACCGCGCTGGTGCCGGCCATGTGGCTGTTGGCGTATTCCTCGGCGTAGCGGCGCAGTTCTTCCAGGCGCGACTGATGGGTCTCCAGGGTGCGCTGGCGCTCGGCCAGGTCGCGGGCGACCTTGTCTTCCTGTTCCTGGGCCCGCCGCAGCAGGGGATCGATTCGCTTGGACTGCATCATGGATTAGTTCTCTGGTTCCACCAGCTGCTGCAGTGCAGACAGGCTGTCGCTCAGCAGCGAGGCCTTGTGCACGTCCTGGCCGAGGAATTCGACGATTTCCGGCCAGCGTGCCAGCGCCTCGTCGGTGGCCGGGTCGCTGCCACGCTGGTAGGCGCCAATGGCGATCAGGTCGCGGTTGGCGGTGTAGGCGGAGAGCAGCCGCTTGAGCTTGCGGATGCGCAGGCGCCACGGTTCGTCGGCGATGTCCTGCACCACACGGCTGACCGAGGATTCCAGGTCGATGGCCGGGTACAGGCCGCTGTCGGCCACCCGACGCGAGAGCAGGATGTGGCCGTCCAGGATGGCGCGGGCGGCGTCGGCGATCGGGTCCTGCGGGTCGTCGCCTTCGGTCAGCACGGTGTAGAACGCAGTGATCGAGCCGCGGCCCTTCGCGCCGTTGCCGGCGCGTTCCACCAGCGCCGGCAATTTGGCGAACACCGACGGCGGGTAGCCGCGGGTGGTCGGCGGCTCGCCCACCGACAGGCCGATCTCACGCTGCGCCTGGGCGAAGCGGGTCAGCGAATCCATCAGCAGCAACACGTTCAAGCCCTGGTCGCGGAACCATTCGGCAATGGCGGTGGCGCGGTAGGCGCCATGCAGGCGTGCCAGCGGCGGGCGGTCGGCCGGGGCGGCCACCACCACGGCGCGGCGCAGGCCTTCTTCGCCCAGGGTGGTTTCGACGAAATCGCGCACTTCGCGGCCACGTTCGCCGATCAGCCCGACCACGATCACGTCCGCCGAAGTGAAGCGGGTCATCATGCCCAGCAGCGTCGATTTACCGACGCCGGAGCCGGCGAACAGGCCCACGCGCTGGCCGCGGCCGATCGGCAGCATGGCGTTGATGGCGCGCACGCCGACGTCCAGCGAGGTGGTGATGGGTTCGCGCGCCAGCGGGTTGATCGACACGCCTGCCATGCCGACGCTGCCCTCGGCGCGGATCGGGCCCTTGCCGTCGAGCGGGGTGCCGTCGCTGTCGATGACGCGGCCGAGCAGGCCTTCGCCCACTTCCACGCCGCCGCGGCGCCGCGAGGGCACCACGCGCGCGTTCGGCAGCAGGCCGTGCAGTTCGGCGCTGGGCATCAGGTAGGTACGTTCGCCGGCAAAACCGACCACTTCGGCGTCGACCCAGCCGCCATCGACCTCGACCTTGCAGGTGGCGCCCATTGGCGCTTCGCAGCCGGTCGCTTCCAGGGTCAGGCCGACCGCGCGGCGCAGGATGCCTTCGCGGATCAGGGTGCGGCCGGCGGTGGGTTCCAGGCCGAGCGTGCCCAGGCGCGTGGCCAGGCGCAGATTGCGTGCATCCAGCCAATCGGCCGGGGTGGCGCCGAACAGGGCGCTCACAGGCCCGCTCCGGATTTGCGCATGACTGTCTCCAGCGCGGCCCGCAGGCGCGCATCCAGGGTGCCATCGACGCGCACGCTTTCGGCGTGCACGCGCAGGTCGCCGCGGCTCAGGCTCATATCCGGGGCCACGCGGGTGGTGCTGCTGGGCGCCAGATGCGGTAGCAGCGCGGTGATGTCGTCCGGGTGCAGGCGCACCTCGACCTCGCGGCCGGCACCGCCCACCGCATCGACCGCCTCACCGACCAGGTCGGCCAACAACTGCGGTTCCACCTGGTAGGCGCGCCCGACCAACTGGCCGGCGATGCGCACGGCCAGCTCGCCAAGCGCGCCGACCACCTCGTTTTCCAGCCGCGCCAGCGGGCGGGTGAAGTTGTCCAGGATGCCGTCGATCTGCGCGGTGAGACGGCGCACCTCGGACTGGCCCTGGGCAAAGCCCTCGGCATGTCCGCGGGCGAAACCTTCCTGCTGGGCGGCGTCTTCGATGGCCTGGATCTCTTCCAGGGTCGGCGGGCGCAGCACCGGCTCGAGCATGGCCGGTTCGTCGTACTCCGGCTCCGGCAGGGCCGGGGCCATGTGCAGGTCGGGGGCCAGCCAGCGGGTGACCACGTCGTTCATACCATGGCCTCCGCACCGGCGCCGCCCAGGCTGATGGCGCCTTCGTCAGCCAGGCGGCGGACGATGGTGAGGATTTCCTTCTGCGCCGCTTCCACGTCGGCCAGGCGCACCGGGCCGCGCGCTTCCATGTCCTCAAGCAGGATTTCGGCCGCGCGCTGGGACATGTTGCGGGTGATCTTTTCGCGCACCTTGGTGTCGGCGCCGCGCAGGGCCAGGCCCAGGCGCTCGCCGGAGACTTCGCGCAGCAGCGTCTGCAGGCCGCGGTCGTCCAGGTCCACCAGGTTGTCGAACACGAACATCAGGTCCTGGATCTTGCCGGCCAGGTCGGCATCGATCTTGCCGATCTCGCCCAGCACGCCCTGGTCGGAGCCGGTGTCCAGGAAATTGAGGATGTTAGCCGCCACCTTGATGCCGCCCACGTTGGACGACTTCAGGTTCTGGTTGCCGGCAAACTGGCGCTCCATGATGTCGTTGAGCTCGCTCAGCGCGTTCGGCGGAATGCCGTCCAGGGTGGCGATGCGCAGCAGCACGTCGGCGCGGGTACGCTCGGGCAGCAGCTTCAGCGCTTCGGCGGCCTGGTCACTGTCCAGATGCGCCATGACGATGGCGATGATCTGCGGGTGTTCATTGCGCACCAGGTCGGCGACCGCGCGCGGGTCCATCCACTTCAGGGTGTCCAGGCCGGTGGTGTTGCGGCCCAGCAGGATGCGGTCGATCAGGCCACCGGCCTTGTCGGCGCCCAGCGCCTGGATCAGCACGTTGCGGATGTAGTCGTCCGCGCCCACGCCAAGCGAGGTCTTGCCCGCCAGTTCGCCGTTGAAGTCGTCCATCACCTTTTCGACCTGATCGCGCGAGATGCCGGTCATGGTGGCCATGGCGATGCCGATCTTCTGCACCTCCTTGGGGTCCATGTGCTTGAGCACCTCGGCCGCATCGCTCTCACCCAGCGACAGCAACAGCACTGCGGCGCGCTGCACTCCGGTCATCGGTTGTGTTTCAGGCTTCACTGGCGACCCATCCCTTCACGACTTGTGCGACACGTTTTGAATCGGCTTTGACTGCCTCGCGAGCCACGCGCATGCGCTCTTCGTAGGCGTCTGGCAGAGCGATCGGGGTCTTCTTGTCCTGACCGATCTGCGCGGTGTCTTCTTCCAGGCGGGGCATCAGGTCGTCGTCTTCGTCGACCATCCGCACGTCGGCGCTCTGTGGAGTGCCATCCTTGCCAGCCTTGGCCTGCTTGTCCTTGACCGCGGTCACGCCAGTGAGCTGACGCAGGGTGGGGCGCACCACACCGAACAGCAGCGCCAGCACCACCACCGCACCGACCAGCAGGCGCAGACCGTTCTGCACGCGCGGGTCTTCCCACCACTTCGGGCCTTCCTCGCCCGCCACCGCTTCGCGCACGAACGGGGCATTCATGACCGACACCGTGTCGCCACGTGCCGCGTCGAAGCCCACCGCCTGCTTGACCAGGCCTTCGATGCGGGTGAGCTCGGCGGCGGTAAGCGGCTGCTCCACCATCTTGCCCTTGGCACCGGGGCGCGGCACGTTGTCCAGCAGCACCGCCACCGACACCCGCTTGATGCGGCCGGCCGGCTGGCGGGTGTGTTGCAAGGTTCGGTCCAATTCGTAGTTGCGGGTGGCGCTCTTGGAACTTTCGGTCGGCGCGGCGGGTGCGGCGGCCTGGCTGTTGGCGGCCGCTGGAGCCCCGGGGGCGCCTGCGACGGCCGGTGCCGGCGGCTGGCCCGGGCTGTTGCTGGTGGCGCCCGGAGGGCCCTGCGGGCCGGTGGCGCTGGTGCTGGTGTCGCTGACCTGCTCGCTGCGCAGCTTGGCCGGCTCGCCGTTATAGAGTTCGCGGGCTTCTTCCACCACCGAGAAGTCCATATCCACGCTGACTTCCGGGTTGACCCGGCCCGGGCCGGTCATCGGCTCGAGCAGCTCGCGGATGCGCTGGTTATAGGAGCTTTCCTGGCGGCGCACCTGTTCGAACTGGGCGGCGTGCTGGGCAGCGTCGCTGTTCGGGTCGGCGATGGAGAGCATGCGCCCGCTCTGATCGACCACGGTGACGCGCTCGGGGGTCATGTCCGGAATGCTGGAGGCCACCAGATTGACGATGGCATCGACCTGATTGCGCTCCAGGCCCTGGCCGCCGCGCAGTTCCAGCACCACCGAGGCGCTGGCCACATCGCGCTGGCGGGTGAAGGCGCTGGGCTTGGGAATGGCCAGATGCACACGCGCCTCGCGCACCGGGCGCAGGGTGCCGATGGTGCGCGAGAGTTCGGTTTCCAGCGCATGCTGGTAACGGGCGTTTTCCACGAACTGGCTGACGCCAAAGCCCGGGTCCTTTTCCATCAGCTCGAAGCCGCCGCCGGTTTCCTTGCCGGTCAGGCCGGAGCCGGCCAGCTTCAGGCGCGCGTCGTACAGGCGATCCTGCGGCACCGAGATCGCGCCGGTGCCCTGGTCGATCTTGAACGGGATCTGCGCGGTGCGCAGCAGGTCGGCAGCTTCCGCGTTGCCCTTCTCATCCAGGCCGGTGTACAGCGCCTGGTAGCCCGGCTTCTGCGACCAGAAGAAGACCGCCAGACCGGCCGCGACCGCCAGGGCGATCATCGCCATCATGGTCAGCTTGCGGGTGATCTGCAGGCTGCGGACACGGTCGAACCATTGCCCCGCCTTCTCGGCGTTCTGGTTCATGTTTTCTTTGCTGATCGCGAGAGCCATGTGTCGTCAACCTTTACAGCGGCATGTTCATGACGTCCTGGTAAGCCTGGACGAGACGGTTGCGGACTTCCACGGTGGCGCGGAAGGCCACCTGGGACTGCTGGGAGGCGACCATGACCCGTGCCAGATCGGCACTGGGGTCGCCCATTTCGAATGCTTTGGACAGCGCGCCGGCCTTCTGCTGCGCCTCGTTGACGCCGCCGATGGCGCCGCGCAAGGTCTCGCTGAAGCTCGGTGCCTGGGTGGCCGGCGTTCCCTGTGCGCCGGCCAGCCCCTGGATCTGATTGCCACGCGCCGCATCGCCCACCGCGCCCATGGGGCCTTGGCCCATCTGCGTCTGGTAGCTGCGGATCTGCGAAAGGATCGAGGTAACGGAGTCGCTCATGGGTGCGGTCAGCCAGGAAGGCATCCACACCAATGCAAGCGGCGTGCCGAAATCGCGCCGGGATTCCGGCGCGGGTATGTTCCTGTCGCGGCTGGGGCGTTCGGGGCGCAGCGTGATTGCCCCCATCCGCCCTTCGGGCACCTTCCCCCGCAAGCGGGAGAAGGGGAGTGATGGATAGTCAGTTGCAGTGCAACCAACAGATCACGCGCAGCCCGGCTGTCCTTCTCCCGAAGCGGGAGAAGGTGGCGCGCAGCGCCAGATGAGGGCAACACCATCAATGGCGAAGCGGCTCAAACGGGGCGATGCGCGGCGCTGGAGTGAACACATGCCCCCATCCGCCCTTCGGGCACCTTCCCCCGCAAGCGGGAGAAGGGAACCGGTAGGCGACCAGTCGCAGCGCAACCAACAGATCACACGCAGCCCGCTTTCCTTCTCCCGCGTGCGGGAGAAAGTGGCGCGCAGCGCCGGATGAGGGCAGCACCATCAATGGCAACGCGGCTCAAACGGGGCGATGCACGGCGCTGGGGTGTAAACACATGCCCCCATCCGCCCTTCGGGCACCTTCCCCCGCAAGCGGGAGAAGGGGAGTGATGGATAGTCAGTTGCAGTGCAACCAACAGATCACACGCAGCCCGGCTGTCCTTCTCCCGCCAGCGGGAGAAGGTGGCGCGCAGCGCCGGATGAGGGCAACACCATCAATGGCGACGCGGCTCAAACGGGGCGATGCGCGGCGCCGGGGTGTAGACACATTCCCCCATCCGCCCTTCAGGAACCTTCCCCCGCAAGCGGGAGAAGGGAACCGGTAGGCGACCAGTCGCAGCGCAACCAACAGATCACACGCAGCCCGGCTTTCCTTCTCCCGCCAGCGGGAGAAGGTGGCGCGCAGCGCCGGATGAGGGCGACTGCAAACGGAAAAACACCCAAGCAGCACGCTCGGGCGCTAGTCCGGCAACCACGCGGCTCGCCAGGTGTCCAGATTGCTGCCGCTCAGCATCCAGTCGCGCCGCACTACCTCACGCAGGGCGGCTCCCTTGGCGCGCGTCGCAGCCGGATCGGCCAGATGCTCGCGGATGGCGCCGATCCAGTCGCGGTAGCGGTTCTTCACCAGCGTCACCGGCAGGCTGCCCTGGTAGCAGCGCACGTCGCTGGCGATCACCGGATAACCGCAGGCGCCGTACTCCAGCAGGCGCAGATTGCTCTTGCATTCGTTGAACAGGTTCTGCTCCACCGGCGCCAGCGCCAGATCCAGGTCCAGCGCCGCCAATGCGGCGGGGTAGTGATCGATCTGCACACCCGGCTGAAACTGGTGGATGTGCTGGCGCAGCGCGAACGGGTACATCCCCATGAACACCCATTCCACCTCGCCGGCGAGCTCTTTCACGACGTCGGCAATTAGCTCCAGATCGCCGGTGTGGCTGGCGCCGCCAGCCCAGCCGACGCGCGGCTTGCCGCCGTGGCGCACCGGCCGCTCCGGCAGCGACTCCCACCAATGGGGCGGCAGGCGGTTTTCTGCCACGCGAATATCGCTGTGCAGGCCGGCAAACGCCTCGGCCAGGGCAGGGGTGGAGACCACGAAGCGGTCCACCATGCCCAACCCCCGCCGCACCGTCTTCAGGATGTCCTTGGGCATCTGCGCGCGGTGCGCGTTCTTCAGCGGCAGATTGGGCAGGTAATCGTCCAGCTCGTAGACCTTGAAGGCGCGCGACAGCGCCTTCATCCGCCGCATCGCTTCCAGCCGAGCCTCGCCGACCTGGCGCTGCAGGATCACCACGTCAGGATACTGACGCGCCAATTCGGCGATCTCCAGGTAGCCATTGAACAGCACACCCTCGGCCAGCCCGGCCTCGCGCAGGGCGCGCAGCGGCTGGATCACCCGGTAATGCCCGCAGCCCTCGATATCGGCCGGCAGCGCCAATACGCGCGGCAGCGGCCGCCACGATTGCAACGGCCGCCAGCTGGCGCGCGGATCGGCCAGCGCGAAGCCCGCGCCCGGGTCCAGCGAAAACCCGGGGTTGTAGGCCGGGTCGTTGGCCATCACCGGGAGCCAGCGCGCGTACATCGCCTCTTCCTCGATGGCGGTGGCGGGTAGTGCGTCGGGTGGGTCGATCAACAGCTGCGCGCGCGCGGCATAGACATTGAGGTAGCCGGCCTGCTGCAGTCGCAGGCATAGATCGACATCGCTCCACTGCGCCAACGCAGGCTCCTGCGCAAAACCGCCCGCGTCGATAAATAACTGACGCGGCAGCATCAGGCACTCGCCACTGAGTGCGCTGTAGTTCTGGTCCAGTTGCAGGCGCTGCAGATAGCCCGATTCGTCGAATGCCGCACCTTCGAACGCGCGCGCCGCCGGTGCCCCCAGGCCCAGCAGCAGCCCGGCGTGATGCACGGTGCCATCGCCTCGCAGCAGCTTGCCGGCGACTGCGCCAACCTCTGGCCGCAGCGCATGGTTGAGCAACTGATCGAGCCAATCGGCTTTCATCACTGCGGCACCGGCAGACAGCCATAGCAGCACGGCCCCACGCGCGTGTTCGGCGGCCGCATTGCAGACCGCCTCGCGCGCTGGTTCGCCGGCAAAGCGCAGCACGCGGATCTGCTGCATGCCCAGCGCCTCGATGCCGGCAAGCCAGTCGCGCAGCTCTGGTTGGCTGCTGGGGCGGTCCAGCAGCAACACCTCGTAATGCGGGTAGCTGGTATTGGCAAGAATGCTTTCCAGGCAACGCTGCGCCTGTGGCAGGCGGCCGTCGATCAGCGCCAGAATGCTCACCAAGGGCTGCTGCGCGTGCCGGTAGTCCACTGCATGCCGGCCGGGACCGGCGCTGTGCACGCGCCCGTCCATATACCCGCGCGCGGCGAGGTGACGGGCAATGGCCCGCTGTTCGTCTTCGTCGTCATGCGGCAGCGCGGCCGATGCAACCAGCAAGGGCTCGGCGATATGACGAATGCAGCCCAGCCCGTAGCGCTCGATCAAGCCGAGTTGGTAATCCAGTTCAAATGCCGCACCTGGTCCCGTGGGGAAGCCGCCATCGGCCAACAGCGTGCCGTGCCGGAACAACCAATGCCGCGACATCGTCGACGGCGCGCTCAGCAACACATCCAGATACAGCGCCGGCCGCAGCGCCAGCCCAAGCTGGCCGTGATCCAGAGCCACGACCTCGTCAGCGTAGATCGCCTGGCACTCGTCGGGCAAGGCGAGCATCTCCAGCGCCAGCATCAGCAGGCCGCTGGCAGTGAACAGGCTGCCGGCGTCGACCAGCAGCACCCAATCGATCGCGTCCTGCGCGGCGATGACGCGATTGAGCGCTGCCGGCAAGCCGTGCTCGTCGATCAGCACGCCGCGCTCGCCAAGCCCGGCAACTTGCTGCGGTGCGCTGCTGATGACCCAGGTGTGATGCTGCCGATAGCAGGCCACCGCATCCAGACTGGCCCGGGTTGCCGCGACCGCTGCGGCATCGCCTTGGCGGTCGATCAGCAGTACCGCGATGCGCGGCCCGCCGGCATGCGCCTGCAGGCGGGCATCGATCAACCCGCGCTGCACATCGCTGGGATGGCGCACGCCCAGCCACGTCGCAGGCGACACCCGCTCGGCCATCCCGGCGCTTTGCATCAATGCATTGACCAGATCCACCGGCTTGAACACCCGCGCCTTGTGCGGGCTGAGCGGTGCGACCCGCACCTGCCGGTTATCGCCAGTCTCGCGTCGCCACCCGAGCTGACGGATGCCCTGACGCAGATCCTCGTGCCCCTGGTCGCCGACGCCGGGTTGGTCGCGGCCGGTCTGGCTGAACTGCGCGCTGGACACGCGGAAGTGCGTGAGCGGGCTGGCCAGAAACGCCAGGTTGCCGTGGCGCAGCAGCTTCACGTAGATCGCCAGATCGCCGACCCAGTGGATCGGCTTGCCGTTCAACATCATCAGCGTGTCGCCCAACGCCACCAGGTCGGCGCGTCGGCACAGCACGCAGCTGGGCTCGCCGATGAAGTTGATGGCGTGGTCGGCTAGGAACGACACCAGCTCCGGCCCATCGATCAGCACGTCTTCGTCGAACGGAAAGCTGGTGGCCAGGATGTCCGGCAACGGCGCGCCGTCGTCATCGATCCGCAGCCGGCGCGAGGACGCCAGCATGGTGCCGGGGTTGCGTTCCATCGCCGCGACCAGTTGCGAAATGCAGTCTGGTTGCAGCACGTCGTCGTCGTGTAGGAACTTAATGTAAGTGCCCTGTGCAAGGCTAATCCCTTTCAGCTTGCTGCCGAGTTCGCCAAGTCGAACTGGATTGCGGAAATAGCGGATCGGGAAAGGGCATTCCAGCGCATGCCGCGCGACGCATTGCTCGATCAGCGCATCGACACTGTCGTCGCAGACGATCAGCTCAAGTCTGGGGTGGGACTGCAGAGCTCCGCTCCTAAGCGCTTCATCCAGATAGCGCAGCTTGTAGGCGGGCATCACGATGCTGACAAGTGCACAGGTGGCGGAGCGATCGTCTGAGTGGTGCATCATGGGCCAATGAGCAGTTCGAAAAAAGGCGCTTAGGCGGGGTCGATAGCAAACAGCGGGAGGTCCGGACAGGCAGTAACGGTTTAGATCATCGCGTGGAGGCGATTTAGCGCTTTCCACGCGCCTTCGCTGCCATTCTTGTGACCCTGCCATATCTCCGGGATGAAGCTCGGCTTGTGCGGGAGACTGCTAGCGATTGTCAGGAATTCTCGCCAATCCACTTCGCCATCTCCGATCTGGAGACCTTCGCCATCCACACCTCTGGCATCAGCCAGATGCATATGCGCGATATACGGGGCGACCGTGCGCACGAACGCTGCAAACGATTCGCCGCGATGATTGCAGGCGAGTTTGGAATGGGACACGTCCAGGCAGATGCGCAGTCCATGTTTCTTGCAGAACGCGGCCGTGGAGTCCGCATCAACGAAAATGTTATGGAATTGCTGCCCACCGAAATGCCAGGGAAAAGGTGGCATTGTCTGCGGGAGGATCTCGACTCCGCTCGTGTCCAGTTGCTCCAAGCTCAGTTCCAGTTGCGCGTACAACGTGCTCAATGCATCGGCAGGACAATGTCCGGACCGGCTAAAGCCGCCGACGTTGGTGACGATGAGCGGGCAAGCGGTACGTTTGAAATAGGGTGTTAGTTCGCGGGCGAGCTCGATGACGCGCTGCATTTCATGCACCGAGCGCTGGCGATACGCGTCGTCAGGCGAACATAGGTCCAGCGTGTGGTCGCCCGCAAATAGTTCCGGGGCGTGCACGACCAGGCCCAGATCCAGCGGTGCAGTGAGCAAAGGACGGAAGTCCAGTTCCAGGTCTTTGTAGCTGAGATGGATCTCGAGAAGGTCCATGTTCGATTGGGCCCTGATCGCGTGCAGGTCGTGGTAACGCACCGGCACTCCCCATGGCAAAGCGAAATTGTATTCGCGCGCGCTGGTGGTGCCCTCTCCAAGATCGCTGGGAAAAAAACACTCCCCCGACTTCTTCGATGTCGAAAGGCTGCGGCCAAGCAACTCGTGCTTACGATTGGGCTGTAGTCCCTGGCCGGGGCTGCGGATTTGTACCATCTCGGCGGTCACCACGCTGCCGGCGGGGATGTCACAGGCGGCGACCAAACTCTTGGCCAGCGTCTCGCGGTTCATCAACTCACCCTGCGACACCTGGCGCGGGTTGTGCGTCCCGAGCGCCTGTTCCACCTGTCTGATTCCTTCCACCATGCGCGAAAATTCGCTCGGCAGCAGGCTGACCTTGTGATCGTTGCCTTCCTGCTCCCTGTCCAGGGTGAAGTGCTTTTCGATGACCTTGGCACCCAACGCCACGGCAGCCACCGCAACATGGATGTCACGCTCATGGCCTGAGTAGCCCACTAGCCCCCCACTGATCTCCTTCAAATGTCGCAAGTAGTGGAGATTGACGTCTTTGAACGGAGCAGGGTAGGTGGAATTGCAGTGCAGCAGCACGAAGTTCGCGCCGACGCTATGCAGGTGGCGCACCCCATCCAGGATCTCCGCCTCGGTGCACATACCGGTTGAACAGATCATTGGCTTGCCGCTGGCGGCAATTGCCTCGATCAGTTCGTAATTGGTGAAGTCTGCCGACGCAACCTTGTAGCCTGGTAAGCCGTAGTGCTCGAGTTTGCTCAGGCTGGTGTGATCCCACGGGGTGCACAGCGGCACCATGCGACGTGCACGACAATGGTCGAACGCACGGAACAGGTCGCTGTCAGTGAGCTGAAAGCGGCTGAGCAGGTCTAGCGTGTACTGTGCGCCCAGATCGGCGCTGGCGTCGTTGCTGTCGCCTGCGTTGCGGTAAAGGGTCTGCAGGTCGCGCATCTGGAACTTGGCGCAATCGGCGCCTGCGGCAGCGGCGGCGTCGATCAACCGCAGCGCCGTTGCCAGGTCGCCCTGGTGGTTGTTCCCGATCTCGGCGATGACAAAGGTGGGTGCGTCCTCGTCCAACAGGCGCCCCTCAAGTTCCAGGCGTACCTTGCCCGACAGTGCCACCGCCTTGATGCGCTGATTAGGGTCCAGCAGCGGGACCGCCAGCACCTTGTGGCTTAGCAGGGCGCGGATGGCATCGGGCGCATCAGTGTCGGCCGCGGCCACGAAGCACCGGTTCATCACCAGCGACACCGGCGCATTCAAATCGATCTGCGTGGTCTGGGTCAGCCAGCGGCGCAGGTCTCCATCAGTGAGTACGCCTTCCAGGACGCCGCTCTCGGACACAGCGAAAATCAGCCGCTGCGCGTTGCCGCTCATCTTGTTGAGCGCAGCAATCAGGCTGTCCTCGGAAAATATGACGAGTTTTGCGAGGTCTCGGGTAATGCGCATGCGGGGGATGGAATCCTATCGGGTAACTGCGTCGCCACCTGGGTGCAGCAGGGTGCGGTCGATCCAGTCGAGGTTGCCTTGGGTTTCCTCCCAGACCGCCTGCTGGCTGACGGCGATCTCGGCATGTACGGCAGCGCGTTCGGTTTCCAAGCGATGCAACACGCGTGCCAGCGTTTGTGGCAGCGCTTCGTTGTCGACCTCCACGCCCCATGCCGGGCGCTGGATATCATCAAGCAGGAACCGCATCTTGTCGTGGCTGATCAGCGACAGAATCGGGCGGCGCAGGCCGAACGGGATCATCTGCGCGTGCCCGCGCATGCCGAAGGCCAAGTCGACTCGCGCGTAGAATGCCATCACCGCATCCGGACCGGCATCGGTCAGGTCCTCGGTGTCGTAGTCCACCTCGGCGGCATCCAGGTAGGGCTCGATCTCGCGGTCCGCGCTCTTGTGGGCGACGTTGACGATACGCCAGCCGCGATCCTGGGCGCTGCGCACGGCGTGGGCGACGCGGGCCAGCAGGGATTGTTGCGCGTCGCCGAACCGGTGGCCGGCGCGGTCGAACGCGGCGTTGAAGGCCAGCACTTGGCTCTGCCCGGCATCGTGCTGTTGCGCCGCGCGGCGGTGCTCGGGGTAGAGCTGCCACAGCACGTTGGTCGGGCAGAACTGGCGACGCAGGCGTGCGGCCTGCGCGTCAGATAGGTAGCGTTGCAGGGCCTGGATGGACCCGCTATTGCGCAGGCTGAAGAACGGGGCTCGCTCGGCGACCGCACGCAGATGGTCGGTAAACACAGGGTCGAAGTCCGGCTGCCCACGGAAGCGGTTGTAGCCGATTGCAAACACGATCAATGGCACGCGCAGTGCCTGCACAGCCTCCACCGAGCTGTTCCATTGCCAGCCACTGCGTGACACGTCGCTGCCGGCCTGGTCGCGCAGTAGCAGACCGCCGCCGCCGATCACCACACCGTCGAAGTCGCGGTTGGCGCGCTGCGCGTCCTCCAGGTCGAAGGCTTGCCAGGCCTGGCGCAGTTCCCAGTCGAACGGCCCGATCAGGCTGTCGAAGGCGTGCCGCACCACCGGGAACAAGAGCGTGTCGCCGGCGTTGCGGTTGGCCGAGTTGTGCACGCCGATGTGTAGCAGGCGCTTGGCGCCGGCACGGCCGCTGCTCAGCATGGTGGGGAAGACGGGCGGCTGGGTGTGGGTTCTGAGCGCGTGCAGTGTCATGGAACGATATCGCCGTTGGGAGCGGGCCAAGCTGCGAGCAGTCGCCGCGCCAAGACCAAGTCGGCCTGGCTGTTGATGTCTACCGAGCGCAGGCTATCCATCACATAGCCCAATGCGCCCTCGATATGGAAGGTGCCGGCGCGCCGCAGCGCGTCCGGCCGGGCCAGGAAAAGCGAACCGTTGACGCCGTACAGCTTGCGCAGGCCTTGGCGTTGCGCGTTGCGGTTCTGGGCCGGATCCACCATCTCCAGCCGCTCCTGGTCCAGGTAGCGCAGGTTGGTCATGTACTTGCCCAGGTCGGCGACGCTGATCACTGCTTCGGCTCGTTGTCGATCGAACAACTGCACGACCTGTCGCACGTCCTCGGCACTGCGCAGCGGGCTGGTGGGCAACAGCATCATCACCCCTTGCGGAGCGCATTGCTGGTGTTCCTCAAGCCAGCGCAGGGCGTGCAGGACGACCTGCACGGCATGCACGTCGTCGCCGGCCAGCTCGGGCGGGCGTACGAACGGGGTTTCCGCGCCAAATCGACGCGCCGTCTCGCCAATCTCTAGGTCGTCGGTGGAAACCACCACCTGGTCCACGACACCCGATTCGAGCGCCGCGGTGATGGTCCACGCGAGCAGAGGCCTACCGCCGAGCGGGACCAGATTCTTACGCGCGATGCCCTTTGAGCCTCCACGCGCCGGCACTACCGCCACGATGCGCCCGCTCATGCTGTGTCCCTTGCCGATGGCACCTGCGCCGTGGCGATCAGCGTGTCCGTGCGGTCGATCCGCGCCAGTGCCGCCTCGTACTGCGCGTGCAGCCCCTCCGCGTCGAGGAACGCCCATGTCTGGTGGCCGGCGGGCGCCTGCTTGCTGAGCCAGTGCAGGTGGTTGGACAAGGGGTAGCGCTGCTGCCCGCGGATCTCCACCTGTTCGAAACCGGCGCTTTCCAGCAGGATCCGTAGGCTCTGCCGCGTGTGCAGGACCAGGTGCTCACTCCAGAACGTAAAAGCCTTGAAAGCTTCACAGTCGTACAGGGTGAACAGCGCGTCGCGCGCATGCGGCACCTCGATCAGCAAGGTGCCGCCGGGTTTGAGCGTGCCGCGCAACCGCGCGAGCGTGCGCGAGGGCTCGGTCAGGTGTTCAAGCACATGAAACATGCTGACGATGTCGAGCGAACCCGGGCCGATCTGGTGCAGGTCGCCCACCACGGCGTGGCCTTTGGCGGCGGTAATCGCGGCGCGCTGGCGGTTGGGTTCCAGGCCCACGGCCAGCGCCGCCTGCCCGGCGAACTCATCCAGCATGCCACCCAGCCCGCAGCCGAAATCCAGCCACCGCCGGTTGCGCAGCAGCGCACCGAACGCCTCGGCGCGGCGGATGTTGTCCTCCAGGCGCGGCGTCTCCACATGGCGACCGTCCACCGCGTGACCGGTGCGTTCGGGCTTGGCCGCGTAGTAGTCCAGTGACATGTGCGCGCTGCTGGACAGGACGATCACCTCGCTCAGCGGGTCGCGCAGCACCGTGATGTCGTCGCGGTCGCGCACGCGCGGGTAGAACGGGCGCAGCCGTTCGCGCACGAGGATTCCCAGCGCCTCCAGCTCGGCGGCGAACGGCGGCAGCGGCGCGTGCGGGTCCGCGCTCATGTGCGCTGCCGTCTGACGTCTGGCGCGTCCACCCACTCCAGCGCCAGATGCGGCGAGGGTGTGATCTTCGCCAGCAGGCGCCCGTCGTTCTCGAAGTGGCGCCTGGCCACGACAAAGGAACGGCGCATGTAGTCGGTAAGCGTGTCCATGTCCTCCTGCCTGCGGTTGTGCGTACCGCCATGAAAGTAGGGTTGCGAATAATCCAGGTCTACGCCTCCGACCAGTACCCGCGAGAATCCCATGTAGAAGGCCAACTGGATCGCATCGAGTACGACCGTATAGCCGGAGTAGAGCATGAGTGATGGGTCATGGGAGAAGTGCGCAGGGTCATCGAACATGCATCCCCCCGGCGTTTGGCTGACCTCCAGTGCAACGATGTCCTGGCGGGCGAGTTCCTCCGGCCACTGCTTCTCGATCAGTGCATAGGCTTCCTTGCCAAAAAATTTAATGCCGGCGTGGATACCCATCACCCGCTCGGCCCAGGTCTGGAAGTTGATCGCGTCACGCATCAGGTAGTACGCCGGGCGGAACGCGAAGCCCTGCGCCTCCAGTTCGAAGGCGCGGTTGCACCAGAACGACTCGCGTGCCATCAGCGCATCGATGTCCAGGTCCTGCAGCGACGGCGCGTTGCCCAGGATGTAGGCGGTCTGTCCGGCCTTGCTGTCCTTCATGCGCTGGATACGTCCACGCATTCCGCTGGCCGGCACGGGCTTGGCGCTGGGCGCCACCGCGACCTGGGCTTGTTCCAGTGCTGCGATGCGCCGCCGCTGCACGATGCCACCGGAGCGCTCAAACGCGCGCCAGGGCAGGGAGCGCTCCCAGTTGAGCGCCTTCTCATGTTCACCCCAGGCATCGAACGTCTCGCGCGCATGATGCCTGTCGATGGACCTTAGTCTGGCGACCCGTGGTGCAGGGGCATCGGGCGTGAGCACCGCATGCCAGAACGCCGGAGCAAGGAGCTCCTCGAAGTGCACCTGCAGGTAGCCGACGTCGCCTTGCGCCGTTGCCAAGGGCGTAAAAGGCCGCGCCAGGGTGTGTGCGACTTTGTCGAACCACGCTGCCTCCTGAAGCAGTGGTGCCGAGATGCCGACAAGCTCGAGATCGTCATGCGCGCTGAGGATCTGGTAGGCGCTCTGTGGGCAGGGGCGAACCTGCACGCCCAGCAACGAAGACAAACGTGCCCGCGTGCGCTCCCCGGCCTGTGCCGAGTGCGCGTCGGAGTAGTCCACCATGCACAGCAGCCTGCGCTGTTCCCGCAGCGCATCCAGGCGCTGGACAAAATCGCCGGCGTGCAAAAAACTCCCATCCTCGGCAAGCAGCGCACTGTCCGACTCCGGCTGAGTGACAAAGATCAGCGTGCCGTCGAGGTCGAAGATATGCCGTTTGCTCTCCTGCAGCCGGCTACGATGTGCGCGCAGATTCGCTCCTAGCAAGGCCGCTTCCAGCCGCAGTTCCTCGTCGGGTACCGCGTGGGCGGCGATGCGTTGGCGCAGCGGGCTTATTGACGTGTCCAGCGCGAAATAGAGATCCCGGCCGAAGCACAGCGGCGAGTAGCGCAGATCCAGAAAGGCGGTGCCGCGCTCGACGCAGGCCTCGCGAAGCCAGGTCGGCATGTCGTACGACAACACCAGCAGCTCGTCGGTTAGATGCGAAAACAGGTAGTCCAACGCGGCTGCCGGCATCCGGCAATAGGTCGCGGCCCACAGAGCATCTGGGTCAAGGTCCTTTCCTTGAGCAGCGAGCGCCCGGAACTGTGCCTGGTCGAATGCTGGCGATAAGCCATGCGGCATCCTGCCGCCGGGCGCATGGCCGATATCGATATCGCAGCCTTGCCGTATCGGCTCACGTACTAGGTCGAAAATACTATCTGACGTCGTGCCTGATGGATGCAGTAGATCAGGAACACAGGCGATACGCGTAATGGCAAGCATGGAGTTCAGTTCAACAGCGCCGCGATCAGATTGCCCGGAGCGGTGTCCGGCTGGCGCGGCATGATGCGGTGGGGGCGTGTGTTGCACCTGCCGATATCAAGGATCGAGCGTTGCCTGAAGAGCACGGCAGTGACGCTCGCACCGTCATGTCCAAACGCAGTGGCGAGCGCAGGAATGCCCGGGAAATCTTCCCGGATTGGGTCCTTCATCGTTCGAACACGATACGAATATGTTCTGTTGATCTCTTCTGCACGTTGATCTAAGAGCTTTGCATGCAGCTTGCTAAAAATTTGGTCAAGCTTCACCTTGCACCCGGACGGCGCTTTCAGAAAACCATTGGGGACGCAGCGCTTTTCGATGTTCTGGTCTCTGATATCACCTTGTGAATGCCTCATTATTTTCAAAAATTTTGACATTTCAAGGTATTCGAAAGGAGATGAGTTAAAAATAAAGATCTTGCTTGGGTCGGTCATTGATACGCTCATTCTATGTCAGAGCGTCAATAAAAATAGAGGCAGGTATCCCAACGATCTGGGGTGTGATGGCGCACACCGATCCTGTAATCCGGGTTCAGCGATAGCGCGAAATCGCTCAGATCCAGCAGGTCGGTAGCCCTGTGATAGGCGGAGATCGCCATTTTTGGCTTGCACTGAACAATCGCACCCTGCGCTCCTTTCAGGGCCGAAAGTTCCGACCCCTCTATATCCATTTTGATGAAGGTAGGTGCATCGTCGATCACATCGTCGATCGGGCGTACGTCGATCATGTCTGCTGGTTCGCAAGCCTCACTCGAAGGTTTGACGAAGCCGCCGTGACCACCTTCGTGGTTGAATGGAACCCTGCTTTGTGTCTCGCCTACGCCGCAGTCATGCAGACTGATTCTGGACGCCAGAGGTGTGCCTTCGTAGCGGCGTAACACGTTCTTCAATTTTCTGATGTTGATTCGATCGGGTTCAATCATCCACGAACGCGAGAATTGACCTTTGGTGACGCCAATCAGGCCTGCGAGCGACTCGCCGATTGATGCGCCGCAATCAACCATCTTTTCCGTGTTGCCAAATTGGAGCAGGCCGGAGCGGAAGTACAAAGTGGTGTAGGGGCGCTCGATTTCGTGGTAGTACTCGGGGTTACAGGTTAGGTGAAAGTTGAGGACAGAGAACAGGGTTTGTGTCGAGTAGGCATCGGAAAAGCGTTTTGCCAAGCGCTGAAACCTGGAGACGTTACGTACGATTTCCTTTCCCCAGTCGTCCACCCGGAAATCTACACGCCCCTGCAGACAAAAAGCGCGAACGGCCTGTTCAAAGTTGATATGAGCAATCCCGTGCTGCCTACAGACCTGGTCAAAAAATCGCTTGGGTCCATCATATCGACAGGTATTGAGGGCGATAATATCGCCAGACTTGGCCAATTCTATGAATTTGTCCGTCGAGATAATGGGAGTGCCGTAATACAGCGCACCTGAGTGATAGCGGAAATCGTCCACCGAGGCGACCACATTGCAGTGCCGGTCCTGCTTCAGGTTCAGCAAGTGCGCGCCGAACCCTCTGGTTCCTAAGACGACCACCTTGACTTCGTTGCCAAATTTTGCAACGAGGTGGCGAACATCCTCGGGAACACCGAACATCGGATCACCAGCCAGGCCCTCGGCGGAGACATGAAACGTTTCTTCCATTGCCTGCGGGTCGATGTTTAGTTTGAATTGAATAGCGGTCTGCATGATTGACCCCTGGCTCAGGTTTCATAAACATGGATTGGACTGTCGTAACGAGCGTCGAAATAGGTCTTGGCAGGCACGTCTTCACCATAGACGCGAGCCCACCCAAGTTCGCAGCTTCGGCCTACCTTGACGCCCCCACGCACAATGGCGCCGGTGCGCAGGATGCTATTGCTGCCGATTTCGACCCCCGCACCAATTTGCACACCGTTCTCTATCCAGCATGACGATTTGACGCGGCATGCCGCTCCGAGGTGCGCGCCGGCATGGATGACGGTGTTGTAGTCGATCCTGCACCCGTGCCCGACGACAGCATTGGCACCCACGAACGCGTTGAGCCCGATGACCGTGCCAGCGCCGATGGCTGCGCTTGGGTGGATGAAGGGCTCCAGCTTGAAGCCACGTTCCATTGCTGCCTGCATCAGTTCCATGCGCTTGAAGTTGCCGAAGCGCTCGTCGAAAGCCACGAACATGGCCCCGTCGGTCGGATTCAGCCCATCCAGCACGCCAAGATCGAATTCGTGTTCCGTGTCTTGTGGCACGTCGACCCTGCTGATCATCTCGTCCTGCCGCGTCTGCTTCCAGGCATGAAAGGCCAGGTCGAGATAGTCGCTGCTGCCGATGATCCTCCTAGATTTCATGTTCGGTCTCCATCAGCGTCGTGTACCAGCGTTCGACCAGGCGATTCATCGATTCATAGGCACCCTGGGTGGGTAGCGGGGCGTCTGTGTGCAATGCCGCCTGTACCCGCTCCATGATGTCTACGTCTTCGCCCACCACCACCTTGCTGCCGTGCATCTGTGCCAGTAGCACTTGGCTGGAAGAACTGTAAGCCTCTTTCTTGCGTGCGCTAAACCAATGGATTTCCAGGTCGGTCCGGTCCGGTGCGACGGGGATGTGGTGTTCCAGCGTGAAAGAATAGCCGCCGTTGGAACTAGCGATATGCATGTTCGGGAAGGCCAACCAGTTAAAGTAGGCATCCTGCTCGCCCCAGCGCTCCACCTTATCGTGCCAGCCAAAGTGCTGAAGGTTGGGTATGGGTGCTTCCGGGCCGCCGAAACTGAAGCGACGCATTTCTCGCCTCAAGGCTGCGGGCGAGCTATCTTGCAACGCTTCAGTGGACTCCCTAGCTTGCTCTTCGTTTACCTCGGCAACGAAGCTGACGCTCTTGGCCAAGGTCTTGGGGTGGACGAAGCGCGGGTGATTGGCATCCCGAAGATTTTCGTAAGCGAGTTTCCAGTTGTATCGGCCACTCCAGGTGGTCACCATCACCTCAGTGTCATAGGCGTTGGAACTACCTTCCAGCAAGTTGATGAAGTCTGCCGAAAACTGCTCCTCGATGGGCAACGGGTTGGGATCGAGGTTGACGAACAGCAGGTTGCCGATGGTGCGAAGCGAAAATTCGCGCAGCTTCAAGCTGTCCTTTTCACGACTGTCCAGCCGATAGATCGCTTCGCAGTCCGGGATGTTCTTCACCTTGCCTTGTTCGTCGTAACTCCAAGCGTGGTAGGGGCAGACCAATGGCCGGCAACCGATAGCACCGGTTTGAATCAGTGCACTGCGGTGGAGGCAGACGTTCTCGAACGCACGAATTTGGCCGTGGAAGTTCTGGATCACCAGGGGAATGCCCGCGATCTTGCGGGTGATGAAGCAGTTGTTCTCCTGCAACAGTGTCTTGAGCCCTGCAAACAGCCAAACCCGACGGAAGATCTTGCGCTGCTCGCGCTCAAAGATCTCCTGCGACAAGTAATACTTGGGGTGCATCCGGGAGCGCATGGATCAGTCTGTTGGTCTATTTTTGTGAAAAACGATTTTGGCAGGATTGCCGAACACCGTAGCGCCGGCCGGCACATCCTTCAGTACCACGGCGCCAGCTCCAATAACCGCGTCGTCACCGACCTTGACGCCTGGCATCAGTGTGGCGCGCGGGTGCACGGTAACGAAGTCACCGATCTGCACGCCGCCGCCCATAAAAGCCATTGCACCAACGTGCACGTAGTTGCCGATCCGTACATCGTGCCCAAGCATGCTCTGGGCATGGATGGTGACAAAGTCGCCGATGCGCACGTCCGGCCCGGAATGGACCATTAGGCCAAAGAAGCAGCCCTGTCCGAAGTGCACCCGCCTGCCCAGGCGGACATCAGTGCAGATTGGAATGAACCGCCCGCCTTTTTCGAGGATCGGTAGAGCGTAGCGATGGCGGTCGTAGGGATTGCCCATCGCACAGACGAATACGTCGTCAAGCTGTGGCACATAGCTCATCGGATCGCCGATGATCGGGGTGTCGACACCGTAGCTGTCCAGGATATCGGTGCGACTGTCCAGGAATCCGCCGATCAGCCAGTCCTTGCCATGCCCGGCGTCGCCACGCATTTGCTCCAGGACTTCGCGGCCCCAGCCGCTGGCGCCGATTATGAGTGCGCGCTCCATCAGAGCACCGCCCCGCCGTCCATGACCAGGCTGGTACCGGTGACCCAACGGCTGGCGTCGGCCAGCAGGTAGACCGTAGCGTTGGCGACATCTTTCGGTGTGCCCAGACCCAGTGGATGGCGCGCGCGTTGTTGGTTCAGGAGTTCGTTGAGTCCATTGTCCTCACCCCAGAGGCGGGGAGTGGGCACCGCCGATGGTGAAATCCCATTGACTCTCACACGGTGCTTGGCCTGTTCCAACGCCAAGCACCGGATGATGCCCAACAGACCGGACTTCATTGCCGAGTACGGCCCCACGCCGCGTGTACCAATATGCGCGGAGGTGGACAGCATGAACACGATGGAGCCTTGAGCATTAATGGAATTGGATTGCAGCAGACGCTGCGTCAGCATGACCGGTGCCAGGAAATGAACCTGGTACATGCGCGTCATCAGCTCCTCCTTCAGCTGTCGGATCGGCGACAGCATCTGCCCGCCGAAGCAGTGCACGACGCCGTCGATGCGCTGGCTGGCTTGCACCAGCCGCTCGCGGTCCTCCGACACAGTCAGGTCGGCTTGCACCTGCACATGCCCGTCGCCGGCCAGTTGCGCATGGGTCTGCTGGAGACGCTCGGGATCTCGGCCGCTGATGACCAGGCGCGCGCCGCGCCGTGCGCAGGTGAGCGCGATTTCCTGGCCAAGGCCGGACGATGCGCCGGTGACCAGGATGGTCTTGCCAGTCAGGGAAAAGGCGTTGCGAGTCGGATTGCTCATGCGTAGATGTCCATCGGCACGGTCAGGCCACCATCTACGAGAAAGTAGTTGCGGGTGACCCAGCGACTTGCGTCGGACAGATAAAACACTGCCGCGTACGCCACGTCCTCCGGTTCGCCCAGTCCCAGCGGGGTCAGTTTGGCGTGCTCGTCGATGTTGGCCCCGCTCTGGTTGAGGCCCTCGAGCATCGGTGTTCGCACGTAGCCGGGCACGATGCAGTTGGCGCGAATACCGTGCTTTGCCACTTCCAGCGCCAGAGTGCGCATTGCGCCGAGCAGCGCCCCCTTGCTGGCCGAGTAGGCTGCGGTGGCCACAGGGCCGATGTGCGAACCCACCGCAGAGATAAATAGGATCGAGCCTTTTGCGTTGATGCGCTTTTTCGCCAGCAGGCCGCGCGTCAGTAGCAGCGGTGCATAGACATTGCTGGCGAAGGTTTCGTCCAGATGCGCGCGGTTGATCATCCGGAATGGTGCTAGCCGGGCGATGCCGGCCGCGTGTGCGACACCATCCAGGACACCTACCGAAGCCACGAGATGGTCGATGTCCTCTTGCTTGTCCAGGTTGGCGATCACCTGCTCATGCCCTGTGCCTTCGAGGGTGGCGAAGGTCTCGGCCAAACGTGCTTCGTTGCGGCCGCTGATGACCAGTTGCGCGCCCATCTCCGCGCAGCTCAGTGCGATCTGCCGCCCGATGCCTGAGGATGCACCGGTGACCAGAATGCGTTTGCCCTGCAGCGAGAATGAGTCGTTCGGATCGAGGGCGGAATTCACGACTCGATCAACTCCGGAAACACCGCGCCTTCGATATCCACCAGGCAGGTACCCCAAGACAACCCAATCCCGAAGCCTGAAAGCAGTACACGCTTGGGACCAGATTCCAGTTCCTTGTTGATCCGTGCAGTCATGGTGAGGGGCAACGATGCGCCGCTGGTGTTGCCGAAGTCGCGCAGGGTGGACGGCACCTTTTCGATCGCAAGGCCGAGCTTCTTGCGAATGGTCTCATTGATCATCCGGTTAGCCTGGTGGAATACGAAGTAATCGATGTCATCCTTGCTGACACCGGCATACGCGATCAATTTTTCAACTGCGGGAGGAACGCGCTGGGTCGAGAAGCTGAGCACGGCGGTGCCATCGAGTTGCAGGTCGTTGGCCTGGTGCCAGCGATCCTTCTCGTTCTCACGATAAGGCAGCAGGTGCTGAATGGCGACAGGCTCGCGTTGACCACCCACCGGCAGGATGATGGCCCTGTAACCGCTCCCGTCGCTGTTGAGGTCGAAATACATCGGTGCTGCGTTCTGGTCGAACTCCAGCGCTGTGGCAGTACCGGAATCGGAAAAGATCGGATCTTCCAGATTGGCACTGCGGTCACCGACCAGCAGCAAGCCCTTCTTGACGCCGCCGGCAGCGATCATCGAGCCGAGCAGGTTGATGCCGAACGGGTAGGCCGAGCAGCCCAGATTGACGTCGAAGGCAACCGTGGCATGCGACAGCCCCAGCCTGTCCTGCAGGATGATCGCGGTGGCCGGAATCGGGTAATCCGGCGATTGTGTAACCACGATCAGCGCATCGATCTCCTCGCGCTTCCACTGCAGTTTTTCCAGCAACACCTCCGTCGCATCGAAGGCCAGGTCCGAAAAGCATTGCCAGGGCTGGGACATGCGCCGGGTCTCGATGCCGATGTTGCGCACCAGGCGCTCACGCTCTGAACGGATCTGCGGCCGGCAATCGGTGAGATTGGACACGACCCGCTTCGGCACGCAGGTCGCCATGCCGGCAAAGCGGACGTTGTGCAGCGTGGAGGTCGGCATGGTGCTTACGCCTCGGTCAGTTTGTAGAGATCGCCTACGGTCACGGCGGCAGTGAGATCTTCGCCGGTGATGGTCTTGCCGTATTCCATGTCGAACATCACGATCACGCCGAGCGCCGCCAGCGAATCCCATTCCGGCAATTCCAGTAGCACGGTGTCCAGCGTGACCTCCACCGGCTCCTGGAAGTCGGTGGCGGAGAGGAAGTTCTCGATAAACGTTGCCTGGGTCATGCGATCTCGCCTGGTTGCCTGTTGAAGATGCGGGAGTCTGGAAACACGGTGTTGCGTGTTGCGGTCATGTGGCCTGTTCGCCGGCGATGATGTCAGCGATGGTATCAACCTGATCGGCGGTCAGGCCGGGAAAGATCGGCAAGCACAATACTTGCGCAGCCACCGAACGCGCTACCGGCAACCATGCCGGCGCGGACGAGGGGAGCGCGCGATACATCGGGAAGTCGCTGATCAACGGATAGAAGTAACGCCTCACCAGAATGCCGTGTTCGCGCATCAACTGATACAGGGCATCGCGCGACAGCGGATAGTCGTCCTGCACCAGGATCGGAAAATACGCGTAATTGGCGCTGGACTGTTGCGGGCGTGCCACGCACTGAATGCCACGCACCTCACTGAGCCGCTGCCGATACTGCGCATCGATGGCGCTGCGTTGCGCAATGGCCTCGTCGATGTGCTTGAGCTGCAGCAGGCCGAACGCTGCGCTGATCTCGTTCATCTTGCCGTTGATGCCCGGTGCCACCACCGTGGTTTCGTCGACGAAGCCGAAGTTCTTCAGGTGCCCGATGCGCTGGTAGGTTTTTTCGTCCGGGCAGACAATCGCGCCACCTTCGAAGGTGTTGAACACCTTGGTGGCATGAAAGCTCAGCACGCTCAGGTCGCCGTGGCGCAGGATCGAGCCGCCCTCATCGCGCACCCCGAAGGCATGCGCAGCGTCGTAGATCACCTTCAGGTTGTAGATGTCGGCGATGCGCGTGATCGCACTGGTGTCGCAGGCAGTGCCATAGCAGTGCACCGGCATGATCGCAGTGGTCTGCGGGGTGATGGCCGCTTCGATCTTGGACGGGTCCATGTTGAGCGTCACCGGGTCGATGTCCACGAACACCGGGGTAATGCTTTTCCACAACAACGAATGCGCCGTGGCCACGAACGAGTAGGGCGTGGTGATCACTTCGCCAGTGATGCGCAGCGCCTGCAATGCGGTGATCAAGGCAGTGGTGCCATTGGTCAACAGCGCCAGATGCGGCACACCCAGGTAGGCGCACAACGCCTGCTCCAGGGCGCGGTGCATCTCGCCACCGTTGCTGACGATGCGGCTGGTCCAGATCCGTTCCAGATACGGCAGAAACTCTTCCAGCGGCGGCAGCAGCGGACTGGTGACGGGGATGGGCATCAATGCCTCGCTGGTGCGGGTGGATGTCGGGATTCCGCCGCAGCCGATGGCTGCGGACGGTGTACGCCTGAGGAAGCAAGCGCTATGCCAGCGAGCAGGACCTTGCGTGCGTCGGCACGCTCAATTGGCCAGCTCGGTCTGCTCGCGGTCGATGCCGTACTTGCGCAGCTTTTCGACCAGCGTGGTGCGGCGCAGGCCCAGGAGTTGCGCTGCGTGGGCTACCACGCCCTGCGTACGTTCCAGCGCCTCGTTGATCAAGGCCAGTTCGATGTTGGCCATATGGCCGCGCAGGTCGATGCCGTCGTCGGGCAGGCTGGCGGCCGAGGCCGGTTCCGCATCGGCGGCCTTGGGCTGCAGCGTGACTACATTGCTCGGCAGTGCAGCCACGTCGGTGGGCGCGGCCACCAGTGCCGGCTCCGGCGGCAACTCGACCGGAATGGCCGAGGCGAAATCGCCGCGATAGCGCGCCGGCAGATCCTGCACGCGCACCAGCCCGCCCGGGTGCAGCACAGCCAGGCGCTCCACCAGGTTGGTCAGTTCGCGCACATTGCCGGGCCAGTCATAGCTGCGCAGCGCCTGCAGGGCTTCCTCGGCAAAGCGCACTTCGCCACGGCCGGTACGCGCCAGCTGCCCGGCAATCGTCTGCACCAGCATGGCCAGATCGTCCACGCGCTCGCGCAGCGCCGGCATCTCGATCGGGAACACGTTGAGACGGTAGAACAGGTCCTCACGGAACTGGCCGTCGCTGATGCGCGCTTCCAGGTTGCGGTGGGTGGCAGCGATCACGCGCACGTTGCAGCGGATGGTCTGGCCGCCGCCGACGCGCTCGAAGCTGCGCTCCTGCAGCACGCGCAGCAGCTTCACCTGCATCGGCAGGCTCATGTCGCCAATCTCGTCCAGCAGTAGGGTGCCGCCTTCGGCCATCTCGAAACGGCCCTTGCGCGCACTCAGTGCGCCGGTGAACGCGCCTTTCTCATGGCCGAAGAGTTCGCTTTCCAGCAGGTCCGGCGGGATCGCGCCGCAATTGATGGCGACAAACGGCCCATCACGGCGCGGCGAGTGCTGGTGGATGGCACGTGCCACTACCTCCTTGCCGGTACCGGACTCGCCCAGCACCAGAACGGTGGTGTCGAACGCGGCCACCTGGTCGATCAGCCGGCGCAGGCGGGTCACCGCCTCGCTGTTGCCGGTTGGCCCGGTGTCCTGTTGCACGCCGGCCTGATGCTCGGCATCCAGGCGCTTGAGGCTTGCGCGGCGCAGCAGGGCTTCCAGCTGCGCGTGCCGCAACGGGGTATCCAGCGCCCAGACATTGGCCTCGTGCAGGCCGTGGGTCTGCGCGAACGTGACCGGGCTGCCTTCCATCAGCAGCACCGGCGGCGGCAGCTTGGCATCGGCCAGCCAGTCGAAGAACTTGTCGGCCTGCGCCGCATCCTGCGCCGAACCCACCATCACCGCCATCCATTCGTCGTGGCGATGACGGCCAGGATTGATGTCGGCGCCGTCGGTGACCCAGCGGGGATTGAAGTCCATGAATTCGAGCAGCGACACGGTGCGCTCGGCGCGCACGGCGTCACTGTCGATCAGCAGAATGCGGGACTCACTCATTCCTGGCTCCTTCCGTCAGGCCCTCCAGGATTGGCATGACTTCCTGGATATAGGACAGCTTGCTGACAAAATTGTCAGCACCCGCGCGAAGAGCGTGTTCACGATGCTCGGCATCGTCGAAGTGGCTCGCGATGACAATATACGGCGGATCGTCCTGCGTCTTGATCAGACGCGTGGCCTGCAGCCCGCCCATTTCGGGCATCGCCAGGTCCATCAGCACGACGTTGGGGCGCAGCGACTCAGAGCGCTCGATCGCTTCCAGCCCATTGGCGGCACTGCCCACGATGTTGAGCCACTCCACTTTGCGAAAATGACGCATCGCAGCGTTGATGAAGCCCTCGTGGTCGTCGACCAGCAGCACGGTGAGTTTGCTCATAGTAATCCTTATCCTGCCCGGGCAAGCAGCGGTTTGTTGGTGCGGCGGCGCTCACGTGCCGGGGCGATGTCGAGTTGTTCGCGGTACTTGGCCACGGTGCGGCGCGCAATGTTAACGCCTTGCCGCGACAGCAAACCGGCAATGGCTTCGTCGGCCAGCGGCCGGCCGGCCGGCTCGCTTTCGATCAAGCGGCGCACCATTGCCTTGACTGCCTGGCCGGAGACGCTGGCGCCTTCCAGGCGCACAGCGAAGAAGTGTTTGAGTTCGAAGGTTCCGCGCGGCGTCTGCAGGTACTTGCCGGTGGTGATGCGCGAAATGGTCGATTCGTGCATGCCGATCTCGTCGGCGATTTCCTTCAGTGTGAGTGGCGCCATCGCTTCCTCGCCACGCGCCAGGAACGCGGCCTGGCGCTCGACGATGGCGCGCGTGGCGCGCAGCAGGGTTTCGTAGCGCATCGACAGCCCGCGGGTCAGCCAGCGTGCTTCCTGCAGCATGTCGCGCAGCGGCTGCCCGGCATCACCTGCGTCGGCCAGCGCGCGTTCGTGCACCGGGTTGATGCTGACGCGGTGGGTGGTGGCCGGATTGAGTGCCACGCGCCAGCTGCCATCGGCATGCCAGGCGAGCACGTCCGGGATCACGCTGGCGTTGCTTTCCTGCAGCAGGTCGTCGCCCGGGCGCGGTTGCAGCGACAGGATCAACCGCACCGCCTCGCGCGCGTCCTCCACTTCGGCATCGTGTGCGCGCGCCAGCACCGCGTAGTCGTGGCTCGCCAGCAGGTCCAGGTCGCCAGCCAGGATGCGTGCGGCCAGATGCCGTGCCGGGACGCGGCCGGGCAGGGCGGTCAACTGCGCCTGCAGGCATTCGCGCAGGTCGCAGGCCCCCAGGCCGGCGGGGTCGCCGTGCAGCAGGCGCTGGCGGACTGCTTCGACCGCCTCGACCGTCATCCCCAGACGGTTGGCGCCCAGCTGCTGAAGCGTCGCCAGCGCCTCGGTCAGATACCCGGCGTCGTCGGTCTGCTCCAGCCAGAACGCGGCGGCCCCCAATGCCGCTTCGTCCAGGTCCAGCGCCAGTTCGCGCAGGATGCGCACATGCGGGTCGGTGGACTCGCCGGCGGCCACGCGCTGCATGCGGTCGTCGTCACCGTCGTTCCAACTGCTGCTCTGCACGTCCCACATCGTGCTTTCCGGCAGCTCGTCGAACGCGGCGATATCGCTGGCGCCATCGTCGTTGGTGGTGGCCTCATCCCCGTGATCGGCCAACTCTTCCAACTCCAGCAACGGATTGGTTTCCAGGGCGCGCCGAATTTCCAGTTCCAACTGCATGCCGTCCAATTGCAACAGACGGATCGACTGCAGCAACTGCGGGGTGAGGTGCAGGTGCTGGCCAAGCTGGGCGGAAATGGTCGTCTTCATGGAAGCGCTTCCGATGGGCGCTGCACGCAGCAGCGATGGAACGCATCTTGCAGGAGAATGCGACGGGTTTCTAATCAGGGAGTCGTGTGAGGTGACTCATGATTTTCCTGACAGAGCGTCAGGAATCCCCTGACGTTTTCGGCGAGCTCGAGCGTGCTTGACGGAATTCCGTCACTGTTTTGGGCCGAAATGGCCCGGATGTCCCTTTCACCATCCTGACAGCCGGGCAAACGGCCTGCGGGAGTAGCTCAGACCAGCTCGTTATGGTGCTTGGCCGCCAGCAGCACCAGGTCGTTCGCACGCCGGCAGCCCAACGACTCCATCATGCGCGCGCGATGGGTTTCCACCGTCTTGACGCTGATGCCGAGGTCGGCGGCGATTTCCTTGTTGCTCTGTCCGCGGCCGATCTCGCGCAGGATCTCGCGCTGGCGCGGCGACAGGGCAGCGATGCCGACCGGTTTTTCGCGGCCCAGCATGGGCGCGATCATCTTCGAGGAGATCTGCGGGCTCAGAAATACCTGGCCGGCGGCGGCGGCACGCAGTGCCAGCTCCAGTTCGAGCGGTGCGGCGTCCTTGACCACGAAACCCACGGCGCCGCGATCGAGCGCATCGCGGACGTGCACCGGGTCGTCGTGCATCGACATCATCACCACATGCGTGCGCGGCGCGGCGCGTAACACATCGGTCATGGCATCCAGGCCGCTGCGGCCGGGCAGGGACAGGTCCATCAGCACCAGATCCGGGCGATGCAGGGATGTCATATCCAGGGCTTGTTGCGCGTTGCTGGCCTCACCGACGACATCAATGCCGGCGAAGGTTTGCAGCAGCCTGGACAGGCCTGCACGGACAAGGGTGTGATCGTCGACGATGATGACTCGCACGGCGCAGAAGGGACCTTTTTCGGTATAGGGCACCTTAGCTGACCCGGCGCCTGACGCCAACCATCGGGATCAGCGCTGGCGACGGGCGTCGGCGATCTGACGGCGATGCAAGCGAAACAGATGACGTTCCAGCGCGTCCTGCAGACCCGCCGACAGGGGCGCGAACCGCAGCCACAGCCACTGATCGTGACCATCGCTGGCGCTGGCCAGAACCTCGGCGGGAAGCTGTACCAGTTCAGGAATCCAGTCGGAGGGCTGCAGGCAAACGCTACCGACAGTGCCCGGAGGATGCGGAGTTGCGCAATTCAGGCGGATGCCGCGCACCGACCAGTGCACCAGGTTCTGGATCAGGCCGCTGTCGCCCTGGCGCACCAGGCGGCCGATCAGCGCCAGCATCAGATCGAGTTTGGCATCCATGCGCTGCACCAGCAGCGGCAGGTCGCCGCGGTCTTCGCTGGTCTCTTCGCTGCGCAGGTCTTCCACCTGGCCGAGGCTACGCAGCAGGGTCTCCGCGGCGCTGTGCGCGCCCGCATCGCCACCAGCACGGAAGCCGGCCGGCAGGCGCAGTTCGCAGCTGAGCGTGTCGGCAAACAGCTCGGCCTCGGCCGCTGGCGCGAGTATGCCGAGCGCGGACATCAGATCCGGCCGACCCGTGCGTAGGCGCGGCTGGCCGAGGACGAGGTGCGCTGTGCGCGGATCAGGTCCAGCAGCTTGCGCTGACGCTCGCGCATCATCCGCATCAGGTCCTGGTGCATCGTCAACAGCGTCTGCAGGGCCTCGCGGTCCTGGTCGACGTGCACGTGTTGCGCGTACTGGCGCAGGTGCAGGTCGTGTGCATCCAGCATGGGCGGCATGACTTCGAAGTCCTCGTTCGCCATGGCGATGCGGATGTCGGCCATTTCGGCCTGAAGGCTTTGCACGCTATGCATGGCAGGACTCACGAAACGGCGGAAAGGCCGCGTTGTTCGAGGGGAATGGAGTTCCACGCCGAATCGATTTCGCTGAGCAGATCCAGCGCTTCGGTCAACGCGGTGTCGTCGTTGTGCAGATTGGCTGCGGTCAGGCGCTGCATGACGTAGTCGTACAGGGCCGACAGGTTACCAGCGATCTCGCCGCCGGCTTCGTGATCGAGCGAACCGTTCAAGTGACCGACGATCGCGCAGGCCTCGCCAATGGCCTTGCCCTTGCGCGCCTGGTCGCCCTGCGCCAGGCAGGCCTGGGCCAGACGGATGCGCTGGCAGGCACCGGCAAACAGCAGCGACACCAGCTTGTGCGGGTCGGCTTCGGTCACGCTGGTGGACACGCCGACCTTGCGGTATTGCTCGGCGTACTGACGATTGGAACCGTACATGGATGACTCCTCAATGGGCTGACCTTCGCGGGTCCCGGAGCGCTGTGCTCCTGCGACGACGCTCCTGCCGGAAGGCAAGGCCGAAATCACGATAGGCCCTTCTTGTATCGGCAAGACCCTTGCAGGACTTGAGGATCTGCATCACGGAAATCAGCTTGTCAGCAGGCTGCTGAGCGAGCTGGTGCTGCCCTGCAACTTGCTGATCATGGTTTCCATCGCGGTGAACTGCGCGGTGTAGCGGTCGCTGAGTTTTTCCATGCGTGCATCGAGATCGTCCAGGTCCGATTCGTAGCCCTTGATGGTCTTGTTCAAGCTATCCGAACGCAGGGTCAGCGTGCCGTTTGTGACGTTGACGTTGCTGTCGAGCAGCTTTGTCAGGGTGCCGCCGAACTTGCTGTCCTTGCCGAACACCTCGGCCGCGGCGCCGCCGTCGGATGCGATGGCGGTGTCGAACTTGGCGCCGTCGAAACTCATCACCCCATCCTTGTCGATGGTCAGGCCAAGCGCCTTGAGTTCGTTGACGTTGCCGCTGACCTGGCCGCGTAGCTGTTGCTGCAGGCTGCGCACCAGCGAATCGCCGGTTAACGCCGAAGCGGTCTTGGTGGTGGCGTCGTAGCTGCTGCTTTTCGCCAGCAACGTGTTGGCGGTGTTGTAGGCCGCGGCGAAGGCAGTGAGGTTGCCTTTGAGGCCGCTGGTGTCGGCTGCCACGCCCAGGTTGAACTTGGTGCCTTCGGCCGCCTTGGTGAGGTTGAGCACCACGCCAGGCACGATGTCGGTGACAGTATTGGAGCTGGAGGTGCGCTCGAAGCCGTCCACGCGCACCAAAGCATCGGCCGCGGCCACGGTCTGGTTCAGCCCGCCGGTGACGCCGGGCCCGTAGGCGAGGCTGCTCAGGCTGGGGTCGCTGGCGCTGACGGTCAGCGCGCCCTTGGTGCCCGAATCCACTGCATTGAAGACCAGGTGCTGTCCATCGTTGGCGGTGACCACGCTGGCGGTGACGCCCTTGCCGCCGGCGGCCTTGTTGATGGCCGCAGCGATATCGGTGAGCTTGTCGGTGCCGCTGATATCCACGGTGACGCTCTTGTCGCCGTAGCCGATGGTCAGGGTGCCGCTACCCACGGTGGCATCGGCAGTGAATGCACCGGAAGCGAGTTTTTGCGAGGTCGCTAGCGACACCACTTCCACCGAATAATTGCCCGGCGCCGCCGAGCTGGTGGTGGTGGCGGTGAAGCCCGCATCGGTCGGCACCGTGGCCTTGTAGGCGTTGGTGTCGGCGCTGCTGACCACCTTGTCCAGCGCAGACTTGAGCGTGGTCATGCTGCTCTTGATCTGGCTGATCGCCGACAGCTGCGTCGTCGCAGCGGTGCCGGCCTTGTTGATACGCGCCTGCTCGGGGTCTTTCTGCCGGGACACCAGGGTGGACACCACGGTAGGGATGTCCAACCCGGAGGCGGAAGTGCTGATCACCGATGCCATGTTGCATTCCTCGTCTGGGCGTCCGAAACAGACGGACGCATGAGATTACGTGACGGGTATCGGCCGCATCCGCGAGGACTTTAGCGGCAGCGATGGATCGCGCTCACGCGATGCAGTGATGCAAGTTCCGTACCCGCACAGGCCCGGCGGCCGGCGTCAAAAACCCGTCCGGTCACTTCCCCAGGGCAGCGCCCACAAAAAAGCCCCTCCGAAGAGGGGCTTTGGACTGCTGCGGAGCGCTGCCGCATTGCTGCGGCAGATGACTGCAAGTTACTGCAGCAGGCTCAGCACGTTCTGCGGAACCGACTTGGCCTGGGCCAGCATCGCAGTACCGGCCTGCTGCAGGATCTGCGTGCGGGTCAGTTCGGCGGTTTCCTTGGCGTAGTCGGTGTCGCGGATACGGCTACGCGAGGCCGACAGGTTTTCGGAGGTTGCGCTCAGGTTGGCGATGGTGGAGGTGAAGCGGTTCTGCACCGCACCCATGTCGGCGCGCGAGGAGTTGACCGCGGTCAGCGCCTTGTCGACGATTTCCAGGGCCTTCTGCGAGCCGGAGAACGTGGAGATATCCAGGCTGGCCAGGGTCGAGGCGGTGGAGCCTGAAGCGGCCGAAGCGGTGGTGAGGCCGGCGCCGACGGTGATGCCGGTGGCGCTGGAAGTGCCGGCGGTCAGCGAGGTGAAGTCCTGGCCAGCCTTCAGCGATTCGATCTGCAACGTACCGTCGGTCTTGATCGAAGCGTACATGCCGGTCTGGTCGAGCTTGTCGTTGATCGCCGCAGCAACCTTCTTGTTCACGTCGGCAGCGGTGTCGCCGGAAGCGACCTTGACGTCGGCGATGGTGACGCTCTTCGCAGCGCCGCTGGCGTCATTGAAGGACAGGCTCATGCCGGAGACCGAACCCGACGCGGTGGCGGTGCCGGTCACGCCAGCGCCGGAGACGGCGGCAGCGAAGTTGGCCTTGCCCAGCGAATCGACGTTGGCGTCGACGATGCTGTTGATGCCGATGGTCTGGCCGGCGTCGGCGCCGACCTGGAACAGCGCGCCGGAGAAGTCGCCGTTCAACAGCTTGGTGCCGTTGAAGTTGGTCTGGTTAGCAACGCGGTCGATTTCAGCGGTGAGCTGCTTGACTTCCGAGTTCAGCGCGTCACGGTCGGTGGCCGAGTTGGTGGCGTTGGACGACTGCACCGACAGCTCGCGGATACGCTGCAGGTTGCTGCCGATTTCGACCATCGCGCCTTCGGCGGTCTGGGCCAGCGAGATGCCGTCGTTGGCGTTGCGCGAGGCAACGTCCAGGCCGCGGATCTGCGTGGTGAAGCGTTCGGAAATCGCCAGACCGGCGGCGTCGTCCTTGGCGCTGTTGATGCGCAGGCCGGACGACAGACGCTGGATGCTCGTCGACATGCTGGCGCTGCTGGTGTTGAGGTTACGCTGAGCGTTCAGCGACATTACGTTGGTGTTGATTACCTGTGCCATTTTGATTTCTCCTAAGCGATTTTTCCGGCAAGGGGGACTTGCCCGGAGCCTCCGCAGGGGGGCCATCAAGTTGGCCGTTGCCGCTGCTGAGATGAATAACGGCGTTGCGTCGGGAACCTTTAGCGAAATTCAGTATTTTTTTACTGTTTTTCTGCGTCAGGGCGAATTGCGTAAGCGTTGTGCAGCAAGGGGTTTGGTTTATTCGGCAGCACCCCGAAGATCTTTAGCGCTGGTATAAATTCCACAAAATAAACTCCGTCCGCCTGCACAAAGGCTCACGCGCAGGAGCGAAGTAAAACGCAGGTTTTCTGCTGCAAATCAGCGGATCAGGTTGAACAAGGACGAGGACTGCATCTGCTGAAAAATGGTCTGAGCGGCCTGCAGCGAGGCCTTCTCGAGTTGGTACTGCCCAATCGCCGAGGCGTAATCCAGATCGCGGATCGACGACAGGGTGGTCTTGAGCGTGACTTCGTTGGATTCGAGCAAGGAATTGGCATTGTCGATGGCCGACAACTGCGCGCCGCCCGAAGCGCGCGCATCGATCATCTTCGAGGACGCCTGCGCGATGTCGCGCATCGACGACTGCAGCGTATTGATCATGGCCGCCTTCTGCGGCTGTGTCAGCGTGTCGGAATTGAGGGCGCCGACCAGATCGTCGATGGTGGAAAACACGTCCTTGGTGCCGGACGCGCCGATCTGGAAACTGTCGCCCACCGCCGGTGCGCCGCTGATGCGCATGCGCACGCCGGCAGCGTTGATGTCCTGGCCATCCTTGTAGGTGCCGGTGCCGACCACCGCATTGGTGCTGTCGCGCACCTCGTAGGTATCGGCGGCGGTGAACTGCACGCTGTAGCTGCCGCCGTTCCAGCTGCCGGTGCTCGCATCGCGGCTGAAATCCAGCAGCAGCCCGGTGCCGGCATTGGCGGCATTGGCGTGCGCATCCACGGTGCCGTCGCCGGTGCGGATGCGCATGAAGATTTCGCTGCCGGGCAGGGTGTCGCTGACGAAGGTGTCCGGCGCCACTTCCACCTGCTTCTGGGTCTGGTCGCCGTTGTAGGCGACCCCGCCATTGCCCTTGATGAAGGGCGCGCTGCCGTCGGCGGTACCGCCGAACAGATAGCGCCCGGTGCCGTCGGTACTGTTGGCCAGGCTCACCATGCTGTCGCGCAGCGCGGTCAGCTCCGAGGCGATCGCCTTGCGATCGTCGGGGCTGAGCGAGGAGTTGTTGGCCTGCACCGCCAATTCGGTGACGCGCGCCATTTTGTCGCCGGCCTGCGCGAGCGCGTTTTCCTGCAGCCCGAGGCGGTTCTGCACGTTGTTGGCGTTCTCGCCGAAGCGGGTGATGGCGGCCAGCGCGCGATCCAGGCCGACGGCAGTGCCGGCGGCGACCGGATCGTCCTTGGCGGTGACCAGGCGTTGGCCGCTGGACAGCTGCGATTCGAGCTGGTTCAGCCGCGCCTGCTTGGCCCCCATCGAGGCGACCGACTGGCTGTACATCATGCTGGTGGAGATACGGTCGGTCATCAGCGTACGGCGCCCAGAATGGCTTGGAAGATGGTGTCTGCGGTGGAGATCATCTGTGCGGCGGCCTGGTAGGCCTGCTGCAGTTTCAGCATGTTGGCGGCTTCCTCATCGAGGTTGACGCCGGAAATCGAATCACGGCTGGCCTGCGCCTGGTCGTTGATGACCTTCTGCGCGTCCGAGGCGTAGCTGGCTGCGCGCGCCGCCGAGCCCACCGAGGTGGTCAGGCCCGACAGCGCGCCGTTGAGGGTGACCGTGCCGCTGCTGAGCGCCTTGGCATCGTCGATCTTGGCCAGCAACTTGGCATTGCCGTTGTCGCTGGAGCCGGCACTCATCGGGCCCACGCCGAAGGTGTCGCCGGCCTTGGGCGCACCGTCCAGCGCAAAGCTCCAGCCGTTGGCGCTGATGGTCTGGCCGGCGGTGTAGGCGAACGGGCCGGCGCCGTCGACGGTGTACTGGTTGGCATCGATGAACTCGATCGACGACGGGGCCAGCAGCGCGGGATTCTGCGCATTGGTGACCTTGACATCGCTGATCTTGCCGGTGCCCAGGTTGGCGACGGTGGCGGTGGCCTTGACCGGGGTGGCTGCCGCAATGCGCGAAGGGTCGGTGATGGCCACCGACAGGGTGCCGGCCAGCCCGGCGGTGGGCTGCAGCAGGAACTTGTCGCCGCTGGCCGGGGTGCCGCCGACCACCATGCTCACGCCCTTGAGCACCAGCGGATCGGCAGCGGTGCCGGTGCCGGTCATCGGCACGGCCGAGCCGGTGCTGGCGCTGGTAGCCTTCCACGCAGTGCCGTCGAAGCTGAGCGTGACGTCTTGCCCATCCACGGCCGACATGTTGCTGAAGCTTGCGCTCAGCGACGCGGTGCCGGTGTTCTTCGGGTTGGCGGCAGTGGTGGGTGCGCCGATGTTGAAAAAGTTGCCGCCCATCGCGCCATACAGGTCCATACCCTGGCTGTGGCCGGCGTTGAAGGTGCTGGCCATGCCGACGGCCAGGCGGCCCAGTTCGGCCTGGGTCGGTTCCAGCACGCTGCTGCGGAACTCCAGCAGGCCGCCGATCTGCCCGCCCAACGAATTGGCGCTGAGGCTGACGTTCTGGCCCTGGGTCTGCATCGCCACCTGCAGCTTGGTCGGCTGATACGGGTCGGCGACGGTGGTGAGCTTGGAGGACGTGGTACCGACCACCAGCGCCTGGCCGCCGGCGGTGAAAACGTTCATGAAGCCGCCGTCCTGGATCACCGCGGTACCGCCGGTGTAGCCCACCAGCTTGGTCACCAATGCGTCGCGCTGGTCGAGCATGTCGGGCGAGGCGCTGTCGATGCTGTTGCCGATGGCGCCGTTGATCTTGGCGATCTGCTGCGTCAAGCGATTGACTTCGTCCACCGAGGAGGTCAATCCGCTGTTGACCTCATTGCTCAGGCTGTCCATCTGCCCGTTGAGCTGCTTGAAGCGCGTCGCCAGCGAGTTGCCGCTGTCGAGCATGCTCTGGCGCTCGGCAGTGGAGGAGGCATTGGACGACACCGCGCTGGTGGAGTCGAAGAAGTTCGACCACAGCCCGGCCACGTTGGTGGCGGTGTTGGAATACAGCGCGTCCACGCGATTGGACAGCGAGGACAGCTGCTGCAGGCGCGAGAGCTCGCCGCCGCTGTCGAGCAGGCGCGAAATGGCCAGCTGGTCCGCCACGCGGCCCACGTCGGTGATCTTGGCGCCATTGCCCACGAACGCGTAGCCCATGTCGGTGGGCGTGCGCGTTGCAAATTCCACACGTTGGCGGCTATAGCCTTCGGTATTGATGTTGGCGACGTTATGGCTAACGGTCGACAACGCCCGTTGGAAGGCGATGAGCGCGCTGGTCCCGGTGGACATGATGGACATGAGCGTTTACCTCAACGACGGATGGTGCCAAGCCCGGCAGGCTCGGCGGTGCTGGCATAACGGTTGGACAGATCGGCCGCCGCGTTGCCGATGGCGGCCACCGCTCGGTCGATGGTCGGGCCGTTGGCGATCGCTGCGATCTTGGCGGCGTAGCCCGGATCGGTGGCGTACCCGGCCTGTTGCAAGCCGCGTGCAAAACCCTTGATGTCGGTGCCGGCCTGCAGTGCGCCCTGGTAGCGGCTGTTGTTCTTCAGCAGGCGCACATAGTCGGCAAAGCTTTCCTCGGCCGAGCCGTAGGCGCGGAAATCCGCGGTTTCGGTGGTTTTGACGCCGTTGACGTATTCGTGGGTGCCGGTGGTGACCTTGTTGCCGCTCCAGCCGGTGGCCTTGATGCCGAACAGGTTGTTGGAATCGCCGCCATTGCCGATGCCGCGCCGGCCCCAGCCGGTCTCCAGCGCCGCCTGCGCCACCAGCGCGCGCGGGTCCACGCCGAGTTCGCGCGCGGCCTTCTGCGCATGCGTCCAGATCTTGGCGACGAAACCTTCCGGAGTGCGCTCGCCCAGGCTGGCAGCGGCGCTGCTGGCGGCGCTGGCGTTGACGGCGGCATTGGCGTCGGCCGCGTCGCTGGCGACCACGTCGGCCCAGCGGTCGTTGGCCGACGGCCAGCTCAGTGCGGCCGCGTCGTCGCCGCCGGATTCGCCACCACCGGTGCGCCCGGCAATCAGGTCCAGCACCTGGCTCATGCCGACGCCGCCCAGCGCACCTGCGCCGAGCTTGGCCGCCGCGCCCAGGGTCGCGCCGACGCCGCTGGCGGCGCCATCGCGGGCGGGCAGCGGCAACGAGGCATCGCGCTTGCCGGCAACCAGCGAGTAGGCCTTGGCTGCCTCGGCGGTGCTCAGCGAGGTGTTCAACGCCGGACCGCCGGTGTCGCCACTCAGCTGCTTGGAGATCATCGCCGACAGGCCCAGCCCCTTGCCCTCGGTCAGCGCCTTGGCCATCTGCTGGTCGTACATTTCGCGGAACATCTGGTTTTCGCCCGGAAACATCGGGTCGCCAGAGCTCGCATCGCGCATGCTCTTGACCAGCATCTGCGCGAACTGGCCTTCGAGCTGACGGGAGACCTTGTCGATCTTTGCCGGATCGGCCTTGGTGCTCGGGTTGAGATCAATGGGCGAGGCTGCGATACGCATGTCAGATCACCTCCAGCTCCGCCGTCAGCGCGCCAGCCTGCTTCAGGGCTTCCAGGATGGCGACCAGGTCGCCGGGCGCCGCGCCCACTTCGTTGACCGCGCGGACGATCTGATCGAGCGTGGTGCCGCCTTCGAACTTGAACATGCGGCTGCCTTCGGAGGTGGCCGTGATGGTCGACTGCTGGGTCACCGCAGTGCGGCCGCCGCTGAAGGCGCCCGGCTGGCTGACGTTGGTGTTTTCGCTGATGGTCACGGTGAGCGAGCCATGCGCGATGGCGGCCGGCATCACCCGCACCAGCTGGCCGATGACCACGGTGCCGGTACGCGCATTGACCACCACCTTGGCCGGTGCATCGCCAGGGGAGAGTTCGACATTTTCCAGCCGCGACAGCAGGCCGATGCGCGCGCCCGGGTCTGTCGGCGAGCGCACCGCCACGGTCACGCCATCCACCGCACGTGCGGTGCCGGCGCCGAAGCTGCTGTCGATCGCCGCGACCATGCGCGAGACGGTGGTGAAGTCGTTCTGATGCAAGTTGAGGGTGATCTCGCCGCTGCCGGCAAATACGTCCGGCAAGGCGCGCTCGACGATGGCGCCGTTGGGAATGCGGCCGACGCTGGGAATATTGACCGAGACGCGTGAGCCGTCCTTGCCCTGGGCGCCGAAGCCGCCGACCACCAGGTTGCCCTGTGCCATGGCATAGACCTGGCCATCGGCGCCCTTTAGCGGTGCCATCAGCAGCGAGCCGCCACGCAGCGACACCGCGTTGGCGATCGAGGACACGGTGATGTCGATCGGCTGGCCGGGCTTGGCGAACGGCGGCAATTCGGCGTGGATGGCCACGGCCGCGACGTTTTTCAGCTGCGGGTTGACGTTCGCCGGAACATTGACGCCCAGCTCGCCGAGCAGGTTCTTCAGGCTCTGCACGGTGAAGGGCGCCTGGCTGGTGCGGTCGCCGCTGCCGTCCAGGCCGACCACCAGGCCGTAACCGACCAGCGCATTGCCGCGCACGCCGCCGACCTGGGCAAGATCCTTGATGCGCTCGGCGCTGGCCGGTGCGGCGATTGCGCACAGCGCAACGGCGGCAGCGAGCAGACGGAAGGGCAGGGAAGACAGATTCATGGTCGCAGGCTCAGTAGGGCGACAGACGGGAATTGAAGAAGCGGCTCAGCCAGCCCATCGCGTTGGATTGGGCGATGGCACCGCGGCCGCCGTAGGCGATGCGGGCATCGGCCACCTTGCTCGAGGGCACGGTGTTGTCCGGAGAGATGTCGGCGGCGCGCACGATGCCCTGCACCTGCACCAGCTCGTCGCCCTGGGTCAGGCGCAGCTGCTTCTGCCCCTGGATCACCAGGTTGCCGTTGGGCAGGCGCTGCATCACGGTGACGGTGACGCTGCCCTGCATGCGGTTGCTCTGCGCGGTGTTGCCCTTGCCGTCGAAACTGCGATCGCCGCTGGTGGAATTGCGCAGCACGTCGGTGCCGTTGACGGTGAGCGGCACGCCGAGCAGCGTGGGGGTGCTCATGTCCACGCTGTCGGACTTGCTGACGGTGGTGTTGGCGGTGGACGAGGCGGTGGTGTTTTCGATCAGGTTCACCGTCAGCAGGTCACCGACATCGCGGGCGCGGCGGTCGCCATACAGATTCAGGCTCGGGCCGGCAGCGTAGATCGCACCGGCGGTGGGCTGCGCCACCGGCGCGACCACCGGCACGATCGGCGCCATCGCCGCAAACGGCCGCACATCGCCGGCGGCCACGCAGCCACCCAGCAGCGCGCTGCAGGCGATGGCCAAGCACAGAGAGGAGAGGGAAGGCAGGCGGGACATGGCGTAAGTTCCTGAGAGGGCGGTGAGCGGCGAGCCGATCAGACGTTGTTGTTCAAGTAACCGAGCATGGAGTCGGTGGTGGAAATGGCCTTGGCATTCATTTCGTAGGCGCGCTGCGTCTCGATCATGCTCACCAGCTCTTCCACCGTATTGACGTTGCTGCCTTCCAGCGCGCCCTGCACGGTGTTGCCCAGGCCATTGAGGCCGGGGGTGCCGTTCTGCGCGGGGCCGGAGGCGGTGGTTTCGACGAACAGGTTCTCGCCCTTGGACTGCAGGCCCGAGGGGTTGATGAAGTCGGTGAGCGTCAGCGCGCCGATTTCCTGCGCGGCGGCCTGGCCGGCCAGGGTGACGCTGATGGTGCCGTCGTTGCCGATGGTCAGCGACTGCGCGCCTTCCGGCACCTGGATGCCCGGCTGCAGCGGGTAGCCGCTGTTGGTGACCAGCTCGCCCTGCGCATTGATCTGGAAAGTGCCGTCGCGGGTGTAGGCGGAGGTGCCGTCGGGCATCTGCACTTCGAAGAAGCCGCGGCCGTTGACCATCACGTCGAGGGCGCGGCCGGTCTGCTGCTGGCTGCCCTGGTCGAAGCCCTTGAAGGTGGACACCACGCGCACGCCGGTACCCAGCTGCAGGCCGGTCGGCAGCTGCGTCTGCGCGGAGGTCGAGCCGCCCGGCGCACGCACTTGTTGATACAGCAGGTCTTCGAACGCGGCACGGTCGCGCTTGAAGCCGGTGGTATTGGTATTGGCCAGGTTGTTGGAAATGACCGACATGCGCGTCTGCTGCGCATCCAGCCCGGTTTTGGCGACCCACAAAGCCTGATTCATGACCCGATTCCTCGTTAGACCCGGGGATGTGTTCCGGGTACGGGTGGGTATATGCACGTGGCGTGCCAAAGTGGCGCCGGATTTCTGCCGGGTGTGTGCGGGATCACGCGGGCTGGCTACGCGGGAGCCTGTGCTGCGTTAGCCCCGCTTTTTGGATGTAGCAAAAATCCAAGGCTAAAGCTGAGTCGGTCGAGGGCGCGATGCCCTCACCGCTCGCGGGACACGCCGTAAACCCGTCCATGGGGGCTCCGTGGCGGCATCCATGCCGCCAAGGGTCCCGCAATCGGCGAGGGCACCGCGCCAGACAGTTTGCTGGTGGCCCACCCAAAGCGGGCGAATCAATGCTCGATCAGTTCGCAGCTCTGGTCGCTTGTTTGGGCGTTCGATTGGCACTCGATGCGCGCAAACCGACGGGATGAGCAAATGGCGATCAACAAAGCACTTTGAGCACTGCTCTCATACGGGCACCCACAATCTTCACTGGTCCTTGCCCGCTCACCCTCCCGGAACCTTACGCGGCATGGATGCCGCGGAAGAGCCTCCATGGACGGATTCACGGCGTGTCCCGGGAGGGTGAGCAGGCAAGGGCCCTCCAGCCAAGTCACGGACTAGCTGCCCTGCAGCCGTGCCGCAGATCAGTCGCTCTGTAACGAAGCCCCGGATTTTTTGGTATGCCGAACGCGGGCGCCAACCACGCCTTGCGGTTGCCAGCGGCGGGCTTGGCGAAAAAGTGGCAAGCCCGCCGGCGACGATACAGGCGGCCCGCGCCGCTCTTAGCCGCTCACCCGCAGCAGCGAATTGGCCGATTGTGCGTTGTCGTCGCCGTTCTTGATGATCTTGACCTGCATTTCGAACTGCCGCTGCAGCTGGATCATCTCCACCAGCGCGCCGGCGGCGTCCACGTTGCTGCCTTCCAGCATGCCGCTGTTGATGGTCTTGCCGGTCGCTACCGCAAATGCCTGCGCCGGGTCGGTGCTGGTATTGCGCATCAGCCCGTCCGGGCGCCGCGTCAAACGATCGGCGGGCGCATCGACGACCTTCATCTTGCCGACGATGGCCATGGTCTGCGGGCCTTCGCCCTGCGGAATGATGGAAATGCTGCCGTCGCTACCGATTTCCATCGCCTGGTGCGGCGGAATCGTCATCGGGTTGCCGCCTTCATCCAGCACGGCGTGCCCATTGGCGGTGACCAGCTGGCCATTGGCGGTGAGCGCCAGTTCGCCGTTGCGGGTGTAGGCCTCGCTGCCGTCGGGCGACTGCACGGCCAGCCAGCGGTCCTGCTGCAGCGACACGTCCAGCGGGTTGCCGGTGACCTTCTGATGGCCCTGGCTGCGATCGAAGCCCTGGTCCACATGCAGCGCATCGATCCGCGACGGATACCCCTTGCCCTGGATCTTGAACGCCTCGGTATTGGCCAGCGCGGCCTTGAACCCCACCGTATCGACGTTGGCGAGATTGTGCGACACGGTGCTCTGCGCCTGCAGGGAGGCGCGGGCACCGGTCATCGCAACGTAGAGGGCTTTATCCATGGGAATTCCTTAAGGGCCGGGACCGGGGACCCGGGACTCGGGACCCGGAAGAGCAAGAGCGACGAAGCATCGGCTTTTGCTTTTCCGAGTCCCGGGTCCCGAGTCCCGGGTCCCGAATGTCATTAACGAATATTGATGATCGTCTGGGTGACCTGATCCTGGGTCGAGATCATCTGCGAGTTGGCCTGGAAGTTGCGCTGGGCCACGATCATGTTCACCAGCTGCTCGGTCAGGTCCACGGTGGAGGCCTCCAGCGAGCCGGATTCGATCTGGCCCAGGTCCGAGGTGTCCGGGGCGCCCACGCGGGCGGCGCCGGAGGTGTAGCTTTCGGCCCACATGTTGTTGCCCTGCGACTGCAGGCCCTGCGGATTGACGAAGCTGGCCAGAGACACCTGGCCCAGCGGCTTGTCGGCGCCGTTGGAGTAACGCGCAAACACCACGCCGCTGGTGTCGATGCTGATCTCGTTGAGCTTGCCGCTGGCGTAGCCGTCCTGGCGGGTGTCGCGCAGCGCGAAGGCTTCGCCGTACTGGGTGGAGCCGCTGACATTGAGCTGCATGTTCAGCACGCCGGCGCCGGTGCTCGGGGTGAACGGGTCCATCGCGATGATGCCGTTGGCCGGGGTGGTCAACGCGCCGGTGTCGGAGAACTGCAGGGTGGTCGGCGCGCCAACTGCGGCGCCGTCCACGTAGTTGTGTACCTGCCACTCGTTCGGGTTGGCGGTCTTGACGAAATAGGAAGTCTGCACGTGGCTGACGCCCAGCGAGTCGTAGACGTTGATGCCGCCAGTGGAGTGGCTATAGGTCTTGTCGTCGGCCGGGCTGAACGGGGTCACCGTCGGTGCGGTGGCGTTGCCGGGCAGGGTGAAGGCCAGGTTGACCGTGGAGGTGGATTTGGGCGGGCTGTCGGTGGTCAGCAGCTGCAGGTCCGACAGGCGGCCCACGTCGAAACCGTTGCCGCTCGGGTTGGGCGCGAACACCTGCAGGCGTGCACCCTGCGGGTTGACTACATAGCCGTTGGCGTCGGTCTGGAAGTTGCCGGCGCGGGTGTACATCTTGGCGCCATTGGACGACACGGTGAAGAAGCCTTCGCCGGAGACCGCCAGGTCCAGGCTCCGCCCGGTCGGGTCGATATTGCCCTGCGAGAACTGCTGCGCCACGTTGCTGACGCGCACGCCCGAACCCACCGCATTACGCGACAGGCCGTAGCTGGTGCTCTGGAACATGTCTGCAAACTCGGCGCGCGACTCCTTGAACCCGGTCGTGTTGACGTTGGCGATGTTGTTGGAAGTAACGTTCAGATCGGCATTGGCTGCGTTGATGCCGGACAACGAGGTATTGAAAGCCATGGATGAGTTCCTTTAAGTGTCGGTTGCCGGCTCAGCTGACGCGGAGCACGTTGGCGAGCGGGGAGGTGCCAAGCCCCGTCAGGTTGAGATACAGGCCGTCCGAGCCGATCGTGACGCTGTCCACCGGCGCATCGACGTAGGTGGATAATTTGCTTTTGGAGCCGGCGGTGTCGGTCTGGGTCGCGGTGATGCCGTACTTGCCCGCGGCCATGCGGTTGCCGTTGGCATCGGTGCCGTCCCAGGCGAACGACACCTCACCGGCGGCGCTGGCCGGCACGCTGAGCTGCTTGACGAACGCGCCGTTGGCATCGGTGATTTCGAAGTTGACGGTGCCGGCCGAGGTCGCAGCGACCACGCCCTTGGCCGAGCCGGTGGCGTCGATCGCCACCTGCGCGGAGGGCACCAGCACGTTGTGGCCGACCAGCGCCGCGCCCTTGAGCACCTGATCGCTGTTCATCGAGGTGGTGAAATTGCCGACCTTGGTATTGAGGTCGCCGATGCCCTGCACGGTGGAGAACTGCGCCAACTGGCCCAGAAACGCGCTGTTTTCCATCGGTTTGAGCGGGTCCTGGTGCTGCAGCTGCTCGGTCATCAATTTGAGGAAGTCGGCCTGGCCGAGTGCTTCTTCCTTCTTGGCGACGGTGCTGCCGGTGCTCAGGCCGAGACTTTTGTAGAGATCGCTACCGATCGTGCTCATCTGGAGTGTTCCGTTAGGGAATGGCTAGGACGGGTCAGCGACCCATGGTCAGGGTTGCGAGCGCCAGTTCCTTGGCGGTATTGAGCATTTCCACGCCGGCCTGGTAATTGCGCGAGGCGGAAATCATGTTGACCATCTGCGAGACCGGGTCCACGTCGGGCGAGAACACGTAACCGTCGGCATCGGCCAGCGGATGGCCGGGCTCGTAGCGACGGATCGGCGGCGCATTGGTGGTGGTGATCTCCTTGACGTTGACCGAGGTCAGGCTCGGGTCCTGACGGCTCTGCTGGGCCTGGAAGATCGGCTCGATCGGCTTGTAGGTCGCTTCGGCCGAGCCCGCGACAGAGTCCGCATTGGCAAGGTTGGAGGCGATGGTGCTCAGGCGTACCGACTGCGCATGCAGCGCCGAGCCGGCCACATCGAAGATGGGAAGGTTGCTCATGACTTATTGGCCCGTGATCGCGGTGAGCATCGAGCGCACCTTGGATTCGAGGAAGCTCAGCGACGCGCGGTATTCCAGCGCGGCGCGGCCGTAGGCGGCGCGTTCGGCATCGGGATCGACGGTATTGCCGTCGAGGCTGGGCTGATCGGATTCGCGGGTGATCTGGAAGGGGTTGAGCCCGGCCGCGCCGCCCACTTCATAGTGCTTGGCATCGGTGGCCTGCATCAGGCCGCCATCCTGCACGCCCTGGGCCGACTTCAGCGCCGCTTCGAAGTTGAGATCCTTGGCCTTGTAACCAGGGGTGTCCACATTGCTCAGATTGCTGGCAATGAGCTTCATGCGCTGCTCGCGCAGCGCCAACGCGTCGCCGTGGACGCCGAGGAATGAAGAGAAGGGACTGGACACGGTGCTCTCCCGCGAGTGTTGCAAGGGAGGAAGCAATGTTTGTGCCAAACCGGGATGGTATGGGCGCCGAACTGGCAAACACATCCGCAGTGCCCGACGGACGGTCTTGGAGCGGCTAACAAACCTCGCGAGCATCCGTCAGATAGATGCAGCTGTCGCACTGACGATCGGAGTGCACGCGTGGTACAGGCCGATTCGAGCACCGGCCGCGCTCGCCTGGCAGCTGCGCAGTGGATCTGTCAGCTGCGCTTGGCTGCCATCACCAGACGTGCTGCTGCACGGTTAAGGGCTGCCACTGGCTGTGCAACTTGCAGGCCAACCAGGATTGTCTGGTAGGAATTAGCTCAGCGCAGCGTGTGATCAGCTGCGGCGACGCCTTTTCAAGGCGTGTGCTTGCGTACGGCAACCACTGTATTCCCAGGTCTTTCGGAAGTGGGGGCTGGCCGTCACCCGTAGGGTGGAACGGCCGCACAATTGGATCAGGCCGCTTCGGCGACCACTTTCAGGCGGGCCAGCACGTAATCGGCCAGCTCATGTGCGCTGTACTTGGCCACGAAGGCATTGGCGCCCACCTGCTCGACCATGGCGTTGTTGAACACGCCCGACAGCGAGGTGTGCAGCAGCACATACAGGCCCTGCAGGCCCGGCGTGCGCCGGATTTCCGTCGTCAGTGTGTAGCCGTCCATGGCCGGCATTTCGATATCGGAGATCACCATGGCGTAGCGGTCGGCCGGGTTTTCGCCGGATGCGGCCACCTGCAGCAGGTGATCCAATGCCTGGCGGCCGTCCGAGAGCAGGGTGGCCGAGACGCCCAGCTGGTCGAGCACGCTGCGGATCTGCTGGCGCGCCACGCGCGAATCGTCCACCACCAGCACCTGGAACTGGCGGTCGTAGGCCACCAGCTGCAGCGATGGGTCCAGCTGCACGTCCTTGCTGACCTTGGCGATGTCGGCCAGGACGCTTTCCACGTCGATGACCTGGATCAGTTCGCCCTGGAAGCGCGTCACGGCCGTCAAATAAGTGGCTTCGGCGCCCAGTTCCGGTGGCGGGTGGATGTCTTCCACCGCGATATTGACGATGCGCTCCACGCCGCTGACCAGGAAACCCTGGACCGAGCGGTTGAACTCGGCCACCACCAGGTAGCCAGGCCCGTTCTCGGAGTGCGAATCGCGCTCCGGGTGGCCGATGGCCAGGCCCAAGTCCAGCACCGGCACCGAGCGCCCGCGCACGTCGGCCACGCCGGCGAACTCGGTTGGCAGGCCCGGTACCTGGAACAGCTCCGGCCGGCGCAGCACTTCCTGCACCTTGAAGACGTTGACGCCAAAAAGCTGGCGTCCACCCAGCCTAAACAGCAGCAGCGCCAGTCGATTGTGGCCAGCCAGTCGGGTGCGCTGGTCGATGCGGTTGAGCAGATCGTGGGTCATGGGGCAGATATCGACAGCGCCCCTGGGAAACTTGAGGGCTTTGTGGTTGGTCGGGGGGCGCTGTCGGGATTGGGGATTGGGGAGTCGGGATTCGTAACAGCGGGCAATGGAGACGGAACGGTCTAGGGGGCGGGGGCCATTTAAGGACTGGCCTAGAGATTGATTGAAGCCCACTGCATGGGCAGCAGCGATCAAACCTGCCTGTGGTAGCGCACCGCAATGCCACTAGGCCGGCAGCGCCTCGCACCGGTAAAGCCGGCAACAGCCCGCTCTGACGAATCCCGAATCCCAACTCCCCAATCCCTGCCAAAACAGGCACACCTCTTGCACAGTCTTCCGGGTCTTCCTCCGGATCTGGTCCCATGCGCCCGCTCCTGCTTGTCATCTTGTTGGCTGCCGCTCCGGCCTGGGCCCAGAGCTATCAGTCTGTCGATTCCATTCGTGCGGCGGCGCTGGCCACTGTTGGCCCGGACGCGGAGGCCGAGGCCACGCTCGATCCGGGTCTGCGCATGCCGGCCTGCCCGATCGCGCTGCAGGCCCAGCCCACCGGTACCAATACGGTGGAAGTGGCCTGCCCGCAGCCCGCTGGCTGGCGCCTGTTCGTGCCGCTGAAGGTGCGCCGCAACCAGGATGTGCTGGTGTTGCGCCGCGGCATCAGCGCTGGAGAAACCATCTCGCTAGCCGATATCAGTATCGAGAAGCGTGACGCCGCCCGCATCGCCGGCGCAGTGCTGGCCGACCCGGTGGCCGCGGTGGGCAAGTCGGCCCGCCGCATCCTGCCGGCCGGTTCGTTGCTCTCGTCCAACGATCTGGTGACGCAGCGGCTGGTGCGCCGCGGCGACACCGTCCCGCTGGTGTCGCGCAACGGTGGCCTGGAAGTACGCATGAGCGGTCGCGCGCTGTCCGATGCCGGCGAAAACGAGCGGGTGTCGGTAGAGAATTCCTCGTCGCGGCGAGTGGTGCAGGGCATTGTCGAAGCGAGCGGAACCGTTGTGGTCTCCAGGTAAAAATTTTCTATAAAGTTTTTTTTCTGGGTGCCGTTATCCCCTACGACCTGTAGAGGAGTTCCTGACATGACCCAGAAAATCGAAGGTAATCTACCGACCGCTGCCACCCTTCGCACCGCGGCCACGAGCAGCAAGATCGCTTCGGCTGGCGAAGATCGCGCGTCCCCGGTTGCCGCAACCCCGCCGACCGACAGCGTCAAGCTGACCGGCGAGGCCACCAATCTGCAGAACCTGCAGCGCGAGCTTTCGCAGTCCTCGGCGATCGACACCGGTCGCGTCCAGGCGGTGAAAGAGGCGTTGCAGAACGGCAGCTACTCCATCAACCCGGATGCCATCGCCAGCCGCATGATGGATCTGAATCAGCAACTGGCGGGTTGATTCCCGACTGAAAGGATGAACGTGAACGAGTTCCTGCAACGTCTCAGCAATGCGCTGGCCGGCGAACGCCAGGCATTACTCGAGAACGACATCGATGGCTTGATGCGACACACGCAGGACAAGCTGTCGGCACTGCGCTCGCTCGAAGCGGCAATGCCCGAAGGCGAAGAAGAGCGCCTGCGTGAGCTGGCCGAAGCCAACCGCGCCAATGGCGCGCTGCTGGCACGCCGGCGCCGTGAAGTGAACTGGGCACTGCGTCACCTGGGCCGCACCGAGAGTGCGCCGTCGTATGACGCAAAGGGCCAATCCAACGTGCTGCGCGGCGGACGTTCGCTGGCCGTTGCCTGAGTTGCCCGCGCTGCGCCAACCGCGCGCCGGCCGCTGCTGATGGTCGGCCGCAGGCCAGGGTGCGTGCACGCCCTGCAGGTCTGCCGCCGGTAAAACCGGCACATCGGCCGTGCACGCTTGCCAACTTCGCAACCCGCGACGTGTGCGCACCGCCGCCTATGTGCGTTGATCGTGATGGCACGCATCGCATGCCTACCTGTCGCCAGGCAGCGCCATCCGGATCGCATCTCGAGCACGCCGGATGACACCTCGCACCCATCTGCATGACCACCACGCCCCCTGTTTTGGTCGCCGCTCTAAGACCAAGCGACGATATGGCGTGCCAAGGGTTCGGCGTATATTGAGGTGTCCCTGCTGCCGCCTCGTCCCGTGACCGCCAAGTTCTTTCTCAATCAAGCATTGTTGCCGTCCTCGACCACGCTGCGCGCCTTCGGCGATCAGATGCTCGAAGGCGTGTTGCTGTTCCGCGCTGACGGGCAGCTGATCCTGGCCAACGCCATCGCGCGCCAGAGCCTGTGCAAGGAAGACCCGGCCGACGATCGCAATCTCGGCGAGCGCATTTCGCAGGTATTGCCGTCGGATGCGCTCAACCAGGCGCGCAGCAAGGGCAGCTGGACCGGCAGCCTGCCGGTGGCCGAGCGCGTGGTCATTGCGCATCTGTATTACAACGAAGAGCAGGGCATCGGCCATTTTCTTGCGTTGTTCCATAACATCGAAGGCCAGCAGGACTACGAGCGCGAGCTGCAACAACGCCATGCCGAGCTGCGCCAGGCCTACATGCGCTTGAACGGTGCGCAGGACAAACTGCTGCAGTCCGAAAAAATGGCCTCCATCGGTCAGCTGGCCGCCGGCGTGGCGCACGAGATCAACAATCCGATCGGCTACGTGCACTCCAATCTCGGCAGCCTGCAGGAATACCTGCGCAGCCTGTTCACCCTGATCGAAGCCTACGAGCGCGCGCTGCAGGCGCCGGACCCGAAAGCGCTGATCCCGGAAATCGACGAGATCCGCAACCGTGCCGACATCGACTTCATCAGCCGAGATCTGCCGCAGCTGATGGCCGAGTCGCGCGAAGGCATCGAGCGGGTGACCCGCATCGTGCGCGACCTCAAGGACTTCTCGTACTCGGACCGGTCCGAGTCGTGGAAGATGGTGGACCTGCACGCCGGCCTCGAATCCACGATCAACATCATCTGGAACGAGCTCAAGTACAAGGTCACCCTGGAGCGCAATTACGCCGAGCTGCCGCTGGTGGAATGCCTGCCGTCCGAGCTCAACCAGGTGTACATGAACATGCTGCTCAACGCCGGCCAGGCCATCGTCGAGCGCGGCACGATCACCGTCACCACCGGCCGCGATGAAGCGGAGAACGTCTGGATCCAGTTCCAGGACAGCGGCGCCGGCATTGCACCGGATCTGCTGCAGCGCATCTTCGACCCGTTCTTCACCACCAAACCGGTGGGCAGCGGCACCGGCCTGGGGTTGTCGATTTCCTACGGCATCATCAACAAGCACCACGGCCGCATCGACGTGGAAAGCACGCCGGGGCAGGGCGCCAGTTTCCGGATCGTGTTGCCGATCCGGCAGCCGAAGTAGCTAACGCGCCGGGATTGGTTATTCGGGATTGGGGATTCGCAGTAGCGCTGAAGCGCTGGGATTAGGGATTCGGGATTCGCAGAAGCGGCTGTTGCTATTGCTGATCGCCAATGGGCTATTTGAAGCAATCGCACAGCACTCCGCTTCTAACCAATCCCGAATCCCTAATCCCTACTCCCGGCCATTCCGCAGCTCGTCATGCGTGCGGAACGCCTGGCGGATGTGCTCGCGCAGTTCGTCGTCGTTCCAGGGTTTGGTCAGGAAGCGGTAGATCGCGCCGCGGTTGATCGCCTCGGTCACCGTGGCCAGGTCGGTGTAGCCGGACAGTACCAGGCGCACGGTGTCGGGGTAGAGCATCTTGACCCGGCCCAGGAACTCGGTTCCGCTCATGTCGCTCATGCGCTGGTCTGACAGGATCACCTGCACGTCGTTGGTGGCGAGCAGGTCGAAGGCGTCGCGTACGTTGCCGGCGGCCAGGATGCGGTAGCCGTCGCGGCGGAACAGCCGCACCAGCGAACGCAGGACGTTTTCTTCGTCGTCCAGCAGCAGCAAGGTGCGGTCCGGGCGGCTTTCGGCAAACGATTCCGGGCGGAGATACCGGCGGCGCAGCGCCATGCCTGCAGACTCGGCCGACATCGGCTCGCCGAACAGATAGCCCTGGAAGATGTCGCAGTCGTTGCGGCGCAAGAAGCCCAGCTGCGCTTGCGACTCCACGCCATTGGCGATCACCGTCATGCCCAGCTGGTGGCCCATCGCAATGATCGCGCGTGCAATCGCCGCCTCGCGGCTGCCAGCCGGCGCGCTCTTGATGAAGCTGCGGTCGATCTTCAGCCGGTCCACCGGATAGCGCACCAGCGCGCTGAGGCTGGAATCGCCGGTGCCGAAGTTGTCCAGGCTCAGGCTGATGCCTTCGTTGCGCAGGTTGGCCATCGTCTCGTGGACGAAGTTGACGTTGTTGGTCAACGCACTTTCGTTGATCTCCAGCGTCACGAACTGCGCCGGCACGCCGGCGGTCTGCAGCATGGCCATCACTTCGTTGAAGAAGCCCGGGCGCAGCAGCTGCAGCGTGGAGACGTTGACCGCGATGCTGAAATCGTCAAAGCCCTGGTCGCGCCACAGCCGCGCCTGGCGCACCGCGTTCTGCAGTACCCATTCGCCGATCTGCACGATCACGCCCAGGCGCTCGGCGGTGCGCATGAAGCGCTCCGGCACGAGCATGCCCAGGGTCGGGGATTGCCAACGCAGCAGCGCTTCCATGCCCACGATGCGGCCATCGCGTGCGCTGACCAGCGGCTGGTAGCGCAGCCGCAACTCGCCGTGCGGGATGGCATCGACGATCTGCCGCGCGATGATGCTTTCGCTATGCGCGTTGGTGGCCGAATTGCGCGTGTACAGCCGCACCGTATTGCCACCTTCGCGCGCGGCCTGATAACTGGCTTCCTCGGCGTAGTCGAGCAGGGTGGACAGCGAGGTCGAATGTTCCGGACACAGGCTGATCCCGACCTTGCCGGTCATGAACAAGGTGTACGGCAATACCGACAACGGCAGCTCCAGCTGCTGACGGATCTCTTCGGCAAAATCTTCCGGCAACGGCGTGTCGTCGCGGCGTACCGCCACGATGACCATCTCGTCGCTACCGTGCCGCCACAGCTTGCCGCGGCTGCCGAGGAACTCCTGCAGCCGGCGCGCGGCCAGCGTCAGCGCCTGATCGCCGACCTCGCCACTCATGTTCTCGTTGATCGACGCGAAGTGATCGATATCGACGTGGAAGATCATCAACGGCTGGCCACCGGAAGCGGCAGCGTCGACCAGGTGCAGCAGTTCGGGATTGCCTGCGCCCAGGCGTGTCGGTTTGACGATTTCCAATCCGGGCGGGATCACAGGGCTCCACATGACTCAACGTCCACCATCTTCGTGGACGGACTCGCCGGCCGGGTGATAGGGCAGGCGCAACGTCACGCGCGTGCCTGCTCCGGGAGCCGATTCTATCGCGAGCACACCGCCAACGGTTTGCGCACGCTCACGCATCACGATCAGCCCCAACCCACGCGGACCTTCGGGCTCGAAGCCATCACCGTCATCGACCACCTCCAGACGAAAACTCTCGCGGTCGATCGAATGCAGGCTCATGCGCACCTCGCCCGCGCAGGCGTGCCGCAGCGCATTGGTCAGGCTTTCCTGCGCAATGCGGAAGCAGGCCTGTTCGATCTCGTTGCCCGGGCGTACGTCCAGCGCCTGGATATCCAGCTCCAGCCGCACCTGCGAGGCGCGGAACAGCATCGAAGCCTGCCAGCGCAAGGCTGCTTCCAGCCCCAGTGCATCGAGTTGTGGCGGACGCAACAACATCGACAGATTGCGCAACTTGGTCACCGTGCTGTCAGCCAGCGACACCACCTCCAGCAGGTCCTCACGGCGCGCCTGCGCATCGGGCTCATCCAGCGCCGCGTGTGCAGACAGCTTCATCGCGGTGATCGCCTGGCCGATATCGTCGTGCAGATCGCGCGAGATGGCGCGGCGTTCGTCCTCCTGCAGCGAGAACAATCGCTTGGCCATCGCCTGCAATTCGGCATTGCTCTCGGCCAGCGCATCGCGCATGCGCTCGGGTTCGCTCAGGTCGCGTACCACCAGCAACTTGCAACTGCGCCCGCCATAGCGGATGTCGCCGGCCGACAGACCGGCATAGAACGTGCTGCCGTCGCGACGGCGCATGGCGCGCGCACTGGACACTGGCTCGTTGCGGTCGCTGCCCGCACGCAGGTACTCGCGCACCATCGGCAGGTCGGAGTCGCCGACCAGGGTCTGCAACGGCTCGCCCAGGATCGTTTCGCCCTGGAAGCCAAACTGGGCGGAGCCAGCGGCATTGGCGTACATCACATGCTCGTCGGCCAGGATCAGCACGCCGTCCGGCAGCACCCGCACCAGTTCCTTGAATTGTTCCTCGCGCTCGCGCAGCAGGCGCCGCGACTGTTCGCGTTCGCTCACGTCCTGCAAGGTGCCATGCACGTGGCGGGCGCCGCTGGGCAGGGTCACGCTCTCTGCGCGCAGGTGCACGGTGCGTGGCTGCGAATCGCCGCCGGTCAGCGGCAGCAGCACATCGATCTGCACCTCGCCGCCGGTGCACATGTCTTCGATCATGCGTTCGATGCGGGTCTGGGTGGCGCTGTCGGAAGCGGTCAGCAGCTCTTCCAGCCGATGTTCGCGGCGGTGCATGGGCACGCTGCGCCCCAGGATGCGATACACCGCCGACGAATAGCGGCCCAGACCGGTGGCCCGATCCAGCTGCCACGAGCCCAGCCGCGCGATGCCTTGCGCTTCTTCCAGTCGCTCCAGCGCCTCGTCGCGCAGATGCTGCGCCTGGCGTTCTTCGCTGCGGTCCACCGTCACCACCAGGCGGGCAGGGCCGCTGGCAAGATGCAGCTGGTTGCTACGGACTTCGACATGGCGCAGCCCGCTGCGGGTCAGCAGGTCTTCGTTCAAGACGCAGGTGACCTCGCCCTTGCTGCGGATCTGCGTGATGATCTCTTCCAGCCGCTCGCCATCGGCATTGGGCCAGATCGCCTGCAGCGTCTGCTGCAGGAATTCGTCGCGCTCCCAGCCAAAGAATTCCAGCGCCGCCGGGTTGGCATCGAGAATGCGCATGGTCGCCAGGTCATAGATGAAGGCCGGGCTGGGCAGCGCCAGGAACCTGGCCCGCAGCACGGCCTCCGACTGCGCCAGCTGCGCATGCTCGTCCACGATCAGTGCCACGAAGCGGCGCAGCACCAGGTGGATGACGATGCTGGACAGCAGCAGGAAGCTGGCGTCCGACCAGCGTTCCGGTGCCGCCGCACCGGCCAGGTTGAGCAACCGGTTGCCCAGCAGCAGCCACACCACACCGATCAGCAGGTACAGACCGGTCAGGGTCCACAAGCCCTGCTGCAGGCGCTCGGCGAGGCGAAGTCGGGACACGGGAGGGGACGAAAACGCGGGCACGGCGACAGGTTGGTGCATGGGTCCGCGGACGACCTTTGGAGCTGGCGATGGGGCCATCTTAGCCGTAACTCGGTCCGGTTCGGTCGCGCTGGAAACAGGTGCCTCAACTAATCCGCCGAACGGCCGTTATCCATTGCGACTCCGAGGCAGGGGTCGATCCTTCGGAGTGTTCCAGAGTGGACTCAGGCGTCATTGCAAGCATGCTGCAGCACCCGCTGACCTCGGCGGTGGTGTTGTTGGATGCGCATGGCCAGCCCCTGGCGGCCAACCGCGTTGCGCAGTCCATTGGGCTGCCGGCGACCCTTGGTGCGTATGCCGAAGTGCTGGAAAGCAGTCGCGCCCAGGTGGCCGACAGCGGTGGCATGACCGCCTGCGTGCTGCCGGGAACCGGCGGCGGACGTCTGGAAGGCTGGCTGCGTGCGGTCTGCGACGAGCACGGCCAGGTCATGGCCTTCACCTTGAGCATTCCCGAGCCGATGGGGGCCGATGGCACCAGCCGCTGGGAAATGGGCCTGGACAGCGCCGATCACGGGCTGTGGGACTGGGACATCCCGGCCGATGTGGTGTACCGCTCCGAACGCTGGACGCGCATGCTCGGCTACTCCGAGCAGCCACTGCCGAACAACCTCACCGCGTTGTCCGGGTTGATCCATCCCGATGACCACGCGCACGTCAGCGCGGCGGTGCAGGCGCACCTGGACGGGCGCACCGAGACCTATGTGGCCGAGTTCCGCCTGCGCCAGCACGACGGGCAGTGGCGCTGGATCCTGGACCGCGGCCGCGTGGTCTCGCGCACCGCCGACGGCCGCCCGTTGCGCATGGTCGGCACGCACACCGACGTGCATCACCACAAATTACTCGAGCAGCAGCTGCGCGAGCAGCAGGCCCAGCTCGAAGACGCCCAGCGCATTGCCAGCATGGGCAGCTGGAGCTGGGATTCGACCAAGGACGCGTTGTGGGTCTCGCAGGATTTCCTGCAGCAGCTCGGCATGGCCCAGCTGCGCCTGCACGGCGTCCGCGATCTGCTGCGCCTGCTCGCCCGGTCCTCGCTGGCGCAACTGCGCAGCGCCTGGCGCAAGATCAAGCACGAAGGCTTGCCGGTCCATTTCGAGCTGGAGGTCAACGGCCTGCCCGGCGTCAATCCGCATCATCTGCGGGTGTGGGCACAGCCGGTATTCGATGGCGACGGCAGCATGGTGCGCGTGCTCGGCCAGCTGCAGAACGTCACCGAACAGCGGCAGACCGATGCGTTGATCCGCTGGCGCACCGAGCTGCTCAACCGGGTGTCCGCGCTGGGCAAGATCGGCGGCTGCGAGATCGAGGTCGATACCCGTCGCATGCAGTGGACCGAGGAGTGCTACCGCATCCACGGCCTGCGCAAGGAAAACATCACCCTGGAGCAGGCGCTTGCGCTGTACACCCAGGATTCGCGCGACGCGTTCGAGGCCGCATTGCTGCGCATTTCCGATGGTGGCCTGCCCGAGCAGCTGGAGCTGTGTTTCTACCGCAACTCCGGTCAGCGCATCTGGGTGCAGGTCCTGATCGAACTGGACCGCCGCGAGGGTCTGCCGCCGCGCTATGTCGCCCTGTTCCGCGATGTCACCCGCGAGCGCGAGGCCAATGAGCGTATCGAGCTGCTGGCGCATTACGACCGCCTGACCGGCCTGCCGAACCGCTTCCTGCTGCGCGAGCAGGCCGAAAACGCGATCCGCGAAGCGCATGAGCGCGGCCAGGTGCTGGCCATGCTGTTGATCGATCTGGACGGGTTCAAGAGCATCAACGATTCGTTCGGTCATGCAGCCGGCGACAACCTGCTCAAGCTCGCCTCGGCGCGCCTGCATCAGCATCTGCGCAACAGCGACCTGTTCGGACGCTTCAGCGACGACGAATTCATCGTGCTGCTGCGCGACCTGTCCGAGCCGGAAGATGCCGGCCACGTGGCGCGCAAGCTGATCAGCGCGCTGGGCGAGCCGCTGCGCAAGGATCACGTCACCCTCAAGCTCGGCGCCAGCATCGGCATCGCGCTGCAGGGCGAGGGGCTATCGGACTTCGACAGCCTGCTGCGTGCCGCCGATGCGGCGATGTACGCGGCCAAGGAATCGGGCCGCAACACCTTCCATTACTACAGCCAGGACGTGCTCATGCGAGCGCAGCGCCGGCTGGAGCTCGAACACGCCCTGCAAGGCGCGCTCGAGCGCGAAGAATTCACCCTGGTCTATCAGCCGCTGGTCAATACCGTGGGCGATGCCTCGCCGGCGATCGAAGCGCTGATGCGCTGGAACCGCCCGGGCCATGGCCCCTGCAGCCCTGCCGAATTCATCCCGATTGCCGAAGAATGCGGCGAGATCGTGCGGCTGGGCGAATGGGTCATCGGTGAAGCCTGCCGTCAGGCCGTGGTCTGGGACCGTGCCGGGCTCAATTTCAGCCGTATCGCGGTCAACGTTTCGGCCGTGCAGCTACGCGAGCGCGGCTTTGCCGAGCGCGTGCTGGAGATCTGCCGCGACAACAGCTGGTCACCGTCGCGTCTGGAGCTGGAGCTCACCGAATCGGCCCTCATTCGCGATTCGGATTCGCTGCGGCGCTGTTTCGAACTGTTCGAACAGAACGGCGTTCTGCTGGCGGTGGATGACTTCGGCACCGGCTTTTCCAACCTGCATTACCTCAACCGCTTCCCGGTGCAGCGTCTGAAGATCGACCGCAGCTTCGTACAGGGCATGCTCGACGACGCCAACACCGCCGAGGTGACCCAGGCCATCGTGCATCTGGGCCACGCGCTGGGCATGCAGGTCGTCGCCGAAGGCGTGGAGACCGTGCAGGAAGATGCCTTGCTGCGCCAGCAGGGCTGCGACGAAATCCAGGGCTATTTCTACTCACGCCCGCTGTCGCCGCGCGACATGGCGCAGTGGCTGCGCGAGGCCGAAGCCGGCATGCGGCTGGGTGCACGGCTGGTGATTGCCAGCTGACGCCCAGGCCAGGCCAGCGCCGTCATCCTGATGCCGCGCAGCCACCTGCAGACGTTTTATCCGCTTGCTGCCGCAGGATTGCGGCCTGTGGTCGTGCGGTGGGCTTCCCGCTCCGGCACCACGAACTAAGCAGCGGGCCTGAACGCCAGTTTCCGATCAGGCTCGCGTTGACCGCCCCAACGGGTGTTGAAGCGGCAAGGTGCGCGTAACGCCTTGATGCCGCCCTTGTCAGCAACGTCGAACCAATCCGCTGACGCTGCATCCTGCACTCGAATCCTCGCAATCTGTCTTCATGCGTGCGAGCGCATCGTCAGGTTTTTTCCAGCTGCGAGGTGCCTGTAGCAGATGCAGTTCGTCGGCAACGCTGGTCGGGACGCGGGCCTGGTGACCGCTGGGCATCGCTCAGGAACTGGTGGATTGACTGGCGAGCAGGCGAATGCGCGGGACGAGCGTCCCATCGAAATTCACAATAGACCGCTCATCGTCTGCCGCATCGGACACGCGCGCGAGTGCTGCCGCGGCCAGTGACCCAGGCAAGCGTTCTTCATGGCATCTGTGGCGCTCACCCTGAGAACCAAAGCGAGTTCGCCGCTTGACTGACGGACACCCAGGCTCAGGATTCGGAACGAATCATCCCCAGGTGATCCAGGTGACCGCCGGGGCCACCCGGCCATGCGCGACGATCCGGTCGGGCAGGGCAGGTCAAGGCGGGGATGGTCGCCGCACGCGCCCGCCAGCGAGAGTGGCGGCGATTCGGCACGGCCGACGACAGGGAACCCTTGGATGACGACAGGCACCCCTTGGAATCAGGCAGTTCCACAACACCGCGGGGCGCCTGCCGAGGCACGCCCCGCCGTCACTGCATCAGCGTCCCGATGCGCCCACTGCGGCCCCGTCCAGCCCGAGATCCCAGGCCACCGTGGCAAACAGCAGCTCCTCTTCGCTGCAATCGCGGCGCGGGTTGATCAGCGCCTTGACTTCGGCGAGGGCCGCCAGCTCCAGTCGTTCCAGTGCGGCCGGCATCCGGACACGCCGCAGTCCCGGCTTGGCGGCTGCGCTTTGCGCGATGCGCTCGGCATGTGCGGCGGCCAGTGCCGCTGCCTGCAGCGCGGCGGTGGGAGCGTCATCGAGGGGCGGGGCGAGAAGCGTCATGAGCGAAACACCAGGTCGTTGCGGAACGACAAATCCCCGGAAGGCCGGGGAATGTCGGAATCAGAAGCTGCGCGGCGGCATTGGTCTCAGAACAGCTCGACCGTGCCGGCACCCATGCCCTGCTGTGCCACCGGCTTGTGCGGCGGGCGTTCCCATTCCACACGCATGTCGCGCAGACGGTTGGAGACCTTGGCGAGCGAGGCGACCAGATCGCTGTCGTACACGCCACCATTGCGGTGCAGCAGTTCCTGCAGCGCCACCGCTTCGCGGTTGATCGCTGTCAGGCGATCGAGGTGGGTGTGGATGCCGCTGAGCGTCTGCGTGGCGATGTCCTCGAACTGCAGGGCACGCACCGCTTCGGCCACGCTGCCATCGATGGAGCGTGCACATTCGGAGATTTCGCGCATGCCATCGCCCAAAGAGGCGTTGATCTGGGCGACGTTCTCCAGCATGGCGGCCGACTCATGGCGCGCCTCGCGGGAGCGGTCCATGTGACGCGATGCCAGCTGCGAGACCGTTTCACGCACCTTGGCGATCGATTCCTTGGAGCTGTGTGCCAGCTTGCGGATCTGCTCGTTGAAGGTGGTGGAACGTTCGGACAGGTTGCGCACCTCGTCGGCGACCACCGCGAAGCCGCGACCGGCTTCACCGGCACGTGCTGCTTCGATGGCGGCGTTCAAGGCCAGCAGGTTGGTCTGGTCGGCGATCGACTTGACGTCTTCCAACAGCGCGAAGATGCCATCCAGATGCTGGGCCATCTCATCGATGTGATGGACGGTGTTGGTGCTTTGGCCGCTCACCTGTTCCAGCGCTTCCACCAACTGCTCCATGCGGGAGCTGGCGTGCTGAGCGAAGCGGGCGACGTCGACGCCGGCACTGCCATCGTCACCGGCGCGGTCGACGATACGGGCCAGTGCCTGGCTTTGCTGGCGCGACTTGCGGTTCATCGCTTCGAAGCTGCCACCCAGACCGGACACGGCCTGGCGGATCAGTTCGCGGGCACGCTCGACTTCCGAGCGCGAACCGTCGACTTCGTTGCTGACGAACGTGCGCAGTTCGTTGAGCAGTTGGTCCTGCTCGCGCAGGATGCGGGTCTGGTCCGGATTACGCCGGAACTGGGAATACGTCACCCAGGCAGCGAAACCCAACCAACTGAGGGTCATGGTCGCCAGGATCGCCCAGCGCACCGAAGCGGGCCAGTCGAATCCGACAGCGAAGGGAAACAGCAAGGTCAGGGCCAAAGGGGCGGCCAGACGGATGAGTGGACGTGAATACATGGGCGTTCTCGGCAGAGTCACGGTTGCTGTATCGGCACTGCCCCCATTGTCTTTAGCGACGATCGCCACATCGTCTCGCCCGCGTTGCCGTCAGCGGCTCACGCCAGCGCCCGTTGCGGGCGCCTGAAACCGTCTTCTGCGTCCTCTCACCGCAAGGCGCGATCGACTGCTTCGCTCATCGCGCGCTTGGCAAACAGGAAGTCCCACAGGCTGCCGCCCATCTGCCGCCACAGCACCGCAGAGCGCACTGCTGCCAGCAACAGCGCGCGGATTTCGGCGACCACCCCAGCCTGGCCCAGATAGTGCGGGTTGCCCTGCACCATGACCTTGGGGCGCAGGTGGCTGATGGTCTGCGCGTACAGCCCGCCCAGCGAACTGAGCACATCCGGGTGCGCGCTGTCGTTCAGCTGTTGCGCCTGGCGTGCAGCGGCGTCGATCCCGCTCGATACCGTGGCCACGGTCGCGGTGTCGCGGACGAACCGGCGCTCCAGCTGCAGTACGGCCAGCGCCAGGCGCGGGAGTACATCGTCCTGGCCCTGGTTGCGGAAATAGTTGTGCAGCAAGCGCAGACCCGGCGCCACCGCAGCGGCCGAGCCATACACGGCCTCCGGTGACGCTGCGTCCACCCGGAACACGCTGTCCATGGCGGTACGCACCGTCGCGGCCTCCGAATGCCCGGTCTCGGCGATCCGCCGCACCTGCTGCAGGGCTTGGGCGACGCCGGCAAGCGCCAGCACACGGTGATCCATGGAAACACTCATCAAGCCACACCCTCGGGGGAGAAAGAAGATCCTGCCAATTGACGTTCCAGCGGTGCGTCGGTGGCGGCAATGACCGCGCCGCCGAGGCATTCCTGCCCGTCGTACAGCACCAGCGATTGCCCGGGCGTCACCGCCCGTTGCGGCCGCTCGAAGCGCACCTGCACGCTGCCATCGTCCTGGACGTCCACCGTGCACGGCTCATCCGGCTGGCGGTAACGCGTCTGTGCGGTACAGTCGAACCGGCGTGCCGGCGGCGCGCCGGTCACCCAGTGGGCCTGCTCGGACTGCAGCCAGCGCGACTGCAGCAGCGGGCTGTCGCGATCCTGATCCACATACAGCACGTTGCTGGCCACATCCTTGCCGACCACGTACCACGGCGCCGCGGCCCGGCCGCGCACGCCGCCGATGTTCAGGCCCTCGCGCTGGCCCAGGGTGAAATAGAACACCCCCGGATGCTCGGCAATGCGCTGTCCCTGCGGGTCACGGATCTCGCCGGTGCGGGCGGGCAGGTAGCGCCCCAGAAACTCGCGGAAATCGCGCTCGCCGATGAAGCAGATGCCGGTGGAATCCTTCTTGGCATGTGTCGGCAGGCCGGCATCCTGGGCAATGCGGCGCAGCGTGCTCTTTTCCAGGTCGCCGATCGGGAACAAGGTGGCCGCCAGTTGGGTCTGCCCCAGCTGATGCAGGAAATAACTCTGGTCCTTGCCGCGATCGGCCCCGCGCAGCAGCCGCCAGCGTCCGCCGCTGTGGGCTACCCGGGCGTAATGCCCGGTGGCGATCCGCTCGGCGCCCAATGCCTGGGCGGCGTCCAGAAAGTGCTTGAACTTCACTTCGCGGTTGCACAGCACATCCGGGTTGGGCGTGCGCCCGGCCGCGTACTCGGCCAGAAAATGCTCGAACACGCCGCTCCAGTATTCGCCGGAGAAATCGCGGAAGTGAAACGGAATGCCCAACACGCCGCACACCGCCACCGCATCGCGACGATCGTCTTCGGCGCGGCAATCGCCGCTGCCGTCATCGGCCCAGTTCTGCATGAACAGCCCGGCAATCGGCTCGCCCTGGCCGGCCAGTTTCCACGCGGCCACTGACGAATCCACCCCGCCGGACACGCCCACCACGATGCGCGGCGTGCTCATGCGACGTGCCGCACCAATGCCAGCGGATGGCGCTGCCCGGCTAGGTAATCCGCCACGACCTCCCACACCAACGGGCTGCGCAGCCGCTCGGTCGCATCGCGCAATTCGTCCGGTGTCATCCACAGCGCACGCACCACGCCGGTGTCCAGGCTGCGCTCGGGGTGATGGGTCACCGGCTCGGCTGCGAAGGCGAAGCGCAGAAAGGATTGGCCGTTCGGCGCTTCCCACTGGTAGGTGCCGATGAAGTGGGTGAGCCGCACGTCCCAGCCGGTTTCTTCCAGGGTTTCGCGCACCGCCGCGTCCTGCAGGCTCTCGTTTGGCTCCAGGTGGCCGGCAGGCTGGTTCAGCAACAGGCGGCCGCCGATGGTCTCTTCCACCTGCAGCAGGCGGCCATCGCGCACCACCACAGTGGCCACGGTGACGTCCGGGTGCCAACGCGGATCGGTGGTGCTCATCGGTGACGCTCCTGCGCAAATAGTTGGTAGGCCAGCACATCCGGCGCAGCCATTGCGTCGGCGCTCGCTGCGGGGCCCGGCAGCGCATGCAGTGCCGGAGCCACACACAGGCGGGCAGTGGGCGACGGCGCCGGTCGCAGCGCGGTCAGGGTGTCAGTCATCGAGGGCCAGTCGGGGAGTCGGAGACAAATTGTGCGGGCCGCAGCGTAAATCGTCCAATGCGCACGGCGATGAACCGTATAATGGCCCGATGCCTCGGAAGACCTCCCACGAACACGATCACGGCCTCACCGTCGAAGCCAGCAAGCCTGAAGTGGCGCCACCGCCGCGCTATCAGGTGCTCCTGCTGAACGATGACTACACCCCGATGGATTTCGTGGTGACGGTGCTGCAGCAATTCTTCAACCTCGACCTGGAGCGGGCCACCCAGGTCATGCTGCATGTCCATACCCGCGGGCGCGGCGTCTGTGGGGTCTATAGCCGTGAGGTGGCCGAGTCCAAGGTCGCCCAGGTCAACGAGTTTTCGCGCATGAACCAGCACCCGCTGCTGTGCACGATGGAACAGACCTGAGGCATTCGCCAGATCATTCCAGCAGCGCAACAGTGTGGCTGCAATCACGTGCTAACGCCGTCTGAACATGCCTATCCGATAGGGTTGTGGAAAATTCCAACAAAAGCCGCATATTGTTGGCAACAGCCGTTCGGAGTGACCAATGTTCAGCAAAGACCTAGAGCAAACCATCGGCCAGTGCTACAAGCGAGCACGCGAGGCGCGTCATGAGTTCATGACCGTCGAGCACCTGCTGCTCTCGCTGCTGGACAACCCTTCCGCGCAAGCCGTGCTCAAGGCCTGCGGCGCGGATCAACTGCGTCTGCATAACGATCTGGAGCAGGCCATCGAAGCCTCGGTCTCGCGCCTGGCCGAAGACGATGGTCGCGACACCCAGCCCACGCTGGGCTTCCAGCGTGTGCTGCAACGCGCCGTGTATCACGTGCAGTCCTCCGGCAAGAAGGAAGTCACCGGCGCCAATGTGCTGGTCGCGATCTTCGGCGAGAAGGACTCGCACGCGGTGTATTTCCTGAATCAGCAGGACATCACCCGCCTGGATATCGTCAACTATCTGTCCCACGGCATCGCCAAGCTGGGCGAGGACGGCGAACAGCCGTCCGCAGCCGATGGCGAGCCCAAGAGCGAGGGCGGGGAAGGCGAGGCCAAGAGCGATGCGCTGGCCGAGTACGCCACCAACCTCAACGAGTTGGCCCGCAACGGCAAGATCGACCCGCTGGTCGGGCGGGGCGACGAGATCGAGCGCACCATCCAGGTCCTGTGCCGCCGCCGCAAGAACAACCCGCTGTACGTGGGCGAGGCCGGCGTGGGCAAGACCGCAATTGCGGAGGGCCTGGCCAAGCGCATCGTCGACAACGACGTTCCCGAAGTGCTGGCCGACGCGGTGATCTTTTCGCTCGACCTGGGCGCACTGGTCGCCGGCACCAAATACCGTGGCGACTTCGAGAAGCGCCTCAAGGGCGTGTTGAGCGCGCTCAAGAAGGTCCCCAACGCGGTCCTGTTCATCGACGAGATCCACACCATCATCGGTGCCGGTTCCGCGTCCGGCGGCACCATGGATGCATCCAACCTGATCAAGCCGGCGCTGTCGTCGGGCGAGCTGCGCTGCATCGGCTCGACCACGTTCCAGGAGTATCGCGGTATCTTCGAAAAGGACCGTGCGCTGGCACGTCGCTTCCAGAAGATCGACATCGTCGAGCCGACCGTGGGCGAAACCTTCGAGATCCTGCAGGGCCTCAAGCCCAAGTATGAGGCGCACCACGGCGTGACCTATGCCGACGACGCGCTGCAGGCGGCGGTGGATTTGTCGGTCAAGCACATCGGCGACCGTCTGTTGCCGGACAAGGCGATCGACGTGATCGACGAAGCCGGTGCGCGTCAGCGGCTGCTGCCGGAAGGCAAGCGCAAGGAGCTGATCGACATCGAGGAAATCGAGACCATCGTCGCCAAGATGGCGCGCATTCCGGCCAAGCAGGTCAGTGCGACCGACAAGGACGTGCTGCAGCATCTGGAGCGCAACCTGAAGATGGTGATCTTCGGCCAGAACCCGGCGATCGAAACCCTGGCCGGCTCCATCAAGCTGGCACGTTCGGGTCTGGCCAATCCGGAAAAGCCGATCGGCAACTTCCTGTTCGCCGGCCCGACCGGCGTGGGCAAGACCGAAGTCACCAAGCAGCTGGCGCTGCAATTGGGTATCGAACTGGTGCGTTTCGACATGTCCGAATACATGGAAGCGCATTCGATCAGTCGCCTGATCGGTGCACCTCCGGGCTATGTCGGCTTCGATCAGGGTGGCCTGCTGACTGAAAAGATCGTCAAGACCCCGCACTGCGTGTTGTTGCTGGACGAGGTGGAAAAGGCGCATCCGGACATCTTCAACATCCTGTTGCAGGTCATGGATCGCGGTATCCTCACCGACACCAATGGGCGCGAGGCGAACTTCAAGAACGTGATCTTGGTGATGACCACCAATGCCGGCGCCACCCAGGCGTCGCGTCGGTCGATCGGTTTCACCAAGCAGGATCATTCCACCGATGCGATGGAGTCGATCCGCCGCGGGTTCACGCCGGAGTTCCGCAACCGTCTGGATGCGATCGTGCAGTTCCAGCCGCTGGGCTTCGACCACATCCTGCGCGTGGTGGACAAGTTCATCATCGAGCTGGAGATGCTGCTGCAGGAAAAGCACGTATCGCTGTCGGCCACGCCCACCGCGCGCGATTGGCTGGCGCAACACGGCTTCGACCCGTTGATGGGTGCGCGCCCGATGTCGCGCGTGATCCAGGAGAAGATCAAGCGTCCGCTGGCCGACGAGTTGTTGTTCGGCAAGCTGGTGGAAGGCGGGCGGGTCAACATCGACGTCAAGGACGGCGAGCTGGTCGTGGAGGCGCATCCAGAGCCCGAGCGTTTGCTGCCTGCCACAGTCGACTGATCCCAGCAATTGCTGTCAAAAAAGCCGCTCGAACGAGCGGCTTTTTTGTGCGTACACGCTTGGCGTCAACGCCCCACAAGCGATAGCAGCTTCGATCCGATCACTGTCTGCCCAGACGTCTGCTTGCCATTGCCGACCTTGCAGCATGCTGCGCGTTGATCAGGTGCGCTCAGGCCACTGAGGCGCGACATCGCATCCCGCCGGCCGTCACGCCTGCGACTCACAGCAATGATTCGGTATCCACCCGAGCCTCCTGTGCCGAGTGACTTGCCGCATTGAATACTTGAACTCATGCAGCGTGACGCTACTTGCCGCAGCGAGGGGCCGCAGCTCGTCCCAGCAACGCAAGTTTCAAATGGCAAATTGCAGGCACGACAAAAAGCGGCCATGGGCCGCCTCGCGTCTCAGCACCCAAGCCGCTTACTTCATGCGGTAGGTAATACGGCCTTTGGTCAGGTCGTACGGGGTCATCTCGACCTTGACCCGGTCACCGGTCAGGATGCGGATGTAGTTCTTGCGCATACGGCCGGAGATGTGGGCGATGATCTCGTGCCCGTTTTCCAGCTTGACCCGGAACGTGGTGTTGGGAAGCGTCTCGCTGACGCTGCCTTCGAATTCAATGGAGTCGTCTTTCGACATGTAATCCTGTGCAATCACGGCTGGCCCGGCAGGGCCGTAAGGGACGGCATTTTACGCCCCATCTCCCCGCGGCGCAAATTTTATGTTAAGCGGACTTCACCCAAAGCGCTTGCGGGGCGCTCGCCGTAGCGCTCGGACCAGCTGGCTGCCGGCTCTGCCTGGGCTACCTGATGCTGCACCAACTGCAGGAACTGCGAGCGCGGCACGCGTTGCGCACCCAGGCTCAGCAGGTGCGGGTTTTCCACTTGCGCGTCCAGCAGCGGCCAGCCGCGCGACTGCAGATCGGCAGCCAACGCTGCCAGCGCTACCTTGGAGCCGCCGCTTTCTGCACTGAACATGCTCTCGCCGAAGAACATCCGGCCGATTGCCACGCCGTAGATGCCGCCGACCAGGCGTTGGCCATCGAATACCTCCACCGAGTGCGCATGGCCCAGCCGATGCAGACCGATATAGGCGCGCTGCATCGGCGAGGTGATCCAGGTGCCCTCCTGGCCGGCACGTGGAATCGCCGCGCAGGCAGCGATCACCTGCGCAAAGGCGGTATCGGCACGCACGGTCCAGCTGCTGTTGCGCAGCTGGCGTTTGAAGCGCGAGGACAGGCGCACGCCATCGGTGCGGAACACCATGCGTGGGTCAGGGCTCCACCACAGGATCGGCTGCCCCTCGGAAAACCACGGGAACACGCCGTGTGCGTAGGCGTTGAGCAGCCGCTGCGGCGACAGGTCGCCACCGATGGCCAGCAAACCGTCCGGCTCGCGCAATGCCTGGTCGGCCGGCGGAAACGGTGCGGCCGGATCGGCGGGAAGCAGAAAGGGGAGGGGGCGCGACATCGCGGCAGTTTAGAGCGTGACGTGTGGCGCGCGGTATGCCATGCGACTCAGCCACAAGCAGCAGGGCCAGGGCGAGCACGGACCGAATGCCGGCCAATAGACGGCTGCGCGCCACAGTGGTTGCCATGCGCTGACCACGATCCCCATCCACCTTGCGCAGGCCACTTATGTGGCATGGGACGGCGAGTCCTCGCGCGGCAATGGCCGGCGCGATCCATGTGTCGCGATCGACGCGATCACCGCGCGTCAGCCGCGAAACGGACTGTGCTCGGCCAGCTCAAGCGCGTGCCGGGCGACAGCTTGGCGCTCATCGGCGCACCACTGCGCCAGCGGCTCGCGGAAACCGGGGTCGGCAATCCAGTGCCGGCTGCGCACCAGGGTCGGCAGGAAGCCGCGCGCAATCTTGTGCTCGCCTTGCGCGCCCGGCTCGAAGCGGCTCAGGCCTTCGCGCAGGCAGTATTCGATGCCTTGGTAGTAGCAGGTTTCAAAATGCAGGCCGGGCAGCGCCTCGCCGCCCCAGTAACGCCCGTACAGGGTGTCGCTGCCGCGCAGGCACAGCGCGCCGGCAATGGGTTGCCCATCCAGGTCGGCCAGGAACATCACCAGCTGGCGCGGCAGATGCTGCGCAAGATGGCGCAGGAATTGCGGCGTCAACGCCGGCGAGTTGCCGTATTCGTTGAAGGTCTTGAGATAGAAGCCGTACATCGCGTCCAGATCGGCGTCGCTGGCTTCGTCGCCATGCACGGCGCGTAGCTGCACGCCGGCGCGCTGCACCTTGGCGCGCTCCTGGCGGATGTTCTTGCGTCGCTTGTGGTCCATTGCCGCCAGGAACGACTCGAAGTCGCTCCAGCCGCTGGCGTTGTGCCAGTGGTACTGCAGATCGTTGCGTTCCAGCCAGTCGGCAGCGAACGCGGAATCCTCGTCGGCGGGATGGAAATTCACATGCGCCGAGGACAGCCCGCTGCGCTCGACCAATGCCTGCATCGCCACCAGCAACTGTCCGCGCCACCGGGCTGCGCCCAACAGGCGCGGGCCGGTCACCGGCGAGTAGGGCACCCCGCACAACCACTTGGGGAAGTACTCCTGCCCATAGCGCGCATACGCATGCGCCCAGGCGTGGTCGAACACGAACTCGCCGTGCGAGTTGTTCTTCAGATACCCCGGTGCCGCCGCAACCAGGGTGTCGCCTTCCCACAACGTCAGGTGCAGCGGATTCCAGCCCCAGTCCGGGCGCAGGCACCCTTCGCGCTCGAGACCCTGCAGGAACGCATGGCTGATGAACGGGTGCGTCCCATCGTGCAGCGCGTCCCAGGCACCGGCCGGCAACTCATCCAGCCGACGCAACCAGCGGGCGGTCACGCTCATGCGCGCGGCCTGCCGTTGGCGCTGGCCGCACGGCGCGGCCGGCGGTCAGCGGGCACCTCAGGCGCTCTTGTCGAGATAGCGCTCGGCATCCAGCGCGGCCATGCAGCCGAACCCGGCGGAGGTGATCGCCTGACGGTAGTGCTGGTCGGCGACGTCGCCGGCGGCGAACACGCCGGCCACCGAGGTTTCCGTCGCCGCGCCGTTCAGGCCGGAGCGGATCTCCAGGTAGCCGTTGTTCATGGCCAGCTGGCCATCGAACAACTGCGTGTTTGGATGGTGGCCGATGGCGACGAAGAAGCCATGCGCGTCGATGTCGCGGGTGCTGCCGTCGATGGTGGACTTGACCCGCACCCCGGTCACGCCCGCATCGTTGCCCAGCACCTCGTCGATGGCGTGGTGCCAGACGGTTTCGATCTTGCCGGCGGCAACCTTGGCAAACAGCTTGTCCTGCATGATCTTTTCCGCACGCAGGGTGTCGCGGCGGTGCACCAGGTAGACCTTGCGGGCGATGTTGGACAGGTACAGCGCTTCTTCGACCGCAGTGTTGCCGCCGCCGACCACCACCACGTCCTGGTCCTTGTAGAAGAACCCATCGCAGGTGGCGCACGCCGACACGCCGCGGCCCTTGAAGGCCTCTTCGGTGGGAATGCCCAGGTATTTGGCGGTGGCGCCGGTGGCGATGATCAGCGCGTCGCAGGTGTACTCGGCGCTGTCGCCGATCAGGCGGAACGGCCGCTGCGACAGGTCCGCCGTGTGGATGTGGTCGAAGATCACCTCGGTGTCGAAGCGCTCGGCATGCATCTGCATGCGGTTCATCAGGTCCGGGCCCATCAGGCCATGGGGGTCGCCGGGCCAGTTGTCCACTTCGGTGGTGGTCATCAGCTGACCGCCTTGCTGCAGCCCGGTGATGACCACCGGCTTGAGATTGGCACGCGCGGCATACACCGCGGCGGTCCAGCCGGCCGGGCCGGAGCCGAGGATCAGCAGGCGGGAATGCTTGGCAGGACTGGCAGAAGAGGCGCTCATGTATACTCGCGATCTAGGAATTGATGAGGATGGCGCAGGTCAATCGCGCCCCCGTGGCGGCATAGAGTGGCGGTCCCCACCCGGTGAATCAAGGCGGCGCGATGGAACTGCTTGAGCCGCAGATGGCATGGTCCGCCCGCAGTGCATGTCCGACGCCGCCTCGTGCGGCGTTTTTCGTTGATCCGCATGCGGCGAGGCAGCCGGTGGTCATTCAACAGCTGCCAGCGTGGCCTCAGTCGTTTATTATCAACCACTAACAGCATTTTTCTAAGGTCTGGCTACAGGTGGCAAAGCAGGTTCCCGAACGCAGCAAGCCCGCAGAGGGCAAGTCGTCGTCGCGCAAGCCGGCGGTGGCCGACAATCCGCGTCGGCAAAAGCTCTGGCGCGATCTGGCCTTGATTGCGGTGGCGCCATTGCTGCTGTATCTGCTGGCCAGCCTGTTCACCTATTCGGCCGCCGACCCGGGCTGGTCGCAGACCGGCAGCGTGGTCGCGCCGGTGCACAACATGGGCGGCCGGGTCGGTGCCTGGATCGCCGACGTGTTGCTGCAGCTGTTCGGTTACGTGGCCTTCCTGCTGCCGGTGGTGCTGGGCGCGGTGGCCTGGATCGCCTTGTTCGGCATGGACAAGGAAGGGCAGGCCGAGGCCGACCTGGGGCCTGCGTTGCGCCTGGTCGGCATGGTCGGCTTCCTGATCTCCTCGACCGGCTTCCTGCACCTGCGCCTGTTCAATGGCGACGTCGCGGGGGCGGGCGGCATTCTTGGGCGGTTGGTGAGCAACTCGCTGAGCGCCGGCTTCGGCGTGCTGGGCGCGAACCTGTTCGTGCTGGTGCTGCTGCTGGTGTCGATCACCCTGGCCACGGGCCTGTCGTGGTTTGCGGTGATGGAGCGCATCGGCAGGTGGGTGCTGGCGCTGGGGCCGCTGATGCAGCGCAAGACCCACCAGGCCAGCGAGTGGCAGCAGACCCGGGTGATGCGCGAAGAGCGCGAGGAAGTGCGCAAGGTCGATGCGGTCAAACAGGCCAAGCGCGAGCCGGTGAAGATCGAACCCCCGCCGGCACCGGTGGTGGAAAAAAGCGAACGCGCCAAGCGCGACACCCAGATTCCGATGTTCCAGGGCGTCAGTACCGACGGCTCGGACCTGCCGCCGCTGGCGCTGCTGGACGACCCCAAGCCGCAGGCTAAGGGCTATTCCGAAGAAACCCTGGAGACCTTGTCGCGGCAGATCGAGTTCAAGCTCAAGGACTTCCGCATCGAGGCGCAGGTGGTCGGGGCCTATCCGGGCCCGGTGATCACCCGCTTCGAGATCGAGCCGGCGCCGGGCATCAAGGTCAGCCAGATCAGTTCGCTGGACAAGGACATCGCGCGCGGGCTGTCGGTGAAGTCGGTGCGTGTGGTGGACGTGATTCCGGGCAAGTCGGTGATCGGCCTGGAAATTCCCAACGTCACCCGCGAGATGATCTTCCTGTCGGAGCTTCTGCGCTCCAAGGAATACGACAAGTCGGCCAGCCCACTGACGCTTGCGCTGGGCAAGGACATCGCCGGCCGCCCGACGGTGGCCGATCTGGCGCGCATGCCGCACTTGCTGGTGGCCGGTACCACCGGCTCGGGCAAGTCGGTGGCGGTCAACGCGATGGTGCTGAGCCTGTTGTTCAAGGCCTCGCACAAGGAACTGCGCATGCTGATGATCGACCCGAAGATGCTCGAACTGAGCGTCTACCAGGGCATTCCGCATCTGCTGGCGCCAGTGGTCACCGACATGAAGGAGGCCGCCAACGGCCTGCGCTGGTGCGTGGCCGAGATGGAGCGCCGCTACAAGCTGATGAGCGCGGTGGGCGTGCGCAACCTGGCCGGCTTCAACAAGAAGGTCAAGGACGCCGAGGATGCCGGCCAGCCGCTGATGGACCCGCTGTTCAAGCCGAATCCGGAACTGGGCGAAGCGCCGCGGCCGCTGGAAACGCTGCCGTTCATCGTCATCTTCATCGACGAATTCGCCGACATGATGATGATCGTCGGCAAAAAGGTCGAAGAGCTCATCGCGCGTCTGGCACAGAAGGCACGTGCGGCCGGTATCCACTTGATCCTGGCCACGCAGCGGCCGTCGGTGGACGTGATCACCGGGTTGATCAAGGCCAATATCCCGACCCGCGTGGCATTCCAGGTCAGCTCCAAGATCGACTCGCGCACCATCCTGGACCAGTCGGGCGCCGAGGCGCTGCTGGGCAATGGCGACATGCTGTACCTGCCGCCGGGCACCGCGCTGCCGGACCGCGTGCACGGCGCCTTCGTCAGCGACGAAGAAGTGCATCGCGTGGTCGAGCACCTCAAGGCCAGCGGGCCGGTGTCGTATGTGGATGGCGTACTGGACGAAGTGCAGACCATGGGCGATGGCACGGTGGTCGGTGCGACCGGCCTGCCGGAAAGCAGTGGCGGTGGCGGCGACGAGTCCGACCCGTTGTATGACGAGGCACTGCGGATCGTGACCGAGACCCGACGCGCCTCGATTTCCGGCGTGCAGCGTCGCCTGAAGATCGGCTACAACCGCGCTGCGCGGCTGATCGAGGCAATGGAAGCCGCCGGCGTGGTCAGCCCGCCCGAACACAACGGCGACCGCACGGTGCTGGCACCGCCGCCGCCCAAGTGAGTGCGGCGGCGAGCGCGGCGGGCTGGCCGGCGATCGCTGTGGGCTAGCCGGCGATCGGGACGGGTTGGCGGTACGGGGCGTGCCGATTGCGGCCCGCCGCCGCGCCCGCCGCCTGCGCCCGGGGTCATTCTGGTTGGCCTTGGCGGCTCACTGAGGTGGCCTGCCCAGACCGCCGCGGTCCACCGCGTGTAGCGCAGTGGCGAGCGCAACCGGGCCCGGCAATGCGGCAATGTTGGAGGTCGATGCCTGTCATCGCGCGGCACACCGGCTACCCTGTCTGACGAAGGGCCGCTCCGGCCCGCCGCGATCGAGACCCATGCTGCATCGTCCGTTGTTGTTGTTTGTGCTGATCGTCTCCGCTCCGCTGCTTGCCCAGGCGCAACAGCAGGCCGCGCCTGCCGCGGCTGCACCGCGCACGCAGGCCGACACCAACTACAGTTTCGTGCGCTATCGCGCCGACTACGAAGTGCGCGCCGACGCCAGCAGCGTGGAGACCGACGAGTACGAGATCCTGCTGAAGACCAAGTCGGCGGTGGAGCAGTTCAGCCAGGTGCGGCTGAGCTATAGCGAGAAGATGGAAACCCTCGAGGTACTGGCGGCCTACACCGTTAGCGCCGAAGGCCTGCGCCAGGACGTGGCGACCGACAAGATCTATACCCAGGAGAGCTACTCCAGCGCCTCGGCGGCGATGTACGCCGATCGAAAGGTCAAGGTGGTGGTGTTCCCGAATCTGGCGCCGGGCGCGCGCATCGTCTACCGCGTGCGTCGTGCGCAGAACACCCCGTATTTCCCTGGCTATTTCAGCCTGTGGGAGACCTTCAGCGTGTTTGCGCAGTACGACGATGCGGTGGTTACCCTGGTGGCGCCCAAGGCGCTGCCGATGCATTTGTCCGTGCGCGGCCTGCAGGGCGGCACCAAGCCGGTGGTCCGCGGCGATCAGGCACGTTGGGAGTGGCGGTATCAACGCGCCGTGCCGATGAAGAACCAGAACTGGAGCGCGGCGACCTGGGAGTTCAGCCCCACCTTGATGGCCAGCACCTTCGACAGCTGGTCGCAGATGGGCCTGGCCTATCACGTCAAGGGTGGGCGCGCGGCGGCGGTCACGCCGGCGATCCAGACAGTGGCCGACCAGGTCACCCAAGGCATCGACGACCCGCGCGCGCAGGCGGCGGCACTGTACGCCTGGGTGGCGCGCAACATCCGCTATGTCGCGGTGTATCTGGGCAACGGCGGGCTGGAACCCAATAGCGCCGACAGCATCCTGGCCAACCATTACGGCGACTGCAAGGACCACACCGTCATCCTCGAAGCGCTGCTGGCCGCCAAGGGCATCGCCAGCACGCCGGTGCTGATCGGCGCAGAGGGCGGGCCGACGCTGCCGCCGATCCCGGTGCTGGGGCGCTTCAATCACGCCATCACCTACATCCCGGCGTTCGATCTGTATGTCGATTCAACCAACCCGTACGCACGCTTCGGGCAGTTGCCGGCCGGCGATCTCGGTGCGCCGGTAGTGCACACGCGCGACGGCAAGGTCACGCACACGCTGCCGAACGACCGCAAGGTCAATCGCTATGTCGCGCGTACCGAGTACCGGTTCACGCCGCAGGGCGGCCTGCAGGGCCTGACCACGCTGGATAGCGGGCAGACCGGCGAGGTGGGCCTGCGCGCGATGTTCGTGCAGCTCAATGCGCAAAACCGCAACCGCATCGAAGAGTCGATCATTGCGCAGTCCGGCTTCGACGGCACCGGCGACCTGCTGATACAGGGCGATCCGCTGGACCTGGACGCGCCATTCAACTATCGCTATCGCTTCCAGGCCGACGACGCGGTGGATTTCTCGGTGGTCGGCGGCATGACCTTGCCGGACATGCCGGGGGCCGAATCCACGCGCAGCATCTACACCACCACCTCGGCAGAAGACAATCTGACCCCGTTCTACTGCAATGACAGCGTGCGCGAGGAAACCTACGTGGTGACCTTCCCGGAGACGGTACCGATCATCGCCATTCCGCGCAGCAGCAGGTTTCGCAATGCCGCTGGCGAGTATGTGGTGGACTGGACGCGGCAGGGGCAGACCGTCACGGCGGTACATCGCCTGCAGCGTGCCGCCGTGCGTGGGCCGCAGGCGCTATGCCAGCCGCAGGACTACCGCGCGTTTCGCGAGCTCTACCAGCAGGTGCGACGCGGTTTTCGCGGGCAGATCGTGTATGGCGATCTCGCCAAGGTGCAGACCGCGCCATGACGGCGGGCGAGTGCGCTGCATGAACAGGTCGATGCGATAGCGCTCGCCCATTCATCTATGAAGCTTCAGAATTGGCGCACTCCTTCAGGAAGACCGCGATGCATCGCCAGCTCCGTTATGCCGTCCTCGCCACCGCCCTGTTCGCCGGTACCGCGTTTGCCGGTGCGCGCCAGGAGCTGGATACGTTCACGCGCGGCCTGAAAGGCTTGGACGGGCAGTTCAACCAGCAGGTCACCGATGGCAATGGCCGGGTCAAGGAGCGCTCGAGCGGGCGGGTAGCCTTATCGGCACCGCGCCTGTTCCGTTGGGAATACGCCAAGCCCTACACGCAATTGATCGTGGCCGACGGCAAGAAGGTATGGGTGTTCGACCCCGATCTGGAGCAGGTAACGGTGCGTGCGCAGGGCAGCGAAGAGCAGAACAGCCCGCTGGTGGCACTGATTGACCCGGCGCGCCTGGACAAGCAGTACGACGTCAGCGAAGAAGCCGCACCGCGCGACGGGCTGCAGTGGTTGTCGCTGACGCCCAAGGTCGACACCGAAGCCAGCTTCCAGATGGCCTCGCTCGGCTTCGGCAAGGACGGACTGGCCAGGATGGAGGTCGTCGATGCGGTCGGCCAGCGCACCGCGATCAGCTTCAGCGGGTGGAAACGCAATCCTGCATTTGCCGCCGACACCTTCCGCTACACCCCGGCCAAGGGCGTGGATGTGGTAGGCGACGCGCAGTAACGGGTCGCTTGCACGGCACGTGCAGATGTCTTTCTCTGCAAAGGCGTCTGCTGCCACATCGTGGTTCGCATTCAAGACCCATGCGTGGCCGGCACGGTGCATGCCGCCAACGCGCACCGTCACCGCGATGCCCTAACGCGATGGCGCGATAGAATGGGGCGTGGCACGACCTAGATCCCCCATTGAAGGCACCGCCGATCTGCTCAGCGTGGACGCCGATCACCTGCGTCCGCTGGCGGAGCGCATGCGTCCGCGCACGCTGGATGAAATGGTCGGTCAAAAGCGTCTGCTGACAGCCGACAGCGCGCTGCGCCGCGCGGTGGAATCCGGCCGCGTGCATTCGATGATCCTGTGGGGTCCGCCGGGCTGCGGCAAGACCACGCTGGCGCTGCTGCTGGCGCATTACGCGGATGCCGAATTCAAGGCGATTTCTGCGGTGTTGTCGGGGTTGCCGGAGGTGCGGCAGGTGCTTGCCGAAGCCGCGCAGCGCTTTGCCGGTGGTCGCCGCACGGTGCTGTTCGTCGATGAGGTACATCGCTTCAACAAGGCGCAGCAGGACGCGTTCCTGCCGCATATCGAGCGCGGTACGATTCTGTTCGTCGGCGCGACCACTGAAAACCCGTCGTTCGAATTGAACTCGGCTCTGCTGTCGCGTTGCCGCGTGCACGTGCTGGAAGCGGTGTCGCCGCAGGACATCGTCGAAGCGCTGCAGCGTGCCCTGCACGATTCCGAGCGCGGCCTGGGGCAGGAGCGCATCCAGGTCACCGATGCATCGTTGCTGGAAATCGCCGGCGCCGCCGATGGCGATGTGCGGCGCGCCCTGACCCTGCTGGAAATCGCTGCAGAGCTGGCGACCGGCGAGGGCGGCGAGATCACGCCGCAGACGCTGCTGCAGGTGCTGGCCGACCGCACCCGTCGCTTCGACAAGAACGGCGAACAGTTCTATGACCAGATCTCGGCACTGCACAAGTCCGTGCGCAGTTCCAACCCGGATGCCGCGCTGTACTGGCTCACCCGCATGCTCGACGGCGGCTGCGACCCGGCCTATCTGGCGCGCCGGCTGACCCGCATGGCGATCGAGGACATCGGCCTGGCCGATCCGCGCGCGCAGAGCATGGCGCTGGAGGCGTGGGATATTTACGAGCGCCTGGGTAGCCCGGAAGGCGAACTGGCCTTCGCGCAGCTGGTGCTGTATCTGGCCAGCACGGCCAAATCCAATGCCGGCTATGCCGCCTTCAATCAGGCCAAGGCCGAAGTGCGCGCCACCGGCACGCAAGAGGTGCCGCTGCATCTGCGCAATGCACCGACCAAACTGATGAAGACGCTTGGTTACGGCCAGGATTACCAGTACGACCACGATGCCGAAGGCGGTATCGCACTGGATCAGACCGGATTTCCGGATGCGATGGGAGAGCGGGTCTATTACAACCCGGCACCGCGCGGGCTGGAGATCAAGCTCAAGGAAAAGCTCGATCGGTTGCGCGCCGCGCGTGCCCAGGCGCGGGCTGACAAGGCTGGCAGGTCCACGGCATAATCGGGCCGCAGGAGATGGCATTCCTCCTTGAACCGCACGCGTTCTGCGTGCTGATGATGCCTGCCCACCCCGCCGGGGCGGCAGGTCCGTGCCCGGCATCGCTTCTTGACCGAGGATGGATGATGCCGTTTTTGCATGCTGGTTCTTCAAAGATACTGCCGGCCGCCGACTGCGGGGTTACCGCATGAGCGCGCCGGTGTGGTGGCAGCAACTGTTGCTGGCAATGACCGGCGGAGCGCTGGGGTCGGGACTGCGGTTTGCGATCGGCGCATCGTTGCTGCAGCGCTTTGGCAGCGGGTTCCCGTGGGGAACATTGACCGTCAACCTGGTGGGCTCGTTCGTCGCCGGCGTGCTGATGGTGTGGCTGGAGGCGCGTGGTCCATCCAGCTGGCCGCTACGCGCCTTGTTGATTGTCGGCGTGATCGGCGGGCTGACCACCTTTTCGTCGCTGATGATGGAGTGCCTGATGTTCGCGCGCAGCGACCGCTCGACGCTGATCGGCGTGTATCTGGCGGTGACCCTGGTGGCCGGGCTGGCGTTGGTGTTTGCCGGTGCGCGTGCCGGGCAGTGGTTGATTGCACGCTAGGTTGCGGCTTGTCGCACCTTCGCGACGGGCAAACGCGTCTTGCGTGCTCGGTAAGCCGTGCTCTTCGAATAATCCGAAGGCGTGCTTTCGCACGCCTTCGGTGAGCATCTGGCCTGTTTGACGAGAGCGGCATGGCAGCCGATCTCGCGATGCCTGACTTACAGCGCTTCGATGATGCCCGCTGCACCCATGCCGGTGCCGATGCACATGGTGACCATGCCGTACTTCTGCTGGCGACGACGCAGGCCGTGCACCAGGGTGGCGGCGCGGATTGCGCCGGTGGCGCCCAGCGGATGGCCCAACGCGATCGCGCCGCCCAGCGGGTTGACCTTGGACGGGTCCAGTTCGCTGTCGCGGATCACTGCGAGCGCCTGCGCGGCGAAGGCTTCGTTGAGCTCGATCCAGTCGAGCTGATCCTTGGTCAGGCCGGCCTGCTTGAGTGCCTTGGGGATGGCGGCGATCGGGCCGATGCCCATCACTTCCGGGCGCACGCCGGCGACCGAGAAGCTGACGAAGCGGGCCAGCGGGGTCAGGCCGTAATCCTTGATCGCCTGCTCGGACGCCAACAACACCGCGCCGGCACCATCGCTCATCTGCGACGAATTGCCAGCCGTCACGCTGCCGCCGAACTGGCCATTGCGGAACACCGGGCGCAGCTTGGCCAGGCCTTCGAGCGAACTGTCCGGACGCGGGCCTTCGTCGGTGTCGACCAGGCGCTTGCGCAGCGCGATGACGTTGCCCGCCAGGTCGGGCTGGTGCGAATGGATTTCATACGGGGTGATCTCGTCGCGGAACTCGCCGGCAGCAATCGCGGCAATCGCCTTCTGATGCGAAGCCAATGCGAACGCATCCTGATCTTCGCGCGAGACTTTCCACTCCTCGGCGACCTTTTCGGCGGTGATGCCCATGCCGTAGGCGATGGCCACGTGGTCGTCGGCAAACACGCTCGGCGACATGGCGACCTTGTTGCCCATCATCGGCACCATCGACATCGACTCGGTGCCGCCGGCGAGCATCAGGTCGGCATTGCCCAGGCGGATCTGGTCGGCTGCCATCGCCACGGCCTGGATGCCGGACGAACAGAAGCGATTGATGGTCTGACCAGCGACCGAATTCGGCAGGCCGGCCAACAACACGCCGATGCGCGCCACGTTCATGCCTTGCTCGCCCTCGGGCATGGCACAACCGATGATGGCATCGTCGATCCGCGACAGATCGATGCCCGGCGCCTGCGCGACCACTGCGCGCAGCACGTGCGCCAGCATGTCGTCGGGACGGGTATTGCGGAACACGCCCTTGGGTGCCTTGCCGACCGGCGTACGCGTGGCGGCAACGATGTAGGCGTCTTGAATCTGCTTGCTCATGGCTATCTCCGATAGCCGGGATTCGGGATTCGGGAGTTGGGATTCGTCAAAGCGAATCCGCGTGCCCGAATGTTCCTGCCCGGCGGATGAATTTGGTGGAAGCGAGAATGGTGGAGCACTGGGGACGCGCTGTTACGAATCCCCAATCTCCAATCCCAAATCTCAGTTCCTCAACGGCTTGCCGGTCTTGAGCATGTGCCCAATCCGTGCCTGGGTCTTTTCCTGCTGGGCCAGTTCGACGAAGTGCTTGCGCTCGAGCTTGAGCAACCATTCTTCGTCCACCAGTGCGCCACGATCGACTTCGCCGCCGCACACCACCGTGGCAATACGCGTCGCGATCTCGTAGTCGTACTCGCTGATGAAACGGCCTTCCAGCATGTTGACCAGCAGCATCTTGAAAGTGGCGATACCCACATCGCCGGCGACCTGGATGCGACGGGCCGGCAGCGGAGCGCGGTAGCCACCCTCGGCCAGCGCACGGGCTTCGGCCTTGGCGATGTGCAGTGCCTCGTAGCTGTTGAAGACAATCTTGTCGGTGGCACGCAGCAGGCCCAGCTCCTTGGCGTTGACAGCCGAGTTGGACACCTTGGCCATCGCGACGGTTTCGAAGGTCTTCTTCAGCTCGGCGAACACGTCGCCGCCAGGACCCGCCGCAATCGAAGCGCGGACCGCGATTTCCTTCAGGCCGCCACCGGCCGGCAGCAGGCCGACGCCGGCTTCCACCAGGCCGATGTAGCTTTCCAGCGAGGCCACGGTCTTGGCGCTATGCATCTGGAACTCGCAACCACCGCCCAGTGCCAGGCCGCGCACCGCGGAAATCACCGGCACCTGCGCGTACTTGATGCGCTGGCTGGTGGCCTGGAAATTGGCGACCAAGGCTTCGAATGCATCGACCTTGCCGGCCTGCAGCAGGCCAAGCGCGCCGGCCAAGTCCGCACCGGCGGAGAAGGGTTCTTTCTGCTGCCAGATCACCAACCCGGCGAAGTCCTTCTCGGCGCGGCCGACGACTTCCTGCAGGCCGTTGAGCACGTGGTCGGACACGGTGTTCATCTTGGTCTTGAAGCTGACCACGGCGATGTCGTCGCCGTCATGCCACATGCGCACGCCGTCGTTTTCGAACACGGTCTCGCCCGGCGAAAACTGCTCGCCCAGCAGCGGATCGGGGAAGCGCTGGCGCTTGTAGACCGGCAGGGCAGAGCGCGGCAGTTTGGCATCGCGGGCCGGGCTGTACGAGCCTTCCGCGCCATGCACGCCATCGCGACCATCGAACACCCAGTTCGGCAGCGGCGCGCTACTCATGCTCTTGCCGCTGGAAATATCTTCGGCAATCCACTGCGCCACCTGCTTCCAGCCGGCGGCCTGCCAGGTCTCGAACGGGCCCAGCGACCAACCGTAGCCCCAGCGGATCGCCAGATCCACGTCGCGCGCGGTTTCGGCGATGTCGGCCAGATGGAAAGCGCTGTAGTGGAACAAATCGCGGAACGTGGCCCACAAGAACTGCGCCTGCGGGTGCTGGCTTTCGCGCAGCTTGGCGAACTTTTCAGCCGGGTTCTTGATCTTCAGGATCTCGACCACTTCCGGTGCGGCAGTGCGATCGGCAGCGCGATAGTCCTGCTTTTCCAGGTCCAGCACCACGATGTCCTTGCCGACCTTGCGGAAGATGCCGGCGCCGACCTTCTGGCCCAGTGCGCCCTTGGCGATCAGCGCTTCCAGCCACTTCGGCGCGGTGAAGTATTGGTGCCACGGGTCGTCCGGCAGGGTGTCGCCCATGGTCTTGATGACGTGCGCCATGGTGTCCAGACCGACCACGTCCGAGGTGCGGTAGGTGGCCGACTTGGGGCGGCCGACCAGCGGGCCGGTCAACGCATCGACTTCATCGAAGCCCAGGCCGAACTCCTGCGTGTGATGGATGGTGGACAGGATCGAGAACACGCCGATGCGGTTACCGATGAAGTTCGGGGTGTCCTTGGCGTACACCACGCCCTTGCCGAGTGTGGTGACCAGGAAGGCTTCCAGACCTTCCAGCACGGCCTTGTCGGTGCCCTTGGCCGGAATCAGCTCGGCCAGGTGCATGTAACGCGGCGGGTTGAAGAAATGCACGCCGCAGAAGCGGTGGCGCAGCTGCTCGGGCAGCACGTCGGAGAGCTTGTTGATGCCCAGGCCGGAGGTGTTGGAGGCCAGCACCGCATGCTCGGCCACGAACGGGGCAATCTTCTTGTACAGGTCCTGCTTCCAGTCCATCCGCTCGGCGATCGCCTCGATGATCAGGTCGCAGTCGCGCAGCTGCTCCAGGCCGCTCTCGTAGTTGGCCGGGGTGATCGCCTCGGCCAGCGCCTTGCTGGCGAGCGGGGCAGGGCTGAGCTTGCCGAGATTGGCGATGGCCTTGAGCACGATGCCGTCGGCCGGACCTTCCTTGGCAGGCAGGTCGAACAGCACGGTGTCGACACCGGCATTGGTGAGGTGCGCGGCGATCTGCGCGCCCATGACGCCGGCACCGAGCACGGCGGCGCGACGGACTAGCAACGGATTGGACATAGCAATGGCCTCTTGGTGGAGCGTTTACGGTGTGGAATGAGCACGGAACCCGGGTTCCGCGAAACGAATGAGTTCGCGCGCCGCGCGCGCGCGGTGGTCGGCCTCGCTGACGCCCGCCGGGCGCTTGATCAGGCCGAAGTCGGCCATGGCGTAGGTGAGCGCGCCGGCCAGGAAGTCCAGCCGCCAATACAGCTCTTCCTTGCTCAGGCCCGGCACGCAGACGGCGATGGCCTTGCCGAATTCGCGCAGCACATGACCGTAATGGTCGGACAGGAACTTGCGTAGGTTGTCGTTCTTTTCCGCATAGGCGCGGGCAATCACGCGCACGAAGGCGCCGCCGTTCTGGCGGTCCTGCGCCATCGCCAGTGCCGGCTCGACGAAGGCCGCAAGCACGGCAGTGAGTTCGCCGGGCCGGGATTTCCTTGCTGCCTCCAGCTGCTGCAGCCGTGCGGCAGTCATCTCGTCCATGCGGCGGCGGAACACCTCGTTGACCAGGTTTTCCTTGGAGCCGAAGTGATAGTTGACCGCGGCGATATTCACGTCGGCCTGGGTGGTCAGCTGCCGCAGCGAGGTACCGGCAAACCCATGCTGGGCGAACAGCTCCTCGGCGGCACCGAGAATGCGGTCCTTGGTGGAGAAGTGGGCAGGCTTGGGCATGCGCTAAGGGTGAGGCTCAATCAAACGATTGTTTGAGTCTACGGGCTTGGTTGCAGGCGCGTCATGCGGCACTGCAGCACGATTCAGGGGGCGGTGTGCAAATGGATGGGCGACACGATAGAATTGACCATCGCAAAGAAGCCTAAGCCCGCGTTTTGACGCGGGTTTTTTTCATGATAACCTCGGGCCTTCAGTGGCCCGCCCAACGGAGAACTTCCCATGGCGCTGGAGCGCACCCTGTCCATCATCAAGCCCGACGCCGTTGCCAAGAACGTCATCGGCGAAATCTACAGCCGCTTCGAGAAGGCTGGCCTGAAGGTCGTGGCCGCCAAGTACAAGCAGCTGTCGCGTCGCGAAGCCGAAGGCTTCTACGCCGTGCACCGTGAGCGTCCGTTCTTCAACGCCTTGGTCGAGTTCATGATCTCCGGCCCGGTGATGATCCAGGCGCTGGAAGGCGAGAACGCCGTTGCCGCACACCGTGACCTGCTGGGCGCGACCAATCCCAAGGACGCTGCGCCGGGCACCATCCGCGCCGACTTCGCCGATTCGATCGATGCCAACGCCGCTCACGGCTCGGACTCGGTCGAGAACGCTGCCAACGAAGTTGCGTATTTCTTTGCCGCCACCGAAGTGGTCTCGCGCTGAGGCCGAGAGAGTCGAATCGTGAATGAGGTCGTGATCCCCTCCGTGTTGCAGGACGTACCTGTCCGTACCCCGGAACTGCGCAAGCAGAACCTGCTCGACCTCGACCGCGAGGGACTGGAGCGCTTCTTCGCCGACACCCTCGGCGAGGCGCGTTACCGTGCCCATCAGGTGATGAAGTGGATACACCATCGCTACGTCACCGATTTCGACCAGATGACCGACCTCGGCAAGGCATTGCGTGCGAAGTTGCACCAGCATGCCGAGGTCCTCGTCCCGAACGTCGTGTTCGACAAGCCCTCTACCGACGGCACCCACAAATGGCTGCTGGCCATGGGTACCGACGGCAAGAACGCCATCGAAACCGTGTACATCCCCGACAAGGGCCGCGGCACGCTGTGCGTGTCCTCCCAGGTCGGCTGCGGCTTGAACTGCACGTTCTGTTCAACCGCCACCCAGGGCTTCAACCGCAACCTCACCACCGCCGAGATCATCGGTCAGGTGTGGGTCGCTGCGCGTCACCTGGGCAACGTGCCGCATCAGCAGCGCCGCCTCACCAATGTGGTGATGATGGGCATGGGTGAGCCGTTGATGAATTTCGACAACGTCGTGCGCGCGATGAGCGTGATGCGCGACGATCTGGGCTACGGCCTGGCCAGCAAGCGGGTCACGCTGTCGACCTCCGGCCTGGTGCCGATGATCGACCGGCTTTCCACCGAAAGCGACGTGTCGCTGGCGGTGTCCCTGCATGCCGCCAACGACACGCTGCGCGAGAGCCTGGTGCCGTTGAACAAGAAGTACCCGATCGCCGAGTTGATGGAGTCGTGCGCGCGCTATCTGCGCGGCAGCAAGAAGCGCGACTCGGTGACCTTCGAATACACCTTGATGAAGGGCATCAACGACCAGCCGGAGCATGCGCGCCAGCTGGCCCGGTTGATGCGGCAGTTCGACAATGCGGTGCAGTCCAAGGACGCCGGCAAGGTCAACCTGATTCCGTTCAATCCGTTCCCCGGTACGCGTTACGAGCGCTCGGGCGAGACGGAGATTCGCGCATTCCAGAAGATCCTGCTCGATGCGCAGGTGCTGACGATGGTTCGCCGCACCCGTGGCGACGACATCGACGCGGCATGCGGGCAGCTCAAGGGGCAGGTCATGGACCGTACCCGTCGCCAGGCGGAGTTCCGCCGCACATTGGAAGGGCAGGCCGATCGAGATGCGGCAGCGTGAACTCGCGTTAATGGCGGCCGTGGCGATCGCGTTGTGTGCGGTCGGTTGCGGCGGTCGCAATGCCAAGGCCGGTTCGGCCAAGAGCGTGGAAGAAGTTGCGCCGGTGTATTCGTTCCGCGACGACAAGGCCACCAAGAATCGCCTTGCCGTGCAGGAAAAGCTGGGACTTGCCAGTAACCGGCTACAAACCGGCGACTACGCAGGTGCCGAGGAGCAGGTTCGAGCCGCACTGAAGAAGGATCCGCAGTCGGTGGATGCCATCGGCATGCTGGCGCTGATCCAAGGGGGGCGGGGCGATGTGGCTGGCTCCGGCGCTTCTTATCGCCGTGCGGCCGAATTGGCACCGCAGCGGGGCGATGTGTTGAACAACTACGGTGCCTGGCTGTGCGCCAACGGCTCGCCTGCCGAATCGCTGCTGTGGTTCGACCGGGCGCTGACCGACCGCACCTATGCATCTCCGGCGTCTGCACTCGGTAACGCCGGTGGCTGTGCGATCAAGGCCGGCCAACCCGAACGCGCCACCAGCGACTTGCGCAAGGCGCTCGAACTGGACCCGAATAATCCCTATGCGCTTGAGTCGATGGCGCGTCTGGAAGCGGGGCGTCGTCATTTTTTTGAGGCGCGCGCCTTCATCGAACGGCGGCTTGCGGCTGCACCGGCAACGGCTTCCGTGTTACAACTCGCCATTCAGATTGAGCAAGGGCTAGGCGACAAGGTAGCTGCCAGCCGTTACCAACAGCGGTTGGTCAAGGAATTTCCTGACGCAGCGACCGCTAACCCCGGGGCCAATGCATTGTGATCAGTGATTCCAATCCGAACCCTTTCGAGCAGGAAAAGGGCTGCGGAACGCAGTTGCGCGAGGCGCGTGAAGCTGCAGGTCTGAGCGTGGACGAGGTCGCCGGCAAGCTGCGCATGCCTGCGCGGGTGGTGCATTCGCTGGAGCAGGAAGAGTGGCAGCGCCTGGGTGCGCCGGTGTTCGTACGCGGCCAGTTGCGCAGTTATGCGCGCCTGCTGCAGGTCGACCTGGAGCCGCTGCTGCAGCAGGCGACCATCGCACCCATCGAACCGGTCAAGTTGGTCAGCCACACGCATACCCCGCGTGCCCGGCGCATTCTCGAAAGCACCGCGCGCAAGGCGATGTATGTGGTCATCACCGGGGTGTTCGCCGTGCCTGTCTGGTACGCAACGCGTTCGCACCTGGATGGCAAGGCGCCAAACACGGTATCGCTGGACAGCATGCCGGTTGCGGCCAAGGCCGGCTCTCCCGCTGCCGCGACGCAGCCCGCTGCCGCACCACGCGAACAGCCGGCGCCCTATATCGCGTCGATGACACCGGTGCCGCGTGCCGCCACTGCCGATGAAGCGCCGGCAGCTGCCGGATCCGGCGACCTGTCGCTGAGTTTCAGCGGCGACAGCTGGGTGCAGATCCTGGCCCCGGACGGCAGCGCGGTCGAAAAGGCGCTGATCCGCGCTGGCGAACGCCGCAGTTATTCGCCAGGTCAGGTGGGCCGCATCGTGCTGGGCAATGCGTCGGCGGTACAGGTTCAGCAAGGCGGCAGTATCGTCGATGTGAAACCGTTCCAGCGCGCTAACGTGGCTCGTTTTGCGGTATCCTCCGACGGCTCCGTGGTACCTGCTTCCGAGTGAAGCGGACTGCGGTTTTTCATTTTCCCCTTTTGATGTTCCGCGCCTCCGGGATGACGGAGCGAGAGTACGCATGGCGATCGACGATCTGCTGGACGAGCACGAACAAGGCGAACGCGTTCGTTCCTGGTTGAGAAAGAATGGGGCGGGACTGGTGGGCGGTGTGGTGCTCGGCCTGGCCCTGATCCTGGGCTGGCAGTGGTGGCAGAAGCACACCACGACCGCACTGGTGGAAGCCAACACCCGCTACGAGGCGGTGGTGAAGTCGATCCAGGGCAAGGACCTGGAGAAAGCAGCCAAGGACATCGTGGCGCTGGACGACGGCAAGGGCGGTATCTATGCCGAATTGGCCGCATTGCGCCTGGCGAAGGCGCAGGTCGATGCCGGCAAGAATGCCGAAGCGATCAAGACCCTGCGTGACGTGCCCGCCGAAGGCGAACTCAAGCAGATCGTGCAGCAGCGCCTGGCGCGTGTGCTCACCGAAAGTGGCAAGCCGGACGAAGCGATCAAGCTGCTGGCCGATGCGCAGGACCACGCCAGCCTGGAGATCCGCGCCGATGCGCTGGTGGCCCAGGGCAAGCCGGACGAGGCGCGTGCGCTGTACGCCAAGGCCCTGACCACGGTGGATGTGGCCTCGCCGCAGCGCCGCTTGCTGGAAACCAAGCTGATGGATGTGGGCGGCAAGGTGCCCGATCCGGCGGAGCAGATTTGATGAAGCAGGTTGATATGTATAAGCGCGTTGCGTTGATTGCGGTGATGGGTCTGTCGCTGGCTGGCTGCAGCACCGTCAAGGGCTGGTTTGCCGGGAAGGATGCTGCTGCCAAGAAGGCGCAGGAACCTGCCGAGCTGGTGAAGTTCGAGCCGTCGGTCAAGGTCGACAAGATCTGGTCTACCGGCGTCGGCAAGGGCGAGGGGCATATCGGCGTGCGCCAGCGCCCGGCCGTGGCCGATGGCAAGGTGTATGCAGCGGCCATCACCGGCGGCGTACAGGCGCTGGACCTGCAGACCGGCAAGCGCGTATGGGAATACAAGCCCAAGAAGGAAGAGCGCAACGATCGCAAGTTCAAGCAGCGCCTGTCCGGTGGCCCGGGCGTGGGCGAAGGCCTGGTGGTGATCGGTACGTTGTCCGGCGATGTGATTGCGTTGAACCAGGCCGACGGCACCGAGAAGTGGCGCGCCAAGGTTCCCAACGAAGTGATCGCCGCGCCGGCCATTGCGCAGAACCTGGTGCTGGTACGCAGCAACGATGGCCGCGTCAGCGCTTTCGATGCAGCCACCGGCGAGCGTCGCTGGTTCCATGCCGAAGAAGGTCCGACGCTGTCGGTGCGCGGTAACGCGCCGATCGTGACCGGCCCGGGCGTGGTGTTCGTGGGCAACGACAGCGGCACCTTGAGCGCGCTGGCGCTGCAGGACGGCCGCCCGTTGTGGGAGCAGGCCATCGGCGTGCCGGAAGGCCGCACCGAGCTGGAGCGCATGTCCGACGTGGATGGCGCACCGGTGCTGGATGGCACCACTCTGTACGCCACCAGCTTCAAGAACGAAACCCTGGCGCTGGAAGGCCCGAGCGGCCGACCGCTGTGGACGCGCGATCACGGCGGCGCCGGTGGCGTCGGTGTGTCGTCGGCGGTGGTGGTGGTGTCCGATAACGCCGGTTCGGTGTGGGGCCTGGACAAGAGCAGCGGCGCGGCGATGTGGTCGCAGGCTGCCCTGGCACGTCGCTCACTGACCGGTGTGGCCATCCAGGGCGACTACGCCGTGGTCGGTGACTACAAGGGCTACCTGCACTGGCTGAAACTCAGCGACGGTGCACTGGCCGCGCGCGCTCGCGCTGGACGCGACACGCTGCTGGCGCAGCCGCAGGTCGTCGATGGCATTTTGCTGGTACAAAACACCGACGGCGATCTCACCGCCTTCCGGTTGGCACAATAAGGACCTTGCGATGCTGCCCCTGGTCGCCCTGGTTGGACGGCCCAATGTCGGCAAGTCCACCATCTTCAATGCGCTGACGCGCACCCGCGACGCGCTGGTCCACGACCAGCCCGGCGTCACCCGCGACCGTAACTACGGCGTCTGCCGGCTGGACGAGCAGCAACCCTTCATCGTTGTCGATACCGGCGGTATTGCCGGCGACGAGGAAGGCCTGGCCGGCGCCACTGCGCGTCAGGCGCGTGCCGCCGCCGGCGAGGCGGATCTGGTGCTGTTCGTGGTCGATGGGCGCGAAGGTGCGTCCTCGCTCGATGACGAAATCCTGGCCTGGCTGCGCAAGCTGGCGCGGCCGACCGTGCTGGTCATCAACAAGATCGACGGCACCGACGAAGAGACCGTGCGCTCGGAATTTGCGCGTTATGGCTTCTCCGACGTGGTGGCGTTGTCTGCTGCGCATCGTCAGGGTATCGACGAACTGCTGGAGGAAGTGGGCGCACGCCTGCCCGAGGAAGGGTCCGGCGAGTTGCTGGACAACGACCCGGCGCGTGTGCGGATCGCCTTCGTGGGCCGCCCGAATGTAGGCAAGTCGACGCTGGTCAATCGCCTGTTGGGCGAAGAACGCATGATCGCTTCCGAGGTGCCCGGCACCACCCGTGATTCGATTGCGGTGGATCTGGAGCGCGACAATCGCCAGTACCGCCTGATCGATACCGCCGGCCTGCGCCGTCGCGGCAAGGTGGAAGAGGCGGTCGAGAAGTTCAGTGCGTTCAAGACGCTGCAGGCGATCGAGCAATGCCAGGTGGCGGTGTTGATGCTGGACGCCACCGAAGGTGTGACCGATCAGGACGCGACGATTCTCGGTGCGATCCTGGATGCCGGCCGTGCCTTGGTCGTTGCGATCAACAAGTGGGACGGGCAAAGCGATTACCAACGCGCGCAGGCCGAAGATCTGCTGTCGCGCAAGCTCGGTTTCGTCAGCTGGGCCGAGGCGGTGCGCATCTCCGCGCTGCATGGCTCGGGCATGCGCGAGCTGTTCCAGGCGATCCACCGCGCGCATGCCTCGGCCACGCACGAGTTCAGCACCAGCGAAGTGAATCAGGCGCTGGAAATCGCCTACGAGACCAATCCGCCGCCGAGCATCCGTGGCCACGTCTCCAAGCTGCGCTACGTGCACCCCGGCGGGGCGAATCCGCCGACCTTCATCGTGCATGGCACGCGCCTGAAGGTGCTGCCCGAGTCGTACAAGCGCTACCTGGAAAACTTCTTCCGCAAGCGCTTCAAGCTGGTCGGCACGCCGGTGCGTTTTATCTTCCGCGAGGGTGCCAACCCCTACGAGGGTAAGAAGAACGTGCTGACCGAACGTCAGGTCGCACGCAAGCGGCGCCTGATCCGGCACGTCAAGGGTAAGTAGGTGCATCGAGGCCGCCTGACACGCAATGTTTCAGGCGGTATTGGAAGCTCGATGGTCTGTCGAGCTGTGAGCTGCAGATCAGCTCTGTAGATCGGGGCCATGAAGCTCTGAACGATGTGCTTGAGCTTTCGACCAACGGCTAACGTAATCTCCATCACGTGGATGTGCCTTTTTCCAGCATTGGCGACCATCGAGATCGGCCGAAATCTTGAGTTCACGCGCAATGGCGTGCGTTGTTCGAAGGCACATGCTGCTTCAATAGCCGAGTGACGCGGCCGTCATACGCGCTAGCGGCGCGCTGGTATCCTGCGCGGCATGACCGACTATCCTTCCCGCATTCCTTATGCGCAGGCGCTGCAGATTCTGCGTGCTGTCGCGGCCAGCAACCGTTCGCCCGATGAAAACATCGCCACCTCGCGCGCCGATGGGCGGATCTCCGCCGGCGATCTGATTGCACCGCTGGCGCTGCCGCCATTTGCCAATAGCGCGATGGATGGCTTTGCGCTGCGGCATGCCGATGTCGCTGCGGGCGATACGTCGTTGCAGTTGGTCGGCGAACAATTCGCTGGCGAGCATTGGACCGGCACGCTCGGCGCAGGCCAATGCCTGCGCATCACCACCGGCGCGCCGCTGCCCGATGGCGCCGACACCGTGATTCCCAAGGAAGAGGCCGACGAGCACGACGGCGCCGTGCGGTTTCGCACCACGCCGAAACCGGGCGCAGCCGTGCGGTTGGCCGGCAGCGACGTACGTGCGGGCGATCTGGTGATACAGACCGGGCAGGTGCTGACACCGGCGCGGATTGGCCTGGCGGCGGCACTTGGCGTGTCGCGCCTTGCGGTGGCGCCGCGCCCGACCATCGCGGTGCTGGCCACCGGCGATGAGTTGGTCGAGCCGGGCATGCCGCTCGGGCCGGGCCAGATCTACAACAGCAACCGCGACATGCTGATGGCGCAGCTACGGGCGCTGGGCTACGCGCCAACTGCGTGGCCGACCTTGCCGGACGACCCGCAGCGCATCCGCACGATGCTGGAAGATGCGGCGGCGGCGTTCGATGTGGTGATCACCTGCGGCGGTGTCTCCGCCGGCGAAAAGGATTATCTGCCGCGGCTGATCGGTGAGCTGGGCCGCATCCACTTCTGGCGCGTGCGCATGCGCCCGGGCATGCCGGCGGTGCTGGGGCAGATTGGCCGCTGCCTGGTGCTGGGCCTGCCGGGCAACCCGGTGTCGGTGCTGGCAACGCTGATCGCCTACGGGGTGCCGTTGCTGGATGGATTGCAGGGGCGCAGCGAGCCGCGCCCGGTCTGGCATGCGGCGTTGGCAGACCCATGGGAAAAGCGCCACGAACGCCTGGAGTTCCTGCGCGGACGGCTGGAGTGCGGCGAAGACGGACGTCTGACCGCGCTGCCGCACCGCGGCGACGCTTCGCACTTATTGCGTGGCGCGGCCGACAGCAATGCATTGATCGTCTTGCCCGAGCAGGCGCGGCGTTTCGAGGCCGGCGAGATCGTGCGGGTGATTCCTTACGCGTTGTGAGCGCGCCATGGATCGACTGTGCTCGGCCATGTAGTGCGTTGTTGGAAGGATGATGGACGGCGCAAAGCATGCGACGCGCCTGGCGCCGAGTGTGAATATGCAGGGTGCGCATTCCCTTGCGTGCACATAGTTACGTGGCTTTGTAGCTGAAGCCTTGAACAGTCAAAGCGAGTCGCTCTATAGCCCCTCTTCCTGCGGGAGAGGGGTTGGGGTGAGGGTACGCCGGAAGACAGCCATCTGTGCTTCCCAAGCTGCCGTAATCCTCAAGCCAATAAACCCCGCATCGCACCCCAATCAGTCAGTCGGCCAACCGACATCACATGGTCAACTCACTACCCACTCTCAACCAACCGCACTACCGCAGAACGCGGCGTAATCGGCATAACCGGCAAATACCGCGCCTGGCGCGCACACCGGACACTGCGGATCAGGTGGCAGGCGGATCTCGCGAAAGCGCATCGACAGTGCGTCGAAACTGAGCAGGCGGCCGGCCAGGCTGTCGCCGATGCCGAGCAGCAACTTGATTGCCTCGGTGGCCTGCAGCAGCCCGATGACGCCGGGCAGCACGCCGAGCACGCCGGCCTCGGCGCAGCTGGGTGCAAATTCCGGCGGTGGCGGTTCGGGAAACAGGCAGCGGTAGCAGGGTGCATGTCCACGATGGCGCCCGGCATCGAAAACACTCACCTGGCCTTCGAACTGTTGCACCGCGCCGTACACCAGGGGCTTGCCAAGTTTGACGCAGGCATCGTTGAGCAGATAACGCGCTGGAAAGTTGTCCGCGCCATCGATCACCAGATCGACGTCCTGCAGCAATGCTTCGACATTGCCCGCGGTGACGCGTGTCTGCACCGCATCGACCTGCACGCGCGGATTGAGCGCAGCGATGCGTTGCGCTGCGGAGTTGACCTTGGCGAGGCCGACGCTGTCTTCGGTGTGCAAAATCTGGCGCTGCAGATTGCTGCGGTCCACCACATCATCATCGGCGATGCGCACGTGGCCGACACCGGCGGCGGCCAGATAGAACGCGGCTGGCGAGCCGAGCCCACCCGCGCCGATCAGCAGTACGCGCGCACGCGACAGCCGCCGCTGCCCTTCCACGCCCACCTGCGGCAGGCGCAGATGCCGCGAATACCGCTCGAGAAAATCCTGCTCGTCCGCTGGCAGCGTCGGGCGCACGACCGGCAGCCCGTCGCGTAGCCAGGCAGTGGTTCCGCCCAGCACGGAGGTGACGTTGCCGTACCCGTGCGCCCGCAGCACGTCGGCCGTGTGTGCGGAGCGTTTGCCGCTCTGGCAGATCAGCACGATCTCGCGCGAAGGCGTGGAGAGATGCTGGTCGGGTGCGGTTTCCAGATCGGTCTGCGCGATCGCCAGCGCACCCTCGGCCTGGCCGCCGGCGCGTTCGTGCAGTTGCCGGATGTCGATCAGCAGGGCGCCGTGCAGGGCGCGCGCGCGCGCATCGGCGGGAGAGATGTCGTGGCTGCTCATGGGGCCATTGTCGCGCAAACGCAGGCGCCGTAGCTGCAGTGTGGTGTCGCTTTGCTCGAAGCTGGCGCAAGCCGATGAACGCCGCGTCATGGTGCAGGCGTGCGCGTGGCCGGGATCACGCTGCATTGCCTGCTGCGCGGCTGTAATTCGCACCCGTCAGGGCAGTGCGGCTTGCCCGGCCCGGTTCGCCCCGTCTTGCGTAACGCGCTCCCTCGCGGGCCATCGCAACGACCGCCTCAGGAGAGACACATGTTCATCGCATCCCCGCGCAACGCTGTTGCGCGCCACCTCGTTGCCCGCCGTCCGCTGGCGCTCTGGATCGGGCTGGCGTTGAGCGGCAGCGCACAGGCGCAGCAGGCCACGCCCGACGCCGCCGATGCACCGGAGCCGGCCGCCACGCAGCCCACCGCCACCCTGGACGCGGTACAGGTCAAGGGCGTGCGCAGCAGCGTGGAAAGTGCGATTGCGACCAAGCAGTCCAACGCGGAGATCAGCGATTCGATCGTGGCCGAAGACATCGGCAAGCTGCCCGACAACAGCGTGGCTGCAGCGCTGCAGCGTGTCACCGGCGTGCAGGTGGCGCGTGCCGGTGGCGAGGTGGGGCAGGTGCTGGTGCGCGGCTTGCCCAACGTGGTCACCACCCTGGACGGGCGTAACGTGTTCACCACGGTTGGGCGCGACATGGAGCTGGCCGATGTGCCGGCCGAGTTGCTGCGCAGCGTGGATGTGTACAAGACCACCGGCGCGCAGTTTCAGGAAGGCGGCATTGCCGGCGTGGTCGACGTGCACTTGCGACGGCCGTTCGATTTCGATCAGGACAGCACCATTGCCGGAAGCGTCAGCGCATTGCGCGGCGACCAGTCCGGCAAGACCGTTCCCAACGGCAGCCTCACCCTGAGCCAGCGCCGCGATACCGGGGTGGGGCGGATGGGCTGGATGGGCAGCGTGTCGTACCAGCGTCGGCCGTATCAGGAATCCAATACGCTCTACGGCACCTACGATCTCAAGCCGAATCCGGCCGATCCCAGCCAGCAACTCTACGTGCCCTACAGCGCGGGCGGGTTGATGGCGCGTGGCGATCGCAAGCGCAAATCGGCCAATTTTTCATTCCAGTGGGCACCGAGCGACAACAGCGAGGTGTATGTCGACACGCTGTACATCGGTTACGACAATCGGCCACAGGTGAATTACTGGCTGCCGTTCCCCGGATTGGCCACACCGGAAAACACCGCGTCGGTGAGCGTGCGGCCCGGCACCAACGTGCTGGATGGCCTGGTCGCGCGCGACATGCGTACCCTCTCGAGCACGCAGGCGCACAAGAACGCCTCCGATACCTATCAGGCCGCCCTGGGCGGGCGTTGGACCGGCGAACGCATGCGCCTGAGCAGCGAGGTTGCCTATACCTACAGCACCGCCAAGAACCGCTCTTTCACGCTGGACATGAGCACGCAGGCGCCGCTGTTGCACATGCGCTCCGGCGGCGGCGCAGCCGACACCTGGATCACCCAGGCCGACGGCAGCAGGTACGACATCGCCGCGCCGGGCAATTGGGAATTGACGCAGTACTACGACAGCTGGAACGCGCAGGAGGGCGAGGAGTGGGCGTGGCGCGGCGATGCCGACATCACGCTCGATCTCGGGCCACTGCGGTCGCTGGAGGTCGGTGCGCGCGCCAGCAGGCGCACGGCGACCAACCATTCCGGCGACACCGGTGCGCGCAACAACATCAGCGGTGCGCCGCTGCTGTTGAGCGGTGTGCCTGGGCTGGCTTCGGTGACGCCGGGCAACATGCTCGACGGTGCGCGTGCGTTTACCAGCGACCGCTGGGCCGCAGCCAATCAGGACGTGCTGCTGCAGCAGAGCGCACGCTTGCGCTCGGCGATGGGGCATGGCGCAGATGCGCCGGACGAGAATCCCGCGCTGTTCTTCGACGACCGCGAAGACAATTACGCGCTTTACGCGCAGGTGAATTACGGCTTTTCGGTGGGCTCGATCCCGGTGGATGGACGTATCGGTGCGCGCGCGACGCGGCTGGATTCCATGCTGCAGGGGAGCCAGTCGCTGGATGGTGTGTTGGGCCCGGTCAGCATCGATCGGCGCATCGACAAGGTGTTGCCCAACTACAGCGCCAACCTGACCCTGCACGACAACCTGATGCTGCGCCTGGCCGGCAGCACCACCATCACGCGGCCGGAGTTTGCCGACCTCAACCCGCAGCTGGCCTTGTACCAGTCCACCGAATCGCTGCCGGCACGTGGCAACGGCGGCAATCCACAGCTGCGCCCGGTGGAATCACGCAATGCCGATGTGTCGCTGGAATGGTATTTCCGCCCGGGCTCGTTGCTGTCGGTGGCCGGCTTCCATCGCAGGATCGATGGCTACATCCAGAACTACGCGGCCGACGAGCCGATCGGCGGCGTCGTGTATTCGATCAGCCGGCCGCGCAATGCGGGCGAGGGCACGTTGAAGGGTGTGGAAGTAGGGTACACGCAGTTCTACGACTTCCTGCCGGGCTGGTGGTCCGGCTTTGGCAGCCAGCTCAACTACACCTATATTTCTGCAGAAACCGACTCGCCAGAGGGCATTCGTCAGCCGCTGACCAACGTGTCCAAGAATGCCTACAACGCGATCCTGATGTATGAGTACGCGCACTTTTCTGCGCGCGTGGCCTACAACTGGCGCGGCGATTACGCGGTGAGTTTCAACAGCTCCGGCGACCAGCCCGAGCAGATCAATCAGGGGCGGGAGAAGTGGCTGGACGTGGCATTCAACTACGAGCTCAATGAGCGCCTGACCCTGTTTGCCGAGGCGACCAATCTGTTGGGAACCACGACCACTAATTACTTTGGCCGTCGTGGCGGCGATTTCCCGCGCGAGATCGCATCGCCGGAGCGCACCTATACGCTGGGTTTTCGATTCCGGCTATGACCGGCCTTGGCATCAGGCTCACCGCCGCAGCGGTACCGTAAGCACACACGGACGGTGCGGCGCCAGCTTCGCGCTCGCGGCAGCGCGCAGGCGCTGGCATGCCCAGCGCAGCCACAGTTCCGTCTGATGATCGCCAGGCCTTCCGTCTTCGGCTTTATGTACAAGGAATCCTTCATGACCCACGACATCAATGCGCAACTGAAACAGCTGGAAGAGCAATTACCCGAGATGCGCAGCCAGCATCCGGACGATTTCTGGGATGTGTTCCATGCGCGTGCCGAAAAGATCACCGGCGCGGCCGAATCCCAGGAACAGGCCGCGCAGATCGTCAAGCGCATCGACGAGATTCTGGCGGCCAACCAGCTTGGGCCCGCCGATCCCGGTGCGTGACCGGCGGGCCGTGCGCGCATCCAGTGTGATCTGGCGAATGCTTGCGTTGGTGTGATTGCCTGGTAGAGGCCCCGATGCCGGCCGGTTCTCACCAGCGCGGCACCGGCTACTTCCGTCGCTGCATCAGCTTGCCTTGTGCTCGCCGTGCACGCGGCCACCTTCGCCCGGATGGAACAAGGTTCCCTTGGGATCGCGGGCCGGTGCGCCGCCTTGCTGCGTCTGTGCGCGCACCGCCGAAAGCCGGTCTGCCAGGCGCGGCATCAGCCGGGTGATGGCGATATTGGCACCTGCCATCAGGCCTACCTTGATGTCGCGACCGCCGTGTTCGGCGGCGTGCAATATGGCGTCGGCCACACGCAATGGCTCGATCAGGGGCGGCGGCAGTTGCGGTTCCTGGGGCATGTAATTGCGTGCGTGCTGGGGGTATGGGGTATCGACGGCGGTGGGCTGGATCAGCACCACCGAGACCGGCGATCCTGCGAGGTGTTCGAGCTCGATCCGCAGGCTGTCGGTGAAGCCCTTCACGGCATGCTTGGAGGCCGAATACAGGCCTTGCCACGGCACCACCGCCTCCGATGCCTCACTGCCCAGATTGATGAGCACGCCACCACTGGCCGCCAGCTGCGGCAATGCAATGCGCGAACCGTAGACAACGCCCCAGAAATTGATATCGAACATGCGGCGACCGTCGTGGTCGTCCACCTCCTGCAGCAAGCCGAAGATGGCCACGCCAGCGTTGTTGACCCAGGTGTCGATACGGCCAAAGCGTGCAAGCGCCGCATCCGCGGCGTGTTGCAGCTGCGCGGGGTCGGCCACGTCGGCGACCACCGCGATGGCCTGATGCCCCTGCTCAGTGAGCAGCGCGGCCACCTCCTGCAGGATGCCACTGCTGCGTGCAACCAGCACCACGCGGGCGCCGGCTTCGGCGGCGGCCAGTGCGGTGCATAGCCCGATGCCACTGGAGGCGCCGGTGATGAGAATGACTTGTTGATCGAGCGGGCGATGGGCGGCCATGGCGGGTCTCCTGCGGAAAGCAGTGACGCTAGGCAGACCCGGCGCAGCGCGCAGTGAAGCCAACCGGCTGCCTGGCCGGCGACGCGATGCGCCGCTAACACGCTGCTTCGGCGAGACGTGAAGCCGGCGCATGCGCCGCGTTCCGCACGCTGCGGCGGTTCACGCACTGCTAGCCAGGCAAACCGCAGCGTGGCCCGGTCATGCACAAGGACTCACGATGCCGTCGCCGACCACGCCGCACCAGTGCCCACAGGCACCGTTGTCAGATGTCACTCCACTCGATGCAGCCATCGCACAGGCACCCCGCTGGGATGTATTGCCGCAGTTGCTGCGCCATGGCTATCTGTTTGTCGGCAAACAATGCGACGCACTGGGCAGTGACGCGTTTGCCGCGCGGCTGGCATTGCGGCCGGTTGTGTTTGCACGCGGCCCGGATGCGGTTGCCACGTTCTATCATCCGGGGCGCTTCACGCGCGTTGCGGCGCTCCCACCTACGACCTTGCGCCTGCTGCAGGGCAAGGGCAGCGTGCAGCAGCTCGATGGCGATGCGCACCTGCACCGCAAGCAGTTATTCATGGCCGTGCTATCGCCGGCGCAGACCTCGCGCCTGGTCGATTGCTTTATGGATGAGTGGCAGCAGCAGGCCGGCAATTGGGCACGCAGCGCCTACGTCGTACTGCAGCACGAAGCCGGGCATGTGCTGTATCGCGCAGCGTGTCGCTGGGCCGGGTTGGCGCTGCACGGGCAGGACAGCCGCGCGATGGCACGCGATGTGGCGGCCATGATCGACGGCGCCGGTGCAGTCGGCCTGCGCTGGTTACGCGGCTGGCACGGTCGTCGGCGGGTCGAACAGTGGGTAGGGCGTAGCGTACGTAATCTGTGCCGGGCAAAAACCCCTGCGCAGTCGAGCATTGCAGCGGCCGTGGTGACGCACTGCGAGCTCGATGGCCAGCCAGTGAGTGAGGCCGTGGCCACGACCGAGCTGATCAATCTGCTGCGGCCGATTGTGGCGATTGCACGCTGGATCAGCTTTGCCGCGCTCGCGCTGCATGAAGACCCGACGTTGCGCCCGCGGTTACGCGCCGGCGAGGCGGGATTGCTGCAGAACCTGGTGCAGGAGGTGCGTCGCCACTATCCGTTCTTTCCGATGGTGGCGGGGCGGGTGCGCGTACCGTTCGAATGGCGCGGCCGGCCGTTCCGGCAAGGCGACCGGATGATGCTGGACCTGTATGGAAGCAACCACCACCCGGGCGTGTGGCGACAGCCGCATGTGCTGGACCCCTCACGTTTTCGGCAGTGGCAGGGCAGCGCGTTTGATTTTGTCGCGCAGGATGGTGGTGTGTTCGACCGCGACCATCGGTGTCCCGGAGAGAACCCGACCATCTCGCTGCTGATGGCGGCGGTGGATGCATTGGCCGCCAGCGACTACGTGCTGCCGGCGCAGGACCTGCGTTATCCCCTGAACCGCTTCCCGAGCCAGCCGCGCAGCGGCATGGTGCTCAGCCATTTCCAGCCGGGCGACAGACGCACACCGCGCGACCTTCATGCCGTGTGAGGACGCAGTGCGGCGCAGCAACATTCCTTCGCCACATTGCGACGCGGGCGCGACGACCGAGTCACGTCATGCGGTCCAGCATGACAGGCACCTCATCCAGCTGGAGTTTTGCCATGAAGACACGTCGCCCGCTTTTCGCCCTGATGGCGCTGTGCGCCGGCATCAGTCTCTCTGCCCACGCGCAGGACACGGCGCCCGGCGCCAGGCCATCCGCTCAGCAGCCGACCGGCACCGCCGCGCCGAGCGAGGACGAGCGCGAGGCGCTGGGCATGTTGAGCGCGATCAATCTTGGCGAAATCAATGCGTCCAACCTTGCGTTGCAGAAACAGGTACAGGGCGGCGTGCGCGATTATGCAACCCGTATGGTCAATGAGCACACCGACAACAACCAGAAGATCGCCAAATGGCAGCCCGACACCTCGGCGATGGGCGCCAAGTTGCAGATGACCAAGTCCAAGGCCGAGCTAGGCAAGTTGCAGAAGCTCGAAGGCGATGCGTTTTCGACCGCTTATGTGACGGCCATGGTCAAGGACCACACCGATGCGCTGGCCGCGCTCGACAAGAAGCTGATCCCCGATGCCACCTCGCCGCAGGTGCGTCAGCACCTGCAGACCACCCGTCATCATGTGGCCGATCATCTGGCCGACGCCAAGGCCTTGCAGGCCGGCACCAAGGGCGGAGCCCGCTAAGTCATGTCTGTATCGACGCTCAACCCTGTCATCGTCGACGGCGACGGCACGCGGATCGCGCGCAGCATGACCATCCGTGCCGAGCCGCACCAGATCCTGGATGCCTGGTGCGACGCCAATGTGCAGCAAGCGCTGTTGCAGGGAGCTGCAGACCTGGTGTCCGGCGACGGCCATGCGTCGCGCTGGACGCTGTATGCACCGTTGCATCAGCAGTTGGCGGTCGAGCTGCGGCGCGGCGAAGCGCGCATGGGCGAATCGGTGCGCTACGAGGTTGAGGGCGAGCATGGGCTGCGGCTGGACATCTTGTTGCAGGTACAACCGGCGCGCGGACGCGAGGGCTGCGAGGCCATATTGACCCTGCAGTACGCCGTGGATGGGGTCATCGCGCAACTGCTGACCAAGCTGGTGAACCCGGCACCGTACGTCCTGGCTGGAAAGGGCCTACGCCGCCTGCGTGCATGGCTGGAAGCCGGCGAGATGCCCAGCTTGTTGCATACCCCGTCGGCGCGCGGCAGCGCGCACCCCACTTCCTGAGGAGGCTACTCCGTGCGAGCGCTTTGCTGGAACGGTGTCAACGATTTGCGCGTGGAAACCGTGCCCGATCCGGTGCTGGTCAACCCACGCGATGTCATTCTGAAAGTGGGGCTCACCACCACGTGCGGATCGGATCTGCATTTCATCGATGGCTATCTGCCCACCATGCGCGAGGGCGATGTCATCGGCCACGAGTTCATGGGTACGGTGGTCGAGGTCGGGCGTGCGGTGAAGCATGTGCGCGTCGGGCAACGGGTGGTGGTGCCGTCGTTTATTTCCTGCGGCGGCTGCTGGCATTGCGAGCGCAAGGAATTCTCGTTGTGCGACAACACCAACCCCAACTGGGACCTGCAGGAGCCGCTGTTGGGCCATCCCACTGCCGGGATATATGGCTACACGCACGCGTTCGGGGGATATGCCGGCTCGCATGCCACCTATATCCGCGTTCCGCATGCGGACGTGGGTTGTTTCGAGGTGCCTGACGGCATCTCCGATGAAGACGCCTTGTTTCTGTCCGATGCCGGTCCCACCGGTTTCATGGGCGCGGACTTCTGCGATATCCAGCCCGGCGATACGGTTGCGGTCTGGGGCTGCGGTGCGGTGGGGCTGATGGCGATGCAGAGCGCGCGCATCCTGGGTGCCGAGCGCGTGATCGGCATCGACCGGCTACCGGAGCGCCTGGCGATGGCGCGCGACGTGCTGGGCCTGGAAGTGATCGACTACACGGCGGTCGACAGCGTGGTGGACGTGCTACGCGAAATGACCGCTGGCCGCGGGCCGGATGCGTGCATCGATGCGGTCGGCATGGAAGCCCATGGCACCGGCATCGGCCATGCGTATGACCGCGTCAAGCAGGCCTTGCATCTGCATACCGACCGCGGGCAGGCGCTGCGCGAGGCGATCCTGGCCTGCCGCAAGGGCGGCATTCTCTCGGTATTGGGCGTGTACGGGGTAATGGACAAATTTCCGCTGGGCGCCGTGATGAACAAGGGGCTCACGGTGCGTACCGCGCAGCAGCACGGGCAGCGGTATGTGCCCAGGTTGCTGGAGCTGGCGCAGGCCGGGCGGCTGAAGTCCGGCTTCTTGCTGACCCACAAGATGCCGCTGGTAGATGCCGTGCGCGGCTATGACATGTTCAAGCACAAACACGACGGCTGCGTGCGTGCGGGATTTGTTCCCTAGCTCACGCGCACCGCGCGTGCAGCGATCAGTCGCCCTGCCGCAGATGCAGCAGGGTTTTTTTGCTGGCGTCAGTGGCCGGCTACGTGTGCATCTGCATCCACAACGCCCGGGATGGCTGTTGCGTCGTTGAAGTGGCTGCGTAATGCGTCCACCCCGTGCTGCGGCTTTGCCAGCGGAGTAAGGTCCTGGCGATTGGCACGACGCTCGGCGGTAGAGACCGACGTGGCCCGATCACGCTGATCCATCAACGGTTGCTGCAACTCGCCATCGCGGTTGAACGACCAGGCCAGCATCGGCTCGCCAAGCGGAAGCGTATCGCCAGGCCCGCCATCCTTGCGCGAATGCCAGGTGTGCCAGGTCTTGCCGTAGCTATTGATCTTGCTACGCATCAGCTCCTTTTCCGCTACCAACGGCAGGTTGGGAGCGGACAGCTGGCCGGACAGGATTTCGCCATTGTGCGGATGCCAGAACGCCCGCTCCGGTTCGGGCAGCTGCGCAAACAGCGTTTCGGAGATGATGTACTCCACTCCGGTGAGATTGGCGCGGGCGGTGTTGCCGTCGTAGAGCGCACATTGCGCCAGGTCTTCGTTGACTTGCTGGCAGTAGTGATGCGCTTCCATCTGCTGGTCCGGCGCGTCCTTCATCGGATGGAAGCCCACCAGATAGATGTCGAGCTTGCCGACCGGTCCGTTGGGTTGCAGTACCTTGGCGCCGGCCTCCAGGACATTGGTCTTGGCGCTTTCCGGTGCGCCCGGCGGGGTGACCGACGGCGGACTGCGCGAACAGCTGGCGCATAGGGCAAGACCGATCAACAAGGCTGACTGTCGCATGGCAATCCAATACAGGTGAGTGTGCCCAAGCTAAGAGCGCCGACGGTGGGCACGACGTGAGCGCTGGCGGGCTGACGCGGCGCAGCTTCACCTCGCTTGAGCATCGGCTTCATGCGCTGGCCGCCATGCTGCGCGTTTACCACTGCGAGCACCGGCCGGCACGCCATGGCAACCACCATCCGCAAGATCGCCACGTTCAACGTCAACGGAATCGCCAGCCGCCTGCCGCATCTACTGGAATGGCTCAAGCGCGAGCAGCCTGACATCGTGGGCCTGCAGGAGCTGAAGGCGGTGCAGGAGGCGTTTCCGGAGCAGGCCATTCGCGACGCGGGTTACGGCGTGATCTGGCAAGGCCAGCGGGCCTGGAATGGAGTGGCGTTGCTGGCGCGCGGCGCCGACCCGGTGGAGATCCGCCGCGGCCTGCCATGGGACCCGGGCGACACGCAGAGCCGCTATCTGGAGGCGGCGATTCATGGCGTGGTGGTGGCCTGCCTGTATTTGCCCAACGGCAACCCGCAGCCCGGGCCCAAGTTCGATTACAAGCTTGCCTGGTTTGCGCGCCTGATCCGCCATGCGAAGACGCTGGTGGACCTGCCGCATCCGGTGGCCCTGATCGGCGACTTCAATGTGGTGCCCACCGATGCCGATATCTATGACCCCAAGGGCTGGCGCAAGGACGCCTTGCTGCAACCGGAAAGCCGCCAGGCCTACCAGACATTGGTGGAGCAGGGCTGGACGGACAGCCTGCTGGCCGTGCATGGCGACGCGCCGATCTATACCTTCTGGGATTATTTTCGGCAGCACTTCGCGCGCGATCGCGGTCTGCGTATCGACCATCTGTTGCTCAACCGCGCACTGGCACCGGGCCTGCAGGATGCCGGCGTGGACAAGTGGGTGCGGGCGCTGGAGAAGGCCAGCGATCATGCGCCGACCTGGATCAGCGTGCGCGTGCCCGATGCGATGCCTGAAGCGACTGTCGGCACGCAGGCAGCGCCGGCCGCACGCAAACGTGTGGCGGCGAAGAAAACGCCAGCGCGCAGGGCGGTAACGAAGAAGGCAACCAAGGCCGTTGCCAAGCGCGTGGCGAAGACTGCCGGTGCAGGCGCGGTGGCGAACAAGGACAAGGCCAGCAGTGCGCCTTCTGCCAAGGCTGCGCCCGCCCGCAAGGCGGCAGCGAAGAAGCGCACGCGTCGCGTCGGCACGTCGTAGCGAGATCGCGCAGGAAAGCGGTCGTCACTCGCTGCGGCGCACATCCGGAGCCAGCCACAGTCACTTCCTTACGAATGGTCCCCCACGCGTACCAATAAACGGTGACGCTGGCATGTCCATGCAGCGACGCAGCCGGGCGGGTGCCGCTGTTCGCCTACGGCTGCTGCTGTCTCCTTTGAGCGACGTTCAACCTTTGGGTTACATACGCGTGTTTCGATGCCCCAATCGGAGTACGCACACGCAGGCGCAGTGACTGACGCAGCCAACACCTTTCAATCAGCAAGGCCCAGTCGCCGCCGCTTGATCCGGTGCAACACAAAGCCGGTGATACCGGTCAGCAGGATCAGCGCATTGCTGACGATGAACACGGCATTGCCTACCAGATAGCTGTACAGAATGAACAGCACCGAGGCGCTGATCTGGCCAATGAACAACCAGCGTGACACGCCCTGCGCTTCATCGGACGTCCACTGCTTGTAGATCTGGCGAATCAGGGTGGCGATGAGGATGGCACTGGCCAGCCATCCGACGAGGTCGACGAAGTGCATGCGCTGTAATGGTGAGGAGATGCCGGTGACTGTGCGACGCGCGATGTAGGCAGCGCGTACGAGCAAGTTCAAGCGCGGCGCCTGTGCGCGCGACCCACGCAGTTCCGCGTGCACCCGGCCAGCCCGGCTGTACCGTCCACGCTGCAGCCCGGTATCCTAGCCGCCACGTCTCTCGGTCGGCAGTGCCTCGCTCATGATCAGCTACGCCGAAGCACTTGCCCTCGTGCAGCAGCAGGTCACCACGCTCGCCGGCGAGTGGGTGGACAGCGCCGCGGCCGAGGGCCGGGTGCTTGCGCAGACCCTGTCCAGCCCGGCCGAGCTGCCGCCTTTCGACAACAGTGCGATGGACGGTTTTGCCATCGCCACGGGTGGCCGTGGTGCAGCGGCCGGCAGCGCGCACGACGTGACCGGCATCGTTGCCGCCGGCGCCGATGCGGTCGATGTCGAGGCGGGCGCTGCGTGGGAGATCATGACCGGCGCCGGCATCCCCGCCGGCGCCGATGCGGTGGTGCCGATCGAGCAGGTGGACGTGTTGAGCCAGGTGGGCTCCGGCCTTGGGCGCATCCGTCTGCGCGCCGACGTGCGTGCGGGGCAGCATATCCGTCGCCGCGGCGAGGATGTGCGCCTGCAGGACGCGGTGATCAGTGCCGGTACCGTGCTGCGTGGTGCGCATCTGATGCTGCTGGCCGGCCTGGGGTGTGCGCAGGTCAAGGTGGTACGCCGGCCACGCGTGGCCTTGATCGCAACCGGGCGCGAGTTGATCAGCGACCCCACGCAGCCCTTGCAGCCCGGCCAGATCCGCGATGGCACCAGCAGCTACCTGCGCAGCCAGTTGCGCGCGGCGGGGGCGCAGCTGGTATGGCAGGGGCAGGTGGGCGATGACGATGCCGCGTTCGATGCCGCGCTGGTGCAGGCGCGTGGTGCCGGCGCAGATGTGATTCTGAGTACCGGTGCGGTGTCGCGCGGGCGTTACGACTTTGTTCCCGATGCGCTGGCCCGGCATGCGGCCAGCCTGCTGTTCCACAAGGTTGCGGTGCGCCCGGGCAAGCCGGTGCTGCTGGCGCGCTTTGGCGATGGCGTGTTGTATGTCGGGTTGCCGGGCAACCCGATGGCCAGCGCGGCGGGGCTGCGGTTTTTTGTCGAGCCGGCGCTGCGTGGATTGCTGGGCATGCCTGCCGAGGGGGGGCTACGCGTGGCGTTGGACGCCCCGATGCAGGCGCGGCCGATCTGGCGCCAGCACTTGCGTGCCCGGCTGCAGTGCAACGCAGCGGGCGTGCTGGGCGTGCACATCCTGCCGCAGCAGGAGTCGTTTCGGGTGGCGCCGTTGTTGCAGGCCAATGTCTGGGCGGTGCTGGAGCCGCAGGCGGATGCGGCCGCACCCGCCACCCATGTGGACGTCTTCGGGCTGGGGCATCTGCAGCCGGCGGCGCCGGTGCCCGTGTTGTGAAGCGGCCCGTGTCCATCCGTCTGCTTGTGCGCACTGCATGAGCGCGCTCCCTGCATGGACCGGCGTGGTGCTGGCCGGGGGGCGCTCCTCGCGCATGGGCCGCGACAAGGCCTTGCTGCCCTGGCATGGGCGTCCGCTGATCGCGCAGATGCAGGCCCTGCTGCGCGGCGCCGGGGCGCAGACGGTACTTGTCAGCGGCCTGCGCCCGGAGTACGACGGCATCGCCGATACGCAACCGGACCTGGGCCCGCTCGGCGGCCTGGCAAGCGTGATCGAGCGCGTGCCCGATGCGACCACGCTGGTGGTGGTGCCGGTAGACATGCCGCTGTTGTCCACGGCCTTGCTGGCGCGGCTGCTGGCGCCCTCAGCGCAGCGCTGCGTCACCTTCGAGGAGCAGATGCTGCCGATGCGGCTGGCTGTGGATACCCGTGTGCGCACGGCGTTAGCCGGGCTGATGGCAGGCGAGGCATCGTCACGTTCGCTGCGCGCCCTGCAGCGTTCACTGCAGTGCCATCGCCTTGCAGTCACCGCCAGCGAACGCGCCGCGTTCGTCAATTGCAATACGCCCGAGCAGTGGAGTCAGCTCATCCATGAAAATCCAGATTGACGGCCAGCACCTGCGGTTCCGTATCGACGAAGCCGAACTGGCCACCTTGCTCGCCGGACGCAGCGTCGAGAATCTGAGCCGCCTGCCGAGCGGGCAGGGTGCACGGCTGGTGCGGCACAGCGTGAGCCTCACCGGCGGCCATGCGGCGTGCAACTGCGCCACCGACCACTGGCAATTGCAGGTGCCGCGCGGTGCACTCGAAGAGCATGCGCGCCAACTGCCCAGCCGCGATGGGCTGAGCTTCCGTTTCGATGCGGGCGCCGGGCATGCCGAGCCGATGACGCTGCAGGTGACCTTCGACGTGGATGTGCGCGACAGTGCGCGCACGCGGTTTCCGAAGACGTAGCGGGCAGCTCAGCGGGTGCGCCTGTTGCCAGCCAGATAAGTCGACGAGCGGACCGGGGCAGTGCACAGGCATCCGACGCCTGCAGCGCTGCGGCCTGAGCGGCCAACAAAACGGCGTGAGCACTCGTCAGGTGGGTGCGGGCGGCGCGGGTGAACCGGAGTGCGGCTGGTCCCTGCGGCGTCCACGTACCGGCTGCTCAAGCCTGGCCGCTACGGGTGGGTCTTGTTGCGTGTTCTTGGGCGACACGCCTGCATGACGCGCGACGTTCACCCTGCCAGGCGCACACATGGCGTGCGGCAGAGGCCAGGCACGCGCTCGCAGGCAAGCCCGCCGGCTTTCAGCGCTGCTTCGATGGGCGCCGCCGCTGCGTCGTCGTAGCCCATGCCGCCGCGCAGCGCCACCACGTGCAAGCCATCGTTGGCCAGTTCCAGTAGCAAGGCCTGCTGTGCCCGCGCATCTGCCGGCAGCGCACGCCGCGTTGCATCGCGGCGCGCCAGCTCGAGCACGGCATCGGGTACATCGGCGGCAACCAGCAGCACGTCGGCCAGGTTCATCGCACGCAGCGCCTTCAAGGTCAGCAGCCCCGGGTCGCCGGGGCCGGTGCCGACCAGTTGCACGCTGCCGCGCTCAGGCACGGCGCCGGCATCGTCCAGGGCCGTGTTGAAGGCCACCTCGGCGGCGGCATCGTCGCCGGCCTGCAACAGCAGCGGCACCTGCCCGTCGATGACGCGATCGAACCAGCGCCTGCGGCGGTTCATATCGGGGAACTGGCTGCGGATACGCTCGCGATGACGCGCGAACAGAGCGGCAAACCGGCCAACCGATGCATCCAGCTCGCGCTCGAGCCGCTCACGCAGGCGACGCGCCAGCATCGGCGCGGCGCCGGCTGACGAAATGGCGATCACCAGCGGGTCGCGGTCCACGATCGCCGGCACCTGGTAGGTGGACAGCTCGGCATCGTCCACCACATTGACCAGGCGCTGACGTGCGCCGGCCGCTGCGGCCACGCGCTGATTCAGCTCGGTATCGTCGGTGGCGGCGACCACCAGCCACACCGTGTCGATCCACGCCGGATCGAACGTGCCCCCCAGTTGCTCGAAGCGCCCGGCCTGCATCAGTTCTGCAAGCTCTGGCGACAGTGCATGTGCATACAGGCGGATGTGCGCGCCGGCCTTGAGCAGCGCCAGCACTTTGCGCGTGGCGACCTCGCCACCGCCGATCACCAACACGGCGCGCCCCTGCAGATTTGCGAACAACGGAAACAACGGCATCAGACTCGCTCCGAAAGGATGACTCGCACCGACGGCATGTTGCATGGCACCATCGGCGCACGTCCACACGCCTCGCTGCCGCCAATGCGTGTTTTGCTCGTCAACGATACCGAAAAGCCCATCGGCGAACTGCGCCAGGCATTGACGCGCGCCGGCTATACGGTGCTCGACGATGTGGCCTCGGTCGGTGCGCTGTTGCACGCGGTGCAAAGCCAGCAACCGGATGTGGTGGTGATCGATGTGGATTCGCCCTCGCGCGACACGCTGGAGCAATTGTCGATGCTGCATGCCCATGCGCCGCGCCCGGTGGTGATGTTCTCCGGCGATGGGGACGATGCGCTGATCCACGCCGCCGTCGGTGCCGGCGTGACGGCATACGTAGTAGATGGCCTGGCGCCGGCGCGGCTGGCGCCGATCGTGCAGGTGGCGTTGGCGCGGTTTGCGCACGAAAGCAGCATGCGCAAACGCCTGGACGATGTGCAGCAGGCGTTGCAGGACCGCAAGCAGATCGACCGCGCCAAGGGCTTGTTGATGGAAAAACGCGGCCTCAGCGAGGCCGATGCATACGCTGCGCTGCGCCAGCAGGCGATGAAGCAGGGCGTCAAGCTGGCCGAGGTGGCGCGACGCATCGTGGCCATGGCCGAATTGCTGGGATGATGACATGAGCCAACCTGACGTTCCTGTGTTGCGCGTGGCCTACATGCCGCTGATCGACTGCGCCCCGTTGGTTGCCGCGCAGCGGCTGGGCCTGGACCGCGCGCATGGCCTGCACCTGGAGCTGCAGCGGCAAGCCTCGTGGGCCGGCGTGCGCGACCGCCTGCTGGCCGGCGAGGTGGATGCGGCGCATGCCCTGGCCAGCCTGGTGTACGCCATCGACCTGGGCATTGCCGGGCCGCAATGTCCGATGGCCTTATTGATGACGCTCAACCACAACGGCCAGGCGATCACCATGGCGCCGGGCCTGGCGCAGGCGCTGGCCAATGGCCAGACACTGCCGCAGGCACTGTCAGGGCTGGGTCGGCGCGCAGTGTTCGCGCAGACGTTTCCCACCGGCACGCACGCGTTGTGGCTGTACTACTGGCTGGCTGCAGGCGGGGTAGACCCGATGCACGATGTCGATGTGCTCACCATTCCGCCACCACGGATGCCCGAGGCATTGGCCAGTGGGCTGGTCGATGGGTATTGCTCCGGGGAGCCGTGGGCAGCGGTCGCGCAGGCGCAGGGCAGTGGTGCGCGGGTGATCCGCAGTGGCGAGCTCTGGCCTGGCCATCCAGAGAAGGTGCTGGCGTGCCGGCGCGAGTTCGCCGCCCTGCAGCCGGAGCTGACACAGCAGCTGACCGCCTGCGTGCTGGACGCCTGCCGCTGGCTGGATGCGGGGCCGGACAACCGGGCCCAGTGTGCGCAGTGGCTGGCCGAGCCGCAGCATATCGGGGTGTCGGCAGCGCATCTTGCCGCGTGCCTGGATGCCAATGCGGACGCCGATGCGGCCAACGTCGATGCGACGGCGCTGGCCTTCCATCGCGATGGCGCGGTCAACATGCCGTGGCTATCGGATGGCCAGTGGTTCCTGAGCCAGTTCCAGCGCTGGGGGTGGCACGACATCAAGGACGACGACCTCGCGCGGCTACGGGACATCCATCGCCTGGATAACTACCGCAGTGCCGCCGCGCGCATTGGCGTGGCAGTGCCGGAAGGCGATGACCGCCGCAATCGCTTGTTCGATACACCCAGCGACGACTGACAACCCGCGCGATGGTGACGCGCTGGAGTGGGGATCAGGACAGGGCGGATGCACTGCGACTTTGCTGCAGGGCCTTGCCCGCCCACCGTCGCGGGAGACGCTGCAAGTACGTCGCTGTAGCTCCGTGGCAGCATCCATGCCGCCACGGGTCCCGCGAAGGTGAGGCGCCGCGCCCTCGACCAGACTTGAAGATAGCCAAGTGATCGCGAGACGCACGATACAGTTGTCGCTACCTCATTGCTCAGTAACGGCGGATCAGGCGGAGAGCGGACCATCTGCGCCTTTGCTGCAGGCCCTTGCCCGCCCACCATCGCAGGACACGCCGCAAGTACATCCATGTAGCTCCTTGGCGGCATCCATGCCGCCAAGGGTCCTGCGACGGTGGGCGGGCAAGGGCCAGTGGAGATGGTCGCTGCGCAAAGTTTTCAACAACGGCAAGCCGCGACGCGCTACTCGCTCTCAAACAAAACCGCCAGCCAACTGTCTGGCGTGGTGTCCTCACCGATTGCGGGACCGTGTGGCGGCATGGATGCCGCCACCGAGCCTCCACGGACGGATTCACGGCGTGTCCCGCGAGCGGTGAGGGCGCCGCGCGCTCGACCAGGCGTGAAGATCGCCAAGCGCTCGCGAGACGCACGATGCAGTCGTCGCTGCCTGATTGCTCAATACTGGTGGATCAGGCAGAGAGCGGATCATCTGCGCCTTTGCTGCAGGGCCCTTGCCCGCCCACCATCGCAGGACACGCCGCAAGTACATCCATGTAGCTCCTTGGCGGCATCCATGCCGCCAAGGGTCCCGCGACGGTGGGCGGGCAAGGACCAGTCGAGATGGTCGGTGTGCAAGGATCTCAACCAGCGACCGGCAAGCTGGCGATGCGGTGAACTTTGCTTTTCAACAAAACCACCAACCAACCGTCTGGCGTGGTGTGCTCGCCGATTGCGGGACCGTGTGGCGGCATGGATGCCGCCACCGAGCCCCCATGGACGGGTTTACGGCGTGTCCCGCGAGCGGTGCGGGCACCGCGCCCTCGACCAGACTTGAGAATCGCCAAGCGCTCGCGACACGCACGATGCAGTCGTCGCTACCTGATTGCTCAATCCCGCGAGCGGTGAGGGCCGCGCCTTCGACCAGACTTGAGAATCGCCAAGCGCTCGCGATACGCGCGACGCACGCGATGCAGTCGTCGCCACCTGGCACCTCGCTGCCCGACGGCCACTGCACGGTCTTGGTGCATTACTGCACGAAAGCCGGGAATGGGAAGATGCAAGCGGCACTGCGGTGCCGCTGGAGAAGCCACGGGACTCTCACGCAAACTGACTATTTTTCAATCACTTGTGTTGCCGTGACGCCACGGTGAATAAGTTGGCACGCTGATTGCGTAGCACTCACGTGCAGGTGCAACGGCGTGCCTGCAACAACACGTACACGGTGCAGCGGTTCAACGGCGACCCGCACGCATCCAGGACAACGGCGTCCTTCCGGTTTACCGGAGGGGCGCCGTTTTTTTTGGCCATCGCACTCGAAGAGGTCTCCATGCAGCGCTCGTTCTGGCGATCCGGGCACACGCCCACCTTGTTCGCATCCTTCCTGTATTTCGACCTGAGCTTCATGGTGTGGTATCTGCTGGGACCACTGCAGGTGCCGATTGCGCAATCGCTGGGGCTGGACACGCAGCAGCGCGCCCTGATGGTGGCGGTGCCGATCCTGTGCGGCGCGGTCTTGCGCCTGGTGCTGGGCATGTTTGCCGACCGCATCGGGGCAAAGCGTGCCGGCGTGATGGCGCAGCTTGCCGTGATCGCGGCCTTGTTCGGTGCCTGGCAGTTGGGCGTGCAGAGCATGGGCCAGGTGCTGCTGCTGGGCGTGTTGCTCGGTATCGCCGGCGCTTCGTTTGCGGTGGCATTGCCGTTGGCATCGCGCTGGTATCCGCCCGAGCATCAGGGTACTGCGATGGGCATTGCCGGCGCCGGCAATTCCGGCACGGTGCTGGCGGCATTGTTCGCACCGATGCTGGCGGCAGCGTTCGGCTATCAGAACGTGTTCGGGCTGGCGTGCATCCCGTTGGTGCTGACGTTGATCGTGTTTGCTTCCATCGCCAAGGAGGCGCCCACGCCAGTGGCACGCAAGCAGTGGTCCGACTACGGGCGCGTGCTGGTGGGCAACCGCGATGCGTGGCGCTTCATGTTTTTCTACGCGATCACCTTTGGCGGGTTCTCCGGCTTTGCCAGCGCGCTGCCGGGCTACTTCCACGACCAGTTCGACTTCGATGCGCGTACCGCCGGCTGGGCGACCGCGGCCTGCGTGCTGGCCGGGTCGGTGATGCGGCCGCTGGGCGGGGTGATTGCCGATCGCGTCGGCGGTACCCGCGCCTTGCTGGCGGTGTATCTGCTGGTGGCCACACTGGTGGGCATTGCCGGGTTTGGTGCAGGCGGCGCCACCATCACGCTGGCGTTGTTCGTGCTGACGTTGCTGTGCCTGGGCGCCGGTAATGGCGCGGTGTTCCAGCTGGTGCCGCAGCGGTTCGGTCAGGAGATCGGCGTGATGACCGGGTTGATCGGCATGGCTGGCGGCATTGGCGGCTTTGCACTTGCCGCCGGGTTGGGCGTGCTCAAGCAGCACACCGGCAGCTATGCCCTGGGCATGTGGCTGTTTGCCGCGTTCGCACTCGGCGGCTGGGGCTTGCTGGCTGGCGTCAAGACCCAGTGGCGCAGCGAATGGTCCACCGCCGGCGCGGCACGCGTCTGACATGTCGACAGGAATCCAGGCAATGAAGCAACCCAGATTGGTCGTCATCGGCAACGGCATGGCCGGCATCCGCACGGTGGAAGAACTGCTCAAGCTGATGCCGGGCATGTACCACATCACCGTGTTCGGCGCCGAGCCGCATCCCAACTACAACCGCATCCTGCTTTCACCGGTGCTGGCCGGCGAGCAGGAGTTCGACGATATCGTGTTGAACCCGCTGCAGTGGTACCGCGACAACGGCATCCAGCTGCATCTGAACACCGAAGTCACGCGCATCGACCGGGTGCGTCGCCGCGTGATTGCCGCCGATGGCACCGAGGCCGAATACGACCGGTTGTTGATCGCCACCGGCTCGGTTCCGTTCGTGCTGCCGGTTCCGGGCAATGACTTGAAAGGCGTCATCGGGTATCGCGATATCCAGGACACCCGCACCATGATCGACACCGCGCGCACGAAGCAGCACGCGGTGGTGATCGGCGGCGGGCTGCTGGGCCTTGAGGCGGCCAATGGCCTGAAGCTGCGCGGCATGGACGTCACCGTGGTGCATCTGGCCGGCTGGTTGCTGGAGCGCCAGCTCGACCCGGTGGCCGGCAATCTGCTGCAGCAGGCGCTGCGTGCACGCGGGCTGGAGTTCCGCCTCAACACCGCCACCAGCGCGTTGCTGGGCAATGCGCAGGGCGAGGTGATCGGGGTGAAGTTTGCCGATGGCAGCGAGATTCCGGCCGATCTGGTGGTGATGGCCGCCGGCATCCGCCCCAATACGCGGCTGGCCGAAGAGGCCGGCATCCACTGCTCGCGCGGCATCGTGGTCAACGACAGCCTGCAGAGCTTCGACCCGCGGGTGTACGCGGTGGGCGAGTGCGCCAACCATCGCGGCATTGCCTACGGCCTGGTGGCGCCGTTGTTCGAGCAAGCCAAGGTGTGTGCGAACCATCTGGCGCAGTTCGGCATCGGCATCTATCGCGGATCGGTGGCCTCGACCAAGCTCAAGGTCACCGGGATCGATCTGTTTTCTGCAGGCGATTTCATGGGCGGCGATGGCTGCGAAGAGATCGTGCTGTCCGACCCGGCCGGCGGCGTCTACAAGAAGCTGGTGATCCGCGACGACGTACTGGTGGGGGCGTGCCTGTACGGCGACACCAGCGATGGCGGCTGGTACTTCAAGTTGCTCAAGGACGGCACGCCGATCCAGGCGCAGCGCGACCAGTTGATCTTCGGCGAGAGCGCGTTGGGCGACGCCGGAACCGGCGGCCAGGACCGCGCCAGCGTCATGGCTGACAGCGACGAGGTCTGCGGGTGCAACGGCGTGTGCAAGGGCACGATCGTCAAAGCCATCAGCGAGCAGGGGTTGTTCACCGTCGATGAGGTGAAAAAGCACACCAAGGCGGCCAGCTCCTGCGGTTCGTGCACCGGCTTGGTCGAGCAGATCCTGATGAATTGCCTGGGTTCCAACTTCCAGGAAACCCCGAAGACCAAGGCCGTGTGCGCGTGCACCGATCTGAGTCATGGCGAGGTGCGTCGCGCCATCCGCGAGCACAAGCTGCTCACCCATGCGCAGGCCTACGCCTTCATGGAATGGCGCACGCCCAACGGCTGCGCCACCTGCCGGCCGGCGATCAACTACTACATGCTCTCGACCTGGCCGCATGAAGCCATCGACGACCCGCAATCGCGTTTCATCAACGAGCGTGCGCACGCCAACATCCAGAAGGACGGCACGTTCTCGGTCATTCCGCAGATGAAGGGCGGGGTGACCAATGCGGGCGAGCTGCGCCGCATTGCCGACGTGGCCGACAAATACGCGGTGCCGATGGTCAAGGTCACCGGTGGCCAACGTATCGATCTGCTCGGGGTCAAGAAGGAAGATCTGGTGGATGTGTGGCGCGATCTGGGCATGCCCTCCGGTCACGCCTACGGCAAGTCGATCCGCACGGTGAAGACCTGCGTGGGCAGCGAGTTCTGCCGCTTCGGCACGCAGAACAGCACGCAGATGGGCATCGACCTGGAAACCATGCTGGCCAACATGTGGAGCCCGCACAAGGTGAAGCTGGCAGTGTCCGGTTGCCCGCGCAACTGCGCCGAATCCGGCATCAAGGACGTGGGCATCATCGCGGTGGACTCGGGCTGGGAACTGCACGTTGGCGGCAACGGTGGCATCAAGACCGAAGTGGCGCGCTTCCTGGTCAAGGTGAGCACCGCCGAGGAAGTACGCGAATACACCGGCGCCTTTCTGCAGCTGTATCGCGAGCAGGCTTATTACCTGGACCGCACCGTGCACTACATCGCGCGCGTCGGCCTGGATTACATCCGCGCGCAGGTGGTGGACGACGCGGCCAACCGGCGTGCGCTGTACGAGCGGCTGCTGTATTCGCTCGAAGGCCTGGTCGACCCGTGGAAGGCGCGCATCGCCGGCGAGCGCCGGCAGGAATATCAACCGCTGCGCATTGCCGCGCCGGCCGCCACGGTGGAGGAATGAACATGCCGCACGACGCATGGGTGCGCGTGTGCGCCTTGCAGGATTTGCCGACGCTGGGCGCGCGCGTGCTGGAGGTCGAGGGCCTGCCGCCGATCGCCATCTTCCGCACCGCCAGCGACCAGGTGTTCGCGTTGCGCGACCGCTGCCCGCACAAGGGGGGGCCGCTGTCGCAAGGCATCGTGGCCGGCGACACCGTGACCTGCCCACTGCACGGCTGGGCGATCGCGCTGCAGAGCGGGCAGGCCTGCGCACCGGACGTGGGCTGCGCGCCGCGCTACCCGATCAAGGTAGAGTCCGACGCGGTGTGGATCGTGCTGCAGGCGGTGGCGCAGCCGGACGCCGTTGCCGAGCCGGCCGCATGAGCGAAGGCCTGCAGCCGCCGTCGCCCGCCACCGCAGCCCTGCCGCAAGGGGCTGCGCCGATGCATCGCATCACGCGCTCGACCTGTTGCTACTGCGGGGTGGGCTGCGGTGTGCTGATCCACAGCGAGCACGACGCCGATGGCGAACGCATCGTCGGGATCGAAGGCGAGCCGCTGCATCCTGCCAACCGCGGGCGTCTGTGCAGCAAGGGCCTGGCGCTGCCGCAGACGGTGGCGAGCACGCAGGGGCGGGTTGTCGCGCCGGAGCTGCGCCGTCATCGGCAGGCTCCACGTGCACCGGTGAGCTGGGATCAGGCGCTGCAGCATGTCAGCAGCAAGCTGGCGGCGATCGTGCAGGAGCATGGCCCCGATGCCGTGGCGTTCTATCTGTCGGGGCAGTTGCTCACCGAGGACTACTACGTCTTCAACAAGCTGGCCAAGGGCCTGCTCGGCACCAACAATATCGACACCAATTCGCGCCTGTGCATGTCCAGCGCGGTCACCGGTTACAAGCTTGCGCTCGGCGCGGACGGCCCGCCGACCTGCTACGACGATCTGGAGCTGGCACAGACGGTGCTGTTTGCCGGCAGCAATATGGCGTACGCGCATCCGGTGCTGTTTCGCCGGCTCGAAGACGCACGCGCACGCAACCCGGACATCCGCTGGATCGTGATCGACCCGCGGCGCACCGATACCGCGGCCATGGCCGACCTGCACCTGGCCATCGAACCCGGCACCGACGTCGCCTTGTTCAACGGCATGCTGCACCACCTGATCTGGGAGGGTCTGGTGGATGCGCATTTCGTTGCGGCGCATACGGATCAGTTCGATGCCCTCAAGCGAATGCTGCGCGAATACACCCCGCGCATGAGCGCCGAGATTTGCGGGATCTCGCACGAAGACCTGGTGCAGGCGGCCGAGTGGTTCGGGCGCAGCCCGGCGGCGTTGTCGCTGTATTGCATGGGCTTGAATCAGTCGGCGCACGGCACCGACAAGAATCTGGCGTTGATCAACCTGCATCTGGCCACGGCGCAGATCGGCAAGCCCGGCGCCGGGCCGTTTTCGTTGACCGGCCAGCCCAATGCGATGGGCGGGCGCGAAGTGGGCGGCATGGCGACGATGCTGGCCGCCCATCGCGAGATCGGCAATGCCGAGCATCGCGCGGAGGTGGAACACCTGTGGGGCGTGCCGGCCGGACGCATCTCGCCGACCCCCGGCACACCGGCGGTGCAGTTGTTCGAGCGCCTGCGTACCGGCACGCTGAAGGCGGTGTGGATCGTCTGCACCAACCCCGTGCATTCGATGCCGGAGGTGGCCGGCATCCGCGCCGCGCTGGAACAGGCCGAGCTGGTGATCGTGCAGGACGCGTTTTTTGGCACCGACACCGTGCCGTATGCCGACATCCTGCTGCCGGCGGCCAGCTGGGGCGAGAAGGACGGCACGGTGACCAACTCCGAACGCCGCATCACCCGCGTGCGCAAGGCCGTGGAGCCGCCGGGCCAGGCGCGTGCGGACTGGTGGATCGCCAACGAGGTTGCGCGACGGCTGGAAGCCCGGCTGGCGCCGGCAACCGGCGCGGGGCTGTTCGCATTCGACAGCACCGCGCAGATCTTCGATGAGCACCGTGCGTTGACGGTGGGGCGCGATCTGGACATCGGCGGGCTGGATTACCCGCAACTGGACAACGGCCCGCAGCAATGGCCGTTTCCTGCCGGCGCTGCGCATGGGCAGGCACGACGCTATACCGATGGCGTGTTCGCCACTGCCAATGGCCGCGCGCAGTTCCATGCAACGCCGTATCGCAAGGTGGCCGAAGCCACCTCGGCACGCTTTCCGATGCGCCTGCTCACCGGCCGCCTGCGCGACCAATGGCATGGCATGTCGCGCACCGGTCGCGTGGCCGCTGCCTATGCCCACAGCCCCGAGCCAGCGCTACGCATGCACCCGGACGATGCCGCACGGCGCGGGCTGGTTGCGGGCGAGCTGGTGCAGGTGGCCAGCAAGCGCGGTGCGCTGGTGCTGCCGCTGGAACTGTCGGACGAATTGCGCTCCGGCACGGTGTTTGCGGCAATGCACTGGAGCGGGCAGGCGTTGTCCAGCGGCGGCATCAACGAGGTCAGCACGCCGGCGGTGGATGCGCGCTCGCAGCAGCCCGAGCTCAAGCATGCGGCGGTGCGAGTGGAAAAGGCGGTGTTCGGCTGGCATCTGCTGGCCGCACGCCGTGGCGATGCGTTGGCGTTGCACCAGGCGCTGCAACCGCTGCTGCGCGAGTGCGGCTATGCCAGCCTGCGCCTGCATGCCGAAGCGCCGAGCGACGGTGGCGGCGAGTGGGCGGTCCTGCATGCTGCCTGCGAACGCGCACCCGAGACGGCGTGGATCGAGCGCCTGGTGGCGGCGCTGCAACTGCCAGCCGGCGCCGACGTGCTGGAATACCGCGATCTGCGCCGTGGGCTGATGCGCCGGGTCGGCTGGCGGACCCAGGACGGGCACAGCCATATCGATGGCCTGTTGCTCATCGCAGCCCAGCCCAGTGACGCCAACCAGGCACTGCTGGCCACCGCATTGGCCTGCAAGCCGTGGCGCGCGGCGCGGCTGGCGGTATTTGCGCAGACGCCGGTCGCGCCCAGCGACCCGATCGTCTGCACCTGCATGAACGTTGCGGCGTCGGCGATCCACGCCGCCATCGACGACGGCGCCGATGTGGCGCAGCTCAAGCAACGGCTCGGCTGCGGCACCGTCTGCGGCTCGTGCGTTCCGCAACTGACCCGGCTGTGCCGGCAACCGCGGCTGGCCTGATGCACCTCCACCCTCCACACACTGCGAGATCTCCTATGTCCGTCATTCCTTCCTGCGCGCGTGATGTGGTGTTGTTGTCCGCCGGCCCCGGCGATCTGGACCTGCTGACCATCAAGGCGGTCAAGGCACTGGCCTCGGCACAGGTGCTGCTGCTCGACGACCTGGCCAACCCCGACATCGTGGAACTGGCACCGCAGGCGCGGGTGATCCGCGTGGGCAAGCGCGGCGGTTGCCGCTCCACGCCGCAGGAGTTCATCTGCCGGCTGATGCGGCGGTATGCGTTGCAGGGATTGCGCGTGGTGCGGGTCAAGGGCGGTGACGCATTGTTGTTTGGCCGTGCCGGCGAAGAGATCGGTTTCTTGCGCCGCGCCGGCGTGGGCGTGCAGGTGATCAACGGGGTGAGCGCGGCGTTTGCGGCAGCGGCGGCGCTGGACGTCTCGCTGACCCATCGCAGTCACTGCCACGGCATCAGCTTCGTCACGGCGCACACCCACGACCATGGCGAGCCGAACTGGGGCGCGCTCGCTGCCAGCGGCACCACGCTGGGCATCTACATGGGTTTGCGCCGCGCCGATGCCGTGGCCACGGCATTACTGGCGCATCTGCCGGCCAGCACGCCGGCTGCCATCGTGCAGGCGGCAACGCGGCCGGAGCAACAACGCCGGCTCACCACGCTGGGAGAGCTCGGCGTTACCGCCGCCGCCATGCTGCCGGGCCTGCCGACCTTGCTGCTGGTGGGAGAGGCGCTGTCCGAGGCTTCTGCCGGGTGCGACGACCGCCTTGCTTCGATGCCGGAGCAGGCCGTTGGCTGAGCGGTGCGGGCACCGCAGGCGCGATGCTGCAAGGCGATTGCGAGCGTTGGCTCACGCTAGCGGCGCGCCAGCACGCGCTTGGCCCAGCGCAGTGCGACCCGCTCGTAAAGCAGGTGATACGCCACGCCCAGCAACAGCGCAGCGGCCACGCTCAGCAGCAGATTCACCGGCCAGCTCGCCAGCGCACCGAGGCGCCGGGTGGCACGCGCCACCAGCGACATCAGCGGCATGTGCACCAGGTAGATGGAGTAGGACGCATTGCCGAGCAACAGCAGCGCTGGCCCCACGCGCAGCCAGCCGCGCCATTCCGCACGCACCAGCACCACCAGGGCACCGGCCACTGCCAGGCCGAACAGCGGCGAGTGGGCGCGCTGCAGCCCGCTGCCGACGAAGCACCACAGCGCCACCACCGCGATCGCACCGCCAGCCCACACCGGCCAGCGTGCGGTGCCGAGCGTTGCCCGTGCAGCCAACAGACCGAACACGAACTCCAGCGTGATCGGGTGCAGCAGCAACGCGCGCCAGGACAGATCGACGGGCTGCTCGAACGGTGCACCGGCAACATGATGGAGCGCAACGAGCGCGGCCCATGCCAGCGCGCAGCGCAGCGGGTAGCCGCTGCGAAAGAACAGCCACGCCAGCGCATAGAACATCAGCTCGTAACTCAGCGTCCACGCAACGCCCAACGCGGATTGGCCGTGTACCGGCAGCAGGCTGAGCGTGGCCAGCCACGACCAGCCCATCTCGCCGCTGTCCCAGGCCGGACGCAGCGTGTAGGCCAACGCCAGCGCAAGGCCGACCGGCCAGTACGGCAGATAGATCCGGGTGAGGCGGCTGCTGGCGTAGTCGCGGCTCCAGCCCGGCGTGTGGGTACTGGCGTGGTTGACGTAGTAGAGGATGAAGCCGGATAGCACGAAGAAGAAATCCACGCCCAGATAGCCGTGCGCCAGCGCGGCGGCTACGGCAGCCGGCAATGGCTCCACCAGATGCGTGGTCGGCAGCACGCTATGACTGAGCACCACCAGCAGCGCGGCCAGTGCGCGCCCGGCCTGCAGGAGGCGGAGGGTGGGGCGGGCGGGAAGGGACACCATCGCGAGCGGCAGCGCAGGTGCGGGAGGCCCGCCTGCGGTCAGGCGGCCGGCACGGCAGCGTTGCCGAACATGTCGGTCTGCTCGGCGCGCAGGCGGTCGATCAGACGGTGCCCGGGAAGCTGCACATCGTCGTAGCTGAGCACCTGGTCCTTGCGCACCGCATGGCGCAGCACGCAGCCTTCGGCCACGCCCATCGGCAGCAGCCGCGCCCCTGCGGTGAGGTCGGCACGCTCGCACTGGCCGTAGCTCATGTAACCGCCCAGCCCGTCGATGATCTCGCCCGCGGCAAGGTCGCGCTTGGCGGTGGCGACCACCTCGACCAGGGGCGCCCCCAGCGGCTGCAACACCGCATCGCCCATCAACACCACGCGCGCAACCGACAACGGCACCTCGAAGTGGCACAGGTGATACGGCGTATAGAAGCTGTACAGCGGGCCTTCGCCGAGCTTGTAGAGATTGAGATAGTGCCGCTGCCTGGCATCGTCGTGGCTGGCCAGCACGAACACGCCCGGCGAGGGCAGGGCGCCGACCACGTAATCCACCGCGCCTCCGGCTGCGCGCAAGGCGTCGATGTCGTAGCGCGTGGTCAGCTCGTCCACATGCCCGCGGTGCGTGTAGCCGGTCATGCCACGCTGAAGGATCGACATGCCGGTGCCATTGGCCACGATGGCCTGTTCGAAACTGATCTTGGTGCCGTCGGCGAAGCTGGTCACCATGTGCGGGTCCTGCCCCCACTGCGCCGCAAATGCGGCTTGCGTGGCCGGGGTGCGATACGGGTCCTGCAGTCCCTTGATGTTGCCGCACAGCAACGGGGTCAGGCCGATCGAGCGCACGAAGCGGTACAGGTTCATCTGTACGCCCGGCTGGTCGCCATCGCAGGCACTGAAGATCACCCCGGCCGCGTCGGCCTTGCGCTTGAGCAGCGGGCCGACGGTGCCATCGAGCTCGGCATTCATCGTGACCATATGGCGGCCGTTGGCGATCGCGCCCAGGCTGATGCGGGCGCCATAGTCGATGGCGCCGGTGGCATCGATCAGGCAATCCAGGCCGGCGCATTCGTAGACCAGTGCCGGGTCGTCGGTGACGGCCGGGATGCCGGCAGCGATCTGGCGCTGCAAGGCGCTGGCGCCATCGACCAGCTGCGCCTGTTGGCCGGCCTGCCGATAGGCCTCCAGCGCTTTGTCCACGCTGCGGTTGCAGATCACCGCCACGCGCATGCCCGGTACTGCGTGGGCGATCTGGTTGACCAGCCCGCGCGCCATGAAACCGGCGCCGTACAACCCCACCTGCAACGGGCGCCCGGCGGCTGCACGCGCCTGCAACAAGCGATCCACGTTCATGCGCGCTCCTGCGCGGTGAGCCCGGCCAGCAGGGGAATGCCGTGGGCCTGCGCATCGAAGTCCGGCCAGCCGGTGTCCTTGTCGGAGACGCACTGCGGTACGCGCGGCCAGCGCACGCCGATGCGCGCATCGTCCCAGCGCAGCCCGCGTTCGGCCTGCGGTGCATACATGGCACTGGCGAAGTACAGCGCTTCGGTCTGCGGCTGCAGGGTGATGAAGCCATGCGCAAAGCCGCGCGGCACATACAGCGCCAGACGGTTGTCGGCACTGAGCTCGGTGCCGTACCACTGCAGATAGGTGGGCGAATCCGGGCGCAGGTCGACGATGGCATCCCACAGCGCCCCGCCGATGCAGCGCACGATCTTGACCTCGGCGGCGGGCGGCAACTGGTAGTGCATGCCGCGCAAGGTGCCGGCTTCGGCATTGAACGAGTTGTTGACCTGGACGAACGCAGAGGCCAGACCGGCTTGCGCCATTTCATCGCTGCAGAACACCCGTGCAAACCAGCCGCGCGCATCGCCGCGCGGTTCCGGCGCGATCACGAACGCACCTGCCAGCGGCGTGGGGTGGAAGATCATGCCGCCGCCCTCAGGTCCGGGGCCAGCGTGCCCGCGTCGACCAACTGCTGCAGGATCCGCAGGCGAATGAAGTCCGAGTTCCGGCGAAAGTCGCGATCGTCAAAGCCGGCACGCTGCAGGTCGTCGCGCAGTTCGGTGATGGTGGAGCGCAGTGTCTCCTGCGGCTGATGCGCAGGCGCCAACCGTTCGAACAGGGAGAAATCCACCCGGTAGGAGCGGTTGTCTGCCGGTGCATCGGCGCAGATCGACACGCTTGCGCTGGGGAATGCCACACCCACGGCCTGGGCGAGATCGCGGATCTGCACGTTCCAGCGCTGCGCGCCCGCATTGACGAACAGGAACTGCCCACCGTTGTCCGGTGCGCGACGCGATGCCCAGTCGATGGCACGTGCCATGTCGCGCACGTGGATCAATGGCCGCCACGGCGAGCCGTCCGACAGCACCTCGACGCTGCCGTTGGCCACCGCACCGGCAACGAAATCGTTGAGCACCAGGTCCAGCCGCAGCCGTGGCGACGCGCCGCATGCAGTGGCAAAGCGCAGGCAGGTGATCACCATGCGGGTGTCCAGGCGCGCGAGCGCACGTTCGGTGTCGATCTTGGAGTGCGCATAGGCAGTCAGCGGGGCGACATCGCTGCGCTCGGACCGCGGCGTGCCATCGGCTGCTGCGCCATACACGCTGCAGCTGGACGCGAACACGAAATGCCCTACGCCCGCCTGCGCGGCGGCCTCGGCCACGGCGACGCTGGCACGGCAGTTGATCGCATCGGTGACCTGCTCGAAGCGCTTGCCCATCGCATCGTTGGAAATCGCCGCCAGATGCACCACCGCGTCGAACCCGCGCAGCTGCTGCGCATCGAGATCGCGCACGTCGCCGAACCACTGCTGGTCCAGCACCACTTCCGGCAGCCGTCGCGGGTCGGACAGGCAGTGCGCAAACCAGCCGCGGTCGATGCCGACCAGCCAGGCCTGCGGATAGCGCTGACGTAGGTGCGCGGCCACGACCGGGCCGATATAGCCCATGTTGCCGGTGATCAGAATGCGCATGCTTACTCCCACACGCGCCAGGGCGCGCGATTGGTGGACCAGAGGGTTTCCAGATGGTTGCGGTCGCGCAAGGTGTCCATGGGCTGCCAGAACCCGTCGTGGCGATAGACGCTCAACTGGTCGCGGTCGACCAGCGCTTCCAGCGGGCTGTTTTCCCAGACCGTGCTGTCGTCCTCGATCACGTCGATCACTTGCGGGTCGAGCACGAAGAAGCCCCCGTTGATCAGTCCATCGCCGTCGACCGGCTTCTCGCGGAAACCGGTCACCTGCCCACCGTCCAGGCGCAGTGCGCCAAAGCGCCCCGGTGGCTGCACGGCGGTGACCGTAGCCAGCCGTCCTTCGCGGTGATGCAGCGCGATGGCCGCACCGATGTCAATGTCGGCCACGCCGTCGCCATAGGTCATGCAGAACGCCGATTCGCCGCGCAGATGCTCACGCACCCGACGCAGGCGCCCCCCGGTCATGGTCTGCGCGCCGGTGTCCACCAGCGTCACCCGCCACGGCTCGGCGCGGGTGTTGTGCAAGGTGGTGGTATTGCTGCCGAGGTCGCAGGTCACGTCCGATTCGCGCATGTGGTAGTTCATGAAGAAATCCTTGACCACCTCGCCGCGGTAGCCCAGACAGACGATGAAATCCTGGATGCCGTGATGGGCGTAGATCTTCATGATGTGCCAGAGGATCGGCTTGCCGCCGATCTCCACCATGGGCTTGGGGCGGATGGCGGTTTCCTCGGAAAGGCGCGTGCCCAGCCCGCCCGCCAGAATGACTGCTTTCATTGCTGATCCCTCGATCTGAAACACATGCGGCGCTGCGGTCACGCGGTCAAGCTCATCGCCAGCGTCGGCGGGGAGGCGGCGTGCTCGGCCATGGCGGCCAGACTGTCGAGCAGGGCGATGCGCTCGGCCAGCAACGGTGGGCGCGGCAACTGCAGGGTGTCGAGCACCTGCGCCCAGCGGTGTGCCCAATCGTGCCGGCGCAGTGACTGCACCGTGTTGTGGACGCGCGCCCGTGCCAGGCGGTCGGTCTGCTGCTCCAGCTCCTGCAGGAAGGCGCCAATGTCGTCCAGTGCCGGCGGCAGCTCGATCACCGCGTCCTCCCAATCGAAGAACTGGCCGAACTCCGGGCAGCGTTGCGCCGAGCCGACGATCACGGCGCCGCCGGCCGCGCCTTCGAAATATCGCGTGGCCAGCGCCTGCTTTTGCACGCCCTTGAAAACCCCTGCCGTATTCACGGTGAAGTCGTGTGCCATGAAGAACTTGGCGCGCTTGATCATCGCCGCGGACTGCAAGCGATGCGCAGACCAGTCCGGCACCGCGCCGCCGCGCAGTGCATCGTGCAGGTAGAAGAACTCCGGGTGTGCCCGCGCATGGTCGAGCAGTTGCGCATGGACCTGGGGCACGCGCCGCCCGATGCTCAGCACATCGATGCAGCGCTGCGGCGGCCGTGGCACGGGGGTGGCCAGCACGGTGTCGCAGGCGCTGGCCAGAAACGACACCGGCGTGCGGGTGTACTGCTGCAATGCATCCACGCAACTGGCATTGAGCACGAACACGTGATCGAACTGATCCAGCACCTGCAGCTCGGCTTTCTGCGCGTGCAGCAGTTCTGGCCAGGTCTCCAGCAGGTACACCGCGCGCAGCTGGCAGCGCTGGTGCCAGCCATCGATGCGCGCGAGCGTGCTCAACTCCTTGGGAAACTGGCACACGTAGAAGAACAGGTCGTAGTCACGGTCCAGCCGCTGCGGTTGCGCATTGGACAGGGCGGGGCGGCCGCTCAAACGCCGCAGCGCGGACACACTGCGATACGCAAGCTCGTTGACCAGGTACGACACGCTCGGCGTGACGCCGCGCCCGCTTGTATAGTCCGCTGCCGGCGGACACAGCAGCTGTGCATGTTCCAGGTTGCGGACGACGTTGAGCAATGCATACGCCTGTCCATTGAATGCTTCTGGCCAGGCCTGGTAGTTGGAGGCCAGCAAGACCGAACGCAATGCGTCCATTGAAACTCCTTTGACCAATGCACATCCGAACCGTGCGACCGATGGTCGCGCTCGGGTGGGGTGGACGTGCATGTGTCGAATGCGGCGGGGGAGGCCACTCGAAAACAGCTGTAAATCGTGGCAAAACGCACATCGATAGTAGGAGCTGATCGTGAGAGGCCGGTGAGAACGGTCGCAACAACCCGCGCAGTGCGCCGTGTCGCTACACTGGCCCGCCGTCGAACGAGCGTAGTCATGCATGACGTCGAATGCATCGTGGTGGGCGCAGGCGTCGTCGGGCTCGCCATCGCACGTTGCCTCGCCGTGCAGGGCCACACGGTGCTGGTGCTGGAGTCGGAAGCAGCCATCGGTACGGGCACCAGTGCGCGCAGCAGCGAGGTGATACATGCTGGTCTGTACTATCGGCCCGGTTCGTTGAAGGCACGGTTGTGCGTCCGCGGTAATGCCTTGCTCTATGCGTACTGCGCACACCGCAACGTGCCGCACCGACGCTGCGGAAAGCTCGTCGTCGCCTGCGATCACGCACAGCAGCAACAACTCGATCACCTGCAGCACAATGCGGCGCTCAGTCATGCCCCCGCATTGGTTCCGCTCAGCGCTGCCCAGGTCCGCGCCCGCGAGCCCGCACTGCAGTGCGTCGCTGCACTGGAATCGCAGAGCACCGGCATCGTCGACAGCCATGCGCTGATGCTGGCATTGCAGGGCGATGCACAGGCGCACGGCACCACCGTCGCGTTACGCACGGCGGTGCAGCGCGTCGAACCGGTGGCGCAGGGAGTGCGCGTGGTGATTGCCGACGATGCTGCCACCTCGCTCACCTGCCGCTGGTTGATCAATGCGGCCGGTCATGGCGCGCCATCGCTGGCCGCTACGATCGCGGGCCTGCCCGCGCATGCGCAGGTGCAGGCGTACTTCGCCAAGGGCAGCTATTTCACCCTGGCCGGTCGGGCTCCATTTCGGCAGCTGATCTATCCGCTGCCCGAGCCGGGTGGGCTGGGCGTGCATCTCACCCTCGACCTGCACGGCCGGGCGCGTTTCGGCCCGGACGTGGAATGGGTAGCGCAACCGGACTATCGTTGCGCACCGGCGCCGACGGCGGCGTTTGTCGCTGCTATCCGCCGGTACTGGCCAGGCCTGCCGGACGATGCCCTGCAGCCCGGCTACTGCGGCGTGCGCCCGAAGATCCACGGGCCGGAGCTTGCGGACGCGGACTTCCGCATCGATGGACCGGCACGGCACGGCGTCCCTGGCCTGGTGAACTTGTTCGGCATCGAATCGCCGGGGCTGACCGCGTGCCTGAGCATCGCCGAACATGTGCTGGCGCTGCTGCAGGAACACCCGGCTCCTGTCGACACACCTCCGACCGACCCAAAGGTGGGCACCGCATGTATCTGATCCAGTTGCTGCTGCCGCTGACCGATAACCAGCGCCAGCCGTTTGCATCGAGCCTGTTCGACCGTGTCCACAGCGAGCTGGCCGAGCGCTTCGGCGGCATCACCGCCTACACCCGGGCGCCGGTGAGCGGGGCCTGGCGGGAAGATGGCGCACAGTTGGTGCGCGACGACCTGGTGATCTACGAGGTCATGGCCGACACCCTCGATACAGCCTGGTGGCACAGCTATCGCGCCGATCTGGAACGGCGCTTTCGGCAGGACCAACTGATCGTCCGCGCGCATGACGTCACCTTGCTATAGCGGCGCCTGAGGCCTTGGAGTGATGCCGTCCGGGTTGGGCTGGTAGCGCTACCTGCCTTTGCACCGCAATGGGTCCTGCGTAGCTCAGGCAGGTGTGCAAGATTTGCACAGCGAGCGCAGCGGTTTTTTCCTGCCTGTGTCCGTCTGCCCCCGCCGGGCCTGGTGTTTCGGGTTGGCACGATTGTTGCGGTAAGCCCATTACCCAATGACGTACCCGAAGCATCGAGAGGAGGCACAGTGGAAGACGGTCAGAACAGTACTCGTAGCCGGCGCGGCTTTGCCGCATTGGACCCGGAAAAGCGCCGCCTGCTGGCCAGCAGCGGCGGCAAGGCCGCGCATGCAAGCGGCAATGCGCACGAATTCACCAGTGACGAGGCACGCGAAGCAGGCCGGAAGGGCGGCCAGGCGGTGAGCCGCGATCGCGATCATATGTCGCGTATCGGCAGCAAGGGCGGGCGCTCCAAGCAGGCCAAGCCACAGGAAGAATCCGCGTAACCCCGCAGCGGCATGCGAGGGCATGCCGACGCGGCGCGTGGAATGCAGGCCCTGCGCCATGCGGCGTGGGGCCTGCTGCGTTTTGCGCCCGGCGCTTACTGCGGGCTTGGTAGACAATCGATTGCACGCTGCCGGCCTCGACAGCAGTCATGCTGGTGCCGCAACAAAGGCGGCAGCGATAAGCGCCTGATCCGAAACGTGCCGACGCGCCCAGCGGAAATTTTTGCAGCCCTCCAATCGCACGCCATCGATTGCAGGGAAAAATTTCGCTGTTGGCCATCCGCAGGGCGCACGGTCGGCAGAATTTGCAGGGGCGTGGACGAGCGCCTTGCCTGCGCGGCAAGAGAGTTGATGATGCATGTGGTGTGGTCAGCCGCGACCACGCACGATGCCGAGCGCAACGCGTCTTGCCCCGGGTCTGAAGCCCATGCTCCTGAGGCCCACGCTGGCCAAGCCGGCAGCTACCACATGCACTGCGCTGTCACGCATGCCGCACCAATGTCAACGACGTGTGCAAACGCCACGCACTATTCACCTGAAGCAGCCGCATCTTTCATGCGCTGCGGGCCAGGCTGGAGCCATCGCACACCAACAGGAGATTGCACATGGCCGAACCCAAAGAGAATTTGATGGACTGGCTGCGCGACGCGCACGCCATGGAGCAGCAGGCCGAGCAAATGCTCAAGGCCCAGGCCGCGCGTATCGAGCACTACCCCAAGCTCAAGGCGCGCATCGAGCAGCATCTGGAAGAAACCCTCGGCCAGCAGCGCCTGGTCGAGTCCTGTATCGAACGCCTCGGCGGCTCGCCGTCGGTGATCAAGGACACCATGGGCAAGATGGCTGCCTTTGGTCAGGCGATGGGCGGCATGACCACCTCCGACGAGATCGTGAAGGGAGCGATGGCTAGTTACGTGTTCGAGAACCTGGAGATCGCCACCTACACCGCGCTGCTGGGTGCGGCAAAGACGGTAGGCGACATCGAGACCCAGCGCGTGTGCGAGCAGATCCTGCCGCAGGAGCAGGCCATGTCCGACTGGCTGCTGGCGCATCTGCCCGAGCTGACCGAAGAATTCCTGGTCCGCGATGCCACACCGGGCGTCACTGCCAAGAAGTGAACATAGTCTGCCGGTGGTTGACGGCAGCCCGATGGGCCCCGCACTGCGGGGCCTTTTTTGTTTCTGCAACGCAAGCGCTTACCCTTGCGCCCTCTCTGGCAATGGTTTTACGTATGACTCCGCATTCCGGCTACCCGATCGGTACCCCTGGCCACGCCTGGGGCGAAGACGAACGCAACGCATGGCGCGCCCGTCAGCGCGTACAGCGCAGTTACAGGGACGAGGTTGTGCGTCCGATCGAGGCCTTGGCCGACCGCTACGAACTGATTCCCTACAGCACTGTCGTTGCCGAACAAACCCGGTACCCGTTGCTGGCGCTGCGCAGCGCCCGGTGGGACCCGCGCCTGCCATGCGCGCTGGTGACCGGCGGCGTGCATGGCTATGAGACGAGTGGGGTCCACGGCGCACTGCAGTTCCTGCAGCAGCGCGCAGCCGATTACGCGGGCACGTGCAATCTGCTTGTCGCGCCCTGCGTCAATCCGTGGGGCCATGAGCGGATCCAGCGCTGGAACGCCGAGGCAGTCGACCCCAATCGCGCGTTCCGCGCCAACAGCCCGGCTGCAGAATCGGCGGCACTGATGCAACTGGTGGCGGCCACCGTCGGCACGATGCTGGTGCATATCGATCTGCATGAGACCACCGACAGCGACGAGAGCGAGTTCCGTCCTGCGCTGGCGGCACGCGACGGCGTGGCGTTCGTTCCCGGCAGCATTCCGGATGGTTTCTATCTGGTCGGCGACAGCGAAGATCCGCAGCCCGCCTTTCAGCAGGCGGTGATCGCTGCGGTGGAGCAGGTGACGCATATTGCGCCGGCCGATGCGCAAGGCCAGCTCATCGGCGCGCCGGTGGCCGGCCATGGCGTCATCCATTACCCGGTGCGGCGTCTGGGCCTGTGTGCCGGGGTCACGAACGCACGCTATCGCACCACCACCGAAGTCTATCCGGACAGCCCGCGCGCCACGCCTGCACAATGCAATACGGCGCAGGTGACGGCAATCTGCGCGGCGCTGGATTACGCGCTGCCACATCGCTGAGCGGCCTGCGCCGGCACCTCGCGTTCAACCTGCCGCCTTGATGTCTAACTGAGGTGGCCGGGCCACGGCAGGGCGCCGCATGCGCCCCAGCCACGCAGGTCAGGGCAGCCGGCGACGTGCGCTGGCCTCCTGCACATAGGCGGCGACCAGGTGGGCTTCCATTGGCTTGGACAGCAGGTAGCCCTGCGCTTCATCGCAGCCCCAACTGCGCAGCAGCGCGATCTCGTCGGCATGCTCGATGCCTTCGGCGACGGTGCGGTATCCCAGGGCGCTGGCCAGCCGTACCACTGCTTCGGCGCGCATCTGCATGCCGGCCTTGGTGGCGATGCCGGTGACCAGTGACCGATCCAGCTTGAGCACATTGACCGGCAGTTCGGTGAGATAGCCAAAATTGCTGTAGCCCGTACCGAAGTCGTCGATCGCCACGCTGACCCCGGCGTCGCGCAGGGCGCGCAGGCGTGGCACGGCCTCCACATTGCTGCGCAACCAGCGCCCCTCGGTGATTTCCAGCTCGATCCGCGTGGTCGGAATGCCCAGGTCGTTGCAGCGGTTGATCACGTCCGCGGCTAGATTGATGTTGCCGAAATCGCGCGAAGACAGGTTGATCGAGATGCAGAAATCCAGCCCCTGGGCGCGCCATTGCGCCAACTGCGTCAGGGCGCTCTCGATCACCCAGTTGGTGACGGTGCACATCAGCGCGGTCTTTTCGAACAGCGGGATGAATTCATCCGGGCCAATCGGTCCCAGACTGGCGTGATGCCAGCGCAGCAGCGCCTCGAAACCGATGACCGACAGGTCCTCCAGATCGATACGCGGCTGGAACACCAACCGGAAGTCGCCGGCGTCCAGCGCCTTTTCCGCATCCAGCGCCAGGCGGTACGAGCGTTGGATGGCGTCGTCCTGCGAGGCGCTGTACCAGCACACCACGGCATGGTTGTTGATCGCATCGCCCAGCGACACCAGGCCCTTGCGCATGACATCGTTGGTGTCCGGCTGCTGCGGTGCGAAGCGCACCACACCGGCATGGAAGGTCAGCGACATCGGTACGCCGGCCGCGTCCACTGGTTTGTGCAGCATGTCGCGCAGGTCCAGCAGCAGGTCCTCCATTTCGTCGGGCGCAGAGTTCAGAAGGAAGAACGCAAAGCGCATCGGCGCGACGTGGTAGACCGTGGCCTTGCCACGCAGCGCACGGGTCAGCACGAAGCTGGCATGCCGGATCAATTCCTCCAGCGGCTGCATTCCGAGTGCCTGACGCGCCTCGTTGGCAGCCTGCGTGTCGTAGACCTCGATGAAGGCGGCGATGGTCGGCACCGCATGGCTGCCAAAGGCGAGCGCATCCAGATCCGATTGCAGCTGACGCGCATTGAGCAGGCCGCTATGCGGCTCGCGGCGGCCGGCACCGAATTGCAGTTCCAGCTGCGCAGCTGCCACGTTGGCAAACATCAGCAGCTGTTGATGCTCTTGACTGGCCAGCCTGCGTTCGCGTGTATCGATCACGCATAAGGCGCCGGTGATCCCGGCTTGCGGCGCGCCGACCTGCACGCAGGCGATGAAACGTGCGGGAAGACCCGGGAATGCGGCGTCGCCCAGTTGGATCGGCGCGAGCGCCGCGTGTTCGATGAGTTCGAAGACGCCATTGGCCGACGCCGGCACACGCTCACACAGGGCCATGGCTTGTTCGACGTGGCTGGTGCTGATGCCGCGCGCCGCAAGAACCCGCATGCGGCCGCCTTCGGTGATGGTCAACGCGGCGGCCGGCGCTACCAGTGCATGGCACACCAGCCGTGCAATCTGCTCCAACGGTTCCATTCCGCCAAGATCGATTGGCACACCTGACCAGTCGAACTGGCGGTCCTGCGTTTTGTCGTCCAGAGCAAGCGTCATGTCGTCAGGTTCCGTGTTGAAGATCACACACTGCATGGCTACTAGAAACAAACCGAGGTCATCGATGAGTGACGACCTGCGCCGTCATATTCCATCACACACTCCTCACCCGTTGCCCGGAGCGCCGGAAGTAACAAGCGCGACCGCGGCATGCGATTAATAATTTAAAGGGCTGAGCACGGATGCGATATACCAATAACGCATCGGACAATCGGCGTCGACCATTGCAGTGGTTATATCGATCCAAACGGACTCAGGCAGATAATCCGTGCCGCTCCTGTATTGCAGTGCGAGATGGTTTCCAAAACCACGTCGATATATAGCTCGGCTCGCTTTCACCCGCGTTATTCCAATTAGCTCGCTTGATGCATCCAGCCAGAGCTGCGCGCCAACCTTATGGCGTGGGCTGCCAAGCTACTGATACCTCGGAGAAATGTGCCTCTCCATGACGATTTTCTCGCTCGCGCTTTCCGACGCTTCACGTCCAAGCGGGCAGATGCAAACTGGTTCGCAGATTATGTCCGTGCAACAGATGAGTTTTAGGTTATTGATATTCGTCACAGTTTAATTCGAGGCGGATCGCCTATTAATCTGCGCAGTCGGTTTACCAGGATTGGTATTAATCACTATCGGCCTCAAGCGACTGAGCTGAAGCGGCTCACGCTTTCACCATCTCGATCGTTAGTTCACTCGTCTTCGGGGGCGCGTGTGCGTGTGCACGCAACTTCTTAGCGCGGCTATCAGGGGGAATCAGGATGAATCGTGCATTTGCGCTTGTCTGGAATGCGGCCATTGGCAATTGGGTGGTCACGCATGAATTGGTACGGCGGCGACGTAAACCTGGATCCACACGCCGCGCACTGCCGAGCCTGGTCATTCTTGCGGTGGGGGCCGCCGCGCCGGCGCTGGCCTGGGGCGCGTGTACACCGGCCCTGCCTGCAGCGGGCGCAACCGTCACCTGCACGGGGCTGGCGCTGACCGGCAATGCGTTTGCGAGCAGCGCGAACAACCTGACCGTCAATGTGGCATCCGGTACGCAGATGACCGCCGGTTTGCTCGGTGGCACCGCCATCGCACTGAACGGCACCAACGCAACGCTCAACAACAGTGGTTCGATCGATCCGTCCGTGATCGGTCTGCTGTCGGTGTTGAGCAGCGGCGTCACCATGGGCAATGCGACGTCCACGTCGGTGGTGGCCAACAATTCTCTCGGCGGCAGCATCTACGGCACTGGAAGCCTGCTGGGAGCGAACCTGCTCAATCTCGACGGCATGGCGCTGGGCCTCACCTCGGCCAACAGCGGTGTCGTGCAGATCAATAATGCTGGCCTGATCAGCAACCGCCCGCTGCTCAACCTGTCGGTGCTGGGGGCTGATACGCCGGTGATTGCAGTCACGGGCGGCGGAACCGTCAACGCGGTCAACACCGGCACCATCGAGGGGCGCGTCGGCTTTCAGAGTTCGGCCATAGGCAACAGTTTCGTCAATGCCGGCACCATCACCGGTAGCGTGTCGATGGGTGCCAACAGCACCAACACCTTCACCGCGGTCACCGGCGGCAGCATCGGTAATGGCGGTGGCCTGGCGCTGGAATTGCTGGGCCCCAGCGGCCTGCTGACTTTTGCGCGCACCGGTGTCGTGGACGGTGGTGCCGGCGGCACCAATACATTGATACTGCAGAACGCCGTCACCGGGACCGGCAGTGGCACCACCGGCGCCGGCACCGTCAGCACGGATCAGTACATCAATTTCGGCAGCCTGCGCGTCAACAGCGGTACCTGGACCTTGGGCGGTGCAAGCAACTTCGGTAGCAGCGCGCTCAATGGTGGCGTCCTGCAATTTTCGATACCGGCGCAGCTCGGTACCGCGATCACTGCCAATGGCGGCACCTTGGAATCCACCGCCGCCGGCCTGACCCTGGCGCCCGCCGGTGGCATCACCCTCGCTGCCGGCGGCCTGACGGTGCGGGGCAGCAATGCCCTCACCATCGGCAGCACGCTGGCCGGTGTCGGTGCACTGACCAAGACCGGGACCGGCGGACTGACTCTGACTGGGACCAACACCTTCAGCGGCGGCGTCAACCTGGGCGCCGGTGCAGTGACCGTTGCCAACAACAGCGCGTTGGGAACCGGCACCGTGACCGCAGCCGGTGGCAGCCTGGTGGCCGGCACTGCCCTCAACCTGCCGAACGCGGTGGTGCTCAATGCCGCGCTGGGCATCGGCGGTACGAACAACGTGCGCCTGGGAGGCGCCATCAGTGGAACCGGAGCACTGAACAAGACCGGCGCGGGCACGCTGACCCTTGGCGGGACCAACACCTATACCGGCGGCACCACCCTGAGTGCCGGTACGACCGTGCTGGAAACCGCTGGCGCACTCGGCACCGGCACCGTCACTGCGGCAGGCGGGCTGCTGGATACGACGGCGCCATTGACCTTGGGCAATACATTCGCGCTGAACAGCTCTCTGGGCCTGGGCGCCAGCGGCAATGCGCTCACCTTGAGCGGCACGCTTGCAGGGACGGGCGGCCTCACCAAGACCGGCACCGGCGCACTCACGCTCAATGCTGCAAACACCTATACGGGCGGTACCACGCTCACCGCCGGCACTTTGCAGGTGGGCAATGCAGCTGCACTGGGTACCGGTGCGTTGAATGTCACCGGCGCCTCCAGCCTGAGCACCAGTGCGCCGCTGACCCTGAGCAACGCCGTCAATCTGTCCGGGCCCCTGAGCTGGACCGGCGCCCAGGCCCTGACGTTGGGCGGTGCCATCAACGGAAGCGGCAGCCTGATCAAGAGCGGCGCGGGTGATCTCACGCTGTCCAACACCAATGGCTACACCGGTGGCACCACGCTGAGCAGTGGACGCCTGGTAGTCGGTAACAATGCCGCCCTTGGCACCGGCACCCTCACTGCCAGCGGTGGTGTGCTCGATGCAGCGGCTGCGGCCACGCTCAGCAATGCCATCGCATTGACCGGCAGCGTAGGGGTGGGCAGCAATGGCACCGCCCTGAATCTGGCGGGCACCATCAGCGGCACCGGTGCGTTGAACAAGCTCGGCACCGGCATCCTTACCGTGGGAGGGCTGAACACCTACAGCGGCGGCACCACCCTCAGTGCCGGCACCTTGCAGCTCACCAATGGCAACGCGCTGGGCAGCGGCGCGCTGAACGTCACCGGCAACGCCAACTTGCAGGGCACCACGCCGACGGTGCTGAGCAATGCGATCACGCTCGCCACGGGCGCGCTGACGCTCGACGGCGCGCAGGCGCTGACCTTGAACGGCGGCATTACCGGTGCCGGCAGCCTGGTCAAATCCGGAAGCGGCGATCTCACCCTGAGCGGAACCAATGCGTACACCGGCGGCACCACGCTGAGCGCGGGCAAGCTCACCATCGGCAGCAACAGCGCCCTGGGTGTCGGCGCGCTCACCGCCGCGGCGGGAACCACGCTGGATACCCTTGCAGTCAGCACGCTCGCCAATGCCATTGCACTGACCGGCTTGGTCAACATCGCGGGCAGTAATGCACTCTCACTCACTGGCGACATCACCGGCGTCGGCAGCCTGGACAAGCTCGGCCCCGCCAGCCTCACCCTGGCCGGCAACAACAGTTATGCCGGCGGCACGCGTCTGAGCGCCGGCAGCCTGCTGCTGGGCAGCGATGCAGCGCTGGGCACCGGAACATTGACCGTTGCCGGCGGCCTGCTGGATGGCACGGCCGCGCGCACGCTCACCAACAGCGTGGTGCTGGATGCCGATCTGCTGCTCGGCGGCAGCCAGGATCTCTCGCTCACCGGGCTTGTCAGTGGTGCCGGCGGCCTGGTCAAGAACGGCAACGCGACGCTCACGCTGACCGGCACCAACACGTTTGCCGGCGGTGTGGATCTCAACGCGGGCGCACTGCTGATCGGCACGGGCGCCGCCTTGGGCAGCGGCGCGTTGGCCGCAGCCGATGGCACGCAGCTGCAGGCCACGACGGCCACCACGGTAGGCAACGACGTCACCTTGAACGGCGCGCTGTCGCTCACCGGCAACAACGCCCTCGACCTGAGCGGCACCGTGAGCGGTGCAGGCAGCCTGATCAAACAGGGCACCGGCGCACTGACGCTGACCGGCAATAACCTCTACACCGGCGGTACCGCGTTGAACGCCGGCGCCCTGGTGCTCGGCAGCAACACCGCGCTCGGCACCGGGGCACTCACCGCAGCCGATGGCACGCAACTCACTGCGGGCACAGCGCTCAGTCTGCAGAATGCGCTCACGGTGAACGGCGCACTCGGCATCGACGGTGAGAACCTGACACTCAACGGCGTCATCGATGGTGCAGGAAGCCTGGTCAAAAGCGGAACCCAGACCCTCACCCTCAACGGCGCCAATACCTGGGGCGGCGGCCTTCAGCTGCAATCCGGTGGGCTGGTGGCAGGCAGCGATACCGCGTTGGGCATCGGCACGCTGACGGCGGCCGGTGGCACCACGCTGGATGCAAGCACCTCGGTGAACCTGGCAAACGCGCTCGCGTTGAACGGCGCATTGCGCGTGCCGGGCACCCAGGACATCGCATTGAACGGGGTGATCAGCGGTGCCGGGAGTCTCGACAAGCAGGGCACGGCGACGTTGACCCTGGGCAATGCCAATACGTTCAGTGGTGGCGTCACGCTGGATGCAGGCCGGCTGGTGCTCGGCAATGCGGCGGCCTTGGGCGCAGGCGGCCTGCTGGTTGGCGGACCAGCGCAACTGGACACCACGGCGGCGCTGAATGTGGGCAACGCGGTGCAGTTGGACGACCAGCTCAGCCTGGACGGCAGCAACGACCTGACCTTGAGCGGTGTGGTCAGCGGGACCGGCGCCCTGATCAAGAATGGCGCCACCACCTTGTCGCTCACGGCCAGCAACAGCTACGGCGGGGGCACCACACTCAACGCCGGCACCATTGCGGTCGGCGCAGACACCGCGCTGGGCACCGGCAGCCTGTCGGTTATCGGCAACGCGGTGTTGAGCAATGCCACTGCGGTGGCGCTGGGCAATGGCATCGATCTGGGTGCGGCACTCACCGTCGACAACGCAGCGGACATGCTGGCCAGCGGCACGATCAGCGGTGCGGGCGGCCTGACCAAGACCGGTCTGGGCACCTTGACCCTGAGTGGCAGCAATACCTACACCGGCCCGCTCGCGATCCAGACCGGCACCCTGGTGGCCAGCACGGCCGCCTCGCTCGGAAACGCCAGCACGGTCGATGTGGCCGCTGGCGCGTCCTTGAACCTGACCAGTGGCGGTTTGATCAACGCCCTCAGCGGCGCCGGCAGCGTCGATACCGATGCCGGCGCCACCTTGCAGCTGGGCAGTGGCGACTTCGTCGGCAGTCTTGGGGGGGGCGGTAACCTGGACAAGGTCGGCGCCGGCACCGTGCGGCTGCTGGGCAACAGCCTGATCGGAGGCGCCACGCAGGTCAGCGCCGGCACCCTGGACGTGATTGGCAGCCTGGGCACCAGCGCGTTGAATGTGGCGCTGGGCGGCACCCTGACCGGTAGCGGCAGCAACGGCAGCATTGCCAGTGGGGTGACCATCGGCGACGGCGGGCAGCTGGCATTGACCAGTGGCTCCTCGCTCAGCGTCGGTGGGCTGACGCTGGCACCGGGTGCCTTGTTGGATGTCTCGCTTGCGGCGCCGAGCACCACGCGTCTGCTCGCGGTCAACGGCAATCTCACCCTGGACGGCACGCTCAACATCACCGACATCGGTGGCTTCGGTTCCGGCGTCTATCGATTGATCGACTACACCGGCGCGTTGGCCAATAACGGCGTGCTGTTCGGGGCCATTCCGGGCAGTGTCGACATCAGCCAACTCGCACTGCAGACCGCCATCGGACAACAGATCAACCTGGTGGTCACCGCGCCGGGCAGCATCGTGCAGTTCTGGGACGGCGTGCAGGCCGTGGCCAACGGCACGGTCGATGGCGGCGCAGGTGTATGGGGTGCCGCCACCAACTGGACTGGACAGGATGGCACGGCCAACAGCACCTGGCAGGGCGACTTTGCGGTGTTCTCCGGCACCGCCGGCACGGTAGGCGTGCAGGGCACGCAAGGCGTGGGTGGGCTGCAGTTCGTGACCGACGGTTATCGCCTGAGCGATGCCGGTGGCGGTGCGCTGGACCTGACCACGCCGCTCACCGCCATCCGTGTCGACCCCGGCGCCACGGCCACGATCGACGTCGCTGTCTCCGGCGTCGGTGGCATTGAAAAACTCGACACCGGCACCTTGGTCCTGGACGCAGCCAACAGCTACACCGGCAACACCGCGCTCGGCGGCGGTACGCTCGTGCTGGGCGATGCGCAGGCGCTGGGCACCGGCACCTTGACGGCTGCGGCCGGCACCAACCTCGATAGCAACCAGGCGTTGGCGGTTGGCAATGCAGTGGTGCTCGACGGTGCGGTGAATGTGCTCGGCAGCAACGACCTGACATTGTCCGGGCCGATCGCCGGCGCAGGCAGCCTGATCAAGAATGGCACCAGCACGCTTACGCTCGATGGCGCCAACAGCTACGCCGGTGGCACGGTGTTGAACGCCGGCACGCTGGCGGTTGGCAGCAACACGGCATTGGGCAGCGGCAGCCTGTCGGTGTTGGGCAATGCCAGCTTGAGCAACGCGATCGCCCTGGCGTTGGGCAACAGCATCAACCTGGGTGCGGACCTGAGCATTGCCAATGCAGCCGATCTGGCGTTGACCGGCACGCTCAGCGGCACCGGTGCGTTGACCAAGACCGGCCTGGGCACCTTGACCCTGTCCGGCGCCAACAGCTTCAACGGTCCGGTGGCCGTGCAGGCCGGCGTGCTCGCCACGTCCGCTGCCGGCGGTCTGGGCACCACCAGCACGGTGGATGTGGCGGCAGGCGCCGGATTGTCGCTGGGCGGCAATGCCGCGCTGGGCGCGGTGACCGGGCAGGGCAACGTCGCCATCCTCGGCGGCACCACCTTGCAGCTCGGCGTCAACGACGTCGGCAGCAGCTTTGCCGGCAGCCTGAGCGGTGCCGGTGACCTGGACAAGGTGGGCAACGGCACCGTGCAGCTCACCGGTGCCAGCGCACTGGGCGGCACCACGCAGATCTCCGGCGGCACGCTGGATGTGGACGGCACGCTCGCCAGCATCGGCGGGGTCAACGTGGGCACCGGCGGCACGCTGAGCGGCAGCGGCGTGGTCGATGCGGCTGTCACCGTCAACGACGGTGGTCGGCTGGTGGTGACCAGTGGTGCAGTGTTGACCACCGGCAGCTTGAACATGGCCCCCAACGCCACCCTCGATGCGTTGCTGGGCACGCCCAGCCAGACCGGTGTGCTGGCGGTCAACGGCGACCTGACCCTGGATGGCACGCTCAACATCACCGACATCGGCGGCTTCGGCACGGGTGTGTATCGCCTGATCGATTACGTCGGCGCGCTGACCAACAATGGGCTGGATATCGGCACGCTGCCCGGCACCATCGACCCGACCCAGCTGACGCTGCAGACCGCACTCGCCCAGCAGGTCAACGTGGTGGTGCTGTCGCCCGGCAGCAATGTGCAGTTCTGGGATGGCGCGCAGACCGTGGCCAACGGCAGCGTCGATGGCGGAACCGCCGCATGGACCGCGGGCGGCACCAACTGGACCTCGATCGACGGTCTCACCAACAGCGCCTGGCAGAACAGCTTTGCAGTGTTCGCCGGCAGCGCCGGCACGGTGGGCGTGCAGGGCACCCAGGGCATCACCGGCATGCAGTTCATCACCGATGGCTATGTGCTCGGCGATGGCGGAGCAGGCGCGCTGAGCGCCAATGCCGCCACCACCATCATCCGGGTGGACCCCGGTGTCACCGGCACGATCGATGTCGCCATCGGCGGCACCGGCGCGCTCCAGAAACTCGACACCGGCACCCTGGTCCTGGATGCAGCCAACAGCTACACCGGCGGCACCGCGCTCGGCGGCGGCACGCTGGTCCTCGGCGATGCCCAGGCGCTGGGCACTGGCACCTTGACGGCTGCGGCCGGCACCAGCCTCGATAGCAATCAGGCATTGGCGGTGGGCAATGCAGTGGTGCTGGACGGTGCGGTGAATGTGCTCGGCAGCAACGACCTGACATTGTCCGGCCCGATCGCCGGCGCGGGCAGCCTGATCAAGAATGGCACCAGCACGCTCACGCTCGATGGCGCCAACAGCTACGTAGGTGGCACGGTGTTGAACGCCGGCACGCTGGCGGTTGGCAGCAACACGGCGTTGGGCGGTGGCGCATTGTCGGTCACCGGCGACTCGGTGCTCAGCAACGCGATTGCCGCAGCGTTGGGCAATACGATCAACCTGGGTGCCGTGCTCACCGTGGACAACCCGGCCGACCTGACCCTGTCCGGCAGCCTCGGCGGTAGCGGGGCGCTGATCAAGACCAACACCGGCACGCTGACGCTGGCCGGCAGCAATGCCTACACCGGCGGTACCACGGTGGATGCCGGCACGCTGGTGGGTAACAGTGCGAGCCTGCAGGGCGCCATCGTCGACAATGCCACCCTGGTGTTCGATCAGGCGGCCACTGGCGTCTTCAACGGCTCGATCACCGGCACCGGCGGCGTGGTCAAGGACGGTGCCGGCGCATTGCTGCTCAATGGGGCGAACGGCTACACCGGTGGCACTACCATTGCGGCCGGCAGCCTGGTCGGCGACACCACCAGCCTGCAGGGCGACATCACCAACAACGCAGCACTGGTGTTCAACCAGACCACCGGCGGCGTGTACGCCGGTGTGGTCAGCGGCACCGGGTCGCTGGAAAAGACCGGCACCGGTGTCCTGCAGCTCACCGGCAGCAACAGCTACACCGGCGGCACGTTGGTCAGTGCGGGCAGCTTGATCGGCAACACCGCCAGCCTGCAGGGCAACGTGGTGGACAACGCCACGCTGGTGTTCGACCAGGCCACCGATGGCACGTTTGCCGGTGTCGTCAGCGGTACCGGCAACGTGGTGAAGCAGGGGGCCGGCGTCCTGACGCTTGCCGGGACCAACACCTATGGCGGCGGCACCACCATTGCCAGCGGCACGTTGCAGGGCACCACCGCCAGCCTGCAGGGCAATATCCTCGACAACGCAGTGCTGGTGTTCGATCAGGCCGGCGACGGCAGCTTTGCCGGCAACATCAGCGGCAGCGGCGCGCTGATCAAGAACGGTGTCGGCGCCGTCACCCTGGATGGGGTCAACAGCTATCTCGGCGGCACCGCCGTCAATGCCGGAACGCTGATCGGCGACACCGACAGCCTGCAGGGCAACATCGCCAACAACAGCGCGCTGGTGTTCCTGCAGAACGCCAATGGAACCTACGCCGGCACGCTGTCGGGCACCGGCACTCTGCTCAAGGACGGCCTGGGCACGTTGCTGGTCACCGCGGACAGCAGTGGGTTCACCGGCCCGACCACCATCAGCGCGGGCACCCTGAGCGTGGGCAATCCGGCCAACCCGGGCGCCGCCCTCGGTGGGCCGGTCACGGTCGGACCGGGCGGTACGCTGACCGGCAGCGGGACCATCGGCAGCCTCACCACGTCCGGTGGCACCCTGGCGATCGGCGGGACCACCGGCACGGTCAACATTGGCGGCAACGCCACCATCGGCCCCGGTTCCACCGTGCAGGTCACGCCGGGCAACGGCGGTGTGGTGACGCCGGTGACAGTGGGAGGCGCCGCGACGCTCGCACCAGGCAGCACCTTGCAGGTGGTGCGTGCGGCCGACCTGCCATTGTTCACCGAGATTCCGGTGATCAACGCCGCCGGCGGGCTGAGCGGGCAATTCACCAACGTCATCTCCGACTATGCCTTCATCGACCCGAATGTCAGCACCAGCGCAACGGGGCTGTCGGTCTTCTTCGGCCGCAACACCACCGGCATGGTCGATGCGGTGACCACGCCCAACCAGCAGTCCACCGCCGCTGCAGTGGACGGCCTGCCCACCACCAGCCCGGTGTACCAAGCCGTGGTCCGTCTCCCGGACGATGCGCAGGCGGTGGCCACCGCGTTTGCGTCGCTGTCGGGCGAAAGCCATGCGAGCACCGCCACTGCGATGCTCGACAGTCGCTTCCTCTACAGCGGCATCGGCAATCATCTGCGTGGCGACAGCCAGGACACCCGTATCGGCGAGACCACGGTGTGGATCACCGGCCGCAGCCTGCCCAACCGGGTCGATGGCGATGCCAATGCCATTTCGGTGCGGCGCGAAGACAACGGCATCATGGCCGGTGCCGAGCGGCGCGTCGGGGAGCGCAGCGTGGTCGGCATTGCGGTGGGCAGCCAGGACATCGAAAGCTGGTCGCGCGAGTGGGGCGACCGGGCCGACATCGACGGTACGCATGTCGGCGTGTATGGCCAGGCCGACTGGTCTGCGTTCTCGCTGCAAGGCGCGGTGGACTATGCCGACTACCGCGTGGACGGCTCGCGTCGGGTGATGCTGCCCGGCGTGCTCGAAGAGCGGCTCACCAACGATTACGATGCCACCGCCGTTACCGCCTCGCTGGAAGCGTCCTGGAACCTACGCACCGGCAACGCGGTCTACAGCCCGTTCATCGCGGCCGATTACACCCATCTGAAGACGGATGGGTTCAACGAGCGCGGCGGGATCGCCGCACTGTCTGTCCGCAGCGCCAAGGACGAATTCACCACCAGCACGGTAGGCCTGCGCGGACGTTGGCAACTGGGAGAGCAGGCTTCGCTCTACGCCTCGGTGGGCTGGCGGCATGCCTTCGGCGATCGTGCCGTGCAGCGCTCGGCGGGCTTTGTCGGCACCGGTGCGCAGTTCTCGGTGCAAAGCGTCACCCTAGCCAAGAATGCAGCCATCGGTGAGGTGGGCGTCAGCGTGATCACCTCGCCCAACAGCCGCATGGCATTGTCGTTGCAGGGACTCAACGGCGACGGCCAGACCGCCTACGGCGGGCAGGTGACCTGGGGGTGGAGTTTCTGATCGCAGCAACAGCGTGAACCAACGAGCCCCGGCCTGCCGGGGCTTTTTGGTTTTGCGCAAACCATCGGCAATTTGCCTGGCCAGCGAGCCGGACCTGCCTCCAGCGCATCGCCTGACCACCACGGACCTCGAGCATGATGTCGCTCAGCTGCTCTTGCATGCCTCCTTACGCACGGCACCACACAGCAGAAGGCCCCGGCATGCCGGGGCCTTGCATGCTGAAGCGACACACCCGTCTGACCATGGCGTGCCAGGCACGCCATCGTTGCAATCAGAACTGCCAGCGCAGACCGACGTTGGCGTTGATGCTGTTGGAATCCGAACGCCCGCGCTCGGCACCGACATTGCCATACAGCGAGAACGCATCGTTGAGTTCGTAGCGCACGCCCACCGAGGCGCGCACGGCCTGCCGCGAGACCGGCGTGCCCGCCACGTTGAAGCGCGCTTCCGGCAGACCGGTGAACCAGGCGGTGAAGTCGGCATCCGGATTGCCCAGCAGCGAGCGATACGCAACCAGACCATCGAAGCCCCACTTGCCGTGCACCCGGTGACCACGCACGCCGACTTCGCCATACCCTGCGCGCAGGGTGTCGCTGCCGGCGCTCAGGCCCAACCCGGTCACCGAGGCCTCACTGAACGCGTCCTGGGTCTGGCTGACCACACCTGCCGCCACGAACGGCGACAACCCTGCGTGCGGCATCAGGCCGACTTCGGCACGCAGCGACCAGTTGGTGTCGTGGCGGCTGTCCTGCAGACGCTCGCCGATGCTGCCGGCTTGCACGTTGCGCTCGGTCTCGACATTGCTCATGCCGTACGACCCGATGCCCGACACATACGCCTGGCCGAGCGGCTGATACAGATACGCCGTCATCGCGTAGCGATCCGAGCGCAGACGGCTGGCCGATGCATCGATATGGGCGCGATCCTGGCCCGAGGTCAGCGCCGCGCCCACCACCGTGCCGGCGCCGCCCACCGGCAGATCCACACCGACGGTGGTGGCCTGCTGGGTATAGTCGGCCGAGGCAAAGCCACTGCGGCGCATGTCGCCATCCAGATAGCTGCCCTGCATCCAGGTGGTCAGCGTGGTGGTGTCGGCCAGGTACGGCAGACGATCGGCGGCAACCCGGGCATCGTTGAGTGCGGACTGGAAGCCCAGCGTGCGCTCCACGCCATGCACCTGACCGACCAGCGTCGGCAGCGATGCAGCCACCTGCGCATCGGAAGCCGCCAGCAGCGCGCCGGTGGCGCTGATCAGGCCGCCCAGGTTTGCAGTGTCGCCGGAGGCCACGCGCGTATCCAGCACCTTCACCAGCGTATCGGCCTGGCTTGCACCGCTGACCACTGCCTGCGGTGCACCGGCCGCCTGCGCGCTCGCGGCCGACGCATTCCGCGTCAAGGTTGCGGTGACGGTGGTCGGGTCGTACGCAAGCGAGGCGGTCCAGAAGAAATTGTTGGCGTACTGCACACGGTCGAAGGTGCCTTGCAGGACGCCGGCCTTGACGATCCGTTCGGTGCTGCCGACGGTGTAGCCGGCCGCTTCCGGCAACAGCAGCAGATTGCCCTTCAAGCTGGCAAGGCCGGTGACGGTGAGGCCCTTGCCCAATTCGATGGCGGTGGTGCCGGTCGCGTTGACCAGGCTGTAGCCGCCGTTGATGACACCGCCGCGTGACTCGAAGGTGGCGGAGTTGGCGACCAGAAGATCCGAGCGCAGGCTGCCGGAGAGCGACAGCACGCCATCGACAATGGTGGTGCCGCCGGTGTAGGTATTGGCCCCGCTCAGGGTGAGCTTGCCGGTGCCGTTCTTGGTCAGGCTGCCGGCACCAGAGATATCGTTGCCGAAGGTGCTGTCGTAGCCGGCACCGACGTTGGCCGACCAGTTGCTGGCGAACTGGCCCGGCCCCTTGATGGCCTTGGCCGCATTGACCAGGCCCCAGCCGTACAGCGCGTCCACACCCGGGTCGCCCAGGTCGGTGGCGGTGGTCAGCAAGGTCTGCTGCAGGTTGGACGCGCTCATCCACGGGTACACGCCCAGCACCTGCGCGGCGACGCCGCTGACGGCTGCGGTGGAGAACGAGGTGCCGGCGACCTGGCCCTGCAGCTCGGTGCCGGCCAGCGCTGGCGCGGTGAAGCTGCCCGGCGCGACCAGGCACCACTGCGCCGCTGCACCGCAGTGGTTGGAATAGCTGGTCAGGCCCGCGGCATTCCCGGAGCTATCGACATTGATCGCGCCCACGGCCAGCCAGTTGTTGCGCACACTGGCTTCCTGCACCGGCGTGGCCGCCGGGTACGAAGCTTCCGCCGCGCCTTCATTGCCGGTGGAGGCAACGATCAGCGCATCTGCCTGCACCAGCGGGGTCAGTGCGAACCGCCACGCCGCGGCCGCATTGGCGCTGCCGGCGGCATCGGCGTACGACGCGCCCAGCGACAGGTTGGCGATGCGCACGCCGGAGGCGGCCAGATCCACCGCCGCGCGACGCGCCTGCTGGGTACCGCAGGAATTTTCCGCACAGATACGTGCATAGAACAGGTCTGCATCCGGCGCAACACCGCCGGCAAAACCGTCCTGCGCCGAGCCCAGTACCAGCGCCGACACGATCGTGCCGTGGCCGCGCAGCGCATTGGACGACGACTCGGGCGTGCCCGGGCTGGCGGTGTAATCGTTGACGCTATCGACCTTGCCGTTGATCGGCGTGTAGCTCGGCACCAGATTGTCGTCCAGCACCGCCAGCTTCACCCCCTGACCCCGAGCGCCGGCCTGCTGCGCCAGATCGGCATTGATCGGCACCAGCAGGTTGCTGCCCACGCCCTGGTAGCGGGCAGGCGCAGGGGTCGGAACCGGCGCGGTCTTGGGCAGCGGGTCGGCGGTGGTTTCCGGCGTGGTCGGCGCGGTCGGTGTCGTCGGTGTCGTCGGAACAGCAGGTGCGGGCGTGGTCGGTGCCGGCGTCGTCGGAACAGTCGGCGCCGGCGCGATCACGGTGCTCTGTGGCGGGTCGTTACGGACGTTGCCACCGCCACCGCCGCCGCCACAGGCGGTCAGGACGAGGCAGGAGGCGATGGTTGTTGCAAGCAGCGAGCGATTCATGGGTTGGTCGATTCCGTAGGAGGCGCGCCGCTACTGCTGGATCTGAATCTGGCGCAAAGGGTCCCTGCGCCAGCGATCGCCAGCGAAGGCATATATTTCACGGGTTATTCACTTCGAGGGTTTGCTGGTCCGTCCCCTCGGAGCAGCGCTTGCCACAAACCCGGCTGATGCACGATTGCAGTCGCCGCAGCTTGCGGATTGTTTAACGGCGCTATCTGCTGCCTCTAAAATCTGAATGGACAGTTGCTATTCAGAGATGGATCCGCTCGATAGCCATTTACGATTTAATCCATAGCTAAATCGGATTAAAAGGTGCGCGCATGGCCCGGCCGAAACCGAATGTGACACCGGGCTGGACAATAAGTAGTCACGTTTCTCGAAGGGCGGCAATCCTAGATGAGACCCAAATCGCAGGTAATAGGGGAAACAGCTGGCAGATGTAGGTGTATTGCCCACCCGGCGTAGCGGATTCAAGCGCACGTTAGGGCATCTAACGGGCTCTTCTGCAAGGTGCTGCGTTTGAATATCGGGGGCGCCGCATCCGTACGCTAACCATGGCCTGGACGCCGCGCGATCTATTTATCGGGACGCGGCCACGAGGGTCGGCTGCAATCTTGTCGCGGAGATTGTGCAAAATTCGACGCCATTGGCGCAAAATTACGCAATCGGTTGCATGAAAATGAACGGCTTGAATAATTCTGTTTATTTAACGCTAGTATTTAAATTATTTCCGGCAAGCCGGCACGTCGGAAATATTCGCCAGATGAGGAGGGGTTTCGAAGTATGTTTTAGCGGTCAGCGAATAAATAACTATAAATATTGGCCGTTGCCACTTCCACCCCGGGCCGACGGCCGAGGCTGCCTGAGCTTCGGCGGGCGCTGCCGGCCTGCTGCTCCGTGCGCTATCCACCGCTGCCATTACATGCAGGGGAGGGCGAGCCACCGGCCGGGTAGCCGTCGACGGACTTGATGGTGCAGACGCGCGGAAGGCGCCCTGACCCCGGCGCGTAGCGGCGCCCGTCGCAAGGCGAGGTGCGGCACGACCACCACGACGTCGTCATCGCTTCGCATGGCGCTGCCCTGGAGGCTGCCCAATAAGGGATGCCGACAGCGAAGGGCCTGGCGTCGCGGCGTCACCGGTAGCGTCTGCATAAACCATTCAAAGTGGGACGCTGGCGTGGTGCGGAATCGCCGCTATCCTCGGGTCGATGGGCACCAAGCAAAGCGACACCTTGATGGCGATGGACGGGACCGATCAGGGACTGCCGTATCGTGTCGTCGCCCGCCAGCTGGAGCCTCAACGCGTGGTGCTGGACACCTTGCAGGTGTGCGGGCACACGGTACCTCTGGCGAGCGCGCCCACTTTCGGCTCGCTGCAGAGCGCGCTGGAGATCGGCACCCGACTGGCAGAGCAGTACATCGACCAGTTGATCAGGAAGCAGGCGCTTGCGCGGATGGCACCGCAGCGACGGTCGCCGCACCGCCGCGCTTCCGAATAAGCGGCGTCACCGGCTTGCGGCGCGCCGCCGAATGCATGCGGCATGATCCTGGCAATGACGGGCTTACCGGGTCTTGGCCAACGCTGCCTTGGCGCGCGTTCCGGCGGCGGCGCCGACGCGCTGATCCAGGACCTGGGCCAGTGCGTTCAGCTGCGCCGTGCTCACGCCGATGTTCATGCTGATCTTCAGATGGGCCAGCAATTGCGCTTCCACGCCCTCCAGTGCCGCCAGCATGCTCACCGTGGCCAATTCGCGGCTCACCCAGTCCAGGTTGTCGCGCGCAAAGATGTCGCCGAACAGATGCGTCTTCAAATACGTATCGATGGTCGGCGCAAACTCGAACAGGGGTCCTGCCACCGGTGCGCCGGCCAATTGCGTCTGATTGGCAGTACCCAACGCAAGCAACGCCGGCCCGGTTGGCACCGGGCCCGGCAAGGTGCCGGGCGCATCGTCGAGGCCACGCTGGCGGCGCGCCTGGGTGACCTGCATCAACGCGGCGAGCGCATTGAGGCTGCGTGGAAAGCCGGCGTAGGCGTAGACCTGCACCAGCAGTTCCTTACAGTCGTTGACGCTCAGGCCGGCATCCAGGCCCGCGTTCAAGGCGCCGTCCAGGCGATCGATATCGCCGGCGGCGGCGAATGCAGCAATGGGGACGATGGCCTGCTGCCGGGCCGTGAGGCTGTCCGAGATGGGCATGGTGGTTGACTCCGGAAACTGCTGTCGCGGGGGGAGGGGCAGGACACAGACCGCGGCCACGATGAAGGGCGAGTCGCCACACGCGCAACCACTGCGTCGTGCCAGGCTGCCATGGTTCTCCGCTAGATTTAGGGATAGACGCAGGCGATTCCAAGCGCCTGCTTTTGACCGTGCATGGGTAGACGTGCGGCGGCACGTCGATGTCGCATCAGGCATGCGTCGTCGCCGCGGCACGCTGTTTGACGGTGGCTTGTCGCATCCGGATAAGCGCGTCGTCGGTGTGGAATATTTGCCGATGCGCGTTCGGAATTCGTCGGCATCCTGCGCCTGTGGGAAGCGTACCGGCAGGTGCACGAAGATCTCACCCAATCCAAGTTGCGCGACTGGTGCGGCCGGCATTTCCTCGGCTTCTTGCGCATGCGGGAGTGGCGCGAGCTGCATGCACTGAGGCGAGGACATATGGTCGTGGCGGCCTGTGAGCGGGCGTGCATCGGCACATGGCCATCGCAGCGTCAGGCACGCATCAGATCGACAGACCACCGATATCAGCGAATCACATTCGCTGCCGAGATGCCTGATGGATGCTGCGTTCGGAGAACCGTGCACACGCTGCACTGCATGCCATCGTCGTGGCAAGCACAGCGTCGGTCGCGGTGTCACCGCAAGCGACGCTTCCGCAGCCGACAATCCGTCGTGTGCGCAGCAGCGCCGAGCCCGACTGCATGCGGGTCCCACGCATGGGGCTGCTGTGCTTGCGTGCATCGTGTCAGTGCAGATTCGCCAATATCATCCTGGTCGTCACATGCGAGCTGGCAGCATCGTGGGCACGTTTCGCCATCGTTCCCAATGAGTCCGCCATGAATGCAACCGCTGTCCCGACCCGTGATCGGGCCATCCATCCGTTCCATGCAGCCGTTCTCGGCGGTGTGTGGCCCTTGTTCCTGGGCACACTGCTCAGCGACTACGCCTACTGGAGCAGCTATCAGATCCAATGGAGCAACTTCGCTTCGTGGCTGTTGGTTGGCGCAATGGTTCTCACCACGCTTGCCTTGGTGGCGGCCATCGTTGGGCTGGTGCGTGGCAGCCGCAACGTGATCTATCTCATTGCACTGGTGGCAACGTGGATCGTGGGGTTCTTCGACGCCCTGCATCATGCGCGCGACGCCTGGGCCATCATGCCGGCCGCATTGGTGCTGTCGGGCATTGCCACCTTGTTCGCCCTGGTCGCTACCTGGGCCGGGCTGTCGGGTCTGCGCATGGGAGGTGCACGATGAACCGCGCGACACGTGTTCTGGCGGTCACCGCCCTGGCTGCCGCCCTGGCTGCCTGCGGCAAGGCACCTGAGCTAGACCAACACGGCGCCACGCCGCAATTGCCTGCACCCGACCGTGGCGTGCTGCCTGACATGACGATCGCCGAGCCCACCGCATGGGGCGAGCGCACACCCACCGTTCCGGCGGGCTATCGCATCGCCGCCATCGCCACCGACCTGGGCATCCCGCGGCAGACGCTGGTGCTGCCGAACGGCGACATCCTGGTGGCCGAAGGCCGTGGCGGCGCTGCACCCAATCTCAAGCCCAAGGACATCATTGCCGGCCCGATCAAGGCCAAGGGCACCTCCAAGGCCAAGAGCGGTGACCGCCTCACGTTGTTGCGCGATGCCGACGGCGATGGCACCTATGAACTGAAGACCGTATTCGCCGACAAACTCAACGCGCCCTACGGGCTCGCGTTGATCGGGGACGCGTTGTACGTGGCCAACCAGGATGCGCTGGTGCGATTCGAGTATCGCGAGGGCCAGACCAAGGCCAGCGGCGCGCCGAGCAAGGTGACCGACCTGCCATCGGCCATCAACCACCACTGGACCAAGGCGCTGACCGCCAGTGCCGACGGACGCTACCTGTACGTGGCCATCGGCTCCAACAGCAACATCACCGAGCGCGGCATGGTCGCCGAAGTCGACCGCGCACAGGTGTGGCAGGTGGACGCGGCAACCGGCGCACACAAGCCGTATGCCACCGGTCTACGCAACCCGACCGCACTGGCGATCCAGCCCGGCACCGGTGCGTTGTGGGCCGTGGTCAACGAACGCGATGAAATCGGCCCGAACCTGGTGCCGGACTATCTGACATCGGTACGCGAAGGCGGCTTCTATGGGTGGCCTTACAGCTACTGGGGCAAGAACGTCGACACCCGCGTCATGCCGCAGGACCCTGAAAAAGTCGCCTCCGCCATCGAGCCGGACTACGCCTTGGGCTCGCACGTCGCGGCGCTGGGCGTTGCGTTCTCGTCGAGCGCCCTGGGCGCGAAATTCGCAGACGGCGTGTTCGTCGGCGAACACGGCAGCTGGAACCGCGACCCGCCGGTGGGCTACAAGGTGGTGTTCGTACCGTTCCGCGACGGCCGCCCGGCAGGCGCGCCCATCGACTTCGTCGCCGGCTTCCATGGCGACGACGGCAAGACCCGCGGCCGCCCGGTCGGTGTCACGGTGGACCCGCGCGGCGCACTGATCGTGGCCGACGATCTGGCCAACATCATCTGGCGTGTCACGCCGGAGACTGCGGCCGCTGCACCTGCCTCACAGTAAGTCACCGCCTGCAAGCCTGCCCGGCTCCGCAAGTAGCCGGGCAGGACGCAAGCGCTCCACTGGACGCGCGCCCGGCAGGACGTAGTGTGTTTGCTGCTGAAGTAAACATTGCTCTTTGGTAGATGGTGCCGCAACGACAAGCCCACGGTTTCGGCTGCGTGTGGCGAGATGCGTAACTCGCAGTTGCATCGGCCCATTCAAGGCGGCTGGCCGAGCACAACCGCGCTGACGGGGATAGGCATCCGCATCGCATTGACATACAGTGCCGGCCCCGCGCCGGCAGTGTCACGTGGGCGTCGGGCACAGGACATGGCCGGGCATTGCCATTCGGCTGAAACGTGCAACAAGGCGGCAACGACGGGACGACGTGCTGCCGATCGCCAAGGGTATTGTTGTAGATGGTGTTGAGATGTTTGATGGCGATCGGCGCCGGGCTGCTGTTGATGTCACCGGCTGCTGCAGCAGAGATTGTTGGTCGGGCCACCGTCACGGATGGAGACACGATCACCGTGGCGCAACAACGCATCCGCCTGTGGGGGATCGACGCGCCGGAGAGTGCGCAGCAGTGCAGCGATCAGCTTGGGCGCCCGTGGCCGTGCGGTCGTCGCTCCGCTGCCGCACTGGACAGCCATCTGACGGACAAGACCGTACGCTGTCAGCCGAAGGAGACCGATCGCTACGGTCGCACCGTTGCCGAATGCACGATGCAGGGCCAATCGGTCAACCGCTGGATGGTACGTTCGGGCTGGGCCGTGGCCTATCGCCAGTACGCCACCGCGTTCGTCGCCGACGAGCGCCTCGCCCAGCAGCAACAGCGCAATCTCTGGCAAGGCAGCTTCCAGATGCCTGCCGACTATCGGCGCAACAAACGCAACCAGGTCGCGTCCCGCGTGCGGCCATCGCCGCCCGCACCGGGCCATTGCGCCATCAAGGGCAACATCTCCGGCAAGGGCAACAAGATCTTCCACGTGCCGGGCCAGCGCGACTATGCACGCACCAGCATCTCGGCGGCAAAGGGCGAGCGGTATTTCTGCTCGCCGCAGGAAGCGATCAATGCAGGCTGGCGCCGCGCAGCGCGCTGAGGGGCGGGGCAGTGTGGTCGGGCGCAGCCTGTTCGCGTCCTGCAACCCAATGCCTATCGCTGATGGCGGTTGCTGGCACTGCGTCGCAGCTGCGGCATGCTGTCTGCACGGGCTCGGAAGCAGCACCCAAGCCCCCTGCGGTTGCTGCGCACTGCCGTCATGCATGGGTAACGCGTGCATGCCAGCGCCAGCGCGCCGCCGTGGTCTACAGCCGCGCTCGCCTCGCGGTAAACGCAGTCGCGCATGGTGTTACCTGCAACATGGATCACCTCATCCGGTTTGTTAGCATCGCGCCATCCCCGTAGAGATGCCCATCCCCATGACGTCACTGCATGTACCTGAGCCCGCGCTTTTTCTGCCTGGCCAGGGCGAGCCCTCGCTGCGCTGGGGCGTGCTGGGGCCCGGCGTCATCGCCTCGGCGTTCGTGGGCGCCATGCGTCGTAACACTGCGCAACGTCCGGTTGCGGTGGCCTCGCGCAGTGCCGAGCGTGCGCAGGCGTTTGCGAACGCCTGGGCAATGGACCGTGCGTACGACCGCTACGACGCCTTGGTCGAAGACCCGCATATCGATATCGTCTACGTCGCCACGCCGCATAGCGAACACCTCGAACACGGCCTGCTGGCGTTACGTGCCGGCAAGCATGTGCTGATCGAAAAGCCCATGACCACCTGCGCCGCCGATGCGCGCGTGCTGGTGGAAGAAGCGCATGCGCGCGGCCTGTTCCTGATGGAGGCCATGTGGAGCAGATATCTCCCACACACCTCGGTGATCCGCAGGCTGCTGGCCGACGGCGCGCTTGGTGACGTACGGCATGTGTTTGCCGACCTGAGTCAGCACGGCCCCAGCGACCCCGCACACCGGCAACGCCGGCCCGAACTCGGTGGCGGCGCCTTGCTCGACCTGGGGGTCTACGCCGTGCAGTTCTCTTCCATGATCCTGGCGGCCCCCACCGCAATCACTGCGGTGGGAGCGCTCACCGAGACCGGTGTCGATGCCTTCTCGACCGTGGTGCTGTCGCATGGCGCGCATGCGCAATCCACCCTGATCAATTCCATCGTCGGACGCAGCAGTTCGCGTGCCTATGTCGCCGGCACCGAAGGCCGTATCGACCTGGCCGGCGATTTCCATAATCCGACCACGCTGTACATTGCCGGCAACCAGGATGCCGGCGCCGCCGTGGAATGGACCGACCCGACCGGCATCAAGGGTTACCAGGGACTGTCGTGGCAAGCCACCGCGGCTGCCCGTTACATCGGCCAGGGTTACACCCAATCGCCGCTGCATCCCCTGGATGAAGTGGTGCAGATCATGCACACACTGGACGTGGCACGCGCACAGGTGCAGGCCGCAAGTGCGGCTGGCGCAGCAGCCCTTTGAACAGCGGCGCCATGCAGCTTGCAGCGATGGCGGCGGGCGCCGAGGTTCACTCCGCGCCCGCCGCCTTCCTTACGGCAGATCGCACTTGATCTTGGCATCCACGTAATACGGCTTGGGGACGTCGGGGTTGGTGCTGGTCTTTTCGAACACCACCTCGAACGATGCCGGATCGGCCTTGCCCTGACGCGACGTACAGGCGTCCTGCAGCTTCTTCTTGACCGCCGCAATGCCCGCATCGCGGTTGGCGCCATCGGCGCTGTTGGTCAGGTTGGCGACCTCCGCCCAGGCCTGGGCGCTCAGGCCGAGCAGGCATCCAGCAAGCAACACACTGTGCAGTTGTTTCATACGATCTCCTTTGCGATGTCCGTGATGCACTGTCCTTGGAGACGCAACGGGTGCCCCGCTGCGCGCCGTCAGCATAGGCCGCGTGCGTTAACTGTCCGTCGGCGCGCCTCCGGGGACGAACTCCCCCGACTGACGCGCGTGCTGCGGTCAGCGCATGAGCGACACCGTCGCCCATGCCAGCACGATGTAACGCGTGGTCTTGGCGACAGCCACCAGCGGCAGGAAAACGCGCAGCGGCTCACGCATGACGCCTGCAGCCAGTGTCAGCGGGTCGCCGATCACCGGCATCCAGCTCAGTAGCAACGACCACCTGCCGTACCGGCCATACCACGCCTGCGCACGCGCCAGGGTGGCCGGTTTGACAGGAAACCAGCGTCGCTCCTGAAAGCGCACCACCTCGCGCCCGATCCACCAGTTGATGAGCGAGCCCAGGACGTTGCCCAGGCTCGCTGCCGCAACCAGCCCCACCACCGAGCCGCCATCCAGCAACAAGGCCGCCAACGCCGCTTCCGATTGCGCAGGCAGCAGGGTAGCGGCGATCAACGACAGGGCAAACAGCGAAAGGTACGTCAACGATGACCTGTAGCGGGTGGAGGCGGCTTGAGTGTATCGACGTCCACCGCCAGCGGCCTGGCAATGACTGCTTCCGCAATCGCCCTGGCAGCTGCGGGTGCTGACTGGAGGCAGGCGTCGCGGTGCTTTGGCGGCAACGCAGCGCATGCCGGGCCAACCGGGCGACCGGTAGGGCAGGGCACTGCGAGAATCGCCGGTTGCGCAGCGGCCAGCTGCACACGGGTCACACGCCGCGTGTAGGCCCGTTCGCGAGCAACGCGGCCCTACCGACCAGATGGGCCATGTCTGGCAGTGCGTGCGTCAGCCGGTGCACACCGCACCGCGAGGTTCTGCCTCGCTTGCATGCAGCAACGAGCCTGACCAGCCGTCACAGCAAGGCAAGCTGCCCCACCGCATTGCGCACGCTCTTCTTGGTCATGCGCACCACCGAGCGGTGGATGGTCATGCCTTCGATCAAGGCATCGATCGCGCTTGCAGCGGCCTTGGAAAAATGCAGCTCCAGCGCTGACCGGCTACGTGCCATCCACTGCTCCATGATCGCGGTCATCTCCGGATGACGGCGCGCAAACGCATACAGCTCATAGCTGAGCAGCAGCACCCGCGGGGACGCCGTGCCGTCGGCAAAGATGATGTTCACCACCGCATCGCAGGCTTGGTCGCGGTTCCTGGCAGCGCGGATTTCGGCGGCAAAGTTGCTGGAGACCTCCTGAGAAAAGCGCGTAAAGGCGGCAATCAACAGTTCGTGCATCGAGCCGAAGTAGTAGGTGGTCGCACCCAAGGGCACCTGCGCCTGCTCGGCGACCTTGCGGAAGGTGGTGCCGGCCACGCCATGCTCCACGATCACCTGCAGCGCGGCCAGCTCGATGTGTTCTTTCCGGTTTGGATCCTGGCGCCAGGTTCTGCCGCTCATCTGCATCCACGCACGTATCGACCGCCGTGATGGTAATCGAGAGTTGACTCACCAATTGGTACGGATGTACAAATTGGCGCAATCGGCTTCCGCGCCTGACGCGGAGGCTCCCCGGATGGCATGGCGTAGCCTTACCTTGATAGGAACAGACATGAGCGATTGCGAACAACACCCCATCGATATCGGGCGCAGGCTGGCCCTGGGTGGCCTGGCTGCCGGCAGCGTGGTCATGGCGACCGGTGCAGGCGCAGCAGCGCCCAGCCGCTGGCAGCAGGGCAGCTGGCTCAATGCGCCCAGGCAGCATCGCGTGCTGGGCGACGACGTGCTCGAGGTCGTGACCGACAAGGGCACGGACTTCTGGCGTGAGACGCACTACGGCTTCACGCGCGACAGCGGGCATTTTCTCGGCTTCACGGCGCCGGCTGCATTCACCTGCCAGCTACGCATTCGCGGCCGGTTCGATCAACTCTACGACCAGGCCGGCATCATGATCCGCGCCAACGAACGCCAGTGGGTCAAGGCTGGCATCGAGCTAAGCGACGGCCGCGCCATGCTCAGCAGCGTGCTCACCGACGGCAGGTCGGACTGGGCCACCGGTCCTTACGAGGGAGAGCCGTCCGACTTCTGGATGCGCGCCACCGTCGAAAAGGGCGTGCTGCGCCTGCAGGCGTCCAGGGACGGCATCTACTGGCCGCTGGTACGGCTGTGCCCGTTCCCGGTCGCCGCAAGTTATCTGGCCGGCCCGATGACCTGCACGCCGGAACGCGAAGGCTTGAAGGTGCAGTTCTCGGACTGGCAACTCGGCCCGGTGCTGGGCAAGGAACTGCACGATCTGACGTGAGACATGCGCTGCCAGCGCGATAGGCTCACACCACGATGGGCAGAGTAGGGCGGCGGTGCCTGCAGCCACCGTCGAGGCGCGTCATCAGTGCGATGTGGGTAGCGCACTTGCGAGGTACATGCCAGTGGCGGGATGAGTCGTACGCGCCACCGTGGACGCGCTCGCCGCAGACCTCGCGGCCTAGCGCGGCCTAGCCCAGCCAGGCCGAGCAATCGGTCTTGCTGCCGCACAGGGTTTTGGCCTTCTCGTGCACTCGTGCCATCACCGCAGCGCCTTGCGCACGATGTTGCTTGCTCCAGGCTTGCAGGGATGCGCCGACAGGGTCGAAATGCCTGCGGTTGTTGCGCAGATAGCCGTCGGGCTGCTTGGCCAGATCGCCGAGCACCTGGGTGGCAACTGATTCGATGCCCGGTGCATCGTCCGGGCTGAGCCGGATCATGGCATCCAGGTAAGGCATGCCTCGCTGTATCAGAGTGCCTTCGCTACCTGGGGCTTCGTACGCCTTCTTGAACCACGACAACGCGGTCTTGCGGTCGCCGCGTTCCTCGGCCAGATGGCCCAGGTAAGGCATGTAGAACGAAGGGGTCTTGCTGCGCCCCAGCTCGGCCAGCAGCACCTGTTCGGCGCCGCTGTTGTCGCCCACATCGACCAGCAGGTCGACGGCGGCCTCGATGGTGGACTGACGCTCCTCGGCCGTCTTTGCCGTTGCCAGCGCCCACTGAACGCGCTGATGCACGGTGTCGACCACGTCGGCGGGCAGGGGAGGCTGCGGCCCGGTCGCCTCCGATGCTGCGGGTTGTCCCTGGGCCAACCGTGCGAGGTCGACTGCTGCAGATGCGGTGCGCAAGCGGTCCACGATCGGCAGCGTGGGGTCGGCGTAGGCCTGCGCCAATGCCGCATTCCATGCCTTGGACAAGGCGGCGCGCTCGCCTGCATCGTCGGTGGCGGCGGCCACCAGCGTGGCGGCATACGCGTTCAGTACGTGCAGGTTGGCGCGTACATCCGCCGGGTCTGCGATCACGGCCTGCAGCAATGCTTGCGTTGCCGCGGAGGCCACCGGCTTCTGCTTGCCGACCAGAACCGCCAACAACCCGAAGCGCCGTTGCAGATGCGGCTCCGGCGCTGTCTTTGCCAGCGTGGCGAGCACGCCGGGGGCGTCCTTGGCATCGACCAACTGGTTGTCCAGCAGCCAGCCATAGTTGCTCAGCAACGCCCATTGATCCGGCTTCAGCGATGCCGGAGTCTTCAACGCTGCGTCCAGCAGCTGCTTGGTGCCGGTCGGCAACTGGGTCGCTGCGCGCAGGCTCTGGATGAGCTGGGCCGTGGTGGTGTCGCCGATCACCCGGGTGATTTCGCTGCCGTCCGCACGCAGCATGATCATGGTCGGATAGCCCTTGATCCCAAAGCGCTCACCAGCGGCCTGCGCCTCCTCCAGGTCTCCATCCAGGTGCACCGCTACGAACTGCCGCGCTTGCGCAATGAACGCCGGATCCTTGAACGTAGCGGCCTTGAGGCGATTGCAAGGCGGGCACCACACCGCACCCCAGTACATCAAGAGCGGCTTGCCGGTCTTCCTGGCTTCTTAAAAGGCTTTGTCGACATTGCCTTCCTGCCACTGGATGCTGGCCGGCGCCTGCGCTCGCGCAGTTGTAGGCCGGGAGGGCGCCGCTGACGCCGCGGGTTTTTCGCATCCAGTCAGCGTTGCAAGGACAGCCGAGAGCGTCATCAGTGCCAGGGACCGCGAACGAAGGAACAGTGCCATGCAACGCTTTTGCCTGAAGGAGACGGTTGCACGCGTCATCAGGCAGCCTTGAACGCTGCGCCGCGTGCACCGGCACTGTCACTTCCTTCGATTTCTTGAAGGCCCGGCAATGCGAACTGCTGTCACGCCACGCGCAATCCAGGCCGAAAGCGCGTTTGTCGTGGCGGATTGATTCAGGGTGTCTGGCATTCAACACGGCACGGGCGATGCCTAGGCGTCAAAGATAGCGGACAGCTTCTCGGACGCTTCCGCCGAACGCGTTCCAACCAGAACAGCGCGTGCTGACGAGGCTGGGCACCTTCGAAGTGTTCAATTATCTCAATCGACACCGCACGCGCGTGTCCATGACGCACACCGACTACGCCGTGGTGCTCAAGGAGGGCAAGGTGAGCCAGTTCGGCCCCGGGCAGGTGAGACGGGATGGACTGCATTCGTGGTGATCGATGGAGTGACGCGCTAACGGGGTGACCTGATGGCTGGATGGCGTAGCGGGCTGGCACTTCCTCGCAAGAACACCGCCCTATCGGGACTGGCTTGATAAAGCCCCTCACGCCTAGCTTGCTCATACGGCAGGCGCATCCAGTCGCTGCCTCGCTCCTCATGGTCAACGTGACCGCGGGCGCATCGGGCCCCTGCGGTCCGTTCTTCAACTTGAATGCGAGGTTGATCGTCCAGCGGCCAGCTGGATGCACTTCCATGCGTCGGGTGGTTAAACGGAACCCGGAGCTTTCATAAGATTCGACGTAGATGCGTTCCAGCGCCTGCGGTGTAAGGGGGCGCTGACTGTCTCGCTTTCTGGCTGAATTTTTGCGGCGGTATGCGGCTTGGACAAGAAACGCCTGGGTCAGGAGGACGCCAGGATCATTCGGCGAGCGGCGATGCAGTTCTCTTGTGTGCGTCTGGGGGTGTGAGCTCGATAACGGGCAAGCTTACCCCTAACCGTTGCCTGACCTTTGCCAGCGCAGCGGTATCGGCTTTGATGAGAAGACGTTCTCCCCGTGCGGACGCTGCCAGATCGGAACTACCGACGTCGGCCCACCTGAAGGTTTGTCTGCTCACGCCGCATGGGCATCTGGTTGGCTGGAAGCTAGCGATGTTCAGCGTGGTGCCAGGCGCGTTGGGTCCCTTCGGCGCACTCTTCAACTGAAACACGAGCTCGATCACCCAGCCGCCTGGGGGTGGCGACACATGGCGGCTGGCCAACCGGAATCCGGACTGCTCATAAGATTCGATGTAGGTGCGCTCCAGCGCCCACATCGACATGCCGAGATGAGTCCACTCTTGGAGGATAGGCCGACCTTCCGGAACCTGTTGTGACGTGCCGACATCAGGCACTGCGGTGGCGGAAGGACGATTTTGCGCGGCGGATGGGTGGTTCATCAGTAGCCCCAGGGTCAGGGTGGCGATCAGGATCAATCGACGGGCTTGCATGCAGCGTTCTCCGGTTCTTGGGACATCTTGCCCCCTATGACGATTTCAATGGCCGCCGCCCGTCGGGGGCGGCGGCCATCGCTCAGTCGCGCCGAACCACCAGACCCGTCTGCGCAACCAGTAGATCGATTCCCGACACCGCGCCGCCCAGCAGTGCGGCCCATCCAGTATTCCCCAGCCCCGTCGGGTACGTTCGCGCCGTCGCTGTCCAGTCGATCACGGTCTGGCTGGATGCTCCGAGGTTCACAACAAATTAGCCACCGCCGTGGACGCTTGCGCCAGAGGCCGAGCCGCCGAGACTCGGCCTGCTCCGTCAACTCGCAAGTAGTTTGGCGAGCTGCTTTCGGACTGCACCCATCAACGGTGCAAACCATGCCAGGAGTGGAACTGGAGCGCTCCAGGCGTCCTGCCTCGGCTACACTTCTCTTACCAGCAGTCTGTTTATCGCCATTGCTGCCGAGAACGCGTGTATCGTGGACGCAGTAGCATCACGGTTCGGCCGGACCTGCGTAGGGGATGCTAGACCCCAATCGCCGCTGCACCTTTGCCAGCGCGGCCCTATCGGCTTTGACGAGAGCACGTTCTCCGCGCATATATGCCTCCATATCAGAACTATTGGCATCGGCCCCCAAGAAGCTATCTCTGCGCATGAGGCAGCCGCATCCGTGCGACCCATTGATCAAGATGCGGAGCGTAGTGCTAGGCGCGTCGGATCCCTTCGGCGCACTCTTCAACTGGAACACGAGTTGGATCTTCCAAATTTTGTTGGAGGCATTCCCCAGCTTATGCTTGTGGCGGCTAGCCAGCCGGAAACCGGACTGCTCATAAGATTCGATATAGGCGCGTTCCAGGACCTGCAGCGACATGCCGTTATGCGGCGTGTCGCCGACTGGCTGATGTGCGGCGGATGGATGGTTCATCAGTAACCCCAGGGTCAGGGTGGCAATAACGAGCAATCGACGGGCTTGCATGTGGCGGTCTCCGGTTCTTGGGACATCTTTTCTCTGATATCTATTTCAATGGCCGCCGCCCAGCGGGGCGGCGGTCATCGCTCAGCCGCGCCGTACCACCAGGCCTGTCTGCGCAACCAGCAGATCGATCCCCGATGCCGAGCCGCCCAGCAGTGCGGCCCATCCAGTGTTTCCCAGTCCCGTCGGGTATGTTCCGGCCGTGGCCGTCCAGTCGATCACCGGCTGGCTGGGCGCTCCCAGGTTGACCACGATATAGCCACCGCCCTGGACGCTTCCGGCAGAGGCCGACGCGCCAACGAGAATGCTCATCGCATTGTCGCGGGGCGGGTTCTTCGACACCACCAGGGTGATGCCCGCACTTGCGCTCAGCTTGCCGTCGCTGACCGAGTAGGTGAACGTGTCGGTACCGACGAAGCCGCTCTTCGGGCGATACGTATAGCTGCCATCGCGGTTACGCGTCAGAGACCCCTTCGACGGATGGGAGAGGCTCAGCGTCAGCGCGTAGCCGTCCGGGTCGTTGACCAGGCAGTCGAAGTCGATCCGCACGCTGCCGTCCTCCTGCACCTGGAACGAGGCACTCTAGGCGGTGGTTGCGCGGTTCACCTTCTGCACCGTGATGCTCACCATGGCCACGCCAGATTGTGCATCGCCGTCGGTCGCCCGGTAGCTGAAGCTGTCGGTGCCGTACCAGCCCTTGTCGGGCGTGTAGGTGTAGCTGCCATCGGCGTTGAGCGACAGCTTACCGTGGGATGGCGCGCGGACGAGCAGGGTGGCGAGCCGGTCACCGTCGGCATCGGTGTCGTTGCCGAGCAAATCGATACGCACGGCGGCACCGGCCATGGTGGTGGCCTTGTCGTCCTTGGCGACCGTTGCACGGTTCGGCACCAGTACCGTGTCGTTGGCAAGTACGTCCAGGCGCGTTTCAGCCAATGCCTGGCAGGCGACGCTGTCCAGGCCGTCGCAGGTGACGTGTCGTCACCGTTGATATCCCAGTCGTTGGAAATGTCGGTGCCGGTAGACAGCCAATCAACAGACCTTCACTCCATTTCGCATAATGTATATTATGTAAAAACCGGTGCTCGCTCCACATGCCGCAATGTGCGGCGGCCAACAAACAATGAAGCCAAGCGGCTCACCGGCGCATGAGCTGACGATCCACCTGATCGCACTGGGGCACCGAGAGATTACCTTCATCACCGGACCGACAGGCCGTCATCAGGCCATGACGATAGCGGCGAACGCCTGGCCGGCTACCGGCACGGTCGTGCACCAGCCAATCCAGGAGATGGCAACCACTGCAGTCGATGTACTGCTGGATGCGGTCACCGAACCGATGCCACCGGCCTGGCGCGAGGCGGCACATCCGCATTCGCTGGTTCTGCGCAGCTCCGCGGTCGCGCCCTGATACAGACCAGTGCCCTCCCCCTTTTTACTATGCCGTCTACCACCATGCCCGCATCGCCCAACGCGCAACAACACGCCACGCGTGCTGCATTCTGGCAGGTGTCGCTGGTCGGATACGGGCTTATCGGTGTGGGATGCGCCAACATCGTGCCGGCGTTGTTTTCGATGGCCGGATCGCAACGATCAATGCCTGAAAGCATTGCGATTCCTGCGGTGACAACGCTTGGCTACGCAGGGGTGCTGGCCGGGCCGGCGTTGATCGGATTTGTTTCGCACAGTGCCGGCTTGATCACGGCGCTGATCGGAGTTGCAATCGCACTGCTGGCAGTGGCTGCCGCCGCACCTTTGCTCAGCAGGCTGGCAAAGTAAACGTCCCTGGCCTTCCTCCCTACCCGCGTCAACAACGACGGCCGGGGCTCGGCACGTCTGCCCCGCTTGTCGCAGGAACGCGATACGGCAGAAACTCCGTCTGCCTGGGCAGCGCATTCCACGCAAGCCGCCCGGCATCGCATCACCCATCAACACAGGGGCCGGCTGCGGGCACTGCAACGATCAGGCACGTGCAGCAATCGCCGTGACAGCGTCGGCCAACGCCAGCAGATGACTGGCCGGTGTAAAGACCTGCGGCGTCACGCGGCTGCAGGAGCCGCTGGTGAGGTCGCTGCGCACGACAGTGAAAATGCCGAATTCGTTCTGCAAGGATGCCTGCAGCGCGCTGACCGCTGCTTTCGAACTGCGACCTCGCAGGCGAAATCCGCCCATGTCCGATGCATTACCGGCGTCCGCGGCGCCAATCGACTTGCCATCACCTGGCAGCTCAATCAAAACGTCAGGGCGGCGCGCATGAACACGGTGCGTCCGCTGAAGCCGAAGGGCGATGTTGCGTTGTAAGGATGCATCCCTGCGTTATCCGAACCGTTGCTGCCCGCCGCGACGCTTGCCACCGTGGAGGCAATATTTTCGTCGGGATAAATATCGAACAGATTCTGTGCGCCCAGGCTGACACGCAGTGCGGGCGTTACCTGTGCGGACAGTTCAAGGTCGGTGATGACCTTCGGAGAAAACGTTTGAATCACATCGTAGGTGCTGGCAGAGGCGGCGACCAGGCGGGTGTCGTAGCCGGGCGTGAGCGCGGCCACCTGTGCTGCGTTCCTGGCCGTCATCGCAACCGTGGAGACCTTGCCGTAGCGCGTATTCGTCATGCTGGCCGCAACGCGCCCATGCGTGTAGTTCAGATTGAACATCAGCTTGTCCCGCGGCAGGCTGTCGGAGTAGCGCAGCTGCTGGGTCAAGTCGAACAGTGGCGTCGTAATGCCTAACGCGGCGATCGGCGCGGGTGTGCCGGCAATCTGATCGAACTCGGTCTTGTTGTAGTTGCCGGCAAACGTGCCGGTCAGAACGGAGCCCTCATCGAAGACGCGTCGGTAGTTGACCACCAGGTCCAGGCCGCGGGTGGTCGTATCCACCGCATTGGTCAGGAAGGAGATCGCGGCAAAGCCGGATTGGCCATTGGCGGCCAGATAGTTTGTAAGGCGAGCATCCTGAAACGTCGAGGAAATCGCGATGCGATCACGCAGCTCGATATGGTAGGCGTCCAACGATGCGGACCAGTTGCCGTTCTGAAAGACCGTGCCCAGCGACACGTTGCGGGACGTCTCCGGCTTCAGGTCGGAGGCTCCGGCCAGGCGCGCGGCTGGCGTATCCACTGCGGCCACCCGCACGATCGCCTGCGATCCATTGAGTATCAGCGTGTTGGAGGCGTTGTAGCCGGATTGCGCCAAGGCCGGTGCCCGAAAGCCGGTGTTGTATGACCCGCGCAGTGCGACGAGCGCATTGAATTCCACACGGGCGGCCACCTTGAAATTGGTGGTGTCGCCGAAATCGGAATAGTGTTCGTGGCGCGCGGCAGCGTTCAACAGCAGGCGATCAATCGGCGAATGTTCCGCCTCGGCGTAGACAGCCTGGCTGCGTCGGTCAAGGTCCGCAGTGTCATCCGGCCCGTTGCTCGGACCGGGCTGCGCACCCGGGATCGATGGGCGACCGATATTCGGGCCGTCCAGGATCGGGACGCCGCCGTTGATGTAGCCTTCCTCGGCGCCGGTGAACAGACGGTACCTCTCGTAGCGGTATTCCGCACCCAACGCCAGCCGCAATGAATTTGCATGCCCCAGGGCGATCTCACGATTCAGATCCAGATTCGTGGTCCATTGATCGAACTCGGCGCCGTTGCGGTAGAAGCGCGTCGGCGACTGGGCGCCGAGCGATACATTGACGCTGTTGGCATAGGTCAGGTCCTGTGTGTTGTTGCCGTAGACCGTCGAAAGATCCCAGCCGAATCCGGCCAGGTCGTGCCCGCGCAGCCCTGCAGCGATCGAGGTATTGTCGATGGCGGTATCCAGCGTCGGGCTGTAGCCATCGGGATAGATCGCACGAACGGTCTCGTCCTGCCCTGCGCGCCTGAAGAAGTAGGTAATGTCGCCATCCAGTCGGTTGTGGCCGCCGAACGAATACATCTCCACCGCATCGGACACCGGCATCACCAGGTTGTAGAACAGCTGACGATTGGTGCTGGGCTGTGTGCCCAGGAACGCGGCTCCATCGCGGTCGAAGCGTGCCTCGCGCGGGTCGCGCGTTCCATTGGCGCGCGTCAGGCCGATGCCGGACCCGAAGTTGCCGGATGGCGTCACCAACGCGCCAGTGGCAGTCGTGCCGAAGTACTGTTGACGAGTGTCCGGGCGCGATCGATCGGTGGCACCGATGTCCTGGATTGCCGCTGTCACGCGCAGCACGCCTTCGGAGCCGATCCGAAACCCGGTACCGGCGGCGACCTCATAGGTGTCGCCATCGCCTCGCGCAGTGGTCTGGTAGGTCGTGTGCGCGGTGCTCTGCAGCGAACGGTCCAGGCTCAGGTTGATGACCCCGGAAATCGCATCCGAGCCGTATTGGGCCGCCGCGCCGTCGCGCAGCACTTCGACGCGAGACAGCGCCAGCGATGGAATGGCATTGAAGTCGATCGAGATGTCGCCGCGGCCGATGCCATTGCTCGCGTTGAGATCGGCCGAGGTATGGCGACGCTTGCCATTGATCAGCACCAGCACTTCGCCCGGCCCCAGGCCACGCAACGAAGGCGGCATCAGGTAATCGCCCGCACCGGACGCGATGGGCCGCGGGATGTTGAAACTCGGCACTTCACTCTTGAGCATCTGCAGCAGGTCGACGCGCCCGTTACGCTCCAATTCCTCACGCGACACCAGATCTACCGGCGTCAGCGACTCGGTCAGCGACCGCCCCCCGAAGCGGCTGCCAACGCTCACCATGACCGCGTCCAGCTCCTTATCGACCGAGCCGGCCCGGGCCGCGCCCAGTTCCTGCGCAGCGCCCGGCGTTGCCGCGATCAATCCCACCGACAGAACACCTACCACGCGTAAAGCCTGAGGTTGCACGACTTTCCCCAATGAAATATTAGGTTATATTGTAACAATAAGTGTAGCAGCGCGGTGCGGCTCAGCCCGCTGTCGGCGCATGCGCTGCGTCTGTAGCTGCAACTTGCTCGTCGGAGGCCGCAGTGCGCTGACGCTGTCCCGAGGCGAGATTCTGCAGTTGAGTACGCATTCCTCCCGGCACGGAGCCATGCCGTTATTTTTTGCTGTCATTCGGTGGAGCGCGCCCTGCTCTTCCGCGCTGTGGAGTGCATCGTGCAGCTCGTCCCGCCCATGGGCGACACACGCGCCAGTCTGATTGTCGGCCGTCGCGCAATACTGAATTTCCGGGCCGACTTGAGGGGGTTTCTCAAACCATTGCGTACGACAACCCCGTGAGAACCATCAGATGACCCACGTAGTAGAAATAAAACGCCCTGCGTGTGCGTGGCACGGGAATGCGCAGGCGTGCAAGCGTCAGCAACGGTATCGCCAGCAGTGCCCAGAAATTACCGTTGATGAAAAACAGCGAGGACACCGGCAGTACCAGCAACAAGAGCGCTGACACGCCTTTCGGCAATCGCCGGTGCCATGGATTGCGCCAGTACACCCAGCCGCCCAGCACCACTGCCAGGCCGCTCCATTGGTAATCGACTGCCACCGGCGCCAGCACGGCGCACACCGTCAGAAACACCCAGCGACGGCGCTCGATGCTGAGAATGCAGACCGCAGCCAATGCAAAGGACAGCAGGACATCGAGCGTAAACACCGTCTGCGTCGCGATCGCGGCTACTGGCATGGCGACCAGGCCCCACACGAACAAGCGATTGACCGACTTTTCGACGTCGGCATCGGGCTGCGCGAGGTTGTAGGCCAGAACCAACGCAAACAGCGGGAACGCGACGCGCCCCAACTCGGTCACGACCGGCACATAACCAATTCCCAGGATCTTGAGCGCGTGGTCGCCGGTCATGAAGAGGGCAGCCAGCCATTTCAAGAACTCACGGCCGCCGCTGGTCATTGCGGCGGTTTGCCGTGCCGGTTCGGCCGCGTGCGCGAGCGTACCAGCGAGGGGCTTCGTCGCCCTGCCCCATCGTCAGGTGTTCGGCGGAACGGGAGACGGCCCACGATCATTCGCCACTCCGCCGCAGCGTACCCTTGTCCTCCTGCAGCTCCCGCTTGAACGGCACATCCGGTGGCGGCCTTGCAGTGGCTGGTTGGTCGTTGAGGTTCGGGTCGCTCAGGCCGCAGCCGCCGCCGAATTGCAGCAGCGACACCACGCAGCTGATCTTGGTGGTGGTGCCCGGGATCGGGATCTCGATCTTTTTCAGGCCGCGGCGCACCCATTCCTGCAGCAGCGTCTGGTTGGGCATCCAGTACTTGTCCAGCGAGGTCGGCGTGTAGCCGTACGGCGGCCGTTTGAGCCAGGTGCCGCCCTGGGCGATCTGGTCGCGGGTCCAGGTGTCGGTGTCGCTGCCGGGCGGCCCGCGATCGCCAGCGCCGCTGCCGGCATCGCCGGTCCCGGCCACGCGGACGCTGCCGTCGCTGTTGAACATGCCATCGCGCCGACCATTGCCGCCTGTGGTTTCGCCGCGGCGGTTGCGGTCGGATTTGCTCCAGTCGTCTGCATTGGCGGCGACATCCCATCCGCCGCTGCGGTCAGCAGGCTTCGGGCCGGCATTGCTGTCGGCTGCCGGCTTAGCTGCTGACGATGCTGCCGCGCTGCTGGAACGCTCGGACTGAGAGGGATTGGCCTGCGACTGCGCTGCCGCTTGCACCGATGCTGCGGCGGCGGCTGCCTGCCTCGGGGAAGCATCGGCAGGCGCCGCTTGCGCCGCAGGTGCCGCCGCCACAGGTGCAGGCGTCGGCGCCGGATCGGGCACGCTCGGCAACTCTGCGGTGCGCACCGCGACGTCGGGCATGCGCACCGCCGGTGCTATCTCGCGCACGCGTGCGGCCGGCGCCGGCACTTGTGGGCGCTCGGGTATGACGACGTCGCGCTCGCGCACCGTTGGCGCATCGGCAGTGCGCACCGCCACTTCGGTAGCAGGACGTTTTAGTTCGCGAACCTGCGGGCGCTCGGTCACTGTCTGGATGTCGCGTTGATGGACCTCGACCTGCGGCGCCGCGCGTTCGATGGCACGCGGCGTCAGCGTGATCGTTGGTGGCGGTGGCACGACAAAATCGTTGGTGGCCACCGGCGTTTCGGTCACTTGCAGCGGGGATTCGATCATCACCGGCGGCACCTGCACGGTCACTTGCGGAACATCCGCGGTCACCGGTTCGCTGACCGCATCCGCCGGCTCCGGCGCCGCGTTTTGCATCTGTGCCGTACTGGAGCTTTCGACCGGATCGGCAGCCGGCTGCGCCTGCGTCGGCGATGGAGTTGGTTCGCCCGCTGCCACCGATGCATGTGCTTGCGCTGAAGCAGACGCCGTAGCCGGTGCCGCAGATCCAGGTTGCCCCGCACCACCGCCCTGCTCCACCGCGCCATCGCCAATGAAGGTCATGCGTACCCGCGATTCATCGCCAGGCTTGGTGTCATCCGGCGCCCAGCGCACGGTGACCACCCAGACGAGCAGCGCAATGAAACCGAGGTGGATCAGAAAGCTGCCGAGCAACGCCAAGCAGTGCTGCCGACGCTGATCCTTCGGACGCGGGTCCCAGTGCTGCCACCACAGACTGCAAAATGCCTGGAATGGCGACAGGATGGCTGCGCCGCTCACCTGGCGCTGCGATGGCTGTGCCCGTGCCAGCAGCACATCCGTCAGCTGGCCATCGTTGAACGACGCAGCGGCCTGTGCGCGGTTGCCCATCCAGATACCCCAGCCATACGGCAGGCCGGTACGCCGATCCAGAATGAGCTTGCCCGGCATGCGCGCGCGCAGTGCCTGCAGCAGATCGGCAGCCGTCGTCACCGGTGGTGCGGAATCAGGCCGCGCTGTCGCGCGGAATGTACGGGGCGTCGCCAGTGGCGTGATCGGTGGCATCGCGCACCGCGATCACGCCGGGTACGCGTCCCATCAGCGTCTTCTCGATACCCTGCTTGAGGGTGACATCGGCCATGCCGCAGCCGTGACAGCCGCCGCCGAAACGCAGCAGCACCACGCCATCGGCCGAGACTTCCTGCACCGCCACGCGTCCACCATGCGATGCCAGCTGCGGGTTGATCTCGTTCTCCACCACCCAGCGCACGCGCTCTACCATCGAGGCCGACTCCGCCGGTGCCTCGCCCTTGATCTTGGGCGCCTTGATGGTGAGCTGCTGATTGCCGGTGGACTGGGTGACGTAGTCGATCTCGGCGCCATCCACCCACGGCACGCTGGCCGCCACGACATACAAGGTGAAGCCATCGCAGTCGATGGCCCACTCGTCGCCGCTCAGGTCCGCCGGTTCGGCGAACTCCAGCCGGGCATCGGCGCGCGGGGTTCCCGGGTCCACCGCGCTCAGGCGCACGCCCATGCCGGGCACGCCTTCGCGTTCGATGAGCTTGCGGAAATAGGTCTGGGCTTTGTCGGATATCTGGATCATGCGGGTTATTCTACCGCTCAATGCGCCCTCGCTCATGGAACACCGTGATCCTGGCGGGTGCGCCGTCCGCCACCCCTGCGAGACCGTCATGACCGATCTGATTCCCCTGGAGCAGGCCCATTGCCTTCCGCGCAAGGGCAGCGATCACAAGCTTGGCGAAGCACGCCTGGCCGAGCTGCTGCCGCAGGTTCCCGGCTGGGAGCTGAGCGAAGCCGGCACGGCCATCACCCGCACGTTCCGCTTCGCCGACTATTACCGCACCCTGGCCTTCGTCAACGCGCTGGCCTGGATTGCGCATCGCGAAGACCATCACCCCGACCTGGGCGTGCACTACGACCGGGTCGTGGTGCGTTATTCCACCCACGACGTGGGCGGCCTGAGTGAAAACGACTTCATCTGCGCGGCCAAGACCGCGCAACTCTACGATCAGGGAGTCACTGCATGACCATGTTTCGCGCTGCGCTCGCCGGCCTTTGCCTGACGGCCGGCCTCAGCGGCTGCGGCAAAGCTCCGCAACAGGCCACCACCCCTACCGTGGCCCCCACCGAGCTTGCCGCCATAAAGACGCCGCCGCCCGAATATGCGCCCGAGCTGGCCTGCGCCGGCGTCGGCGGCACCACCGTGCTCCGGGTGGTCGTCGGGACCGAAGGCACGCCGACCGATGTGTCGGTGACGCAGGGCAGCGGCCAGCCGGTGCTGGACGAGGCCGCCCAGAAGCGCGTGCGCGAGTGGAAGTTCAAGGCCGCCACCCGCAACGGGCAGCCGGTGCCACAGACCATCCAGGTGCCGGTCGCGTTCAAGCCGCCGGTGCCGCGCCCGGACGAATGCTTCGCCATCGAAGAACGCGCACGCCGCGGCAGCTGAAGGGGCTGATCGGCGGCGGGCGCAGGCGCTCGCTGCCGCCTACATGAGGCATCGCGCCCATGGGCCTTGCCCGGCGTTCATGTCCCGCACGGTCGCCTTCGACAGCACGCGTTCGTCATCCGTGGATGGCCATCCTGCTGCCGCCAGCGACCACGCACGTGACGTGCCTGCCGCAGGAGCGCTTTCCATTCCACGAGGTCGTCGCATCGCATGCTTGAGGTGTCATCACAGAACGTCTGGACCGCGCTGGCGGTTACGTTGGCCGCGGGACTGGCCACGGGTCTTGGCAGCCTCATGGTGGTGTTCGCCAAAAAGCCCAATCCGCGGCTGCTCGCGTTCGGGCTGGCCTTCGCCGGCGGTGCGATGGTGTATGTGTCGCTGTCGGAAATCCTCAACAAGTCGATCGCGGCGTTTTCCAGCGCCTATAACGACAAGCTGGGTTTCACCTTCGGCACGTTGACCTTCCTGGGCGGCATGCTGTTGATCATGGCGATCGACCGACTGGTGCCCAACCCGCACCAGAGCCTGTCCACGGACGACCCGCAGTTCCGCGACGACAACCGTGCCTACATCCGGCGCGTTGGCCTGATGACTGCGATTGCGATCACGGCGCATAACTTCCCCGAAGGTCTGGCGACGTTTTTCGCCACCCTGGAAAGCCCGGTAGTGGGCATGCCGCTGGCGTTCGCCATCGCCATCCACAACATCCCTGAAGGCATCGCGATCGCGGTGCCGGTGTACTTCGCCACACGTAACAAGTTCTATGCCTTCGGCGCCAGCCTGCTGAGCGGACTGGCCGAACCCATCGGTGCGGGTATCGGCTATCTGGCCTTGTCCAATGTGTTGTCCGACGCCGTGTTCGGTGCGGTGTTCGGGCTGATCTCCGGGGTCATGGTGTTTCTTGCCCTTGACGAGCTGCTGCCGGCAGCCAAGCGCTATGCGCAGGGCCACGAGACCGTCTACGGCCTGGTCTCGGGCATGGGTACGCTGGCAATCAGCCTGGTGTTGTTCCGCTTCGCAACGCCTTGAGTACGGAGTAGGCGATCGAGCACTGCCACGCCGCCAGGAGCCTTGGGCAAGGATCGAAACGTGGCGTTCGCAGCGCACAGGATGACGGTCCACCCACGCTGACGGCCGGCCACTTCGGCAAGCCGCATGGCGGCTGAACATGGGTGCGCAGCCTCGCAATCGCCCGCACGTCAGCCAGCTTCCAGACATTGAATGCGGCGCATGGTACGCGCGTCATCCACGCGCGCACAGCGAGGTGCCGTATGCAACGCACATGGTCACGGGGGCGCCTTGCCTGGGCGTTGGCACTCGCATCGAGCGGTGTCCTGGCGCTCGGCGGCTGCCAACGCAGCGCACCGTCGCCGACACCCACAGCGATGCCAACCGACCCGGCCACCGTCACGCCGACGGCGCCGGCCTACACCGCGCCCACCGCAGACCAGCTGTATCGACTGGTGGCGCCGATCGCCCTGTTTCCCGACAAGCTGCTGGCCCAGACGCTGGCGGCGTCGGTCTATCCCGACCAGGTACTCACGGCGCAGGACTGGTTGCGCAGCAACCGCGCCCTGACAGCCGCCGACCGCGCGCAGGCCACAGTCGCGCAGCCCTGGGACCCCAGCGTCAAGGCCTTGACCGCCTTCCCCGATGTCGTGGACCAGTTGGCTGGCAATCTCGACTGGACCCGCGCACTGGGCGAGGCTTACGCACATGACCCGAACGACGTGCTCGACGCAGTGCAGATCATGCGCCAGCGGGCGCAAGCCAGCGGCCACCTGCGCAGCACGCCACAGCAGCAGGTCCAGGTCGCCCGGCACGTCGTGGTAACGCCGATCCTGGACGGAGAACGCGTCCCACCGCCCTCGCAGGTGATCACCATCGAGCCTGCGCAACCGCAGGTGGTGTATGTGCCGCGCTATGACCCGGACGTGGTGTACGGAACCCCGGTGAATGTGTACCGCGAGTACCGCTACCGCCCGGTGCGTTGGTATGACCAGGGCGATGTGGCGACCGTCGGCGCGGTGTCGTTTGGCGTCGGTGTGCTGGTCGGCAGCGCATTGGAGCACCACCACGGCTGGTTCGGCTGGGCCACGCCAGCGCCGGCGTGGCATCACTGGGGCTGGAACAGCTGGGGCGTGGACTGGAACGCGCCACCAGCCGCACCGCATTACGTGGTCTACCAGAATCGCGTCTACGCGCCCCGTACCACCATCACCGACAACCACACCACCGTTGTGGATGCGCGGTCCTCTGTGCACCAGCAGGACCAGCGTCAGTGGTCGAACACGACCTACACGCCTGTGCCGGGACCGGAGGTTGCGAAAGCAGGCTCGCCCGCGGCGCGCACGGCCATGCCGACCGCAGCGGCTGCACCATCTCTCGGTACGTTGCCGCGACCAACCGCACTGGCGCCTTTGCCCGCCGACCTGCACCATGCGCCCGACGTCGCGCACCTGTCCGCACCGCACTTCACTGCGCAGATGCTGCAGGCAGGACGCCCGGTGGCCGCGAGAGCTCCGCAGCCCGTGCCTGTCAGCCTGCCGTCGCCAGCGCGCCCAGCGACCACGCCGCACCCGATGCCCGCTGCCGAACCTCCGGCAATGCGGACGGGCGAATCGTCGATCGCGCTGGCGCGCATGCCACCACTGCCGGCACATCAGGCGCTGCCTGCGGGCGCTATCCGCCCTGCCAGTGAACCGGCTCGTGAAACCGCTCGTCCCACCCTGTCGCTGCGCGAGGCGTTTACCGCCCGGAACATGCACGACATCCCGCCGCGCACGCTGGCACCGCTGCAGCCCCGGCCGCCTCAGTTGCGGGAACAACCCCGCGTGGCGCCTCGCCAGCAAGCCGCGCTCGTGATGCCATCGCGGGCGGAACATCAACTACCGGTGCGACCGCCGCGTCCGGAGCCACGCCCGCTGATGCAGGTTCAGGCGCAGCAGCATCCGCAGCGCGTCGCCACGTTCGCCACACCCCGCGCCGCCCCAGATCGTGCGCCGGCACCTCGGCCGTCCCAATCGCATGCGCAGGCGCCGTCGCATCACGAGCGTCGTCACGACAGCTGAGGCGGCTGTCGTCGGCATCGCGTAGCCGTCCTACACGTCGAGGGAAATGGCCGAAGCTGGCGCCCCCATGTGCCGCCTTCTTTCGCTACGCCACAGGCCCTGGCTGACTCCGGTCAGCCAGGGCTGCATTGATCCGCTGGCGTAGCACCCCCTGCGTCAGCGGCCCAGGCGGTCCAGTGCCTCGGCCAACTCCGGCGCCAGCGGCGCGCTCAGCACATACGGTGTCTTGCCGGAATCCAGCGCGAACTCCAGCGACGCCGCGTGCAGGAACAGCCGCTTCAGGCCCAACTGGTCACGCAGCCGCTTGTTGACCTCGGCCTCGCCGTACTTGTCGTCGCCGGCCACCGGGTGCCCCAGGTGCTGGGCATGTACACGGATCTGGTGGGTACGGCCGGTCTCGATGCGCACTTCGCAATACGAGTGCCCGCCGCGCCGTTCCAGCAACTTGAAATGGCTCAGCGACGGCTTGCCGATCGCATTCACCTGCACATGCCGCTCGCCCCCCTGGCGCAGGCCGATATGCAGCGGCGCGTCCACCGTCATCACGCCGTCGGGCATGCGCCCGACCAGCAAGGTGAGGTAGCGCTTGGTGATGCCGCGGCCCTCGACGCGGTCGTCCTCGCGCATCAAGGCCTGCAGCTCGGTCAGCGCCGAGCGCTTCTTGGCCACGATCAATAGGCCGGATGTATCGCGATCGAGCCGGTGTACCAGTTCCAGGGTCTGATTCGGCCGCAACGCCCTTAGGGTTTCGATGGCACCGAAGCTGATCCCGCTGCCGCCATGGCTGGCAACCCCGGACGGCTTGTTGAGCGCTAGCAGCCGCGCATCCTCGAACACGATGGCCGCTTCCAGCCGGGCCAGGAACGACGACGGTGGCGCGGCCTTGTCGCCCTCCTCGTTCACCCGCACCGGCGGGATGCGCACTTCTTCGCCACCCTCGAGCTTGCGCTCGGCCTTGGCCCGCCCGCCGTTCACCCGCACCTGGCCACTGCGGACCAGCTTGTAGATCAGGCTGCGCGGCGCGCCCTTGAGCTGGCCAAGCAGGAAATTGTCCAGCCGCTGCCCTGCACGGTCTTCCGGAACTTTGAGAATGCGCACGCCCACACGGTCGGCAGGCGGCTTGGGGGGCTGGGGGTCGGTCATCCGGCTCTTTATTCTGTTACACTCGGCGAGCGAGATAAGGGTTTGATTTCGTTGGAAGTTGATTGGCCAGAAGCCTGACTTCCGATGATTCCGGCACAGTGCGCGACCACCGCCCCAGGGGCGGCCATGTTAGCGGCTCACCGGCCTACCCGGCCATCGCCGGCGGTCTTTGACCGTTGCGCTGAACATGTCCCGTGCGCTGCCCCGGTTCGTCCGGACGCGGCTGCCGGCCCTGAAACACCTATAAAACCTAAAGACAAGCGCTCCCGCGGCATGCCGTGGTGTTGCAGCGCTGGAAACCCTGGTCAGGCCTGTCCGCGCGTTGCGCGAAGGGCCGACAAGCTGTTCCAGAGGCGAAACGTCACGGCGTTCCGCGCGGTAGAGCGCGTGAGGAACGCAACAATGAAGCGAATGCTGATCAACGCAACGCAGGCCGAAGAGCTGCGCGTGGCGATTGTGGACGGCCAGACCCTGTACGACATCGACATCGAACAGCCGTCCAAGGAACAAAAGAAATCCAACATCTACAAGGGCCGCATCACCCGGCTAGAGCCTTCTCTGGAAGCGGCGTTCGTGGACTATGGCGCCGAGCGCCATGGCTTCCTGCCGCTGAAGGAAATCTCCCGCGACTATTTCCAGGCCGGCGTCGACCACAACAAGTCGACCATTCGCGAGCTGCTGCGCGAAGGCCAGGAAATCGTGGTGCAGGTCGACAAGGAAGAACGCGGCAACAAGGGCGCCGCCCTGACCACGTTCATTTCGCTGGCCGGCCGCTACATGGTGCTGATGCCCAATTCGCCGAGCGCCGGTGGCGTCTCGCGCCGGATCGAGGGCGAAGACCGCGCCGCGTTGAAGGAAGCGCTGGACAAGCTCGACATCCCCGACGACATGGGCGTGATCATCCGCACCGCCGGTGTGGGGCGTGATGCCGAAGAACTGCAGTGGGATCTGGACTACCTGCTGCAGACCTGGAAGGCGATCGCCGAGGCCGCGCTGAGCAAGCCGGCCGCCTTCCTGATCTACCAGGAATCGCGCCTGATCATCCGCGCCCTGCGCGACTACCTGCGCGCCGATGTGGGCGAAATCCTGGTCGATACGCCGGAGCTGTATGCCGACGCCCAGGAATTCATGAAGCAGGTGATGCCGCAGAGTCTGCGCAAGCTCAAGCATTACACCGACGACATCCCGCTGTTCAATCGCTTCCAGATCGAATCGCAGATCGAAGGCGCCTACGAGCGCAACGTGCGCCTGCCCTCGGGCGGCTCGATCGTGGTGGACCAGACCGAAGCGCTGACCGCCGTCGACGTGAACTCCTCGCGCGCCACCAAGGGCAGCGATATCGAAGAGACCGCGTTCCAGACCAATCTGGAAGCGGCCGAAGAAGTGGCACGCCAGTTGCGCTTGCGCGACCTGGGTGGCCTGGTGGTGATCGACTTCATCGACATGGCCTCGTCCAAGCACCAGCGCGAAGTCGAAAACAAGCTGCAGAACGCGCTCAAGTACGACCGCGCCCGCGTGCAGCTTGGCCGTATCTCGCGCTTCGGCTTGATGGAAATGAGCCGCCAGCGCCTGCGTCCAAGCCTGGGCGAATCCAGCCAGATCGTGTGCCCGCGTTGCGACGGCCATGGCCGCATGCGCAGTGTCGAGTCGCTGTCGCTGTCGATCATCCGCGTGGCCGAAGAGCACGCCATGAAGGAAAACACCGGGCAGGTGCTGGTCCAGGCCCCGGTGGAAATCGCCAACTACCTGCTCAACGAAAAGCGCAGCGCGCTGCGTGAGATCGAGCAGCGCCACGAGTCGCCGATCATCATTGTCGCCGACGAGCAGCTGCACACCCCGCACTACGAAGTCACCCGCCTGCGCGAAAACGAGCTGGGCGAAGACAGCGGCAAGCCGAGCTACCAGCGCGGCACCCCGCGCAAGCTGCCGGTGCATGCGCTGACCAAGGCGCAGTTGAACATCCCGGCGGCCCCGGCGGTGACCTCGATCAAGCCGAGCCAGCCGGCGCCTGTGCGTGAAGAGGCCCCTGCCCCGGTGGCGCCCGTCGCGGTACCGGCCCCGGTGGTGACGGTGCCAATCCCGGCGCCGGTCACTGGTGTGGTTGGTTGGTTGAAGCGCATCTTCGGCGGGGTCGAGCCGATCGCGCCAGCGCCCGAGACGACCCAGCGCCCGCGGCAGAACGATGCCGGCCGTAATCCACGTAACGAGCGCGGTGAACGTGGCGGCCAACGCCGTGACGGACGCGATGCCCGCAATGGCGGCAACGGCAATCAGCGCGGCAATGGCAACGGCGCCAACAAGGAACGTCGCGACGAGCGCCGCCAGCCGGCCAATGGCCAGAACGGCCAGGCCGCGCAAAACGGCGCCCAGGCCCAGCAGCAGGTGCAGGCGCCCAAGCCGCCGCGCAACGAGTCGCAGGCACCGAAGCAGCAACAGCCGCAGCAGCAGAAGCCCAAGCAGCAGAACCAGGCGCCCCGTCCGCCACGTGCACCTGCACAGCAGGATGGCGCACCGTCCGAGCGGCAGCCGCGTCCTGCACGTCAGGATGAAGGGACCGCCTCGGCGCAGACCCTGACCTCGACGGCAGCAAGTGCAACGACGACGGGTGTGGTTGCAGCCATCGCTGAAACCGCTGCGCCTGCCACCGTGCAAGCCAGTGCGGCTGAGGCCACCCAGGCACACCCGGTCGAGGTTGTGGTGAGCGAGTCCACGGCCGATCGCGGCAGTGACGCGGTTGCGGATGCTCCCGGCCAGGAAGGCGCGGGCGATGATGCGGCTAATGGCGAAGGTGGAAGCCGTCGCCGCCGCGGTCGTCGCGGCGGCCGTCGTCGTCGTCGTGGCGCCGGCGCAAACGGTGAGGGTGGCAGCAACGTGGATGGTCTGGAGACGGACGATCTCGATGGCGATGTTGATGGTGATCTGGAAGGCGACAACGACGGCGACGAAGCCAATACGCAGGGCCAGGCATCTGCCGCTCCGCGTGCGGGTCAGCCGGAGTTCGACTTCGATGATGACGCTCCCGCGCCGGCCGCCCGCACCAGGCCCGAGCCCGACGCTGCGGCACCGGTGAAACCACGCCCGGTTCCCAAGGAACGTGCGGAAACCCAGTCGGGCAGCGATACCACCGCGACGACGGCGCCGGTGTCCAACGCGGCACCGTCGTTCGAGCAGCAAGCCACAGCCCCGGCTGCCGCAGCAGCGGAGCGGGCACGCAATGACGCTGCCGTCGCGGCAGCGCCGGCGCGGACTGCGTCTGCTCCGGCAGCAGCGACTCCGGCGAGCTCGCAAGAGGTCACTGCGACCTCGCCCGCAGCTCCGGCCCCGATCGCCAAGCAGGCGTCGGCAACCGAGGCAACGCCGGCCGCCAGCTCGGCACCAGTGGCGGTTGACGCCACTGTGCCCTCGCCCGCTGCCGAGGTACCTGCGGTGACGGCGACACCGGGCAGCGCGGCAGCGCCTGCCGCACCGGCGGCTGTCACCAAGCCAGTCGCGCCAGCTGCTGCACCGTCGTCGACGAGCGAGCCGACCGTTGTTACGCAGCCGACGCCGGTCCCCGAGGCATCGACTGATGCCGCAGCGTCCTCGGCCGGTACGCCGGACCGCCCTACTGCAACCGTGCCGGAAACGTCGGCAGCACAGCCGGAGCCTGCCAAGCCGTCGGCATCGACGTCGGTGACGGCAGAGCAGGCTGCTCCTGCAGCGGCTGCATCAACCGCTCCTTCTGCGCAGGCCGCCGTGGTGACCGCCAAGGCACCGCATGCCGAGCAGACCAGTGCAGTCGCTCCGTCCGTCGATGTCGCAGTGACCTCGACCACGACGGTGCCGCAGACGCCTGTTGCAGACGAAGCAGCCGCTCCGCCGGTACGCAAGCCCTACGCGCCGGTGCAGACGACCATGCTGGACGCACTGGCCCCAAAGGATGATGCAGCACCTGCAACGTCTGCTACGCCGGTCCCGCCCAAGGCGCAGCAAACGCAGCCGGCAGCGGTAGCGCCTGCAGCTACGCAGCGGCCGGACGCCGACGCGCCGAAGGCGACCGTTGTTGTCTCCGAAGCGTCCAAGTCTGCAGCGTCGTCGGCTGATGCCGATGCCGAGGGTGCCTCCAAAGAAGATGGTGACGCCGACAAGCCGCGTGACCAGCACTGATCGTTACGCCGGCCGCACTACCTGACCTGCATTAGCCGGTCAGGAAGCGTCAAGACACAGCGGCCTTCGGGCCGCTGTTTTTTTTTGCGCGTGTGGTGCTGATAGCGCTGCAAAAGAAAGCCCTGCGCCAGGCCACTCTAGTTCGCGCATCGCAAGAACCTGCTCCCACACCGCCGTGCAGCGGCCAGATCTGTGCGGGCCAGCGGATGCTGATCGAGCCTGAAGCGACTTCAGCGCTCTTGTCGTGAGAACTCCCGGAGTGCAGCAGGCGCCGCGCTACGTCGTGGCTGCAGGCCATCGCTTGACCACCTGCCAGTCCTGATGTCCTGTCGCTTGCTGCGATGGACGCTTTTTCGGCGTGTAGGCGCTGCCTGAGTCAACGGAATCGCCTTGTCCTGCGCCGCGCGCTGCGTTTGCATCAGCGGAATCGCCTCGCCCTGCGCTGCGTGCTGCGATAACCGCTTACAAGCCTTCGCCAGCGGATCCAGGGCGCCAGCCAGCTTTACGCACTTTGGAACCGGAAACCTGACCGATTGAACCCATGCAGCGCAGTGCTCAACGAGCGACGGCCAGGCGTCACATCGTGCGGGCAGGATCGGTCAGGCCGTATTGATTGGCCAGACGGGCCAACGCGATGTTGTCCTGGATGCCGACCTTTTCGAACAGGCGCGCCTTGTGCGTATTGATGGTCTTGGCACTGAGATTCAGGCGCTTGGCGATGTCTTCCTGGCGCAGGCCCTGGGTCAGCAACAAGGCCACCTCCAGCTCGCGTGGCGACAACGCATCGAAGGGGGAGCCGCCACCTTCGAGATTGGACAGCGCCAGATTCTGCGCAATCGTGTTGCCCAGATAACGCCGCCCCAACGCCACCTCGCGTACTGCGCGGAGCAATTCATGCGCATCGCCCCCCTTGCCCACGTAGCCGGACGCACCGGCTTCGAGCAAGCGCTTGGGCAGCGGACCATCTTCGAGTACGGACACGATGATCACGCGCGTGCCGTAATCGCCCTTGACGATGCGCTCGGTGATTTCAAGACCGCTCACGCCGGGCAGGTGCAGATCGCACAGCACGATATCGGGCTTGAGTTGACGAACCTGCGGCAAGGCGGCTTCACCGCTCTCTGCCTCACCCACCACATCGACGTCCACTTCCTTGGACAGGATCATTTTCATGCCGGTACGCACGAGTGCATGATCGTCGATCAGAAAAACTCTGATGGTCATCCTTGTTGTCCTCGCTGTGCGGCTGGCTGATGCAGCCTAGCTCCGTGAATAATTCAGGGCAAGCTCGATGCAACGTATTACGCTCAAGTTAGAGCGAACTGCACGCATTCCGACGTGTAGTACCACGTGGCGGCTCTGTAGTGCAGCGTGTTGACATGATGCGAGCGCCTGCAATGCCAGCTGCATCGGGCAACCCAGTCGTGCCCGGTCAGACTTTTCCTGGCTCGGTGGTCCGCGCGTCGTCCACCAGCGGCCGCAATTGCGGGTCCAGTGCAACGCGCTCGTCGAAGACGAAACAGCGGCCGTCGTAGCCTTCGCCGCCGACTTCCTCGAAATAGCCCAGGATGCCGCCCTCCAACTGCAGCACGTTGTCCATGCCCTCGGCCTGCATCCAGACAGCGGCCTTTTCGCAACGGATACCGCCGGTGCAAAAGCTCACCACCGTGGCATCGGCCAACGCGGTGCGGTGCGGCTCAAGGGCTGCAGGCAGGTCGGTGAACTTGTCGATCGGCAAGGTCAGGGCGCCATGAAACGTGCCATAGGCCACTTCCTGCGCATTGCGCGTGTCCAGCAGCACCAGCGGGCGACCACGATCATCGTGGCCAGTGCGCATCCACTCCCGCAACACTGCGGGGCTCACTGCAGGCGCACGGCCCGGCAGTGGCGATGCATCCTGGCGACGGAAGCTGATGATCTCCGGCTTGACCTTCACCTTGAGCCGCGCAAAGGGCTGATGCGTGCTCTGGCTGTACTTGATGCGCATGTGCGCAAAGCGGCTGTCTGACTGCAACCACAGGTAGAACGCGTCAATCCGGTCCGCCTCGCCCGCCAGAAAGAGATTGATGCCCTCCTCGGCCACCAGCACCGAGCCCTTCAGCAGGTGCTGTTCGGCCTGCGCCAGCACGCTGTCGGCCAGCGGCTGCGGGTCCTGGATGGCGACGAAGTGGTAAGCCGCAGTATTGGTAATCATGCGGCTATTTTAAGGCGGCAGGCCAGAGCTAGCGAGCGCTTGGACAAGATCGAACGTGCTCCGGAACGGCGCGGCGCAGCGGCACGCGGCGCGCTGCTCGATGGCAGAGGCATTGGATCTGCCGCGATCTCGGTCACATCGGTCCCGGCCCCGGACCGCTCAGCCGCGCAACAGCAGAAACGGCAGTAACACCAACGAGGCCACGACCAGCATGCCCAGTAGCGTGGCGATCACGAAGACCGGGCGTTTGCGCAGCAATGCGCCAAAGGTTTCGGCGGTGCCGGCGGCAATCGCCTCCTGGCGCTGCGCGCGTGCGATCGCGCCGCGCTGTGCTTGGTAGGCACCCAGCAAGGCCTTGGCGCGTGCATGGTCCGCATCGTCGCTGAGCCAGATGCCGCCTGCGGAGATCCCCCAGTTGCTGGGCCGCGTTTCGTAGATCTGTACCAGGTGCTCGCGCATCAGCGCCCGTACCTCGTCGGCCTCGTCGTCGGGGACATTGCGCAGGTTGAGCAGCAGCTTGGCCATGGGACGATGATACCGGGAGCCAGGTGCGATAATGGCGGCCTTCCTTCACGGACATACCCATGCGCCTTGTGCTGACGCTCTGTGCCGCCCTGCTGCTTGCCAGCTGTGCGCCCGCCCTGCCGCCTTCCGGGGGCACCATCGCCAGCTTCGAGCGGATCGACCGTACTGCCGGTACCGGCGCGGAGGCCACGCCCGGTTCCCTGGTGACGGTGCATTACACCGGCTGGCTGTACGACGAAAAAGCCGCCGACAAACACGGCAAGAAGTTCGACAGCTCGCTGGATCGCGCCGAGCCGTTCCAGTTCGTGCTGGGTGGCCGCCAGGTGATCCGCGGTTGGGACGAAGGCGTTGCCGGCATGCGCGTGGGCGGCAAGCGCACCTTGATGATCCCCCCGGACTACGGCTATGGCGACAACGGCGCAGGCGGTGTCATACCCCCGGGCGCTTCGCTGGTGTTCGATGTGGAATTGCTCGGCGTGCAGCCGCGCTGAGTGCGAAAGTGATGATGGATGCGAGCAGACCGCGGCTGACGGTCATTGGCGGCGGGCCTGCGGGATTGATGGCTGCCGAAGTGGCGTGTGCTGCCGGGATCGCCGTGGATCTGTACGAGGCGAAAGGCTCGGTGGGGCGCAAATTCCTGATCGCCGGCAAGGGCGGACTCAATCTCACCCACTCCGATCCGATGCCGCTGTTCGCCCAGCGCTATCGTGAGCGCACGCCGATGGTGGCGGCGTGGCTGCAAGAGTTCGATGCCGATGCATTGCGCGCCTGGGCGCGCGAGCTGGGCGTGGAGACCTATGTCGGCAGCTCCGGGCGGGTGTTTCCGATCGACCGCAAGGCTGCGCCCTTGCTGCGCGGCTGGGTGCGTCGCCTCAAGGACCAGGGCGTCACCTTTCATGTGCAGCATCTCTGGCTGGGATGGAATGCTGACGGTGCGCTGCGATTTTCCACACCCGCCGGCGCTATCGACCTCCAGGCGGATGCAACGGTGCTGGCACTGGGTGGCGGCAGTTGGCCGCAGCTTGGCTCCGATGGCGCCTGGCAGGCCCCGCTGCAGCAGCACGGCATCGCCGTGCGCCCCTTGGTACCGGCCAACTGCGGCTTCGATCTCGACTGGAGTGCGCATTTCTCGCAACGGCATGCGGGCGCACCGCTCAAACCGGTGGTCGCGCATTGGCGCGACAGCACGGGCGTGCAGCACGCGCTGCAGGGCGAATGCGTGATCACAGAAACCGGGATCGAGGGCAGCCTGATCTATGCCATCGCGGCCGAGCTGCGTACGCAGATCGAGGCGCATGGCACAACCGAATTGGTGCTGGATCTGCTACCCGACCGTTCGCTGGAGCGCGTTGGCGCCGAGTTGGCCAGGCCGCGCAAGGGGCGTAGTTTCAGCGAACATCTGCGCCGCCAAATCGGTATCGAGGGCGTCAAGGCCGCGCTGGTCTATGAACTGCTCGGCAAACAGGCCGGCGACGATTCGGCGTTGGTGGCACGCACGCTCAAGCAACTCCCGCTGCGGCTGCTGCGGCCGCGCCCGCTCGCAGAGGCGATCAGCTCGGCCGGTGGCGTGGAACTGGAAGCCCTGGACGCGCAGTTGATGGCGCTGGCGCGCCCCGGCGTGTTCTGTGCAGGCGAAATGCTGGACTGGGAAGCACCGACCGGCGGCTATCTGCTGACCGCCTGCTTCGCCAGCGGGCATCGCGCTGCGTCTGGTGCGATCGAGTGGCTAAAGCAGCACGGCAATCAACTCACAGCCGATCACTGACGGCCACGCGCGGCCACACCGATTTGACGTCGTAGACCACCGCACCTGGCTTGCCCAGTGCAGCAATGCGCTGGGCGTCGTAGTCGCGATACTGGGCATGCGCCACCGCCAGCACGACGGCGTCATAGGCGCCCTCCTCCGGGCCTTCGCATAACTGCACGCCGGCATGCAGCAGCGCCTCTGCAGGGTCGGCCCAGGGATCGCAGGTGTCGACCTGCACATCGGCCGCCTGCAGCAATTGCACCAGCTCCAGGGCACGGCTGTTGCGCAGGTCCGGGCAGTTTTCCTTGAAGGTGGCACCCAATACCAGCACCCTCGCCTGCGCGAGCGCAACGCCGCGCATCGCCAGCATGCCGCAGACCCGCTCGGCCACGTGCCGGCCCACGCGATTGTTGACTTGCCGCGCGGTGTGAATGAGGTCGGGGTGGTAGCCCACGCTTTCGGATTTGTGCATTAGGTAGTACGGGTCCACCCCGATGCAATGCCCGCCGACCAGGCCGGGGCGGAATGGCAGGAAATTCCATTTGGTGCCTGCCGCTTCCAGGACATCGAGCGTGTCGATGCCGAGCTTGTCGAAGATCAACGCCAGCTCGTTGACCAGCGCGATGTTGACGTCGCGCTGGATGTTCTCCACCACCTTGGCCGCTTCGGCCACACGCATCGACGACGCACGCCAGGTGCCGGCAGTGATGATGCTGGTATACAGCGCATCGACCGCATCGGCTGCCTGCGGCGTCGAGCCGGAGGTGATCTTGCGGATATCGCGCAGCCGGCGTTGCCGGTCGCCTGGATTGACCCGCTCCGGACTGTAGCCACAGAAAAAATCGGTATTGAAACGCAGGCCGGACACCGCTTCCAGCAACGGCACACAGACTTCTTCGGTGGTGCCCGGGTATACGGTCGACTCGTAGATCACCAGATCGCCCGGCTTGAGCGCGGCAGCGATCAACCTGGTGGCGCTGCGCAACGGTTCCAGATCCGGCTGTTCGAAACTATCGATCGGCGTCGGGACGGTGACGATAAAGATGCTGCACGTCGCCAGGTCCTCCGCGGCCGCGCTATAGCGTAGCTGAGTGGCCGCAGCCAGTTCGCCATCGTCCAGTTCCAGCGTGGCATCGTGCCCTTCGCGCAGCTGCGCAACCCGGTGCGCATCGATGTCGAAACCCAGTGTGTCTTGCTGCTCGCCGAACGCCACTGCCAGTGGCAGGCCGACATAGCCCAGTCCGATGACGGCGATGCGTGCGTACTGCGGTGGGACAAGCGGGGTGCCGGACATGCAATTCCTCGGGATCGCGCGATCGGTTGCCGCGCAGCTGTGCGGCGGCAGCATAGCGCACGCGGGATTTGGACCGGCAGTTGGCACGATCTTCGTCTGGAGATTCACAATCGCCGCGCAATCAGGCACGCTATCGTCATGCCCGGGTGGCGAAATTGGTAGACGCAAGGGACTTAAAATCCCTCAGCTGTGAGGCTATGCGGGTTCGACCCCCGCCCCGGGCACACCCCACCGCAGCGTAGGTCTGCTTCTGCACCGATGACGTGAGGCACCGTCATCCGATAGCAGACTGAGTTGACTTCGCGACAACTCAACGTGACGTGCTTTCACTGTCTGCGGCCGTAGCTGCTCATCTCATGCTGAAGCAGGCCATAGCGGCGATGAGCTGCGTTGGCATTCTGTCAATCGGCACTGCCCCTTTCGCAGTCATCCACGTCACAAGGCTCGACGCCACGCTTGGTGAGTAGGCATACGACCCGAACGGCGTCCAAGATCCAGTCGAGGCAGAAAGCGGCTACCGCTACTCGGTATGCGTCGGTTTCGCTGATGCAAGGCCGCACAACGACGTATCCGGGCGAGATTGCCTATGCGCGCAGGGGTGCAGAGAGCGGCACCAGCGCAATGCGTTGCCGCCTAGGCGGTTGCAACTCCACATCCGGCAGCGCCCACTACGCCATCGCTCAAAAATGCTTTCCAAAGCATCTCTACCAGGCCGGTAACGGCGCACATCCAGACACACAGATACAAATAAAAAACCCTGGATATCATCTGATATCCAGGGTTCGAATTTGGAGCGGGAAACGAGACTCGAACTCGCGACCTCAACCTTGGCAAGGTTGCGCTCTACCAACTGAGCTATTCCCGCGTGAAACTAAATTGTACAGCTTGTCACTTCGTTGCGCTAGCCCTGTCATCGTTGCCGATGCAAAAAAAAAAGCGCATGCGATGTGGAGGCCTGGGCCGGAATTGAACCGGCGTACGCGGATTTGCAGTCCGCTGCATAACCACTCTACCACCAGGCCGAAACATCTAACCCAAGGCATCCTGCCTTGAAACGACGAGGCCCCGACACGGGAGCCTTGTCACTAACTGGAGCGGGAAACGAGACTCGAACTCGCGACCTCAACCTTGGCAAGGTTGCGCTCTACCAACTGAGCTATTCCCGCTTGGGAGGCGAAATTCTACAGCGAACAGCATAGGTGTCAACTGTTGCTTTCGATTTTTTTCGGCTTGTTGCTGATTGCGGCTTTTTCGTCGGCACGCAGGCTCGGCCAGGCCGCCTGCAGATATTGGAAACCCGACCACAGCGTCAGCAGCGCGGCGATTGCCAGCGTCCAGTATCCGGCACGGAAGATCAGATTGCCCAACCAGATTTCGTGCGTCGGCATCTGCCCCGGCGTGACCGAATACAGCAGGCAGAGCAACGCCACCATCTGCGCGGTGGTCTTGACCTTGCCGATCACGGCCACGCGCACCTTGGCACGCTGCCCGATCTCGGCCATCCACTCGCGCAGCGCGGAGACGGCGATCTCGCGGCCGACGATCACTGCTGCCCAGAAGGCCATCCACGGGGTGGGATGACCCTGCACGATCAGGAACAACGCCACTGCGACCATCAACTTGTCGGCAACCGGGTCCAGAAACGCGCCGAACGCGGAATACTGGTGATAGCGCCGCGCGACCCAGCCATCCAGCCAGTCGGTGATGGCAGCCAGCGCGAACACGCCGGCGGACGCAAAATTTGTCCAGGTGTACGGCAGGTAGAACACCACGACCAGCACCGGGATCATCAGGATCCTCAGCAGTGTCAGCCACGTGGGGATGGTCAACTTCATTACGGACTCGACTCGCCTGCCGCATCGGGAAGCGCCAGCCCGTGCAGGTTAGCGTAGATTCGCGCGGCAAGTGCGGCGTTGACTCCGTCCACCCGCGCGATCTCGGCCTCGCCAGCGGCCTTGAGGCCGACCAGACCGCCGAAATGCTTGAGCAGGCTGGCGCGACGTCGGGGCCCGATACCGGGAATATCCTCGAGCTTGCTGGTCATGCGCGCCTTCTGGCGGCGTCCGCGGTGACCGGTGATGGCAAAGCGGTGCGCTTCGTCACGCACCTGCTGGATGAACTGCAGCGCCGGCGACGCCGCGCCTGGGCGCAGCTCGCGGCCGTCGGCCATTACCAGCGCCTCGTGCCCTGCCCTGCGCTCCTCGCCCTTGGCCACGCCTACCAGCAGGACATTCTCGACGCCCAGGTCGGCCAGTGCGGCCTGGGCCTGGGCCAGCTGGCCGGCACCGCCGTCAATCAACAGCACATCGGGCAGCACGCCGTTTTCTTCCACCGCGCGCCGGAACCGCCGCTCGATCGCCTGCCGCATCGCGGCGTAGTCGTCGCCCGGGGTGATGCCGGAAATATTGAAGCGCCGATACTGGCCGCGCACCGGGCCGCTGGCATCGAATACCACGCACGACGCGACGGTGGCTTCGCCCATGGTGTGGCTGATGTCGAAGCACTCCACCCGCTTGACCGATTCGGCAAGCCCGAGCATCTCGCGCAGCGCTTCGCTGCGAGCGTGCTGCGCGCTCTGGCTGGTGAGCTCGGTCACCAGCGTCAGCTGCGCGTTGCGGGTCGCCAGCAGCAGATAGCCGGCACGCTCGCCGCGCACGTTCCGCTTCAGCGCGACCTTGTGTTCGGCAGCGGCACTGAGTGCGGCTTCGATCAGTTCGGCCTCGGGGATTTCGCGATCCAGCAGGATCTCGCGCGGCGGCGAATGCTCGGCGTAATACTGCGATACGAATGCACCGAGAATCTCGTCGGCGCTGTCCTCACCGTTGGTCTTGGGAAAGAACGAGCGCGTACCCAGGTTGCGGCCATCGCGGAAGCTCAGCAGCAGCACGCAGGCCTGGCTGGACTGCGTGGCGCAGGCCAGCACGTCCAGGTCGGCGGCGCGGCCATCGACGTACTGGCGGTTCTGCATGCTGCGTAACGACGACAACAGATCGCGCAGGCGCGCAGCACGCTCGAATTCCAGCGCTTCGCTGGCCTGCTGCATCGAATGCATGATCTCTTCGCCGAGCTGGTCGCTCTTGCCTTCCAGAAACATGGTGGCGCGGCGCACCGACTCGGCGTAATCGGGCGCGGCCACCAGATCCACGCATGGGCCACTGCAACGGCCGATCTGATACTGCAGACATGGCCGCGAGCGGTTACGGAACACGCTGTCCTCGCAACTGCGCAACTTGAACAGCTTGTGCATCAGGCTCAGCGTCTCACGTACGCCGGTCACGCCGGTGTACGGGCCGAAGTAGCGCCCCTGCACGGCACGTGGGCCACGATGCAAGGCGATCCGCGGCCAGTCCTCGCGCGTGAGCAGCACGTACGGGTAGCTCTTGTCATCGCGCAAGGACACGTTGTAGCGCGGCGACAGCGACTTGATGAGCTGGTTTTCCAGCAGCAGCGCTTCGGCTTCGCTGCGGGTCACGGTGACGTCCATGCGCGCCACCTGCGACAGCATCGAGGTCAGCCGTGCATTCTTCGGCGTGCCGTTGAAATAGCTGCCCACGCGCTTGCGCAGCGCGCCCGCCTTGCCGACGTACAGCAAGGTGTCGTCGGCCGCATACATGCGGTAGACGCCGGGCGCGGTGCTCAGCTGCGCAGCAAACGCTTTTCCATCGAAATCGGCTTGGGGCCTTGCGTTCATTCGTCTATCGCAACATCACTCAGTACGCCGCTTGCCAGGTCGTAACGCAGCACGGCATGGGCATCGGTTTCGGCAATCCAGACCGCACCGGCGGCCACCGCCAGACCGGCCGGGCCATGCAGGCGCCGCGGCAGCTCGACCGTGGTCAGCTCGCCGCCGCCCAGGCGCAGGCAGCGCAGGCGGCCGTTGCCGGTGTCGGCGATCCACAGCAACGGCGAGTCGGCGGCCAGCGCGATGGCCTGCGGAAACTGCAACTGCGCGGTGCCGCGTGGCCCGTCCTCATCGCCGAACTGCCACAGGCCCTGCCCGCCGACCAGGGTCTGCACCAGGTCACCGCGCAACTGCATGGTGCGGATCGACGAGCCCAGCCCATCGCAGACGTACGCCACTTGCTGCACTGACGCCAATCCTGCCGGTTGCGCGAAAGCTGCGAGATGGCCACTGCCATCGCGGATTTCAAGGGAGCCGGTGCCGGCGCGCGCACTCAATGCCGCGCGACCCAGGTCGTAGCTCCAGATGCGGTTATCGCCGGCCATGGCGATCAGCACCTGGTTGTCGGCAACGGCCAGACCCTGCGGGTAGTTCAGAGCGGACGCGCCGGCGAACGCCAGCGGCCCTTCGACCGGCTCGCCTGAGCGACCGGTGCCGCACAGGGTGTCCACCTGCCCGCTGCGCAGGTTGATGCGCCGTAACGCGTGGTTGCCGGTATCGGCGACGTAGAGCTGGTCGCGTTCCAGTGCCAGGCCTTGCGGGCGGCGAAATGCGGCTTCGCCGATGCCGCCATCGATGAGATCGGCGTTGCCATGTCCGAACTGACGCAGCACACGGCCGCCATGCGTGCACTCGAGCACGCGATGGTGGCCGGTGTCGGCGACGTACAGACGGTCTTCGGTTGCGGCCAGGCCGGTGGGAAAGCGCAATGCCAACCGCGGCTCGGGGTCGCGCTCGGCCACGCCCTGCAGGTCTGCATCGGAAGGCGGCTGCTGGCCGTCGCACAAGGCGGCCAGCGCCCTGTCCAGATCGCCGGTGACGCCGACCAGGCGCTGGCGCTCGCGCCCGTAGGCGTCCAGCAGCACCAGCGTGGGCCAGGACTGGATGTTGAACCGGCGCCAGGTTTCCCAGTCCTTGTCGAGCAGGATCGGCGCGCTGACGCCGTGGCCGCGCAACTGCTTGAGCGAGCGTTGCGGCAGACGCTCGCTGTCGAAGCGCGGCACCTGCACCACGATCACCTGCAAGCGCCCGGGGCTGCGGGCCTGCCATTGCGCCAGTTCGGCCAGGCGTTCGGCGCACCACACCGAGCTGGCGTTGACGAAGGCCAGCACGAGCGCACGGCCGCGATGTTCCTGCAAGGTGGACGGCCTGGCGTTGAGCCAGGTGGGAAATTCCGGCAGTTCCTGGGTGAGCTGGGCATTCATGCGGTGATTATGCCCAAGCGTGATTAGCCTCGGGTGAGTCTGGCCACCGTCTGCCGCGCGGCGGTATCGACCAGTTGCCAGACCTGCTCGAAATCCTTGCTGCTGCCGGTATATGGGTCGGGGATGTCGTCACGTGTCTCCACGCCGGCCCACGGCAACCACAGTGCCACCTTGTCGCGCAGCGATGCGGGGGCGATCCGTTGCAGATCACGTAGATTGTTGCCGTCGGCGCACAGCAGCCAGTCGAAATGCTCGAAATCCTCGCGCAGCACCTGACGCGCACGCAGGCCGGAAATGTCGACACCATGCCCGCGCGCGCAGCGGATGGCGCGCGGGTCCGGCGGATCGCCAGCGTGCCAATCGCCGGTACCGGCCGAATCGACCTGGATGCGCCGCGACAGCCGCGCCTCGTCCAGTTGCGCGCGTACGGCGCCCTCGCCCATCGGCGAGCGGCAGATATTGCCAGACACACGATCAACAGCTTCATGCAGAGGCCACGCGCGCCTGGGCACGGGCCAGATCATCGGGCGTGTCGATGCCCGGCGGAAACTGCTCCGGCGTCAACGCAACGGCGATGCGATGCCCGGCCTCCATCACCCGCAGCTGCTCCAGCGATTCGAGGCGTTCCAGCATGCCCGGTGGCATGGCCGCAAACCGTTGCAGGAAACCGGCGCGGTACGCGTAGATGCCGATATGACGCAGCCACTGCCCGTCCACCGGCAGCTGCTCGGGTTGGCTGGCGAAGCTGTCGCGGTGCCAGGGGATCGGCGCGCGGCTGAAATACAGCGCATCCCCGCCTGCGGTGCGCACCAGCTTCACCACGTTCGGGTCGAACAGGTCATGCGCGGTGTCCACCTGTGCGGCAAGCGTGGCCATGTCGGCGCCCGAGTGCAGCAGCAGCTCAGCGACTGCGCGGATGCCGGCGGCAGGCGCAAAGGGCTCGTCGCCTTGCAGATTCACCACGCAGGTGTCCGCATCCCAGCCGGCGATGCGCGCGCATTCGGCAAGGCGGTCGGTACCGGAGAGGTGCTCGCTACCGGTCATGGCCACCTGCACGCCCGGCACGTGCGCGATGGCTTCGGCAATCCGCGCATCATCGGTGGCCACCCAGACCCCGCGCGCGCCGGCCAGCAGCGCCCGCTCGGCCACATGCTGGATCATCGGACGATCGCCGAGGCGTTGCAGCGGCTTGCCGGGCAAGCGCGTGGACGCGTAGCGTGCCGGGATGGCGACGACGAAATCGGCAGGCGTTGGATTGGTCATGCGTATGCGCTCTGAACGGCAGAATGGTGGGATGGATGTCGGCAAGGTGATCGCAGTGCGCCTGCCCGCAGCACACGCCGCTGCACGACTGCAGCAGCGCGCCACGGGGCCAACGTCAGGCTGATTCGCAGTGTAGTGGCTGACCTGCATGCACCAGTGCAAGCAGGGATGTTGCGAGTGCGTCGATGGCATTGCGACATGCGTGGTTGCCACGGAGCGGATGATGCCTGCGCTCTTGGGCACCAACCCCCACGCTCCTATCCGTGCCTCGCGCGCTATACCGCGCAGCGTGGCCGCAGTTCATGCGCCTTGGCGGCTTGCCAGCTTGTTCAGGCGGTCCAGCAGGCTCACCCAGAACGCAGCAGGCAGGTCCGCCTTGAGCGGCACGCTGTACAGCCACTCGTCGGCAAATGGTCGGCACTTCACCGCATCTTTTTCGGTCATCAGCACCGGCAGGCGACTGCCGAAGCTGAAATCTGCAGCGCGATACACATGATGGTCCGGGAACGCATGCGGCACCACGCCAATGCCGCGTGCCCGCAGCATCGCAAAGAACCGCTCCGGGTGCGCGATGCCAGCCACCGCATGCACGCGCTGCCCGGCCAGCATGCTCAAGGGTTGCGCGCGCTTGCCATCCATCGGTTGCACGCTGTCGATGCTGAGCCGCATCTGCCACTCGCCGAAACCGGAATCGTCCGGCGCCTGCGGGGCCGCGGTAGCGCTGGCCTGGCCAAGATTGACCACCCGAAAATCACAATCGCGTGCACGCGCAGCCGGTTCGCGCAGCGGCCCGGCCGGCAGCAGCCGGCCATTGCCGTAGCGGCGCTGGCCATCGACCACTTCGATCTCCACGTCGCGCGCCAGCCGGTAGTGCTGCAGACCGTCGTCGCACACGATGATGTCGCAACCTGCTTCCACCAGCGCCCTGGCGGCAGCGACGCGGTCGCTGTCCACGCGCACGCGCGCGCCGGTCTTCCAGGCGATCAGGACCGGCTCGTCGCCGCCCAGTGCCACCGGGGTATCGGCATCCACCCAGCGGGCCATGCCTGCGTCATCGCGACCATAGCCGCGGCTGGCCACGCCGGGCGTCCAGCCGGCATCCTGCAACTTGGACACCAGGGCAATGGTCAGCGGGGTCTTGCCGGTGCCTCCAGCGGTGACATTGCCGACCACGATCACCGGCGCCGGGATGCCATGCCGCTTGCGCAAGCCACGCCGGTAGACGCTGCGCCGCAACGCAATGGCCGCTGCGTAGATCGGTGCCAGCAGGCGTGCGGCCAGCGGGATCGGGCTGTTGTCGTACCAATAACCCGGGGTGCGGGTGCCGCGCTTGCTCATGCCTGGCGTTCGCGGAACTGCATGCCGTGCAGATGCGAATACAGCCCGCCCTGCGCCAGCAATTCGCTGTGGGTGCCGCGCTCGACGATGCGGCCCTGGTCCATCACCAATACCTGGTCGGCATGTTCGATGGTGGACAGGCGGTGTGCGATCACCAGCGTGGTGCGGTCGGGCATCAGCTTGTGCAGGGCATCCTGCACCAGCCGCTCGGATTCGTTGTCCAGCGCTGCGGTGGCTTCATCCAGAATCAGGATGGGCGCATCCTTGAGCATCGCACGTGCGATCGCCAGGCGCTGCCGCTGCCCGCCCGACAGGCGACCGCCCTTCGTCCCGACATGCGACTGCAGCCCCTCGGGCAATTGCGCGACGAACTCCATCGCATTGGCGCCCAGAATCGCACGCTCCAGTTGCCCGGCATCTGCGGTGCGCATTTCGCCATAGGCGACGTTGTCGGCGATGCTGCCGTCGAACAGCATCACCTGTTGTCCGACCAGCGCGATCTGTCGACGCAGATCGGCCAGCGCGTAGGCCTGCACCGGATGTCCGTCGAGCAGGATCTGCCCTGCCTCGGCTTCGTAGAAGCGCGGGATCAGCTTGATCAGACTGGATTTGCCGCTGCCGGAGCGGCCGACGATCGCGGTGACCGTGCCGGGCTGCGCGACGAAGCTGACCTCGGCCAGCGCAGGATTCACCTGGCCGGGATAGCGTGCGGTCACATCGCGGAATTCGATCAAGCCCTTTGCGCGGGTGAGCGGCACCGTTCCCTGATCGGGCTCGTCGGGGCTGTCGAGCACCGAAAACAGGCGCTCGGCGGAGGCCAGCCCACGCTGCACCATGTTCTGCACATTGGTGAGCTGCTTGAGGCCCGGAATGATCGTGAGCATGGAGGTCATCAGCACCACGAAGTCGCCCGCGGTCAGCCGCCCGGCCAAGGCCTGTGCACCTGCCACGAACAGCAGCGCCGACAGCCCGATCGCACCGATCATCTGCACCGTGGCGGTGGAAATGCCGCGCGTGGATTCGACCTTCATCGCCAGCCGCAGATTGCGGTCGGCCAGCGCGCCATAGCGCTCCATTTCGGTCTGTTGGGCGCCGTAGATCTTGACCTCCTGGTGGCTGGACAAGGTCTGGTCGGCGGCCTGCAACAAGTGCGCGCCGCTTTCCTGGATGCTGTGGCTGATGCGCCGATACCGGCGCGCCACCTTGTCCATCACCCAGGCCAGGACCGGCGCCAGCACCAGGATGGTCAGGGTGACCTGCCAGCTATGCCACAGCATCAGCGCCAACGCGCCGATCACCTGCAACGACTGCTGGATCATCACCTTGACCGCATCCACGGCTGCCTGCGCCACCTGGTCCGAGTCCGAGCCCAGACGGATCAACATCGACGGCACCGGCTCGGAATCGAACCGCGAGCCAGGCAGGCGCAGGTATTTGGCCATCACCTTGACGCGCAGATCGCGCGCGATGCTGCGCGCGGATTTGCCCATCGCCATGTCGGTGATGTAGCCGGCCACCCCACGCACCACAAACAGCAGGATGATCTGCACCGGCAACCAGCGGCTGACCTCGGCATTCTTGTAGATGAAGGTTTCGTCGGTGATCGGCTTCATCAACGCCAGAAAGCCGGTGGTGCCTGCCGCTTCGATCAACGCGGCGATCAGTGCGGCGACCAGCAACAGCCGGTACGGCTTGGCGAAAGCCAGCAGGCGACGGTACGTGCGCCAGGACGAAACTGGCGCCGGGCGGTCGGTGGAGGTGGTCACTGGCGAGTTCCGTTAGTACGTGTCGTGCCGGCGCTGCCGGTCTGGGGCGCCGTGGCGATGGCAATGCGCCGGAAGCCGAGCTGCCCCAACGCATCCTGCGCAGTGACCACGGCTTGGTAGGGCGTCCGTGCATCGGCGCGCATCAGCACCGTCTGCTCGCGGTCATCGCCGGCAATCTGGGCGATGGTCTGCTTGAGCGAATCCACATCCGAGCGCAGTACTTCCTGATCGTTGATGAAGTAATGGCCATCGGCATTGACCAGCACACTGAGCGCGCGCGGCGGCGCACTGGTGTTCTGGTCGCTGGCAGTGGGCAGCTGCAATTGCAGCGTGGAGCGTGCGTCGAAGGTCGTGGTCACCACGAAGAAGATGATGAGGACGAGGATGACGTCAATCAATGGCACCAGATCGATGTGCGGCTCGTCCTGGCTTCGGTCGCTGCCGATGCGCATCCGTCAGCCCTTCGCCGTGACGGGCTTGGCAACTGCCGGCGCCGGCACTGCAGCCGAAACAACCGGTCGGCCGTCCATGGTGTCCAGCAGCAAGGTGGCCTCCTGCTCCATCTCGATGATGTAGCCGGCAATGCGCCCCTTGAAGAAGCGATGCGCCATCAATGCCGGCACCGCGATGATCATGCCGGTGGCGGTACAGACCAGCGCCTTGCCGATGCCGCCGGCGAGCTGATTCACATCGCCCACGCCGTGATCGAGGATGCCCAGAAACATCTGGATCATGCCGACCACGGTGCCCAACAGCCCCAGCAACGGCCCGGCCGAGGCAATCGTGCCCAGCGCATTCAGATAACGCTCCATGCGATGCACCACGTGGCGACCGGTGTCCTCGATCCGCTCGCGGATCAGATCACGCGGCCGGCCACGCACATCCAGCGCGGCGGCCAGCACCGCGCCCAACGGCGAGTTGCGCCGCAGCGATTCGATATGGGAGGGATCCAGCTTGCCGCGTGCAGCCCAGTTGCGGACCTCCTCACCCAGCCCGGGCGGTGTCACTTCGTTGCGGCGCAAGGTCCACAGACGTTCCAGCACGATCGCCAAGGCGACCACACCCAACAACAGCAACGGCACCATCGGCCAACCGCCCGCCTTGACCAGCTCCAACACGATGTGATTCCTCCGGCAGCGCGGCCGCCTATTCGCTCGCCGATAGGATAGCAGCCGACCGCCGCCGTTCCGCAGCATCCCACAGCCGCGGCTGCCAGCGCCGTCGCTCGCGGACCTGCAGGCCATCGGCGCCGAGCCAGACCCTGATTGCGCCGGACTCGGCCGTATCGAGCACCTCCGCGCCACTGCCCTGCCAACGCTGCACGACCTGCGCGCGCGGATGCCCGAAGCGGTTGCCGTACCCGGAGGACACCAGCGCCAACCGCGCACCGGTGGCAGCAACGAAGCCGGCATGCGACCCGTCTGCGCTGCCATGGTGCGGCACCACCACGAGGTCGGCGTGCAACGCGCCCGCCTGCGCGCGCATCAGCCGACGCTCCACCAGCGCATCGATATCCCCCGGAAGCAAGGCGCTGACGTGTGGCGTCTGCACCAGCAGCACGCAGCTGGATTGATTGCGCAAATACGGGAAATCGGCACCTGGATGCAGGAAGCGAAAGCGCACGCCATCCCACTCCCAGCGCTGCCCCGCATGACAGCGCGCACTGACATCCAGCGGTGCGCCGGGTGGCGCCAACGTGGCTGCGACCGGCAACCCCGCGCGCACCGCGGCATAGCCGCCGGCATGATCGGCATCGGCATGACTGAGCACGAGCGCGTCCAGCCGGCGCACCCCGAGCGCGCGCAAGGCCGGCAGGACCACGCGCTCGCCGGCGTCGAAGCCGTCGCGCACCGCCGGGCCGGTGTCCAACAGCAGTGCATGCCGTTGCGTGCGCACCAGCACCGCCAGCCCCTGCCCCACATCCATCACCTGCACGTCGGCTTCGCCGGCGCCGGGCATGGCGCGATCCGGCCAGAGCAGCGGCAGCCACAACAGGGCCGCCATGGTCTTGCCCGGCGTGCCGCGCGGCAGCAACAGCCAGAACGCGCCCAGCAGCGCGGCGATCAGCGCGATCGCATCGGATTCGGGCACCCACCACAAGGCCACCGTGGTCTGCCCAAGCCAGACAAAGCCCGGCCAGGTCAGCTCGAAACACCACCCCGCCAACTGCCACGCCCAGACCCCCGCTCCGACGTACAGTGCCTCCAGTGCGGTACCGATCAGGCATAGCGGAACAACCACGAAGGTCCACCACGGAATCGCGATCAGATTGGCAAACGGGCCCACCAGCGAGGCTTGCCCGAACAAGCTGACCGTCAGCGGCAGCAGACCCACCGTGGCAACGGTCTGTGCGGACAGAAAGCCGCGCAGGATGGCGCGGTCGTCGGCCGGCAGGCACCACACCAACCAGGCGACGCCGGCGAAACTGAGCCAGAAGCCTGCCACCAGCACGCTCAACGGGTCCCAGGCCACTACCGCGAGCAAGGCCAGTGCAAGCATCTGCGCCGTTGTGGCGCGTCGACGCGCCACGCGCGCCACGGCAACGACCGCGATCATCAACACGGTGCGGACCGTCGGCAAGGCCAGGCCGGCCAGCACCGCGTAGGCGGTCGCACCGATCAACGCAGCGATTGCTGCGGCGTGGATGCGTGGAATCACGATGGCAAGGCCCGGCCGCCATCGCCACACACCGGTGACTGCCAATGCAAAGAAGGCAGCCACCAGGCCGACATGGAAGCCCGAGATCGCGATCAGATGACTGAGCCCGGTCGCGCGCAAGGTTGCCCATGCGGCATCGTCCAGCCCACGCGTATCGCCCAGTGCCAGGGCGCGCAGATACGGCGCCGAAGGCCCGGGCACCTGCTCGGCAATTCGTTGCGACATGCGGTCGCGCCAGGCGTCCACACCGTGCGGCGCGACGATCTGGCGCGCGCCGTCGGGGTCGCGCACATAGCCGGTCGCGGCGATGCGCTGCGCCAGGGCCTGGCGTTCGGCATCGAACCCGCCGGGGTTACGCAAGCCGCGTGGCGCTCGCAGCTTGAGGCGCAGCTGCCAGTGCGCTCCGCCGCGCAGGGCCGCGCGCGGGCCGATCCGGTCGGTGCCGAAGGCGTCGTACCAGGCCAGCTGCAACAGCTTGCCGCGCAATGCCGGCGGCTGCGTCCGATCGGCGTCGACGCGCAGCTGGAAGCGTGTCCGGCGTTGCTCGGCCACTGGCAGGCCGATGATCCGCCCCTGTACCGCGCGTTCGCGCGCTTCGTCACCTGGCAGCAGCTGCGACTGCAGCACGGTGGTGGCGTGCCAGCCGGTGAGTCCAAACCCCAGCGACACCGTTGCAAGCCCCAGCATCCAGGCGCCGTGGCGCGGCCACCGCCACAGGACGATGCCGATGATCAGCACGCCTGCGAGCAGGCACCCAATGTAGAGCGCGCGCGGCAGCACTGCGGGCGACCACGCGCAGCCAACGACACCCAGCAGCATGGCAGCTGCAACAGGTACCGCCGAGGCAAACCGCGGCGGTGGCGGCGCTTGTGCTGACACATCCATGTCGCTGGTCCAGCTCCTGAAGGTTCAGGCCGAGAGCACGAGCCTAGACCACGGCTCGGACCGGCCATAGCGGCGATCTGCGCCGTGTCAGGTAGGAAAAAGCGGATCGTAACGGACACACCCTGCGCGGGCGCGAGAGTGCGGTGGGCGTTGCACCTTGCAGCGGTCGTCCCGGCCGACATGCCTGCACTGCGCAGCGGCACGCCGAGCAACGGAGCCGACGAGCGAGCTCGATCGAACGCGGTGAGCGCGACACCGCGGCATCCGCTTCCGTCTACGCCATCGAGGCATCACCGTGCCGATCAGCAGGACGCTACGTGACGCACGATCGCCAGTGCAGCCTGCCAGCCGACGCCGCCCCCAATTCGCCTCGATTTCATGAGCGAAGCGCTATGTTCGACGCTGTTTCCGAGGAGTTCCCCCACATGCGTAAAGGCATTGCATTGATTGTCGGCGTGACCGGCATTTCCGGTTACAACCTCGCCAACGTTCTGGTTGCCGATGGATGGACCGTTTACGGCCTCGCACGTCGCCCACTGCCGCAGGATGGCGTCATTCCCGTCGCAGCCGACCTGCTCGACGCGGATAGCACGGCCAAGGCCTTGCGTGGCCTGCCGATTACCCACGTATTTTTCTGCACCTGGACGCGTCGCGACACCGAGCGCGAGAACGTCGAAGCCAACGGCGCAATGATGCGTCACCTGTGCGATGCGCTGAGCGATGCGCCGCTGCAGCACATGGCCCTGGTCACCGGCACCAAGCATTATCTGGGTGCGTTCGAAAACTACGGCAGCGGCAAGGCCGAAACGCCGTTCCGCGAAAGCGAACCACGCCAGCCGGGCGAGAATTTCTATTACACGCTCGAAGACCTGCTGTTCGCGCACGCCGAGCGTCATGGCTTCGGGTGGAGCGTGCATCGTTCGCACACCATGATCGGCATGGCCAATGGTAGCAATGCGATGAACATGGGCGTGACGCTGGCGGTCTATGCATCGCTGTGCAAGCACACCGGCCAGCCCTTCGTATTCCCGGGCTCGCAGGCGCAGTGGAACAGCCTCACCGATCTGACCGATGCCGGGCTGCTCGGGCGTCAGCTGGCCTGGGCAGGCCTGAGCCCGGCCGCACGCAACCAGGCCTTCAATACCGTCAATGGCGATGTATTCCGCTGGCGCTGGATGTGGGGCGAGATCGCCGCGTTTTTCGAACTCGACGCCGCGCCCTGCCCGGACACGCCGCAGCCGTTGGAGGCACGTCTGACCGAGGCGGCCCCTGCGCTCTGGGCCGAACTGGCGGCAAAGCACGACCTGGTGGAAGCGGACGTCAATCGCCTGGCCTCGTGGTGGCATACCGATGCGGACCTGGGCCGCGAGATCGAGTGCGTCAACGACATGACCAAGAGCCGCGAGCTGGGCTTTGTAGATTTCTACGACAGCCGCGCCTCGTTCTTCGAGCTGTTTACCCGGTTGCGGGCGCTGCGCATCACCCCCTGATCGATGGCGTTGCATCGCTGCGGGTCGGCCTTCGACCCGCAGCAGTACACGATCTGCCGCATCACGGTCGGCAGGCTCGCAGCGGTAACGTGGGGTACTTCTTTCGTTGCGCCGAGCGCCGTGTACGTTTTCGTTCGCGGAGCGCCCACACAGCGTTCGTCACGCAGAGCGCAACGCAGTCATTCGCATCTCAGGGCGGATCGGGTAAGCGCCACCGCATACTCACTTGCGATACCACAATGATCCGCAGGCATCGTGCAAGTGACTTCTGCCCCATTAGTGGAGGGCAACGCAATCGCCCTCCCGATGCAGCGCTGCCGAACCGGCGACAGCGCCTCGGTGACTGACTACACCGCCGACGGCGCCAATTCGCGCAGCCTGCCTTGATGCAGCTCCAGCACGCGGTCCAGACGCCGCGCCAGGCTGCGGTCGTGCGTCACCAGCACCAGGCTGGTGCGCTGCGCGCGGTTGAGTTCCAGCATCAGCTCGAACACCGTGCCGGCGGTCTTGTCGTCGAGATTGCCGGTGGGTTCGTCGCCCAGCACGCAGCCGGGCTTGTTGACCAGGGCGCGCGCCACTGCGCAACGTTGACGCTCGCCGCCCGACAGCTCGCTGGGCTTGTGTTCGATGCGATGCCCGAGCCCGACCGATTCCAGCAACTGCAGCGCCTGCGCCCTGGCAACCGGCACGTCCTGGCCCGACAGCAGCACCGGCATCATCACGTTCTCCAGTGCGGTGAATTCCGGCAGCAGGTGATGGAACTGATACACGAAACCGAGCGCCTGGTTGCGCAGCTTGCCGCGCTGGCCATCGGACAGCGCCGACATGCGCTCGCCCGCCACATACACTTCGCCCGAGGTCGGAATGTCCAGCCCGCCAAGCAGGTGCAGCAAGGTGCTCTTGCCGGCACCGGACGCGCCGACGATCGCCACGGTCTCGCCGGTGGCCACCGCCAGATCCAGGCCGTCGAAAACCGGCGTGCGCATCTTGCCTTCGGCGTAGGTCTTGGCCAGACCCTCGGCCCGAATCACTGCCTCTGCCTGGTTTGGCTTTTGCACGACCGATTCCCGATTCCCGAATCCCGAATCCCGGATCTCATTCATAACGCAGCGCCTCCGCCGGCTGGGTGCGTGAGGCGCGCCACGCCGGATACAGGGTCGCCAGGAAACTCATCACCAATGCCACCACGGTGATCACCACCACATCCTGGGTCTGCATGTCGGTGGGCAGGCCGGTGATGTAATAGACGTCTTCCGGCAGCAGCTTGACGCTGAAGATCGTTTCGATCACACCAAGGATGCGCTCGAGATTGAGCGTCAGCACGATGCCGCCGATCACGCCCATGATCGTGCCCATGAAACCGATCAACGACCCCTGCACCATGAACACCTGCATCACCCCGCCGGGCGACAGGCCCAGTGTGCGCAGGATGGCGATGTCGGCCTGCTTGTCGGTCACCAGCATCACCTGCGACGACACCAGGTTGAAGGCGCCCATCGCCACGATCAGCGACAGCAGGATGCCCATCACGGTCTTTTCCATCTTCAGCGAGTGATAGAGATTGGCGTTTTCCTGCGTCCAGTCGCTCACCCGGTACGGGCCGTGCAGTTTCACCGCCAGATCGCGCGCCACCGGCCAGGCCTGATCCATGTCGTGCAGTTTCAGGCGCACGCCGGTCACGCCGTCCATGCGCAAGACGCGCGCCAGATCCTGCATGTTGACCACTGCCAGTCCGCGATCGATTTCGTTGTAACCGGCCTCGAAGATTCCACTGACGGTAAAGCGCTTGAGCCGCGGCATGGCGCCCAACGGCGTGGCCTGGGTATCGCTGAGCAGCACGACGATGCCGTCGCCTACGTCCACGCCCAGCCACAGGGCCAGTTCCTTGCCGATGACGATGTTGTAGGAACCGGGCGTCAGGCTGTCCACCGAGCCCTGCTGCATCTTCTTGGCCAGCACCGACACCTTGGCCTCTTCCGACGGGACGACGCCACGCACGATGGCCGGCTGCTTGCGCGGGCCCTGCAGCAACGATTCGGTTTCGATGTAGGGGGCCGCGCCAGCGATACGCGGGTCGGCCATGGCGACCTCGACCGCATGCTCCCAATCGCGCATGGGCGCGCCGTCGGCACTGACGGTGGCATGCGCGGCCATCTGCAACAGACGGTCGCGGATCTCTTTCTGGAAACCGCTCATCACCGCCAGCGTGGTGATCAGCACGGTGACGCCCAGGGCGATGCCCAGGATCGATGCCATCGAGATAAACGAGATGAAGCCATTGCGCCGCTTGGCGCGCAGGTAGCGCAAGCCGATGGCAACCGGGATAGGTTTGAACATGCGGTTCAACCAGGAAAGGGACGCTATGGTGCCACTAGCGACCGCCGGGACGAAATGGCGTGTGCGTGAGCGGCCAGACGCAGTTCACGTCGTTGCGTCGCCGGCAGGGTGTCAGGCCAGAAATGCAGGCGTTCGCGGCGTGCATCGGCACGTGTCCACGACACCACCGCGATCGGCCCACGCCACGCAACCTGCAGGTCCTGCACGGCTTGGCCGTCGATGCTGGCGGGCAGCTCGCCCCACGGGATCAGCACCTGCCGCGCAGGCGAGCGCAACAACGCCCCAAGCGAGCGCGCGGCAGATACCGGCACCCAGGCAGACAGCAACGCCGCCAGCCACAGCGGCACCCCGCTACGCCACACCGCGCACAGCGCCAGCACGGCCAGTGCGCTCACTGCGCAGACAAGCCCGCGCGAAGGCCGCCACTCAAGCCGGCAAGGCGCGGATATCGGCGATGAGGGCGGCATTGGCGGCATCGGGGCAGGCCTCGTATCCCATGAACCAGCGCCACAACTTATCGTCTTCGCAATCCAGCAGCTGTAGGAAAACCGCGCGCTCGGACTCGGAAGCCTGCGCCCAGCGTTGATCCAGATAACGCCCGAACAGTTGGTCCAGTTCACGCATGCCACGCCGGCAACGCCAGCGCAGCTTTTTCAGCAAGGTTTGCTCGTCCATTTCATCTCCCTATCGCCTGGCCAGAGGCGAAAACGACAGCGGCACCTGACCCAAGGGCCGGTGCCGCTGCGAACCACATCCCGCCAGGCGGGACCGCGCTGCCAGCAATCAGGCGCGACGCGCCATCATCAGCTTCTTGATTTCGGCAATGGCCAGTGCCGGATTCAGGCCCTTCGGGCAGGTCCGTGCGCAGTTCATGATGGTGTGGCAGCGATACAGCTTGAACGGGTCTTCCAGATCGTCCAGGCGCGCACCGGTGTCTTCGTCGCGCGAGTCGATGATCCAGCGGTAGGCCTGCAACAGGATGGCCGGGCCCAGGTAACGCTCGCCGTTCCACCAGTAGCTCGGGCAGCTGGTCGAGCAGCACGCGCACAGGATGCACTCGTACAGGCCGTCGAGCTTCTTGCGATCTTCCGGCGACTGCAGGCGCTCGCGATCCGGCGGCGGCGGGGTCTGGGTGCGGATCCAGGGTTTGATCGAGGCGTACTGCGCATAGAAATGCGTCAGGTCCGGCACCAGATCCTTGATCACGCTCATGTGCGGCAACGGATAGATCGGCACTTCCGACTTGCCGCAGGCCGCAATCGCCTTGGTGCAGGCCAGCGTATTGGTGCCGTCGATGTTCATCGCGCACGAGCCGCAGATACCTTCGCGGCACGAACGACGGAACGCCAAGGTCGGGTCGATCTCGTTCTTGATCTTGATCAGCGCGTCCAACACCATCGGGCCGCACTTGTCGAGATCGATCTCATAGCTGTCGGTACGCGGGTTGGCGTCGCCATCCGGATCCCAGCGGTAGACCTTGAAGGTGCGCGTGTTCTTGGCGCCCTGTGCAGGGTAATGCTTGCCCTTGCCGATCTTTGAATTCTTGGGGAGGGTGAACTCTGCCATAGCTGCTCTCGTTGGCTCAGGCGATGCGCGGTGCGAACGACAACCGCACCGTGCGCATGAAAGTGAAAACGGTGGATGCCACCATCGAATCGATAGCGCAGCGGCCGGCCAGTTGCCGGCGCTGCGCCTGCGTCCTGCGACGGCCTCGTTGCTGCACGATGGCGCCGCTCTGCCGGAACACACCGGCAGGCACCTTCGACGCAGACGTGGCGTGTTGCAGACGCATCAATCAGTACACGCGCGGCTTCGGCGGGACCACGTCCACGTCCTTGCTCAGCGTGTACATGTGCACCGGGCGATACTCGAATTCGCACTTGCCCTTGTCGTCGACGGTCACCAGCGTGTGCTTCTGCCAGTTGACGTCGTCGCGGTCCGGGAAGTCCTCGTGCGAGTGCGCGCCACGGCTTTCCTTGCGTTGCTCGGCCGAATTGATCGTCGCCACTGCATTGAGCAGCAGGTTGTTCAATTCGTAGGTCTCGATCAGGTCCGAGTTCCACACCAGCGAGCGGTCCGACACCTTGACGTCTTCGAAGGAAGCGAAGATCTCGGCCATCTTGTCCACGCCTTCCTTCAGCGTCTTGCTGGTACGGAACACGGCCGCGTCCGACTGCATGGTGCGCTGCATGTTGTCGCGGATCACCGAGGTCGGCGTGGAGCCGTTGGCATAGCGCAGCTTGTCCAGCAGGCCCAGCGCCTTGTCGCAGGCATCGGACGGCAGCGGCTTGTGCGGCTGGTTGGTCTTGACCGTTTCGGCGCAACGGTTGGCCACCGCACGACCGAACACCACCAGGTCCAGCAACGAGTTGGAGCCCAGGCGGTTTGCGCCATGCACCGACACGCAGGCAGCTTCGCCGATGGCGTACAGACCGGGCACCACCGCGTCCGGGTTGTCGCCCTGCTTGCGCACGACTTCGCCGTAATAGTTGGTCGGGATGCCACCCATGTTGTAGTGCACGGTTGGCAGCACCGGAATCGGCTGCTTGGTCACGTCCACACCGGCAAAGATGTGCGCGCTCTCGGCGATACCGGGCAGCTTGTCGTTGATCACTTCCGGGCCGAGGTGGGTCAGGTCGAGCAGGATGTGGTCCTTGTGCTCGCCCACGCCACGGCCTTCGCGGATCTCCACCGTCATCGACCGCGACACCACGTCGCGCGAGGCCAGATCCTTGTAGTGCGGTGCATAGCGCTCCATGAAGCGCTCGCCATTGCTGTTACGCAGAATGCCGCCTTCGCCGCGCACGCCCTCGGTGATCAGGCAGCCCGCACCATAAATGCCGGTGGGATGGAACTGCACGAACTCCATGTCCTGCACCGGCAGGCCGGCACGCATCACCAGGCCGCCGCCGTCACCGGTACAGGTATGCGCGGAGGTGGCGCTGAAATAGGCACGGCCGTAACCGCCGGTGGCCAGCACCACGCCATGGGCGCGGAACAGGTGCAACGTGCCATCGGCCATGTCCAGCGCAAGCACGCCGCGGCAGACGCCTTCTTCGTCGAAGATCAGGTCGAGTGCGAAATACTCGATCATGAAGCGCGCGTTGTGCGCCAGCGACTGCTGGTACAGCGTGTGCAACATGGCGTGGCCGGTACGGTCGGCTGCGGCGCAGGTGCGCTGCGCGGACGGGCCTTCGCCGTACTTGGTGGTCATGCCGCCGAACGGACGCTGGTAGATCTTGCCCTCTTCGGTGCGCGAGAACGGCACACCGTAGTGCTCCAGCTCGATGATGGCCGGGATCGCCTCGCGACACATGTACTCGATCGCGTCCTGGTCGCCCAGCCAGTCGGAGCCCTTGATGGTGTCGTAGAAGTGATAGCGCCAGTCGTCCTCGCCCATGTTGCCGAGCGCCGCGGAAATACCGCCCTGCGCGGCAACGGTATGCGAACGGGTCGGGAAGACCTTGGTCAGGCAGACGGTCTGCAAGCCCTTCTGGGCCAGACCGAACGTGGCGCGCAGGCCGGCACCGCCGGCGCCTACCACGACCATGTCGTACTTGTGTTCTGTGATCTTGTAAGCGGACATCGAATTATGGATTCCTGTTTGGTCGCTGGCGACTCAGCTGATGCCGAGCGCGATACGCGCCACGGCAAACACGCTGACGATGGCGCCCAGCACGGCGACGAAGCGCACGATGGTCTGCGCCGCAAGCGCGAGCAGCGAGTTGTGCACGTAATCTTCCAGCACCACCTGCATGCCCAGCTGCGCATGCCAGAACGAGGCGATCAGGAAGCCGACCAGCAGAATCGCGTTCCACGGCTTGGCAACGGCGGCGCTGGCGGTCGCATGGTCGGCGCCGACCAGGCTCAGCACGAAGATCAGGAACCAGATCGACAACGGCACCAGGGCGGTGGCGGTCAGGCGCTGGACGACGAAATGCTCGGTACCGGTCTTGGCGGCACCCAGGCCTCGCACGTTTTTGAGCGGGGTACGGTAGCGGCTCATGCAGCACCTCCAGACAACAGGACGTAAGCCCAGATCGCGGCGGTGAGCACCAGGCTCAGCACCACCGACAGCCAGCCCAGGCTGACGAACGAACGCACGGCGTAGCCCTGGCCAAAGTCCTGCAGGATGTGGCGCAACCCACCGAACAGGTGGAATGCAAAGCTCCAGGTCCAGCCGAACAGGAACACCTGCCCGTACCAGGCGGCAGCATGTTCGCGCAGGCAATTCCAGTGGTCGGGGCCAAGCATCAATGTGAGCAAGGCGGCGGCAATTCCCAAGGCGCCGACCGACAGAACAATGCCGGTGGCTCGATTGAGAATCGAGGTCACCATCTGGATCTGCCAGCGGTACACCTGGAGATGCGGGGAAAGAGGACGTTCGCGGATCGCCATTCGCTGGGCTCGTTATCTCGGCTGGGCGGCACTAGGCCGCTGTGGCTAAAAGCTGCTCAAAAATCGATGCAGCGTCCATTTTTTTCCCAGTCGCCGTAGCGCGTTGGCTCAGGGCCGTCGCGCCCACCGATCTCTTTGGGCAGTGGCTTCTTCTCGGGAATGTGCTCCTGAGGGGAAGGCTGCGTCTCGGAATCCTGCGATGGCGTGGGGGTTGGATGGCCTATCATAGTGGTCTCACAACATTGCGATTTTAGTCCTCCCCTTCCGTGGCTGACAACCTGAATCTTATTCCGCAGGGTTTTGGCTCCCTGCACGACATGCAATACGTCCGATTGGCCGGCGCGGATGCAGTGGCGTTTGCGCATGCCCAATTTGCCAATGACGTCCAGGCGCTGGCGATCGGGCAGTGGCAATGGAATGCGTGGTTGACGGCGAAGGGGCGCGTGGTTGCCATCTTCGCACTCCTGCGTGAGGACGACGCGCAATTGCTGATGCTGTTGCCGGACGGCAATGCAGCCGAGATCGCCGCGCAGCTCGGCCGTTTCGTGTTCCGGCGCAAGCTGACAATCAACGCCATCAAGCTATCGGCGTACGGCGGCTTCGAGCCGGCGCAACGCGCGTACGGTGCACACGCCGATATCGGAACGCTGCATATCGCGCTGGACATGGGCACAGCCGGGCGGCCGCGCACGCTGCTGCTTGTGCAGCACACGGCATTGGCCGCGCCTATAGAAGTGCCGAGCATCGACGCGCGATGGCGCCAGGAAGATCTGCAACTGGGGCTGGTTCGCCTGCCGCAGGCCCAGCGCGAACAGTGGACGCCGCAACAACTTGCGCTGGACCGTCTGCACGCCTTCAGCGTCAAGAAGGGCTGCTACCCCGGCCAAGAAATCGTGGCGCGCACGCACTTTCTGGGCAAGGCCAAGCGTGCGTTGCAGTTGCTGAAGATCGAAGGCAAGGCCGAAGCCGGCGACAGTGTCGTGCTCGACGGCACCGCCATCGGGACAGTGGTCAGTGTCGCCGAACCACTGGCGCTGGCCGTGCTTCCGCTGGATCTGGCCCTGGGCGATGACGCCGTGCTGCAGGCAGGCGCGCACCGCGCGCGCCCGCTCGCCCTCCTTCCCGGCCTGGAGCGTTAGGCCGGTTCCAGCCGCTGCCCGGTCGCCGGGTCGAAGAAATGCAGCGCATCACTGCGCAAGGCCAGGCGCAGCGGCTGCCCGACCGCAGGCAGGGCCTGCGGCGCCACACGGATCACCAGCGGCTGGCCGCCGCGGTCCAGGTTGAGGAAGATCTCGTTGCCTACCGGCTCGATCACTTCCACCCGTGCCTCGAAGCCCAGCCGTGCGTCTTCGGACGGTTGCAGGTGCTCGGGGCGCACGCCGACGATCACGTCCTGACCGAACCAGCGACGATCAACCCGGGCAGCGCCCAACGGCACCCGCCAGCCGTCGGCCAGCACCAGGTGCAGGCCATCCTGCTCGTCCAGACGCCCCTGCAGCACATTCATTGCCGGGCTGCCCAGAAAGCCGGCCACGAACAGATTGGCCGGGCGGTCGTACAGCGCCATCGGGCTGTCGATCTGCTGGATCACGCCGTCCTTGAGCACCACGATGCGCTGGCCGAGCGTCATCGCCTCGACCTGGTCGTGGGTGACATAGATCATGGTGGTGCCGAGCTTGCGATGCAGCTGCGCGATCTCGGTGCGCACGCTGTGGCGCAGCTTGGCGTCCAGGTTGGACAGCGGCTCATCGAGCAGGAACACCGAGGATTCGCGCACCATCGCCCGGCCCAGTGCCACGCGCTGGCGCTGGCCGCCGGACATGGCCTTGGGCAGCTTGTCCAGCATCGGGGTCAGGCCCAGCAGCTCGGCCGCATTGTTGACGCGCTCGGCGATGACCTGCTTCGGGTGGCCGCGCAGCTTGAGCCCGAAGGCCAGATTCTCGGCGACGGTCATGTGCGGATAAAGCGCGTAGCTCTGGAACACCATGGCGATGTCGCGGTCTTTCGGCGCCACGTCGTTGACCACGCGCTCGCCGATCTTGAGCGTGCCGGCGCTGATGTCCTCCAGCCCGGCGATCATGCGCAGCAAGGTCGACTTGCCGCAGCCGGACGGCCCGACCAGCACCATCAACTCGCCGTCGGCGACCTCGAAGCTTGCGCCCTGCACCGCCACCTGGCCGTTTTCATAGACCTTGCGGACACCTTCCAACTGCACTTTCGCCATCGTTCGGCCTCGACTGTGTATGCGCCCTGCCCTCGGCCCTCCCGACGGCAATGACGACCGACCCGTTTGCGCGAAATCTCTGTGCAAACGAATGCATTGGTTTATTCTGACATGTAATCGTTTTCACATGGCAACATCGATCTCGGGAGGGACCATGCCGCTACCGACGCACGCCGCAGTTTCCAGTGGCGTCACCAGTGACTCGTCACCCGGCATTCCGCCACGCAGGTGCAGGTATGCCGCCGGGGCGCTAACCCCTCACGGCCCGTTGCTGCAACAATCGGGGGCTGGACGTCAGCGTCCATCCCCCGCTGCGCGCACGCAAGTGTCGCTCAGGAACAGACGTACCGACCGCCGGCTGTCCGGCGCCTTTCCGCCAAGCCGCTGATAACGATGTCTCCAGAATCTGAAACTCGGTCCATGCATAACACCCTGATCCTGTTCGGCGCCACCGGCGATCTCGCCCAGCGCTATCTCTTCCCCTCCCTGCTGCGCTTGTTCGTCGACGGCCTGTTGCCGGAGGACTTCCGCATCCGTGCGCTGGCATTGTCGCCGCACGACACCGAGGCCTTCCGCGAGGTGCTGCGGCCGCGCCTGACCGAGGCGTTGCCGATCGCCACGCCCGAGCAGATCCAGACATTGCTGCAGCGGGTGGACTACCGCTCGGTGGATCTGCGCGATGCCGAGTCGGTGGCCAATGCCGTGCGCGAGCTGGCCAACCGCCAGTGCGTCAGCTACCTGGCGATCCCGCCGGGGCTGTACATCAGCACCTGCCAGGGCCTGGCCCTGGGTGGCGCGCTGGCGGCACCGCACCGGCTGATGCTGGAAAAACCGATCGGCCACGATTCGGACAGCGCCCGCGAGATCCTGCAGTCGATCGGCGCGCTGATCGACGAAGACCGCGTGTTCCGTCTCGACCATTACCTGGGCAAGGCGGCGGTGCAGAACCTGATCGCGCTGCGCTTCGGCAACACGCTGCTCGAAGCGGTGTGGAACCGCACGTATATCGAGTCGGTGCAGATCCTGGTCGCCGAAAGCGAAGGCGTGGACGGGCGCGACGCGTATTACGCGCGCTCCGGCGCCCTGCGCGACATGGTCCAGAGCCATATCCTGCAGCTGTTGTGCCTGGTGGCGATGGAGCCGCCGGCCTCGCTGGAAGCCGACCGCATCCGCGACGAGAAGGTCAAGGTACTACGGGCGCTGCGCCCGATGACCGCCGACCACGCCGCGCATGACAGCGTGCGCGGCCGCTACACCGCCGGCACCATCAACGGCCAACCGGCGCAGGCCTATCACCCGCCGGAAGGCAGCGACGTGGAAACCTTCGTCGCGGTGACTGCGCATATCGACAACTGGCGCTGGGCCGGGGTGCCGTTCCACCTGTGCACCGGCAAGCGCCTGGCCGAGCGCTCCACCCGGATCGTGGTGACGCTCAAGCCGGTCACGCATTGGCTGTTCGAGCGCCCGGACCGCCAGAACGCGGTGCCCAACCGCCTGACCTTCCAGCTGCAGCCACAGGAAAACATCGAACTCGGCCTGATGAGCAGCCTGGCCGGCCCGGAATGGGGCGCCATCGAACTGCAGCCGCTGGAACTGGAACTGTCGGTGCCAACCGGCCTGCACCGCCGCATCGCTTACGAGCGGCTGTTCGTGGACGCCTTCAACGGCAACCCGGCCCTGTTCGTGCGCGATGACGAGGTCAAGGCCGCGTGGGCCTGGATCGACAGCGTCAGCGATGCCTGGAAGGACGCAGCCCTGCCGTTGCAGCCCTACCCGGCTGGCAGCTGGGGCCCCGACGCCGCCACCCCGTTCCTGCCTCCGGCCACCGACGCACAGGGAAACAACGCATGACCGCTCCTTCCAAGCCGGTGCTGGTTGCCGATATCGGCGGCACCAACGCGCGCTTCGCGCTGGCCGATGTCGACGCCTCGGTACCGCTGCTGGATGACACCTCGCGCGAATTTGCGGTGGTGGAGTTCGCTTCGCTTGGCGAAGCCGCGCGTTACTACCTCGACCAGATCGGCGTGCAGGCCACCCAGGGCGTGTTCGCCGTGGCCGGCCGCGTCGATGGCGACGAAGCCCGCATCACCAATCATCCGTGGGTGATCTCGCGCACGCGCACCGCCAGCATGCTGGGTTTCAGCACGCTGCACCTGATCAACGACTTCGCCGCCCAGGCCATGGCGATCAGCCTGTTGCGGCCACAGGACGTGGTGCAGGTCGGCGGCGCCAGCTGGCGGCCGGCGCCGATCGATCAGCCGCGCAACTATGGCGTGATCGGTCCCGGCACCGGCCTGGGCGTGGGTGGTCTGATCATCCGCAACGGGCGCTGTTTTCCGCTGGAAACCGAAGGTGGCCATGTCAGCTTCCCGCCGGGCACGCCCGAGGAAATCCGCGTGCTGGAGATCCTCTCCGAGCAGTTCGGCCGGGTCTCCAACGAGCGCCTGATCTGCGGGCCGGGGCTGGTCAACATCCATCGCGCCCTGAGCGAGATCGCCGGGGTCGACCCGGGCCCGCTGGAGCCCAAGGACATCACCGCACGCGCAGCCGCTGGCGACCCGCGTTCGGCGCGCACCATCGACCTGTTCTGCGCCATCTTCGGTGCGATCGCCGGCGACATGGTGCTGATGCAGGGCGCCTGGGACGGCGTGTTCCTCACCGGCGGGCTGGTGCCCAAGGTGCTGGATTCGCTGCAGCACTCCGGCTTCCGCCAGCGTTTCGAACACAAGGGGCGGTTCTCCGCCATCATGTCGCGGGTGCCGTCGCTGGCGGTCATGCATCCGCATGCCGGCCTGCTTGGCGCCGCCGCGTATGCGGTGGACGCGCAACGCCAGCACCCCGGGGAGCAGCGATGAACCTGCAGGACAACCCGCGCATCACCCTGGTGCGTTACGACGACCCGGCCGAGTGGACCGAGGCGGTGGCCAGCGAAATGGCCGACCTGCTCGAACAGGAGATTTCGCGGCGTGGCCAGGCGCGCATGCTGCTCTCGGGCGGCACGACGCCGTCGCCGGTGTACGAATCCCTCGCCCACCGCCCGCTGGACTGGTCGCGGGTGGAGGTGGGCCTGGTCGACGAGCGCTGGCTCTCGCCGCAGGACCAGGACAGCAACGCCTGGCTGGTCAATCACAGCTTCCTGAGCCATGCGCCGGCGGCCACCTTCATCCCGCTGGTGCGCCCCGGCAAGCAGTTGCCCGAGTGCGTGCACACCGCCAACCTGCAGGCCACCCATGCCGAGCCGGCCTGTCTGGCGGTGCTGGGCATGGGCGGCGACGGACACACCGCTTCGCTGTTCCCAGGCTCCACCGACCTGCCCAAGGCGCTCGCCAGCCCGCAGCCGTACGCCTCGCTGGATGCGACCGGCTGCCCGGGCGCGAACCAGTGGCCATTGCGCATCACCCTCACGCCTGCCGGTCTGTCCGCGATTCCGACCCGCCTGCTGCTGTTGCGCGGCAAGCAGAAGCTGGATGTGTTGCAGGCCGCGCTGGCAGGCGAGGATGTCGGCGAGTACCCGATCCGCGTGGCGCTGCAGCAGCCTGGTCCGCGCTTGCGGGTGCATTGGTGTCAGTGATGCGAGTTCCCTCGCAGGAGGCGATCTTGCGCGAGTCCTTTGCGAGAGCCGATCTCGTGCGACACCTTCGCAACAGCCCGCACATCCATGTGCGGGGAATCAAAAGCGCATTTCCTTTCCCGTTTCTCATAGCCGGTAGCCAATGAGCCTGCATCCGAACATCCAAGCTGTCACCGACCGTATCCGCAAGCGCAGCGCGCCGTCGCGCGCGGCGTATCTGGCCGGTCTCGATGCCGCCCTGCGCGAGGGACCGTTCCGTAGCCGTTTGAGCTGCGGCAATCTTGCCCATGGCTTTGCTGCGTCCGAGCCGACCGACAAGTCGCGCCTGCGCGGTGCGGCCACCCCCAATCTGGGCATCATCACCGCCTATAACGACATGCTGTCGGCGCATCAGCCGTTCGAGCATTATCCGCAGCTGATCCGCGACACGGCGCGTTCGCTCGGCGCCACCGCGCAGGTCGCCGGTGGCGTACCGGCCATGTGCGACGGCGTGACCCAGGGCCGCGCCGGCATGGAACTGTCGCTGTTCTCGCGCGACAACATTGCCCAGGCGGCCGCGATCGGCCTGAGTCACGACATGTTCGACAGCGTGGTGTACCTGGGCGTATGCGACAAGATCGTGCCGGGGCTGTTGATCGGCGCGCTGGCATTCGGGCACCTGCCGGCGATCTTCATGCCGGCCGGCCCGATGACGCCGGGCATCCCGAACAAGCAGAAGGCCGAAGTGCGCGAGCGCTATGCCGCCGGCGAAGCCACCCGCGCCGAACTGCTGGAAGCGGAATCTTCGTCTTACCACTCGCCCGGCACCTGCACCTTCTACGGCACCGCCAATTCCAACCAGGTGTTGCTGGAGGCGATGGGCGTGCAGTTGCCCGGCGCCTCGTTCGTCAACCCGGAATTGCCGCTGCGCGACGCGTTGACCCGCGAGGGCACCGCACGTGCGTTGGCGATCTCCGCGTTGGGCCAGGATTTCCGCCCGTTTGGCCGCCTGATCGACGAGCGCGCCATCGTCAACGCGGTGGTCGCGCTGATGGCCACCGGCGGCTCGACCAACCACACCATCCACTGGATCGCGGTGGCACGTGCGGCCGGCATCGTGCTGACCTGGGACGACATGGATCTGATTTCGCAGACCGTGCCGCTGCTGACCCGCGTCTATCCGAACGGGGAGGCCGACGTGAACCGCTTCCAGGCCGCGGGCGGCACCGCGTTCGTGTTCCGCGAGCTGATGGACGCCGGCTACATGCACGACGACCTGCCCACCGTGGTCGAGGGCGGCATGCGCGCCTACGTCAACGAGCCACGCCTGCAGGACGGCAAGGTCACCTATGTTCCGGGTACCGCGACCACCGCCGACGACAGCGTGGCGCGCCCGGTCAGCGATGCCTTCGAAGCGCAGGGCGGGCTGCGGCTGCTGCGCGGCAACCTGGGGCGGTCGCTGATCAAGCTGTCGGCGGTCAAGCCGCAGCATCGCAAGATCGAAGCGCCGGCGGTGGTGATCGACACGCCGCAGGTGCTCAACAAGCTGCATGCCGCCGGCGTGCTGCCGCACGATTTCGTGGTGGTGCTGCGCTACCAGGGCCCGCGCGCGAACGGTATGCCCGAGCTGCATTCGATGGCGCCGTTGCTGGGCCTGTTGCAGAACCAGGGCCGCCGCGTGGCCTTGGTGACCGATGGCCGCCTTTCCGGCGCGTCGGGCAAGTTCCCGGCGGCGATCCATCTCACCCCCGAGGCGGCGCGCGGCGGCCCGATCGGACGCGTCCGCGAAGGCGACATCGTGCGTCTGGACGGCGAAGCCGGCATCCTGGAAGTGCTGGTCTCGGCCGAAGAATGGGCATCGCGCGAGGTGGCGCCGAACACCGCCGTGGCGGGCAACGACCTGGGCCGCAACCTGTTTGCGATCAACCGGCAGGTCGTCGGCCCGGCCGACCAGGGCGCGATCTCCATTTCCTGCGGCCCGACCCATCCGGACGGTGCGCTGTGGAGCTACGACGCCGAATACGAACTCGGGGCCGATGCGGCCGCGGCGGCCGCACCGCACGAGTCCAAGGACGCCTGACCCCTTACCCTCTGCGCGGCCGCCCCGGCGGCCGCCGTCTAATGGAGTTGCAATGACGATTGCCCAGACCCAGAACACCGCCGAACAGCTGCTGCGCGACGCCGGCATCCTGCCGGTGGTCACTGTCGACACGCTGGACCAGGCACGCCGCGTCGCCGATGCGCTGCTGGAAGGCGGCCTGCCCGCGATCGAGCTGACCTTGCGCACGCCGGTGGCGATCGACGCGCTGGCGATGCTCAAGCGCGAGCTTCCCAACATCGTGATCGGCGCCGGCACCGTGCTCAGCGAACTGCAGTTGCGTCAGTCGGTGGATGCCGGCGCCGACTTCCTGGTGACCCCGGGCACGCCTGCACCGCTAGCGCGCCTGCTGGCCGATGCGCCGATTCCGGCCGTACCTGGCGCAGCGACGCCGACCGAGCTGCTGACCTTGATGGGCCTCGGCTTCCGGGTGTGCAAGCTGTTCCCGGCCACCGCCGTGGGCGGTCTGCAGATGCTCAAGGGCCTGGCCGGTCCGTTGTCCGAGCTCAAGCTTTGCCCCACCGGCGGCATCAGCGAAGCCAACGCGGCCGAGTTCCTGTCGCAGCCCAACGTGCTGTGCATCGGTGGTTCGTGGATGGTGCCCAAGGACTGGCTGGCACAGGGCCAGTGGGACAAGGTCAAGGAAAGCTCGGCCAAGGCCGCGGCGATCGTGCGCCAGGTGCGTGCGGGCTGAGTGCTGGACACTTTGTTCGGCGAATTGATGACCGGATGTGAGGGATCCAGCGCGTCGGAAAGGACGTGCTGATCCTCTCAACAAGGTTTGGAGACCCAGTACTCATGCGTGGTGGTTGCCACTCCAACCTCTTGATCGCAGGCTGAAAAACGATCTTTTTAAGCGTCGCTTGCTACGCGACTTTGCTGATCGAAGCCATGGCGATGACAAACCGTGGCGGCAGCGTGGCGGGGGATTGGCGCAGAGCGGCACAGGGATGTGCCGCGACGGCGCGTCAGACAGGATGTCTGCCGCGCCGAAGAGCTGATCCCCGGCCGGGCTGCCGCCTCTCACCGAAGCCAGTGGCTAACAGGCAGGTGCCTCGGTCCCCGTATCAACCGGAGAGCCGTACCCTCACCCTAACCCCTCTCCCGGCGGCCTGATTAGCGCTGTGTCTCAGCTGGTGATGCTGCCTGGGTTTAGAAATGCAGGATCTTCAGTGAGATACGACGATGACGTTCAATCGGATCCAGTTCCAGAAGGGGCTCTCGATTCAGGCTTTTCTGAGCCGTTATGGCTCGGAGGCGCAATGTGTCGAGGCGTTGATGCAAGCCAGATGGCCTAATGGCTTCGTGTGTCCGCAGTGCGGGCACACGCATGCCAGTCGCTTTGAACGCGGCCACCAGCAGCTGTGGCAATGTACGCGCTGCCGGGTACAGACCAGCTTGACCGCCGGCACGCCGATGGCGGACACCAAGCTTTCCTTGCAGGTGTGGTGGCTGGCCATCTATCTGGTGAGCCAAGCCAAGAACGGAATTGCCGCGCTGGAACTGGCTCGGCAGTTGGGCGTCTGTTATCGCACTGCATGGCGGATCAAGCACAAAGTGATGGCGGCGATGGCCGATCGCGAGCAGTCACGCCGGCTTGAGGGAGAGGTCCAGATCGATGATGCCTATCTGGGGGGCGAACGCGCCGGTGGTCCCGGAGAACCGCAGTGGCGCAACAAAGTGCCCTTTATCGCAGCGGTTTCCTTGCAGCACGGGCGCCCGCAGTACCTGCGCCTGGATGTGGTCTCCAGCTTCCGAAGAAGCGTCGTGCACACCTGGGCCCAGCAGGCACTGGCACCGGGCACCCATGTGGTCAGTGACGGGCTGACCGCCTTCACCGGCGTGGGCTGGGCAGGCCTGAGCCACGATGCCATCGTGACCGGAGGCGGCCGCAAGGGCGCCCAGCAGCCTCGTCTGCGTTGGATCAACACGATCCTGGGCAATCTCAAAACCGCCCTTAGCGGCACCCACCATGCGGTGAACTTCGCGAAATACGGCGCGCGCTACCTGCATGCGCATGCCTACCGGTTCAATCGCCGCTTCGACCTGGCCGCCATGGTGCCGCGTCTCGCCAGCGCCTTCGCCAACGCGGGAAGGCGCACAGAGCGGCAACTACGTACGCCCAGCTGAGACACAGCGCTAATCAGGTCCCGGCGGGAGAGGGGCTTGATGCATCGCGCGCCTTTCAAGAGCCACAGCCGCATTGTTAGGCAGCACCTCGTTCGCTACTCCAACGCAGCGTTCATCGGCGTTGTCTTCGGCACACCGCGCGCACGTCGTACCAGCGCCGCTGCGCCGTTGCTCATGTCATCCAGAATGGCGTAGATCGTCGGCAGGAACAGCAGGCTCACCACCGTCGAAAAGGCCAGGCCGCCGGCAATGGCACGCGCCATCGGGAAGTACGGCGGGCCGTCGTTGAACATCGTGGTGCTGGTCAGCGAGATCGGCACCATCGCCAGGATGGCGGTACCCATGGTCATCATGATCGGCCGCAGCCGCTCGCGTGACCCCTCCACCAGCGCCTGCGTGCGCCCCATGCCGCGGCGGCGCAGATTGTTGATGTGCTCGATCATCACGATGCCGTTGTTCACCACCACGCCCATCAACACCAGGATACCGATGAAGGACATGATTCCGAACGCAGTGCCGGTGATCCAGAACAGCCAGAACACCCCGAAAATGGAAAACAGCACGCCGCTCATGATCGCCGCCGGGAACAACAGCGACTCGAAGACGGCGGCCATCACCACGTAGATCATCACCAGCGCGATCACCAGGTTGAACACCATCTGGCCCATCGCCTCGCCATCGTCCTGGTAATCGCCGCCGTCGAAGGTGTAGCTGTAGCCGGCCGGGAAACGCATCGCCTTGAGCGGTTTTTCCATCGCAGCGCGCGCCTCCGGCACGGTGACCTTCTCCGCGAGGTTGGCCTTGATGGTCAGCGTGGTCTGCCGATTGGTGCGACCGATCTGGGTGGCGGCCGGACGGATCTGCACCTCCACCAGGCTCAGCAACGGCACGCTGCGGCCATCCTTCGTGCGCACCGTAAAGCTGGCCAGGTCTTCCGGCTTGCTCTGTTCGGCACCGGCAAAGCGCACCCACACCGGCACCTCGTTGTCGCCACGCCGGAACTCGCGCAGCGGCGTGCCACGCAACGCCAAGCCGACGAAGCTGGCCACCTGCTCGGCACTGAAGCCGAACGCCGCCGCCCGCTCCCGATCCACCCGAATTGCCAGTTCGCTGGTGCGATCGCCGGTGTCCACATGCACGTCGCGCAGCTCCTTGCGTTGTGCCAGCAGCGGAATCACGTCGTCGGCCAACGCCTTGAGCGCCTCGGTCGAATCGCCGACCAACTGCACCTGTACGCCTTGATTGCCGCTGCCGCCGTCGCCCTGATTGCCGATGCTGTAATCGGCACGCGCAGACCGCGGCAGCTCCTTGCGGATTTGTTCCAGCAAAGGCGGCAGGTCCTTGACCTTGCTCGCATCGAAGGTCACCACGGTATTGCTGCCTTCCACCTCGCTGAACCACGAATAGATCTGCGTGATGTGGTATTTGGCGCGATTGGCTTCGAGATAGTTTTCCACCCGGCCGATCTCATCGCCCAGCTGCTCGCGCGTGTACGAGCCCTTCCACTGATACTGGATATAGGCCTCGTTGCCGCCATCGCCACCGAACATGTCGACCTTGGTCAGCTTCATCGGCACCAGGCTGATCGCACTGACCAGGATGATTCCGGTGACGCTCCAGCCGCGATGCGCCAGCGTCCATGCCAGCACGCGCGCGTAACGCCGCTGCAGCCGCGCGATCACGCCGCGCTCGGAGGTCACCATCGGCGGCGTCTTCATGCGCGCCGACAGCATCGGAATGAGGCTGATCGCCACCAGCCACGACGCCAGCAGCGACACCGAAATGGTGATCGCGATCTGCGCCATGAAGATGCTGATGTTGTTGGTCTCGCCGAACAGGTTCGGCACGAACACGATGCAATGGCAGAGCGTGCCGGCGCTGAGCGCGATCGCCACGCTACGCGTGCCCAGTAGCGCCGCCAGCTGCGGTTGGCCGGGCATGCGCTCGCGCTCCTGGTAGATGCTTTCCACCACCACCACGGCGTTGTCGACCAGCATGCCGACCGCCAGCAACAGGCCCATCATGGTCAGGATGTTGAGCGTGACACCGACGAAATACATGAAGCCCAGCGTGATCGCAAAGCAGATCGGGATGGCCAGCGTCACCATCAGCGTGGAGGGCCAGTGCCGCAGGAAAAAGAACAGCACGGTGATCGACAGCAGCAACCCTACCGCGCCGGCTTCGGCCAGTTCGGCCAGCGACGAGGTCACCGCCTTGCCCTGATTGTCGATGACCTTGACCTGCACATCGCGCATTGCCGGCTCGGCGCGGATGTCCTCGACCTCCTTCAAGGCCAGCCGCGAGACGTCCACCAGGTTGGCGCTGCGCTCCTTGTAGATATCCAGACCGATCGCCGGCCGCCCATCGAGCCGGCGACCGTAGTTCATGCGGGTCGGCTTCAGGCGTACCTGGGCGATATCGCCCAGGCGAAGACCCTTGGCGTTGAGCACCAGCTCGCGCAATTCCTGCAGATCGCGCAGTTCGCCGATCGGCTGCACGCGGATGCGCTGGCCGTTGTCGTCGATCTGGCCGGCAGATACCGAGAAATTGAGCTTGCCCAGCCGCTCGCTCAGGTCGTTGAGGCTGAGGTCGTGCGCGGTGAGGCGGTCCGGTGCGATGGCGATTTCGACTTCGTTCGGCGGCGCGCCGGAAATTTCCACCTTCGCTACGCCGGGGATGCGCTCGATGCGCCGCTTGAACTCGCGGTCCAGCATGTCATAGGCGCCGGTCAGGTCGGTCTGGCTGGCCAGGCGCACCTTGAGCACCGGCTCGTCGCTGCTGGACCACTTGAAGATGTGGAAGCGTTGCAGATCATCCGGAAAATCGTCGCGGATGGCATCCAGACGCTCGCGCGCGTCCGAGGCGGCAATGGCGATGTCGCGATCCCAGTCGCTGAACTCGATAAAGATATTGGCGCCATCGGCAGTGGCCGTGGAGCGCATGCGCTTGATGCCGGTCATCGTCGCCAGGGCTTCTTCGGCCGGCCGCACCAGGTTGCGCTCCACCTCATCCGGGGTGGAGCCGGTGTACGGCAGCTGCACGAACAGGAATGGCGCGGAGATGTCCGGCAAGGCTTCCAGCGGCAGCCGGAACGCGGCGATCAGGCCCACCACCACCAGCGACACGAAGCACATGATGGTGGTGACCGGCCGGCGGATGCTGAAGGCGGCAACGCTCATAGCGCCTCCAGTCCGTCGGCATGGCCGCCGGCGGGCGCCTCGCGTCGTGCCATCCGCCGGCCACGCTCCAGGTAGTAGGCATCGGCACGCCGGTCCAGCAGGTCGTACACCACCGGTATCACCAGCAAGGTCAGCAACGTCGAGACCAGCAGGCCGCCGATCACGGTGATCGCCATCGGTGCGCGCACCTCCGCGCCCTCGCCCATGGCCACTGCCAGCGGCAGGAAGCCGAACAAGGTGCACAAGGTGGTCATGATGATCGGACGCAAGCGCGAGCGTGCGCCTTCGATCAATGCCTCGCGCTTGGGCACGCCGTCTTCGCGCAGCTGGTTGACCTTGTCGATCAGGATGATCGCGTTCTTGGTCACCAGCCCCACCAGCAGGATCAGGCCGATGAACACCACCACCGAGACCGGCTTGCCGGTCATCAGCAGCGCCAGCACCGCGCCCACCATCGCCAGCGGGATGGTGAACAGGATGACGAACGGATGCAGCAGCGATTCGAACTGCGAGGCCATCACCAGATACACCAGAAAGATCGCCAGACCGAACGCGAACAGCAGCGACTTGACCGACTGCGCCAGTTCCTCGCCCTGCCCGCCGATGTGCATGCCCACGCCGGCAGCGAGCGGGTCCTTGCGCACCATCGTCTCCACTTCACGCACCGCGCCACCCAGGTCGATGTCCTTCAGGCCGGCCGACACGATTGCCACCCGCGTCTGATCGGCGCGATGGATCTCGCTCGGGCCGGTGGTCGCCAGCACTTCGGCCACTGCCGCCAGGCGCACCGGCCGGCTGCTGCCGGGGTTGACGATCAGCTGGCGAATCGCCTCCACGCTGGCGCGGTCGCTATGCTGCGCGCGCACCAGCACATCGATCTTGCGATCGCGAAAGCTGTAGCGCGTGGCCACATCGCCGCGCACCTTCTTGACGATGACATCGGCGATCTGCCGCGTGGTCAGCCCCAACGCACCGGCGCGCTCCTGGTCGAAGCGGATCTGGATTTCCGGGAAGCCTTCCTCCACCGTGGACTTCACGTCCGCATAGTGGCCATTGGCGCGCAGCATCGCCGCCAGCTTCTGTCCGGCCTGTTCCAGCTCGCCCAGATCCTGCCCGCGCAGTTCCACTTCCAGCGGCGTCGAAAAACTGAACAACGCCGGCCGCGCGAAATCCACCTGCGCACCCGGATGCCCGGCCATGCTGCTGCGCAGCCGCTGCGTGGCGGCGGCTTCCACGTCCGGGCTGCCGCCGCCGGCCATCACCACGGTGAGCTTGCCGATGTTCTCGCCGCTCTCGGTGGGATTGGCATCCAGCCGCGTGCCGCTGCCGCTGACGCCGTACAACGAGGCAACGCCGGGGTCCTTGTCATGGGCCAGCTGCAGCTCGCGCACCAGCGCATCGGTCTGCGCCAGGGGCGTGCCGGACGGCAGTTTGACGGTCATTTCGAAGCGGTCCTGGGCCAGCTGCGGAATCAGGTCCGCGCCCAGCATCGGCACCAGAAACACCGTGCCGATAAATGCGGCCGCTGCCAGACCCAGCACCAGGCCAGGACGCCTCAAGGCCGCCGGCAACATCGCCAGATAACCACGCTCGGCACGCCCATACGGCGCCATCGCCAGGTCGCTGGCCTTGCGCATCACCGGCCCCACCACCCGCGCAATGCCGCGCCACAGTTTGACCACCGCCCACGCTGTGCCGAAGAACGCATACCGCACGCCCGCTCCGGCCCCGCGCCGCCCGGCGGCCACCGGCTTGAGCCAGCGCTGCTCCGGCTGCCACTGCGGGTGGCTCGGCTCGTCCGGGAACGCCATCGGCGGCGCGCCCTTGAGCGAACTCAGCATCGGGATCAGCGTCATCGACACCACCAGCGAGATCGCGATCGCAATCGCCACCGTCAACGCCTGGTCGCGGAACAACTGCCCGGCGATGCCTTCCACGAACACCAGCGGCAGGAACACCGCAATGGTGGTCAGCGTGGAGGCCATCACCGCCATGCTGACTTCGCGGGTGCCGGCAATGGCCGCGTCCAGCACGCTCAAGCCGCGTTCGCGTGCCTTGGCAATGCTCTCCAGCACCACGATCGAGTCGTCCACCACCAGGCCGGTAGCCAACGCCAGCCCGCCCAGCGACATCACATTGAGGCTCAGCCCCAGCTGGCCCATGAAGAAGAACGTGGTGATGATCGACACCGGTAACGACAGGCTGATCACGAATGTGCTCCAGCCATCGCGCAGGAACAGGAAGATGATCAGGATCGCCAGCACGCCGCCGATCACCGCGTCTTTCTTGACGTCGCTGATCGCATGCTCGATGAAGTGCGATTGGTCTTCGATGGTGGTGATGTCCACATCGCCCGGCACCGTCGCCTTCAGTTGCTCCAGGCGCTTGCGCAGCGCCGCCGCCGTGGACACGGTGTTGGCGTCACCTTCCTTGTAGATCGCCAACTCCACTGCTTCCTTGCCGCCCAGGCGGATGATCGCCTCGCGTTCCTTGTAGCCCTGGCGCACCTGCGCCACATCCTTCAGCCGCACCGGCATGCCGCCGGCAATGCTGCTGCTGGACGCCGACGAAGTGCTCTGCACTTCGGCTGCAGCTGCAAGCGCTGCTTGCGAACCGGTGGACGCCGCAATGGCATACATCTGCTGCATCGCCGCTTCGGCCGCGCTGCCGCTGCTGCTCTGCGTGGTCACCAGCATGTTGCGGATCTCGTCCAGATCCACGAACTGGTTCACCGTGCGCACCAGATAGCGTTGCGAGCCCTCTTCCAGCCGGCCGCCGGAGATATTGACGTTCTCTTCCTTGAGCCGGGTGATCACGTTGTCGATGGGCAGATTGAGCTGGGCCAGCTTCTGCTGATCGATATCGACCTGGATCTCGTCTTCCAGCCCGCCACCGACCTTGACCGCGGCCACGCCGGCCACGGGTTCAAGTTTCTTTTTCAGATCTTCATCGGCGTAACGACGCAGCCCGGTGAGCTGGCGGATCGCATCGGTGTCGGAGGCCGGCGCCTGCTTGGGCGACAACGCCAGCCGCATGATCGGCTCGGTGGAAGGATTGAAGCGCAGCAACACCGGCGGCTTGGTTTCCAGCGGCAGCGACAAGGCTTCCATCTTGTCGCGCACTTCCAGGCTGGCCTGGTCCATGTTGGTGCCCCAGGCAAACTCCAGCACCACATCGCTCTGCCCGGTGCGCGAGATCGACTTGAGCTTGCGCAGGTTCTTGACCACGCCAACGGCTTCTTCCACCGGCTCGGTCACCAACGTCTCGATTTCCGCTGGCGCCGCACCGGTGTATTCGGTGCGCACGGTGAGCGTGGGATAGCTCAGGTCCGGCAGCAGATTGACCTTGAGGCTGCGCAGCGCGATCAGGCCGAACAGCAGCATGGTGACGGTGATCATGGCGATGGTCACCCGTCGCCGCGTGGCGAAGGCGACCAGGCCACCACCGGGCGATGGTGCATGCGGGTCGTGCACGGGACCGTGCGGGTTGCCGTGGTCACTCATGCGTGCGTCTCATCGCGTGCAGCAGCCGGAGCAGCGGCGACCGGCTTGCGATCGGGCTGGCCGATCACCTGCACGGCAGTGCCATCGCGCAGCGCCACCTTGCCGGCCGTCACTACCTGATCGCCCTCTTTCAAACCCTGGCGCACTTCCAGCCACGGCCCTTCGGCGTAGCCCAGCTTCACCGCTACGCGACTGGCCTTGCCATTGCGCACCACGAACACCGCCGGCTCGCCATCGTCGAGCAACGCCAGGCGCGGGATCACCAACGCATCCTTGCGCTGGTCGTAATCGATGCGGATGCGCCCGAACATGCCCGGCTGCAGCGACTCGGCGCCCTTACCGAACGCGCAGACCACCCGGAACGTGCCGCTGCCCGAATCCACCACCGGCGCAATGCGGTCCACCTTGCCGACGAACTGCTGGCCGGGCAGCGCATCGGCCAACAAGGTCACCGGCTGGCCGGATTTGAGCGTGGCCAGCTCGCGCTCGGGCACGTTGAGCGTGGCTTCCAGCTGCGAATCGTCGACGATGCGAAAGATCGGCGTGTTGATCTGCACGAAGTTGCCGGTCTTGATCGAACGCGAGGCGATCACCCCGGAAATCGGCGCCTGCACCGTGGTGTAGGACAGCTCCAGCGATGCCAGACGGTGCTGCGCGCGGCTGTTTTCCACATCGAACTTGAGCTGATCCACATCCGCTGCGCTCACCAGTTGCTGGCCCACCAACTGCGTGGCACGGCGATAACTGTTTTCCAGCTTGCGGAGTTGCGCTTCGCTCTGCGCCACTGCCAGGTGCGCGCGGTCCGGATCCAGTCGCACCAGCGCCTGGCCGGCTGACACCTTCTGACCTTCTTCCACCAGCACCGCCAGCGCAACGCCCGAGGTCTTGGCCACCACCTGCGCTTCGGCGCGCGGCTCCAGCGCTGCGGTGCCGGTGTAACTGGCGGCCACCGCGCGCCGCGCCGCCTTGGCGGTCTCCACCGGCACCGCGTCCACGGTCTTCTTTTCTTCTGCAGCCTTGGCCTCGCCCTCTCCTGCCTTGCAACCGCCCAGCAGCAGGCTCGTGGTGATCAACAATGCGGCGGCGCAGGTTCCGCTGCGGCCGGGCAAGAAGGAGAATGGCGACATCGTCGTGTCCTAGTGGATGCGTGAACAGGTGTTGTAGGCAAGTAAACCACCTGGGCACATATGCCGCCAATGCGCCAAAGGTCATGGTCTGTTCAACTTCGCGTATTCACCCCGTTTGCGCCGCGCCAAATCGCAGGCATACTCGGTCCGGTTCCGTAACGCCCCCACGTGCGGACGCTCAATCAGTCTTCCGGATACGAAACCATGCGCCCGCAGCCGCTCGCCGCTTGTCTCGCTCTGGTCGTCTTCCTGCCGTTTGGGGGCGCATCAGCAACACCATCCGTCACGCCTGCAGCTCCGGCCACGCCGGCACCTGCCACGGCCGCCCCCGCACCCGCTGCACCGTCCGGCAATCCGTCCAACGGTCGCCTGCTTGCCTATACCTGCCAGGGCTGCCACGGCGTCACCGGCTACAAGAACGCCTACCCCAGCTATCGCGTGCCCAAGATCGGCGGGCAGTCTGCCCAATACCTGACGCAGGCGCTGACCGAGTACCGCCAGGGCAAGCGCAAGCATCCGACCATGCAGGCGCAGGCACAGAGTTTTTCCGAGCAGGACATCGCCGACATCTCAGCCTTTCTGTCCACCCTCAAATAAGCGCCCACATGCCGAACGCCCTGCACGCTCCGCGTCTAGCCATCGTCCTGGTCGCTGCCCTGATGGCGGCCTGCTCCCAATCCCAGGTCGAGTCCACCGATCACTCCGCCGGCGATGCCGGCCACGCCAGCGGCGAACATGGCTCGGGCTCCTCCGCCGGCCTGCCGACCGGCCGCGCCGATGCCGGCGACAAGCTGGCACATGCCAAGGGCAAGGCCACCGGCCAGAGCTGCGTTGATTGCCACGGTGCCGACGGCAACGCGCCAATCGACCCCAGTTATCCCAAACTCGGTGGCCAGTACGGCGACTACCTGGCGCATGCATTGCAGGCGTATCGCAGCGGCGACCGCCAGCATCCGTTGATGACCGCGCAGGCGACTGCACTGAGCGACCAGGACATTGCCGATCTCGCCGCCTACTTCGGTGCGCGGCAGACCCAGCTGCGTGACCTGAACGGCGTCAAGTGAGCCGGCGCGGCGCACGCGCGCCGTCTCATTCGGAATGAAAAAGCGCTTGCGCGAACATTCACAGGCCGCTATCATTTCGTTCTCAGTTTCGTGGGGCCATAGCTCAGCTGGGAGAGCGCCTGCATGGCATGCAGGAGGTCGGCGGTTCGATCCCGCCTGGCTCCACCACTTCAGACATTAGGCCGTCTAAAGTGACAACTCAGGTTTTGATACGCGTCCCCATCGTCTAGAGGCCTAGGACACCACCCTTTCACGGTGGACACCGGGGTTCGAATCCCCGTGGGGACGCCAATCATCCAAAAGCCCCGGCAATGCCGGGGCTTTTTTATGCGTTTTGCGTGCGCTTGTGACCGCAGGGCCGCGCGCTGCTGCGGGCGCGCTGCAGCTGTCCTGCGCCACGACGTGCATTCCGCTTCAGCGCCGCTTCGCCCTCGCGTGCATGTGAACTGATGACGGCCACTGCTCCGCGAAAGAGTACACGCGTAACCTCAGCGCGGGCGAACGCGCCGATGCCTCACCTGTGCAGAGATCGATCTTCGTTTCCTGCGCCATGCGTCCAGCGCCTGCTCGTTCCAAAAGATCTTGCAGCAAGCACGGCATTGCAGTGGACAGTGCGTAACGTCAGCAAGCGCGTCCACGCATGATGCAGCGCGCCGTGCCACGAACGACGAGGCGCCCAGAATGCGAATGCGCCACTGATGGCAAGCCCGCGAAGAACGCAGAACGCAGCAGGCACTTTCGCGCGCGTGGCCATGCCGTCATCGACGCGCAACGATGGGCGCGCATCTTTTTTGCGCAGATCGCTTCCCAAAGTCGTTTTCAGTCGCTATGATTGCCGGCTCGCAGCAACGCGGGGCCATAGCTCAGCTGGGAGAGCGCCTGCATGGCATGCAGGAGGTCGGCGGTTCGATCCCGCCTGGCTCCACCATTTCAGACATTAGGCCGTCTGGTTTGGACAACGAGGTTTTGATACGCGTCCCCATCGTCTAGAGGCCTAGGACACCACCCTTTCACGGTGGACACCGGGGTTCGAATCCCCGTGGGGACGCCAATCATCCAAAAGCCCCGGCAATGCCGGGGCTTTTTTTATCTGACGATCGATGTCCCGCGAGCTGCAGGCTCGTCACTCGCGTCCATATTCGAAGACCTGGCGCCTGTGTGCATCCTTCACTCTTGCCTGCCTGCAGTGCACACGCATGCACATCCCGACGAGCACCGACGATCACTCGCGCGGCAGGAGCAGCTTGCGCGACCGGCACATGTTGGGTGCAGGAGCCTCAGGCCTGGCCATCATCCAGTGCCTTGCGACCTTCGTGCGTCAGATCGATGTCGCCGTCTTCGGCCTGTGTGGCATAGCCCGCACGTACCGCCCAGTTTCCCTCTTCGTCCGATACCGGCTTGGTATCGTGGATGTCGCGAAGAATGCGCAATTGCTGCGAAGAATCGTAGTCCATGGAGGCCACCTGTTTGAAGGAGACCTCCACGGTACGCACCGTGCGTGATGGTTGCGTGCCTGCGCTGTTGTCGGCGGCGATGGACAAACACGCCATTTCAGCGCCACACATGTGGTCGCCACACGCGGCGAATCGACGGCATGGGCGAAGCGAATGAGGGCGCACATTGCTTCGCATGGAACACGAGGCGCATTGCGTGAACTGCCAAACGCAGCGGCGCCGCATATGCGGGCATCAAACAAGCGACAGCACCAGGCCGGGTTCCAGCGCGATCAACACGCCGGGTGCACGCGCGGATAAAACGCCGCCGCTGCTGCGTGCGCTCAATCGCCAGCCCGCCAATAGCAAAAAGCCCCTCCGGCGGTTGCCGGAAGGGCTTTGCTGAAACCGTAACATTCTGGTGCCGAAGGTGGGACTCGAACCCACACGCTTTTAAGGGCGGCGGATTTTGAGTCCGCTGCGTCTACCGATTCCGCCACTTCGGCGTGGCCGCGCAGTATAGCGACTTGAGAATGAAACGAACAGTGTCACAACGCGCCTGACGAATTCAGGTGCCTGAGGCGTCGGCGGCACCGTGCCTGGTCAGGGCCGATATACTGGCCGACTTGGTGAAGGAGTAAGCAATGTCGGTGTTGCGTGGAGTTCGGGTACTCGTGGTCGAAAACGATGACATGAATGCCATGCTGCTCGAGTTGCAACTGGTCCATGCTGGCGCGGCCGTCGCCGGCCCGGTCGGCGAAGTCCATCAGGCCCTGCGGTTGATCCAGGACGATGCGCCCGATATCGCCGTGCTGGACTATCGGCTGGGCAACGGGGAGACCAGCGAGCCGGTTGCGCGGTTGCTGTCCGAGCGCGGCATCCCGTTCGTGCTGGCCACCGGCGTCGCCAGTACCAGCATCCCTGCCGGCTTCGAACGCGGCGTGATCCTCACCAAGCCCTATCTCTCCGAGGAACTGGTCAACGCTCTCTTGCGTGCCCGGCAGCTGAGCGGCGCCAGCAGCTGAGACGTGCGCCCTGCCCTGTCGCAGCCTGACCGATGATCGCGGCCCGGGTTGCCAGCCGACCGGTTGCCACTAAAATCCAGGCATCGAAGACGACAGGCGGGTTGCTGGATGGAAAGTGCCGTGTCGCCGTATGCCGGCTTGCTGCCGGAGACGAGCGAAACTGCCGCCCTGCTCTTGGCGTCTGCATGCGCCGCCGATCCGCTGCTGTGCGGTCATCCGGCGCTGCGTACCTCCCTATCGATCTGCCTGCATGCACGACATCCGATGCTGCTGGTGTGGGGCGAGCACGGGTACTGCGTTTACAACGATGCCTGCATCGACACATTGGGCGAGCGTCACCCGGCCGCGTTCGGCCGGCCGCTTGCCGAGCTGACTGGCGCCGACGCCACGGACACGCTGCCTGCCGGTGTACGCGCCGCCTTGAATCTGTCGACCTGGTCGTGCAGCCCAGTGCTGGATGCCGGCCGGCAGGTGGGTGCGCTGTATGTCGCCGCTGCACCTGTCAAGGCGACAGATCGGTCAGATCGCAGTGCGGCGACGCGCGTCGCAACGCCAGCGCTCGACCAGGCTCCGGCTTTCATGGCGGTGTTGCGTGGCCCGGACTACGTCTTCGAGACGGTCAACCAACGCTTCCACGATCTCGTCGGAGAGCGGCCGCTCCTCGGCCGTCCCTTGCTGGAGGCGATGCCGGAAATCGCCGACCAAGGGTATCTGGCACTGCTCGACGACGTGCGCCGCAGTGGGCGGCCTTTCATCGGCGAATCGATGACGGCCTACCTGCAGCGCACGCCGGGCAGCGCGCCTGACGAAACCTTCGTAGACTTCCTGTACCAGCCGATGCGCGACAGCGATGGGCGCGTCGACGCGATCCTGGTGCATGGTTTCGATGTCACCGCGCAGCGCCGCGTCGAGAGTCGCGACAGCTTCCTGTTGATGCTCGAAGACGCCCTGCAGCATGTCTCCGATCCGCGGCACATCATCGACACCAGCGTGCGCCTGCTGGGCGAACATCTGCAGGCCAACCGGTGTGCGTTCGGGCTGGCGGCCGCCGATGGCGGCACCATGCACGTCATCAGCGATCACGTGCAGGACATGCCCAGCCTGCAGGGCGATTTTCCGCTGGAAGCAGCACAGGGCCTGCGCGACGCGCTGCTGCAAAACCGCCCCTGGTTCACCACCGACGCGATGGCGCCCGGGGCGCCGGACTATGTGGCCGAGCAGTATCGTCGCTCGGGACTGCGCGCCTCGCTGGCGATTCCGCTGCACAAGCACGGCCGGCTGGTGGCGGCCATCGGTGTGCATCAGCGCGCACCGCGGCGTTGGTTGTCCACCGAAATCGAGCTGGTCCGTCTGGTGGCGGCACGCTGCTGGGAGTCGATGCAACGCGCCAAGGCGCAGCAGCAGCTGGCAGCGAGCGAGGCGCGCCTGCGCCGCCTGGCCGACACCTTGCCGCAGATCATTTTCATTGCCGGAGCGGATGGCCAGCCGCGCTACTTCAACCAGCGCTGGTACGAATACACCGGGCTGGACCCGGCCGACCACGAGACCGCCGCCTGGCACCAGGCCCATACCGCCGACGGTCTGCGTCTGTCGGGACAGGCCTGGCAGGACGCGCTGCAGGGCGAGCGCGCCTACGAAGTGGAGTGCGAGCTGCAGCGTCACGATGGTCAGGCGCGCTGGCACCTGACGCGCGCACTGCCGGTGCGTGGCGACGATGGTGGTATCAGCGAGTGGATCGGCACCTATACCGACATCCACGACCGCCGCACCTTCGAGCAGCAACTACGTGAAAGCGAGATCCGCTTCCGCGCACTGTGCGAGACCGTGCCGGCGATGATCTGGATGGCCGATGCGCAAGGCGATTGCGTCTACTGGAACCCACGCTGGTACCACTTCACCGGACAGGCCGAGGATCAGGCGCTGGATCAGGGATGGTGGGACGTGATGCATCCGGACGATGCCGGGCGCGTGCGCTTGGCATTCGAACAGGCGCTGCAGCGGCGTGGCGAATTCCTGGCCGAATACCGGGTACGCCGCCATGACGGGCAGTACCGCTGGTGCATCGATACCGCCTCGCCGCACTTCGCGAGCGACGGGCGCTTCTTGGGGCATATCGGCTCGCTGACCGATATCTCCGAGCGCAAGCTGATCGAAGACGCCACCGCGTCCGACCGCGCGATCCTGAGCCTGATTACCACCGGCGCGCCATTGCCGGTGGTGCTGGATGCCATCGCCCTGAGCGTGGAAGCACGCGGCGAGATCGCGCTGTATTGCTCGGTGATGGTGCTCGACGAGGTACGGCACACCCTGAGCTTCGGTTCGGCGCCGCATTTTCCGGTCGATTACCCCGGCCCGTTCGAGCCGGTGCCGGCAGGGCCGGAAGGACCACCGTGCGCACGCTCTGCGCATCTTGGCCAACAAGTCGTCTGTGCCGATATCCAGGCCGAACCCAGCTTCAGCCGCCACCATGCGGTGTCGGCGGCACTGGGCATCGTGGCGTGCTGCGTGACGCCGATCCTGTCCAGCGACGGCCAGGTGCTGGGGACGCTCAACATCTATTACGACCGCCCGCATCTGCCCTCGCTGCGCGAGCAGGCCATGGCCCGCTCGGCGTCGCACCTGGCCGGCATCGTGATCGAGCGGACACGGGTGGACGCCAGGCTCGCATTGTCGCTGCAGGCAGAAACGGCCGCGCGTAACCAGGCGGAGCATGCCAACCGGGTCAAGGACGAATTCCTGGCCACCCTGAGCCACGAGCTGCGCACGCCACTCAACGCCATCCTGGGGTGGTCGCGGCTGATGCAATCGCAGACCTTCGCACCGGACAACCTGGGCAAGGGCCTGGTCATCATCGAACGCAGTGCGCGTGCGCAGACCCAGATCATCGACGACCTGCTGGACATGAGCGCGATCCTGTCCGGCAAGATCCGGCTGCAGGCCGAGCATTTCGACATCGCCGGGCTGGCGCGCAGCACTGTGGAACTGATGCAGCCGGCCGCGCTCGCACGCGAGATTGCGTTGGACCTGGACGCACCGGTCGATGGCGAGCTGTGGTTTTTCGGCGATGCCGGGCGCCTGCAGCAGGTGCTCTCCAATCTGCTCAGCAACGCGCTCAAGTTCACCGCGCCCGGCGGCAGCGTGCGGGTGGGCCTGGAGGTGGACGACGGGCGTCTGCGCCTGTGCGTGCACGACAGCGGGATCGGCATCGCGCCGGATTTCCTTCCGCATGTTTTCGACCGCTTTCGCCAGGCCGATGCCGGTACGACACGCCGCGTGGGCGGCCTGGGACTGGGCCTGTCGATCTCCCGCCAGCTGGTGGACCTACATGGCGGCAGCCTGGGCGCTTCCAGCCCCGGTGCGGGCCAGGGCTCGACCTTCACCATCGTGCTGCCGTTCCAGCATGGCGTCAGCGATTGGCGCCCCGCGTCGGCCGAGCTCGCGCCTTCGGGACCGCTGCCGGCCGACTGCCATGGTCGCCTGGCCGATGTGCGCATCCTGCTGGTCGATGACGACCAGGATTCACGCGAGGCAGTGATGCAGTTCTTGATGCTTGCCGGCGCACAGGTGCAGGCGGCCGGTTCGGTGGATGCGGCCGAGCACTGTCTGGCTGCCGCGCCGTTCGATGTGCTGGTCAGCGATATCGCGATGCCGCTGCGCGATGGCTACGATCTCATCCGCACGGTGCGTGCCGGCCGCGCCGATCTGCCGCGGCACATCCCGGCGATCGCACTGACCGCCTATGTGCGCGAAGAGGACCGCGACCGTGCCGTGGTGGCCGGTTTCGATGCGCATATGGGCAAGCCGGTGGAGCCGCCCGGGTTGGTGGATCTGATCGAACGTCTGGTAGTGCCCGCACGCACGCGGCATGGCGCGTCGTGATGGCCTCAAGGGAAGGCGGCAGGCTGCTGACAGCGCCTGCAATCAGGCCGAGGTGATGCCCACGGCCCGCAGCAGCCGGCGGCATGGATCACGCGCAATCACACCTGCCGCCCGCGCACGGACACCGCGTGCGTGCTGCCGGGCGGACGTGCCGGGGCGCGAGAAACGTAGGTGTGCCGTTGTTTCATAGCGGCTGGGCAGCAGCGTCCCGAGGCGACTGAGCACACAGGGACAACGGTCGCAGCGGCGGTCATGCCGCGCCGCGACCTGCTGGGTAAGGCCGCCCCCCACCCTGCCCCGACCACGTCGGCCGGGGCGCCTTGGCTCAGCTGCGCTTGGCGCGCGCGAACGCGGCCGCCAACGCGTTGTCGGCCGGGGGCGCGGTGATGCGCGGCTTGTTGTTGCCGGCTGCCGGCCCACGTCCGCCGCCATCGCGGCGACCCTGCCCGGGCCCGCCATGACCGCGCGCCTCGCGCGATGGCGCCGTGCCGTCGGCCGGTGGCGGCGTGTCGGACAGGCGACAGGTGAGCGCGATGCGCTTGCGTGCCACGTCCACCTCCAGCACCTTGACCTTGACGATGTCGCCGGCCTTGACCACATCGCGCGGATCCTTGACGAAGGTATCGGCCAACGCGGAGATATGCACCAAACCGTCCTGATGCACGCCGATATCGACGAAGGCGCCAAACGCGGCCACGTTGCTGACCACGCCTTCCAGCACCATGCCCGGCTTGAGGTGCTTGATGTCTTCGATACCTTCGGCAAACTGCGCGGCCTTGAACTCCGGGCGCGGGTCGCGGCCGGGTTTTTCCAGCTCTTTCAGAATGTCGCGCACGGTCGGCACACCGAACTGCTCGTCGGTGAACAGCTCCGGCTTGAGCGCGCGCAGAAAGCTGCCATCGCCCAGCAACGCCTTGATCGGCTTGCCGGTATTGGCAACGATGCGCTCGACCACCGGATAGGCTTCCGGATGTACCGCCGACACATCCAGCGGCTCGTCGCCATCGGCAATACGCAGGAAGCCGGCGCATTGTTCGAAGGTCTTGTCGCCCAGTCGCGGCACCTTGAGCAGGTCCTTGCGGCGCTTGAACGGGCCGTTGTCGTCGCGATGGCGCACGATGTTCTCGGCCACGGTGCTGGACAAGCCGGACACCCGCGACAGCAACGCCGCCGACGCGGTATTGACGTAGACGCCGACTGCGTTGACGCAATCCTCCACGCGCGCGTCCAGCGCCTTGGCCAGGCGATATTGATCGACGTCGTGCTGGTACTGGCCCACGCCGATTGCCTTGGGCTCGATCTTGACCAGCTCGGCCAAGGGGTCCTGCAGCCGCCGCGCGATCGACACCGCGCCGCGCAACGACACATCCAGGTTGGGAAATTCCTTGGCAGCGAATTCCGAAGCCGAATACACCGACGCACCGGCCTCGCTGACCACGATCTTCTGCAGCTTGGTGGCTCCGCACAACGCGATCGCCTCACCGGCCAGTTTGTCGGTTTCGCGGCTGGCGGTGCCGTTGCCGATCGCGATCAGCTCCACGTTGTGCCGCATGCACAATGTCCTGATCGTCTGCAGCGACTGCTCCCACTGGCGTTTGGGCTCGTGCGGATAGATCGTCTCGGTGGCCACCAGTTTGCCGGTGGCATCGACCACGGCGATCTTGCAACCGGTGCGGATGCCCGGGTCCAGCCCCAGCACCACGCGCGGGCCCGCCGGCGCGGCCAGCATCAGGTCCTTGAGATTGTCGCCGAACACCGCAATCGCCTCGGCCTCGGCCTTTTCGCGCGCCTGATTGAACAGGTCCAGCAGCAGGTGCATGTGCAGCTTGGCACGCCAGGTCAGCCGGCACGCGTCGAGCAACCAGCGATCGGCCGGCCGGCCTTCATTGGAAATACCGGCATTGCGCGCCACCCGCCCTTCGGCGTACTGGTGGCCGGCTTCAGCATCGGTGCCAGGGTCCAGATCGAGATAGAGGATTTCTTCGCGGCGCGCGCGAAACAGCGCCAGCAGGCGGTGCGATGGAATCTTTGCCAGCGACTCGGCATGGTCGAAATAGTCGCGGTACTTGGCACCGGCCTCTTCCTTGCCCTCGGCCACCTTTGCGCGGATCACGCCGTGATCGTTGAGCCAGCTGCGCAGCTCGCCCACCAGGGCAGCGTCCTCGCCCCAACGTTCCATCAGGATGGCACGTGCGCCTTCCAGTGCAGCCTTGATGTCGGCCACGCCCTTGTCGGCGTCGATGAAGGCCGCAGCGGCCACTTCCGGCGCCTGGGCCGGATCGGCCAACAAGCCGTCGGCCAAGGGCTCCAGCCCGGCTTCGCGTGCGATCTGCGCGCGGGTGCGCCGCTTGGGCTTGTAGGGCAGGTACAGATCTTCCAGCCGCGACTTGGTATCGGCCGCCGCGATCTCGTTACGCAACTCGTCGCTGAGTTTGCCTTGCTCCCCGATGCTGGACAGGATCGCCGTACGGCGCTCTTCCAGTTCGCGCAGATAGGTCAGGCGCATTTCGAGGTTACGCAGCTGGGTATCGTCCAGGCCGCCAGTGACTTCCTTGCGGTAGCGGGCGATGAACGGAACACTGGCGCCCTCGTCGAGCAGGGCAATGGCGGCGCGCGCCTGGGCGGGCTGGGCACCGATCTCGTCGGCGATGGTGCGAGCGATCTGCTGGGCAAGCTGGCTATCGTGCATGACGGCGCGGGTAAACCGCTTCACTGAAAACCCGCATTTTCGCAGTGCAGGCCCGCCACGGAAACCCGTTGACAGCGCCGCCGTAAACCTATGCCGTCGCGCTCAGCTGGCGCGGTGGGCGTAATGGGTGGCGGCGCGCTCGACCAGGATGCTCTCCTGCAGCGATTCCAGCGCCATGACACGGATCTTGCCCACGTCCTTCAGCGGCACCATGCGCTCGACGTAGATCTCCGGACCACTGGCGGTCATGGTGCGCGACTTGCTGAAGCCGTAAGGCACAACGCCCTTGTCGCCATCTTTGCTGCCACCGACGTACAGGACAATCGACATGTCACACCCTCTTGCTGCAGTTGTTGCGTTGGGAGGCGCGAGCATAACCAGCGCGCCGTGAGGAGCTTTCCACGCACGTTAACGCCGGCTGTTTGCGGTTTGGTGACGGGCTGAAAGCCGCGCCCGCCTCACGACCGCTTCACCCCGCTTGGCCGTCCAATCTCGGACCGCCCGCACGTACGACATCGCATGGACCTCAAAAGCGGCTATCCCTTCTGGTCGATCCGCAACGGATTGATGCGCGCCTATCCGCGCCTGGAGCAGGCCACCCACAGCGAGGTCGTGATCGTCGGCGGCGGCGTCACTGCCGCGCTGATTGCCCACGAGTTGCTGCGCAATGGCCACGACGTCATGGTGGTCGAGCAACGCGAAATCGGCTGGGGCAGCACCTCGGCCAGCACCGCGCTGCTGCAGTACGAAATCGACACTCCGATGATCGAACTGGCCAGGCAGTACGGCATGCCGGCAGCCGCGCTCGCCTACCGCGCCTGCGCGCAGGCCATCGTCGATCTGCAGGACCTGTGCGACAGCCTCGGCGGCTGCGATTTCACCCGCCAGGACAGCCTGTACTACGCCAGCCGCGCGCGCGACCTCAACGACCTGCGCAGCGAGCTGGATGCGCGCCGGACGCATCGGCTGCCGGTGGAATGGGTCGAGCGCGAACCGTTGTGGCACGACTATGGCGTGCGCTCGGACGGCGCGATCCTCAGCCGCCTGGCGGCCAGCGTCGACCCGTACCGGCTGTGCTATCGCCTGTTTGCCGAATGCGAGCAATACGGCGCGCGCATCTTTGATCGCACCAGCATCGCCTCGATCGTACCGCAGGCGCAGCATGTCGAGTTGCGCACCGAAGAAGGCATCACGGTCCGCGCCGGGCACGTGATCATGGCGGCCGGCTACGGCAACCAGCGGTGGCTCTCGCAACGCGTGGCACGCAACCGCAGCAGCTACGCGTTCGTGACCGACCCGCTGCACGACAGCGACATGGGCGCGCTCAGGCACACCATGATGTGGGAGACCGCACGACCATATCTGTACATGCGCAGCACGCCCGATGGCCGTGTGGTGGCAGGCGGCGAAGACGACAATGTCGACATCCCCGCACGCCGCGATACGCGCGTGCAGGGCAAATTGAAGACACTGCTGAAGAGGATCGGCAAGACCATGCCGGACATGCGCCTGCGCCCGGTGTTTTCGTGGGCCGGCACGTTTGCCGAAACCGCCGACGGGCTGCCGTTCTTCGGAGCACATGCCGAACATGGCCCGCGCCTGCTGTTTGCGATGGCCTATGGCGGCAATGGCATCACCTATAGCGCGATCGGGGCTGGCCTGCTGCGTGCGCAGCTGGAAGGCAGGCCGCATCCACTGCACGCGCTGTTCGGGTTCGAACGATTGGGTTGAGCGCGCCGGGCCTGGCTGCGGCGTTGCCGGCCGGCTCCGTGGCAGATGTCGCGGCCGGCATTGCATCACGCAAGGATTGATCTCACTCGCCTGCACTGAATCGCACTGGCAAGCTCACGTTTCTACCGCGCGCAATGTAATCGCCTGACGCATCAGGTGCACGGCAAGCATCCGGAGCGCCTGACAGCCGACGCCTGCGATCAGCATGCGGCACCACCCCGTACCGAGCAGCGATTCAGCGCATCAGGCCCTGGACCGACCATGGCCACCATCCCTGCCCATGCAGCGCATAGGCATCGGCCGCACGCTCCAGCGGGTTGCGCACGTGGATGCCGCCACACAGCAGATACACCGGCAGAAACAGCGGCCCGAGCACCATGTATTGATAGACATGCGCACGCTCGTGGTCACCCAGGCGTACCGGCGGATCTTCACAACGGCCGGCCGCATGCGCGTAGGTGCTGCACTGCAGGTCCAGCGACGCCCCCTTGAGCAGGATCACATTGCCAAGCGTCATCGCCCCGCCCGGCCCCCACGGCCAGGCATGAAAGACGATGGCATGTTCCTGAGGCGACCAACGCGCACGTGCACCACCACAGCTGCCGATGAGACCCACCAACACGCCGAGCGCGGTATTGGGCAGGGTCCATAACGCGCCCAGCAGCAGCAGGGCCGCTCGCCCGCGCGGCGCCGGGTTCAATCGGCCTGGTTGGGGATCAGCAGCCACAGGATCAGATAGACCAGGATGCCGGGGAACGCGGCCGAGGCGATCGAGACGATGACGAACAACACGCGCAGCAGCGTGGAGCTCCAGCCGAAGCGGCGCGCGATGCCACCGACGACGCCGGCAATCATGCGATCGTTGAGAGAACGGGACAGTGCGGTGGTGGCCATGGGCAGACTCCTGAAAACGTGGCGGTCAGTCTAGAAACACCGACGACAGCGAACCGTGACGGCGTTTCAGGACGATCCACACCCGGCCATTGCAACCGCCCGTCCGTCAGCGGTCGTCGCGGGCCTGCAGCCAGCGATGGATGGCCACCGGTACCTCGCGCTGCGCACGCCCGGACACATAGATGCCGATATGCCCGCCGCGAAAACTCAGCTCGCTGTAATCCTGGCTTCCCACCAGCCCGCGCAACGCACGCGAGGCGTCGGGCGGCACCAGATGATCATGCTCGGCGTAGATGTTGAGAACCGGCATGTCCACGTCCTGCAGATCCACCGCCTGCCCGCCGATGGCCACCTGCCCGGTCACCAGCCCATTACGTTGATAGAACAAGGTGACGAACTCGCGGAACGCCTCGCCGGCAAGATCGGGCGAGTCGAAGATCCATTTTTCCATGCGCAGGAAATCTTCCAGCGCCTGCTTGTCGTCCAGAATGTCCAGCAGGCCGACATACTTCTGCAGATTGAGCCGGAACGGTTTGAGCATCAGGTAACTGGCGTTCATCAGATCCGCCGGCACGTTGCCCATGGTGTCGACGAACAGGTCCACATCGACCATGCGCGCCCAGTTGGACAGCATGTTGTCGGGAGTGTGGAAATCCACCGGCGTGACCATGGTGATCAGGTTGCGCACCTTGTGGCGTTGCAGCGCGGCATAGCACAGCGAGAACGTGCCGCCCTGGCAGATGCCGAGCACGTCGACCGCGTCCAGCCCCGCATACGCGCGCAGGTGGTCCACCGCGCCATCGATGTAACGCAGCAGATAGTCTTCGAGGGTGAGGTAGCGCTCGGAGCGGTCCGGGTAGCCCCAGTCCAGCACATAGACATCCTGGCCGTGGCTCAGCAGCCCCTTGACCAGCGATCGGTCGGCCTGCAAGTCCACCATGTAGGGCCGGTTGACCAGCGCATACACGATCAGCAGCGGCGTCCTGGCCACCGGTGCCTGATCGCCGACGAAGCGGTACAGCACCACCTTGCCGTCGCGCCAGATCTCTTCGCGCTCGGTGACTCCGTAGTCGACGTCTTCCACGCCGGGCAGCAACTTGAGGCCCTCGCGCAACTTGCGCTGCAGCGACAGGGTTTCCTGCATCAGGTCTTCGGCACTGAATCCCAACGGCCCTTTCATGCCTTGGCTCCACGTGACCTGCCTGCGGCCGGCTTGCGGACGGGCGAGGTAGCCGGTGTCGCTGTCGAGGTGGGTCTCGAGGCAGGCGTGGATGCAGGTTTTGCTGCAGCGGTCTTTTTCACTGCAGGCTTTGCCGACGATGCCGCCTTGGGGGCCGCCGCCCTTGCTGCAGACTGCTTGCCCGCGTCGGTCGATGCCGAACGCCCGGGCGCCGTTCCAGCATTGGGTGGCGCTGCACGCCTGGACGGTGCCGCAGCACCCGGATCGGCCGGCGTGGCCTGCGCAGGCTTGCCGGCGGGGCTGACGCCCACGCCGCTGCGTAGCATGCGCCGCACCACGCGTTCCAGGTCTGCGATGCGGCGGTGGGCGGCATCCATTTCCGAGCGCGTCGGCATCCCGAAGCGTTCGCTGAGCTGTTCGACTTCTTCCTGCAGGGCGGCGCGCAACCGCATATGCGCATTGGCAAACCCGCCGTACACCTGGCGAAACTGGTCCGACAGGGCCACATCGGCGTAGGACTCTTCGGCAGCCTCGATCCACAGATCGAACAAGGCGCGCGCACTGGTCAGCTGACTACCGCTGCTTTCGTGCTCGCCCAGCTTGCTGGTGAACCGGCTGAACGCCTGCTCGATTGCGGCCTTCAGCTGCTCGCCGTACGCCTGCGACTGCGCCTGATACTCCTGCTGCGCGCGGGCGAGCTTCTGCAGCCGGGCCTGATGATTGCGGTTGAGGCCAAACGCGGGCATGTCCAGCCACGGTGCATTTTCTTCGCGCCACTTGCCCACGGTCTGCGCAGCCTCCTGCAGCCACGGGTCGAAGCCGCCGGGGCTGCCGCCGCGCAGCGAGCCCAGCGTCCATTGCATCAATTGTTCGCCCTGCCCCTGCACGGCGCGCCGCCAGGCATCGGAGACTTCGTTGGCCGAGGTATCGCGGCCGGCAAACTGGGCGGCCACCTGCTGCATGGTGCCGAACCAGCCTCCGGCCTGGGTCCGGAAGCGGTCGATCGCCTCCTGCGCCTGCGGCGCGGCCTGGGTGGGCAACAACTGCGACCACCAGTCAACGGCCTTGCGCCAGTCCTGCGGGGCCTCGCCTGACGGGCCCGGCGGTGGCTGCGCCCCAGCGGCGGACTGACCGTGACGCATGGCATCTCCCCAGGCGCTCCAGTACTGGCGCGCCTTGTCCTCGAAGTTGCCGTTGTCCGAACCGCTGCTTGCCATCATCCCCTCCCGTGACCGTCCACCCAGCCATCCTACCGCGTGCGCCCGCGTGTGCCGGTCAGGGTTTGGGTATCCGCAAAGTCTTGCTGATCATCAGCGAGCCGGAGATGGCAAACAGCAGCACCAGCGGGTGGAACTGCCACGGCCCGAGTTGCCACTGCCCCCACCACAGGGTCTGGCCGATGTGCCCGCTGCTGGCGGCCACTGCAAGCAGGATCACCAGCACCAGGCTGGTCGGAATCGGCGTGCCTTCGAAGTACGGCACCTTGTCGGCGTCGCCGGCGATCTCTTCGGCGGTCACGTTGTAGCGTGCCAGCCGGCTGACCCCGCAGCACACGAAGTAGCTCAGCACCAGCCAGTCCCAACCGCCGCGCATGCCGCAGGCGTAACCGAGCGCTGCCGGCGCCACACCAAAGGAGATCACATCCGCCAGCGAATCCAGTTCGCGGCCCAGCGTGGAAGACGCCTTGCGCCAACGCGCGACATGCCCGTCGAGCGCGTCGAAGACGAACGCCAGCGGAATCAGCGCCATACCCAGCAGCAGATCGCCACGGTGGCCTTCCTGCAGGAAGCGCATTGCCGCAAACACCGCTCCGGTGCCACAGAAGGCGTTGGCCAGCGTGAACCAGTCCGCCAGTTGGAAATCGCGCAGCATCGAGAAATGGCGTTTCATGCGGAACCTGATCAGAACGAGGCGCAAAGGGTAACGCGCGCGCGCCAGGCAGGCGACCGTTTCGGCATCCTCCGCTAGGCTGACGACCAGCGTGGCCGCTCCGGCCACGCACTGCTCAAGGACACCCGATGCGCAGCATCCTGATCACCGGCGCGGGCAGCGGCATTGGCGCCGGCCTTGCCGCCCAACTGGCAACCGATGGCCACCACCTGCTGGTCAGCGACATGGACCATGCCGCCGCCACCCACGTCGCGCAGCAACTGCGCGATGCGGGCGGCTCGGCCGAGGCACTGGCGCTGGACGTCACCGACGATGACAGCATTGCGCAGGCCCTGGCGACGGCCTCCCGCGCGCCGCAGGTGCTGGTGAATAACGCCGGCCTGCAGCAGGTGGCTGCGCTGGAAGACTTCCCCATGCAGCGCTGGGCGCTGCTGGTGGACGTGATGCTGACCGGCGCTGCGCGACTCAGCCGTGCGGTGCTGCCCAGCATGCGTGCGGCCGGCTATGGCCGCATCGTCAACATCGGCAGCATCCATTCGCTGGTGGCCAGCCCCTACAAGAGCGCCTATGTGGCCGCCAAGCACGGCCTGGTCGGGCTGGCCAAGGTGATCGCGCTGGAGGCCGCCGACTGCGACATCACCGTCAACACGCTCTGCCCCAGCTATGTGCGCACGCCGCTGGTGGAGCGCCAGATTGCCGACCAGGCCCGCACCCGCGGCATCGCCGAAGATGCGGTGATCCGCGATGTGATGCTCAAGCCGATGCCCAAGGGCGCCTTCATTGAGTACGACGAGCTGGCCGGCACGGTGGCCTTCCTGATGTCGCATGCCGCGCGCAACATCACCGGGCAGTCGATCGCCATCGACGGCGGCTGGACGGCGCAATGAGCGAGCTGGCGAAACTTTCGCCAGCCAGCTCGACAACGTTGCAGCGCAAGGGCACCGGGCAGTTGTCCACAGACTTGCCCAGCCGTCATCCACAGGCGATGTGGAGAAGTGCACAACCGCATCGCGGGACCGACGTCGGTGTCGATGCCGGCAGCGTATCGTTGCAGCGGGCAATAGGGTTGTGCTCGCTGTAGCGGACGCGCGCGCTGGACTGACTGAAGCGCGCGCGCGGCGCTGCCAGGTGCAGTGCGTGCACGCGCGGTGCAGCAACTGGCTCGCTGCAGAGCGCTCGCCCGACTATGCATATGGACCAGCGCAGCAGGCGCCTGATCAGGCGCTGCGATCTCCCGCGCGCCTCAGACGCGCGAGTACGTCCACGATTGCATGCGTCCATCGCGGTAGGGCATGACGCCGTGAAACGGGCGCGGGTCGCCATCGAACACCAGCGGCAGGAAATGGCGGTCGCCTTCCCACATCGGCACCTGGTCCATCTGCGCGACCGGAATCCATTCCAGCGTGCCCTCCGGATTGGAGGTGTGCGGCGTGCCCTGGAAACTGCGGATCAGAAAGACGAAACCCAGCCAGTCCTCGCCCTGCTTGCCGAACCCGGGCCAGCTGATGGTGCCGCGCAGTTGCATGTCGCCACAGTCGACGCCGGCCTCTTCGCGGATCTCGCGACGCATGCAGGCCAGCACGTCCTCGTCCGGCTCCACCTTGCCACCCAGCCCGTTGTACTTGCCCAGATGCTGATCGCCGGGACGCGCATTGCGGTGGATCATCAGCACCTGCGTGCCGTCCGGCGACAGCAGGTAGCCAAGCGTGGCGACAATCGGGGTATAGGGCATGGCACGGAATCTGACACGAAGCGCAGCAGTATGACCGATGCAGTCAAGGCTCGCGCGACACGACCGGCCTGTGCAGGATGCTTGTGCACCGATTGTCGGTCTTGCAGGAAGACCGACGAAGCCACCCGGCGAACACACCGGTAACGCTCGAGGCCGCCACGTTGCACAACCGTGCAAGCCTCGCCAACTGCGGCACACCGGGCTCGCAAGCCACGCCAGCGTTTCGCGTCTTAGCCGACAGCGGCCTGCGAACCGGGCCGCGGCGGCGCAACGTAATCGGTATCGAGCTGCAGCGTGGCGACACCGTGACCGCGTTCGGCCAGGTACTCCAGCCATTTGCCCAGGAAGGTGTTCATGCGCATGCGATGGCTGATCAGCTCGGCCGGCGGCGGAAACATTCCCATGACGTCCTGCCAGCGACGGCCGACGTAGCAATGCGTGGTCTCGGCCTGGCGCGCATCGCGGTACAGACGCACGTAGGCAGACGGGTCGGGCTCGCCGGTGACCGGGTCGCACAGGTCGTAGGTCAGCCGCAGTTCGACGGTGTAGCGATGGCACTCGATCACATCCAGGCGCAAATCCAGGCCGTCGCCGATCGAGGACACATACGACCCGGGTGCCAGATCGCCGGGTGCGAACAGACGGGTCAGGTGCTGGAAGTTTTCTGCATACAACCCCATCAGCCAGCCAAACCGGCTCAGGCGGGGGATGATTTCGAGTTTGCTCAATGCTTGGGCCATGCACCGATCCTACACGCTGCGCTGCCGCACGGGCAGCATTGACGAGGGCCCGATCGCAGGCCTACCTTGGCGAGGCGCTGCCCCGCCCGCTTGATTTCCGCTGGGTTGCCGGCAAGCCGGCCGCCGCGCCGCCGATACGTCCGCAGCGTGAACGCGACGCTTGCTTGCCCACTCCCGAATCCCGCCCTACCAATCCCGGCCTCAGAACATCTCGCGCTGCAGCCCCAGTGTGGACAGCACCTTGCTGGAGATTTCCTCGATCGAGGTATTGGTGGTGCTCAACGAAGGAATGCGTTCCATCTGGAACATCCGCTCGGCAATGGCCACCTCGCGGCGACAGGTTTCAGCCGCGCTGTAGCGCGAATTGGCGCGACGTTCCTGGCGGATCTGCTGCAGACGCTCCGGATCGATGGTCAGACCGAACAACTTGCTGCGGTAATTACGCAAGCGCGGCGGTAGCCGTTCGTTCTCCAGGTCTTCTTCGGTCAACGGATAGTTGGCGGCGCGGATACCGTAATGCAAGGCCAGGTAGATGCAGGTCGGCGTCTTGCCCGCACGCGACACCGCCACCAGGATCACGTCGGCCTCGTCGTAATTGAGCGCAATGCCGTCGTCATGGCTGAGGGCGAAGTTCATCGCATTGATGCGGCGGTGATAGGTCTCGAAATCCACCATGCCGTGTGCACGCCCGACACGCGAATGGCGCGGCGCATTGAGCTCGCGCTCAAGCGGCTCGATGAAGGGCGCAAATACGTCCAGCATCAACGCCCCGCTCTCGGCCAGGATCATGCTCAACTGTGGATCGACGCACGAATTGACGACCACTGGACGCACCTGGTACCGCTCCCCGGCCGCGCGCACCCGCATCGCGGCGTCGCGCGCTTTTTCTGCATCATCAATGAACGACATGCGGTCGGTGACGAAGTTGAATCCGCTGAACTGGGTGAGCAGGCTGTGCCCAATCGTTTCAGCGGTGATACCGGTTCCATCGGAGACGTAAAACACCGGCCGGATTGTTGACATCAAGACCACCTCTTTGAACTGGCGTCCAAAACTTACGGGTTCATGCTTGTGCAGATTCCGCTGTGCACTGCATCATAGCGGCTTCTTCCTACGGACGCGGCCATCCAGCCCGCTCGGGCGATGGCCATACGGAGCATCGCGCTTGAACGAGAATATCCTGTGGTTGCATGAGCTACGCCTGGCCGATCTGGCCCGCGTAGGCGGTAAAAATTCCTCGCTCGGCGAGATGATCGGCAACCTGGCCGGGCTGGGCGTGTCGGTTCCGGGTGGATATGCGACCACCGCCGAAGCTTTCAAGGACTTCATCGCACACAACGACCTGTCCAAGCGCATTTTCGACAAGCTCGAAACGCTAGATGTCGAGGACGTCAATGCCCTGACCGTGGCCGGCAAGGAAATCCGTGGCTGGGTGATCGACGCCCCGCTGCAGCCGGAGCTGGACCGCGACATCCGCACTGCCTACGACAAGCTGTGCGCCGAAAACGGTGGCGGCGAAGTGGCCGTGGCCGTGCGTTCGTCGGCCACCGCCGAAGATCTGCCGGACGCCTCGTTCGCCGGCCAGCAGGAAACCTTCCTCAACGTGACCGGCGCCGACGATGTGGTGCACAAGGTCAAGGAAGTGTTCGCCTCGCTCTATAACGATCGTGCAATCGCCTACCGCGTGCATCACGGTTTCAAGCACGAGGACGTGTTCCTGTCGGCAGGTGTGCAGTTGATGGTGCGCTCGGGCGTGGGTTCGTCGGGCGTGCTGTTCACGCTGGACACCGAATCCGGCTTCCGCGACGTGGTGTTCGTCACCTCCAGCTTCGGCCTGGGCGAGATGGTCGTGCAGGGCGCGGTCAATCCGGACGAATTCTACGTCTACAAGCCCACGCTCACGGCCGGCAAGCCGGCGATCCTGCGTCGCTCGCTGGGCAGCAAGGCCATTCGCATGGTGTATTCGGATGTGCCGGGCGAACGCGTGCGTATCGAAGACACGCCGGTAGAGCTGCGCAGCACCTTCTCGATCAGCGACGAGGACGTGCAGGAACTGTCCAAGCAGGCGCTGGTCATCGAAAAGCATTACGGCCGCCCGATGGATATCGAGTGGGCCAAGGACGGTGTCAGCGGCAAGCTGTTCATCGTGCAGGCGCGCCCGGAAACGGTGAAGTCGCGCAGCCACGCCACCCAGATCGAGCGCTTCTCGCTGGAGGCCAAGGACGCCAAGATCCTGGTCGAAGGCCGCGCAGTCGGTGCCAAGATCGGTAGCGGCGTCGCACGTGTGGTGCGCTCGCTGGAAGACATGAATCGGGTCCAGGCCGGCGACGTGTTGATCGCCGACATGACCGACCCCGATTGGGAGCCGGTGATGAAGCGCGCCTCGGCGATCGTGACCAACCGTGGCGGGCGCACCTGCCATGCGGCGATCATCGCGCGCGAACTCGGCGTGCCGGCGGTGGTCGGCTCGGGCAACGCCACCGAGGTCATCAGCGACGGCCAGCCAGTGACCGTGAGCTGCGCCGAAGGCGATACCGGCTTCATCTACGACGGAGAGCTGGCGTTCGAGCGCACCACCACCGATCTGGGCAACATGCCGCCTGCCCCGCTCAAGATCATGATGAACGTGGCCAACCCGGAGCGCGCCTTCGACTTCGGCCAGTTGCCCAACGCCGGCATCGGCCTGGCGCGTCTGGAGATGATCATTGCCGCGCATATCGGCATCCACCCGAACGCGCTGCTGGAGTACGACAAGCAGGACGCCGATGTCCGCAAGAAGATCGACGCCAAGATCGCCGGCTACGGCGACCCGGTGAGCTTCTACGTCAACCGTCTTGCCGAGGGCATCGCCACCCTCACCGCCTCGGTGGCACCGAATACGGTGATCGTGCGTTTGTCGGACTTCAAGTCCAACGAGTACGCCAACCTGATCGGCGGCTCGCGCTACGAACCGCATGAAGAGAACCCGATGATCGGCTTCCGTGGCGCAAGCCGCTATGTCGATCCGTCCTTCACCAAGGCGTTCGCGCTGGAGTGCAAGGCGGTGCTGAAGGTGCGCAACGAGATGGGCCTGAACAACCTCTGGGTGATGATCCCGTTCGTGCGTACGCTGGAAGAAGGCCGCAAGGTGATCGAGGTGCTGGAGCAGAACGGGCTCAAGCAGGGCGAGAACGGGCTGAAGATCATCATGATGTGCGAGTTGCCGTCCAACGCCCTGCTGGCCGACGAGTTCCTGGAGATCTTCGACGGCTTCTCGATCGGCTCCAACGACCTGACCCAGCTGACCCTGGGTCTGGATCGCGACTCGTCGATCGTGGCGCACCTGTTCGACGAGCGGAATCCGGCAGTCAAGAAGTTGCTCTCGATGGCCATCAAGTCGGCGCGCGCCAAGGGCAAATACGTCGGCATCTGCGGCCAGGGGCCGTCGGATCACCCGGAACTGGCGGAGTGGTTGATGCAGGAAGGCATCGAATCGGTGTCGTTGAACCCTGACACTGTGGTCGATACCTGGCTGCGGCTGGCCAAACTCAAGAGCGAGAGCTGATGGGGCTGTTTGGTGCATTGGTGGCAGCCGCTGCGGGAGCAGCGGCTGCCAAGCCGGCGGCGGTGAAGACTGCCGAACCGGCATTCAATTGGTCGACCATCCCGTGGGCGCAGTACGCCCTCAACTGGGGAGTCGCACTGCTGATCGTGGTGATCGGCATGTGGCTGGCCAGGCAGCTGAGCCAATGGCTGCATCGTGTTCTGAGCCGTGCCCGGGTCGAGATCACGCTGACCAACTTCCTGCGCAATGTCGTCTACGCATTGCTGCTGGTCCTGGTATTTGTCAGTGCACTGAGCCAGATCGGTGTGCCGCCGACCTCGTTGATTGCGGTGCTGGGTGCGGCCGGCCTGGCCGTGGGTCTGGCCTTGAAGGACTCGCTGTCCAATATCGCCGCCGGGGTCATGCTGATCGTGTTGCGGCCGATGCGCGACGGCGACCATGTCTTCATTGCGGGCCAGGAAGGCATTGTCGACGAGATCCGGATCTTCCAGACCCGGGTGCGCTCGTTCGATGAGCGCATGATCACCCTGCCCAACAGCACGATCACCACCGCACCCATCATCAACTACAGCACCCTGCCCAACCGGCGTCTCGAGGTGACTGTTGGCGTGGGCTATGAAGACGATCTGAAAAAGGCCCAGCAGCTATTGCTGCAGATCGCCAAGGACAATCCCAACATCCTGGAATCGCCCGCGCCGTTCGTGCAGGTGACCAATCTGGGCGAGAGCACGGTGGATCTGATGTTGTTTGCCTACGCCACCAACGGCAACTTCGGCGCGGCCAAGAGCACCACGCTGGAGCAGATCCGCAACCAGCTGCTGGAAAATGGACTCAGCATTCCGTATCCGCAACGCGATCTGCATGTGTATCACCACGACGCCGACGGCAAGCCGATCTCGGAGCTGCTGCTCAAGGGCGTCACCGACGATGGCGACCTGACCAAGGGGCCACCGCTGGCACGCTGAGCCAGCTATTTACGGCGAACAAAAGGCCGCATCGGAAGATGCGGCCTTTGTTGTTTTCGACGGGCATTACGGGTGCATGCGTTCTCACGAAAGCGCGCACAGATGCTGACATCCTCCGATCGCATCAGGCCCGGGCTTCCGCTGCAGCTGCAGGGCCGATCAGCCCTGCACGCCTGCCTCGGTGTCGCCACCCAGTGCGCCCATGAACTGGCGATAGTGGCGCAGCTCGTCGATGGAATCGCGGACGTCGCTCAGTGCGGTATGCGCCGAGCTCTTGGCAAACCCGTTGGCCACCGTCGGCGCCCAGCGACGCGCCAGCTCCTTGATGGTGGAGACGTCCAGGTTGCGATAGTGGAAGTAGCGCTCCAGCCGCGACATCTGGCGGTGCAGGAAGCGGCGATCCTGGCAGATCGAATTGCCGCACATCGGCGAAGCGCCGGCACGGATCCACTCGCTCAGGAATGCCACGGTCTGCGCTTCCGCCTGCGCATGGGTGACCTGGCTGTCCAGCACGCGTTGCCACAGTCCCGAGCGCCGATGCTGGTTGCGGTTCCACTCATCCATCGCCTCCAGGGTTTCCAGCGGATGGGCAATGGCCAGTTCCGGCCCTTCGGCAAGCACGTTCAACTGCGCATCGGTCACGATGGTGGCGATCTCGATGATGGAATCGCGGTCGGTATCCAGGCCGGTCATCTCCAGATCGATCCAGATCAGTCGGTCGTTGCCTGCAAGGGTGTCTGCCATATCGCGGTCCTGTGGAGAGCCGTCGCCGGCCGGATGCTGGAAAGGGCGCGCATCATACCGCGGCAAGCCGCTCACGGCAGCAGCGGCGGCTTGCCGCGCTTGGCGCGGAAATAATTGGTCAGGCGCAGACTGGCGTCGGCCGCCAGCACCCCGCCGCTGACCTGCACACGGTGGTTGTGGCGCGGGTCGGCAAGCAGGTCGAACACGCTGCCGCAGGCGCCGGTCTTGGGGTCGCTTGCCGCGAACACCACGCGCGCGATGCGCGCATGGATCATGGCCATGGCACACATCGCACATGGCTCCAGGGTGACATAGAGCGTGCAGCCGATCAGGCGGTGATTGGCCAGCCGGCGGCCGCCCTCGCGCATGGCCATGATCTCGGCGTGCGCGCTGGGATCGTGACTGGCGATGTTGTAGTTCCAGCCTTCGCCCAGCAGTGTGCCGGCTGCATCGACCAGCACCGCCCCTACCGGAATCTCGTCATAGTCGCGCTCGGCACGCTCGGCCAGGCGCAAGGCGTGCTGCATCCAACGCGTGTCGAGCGCCGCCTGGGACGCATCGAGCGCTGCACCGGCCGGTGCGTCGGCCGACGCGTTCACGCGGCCGGGCCGCCCTGGCGGTCCAGAAACGCGGCAAAGGCCGCCACGGTGGCCTCGCTGACATGGTGCTCGATGCCCTCGGCATCGCGGCGGGCGGTGGCCTCGTCGATGCCAAGGGCAAGCAGGAAGCGTTCGACGATCTGGTGCCGCTGGCGACTGGACGCGGCCAATGCCTCGCCCGCCGGGGTCAGGAAGACGCCACGATACGGCCGCTGCACCACCCAGCCATCGCGCACCAGGCGCTTGAGCATCTTGGCCACGGTGGGTTGGGCCACGCCCAGGCGCGCGGCGATATCGACCTGGCGCGCCTCGCCGCCGTCCACCAGCAGGTCGGAGATCAGCTCCACGTAGTCCTCGACCAGCTCGGCGCGGCGCGCTTCGCGCACCTGGCGGAAGCTCTCCATATGCACCTGCGCATCGATCAGGGACGGCGTGGCCGCCTCCAGCTTTTCGCTCTTGCCCACCCTTGTCCTCGTCATCCCGTCCGGCCTCGCTGCCGGGGTGCCTAGTTTGAGGCACGCGGCCGATCAATACGATTGGGTTTGCCAATGCTCAACAGCATAGCACTTGCTATATCATCCCATTGACCGCCCTTTATCTGCCGCGCATGTCCACCGATACCCCCGCGTCTGTCCGCTTGCCCGCCGCGTCCACTGGTGGGTTGGGAGATCACCACGCCAGCGTGGCCGTCCCTGGCGGTGGCCACTGGTGGTTCCGGCTGCTGGCGTTCCTGGGACCGGGCTACATGGTGTCGGTGGGGTACATGGACCCGGGCAACTGGGCCACCGACCTGGCCGGCGGTTCGCAGTTCGGCTACCTGCTGCTGTCGGTGATCCTGCTGTCCAACATCATGGCCATCGTGCTGCAGGGCCTGTCGGCGCGGCTGGGGATTGCCACCGGCCTGGACCTGGCGCAGGCCTGCCGGGCGCGCTACCCGCGCGGCGTGAACCTGGCCTTGTGGGGACTGTGCGAGCTGGCGATCATCGCCTGCGATCTAGCCGAAGTGATCGGCACGGCGATCGCGTTGAAGCTGCTGTTCGGCATCCCGCTGACGCTGGGCGCGATCATCACCGCAGTGGATGTGGTGCTGGTGCTGCTGTTGATGCACCGGGGCTTCCGTGCGCTGGAAGCATTCGTGATGGCCCTGCTGCTGATCATCTTCGTGTGTTTCGGCATCCAGATCGCGCTGGCGGCCCCGCCGATTGCCGCGGTGCTGGGCGGCTTCATTCCGCACGCGCGCGTGGTCACCGACCCGCAGGCGCTGTACCTGGCGATCGGCATCATCGGGGCGACCGTAATGCCGCATAACCTGTATCTGCATTCCTCCATCGTGCAGACACGTGCGTACCCGCGTACCGATGACGGACGGCGCTCGGCACTGCGCTGGGCGGTCACCGACAGCACGGTGGCGCTGATGTTCGCATTGTTCATCAATGCCTCGATCCTGATCCTGGCCGCAGCGGTGTTTCATGCGCAAGGCCGCACCGACGTGCAGGAGATCGAACAGGCGCACGCGCTGCTGGCACCGATGCTGGGCGTGGGCTTAGCCTCGACCCTGTTCGCAGTCGCCCTGCTCGCCTCTGGCGTCAACTCCACCGTGACCGCGACCCTGGCCGGGCAGATCGTGATGGAAGGCTTCCTGCAACTGCGGCTGCCGCCATGGCTGCGCCGGTTGCTGACCCGCGGTATCGCCATCGTGCCGGTGGTGGTGGTGACCTGGTTGTACGGCGAAGCCGGCACGGCGCGGCTGCTGGTGCTGAGCCAGGTGGTGCTGTCGATGCAACTGCCGTTTGCGGTGATCCCCCTGGTGCGCTTCGTCGCCGACCGCCGACTGATGGGCGCGCTGGTGGCGCCGGCGTGGCTGGTGCGCGTGGCCTGGCTGATTGCCGCAGTGATCGTGGCCTTGAACGGCAAGCTGCTGTGGGACACCGCGCTGCACTGAGGGTCGCGTGCGGGCTACGCTTTTCGACATCGCATCCATGCGCTCCGCGCGCGTGCGCACGACGCAGCCCATCGATTGATCGCCGGGCAGAAGCGCCCCGTTTGCACTCCTGCGCGCTGACGGGCAGGCCCTGCCACGTGCAGTGAGCGACGCGCACGCCTGCAGACGTCCAGAGCAGCAGAGCGCACGCAGATGCAATCTGCAACGGCCTTGCAAGCGGTCTACTGCGCAGATGCACCGGCATGTCCGTGACTGCGCCGCACCCAATGGCGTGGGCACGCGCCGCATGGGATGCACTGCGCCATGCGACCGCCGGGCTGCATGCCCTCGCCCACAGGAGTTTCTATGGATCCGTTCGAGGCGCACCCGGCCGATGCCGGACGCCGCAGCTTTCTCATCTCCGGCACGGCTGCCGTGGCAGCGTTGTCGCTGCCCACGTTTGCCACGGCCGCGACGCCCACTCACCACGCGTCTGCCACCCCACCCCACTCGTCCACTCACGGAGTCAACCCGATGTCCAATTTCGTCAAACGCCCCGACGGGGCCGCCATTTTTTACAAGGACTGGGGCAAGGGCCAGCCGGTCGTGTTTGCACACGGTTGGCCACTCAGCGGCGATGCCTGGGACGCGCAGATGCTGTTCATGGGGCAGCACGGCTACCGCGTCATCGCGCATGACCGCCGCAGCCATGGCCGTTCCAGCCAGACCTGGGACGGCAACAACATGGACACCTACGCCGACGACCTGGCCGCCGTAATCGAAGCGCTGGACCTGAAGGATGCCATCCTGGTCGGCCATTCCACCGGCGGTGGCGAAGTGGCGCACTATGTGGGCCGTCATGGCAGCAAGCGCGTGGCCAAGGTGGTGCTGGTCGGCGCGGTGCCGCCGCAGATGGTCAAGAGCCCGACCAATCCCGGCGGCCTGCCGATGAGCGTGTTCGACGGCATCCGCGACGGCGTGGCCAAGGACCGCTCGCAGTTCTACCAGGACCTGGCCACGCCGTTCTTCGGCGCCAACCGCGACGGCAACAAGGTCACCCAGGGCATGCGCGACTCGTTCTGGCTGCAGGGGATGCTGGGCGGCCACAAGGGTCAGTACGACTGCATCAGGGAATTCTCCGAGGTCGACTACACCGCCGACCTGAAGAAGATCGATGTGCCGGCACTGGTGGTGCATGGCGACGACGACCAGATCGTCCCGATCGATGCATCGGCCAAGCTGTCGGCCAAGATCATCAAGAATGCCGAGCTGAAGATCTATGCCGGCGCGCCGCATGGCCTGACCCTCACCCACGCCGATCAGTTCAACAAGGATCTGCTGGCGTTCGCCAAGGCCTGATCGCTGCTGTCACGCGCACGACAAGGGCCGGCTCGTGAGAGCCGGCCTTTTCTGCGTTGACGATGCCGATGCTGGATCCGGGAAGGGCTGAATCAACGGTGCGAGCAGTCTTCAGTTGGATGTGTGCGGCACTGCTGTTTGCATCAACAGTATCCAGGTGCAGCGCTGCCTTATTGCAGCAACCAGTCGGCCAGCAGGAACCCGCCGCTCATTGCCACTACTAGCAGCGCACCGGTCAGGCGTGGCGGTGCCGGCAACGGCAGATCGAGCAGACGACAGCCAACGCCAATCGCCAGTGCAAGCAGCACCCCGAGTAATGCCAGGCTCATGCGTCGCCCTGCCCTGCACTGCGGCCGCTGGGTCCGCCGCAATGCGTCAGATGACGTGCGGCACGCCGGGCCAGGAACCGGTCGGCCACTGCATAGCCGCATGTCATCGCCAGCACCAGCAGCGCGCCGACAAAGGCCGTTGGTGCAGGCGATGGAATACCGGCGGCACGGCAACCGACGCCGATGGCCACGCCCAGCACGACACCGCCGATGAACTTCCAGTTCACGGCCATCAGATATCCGAATGCGCATGCGGCGGCACTGCAGCACCGCCGCCGCCAACGAAGTGGCGCACCACCGGCGCGCGTTCGCCCTGATGCAGGGCACGGATCTGTTCCTGCAGCTGGCGGTCATCGCCGGTGACGCGCTCGTGCTGTCGCAGGTGTTCCAGCCACGAGGCGACGATGAAGTACTCGAGTTGCACTCCGGGCGTCGCCGCATCCTCGGCAATACCCCAGACCACCGCGCCATCGCGGCGTCGCGCGTTGCCCAGCTGCGTCATCAGCTGCAGGAACGTGAGGCGCGCATCGGCGGCGATGCGGTATTCCACCGTTACCAGCACCGGGCCGCGATCGTGTTCCACCGCGTCCGATTGCGCCGGTGCGGGCCAGTGCCCGCCGGGTGCGAGGTCCAGCTGTTCGGTGCCGGCAATGCGCGCCCGCTTGACCAGCAGCGCGGCGATGACCGCACCGGCGGCGGCGATCTGCAGGGCAACCGCGATCGAGGTGCGCTGCGCCAGCGCGCCCCATAGCAGCGAGCCGGCCGCCATGCCTGCCGAGAACACCACGATGTACAACGACAGTGCGCGCGCGCGCACCCAGGCAGGCACTGCGGTCTGCGCGGCGATCTGCAACGACGACAACACGGTGATCCAGGCCAGACCGTTGACCACCATCACCACGCACAACACGCCGATCTGACGCGACAGCGACAGCCCCAGCAACGAGGCTGCGCACACCACGGTGGCGACCAACACCAGCAGGTCGCGGTCGTAGCGCGCGCGCAGGCGCGGCAGCAGCAGCGCACCGCTGATCGCGCCAATGCCGATGCAGCCCAGCAGGATGCCGTAACTGCCGGCGCCCAGCTGCATGTCGCGGCGGACCACCAGCGGCAGCAAGGCCGTCAATGCGCTGGCAAACAGGAAGAACCCCGCGGCCTTGATCAGCACCGCCTGCAGGCGCCCTGCGCGTGCGGCGTAGCGCAGGCCCGCACGCAGGCCCGCGCCAAAACTCTCCGGCGGCAACGCCGAAGCATCCGCCTCGCGGCGCCAGCGCCACAGCACCAGTAACATCAGGCCGAAGGTCACCCCGTTGAGCAGAAACGCCCACGGCGGCCCGAACTGCGCCACGATCAGCCCACCGATCGCCGGGCCGATCGAACGCGCGATGTTCATGCCGATCGAATTGAGCGCCACCGCCGAGGCCAGCATCGGGCGCGGCACCAGTTCCGACACGATCGCCGCTTGCGCCGGCATGGCCATCGCCGCCCCCATGCCCATCGCAAAGGTCAGTGCCACCAGCACCCAGGGAGTCAGCAGCTGCAGATGCGCGAGCACCGCCAGCGCACCGGCCACCAGCAGCATCCAGCCCTGGGTGAGCATCAGATAACGGCGGCGGTCGACGATGTCGGCCAGGGTGCCGGCAGCCAGGGCAAACAGCACCACCGGCAAGGTGGTGGCCGATTGCACCGCGGCCACCATCAGCGGTGAGCCGGTCTGCTCGGCCATGACCCAGGAGGCGGCGACATCGTTGATCCAGGTGCCGATGTTGCTGCCCAGAATCGCCAGCCACAGCGCGCGGAAGATCGGCGCACGCAGCGGCGCCCAGGCACCGCCATCGGCAGGTGCGGCAGAAGAAGTCATTGCAGCAAGGCTCCAGGTGACGAAGCAGGACGAATGGCGCAGCGCGGCCACACGCAGCTGCCTGCGCGTGGCCGCGCGGCCGGTGTCAGAACGCGAAGCATGAGCAACCCAATGCGCCCCAGAAACCGCGCAGGTCGTCGCTCGGCGCTGCATGCTGGGCCGCATGTTGGTATGGCCCGTGCGCCTGGCAGCCGTGGCCATGCACGTGCGCGGCGCCGGCCAATGCACTGGCTCCGCCGCCCACGTGGTAGCCACCAAACCGGTTGACTGGTGACCAGTCCGGCATCGCAGGCGGCAAGCGCGGTGCCAGCGCCGCGAAGTCGCCATCGCCATGCACCACCTGCCCGCCCAAGACGGTGAGCACACTGGTGATGTCGGCAATGGCGGCGTCGTCGACACGAAAATAATCGTCCGACAACACGATGAAGTCCGCCAGCTGCCCGGCCACCAGGGTGCCCTTGGTGGACTCGTCGCCGGAGAACCAGGCACTGCCCTGGGTCCACAGGCGCAGCGCCTGCTCGCGATCGAGCAAGTTTTCCTCGCCGTACAGCGCAAGCCCGCCGACGGTGCGCCCGGTCACCAGCCACGACAGCGCCACCCACGGGTTGTAGCTGGCCACCCGCGTGGCATCGGTGCCGGCGCCCACCGGGACACCGGCAGCCAGCATGCGCCGCACCGGTGGCGTGTGCCGCGCCGCCTGCACGCCATAGCGCTCCACAAACGCCTCGCCCTGGTAGGCCATGCGGTGTTGCACGGCGATGCCGCCATTCAGCGCGCGGATGCGGTCGATGTTGCGCGGCGTGATGGTCTCGGCGTGATCGATGAACCAGTGCAGGCCATCGAACGGGATGTCGGCATCGACCTTCTCGTACACATCGAGAATGCGCTCGATGCTTTCGTCGTAGGTGGCGTGGATCCGGAACGGCCAGCGTTTCTCGACCAGCAGCCGCACCACCTGCTCCAGCTCGGGCTCCAGCTCCGGCGGCAGCTCCGGCCGTGGCTCGCTGAACAATTCGAAGTCCGCCGCAGAGAACACCAGCATTTCGCCGGCACCGTTGTGACGCAGCAGGTCATCGCCCTGGCGCACCGGTAGCAGCTCGGTCCAGCCACGGAAGTCCTGCACCTCCTTGTCCTTGTTCTGGGTGAACAGGTTGTAGGCGATGCGCACGCTCAGCTGGCCAGCCGCATGCAGTTGTTCGATGACCTGGTAGTCCTCCGGATAATTCTGGAAGCCGCCGCCGGCATCGATCACCGAGGTGATGCCCAGGCGATTGAGTTCGCGCATGAAATGGCGGGTGGAATTGGCCTGGTATTCCACCGGCAGGCGCGGGCCCTTGGCGAGGCTTGCGTACAGGATCAGTGCATTGGGCTTGGCCAGCAGCAGACCGGTGGGATTGCCGAGCTTGTCGCGTTCGATGCGCCCGCCGGGCGGGTCCTGCGTGTTCTTGTCGTAACCGCAGGCACGCAAGGCCGCACGATTGAGCAAGGCGCGATCGTACAGATGCAGCAGAAACACCGGTGTATCCGGCGCAATCGCATTGATCTCCTCCAGCGTGGGCAGGCGCTTTTCGACGAACTGATGCGAGGTGAAACCGCCGACCACGCGCACCCACTGCGGCGCCGGAGTGCGATCGACCTGCGCCTTGAGCATGGCCATTGCATCGGCCAGCGAACGCACGCCATCCCAACGCAACTCCAGGTTGTAGTTGAGCCCGCCGCGGATCAGATGGGTATGGCTGTCGTTGAGGCCGGGCAGCAGGCGCCGTCCCTGTGCATCGATGATGCGGGCACCTTCAGCCATGGCCATGATCTGCGCATCGTCGCCAACCGCGACGATGCGCCCAGCGCTGACGGCAAGTGCGGTGGCACTGGGCCGACGCGGATCGAGCGTGGTGATGCGCGCATTGCGAACGACGAGATCGGCCATGGCAGGCGTCCTTGAAGCGGAGGAAGCGCCGGGCAGCACGCCCAGCGCAAGACCGGCCGCGGCGCCTTGCATCAGCAGGCGCCGCCCGGCATCGTGATCGCCCGGCACGCGGCTCATGCCGCACCCTGCCGGCGCAGCCCATCCAGCGACCACGGACCAGCGCCGGCGGCGACCAGCGCCAGCAACACCAGCAGCCACATCGACGGATATTCCATGCCGCCATGCATCCAGAACCAGCCTTTCGGCATCGCCACCAGCACGGTGGTGGCGATGAACAGCGCCGCCAACGCGGCACTCGCACGGGTCCAGAACCCGAACAGCACCGCCAGCCCGGACAGTGTCTGCACCAACGCCAGCACCAACGGCAACGGGGTGGTGGACGGAAGCCCGAACTGCTGCAACTCTGCTGCAAAACCGCCCAGCCCGGGTCCACCAAACCACCCGAGCAATTTGCCCAGCCCGTGCGGCAGCAGGAAGCCGCCGCCGGCAATGCGCAGCATCAACAATGCCGCGGCAGCACCGGCCTCACTGCGTGGCCTAGGTGCGTTCAATGCCCGCCTTCCTGGGCGCCGAACATGCTCTTGGCGTACTGGATGCCGATGCCGTAGCCGCCGGCGTGTGCGCGTGCGATGCCGGTGGTGAGCTCGTAGGTGTCGCCACGCGCCCAATCGCGCTGCAATTCCAGCAGGTACTGCACGCTGGTGATCGGCGCGGCGCCGGCCTGCACCATGCGGGTGACGGCGCGTTCGTGCGCTTCGTCGCTGACATCGCCGCAGGCGTCGGTGATGACGTAGACCTCGAAGCCCTGCTCGATGGCCGACAGGGCCGGGCCGACGATGCACACGCTGGTCCAAAGCCCGGCAATCACCAGGCGCTGCTTGCCGATGGCATTGACGCGGTCGATCACCCCCTGGTCTTCCCAGGCATTCATGCTGGTGCGATCGAACACCGGCTCACCCGGAAAGATGTCCGGCAACTCCGGAAACAGCGGGCCGGAGAACGACTTTTCCGCCACGGTGGTCAGGATCACCGGCACCTTGAAGCCCTTGGCGCCCTTGGCAATCAGCGACACGTTGTTGCGCAGTGCCGAGATGTCGATGGTGTGGGTGGCAAAGGCCATCTGCGACTGATGGTCGATCAGGATCAAGGTGTGATCGCCGGGCGACAGCAGGGCGTTACCGGGGACGGCGGTGGCAGTGGTCATGCGTGTTGCTCCTGGGAGGTGGAAAAGGAATGACCGGTGTGCCGATGCGCACGCGGTGCGGGTATTGCCAGACAGCGATCGACCGCAACCTGCGCGGCAAAGCGCGCCGGCGTGCAGCCGGTGGCGTTGCGGAAGCTGCGCACGAAATGGCTTTGATCGAAGAAGCACAGATCGGTGGCGATCTGGCTGATGGTGTGGCGGCCTTCGCGCAACATGGCCTGCGCACATTCGAGCCGACGACGGCGCAGGTATTCCATCGGGCTGGCGCCGATGGCGTCGCGAAACACCCGTGCGAAATGGAAACGGCTCATGCAGGCAGCGCCGGCCAGGTGCGCCACGCCGATCGGCTCGTATAGGTGCGTCTCGATGTAATGCAGCGCTCTTGCCACCGCACGTGTGCGTGGTGCATGCGGCGACAGCGTGGCAGCGGCATGCAGATCGGGGCGACCTGTGGCAATCAGACGTGCCATGCGGCGTCTCCGGCGGGGAATGCCGCCATGGTGCGGCGAGCCCCGGCATCGCCCCACCCCTGATGGTGAGGCCGATCGCTCACTCTTTCGGGGGAGCGGCATGCCCTTGCAACGCAGCGGCATGTTGGTCATCACAGCACCGCGCGGTGCGCGCTGGCAGCCACGCGCCGCTACGCAGCCATTGCCCAAGTTGCGGTGTGAGGCTCCCCTGCAGACAGTGGCGCAGGTGAGCACGGGCGGCAGAGCGAACGCCACTGCAAGAGCCGCACGATGCAAGGCCAAAGATCCTCTGCAGACCAGCGTTGGCACGCACCAGACTGCGAGCGCGCCAGCGCGCAGTGCGTGATGCATGCGTGCTGCGTGCAGGCAGGCGTGACTGCGCGTCATTCCATGCGTACCCGATTTGGCGCCGGACGTCCCTCCCCCGAAAGAGGTGGTGGTGCTTCCCCCGATCTCGCCCGACAATGCCGCGATGCCGCATGCCCCCGTCATCCGATCACGCCTGCTGTTTCGCCTGTGCGCAGTGGTGCTCGTCGTCGTGTGCAGTGGCTTGCCGTGGTGCGCGCTCGCCGCACGTGGCGACATCGTCGCGACCCGCGCCGGGCTGTTGCAGTTCCACCACACCGCCTGGAGCACCGAGCGCGGTGCGCCGGCCGACATCTGGGACATCCAGCAGGCCGACGCCGGCCCGTTGTGGCTGGCCACCGGCTTCGGCCTTTTCCAGTTCGATGGAGAGCGCTTCACGCGCCAGGCGCCACCGGATGGCGAGGCCTATGCATCGCACAACATGACGGCGCTGTCGCTGGCGCCGGACGACACCGCGTGGATCGGCTATTTCAACGCCGGCATCGACCGCCTTGCAGACGGTCACCTCACCCACTTCGCCCCGGGCAAGGACGTGCCCGACGGCATGGTGTTCCGGATCGAGCACGATGGCAGCGGGCGCATGTGGGCCGCCATCGATGGCGGTCTGTGCTGGTTCGATGGCCAACGCTGGCAGCGCGCCGGCGCCGATTGGGGATACACGGCCGCGCGCGCCCACTGGCTGCTGCGCGACGTGCGCGGCGTGCTCTGGGTCAGCGACGGCACCCAGATTCTGTCGTTGCGCCCCGGTGCGCGACGCTTCGAACCCAGCGGCCAGCCGGTGGGCCTGTACGTCACCATGGCCGAGAGCCCGGACGGCGTGATCTGGGTCGCCGACCCTTACCGCGGCGTCTTCGCGTTGACCGATTCCAAGGGCCAGGTCGTGCCGGCGAGTGCGCGCGCCCAGCCGCAATTTCCCGGCGTCTTCGCACGGCGCATTCGTTTCATGCGCGATGGCGCGCTGTGGGGCAGCGACTATGCCGCGCACGGCGTGTTCCGCATCGCCCTGCCTGCAGCACCGGCACCGGTGCTGGAACGCTTCGGACCGGTGCAAGGGCTGACCTCGGCGACCGCCGGGCCCCTGCTCGAAGATCGCGAAGGCAACCTGTGGGCCGGCACCAATCTGGGCCTGAATCGCTTTCGACACCGCGCATTGCTGCCGCTGGCCGCGTTGCTGCCGGGCCAGCCGATGGCGGTGGCCACCTTTGCGACCGCCCCGGGCGCCTCGCCCGGCCCGCTGCTGGCCAGCCTGCGCGACGACCGCGTGCTCGCGTTGAGCCGCGAGCGCATCGTGCGCCTGCAGCACGGCGCGCCTGCCGCCAGCACCCTGGCAGTGCCCGCAAGCGCCAGCGGCTGGGTGCTCGGCGAACACGCCCTGCTGCGTCTGCAGGCCGGCCATGCGCAGGCGGTGGCGTTGCCGCTCGGCGCGACACCCGGCGCCATTCGCGCCTTCATGGTGGACAGCCACGACCAGCCATGGGTCTGCCCGGATGCCGGTGGCCCCCACGTCTTCGATGGCAAGGCGTGGGTGCCCGTTGCCACGCTGCAGGACACGCCCTGCTCGGTGCTGACCACGACCCGGGACGGCGGCCTGTGGGTGGGCACCGTCAAGGGCGAAGTGCGCGTGCTGCAGGGGCAACAACTCAAACGCTACGCCGCAGCCGATGGCCTGTCGGTGGGGCCGATCACCGCCATCTGGCACGGGCCCACGCTCACCCTGGTCGCCGGCGAGACCGGGCTGGCCCTGCTCGGCGCCGATGGCCGCTTCCATCAGGTAGCCGACCAGAGCGCGCCGCTGCTGCAGGGCATCACCGGCATCGTGCAGGACCGGCACGGCATGCTGTGGTTGAACGGCAACCGTGGCGTGGTGCAGGTAGCGCAACGGGCATTGCTGAGCAGCGTGCGCGCTGGCGTGGTCGGCCCGATGCGGCTGTACGACATCATGGATGGGTTGCCCGGCATCGCCCAGCAGGCCACGCCGGTGCCTACCGCCATCGCCGCCGATGACGGCCTGCTGTGGTTCACCACCAACCAGGGCCTGGCCTGGCTCGACCCGGACCAGACCTACCGCAATCCCACCGCGCCGGATGTCTTCATCACCGAGATCGTCGCCAACGACCGGCCCTACCCGCGCGACGACGGCCTGCGCCTGCCCAAGTGGACCGACCGCCTGCGCATCGGCTATGACGCGGTCAGCCTCACCCGCCCCGAGCGGGTGCGCTTCCGCTACCGGCTGGAGGGCGTGGACGCACGCTGGCAGGACGCCGGCAATCGCAACGAGGCGTTCTATACGAATCTGGCGCCAGGCCGTTACCGCTTCCGCATCGCCGCCGCCAACAACGATGGCGTCTGGAACGCGCGCGGCGACACGCTCGATTTCGTCATCGAGGCGGCCTTCGTGCAGACCTGGCAGTTCAAGGTCTGCGCCGCACTGGCACTGCTGCTGACCCTTGCCCTGCTGTGGCGCATGCGCACCCGCCAGGTGGCCGGACGCCTGCGGGCTCGACTGGAAGAGCGGTACCGCGAACGCGAGCGTATCGCCCGCGAGCTGCACGACACCTTGTTGCAGGGCACGCAAGGATTGATCCTGCGGCTGCATGCCGCCAGCCGCTCGCTGCCCTGGAACGACCCCCGCCGGCTGGAACTGGAACAAGCGGTGGATCTGGCCGAGAACGCCCTGATCGAGGGCCGCGACCGCGTCAACGGCCTGCGCGACAGCTACTCGCTGCGCGAGGACCTGGCCGCCGCGCTGCAGCGCTCGCGCAACGCCAGCATGCCCCCGCCCGCGGCCGAGTTGCAGGTCTTGGTGGACGGCCGAGCGGTGGCGCTGCGTCCGCTGGTGGCCGACGAACTGTTCCAGCTGGGCCGCGAGGCACTGGCCAACGCCGACCGGCATGCCGCGGCCACGCGCATCGCGCTGGAACTGCGTTATGGTTCACGTGACTTCACGCTGCGCATCCGCGACGATGGCTGCGGCCTGGACCCGGACGTGCTGCATGGTCAGGCGCGCACCGGGCACTGGGGGCTGACCGGCATGCAGGAACGCGCGCAGCGCATCGGCGCCAAGATGCAATTGTGGTCGCGTCCGGGCAGCGGCACCGAGATCCAGATCGTGCTACCCGCCCGTACCGCTTACGCACGGCCGCCGCGCTGGTGGTGGCCCTTTGGACACGCACGCTCCATGGAGAGCTTCAATGGCTGAGACGGTCAAACCAACCAACGTGCTGGTGGTGGACGATCATCCGTTGCTGCGCGATGGCCTGAGCGCCATGCTTGCCGCCGAACGCGACATGCGCGTGGTGGGCGAGGCCGAAGATGGCGAGCAGGCGGTGGCCTGCTACACCCGCCTGCGCCCGGACGTGGTGTTGATGGACCTGCAGATGCCGCACGTGGATGGCGTGGAAGCCATCCAGCGCATCCGCCGCGTCGACCCGTCCGCCAAGGTCATCGTGCTGACCACCTACACCGGCGATGTGCGTGCGGTGCGCGCCCTGCAGGCCGGCGCCTGCGGCTACCTGCTCAAGAGCGCGTTGCGGCGCGAACTGGTCGACACCATCCGCGACGTGCGCCGTGGCCAGCGCCGGCATGTGCCGGCGTCGGTGGCCGAAAACATCGCCGCCCACGTGCTCGACGACGCACTGTCCGCCCGCGAGACCGAGGTGCTCAACCTGGTCGCCACCGGCTGCTCCAACAAGCAGATCGGCAATGCGCTGACCATCGCCGAAGAGACGGTCAAGGCGCACATGAAGAACATCCTCGCCAAGCTGGGCGTGCGTGATCGCACCCATGCGGTCACCGTCGCGCTGCGCCGCGGAATCCTGTCGCTGGAAACCTGAGCGACACCGGTGCCCGGCCCGCATCGATCGAACAGCGGGGATCGAACTTCACCCACGACGTTTTGCCTGCAGCCATGCCGATCTGCAGCGCGGCAGCGTGACTGGCGAAAGTACGGACCTGGACTGGTCCGGCAAGCGCGCGCCCCGGGCTGCAGTCGCCCAGTCCACTCCGCCAACTTTGCAACACGGTCGAGCATTCTTGAACGCAAGGCGCACGCCATGATCGGTGCACCCTGTCAAATGGATCGGCTTGAGCTATCGTATGCACCGCCAGCGGCATGGGGGCCGCTTCAGCATCATGGGTGACAGCCGATAACGGCTACGTCCGACCGCCGCACGACGCCGCGGCGGCCATCGTTTCAATCATTTAAACGCGTTCAGGGGAATTGCGATGCTTCGTCACTCTTTGCGGGTGCGCCTGCTGTTGCCGGTGCTGGCCTTGGTGCTGGTCGTGGTGGTGGCACTGACGGTCATTCTGGCCATTACCGAAGCGAACCGGGTCAAGTTCGAAGCCGGCGACTCGATCGAGCGCCAGTCGGTGTCCTTGCAGACCTTGTTCGCGGTCACCCGCTCGATGATGCTCGACCGTGTCAATTCCTCCATGCGCCAGCTGCGCAAGGAAGCCAATGCGCAGGGCGCACCGAGCGTGGGCAACGAGATCCGCGTCGCCGATCGCAATGCCAATGACCTGTTGCTGGGCCAGCGCCCGCAGGCCAACGTCTTCACCATGCTGGACGACGTCACCGCCATCCACGAAGGCACCGCCACGCTGTTCTCGCGCACCGGCGACGACTTCGTGCGTATCTCCACCAACGTCAAGAAGGACGACGGCAGCCGCGCCATCGGCACCGTGCTCGACCCCAATGGCCAGGCCGCCGCCAAGCTGCGCAATGGCGAAAGCTTCTACGGCGTGGTCGACATCCTCGGCAACCCGTACGTCACCGGCTACGAGCCGATCTTCGCCGGCAGCGACAAGCGCGTCATCGGCGCCTGGTACGTCGGCTACAAGGCCGATACGCAGGCCCTGGAAAACGTGGTCAGCAGCCGCCGCGTGCTCGACTCCGGCTTCATCGCCGTATTCGACAGCAAGAACAAGCTGCGCTTCCAGTCCACCACCGGCGCCACCACCGACACCGCCACCATCGAGCGCATCGTCAAGGACAGCCCGGACGACTGGGTCGTGACCAAGCAGGAAGTGCCCGATTGGGGCTTCACCCTGGTGTCGGCGTATCCCAAGAGCGACGTCAATGGCGTGATCGTGCGTCAGTCGCTGTGGATTGCCGGCATCGGCCTGCTGGTGTGCGCGCTGTTGCTCGGCCTGCAATGGGCGCTGATCTGGAGCCGCGTGTTGCGCCCCATCCAGCATCTGACCACCGTGGCCGAAGAACTGAGCCTGGGCAAGTGGAACCACACCATCGACGAGGTCAACCTCAAGGATGAAATTGGTACCCTGGCGCGCGCCATTTCCCGCCTGTCCAACAGTGTCCGGCTGGCCATGGAGCGCCTCAGCAAACGCTGAGCCGCTTCACCTGACCCGTACCAAATGATGCAAGGAAGACGCCATGTCCACTGAATTCCGTCCGCTGATCGATGTCCTGCGCGAGCTCAGGGCGTTGGCATTGAAGAAGGCGTCCGGCTTTCTGTTTGTCGTCACCGAAGAAAATCATTCCTGCATCGTTCGCATCAATGCCGGGCAGATCGAAGAAGTGGTCTTCCGCATGCTGCGCAATGACGAGGCCGTGCAACGCCTCACCATGGTCGGTGCGGCGAAGGCCCGCTTTCAGGTCGACCCCGGCGCCGGCATGGGCAAGCCGTCGCTGCTGAGCGAAGACTCCCGCCAGTGGTTGATGGGCGGGTTCGAGCAGGACCTGGGCGGTGCGCCGGCACCAGCCCGTGCACCGGTCGCGCCCGCAGCGGCGCCGGTTGCACCGGCACCGATCGCAGCGCAGGCCCCTGCACCGTCGGCCCTTGCACCTTCGACCACCGGCGGCGCGGGTGCACCGGACGACCAGGTTCGCGATGCGCTGGAAAAGGTCGCATTGAATTATCTCGGCCCGATTGCCGGCATGCTCTGCGACGAAGCCTGGGAAGCCTCCAGCGATATCGAACAGGTCCTCAGCCAGCTCGGCGCCAACCTGGCTACGCCGCAGGAAGCACAAAAGTTCATGGCCGATGCCCGCGTGGCACTGGCCAAGGTGCGCTGAGGCAAGCGCCGTCGCGTCCGGCAATCTGGGTCCGGGCATCGCTCACGGTGGCTGCGCCAGCAGCGACAAAGCCCGCGATTGCAGCAGGGACGCATCACTCACCGATGCAGCCAGATCGGTCTCCACAGCCCAGAATATAGACGAGCGCCCAGCGCTCGTTTTTTTTCGCGTCCGTCAGCCTGCGGGCGGACATCGGCACGCGCTGCCGCGTTGCAGCCGCACCGCCCGACCAGCTGCTCGGCGCGTTGCTCGCCGCTGTCAACGCCCCATGCACAGCAGTGCGACGCGCCACGGAAAACACCAACATCACTTGCGTTCGCAAAATGGTAAGGTACAGTACCTCACCAAATGCACAATCAGGCTCATGGCAATCCCGCACTCCGACGCCCGCATCCACCGCACGACCAAGGGTGCGCAGCGCATCCACGACCTCATCGTGGTGGCGTCCGAGCGCTTTCTGGAGCTGGGCTTCGACGCTGTTTCGGTGGACGACCTCATCGCCACGGTTGGTGGCTCGCGACGCAATGTCTATGCGCATTTCGGCGGCAAGGAAGGGCTGTTCAAGGCGGCGATGCTGCACGTGGCCGCAGAGATGGCCAAGCCGCTCGATGCACTGGTCATCGAAGGGCGCAATCCTGCAGACGTATTGCCCGCACTCGGCCATAGCCTCGTGCGCACCGCGCTGTCGCCGCACACACTGGCCGTGCATCGCATCCTGACCAACGAGGGCAAACGCTTTCCGGATATCGCCCAGGCGATGTTGAATGCCAGCTACCTCAAGATTCAGGACAAGGTGGCCAAGTGGATCGCCACCCAGCAAGGCGATGCCCCCGGCCAGTTCACCGATCGCCTGTCCGCTCATGTGCTGGCGGAGCAGTTCATGAGCATGACCGCCAGCCACGTCAAGTTGCTGGCAATCGTCGGCCTGATCAGCCCGCCACTGCACACGTCGGAAATCGACAGCATCGTCGGCAACGCGGTCTGTACCTTGCTGCAGGGCGCAACGGTCGGCCAGCGCACCGTCAAGGCACAGAGCGGATAACCCGCAACACCTCGCACCCACCACGCGGCGATGCGGTAACGACCCACTGCCGTGCATTGCATCTCGCGTTTTCGCCTGGTCGGTCGATCTGGCGTGCCTGACCGTGCCTGCCGCTCATCTCACCGGGCGTTGCCGACGCAACACCTGTCCCACCGCCACGATAGCTGCCGCACGCAGCGTCGCCTCGTTCAACTCCATCGGAGCACCTCATGAAAGCTGTCCGTCTCCATCGATTCAATGACCGTCCCGCCACGGAAGACATCGCCGTGCCCGACATCGCGTCGGATCAGGTGCTGCTGCGCGTATACGCCGCTGCACTCAACCCGCTCGACGCGCTGGTGGTTTCCGGCGCTGCCCGGCACTTTTTCGATATTTCCCTGCCCATCACCCTGGGCACCGACTTCGTCGGCGTGATCGAACGCGTCGGTGCTGCAGTGACGCAGTGGCAACCGGGCGACCGTGTGCTGGTCTGGACCGATGCCGGCAGCAGCGGCGCGGTTGCCGAATTCGCCGCCGTCGCGGCCACCGCCTGCGTCGCGCTGCCGCCCGGCCTGTCGGCGGCCGAAGGCGCTGCGATTCCCACCGCCGGCATCACCGCATGGCATGCGCTGTTCTCCACCGCGCGCCTCAAGGCAGGCGAAACCGTGTTGATCCATGCCGCTGCCGGCGGCGTAGGCAGCTTTGCGGTGCAGTTCGCGCGCAAGGCCGGCGCCCGCGTCATCGCAACAGCCTCCGGTGATGGCCTGGACCTGGTCCGTCACCTGGGCGCCGATGAAGTCATCGACTACACCGCAGAGGACTTCACCGCCATCGCGTCCAACGTGGACGTCGTGCTGGACCTGGTCGGCGGCGACACCCAGACACAGTCGTATGCGGTGCTGCGTGCGGGTGGACGCCTGGTCTCCACGGCCATGCCGCCGGACGAGGCAACCGCCAATGCACACGGCGTGCTGGCCAGCATGTTCTATGCAAAACCCTACGCAGACCGTCTGGATCAGCTGGTGGCATCCATCGTCGCGCAAGGTGTGCGCGTGGTCATCGACAGCACTGCGTCCATCGACGCCTTCGACCAGGCCTGGGCGCGCCTGACCTCGCGCAAGGCACGCGGCAAGATCGTTGTCTCGCTCGTCTGACGCGCCCTGACTACCGGATCACCATATGACCAACGCACCCTCTCTTGGCGGCAGCTTCGCTGCGTTGCGATAGCGAACCGCATTGCCGGGTGATGGCTCACTGCGCTCCCGTGAAACCACTGCATGTCTGAGCGACATGCGCGACCGCAGCGCGCATGCCGGTACGTCACGCAATCGCATCGAAGTGACGGTGGCAAGGTCATGCAGAAGGGAGGGCAAGCCGCTGCCGTTCTGCATCACTTGTTTGTCCAAGACACGCGGCCACGTGCAGCACCGTGGCCGCGACGGCGGCTTACCAATCTGCGCCCTGCTGGCGTGGGCATGCAGTCCCACCGATAGACTGGCAGGGACGGGTGGCATTTCCGCTCAGAGCAGTTGGCCGCCGGAAATGTCGAAGGTGGTGCCGTTGGCCCAGTGCATGTCATTGGACAGGATTGCCGCCACTGCGCCGCCGATATCGTCCGGCAAGCCCACACGTCCCAGCGCGATGCCCTGCGCCACATAGGCGTTCACATCCTGGTTGTCGCGCACCGCGCCACCGCCAAAATCGGTCGCGATGGCGCCGGGCGCAATGGCGTTGACGCGGATCTGCCGCGCACCAAGCTCCACCGCCATGTAACGGGTCAGCACTTCGATGGCTGCCTTCACCGCTGCATAGATGCCGTAGCCCGGCAGGGTGAAGCGCACGAATCCGGACGAGACATTCAGGATGCGGCCACCGTCTTCCAGCAACGGCAGCAGCGCCTGGGTCAGAAAGATCGGGCCACGCAGATGGGTTTCCACCAGCGACGCAAACTGCGCCTGGGTGGCGTCCACGAAGTTCGAGAACAGACCATTGCCGGCGTTGTTGACCACGAAATCGAAGCGCTCACGGCCGAACTCGGCCTTCAGCGTCTCGGCCACTGCAGTGGTGAAGGTCGGATAGCTGGAAATGTCGGTGATATCGAGCGGCAGCATCGCCGCCTTGCCGCCGAGCGCCTGGATTTCGTGCGTCAGCGTGTCCGCTTCGGCGCCGCCGCTGCGATAGGTACCGATGATGTGGACACCGCGCCTGGCGAGGTGCAGCGCCATGTTGCGTCCAAGGCCGCGGCTGGCGCCGGTGATGAGTGCGATCTGAGGGGTCATGCGTGGTCTCTGCTGGATGGGTGCGCCTGTCGGCGCTTTTCGACCCGCCCACGATAGGCAACGAGCGCCGACCAACCCACGCCTGATGCGCTCAATTCATTGCCCGATTGTCTCAGGCATCTTGTACGGCGGTCGGCCCCCGGCATAATCGCTGCATGCAGCACGCCCTGGTACCCCACCTTCAGATCGCCCTGCGCCATGCCCCGCCGGGCCTGACCTCCACCCCTATTCCGCGGGTGGATCTGTGCGTGGGGCAAGGCTCCACGGACCAGGCGCCATGCCTGTATCGCTCGATGATCTGTTTCATCCTGCAGGGCTCCAAGCGCGTCGCGCTCAACGACGCCTTGCTGAGCTACGACAGCGAACATTATCTGATCAGTGCCCTGGACCTGCCGTTGATCGGCCAGATTCTGGATGCCCCGGACGGGCAGCCCTACGTTGCGGTGTCGCTGGTGCTGGATCCGGCCGTGCTGGCGGAGCTGGCCGCAACCATGCCGCCGGTACGCGAGAGCGAACAAAAGGGCATGGGCATCGCCATCAATCCCATGACGCCCACCCTCCGCGACACCTTGCTGCGGCTGTTGTCCCTGCTGGACACACCCGCCGACATCCCGGTGCTGGCTCCGATGCTCGAGCGCGAATTGCTCTATCGTCTCCTGCAAGGCCCGCAAGGCCGCCTGCTACGGCAGATCGCCCAGCCCGAAGGCGCACTCGGCAGTATCCGGCGCGCGGTGGCCTGGATCAGGGACAATTTCGATGCACGGCTGCGCATCGATGCACTGTGCGCGGCAAGCGGCATGAGCCGGGCGAGTCTGCATCGCCACTTTCTGTCGCTGACCGGCCTGAGCCCGATCCAGTATCAGAAACACCTCCGACTGCAGGAAGCGCGCCAGCTTCTGCTCGCTGGCGAGCATCGCGCGTCCGATGTCGCCTTCGCCGTCGGCTATGAGAGCGCCTCGCAATTCAGCCGCGAATATCTCCGCCAGTTCGGCGCGCCTCCCGCACGCGATGTCCGCGCGGTGCGTCAGGCGATCGGCTCCTCCACCCGGCCCGACTCCGCACCGTGAGTGCCTGCCGCGCGACGTGGCCTGATTGCAGGCAGATCGTTACGCATCAATCCCTGCCCGGAACGCTGTGCTGAAAGCCGAAAGCCCGCATAAAGCGGGCTTTCAGTGTGCTGGGGCTAGCGAACGCTGGTCAGGGCCAGACTGCCCCTCACTCCCACTCAATCATCAACAGGTCGCCCAAGCCCGCATGGCTAAAGGGATTGGCTGTGATTGACATGGATCTTTACCGTCGCTTATACCGTCAGAAACGCACATCTTTTGCCGGCGCGGGAGATGGAGCGATTCGCGGGACAGCGACTCTTGCGACACCATCATCAATCAGGTCATAGGATACAGAAAACGCGGCATTCTTGCCCGTTCAATGCCAGCTGATTGATCGCCTACGGCCGTCTCAACAGCGTCTCGATTGCTGTGGCCACTGCCTCTAGGGCACTGATGACGCCATCCATGACGAAATCGAGCGCGCGGCCATAGCCCTCGTTGACGTTCGCCGTGTCAAAGCCAAGGCGCTGCAGGGTCGCGAGGCACTGCTCCACGGTTTCGTGAGCGTCGGCAATACGAAGGTCGTTGTTCAGGAACAGGGACGCCATCGCTTCACTGCGGATGCGCCAACCTTCTGGCTCTACCCCTGAAGCAAAGGCATCACTTGCCTCCTCATGAGCATTCAACCTTTCGATGACGTTCAGAAGGGCCTGCAGCAGCTTGAGGCTTCCAAGATCCCTGACAGCAGCTCTCGGACATCCGGCAGCCTCCAACAACGACTTGAGGTAGCCATTGGGAACGCGTTGCCACACCTCGTGCAAGCCTTTGCAGCGAGCCAAGAACATCTGTTGCGACATGTCTAATGGTGCGACCTGGGCTAACCGACTGAGCGCCGGATAGGCTGACCAACCATTAGCCGCTACCTCTGCACGATCAAAGCCCGTCAGCTCCACCGCCGACTTGTTCAGCCCCACGGTTGCGCCGAGTGCGGAAAGGCCGTCACCCAATCGTAGAAGCACATCGAGCTGCCGCTGCACCTTCGCAACCACATGCTCTTCATTCCGGTCCACATGCGCCAAGTCGGCCGGATCGACCACGAATGAGCGGGCGTGAACTATCTCGCGATCCGGCTTCGGCTTGTACAACTCGCGCATCGGCACTTGGATCAGATTTCTTCCGACCCGCCGGCATTCGGTGAAACTCCACTGCCCTCTATATGACGGACTGCAGTACCACTGTCCTCCAATATGCGTCGGAGTCGTGTCGTAGAAAGTGCTCTGTTCGTACTTCTGGAGAAACCTATCGTCGAGGTAGACCGGATCATGTCCCGCCAGTGCATTCGCACGCGAGTGGGTCATGGCCTGAGCGTCACCAGGCCACAGAACGCCCTCAGCAGTCTGCTCTGGACAGAGCTCCGGCACCACCGCCTCGACCGAAGCCCAGAGCTGGAGCAGGAGCCCACCCTTGTGCTCGCGGATGTCCAGTTCATACCAAGCCACCCCTTCCGCAGGCTTGCGCCCCACATGGGACTCTCCCCCCATGATCGCGCGGACTTCCGGGACATCTGGTAGCTGGACTGAGTAATAGAAGATTCGCACACCCCGGGCGCCACGCAGCCAAAGATAGCGACGGAGGTACTCATTCGACATTCGCCAACTGACGGCTCTCTTCAAGTTCCAGTGGAAGTCACTGGAAACCTCGCCCTCGGCCACACCAAACTCTGGAAGCCCCAAGTCATCGTAGACCAGACGTTGCTGATCATTGCCGACGCAGCGGGGTGTCAGTCCAAGAGTCATCCAGACCTTCTCGGCTAGATTGAAGGTGTAGAACGAGCCATCACCCCACGCCGCGACGACGTAGTCATGGCCCGATATCGACGGAGAAAAATCGGCCGAGCAGCCACGCTCGTCGCCGGCAGGAACGGAGTACTCGACCACACCACCGCCTGCCTCAGATAGAACTTCGATAGGGCCATCATCCAGCCCGGGAACCACGGCCATCAGCAAATGCAGGTGCTCGGCTCGCTCTCCATGCGGATCGGACTCCTGCATGGAGGCTACCTCCACGAATTGGCTTGGCGACAGGCCGACAGGCTCCAGCAAGCCGCGCAGCCTTGGTGGTATGACCTGAACCGGGATAGGAAACTCTGCTAGATAGTCAAACGGCATGATTCTTCTTGTGGGGTTCTCAATAGTGGCCAGTGCTAGGCACTTTGCTGTTGCGGCTGCTCAGCGGCCGGCAGCATGATGTCGCGCCAACTGATCGGAACAGCAGGCAGCATATTCGCCTCGGCCTCCAACAGCCCAGTGTGTCCAGGGTGGTTCTCCACAGCTAGCGCCACAATTTCGCGACATCCTTCCATGTCGCCGACGCCCCGAAGTCGCTCGGCCAACTCCAAGGCAAGTGCAGCCTCGAACAGCCGAGGGAGCCTCAGACCATTTGCAGCGGCGCGCCGACGCAAGTAGGTATTCAGCGCTGCTCGATGGTCTTCCAGCGACCAGGGTACGGTTTGTCCAGATAGCGCATGAGCAATCAGAGCTTCCGAGGAAGATTCTCCAAGCTCCTCTTGCATCAACTTATCGATTGCCGGAGGCATCGGAGCCAAATCCTGTCTCGCCACATGCATATTGAACAACGCATGCAAAGCCAAGTACGGCAGTCTGAGGCGTTTCTCCAATCGGGGAACAATCTCGCGCGCAGCAGCCAACACCGGCCTCAAATCTGTCACGACTGCATCAGGCTCTCTGAGAAGCCAAGATGCAAGCTGCTGCAAAAAACCTTCTAGCTTGTCACGACCAGCTTTCGTAATGTCACCTTCAGCACGGCCGACCCAGTACTGCGGAGCCATGCGCACTTGAACAACACCGCTTCGCTCCAGGCGGTAGTTGTAAGGCTCATACTGCACGGCAGGCTGACGCATGACGAATTCAATGATGACACTACGCATCAAACGCGAAAGGCCTTGAAGCGTCAGATGTGTGGTCCGATCTTCGATCGCAGTCTCGCCGTGGCCGTGCCCCAATGTCACGGTATCCGGCAGCCGTCGAAGTTGATGCACATATTTGGATCGCGATTGGTAAGCCGTACCAAGCGCCTCTGCAAGATCCGATCTGCCCAGCAGTAGATCGCTGGCAGTACTGGAGGCCTGACGAAAGTACGCGGGCGTGGTATGGGCTAATGCGAACTCTCGGAAGCGACGCGCTAGCGCGACGTGTTCAACCCTGAGGAGAGCCTCCCTGACACGTTGCGCAATCACTTCGTCTGCCCCAGACAATGCCTCATCGACCGCTTTGCGCTTGCGCTCGTCAAATGAATCCCAGTCGCTCTCATGGCCGTCAAAGTCCTGGGCGAGCGACTCTACGGATGCAACGAGCAATGTATAGGCCAGTTCCAAATCATCAGCAATGCGATGCATTCCGTTGATGTAGGTCCGAAGCGCGCGCATAACACCTAGAAAGGTGCGCCGCGGCAGTCCGATGAGCTTCTCGACAAACGCTTCCAGAAACTTCAAATCATCTGCTTGGCACCAGATCTCTCTATCGAAGAACCGGCGGACAAGCGTTTGCGGAGCGACCATCGTTGCCAATCCGCGCTGTCCAGTCGTTAGTCTTCTGGCCAGATCAACGTCGGGCGTACAAACACAGTTCAACGCAAAGGACACCACAACTGAATAGTCCTGGAGGTAGGGATCGACAGTAGAGGAAACGAGCACACCCGGCCCCTGCTCCTCGCCTTCCATGCGCTCAGTCAACTCATAAACCAGGACAGTGGGACGTATCGAATAGCTCGATGACGGCGACAGTCGTCCCGCGGCTGTTTCGACAGCATTCTCCCTAGCGAGAATTGCATTCGTATAGAGCATCCCGCGCAAGAGGTTTTCCCTGCCTGCGGGTCTAGTGAACAGCTTCCCAGTAGCGATTTGGAGCACGCTTCCTCCCGCTCAGTTTTAGATCAACTGCAACGAATATTCCTCTATCTCAGCGCTCGGCACTCAGAATCTCGATGATCTGGTCGGCGCTCAAGTCTTGCCCGAATCCGAGAGTCGCCCGGATGGGTTCGAACGCTGCAGCCATGCGGCCATACCTCGCTGCTGTTGGAGCATGGGAGTTGAAGTCGCGCCCCTTGAAGCGGGAGAACCGCCCCATCTTCTCCACAAGGAATCGTGCGATGCTCATCAGCCCGCTCTCGTTATTGCCGTCGAAGCCGGCAAACTTCGGCAAATATCCATGGTTGGACGCCTTGACTTTCTCCACATCCTTAGCAGGGAGTTTTTCCAACCGCCCCTCGATGAAGTCCCACGTGTCCAGTACGTTGACGACGAGGGTGACATCGGCAGGACGGTCGGCGTGGTTGTGAAAGAGCCCCTGCATGTCCCAGGTTGGCGCCCAATAGTGCCCCCCATAGATCGACTCTGCGACGAAATTAACGTCAGTCTCAGTAGGCACCTTCAGGTGCTTCACGAGGTCGCGCAACAGCATGAAGTTCAGCTTGTCGCCCGCGGTCAGCTGGATGCTATTACCCGTTGCGGTATTTAGCCCGAGGCCTACGAGTTGGCGAACTGCGTCTGAACGAGAGCTGGCTTGACCTGTTCGATCCATCCATTCGTCAACGCGCTGCAGCAGCTCCTCGTCCAAGCGCAGTTCCAGCCGTTCAGTCCGTCCCATGTACAATTCTCCGTTAGTACGGTTAAATACCGGTTTACCGTACAATTGTACGGCATTGAATTTAATAGCACAAGTGGTTTTGGGGCAAGGGGACGACAGCACATCACAACCCCGCTCCATTTCAGGACACACGTGGTTAGCTGGGGAGTTACCCTGACGAGTCGGCAGAGCCGGACGGCGGCTTGGCAGGTGCGATAAGAGCCCTTCGCTTGACGTTCAGCCCCCTAAACCCTCGATCGCCAGCCATGAAGGCTTCGAGCATGTGCGGGATTAGCATCGCAGGATCGACTACTTCGTCGTACGTCTGCGCGTACTGCTCGGCATAGAGATCAAGGTTGGCTTTCAGGCTGGCCGGGCAAGCAAAGGTGAGCTTGACGTTCTCGGTCTTTGGCAACGGGCCGAGCCGTAGCTTCTTAGCCGTGCTCATTGTGAAGTCCCCCGATTGAAGAACAGCGGCTGGTACGGCCGCAGCACCAGATCCCGGTTGACGATGATGCGAACCGGCAGGCCCGGCCGTTGCGTCAAGGTCGGCTGGATGTTGAGGTTGCGCCGGGTCATCTCCTGGCCGACCTGATTGATGCTGTCCTGCGCGCTGTCGCGCCCAGCGATGATGACGCGATCACCATCCTGCCGGTTCTCCGGCGCTGCCAGCTCGGCACCGACGCCCAGCAGCGTGGTCAGTGCCGCACCGGCAAAGATGCGGCTCCAGTGATAGTCCACATCGTCCTCCAGCCCGGCATAGCCGGCCGGGTCGGTGCCGGCTAGGTTGTCGAGCGTGAGCGAAGACGTGTCCGGCAGGATGATCCGGTTCCAGACGACTTGAACGCGGCTCTGCCCGTAGCTGACCTGGCTGTTGTATTTGCCCAGGATGCGCGAACCCTGCGGAATCAGCAGGAAGCGCCCGGTGGCTGTGTCATAGACCGGCTCCGTCACCGTGGCGATCACGTCGCCGGGCAAGTCCGACTTGATGCCCGTCATCAAGGCGCCTGCGACCACGGTTCCGGCCATGACCTGATACGGCGAGGTTGGCAGCGTCAGGTTGCCGGAATTACGGGTTTCTGTGGAACCGCCTTTCAGGAACGCCTCTTTCTGGTCTTGCCGGTTCTGCACGGCGGTCGGGTCGGCAGGCTGGGCCGCCGTCGAGGCCGGGCCAGGCGCCAGCGGGTCGAACGCCGCATTGGCGGTGAAGCCCGGCGCGGCAGTCACCTGTGTCTGCGCCACCGGCGTGGCCTTCTGCGAACCCGAGCGGAAGAACACCGTCGAGGCCGCTGCCGCTTCTGCCTCCTTGCGCAGCGCGTCGTTGGGATCATGGCCGGGGGCCGCATAGGCGGCCGTCACCGGTTGCTGCGACTTCACGATGGCCGGGCCAAGATCGCCCGGCAGCGGCGGCCCCAGCTCCGGCACGGATGCCGGCAAAGGGGGCGGCAGCTTGGAATAGTCCGCCGGCAGCGCGTCGAGCCCTTCCGACTTGGAGACGCGATCGACGTTGTAAAGCTCGGTCTGCTCCGTGGCACCGCGCCGCTGCGGTTGCAGCGACCACATCAGCGCGCCGAGCACGGCGACCGACAGGGTGCCGGCGAGCATGGCCAGCGTGCGCCGGTTCAAGCGCGTGACCGGGCGCGGCTGTGCGCGCAGCGCCACCGCCTCGGGCGCGACCTTGCCCGCCAGTGGCGTGGCGAGGTCGGGAGTGTCGTCCTGGCTCATGGTCAGTTCCTCCGCGCCACGGCATCGGTGCGCTCGATGCGTACGACGTCACCACCATCGCCACCCAGGCGCAGTTCGGCCGCGCCGAACAGCCGATCCACGATGTAGTACGGCGAGCGGAAACGGTGGTTCACCAGTTGCCCGTCGCCCTGCGCGCCAATGACGAACAGCGGTGGCAGCTCGCCTTGGGCGATACCCGGAGGGAATTGGATATAGACCTTCTCGCCGTCATCGAAGGCACGCAGCGGCTTCCACGGCGGGTTGCTGCCCGACACCGCGTAGCGGAAGCGAATTTTCTCCAGCGACAGGCCGGCATCGACCGGCGCGGCGGCGCTGGCCGCCTGCGCCTGGCGCTGCAAGGCCAGCATCCGGTCTTTCGGATAGTCCCAGGACACCGACGCCATCCACGCCTTTTCCGTCGAGGTCAGCTCCAGCAGGTACGTCCGGCGGCTGGTGGTGATGACCAGATTGGTTTTCAGGGCCGAGCGGATCGGCTTGACCAGCACGTTCACGCGCAGGTCGGCGCCGCTACCGCTGGACGTGTCGCCGACGATCCAGCGCACGGTATCGCCGGCGGCGACAGTGACAAGCTCCTCGCCTGGCTGGAGCGAAACTACGGTGACGCGCCCCGGCGCGGCATAGACTTGGTAGAGAGCGCCGTCGGTGAAAGGCCACACCTGAATCGCATTGACGTAGCCCTCGCGGGTCGGCGCGATGCGCGCCTCGGCATTGGCGCGCGAAACGCGCACCTTTTCGTCGGCCGGCTCCGGCACAACAGGGGCCTCGTCGAGTTCCGGCAGCGGCTTCAATTGTGCCGGCAGCGCCAGTGGCTCGGGCACGGCCACGACTTCGACCGGCTTGGGCGGCTCGGGCAGCGGTTGCGCCTGCACCGGCTCATCGAGCGAAATGGTCGGCGGCGGTTTGCCCTGCGAGGCGCAGCCCGCCAGGGCCAGCAGGATCAACGGCAAAACGGATTTACTGAAAAGTGCATTCATGGCTTGGCTCCTTCGGAAGAATCCAGTTCGCGGCTCCACGCCAGGCCATTGACGTAGATGCCCAAGGGATTGCGGCGCAGGCGTTCTTCAGTGCGCGGGGTTTGCAGGACGATGGACACCACGGCCGTCCACCGTTCCAGCCCGGCGGCCGCGCCATTGACATAGCGGCGTTCCGTCCAGCGCACGTTGAAAGACGTGTCGCTGGCGCGAACCACGCTGGTGATCTGTACCGTCACCGACTCCTTGCCGATGCGCGCGAACGGGTCATTGGTGCGGGCGTAGTCGTTGAGCACGGCCGCGCCCTTGTCGGTGGTGTAGTCGTAGGCATCCAGCCAGTTCTGCCGCACAACGATGGGATCGACAGACAGTGAGCGCACCAGGCCGACGAAGCGCGCCAGGTGGTGCGCGATCTGCGCATCGGCGGGCCGATACGGCGTGGCGGCTTCGCCCACAGCGCGTACCTGTCCGGCCTGATCGACCTCGATGACGTAAGGCGTCACGATGGACTGCGCGGAACGCCAAACCAGGCCGCCGGCCATCAGCAGCGCAAGCACCAGGCAGCCGAAGGCCATTAGCCGCCAGTTCTTCGCCTGCACGCGGGCCGAGCCGATACGGTCGTCCCACACCTGGGCGGCGGATTGATACGGGGTGGCAGGTTGCGGCGTATCGGCATAGCGCACCTGCGGTCGCTTGAATCGCATAGGGTTCTCCTTGGTGGTCACGTATCGGAATCGCGCAGGCTCGGGCCTTGCCCCGAGCCGCCGCCGTCGCCACCGCGCAGCGTGTGGGCGGCGGTGGTCGCGGCATGGGTGATTTGCTGGCGACGGTGCATCCGTTTGGCCCAGGCGGGTTGCTCTTGCTTGGGCGCGCTGGCGGCGCCGTCCGCGCCTTCGGCCGCAGCGGCCTGGCCGGAACCGGCAGCGCCGGCGCCGGCATCGGTGCCGTTCCAGCCAGCCCGGAAGGAATCGGCCACCTTCTGCCCGGCGGCGGAAGCGCCGGACGCGGCGCGGCGGCCTGCTGCCTGCGCGCCGGTCTTGGCGACATTGCCGAGGCCAGCCGCCGCGCCCTTGGCCCCGCCGCCCGCAGCGGCGGAACCGGCCTGGAATGCGGACTTGGCGCTGCTGGCCGCCGACGTGGCGGCGCGTGCGCCACTGCTGGCCAGCTTGGCGGCGGCCGGGGCCATGCGTGCCCCGGCCATGACGGCACCGCCCACGCCAGTCGCGGCGGCACCGATGGCAACGCCCGTGCCGACAGCACCAACCGCCGCGCCGGCCATCGCGCCCGCGCCGAGTTGCGGCGCACCGGACATGAGGCCCGTGGCGATGCCGGGTCCGAAGATGCCCAGCGCGAGCAAGGCGAGCGAGGCCAGCATCACGACCAGCGCGTGGTCGATGGATGGCTCGTCCGGATGCACCTGGAACTCGGCGAACAGGCCGGAACCGATGCCGACGATGACGGCCAGCACCAACACCTTGATGCCTGACGACACCACGTTGCCTAGCACCTTTTCCGCGAGGAACGAGGTCTTGTTCCAGAGCGCGAAGGGGATCAAGACGAAGCCGGCGAGCGTGGTCAGTTTGAACTCGATCAGCGTGATGAAAAGCTGTACTGCCAGCACGAAGAAGCAGAGGATCACCACCAGCCAGGCGATGAACAGCACCACGATGGGGTCGATGTTCACGAACACCTCGGGGAACCCAGCCATGTCCCCGATCTGTTCCAGAATCGGCGCGGCAGCGTCGATGCCGGTCTTCGCCAGGCGGCCCGGCTGAAGAAAGTTCTCCATCGTGATAGCCGATCCAGTGGCGGTGATCCCCAAGCCAGCGAACGAACGGAACACGATGCTCGCCAGCCAGTTGAAGTTGCCGATGATGTAAGCGAACGCGCCGACGTAGAGCACCTTGCGCAGCAGCTTGGCGATCACGTCCTCACCCTGGCCGGTGGCGTGGCTCATGGCCCAATACAGACCTGCGATCGTCATGTCGATGACGATGAGCGTAGCGGTGAGAAACGCCACTTCGCCTTGCAGTAAACCGAAACCCGAGTCGATGTAGCGCGAGAACGTATCGAGGAACCGGTCGATGATGGTCACGTCGTTCATGGCGAATCCTCAGGTGGGGTGAGCGGAACGGCGCCCTCTGGCAATTCATCTGCGGGCGTATCGAAGCTCGGCGGAATCGGCGGGAGTTCAGCCAGCGAGCTGTATTCGTCCGGCCCGGTATGGCCGGCGAAAAAGCGCCGCCGAAAGGCTTCGGCGGCGGCGCGGCAGGCGTCATAACCCACGGACTGCCGGTCGGCCGCGCATTGCCCGCGCAATGCCTTGAGTCGCGCGGGATCTGCGGTCAGGGCATCGGCCAGGTTCTCTGGCGGCTGCTGGCCGCAAGCGGTCAGCAGCACGGCCAGCACGACGGAAGCGCATCGCATGGCCGACTCCGGTCAGTTGGTGTAGAAGTTGACGGACTGCGGCGTGTATGGCGTGCCAGTGCCGAGGAAGCGGCGTCGCACTTCGCGGGCACGCTCGGTGGCTGCGGCTTGTCTTGCAAGCTCCAGCGCAGCCGCGCGATCTTGAGTGATCTGGAGTCGTTGCGACTGGATCGACTGCTTTGCCTGCAAAGCCAACAACTGGTTCGACGCCTGCATCGCCTGCAGCGCACCCTGAGACGACTGGCTCTTACTGACTAAGTCCGCAAGAACACTTTCGTCATCGCTCAGGTTCTGCGACACCTGCGCCTGCATCTGCATGGTTGTCTGTAAGCCGTTGAGCGTATTTTTCCAACGCTGTTGCGCGTCGCGATACATCTGGTCACCGCTGACGGTTGCGGCGTACTGCTCGGGATACAGACGCGCAAACTCCCGATCAAGGTTCGTTACCTCGTAGGCCAAGCCCCGGCCTTGCTCCATGAGGCGCTGGGTCGTCGCCAGATTGGCGCGCAACTGACCTACGACGCTGGATGGCAAGCTGGCAAGATTGCGAGCCTGATTCATCAACATCTGTGCTTCGTTCTGGAGCTGGTTGATCTGGTTGTTGATCTGCTCCAGCGTGCGGATAGCGGTCAGCGTGTTCTGCACCAAGTTGACGGGATCAACGAAGGTGAGTGCCGCCGCCGGCTGGGCGAACATCAGCGAGCCGGCCAGCGCGGCGGCGAGCGAAACGGAAAGCACATGGGTCTTCATGGCAGGTTCTCCTGTCGTGGTTGGGAAAGGAAAGAAGCCGCCGCCGGCGAGGACGGCAGCAGGTCGGCGGCCCAATCGAGGCCGCGATGGCGCAGCCACGCACCGCCAAAGCCGGGAGCGCCGGCCTGCGTCAGCACACCGTCGATGTCGCGCTGGTCTTGCGGTGCGGATGCGCCGGCAAAGGCGAGCGCGGCCGGCCCCAAGTCGAGGTCGAACACGCGGTTGCCGAGGCGCGATTGGTAGTAGTAGTCGCGCTTGGGCTGCGCAGTGGCGACGATTTCGATTTGCCGGCTGTTGAGGCCGAAGGCCTCGTAGATCGTGCGAATCTGCGGCTCGGTGGCCTGCGGGTTAGGTAAGAAAATCCTGCTCGCGCAGCTTTCGATGACCGCCGGTGCGATGGATGACTCTTTGACGTCTGCGAGCGACTGCGTATCGAAAACGACGGAAACCTGCTTTTTTCGCAAGGTCTTGAGCCACTGCCGAAGCCGGGCCGCGAATATGGGATCGTCCAGAAAGACCCATGCCTCCCCGAGAAATAGCATCGTTGGCGAGCCGTCGAATCGTTCTTCCAGGCGGGCAAAGAGATAGTTCAGAACGGCCAGCACGGCGGCCTTGCTGTGCATGAGTTCTTCCATCTCGAAGCACTGCACATCCGCGCTACCCAGCCGGTCGTGGTCTGCATCCAGCAACTTGCCGTGAGCGCCGCCGAGGACATAGGGAGCGAGCGCCTGGCGCAGCACGTTTGATTGCAGCAAAACGGACAGACCGGTCAGCGTGCGCTGCTCCACGGGCGCACCGGCCAGACTGCCGAGCGCCGACCAGATGGCAGCCTTCTCGTCTGGGCCGACGGTCACACCTTCGTGCAGCAAGCGCCCTTCGATCCATTCGGCGGCCCAAGTGCGGTGGCCCTCTCGGTCGATGCGGGCGAGAGGTTGAAAGGCGATCTCACCATCCGCACTGAGGTCGTAGTGCTCGCCACCCAGGCCCAAAGTAGCAGCGCGTATGGACCGCCCCACGTCAAAGATAAAGACGCGCGAGCCGGGATAACGGCGGAACTGCATGGCCATCATGGCGACCAAGACCGACTTGCCCATGCCCGTAGGGCCGACGATCATCGTGTGCCCCACGTCGCCGATGTGCGTCACCAGCCGGAATGGCGTCGCGCCATCGGTGCGCGTGACGATCAGCGGCGGGCCGTCCAGATGCTTGTTGCGCTCGGGGCCTGCCCACACCGCCGAGACTGGCATCATGTGCGCCAAGTTCAGCGTCGAGACGATGGGCTGGCGCACGTTGGCATAGGCGTTGCCGGGAATGGACGACAACCAAGCATCGACTGCATTGAGTGTTTCAGGGATGGTCACGAAGCCCCGGCCTTGAATCACGCGTTCCACCATGCGCAGCTTCTCGTCGGCCACGGCCGGGTCGGCATCGAGCACCGTCACCGTGGCGGTGAGGTAGCCGAAGGCGACTTGATCGCTGCCAAGCTCCTGCAAGGCTGCGTCCGCGTCGGCCGCCTTGTTGCTGGCATCCGTGTCCACCAGCGGCGATTCCTGCTGGAAGATCGTTTCGCGCAGCAACGCGATGACGTTCTTCCGTTTTGCAAACCATTGGCGGCGCAGGCGGCCCAGCTCTTTTTCCGCCTCCGCTTTGTCGAGGCAGAGGAACCGGGTACTCCAGCGATAGGCAAAGCCCAGGCGGTTGAGGTCGTCCAGCAGGCCCGGCCAGGTCGAGGTCGGGAAGCCCCGTATCGACACCACGCGCAGGTGCTGGTCGCCCAGCATCGGCGCGAGGCCGCCGACCAGGGCGGAATCGGCCAGCAGCGCGTCGAGGTGGAAAGGCACCTCGGGCACGCCCACACGGTAGCGCCGCGTCGAAACTGTGGCGTGCAGGTAGGTCAGAGTCTGCGCGTCATCCAGCCAGGCGATTTCCGGCATCACGCCATCGATCAGGTCGAACACGCGATCCGTTTCCGCGACGAAGGCATCGAGCCGCCCGCGCCAGTCCACGCCATCGCCGGGCGCGTGCTCGTAGAGCAGCTTGGCGGCGCGCGCGCGGGACTCCTCCGGCGGTAGGTAAGCCAGCGTCAGGTGATAGGCGCTCTCGAAGTGGTTGCCCGATTCCTCGAAGGCTGCGCGGCGTTCCTCGTCCACGAGCCACGACAGTGGTTCGGGAAACTCCGAGTGCGGATAGTCTGCGGCCGGTCGGCGCTCGGCCTCGATGAACAGCGCCCAGCCCGAACCCAGCCGGCGCAGCGCGTTGTTGAGCCGCGCCGTGGTGGCGATCAGCTCGCCTTGCGTGGCGCTGTCCAGATCCGGCCCGCGAAAGCGCGCCGTGCGCTGAAACGAACCATCCTTGTTCAGCACCACGCCTGGCGCGATCAGCCCGGCCCAGGGCAGCCAGTCGGCCAGCAAGGCGGGCCGCTGGCGGTATTCTGCAAGGTTCAGCATGGCGGCGTCCCCCTACACGTCCAGCAGCGGCTTGTGCTTGATGTGCCGAGCGAAGACCTGCATGAACTGCGGATCGACGCGCGCTCCCCACACCGCCAGCGAATGGCCGACGATCCAGAGCACCACGCCAAGAATCCAAAGTTGCAGGCCCAGCCCGACGGCGGCTGCCAGCGTGCCGTTGGCAATCGCCACGGTGCGCGGTGCGCCGCCCATCAAGAGCGGTTCGGTCAGCGAACGATGCAGCGGCACTTCAAAGCCGGCCGCGAAGTTGTCCGGCCTGCTCATACGACGGCCCCGCCGGAGAAGCTGAAGAACGACAGGAAGAAGCTCGAAGCCGCGAACGCGATGGACAGGCCGAACACGATCTGGATCAGCTTGCGAAAGCCCCCCGACGTGTCGCCGAAGGCCAGCGCGAGGCCCGTGGCGATGATGATGATGACCGCGACGATGCGCGCCACCGGCCCCTGGATCGACTCCAGAATGGATTGCAACGGGCCTTCCCACGGCATCGAGGAGCCGGCGGCCTGCGCCGTTCCGGCCAGGAACAGCAGCAGTGCGGTCAGCAGCAGCCCTTCCCCCGCAGGGCGGGCCAGGCTGCGCAGTCGTGCCAGGCTGGACAGGTGGGGAAACGGATTTACGGAAAAGCGGAAAGCGTGAGCGTGCATCTGCGTCATGGCAGTTCTCCAGGTTGGTCAGGGGACGGGAAAGGCGTAGCGGCATCGGCTGCAAGAGGAACCTCCGGCAGGTCCGGAAACGGCGTTTCCAGCGCGTCCGCCAGGCGATAGCCGGCGCCGTCGAAGGCGACGACACGGGCAATGCTTCCGACGCGGCGCTTGCGGCCGCGTCCGGCGATGTGGATGACGACGTTGACCGCCTCGGCGATCAGCGCACGGGGCGGTTTCACGGCCACTTCGAGAATCAGTTGTTCCAGGCGCAGCAGCGCGCCCAGCGCAGAACCGGCATGGATCGTGGCGATACCGCCGGGATGGCCGGTGCCCCACACTTTGATGAGGTCGAGGGCTTCGCCGCCACGCACTTCGCCGACGATCACGCGGTCGGGCCGCAGGCGCATCGTGGCGCGCACCAGCTCAGTCATCGACACGACGCCGGCGCGGGTGCGTAGCGGCACTTGGTCGCGGGCGGCACATTGCAACTCGATGGTGTCTTCGAGCACCAGCACGCGGTCGCCCGTGGCGGCGATCTCGGCCAGTAGCGCGTTCGCTAGCGTGGTCTTGCCGCTGCTGGTCGCGCCCGCGATCAGGATGTTCTGGCGTTCGCGCACGGCGCGGCGCAGGAAGTCCGCCTGCTCTGCGGTCAGGATGCCGTCGCTGACGTAGCGATCCAGGCCGATGATGCTCACGGCCCGCTTGCGCAGCGCGAAGGCTGGCCCCGAGGCGGCCGGTGGCAGAATGCCCTCGAAGCGCTCGCCGGTTTCCGGCAGTTCGGCGGTCAAGAGCGGCTGGCCGCGATGCACCTCCGCGCCGACATGCGCGGCAACCAGGCGGATGATGCGTTCACCATCAGCCTCGGGCAGTTCCACGCCCAGCGACGAGCGACCCGACGACAACCGATCCACCCATAAGGTGCGATCGGGGTTGAGCATGACTTCCACCACGTCCGGGTCTTCCAGCGCGGCAGCGATCAGCGGCCCCATCGCTGTGCGCAGCATCTGGATGCGGCGATCCTGGGATGCCGCTGCGGATGAGCGGGGCTCGGGTGGGATCTGCGGAACGGCGCTCATGAGTCACGCTCCGCAGCGCGTTCCTTGGCTTCGGCCTGCGCCGCCGCGTCATCCATTCGCATCGGGTCGGGATGCAGTTCTTCCACCACATCGCGCACCAGGCTCCGGCCACGCAGCAGGTGGCGCCCAAGCTGTTCGAGGAACTGCTCGAAGCGCGCCTTGCCCTGCGCACGGGCCGCGTCTTGGTGGGCCTCGGGAACCGGTGTGCTAACGGTGAGGAAGTAGCGGATGAACAGCGCCAGCGTCTCGATCTGGATGTTCTGGTCACGTTCCAGACGCTCGGCCTGCCGCGACAAGCGATCCAGTCGCTTGGCGGTCGCCGCCTCGCGCTGGTCGGCCGCGTCCGGCGACAGCCAGGACGCCAGCGCCGCCGCGACGATGGACGACTTGGACACGCCCTTCTTGGCGGCCAGTTCGTCGAGGCGCTTGGCGTGCTCGTGCTGGATGAACAGATTGAGGCGGTATTGGCTCATAGTTCGATTCCGTCGTTAGGGTCAAGAGAAGCCAGCCGGGCCGTGCGCTGCATGGCCGGGTCGAGCTGGCCGGGAAGCGGCAGCGGCAGGTCGTCGTCGTCATCGAGCAGCCCCAGGTCGCTGCCTACGGACAGCGGTTCGGGGCTGTATTCGGTGCCTTCGGATAGCTCGGGCTGGCAGCGCGGGCCGCCGTCATCCGAGCCACTCAGGTCGTCGGCGGATGCCGAGGCCGGCGCGGCGGGCACGGCCGGGATCGCCAGTCCGCTCCAGTCGTCGGGCCTTTCTGGCGGCACGTCGGCGTACTGCTCGGCCGCTAGCGGGGGCGGCGGTAGTACGCGGCGCTTGAAATTGGCGTCGGTGTAGTAGCGCAGCTTCTTGGCCTTGATCGGCGCGACGCTGGACACCATCACCACGGAGTCATCGGGTGGGAGTTGCATCACCTCGCCCGGCGTCAGGAGCGGGCGCGCGGTTTCCTGCCGCGACACCATCAGGTGCCCCAGCCACGGCGCGAGCCGGTGGCCCGCATAGTTGCGCTGGGCGCGCAGCTCGGTCGCGGTGCCGAGCGTTTCGGAAATCCTTTTCGCCGTGCGTTCGTCGTTGGTGGCGAACGTCACGCGAACGTGGCAGTTATCGAGGATGGAATGGTTCTGCCCATACGCCTTGTCGATCTGGTTGAGCGACTGTGCGATGAGGAAGCTGCGGATGCCGTAGCCGGCCATGAAGGCAAGCGCCGACTCGAAGAAGTCGAGCCGACCCAGCGCCGGAAACTCGTCCAGCATCAGCAGCAGCTTGTGCCGGCGCGCGATGCCATCGCTGCCGTCGAGCGATTCGGTTAGCCGCCGCCCGATCTGGTTCAAGATGAGCCGGATCAGCGGCTTGGTGCGGCTTATATCGGAGGGCGGCACCACCAAATAGAGCGATACCGGGTGCTCGGCGGAAATCAGGTCGGCGATGCGCCAATCGCAGCGCGACGTGACTTCGGCCACTGTCGGGTCGCGGTACAGACCGAGAAACGACATGGCGGTGGAGAGCACGCCCGATCGCTCGTTGTCCGACTTGTTCAGCACTTCGCGGGCAGCCGATGCGACGACCGGGTGCGGCGCATCGCTAAGGTGCTTCGTCGTCATCATCCGGTGCAGCGTCAGCTCGAACGGGCAAGCCGGGTCACTGAGGAAGTTGGCGACGCCGCGCAGCGTCTTGTCTTCGCCTGCGTAGAGCACATGCAGGATCGCGCCGACCAGCAACGCGTGCGAGGTCTTTTCCCAATGGTTGCGACGTTCGAGCGCGCCGTCGGGATCGACCAGAATATCGGCTACGTTCTGCACGTCACGCACTTCATGCGCGCCGCGCCGCACTTCCAGCAACGGGTTATAGGCCGCCGACTTCGCATCGGTCGGGTTGAACAGCAGGCAATGACTAAACCGCGAACGCCAGCCGGCGGTGAGTGTCCAGTTCTCGCCTTTGATGTCGTGAACGACGACGGACGCGGGCCAGCTCAACAAAGTGGGTACCACCAGCCCCACGCCTTTGCCGCTGCGAGTGGGCGCGAAGGTCAGGACGTGTTCTGGGCCTTCGTGCCGCAGGTACTGCCCGCGATGCAGGCCGAGGAAAACGCCGGCCGGCTGGGTCAGGCCGGCCTTGCGAATGTCATCCGCATCGGCCCAGCGAGCGGAACCGTAGGTGGTGACAAGGCGCGCTTGCCGCGAGCGCCACACGGACATGGCGATGGCGACCACCACAGCCGCAAGACCGCTACCACCCGCAATGGCCCCGCCGATGTCGAAGACGTGTGGCGCATAGGCATCAAAGAAGAACCACCACTCGAACAATCGCCAAGGGTGATAGACCGGGGTGCCAAAGAAGTCGAACCAGGGCGAGCCAAGGCGTAGTTGGTAGCCCAGGGCGGCGGCTGTCCATTGAGTTGCACTCCACACACCGGCGATCACGATGCCGAATACGGCGGCGATCTGGCCGAACAGTACGCCCTGAGCTTGCATTGACAGGCCTCCGTTTCCCCTGCCCTGATTCCTCATTCAAAAGCGGCACAGCAACGTGCCGCATGGGGTGAGGATCAGTGCCGGATCAGTGCCGGTCAAAGACCGTTATCGCAGGCAATGTGATGCAAAAAGCATCGTTTCACGCTGCAAAGAAACCAGTAAAAACGCCGCAGGCGCGAGCGCGCTGCGGCGTGTTGACTAAGAAGGGCTGCAATTCTTGGGAAGTTCAGTAATTAGAACTTCGGCGGTGTCTCGTATGGCGTATAGGGTGTCGTTCCATCGCCATAGAACCGTTTTCGCGCGGCTTCAGCAACCCGGTTGCACAACAGGTCGCCAAGCGTTGCGCGATCAATTTTGCATTGCTGGCGCAGTTCCTTCAAGCGTGCCGGATCGGCGGCGAGTTCTTTCACGGTCGGCACGTTGGACTGCCTAGGCGTCTCCGACGGGCTGCAGGCCGTTAGCACCACGATCAGAAGTAAAGGCATCATCTGCTTCATAGCTCGATTTCCTCCTGTGCATCAGGTTCAGCTGGTAGCGCGGGCCTCGTGCCTTCTGGCAAATCTATGGCCTGCACCCGCTCGATGAATCGGGACAGCACCTCGGGAACCTCGCCCTCGCGCCGCAACAGGTATGTCGTCAGCATCGGGGAGCGCCCAGCCAAGGGCCGGGCTACCACGCCAAGCTCCCGGCTTGCTGCGATGTGCGGCGCACCGGCCAAGCCCAAGGCGAAGCCTGCCGACACCACCACCATCATCAACTCGAACGAGGCGACACGCTCGACGATCAGGGGTTCACGTTCAGAACGACGAAGGACCCGCTCTACTTGGCGGGCGTGGCCTTCGCACGCCTGCGGGTCGCATAACACCAATGGGAACTGCAGCAGGTCGTGCAGCGGGATACGCTTGAACTTCAGAAGATGGTGCCTTGCGGGGACGGCCACCATCAGCGGATCGCTCCACACCGCCTCTGCCGCGATGCCCTCGCCTACTTCGTCCGACTGCGCGAAGCCCACGTCGTACAGATCATCTTGGAGTCCTTTGATTTGTTGCGACAAAGGCACTTGGAAGAGGCGAATGTCGACTTCGGGTTCTTCCTGGCGGCAGAGTGCGAGCAAGGCAGGCAGGCGCGAGGGCGTGATGCCATCGGACAGCGCGATTCTCAGTTGGCCGTGAAAGCCATTGGATGCCGCTGTCACACTGTCGCGCGCTTGCTGCAACGCAGTGAACACGCGTGGCACGTGCTCAAGGAATAGCTTGCCTGCCCGTGTCAGACGCGTGCTTCGGCTAGTCCGGATGAATAGCTGCTCCCCCAGGTCTTCTTCCAATTCCTTGATGGTGCGAGAGAGTGGTGATTGCTCAATGTGCAGCCTTTCTGCCGCACGGGCGAAATGGAGTTCTTCCGCAACGGCGATGAAGCAACGCAGATGTCGAAGTTCCATTTCAATCTATCCGTGAACATTTTCGAAATAGCTTGGCGAAGATTTACCAAGTGGGGTTATGAGCGACTGGAGCACTTGGACCTCAATGCGGAGGTACTTCTTCGATGACCCAACCATGGTTACTTGTGCGCGATTTGCGCGCGTTACTGCGCCTCTGCTTGCGGTAGGCTTTGATGACGACCCGTGGGAAACGCCGCCAGGCATCGACCTATTGGTGGGACAGCTGACTCACTCCAATGTAGAGCGTCGCCAGTTTTCACCGTCTGAAGCTGGCACCGCAATCGGCCATATGGTTTTCTTCCGGCGTCGCAATGAGACAACATTGTGGACGGATGTGTCGGCGTGGTTGAAGTCGCACAAATAATCCAAGTCGACCTTCTCTGACCTATGCGCAAATGGGCGCTGTGTTCTACCTAGCCCGCCAAAACGGGGCGCTTATTGGAGATGTGGCTGGAGCACTCGGTATCGGAGCGCCAGCGATGAGCGGGATGGTCAACAGTCTGGAAGAGACTGGATTTCTCAATCGCAGGCGGTAGGAAGGAGATGGCCGCCCCATTCACTTGCATTTGACATCCAATGGACATGCTGCCTATCGACTGGCGAAGCGTGAATTGAAAACCCTGAACACCCTGCTTGCAGAAGATTTCTCAGAGTGCCAGATACGCACCGTAGCAGGATGGTTAGAAATACTACAAAACCAAGTTTGAACCAAGACCTACCGATCTAGACAATCGGAAGGATAAATCAAAGCTCGAATGCCACAGCCGTATTCATCGCCCCACATGTATTGTTGCGTGATCCCTGACCTGCGTGCACAGCATCTGCTGCGAACTCACGGTACCGCCAGAAAATTGGCGATTAACAGGCAAACCTTCCACCAAGAAGGTCAAGTATCTTGCACCACTCAACGCTGCTTGATACTCCTCGCTGTAGTACCAAGACTTGGCATCTTGCATCGTTGGGAAAGACACGAGGACAATACCTTCAGGTGTCTCCCCCTCCAATACTTCCAACTCACCGCACGCAGCGAGCATGGACACTGGTAAGCGGCGAGCAAGTCGCCGACCTTCTGAGCTAGGTATCGAGCTCCGGGTGTTGAAAATTCTCCATTCGAATAAATAGCGCATACGCAGTAATGAGCAGCCCTAATCGCTAATAAGATTAATTATGTAGAGACAGGCGCTTAGTCGCTGATGACGACCTTTCCAAAAACATTGCGGGAAATCAATTTCTCATAGGCGAGCTTGGCATCTTCAAAAGCAAAGCGACTATCAATCACGGGTCGGATGCCTGAAGCAGTGATAAACTGAATCAAGTCCTCAAGATCCTGCCGACTGCCGAGCGCGATGGGCTGATAACGCGCCTGACTCATGAACATCGACATGAACTCCACAGAACCTTGCGAGCCGGCAAGCATCCCCACCATTGAGACTTGGCCACTCACTGCAATGGCTTTGACCGATTGCTCAAATGTCCCCGGGCCACCAACCTCGACGATTCGAGTGGCGCCATTTCCACCAGTCAAATCACGCACTTGTTCCGACCAATTGGGCTGTTCTTTGTAATTGATCGTTTCATCGGCGCCCAATGCGCGGAGTTTCTTGGCTTTCTCATCGTTGGACGTGGTGGCGATCACAGTCGCACCTATCGCCTTCGCCAGTTGGAGGGCGAACAGCGACACACCCCCGGTTCCTTGCGTAACGATCGTGTCACCGGCTTTCACCCCTTTGATGGCGGACCACGCAGTGACACCTGCGCAAGGCAGGGTTGCGGCCTCATCGAAGCCTAAGATGTCCGGAATCGACACCAGTGCTTCGGCCGGGACGGTTCGGTAGTCTGCAAGCCAACCATCAACGTTGACCGAATAATGCGAATACTGCCCGGTGTACGCACCATCAATCCATTCAGGGAAGAAGGTATTGGTAACCCGGTCGCCTACTTGGAACCGCGTGACTCCGGCGCCCACGGCGGCGATCTCGCCTGCACCGTCAGAAAGCGGAATACGACCACTAGGAATGGGAACGTAGTTGCCCTCCAGGATCATGATGTCCCGATAGTTAAGCGAAGATGCACGCACACGCACGAGAACCTCACCATCACCTGGCGTGGGCACAGTGACTGAACGGACGGCGAGCCCAGCAATGCCGGTGGTACTGTCGATGCCGAAGGCACGGGAGTGTTGCGCGGATATGCTCATTTCTGCGATTCCTACCAAAGAGAAGAGAACTCCATACTCTCTGATTAGATGGTGCTTGAGAATCCACTTTAGACTGTTCATACTGTGTAGATGAGCTACACAATAGAACGAGGCGATCTTGATGGAGTGATCGTGTTCCTCGCAGTTGCGGAGGAGCGTGGCTTTCGTGCTGCCGCAAGACGCCTAGGAATTACTCCGTCAGCGGTCAGCCAAGCGATCCGCACGTTTGAGGCACGCATTGGAGTGGCTTTGGTCGCCCGCACGACCCGAAGCGTCGGGCTCACCGAGGCCGGCGAGCGGTTGTTATTGCAGGTAAAGCCTGCTGCACAACAGGTGCTTCAAGGGATCGAAGCAGCTCGCAGTCTAGGAGAGACGATCACAGGTCTTCTGCGCATCAATGTTCCAAAGCCGAGTGTTGCTATGCTCACTGAACGCTTCGTAGCCGGCTTCCTACGAACGAATCCAGGATTGCAGCTAGAATTTGTTGGCGATGACCGGCTGGTGGACATCATCGGCGAGGGCTGTGACGCTGGTGTTCGGCCCAGGTCTTTTGTCCAAGCAGATATGGTGGCACTGCCGCTAACCCCAGAGGAACCGCAAGTCGTAGTCGGCTCTCCATCATTACTTGCACGTTACGGCTATCCAACAAAACCAGCCGATATTCGAGACTTTCCTTGCATCACCTTCCGCCTTGCTGGAATTGCCATCGCCGAGTGGTCATTCAAAGTTGGGGCGGAGCGAATCTCCATTCCGATCGGTGGCCCGCTCATATTGGATGATGTGGCTGCATGCGTACATGCCGCAGAGCAAGGCGTGGGGCTATTTCGGCTTCCGCGCTCGATCGTGTCTCGCAATATTCATGCGGGCACGTTGGAAGTTGTTTTAAGCGACTTCTCGGAAATGTTTCCTGGCTTGTCGCTCTACTATCCAAGCCGACGCACTGTACTTCCGAAACTTAAAGCATTCGTTGACTATCTGGCGTCCCACAAAGCCTGACAGTCCTTCATTGGTGGTTGTCTTCAACCGATCGTAGGCCCTCTTTGTCGCCCGAAATCCCACGACACGCCACCGCCACGAACCGTGGCGGCGAGCTGCTGTCCTAGTCGCAGCTCAATCACGGGCCGCCATGGCACCAGGCTGAAACCCTTGCCGTCATCAAGCATCGCATAGCGCCCGCTCGCCAGCATGACGGAGCGTCGGTAGATGCCGGCGACGCGCTGCCGATCCATCGTTGGGCGGTGCTCCAGGCCGGTCTCGGCGGCAATGTCCTTCGCTGCCTGCGCCAGCTCCCGATTGCGCAGCGTTTCCAGCAGATTCCGGGCAAGAATCACCCGCCGTCCGCGCCGCTGGGCCAGCCCCTGTTCTTCGAGGAAGTCGGCGCGCTGCTGCAAGGCTCGCTTGGCATCGCCACCAAAGCCCAGGTCGCCCAATTCCCGGCCGCCGACGATCAGTTGTTGGTCGAGCCAGGTCGCGCCGATTATGCGGGCCTGCCGCTCGATCGGTAGGTGAGATTTCAGTTCCACGGCCACGCCGCCCAGCCGCTGCGCATCGTACTGGCGCCCACGCTCGGCCAGGTCGTCCGGCACTTTCCATAGCCCTTCGGCCACGCGCTCCACGATGCCGGCCCGGCGCAGGGCTTCCAGCCTTCGGACATGGGCGGCGACGATTTCCTGCGGATCACGGCCGGGCTTGGCTCGCCCTTGCTCGATCGCAAGGTGATGATCGGTGCGGTACAGGCCATCGCTGGCCAACGCGGCGATGTTCTTGTCTGCTGCCCGCACCTCGGCGGAACCGCGTACCTCCACCACGGCTCCGGTGGGATAGTTCGCCAGTTCGTCGCGGGCGTTGAGCGCGACGTAGTGTGCCTTGCCGTCCACGCCGTCGATGACCAGATAGCCACGGTCGTGCAGCTCGTCGGCCAGCCCCTTGGCGGCTACGCGTCCCGTGATGCTGCGGCCATCGTCGCCCGGCTCGAACACCGCCAGCTCTCGCGGCTGGCCGCTCATGGCCCGCTGCATGGTACGGATGATGTCGCCACGCTCACCCAAGGCGCGCAAGGTCTTCTCAGCATCAGCATGGACGACCCAGGTGCCGGGCTGCGTTTCGTCGGCCAGGCCGAACCGCCGCAAGCGTTGCAAACGGCCGATCAGCAGCAGGCGCTGGCGCTGCAGCGTCGGTTCGTTGAAGCGTTCGGCCTGCACCCAGCCGCCCTCGCCCGCCCCCCGTTGAAGCGTGCGGTCGAGGCTGGTCCATCGCTCTTGTTCTACCTCGCGCGCTAAGGTCTGCTGGATTTCCAGTTGGGTGCGCGGCCCCAGCCATTCCGTCGCCAGCTCTGCGGCCCGATGACGGAAGCCATGCGCGATGTAGTCGCCCGCGATGATGAGGTCTTTACAAGTGTCGTCGCGCCCGCGCACGATCAGATGGGTATGCGGGTTGTCGGTGTTCCAGTGATCCACCGCCACCCAATCCAGTCGGGTGCCCAGGTCAGCCTCCATCCGGTTCATCAGGTGCCGGGTGTAGGTACGTAGGTCGTCCAGCTCCGCACCCTCTTCCGGCGAGACGATGAAGCGGAAATGATGCCTGTCGTCATGGCAGCGTTCCTTGAAAGCATCGAGGTCGGCTTCGTCGTTCTGCGGCCCGTAGGCACGGCCCGGCTCGCCGTCCCGGCCGGCACCGTCGCGCTCGATGTAGCGCAGGTGCTTGGCAAGCGATTGCGGGCTGGCGTTACGTTGGTTGACCAGCAGCGTTTTGATGGTCACGCGCCGTGACAAAGGGGTCAGCTTTGCGCCTACGAAGCGCGCCGCCGTATGGCCGCGTCCAAGCCGTGAGCCGGGCCGCTGACCGACGTGCTGGCCGCTCCCGCCAGCGGCTGGACGGCGTACCGCGAACTTGCCGCCGCTGGCTTTGCTAGCCTGCTTGAGCAGCTTGGAGACGAACCTCTGGCCCTGTCCTGTGCTTCGGTTCTTCAGGGCGCCAGGACGCACGCGGAAATCAGCGTCGCGGCGGTCAGTCATGGCTGCCGCTCCTGCAAGCTCCGGCATATCCGGGCGTGTGAAGCACGCGGACATGCCTGCATTGGCGCGACCTTCGCGCCGCACGCGGCACGGCGGCAAAGCCGCTGCGTGCCGCGCCATCCCCACGTGCAGACTGGCTTTCGACGCGGCCCAGTGCCGCGCCCTTTTGTCTTGCCTTCCGCCTTTGCCTCCCGCATCCGCTCCCGGCATCGGCGGCCGGGTGGCGCTGCTGCACCAGCAGCCAGCACCCCGGCGAACACGGCAATGGCCGCAGGCCAGCCGCGTTCGGGGCAAGACGCCTGCACGTTGGATGGCCGCGCCGGAGACAGCGCGAAGTGCTGTGCGAATGCACACGCACTGCACGCGCGACGACACGGCGAGAGCAGCCGGAGCAGCACGCCTGATAGCACGATGATGCGCAGCGAATCGGCGGCCATCATGGGCGAGACTCCAGCCAGACCGGGCGCGCCACGCCGGTCACGGCGGTTGCGCTGACCGGCCCGAAATACCGGCTGTCGAACGACGCCGGATTGGTGATGCTGAGCAGGAACAGCTCGCCAGGCCGAAGGCGGCGGCACTGCTGCCAGGATGGCAGCGGCCGGCCCCAGCGGTCGGCAGGCAGCACGGCGGCCGAAGGCACGCCGTCGATGCGGACGCTGCCCCCTGTAATGCACACTTCCTGCGGTGCCATCGCCCCTACGCGCTTGAGCAGCGGCACGCGCGTCGGCAGGTAGCCGCGCTGCGCAGCCAGCGCGGCTGCCTCGGCGGGCAGCGGCACCAGCACGATGCTGCCCACGGACAACGGACGTGGCGGCGAGCTGGCGCGGCGGTCGAGCGGATCGACGCGATACCAGCCGACCGCCACGCTGTCGGACGGGTTGTAGGTCAGGCGCGGCTGCGGATGCACGAAGGATGCCCAGGCCAGCGCAGCGAGACCGCAGGCAGACAGGCCCGTCAGCACGAAGCGAGTGCGCAGGCGGGAGCGAGGACGCGGCGCGGTGCCATGAGTGGAAATGGTCGTCATGGCAACGCCCTCCCGGCCAGCCAGGCGGTGTGCCGCTCGGCATCGTATTCAGGCAACGGCAAGCGCGCCGCAAGCCGGTTGGCGAGCGTGCGCCAGTACGCAGGCGAAGCGACGGCAGGCGCGATGCCCAGCGCCTCGATGGCGTCGATGCGCTCCAGCACGGCGCGCACCGCGTTCTCGCCCTCGGCGTGCAGCAGCAGGCGCGCGCCCGGCTGCACGCCGGGAATGCGCTGCGCCGCGTCCAGCGGCGTGCAAGCCTGCATCACCATGAGTTGCCACCGGATCGTGCCGTAGTCGTTGGACTGCCAGCGAATGCGGCAGAACACGGCGTTCGGCATGAACACGGCGACGCTGCGCCAGCGGTCGAGCCGCAGCGTGCGCGCCGGTTCGCCAAAGCGCAGATAGAGCTCGAATCGGTGCTCCAGGAAGACTAGCGAAACGCGCGTCAGCGGCGTTGAGGTAGGCCGTGCCGCGTGTGGCAGCGATGGTGCCGCCGTGGCCGCGTCAGCAGCAGGCAAAGCGGATGCAGTCATGATCTGTTCTCCGGGAATTCACGCTCCAGCAGCGCGCGCAGCAGGTCGGCCACCGTCACGCCCTGCGTGAAGGCCGACACCTTGATGCGCGAGCGCATGGCGGGCGTGATGTCGAGGGTCAGGCGAGCCGTGTAGAGGTCGCCCTTCTGGAGGTCATCGGCGCTGCCTTGGCGAATCCACGCCTCGGCGTGCGGATTCGCGGGCGGACGTGCGCCGATGCCGACTCGCTTTGCCGTGCGTTTGCTGGCGGGACTGCTCATGACGGCCACCGCAGCAGTTCATCGACCAGCGCAGTGATTTCGCGCGCGGCGGCGCTGTCCGGCGCCGTCTCGCGCGCCAGCCGGCCAGCGGCCGCGCTGTCGGCGAACACGATGCGTTGATGTACTTCCGCGCGCAGCGCAGGAAGCGGCTGCTCGGCCAGCGCGCCGCGTGCTTCGCGTCCGATGACGGTGGTACTGACGCGCCGGTTGATGACGAAGGCCGCGCGCAGCGCAGGCCTGAATACCTGCGCCTCGCGGATCAGCGCCACCATCTCAGCAGAAGCCCACAGGTCGTAGGGACTGGGCTGCACCGGGATCAGCACGCGCTCGGCCGCCAATAGCGCAGAGCGCGCCAAGGCCGCAATCCTGGGTGGCCCATCAATGACAACATGATCGGCCCGCTTGGCGAGTTCTGGCGCTTCCTGATGCAGCGTTTCGCGTGCGAGACCCACGGCGCTGAACAGCCGTGGCAAACCTTGCTGGCTGCGGCGCTGGGTCCAGTCCAGCGCGGAGCCTTGCGGGTCGGCATCCAGCAGGATGACTGACTGCCCGCGCATCGCCAGCTCGCCGGCGATGTGGGTGGCGAGCGTGGTCTTGCCAACGCCGCCTTTCTGGTTGAGCAGCGCGACGATCATGGCCTGGCCCTCCGTGTTGGAAAGCCCGGCTGTTGCTGCCGCTTTTCGCGCCGCGTGGTGGTTGTCCACCGAGGCGCGGCGCTTCTACTAAAAGTTAGAGAATTTAAGTTAGGGAAGTTAGGAGAAGTCGAAACCCGCGCCAGCATTGGCTTTCCGGCCGATTTTGTTGCCTGATAGCACGAGGATTCGTTGCCTGATAGCACGATACCTCTGTTGCCTGATAGCACGAGTCCGTCCACAGGCCATCCCGCAGTTATCCCCGTGCCGTGGGCGGCACGGGCCGGAACGTCAGCAGCGGTGCCGGAGCAGTGCTGAGGTATTCGATTCCCAGGCGGTAGCCGGGCAAGGCTTGCCGGGCCACCAGCGCCCGCAGGTCGGCGGCAAAGTCGTAGTACCGCGCCACGCTGCCCGACTTGCGGTACAGGTGCTGGAAGTCGAATTGCCACCCACCCGGCTGGCGCCCGCCGTGCTTGCGCACCAGCCGATACAACCACCGTTCGATGCCCCCGGTCAGCCGGAAATACGCCGGGTCGATGGTCAGCACCAGGGCGGCATCGAGCACGCCCGCATAGAACCAGTCCGGCAGGATCAATTCGAGCCCCAGCGGCGTGCCCTTGGCATCGGCCAGTTCCTTCCACTCGTTGATCCACGAGAAGCGGTGCAGGCGCCGCCCGGTCGTCTCGCGGATCGACGTGGCCACGGTTGTGGATTGCAGGCGATCCAGCGCGGCCTTGAGGCGCTGGTAGTCGCGCAGCGACGTACCGCGTCCGATGAAGCGCAGGATCTCGTAAGGCGTGGCCTGCATCAGCCGCGACGGGCGCAGGCCCGCGTCGCGCGCTTCCACGATCTGGCTGGCGGCCCAGATCAGCACGTCGGCATCCCAGATCGTGGCGATGCCGTGCTCCTGCGTGCCCTCGACGCGGATCGTGATGCCGCCGGCCTGGAAGTCGATCGGCGCCGTGCGCCGCGACTTCGCCAGCGAGAAGAACGGAAAGGCCATCAAGTCCTGGCTGTCGCGCGGCGCCATGTCGCCCGGCAAGGCGCGGAACAGGTCGAGCTGTTCGCGCTCCAGCACGGGCCGCTGCCGGGGCGGCAGCGCAGGGCTGGTCATGGCGAAGGCCATCCGCGCGCCAGCGATCAGCGCGCACGGCTGTCCGCCGAGTGCTGCTCGGCGTATTCGGGATCGGACGTGCTCTCGAAGCTGCGCTCGGCGGCCCAGGCATCGAGGTCGGCCACGGCGTACATGACGCGGCGACCGAACTTGCGAAACTTGGGGCCGCCACCCAGCACGCGCTGCTTCTCCAGCGTGCGCGGCGACAGCCGCAGGTAGTCGGCGGCTTCGTCGTTGGTGAGATAACGCTGCGGTTGCGCGGCAGCGGTCGAGGTGGTTGCGGGAGCGGCGGCAGGCCGCAAGGGAGCGGGACGCATGGTGAGAACCTCCATCGGTTGCAGGGCTCCGGCCACACAGCGCAACCGGATGGAGGAAGTCTCAGAAAACGAAGCCCTCCTGCTCAGGGTCGTTTTGCGTGACCTTCAAAACGACCCTTCTCAAGCGGCGGTAGCTGTGCTAGGCGGCGATAGCCGCCGCGCATCAGCGCATCGCCGCGCCGCGTCAGGCGGCGTACCTTGGAGCGCAGGCCACCGTCGCTGTACCAACCGGCCGCGGCATCCACGCCGAACAAGCCTTCGGCGATCTCATGCAAGGACGCGCCCGCCAGGGTCGCGTCGAGCGCCTGCAGGGTGTGCAGCTCCAGCAGCGCGGCAGGGGGCGGCCTGGGCCGAGCCATTGGCGCAGGCGTGTCAGGCAGATGGGCGGCGCCACGGCCACGATAGGCATGGGCCACGGCCATGCCGTCCTCCAGGCCTGGCGCCAGCGCGAAGCGCAGGCAATGGCCGGGGCTGCGCGCGATCAGCGCCAGTCCCTTGCCGTCGTGCAGCAGCTGCTTGTGACCGGGGATACGCCAGAAGGCGAAGGTGGTGGCATCTGGCGGTGGATCTGCATCGGGATGGAGCTGCACCACGGCTTCATGGCCAGGCAGCCAGGCCGGATGTGCGTCACGCGCATCCAGGGCCGGGTCTTCCAGCAGACGCAGGCCCCAGCGATGCGCAGCATCGGGGCGGTGCGCACGGCGCAGCCAGTCGAACCGGTAGTCGGGATGGCGGCGCAGATACTCCCAAGCCAGCGCCAGCGTGTCCAGGCACAGGACGTAGAGGTAGGCGGCAGTCGGATACCAGTGCGCGACGTAGTGCGGCTCGGCCATGACGCAAGCTCCCGTACAGCAGGACTGCCGTCACCGGTTTCACACGCAAACGTCACTACATCGAACTGGCATCCAATCGTGAATAAGCTGGTAGATTGGTAACTTGCGTGTTAAGACGAAAAGCATCCGATGGATTGCGTGAATCGTCTGAATGCGACGGTGGCGCGCGAGGAAATGCGGCCTCCTGCGATATCCACCGTGCCTGATGGCACGGCCGGCATCATGACTGTTTGCGTCAGGGTGGCACTGGTTTGGTGCAACAGTGCGGACTAAGACCTGACGGGTCTGGAGCAAGGCCAAAATAGTCTCAATGCGCCCGGCTTGGCCGTGGCGCGAACGGCTCAATCGAGGACGGAACCGTTCTCCTGGGCCAGCTGCAGGTACTCCGACAACGGGCGCACTGCCCGGAAGTACAGGTCCCGCATCACGGGCTGCTGACGCGGCCCGACGATGGATGCGAGATCGGACAGCTTGATCTCGCCCAGCTCGGGCATTCCCAGCCCCAGGTCGATCAAGCCATAGGCCGTGTCGCCGTCGGCGGGGTCGAGCGAAACCAGCAGCCAGGTGGCGTGCGCGTCTGGCGTGAACAACCGCACTACAGGCAGCGGGTCGTTGGCCAGGCCAACGGCCCGGGCCCGACCGTGTTCCAGAAGTTGCTTGCGCTCGTCCTCGGTGATGAGCCGGTTCATGGGTACCCCCTCATTCGCACAAAACCGCCGAAGCGTGAAGGCGCAGAACCGTATCGGCGGGTTTGAGGAAAGGCTCGGATGCGGCTTTGCGCTTCTGTGAGAAACCGCAGATACGGATCTCCGTAAAAGCGCAAAAGCAGCAGGCCAACATGATTGAACACTATAGATTGTAGTCCTATAGGGCGCAATCGGCTGTCATCTTGGATTTTGGGGAGATCCAAGGTTGGCAGCGAAACATACATTGTCGGAGGCACTAAAGACCATCAGGAAAGCGCGTGGTTTGAGCCAGGAAGCGTTCTCGGACGTGTCCAGCCGTACCTACATGAGTACGCTGGAGCGCGACCTGAAGAGCCCGACGTTGAACAAACTGGCCGAGCTGTGCGAGGTCATGGAAGTGCATCCGCTCACGCTGCTGACGCTGGCCTATGCCGGTGACGACCTGCAGCAGGCCGACCAACTGCTGGCGCAGGTGCGCCAGGAGTTGGAGACTGTGGCGAAGAAGAGTGACACGCCATAGCGTGCGCGGGCGCTGGCATGGCCGATCCGGCTCAGCCGGTTCGGGGTGTCGAAGGGCGCCAAGCTCTGCGCGGCGGGGATAGCCCCGCAGGGCTTTCCCTTGGAGGCAGGCGAAGCACGCAGCGCCGCAGGCCAATGGGGGGCACGAGAGCAGCATGAACGGATTGCCTGAGTCCACGACAATCCCTCGAAACATCAGCGTATAAGCAAGCACCAAGGAGGAGCCCGGGATGCCGCACCCCATCGCGCAGTGGACGCAGATCGCACCCAACTACCAACGAGGCACGATTCTTCTGGGCAATGGAGCCAGCATGGCTGTCTCGCCCAGCTTCGGCTACGGCTCGCTGCTGGAGCATGCCCAGCGAAGTGGCTTGCTCGCAGATGATGTGAATCGCCTCTTTCACTTTTTCGGAACATCCGACTTTGAGCTGATCCTTCGACTGGTCTGGCAGGCGTCCAACGTCAACAAGTCACTGCAGATACCCGACCTTCGCACGCACCAGGCCTACCTGAATGTTCGAGAGTGTTTGATTCAAGCCGTGCGCGATGTGCATCCTGAGTACGACCAGGTGAACGGTCAGTTGCCAAGCATGTACCAGTTCCTCAAGGGATTCGACACTGTCATTTCGCTGAACTACGACTTGCTGGTCTACTGGACGATGACCTATGGGCTCAACATCCCAGACGGTCATCTGTTCAAGGATTGCTTCCTCGGGAACGGCGCACACGGCGCATTCAATGATGCGTGGCAAAGATTCCGTGAGCCCTATAGGGAGCAGACCAACACGTTGGTGTTCTATCCCCACGGAAACTTAGCTCTGTGCCGCAATGCTGTGGAACAGGAGCTCAAGATCCATAACGCTGGAGCGGGCTTACTTGAGGCAATTCTTCAAGCGTGGCGCAGCGAGCAATTCGTGCCGCTGTTCGTCAGCGAGGGAACGATGCAGCAGAAGGTGTCCTCGATCCAGAATAGCTACTACTTGGCTACTGTTTACAGGGAGGTGCTCACATCGCAGCGATTCAGGTTGACGCTGTTCGGTTGGGGACTCGGGGAGCATGACCGGCATCTGCTGAAGCGGATGCGTGGAACCGGAATTCAACGGGTGGCGGTCTCTGTTTTTGGCGGTAGTCAGGTCTACTGCAACTACGCATACCAAGTCATTCAGGATGATCTTGGTCCTGTTCAGGTCGATTTTTTCGATAGCGAAAGCCCCGGTTGCTGGATTCACGCAGTGCCACCGGTTCCTCCGGGACTTGGTCAGTTCGGGCTCTAGCGCGATCTTGAATTGTCCGCCAGCTTGGCACAGCCGGTTTGGGATAGTGGGGGGGCGCCAAGCTCTGCGCGGCGGGGATAGGCCGCAGGGCTTTCCCCCGAAGGCAAGCGAAGCGCGCAGCACCGCAGGCGCGAAGGCGTGAGGGATTGAAGCCGGATGGCCGTGACGGCAAAGGCGGCACGGGGCGCAGCCCGAAAGCCCGACGGGGCAACGCACCGGCACACCATGCCATTCCCGCTGTCACGGACTCAACGCATATCGAAGCAGCCTCGCATGGGTCACGCCCCAGCGACGTTGCCGCCATTCCGCACTGCGCCCCGCGGTGGGCGGGGCGCAGCGGCGGTCACACCGCCTGGGGCTTGCTGCGCGACCAGATCAGGTCGTGCGTGCCGTCCTCGCCTTCGATCAGGCGGGCATAGACCGTGGCCGGAAACGAAGGATCGTCGAGGGTCACCGAGATGTAGTCCCGCCCGGCCTCGCTGGTCTTCTTCCACGCCGCGCCGATGTCGTGGCCGGCCGCCTGCAGGCGGAAGTCCGGGGCTTTCTCGTTGTCCCCCTTGTCGTTGGGAACCAGCTTGACCTTGACGTTGAGCGTCAGGGTGCGAAGCGTGCCGGAGAAGCCGTCTTTGTCTGCGGTGAAGGTGCCGATGTTGGCCATGATGAAACTCCTTTTGGTTGAACAAGGTTCGCGCCCATCGCGTCCTTGTTGTGGTCCGGCCGGCGGGGGACGGGCGGGCTGCACCGCTTGCGGTCGCAACGCAGTGGAGAACCGGGAGGTGCAAAGAATTTGTCCCGCGAGGAATGCACGCAGTGCAGGGGAAATTCTTTGCGCCGCACGGTTGCAGCCATGAAGCCCGAGGCGCAGCCGCGCCACCGCCAGGATTCACAACAACACAAGGACGCCTCGGGCCGAACCGCTCCAAAAGGAGATGGGGCCGACTCGGCACCCCCGCTGCACAACTTCACCGGCTCGTCCCCTGACGCGGGCCAGGTCAACCTCCCGACGACGAGTGAGAACGCTCCTGCCGCACCCTGCGGTGTCGGTTTTGAGGCGTGGCCGTGGAAGCTCCATGACGAGGCCGGGCGGCGTGTCCGTGAACCTTCCTTCGTGACGTGACGGGCGAGAACCGTCAGCGTCTGGGACGGCACGCATTCGCACAACCTGCCGGAGCAAGCCCCGGCGTACCCGCCTCAGCCCTGCCCATTGCGGCGGGGCGCTGGCCTGGCCGATCCGGCTCAGCCGGTTCGGCGGTATCGAGGGGCGCCAAGCTCGCGCGGCGGGGATGGGCCTTGCGCCGACCCCCCGGAGGCAAGCGTAGCGCGCAGCGCCGCAGGCGCGAAGGCGTGAGGGATCGAAGCCAGAGGGCCGTGACGGCAAAGTCGGCACGGGGCGCAGCCCGAGAGCCCGGCGGCGCATTGCGCCGACACGCCCAAGATCTTCAACCGATCAGCGCAGACGGAAAACGCTATGCCTTGCTGGCCTTCCACTTGGCAAACCAATGCGTGGCCGAACGAAGCGAAATCCTCATCAGGTAAGCCGCAGCCAACGGGGTTGCATGGGCTTCAAAGAGCTGGAAAACGCAATCCGCGCCACGCTTGCTCAGGGCACCGTTTTCCTTGATGTTCCTCGGGTGGCCGGGTTGGGCCGATTTCATGACCGACTCCGGGATGGCCTTCATGATGCGATTCGTTTCCGCAATCACCTTGTTGGCCTTCACGATGCCCTGGTTGACCCGCCTCTTCAGCCGCTCAATCTCCGCAATGTAGGTCTTCTCCGCCGCTTCAAAGGCCAGGAAGTCGAGCGACGCCATCATGATGAACTTCTTCATCATGCCCTTGCTCACCTTCTGCCGCAGCGCCTTGGCCCGCTTGGCGGCTGTGTAGTCATACAAAGGCATCGGCTTGAAGGTCTTGGGGTCACGTCTTGCCAGATCAGAATAGGCGCCCACATCCACGGTCAGATCATGGATGGTGTGCCCAATGATGTTGCGATAGTCCACCAGTTCCTTGAGTTCATCGCTCTCGGCCTGGTCAATGACGCCATCGGACACCAACACGGCGCGGGCCAGTTCCAGCTTCTTGCCTTCCTTGGTCTTGGGTTTGCCATCACTGAGGCGATTTACCCCGTGCAATTGGTCAGTGGCCTCGATGGAGCCCATGATGAAGCGCCGCAAATCCTCCATGTAGAAAAGGACCAGCACCATCTCAAAGGCTCGGATTTTGAGAATGTCGGCTTCCCATGCGGCAGGAGCCTTGCCATGCGGACGATGTTCTTTGCTCATCAGATATTGCCCCCCATATCACTTCACTTTAATGGCACTCGTCGTTTAAGGCGGCAATGGAAGAAGGCATCGCGCGACACAGCGATGCCTTCAACGCCGCCGCCTGAGTGCCAGCGAAGGCGGCTGCGTTCTGATTGGGCTGTTGGGCCTTCAACACCGGGCGCGGCCACTGCCGCGCCCGGATTTTTGAAGTTCACCGCGCCCAGGGCGGAACGGCCTGGGCGCGGTGCTGACGATGTTTATTCCTTCGTCTCGATGATCCACCACATGGCACACGGCAAGGCGCGGCCCGTGATGGGGTGAATGTCTGTGAGGTCGGCGCAGGCCGTCCAGCCCGAGGGCGGGCGGTAACCGCGCACGTCGCCATCGCCGTGCCAGCGGCGGGCGCGCACCGTGCCAGGGGCGTAGATCGCCGCCATGCGCGGGCGGCTGGTGGTGTTGATGGTGGGCATGGTTCGGCTCCCTGCGGCGAGGCGCCCCGGCTGGGGCCGGGGCGCTTGCCTTCGGTACGGGTCAAGCGGCCAGCGCCTCGGCGGGTTCGTCCGCCATTGCCTCGGTATCCTCCTCCGGGGCGTCCTGCTCCTGCGTTTCCTCCGGCGCAGCCTCTGCGCCCTCAGTCTTGAAGATGGCAGGCATCCAGCCCGCGCCGTTCACCAGCCGCTCGGCCTCGCTGGCAATATCGGCCTTCTTCAATTTCGCCAGCCGGTTGACGCTCTCGGGCGCGAACTCGCCCACGGCTTGCAGAACCGCCGCCTTCGGAACGTGCTTGAAATAGCCTTCCGCAGTGGGTTGCCACCATGCAGCCATATCGAGGCCCACGGCCTGGGCCAGTTCCGCGCCGGGCTGCTGCGCCGTGGCGCGAGGCGTCACCACGTCCACCGTCGAAGCCACGCACACGGCCAGCAGCTTGACCAGTTCGGCTTGCTCCATCGCCATCAGCGCAGCGAACAGTTCGGCGCTGTCCTCCGGGAGCTTATCGTCCCATCCCTGTTGCAGTTCGCGCAGGGCCGCGGCGGCAGGCGATTCCGGCCAATCGGGGGCCATGCCTGCCAGCCGGTCTTGCACCGTGAGGCGCACGCCCAGCGGCAGATCGTGGCCGTAGTTGCGGCTCTGCAAGACCGTCTGCACCATGCCATGCACCAGCGCAGCCAGTGCGACTTGCGGATGCTGGGCGACTTCGATTTGCAGCGCGGCGGTGCGATGGGCGCTCAGGCGCTGGGCCAGCCGGTCGGAAATCGCTGTGGCCTTGGGCGCTTCGTCTTCCTCGCCTTCGTCATCGCTGGCAGCATCCGCGCCGCTGAACCCTTGGCGCAGCTTCTCCAGCGTGCGCAGCGCCTTGGCCTCGGCCTCACGCAGCAGCCCGCGATGGATCACGGCCTCGCCGTTGCGGTCGATGGTGACGATGGCACCGGCTGCGGCCTTCACGTTCGCGCCGTACCCCTGCAAGCCATCTTCCAGCGCTTGCAACTGCTCGCCCAGCCGCCCGCCTTCCTCTTGCAGCGCGTCGGCCTTGTCCTCGTCGTCGGCATCCGTCGCGGCATCTATGGCTTCGGCGACCTCCTGCATCTTGCCTTGCAGCTTCTCGATGCGCTGCGCTTCGCGCTTATTCGGCTCGCGCCGCTCCCTCGGCGCACGCTGGAAGGCGTGCAGGTCGGCATGGGTCACGCTCGGCGTGGCATCGGCCCAAGCCCAGCCCTCGGCCTTCACCTCGGCGGCGATGCCTGCCAGCTTGTCTTGCGCCAGCAGCTCCAGCAGCGCCGCTTCGGTCAGGTACACGCCCGCATCGCCTTCCGCGAACAGGTCGCGGCGAACCCCGCCGCCCGCCTGCTCGTATGCGTCCAGCCCGACGAAGCGCACCAGCGGATGGCGGTAGGCGTCAATCTCGCGCTCGGTGAGGCGTTCGCGCAGCGCGGACGGTTGGCGCTGCCACTGCGGCGCATCGTAGAACGCGCTCTCCTGCGCGGCGTGGTCATCAGTGATGGAAAGCGCCATCAACTGATCCAGCGTCACGGCATCGGCCCGGTAGTCCGCCATCAGGCGCGGCGAGACATTCGCCAGCTTCAAACGGCGCTGCACCACCAGCGGCGTGACGGAGAAATCCGCCGCAATGTCCTCGATGGGCCGGCCTTCAGCCACCAGAGCCGCAAAAGCTTCAAACTGGTCTGCGGGGTGCATGGCTTCGCGCTGCACGTTCTCGGTCAGGCTGGCGGTGCGGGCCGTGCCATCGGCCACCTGTAGGCAAGGCACCTCCCAATCCTTGGCGATGCGGTGTTTCTTCGCCAGCAGCTTGAGGGCCGCGAGGCGACGGCCACCCGCGACTACCTCGTAATGCTCGCCATCGGCGGTGGGAATCACGATCAGGTTTTGCAGCAGGCCCACGCGCTGGACGCTCGCGGCCAGTTCGGGGATGGACATGCGCGGGACGGTCTTGCGCACGTTGCGGCCCGTGGGGCGCAGCACCAGCCGCGACAGCGGAACCAGAATCATGTGCTTGCTCGGGTCGGCGGCTTGCAGCACGTTGGCGCGAGTGTCGAGGGCTTGGGCTTCGGTGTAAGTAACGGCGTTCATGGTGTATCTCCAGTCGAGCGAAACAAGGGAATGGAGGGGAACCGCCCCTCCGGCGGGGGAACGGTTCAAGCCTTGAGCTGGCGCATGCCATCGGCCAGCAGCCACAGGGCACGGTTCAGGCGAATGTCGGAATCGATGCCCTGCACGGGCCGGGTTTGCTGCCTGCGGCCATTGGCTGCGCGGCCAGCCAATCCGCCCTTGGTCAAGTTCTCCTGCGTGCGGTTGAACACGCTCCACAGGTCGGGGCGGCGGTCGTCGAACCGGCGCGGCATCAGGATTTGCGATTCGGTGATGGGTGCGGGCTTGTCCGGGTCGTCGTACTTGAGGGACAGCGCGGCGCGGGCGAACACTTCGGATTCGCCCTCGTCCAGCGTGATGCCGCGCATCAGGTCGCGGGATGCCTTCACCTGCTCGAAGCCGCCCAACACTTGGTATGCGCCTTGGATGACGAGCCCGGCCACGTCGCCTTTGTGAGGCACGCGCACATCGGCCACGGTGTCGCCGCAGACAAGGCCATTGCTGCAAACGAAACGGAACATCCCGGCCAGCATCTGATAGCTGCTGGTGCCGTCATGGGAATTCAGGAGGACGATTTCATTGGCTTCCGCGCCGTTGATCTGGCTGGCGTGGCGCAGGCGCAGCATGTGTTTCGTGTGCTCGCGTTTGCCTTCATCACGCACGCGGGTCTGCGTCACCATGAAGGGCTGGAAACCCTCCTTGCGCAGTTCGGTCAGCACGGCAGCGGTGGGGATGTAGCGGTACCGCTCGGAACGGCTTTCATGCGGGGCGTCCGCGAAGATGGACGGGGCCACGCGGCGGATTTGGTCATCGGACAGCGGGGAATCGCTGCGCAACGACGGGGAACGGGAAGCGAAACGGGATGCGATTTGCATGGCACTCTCCTGACAAAGTTGCTGTTGAAGAAACCGCACACCGGATTCCTAGATTCGAAGCCCAGCCTTTCGGCTGTTCGGTGCGGTCGGCACGAAGAACCCGGTTGGCCTCGTTGCCACCGTCTTTCCTGAGTTCATCGCCCGCGACGGTCAGGAGCGCGCGGACGGGGGCCGTCAAGGAGGCAAGCGCAGGGTGGGTGCGGCCCGCAGGCGCAGCCGAGGACACGGCCCTGCGCGCCTTGATGGCACCCGGCCGCGGGCTACAGTCGCGGATAAGGTGATGAAGTCAGGGAAGACGGCTGGACATGGCAACGGCCCTCCCTGTGTGCAGACCGCACGGCAAGCGAAGCGCGCAGGCCCGAAGCTGGAAGCCGGGCCGGAGGCGTCAGCCGAGCGGAGCGAGGGAACGATGGAAGCCCGACAGGGGCGAGACCCTGCAGGGGGCTCGATGCGCAGCACAACAGCGCGACCGGCCATGTTTTCTGGCCGGGGACGTCCGGGTTTCAAGGCTTTCTGCGCACACTTGAAACGGACGCTTACGTCTCCAACTTTCTGAGCGGCATGCCGCCATCAACACGGGAGGAGAGATATGGCAGATTTCTGCATCACGGCCGTTAGCTACAACAAGGATCGCAGCCACATTGAGCAAGTGCAGGTGCGCGAGGAGAAGGAGAAAACAATCGGCGCAATCCGAACTGTGCCGCGCGCCTTTGTGGCAGACCTTATTCGTCTTGGTAAAGCTACCTTCCAGACGAGAGTGAAAGTTGACGACATTTGGAAGCTCGGCGCGCAGGTGCATCTCATTGAGGATGTCTATCTGACGACCGATAAGAACAGCACCAAGCGGGACAATCTGGGGAATTTGCCGGAGTTCTAAGGCCAGGCACGCTGCCTCGCATTGCGGGAAAAGGAGCGCCTTGCGGCGCTCCCAAGGCCGGGTTAGACAACGATCCGCCCGACCAGCCGCGCATCGCGCGCATAGGCGCTCAACCGCTTCTCGGCGCGGAAAGACAGATCGCACTCGACCGGCAACCCCAGTCGCCCGCGCACCGTCGCCAGCTCCTGCAGGCTGACCCAGCCGATCTCCGGCGCCCCCAGCCCCAGGTCGCAAAGGCCGAAGGCGTGATCGTGGTCATCGGGATCAATCTCGGTCAACAGCCAGGTCGCGCCGGCATCCGGCGTGAACAGCTTGACCACGGGCGCCGGATCGAAGTCCGGGTTGTCTAAGGATTCGCGGCCGTTGGCCAACAGCACGATGCGCTGCTCGTCGGTGATGAGCGCGTTGTTCATGGTGAACTCCTGAGAGGTTGCCGGGCGGAATTGCCCGTCCCTTCCAGGGCACGGCGCAGCGCAAGCAGTCAGGGGTCAACGACGGCCGCCAGGACGCAAGCGCCAGCGGCGCGCAGCCCTTGACGGCGAGAACGCCGTGGCACGATGAGGAGAACAGCAAGCCGCCCACCCGCCACCTCAGGCCTCCAGCATTTGGGCAAGCGAAGCGCGCAGGCCCGACGCCAGGGCGGAGGCGTCAGCCGACAGGCAGCGCCGACTGGTACTCACAGCTTCGCGCTCATTTCAATCAACTCGATCTCACAGATCCACCACTAAGAGAAGTTCATGCTCGATACCCCGATCACCGACGCCCTGTTGTCGGCCCTTCTCAACCGTGACGCGGCTGCACTTGATGCAATCCAGGCACACCGCGCCGCCGAATGCGCATCCATTCGCACCGTCATTTGTACCGACGCTTCGGGGGCAGTCGATCTGGATCTCGGACTCAGCGTGTCCTCCAGCGACTATGTGACCTCATTTTTTGAGGGGCCTCGCGCGTTTTTCATGTCAACAGGAGCAAGCGTCCAGGCCCGCCTGACGGGTGGCAGATCGAACGTGCTGATCGACTTCTCTCTCAGCTTCGACTCGAATTTCGCTGAGAAGCTACGCGCAGTCATCGCTGGCGAGAACATTCAGCAGGCTGATCGAGATAGGGTTCTCGAAATTCTCATGCTCAAGGCTCGAAACCGGCATGTGCAATTCGACGTGATGCCATTTCTCATCGAGAACACACGGCTGGCTCGCAAGGAGCCCTCCAACGAGCGCCCTCTGAATACGTTGATCGCATTCCGTATGCTCGACCACCTGGATTGGGATACCTTCCGGAATGACCCCGGCCGCTTCGTCTTCAATGCTTCATCCGAGGACCTGAAGGCACAACTCCGCCCCGATGCAGAAGCCTTCCTGGCTGAACTGCAAGCCAGCGCAGAGATCAGCCACCAAGAAGCCAAGAGCGCTGGAACACAGGCGCTGCTACTGAGATTCGTGCGACTTTGGCATGAGGAGCGCAAACCGAACAGAAATCGCATCCTGCGTGAACTCATCCGTTTCAGTATCCATAAGCTAGGGGCGATTCCGCTCACCGAAATACGGCTGATCTGGAGCGGCATGACCTCTAACCTGGGTTCACCGTTCTTCGGTCCCATCATGGGTCGATCCCCTGACATGGTGCAGAAGATTCGCGGGATGGCCTGGGACATGACACTGCTCCGCGTCATGGAGCAGATCGCCACAGCCAGCCAAGTCGGCTCCTTCTTCATTCCCTATTTCGTGTCGATGGATCGCCGCTGGCGCCACTTGCTGCGCCTAAATCCAGTGCGACTGATGGTGATTGACGACGCGCATCGCCGCGTGATCTTCGCCCGCACCAATGAGCAGGAATTCCAGCGCGTACTGGAAGAATGCACGCGGACCGAGTTTCAGTCGGAGATGACATCTGAAAAGATCGAAGCCCGCCGCAGATCGGCGCAAGCCATTGAATTGAACGCCATGCAGCAGCTCGTCGCCGAAGAAGAGCGCCATTGGCTCGCAGCAACAGCCGAGTGAAATCAAAGGACGTTGCAGAAACGCGTTGAGTTTGCTGTTCTACGCTCCAGCAAGTTGTCGCGATAGGTACTGAACCTCACCATGTCTCCATGTTGCGTACTCGTGGAGGCAGAGGTGGCACAACTATCGCAAGCGTCGAACGCAGTTGGTGTCGACACCGGTCAGTCTCTTCCGCTACCGGGGACGAACGCCTACGAGGCACTGCCGCAATTTCCAAAGCGCAGCGCCCTTCCCTTCCGGCGCACGATCCGCCGTCAGGAACTGCGGCAGATCGTCCCCCTAGCAGAAACGACCATCTACGAGATGGAGCGCCGCGGCGAGTTCCCGCGTCGCTTCAACCTGACTCCACGCTGTGTTGTTTGGGACTTGGCCGAAGTGGAAGCGTGGATCGAGGAGCGCAAGCAAGCCCCCCGCGATGGCATCTCGAAGCCCGACGTCCACCTACGAAAAACCCGCCCTGTCCGGGCGGGCTCGAGTGAGGAGTGAGGTCGCCCCCTTATTCGGACGATAGGCGTTCGATGACTATTCGATACTGCTCCTCGCTAATCGGTGGATCGTTGCGCCGAGACAGCCATTCGTCGGGCAGGCCTGCGATCGCGCGGAACCGCGGATAGAAATCGCGCCGCCGATCGGGGTCGAGCGTCGCAAGAGCTTCCTTGGCTTGTCGAGAGAGGCCTCGCGGCGACCGAATCTGGCCGCGTTCATCGATGACGACCACCAGCGATCGATGGGTAAATCCGCTGGTGTCCCCGGCGCGTCCGCTCGACTTCCCTCTATGGTATTTCTGGAGCGTGAGTGCGACGACAAGACTACGCTCGGATGCCTTGAGCAGGGAAAGCAATGGGTCACGACTGACGAGCAAGCGGTATCCAGTCTCGCTCCAGGCATACTCACCCCGTCCACCCTCAGCACCCCAGGCTTCGGCACGATAGGCTGTTCTCCCTTCGATTGACCAGCGGCGGATCACCTCATCATCTGCGACAGTCCCCAACAGGTCTCGCGTCCGATCCGATGGGAAAGGCCTGTTGAGTGCAGTGGCGGCACCATAGGGATCATGCCGATCGAGCTGGCGCTCGGTGTTCGGTGCCTTTGCGACCCATGGCTGAACCGTGTGACCGTCGCCACCGAAGTGACGCGCAATCTCATCTTCATCGTCAGGCAACCACCTAAAGAATGCTTCAGCTGACAGCACGGCCATGACCACTGCTCGCGCATCGCCGGCATTCGCCAGTACGCTTTGAAGCGTGACCGTTGTGTCTCGCCCGATCGACCAACGCCCCGCGACCGGAAGCCAATCTGCCGCTACCTTGCCGTCCAGCAAGCTGAGCAACGGTGTCAGCAGATTGCTGTCTTCGCGGATGGTGCCTTTCTCACCGCTCTCCGGCATGGGCATGTCCGCCTCCTTGGTAAGGTCGAGCGGAAACGGATCGGTGAGATCGGCAAGCCAAAGACCGTCGCTTCTTGACAGCGTGTATTCCCTCAGGAACGCGGCCCAAGCATCACCGCCCCAGTCCTCGCCGACAACCACCCGTGTCGCCAGCAACTCACCAGCGACAAGCATGAGTGCATGCCATCCGAGATATCCCCCATACCGATCTCGGTCCGGAACATATCCCGACGACCAAGATGCGTCATCGCTTCTGCCACGTGGGCAATCGTGCATTCCTCGGACGGTTGTGTCCGAACGCCGCACCCACGCGCTGATGCGATCTTCCACCTCCCAGCCTGGACAAGCGAAGACGTGGCACAAGCGCTCGACCTGGTATTTGTTGAAGTCGTAGTCGAGGTGGAAGCCATCCTCTGATTGCGGCGAAGCGTCTGGCCTCGGTGCATACCGGAACTCGCGATAGTCGGCCCGAGGAGCCGATGGGAAGGGCGACCGGTTTGCGAGGCCAAGCTTGGCGATCAGAGCTTCGTGCTCTTCGGGTGCGAGTGCAGGCGCAAGCTCGCGAAGTACGTCTATCGCGAACGCACGCATGACAACGTGAGGGAACTCAGTGGAAAAGGCGATTCGCTCGAAGAACGCGCGATGGGAGGCAAATGTGGGAGCAGCGTCTTTCGCTACTCGAGCGAGTGCGATCAACAGCCAGAGCTGCGCATGCATTACGTAGAAAGGCAGCTTCGCATCGCCGAAAGGCAAGCTCGAAGCAGACCCAAAGCGTTCGATCAGTCGTTCAATGACATCGGACCGTCCGGCCACCACCAATCGCCGCACCGCATGGGCTGCGCGCCAGCGCATTGCTGCGATGGGATGGCCGAGCCTCGCCCACACGAGCCCCGCCACGAATGTCGCCTCGTCGGACGAAACCGTAAAACGCGCGTCCCACGGCCCATCCCCAACTTCGGACGGCAGCTTTTCATCTGTGCTCGCCAGAAACCGTTCGAGGCCTTCCGCAATGGCGCTGGCACTGACGTCAGACGCCAGTCTCGCGGCGAGTGCGAGCCAGGCATTACCACCAAGACTGTCCGCGGCGCTCCGGAGCGCTGCAACTACGTGCTCGACAAGGGTTGCACGGTCAGCATGAAAATGCTGCTCCAGCCCCCGCCAGTTGCCCCACGCGTCGGTGCTTGAACTGGCAAGTTCGGCGGCGTGCTTGGTGGCAAGGCGCAGTCCCAAGTCAGGTAGAGCATCACGCATAGCCGCCGACGACCTACCCCACTCCTCCAAGTAGTCGTCCAGCGCGTGGATTTTGTCGGCAAGCGTGGCAGCCGTTGTTTCAACGACCGCGCGGACGAACCCGAGGCGCTCGGCGGGAGAGTTTGCTCGCTTGGCCAAATCGATCAGTGTCCGAACCGGCCAGCGCCGCCCTGACTGGTCAATCTCCTCGTTGAGGATCTGACGGTCAATGTCGTCTGAGTCCGTGAGGTCCACTGGGAAGACGGGCGGGGGCTCCGACGCGGTCGACGGAGGCATGACCGTTCGCGATTCGGATTGGGGTCCAAGGCGAGTAAGCAGGCCCTCGATTCGTGTTCGAGCATGAGAAGCGGCGGGGAGACTACGCTCAGCGAGGTCATGTAGCCGTTCGATCGTCTCCCGTGCGGGAGACAGTTGATCCTCGCGATCGATCTCGACCATAAGGAGATCGAAGAACCATTCCCATCGCTCTTGAGGTAGACGGCAAATGACCTCTGACGCGAAGCCCGAGATGTGCCACGTCCACGTTTCGACCGGAGCAGCCAGACCAAATAGAGCGACGGCGGCTTCAACAGAAAGCTTCGAATCACGAACGAGGACAGTTAACGCTGGGCCGAGTGACAGTCCGAGCCGAGCTGCGTCACGATCGTCCAGCCGTGCCAGCGTAGCCAACGTCGCCCGACCAGCAATCGGCACCATCGTTTTCGCGTATTCAGTCCAGGGGAATTTGCCATCCTCGTTCTGATTCAGTTCAAGGATACGCGCCAGGGTGTGCGCCGCCGCCGGCGGAAGTTCGGGACCCGAATAGTGGCTGGTCAGTTCCAACAAGTGGTTGGTACGATCGAAGTCATCCGATCCAATCGCCTCGGCAAGATCGAGCGCACGGCGAAAATAGGCCGCAGCCTCTTCAGTGCTTACTCGCCAGGCTGCGCGAGCGAGATCCCCGTAGGATGAGATTCTGGATCCGACATCGGTATCGAGTTGGATCTTGCGTTCGATATGGCCGGCAAGGAGGAGCGCAGCATCATGGCACTGGGGGGTACGCGACAGTCGAGCAACCGCATTGGTCAGCTCCGGCGTGAATAGGCCTGGTGCACTCGCTGCCCACTCGGCCATGCGCTTCGCAAGCGAGGCATTGAGCGCACCTAACGCATCGGCAAGATCAAAAATCACTCGGAAACCGTTCCGCGCGAGATACGCCTTCCCGTCCCGATACGGATAGTTGGATGACTGCTCAACATCACGGACAAGTCGGTCAAAGGCCGCGGCCACCATCTCGTCCCGCTCCTTTCCATTGGGCGGACGAATGATGTCGGCGACATCCTGCGCATAGCTCAGCATCGGCAAGATCCGGCTACCAAGCGCACGCGAATAGTCCGATCGCTTTTCCTCGTCGAGTCCATCGCGCCGCTTCCGTCGGTGCCGAGTTCCATCGAACTTCGGACCGGCCAGCTTCTGGTTAAGTACCCGGCTGAAGGTCGCTGCGCCCCGCGACCGAGCACCTGCAGGCACCAATCCGATGAATTCAGCCGGCGCTATGTCGATCAAGGCGGCGCGCTTCCGGCTCAAGGCGGCTCGAACACCGGCGGCCAGTACGGTCACGTGGATCGCACGGTCGCTCGGATACTGACTGGAATAGTCATAGACACTTGGCGATGTAAGTGCAGTTCCAGCGAGGATGCTTGCTGCCTCGCTCTCCATGCCGAGCTCTATCGCCAGCGCCGATGCCAGCACGCTGGCCATCGCCAAGCCTTCGCTTTTGCCAGTCCCAGAAGATGCGGCCGCAAGTGCCGTGACAATCCTTCTGGCGTGGGATGGTTCACGACCGACGAGTGGAAGCGCGGCAGCGTAGAGTGCGCGAGATGGCAGTCGACAACGCAGCAGCCGCGTTGCGACGCGCGTCTTGGGCGGATGCGCCGATTGCTGGTGTCGATCCAGAAGATCGAACAAGTCCTGAAACTTGGCGAAAGCCGTACCGTCATCTTGACGGGCGAAGAACTCCGCAACGCGCACGTCATTGCCCGCCAGCATCTCGACATAGGCAAAGCCAATATCGTCCCACTGCCTTGAGGTGCTCGATTCGCTAAAGCGCGCGCTGCGTTTGGTGTGCGCGGCCCAGTTGTGCCAGTCGATTGATCGCCGAGCGTGGCGACGAGCCTCGTCTCGGTCGCCTGCAAATGCGTTCGCAAGTGCAAGCGCGGCGTGTTTCCCTCCAGGCCAGCCAACATTGGTCGCGAAAAGCCGTCGCAAGGCTTCGGGGTCACCCGCCACTGCGGTGAGATCAGGATGCTCGTATAGGAAGCGGTCGGATCGCTCATGGCCCGCGGCAACGAGCGATGCTTCCAGCAGCAGACGGAGAAGATCGTCGCGCCGCCTCAGCTCTCCCGCCAGTGCTATCGCGGCAGTAATCCGCGATAGACGGATGTCGCGTGCGCTTACCTGTGAAGCGCCTCGGGGAACACGCAGATCGTAGGCCAGTTGGATGAGTTGATCGGCATCGCGTAGCGAGGTGAGCAACGCTGGCAGCGCCCGGGCTGCATAGTTTGAGGCGAGCTGTCGTTCTTGGAGAGCGGCGATAACGCGATCTCGACCGGCCTGGCTCGCGCCGTAGCTTGATCGGATCAGGGTCTCGGTCGGTTCATCGCGGAACATCAGGCCGTGTGGTGTTCGCTCAAGCAAGGGGGCAAGGTCGGCCGCGAAGCTTTCAACCTGCTCCGCGATCAAACCGTGAGCTGCAGCAAGCTCTTCAATGGGAACTGGGGGCGCCAGCAAGGCGATGCCTGTGAGCAGGAGGTCAATGTCCGCGTCGTTGGCGCCGCGAGCGCGCGCAGTTTCGCGCGCTTCGTTGAGACGTTTGCGAAGCAGCAGGTCGAGCAGGTCTTGTGGCTCTCCCGGTGTGTCAGGGAAAGACACGGGATCAAACGGCCGTCCGGTCGTGATCAGGTTGTCGAGACAGCGTGGGTTGCGACCTGACCGTGTCAGCAGAGCGGCGATCTCGTCGGCCGAAGCATCCGGCACGCGCCGCTCGACGAGGGCTCGTACTTCCGCGTCAGTGAACAGTGGAATCGTGAAAGAACGATGCGAGGTATCGCCGGTTGCCAGCGCGAGCCGTTCAGTTCGGCACGATGCGACGATGCGAACGCCGTCGATCGGATCGACGCTGATGCTGCGCATGAGAAGGTGTGCGAACGATGATGTCGCGGTATCCCGCGCGGCAAGACCGGCGTGGTCGATCGCGTCGAGCACCAGTGAAACACATGCATCGCTGCGAGTTCGCCGAGCCGTCTCCACCGATTGGGCGAGCCGTCGGCGGAATGCCCTGAGCAAGCCCGTAACGTCCGCCACTGGCAACAGAATGTCGCACAGGCCTTGTCCAGCCATAAGATTGGCAAGGTGGACAAGCGTCCTTTCCGGGAGGTGCCGACCGTCAGCAGGATCCCGCCAGCGACCGGCGCCGAAGCCATCGAAGAGCACCACGGGGCCATCGGCTCGCAATCGGTCGGCGAGGCCTTGCATCAAGACAGTCTTGCCCATCCCGCCCGCAGCATGGACAACGAGAGGAAGACCAACTTCACGGGCGAGGATCGCAATGTCGCCAAGAACATCGCGCTGAATGACTACCTCAACCTCGGGGAACGCGTCGGGCGTGGGATACAGCCGATCCTCGTGCTCCACTTCCAACTCAGCCAAAACCGCTACCCGGTCAACTCGTTTGTCCCTCTCGCTACCGGGACCGGCCTTGATCCTGATGAGATTCCGCAATTTGAGCAGGCGTTTCTCCGCATCCGGATCCCCTGGTTCGCTCCATGCGGCGAGAGTCGCTGAAATCGCTCGCTCAGCCTCGGTCAAGCTTCCCTTGCTGCCGACCAATTCCAATCGCCGCAGCAGGTCAGCAAAGGGATGGGGATAGTCTTTCAGAGCTTCTGCGATCTGGCCTGTTTGGCGGGCTACATCACCGGCTTCTTGGGTGCCCGCGACAACCGCTGCGATCGCCGTCCCTAGGTTCTCGTGGATGGGCCTGTTCGTAGCAAATTCATACCGGACCACGGCGAGAACATGATCATCACCGTGCGTTGCCCGAAGCTCTGCATCGGTCGCGGCAAACTTGGTAAGAGTTGATGCCAGGTCAGCAGCTCGAACTGCCGTGTCGGCGCTTGCGATCGAGTATTTGAACTGAACGACCGTGACTCGATGCGCCCGGGCAACATCGGTGGCGCCGTGGTACCGGACAAGATCGGCAATCTCGACCGCACCAGTTCCCAAGCTCTGTTCGTCTCGCTCATCGAAACCCTCAAGCGTGATAGAGGTAAGGTCGGTCGACGGCGGCAGGAGTTCAAGAGCTGTACGTGCGGCCCAAGCTTCATGAAAGGCGTGGCCCGCCTTTGATGCTCGAACTTTGTCGATTTCTATCGGCCGTGTGCCAGTATCGTTGTCATTCATGATCGGCTCCGCTCCCAGTCAAACGGAGCATCGGTTCACTCGCTGTCTGCCTGTCGGCGCAAAGCATGGTCCTGCAACTCATGTCTCGGCCTAACTCATAGAGCAGTGTGAAATCGTGAGCCATCGCGTCAGCCCTCCTCATCATCCGCCGCCTGCAACCCGTGCCAGCGCTTCTTCAAGCGCCTGGCGGTCTGCCGCACGCTTGTCTGCCGTGCGCTGCGCGAGGTTGCGCAGCTTGCGCCGCACACCCGGCAACTCCGCCGCATGCGCAAGCCCGATCAGGCCGAAGTCCGGCTGCTCGTTCTCCACGGACCACAGGAACGCACACGACGGCTCATCCAGCCACGCTGCCACACGCGACAACAGGCGCTCGCGGCTTTCCAGCAAGGCTCCGACCTCAATGGGCTCGGTCGTCATGCCCTTGAAATGCGCCTCAAAAGTGGCCTCGAAATCCGCAGGCGCGCGCGGCGCCAGCATCTCCCACGCCGGTTTGGGGCTGCAAGTCAGGTACACGAGGAAGGTGCGCCAGAGCATCTCATCCGCCCGTTCATCGTCCAGCAGCAAGCCCACATCGAAAAGATCGCGCGGATGCTGCCGCGACAGCGCCGCCGCGAGCTTGCCGGCATAGAGGTCGGCGAAATCCAGCACCTGCACCTCGGCGAAGCCGAATGCGTCCTCCACCCGCGGGCGCACCACCATTCTGCGCACCGGATGCACTGTGCCGCGCATCACCGGCGTCGTCTCGATCTGCACGCGTGCGCGGCCGCGGCTAGCCACCAGCCGCGTGACCGTCCCTGCGCCCTCGCCCGCCGAGGTCTGCACCTGCAGTTGCAACGGGCGGGCGCGCAGCACATCTGCCAATCGCCCAAGGGCTTCGGCAATCAGCTTCGCATCCTCGGCGTAGTCGTGGACAGGCAGCCAGGCCAGATCGATATCCACCGACAAGCGCGGCAGGTCGTGCTCGAAGAGGTTGATGGCCGTGCCGCCCTTGAGCGCAAAGCGCGGCTCCTGCGCGAGCACCGGCAGGATATCGACCAGCAGCCGCACCCGGTCGGTGTAGCGCCGATCCCAATGGTCAAGCCAGGTGCTCATCGAGGTCTCCCGGCAGGGTGATCTGGTAAGTCGGATGCAAGCGCCCGCCGGGCACCAGCGCGCGCTTGCCCCGGCCCAGTTCGACCCCATCGAGGGGCACATGAGACAGCCACGCATGCTTGTGGCGTTCGGCCAGGGCCAGGAACAGCCGCTTCGCCTTGATGCTGCGGCAGTGGCCCAGCATCAGACCGACACGCTGCGGCCGCAGCGTCGTCATCGCTTGCATCAGCGCATCAGCCTCATAGACCAGCGCCGCATCCGACACGCCATCGCACAGCTCCAGCATGGCCCGCTCGGGCGTGGAGCACACCAGTGCCGACTCGGCACCCGAGTCCATCCGATGCCACGCCAGCCCCTGCCCGGCCAGCACGGACTCGGACACCTCGGCCGTGAATGACACGGCAGGCAGATCGAACGGGCCCTTGCCCAGGAACGCGAAGCGCTCCTGCAGCGGCAGCTTGCTCATCCAGCCTGGCGGCCGCTCCGGCCCATAGAGGGTAATCGTCCCGGCATCGCCCAGGCGCAGGTAGTGCTCGTGCCCCTGCAGGGTTAGCGCGAAGCGCCCCCCTACATGCAGCGGCATCCCCTCCCCGGCTTGCAGGCTGCGCACCACACCATCCCACTGCAGACGCCCGCCCTGGCGCATATACACGCCACGGGCCGGCGACACCAGCCAGCCACTGCCCACATAGCGTGCGACGAGGCTGTTCGAGTAGCCGTGCGCCCGTAGCCAGCGACTGGAAACCAAGCGCGTGTCGCCCAGATCAGCCAAGAGGCGGTTCAGTTTTCCTGCATTTTGGTCACCCATAGTGCTCAAAATACAGCTTTCTCGAACTTCTGCCAAGACTCGATGGTTCGGAAGATGAGAAATTCGATCACTTACGGTGATCTTTTTTCGACAACGGCAAACCACCCGCTGTCCATCAGCGGCACGTTCCAAGAGGATCTGCATGCGATCCCCTGTCACACGGTCGCACTCAGTACCGGCACCACCACGTTCTCCGGCATCAGCTTCGGCACGTAGGTCTGGCCATCGATCCAGGCATCGACCATGTTGGCCCACTCCTGCAGCATGTGGCGCCGCTGCTCGGCGTACTCGGCTTTGTTGTAGATCGAGCGCGAGGAACGCCCCTCCTCGTGCGCAAGGCACTTCTCGATCCAGTCGCGGTTGAATCCGATCTCGTTGAGCAGCGTCGAGCCGGTGCGGCGCAGATCGTGGACGGTGAAGGGCTCCAACGGCAGACCCGCAGCCTTCGCTCGCTCCGCGACGATCTGCGTGACCCGGTTCAAGGTCGCATTCGACATGCAGCGGTCGGCGTCGTAGCGCGATGGCAGCACGAACTTGGAACCAGCCGCGCAGGTGTGCAAGGCCACGAAAATGTCGAGCGCTTGGCGCGACAGATAGACCACGTGCGGGTTGCGCCCCTTCATGCGCTGCTTCGGGATCGTCCAGGTCGCGTTCTCGAAATCGACCTCATCCCAGGTGGCCTGGATCAGCTCGCTCTTGCGCACCAGGGTCAGCAGGATCATGCGCAGCGCCAGCCGGATAGTCGGATAGGTCGCCACCGATTCCATCTGCCGCGCCATCAGCCGGATCTCTAGCGGCGACAAGGCGCGATCCTTCGGCGCGAAGGTCGCAATCGACGCGGCCCCTACATGCTCAGCCGGGTTGTCCACCTTCTCGCCGTGCAGGATGGCGAAGGCATAGACCTGCTTCACGATGTCGCGAACGTGTACCGCAGTGGCTGGAGCACCGCGCGCCTTCACCTTGTTGCAGAGGGCGCGCAGGTCATCAGCGGTGATTTCGTTGAGCTGCCTATTCTGGAAGGCCGGCAGGATGTCCCGATCGACGATGCTCTTGCGCATTGCCTTGGTGCTGTCGGCCATTCGAGCGCCGGCTAGCCACTTCTCGGTCACGTCGCCAAAGGTCTTGGCGGCGGTCAGCCGGCGCTTCTCGCGCTGCTTCTCCAGCGCGGGGGACTTGCCCTGGGCCACGGCCTTCTTGGCGTCGATCAGTTTTTCGCGGGCCATCGCCAGCGAAATACCCGCAGGCCCGTAGCGGCCAATGGTCAGGGTCTCACGGCGCCCGTTGAGACGGTAATCGTAGCGGAAGGTGACGGTACCGGTGGGCGATACCGTCACGTACATCCCGTCCCGGTCAGAAGCCTTATAAGTCAATGACTTAGGCTTCAAATTACGCAGTGCGGTGTCGGTAAGCATCGAGGTTTTCCTCCTGTTGGTGACGGCTTTTACCGTCAGGGGCCAGGAGACCTGCTGATGCCCGGAAAGCCGCATGAAATCAGCTTTCCAGAGGAGACTTTTACCGTCAAAGACCGGTTTGGCCTCAATAGTGAACGGGAGGGTCTTAATCCGGCCTCCGGTTCTTACCGCCACATTTACCGCCAATCTGTTCCGCTGGCCGGCGATAGCCACCGATAGCTGTCGTGACGTATTTCCTTTTAAATCAATACGTTACGGCGGTTTTTCGATAGCTGGCGATAGTCTCCGAAGGACGTCAGTTCACTCCCACTCGATCGTCGCCGGCGGCTTGCCGGAGATGTCGTAGACCACGCGCGAGACGCCGCGCAATTCATTGATGATGCGGTTGCTCACCGTACCGAGGAAGTCGTACGGCAGATGCGCCCAATGCGCCGTCATGAAATCAATCGTCTCCACCGCGCGCAGCGCGACCACCCATTCGTAGGCGCGTGCGTCGCCTACCACGCCGACCGATTTCACCGGCAGGAACACCGCGAATGCCTGACTGGTTTTGTCGTAAAGATCGGCCTTGCGCAATTCGTCGATGAAGATCGCATCGGCCTTGGCCAGCAACTCGGCGTATTCGCGCTTCACCTCGCCCAGGATGCGCACACCCAGGCCGGGACCGGGGAACGGGTGGCGATACACCATCGTACGCGGCAACCCGAGTTCGACGCCGAGGCGGCGCACTTCGTCCTTGAACAACTCGCGCAGCGGTTCGACCAGGCCCAGCTTCATGTGCTCGGGCAGGCCACCGACATTGTGATGGCTCTTGATCACATGCGCCTTGCCGGTCTTGCTGCCGGCCGACTCGATGACGTCCGGGTAGATCGTGCCCTGCGCCAGCCACTTGGCATTGGCCAGCTTGTTGGATTCTTCGTCGAAGATCTCCACGAACAGGTTGCCGATAATCTTGCGCTTGGCTTCCGGATCGCTCACGCCCTGCAGCGCACTGAAATAGCGGTCGGCGGCATTGACGCGGATGACCTTGACGCCCATGTGCTCGGCGAACATCGCCATCACCTGGTCGCCTTCCTGCCAGCGCAGCAGGCCGGTGTCGACGAACACGCAGGTCAGTTTGTCGCCGATCGCCTTGTGCAACAGTGCCGCGACCACCGACGAATCCACACCGCCCGACAAGCCCAGGATCACTTCATCCTCGCCCACCTGTTCGCGCACGCGCGCGATCTGGTCGTCGATGATGTTGGCTGCGGTCCACAGCGTCTGGCAGCCGCAGACATCCACCACGAAGCGGCGCAGCAGGGTCTGGCCCTGCAAGGTATGCGTCACTTCCGGATGGAACTGCACGCCATACCAGCGCTTGTCTTCGTTGGACATCGCGGCCACCGGGATGCGGTCGGTCACGGCGGTAATGGTGAAACCCGGCGGCACCTGCGAGACGTGGTCGCCGTGGCTCATCCATACATTCAGGCGCGCTGCACAGGCGTGGTCGGTCAGGCCGGAGAACAGCGCATCGGCCGCCACCACGTCCACTTCGGCATGCCCGAATTCGCGTTGATCGGCGGCTTCGGTCGCACCGCCCAACTGCGCGGCCAACGTCTGCATGCCATAGCAGATGCCGAACACCGGCAAACCGCTGTCGAACACTTGCTGCGGCGCGACCGGCGCGCCCGGCAGCGTGGTCGATTCCGGCCCACCGGACAGGATGATGCCCTTGGCGCCAAAGCCGGCGATTTCGGACGGATCGTGATCCCATGCCCAGATCTCGCAATAGACCCCCAGCTCGCGAATGCGCCGCGCAATCAGCTGCGTGTACTGCGCGCCGAAATCGAGGATGAGGATCTTGTCGCTATGGATGTTGGTCATTGAGAGCCGGGAATCGGGAATCGGGATTGGGGAATCGCAACAGCAAACGTGGCGCCAGCCACCATCGGACGAGGAAGCGGCGGGCTCTTACGATCCCGAGTTCCGATTCCCCATTCCCAATTATCCAGCGCGATAGTTCGGCGGCTCTTTGGTGATCTGCACGTCGTGGACGTGGCTCTCGCGCTGGCCGGCGCCGGTGATCTTGACGAACTTGGGCTTGGTGCGCATCTCTTCGATGGTGGCGCAGCCCACATAGCCCATGGTCGCGCGCAGTCCACCGATGAGCTGATGGATGATGCCGCCAACCGGGCCGCGATACGGCACACGTCCTTCGATGCCTTCGGGAACCAGCTTGTCGGCGTCGGAAGCGTCCTGGAAATAGCGGTCCTTGGAGCCCTTCTCCATCGCACCCAGGCTGCCCATGCCGCGATAGCTCTTGTAGCTGCGGCCCTGGAACAATTCGACCTCGCCCGGCGCCTCTTCGGTGCCTGCCAGCAGGCCACCGACCATCACCGTGGACGCGCCAGCCACCAGCGCCTTGCCGATGTCGCCGGAATAGCGGATGCCGCCATCGGCGATCAGCGGAATCCGGTCCTGCAGCGCTTCGGCCACCATATCCACCGCGGTGATCTGCGGCACGCCCACACCTGCGACCACACGCGTGGTGCAGATCGAGCCGGGGCCCACGCCGACCTTGACCGCATCGGCACCGGCATCCATCAACGCCAGCGCGGCATCGCCGGTGACGATGTTGCCGCCAATCACCTGCAACTGCGGGTAGGTCTTCTTGACCCAGGCCACGCGATCGATCACGCCCTGCGAATGGCCATGCGCGGTGTCGACGATGACCACGTCCACGCCGGCGGCGGCCAGCAGCTCGATGCGCTGTTCGGTATCACCGCCCACGCCCACGGCCGCACCCACCAGCAGTCGCGTGGCGCTGTCCTTGGCCGCGTTGGGGTTGTCGGTCTTCTTCTGAATGTCCTTGACCGTGATCAGCCCACGCAGCTCGAAGCTGTCGTTGACCACCAGGATCTTTTCGATGCGGTTGCGATGCAGCAGCTCCAGCACTTCCTCGTCGCTGGCGCCCTCGCGCACGGTGATCAGGCGATCCTTCTTGGTCATGATGTGGCGGACCGGATCGTCCAGCTTCTTCTCGAAGCGCATGTCGCGGCTGGTGACGATGCCGACCAGTTCGCTGCCATCGACCACCGGCACGCCGGAGATGTTGCGCGCACGCGTCAGCGCGATCACCTCGCCGATGGTGGTGTCCGGGCTCACCGTGAACGGCTCGGTGATGACGCCGGACTCGAACTTCTTGACCTTGGCCACTTCGGCCGCCTGCTGCGCAGGGGTCAGGTTCTTGTGGATGATGCCGATGCCGCCCAGCTGGGCCATGGCCACCGCCAGGCGGTGCTCGGTCACCGTGTCCATCGCGGCCGAAAGGATCGGCAGCTTCAGACGCAGATCGCGGGTCAGCCGGGTTTCCAGGCTGACATCCTTGGGCAGGACGATCGAATGGGCGGGGACGAGCGAGACGTCGTCGTAGGTAAGAGCTTCAGCCTGGATGCGTAGCATCGGCGGACCCGAGTTTGGGGAAGCGCGGCATTTTAACGCATTGGGGCCGGGAGTGGGGAATCGGAATTCGGGATCGGCAAAGGCGCCGCCCTGCACCGCCCGGCGTTCGTCAGGATGCCGATGGCCCGCCGATCCCGGACGCAGTCCGGATCGGCCGACGCATGCGCTTCGCCGTTGCCTTTAACGAATCCCCAATCCCGAATCCCCACTCCCAGCCGCATCAGCGGCCTCGATGGTGTTCTGCATCAGCGTGGCCACTGTCATCGGCCCGACCCCACCCGGCACCGGAGTGATCCACGCGGCCCGCTGCACGGCGGCGTCGAAGCCGACATCACCCACCAGGCGTCCATCCTCGAGCCGGTTGATGCCGACATCGATCACCACCGCGCCCGGCTTGACCCATTCGCCGGGGATCAGCCCGGGCCGGCCCACCGCCACCACCAGGATGTCGGCATTGCGCACGCTGGCTTCCAGCACGTCGGCCGGAGTGAACTTGTGGCAGCTGGTCACCGTGCAACCGGCAATCAACAACTCCAGCCCCATCGGGCGGCCTACGTGGTTGCTCACGCCAACGATGGTGGCATTGCGCCCGCGCACGGGCTGATCGGTATGCCCGAGCAGGGTCACGATGCCGCGCGGCGTGCACGGGCGCAGGCCGAATTCGCGCAATGCCAGGTGCCCGACGTTCTGCGGATGGAAGCCATCCACATCCTTGCGCGGGTCGATCCGCTGGATCAGCCGGTTGGCATCTGGAATGCCCGGCAACGGTAGCTGGATCAGAATGCCGTGGATCTTGGGATCGGCGTTGAGCTCGTCGATCAGTGCCGCCAGCTCTGCTTCGCTGGTGCCCTGCGGCAGGTCGTAGTCGAAGGCCTCGATGCCCACCTTTTCCGCCGCACGCCGCTTGTTGCGCACATACACCGACGAGGCCGGATCGCCGCCCACCAGCACCACCGCCAGGCCCGGCCGTGTCTTGCCGGCGGCCACGCGCGCATCCACCCGCAGCTTCAGGCCGTCGAGCAACTCCTCGGCAATGCGCCGGCCATCGAGAAGGCGGGCCGGAGCGGAAGCAGCTGGCGCGGAAGCGGTCATGGGGCGTCAGGTGTAGAGTCGAAGGCCGTCCATTGTCCCCGATTCCGTCATGAGCGACATCACTCCGATCAGCACCTCGAGCAACGACCCGACCACCACGGCTATCGAGGCGGCCGCATTTCGCCGGTTGCTGCAGCATCTCAACCAGGATCGCACCGATGTGCAGAACATTGACCTGATGATTCTTGCCGGCTTCTGCCGCAACTGCCTGGGCGACTGGTACCGCGAAGCGGCCGAAGCGCAGGGGCAGCCGATGAGCAAGGACCAGGCACGCGAGGCGGTCTATGGCATGCCGTTTGCGCAGTGGAAGCAGCAGCATCAAAAAGATGCCACGCCCGAGCAGCTGGAGGCCTTCGCCGCTGCACAACGCAAGCACGCGCCCTGACATCGCCGCGGCACGGGCACAGGCACACCGGTCGCGCTGCAGGTATGCCGCCGCCGGCAGCACTGAGCTGCCGCCAAAACCCTGCTAACGGTTCCTGCGACGCTGCGCAGATCGTGGCGTTCCATGACGTCGCAACCGCTGCCCTGCCCCGTCAAGCCAGGACAACTCACCTCGATGGTTGCCAGCCTGCGTTTGGCACGGCGCGACACGCTGGCCCAAAAAAAACGGCGCCCAAGGGCGCCGTTTCTCAAAGCACTTGCTGCAAGACCTCAGCCGCGTGCATCCGCCTGAGCCAGCGCAGTGCGCAGGATTTCCTTCGCCGGGCCACCATGCTTTTCGTGCTCGAGGGCAAAGTGCACAGTCGCCTCGATCAGGCCGATGTGGGCACCACAGTCGAAACGACGGCCCTCGAAACGGAATGCGTCGACCTGCTCTTTCTTCAACAGTTCGGCGATTGCGTCGGTCAACTGGATCTCGCCGCCCGCACCCGCACCGGTGGACTCGAGCAGATCGAAGATCTTCGGGCTGAGCACATAACGGCCGACCACGGCCAGGTTGCTCGGTGCCACTTCCGGCTTGGGCTTTTCCACGATCGCGTTGATGCGGCCCTTGCGGCCGTCGAACGCGTCGGTGGACACGATGCCGTAGCTGGCCGTCTTGTCATGCGGAACATCTTCCACCGCAATGACGCTGCCGCCCGACGCTTCTGCCACGTCGGCCATCTGGGTCAGCGCGGCATCGCCGCGGTTCCACATCAGATCATCCGGCAGCAGTACGGCGAACGGCTCGTCGCCGACCACCGCCTTGGCGCACAACACCGCATGGCCCAGACCCAATGCCTCGGCCTGCGTCACGAAAATGGCGCGAACGCCCTCCGGCAACGCGTGGCGCACCAGCTCCAGCTGCTCGAGCTTGCCTGCACGCTCGAGCTTCTGCTCCAGCTCGTAGGCCTTGTCGAAATAGTCGGCAATCGAGTGCTTGTAGCGGTTGGTGACGAAGATCAGCGTATCGCACCCGGCCTGGATGGCCTCGTCGACGGCGTACTGGATCAATGGTTTGTCGATGATTGGCAGCATTTCCTTCGGCACCGTCTTGGTGGCCGGAAGAAAGCGGGTCCCAAGACCTGCGACGGGGAATACGGCCTTGCGAATACGCTGGCTCATTACAGTCTTCTGACCTCACGTGCGGGGAATGGAACGACCGTATCAGATCGCGCGTCGACTTTCCGTCGAGCAGCCGCGAAATCCGGCATCAGGCTGCCCAACACAGTCTCCATTGCCTTGATGTCATAGCGATTAACCGCCTCACGCAAACGCGTCACCAGCTGCAGTACCTGTTCGTGCGAGAACTCGCGCACGCCGGCCTCCAGAATCTTCGGGTGCGCGGTGGGGCGGTAGTCTTCGTCGGAATAGAACAGCGTCTCGTGCAGCTTTTCGCCCGGGCGCAAGCCGGTATAGAGAATCGCCACATCCTTGCCCGGCTGCTTGCCGGCCAGACGGATCATCTGTTCGGCAAGCAAACGGATCGGCACGGGCTCGCCCATGTCCAGCGTATAGATCGCGCCATGCGAGGCGGAGGCCGCCGCCTGGATCACCAGCTGGCAGGCTTCGGGGATGGTCATGAAGTAGCGGGTCACATCCGGATGCGTCACCGTGACCGGGCCACCCTGGCGAATCTGCTCGCGGAACAAGGGCACGACGCTGCCGGCGGAATCGAGCACGTTGCCGAAGCGCACCGTGATGAAGCGCGTCGGTGCATCGCGCGCGTCAAGACTCTGGCAGATCATCTCCGCATAGCGCTTGCTCGCACCGAGCACATTGACCGGCTCGACCGCCTTGTCGGTGGAAATGAAGACAAAGGTTTCGATGCGGGCACGCTGACAGGCGCGCGCGACGTTTTCCGTCGCCAGCACGTTGTTGCGCACCGCCTCGCGCAGTTGTTCTTCGAGCAACGGCACCTGCTTGTAGGCGGCGGCATGGAACACCGCGTCGGGCGCCGCAGTGCTCAAGGCATGCGCCACCACCGCCGGGTCGCCGCAATCGCCAAGCACGCGCACCACCTCGATGTCCGGGAACAGCCGGCGCAGATCCGAGTCGATGGTCAGCAGGGCCAGCTCGTCGATCTCCAGCAACACGATGCGACGGGCACCGTGGCGCGCACATTGCCGACAGACTTCCGAGCCGATGGAACCACCGGCGCCGGTCACCATCACCGTCTTGTTGGTCAGCCAGTCGCGGATCAGGCGCCAGTCGGGCGTGACCGGCTTGCGATTGAGCAGGTCCTCGATCGCCACTTCCTTCAGCTCGCCCGGCAGCGAGCGCCCTTCCAGCACATTGATCAGCTTGGGCACCATCCGGAACGGCAGCCCGGTGCTTTCGCAGATCGCCACCACGCGCTGCATGCCGGACGCGTCCAGCGACGGGATCGCGATCACCAGCAGCTTGGCAGCGGTTTCCTTGGCGATCGAGGCAGCCTCATCCAGGTTACCCAGCACGTTGAGGCCCTGGATCTTGGCACCGTGCAGGTTGGCCGCATCGTCCAGAAAGCCGACCGGCACGAAAGTGCCGGTGCGGCGTAGATCGCGCACCAGGCCTTCGGCGGCGCGCCCGGCACCCAGAATCAACACGCGCTGCGCGGTATCGCCGGAATGCGCAATCTGGTAGTCCTTCCAGGCGCGATACAGCAGGCGCGGCGTTCCCAGCAGCGCAGACAGGGCGAAGGGATAGACCACCAGCACCGACAACGGCACCCCATCCAGGCGGTCGTACGACAGCGCCAGCACGATGGCCACCAGCCCGAGAAAGCTCGATTTGAAGATGTTCCAGAGGTCGGGCACCGACGCGAAGCGCCACAGTCCGCGGTACAGCCCCATCTTCCAGAACACCAGTCCCTGCGCCACCAGCACCACGCCGGTGCGCCAGTCCCACAACGGAAGATCGGGGGCCTCGCGCAGCATCGAGTAACGGCCCGCGTGCAGCAGTTGCCAGCACACCCAGACCATCAATAGGTCGTGTACCACCACTGCCACTTGCGGCAGCGCCTTGGTCAAACGGTCACGCCAGGAAATCATAGGAATCCGTTACTCAGGAATTGCGCAGTCCATCGCGCAGAAAGAACCAGATGGCAGTCACGCCAACGCCCCAGACGAGCGCGGCGACAACCTGCTGCCAGAAAGCATCATGACGAATTAACACAAACAAGCAGACGGCAGTGACGCTGAAAGCGAAGTAAACACCAGTAACCGGAACGTGTGTCGCAAGACGGCGCGCCAGGCGCTGATAGACATGCTGCGCATGTGGCTCCCACCACCGCTGACCGCCGAGCATGCGAGTCAGCAGTGTGAAGCCGGCGTCTACAAGAAAGGCGGTCAAGGGTAGCCAGCCGATCCACCAGCTGAGTTGTCCGCCCGCCACGCTCAGGGCAAGCAGCGCGGCCAGCACATACCCCAATGCACCGCTACCGCCATCGCCGAGAAAGATCCGCGCGCGCGGGAAGTTGAACGGCAGGAAGCCCAGACACGCCGCTGCCACTGTCAGGCCGGCCAAGGACCACCCGTCCGGGACCACGGCAGCGAAGGCCAGCGCGGCCAGCGCCGCCTGACTGGCAGCCAGGCCGTTGATGCCATCCATGAAGTTCCAGACATTGATCAGCACGACCGATGCGGCCGCGCTAAGGATGCCGTCCAGAACATCGCCGGTGGAATGAAAGACCAGCAGCCCGAGCGATGCGGAGGCGATCAGGTGGATGGCAAAACGTACCCGGGCCGACAACGGGCGATGGTCGTCCAACCAACCCACTCCCGCCACCAGGATCAACCCGACCGCAAACCAGCCGACCACCGTGCGTACGGCAGGCCAGGCCACCCCTGCCGTCGCGCAGCCCAGCAAAATAGCCACGACGATCGCCATGCCACCGCCGCGCGGCGTGGCCACGACATGGCTACGTCGCTCGCCGGGATGGTCGAGCAGACGGCGGTGCAGCGCGTAACGCCGCAGCAGCCACGTGCCAACCGCGGCGACCACCAAGTGCAGCGCGCACCAGAGCCAATCGTGCAGCATCAGCGGGGCTCACCACGGTACGCGCCACGGGCACGTGGCGGCTGCATCAAAACGGTGCCGCTGGCCCTGACACAGCAGCCGGGCCACATGCTCGCTGTTTCAGCGCAGAGCGAGCCACACTGCAGGCTGCCGTTGATGGTGGAGGGCCGCACGCGCAAGCCCTGAGCCGTGCGGATCACCACAGGGCCCCGCCCACGCATGGCGCGAACGCCCGCCCACGAGGACTGGGCAAGGCCGGAGGTCGGTTGCCTGGATCGCGCCAACACGCCTTACACCACCGCGTAGTTCAGCAGCGGCTTGACCGTGCCCCATTCCTTGCAGCTCGGGCACTGCCAGTGGTGGGTCTTTGCACCGAACCCGCAACGCGTGCAGCGGTAGCTGGGATTGCGCACCAGCAACTGGTCGGTGATGTGCTTGAGATCGTTCAAGGTGCCCACCGGATCGCTGCCTTCGGCAAGCGTCAGGTCGATCAAGGCCGATTCGCCACGGACCGAGGGCCGATCCTTGAGCTGTCGGCCGAGATACGCCAGCGCAGGCGCCACGCCATCCTGCGCTTCCATCAGCTGCGTCAGCGCCAGCACCGGGGCGATGCCGCGATAGTGCTCGGTCATCTCCGACAGGAAATTACGCGCACCGGCGATATCGCCGACGCGGCGATATGCCGCCATCAGCGCCGGGATGATCTCCGGCAGGTACTCCGGATCATGCCGGGCCGCGCGCTCGAACGCGCGCACGGCGGCTTCGTCGTGGCCGCGTTCGCCTTCGATGCGCCCTTCCAGAATGCCGGCGCGCACCGACGTACCGTCTGCCTGATAGGCCCGCGCAATCGCCTGCAGGGCCTCATCGGCCTTGCCCAATCCGCGGTAGCGGTCGGCCAGCTCGCACTCGAACTGCGAGATCAGCTTGCCCATCGGCTCGCCAGTGACTTCTTCATAGCGGGTGGCGTTATCGATCGCCTTTTCCCAGTCACGCTCGGCCTGGTAGATGCCGATCAGATGACGCAGCGCCTGCGGAGCGCGCTGATCGAGCTGCGCAAGTTCGGTGAAGACCGTTTCGGCACGATCCAGCAGACCGGACTTCATGTAGTCCTCGCCCAACGCAAGCAGGGCCTGCACCCGCTGCTGGTCGGTCAGGTCGGCGCGCTGCACCAGGCCCTGGTGCAGGCGGATGGCGCGATCCACCTCGCCACGACGGCGGAACAGGTGGCCCAGTGCCACCTGCGTCTCGAAGGTTTCCTTGTCCAATTCGGCGATGTGCAGAAACAGCTCGATCGCCTTATCCGGCTGCTCGTTGAGCAGATAGTTCAGACCGCGGAAATACGTGCTGGACAGACGACTGACCTGGGTATCGCCGTGGCGCTGACCACCGCGTCGACCGACGATCCAGCCGCTCAATGCCGCCAACGGTAGAAACAGGAAAAACCAGAACCACTCGGTCAGGAAGTCCATACGTGCTTAGAGTCCATCGAGAGGGCGCGGCTCGACGGCGGCAGGCGTGATCGGCCCGGCGTCGGCGCGGCTGACCGCAACAGCCTTGTTGGCCTGGCGCAGCTTGGAATAGAGGGGAATGACCACACTGACCAGCACCATGCCGGCACCGATCAACACACCCACCAGCAGCGCGGCAATGATCGCGACTCCGGAGGTGGTATGCACACTGGAGAACAGGAAATCGAGAGTGATGTCCTGCGAATTGACGGCACCGATGACCAGGCCGACCAACAGGAAAGCCAACATCACCAACAAGCGAAACACCTTCATCGCGAGACTCCGTCGGGAAGGGGCCTAGCTTAACCGAGCCGACATAAACGCAGCGGGAGAGCCGCCGTCAGTCCGCCGCACCGGCCAGATCGACCGGGACCACGGAGCTGACGCGCTCACGCAATTCCTTGCCTGGCTTGAAATGGGGAACATGCTTGCCCGGCAACGCGACCGATTCACCGGTCTTGGGATTGCGTCCCAGACGAGGTGGACGGTAATGCAGCGAAAAACTGCCGAAGCCACGAATTTCGATCCGATCACCATCGGACAGCGCCTGCCCCATCATCTCCAGCAGCGACTTCACTGCCAGATCCACGTCGTCCGACTTCAGATGCGCTTGGCGTCGCGCCAGGATTTCAATCAATTCGGACTTGGTCATGGGAAGACTTGCTTTTTTCGACTGACACATCGGAATCGGCCCGGGCAAGCCCGGGCCGATCCATCACGCTCGCGAGAGCGCTACGCGCTTACTCGGACTTGTTGCTGTTCAACTGTGCACGCAGCAGCGCGCCCAGCTGGGTCATGCCGCCCGACGCAGCGGAAGACTGATATTCCTCCAGCGTCTCGCGCATTTCGGCATCGTCCTTGGCCTTGATCGACAGCTGCAGGGTGCGGCCCTTGCGGTCCATGCCCACGAACTTGGCTTCGATCTTGTCGCCGACCTTCAGGTGCTGGGTCGCATCGTCGACGCGCTCGTTGGCGATGTCGCGTGCAGCGACGTAGCCTTCGATGCCATCGGCCAGGTCGATCGTGGCGCCCTTGGCATCCACTTCACGCACCACGCCTTCCACCTTCGAACCCTTCGGGTTGGACGCCATGTACTGGCCGAACGGGTCCTGCTCCAGCTGCTTGACGCCCAGGCTGATGCGCTCGCGTTCCGGGTCAACTGCCAGCACGACGGCTTCCAGCGTGTCGCCCTTCTTGTAGTTGCGCACGACATCTTCGCCGGTGGTGTTCCAGCTGATGTCGGACAGGTGCACCAGGCCGTCGATGCCGCCGTCCAGACCGATGAAGATGCCGAAGTCGGTGATCGACTTGATCTGACCGGACACCTTGTCGTTCTTCTTGTGGGTGGCAGCGAAGGTTTCCCACGGATTGGCGGCAACCTGCTTCATGCCCAGCGAGATGCGGCGACGCTCCTCGTCGACATCCAGCACCATCACTTCGACTTCGTCACCAACCTGCACAACCTTGGACGGGTTGACGTTCTTGTTGGTCCAATCCATTTCGGAGACGTGCACCAGACCTTCGACGCCCGGCTCGATCTCGACGAATGCGCCGTAATCGGTGACGTTGGAGACCTTGCCGAACACGCGGCTGTTGGCCGGGTAACGACGTGCGATGTTGTCCCACGGATCTTCGCCCAGCTGCTTCAGGCCGAGGCTGACGCGGTTACGCTCGCGATCGAACTTCAGCACGCGCACGTCCAGCTCGTCGCCGACATTGACGACTTCGGACGGATGGCGCACGCGCTTCCAGGCCATGTCGGTGATGTGCAGCAGGCCGTCGATACCGCCCAGGTCCACGAATGCGCCGTAGTCGGTCAGGTTCTTGACGACACCCTTCAGGATCGCGCCTTCCTGCAGCTTGTCCATCAGCTGCTCGCGCTCTTCCGAGTGCTCGCTCTCGACCACTGCACGACGCGACACAACCACGTTGTTGCGCTTGCGGTCCAGCTTGATCAGCTTGAACTCGAGTTCCTTGCCTTCCAGGTAGGCCGGGTCGCGCACCGGGCGCACATCCACCAGCGAACCGGGCAGGAACGCGCGGACATCCTTGATGTCCACGGTAAAACCACCCTTGACCTTGCCGCTGATGCGGCCGGTGATGGTTTCGTTCTTTTCCAACGCTTCTTCCAGCTCGTCCCACACCATCGCGCGCTTAGCCTTCTCGCGCGACAACACGGTTTCGCCGAAGCCGTTTTCGATGGAGTCCAGCGCAACCTTGACCTGGTCGCCCACGCCCACATCGATCTCGCCAGCGTCATTACGGAACTGCTCGATCGGCACGATGCCTTCGGACTTCAGGCCAGCGTTGATCACCACCACGTCGCCGCGCACTTCCACGACGGTACCGGTGACGATCGAGCCCGGCTTCAGCTTCGCCAGATTGGCTTGACTGGCTTCGAACAGTTCAGCAAAAGATTCTGTCATTTGGATTTACTCAGTTGAACACACGGGCGCCGGTCGTCGGGGTGCGACAGAGACGGACCGCCCAGCCTGTTGGTCGACCCCAACAACGAGTCGGTTTGGAAGTAGTAGAACCGCCACGCAGGATGCGCGACGGAGCCTTGGAACGCCTTACGGTCGGCGGGACAGGCCCGCTTGCGGAACGCTTACGACGGCGTGCGGGCAGCGATCACCGCAACCACACGCTGGACGACATCCTCGATCCCGATTCCGCTGGTATCGATCAGCACGGCGTCTTCGGCCGGCCGCAATGGCGCCACCACCCGCTGCGCATCTCTGGCATCTCGAGCCATGATCTCGCGCAGCAGGTCGTCAAAGATAACCGAAACACCCTTTTCCATCAACTGTTTATGGCGACGGCCCGCACGTTCTTCGGCACTGGCGGTCAGGAAGACCTTGAAGGCGGCGTCCGGGAAGATCACCGTGCCCATGTCGCGCCCGTCGGCGACCAGCCCGGGCGCCCGCCTGAATGCGCGCTGGCGTTCCTTGAGCGCGCTGCGCACCTCCGGGATCGCGGCGATCGCCGAGGCCAGGGCTCCGGTGGTTTCCAGGCGCAATTCGCCGGTGGCGTCCACCCCGTTGACCAGCACCCGCAAGCCTGCCTCACCCGCGTCGTCGAACTCCACCTTCGTGTCAAAGGTGCAGCGCACCAGGGCGGCCGGGTCGGAGACATCCAGATCGGCCCAGCTCGCCGCCACCCCTACCGCACGATAGAGTGCACCCGAATCGAGATAGTGCCAGCCCAGCCGGGCGGCTACGATCCGGCTGACCGTGCCCTTGCCGGCGCCGGAGGGACCATCGATGGTGAGGACGGGTGAAAGGTCGGTCATTCAGGCTTCCGGGAGCGGCATCAGACGGTAGTGTAGCGCCGCACGCCACGATTGCGCTGCAACCACTTGAAAGCACGACGAAAAGCCGGTTAGAATTGCCGGCTTAATTGCGAGTGCACCCTTCGAACGCGGGCACTCTTCCATCGAACCCAACCGTTTACACCGAGGTGTGCCATGAAAGTCCTGTCCTCCCTGAAGTCTGCGAAGACCCGTCACCGCGACTGCAAGGTGGTCCGCCGCCGCGGCAAGGTCTTCGTGATCTGCAAGTCGAACCCGCGTTTCAAGGCGCGTCAGCGCTAAGCCTTTACGGCGCGTGCAAGACCCGAGAAAGCCGCCTCCGGGCGGTTTTTTCTTGGCCGCTGCTTCACGTCGGCAGTGCTTCGCCCGTGGCGGAAGGTCTCCGCGCCTGCCGGGCGGTCATTGCATCAAGACGCAACGCGGGTGCTGGTTTTTTGCTGTAATCACCATCTGAAATCTTGTCCACTGGGGAGTAGATGACATGCGCAACCGTTTGTTTGTGATGCCGCCGATCGTGCTGACAATCGCGCTGATGGGGATCAGTGCCGTCGCGTCGGCCGATACGCTGCTGGTCGATCGTGCACAGCAGAAGCCTGCCGCCGCCCTGCCCTTGCGTGGTGACAGCATGAGCCAGGTCGAAGGCCGCTACGGCGCGCCAACGGAAAAGCTCGACCCGCGCGGCGGCCAGAAGCGCCAGTGGCCGACCATCCATCGCTGGGTGTATCCGGCGTTCACCGTGTACTTCGAAAAGAGCAAGGTGATCGACGTGGTGGCCAACAAGGCCGATGCCAACGAAATCGGGCCGAAGCCGCCGATCCGTTGACGACAACGCAGCCGCAGTTGCTGGCGCCTGCGCGCCGCACCTGCGGCCATCACGGTATGCGGCGTGAGGTGCGTTGCGCCCGTCAGCAGCCGGACATGCGCTGCTGCGAATCTGTACCAAGCCCGGGCGCGTCCATGCACGCCCGGGCTGCAAGAGCCCGCATTCGCCTGCGGGAGACCGATGAACGTGCAGGCGGCTGCCCGCACACCAAGAAGAGTAATTGCCAGGCATGACCGACCGTCTTCGTTTTCCCGCCGAGTGGGAACCTCAATCCGCCGTGCTGCTCGCGTGGCCGCATGCCGGTACCGATTGGGCCGAGCGCCTGGCCGATGTGGAAGAGACCTATATCGCGCTGGTGACGGCGATTTCCCGATTCGAGCCGGTGGTCATCTGCGTGGCCGATGACGATCTGCAGATCTACGCCGAAGCACGGCTGCGTTCGGCGCGGGTGGACATGGCACGCGTGCGTTTCGTGGTCGCTGCCTACAACGACACCTGGCTGCGCGATTCGGGCCCGATCACGCTGCGCCAGGATGGCGGCTTCCGGCTGATGGATTTCCGCTTCACCGGCTGGGGCGGCAAATTCGAGGCCAGCCTGGACGATCAATTGGTGAGCTCGCTGGAGGCCGCGCAGGTGTTTGTGCCGACGCCGGTGCAGACGGTGGACTTTGCACTGGAAGGCGGCGCGATTGAAACCGACGGCGCCGGCACCCTGCTGACGACCTGGAAGTGCCTGCACGAACGCCACCCGCAGCGCACCCGCGAATCGCTGAGCAGCGATCTGGCCACATGGCTGGCGCAGGACCGCGTGCTATGGCTGGATCACGGTTACCTGGAAGGCGACGATACCGACGCGCATATCGATACGCTGGCGCGCTTTGCCGGCCCGGATGCGATCGTCTACCAGGGCTGCGATGTGCCGGGCGATTCGCATTACGCCGAACTGCAGGCGATGGGCAATGAACTGGCGGCCCTGCGCAAGGCCGACGGCCAGCCCTATCGGCTGTTCGTGCTGCCCTGGGCCGAGCCGATCCTGGACCAGGGCCGGCGGCTTGCGGCGTCGTACGCCAACTTCCTGATCGTCAACGGCGCGGTGCTGATGCCGGCCTACGGCGATCCGGCCGATACGGTGGCGCAGGCGGTGCTGGCGCAGGCGTTCCCGCAGCACGAGATCGTGGCAGTGCCGTGCCGTGCGCTGATCTGGCAGAACGGCAGCCTGCATTGCCTGACCATGCAGGTGCCGGCCGGCCTGCTCGCCGCCTGACCGTTGTCGACCCGACGGCTGCTCCAGGCAGCGCGTCGTTTCTTGTTCCGGCCGGCAGGCCGGTGTTATGCCATGGCGCGCTACCGTAGTGCGCTACCTTGCAGGATGAGATGCCATGTCCCGTCACCCTCTTTCCGTCGCGCTGATCCAGGAGCGCAACCACGGCGACGCCGAGGCCAATCTGGCCGTCATCGAGTCGCGCGTGGCCGAAGCCGCCGCGCAGGGCGCCAAGCTGGTGCTGCTGCAGGAGCTGCATAACGGTGCGTATTTCTGCCAGCACGAGTCGGTGGACGAATTCGACCTGGCCGAGCCGATTCCCGGCCCCAGTACCGACCGTCTGGGAGCGCTGGCCAAGCAGCACGGCGTGGTGTTGGTGGCCTCGTTGTTCGAGCGCCGCGCCGCCGGCCTGTATCACAACACCGCGGTGGTGTTCGAAACCGACGGCCGCCTGCTCGGCAAGTACCGCAAGATGCACATCCCCGACGACCCGGGCTTCTACGAGAAGTTCTACTTCACCCCGGGCGATCTGGGGTTCACGCCGATCGACACCTCGGTCGGCCGCCTGGGCGTGCTGGTGTGCTGGGATCAGTGGTATCCGGAAGCCGCGCGGTTGATGGCGCTGGCCGGTGCGGAACTGCTGCTCTACCCCACCGCGATCGGCTGGGACCCGAACGACCAGCAAGCCGAGCAGGAGCGCCAGCGCGATGCGTGGATCCTGAGCCATCGCGGACATGCGGTGGCCAACGGCGTGCCGGTGCTGTCGTGCAACCGCGTCGGGCATGAGCCCTCGCCGCTGGGTGCCTCGGGCATCCAGTTCTGGGGCAACAGCCATGTGCTGGGGCCGCAGGGCGAATTCATTGCCGAAGCCGGCCAGGACCCGACCGTGCTGATCTGCGATGTCGATCTGCAGCGCAGCGAACATGTGCGGCGTATCTGGCCGTTCCTGCGTGATCGCCGCATCGATGCGTACGGCGACCTGCTCAAGCGCTACATCGACTGACCGCATGCCCGTCGAGCTGCGTGCAGTCCGCGATGCGGACATCCCGGCGATCACAGCGATCTATGCGGAGCAGATCGCCGGGTTCAACACCTACGAATACAGCGCGCCCTCCAGCGAAGAGATGCGGGCCCGCGTGCAGGCGATCGTGGACGCGGGCTACCCGTACCTGGTCGCCGAGTACGACGGGACCGTGGTCGGTTATGCCTATGTCAGCGCGTTTCGTGCGCGCACCGGGTATCGCTTCACGGTCGAGAACTCGATCTATCTCGCTGCCGACATGCAAGGCCGCGGCATCGGCAAGGCCTTGCTGGGCGAGCTGATCTCGATCTGCGAACAGCGCGGCTACCGGCAGATGATTGCGGTGATCGGCGATGCCGCCAACCAGGCATCGCGACGGCTGCATGAACGTTTTGGATTTCGCACAGTCGGAGTGTTCACCGGTATCGGCCGCAAGCAGGGCCGCTGGTTGGACGGCGTGCAGATGCAGCGCCCGCTCGGCTCCGGTGACACCGCCCCTCCTTCTGATGAATACCCCAATGACTGAGCAGACCACCCCCGTTCTGGACGATGCGCTGTCCGGCCAGCCGCACCGCATCGTCGAACGCGATGGCGTGCGTTACACCTTGCTGGGCACCGCGCACGTGTCGCTGGCCAGCGTGGCGGCGGTGCAACGTGCGATCGGCAGCGGCCGCTACGATGCGGTGGCCGTGGAGCTGGATGCGCAGCGGTTGCAGGCGCTCAGCGACCCGGATGCTCTTGCCCGACTGGATCTGGTGCAGGTGATCCGCAAGGGCCGCGTGGCCCTGTTCGCCGCGAACCTGGCGCTGGCCGCCTACCAGCGCCGCCTGGCCAAGCAGCTCGGCATCGAGCCGGGTGCCGAATTGAAAGAGGCGGTCAACCTGGCGCGAGCGCAGGGGCTGCCGGTGCATCTGATCGATCGCGAAGTCGGGCTGACCTTCAAGCGTGCATCCGGGCGGCTGGGCTTCTTCGGCAAGATGAAGTTGGCTGGCGGCCTGCTTGGCGGGCTGTTCGCCGCTGACGAAGTCGGCGAAGAGGAGATCGAGAAGCTCAAGCAGGGCGACATGCTGGAGGCGAGCTTCGGCGACTTTGCCAGCGAAAGTCCGGAGCTGTACGAGACGGTGATTGCCGAGCGCGATCGCTACATGGCCACGCGTCTGCGCGAAGAAGCCGGTGCCGGACAGCACGAGGTGCTGGCAGTGGTCGGTGCAGGCCATCTGGCCGGCCTGGCGCGGCATCTGGAGCAGGACACCGATGCACCCGGTCCGCTGCGCGAGTCGCTGGAGTACGTACAGCAGCGCAAGCGCATCCCCTGGATTACGCTGGGCATCCTGGCGGTGATCATCGCCGGCATCGGGATCGGCTTCTGGCGCGGTGGCCTGAGCATGGGCGCCGACCTGCTGCTGCAGTGGGCGATGTATACCGGCGGCCTGGCGGCATTGGGCTGCCTGCTGGCGGGCAGCCATCCGTTGAGCATTCTCACCGCCGCGGTGGTGGCACCGTTCAAGCCGTTCCGTCTGAGCGTGCCGACCGGTGCGTTCGCGGCACTGGTCGAAGTGCATATGCGCAAGCCGGCCTATGGCGATTTCTTGTCCTTGCGCGACGATGCGCAGACGCTGCGCGGCTGGTATCGCAATCGCGTCTCGCGCGTGGTGCTGACGTTCCTGCTGACCAATTTCGGCAGCATGGCCGGGGTGTGGCTGGCGGGTGTGCAGATCTTCAATCGGCTGCATGGATGAGCGTGAGGGCGCCGCAGTGCGCTGTCTTGTAGGAGCGCACCTGGGCGCGACGGGGCGTTATCGGTAACGCTCCGTCGCGCCCGGGTGCGCTCCTACGGCATTCGGTCGCTCGGTGCGGACTGCGCCGGTGGCGCGAGCTGCAGGCGCACCCACACGCCGTAGTGATCCGATGCCCAGCGACCTTCGGCGTAGGGCGTGTCGAACAGGATGCGTGCTTCGCGGGCGAGTAGGCGGGTCTGCTGGAAGAACACGTGGTCGATGCGCGCCGGCTTGTCGAAGATGTGCATGTTCAAGGTGCTGACCGTGACATCGCTAGTGCGATGCACGCTGCCGTAGCTGTCGCCATAGCCCTTGCGTAGTGCTTGCAGATCCAGTGCATCGGCGGCGGTGTTGAAGTCGCCGGCAATCACCACCGGCGCCTGCGCACTCGTGGAGGAAATGAACTCCAGCAGATCGCCGACCTGGCGCGTGCGCGTGGCGGTGCCGCGCGCATCGGCACGTTCATTGAGATGGGTGACGTAGACGTTGACCGGCTGGCCGTCGACATCGATCTGCAGATGCGCGGCAACCCGATAGTCGTCCAGCGGCTGCAGCAGGCGCTCATGGCGCGCCAGCACCTTGCGCCGGCTCAGCAGCGCATTGCCGTAGCGCTTGGGCGCACCGACAGGATCGACCGAGACGAAGATGACCGCGTACCCAAGCTTCCGCGCCAGCCAGACGGCCTGGTTTTCCAAGCTGCCGCGCCGCTCGATGACCTCCTGCAGTGCGATCACGTCCGGCGCCAGCTGCCTGAGTTCCTTGGCGATATGCGCGCGACGGCCTGGCCAGTCCTCGCGGTCGTGATGCAGGTTGAGCGTGACCAGGGTCATCTCGCGCGCCTGTGCGGTGGAGGCAGTCGCCGGCCCTGATCCGGCAACCACCGCGGCCGCGCCACGCGGCTTCGCTTGATCGGTCTGGAGCCGCACTTCCGCCGGCCCTGCCTGGGCTGCCGCAGAGCACGCCCCCAACAGCGCCACCGAGGCCAGCATCAGGCCGCGGTGGCGCCACTGCCCTGCCCGTCGCGGACAAGGCACGAGCATCATTGCGCGGTCTTCTCGGCCCGCCGCACCGCGCTAGGCACATAGATCTGCACCGTGGCTGGCAGCTGCTGGATGCGCAGCTCGCCATTCTGCCAGTCGACCGATTCGCCGTTGACGCTGGCCTTGCCCGGTTCGCCCTGGTACGGCCACGCAAACACCACACCGCCCGGCGGCATCAGCAAGCCGGGGTGCAGCTGCAGTTGCAGCTGTTTTTCGCTGCGCTGCAAGCTGTAGTTGAGGCGGCCGTAAGGTGTACGCAATTCGGCGATGCCGATGCCCTTGCCCTCGAACCAGCGCGTCGGCGTGCCGGCGGCAATCACGAGGCTCTGGTCGGATTCGCGGGTGTAGGCAAACATGTCCAGCACCGAGCGGACGAAGTCCGAGGCCACCCAGGCATGCGGCAGGTCGCCGACGAAGAACGGCGTGCGCGGGGTGCGCGAGACCACTTCGGCCCACTGGTTCCAGGGCTGCGGCGCGCGGTCCTTGAAGAAGAACGCAGTGGCATCCCAGGCACGCTCGCGCCAGCCCAGCCTTACGAATGCGGCCACGTTGCGCCACTCGTACGGCGTGTAGTCCTTCCATTCGCGCTTGCTGTCGCGGCGGTCGGAGAACTCCTTCCAGTAGCGCTCGAAGGTGTTGTTCAACAATTCCTGCGGCAGGCGCTGCTGCTCGCCACCCGGAGTGAGCGCGATGGTGGTGGAGGTGGCGTCGAAATCACCGAGTTCGGCCGAGCCGGGCAGGAAATCGAGGTTGTGCTGGCGCACCGCTGCACCGAGCGAGGCGATCAGGTCGCCACTAAATTCATCACGTGCGGCGCCGAACCGGGCGGCGTCATCCGGCTTGTCGAGCGCGCCGGCCAGCATGGCGGCGTCCTTGTAACCGCGCAGGGCCCAGAAGTTGTCCCAGTACGAATGTACCGGCTTGGCCGAATAGCCTTCGTGGCTGATCGACACCGGCATCATTCCGTAGAACGCCGGGTTGCGCATGAAATTGTCTTCGGTGCGTTCGCTGGCGCGCAGTTTTTCCATGTAGTCGTAGGCGCCGGTGACGTGCGGCCACATCTTTTCCAGGAACGCCTTGTCGCCGGTGTAGCGGTAGTACTCAGCGATGTTGTAGATCAGCTCGCCATGGCTATCGTTTTCCGGCACCGGGTCGCTGCCGCGGTCGTCCACGCAGCACGGCACCATGCCGTCGGCGAACTGGAACGGCGCGAACCAGTCGACATAGTCGCGCACCACGTCTTCGCGGCCCAGCCGCAGCAGCCCTTCGGAAATCATCGCGCCGTCGCGGATCCAGCTGCGCGAATACGAGCGCGTGCCCGGCTGCAGGCGCGGGCCGATACGCGAAATCAGCATGTGCGCCAGCGCCGTGCGCAAGGTGTCGACCACCGGCTTGCCTTCGGCCGGCACGCTGATGCGCACCCGATCGAGCTTGCTGCGCCATTGCTGGGCGACCTGCTGCTGCGCCGTGTCGGCATCGAAGCCGGCCGGCAACTGCGTGGCGCCGGTCTGCGGAATGACCAGCGCCACTTCACGCCGCTGACCAGGCTCCAGCTTCCAGCGATACAGCAGCACACCCGAGGCCAGGCCGGTTTCGTCCTTGACCTGGGTGACTGTTGGCGGCGTGGCGGCGGTGAGATGGCTGACGTCCATGCCGCTGTCGAAGGCGCTGGCAAAGCTGGCATCCGGGCGCTGCGCAGCGAACACGCGCGGCTTGCCGTTGACGCTGACCTGGCCGCCGTCCACGGCCAGCTGGTCGATCCGGCTGACGCCGCCCAGGGTATTGAGGAACTGCGCCGGCGGGTTGACCTGGAATGGACGCACGGCCAGCGCCAGGGTGAAGTCCCGCGCCTCCTTGCCGGTGTTGTGCAGTTGGTAACGCGCGACCAGTTGCGCCTGATCTGGAGTGCCCTGCACGAAGGCAGTGACGCGTAGATTCATCAGGTCGTGGTGCCAATCGACACTGGGAATCGGCAGGTAATCGTCCTGCAGGCTCTGCTCGCTACTGACGTCGGACCAGTGCAGCACCTTGCCGCCGGTGACCACGAACGGTTCGATACTGAAACCGCCCTTACCCACTTCCACCGCACCGTCTTCGCCGATCAGGCCCTGCTCGGTGCCGCCATCCAGACCCAGGATGGTCCAGTACGGCTGCTCGCCGGAGAAGCCGCGCGGATAACTGCCACGCGGTAGCTGCGCGGCCAGCGACTTGATGAAGTCATTGGGCGTTGCGGCGAATGCCAGCGGCTGCAACTGCACTTCCTTGATGCCGTAGCGCCAGTTGGGGCCGTCCTTGAGATCGAAACGCAGGTAGCGCGCCTCGGTATCGGGCAGCGCCAGCCAGTCGGTACCGCCCGCACCGGCGGTGACGGTGCGCAGGTCGCGCCAGCTGCGCCCATCAGCGGAGGCACGCACCACATATTGCGAGGCCTGCAGGCCGGGCACCCACTGCACCACCGCGCCGCCGAATTCGCGCACCTTGCCCAGGTCCAGCGTGACCGTCTGTTGCTTGACCGCGCCGCTGAGCCAGAAGGTGTCGGGCTTGCCGTCGGCCAGGCGTTGTTCCAGCGCGGGCGCGGTGTCTGTGATGGCCTCGGCCTTGAGCGGCGAGGTGTCTTCCGGCGGCAACGGGGTGAGGGTCAGCCGATCGAAGCACACCGTGCCCTTGCCGCCCACCTTGTTATAGATGGTGAATTCCACGTCCGCGCTGCTGCGCAGTTGCTTGTCCGCACCCGGGCCCCAGGCTTTTTCGATGTTGCGCTTGCGGTAGTTGAACGTGGTCCAGTTCTTCGGAAACGTGAAGCCCGGCCGGTTGACCCACCACACGTTGTCGCCGCTGGCATCGATCAGCTTGACCTGCAGATCGTTGGACGGCGAGTCGCCGCGCAGCGAAAACCCGAGGCGGTAGTTCTCTGGATAGTCGATCGGCAGGTTGCGGCGGATGCCGACATAACCGGACACGCCATTGAAGTTGTAGTCCAGGCACAACGCATGCCCGCCGGATGTCGTGGCCACCGGCCGCAGCGAACCGCTGACCTGGTTGGAGACCACCAGGCGCCACGCGCCGATGTCGTTGAAACCGTCGAGCACGCGCTCCTGCGCCTGCGCCACGCCCGCACCACTGGCAACGGCGGCCATGGCAAGCACTGCCCGAACGATCGGTTTCACCCCTTCACACTCCCCAGCAGAAGACCTTGGATGTAGTAACGCTGCAACGCCAGGAACAATAGCAGTACCGGAATCACCGTCACCACTGCACCGGCCATCATCAGTTCCACGTCCATGATGTGCTCGCGCGACAGCGCCGCCAGCGCCACCGGCAAGGTGTATTGCTCCTGGTCGGTCAGCACGATCAGCGGCCACATGAAGTCATTCCACGAGCCCATGAAGGTGAAGATGGTCAGGGTGACCAGCACCGGCTTGAGCATCGGCAGCACGATCTGGAAGAAGATCCGCATCTCGCTGGCGCCATCGATGCGCGCGGCCTCGATCAATTCATCGGGAATGCTGCGCGCGTACTGGCGCACCAGGAAGATGCCAAACACCGTGGCCAAGGCCGGCACCACCACCCCGCCGATGTTGTTGACCAGGTGCAGCTGCTTCATCAGAAGGAACAGCGGCAGCATCGCCACCTGCGCCGGGATCACCAACGCGGCCATCAGGATCTTGAAGATGCGCTCGCGGCCGACGAACTGCAGCTTGGCGAACGCATAGCCGGCCATGGTGTTGATCAGCAGCGAGCCCAACGTGATCAGCCCGGACACCAGCAGGCTGTTGGCGAAGTTGCGCGCCATGCCGGTGCGCGCAAACAGCTCGTGGTAGTTGGCGGTGGTGAACGCCGAGGGCAGCATTGGCGGCGGAAACCGGCTGGCCTCGCCGGTGGGCATGAACGACACAGACAGCATCCATAGCAGCGGCGCCAGGCTGATCAGGGCCAGCACCAGCAGGCCGCCGTTGATCAGCACGGCATTCCAGCGCGATTCGCCGACATCACGGCTCATATCAGGTCCTTCTTGCGGCCAAAGCGCAACATCACGGTGGTCACCGCCAGGATGATCAGGAACAACAGGAACGCCACTGCCGATGCACGGCCGAGGTTCCACCACTTGAAGCCTTCTTCGAACATGAAATACAGCACGCTGACGGTGCTCTGGAGCGGGTCGCCGCGGGTCATCACGTAGGGTTCGGCAAACAGCTGGAAATAGCCGGAAATGGTGATCACGCCAACCACCATCAGCACCGGGCCGAGCATCGGCAAGGTGATGTGCAGGAACTGCTTCCAGCGCGAGGCGCCGTCGATGCGCGCGGCCTCGTACAGGTCTTGCGGGATCGCCTGCAGCCCGGCCAGGAAGATCACCATGTTGTAGCCAAAGTTCTTCCACACCGCGAACAGCATGATGGTGGGCATGGCCCAGCGCGGGTCGCCCAGCCAGTCGATCGGAGCGATGCCCAGATGGCTGAGGCCGAAGTTCACCAGGCCGTATTTGATGTGGAACAGGTAACGCCAGATCACCGCCACCGCCACCAGGGTGGTCACCACCGGCGCGAACAGGGCAGTGCGGAACAGCGCCTTGAAGCGCGAGGCCTTGGCATTGAGCAGGAGCGCGGCGCCGAGCGAGACGCCGATCGACATCGGCACGCCCAGCAGCACGAAATACGTGGTGTTCCACAGCGACTTCCAGAACAGCGGCGTCTGCAGCAGTTCGACGTAGTTGCCCAGGCCGACGAAGCGCAGATGGCTGCTGTCGGCCAGTGCGTACAGGTCGAAGTCGGTGACGCTGAGCACCAGCGCGGCGAACACCGGCACGCCGAAGAACATGCCCAGCACCATGATCGACGGCGCGGCGAACACCCAGCCGGCGACGGAATTGCGTTTCATCATGGTGCGGCTCCCTGGCCCGCGGCGGCGGCTGGCGTGACGATTTCTGCAGACGGCGCTACCGCGGGTGTGGCCCCCTCACCGGCCGGACCGACATGCCCGCCCTCCTGCTCGAAGATCCAGCGGCGCTTGGCCAGAATCTCGTCAACGCGTTGATCCAGTTCCTGCACGGCGGCGTCGTGCGATTGACCGCCGCGCACCACGCGCTCGGTCACCAGACGCATTTCCTGCACGATTCGCTCCCACTCCAGCACCTTGGGCGTGGCCTTGACCCGCTCAAGCTGGTCGCCGAAGGCATGCGCCAGTTCGTCGTTGGCCAGCGACGGCAACTTCCAGGTGCTGCGGCGCGGCGGCAGGTCGCCGATGATGGCGTGGAAACGCGCCTGCACCTGCGGCTGCGACAGATATTCGATCAGCTTCCAGCTGGCGTCCTTGCGTTGCGAGGACTTGAAGATCACCAGGCTGGAGCCGCCGGCAATGCCCGCACCCAGGCCGTTCGGCCCAGGCAATGCAGCGGTGCCCCACTTGCCTTCCATGCCCGGCGGCTGGCGCAGCTTGAACTCGCGCACGTTCCAGGGCCCGGACAGGTAGAACGCGTAGTAGCCATTGAAGAATTCGTACCAGACGTTGGACACCTGGGTCTCGGAGACCTTCGGCGCCCAGCCCTTCTGGTACATGCCGTCGTAGAAGCCCAGCGCCTTGCGGAAACCTGCGCCGCGGAAGTTGCCGTAGTTGTCGTGGTCGCGCAGCAGGCGGTCGTCCTGCTGCAGCGCGAACGACAGTTGCTGTTCGAACTCGTTGAGCGGCATCAGGATGGCGTAGCGGTCGGGGCCGACCTTGCGCTTGATCGCCGCCATCACCTGTTCCATCTCCGCCCAGGTCTTGGGCATTTCGCTATAGCCGGCCTCGCGCAGCAGATCCTTGCGATAGAACAGCAGGCGCGTGTCCACATACCACGGCACCCCGTACAGCGTGCCATCGACCACGTTGGTGTCCCACACGCCAGGAAAGTAGTCGGCCGGGTCGACGATCGTCGAGCGCGCCACATACGGCTGCATCGGCTCCAGGGTGTCGAGCAGCGCAAATTCCGGCAGCCAGGTGTTGCCGAGCTGGCACACGTCCGGCAAGCCGTCGGCGGCAAAGGCGGTGAGCAGCTTTTCGTGCGCCGCGGTCATCGGGATGTTCTGCACATCGACGTGGATGTCCGGGTTCTGCTTTTCGAAGTCGGCCACCAGCTCGGCGACCACTTCGGCTTCCTTGCCCATGGCCCAGAAGCGCACGGTGGTCTTGGCGGGGTCGGAGCGATTACATCCCGCCGCACCTGCACACAAGGCGGCGGCCAGCATCAACAGTTTCAAAAGGCGCACGGATTACTCGGGTTTTTGGCGTTGCGAGGGGTCTTGCTGGGCCTGGGCGGCGGCGGCACGCGATTCGGCCATGCCCAGCGAGCGGGCAGCCGCCTTTTGCTCGTCCTTCTGCGGCAAGGGCTGCGGCTCACCCTCGGGCGTGAGCCAGCCACCGGTGAAGCCGGCGCGTTCCAGACCAGCGCGGATGTAGGGGTTCTTTTTCATCACCGTCCAGACGAATTCGTTCTGGTAGTTGGCAATCATCGCCAGAATCGGGCCCTGGTCGATGGCGATGTAATCGCTGGCCACCCAGCCGCGGTCCGGCACCATGCGCCCGGTCTTGAGCGGGATGTCGTAATTGAAGCTGGGGTTGAACGAGTCCAGGAACCCGTAACTGGAATACAGGAAGTTGCCGTAACGCTTGTGCATTTCCTCGGTGGCCGGGATCACCACTTCCGGGGCGAACACGATCGAGGAGATCGCCGCCGACGGCACGATGGTGCCGTCGTCGAAGTTCTCGCGCAGGCCGGCGCCGCGCGAGGAGTAATGGCGGAACTGGCGCTGCTCGCCGCGGTATTCCTGGCTGGTGTTCTGCGGGCCGTCGCCGGCGGTCAGGCCCCAGACGTTCTCGCCGTAGTCCTTCCACTTCATCGGGTTGTCGATGGCGTAGTCGCGCTGGGCCAGGGTGGCGCGGCGGCTGTTGAGGAAGTAGTCGATGCCGCGTTCGCGCATGTACTGGTCCTGGATATCGCGGAAATCGATCCAGACATGGCTGTACTGGTGGCCGAACAGCGGGCCGAAGGACAGGTATTCCTGGCCCTGGTATACGCCCCAGTCGTTGTTGTAGGTGCGGGTCCAGCTGGTCCACGCTTCCGGGTCGACGCCGTGCGTGGGCGAGCCCAGCGCGAGGATGTACAGCATCATCGCCTCGTTGTAGCCCATCCAGTCGTGGTCGATGAAGCCGCTCTCGGGGAACCAGCCCATCGAGATCAGCGGCGCACGCTGCTGCAGCCAGCGCCAGTCCACGCGCTTGTAGAGCGTGTCGGCGATCTGGCGGATTTCTTTTTCGCGCGGGTCCTCGCCGTCGTAATACGACTGGGTGAACAACACGCCCATCATCAGCAGTGCGGTGTCCACGCTCGACAGTTCGACCCAGCTGTCGTAGCGGTTGCCCTGCTGCATGTCGAGAAAGTGGTAGTAGAAGCCCTTGTACCCGGCCCGACCGGTCCGCTGCGGCCCCATCGGCGCGTCGCGGAAGAATTTCAGGGTGGTCAGGGTGCGGTCGATCGCCTGATTGCGGCTGACCCAGCCGTTCTCGATGCCGATCGGATACGCGGTCAGCGCGAACCCGACCGAGGCGATGCTGGCAAACGGACGCGACGGAAACCGGTCCGGGGACAGTCCGTTGAGTTCATTGGTGGTGTCCCAGAAGAACTGGAAGGTGCGGCGTTCGATGTCCGAGAACAGCGGCGGCAGCGGCGGCTTGACCGGTTTGGGCGGCAACTGCGCCTCGATCAGGATGACTTTCACCGGCGCCTTCTTTTCGGCCACCTTGGGTTCCTCGGCCTGTTTACAGGACGCCAGCAGCAGCGCGCCCAGCAATAGTGGAATCGTCAACCAACGCGACGTGTTGCCCCTGTCCATCCGCCCCCCGCTTGTGTAATCGATTACATCTCGCACGCCAACCTACCCTATCCAAGCGCCGAGTTCGACCGCCCCGGCCGTGTTGCCGGGGCGGTCGAGGACCTTACCAGTCCAGACCGAAGGCCAGACGGAAGGTACGCATCGGCGACGCCAACACACCGGTCGGTGTGCCGTAAGCCGTGTTCAAGTCAGCCAGTGTCCCGGTATCGCCGTTAAAGTTGGCGTAGTTCACCCAATTGAACACGTTGAGGATATCCGCACGCACGTTGAATTTGACACCTGCGCCGGTATCCCACTGCTTGTTGGCCGCAATGCTGAACTCCTTGTAGCCCAGGGTGCCGTCCGGCTTGAACTGGATGATGTCGCATTGATCGTTGCCGGCAAGGCAATTCTGGCCGTAGCGCGCGGTCTGGCTGGCCAGCGACAGCTTGCCGGACAGCTTGATCTCGTACGGCAGCTCATAGATGCCGGTGACCACCAGGCGGTTCTTGGGAATGCCGCCGGCTTCACGCCAGCCGTAATCCTGGATACGTTCGCGGTCCAGCGCGTAGTGCTCGCCGAACTGGCGGTTCTCCTTGGCATCGGAATAGGTATAGGCCACGGTCAGGCCCCAACCGGAGTCTTCGTCGAACGGCTTTTCGATCTGCAGCGCGAGCTGGTTGTTGCGGGTCTCCACGCCATTGGTGCCCAGCACGATGGCGCTGTAGCCATCCGGGCCGTCGGTCGGCACGCCCGAGGTGGTGCCCGGCTGGAAGAACGAACCGTCGGGCAGACGGTTGCCGCGCAGGAAGGCAAAGCCGTCGTGGCTTTCGATGCGGCTCAGGGTGACATCGGTGAACCAGTCCTGGCCCCACAGCGGCACCATGTTGCGCATGCCGATGCTGAATTGGTCGGAGTACGGGGTCTTGATGTTGTTGTCGATCAGGTAGATCTCGCGCCCGCCGCCGCCGGCACTGGTGGCCGCCAGCGCGTCGAGCCCTTGCTGGGTGCTGTAGGCCGGATTCCACGCCGTGCACGGGTCGCCCAGGCAGGCGCCGTTGTTGGCGCTGGTGAAGTAGTAGCTATACGACTTGAACGAGTTGTTGAGTTGCTCCAGGGCCAGGTAGTCGAAGATGTTGCGGTCGTACGCACGGCCGGCACCGCCATAGATCACGTGGGCCTGGTCGCCGAACAGGTCGTAGGACGCGCCCAGGCGCGGCTGCCAGGCATCCTTGAAGGCCTTGCGGTTGTTGCCGGTGCTGATGAAGTTGTTGATGTTGTAGTTGGCGTTTTGCAGGTTGGGCCAGTTCTGCAACGCACCGGCCACGTCCGTCGGGGTGACGAAGTCCAGGAAGGCCGGGGTTTCTTCGTAGTCGTAGCGCACGCCCAGGTTCAGGGTCCAGTGCTCGTTGACCTCCCAGTCGTCCTGCAGGTAGATGCCGTACTGCTTGTTCTTGGACACCACCGACCCGCCACCTTCCACCAGCGGCGCGCCGAAGCGCACGCGGTACGGCGTCTGCACGTCGGTGAGGATGTTGTAGTAGTACTGCGGGTTGGCCGGATTGAACTGGGTCGAGTCCAGATCGATGCTCTTGAACTTCACGCCCATCTTGACGGTGTGGGCGCCATGCCATTCCAGGCTGTTCAAGGTCAGGTCGTCCTGGAAGGTCCAGCCCTTCTGGCCCTTGCGCTGGAAGCTGCTGCCGGCGCCGGCAGACAGGACTTCGTCCTCGATCCCGCGCACCGGCACGTAGCTCAGCACGTAGCCGGTGCCGTCGTTGAGCGGCGCCTGGTTCCAGAACGCGCTTTCGTAGCTCAGGTTGGCTTCGTTGAGGAAATTGGCGCCGCTGTACTGCCAGCGCAGGTTGGCGCGCTTTTCTTCCTGGCCGTTGACGCTGCCGTGCTCGTAGGTCGAGGTGCGGCCGACGTCGTTGAGCTCGTCTTCCTTGCGGTACTTGCCGGTCAGTTCGAACAGGTTGTTCTCGCCGATGGTCCAGTCGATCTTGCCGAAGTACAGGTCTTCCTTGAACGGCGTGCTGTAGGTGGCCACCAGCGGCTGCAGCTGCGCCGGCAGCTGGTCGATACGGTCGGAATAGATCGAGCCGGGGATCACCACGTTGGGCGTGGTGTATTCCTTGGCTTCATAGGCGATGAAGAAATGCGCCTTGTCCTGGAGGATCGGGCCGCTGAAGGTGGCGCCGTACTGGGTTTCCTCGAAGTCGTCGCGCACGCCGGCCTTCTTCTCCAGCGGGCTCTCCTCGCGCCAGCCGTCGTTGCTGGTATCCCAGAAGAAGCTGCCATGGAAATCGTTGGTGCCCGACTTGGACGAGGCCACGATGGCCGCGCCGCTGACCTGATCGAACTCGGCCTTGTAGTTGGAGGTGATGACCTTGTATTCGCCGATCGCCGATTGCGGGAACGGGTTGCCGCGGCTGGAATCCTGGCCACTGACGCCGCCGGTCAGCACGTAGTTCTTCTGGCTGACGCCGTCGATGTACACGTTGGTGCCCTCGGCCGAGGTGGCGCCCGAGCGCACCTTGGTGGTGCCGTTGGCGTCGCGGGTGAACTGCACGTTCGGCACGGTGTCGGCCAGTTCCAGGAAGTTGCGCGTGGCACGCGGCAGGTTCTGGATCTGCACGTTGGAGATGTAGGTGGCGTTTTCGGAGGTACGGGTTTCCACCAGCACCGGTGGCGCCTTGACCTGCACCGCATCCAGCGTGGTGGCGTTACCACCGGCCGCCGCAGCCGGCTCGCCGCCGACGCCCAGGTTCAGGGTCGCGGTCTGGCCGACCTGCACCGTCACGTTCTGCGAGCTGGTCTGGCCGTTGGCGGTGACGTCGATGCGATAGGAGCCGGGCGGCAGGCCACCGACCGAGTAACCGCCGTTGCTGACCTGCACGGTCCGGGTCAGTCCGGTGGCGAGATTGGTCGCGGTGACCTGGGCCTGCGCCGCAGGTGCAGCATCGACGGTGACCTGGCCGCGGATGGTCGCCGCGGTGCTCTGCGCAAACGCAGGCGCGGCGCCCAGCAGCAGGCAGCTGGCCAGGGCGCAGCTGAGCAGCTTGCGCGCCGGGCGCGCGATATGGGAGTGGTGGTGGCGCATTGGTCCCTCCAGGGATCGGTACAGATTGTTGTTGTGGCGTTGCGGTCTTGCAGGAACGACCGCTGCGGGGGCAGCGGGAGCGGACAGGACGTCCGCGAAAAAGGTCAGCCGCCGGCGTCGCCGGCTCCGCAGGACGCACGGATCACCAGCTCGGGCCGCAGCAGTTGGCGCAGGCCGTCGTCACCGCCTGGGGTCTCGACCAGCCGCATCAGGCGGGTCATTGCCTGCTCACCCAGGCGCGCGATGCTGACCCGCATCGTGGTCAGCGCCGGGTGCACGAAACGCGCCAGCGGGATGTCGTCGAAACCGGCCAGCGCAACGTCGTCCGGGACCACGATATCGGCCTGCGCAAAGGCGTAGAGGCAGCCCAGCGCGGTCATGTCGTTGGCGGCGAACACCGCATCGGGCAGCGGGCCGGCGGCCAGCATGGCCAGCCCCGCGCGATGGCCGGAGGCTTCGTCGAAGTCGCCGGCATATTCGATGCCCTGCGCCTGCTCACCGTGTGCGGCCATCGCGTCACGAAACCCGCGCAGGCGCTCGCGCGCATCGAAATTGAGCGCCGGCCCGCCGATGAAGGCGATGCGTCGGTGCCCAGCCCGCAACAGGTGCTCGGTCATGGCCATGGCGCCGGCGTGGTCGTCGATGCTCAGCACCGGATAGCCGGCTCCGGGCAGGTGGGCATTGATCAGCACCGTGGGCAGCGACTGCGGCAGGTTGTCGGTCAGGAAACCGGGCTGCTCGGCATACGGCGAAAGCACCAGCAAGCCATCCACCCGACCCCGCATCGAGCGCAGCGCCCTGCCCTGGGCCTCCGGATCACCGTGATAGCTGGACACCAGCAGGTGCTGGCCGGCAGCGCGGGCGGCGCCATCGATGCCACGGATCAACTCGGAAAAGAATTCGCCGTACAGATCCGGCAGCACCACGCCCAGGGTCTGGGAGCGCCGGCTGCTCAGACTGCGCGCAGCAGCGTGCGGGCTGTAGCGCAGCCGTTCGGCGACCTCCATGACGTGCTGGCGCACCGGCCCGGCCACGTTGTCGTGCCCGTTGAGCGCGCGCGACACCGTCGCCACGGACACCTGCGCTTCCCGTGCAACATCTTTGATGGTGACCGCACCCTTGGCCATGCGTGTCGCCCTCCGCGACCGGCTTCCCAAAACTGGCGCGGACTGTAAGCGTTTTCATAAGCGGGCGTAAACCCCTGTCTTCACGCGTGTGAAACCGCTTACAGATCAAGCATCTGCAAGTGATGAATACGTGAAGCAATGTGCTGCGACGCAACAAATACGTGCCCATGTGTCCACAAACGAAGCACAACGCGGATCACGGTTGGCAGTTTTCTCCGCGGCGTGACCGGTGCGGGCATGACCACCCGGCAAGGCGTGTCGGGCTGTTGACAGCGCGTGGGCGAAGTTCGTGACACCGACGCGCCAGCGCGGCTACCAAGGGCTGAATCTCTATCGTGTCGCGCCTCGCAAGTAGCTCGCAGAAAGAGTGCGTGATGGGCCATCGCCGGCAATGCAGCAGCGCTCAGGTGTACTACGGCTATGTCATGGAGGTGCTGCTGCCAGGCGCCATGGCTGGGTCGTCCTCCCGGGCACTGCCGCGCCCGTAGGAGCGCACCCGGGCGCGACGGGGCTTTATCGGTAACGCTCTGTCGCGCCCGGGTGCGCTCCTGCACGACGCGGTCTGGTCGCTTCGGCTAGCCGGCTTCCCCCGGCGCCAATGCCTCGATCGACAAGGCATGGATATCGGTCTGCATCATCTCGCCGACGGCCGCGTACACCGCGCGGTGGCGCGCGAGCGGCGGCTTGCCGGCGAAGGCGGCACTGACCACGCGGACATTGAAATGCCCGCGCCCGTCGCGTGCGCCGGCATGGCCTGCGTGGCGATGACTGTCATCCACCACCTCCAGCTCGGTCGGCGCCAGCGCCGCCTGCACCGCAGCGCGGATTCGCTCGACCCGGCTCATGGCAACACCCGCCGGAACGGGCGGACCTCCGTGCGCACGTACACGCCGGCCTCCACGTACGGGTCGGCGTCGGCCCATGCGCGCGCATCCTCCAGCGCGTCGAACTCGGCGATCACCACACTGCCGCTGAAGCCGGCCGGACCGGGATCCTCGGCGTCGATGGCCGGGCATGGGCCCGCTACCAGCAAGCGGCCCGCTGCCGCCAAGGCCTGCAGGCGCGCCAGATGCGCCGGTCGCGCCTGCTGCCGCGCCGCCAGGGCGTCGGCCCGGTCATACCCTTCGATTACGTACCACACACGCCACCTCGCCAGAACTTGAAGATCACCGCCCGATTCTAGCCGCGTCAGTGCTGGACACCGCCCCCGCGCACGCATTACCCTTGGCACCACTGCACACGCAACCGGACGCAGCGGCCCGTCGGCCCAGGCCCCACGCCACACTCGACGAGCGATTCGCTGCCCACCGCCGGCTCGCGTAGACGACCTCCTCGCTGTTCCGTCGCCGCACGCCACGCGGCGCACGTTATATGTGGATTTGTGGGATCGTGCCGGCCCAGGCACGACATTGATCGTAATAACTCAAGGCAAAGCCCTGCAGGCACGGCTTAAGACCGTGGCCGGCGACCGCAAGACCCGATGTCGACCTGATGAATTCCGAACTCGCGCACGTCGCGACTCCGCCAGCCACGAGCGCGCCGCCACAGCAGCAGGAAATGCCGCTGGCGGTGGTGCATGGGCAACCGGTGCTGCAGATCCCGCAGGATCTGTATATCCCGCCGGACGCGCTGGAAGTCATCCTGGATGCCTTCGAAGGCCCGCTGGACCTGCTGCTGTACCTGATCCGGCGCCAGAACCTGGATATTCTGGATATTCCCGTCGCCGAGATCACCCGGCAGTACGTGGACTACATCAACGTGATGCAGGAGCTGCGCTTCGAACTGGCCGCCGAATATCTGGTGATGGCCGCGATCCTGGCCGAGATCAAGTCGCGCATGTTGTTGCCGCGCCCGCCGAGCCAGGATGGCGAAGAAGAAGATCCGCGCGCCGAGCTGGTACGTCGCCTGCAGGAATACGAGCGCTTCAAGCAGGCCGCCGAGGATCTGGACACCCTGCCCCGCATGGGCCGCGACAGCGCGCCGGTGCAGGCGCATCTGCCCGAGCGCGCGGCGGTCAAGCTGCCGCCGCCGGTGGAACTGAAAGAAATGCTGATGGCGCTGTACGACGTGCTCAAGCGCGCCGAGCTGTTTACCGGCCATGCGATCAAGCGCGAGGCGCTGAGCGTGCGCCAGCGCATGGGCGATGTGCTGAGCCGCCTGGACGACGGCAGGTTCTATCGCTTCGAATCGCTGTTCACTGCCGAGGAAGGCAAGCTCGGCGTGCTGGTCACCTTCCTGGCGCTGCTCGAATTGGCCAAGGAGCAGTTGCTGGACATCGTGCAGGAAGCGCCGCTGGCGCCGATCTACGTGAAGTCGCTGGCGTTGGGCAACACCAATGCGCCGCTGCAATTCTCCAGCGAATTCGATGACAGCGATGCTGCCAACGAACCTATCTGAAGCCGATCACCGAATGGATCAAGCGCTGATCACCCGCATCATCGAAGCCGCCCTGCTGGCGAGCAGCCAGCCGCTGACGCTGGCGCAATTGCAGGGTTTGTTTCCGGAAGAAGAACCCGCGCCGCCCGGCAGCGTGGAGCGCGCGCTGGAACTGCTGCGCGAGGGCTGCGCCGAGCGCGGCGTGGAACTGGTCGAGGTGGCCTCGGGCTTCCGCTTCCAGGTCAAGGCCGAGGTGCATGGCTGGGTGGCACGGCTGTGGACCGAGCGCCGCACCAAGTACACCCGCGCCACGCTGGAAACGTTGGCCTTGATTGCCTACCGCCAGCCGATCACCCGCGGCGAGATCGAGCAGGTGCGCGGCGTGGCGGTCAGCAGCAACATCATCCAGGCGCTGGAAGAACGCGAGTGGATCCGCGTGGTCGGCCACCGCGATGTCCCCGGCAAGCCCGCCCTGTTCGGTACCACCAAGGGCTTTCTGGATTATTTCGGGCTCAAGCGATTGGACGAGCTGCCGCCATTGTCTGAGTTGAAGGACATCGCCGAGCTGGAACCGCAGCTGCCGCTGGACCGCGACGGGCAACTGGATGGTGCCATGCCGGCGTCGGCGGCGATGCAGACCGCGCAGGATCAGGCAGAAGCCGATGCGGCTGGCGCTGGAGGCGCCGATGCGGATGCAACTGCTGATGGCGCTGACATTGATGGTGCCGACGTTGATGGCGCTGATGCAGACGCCACCACCGCTGACGCCGCGGCCGATGACAGCGACATCAGCGTGACGCAGGAGGATCTGGAAGCCCCCGGGACCGCCGCGGTGGCAAGCCAGGACAGCAGTTCCCAGGCAGCAACCGATCATCAGGCCAATGCCGGGCGCGATCCCGAAACAGACATCGACACCGTTGCCGACCAGCACGCGCCGGCAACGGCCAGCGATGCCGGGGTCGACCAGCAACACCACGCTCTCCACGACGCCATCGACATGGACGATGCCGACGCGACGGGCGCGCAGACATCGCAACACCCGGGGCATGCCCCGGCGCAGGACCAGGACACGCACCACCCAGATGACGCCCGCGAGGGCGACCCCGACACCGCGCCGGGAACGCGCGCGGATGCAGTGAACGAAGACGAAGACAACGCCGTCGCGACGACGACCGTGGCTGTTGACGAAGCCGATTCCGACCCAGAGGCCGACCCGCAACGCGGCGGCCGGAGCCAGACACATGAGTGACACCCCCCGCAAGCTGTCGTTGAACAAGCTTTCCCTCAAGCGCGACAGCGCGCCCGAAGCGCCCAAGCTGGAAGAGCGCCTGCACAAGGTGCTGGCCCAGGCCGGCCTGGGCTCGCGCCGCGCGCTGGAGCAGCGTATTGCCGATGGCCTGATCAAGGTCAATGGCGCCGTCGCGCAGACCGGCATGTCGGTGCGCAGCGGCGACAAGATCGAACTGGACGGCCGCAGTTTCGTGGCCAGCGCGCTGACCGAACCGTCGCGCGTGCTGATCTACAACAAGCCCGAAGGCGAAGTGACCACGCGCGAAGATCCCGAAGGCCGCCCGACCGTGTTCGAGTCGCTGCCGGCACTGAAGGGCTCGCGCTGGATCGCCATCGGCCGCCTGGACATCAACACCACCGGCCTGTTGCTGCTGACCACCGACGGTGAGCTGGCCAACGCGATGATGCACCCCTCCTACGAGGTCGAGCGCGAGTACGTGGTGCGCGTGCGTGCCCCGGAAGGCGAAGAAGCGGTCTCCGACGCCATCATCGAGCGGCTGTCGCGCGGTGTGCTGCTGGAAGACGGCGGCGCCAAGTTCGACGAGATCGAGCGCATCGGCGGCACCGACTCGCACGACTGGTTCCGCGTTGTCGTCAAGGAAGGCCGCAACCGCGAAGTGCGCCGCCTGTGGGAATCGCAGGGCTGCCAGGTCAGCCGCCTCAAGCGCAGCCGCTACGGCAAGATCTCGCTGCCGCGCGAACTGCTGCGTGGTCAGTCGGTGGAAGTGGCGCAGGAGAAGGTGGAAAGCCTGCGCGCCGAACTCAAGCTGGAAGAAGGCGCGCCGTCGGCACTGACCCTGCAGCCGGTGATCGGCCAGCGCCGCGCCGCCAAGTCCACCGTGCACGTCTCGCGCGATGGCCGCAGCAATGCCTACGTCAATGGCCAGACCTCCGGTGCCGATGAAGGCCGTGAGCTGCGTCGCTTCGACAACCTGCGCGAAGATCGCGGCCGCGGCGGTCGCGGCAAGCCGGGCGGCTTCAAGGGTGGCCTGACCGTCAGCGGCGAAGCGGCGGCCAAGCAGTCGCAGCAACGCCCGTTCAAGCAGCGCGGCCCGGCCAAGGGCGATCGCTCGCTGCCCGATGGCAACCCGGCGGCATTCCGCAGCTGGTACGTGCCCGATGGCGTGAGCACCGGTCCGAGCGGCCACCGCAACGCCGGCCCGGGGGGCAACAGCACCGGCCAGGCACGTCCGTATGCCAAGAAGGGTCCAGGCGGCGCGCGTCCGGGTGCCGGTGGCCAGGGCCGCGGCGGCGCAGGCGGTCAGGGTCAATCGCAGGGGCAAGGCCAGGGACAGCGCAAGCATCCCTATGGTCACCCGGGTAATGCGCCGAGCTTTCCGTCCGATCATGCCAACCCGGGTTTCAGCCCGTATGGCGCTGCGCGTCCTGCCGGACGCCCGAGTGGCGGCCGTCCGACGGGCCCGGGCGGTCATCGCGGCCCTGCAGCCGGCAATCGCGGCCCCGGTGGTCCGGGCGGTGGCGCGCGCGGACCAGGTGGTCCCGGCGGCGCACCGCGTGGTGGCCCGGGCGGCCGTCCGCCGGGTGGCGGCAACCGTCGTCCGCCAGGCGGCGGCAATCGCGGTCGCTGAGCATCAGCCGATCCGCGCAACAAAAAACGGCCCCTCGTGGGGCCGTTTTCTTTTGTTGTGGCCGACACGATGGACCTTCGACTGGAGCAGAGGATTCCGCCGGGTCCACTCAGGCAGTCGCGCCAGCAGCCGCTGTCTGGCGCAAGCTTGCCGCGAGGCAGGAGCCCCGCGCATCGGTCGATGCGCGCGACGCGATGCTGCCGCTTACTTGCGGCGCTCGATCACGAAGTTGCCTACATTGACACCCAGATCCACACCCTCGCCGGTACCTGCCAGCGCCAGCGAAATATCGCCCTTGGTGACCACCTGTGCGGTGCTCGACTTCACAATGCCCGCATGCGCTTCGGCGGCGGCATAGGTGCCGAACAGGTCGTTGAGGCTATAGGCACCGGAGAACGACCCACGGCCGCCGGTGATCTTGGACTTGCCTACCGTCAGGCCGCCGCCCTTGCTGGAAATCTTGACCGGAATGACCGCGCCGTTGTCGCAGGTGATGGTGCCGGTGCCGCTGGCGGTCTTGTAGAAGACCGACCAGCCGGACAGATTGAACTTCAGCTGGCAATCGATATTGCCGGCGGCCTGCGCCTGCGGGGCCAGCGTTGCCGCGCCAAGCAGGGCAAAAAGAGACAGTGACTTGAGCATGTGTGCGTTGCCGGTGATGGACGTGGCGCGAGACTAGCAGCGCCCATGTGGCAGCCGCGACAAGGTGGCGGCAACGTTCCAACTCGCGTTCAGCCAATCATTACCCGCATCCCGTCCCTGCGTGAGTGCTGCGGGCACGGGCGCGGCGTGGGATGATCGGCGCATGTCACGCACTGCCCACTCGCTGCTCTTCGTCGCCTTGTTGCTGCCCTCGCTCGCGCATTGCGGCGAGGCGATTCCGGCCACTGGTTACGCGGTCGTCAACCGCTATCCGCACGACACCGCCGCCTATACCGAGGGCCTGTTCTATCTGGATGGCCACCTGTACGAGAGCACCGGCGAGCTGGGCCATTCCAGCGTTCGCAAGGTCGAGCTGAAAAGCGGCCGGGTGCTGCAGCAGGTGGATACGCCGGCGCCCTACTACGGCGAAGGCATCGTGGCCTGGCACGACAGGGTGATTCAGCTGACCTGGCGCAACCAGCGAGGCTTCGTCTACGACCTGGCCACGCTGGCGCCGCGTTCGCAGTTTTCCTACCAGGGCGAAGGCTGGGCGCTGACCAGTGACGCGCGCCAGCTGTACATGAGCGATGGCACCGCCAGCATCCGCCGGCTGGACCCGCAGACCCTGAAGCAGATCGGCAGCATCCAGGTCACCGCGCGCGGCCGCCCGCTGGACAATCTCAACGAGCTGGAATGGGTGAAGGGCGAGCTGTGGGCCAATGTCTGGCTGACCACCCGCATCGCACGGATCGACCCGGCCAGCGGCAAGGTCATCGGCTGGATCGACCTGAAAGCGTTGGTCCCAGATGCCGACACGTTGACCGACCCCAGCAACGACGTGCTCAACGGCATCGCCTATGACGCAGAACACGACCGCGTGTTCGTCACCGGCAAGCGTTGGCCGACGATCTATGAGATCAAATTGGCTGAGTAGCTGGGATTCGGGATTCGGGATTCGGGATTGGGGATTGGTGACAGCGGCGTGCTGGTACCTGGGCTGGATTTGCTTGTACCAATTCCAAATCACGAATCCCGAATCTCGAATCGATCGGCATCGAGCATCGCCGGGAAGCGCGCGCGGTGCTCGGCCAGTGCGGCTGCACTGATGGTGGTGGTGACGACCTGTTCGCGCTCGCGGATTTCGACCTGCGGCTGGCCGAGGAAATCGATCACCGCGCTGTCGCCGGCGTAGTGCAACTGATTGCCGTCCACGCCGATGCGGTTGACCGCGGCAACGAAGCACAGGTTTTCGATCGCACGGGCGCGCAGCAAGGTCTTCCACGCGTAGGCGCGGGCGGACGGCCAGTTGGCGACGAACAGTTGCAGATCGAAATCCAGCTGTCCCGGGCGTTCCACATCGAAGCGGTTGCGGCAGAACACCGGAAAGCGCAGGTCGTAGCAGACCTGCGGATTGATCCGCCAGCCCTTCCACTCGACACAGAGGCGATCGCGCCCGGCCGCATAACGCAGGTGCTCGTTGCCGAAGCGGAACAGGTGACGCTTGTCGTAGTACTGCAGCGCGCCATCGGGCGTGGCCCACAGCAGCCGATTGAACACCCCCGCAGCGGTGCGCAATTGCACGCTACCGGTGACCGCCGCACCCAACCGCGCCGCCTGTGCGCGCACCCAGGCCACGGTCGGCCCGTCCATGCCTTCGGCCTTGTCGATGGCGTCGTTGGAAAACCCGCTGGTAAAGGTCTCCGGCAGGATCACCAGATCGGTCTGCCCGGTCAGCGGCTCCAGCAACGCGCCGTAATAGTCGCGATTGCCAGCCGGGTCATGCCAGCGGGTGTCGCCTTGGATCAGGGAGATGCGCAGATCGTTCATAGAGAGACGGGGATTTGGGATTCGGGATTCGGGATTCGGGATTCGGGATTCGGAATTCGGGATTGGGGATTCGGGATTGGGGATTCGGGATTGGGGATTCGGGATTGGGGATTCGGGATTGGGGATTCGAAATAGCGGGTGTCGGGCGGCTTGGTGCCATCGGTGTCGTATAGATTCGAAGCGACAAGCGGCGCGCCGCCGTTGCCAATCCCCAATCCCGACTCCCGAATCCCAGCTCGTCAGAGCTTCTGCAAACGCTCGATCGCCGCATCCAATGTCGCATCGTTCTTGGCAAAACACAGGCGTGCCAAACGCTGCCCCGCCGGTGCGTTTTCGTAGAACGGCGATAGCGGGATCGCGGCCACGCCCTTCTCCACCGTCAGCCACTTCACGAACTCGGTGTCGGGCAGATCGCTGATGGCCGAATAGTCCACCAGTTGGAAGTAGCCGCCGGGCACCGGCAACGGCTTCAGGCGCGTGGTCAACAGCTGCTCGCGGAAACGGTCGCGCTTGGCCTGATAGAAGGCGCCCAGTTGTTCGTCGTGCTCGGGCTCGTCGCGGATCATCGCGGCAAAGGCGTGCTGGGCCGGGCCGAAACTGGTGAAGGTGTTGTACTGGTGCACCTTGCGGAATTCGGCCGTCAGCGCCGGCGGTGCGATGGCGTAGCCGATCTTCCAGCCGGTGCAGTGATAGGTCTTGCCGAAGCTCGAAATCACGAATGCGCGCTCGCGCAATTGCGGCCAGCGCAGCACCGATTCGTGGCGGTGGCCGTCGAACACGATGTGCTCGTAGACCTCGTCCGACAGCAGGAAGATGTCGGTGTCGCGTAGCAGCTCGGTCAGCGCCCGCATGTCGTCGGCCGAAAGCATGGCGCCGGAGGGGTTGTGCGGCGAATTGATCATCAACAGGCGCGTCTTCGGCGTGATCGCGGCGCGCAAGGCGTCCCAGTCGACCGCGAAGGTCTGCGGGTGCAGCGCCACGTGCACCGCACGCGCGCCGGCCAGATCGATCGCCGGCTCGTAGCAGTCGTAGGCCGGGTCCAGCACGATGACCTCTTCACCGGCCCGCACCACCGCGTGGATGGCGTTGAAGATGGCCTCGGTGGCGCCGCTGGTGACGGTGATCTCGGTGTCGGCATCGACCTGCGCGCCGTAGCAGCGCTGCGCCTTGCCGGCGATGGCCTGACGCAGCGCCGCCACGCCGGTCATCGGCGGGTACTGGTTGTGGCCGGCGCGCATGGCACGGTCCAGCTCATCGACCAGGCGCTGCGGTACCGCGAAATCCGGGAAGCCCTGACCCAGGTTGACCGCGCCGTGCTCGGCCGCCAGCTGCGACATGACGGTAAAGATGGTGGTGCCCACCTTGGGCAGCTTGGTCGTGAGGAGCATGGTGCCTGTCCGGACAAGAAACGGGGGACCGCGAGTGTACGCAAAGCCGCCAGGCGGATGCGCCCGGACGCTGCAAAACAGCGTTCCCCGACCCACCGCGGCGCCTCCGGCGCTGCCTCATACGTCCCCGGCGTGCCACCATCGTCGCTACAATGCGCGCCCGGTCTGGTGCGCCCTCGCCCCGGTCCTTCCCCATGCCGTCCTGCGACGGGAGCCCGCTGCACCGATGATCGAACCGCTGCACACCGCACCACCGCTGCTGGCGGCGCACGCCCTGGCCTTCAGCCGCAACGAGGAGCCGGTGTTCGGCCCGCTGGATTTCCATGTCGATGCCGGCGAAGCCCTGTTGGTGCAAGGCGACAACGGCGCCGGCAAGACCACGCTGCTGCGCGTGCTGGCCGGGCTGCTGCATGTGGAGCGCGGGCAGATCCAGATCGACGGCAAGACTGCGCGGCGCGGCGACCGCAGCCGCTTCATGGCCTACCTGGGCCACCTGCCCGGCCTGAAGGCCGACCTCAGCACCCTGGAGAACCTGCACTTCCTGTGCGGCCTGCATGGCCGCCGTGCCAAGCAGATGCCGGGCAGCGCGCTGGCCATCGTGGGGCTGGCCGGCTACGAAGATGCCCTGGTGCGGCAATTGTCGGCGGGGCAACGCAAGCGCCTGGCGCTGGCGCGGCTGTGGCTGTCGCCGGCGCCGCTGTGGCTGCTGGACGAGCCGTACGCGAATCTGGATCTGGACGGCATCACCCTGGTCAACCGGATGATCTCCGCGCACCTGCGCGGCGGCGGCGCGGCGCTGGTCACCACCCATGGCGCCTATGCGGCGCCGCCGGTGCGCACTCGCATGCTCACCCTGGAGGCGGCAGCATGAGCACGCCTTCGCCACAACCCTCGTTGCTGCAGGCCGGCCGCGCGCTGTTGCGTCGCGATCTGCAGCTGCTGTGGCGCCGTCGCAGCGACGCCTTGCAGCCGGCGCTGTTCGCGCTGCTGATCGTGGTGCTGTTCGCGCTGGGCCTGGGCGGACGCCCGGACCTGCTGGCGCAGGCGGCACCGGCGGTGCTATGGCTGTCGGTGCTGCTCGCCGGCCTGTTGTCGCTGGACGCGCTGTTCCGCAGCGATGTCGACGACGGCTCGATGGAGCAGTGGCTGCTGGCACCGGTGCCGCTGGCCTGGTTGATTGCGGTGCGCGTGCTGCTGCATTGGGCAACCAGTGCGTTACCGCTGATTGCTGTGACGCCGCTGCTCGGCGAATTGCTGCACCTGCCGCATGACCAATTGCCGGTGCTGCTGGCATCGTTGGCGCTGGGCACGCCGCTTTTGAGCCTGCTCGGCGCGGTGGTCGCTGCACTGACTGTCACCATGAAACGCTCTGGTATTCTCGTGGCATTGCTGGCGCTGCCGTTGTATGTGCCGGTGCTGGTGTTCGGGGCCGGCAGCGTGGCGGCGAGCGGACAAGGGCAGGATGCGGTGGGTGCGTTGCTGCTGCTGGGTGCGGGCTTGGTGATCGGCATCGTGCTGGCACCGCTGGCAGCGGCGGCGGCGATCCGGATTTCGCTGAGCTGATCGACGTTACAGATGCGCCGTTGACGGGACACCGTAGGTCGTACGGCGGTGTCGTACCGAGAGCTGTCTCCATGCAAGAAGCCATCGCCATGCCAAGAGCCATCGCCACCGCATGAACGTCGTCGCCCGCTGGTTCCACCAACTCGCCTCGCCGCCGATCTTCGACCGATTCACTGCGCGCTGGGCGCCGTGGTGCCATGCGCTGGCCGCGTTGCTGCTGGGCGCCGGCATCTGGCAGGCCTTGTTTGCGGTGCCGGCCGATTACCAGCAGGGCGACAGTTTCCGCATCCTGTATATCCATGTGCCAAGCGCGTGGATGAGTCTGTTCGTGTTCGGGGTGATGGCGGTGTACGCGGCGATCGCGCTGATCTGGCGCATCAAGGTGTGCGAGATCCTGGCGATGGCATGCGCGCCCATCGGCGCGGCGTTCACCGTGATCACGCTGTTGACCGGCAGCATCTGGGGCAAACCGATGTGGGGCGCCTGGTGGGACTGGGACCCGCGCCTGACCACCGAACTGATCCTGTTGTTCCTGTATCTGGGGGTGATCGGGCTGTACCACGCCATCGACGACCGTCGCCAGGCCGCACGCGCGGCTGGCTTGCTGGCGATCGTCGGCGTGGTGCTGCTGCCGGTGATCCGCTACTCGGTGGTGTGGTGGAATTCGCTGCACCAGGGCCAGAGCATTCGCCTGTTCGGGCCATCGACCATCGATGCCAGCATGTTGCTGCCGTTGTGGCTGATGGTGATCGGCACCAAGTTCTGGTTCGCCGGCTCCCTGCTCACCCGCGCGCGCGCCGACAACCTGCGCCGCGAGGCCGGCAAGGCCTGGATCGTGCGCGATGCGGAGGGCACGGCATGAGCTACCTACCCTATGTCGTCGCTGCCTATGCGGTGTTCGTGCTGGTGCTGCTGTGGGACTTGATCGCCGGCCGCTGGCAGGTGCGCCGTGCATTGAGGGTTGCGCAGGCGCGCCGCCTGCGTGAGCGCAAGCGCGTGCTGCCCAGCGATGCAGAGCTGAGCCGATGAACCCGCAACGTCGCCGCCGTCTGTGGCTGGTGATCGCGCTGGTGCTGGCCGGGGGGCTGGCGACCACGCTGGTGGCCATGGCCCTGCAGCGCAACGTGGCCTATCTCTACACGCCTTCGGAAGTGCTGCGTGGCGATGCCGGCGCGCATTCCCGTTTTCGGCTTGGCGGCATGGTCGAGAAAGGCTCGTTCAAAAGAGCCTCCGGTTCGCTGGAGGCACAGTTCCGCGTTACCGATGGCGACGCGCAGCTGCCGGTACGCTACGACCGCATCCTGCCGGACCTGTTCCGCGAAGGTCAGGCGGTGGTGGCCACCGGTCGCATGCAGCAGGGCGTGTTCGTTGCCGAAGATGTGCTGGCCAAGCACGATGAAACCTATATGCCCAAGGAAGTGGCCGACAAGATGGGCAGTGCGCACCGCAAGCATCAGGTGGCCCCCGGCAAGGTGATGCAGTGAGGGATGGACTGATGGACGGCGCTGCCGGGGCCTGCGACCGGCGATCGGAAGTGCGGAAGAGACTCGATGCAGTCGTCGGAAGCTGCGCGGCGGGTGTGTCTTCCGGTGTTCCCGGCGGCACGTGGGACGCTTCTCGCCCCTTCCGCCGGCCGACGCACGCGCCGGCCACGGAAGACGGCGCGATCGCAAGAAGCGGCGTTGCACGTCACCGGGCTTGGCGCGCCACCCTGTGCCGCGGTCTGTGCGGGTCTTCCGACGTGGTCCGTCTGCCTGCCGCTTCCGCTGGCCCGTTCCACACCGCCCGGTTCTGGGTCGCCCATGCTTCCTGAGCTCGGCACCTTTCTGCTGGTGCTGGCCCTGCTGGTGGCGCTGGTGCAGGCCGCCGTGCCGTTGGCCGGCGCCCAGCGTGGCCGCAGCAGCTGGATGGCAGTGGCGCGGCCGGCGGCGCTGGTGCAGCTGGGCCTGATCGCCACCGCCTTTGCGGTGCTGACGCATGCGTTTCTGGTACAGGACTTTTCGGTGCGCTATGTCGCCGAAAATTCCAACAGCCTGCTGCCGGTCATGTACCGCTACTCGGCGGTCTGGGGCGCGCACGAAGGCTCGCTGCTGCTGTGGACCCTGGTACTGGCGCTGTGGACCGGCGCGGTGGCGCTGTGGTCGCGGCAATTGCCGGCACAGGTCGTGGCGCGCGTGCTGGGGGTGATGGCGCTGATCAGCGTCGGCTTTCTGGCCTTCCTGTTGTTCACCTCCAACCCGTTTGCGCGCCTGGTGCCGGTACCGCTGGAAGGCGCCGACCTCAATCCACTGCTGCAGGATCCGGGCCTGATCATCCATCCGCCGATGCTGTATTGCGGCTATGTCGGCTTTGCGGTGCCGTTCGCCTTCGCCATTGCTGCATTGCTGGAAGGCCGCATGGACGCACGCTGGCTACGCTGGACGCGGCCGTGGACCAATGTGGCGTGGTCGATGCTCACCGTGGGCATCGCGCTGGGCAGCTGGTGGGCGTATTACGAACTGGGCTGGGGCGGCTGGTGGTTCTGGGACCCGGTGGAAAACGCCAGTTTCATGCCGTGGCTGGTCGGCACCGCCCTGCTGCATTCGCAGGCGGTCACCGAAAAACGCGGCAGCTTTGCCAGCTGGACCCTGCTGCTCGCCATTGCCGCTTTTGCACTGTCGCTGCTGGGCACCTTCCTGGTGCGCTCAGGCGTGTTGACCAGCGTGCATTCGTTTGCCGCCGACCCGTCACGCGGACTGTTCATCCTGGTGTTCCTGCTGGCGGTGGTCGGTGGCTCGCTGCTGCTGTACGCGCTGCGCGCGCCACGGATGTCGCCCGACGCTGATCCGCGCCGCGCATTTGCCGGCAGCTCGCGCGAAACCTTGTTGCTGTTGAACAACCTGCTGCTCGCCTGCGCCTGCGCGATGGTGCTGTTGGGCACGCTGTATCCGCTGCTGGCCGATGCGCTGGGCCTGGGCAAGCTGTCGGTCGGCCCACCCTACTTCGGCACGCTGTTCGTGGTGTTGATGGCACCACTGGTGGCGCTGTTGCCGTTTGGCCCGCTCACCCGCTGGCAGCGCGAACAGGCCTCGCGGCCGCTGGCGCTGCTGGCGCCGTGGGCGGCCCTGGCGCTGGCGGCCGGAGCGCTGGCCTGGTTCATGGCGCCGCAAGGCCAGTTCAAGGCCGCGATCGGTGTGGCCGGCGCGGCCTGGGTGATGCTGGGCACCGCACGCTTCCTGTGGACGCGGCGGGCGGCCAAGGGCCGTCGCTACACCGCCGAAATGCTGGGCATGGTGCTGGCGCATCTGGGCGTGGCGGTGTTCCTGGCCGGTGCCTTGCTGGTTGAATCGCTGAGCCTGCAACGCGAAGTGGCGCTGGCGCCCGGCCAGCAGGTGCAGCTCGGCCGCTATGCGCTGCACTTCGACAGCCTGGAAGAACGGCGGGGACCCAATTACGTGTCCGACCGCGCCAACCTGCAGGTGTTCAAGGACGACGCGCCGGTCGGCATGCTGCATGCAGAAAAGCGTCGCTACGCCAGCGGCGGACAAACCCTCACCGAGGCGGCGATCCGCCCCGGCCCGTTCGGCGACCTGTATGTCGCCCTTGGCGAACCGCTGGGCAATCAGGCCTGGGCGGTGCGCGTCCACCTCAAACCGTTCGTGCGCTGGATTTGGCTGGGGGCGCTGCTGATGGCGCTCGGCGGCCTGGTCACGGCCGCCGACCGGCGTTTTCGTCGTTCTCCGGAGATCCAAGATGGTTGAGTCACGTTCGCCCCGCCTGCCCACGGCCGTCCTCGTGGGCGCCATCGTGCTGCTGCTCGCACTTGCAGCACTGCTGGTCTATGCGGTGGTGCGCTCAGGTCACGACGATCGCGATGCCCTGCCCTCCGCGCTGATCGGCAAACCGGCACCGGAGTTCGCGCTGCCGCTGCTGCACGACCCCAGCATCGTGGTGCATGCGCGCGAGCTGCGCGGTGCGCCGTACATCATCAACGTATGGGGCAGCTGGTGCCCGGCCTGCCGTGAGGAACATCCGGTGCTGAGCCGCTTTGCGCTGACCAAGCGCGTGCGCGTGATCGGCTACAACTGGAAGGACGAGCGCGCCGATGCGTTGCGCTGGCTGGAGCAACTGGGCAACCCGTATCTGCTGGTGGTCGCCGATCAAGATGGCCGCACCGCCATCGACTTCGGCATCGCTGCTGCACCGGAGACATTTCTGGTCGACGGGCGCGGCGTGGTGCGCTGGAAATACAGCGGCATGCTGACCCAATCCATCATCGACACCCAGCTGATTCCGGCGCTGAGCAAGATCGAACGCTCGCCCACTGCCGCTCCGGACCTGCACGCCAACCAATGACGCGCGCCTGGCTGCTGACGTTGCTGCTGTTGCTGCCCTGGCTGGCCCTGGCCCAGCCGGTCGGCGACCCATCGCCGCTGCAGTACCGCTCGGCGGCGGAAGAAGCGCGTTTCCACGCGCTGACCGCCGAGCTGCGCTGCGTGCAGTGCCAGAACCAGTCGCTGGCCGATTCCAACGCGCAGATTGCGCAGGACCTGCGTCGCGAGGTGCTGGCGCTGATGCACGACGGCCGCAGCGATGCGCAGATCCGCCAGTTTCTGGTCGCCCGGTATGGCGAGTTCGTGTTGTACCGCCCGCAGGTGGAATCGCGCACCTGGCTGTTGTGGTTCGGCCCGTTGCTGGTGCTGCTGCTGGGCGGGGTGGCAGTGATGATGGTGGTGCGTCGGCGCAGTGCGGCCGCACCCGCGTTACCCGCCGACGAGCAGGAGTGGTGATGGCCGGCTTTGTCATTGCGGTGATCGTGATCGCGTTGCTCGCGTTCGGCGTGGCGCTGCGGCCGCTCTGGCGTGAAACGCGCGGCCTGGCGGCCGGCATTGCGGTGCTGTTGCTGGCTGCCAGTGCGGCGTTGTACTGGCTGGTCGGCACGCCCTCGGCGATCGAGCAGGCCGCCAACCGGCCGGCCGCCCCGCGCACCTTGGACGAAGCCATTGCGCAGCTGCGCACGGCGCTGGCGCGCAATCCCGATCAGGCCGAAGGCTGGGTGCTGCTGGGGCGCTCGCTGTCCAGCCAGCAGAAGTTTGCCGAGGCCCGCGATGCCTTCGCGCGCGCGGTCACCTTGCGCCCGGACGAGCCGGATGTGCTGGTGGCCGCCGCGCAATCGCGCATGCTGGCCGACGACAGCGGCCGCCCGGACCCGCAGGCCATGCGCCTGCTCGAACACGCGTTGGTGGTAGCGCCTGACCATCAACGCGCACGCTGGTTCCTGGGCGTGGTGCAACGTCAGGCCGGCCAACCCGCCCAAGCCAGCGCCACCTGGGAACCGCTGCTGCGGGTGGTCGACGCCAGCACCCGCCCTGGCCTGCTCGAACAGATCAACGCCGCGCGGCAGGAAGCCAAGCTTGAGCCGATCCAGACACCGGCGGTGCCCGCCGCCGATGCAGCCGGTGGCAAACGCATCCAGGTGCGTGTAACGCTGGATGCGGAGTTCGCAAAACGGGCGGGCCTGCCCAACGACACCAGCGTGTTCGTGATCGCGCGTGCGGCCGACACACCGATGCCGGTAGCAGTGGAAAAACACGCACTGAGCGAACTGCCGTTGACCCTCACCCTCGACGACGGCGACAGCCCGATGCCGACGCGCCCGCTGTCGTCGCTGGACAAGGTGCAGGTGCTGGCCCGGCTATCGCGCAGCGGCAACGCCATGCGCCAGGCAGATGACGTCGAGAGCGTGCCGGTGACGGTGGAGCTGCCGGCAGGCGCCCCAGTGGAACTGGTGATCGGCCGCTGAGTGCTCGCCGTGTGTCATTGCACGCCTTGGGGCCAATGGACAAGGAGCGATCAAGCAGATGACGTCGAGAGCGTGCCGGTGACGGTGGAGCTGCCGGCAGGCGCCCCAGTGGAACTGGTGATCGGCCGCTGAGTGCTCGCCGTGTGTCATTGCACGCCTTGGGGCTAATGGACAAGGAGCGATCAACAAGACGCAGGCTGCAACCGCATGCAGTTGCGCGCCACCATCGTGACCGCTTGAAAGCTCTGCGCACCGACCACCATGACTGGCCCTGCGCCTTTGCTGCCCGGATCAAGCAATCAGGTAGCGACGCCTGCATTGTGCCTATCGCGATCGCGTGGCGATCTTCACGTCTGGTCGAGGGCGCGGCGCCCTCACCGCTCGCGGGACACGCCGCCAGTACGTCCATATAGGTTCGATAGCGGCATCCATGCCGCCACACGCTCCCGCACTCGGCGAGGACACCACGCTATACAGTTGGCTGGTGGTTTTGTTGAAAAGCCTGGCGGTTTTGTTGAAAAGCAAAGACACCGCGTCGCAGTTTGCTAGTCGCTGTTGAAATCCATGCAGACCGACCATCTCCACTGGTCCTTGCCCGCCCACCATCGCGGGACCCTTGGCGGCATGGATGCCGCCAAGGAGCTACATGGATGTACTTGCGGCGTGTCCTGCGATGGTGGGCGGGCAAGGGCCCTGCAACCAAGTTGCAGCTCACGCGCTTTAAAGAGCGGCATCACACCACGCAACGGCTCAAACCAATTCCCCGTTCCCCGTTCCCAATTCCCAATTCCCGATTCCCGATTCCCGATTCCCACCCTGCACCCAGCGCATCCCATGGCAGATAGAATTGCGACATGACTGAATTCATTCCTCCCGGCACGCTCTACCACGCACTGCCTTCGCCGTTTCCGATGAAACGCGGTGGCGTGTTGCATCAGGCACGCGTGGCGTACGAGACATGGGGCACGCTGGCCGCAGACCGCAGCAACGCCATCCTGATCGTCACCGGCCTGTCGCCGAACGCGCACGCTGCAGCCAACCAGGCCAATCCCGAGCCGGGTTGGTGGGACGCGATGGTCGGGCCGGGCAAGCCGATCGATACCGCCCGCTGGTTCGTGGTGTGCGTCAATTCGCTGGGCAGCTGCAAGGGCTCCACCGGGCCGGCGTCGATCGATCCGGCGACCGGGCAGCCGTATCGGCTGACATTTCCGGACCTGTCGATCGAAGACGTGGCCGATGCAGCCGCCGATGTCGTGCGCGCACTGGGCATCACCCAGCTGGCCTGCCTGATCGGCAACTCGATGGGCGGCATGACGGCGCTGGCATTGTTGCTGCGCCATCCGGGCATTGCACGCAATCACATCAACATCTCCGGCAGCGCGCAGGCGTTGCCGTTTTCCATCGCCATCCGCTCGCTGCAACGTGAAGCGATCCGGCTGGACCCGCACTGGAATGGCGGCAATTACGACGACATGCACTACCCGGAGTCGGGCATGCGTATGGCGCGCAAGCTTGGCGTGATCACGTATCGCTCGGCACTGGAGTGGGATGGTCGCTTCGGCAGGGTGCGGCTGGATTCCGAACAGGCCGCCGATGACCCGTTTGGCCTGGAATTCCAGGTGGAAAGTTATCTGGAAGGCCATGCGCGCCGTTTCGTGCGCTTCTTCGACCCCAACTGCTATCTGTATCTGAGCCGCTCGATGGACTGGTTCGACCTGGCCGAATCCGTTGACACGGCCCCGGTCGATGCGACGCGGACCGTCGACACGCACAGCAGCATCGCGTCCGCAGACGTCTCCACCGACGCCGAAGTGTTGGCCGGCCTGGCCAACATCCGCATTGCGCGTGCGCTGTCGATCGGCGCCAACACCGACATCCTGTTTCCGGTGCAGCAGCAGGAGCAGATTGCCACAGGCCTGCGCGCAGGCGGCGCCGATGCCCGCTTCCTCGGCCTGGATTCACCGCAGGGCCACGATGCCTTCCTGGTGGATTTCGCCCGTTTCGGCCCGGCAGTCCGCGACTTCCTGGACGCCTGCTGATTGCCAGGTCCAGAGCCACTTCCAGAGCCAGAGCACGGCCCTCGCAAACCACCAGCAGCGTACTGCCGCGCCGGCTGCTGGCCGGCCTGTTCGCGGTCGGCATGCTCGGCCTGGTGCTCGCAGACCGGCTACCGGCCGCGATTGCGCTCTGGTACGCGGTGACGAGCATTGCCGCGCTGATCGCCTATCGGCTGGACAAGACCGCCGCCACGCGCGGCCAGCGCCGCACCCCGGAAGCCACCCTGCATGCCATCGCCTTGCTCGGCGGCTGGCCCGGCGCGCTGCTGGCGCAGTCGCTGTTCCGGCACAAGACCGTAAAGACCTCGTTCCAGATCGCGTTCTGGGTCAGCGCGCTGGCGAACGCCGCGGCCCTGGCGTGGGCGGTGTATCTGACGAGGTGAGGCGTGTCGTCGACCTGGTCTTGTCGGCGCATGACGCACCGCTCGTCCGACGGCTCACTCCAGCGCTTGCAGCACTCCGCCCCGCATGCGGTAGTGCCGATGCACCACGCCCGCAGGCACGCTGTCGTGGGTGATCATCACCAGGCTGCGCTCACCCAGTACGGCGGCAAGGTCGAGCAGCAAGGCGTGCGCGGTGTCCACGTCCAAGCCGTCGGTGGGTTCGTCCAGCAGCAGGATCGGGGCATTGCGCAACAGCGCGCGGGCCAGTGCGAGGCGGCGCGCCTGGCCTGCGGAGAGCGTGGCGCCGTTTTCGCCAACCCAGGTGTCCAGCCCATCCTGGGCGGTGGCCCAGGCGCGCAGACGCACCTGGTCCAGCGCTGCCCACAGTGCGGCATCGTCGGCATCGGCAGCGCCGATGGCCAGGTTGTCTCGCACGGTGCCGGCGAACACCGGCGCATTCTGCGGCAGCCAGGCGATGCGCCGATGCCACTGCGCCTGCGCAAAGGCTTTTAGATCAATGCCGGCATAGCGCACCTGCCCGGCGTGCGGGTCCCACAGGCGCAGCAGCAGGGCCGACAAGGTGCTCTTGCCGCTGCCGCTGTCGCCGCTGATGGCGATACGCTCGCCGGGCGCCAGGGTCAGGTCCAGCGCCTGCAGCACCGGACGCACGCCGCCCGGCCACGCGAAGGACACCTGCTGCAGTTGCAGCGTGCCGCTGACCGGTACATCGACGGGCTGTGCAGGGTCGCTGACCGAGGGTGCCTGATCGACGATGGCCTGCAGGCGTCTGGCGGCCACGCGCGCACTCTGCAACGCCTGCAGCGCCAGCCCGGCACCGGCCCAGACTTCCAGCAGCGCCATGGTCAGGAACACCAGCCCTGCCGCCAGTTCGGCCGTAATCAAGCCGCGCTCGGCAGCGTGCAGCGCCAGCCACAGCATGCCGGCCAGCCCGATGCCGCCGCACGCCGCATGCAACGCCGTGCCGGCAATCAGGTGCCGGCGCTGCAGGCGGTCGCCCTGCACCACGTCGGCTGCAGCGGCATCGGCCTGCTGCAGCCAGGCGCCCTGCGCATCGATGGCGGCCAGATCGGCCGCGCCCTCGAGCCCTTCGAACGCCTGCGTGCGCAGCACCGTGCGCTGCTGCGCACGCAGCCGCTCGCGTCGTGCGCCGCCACGTGCAACCTGCCACGGCACCAGCCCGCCGATCAGCACGCCGAGCACCAGCAACAGCAGCGCGGCAGGCAGGTAGATCAACGCAGCGGCAACCAGCCCGGCCAGCCAGATGCCGAGCAGTGCGCTCAGCGGGGCAAGCGCACGCACGCTCAGACCGTCCACCTCGCCGATGTCGGACATCAGCCGCGCCAGCAGATCGCCGGTGCGCGTGGCCGACAACCGGCCCGGCGCAAGCGGCAGCGCGCGCCGGAAGAACCACACGCGCAGATCGCGCGCAATGCGCAGCGTCGCATCGTGCCCGATCACCTTTTCGCCGTAGCGCGACACGATGCGGGCAAAGGTCAGCGCGCGGATGCCCGCCGAGGGCGAGAAGAAATTGAAGCCCGCGCCCATGCCGGCCACGCCGGCCAGGGCCGCGGCAGTCAGGAAGCTGCCGGACAGGCCCAGCAGCCCCACCCCGGCAAGCGCGGTGACCAGCACCAGCAGCGCCGACAGCAGCAGGCGCCATGCATGCCGGTGAAACACATCGCGCAGATGGTCGTGGCGTGGGTCGCTCATGGCTGCTCCACCGTGACGCTGGCGCCGTGCAGATCGATCACCGTGTCGGCCCAGCGCATCACGGCCGGACTATGCGTGGCCAGCACCACTGCACGGCCGCGCGCAAACACGCCCAACGTGCGTAGCAGCTCCGCTTCGGTGTCGGGATCGAGAAAGGCGGTGGGCTCGTCCAGCAGCAGCAGGTCCGGCTCGCGCAACAGCAGCCGCGCCAAGGCCACGCGCCGCGCCTCGCCGCCGGACAGGCCGAAGCCGCGTTCGCCGATCACCGTGTCCAGGCCGGCCGGCAGCTGCGCGGCAAACCGCATCACCTGCGCCGCATCGGCCACCGCCAGCAGCCGCGCGTTGCTGGCCTGCGGGTCGGCAAGGCGTAGGTTGTCGGCAATGCTGCCGTGAAACAGGTAGGGCCGCTGGGTGGCGTAGCCCACCCGCGTCCCGGGGCGCAGCACCACGCTACCCGCCTCCGGCGTCAACCAACCGGCCAGGCCCTCCAGCAAGGTGCTCTTGCCGCTGCCGCTGGCACCGATCAACGCCACGCGCTGGCCGGGCTGCAACGCCAGCGAACACTGCGTCACCACCGCATGCGGCGCGCCCGGCGGGCGCAACGCCAGATCGCGTACCTGCAGCAGCGGCGCACGCGCCTGCGCCGGCTCCAGTGGACGTGGCGGCGGCGCGCCGGCAGGCGCCGGCTCGGCGTCAACGCCTTCCAGCAGTCGCTCGGCTTCGGCCACCGCTGCCAGCGCATTGGCGCGGTCGTGGTAATGCGCAGCAAGACGTCGCAGCGGCGCGAAGAATTCCGGTGCCAGCAGCAAGCAGAACATGCCCGCGCCCAGGGACGGCAGCCCATGCAGGTCGAGCATGCCCAGATAGCTCAGGCCGAAGTACAAGGCCACGATCGCCACGCTCACCGACGCGAAGAACTCCAGCACGGTGGACGACAGGAACGCGATGCGCAGCACTTTCAGCGAGCGCTCGCGCACGCCCTCGGCGGCGGCGGCAATCCCGCGCAATTCCGTCTGGCCGCGGCCGTACACGCGCAGCAGGCCCAGGCCCTTCAGACGATCGGCGAAATGCCCGCCCATGCGTGCCAGCTCGCCCAGCTGCTCGCGGCCGGCGGCCTCGGCGCCCCAGCCCACCAGCATCATGAACAACGGGATCAACGGCGCGGTCAGCAACAGCACCAGGCCCACCACCCAATCGACTGAAAACACCGCAATCAGGATCAGCGGTGGCACCAGGAGCATCTCGGTCCGCGCCAACTGATAGCCGACGAAATACCCTTCCAGCGCATCGGTATGCGCCAGGCTCAGTTCGCCGAGCTCGCCGCTGCGTTGCCGGCGCAGCCACACCGGACCGTGCTGCACCAGACGACGCGCGATGCGTGCACGTAGCGCGCGCTTGGCCACATCGGCCACCTCGCCGGTCAGCGCTTGCGCCCAGGCCGTGAGCAGCGCACGGCCGAGCACGGCCACCAGCAGGCCGATGCCCACGTCGCGCAGCTGCGCCACGGCCACGTGCCGCACCAGCACTGCCTGCAGTAACCAGGCAATCGCGGCCGATTGCGCGAGCAGCAGCACCCCGGACAGCGCCACGGCCACACAGGCCAGCCGCCGCGCACGTGCGGCGGGTACGGCCAATGCATCCAGCCATTGGCCGCGCTGGCGGCGCTGGGCGGGTGTTTCGCTGGCTCGCACGCTGGGCTGGCTCACATCGGTTCGGTCGAAGACTGCTCACTGCAAGCGATTGTAAGTCGCCACCCGCCGCTGCGGGATGGGCATTGTGCCGCAGCTCATCGGGGCCGCATTGATTTGGATCAACGCGCCGGGCGCGGAAGGAGCAGATGATCCGCCGCATCCACTACCGATTCTCAACCAGGCCACCCCGCCATGATCGACTCGACAGTTGTCGAACTGTCGCGGCTGCAGTTCGCAGTCACCGCGATGTACCACTTCATCTTTCCGCCGCTGACCATGGGGCTGTCGTTCCTGCTCGGCATCATGGAAAGCGTCTACGTCATGACCGGCAAGCAGATCTGGCGACGCATGACCATGTTCTGGGGCGTGCTGTTCGGCATCAACTTCGCCATGGGGGTCGGCACCGGCATCGTGATGGAGTTCGAGTTCGGCATGAACTGGTCGTACTACAGCCATTACGTCGGCGACATCTTCGGTGCACCGCTGGCGATCGAAGGGCTGATGGCCTTCTTCCTGGAGGCGACCTTCCTGGGCCTGTTCTTCCTGGGCTGGAACCGCCTGAGCAAGGTGCAGCACCTGATCACCACCTGGCTGGTGGCGCTGGGCAGCAACTTCTCCGCGCTGTGGATCCTGATCGCCAATGGCTGGATGCAGAACCCGGCCGGCGCGGTGTTCAACCCGGACACCATGCGCATGGAAGTGGTCGACTTTGTCGCCGTGCTGTTCAACCCGGTGGCGCAGGCCAAGTTCGTGCACACCGTCAGTGCGGGCTACGTGCTGGGTGCGGTGTTCGTGATGTCGATCAGCGCGTTCTATCTGCTACGCGGCAAGCATGTGGAGATGGCGCGGCGCTCGTTCGCGGTGGCCGCCGCGTTTGGCCTGCTGTCGTCGCTGTCGGTAGTGGTGCTGGGCGATGAAAGCGGTTATGCCGCCAACGAGCACCAGAAGATGAAGCTGGCCGCGATCGAGGCGATGTGGGAAACCGAAGCTGCGCCGGCCGACTTCACTGCGTTCGGCATTCCGAACCAGACCACCCATCGCAACGATTACGCGATCAAGATCCCGTACCTGATGGGCCTGATCGCCACGCGCTCGCTGGATGAGCCGATTCCAGGCATTCTTGAATTGGTGGGCCGTGCCGAACACCGCATCCGCGGTGGCCAGATCGCCTACGGCGCACTGCAACGCATTCGCGCCGACAAGAACGATGCCGAAGCACGCAAGGTCTTCGATGCGCATTGGCAGGACCTGGGCCACGGCCTGCTGCTCAAGCGCTACCGCGACGACATCGGCAACGCCACGCCCGAGCAGATCGCCCAGGCCGCGATGGACACGGTGCCACGCGTGCTGCCGCTGTTCTGGACCTTCCGCATCATGGCGGCCATCGGCATCTACCTGATCGCCTTCTTTGCGGTGGCGTTCTGGTTTGCGTGCAAGCACAACTTCCAGGAAAAGCGCTGGTTCCTGACCCTGGCACTGTGGACGTTGCCGCTGCCGTGGATCGCGATTGAATGCGGCTGGTTCGTGGCCGAGTACGGCCGCCAGCCGTGGGCGGTGGAAGGCGTGCTGCCCACGTTCTACGCCGCATCGGGGCTGGATCTGTACGAGATCGTGATGACGCTGGTCGGGTTCACCGCGCTGTACACCACGCTGCTGGTCATCGCGATCAAGCTGTCGTTGAAGACCATCCGCAAGGGACCGGATGCGATGTTCCCGCCGACCCAAGGCACCCCATCGCCGCACAGCGATTCGCCCCACGCGTCCTCACCCAACGCCCCATTGAGCACCGGCGCGCTGGCCGGCGGCGCACCGTAAGCCAGGAGAGACACCATGGATTTCATCTTGCTCGACTACACCACATTGCGCGTGATCTGGTGGCTGTTGCTTGGCGTATTGCTGTCCGGTTACGCGGTGATGGGCGGCTTCGATCTGGGCGTCAGCAGCTTGCTGCCGCTGGTTGCCCGCAACGATGCCGAACGCCGGCTGGTGATCAACACCATCGGCCCGGTCTGGGAAGGCAACCAGGTGTGGCTGATCCTGGGCGGCGGTGCCATCTTCGCCGCGTTCCCGCCCTTGTACGCGGTGAGTTTTTCCGGGTTCTACCTGGCGATGTTCGTGATCCTGTTTGCGCTGATCCTGCGCCCGGTGGGCTTCAAGTTCCGCGGCAAGCTGGTCGGCCAGCGCTGGCGCAACAACTGGGACTGGGCGCTGTTTGTCGGCGGTTTCATCCCGGCGCTGATCATGGGCGTGGCCGTTGGCAATGTGCTGCTGGGGGTGCCGTTCCATTTCGACGACAGCATGCGCACGTACTACACCGGCAACCTGTTCGGCCTGCTGACGCCGTTTGCGTTGCTGGCCGGTGTGCTCAGCGTGGCGATGCTGGTTGCGCATGGTGCGGCCATGCTGGTGCTCAAGACCGATGGCCCGGTGGCCGAGCGTGCGGCGCGTTTTGGCAGCATCGCGGCGCTGATTGCAGTGGGCGTGTTTGCCGCGGCCGGTGCCTGGGTCGCGCTTGGCCTGCCCGGCTATGCGGTGACCTCGGTGCTGGCGACCGACGCGCAGACCAATCCACTGGCCAAGTCCGCTGCACTCACCGCCGCCGGCGGCTGGCTGCACAACTACAGCAGCATGCCGGCCACCTTGCTGGCCCCCTTGGTCGGGCTGCTCGGGCTCGCCATGAGCGCCGTGCTGTTGCGCGTGCGGCGTGGCGGCCTGGCCTTCATCGCCTCGGGCAGCGCCATCGTGGGCATCGTCTTCACCGTGGGCCTTGCGCTGTTTCCGTTCCTGTTGCCCTCCTCCACTGCACCGAGCGCCAGCCTGACGCTGTGGGATGCCTCCAGCAGCCGGCTCACGTTGTGGATCATGCTGCTGGCCACCACCATGTTCATGCCGATCATCCTGGCCTACACGACGTGGGTGTATCGCGTGCTCAGGGGCAAGGTCACCGACGACGAACTGTCGGCCAATCCCAACGCGTATTGAGGGCGGCCGCCCACCCGACCGACGTCGCCCACCGCGGTGCGGCGTGCTTCGGTAGCGGCCTGGTGCGCTCGCACGCGGTGGCTGCTTCGCGCTACGCAACCGGGCAATGACTGCCCGGTTCGTGGCGCTGGCGCTTCATCTCACGTTCTTGCGGCGACACCAGCGCAATGGCGCCGCCGCGTTCGCCATCCCACTTTCGCAACGATTCGAGGAGCAACATCATGTGGTACTTCGCCTGGATTCTCGGTACCGGCCTGGCGGCACTGGCCGCAGTGCTCAACGGCATGTGGTTCGAAGCACGCGAGCCCGAGCGCATCCAACCGCCGCAGTAAAAATAATTGCGCAAGATGCTTGCCGATTCCGCATTCCCTATGTAACATACGCGGCTCCTTCGGGGTGTAGCTCAGTCTGGTAGAGCGCTACGTTCGGGACGTAGAGGTCGCAGGTTCGAATCCTGTCTCCCCGACCAGTTTCAAAACACAAAACCGGCCTCGTGCCGGTTTTGTGTTTTCAGGCGCCGTCGCACGCATGTGTACGGTGCGGATGGTCTGTCATGTCTGTTGTCACCGCCGCCGCTTCCTCGTCCGCCCAATTGCGTGGTCGCGGCCTGGTGCTGGCTGCCATTTTGTTGTCGGCCTTCAACCTGCGCACTGCGGTGACCTCGCTGACGCCGCTACTCGAGCGTATCGCCGACGAATACGCCTTCGGTGCACCGACGATGGGTGCGCTGGGCATGTTGCCCACCGCTGCCTTTGCGTTGACTGGTGTGGCGACCCCGGCGGTGTTGCGTCGCATCGGCTTGTTGCGTACTGCCTTGTTGTCGATGGCGCTGGCGACGCTTGGCATGGTCTTGCGGCCGCTGTTGCCGGGCACCACCGGGCTGCTGCTCGGCTCGCTGGTGGCGCTGGCCGGCATGGGCATGGGCAACGTGGTGCTGCCGCCGTTGGTGAAACGCTATTTCGGCGACCGCGTGGGCCGCGTCAGCACGCTGTACATCACCGTGCTGCAGGTGGGCACCTTGCTGCCGGCGTTGCTGGCGGTGCCGGTGGCCGATGCGCTGGGCTGGCGCAGCTCGATGGTGGTGTGGGTGATGCCGGCTCTGCTGGCATTGGCGGCGTGGGCGCTGGTGCACGCCAGCCAGGGTCGCCTGCGCGCCACCGGCCCGGCGCCGGTCACCCCGACCCCGGAGGCCGAGGGCCGGGTCGCACGCACCGCGCTGGGCTGGAGCATGGCGGTCACCTTCGGCATGACGTCGTTGGTTACCTATTCCATGTTCACCTGGTTGCCCACGCTGCTGCGCGAAGCCGGCGCCTCGCCTGCCTTCGGCGGCACCATGGTGGCGTTGTTCGCGGCGCTGGGCATGGTGGGTGCGCTGACCATGCCGGCGCTGGCGGTGCGCATGCGCAACCCCTTCCCGATCGTGCTGGCGTGCGCGGCCTGTCATCTGATCGCGTTCGCCGGGCTGTGGTGGGCACCGCTGGCCGCGCCGATCCTGTGGGTGACCCTGCTCGGCCTGGGCCCGAGCACCTTTCCGCTGGCGCTGGTGCTGGTCAACCAGCGCAGCCGCACCGCGGCCGGCTCGGCCGCACTGTCCGGGTTCTCGCAAGGCATGGGCTATGCGATGAGCTGCCTGGGACCGTTTCTGTTCGGCTGGCTGCACGCCCACCGCGGCGGCTGGACCTCCCCGTTCGTGTTCCTGGTGATCTGCATCCTGGTGCAGCTGGCCGCCGCCTGGGTGGCCTGCCGTCCGCAACTGCTGGAAGACAGCTGGGCGCAGCCGGCACGCGGCGCCCGTGCGGTCAACGCACCGGCAGACTGATGTAGCTGGGCTGCTCGGGGCTCACGTACACCCGTTGCGTGGCCTTCTGATACTCGCCCGGCTTGGCGAAGAAGATATTGGGCACGTAGGTCTGCGGGTTGCGGTCGTAGAGCGGGAACAGGCTGGACTGCACCTGCACCATCACCCGATGGCCCGGCTGGAAGGTGTGGTTGGCAGTCGGCAAACCGAACTGGTACGCCAGCGGCTGGTTGGCCGCCAGTGGCTTGGGCGTGCTGAAGCTCTCGCGGTAGCGGCCGCGGAAGATCGCCAGCGACACCGGCAACTCGTAGCCACCCATCTTCGGGTCCGATGCCATCTCGTCCGGATACACGTCGATCAGCTTGACCACCCAGTCGCTGTCGCTGCCGCTGGTGGACGCCTGCAGATGCACCTCCGGTGCGCCGGCGATCTGCAGCGGCTCGGTCAACGGCTCGGTGACGAAGGTCAGCACGTCCGGGCGGCCGTCGACAAAGCGCTGGTCGTGCACCAGCCAGGTGGTCCACATGCTGCGGTCGCCAAAATCCACCGGGCGTGGCACGAACGGCACCGGCTTGGCCGGGTCGGAGACGTACTCTTCGAAGCCGGGCTGCCCGGCTGCCGGCGCCTTGAACGACAACTTGCCACCGGCCTGCAGATACAGCGGCCTGCTCGCCGCCGCGCAGCCCTTGGCGCAGCTGCGCGGCCAGGCTTGCAGGCGGTCCCAGTGGTTCTCGCCGGTGTTGTAGATGAACACCGGCGGTGTGCTGGCCTTGGGCGCGCCGTCGACCAGGTACTGGTCGAAGAACGGGCGCAGCACCTCGGAGCGGAACTGCCGCGCGGTATCGCCGTTGAAGTTCAGCGCGCCCAGCGAACCGCCATCGTAGTTCACCTGGCTGTGCCGCCACGGGCCCATCACCAGGTAGTTGAGCGTATTGCCCTTGTCACGCGGCTCCATCGCCGCGTAGCTATGAACCGCGCCCCACATGTCTTCCTGATCCCACAGGCCTTGCAGCCACATCGTGGGCACCTTCAGTGGCGTGCGCGCCATCACCTTGTCCAGCGCCTGCTCCTGCCAGAACGCATCGTAGGCGGCGTGTTCGGTGAGCTTGTGCCACCACGGCAACTGCTCGAGGCCGGCGGCCCTGGCGAAGTCGCCGGCCGAGCCGGCACGCAGGAAGTTGCTGTAGTCGTCGTGCCCCTGCCGCGCGATGCCGGTGCCCTTGCCGCGCTGGGTGAGCTGGCCGGTGAAGTAGTCGAAGTTCACCTGGCGGAACGCGCCGTAGTTGAACCAGTCGTCGCCCATCCAGCCGTCGATCATCGGGCTTTCCGGCACCGCCACCTTGAGCGCCGGATGCGGGTTGGTCAGCGCCATCACCACGGTGAAACCTTCGTAGGACGAGCCGATCATGCCGACCTTGCCGTTGGACTCCTTCACGTTTTTCACCAGCCAGTCGATGGTGTCCCAGGCATCGGTGGCATGGTCCACCTCGCTGGGATTGAGCGCACCGCGCAGCGGCCGGGTCATCACGTAATCGCCTTCGGAGCCGTACTTGCCGCGCACGTCCTGGATCACGCGGATGTAGCTGCCTTCCACGAATACGTCGTCGCCCTGCGCCAGCAGGTCCTTCATATGCGGCGATGCCATGCGCTCGGTGCGCCCGCTGGCGTTGTACGGGGTGCGCGTGAGCACCATCGGCGCGTTGCGCGCGCCCTTGGGCAGCACGATCACCGTATGCAGCTTGACCCCGTCGCGCATCGGGATCATCACCTCGCGCTTGATGTAGTCGTTGGCGGCATCGCCGGCCACGAACGGCTTGCCGGTGATGTCCGGCGTCATTGCTGCGGTCTGGGCGAAGGCGCTGCCGGTGCTGGCGGCAATGGCGGTGGCGAGCAGGCAGGCGGCAAGGCGGCGCATCGACAACTCCGGAGTGTGCGGGGGGCAATCGTCGACTGTAGGCAGACGCCGGGCTGCCGGGGGAGTGTCAAAGGTCGTGGTTGCGGCGTGCGACGGCCCGAGTCTCTGTGGCGCTGACTGACTGACTGACGGCCCGGATGCGCGACCGTCGACTGCGCGCCTGTCCCGAAGTGGTGGCGAGCTCTGAACCCGGAACTTGCGGCGCGCACGCCAACCGGCGCAAGGCCGGCGCGCTGCAGCGGCGCGCTGCCGGCATCTGCGGTGGCTCTCTGCGGCTCCGCTGCGGCACCGTGTCGCGGTACCCGAGGCCAACCACGTGCTGCAGCGCATGGCCGACCAGGGTTTCGTCAGCCAGGCCGAAGCCGATGCCGCCAAGGCGGTGCCGATGCCTCCGCGGACTAACCCGCAGTGCGTAACTCCTCGCTGCGCGCAGGGACATACCAACCGGCGCAGACGCGCGCCACGCCAACGGCGCCGCTGAGTGCGTCAGTGCCGCACCTGCCCCTCGCCGCGCACCACGAACCGCTCCACGGTGAGTGCCTCCAAACCCATCGGCCCATACGAATGCAGCCGCGTTGTCGAGATGCCGATCTCCGCGCCCAGGCCGAGTTCGCCGCCATCGGAAAACCGCGAAGAGGCATTGACCATCACCACCGCCGAGCGCAGCGACTGCACGAACTTGTCGGCGTTGGCTGCGTCCTGGGTGGCGATCACTTCGGTATGGTCCGAGCCGTACCGGCGGATATGGGCCAGCGCCGTGTCCAGATCCGGCACCACGCGAATGGCCAGGATCAGCTCGAGATATTCGGCGGCATAGTCGTCATCGGTGGCCAGCGCGATCTCCGGCAGCAGCGCACGTGTTGCCGCGTCGCCACGCAGTTCGACGTGACGCGCGCGCAATGCGGCGGCAGCGGCGGGCAGAAAGCGCTCTGCCACCTCCGCGTGCACCAGCAGGGTTTCCAGGGCGTTGCAGGCCGAGGGGCGGCTTGCCTTGCCATCGATCAGCAGGCGCACCGCAAGCTCCACGTTGGCCGAAGCATCCACAAATAGATGGCACACGCCCTTGTAATGCTTGATCACCGGCACCCGCGCATGTTCGGCGACGAAGCGGATCAGCCCCTCGCCACCGCGCGGGATCGCCAGGTCGACGATATCGCTGAGCTGCAGCAACTCCAGCATGGTCTCGCGGCGCAGATCCTGCACCAGCGTCAATGCCGCTTCAGGGATATCGGCCGCGCGCAAGGCACGCTGCAAGGCATGCGCAATGGCGGTGTTGGAGTGGATTGCTTCGGAGCCACCGCGCAGGATCACGCCATTGCCGGCCTTGATGCACAGCGCTGCCGCATCGGCAGTCACATTCGGGCGCGCTTCGTAGATCATTGCAATCACCCCCAGCGGCACGCGCACCTTCTGCACGACGATGCCATTGGGGCGAACATCCTCGCGCGTGACCTGGCCGACCGGATCGGGCAATTGCGCCACCTCGCGCAGCGCGGCAGCGATGCCAGCCAGACGGGCGTCGTCCAGCGCCAGCCGGTCGAGCATGGCCGTGCCGGTGCCCTTGGCGCGGGCGGCTTCAAGATCGCGCGCGTTGGCGGCAAGGATCGATGCGGCATCGGCTTCCAGCGCGGCAGCCATCGCCTCGAGCAGGTCCTGCTTGGCCTGCGCAGAAAGTTGCGAGAGCACCTGCGCCGCATCACGGCATTGCAGGGCGAGGGATTTGATGGTCATTGGAGGGCCGGGATTTGGGAGTCGGGATTGGGGATTGGTAAAAACAGTCCGTCTCGTTTTACCACTACACGGGGATCAGTCACCCGGACGCGGAGGCGGTGGTTGGAAAACGCAATGCACAGGCGTTTGCGAATCCCCACTCCCGAATCCCCAATCCCGGCTACAAAAGCACCAAATCATCGCGATGCACCACGTTCTCGCCATAGCTATACCCAAGCACGCTGTCGATCTCGCGCGAATGGCGGCGTGCGATGCGGCGGATATCCACCGCCGAATACTGGCTGACGCCGCGCGCCAGGCAACGCTCGCCATCATGATCGCGCAGGCGGATCTCCACCATGTCGCCGCGCCGGAAATCGCCCTCCGCGCCGGCCACCCCGCCCGGCAGCAGCGAGGCGCCCTTGTCGGTCAGCGCGGCGGCGGCACCGGCATCGATCAGGATTGCGCCCGCCTCCACCGGTGCGTGGCGCAGCCAGTACTTGCGGGCGGCGATGCGCGTGCGCGCGGCATGGATCCGCGTGCCATGCAGGCGACCCTGCGCCAGGCCGCGCACCACATCGCCACTGCGGCCATTGAACAGATAGGTCTCAATGCCGGCCGCGCCGGCCTTGGCGGCGGCCTCCAGCTTGGTGCGCATGCCGCCGGTACCCACGCTGCTGCCGCTGCCGCCGGCCATGGCCAGCACCTGCGGGGTCAGTTCGGGCACATCGTCCAGGGGTCGCGCCAGCGGATTGCTGCGTGGATCGGCGCTGTACAGGCCATCGATGTCGGTGGCAATGAACAAGGCATCGGCATCGACCAGCGCGGCCACGATTGCGGCCAGGTTGTCGTTGTCGCCCAGCTTGAGCTCGTCCACCGAGACGGTGTCGTTTTCGTTGATCACCGGCAACGCGCCCAGCCGCAGCAATTCGCCCAGGGTGGCGCGTGCGTTGAGATAGCGGCGGCGGTTACGCAGGTCGTCGTGGGTGAGCAACACCTGCGCCACCGGGCGCTCGAAAAAGCGCTGCCAGAGCGCGATCAACTGCGCCTGGCCCAATGCCGCCAGCGCCTGCCGCGCGGCGATCGGCGCGCCGATCTCGGCGGCCTTCGGCAGGATCGCGCGGCCGGCAGCCACGGCGCCCGACGACACGATCACAAGCTCGCGCCCGGCGATCAGATTGGCCGATACGAACTGCGCCAGCCCCAGCGCGAAGCGCGGCGACAAGCCCCCGCCATCGGCAGCGAGCAGGCTGCTGCCGACCTTGAGTACCGCGCGCCGCCACGGCGGCAGGGGCTGCTCGATGAAAGGCGAAGGGCTTGCAGGCGTGGTCATGTCGGCGGCGGCTCAGTGCGTGTTCCACTCGTGCACGGTCAGCGTCGATGCGCCGCGCAGCACCAACGGGTCGCGTGCCACGATCTGCTGCGCCTGCGCCAGGCCCTGCACGTTGACAAGCACATACGCACCGCCGCTGCCGTCGCTGAAGCCACCGGTCAGTTCGAGCTGCCCGGCCGCGCGCAGCGCGTCGAGAAATGCGCGATGCGGCGCCACCACATCGGCAGGAAACTGCGGATTGCGCATCGCCAGCACCAGATAACGTGTGGACATCAGCCTGCCTCGCTATCGGCGGCGGGCTTGGGCTCGTTGCGGCCGAACGGCGTGGAAATCACCAGGAACCGCGCTTCCACATCCGCAAGATTGTGCATCTGATGGGTGGAACCCGGCGGCACGTGCAGGCTTTGCCCGGCGCGCAGTACATGCCGCTCGCCGTCCAGCTGCAGCATCACCTCGCCGGACAACACATAAAAAAAATGCCGCGCGCGGCTGTGCCGGTGGCGCAACTCCGCAGCGCCCGGCGGCATGTGCTCTTCAAGCACGCTCAGGTTGGGGTCGCGCAACAGGTGCCAGCCGTCGCAGGCCTCGCCCCAGGGGTAATGCTCTGCGCTGTCGGTGCTGATCATGGCCATCAGCGCAGCGCCTCCCAACGGGCACGCAGCACATCCAGTTGCAGGTCCGCAGCGGCGCCCGGCGAGACGCGTGCGGCCAGGCTGCCTTCCGGCGTACGTCCCTGACCTGCAGTGTCGGACGATTCGGCTGCGGCCTTGTAGGCCTCGCGGAACGGCACACCGGCCACGGCCGCTTCCACCGCCACATCGGTGGCATACATGCCCGAATCGATGGCCGCATGCAGCTTGTCCGGCCGCCATTCCAGATTGGCCAGCAACGCCGGCAGCAGCTCCAGCGCGGCCAGACCACGGCCGAAGCCATGCACGATGGCGCCCTTGCTGCTCTGCAGATCGCGGTGATAGCCCGAGGGCAGCGACAGCAGCTGTTCGATCTCGGTGCGCGCGGCCGCCACGCTGGCGTGGGTGGCACGCATCAGTTCGATCACGTCCGGGTTGCGCTTGTTCGGCATGATCGAACTGCCGGTGGTGTACTGCGCCGGCAATGCAACGAAGGCGAACTCGCCGCTGGTGAACAGCGACAGATCCCAGGCAATCCGGCGCAGATCCAGCGTGGTGCTGCCCAACGCTTCGAGCGCCGCCAGCTCGTATTTGCCGCGCGAGAGCTGCGCGTAGATGGGCGAGACCTGCAGCCGCGCAAACCCCAGCTCGGCGGTGGTATGCGCACGATCCAGTGGCAGGTTCACGCCATAGCCGGCGGCGGTGCCGAGCGGATTGCTGTCCACCAGCTGCAAGGTGTCGGTGGCGCGCACTGCATTGTCGATAAAGGCTTCCGCCCAGCCCGCCCACCACATGCCGGCCGACGACACCACCGCCCGCTGGATGTGCGTGTAACCGGGCACCGGCAAATCGGCCTCGGCCTGCGCACGGTCCAGCGCCACCTTGGCGATCTCCGCGCTAAGCGTCGCCACACGCTGCAGCTTGTCCTTCAACCACAGCCGCGTGGCGACCAGGATCTGATCGTTGCGGCTGCGCCCGGTGTGGATCTTGCGGCCGGCATCGCCCAGACGCTCGGTCAGGCGCGCTTCGATGGCCGAATGGCAGTCCTCGTACTGTTCATCGAGCACGAACGCACCGCTGCGGAAGTCGTCGGCCAGCAGATCGAGCTGCTCGCTCAGACCGCCCAGCTCCTGCAGCGACAGGATGCCGATGTGCTGCAGCCCCTGCGCATGCGCCTTGCTGGCAGCGATGTCGTGCAGGAAGAACTCGCGGTCCAGGATGACGTCGTCGCCGGCCAGGAAGCTCTGGATCTTGGCGTCCACCGCCACGCCGGGTTTTTGCCACAACAGATTGGTCATTGGGGGTCCTTTTGCGGGACCGGGGACCCGGTCCCGACGATTACAGTGGAATTGCCATCAGCTCGTCCCAGCCCAGCGCCAGGTTGAGGTTCTGCATGGCCTGGGTAGCGGCGCCCTTGAGCAGGTTGTCCAGCGTTGCCACCACCACCACGCGCTTGTTGCCGGGTGCCGACGTGACACCACCGATCTGCACACCGTGCTTGCCGGCGATGCGGCTCACCCACGGCGCCTCTTCGACCATCTCGATCAGTGGCTCGTCGGCGTACCGCTGCGCATAGCGCGCCTGGATCTGCTCGCGCGTCAGCGGCTGCTGCAACCACAGGTTGACGGTCATGGTGATGCCACGGAAATGCGGCGCGACATGCGGCATGAATTCCACCGGCACGCCGAGCTGCGCAGACACTTCGCGCTCGTGCATATGGTTGGTCAGCGCATACGGCATCAGGTTGTCCGCCAGCAACGCGGGGTTGTTCTTGTCCGACGGCGTGGTGCCCGCACCGGAATAGCCGGACACGCCGAAGCACTGCGGTGGACCGGCCAGTTGATCGAGCAACGGCGCGATGGTCAGCTGCATGGCGGTGGCATAGCAGCCCGGGTTGCTGATGCGCTTCTGCCCGGCGTACCTGGCGCGCGTCAGCTCCGGCAGCCCGTAGTACCAGGCCGGATCGAAGCGGTAATCGGCGGACAGATCGATCAACACCGTCTGCGGCCTGGCTGCGTCGATCGCTGCGACGAAAGGCTCGGCCTTGCCGTTCGGCAAGGCCAGAATCACCACGTCGGCGGCCTTGGCAGCCACCGCATCGGCATCCAGGCTTTCGTAATGCAACTCGCCCTCATAGGCCTGGTTATGCTCGGCCACGGGCTGGCCGGCCAGTTCACGCGAGGACACAAAAACCAGCTGCAGATGCGGGTGCGCCTGCACCAGCTTGATCAGTTCCGAACCGGTGTGCCCGCGTGCGCCGACAATCCCGATCGTTGTCATTGTTTGAGCAGTCATGCGTTTGCTTCCAGGCGGAACTGCAGGTGGCGTTTCACCCCGGCCCATTCCGTATCGATGATGGAGAACACCACGGTATCGCGCGGCGTGCCGTCGGCATGGCGGGTGTGATTGCGCAGCACGCCGTCCTGCTTTGCGCCCAGCCGCGCGATCGCCGCGCGCGAGGTGTGATTGAACCAGCTGGTCTCGAACACCACGCTCAGGCAGCCCAGCGTCTCGAACGCATGCTGCAGCAACATCAGCTTGACTTGGGTGTTGACGCCGCTGCGCTGCACGCGTGGCGCGTACCAGGTGTAGCCGATCGACAGCCGTGGCACGCTGGCATCCAGGGCGTAGTAGCGCGTGCAGCCCACGATCTCGCCGGCGGCATCGCGCACCACGTACGGCAGCGCAGTGCCATCGGCGCGCGCCGCCAGGGCGGCCGCAATGTAGGCATCCACCTGGGCAGGTGCCGGCACGCCGGTGTACCACAGCTGCGACAACGCCCCGTCGCCCAGCGCAACACGCATGCCGTCGGCATGGGCTGTCTGCAAGGGCTCAAGCGTGGCGTGCTGCCCACGCAGGACAGGCAGCTGGCTCCACGACGATGGCAACGCAACGGATGTCATCGCACTCAGCCCAGCAAGGTCGGCTGACGCGTCGCGCAATGCGCCACGCAGTGCTGGATCTGCTCGAAATTTTCCAGCCCGTACCAGAACACCTTCCACTTTTCCTGCTTGATGCAGCCGTCGGATTCGGCGTAATAGAAGATATTGACCTGGTTGTTGTGACGCGAGCGCCAGAACAGCTGCGGCGTTTCTTCGCGCATCACGTTCCACACCGCGCGGCCCAGGCCCTCGCCTTGCGCATCGTCGAGCACGGCGAACTTGTCCAGGTAGGTCAGCCGGCCGGCACCGAACTGGCCTTCGTCGGTCAGGATCACCGCAGCGCGATAGTTTTCGCTCACATAGGCACGCAGCAGCTTGGTGGTGCTGAAATAGTCCGGTACCAGCGTGCGGCCAAAGCTTGATTCAATCAGCGAGGTCAGCCGCGGCAGATCCAGTTCGTCCCACAAGCTGGCGCGCAGCACGCGCTCGCCACGCCGCACCAGCGTGCCCGAGCCCTTGTGCGTGAACAGCTCCTTGGCCAGGTCTGCCGGCCGGGTGATCGACACCGACGATTCCAGCGGCAGGCGGTCGAGCAAGTCCTTGATCTGCTCGATCTTCACCCGCATGCCGCCATTGATCCACGGCTGCTGCATCAGATGATCGAACTCGGTGGACAGGTTGATCGAATCGATCAGCTTGCCATCGGCGTCCAGCAGGCCGCCGGTGCCGGTGAGGAAGATGATCTTGTACGGCTGCAGCTCCTGGACCAGTTCGTTGGCGGCGAAATCCGCATTGACGTTGAGGATCTGCCCGCTGGGCGTTTCGCCCAGGCTGGTGATCACCGGGATGGAGCCAGCCTGCAGGCTGGCTTCGATCGGCGCCAAATTGACCGCCTTGACCTCGCCCACCAGGCCATACGTATCGCGATCCAGATACTGCGCCTCGAACACACCACCGGTGATCGACGTCGCACGCGCGCCGTTCTGCTGCAGCGCCTCCACCAGCTTGAGGTTGGACGCCTGGAACACCTTGCGCACGATCGCCAGCGCTTCCGGCGAGGTCACCCGCAGGCCGTTGACGGTCTGTTTTTCGATGCCCGCCGCCGACAGCTCGGCATCCAGCTGCGGGCCCGCACCGTGCAGGACGATCGGCGTCAGCCCTACTTCCTGCAGGAACGACAGCGACGAGGTCAGTGCGTCCAGGTCGTCGCGCAGCACTGCGCCGCCCACCTTGACCACTGCAAAGCGCTTGGCATCCAGCTGCGAAAAACGCTTGAGGTACTGGCTGATTTCCTTGGCGCTGGCCATGCTCGAAAGCAGGCGCACGATGGTTTGGCGGGTCTGTTTGTGGGGCTGTGCGGAGAGGGACATTGCCGTGATCGAAAGAGGAAGGGATGCGCCAGGCGCGGAAGGCGGTTACAGGGAACCGTTGATGATGCGGTGCACCGACTCGGCGTAACGCTGCAGTTGCTCCAGGGTGATGAACTCATCGGCGGTGTGCGCCTGCGCGATATCGCCCGGACCGTAGACCAGCGCGGTGTAGCCGCCTGCCGAAAACAACGAGGCCTCGGTCCAGAAGTCCACCGCATTGCCGATCGGCAGGTCCAGCGCATCAGCCACGTCGCGCGCGGCCAGGCGACGTTCTTCTGCACGCGCGATGTCGCCTGAGGGCAGGCTCGGGCCGCGAAAGGTTTCTTCGAAATGCGCTGCTACCGGATCGGCAAACCCGGCGAAGGTCGCCAGCAGGCCATCCACGTCCATCGATGGCAACGGGCGGAAGCCGAACCGCAGCTCGGCCGCCGGCGCAATCATGTTGGCCTTGATGCCGCCATCGACACGGCCGATGTTGAAGCGCAATCCGGTCAACCCGCCGAAGCGTGCATGCGCCAGCGACTCGACATGATCCAGCGCCTTGCCGCCCCAGCGCATCGCCTGGTGCAAGGCGCTTGCAGAAGGGTCCTGCTTGCCCGATGCATGACCGGCGCGGCCGGCAAACCGCATCAGCACCGAGCTGATGCCGCGGTGTGCCAGCACCGCTTCGCTCATAGTGGGCTCGGCCACCAGCACCGCCTCATACGGCAGGCCGCGCGCCAGAAACGCCGCGATACAGCGCGGGTCGTTGGCTTCTTCGTCTGACGAGAACAGAAACGCTGCGTCGCCATCGCCGGCATTGGCCGCCGCCACCAACGCCGCTGCCGCGCCCTTGATATCGCACACGCCCAGCCCGATCACGCGGTCGTCGGTGCGCCGCATCACGTGCGGGTCGGCACTCCAGTGCGGCGAATCCGGCACGGTATCCAGATGCACATTGAACAGGTACTTCGGCGTGCCGCGTACCGCATACAGGCTGACGGCCCCGTCGCCGTGGTCGATCACCTCGACCTCGAACCCCGGCAATTGCGCGCGCAGGTACTCGAAGATGCCACCGGTGGTGATCGCACGCGGCGGGTTGCGGGTGTCGAAAGACACCAGCTGTTGCAGATGCGTCAGTGTGTTGTCGAGCAGTGTGGTCATTGATCGCGTCTTGATTGCATCGGGTCGCGTGTGATTGGTCTTTTTTGAGTGCGTCGGGCAGCGTGGGTCGATCGTTCCAACGCCCATCCAGCCCTTCCCCCGCCTGCGGGGGAAGGTGCCGACAGGGCGGATGGGGGCATGCGGCAGGTCGCCCTCATCCGGCGCTGCCCTCATCCGGCGCTATGCGCCACCTTCTCCCGCATGCGGGAGAAGCAACGTCGTCTGCGGAGCGATTGCCTCAGCGGTTCACCTGCGCATACAACGTGGAGCTCATCCCGAACAACTTGATGAAGCCTTCGGCTTCTTCCACACCCCAGTCGGCCGATTGCGCATACGTCGCGCCCTTGGTGTTGAGCAGGTGCGGCGAACGCACCGCCACCGCATCGACGCGGCCACCGCGGGTTTCCAGCGTGACTTCGCCGTTGACCTTGGCCTGCGAGGACTTCAGGAATGCCTCGATGTCGGTCTTGAGCGGGTCGTGGTAGAAACCTTCGTACACCAGCTCCACCCACTTGCGCGCCACGTCCGGCTTGAAGCGGTTCTGCTGCTTGGTCAGCACCGCATCCTCCAGCGCACGGTGCGCGGTGAGCAGCGAAATCAGACCCGGTGCCTCGAACACGATGCGGCCCTTCAGGCCGATCACGGTGTCGCCGGTGTAGACGCCGCGGCCCACGCCGTATTGCGCGAACAAGGTGTTGAGCTTGGCCAGGATCTTCGCACCCGGCAGCGGCTTGCCATCGAGCTCGACGGCCTCGCCCTCGACGAACTTCAGCGTCACCGTCAGTGCCTCGGTCGGCCACGCGCTGCGCGGCGCGCACCAGCCACGTGCACCCTCGCCCGGCGCTTCCCAACGGTCGATCTCGCCGCCGGACATGGTCAGGCCCAGCAGGTTCTCGTTGATGGTGTAGGCCTGCTGCTTGGCACGCACGCCGAAGCCGCGCGCTTCCAGGTACTTCTGCTCGTAGGCACGCGTCTGCGTGTGTTCCTTCTGGATTTCACGGATCGGCGCGACGATCTGGTAATCGCCCAGTGCCTTTACCGCCAGGTCGAAACGCACCTGATCGTTGCCCATGCCGGTGCAGCCATGCGCAATGATGCGCGTGCCCAGTTCTTCAGCGCGCTTGAGCGCGGCATCCACGATCAGGTAACGGTCCGATACCAGCAACGGATACTGGCCCTGGTAGCCCTCGCCCGCCCACACGAACGGCTTGACGAAGCCTTCCCAGATCGCCGGACCGCCATCGACGGTGACATGGCTGGCGGCGCCCAGTTCGGCGGCACGCTTCTCGATGAACTCACGCTCTTCGGCATCCACCCCGCCGGTGTCGGCGAACACGGTATGCACCGCATAGCCGCGTTCCTGCAGATACGGAATGCAGAAGCTTGTGTCGAGACCACCGGAGAAAGCGAGGACGATATCTTTGCTGCCGGGATTGGAGATTGGGGATTCGGGATTGGTGGAAGCGGTCTGTTGCGACATGGGGGTCTCTTTAGAAGTTGACTAAGTTAGGTCGGGAGCGGAGTTCGCCGTTGCGAATCCCTAATCCCCAATCACGAATCCCGGCTGCCCTGGCCCACCAGGGCAGCCATGATCGCCTTCTGCACATGCAGACGGTTCTCGGCTTCATCGATGGCGATGCAGTTGGGCGAATCCATCACCGCATCGGTGGCCTTGACGTTGCGACGCAGCGGCAGGCAATGCGAGAACACGCCGTTGTTGGTCAGCGCCATCTTGCGTTCGTCGACGATGAAGTGCTGGTACTGGTCGCGGATCGGCTTTTCCGGCTCCCAGTTGCCGAAGAACGGCAGCGCGCCCCAGCTCTTGGCATACACCACATCGGCGCCGGCATAGGCGCTGTCGATGTCATGGCTCACCTGCAGCGAACCGCCGCTTTCGGCCACGTTCTGCGCCGCCCAGTCCATGTAGCGCTGGTCCAGGATGTAGTCCGGCGTCGGGCACAGCAGGGTCACGTCCATGCCCATGCGGGTGGCGATCGTCAGCGCGGAATTGGCTACCGCGGTGTTGAGCGGCTTGGGGTGGTAGGTCCAGGTCAGCACGTACTTCTTGCCGCGCAGATCCTGCGTGCCGAAATGCTCCTGCAGCGCCAGCGCATGCGCCAGCTCCTGGCATGGGTGGGTGATGGTCTCCATGTTGATCACCGGCACCGGCGAATACTTGGCAAAGCTCTTGAGCACCTGGTCTTCGCGGTCCTTGGACCAGTCGACGAACTTCGGAAACGCGCGCACGCCGATCAGGTCGACATAGCGCCCCAGCACGCGCGCCACTTCAGCGATGTGCTCCTCGGTGTCACCGTCCATCACCGTGCCCAGGTTGAACTCGATGGGCCACGCATCCTTGCCCGGCTGCAGCACCACCGCATGCCCACCCAGTTGGAACGCGCCCAGCTCGAAACTGGTGCGGGTGCGCATCGACGGGTTGAAGAACACCAGCGCGATCGACTTGCCCTTCAGCTCGCTTCCCAGCTTGTTGCGTTTGAACAGCGCGGCCTGGGTCAACAGCGCGTCCAGTTCGGCGCGGCTCCAGTCCTGGGTGTTCAAGAAGTGCTTCAGTGACATCGATCGATCCTTTGCTGCGTGCTGCTGCTGCGTGGTCCGCCAGGAGCGACGGGGTGCGCGACATGCGCGTTTCTTGCGGTTGAAACTTTCGTGACGCCAAAACAAAAAAACCCAGCCTGCGGGCTGGGTTCTCAACGACGGACAGCAAAACGCCCCGGTTACCCAGCGAAAATGTGGGATTCCGGTCGGCGGGCACGCGAGGTCATGCCGGAGGCCATCCGGGCGGCGCTGGTGTCGTGCTGAAAGGGGTTTGCTTGCATAGGGCGCGAATCCTCGCATGCATGCGGGCACGGCGCAACCGCTATACGTCTCATCGCGGCGGCGCGACGATGGCATCGGGAATGTACGGGGTCACCGAGACCCGGATGCGCAGCCGGTTGCCCGGATCTTCCGGTAACCGCGAGCGGTATTTGGTGCCCTTGTAGACGTAATCCACGTCGAAGGCGATCGGGCGCCGGAACTCGCGCGGCACTTCCACCACCTTGCAGTTGCGGCGCGTGCTGGTCGGCGGCACCGCCGCAGGCGCCGCCGGCTCGGGACGCCGCGAGAACATTTCCTTGACCGAATCAACCATGCGGTTGATGCGCCCTTCGTCCTCGGCCGGCGTGGCCGCCACCTGGGCCGCCTGCTCGGACTCGCACTGTTCTTCGATGCGGGTGGCGCGCAAGGTCTGGTAGACCGGCTCCACATTGAGCACCTGCGCGTAGTCCAGCTTCACGTTCTCGATCACCACGACCCGGTTCTTGGGGTCCGGCTCTGCCGCGTGCACCGAGGTTGCCTGCCAGGCCAGGACACACAGCAGCATGAAGAACGGAGAAGGTCGCATCAGTACCAGGAAGGCGCAGCCGGGCAATACGTAAGTGTATGGAGCTTGCGATCTCCGGGGCTGAACGCAGCCCATCCGGTTACCGGTGTCACGGTGCCGGTTCGCCATCCTGCCGCAACGGGCTAGAATCGCGCGGTTACCCTTTTTCGGATGCCGATGAGCCTGCGCCTGCATAACAACCTGACGCGGCGGGTCGAGCCGTTCGCGCCGCTCGATCCGTCCAGCCCCACCCTGTATGTGTGCGGCCCTACCGTCTACAACTACGCGCACATCGGCAACGCCCGCGGCCCGGTGGTGTTCGACGTCCTGGCCGCGCTGCTGCGGCGCCGCTATGGCGCGCTGCGCTACGCACGCAACATCACCGACGTGGACGACAAGATCAACGCCGCCGCGCAGGCGCAGGGCGTGCCGATCTCGACCATCACCGACCGCTTCGCCGCGATCTACCGGCAGGACATGGCCGCGCTCGGCGTGGTGCCACCGGACATCGAACCGGAGGCCACCGCACACATCCCGCAGATCGTGGCGATGATCGAGCAGTTGATCGCCAGTGGGCATGCCTACGCCGCCGAAGGCCACGTCCTGTTTGCGGTCGCCAGCTTCGAAGGCTACGGCAAGCTGTCGCGCCGCGACCCGGACGAAATGCTGGCCGGCGCGCGCGTGGACGTAGCGCCCTACAAGCGCGACCCCGGCGACTTCGTGCTGTGGAAGCCGTCCAGCGACGACCTGCCCGGCTGGGACTCGCCCTGGGGCCGCGGCCGCCCGGGCTGGCATATCGAATGCTCGGCGATGGCCGCCGCGCATTTGGGCCCGACCATCGACATCCACGCCGGCGGCGTGGACCTGCAGTTCCCGCACCACGAAAACGAGATTGCGCAGAGCGAGTGCGCGCACGGCGGCGCCACCTTCGCACGCTTCTGGCTGCACAACGGCATGCTCAATTTCAGCGGCGCCAAGATGAGCAAGTCGCTGGGCAACATCGAAACCGTGCACGACCTGATCGCCAGGCATCCGCCGGAGGCATTGCGCCTTGCGCTGCTGAGTGCGCATTACCGGCAGCCGCTGGATTGGTCGGAGGCATTGATCGAGGACCAGGTCAAACGGCTGGACGGTTTGTACGGCACCTTGCGGGGCCTGCAGGCAGTTGAAGCGGAGCCAACGATTCCCGAGCCGATCGAAGACGCACTCAACGACGATCTCAACACGCCGTTGGCGCTTGCGGTGCTGGCAAAGCTGGCGAAGGAAGCCAACCGGGCGCTGCTCGATGTCGCTTCGGCCGGCAATCCGACGAACGCCCCGAGCCCGGAGATGCTTGCAGCATTGCAACGCGCCAAGGCTGAGCTGCTCGGCGCCGGACTGGCACTGGGCCTGTTGCAACAGGACCCGGCCGCCTGGTTCTCGCGCGGCACCGACGCTGGCGACGATGCACGCATCACCGCGCTGGTGGAAGAACGCAGCGCCGCGAAGAAAGCCAGGGATTTCGCCCGTGCCGACGCCATCCGCACGCAACTGGCAGACGAAGGCATCGTGCTTGAAGACACCCCCCAGGGCGTACGCTGGAAGCGCGCATGACCTTCCCTTCTCCCACTGGGAGAAGGTGGCGCGCAGCGCCGGATGAGGGTGCGGGCGAAGCCTCATGAGAGACCTTGATGCATGTGGCTGCGCACGTACCCTCACCCCAACCCCTCTCCCGGCGGGAGAGGGGCTAGTTCATGGCAATGCCCTATTCCCCGGCGCACTCCTTTGACGTACTTATTTTGAAACCGCTCGTGCATACCCATCTTTCCGACGCAAACGCCTGTCCCTTCTCTCACCGGGAGAAGGTGGCGCGCAGCGCCGGATGAGGGTGCGGGCGAAGCCACATGCATCAAAACGCCAGGCTTGGCGCGCACCTCACTCCGGCCCTGCTCTGCGACCCGGCCCGCGCTGGCAGCGCGGTTGCTCCAAGGCCCGCGCGCCGGTGGCACGCAAACCACGCCTTCTCGCCCCAGCGCGAAAGGGGCTTTGACCAACGCTTCTGGATGTCCTGATGACCAACTCCCCCTTTCCGCTCGAACCCACTGCCGTCGAGGCACAGACGGCCATTGCCGATGAGTTCTCCTTCTTCGGCGACTGGTCCGAGCGCTACCAGTACCTGATCGACCTGGGCCGCAAACTGCCCACCTTCCCCGAACAGTGGAAGACCGAAGAACACCGCCTGCACGGCTGCCAGTCGATGGTGTGGATCGTGCCCGAAGGCAATGCCGAGCGGCTGGACTTCCATGCCGTCAGCGATTCGGCCATCGTTTCGGGGCTGATCTATCTGGCATTGCGCGTGTATTCCGGGCGTAGCGCGCAAGAGATTCTGGCCACCGAGCCGGACTACATCGCCGGCATTGGCTTGGCCAAGCACCTGTCGCCGACCCGCAGCAACGGCGTGGCCGCCATGCTGGCCTTCATCCGCGACACCGCGCGCGCGCAGCAGTGAGCACGCCCGCGCCCTCGCCTGCCGATTCGTTGCGCACGCTGTTCGCCCATCCAGGGTTTGGCCAGGTGCTGCTGTACCGCGTGGCGGCGATGCTGTCGTACCAGATCGTGGCGGTCACGGTCGGCTGGCACATCTACGAGATCACCCGCAATCCGCTCTCGCTGGGCCTGATCGGCCTGGCGGAGATCCTGCCGTTCTTCTGCATCGCCCCGTTTGCCGGCTATCTGGTCGATCACCTGCCGCGTCGCCGGCTGGGCATGGTGGCGGTGCTGGGCCTGGTCGCCACTGCACTCCTGCTGCTGGCGATCACGCAAGGCTGGTTGCCGGTGCAAGGCGTGTGGCCGATCTATGCCGCCATTGCGCTGACCGGCGCGGCGCGCTCGTTCCTGTCGCCGGTCTACAACGCCCTGTTCGCCCGTGCACTGCCCCGCGAAGCGTTCGCACGCGGCGCCAGCATCGGCAGCGTCACCTTCCAGGCCGGCATGGTGATCGGCCCGGCGCTGGGCGGCGTGCTGGTCGGCTGGGGCGGCAAGGGGCTGGCCTATGGCGTGGCTGCCAGCGTGGCGATGGTGGCGATTCTGGCGCTGGCGCTGTTGCGCGTGAGCGAGCCGGTCAACGAGGGCCCGCGCGCGCCGATCTTCCGCAGCATCGCCGAAGGCGCGCAGTTCGTGCTGTCCAACCAGATCATGCTGGGCGCGATGGCGCTGGACATGTTCTCGGTCCTGCTGGGCGGCGCGGTGTCGATGCTGCCGGCCTTCATCCACGACATCCTGCACTACGGCCCCGAAGGCCTGGGCATCCTGCGCGGTGCGCCGGCACTGGGCTCGATCGTGGTGGGCGTCTGGCTGGCGCGCCACCCGTTGCAGCGCAACGCCGGGCGTGTGCTGATGCTGTCGGTGGCCGGGTTCGGGTTGTGCACCATCGCCTTCGGGCTGTCGCGTCATTTCTGGCTGTCGGCGGCGATCCTGCTGGTGTACGGGATGTGCGACGGGGTGTCGGTGGTGGTGCGGCAAACCATCCTGCAGCTGGCCACGCCCGATGCCATGCGCGGCCGGGTGTCGTCGATCAACGGCATCTTCATCGGCTCGTCCAACGAGCTGGGCGCGTTCTACGACGGCGTGATGGCGCGCCTGGTCGGGCTGGTGCCGGCGGTGGTGATCGGTGGCTGCGTCACCCTGGGCGTGGTGGCGACCACGGCCTGGAAGGCGCCGCGCCTGCGCAAGCTGGATTTGCGCGAGCTGCAATAGCCGGATGTACAGGCAGCAGCGGCCGCGGATGCGGTCGCTGCTGCCTGTCGCGTTGGAGCATCCTTGCGCCGCACGCCGGCACACGCGCCCGCTGTATGCCCTGCCATGGGTGGCCACATCACGCGGCGCGCGATGCGACGGCGCGGTACCACGATTATCCGTCATGCGAGACCGCACGCAGATCGTTCGGGTGGCAGCCACGTCGGCCCTGCCGCTGCGGCTAACCATACGCCTGCACACCGCGCGCGGCGACCATAAAAAAACCCCGCGTTGGCGGGGTCTTTCGTGAGCGTCGAGGCGCCGGATCAGTCGCCCTGCTGCTTCTGCAGATGCTCCCAACGCTCCTGGGCGTCGATGGTGCGCTCGGCGGTGAGACGCGCTTCCAGGCGATCCAGACCAATTTCTTCGCCAGTATCGACGCAGTACCCGTAGTCGCCGTCTTCCAGACGCTTGAGGGTGCTGTCGATCTTGGAGATCAGCTTGCGTGCGCGGTCACGCGCGCGCAGTTCCAGCGAGTTCTCGGTCTCGCGCGTGGCACGCTCGGCTTCGTCGCCGATGTCGCGCACTTCTTCGCGCAGGTTTTCGATGGTCTGCTTGGATTCCTCGACCATCTCGTTGCGCCAACTCTGCAGGCGCTGACGGAAGTATTCCTGCTGCAGCTTGCTCATGTACTCCTCGTCCGCAGACGGCTTGTAGCCCTGCGGGAGGATCGGGCGCCCGGTGGCGTCGTCGGTCTTGTAGTCGACCACCTTGTACTTGGTCTTGGGCGTCTGACTGGACGGCTTGGCGGTCACGGCCACAGCCACCTTGCCGACCGGACGGGTCGCGGCGGGCTTGGCGGGGGCTTCGGTTTTGGTTGGCGTTTTAGCGGAAGATTTCGAAACGGGCACGGGATTCTTAGGTGACGGGGTCGCAGGCTTTGCCGGCTTCGCAGGGACGGCCTTGGGGGCCGGTGCGGGCGCGGGCTTTTCAGCCTTGACCGGGACTGACTTGGCCGCAGCCGGCTTGGTGGCCGGCTTCGGTACGGACTTGGACGCCGCCGGCTTTGCGGCCGGCTTGGCGGCAGCCGGAGCTGCCTTGCTGGCCGCCGGCTTGGCAGCAGTCTTGGCGACAGGTTTCGCGGGCTTGGTCGCTGCGGGCTTGGAGACCGGCGCCTGCTTGGCAGCGGTCTTGGTCGCAGCTGCCTTCTTGGCAACCGGTTGCTTGGGGGCCGGCGCCGCCTTCTTGGCGGCCGGTTTTGCAGCGGCGGGCGCCGCTGCCTTCTTCGCAACGGGTTTGGCGGACTTCTTGGCGGCCTCTACGGCCTTTTTTGCAGGTTTTTTAGCAGCCACGAAACGCTCTTCCTTGGTTCCCCCGGGGCCCGGGAAAGCGGGTCTTTATAGCGTACCCCGCAGACCCCCGGCAACCACCTATTAATGCAACTCGCATATGATTGGCAAGTGATCTCACGCCTGCTCATCGCGCTGTTGCGCTTCTACAAGCTGTTCATCAGCCCCCTGCTAGGGCCGCGCTGCCGGTTTGCGCCCAGCTGCTCGGAGTATGCGATGACTGCCATCGGCCGCTTCGGCCCGCTACGCGGTTGCTGGCTGGCCGCACGCCGGCTGGGCCGCTGCCACCCTTTCCATCCGGGCGGGTTCGATCCGGTGCCCGATGCGCCCGGCGCCGCCACGCCATCTTCTTCTTCCTGCCGCTGCAAAGGACCTCATCCATGAGCCGAACCCTCATCATCAATGCCCGCCTGGTCAACGAAGGCAAGGAGTTCGATGCCGACCTGCTGATCGAGGGTGGTCGCATCGCCAGAATCGACAGCAGCATCACACCCGCCGACCGCGATACCGTGGTGGACGCGGCCGGGCGCTGGGTGCTGCCGGGCATGATCGACGACCAGGTGCATTTCCGTGAGCCGGGCCTGACCCACAAGGGCGACATCGCCACCGAATCCGGTGCGGCCGTGGCCGGCGGCCTGACCAGCTTCATGGACATGCCCAATACCAACCCGCCGACCCTGGATGCGGCCGCGCTGCAGTCCAAGTACGACGCCGCGGCCGGGCGCGCCTGGGCCAACTATGGTTTCTACATGGGCGCCAGCAACGACAACCTGGCCAACATCCAGTCGCTGGACCCCAAGACGGCGCCGGGCATCAAGGTGTTCATGGGCGCCTCCACCGGCAACATGCTGGTCGATAACCCCGAAACCCTGGACGCCATCTTCCGGGACGCGCCCACCCCCATCATCACCCACTGCGAAGACACGCCGACCATCGATGCGACGATGGCGCAGTACAAGGAGAAGTACGGCGACGCGCTGACGCCGGACATGCACCCGGACATCCGCTCGCGCGCAGCCTGCCTGAAGTCCTCGCAGCTGGCGGTGGCGTTGGCGCGCAGGCACAACACCCGCCTGCACGTGCTACACATCTCCACCGCCGATGAGCTGTCGCTGTTCGACGCCGGGCCGCTGGTGGACGCCGACGGCAAGCTGCGCAAGCGCATCACCGCCGAGACCTGCATCCACTTCCTGCGTTTCGACCGCAGCGACTACGCGCGCCTGGGCAACCTGATCAAGTGCAACCCGGCGATCAAGGACCCCGAGGACCGTCTGGCCTTGATCCAGGCGCTGGCCGAAGACGTGATCGACGTGCTTGCCACCGACCACGCCCCGCACACCTGGGAAGAGAAGCAGAAGCCGTACGCACAGGCGCCCTCGGGCCTGCCGCTGGTGCAGTACGCACTGGTCGCCGCACTGGAGCTGGTGCACGAAGGCAAGCTGCCGATCACCCGTATCGTGCAGAAGTTCGCGCATGCACCGGCACAGCTGTTCGATGTGGAACAGCGCGGCTTCCTGCGCGAAGGCTATTTCGCCGACCTGGTGATGATCGACAACACCCCGTTCACCGTGAAGCGCGAGCAGGTGTTGTCCAAGTGCGGCTGGTCGCCGTTCGAAGGCACCACCTTCCGCTCGCGCATCGCCGCGACCTGGGTCAACGGCCAGCAGGTGTGGGACGGCGAGCAGCTGGTCGGCAGCGCCGCCGGCCAGCGCCTGACCTTCGACCGCTGATGCGCGCAAGCCTGTTGGGCGCCTGGTTGATCCTGGCGCCGGTCGCGCTGGTGGCAGGTACTGCCGATGCGCAGAGCGCGACCGCCGCGACTGATGTCGTGTTTCCGCAAAGCGCCTCGCAAGGTGCGCTGCTGATCGGCAAGGTGCCGGCGGGCAGCAAGGTGCAGTACGCCGGCCGGACCCTGCGTGTAAGCGGCTATGGAAGCGTGGTGTTCGGTATCGGCCGCGATGCCACCGGGCCATTGCAGGTGCAGATCACCCCGCCCGGAGGCAACACGCAGACCGTGAGCATCGCAGTGACGCCGCGCGACTGGCCGATCGAGCGCGTCAACGGCGTGCCGCCCAAGACAGTCAATCCACCGCCAGCAATCGCCGAACGGATCAAGCGCGAGCAGGCGCAGGTCACGGCGGCGCGCGATCGCGACGATGCACGTACCGATTTTGCGCAGCCCTTCATTTGGCCGGTGCAGGGGCGCATCAGCGGCCGGTTTGGCAACGCACGCGTCTACAACGGGCAACCCGGCGCCGGCCATTCGGGCATGGATATCGCCGTGCCCACCGGCACCCCGGTGAAGGCACCGGCGGCCGGCGTGGTGACGTTCGCGGCGCCGGATCTGTATCTCACCGGCGGTACGGTGCTGCTGGATCACGGCTTTGGCGTGAGCTCGAATTTCCTGCATTTGTCGCGTATCGACGTGAAGGTGGGCGATCGGGTCGAGCAAGGCCAGGTGATTGCCGCGGTTGGTGCCACCGGGCGTGCCACCGGGCCGCATCTGCATTGGGGGATGAACTGGTTCGAAACCCGCATCGATCCGTTGCTGGTGCTCGAACGCGGCAAATAACGTGCGGGCTATCCGAGGCAGCACGCTCTCCGGCGCGCGGCGGCGCGGTTGCTCTCGCGCGGCATCGACATCACTGCGGCGCGGTTCGACGTGCGGATCGATCCATTGCTGGTGCTCGAACGCGGCAAATAAAACCGGCGGGCTATCTGAGGCGGCACGCTCTCCGGCGCGCGGCGGCGCGGTTGCTCTCGCGCGGCGTCGACATCACTGCGGCGCGGTTCGACGTGCGGATCGATCCATTGCTGGTGCTCGAACGCGGCAAATAACGTGCGGGCTATCTAGAGGCGTCACGCTCTCCGACACGCGGCGGCGCGGCTGCTGTCGCGCGGCGTCAAGATCACTGCGGCGCGGTTCGACGTGCGGATCGATCCATTGCTGATGCTCGAACGCGGTAGATAACGTGCGGGCTATCTGAGGCGTCACGCTCAGGCGCGCGGCGGCGCGGTTGCTGTCGCGCGGCATCGACATCACTGCGGCGCGGTTCGACGTGCGGATCGATCCATTGCTGGTGCTCGAACGCGGTAAATAACGCGGTAAATAACGCGGTAAATAACGTGCGGGCTATCTGAGACGGCACGCTCTCCGGCGCGCGGCGGCGCGGTTGCTGTCGCGCGGCGTCGACATCAGTGCGCGCGGTTCGACGTGCGGATCGATCCATTGCTGGTGCTCGAACGCGGCAAATAACGTGCGGGCTATCTGAGCCGTCACGCCCTCCGGCGCGTGGCGGCGCGGTTGCTGTTGCGCGGCGTCAAGATCACTGCGGCGCGGTTCGACGTGCGGATCGATCCGTTGCTGGTGCGGATTCGGCGCGCCACCAATCAGGCGTCGCAGGCAATGCCCGGCGTGAGGCCGCACTTGCCTTCTCCCCCCGGGAGAAGGTGGCGCGCAGCGCCGGATGAGGGTGCGGCAGCGTCAGGTATCTTGCGGTACGCGCCTCCTCAAAGCCCCTGCGCAACGGCCGGCGGCGGGCCTGGAGCCGGGACTTGCCTGAGGGCACATCTGCAGCGGCAATGCCGGCTGCCGCAATCGCCCATGGCAGCGATGCAGAGACGATGCTCCTGTACACAACCCGCTTCCAAGCACAGACCTGTCTGCGGAAAGCGCGTCCGTAGAGCGCATGTCATCCACGCGCACGCGCGTCTCGCCGCTGCCCGCCACCTTGGCTTGGCAGACCTACCCGCTGCGCATGTGTCCGCCAGCAGGCTTTGCGGTATAACCGGAAGGCCGCCGAGCGTCGGCTGATTGCAGCGCCAGCTCAGCTCGCGACGGTCCATCCGCGCCACTGGCGGACGTGCCTGGTCTCCCCTCCCCCGACTGCAGGAGATGTGCGACATGCGCAACGAGCAACTCAAGCCCACCCTCGGCACCTGGCAGTTATGGGGTATTGCGGTGGGCCTGGTGATCTCCGGCGAGTATTTCGGCTGGAGTTATGGCTGGGGTACTGCAGGGACATTGGGGTTCCTGGTCACCACGTTGCTGGTCGCGGTGATGTACACCTGCTTCATCTTCAGCTTCACCGAACTGACCACTGCCATCCCGAACGCGGGCGGCCCGTTCGCCTACAGCCTGCGTGCGTTCGGCACCTATGGCGGCATGCTCGCAGGCCTGGCCACCCTGATCGAATTCATGTTTGCCCCGCCCGCCATTGCGATGGCCATCGGGGCGTACCTGAACGTGCAGTTCCCCACGCTCGACCCGCGCATCGCGGCGATCGGCGCGTACGGGATCTTCATGAGCTTGAACATCGTCGGCGTGGCGATTGCGGCCACCTTCGAGTTGATCGTGACCTTGCTGGCGGTGATCGAGCTGCTGGTCTTCATGGGCGTGGTGGCGCCGGGTTTCAGCGTGGCGCGCTTTACGGCCAATGGCTGGGCCGGCAGCGACGTGTTCGGGCCGGCGGCGATCTCCGGCATCTTTGCGGCGATTCCGTTTGCGATCTGGTTCTTCCTGGCGATCGAAGGCGCCGCCATGGCGGCCGAGGAAGCCAAGGACCCCAGGCGCACCATTCCGCGCGCCTACATCGCCGGCATCCTCACCCTGGTGGCGCTGACGCTGGGCGTGATGGTGTTTGCCGGCGGCGTGGGCGACTGGCGTCAGCTGTCCAACATCAACGATCCGCTGCCGCAGGCGATGGAGGCAGTGGTGGGCAACAGTTCCACCTGGCTGCATATGCTGGTGTGGATCGGCCTGTTCGGCCTGGTCGCCAGCTTCCACGGCATCATCCTGGGCTATTCGCGACAATTCTTCGCCTTGGCACGCGCCGGCTTCCTGCCGCACGGGCTGGCGAAACTGTCGCGCTTCCGCACGCCACATCGCGCGATCCTGGCCGGCGGCGTCATCGGCATTGCGGCCATCTGCAGCGACGGCGTCGTCAAGATCCAGGGCATGTCGCTGACCGCGGCCATGATCACCATGTCGGTGTTCGGTGCAATCGTGATGTATGTCATGAGCATGCTCAGCCTGTTCACACTGCGCCGTCGCGAACCGGGGCTGGAGCGCAGCTTCCGGGCTCCGGGCTATCCGGTGGTACCGGCGGTCGCGCTGGCGCTGGCGGTGGTGTGCCTGGTGGCGATGGTGTGGTTCAACCCGATCGTGGCGGTGATCTTCGTCGGCCTGCTGCTGCTCGGCGCAGCCTGTTGCGTGCTGAGTCTGCGTCGCCAGGGCGCCACTGCGGCCGGCAGCACATGAGCGGCTTCGCCTTCACTGCCGGTGGCGAGCGTTTCCGGTTTGCCGATCTCAAACAGTTGCTGGCCAAGGCCACACCGGCCCGCTCGGGCGATCAGCTGGCCGGGCTGGCGGCCGAATCCGGGCTGCAACGGGCGGCAGCGCAGATGGCGCTGGCAGATCTGCCGCTGCGCCATTTCCTGCAGGAAGCGGTGGTGCCCTATGACAGCGACGAAGTCACCCGGCTGATCGTCGACCAGCACGATGCGACGGCGTTTGCCGCGGTGGCGCATCTCACCGTCGGCGGCTTTCGCGACTGGTTGCTGGGCCCGCAGGCCGACGAAGCCACATTGGCGGCGCTGGCACCGGGGCTGACGCCGGAAATGGTGGCTGCGGTGTCCAAGCTGATGCGGGTGCAGGACCTGATCCTGGTGGCGCAGAAGACACGTGTGGTCACGCGCTTTCGCAACACCCTGGGCCTGCGTGGCCGGCTGTCGACGCGGCTGCAGCCCAACCACCCCACCGACGATGCCACCGGCATTGCCGCCAGCGTGCTCGACGGCCTGCTGTACGGCAACGGCGATGCAGTGATCGGCATCAACCCGGCCAGCGACAGTCTGGCGGCAACCACCGCGTTGCTGCGCATGCTCGATGCGGTGATCACCGGCTATCAGATTCCCACCCAATCGTGCGTGCTTGCGCATATCACCACCACCATCGACGCCATCAACCGCGGCGTGCCGGTGGATCTGGTGTTCCAGTCCATCGCAGGCACCGAAGCGGCCAACGCCAGCTTCGGCATCAATCTGGCGCTCTTGCAGGAAGGCTACGAGGCCGGCCTGTCGCTGCGCCGGGGCAGCGTCGGCGACAACGTGATGTATTTCGAGACCGGCCAGGGCAGCGCCTTGTCGGCCAACGCGCACCACGGCGTGGACCAACAGACCTGCGAGGTGCGCGCGTATGCGGTGGCGCGGCAGTTCAAGCCGCTGCTGGTCAACACCGTGGTCGGCTTCATCGGCCCGGAGTATCTGTATGACGGCAAGCAGATCATCCGCGCCGGGCTGGAGGATCATTTCTGCGGCAAATTGCTCGGCGTGCCGATGGGCTGCGACATCTGCTACACCAATCATGCCGAAGCCGATCAGGACGACATGGACATGTTGCTCACCCTGCTCGGCACGGCCGGCATCAACTTCATCATGGGCATCCCCGGCTCGGACGATGTGATGCTCAACTACCAGACCACCTCGTTCCACGATGCGCTGTATGCGCGCCAGGCGCTTGGCCTGCGCGCCGCGCCCGAGTTCGAGCAGTGGCTGGAGCAACACGGCATCCTGCGGTTGCACGACGACGGGCGGTTTGAACTGGGCAGCGAGGTCCCGGCACCGTTTCGTCGTGTGCTCTCGCAGCTGCCTTCCGGTACCCCATCGTGAGCAACCCGGCCACACCACCGCGCGATGCATGGGCACGGCTACGCCAATTGACCCCGGCGCGCATTGCGCTGGGGCGGGTCGGCACCAGCCTGCCAACTGCTGCCCACCTGGAGTTCCAACTGGCGCATGCACAGGCGCGGGATGCGGTACACCTGGCATTCGACCCGGCTGCGTTGCAGGCTGCGCTGCGGCAACGAGGACGCGACAGCATCCTGTTGCAGAGCGCGGCAGCAGACCGCCATACCTATCTGCAGCGCCCGGACCTGGGCCGCTGCCTGGCCGACACTGCGGCGACCCAGCTACGTGGCCAGACCGCAGTGCACGGCGGCGGCCACGATGTGGCGGTGGTGATCGCCGACGGCCTGTCCGCGCTGGCGGTACACCGGCATGCCGTGCCGATGGTGGAACACATCGACGCATTGGCAGTGCAGCAAGGCTGGACAGTGGCGCCAGCGGCGCTGGTCGCACAGGGGCGCGTGGCGGTGGGCGATGAAGTGGGCGAACTGCTCAAGGCGCGCGCAGTCATCGTGTTGATCGGCGAACGTCCCGGGCTCAGCTCGCCCGACAGCCTGGGGCTCTATCTCACCTACGCACCGCGCGTCGGCCTGACCGATGCCGCGCGCAACTGCATTTCCAATATTCGTGCAGAAGGCCTGAGCTATGCCGACGCGACGCACAAGCTGGCGTACCTGCTACGCGAGGCCTTCCGGCGCAGGCTCTCCGGCGTGCAGCTCAAGGATGAAGCCGAGCAGCCGGCCCTGCTCTCCAACGGACCGGCCGACGCGGCTCCACGCAACTTCCTGCTGCCTGACTGACCTGCACCGGCCGCCGACGCACGCCTGCCCGCACGCACCACCGAGGAGCCTACTTCAGCGCGCCATCCTGCGGATTGCTGGCTGCATAGGTGCTGGTCTGCAATTCGTTGTCGTGCGGGTGGCGCAGCGCCTGACGTACATCGTCCGGAAGTTGCTCCACATCCAGCATCACCTTGCCCGAGTACACATCGCGCACCACCGATGCCGGCAGCACGAAGTCGCCACCGTTTTCGATATTGATCACCAGTTCCGCGCCGTCGTTGCGGATATCGCGCACCGCGCCAACGCCGACTTCACCGTCGCGCAGGAACACCATCTGGCCGATTTCGATCTGCTGCATTGTCTGTCTCCGTCTGAGGCATCGCGACACCCTGCGCAACGCTATGAGCGACGATCATGGCGCTGCGCGGTGTCTGGGGGCGGTGAAGCGCAGATCAGTGCGGCGTCGGCGCGTGCAGCAAGGCGCCTGCCGGCAGGCGTGCCGGCTGCCCGGCGACGCGCTCGAACTCGGTGATGTCGTGCGAGCAGAACAGCTCGACCTCCCCGCCGTGGTGCTGACGCAGGTGACGCAAACGTTGCTGGTTGCCCAGCCGCGCGGCGCGATCCTTTTCCAGCATCCACTGATACAGGCGCAACCCCGGCGTGCAGTACGGTTGCTGCGCATCCATCTCGCGATGGAAGAAATACGCATCGCCTGCCAGCAGCAACCAGCGTTCGGTGCTGCGCACGGCAATGGCCGCATGCCCCAGCGTGTGGCCCGGCAGCGGCAGCATCAGGATCTCCGGCGGCAGGCCGTGCAGGTCGCGCACGCAGTCCAGGCCCATCCAGCGTTCGCCGGCAAGCGCGTCATAGCCACGCCATTGACCACGTGTGGACCACTGCTGCGGCCGGAAGCGTTGCCGATCCATCCAGGTGCGCTGCGCAAATGCCGCGTCACGCTCGCTCGCCATCAGATGCACACGCGCATGCGGGAAGTCATCCAGCCCGCCGGCATGATCGAAATCCAGATGGGTCAGGATGATGTGCCGCACATCGCGCGGGTCCAGGCCCAGGCGTTGAATCTGCCGAATCGCCGTCATATCCTCGCGTAGCTCCGGCCTGACCAGGGCCAGAAAGAAACCGCTCAGACGTGCGCGTGGCTCGGCCACATCGCGCAACCCGAAGCCGGTGTCGATCAGCACCAGCCCGGCGCTGGTTTCCACCAGCAGACAGTGGCAACACAGGTGACCGCGATTCAATACACCAGGCGTGCGAGCGTCCATCAGATGCCCGCCCAGCGGACACGTGGAAATGCAGTTCAGGTGATGCACGCGCATCGGCGCGCTCCGCTTGGCGGGCCAGCGTTGCAGTGCTGGCGTCGCACCCCGGTGACCATTCGTGCCACCGGAGTGCGCATGCACACGCGACCTTGACGGCCGCGTGCGCGAGGAGCTCAGCGCAGCGGAACGTCCGCGACCTTGTCCTGGTAATCCTTCTTCGGGTCGACGCCAAACAAGACCTTGATCCCGGCAAGCAGGCTGGAGCCGTTGAGCCAGATCTGTGCGTGGTCCGCGTCCAGGCGCAGCAGCGCCAATTTCGGGTCGTCCTTTCCGCCTTCGTACCATGCGGCCACGTGCGGGTTCCACAAGCGCTCGACCACGGCAGGATCGGTGTCCTCGCGCAGGGAACCGCTGATGCTGGCGAACAGGTCATGCCCCTTGCTGCTGAAAGCGCCGATGACGCGACGGCCCTGCCCCAGCATCGCGATCAATGCATTGTCCTTGGAGGTGAAGAACCAGATCGGGCCGCCGCTGTCGCCTTCGATCTGCGCGGTCATCGGACGCGCATGGCCGTCTTCGACGCCATCCAGGCCCAGCATCACGGTGCGGTCGGACTTCAAGGCCTTCCAGAATTTGTCCTGCAGTTCTTTGGGATCTGCCATTTCGATTCCTGACGTACGCGTTTGCACGCGGGCCGCTGAGTCTGGAAGGGCGCATGCCCACGGCATGTGAGGACGCGGCGCTGCACCATGCATCCGGCAATGCCGGCCCACGCAGCATCGCCTGGTGAGCGCGCCGGGACCTGGTCCCGTTGCAAACCGTGATCACCCCGCACATCTCGTACATTGCTTCGCACCGTCGGTCATCCACAAGCGAGCCCGGCAGTACCATCGCCCTGCCCCGCGTGCGGCGACTGACGTGAGTTCGAGTGGATGGCCGCTGCGACGTGGCGGCCATCCACTAGAACTGCCGGCATCTGCCGGCATTTCACAGGTATGCACGCATCCCTTCCCAAGCGAGCACCTCACCATGTCCGTCCCGTCCTTGCGCACGACCTGCATCGCCGCTGCATTGCTGACGCTTGTCAGCGTCGATGCATCAGCACTCACCGGCACCGCCACGCGGCCGCAGCTCACCCGCAGCGAAGCCAGCACCTATACGATCACCCAGGCACTGGCCAAGACCGGGCCAATCACCGCACCGGTCACCGACAACTGGAATCCCACCGCCGGCGTGGCGCTGCTCACTGCCGACTACGCCGTGGCCGCGGACGGCTCCACCAATTACCGCAGCGTGCAATCGGCGATCGATGCAGCGGTGACCGCCGGTGGCACCACGCGCCGCTACATCAGCATCAAGGCGGGCACCTACACCGAGCTGGTCTGCGTGCCGGCCAACGCGCCGCCGTTGACGCTGTTCGGGCTGGGCGCGTCCGCAGGCGACACCGTCATTCGCTTCAACAACGCCAACCCCACGCCCAAGCCGGCGGGCACCGCCAGCCACGCCTGCGCCAGCAATGCGGCGGCGACCACGGTCGGCACGTCCAACAGCGCCACGGTGACGGTGCGCGCCGCCGACTTCCAGGCGCGCCATCTGCGCATTGAAAACAGCTACATCGAAGGTACCTTCGCAGACGTAAACCAGTCGGCGGTCGCACTGGCCGTGCGCGGCGACAAGGCAAGTTTCGAAGATGTAGTTGTACAGGGCAACCAGGACACCTTGCTGATCAGCGCGACCAACGCAGCCAACGTGAATCGCGCGTATTTCAAGAACAGTACGATCGATGGAGATGTCGACTTCATCTTCGGCTCGGGCATCGGCGTGTTCGACAGCTCGAACATCCGCTCCGTAGGTTCGCGTCTGGGCGCCACCCGAGGCGGTTACATCTTCGCACCCAGTACGCGGCCAGGTAGCACATACGGCTTCCTGGTGATCAACAGCAGGTTCGTTGCATTGTCCGGCTCGCCCGACAACCAGACCTACCTGGGCCGTGCCTGGGACGAAGGTGTCAGCGGCCTGAGCGCGTATGTCAACGGCACCTCGCCCAACGGCCAAGTCACGGTGCGCGATTCCACCCTGGGCAGCCACATCCGCAAGGCGGCGCCGTGGAATGCATCCACGGCCAACCGTCCGTTCTGCAGCAGCGGCTGTGCCAACTCCGCAAACCGTTTCTATGAGTACGGCAACAGCGGTGCAGGCGCCGCCGACTGAGCTGTCTGCAACAGCGTCCTGGACGACGCGCGTGGCTTTCAAGGGCGCGATGACGCCCGGCACTGCAACCAGCGCCCGTTGGCCTGGCGCGCGACGCGCCAGGCCAACAGGCCCTCTGGTCTTGTTGCTGCCGTGCCGTTGAGTGCGGTGCGCCACGGAATTGCAGCAATGCATTGCTGGCTTCGGCAAGACGGTGCTGAGTTCGCCCCGCCGACGCCGGGCAGCGGGGCAAGGCGCCACGCTGGCGCCCGCACCTGACCGATCGGCACCGCGGGGCATCAAACCGCCGCCCGTGCAACTGCATGCAACCACGCCACCGTCATGACCGCAGGTGGCTGCCGTGCACAGATCGGGCAGGCGCGTCCTGTCCTCCCCGGAGCACTCCCAATGCCTAGCCCCACCTCTCTCACCCGCGCGCCACTGACCGTGGCATTGATTGGCCTGATCAGCCTCCAGGCCGGCGCCGCACCACCACATGCGCAGGCGGATGCCGATAGCGCGCACAGCATCTCCACCAGCTGGGGCGTGATCCGGCAGCCGACGCTGCCGACACAGATCTGCAGCACGCTCAAGGCGGCCCTGGTGCCGGTTGCCGGTTCACTGGATGCGCTCGATCAGGATCCGGCGCGCTCCAAGCGCGATACCGCGCGCCTGCAGGCCGCCATCGACGATTGCCCGGCGGGCAGCGCGGTGCATCTGGTCCCCGGCGATGCAGGCGAGTCGGGCCTGTTGACCGGCCCGCTCACCATCAAGAGCGGCGTCACGTTGTGGATCGACCGCAACGTCACCGTGTTCGCCTCGCGTAATCCGCAGGACTATGACAACGGCCTGGGCACCTGCGGTACCGCCACCACTGACAAGGCCAAGTCGTGCAATCCGCTGATCCATTTTTCCGACACCGCCAACAGCGCCATCGTCGGCGCCGGCAAGATCGACGGCCGCGGCGGAAGCACGCTCACCGCCGGGCCCAATGCCGGCAAGGCCAGCTGGTGGGATCTTGCCTATCTCAACGTCACCAAGGGCTTGAGCCAGCACGTGCCGCGCCTGATGCAGATCGACAACAGCACCGACGTAACGCTGTACGACATCACCCTGGAAAACTCGCCCAACTTCCACGTCATCAGCGACAACGTGGTGGGGCTGACTGCATGGGGCATCAAGATCCTGGCGCCCAGCCTGGTGTATTCGCGCCCCGGGTACCGCTGCCCGGCCGGCAGCACGCCGGACGTCAATCCGCATGCGACCTGTTTTACCCCGGAAACCGCCAAGAATACCGACGGATTCGACCCTGGCCAGTCGAAGAACGTGCTGCTGGCCTATTCGTACATCGGCACCGGCGATGATGGCGTGGCCATCAAGGCAGGGGCCAAGGCCACGCGCGTCATCGCCTCGGAGAACATGCTGTTCGCCTACAACCAGTTCTATTTCACGCATGGCTTTTCGCTGGGCAGCGAAACCGACGCCGGCATGCGCCACATCGCCGTGCGCGGCTTGAGCATCGACGGCTTCAACGCCAACGACGTTGCGCGCGACCCGTATTCGGCCAATGGCCTGCGCATCAAGTCAGACGCCTCGCGTGGCGGGCAGGTCTCCGACATCAGTTTCGACACCATCTGCATGCGCGGCGTCGCGCGTCCGCTGGTGTTCGATGCCAACTACGCCAACGCGGCCGTGCACGGCAAGATCCCGCAGTTCAGCGGCATCTCGCTGCGCAATGTGCATTCGCTGGGTTCAACGACCCTCGGCGCCGGCGAACTGAGCTTTTACGGGTATCGCGATGCCAGCACCACGCGGCCGATCACCCTGTCGCTGGACAATGTCGTGCTCGATGGCGGCAAGGTCAGCTTTGCGCAGCCCCACTTCGGCGGACCGGCCAGCAATCCGGGTGCGGTGCATTTCAGCTTCAACGGCGGCCCGGTGAGCTTCTACGACCAGCTCACGGCCTCGATGCCGGACGATGTGCAGCTGCAGGGCACGCCCGGTCCGGGCAAGCCGCTGGACTGCAGCAATGCCTTCATTGCGTACCACACCGTGCTGCCCGATTCGCCGATCTGATCGCGGCCACGCGTGCGCCCTGAAGCCCGGTGGCTGCATTCCAGCAGGATGCAGCCAGCGGGCGTTTCACGCCGAGCCGCTGGCAGCCCGCCAGCTATGCCACAGCTGCTGGACCGGCGGCGGATAGGCCGCCTTGCCGGCCAGCTCGCGCTGCAGGCGCAGCCGTGCCAGCCGCGACCATACCCGGTGCGGTCGCGCCAGGGCCGGCTTGCGCGGCCACGCACGCAGCAACTGCGTGCGCCATGCCACCGTGGTCACGCCGCCAGGCGCTGCGCTATCGCCGGCCACGCGCTGGCGTGCGTCCAGCCATTGCACCGCCACCGCCGTGGCATCGCCCGGCTGTGCACGCGCAAACAGCACCGCTTCCACCGCAACCACTGCCTGGGCGAAGTCACGCAGCTGCTCCAGTGCCTGCTGCAACGATGCAGGCTGCACACGCGCGGCCTGCATCGCGGGCAAGGTGTCGGCCAGTTGCGCCCACGGCGCACGTACCGGCTCCAGCACGCGCCCCAATGGGTGACGCGAGCGCTGGCTGGACCAGTCGCGCAGCTCCTGCTGCCACCAGGCCAGCTTGGCATCGGCCGGCAACGGGTCGCCGGCGATGTTCATGATGTCCTCCCATTCCTGCAGCAACGCAAACCAGGCAGCGCTCAGGCGCCGCTGCGGTTCGGGAACGAAAGGCTCGGCAACCGACCACTCCGGCCAGCGGGTGCGCCACTTGTCGAGAAAACTGTCGAGAGCACTGGATTGGCTCATGGCTGGTCCGAAAAAAAGCGAAAGAAGATCAGGTCTGCGGCCATGTCGCCGGGTCCCACAACTGCTGCGGATGCTCCACCAGCACATCGGCCTGCCAGCGCGATGGTGCATCGTCATGTAAACGATAGCCCCACAACACCGCCACCGACGGCATGCCGGCCGCGCGCGCTGCAACGATGTCGCGTTCGTCATCGCCAACATAGACGCACTGCGCAGGCGCCACAGCGATGCGTTCGGCAGCGGTCAGCAGCGGCAACGGATGCGGCTTGCGCTCGGGCAGGCTGTCGCCACCGATCAACACGGCGCAGCGCTGCTGCCACCCAAGTTGCGGCAGGATCAGACGCGCAAGGTATTCGGGCTTGTTGGTCACCACGCCCCAGCTGCAGCCGGCATCGTCCAGCCGCGACAACAGCGCCTCGATACCATCGAACAGCTGCGACTGCGTGCCGATCAAGCCTTCATAACGCTGCAGAAATTCCGGCACCAGGGCCGTGCGCGCATCGGCATCGAGCTCGGCAAACGCCACGCCCAGCATGGCACGCGCCCCTTTCGACACCACCGGACGCAACTGTTCCAACGCCAGCGGCGCACGGGCGCGTGCCGCCAGCATCGCGTTGACGGTCGCCAGCATGTCCGGCGCGCTATCCAGCAAGGTGCCATCCAGATCGAACAACGCCGCGCGCGGAAGGCTCACAGGACCACCGCCATCACGCGGCGATCCGCAACCGGACCTGCGCCGGGATCCATCAAGATCCCTGCCAACCGCCGTTGCGACTCCCGGCTCCCAACTCGCGACTGCCTGCCCGTCACGGCTTTACCGCATACGCCAGGTAATTGACCTCGGTGCGCGAAGACAACCGCGCGCGGTTGCGCCACGGCTCGTAGAGCATGCCGCTGACGTCGTCCAGCTGCAGCTCGGCATTGCGCAACCAGGCCGCCAGCTCTGCCGGCTTGATGAAATCCTTGTAGTGATGGGTGCCCTTGGGCAGCAGCCGCGCGATGTATTCGGCGCCCACCACCGCCAGCGCGAACGCGGCCGGGGTGCGGTTGAGCGTGGACAGGAACAGCTTGCCGCCCGGCTTGAGCAGGCTGGCGCAGGCGCGGATGATCGCGGTCGGGTCCGGCACGTGTTCGAGCATTTCCATGCAGGTCACCGCATCGAAACTGCCTGGCTGTTCGGCCGCCAGGTCTTCCACCGACTGCACGCGGTAGTCCACCTGCACGCCCGATTCCAGGCTGTGCAGGCGCGCCACCTTGACCAGCTCCGGCGCCAGATCGATCGCGGTGACCTGCGCGCCCAGGCGTGCCATCGACTCGCTGAGCAGGCCGCCGCCGCACCCCACATCGAGCACGCGCGCGCCGGCCAGCTGCTGGCGTGCGGACACGTACTGCAGACGCACCGGGTTGAGCGCATGCAGCGGCTTCTGCGGGCCGTCTGCGTCCCACCAGCGGTTGGCCAGTGCGGCAAACTTGTCCAGTTCGGCCTGATGGAAGTTGGTGGAACTGGAGTGGGTCGTGGGATTCATGCGGAACTCCGGGATGCGATGACGCGCGCTCAGGCGCGGACGGTGCGGATGCGGTCGCGCCATTGCCGCGCGTTGGCGACGAGGGCCGCGGTATCCATGTCGATCAGCTCGCGCTGCACCAGCTTGGGCTTGCCGGCGATCCACACATCGGTGACCTGATGCCGGCCGGCCGCGTAGATCAGCTGCGACAACACATGATGCAGCGGCTGGGTTTCCAGTGCGGCAAGATCCACGCAGACCAGGTCGGCCTGCTTGCCGACTTCGATCGAGCCGATCCTGTCGCCGAAGCCCAACGCACGTGCACCGCCCAGCGTGGCCGCGCGCAGCGTGGTCGCCGCGTCCAGGGCGGTGGCATCGTTGGCCACCGCCTTGGCCAGGATGGCGGCGGTGCGATTCTCGCTGAACATGTCCAGGTCGTTGTTGCTGGCGCAGCCGTCGGTGCCGATGGCCAGGTTCACGCCTGCACGCTGCAGCGCGCAAGCCGGACAAAACCCCGAAGCCAGCTTGAGGTTGGATTCCGGGCAATGCACCACGCTGACGCCGCGCTCGGCGCACAGGTGGATTTCGGCATCGGTGAGCTGGGTCATGTGCACGGCGATCAGGCGGTCGTTGACCAGGCCAAGCCGGTCCAGGCGCGCCAGCGGGCGCTGCCCGTACTGCGTGATCGAGTCGGCCACTTCCTGCGCGGTTTCATGCGTATGCAGATGCACCGGCATGTCCAGCTGGTCGGCGAGCATGCGCACGCGTTCGAAGTTGGCATCGTTCACCGTGTACGGCGCATGCGGCGCGAACGCGGTGCTGATCAACGGATCGTCGCGCCACTGGTCGTGCAACTCGCCGGCACGCGCGAAATACTCATCGTCCGACGACGCCCACGCGGTGGGGAAATCGATGATCACCGCACCGACCAGTGCGCGGAACCCGTGCTGCTTGTAGACCGCTGCCTGCACATCGGCAAAGAAGTAGTTTTCGTTGACGCAGGTGGTGCCGCCGCGCAGCATCTCGGCGATCGCCAGCGTGGTGCCGTCGGCGACGAACTCCGGCCCGATCACCGCCGCTTCCACCGGCCAGATGTGCTGCTGCAGCCACACCATCAACGGCAGGTCGTCGGCGACGCCGCGCAGCAGCGTCATCGGGTTGTGCGTATGCGCGTTGACCAGGCCCGGCATCAGCGCCGCGTCCGGGCGCGACACGGTCTGGGCCGGCGCAAAGCGCGCGCGTGCCTGCGCAGTCGGCAGGATCGCCACGATCACGCCGCCGCGCACGGCCACGGCATGATCTTCGAGGACCACCGCATGCGGTTCGATCGGCACCACGTAGCCGGCTTCGATCAGCAGGTCGCACGGTTCTGGGGGAGCATTGGTCATGAGCGGATCCATAGAAGGTTAGTTGCCGAACGGCCAGCTGGCATTGCCGCCGGAGGTCGCCACATAGCGTGTTCCGTCGTAGCGCAACAGCTGCCGTGCGCGACGCGTGCGTTCGGCATCGGGGCCGCCGCCGGTCACGCTCTCAAGGGTGCGGATGTTTGCGGTCAGGACGATGTCCGCATAGCCGGCGTGTGACTGCGGTGCCATCGCCAGGGCCAGCTCTGCACTTTCGGTGATCACCCCGCCCTGCCCCGGACTGCAGGGTTCGCCCTTGACGCGCTGCCAGAGCGACAGATCGCGTTGCAGCACCGGGCGCAGCGTGCGTCCGTCGCGGACCAGCAGGGTCAGTGCATCCTCGCTGCTGAAATCCGGGCAACTGGGCCCACGCGCGACGCTGTGCACGACCACGCCGATCGCGCGCGTCCCGGGCGCCACGTCGTAGCGCGCGGTATCCAGACGCAGGCTGTCGGCATCAAGCTCGAAGGCGGCGTCTTCGCCCAGGGCCTGCGTATAGCCGGCCAGCACCTTGCCGCTGGCGGCGTCCAGCAGGGCAACGCGCAATTGCAGTTCACGCTCGCCTGGCGCGGCGGCATCGGCGGCAAACGCGATGGCCGCCAGCCGGATCGTCGCATCGTAGGGCCAGAGCTTGCAGGTCTGCGCCACCACGCGATCGTCTGGCGCCGTAGCGACGGCGCCGTCGAATACGTCGGCCTGCGCCACCGCTGCAATGCTGCGTGCATCGCAGGTTGCGGCGGCCGCGTGGGCAAGCGCCGGGCAGGCGGCCAGCGCGGCGCACAGCACGCCGCCCACGACCCACGGGACACCGGCATCGCGTCGCGCTCGCTCCAGCCAGTGTCCGGCGCGCATGCGGTTACTTGACGCGCGCGGAGTATTCGCCCGAGCGGGTGTCGACCTTGATCACTTCGTCCTGGTTGACGAACAGCGGCACGCGCACCACGGCACCGGTTTCCAGCGTGGCCGGCTTGCCGCCGCCGCCGGAGGTATCGCCACGCACGCCCGGGTCGGTCTCGGTGATCTTGAGCTCGACGAAGTTCGGCGGCTGGACCCAGATCGGCGCGCCGTTCCACAGCGTCACGATGCAGTCTTCCTCGCCCTTGAGCCACTTCTCGGCGCCGCCCATGCCGGCCTTGTCGGCCTGCACCTGCTCGAAGGATTCCGGGTCCATGAAGTGCCAGTACTCGCCATCGCTGTACAGGTAGCGCATGTCGGTGTCGACCACGTCGGCCACTTCCACGTCGTCGGTCGCCTTCATGGTCATTTCGACCACGCGCCCGGACTTGATGAAGCGGTACTTCATGCGGGTGAAGGCCTGGCCCTTGCCCGGCTTGACGTACTCGGTCTCGGTGATGACCGCCGGTTCGTTATTGACCAGGATCTTCATGCCGTTCTTGACATCGTTCATGCCAACAGTGGCCATGGTGCAGCTCCTCGATAAGACCACGACCCGCCACTCTGGGGCGGGTCGGATTAGAATGGGGCGCCCGCCATCACCGGCGGGCATTGGTTTTGTGACCGCACATGATAACCGCAGCCCCCCTCGCCTTGCAGCCGTCCCCGCTCCCCATCCTGCAGCCGCCGCGCTGGCAACAGCAGTGGCGCGACGCCGTGCGCGACCCGCGCGCCCTGCTGGCGCTGCTGGGCCTGGAGGCGCAGGCCGCCGGCATCAGCGATGAAGCGGCGGCGCAGTTCCCGCTGCGGGTGCCGCACGCGTTCGTGGCCCGGATGCGGCCTGGCGACCTCAACGACCCGCTGCTGCGCCAGGTGCTGCCGCTGGACGCGGAGATGCAGCCGGTTCCCGGCTTCGGCCTGGATGCGGTCGGCGATGCGGCTGCAAAAACCGCCGCCGGGGTGATCCAGAAATACCGCGGCCGTGCCTTGCTGATCGCCACCGGTAGTTGCGCGGTGCACTGCCGCTACTGCTTCCGTCGCCACTTCCCGTATGCAGACGAAACCGCCGCCCGCGACGGCTGGCGCGCGGCCGTGGCCGCGATCGCGGCCGACCCGGGCATCGACGAAGTACTGCTCTCCGGTGGCGACCCGCTGTCGCTGGCCACGCCCAAGCTGGTCGAACTGACCGACGCCCTGGCCGGGATCCCGCACCTCAAGCGCCTGCGCATCCACAGCCGCCTGCCGGTGGTGCTGCCCGAACGCGTGGACGCAGCGCTGCTGGCCTGGCTGCGCAGCCTGCCGTGGCCGGTGGCGTTCGTAATCCATGCCAACCATGCCAACGAGTTCGACGCCGCGGTGGACGCTGCCGTGCATGCCCTGCGCGGCGCTGGCGCGCAGGTGCTCAATCAGGCCGTGCTGCTGCGCGGCGTCAACGACAGCGTGGACGCGCTGGCCGCCCTGAGCGAGCGCAGCTTTGCGGCCGGTGTGCTGCCGTACTACCTGCACCAGCTCGACCGCGTGGCCGGCGTGGCGCATTTCGAAGTCGACGACACCCGGGCACGTGCCCTGCATGCGGCACTGGCCACGCGCCTGTCCGGCTACCTGGTCCCGCGCCTGGTGCGCGAAATCCCCGGCGACACCGGCAAGCGCCCGCTGTAACCGTCACCGCCATCGGCGCTCACGTGCACTGTAGGAGCGCCCTTGGGCGCGATGCAGCCTTACCGGTAGTGCTCCATCGCGCCCGAGGGCGCTCCTACGCACAGCGGTGCGGCACGTTAAAGCGACGTATGCACGCACTCACCCCGCCGCGATCAGCTTGACCATGTCCGCCGGGCTCAGCGGGCGGCTGAACCAGTAGCCCTGCCCCAGGTCGCAGCCGCGCTCGCGCAGCAGGTTGAACTGCGCTTCCTGCTCGATGCCTTCGGCCACCACGGTGATCCCCAGCGAATGGGCCATGTTGATGATCGCGGTGGTCAGCGCCAGATCGTCCGGGTCGCGCTGCAGGTCGGCGATGAAACTCTTGTCGATCTTGACACCGTCCACCGGTACCTGGCGCAGGTGGCTCAGGCCGGAGAAACCGGTACCGAAGTCGTCCAGCCACACTTTCACGCCGGTGCGGTGCAGCTGGTCGAGCAGGCTGGCCGCCATCATCTCGTCGCCGATCACCGCGGTCTCGGTGAGCTCCAGATGCAATCGGGCAGCTGGCAACCCGGACTCGGCCAGGCACTCGGCCACGGTGTCGATCAGCGCACCGCTGCGCAACTGCCGCGGCGAGACGTTGACCGAAATGAACAGCCCATCGCCCATCATCGGCCACTGCGCCGCCTCCAGGCAGGCCGCACGCAGGACCTTGGGACCGATCACCTCGATCAACCCGCTCTGCTCGGCGATGTCGATGAAGGTGGACGGCGCGATCGTGCCCAGCGCCGGATGCTGCCAGCGCAGCAGCACCTCCACGCCCACCAGCACGCGGTCGCTGGTGCGGTAGATCGGCTGGTACACCAGCCGTAGTTCGTCGCGCTCCCACGCACCGCGCAGCTCGTGCTCCATATGCACGCGGCGTTCGACCGCATGGTCGGCGGCACGGCTGTAGAACCGGTGGCAATTCTTGCCGGCGACCTTGGCCTGGTACATCGCAATGTCGCCGTTCTTGAGCAGCGCGGTGGCATCGTTGGCATCGTCGGGGAACAGCGTGATGCCGATCGAGGTGCCCAGGAACACTTCGCGCCCCTGCACGTTCAACGGGCGGCTCAATTCGTGCACCAGGCGGTCCGCCAGCTGCGCGGCCAGCAAGCTGACATCGCCGCTCTGCAGCAGGATCACGAACTCGTCGCCGCCAAAGCGCGCCAGAATCGCGTCGTCGCCCCCCAGCGCGCAGACCGCGCGACTGATGCGGCTGGCGAACTGCAGCAAGGCTTCGTCGCCGGCCTCGTGGCCCAGGGTGTCGTTGACGCGCTTGAAGTCATCGATATCGGCAAACAGCAAGGCCAGCTTGCTGTCGGTGCTGCGCGCGGTATTGAGCAGATGGTCCAGCCCCTCGCGGAAACCCAGCCGGTTGGTCAGCCCGGTCAGCGCGTCGGTGTAGGCCATGTGGCGCACCTCGCGATCGTGCCGGGCAATGCTCTCGCTCATGCGGCCGAACGCAGAGATCAGCTCGCCGATCTCGTCGTTGCGCGGGTGCGGCGGCAGCTGCACGGCATAGTCGCCGCGCTCGATCTGCCGCGCCGCCGCCGCCAGCAGCCGCACCGGCGCCACCAGCGTGCGCTGCACGTAGATCGCCAGCAGCACGCCCAACCCCACCAGCGCAGCCAGCAGCACCAGCAGCCAACCCAGATCGCGCTTGCCGATCGCGTTGAGGTTTTCGACCAGGGTCAGGTTGGCGCCAGACTCGATCCTGCGCACACGCTCGCGCGACATGCCCACGCGCACCCCGCCGATGCGCTGGTCGCCGATCTTGATCGGTACCGTGACCTCCAGCACCTCGGGCGAGGACTGCAGCAGCATCGCCCGTGCGCTGACCGCCTTGGCCGCCAGCGGGTCGGTCATGGTCTGGCCGTAGCGCTGCAGGGTGGGCGTGCCGTCATGCACCAGCCGGCCGCGGCGGTCGAACACCAGCACGTAGCTGACCACCTGCTGGCGCGCGGCATTGCGCACCAGCGCGCCCACGGCACCCAGGTCGGAGTAATACAGCGGGTTGGCCAGGCCGGAGGCCAGCTCGGTGGCCAGCGTCTCGCCACGGGTGCGCAGGCTGCGGTCGAACAGCTCATGCAGGATCTGCGCGCTCAAGCCCCGCACCTCGCGCTGCATGGCGCTCTGGCGTTGCAGCAGCGAAGCCAGGATCGCGCCGACCAGCAGCAGGGTCAGCGCCATGACCAACAGGAAACGTGCCTGCAACCCGAAGCGCACCTGACTCATTCCATCTCATCCCTGACGTGTTGCAGGCCCGCGCTCAATGCGTCCAGACGCCGGCGGCTCTGCCCATCCACAGGATGAAACGCGCTGGTGCCGAAGAACCGCTTGAGTGCCGGCCCGGCCTTCGGGTCGGAGGCGGCCTGTAATAGCACGATGCGCAGGCGGCGCTCCACCGCCGGGTCCATGCCGGTGCGCACCATCTCCACCGCGCGCGGCACCGGCGCACTGCGGTAGACGATGCGGAAGTCGCGCCGGAATACCGGGGGCAGATGCCGCTCGTCGTCCCAATCGAGATTGCTGAACGCCCCGGCATCGACCAGCCGCTTGTGCACGAACGCGGCGATGTTCAATTTCGAGCCGACCATCAGATAGCCGACCGAGCCCAGCACCTGGGTGTCGTCCGGCGACAGCAGCACATCGCAGGCAAGACCGTTGCGCATCAGCTCCAGCATCGGCACCAGATATCCACTGGTGGACGAGGCGTTCTGCAAGGCCAGGGTGTGCCCACGCAGTTGCCCGAGCGACTGGATCGGACTGTCGCGGCGCACGAAGAACACCGTGTGGAACTCGCGCACGCCGCCGCGCTCGGTCATCAGCAGCGGATGCGCGCTGCCGCGCCGCTCCAGCAACATTGCCGCACCGGTGGTCTCGCTGACCCAGTCCACCCGGCCGCGCCGCAGATAGCTGGACATCTGCCGCGCATCCGGTGCCATCAGGATCTCGCCGCGGCGGATGCCGACCTCGCGCATGCGCGGCACCACATAGTCCAGCAGCGGCTTGAGTTGATCGTAATGCGTGGCCGGATCATCGCTGATCCGCCCTAGCACCAGGACCGGGGAAGGCGCTGCCGCAGCGGTTACGGCCAAGCCTGCGCCGGCGATCAGCCAGCAGGCACTCAGACACCATCGTAGACCGCGCAAAACCGACACTCCCCTAGAGCCGCGGACAGCCTAGCCGAATCTTCAAAGATGTGACAGACGTCAGTTTCCGGCGCGCCTGGCCAACATGGCCATGCGCTGCGCGTCCGACAGGATGCCGCGGATCAGGCGCACCTCCTGCTCGGTCATCTCCGCACGCAGCAGCAACCGTCGCAGCTTGCGCATCGCCGACTCCGGCGCACGCCCCTTGTGGAAATCGATCTCGTCCAGCGTGTCGCCCAGCTGGCCGAACATGCCTTCCAGCTGCGCATGACTGGCCGGGCCGTCGCGCAGGCCGGCAGCGGCCGCAGCGACCGGTTCGGCCTCACCGGACGCCAGCTGCGCCAACCGCACTTCGTAGGCCAGCACCTGCACCGCCGCGGCCAGATTGAGCGAACTGAACTGCGGGTCGGAGGGGATATGCACGGCGGCATGGCAGAGCTGCAATTCGTCGTTGGTCAGGCCGGTACGCTCGCGGCCGAACACGAACGCCACTTCGGCCGGCTCGCCCGCCTTGGCCAGGGCGCGCTGCGCGCCTTCGTCGGGCAGCAGTTCTTCCAGCGCCACCCGACGCGCACGCGCAGTACAGCCGATGACCAGGGTGCAATCGGCCACTGCCTCGCCCAGGGTCGCGAAAATCGGCGCATCACCCAGCACGTCTTCAGCACCGGCCGAGCGCCGGTAGGCGTCTTCGTCGAGCGCACGTTCCGGCGCCACCAGCACCAGGCGCGTCACACCCATCGTTTTCATCGCACGTGCGGCGGCGCCGATGTTGCCTGGATGCTGGGTACCGACAAGAACAAAACGGATGCGCTGAGTGACGGACATGAACGGAGATTGGGGAGCGATTCGGTCGTAGATGGTAAACTGCGCGGCCGGCTTTGGCGCCGGACCGCTCTTTTACCTTCGTCATCGTCCATTCTGCCTTCACGGGAGCTTTAACCATGCAGAAACCCGCCGTCACCGTCATGGTCAAAGCCGCCCGCCTCGCCGGCAATGTGCTGTTGCGCGGTATCAACAAGCTAGATGCACTCAACGTGGTGCAGAAAGGCCGCATGGACTACGCCAGCGAAGTCGATGCCGATGCCGAGAAGGTCATCATCAAGGAACTCAAGCGCGGCTACCCCGAGTACGCCGTGTTCGGCGAAGAAGGCGGCGTGCAGGGCGGCAAGAGTGGCCGCTACACCTGGGTAATCGACCCGCTCGACGGCACCAGCAATTACCTGCGCGGCTTTCCGCATTACTGCGTGTCGATCGCGCTGGTGGAAAATGGCGAACCCACCGATGCGGTGATCTTCGACCCGCTGCGCAATGAGCTGTTCACTGCCAGCCGTGGCGCCGGCGCGGTGCTCAACGACCGCCGCATCCGCATCGCCGAGCGCAAGGATCTGGAAGGCGCCATGGTCCACACCGGCTTCCCGCCGCGCGAGCGTGCACGCGCCAGCGCGCAGCTCAAGTGCGTGGATGCGTTGCTGGTGCAGGCCGAAGACGTGCGCCGCACCGGTTCGGCGGCGCTGGACCTGGCCTATGTGGCCTGCGGCCGTGCCGATGCCTACTTCGAAGCCGGCGTCAAAGCCTGGGACATCGCCGCCGGCGTGTTGCTGGTGCGCGAGGCCGGTGGCCGGGTCTGCGACTACAAGGGCGCCATCCCGCCGCGCATGGACAACATGGGCCCGGAAACCCAGCAGATCGTGGCCGGCAACATCAAGATCAGCGACGCGCTGCAGAAGGTCATCGTCAACACCGGCTACGCCCGCGAGTTCGACGCCAAGTTCTGATCGGCGCCGCTTCGGTTGCGGTAGGAGCACGCTTGCGCGCGATGGAGCTTTCCACGGGAATGCCCATCGCGACCGAGGTCGCTCCTACGACGTAGACCGCACAACGAAGAAGGCCGGGGTCGCTCCCGGCCTTCTTGCGTTACAGCGTCAGCTCAAGACTCAGGCGATCGCGGCGTGGTAGCGGCGCTCGACTTCGTCCCAGTTGACCGCGTTGTAGAACGCGCCGATGTATTCCGGGCGACGGTTCTGGTACTTCAGGTAGTACGCGTGTTCCCACACGTCCAGACCCAGGATCGGGGTGTTGCCTTCGAACAGCGGGCTGTCCTGGTTGGCGGTGCTTTCCACCACCAGCTTCTTGTCCGGGGTCACGCTCAACCACGCCCAACCCGAGCCAAAGCGGCTGACGGCGGCCTTGGTGAAGGCTTCCTTGAACTTCTCGAAGCCACCGATGTCCTTGTCGATCGCCTTGGCGACCTCGCCCTTGGGCTCGCCGCCACCATTGGGCGACAGCACGGTCCAGAACAGCGAGTGGTTGGCGTGGCCGCCACCGTTGTTACGCACCGGGCCCTGCAGGTTTTCCGGCAGGCTCTTCAGCTTGGACACCAGTTCGTCGATCGGCAGGTCCGCATACTCGGTCCCTTCCAGCGCCGCATTGACGTTGTTGATGTAGGTCTGGTGATGCTTGGTGTGATGGATTTCCATCGTCTGCGCATCGATGTTCGGTTCCAGCGCGTCGTAGGCATAAGGCAACTGCGGAAGGGTGTAAGCCATGCGTGTCTCCTGGACTTGCCGCCCGGCGAAGGCCGGGCGTTGCGGGGTAGATGGTAAGGACGGCGGCGGCGCTTACCAAGGGTGCTGGCAGGGAAACTTCATCCCATCGCATGCCGCGCGGTATTCGCTGCACACCTTGCACCATGCCCCGGTTACTTGCGCGTGAACCGTATAGGTGCCCGGCCGCGTTCAAAGTCGACACAGTCGCGCGGCGGCATACTTGCTCTGCCGCACACATTCCCGCTTTACGGATCATCTTCATGCGCAAACCCGCTTTGCTGATCGTCGCCATCGTGCTGCTCGTTGCCGGCTTGTGGGGCATGCGCACGCTGCAGACGCCCAAGCCGCAGTTTGCCCCGCAACTCAGCGCACCCATCGCCACCGCAGCGGTCGCACGCCAGGTGCCGCGCTTGCCCGCCTTCCTGCCCACCGAAGCGATGGGCACCATCGTGCTGATCCAGCGCGGCGGTCCATTTCCGTATCCGCAGGATGGCGCGGTGTTCGGCAACCGCGAACATCGCCTGCCGGAGCGCCCGCGCGGCTATTACCGCGAGTACACCGTCGATACACCCGGTAGCGCCGACCGTGGTGCGCGCCGCATCGTCACCGGAGGCACGCCACCGCAGGCCTGGTACTACAGCGACGACCATTACCAGAGTTTCAAGGCGTTCCAGGGCCCGACGCCGGAGCAGGCACCATGAGCGCAGGCGATTTCGCGCTGAACCTGTCCGACCCGCAGCAGTCGGGCGTGTATCAGGCCGACACCGACGACCTGGACACCATGGCCGCACTTGCCCGTGACGCGGGTCTGCGCATCCTGCGCGTGGACCTGGCCACCTGCAGCGACAAACGCATGCTGCTGATGCGCCTGGCGACCCAGCTGGATTTTCCCGCCAGCTTCGGCCGCAACTGGGATGCGCTGAGCGATGCCTTGCAGGACCTGGCATGGCTGCCGTCGCCACGCGGGTATGCGCTGTTGATCGATGGTGCGGACGCGCTGGCAAATGCCGCACCGAACGACCGCGATACGTTGCTGGATATCCTCGATGAAGCCGCCACGCGCTGGGCGGCGCGTGCACTGACCTTTACGGCGTTCGTCGCTCCGGCCAGCGCCTGCGGGTAAGTGCCTCGCCCGGGCACGCGCGCTGACGACACCTAAGAATCACGGGACACCACAACGGCCGATCAGCCGCGTCTCAGGCCGATCGCGCTCGTCGCCCATCACGCAGCGCGCCGATCACCCGAACACGTGGATCAGTACCGGCACATCATGCGCGCCGGCACGCCGGTCAACTATCCAGCTCGCTCCAGCGCGCATAGGCCGCGTCCAGCTGCGCCTGCGCCTGGCTCAGTGCGTCGGTGTGCGCGGTCATCGCCGCACTGTCGCGCTGATAGAACCCCGGGTCGTTCATCGCCTCGGTCAGCGCGGCAACCTGCTGCTCCAGCGTCTCGATCAGGGCCGGCAACTGTTCCAGCTCGCGCGTTTCCTTGTAGCCCAGCTTGCGCTTGGGTGCGGCATCCACCTGCGCCGCCGCAACCGGCGTGGTTGGCGCCGCGGTAGCAGACGCCTTGGCGACCGCCATCGCACTGGTCGCCGGCGTGCGCCGCTGCCGCAGCGAATCGCTGTAGCCACCGATGTAATCGCCGATCAGGCCATCGCCTTCCATCACCAGCGTGGAGGTCACCACGTTGTCGAGGAAGTCGCGGTCATGGCTGACCAGCAGCAAAGTGCCGCTGTATTCGCCCAGCAATTCTTCCAGCAGCTCCAGCGTTTCCACATCCAGGTCGTTGGTCGGTTCGTCCATCACCAGCAGGTTGGAAGGCTGAGCGAACAGCCGTGCCAGCAGCAGGCGATTGCGCTCGCCGCCGGACAGCCGCGTGATCGGTGCGCGCGCACGCTCGGGGGTGAACAAAAAATCCTGCAGATAGGCATGCACATGCTTGCGCTTGCCATTGATCTCCAGGAAATCGCGGCCTTCGGCCACGTTCTCGATCGCGCTCCAGTCTTCGCGCAGCGTCGAGCGGTATTGGTCGAAATAGGCGATCTGCAGGTTGGTGCCGATGCGGATCTCGCCTTCCTGCGCCTGCAGATCGCCCAGCAACAGCTTGAGCAAGGTGGTCTTGCCGCTGCCGTTGGGGCCGATCAGGCCGATGCGGTCGCCGCGCTGGATGATGGTGGAGAAATCCTTGACCATGGTGCGCGCACCGAAGGCGAAGCCGACCTCCTTGGCCTCGATCACCTTCTTGCCGGACGACTCGCCCTGCGAGACTTCCATGCGCACATTGCCGGTGAGATCGCGGCGCTGCACGCGCTCGTTGCGCATCGATTCCAGGCGTCGCACACGGCCTTCGTCGCGGGTGCGACGCGCCTTGATGCCCTGGCGGATCCAGATCTCTTCCTGCGCCAGCAACTTGTCGAAGCGCGCATTTTCCTGCGCCTGCGCATTGAGCCGCTCTTCGCGACGCCGCTCGTAATTGGCCCAGTCGCCCGGCCAGCTGGTAACCTGGCCGCGGTCGATTTCCACGATGCGCGTCGCCAACGCACGCAGGAAGCGCCGGTCATGGGTGACGAACAGCACGCTGCCGTTCCAGCCCTTCAGGAAGGTTTCCAGCCAATCGATGGCTTCGATATCCAGATGGTTGGTCGGCTCGTCCAGCAGCAGCACATCCGGCGAGGACACCAGCGAGCGCGCCAGCAGCACGCGCCGCTTCATGCCGCCGGACAGCCGCGCGAACTCCGCATCGCCATCCAGTTCCAGCTTGGTCAGCGTCTCGGTGACACGCTGGTCCAGCGCCCAGCCGTCGGCTGCATCGATCTTGGCCTGCACCTTGCCGAAGGCGTCGGCGTCGAAGACCTCGGCATGGCTGAGCTGGTGGAATTCAGCCAACCAATGGCCCAACTCGCCCAGACCGTCGGCCACCACGTCGAACACGCTGCCGCCGGTGCCCTGCGGCACCTCCTGCTCCAGCCGCGCGATGCGCACACCCTGCTGCACGCGCACTTCGCCGTCGTCGGGCTTGAGCTCGCCGGCAATCAGTTTCATCAAGGTCGATTTGCCGGCGCCGTTGCGGCCGATCAGGGCGATACGCTCGCCCGGCTCGATCGTGAGGTCGGTTTTTTCCAGCAACAAGGGGCCGCCGACGCTGTAGTCGACGCTTTGCAGAGTGATTAAAGGCATGCCGCGATTGTACGGGATTGGGGATTGGGGATTCGGGATTGGCAAGAGCACAGGCTGTTGCGGTGACGAATCCCGAATCCCCAATTCCGAATCCCGGGCTAAAATGCGCCATGAACGAATTTTCCGCGCTGCCGCTGTCGCCGGCCCTGGCCCCCGGCATCGACGCCCTTGGCTACACCGTGCTTACTCCCATCCAGGCGCAGAGCCTGCCGCCGATCCTGCAGGGGCTGGACGTCATTGCCCAGGCGCCGACCGGCAGCGGCAAGACCGCCGCCTTCGGGCTGGGCCTGCTCCAGAAGCTCGACCCGGCACTGACCCGCGCGCAGGCGCTGGTGCTCTGCCCCACCCGCGAACTGGCCGACCAGGTCGGCAAGCAGCTGCGCAAGCTCGCCACCGGCATCCCCAACATGAAGCTGGTGGTGCTCACCGGCGGCATGCCGCTCGGCCCGCAGCTGGCCTCGCTGGAAGCGCACGACCCGCAGGTGGTGGTCGGTACGCCCGGACGCATCCAGGAACTGGCCCGCAAGCGCGCCCTGCACCTGGGCGGCGTGCGCACGCTGGTGCTGGACGAAGCCGACCGCATGCTCGACATGGGCTTTGAAGAACCCATCCGCGAGATCGCCAGCCGCTGCGACAAGCATCGCCAGAGCCTGCTGTTTTCGGCCACCTTCCCCGACAGCATCCGCACGCTGGCGCGCGAGATCCTGAAAGACCCGGTCGAAATCACCGTCGAAGGCGCCGACAACGCGCCGGAGATCGATCAGCAGTTCTTCGAGGTCGACCCGACCTATCGGCAAAAGGCCGTCGCCGGCCTGTTGTTGCGCTTCAATCCCGAATCCAGCGTGGTGTTCTGCAATACCCGCAAGGAAGTGGACGAGGTGGCCGGCTCGCTGCAGGAGTTCGGCTTCTCCGCGCTCGCACTGCATGGCGACATGGAACAGCGCGACCGCGACGAAGTGCTGGTGCGCTTCGTCAACCGCAGCTGCAATGTACTGGTGGCCAGCGACGTGGCCGCGCGCGGGCTGGACGTGGAAGACCTGTCGGCAGTGGTCAACTACGAGCTGCCCACCGACACCGAAACCTATCGCCATCGCATCGGCCGTACCGCGCGTGCCGGCAAGCACGGCCTGGCGCTGAGCCTGGTGGCGCCGCGTGAAGCGGCGCGTGCGCAGGCACTGGAAGCCGAACAAGGCCAGCCGTTGAAATGGTCGCGGGCGCCGTTGGCCACTGCGCGCCCGGCACAGTTGCCGCAGGCGGCAATGACCACGTTGCGCATCGATGGCGGCAAGACCGACAAACTGCGCGCCGGCGATATCCTGGGCGCACTTACCGGCGAAGCCGGGCTGTCGGGCGCGGCGATCGGCAAGATTGCGATCTACCCCACCCGCTCCTATGTCGCGATCGCGCGCGCGCAGGTCGCCAAGGCGCTGGCGCACCTGCATGCGGGCAAGATCAAGGGACGCCGCTTCCGGGTCAGCAAGCTCTGAGCAGACAGCGGCCGGTGCGATACCGGCCGCGGGCATGGCAGTGATGGCGTCGCGCGAATGCACACACGCGTGCACCCGCCGGCCATTGCCTCATGCATTCAGGACGAGCGTGGCGCGCCCATGCCAGCATCGCAGCGGACCAACCGGGCACGCAGAAGCCGACCATGAGCCGCGTATTCCGGCTCTTCCACCCGCAAGCCAACCACATGTTCAGCCTGCGTGGCCACCGCAGCGGTCTGCACGTGGTTCAAGCGGCAGCTGCGCGCGTCCAGGGACGGCACGCAGCGGACGAACGGCGCTCAATACGACAAGGTCGCCAGCAGCGGCACGTCATCGGCCCACTTCGCGCGGCCCTGCAGCGCGGTCAGCTCGACCAACACCGCAGCGCCAACGATTTCCAGCTCCAGCTGTGCGGCCAGGCCGAGCGCCGCACGCAACGTCCCGCCGGTGGCCAGCACGTCGTCGACGATCAGCACGCGCGCGCCGCGCGGCAGCGCATCCTCATGCATCTCAATACGGTCGGTGCCGTACTCCAGCGCGTATTCCTGGATCAGGGTACGTCCAGGCAGCTTGCCCGGCTTGCGCACCGGTACGAAGCCGGTCCGCAATTCGCGTGCCAGCGCCGCGCCCAGGATGAAGCCGCGCGCCTCGATGCCCAGCACCGCATCCAGCGGCGTGGTCCGCCAGGGCTGCGCCATTTCGTCCAGCGCCGACGCAAAATCGGGGCCATCGGACAGCAGTGGGGTGATGTCCTTGAAGACGATGCCTGGCTTGGGGAAATCGGCGATATCGCGGATCAGCTCCGACCAGTGGTTGGGGCCGGATGGATGGGTGCCGGCGCAGCGGCTGCAATCTGTCATGGTGGTGGCGGCAATGTGGCCAGTGGGGTGCGGCCTATTCTAGGCTGCGCGCGACCTTGACGCTGCGTTTACGGCATACGTGCATCTGAGCCGGTCAGGAACTGCACGACAGCATCGAACATCCGGCACGGTCGCGCGCCCAGTCCGGGCGTCGCGCGGCAAACGCCTCGCGGCCCGGCTGGTCGTCATACGGCCGCCGCATCACGTCCAGCAGTGCCTGCACACCGGACGCATCGCCCTGCTCGGCCTTGTCGATCGCCTGCTGCGCCAGATAGTTGCGCAGCACATAGCGCGGGTTGGCCAAACGCATGCGGGTACGCCGTTGCTCGGGCGGCAGCGTGTCCTGCTTCAGGCGCGCGGCATAGCGCTGCAACCACTCGTGTAGCTGCGGCGCATCGGCCACGCGCTTGTCTTCGTCGTAGAAGGCGTCGCGCAGCAGGTCCGGATCCGGTTGCTCGGCGGAAACGTCGATCAGCGCGCGGAAGGTCAGTGTCATGTCCATTTCCGACTCGCGCATCAGCGCGCGCAGTGCATCGATCAACTGCAGGTCTTCGTCGCGGCACTCCGCCAAACCCAGCTTGGCGGCGGTATCGGTGCGATCGCAGGCCAGATAGGTGTCGCGGAACCGGTCCAGCCCCTGCTGCAGCGGCGCGGCGTCGGCGAACAGTGGCGCCAACGCCTGCGCCAGGCGGCCAAGATTCCAGTAGGCCACCTGCGGCTGGGTACCGAAGCGGTAACGCCGGCCCTGCGCGTCGGTGGTGTTGGGCGTCCAGTCCGGGTCGTAGTCGTCCACCCAGCCATACGGGCCGTAATCGATGGTCAACCCCAGGATCGACATGTTGTCGGTATTCATCACCCCATGCACGAACCCCACCCGCATCCAGTGCGCCACCATCACCGCAGTGCGTTCGCAAACCTGTGCAAACCAGTCGGCGTACAGGGCCTCGCCGGTACCGGAAAGCTGCGCAAAATCGCGGGCGATGGTGAACTCCACCCACTGCCGCAACAGCGCGATGTCGCCCCGCGCACTCGGCAATTCAAAATTGCCGAAGCGGACGAACGACGGCGCCACGCGGCAGACAATCGCGCCCGGCTCGCGCTGCGGCCGGCCGTCGTAGAACATGTCGCGCACCACCGCATCGCCTGTGGTCACCAGGCTCAGTGCGCGCGTGGTCGGCACCCCCAGGTGGTGCATGGCCTCGCTGCACAGGAACTCGCGGATCGACGAGCGCAGCACGGCGCGGCCGTCGGCACCGCGCGAATACGGGGTCGGGCCGGCACCCTTGAGTTGCAGTTCATAGCGGCCCCCATCGACGCCGATCGCCTCGCCCAGCGAAATCGCCCGGCCGTCGCCCAGCTGCCCGGCCCAGTGTCCGAACTGATGCCCGCCGTAGTTAACCGCCCAGGGCTGCATGCCCGGATACAGCGCATTGCCACCAAAGACCTCGGCAAAGCGCGCACTGGCGAGCTCGGCCCCGTCCATTCCCAGCAGCTGCGCCACGTCCGGCGAATAGGCGACCAGGCGCGGGGCGGCGACCGGGGTGGGCAGGACCGACGACCAGGCCGCGCTCACCTCGCGACGGCGCACGCCCTGTTCCGGGTCACCAGGCAACTGCTGGCGCAGGCGGTTATCAAAGTGCAATCGTGTCATGGCGCCAAGCCTAGGCCACCGACGGTGAACTCGGCATGGGCCGCGCCGCATCCGGCGCCGCGCGCGCACCGTATCTTCACTTCGCATTCCGATACCAAGCGAGCTCTTCGTGCACATGCCAGCGACGCCCGATCGCCGCTAATACGCCTCCACCGTTGCCTGCCCGCGCGATATGCGGCGCCGCCCCACCGTCATGGCACAGCATCAACGCATGCCGCGATACCCGCTTGCCCCCTCTCCTGACTGATCATCGACATCGCCCATGCCTGTTCGCCCCTCCCGTTGGATCCGCCCCGCCCTGTTACTGCTCGGCTCGCTGACGATGACCGCCTGCAGCAGCGTGTTCTTCGGCGGCATCAACGCCGCCTCCAGCCGTGACGGCGTCATCGAGCATCACGACCAGGTCTTCGATCCGGCACACGGCCTGGCGCTGGACGTCTACCAGCCGCGCGGCGTGGTCGACGCACCGGTGGTGGTGTTCTTCTACGGCGGCACCTGGAAACGCGGCAAGCGCGCGAACTACCGCTGGATGGGCCGCGCCCTGGCACGTCAGGGCGTGGTGGCCATGGTGGCCGACTACCGCAAGTACCCGCAGGTGGGCCTGCAAGGCTTCATGACGGATGCGGCCAGCGCCACCGCGTGGGGCCTGCAGCATGCGCATGACTATGGCGGCGACCCCAAGCGGCTGGCGGTCATGGGGCATTCGGCCGGTGCGCATATCGCGGGCCTGCTGGCCACCGATCGCAGCTGGCTGCAGGCGCAAGGCCTGCAGCCGCAGCAGCTGTGCGGCTTCGTCGGTTTGGCCGGCCCCTACGATTTCCTCCCCATGACCGACCCCGAGCTGGTCGAGATCTTCGGTACCTCGCCCACTGACCAAGCCAGGTCGCAGCCGGTCCTGTTCGTCGACGGCGATGAGCCGCCCATGCTGCTGCTGCATGGCGACGCCGACCACGTCGTCGAGCCACAGAACAGCCTCTCGCTGGCGTCGGCCATGCGGCGCAAGGGCGAAGACGTGCAGGTCAAGCAGTATCCGCACGTCGGTCATATGGGCCTGGTACTGGCCTTCCGCAAACCGCTGACCGGCTCGCCGGAGCTGCGCGACACCCTGCAGTTCCTGCGGCAGTGCAAGGCGCCCTGAGCCGGACGCAGCCTGCCGGAGAAGGACGGCCGGGCACCTCGACGGTCACGATCAATGGGACCGCCGGCGTCGCGTTCATCGCCACGCCGGCACACCACCATCAGGCGTTGCGGCTGCGCCCCATCAGCTCGTAAGGGCCTCCCTTCTTAAGCGCTGCCTGATACGCGGGGCGCGCTTCGATCCGCTGCAGGAACGCGGCCAGGCGCGGGTAATGCTCCAGCCCGCCACCACGCGCCGCCGCGGCCTGGACCGGGAAACTCATCTGGATGTCGGCAGCGGTGAAGCGCTCCCCCGCGAACCAGGCGTTGGCCTGCAGCGACTGCTCCATCCAGTCCATGTGCAGTTTGACCTGCGGGCCGACAAAGCCCGACATCGCCTTGTCCACGATCGCGCGCGCGACCGGTTTGGCGAAGAACGGCATCGGCGCGCTGCGAATCCGGCCGAAGATCAGCGTCATCAGCAGCGGCGGCATGGCCGAGCCTTCGGCGTAGTGCATCCAGTAACGGAACTGCTGCCGCTCGGGTGAGTCGATCGGCCGCGGCGGCGGCGACAACGCGCATTCGGTGTCGTAGCGCTCGGTGAGATAGTCCAGGATCGCACCGGATTCAGCGATGGTCAGCTCGCCATCCACAATCACTGGCGATTTGCCCAGCGGGTGGATCGCCCGCAGCGCCGCCGGTGCCAGCATGGTCTTGGGGTCGCGCTCGTGCCGCACGATCTGGTACGGCAGCGCCAGTTCTTCCAGCAACCACAGCACACGCTGCGACCGGGAGTTGTTGAGATGGTGAACGGTGATCATGAAGGCGTCCGCAGGCGGAAAACCCCATCGTAACCAGCGCCGCGTCGTTGCCGCGCGCAAAGCCCGTGGTTCTGTTCACTGCCAGCGGTTGGCACGCGTATCGTCCAGCTGGATGGATGCAACGCGACAGGGTGCAGACAGCGATGCACGCCGCCGGCCGGCCTGTCGACAGGGATAACGAGATCGACCAAGGACAGCCTGCCACCCATCGCCTGGTGCTGATCGCCCATAGGACACCGGCAACTGCCAAGGGCAGCGACAGGCCGCCACTTGATGCACGGACCTGTTCCGCCTGGCCGACGCACGGCCAATAAAAAACGCCGGTCGCTTGCGCGACCGGCGTTTTTGGCAACCTTACGGTTGCAGACGGATTAGACCGCCTGCACCTGGTCAGCCTGCATGCCCTTCTGGCCCTGCACGGCGACAAAGGTGACCTTCTGGCCTTCCTGCAGCGACTTGAAGCCGGTGCCCTGGATGGCACGGAAGTGCACGAACAGGTCCGGGCCGCTTTCCGGGGTGATGAAGCCGAAGCCCTTGGCATCGTTGAACCACTTCACGGTACCGCTCTGACGTGATGCGTCTGACATTTTACTAACTCCTGAACTATAGATGGATAAATCGCAGCGTCCGAAAAGCCGGAGCTGAGACTGAGTTGCAGGCGTTGGTAAAGCGGAACGATGAAGCGAGATCTGTAACGATCCGGCTGCACCAGGCCACGATTCACGGTGACCCTTGCAAACACAGTGCGTGCACAGTACTCGTGTTTTCGGCAAAAAGCGACACCTGGCGTCAAATCTTTTGCAGTCAGGCCAAATCCCACCGTCTGTCAGGCACTTCCCCATCCACACTCCACCGATGAAGACACCCCAAGCCCCCCTCCGCGCGCAGATCTGGGTCGACGCCGACGCCTGCCCCGCGGTGATCCGCGACATCCTGTTCCGCGCTGCCGCACGCACCGGCGTCGCGGTCACCCTGGTCGCCAACCATTACCTGAGCACGCCCACCCTGCCCCACGTCCGGGCCCTGCAGGTTCCGGGCGGGCCGGATGCGGCCGACGATGCCATCGCCGAGCGGGTCGCTGCCGGCGACCTGGTGGTCACCCAGGACATCCCCTTGGCGGCACGCGCACTGGAAGCCGGCGCTACAGCAGTGGGCCTGCGCGGCGAGGCGTTCACCAGCAACACCATCAAGGAGCGCCTGTCGGTGCGTGGCTTCATGGAGGAGCTGCGTGGCGCCGGCATTGCGACCGGCGGGCCGCCGGCGTTGCATGCGCGTGATCGGCAGGCGTTTGCCGCGCAGCTGGATCGTTGGCTGGCCGCGCAACCGCGCAGCCCGGCGTAACGCGCCACGTCCGGGGTGGGCGCGTATCATGAGCGCCCTTTGCAATCGGCATCCTGATGGCCCTCACTGCCACCGTCCGAAGGGCGGAACTTCAGATCAGCGACATGGACCGCGGCTACTACGCCAACCATTCACTGACCCTGGCCCAGCATCCTTCCGAAACCGACGAGCGCCTGATGGTGCGTTTGCTGGCATTTGCCCTGTTTGCCGACGACCGGCTGGAATTCGGCCGCGGCCTCAGCAACGACGACGAACCGGACCTGTGGCGACGCGACTACACCGGCGACCCGGACCTGTGGATCGACCTCGGCCAGCCCGACGAAAGCCGCGTGCGCAAGGCCTGCAACCGCTCGCGCGAGGTGGTGGTGATCGGCTACGGCGGCCAGGCCACCGAAACATGGTGGAAGAAGCACGCCAACACCATGGGCCGGCATCGCAACCTGCGCGTGATCGAGCTCGACGCGCAGTCCACCGAGGCCCTGGGCGCGCTGATCCAGCGCGGCATGCGCTTTGACGTCATCATCCAGGACGGCGAGGTGCAGATGCTGGCCGACCACGGCAGCGTCACCCTGACCCCGATGGTGCGGCAAGCCCCGGCCGAATGAGCATGCGGTGCGACGTGCTGGTCATCGGTGCCGGCGCTGCCGGGCTGATGAGCGCCTTCACTGCCGGCCGGCGCGGCCGCCAGGTGCTGGTGATCGACCATGCCAACAAGGTCGGCAAGAAGATCCTGATGTCAGGCGGCGGGCGCTGCAATTTCACCAATACTGGTACGGCGCCCGGCAATTTCATTTCGGCCAATCGGCATTTCTGCAAATCCGCGCTGGCGCGCTATCGCCCGGCAGATTTCGTGGACATGGTCGAACGCCATGGCATTGCCTATCACGAGAAAGAGCTGGGGCAGTTGTTCTGCGACATCTCCTCCAAGCAGATCGTGCGCATGCTGCTGGACGAGTGCGAGGCGGCCGGCGTGCAGATCCGCACCCAGTGCGAGGTGCTGTCGGTCCAGCGCGGCAGCGACGGCTTCGAGGTGCAGACCAGCCAGGGACGCGTGCAGGCGCAATCGTTGATCGTGGCCACCGGCGGGCTGTCGATCCCCAGCATGGGCGCCAGCGGATTCGGCTATGCGCTGGCCCAGCAGTTCGGCCACACGCTGCTGCCGACACGGGCCGGGCTGGTGCCGCTGACCCTGAGCGGCAAGCACCAGGAACGCCTGCACGACCTGTCCGGGCTGGCGTTGCCGGTGGAGGCGCACTGCAACGGGGCCAGCTTCCGCAACTTCATGCTGCTGACCCATCGCGGCGTGAGCGGGCCGGCGATCCTGCAGATCTCGTCCTATTGGCAGCCGGGCGACGAGCTGCGCCTGGACCTGCTGCCAGGCCACGACGCCGGCGCCTGGCTGCGCGAGCAGAAGCAACAGCGCGGCGCGACCGAATTGCGCAACGTGCTGGCAGAGGTGTTGCCGAAACGGTTCGCGCAGCGCCTGTGCGAGGTGTGGTTGCCGGACAGGCCGGTCCGTCAGCTGGATCCGCCGCAGCTGCAGAGCGCTGCCGACCTGCTCGGCGCCTTCCCGCTGATTGCCAGCGGAACAGAAGGCTACCGGACCGCTGAAGTAACGCTCGGCGGGGTCGATACCCACCAGGTCTCCAGCAGCACGCTGGAGTCGCGACTGGTGCCCGGCCTGTACTTCGTTGGCGAAGTCCTGGACGTCACCGGCTGGCTGGGCGGCTACAACTTCCAGTGGGCATGGGCGTCCGGCCATTCCGCCGGCAGCGTCGCATAGGGCGACCGGCACGTCGTGCCGGTGGTGACCTATCGCGTGGTCGGTGACACGCAGGCCGTTGTGGAGCAATGCAGCGATCAGCAACCGAGTGCGGTGCGCCGGTCCTGAGGAAGGACACTGGCACGCGCAATCAGTGCACTACGTCTCACACTTGATGCGGCATGCTCCACATACATGGACGTGCCAGACCCCTTCGTGTATTAAAGCCCGTCTCCAGGGAGCCGCGCATGCAAAAAGGCAAAGATCTCACCCTCCGCCTGATGATCGTCGATGACAGCGTGGAGAGCGCCGAGACCATCGTCACCGCATTGCGCAATGGCGGCATTGCAGTGCGCCCGTCGCGACCGCAAACCCAGGAGGAACTGGCCAGCATGCTGTCGGGCCAGATCGATCTGGCGCTGCAGGGGCAGGCGCAACAGGTGCCCATGAGCGCGCTGCAGGCGCAGATCGCCGGCAGCGGCAAGGACATTCCGATCATCCTGCTGGCCGATCGGATCGAAGAGAACGCGCTGGTCGAGGCCGCTTCGCACGGCGTGCGCGCGATTGCGCTGCGCCATCGTCCCGAACACCTGCTGGCGTTGGTGCGCTCGGAGTGGGACGACCTGCAGGCGCGCCGCGGGCTGCGCCGCATCGAGGCGCAGATGCGCGAAACCGAGCGGCGTTGCGATGCGTTGATCGCCTCCTCGCGCGACCCCATCGCCTACGTGCACGAAGGCATGCATATCCGCGCCAACGAGGCGTATCTGGAAATGTTCGGCTTCGAGTCGTTCGAGGATGTCGAAGGCGTCTCGCTGCTGGACATGATCGCCGCGCAGTACGTGGACGACTTCAAGCAGTTGCTCAAGGCGATGGCCAAGGGTGAACCGCCGCCGGCGCAGTACAAGGTGGACGCACGCCGGCTGGAAGGCGACACCTTCCCGGCGACGATGGAGTTCGCCACCGCCACCTATGAAGGCGAGCCGTGCATCCAGGTGGTGTTCCGGCGCCGCGAGGAATTTGATCCGGAACTGGCACGCGAGGTCGAGGACCTGCGCCAGCGCGACCAGGTCACCGGCCTGCTCAACCGCCCCACCTTCATGGTGGCGCTGGAACAGGCCGTGGCACAGGCCGGTCGCAGCGAAGGCCAGTCCGGCTTCCTGTTGATCGAGCCGGATCATTACGCGCGCATCCTGCCGGAAATCGGCCTGGATTCGGCCGATGCCTTGATCGCCGCCATGGCCGCGCACGTGGCCGGCGTGGTGGACGACAGCGTGGTGGCCGCACGTTTCGGCGAGCACAGTTTTGCCCTGCTGATGGACGGCAACTACGCCCGCACCCATGCGGTTGCCGAAGCCGTGCGCGATGCGTTTGCGCAGCATGTCTTCAGCGTGGGCTCGCGCTCGGCCACGGTCACGGTCAGCATCGGCGGCGTGCAGATCGGCGAAAAGATCGCCAGCATCGGCCAGGTGCTCAATCGCGGCACCGAGGCCGTGCGCACCACGGCCGAGCTCGGTGGAAATGCGGCAAGCATCTACGACCCGGCGGCCTCCGACCGCGCCGAGGAAGAACGCATCGAACGCTGGGTCGAGCAGCTGCGCGAGGCGCTGGTGGGCGATGGCTTCCTGCTGCATTACCAGCCGGTGCTCAACCTGCAGGGCGAGCCGCTGGAGCTGTACCAGGCCTTCCTGCGGCTGGAGCGCAATGGCGAGATGATGTCGCCGAACGCCTTCATGGCGATCGCCGAAGAGCACGACCTGATCACCGAAATCGATCGCTGGGTGGTCGCGCGTGCGATCCGGCAACTGGGCGAACGGCAACGCGCCGGGCACAAGACGCATCTGCTGGTCCGGATCGGGCCGAACTCGTTCTCGGACCCGCAGATGGTCGACATCATCCGCGAACAGCTGGCGGTCTATGGCGTGCCCGGCGAACGGCTGTGGCTGCAGACGCCAGAATCGAAGGTGTTCACCCATCTGCGCAATGCCCAGCAGTTTCTGGCGGCGGTGTCGGCCATGGGCTGCAAGGTCGGGCTGGAGCAGTTCGGCTCGGGCCTGGATTCGTTCCAGCTGCTGGCGCACTTCCAGCCGGCCTTCCTCAAGCTGGATCGCGGCATCACCAGCGACGTCGCCTCGGCGCGCGACAGCCAGGAAAAGATTCGCGAGATCACCTCGCGCGCGCAGCCGGCCGGCATCCTGACCGTGGCCGAGTTCGTGGCCGATGCGCAATCGATGAGCAGCTTCTTCAGTGCCGGCGTGGACTACGTGCAAGGCGATTTCGTGGCACCAACCGGGCCGCTGATGAACTACGAGTTCGGCTGAGCCAACCGCAAGCCGGCAGCGCAGCACAGCGAGGCCCGCAATGCGCGGGCCTTTTGTTGTCTCTGGCAATGATCCCGAGTGGGTCGCTGGCCGGCCAGACCGTGCGGCGGACCGGTTCGGTGAGCATGGAGATTGAAGCTAATGCTCCAGCTACCGGAGCCAATCCCGGCTGCAGCGCCTTCCACATAGTTCAGCGCCCGCAGCGATCCCGGTACCGCTCTTACATCGCCGTGCCATTGGCCGCTCGCAGCGCGGCGATACGCTCGCTCAGCGGCGGGTGGCTCAGGAACAGACGACGCAACCCATCGCCCACGCCTCCGGAAATCCCGAAGGCCTGCACCTGCGAGGGCAAGGTGTTCTGGCCGTGGTTGAGCGACAGGCGCTCCAGTGCGGCAATCATCTTGCTGCGCCCGGCCAGATGCGCACCACCGGCGTCGGCGCGGAATTCGCGGCGCCGCGAGAACCACATCGCGATCATGGTCGCGAACAGGCCGAAAACCATCTCCAGCGCGAACACGATGATGTAGTACGCAAAGCCTCGACCTCCCTCGCGGTTGCCCGACATCGCGCTGTCGATGATGCCGCCGACGACGCGTGCCAGCACGATCACGAAGGTGTTCAGCACGCCCTGCAGTAGCGCCATGGTCACCATGTCGCCGTTGGCGACGTGCGCGATCTCATGGCCCAGCACCGCTTCGGCCTCGTCCTGGCTCATGTTCTGCAGCAGGCCCGTGGACACGGCCACCAGGGCATTGTTGCGGTTGGCGCCGGTGGCGAAGGCATTGATTTCCGGTCCGTCGTAGACCGCCACTTCCGGCATGCCGATGCCGGCTGCCTGCGCCTGACGCCGCACCGTCTCCAGCAACCAGCGCTCGGTCGGCGTGCGCGCTTCGGTGATCACCTGCGCACCAGTACTGCGCTTGGCCATGAACTTGGACAGCAGCAACGAGATGAACGATCCACCGAAACCGAAGACGGCAGCCATCACCAACAATCCACTCATTTGCGCGGGATTGACGCCCAGCACCGACATGACGATGCCGGCGAGCATCAGCACCGCAAAGTTGGTCAGCAGGAACAGGAAAATGCGGTTGAACATGGCGCGATGGCTCCACTCATGCGGGGTGAACTGCTGCGGATCTGCGGACGCTGCGGCTTGAAATCAAGCAAGCTCCTGACCGACGATTCAGCCTCCCATGCGCCCACTTCCCTATCGCGGCCGTTTTGCGCCCTCCCCGACCGGCCCGCTGCATTTCGGCTCCCTGCTGGCGGCCTTCGGCAGTTGGCTGCTTGCCCGCCATGCCGGCGGCCAGTGGTGCGTGCGCATCGAGGACATCGACCCGCCGCGCGCCGAGCCGGGCGCGTCAGAGCGGCAATTGCGCACGTTGAGCGCCTTCGGCCTGGTGTCGGACCTGCCGGTGATCCGGCAGTCCGCGCGCGACGCACACTACACCGCTGCACTGAGCGCGCTGCTGCAGGCCGGGCTGGCCTTCGAGTGCAGCTGCAGCCGCGCCGATCTGGCCGCCATGGGCGGTCTCCACCACGCATGCGTCGCCCCGCTGGGCAAGCGCCGCGCGGTGCGTCTGCGGGTGCCGGCGCAGCCGCCGGTCGGCTTCGACGACACACTGCAGGGCCGCGTGGTGCAGGACGTCTATGCCGAAGTCGGCGATGTGGTGCTGCGCCGCGCCGATGGCTATTGGGCCTACCAGTTGGCCGTAGTGGTGGACGACGCCGCGCAGGCCGTGACCGATGTCGTGCGCGGCGCCGACCTGCTCGATTCCACGCCACGCCAGATCCTGCTGCAGCGCGCCCTGGGCCTGCCGCAACCGCGCTACCTGCATCTGCCGCTGATCCTGGACGCCGACGGCCGCAAGCTGTCCAAATCGCACGCCGCGCCCGCACTGGACGACACCGACCCGCTACCTGCCCTGCATGCGGCCTGGCGCGCGCTGGGCCAGCTGCCGGCCGCGCTGCCGCGGCACGGCAGCGTGGCCACGGTGCTGCAGCATGCCGTGCAGCATTTTTCGCCGGGGCGACTGCCGCAGAGCGCGACCCTGGGCACCGATGGGCGCGCATCGCAGCCCGCGCGTGACTAGAATTGCGACCCAGCACCGGCACCGGGCACCTGCGCCCTGATCGCCTCGGCCTCACCTGCTCATTGGAGTCGTCATGACATCTCGCGTCGCATTGGTCACCGGCGGCACCGGCGGTATCGGTACCGCCATCTGCAAACGCCTGGCCGACCAGGGTCACCGGGTCGCCAGCAACTTCCGTAACGAGGACAAGGCGCGCGACTGGCAGCAACGCATGCAGACGCAGGGCTACGAGGTGGCCTTGTTCCGCGGCGACGTCGCCTCGTCCGAACATGCACGCGCGCTGGTCGAAGACGTCGAAGCGTCACTGGGGCCCATCGAGGTGCTGGTCAACAACGCCGGCATCACCCGCGATACCACCTTTCACCGCATGACCGCCGAACAGTGGCACGACGTCATCAACACCAACCTCAATTCGGTGTTCAACGTCACCCGCCCGGTGATCGAAGGCATGCGCAAGCGCGGCTGGGGCCGGGTGATCCAGATCAGCTCCATCAATGGTCTCAAGGGCCAGTACGGCCAGGCCAACTACGCCGCGGCCAAGGCCGGCATGCATGGCTTCACAATTTCGCTGGCGCGCGAGAACGCCGCCTTTGGGGTGACGGTCAACACGGTCTCGCCTGGCTATGTGGCCACCGACATGGTGATGGCGGTTCCGGAGGAAGTGCGCGCCAAGATCGTGGCCGATATCCCCACCGGCCGGCTGGGGCGCCCGGAAGAGATTGCCTATGCAGTGGCGTTCCTGGTTGCCGAAGAGGCTGCCTGGATCACCGGGTCCAATCTGGACATCAACGGCGGCCACCACATGGGCTGGTAACGTTTGCTGCAACTTTGCGATGCAGCATGGATTTACTTCAAAAACCATGCTGCGCAACATTTTTAATGTGTCCGCTTAAGCAAATAAGGCTGTTTGGCTGTTGCAACCGCTGCTGCGCTGCGCCATCCTGCGCGCACTATCAGTGTGAGTGAACGTTCCATGGCCGGACTTCGCATCATCAAGAAGTATCCCAATCGCCGTCTCTACGACACGGAAATTTCCAGCTACATCACCATCGAAGATGTGCGCCAGTTGATCATCGACGGCGAGGAGTTCGAAGTCCGCGATGCCAAGAGTGGCGAAGATTTGAGTCGTGCCGTCCTGCTGCAAATCATTGCCGACCAGGAACAGGACGGTGAGCCGATGCTCTCCACCCAGTTGCTGAGCCAGATCATCCGCTTCTACGGGGATTCGCTGCAGGGCTTCATGGGCAACTACCTGGAGCGCAGCATGCAGGTGTTCCTGGACCAGCAGCAGCAGTTCCGCCAGCAGATGGGCAACCTGCTCGGGCAGACCCCCTGGGCGATGATGAACCAGCTGACCGAGCGCAACCTGGAGTTGTGGCAGGAGTTCCAGCGCAACTTCGGCGCCGGCTTTGGCCGCCCCGGCGGCCCGGGCACCCCGCCGACCCCGCCCGGCGCCGGCAGTATGGGCAGCGGCCCGATGGGCACCGGCACGCACGGCACTTCCGGCAGCCATACCGGCACCACCGGCAAGGCCCGCAACCGCGGTTGACCCGCACGGTGGCATCCCGGAGCAGCAGCGAATCCACCTGCTGCTCCGTTCACAGGCAGGCATGACCGCTAGTCCGACCTTGCTGCACCCTGGACGCATCGAGTGTCCCAGCAGTGTTCGCCCCTGACTGACGCTTGGTGTCGCACCCATCGGGCCCGGGCGCGTCTGCGCCGGACACGATCCGTTAGCGGCCCGGCGGTTGCGCACAGGCCGAACAGATCCGCTCCACGTGGTAGCCGCGCGCGCGCAGGCGCTCCACAACCCCGTCGTTACCGAGCAGGTGCAACGCACCGACCACCACCAGCGTGGTCCCGCTGCCCTTGCCCAGCTGCTTTTCCAGCCGCGGCACCCAGCGCGCATTGCGCTCGACATTGATGTCCTGATACAGCGCCGGATACTGGCGGCGGAGGTCTTCGGCCATCTGCGTGGACAGCGTCTGCACATCCCCCCTGCGCCAGGCCGCGTGCAGCTGGCGCAGCTGATCGGTGGTCGCGGCTTCGTCTAGCGACTCTTCCAGCAACTGATGCTGCTCGGTTGGCGACATCGCGTCGAGCAACGCGATCTGCTCTTCGGCGCGCTCCAGCCCTTCGGCCGGCTTGCCCCTGGCTTGCGCCTGCTGCATCAGGTAATGGTCCAGGCCGGCATTTGGGTCCATGCCCTGGCGGGCCATCTCGGCCATGCTGATCGAGAGCGCGACAAACCAGGGCTTGAGCGGCTGCAATGCGTCGACCGACATGCCGTGCGTGCGTGCGTAGCTGCCGAGCGCCTGCCAGGTCCTGGCATCCAGCACGTCCTGCAGGGTCCGGCCGTCGCTGCGGCGCGCCACCTGCAACATGCGGCTGGCCAGCTGCGGCGATTGCGCGTCCGATGGCGGCAACTCGAAGACCAGCCGGTCGGCCTTGGCAAATGCCTGCATCACGTCCGGCGACAGCGGGTAATCGCTGGGCTTGAGCACGTGGAAAGAGCCCAGCAGATAGAGCGTGCCGCCCTTGCCATCGACCTTCCATAGCAGCGGCACCGGCGGATTGGCGGGCACCTTGTTGGCCGCACGTGCGCAGACCGGCGCAACCGCCCCGCTCCACAGTGCCAGGCCGAGCATCGCGCTGCGGCCCCAGGCAGCCAGCCGCACTTTCATTACGTTGACCATCACCGATTCCCCCTCATCACGTCAGTGCGGCACCTTGTAGGCCTTTTCGCCGGCCGACACCGCCAGGTCGATCCGGTTTTCCGGTGGCGGCAAGGGACAGGTGGCGAACGGGGTAAACGCGCACGGCGGGTTGTAGGCGCGATTGAAGTCGACCACCACGTGCCCGGAGGCGTCGGGCACGTCCAGGTCCAGAAAGCGCCCGGCCGGATAGCTGCCGTGGCCGCTGGTGCGGTCGGCGAACACCACGAACATGGGTCGCCCCGGCTCGCCGATCGTCTCCAGCCGATAGGTCTTGCCGTCGCGCTCGAATTCGATCGCCCCTGCATTGGGCTGTTCGCTACTGATGCCGACGATGTCCACGATGGGGATGGTCTTACCGACATCGTTGGGTACGTAGCGCGCGGCGACGCGCCATGCCGGATCCACCGGCCAGTAGTCCAGCCCGGCGAAGTGGGTGCGCGAGGGCGCGTCGGCATGCTTGACGCGCAATGCATAGCGGTCGCCGCGATGGATCAGGCCGAGCACGCCCTTGCCCTCGTCGAACTGGATCAGCGTCGGCCGCGCATCGCGATCGGACTGGAAGCGGATCCTGCCGGTCAGCGGCTTGCCGTCCACGCTGAGGGCCGCGCCGCGCTCGGGCACGAACCACACCACACCTCCCTCGCTAGACACCATGCCCATCTTCGGCGGGCCGACCGCGAGTTTGATCCCACTGTCTGCGCTGCTGCCGATGTAGTGCGCCTTCAGCGAGAGCCAGTGCAGGCCAACCAGGCTGGTCCAGCCATCGGGAGCGCGCAGTTCTTTCAGCCGCGCTTCGCGCCAGGCGGCGGTATCGGCCAGAAACGTCTTGTCCAGCGCCACCGGCGCCTGCGGCGGCGCGCTGTCGCGCCCACAGCCGGCCAGCGTTGCGACCACCAGCATGCCGAGCAGCCAGCCCCTCCCCCCGTGCACTGCCATCAACGTCCCCTGAGAAACCAACGATCGATATCGCTCAGCGTAAACCGAGCCCAGGTGGGTCGGCCATGGTTGCATTGACCCGAGCGCTCGGTGGCTTCCATATCGCGCAGCAACGCGTTCATTTCTGGCACGGTGAGGCGACGGTTGGCGCGCACGGCGCCGTGGCAGGCCATGGTGGAGAGAAGTTCGTCGCGCGCACTGGCGATACGCCGGCTTTGCCCATGTTCGCGCAGATCGCCGAGCACATCGCGCAGCAGCGCCTCCGGCTCGGCGTTGGCGAGCAACGCGGGAATGCTGCGTACGTGCAGCGATTGCGGGCCGGCACGGGTGATCTCAAAGCCCAGGCTGGCCAGGGTATCGGCTTCGCGCTCGGCGGTATCGGCCTCGCGCTCGCCCACCGCCAGCGTGATGGGCACCAGCAGCGGCTGCGCATGCAGGCCGATGCTGTCGTGCGCGTTCTTGAGCCGTTCGTAGCCGATGCGCTCGTGTGCGGCGTGCATATCCACCACGATCAGGCCTTCGGCGTTTTCGGACAGGATGTAGATGCCGTGCAACTGCGCCACCGCGTAGCCAAGCGGCGGCACCCCGCTGTCTTCGGCGGTGGCCGGCAGGCCGGTGCCGGAGAGCTGTGGCAGCTGTGCACTGCCGGGCGGCGGCGCATACAGCGCACTGTAGGCCGCGCGCGCTTCGTCCACGCGCAAGCCCAACGGCGTCTGCGAGGGCGTCCAGTTGGCGTAGCGTCCGGAGCCGCCGCCACCGCTGGCGGTGCTGCCGTAGCTGGCGCCGCCACTGAGGCCCGCCCCCATCACACCCGCGGCGTCCGCCGCAGGAGCGTCGCTGCCGATGCTGTTGGGCGTGGTACCGGCACGCGTCTGCGCCAAGGCGTCCTGCAAGGTGCGGTAGACGAAGTCGTGGATCAGCCGCGCTTCGCGGAAGCGCACCTCGTGCTTGGCCGGATGCACGTTGACGTCCACCCGCGCCGGGTCCAGTTCCAGGAACAGCACGTAGGCAGGCTGGCGGCCATGGAACAGCACATCGCCATAGGCCATCTTGACCGCGTGCGCCACGCTGCGATCGCGCACCGAGCGGCCATTGACGTAGAGATATTGCTGGTCGGTGCTGGCACGCGAGTAATGCGGTTGCGCCACCCAACCATGCAGGCGCAGGCCGGCGCCGCTGTGATCCACGCGCAGCGCCTGGCGCGCAAAATCCTCGCCCAGCGTTTCGCCAAGGCGTGCGTCCGAATACAGGTCACCCGGCTTGTAGCGACGCGACGGCTTGCCGTTGTGCGACACGCGCAATTCCACATCCGGGCGCGCCAGCGCCAACGAGCGCAGCCACTCTTCGATGTGCCCGAGCTCGGTACGTTCGGCACGCAGGAACTTGCGGCGTGCCGGCACGTTGAAGAACAGCTCGCGCACCTCGACCGTGGTGCCGGGCGCGTGTGCGTGCGGGGTCACCTCGCCCAGCCGGCCGCCGTCGATCTGCAGCGCCGAACCGTGCTCGGCATCGGCGCGACGCGAGATCAGGGTGAAGCGGCTGACCGAGGCGATCGAGGGCAAGGCTTCGCCGCGAAAACCGAGTGTGGCCACGGTTTCAAGATCGTCGAGCGAGGCGATCTTGCTGGTGGCATGCCGCGAGACTGCCAGCGGCAGCTCGTCGGGCGTGATGCCGCCGCCGTTGTCGCGGATGCGGATCAGGCGCACGCCGCCTTCTTCCAGCTCGATGTCCACCCGGGTGGCGCCGGCGTCGAGCGCGTTCTCGACCAGCTCCTTGACCACGGAAGCGGGCCGCTCGACGACCTCGCCGGCGGCGATCTGATTGATCAGGATCTCGGGCAGCTGGCGGATCGCCATCAGCGCGCACTCCGGCGCAGGATGCGCGGCATGCAGTACAGCGGGGGTGACACGGACAAGACAGACCTCGGCACGGCGACCCGGCGACGCACAGGCGCCGACATCTCGGGATTCAGGGCCGAATGATAGCCGAGCGGGTCAGCGGCTGCCGCCGGCCACGGTGCCGACGGCATCGGCTTCGGCCTGCGCGCGCGCGGCGAACAAGGTGCCCGGCGGCGGCTGGCGCGTAAAGAACGTATCGATACCGTCCAGCACCGCAGCGGCGATCTTGCGCTGGTAGGCCGGATCGATCAGGCGACGCTCTTCGTCCGGATTGGAGATGAACGCGGTTTCCACCAGCATGGCCGGCATATCCGAGGTGCGCAGCACCGCGAAATTGGCGCGCTCCAGCTGCGGCTTGTGATTGTTGCCGATGCGCTTGAGCCCACCGAGCACGTGGCCGGCGGCGTCTTCGGAGGCTTTCATATGCCCGCTCTGGGCCAGGTCCAGCAATACGTTGGCCAGCGTGCTTTCGGTCTGCTGCAGACGCACGCCACCGACCAGGTCGGCGGCATTTTCCTTGTCGGCCAGCCAGCGCGCGCGCTGTGAGGAAGCGCCCTTGGTGGACAACACGTACACCGACGATCCGGTGGCGCTGCGGTTTTCGGCCGCATCGGCGTGGATCGAAATGAAGATGTCGGCCTTGGCGGCGCGTGCCTTCTGCGCGCGCATCGGCAGCGGGATGAACACATCGGTGTCGCGGGTCAGGTACGCCTTCATGCCGGGCGTGGCGTTGATCTGGCGGGCCAGCTCGCGGCCGACCGCCAGGGTCACGTCCTTCTCGCGCTTGCCGGTGGGGCCCATGGCCCCGGGGTCCTGGCCGCCATGACCCGGGTCGATGGCGACGATCAACGGCCGCATGCCGGGCGCCATCTTGACCCGCGATGCCTCACTGGGCAGCACCGGACGCGGCGGCAGGTCGTCGTCGGTGGCAGCGCCCGGCACTGCCGCAGCTGGACCCACGCCCGCAGCAGCCATCGGCGCGCCGCCACCATTGAGGATGGCGGCAGCGGAGGCGCCGGCCGTTGTGGGCGCACCGGGCACCGGCGCGCCCGGGCCCGCAACGACGCGATTGGGTTGGGCGCTGCCGGCCGTCGTCGGCGCGGCCGCCGCAGCGGTTCCGGGACGCGGCGTCGGCACCCCGGTGGCGACCGTGGTCGGCACTGCTGCCTGCGTGACGGTCGGCATCGCCGAAGCAGGCACCACGACCGGGGCCGGCGGCGGAGGTGGCGCCGCAGATGCACGTTGCGCGGATGCGGCCAGCACTGCGGTGGCACGCGCCGCTTCGGCCTGTGCATCGACGACGCGTGGCGGCGGTGCCGCGGCAGGTACCGGTGCGCTGGCAACGGCGGAGGGGGGTGCTGGATCGCCGGGCCATTCGATCACCAGGGTCGAGGCACTGCCGAGCGTCTGCATTTGCGGTTTCAGCGCAGTGACCGCGCTGGACAGCTCGAACACCACGCGGAACGTGCCCGGCACCGGTTGCCCGGTGCGCACGGAGGTCACCAGGCCGGCGGCCGGCGGCAGCTTGAGCCCACGCGCCGCGGCCGAATCCGGGAAGTCCACCACCAACCGATTGGGGTTGGCCAGCGACAAGGTCTTGAAGCCGCCGCTGCCGGCCAACTGGATTTCTGCACGGGTGCCGGTGGCGCCAGTGCTGACGCCGACGCCCTTGATTTCGCCAGCCCACGCAGCAAAAACCGCCAGGCTGAGGCTGGCGGTCAAGGCGGCACGACTGAACTGGCGGATCCCCGGTGTCATGGCGCTGGATTCAATCACCCAAGCGGGTGAATTGCAAGGTGATTTCCCTTAATAATCCGTAACCTGGCGTTCATTCTTCCTGTGGGCTGACAAAAAGCGCCCGCAACTCGGCCTGATCGGCGAGGCGCGCCAGCCAGTCGCGCCCGGTCTGGCTACGGCCCAGCAGACGAGCACGTCGGCCATCGCCATCGACAGCCAGTTCCACATCCAGGTCCACCGCCGGCAGGGCACCTGCGCCCCGCTCCGGCCATTCCACCAGCCACAGGCTGGCGCTGCCTTCGTCCAGGCCAAGGAAATCCAGCTCGCCGGCCTGCCCGATGCGGTACAGGTCCAGGTGCCAGGCTTCGTCGCCGGGGCCCAGCGGATAGCGCTCGATCAGGGTATAGGTGGGGCTGCGGATCGGCCCGCTGACACCGAGCGCCCGCAGCAGCGCGCGCGCCAGCGTGGACTTGCCCGCGCCCAGGTCGCCATGCAGCTGGACCATCGCGTTGGCGGGCCGGACTGCCGCCATTGCGCGGCCCAGCGTCTCGGTGGCCTCGGCATCGATCAGGTAGGCAGCAAGAGGCGTCATGCAGTGGCTCCGGCATTGGCAAGGCGACGCAGCTGCGGCAGCAGGTCAGTGGGCAACAGGCCGCGTTCGCCGTCGCGCGCCGCCGCGTCGCCGGCGCAGGCATGCAGCAAGGCGCCCAGGCTGGCGGCATCCAGGGCCGCCCAGCCCTGGCCCAGCAAGGCGGCGATCACGCCGGTCAACAGGTCACCCATGCCACCGACGGCCATGCCCGGGTTGCCGGCGTCGATGATCCGCGGCACCGCGTGCGGGGCCGCCACCACGCTGCCGGCGCCCTTGAGCACCACCACCGCGTCGAAGCGCTGGGCCAACGCGGCAGCGGCGGTCAGGCGGTCGCGCTGCACCTGCGCGGTGGACAGCCCCAGTAATCGACCGGCTTCGCCGGGATGCGGGGTCAGCACCCGCGGGCCACGCGTGGGCACCGGATTTGACGCCAACAGGTTCAGGCCATCGGCGTCGATGACGACGGCGCTGTCCGAGCCCAGGACCGCACGCCACAACGTCTGGGCCCACGGGTCCTGGCCCAGGCCGGGCCCGAGCGCGACCACATCGGCGGCATCGGCCAGGGCGGCGATGTCGTCGCCCGCCTGCACCGCGCGCACCATCGCTTCGGGGCAACGCGCCAGCAACGGGGTCACGTGCTCGGCACGGGTGGCCACCTGCACCAGCCCGGCGCCGCTGCGCAGCGCGGCTTCGGCGGTCAGCATGATTGCCCCGCCGCTGCCCAGATTGCCGCCCACACACAGCACCCGGCCCGATTCACCCTTGTGCGTGTTGCGCCGCCGGGGCCGCAACTGCGCCGCCAGCGCGTCGATGTCCCAGCGATGCGCGGCAGGCGTAAGCCCGTCGAATGCAGAGCCCGGCACGTCCAGCGTTGCGGTGCCGCGGTCGCCTGCGTATTCCAGGGCGTCGCCGGTGTACAGGCCGACATGCGGCACGATGAATTGCAAGGTCGCCTGCGCACGCACGGCCGTCTCGAACGCCACGCCATGGTCGGCGTCGATGCCGCTGGGCACGTCCAGCGCCAGCACCGGAACGCCGCAACTATTGACCGCCTCGATCAGCGCTGCGGTTGGCGCATCGGGCGCGCGGTTCAGGCCGATGCCGAACAGCGCATCCACGATCACATCGGCCTGCGCCAGCGGATACGGAAACAGCTCGATCGCGCCGCCCACCGCCAGGTAGTCGGTGCAGGCGCGCTGGGCCAGCTCCGATGCCGGGCCCCGCTCGGGCAGATGCACCACCCGCACCTGGCGCCCGGCGCGCTGCGCCAACCGCGCCAGCACATAGCCATCGCCACCGTTGTTGCCGGTCCCGCAGACCACCACGATGCGGCGCGCCTGCGGCCAGCGCTCCAGCAACCATTGCCAGGCGGCCTGCCCGGCACGTTGCATCAGGATGTAGCCATCGCCACCGAGCAGCGCGGTGGCCTGCGCATCGAGCGTGCGCGCGGCAGCGGAATCGTAAAGAGCGAGCGGTGCGTACATGCAGGGAATTCTATACTTGTCGTCATGTCTGCCGTCCTCGCCCGCCCCGACCCCACCGATGCCGCCGCGCGCATCCGTGCGCTTGCACGCGAAGCGGGCTTTCAACGCTGCGGTATCGCCGGCATCGAATTGGGCGAAGACGAAGTGCATCTGCGCAGCTGGCTGGAAGAAGGCCTGTACGGCACGATGCACTGGATGGCCCAGCACGGCGACAAGCGCTCGCGGCCGCAGGAGCTGGTGCCGGGCACCTTGCGGGTGTTGTCGGTGGGCATGGATTACGGCCGCAAGGACGACACCGAGGCCTGGAATACCTTGCACGACGGCAACCGTGCGTACGTGGCGCGCTATGCGCTGGGGCGCGACTACCACAAGCTGATGCGCAACCGGCTGCAGAAACTGGCCGAGCGCATCCAGGGCGAGATCGGCGCCTTCGGTTACCGCGTGTTTGTGGATTCCGCGCCGGTGCTGGAGCGCGCACTGGCGCGCAACGCGGGACTGGGCTGGATCGGCAAACACACCTGCCTGATCGATCGCAACGGCGGCTCGTGGTTCTTCCTGGGCGAGATCTATCTGGATCTGCCGCTGCCGATCGACACGCCGGCCACCGCGCATTGCGGCACCTGCACGCGCTGCATCGACATCTGCCCGACCCAGGCCATCATCGCGCCGTACCGGCTGGATGCGCGTCGCTGCATTGCCTACCTTACCATCGAACACGACGGTCCAATTCCGGAAGAAATGCGCAAGCCGATCGGCAACCGCATCTTCGGCTGCGACGATTGCCAGCTGATCTGCCCCTGGAACAAGTTCGCCAAGCGCACCGATGAGCCCGACTTCCGCGCCCGCAATGCGCTGGATGTGGCAACGCTGCCGCAGCTGTTTGCCTGGGACGAGGACGAATTCCTGCGCCGCACCGAAGGTAGCCCGATCCGCCGCAGCGGCCACGAACGCTGGCTGCGCAATATCGCGGTGGGCCTGGGCAATGCACCGGGCACGCCGGAAGTCTTGGCCGCCCTGGAGATGCGTCGCCACCACGACTCGGAACTGGTACGCGAACACGCCGGCTGGGCGCTGGCGCAGCACGGCATCTGAGTCACCGGCATTCGCTGCGTGCACCGATGCAGCCCGTGGCATCTGCAGCATGCGCGCAGCAGGCGACGGCCACGCTCTGCCACCGGCCGCCCGGGCGTTCGGAAGGCGATCACCCACACGCTTCCCCGCTACGGGATAATGTGGCGATGGCCGACCGCAACGAACAGATCCTCACTCCCAGCCAGCTCAATACGCTGGCGCGCGACCTGCTGGAAGGCAGCTTCCCGCTGGTGTGGGTGGAAGCCGAGCTGAGCAGCGTCACCCGCCCGTCCTCGGGCCATCTGTACTTCACGCTCAAGGACGCGCGCGCGCAGATCCGTTGCGCGATGTTCAAGCCCAAGAGCACCTGGCTGAAGTTCCAGCCGCGCGAAGGCTTGCGCGTGCTCGCACGCGGCCGCCTCACCCTGTACGAAGCACGCGGCGACTACCAACTGGTGCTCGACCATATGGAAGAAGCCGGCGAAGGCGCGCTGCGACGTGCCTTCGACCAATTGCGTGCGCGCCTGGCGGACGAAGGCTTGTTCGATGCCGAGCGCAAGCAACCGCTGCCGGTGCATATACGCCGCCTGGCGGTGATCACCTCGCCCAGCGGTGCGGCGGTGCGCGATGTGCTCAGTGTGCTGGCGCGACGCTTCCCGCTGCTGGAGGTGGACCTGTTGCCGTCGCTGGTGCAAGGCGACAGCGCCGCAGCACAAGTGACATCCCTGCTGCAGCGCGCCGATGCCTCCGGGCGTTACGACGTCATCCTGATCACCCGCGGTGGCGGCTCGCTGGAAGACCTGTGGGCCTTCAACGACGAACGTCTGGCGCGCGCGATCGCCGCTGCGCAGACCCCGGTGGTCTCGGCGGTCGGTCACGAGACCGACTTCAGCCTGAGCGATTTCGTGGCCGACGTGCGTGCGCCCACGCCGTCGGTGGCAGCCGAGCTGCTGGTGCCCGATCAGCGTGAACTGGTGGCGCGGGTGAGGCGCGCGCAGGCACGCATGGCCCAGCTGCAACAGCATGCCCTGGGGAACGCGATGCAACGCGCCGACCGGCTTGCGCTGCGCCTGCGTGCGCACAGCCCGCAGGCGCGGCTGCAGCTGCTGCACCGGCGCCAGGAAGAGGCCGGCCGTCAGCTGCGCGCGCGCATGGCCCAGGTGCTGGAACGCCTGCAGACGCGCGTGCAACGCGGGCAGGCGCACCTGCAGGTGCATAACCCGCAGCGCAACCTCGCCAGCTTGCAACAGCGGCTGCGCGCCCTGCATCCGCAAGCGGCCATGCAACGGCGCTTGCAGCACGATCAGTTGCGGCTGCGCGGCCTGGCGCGCTCGCTGGAAGCGGTGAGCCCGCTTGCCACCGTGTCACGCGGCTATGCCATCGTGACCCGCCCTGCCGATGGCAGCGTGGTGCGCAGCGCCGCCGACGTGGTGGCCGGCGAGCGCCTGCGTGCGCAACTGGCCGATGGCAGCATCGCTGTGCGGGTGGAATCTGGCGAAGGCTGAAAGCAAGCAGCCCACGACGACGCGGTGTCTGCAGCACTGCTGCCGCTCGGCGCCTGATTGATCAGTCGAAGAGTGCCGCGCCAGGTCGCGCCGCCATCGGTCGGCGCGCTGACAGCGAACCCTGAATAAGCCGTCGGGGCGGCGAACAGACCCGGCATTGCGCTCGGGCACTGCGGCCACCGCCGCCAGGAATCAGGCACCGGTGCCTGGCAGAGCGTGCTCGACTGCGATCGTCGGTCGTCGATCAAGCGCTCCGGAAAACGTCGTCTAGTGCTTCTTCAACGCTGAGCGGCGTCAGGAGCGGCCAGGCATCTGCGCGGCGTGCTGCCAGCCCTGCATCAGCAGCGTGGTCAACACCACCGGGTCGTGATCGAAATGGTGGCCGCCGGGCCGCATCGCCACCTCGACGCCCCGCGCGCGCAGCTCCGGGCACAGCGTGTCCTTTTCTTCGCTGCCATAGATGCACTGCAGCCGATGCGCGTCCAGCGACTGGATGGCGGGCTCCACATCGCGCTCGGCATCGTTGTGCCAGCCCAGCCAGCCGCCGACACGCACCTTGAAGTCGGCCTGGTGGCCAAGCCCGAGCAGGCTGACGAACTGCACGGAGGCGCGCTGCTGCGGCGACAGTTCCGGGTAGGCGAACGGCAGGATGTCGGCACCGAACGAATACCCCACCAACGCGACGTGCTGGATGTGCCAGCGCTGGCGATAGGCCGCGATTACCCGATCCAGGTCCGCGCCCACCTGCTGCGGGGTACGGCTGGCCCAGAAGTACCGCAGGCTGTTCCAGCCCACCACCGACACCCCCTGCTGCTGCAGCTGCGCGGCGATGCCCTTGTCCAGCTCGCGCCAGCCGCCATCGCCGGAGAGCATCACCACCAGGCGGTCGCTGCCGGGTGCGTGCAGCTCGACCAGCGGCAGGTCACCAAGGCCCTGCGCCTGGGCCGCCTGGAAGTGGCCGCGCGTGGCGGCAGCGATCTGCATCGGGCTGGCGCCGTCGACCAGATCGTCGAGAAAGCCCTGATTGGCATCGGGCACGTCGCGCGAACATGCCAGCCCGGTGTCGGTGGTGCCGGCATCGGCAACCACCGCACCGCCCAGCACGTCCGGCGCCGACGACGCCAGCGCCTGGCGTGCCAGCACGGCGCCATCGCCCTGCCCCACCAGCACCGGCGGCAGGAAGGCATCCACATGTTCGGCGCGCAACAATTTCTTGCCGAGCCGCTCGGCGTCGTCGGCCAGCGAGCTGCAGGCCGCGTGGTGCGAGCGCAGGCGCTCGCGGTAGCTGGCGGTATCGACCACCGCAACCAGCGCACCGTCATCGCTCAGCATGTCGGCCAGGCGCTGGCCGTCCTGCGGATGGGCGCTGTCGGGCAGCAACACCACCATGGCCTTGGGCGTGCCTTCCGGGCGCACGATCTCCACGGCGTGGTAGTGCCCGGCGGTGTTGCCCTCCTGCATGTGCCGCGCCACGGCATAGCCGCTGCCGCCGATCAGCAAGGTCGCCATGACCCAACGAAACATCGTGATCCCCATGCTCATCGCGGCAGTCCTTCAGAAGCGCTGGCGCTTCGACAGCCGCACGCATCACCGGTTCCATCCGCGCGCGGGCAGTGTTCGCTGCGGTTAAGCCAACGGATCCTGACATGTCATGCATGGTGCTGGGCCGGCGCTACGCAGTCTGCATCCGGCCTCCGCTATGCGCATCAAAGGGCCGAAAAATCTCTGCATCGAGAATTCCAGGCTGTAGTCGCTCGTCTCAGGAAACGCTGTTTGGTGGAGGTGAGCGGATTGGTGGAGGTGGGCGGAATCGAACTGCCATCCCGAAGCATCCATCTCCTCAACTCTAGATCCCGCGCGCCAGCCGGAAACCGATCCGCGCACTGGTGGTATCGGAGTCCTGCGATTGCCGCCACGCTGCGCGTGTCTGCTGCGGCGAGTTGGCCCAGCTGCCGCCGCGGATCATGCGCTGCCGGCAACCCGGGTTGAACCATGCCGCGCCATCGGCCGGCGCCCGGCGATAGCTGGCGTGCCAGCAGTCGGCCACCCATTCGCTCAGGTTGCCGCCTATGTCGTGCAAGCCCCAGGCGTTGGCGCGGAAACTGCCTACCGGTGCCGGGCCCCAGAAGCCGTCGCCGTAGCCGACGAAGCCGTTGTTCCAGTGCCGGCCGCTGCGCGATACATCGTTGCCGCCGGTGAAATTGCCCGTGTCGCGCGGTGGCGAGCCGGCATTCCCCCACGGATAGCGCCCGGTGGTGCCGGCGCGCACCGCGTACTCGAACTCGGCCTCGCTGGGCACGTGGTAATGGCGGCCGGTCTGCTCCGACAGCCAGGACGCATACGCCTCCGCATCACGGATGCTGACGTGCATCACCGGGCTGTTGGGCGCGGCCCGTGCGCCGTTGTAGTCGGACTGCCAGTCCACGCCGCTGCGGCGGATGAAGTTGCCGCTGCGCTCGTCGTACACCACCGAATGCCCGCGCCGGGTGGCCCGTGGTCGCGCACCGGTGGCCTCGACGAACTGGCGGAACTCGGCCACCGTCACCTCGGTGATCGACAACGCAAAGCCGCGTGCGAAGCGCACGTAATGCGCCGGGCGCTCGTTGTCGGAGGCCCCCGGTTCGGCATCGCCGGCACCCATCTGGAAGGCACCATGCGGCACCACGATCATCTGCGGTCCGCGCCCGCCGAGCTTGAGCCCGTCGGTGAACACCTGCCCGGGCCGGAAGCTGCCGTAATGGGTGGCCAATTCCAGCCGACGGCGCAGATCACCCGCCATCGGGTCGCCGGGGTCGGCGATGCGCAGCACCTCGGCCAGTTTCTCGCCGGCGGCCTTGAGACCGCGCGGCGACGTCAGGTCGTGCAGGCCGGCATCGTGCAGCGCCGCGATCTGCGCGCGCCGTGTGCGCTCGATGCGCGCGCGCGCATCGGCAATGGTGGGCGCGCGGTCGCGCACCTGCCCGGCCATCTGCAGCCAGTACCGCGCACCGACGAAATCGCCGGCGTCGGCGGCCTGTTCGGCGCGTTCGAGCAGTCCGCTTTCCACTGCGGCCAGGCCCTGGCGCGTGCGTGGGTTGTCCGGGTCCAGTTGCGCGGCATCGCGAAAGTTCACCAGCGCGCCGTTGCCGTCTTCGCCCAACCGGCCACCGCGCAGATCGTCTTCACCGGCCCGGTTGAACCCGAGCACGCGCTGGGCGGTTTCCACTTCGCGCTGCAGCGCACGCACCTTCGGGTCCTGCGGTGCGAGCGCCAGCGCCACGATGGCCAGCTCGCGCGCCTGTTCCAGCGCATCGTCCTGTCGCTCGGTCTGGGCAACCAAGGCCTGCCCGCGCTCGAGCAAGCGCGCGCGGGCCTGCTCCAGCCCGCGCCGGCTGGCTGCGTCCTTGCCGCCGGCGCGTTGCTGGATGGCCAGATACAACGGGATCGCATCGTCGGCGTCGCGGTACAGGCGATCGTCCTGCAAGGCCGCGTCGGCGCGCTTGCGTGCCTGCGCCAGAGGCTCATCGCCCAGATCCACGGCCGGCGGTTGCCACTGTGCAACGGTCTCGGCGGATTCTTCGCCGCCGATGGAGACATTGGGTGTGCCTGGCTGCCGCGTCGCCGCCGGCGCTTGTGCAGCCGGCGCCGGAGTCGGCGCCGGGGCACGCGAACAGGCACACATGCTGAGCGCCACCAGTGCCCACGCTGCCATCCGGTTACCGCACTTGCCCACCACCTGCTCCTTCCAGTGCTCTGCCGCACGACAGGCGATCGCGACGTTAGGCTATTCTGCGCGTTCTGCGCAAACCCTTGCTGTCGACGGAAATCACGTGCCCCATTGGATCACCCACCCCTCCGAGCTGACCGAGCGCCTGCAGGCAGCGCGCCCGTCGCGCATCGGCCTGGATACCGAATTCATTCGCGAACGCACCTACTGGCCGCAACTGGCGCTGGTGCAGATGGCCATCGGCGAGGAGATCCTGCTGATCGATCCGCTGATCCCGGGCATGAACGCGGCGCTCAAGGAGTGGTTGACCGCCACCGACATCGTCAAGGTGATGCATAGCGCCAGCGAAGACCTGGTCACCTTCAAGTGCGCGTGCGGCGTGCTGCCGCGGCCGCTGTTCGACACCCAGATCGCTGCCGCCCTGGCCGGTGTCGGCGGCGGCATGGGCTATCAGAAACTGGTGCAGGAAGTGACCGGCACCTTGCTGACCAAGGGCGAGACCCGCTCGGACTGGATGCGCCGCCCGCTCTCTCCGTCGCAGCTGGAATACGCCGCCGACGACGTGCGTTATCTGTTTGCGCTGCACGATGAGCTGACCCGTCGCCTGACCGAGCAGCACCGCCTGGGCTGGCTGGCCGAAGATGCCGAGCGGCTGCTGGCCACCGTCGAGCACGACGATGGCGAACGTTGGCCGCATGTGAGCCTGCGCACCGCGCAGTTCCTGGAGCCGGCCGCGCAACGTCGGCTGCTGCGGCTGCTGCGCTGGCGCGATCTGCAGGCGCGCCAGAGCGACCGTCCGCGCAGCTGGATCCTGGACAACGAATTGGCCAGCCAGCTGGCGCGGTTTCCGCCCGCGGATCTGGACGCGCTGCTGCGCCAGTTCGACAAATTCCCCAAGGCCCCGCGCAAGCTCGCCGCTGCGGTCTGGGAGGCGCTCAACACGCCGCTGCCGGACGAAGACAGCGCCCCGCTGGCGCAGGCGGCCACCGATGGAAACAAGGCGGTGCTCAAGCGCCTGCAGGATGCCGTGGCGCAGCGCAGTCGCGAACTGGGCCTGCCGGACGGCCTGCTTGCTTCGCGGCGACATCTGGAAACGCTGATCGAGCAACACGCTTGGCCCGCGGCCCTGGGCCAATGGCGCCGGCAGCTGCTGGAAGCACACCTGCTGCCGCTGCTGGCCGATCCTGCCACGCAGTGAGATCGGCTTCATGCAAAGAGCCCGCAGCAATGCGGGCTTTTCATTGCGTGCATCGGCCCACCTGCGATCCCCTGGCAGGCGTCAGTCCTGCGCCGCCCAACGTGCCAGGTTCTGCTGGATATGATCCATGTCTGCCCATGGGTCCTTGCGCCGACGGCGCAGTTTCTCCGGCACATCGCGTAGCGTGAATGCATCGGCACGGTGCAGCTTGGGCAGATCCGACCATGGCAGCGGCAAGGCCACCGGTGCGCCCGGCCGGCCCCGCAGCGAATACGATGCCACCGCCGTGGCGCCACGACCGTTGCGCAGATAATCGACAAAGATGCGCTTGTTGCGAAACCGCTTGGTCGCGGTGGCGACAAAGCGCTCCGGTTCCGACTGCGCCAGCGCATCGGCAAAGCCCTTGGCAAAGCGTTTGGTCAGGTCCCAGTCGCAGCCCGGGTTCAGGGGCACCACCACATGCAGCCCCTTGCCGCCGGACACGCGCAGGAACGATTCCAGTTCCAGCTGCGCCAGCAGCTTGCGGATATCGGTCGCCGCGCGCTTGACCTCGGCAAACGGCACGTCCGGGCCCGGGTCCAGGTCGAACACCACCCGGTCGGCCACGTCGGGGCGGGCAGCGTGCGAGCCCCAGGGATGGAACTCCAGCGCGTTGAATTGCACCAGCTCAAGCAGCCCGGGCGCATCGTCCACGACCAGGTAATAGGCATTGTTGCCGGTGTCCTCCTTCAACCTGACCGAACTGACGCGCTCCAGCCCGGCGGTGTGGTGTTTCTGGAAGAAGCACGGCTTCTCTGCCCCGTTCGGGCAGCGGATGATCGAGAGCGGGCGGCCGACGATTTCCGGCAGCAGATGGTCCATTACGGCCTGGTAGTAGTCCCAGACGTCGCCCTTGGTCGCGCGGATATCCGGGTAGATGAGTTTGCTCGGACTGGACAGCGCCGGCACCGCCGAAGTGGACGTCGCGCTTTTCGCGCTGGGCGGCGGCGACGACGCAGGCGTCCCCTTGGACCGGCGCGATGGCGTCCTGCGCAAGCCTGCAGCCGCACCGCCAGCCGCATCGCTGTCGGCCAGGTCGGCAATGCGCTTGTCCGGGCGCAGCGCCTTGAATGAGGCCTGCCGCAATAGCTGCTGACCACCGATGCCGCGGTAGAACACCTCCACCACGAACCGCGGCGCAAACCAGGTTGCGCCGCGCAGGTCGGTGTCGTCGGTCGGCACATGGGCGGTGGGTGTCCGCGTGCCGCCCTCCAGCTGCGGCGTCACCTCGCGCATCAGCGCATCGGAAAAGCCCGATCCCACCCGGCCGACGTACAGCCAGCCGTGCACCGGGTCGGGTGTGGCCAACAGCAGCGAACCGAACCCCGTGCGGCTGCCCTTGGGCGCGGTATAGCCCACCACCGCGTATTCCTGGCTGGCCAATTGTTTGGTCTTGCGCCAGTCGTCACTGCGGCCACCGTGATAGGGCCGGTCCGCACGCTTGGAGATGATGCCTTCGAAATGCTGCTCGCCCGCGACGCGGAACGCCTGCTGTCCATCGCCTTCCACATGCGAGCTATACGCCAGGTGCGACGTCAGCGCGGCGGCCATCACCTCCTGCAACAGTTGCTTGCGCTGGATCAGGGGCGCCTGGCTGATGTCCACGCCGTCCACGTGCAGCAGATCGAAGACTGCCAGCGCGAGCGGCATCTGGCGCTCACCGGACAAGGTCGCCTGCAGCAGATTGAAGTCCTGCTTGGTGCCGCGCCCGGCGATCAACTCGCCATCCAGCTGCGCCGAGCGCAAGCCCAGCGACTGGATCGCATCGCGGATCTCGGGCGTCTTGTCGGTCCACTCCAGCGCATTGCGCGACCACAACCGCACCCGCCCGTCGCTCACGGTCGCCAGGATGCGGTAACCATCCCACTTGATTTCGTGTAGCCACTGCGCGCCATCGGGGGGCGCCTGGCCCAGCTTGGCAAGCTGCGGCTCGAACGGCGCATCGGCCAGCTCGGCGCGGCGCGCGTTGCTGAGGGCGAGCGCCTGTTTCGCCCAGTCCCGGCGCTTGCCGGCGACCGGCGCAGGCACGTGCGTAAGTGCCTTGCGCCCGGCCTTGCCGGCGCCGGCGCGACGCACATCGGCGGCGGGCGCGGCAGCGACGTCTGCCAACAGGTCGTCGGCCTCCAGCGTGCCGGCGTAGGCGTCGTCTTCCTTGAACAGCAACCACTGCGGCTGCCGCGCCGGCTTGCTGGACCGTACTAGGTGCCAGCCGCCCTTCAACTTGCTGCCGAACAGCTCAAACCGTAGATGCCCCTTGGCCAATTGCGCCTCGGGGTCGCCAGCAGTGGCCCATACCCCGTGGTCGAACTGGGCCACGTGGCCGCCGCCATACTCGCCCTTGGGAATCTCTCCTTCGAACTCTGCATAGTCGACCGGGTGATCCTCCACCTCTACGGCCATGCGCTTGACCTTGGGGTCATAGCTCGGCCCTTTCGGGACTGCCCAGCTCTTGAGCGCATCGCCCACCTGCAGGCGGAAGTCGTAATGACGCCGGCTGGCGTGGTGCAGCTGCACCACGAAGATCGCGCGCTGCCCGGCGGGCACGGTCTTGCCGGGCTCGGGCTCGCGGGTCTTGTCGAAGCTGCGCTTGCGGCGATACTCGCTCAGGCTCATCGGGGCTGCCGGGCCTACTTCCGCAGATGCTCACGCACGCTGGCAGCGACCGGACCGACCTGTTTTACGGCAGCGCGCAGTTCGTCGGCGCTGACGCCCAGCGCCTTGGTCCAGTACTGCAGCTCATAGGCTTCGTTGACATTGATGCGGTCGCGGTCGGGCGAGCCGGTGTTGTGTTTGTCGTCGCTCATCAGCTGGCTCCTGTATCGTCGTGGTCGGGTTTGCTGGCGTGCGTGTAAGCTGGACAACGCCTGCAACGACGATGCGAAAGCGGCCGAACAGATCTCGTGAAAGGCCTGTTCACGCCATGTGCAAGCAACCGCACCCGCAGCGGCCGCCCCCGGGCCGCATGCCATAATGGCGCGCGCCCCTAGGGCGGCGTCTCCACTCTTTATTCCGAGGCCATACCTCTGTGAGCAATACCTCTTCGAAACTGGATTCCATCGCGCAAGCCAAAGCCAAGTTGCTGGACGAGCTGCAGAAGCTGGAAGAACAGGAGAAAACCGAGCGCGCGAGCGAGGCATCCTCTGCGCATGCCACCATCGTCTCGCTGCTCGAGCAGTTCGCCGGCCACTTCAACACCAAGCAACGCAACGACATCGCCGCCTACCTGGGCACCACCGCTGCGCGCAAGGAAGTGGTCAAGAGCGGCCGCAGCGAAGTGAAGCCGAAGTACGAACTGCCGCACACCGGAGAGACCTGGTCCGGCCGTGGCCGCACCCCGAAGGCCTTTGCCGCGTGGGAAGGCTCGGTGTCGTACAAGGAATGGAAGGCCAAGAACCCGGACCTCAAGTTCCCGCTGGTACGCGAGTAAGCGTTGCAGGATCGCGCCCTTGCCGCGCGGTCGATCGCCCGTTGTCTTGGCGAACCGCCTGGCATGTGGTTAGAATCGAGACACGTGGGGCGGTAGCTCAGCTGGGAGAGCGTCGCGTTCGCATCGCGAAGGTCGAGGGTTCGATCCCCTTCCGCTCCACCACGGCATCAAACCAGGAGCCTCGGACGTCCGCGTCCGGGGCTCTTGCGTATGGGGCACCCCCGCGTGCACGCCAGGCGGCCGCCGCCATGGCACCGGGATCACACCCGCTGCGCTAACGTGCGCCGCACCAACACACCGGAGCCGACGCCATGAGCAACCAACAGCGCCCACCTGATACCGACGCCGACGACGCCAGTGGCGTCTCCGAGAGCCAGGAGTCGCGCAAGCAGGACGAAGCGGCCAAGCAACGCCCAGGCCAGGAGGACCTCAAGGTGCATGACGAGCACAGCCGTCGCCCTAAGGGCAACGTTGGCCAGGGCGGGTAATCGTCCAGCTTAATCGCCCGTGGCACGGCCGGACTGGGATCGAGGCCGCCTGCTGTGGCCCCGGGATATGGCAAGATCCGGACACGTTGGCCGCCAGGCGGTCGGCGACCGCCGGATGGCCGGCTCGCACCACGGCAGCGATCATTGCCGCCGACATTTCCACGCCTAGATGGCGTCCTGTTGCAAAGGCCTTGCATGCAGCTTCCAGACGCGCCCGCGTTGCATTTGATCCACGCGACCCTGTTGCCGGGCGAGGTCGGCGCGGTGCTGGGTGCGCGCGCACCGGCCAACGAGGACGAGCGTGTGGCGGCGCTGCACGCCTATCAGCTGTTGGATACCCCTGCCGAGCAGCCCTATGACGCGCTCACCGCCGACGCAGCAGCCGTGTGCCGCACGCCGATGGCGCTGATTTCGTTGGTCGATACGCAGCGGCAATGGTTCAAGTCACGGATCGGCATGCAGCAGGCCGAAACGCCGCGCACGCTGTCGTTCTGTGCACACGCCATTCTCGAACCCGATCAGCTGATGGAGGTGTCCGACACCCATCTGGATGCGCGTTTCGTCGACAACGCGCTGGTCACTGGCGAGCCGCAGATCCGCTTCTATGCCGGCGCTCCGCTGCTGACGTCCGACGGCATTGCATTGGGCACCCTGTGCGTGCTCGACCGAACGCCGCGGCGTCTGTCCGGTGCCGAGCGCGACGCGCTGCGCGCACTGGCCCGGCAGGTGGTGGACACCATCGAACTGCGGCGTGCGGCCAGGCTGGTGGAACTGGACGCATTGCGCGACGAACGCACCGGGCTCTGGAACCGCGCCGGGCTGGAGCGCGGCTTGCAGGAGCTTGCGACCATGCGCGCAGACGAGACCGGGCAGCACGCGCTGGGGTTTTTGCTGATCGATCTGGACGGCTTCAAGCGCCGGAAGCTGCAGGCAGGTGCGGCCGCGGCCGATGCGACCCTGGCCCAGGCGGCGCAGCTGATCGAGACCCGGTTGCCGCCCTCCGCGCTCGTGGCGCGGCTGGACGGCGACCGCTTCTGCGTGGCACTTGCCAGTTCCTCGCCATCGGCCGCCTCACAGGCCGCCGACGACATCCGGCAGGCCATCGAAGCGGCGACCTGGCCCACCGGTGCGTTGACCATCAGCGTCGGGCTGGTCGATGTGGCAGCGGGCGAGGCGCCGGACAGCAGCATCCTGCTGGCGCGCGCCCGGCATGCCTTGCAGCGTGCGGTCCGCGACGGGCGCAACCGTGTGCACCGATTCAACGGATGGCAGTTGCACGACTGAGCGTTGCGCCCGCTCGTGCATCGGTGACCTGCGCCGCTCAGGCCGCCAGCACGTCGGCAGTGCCGGCGATCTCGTCCACCTGCAGCACCTGCTCCATGTCCAGCAGCACCACGAAGCGCTCGCCCACCTTGCCCATGCCGCGCAGCAGATCGCGACGGATGTGCGTGCCGAAGGCCGGCGCCGCTTCGATGTCCTGGTCGGCCAGCTCGATCACGGCATTGACCGCATCCACCAGCACACCGATCGCCTGCGTGCCCTGCGCCTGCCCGGTGGACAGGATCACGATGCAACTGCGTTTATTGATGGCGCCGCCGGCACGCCCCAGCCGCGCCTGCAGATCGACCACCGGCACCACCGCGCCACGCAGATTGATCACCCCGCGCACGCAGGACGGCATCGATGGCACCGGCGTGGGCGCGCGGTACTGGATGATTTCGCGGATGCCGAGAATGCTGGTGGCGAAGGTTTCGCCATCCAGCTGAAAGGTGAGGTACTGGGCGGCCGCGTCGGCGTCGCCCGGCATGCCATCGGAAGTCTGTGCGGTCATCGATCGGTCTCTCAGAAGCGGGCGAACTGGCCTTCGTCCGGGCCCTCGGACATCGCATAGGCTGGCGCGGCGCTGCTGCGCCAGCCACGGGTACCGGCCGCGCGGACCGGGCGTGCAGCCACCTGCTTGCCGCGCTTGGGCGGCGTGCTTGCGGTGCCCTGCCCGCCCAACCGGAAGAACGCCATGCTCTGTTGCAGCTGCTCGGCCTGCGCACTCATCTCTTCGGCCGTGGCGGCCAGTTCTTCGGACGCGCTGGCGTTTTGCTGGGTGGTCTGGCTCAACTGCACCACGGCCGAGTTGATCTGGCTGACGCCGGAGGATTGTTCTTCGGAAGCGGCGGAGATCTCCTGCACCAGGTCGGAGGTGCGCTTGATGCTGGGCACGATGGTATCGAGCAGGCGCCCGGCACGGTCGGCCAGTTCCACGCTGGAGCCGGCCACTTCGCCGATCTCCTGCGCAGCCACTTGGCTGCGTTCGGCCAGCTTGCGCACTTCGGCGGCGACCACCGCAAAGCCCTTGCCATGCTCGCCGGCACGTGCGGCTTCGATCGCGGCATTGAGCGCGAGCAGATTGGTCTGGTAGGCGATGTCGTCGATGATGCCGATCTTCTGCGCGATCTGCTTCATCGCCTGGGTGGTGGCAACCACCGCCTCGCCACCTTCGATGGTTTCCTTGGCGGCCTGGGTGGCCATGCCGTCGGTGATGCGGGCGTTCTCGGTGTTCTGGCTGATCGAGGCGGTCATCTGCTCCAGCGACGCGCTGGTTTCTTCGACGCCAGCGGCCTGTTCGCTGGCAGCCTGCGACAACGACTGCGCGGTGGCGCTGACTTCTTCGGAGGCGCTGGCCAGGGTTTCGGCGCTGGTATTCACCTCGCCCACCACCTGCGACAACTTCTGCACCATGGTGCGCATCGCTTCGAGCAATTGCGCGGTTTCGTCGCGGCCGTGCACATCGATCTGCATGGTCAGGTCGCCTTCGGACAGGCCGTTGGCCACGGTGACCGCGCGCCGGATCGGGCCGGTGACGCTGCGGCTGATCACCACGCCCAGCACGGCGCCCAGCAATACGCCGCTGCAGATGATGGCGATCAACAGCTTGGAACTGCGTGCATGGATGGCGCCGGTCTCCGCATTGGCCGAGGCCGCGCTACGTTCGCGCAGGCCGCTCAGGTCGGTCATCAAGGTATCCACTTCGTCCGAGCTGGCGCGTACCGCACGCGACAGTGCGGCAAGTTCCGGGTTGGCCTCGCGCAATGCTTCGCGATTGGCGGCTTCGATAAAGCGGCCGCGCTCATCCAGATAGGTCTGCCACGCGCGGTCGAACTGCGCCAGCTTGGCCTTGCCCTCTTCGGTCTGGAAGCTACCGCGTGCACGGGTCATGTAATCGACCACCTTGGCGGTGTACTTGTCGATGTTCTGCACGTGCGACTGCCGCTCTTCTGCGCTACTGGCCAGCAGCAGGTTGGCGCGTGCGCGGCCGGCGTAGATCAGGTTGATGTTGGCTTCCTTGACGTTGGACAAGCCAAGCAACTCGCGTTCGTACAGCGAGGTCGACAGGTCGCTGATGCGCCCGGAATTGGAATAGCCCACCCACCCGATGCATGCGCCGATCGCCGAGACGATCAGAAACGCCACGATCAGCCGGGTTCCGATTTTGAAGTTGCCTAACATTGGGGAGTTCTCGTGAGTGATGCGTGGGCGACATGCAGTGCATGGCAATCGACAGTGCTGGGCGTGCCGATCACAGGGATGCGGACTCGTCTAACCAATCGTTGATAGCTATCGGCGATGGCAAAACCCGCTTGAGATGCGAGCGCCGCCGCCGCGCCTATTCAGCCGATTGGATATGCGCTTTTGTGACAGGTCAGACGCTCCTGCGCGTCTCCATTCGGAAAACCCCTACCCCCGCTCGCCCAACTGTCCGGGACAGTCCGCAGGGACATCACGGCGCGGCCGCTAGGCTTGCCGCATGTCGTCCACACCATTACCCCGCACGTTCTACGCCCACGATTCGCGCCAGGTCGCCCCTCGCCTGCTCAACAAGGTGCTGGTCAGTGCAGACGGCCGGCGCGGCCGCATCACCGAGGTCGAGGCCTATTGCGGCAGCGAAGACCCGGCCGCGCACTCGTTCCGCGGCATGACCCCGCGCACGCAGGTGATGTTCGGCGCCCCCGGGCACCTGTATGTGTATTTCATCTACGGCATGCATTGGGCGATCAACGCCGTGTGCGGCGGTGCCCCCGGGCATGCGGTGCTGATCCGCGCACTGCAGCCGCTGGCCGGGCTGGAGGCCATGCAGGCCGCGCGTGGTGGCACCGCGGCGGCCAGGCTGTTGACCACCGGCCCCGGCCGCCTGGCGCAGGCCTTCGGCGTAACCGCGGCGGACAACGGGCTGGACCTGACTGCTGCCACGGCACGCTTGTGGGTGGAGGATGACGGCATGCCGCCCCCGTCGGTGCCGTTGGCGACGCCGCGCATCGGCATCCGCAAGGCGGTCGACCTGCCCTGGCGCTGGGTGGTCCCGGACAGTGCCTATCTGTCGCGCCCGCTGCCACGCGTCACCGGCACCCGTGCGCCGGTGGCGGGCGACTGAGCCAGCCACTGCTCCATCGGCGTCGGCTCGGCGGCACCAGGCCCGCGTTGCAGCAGGCGCAAGGCCTGCCCGGACTGTTCCGGCGTGAGTTCCTGCAGTGGCTGGAAACGGTCTGCCGCCCACACCGCCATCGGCAGGCCATCGAGCGAGGCCACGCGGTTGCCGGGTACCCGCGCGACGCGTTCGCCGGGCAGCAGGCTGCCCAGCAGATTGGCCGGGTCGCTGGCGCTCACGCAGACCCACTGCTGCTGCGGCGCCTGCGCCCGCACGCGGCGCAGTGCGGCAATCGCCTCCGGCAACGCGAACTGTTCGCCGGACAGGCCGGCAATGAAGCGGCCACCACGGATCTCGCCACGCGCTTCCAGGCGCTGGTACATGCGTAGCAATTCGCGCCACGGCGGCAACCACGCCGCCTCGCGCTCGAGCAGCCGCCAGCAGACCACGCCGTAGCGGCGCAGCAGCGTGCGCGCCACGTGTTCGAGCATCTCCTGATGCCGCTCGCCGGCCTCGGCCAGCGGCAACTCCGCAGGCGCGCGGACCGGCGCCCAACGGCCGGCATCGCGGATGCCCAGCGCACTGGCGCGACGCCGCTGGCGCGACAGTGCCGACGGCCGCTTGGAGGCCGGCACCAGGAGCGCGCGCAGCCCGGCATAACTGTCGCAATGCACGCGGCCGCGCATCACCAGTTCGCTCAAGGCATCTTCCAGCTCGGTGCCCATCAGATGCGCGGCATCGGCAATTTCGTCGAAGAACAGCGCGCCCTGCTGCTGCAGGACCTCCACCACCCGCTGCGCGCGCGAACCCAGCGGTTCCTCGTCGGCCGCACGTGCCAACCCGCTCCAGCGTTGCGCCTCACGCCGCGGCAGCAGCACGATGGGCGTGGCCCGTAGCGCGGCGCCGCTGCGCCCGCCGCCGGGCCGCAGGCGCGCCCACACGGTGCGCCCGGCGGTGCACAGTTCGTCCAGCCAGGCCGGCTGGTAGTCGCGCACGCGCGCCGGCAGCAACTCGCCTTCCCACAGCACGGCCGGCGCTTCGAACCCTTCCAGCTGCCCCACCACGCCCGCCAGCGCATCCGGGCCCGCGACCCGGCTGGCGCTGTCCAGATGCTGCCATTCGAACAGGAAGCGTGCGTAGTCGCGCTGCGAGACCGGCTCGATCTCGCGCCGCAACCGCCCCAGCGTGTAGCGGTGGATGCGCGCCAGCAGGTGGCGCTCGCACCACTCCTGCGATGCCGCCTGCGCACTGAACTGCCCGGCCATGACATAGCCTTCGCGCTGCAAGGCCAGCAGCGCCAGGGCGATTTCCTCCTCGGGCAGGCGCAGGGCGCCGGCGAGCCCGCCTACCTGCGCAGGGCCCACAGCCGACAGCCGCCCGCGCAACAGCTCGCGTACTGCACGGTCGCGTTCCCAGTCGGGCACCCGGCAATCGGCGGGCACCTGCAATGGCGGTTGCGCCACGGCGCCTGCATACAGCGGCATGAACCACTCGATGCGCTCGGCGCTGATCCACAGCGCGGGCGCAGCGTCGATGATCAGGCAGCTGGCGCGGCCAGCGGCGGCCAGCGCGGTCAACCAGGCCTGCCACTGCGCATCGGTCGCCTCGTCCACCGGCAGCACGCCCAGCCCGACCAGCGCCTCGTGCATCTCTTCGGCATCGCGCGGTTGCGGCCACGCTTCTTCGCGGACCGATGCGATGGCCTGCGGGTCCAGGCGCCCCAGATCGTCGCTGCTCTGCGGCGTGTAGCGCCGGCCCTGTACCGCCTGGGTGCGCCGCTCTTCCAGCGGCGCATCGTCCAGAAACGCGTACGGACGCGCGTTCAACGCTTCCGCCGCCAATGGCGACGGTGCGGCCAGATCGCGCGCCACCAGGCGGATGGCTCCCGATTCCAGCCCGCGCAGTACCTGCAACCACCCCTCGCTATCCATCGCCTGATGCAGGCAGTCCTCCAGCGTCTGGGTCACCAGCGGGTGGTCCGGCACCTCGCGCTCGCCTGCCAGGTTTTCCGCGCAGGCGACCTGATCCGGAAATACGGTAGCCAGCAGGTCTTCGGACTTCATGCGTTGCAACTGCGGGGCCACCTTGTTGCCGCCGGTGAACCGCGGCAGCGCCATCGCATTGGTGGCGTTCCAGCGCCAGCGCACGCCGAACAACGGCGCGTCCAGCAGTGCCTGGATCAAGACATGCTCGGCCGACGACGAATGCAGGTAACGCGCCACCTCTTCCAGGGCAAAACTATGACTGGTGGACAGCGACAGCACGATGGCGTCTTCGGTCGCTGCGGCCTGCAGCTCGAAGTTGAAGGTGCGGCAAAAGCGCTTGCGCAGTGCCAGGCCCCAGGCGCGGTTGATGCGGCTGCCATACGGCGAATGGATCACCAACTGCGTGCCGCCGCTGGCATCGAAGAAACGCTCCATCACCAGGCACTGCTGGGTGGGCATGGCGCCCAGCGCGGTGCACGCCTGGGCAAGGTAGTCCACCAGTTGCTGCGCCGCCTCGGCAGACAGCGCTAAGGTCTCGCACAGCCAGTCACGCGCGCGCTGATGCGGGGCAGTGTCCAGCCGCGCCGCGATCTCGCCACGCAGGCGCGACACCGCCGCCGACAACTCATCGCTGCGGCCGGGCGCCTCGCCCAACCAGAACGGAATATTGGGTGGCGCCCCCCGGGCATCCTCCACCCGCACGCGGCCTGCATCCACACGCAGGATGCGGTAGCTGGCATTGCCGAGCTGGAACACGTCGCCGGTGAGGCTTTCCACTGCGAAATCTTCGTTCACCGTGCCGATCTTCTCGGCCTGCGGCTCCAGCACCACGCTGTAATCGCCGGTTTCCGGAATGGTGCCGCCGGAGGTCAGCGCCGTCATGCGCGCGCCGCGACGTGCGTGCAGCCGACGATGCACCGCGTCGCGATGCAGATAGCCGGCGCGCGGGCCCAGCCGGGTGCTGAAACCCTCGCACAGCATCCGCACCACGCTGTCGAAGGTGGCGCGGCTCAGCCGAGCGAATGGCCAGGCGCGGCGCATCAGCGCAAACAGCGCATCCTCGTCCCAGTCCTCGCATGCCGCTTCGGCCACGATCTGCTGCGCAAGCACATCGACCGGTGCCAGCGGAATGCGCAAGGCATCCAGTTCGCCGCAGCGCACGCTGTCCAGCAAGGCAGCGCATTCGACCAGCTCGTCGCGGGTCTGCGGAAACAGCCGTGCCTTCGGGGTGCCGCCGACCTTGTGCCCGGAGCGGCCGGCACGCTGCAGGAATGTGGCGATCGAGCGTGGCGAGCCGAGCTGACACACCAGATCGACATCGCCGATATCCAGCCCCAGCTCCAGCGAGGCGGTCGCCACCAGCACGGTGAGATCGCCGGCCTTGAGGCGCTGCTCGGCCAGCAGGCGCGTCTCGCGCGACAGACTGCCGTGATGCGCGGCGACCCGCTGCTTGCCCAGCAGATCGCCCAGATGCCGCGCCGCACGCTCGGCCATGCGCCGCGTGTTGACGAACACCAGCGTGGTGCGATGCTGCTGCGCCAGCGCAGCTACTTCGGCATAGACCTGCAGCCATTGGTCGTTGGACATCACCACGCTCAGCGGGGTCGGCGGCAACCCCAGCGCCAGATCGCGCGCGCGCGTGTAGCCGATGTCCACGATCTCGCAGGGCGGCGGCGCACCGTCTTCGCCAACGCCAACCAGGAACTGCGCCACCGTCTCGATCGGCTTCTGGGTGGCCGACAGCCCAACCCGCGTGATCGGCCGCTCGGCCAACCGCTGCAGCCGCTCCAGTGTCACGCTCAGGTGACTGCCGCGCTTGTCCGCGGCAACCGCATGAATTTCATCGACGATGACGGTCCGCACATGCCGCAGCGCGTTGCGGCCGGAGGCCGACCCCAACAGCACGTACAGCGACTCCGGCGTGGTCACCAGGATATGCGGCGGCACGCGCCGCGCCTGCGCCCGCTCGCGTTGCGGCGTATCACCGGTACGCACCGCCGTGCGCACCGGCACATCCGGCAGGCCACTGGCGGCCAGCGCCGCGCGGATGCCCTGCAACGGCGCCTCCAGATTGAGATGGATATCGTTGGACAACGCCTTCAGCGGCGACACATAGACCACACGGGTCTCATCGGGCAGCATCCCGCCATGCTCGAGTCCGTCGCGGATCAATGCATCGATGGCCGCGAAGAAGGCAGTGAGCGTCTTGCCCGAGCCGGTCGGCGCGGCCACCAGCGTATGCCGCCCGGCCTGGATTGCCGGCCATGCGGCGATCTGCGCAGGCGTGGGCGCAGCGAAGGTCTGCGCAAACCACGCAGCGACAACGGGATGGAATTGCTGCAGAACAGGATGCATGGGCAGTGCCCGACGCCACCACGGCAACCGGCCGCGCGGCGATCGGATTCAACTCGGCGGGACTGCACTGGATGGGGGTGCGATGCCGTGCATGCAAGCCTGACCCACGCAAGGGCGTGAACGGTTTAGTGCGGTTGTGTCCTGCACCGACAGTCGATCGCTTGCGTAAGGGCTTCAGGACCTCATGCCGAACGCGCGGACAAGCGCGCTGTCCAAGTCATCGCGTCCTCGTACCTGCAACGCGGCAGCACCGCTGGATTGTCGTCCAGCCGCCCGCCATGGCACATTGGCTGCCATGCCCAGTCTCATTCTCTTCATGATTGCCGGCGCAGCGCTGTTCGCGTTCTGGAACTCCTCGCGCGCCGCTGCCGAACGTGCCGACATCCTCGGCCGCAATGCCTGCCGCGCCGCCGATGTGCAGTGGCTGGATCAGAGCGTGCACTCCACCAACATCCGCATCTGCAGAATGCCCAACGGATGGCTCGGCTTCGAGCGCACCTTCCGCTTCGAATATTCCTACGACGGAGCCGACCGCCACAGCGGCAAGCTGGTGCTGCGCGGCGACCAGCTGATCGCCTTTACCGGTCCGCAGGTCGCCACCGTGCGGGCGCTACATCCGGAGCAGGAGCGGCTGGAATGATGCGCCGTGATCGCCGCGCGCATCCTCCCACGTAGCGACACCTGACACCGCGACGACGCGTCGGGAACCCGCTGCGCTGCAAGTGCCGGTCGGTCGCATTGCGCCAGCCAGCACGGCGTACGGAACGGTTCGACCAATTGGCCGCGGGCTCACCGGCAGTGGCTCATATCCGTCTCCGCTTCCCCCTCAATTAGGGCAGCTCTACCTCGTCTCCCCGCGCAGATGCGGTCAATGCGTCCGCGCGCATGCGCGCAGCCGATCGCACGCCCGGCACGCGTCAGCAGGCGAGATATGGCGTCGTTCTGGATGCCGAAGAGGCACGCGGCAGCGGGCGTGTCGGTGTCGCTGCGCGCAACCAGACACGCCGCGCCTTCAATGACGCGCTAGACGACGTATTGCTCGGGGCAACCGCACGTGCCGGAGGCATCCGCTGCATCGTGCGCGATGTGACGGACGCGCTCCACCGGGACTGGAACGTGACCGTCACGCATGTCGGCAAGCCTACTTGACCACGCGCAGATGCGGGCGCTTGCCACCGCTGGGTGGCTCGTCCGGCGCCGGTGCGCTCGGCGGCGGTGTACCGGGATCCGGCGGCTCGCTGCTGGTGCCGGGGATGTCGTCGGGCAACGCCATGCCCTGCCCGGTTTCGCGTGCATACACTGCCAATACCGCAGCCATCGGCACCATGACGGGATAGCTGACGCCGCCAAAGCGCGCAGTGAAACTCACGCTGTCGTTGTCGACCTGCAGGCCGACGACGGCACGCTCGGCGATGTTCAACACGACCCGGCCGTCCTTGACGGCACTTGCCGGCACCTGCACGCCAGGCAGTCCTGCGTCCACCAGAACGTGCGGCGTCATGCCGTTGTCGTTGATCCATTCGACCAAGGCCCGCAACAGGTACGGGCGGTGGCTGGTCATGCGGGGGAAATCTTCGCTCATGGCGTCATTTTACCCGGACACGACCCTCAACGGCGGCGAGCGGATCGCAAGTCGGTCTGTTGGCATACAGCCGTCGCATCAGCCCGGCAGGTCGCGCAGCTTCTTTTCCTGCTCGGTGAGGCTGCGAATGAAACCGGGATTGCGGAAGATCCGGTTACCATAGTCCTCGATGGCCTTGCCATCCTTGGGCAGGCCGATCTCCAACGCATCCAGTCGCCAGATGATCGGCGCCATCGCGCAATCGGCCAGACTCATTTCCGGATTGAGGAAGAACTTGCTGGCCTTGAACAGCGGCACCGACGCTGTCAGCAACTCCTTCAGACGCTTGCGGCCGGCTTCGGCCTGGGTCTTGTTGCCGAGCTGGATCGCCTGCACCTGTGGCACCCAATCGTGTTCGATGCGCAGCATCGCCAGGCGCAGGCGCGCGCGCGACAACGGATCGACCGGCATCAGTGGCGGATGCGGATAACGCTCATCCAGGTACTCGCTGACCACCGAGGCCGCGTACAGCACCAGATCGCGCTCGACCAGGGTTGGCACCGAATGATAGGGATTGAGATCGATCAGATCTTCGGGAGGATTTTGCGGGTCGACCGGAACCAGGTCGTAGGTCACCCCTTTCGCCGCCAGGACCAGACGGACCCGGTGGCACAACACGTCGTCGTTGGACGAAAACAAAGTCAAGGTATTCCGCATACGCACACTCGTCGCCATTCAAGGCTCTCCGACGACCGGAATCCGCCGGCCGCATCGGCGCGGCCGGCCCAACGCCGACCGTCACCACGGTCTATCGAGTGTGCAATCACGTCACGCAAAAGCCAAGAGTGCTAGGGCGCATTGACACCTGGGCAGCAGGTGATGTTGCGGGTCAGTCAGGGATGGAAGGCGTGGCCTGACGGATCGACCCAGCGTCGATGACGTGCGCCTCGCCCAGTGTCCACGGAGGCTGGCAGCTGGATGGGCATCGATGTCGGTGTGCCGTGTATCGATGCTGTTTGACCGTTGCATGACGCGATCAGGACGTTCGATGTGCCAGCTAGCGTGTTGATGCGGGGCCGGGTCGGCTGCTGCGATGGCCGGTCGACGGATCGGGCTGCAACGACTGCAACAACTGCACGCACGATGAGCGCGGACCTAGATCTGGTGGAGGAGCTGTGTGCGCTGTCAAGCGCGACTTGGCGCGTTGGGCCTGCGCAATCGTGTGCCTGTGTTCAATGGCGTGTGCCGCGCAGCATCTCGAAGGATGCTGGTGACCGATAGGCTGAGTGCGCTTGTTCGCGAGCGCCATGCTCCACTTGCGCGCCGTACCCTCACCCCAACCCCTCTCCCGCCGGGACCTGATTAGCGCTGTGTCTCAGCTGGTGATGCAGCCTGGGTTTAGAACTGCAGGATCTTCAGTGAGATACGACGATGACGTTCAATCGGATCCAGTTCCAGAAGGGGCTTTCGATTCCAGCTTTTCTGAGCCGCTATGGCTCGCAGGCGCAATGTGTCGAGGCGTTGATGCAAGCCAGATGGCCCAATGGCTTCGTGTGTCCGCAGTGCGGGTACACGCATGCCAGTCGGTTTGAACGAGGCCGCCAGCAGCTGTGGCAATGTACGCGCTGCCGGGTACAGACCAGCTTGACCGCCGGCACGCCGATGGCAGACACCAAGCTTCCCTTGCAGGTGTGGTGGCTGGCCATCTATCTGGTGAGCCAAGCCAAGAACGGAATTGCTGCGCTGGAACTGGCTCGGCAGCTGGGCGTCTGTTATCGCACTGCATGGCGGATCAAGCACAAAGTGATGGCGGCGATGGCCGATCGCGAGCAGTCACGCCGGCTTGAGGGGGAGGTCCAGATCGATGATGCCTATCTGGGCGGGGAACGCGCCGGTGGTCCCGGAGAACCGCAGTGGCGCAACAAAGTGCCGTTTATCGCAGCGGTTTCCTTGCAGCACGGGCGCCCGCATTACCTGCGTCTGGATGTGGTCTCCAGCTTCCGAAGAAGCGTCGTGCACACCTGGGCCCAGCAGGCACTGGCACCGGGCACCCATGTGGTCAGTGACGGGCTGACCGCCTTCACCGGCGTGGTCTGGGCAGGCCTGACCCACGATGCCATCGTGACCGGAGGCGGCCGCAAGGGCGCCCAGCAGCCTCGTCTGCGTTGGATCAACACGATCCTGGGCAATCTCAAAACCGCCCTTAGCGGCACCCACCATGCGGTGAACTTCGCGAAATACGGCGCGCGCTACCTGCATGCGCATGCCTACCGGTTCAATCGCCGCTTCGACCTGGCCGCCATGGTGCCGCGTCTCGCCAGCGCCTTCGCCAGCGCGGGAAGGCGCACAGAGCGGCAACTACGTACGCCCAGCTGAGACACAGCGCTAATCAGGCCGCCGGGAGAGGGGCCGCCTGGCTTTGCCGCCTGGCTTTGCCGCCTGGCTTTGCTGCCTGGTCTTGCTGCCTGGTCTTGCTGCCTGCTTACTGCCGGATCAATACGCGTGCGGTCCGTTCAATGCACGTCCTTCCAGTATTCCTTCTTCAGCAGGTAGGCGATGAAGGTCAGCAGGGCCAGGAAGAGGATCACCCACACGCCCATGCTCTGCCGCTTCAACGCGGCAGGTTCGCCCGCGTATTCGAGGAAGTTGGCGATATCGCGCACGGTCTGGTCGAACTCCACCGGCGTCTGCCGCCCTGGCTGCCCGAGCTTGAGCGCTTCGACCGGTTTGTCGCCGGTGGCCTTGTCGGCCGGGCCGAACTGCGCCTGCTGCAGACCTTGCAGCTCCCACAACGGATTGGGCATCGAGGCATTGGGGAACAACTGGTTGTTCCAACCCAGCGGGCGGGTCTGATCCAGATAGAACGACTTGAGATAGGTGTAGACCCAGTCGGTACCGCGCACGCGTGCAATCAAGGTCAGGTCCGGCGGCGCCTTGCCGAACCACTTGGCGGCCGCATCGTGCGGCATGGTGCCCTCGATGTGCTCGCCGATCTTGGCACCGGTGAAGTTGAGGTTGCTCATGACCTCCGCTTCGCTCAAACCAAGATCGCTGGCCATGCGCGAATAACGCAGGTACTTCAACGAGTGGCAGCCGGAGCAGTAATTCATGAACAGCTGCGCACCGCGCTGCAGAGACGCGCGGTCGCCCAGGTCGTTGCCGGCCTGCTGCACCTTGCCACCCTCGGCGGCGACCGCACCCGCCGCCAGCGTCAGACCGCACAGCACCGCGATCACGCGCGACGTCCATGACCTCACGTTGGAATTAGTCATGGCTGGTCACCCGCTCCGGAACCGGCTTGGTCTTGTCCAGCCGCGTCCACACCGGCATGGTGATGAAGAAGGCGAAATACAGGAAGGTCAGCACCCGCCCGACATAGGTCTCGTGGGCGTCGGTGCCGGGGCCGGAGCCGATCACGCCCAGCCACACGAAGCACACCACCAGCACGCCCAACGCCACCTTGGAAATCCAGCCGCGATAGCGCACCGAGCGCACCTTGGCGCGGTCCAGCCACGGCACCAGGAACAGGATGGCGATCGCCGAGAACATCACCAGCACACCGCCCAATTTGTTGGGCACCACGCGCAACATGGCGTAGTACGGCGTGTAGTACCACACCGGCTTGATGTGCTCCGGCGTCACCAGCCGGTTGGCCTCGGTGAAGTTGTCGTGTTCCAGGAACAGGCCGCCGAAGGCCGGCGCGAAGAAGATGATGAAGGCGGCGATGAGCAGCAGGAACCCGACCCCAACCAGATCCTTGACCGTGTAGTAAGGATGGAACGGAATGCCGTCGGCGGGCTTGTGCGCATCCCAGCGATTGCCCTTCGGTCCTTTCTTGATATCCACGCCATCGGGGTTGTTGGAACCCACTTCATGCAGCGCGCCGATATGCAGCACGATCAGCAGCAACAGCACCAGCGGCAGCGCGATCACGTGCAGTGCAAAGAAGCGGTTGAGCGTGGCATCGCCGGGCAGGTAGTCGCCCATGATCCATTCGGTCAGGCCGTTGCCGATGACCGGAATGGCACCGAACAGCGAGATGATGACCTTCGCGCCCCAGAACGACATCTGCCCCCATGGCAACACGTAGCCCATGAAGGCTTCGGCCATCAGCACCAGGTAGATCAGCATGCCCAGGATCCACACCAGCTCGCGCGGCTTCTGGTAGCTGCCGTACATCAGGCCGCGGAACATGTGCAGATACACCACGATGAAGAACAGCGAGGCGCCGGTGCTGTGCATGTAGCGGATCAGCCAGCCCCACTCTACGTCGCGCATGATGTATTCGATCGAGGCGAATGCATCGGCGGCGCTGGTCTTGTAGTGCATCGTCAGGAAGATGCCGGTGACGATCTGATTGACCAGCACCACGATGGCCAGCGAGCCGAAGTAGTACCAGAGGTTGAAGTTCTTCGGCGCGTAGTACTCGCTGATGTGCTTGCGGTACATGGGCATGAGCCCGGGCGCGCGTTCGTTGACCCAATCGAACACGCCGTTGGCAGTACGGACCAGGATATTGCTCATCAGGCAGCCCCCGTGCTTTTCGCCGACGAACCGGCACCATCCGGATCGACGCCGATCACCAGGGTGTTGTCGTCCACGTAATGGTGTGGAGGCACCAGCAGATTGATCGGTGCGGGCACGCCGTCGAAGACGCGGCCGGACATATCGAAGCGCGACTTGTGGCAGGGGCAGAAGTAACCGCCCTTCCACTGCGGGTCGTAGGGCTCGGGGCGGATCTCGGCGACCATTTCCGGCGAACAGCCCAGATGCGTGCACAGCCCCACCAGCACCGAGATGTCGGATTTGATCGAGCGGTATTCCGGGTTTTTCAGCACGTATTCCGGCTGCTGGTCCTTGTTCTCGGACTTGGGGTCCTTGAGCCGGCCGTCCAGCGACGGCAATGCGTCGAGCATCGCCTTGGAGCGTTTGACGATCCAGATGGGCTGACCGCGCCACTCCAGGACCAGCCGTTGCCCTTCCTGCAAGGCGCTGATGTCGGCGGTCACCGGTGCGCCGGCCAACTTGGCGCGTGCACTGGGGTTCCACGACTTCACGAACGGAACTGCGACAAATCCTGCTCCGACCGCACCGACCACGGCTGTTGTCGCGGTCAAAAACCGACGACGCCCGGTATCGGCAGGTGCGTTAACCCCATCGTTGGCCATCCGGCTCTCCGATCTTGATTAGGTAGCGTGAGGCTGCCAACGGCTGGCGGGGGGTCCAGCCGTGATGAATCGACCGCAGTGTAGCGGAACGCTTAATGCACAGACAATGCAATGTACGCAGTCGGACCTGCGCGATGCAATGGCCGCTGCGGACGGCCGCGCTGCGCCCTGCGCACTCCTTGCAAGACCAAGGTGCATCGCAGCGTTGTCACATATGCAAGCGGCCCAGCGCGAAGCCAGTGCGCCGCACTGCCACTGCATCACGACACGGGTGCGGCGCCGACCCACACTGCGGACTGCGTCGCAGCATCGGCAGGCACGCGACAGCGTGCCATGCTGCATCGCAGGGTGAGCGTGCGACGTGCGCTCAGTTGGCGCTTGCGTTCTGCCCGCGATAACGGCCGGCCAGCAGGCCGACGCGTTGGACATAACGCTGGGTCTCGCTATAGGGCGGCACACCGCCGTAGCGATCCACCGCGCCTTCGCCAGCGTTGTAGCCGGCTGCGGCCAGGGTCAGATCGCCGTTGAAGCGCTTGAGCAACCACGACAGATATTGCACGCCGCCGCGAATATTTTGCGATGCATCATAGGCATCGCTGACACCGAAGCGACGCGCGGTGCCGGGCATCAGCTGCATCAGCCCCTGCGCTCCGGCGCGACTGAGTGCCAGCGGGTTGTAGGCCGACTCGGCATGGATGATGGCGCGCACGATCGCTTCTTCGACCCCGAATTCGCGCGCAGCCGAGGCAATCTCCTGCTGGTAGGCCGCCGTGTTGAGCCGGATCGCGCCGAAGTTGACGCCCGGCTTGGCGCCACAGGCGTAGCAGGTCTCGATGAAGCTGTAGTGGATGGTGCGCAGCCCTTCGATGCTGGCCACCTGGCGTGGGCGTGCGCTGGTGTAGTGGCGCACGCCGTCTTTCATATAGGAATAGACCTGCCCGCTGACCACCCGGCGCGGATTCACCGCTGCGGCCGGCGCGGCGGGCGGCATGAGCGATGTCGCACGCTCTGCCGGCGGACGCGGCACCGCCACCGCAGCGGTCTCGGCAGTGCGCCGTGGCGGCGGACTGATGATCGTGGCAGGCGCGCCGCTGTCGATGCTGTTGATGCTGGCAATTGGCCGCGCGGACCCGGCCGACACTCCCGGTGCCGCCAGCGATGACACTGGCGGCACGCGCCGCGCTGAACGGTCCGGCGTGTAGCTGCTGATGACGCTGCACGTCGCCCCGCTCTGGCGCTTGCTCAGGTAGCTGGTGATGCCGTCGCCGCTGACGCACTTGTACAGCGTGCCGGCGCTGACCGGCGCGGCCGACAACGTGACAAGCAACAGCCCCAGCGTTCTTGACATCCCCTTCATGCGGCGGAGTTTCCCAGCTTGCCCCGGGCTTGCCAAGGGCGTCCGCGTTCAGGCCGATAACCGGTCCAGTCGCGTCTGCAATGTCTCCAGGGCAATGCGCAACGAGGCACCCACCTCGGCCGGCGCGATCGCCTCGAACGGCAAGTCGAGCAGCAGCAGGTTGGCTGCCAACGCAGGCAGGCTCGGCGCTCCCAGGCCGAGCCAGCAATGGCCTGCCCCGTCGGCTTCCAGCGCGCCCAGCCATGGCGGGATCTGCGCGGCCAGCGTTTCCAGCGATCCGGCCAGGCGGACTCGGACACGGCACGGAAACGGCGCCTCGCCGATGGCCTTGCGCAGGAGCTGCAGCGGCTCCTCCGGCAGCGCACGCGTGGCGAACCGGGCGCCGGTGGCGATGGCCTGGTCGATCCGGTCGGCGCGCAGGGTGCGCCAGTCCTGGCGCTCGCAGTCCCACGCCAGCAGGTACCAGCGCCGGCCGTAGTTGACCAGCAGCGCCGGCTCGACGCAGCGCACGATGGCCGCACCGGAGTGGCGCCGATAGTGCAGCCGCAGCGTGGCACGGTCGCGGCACGCGCCGGCCAGGAGCGCCAGCATCGCCGCGTCCACCAGGGTGCCGCTCTCGGCCAGCGGCATGCTGGCCATGGCCGCGTGCGCGGCACTGGCACGCTGGCGGCTGCGCCGCGGCAGCAACGGGTCCAGTTTGGCCAATACCCGTGCGGCGGCCGTGTCCATCCCGGCGATGGCCGGCGCTGCCGCGCGCAGTGCGATCGCCACGGTCAGCGCTTCTTCTTCCTCGAACAGGAGCGGCAAGGCGGCCGCTCCCTGCCCCAACGAATAGCCGCCGCCGCTGCCGGAGGTGGCATGCACCGGGTAACCCAGCTCGCGCAACCGCTCGATGTCGCGGCGCAGGCTGCGCGGGTGGACTTCCAGCCGTTCGGCCAGGGCCGTGCCCGGCCAGTGCCGGCCACCTTGCAGCAGGGAGAGCAGTCGCAACAGACGGGCAGCGGTCGAGGCCATGACAGCACCGTATTGCGGACGGAAACTGTCCGCAACAGCCCCCTAAGATCGGCATACCAGCCATTACTACCCAGCCGCATTCCAGGAGCCCGCAATGTCCGACGCCCGCCATATCACCCTGTTCCACAACCCCCGTTCGCGCTCGCGCGGTGTGCTGGTGCTGCTGGAAGAGCTGGGCGCCAGCTACGATGTTCGCTTCGTCGATCTGGAACACGCGCAGCAGCGCTCGCCGGAGTTCCTGGCGATCAACCCGATGGGCAAGATCCCGACCATCGTCCATGGCAGCAGCGTGGTCACCGAACAGGGCGCCATCTACCAGTACCTGGCAGAGATGTATCCGGAAGCCGGGCTGTCGCCGGCGCCAGGCGATGCCGACCGTGGCGCCTACCTGCGCTGGCTGGCGTTCTACGGCTCGGCCTTCGAGCCGGCGATCATGGATCTTGCGCTCAAGCGCGAGGCGCCACCGCGCTCGCTCTCTCCCTATGCCGACGCCGATACTGTGCTGGCGGTGGTCCATGCACAGCTGGCGCAGGGCGATTACCTGCTGGGTGCGCGCTGCAGCGCAGCCGATGTGCTGTGGGGTGGCGCACTGGGCTGGATGGTGGAATTCGGCCTGATCGACCCGCCGGCACCGACCCGTGCCTACATCGCCCGGATGGCCGCACGGCCGGCGGTGGCCCGCGCCGCAGCAGTCGACGGCCGGCCTGGTGCGGACGCTGCCTGCCCAAGCGGGTAAACTGCGCGGCTCACTCAACCCGCCTGGATTAAGCGCCATGCCCGGGACATCCGTTTCCGATCTGCCCGCGGCCACCGCCGTGGACGCCCCTGCCCTGCTGCCGTTGCCGGTCGCCCGCCCGGCGGCGCCTGCCGTGGTGCGCGGCAAGCTGTACATCAAGACCCACGGTTGCCAGATGAACGAGTACGACTCGGCCAAGATGGCCGACGTGCTCGCCGCCGCCGAAGGCCTGGAGTTGACCGACAACCCCGAAGAAGCCGACGTGGTGCTGGTCAACACCTGCTCCATCCGCGAGAAGGCGCAGGAGAAGGTGTTCAGCCAGTTGGGGCGCTGGCGGCTGCTCAAGGAAAGCCGCGCCAAGGCCGGCGGTACGCCGGTGATCATCGGCGTTGGCGGGTGCGTGGCGTCGCAGGAAGGCGATGGCATCGTCAAGCGTGCGCCGTACGTGGACCTGGTGTTCGGGCCGCAGACGCTGCACCGGCTGCCGGAGCTGATCCGTGCACGGCGCGCGTCCGGCAAGTCGCAGGTGGATATCAGCTTCCCGGAGATCGAAAAGTTCGACCGCCTGCCCGAACCGCGCGCCGAGGGCCCGTCGGCGTTCGTGTCGATCATGGAAGGCTGCTCCAAGTATTGCTCGTTCTGCGTGGTGCCTTACACACGTGGCGAGGAAGTCAGCCGGCCGTTCGAGGACGTGCTGGTGGAAGTGGCGCAGCTGGCCGCGCAAGGCGTGCGCGAGATCAACCTGCTTGGCCAGAACGTCAATGCCTACCGCGGTGCCTACGGCGCCGACGCCGGCGACGCGGCGCAGTGCGCCGACCTGGGGCTGTTGATTCGCACCATTGCGCAGATCGAGGGCATTGGCCGGATCCGCTTCACCACCTCGCATCCGCTGGAATTTTCTGATTCGCTGGTGGATGCCTATCGCGACGTGCCGCAGTTGGCCAACTACCTGCATCTGCCGGTGCAGGCAGGCAGCGACCGCATCCTGTCGGCGATGAAGCGCGGTTACACCGCGCTGGAATTCAAATCCAAGATCCGCAAGCTGCGCGCGGTGCGTCCGGATATCTCGATCAGCTCGGACTTCATCGTCGGCTTCCCCGGCGAGACCGAAGCGGATTTCGAAAAGACCATGAAGTTGATCGAAGACGTGGGCTTCGATCAAAGCTTTTCGTTCGTGTATTCGCGTCGGCCGGGCACGCCGGCCTCGGACCTGCAGGACGACACGCCCGAAGCGGTCAAGCAGGCGCGCCTTGCCCGCTTGCAGGCGCACATCAACACGCATGCGGCGAGCATTTCGCAGTCCATGGTCGGCAGCGTGCAACGCGTGCTGGTGGAAGGCCCGTCGCGTCGCGACCCGAACGAGCTGACCGGCAAGAGCGAAAACATGCGCCCGGTGAATTTCCCCGGCCATCCGCGGCTGATCGGGCAGTTTGTCGATGTCCTGATCACCGAGGCGATGAGCAATTCGTTGCGCGGCCGCCTTCATCTGAAGAAGGACGACGAGGCGTGATCCGATTCCGGCAGCGCAGTCGGCGTTGCCGGCCGCAGCATCGCCTGCAGCAGTGCCTCCGTCGAGCGAGCTGACCCACTTTTCTGCGCGCGCAGAAACCTGCATCCGACATTGATCGCGAGCCTGGTGATCTGAGGCGCCTTGCTGCACAAGGTGCCGCCGCACTTACCCACAGGCTTTGCCGAATTCGATCCACATCGTTTGTGGACAACCGCCCGCGCACTGGCGATTTTTTCACCACCCACCTGCCAGGCCTTGTGCCAGTAGGGCTGCCGCACTCTATCCACAGGTTAGTGATGCGTGACTCCACAGCGGTTGTGGAGAACATCCCAGGCCCGCAGGCCGCCACGCTGCGCCGTCCGGTTTGTTGGTGGGATCACATGCCGCGCGCTACCCTCGTCTGCCGCCCTACCGACGCCGCCTGCGCGCGCTGTCCGATCCGACCATGAACTCACCTGCCTATCGCGACTTCACCCTGGAACCCGACGACACCGAGCGCCTGGCCAATCTTGCCGGCCCATTCGACGCGCACCTGCGCCAGATCGAACTCAAGCTGGGCGTTGAGATCGCCAACCGCGGCAATATCTTCCGCATCACCGGCCCGGAGCCGGCAATCGCCGCCGCGCAGTCGCTGCTGACCGCGCTGTATGACGAAGCGGCCTCGGTCACCTTCGACAACCACGCCATCCACCTGCGCTTGAACGATGCCAATGTCGAGCAGGTGGCCGAACGCGCGTACCAGCCGCAGGATGTGGCCATCAAGGTCAAGCGCGGCACCGTGCGTGGCCGGGGCGCCAACCAGGCCAAATACCTGCATGCGATCGCCACCCACGACATCAACTTCGGTATCGGCCCGGCCGGTACCGGCAAGACCTTTCTTGCCGTGGCCAGCGCGGTGGAAGCCTTGAACGAGTCGCGCGTGCAGCGCCTGATCCTGGTGCGCCCGGCGGTAGAAGCCGGCGAGAAGCTGGGCTTCCTGCCCGGCGACCTCAGCCAGAAGGTGGACCCGTACCTGCGGCCGCTGTACGACGCGCTCTACGAAATGCTTGGCGTGGAAAAAGTGGTCAAGCTGCTGGAGAAGAACGTCATCGAGATCGCACCGCTGGCCTACATGCGCGGCCGCACGCTCAACGATGCCTACGTGATCCTGGACGAGGCACAGAACACCACCATCGAGCAGATGAAGATGTTCCTGACCCGCCTGGGTTTTGGCTCTACTGCCGTGGTCACCGGCGACCTGACCCAGATCGACCTGCCCAAGCACGTCAAGTCCGGCCTGCGCGATGCCATCGAGGTGCTGCGCGACGTCGAAGGCGCCAGCTTCACCTTCTTCGAAGCGCGCGATGTGGTGCGTCACCCGTTGGTGCAACGCATCGTCACTGCCTACGACAAGCGCGATCAGCAGGAAAGCGCTGCCAAGGGCAATCCCGAGTGAGCAGGACAATTGCCGGCCTGATGCTGGCAATTGCAATGGCGACGCCGGCATCAGTCAACGCCAGCCAGACGCCGCTACCGCCAGAGGTCGTCGACCGCGATGTCATTCCGGCCGGCCAGGTGACGCCTCCTTGTATTTCCCTGGCTACCGAAGCTGTCAGCATCAGTGTTCCCACCGCAACGCTGCAGGCGATGGTGCCCGGGTATCCTTCGGCACGCTGGTTGCTCGATCTGCCGGGCACCGTCACCGATGCACGCGGTTGCGAAAGTTCACCGGTCGCGCATGCGCACCGCGCCAGCCAGTTGCTGATCGGCAAGTTGCTCGAAGACGGCATTGCGGCGGTCTGGTTGCACGATCAGCCCGGGTTCGTTTCAAGCGTGCGGGCGCGCGATTACAATCACGGTTGCGGGCGCGGCCCGCTTGGCAGCTCGAGTTACCGCGTGCCCAATGGGCCCACGGTGCTCCTGCTGATCACCTGCACTCGTTGATCTCTTTGCCCAGGAAGCGCTCGCCATGACCCGTGGACCCGTCCGCCTCGACGTCGCCGTCAGTTATGCGTTGCCACGCGCCGGACTGCCCTCGGCGGTGAGTTTTCGCAAGTGGGTGGCTGCCGCGCTGAAGGGCCGCATCCGCGAGGCCGATCTGGCGGTGCGCGTGGTCGACGAGAAGGAAGGCTGCTCGCTCAATCATCACTACCGCGGCAAGGACTACGCCACCAATGTATTGAGCTTTCCGGCCGAGCTGCCGGAGGGCCTGCCCAAGGGCATCAAGATGCCGCTGTTGGGCGATCTGGTGATCTGCGCGCCGGTGGTGGCGCGCGAGGCCGCCGAACAGGGCAAGTCGCTGGCTGCACACTATGCGCACCTGACCGTGCACGGCACCCTGCACCTGCTGGGCTGGGATCACGAAGACGAGAAGGAGGCCGATGCGATGGAACAGCTGGAGCGCGAAATCCTCGCCGATCTGGGCATCGACGACCCCTACGCGGGGGAGCGTTGATGCGCGCGGCCATTGCCATCGCGGGGCTGTTGCTGAGTCCGGCGACGGGCTGGGCGCAGGCCGCCCCGGTGCGTCCCGACCTGCCGGCATTGATCGAGTGCCGCCAGCGCATCGGCGATTTCAACGCGCTGGCGCCGGTGCTGGCCGACCCGCTCAAGGCGGTGGCGCTGGGCTGGACGCCGCTGGATCAGTCCAACCTGTTCATGACCGAATACACCCTCAATACGCCGATCCGCGTGTTCGGCCACAGCACGAACCACATCGCCTTTTCCGGCGCCAGCATCGTGGCGATCCTGGACCTGCCCGATCCGCGCCCGCTGGCCAGGCAGCTGCAGCTGGAACTGGGCGTGGATAACGCCGAAAAGGTCATGTACGGCCGCGAGCTGGTCAGCGAGGACACCACCAACCCCAAGACCGGCGAGGCGATGATCGAATCGGTGGTGCTGAGCGTGACCAACGTCAAATCGCACCCCGGCAAGACCGTGGTCGGCTGCGGATACAGCCTGGACCTGCCCTGAGACCTGGCACCTGCCCGCGCATCCACAGCGTGTTAGCGGCTTCCTGCTAGACTGATCGCTAATGCCTGGTTTGCCGGGTGCCCTTCCCCGTCACGATGTCCGAAGACGACAGTAGCCACACCTCAGAACCCTCCGAAAAACGCCGCAGCTGGCTCGAACGCCTGAGCGCGGCCTTCTCCGGTGAGCCCCACACCCGCGACGAACTGGTCGCGCTGCTGCGCACCGCCGAGCAGGACGGTCTCATCGCCGCAGACACCTTGCGCATGATGGAAGGCGCGATCTCCGTGTCCGAGCTCACCGTGGGCGATGTGATGATCTCGCGCTCGCAGATGGTTTCGCTGCCGGTGGAAGCGCGCTTCATCGACCTGATGAAGCAGGTGGTCGAATCCGGCCATTCGCGCTTCCCGGTGCACGGCGAGAACAAGGACGAAGTACTCGGCATCCTGCTGGCCAAGGACCTGCTGCGCGGCGTGGTCGCCGACAACGGGCCCGGTAACGTGCGCGAACTGCTGCGCCCGGCGGTGCTGATCCCCGAGTCCAAGAAGCTCAACGTGCTGCTCAAGGAATTCCGCCTTTCGCGCAACCACATGGCGATCGTGGTGGACGAGTACGGCGGTGTCGCCGGCCTGGTCACCATCGAAGACGTGCTGGAACAGATCGTCGGCCAGATCGACGACGAGCACGACGACGCCGAGGAAGAGAATTCGCTGATCGCGATCCAGGCCGATGGCCGCTACGTGGTCGATGCGTTGACGCCGATCGAGGACTTCAACGAGCGCTTCGGCGCCGAATTTCCGGACGACGAATACGACACCGTCGGTGGACTGGTCACCGATGCGATCGGCCATCTGCCCGAGACCGGCGAAGAGCTGACCCTGGGGCGGTTTGCGTTCCGCGTGGCCAAGGCCGATGCGCGCCGCGTGCATGCCTTCCACGTCACCATCCTGCCGCCCGACCCTCAGGACGACGCTTGAACCAGACCACCTGCAGCACCGCCACTGCGCCGCCGCGCCGTGGCGCCCGGCAATGGCTGGCTGCCTGCGCGCTGCTGCTGTTGATGTCGCTGCTGGCGCCATTTGCTTTCGCACAGAACGCACAGCCACCGGCGCCGCGGGTGGGCGTGGTCACCATGCAGCCCGGCGAAGTGTTCTTCGAACGCTTCGGACATGACGCCATCGTGGTGGTGGACCCGCTCACCCAGCAGGCGACCTCCTACAACTTCGGCTTCTTCGACCCCAGCGAGCCGGACTTCGTACCGCGCTTTGCGCGTGGCGAAATGATGTACTACCTGGTGGCGCTGCCGCTGGAAGAAGACCTGTCGCAGTACCGCAGCGTCGGCCGTGGCGTCAGCATCCAGTGGCTGGATCTGCCGCCCGAGCAGGCACGCGCGCTTGCCGATGGCCTGGCTGTCCGTAGCCGGCCGGAAAACGCGCGGTATCACTACGATTACTTCGAAGCCAATTGCGCCACCATGGTGCGCGATGCGCTGGATCGTGCCATGGGCGGCACGCTCAAGTCGCAACTGGCCGGCCGCTCGCGCGGCAATACCTACCGCAGCGAAGCGGTACGCCTGGCCTCCCCTGCGCCGTGGATGTGGCTGGGCTTCGACCTGGGCCTGGGTCCGTACGCCGATCGTCCCCTGTCACGTTGGGAAGAAGCGTTCGTGCCGATGCGTCTGGCCGACAGCCTGACCCAGGTGCACAACAGCGCCGGCCGGCCGTTGGTGCAATCCACCCAGGTGCTGCTGCCGCACCGCGTGGCCCCCGAGCCTGCCGAACAGCAGCGGCATTGGTGGCCGTGGCTGCTGGCCGGCGTGCTGGTGGCCGCCGGCGTGCTGGCGCTGCGCCGCCGGCAACGTCTGCTGGCCGGGCTGGCACTGCCGTTCTGGTTGCTGTGCGCCATCGGCGGCGGCCTGCTGGTGTATCTGTGGGGCTTCACCGCGCACCAATCCGCGTGGGCCAACCGCAACCTGCTGCTGGTCAATCCGCTGTGCGTGTTGCTGTGGTTCGGCGGCATCCGGCTGCAGCTGGGCCATCGGCCGGGCCGCTGGTTCAACGTGCTGGCATGGCTGGTGGCCGCCGGCGCATTGCTGGCGTTGGTGATCCACTGGCTCTCCTTCCAGGCCCAGGACAACCTGCAGTGGGTGATGCTCCTGTTGCCCATCCACGCTGCGCTCGCGGTCGCCCTGCGCCGGCGTGATGTGCCTGTCCACACGCGCTGATCCAGGATGCGCCCATGAACACCCACGGCCGTCATCCAGACAATCCGTCCTGCGTCATCACCTGCGCCTATTACGACGGTGACGGCACACGCCACGACATCAGCCTGGAGCAGATCAGCGATGTGCTGCAGCGCCCCGACGGCTGTGTGTGGGTCGGGCTGTACGAGCCGCAGGAATCGGTGCTGCACAAGTTGCAGGACGAGTTTGGCCTGCACGATCTGGCGATCGAGGACGCGCTCAAGGCGCATCAGCGCCCCAAGGCGGAAAGCTACGGCAACTCGTTGTTCGTGGTGGTCAACACCGCGCAGCTGGTCAACGAACGCATCCGCTATGGCGAGACGCATGCGTTTCTGGGCGCACGCTTTCTGTTGACGGTGCGCCACGGCGCGTCGCTGTCGTATGCACCGGTGCGGCACCGGGTGGAACGCGAACCGGCAATGCTGCGCATGGGCGCTTCGTTCTGCCTGTACGGTGTACTGGATTTCGTGGTCGACAACTACCTGCCGATCATGGACGAGTTCCGCGACACGCTGGAAGGCCTGGAAAAGGATATCTTCGCCGACAACTACAAGCGCGAAACCGTGGTGCGCCTGTATGAGCTCAAGCGCGAGCTCAACAAGATGCGCCTGGTGGTGGCACCGCTGCAGGATGTGCTTTCGCACCTCAAGCGCAACCCCGGCGGGCTGATTCACGACGAGGTCGGCATCTATCTACGCGACGTGCTCGATCATGCGGTGCGCATCAACGATGCCATCGACACCTTGCGCGAAATGCTGGGCACCGCGCTGAGCGTTAATCTGTCGATGGTGACGCTGGCGCAAGGCGAGACCGTCAAACGCCTGGGTGCCTGGGCCGCCCTGCTGGCCGCCCCCACCCTGATCACCAGCTGGTACGGCATGAACTTCACCCACATGCCCGAGCTCGACAAACCCTACGCCTACCCGCTACTGGTGGGCGGCGTGGTCGCCTCGTGCCTGGTGTTGTATCGCCTGTTCAAGCGCGCTCGGTGGCTTTGAGGCCGGGATTGGGGATTCGGTATTCGGGATTGGCTAGAGCAGCGGCAGCCGTCGATGTCGAAAAACCAGTGCGAAGTCATCACGGAACCGCGCTTTTGCCAATCCCAAATCCCGATTCCCGAATCCCGGGCCTTCAAGCCACATAAATCGTCTTGATGTTCATGAACTCATGGATGCCGTGATCGGCAAGTTCGCGGCCGAAGCCTGAGCGCTTGATGCCGCCGAACGGCAGGCGCACGTCGCTCTTGACCACCGAGTTGACGAATGCCGCGCCGCACTGCAGCTGCTGGGCGACGCGTTCGCCGCGCTTGGCGTCTGCCGTCCACACACTGCCGCCCAGCCCGAAGGTGGTGTCGTTGGCCACGCGCACCGCTTCTGCCTCGTCGGCCACGCGAATGATCGACGCGACCGGGCCGAAGAATTCTTCGTCGTAAGCAGGCATGCCGGGCGCGACATTGTCGAGGATGGTTGCCGGGTAGCCCGCATGCGAGCCGGCCACCGGTTCGCCGCCCAGCAAGACGGTGGCGCCCTTGGCGACGCTGGCCTGCACCTGCTTGTGCAGTTCGTCGCGCAGATCGGCACGTGCCATCGGCGCCAATGTGGTGCTTTCCTGTTGCGGGTCGCCAACCACGCGCTTGGACGCCGCAGCGACGAAGCGCTCGATGAATCGATCGGCAATCGCGTCCACCACGATGAAGCGCTTGGCGGCGATGCAGGTCTGCCCGCTGTTGTCGAAGCGCGACTGCACTGCCGATTGCACGGTGCGCTCCAACTCGGCGTCTTCCAGCACCACGAAGGCATCGCTGCCGCCCAGCTCCATCACGCATTTCTTCAGCTGGTCGCCCGCATTCGCGGCCAGGGAACGCCCGGCGCGTTCGCTACCGGTGAGCGTCACTGCGGCGATGCGGTCGTCGCGCAGCACGTCGGCGGCCTGGTCGTTGTCGATATGCAGCACATCGAACACGCCCGGCGGGATGCCCGCGGCGTCCAGCACCTCCTTCATGGCATCGGCGCAGCGCGGCACATTGCTGGCGTGCTTGAGCAGTGCCACGTTGCCGGCCATCAGGCCCGGCGCCAGAAATCGAAACGCCTGCCACAGCGGGAAATTCCACGGCATCACCGCAAAGACGCAGCCCAACGGTTCGTAGCGCACATAGCTCGATTGCGCTTCGGTAGGAATGTTGCGTGGCGCCAGATACTCGGCTGCGTGTTCGGCGTAATAGGCACAGCCCTGCGCGCACTTGTCGACCTCGGCCAGCGCCTCGACGCGCAGCTTGCCCATTTCGGCGGTCATGATGCGTTGCAGGTCCTCGCGTCGCCTGCTCAGCTCCTCGCCGACGCGGCGCAGCAAGGCACCCCGCTCCGCCAGCGGCAACGCGGCCCACGCCGGAAACGCCTTGGCGGAAGCGGCCAGGCGCGCTTCAATGCCGGCGGCATCCAGGGTCTGCTGGGTGTGCTTAACCTGGCCGGTGGCCGGGTTCACGGTGTCGTAGGACATGACGGTCTCCAGTAGCAAGACGTCCAATGCTAGTGGCCGATGGGTTCGGGCCGCGTCACAACGGCCTGAAAATAGCGCAACGCTGTGTTCGCCCCGCCTGCGACCACGGGCCGCACTGCGATGGCGAATACGTGTACGGGGCCGTCAGCTCTCGTGTTGCAACGCCAGCTTCTGATCGCGCAGGCGGCGCTTTTCGCTGCGTGCCAGCAGCCACAAACCGATCACTGCGGCGACCGATACCGCCAGCACCATCAGTGTGGCCAGCGCGTTGATCTTCGGGCTGATGCCCAACCGCACTGACGCAAACACCTTGATCGGCAGCGTGGTGGAACTGGGCCCGGCCAGAAAACTGGCGATCACCACATCGTCCAGCGACAGCGTAAAGGCCAGCAGCCAGCCCGATGCCAAGGCCGGGGCGATGAGCGGCAGGGTGATCAGGAAGAACACCTTCAGCGGCGTGGCTCCGAGATCCATCGCCGCTTCTTCCAGCGACCGATCCAGCTCCTGCAGGCGCGACGAAATCACCACCGTCACGAACGACACGGTGAAGGTGACATGCGCCACCCAGATGGCCACTGCGCCACGCGGTGCGATGCCGAGCACGCCGCCCATCGAGACCAACAGCAGCAGGATCGACAAACCGATGATCACCTCGGGCATCACCAGTGGCGCAGTAATCAATGCGCCGAACACGGTCTTGCCGGGAAAGCGGCGCATGCGCACCATCGCCATCGCCGCCATCGTGCCAAGCACCATGGCGGCACCGGCGGTCCAGAACGCCACCTCCAGGCTCACCCAGGCCGCTTCCAGCAGTTGCCGATCGCGCAGTAACTCGCCATACCAGCGTGTCGAAAATCCGCCCCACACCGTGGCAAGGCGCGAGGCGTTGAACGAGTACACCATCAGCAACAGGATCGGCAGATACAAGAAGCCAAACCCCAGCGCGAGGACGGCGCCACCGAGCAGGCGCCCGCTGCGGGAGGCGCGCATCACGTCAGCCGTCCTTCCAGCTCGCGCTGCTGGTAGCGGTGGAAGATCACGATCGGCACCAGCAGCAACACCAGCATGACGGTGGCCACGGCGGCGGCCACCGGCCAGTCGCGGTTGTTGAAGAACTCGCCCCACAGCACGCGGCCGATCATCAAGGTGTTCGGCCCGCCGAGCATTTCCGGGATCACGAACTCGCCCACCGCTGGAATCATCACCAGCATGCAACCGGCCACGATGCCGTTGCGCGAAAGTGGCAAGGTGATGCGCACAAACGCGTGCCACGGGCGCGCGCCAAGATCGTAGGCCGCTTCCAGCAGGCGGTTGTCGTGCTTGACCAGGTTGGCATACAGCGGCAACACCATGAACGGCAGATAGCAGTACACGATGCCGATGTAGGCGGCGATCGGCGTGTACAGCAGTTGCAGTGGCTGCTTGATCACGCCCAGCGCCAGCAGTGCCCGATTGAGCAGGCCGTTGCCATCGAGGATGCCGATCCAGGCGTACACGCGGATCAGGAACGAGGTCCACGATGGCAGCACCACCAGCATCATTGCCACGTTGCGCGTAGCCAACGGCAGGCGCGCGATGACATACGCCATCGGGTAACCGATCAGCAGCGCCAGCGCGGTGGAAATGGCCGCAATCCTGATCGAGCTCAGGTACGCGGCCACATACTGGCTGTCGCGCACCAATGCGAGATAGTTGCCCAGATGCAGCTTGACGCTCACCGCCCCATCGGCCGCGTAGGCAAATAGCGGCGTATACGGCGGCATGGCGGTGGCGCGCTCGGCGAAGGAAATCTTCAGCACGATCAGGAACGGGATCGCGAAGAACACCAGCAGCCACAGATACGGGGCGGCAATCACTCCCCAGCGCGCGCCTGGCAAGCCGCGACGGAACAGGCGCGACCTCATGCGGTGAGCACCACGCCGTCGTCCTCGCCCCAACCCACCCACACGGTGTCCCCCCAGGTCAGCGCTTCGCTGGCCCAGCGCTGGCGATTGGCGAAGTTGGCCATCAGCTTGACCCCGCTGGGCAGGCGCACGTGGTAGACCGAATGGCTGCCGAAATAGGCGATGTCCTCGATCACCCCCTGCGCCTTGTTGCAGGCCTGCGCCGGCTCGTCCTTGCCGATGGCGAGCTTTTCCGGGCGCAGCGCAAATGCCACCGCTTGGCCTTCGAAACCGGTGATGCCGTGGCCGATGCGGATGCAGGCGGGGAAGGCCGGCGTCTGCAAGCTGACGTACTGCGGCTGGTCTTCGACGATGACTGCGTCGAGCAGATTGACCGAACCGATGAACTCGGCGGCAAAGCGATTGGCTGGTTGTTCGTAGATTTCATCGGGCGTGCCGACCTGCTGGATCCAGCCCTGGTCCATCAACGCGATGCGCGTGGCCATGGTCATCGCTTCCTCCTGGTCGTGCGTCACCATGACGCAGGTGACGCCGGAGGTTTCAATGATGTTGACGAGTTCCAGCTGCATCTGCGAGCGCAGCTTTTTGTCCAGCGCGCCCATCGGTTCGTCCAGCAACAGCAGCTTGGGCCGTTTGGCCAGCGAGCGTGCCAGTGCCACCCGCTGCTGCTGACCACCGGAGAGCTGATGCGGCTTGCGCCTGGCCAGCGCGCCCAGTTGCACCAGCTCCAGCATCTCAGCGACGCGGGCGGCGATGGCCGCCTTCGACAGCCCTTCCTGCTTCAGCCCGAAGGCGATGTTCTGCTCCACGCTCATGTGCGGAAACAGCGCGTACGACTGGAACATCATGTTGATCGGCCGCTCGTACGGCGGCAGCGCATCGATGGGCTGGCCATCGAGCGTGATGTGCCCCTTGGTCGGCCGCTCGAAGCCGGCCAGGCAACGCAGCAAGGTGGACTTGCCGCTGCCCGACCCGCCCAGCAGCGCGAAGATTTCGCCCTTGCGGATCTGCAGGCTGACATCGTCCACCGCCACGAATCCATCGAACTCCTTGCGGACTTGGCTGATGGACAGGTAGCCGGCATCTGCGGTGCTGGTAATGGGCGGCAAGGCTTCGGTCAGTGACATGGTTCCTCTCGCTGGGGATACGCGCAGGCGCCGAGTGCGGAGCCTGCGCGCCATGATGGCAAAAGCATGTGTCCACCGCCGTGCGCGCGGTCCGGGATGCGGCGTGCAGCATCAGCAGTGGGCCGGGATTGCCGTAACTCCGGCACCGCAGTGGTTTGCGCGGCCCGCCGACCCTGCAGCCTACAACCACGAAGGCGGCCGACACGGACTCATGCATTCGCCGCCGCACGTGGGACGAGCGTGGCCAGGGGCAATGCCGGCACTGCTGCGGCCCGCGGCAGCCAATGCCGCCCTGGCTGCGGCGGCCGCGGGGCGACCGCCCTGCCCGTCAGCGCGTTTCCGGCGGTGCCTCGCTCCAGCCCAGGCCCAGGCTCTTCTGCAACGCGACGTAGTTGACCAGCAACTGCACCTGCGCCTGCGCGGCGGCGTCCTGCGCCGACAGCTGCTGGCGCTGCACGTCCAGCAGATCGATCGACGAGGTGGCCCCGGCATCGCGACGTTGCTGCATCAGCCCGGCCGAGCGCGTGGCCGAGGTCTCGGCCTGGCGCGCGACCACCAGCTGCTTGCGTGCCGAGCCGAAGCGCGCCAATGCCGAATTTGCATCCTGCAACGCAGCCAGCACCGCACCTTCATACGCCGCCTCGCGCCCGGCATTGCCCGCGCGGGCCTGCTCCACCTGTGCGCGGGTCTTGCCGAAATCGAAGATGGACCAGCGCAGCATCGGCACCGCCAGGGTGGTCAACGCGTCGGAATTGAAATCGCTCGGCGAGCCGGCCACCCAGCTCAGGCCACCCAGCAAGGTCACCTGCGGGAAGTAGCCGTTCAAGGCTTCGCCGATCTGCGCGCTGGACGCGGCCAGCTCGCGCTCGGCCTTGCGTACGTCCGGGCGGCGGCGGATCAATGCCCCCGCATCGTCCACGCGCACTTCGCTGGGCAGCATCGGCAGCGGCTGCGGCGTGCGCAGCTGCGCATCCAGTGCACCGGGTTCGCGCCCGACCATCAGCGCCAGCTGGTCCAGCGCCTCCTGCAATTGCATCTCCAGCGGCAGGCGCTGCGCCTGCTGTTGCTGCACCTGGGTGGCGATCTGCTCGACCTGCAGGTCGGAGGCGGCGCCATGGTCACGGCGCTGTTGCACCAGCTGCAGCGACTGCCGGATCTTGTCCAGATTGGCATCGGCAATGGCCAGCCGCGCCTGCAACCCGCGGTAGTTGAGATAGACCTGCCCCACTTCGGCAGCCAGCTGCACCTGCGCATCGGCCAGCTCGGCTTCGGAGGCCTGCGCCTGGGCAAGTGCGCCTTCGGCGGCGCGGCGGCGGCGGCCGAAGAGATCCAGCTCCCAGCTGGCATCGAAACCAGCGCTGTAGATCTGGGTCTTTTCCAGATCCAGCGCCTGATCGCCCTGTCCCGGCTGCCCGGGCTGGCCTTGCTGCAGCCCGCCCAGCGTATCGACGATGGTCTGCGGCGGTTCGGCATACGCGTACACGGCGCTGGCGTTGAGCTTGGGCAGACGCTCGGCGCGGCGCTGGCGCGCCAGCGCGCGGTTGGAGCGCAACCTGGCCTGCGCCGCGCGCAGGTTGGGGCTGTCGGCCAGCGCCTGGGTCACCAACCGGGTCAGCTGCGGGTCGTTCAATTGCTCCCACCAGTGGTTCAGCGGCGCGGCGGCAACCACCTGCGCGCCACTGGCGCGATGCAGCGCGGGCGCCTGCATGGCCGCATCGGCCACCGCCGGCGCCTTGGTGTAGTTGGGGCCGAGCATGCAGCCGCCGAGCAGCACGGCACTCAGCGCCGCAGCCAGTGGGAGGCGCATCGCGCGCAGGGAATCAGTGCATTGCAAGGTGCGTCCCCTTGGGTAACGGCTTGAGCAAAAAGGCCAGCGGAATCGTGCAGACCACGATCACGCCGAAGATCCAGAACAGATCGCTGTAGGTCATCACCAACGCCTGCTGTTGCACCACCCGTGCGAATTGGGCGATGGAGCGAATCGCCGCTTCGCCACCGGCGCTGCCCTGCATCTGCGCAGTCACGCCGGCCAGAAATTCCTGCGCACGCGGCGCGTTGGCGGTGATCGCGCTGCCGATGGTTTCGGTATGGAAGGTCATGCGGCGCTCCTGGAAGGTGGAGATCAGCGCCAGGCCGACCGAGCCGCCCAGGTTGCGGCCGGCATTGAACAGGCCCGACGCATCGCCGGCCAGCTCCGGCGGTACCGAGGAAATGGCCGCCTGGTTGAGCGACATCATCGCCAGCGCCAGTCCGCAGCCCTGCAGCAACTGCCCGGCCACGAAATGCATGCCCACCGTGTCGGCGGTCAGCCCCAGATTGACGAAGCAGGCGGCGGCAAAACAGATCAGCCCGGCGATCACCAGGATGCGCACGTCCACCACCTCCAGCAGTTTGGGCATCATCGGCATCAGCAGCACGGTGGGCAGGCCGGACAGCAGCAGCACGTAGCCGGCCTGCTCGGTGTTGTAGCCGGAGATCACCGCCAGAAACTGCGGAATCATGTACATCACGCCGAACAGGATCATGCCCACTGCCATGATCATGATGAACACCGCACCGAAACTGCGATGCAGCAGCAGCGACAGCCGGATCACCGGCGCGCGCCTGCGGAACTGGCCGATCACCAGCGCGATGAACCCGCTCAACGAGATCAGGCTCAGCGTGTTGATCTCGCTGGATTCGAACCAGCGCTCGCGCTGCCCCTCTTCCAGCACCACGGTGAGCCCGCCCAGGCCGGCAGTCAGGCCGTAGATGCCCAGCCAATCGGCGTTGAGCAGGCCGGCCCAGTCGGCCTTTTCGTGCTTCAGGCCAAGCAGCAATAGCGCCACCAGGCCCGCGCAGATCGGCACGTTGATGAAGAACGCGTAGTGCCAGCTGACGTTTTCGGTGAGCCAGCCTCCCAGCAGCGGGCCGATCACCGGGCCCATGATCACGGTCATGCCGAACAGGGCGGTGCCCATGGTCTGCTGGCTGGGCGGCAGGCGTGTGGCGACGATGGTCAGCGCGGTGGGAATCAACGCGCCGCCGGCCAGCCCCTGCCCCACGCGGCCGATGATCATCATCGTCAACGAGGTCGACAACCCGCAGACCACCGAGAACGCCGTGAACATCAACGCGCAGATCAGCAGGAAATTGCGCAGGCCCAGCGTGCGCACGAACCAGCCGGTCAGCGGGATCATGATGATCTCGGCGACCAGATACGCGGTGGAGATCCAGGTGCCCTCGGTGCCGCTGGCGCCGACCTCGCCCTGGATGGTGGGTAGCGCGGCATTGACGATGGAGATGTCCAGCGTGGCCATGAACGAGCCGATGGTGCCGGCCAGCACCGCCAACCAGGCGCCGGGCTCGGCCTTCTCGCGGCTGGCACCGCCGCCGGCACCCTGGCCGGTGGCGGCCGCTGTACTCACTGCGCGCGCTCCTGCTCCTGCACGCGGTCGGATTCTTTTTCAGCGCGTTCCTTGGCGTCCTTGGCCGAGCGCGTATCGACGGTGACCTCCACCGACATGCCCGGCACCAGCACCTTGCGTGCCTCCTCGCCGGCCAGCACGCGGATGCGCACCGGCACGCGCTGCACCACCTTGGTGAAGTTGCCGGTGGCGTTTTCCGGCGGCAGCAAGGCGAACTGCGAGCCGGTGCCCGGGGACAGGCTTTCGACCTTGCCGTGCAGCTTCACCCCGGACAGCGCATCGACCTCGATCTCGGCCGGCTGACCCGGGCGCATCAGGCCGACCTGGGTTTCCTTGAAGTTGGCGACCAGGTACAGCGATTCCTGCGGCACGATGGTCATGGTGCGGGTACCGGCGGCCAGGAACTGGCCCTCCTGCACGGTCTTGTCGCCGACGCGGCCGTGGATGCGGCTGGTCAGGCGGGTGTCTTCCACGGCAACGCGGGCCTGGTCGGCATCCGCGGTCGCCTGCTTCAGGCCGGCTTGGGCCTGCTCCAGCTGCGCGCGGCTGGCCTGGATCTGGCTCTGCGCACCGGTAGCCTGCGCCTGGGCCGCATCGTACTGGGCGCGTGCGCGCGCCAGCTCGTGCTGCAGGCTTTCCTGGTGCTCATGGGTATCGGCGCCGGAGGCGGCCAGCGGTGCGAAGCGCTTCACCTCGGCCTGGGCGAACTTGAGACTGGCCGCGGCCGAGGTCACCTGGGTCCGCGCCTGCAGCAGCGCCGCTTCCTGGCCGGCGACATTGGCGGTGGCGGCCACGATGTCGGCCTGGCGTGCGGCAATTGCCGCTTCGGCCTGCTGCAGGGTGGCCTGGTAGGTGCGGTCGTCGATCTGCAGCAACGGCTGGCCGGCGTCCACGATCTGGTTGTCGCCCACCAGCACCTTGGTCACATAGCCGCTGACACGCGGCGCCACGGCCACCGAATCGGCCTGCAGGTAGGCGTTGTTGGTGTCCTGCATGTAGCGGCCCTTGATCAGGTAGTAGGCCAGCCAGACCACCAGCAGGACCAGCACCAGCACGCCCACCAGGATCAGCGTCCACTTGACCTTGGGGTTCTTCAGCGGCGACGGCTTGGCCGGCTCCTGGTCCTGGTGCGTCTCGGCGCCTTGCGCATCGCCCGCCTGGGCGCGGCCGTCAGTGGGCTGGTGGTCTTGGTTGCTCAAAGGAGGCGTCCTGTGTGTCGTGGGCGAGGCGCGCGACGGCATGCCGCGGCAGCGGCGCCGGCGAAAGCGGCGAAACCATACAATTATTTGAACCCGCCGGTACAGATTGCGTGACGAGCCTGGTCAGCCTGCGCGGCAATGGACCCGCCGGGTACATGGGCCGCCCGGTTGCAGCGGCCAGGCATGCCGGCCTGCGGCGGAGGTGCGCGCCCGCGACCAGGTCTGCAGTGTTGCAGGCAACCATTGGACCTTCATGAGGGCGCGGCGGCGTACGCCGCGTCAGCGCCTGCGCGCCGGCCTCACCGGCCGGTCTTGATCTCGGTCCACAGCCGCGTGTACAGGCGGTCCACCTCCGGCGGGTTGATCGCGTAGGTGAACATCCTGGCGGTCACCTCCGGCGGCGGATAGATGGTGGGGTCGTTGCGGATCGCCGCATCCACCAGCGGCGTGGCGCTGCGCACCGGGTTGGCGTAGTGGATGAAGTTGCTGTTGGCCGCGGCCACCTCGGGCGTGAGCAGGTAATTGATGAAGGCGTACGCATTTTCAGGATGCTTGGCGTCCTTGGGGATGGCCAGCATGTCGAACCACTGCGGCGCGCCTTCCTTCGGAATGGCGTAGGCCACGTTGACGTTGTTGCCCGCTTCCCTGGCGCGATCGCGCGCCTGGATGATGTCGCCCGACCAGCCCACCGCCAGGCAGGTATTGCCGTTGGCCAGCGAGGTGACGTACTGGCTGGAGTGGAAGTTCTGCACGTACGGGCGGATGGTCTTGATCAGCGCGGCGGCCTTCTCGATCTCGGCCGGCACCGTGCTGTGCGGATCGAGCCCGAGGTAATTGAGCGCGATCGGAATCATGTCCGAGGGCGTGTCCAGGATGGTCACCCCGCAGTCCTTGAGCCTGGACAGATTCTCCGGCTTGAACACCAGATCCCAGCTGTTGGCGACATCGGTGCTGCCGAAGATCGCCTTGAGCTTGTCGACGTTGTAGCCGATGCCGGTGGTGCCGATCATGTACGGCACGCCATGGGCATTGCCCGGATCCTGCGCGGCGATGCGGCGCATGATGTCCGGGTCGAGGTTGGCCAGGTTGGGGATCTTGCTTTTGTCCAGCGGCAGGAACACACCCGCCTGGATCTGCCGGCCAAAGAAATTGAGCGTGGGCACCACCACGTCGTAATCGCTGCCGCCGGCGAGCAACTTGGTTTCCACCATCTCGTCGCTGTCGAACACGTCGTAGGTGACCTTGATGCCGGTGCTCTTTTCGAACGCGGGAATGGTGTCTTCGGCGATGTAGTCGGAGTAGTTGTAGACGTTGAGCACCTTGGCCTGCGCCTCGGCCTTGCCCGCGGCGCCATCGCCGCCGCAGCCGGACAGCAGGGTGAGGGACAGCGTCAGGGCGAGCAGTCGCAGCGTCATGGGAGGTCTCCGGCACGGTGGGGCGGTCCGGCGCGGGGCCGGTCTGGCGCCAGACTACCCACCGTGCCCGAGTTTGCCCAGCGGGCGCGGCGGGCATTCGTGCCGGGCAGACACCGCGCAGCGGGAATCATTGCTCGCCGTCCGCAGGCGAGCCCGACGCCGCGATGCCGTACGGCGGATCGACATGCCGGTCTCCACATTGCCGTGGCAACGCGCGACAGCGCGTACCGATGCGTTGGCGGCAGGTCGCCATCGCTTACCTGCCCAACGCATGCGCGGTGTCATCCAGCGCCGCCCAGGCTTTGTGGAACAGCTCGTCCACCTGGTCGCAGGTGATGATCAGCGGCGGTGACAGCAGCATGGCGTCGTAGGTGGCACGCAGGATCAGGCCGCGGCGCAACGCAAAGTCGCGGCAGAGCGCACCGACGCGCCCACGCCCTTCGAAATACACCCCACGCTGCCGCTTGTCCGGCACCAGCTCCAGCGCGCCGATCAACCCGGCGATGCGCGCCTCCCCCACCAGACGGTGCTCGCCGAGCTCGGCCCAGCGCTGCGCAAGATACGGCGCAATCTGCGCGCGCGCGGTGTCCACGATGCCGTCGTCCTGCAGCAGGCGCAGGTTCTCCAGCGCCACGGCCGCGCACAACGGATGCCCGGCATACGTGCCACCGTGCGCCAGCTCGCCGCCTTGCGTCTTGAGCACGCCGGCCACGCGATCGTTGAACATGGCTGCCGCCAGCGGGATGTAGCCGGAGGTAATGCCTTTGGCTAGCGTCATCACATCGGGCTGAAAGCCGAAGTAGTCCGCACCGAACCAGGCGCCGGTGCGCCCGAACCCGCAGATCACTTCATCGGCCACCAGCAGCACGTCGTAGCGCCGACAGATCCGCTCGATGTCCGGCCAGTAACTGCGCGGCGGGATGTACACGCCGATCGCGCCCATGATCGGCTCGCCGATAAAGGCGGCGACGTTATCCGGCCCGAGCTGCAGGATCTTGTCTTCCAGATGACGCGCCGCGACTAGGCCGTAGTCTTCCGGGTCCATCTCCCCGCCATCGCCGAAGTGATACGGCGGCGCAATGTGGTGGATATCCGGAATCGGCAAGCCGCCCTGCTTGTGCATGCCCTGCATGCCGCCCAGGCTGGCCCCGGCCATGGTGGTGCCGTGATAGCCATCATGGCGACCGATGAAGATGCGTTTTTGCGGCTGCCCCTGCACCGCCCAGAAATGCCGGACCAGGCGCAGGATGGTGTCGTTGGCCTCCGACCCGGAGTTGGCGAAGAACGCATGATTCAGATCGCCCGGTGCCAGCTCCGCCAGCTTGGCCGCCAACTGGATGGTGGGTTCGGTCGTGCACTGAAAGAAGCTGTTGTAGTACGCCAGCTGCTCCATCTGCCGCGCCGCCGCCTGTGCCAGCTCCTTGCGTCCATAGCCGACATTGACGCACCACAAGCCGCCGAATGCATCCAGCAGTTGGTTGCCATCGGCATCCCACACATACACGCCCTCACCGCGCGTCAGGATGCGCGTGCCCTTCTGCGCCAATGCCGCGTTGTCGTTGAACGGATGCAGGTGATGGGCGGCATCGAGCTGTTGCAAGGTCTTCAGTGCTTGCGGATCCATGGCCACTCCGGCTGCGGGGTCCATGCAGTCTATGGCCGATCGGCCGGACCCAAAGGTGCTTTCGTTGCACGCGCCAAACTCCAGGCGTGGAAACACGCAGATGGGGCGGTGCGCAATGTCCAACGCGCGAGGCGTTCGGCATCGTCATACGCCGTACCCTCATCCGCCCTTCGGGCACGGTCTCCCCCATAAAGGGGAACAATGTCCCGGCGAGAAGGGAACAGCGCAGGCGAAGCGCCTCACACATTCAACAACAGGAACTCTCGCTCCCACGAGCTGATCACCCGAAAGAACGTTTCGTATTCCTTGCGCTTCACCGAGATATAGGCGCGCACGAAGCGCCGCCCCAATATCTCCTGCAACGCATCGCAGCCTTCCAGCTCATCCAGCGCCTCACCCAGCGAGCGCGGCAGATCGTAGCCCTGCTCCTTGCCGTTGCTGCTGATCGGCGCGGTCGGTTCGAGCTGCTCGGCAATCCCCAACAACCCGCAGGCCAGGGTCGCGGCCATCGCCAGATACGGGTTGGCATCGGAACCGGCGAAGCGGCTTTCCACCCGCATGTTCTGCGGCGCATCGATCGGCACCCGCAGCCCGCAGGTGCGGTTGTCGAAGCCCCACAGCACATTGCTCGGCGACACCTCGCCGAACATCAGCCGACGGTACGAATTGACGTTGGGCGCCAGCAGCCCCATCGCCATCGGGATGTATTTCTGCAAGCCGCCCAGATAATGCGCAAAGGTGTCGCTGAAGCCGCCCTCGCGCTTGCCGCTGAACACGTTCTTGCCGGTGCCGGCGTGCAGCAGGCTCTGGTGGATATGCATCGCACTGCCCGGCTCGGTCTCCATGGGCTTGGCCAGGAACGTCGCATACACGCCATGCCGCAGCGCCGCTTCGCGCATGGTGCGCTTGAACAGGAACACCTGATCGGCGCGCGACAGGGCATCGGCATGGGTGAAATTGACTTCCAGCTGCGCAGCCCCGGACTCGTGGATCAGGGTGTCTACGTCCAGCTCCATCGCATCGCAGTAGTCGTACATCAGGTCCAGGATCGGGTCGAACTCGTTGACCGCGTCGATCGAATACGACTGCCGCGCGGTTTCCGGGCGGCCGGAGCGCCCGGCCGGCGGCAGCAGCGGGAAGTCCGGGTCGGTGTTCTTCTGCACCAGGAAGAATTCCAGCTCCGGCGCCACCACCGGTTGCAGCTTGCGCTGCGCATAGGCATCGAGCACGCGGCGCAGCACGTTGCGCGGGGCCAGTTCGTGCGGCTGCCCGTCCTTGGTGTAGCAATCGTGGATCACCTGCGCGGTGGGGTCGGCGGCCCACGGCACCATGCGCACGGTGGAGGCATCCGGGCGCAGGTGCATGTCCGAATCCGACGGCGAGGTCAGCGCGTAGTAATCCTCCGGAAAATCGCCGGTGACGGTGGTGGCGAAGATCCCCTCCGGCAGCCGCGTGCCGTAGTCGTGCGAGAACTTGTCGGCGGGAATGATCTTGCCGCGCGCATTGCCGGTGATGTCCGGCACCAGGCATTCCACCTCGGTGATGTGGCGTTCCTTGAGCCAGCGCCGCAGCGCGCTCTCCGGCTGCTTGGGCGTGGCGGTGCGCGAACGTGTGCGGATGGACATGCGACCTCACTGACCGCGTTGAGCGGCGTAACGGCGACAGGCCTCGCCGAAGGCCTGAAAGATGGCACGGTAGAACGGATGCTGTGTGACACGCCATTCCGGGTGCCACTGCACGGCCAGCAGGAACCCCGGCCCGGCACCGCGAAAGGCTTCGACCAGGCCATCCGGCGCGGTCGCTTCCACCACCAGTCCGTCGGCGAGCGTGGCAATGCCCTGCCCGTGCAGCGAATTGACCAGCACCTCCGACCCGGAATGCATGCCGGCCAGCCAGCCGCCCGGCTGCAACTGCACCGGATGGGCCGGGCCGTATTGCGCCTCCAGTGCGGCGCTGCGGTCTTCACGGTGATCGGTCAGCCCGGGCACGGCATGCACGCGTTGATGCAGGCGCCCGCCGAGCGCGACGTTGACTTCCTGCAGGCCGCGGCAGATCGCCAGCAGCGGCAGGCCGCGTGCCAGCGCCTGCGGAATCAGCGCCAGGCTGGTGGCATCGCGCGCCGGATCGTGCGGATTGCCCTCCCAGCTGGCCTCATCGCTGTAGTGGTGCGGCTCGACGTTGCTGACCGCCCCGGTGAGCAGCAGGCCATCCAGCCGGTCCAGCCAGGCGCTGGCGTCCAGGCTCGGCTGCAGGCTGGGCAGCAACACCGGCATGGCACCGGCCGCATCCACCACGGCGCGGATGTATTTTTCGCCAGCGGCCAGAAACGGATGCGACCCGTGCAGGACGCGGTCGGTCGGCAGCCCGACCAGGGGAACGACAGCCATGCAGACATCCCGATACGGTGTGTTGAACGGCAGATTCGCCCGAACTTACCGCGCCACCGCCGCCATTGCCAGGGCCGCGGCTTCGCCGGCCTGCGACCGCTCACGCCTGCTTTGCTAGGCTGGTCGGCGACATCGCAGGTAGTGCCCATGGCTTCCGAGAACTCCGTCGCGTCCCTGCCCGCTGCCGACGCCGCCACCCTGGCGCGCATCCCCGGCTGTACCTCGGTGGACCTGTTGTTGCCGGACACCAACGGCGTGCTGCGTGGCAAGCGCGTCACCGCCGATGCACTGGATAAGGTCTATCGCGATGGCGTGTGCCTGCCGATGTCGCTGATCGCCACCGACATCACCGGCAACACCGTGGAAGAGACCGGGCTTGGCTACGCGATCGGCGACGCGGACCGCATCTGCCGGCCGATTGCCGGCTCGCTGCGTCCGGTGCCCTGGGCGCCGCAGCCGATGGCGCAATTGCTGCTGGCCATGCATTCCCCCGATGGCGGCCTGTTCGAGGTGGCTCCGCGCGCGGTGCTGCAGCGTGTACTGGCCGGCTTTGCCGCACGTGGCCTCACGCCGGTGGTGGCGGTGGAGCTGGAGTTCTATCTGTTCGATGCGGTGCCCGATGCCCAGGGGCGCCCGCAGACCCCGCGCGACCCGGTCACCGGCGCGCGCAGCGACAGCACCCAGGTGTATTCGCTGCAGGATCTGGACGAGCAGCGCGGCTTCACCGATGCGGTGACCGCCGCCTGCCGGCAGCAAGGCATCCCGGCCGACACCGCGGTGGCCGAATATGCGCCGGGCCAGTTCGAGATCAACCTGCAGCACCGCGCCGATGCGGTGGCGGCCTGCGACGAGGCCGTGTTGCTCAAGCGCACCATCAAGGCCATCGCGCAGCAGCAGGGCAAGCTCGCCAGCTTCATGGCCAAGCCCTTCCCCGGCCAGGCCGGCAGCGGCCTGCACCTGCATGTGAGCCTGCTCGATGCGGACGGCAACAACCTGCTCGCCGGCCCCGCCGACATGCCTGCCGGGCCGCTGCGCCATGCCATCGCCGGGTTGCAACGGCATGCGCAGGCGTCGTTGCTGCTGTTCGCCCCGCATGCCAACAGTTACCGGCGCTTCGTCAGCAATGCGTTCGTGCCGCTGGATGCCAGCTGGGGCTTCAACAACCGCACCGTGGCGCTGCGCATCCCGCACAGCGACGCGCGCAACACCCGTATCGAACATCGCATCGCCGGCGCCGATGCCAACCCGTATCTGGCCGCAGCCGCGGTGCTGGCCGGCATCCTGGACGGCGTGCAGCGCCCGGCCGAACCTACCCCGCCGGTCATCGGCAACGCCTATGCGCAGGGCGTGTTCCAGCCGCGCACCTGGCAGGGCGCCGTCGATGCGTTCCTGGCCAGCGAGTTCATCCAGGCGCAGTTGGGCAGCCAGTTCCAGCACGTGTACGGCCAGCAGAAGCAACGTGAGCTGCTCGACTATCAGGCGCTGGTGCCGGACATCGATTACGCCCGGTACCTGCGCGTCGTGTGATGACCAGGCCGGACGCCGCCGTGCCGCAGACCAGGACGCCAGACGGGTATCCGGCCAGCTGGTACGCGCGCAGTGCGCCGGCGCTGCCCGCGCAACCGCGCCTGCGCGGTGCCCAACGCGCGGACGTGTGCATCCTGGGCGCCGGCTATACCGGCCTGACCGCGGCGCTGGCGCTGGCCGAGGCCGGTTACCAGGTAAGCGTGCTGGAAGCCCGGCGCATCGGCTGGGGCGCCTCCGGGCGTAACGGCGGCCAGGCCATCGTCGGCTACGGCTGCGAGCAGGAAACCCTGGAAGCGCTGGTCGGCGACGCCGATGCACGCCTGCTGTTCGATTTCTCGCGCGATGGCATGCGCCTGTTGCGCCAGCGCATCGAGCGCCACGCCATCGCCTGCGACTGGCGTGACGGCCATGCCCACGTCCCGCTCAAGCCGCGTCAGGCGCGCGCGTTGCAGCACGGCATCGTGCGCATGGCCGAGCGCTACGACTACCCGCTGCAGTGGTGGGACCGCGCGCGCACGCGCGCGGTACTGGACAGCCCGCTGTACCTGGGCGCGATGTTCGACCCCGCCAGCGGCCACCTGCACCCGCTGGCCTATGCGTTCGGGCTGGCGCGTGCAGCACTCGCCGCCGGGGTGCGGATCTACGAGGACTCGGCGGTGACCCGCCTGGACCGGGGCGCCCGGGTCACCCTGCAGAGCGCCGAAGGCAGCGTGAGCGCCGCATTCGGCGTGATTGCCGGCAATGCCCTGCTGCAGGGCCTGGCGCCGGCCCTGGAGCAGCGCATCATGCCGGTGGGTACCTACGTCGGGGCCACGCCGCCGTTGGGCCAGGCACGCGCGCGCAGCCTGATCGCCAACGACATGGCGGTGGCCGACACCAATTGGGCGCTGGACTACTACCGGCTCAGCGCCGACCACCGCCTGCTGTTCGGTGGGCGCGCCAGCTACTCCGCGCGCCCGCCGCGCGGCCTGCAGCGCCTGATGACGCAGCGCATGCACACCGTGTTCCCGCAGCTGCGCGACGTGCCGCTGGAGACGGTATGGGGCGGCTATGTGGACATCTCGCGGAACCGGGCCCCGCACTGGGGCCGGCTCGCGCCCAATCTGTACTTCGCGCAAGGCTTCTCCGGTCACGGGGTGGCCGCCACCGGCCTGGCCGGCCAAGTCATCGCCGAGGCGATCGCCGGCCACAGCCAGCGGCTGGATGTATTTGCGCGCATCCCGCATCGCCGCTTCCCCGGCGGGCAGCGGCTGCGCACACCGCTGCTGGTCGCGGCGATGAGCTGGTACCGGCTGCGCGACGCGCTGTGGTGAGCGCGCCTGCAACGCCGCCGCACGGGCAGCGACACAGTGCTCAAGTTTTGGCGAGCAGAGCCGTTAGCTGATCTGACGGTTCGATCCATACGGCCAGCCGATGTCCCCAGGTACCCTCCATCGCAACAGTGAAAGTGCAGTCCTGCCGCAGCGCGTGTTGCTGGTGGAGAACTCGCGCACGTTCACCAGCATGCTGCGCGAAGCCATCGAGCAACGCGTGGAACTGCCGGTCACGGTCGTTTCGACCCTGGCCGAAGCCGCGCGCGTGCTCGACGAAGAGGATGGCTGGTTCCTGGTCCTGACCGGCCTGGTGCTGGTCGACGGCGACCGCGACAAGGTCGTGGAATTCTTTCTCTCGCGCAACCTGCCGACCGTGGTGGTCAGCGGCGTCTACGACGAAGACCTGCGCCAGCGCGTGCTGCAGCAGCAGATCATCGATTACGTGCTCAAGAACGCGCCCGGCAGCATCGAATACCTGGCCTGGCTGGTGCAGCGCCTGGAGCGCAATCGCCGCATCGGCGCGTTGGTTGTGGACGATTCGTTGTCCGCACGCACCTACGCCGCCGCGCTGCTGTCGATGTACGGCTACCGGGTGGTGCTTGCGGCCGACGGCGCGGCCGGGCTGGAAGCGATCGAACGCGATCCCGGCATCCGCCTGACCATCGTCGACCAGGAAATGCCGGGCATGGAAGGCGTGGAATTCACCCGCCGGCTGCGTGCGATCCGCTCGCGCGACAAGGTGGCGGTGATCGGCATCTCCGGCAACAGCGACTCGTCGCTGATCCCGCGCTTTCTGAAGAACGGCGCCAACGACTTCTTGCGCAAGCCCTTTTCCCGCGAGGAATTCTTCTGCCGCGTCTCGCAGAACGTGGACCAGCTTGAACTGATCGGCACGCTGCAGGATCTGGCCACGCGCGACTTCCTCACCGGCCTGCCGAACCGGCGCTACTTCCTGGAACAGAGCCAGCGGGTGATTCCCAAGCTGCTGTCGCAGGACCAGTCGGTGACCGCGGCGATGCTCGACATCGATCACTTCAAGCACATCAACGACACCTGGGGCCACGAAGCCGGCGACCAGGCGCTGCGTGCGGTGGCGGCCTCGGTGTCCGGGCATGCGCGCCCACAGGACCTGGTGGCGCGCTTCGGCGGCGAAGAATTCTGCCTGCTGGTGCCAGGGCTGGATGCAGCCAATGCCACCAGCTACTTCGAAACCCTGCGCGAACGCATCAGCGCGCTGCGCGTGCGGATCGGCGAGGACACCCTGAGCATGACGGTGAGCATCGGCGTGTGCATTGCGACCGAAGGCGAGCAGTCACTGCATCACCTATTGAACGAAGCCGACAAGCATCTGTATCTGGCCAAGGCCGGCGGCCGCAACCAGGTGCGCCTGGCGAGCTGATCCCGCCTTGACCGCAGGCCCGAGCGGCGCCTGCAGATGACGCGCTTCACCAGCGTCTTGATCCAGATCAACGCGCTGTCGGCGCGCGCGGCCTAGCCTGTGCCCTTCGCATTGGGCAAGGTACTTCGATGGCACGGCTGGTCTGGCAGGACGACCTCAACACCGGGATCGAGGTCATCGATCACCAACACCGGCGCATCGTGGACATGATCAATCAGTTGCATGCGGCGCACACCAGCCTGCAGCGCCTGGCCGTGGCCGAGGTCATCGACGAGCTGATCGACTACACCCTGTCGCATTTCGCGTTCGAAGAAGAATTGATGCAGGAAGCCGGCTACCCCTTCAGCCTGGCGCACGCGCGCGTGCACCAGGTCTTCGGCAAGCGCGTTGGCGACTATCGGCTGCGCTTTCAGGCAGGCGAGGACGTCAGCGAAGACCTCCGCAACATGCTCTCGCGCTGGTTGTTCAACCACATCCGCGGCGACGACCAGGCGTACGCGCCGCAGGTCATCGCCCATCTGAACCAGTTCGCGCGCACCCACCAGCACGGCAGCTGGCTGGGACGCACCCTGAAGCGGATCTTCCGCTAGCGATCCTTCCGTCAGAACGCGCCCGCGTGCGACAAGACGGTCTCGCTGGAGTCCAGCGCGCGCCAGCACGCCCTATGCGAACGGCGTGCGCTGCATCGTCCGGCGATGCGATCGCCGCGCGACCATCAACGCCAGCAGGCTCAGCACCGCGGCAGCGCCCAGATAATGACCTACCGCCTGCACGCCGTAGCGTGCGGCCAGCTGCGTGGCGACATACGGTGCCGGCGCCGCGCCCAGGATGCTGGCCAGGTTGAACGACAACGATGCGCCGGTGTAGCGCACCTCGGTGGGGTACAACTCCGCCAGCAAGGTGCCGCATGGGCCGTAGGTCAAGCCCATGAAGAAGAAGCCCAGCGCTAGAAAGGCCAGCACCTGCAACGGGTGACCGGCCTGAAACAACGGCGCGAATGCCAGGCCGAAGGCGATGATGGCGACGCTGGCCAGCATCATCGCCAGCGGCGCGCCATGGCGGTCGCCGAACCTGGCCGACACTGGAATGCCGGCGGCAAAGAACACGATGCCGGCCATCTGCAGCAACAGGAACTGTTCCTTGTCGTAGCCCAGCGTCTTGGTGCCGTAGCCCAGCGCGAACACGGTCATCAGATAGAACAGCACGAAGGTGGCGAACGCACCCAGCGTGCCGATGATCAACGCCGGCCAGTGCCGCGAGAGCACCGCACCCAGCGGTAGGCGCACGCGCGTCTTGCGATCCAGCGCCCGTTGGAAGTCAGGGGTTTCGGTAATGCTCAGGCGCACCCACAAGCCGGTCAGCACCAACAACGCGCTGGCCAGGAACGGGACGCGCCAGCCCCACGCCATGAAGGCGGCATCGTCCAGCACCGCGCCCATACCCAGAAAGGTACCGGTGGACAACAAGAACCCCAGCGGCGCACCCAGCTGCGGAAACATGCCGTACCACACGCGCTTGCCCGGTGGCGCGTTTTCGGTGGCCAGCAGCACCGCCCCGCCCCACTCGCCGCCCAGGCCCAGGCCCTGACCAAAGCGACACACCGCCAGCAGCGCGGGCGCGAGCACGCCGATCTGCGCGTAGCCGGGCAGCAGCCCGATCGCCACCGTGGACAGGCCCATCGTCAGCAAGGCCGCCACCAGCGTGGCCTTGCGCCCGACCCGATCGCCGAAGTGACCGAACACTGCCGAGCCCACCGGCCGCGCGATGAAGGCCACCGCAAAGGTCGCCAGCGACTGCAGCATCGCCGCACTGCCATCGCCGGCCGGAAAGAACAACGTCGGGAACACCAGCACCGCAGCGGTGGCGTAGATATAGAAATCGAAGAACTCGATGGTGGTGCCGATCAGGCTGGCAAACAGCACGCGCGCAGGCGAATTGGTGGGCGTGGCGAGCGGCGCGGCGGCAGTCATCGTGGGTCGGCATCCATGGAACGAGACGGCCGATTCTGGCAGATCGGGGCAACGCTTTGCGCAGACGAACCGGTCGGTAAAAAGTTACAGGCGTGACCGACGGGGCTGTGGATCGCGTCCTGCTCGTCTTGAACCAGATGTGTTCGACCAAGTGTCCGGCAACGCGTCACCGGAGACTGTCACCTGCTTGACCTGCAAGGTGTGAGGTCTTTGCGTCTGCTGCAGGGCCCTTGCCCGCCCACCATCGCAGGACACGCCGCAAGTACGTTCTTGTGGCTCTGTGGCGGCATCCGTGCCGCCAAGGGTCCCGACGGTGGGCGGACAAGGACCGGTTAAGTTGCTCGGTCTGCACAGCTTTCAAAAGCAGCAGGAACTCGCTCAACCGCTCTGTGGCGACTGCCCTGCTGATCGCTGCATCTGTTCCGCCAAACCGACCGGCGTCAGTACCGCGAACTGCCGCTCGCCGCGATCTTCCACGCGCACCCAATCCGGACCCGGTTGACTGTCCAGGTTTGCCGTCCCCAACCAGGCAAGCGTGCGCAGCAGCACGCTCATGCGCACGCCCAGCTGCTTGCAGAGCTTCGGCAACGACACGCCCTCGGGCGCGTCGGCCAGGGTGTGCAACAGCTGGGCGGTGAGCTGCGGATCAGCGGACAAGCACCGCTCCGATGTCGCGTGGCGCTGCATCAGCGGTTTCGGCGCGATGCGGCAGCACGATCACCGGAATCGACTTGGAGGTGGGCGTACGCGCTTCGTCGGCAAAGCTCGACAGCGGCACCAATGCGTTGGTTTCCGGGTAGTACGCCGCCAGGCAGCCGCGCGGGATGTTGTAGTCCACCAGCAGGAAGCGACGTGCCTCGCGCCGCACCCCGTCATCGCAGAGGCTTTCCAGGTCCACCCAGTCGCCGACTTTCATGTTCAAGGCCGCGATGTCGGCGCCATTGATGAACAGCACGCGACGTTCGCCGAACACACCGCGGTAGCGGTCGTCCAGCCCGTAGATGGTGGTGTTGTACTGATCGTGCGAGCGCGTGGTGGCCAGCGTGAACACCATCTGGTCGGTCCGGGTACGCCGTGCGCGATGGATCGGGTTGTCGGTCGGCACGGCATGCGGCTTGAACACCGCGCGCTGTTCCGGGGTCACCCACTGGCGATCGCGCGCGGTATTGGACAAGCGGAACCCACCGGGTGTGCGCACGCGCTCGTTGAAGCCGGCAAAGTCCGGGAACACCTGCGCAATCAGGTCGCGCACGCGGTCGTAGTCGCCCACCAGCCAGCGCCAGCGGATCGCGCTGCGCGCGCCCAGCGTGGCTTCGGCCATGCGCGCCACGATCGCCGGCTCGGACAGCAAATCAGGCGAAGCCGGCGGATTGATGCCGGCCGACAGGTGCACCATGCTCATCGAATCTTCCACCGTCACACCCTGCGAGCCGGCGTCCTGGATATCGATTTCGGTACGGCCCAGGCACGGCAGGATTAGCGCATCGCGCCCGTGCACCAGATGGCTGCGATTGAGCTTGGTGGTGACGTGCACGGTGAGTTCGCAGTTGCGCAGCGCGCGGTGCGTGGCATCGGTATCCGGCGTGGCCGCGGCAAAGTTGCCGCCCATCGCAAAGAACACCTTGCCGCGCCCGTCCAGCATCGCCTCGATCGCGCCCACGGTGTCGAAGCCGTCTGCGCGCGGCGGCGCAAAGCCGAACACCGACTGCAGCTTGTCCAGGAATGCGGCCGGCGGCTTTTCGTAGATCATCATCGTGCGGTCGCCCTGCACGTTGCTGTGCCCGCGCACCGGGCACACGCCCGCGCCTGGACGGCCCAGGTGGCCGCGCAGCAACAGCAGGTTGGTGATCATGTGGATGGTGGCCACCGAATGCTTGTGCTGGGTGATGCCCATGCCCCAGCAGGCGATCACGCGCTCGGCATTGAGATAGATCTCGCCGGCCTTGCGCAGTGCCGCCTCGTCCAGACCGGATTCCTCGACGATGGTGTCCCAGCGCTCGGCCTGCACATCGGCCGCGAACGCGTCGAAGTTGGCGGTGTGCTCGGCGATGAAATCCAGGTCCAGCAACCGCGGCGTGCCTTCGCGCTGGGCCTGCGCGTCGCGCTCCAGCACATGCTTGATGATCCCCTTGATCGCGGCCAGGTCGCCGCCGATCTTGAGCTGGAAATAATCCGAGGCGATACGCGTGGAGCCGTTGTGCAGCATCTCCAGCTTGTCCTGCGGGTCGGCGAATTTTTCCAGCCCGCGCTCGCGCAGCGGATTGAAGGCCGCAATCGCCGCGCCACGCTTGGAGGCCTCACGCAACTCGCCCAGCATGCGCGGATGATTGGTGCCCGGATTCTGCCCGAAGATGAAGATGGCGTCGGCCAGTTCGAAATCGTGCAGCGACACCGTGCCCTTGCCCACGCCGATCTGCGAACGCAGTGCGGTGCCGGAGGGCTCGTGGCACATGTTGGAGCAGTCGGGGAAGTTGTTGGTGCCGAACTCGCGCACGAACAGCTGATACAGGAACGCTGCCTCGTTGCTGGTGCGCCCGGAGGTGTAGAAGATCGCCTCGTCCGGGCTTGCCAGCCCGTTGAGATGGCTGGCGATCTGCGCAAACGCAGCGTCCCAGCTCACCGGCACGTAATGGTCGGTGGCCGCGTCATAGCGCATTGGGTGGGTTAGCCGGCCCTGGCCTTCCAGCCAGTAATCGCTGTACTGCGACAGCAGGCTGACGCTGTGCGAGGCGAACAGCTCCGGCCCGGCGCGCCGCGCGGTGGACTCGGCTGCCACGGCCTTGGCGCCGTTTTCGCAGAATTCGAAGGTGGAGGTGTGATCGCGGTCCGGCCAGGCGCAGCCCGGGCAGTCGAAGCCGTCCGGCTGGTTGGCGTGCAGCAGCGTCTTGGCGCCCTGCACCGCGATGTCCTGTTCCATCAGGTGCTTGGCGACCGAGCGCAAGGCGCCCCAGCCACCAGCGGGATTGTCGTACTGCTTGATGGTCTTCTTGCTCATGCGGGCTCTCCCACGGCAACACCCAGGTCCAGGCGTTGTGGATGGCTGTAAACAACACAATCGTGATTGCGGGCAAACCCGATCAGGGTCAGTCCCGCGCTGTCGGCCAGGCTGATCGCCAGGGCAGTCGGTGCCGAAATCGCTGCCAACAGCGGAATCCGGGCCTGCGCGGCTTTCATGGCCATCTCGTAACTGGCGCGGCTGGTCACCACCGCAAACCCTTGCGATGCATCGATGCGCGCGCGCGCCAATGCACCGATCAACTTGTCCAGGGCGTTATGCCGGCCCACGTCTTCGCGGACCAGCTGCACCACGCCATTTGCATCGGCCCAACCGGCCGCGTGCACCGCACCGGTCTGCGCGGCAATCGGCTGCTGCGCATGCAAGGCCTCCAGCGCACGTGCCAATGCATCTGCATCGATCCGCAGCGTGGACTGCACCACCGGCGGCACACGCAGCACCGCCTCGATCGATTCATTGCCGCACACGCCGCAACCGCTGCGCCCGTCCAGATTGCGCCGCCGCTGGTCCAACGCCGCCGCGCGCTCGGGCGGTACCTCGATCTGCAGCGAGGCGCCTTCCAGAAACGTCTCCACCGCCAGCACGCGCAGGTCCTGCGCGTGGTCGACGATGCCTTCGCTCAAGGAAAACCCGAGGGCGAAATCCTCCAGGTCCTCCGGCGTGGCCATCATCACCGCGAACGGCACCTGGTTGTAGATCAGGGCAACCGGCATTTCGGCCGCCACCATGTCCTGCACCGTGGCACCGCGACCGCCGCGATGGCGGATCACGGTGCGCACCACACTGCCCGGGCGCACCGTGCGGGAAGACGGACTGGTCATCTCACCTCAATGAAACAGCACGAAAGCTTTCTGCAGCGTTACCCAGATGCCGAACGCCATGGGGATGCCGACAGCCAGCCAGGCAAACGCCACCAGTGCGGGGTTGCCGCCATGACCGATGCGCGCCATCTGCTCCGGCGGCAGCACCGCATGCCCGCTGCGGTCGACCTTTTCGTGCGCCAGCTGCTTTTCGCGTGCCAGCTCGTCGGGCGTCATGAAGTGACGCGCGGCCACCGGACGCACCAACAGATTGCAGATCAGGCCGAGCACAAGCATGCCGGCCAGGATGTACATGGTGGTGTTGTAGACCTGTGACGGCGGGCTGCCGTGCGCCAGCTGGTACTCGCGCATATACCCCACCACCACCGGGCCGAGGATGCCGGCGGTGGCCCACGCCGTCAGCAGACGGCCGTGGATGGCGCCGACCATCTGGGTGCCGAACAGATCGGCCAGATAGGCGGGAATGGTGGCAAAACCGCCGCCGTACATCGACAGGATGATGCAGAAGATGCCCACGAACAGCGCGATGCCGCCCACGCCACCGGCCGACGGCGCCGCGGCGTACAGGCAGATGCCCAGCACGAAGAACAGCGTGTAGGTGTTCTTGCGACCGAGCTTGTCGGACATGCTGGCCCAGAAGAACCGGCCACCGATGTTGAACAGGCTGAGCAGGCCGGTGAAGCCGGCCGCGATGGCCGCGATGCTGGCCAGCTGGGTCGGATCCAGGCTGCCGAAGCCGACGTCCACCCCGATCAGACGGCCGCCGAACACTTCCTGCAGCATCGGCGAAGACATGCCGATCACGCCGATACCGGCCGAGACGTTCAGGCACAGCACGCCCCACAGCAACCAGAACTGCGGGATACCCCAGACCTTCTTCACGTGCACATGGTTGGCGGTGATCATGGCGTTGTTGCTGGCCACCGGCGCGGTCCAGCCGGCCGGGGTCCAGCCGCTCGGCGGCACGCGATAACCGAACGCGCCGGCCATCATGAAGACGAAGTACAGCGCGGCCATGACCAGGAAGGTTTCCATCACGCCCACCGAGGTCGGCGTGGCGAAGTGGCGCATCAGCGCGTCGGCCAGCGGGCTGCCGATCATCGCACCGCCACCGAAGCCCATGATCGCCATGCCGGTCGCCATGCCGCGACGGTCCGGGAACCATTTGATCAGCGTGGACACCGGCGAGATATAGCCCAGGCCCAGGCCGATGCCGCCGATCACGCCCGAACCCAGCCACAGCATCCAGATCTGATGGAAGTGGATACCGGCCGCCGAGATCACCAGGCCGCCGCACCAGCACAGCGCCGACACCACACCAGCCTTGCGTGGGCCGGCACGTTCCAGCCAGCCGCCCCAGATCGCCGCCGAACAGCCCAGCAGCACGAAGAACAGCGTGTACATCCACTGCAGCTCGCTGATCTTCCAGTCGCAGGTGGTGGCCACCATGCGCGCGAACAGGCCCATGTCGGCCGGGCAGGCAATCGCTTCGGTGATGCCCAGCGCCTTGGACAGTGGCAACCAGAACACGCTGAAGCCATAGGCCATGCCGATGCACAGATGGATCGCCAGTGCAGCCGGCGGAACCAGCCAACGATTGAACCCCGGACGCGCAACGATGCGCTCCTTGGACAGCAGACCGGCGTCAGCGCCGCTGGCTGTCGCCACGGTGGACCCTTGCGTCATTCCCATTTCCCCAAAAATAAAGTGCGATGAACTGCGATAAAGACGATTGACGGCTGCGATCGATTGGCGTTTTGCGATAAGGGCAGCGACGACAACCAGGCCCAACTGGCGGTTGTCTGGCGCATCATCGGCAATCCTTGCCGCTTTGCAATGCTTGGCGACGCCCCCGTAGCGTTCCATCGCATGGCCATCCCCACGCCACGCAGGCGTTCTGTGAGATTAGCGGCCGGGGCTGCGACTAATTGACTAGTTCTTATGGACTAACTCCACAGGCGCCGGCCGGGCGCCCCGCGCCATGTGCCGCATTCCCGCCATCGCCCGGGTGACGGCCGACACGATGCCTGCGTACAGTCGGGCGACACCCCGCAACGGAGCCGGCCATGCACGACCCACTTGCGCACGACGACGCGCCTGCGCTGCCTGCACCCGGGCCGCTGGAGGCGTTCTGGATGCCGTTCACGGCCAACCGCCAATTCAAGGCCCGCCCTCGCCTGCTCGCCTCCGCCGCCGGCATGTATTACCGCGATGTCGATGGCCGGCAGATCCTGGACGGCACCGCCGGCCTGTGGTGCTGCAACGCCGGCCACGCGCGCGAACGGATCGTGGCCGCAATCCGCGACCAGGCCGGCACGTTGGACTTTGCTCCCACCTTCCAGATGGGCTCACCGCTGCCATTCGTGCTGGCGCAACGCCTGGCCGCCCTCGCCCCGCCCGGCCTGGGCCATGTGTTCTTCACCAACTCCGGCTCGGAGGCAGTGGATAGCGCGATGAAGATCGTGCTGGCCTATCACCGCCTGCGCGGCGAGGGCCAGCGCACCCGCTTCATCGGCCGCGAGAAGGCGTACCACGGGGTGGGCTTCGGTGGCATGTCGATCGGCGGGCTGCCCAACAACCGCAAATGGTTCGGCCCGTTGCTGGCCGGCACCGACCACCTGCGCCACACCCTGGATCTGCAGCGCAACGCCTATTCGCGCGGGCTGCCGGTGCACGGTGCCGAGCTGGCCGACGATCTGGAGCGGCTGATCACCCTGCACGATGCCTCCACGATCGCCGCGGTGTTCGTCGAACCGGTGTCCGGCTCGGCTGGCGTGATCCTGCCGCCGGAGGGCTACCTGCAGCGGTTGCGCGCCATCTGCGACCGCCACGGCATCGTGCTGGTGTTCGACGAGGTGATCACCGGCTTTGGCCGGGTCGGCGAAGCGTTCGCGGCGCAGCGCTTCGGTGTCACCCCGGACATCATCACCGCCGCCAAGGGGCTGACCAGCGGCACCGTGCCGATGGGTGCGGTGCTGGTGGCCGATGCCATCTTCGATGCTTTCATGCACGGTCCGCAGCAGGCGATCGAGCTGTTCCATGGCTATACCTACTCCGGCCACCCGCTGGCCTGCGCGGCGGCGATCGCCACGCTGGATACCTACGCCGAAGAAGACCTGTTCACGCGTGCGATCACGCTTGGCACGCAGTGGGAAGCAGCGTTGCACGGTTTGCGCGGCCTGCCGCACGTGATCGACATCCGTAACATCGGCTTGATCGGTGCGATCGAGCTGGCGCCGCGCGACGGTGCCCCCGGTGCGCGCGGCTACGAGGTGTTCGAGCGCTGCTTCCACGACGCCGGCCTGCTGGTGCGGGTGACCGGGGATGTCATCGCGCTGTCACCCCCACTGATCGTCAGCCCTGAACAGATCGGGCAGATGGTCCAGACGCTGGCGGGGATCCTGCGTCAGCTGGAGTGAGTGTGGCCGAGGGGGGGCAGCCCGGGTGCGTAGCGGGCGCGGCCGCAACGGCACTGCTCTGTTCAATGCGCCGCGCGATGGGGCGCTTGGCGGGAGGTGGCCTTTCAGGCACATGCTCGACAACGCCGCGGCATCCATCCGGGGCGCGGCAGTGGCCGGCGGCACCGCCGCACGGATGGTGCCGCCTGCGTGCGGCAGGCAGGCAGTCCGTTTGCGGCACCGCCGGCCCGCTGCCGCGTTCGCCATCCACACGTGCTCGCGTGTCACGCGGCAGGCAGCACGTCAAGCGCGCAAAGCCGGGGCAGGCTCACTACAATGCCGGCCCCGCACTCCCCCGCCGTTGCCGCATGAACATCGTTGTCAAAGAAGAACTCAAGGCCTATATCGATCCGCTGACCCCCGACGAGCACGAGGCGCTGGAGCGCAGCCTGCTGGCTGAAGGCTGCCGCGACGCCTTGGTGCTGTGGGGCGATGTGCTGGTGGATGGTCACAACCGCTATGGCATCTGCCAGAAGCACGGGCTGCCGTTCCAGACCGTGCAGAACCCACGCTTCCAGTCGATGCAGGACGTGCATCTGTGGATGATCGAGCAGCACCTGGGCCGGCGCAGCGTCTCCGACTTCCAGCGTGGCGTGCTGGCGTTGCGCAAGCGCGAGATCCTGGCGCTGCGCCAGCGCACCCAGCGCGATGCCGATGCCGCCGCCGAAGCGCCCCTGCAGGCCGACGCGCACGCGGCAAGCAGCGGCGATGACAGCGCCATGCGTGACGGCAGCGCCGCGCAAGCGACCGAAGACACCGACAGCCCGCCGTGGGAAGAGACCTCCACCCCGGTCAGCCGCGCCGAGCTGGCACGCGAGGCGCGCCTGAGCAGCAACCAGGTGGTGATGATCGAGCGCATCCACAAACAGGCCGCCCCGGAAGTGGTGCAGGCGGTGAAGTCCGGCGAGATTTCCATCAGCGCCGCTGCTGCCGTGGCCACCTTGTCCGAAGACGAACAGCGTGCCGCCGCACAGGCGGGCAAGGCCGAACTGAAGCAGGCCGCCAAGCGCGTGCGCGACGCCAAGCGCAAGCCCAAGTCCGACGAAGCCGAAGGCGGCGAAGCCGAACGCCGCGACCTCAAGGCCTTGCAACGCCGCGTCACCGAACTGGAAAACGAAAACGCCGCCCTGCAGTCCAAGGTCGCCGCACTGCAATCGCAGCTGGAGCGCCTGCGCGGCTAAGTGCGCACCTGCCGATCCGGCAAGCCTGCCCGTGGTAGGAGCGCACCCGGGCGCGACGAAGCATTACCGGTAACGCCTCGCGCCCAGGTGCGCTCCTACGCGGGCGACTGGTCGCATCGCGACCGGACCGCCGGCCTGCGCAATACGCCGCTAGTGGCAAGTCATTCCAGCCAGAGCACGCCATTGTAGGAGCGCACCTGGGCGCGACAGGCATTCCCGATAAAGCCCGTCGCGCCCAGGTGCGCTCCTACGACGGCAACAGCCGCTGGGGCGCCCCAACTCAAGCGCAGCTGGAGCAAAAGCACGCAAGACACGGCCACCAACCTGCGCGCGTGGTGGCGCCACCTGCCGTGGACATGCCCTGGTCAAACGACTGGGTACACTTCACTGATGGAACCCAGTCTCAGCACTCCCCGTCCGATCGATCCGCGTCGCGCGCAGCTGCAGCGCATGAAGCTACTCGCAGTAGCGTTGCTGCTGGCCATGTTCGCCGGCTTTGTCGTCAGCCACCTGATGGGCGAGCAAGGCATCTGGGCCTGGGTGTCGGCGTTTTGCGAAGCGGCCACCGTCGGCGCACTGGCCGACTGGTTTGCGGTGGTGGCGCTGTTCCGTCGCCCGATGGGCCTGCCGATCCCGCACACCGCCATCCTGCCGCGCGGCAAGGAGCGCCTGGCCGATGGGCTGGCGGTGTTCGTGCGCGATCAGTTCCTGGCGCCCGAGGCGTTGATGGACAAGCTGCGCGTGTTCGACCCGGCCAGCCGCCTCGGCGAGTGGCTGGCCAAGCCCGAGCAGGCACGCATGCTGGCGCAGATGGCGCGCGGCTGGATGTTGCAGGCGCTGGAACTGCTGGATGAAGCGGCGGTGCGCCGTGCCATCCAGCGTTTTGTCGTGGACCGCCTGCGCAAATGGAATGCCGCCGCCACGGTCGGCGATGTCATGGCCCTGCTCACCACCGACGGCCGCCATCAGAAGTTGCTGGACGAAGTGCTGCTGCGGCTGGGGCAATGGCTGGACCAGGAACAGGTCAAGACGCGCGCCTCCGCGCTGATCGTGCGCTATGCGCGCCGCGAGTGGCCCAAGCTGGTCGGCACGGTGAACTGGGTCAAGCCGATCGAGGAGATCGGCGACAGCCTGGCCGACCGCATGGCGCGGGCGGCGCTCGAAGAATTGCAGGACATCCTCACCACACCCGACCATCCAATCAGGCTCGACTACGAGGCCTGGCTGCAGGGCTACATCGCGCGCCTGCGCGACGAGCCGGAAATGGCCGCGCGCGTGGAAGACCTCAAACAGCGCGCGATCGAACATCCGGCATTGCAGGAGTATGTGCAGGGGCTATGGGGCGAAATCCGCGATGCCCTGCGCAATGACCTGGCGCGTGAAGAGTCGTCGATGGCCGCGCACATGGAGCGCTCCATGCAATCGCTAAGCCAGGCCCTGTCGCAGGATCCTTCGCTGCGCGAGGCGCTCAACCAGCATATGTTGCAGGCCGCCGACAAACTCACCACGCGGCTGCGCGCATCGGTCACCGAGCACATCGCGTCGACCATGAAAAGTTGGGACGAACGTCACCTCGTCGAACAATTGGAATTGGGTGTCGGACGCGATCTGCAATACATTCGCTTCAACGGAACGTTGGTCGGTGGACTGATCGGCCTTGCCCTTCACGCACTGTCGATCTGGCTATCGTTCTGATGCACTGACACGACGATGATCGCCCAGACGGTGCGGCCGATGCCGCGGGGGACACTGCACGCAGCCGGATGATCGTCAGGCGGTACCACGAAGCCGACAGTGTTGTCGGCCAGCACACTGGGCACGCAACAGGCAAGGCAAAGGGACGAAGATGCCGAACGGCCGCTGGGATCTGCGCAGGAAATACGGGCGCCGCGCGTTTGCCAGCGCCTTGCTGATTCTCACCGCAGGCCTGATTGCGGCCATCGCCACCGGAGTCTGGCTGCACCGGCACAACGAGCTCGAGCGCGAGCAGCGTTTTCAGTATGTGGTGCGCACCTTGGCGCGCAACATCAGCGAGCGCATGTATACCTTCGAGCACGGCCTGCGCGGTGCGCGTGGCGCGGTGATCGGCGCTGGCAGCGATGTGATCAGTCGAGAGCGCTTCACCCTCTACAGCCGCTCGCGGGATTATTCGCGCGAGTTCCCCGGCGTGCTGGGGTACGGCTATATCCACCGGGTCGCACCGTCCGAGGAGGCCGCGTTCCTGCAGACCGCACGCGCCGACGGCGCACCGGACATCCACCGGCGCCTGCTCGCGCCGTGGGAAGGCGAGCGCTACCTCGTGCTGTATTTCGAACCCGAATCCTCGGGCAACCGCCCGATCGGTCTGGACATCGCCTCCGAACCACGGCGCCGCGCCGCCGCCTTGCAGGCCGCGCGCAGCGGCTCCCCGATCATGACCTCGCCGATCTCGTTGTCGGGCTACCGCGTGCCCACCGAAAGCGGCTTTCTGGTGCTGCTGGCGGTGTACCGCGAAGGCATGCCGCTGCAGACCCCGCAGCAACGCATGGCGGCCACCAGCGGCTGGGTGTATGCGCCCTTCAGTGTCGAGCAGATGGTGCAAAGCGCGCTGGGCGAGCGCAACGATGTGGCGCTGGACCTGTCCGACCGCAACGAGCCGACCCACAATTTCTATCGCAGCGGCACGCCGATCAGCGACAGTGCGCGGCGCCCGCCGGTGGTGCAGTTGTTGCCCATCTATGGCCGCACCTGGGTCATCACCGCCCAGCCGACCGCCAGTTTCGTGGCCTCGCTCAACCAGACCTCGCCCTGGCTGGTCGGCGGCCTGGTCATGGCCACCTCGGTGTTGTTTGCCGCCTTGCTGGCGCTGTATTTCAGCAACGGGCTGCGTCGCGAAGAAGTGCTGCGCAAGCAGATGGAACTGGCCGCGCTGGTCAGCCATTCCAGCGAGGCCATCGTCGCCGAAACACCGGACGGCCGCGTCACCCACTGGAATCCGGCGGCCGAGGCCATGTTCGGATACACCGCCGACGAGGCGATCGGCCAGGACCTGACAGGACTGCTGTCACCGCAGCCCTATGCGATGCCGCAGGTCGACCACGCCGACGATGCGCATCTGGGCAACGCCTCTGCCGCGCAGCGCATGCGCCACCGCGATGGACAGCACGTGCATGTACTGGCCAGCAAGGCACCGATCATCGATGCCGATGGCACGCTCAGCGGGCATTCGCACTTCTTCCGCGACATCTCCGACCGGGTGCGCTCGCATCAGCGCATCGTCGATCTCAATGCCTCGCTCGAACATCAGGTGGCCGAGCGCACCAGCGAACTGGTGAAGTTCTCGGTGTTGCAGCGCGCGATCCTGGCGCACGCCGGCTACGCCATCATCGCCGCCAACTCCAGCGGCTTTGTCACGCTGTTCAACCCGGCCGCGGAAAAACTGCTGGGTTACGCCGCCGAGGATGTGATCGGCCGCCGCAAGGTCAGCCAGTTCGTCGAAGCCGAAGAATTGCAGGAACGTGCGCACCGGCTGTCCGAACAGACCGGCGTCCCGGTGGCGCCCACCCTGGAGGCGGTTGCCGCTCTGACCAGCCTGGGGCGCAGCGACACCAGCGAATGGACCTACGTCGGTCACGACGGCCGCCGCCTGCCGGTGCTGCTGACCTTGAGCACCTTGCGCGACGACAACGACCAAGTAATCGGTTACCTCGGCGTCGCGGTGGACCTGACCGAGCAGAAACTGCACGAAAAACAGCTGCGCCTGGCGATGGATGCGGCCAAGAGCGCCAACCAGTCCAAGTCCGATTTCCTGGCCAACATGAGCCACGAAATCCGCACGCCCATGAATGCCATCCTGGGCATGTTGTACCTGCTTCAGCGCAGCGAACTTCCCGGCGCGGCGCAGGACATGGTCACCAAGATCGATCGCTCCGCGCGCACCCTGCTGGAAATCATCAACGACATCCTGGACTTCTCCAAGATCGAAGCCGGGCGAATCGATCTGGAACGTGCGCCGTTCGACCTCAACCAGTTGTTCGACAACATCGCCGACCTGATGCGCTCTTCGCTCAGTGCAAAACCGGTGGAGATGATCGTCGAGCCACTACCGCGCGACGGCCGCTGGCTGCTGGGCGATGCACTGCGCATCAACCAGGTGCTGGTCAACCTGGTCGGCAACGCCATCAAGTTCACCGAGGAAGGCGAAGTGGTGCTGTCGGTGCGGCGCTTCCCCAGCGGCGACCCCAACAAGGTCAAGCTGCTGTTCTCGGTACGCGACACCGGCATCGGCATTTCCAAGGAAAAGCAGAGCCTGATCTTCTCTCCGTTTCTGCAGGCCGACACCTCCACCAGCCGTCGCTATGGCGGCAGCGGGCTGGGCCTGACCATCAGCCGACGCCTGATCGAGCTGATGGGCGGCGAGCTGGAAGTGGAAAGCGTGCCCGGCCGCGGCAGCGAGTTCTATTTTGTGGTGACGCTGGAAAAGGCCGCGCCCCCCACTGCGCATCAGGAGCTCCCGGCGCTGCCGCCGGAAGCGATGCCGCGGGTGTTGATCGCCGACGACCACGATGCGGCGCTCAACAACCTGGTGCGTATCACCACCGAGCTCGGCTGGCGCGTGGACGCGGTGGCAAACGGCCAGGCCGCGCTGGCCGCCATCGAGCAGGCCAGCGAGCCGTACGACATCTTCCTGCTCGACTGGCGCATGCCCGACATCGACGGCGTGGCGATCGCCCGGCAGATCCGCGCGCGCGCAGCGCCCGGTCCGCACCCGGTGATCGTGATGGTCACTGCCTACGAACGGCGCCTGCTGGAGCAACACCCAGAACAACAGGACCTGGACGCGGTGATGACCAAGCCGGTCACCACGGCCGCGTTGCATCGGCTGGTGGAGCAACTGGTGGAACAGCGTCCGGGCGCGCGTCCGGTGACGCCGACCTTCGTCGCACGGCGGCTGGAAGGCGCGCATCTTCTGCTGGTGGACGACAGCGACATCAACTGCGAGGTGGCGCAACGCATCCTCGAAGGCGAAGGTGCCATGGTCACCGTCGCCCATGACGGCGAGCAGGCGGTCAATACGCTCAAACGCGCGCCCGATCTGTTCCACCTGGTGCTGATGGATGTGCAGATGCCGGTGGTCGACGGGTACGAAGCCACCCGCCGGCTGCGGCAGATCCCCGCCCTGGCCAGTCTGCCGGTGATTGCGTTGACCGCCGGCGCGTTCCGCCCGCAGCAGGAAAAAGCGCTGGAGGCCGGCATGAACGGCTTCATCGCCAAACCGTTCAACGTCGAGGAGCTGGTCACCGCGATCCGCCATTTCATGCATCCCGGGGTCAAGCGCATTTCGTCGCTGCCGCACGAGACCGCCGTGGCCGCCGGCCCGGCGTGGATGCACGACACGCCGGAACTGCTGGACGCGGCACGTGCGCACAGCCTCTGGCGCGACCGCGAGCCTTACGTGCGTTATCTGATCAAGCTGCTGCGCGACAACCCGAACCCGGCCGATGTGGCGGCCGAGCACCTGCGCCGCAACGAGCTGCCGGCCATCGGCGCGCTGGCGCACAAGCTGCGTGGCGCTGCCGGCTCGCTGGCGCTGCCGGCCCTGGCCGGCGCGGCGGGCGATCTGGAAACCCGCATCGAAGACGGCCACGACATCACCGCCTCGTTGCTCGCGCTAAAGGACGTGATGCAGCGCACCGCCGACGCGATTCGCGCCTTCGTGCAGGACGATGCGCAGGAGGCCGACAGCGACGATGCCGGCGTTGCGCTGGATGCCGACAGCCTGCAGATCCTGCAGGCCGCCTTCGCCAGCGACGACGCCGACAAGATCGACCACGCACTGCTGATCTGCGCACCGCGCCTGCCGCGCAGCCTGCAGGAGGAACTGCAGCGCGCGGTGGAGGACTTCGACTTCCGCCGCGCCGAAGCCACCCTGCGCGACTGGCACGCCACCCACCCACGCTGACCTCGATCTCCTGCCCGACTGCAAGGACCCTCCATGCCGTCCCGTCCCCTGCTCTGTGTCGACGACGAATCCAGCAACCTGGCCACCTTGCGCCAGCTGCTGCGCGACGATTTTCCGCTGGTCTTCGCCAAGACCGGCGGCGAGGCGCTGGATGCGGTGACGCGCCATCAACCGGCATTGATCCTGCTGGATGTGGAATTGCCCGACATGGACGGCTACGCGGTGGCTCGCACGCTCAAGCAGCAGCCGGCCAGCCAGACCATCCCGATCCTGTTCGTGACCGCTCGCAGCAGCGAACAGGACGAACGCGCCGGGCTGGACGCCGGCGCGGCCGACTACGTCAGCAAGCCCTACTCGCCGGCCCTGCTCAAGGCGCGCATCGGCACGCAACTCAAACTGGCCGAATGCACACGCCTGGCGCAGCAGTACCGCGACGCGATCCACCTGCTGGGAACGGCCGGCCAGGGCCAGGACGTGGACACCGGCGCGCATATCTGGCGCATGGCGGTATACGCACGTGTGCTGGCCGAAGCCGCCGGCTGGTCGCCGCAGCAGGCCCAGGTACTGCAGGATGCGGCACCGCTGCACGACGCCGGCAAGATCGCCGTGCCCGGCAGCATCCTGCACAAGCCCGACGCGCTGGACGAGCACGAGCGCTCGGTGGTACGGCAACACCCGCAGGCCGGGCACGACCTGCTGCGCCACGGGCGCGGGCCGGTGTTCCAGCTGGCCGCCGACATCGCCCTGCATCACCACGAGTGCTGGGACGGCAGCGGCTACCCGCAAGGGCTGGCCGGCGAAGCCATCCCGGAGGCGGCGCGCATCGTGGCGGTGGCCGATGTGTTCGACGCGCTGTGCGGCCGGCGCGCGTACAAGGCGCCGTGGACGGTGGAAGACGCCATGCGCAAGATCGAGAGCATGGCGGGCAAGCAACTGGAACCGCGCCTGGTACAGCACTTCCGCGAGGCATTGCCGCAGATCCTGCAGATCAAGGACGCCTGGGACAGCCCTGCCGCATAGCGCTGATTCGGGTAGCCAAGACAACCGCCCATTCGCGATGTCGAGTTGGCTGTCTTCCGCCGTACCCTCACCCCAACCCCTCTCCCGCAGGGAGAGGAACTTTGCCCAGGTGCCGTCACTGTCCGCGTGCTGCATGCTTGATCCTTCTCCCTCCGGGAGAACGTGGCGCGCAGCGCCGGATGAGGGTTCCGCGTGCTGCATCTTGATCCTTCTCCCTCCGGGAGAAGGTGGCGCGCAGCGCCGGATGAGGGTGCGGGCAACCCGCTTCAGCCGCAAACCTCTGCATCAACACCAGCGTCCACCATCCACACCACTGCGTCTGCATCGACAAGCACGCACTGTTGCCCAAGTGCGCTTGAACCCCGCCCCACACCAGCGGACAATACCCATGTTGCGCCGCACAACACCGTGCGACGCGGGCCGATCCGGACGCTCCACTGGCGCCGTCGATGCAGCCCCGCAACCGAGAGTCCGATGTCTTCCAGCGTGTCCGACGCCGGCACCGCCCCGCCGCGTTATCCCGACTACCGCATTATTTCGCTGATCCTGGCCTGCGCCATCTTCATGGAGCAGATGGATGCCACGGTGCTGGCGACCGCGCTGCCTACGCTGGCGCGCGACTTCGGCGTGGCCGCGCCGGCCATGAGCATCGCCATGACCAGCTATCTGCTGGCGCTGGCGGTGCTGATCCCGGCCAGCGGCGCCATCGCCGACCGCTTCGGCCTGCGCCGCGTGTTCGGCGCTTCGATCTGGGTGTTCGTCGCCGGCTCGATCCTGTGTTCGCTGGCCGACAGCCTGCCCACCATGGTGGCCGCACGCGTGCTGCAGGGCGCTGGTGGCGCGATGATGGCCCCGCTGGGCCGGCTGATCCTGCTGCGCACGGTAGAGCGCCGCCATCTGGTCTCCGCGATGGCCTGGACGCTGGTGCCCGCCTTCATCGGCCCGATGCTGGGGCCGCCGCTGGGCGGGTTCTTCGTTTCGTATCTGGACTGGCGCTGGATCTTCTACATCAATGTGCCGATCGGCATCGCCGGCTTCCTGCTGGTGCGCCGGTTCATCCCGGAGATTCCCACCGAGACTGCGCCAACACGTTTCGATCTGCGCGGGTTCGTGCTGTGCGGCGTGGCGCTGGGCTGCCTGTTGTTCGGCCTGGAAATGGTCAGCCAGGACGACGGCATCGGCATGGCCAGCTGGTTGCTGGCCACCGGCGCGGCCGCTGCGCTGGGCTATCTCTGGCATGCGCGCAACCACCCCGCCCCGTTGCTGGACCTGAGCTTGCTGCGCATCGATTCGTTCCGGCTGTCGGTGATCGGCGGCGCCCTGATGCGTATCACCCAGGGCGCGCATCCGTTCCTGCTGCCCTTGCTGTTCCAGATCGGCTTCGGCATGAGCGCCGCGCACAGCGGCCGCCTGATCCTGGCCACTGCACTGGGCGCGCTGCTGATGCGCAGCATCACCCCGCAGCTACTGCGCCGCTTCGGCTACCGCAACAGCCTGATCGGCAATGGCGTGCTGGCCAGCCTGGGCTACATGGTGTGCGCGCTGTTCCGCCCCGACTGGCCACCGGCGCTGATGTTCGGCCTGCTGCTGTGCTGCGGCGCCTTCATGTCGTTCCAGTTCGCCGCCTACAACACCATCGCCTACGAAAACGTGCCCAGCGCGCGCATGAGCCGCGCAAGCAGCCTGTACACCACCTTGCAGCAGCTGATGCTCTCGGTGGGCGTGTGTGCCGGCGCGATGATCCTCAAACTGGCCATGCTGGCCGGCGACCACACCCAACCGGCGCAGCGCGATTTCTCGCTGGCGTTCTGCGTGGTCAGCCTGATCTCGCTCAGCGCCACCTGGTGGCATGTGCGCTTCGACAAGGATGCCGGGCAGGAAATGAGCGGGCATCGGGCCAAGTGCTGAACGATCCCGGCGCCTTGCACGCGCATTGCGTGCATGTGGGGCACATGACGTGCCGCGGCACCCGTTGAATCGCGGGAACACGAACGTCTGTCGCGCGTGACCGCATCAGGGCGGGCAGGATGCGCCGCTCCTCCACAGCTTCGGACAGCGCAGCACCCGGCCAGCGGCCCGCCTATGCGCCAGAGGGCGGCAGGGCCGCCAGGATCGCGTGTCGGCAGGCAGCAAGAATGTCGTCGGCAAGCGGAGAGTCGTCAGGGCACGCCCTGGACAGCACGATGGCACCGACGGCGTGCGCCATCAGGTCCAGCTGCCTGGCACGCGTTGCCGCCGCCTCATCGTCGCCTGCCTGAGTGTCGTGTGCGGCAAGCCCGGCCACGATGCGCTCGATGCCGTCTGCAAAGGCGGCTCGAACTTCTTCCGATTGACGTGCGGCGTCGGCGCCCAACGCGGCCATCGTGCACCCGGTTGCCGGGTTGTCGCGATGTGAGCGCGAAACATACAGGTCGACGAATTCGGACGCATCGACCTGGGCGCTCTGCTCCACCGTCTGTGCGATGCCGCAGGCAGCCGACTCGGCCATCAGCGCCGCCTTGGACCGGAACTGCTTGTAGAAGCCGCCATGGGTAAAGCCGGCCGCGCCCATCAGGTCCGCCACCCCGACGCCGTCGTAGCCCCGCTCGCGAAACAGCCTGGACGCGATGGCGACCACATGGGCTCGGTTGGCCTGTGCCTGCGCCTTGCTGACCTTCATGTCCAACCTCTAACGAGGACCCTCCTCGAAAGGCCCAGCATACATTGATGCCGTTCGTCATCAAAACCTTGACCTTATAGATGATGAAGGCAATCATTGGCACTCACCCGGTTGCGCCCGGCGCGTCCGGTCGACACGCACATTCCGTTTCGGCTCCCCCTGCTGCCAAGGCTTCCCATGTCCCCACGTTCTGCTGTCCTCATCACTGGCGCCTCCGCCGGGATCGGCGCCGTCTACGCCGAACGCTTCGCCCAACGCGGCCACGACCTCGTACTGGTCGCACGCGACCAGGCACGCCTCAATGCCCTTGCCACGCGTCTGCAGGGCGCACACGGCATCAGCGTCGACGTGCTGCAGGCCGACCTCACCCAGCCGGCCGATGTCGGCAAGGTCGAGGCGCGCCTGCGCGACGATGCGCAGATCGGCGTGTTGATCAACAACGCCGGCATCGCCCAGTCCGGCGGCATCCTGGAGCAGAACGCCGAGACGATAGAACGCCTGATCGCGCTCAATATCACCGCCCTGACACGTCTTTCCGCTGCGGTCGCCCCGCGCTTTTCGCAGTCCGGCAGCGGCGCGATCGTCAACCTCGGCTCGGTGGTGGGCTTCGCTCCCGAATTCGGCATGAGCGTGTATGGCGCCACCAAGGCCTTCGTGCTGTTCCTGTCGCAAGGCCTGCACCTGGAGCTGGGTGCCAAGGGCGTGTACGTGCAGGCAGTACTGCCGGCCGGCACGCGCACCGAGATCTGGGAGCGCGCAGGGATCGACATCAACACGCTCAGCGACCTGATGGATGTTGGCGAACTGGTCGATGCCGCGCTGGTCGGCTTCGACCGTCGCGAGCTGGTGACCATTCCGCCGCTGCACGTGGCCGAGCGTTGGGACGCACTGGAGGGCGCACGCCAGGGAGTGTTGTCCGATCTGAAGCAGGCGGCTGCAGCCGAGCGCTACCAGCTACGCCCCTGATGATTCAACGCCGTGCACTGCCAGTAGCCGTTGCCGCCGCGGCAGGCAGGCGAAGCGCATGCCGATGCGGCTTGTGCCGCCAGCAGTCATCCCATCAAACGCTCCCGTGGCACTCAAGCTGCACCCAATGAGTTGCGAGCACGGCAGGTGACGGCAGCCGCGGTTCGGGCGCCCGGTCACTCATTCCAACGACAGGATTGGATTCCAACCACATGAAAGCACTTACCTTCCAGCGTTATGGCAAATCACCCGGAGTCGGTTTTTCCGAGCTGCCACGCCCGACCCTCAAGCCCAACGAAGTGCTGGTCGAGGTGCACGCTGCATCGGTCAACCCGGTCGACAACATGATCATGGCCGGCACCTTCAAACCCATTCTCACCTTCGACCTGCCCGCCACCCTGGGCAGCGATCTGGCAGGCATCGTCACCGAGGTTGGCAGCCGCGTCACCCGCTTCAAGAAGGGCGATGCGGTCTTCGCCAGCGTGTTCGATCTGGGCACCGGCACGCTCGCAGAATTTGCGGTGGTGCCCGAAAGCGCTGCCGCACTGAAACCGGCGAATCTGGACTTCGTGCAGGCCGCCTCCATTCCCATGGTCGGGCTCACCTCCTGGCAGGCGCTCACGGAGCGCGCCAGACTGCAGCACGGCCAGAAGGTCTTCATTCCCGCCGGCTCCGGTGGCATCGGCACCTTCGCCATCCAGCTCGCAAAGCAGATCGGCGCGCACGTGGGCACCACCACCAGTACCGGCAATATGCCGCTGGTGCGCAGCCTTGGCGCCGACGAGGTGATCGATTACAAGACCCAGAAATTCGAGAACGTGCTGAGCGGCTACGACGTGGTACTCGGCACCACCAAGGGCGATACGCTGGAAAAATCGCTCGGCATCTTGAGGACGGGCGGCAAGATCATCTCGCTCGTCGGCCCACTGGATGCGGCCTTCGCCCGCGCCCGGCGCTTGAATGGTCTGCTGACGCTGGTGTTCGAGCTGATGAGCCGCAAGATCAAACGCCTGGCCAAAAAGCGCGACGTGTCCTACGCATTCCTGTTCGTTCGCCCGGACGGCGCGCAACTGGCCAAACTCGGCGAACTGCTCGAAGCCGAACGCATCCGCCCGGTCATCGACACGGTGTTTGCGTTCGACCAGGCAAAGCAGGCGCTGGAGTATCTGGCGCAAGGCCGCGCCAAGGGCAAGGTGGTCGTCAAGATCAGATAAGGCAGTGAACTGGTCACGGCAATCGGTGCAGACCCACGCATGCGAAAGGTCGCCCCGACGGCGAATGCCATTCAGTCACTGATGACCACACTATCGCGGCATTCGTGCGCAGGTCGCCATTGATGAGCGCCACCTGCGCTGTATCACTCAATCGCTAAACCTTGAGAGCAATTCGGTCCAGCGCATCCGGGTCTCTCGCCAACAACGCTGCTCGCAGCCAGAATGGAGGAAGTCCGACGCCGTTGATGACCGACGTTCGCACTGCACCTTACGATGCAGCTGCAAGACGTTCCTGCAACGCATACAGCGATTCTTTTCCCGATACAGCCAGCGCACGCGACGCGTAGAGCAAGCGATCGGTGAGCTCGCCACCCAGGCCAGGTTGACCCGCCTCGCGGGCCGCCTCACCGGCGTGCAGCATCTCCAACACGCCCTGCAGCCCGAGCAAGCAGTGATCGATATGTGCGCATTTGAGAGCCAGGCCAAATTGCATCGGCAGATCGGACCAATGCAGGCCGTTGGTGGCTTCCGCACCACGTGACTCGGACAGGCGACGGAAGAACACGTCCTCACGCTCATCACCATGATCGGCCAAGGTGTGGGCGGTCGGCTGCGGGGCGGTTGCGGTAGTGGCCGAATGGGCAGGATTGGTGCGCGGCATGAGGATCTCCTTGGATGAGGGAGTCCGTCACCCCGCTTCCAAACAGGGTGGCGGACGGTGCGCGGTTGGAAGACCGGTCCAAGGGCCGGCGGGCCTTTCGGCCCCCACGCACCGCCCGCCATAAAGCTGACGAGCACGCCCCCGCCATCAATCAGCAAGCACAAAAAAAGCGCCTGCATCGACAGCGTGGGCGCTTGTGCGCCTTGGATTTCGGGCTTCCACACCCGGCTGCGAGATTTATCGCAGCTAAGAGAGTCTTCATTGCGGCAACCACGAGTGTCAAGTGCCGCAGTTGCATACAAAAAAAGCCGCGCTGAGGCGGCTTTTTTTTGTAGAAGCAGTGGCAACACGGCGTGCTGCGATCGGCGTGGTGGCGAAACAGCGTCTCGCCACCACGGACACTGACGTTACACCCCGTGCGCGGCCAACTGGCCCAACCGCTGCACTGCCACCGACACGGTCGGGTAGTCCAGGGTCTTCTGCTCGGCCACATCGGCCAGCATGGCCAGGGTGAAGCGCAGGCTGGAATCGTCGCGCGCCAGCCAGTTGGCCACCTTGTCCTCGGCACTGCTGCCGGGCAGGGTCAGCACCTGGCCCACCAGTGCACGCTGATGCGCGGCCAGTTCGTCGCGCAGCACGCCACGCGCCACCGCATGCCAGCGGCCGTTGACCTCCAGCGCGTCGATCTGCTCGAACAACCACGGCAGCCGCAGTGCGTCGCCCAGGCGGAAATGCACCTTGGACACTTCCACCGGCTTGAGCTTGCGGGTGCGCGCGGTTTCGATGATGTCGAACGCCGGTTCCAGGTAGCGCAATTCGCACAGCTGCTGCGCCAGTTGCGGCGGCAGTCCCTTGTCCTGCCATTCCTGCACGCTGGCTTCGTACAGCGGTCGCTGCGTATCGGACAATACGCCCGAGGCGACACGGATGTCGTTGAACGGGCCGTGGTAACGCTCCACCGCCGCCGTGATGCCCGGCATCTGGCCCGGACGCAGCAGCAGCCAACGCACGAACGAGCGTTGCAGGCGCCAGATCACTTCCAGTGCATCGATCTGCACCGACTCGGGCACCTTGCCGTCCAGCGCATCGATCTGCGTCCACAGCGCGCGCGCATCCAGCGTTTCGCGGCTGATGGTGTAGGCCTTGGCGACCTCGGCGATGCTGCGGCCGGTGTCTTCCTGCATGCGCATCAGGAAGGTGGCGCCCATGCGGTTGATGGTGGTGTTGGTCACCGCAGTGGCGATGATTTCGCGCTTGAGGCGGTGACGCTCCATCGCATCGGCGTACTTCTTTTGCAGCGGCTGCGGGAAGTAACGCTGCAATTCCTTGGACAGGTACGGGTCTTCCGGGATGTCCGATTCCAGCAGCTGCTGGAACGCCACCAGTTTGGAGTACGACAGCAGCACCGACAGTTCCGGACGCGACAGGCCCTGCCCGCGTGCCTTGCGTGCCGACAGCTCGGCATCGGAGGGCAGGAACTCGATCTGGCGATCGAGCAGGCCCTGCAGTTCCAGCGTGCGGATGAAGTGCTGCTTGGAGCCCAGCCGCTTGACGCTCATGCGCTCCATCAAGCTGATCGCCTGGTTCTGGCGGTAGTTGTCCCACAGCACCAGGTCGGCCACTTCGTCGGTCATCGACGCCAGCAGCTTGTTGCGCGCGTCATAGGTGAGCTTCTTGGCCTGCACCATGTCGTTGAGCAGGATCTTGATGTTCACCTCGTGGTCGGAGGTGTCCACGCCGGCCGAGTTGTCGATGAAGTCGGTGTTGAGCAGCACGCCGGTCTGCGCCGCTTCGATGCGGCCCAGCTGGGTCAGGCCCAGGTTGCCGCCCTCGCCCACCACCTTGCAGCGCAGCTCACCGCCATTGACGCGCAAGCCGTTGTTGGCGCGGTCTCCTACATCGGCGTGCGATTCGCTGGACGCCTTGACGTAGGTGCCGATGCCGCCGTTCCAGAACAGGTCCACCGGCGCCTTGAGGATGGCGTTCATCAGCTCGTTGGGCGAGAGCTGCTTGACGTTGGACTCCAGCCCCAATGCCTCGCGCACCGGCGCGCTGATGTCGATGGACTTCAGGGTGCGCGGATAGATGCCGCCACCGGCGCTGATCAGCTTGGCGTCGTAATCGGCCCAGCTGGAACGCGGCAGCTTGAACAGGCGCTCGCGCTCGGCGAAGGACGCAGCTGCATCCGGCGACGGGTCGAGGAAGATATGCCGGTGGTCGAACGCGGCCAGCAGGCGGATATGCCGTGAGAGCAGCATGCCGTTGCCGAACACGTCGCCGGACATGTCGCCGATGCCGACCACGCTGAAATCCTGGCTCTGGCAATCGCGCCCCATCGCACGGAAGTGGCGCTTGACCGACTCCCACGCACCGCGCGCGGTGATGCCCATGCCCTTGTGGTCGTAACCGACCGAGCCGCCGGAGGCGAACGCATCGCCGAGCCAGAAACCATGATCCAGCGCCAGCCCATTGGCGATGTCGGAGAAGGTCGCGGTGCCCTTGTCGGCGGCGACCACCAGATACGGGTCGTCCTGGTCGTGACGCACCACCTGCGGCGGCGGCACGATCTTGCCGCCGACGATGTTGTCGGTGATATCGAGCAGGCTCTGGATGAACAGCTTGTAGCAGGCGATACCTTCGGCCTGGATCGCATCACGGTCCCCGCCCACCGGCGAGCGCTTGACGTAGAAACCGCCCTTGGCGCCCACCGGCACGATGACCGTGTTCTTGACCATCTGCGCCTTGACCAGGCCCAGCACCTCGGTGCGGAAATCCTCGCGGCGGTCGGACCAGCGCAGGCCGCCACGCGCCACCGCGCCAAAGCGCAGATGCACGCCTTCCACACGCGGCCCGTAGACGAAGATCTCGCGATACGGACGCGGCTTGGGCAGGTCCGGCACCCGCGCCGAATCCAGCTTGAAGCTGATGCAATGGGCGTGCTTGCCCTGCTTGTCGGTCTGGTAATAGTTGGTGCGCAGCGTCGCATCGATCACATCGATGAAGCTGCGCAGGATGCGGTCTTCGTCCAGGCTGGACACGCGGTCCATCAGCTTCAGCAGCGTGGCGCGGGTGGCTTCCTGCTGCGCGGCGCGATCGCCGCCACGTGCCTCGAGCACCGGCTCCAGCGCCTTGAGCGTGGCCTCGTCGCCGGCGGCCAGCGCAGACAACTCTTCGCGCAGGCGCTCCTGGCCGGCAAAGATCTGCGCCTTGGTCTCGCTGCCGGTGGAGGGGTCGAAGCGCGCTTCGAACAGTTCCACCAACAGGCGCGCCAGCAGCGGGTAACGGGTGAAGGTGGCTTCCACGTACGCCTGCGAGAACGGCACGGCCGTCTGCAGCAGGTATTTGCAGTAGCCACGCAGCAACGCGACCTGGCGCCAGTGCAGGCCGGCGGCCAGGATCAGGCGATTGAAGCCGTCGTTTTCCGCATCGCCGTTCCAGATGCGCTCGAAGGCTTCACCGAAGCTGGCATCGGCGTTGGCCGCGTTGATCTTGCCGGCGGTGGATTCGACCTCGAAATCCTGTATGTAGACCGGCGTTTCGCCGACCTGCAGCCGATACGGCCGCTCGGAGATCACGCGCAGGCCCATGTTTTCCATCATCGGCATCGCGTCGGACAACGGAATGTCGTCGAGCTGGCGGTATAGCTTCAGGCGCAGGCCTTCGCCGGCATCCAGGCGCATGCCGTCGTCGCGACGGATTTCCTGCAGGCTCAGATGCAGATCGTCCGGGCCATCCAGCGTGGCCAGGTGCTCGACATCGGACACCGCCGATTCGATCGACGAATCTTCGATGTAACCGGCCGGCAACGCGCGGCCGAAGTTGGCCGCCATGCGCAGCCCGTTGGCTTCGCCGTGGCGCGCCACCAGCGCTTCGCGCAAGGCGTCGCGCCAGTTGCGCAGCAGGTGCGCCAGGCGCGATTCGAGTTCGGTGGTATTGAACTCCAGTGCTTCGCCGCTCTTGGGGCGCACGATCAGATGCAGCTGCGCCAATGGCGATTCGCCCAGCACCACGCTCGAATCGATGTACTCGCCATGCAGCGCGTCCTTCAACAGGCCTTCGATGCGCAGGCGCACGTCGGTGTTGAAGCGCTCGCGCGGGATGTACACCAAGGCGGAAATGAAGCGGCTGTATTTGTCGCGGCGCAGGAACATGCGGCTGCGCACACGCTCCTGCAGCCCCAGGATGCCGATCGCCGTGCGGTACAGCTCTTCTTCGTTGGACTGGAACAGCTCCTCGCGCGGCAGCGTTTCCAGGATGTGGCGCAACGCCTTGCCGCTGTGGCTGCTCGGGGTCAGCCCCGACTTGCTCATCACGTATTCGTGGCGCTGGCGCACCAGCGGAATTTCCCACGGGCGGCGGTTGTAGGCGCTGGAGGTGAACAGGCCCAGGAAGCGCTGCTCACCGACGATGCGGCCCTTGGCATCGAATTCCAGGATGCCGATGTAATCCATGTAGCCAACGCGGTGCACGCGCGAGCGCGCATTGGTCTTGGTCAGGATCAAGGCGTCCTTGAGCTTGGACGAGGCATTCAGGCCATGCGCGGCCAAGGTGGTCACCGGGCGCGCCGGCGAGGTGTCGTGGCCGCGCATCAGGCCCAGGCCGGTCTCTTCCACCGGGGCCAGCACGTCCTGGCCGTCCTGCTTCTCCACGCGGTATTCGCGGTAGCCGAAGAAGGTGAAATGGTCGGCGGCGGCCCAGCGCAGGAACTCCTGCGCCTCGTGGCGGCTGATGTCGTCGATGGGCAGGCGGCGGGTGGCCAGGTCGTCGGCCAGCATCACCATCTTTTCGCGCATCGCGGCCCAGTCCTGCACGATGGCGCGCACCTCGGCCAGCACCTTGCGCACCGCCGCTTCCACCTTGGGCATCTCATCGGCCGGCTGGCGGTCGATCTCCAGCACCATCAGCGATTCGCTCTTGCCCTCGCCCACCGCGGTCAGCTTGCCGGCCTTGTCGCGCGCGATGCGCAGCACCGGGTGGCCCAGCACGTGCACGCCGATGCCCAGGTCCGACAGGGTCATGCTGACCGAGTCCACCAGGAACGGCATGTCGTCGTTGACGATCTGCAGCAGCGTATGCGGCGACTCGTAGCCGTGGCTCTTCAGGGTGGGGTTGAACACCCGCACGTTGACCGTGCCGGCCTTGCGCACGCGGGCAAACTCCAGCATGTCCGACGCCAGCGCCGCCCATTGCTCGGGCGGGTGATTGGGAAATTCGTCTTCTTCCATGCGCCGATAGAAGCCGGCCGCGAACGACTGGACCTCGGCCTGGCGGGCCGCCGGGTAGCGCTTGCGCAGTGCGGCAAACACCGGCTCGAGGGTGACCGCCTGCGGTTCGGTGGCAAGCACGGGGACGGCACGTTCGGCGACCGGTTTGACCGACGTCGTGGACGATTTCGGAGCGGCTTTCTTGGCTGTCATGAGAGCGCTGGGATGCTCGGTAGGAAAGCTGAATTGTACCGATGGACCGTGACGACGCCTTGCTGCATAGCGCAAATGCTCAGCGCCGGCAGGCATGGCGGGGGTGCAAAAGCCGTATGGGTCTGAAGTTTCCCGCCGCTGCCCGGCCGGGCGCCGCCGCCGATCGCCAGATCCGGCAAAGTCCGGTGCGACGCTTGGCACACAAGGCGTTGTGCAGACCGGACGGCCTACGTCAAGGCTGTTTAAAAACTAAACTGGACGGTATAGTCTACCGCCATGACCCCTCGTTCCCCCCGTGCTGCCCGGCGTTCGGACTGCGATCGCCGCATCCATGCTGCCGTGCATACCTTGCTTGCCGAACGCGGAATGCGGCTGAGCATGGACGCGGTGGCCGAGCGCGCCGGCTGTTCCAAGCAGACGCTCTACAGTCACTACGGCTGCAAGGAGAACCTGCTGCGCGATGTGCTGCAGGACCACGTGCACCTGGCCACGGTGCCGTTGGACGCGGTCTCCGGCGATCTGCGCGAGGACCTGCTGGCCTTTGCGCTGGCCCATCTTGACCGTCTGAACAGCCCAGATGTGCTACAGACCTGTCGTCTGCTGGAAGCCGAGTCGCATCGGTTCCCGGATCAGTCCCGGCAAGTTTTCCACGAAGGCGTGGTCGGCATGCAGCGACGTCTGGCGCATCGCTTCGAACAGGCGATGGCGGCCGGCCAGCTGCGCCATGACGATCCGCACTTCATGGCCGAGCTGCTGCTGAGCATGATCGTCGGGCTGGATTTCGATCGCCAACGGTTTCAGGTTCCCCATCGCGCCGGCCTGCCCGCCAGGCAGCAGTGGGCGCAGTTCGCCGTCGACACCTTTATGCGGGCGTTTGCCGCGGCACCTGCCGCGCCTGCGCCCGCCCCGCTTTCTTTTCTCACTTCAATACCCTAACGGAGTTCCTCCTGATGATTGCCCCGCTCCGCACCTTCGGCCTGGCCTTGGCCATCACCGCGGCGCTCGCTGCCTGCAGCAAGCCCGAACAGCAGCAGGCGCCGCCGCCGCCGGAAGTGTCGGTGCTGGAAATGAAGCCGCAGACGCTGCCGCTGGAACGCGACCTGGTGGGCCGCCTGTCGGCGTTCCGCTCGGCCGACGTGCGCGCCCGCGTGGATGGGGTGTTGCTCAAGCGCCTGTACACCGAAGGCACCGACGTCAAGGAAGGCCAGCCGCTGTTCGAGATCGACCCGATGCCGCTGCGGGCCACCCTGCTGCAGGCCCAGGGCCAGCTGGCCGCGGCCGAAGCGACCTACGCCAATGCCCAGATCGCCGCCAAGCGCGCGCGCAGCCTGGCGCCGCAGCAATACGTCTCGCGTGCGGACATCGATAACGCCGAAGCTACCGAACGCTCCTCCGGCGCCAACGTGCAGCAGGCGCGCGGCGCGGTCGAGGCCGCCCGGATCCAGCTCAGCTTCGCCAGCGTCACATCGCCGATCACCGGCCGCGCCGGCATCCAGCGGGTGACCGAAGGCGCGCTGGTCGGCTCCGGCGAAGCGACCCTGCTGACTACGGTGGACCAGATCGACCCGTTGTACGTCAATTTTGCGATGAGCAGCGAAGAACTCGCCGCGCTGCGCCAGGCGCAGAGCAGCGGCAACGTGCAGCTCAGCGGCGACGGCAAGTCCACCATCAACGTGGAACTGGGCAACGGCACCCAATACCAGCACCCCGGCACGCTGGACGTGTCGGCGGTGACGGTGGACCCGAGCACCGGTGCGGTGTCGCTGCGTGCCACCCTGCCCAACCCGGAACTGTCGCTGCTGCCGGGTGCATTCGTCACCTTCAAGGCCAGCCTTGGCCAGCGCAACAACGCCTATCTGGTGCCGCAACAGGCGCTGCAGCGCGATGCGACCGGCGCGTATGCGCTGGTGCTGGGCAAGGACGGCAAGGTGGTGCGCAAGAACCTTACCGTGGACGGCCAGCAGCAGGGCCAGTGGATCGTGACCGGCGGTGTGGCACCGGGCGACCAGGTCATCGTCGATGGCGTGCAGAAGGCCAAGGAAGGGCAGCCGGCCAAGGGCGTGCCGTGGGACCCGAACAAGCCGGCCGCAGGCGGCCAGCCCGGTCAGCCGGGCGCTCCCGGCGCGGCACCGGCCGCAGGCCAGGCCGGCAATACGCAGGCCGCACCGGCCGCCGACGCGGCCGATGCCGCGGCACCGGCGGCGCAGGAGCAGCCCAAGCAGGACGCGGCCGCGCAGCCGGCCGACTCCCAGTCCAAGCAGCAGTGACGGAACCCGGACATGCCTAAGTTTTTTATCGAACACCCGATCTTTGCCTGGGTGGTGGCGATCCTGATCTCGCTTGCCGGCGTGATCTCGATCCTCAATCTGGGTATCGAGTCGTACCCCACGATTGCCCCGCCGCAGGTCACCGTCACCGCCAACTTCCCCGGCGCCAGCGCCGACACCGCCGAAAAGGCGGTCACGCAGGTCATCGAGCAGCAGCTCACCGGTATCGACCACCTGCTCTATTTCAACTCGTCGTCGGCGTCCAACGGCCGCGTCACCATCACGCTGACCTTCGAAACCGGCACCGACGCGGATATCGCGCAGGTGCAGGTGCAGAACAAGGTGTCGCTGGCCACGCCGCGCCTGCCCTCGGAAGTCACCCAGCAGGGTGTGGTGGTGGCCAAGGCCAACGCCGGCTTCCTGATGGTGGCGGCACTGCGCTCGGACAACCCGTCGATCGACCGCGACGCGCTCAACGACATCGTCGGTTCGCGCGTGCTCGAGCAGATCTCGCGTGTGCCCGGCGTGGGCAGCACCAACCAGTTCGGCGCCGAGTACGCGATGAACATCTGGTTGAACCCGGAAAAGCTGCAGGGCTACAACCTGTCGGCCACCCAGGTGCTGACCGCGGTACGCAACCAGAACGTGCAGTTCGCCGCCGGTTCGGTCGGCGCCGACCCGACCCCGCAAGGCATCAGCTTCACGGCCACGGTGTCGGCGGAGGGGCGTTTCAGCTCGCCGGAAGAGTTCGAGAACATCATCCTGCGCACCGACAACAATGGCGCCACCGTGCGCCTGAAGGACGTCGCACGCGTCTCGGTCGGCCCCAGCAACTACGGCTTCGACACCCAGTACAACGGCAAGCCCACCGGTGCGTTCGGCATCCAGCTGTTGCCGGGCGCCAATGCGCTGAACGTGTCCGAGGCGGTCGGTGCCAAGCTCGACGAACTGCAGCCCACCTTCCCGCAGGGCGTGAGCTGGTTTGCGCCGTACGAGTCGACCACCTTCGTGCGCATCTCCATCGAGGAAGTGGTCCACACGCTGGCCGAAGCCATCGTGCTGGTGTTCCTGGTGATGCTGCTGTTCCTGCAGAACTTCCGCGCCACGGTCATCCCGACCCTGGTGATTCCGGTCGCGCTGCTGGGCACCTTCTTCGGCATGTACGCCATCGGCTTCACCATCAACCAGCTGACGCTGTTTGCGATGGTGCTGGCGATCGGCATCGTGGTCGATGACGCGATCGTGGTGATCGAGAACGTCGAACGCATCATGAGCGAGGAGCATCTGGAGCCCAAGGCAGCCACGCAGAAGGCGATGACTCAGATCACCGGCGCGGTGGTGGCCATCACCGTGGTGCTGGCGGCGGTGTTCATCCCCTCCTCGCTGCAGCCCGGTGCGTCCGGTGCGATCTACAAGCAGTTCGCGCTGACCATCGCCATGTCGATGGGCTTCTCCGCGTTCCTGGCGCTGACCTTTACCCCGGCGTTGTGCGCCAGCTTCCTCAAGGCCACCCATTCGGACAAGAAGAACTGGGTCTACCGCACCTTCGACAAGTACTACGACAAGCTGGCGCACCGCTATGTGGGCGTGGTCGGCCACACCTTGAAGCGCTCGCCGCCGTGGATGATCGTGTTCGTGGTACTGGTGGTGCTGTGCGGCTTCCTGTTCACGCGCATGCCGAGCAGCTTCCTGCCCGAAGAAGACCAGGGCTTTGCGGTGGCGATCGTGCAGCTGCCGCCGGGCGCGACCAAGATCCGTACCAACGAAGCCTTCGCGCAGATGCGTGCGGTGCTGGAGAAGCAGCCGGCCGTGGAAGGCATGCTGCAGATCGCCGGTTTCAGCTTCCTGGGTTCGGGCGAAAACGTGGGCATGGGCTTCATCCGGCTCAAGCCGTGGGAAGAGCGTGACGTCACTGCCGAGCAGTTGATCCAGCAGCTCAACGGCGCCTTCTACGGCATCAAGGGCGCGCAGATCTTCGTGGTCAACCTGCCCACCGTGCAGGGCCTGGGCCAGTTCGGCGGCTTCGACATGTGGTTGCAGGACCGCGCCGGTGCCGGCCAGGAGGCCTTGACCCAGGCGCGCAACATCGTGCTGGGCAAGGCCGCCGAGAAGGCCGACACCATGGTGGGCGTGCGCCCGAACGGGCTGGAAAACGCGCCGCAGCTGCAGTTGCACGTGGACCGCGTGCAGGCGCAGTCGATGGGGCTGGATGTCAGCGACATCTACAACTCGATCCAGTTGATGCTGGCACCGGTGTATGTCAACGACTACTTCTCCGAAGGCCGCATCAAGCGCGTCAACATCCGCTCCGACGACCAGTTCCGTACCGGCCCCGAGTCGTTGCGCAACTTCTTCAGCCCGAGCACGACCGCGGTAGGCGCCGACGGCCAACCCGGGATGATTCCGCTGAGCAATGTAGTCAAGGCCGAATGGACCTACGCCTCGCCGGCACTGAACCGCTACAACGGGTATTCGGCGGTCAACATCGTCGGCAACCCGGCGCCGGGCGGCAGCTCCGGTCAGGCGATGACGGCGATGGAAGAGATCGTCAACAACGACCTGCCACCGGGCTTCGGTTTCGACTGGAGCGGCATGTCGTACCAGGAAATCATTGCCGGTAACGCGGCGACGCTGCTGCTGGCGTTGTCGGTGGTGGTGGTGTTCCTGTGCCTGGCGGCACTCTACGAGAGCTGGTCGATTCCGGTGGCGGTGCTGATGGTGGTGCCGATCGGCGTGCTGGGTGCGATCGTGTTCTCGATGCTGCGCGGCCTGCCGAACGACCTGTACTTCAAGATCGGCATGATCACGGTCATTGGTCTGGCTGCGAAGAACGCGATCCTGATCGTGGAATTTGCGGTGGAGCAGCGCGCAGCAGGCAAGACCCTGCGCGAGGCAACCCTGGAAGCGGCGCATCTGCGTTTCCGCCCGATCCTGATGACCTCGTTCGCGTTCATCCTGGGTGTGTTGCCGTTGGCCATCTCCACCGGTGCCGGCGCCAACTCGCGTCACTCCATCGGTACCGGCGTGATCGGCGGCATGGTGTTCGCCACCGTGCTCGGCGTGATCTTCATCCCGCTGTTCTTCGTGGTGATACGCCGCATGCTGGGCGACAAGCTGGACGAGCAGTCCAAGGAATATCTGGTCGCACAGAACGACTCAGGCACGCATCGCCCGGATCGTTGATCCCGGACAGGGCGTAGAACGAAAAGCCCCGGCAATGCCGGGGCTTTTTTTGGCCTGCGCAACAGTGATGTCCCGTAGGAGCGCACCCGGGCGCGACGGGCATCACCGGCGACGCCCGTCGCGCCCAGGTGCGCTCCTACGATGGGGGGATCGGTGACATTACCGTGCTCGGGCAAGGCCGCACTGCGCGATCCGCAACACCCGCCAGGCACGTGTAGGAGCACCCCTGGGCGCGATGGGCTCCACCGATCCCCCCGTCGCGCCCGGGTGCGCTCCTACAGGGTGGCGGGGATTGGTGACATGGCGTGATTGGAAAAGACCCGCACAGCGCGATCCGCGACGACCGCCACGCCGTGGTAGGAGCGCACCCGGGCGCGATGGGCTGTACCGGTAACGCCGGTCGCGCCCGGGTGCGCTCCTACGACGACGGCAGCTAGGTGCGCGGGCGCGCGTCGGTGGAGCCGCGCACCACGCAACGCCCGGTCATGACCATGCGGCGGATCGGCAATTGCGGGTTGCTCAGGCGCTCGAGCAGCAGCGACATCGCCGCGCGGCCCATGTCTTCGACCGGCTGTTCGACCACGGTGATGCCCGGTTCGACCAGATCGGTCCAGCGCTCGTTGTCGAACCCGGCCAGGGCCAGGTCGTGCGGCAGGCGCAGGCCGGCGGTGCGTGCGGCCTTCAGCGCGCCCATCAGCAGCAGGCTGTTACTGGTGACAATCGCTTCGGGGCGGTCATCGTTGGCCAGCCACTGCTCCAGCTCGGCAATGGCCGCCTCGGCGGTGGGTGCTACTTCGCGGTAATCCGGGCTCAGGCCCTGCGCGCGCATTGCGGCCAGATAACCGTCGCGGCGCTCGGCCGCCGTGGTACTGGTGCTGCCGAACAACCCGCCGATGCGCTGGTAGCCCTGCCCCTGCAGATGCGCCACCAGCTCGCCCATGGCCGCGGCGTTGTCCAGCACCACGCTGTCGTAGCGGCTGCCGGGGCCGGCACGGTCGACCAGCACGGAGGGGTAATCCAGGGCCAGTTCGTGCATGCGCCCCACGGTGACCCGGGTCGGGGCGAAGATCAGCCCGGTGATGCGCTCTTCCTGCATCAGCTCCAGATACAGCGCCTCGCGCTCGGGATCTTCATCGGTATTGCACAGGGTCACGCGCATACCGGCACGGTAAGCGACCTCTTCCACCGAGCGGATCAGCGCAGTGAAGTACGGGTTACGGATGTCGGCCACGATCACACCCAGGATGCCTGACTGCTGGGAGCGCAGCCGTCGCGCCATCAGGTTGGGGCGATAGCCGGTCTGGCGGACGGCGGCCTCGACCTTGGCCCGCACCTCCTCGCTCACCGGCCCGGTACCCAGGGCGCGTGAGACCGTGGACTTGGACACACCGGCCACCCGGGCCACGTCATTGATGCTGATACTCACTGGGACCGTTCCCGCTCCATTTGCGCACCTGACCCAGGTGCGGTGTCGCCTCTGATCCTAACCCGAAAGCACTACAAGGATTTTGTGCACCGCACATTGACCTGAAACGTGGGAACGTTCCCACTATACTTCCCAGCCTGATCCCCCAATCGGAGCCCGCCTTGTCCTCCCCGTCGCCCGCCCCCGTGACTCCCGAGCTCATCCGTCTGCATGCGCAGGCCCGCGACAAGGACGATGCCATTGCCCAGGCCGCGCAATTGCTGGTGGCCGCAGGCTGCGTGGCGCCCGGCTACGACGCCAGCATGCGCCGCCGCGAAGGCCTGGCGAACACGTTTCTGGGCCACGGCCTGGCCATCCCGCATGGGGTGGGCGAAGACCGCCATCTGGTGCGCCGCGACGGCATCGCCGTCCTGCAGCTGCGCGACGGCGTGGAGTGGAACCCCGGCCAGACCACCCGCCTGGTGGTCGGCATTGCCGCCCAGTCCGACACCCACATCACCCTGCTGCGTCGCCTGACCCGGCTGATCCAGGACCCGGCCCAGCTGGAAGCGCTGTTCAGCACCGACGACCCCGCCGTCATCGTGGCCGCGCTCACCGGCGACCGCGCGCCGGACGCCAGCGCCGCGCCGGCCACCGACCTGGCCGAACGCTTCGAGTGGACGATTGCGTATCCCAGCGGCCTGCACGCCCGCCCGGCCACGCGCTGGGCCGAGACCGCACGCGGCTTCTCCGCGCGGGCGCAAGTGCGTGCCGGCGACCAGGCCGCCGATGCCAAGAGCCTGGTCGGCCTGTTGCAGCTGGGCCTGCGTGCCGGCGACAGCATCACCGTTTCGGCCGAAGGCGCTGATGCACCCGCCCTGCTCAAGCGCCTGCGTGCCGTGATGGACAGCCTGACCGCACAGGAAAAGGCCGATGCCGAGCGTGCGGCGCAGCGCCGCGCCGCCCCGGTGGTCGGCTGGACCCCGCCACAGGCGCAGCCGGCCATCGTCGGTATCGGCGCCAGCCCGGGCGTGGCGGTCGGCATCGTGCACCGCCTGCGCGCCGCGCAGACCGAAGTGGCCGATCAACCGGTGGGCCTGGGGGATGGCGGCGCATTGCTGCACGACGCGCTGACCCGCACCCGCCAGCAGCTGGCGGCCATCCAGGACGACACCCAGCGCCGGCTTGGCGCCTCGGACGCGGCCATCTTCAAGGCCCAGGCCGAACTGCTCAACGACACCGACCTGATCACCCGCACCTGCCAGCTGATGGTCGAAGGCCACGGCGTGGCGTGGTCGTGGCATCAGGCGGTCGAACAGATGGCCTCCGGCCTGGCCGCGCTGGGCAACCCGGTGCTGGCCGGCCGCGCAGCCGACCTGCGCGATGTCGGCCGCCGCGTGCTGGCCCAGCTCGACCCGGCCGCTGCCGGCGCCGGGCTGACCGACCTGCCCGAGCAGCCGTGCATCCTGCTGGCCAGCGACCTGTCGCCCTCGGACACCGCCAATCTGGATACCGCCCGCGTGTTTGGCCTGGCCACCGCGCAGGGCGGGCCGACCTCGCATACCGCGATCCTGTCGCGCACCCTGGGCCTGCCGGCGCTGGTCGCGGCCGGCGGCCAGTTGCTGGATATCGAAGACGGCGTCACCGCCATCATCGACGGCGGCAGCGGGCGCCTGTACCTCAACCCGTCCGCGCAGGATCTGGACGCGGCCCGCACCCACATCGCCGAGCAGCAGGCCATCCGCGAGCGCGAAGCCGCGCAGCGCGCATTGCCGGCCGCAACCACCGATGGCCACCACATCGACATCGGCGCCAACGTCAACCTGCCCGACCAGGTGGCGATGGCGCTGACCCAGGGCGCCGAAGGCGTGGGCCTGATGCGCACCGAATTCCTGTTCCTGGAAAGCGGCCGCACCCCCAGCGAAGACGAACAGCACGCCACCTACCTGGCGATGGCACAGGCATTGGACGGCCGCCCGTTAATCGTGCGTGCGCTGGATATCGGCGGCGACAAGCAGGTAGCGCACCTGGAACTGCCGCACGAAGAAAACCCGTTCCTGGGCGTGCGTGGTGCGCGCCTCTTGCTGCGCCGCCCGGACCTGCTCGAACCGCAGCTGCGTGCGTTGTATCGCGCGGCCAAGGACGGCGCGCGGCTGTCGATCATGTTCCCGATGATCACTTCGGTGCCGGAGCTAATCGCCCTGCGCGACATCTGCGCACGCCTCCGCGCCGAGCTCGAGGCGCCGGAGGTGCCGATCGGCATCATGATCGAAGTGCCGGCCGCCGCCGCCCAGGCCGACGTGCTGGCGCGCCATGCAGACTTCTTCTCGATCGGCACCAACGACCTCACCCAGTACGTGCTGGCGATCGACCGCCAGAACCCGGAACTGGCCGCCGAGGCCGACAGCCTGCACCCAGCAGTGCTGCGCATGATCCGCAGCACCATTGAAGGCGCACGCAAACACGGCCGCTGGGTCGGCGTATGCGGCGGCTTAGCCGGCGATGCGTTCGGCGCCAGCCTGCTGGCTGGCCTGGGCGTGCAGGAGTTGTCGATGACGCCCAACGATATCCCGGCGGTGAAGGCGCGCCTGCGTGGCGCCTCGATGCACCAGCTGCAGCAGCTGGCCGAGCAGGCGCTGGACTGCGAAACCGCCGAACAGGTGCGCGCATTGGAAGCCAAGCGCGAGGGCACGGCATGAGCCTGCAGGCCATCACGGTCACGCTGAACCCGGCGATCGACCAGACCATCCAGCTCGACAGCCTGCAACCCGGCGCCGTGCATCGCGCTAGCAGCGTGCGCAACGATGCCGGTGGCAAGGGCATCAATGTCGCTGCTTGCCTGGCCGATTGGGGCACCGCTGTGGCCGCACTCGGCGTGCTCGGCGGCGGCAACGCCGGCGTGTTCGAAGCGCTGTTCCGCGAGCGCGGCATCGTCGATCACTGCCAGCGCGTGTCCGGCGAAACGCGCACCAATCTCAAGCTGGTGGAAGCGCGCAGCAACGACACCACCGACATCAACCTGCCCGGCCTGCAGTTGAGCGGCGCGCACCTGCAAGGCGTGGCCGATCAGCTTGCACCGCTGCTGCGCCCCGGCCTGCCGGTGGTGCTGTCCGGCAGCCTGCCGGCCGGCCTGCCGGCCGACAGCTGGGCGCGATTGCAGGCCCAGGCCAGCGCGGCCGGCGCGCGGGTGTTGCTCGATACCAGCGGTGCGCCGCTGGTGGCCGCGCTGGATGCCACACGCGACGCACTGCCGTATGCGGTCAAGCCCAACCGGCACGAACTGGAAGCCTGGACCGGCCGGCCGTTGACCGACCGCGCCGCGCTTGGCGCCGCCGCGCACGAACTGCTCGCGCGTGGCATCCAGCTCGTGGTCATTTCGATGGGCACCGACGGCGCCCTGTTCGTGCAGCGCGACCAGCGCCTGATCGCGCGCCCCCCTCGCCTGGCGCAGGGCAGCAGCGTCGGTGCCGGCGATGCGATGGTGGCCGGACTGGCGGCAGCGCTGCTGGATGCCGCCACCGACCTGGCGCAGTGCGCGCGGCTGGCCACGGCGTTTTCGATGTGCCGGCTGGAAAGCGGCGACGCACGCCGACTCACCGCCGACGGCGTGCGGCGTGCCGCCGCCGAGGTCGTGATCGAGACCGTGTCGTGAGCCGGTCCCTGCAGGCGCGGCCCGACGGCAGGTCGCCACGCGCAAGGCGCACCGCGACCAATGACACGCCCGGCGCGCGTCGCACGTTCGTCTAACCCCATCGAATTCCCCCGCCGGCCACACCGGCGACCGCAATACAGCAGGAGTCTTGCCATGTCCTCTTCCATCGTGGTCATCGCCGCCGGCGAACGCAGTACCGAAGCCGTCCTGGCGGCCGAAGCGCTGCGCCGTGCGGCCACCGCCGCCGGGCGCAGCGTGACGATCGAGATCCGCAGCGACCAGGGCGTGCTCGGCGCCTTGCCGAGCGAGCTGGCCAGCGCGGCCACCCAGGTGCTGGTGGTCGGCGATGCCGATGCCGACACCGCGCGCTTCGGCGACGCACAGCTGCTGCAGCTGAGCCTGGGTGCCGTGCTGGACGACCCGGCCGCGGCGGTCGGTCAATTTGCCGCGCCCGCCTCGGCGACCGGGTCGGCAGCCGCCGGCACCGGCAGCAAGCGCATCGTGGCCATCACCTCCTGCCCCACCGGCATCGCGCACACCTTCATGGCCGCCGAAGGCCTGCAGCAGGCTGCCAAGAAGCTCGGCTACCAGATGCGCGTGGAAACCCAGGGCTCGGTCGGCGCGCAGGACGCGCTCACCGATGACGAAATCCGCGCGGCCGATGTGGTCATCATCGCTGCCGACCGCGAAGTGGATCTGGCCCGCTTCGGCGGCAAGCGCCTGTTAAAGAGCGGCACCAAGCCGGCGATCAACGACGGCCCGGCGCTGATCAACAAGGCACTGGCCGAAGCCAGCGTGCACGGCGGCACGGCACCTGCCACCGGCACCGCCACCAGCGCCACCGCGAGCAAGGGCAACGGCCGCACCGGCGCCTACAAGCATCTGATGACCGGCGTGTCGTTCATGCTGCCATTCGTCACTGCCGGCGGCCTGTTGATCGCGCTGGCATTTGCACTCGGCGGCATCTACGCCGGCGACGACGCGCACCAGGGCACGCTGGCCTGGTCGCTGTTCCAGATCGGCGCCAAGGCCGGCTTCACCTTGATGGTGCCCGCGCTGGCCGGCTATATCGCCTACTCCATCGCCGACCGCCCCGGCATCGCGCCCGGCATGATCGGCGGCCTGGTCGCCGCCAACCTCAATGCCGGCTTCCTTGGCGGGATCATCGCCGGCTTCATCGCCGGCTACGGCGTGGCCGCGCTCAACCGCTACATCAAGCTGCCACGCAACCTGGAAGGACTCAAGCCGGTGCTGATCCTGCCGGTGCTGGGCACCCTGCTGGTCGGGCTGGCGATGATGTACGTGTTCGGCCAACCGGTGGCCGACCTGCTGGCCTGGCTCACCGCCTGGCTGCGCGGCATGCAGGGCAGCAGCGCGCTGCTGCTGGGCCTGTTGCTCGGCGGCATGATGGCCTTCGACATGGGCGGGCCGGTCAACAAGGCTGCCTATGCGTTCTCCACCGGCCTGATCGCCAGCCAGGTCTACACCCCGATGGCCGCCGCCATGGTGGCCGGCATGACCCCGCCGCTGGGTATCGCGCTGGCCACCTGGGTGTTCCGCAACCGCTTCACCCTGGAAGAACGCGGCTCGGCCACCGCCGCCGGCGTGCTCGGCCTGGCCTTCGTCACCGAAGGCGCGATCCCGTATGCCGCGCGCGACCCGTTGCGCACGATTCCCGCGCTGGTGATCGGCTCGGCGGTGGCCGGCGCGATCTCGATGTCGGTCGGTGCCGAACTGAAGGCCCCGCATGGCGGCATCTTCGTGCTGCTGATCCCCAATGCCGTGACCCATCTGGCGATGTATGTGCTGGCCTTGCTGGCCGGTGTGGTGGTCACTGCCATCGCGCTGCGCGTGCTCAAGCAACCGGTGGCCGACGTCGTCGCCTGAGCCAACCCGCGGCGGCAGACATCTGCCGCCACATCCGACGCGCCGGACGCGCGTCACCCCTGATTGCTGTTACCGCCGCGCCGCGTAGTGATCGCGCGCCGCCAGCGGCTTGCCCATGCCCTTGCTGTCGCGTTCGCCACCTCGGCCACGCCCTCTTTGTTCGGAGTCCTGCCATGTCCGCCCTGCTCTCCCACCGCGCTTCCCATCGTCTGCTGTGCCTGTCGCTTGCCATGGCGCTGGCCCCCTTGGCCCACGCGCAGGATGCCGCCGATGCCTTCAAGCTCAAGCTGGGCTACACCGGCGAAGCCGCCTCGATGATCGATGGCGGCCGCAAAAATGGCGACGCCTACGCCGGCCAGCTGATGGTCGGCACCGATGTCGACATGGACCGCCTGTTCGGCTGGGGCGGCGCCACGGTCAAGCTGCAAGTCTCCAACCGCCACGGCACCAATCTGTCCAACAGCAGCATCGGCAACAGCACCTCGGTGCAGGAAATCTATGGCGGCCAGGGCACGCGCCTGGCCAACTTCACCCTGCTGCAAAAACTCTTCAACGACCGCCTGGAACTGGAAGCCGGCCGCAGCGTGGCCAACATCCACTTCCTCGGCTCGGACCTGTGCCAGTACTTCCAGGGCAACTCGGCCTGCGGCAACCCCACCTTCGTGTTCCGCACCAGCAACTTCACCTACTGGCCGGTCTCCAGCTGGGCCGCGCACGCCACCGCCTGGGTCACGCCCAAGGTCTATGTGCACGTGGGCGCCTACGAGGTGAACCCGGTGCAGGCGCAGGACGGCCAGCATGGCCTGAAATGGAGCACCGACGACACTACCGGCGTGGTGGTGCCCTACGCCATCGGCTATAAGAACAAGGGCGGCGACGGCACGCTGGCGGCGATGTACGAACTGGGCGGCTGGCAGGACAACTCCGACTACACCGACCCGCTGCGCGACCGCAACGGCAACCCCGCCGTGCTCAGTGGCCTGGGCTATGAAAACAAGCAAGGCCGCTCGGGCCTGTTCGGCCGCTTCGAACAACAGGTCACCAACCCGGACCCGTCCGGCACCCAGGGCCTGACCGTCTTTGCCGCCGTCCTCAAGAGCACCGGCGGCCAGGCCATCGAAGACCACTTCGTGCAACTGGGCCTGGTACAGAAAGGCACCTTCGCCAGCCGCCCGCAGGACAACATTGCGTTCGTGATCACGCAGCAGAAATACAGCGACGAAGCGATCGAAAACCTGCGCCTGGCGCGCGCCTCGGCCGGCGGCACCGGCACCCCGGCCGACAACCAGATCATGATGGAGCTCAGCTACGGCATCCAGGTCACCAAGCGCCTGCGCATCGCCCCCAACCTGCACTACGTGATCAACCCCGACCAGTTCAACGAACCCACCCGCACCAACGATCTCAAGAACGCGTTGATTGCGGGCATGCGGATCGATTGGAATCTGTGACGCTTAGAGAAGCTGCGAGCATCGCTCGCACGCTTGGCCTCCGCCATTGCCTAAAGTGAGTGGCGGGTGCGTTGCATCTGACTGCAGTGCAACGCATTGCGTCGATTCGGTTGGCCTGGGCATTTGCCGGTAGCCGACGAATTCGATGAGCCGCATAAGCGTGATCGCACGCGATGAGGTTTTATCGGCCTACCCGGTCGCGCGCAGCCAGCGCTGGCCACGCCAGATCACGCGACAGCAGATGCCAAAGTTGTAATGACCCACCACTGCCTAACGCCTGAATTGAGCCGAGTTGCGAAGCAACTTCAGTTTGAATGAGTTGTTAGGGCTTACCTTAGATGCTCCACTCGCAGTGATATAGATCTCGGAAGGGTCAAATGGCAGGCAGTAAGCAGAGCGAAGCGATGTGTGCCGCTGGATTTGCCAATTGATTGATGCCTCACCCAGAGGGCGCTACGACACGACTCAAGTTGTACCCGCCAGTTGATCCATTAGTAAAGACGGCTCTGAGCAAGTACAGCTGTGTGCGATCGGGACAGACAAAGTCAAGGATGACAAGAGCGCTACGAGATCGCCAAACTCAGTGTAATGAGGCAGTGCATCACCAAATCGATGGCACCTTTCTCTGCGGTTGAGTACGAAACACCCGCAACCATGGCCGCGCAGGCGATGCCGCACCCAGACGCGTCTGTCTGAACGATTCTACGCATGTTGAAATCTGCAAGAGCGTTTTGACGTTTAAGCAAGCAGCTGTGGCGGGCCAGTTTGAGCGAGGGACTAGGCGGCCCTGCGCGCTACGGAAGCGTGTACTCGAATTCGTAGCTGTGTTTGCCAGCTGTGATGTGGATGTTGAAGTCACCGGCCAGACCAACAAGCTCACCAGTACCGGAATCAGGAACCACGGTGACCGATAGGCTTGGACTTCCTTGGTTCATTGTTCCGGTGTGTTGAAGGACAAAGGTTCCTTTCTTGCCCTTTAAGGAGCCTTCGACGATCTCCATGGCGACGTACCCAGCTGAGCCCTGGGTTAAAGTCATCGCGCTCAGCATCTGACCTTTGCTCGTCGCGACCAGATCACCGGATATCGTCTTGTCGATGGACATTCGACCGAGCGCTGAACCTTCGGCTTGACCCTCAAAGGCAAGCGGCAGCAGCTTGACTACAAATTCCCCCCTGGCGACTTCATTCACGACGGGTGGCCTCGTTGAGTGCTGATTTGAGTGTGCCTGCGCCGCCGAAGCAACCGATGCGAACAGGACAGCGAAGAGGAATGGGCGCATTGATGATTTGCTACCTGACGCTTGAATTAAGCCGAGTTGCCAAGCGGCGTCGGCTTGAATGAGTTGTTAGGCAACAAGTGGCCGCAAAGGTTGAGCGTTGCAAGCATGCTCCCCAACACTGCCGCCTGATCCGAGTGTGCCACAGGTTATGAGATAGAGCTTACCCAACAATTCCCATACGCATGATGCAACCGAAGTCAAGCGTAAAGAGTACTGCACGGCAACGACGTACGAGGGCGAAGCACGAGCCCTACCGACACGAGTGACGGTGACTGCTAACCGGCCCACCGCATGCACACCTGCGAGCTTACCGAAGCCTGGCCCACCAGCTGACTTGCTCCACCACGGCCTAACGCTTGAATTAAGCCGAGTTGCGAAGCAACTTCGGCTTGAATGGGTTGTTAGGCGGTGAGTGACCGCAAAGGTTGGATGTTGCAACCCTGCTCCCCAGCACTGCCGCCTGGACCGAGTGTTGCCACATGTTGTAGGTTGGAGCTTGCCCAGCGATCCCGAGGCGCGTGGTGCCCCGAAGCCAAACGCAAGGAACGTAGCGCGGAAACGACCTGCCAAAGCGAAGAACCGAAGCCACCCCAATCCACAACGGCGATGACTACCGCCCGGAGCCGACTGCATGCATGCCTGTGCACTCGCCAAAGCAGCAAACATCAATGCACCCGCTACGCCGCCGCTTAACGCATGAGCTAATCTATGCGCTTGAGCGAATATTTACTCTCTTCAGGACGAGAAGATCGAACGAATTCTTGCGGTCCACGAACGTTCATAGAATGGTTTTACGGAATCGATGAAGTAACTGCTCAGACCAGCGTCGCCCCGTTGCACCCGAGTCAAATCGACCATCTCCCCACTCGGCACTGTGTCTGCTGCGATTGCGCCGGCCTCTCGGATAGCCACTCCGAGTTCTCCATCGCCCTCAATGCCAACGAGAAGTGTAGGTGCCGATGAAGCTGCGGGATCGTGCATCAAGCAAAGATAGGCTGCACGAACATTCGGGTGTTTTCCGAAAAGCTTAGAAAGTGAACCAACCATCCGGATCGGATACTTCGCTGGTTGACCCAAAACAACCTTTGTCTCTTTCTCAACCACCCTCTGATCTGCGATGTAATTTACGCCCACTGTTAGAAGAGCGTCAATCTCTCTAGGGAAAAACTCCCTCCCGTAGCTCACTCCTGGATTAAGGACAAGGGTTGCACCTCGCGTGATCTCAAAAAAGCTTCGTGAAGGCATCGCCACATAGCGCGATTCGTCCCTCAATACGCTCCGCAGCGCTTCAAGGCTCGTGAAGAAAGGGATGAAGGGCGCTCCGTCGGATTTCTCAAAGTTGACTAGAGAGATTTTCGCGCCAGCGGGAATCGTGCCTTGACCATCACCAGGTGCGTCCGTATATCCGATAACAAAGATCTCCGAGTCAAGCAGAACCCTATAAAAGTCAGGTCGCGAAGCGGGCTCGTCGGCCGCTCGGGCAAGTGCTTCTTCTAGCGGATTCTTCGGGATGTCCATGATCTCTCCAAAGAGCATAATGTTTGACAAGAGCTACGGCCAGCGGGGTACCCCGTTGGATGTCAGCTCGATAGAAGGGTTAGACGGCGCTTCGCCGCCGTTCCAGCCCCTAATCTGGCTTAATTCCGGCTCCGGAGATCGCTGCGTGAAGGGCTGCCATCATATCTGTTGGGCACTCAATCTCGTAGTTGCGCTTGAAGATGGCAAGCCATTTCCGCTTTTCGAAAGCTCTGAGCCATAGACCCCATTCGTTGGTTCCGTGTCCAGGCGCGCCATTAGCCCTTAGGTTGTAAATCGCAATCTCAACAAACCTTCCATCGTTAGATCTTCCGAAGACCATCCACCCCCAGTCTTCGTCAGCGAAACCCATGGTTAATGATGAGCTGCTCATGCCATTCGCTAGAAGCTCGGCTACATCCTTTCCATAGAACCGATTGCCCGCATTAGCATCTTCGGGAATATCTCCCTTGTAGTCGAACAGTTCTGTTCTGAAGCGAATACTATGATCACGCATCGTTGTGGTGCCTAACGCCTGATTTAAGCCGCGCTGCGAAGCGGCGTCGGTTTGGACGAATTGTTAGGGCGTAGGCAGCGGCGCATAGCTGCTCACCCCGATGTAGCGATCATAAGGCTCGCGCTCGGCTGCAGGAAGGCGGTTCCGTTGAATACGAAGCGAGTAACCGCCATGCATAACGCCCGATCTGATCAAAGCCCAATCCGCTACTTCCGATTCCAGCACGAATTTCTTTGTGCCAGGGGAAAGATCAGTGAACTCGGGCGGCGCTTCGAAGACGGAAGCGTTGAACCCATAGGGCGTGGCGGAGTCTATGCTTAGCCAAAGCCACATCCCGCCACATGTCGGATCACAGATGTATGTCTTTACCATTGGCGGGACATCAGTCGGTGTCTCATCGGCTAGGAGCCGATGAAAGTGGCTTAGCGAGCCGTGAGCTGCTCGGGCGGCGCCCGCAAGCTCACCGTTGGGCATTGCCATAAACAGAGGTTCACTTTGTGGTTGCTCAAATTTGCTGGTGGCATCGGCTCGGCCAAGGCCCAGCATGCCACGTACGAACACAAGGATCTTGCCGACGTAGCTCACTCCCACTGCCCCCTAACGCTGGAATTAAGCCGACCCGCGAAGCGGGTCGGCTTGAATGAATTGTTAGGCGGCCAGCGACTACGGCTGACGTGCCCCAGTGATCTTGCCTTGCTCGGTGCTGCCGAACAGACCATATGAAACATGTGCGCCGCTAAAGCGACTACCTGAAACGCTCCCTACCAGCGAAGTGTATGCATCGCAGAGCTCAGAAGACAGAAGCAACTCTAGCCGACCATCCGAGTAGTTGTACGCGGGCTTGGAGAAGGACAAGCCTCCCGGCGAGACCACGACCGCCTTAAACCATTCCCCAGACAGGCAGGTGTTGGCAGACTCTGTGGTAAGGATGACTACAGACTCACGGATCGCGTCGTTTCCCAGTGCGTTGAACTGCCACTGGCCGGCAATCTGTGCAGGCGAGGACTCTAGTCCCGTGGTGTGCAAGTCACCGACAAGCGGAGCTGTGGAGCAGCCAGCGGCCGACACGAGGAGTGCTGCGAGACCGAGAACATTTCTCATGGCTGCCTAACGCCTGAGTTAAGCCGCGCCGCGAAGCGGCGTCGGCTTGGACGAATTGTTAGGACGCTACTCGACGTAATGCCCCAGAGCGGACGTACGAACGCGGACCGCGATGGCTGAGCCTACACCGAGTGGAGATCTAGTACAAAAACTCACGAAGCCAGCGGTTTCCGTCTTGACTTTCAGGTTGGTGCAGCGTCTTGACGGCCACGATGAGATGACTCGGCCGACCTGAAGAGTTGTGTTGCCTACCGCCATGGTGAAGAAGATGCCGAAAACGAAACACGAAAGGAAGAAAACTGCTGCCGACAGGATTGTGGCCTGCACGACTACATTGGAAGCGTTGATCTTTGCGGCGCGCGTCACCCTCGGATGTACGCTCCAATGGCCTACTAGGTACCGGTGAAAAGGAAGCCAGACGGCGAGCGACGCGCACAGGGAGAGCAGTAGATAGAGCTTGTTTGGAGAGAATCGGAAGCCGAGCGGAATAACGAAAGCGCAGACCGCGATAGTAAGGAAAATTACGAATGTGCGCATAGGTTCAGTGCCGCCTAACGCTTGAGTTAAGCCGAGTTGCGAAGCAACTTCGGCTTGAATGAGTTGTTAGGCCCCGGCAGCTGCCACCGGGGGCTCAATAACCAAGCATAGAGCAAGAACCGGTGCTTGAGCCGAGCTACAACTCGTCAAGTGCGCGAATGTTGTGCCGGCGGACAATCTGGCTAGACGAGCGATCTACGACCAGGTAGAAGGGCAAGAAATATTGCGCGTGGTTGGAGTAGACAATCCTACCGGCCGCGTTCTCTGAGTCCTTAAAGAAGCCGAAGCCCAGGATCTGTTCTGCCTGAGCTACCGTCATGCCCGGTAGCACCTGATCCCAGAGATGCTTGAGTTCGCGATGACGGAAGTAGCGACGAAGGTTGAACACAGGTCCTAACGCCTGAATTAAGCCGACACGCGAAGCAAGTTCGGCTTGAATGAATTGTTAGGGCCCAACCTCGGATGCCTAATCGCCTGCATGATAGATGTCCAAGTCCAAGGATATACCCCGTTGTGCGAGCGCAAGTAAAGCCTTTGATGACAACGGCAGACCGTCGTTGCCGCTAGCCATAAAGATGCCGCAGAAAAGATCAGGCTCATAGGGAGCAAGGCTAGCCCAAACTGTTAAATCAGGAGTGAGCATGCTGAGGATCTCAAAGACTTGGCTTTCAAGGTCTGCCGGCTGCCTAGCGGTTGCACTGAGACGCCAGCATCCCGTTTTTGAGATGCGCGTACGGTCTTTGCTAACGCGAAGCACCTCACCCTTGAGCTGTGAGCCGCTAGGAGAGTGGCCTAGCAGAGAAGTCACATGACTTGGGACCAGATCATCCCCGGCAAATCTTAGATTGGCTGTGGAAGACTCGAGGATTCCCATTGGTCCTAACGGCCGAGTTAAGCCATGCCGCGAAGCGGTATCGGCTTGAACGAATTGTTAGGCGGCATGCGCGAGGTAGTGAAGGATGTATCCCGAATACACGAGTGAGCCAGCCGCCAGCTCTGCTTTGAAGCAATCGTTGAGAGCAGCCTCAGTACGGAAGCCGTACTCCGGAAGCCTTTGCCCAGCAAAGCTTGCCAGTCGCCAAAGGTCAAAGCCATGGGTCTCTCCGTGCACACCGAAGTCGAAGTCTACCGCCCCACTGGGCAGTTTGACCGAACAGCCGTAGCCATGTTTGAAGTACGGGACGTCGCCTGTGAGCGTGCCGCGTTGAGGAATGCCGTTAGCTGCCCAGTCTCTATTTGTGGCGGGTAGGTCTATACCCGAATTACGCATGAGTTCAACAGCCTTGCGGACAGCACTTTGATAGTCGGAAATTAGACAAGCGAGATTGCTGTTCATGCTGCCTAACGCCTGAATTGAGCCGCGCCGCGACGCGGCGTCGGCTTGGATGCGTTGTTAGGGCGCATCATCAGGCTCCCAGCGACGATAGACAAGATACTCCAATGGAGGGAGTGAATTGGGAAAAGGGGCAGCCACATGCTGCTCGTCCAAGTCCCAGAAGTTAGAAAAGTCACCGATGACCTCCGCAGCAGCACATGAGCAACTATCCTGCGCTTGGCCTTGGGCTTCGCCGTCGTACTCAAAGCGCAGCCGAACAATGCATGCGGTTTCATCCGCCTCAATCGAAGCTTGGCGTAGCTGCGGATGGACCTCGCCCCAGAGGCCGCGGACCAGTGACAGAACTAAAGCCTGACGTGACGCGATGCTGCTCATGCGGCCTACACAAGAATTAAGCCGCGCCGCGAAGCGACGTCGGCTTGAATGAATTGTTAGATGGCATCACGGAGAGTAAGGGGTGCGCCCTTTCCTCTGGAGAGCCTTCTCCCATCGCAGAACGATACTGCGCAATGGCTCTTCACTGTCATCTTCATATGCATCAACCACTTCTTGCTCTTCCTGTGATAACTGAAGTACCGCTTTCATGCAGTCGCACGAAACAAGCTGATCTCCACAAAATGGGCAGCGCTCCTTCAGGCAATAAAGCTCGTGAAATTTGCCCACTTCACAACCGCAGTCTGGGCAATTTTCTTCGGCCACAGTAATCGCTTCATGTAATCTAACACCTGAGTTAAGCCGACCTGCGAAGCGGGTTCGGCTTGAATGAATTGTTAGCACCCTTATAGGTGGTCAATGGAGCTGACCAGTATCTCTGCAGGAGCGCCCGACATGTGTCCGCAACCACCAAAGCGTGGATCTGGCGCATGAAGCGTACCTAGCACCGACACCCGATGACCATCCAACTTCTCTAGGCCTCGCTCGTTGAGCTGCACACTACCCGAGCCGGTGCTGAGCCAAATGCTGGAACTCGCTTGCCCAAATGGCTCGACGTCACGTCCTTCTGCTTTTGGATAGTGCCAAATAGCGACGTGCTCAAACTCGAAGTGCAGGATGCCATGGATAGCGACAGGCACACCGGCGAGGCGATCCAGTTGGTCCAGCGCTTCATTGACGGACAGCGAATCTGTCATAGGGTGCTAACGCCTAAATTAAGTCGACCCGCGAAGCGGGTTCGGCTTGAATGAATTGTTAGGCAGCAGCCACGCGCCCGTAATCTGGTCGCTCGTACAGCTTAGGAAGTTCCTTTGAACACCAAGGAAGCACACACCGCGCGTGTACTTTGGCTTCCGGGTCAACTTGAACACAAGTTTAGATGCAGTAAGCGCCACTCCACTGGCCGATCTAATCGGAGTAAATGACAAGGACGCAATCGGGCCGACCCAATAATTACATTGTAAGAGCTCATCGTGCGCGCTTAGAGTGGCCTCGATTAGATCAGGTCTCTGCAAAAATGCGCCTAACGTTGCATGTTTCTTGGTCAAGTTAATCTTCTCGTACAGGTCGTAAAGTGCCTGGCGGTCTGCATCGTCAAGCCTAGGAAACCGAGAAGTATCACTAGAAGCGCACGCGTCGTTCTGTGCCACGGCTGGCAGCGATGCTGCAACTCCAAGAAAAAACCCCATCGAGATTGCGAGTGTCTTCACATGCTGCCTAACGCTTGAATTAAGCCGAGTTGCGAAGCAACTTCGGCTTGAATGAGTTGTTAGGCAGTGAGTGGCCGCGAAGGTTGGATGTTGCAACCCTGCTCCCCAGTACTGCCGCCTGCCCCGAGTGTGCCACAGCTTGCGGGATGGAGCTTGCCCAGCGATGCAGCGGCGCGTGGTGTCACCGAAGCCAGACGCTGGGGTAATCCCCCCGCTTTGAGCGTTCGCCAAAAGTGGAGCTAGGCGGCCATCGCCAATTTCATTGCTGGCGTGATACCGCCGAGCGCCATGTTGGGGCGCTCATGGTTGTACGTCCATAGCCAGCGCGTGGCCTTGTCCTGAACCTGCTCGATGGTGTCGAACAACGTTGTGGCCAGCCAGGCGTAGCGGACGGTGCGGTTGTAACGTTCGACATAGGCATTCTGCTGCGGCTTGCCTGGCTGGATGTGCTCGATCCGAATCCCGCGCTGCTGTGCCCAAGCTAGCAGCGCGCCGCTGATGTACTCCGGGCCGTTGTCGCAGCGAATGGCGTTTGGCTTGCCGCGCCAGTCAATGATCTGTTCCAACGAGCGGATCACCCGGGCCGATGGCAGCGATAAGTCGACCTCGATGCCCAGACCCTCACGGTTGAAGTCATCGAGCACATTGAACAACCGGAAGCTGCGGCCGTCGGCCAGCTGGTCGTGCATGAAATCCATCGACCAGACCTGGTTGATCGTCTCCGGCACCGCCAACGGCTCTGGCCGCTCGCGCACCAGCCGCTTCTTCGGCTTGATCCGCAGGTTCAACTCCAGCTCCCGATAGATGCGGTACACCCGCTTGTGATTCCAGCCAAAGCCCTTCACGTTGCGCAGGTGCAGAAAGCACAGGCCGAACCCCCAATCACGAGAGGTTGTGGTCAACCGCACCAGCCAATCGGCAATCCGGGCGTTCTCCTCGCTGGCCTTGGCTTGATAGCGAAAGCAGGTCTCGCTCACCGCAAAGGTCCGGCAGGCATGCCGGATGTTCGTGTGGCCACCATCTACGGCCCATCGGGCCATCTCCCGGCGTTGAGATGGCCTCACCATTTTTTTGCCATCGCCTCCTTCAGCAGGTCGGCGCTGAGCTGGGCATCGGCGTACATCTTCTTCAGGCGCCGGTTCTCGTCCTGCAGCTCCCTGAGCTGGGACATCAGCGATGCGTCCATGCCGCCGAACTTGCTGCGCCACTTGTAGAACGTCGCCGAGCTGATGCCGTGTTCCCGGCACAACTCCGGCACGGGCGTGCCGGCCTCGGCCTGCTTGAGGACGGCAATGATCTGGCTGTCGGTGAAGCGGGATGTCTTCATGGAACCTCCTCGGAAAAGGGTACGAGAAAATTCCACTTCTGGCGTCAGCTAACCTGTGGGGGGATTACCCAATAAGCGCATCGCGGCAACCACGTGCAAGAGCGAAGCGCTCAGGCTGCCGCCGCCGGTAACAGAGATGACTACTACCCGGAGCCCACCGCACGCACGCCAGCGAACTTATCGAAGCAGCAACCTCTAACGTATCTGCTCCACCACCGCCTAACGCATGAATTAAGCCGAGCCGCGAAGCGGCCTCGGCTTGAATCAATTGTTAGCCGCCTGCGACAACATTTTGGGACCGACCAGACCAAAAATTGTTGAGCCCTCGCCACGACCGAAGGCTTTCGGGACCTAGGTAGCCAGCAAGTGTCTCTGGATCGATGCCCGCATTGCCCCAGGCATTTTGAATGGCCTCCAAAATACCGATGGTAGCGAACTCCTTGACCCAGGCGGAACCATCAATATGTAGGCGCTCAATTGCAGCAGCCAAGGCTGGGAAGGCCAATGAATCGCCGGCTCTGTACAGTACAAGCAAGTGATTGGCCAGCTTTCCGGCAGCGACATACAAGAGGTCGTTGCCGTACTCGTGCAGGTGCGCCCCCCAAGCGGAACGGAAAGAAGGACAGGCCTCAACGATGTAGAGCATGGCTTGAGATTGCTCGATCATGTGCGATGCGGCTAACGCTTGAATTAAGCCGAGTTGCGAAGCAACTTCGGCTTGAATAAGTTGTTAGGCAGTGAGTGGCCGCAAAAGTTAGATGTTGCAACTTTGCTCCCCAGCACTGCCGCTTGAGCCGAGTGTGCCACAGGTTGTGAGATGGAGCTTGCCCGGCGATGCAGCGGAGCGTGATGCCACCAAAGCCAAGTGCAATGAGCGCAGCGCACCCACAACGTGCGAAGCCGAAGCACCGGACTCACCGCAACCCATGACAGCAGTGACTGCCTCCCGGAGCTGACCGCATGCGTGCCAGCCCACTCACCGAAGCTGCAGCCACCAACTGACTTGCTCCACCACGGCCTAACGCCTGAGTTAAGCCGAGCCGCGAAGCGGCGTCGGCTTGAATGAATTGTTAGACCTTAGCGCGAAGGTTTGCGTCTGCAAGCGATTGGAAGAATGCAGCCACTAGTTCGTTGAACCAGGAACACGCGAGCTGGCATTGTTCGATCTCTGCATCCGAGACCTGAAACTCTTCGCAGGTTTTCGGATGCGTAATTCTGTTGCGTACAGCTTGCGCCGTTAGGAAGGCTTGCCACCCTTTACCGCCTATCCCAAGGTCATACGTTCCTCCAAAATACTTGCCGAGCACACGAAACGTAAATCGGATGTTCTCCGGGAGGCGAAGAAACTTCACTTGCTCCTTCACCTCGCCATTTGCCTTGAGATCATAGGAAATGTCTGACAACAGTTCGAACTCGCCTCTAGCGAGGAGCTTCGGGCGTGACCCAGCCGTTGGCGCGATAAGCAAGGTTTCTTTGAGCGCCCAGATGCAGCCCTCCATCATCGCAAACACGTTGCGCACATATGCGCGCCGCGTGAATTGAGTGTTGTCGCTGTGGAGGAGCCGCTCGGCCCATGCTGCATCCTCGAACATGGGCATCAATCTGCTCGTTAGATCCCCAAACTTCAAAAATTTCTCCCTAAGGTCTAACACCTGAGTTAAGCCGCGCCGCGAGGCGGCGTCGGTTTGAATGAATTGTTAGCCTGCACTACGCGAATGCTTCCGCCGCCTCAATCGCCACCTGCAGGATGGCCTTGCCCTTCACTCCAAGTAGATCCCCAAGGATTTCCTTCAAGCTCTCCAGCAGGGTCTTCAGCAACCCCAGCGACTTTTTGAGCGGCCGAGTCTTTCTGGAAGTCTCGGGCTCGGCAGGGTCCTCCCATTCATACGAATTGTATGGAAGGTCCACTAACGGCCCCTGGAACTCAATGATAGCTCGTACTTCGAGATGCAGTAGCTCTGCTACATCACGCGTTGCCTTACGCTTGTACAAAGCCAACCAAGCCGCGTGTATTTCGCTTGTGTCACCGCCCATGAGAAGCGCAGAAAACGAGTTCGCCTGCCACTCGATCAGTGGTCGTGAGTTGGTTCTCCACGAGCGTGAACGTTCCCGACTGATCAACGCGCCGTACGCCAGCGCTCGTTCTAGATCTTCGATAAACGTTGCCATGCTCTCTCCCTTTGCAAGCTAACACCAGAATTAAGCCGACCCGCGAAGCGGGTTCGGCTTGAATGAATTGTTAGGGCCGTACCCATTACGGCTCCCACATGTGATCAATCATACCCTCGGGCGGCTCGCTGAGATTGGTCTCTTTGAACCCCAACTTGGTAAGTATGCGGCGAGATGCAACGTTGTCTGGTGTGGTGGCCGCGAATATTTTTGGTTGGCCTCCAGCTGTAAAAAATAATACAAGCGCGGCCCCTGCTGCAGCAAAGCCGGTGCCATTGCCCCAATAATCCTTTCCAAGCCAATAGCCGAGCTCTAGGTCGCAGTTGTTGCGTCGGCAAATTTGCACGTAGCCAACGGGAATTCTTTCGGCGCCTACGCGAACAATGTGTCTCACATAGTTCTCGCCGTCGTCGATCGCCTTGGAGCACCAGGCGTGAGCATCGAATGGTTGCGGAATTTGAGGGATGTGCTGAAAGATCTCGGGGTGCCGGCCAAGATGAGCAATGGTGTGCAGGTCATCTGCCTCCATTGGCGTTAGGCAGATTTGATCTAATGCAGCACACGCTTGGATTACTCCCATAGGGCCCTAACGCCTGAATTAAGCCGACCCGCGAAGCGGGTTCGGCTTGAATGAATTGTTAGGCACCACTGAGAGCGGAAAGAAAATCACGCTCGCCGTCAGAGCCCCACCACGGAACAGAGACCTTACCGCCGAGGCCACGCAACTGACGCAGCAACTCAAGCAAGGACTGAATCTCACGCGGGCCCCAGCCAGATCCCATCCGATAGTCCAACGCTAGCCTATCAGTGAAAGCGAACATTCCCAAGTCGGGAATAGGGCAATCAGTGCCGGCAATACCACCAAGAACGACGTGGAAGGCCTCGACTGCTGCAGATGCGACAAGAACGGCGTCGTCAGGGCCGGAGAATGGCTTTTCAGACTGAGACTCCTTGACCCAAACGTAGCCGCCATTGACGGTCATATTCCGAGCGCCGCGATCGTAAAGGTGCTGGAACGCCACAGGGACAGCTGACAGATCCGAGAACGTCACCTCGACCTCCGGCAACGACCCATCATCCTTCTCAAAGTACTCGGATAGGTCAATATGGTGCCTAACGCTTGAATTAAGCCGAGTTGCGAAGCAACTTCGGCTTGAATGAGTTTCTAGGCTGCGCCCAGCTCTAATGCAGCGCCCATGACAGACTCTACCTCTAATGCCGTCGTCCAAGCGATCTGAGGCGGCTCCATTGCAAGTACGTCCACAATATCACCAGCTGAGAGTATGCAGTAATGGGTTGGGGTGAGGCCGAAGGTAGTTGCGTGCATTGAGCCTGCCGCCCACAGCGAGCCTTCTATCTGCAGAAACGGGAACGTCCAGTGACTGCCGGGAGACTTAGGGGGCGCTGACGAGCCGGGCTGCACAAGCCACCGATGAGAGAACTCCTCATACGTTGTTACTGCTTCGAAAGCCTCGAAGCGCAGAACGAGCAACTTTTCATCTCCGAAATTGCCATCACAGACAATGGTCATTGCTCCGGTTAGATGCTGCAGAACGAACACGCCTGCTAGGAACTCAGGGACCTGCTCAACTGGGAACCATCGGTTGAAGGTTTGCATGAATTTTATGCGGCCTAACACCTGAGTTAAGCCGCGCTGCGAAGCGGTGTCGGCTTGGACGAATTGTTAGGCACCGCCGACACCTACAATAACGCATATTGCTGGTGTGGTTAGGAACCAAACAACTGGCAGCCAGACGAGCTTACGTGCCCGAAGCCACAGCGGCTTGAGGTGGGGTGGGATGGTAGACGACGGCCGTGCGATCCAGCTCAGCTCACGAAAATTATTGTGATAGCCAGGACCAAGACCAGGAAATTGCGTGAGGTCTTCCCAGGTAGATCGATCAACGGCCAAAAGATCTCGACGAAAGCGGATGTTGAGTAGGACGCCAGCCTAGCCGGCAAGTGGAAGGCTACCCCCGGCATAGAGCGTGGTCAGCCACTCTCGTGAACCGACCACGCCGAAACGCAGCAAAAGAACCCAAGCTGCCAAATTTCCCATGCAACAAATAGCCATCGAACTCTCATGCGGTGCCTAACAACTATTGGACCGCCGAAATGCGGTGTTGCACTGAGTATCTTCGATCGCTGGTGCTTTGTGAACGGGGAAATCCTGACCGGGGTCACGGGATTGCACGATGGCAAGCGGACGCTTTCGGTGTTATCCAGCAAGGACGCAGGTGTATGAGATGCACCCCCAAAAACAGCGGCGTAACAGACACGTGCAGCGCCCTGGCTACTCGATCAGGTGCGCGACCGCCTGCGGATATGGCACTACAGCCTGCGCACCGAGCAGGCCCCTCTGAGCTGAATACGGCGCTTCATCCTGGCCAGCGGCAAGTGCCATCCGGCGCAGATGGGCCAGGTTCAAAATCTCGAATAGCGGCGTCACAGCGCACAACCGTGCACGCACGGCGTCCACCGCCACAAACAAAAAAACCGCGCAATGCGCGGTTTTTTCGTCAGACCTTTTACCAACCGATCAGGGACGACGCGCCAGCGCCTCCACGTCCTTGGCCTTGGGCAGCAGGTCCTGCTTGGTCACCGCAAACGGGCCGATGCTCAGCATCGGTACGGCCACGATCACCGAGGAGATCACTACGATCACCGCACCGATCATGTGGGTCTCGGCCAGGCCCTCCATCGACTCGCCGCCGTAGATGTACAACGCCATCGCCGACAGGAAGAACATCACCGCGGTGATGACCGTGCGCGACAGCGTCTGGTTGATCGAGCGGTTGAGCACTTCCAGCGGCTCCACGCGCAGGGCGCGGAAGTTCTCGCGCACGCGGTCGAACACCACGATGATGTCGTTGATGGCAAAGCCCATCACCGACAGCAGGCCGGCCAGCACGGTCAGGTCGAACTCGCGGCCGGTCAGCGACACGTAGGCCACCGTCAGCAGCAGGTCGAACAATGCGGTCAGGCTGGCCACCACGGCAAACTTCCACTCGAAGCGGAACGCGATGTAGATCAAGAAGCCCACTAGCATGAACACCGTGGCGTACACGCCGTTCAAGGCCAGGTCCTTGCCGACCTGCGGGCCGACGAACTCGCCCGGCTGCACGGTGGCCGGGTTCTGCTCGGTGCTCACTGCCTTGCGCACTTCTTCGGCGACCGTGCGGGCCGCATCGTCGCGGTTGTTGTGCTGCTCGCGGGCCTGCAGGCGGATCATCACCTCGTTGCCGCCGCGCGCGTTCTGCACCTGCGCATTCTCGAAGCCGGCCCTGGACAGCTGCTCGCGCACCTGGTCCACGTCCACCGTCTTCTGGAAGCTGGTCTGCACGAGCGTACCGCCGGTGAATTCCAGGGCGTAGTTGAAACCCTTGCCGATGACGATGCCGACCGAGGCGATCGCCAGCACCAGCATCAGGATCAGCACCGGCTTGCGCAGGCGCATGAAGTCGATCTTGGTGTCGTTGGGAATGAGATGGAGCGGGAACAATTTCATGGAAAAGAGCTTCCGTTTAAGACGTCTGCATCGTCAGGACGCAGACGCTTGCGAAGGGATTCATCCCGCGGCCCTGCGCAGCGGGCTGCACGGGCCGGGGCCAGGCTCGCATCTCAGATGGCGACGGATTTCAGCTTCTTGCGGCTGCCGTAGATCAGCACCGCCAGCGCACGCGACACGGTGATCGCGGTAAACATCGACGCGAAGATACCGATCATCATGGTCAGCGCAAAACCCTTCAACGGGCCGGTACCGAACGCGTACAGGGCCACCGCCACGATCAGGCCGGTGAGGTTGGCGTCGAGGATGGTGCCGCCGGCCTTTTCGTAACCTGCCGCAATCGCCGACTTGGGCGGCACGCCCAGGCGCAATTCCTCGCGGATACGCTCGTTGATCAGCACGTTGGCGTCCACCGACAGGCCGACCGACAAGGCCAGACCGGCAAAGCCCGGCAGCGTCATGGTGGCGCCGAACAGCGACATCACCGCCACCACGATCAGCAGGTTGAACAGCAGCGCCACCGAGGTGATCGCGCCGAACACGCGGTAGTAGACGGTGAAGAACACCAGCGTGAACAGGAACGAGTAGATCACGGCGGTGACGCCGCGTTCCACGTTCTCCGCACCCAGGCTGGGGCCGATCACGTATTCCTCGACGAAGTCCATCGGCGCGGCCAGCGAGCCGGATTTCAGCAGCTTGGCCAGGTTTTCCGCTTCGGTCTTTTCCAGCCCGGTGGTCTGGAAGTTCTTGCCGAACACACCCGCAATGCGGGTTGGCGACAGGGCTTCTTCCTTGACCCGCACGCTGCGCACTTCCTTGCCGTCGACCATGGTCACGGTGGGAATGCGCTCGATGTAGACCACCGACATCAGCTTGCCGACGTTGGCGCTGGTGTAGTCGAACATGCGCTGGCCGGCCACGTTGTTGAGCGTCACCGCCACTGCGGGCATGCCGTTCTGGTCGGTGCTGACCGACGCGCTGACCATCTGGTCGCCGGTCACCAGCGCGCGCTTGTTCAACAACACCGGCGCGCCGGTATCGCGCACGCGGTAGACCTTGGCCTCCGGCGGAATGGTGCCGCTACGCACGGCGTCTTCGGCATTGCCTTCGACCACTGCGCGGAATTCCAGCGATGCGGTGGCACCGATCAGGCGCTTGGCCTCGGCGGTGTCCTGCAGGCCGGGCAGTTCGACCACGATGCGGTCATCGCCCTGGCGCTGGATGGTGGGCTCGGACACGCCCAGCGCATTGACGCGATTGCGCAAGGTGGTGAGGTTCTGCTCGATCGCGCCACTGGCGATCTGCTTGAGCTCGGCTTCCGGCACCTTCACCGAAATGGTCTGCCCGCTGACGTCGTAGGTCAGCAGCGGCTGCGCCTTGGCCAATGCGACGCGTGCGGCATCGGCACTGGCGCCCTCGCCCAGGCTGACCTGGATGCTGTTGTCGCCACGGCGCTCGACCGAGCGATACGCGATGCGGGCGTCGCGCAAGGTGGTGCGGATGTCTTCGGCAAAGCCGTCGATGCGCTTTTCCACCGCCGCCTTCTGGTCGACCTGCATGGCGAAGTGCACGCCGCCAACCAGGTCCAGGCCCAGCACCATCGGGCGGCCGCCCAGCTTGGCCAGCCACTCCGGCACGGTGGACGCCAGGTTCAGCGCCACCGTGTAGTTCTCGCCCAGTTGCTGGCGCAGCACGTCGTTGGCACGCGTCTGCGCCTGCAGGTTGGGCAGGCGCACCATCAGGCTCTCGCCTTCCTTGGTCACCGCCTTGGGAGTGATGCCGGCAGTCTTGAGTTCGGCATCGATGCGGCTGCGCAACGCGTCGTCGAGCTGCGCGCCACGACTGGCGGTGATCTGCACCGACGGGTCTTTCTGGTAGATGTTGGGCAGCGCATACAGCGCGCTGACCGCCAGCACCAGCAGGATCAGGAAATACTTCCAGCGAGGAAATTCGAGCATTGCGACAGTCCCGCGCTGCACCATCCCGGCGCCGCGCCTAGCAGTGAGAACGACTTCAAGCGGCCAATACAGCGTCGCGAGCAGTCATCCGGTGGATGCGAGCAGTGCGCGAAGCCGGCACGCCCGTGAGGCGCAGAACAGCTTCGTGCACCGACTGCGCCCGCCTGACGGTGCGCGCAGCTGTGGTGTTGCAGGTCGTGCGGTGCAGCGAGGTCGTGCGCGGCGGTTGCAGGCATCGGCAGCGCGGCGAGCCGCAAGTGTACGAGCGGTCCCTGCCGTTTTCGAGCAGCAGCCAGCAGCGCCGGCCGGTGCCCGTAGTGCCGACGGCGCGACTCAGCTGGCCGACTTCAACGTGCCCTTGGGCAGCACGTGGCCCACGGCGCTCTTCTGCACGCGGATGCGCACGTTGTCGGCCACCTCGATGCTGATGAAGTTGTCGCCGATGTCGGTGATCACGCCGGCAACGCCACCGGAGGTGATGACTTCGTCGCCACGTGCCAGCTTCTCCAGCAGCGACTTGTGCTCCTTCTGACGCTTCATCTGCGGGCGGATCATCAGGAAGTACATGACCGCGATCAGGATGATTGGCAGCGCGAAGGTGGACAGGCCACCCATCGGGCCGGCTGCCGGCGCGCCACCGGTGGCTTGCGCCTGGGCGACGGGGATCAGGAAATCGAGCAAATTCATTCAGTGCATCCTAGTTTGGTGCCAGCGCGCCAACGGGCCCACTCGCTATTCAGGTACCGCCAGGGCGGAACAGCCGGGAATTATGCCATGCAGGTTCCAACGCGTCCGCGCCAGGGCGCGGGCGGCAGGGTTCAGCTGGTTTCCCCCGGCAACGGCGGCGTGGTGGCGCCGCGTGCCGCATAGAAGGACCGCCGGAACTCCACAAAGGTTCCCGAGGCGATCGCCGCGCGCATGTCGGCCATCAGCTTTTCGTAGTACCAGAGGTTGTGCAGGGTGCCCAGCATCGGCGCCAGCATCTCGTTGCAGCGGTCCAGATGGCGCAGGTAGGAACGCGTATAGCCGCTGCTGCAGGCGTGGCAGCCGCAGCCCGGCTCGATGGTGTCCAGGTCGCGCTCATACTTGGCGTTACGGATGCGCACGGTACCGAACGAGGTGAAATAGTGGCCGTTGCGCGCATTGCGGGTGGGCATGACGCAGTCGAACATGTCCACGCCGCGGGCCACGCCCTCGACCAGGTCCTCGGGCCGGCCCACGCCCATCAGGTAGCGTGGGCGGTCGGCCGGCAGCTGCGGGTGCAGGTGTTCGAGCATGGCATTGCGCTCGTGTTCGGGCTCGCCCACCGCCAGCCCGCCAATCGCGTAGCCATCGAAGCCGATGGCATGCAGGCCGTCCAGCGAGCGGCTGCGCAGGTCCGGGTGCACCCCGCCCTGCACGATGCCGAACAGCGCGGCATCGTTACCCAGCCCGTCGTGCGCCTCGCGCGAGCGCTGCGCCCAGCGCAGGCTCAGTTCCATCGAGCGCCGCGCCACCTCCTCGGTGGCCGGGTACGGCGTGCACTCGTCGAAGATCATCACGATGTCCGAATCGAGCACCTTCTGAATCTGCATGCTCTCCTCGGGGCCCAGAAACACCCGCGCCCCGTCGGTGGGCGAGGAAAACGTCACACCCTGCTCGGTGATCTTGCGGCGATGCGCCAGCGAGAACACCTGGAAACCACCGGAATCGGTAAGGATCGGCCCGTCCCAGCGCGCAAACCCGTGCAGCCCGCCGTGGTCGCCGATCACATTCAGGCCCGGACGCAGATACAGGTGGAAGGTATTGCCCAGGATGATCTCCGCCCCCAGCGCGCGGATCTGCTCGGGCAGGATGCCCTTGACCGACCCATAGGTACCCACCGGCATGAACGCCGGCGTTTCCACCGTGCCGCGCGGAAAGGTCAGGCGGCCACGCCGGGCATGGCCGTCGGTGGTCTGGAGCTGGAACTGGAGTCGGGACATTGAAAGGCCGGGATTGGAAATTGGGGATTCGGGATTGGCAAAAGCGAGAAGGCGGCGAGCGGAGTGCTGTTACGAATCCCCACTCCCGACTCCCCAATCCCTGCTCCACAGCAACATCGCATCGCCATACGAAAAGAAGCGATAGCGCTGTTCGATGGCGTGTTGATAGGCGGCGAAGATGCGCTCGCGGCCGGCGAAGGCCGAGACCATCATCAGCAGCGTGCTTTCGGGCAAATGGAAGTTGGTGACCATCGCGTCGACGCTGCGGATGCGGTAGCCGGGCAAGATGAAGATCTGGGTTTCGCCGGCGAACGGCAGCAGTTCGCCCTCGGGCGCGGCATCGCTGGTGCGCCAGGCGCTTTCCAGCGAGCGCACCACGGTGGTTCCAACCGCAATCACCCGGCCGCCGCGTGCCCGGGTACGGCGCACCTGCTCGACCAGCGCGGCACCGACATTGAGCCATTCGGTGTGCATCACGTGCTGGTCGAGCGCATCCACGCGTACCGGCTGGAAGGTGCCGGCGCCCACATGCAAGGTGACATGGCCGAACTCCACCCCGCGCTCGCGCAACCGCGCCAGCAACGCCTCGTCGAAATGCAGGCCGGCGGTGGGGGCAGCCACCGCGCCGACTTCGCGCGCGAACACGGTCTGGTAGCGCTCGCGGTCTTCCACCCCTGGCTCGCGGCGGATGTACGGCGGCAGCGGCAGGCGCCCGGCTTCCAGCAGCCAGTGCTCCAGTGGTGTGGGAATGTCGAAGCGCAGCAGATAGAACTCGCCGTCGCGGCCCAGCACCTCGGCCTGGCCGCCGGCATCCAGCGCGATCAGGCTACCGGCCTTGGGCGACTTGCTGGCGCCGATCTGCACCCGAGCCTCGCGCTCGCCGAGCAGGCGCTCGATCAGGATTTCCACCCGCCCGCCACTGGCCTTCTGCCCGAACAGCCGCGCCGGGATCACCCGGGTATCGTTGAAGATCAGCAGATCGCCCGGCTGCAGCAGCTCGGGCAGATCGCGCACCTGGCGGTCGCTGAAGGCGGCCGGCACCGGCGGCACCACCAGTAGGCGGCTGGCCGCACGCTCGGCCAGCGGCGCCTGGGCGATCAGCTCGTCGGGCAGGTCGTAATGGAAATCGGACTTCTTCAAGGCGAGGCGGTACAGCGGTTTGGGGGCGCTAGTTTAGCGGGACATGCTGAGGACATCCTTCTCCCATCGGGAGAAGGTGGCGCGCAGCGCCGGATGAGGGTACGGGCGAAGCACTATTGGCGTTCGAGCACACGGGGCTTCGCCCCGTACCCTCACCCCAACCCCCGCTCCGCGCCCCCGCCCGCGCTTGCGGCGCGGGCGCTCCAAGGCACGCGCGCCAGCCGTGCCTTCTCGCCCCGCAGGGAGAGGGGCTTTGCTAGCTCCCGATTCCCCATTCACCGCTCGAACTTCGTCGACAAAATGATCGACGTCGTCGTGCGCTCCACCCCATCGATCGCGCCGATGGCGTCGGTGAGCACGTCCATCTCGTTGACCCCGCCGACCACGCCAAGGGCGATCAGGTCGTAGGCGCCGCTGACCGAATGCAGCAGGCGCACTTCAGGGATGTCGCGCAGCGCCTTGACCACGGCCGGCATCTTCTTGGGCAGCACGGTGATCAGGATGTGCGCACGGATGCGGCCCTGCTCGTAGTCGTCGTGGGTGCGCACGGTATAGCCGCTGATCACGCCGTCGCGTTCGAGCTTTTCGATGCGGCTCTGCACCGTGGTGCGCGAGAGCCCGAGCCGGCGCGCGATCTGCGCGGTGGAGGCACGCGCGTCTTCGCGCAGCAGCGATAACAGGCGTTCGTCGGATGGGGTGATCTTCACAATGCGCATTCGTTTCGTCGAATCGCCGAAAATACCGTACTTCCTGCCCAGATTCACGCTGCCAAACGCCGATCTTCTGCCGATAATAGAAGAACAACGCCACCTTGCAGGAGATGCGCCATGTCCGTCCTCGCCCCGCTCGCCCCGCTGCGTGCCCATGCCGGCCGCCGCCTGACCGATGGCCTGGACGATGCCGCCATCGTGCGCCTGGCCGCCAATCACCCTGACCTGCAACACGCCATCACTGCCGCAGCCGCCGAATACGCGCTGGTGCGCGATGAGGCCGCCGACCTGCTCGACCTGGACGAAGACGCCCAGATCGGCGCGGTGCAGGACGGCTTCATCAACTTCTACGCCGACGACGCCGTAACGCCCTATGTGGCGCTTGCCGCACGCGGGCCATGGGTGGTCACGCTCAAGGGCGCAGTGCTCTACGACGCCGGCGGCTACGGCATGCTCGGCTTCGGCCATACGCCGGCCGCGGTGCTCGAGGCCATGGCGCGCCCGCAGGTGATGGCAAACGTGATGACGCCCAGCCTGGCGCAACGCCGGCTCGACCGCGCCCTGCGCGCCGAGATCGGCCACAGCCGCGGCGGCTGCCCGTTCGCACGCTTCATGTGCCTCAACTCCGGCTCCGAAGCGGTGGGCCTGGCCGCACGCATCGTGGATACCAATGCCAAGCTGCACACCGACCCGGGCGCGCGGCATGCCGGCGCCACCATCAAGCGCCTGGTGGTCAAGGGCAGCTTCCACGGCCGCACCGATCGCCCCGGCCTGTATTCCGACTCCAGCCGCAAGACCTACAGCAAATATCTGGCCAGCTATCGCGACGAGGACTCGGTGATTGCGATTGCGCCCTACGATGTGGCCGCGTTGCAACGCGCCTTCGACGAGGCCGCGCGCAATCACTGGTTCATCGAAGCGGTGTTCCTGGAACCGGTGATGGGCGAAGGCGACCCGGGGCGTGCGCTGCCGGCCGAGTTCTACGCCGCCGCGCGTGCGCTCACCCGCACCCACGGCAGCCTGCTGCTGGTGGATTCCATCCAGGCCGGCCTGCGCGCGCATGGCGTGCTGTCGGTGGTGGACTACCCGGGCTTCGAGCAGCTGGACCCGCCGGATCTGGAAACCTATTCCAAGGCACTCAACGCCGCGCAATACCCGCTGTCGGTGCTGGCAGTGACCGAGCACGCCGCGCAGGTGTACCGCAAGGGCACCTACGGCAACACCATGACCACCAACCCGCGTGCGCTGGACGTGGCCTGCGCCACGCTGGCCTTGTTCACCCCGCAGGTGCGCGACAACATCCGCACCCGCGGCGCGCAGGCGATTGCCAAGCTGCAGGCCCTGCAATCGGAGCTGGGCGGCCTGATCACCAAGGTCCAGGGCACCGGCTTGCTGTTCTCGTGTGAGCTGGCGCCGCAGTTCAAGTGTTACGGCGCCGGCTCCACCGAAGAGTGGTTGCGCCATCGCGGCGTCAACGTGATCCACGGCGGCGAGAATTCGCTGCGCTTCACCCCGCATTTTGCGATGGACGAAGAAGAACTGGACCTGCTGGTCGGCCTGATCGCGCGGGCATTGAAGGAAGGCCCGCGCCAGACCCAGGCCGAGGCCGCCTGATCCGGGCGGACGCGCATCGACTGCAGCGCAGTCGATGCGTGCCTGGTGGTAACGCGCCTGCCCCGCCCGGTGGGTGTGACGCGGGGTGAAGCGCTTGCTTTGGGTGACCAGCTGATTGCGATCGTGCTGGCCACGGCAATCAGGGCCTTGCAGCCCGGTCGGCCGTCACGCATCGCAGCGTGATGGCAAGCTGCGCTGCGAAGTACATGACGTCCACGTCCTTTCGCGTGACTGAATGCCACAGCGCCAGACCCAAGGCGTTGCCCGTCGGCCGCCGCTCAGATCGGCACTGCACTCAACTTGCGCCGCAGATAATTGGTCACCGCACGCCGTGGCGATTTTCCCCGCCACGATGCCCAGCACAGGTGCGAGCCCACCGCGGCCTTGCCACCACGATGACCCAAACCGAACCAGGTGCGGTCCGGGTGGAACGCATCGCGCGGCGGAAACACGATGCCCGCAAACTGTGCAGCGTGCGCGTTGTAGAAACGCGTCAACCCGCGCGGCCCGGAAATCATCGGAATCTGACGGTGGTCCTCCAGCGTTTCCGGCGCATGCACGTTGAAGATGTGCTCGATGAACGCGCGCCAGAACGGATGGCCCGCTTCGGAGCCGAACACGGCATTGCCGATCTTGAAGTCGTCGTGGCCCGGAGCGCCTTCTTCGATCGGCAACACGCACTGCTGCGACAGCACGTCCTCACCCAGCGGACGCAACAGTTTGTAATCGGTATCGAAGTAAAACCCGCCATGCGCATGCATATAGGCACAGCGCGCAATATCCGCCTTCATCACGCCGAAGCGGATGCGCTCGTAACGCTCGGCAAACTCCGGGAATGCACGCCGCATCAGTTCCGAATTATCGGCATCATCCCAGAGGTAGCACGTCCATCCAGGCAGCAGGCGCTGCAAACGGTCACAAATCCTGCGCTCCTCCCACAGCAGCTGCTTGGTCGGTGCGGTCAGGTGAAAGAGCTGGGGAATCATGGGCACGGCTCGGTGGGGCTGGGGGAACCGGACCCTGCGCCGTGGCACCGCATTGCAGCGCGTCACGGACACGAGTCCGGCACACCCAACGTAGCCGCATTATCAATGTGACGTAATTCGCATTTTTCGATAGGACGCCCGCGGGTTATTCGAAGAATCTATGCGCGCGCGAAGTTTCCTCACACCGCCCTCATTTACCACGACGATTCGCCCGAATAATCGTCGCGTTGTCATATTTACTTCACTCCCAACACCGATCCGCCCGCCCCTTCAACGTCGCCTCGCGCGGACACGTGCGTGGGGCGATACGTCCCTGCGCATTCTCGATCAACCGCTTTGCACCCTGTGCATCGCGTTGCAATTCGAATGCGTCGTACAAGCGGCCCGTGGCGGTGCGCGATTCATACACCAGGTGCTGCCTGTCCAGTCGAAGCACCTGATACAACTGGGTGTCTTCACCCACCGGCCGCATGGTCTTGCGCGCCATGTCCGAGAGGCGGTACTGCTTGGGCCCGGCCACCGACACCACGAATACCGGCGTTGCCTGCCCCGGCTGGTCGCCGCGCCGGCCATAGGTATGGTCATGGCCTTGCAGCACCAGATCCACCTTGTGCCGGCGAATCACCGGCAGGACCTGCTCCACCAGTTTTTCGTTCTCGCGATCGGCACGCGGCGAGAAGAACGGCTGATGGATGAGCACGATCGACCACGGATGCGGGTTGTCGGCCAATACCTTGTCCAGCCACTGCGCCTGCGCCGGGCCGGTGCCCAGATCCAGCACCGAGGTGCCATCGAGCACGGCAATGCGCACGCCCTGATAATCGAACCAGTAGCTGGTGCGCGCGGTGGCCGAGGGCCCGTTACGCGGCAATGCGAAGGTCACCGGCCAATGGTTGCCCAGGGTGCGGGTCGCCTGCGGAGACTCGTCGCCTTCCTCGTGATACTCGTGGTTGCCCGGCGCCGGCGCCACCGCCGTGCCTTCGAGCAGCCAGCGCCCGGCTTCGAACCATTCCGCCCACTCGTTGTCGTCCTGGCCGTCCTTGCCGCTGACCAGATCGCCGGCGAACAACGCAAGCCGCGCCTCCGGCGCCGAGCGCCATGCCTGGCGGATCACCCGCGAGACCAGGCTGAGGTTCTTGTTCTGGGTATCGCCGAAATACAGCAGCGTCAGCGGGGCGTCCGGCGTGGCAGCGGTACGGAACTGATTCCAGGCGCCCCAGGTGTCGTGGCCCTGCACGCGGTAGGCATACAGCGTGTCCGGCGTGAGCCCGGCGATCTCGGCGCGGTGATGGTGCGAGCTGCCATTTTCGCTGGCCAGCGTCGCCGTGGTGGCACGGATGCGCCGCGGCGTGCCCAGGTCGGGCGAATCGCCGGCAACCACCAGTTCCAGCCAGGGCTGGCTGACGCTGGCATCGGTGCGCCAGGCCACCGCAAACCCGGTGGCCGCATCCTGCGCCGGCGTGGCGACGATGCGGTCGGGAAAGCCGTCGGCCACATAGTGGGTGGAGCCGGCCGGCACCTGCGTGTTCGGCTCGGCAGCGCGCTCGGCCGCACATACCTGGCCAGCGGCCAGCGCAAGCACCGACACCACCACGGACAGCACCCTGCGTGGGGCGTTCATGGCGCGCAGTCCTTCAGCCGCAAGGTGCGCGCGATGTCGCGCCAATCGAAGGCCGCCACGGCCTGGTCGTCGTGCAGCGCGTAGAACACGCCACCGGGAAAGCGCGCGTCGCCACGTTGGTCCAGCCACACACCGTCGGTGTTGGCAGTCACCCGGCCGGCGAAGGCGCCCACGTGCGCCAGCGTCTTGCGGTCGAACACCTGGAACACGCTGCGGTCCTTGAACTGATCGGTGGCGATCCAGTAGCCGCTGCCGTCGGCGCATTGCAGCAAGGTCAGGCCTTCGGCCTGCGCCTTGAACAGCCCGGTGCCGACATTGCGCCCGCGGTAGCGCCCGTCCATGCCGTATTCGCGCAATTGGGTGCCGACGGCCACGTCCTCTTCGGCAATCATCAGCCGCGCATTGGCCTCGTCGCCGAAGACCGACTCGGCAATACGGATGGCACCGGCCTCGGTGGTATCACCAAAGCTCTGCGTCAGCCGCGCCTGCCAGCTCTGCCCTGCCGCGTTCAGCTGATAGCGCCGGAAACGCTGGCCCAGCTCGGCCAGCGGCGGCGGCTGGTCCTTGTTGGCCGGCGACATGTAGTTGTCGCTGACCACCACCTCGTAGCCGCCGTCGTGCTTGCGCACCCACAGCCCGTAGGGCTCGCGCAGCGCATCCTGGCCGAACGCGGTCAGCGGCCTGAAATCCGGCAGCGAAAACACCTGCACGCGGCGGTTGTCGCGCTCCACCACGAACACCAGGTCATCCACCACCGAAATGCCGTTGGGGCGATCCAGCTTGCCCAGCGCCTTGCCCTTGCCGCCCACCACCCGCAGCCGCTTGCCGCTGTCGCCGTCGAACACCACCAAGGCATGCGTGGCCTTGGCCGTGGCGATCACCCAGCGGCTGCCATCGGGGGCGCGCCAGCTGGCCGGCGAATCCAGGTTATCGGTGGGCGTGAGCGCGGTGATGAAGGCTTCGGGCACCACGTCGTGCGCCACCTTCGCTTCGCTGAGCGTGGGATCCTGCAGCAATGCTTCGTCGGCTTCGCGGTCGACGGCGTGGGTTGCACAGCCGGCCAGCGCCATCGCGCCTGCCAGCACGGTGGCCGGCAACAACACGGCGGCCCGCATCACAGTGCCACCTTCAGGCCGAGCGCATAGGTACGGCCATATTCTTCGTTTTGCAGGGTACGCGAGCGCACGCCCTGGTACAGCTCCAGCGGTTCGTCCAGCAGGTTCTGCGCTTCCAGGTACAGGCTGACGTGGCTGTTGAACTGATAACTCATGCTGACATCCAGCTGGGTATGCGGGGCGACGTAGATATCGTACGCACGGCTCTGTCCGATGGTGTCCAGGTACTCGCTGCGGTACACCGCTGCCACGCGTGCACTGAAGCCGTACTTTTCGTAACCCAGATGGCCGCTGTAGATGCGCTTGGACGAGCGCGGCAACATGAAGTCCTCGCCGGCGCGACCGCTCAGGCCCGGGTCGAAATCGCTGTCCAGCGCGGTGGCGCTGGCGCCGAGCAGCAGGCCGTTCCAGCCTTCGGGCAGGAAGTCCAGGCTCTGCTGCCAATTGAATTCGGCACCGCGCACCTTGGCGGTGTCGCCATTGATCGCGCGCGTCACCTGCAGGCCGGGGAATTGCGCATCGATGGTGCTGATGGTCTGCACGATGTAGTCGTCGATCGACTTGTCGAACACGCCCAGCGACACCAGGCCGGTGCTGCCGATGTACTTCTCGAACGACAGGTCCAGGTTGGTGGAGCGGTACGGGTTGAGATCGGGGTTGCCGATGTTCACCTCGTTGTCGCCGCGATTGATGCTCACCCGTGGCGACACATCGCCGAACGAAGGCCGCGACAGGGTCTTGTTGGCCGCAAAGCGCAGCACCCAGTCGTTGCCGCTGTCGTAGCGCAGGTGCAGGCCCGGCAGCACGTTGGTGTAGCTGCTGGACGCTTCGCGCGGGGTCACCGTGGCGGTGCGGCCGTCTTCGGCCACGTCCACCTGGTTGCCGGTGGCGTTGAACTGGGTGTTTTCCACGCGCACGCCGGCAATCATGCGCAACGCGCCGATGTCCCAGGTTCCCATCGCGTAGGTGGCGAACACGTCTTCGGTGGCGGTGTAGTCGTCCTGCAACGACACCTGCTGGTTGGCGCCGACATCCTGCGGGCGGGCGCTGTAGAGATTGCCCGACGCGCGCCAGTAGCGGCGCATGCCGTCCGAGCCGATGCTCTGGCCCAGGGTGCCGCCGCGATGCTCCGGCGGCGCCGTGGTCCAGCTGCTCGGATCGATGGCCGGGCCGCGACGCAGCTCGCGTTCGTCCACGTTGACATCGCGCTCGCGCCAGCGGCCAAGCACGCCCATCTTCAGGCTGGAATGTTCACCGTCGAAGCGCACATTGAGTTGCGCGCTGTGCTCGCTATCGTCCACCGTCTTGGGTGCGAGCACGAAACGATCGAACACGAACTCCTGGTTGCTCTGCCAGCCGTTATCCAAAAACCCCAGGCGCGGGATGCCGCTGCGCTGGTCCACCGTGGCCGAGAGGTCGTCGCCGTCATAATCGAAGTACGCCTCCATCTCGTCGTTCACCCGCTCGGTGGTCTTGGTGTAGCCGGCCTTGTAATCGATGGTGGCGCTGCTCAGGCGGTTCTCGCCACCGACGCTGATGGCGGTGTTGTCTTCCTTCTTGGTGCGGTAACGCACGCGCTTGGAGATGCTGTCGGCCGGCAGATCGGCCACGTTGTAGGTGCCATCGCCATTGGCGCTCACCTGGCCGTCGGCAAGGCCGAAGATGGTGCGCTGGCGCGTTTCGGCATCGTCGAAACGGCTGTACAGCGAGCGCAGGTAGTAGCGGTTGTCCGCATCCGGGCGCCAGTCCAGATTGAGGTTGGCGCCCATGCGGGTCCGCTCGATGAAGTATTTGCGGCGCTGCACCTGGCCAGCGAACAGATCGTCAGCGGCGCCACCTTCGAAGCTGTCGTAGGCCACTTCGGTATTGTCCGATTCGAACTCGCGGTCCTGGTAGTTCACCCCCACCGCCACGCCGAAGGTGCCGCCGACAATATCGCTGTAGTTGAACGCGCCCTTGGGGCTGGTCTTGCCGGACAGCGACTGATGGCTGCCCTCGATCGAGCCGCGCAGCGTGCGCCCATCGCGGTCGAAGGCGGAGGTGGATTCGACCTGGATGGCACCACCGATCGAATCGCCCGGCATGTCCGGGGTCGGCGACTTCACCACCTTCAGCCGTTCGGTGGAATCGGAGGGGATCACGTCCAGCGGCGTGGAACGCGTGCCGTCTTCGGGCGTGCCCATGTTCATGCCGTCGATGGTCACGCTGTTGAGCGCCGAATCCAGGCCGCGGATGACCACAAAACGCCCTTCGCCCTGGTCGCGGGTGACGCTGACACCGGGCAGGCGCTGCAAGGATTCTGCAACATTCTTGTCGGGGTAACGCCCCAGCGCATCGGAGGCGACGGCGTCCTGGATGGCATCGGAGGCGCGCTTGAGGTCGACCGCGCGCTCCTGCGCTTCCTGTTGCGGGCGCACTTCCAGGCGTTCCAGATCGATGGCGGCTGCACCGCTGGCGGCGCCGCCGGCGGCAACAGGCTCTGCCGCATGTGCCTGCGGGCCCCAGCCGGCGCTCGCCAGCGTCAGCGTGATCGCCAGACAGAGCGGAGTCTTGTTCGACACGAGTGCTTCCCCAATCGGTTAAGAATGGGTGTGCACACTATGTCCGCGACGTTTCACCGACATGACATGTGCAAGCGCGATCACATGCGCACTGTGGCGACGCCCCGGCTGGCTGCGGCACACTGTGCGTCTTTCCTGCCTGTCGCTGCCCATGAAAATCGTCGAAGTCCGCCACCCCCTCGTCCAGCACAAAATCGGCCTGTTGCGCGATGCCGCCCTGAGCACCAAGGGCTTTCGCGAACTGGTCACCGAGCTGGGCACCCTGCTCGCCTACGAGGCCACGGCGAACCTGGACACCGAATCGCATGTGCAACAGGGCTGGGCCGGCCCGGTGAGCGTGCAGCGCATCGCCGGGGCCAAGATCACCCTGGTGCCGATCCTGCGTGCGGGCCTGGGCATGCTGCCCGGCGTGCTGGCCCTGATCCCGGCCGCACGCGTCAGCGTGGTCGGCCTGCAGCGCGACGAAGAAACCCTGCAGCCGGTGCCCTACTTCGAACGCCTCACCGGCCGCCTGGAGGAACGCGAGGCGCTGATCCTGGACCCGATGCTGGCCACCGGCGGCACCCTGATCGCCACCATCGACATGCTCAAGCGCGCCGGCGCCCGCCGCATCAAAGGTATCTTCCTGGTCGCTGCACCGGAAGGCCTGAAGGCCCTGGAAGCAGCGCATCCGGACGTGGAGGTCTATACCGCCGCCATCGACGACCACCTCAACGAAAAGGGTTACATCCTGCCCGGCCTGGGCGATGCGGGCGACCGGATCTTTGGCACGCGGGTGGAATAAACGGCGCTGGCTTGAAGCCCCTTTCCCCGGGAGAGCCCCTCTCCCCTCGGGACGGGAAGGCAGCGCTTGCGCGCGATCGGCGCGCGTGCCTTGGAGCGCCCGCAAGCGGGGGTTGGGGCGAGGGTACCGGGCGAAGCAGGCGGCGCGTCACCGTTGAAGGCGCGTGGCGACGCGTTTGTCATTGCAGGCACTGGCAACTCATTGAGGCGCACCCTCATCCGGCGCTACGCGCCACCTTCTCCCGAGGGGAGAAGGAACAGCTGCAGTGTGCGATCGCTACGAGGGTGCCGGCACCACTTCGAAAACCGCACGTCCTACCGCGTCGATGCCTCAATCGCCGCGCTCACATACACCAGCGGCGCGTTCCAGTTGATGGCCACCTCGTTGGTCGCGTAACTGCAGGTGTCATCCAGATACGACAGCGCCGGCAACATGGACGGATAGGCCACCTTGCAGTCTTTGGCGTCCTGATGGCCCGGCTGCGGGCCGCCGGCCAGCCAGCCCGGCACCGGCGCGGCGATGCCGTCCGCTTCGGAGGGGCGATGGTGGATATGCATCGGCGTGCGCTGCCCGACCCCGGTGACAAACGACAGGCCCAGCGGATTGCGGCCCAGGATGTAATCCAGGTGCGACTGCGCGGCATCCAGATACGTGCGCTGCCGGGTCAGGCGATAGCCTTGCAACAGCATCATCGCGCGGTTGAGCACCGCGGCATTGCTGCCCCAGACGAAATCCTTGTCGTTCATCGCCAGCCGCCACGGCGATGCCTGCCACGCATCGGCCAGCTGCTGCGCCAGGCCGGTGATTTCGCGCGTGATGCGGGCACGGTCGGCATGCGCGGTCAGCGTGTCGCGGTGCGCGGCCAGCGACATCCAGGCCAGTCCGCCCACGCTGCCCCAATTCGGCACGCTGGCCGGCACGTTGCGCGCCAGCATCGCATCGTAGAACTTGTCCTCGCCGGTGGTCACGTACAGCTCCGCTGCTGCCCAGGCAAATTCGTCGTCCACCTGCGCGTCGTCGTAGCCACCGGTACGCACATCGTCGGGCTGGCGATAGATCACATCCGGATGCTGTTGCGCCCACGTCCACGCGGCCCGCGCGGCCTTCAACATGCGTGCCGACATGCCCGGATACTGTTTATCGAAGGGTGCATACACGCGGCTGGCCGCGGCCATCACCGCGGCAAAGTCCAGCGTGGCGGCTGTGGCCTTCATCACCACATAGCGTTGCTGCTTGGCCTGGTCCGGCATCACCAACCCGTCGAACTGCTTGTCGGTGAGCTTGTGGTAGACGCCGCCATCGGCCGGGTCCTGCATGGCCAGCATCCATTCCAGGTTCCACAAGGTCTCCTGCAGGATGCCCGGCACGCCGTGCGCGGCGTCCGGAATGGTCAGGGGCTTGGCCTTGAACAGCGCCGGATAATGTTCGTAGGCTGCCAGCAAGGTGTAGGTGCTGATGCCGGAATTGACGATGTACTTGTTGTAGTCGCCAGCGTCGTACCAGCCCTTGGGCGCACTGATCACGCTGTCGGCCGGGCGCGTGGCCGAGGCCGCGGACGGATGGATGCGCACCTGCGTATCCGGATGCCCGGCCGCACGCGCATAGCGCCCGGCAAACTGCGCCGGCAGCGCGGTACTGGCGCGGTTGAAATAGAACGCCTTCAGCGAGGCATCGACCACCGGCTGGTAGGCATGCGCGTCGATCGGGAAGGGATCCGATGCCGGCAGCCCGTCGACCTTCAACCGGTAGGTGCCGGCCGCACGCACGCCGGAAAAATCCGCCACCCGCGCCTGCTGCCCGGCCGGCGTCCACAGCGCTGGCGGTTGCAAGGTGCCTTGCAGCACCGTGCGTCCCTGCGCATCTTCCAGCGCGAAACGGTCCGCTTTCAGCACCTCGCCCTGCGCTAGCCCGACCACCGCCAGCTTGGTCGAGCCCGGCAAGTACCCAAGCTGATTGACGTGGATCGCGCCTGCCGAACGGGGCGCGCTGAGTTCGGCGGCGCAGGCACCCAGGGGAAGCAGCAGCGCGGTGACAGACAACAGGATGACAGGAGTTTTCATGCGCCCATGGTGGCCGCACCCTAGCGCCGCTACAAGCCCAGATCGCCGCAACGCGCCGAGTCGTGTACTGATGGCACCTCTGGAGTCGTTCGAAGATTGCACATTGCTGCCAACCGCGTCGCATTGTTCCGGCGATCAAACCTGGTCCAACGCTTCCGCTGCTCACACCCTGGCTTGCACGGGAAAACCAACCTGATTCCTAGTCGGCACGCCCGTGATTTACGTCGTTTACACCAATTCCCCTCATCACAGGGCGGCTAACGTGGCATGGCGCCCCACGCTGTGTCGTCCCTATCGCAGCGACAGGCGCATCCCCATTTCATCACCAGGAGACATCCGATGAACATCATCGATAGCGATAACAAACCCGTCGCACCCGGCACCCTGAGCCCCGAACAGCACCAGGCCAAACAACGCGGAATGCCGCGCTGGAAACCCTTCCTGGGGGGCAATACAAATCCGGACATCAACGTGCTGGAAGGCAAGCTAGTCGTACGCCTGCTCGACGCCTCCGTGCAGAGCAAGAAGAGCAACCCCGATTACAGTGACTACACCGTCTATGAAGCCAAGGGCCACTATTACGGGCTGTTGGAATGACCCGTGATCGGCCACGATGCAAACGATCGCAGCCAGGCAGCAGGCACCGGCCTGCCACCTGGCTGCGCATCATTACGGACTGGCTTGCGAGCCGACGTTCGCTTCCAGCTGCACCTGCGCCTTGCCCACCGGATTACGCGGGTCACTGCCGCCGCTGAGCACGTTGCGGCGCTTGTCCCATTCCACGGTCTGCAGGTTGCCCCACACGTGACTGGAGCCGCGGCCGCCCTCGGCGCTGTCGCCGGGCAGTTTGAGGGCGTGGCCCATCGCTTCCAGGCCCTTGGCGGTCTGCGGCGAGAAGGCATCGGTTTCGGCGTCGATGACGTCCGGCAGCCACTGGTGGTGATACCGCGGTAGCGCGCTCACTGCCTGTGCATCCAGGCCTGCGTCGTAACCGAGGATGCCGAGCAGCACCATGGTGATGATGCGGCTACCGCCCGGCGTGCCCAGCACGATGGCCTTGTCGGCCGACTCCATGAACGTGGGCGTCATCGAGCTGAGCATGCGCTTGCCCGGCTTGGGCGCGTTGGCTGCATAGCCCATCACGCCAAACGCATTCGGCGTGCCCGGCTTGAGCGCGAAGTCGTCCATCTCGTTGTTGAGCAGCACGCCGGTGCCCTTGGGGATCAGGCCCGAGCCGTACAGCAGGTTGACGGTCTGGGTGGCACCCACGCGGTTGCCTTCGCCATCGATGATGGAAAAGTGCGTGGTCTCGTCGTCTTCCAATGGGGTGGGATTGCCCGACAGCAGATCGCTGGGCGTGGCCTTGTCCGGATTGATCGTGGCGCGCAGGCCTTGCGCGTAGTCCTTGCTGGTCAGCACGCGCTGCGGCACATCCACGAAGTCCGGGTCGCCCAGGAAGAAGGTACGGTCGCGGTAGGCGCGGCGCATCGACTCCACCACCAGATGGGTGCGGTGCACGTCATCGAGTTTGTTCAGGTCCCAGCCTTCCAGAATCTGCAGCATGGCTGCCAGCGCGATACCGCCGGAGGACGGCGGCGGTGCGGTGGTGATCTTCCAGCCGCGGTAATTGAACTGGATCGGCGTGCGCTCCTTGACCCGATAGCCGGCGAGCTCGGCGGCCTTCCACTGACCACCGGCCTGCTTCACGCCGGCCAGCAGCTTCTTGGCGGTCTCGCCTTTGTAGAAGCCGTCGAAGCCCTTGTCGCCGAGCAGCTGCAGCGTATGCGCCAGCTCCGGCTGCTTGAAGATCTCGCCTTCGGCAATGGGTTTGCCGCCGCGCAAGTACACCTCGCGCGTGCCGGGGTAGCGCTCCATCACTTCGCGCCGCGAGGCATAGCCTTTGGCCATGCGCGCGTACACCGGGAAACCTTCGGTCGCGATGCGGATCGATGGCGCCAGCGACTGCTTCAGCGGCAGCCGGCCATGCCTGGCAGCCAGCTCCACCAGCGCCGCGGGCAGCCCAGGAATACCGGCCGACCATGCGCCGTTGACCGAGCGGTCGCGGTCCAGCTCGCCTTTCTTGTCGAGGAACTGCGCTTCGGTGGCCGACTCGGGCGCGGTTTCGCGCGCGTCCAGCATCACGTCCTTGCCGGTCTTGGCGTCGTGCAGCAGGAAGAAACCACCGCCACCCAGCCCCGAGCTGATCGGCTCGACCACCGCCAGCGTGGACGACACCGCAACCGCGGCATCGAATGCATTGCCGCCCTCGCGCAGGATCTGCAGGCCGGCATCGGTGGCCAGCGCATGGCCGCTGGCGATCGCCGCGCCAGGCGGATGCGCGGCAACCGGTGCGGTGCTGGCCGCTGCCGACTTGGCGCCGTCGGCAGACCACACAGGCGGTGCCAGCACCAAGGCCAGCAACAACAGGCCGCGCAGGGAGAAGCGTGGGGAGAAAGTGCTCACGGGGCGGGAGGCTCCTGTTCGTACAGTTCGGGATGATCGCGCTGCAACTGCATCAGCTTGGCCAGCAATTGATCATGGGTTTCCGGAATGTCCGGATCCGGGTCGATGCATTCGACCGGGCACACCACCACGCATTGCGCTTCGTCGAAATGGCCCACGCACTCGGTGCAGCGTGCCGGGTCGATGACGTAGATGGTCTCGCCCATCGAGATGGCCTGATTCGGGCACGCCGGCTCGCAGACGTCGCAGTTGACGCAGAGCTCGTTGATTTTCAGCGACATATCGACACCACCATGCAATGCGGGGCAGCGCGATTCAACTGCAGGCGCTGGAACGCAACGTACTGCTGCAGGCGGGCGCACATGGCGCGGATGATGACCACCTGGACAGCGCCTTGCGCGCTGTCCGGCGCCGGCTTGGTACGGCCGGCTCCGGTGACGTGTGGAGTCAGCATGCTGCTGACTCCACACACGGCGGCCGGGTGCGCCCTCCCGCGCATCCGGCCTGGTACGGCATTACTTGGCTTCAACGAAGGTGTATTCCACGCCCTTGGGCTGGACGATGGTCTGCACGCGGGCATTTTCGGCGGCATCGCCGATGAACAACACGCGCACGCCCTTCATCGAATCCGGCTGCACGTCCTTGAACGCGGCGTCGATCAGGTCGGCCATCTTGGTGGACGCGGACGAACCGAAGGCCAGCATGTTGCCTGGCTGCACGCCACGTGCCAGCGCGGTCTTGACGCTTTCCAGCTGACGCTCGTAGCTGCCGGCGAACTCGGCATCGGACTCCGGCGGCAAGTAGTACAGGAACGGGCTGTTGGTGGTGGCGCCCAGGTTCTGGCCGACCACTTCCTGCAGGTACTTCTTCCAGCCGGCGTTGTCGTCCTTGGCCGGTGCCTTCAGCGGCGCCGGTGCGGCAGCGGCGGTCGGCGCCGGCTCTTCCTTCTTGCAGGCGGTGACCGCCAGTGCGGCGATCGAAGCGAGCGCCAGAGCGCGCATGGTGTGTTTCATGAAACTCCTCCCTTTGAAATGCATGTGGTGATGTAACTGCAAAAGCTCAGGCCTGCGCGCGGGATTCGCGCACCTGCCGCAACGCCTCGACGACCGAGGCCGGAACGAAGCCGGACACATCCCCGCCCAGACGCGCAATTTCGCGCACCAGCGATGAGGAAATGAAGCTGTATTGCTCGGCCGGGGTCAGGAACAGGGTTTCCACCTCCGGGATCAGATGGCGGTTCATGCTGGCCATCTGGAATTCGTATTCGAAATCGGACACCGCACGCAGGCCGCGCAGCAACACGCCGGCGCCCATGTCGCGCACGAAATGCGCCAGCAGCGTGTCGAACCCGCGCACCTCCACGTTGGCATGCGCGGCCAGGGCTTCCTGCGCCAGCGCCACGCGTTTTTCCAGCGGCAGTGCCGGGCCCTTGGACGGGCTGTAGGCAACCCCTACCACCACGCGTTCGAACAGTGGCGCGGCGCGGTTCACCAGGTCGATGTGGCCATTGGTGATCGGGTCGAAGGTACCGGGATAGACGGCGGTGCGGCTGTTGGCCACGCTCATACGGAAACTACCGGGGTCGGATCGCTCTTCAGTGTAGCAGCGGCCCGGCGGTACAGCGCATAGCGCACCTCCCGGGTGCCGCCCTCGCGGTGCAGGTGCCAGCCGGAAGGCAGCGGGGGCACGCCGTCGGCGGGCGCTTCCAGATACAGCCAGGCCTCGGCGGCCAGATGCCGGGGCAAGCGGTCCAGCACGCCGGGCCACAGCCCGGCGGCGAACGGTGGGTCGACGAACACGATGTCGGCCTGGGCCGGCGGGGCGCGCTCCAGCCAGCGCAGCGCGTCGTCCTGCAGCACCTGCACCTGGCCGGCGGCATCCAGCTTGCGCACATGCTCGCGTAGCCGCTGCGCCAGGCCGGGGTCGCGCTCGATCAGGGTGGCATGCGCTGCGCCGCGCGAGACCGACTCCAGCCCCAGCGCGCCGGAGCCGGCGAACAGGTCCAGCACGCGCGCACCAGGCAGGCGCGGCATCAACCAGTTGAACACCGTCTCGCGGACGCGGTCGCTGCTAGGACGCAGGCCCGGCAGGTCGGGCACCGCCAGTCGCGTATTGCGCCAGCGCCCACCCACGATGCGCACCTGGCCTTCCGCGCCGCGCGGCGCCGGCCGCGCCGGGCGGCTCATCGCCGCGCGCCCGGCGTGGGCAGGCAATGGCGGCGTAGCGAGGGCACGAGTGGCGGCATGGGTCGGGGCGCGGTCAATGGCCGTCCATGATACCGCTGTGGCTGCCGTTCCCGCCCCGCCCTGCCCGCCGATGCACCACACATTCGGGCACGCCCGCCTTGAAAAAATCCGCCGACGGCCTCATCCCCCAGGCCATCGGCCGCGGTGCGGCCTGGACCACCATGGAGCACGACCCCAATGACCGTTGATACCGACAAGCAGACGCTGGGCTTCCAGACCGAGGTCAAGCAGCTGCTGCAGCTGATGATCCATTCGTTGTACTCGAACAAGGAAATCTTCCTGCGCGAGCTGGTCTCCAATGCCGCCGACGCCGCCGACAAGCTGCGCTTCGAAGCCTTGGTCAAGCCCGAGTTGCTGGAAGGCGGTAGCGAGCTGCGCATCCGCGTCGACTACGACAAGGACGCCCGCACCGTCACCATCGACGACAACGGCATCGGCATGAGCCGCGAGGATGCGGTGTCGCACCTGGGCACGATTGCAAAGTCCGGAACCGCCGATTTCCTCAAGCACCTGAGCGGCGACCAGAAGAAGGACGCCAATCTGATCGGCCAGTTCGGCGTGGGTTTCTATAGCGCCTTCATCGTCGCCGACCAGGTGGACGTGTACTCGCGCCGCGCCGGCCTGCCTGCCAACGAAGGCGTGCATTGGTCTTCGCGGGGCGAAGGCGAATTCGAAATCGCCAGCATCGACAAGCCCGAGCGCGGCACCCGTATCGTGCTGCACCTGAAGGAAGGCGAAGAGTCGTTCGCCGACGGCTGGACCCTGCGCAACATCCTCAAGAAGTATTCCGACCACATCGGCCTGCCGATCGAAATGCGCAAGGAGCACTACGGCGAAGAGGCCGACAAGCCCGCCGAACCCGAGTGGGAATCGGTCAACCGCGCCAGCGCGTTGTGGACGCGCCCCAAGTCCGAGATCAAGGATGAGGAGTACCAGGAGTTCTACAAGCACGTAGCGCACGACGCGGGCAACCCGCTGGCGTGGAGCCACAACAAGGTCGAGGGCAAGCTGGAATACACCTCGCTGCTGTTCGTGCCCGGCCGCGCCCCGTTCGACCTGTACCACCGCGACTCGGCCAAGGGCCTGAAGCTGTACGTGCAGCGCGTTTTCATCATGGACCAGGCCGAGCAGTTCCTGCCGCTGTATCTGCGCTTCATCAAGGGCGTGGTCGATTCGTCGGACCTGTCGCTCAATGTCTCGCGCGAGATCCTGCAATCCGGCCCGGTGGTGGATTCGATGAAGTCCGCGCTGACCAAACGCTCGCTGGATATGCTGGAGAAGCTGGCCAAGGACAAGCCGGACGACTACGCGACGTTCTGGCGCAACTTCGGCCAGGCGTTGAAGGAAGGCCCGGCCGAAGATTATGCAAACCGCGAAAAGATCGCAGGCCTGCTGCGCTTCTCCTCCACGCATGACACCACCGGCGCGCAGAGCGTGGGCCTGGCCGATTACGTGAGCCGTTTGGCCGAGGGCCAGGACAAGCTGTACTACCTCACCGGCGAGAGCTACGCGCAGATCAAGGACAGCCCGCACCTGGAGGTGTTCCGCAAGAAGGGCATCGAAGTGCTGCTGCTCACCGACCGCATCGACGAATGGCTGATGAGCTACCTCACCGAATTCGACGGCAAGTCGTTCGTGGACGTGGCACGCGGCGACCTGGACCTGGGCAAGCTGGATTCGGAAGAAGACAAGAAGGCGCAGGAAGAAGTTGCCAAATCCAAGGAAGGCCTCGCTTCGCGCATCAAGGCCGCGCTCGGCGACGATGTGGCCGAAGTACGCGTCTCGCATCGCCTCACCGATTCCCCCGCCATTCTGGCCATCGGCCAGGGCGACCTGGGTCTGCAGATGCGTCAGCTGCTGGAAGCCAGCGGCCAGGCCGTGCCGGAAAGCAAGCCGGTGTTCGAATTCAACCCGGCCCATCCGCTGATCGAAAAGCTGGATGCGGAAGCCGACATGGACCGCTTCGGCGATCTGAGCCGGGTGCTGTTCGACCAGGCCGCGCTGGCGGCTGGCGATAGCCTCAAGGATCCGGCCGGGTATGTAAGGCGATTGAATAAGTTGTTGTTGGAGTTGTCTGCGTAAGCGGCAGCTACACTGGGTGTCATCCAGAGACCGGCCTGCGCGCCGGTCTTTTTTTGTGCATGCGGCAGGCACTCGACATCGCGCACCTGCCGCATGCCGTCGACGCTGGCCAACCGCCAGGATGGGTGGAATTGCGATCTGTACTCGACCAGGCAGCCGTGGCCCAGCGAGACTGCGGCCAACTTGCTCATCGCAGAGCGCAGTGGATCGTCAACGAATTTTCAGCTTGCGCTTGCGGGGCTATCGCTGGAGCAGTTGCGACGTGCGGTTGGTTGCAAGTTGCAGATCGTTGTCCGTCGAGGTCAGTTCGTGGTGACTGCTGCAGAGGATTCCACGGCGAAGCGGCGAGCAACACAGTGCGATTGTTTATCTTGGGGGCTTCGCCTCCGTGCCCTCACCCCAACCCCTCTCCCGAGGGAGAGGGGCTTTTTCCCCTGCGCTGGTTGCTTGTGATGCTTTGCTGGTTGTGTGCTTGCGGTGTGTCATCTACGCGTGACGCAGCGCGTAGGTAACCGCAGCAATACAGCGGCCTGTGCCTTGATCACGCCGACTCCAGCACCCAACACCCGAATGCAGGGCCGGCCGAATAACCGGTTTCCGGTTCGATGCGAATCTGCAGGGTGGCGCGACCTGCTACCGCTGCGGGTAAGGCGTAGTCCACGTCGACGAAATCCAGGCCGCGGTTGCCGTCGAGGCGTTCGTTGGCGATGAGTTCGCCGTCGGCGAGGATGCGGAAACGGCGGCGGGTTTCGTCGCCCCAGTAGCGTAGGCGCAGGATGCTCGCCTTCGCCGTGTTGCGCACGGTGAAGGCGATGAAGCCGCCGGTGCGGGCGTCGCGGCCGGCGCGGCGGCGGTAGCTCAGTGCATAAGAGCTTTCGCTGGTGAGTGCGTGGGCTTTTTCGGAGGTGTCGTCGCCAAGCGCAACGTGGTCGAGCGCGCGGGTATCCAGGGCTTTTTGCTGTTGCGCGTTGGCGGCCTGTTCGGCCTGGCGTTGTTGCCAGGCGGCGGCGTCGCGATGCTCCAGGTACACCGCGCTTCGGCGATCGAATTGGGCGTAGAACGGCGAGAAATGCCATTGCTGGGCGCCGTCGGCATATGCGTAATGGCCGTGTGCCGGCAGTGGTTGCAGGCGTTGCAGCACCTCATCACCGCCGACCAGCGCGGGGGTCTTGGTGCTCCAGGGCTTTGCGGCGTCGCCAAGATCGGCGGCGAGCACCAGCGGGCCGCGCATGAGCGCCACCCAAGCCGGGTCGTCCGCCGTGGGTTCCAGGCGCAACGGCATGTCCAGCTGCAGGGACACGGTGTCGCCAGCCTTCCACGCCCGCGTGATGCGCAGGTAGCCGTCCACCGGCTGCAGGGTTTGCAGCTCACCGTTGACCTGCAGCGTGGGCGCCCTGGCCCAGCCGGGCACGCGCAAGGCCAGCGTGCGTGCCTCCGCTGGCGCGGCGTCGATGCGCAGCGCGACCTGGCCTTGTTCGGGCAGCGTGCTATGCAAGGTCAATGCGAAGCCAGCGGCATCGCGCACCGTGGAGGGCACATATAGATTGACGTAGACGCCCTGCCCGTCTTCCCAGTAGATCGAGTCGCCGAACTGCGCGTGCGCTTCCATGCCGCTGCCGACGCAACACCAGAAATCGTCGAACGGCGACGACCAGCCGCGCGCCTCGCCGGCCAGCAGCGGTGTCATGTAGGTGAACATGCCGGTGCGCGGGTGCTGCTGCGCCATCACGTGGTTGAGCAGGGTGCGTTCGTAGTAATCGAAGAACGCCGCCTGTGGCCCCCATTGATACAAATGCCGGGTGAGCTTGAGCATGTTGTAGCTGGCGCAATGCTCGCAGGTCTGCTCGGTGAGGAATTTCGAGATGCTGTCCGGCTGCTGGAAGTATTCTCGGTCGCCATTACCGCCGATCACATAGGTGTGGTGGTCGGTGACGGTGTGCCAGAAGAAGCGCGCTGCGGCGCCGGATGCGGCATCGCCGGTGACTTCGTATTCGCGTGCCAGGCCGATCAGCTTGGGGATGTTGGTGTTGGAATGCTGGTGCACCAGTTCGTCGCGCTGGGCGATGAGTGGGTCGAGCACGGTGTGGTGATGCAGGCGCTGCGCCAGCGCCAGCCATTGCGCGTCGCCGGTTTGCACATGCAGTTCGACGAACGATTCGTTGAGGCCGCCGAATTCGCACGACAACACTTTCTGCAATTGCGCGTCGTCGAGCGCGGAGAAGATGCCCTGCAGATACCCGGCCAGACCGACTGCCACCTGTAGCGCATGCGCGTTGTCGCAATGCGCATGCACGTCGAGCAAACCGGCGAACAGTTTGTGCCAGGTGTACAACGGCGCCCAGCTACCGTTGAGATAGAACGGCGCCGGGTCGATCTTGCCGCGCTTGAGTTCGTCGAAGACCGCACGCCCGCTTTCGATCTGCCCTGCCGCGTTCTTGCGGGTGAAGCCGGCCACGAAGCCATCGCCGGCATGCGCCTGGCAGCGGGCCAGTTCGCTGACGATATAGGCAGCGCGCATGCGGCATTGCGCATCGCCGGTTTGCGCATGCATCAGCGCCAGTGCGCTGAGGTAGTGGCCGAGCGTGTGCCCGGCGATGGTGTCCGCTTCCCAGCCGCCATAGGCCGGCGCCTTGGGATCGAGGCCGGCGTACAGCACGAAGTTGTGCAGCAGGCGGTCCGGCTGCAGGCGCATCAGATAACGGCGATTGGTATTGAGCGCATCCAGGAACAACGACGGCGTGAGCCTGACCTGGGCCAGCGGCACTGCGCGCACGCTGCCCGGCTGCGCAGCGCTGGCCTGGGCCGGAAACCGCAGGAAGCCCGCGGCAACCGCCAGACTGCTCCAGGCCAGAAAACGCCGCCGCGACACACTCAATGCGTGGGCGCCGGTCGATTCACTCGCAGGCATCTCCGTCATGGGCTCAGCTTAGCTCCTGTCGGCACGCACGGACTGCGCGCACCATTGCAACAAAGGGCTGTGCAGCCGCGCAATTACTCGCGCCTGCACAGGTGTGGCTCACGCGACCGACTAGCCCCGGACACACTCCATGGCGACGACACCGCCGCACTCAAAACTTCACCGTTGCGCGCGCCCAGTAGAACCGACCCAGCAAGTCGTAGGTCGCCACGTCGGTGTTCGCATTACCCACGTTGTTGGAGTAGTACAACGGCGGCTGCTTGTTGGCGATGTTGTCCACGCCCACTTCAAAGCGCGTGTGCCACGGCTCCACGTTGTAGCCAAGCTGCAGGTTGTTGTAGACGTAGGCGCCGATCTTGCGCACCACGGTCGGCTCGCTGGAGTCGGCCGACAGGCTCTGGTCCGGATCCGAATTGCCGATGGCGGTGTGCCCTACATAGCGGATGCGCCAGGTGGCGCTCCAGTCGTCCAGTGCCCAGCTCACAGTGCCCAATGCACGCCAGCGCGGGAAGTTGCCATAGGCCTGGGTGTAGCGGCCCACGTTGTGGATGGTGACCGAGCTGGGGTCGGTGGTGTCGGGCAGCACGTCGTAACGGGTGAGATAGGTGCCGTTGAGGCCGGCAGTGACATTGCCCCAGGCAGTTGTCGGCAAGCGATAGGTCAGGTTGAAGTCCATGCCCTTGGCCCAGAGCTTGCCCAGGTTGACGGTGGGCTCGGCGATGTAATTGATGGTGCCGTTGCCGTTGCGATGGATCAGCGGGCAGAACGCGCTGGCCGGGTTGGCGAAGCATTGATTGAGCACGGTCTGCGCGGACACCGTGGTGATGGTGTCTTCCAGGTCGATGCGCCACCAGTCTGCGCTCAGCGACAGGCCATCGATCCATTGCGGGTCATACACGAACCCCACATCGTACGACTTGCCGGTTTCCGGCTTGAGCTGGTAGCCCGCCACCGCCGCACCGGACACCTTGCCCGACACCTGCCCGTCCGATTGCTGGTAGCCGCCGTTGGTGGGCACGTTGGCGCAGGCCACGGTGTTGCCACCGGTGTAGCCATTGCAGGGATCGTTGACGGTCGCCGCATCGCCGGCCACGCCGGCATACAGTTCGTTGATGTTGGGCGCGCGGAACACCTGCGACACGGTGCCGCGCAGCAGCAGGTTTTCGATCGGGCGATACTCTAGCGATACTTTGCTATTGGTCTTGCTGCCCACCGAGCTGTAGTCGGAAAAACGCGTACCCACGGTGACGTTCAACGCGTTGATGCCGGGCAGATCCTTGAGCAGCGGGAACAGCGCTTCGGCATAGGCTTCCTTGACATCGAAACTGCCGCTCAAGGTGGACGAGCAGAACTCGATCACCCCGCACAGGCCGTTTTCATCGCCGGTCCATAGCGGGTCCGAGGCCGTGGTGGAGCGCTCCTTACGGTAGGAAATGCCGGCCGCCAGGCTGGCCGCCCCGGCAGGCAGGTCGAACAGGGTGCCGTTTGCATTGGCCTCGAACTGCTTGACCGTGTACACGCTGGTGACGATGGGATTGACCACCATGCCCTGCAAAGTGGCCAGGTTGGCGCTGTCGTTGAGGTTGAAGAAATTCAGCGGCGTGCAGCCGGCAATCGCTGCGCCGGCGCTGCCGCACTTCACCACACCATCGCTGTCCAGGAACGATGGGCCGATGGCTTGATTGAACGCGGCATAGTCGAGAAAGCCGTTGTTGATCGACTTCTGCTTGACCTTGCCGTAGTTGAAGGTGGCATCCCATTGCCAGGAGCTGTCGCCGAAGCGGCCGCGCAGGCCTGGGCTGATCTGGAAGTTGTAGGTGTCGTATTGGTAGCTGCGATTGCCCAGCACGGTGGCGCGCGTGTTGAGGTCGTTGTAGAAGGTGCCGGTGGTGCGGTCGGTGCCGAAGTTCACGCCGAACGGGTTGTAGTAACTCTGCGCCGATACCAGGATGTTGTCGCCGTTGGAGAAGATCGGAATCGGCGCAATGATCGAGGCCGATTCGGTTTTACTGAACCAGGTATTGACGTAGCCCTCGACGCTGTCGCTGAAGCGATAAGTGCCCAGCAGGAAGGCATTGGTGCGCTTTTGCGGCGTTTGCAGCAGGTTGAACGGCTGGTAGTTGTAGGAGTCTGCGCTGGCGCTGTAGCAATGGAAATCGCCCGGGCCGGCGCGCCCGCTGACGCCGCTGTTGAGGGTGACGCGCCCGCAGCCATTGGACTGGGCGAGCAGCAGCGATTGCTCCGAGCCATCGTTGAAGTTGACCGTGCCGGTAGGCGTGGCGGACGAGCCCTGCTTCACCGGTTGGCCATTGGTCAAGGCGAGCGCGTCCCTGGAGTAATCGCGCGCCGCTGCCGACACCGGGTCGATGTTGTGATATGACAAACCGGCGATCAGGCTGCCGCGCTCCCAGGTCTTGCCGGTGGTCAGGGTGAAGTTGCGGCGGTTGCCATCGCCTTCGCTGCTGGTGCCGAAGTCGCTGCTGAACTGCACGCCGTCGAAGCGCGTGCGCAGGATGAAATTGACCACGCCACCGATCGCATCGGAACCGTACACCGCAGACGCACCGTCGCTGAGCACTTCGATCCGCTCGATCATGCTGGACGGAATGGCGTTGACGTCGTTGTAGGCCAGCCGGATGCCGTTGACCAGCACCAGCGTGCGTTTGTCGCCCAGGCCGCGCAGCGAAATGGCGGATGCACCGGTGCCGCCGCCGTTGTTGGTGTACGGATTGGTGGCGTTGCCGGCGATGGAGGGAAGCTCCTGCAACAGATCGCCGACCGTCGCCTTGCCGGTGGCGGCGATCTGTTCCTGGCTGACGGTGACGACCGGGTTGGCGGTTTCGGTATCCACGCGGCGCAGGCGCGAGCCGGTGACCACCACGCTGTCCAAGGTCTGCGTCGCTTCGCCCGCGGTCGCCTGCTGTGCAGACGCCGGCGCGACCACACCTGCCGACAGCGCGAGCAACAGCGCGGTGGTGAGCATGCTCGGCAATGGCCGCACGGTGGCGCCGCAGGTGCGGGAGGGAGGCAACGGCAACATCGGCATGCAAGGCTCCTGAGTCGTACAGCAGGCGAACGATGGGCAACACACGCCCGTGCCGGCGTGCAGCGGCGCAGGTCGAGGTGATTGGCAGACGCATGACGCAACGAAACCGCTGCTCAGGCCCGTATTGCAGACACGCGGCAACCTGCGGCACAGGCAATCGAAAGATCGCGCTGCAACGCGTGTTGTCAGGAAGAATTTGATTCCGCACTGAAGGCGCCCATGCGCTCCAGTTTCATCAGCTGGTCACAATGTGCCCGTGCGCACGCGCCACGTCTTGTCGCATTTGGCGACAGCACATGCGGAAAACAGCATGGTTTCTGCAAGGTTCCAGCACACCCAGCGTGCTCTACTGCTTGCGCGCGATTGCCGGCACAAGCGTGGCCGCACAGCCAGCAGCGAACACGCGCGGTCACCTCATCGACAGGGTTGCGGTTCGAAGTTGTGGCCGTTGGTGTTCCAGTTTCGATCCAGGCCACCGCTGCCTTTGTAGGCGTAACAGGTCGCAGCGGGGCCTACCAACGGCGTTGCGCCCTGGATGGCGACCTCGTAGGGAAACGTGGTTGCCCTCTTGCCGGCCAGTTGTTCTTCCCCGGTGGGCACCACCGAGTAACGATACGGCGTTGCGGTCACGACCAGGAAGTAGCTGGTGCCGCTTGCGGCCTGCAGCGGAAACGTGACGGTGGCAGAAGCAGTGCCTTCTACTGCGGCCAGCGGGGCATAGTGCGGATGCGACTGGGCATCCAGTGCCAGCACGGTAAACCGCCACGATGCCTGATCGGCAGTGGTCCTGCCCTTCAAGCTGACCGCAATCGACGTTGCAGCGGCGTCCGGCGTGAGCGGAATCACATGCGTGCCGTAGATATTCAGCGGGCGCTCCGGCGACGACGCGTAACTGCCGCGCATGGCCAACGGCTTGAGCGGGACATACCGCTTGCCGGCGGCGTTACCGTTGCCGATATCGAGCATTGCCTTCTGGCTTGCGAAGTCGAACGCTGCCAGACGTGCGCCATAACGCCCCACCATCTCCGCGAACGAGCGGTATCCGTTCGGAAACTGCCCGCCTTGCTGCCCCAGACGCACCAGCGTCTGTACCGGCGTTTCCAGCGTGTCGCCTGCGGCGTTGCGCTGATTCTTCAACCACATGTTCCAGACCAACGGCCGGGTGGCATCGTTCTCGTCCAGATACATCAGAAACGGGTGCGCGCCGTAACGGCTTTGCGGAAAGAAAGGGCCGTTTTCCAGATTCGAGTAGTAGTACGACAGCCACTGATCGTCCATGCGCGTGGTCTGGTAGGCGCTCCAGTTGGCGTTGGTTTCCCAGAACCACCCCGCCGCCTGCAGGTTGCGATAGCCGCCGCTGTAATACTGGATCACATGGATGAATTCATGCGCCATCGAAAATGACCCATAGCCCAGCGCCCAGGCCGTGACACCCATGGATTGCCCACCGGCTGCGCCACAGTCGGTGAGATCGCCGCCTTGCACATAGGGCAACCCCGTGGCGCACAGGTACACATTGATACGCTTTGGCTGGGCGGCGTCGGCATACGGCATCGGCGCGTTGAGCACCTGTGCATTCATTTCCCAGACCCGCTCCAGCCACGCCGCACTTTGCGTCACGAAGTCGTCCCAGGCGATCCCCCGGCTGGCCACATCGCGGTAGCTCTCGCCTTTGCGATCGACGCCGTACCAGAATACAAAATGCTGCGTCTCGTATTTCTTCGCCGAGCCATTTGCCAGCATTGCCGGCGTGACGGTGTCGGGTGCGGGCGCGGTGGCATAGCTGCGCGTGTCCTTGTGCACCGGGTGTGCCTTGGCCAGGTTGGCGACATAGCGCAGGTCGGCATCGCCAAATGAGTTGAGTTGGTATCGCCGGCGACAGCCATCGGATGACTCCAGCAGGACCGTACGCCGCGACTGTGCAGAAGCCTCGCCGACGGCGATGACCAACCTGGCATCGAAGGGCTGGCCCTGGGCGATACCGGCATTGTTCGGCTTTCCGGCGTCGGGCTGGGTGTTGTTGGGTGTCCAGGTGCGCAGTGGCTCTGCACTGCCCCAGGGATAGCGCTGTGAAAGGCTTTGGCAACCCACTGTCTCTGCGGCCAACGCCAGGCCAGGCAGGGATGCGGCCAGGACAGCGCCAAGCATCCATCGGGGCACACGGGTGTGCGATGTTTTCACCGGCTCGCTCTCCAAAACGAAGCGCGCCGTGATGGGCGCTTACCTGATCGAAATGCGTCGTTGGCCGTGCGACCGACCTTGGGGCCGGCGTGCGTTGCCAACCAGCCGGCAGAACGTTGACCTTGCATGCCCGACGCATGGACGCATCGCTTCGACGCGGTGTCGGCGTCTGCGTGCAGGGGCTGCGTCATTGCGCTGGCACCGCAGACACGCGGTTCCACTCCGGCGTTGGCGATTGCTGCATCCAGCGCAGGAAGAAATCCAGCAGACGGCGCTTGCCGTAGGTGCCGCCGGCACCATGATCGCCGCCTGGCACGACCAGCAGATCGAAGTCCTTGCCGGCCTTGATCAGGCGGTCGGCCACCTGGAAGGTGCTTGCCGGGTCGACGTTCATGTCCATGTCGCCGGTGACCAGCAGCAGATGCCCTTGCAGGCGCGCGGCGTTGTCCACGTTCGACGATTCGCTGTACCACGGCCCCACCGGCCAGCCCATCCACTGCTCGTTCCACCAGATCTTGTCCATGCGGTTGTCGTGGCAGCCGGAATTGGCCACGCCTGCCACGTAGAACTCCGGATGGAACAGCAGCGCCGCCAATGCGTTCTGCCCGCCGGCGGAGGTGCCATACACACCGACACCGCCGCCGATGTCGTACCACGGGTACTGCGCCGCGGCGGCTTGATGCCAGGCGATGCGGTCCGGCAAGCCGGCGTCCTTGAGATTGCGCCAGGCCACATCGTGAAAGGCGCGCGAGCGCTTGTTGGTCCCCATGCCATCGATGGACGCCACCGCAAACCCCAGCCCGGTGAGTGCCGGCGTGGCGGTGGTGAAACTCTTCGGCACGAACGAGCCCTGCGGGCCTGCGTAGATGTCTTCGATAACGCTGTAGCGCTGCTGCGGATCGAACTGCTGCGGGCGCTGGATCACGCCCCAGATCTCGGTCTTGCCATCGCGCCCGGTGCTATGGAACGGCAGCGGCGCTTGCCAGCCGGCCGCCAGCAGGCGACCCAGATCGGTGCGCTCCACGGTGCGTGCCAGGCTGCCATCTGCGCTGCGCCGCAGCTCCAGTACCGGGCCCAGGTCCACGCGCGAGTAAAGATCAAGTAGCCACGTTCCATCCGGTGAATAGTGCACTTCATGATCGGCAGCCAACGGCGTCAATGCGGTGAGCCCGCTGCCATCCAGGCCGATGCGATACGCGTGGCGGTAGTACGGGTCTTCGCCGGGCTGCATGCCGGAGGCGGTGAAGTACACCTGCTCCGTGGCTTCGTCGACGCGGTCGAGCTTGCGCACCACCCAGTCGCCGCGGGTGATCTGGCGGATCACCTCGCCGCGGTGGCCGTCGTACAGGTACAGATGCTCCCAGCCGTCGCGCTCGGAGGCCCACACCACCTGCGCACCGTCGGCCAGATCGCGGCGCGCATGCTTCCCGCCGTCTTCATGCTCGCCGCTGAGCTCGAAGTATTCGATGAAGGTGGGCGATGTTTCTTCGATGAGCGTGCGCGCGGCGGCCGTGCGGGCGTCCACTTCGATGACCCGATACAGCTGGTGCCCGCGTGCGTTGTATTCGAAGGTGAAGCCACGGCTGTCCTTCCACCAGACCATCTCGCTCAAGGTGAAGGCATTGGGCAGCAAGGTCATCGCCACCGGATGCGCCGCGTGCGTGGCGATGTCGAACAGCACTGGCTGCATCACCGGCAGGTCGTCACCGGGCTTGGGGTAGACCTGTTGGTGCAACTTGGGCTGCAGCTGATCGGCCGGTGCGGATTCGATGTAATACACCATCCGCGGCGATGGCGACTTGACCCGATACGCCGCCAGATGCTGCGAATCCGGTGACCACACCACACTGTCGAGTGCGTAGTAGTCCTGCGCACTGCCGTCGCGGGTGAGCACGCTGCGCTCACTACTGCCGACCGGCGCGATCACCAGATTGGCCTGCTCCACCCAGGCGCGCCAACGGCCATCCGGCGACACCTTGGCCTGCTGCTCGCCCTGTATGAGCGGCAGGCGCATGTCCATCGATTCGGCCTGCAGGTCGCGTTCGGGCACATGCGCGCAGCGATAGCGCGCCAGGTCGCACTGCCATCCCTGCTTTCCCAACTGGAAGCCCAGGCGCTTCTGTTCGAGGGTGAGGTCTTCGAGCCGCAGGTGGGTTGCGTCGATTGCTTGCGCACCGGCCTGGGCCAATGCGGCGGCCAGCCGCGCGTGGTCGAAGGCCAGCGTGTTGCGGCCGCTGGCGGCTTCCACCATGCGGTATTCGATGGCCGGCGCCTGGTTGCCGCGCGCCACACCACGCCGATACACAAAGTGCCCGGCATCGACCCACACCGGTGCGGTGGGTTGCCGATCCACCAGCGAGGCATAGTGATCGGACAAGCCGATCGCCTGCGTGTACTGCGCTGGCGTGGCCGCGGTCATGGGCGCCGCCGTACCTGCCAGTATCGGCGTGAGTGCGAGAGACACACACCACGCTGCGATGGTGCGCAAGCGCATGGTTGGGATATGTGGCAACTGCGACCTCAGGGGATATTTGAAAGGACAGCGTGGTGTTGGTGGAGGATTGCCTGGCCGTTGGCCATCGTCTTTGCGGCAGGCACACGCGATAGACGGTGCCACAGGTCGCTAGGTCCTGCGGCTGCGCTGGCTGCGTACATCAGGGATATCCGCGGGGTATCGGGCGTGGGCAAGCCAGCGTGGCTGAAACACAGGCTGTGCGTTCGCACGCATGCGCGGCTTGTGCTCGGAACCAGAACAGTCGCATGCCACCGGCGCACTCCGCTGCCTGCGCGCGCTCAGCATTCGCTTGACGGCTGCCCGCCACGCGCTGCCAGCTGGTTCAAGGGGCATCGCAACGCCGGCTGTCGGCAGCCGTGGCGGGTGGCGGGCGGTGCGGTTGCGGGGCCAGGACTTCCCACTCCTGCACGGCTAGCGCGGCGTAGCCATTTGCGCTGCCGGAGGCCTCCATCACCATGCGCACGCAGCGCGTTGTCACCGACACGAACGACACCGTTTCAGCGCGATCGCCGCGTGGGCTCTCAACACCTTTTGGCTGCACCGGCTGCCATTGCCCGCGGTGGCGGTACTCCAGATGCCAGCGCGCTGGCGGCGCAACCCCGATGCCGGCGCCGGCCGGTTGGTCGGCCCAGAACACGATCCGCGTGCGCTCCAGGGTCACCGGTTGCGCCCAGCTGTATTGCAGCCATTGCTGCGGTGGGTTGTGCGGCGTCCAGCTGCCCCACAGTTGCGGTGGCAGCGGGTTGGCCTTGACGATGCCGTCGTTGAGCGCGGCCATCCAGTATTGCGGCGGGATGTCCGGCCCGTTGGAGGCAGTGGCGTAGGCGGCGGGTGCCTGATTGCGCTGTGGTGGCGTCGGCGCTTGCGGGCGCCGCGTGGGCGTGACCGTGCGGATGCTGGCCGGTTGCGTGCTGTCGTCCCAGTCCAGCCGATCGATCGCCACGCTGCGGCGAAAATGCCCGCCGCCCTGCGCATCGGCGGTGTGGTAGACCAGATACCACTGCGCATTGAACAGCACGATGCCCGGATGCGAGGTGGTCGAGGATACCGGCGGCAACACGATGCCGCGGTAGCTCCACGGGCCCAGCGCGCTGGGCGCGCTCGCGTAGGCGATGCACGCGTGATACAGCGTGGGCGTACACGCCGAATCGCGGCCGGCGTTGTTGGCCGCGTACGCCAGGTAGTAGGTGCCGTTGCGCTTGAACAGCCAGGGCGCTTCGAAATAACCGGGCAGCGTGTCCACCCGCACCGGCGTGCCGGTGAAGCTCACCATGTCGCGCTGCAGCTCCACGCCATACAGCGCACCAAAGGTGCCCCAGTACAGATACACGCGCCCGTCGTCGTCGACCAGCACGGTCGGGTCGATGTTCTGGATGGCGTTGCGGCCCGGTACCGACTGCGAGACCACCGGCCCTTGCGGATGCGCATCGGTCCATGGACCGAGCGGGCTGTCGGCGACCGCCACGCCGATCGCGAACGGGTCCGGGTTGGGTGAGTTGCGCTGTTGCACCGGCGCATACAGGTAATAGCGCCGATCCGGCCCGCGCACGATCTGTGCGGCGTAGGCGTGGGCTTCGTCGGCCCAGGCGAATACATGCTGCGGGCGCAGGAAATCCCGGTAGTGCATCCACTGCCCGCTGGCCGGGTCGCTACCGACAAACAGCTGCCAACCGGACATGACGAATGCGTTCTGGTCAGGCGCAGCGCTATCGCGCCCGGCGATGATGTACAGCTTGCCGTCTGCCACCAGCGGCGCCGGGTCGGCCGAATACGTGCTGCCATCGGCCAGGATCGGGTTGCCGGGCGCCTGCAAATGCGTGCCCTTGGGGAGATCGATGGCGCCTGCCGGCGCGCTGGCCAGCGGCAACACACAGGCAAGCGCAGCGGCGCAGGCGAGACTGCGGCGCCTGGCGGGACAGCGCTCGGAGTGGCGGCTCTTGAAGGAGTGCATGCCACGGCCACTCATGGCGTGGCCGCCGTGACCTGCACCGTGAGCGACACCGCCACCGGCGCGATCGAGACATGTCCCTGCGCGGTGCCGCTGAGATGCAGCTCGCCGGGATGGGCATAGCGCGCAGGCTCGAGCGGCTGCCACTGCACCGGTAGCCGCTCGCGCGAGCCGTCGTTGTATTGCACCGTGACAAACCCCGGCAGCGTCGGCGCGCGCCCTGCCTGCGCGGTCACCACCGGCAACGCCTGCACGGTGTTGATCTGCGCCGGCGGCGTGGCGCGCACCCACAAGGTGGCCCTGATCGGGATGACGCCTTCCACCAGGCCTTGCAGTTCCACCGTGCCTTCGCTGCGCAGGCGCTCGGGCGGGAGTTCGGACCACTGCACCGCCACCGGCAGCGCGCTGCCATCGTCGAAGAACGCAGTGATGTCCTGCGGCAGCGTCGGCAACTGGCCGGGGGCAGTACGCAGGTCGATCGACTCCAGCCGCTTGGGTACGTCGGTCAATGCCTGCCATTCGTCCACGCCGATGGCGGCATGCCCGTTGGCGCTGGCCGGTGTGGTCAACACCGCACGCAAACCGGTGGTCACCAGCGGTGTAAAGCTGGCCGTACTTGCAGCGCCGGCAGCGGCAGCGGCAGCGGCAATCGGATAGCCCTGCCTGCCGGCGATGTCCTGCCAGCGCCCATCCTGCAGTGCCTGCAGTTTCCACGCGGCAGGCGCGGCGACCGCGCCCTCGGGTTGGTCGTTCCAGAAATGCAGCGCGCTCGACGACAGACGCACCGGCCGCGGCCACTGATACTGCAGCCACACCGTTGCCGGTTGTTCGCGGCCCAGACTGCCCCAGCGGCGTGCGCCGTTGGGTGTACTGCCGGCCACGGGGATGAAGCCATCGTGCAAGGCCTGCACGCTGTACTGCCTGCCGGTGACCTGCGCGCTGACGCTGGCCAGGGCCTGCAACGGGATACTCTGCACCGCGGGCGCGGCCGGCGCAGTCACCTGCACATCGGCATGCCCTGCACTTGCGCCATCGTCGGCCAGCAGCCGCAGCGTGTAGCGCCCGGCGCGGGTGAAGCGCACGGCGGTGCGCAGTGCGGCCGCATCGGCAAACACCGCATCGCCGCCCTGCGGGCCCTGTTGCACGCGCCAGCGCACCTGCAGCGTGCCGTTGGGCAGGCCGTCGTCGCCGGCACGACCATCCACGACCAGCGTGCCATCGGCACCGGGCGCGTCCAGCTGCCATGCCTGCACCTGCGGCGCTGCGTTGGTGTTGGCGGCTGCGGGTGGCGGCAAGCCGCTGTCGAATAGCTGGATTTCCTTGATGCCGGTGCGTGCGCTGCCGGCATGCGTCACCACCACGCGCCACGCCTGCGCGCGCCACGCCGGGAAGCGCACGCGGTTGCGGTTGCCCTGGGCAAAGGCGGTGTCGCGCACCTGGCCGGGAACGGTCTTCCAACGGCCGCCATCGTCCTGGTATTGCACCAGGTAGATCCACGGTGCGGCGTAGCCGGGGATCGTTCCCGACGGGAAGCCATGCTGTTCGCCGGCCGGCGATGAGCTGCGATAGAAGTACAGCACGACCTGGTCCAGCTGGCGGGCTTGACCCAGATCCAGCGCAATCCAATCGCTGGCCGACGCCGACCCTGCCGTGCCCCAGAACGGCGTGTTGGCGGTGCTGCCGTCTACGGCTGCAGCGGCGCCGAACCCTGCGCTGATGTGGCTGGCAGTGACGCGCGCGCCTTCGGCCAGATTGCGGCCGTGTCCCGGTGGCAGCGCCACATCCACGCCGGCCTTGCCCAGCATGCGCGCGGTGCGTGAATCCGTAGCGAACGCGACCTGCGTCATCGCTGCCAGCTGCGCTGGATGCGCGTCCAGCACGCGCACCCCGCCGTTGTGATTGACCGCATCCGGCAGCGCACGCACCTGCCCGCTGGCCGGGTCGTAGAGCACATGTGCCAGCCGGTCCACGCGAAACGCCAGCTCGCCGTCCAGATACACGCTGTAGCCCTTGCCCACCTTGCCGCCGTAATGGGTGCCGTCCCTGTCCCACACGATGCTCAGATTGCGATCGCGGTAGCGCAGGTTGTCGGCGGCAAAATGGTCCCAGCCGATATCGATCGGATACAGCTCGATCTGCGCATCGCTACGCGGGCGCAGGCCCATTGCATCTTCGATCATGCTGAAGTTGGTTGCGCCCAGTTGGGTGTGGTGAATCCACGAGCGGTAACCGATGCTCCCGCCATTGCCTGCACTGCCCTCGGCCCAGAATTCGTTCTGATCCGGGTAACGGTTATCGCCCTGGATGTAGGTGGCCCAGGCGTTCCAGTACAGCAGTTTGCGGTAGCTGCGCGCATCAAGATACGGGCTGGGGTACTCGCGCAAGGCCTGGCCGAACAAGCGGAACGCCACCGTGGCATTGATGGTGGAAAAATTGTTGCTGCCGGCATGCGCACCGCTGCCGCGCGCCTGCAGGTCGACCTGGTTGGCGGTGTAGAACGGAAACAGCGGGTACTGCGCCGCATCGGCGAATAGCCGTAATGCGCGCACGTACTTGGGATCGTTGTCGGCATCGCCCCGCTTGGGCATCAGGCCTACGCTGAAAGGGTAATAGTTGTTGGTTTCCTTCCAGTCCACCGGTAGCTGCGGCCCCTTGGCCTGGCGGTGCTTGAGCAGATCGCCATGCAGGCCTACCGAATCGGCGGTGTCGCTGTGGTCTTGCCAGAGCACCTGCAGCACTGCGGTGCGGATGCGTTGCGCGGTGGCCTGCATGCGCTGCGCCGTGGCGGTGTCGCCGGCCAGCGCAGCGGCCTGCCCCGCCGCCTGCGCGTTGGCATACACGTACGCGCTTTCGGTGCGATCCATGCGGATTTCGCCGTGCCGCCTGGCCCAGTCGAACGACACGGCATCGGCATCGTTGCCGGTCATCGCCGCCCAGTCGTATTCGATCAAGCCATTGTGATTGAGGTCGTAGGCCGCCAGCACGCCGTCCACATCGCCGCTGCCGTAGCGCGCCAGCTTGGTCGCCAATGCGGTGGGACCGCCATGCACCTGCATCGAACGCCACGCGGCGGCAGTGATGTATTGCGCGTACGAGTTGGACCAGTTTTCCGGCGAACCGGGGTTGTCGGTGTATTTTCCGCCGCCTGCGGTTTCGCCCGCGCTGAGCCAGCTGCCGTAGGCATACAGCGGGTTGCGCAGATATTTCAGGTCGTCCAGAAACATGCCGGTGGTCAGCACGATGGCGTTGTTGTAGCCAAGCACGCCTTCGATGGCGACCGGAAACTGATAGTCGTTGCCCGGCACCTCGGCATCGAGCGCATTGAAGCGCAGCACCCACCAGCGATAGAACAGGCTCTTGTCGATGTTCTCGTCGGGCGTGTCCAGATACGGCAGGTTGTCCACCCACCAGCGGTTATAGCTGGCAACGTGCTGCTGGTAGGCCTGCTGCGGGGTTTGCGCGGCAATACGCAGATAATCGGCACGTGCCTCGGGCAGCTCGTTGGTCAGCAGGCCAAGTTGCAGTTTGATAGCAGGCGCCTGCCCGGTGGCCGGCACCGCCACCCCGCGCTGCAGGCGCTGGCCCTCTGCCCGGAACCCGTCGCCGGACAGGCGTGGAAACACCGTAGTGATGGAATTGTAAGCATCGAACGCGCCGGTCAACTCATTGCCGTCGGCATGCTGCGCCATCGGCGACAGCGCCTGCACCATCAGCGTATGCGCGGCACCATCCAGGCTGGACAGCACGATGCTGGCCACCGCCACGTTCTGCTCAGTGATGTACTTGACCAGATGCATACGCACGCCGGCGGCCGCATCTTCAAACACGGTACTGAAATAGCTGGGCGTCTGCCGCCGCTGTTGCGCACGCTCGGCCCAGTGCACGGGCGAGTTGCCTTGGAAGGATTCGATACGGAAGAACGCGTCGTAATCGGTGGCATGCCAATAGGCGGCCTGCCCGACGAAGCCGGGTACCTCCGGCAGATGCGCCGTCAGATAGGCCGCGCGGCCGCGCGTGAACAGCCAATTGTTGGTGTCGTCGAAGCCACCGGCGCTGCCCTCGCGCACCAGCATGCGGTCGATCCAGAAATCCTGCCCTGGCGCCTTCCCCGCGCCATGCTCGAGATCGGCAGCGTAGATACGGGCCAGCTGCCCATCCGGCGCAAACGCCACGCTGGCGTCCGGCAGCGGATGCGCCAACCCGCGAAACTGCGGCGCACCGATCGCTGCGTTGGCAGCGACCGGTGGCGGGTCGCGCACCTCGTTTGCATCGGCCAGGCAAGCCAGCGACATGCTGGCCACCCACCACAGCGCGAGAGCCGCACAGCAGCGCACGGCAGCGACGCAACGACGCTGCAGGCGTCGTCCCGGATGCGCGCGATCGCTCAGCACGCAGGTGTCACCCGGCGGGCACGGCTGACGCACCGGCGTAACGCTCTTTTGCTGGTTACCCATCAACGCCAGCCACCCGGTGGCGTGGCGGCAGACCCCCTGCCCGCGCGCGACCATGCAGGCAGGCGATAAACTCCTGTGCGATGGGTGGTCGGCCGCGGCGCCGGCCAGCAGTGCTGCAACGCCGGTGCGCTGTGTCGGACCACCTGCGAGGACCACGCGCCCGCGGGCGCGTAGAGTGCGCGTGCAGCACGCGCGCACCCATCGACGCCCTTCAAAACTCCACCCGCAAGCGGCTCCAGAAATACCGCCCCAGCGTGTCGTAAGTGGACGCTTCGGTGTTGGCCGCGTTGGAGTAGCTGTAGAACCGTGGCGGCGCGCGATCGCCCAGGTTGTCCACACCCACGGCCAGTGTGCTGTGCAGCGATGCGATCTTCCGGCTCAACGAGGCGTCGTGATAGACCACCGAGCCGATCCGGAAATAGGTGCAGCTGCCATCGGCATTGGTGTCTGCGCAGAACTCTTCGTACTGGCTGCCATTGACGGTGCGGCCGAGATAGCGGGTGTTCCAGCTCGCATGCCACGGGCCCTTGTCCCAGGCCAGATTGGCCACCGCGCGCCAACGCGGCATGTTGCCCCAGCTGGAATTTTCGCCGACATAATTGTGCGCATCGCCAGCAAAGCGATAGCTGGAAAAGAACGTGGCATCCAGCCCAGCCGCAAAGTCTCCCAGGGCTGTATCGGCCAAGGTGTAATGAAGACCGGCGTCGTAGCCGCGAATATCGACCTTGCCGCTGTTGTAGGCGAACGGCACCGACACACGCATCAGCTGGCCAGCAGCATCGCGCTGGATCAACGGGCAAAGCGCGGCATCGCGGCCCTCGAAGCAATCGCTGACCACCTGCTGCAGGCTGATACCGGTGAGCATGTCGTCCAGCACCACCCGCCAGCTGTCCAGATTGAGCGACAGTCCGCGCACCTGATCCGGGTCGTAGACCAACCCGACGTTGTAGGAGCGGCCGCGCTCCGGCTTGAGCTGGAAGCCCACGTTGTTGCTGCCGGAGGTCACCACATTGAACTGCGCGGTATTGGTGAAGCTGCCGTCATTGGGCACGTTCGCGCAGGCTGGATTCGGCGCGCCGCTGAGACCTGTGCACGGGTCCTGAAAATCGCCGGTGTTGTCGACCACAGCGGTGTACGGCGAGCCATACAGATCGCCCAATGCCGGCGCGCGGAACACCTGCGAGCCGGTGGCGCGCACCAGCAGATTGGCAACTGGCCGCCACTCGATCGCGACCTTGCTGTTGGTGGTGTTGCCCCACGCGTCGTACCTGGAATAGCGCGAGCCAAGATTCAGATTCAACACATTGGCGAACGGCGCATCCTTCAGCAGCGGCACCAGCAGTTCCGCGTAAGCCTCCCTGACCGATTCGTCGCGCCCCTGCTTGAGGATGCAGCCGTCGTTGTAGTCGCAATTGCCGTCGGCATCGGCGGCGGCCACATCGCTGCTGGTGCCCTGTGCGAACTTGTTGATGCGATAGACCAGGCCCACCGCCGCCTGCACCGCGCCGGCGGGGAGCTTGAACAGGTCGCCATTGGCGCTGATATCGACAAACCGCATCTGGCTTTCGTCGATCAGATCCACCGGCCGCTGCGTGCCGCGCAGCGCGGCGATGGTGGCCGGATCGTCGGGGTTGAAGATGTTGATCGGCGTGCAGCCGGCGATCACCGCGCCCGGCGCACCGCACTTGACCACGCCATCGCTGTCCAGGAACGAGGCGCCTACTGCATTGTTCAATGCCGAGGTGATCGAAAAGCCGGTGCGCACCAGGGTGTCCTTGTAGCGCGCGTAACCGGCCGCCGCATCCCATTGCCAACTGGTTCCCTCCACGCGTCCGCGCAGGCCGGCGACGATGTTGGTCTGGAACATGGTGGCGGTGTAGACACGCGTATTGGCCTGGGTGGAGCGCAGCAGGTAGCGGTCGAGTTGATCGCCGAACGGGTTGTAGTCGTTGTCCACCGCGTCCGGCATTTCCAGGCCGAAGGCGTCCAGCCGCGAGGTGGTCTTGCTGCGGGTCCAGAACACGTCCATGTAGCCCTGCATGCTCGGGGTGAAGTCGAAGCTGCCGTGCAGCGAGGCGTTGGTGCGCTCGATCGGGGTGATCAGGTATTGCGTGTCGTAGACGTTGTAGCTGTCGGTCGCGCGTTGATAAGGGCGAAACGCCCCCTGGCCCACCGGCCCCGGCGCGACACCGGCCACTGGCGTCAGCACACGGCCATCGCTCAAGAACGCACGCGTGTTGGCGCCGCGGATCTCGCTGACCTGTCCATCGAGATATTCCACCGCCTTGGCCGCGTAACTGCGGTCGCGATTGAACACCGGGTTCATCGAGTTGCGGCTGAGCCCCAGAATCAGCCCGCCGCGCTCCCAGGTCTTGCCCCACTCCAGCCCCAGCGTGCGCCGGTTGGCATCGCCATGCGTGCTCTGCGCATAGTCCACCGTGGCAGCGAGGCCATCGTATTTGTCCTTGAGGATGACGTTGACCACGCCACCGATCGCATCGGAGCCATACACCGACGAGGCGCCATCGGTGAGCACTTCCACCCGCTCCACCATCGCTGCGGGTATCGCATTGACGTCCACGCCCGGGGCCGAGGCCACGCTGCTGGCAGGTCCGGCCATGCGGTGGCCGTTGACCAGCACCAACGTGCGCTCGGGCCCGAGATTGCGCAGCGACACCAGCGCACGGCCATGGCTGAAGCCGGAATTGAGTGCAGGCCCGGCCTGGAAGCCGGCCATCATCGGCAAGCGCTGCAGCAGCTGCCCCAGCGTGTTCTGCCCGCTGTCTTCGATCCGCTGGCGGTCGATCACCACCACCGGGCTGGCGGTTTCGGCATCGACGCGGCGCAGATGGGTGCCGGTGACGTTGACCTGATCCAGCGTCTGGGTGCCATCGCCTGCGTCATCGCCACGTTGCTGCGCGGCGGCCGGCACGGCGGCGGCTGCCAGCGCAAACAGCAGCGCGTTGGCCAGCGTGGTGGTATGCCAGGCAAGGCGCCTGGGAACAGTAGCAGAGCGGCTGGGCGACATCGGAAATCCTTGTGCTGATACAGGGAGCGGCCCACCTTCATGCACGGCCGCGCACGGCCAAGCCGCGCCGGCACAGCGCAAAGATGAGAGAGCGATCACGACAAAGACGGCACCGGCCTGCCGTTTCAACGGCAGGTATCTACGACTGCAAGGACGGCAACTGCAGCGACAGCGCTCCCCCCTGAGAGCACGTGCCCTGTCACATACGGGTCACGTCAAAAAATCTTGCGGCAATGGCGCTGCGCCGTCTTGACGAATTTAGTCGGGCCCCGTGCGGAAAATCGCGTGCTTGTGCCTGCTTCCGACGATGACTGCGTCGCGCGCGCACTGATGTTGAAGCGCTGTCATCAGATATGCCCTGGTCTCTTGCGATTGGCTACCGCGCTTGCGCGCGCACAGCGTGGTGGCACTGTCGGTGCGCTGCGTGTGCAGCAGTAGCGCCACCGCGACTGCACCTTGCGCGATGTAGTCGTGCGTCAACGCACTCGATCATGGCGCCACTGCGCTCACACATACCACGCCTGTACCTTCACCAATCCCGCAGCACCGGGCAAGGCCACGCGATCTACATGCGGGCCCTGTGGCCGCACGGCATTGCCATCGACCAGCACGCGCTGCAGGCGCGTGCCCGCCGGCGCACGTAGGGTCAGCCAGGTGCGTTTGGGTGCGCGCACGGGTAACCGCACCTCTGCATCGATACGCCGCGCGGCCACGTCGGTCCGCAGGCTCAGCGTGACCAAGCCCCAGCGCGTGGGCGCCGCGGTGATGCCGACGTGTGCACCACTGCCCAGCCACGCACGTGGCAGCGCGCGGGCAAGGAACAGCTGCTCGCCCGCGCTGTCGTCGCTGACCAGCATCCAGCGCAGCAGCAGCGGAATGGTCATTTGCGCCGGCATGCAGAACAACGGCATGCCACCGGTGATGCCACTGACCTCGCCTGCCGTCCAGCTGCCGCGCGTGTGCACCTGGTAGCGGTGGGCATAGACGAACAGCAGGTACTCCTCGATGCGATCCAGCCGCAGCAGCTGCTGCGCATAGCCGTAGGAGATGAAGCCGAGCAGATCGCGGCTGCCCGGTTCCGGCGGCGCGATATTGGCCACCACGCCGATGCTGGTACCGCCATGGCCGCGCAGGCAATCGACCACCAGGTTGGCCAGATCGTCCGGCAGTACGTCGGCCTGCAGCAGCTCCGCATAGGCACGATGCGGCCATTGCTGTTCGCTGGGTTTTTCCTGCAGCAGCGATTGGCGGAAGGTCAGTGTGGTGCCGGGCAACGGGCCCACGTACGGTGGCGAGAGGTCGCGGCGCACGTTGGCACGCAGGCTGGCTTCCAAGCGCGCGCGCAGCTGCCTGGCGCGGCGCTGCCACTGTGTTGCCTGGCCAACATCGCCGCCGAGTGTGCTCCACACCTGCGCGATGTCTTCCCAACCGCGGATCGTCAGCGCGCTGTTGGCGTAATACGGCTTCCACCACAATGATGGATCGGGAAACAGGCAGGCATCGGATTCGTTCCAGCCATGCAGCAGGCCATGCCCGTGCGCGGTGCGCGGCAATGCCAGCGCCTGGTCGTGGAGATCGCATAGCACCTGTGCGGTGGCCGCAATTTTGGGCAACACGCGCCGCAGCCGTGGCACATCGCCGGTGTAGCGCAGGTAGCGCGCCAGCAGCGACAAGGTCAGCCCGAACTGGCCGACCTCGGGCCCACGCATGTTCGGCAAGCCATCGTCCTGCACGAAATCGTCGAAGTAGTTGTCGAGCACCGCCGCCGCCTGCGCAAAGCGGCCCCACTCCAGGTTGGCGTAGAACGAACTGGTAAACGTGTCCTGGAAACCGTCGTACTCGTTGCCGTAATAGTCGCGCTCCACCGCACCGTACTTGGGGTAATCGCCACCAGGGCGCACCACCAGCTCGCGCGCGAACGCAAACTGCGCCATGTCGTTCCAGCTGGCATCGGGCAGCTGCGCCTGCACGGTACCGTCCAGCGCCTGCTGCCAGTACGCGGCGAAATCGATCAACGCCGCGTAGAACTGTTCGGCAGTGGCGGCGCTGCGCGATGGCGCAAATTCGGGATAGCTGTGGGTGTAGTGCACCGCGACGATGGTGCCGGCCTGAACCTTCATCGTGCGGTGCCAGGTCTGCACCACGAAGCGATCAGTGGCGCGCACATCGGCAAACACCAGCACGTCGTACCAGGCATCGGGCTCGCCTTCGCGGCGCATCACCTTGCGCACCGCCGGCATCCAGCCACCCAGCATGCCTTCTTCGCGGCGCTTGATCAGCGCTTCCTCGCCCAGCTCGGTGAAGGCATGTTCCGGACGCGAGGTGCGGCTGCGGCCGTTGGGCAGGATCGGCATGGTGTCCAGGCTTTCGCGCGTGCCTACAAAGGTGGTCCACGGCCAGCGGCCGCCGTTGTCCTTGGGGTCGAGCAGGGACGCAGGCGGCGGCGCCGCATCGCGCACCTGTGCCTCGTCCGGGTCGCCATCGCGCAACAGGCGGTCGGCGAGCAGATCGGCCTCGGCCATCGCCACCTCGGCCAGCGGTATGCCGAAGTAGGGCTTGCCCTCTGCCGGATAGGCCGGCTCGGTGCGTTTGTCCAGCCGCAGCATGCCGCTGTCGGTCCACAGCGTCAGCGCACCCTGTGGGTCGTCGAGATGCTCGTAGACGGTCCAGTCCTGCTGCAGGTGCCGAACACTGCAGAGCTTGCTGCCCACGTGCGCTGCCGAGGGCAGCGGCTCCAGCCGCGGCGGTGCAGGCGGAGGAGGCAACGGTGCAGCCGAGGGAACGGCCTGCGCCGCCAGCGCTGCGCCGGTGCCGAGTGCCGCGGTTGCGGCCACGCCCTGCCGCAGAAAGCTTCTCCGATCCATCGTCGCGCCCTTGAGTGATCAACCCGCATCGTGCGCGCGCCGCCCCTCGGCGTCTTGTGGCACAGGTCGGATGCGCGTGCGGAACTCTGCACACCGCCCGATGCACGGCAGGGCCGCGCAGGCGCTTGCCTATGCAAGGCGTTGCAGTGCGCACAGGACGATGGCGCTGTCGCAGGATCTGAGGCGCTGCTGCAGCACGCTGACCTGGCTGCGACGCTGCACGCCCTGTTTGCCAGTGGTGCCACCGAAGCGCGTCTCACTTCGCCTGGCGATCGAGCACGTGCGCCGGCAAGGCGCTACGCAGACGGTGCATGCGCTTTACTGTCGCGCGGATCGCGGTGCAGGCAGGCTGGGGCGTGGTTGCGCCTGGCGGCAGCCGACCTCCACCACCGGCCTGCCGCGCGCAGTGCAACGCCCCCTCCCGATCGAGAGCCATCCTGCATGCATACCATCCTCCCCGGCAGTGAACGCCAACCCGTGCCCTCCACGCTCCAGGCAGGGCCACCGCCAGGGGATGAGCGCCTGCGCGTGCTGCTGGTGGTGCGCATGCCGGCGCTCAACGCCGCCGCCGAGGTCTTGCTGCAGCTGCAGGCAGGCACCTTGCCGGTGGCATTCTCGCGTGAGGAATTCAGTGCGCGCTTTGCTGCCAGCCAGGCCGATCTGCAGGCGGTTGCGCAGTTCGCGGCCAGCTACGGGCTCAGGGTGGAGCGCGCGCATGCCGACAGCGGCAACGTCATCCTGGAAGGCAGCGTGCAGCAGTGCGAAGCCGCTTTCCAGGTGAGCCTGCGCGAGTACGTGGACGGTGCAATGCGGTATCGCGGCCGCACCGGCCCGGTATCGATCCCGCAGACGCTCGACGGCATCGTCACCGGCGTGCTGGGGCTGGATGCGCGCCCGCAGGCGCAGACCCTGCCCGCCGCATCCACGCCCGTGCCCACACGAGCGGCGCCCCAGGCACCCACGGCACCGGTGGCACCGGCAGAAGGCGACGCGCCGATCATGCAGTACACGCCGCCGCAACTGGCCCAGCTCTACGGCTTTCCCGAGCACGACGGGCACGGGCAGTGCATCGGCATCATCGTGCTGGGCGGCGGTTACACGCGTGCGCAGATGCAGACCTACTTCGCGCAGCTGCGCCTGCCCATGCCCACCCTGGTGGATGTAATGCTGCCGGGCGCCGACAATGTCGCCGGGACCGGCACCGACGATGCCGATGTCGAAGCGCAGATGGATATCCAGATCGCCGGTGCCATCGCACCGGGCGCCAAACTGGTGATCTATTTCGCCCCCAATACCGACAACGGGTTTCTCGAGGCGATCAATGCCGCCATCCACGATACCGAGCACGCGCCCGGCGTGATCGGCATCAGCTGGGGCTTCACCGAAGCGCAGTGGACGCCGCAATCGCGCCAGGCCTACGACTGTGCGTTTCAGGCAGCGGCGTTGCTGGGCATTACGGTGTGCATCGCCGCCGGCGACGACGGGGCCAGCGATGGACAGCCTGGCTTGAACGTGTGCTTTCCGGCATCCAGCCCGTTCGTGCTGGCCTGCGGCGGCACCCGGCTGCAGGTCACGGCGGACAGCGCCAACGAGCAGGCGTGGGCCAACGGCGGCGGCGGACAAAGCAGGTTTTTCGCACGCCCTGCCTGGCAGAAAGATCTGCGCCTGACCGATGCGCAGCACCAATCTCGCCAACTGCGCATGCGCGGCGTTCCCGATGTGGCCGCCAACGCCGATGCGCAGACCGGTTACTACCTGTCGATCAACGGGCAGCCGGCGGTGATGGGCGGGACCAGTGCCGCCGCACCCCTATGGGCGGCCCTGCTGGCACGCATCTATGGTGCAAACGGAATGCAGCCTCACTTCGTGCTGCCGCGCCTGTACGGGCGACCGGATGCGTTCCGCGACATCGTTGCCGGCGACAACGCCGGCTTCCGTGCATCCGCCGGCTGGGATGCCAACACGGGATTGGGCGTGCCCGACGGCGCACGCCTGACCGACGCGCTGCGACCGGACCGAGAGCACCGCGGGTGATACCGCGGGCGGCCATTACAGCGCACAGGGCAGCACCAACGCCCGCGTCTAGGCGTGGTGACTGCCGCCGCAGTCGCCGCTCCCCTCTCGGCTCTCTGCAGGTTTGCCTGACGCAGTCGCAGACGCAGGCGACTTTCGCGCGGCGCGTACCACGCGGCCGATGTTTCGGCATCAGGCAGGCGCGTCGTGGTCTGTGCACGCTAACGCCCCCTGCCATTTGACCGCATGACTTTCCGGCCGGGCCCGATGCCTGCTGCCTCGGTCACACTCGCCGCACGTCCACTGCCGCGGCGTGCGCTTGCGGCAGCGCGGATATGCACATTCCACAAGGAACGTCATGCAGATTCCCTTCTATCCCAAAGCGAGAGGCGGCGACACAGCCTACGCACGTTCTGCTCCATCACCGGTCGTGCCCACCCGACTGCGACGTCGCAAGCTGTGGTCGGCGGCGCTCACGCTCATCACGCCCTGCATCGCGCAGGCACAGGTGGACTTGTCGCAGCTGGATGCAGAGATGGCTGCGCCACGCACGCAGGTGCTGGTTCTTGGCAGCGTGCACCTGTCGCAGCTACCCAAGGGCAGCGATGTCTCTGCCGCGCGCCTGCAACCGTTGCTGGACCGGCTGGCGGCCTACAAGCCCACCATCATCACGACGGAGGATCTTTCGGGTGAGACCTGCGATTTGATGCGCCGGCACCCCACGGTCCATCTGCCTGAAGACACCACCACCTATTGTCCGGACACCACCGAGGCTGCGCGGGCCACTGGCCTGGATCTGCCAACCGCCATTGGCCAGGCGCGTACCGCACTGAAGTCCTGGCCGGACACACCGACGGCGGCACAACGTCGCCAGCTGGCGGCGTTGTTTCTTGCCGCGGGCGATCCCTCCTCTGCCCTCGTGCAATGGCTGCAGCTGGCGCACGCAGAGCAGCACGCCGGAGACGGGTTGGATGCCGCGCTGGTCGCACACTTGCGCAAGGCAGAGGACTACCCCAACGAGAGCAACCAGACCGCCGCGCGGCTGGCAGCACAGCTTGGTTTACAGCGTGTGTACCCGGCCGACGATCACACCGGCGACAACGTCGATCTGGGCGATCCGGCGGCCTACGGCAAGGCAATTCAAGCAGCCTGGGACAAGGCCGCGCCGCGAGCACGTGCCATGCGTGCGCATGAAGACACCCTGGCTGGCGAAGGCAGACTGCTGGAGCTCTACCGCGCGATCAATCTACCAGCCAGCCAGCAGTTGGCCATCGCGGTGGATTTTCGCGCCGCATTGAGCGAAAGCTCGACGCAGCACTATGGTTATCGCTACGTCTCCGGTTGGGAAATCCGCAACCTGCGCATGGTGTCCAATGTCCGCGCCAGCTTTGCCGACCAACCCGGTGCACGCGTGCTTGCAGTGGTCGGTGCCATGCACAAGCCCTGGTTCGATCAGTGGCTAGGCCAACTACAGGGCGTGGATGTCGTGGACGCAGCGCAGGTGTTGGGCAGTGACGAGCAATGACGGCGATGAGTACCACGATTGCAGCATGACGCTTTTGGTCAAGTGCACAGTGACGTCATTGCGTCTGAATTGCAGCAAGTACCGCAGCGTCGAGGGTGGCGTCCTCACCGCTCGTGGGGCCGTGGGCGGTATGGATGCCGCGCCAGAGCTTATAGGGACGTACTTACAGCGTGTCCTGCGATGGTGGGTGGGCAAGGGCTCTGCAGCACACGCAAGACGTCGAGGGCGCGGTGCCCTCACCGCTCGCGGGACACGCCGTAAACCCATCCATGGGGGCTCCGTGGCGGCATCCATGCCGCCAAGGGTCCCGCAATCGGTGAGGACACCGCGCCAGACAGTTGGCTGTTGGTTTTGTCGAAGAGCAAAGAACCGCGTCGCCAGCTCGCTAGTCGCTGTTGAGATCCATGCAAACCGACCATCTCGACTGGTCCTTGCCCGCTCACCGTCGCGGGACCTTGAGCGGCATGGATGCCGCGCCAGAGCCTCCAGGGACGGATTCACGGCGTGTCCCGCGATGGTGGGCGGGCAAGGGCCCTGCAACAAACGCAAAGATGTCGAGTACGCGGTACCCTCACCGCACCAGATAGTTGGCTGCCGCCTTTACTGAAGAGCGGAATCAGCGCACCGGACAGTTTGCAGGCTGTTTTATTGAAAACTCTACGCACCGACCAACTTGACTGGTCCTTGCCCGCTCACCGTCGCGGGACCTTGAGCGGCATGGATGCCGCGCCAGAGCCTCCAGGGACGGATTCACGGCGTGTCCCGCGATGGTGGGCGGGCAAGGGCCCTGCAGCAAACGCAAAGACGTCGAGTGCGCGGTACCCTCACCGCACCAGATAGTTGGCTGCTGCCATTATTGAAGAGCGGAATCAGCGCACCGGACAGTTCGCAGGTTATGTTTTTTGAAACGGTACGCACCGACCAACTTGACTGGTCCTTGCCCGCCCACCGTCGCGGGACCTTGAGCGGCATGGATGCCGCGCCAGAGCCTCCAGGGACGGATTCACGGCGTGTCCCGCGATGGTGGGCGCGCAAGGGCCCTGCAGCAAACGCAAAAACGTCAAGTGCTCGGCGCCCTCACTAGACAGTCGGCTGGTAGCTTCTTGAAGAACGAATCAGCGCACCAGACAGTTTGCTGGCTGTTTTATTGAAAGCTCTGCGCACCGACCATCTCCACCAATCCTTGCAGCCAAGCAGCAGACGGATGTCGCCGGGTACGCGACCACACCGACAGCCGTGTACCCGGTGTATCGGGACGACAAGGGCAGTCATCCACTCCGCACCGCTTAGGTCAACACGTCCAGCAAGCTACCCAACATCTCGTCGGAACGCCGCAGCGCGGTGGCATTTGCCTGGAAATCGTTGCGTGCCGACAGCCCTTCCACCAGATCGGTGGCCGGCGCCGATGGATCGGCACTGGCATCGACCACGCTGGCGGCCACGCCGCCATTGGCCTGCGTGCTGGCGGCAACGGACTGCCGTGGGCTGCCGTCCACCGGCTGGCGCGCCACATTGCTGGCGGCTACCTGCTGGCGCAGTGCGGCCACCTGCATTCCGGAACTGGCGATGCTGTTGATGCTCATGATGGCTCCAGTGCAAAAACTACAAAAAAAAGCGAGGGCGCGCGTCTACTCACCAGCCGGCGCAGCGCCGATCACAACCGCGCCGCGCTGCTGTCGCGTTTACTGCAAGCTAACCGCTTGGCTAGCCTTTCTTACGCGGATGGACCCAGCGAACAGCAACTGCGACCCATCTGCTCCACATCCACATGTCCTACCTGGCAACTGCGACAACGCCGGCCTCACGGCTGCACGGTCGCCTCGCCCACGCTCAATACGTGCCCACCCGCACGCGCAACACCACAGGCACATTGCCGGCCGCATCCACACGCCCGAAGTTGAGCCCGTAGTCGGTCTGGTCGCCGTTGAGCTGCCTTTCTACCTGCCAGCGCCCATCGACATACCGCCCCTGCTCCACCCGCAACAGTTGTCCATGACGGGTATCGGCCGCGTTGCGAAAAAATTCAATGCGCGCAGCCATGCCGGTCACCAGAAATTCTTCCGGCCCCAGCTGGGCTACCAGCAACCGGCCTGCATGGTCGTCGTTGCCGGGCAGAATGGGCGGCGCATCGCCCCATAGTGGCGCACCGAACGACACCTTGGCCTCCCACTCGCCGAAGCGCAGCGTGCGCTGCGGCGCGCCGGGTTGTTCGGCCACTGCCTGCAGCCGGCCATCGAAGGCGGCCTGCGCCAGAAGTCGCTGCATCGGCGCAAGCAGCTTGAAGTTGGCCGCGTGCGCAGCGATTGCGGCGCGATTGGCCTCGCTGTCGGGGTTGCCATCCATGCCGAACACCGAAAATCCCACCCCGCCCTGCCCCAGCACATGGAACAGATAGGGCGCGGTGGCCGCCTCGAAGCCGGTTTCCGACACCCAGGCCGGGTTGTCGGGCCGCGCGTACTGGCCGATGACCTTGGTGTATTCGTTGTAATCGTTGGTGTAGATGTCGGTGCCGATGAAGTCGATCGACGGCGTGGCCGCGCGCCATAGCGCGAACATGTTCACCGTGGCACCGCCGGAGGGATAGTCCATGCCCGGATAACGCTTGCCCTTGTAGCGCAGCCAGGTGTTCACGTAGAGCGGCAGCGGATACGCACGCTTGCCGGCAGCGGCCACCTGCTCGATGTAGGCGGCGGTGGCATGCGCGTTGAACGCTTCGGCCGCTTCGGCGCCGAACAGTTGCTGCCAGCTGCCCTGCGGCTTGCCCAGTGCGCGCGCAATCTCGGCCGGTACCGGTTGTGCGAACGCGGCCTCGCCGGCCGGGCCATGGTCGCGCACGGTGCCGATCGCACCGGGCTCGTTTTCCACCTGCACCAGGATCACCGTGTGGCGGTCGCCATCCACCTTGCGCAGGTGCTGCATCAACGCGGTGAACGCACGCGCATCGGCCTGCATGTTGGCCGCCGCATGCGGCGACAGCACATCCACCGGTTCGCCGTTGGCATCGCGCATGCGCGGGTACGTGGTCTCGTCGCGCTTGATCCATTCCGGCACGTAATGCATCTGGCCGTTCTTCCAGCTGCCGAACCACAGCAAGGCCACGCGCAGGCCACGCTTGCGTGCGCCGGCGATCAGTGCATCCACATTGGTGGTATCGAAGCGGCCCTGCATCGGCTCGAACTGCTCCCAGTACACAGGTGCTTCCACGGTGTTGGCGTGCAGCGCGACCACCTCGTCCAGCGCCTTGGGCAGCACGGCTGGCCAGGCACTGGAGTTGTGCAGCTGCGCGGCCAGCACGGTGTATGGCGCGCCATCGACAAACAGCGCATGACGGCCGTTCTGGGTGACGAAGCGCGGCAGTTCTTCGGCACTGGCCAGCAACGGCACGCTAGCGACCAACATCACCAGCGACCACAGCAGCGCCGCGAGGCGGCCACGCGGCTGCGGTATTTTCAGGGCAAGCACATGCATCATCGCGCCTCCGACGGTAGTGAGTTCCAGTGCGGCGTGGGTTCGTTGCGCAGGTGGCGCACGAAGAAGTCGTATTGACGGCGTTGCACGTAGTCGATCGGCCCGCTGGAGCGGCCCACCGAATGCTCGCCACCGGGCACGTTGAGCAGATCGAACTGCTTGCCGGCCTTGATCAAGGCATCGACCACCTGCGCAGTGGAGGCCGGGTCGACATTGCTGTCCTGCTCGCCGACGATCAGCAGCAGGTCGCCCTGCAGCTTGCCGGCGTTGACCACGCCGGATGCCTGCGCATAGCTCGCATCCACCGGCCAGCCCATCCACTGCTCGTTCCAGCTGATCTTGTCCATGCGGTTGTCGTAGCAACCGGCAAACGCCACGCCCACCTTGTAGAACTCCGGATGGCGTTCGAGTCCACCCAGCGTGCTCTGCCCGCCGGCCGATGCGCCATAGATGCCGACCCGGCTGATGTCGTACGAAGGGTCCTTCGCGGCCAGCGCGCGATGCCAGGCGATGCGGTCGGCAAAGCCGGAATCGCCCAGATTTTTCCACGCCACATCGTGAAACGCCTTGGAACGGTTGGCGGTGCCCATGCCATCGATCATCACCACAATGAAACCCAGATCGGCCTGCGCCTGCATGCCGATCTGCTTGTCGCCGCCGGAGTGGTAGCCGAACGGCCAGAACGTCTTGGGCACGAAGGCGTCGTGCGGCCCGGCGTAGATGTTTTCGATCACCGGATATGTTTTGCGCGGGTCGTAATCGCGCGGGCGCACCACCATGCCCCAGATATCGGTGCTGCCATCGCGGCCCTTGGCCACGAAGGTCTCCGGCGCGCGCCAGCCGGCGGCCTGCAGCTCGCCGATATCGCCGCGCTCAACGGTGTGCAGCAGTTGCCCATCGATGGCGTGCAGCTCCATCACCGGCGGCAGATCCGGGCGCGAATACACATCCACGTAATGCCGGCCGTCGTCGGCAATGGCCACATCGTGATCCGCATCGGCGTGGGTGAGCCGGGTCAAGTGGCGGCCATCGAAATCCACGCGGTAGAGCTGCCGGTAGTACGGGTCCTTGCCGGCGTCCATGCCGCTGGCGGCGAACCAGATGCGGCGCTGCGCATCGTCCACGCGCAGCACATCGCGCACCACCCACTGCCCGCGGGTGATCTGGCGTTTGACCTTGCCGCTGCGGCCATCGAACAGATACAGGTGCCGCCAACCGTCACGTTCTGAAATCCACAACACCTCATCGCCGCGCCCATCCACGTCGTGGCGAAAGCTGCGATCGGCATACACGAACGTGCGCGCATCTTCGCCAACGGCCACATGCGCGCGTGCAGTGCGCGCATCCACCGCAATCACCCGCATATGCTGAAAGCCACGCTGCACATACTCAAAGCTCACACTGCGGCCATCGCTGCGCCATTGCAGCGGCGACAACGAATATGGCGTGGCGAACAAGGCGTTATCCACCACGCGCCGGCTGCCATCCACGGCCAGCAGCACCGGCCGTTCCACATCGACCGCGTCGCCCGGCTTGGGATACAGCTGGGTGCGCACTACCGGCTGAAGGCGACCGGCCGGTGCGGCCTCCACACGGGTGACCCGGCGCGCAGTGCCCGGCCGTACCCGATACACCGCCAGCTGCTGCGAATCAGGCGACCAGGCAATGCTCTCCGGATCGAAATAGTCTTCCGCACGGCCATCGTCGGTGCGCTGGACCAGCTGGCCGTCGGCCACCCGGCGCACGACCAGGTTCCAGCCATCGGCCAGCGCCTCCCACTGCCCGTCGGGCGAACGGCGTGGCGTGGTATCGGCGGCCACGTCCGGGTCGCGCACCACGCCAAAGCCGCGCGGCCGCTGTTGCCCCTGCGGCTGCCGGCCGGGATCGTCGGGCGCGCAGCGGTAGGTGGTCAAGGTACAGCGCCACGCAGCGTCCTCGATGGCGAACACGATCGCCCCGTCCTCACGCGCGCCTTCCTGCGCATACGCAAACCGCTCGAATGGCAACATCCACGCCGCATAGGCAGTGCCGGTGGCTGCCTGCAGCGCCTGGGCCACGCGCGCCTGATCAAAGGCGGGCTGCTTGTGCAACGTGGCGACGTCCACGCGCATGAAAGCGAACCCACCAGGCACCGTCTTGCGGTAATGGAACCTGCCGTTGTCCTGCCAGTGCGCCGGCCAGGCGACGTTCTCGGTCAGCGTGCTCCAGTGCGCGCGCAGGCCCAGCGAACGTTGGTAATCGGCCACGCTGGGTGCGGCTTGCGCAGCGGTCGCCAGCAACAGCAGGCAGGCGGCCATGGCGCGCGATGCCTGCGTCAGGCATGCGCATCGCAAGGCATCACTCACCATCGTCCTCCTCCAATGCCAGTTCGTCGCTGCGCAAACCGCTGCGCGCGCCCCAGTGGTAGATGAAGAACGCGATCACTGCCACGCTCAATGTATCGAACGGATGCGCGATCCAGCCGTGTCCACCGAAGGTGCCGGCCCACGACACCAGCATCACCAGCACGAAGAACACGATCAGCCACAACGACGCGCGCACCTGCCGCAACAGGCGGGTGCGGCCTTCGCGCGATGGAAGGCGATACAGCACGTACAGCGCGAACGCGACCACCTGCAAGCCAAGCAGCCACGACAAGGTGGGCCAGGTGGACCAGTACACGATCAACGCCGCCACCATGAACGACAGCGGCCCCAGCACCGCCAGACCGCGGACGAAAAACGGGCGCGGCAACGCCGGCGCGCTGCGGCGCAGGGCTGCCACCGTCACCGGCGCCACCGCATAGCTCAGCACCAGCGCGGCCGACACCACGCCGATCAAGGTCTCCCAGGACGGGAACGGCAAGGTCCAGAAGATCGACAAGCCCAGGCTTAACCACAACGCCGGACGCGGGATGCCCGACGCCGGGTCCACCCGCGTCAGCACTGGCAAAAATCCGCCGCTACGCGCCCAGCCGTACACCACGCGCGGGGTGGCATTCATGTAGATATTGCCGGTGCCGCTGGGCGACACCATGGCATCGCAGATCACCAGCGCCGCCAGCCACGCCATGCCCAGGGCCAGTGCGATGTCGTGGTACGGCAGCGAGAAGGCCTTGTCGATGCCGGTCCACCCCTGCGCCAGCTGTGCGGCCGGAATGCTGCCCAGAAACGCCAGCTGCAGCAGCACGTAGATCACCGTGGACAGCGCCACCGACAGGATCAAGGCGATAGGAATATTGCGCTGCGGGTCGCGCACCTCGCTGGCCACCGACACGATCGGGGTCAGCCCCAGATACGCGAAGATGATGCCGCCGGCGGAGATCGCCGCTTCCACCCCGGCCATGCCCGACGGCGCGAACCCGTGCATGCTCAGATTGCCGGGATTGAAATGCTTCATCAGCAGCACGATCACCAGGATCGGCACCAGGAACTTGAAGATGCTGACGATATTGTTGGCCAGCGCAAAGGTCTTGACGCTGAAATAGTTGAGCAGGAAAAACAGCACCAGCAAGGCCAGCTGCACCAGCCAGCCCCAGATGCTGGGGTGCGTGCTGTTGGGCTGACTCAACCACGGGAACCACGCCGCTGCATATTGCCGCGCCGCCTCCACTTCGATCGCGATCAAGCTGGAAAACGCGATGAGCGTGATGAAGCCAGTCAGCGAGCCGAGCAAGGCACCATGCGAATACTCCGGGTAGCGCACCACCCCGCCAGCGCGCGGCAACGCCGCACCGAGTTCGCAATAGACCATGCCCAGCAGCAAGACGGCGATGCCGCCGAGGATCCACGACACGATGCCGGCCGGCCCCGCAATCGAGGACACATGGCTGGCCGAAAACAACCACCCGGAACCGAAGATCGAACCCAGCCCGATAAAGGTCAGGTCGGTCAGGCTGAGCCGCTTGTGGAACTTGCCTTGCGTGGCCATGGTGCCCCCGTTGGAAAGGTTGTAGCCGATTTCTAATTACTGCAGCTGTTCTCTTCTCCCACCGGGAGAAGGTGCCCCGAAGGGGCGGATGAGGGTACGTGCGCAGCCTCGTGCCATTTCGACCCGGAGCAGCTTCGCTCCGTACCCTCACCCCCCCCTCCGCGCCCCGGCCCGCGCCACTGGCGCGCAAACTGTGCCTTCTCGCCCCGTCGGGAGAGGGGCTCAGCATTGCTACTGCTTCGACACCTCCTGCGCCCAAGGCGACTTCCCGCCATCGCCGATGAAACGGTCGATGCGTTGCTCCAGCACCGGTAGCGGCACCGAACCGGTTTCCAGGATCGCGTCGTGGAAGGCGCGGATGTCGAACTTCTCGCCGAGCGCGGCTTCGGCCTTGTGCCGCAATTCGATGATCTTCAACTCGCCCAGGTAGTACGACAGCGCCTGCCCCGGCCAGGCGATATAGCGGTCCACCTCGGTGGTCACTTCGTGTTCGCTCAGCGCGGTGTTGTCGCGCAGGTACGCCTGCGCCTGTTCGCGCGTCCAGCCCTTGTGATGCAGACCGGTGTCGATCACCAACCGGCAGGCACGCCACATCTGATACGTGAGATAGCCGAAGCGGTCATAGGGCGTGTCGTACATGCCCATTTCCTGGCCCAGGTACTCCGAATACAACGCCCAGCCTTCGCCATACGCGGAGATGTAGCCGTAGCGGCGGAACTCCGGCAAGCCCTGCGCCTCCGCCGCCAACGGCATCTGCAATGCGTGGCCGGGCGAAGACTCATGCAAGGTCAGCGCGGTCAGGTTGTACAGCGGCCGCGACGGCAGGTTGTAGGTGTTGACCAGATAGATGCCCGGGCCGCCACGACCGCCGGTATAGAACGGCGCCAGCTCCGGCGGCACCGGCTCGATGGCGAAGCGGCGGCGCGGCAGCCGGCCAATGTAGTCGCCTACCTTGGCATCCACGCGCTTGGCGATCCACGCCGCCTGCTTGAGCAGCTCGTCCGGCGTCTTGGCATAGAACTGCGGGTCGGTGCGCAGGAAATGCAGGAATGCCGGAAACACCGCCTGCCCGGCCGGCGCTTTGAAGCCGCTGGCTGCGATGGTCTGGTCCATCTGCGTCCGCAGCTTGGCAACCTCGTCCAGACCGATCTGGTGGATCTGATCGGGGCTCACCTCCAGCGTGGTGAACTCGCGAATCTGCGCGCGGTAATAGTCCTTGCCATCCGGCAGCGCTTCACCGGCCAGCGTGGTGCGCGCACGCGGCTGATACTCAGTGCGGATGAAGTCCAGCAACTTGGCATACGCCGGCACCACCTGCGCGTTGATGGTCCCCTCGGCCTGCGCCCGCAGTTGCGCCTGCACCGCTGCCGGCACGGTGGCCGGCATCTGCTTGAACGGTGCGTAGAACAGATTGGCCTGACCCTTGGCCTGCGCCACATCGGCGATGGATTGATCGCGGCCGGTCAGCGTGACCTTCGGCTGGCTGAAACCACGCGCCAGCCCGGCGCGCATGTTGTCGGTGTGCTCGGCGAAATAGCGCGGGATATCGGCCAGCATCTTCAGATAGCGCTGATAATCCTCGCGCGTGCGCAACTTGGCCTCGGCGCTGAAGCCCAGGTCGCTCCAGAACGCCGAGTCGCTGTTGAACGGCATTTCCCAGGCGCGAAAACGCTGCTGATCCAGCAGCACCAGCAATTGCTGGCGGTACACCTGGTAACTGACCTGATCTTCGGCCGGCAGCTGCGCCTGCGGGATGGCATCCAGTTCCTTCAACGCCTGTTGCCAGTACGCCGTGCGCTGGCTCTGCGTGGCCACGTCCACCTTGGGTAGATGATCGGATTGCTGCTCCTGCGTGGCCTGGTTGTCTTCATCCACCGCACCGGACAACTGCGCCTGCCGCCAGCGCCATTCGCGCGTGTACAGCGCTTTGAAACGCGCCGCCGCGCTGTCTTGCGTCGTTGCTGCGGATGCGGGTGCTGCGGCTTGCGCCTGCACGGTGGCGGCGCCCAGACTGGATGCAATCAACACGCTCAATGCGCTCGCGCGCCAGACGCGGCTGGTCTTCATCCGCGTGCCTCCGGCGCCGCCTTGGCCTGCGCAATCCACTGCCGCACGCGCTGCTGCAACAGTGCCAGCGGCATCGCGCCGCCGCCGAGCACCGCATCGTGGAAGGCGCGCACATCGAAACGATCGCCCAGCTCTTTTTCCGCTTCCGCGCGCAATGCCAGGATCTGCAGCTGACCGAGCTTGTAGCCCAGCGCCTGGCCGGGCCACACGATGTAGCGGTCGGTTTCGGACTGGATGCTGGGCTCGTCGTCGGACGGATGCGCGTGGAAGAAGTCCACCATCTGCTGGCGATTCCAGTGCTTGTAGTGCACACCGGTGTCGAGCACCAGCCGGTTGGCGCGCAGCAACTCGCCGGACAGGCGGCCGTAGTCGTTGTACGGGTCCTTGAAGAAACCGATCTCCTTGCCCAGCTGCTCGGCATACAGCGCCCAGCCTTCGATATAGGCGTTGTAGCCAGCCTGCTGGCGGAACGGCGGCAGGGGCAGCGTCTGCGCAAGCGAGATCTGCAGGTGATGCCCGGGCACGCCTTCGTGATAGGCGGTGGTTTCGATGTTGATCAGCGTGCGGCTGGCGAAGTCGCTGGTGTTGACCTTCACGATCGCCGGCTTGGTGCCTTCGGGATTGCTTTGCCAATACTCGGCGCCGGGTGCGCTGCGGCGGAAGGCCGGCATCGCCTGTACCTCCAGCGGCGTCTTGGGCAGATGCCCGAACAGCTTGGGCAGTTCCGGCTCCATCGCCGCGATGTACTGCCGGTATTGCTGCAGGATCTGTTCGCCGGAGCTGGCAAAGTGGCGCTTGTCGGTCTCCACCGCCTTGCGGAAGCTGGCCAGATCCGCAAAACCCTGCGCCTTGGCGATCACCGTCATCTCGCCTTCGATGCGCGCCACTTCCTTCAATCCGATCTGGTGGATCTCCTCCGGCGCCATGTCGGTGGTGGTCTGGGTGTGGACGGCGTAGCGATAACGACGCTCGCCATCGGGCAGCGACCACACGCCTTCCTGCGCGCGTCCTTGCGCGGCGTATTCGTCGCGCACGAACGCAGCCAATTTGCCGTAGGCCGGGCGCACCTGCTGATCGATCGCGGCGAGCACCTGTTGACGCAGCACGTCGCGTTGATCGGCCGGCACCGCCGCATCGAGCTTTTTCAGCGGCGAGGCGAACGGGCTCTGCTCGCCGGTCAACGCGGCAATCTTGTCGATCTGCTCGGGCAGGCGCTCCAACAGATAGCGCGGCTGAGTGAGGCCATCGGTCGCGCCCTGGCGCGACACCGCGATGACTTGCTCGATCACGGTCGGGATCGTCTGCAGACGCTTGATGTAATCCTGGTAATCCTTGGCGTTTTCGAACGGAAACGCATCACCATACCCGGCCAGCGCCAACTGCACGCCGCCGATGGGCTCCAGCGGCATCGTGTAGGTCTTGAGGTCGATGCCTTCCAGCTTGTCGCGCAATTGACCCAGCATCATCTGCAGGCTGAGCTGGCGTTGCTCGTCCAGCGCCTTGGCATCCACTGCTTCGAACTGCGTGAGCAGGTCCGCGGTTGCGGCGCGCTCCGCCTGCACCGCTTCCAGCGAATAATCGCTCCAGCGGTCGTTATAGCGCTTGTCGCCGATGATGCTGGCGAACTCCGGGTTGTGCTGCAGCTGGTATTGCCACTGTTTGTCCAGCAACGCATCGAAGGCCTTGGCGGCTTGTTCGCTATTGGCCGAGGCAGTGGTAGCGGACGCCGTTTCCGATGCCGGCGGTGCTGGCTTGCAGGCGGTAAACAATGCGGCGGCAAGCAGGCCGATGGCGACAGGACGCAGGTGGTTCATGCATTTACTCCAAGATGCAAAGACAGCGATAGGAGCGCGCCTGAGCGCGAATGGCTTTACTCGGGAATGCCCGTCGCGCCCGGGTGCGCTCCTACGCGCGCGTAAATCTGGGCAGGCTCACGCAAACGGTTGATCGATCGCCAGCGACGGCGGCGTAAACCACTGCGCGCCCGCGTCGGTGACATAAAAATGGTCTTCAAGCCGCACGCCGAACTCACCGGGTACCACGATCATCGGCTCGTTGCTGGCGCACATGCCCGGCTGCAGCGGCTGCGCATTGCCGCGCACCAGATACGGTGCCTCATGAATCGCCAGACCGCAGCCGTGGCCGGTGCGATGCGGCAGGCCGGGCAAGCTGTAGTCCGGGCCCAGCCCTGCGGCTTCCAGCACCGTGCGCGCGGCCTGATCCACTGCCTCACAGGCCACACCGGGGCGGATCGCCGCAAATGCCGCTGCCTGCGCGGCCTGCTCCAGGTCCCAGATGCGCTGCTGCGCGGCGTTGGGCGTGCCATAGATCCAGGTGCGGGTGATATCGGAATGGTAGCCCTGCACGGTGCAGCCGGTATCGATCAGCACCAGCTCGCCTTCGCGCAGGTGCTGCACGCCCGGGATGCCATGCGGGAAAGCAGTAGCGTGGCCGTATTGCACGATGCAGAAGGTCGAACCGTTGTCCGCGCCCAGCGCGCGATGCGCCTCGTCGATGAAGCGCACCAGTTGATCGGTCCCGATGCCCTCGTGCGCGATGCCGGCGGCCAGCCGCTGCACCAGCAGGGTCATGTCGCAGGCCTGCTGCATCAACGCCAGCTCGGCTGGCGACTTGCGCATGCGGCAGCCGTCGATGATCGCCCCCGCATCGCGGATCGCCGTGCCAAGATGCGCGCGCAGACCGGTGTGCACGGCGAAGGCAATGCCCGGGTCCAGCGCCAAGGCATGCGCGTGGCGCTCGTCCATGGCCTGCACCACCAGCGCATACGGGTCGTCGTGTTCTTCCCATAAGTACTTGGCCACCGGGATCTTCAGCACCGCGTCCAGCGAGCCTTCTTCGAACGCAGGACACAGCAGCACCGGCTCGCCATTCAACGTCAGCAGCAACGCCACCAGGCGCTCGCTCGCGCCCCATGGCACGCCGGTGAAATAGCGCAGCGAGGTGCCGGCGCCGATCAACAGCGCATCCACGCCCTGGCTGCGCATCAGGCTGCGTGCGCGTTCGATGCGGCGCTCGTATTCGTCCGCGGCGATCGGCGCGGCGCATTGCGTCCACGGCGCCAGCTGCGCGCGCGCCTGCTCCAGCGACAGCCCGCCGATCTGTGCGCTCATGCACCTGCTCCCAGATCAGCCGTGCTCCATTGCCCATCGACCAGCCGCGCCACCCCGTGCGGATTGCGCTGGCGCAATTCCGCAGGCAGCAGTGCATCGGGCACCGCGTCATAACTGTGCAGGGCCGCAAAACGGCGGATTGCACCGGGCATGCCCACGGCGGTGAAGCCCGGGTGCCCGGTGCTCGGGAACGGGCCGCCGTGGTTCTGCGCGGCGCTCACGGCCACGCCGGTTGGCATCTTGCTGTTGATCAGCCGCCCGACCCGCGCGCGCAACACCGGCGCGATGGCCTGCCAGGCCGCATCGTCGCTGCCATCGCCGGCGCGATACAGCGTACCGGTGAGATTGCCTTCGAATGCAGCCGCCACCAGCGCCATCTGCGCTGCGTCGGCTGCGCGCACCAGCAGGCTCACCGGGCCGAACGCTTCGGCCTGCAGTGCCTGCGGGTTGGCGATGAACGCCTGCGCATCCACGCTCAACAAGGTCGGCGCATAGCGGTAGCCATCCTCGCCGGTGTGCCCGCCCGCCAGCACGCTGGCACCGGCAGCGCGCAGGCTGGCCACCCCGCGTTGCACACCGTCCACACCGGCTGCGGAGAACAGCACCATCGGCATGGCCGCTTCGAAGTGGGCCTTGGTGGCCGCAACAAACGCATCGCCGGCCACACCGTGCGGCACCACCACCACACCCGGATTGGTGCAGAACTGCCCGCTGCCCAGCGTGCAGGATGCAAAGAACTCCTGCGCCAGCGCATCGCCGCGTTCGGCCAGCGCGCCGGGCAACAGGAACACCGGGTTGACGCTGGACAGCTCGGCGTAGAACAGCACGCCTGCTGCGTCGGCCGCTGCCTTCAGCGCCAGGCCACCGGCACGGCTGCCGGTAAAGCCAATCGCGCCCAGCCGCGCATCGCCGGCCAGCCGCACGCCGATGGCGTTGTCGAAGTGATACAGCAACTGTACGGCCGCCGCCGGCAGACAGGCCGCAACCAGCGCCTGATGCGCCAGCTGCGCCATGCGCTGGCTGGTGGCCGGATGCAGCGGGTGCGCCTTGGCGATCACCGGGTTACGCGCTGCGATCGCGCTGGCGAAATCGCTGCCGGCAATGGCATTGAACGCAAACGGGAAATTGTTCGGGCCGAACACCAGCACCGGCTTGCCTAGCGGCGCCAGGTGCGAACGCAGATCGGCCGCGCGATCGATGACGGGATGGGTCCAGCTGTACGTGCGCACCGCCTGCGCGGCCTGGCGCAGCTGCCCGCTGGTGCGCGGCAGTTCGTTGCCACGCAAGCGTGTGGGCGCGGGCAACGCGGTTTCGGCATGCGCCAACGCGACCAGGGTGTCGGCATCGGCATCCAGCGCGTCGGCATAGGCGTCCAGGAAGGCGGCGATGCGCTCCACCGGTGCAGCCGCCAGTTCCGCTGCCACCGCCTGCGCTGCGGCGACGGCGGCTTCCACATCGTCCGCGCCACTGATCGGAAACTGCGGGCCGATCGGCTCGCCGGTGGTCGGGTCGGCAGCGCGGAAGCTGCCGGCCGCGTGGCGGCTGGGTTGCCATTGGCCTGCCAGCAGCACCTCGGCGGCGGTCATGGGAATGGAGTGGTTCGTGTCGTTCATTGCGGCACCTTCGGTAACAGGGATGCAGGGCCTGCGCACTGTGCGCCAGCGGCCGGCCAGAGAAGCGATGAGGATGCAGCACTGCAGGCCACATCCGCAGCCGCCGACGCCTTGCCCCACGCGCAGGCACGGCGCGTGGGGCGAATCCGCACGCGCCGCACGCTGTGCCTGCGAGTAGACGCAGCGTGCGATGGCCGTACGCCATCAGGACAACCGAGAGCGGCTAACAGAACGTAGCGCGCAGTCGTCAGGCGGGTGCGGGCAGCGCGCTCAGCGTCGGAGTGTACGAGTGGCACATGCCGATCCGAGCACCGACCGCGCCCGCCTGGCGGCGACGCAGTCGTGTTGCTAGCTGCTCTTCGGCGCCGTGGCGATGGCATGCTCGATCACCTTCAACGCGGCATCGCGCTCGGCGCCGGCCACCACCAGCCGCGGCGCACGCACCTGCTCGCTCCCCATGCCCACCTTTGCCTGCACCAGCTTGATCAGCTGCACGAAGGTGGGCACGGTGTCCAGGCGCAGCAGCGGCAGGAACCAGTGATACAACTCCTTTGCCGCCGGGTAACCGCCGTCGCGTGCGAGTTCGAACAGGCGCACCGATTCTTTCGGATACGCATTGACCAGGCCGGCGATCCAGCCCTTGGCGCCCATGCTCAGGCCTTCGACGATGGCATCGTCCATGCCGACCAGTAGCGCCAGCCGATCGCCCAGCAGTTCCTGCAGCGCGGCAAAGCGGCGCACGTCCCCGGAGGATTCCTTCACGGCCTGCAGGTTGGGGAATTCGGCGGCCAGCTCGGCGATCTGCGCCGGGCCGAAATCGGTCTTGTAGGCCACCGGGTTGTTGTACAGGATCACCGGCAGGTCGGTGGCGCCGATCACCGCACGCACATGCGCGCCCATTTCGCGCCAGTCGGTGGAGTACACGTACGGCGGCAGCACCATCAGGCCGCCGCAGCCGATGTCCTTGGCCGCCTTGGCCAGTGCCACCGCCTCGCCGGTGGCCAGGCTGGCGATGCCCGGCACCACCGGCACGCGGCCGTTCAAGGCGGTGACCAGCGTGCGCAGGATCGCCAGCTTGTCGTCCACGCTCAAGGTGGCGGCCTCGCCCAACGAGCCCAGCGGCACGATTGCGGTGCAACCGGCATCCACCAGCTGGTTGGCATGCTTGCCGAGGAAGTCGTGGTCGATGTCGCCCGAGGCGGTGAACGGGGTGGTGATGGCCGGCAACACGCCGTGCCAGAACGCAGCAATGCTCATGGGTGATTCCCTTGCGAGTCGGAAGTGAACGAGTCGGCCAGCGCCGCGAGGCGGACCGGGAACAACGGCGGCCGGCGGCCGGCGTCGGTGGAAAGCTCGGGCGGGCAACGGCCCAGTTCGGCCAGCGCAGCGGAGCAGATGCGGCCCTGGCAGGCGCCCATGCCGCAGCGCGAGGCCAGCTTGGCGTCGCGCGCATCGTTGAAGTCGTCCAGTGCGCCCAGCGGCACGTCTTCGCAGCGGCAGATCAGCGTGTCCGGTTGCGCCAGCGCGCGGATGCGCGGGTCCAGCGCGAACTGCTGCTGCAACACGTCGGCAAATGCACGCGCTGCGCGCCGCCGTGGTTGCAGGCGCAACGCGGCCTCCGGCGCATCGGCGGCCATGTGCCCGGCCATCGCGCCTTCGATCAAGGCGCAATCGCGCCCACCGATGCCGCAGGCTTCGCCGGCGGCAAACACCTGGGTGACGCTGGTGCGCAGCAGCGCATCCACCTGCACCTGCTGGTGCGCTCCACATGCCTGCAGCTGGCAACCCAGCAATTGCGCAAGCTCGGTATTGGGCACCAGGCCATAGCCCACCGCCAGGTGGTCGCATGCGATGCGCGTGCGGCCGCCGGGCCCTTCCAGTTCGACCTCGCGCAGCTGCGTATCCCCATGCGCGGCAACCACGACGCTGCCGGCGCGATACGCCACTGCATGCAGCTGCAGGCGCAACGCGGCAGCCTGCGCGGCTTTGCCCGGCCAGCGCCACAACTGCAGCGCGAACCGGCGCAACGCCGCTGCCAAGGCCTGTTCGTGGATGCCCAGCACCTGCGCGCCATGCCGTTGCAAGGTGGCCGCACTGGCCAGCAGCAGCGGGCCACTGCCGGCCACCAGCACACGCTTGCCGCTCAGCGGCCAACCCTGCTTCGCAAGCGCCTGCGCCGCGCCGGCACCGGTGACGCCGGGCACGGTCCAGCCCGGAAACGGCAGCAGCAATTCGCGCGCACCGGTGGCCAGCACCAGGGCGGCGTAATGCAGTTGCTGCGTGCCGTCCGGGCCATCGGCCAACAACCAGCCCGGTTGTGCCAGCAGGATCTGCGTGCGTGTCAGCAGCGTGACTGCCGCATTGCCCTGCACCTGTCGCAGCAGCGCGCGCGCATCGGCCGGCGCACCGTGCTGCACATCGCTGCGCCACACCTGCCCGCCCACACGCGGCTGCATGTCCACCACGCCCACGCGCACACCGTGACTGGCCGCCGCCTGCGCCGCGGCCAACCCGGCCGGGCCGGCGCCGATCACCAACACATCGAAATGCAGCACGCGCTCAGCCATCGGTGCGCACCTGCATGCCATCGCGTGCGTCCACCAGACAGGCGCGTTGCTGGCCGATGCCATCGATCCGCACACGGCATTCGAAACACACGCCCATGCCGCATAACGGCGCGCGCGGTTGCCCGCTGCTGGATCGCCGGAACTGCAGCGTGGCCTGCGCCACCGCGGCCGCCACGCTGGCACCGGCCGGCACCTCGACCAGCTGCGCATCCACGTGCAACCGCACTGTCGCGCTCATGCGGCCGCGCCCTGCACGGCACGCGCCGGGGCATACGGCGCCGGGTCGATGGCCGGCGTGCGCCCGAGCAGGCTGTCCACGATCACCCGTGCGCTCCCCAGCGCCGTGGTGACGCCCAGCCCCTCGTGGCCGGCGGCCACCCACACATCGCGCCGGCCGGGCACCAGCCCCAGATACGGCCGCCCATCCGGCGTGGCCGGGCGCAGCCCGGTCCATACGCGAATTGCCTGCAACTCACGCAGCACCGGCAGATACGCAAAAGCGCGCTGCAACATCTGTTGCAGCACCGGCATCGACAACGCGCGATCGTGCTCGCCGAACTGGCGCGAGGAGCCGATCAATATCTGCCCGGTCGGCCGCGGCTGCACATTGAAGGCCACACTGGTGTCGTCGGCGCCATGCGCCGAATCGGCATAACCGAGTTCCAGCAGCTGATGCCGGATCAACCCCGGGTGGCGGTCGGTGATCACCAGATGGCCCTTGCGCGGGCGCAACGCCAGCTCGGGCAGCAACTGCGGCAAGGCCACGCCGCTGGCCACGAGCACCGCTCCGGCAAGCACCTGCCCGTCGTCCAGGCGCACTGCATGCTCCTGCAACTGCGCAACGCGGCGGCCGGCAAATACCTGCGCGCCGGCCTTGCAGGCCAGGCTCACCAGATGCCGCGCCACCCGCGGCGGATACACCACCGCCTCGCCGGGCACGCGCATGCCGCCGGCCAGGCCCGGCACCAGCTGCGGCTCCAGCGCATACAACTGCGCCGCATCGATCGCTTCTGCCTGCAGATCGGCAGCGGCCAGCCGCGCGATCTTGGCCGGCACCGCCGCCAGTTCGCGCGCGTCGCGGGCCACCCACAGCGTGCCGCAGCGGCTGAATTCGGCATCGCTCAGCGTCGCGAAGCGCTCCCACAGGCGCAGCGAATACGCCGACAACGCCAGCTCGGCCGGGTCGTCGTCCATCGCCACCAGGTGCCCCATCGCCGCGGCGGTGGCGCCGCCGCCGATCGGCCCCGGTTCGACGATCGCCACCCGCAGCCCCTCGCCCGCCGCAGCCTCGGCGCAGGCGGCGCCAACAATGCCGGCACCGACCACGATCAGGTCGTAACTGCGCCGCGTGGAGGCGGCAGACGGCGCAGAGCCGGATTCGGGTCCGGCCACGGAACCCGGCGCCGGCGCAGATGCCGTCGCGGGCGATGGCGACGCGGGCAGCGCAGCAGACGTGCCGACGATCACCAGTTCGGCCGGCGACATGGCCGACGCAACCACCGGCGCGGGCCGCACGGCCTCCATCAGGCCACGATGCCCCAGGCGAACGGGTCGGCCGGGTCGATCAGCAGCTGCGCGCGCGCAGTGATGTGCGCCTGCCCGCTGATGCGCGGCGCAATACCGCGCCCGCTCAGGCGATAACTGCCTTCGAACGCACTGCCCAGGATGCCTTGCTGCACCCAGCGCTCGCCCTCGCCCAGCTTGCCGTCGGCGGCCAGGCACGCCAGCTTGGCGCTGGTGCCGGTGCCGCACGGCGAACGGTCGTAGGCCAGCCCCGGGCACAGCACGAAATTGCGCGCCACGCCGCTGCCATCGGGTGCGGCGCCGTTGACTTCGATATGGTCGATCTCGCCACCGCCCTCGCCGGTGATGCCGGCGGCCTGCAGCGCCAGCCGGATCGCTTCGGTGTAGGCTGTGAGCGCGCGTTGATGCGCCAGGTCCAGCGCACATGGCGCCTGCTCGGTGATGAAGAACCAGTTGCCGCCCCAGGCCACATCGCCGCGCACCGCGCCATGCCCCGGCACGTCCACCACCACACCGGCAGCCGCGCGATAACTTTCCACGTTGTCCACCCACACGGTGCCGTCGTCGGCTAGCTCCACGCCCACCGTGCCCACCGGCGTTTCGATACGGTGCCTGCCCGGCGCGATCCGCCCCAGCTCGGCCAGCGTACGCACCACACCAATCGTGCCGTGCCCGCACATGCCCAGATAACCGACGTTGTTGAAGAAGATCACCCCGGTGCAGGCGCTCGGGTCGCGCGCCGGCAGCAGCAGCGCGCCGACCATGGTGTCCGAGCCGCGCGGTTCGCAGGCAATCGCGCTGCGCCACTGGTCGAACTCGCGGCCGAACCGCTCGCGACACTGCGCCAGGTCGCCACCGCCCAGATCGGGGAAGCCGGCCAGGACCACGCGGGTGGGCTCGCCGGCCGTATGAGAGTCGATCACGTCGATGCTGTGCATGGCGCATGCTCCCACTGCCGGCCCGCGCACGACTAGCGTGCAATGCGAAGTGAAAATGCGGAAATCTGCACAATTACCAACCCGATGCATCGCCGCGCGTTTGCGCTAGGATCATTGCTGGGTTGCACATTCGTGCAACCGTCAAATCGTGACCGCCACCATGACCCTGATGGACCTCAACCTGCCCGCGCTGGAAATGCAGACGCTGTTCGATGCACTACCGGACGTGGTGTTCTTCATCAAGGACAGCGAGGGCCGCTATACCCACTGCAACCTCACCCTGGTGCGTCGATTGGGGCGCAAGCTGCGTAGCGAGATCATCGGTCGGTCGCCGCTGGAAGTCTTCCCCTTGCCGCTGGGCGGCAGCTACATGATGCAGGACCGTCGCGTCCTGCTTGGCGAACTCATCGACAACCAGCTCGAAGTGCACCTGTATCCCAACCGCCTGCCGGGCTGGTGCCTGACCTTCAAGCGCCCGCTGTGCGAGGCCAACGAGGTGATCGGCGTGGTCGGCATCTCGCGTGATCTGGGCCAGCCCGATAGCCGGCATTCGGCCTACGAACGCCTGAGCCAGGTGATGGAACACATGCAGGCCAACTTCGGCGACAACCTGCGCGTGCAGGCGCTGGCCGATCTGGCCGGGCTGTCGGTGGCGCAGCTGGAGCGCCACTTCCGCCGCGTCTTCCAGGTCACCCCGCAGCAACTGCTGACCAAGCTGCGCATCGAATCGGCGATGCGGCTGCTGTATGGCGAGGACAGTATCGCCAGCATCGGGCAACGCTGCGGCTTTGCCGACCAGAGTGCCTTCGCGCGCCAGTTCAAGGCTACCGTCGGCATGACCCCGCGCGATTACCGCGCGCTCAAGGGTCAGCTGTAAGGCGCCCATCATGCGCTGACACACAGCCGGCACAAATGCCGAATTCGGCAGCATTGCAGGCACGAGCGTGATGCACCGCCGCCGCAGTGGCGAGGGGCGCCACTGAAGGGCGCGTCAAGGTGAGACCGGACCCCGATGGTAGACTTTCGGGTTTCCCCTACTGCGTTGCCAATGGCCAGCTTTTTTCGCCGCAACAAGCCCACCACGCCCGACAGCTCGCGTACCTCGCGCTACAGCCTGGAAGAACTGGCAGCCGCATTTCCCACCGCGCCGTCTGCCGCCACCCCAGCATCGCCCATCGAGGCCCTGCCACCTGCGCAGACCGGCGCAGCTCCTGCCGCTGCGCCCGCGCCCGCACCGGTAGCGGCAGACCCGCCAACGCCGGCCGCCGAGCACGCCGCGCCGGCCACACCGGCTGAGGCGTTGGCAAGCGACATCGCCGCCCGCACCGGCCAGGCGCAGAGCGTGGCGGCGGTGCCGAGCACGCCGCCCGCCCCTGCGGCGCCGGCCCCATCGGCCTTGCAGGCACTACCGGACCCGGCGCCTGCCGCCGCACCCATCGCCCCGGCGCCGGTGGTGGTGGTGCCGCCAGTGGTGGCGCAGCCACACGGCACACCGACCTCGCCGGCGACGGCGCCCGCAGAACCTGCAACACCGGCGCAGTCGCTGTTGCAATCGCCACCATCGACGCCCGCAGCGCCGGTCCCGACGCCGGTCGTCGCGACGCCTGTTGCCGCTGCGCCTATTGCCGCTGCGCCTGCTGTCGTACCGCCTGTTGCTGCTCCGCCCGCCGTCGTACCGCCTGCCGCCTCCGCACCGCCTGCCGCCGCCCCGGCCGCGAGCGCGACGCCCGTGGTCACCGCACCGTCCATCGTCAGCAGTCCGCTGCCGGCCACCCAGGACGACAGCATCGTCGGCCAGCACGACGCCTTGCCGGCTGCGCCGGCGGGCAAACCCGGCTGGCGCGAGCGCCTGCGCAACAGCACCTTCGCGCGCAGCTTCGGTGGCCTGTTCTCGCGCAACCCCAAGCTCGACGACGACCTGCTCGACGAGATCGAGACTGCGTTGATCACCGCCGACGTCGGCATCGGCGCCACCACCGCGTTGGTCGAAGGCCTGCGCAAGCGCATGAAGTCGCGCGAATTCGTCGATGCGCAGGCCATGTTCAAGGCCTTGCGCGCCGATCTCATCGCGCTGCTGCAGCCGGTCTCCAAGCCACTGGTCATCGACCGCTCGCACAAGCCGTTCGTGGTGCTCACCGTCGGCGTCAACGGCGTCGGAAAGACCACCACCATCGGCAAGCTGGCCAAGCGCTTCAAGGACGACGGCAACAGCCTGATGCTGGCCGCCGGCGACACCTTCCGCGCCGCTGCCGTGGCGCAGCTGCAGGCCTGGGGCGACCGCAACGGTGTGGCGGTGATTGCGCAGGGGCAGAATGCCGATGCCGCCTCGGTGGCGTTCGACGCGCTGCAGGCCGCCAAGGCGCGCGGCACCGACGTCTTGATCGCCGACACCGCCGGCCGCCTGCACACCCAGACCGGGCTGATGAACGAGCTGGGCAAGATCCGCCGCGTGCTCGGCAAGATCGACGCCGCCGCGCCGCACGAAGTGCTGATGGTCATCGACGGCACCACCGGCCAGAACGCCATCTCGCAGCTGCGCCAGTTCCATGCGGCGGTCGGCGTCACCGGGCTGGTCGTGACCAAGCTCGATGGCACCGCCAAGGGTGGCGTGGTGTTTGCGCTGGCGCGGGAGTTCAACATCCCGATCCGCTTCGCCGGCATCGGCGAACGCCCGGAAGACCTACGCGTCTTCGACCCGGTCGCCTTCGTCGACGCACTGTTGCCGGACGCCTTGGGCGGTTGATTGGAAGATGCCTGCCCGCATCTGCAAGCGCTGCGGGGTGGTTGCAGCGTGCGGCAGGTATCGCGTGACTGGTCGCAGGCACGACGTGTACTGACGGTTGCCCAGCCCTTGCCTGCAGCACTGCACACGCCAGTCCGCGCTGTGCGTCGGTGGCTTATTACCGTGCGCCCACATCACCGCATTGGCCTGGGGATGCGGATGTTTCTGCGAACGGTGCCTGGTCGGAATGACGTTTCCGCTGCGGTGAGTGGACGCGCCGCACCACGCGCGTAGCAGCTGCACTCCCGCTCCCGACACCCTTGCCCTCCACCGCCAGCAGAGCGCCATGCCAGCCGACCACGCCACTCCCCTTGCTGATGCCTTCGTCGAGCGCCTGCTGCACTGGTTCGACGGCCACGGCCGCCACGATCTGCCCTGGCAGCATCCACGCGCGCCGTACCGGGTGTGGCTGTCGGAGATCATGCTGCAGCAGACCCAGGTGGCGGTGGTCATTCCGTATTTCCACAAATTCGTGGAAAGCTTCCCTACGCTGGCGGATCTGGCGGCAGCCGACAACGACACCGTGATGGCGCATTGGGCCGGGCTGGGCTACTACGCCCGCGCGCGCAACCTGCATGCCGCCGCCAAACACTGCGTCGCCCTGCACGATGGCGACCTGCCGCGCGACTTCGATGCACTGCTTGCGCTGCCGGGCATCGGCCGCAGCACGGCCGGCGCCATCCTGAGCCAGGCCTGGAACGAGCGTTTTCCGATCATGGACGGCAACGTCAAGCGTGTGCTCACGCGTGTCCACGGCATCGCCGGCTATCCCGGCTTGCCGGTGGTGGAAAAGCAGCTATGGCAACTGGCCTGGGCCCATGTTGCGCACGTGCCGGCCGGACGACTGGCCGACTACACGCAGGCGCAGATGGATTTCGGTGCCACGCTGTGCACGCGCGCCAGACCGGCGTGTATCGTGTGCCCGCTGCAGCAGGACTGCGTCGCCCGCCGCGACGGCCTGGTGGATGCCTTGCCCACTCCCAAGCCCGGCAAGGTGCTGCCCGAGCGCGAAGCCACCGCCTTGCTGCTGGAAAACCTGCACGGCGAGATCCTGTTGCAACGCCGCCCGCCGACCGGCATCTGGGCCTCGTTGTGGACCCTGCCGCAGGCGGAGACCGACAGCGGCCTGCGCAGCTGGTTCGCCACCCATGTCGAGGGCAACTACGAACGCGCCGATGCGATGGCGCCGCTCGTGCACACCTTCAGCCACTACCGGCTGCACCTGCAGCCCTTGCGCCTGCGCAAGGTCGCGCTGCGCGCAACGGTGCGCGACAATGACGACCTGCGTTGGGTGGCGCGCGCCGATCTCGGCTCGCTGGGCTTGCCGGCACCGATCCGCAAACTGCTCGACACGCTTTAAGCACGCCTTCAAAGGAATCCGCATGTCCCGCACCGTGTTCTGCCAGTACCAGCAATGCGACACCGACGGCCTGGATTTCGTGCCCTACCCCGGCGAGCTGGGCCAGCGCGTGTTCGCGCACATCGGCAAGACCGCCTGGCAGGCGTGGCTGGCACACCAGACCATGCTGATCAATGAAAACCGGCTGTCACCGCGCGACCCCAAGCACCGCGCGTTTCTCGAGGCCGAATTGCAGAAGTTCCTGTTCGACCGCAATGCCGACAAGCCCGAAGGCTATGTGGCACCGCTGGGCGAAGAGTAGCTGGACGGGGATTGGGGATTGGGGATTGGGGATTCGGAGTAGTTGCGGCCCGGCTTGTTGAATGCCGATCCGGCGAGGGCTGCACCGGCAACCGATCGGCCAACATGCCCCCTCGCCCGAGACGCTGGCATATGCAGGCGATGCCGATCAACGCCATCGCCCCTGCCCCTCCGGCGCCTAACCCACGCCAGTCGGGCCATCCAGCAGCATGCGGATGCGCTTGAGCAATTCCTTCTGCGTGTAGGGTTTGTTGACCACGTCGAATTCCGCACCGCCCACGTCGGTCCGCTGGATGCTGGCGTCGGCGTAGCCGGTGGTCAGCAGTACTTTCAACTTGGGCTGCATGCGACGCGCTTCGCGTGCCAGCACCACGCCATTCATGCCGCCGGGCATGATCAGATCGGTGAACAACGCATCCACCTCCGGGTGCTGTTCCAGTAGTTCGATCGCCTCGCGCCCGCTCGATGCGGACAGAATGCGATACCCGGCATTTTCCAGGAACATCTTGGCCACCACCGCCACGTCCTGCTTGTCTTCCACCACCAGAATGGTCTCGTCGCCACCCTTGTCGATCGCGCGGCTCTTGGCCGCCTGCAGGTCGTTCTCGAATTCGCTGGAAGCCGGGAAATACAGGCGTACCGTGGTGCCCTGGTCCACCTCGCTGTAGATGCGCACCGTACCGCCGGACTGCTTGACGAAGCCGTACACCATCGACAACCCCAGGCCCGTGCCCTGCCCCTCTTCCTTGGTGGTGAAGAACGGCTCCATGACACGGCTGGCCACTTCCGGCGGCATGCCGCTCCCGGTATCGCTCACCGCGATGCTCACGTAGCGTCCGGGCGCCAGCTGGTGATGCATTGCCAGGTCGTGGCTGGTGATTTCCACGTTCTGGGTCTGCACCGTGACCTCCTTACGCTCGGCCTGCGCCATTGCATCGCGTGCATTGATCAACACGTTCAGCAGTGCCACCTCGGCTTGCGTGGTATCGATCTGGCAATTCCACAGCCCCTCTTCCAGCAACTGCCGCAAGGTGATGCCGCCACCCAGCGCGCGCTCGGCCATGTTGTTCATGCCCGACACCAGGGTATTGAGATTGACCACGCGGCCGCGCAACTTCTGCTTGCGCGAGAACGCCAGCAATTGCTGGGTGAGCGTGGCGGCCTTGGCCGCAGCCGCGGCCGCATGTTCGGCGCTGAACGCGATGCGATCGGCATTGCTGCCCGCGTTGGCGGCCGCCATCATCTGGATCACTTCCAGGTGCCCGGACATTACCTGCAGCAGGTTATTGAAATCGTGCGCAATGCCACCGGTGAGTTGCCCCAGCGCTTCCATCTTCTGCGCCTGGCGCAAGGCATCCTCGGCGTCGCGGCGGCGGCTCACATCCAGCTGCGAGCCGAAGAAGTAGACCAGGTTGCCCTTGTCGTCAAACACCGGCGAGACGAATAGCGCGTTCCAGAACGAGGACCCGTCCTTGCGGTAATTGAGCACCTCGGTGGCGAATTCGCGGCGGTTGTCGATGGATTCGCGCACGTCCTGCACGCTGGCCGGGTCGGTCTCCGGGCCCTGTAAGAAGCGGCAGTTGTTGCCGATGATCTCGTCGGCCGAATACCCGGTCATTTCCAGGAACGCGCGATTGGCGAATACGATCGGATTGTCCGGCAGATGCGGGTCGGTCACCGTCATCGGCATGCGCGTGGTTTCCACGGCGGCAAAAAAAATATCCGAGCGGTGCTTCTCCACAGGCAGGCTGCGGGATTCGCTGATATGAGGCGCGCGCAGCTCTCCGTGACGGGAATCGTTCAAGTGGTGTTCTCCGCGGGGCTATTCCCGTGGCGACATTCTAGTTGGGCCCGGTGAGTTGACCCGTCACATCCATGAGCCTTTGCCGTACGGCCGCGCGCGCCGATGCAACCGAATGCAACCGGCTGGGTGGCCGTGCACTCCGGCAGCGGCCCTGCCCTCCCACGCAGACCCACGCGATCGCGTGCGCGCCGTTTTGCCGTAGCATGCGCGGGCTGTCTGCAGCTCCTGCGCCTTCGCTCCGCCACTGCGGCGGCGTCGCGCGTGCGTCTTCCCTGCCGGTGCTGATGCCTGGCCACCCATGCGATGCCACCATGTCGGGCTACCAGACCCAGATTCACGAACTGACCTTCGGGCAGCAGACCTACGTCATCCGCGCCTTGGCGGACAAGCAGCAATACGCCGACCCGGACCAGGCCGCTGCCGACGCCGGCATTTCCTCGGCGCAGTGGAGCCTGTTCGGCCAGGTGTGGCCGGCAGGCCAATTGCTGGCCGAGGCGATGGCCACCCGTCCGATCAAGGGCAGGCGCATTCTCGAGCTCGGCTGCGGGCTGGGGCTGGCGAGCCTGGTGCTGCGCCGGCGCGGCGCCGACGTGGTGGCCAGCGACCACCATCCGCTGGCGGAAGTGTTCCTGGCCTACAACGCTGCGCTCAACGGGCTGGACGCGGTGCCGTATCGCCGGCTCGACTGGAACACCGGCGCGCCGACCATCGGGCAGTTCGACATGATCATCGCCAGCGATGTGCTCTATGAAACCCGCCACGCCACCATGCTGGCCAAGCTGATCCCCGCCCTGGCCAAACCCGCATGCGAGATCGTGATCAGCGATCCGGGCCGCGGCAACGCCAACGCGCTCTCGCGCATGTTGGCCGAGATTGGATTCTCGTTGATCGCCGGCGAACGCCAGGCCCCGGCACAGGCAGCCAAGGCGCCGCGCCTGTTCGTCTATCGCCGCAACATGGATGCCTCGCCGCCGGCCCAGGGCGGCCAGGCGGCTCATGAAAGCGGCAACGCGCACGAGTTCAGCTCCGAACAGGCACGCGAAGCCGGCAAGAAGGGTGGTCAGGTTAGTGGTGGCGGCAACAATCGCTAAGTAGCGCGGTGTTGATTGCATCGGTATCGGCATCGACATCGGCCGAGTCTCATCGGATGAGACGGCGGGTTGGCACGCTCGCGCCCGATGACACACACCACCCGGCCACGATGCCGCCCCGGCACGGGCGCACCTGCATCGCGCATCAGCGCGATCGCAGACACCACACATCGATCGGCATGTCCGCGTCGACCCAAGCACGCCGGCGATTGCCCCTCACTGCAGACCCGGTCGCCCCATGGCCCGGAGTGAGCGCACCCGGCGCGGCCTGAGCCCGGTGGACTACACCTACCCCGAGCATCTGCGCAGCACGCTGGAAACCCTGCCTGCCACGCCAGGCGTGTATCTCTTCCACGGGCAAGACGACGGACTGCCGCTGTACATCGGCAAGAGCATCAATCTGCGCGGACGGGTGATGGATCATTTCCGTACTCCACGCGAAGCCGCGCTGCTGCGTCAGACGCGCCGGGTGAGCGTGATCGAAATGGCCGGCGATCTGGGCGCGCAACTGCTCGAGTCGCAACTGATCAAATCGATGCGGCCGCTGTATAACCAGAAGCTGCGCCGCGTGCCGCGCCAGTTTTCGATCCGGCTGTATCGCGGCGAGGTGTCCATCGAGCATTCGGCCGAGAGCGACCCCGCGCTGACACCGTGGCTGTACGGGCTGTACTCGAGCCCGCGCGCCGCCAAGGAGGCACTACGGCGGCTGGCCGATCGCGACCGCCTTTGCTACGGGCTGCTGGGGCTGGAGAGCGTCGCTGCCGGCCGGCCATGCTTCCGCGCCATGCTCAAACGCTGCGCCGGCGCCTGCCATGGCGCGGAAACGCTGGGCGACCACGAGGAACGTCTGCGCGACGCGCTAGGGCACCTCGAACAGGCCGTCTGGCCCTTTCCCGGCGCCGTGGCGGTGAAGGAACAGGGCCCGCATCTGACCCAGTACCACGTGCTGCGCGACTGGCATTACCTGGGCAGCACCGCCTCGTTGGCCGCCGCGCGCAAGCTCAAATCGGCGCCGGGAGACTTCGATCGCGACAGTTATCGCATCCTGCGCAAAGGCCTGCACACCCATCTGCACTGCGTGGCGCTGCTTTGATGGCGCGTCGGCGCGGCGCCGCGCCGGGAGCGCACCAGGCACCTGCACCAACCGGCGATCCGCTAATCCGCTTCGGCCGGGCCCGCCCGGTATTCCTTCGGGTCCAGAAAATCCGCCAGGCACGATCCCACCCGCAATGCTTGTTCGCGCGCATCACCGCGATACTCGCCTTCGCCGGCGCCTTCGATGGTGGCCACCGGCGCCGCACGGTCGCGGTGATAGACGAACGCGGTCGACAGCCAGCGGGTGTCGCCCGGCGCCTGACTTTCCATGGTCTCCACGCGGAATTCACCGCAGTAGCCATGGATCAAGGTGCGTCGAAGGGTCTTGTGCGTCATGCGCAGAGTATTGCCGCGCCAGGTTGAAGATGACGTGGAAACCCGCTGCAACATCCGCACGATGCGCAACAGCAGCTGCAGCCGGACGATCTGGACAGCGGAGCAGCATTGCCACCGCGCCACAGCGTCGATGCCAGCGCGGCGCCGATATCCGGCACGCATGAAAACGCACGCGTTAGCGCAATCGCCCCGGGTTGGGACAACGTAACGTGCAACGAGAGGAAGACGACGGATCCGTATCTAAACGGAAAGCCTTGCGAACGCAGGCTTGAAAATGGTGGCCGAGGACGGAATCGAACCGCCGACACGGGGATTTTCAATCCCCTGCTCTACCAACTGAGCTACTCGGCCACTACCTGCAACGCGATGCCTGCGTTGCGAGGAGGCGCATCATAGCGAGCAGGCGCAGTTTGGGCAAGCGTTGTGACCAACTTTGTTGCAGCGTGGCGTCGCCGCCTGATTTCTTGCACCGGTTCACGCCGCGCAGGGAGGCGCATCGCCTAGCCTGCGCGCGTCCATCGGAGATCGTCATGCGCCTGTCTTGCCTGCTGTGGTCGTGCCTCGCCCTGCTACCACTGGCTGCGTCTGCGCAGCAACCGGTGCGCGCGGTCCCGCAGCTGGATATCTCGCGCTACGCGGGGCAGTGGCATGAGATCGCGCATCTACCGGTGTCGTTTCAGAAAAAGTGCCGCAGCGATATCACCGCCAGCTACACCTTGCGCGACGATGGATTGATCGGCGTGCGCAATGGCTGCCGCGCCGCCGATGGCAGCCTGACCCAGGCCGATGGCGTGGCGCGACCGGTCGACGGCCACCCGGGGCAGTTGCAGGTTCGCTTTGCGCCCGAATGGCTGAGCTGGCTGCCGCTGGTCTGGGCCGACTATTGGGTGATCGCGCTCGACCCGGACTATCAATGGGCGCTGGTCGGCGAGCCGGAACGCAACTATCTCTGGATCCTGTCGCGCTCGCCACAGATGCCGCGCGCGCAGTTCGAGCAGCTCAAGGCCCGTGCCACGCAGATGGGCTACGACCTGTCGCCGCTGATCGTGGCCGCGCCCGTGCTGTGAGCCGGGCACCCCGCTCCCGGGCGGGGCTGGCATCGGCGACAAGGCGGCGTCCGTACTGCGTAGTATTCTTGGCGCCGCCTCAGCCGCCAAGGACCCCCTTACATGCGTCGTGCCTCCCGCCTCCTGATCGTGTCGCTGGCCTGTGGCCTGCTGTTGAGCGCTTGCGGCGGCGCGGTGCGCCGCGTGTCCGAGCCGGCCGCCAGCATCCAGCAGCTCACCGTCCGCGCCGATGGCAGCTGGTCGGTCGACCTGCGCCTGCAGAACTACAGCAGCATCCCGATGCAGTTCGAGCGCGTGGCACTGGAGATCTCTGCCGGCGAGCAGGTGGCCGGCAAGCTCGACCAGACGGTCGGCATGTCCATCGGCCCGGAAACCGCCGATATCGTCACCGTCACCGTGCAGCCCACCTCGCTGGGGCGGATCACCGTGGCCGACGTGCTGGCCGGTGGCCGTTCGCTGCCGTACACGCTCAAGGGCACCGTCTGGGCCACTCCACAGGACAAGAAACAACGCGAGTTCGCGGTGGAATCGCGCAACACGCTCAGCCCGGCCCCCGGCCTCAACGGCGTGCTGCGCTGACGCGCACGCCCTCCCGCACCCGCTTCAAGGATCCCGCATGAGCAGCTACGCCGCCCCGCTGACCGATTTCCGCTTCGCCCTGCACGACGTGCTCGGCGCCGAAGCGCTGTTCGCCCGCCTCGGCTACACCGAGGCCAGCACCGACATCATCGACGCCGTGCTCGAAGAGGCCGGCCGCTTCACCTCGCAAGTGCTGGCGCCGCTCAATAGCGTGGGTGACGAAATCGGCTGCGCCTTCGACAAGAGCACCCATGCGGTGACCACCCCGCCCGGCTTCCGCGCCGCCTACGACCAGTTCGTGGACAGCGGCTGGAATGGCCTGACCGCCGAGCCGGAGTTTGGCGGCCAAGGCATGCCGCATCTGCTGGGTGTGCCGCTGAACGAGATGATCAACTCGGCCAACCTGGCCTGGGGCAACTTCCCGCTGCTGTCGCACGGCGCCACCGAAGCGCTGCGCCAGCATGGCGAGGCCTGGCAGCAGGAGGTCTTTCTCAAGCCGCTGATCGACGGCCGCTGGACCGGCACCATGTGCCTGACCGAGCCGCATTGCGGCACCGACCTGGGCCTGCTCAAGACCCGCGCCGAACCCAATGCCGACGGCAGCTACGCCATCACCGGCACCAAGATCTTCATCACCGCCGGCGAGCACGACCTCACCGACAACATCGTGCATCTGGTGCTGGCCAAGCTGCCGGACGCACCGGCCGGCGCCAAGGGCATCTCGCTGTTCGTCACGCCCAAGTTCAAGGTGGCCCGTGACGGCACGGTTGGCGAGCGCAACGCGCTGCATTGCGGCTCCATCGAACACAAGATGGGCATCAAGGGCTCGGTGACCTGCGTGATGAACTTCGAAGGCGCCCAGGGCTACCTGGTCGGGCAGCCGCACAAGGGCCTGCAGGCCATGTTTACCATGATGAACACCGCGCGCCTGAGCGTGGGCCTGCAAGGCATCGGGCTGTCCGAGCGCGCTTATCAGAACGCCCTGCGCTACACCCGCGAGCGCCTGCAGTCGCGCGCGCTCAGTGGCGCCAAACTTCCCGACAAGCCGGCCGACCCGATCATCGTGCATCCGGACGTGCGCCGCATGCTGCTGACCATCAAGTCGCTGACCGAAGGCAGCCGCCTGCTGGCCCTGCACGCCGCCAGCCTGGTCGACGTGGCCCACCGCGGCAGCACCGACCAGGAGCGTGCCGACGCCGAAACCCTGGTGAGCTTTCTCACCCCGATCTCCAAGGCCTGCCAGACCGAGTGGTCGATCGAAAACACCTACCACGCGCTGCAGTGCTTCGGCGGCCACGGCTACATCCGCGAATACGGCATGGAGCAGCTGGCGCGCGACGCGCGCATCACCACCATCTACGAAGGCACCACCGGCATCCAGGCGCTGGACCTGATCGGCCGCAAGACCGCCGCCAGCCAGGCTGCCGGCCTGAAGCTGTTCCTGGCTGATCTGGAAACCTTCGCCAATGCGCAGGAAGGCGACGCGGCACTGGCCGAGTTCATCAAGCCGCTGCGCGACAAGGCCAGCGAATGGGCCATGCTGACCCGCGACGTGCTCGATCGTGCCGCGCGCAACCCCGACGAGCTGGGCGCGGCCAGCTACGACTACCTGTTTTATTCCGGCTACGTGGTGCTGGCGTATTGGTGGGCGCGCAGCGTTGCCGCGGCCGACGCGTCGGCCCATGGCGAGGAGTTCAAGCGCGCCAAGCGCGAGACCGCGCGTTTCTACTTCGCCCGCATCCTGCCGCGCACCTTGACCCACGCCGCCACCATCCGCAGCGGCGCCGCGCCGTTGATGACGTTGGACGCGGAGCTGTTCGGCGAAGGCTGAGCAAGCGCCATCATCGCGGCGGGCTGCCGCGGCCGTAGGAGCGGACCTGGCCGCGACGAGGTGGTACCGATCGGCAAGACGTCGCGCCCGGGTGCGCTCCTACGGCAACATCGCAAGATTCCGCCGCTGTCGTAGAAGCGGACCTGGCCGCGATGAGGCATTACCGATCGGCAAGACGTCGCGCCCGGGTGCGCTCCTACGGCAACATCGCAAGATTCCGCCGCTGTCGTAGAAGCGGACCTGGCCGCGATGAGGCATTACCGATCGGCAAGACGTCGCGCCCGGGTGCGCTCCTACGGCAACATCGCAAGGTTCCGCCGCTGTCGTAGGAGCGGACCTGGCCGCGATGAGGCACTACCGATCGGCAAGACGTCGCGCCCAGGTGCGCTCCTACGGCAACATCGCAGAATTCCGCCGCTGTCGTAGGAGCGGACCTGGCCGCGACGAGGCGGTACCAATCGGCAAGACGTCGCGCCCGGGTGCGCTCCTACGGCAACATCGCAGAATTCCGCCGCTGTCGTAGGAGCGGACCTGGCCGCGACGAGGCGGTACCAATCGGCAAGACGTCGCGCCCGGGTGCGCTCCTACGGCAACACCGCAAGATTCCGCCGCTGTCGTAGGAGCGGACCTGGCCGCGATGAGGCGGCACCGATCGGCAAGAAGTCGCGCCCGAGTGAGTTCCTATGGCTAAGTGAGGCCTGCAACGGGTCCGAACATTGGTGGCGCAGCGCGGCGGCATCGCGGCCGGGGCGGCTGCGCGGGACGTGCTGACCCTGATTGCAAGACACGCGCCAACGCCGTTCGCCGCGATACACAAACTGTCAACGATCGGGTATAAGCTGTTTTCCCGATGGAGACAGACACGCACGTAGGTGATGTGATCTTCCCCGGAGGCGCCTCTGCCCCGGTCGCGGGCAGCGCTGTCGCTGCGATCCAGCCACTTCCCAGCTTGCGCCTGCTGTCGCTCGATGCGCACGGCCGGGTGCTGGACTGGATCAACTGGCAGGACGCTGCCTGCCTGTATGCACGCGATGCGGTGTCCTGGACGCTGGGCGAGCCCTGCATGCAGATCCACGGCGGCATATCGCGGCTGACCGGCGAGCGCAGCACACTGGAGCTGCACCCGATCATCGCCGCACGCGGCCACGCCCGCTCGCGTGCGCTGGACCCGACCCCGACGCTCAGCAATACCGCCCTGTTCGCGCGCGACTCGCAACTGTGCATGTACTGCGGCCAGCACTTCAGCCGCCCGCACCTCACCCGCGACCATGTCATGCCGGTCTCCAAGGGCGGGCGCGATACCTGGGAGAACGTGGTCACCGCGTGTTTCCAGTGCAACTCGCGCAAGGCCAACCGCACGCCGCAGCAGGCGCACATGCCGCTGCTGGCGGTGCCGTACCGGCCGAGCTGGATCGAGCACCTGATCCTGTCCAACCGCAATATCCTGTCGGATCAGATGGCCTTCCTGCGTGCGCAGCTGCCCAAACGCTCGAAGCTGTCGCTGTAGTTCACCGGTGCCTGACGGCGCACGCGTCGATGCATTGCAGGGACGGCAACGGCGCAAGCGCCATGGCGATCGCGGCAGGAGCACTGGCCGCGTGCGCCACCGACCCCACTGCAAAGCGCTCACGACGGCGCGCTCGACCATTACCGCCGGCTGACAGCTGAACCGGTTTGCTTGCCGGGCCTTCGCCTGGGGAGGACAATGTGGTTTCAGAAGATTGACACGATGATGATCGACTCCACCCGCTACCCGCGCCTGTCCCGCATCCAGACCCCCGACGACCTGCGCAGCTTCGACGAGGCCGATCTTGCGGCGATCGCCGACGAGCTGCGTGCCTATCTCATCGAATCGGTGGGCAAGAGCGGCGGGCACTTCGCCGCCGGCCTGGGCGTGATCGAACTCACCGTGGCCCTGCACTACCTGTATCAGACGCCGGTCGATCAGCTGGTGTGGGACGTCGGGCACCAAACCTACCCGCACAAGATCCTCACCGGCCGTCGCGACCAGATCCACACGGTCAAGCAGAAGGATGGCGTGGCGCCGTTTCCCAAGCGCGAAGAGAGCATCTACGACACCTTTGGTGTCGGCCATTCGTCCACCTCGATCTCGGCCGCGCTGGGCATGGCGATCGCCGCGCAGCGCAACGGCGACGACCGCAAGGTGGTCGCCGTGATCGGCGATGGCGCCATGACCGCCGGCATGGTCTACGAGGCGCTCAACCACGCCGGCGGGATGGACCCGGAGCCGAACCTGCTGGTGGTCCTCAACGACAACCGCATGTCGATCTCCGAGGCGGTGGGCGGGCTGACCAAGATGCTGGGCCGTGCCAGCGGCAGCCGTACCCTCAACGCCATCCGCGAGGGCGGCAAGAAGATCCTCGGCGACAAGAAGAACAATCCCACCGCGCGCTTCGTGCGGCGCTGGGAGGAGCACTGGAAGGGCATGTTCGTGCCGTCCACCCTGTTCGAGGAAATGGGCTTCCATTACACCGGCCCGATCGACGGCCACGACCTGCCCAGCCTGGTCAGCGCGCTCAAGACGCTCAAGACCCTCAAGGGCCCGCAGCTGCTGCACGTCATCACCACCAAGGGCAAGGGCTACGAGCTGGCCGAAGGCGACCAGATCGGCTATCACGCCGTGGGCCCGTTCGACCCGAGCAAGGGCCTGGTGGCCAAGGCCGGCGCCAGGAAGCCGACCTATACCGACGTGTTCAGCGACTGGGTCTGCGACATGGCGGCGGCCGAGCCCAAGCTGCTGGTCATCACCCCGGCGATGCGCGAAGGCTCCGGCCTGGTGCGTTTCAGCAAGGAATACCCGCAGCGCTATTTCGACGTCGCGATCGCCGAGCAACACGCGGTGACGCTGGCCGCCGGCATGGCCACGCAAGGCGCCAAACCGGTGGTGGCGATCTATTCCACCTTCCTGCAGCGCGGCTACGACCAGCTGGTGCACGACGTGGCGGTGCAGCAGCTGGACGTGCTGTTTGCGATCGACCGGGGCGGCGTGGTCGGCCCGGATGGCGCCACTCATGCCGGAAACCTGGATCTGAGCTTCCTGCGCTGCGTGCCGCACATGGTGGTCATGGCACCGGCCGACGAAGCCGAATGCCGGCAGATGCTGAGCACCGGCGTGCGTTACGAAGGCCCGGCCGCAGTGCGCTACCCGCGCGGCACCGGCCCCGGCGTGGCGCTGGACGCCTCGCTGGCCACCCTGCCCATCGGCAAGGCGCAGCTGCGTCATAGCGGGTCGCACATTGCGCTGCTGGGCTTTGGCGTGACCGTGGAAGCCGCAGAAGCGGTCGGCCGCGAACTTGGCCTGACCGTGGTCAACATGCGCTTCGTCAAACCGCTCGACAAGACCATGCTGCTGGAGCTGGCCAGGACACACGATGGCTTCGTCACCATCGAAGACAATGTCGTTGCCGGCGGTGCGGGCTCGGGTGTGTCCGAGTTGCTCAATGCCGAGGGCGTAACCATGCCGATGCTGCAGCTGGGCCTGCCGGACAGCTTCCAGCATCACGCCAGCCGCGAAGACCTGCTGGCCGAAGCCGGGATCGACCAGGCCGGCATCCGCGCCGCGGTGCTCAAGCGCTGGCCGCAACTGATGACGACCCACACGCCGCCATTGAACGCAGCGGCGGGTTGATTTCAACCGGCGTCCCGCGAGGTTGGGCTGGCGCATGGGGAACGCCGGGGCAGCACTGACCGGGCCCGCCTGTGACGCGCGTTCTGTCCCTAGTCCACACGCGGGGGCTTGCCTGGGCGTCAATGGACGCGGCCAGACTGTGCCCCCTGCACGCCACCATGCCGCCGCGGGCGGCGCTGGCGCGGTGGCATCACTCCTGCAGTAGCGCGCCGGTACCTGCGAACGCTTGCACCAGCTGCACGACGCGCTGCTGCGCGTGGATCGCCTGCAGCTCCGCCTGCAGGCGACGTACGCCGCACGGCGGCTCGGTCGCGGCAAGGGCGTCATCCAGTCGCGCCGGCAGCTCATCCAGATTGCGCAGCCAGATTGCCGCACCGGCGGCCTGCAGACGCGCGGCGTGGTCGAACTGGTCGTAGTCCAGCGGATACACAATCGCAGGCAGCCCCGCTGCCAGACAGGCGTAGAGGATGCCGGCACCGCCGTGGTGGACGACCAGCGCGTACCGCGGCAGATGCTGCGCGTAATCCACGTACGGCAGCCGCTGATAATTGCCCTGCCCCTGCTGCTGCGGCGCGGCCGTATCGCCATCGCTGAAATGAAAGATCACCTCGGGGAACCGCGGCGCCAGCGCGCGCAGTACCTCGTCCATGCGCTGTTTGACCCACTGCAGATGCGTGCCCAGCGTCACCAGCACATGCCGGCGCCCGTCGACGAAGCCGGGAGGCGCCACCTCGGACGGCGGCGTGCACAGTTGTGGCCCTACAAAGCGCAAGGCGGTGGGCCAGCGCTGGGCGAACTCGAACGCGGGTACGCCCAGGGCCAGGATGCACTGCGGCGAATACACCGCCTCGCTGCGGTCGCGGCGGTACAGCGCCGGCAGCCCGCACGCGCGCATCTGGCGGCGATAGCAGGCATGCAAGCTGCGCTTGAAGCCGCGCGTCAGCCGCCGTGCCAGCGCATGCCACATGCGCTGGCGCAGGGTGGTGGCCGGTCGCAGCCCACCGAAGTAGGCCGGCGGCCCGTCGCCGGCTTCGATCACGCACGGCGACGGCATGCTGGTCCACCACGCGATGCCCATCGCCTGCGCGGCCAGCCCGGCGCTGGGCAGGGTGAAATCGGCGATCACCAGATCCGGCCGTCGTGCGCGCCAGTCCGTCTTCAGCGCATCGCCCAGCTGCGCCATCAGGCCGAGCGCGGCGTGCAGCTGCCGGCGCAGGCGCAACGGATGATGGCCTACCGCATGCGGTGGGTTGGCAATGTCCAGCAACACCCGATCGGCCTGCGCGTCCAGCACGCTGACCGCGCGCAGCCCGCACGCCGCAATGCGCGCCTGCGCCGCCGGCGTACTGATGACGCGCACATCGTGGTCAGGCGTCAGCTGGCGCGCAATGGCCAGGATCGGATGCAGGTGGCCACTGTACGGCGGGGCGACGAGATCAATCCGCATGCAGGCTGCTCCGCAAGCGCTGCTCGACCTCGGCAACGAAGGCCTGGCAGCTGGCCAGCACGCTCACGCTGCGCAGATAGTCCATGTGGCCACAGCGCGGCGCGTGCGCCACCGCACCATCGAACAGCGCGCGCGAGATCCAATCTCCGCGCCCCTGCACCACGCGGACCTGCCCGAACGCGCCAGGCGCGCGGCAGACCGGCCCATAGGCGAACACGGCCAGGCGCGCACGCGCCGACTGCGGCAACTGCAGGGCCGTCAACAACTGCAAGCCGCAACTGCCGGCCAGCAGCACGGTCATCGGGCTGTGCTGCAGCAACGCAGCCACGCGCGCGCGATCGGCAGATGCGACGCGCCCGGCGCGCGCGCCCAGATACTGGCGCGCGTTGGACAGGCTCGCGCGCCACAGCGGGGTGCGCCGATGCGGCGCGCTGTCTGGGCGATACGGGTAATTGCAGTCGATCAGCCGGCGGCCCGCACCCTGCAACGCCTGCAGAAACTGCTGCTGCTCCGCGCTCAAGGCGCAGCGTGCCCGGTCGCTCTGCCCGGTCAGGAACGCGATCTGCAGCAAGGGGCGCTCATTCGGCACGAAAGCGACCGTTCGCGAGTACGCGGTAGCGGCGGGTGCGCCAGCGGATGGTGCGCACCCCTGCAGCATGCAGCAGGTGCAGCGGCTGCAGACACTCCGCGCACACCGACAGCAGCGGACGGTGGCGCAGCGCACCGGTCACGCGCCATTGCACGGCGCACAGCAGCAATGCGCGGAGCAGCAGGGTGGCAACCACAATGGCTGCCCCCGGCCAGGCGGGCGGCATGCACGCACACAGCAACATGGCCAGCAGCACGACCGGCGGCAATCCTTGCAGCAACACGATGGCCCCACGCACGCGCACGGGTTGCTGCCGCAGCAGGATCAACCCGAACAGCATCCACCGGTGCATCTGGCGTGCATAGCTCGCCAGGTCCGGCAGTGCGGTGCGCATCTCCACCGGCGCGGTGGATTGCCACAGGCGCCCTCCCCGTTCGCGCACCAGCGACGCGACGGCAAGATCGTCGGTCAGCTGGTCCAGCAGTGCGGCAAAGCCGCCCCAGGCACGCAGCTGCGCAGTCCGCGCGGCATAGCACATGCCATTGAGTGTCACCGGCGCCGCAAACGGCAGCCAGCCCAGGTAGGTGAGCGCTGCATTGTTGTTGACGAATTGCGAGAGCAGGCGCCCCGCCAGCGTGTCGCTGTCGCGGTAATACGGCAACGCGGTCACGACGTCGGCATGGGTGAGGTCGTGCAACACCTGCGTCAGGGCGTGGCTGCCAAGGTGCGCGTCATCGTCCAGGATCAGGCTGATCGGCGCATGCACGCCCGGCAAGGCGTGCTGCAGTTTCCAGGCCTTGGGGTTGATGCCCGGTGGCGCCGGCGGCACCAGCATGCGGGCAATCCGCACCTGTGGAAACCGGGCGATCAGCGCATCGGCCACCGTGTTGCCTGCGATTTCGTCTGCATCCAGCAACCACACGAACTGCGCCCGTGGCAGTGCCCGCAGGTTGGACGCCAGCACCTCCTGCAGGTGCGCATCACCGCCGAGAATCGGTTGCAGCACGGCCACCTCGGCCTGCGTTGCGGCGATACCGCCAGCCAGGCCGGGGTGCGCGCCGCGCATGACCCGCAACGCGGCTGCAGACTTGATCAGCAGCAGGCCCAGATACGCGGCAGCCAGGGCGAGCGTGGCTAGGCCCACTGGGCAGCCTGCCAGCGCACGAATGCCTCGATGCCTGCGTCCAGATCAACACTGGGCGGGCCCAGATCGGCCAGCATGCGGTGTGGATTGAAGGTCTTGGAATAGGCAAAGACGCCCACGCCAAACCGGGTGATCGGCGGCTCGCCACGTAAGCGCAGCACGCGGTAGAGACCTTCGACCACGCTGGCCATGCGCAGCGCAGTGCCGATACGGACCTGGCGTTGCGGCATGGGGAGACGCAGCCGCGCCAGTACCTCCAGCAACAGCTGCTGCACATCCACCGGCTGCGCGTTGGTGAGGTTGTAGGACCGCTGCAACTGCGGCGCCGTGGCCGCGCGATAGAGGTAATCGCAGAGCGTATCGATGTAGATCAGATCGCCGATCACCGGCTGGGTCTGCCCGATGAAGCGCGGCAGCGCGCCCTTGCGTGCGGCGGCGATCACGCGCGGAAACAGCACCGTGTCGCCCGGCCCGAACACCGCTCGCGGACGCAGCACCGACGCCTGGCCCGGATAGCGCTCCAGCAGGGTTTCGCCCAGGTATTTGGTCTGCGCGTAGGTATTGACGAAGTGCGGGCCGATCGGACTGTGTTCGTCCAGATCGTATTGATGCGCTTCCCGGTAGAACACCGAACTGGAGGACACGTACAGCAGACGCGGGCAGCCGTGTTGCTTGCAGAAGTCGATGACATTGGCGGTGGCCTGCACGTTGTGCAGCTGGAACTGCGCGCGCGTCCCCCAGGGCGAGGCCAGCGCCGCCGCGTGGATCACCACGTCCGGTTGCCACTCCAGCGAGAACGGTCGACTCAGGTCGATGCGATGGTAGTTGGGCAGATCGCTGGCACGTCGACCGATGCCATGGATCTCCAGCCCGGGCTGCCCCTGGAACCGGCGCAGGAAGGCGCCGCCGACAAAACCAGACGCGCCGGTCACGAGAATGCGCAGCGTCATCGCCACTCCGGCTGGTAACGGTCAAGACTGGGTTGGCAGTGCGACGGCAGGATGGTCAGCTCCGGGTGCGCCTGCGCCAGGCCATGCAGGTGATGCACGGTGCGCTGGAAGGCGCGCCAGTCGTGCATCAGCAAGCGCGTCGGCCACGCCGGCCACTGCAGGGTGGCCAAGGTTGCGTGGGACCACACCGCATCTGCGCACAGCAGTACCTGCCGGTCATGCGCATCGCGCAGCCACAGGCCCATTTGCCCCGGGACATGCCCGGGCAGCGGCACCGCCAGCACGCTGCCGTCCTCGAACAGATCATAGGCAGCCCCCAGCCCCTGCCAGGCGCCACTCAGCGCGTGCTGCGGCGCCTGCTCGGCAAACTGCAAGCGCCGATCGAAGTCGTCTGGCAGCAGCTGCGGCAGCAAGGCACGTCGCAAGCCGCCCAGGCGCGAACAGCTGCGCAGCTGTTGGTAATCGCCACGCAGGCAGATGAAGCGCGCATTCGGCAGGTCGCGCAGACCGCCGACATGGTCGGCATGGAAATGCGAAATCAGGCACCAGGCAATGTCCTCCAGCTGCACGCCGCGCCGCGCGAGTTGCGCGCCCAGGGTCTCGTGCGTGGGCAGGGTCACCGGTGTCGTCCAGCGATACACACGCTCCGGCCAGGGATCGGTGGCATCGAAAAAATGCGCGGCATAGCCGGTGTCGTAGAGCAGCGCTCCGCGCTGCGGATGCCGGATCAACACGCTCAACGCGGGGAACTCCACCGCATGCCAGTGGCCATCCGCACGCACCATGCGCTCGCAATGACGGCAGTGGCCGACACGCAACAGCGCGATGGACACGCGCGTGGCCATCAGTACCGCAACACCATGCCACCGATCGCCAGGCCGGCGCCGGTACCGAGCAGTGCGAACACGTCGCCGCGTTGCAGCTGCCGGTCCACACATGCGTGATGCAAGGCATGCGGGAGCGAGGCAGCCACCTGGTTGCCGGTGTCGTGCAGGATGCGCACGACCTGCTCGCTGCGCAGCCCCAGCGTCAGCACGACATGATCCAGCCCACCGCCGGAGGCCTGATGCGGCACCAGACAGCGCAGCTGCGCCGTGCTGGTGCCGGCCTCGCGCAGCAACTGGTCCCAGAATGCGGGCAGATGGCGCGCTGCAAACCGATAGGCGCCGCGGCCGTCCATCCAGAACAGGCGTGAGGCAGCGCGTACGTCGTCGTCGCCCTGTGGTGCGCGAGTGCCGCCGCCGCGGATGCGGCACAGGTCCGCACCGCTGCCGTAGCTGGACAGCCGGCTGGACAGCAGTGCCGAGCCGTGGTCTGCGCTGCTGCGCCCGACCACCACCGCAGCGGCGCCATCGCCAAACAGCCCGGCAGTGGCCGGCACCGTATCGTCCAGGCCGGCCGATGCCACTTCGCTGGAGACGATCAGCACGCGTCGATAGCGGCCAAGCGCCAGCGCATTGGCCGCCGTGTCCAGTGCCACCAGAAAGCTCAGGCAGGTCGCGTTGACATCGAATGCCGGAATGCCGGAATCGCCCAGCCCCAATGCACGCTGGATCAAGACCGCCTGGCAGGGAATCGGCTGCTCCATCACGCTGCAGGCCGAGATCAGGCAATCCACCTCAGCGGCATCGATGCCGGCGTTTGCCAGTGCCTGCTGCGCGGCAGCGGCGCCCATCGAAGATGCCGTCTCGCCCTTGCCCACGTAGTGACGCGTGGCGACACCCAGCCGGGCAAGAGTGGTTCCCGCCGGCAATTGCCAGCGCTCGTCCAGCGCCTGCGAGGTCACCTGCCTGGCCGGGACGTGGCGTCCGGTGCCCAGAATGCGCAGCGGCAATGCGTTCAACACGGAGCTCTCGGCGAAGAAGGCGCGCAGCATACCTTGGCTGGAACGGTCGGCCTAACCGTCCCGGATGGCGAGATGCCCGTTCCTCCGCAGTGTCATTCCACACCGCAGTGCGGCACCGCTCCCAGGCACGTCCTGCTGGCACGGGCTGCAAGCCTTGCGTGTCCGGCATCGCGGGCGAACTCCGGCATGCACTGCGTGCGTAACGGTGCCGTGCACCTGCACGCCCATTGCCGCGTCAGGCGCTCAAGGCGCCTCCACCGCATACCCGAGCGCCTGCAACCGGTCCAGGTATCCATCCGGGGCCGTCAGGCGGCTGATCGGCAGCACCGCGAAGGTGCTGCGATTGCGTTGCAGCGCCGTGGTGGCGATCGCGAGCCAATGCTCGCGCATGCGCCGTTCGAGATCGTCGATGCCGCGTTTCCTGGCCGCATCGGAACTGGCCATCGCGCGCATGCACGCCGCCTGCGGATCTTCGCGCGGCAGCTGGCGCAATGCCTCGATATCGCCTACCGACCAGGCATTGGCGCGCTCGACCATGGTGGGCAGGTCGCGCTCCACCGTCACCAGGATGCTGCGGAAACAAACGATATCGTCCAGGCTGCCGGCGCGAAACTCCTTCAGTGCCTGGCGCGGGTCGGTGATCTTGTAGTCCAGCGCCGTGGGAGTGGGCTTGATGCCGGCGCGCTTGGCGGCGCGTTCCACCACCGACCAGATCACCGGCGAGCGGGCCAGGCCCGAACGCTTCAGCGCCGCCTGGTACAGCTCGCCGGCGGCCAGCATCGGGCGTTTGCGTTCCACGCCACGATCGCTGCCGATGTAGCGGGCCTTGGCCACCTTCCATCGCGCGTACAGGTCGGGCGGCAGGACCTCGCGCAGCTCGCGGCCGTCCTCGTTCTTCATCGCCTGCATTGCCGATGGCAGCAAGGTGAGCTTGCCGAAAAAGCCCATGTCCGCGTCGACCTGCACCGTCGGCGCCATCAGCACCTGCTGCGACTGGCCGATGATGGTGGCCACTTCCGACGATTGCCATTGCAGGCGTTTGGGCAACGGCGACTGCGTGCCCAGGATCCACAACACGTGCTCGCCCTTGCGTACCTTCCACAGGCCCGGCCCGGGCTGGACCCCGCGGACAACGAGCGCCTCCAGGTCGACCACCGGGGGCGGCGCGGCCGCGTCCTGTATCGCCAGACCGCTGGCGGTCGCCAGCATCGACACCAGCAGCAAGCCGGCGCCCCATCCCACTGCCCTGTGTCGCATCACGTGGTCGCCCCCTGTTTGCGGCGGACATTACGCCAAGCCTGCGACCACTGCGTTAGGGAAGCGTTCGGCCGAGCATCGGCAGCACCGCTAGCGCGTCGCCAGCGTCGCCAGATGCGCTGCCAGGGGAGACGCCTGGTCGAGCAGCGCGAAGCCGTCCCACATGAATCCCGGCGACACCGTGCACCCCACCAGGGTGAAGTCACCCAGCGAGCTCGCCGCCTGCCAACAGCCCGCAGGAACCACATGCATCGGCTCGCCGCGTTCGGCCGCGTCCAGGATCAACCGCCGCAGTTGCCCGTCGCGTTCGTCGTAGACCAGCAGTTCCAGCGCATCGCCCTGCTGCCAATGCCAGCTTTCTTCCGCATCCACGCGGTGCCAAGCGCTGCATTGGCCGGCAGTGAGCAGGAAACGGATCGCAGTCAGCGCCGGGCGCGCGACGCCGTTGTCGCTGACCTGGCGCGCAGAGGCGTAGACGCGCCGGAAGTGCCCGCCTTCCGGGTGGGGTGACAATGCGAGCGATCGGATCAGCGCGGCGGCAGTGGGATGCATGCACGCATGCTAGGCCAGCCGCCGCGTCTGCGCATCACGGCAGATGCTTGCCCGCGCGCAGACAGGTACGGAAGAACACCAGCAGATCCCAGCTATAGCGCTTGAGCAGCCGGCGCGGCTCGTTGAGCAGGCGGTACATCCATTCCATATGCAGGCGACGGACCCAGTCCGGTGCCCGCTTGGCGGTGCCGGACAAAAAGTCCAGCAGCGCGCCCACACCGAACACCAGCGGCACCCGCAGCGCGTGACTATGGTCGAGGATCCAGCGCTCCTGCAACGGGTTGCCGAAGGCCACCAGCAGCACGTCCGCACCCGAGCGATTGATGCGCTCGGCCAGGCCCTCGCCGGCAGCGGCAAACTCGCCGTAACCGTCGCACATGCCCACCACCTGCTGCCCCAGCGTACCGGTCAAGGTGGCAGCGGCGATCTTGCCGACCCCGGGCCGGCCGCCCAGCAGGAAGAACTTGAGCGGCTGCGCGCTCTCCCGGCACAGATACGGAATCAGATCGGTGCCATTGAGATTGCCGGCGAACCGGCGGCCATGAATCATCCGCGCCGCCAGATCCATCCCGATGCCATCGTTGACGATGCGCACGCCGGGCTCGCGCATGCGCATCCGCAGCGCCTGGCACTGCACGACAAAGTTGGTGTTGGCAAAAAAGACCCGGCGCGGCTGCTGTGCAGCCAACGCGTGAAACAGGTCCAGCGCGAACGCTTCCTGGGTGGTGGACAACACCGGAAACCCACCCAGCGGAATCACCACTCCGGCCGGAGTGCCGGCGGCGGCGCCGCTCGTTGTGTCCCTGTCCACGCGCTGGCCCTGCATCATCGAATCACCAAAGGTCGTAAGGGAATGCGGCCAGCAAGCCGGCCTGCAGTTTTTCCAGATCGAAGCTGCCGTTGCCGCCCAGCGCCAGGCACTCTTCCACGTTGTTGCCCGAGTGCCACTGGGTGCGCCCGGTGCCGTAGTAGTAATCGTCGTACTTGAAGCGATCTTCGCCGTTGCCCCAGTCCAGATACACGGCCGGAATGCCGTATGCCTCGGCCAGGATCAAGCCGTGCAACGAACTGCTGACCACCAGTTCGGCGCCCAGCAGCTGGCTCATGAAGGTTGCCGGCTTGACGTTCGGAAACACCAGATGGTCCGCGTACGCGCTGTATTTTTCGACCGGCTCGTTGAAGTGCGGAACGATCGCAAACGGACGTTTTTCCACCGCACCGAGCGCTTCGGCCGGGAAGAACATCGGCGTCAGCAGCCCTGGGTCGCCGTAGACTTCCGGCACCGCGATGCCACGGTCCAGCAGGAACTGGCGCGTCTTGGGCCCGCGCACCGCACGCACATCGAGCGTGCTGAAGGTATTGCGCTCGGCAGGAATCTTGCCGTTGATCCCGCTGCCCCAGACGGTATCGCCGTCCTTGGCAAAATGCAGCACCGACCCGATCGCGATGAGCTTCTTGCTGAGGTCACGCTTTTCGATCAGCGTCTTGTCCTGCAGCGAAAGCACGCAGGACACGATCACCTTGGACAGGTGGTCCCCCATGTTGACGCCAGCGTTTTTCGGCTGCCACCAGAACAATGCACGACGTTCTGCATGTTCTATCCATTTCTGCAGCAAAGCGTTGGCCATGACAAAGGGTCTCCTGAACTCGAACGGGTGAGGTGCGCCGCATCAATGCGAGAGCGCGGCCTCCGAAGATGCACGCGCGGCTGCGCCGGTGTGCTGCGGATACAAGCGGGTTTCCGGGTACGCGGCCGGGTCCAGCACGCGATCGGTGGTGTCAGACCAGTTCAGGCACTGACGGTAACGCACGTGCGGCGCTTCCAGCGCCTGACTGATTGCGGAAACGATCGACTCGGCATTGCCCGGCGTATAGCCGAAGCGGGACTGCTGATACGGCCCGACAACCGCATTCGGGCAGACCGCCGGCAAACCGAAGAAGTCGTACTGCAGCAGCTTCATCGAGCTGTCGGCCAGATACACCGGCACCTGTTCCGAGGCGTAGGGCGCGATGCCGAACCGCGCATGCTTGATGTAGCCAATCGTCTCGACGTGCTTCATTTCACCATAAACGACGACGTTATCGCCATAGCCGGGATGCCGCCCCATGCCCGAACCGATCACGTGGAAGGTGACCTGCGGGAATGCCTTGCTGGCCACCACGAAAAATTCAGGATCGAACAACATCGACCCGACCGCCACGGCATGGATGCCCTCCCCGTACGGCGATGGGTCGCCCAACTGATCCAGGTTGTGATCCACACCGTGCCCGACGTGATAGACGTTGTCGCGGCTGGCGATCTCCTCGGCCATGGCCGGCGACACCAGCGCAATCACATCCAGCGTCGGTGCGACGCGGTCGAACTCGCGCTCGATGTAGGAGGCAACGTTGATCGTGCTCAGGCCGTCGGATGCGCGATACACCAGCTTGGCCGCCGGGTTGATGCGCTTGGCGAGCTCGATGAAGGCCACCGCAATTCCGCTTTCGAACACGATGACGTCGGCCTCGCGCATCCAGTCCAGCAGCTGACGCGGCGGATGCGCGGCATACCAGCGGAACATCGCGTCTTCCACCGCGCGCAGCCATGCCCGCCGGGTATTGAACGGGTGCACCGTCGTGCGCCACAGATAGCACTCGACCCCCTTGTGCGAGACCACCGTGTTGGCGGTGTCGTCCAGCGGCAGGCGCATGTCACCCTTCATCCGCGACAGGCGGCTGTAACGCAGCGAAAAAAACCGCGTCGTGCCGCGCTGCGCCAGCTGGTCGGTGATGAAGTGGATGTTGGCGCGGCGCGGGGTGCGGTAATCGTGGGCGGACAAGACCAGATAGCAAGGCCGGCGAATGCCGGCAGCGGCGGCGGGTGTAGCGCTCATGGGCCGTGTCCTATGAATGAGTGGGGAAAAGCATGACCGAGCGCGGGCGAAGACGATGTCGATCTCATCGACGTGCCTTGGCCTGCGTCAGCAACTTGCGGATATTGACGATGGAGATCACATCGCGACGGAATGCCGGCCAGATGCCAAGCATCAGCAGGCACACCGCGGCCATCACGGCTGCGCCGACTGCCAGTTGCTCCCACAGCGGGCCACCGACCGTCACCGAGGCGTAGTAGGCGCTGACACCGGCGATACCGTATGCCGCCATTGCGCGTACCGCATTGGTGAACAACGCAGCGACCGGCGTATCGGAAATCCTGCCAACCCAGATCAATGAAAGCGGCCAGGTCACCAGCAGACCGAACGAATACCCGATCGCCACGCCCATCGCACCCCAGCGCGAGCCGACGAAGATGCAGGCGATCAACACGATGCGGCTGACCAGCGAATACACCAGTTGTTGCCGCATCAATCCCCTGGCCAGGAACACCCAGTACGTGGCGTAGGACGCGGTCTGGAAGATGCCGCCAAGCGTGAGCACCTGGAACAGCGGCACCGCCTCGCGCCACTGCTCGCCCAGCACGAGCACGATCAGCGGCATCGCCAGCGCACAGGCGAACGAAAACAGCGCCACGATCAGATGCACCATCACCGTCTGCCCGCGCAGCAGGAACGCGCTGAAACGTTCGCGGTCGTCCTGCAACTGCGACAGCACCGGCAACGCCACGCTGGTGGCCGGCGCATTGATCTGGTTCAACGGCATCATCAACAGCTGGAACGCGCGGTTGTACAAACCCAGCGCGTCCGGGCCGGTGCGCCAGCCGATGATCACCTGGCCCACGTTGCGGCTGGCGTATCCCAGCAGCTGCGCCGCCATCAGGTTCCAGCCGAAGCTCATGAAGTCGCGCATCGGCGCGCTGCGCTGATAGCCGCCGGGCAACCAGCGTGCGCAGCTCGCGGCAATGACGAGGTTCACCACCGCCTGCACCACCTGCTGCACCACCAGCGCCCAGTAACCCCAGCCAAGCAACGCTGCAGCTACCGCAGCCAGCAGGCCCAGCACCTGCGACCCCACATCGCTCAGCGCCACCTGCCCGAAGCGCAGCCCACGGCTCAGGTGCGCGCGGTATTGGGTGGTCATGCCGTTGATCAGGAACGTCACCGCCAGCGCCTGGGAGATGGTGACCAGCGCCGGCTCCTTGTAGAAGTTGGCGATCAGGTGCGCCGAGGCGAACACCAGCACCGACAACGTCAACCCGATGCCGCTGTTGATCCAGAACAGGTTGTCGCGTTGCTCGCGGCTGACGTGCTTGGCCTGCACAGCGGCGGCCGACAGGCCGAAGTCGCGCAGGATTTCCGCCGCACCGACGATGGCGGTCACCATCGCCATCAGGCCGTAGTCGTACGGGGTCAGCAGGCGCGCCAGCAGGATGATGCCACCGAATTGCACGACCATCTTGGCCGACTGGCCCAGCATGGTCACCGCCGCTCCGCCCGCAGCACGCGAGCCGAGGCTGCGCTGCGGCGGCGTTGGCGGTGTGGGAGAAGATGACATCGAGGGGGGTTCTGCGGTCACAGCGCGGCTTCTCCGTCCTTGCCCAGCGCTTCCAGATAGGTGCGGTAATGCAGCTGCCCGATGCGCGGCCAGTCGCGTTGCGACAGATCCGGGGCCGGACCGCGCGGCGCCGCGCGCACCGTGTCCAACATGCCCGTCAGCAAGGCCGCATCGAACTCACCTTCATACAGGAATACCCATCCCGGGCCCACTTCCTCGGCGATGGCCGCGTTGGATTCACTCCATGGCGCCAATACCGGACGCGCCAGCGACAAGGCCAGCAGCAATGTTCCGGAGTTATGCATCTGCCGATACGGCAACACCACCAGCTCGGCCTCGCTCACCTCGCGTGCCAGCACCGGCTCCTCGACATAGGCCAGCAATGCGCTGATGCGCGGATCCTGCGCGCAGGCGTCTTCCACCAGCGTACGCATCTGCGGCGTGGCGGGGTTACCGACAATGCGCAGATTCAGGCGCGAGTCGCCGACATCGCGCATCACCTCCAGCAGCGTTTCCACCCCCTTGTACGGGCGGATCAGGCCGAAATGCAGCAGCCGCCCCGGCACCGTGGTGCCCTGCGGCATCGTCGCGAACCAGTCGCGGTAATGGCCGTGCAGGATGGTGTCCGTGAATGGCGGACGTGGCGGCGTGGTCGCATTGATGCGGATCCAGCGGCGTGTCAGGCGGTCGATCCAGCGCAACAGGCTGCGCTCGCGCCAGCCACGGTCTTCGTGTGGCGCCAGATTGTGCAGGGTGCGCACGACCGGCGTGCCGGTGACCTGCAACCTGAGCAACAACAACGCCGCACACACCTGCTTGGCCAGGGTGCCGGCAGCACTGGGGTGGCGCAGCAGGTATTCGGGCCAGTGCAGATGCAGCACGTCGTAGCGCGACAACAAGGCATCGCGCATCGAGAAGAAGCGCGGCTGCACCGCATCGGGCAACGCGTCGTAGAGCTGGGTCAGATACGGATTGGTGCTGGCGTTGGGCTTTTCCGTGGAGAACAACACCGTGACCTGCGGCCGGACCGCTGCACGGGTCAGCGATGCAGATGCGTGCGCGCTCATCGCAGCGTCTCCTGCGGACGCGGCGTACCCAGCGCGGCGTGGTACTCGTCCACGTAACGCCCGACCACATGCTTCCAGTCGTAGCGGCTCACATAGGCCATCGAGGCCGCACGCCGCTTGGCGAAGTCGGCATCAGCGGTCAGCGCAAGCGCCTGCACCTGGTCGGCCGCCGCGTCGATCCTGTCGCGATTGACGATCACGCCCTGTCCCGACTCGGTGGCAAGCCGCACGAACGGCGGGATATCGCTGAGGATGGGAATCAGCCCTGCGCTCATCGCCTCCACCGCGGCAATGCCGAACCCTTCATGGCGCGACAGGCAGACAAAGAACTGCGCCTGCTGCATCAGCGTGCGCAACTGCTCCTGCGAGGGCGACATGCTCAACTGCACCTTGTCCTGCAGACCACGCTCGGCAATGGCCTTGCGCAGGTCGGCCTCGTTCAGATCGTACTCGCGGCCGGCGATGATCAGCCGCCACTGCGGGTCGCGCTTGAGCGCGGCCTGCAGCAGCTCCAGCGTTTCGATCAACCCCTTGTTGACCGACCAGCGACCGAAATACAGCATCGTCCGGCCAGGCGTCGTCGCGCCCTGCCCTGCATATTTTTCCACGTCCACGCCGTTTTCGATCACGCGCAGGCGCGCTGGCGATACCACCTTGGCAAACAGGTCGCCATCGTTCTCGCTGGTGGCAATCACCCGCGCATACGCCAACGCCGATGCCCGGGTCAGGGTCTGGAACCAGATCTGCTTCATGCGCGATGCGTAGGCGGTGTGGAAGAACCCGCCGTGGGTGGAAACCACCATCGGCTTGCCATGGAACGGTCTGGTCAGCGCAAGGTAGTCGTAGAAAAAATCGATGCCATGCAGATGCACCACATCGGCAGAGCGAATCGCGCCCAGAACCGATGGCGCGAGCGGGTAACGCGAGGAGCCGCGATAGCCGATCCGCCGGATCGGCAGGCCCTGATGGGTTTCCTGCGGCGCAAGCTGCGCACCCGGGTCGGTAAACACGCGATCGAGCGTCACCACCTCCACCGTATCGGCACTAGTGGCCTGATGCTGGCGGGCGACATTGAGGACGACTTCCTCCATCCCCCCGATCGAGGGGTGGAATTGGCGGACGACATGCACCACTTTCATTTACGCCAATCTCCTGTGCCGGCGACGCGCACGCAGGTGCTGCGACGACGGTCGATTCTGAAAACGCATCATTGACGCTTCAACCCCAACATCCATGGCGCACTACGCACCAGCACCATGCGCATCGGTACAGCGCAGGCGATCGCGAACGCACTCAACGCCATCGCCCAGGCCGGCGTACCGATCAGGCTGCGATCCACCACGCCGGTGCGGACCACCACACTGGTGATCACCAGAAACACCAAGGTATGCGTGCACAGGATCAGCAGTGTATTGGTACCGATCCATTGCACCCACTGCCAGTTGCGAACGAAGTAGGCCACGCACAAGGTCATCGCGGTTCCCAGCAGGCTGACCAGGACGAACAGCGCGGCCGAGTGCCCGAACTGCAGGTTGTTGACGTCCACCTGCCCATTCCACCCAGCCAGCAGTCCCCAGGCCGCCGCCACGCACGGCAAGGCCACTGCCCAGGCCCCTGCACCGAAGCCGCGCAACTGCTCGGCAAAGCGCGACAGCCAGCCGCCGATGGCAATGAAGAACAAGGCAATCGGCAGCACGTCCAACGCGAGCGGCAGCCGCAGCTGCAGCGCGGGAAACCATCGCGCCCATGCCAGTGCCAGCGGCAAACTCATCGCCACCACCACGCCCGTACTCAGGCGCGCGCGCAATGCAATGTAGGCCAGTGTCGTGACAAACAGTGCCGGCAAGAACCACAACGCCGGCAGCACGTACAGACGCGTGCCATTGGCCCAGAGCACGCCGGTCAACGGATCCCACCACGCACGTGCGCCCGGCTGATGGAAGGCGTGATTGAGCACCGCCATCAACAGCCACACACCGTAGGCCACCAGGAAAAAAGCCAGGTACGGAACCAGGAGCGTGCGCGCCAGCTTGGCTGCTGTCGCTGCGTTCAACGCACGCCGCCCGAAGCGTTCGCCCACCCATCCGGAGAGCACGAAAAACAGCGGCACATGAAAACTGTAGGCAAACAGTTTGTACGCGGGCGGCATGCCGCTGGCATGCCCAAGCACCACCAGTACGATGGCCAGGGCCTTTGCCGCATCGATCTGCCAGTCGCGGGTCGCCGCAGTCACCGGCCGCACGACCGGGCCTGCCGTGTCGCGTCCCACCTCGGGCAAGTACGGAGCCGTGGTCATGCCGCAGCGCCGCTCATGCCGTCACCGTGCGCGCACCCAACGCCCAGGGAGCAAACCGCATCAGCACCCAGCGCATCGGCACACATGCAACCAGCGCAAAGACCGTGACGAACACCGCCCAGCCCAGCCCGGGCCGCGCCGAGCCGAACCCGCCCGCGACTGCGGCAACGCCGGACAAGACGAAGAACACCAACATGTGCGTGCACAGGATCAGCAAGGTATTACGGCCGATCCACTGTACCCACGCCCAGCCCTGCACCAACCGCGCCGCGCAGATCACCATCAGCGAGCCCAGCACCGCACTGAGCAGGAACAGCGCGTGCTCGCGCCCGAACTGCAGCATGTTCACGTCGATGCGTCCATTGCGCTGGGCCAACCACGCGACTGCGAACGCCAGCACCACGGTTACCAACGCACTGATCGGCAGCGACGTCGGCAACCGCGGCGACAGGTGAATCAACAACGCGCCCAGCGCGTAGAAACACAACGACACCGGTAGCACATCGAGGCCGAAGAAAAGCCGCACGCCCTGTCCCGGGAACCAGTTCATCCAGATCCAGGCCAGCACCAGCGACGCCAGCGCAATGACCAGCGGGGGCAGCACGTGGCGCAGCAGGATGTAGGCAATCACGGTCACCAGCATCACCGGCAAAAACCACAGTGGCGGTTGTACGTACAGGTCCGGACCGATCCCGGTGAACAGCGACACGATCGGCTCCCACCACGGATGGCTTCCCCACCGAGCCGCCTTCTCGCCGATGTTGCGGGTCAACAACCAGTACGCATAGCCCAACAGATAGAACGTCACGTAGGGCAGCAGCAGGCTGCGTGCATGCCTGCCCAACGAGCGCCTGTCCAATCCCGTGGTGCGGGACGCATAGCCAGCCGCCAGCCACCCCGACACCATGAAAAACAGCGGCACGTGAAAGCTGTAGGCGAACAGGGTCATGCCGTGCGGCACACCCTTGGCATGGCAGAACACCACCAGCAGGATCGCAACCGCCTTGGCCGCATCGATCCGCTGATCGCGCGCGCGACCCGCTGTCGTGATCCGGTCGCCAGCGGCAGGCGTGACCGGCGACGTAGCTGCCGCGGCAGCGCTCATCGTGCTGCTCCCGCGGGCAATGGCAGCTGCGCGCCATCTGCCGTTGGATCATCCTTGATCGAGGTCCGGGGAGCAGCCGACGCGGACCAGGTCGGACGCATGTGCCATAGGCAGCCACAGACGAACCACCACAGCGCCGAGGTCTTGATCGAAAAGTAGCCGTTGGACACCAGCAGACTCAGCGCGAACGCAAAGATGGCCAGGTTCTTGAACAGCTGCCCTTCCTTGCTGGGCATCAGCAGCAGGAACGAATACGACAACAGGAACGCCAGCACGCCGACAATCGACTGCGAGGCGATGAAGTAGGAAATGCCGCTGTCGAAGTAGCGATACGCCTGCGCAAAATCCAGGCCCATCCAGGACTCGAACGACAGGTTGTTCATCGAATACACGGTGAAGAACACCCGGCCCATCGTCGTGTCCTGGTAGGCGGTGATCCCGGTCACCCAGACCAGCAGCCACGCACTCATGATCACCAGCAGAAACACCAGAAACGCCAATCGTTGATCGAGGCGTTTCAGCAAGGGCGTCAGCAGCACCATCAACACGCAGGTGCCCGCGGCCAAGCGTCCGTCGGAAGCGACGATCATGAAGCCGATCAGTCCGACCGACAGCATCAAGGCGGCCGGACGCATCCAACGCCAGAACACCAGCACGATGGCGGTAAAGAAGCAGATGTAGTTACCCATCGTCACCGGCTCGATAAACATCGAGGAGGCGCGTGGCAGGTTGGAACCCGGCAGGAAGTTACGCTCGCCCGGGCGCGTAGCGCTGACGAACAGGTTGCTGTCCTCGTTCCAGAAGCCTTCGGCGCTCATCCCGCGCGCGTTGACGAAGAAACTCTTGGGATTGACCAGATCGCCATAGGCGCTTGGCATGGCCAGTTCGAACGCGGCGACCAGCGAGACGATGATGGTCATACGGATGAACAGCTTGGGCAGCGAGCCGGTGTACGCGGACCCCAGCACCACGAAGGCGAAGACCACCAGCGCGTCGCGGAAGAACTTCGGATCGATCTGCCAGTTCACCAGGAACCGCACGAACATCAGCAGCACGATCAACCCCAGCCCGCTGATGATCAACGCGATGCGCTTGCGGCTGAGCGAGCCCAGGCCCAGCAGGAAACACGCCGCATACACCATGAACTCGACCGCATAAGTGATCACCGGGCGCACGGTGAACACATTCGCATTGATCAGGGCCAGCACCAGGTTGTAACCGACGCCGACCAGCAAGGTCAGCTCGATCAGCAGGTTGTGCCAGCGAACGCGGGTTGCTTCGCTCATTCGAATCAGCATGCACACGCCTGCCTGAAAGGGGCGGCTGCAGTGCAGCCGCCCGCGGCGCCGGACGCGCCCGCTCGCACGCTCCCCGCCTTCATCAGTACGCGGTCTTCTGTCCGAGCACGCGCACCGCAGTCAGCACGATGATGCGGATATCCAGCCACAGCGACCAACGACGGATGTAGTCCAGGTCGTACTGGATACGCTTCTTCATCGTGCGCAGCTCCGGGGTTTCGCCGCGGAAGCCATTCACCTGCGCCCAACCGGTGATACCCGGCTTGACGTAGTGGCGCTGCATATAGTGATTGATCAGCTTTTCATAATGCGTGTTGTGCTGCGCTGCATGCGGGCGCGGACCCACGATCGACATGCTGCCGCCGAGTACGTTGAAGATCTGCGGCAACTCGTCCAGGCTGCTGCGGCGCAGGAACGCACCGAAACGGGTAATGCGCGTGTCGTTCTTGGTCGCCTGCTGGATCGTGGTGCCATGATCGTCATGCACGCGCATCGAACGGAACTTGTACATGTAGAACTCGCGACCGCCCAGGCCATGGCGGCGCTGACGGAAGAACACCGGGCCTGGCGAGCTCATCTTGACGCCCACGGCAATGGCGGCCATCAGCGGCCACAGGCCCATCAACGCGATCACGGCCAGGATCTTGTCCTGCAGCGCCTTGGCGACGACGAAGTAATTGTCGCGATCCACACCACCCTGGCGCAGATTGATCACCGGCGTGTTGCCGATCTGCTCACCGGACTGATTCAACAAACCGAAATCGAACAGGTCGGGCACCAGCTTCACGTTGATCGGGTAACGGTCCAGACGCTGCAGCAGCTGCTTGATGTGGTCACGCTCGCCCAGCGGCAGCGAGATCCACACCTGCTCGACCTGGTTGTCCTTCAAATAGTCGATCAGCGCATCGGGCTCGCCCAGGCACGGCAGCGACTGGCGCTGCTCGGTCACGGCAATGTCGTAAGGCGTGCGGAAGTAACCCACCAGGTTCATGCCGACCCACGGGTTGCGGCTCAGGTAGTGGTTGATCTTCATCACCGGGTGGCGCAAGCCCACCACCACCACCCGCTGCACGTCCACGCCCTGGGCGCGCAGGTGGTTCAGAAAGCCGCGCAGCAGGGTACGTGCGGCGACCAGCGATGCCAGGCCGCCGACGAACCACAGGCCGATCCAGCCGCGCGAGACCTGCTCGCCCACCTGCACGATCAGCGCATGCACCGCGAACAGCGCAAAGACACCGCCGAAGGCACCACCCAGCACCATCAATTCGCTCAGCAGCCCGCGACCGCGCCAGCTGCGATACAGCGGAAACAGCGCGAAGCAGATCACCGAGTACAGCAGCGTGGTACCGATCGCAACCCGATAGGGCGCGGCGGGAACCCAGGAGCCGAACACGATGCGATAGGCGATCAAGCCCGACACGACCACCATGGTCAGGTCGAACACGCGCAGCACCAGGTCGGCCGCGGCCGAATACTTGGACAACAATCGCGGCGAGGATGTCGTGTAAGTCGCGCTACTCAGGTCTGCCAAAAGCATGGGGATGTCCTCCAAACTCGATACGGTGCATGCGGGGAAACATACGAGTCGCACGCGAGCTTTCAATCATCTCCGTCGAGCGATCACCGCGGTAATACCTACCGACCCCAGATCGCCCGACAGCCCTTTGTTTCAACAGAGACAAACTTTCAAACGAAGGAGCCCGAAACATACGGGATCCAACCTTTTCCACGCTGAATCGGTTGTCACTTTAATTAACCACTGTTTTGCAACACCACGATGTCAGTTCAATCGTGTTTCCGGCCCGGTCCCGCGCAGGAAATAGCGCACCAGCGCCACCGCCAGACCCAGGAATACGCCAAAGATGAAGCCCAAAGCGAGGTTCAATTTGAGTTTCGGCGAAGTCTTCGACGTGGGCACATCTGCAGTGTCGACGATGGTCACGTTGTTGGCGCCCACGTTGCCCGCCACACCGATTTCCTTGTAGCGCTGCAGAAGCGCATCGTAGAGCTGGCGGTTGGTGTCGACGTCGCGCTTGAGCATGTTGTAGCGGATGCTGCGGCTTTGCAGGTCGAGCTCGTTGTTGCGCAGGCCGGCGATACGTTCGTTGAGCAATTGCTCCTGATGCACCGATGCATCGTAGGTCGCCTTCAGCGACTGGCGCACGTTGATGATCTCGCCATTGATCTGCCGGCGCGATTCTTCGATCTGCGCCTTCAGTCGCTGCATTTCCGGGTAATCCGGCTTGAACGTCGACAGCTTCTGCTGGTACTCGCTGGTCAGGCGCACCTGCTCGCCACGCAGGGTCTGGATCAGCGGGCTGCTGAGCACCTGCGGCAGCGACATGGCATCGCCGGAAGCGGCCTGGCGCCAGGCCGCCTCGGCCTTGATGCGTGCGTCCTGTGCCGACGCCAGCAATGCATTGAGGTCGGTCAGGTTCTGCGCCGGCAGCGATGGCTTGTCGTCGCCGACCGAGACGATCTGCTCGTCGGTCGAATACGCCACCAGGGTCTTTTCCGAATCTTCCACCTTGGAGCGCAGCTGCTCCAGACGCTCTGCCAGGAACTTGGTCGCGAACGAAGACGCCTTCATGCGACGCTGCTGCGTGCTGACGATGAACACCTTCGGATAGGTATTGGCGATCTTCGCTGCCAGTACCGGGTCCGGCGAATCGTAATTGACGTAGACCAGACGCGAATTGAGGATCGGCTCGACCACCAGACCTGCGAGCAAGGTGTCGGTGAGGCTGCGCTCGATGATGGCCTGGCGCGAATCCACCGTCTTGCCCGCTTCCGGGTTCTTTGCCGCTGCTTTTTCCAGCGCCTCTTCAACCTGCTGCTTGAACGCCGGCTCCTGGTCGAGCTTGGCTTCGCGGATCACCGCACGTGCCAGCGATCGGCTCTGCAGCAACTGATACTGGGTCTGGTAGAAGTCGCGGTCCTGCGGCGATTCCACCGGCATCAGGTTGTCGACGTTGACCACATTGAGCGAGTCACGCTCGATCTGCAGCGTGCTGGTAGCACGATACTTTTCCGGCATCAGCAAGGTGATCACCAGCGCCAGCAGTACCGCACCGATGGTGATCAGGATGATCAGCCACCGCTGCGACACCAGGGCGCGCCAGTAATCCATCAGGCTGACGTCTGCCAGTTCGAGGTGTCCGTGGCGATGCGACGGCGAAGAACGATTGTCGGAATTCATACTCATCGGTAAGCGCGCCACACCATCACCAAGGGGGTCAGTTCCAGCATGGTGCGCAACCAGACGCGCGCATCCGAGCGATACACCACAACGATGTCGCCGCCGTAAATTTCAGGGTCCGGGTTGGCGCCCTTCTCGATTTCGGTCAGGTCGAAGCGCGCGATCATCTTCTGTCCGTTGACCGTACGGAACACGATGACATTGCCGCGGCTGGCCACGGTGCTGACGCCCTTGGCCTGCGCGATGGCCTGCTGCAAGGTCAGGTTGGCACCGATCACCGGATAGATGCCGGGTTCATCGACCGCGCCGGTCACGGTCACGCGACGGCCGTTGGATTCCTGCACGAAGACCGACACCTGCGGGTTCTGCAGATAGCCACCGCGATAGCGATCGGCGACCATCTTTTCGAGTTCCCCCACCCCCATGCCGGCGGCGTTGACGTCGCCGATCAACGGCAGCGAGATGTGACCGTTCTGATCGATGCGGACCTGCCGCTCCAGATCGTCGACCTGGAACACCTTGACCAGCAGCAGGTCGCCTGGGGAGAGTCGATACTCGGGTTGCACCGCCGACATTGCGAGCGGATCGGGAAGCGGCAACGATGTCGCCATGTCCTTCCCGGTGCTGCAAGCGCCCAGTGTCATCGAGCAGATCAACGCCAGGCTGAGGCCTTGGCAGAATCGTCCGATCAGTTTCTTCATGCGTGTGGCTGGCTGCCTCGGTTGGGTGGGACAGGAGCTCGCGCAGCATTCAACCGGCCAACACGCCAGCACGAACGTACGACAGAGAGGTTTATCCCAGGACATCGGGATCACGACAGGGATGACGTGTTGCACTGCACTATGGCACAGAAAGAATCCACCGCAAGACGCAGCTCGCCATTTTTTTGACGGCGTTGGCCTATTGATTCAAGTTCGTCGTTAGCCCGTTAACAAAACGTGATCCAGGTCCTGATCTTTCGCTAATGATCTGGAACGTTTTCGGGCACTTAGCATCATTCCGTGACCCAAGTCCATAGCGAACCGGACCGTGGAAACCGGGCGCTAGCGTGCTGTTCATGCTGCAATGCGATATGCCGATCTGCATATTGGCCAGGCCATGCCAGGACATAAAAATGCAATGTTGCAACGCAACAAAAAAGCCCATGTCCCGAGGACATGGGCTTTGCTGTTTGGTCGGGGTAGCCGGATTCGAACCGACGACCACTAGTCCCCCAGACTAGTGCGCTACCAGGCTGCGCTATACCCCGAAGATGCTGCACCCGTCGCGAGGACGGCCTGCGATTATAGCGGCTTTGTGAAGCGTTTTCCTAGCGGCGCAGCAGTTGAAGCACTTCTTCCAGCTCCATCCGCACCTGCTTGATGATCTGGTTGCTCAATGCCGACTCGCTCTTGGCACCGTCACCCTCCAGACGCAGGCGTGCGCCGCCAATGGTGTAACCCTGCTCGTACAGCAGCCCCCGGATCTGACGCACCATCAACACGTCGTGTCGCTGGTAGTACCGGCGATTGCCACGCCGCTTGACCGGCTCCAGGCTGGGGAATTCCGTCTCCCAATACCGCAATACATGCGGCTTGACGTCGCACAGCTCGCTGACCTCACCGATGGTGAAGTAGCGCTTGGCCGGGATCGGCGGTAGTTCGCGATTACTGCCCGGATCCAGCATAAGCCTCCACCCGTTCCTTGAGCTTCTGGCCCGGGCGGAAGGTCACCACCGTCCTGGCCGAGATCGGAATTTCCTCGCCGGTCTTGGGATTGCGACCGGGCCGTTGATTCTTGCGCCGCAGATCGAAGTTGCCGAAACCCGACAGCTTCACCTGACGACCCTGCTCCAGGGCATCGCGCAGCACGTCGAAAAACGCGTCGACAAATTCCTTTGCCTCGCGCTTGTTCAGACCGACCTCGTCAAACAGACGCTCGGCCATCTCTGCTTTCGTCAATGCCATGCCACTCCCCTGATTACCGCCTCAACTCCGGATCCGGGCGCGATGCTCGCGCTCGATCACGGCCACCACATCGGTGACGACCGCGTCCACGTCCCGGTCGGTGAGAGTGCGCGAGTTATCCTGCAAAATCAAGCCCATAGCCAGACTCTTGAAACCTGGCTCGACCCCCTGCCCGACATAGCGGTCGAACAGCTGCACCTCGCGCAACAACGGGCCCACCGTGGTCTGCACGCTCGCCGACAGCGCCGCCCAGCTCACCTGCTCGGGTACCAAGAAGGCCAGATCGCGACGCACCGAGGGGAACCGCGACAGCTCGCCGGCACGCGGCAATGCGCGCTGCACCAGCGGTGCCAGCTGCAGTTCGAATGCGATCACATCCACATCGATCTCCAGCGACTTGGCCAGGCGTGGATGCACCTGCCCGATCCAGCCGATGCGAACCCCGTCGCGATAGACGTCGGCCGACCGCCCCGGATGCCCGAACGGCTGGGCGGACGGCTGGAATTCCAGCTTCGCGCCGCTGGCCGCCGCCAAGGCCATCAGGTCGCCCTTCACGTCGTGGAAGTCCACCTTGCGCGACGGTTCGCCCCACTGCAGGGCCAACGCATCGCCGCACACGGCCGCGGCCACGTGCTGGGATTCCTGCGGCGCGGCGCCGGCCTGCTCGGCTGCGGCAAAGACCTTGCCCAGCTCGAACAATCGCACCCGCCCGGCCTGACGGGCGACATTGCGGCCCAGCGTCGCCACCAGGCCCGGCAGCAGGCGCGGACGCATCACGGCCAGCTCGGCGCTGAGCGGATTGGCCAGCGACACCAGGCCCTCGCCCAACTGCCAGCGCTGCAACAGCGCGGCATCGACAAACGCGTAGTTGATGGTTTCCTGCAGCTCGCGCGCCACCAGCTGGCGGCGCACGCTCAATTCGTCCAGTTGGGTCTCGCTTGGCATCGCGATCCGGCTGGCGCCGCCGGGCAGCGTGGTGGGCACGCGATCGTAGCCGTGGATACGCGCCAGCTCCTCGATGAGATCTTCTTCGATGGCGATATCGAAGCGCCGGCTCGGCGCCATCACCTGCCAGCCCTCGGCAACCGCATCGACCTGCATCCCGAGCGCGCTCAGGATGCGTACCACCTCGGCATCGTCGATCGCGATGCCGAGCACGCGCGCGATGCGCGCGCGACGCAGCAGGATGGGCGCGGCCTGCGGCAGATGCTCCGGCAGCTGCGCGTGCACCACCGGGCCTGGCGTACCGCCGGCCAGTTCCAGCACCAGACGCGTGGCGACCTCGATTGCCTGCGGCGGCAATGCCGGGTCCACGCCGCGTTCGAAGCGATGGCCGGCGTCGGTGTGCAGGCCGAACTTGCGGCCACGGCCCATGATGGCGGCCGGGTCGAAGTACGCCGATTCCAGGAACACATTGCGCGTGGTCTCGGTGACGCGCGTGTCCAGCCCGCCCATCAACCCCGCCAGCGCCACCGGACGCCCGGCATCGGTGATTGTCAGGAAGCTGTCGTCCAGGGTCACCTGACGCCCATCCAGCAGCGCCAGCTGCTCGCCGCTGCGCGAATGCCGCACGCCGATCGGGCCCTGCAAGGTATCCAGATCGAAGGCATGCATCGGCTGGCCCAGTTCCAGCATCACGTACTGGGTGATGTCCACCAGCAAGGACACCGGACGCACACCACTGCGGCGCAGGCGCTCGGCCAGCCACACCGGCGTTTTCGCGGCCGGGTCGATGCCCTCGATCACCCGCCCGCAATACCGCGGGGCATCCTTGCCGGCTTGCAGCTCGACCGCGAGCGTACGCGTGGACACCGGCGCCACCGCACCGGCGTCGAAGGCCACCACTTCGCTGGCGCACGCGGCCGCCACGTCGAAAGCGATGCCACGCACGCTGAAGCAATCGGCGCGATTGGGCGTGAGTTTGATTTCGATGCTGGCATCGGGGAGCCCCAGATAGTCGGCCAGCGCCTGGCCCACCGGGGCATCGTCGGGCAGCTCGAACAGGCCGGACGCGTCGCTGTCCAGACCCAGCTCCTTGGCCGAACACAGCATGCCGTTGGAGGCCACGCCACGCAGCTTGGCCGCGGTGATGGTCAGCTCGCCGATCTGCGCACCGACCAGTGCCAGCGGCGCCACCAGACCGGCGCGCGCATTGGGCGCCCCACACACGATCTGCAGCAACTCCCCCTGCCCTGCATCGACACTGCAGACCTGTAGCCGATCAGCCTCAGGGTGACGCACCGCCTCGACAATGCGCGCCACCACCACCTGCCCCAGTGCCTCGCCCAACGGCGTGACGTCTTCGACTTCCAGACCGATCGCCGTCAGCGTCGCAGCCAGTTCATCGCGCGTGGCCTGGGTCGGGACGTGGCTACGCAGCCAATTTTCAGAGAATTTCATGAGGAGCCGGGATTGGGGATTCGGGATTGGGGATTAGCTGGAACACGCCGACGGAGTCCGGGGAAGGACCGGGGCGCGGTTGCAAATCCCCAATCCCGAATCCCCAATCCCCGCCGTCAAGCGAACTGCCGAAGAAAACGCACATCGTTTTCGAAGAAAGCGCGCAGGTCGTTGACGCCGTAGCGCAGCATCGCGAAGCGCTCAACGCCCAGGCCGAACGCGAAACCGGTGTAACGCTCGGGGTCGATGCCGACGCTGCGCAGCACGTTGGGGTGCACCATGCCGCAGCCCAGCACTTCCAGCCAACGGGTGCTGCCGTCGGGCTGCTGCCAGGCGATGTCCACTTCCGCCCCCGGTTCCACGAACGGGAAATAGCTGGGGCGAAAACGCATTTCGAAGTCGCGTTCGAAGAACGCGCGCACGAACTCGGACAAGGTGCCCTTGAGGTCGGCGAAGTTGGAATGCTCGTCCACCAGCAGGCCTTCGACCTGATGGAACATCGGCGAGTGGGTCTGGTCCGAATCGGAGCGGTACACCTTGCCGGCCGCGATCATGCGCAGCGGCGGTGTGTGCGCATCCATGTAACGCACCTGGACGCCGGAGGTATGCGTGCGCAGCAGGCGGCCATCGCCGAAGTAGAAGGTGTCGTGCATCGCACGCGCCGGATGGTGCGGCGGAAAATTCAGCGCCTCGAAGTTGTGCCAGTCGTCTTCGATTTCCGGGCCATCGGACAACTCATACCCCAGCCGCGCGAAGATTTCGACGATGCGCTCCAGCGTCCGCGTGACCGGATGCAGGCCGCCACGTTCGCTGCGGCGGCCCGGCAAGGTGACGTCGATAGTTTCGCCGGCCAGACGTGCGTCGAGCGCAGCCGTTTCCAGGGTGTTCTTGCGTTCGGACAACGCGGCGGTCAGCACATCGCGCGTCTGGTTGATCGCCTCGCCCGCCGCCTTGCGCTGCTCGGGCGGCAACGTGCCGAGCTGCTTGAGCTGGGCGGTGATGCTGCCGCTCTTGCCCAGCAAGGCCACCCGCAATGCTTCCAGTTGGTCCGGCGTCTGCGCCGCGGCAACATCGGCCAGCGCACGCTCGGTCAGGGATTGAATCTCACTCATTGCACTTGCGCCTCAACTGCTAGCCGAACGGTGTTTCCGGATGCACCGGAACGCATTGTCACTGCATTGACCTGTCATCGCCCACTTGGCGACGTCGCTAAAACGCAAAAAGGGAAGGACTCGCGCCCTTCCCCCTGCATCTCTGCGTCTCACCTCACCGAAGGCATGCACACCAAGTGTGACTACATCCGATGACCCGCTTCTTCAAGCAGTCCGCACATGGATGTGCGGGCTCTTGCGAGGGACTCGCACATACGGCGTGCGGGCTCCTGCGAGGGACTATCTCATTAAGAAGTCCGCATATGGATGTGCGGGCTCTTGCAGAGGGACCTGCATTTATGCCGCCAGCGCGCCCTTTGCCTTCTCGGCCAGCGCGGCAAAGCCGGCGGCGTCGTGCACGGCGATATCGGCCAGCACCTTGCGGTCCAGGGTGATGCCCGCCTTGAGCAGGCCATTCATGAAACGGCTGTAGCTCAGGCCGTTGATGCGGGCAGCCGCATTGATGCGGGTGATCCACAGCGAACGGAAATTACGCTTCTTCTGCTTACGGCCAATGTAGGCGTACTGCTGCGCCTTGATGACCGCCTGCTTGGCAACGCGGAACACCTTGCGGCGAGCGTTGTAGTAACCCTTTGCCAGGGTCAGAATTTTCTTGTGGCGGCGACGCGCCTGTACGCCACGCTTTACTCGTGCCATGGGTCAGTCCTCAGAGGTAGGGAAGCATACGATCGAGACGGCCAGCGTCCTCGGCACGGACGTGATTCGTCTGCCGCAGGTTGCGCTTCCGCTTGGTCGCTTTCTTCGTGAGGATGTGGCTACGGTTTGCGTGGCCGCACTTGTACTTGCCGGAGGCGGTCTTGCGGAAACGCTTGGCCGCCGCCCGGTTGGTCTTGATCTTGGGCATTGCAATGTCCTTGATGGTGTTTTGTCACTGACACGGGCGGCAGTCTCGCGACCACACTTTCCATCCTTGCCCTTGCCTGCTTGTAAGTCCTTGATCGAACACGATCCGGACAGGTCCTGATGCCGCTTGCACGGCGCCCCCGATAAAGCGGGCCGCGCAGTCTACCCGTTGCCGGGAATTCCTGCAAGTCATTGATCCTGCGGCTGCGACAGACCCGCCGGGCCCGACGCAGCACGAAAGAAGATCTTCAGATCTTTTTCTTGGGCGCGATCATCATGACCATCTGACGCCCTTCCAGGCGCGGACGGGATTCGATGACGATGTCGTCGCCCAGATCGGCCTCGATCCGCGCCGCCATCTCGCGGCCGAGCTCCTGGTGGCTCATTTCACGGCCACGGAAGCGGATGTTGACCTTGACCTTGTCGCCCTCTTCCAGGAAGCGGCGCATGTTGCGCAACTTGATCTGGTAGTCGCCCTCGTCGGTGACCGGACGGAACTTGAGTTCCTTGATCTCGACCTGCTTGGTCTTCTTCTTGGCCTCGTTGGCCTTTTTCTGCTGCTCGAACTTGAACTTGCCGAAATCCATAATCTTGCAGACCGGCGGATCGGCCTGCGGCTGGATTTCGACCAGATCCAGGCCTTCTTCTTCGGCCTTGGCGAGCGCTTCGTCGCGCGACAACACGCCGACCATCTCACCGTCGCTGCCGATCACGCGAACGCGCGGCACACGGATTTCTTGGTTCTTGCGGTTCTGTTTGTTGTCAGGGGTACTGATATTGCAATCTCCCAGAGGAATCGAACCGGCGCATCCGGATCATCCAGACCGGCCGGGGTTGGCTCACGCTGCCTGCTCTGCCTGCAGGCGTTCGATAAAGGCCGAGACCGTCATGGTCCCGAGGTCCTCTCCCGAACGCGTCCGCACGGCGACAGCGCCATTTTCCTTTTCACGGTCGCCGACCACGAGCAGATATGGCACGCGTTGCAGCGTATGCTCGCGAATCTTATAACCGATCTTCTCGTTACGCAAATCGGCGCTGACACGGAAGCCTTGATTTGCAAGGGTTTTCCTAACCGAGTCGACATATTCAGCCTGAGCGTCGGTGATGTTGGCGACAACGACCTGCACCGGGGCCAGCCAGGACGGGAAGGCGCCGGCGTGGTGTTCGATCAAAATGCCGATGAACCGCTCCATCGAGCCGACGATGGCCCGGTGCAGCATGACCGGATGCTTCTTCTGGCTGTTTTCGTCCACATACTCGGCGCCGAGGCGGCCCGGCATCATGAAATCGACCTGCATGGTGCCCAGCTGCCAGGTACGGCCGATGGCGTCCTTGAGGTGGTACTCGATCTTGGGGCCGTAGAAGGCGCCCTCGCCCGGCAGCTCCTGCCATTCCACCCCGCAGACGCCCAGTGCGCTGCGCAGCGCGGCTTCGGCCTTGTCCCAGGTGGCGTCGTCGCCCAGGCGCTTTTCCGGACGCAACGCGATCTTGATCTGGATGTCGTCGAACCCGAAGGCGGTATAGACCGCCAGCGCCTGCTGGTGGAAGGCGGTCACCTCGGATTCGATCTGCGATTCCAGGCAGAACACGTGGCCGTCGTCCTGGGTGAAGCCGCGCACGCGCAGGATGCCGTGCAGCGCGCCGGAGGGCTCGTTGCGGTGGCAGGCGCCGAATTCGCCGTAGCGGATCGGCAGGTCGCGGTAGCTGTGCAGGCCCTGGTTGAACACCTGCACGTGGCCGGGGCAGTTCATCGGCTTGACCGCGTAGGTGCGCTTCTCCGATTCGGTGAAGAACATCGCGTCCTGGTAGTTGTCCCAGTGGCCGGATTTCTGCCACAGCGAGACATCCAGGATCTGCGGGCAGCGTACTTCGCCGTAGCCGCTATCGCGGTAGACCTTGCGCATGTACTGCTCGACCACCTGCCACAGCGACCAGCCCTTGGGGTGCCAGAAGACCAGGCCGGGCGCTTCTTCCTGCAGGTGGAACAGGTCCTGCGCCTTGCCGATGCGGCGGTGGTCGCGCTTGTCGGCTTCTTCCATGCGCAAGATGTAGGCGTCCAGCTGCTTCTTGTCGGCCCAGGCGGTGCCGTAGATGCGCTGCAGCTGCTCGTTCTTGGCATCGCCACGCCAGTAGGCGCCGGAAATGCGGGTCAGCTTGAACGCCTTGAGGAAGCGCGTATTGGGCACGTGCGGGCCGCGGCACATGTCCACGTATTCCTGGTGGTAGTACAGGCCCATCGCGGTGATGTCCTCGGACATGTCCTCGATCAGGCGCAGCTTGTACTCCTCGCCGCGCTGGGCGAACACCTCGATCACCTCGGCGCGCGGGGTGACCTTCTTGATGACGTCGTAGTCCTGCGCGATCAATTCCTGCATGCGCTGCTCGATCGCCGCCATGTCTTCGGGGGTGAACGGGCGCTCGCTGTAGATGTCGTAATAGAAGCCTTCGGCGATGACCGGACCGATCACCATCTTGACCTCGGGGTAGAGCTGCTTGACCGCATGCCCAACCAGATGCGCGCAGGAGTGGCGGATGATCTCCACGCCCTCGGCATCCTTGGCGGTGATGATGCGCAGGCTGGCGTCATGGTCGATGACGTCGCTGGCATCGACCAGCTGGCCATCCACCTGGCCGGCGATGGTGGCCTTGGCCAGGCCGGCGCCGATCGACTGGGCGACCTGCATCACCGAGACGGGGGATTCGAATTCGCGGCGGCTGCCGTCGGGGAGCGTGATGTTGATCATGGGCAAGAATGAGGTCTGGTCTGGCTGCAGCGCTCGGCTGCCATGGGAGATCTGGCCATTGCTGGGCAGGCTCGGGAAAAAGCAGGAAAGGTCATGCGAAAGACCGCGTCGCGGGCGCCACGGAAATGGGCGCCGGTCGGGATCAACGGTGGGCGGTGGTAGTGCTCATGTCGCACGCTGGGCCGGCGCTGGGCGCGGGCCACCTTCTCGCAAGGGGTCTTGGGCGTGAATGGTAAACCAATCAGCCGGCCGTTGCGTGCGGCGGCACGGCACCGGCGGGCGCATGGCATGATGCCGGCCACTTGTCCTGCCGTTGCCGACCATGACCATCAAGGGTAAAGCCACCTCGCTGGATATCGCCTACCTGGCCGGCGTCTCGCAGCCGACCGTGTCGCGCGCCCTGCGCGGCAGCCCGATGGTCAACGAGGAAACCCGTCAACGCATCCTGCGCATTGCCCGCGAGCTGAACTACAAGGTCGACAAGAACGCGTCGTCGCTGCGGCTGCGCAATGCCGGCACGCTGGCGCTGCTGTTCTTCGAAGACCCCACCGCCGACGATTCGCTGATCAACCCGTTCTTTCATTCCATGCTTGGTTCGATCACCCGCGCCTGCGCGCTGCAGGGCTACGACCTGCTGGTGTCGTTCCAACAGCTCTCCAAGGACTGGCAGGCCGATTACGAAGACAGCAACAAGGCCGACGGCATCATCCTGCTGGGCTATGGCGACTACCAGGAGTCGCGGCAGCGCCTGCAGTTGCTGGTGGAGCAAGGCACGCACTTCGTGCGCTGGGGTGCTGCATTGCCGGGGCAGCCGGGCATCTCGATCGGCAGCGACAACTATCAGGGCGGGCTGGACATCACCGAGCACTTATTGGCTCAGGGCTGCCGGCGCATTGCGTTTCTGGGCCATGCCTCCAATCACTATCCCGAATTCGAGGAACGCTACCGCGGCCACGTTGCCGCGCTGGCGCAGCAGGATCTGGTTGCCGATGCAGCGCTGCAGTTCGATGCGATCACCACCGAATCGTCCGGCCACGCCGCCTGCCTGGCCTTGCTCGACAGCGGCAAGGCGTTCGATGCGGTGTGCGCAGCCAGCGACCTGATCGCCATCGGCGCGATGCGCGCCCTGCGCGAACGCGGCCTGCGCGTGCCGCAGGACGTGGCGGTCAGCGGCTTCGACGACATCGCGTTGGCCGCATCGGTGGCGCCGGCGTTGTCCACCGTGCAACAGGACACCAAGCAGGCCGGCACCTTGCTGGTGGAAAGCCTGGTGGCGCTGATCCGTGGCGAAGCGGCGCAGAGCCGTACGATTCCGGTGCGGCTGGCGTTACGCGACTCGTCGCGCAGCAGCGGCTTGCAGCCGCCGCTGGGGTGGACCCCGTCCGGCGCAGACACTGGCGAGGCGGTGTCGGGCCGGGCGGCGGAAGGGGCTGTCAGGCGCTGAATTGGGATTCGGATTCGGGGTTCGGGATTCGATTCGGGACAGCATGCACGGCAGGTTGCGAGATCCGCCGCGGCCCGCTAAGCGCTGCGTAGGAGCGCACCCGGGCGCGACGGGGCGTTACCGGCGATGCCTCGTCATGCCCAGCCGCACTTCTACCTATTGCGGGCGTCGCGTACGGCTTGTTCGGCCATTTGCGCATCGAGTTGCTTGCGCAATGCCGGATCGGTGACCGGCGCATCCGATAGCAATACCCGCACGCCATGCGCCGGCACCTGCGTCAGTAACCGCCCCCGCACCTGCACCTGCTCGCCGCTGACCGCATCGCGCCACGTGCCAGATTGCAGGAAGCGGCTCACCGTGATCGCAGCTGCCGCATCGCCCTTGTTGAGCAGCACGAGCGCCATCTGGCTGGTTCCGGCGTGCTGGTACACGCGCAGGAACGCCGCCTGTTCGCCGCGCAGGGCAATATCGACCTGCACGCCACGCTGCAGCGCCGGCGTGTCGCGGCGCACACGTGCGATCTGTTGCAGCGGGCCGAAGATGGGGCTCTGCGGTGCATCGCGGATGCGCTCGACGCCGAAGTAGTTGCGATTGCCGGCGTGCTCGGCGCGCCCACGCATGAAGCCGATCTCCGAGCCGTAGTAGATCACCGGAATGCCGCGCGCAGTGAACAACCAGTTATGCGCATCGATAAAGCCGGTATCGCTGGCATCCAGCCGCGCCATGTCGTGGTTGTCGTAAAAGCTCATCAGCTCGTAGGGGTTCGCATACGGCCCCTGACGCAGGAACAGCGGCGTGGCGAGCGTTTCGAAGCCGGCCTGCGCATGACCGAAAACCGCGGAAAGCTGCTGCTTCAGCGGAAAATCCAGCACGCTGACGCCGGCATTGCGCGCCCAGGTATGCCCGGCAATCTTGTCGGCGTCGTAATCGAAGGCTTCACCGAACATGAAAAAGCCCGGGTGCCGCTCACGGATGCGCGCAACAAACGCATCCCAGAAGCGATCGGGCATCCAACCGATCGTATCGATACGGAAGGCATCGGCGCCCTGCTCCATCCATTGCAGATATGCGCCCGCCAGGTAGTCGAGCACCGCCGGATTGTTTTCGTTGAGGTCGGACAGTTCCGCCAGGCCACCACCGGTGTTGTAGAACGCATGCAGCGGGTTGTGCTGCGGGTCCAGCTGCGCCGGCGGCAGGTTCTGGTGGTCGGCCACCAAGCGCCCCTGCGCGTCGTAGAGCTTGCCGAAACCCGGCTGCGCCACCGGCATGGTGTAGGCGGGCGAGCCGTGGTTGCCCACGATGTCCAGCACGACCTTCAATTTGTTGGCGTGCATGGCGCGGGTGAAGCCGGCAAAATCCAGGCCCGGGCTGGGAAGATGCTCGTCGAGCTTGTAGAAGTTGACGCCCCAGTAGCCGTGATACCCGGTCTTGCCGTGGTCACTGAGCGTGCTGCCGCAGGTGATCGGCTTGCCGCCGGTAAACGCCTGATCGGGGTTGTCGACGATCGGGGTGATCCACACCGCACCGAACCCCAGGCCGCGAATGTAGTCGGCATGCTCGACGATGCCTTTGAAGTCGCCACCCAGGTAACCGATGTTGTCCTCGCTGCCATCGGCGCACGGTGTTGGCACGTCGAACGTGCGATGCGCCCCGCCCTGGTCGCGATGATCGTTGCCAGTGTCGCCGTTGACGAAGCGGTCGGTGACCACGAAATACACCGCATCCGCAGCGAACGGTTCCAGGGTGCCGTAATAGTCCTTGGCAGCAGGCGCCGCGATTGCCACGCCTGCGTACATCGTCAATGCCACATACATCGCACTGCGCATCATTGCCCTCCCGAGGCCACTGGAACCCGCACCACGCACACGCCTGCAATCAGCAGGCTGAGCCCACCGATGGCCAGCGCGTAGATCGGTTGGCCGCCCAGCCATGCGCGAAGCACGAAGCCCAATGCGCTGGCGGCCACCAATTGCGGAATCACGATAAAGAAATTGAAGATGCCCATGTACACGCCCATCTTGGCGGCGGGCACGCTGTCGGACAGCAAGGCGTACGGCAGCGACAGAATCGATGCCCAGGCAAAACCGATGCCCAGCATCGACAGCAACAACCATTGCGGATCGCGGATCACCAGCATCGACATCAGCCCTGCAGCGCCCAGCCACAGATTGCACAGGTGACTCCAACGCAGGCCGATCGCCCGTACCAGCAACGGAATGACCAAGGCGGCCAGCGCAGCAAACCCGTTGTAGGCACCGAACAGCACGCCCACCCAGTTGGCGCCTTCGTTGTAGGCGGCCGATGCGGTGTCGTCACCGGCACCGAAGTGCACCTGGGTGACTGCGGCGGTGGTGTAGATCCACATCGCAAACAGCGCAAACCACGAGAAGAACTGCACCCACGCTAGCCGCCGCATCGTTGTCGGCATGCTGCGCACGTCCTGCACGATGACCACCAGCATGTTGGTCGACGGCAAGGCACGTGCCAGCGCGAGCAGTGCGCCATAGGCGATGCACAGGCCGGCCAGGACGTACAGCATGCGATCGCCATGCTGCCAGGCAATGGCTGCGGCAAGCAGCAGGCCGGCGACACACCACCAGGCACTCGCTAGGCGCGAGGGCAGGATGCCGGTATTAGCCGGAGTCGCGGCGGGCGCATGTGCGTCATCGAACGCGGCCAGCTGCGCGGGGCTGTATTCGCGCGTGCGCAACACCGTCCAGGCGATCGAAAGGAACAGCACCGCCGCGCCGAGATAAAACGCGTACCGCACGCTGTCGGGCAGCTGGCCCGGCGCGGCGGTATTGGCAACGCCCCAATGCGTCAGCAGCCATGGCAGAAAGCTCGCCACGATCGCCCCGACACCGATGAAGAAGCTCTGCATCGCATAGCCGGTCGGCCGCTGCGAGGGGGGCAACTGATCGCCGACCAGGGCACGGAACGGCTCCATCGAAATATTGATCGAGGCATCCAGCACCCACAGCGTGCCGGCGGCGATCCACAGCAGTGGAGCGTTCGGCATCACCACCAGCGCAAGCGTGGTGAACAGCGCGCCCACCATGAAATACGGACGCCTGCGGCCCCAGGGGGTCCAGGTGCGGTCGGACAGGTACCCGATGATGGGCTGCACGATCAGCCCGGTCAGCGGCGCAGCAATCCACAGCCCTGGCACGTCATCGACCTGCGCACCCAGGGTCTGGAAGATGCGACTGGCATTGGCGTTCTGCAGTGCGAACCCGAACTGGATGCCCAAAAAGCCGAAGCACATGTTCCAGATGTGCCAGAAGCTCAAGCGCGGTTTGGCCGTCATTGCACGCCCTCCGCCGCTGCGGCGGGGCCGATCAGCAACGCACTCACTTGCGCGGTGTTGACCACACCGTCGCGGCCACCCCGGCCGCCGTTGTACTGCGCGAAGTGCGCCAGCGCACTCATGTTGAAGCCATCCTCCAGCCGCAACGTACACGACTGCCCGGCCACCACATCGAAGCTCACTTGCGTGGACAGCTGCTCGCCCACGCTATGCGGCATGACGATGACCTGCGACTGCATGGGCTTGCCCGGGCAGTCGAGCAACAGCCGTTTCACTGCCGCAGTGACACCGGTGTTGATCGGGCCAGTGTCGTTGCGATAGCGCAGCGCGACGCGATGCTGCCCGGTGCGTTGGGACCGCCACTGCCAGGACTGCTCGCCTTGCAGTTCCTGCACCGGCCCAAGCGTCAGTGCAGGACTGTGCAGTGACTCGAGCCCATTCCTGCGTCGGGTCAGGCTGAGCACGTGCAGCAGGCCATCATCGGGCAGATCCCAGGCCCCGGTCGCCTCCAGCGCGCGGCCATCCAGATGCAGCGTGGTGCCGGCCGGAATGCCGATGCGAGACCCGTTGCCGCGACGTTGCGCAATCGGAGCAGCCGGGGTTTCCGGTGCGAACACCTGGCTGGGTTGCGGCGGAGCGGTCGGATCGGCCTTGCGTCCAACCAGCTGCACGTGCGTGGTCTGGCCGTGCCGGGTGACCGCACCGGCGACCAGCAACTCGCCGTCTGCACCAACCGGGCGCTGCAACACATATCGCTGTGCGCCCTGCTCCAGCACGATCTGTTGGCGCTCGCCAAACACCAACGGCATCAGGCGACGCGGCAACTTGGGGGCCACGCTGCCATCGGCCGCAACGCCAAACACGCCGTCCAGTACCGCAGACAGATAGCCTGCAACCGACCACAGCTGGCGTGGCGAATTGACCACCGGGCCGCTGCGTGCGCCCTCCTCCAGATGCACCGCCAGGCTCTGCATCTCGTAGTTTTCCATGTTCGACCCTGCCAGTGCAGCGCCGCGCATCAACGACTGCAGTTCCAGCGCGATACGCGGTGCGTCGTCCAGTGCGCGTGCCGCACGCAAGGCATAGGCACTGACGAATGGCCAGACAGCGCGGTTGTGGTAGATCGGCTGCGCAGCCTCCTGCGGCCACACCACCGGGCTGCCACCGGCCACCATGGGGTAGTTACGCAATGCCAGGCGTGCCCGCTCGGTGGGAAAGACATCGGCCAGCACCCCCAGCGACACGCCCAGCAGATCGACCTTGGCATAGCGCACCGGGTGCGCCGCATTGCCGAGATAGCTCACGTACTGGTTGCTGCCCGCATCCCAGAAGCGCGCATCGATGGACTGGCGCAGCGCATCGGCCCATTGCGCGTAGTGCGCGGCGCGTGCATCGCCATGCTGGCGTGCGAGCTGTTCGGCCAGGCGTAGCGCTTGGTAATGCAGCACATTGGTGGAGAGCGCAAAGGATTCGGCGATGAAGCGCACGTCCTGGCGCGTCCACTCCGGGTAGGTCTGCTCGCGCCAATCCAGAAACGAGGTTTCGCCGCGATACAGACCGATGCGCGCATCGAACACCGCAGTGCGGTCCTGCGCGATCGTTGCCTGCAATGCCTGCCAGACCTGGTCGGCAAACGGTTGGTCGTCCAGCAGCCCACGCGCGGCCAGAAACCACACCACCCGGTCGCTGCTGACCGGCCAGCTACCGCCGGAGCCGGTGTCCTGCGCAACGAACAGGCCGGGCGTGCGGCCGTCGCGCGCGCTCGACAGCTTGAACCGCAAGGCATTGCGCGTGCGTTCCGGCTCCAGCCGCGCCAATGCCAGATCGGCGGCGAAACTGACATCGCGGGTCCATACGTAGGGCCAGCGTTCGCCGGTCTCGAAGCACCGGCAGGGCACCGGCTTGCCGTCGTTGAATGCCGGATCGCGGATTGCATCGACGCGGTCGTCGGCCATTTCCTGCTGCGCCAGCGCAAACAAGGCGTCGAACATCGGGCTGGCGGTGTGCGAGCGCATTGGTTGTGCAGCGATGCGGCGCTCGCCTTGCGGCCAACGCAACACGAAACCACCATCGTCCAGCGCCTGCGCTTGTGCCCGGCGTCCCTGAAATTCCAGCACGTCGGCCAATGCCGGCGAGCTTGCCGCCACGCCAAGCGTGGCGGCCATGCAGATCATCTTCAGCATCGAAGCGGCAAGACGGCTCGCACCGTCGGCCTTCCTCCCTCGTTGCACGCGTTATGGTGCGCGGCACTGTCGTGCCACGGGCGCGGACCCTCCCAGGTGCCGTGGCGCCATGGTAGACGCGCGCCCTGCCCCGACGCATCACTGCATACGTATTCATGGCCGTCGACAGCACGCAGCGCGGCCCAGCAGCTGCAGGCGGCTGCATAGTCGCCACTTGTGCAACGGTTGCCTTGGGAGGGGATATGCCGCTGTCTTCACGTCGAGCACGCTCGACACTGGGCGCCGCCTGGATCGCGCGGTTGCTGGTGCTGAGCTGCCTTGGCAGTCTTGCGTCACCGGCCCGCGCCGAGGTGACTGCCATTGAGGTGCACTCACCTGGCAACGTCTTGCAGGTCAGCCTGGAGCTGGACGGCGGCACGCCGTACTACCGCGTGCAACGCCTCGGCCAGCCGGTGCTGCAGCGCTCGCGGCTGGGCTTCAACCTGCGCGACGGGCGCCTGGACCGCGGATTGGTGGTGCTCTCGCAGGCACGTCAGGATCACGACGACACCTGGGAACAACCCTGGGGCGAAACGCGCCTGATCCGCAACCACTACGCCGAATTGCACGTTCGGCTGGGCGAGCGCGACGGTGCGCGGCGCCGCTTCGATGTGATCTTTCGCGTCTACGACGATGGCGTCGGCTTGCGCTATCACTTTCCGCAACAAGCGGGATGGCGCGAAGCGATCATCGACGACGAACTGACCGAGTTCGCCATCGCGCAGCCGGCCCAGGCGTGGTGGATTCCGGCAGGCGAACCGATCCACTACGAATACCTGTACAACCGCACGCCGCTGAACCAGCTCACCCTGGCGCATACGCCGATGACGTTGCGCACCGACAGCGGGTTGCACATTGCGCTGCATGAAGCCGCGCTGGTGGACTACGCCGGGATGTGGCTGCGTCGAACCGACGATCAGCGTCTGCGCGCGCAACTGTCGCCGGCTGCCGAAGGCTGGAAGGTGCGGCGCAGCCTGCCCTTCGACACGCCGTGGCGCACGCTGCAGATCGCCGATCAGGCCACCGGTTTGGTGGAATCGAATCTGATCCTCAACCTCAACGAACCCAATGCGCTGGGGGCCGTGGACTGGGTCAAGCCGTCGAAGTACGTCGGGGTGTGGTGGTCGATGCATCTCAACCAGCAGACCTGGGCCACCGGCCCCACCCATGCCGCCACCACCGCCACCACCCGGCGCTACATCGATTTTGCCGCCGCGCACGGATTTCGCGGCGTGCTGGTCGAGGGCTGGAACCCGGGCTGGGACGGCGAATGGTTCGGCAATGGCGGCAGTTTCGATTTCACCCGGCCAACGCCGGATTTCGACCTTCCCGCACTGAGCAAGTACGCCGCAACCAAGGGCGTGCATCTGATCGGCCATCACGAAACGGGGTGCGCAGTGGACCATTACGAAGACCAGATCGCCGAGGCGATGGACCTGTATGCACGCTTCGGCGTGGACTCGGTGAAGACCGGTTATGTCTGCGACGACGGCCAGGTGGAGCGCCGCAATCCTGCCGGCGGCACGCCGCTGCGCGAATGGCACGACGGCCAATGGATGGCGCGCCACCATCTGCACGTGGTGCAGGAAGCGGCGCAGCGCCATATCGCCGTCAACGCACACGAGCCGATCAAGGACACCGGCTTGCGCCGGACCTATCCGAACTGGATCTCGCGCGAAGGCGCGCGCGGCATGGAATACAACGCCTGGGGCCAGCCGCCCAATCCACCCGAACACGAGGTCAACCTGGTGTTCACCCGGCTGCTCGCCGGGCCGATGGACTACACGCCCGGCATCGTCAGCCTGAAGGGCCGCAACGGCCAGGCCATCCCCAGCACGCTGGCGCGGCAGTTGGCGCTGTACGTGACGCTGTATAGCCCGATCCAGATGGCCGCCGACCTGCCCGAGCATTACCTGCAGCACCGCGAGGCGTTTCGCTTCATCGAGGACGTGGCGGTGGACTGGGATCAGACCCGTGCGCTGAATGGCGAGGTGGGCGATTACGTCACCATTGCGCGCAAGGACCGACATAGCCGCGACTGGTTCCTGGGCAGCATCACCGACGAGCATGGCCGCCTGCTGCAGGTGCCGCTGGGTTTTCTGGAACCCGGTGTGCGCTACACCGCGCAGATCTATCGCGATGGCGACGACGCGGATTACGTCAGCAAGCCCTTCGCCTTCGTGCGCGAAGAGCGCCTGGTGAGCAGCAGCGACACCCTGGAGCTGCGTCTGGCGCCGGGCGGCGGCCAGGCGATTCGCTTTGTGCCGCTGGAGGCCAGGCGCTGAGCGATATCGCTACGGGGCTGCCGCAGCGCCTGCAAGGCCAGCGCGCGAACCACAGCGGCGCCGCGATGGCGTGAGCGCCGCGCCCGCATGGCGGATCGGCAGCCACCGTAGCGCATCGCGTGAACAGCGTGCGTGGAATCGATTTCATCGCCATCAGCACGGTTGAATACGTATGCAGCCCGCGTTTGCACACGGGCGCGGTGTCTACCATACGTTGCCGTCGTGACGTCCGTCCGGGCGTGCGACGCATGACATCCAGGCGTCTGCCGGATCAAAAATCAAAGAACAACATGTACCTGGGAGGGGAAAATGTTGAAGTACAAGCGCTCCGCGCTGAGTATCGCCCTGGCCGTTGCCATGGCACCGACGTTGGCTGCCGCGCAATCGGCAACGCCAGCACAGACCGGCAGCACCGAACAATCCGCTACCGAACAACCCGCCGGCGCCGTCACCGAGTTGGACAAGGTGCAGGTCACCGGCCTGCGCCGCGCCATCGAGGGTGCCATTTCGGTCAAGCGCGACTCCACCTCGATTGTGGAAGCCATTTCGGCCGAAGACATCGGCCGCCTGCCGGACGTGAGCATCGCCGAATCGCTGGCACGCCTGCCCGGCCTGGCTGCGCAGCGCGTGGCCGGCCGTGCGCAGGTCATCAGCGTGCGCGGCCTGTCACCGGACTTTTCCACCACGCTGCTCAACGGGCGCGAAGTGGTCAGCACCGGCGACAACCGCAGCGTGGAATTCGACCAATACCCGTCCGAGCTGGTCAGCGGCGTCACCGTCTACAAGACGCCCGACGCCGGCCTGGTCGGCCAGGGCCTTTCCGGCACCGTCGACATGCAGACTGCACGCCCGCTCAGTTACAACGAGCGTGTGATCGCCATCGGTGGCCGCTATCAGCGCAATTCGCTGGGCAAGGCCGCCAACGTCGACCCGTACGGCAACCGCTTCAACGTCAGCTATATCGACCAGTTCGCCGACCGCACCATCGGTCTGACCATCGGCTACGCGCACACCGACATGCCGATCCAAGAAAACCAGGTGGGTCTGTACGAACCCTGGCAGCAGGTCAACGCGCAACGTCAACGCCCCGGCGTGGCCGATGGCGTGTATTTCTCCGATGGCATCAAGGCGTTGCGGCGTACCGGCAACCAGAAGCGCGATGGCGTGATGGCCACGCTGCAGTACCGCCCTTCCAACGCCTGGACCAGCACGTTCGACGCGTTTCATACCGAAGCCGAGCAAATCGACACCGCCAACCAGTTCGAGCTCAACCTGAGCAACTACAACGGCGGCTACACGCCGGGCTTGAACATCACCGACGTGCGCGTCAACGATAACGGCAGCTTCGTCGGCGGCACCGCCAGCGGCGTCTATCCGCTGGTCCGCGGCATGTACAACAAGCGCGAAGACAAGATCGAGGCCTTCGGCTGGAACAACGAAATCACCGCCGGCGCGGTCAAGATCGTCGCCGACCTGAACTACTCCAAGGCCACCCGCGACGAATTGAACCTGGAGAACAATCTCCAGCGTGCTCCGATGCCGCAATTGGACACCGTGGGCGTGTCGGTCGTCGGCAACGGCTTTTCGCAGCTGGCGCCGGGCATGAATTATTCCAATCCCGATGAGCTGTTCCTCACCAACACCATCTACGGCTCCGGCTACGGCAAGGTGCCGCGCGTGGAGGACGTACTCAAGGGCGCGCGCCTGCAGGCCAGCTTCCCGATGCCCGAGGCGCTGAGCTGGTTCTCTGATCTGGATGTCGGCGTCAATTACGCCAACCGCGAAAAGCAGAAGACCCAGCCGGAGGGCAACATCACCCTTGGCGCGCAAGGCGAGGCCACGGTGGCAGCGGGTCTCCAATATGCTCCGGTCAATCTCGGCTTTGCCGGTCTCGGCTCGCTGCCTGCATGGAATGTACCGGCGGCCGTGTCGCGCTACATGCTGTTCAATCCCAGCGACGATGCCTCGTTCCTGGTGTCCAAGGCCTGGACGGTCGAAGAAAAGATCACCACTGCCTGGCTGCGCGCCAACATCGATACCGAATGGGGCCAGGTGGGCGTGCGCGGCAATATCGGCGTGCAGCTGCAAAGCGCCGACCAATCGTCACAGGCCAATTATTGGGATGCCTCGCAGCCGGCTGGCAGCGAAGTGCGGCCCATCGACGATGGCAAGACCTACCGCGACTGGCTGCCCAGCCTGAACCTGGCCTTCCAGTTCCCGTATGAGCAGACCCTGCGTTTTGCGATGGCCAAGCAGGTCGCACGCCCGCGCGTGGATCAACTGCGTGCCTCGCTGGAATTCGGTGTCGACACCTCCACCGGCCGCCCCGGCGCCAGCGGCGGCAACCCGATGCTCGACCCGTGGCGTGCCAACGCCCTGGATATTTCCTACGAGAAATATTTTGCCGATCGCGCGTATGTAGCCGCGGCGTTCTTCTACAAGGACCTGAAGAGCTACATCTACACCCAGAGCCGCGACAACTACGACTTCTCCGCATTGGTCGCCGGCTACGTGCCGCCACCGGGTTCTGCGCCGGTGCTTACGACCGGCACCTTCAGCGCCCCGTTCAACGGCAAGGGCGGCACCCTGCGCGGCGCCGAACTCACCGCCTCATTGCCGCTGGACCTGATCTTCGCCCCGTTGGAAGGCTTCGGCATCCAGGCCAGCGCCACCTTCAACGACAGCGACGTCAAGATCCGCGACCCGGAAAGCGCCTCCAGCGTGGGCGACGGTGAAATCAGCCTGCCCGGTCTGTCCAAGCGCGTCTACAACCTGACCGCCTACTACGAACACAAGGGCTTCGAAGCGCGTGTGAGCCAGCGCCGGCGCTCGGACTTCATCGGTGAAATCGGCAACTTCAATGGCAACCGCACGTTGCGCTACGTGGTCGGCGAAAACATCACCGACGCGCAAATCAGCTACAACTTCAGCGAAGCCAGCAGCCTGTCCGGCCTCACCCTGCTGCTGCAGGCCAGCAACCTCAGCAACTCGCCGTATCGCACCTACGCAGAAACCAAGGACCGCCCGCTGGAATATATCGAATGGGGCCGCACCTTTGTGCTGGGTGTGAACTACAAGTTTTGATGTGAAGTGAACTGGAAGTTTCGATGTGAAGTGAACTAAAAGTTCTGATGTGACGCGAACTGGACGTTCTCATGTGACATGAACTGGAATTTTTGATGTGACGTGAACTAGCAGTTGTGATGTAACGCGGACTGAAAGTTCTGATGTGACGCGAACTGGACGTTCCGCACCGATTGACCAGTGAGCCACTGACCAGCGATGCGCTACTTTGCGACGTCAACCCTTGCCACTCGATGCGCCAAAGCCCCTCTCCCACCGGGAGAGGGGTTGGGGTGAGGGTACGGCGTCCGAGGAAACAGAATCATCGCCCGAGATGCACCGCGTCACCCGCCTGCATATTCCTCGGCACAAGCATTGAGCTACTACCGCAATGTAATCACGGGCGCATCGGTCTAGACGTCGAAATATCGTTTTGAGAAAAGCCGCCGTTTAGACAACGGCGGCTCTCTCTTTGCAAGAGCAACATCGCAATTCCGACAAACGGGATCGCCACAGGCCAGACGGGCTCAGCACCAAGCAGGCATGTCTATGTCCCACTGCCTGCCACCTAAACGCAAGACAGGCTGCAAGACAGGAGACGCTGCGCTGACCGGCAGGGCCGCCAGTTGCAGTCAGCTTGATCGGGCAACCATTTGAAGCAGTTTGATCAGGCAAAAATTAGACCGGTTCAACGGAGATGCATCACCGTCGCCTGCAACAGCAGCGGCATGTGACGCATCCTGAACCACTTGCCACGCAAGCTGCCCTGCGTGCGCGCCGTTTCGCAACCTGACGACTCATAAACGAAGCGAGGCATCCCAATGGAATGCCTCGCTGGTATCACTCAATCGCGTCCACACCTGCACGCGATGGCGTCACTCCCCGCCCGTCGCGCAAACCACCGCGTGCCCAGGCAAGCCCATGCGGCCATGCTCGATCACGCCGCGCTCCACCCCCGGCACATCGATCTGGCTCCACGCACCTGCAGGCAGCGCAAGCTCGGCAACGTTGGAGGACAAGTTGAAAGCCAACAGCATGACCTGCCCTGCATGCTCACGCCGGAACATCAGCACCGGCTCTGCCGTGTCGTAAAACGTGATCGCGCCTTCGCGCAGTGCTGGCAAGCTCTTACGCCAGGCAAGGAACGCCTGCACGGCGCTCAGCACGGAGTGTGCATCGTCCTGCTGCACGCTCACCGCCGCGAGCCGATGCGGCTCGGACAACGGCAGCCACGGCTTGCCGCTGGTGAAGCCCGCAGACGGCGCGTCGGTCCACGGCATCGGCGTACGGCACCCATCGCGCCCCTTGAAGGTCGGCCAGAACGTGATGCCGTAAGGATCCTGCAGATCCTCGAACGCCACGTCCGCCTCGCCCAACCCCAGCTCCTCGCCCTGATAAAGACAGATTGAACCACGCAGCGAACACAGCAACGCCACCACCATCCGCGCAAAGACCGGCGACGCATCGGCGCCGCCCCACCGCGTCACAGCACGCACCACATCGTGGTTGGAAATCGCCCAGCACGGCCACCCTTCCAGCATGGTCGCCTCGAGTCGGCTCACCGTCTCGCGGATGTAGGCCGCACTGTAATCCTGCACCAACAATTCGAAGCTGTAGCCCATGTGCAAGCGGCCGTGGGCGGTGTACTCCGCCGTGGTCGCGAGTGAATCTTCGGAAGAGATCTCGCCCAGACTCACCGCATTCGGGTAGCGATCGAGCAACGCACGAAGGCGCTCCAGGAAGACCAGATTCTCCGGCTGCGTGTTGTTGAAGTAGTGATACTGGTACGCGTACGGATTGTCCGCACTGAACCCACGCCCCACCCGCTTGTCCGCCGGCTTGGCCGGGTTGTCGCGCAGCTGCGCATCATGGAAGCAGAAGTTGATCGCATCCAGCCGGAAGCCATCCACCCCGCGATCCAGCCAGAACCGCACATTGTCCAGGGTTGCCTGCTGCACCTCGGCGTTGTGGAAATTGAGATCGGGCTGATCCACCAGGAAATTGTGCAGATAGTACTGCTCGCGCCGCGGCTCCCACTGCCACGCCACACCGCCGAACAGCGACAGCCAGTTATTGGGCGGCGTACCGTCCTCACGCGGATCGGCCCACACGTACCAATCCGCCTTCGCGTTGGTTTTATCCTGACGGCTTTCCTGAAACCACGCGTGTTCGATCGAGGTGTGGCTCAGCACCTGGTCGATCATCACTTTGAGCCCGAGCGCATGCGCCTTGTCGAGCAATCGTTCGAAATCATCGAGCGTGCCGAACAAAGGGTCCACCGCACGATAGTCGGCAATGTCGTAACCAAAATCGGCCATCGGCGACTTGAAGAACGGCGAGATCCAGATCGCATCCACCCCCAACCCGGCAATGTAGTCGAGCTTGGCGATGATGCCCGGCAGATCGCCCACCCCATCGCCATTGGAATCCAGAAAACTACGCGGATAGATCTGATAGATGACGGCCCCGCGCCACCATGGTGTCTGCAACATGCACGCCCCTCCCGGGCAAATGCGGGCGCTGGAATAAGCACCCGGCCAAGGCCATTAGCGTAGCTGCGCTACCGACATCGGGCGTAACCGTGCATACGTATTCATGGGCAGACATTCGTCACACGGGCGTAGGTTTCCTTGCCATCCAGGATCTTCCAGAACCCGTCCATCACATAGATCAGCGGACGGCTGTTGATCAAAGTCTCCAGGCGATGCCCACAGGAAAAACCCTGGCAATGCCAGGGCCATTGATGTCGCCCCACACATAAATGGCACCGGCAACGCCAGAGCCATCGATTCCGCACTATCTAGCCCTTACATCGTTGGGCCGCGCGTCTCGGTGCGCTGCTGTATCAGCGCCTGTTGCTGTTGCTGCACCTGACGCTGACTCTCCTCAGCCACCTGCCGGCAGCTGTGTTCCAACTGTCGACTCCCCTTAATTCAGTGCCAGCCAAAAGTAGAGGTCTGCGGTTGATGTTGCTCACGGAACTCGGCGGGTGTTAGCCCGTCCAGGCTGTCGTGCGGGATCTGCTGGTTGTAGTCGGCCAGCCAGTGTTCGGTCTGTTCGCGAACCTCGCTCAGCATGCGGAACAGATGTATGTCCAGCACGCCGCGCCGGTAGCTGCCGTTGAAGCGTTCGATAAAGCCGTTTTGCATTGGACGCCCCGGCTCGATGAAGTCCAAGGCGATGCCCTTGCGCTCGGCCCACTCGGCCAGGGCCAATGCGACAAACTCCGAGCCATTGTCCAAGCGAAGTTTGCCCGGGTAGCCGCGCCAGGCCGCGACGCGTTGCGGATGACGCAGGCGGCCGGAAGATTCAAGTCCACCTCGATCGCCATCCCGCCGGTTTGCACGACCTGACTTGGGATGCCGATCGCACTCCTTTGGCCGTTACATGCATCGTGCAAGGCCACGGCACCTGCTGGAGCGAAAATTTCAGCCTTATCGGCTCATAGCGCAGAACACCAATCAACTTGCAAAACCTAATATTTCCTGAAAGAGGACATACTGCATGCGGAGTATGTGACCTTACACTTCCCGATATCTGATTTTGTAGCACAAGTCTTCATAGCTGACGTCTCCGCCTCATCAATGGATGGTGCGCCAGAATATCCGTAGCCACTAGTTCCTAATGAAACGGCAATTGCCGCGCATTGGTTTTTGTAGTAAAAAATCGGCCTACACTTAACTCCACCTAACCTCTTGCATTCAAGTTCAGCCTCTTTGCGCGCAAGACTCTTTGACTTTTGACTTGAAGATGCTCCGATAAATCCATTAGTCTCATCCATTGAAAGAGCTCCCCAACGCGTTTGCCATTCTCCAGTAGCAGTAGGGGACGCTGCTCCAGAGGAGCCTTCAATCGGTGCACATCCGGATACTCCTTGCCCACCGATAGGATAGAATCCTGGGGGACAGCTACCTTCCGCACGAGCTGAAAAGGGTTGCCCCAATGAAACGCAAACAAAAAAACCGATGAGTAAGAGCTTATACATGCATCTATACCTATGTATTTAGGTCGCGGTGAGCCCCGCGGCTTGCTTGGCTAGATTCGGGGCTCGGAGAGGTGACGGATGACGTACCCCGAACCTGCGAAGTAGCTCCTGCTGTGCTGTTATTTCCATCAACCTTTTGAGTAGGAGTGTAAGACCCAGGCGCCTGCCCCTGCGGCCCTGGCGATCCGCCAGCCGAAGCTGCACCGCCAATCTGCGAATACGCCATGAAGCTACCCAAGGTACCTTGGAAGAAGAACGCGGCCATCGGAGGTGTCGTCAGGATCAGAAGCGTCAACAATACGCCCATCCCGCCGGTTTGCATGGCCTGGCTTGTGATGCCGTTCGTAAAATCCATGTCCAGCACCATGCCAAGCCCCTTGACTGCCCAGAGTGATCCAGCAACCTTGGCGACCATCTTCATACAAATCGACACCATCGCGGCCAGCACGCCCATCGAGAACATCGTACCGATACCGTAAAGCAGCCACTTCTGGAACAGCTTCTTTGTCTGATCAAATAACAGGCACAGGATGAACAACGGCCCAAACCCGACGAACATCGCAATGGCCACTTGATACAGCAGCAACATGGCAGCGGCGGTCAACGCCGGTCCACCCGTACCGATGCCAGTGAACCACATGGCGGTCGCTTTCTCTCGTTGCAGACCTTCATCGGCTACCTGCGGCGAACCGATTGGTTAGCGCCACCCGTATCTAAGTTAATTCCGGTCAATTCATGGCTTATTTGAGTAGCCAAAGCTGCCAATTAAGAATTATGCATTCACAGAATCTAAACAATGGAAAGTTAAGGAAACTTGGAATCGAAGCGGGTCCAGCCATTCCGTCAAAGACGATTTATTTGTATTTCCGAAAAACCGGATCAGTACACCCCTTAAACAACACGCCGCAAGACTTGCCATTTGAGGAACACCCCCCCCTTGCTTCGCTCTCTGCTCTAGCTTCAGTTGGCCCTGTTCCCCATGTCACCACTCCCCCCTGAGAAGGCTGAGCAATTGCGAGACATTGATTCTTGTAATAAACCTCGATTTTGCACCCTTTATCCGTTAGTTGCTGACACTTTTCTAAAGCATCAATCTTGGCTTGGGATTTTGAAACAAAACCACTCGACACGCCGATTGCACCATCCCCCACCTTCGACATTGCCACCGCGCCCCAAGTTTTTCTCCATTCGCCAGTTGGCGCAGGGCCTCCTTGGCCACCTGCAGGAATCGGGGCACATCCCATTGCGCCCTGACCACCAATAGGATAACTCCCAGGTGGACAATTACCCTCAGCATATAAACTCCCGCTGAGCAACAGTAAGCTCCAAAAAAAAGGATAGTTCAGTACAGCTGAAATTTTCATCGTCTAGTTACTTCAATAACGAGGATTTATGCCTACGTGATCGGCTTTTGCCATCATTCCAGTAGGTTGATTAGATATCACGCCGCCGGAGCTATTAGCTGACATTACTCTTCCAGAATCGTGAGAAGAAGAAGATCCCTGACCTACCGAGGGGTCACGCGTGGGAGCTGGAGGGCTGTAAGACCCCGGCGCCTGTCCCTGCGGACCAGGAGACCCACCAGCCGAAGCCGCACCGCCAATCTGCGAATACGCCATGAAGCTACCCAGGGTTCCCTGGAAGAAGAACGCGGCCATCGGAGGCGTCGTCAGGATCAGAAGCGTCAACAATACGCCCATCCCGCCGGTTTGCATGGCCTGGCTTGTGATGCCGTTCGTAAAATCCATGTCCAGCACCATGCCAAGCCCCTTGACCGCCCAGAGCGATCCAGCAACCTTGGCGACCATCTTCATACAAATAGACACCATCGCGGCCAGCACGCCCATCGAGAACATCGTACCGATACCGTAAAGCAGCCACTTCTGGAACAACTGCTTGGTCTGATCAAACAACAGGCACAGGATGAACAACGGCCCAAACCCGACGAACATCGCAATGGCCACCTGATACAGCAGCAACATGGCAGCGGCGGTCAACGCCGGTCCACCCGTACCGATGCCAGTGAACCACATGGCGGTCGCTTTCTCTCGTTGCAGGCCTTCATCATCGACGACTTGCAGCGAGTCGATCGTGGTCAGCGCCACCTGCATCCAGGCTAGGCTCTCATCGATTTGATGCTCTGCGGTTTCATCTTCTTTTCCGGTGATGAGCCCGGTGATCTCCTGAGGAACGTCCACCGCCAGAAACTGATGAAGGTCCTGACCAAACATACCCATTGACGAAGCCACCATCACCACCAGCGCGCCACGCGCCATGCCGGTGACGAGTGCCATCATCGAGTCCCGGCTCTTTCCGGAGATAATCAGATAACCCTGGAACAGGATCCAGAGTGTCATGAGCGTCAGTGCAATTCCTGCCACCCATTCCATCATCCGGCGCATTGTCTCCATACCGAAATTGTAAATCTCGATCCGGAGATACTCGATAATGGCTTGGAAAAAGAAGAAATCTCCAATAGACCCACCATCGGCTACGCGCATGTTAGGAAGCCAATTGGAAACTGTGCTAACGATGTCCATAACCATGAGACGCATTCCTTGGTTCTAACGGTGCCGAAGCGCAAGCTCCGACGAAATTGCCGAGTGACAACTAGTTTGTCTGTTCGTTTTTCAGCGCTGCGCGTAGAGCGAGATTCTTGACTACCGTACCCAGCAGCACTTCCTTCCCCTTAAGCGCCTGTTTGGCAAGTGACTTTTGCTTGTCCTCCATCAGAACGATGTATGTCTCGTACGCCTGATTACGGGCGGTCCATGTCGACATCTGAATATCCATCGCGTTTGACAGGGTTCTCAACTCGAACATACGCGCATCCACCGCGCCCGGCGTGTTATTTCCTGCAGCACGAAACACGATACGATCAAGTTCCCGCTGAAAAGCGGGCATCGTCACTTCAATAAAATCAATCGAATCGTTGTAACGCTTATTTTTAAGCATCTGAATGTAAGCGCAGGTCTTTTTTTGTTGCTCGTCGATTCCTTCACTGTTCAACGCCTCCTTGACCTTACTGGAAATAATTTCCTTCAGACCCGAGACACTGAACACACTGGGAGCCTCTCCACCGCAGCGCTCCTTGACCATGTATTCCTCGTCTACTTTCGCCAACTCTACACCGTCCGGTAGCATTGATCGGTAGCTCGCCAGATCGATGAAGGCCATTGCGGCGTCATATTGTTGTTTCCACCGTCTTGCCTGATCGATGAAATACTGTGCCTCTTTCGCATATTGCGAATTATCTTTCGCAAACTGCCAAGCAGATTGGACCCGCTGTGTGAAATTTTCCACCAGGTTTGCTGGATCGATGAATGTCACAGCCTGACCGTTCAGGCAAGCCGCGCAGCCAAGTACCAAGGCCAGCGTCCGCAACTTGGACCCAACCCTAGACGATTTTTTGGCGCGATCCTTTTTAACATTCATCTTCTTCTCCAGCTTCCCTTATTCAATCAATCGAAATATGCAACGTCCTTGCACTCAAGCAGCAGCTACCTGCTGCTTCTTGCTACGGGACCCCTTGCGCCTTTCGTAGAAATTCTCTAACCATTCTTCGGGCGACAACTCACTGACATGAACCCCACGCTTGAGCGCAGCATCCTGAATCACTCGGTGCATTACCTCGATGTTATCGGTCGAAGCAGAAATCACCGACAACGCATCATCCATGCCGCGCAGGTTAAGCTGACAGACACTAGATGCATGCCCCTGCTTCACAAGGAAACACCGAGAGCGTTCGTCTAGTGCGGTTACCACTTGGAATTCTGCATCGGTAAGTTTCAACCCTTCGATGTAGTCCTCCTTACTCGCATTTGGATTAGGCAGCAGAATCAAGGTCGCCGTCTGTTCGATCAACGCGGCGGCAATGTCGCTCTTCAGCGCGTCCTCCGGACTTTGGGTAGCAAAGATCCCCATTCCGTTTTGTTTACGAATGGTCTTTTGCTTGTTTTTGGCAAACTCTTTCAGACCACCCTCGCCGTCGAGAATCTTCCAGAACTCGTCCATCACATAGATCAGAGGACGCCCGTCGATCAGCGACTCAAGCTTGTGCAGGAGATAATTGATAACCGGCACGCGAACCTCAGGATTATCAATGACGTCAGTATAATCAAACCCGATGATATTGGCTCGACTCAGGTCGACAGTATCCACCGGGTTATCGAATACCCAGCCGAGCGAGTTACCCATTGTCCAGCGCCGCATACGGGCATACAGCCCGTCGTCGCCCATATTGGGAAGGCTCTTTTGGAAGTTACTCATGCTGCGCAAATGCATGGGCGTATCCAGCATGTTTTCGACAGCTCGATAGATATCTTCCTCTTCGCGCGAGGTGTACTCTCGCTTGCCAGCCAGCACCTTGATTAACTCCGCCAAGAACTGAACATTCTCTTCTGAGCGCTCGCACTGGAAGGGATTGAACCCGGTAGGCTGGCCATTTTCCAGGGCAAGATAATTCCCACCGCAGGCACGCACAAAAATCTCTGCACCACGGTCTTTATCGAAGAAGAAAATGGTGGGCGAAGGCTCGTACTTCTGTACCTGGCTCAGCAGGAAGTTGATCAGCGCTGTTTTACCGGTGCCGGATTTACCGATCACCATCGTATTTGCGATCGCCTTTTCACCAAGCGAATTTTCTGATGGGTGTGTGGCGTGGAAATTGAAATAGTACGGCTGCCCATTGGTGGTCTGCAGCGTTGTAACGCAGTCTCCCCACGGGTTGTTGTGCTGTTTACCAGTCGCAAAATTGTGCAACGGCGACAAACCCAGAAAATTCAGTGAACTAATATTGGCCAAACGCGTCCTGTAGCGCCAGTTACCGGGCAATTGAGAGTAGAACGACGATGCGATTGCGATATCTTCCTTCGCGGAGACAAAGCTTGCATTCGAGAGTTCGGCGCGCGTCGCTGCAATATTTTGCGACAAGCGTTCTTGGCTGTCAGCGTAAATGGCAATCAGGAAATGGTATTCGCCCAGCACAAAGTTGCCTGACGACAACTGATCCATGGCCTGATCGAGCTCGACAATTTGGCTAACGGCTTTGTCACCCGAAGAAATCATCATGCCCTTCGTGCGATCAAGGACCTTTAGCGCATCTTGACGACCCATCGGGCTAAATGAATGGGTGATGACGTACTCAAAATCGAGATATTTCAGCCCATTCAAGATTCCAGGGAATGTTGCCTCAGCATATTCCTTGATATTGAGAATAGCGCCAAAATGATTACCGCCATTTGGCGTTGTTACCAGAAAATCGCCCGTCTTGGGCGAAAACGTATGCCGGCTGACAGGCAGATAATCCTTGATCGGCGCCGACAGGACAGGAACCGGCTCGTCAATGCGGTTGATCAGATAGCCAAAGAACTCAAGCGCTTCAGAAAAGACAACACCGTTCTTCGCCTCGTACATTCCCAGACGATAAGGCGAGTAGTCACGAATGACAGCTTCGACGTTACCAGCCATCTCCATCAACTTGGCAATCGCCTGATTCTGCTCAGCCTGAAGCTTTTCGATATTGGTCGATTTTTCGACGAAGCGCTTTCCCGCGACCACAGGGCGGTAAATCATCGTCAGATACAACTCGTTCTGCATGATCCGCTGCGCCGACAGCATGTCAAAATATTCGTCAGAGAGATCCTGATTGAAGCGCTGCCGGAACGTGCTTTTGCTCTTGAGACGACGCTTGCGGCGGACGTCATGCACCCAAAATGCCACGTTGACAAAATCAGGGGCGCGCAACGTCTGCAGCAGGCGATTGAACGTGTTGTGCTTATGCTCCAGATCCCAGTCTTCACGCCCTACGAAGGGCAAGCCCTCCAGGTGCCACGTGATCAGAAAATCGCCGCCCGTGGTCTTGATGACCGCGGGTGCAACATGAGATGACAGCGTAACAAAGTCACCGATGGGCGCATCTGGACTGAACATGCTCTATTCCGTTGAAAACGCGTAACTAGGGGCCTTCCATAGAGCGGACCGGCAGCACGCTGCCGGTCCGCTCTGCAGGCGTCAATCTTTCGGTGCAGGGGTCCGACGATAGTTATTCGGCGAAAACACCCAATTACCAGAATGATCTCCAACATTCCTGACCTTGAACTTAAATTGCAGTTTCAGTCCAAGCATCCTAAAAATCATCTCGTCGCGGCGCGCCATCTGCCGCAGGATGAAAATCTCAAGAGGAATGGCAGCCATCACCCACATCCTGGTGTAGAGAGACAGCAGAAATGTGCCTCCCACGATCAGGAAGAACGGCAAATATGGGACGCCCAGAAACATCGCTGGACGCGTGCAGCCCCTGAAGACGACGTTCTTATGCATTCATGTACTGGCTGAGGTGCATTACCATTGCGGTGCACTTCTCACCTTCCTCGCCGATCAACATGGTCGAGATCTGTCCGGCAGCACCGATGAGAACTCCACCGACCAGGATCGGCGCGACGTCACCGATCCGCTTGTGAGCGAACGCAATCTGATATCCCGAGAAGATGACAGCAATGGTTACCACGGCGATCGACGCCATGCTGAGCAGGCCGTTGATGTCTTCGAAGAAACCGCAGACCTTCTGATCCGTGCCGCCGTATGAGGTTCCGCCTGGGCCAGCCAGCGCTGCGCCCGAAGCAAACACGGCGACCGAAGCCACGGCGTAAGCGATTGTCTTGAGCGTACGACGTGCATTTGCAATATCTTGATTGTTCATCTTCACTGTTAATCTCCTTGATGATGGTCTAGCAACAACTACTAGCCGGCACCGCCAGCCGTTGGGTTTGCAATCGTCAGAAAACGAATGCGGTATCTACACTCGGCGCAGTCGGCACCGTGGGTGACTTCTGCTGGTTCATGGGATGTGCGCCAGTGACTTTTTCGCCCCAAGGACGTACTACGACAGGAGCTGAGGCGTTGCCGGCGACCGACGCAGATGCTTCTTGCTGCGCGTGCGAAGGGGGCTCGCCGACGGGCTCGCTCGGCCCCGGCCCCTGCCCACTCCGCTTCGTGAGCGCATTCGAAACAACACTGGAAATCGCCGCATCGGCCGTCCTCATCAGCGCGCCCCTGGCGTACTCCGACACGCTCGAAGGAGCAATCACCAATGCGGGGTCACCATTCCGCTGGGGTATGAACTGCGCTCTCTGTGCCATTCCCTGCACCCTTTCGACTGTGCCTTGATCGACAATTCTACGCTCTATTTGCACATTCGGAGATGCCGTGGCCTGCGCGGGCTTTGGCGCCTGCCTAGTGTTCACGACGGCAATCGGCGCGGCCGCCTCAGCTCCTTTCTGCCCCTGAATAGACGCGTAGATCTTTTGCACGTAACCATGTCGATACCCGGTGACGAAATTCCCCGAGTAGTAGCAGCTGAACGATTTACCCCAATCATTGCCGGAGCGCGAATAACATTCAGCCAGGATCTTGGACCCCGCCTGGAGATTGGAACACTGATGAAACGCCTTTTCGTACGAGCTTAGGCCGTATTTGGTCAGGTTGTAGCGATTCACTTGAGCCAAGCCGACCGAAAAGTTGTAGCCTTTTTCTTCGAGCATTCTGACTGTAGCTAGCGCTTCTCCCATGGTCTTGGGCTGCCGCACGAGCCTACCCCCGACCACGCCGATGGCGTAGGGGTTACTGGAAGACTCGACATTCACCACGTGTTGCATCACCGACATGGGAACTGCCATTTCGGAACACGCAGCCATCTCAATTCCAGGAAGCATGACTCACCTCATCAGCTCTTGAAGTTCTTGACAGGCACTGTTTCACGCGAACGCACGCTCAGGGTTGAAGTCGATACCCGTGATGTAACGCCGACCTGCATGTGCCTTGATATGTACGACGACGTCAATCGTCATCATCAACAGACGCTTGATAATTGCGAATTCAAGTCCGGATCCTTCCGCGGACGCCTTCACCATCAGCGCCAGCTGGTCCCAGGTTTGCTCAGGACTACCGGCGTGGCAGCTTGTAATCGATCCGGGATGGCCCGATGCGCAATTACGGATGAAATAGAACGCTTCGTCCCCTCGTAGCTCCGCTAAAATGATCCGGTCCGGCTTCATGCGTAGGCACGCTTCCATACAGCTCTTTGCAGATACGTTGCTCGCGCTCTGCCCACCTTTCGAATAGAGCAAGTGAACTGTGTTTTGCTGCGTGAGGAATAATTCTCGTGCGTCCTCGATCGTCACAAGCCGCTCATTCTCCGGAATGTGGTGGACAAGCGACTTCATAAACGTCGTTTTGCCACTACCGGTTGCGCCCGACACGACGATATTTTTCTTATAAAGCACGGCGCGCCTGAAGAACTCGGCATAGTTGCGCGTATGCCGCAACTCCAGCAGTTCGCGATCTTGGTCGGTGAGGCTATGACCGGTTTCAAGAATCTGATCGAAAAAGCCGTCTTCTTGATATTGCGCCAGCGTCTTCATGTGCTTGGAGGGAAGACGGATAGTGATCGATACCTTTCCTGCGTCGCATGCCGGAGGGATAACGAACTGAGCACGCTGGCCGGTCGGGAACGTCAACGAAACCACCGGGTCAGCGTCGGTGATTCGCTGCCCCGTGTTGCTTTCGTTGACCACCGCGGTACAAAACTGCCGGGCGCGTTCAAAGGTCAGGGTCGGTACCTCGACACGCTGCCAGCCCGACGCCGTTTCCAGATAGAGCTCGCCGGGACGATTGATACAGATTTCCGTAACGTCCTTGGACGTCATGTATTCGTGAATACCCAACACTTCGTACTGATAGCGCAGGAACTCACTTGATACGTCGGCAATTTTGGACTCGGCGTCCATCGCAGCTATCCGTTATCGGCGCCGTGCAAGCACGGCAGTAAAATCGACATCTTTGGCCACATACACATTCACCACGACACCCTGGTTAATAGTAACCGTTGGCGGGCGGCGCATATTCTCATTGAGCGCTTCACCTGCTAAACGCTCCATCGTGCGCGCAGTGGAACTCTCATAAGGCTGCTGAATTGCCAGCCCATTGCCTGTGATCGTCGTCGTCTCAGGGCCGCTCTCAGCTGCCGCGTATTTGAAGATATCGGCCAGCATACTAATCATCAGCGCCGAGGTGATGCGACTCCCCCAATGTGCACTGTATTGGCCCGGATGCCCTGCGCCCCCCAGCTGATCTACGCCAGGGCTAGACATGGCAACGTCGATACCGTTCGGGGTGGTAATGCGATCCCAGATAACCGAGACGCGCTTACCAGTCGGACCACCACCATAGGCCCCGTAGATCTTGGATCCTTTCGGTAGCAGCAGGCTACGTCCATTGATGGAATACACGGGCTCGGTCAGCAAGCAGGAAGTAAAGCCAGGCACGTCGGTAATGATGCGCGTCTCGAGCACACACCGCAGATAGGTGCCTCGCACCAGCAGTGCGTCCGGGTGATTGATGAAGCTGGCGCTGGATACATCATCCACATCGGGGCCGCGCTTGGGCTCACTATCCTGAGGCGACGACTCGCCACCGGACGCACGCGACATGAGCTGCCGATACATCTCATCCGACGGCTGCGGTGGCGCATCAGCGCCAGCGTCGCCGCCCTGACTACCCGAGCCGACTCCTGTCGAGGCCATGCGCCGCTCAAGCAAGGTTGGCCCGCGATCGTTGCGCGGGGTATCCGACATCGGCTGGTAATTGACCTGCGGAGGCGGCGCCGAGTTAGGAAGCGCAGGCAACACGTCGATCGCATCCGGCTCACTCGCCTGCACCGGCTCGGGATCGCGCTGAAGGTTGGGAATTGTCGGGGTAGCGGTGCGCGCGACCTGCGTCTCCTTCTTCGGTGCTTCTTCCTCGTCACGCGACTTCCGTAACACCAGAAACCCCATCAGGATCAGCAGCGCAACGATACCTGCGAGGAAGACTAACGCCTTCCTGTTCAGCCGCTGATCTTCCGCGCTTCGCAGCGTTGGCGCGGCGGCATCCAGATTGGGGGCATCGCCCTGAGCACGACTGTAGTACGGGTTCGAGCCCAGTGCTTCTTCGTGGGTATCACGCGCTGCATCAGTCTGCTCACGACTTTGATCGTTGTTAGAAGTATTTGGACTCATTTTTTCGCATTCCTTCGCAGCCCGACCACGTTATCACCGTGACGGATAACCAGATAAGGGTACGTCCCATGCACGACCAACGTATTCCCTTCAACAGTGGTATTCACCACAAAATCTTCGCCATGCTCTTGCTCGCGCCCAAATACGGCCGGGAAACTACCGGTCTGGAATTCAGGAGACGGATTTAACTTCAAATAGGTAAAACGCCCGTCATCGTAGGCACTGACCGGGATCAACCACGCCTTTTTCTTGTTTCGTGTGGAATACGAATAGTCGAAATAGTACTGGCGATCCTTTGCTAATTCACTACTCAACAACGGCTTGACTTCTTCCTCGACCGCTTTTTGAGCAACGGCAAACTGCGTGTCGCCGGGATAAGTGAACGCAATCTTATACTGTACGCCTTCACGGCGGGCCTGCTCCAGTTGGCGCCAATCGGTCGCGACGACCTTCAGCTCGAAGATGTAAGAATTCATCTCCGTGCGCACCATCAGGTTGGTGTCCACGTCGACGTTCTTCGGCTTGAGATAAAAGACGTTGCCCCGACGGGTCAGCTCCCAACCGCTACTGAAACCCGTACTGTAATCCAGTATCTTTTCGTTTGGGCTCAGTTCGATCTGTGTCGTGATTCCTAGACCAGTCCGAACTTGGTAGATCTGATCGGGCTTGTAATCATAGTAATCGACTGCCTGTGCCTGCACGACAACTGGCGACGCGGCGATTGCTGCAAGAAGGGCCAACGCAAGCCCGTATTTACGTCCACTACTCATACTCATCGGTTGCTTGCTCCCTCAGCATTTCCAATGGAAATTGGTTCGACCGTTTGTGGCCCCACCGCTTGAGGCGCGCCAGCTCCGATAGCGGGCATTTGATCGACTCTCGCGTCCGGCATCTCGGCAGCACCCTGCGCCGCCGGGGCAGCTTGGTCAGCCGGCGCATCGAGTGCTTCGGCATCGTCAGCCGGAACGGGTACTCCCTTCGAGTAGTCCGTATCGGCCCGGTATTCGGCTACTTGGAAGCCGAGCGGATTCAACACCCTGTCCTGCTCGGAGAACGCCACGTCATTACGATAAGTAAAACGCATTGTGATAATCCGGCTATCCAGATACCTACTGACGCCCGTTCGCTTGTCAAATAGGCTGCGCTGAATACGCACTGACGCACCGCTGAACCCACCATCAGGACGTGCATCGAGCGGGGTCAAGCTCAGAATCTTGACCCGGATCGCTTTCTCACGGCCATACATGACAAACGGATTTGCCGGGTTTGCTTTCGCGTAAAGCTGCCGGTAGGAGGCGGCGACCGAGTCAGATGACATCAAAAAGACCAGATCCCAATCCCGCAAACCCATCAACTGCGAATCATAAGATTCACGCGCCAAGACATATTGCGCGACGTTGCTCCGATTAATAGCTTCGTTCGTGGTAATTTTTTCGCCCTGGAACGTTCCGGTCAGGCGAGCGACGGTTGCCGTTCCGGTATAGGCATCGGCCATTACCAAGAAGGGGACTTTCTCCTTCAGTGGAAGGATATAAAAATAGCCGCCTGCCAAAATCGTTGACAAAACTACCGAGCATCCCGCAACCATCCAGGCACGTCGCTCGCTCTTGCGAGCCATGTCGGCCACAGTGATTTCATAACTGACGGCCTTGGCGACAGACTGCTCTACCTTGGCTCCCGCGGCTTCCTTCTTACGGAACATGGGTTATCCGTTGATTACCAAATACGATCGTTGGGCCCGCACCCACCGGGGAGCGGCAGAGGGATCTACTGATTAGCGCCAGGCTTGGCGGCCGAGCTTGATGCCGGCTGTACAACGATCTTGTTGCCGACAACCACAACCGAGACACCCTGGCCCGCATAGACAGCACTCAGGCTGGCTGCAGCCTCATTGACATTGGTACTAGAAATTTCAGCCACCGCACCAAATAGCGTGTAGTCAGAAAGAATCTTGTAATCCAGGTCCATGCTGGAATCCTTGGCCCATCGCTCCAGCATCGCCTTCAAAGTCCCGTCCATAGGCGTCGCCTGGTAGACGTAAGACTTATAAAGCGGAATTTCCATGGTGGTCTTGGCAAATCGATTGACAGGTTTCCACCGTCCACCGAAATCAGGGGCAGCCTTGGTCGCGCAAGCGCTGAGCAAGAGAATTGCACCCGACACTACACACATTTTTAGGACCTGCGCTTGCCTCACGCTACATCTCCATGGCGGGAGTGATGGCTTTCGCCAGACAAGTTCACTTCGGCCACTGGCTTGAATGAACCCAGAAGTATCTTTCGCCAAGCACCTGCTCGAGCCTCGGCGCACCTGCCCGAGACCCCAAGAAAACCAGGACGGAAGAAACAAATTTGATTGAAAAATCATCGAAACGTTCCATGTTAAGCCCCGACGGAGCCGCTCCGGCTCGCCACAGATCTAACCCTAATCTTGACTTGTCAATTTGCACTGATAGTGAAGCTACGTCAAGCATTAGTTAAAATTTCAGCAAGTCGGGCGCAATTCCAACAATTAGCGTGATATAGATCACAAAATATCGATTGGCGCTATGTCCACTTTAGGCAACAGTCTGGATGTGAAATATTTGTCTTCGTAATACTTGATCTTGTCACACTTGACAGGATGCGGAATACCCTCGTATAGAAAGACCTCTTTAGCCATGCCCATCGCCTTGAGCTCCTGCGGCAGCATCAGCGCCCGACGCTCCTCTGACACGCTATGCGTGGTCTCCCGCCCCCTGGTGACGTTCTTCTTCTTGATGGTGGTGTAGCCCAGCATCTCGGAGTAGTCGTTGGCGTCCTGCTGTTCGCGTGGTGCGTAGAGGATCTGCAGGGCGTGGTTGGTGATGATGGTGCGCGACAGGTCCTTGCCGTAGGTCGCATCCAGCTGAGCCATGCTCTGGATGATGGGCAGCAGGCGGATGTTGTAGCCGGCCATATAGGCTACAGCGGTGGCGATGATGTCTACCTTGCCGATCGAGGTGAATTCGTCCATGAGCAGCAAGCATTGATACTTGAGCTCCGGGTTGGACTTCGGCAGCTCACGGGTATTGAGGTTGATGATCTGGCTGAAAAGCAGGTTGATGATCAGGCGGCTTTCGGCCAGCTTGTTGGGCTGGATGCCGATGTAGATCGTCATCTTCTTCTTGCGCAGGTCCGTCAGCAGAAAATCGTCGGCGCTGGTGGCAGCGTCCAGCACGGGGTTGATCCACGCGTTGAGCGGTTCTTTCAAGGTGCCCATGATCGAGGCGAAGGTCTCATCCGCCTGTGACAGCATGTTGGCAAAGGCCGACTTGGCGTTACTGCTGAGGAAACGCCGCTCCGACAGCGACTTCAGGTACTTCTTCAGGTCGGTACCGTCGCCCGACGAGAGCCGGTAGATTCCGCCCAGCGTGGGCGCTCCTGCCCCGCCCGGGAAGCCCAGCGACAGCTCTTCGTCCCAGTTCTCGAACAGATACAGGGCAAAAGCCATGAACGCATTGCGCGCCTGGCTGACCCAGAATTTCTGGTCGTCCGAGCCATCCGGATACAGCATCGCGGCGATGCTCATCAGGTCCGAGACGCGGAACGCCGGGTCGTTCGACACGTAGGTCAACGGATTCCAGCGATGCGTGCGCCGGTCTTCGGCGAACGGATTGAACAAGAAGACTTCGTGGCCCTGACTCGCACGCCAACCACTGGTGAGATCGAAGTTTTCCTGCTTGATGTCCAGGACGACGATCGATTCCTGGTACTCGAGCAGGTTAGGGATGACGACACCGACACCCTTGCCCGAGCGCGTCGGCGCCGCAAGGATCACGAATTGCTGCCCGCTCAAACGCACCAGCTTGCCGTTGAACTTGCCGACGACGATGCCGTTCCCGCTGGGCTTGAAAAGACCGTGCTTGGCAAGATCGGCGGCGCCAGCGAAGCGTGCGTCACCATGCAGGGCTCGCGCCTTCGGCTTGAGGATCAATGCAATCGCAATGAGCCACACGATTCCTGGCAGACCGAAGCCAATGACACCGGACATCTTGATCTTGGTGGCGAACGGAGCGACTTGCGGCAAACCCAATGCGCTGAAATAGCGGTAATAGGTATCCCAGCTGTACAGGGCCGTATCAAGCCGCAGCAGGAGCAGCGTGATATAGCCGGACAGCAAGTACCCGGTGAGCACAGCGACCAAGGTGGCAATCGCAATCGTTTTGGGTTTGGACATGCGCCCTTCTCCTTAGGCTTGCATCTGACGACAACTAGCGACGAACGACGGGCTTATGATCGATCAGGCCGGACTTGCGACCCCCGCTCTCACTTTCGACGAGAGAGTCAATCCATACCTTCGCCTGATCCAGGGACAGATCGGGCGTGATTCGCGCCCCCGCATCGGTAACGACCGCGTACGCCACAACAGCATCAGGCGCATACATCTCATCGCGCGTGATCGCCACGACGCGATACCCTCCCCTGGTCAGCACGGTGTGCTGATACTCGTCCATCGCCAGCCTTCCTTTCCGTCAGCGCGGGTGGGATGTTAAAGCAGGACGTGTGACGGAGAAAGCGCTTTCGGTGGACTCACGCGACCGTACTGGCCGGACAGCACTGGTCCGGAAGCGGTGCGGGTGAGCCTGGATTGGATCAAACCTTGGGGAGTGGCAGCTAGCCAAAGGCATCAACCGATCGTAGAAGCCAGCTGCTTGCATTGGCGACGCGCCCGAGTCGTCCGAAGTAGCGTTCAGTTAGCTGGTCGAGCGACCCGCGCAGGCGGCAATCGCGCATAGGCAATAAGAAAGAATGAACTCCGCAGCCCTATCGTAGATCGGATGGGGTTGGCCGCAACATCGTCCCGGGGCCGCGGCAACGTGGACTAGTCACATGGGGAGCATCTTGCAGGCTCACCGCCCAACAGACACAACCAACCACCGTTGCGCAAGGCTAGATCCGAGGCATCTTAAACGCAGCGAAGAAGGGTTGAAATCGATCATCGAAGATCTGGCCAAGGACAGGCCGAAGCAAGAGAAGCTTCTGAGCAACGTCACTTCTGGAGTCAGTGGCAGACGTCGTTGCCGATCTTGAAGCCACCCAAGCCCTTATGTTATCTGGACTTGAAGTGGTGGGCGGTACAGGGTTCGAACCTGTGACCCCTACCATGTCAAGGTAGTGCTCTACCGCTGAGCTAACCGCCCGAATCCTGCGCCAGCATTGCGCTGTGCAGGGCGCGCATTCTAGCGCAGGGTTTTGAGGATCACAAGCCCTCATTGCACTTGGGCGACGTCCTGCCCTACCCCAGGCTTGCCGCCTTCAACCTCTGGATCTGGTCACGAATCTGGGCCGCAGCCTCGAACTCCAGATCCTTGGCGTGCTGGTACATCTTCTGCTCCAGGCTCTTGAGCTTGCCGGCGATCTCGGCAGGCTTCATCGCACGATAGTCCGGCGCTTCTTCGGCCACCTGACGCGACTTCGAACGCCCCTTGCCAGCCTTCTTCTCGGCGGCGTCCTCGCGGGCACCCTCCATGATGTCGGAGATCGGGCGCGCCACCGACTTCGGCGTGATGCCATGCTCAAGGTTGTACTCGACCTGTTTTTCGCGACGCCGGTCGGTTTCGTCGATCGCCGCCTGCATCGAGCGTGTCATCTTGTCGGCATACAGGATGGCCTTGCCGCGCAGATTTCGGGCAGCACGACCGATGGTCTGGATCAACGAGCCGGTCGAACGCAGAAAACCCTCCTTGTCCGCGTCCAGAATCGCCACCAGCGACACCTCCGGCATGTCCAGGCCTTCGCGCAGCAGGTTGATGCCGACCAACACATCGAACTTGCCCAGGCGCAGGTCGCGGATGATCTCCACGCGCTCCACCGTGTCGATGTCCGAGTGCAGATAGCGCACGCGAATACCGTGCTCGCCCAGGTATTCGGTGAGGTTTTCGGCCATGCGCTTGGTCAGCGTGGTGACCAGCACGCGGTCACCGAGCTTGATGCGCTCGTGCACCTCGGACATCAGGTCGTCGACCTGGGTGCCCACTGGGCGGATCTCTACGACTGGATCGATCAACCCCGTTGGACGCACGACCAGCTCGGTGATTTCGCCGGCGGACTCGCGTAACTCATAGGGTCCCGGGGTCGCCGACACATAGATGCTGCGCGGAGAGCGCGCTTCCCATTCTTCGAAGCGCAGTGGCCGGTTGTCGAGTGCCGACGGCAGGCGGAAGCCGAATTCCACCAGCGTTTCCTTGCGCGAACGGTCGCCCTTGTACATCGCGCCGATCTGCGGAATGGTCACGTGGGATTCGTCGATGACCAGCAATGCGTCCGGCGGCAAGTAGTCGAACAATGTCGGTGGCGGCTCACCGGGCGCCTTGCCGGTGAGGTGCCGCGAATAGTTTTCGATGCCGTTGCAGAAGCCTACCTCGGCCATCATCTCCAGATCGAACTGGGTGCGTTGCGCCAGGCGCTGCGCTTCCACCAGCTTGTTCTGCGAATACAGCTGTTCCAGCCGTTCCTTCAGCTCTTCCTTGATCGTATCGACGGCGCTGAGCGTGCGCTCGCGCGTGGTGGCGTAGTGCGTCTTCGGATAGACGGTGTAGCGCTGCAGCTTGCGCAGGGTCTCGCCGGTCAGCGGGTCGAACAAGGTCAGCTGCTCGACATCGCCGTCGAACAACTCGATCCGCAATGCCTCGGTATCGGACTCGGCCGGAAACACGTCCACCACCTCCCCGCGTACGCGAAACGCACCGCGGGTGAGCTCGAATTCGTTGCGCGTGTACTGCAGGTCGGTGAGGTGACGGATCAACTGCCGCTGGTCGATGTGCTCGCCAATCGACAGGATCAGGCGCAGCGACAGGTAATCCTCAGGTGCACCCAGGCCATAGATCGCCGAGACGGTGGCGACCACCAGCGAGTCACGACGCGAGAGCAGAGTCTTCGTCGCCGACAGGCGCATCTGTTCGATGTGCTCGTTGATCGAACTGTCCTTCTCGATGAAGGTATCCGACGACGGCACGTAAGCCTCGGGCTGGTAATAGTCGTAGTAGCTGACGAAGTACTCGACCGCGTTGTTCGGGAAGAACGACTTGAACTCGCCGTACAACTGCGCTGCCAGCGTCTTGTTGGGCGCCATCACCAGGGTCGGCTTCTGCACCTGCTGTACGACGTTGGCGATGGTGTAGGTCTTGCCCGAACCGGTCACCCCCAGCAGGGTCTGCTTGGCCAGGCCGGCCTCGAAGTTGGCCACCAGCTTCTCGATGGCAGCGGGTTGGTCGCCGGCTGGAGAGTACGGGGAGACGAGTTCAAAGCGGTCGGTCATGGAGCGGATCTCGGGGGAGGACGGTACGAAATCTCGTAGGTCGATGCCGGTAAAAACCTGACGCTCACTTGGGTGAAGCAAGCGTTCCCTGGCATGCGACCAACACGGAGACTGCTCGCTCGACCTCAGGGAGAGCGCGATGGAAGCAGTGACTCGTTCGAGCGCGAGAGGGTACACCGCAGTGCAGTTGTTGGTCGTGATGGCAGTCATAGCCATCACGTCAGCCATCGGCCTGCCGAGCTTCCAGAGCGTTCTGGAGTGGCAGCGGGCGACAACCCGAGTGCATTTGCTCACGGCACATCTTGCGATGGCAAGAAGCCTGGCCATTACACAACGCGTTCCGATGAGCATGTGCCCATCTGCCGATGGGGCAACCTGTCGGCCAGACCGGGTGTGGAGCCAGGGCTGGATCCTGTTCAAGGACCCTGACCGCCACGGACAACCAGCGCAGAGCGCCGCCGTTCTAAGAGTCATCCAGTATCCGGCGACCGGCGATATCGACGTCACCTCGAACCTCGGCAGGCCTGTCGTGCGGTTCCTTCCCAGCGGCCGAAGCAGCGGCACCAACATCACCATCAGCCTGTGCAGCAATGCCAAGCGGCTCGCAGACGTTGTGGTCAACAACGCAGGGAGAGCACGCGCCGTGCGCTATACCACGCCCACCAGCTGCCGGCGCTCATAGGCCCAAAACAAAGAGGCCGCGACTAGTCGCGGCCTCTTCTCACATCTTGGCGCCCGAAGTTGGACTCGAACCAACGACCCCCTGATTAACAGTCAAGTGCTCTAACCGGCTGAGCTATTCGGGCGGGGAGGCGTATTCTAGACGCAACTTTACGTCAGTGCAACACCTTGAGTGAGCTACCAGCAGCCGGCAGTGGCTGAAGCATTCGGAGTCTTCACCCCGGCCTGGTTTAAGGTCATTGTGCCGCACGTATCCCGCAGCTGACTGCCTTGCGGCGTCGCAGTCAAAGTAAAAGCGGATTGACTAGCAGCGACTGTGATCAAGTACTGCGCAGTCCCACCTTCACGCGGCGATTGGATGGTGGTCGAACCATTCCCAAAGCGAAAGTTCGCATACGTGTTGTTCGTGGTATGCGAGCGCTCGGCCAGCTGCGCGTATTCAACCAGATCCGCCTTTGCCTGTGCACGGCGTGACTTGCGTATGTGTTCAGCATAAGAAGGATAAGCGACCGCAGCCAAGATTCCCACGATAGCGACCACCACCATCAATTCAATCAAGGTGAAACCATGACCCCCAGCATATTGAGACAGCCGACGAGAGGCGAAGCGGGATAGACGTGGCGACACTGAAACCTCCTTTACTGAATCTGGCGCCAGGATTGGCGGCCGCAAGGATAAGGAACATACATGGGCGTGGCGCCTGCCACGTTGACGACCATCCAGCAACCCGAACCTGGCGGAACGACTGGGGCGGCTGAGCCATCCTTTGGATTGACCTTGGGTTCAAGTCTAGGTACGACCGATACCCCCACATCCTTCACAGGGGCGTTTCCGCCTGTATTGAGTGAAATACCGGCAGCACCGCTGGCGAGCGTGGAACCACTGATCCCACCCATTCGAACACCAGACAATGCGCCCACGCCAGTACGCGAATTCAGGCCAAATAGCCAATTCACGCCATCGGTGCTGCAGCCGCTACTTGCAGCGAGCGGCGCATATGTGGGCATGAAGAGAATTCCCGAGACAAGCTCCGGATAACCCACGAATCGCTCGCCGGCGGGCAAATCCACGTACCATCCAAGAGCTGTTGCCGGAGCAGTACCTGCTTGCAAGCTGCGCGTCGCGCCGCCCGTAGCAGTCGCGACCGAATAGGGGGTCAGGTTCGCTCTACTTAGGGTCGTGGCGATCACACCATCCACCTGATCCGTAAAACCGTAAAGGCTTTGTGTGTGCTGCCCGGAACTTGGCAGGCTGTCGTCGTTGAACGAAAAGCTACCAGTACCAAACAGCACGAGGACTCCGCCATTTTCACCAGAAGCAGCCTGTAGTCCACCGGTAATGGGCTGCCGGTAGGTGCGCCCACCTTCGGTATACGTCCCCGTAATGAATGCAGGAACGGTTACCGAAGTTGCGGTCGACGTAAGATCGAACTTCCAGATCGCACCGCGAAGATCGGCGGCATAAACCGTGTCCGCATAGCCATCCCGCGTACGAGCCGGCATACCGGACGGGTCTACTGTTAAATTGTCCACGCGATCCAGGACAATGATATTGCCCAGCCCGTTCCGGCCACTGATCGCGTTCCCCGGTTCCGTCGCCTCGATCATACGGACGACCGGAGTCGACGACGTTCCGATGTCCACTACAAACAATACGGCTTTGCCGCTGGCGCTGTCATAGCCGTTACCGAAGATCGCTTTCCAGCTCACAGTGCCATTGGCAGCACGTATCGGGACAATGACGGGCTTGCCGAGCACATGTCCGATATTGGAACGCACCGCGGCATCACCGCTGAGGTCGTTGATTTCCCAAAGTCGACTCCCGCTACCGAACGCACCCGGATTAGTGACATCCAGCGCAAACGCGCCGCGGCCACCGGCTCCGGTCGTACCAACCAGCGTCGTCTTCCAACTGTTGCTGTAGTAGGTATCTCCCACTGCCAGCGGGCCATCAACGAAATAGCGATGATCAAACGGCTGAGCAGATCCTTTATTAGCTTGATATGGCAATAACAGATTACCCATGTGCCCATAGGACGTCGCCGGAATATAGGCAAAGCGCTCACGTCCACCACCACCCGTGACCGTCCCACTGCCATTCATCCCGCCATCGAAGGCGTGCATCATGCCGTCGTTTGCGCCCGCATACACCATATAGCCTTGATTGGCGCGCTTAGTATTGAGGTAGTTAGTATAGGTTGTTCCCAACGTTCCACCCAGAGCGCGGTATCCGTAGTCATCGACAGGCGCACTGATCAACGGCGCAGAATTGATGATGTCGCCCAGCACCGTGCTGCGATCGCGCAACTTGCCTTTCTGCTGCACCTCACCGCTTCGGTCGCCGAGTAAATAGCTGGCCGCCGTAGCAGCGGTCGCCCCGAGATCGGTCAGATTCTGCGCTGAGCAAAGTGCTTGACCGGGATAAAGAGTCTGGGAGAGTCCACAGAGTCCGCTCAGACTGACAGTTGTTCCGTCGAACTTACGTACGTTACTACCATCGTTGAAGAACACATTACGGGCAGTAGGTGCCGGCATCTGCTCGGAAGCCTCCCAGAACGGCGTAAAACGTGCTTCTCGCGTATCCGGATCTACCGAGGCTTGACTAGCCCTCAGCTTACTGGACCAATCAGTTCCGTTGTTCTTGATCTCGTATTCGGGCGACACGGTCAGGGAACCTGCACCAATGCGCGCGCCCGTCAACGCCAAGGTTCCGGAAGGCGAATTTGCAGCACTGGCGGCAGACAGTACACGCCGCATAGCGCCGGTTACTTCCGCAGGACTTTTGGCATTGATGAACTGGCCACGGCTATTAACGGTGGCATGCCAAAGCTCGTCAATGACACGACCATCATCATCGGCAGTTGGATTCCCATTGGAATTCCAGTCAGGAGCACTGGCATAGGGATCGTTGGTGGCCGCTTGGTTGACCTCATATATCCTGCCCTGAGCGCCCAACGTGATCGCATAGAAATTCATATGCAGATCCTTCTGGCAGTCTAGCCGCTTCCAGTCCGCAGACGTCTTTGAGAGTGTTGCGCACTTGTCGTCAACAGGCACCAAGCCCGCAGGAAAACTCGGACCAGTTACCAATGGAGTAGATGTGCCGGAATAATAGGCCGCAGCAACGTCAGCAATCGTGTCGCTGTAAGCGTCAGCGAATGGGGCACCAGGAAAATTAGTCGTGCCTGTAGAGTCGGCGTTACCATACCCACCGACGGTATTACTAGTATTCGTATAGCCATCGGTGAATAGCATGCCGCCATTCTTCTGGCATGCACGTAACACCGGCGCCCCATCCCCCGCTCGCGCAAACTGTTTACCCAGATAATCGACGGCACTACGATTTGGCGTACCACCACTGGGCTCGAGACGGTAAATTTGCTCGAATAGCGATGTCCGTGAGACATCATCATCGATGTTGTACATGGTCACCGGTGACAGATTATTGATGGTGAAATAGCCCACACGCATCTTGTCAACAGCAGCCAATGCTCTCGATTCCGAGCCAATGATGGAAAGAATTCGATTTCGGTGATATTGGAACCAGTTCGCGAAATTCTTCTTCGCGTCGTTATACGCGCTTGTTGTAGGATCGTAATTTGCCTGCAATATCTGGTAACGACGCAAGTTGCAGCCAGGACCGCACGCATTCGTAATGATCGGGCGATTAACGTCGCTAACTAGATATCCCGGCGGCGCAGGCGCCGCGGCCGGGAGATAAAATGTTGCGGGGATATAAGAAATTTGCACGGAGCAATCAACAGCTATCGAAGCGCTAGAGTTAAGAGTTACCCAAAACCCATTGGTACCAGCAAGTCCGTTACTGTTATTGTTGCTACACACCCTCGTATTTGCTGATGTGCGATACCGTGTTTGGGCGGGAACCGTCATTCCAGCCATAAACCTAAACGGGCTATCGTCCGCGTTCTCTCTGCGCGCACCAAGACTCACAATAGTTCCGTACTTACTCATTTTTATGTCGTTGTCACTACCCCCGTAAACTTGCGGATCCCGTGAATCAGCTCTAGCTCTATCAAAATCAGCAGACGGCCACAACCCCTTGTTGGCATCATTACCTACAGCCAAACTCCACGGATCGTACGTGAGACTCGGATCATAATAACCTGAATTATATGCTGATGATCTCGCGAAGCCAAATTGATCCAACGGTGGAATAGCTACACCCGGATCATATGAAGAGTTGTAATCAGGAAACGGGAAAAGATAAAGGTAGCAATCATTGTAATTAAAAGTATTTCTACCAACTTGATATTGACAGCTCTCTCCCACTTCAGAAAATACACCTGCAGAACTAAAGAAACTCGTGCCATTCCAACGCAGACGCCCATCCCCACCCTTGAAGATGCGCTCAAACGTCATCGAATTCGAGTCATCGACTGCCATGATGAAAGCCGGCGGAACCGATGTCGCGTTATTCAGCGGAGACTGCGCCAGACCACCCTGGCCTTGCGCGGCAACCAGGCTGTAGACGAAGTAGCCGCCAGCTGCGGCAAGCACGATCGCGGAAACGACAGCGGTTCGGAAAATGCGACGGGACATGCCGGCAGCCTCAGAGCTTGAAGATGGTGTCGATCGATGCCGATGACGAGGCATCCGTCACGGCATCGTTGGAGAATGTGGTGATTTGGTACACAGGCGTCACGGGGTCGAGCGGATCCCCCATCGCAAGTGATCCTCCACCGATGATGCACGAGTCGATGCGCCGTACGTTGACCGCTTCATTCACCGTGGTTGCCTTGCTGCGCCCCCATGCAACCGGGTCAAATGCCGCATCACAGTTCTGCTGGATATCGGTATCGACTAAAGGCGCGCCTGTCGGCGCATCCGTACGATTGGCGATTGCCTCGATGGCACGCTCGCTCCGACGCGTTACTCCTTCGGCATTCTGAAAGGCGATATTGGTGGCCAGGTAATTGGATGCCATTTTTTCCTGCATCCCTGCCACTTGCATCCCGGCAATGCCGATCAATGCTAATAGGAGCAGCATGATCAGCGCAACGTAGAGCACCGCACCATGAGGGCGAGCGGCCAGGGGGCGCAGGTGAGCGTATGCATTCATGGGTCAGTTTCCGAACAGTCGGTTACGTAAGGCGATCGTGGACTCGTACGTCATCCTGTATCGCCCGTCAGTTTGAGCTGCTGGCGCAAAAGACACTCCTAATGCGCTTGGATAGCGCACCGCAGTCGTCGGTTTCTCAGCTGTGGAAGGTGAAGGACTACGGGCGAGAATGCCGACCTGGACCTGCCCCACTCGCCTCCATTGCCCAGCTGCAGCAGCATCTGTGCCGATGGAAACATCGCTTGCGATGGCCTGCGTGTTGATGTTCCCTAATGGTGGAGAGGTCGTGGACATACTAGCGGTCTGATCAAGACCGAACAGCAACTGCAGATTTTCGATACCTTCAACCAGCTCCTCTGGTGTTCCGTAATCGTCAAGACCGTTCGAGCGCGCACGCATAAGCGCCGGCTCGCCCGTTGTTGCCGAGGTTCCCACGTAGTACGCGAATGATTCGGCTCTGTAAATTAACGCCTGCCCCGTCGGCCTCGCCGAATAATTTGACAAATTCGTTCCATTCGCAGTGACCTTGCCGCTGGCGTAGACACCCTTGAATACCGTTGCATGTGCGCAATCAGCGATTCCAAATAAAGTGGGAGCGGCCTGGCCGCCCTCGGTCAAGCGTAGGCCACTAGTGGCATTGAAGTTGACCACGCTGTTACTACCCGACGTCAGCCCAGTAATCGGCACGCTCTCTGGCGCCAGGTAGCGCAACACGAGGATGTCGCTACCTCCGCGCGGGTTGAGCTTGGAAATCGATGCTGGCAGATTCGTTGGTACCGCCCAGTTGGCTCCGATCGTCAGGATATCGGTCGGTTTGGTGTTGGGCGCTTCGTAGCCCTGAACGCTAACACTGAAATCCAGCGGATGGCCTGAGCCACTAGCGGCCCCGGTAGTTACCACCGGGTCCCCCTCACCACGCACAAAATGCGCTTGGTCATTAACGCAGCCGAAGTGCCCTGCCATGCGGATGTCGCGCTGCAGAAACTCCAACGCAAACCGTCCGTTCTCCTGCGCACGCGCACTTCCTTCTGCAAGCATCGATGCGGTACGGGATGCCGAGAAGACCTGAATCACTCCCAGCATCAACACAAGGCCGATCACCATGGCGATCATCATTTCGATCAAGCTGATACCGGCAATTGCAGGCTTGGACGGGAAGCGGGGAGTCATAGCTGAGACACCAAGGTGAAGGTTGTGAGCGCATTCGGGTTGCTTGCATCCCAGCGCTGGTCCCCCCAGCTGATGCCTACGGTGACTTGGCCGTTGGTATTTAGCACTGTCGCACTGGCGCCCTCTCCCAACGCCTGTACCACCTGACACTTCCAGCGTGCGATGTTGGTTGCGACCGTGAGATCGGTTCCAAGGGGTCGGCTGCAACTGGCAACTGTGACCGTGTTGGCGGAAAAGGTAGCGTCGGTATACCAGGCCGATTGGAAGCGATTGCTGCGCATCTGGTCTAGTAAGTCGTACGCCAGGTTAGTGGCCTGAGTACGATAGTTGGCGCTCTGCACGAACCGCACGTTAGCGGTCTGCAATAGCGCAAACCCAAGCAGACCAAACGCAAGAACGACGATGGCGATCAGCACTTCGAGCAAGCTGAAGCCATCGGACCGGGAGCGCGATACGAAGGATCGGGGAAGCATCATTGGCAGGCGCCTTTCTGGGACGTGATCTGACCGGCGCCATTGACGACCAACGTGCGGCGCAATGCCTGCCCATCACACATGGTTGGCTGCAGCGTGATCTGCTGGTTGGTGGAAGCAAGCCTACGCCCCCTCCCATCGAAAGCAATCGCAGTGCCGGACGGGCCGTAATTGCTCAGCGACCGGTCTATCGAAACGAAACGCAGAACGGTGTCGCCACTCTTGAAAGCGCCATCTCCATCGGTATCCGCCCAAGCCAGCATTCCGCTCGCCCAGTTATTGTCGCAGGCCGTTCCCGACGCACTGCCGCAAACTCCCCCACCTCGGCGATTGCGTATCGCTTCGCTGCGGGCAAGAGACAGTAGCCCGATGGTCTCATTGGCGCTACTCGCGACGCGATTGGAGCGAATCACTCCACGAAAGCTTGGAAACGCGATGGTAAGCAAAATCGCCAATACGGCGATTGCAATCATCAATTCGACAAGTGTGAAGCCGGTAGATCGGCGATAAGACATTGGACGCTCCCCAGCGTGACTTGCTCAAAATGCATCGCCCCCCCCGCTGGAAACAAGCGCCCAGGGGATGAGCGGTCGTTTCAGGGGCACCGACGTGCGCCCCCCCCGGGGGGTCCCATGTGGGCGGGCCGCACCCAGCTCAAACCCTTACCCCTTCCCGTCGAGAGGCCTTCGCTTTAGGCGGACTCTAGGTCACTACCCGATAACAAGGCCGGTAATCCCCCGAGATCTTCATCCGGCGCTGTTCGACGAAGCCGCGCAGCAGCTCGTCCAGGGCCTGCATGATGTCGGGGTCGCCGTTGATTTCGAACGGGCCGAACTCTTCGATGCGGCGCATGCCGTCTTCCTTGACGTTGCCGGCGACGATGCCGGAGAAGGCGCGGCGCAGGTCCGCGGCCAGGGCTGGTGCCGGGCGGCCGTGATGCAGGTCCAGGGCGGCCATGGCTTCGTGGCTAGGCTCGAACGGTTGCTGGTACTCGAGCGGGATGTGCACCGACCAGTTGAAGTAGTACGAGTCCTTCTGGTCCTTGCGGTGCGCGCGCACCTCGTGGATGCCTTCGGCCATGCGGCGCGCCACGGCGACCGGGTCGCCGACGATGATTTCGTAGCGGGAGGCGGCGGCATCGCCCAGGGTCAGGCGGATAAAGCGGTCGATCTGCGCGAAGTACGGCGCGGCGATAGTCGGGCCGGTCAGGATCAGCGGGAACGGCAGGCCCGCATTTTCCTCACGCAGCAGAATGCCGAGCAGGTAAAGGATCTCTTCGGCCGTGCCGACACCGCCTGGGAACACCAGAATGCCGTGGCCGATGCGGACGAAGGCCTCCAGGCGCTTCTCGATGTCCGGCATGATCACCAGGTGGTTGACGATCGGGTTGGGTGATTCGGCCGCGATGATGCCGGGCTCGGTCACGCCGATGTAGCGCGTGTGGTGCTTGCGCTGCTTTGCATGGGCAATCGTCGCGCCTTTCATCGGGCCCTTCATCGCACCCGGGCCGCAGCCGGTGCAGATGTCCAGGCCGCGCAGGCCGAGCTCGTAACCCACCTGCTTGGTGTAGAGATACTCGTCGCGCGAGATGGAATGCCCGCCCCAGCACACGACCAGGTTCGGGTCCGACGGCTGCAGGATGCGCGCATTGCGCAGCTGCCCGAACACCGCGTTGGTGATGCCTTCGCTGGTATCCAGATCGCCGCGCTGGGCCTCAAGCTCGATGGCCATGTAGGCAAGGTCGCGCACGACGGCGAACAGCAGCTCGGCCACACCGCGAATGATCTCGCCGTCCACGAATGCCATCGCCGGGGCATTGATCAGATCGATGCGGATACCGCGGTCCTGCTGGTTCACCTGGATATCGAAATCCGGATACAGGTCGCGCGCGGCGCGCGGGTCGTCCGAGGCACTGCCACTGGTCAGCACGGCCAGCGCGCAACGGCGCAGCAACTCGTGCATGCCGCCACTGGAGGCATCGCGCAGCCGGGCCACTTCCGCCTTGGACAAGACGTCCAGGCCACCACGCGGGTAGATCCGCGCGTCCACCACCGGCAGCGCCCGTGCTGCCGTACTGCTGAGTTCCATAGCTTGCTCCTGTCGTATCTCAGGAACTTTAGCGTACTCACCCGCCGAAAAGAAAACGGCCGGGTTGCCCCGGCCGTTTCCGCAACACACGACACGCTAACCGCAATCAGAACTGGTAGCGGAAGCCCAGCTGCAGCGCCCAGCGGGAGATGCCACGATCGTCATAGACCGTGGACTGGTCCGGTGTGTTGAAGCGATACACGTACTTGCCGCTGGCCGCGTCGATACCGCCGTACTCCACGACACCACGCATGCCCGGGAAGCCATACTCCTCGACACGGCCCCACTTCTTGTTGAGCAGGTTGCCCACGTTCATGACGTCAAGCCAGAGGGAGGCCTTGTTGTCCTTGAAGAAGCCCGGGATCTCCTGCTCGATATGCAGATCGAACTGGTTGATCCAGGAGTTGCGTGCGCCGTTGCGCTCGGCGACCTGACCACGGCGGGCAGCCAGATACTCGTTGCCTTCGATGTAGTTCCAGAACGCCTGCTCTTCTCGAGCGGTACCGAACAGCACATCGCCGCGACCGGCCGGGATGTACAGCAGGTCGTTCAAGCGACCGTCGCCATTGGCGTCGTTATCGAACGCATAGCTGTACGGACGACCGTTGCGGCCCTGGTAAATCAGGCCCAACTTGGTTTCGTAATCGCCGAAGAACGCATGCTTCCAGTTCAAGGTGCCGAGGATGCTGTTCTTGACCTCATACGCAGCGGTCGAGGCAACATTTTCGTTGGCCTGGAAGACCGCGTTGTTGCCCAGCTGCGAACCCGAGGTCGAACTGGTCAGGCCGCTGACTTCATCGGCGTCGGTGTAGGTGTAGTACAGGCCCCACGACCAGTCGCCGCCATTGAAGGGCTTGTTCAGGCCGACGGTAAAGCTCTCGCTGCCACCCTTGTCGGTTGGACGCGCGATGATCGCATCGTTGAAACGCGGATCACGCGAACCGCGCGCATCGACCACCGAGGCGGTGCCGCGCACGCAAGCCGCCGGAGCGCCGGCACCGGTCGGGTTACGGCCGTCCTCCAACCAGCAGGCCGGATTCAAGCCTGCAGTATTCCAGTACAGGTTACGACCATCCTGACCCACGCGGCTGGTATTGCCCAGATTGAGCTGCTGGTAGTAGATCGCCTCGTTGACCTTGGTCACCACCGCCTCGGCAGATGCCACGATGCCGTACCAGGGGAGTTCGGTATCGAATGCCAGGTTGGCCTTCCACACCGACGGCTGACCCAGCTTGCTGTCGACGAAGTCGACGGACTGCGTAGCGCCATTCAACGAACCATTACCAGTCGGCTGATTGTTGATGTCAGGCGTGAAGCGAATGCCGTTGGTGTTCACCAGCGTCTGGCTGGAGAAGTTGTAATCGGTATACGCCAGGCCGGTGTTGGAGTACGGGTTGGACAACCACACGGTTGCCGCGGCACCCTGGAACAGGCCTACGCCGCCGCGCAACTGGGTGGGGCGATCGCTGTCGAATGTATAGTTGAAACCGAAGCGCGGCTCGAACAATCCGTTGCCATCGATGGTCTGGTCGTTGCGGAAGCCGAACAGCGTCGACGCGGTTGCATTGTAGGCCGGGCTGTTCTTGACCATCGGCTCGTCATAACGCACACCGAACGTCAGCGTCAGGTTGTTGTTGACGGCCCAGGTATCCTGCAAGAACACGCCGACATTACGCATGCCCCAGTTGGCCGCGATGTCGTCGATGTTGCCGCTGTTGGAGCGCGAATAACGGTAGTTCAGCGGACGATTGGCTGCGTAATCGGCAATCGAATTGAACGTGTAGGAACCGAAGACGCGCTGACCGAACAGATTGAACAGGTCGTTATCTTCATAGTCGAAGCCGAACTTGACGGTGTGGTCGTTCAAGAACAACGTGCCGGCAAAGAAGGCATTCCACGTTTCGGTCCGCAGTTCGTTGGCCTGGGTGCTCTGCTCAGTCCCCAGGTTGACCGTGTTGTTACCGATCCGCACCGCTACGGCTGGCAGCTGCGACGCTGCGGTACGCACTGCCGAGTAATCGCGGTACGACACCTTGGCTTCCGTGGAGAACGTGTCCGTCCAGTCACTGAAAAGCTGCGCCGTATACGTCTTGAGGCTGAAATCGCGAACGTAGTGGAACGAATTCAGCGACAGCGCCTGATTGCCGAAACCATTGAGATTGGCAGTGCTCTGCTCGCTCTCGCCGTAACGAACCGACGCACGGTGCTTGTCGGAGATATTCCAGTCGAGCTTGAAGCCCTTTTCTTCCGAGTCCGAATCCAGGGCCGGTAGCGCCAGGGTTCCCGGGTCGAAACCATAGACATTGCGCGAGATGTCGATGATCTGATCGACCTGCGCCTGCGAAATACCGACGATATTGCTCTCGCCCGATCCGAGCGGACCGTAGCCGGAAGCGCCGGTGAACACGCCCTTGCCCTTGTACTTTTCGTAGTTGGCGAAGAAGAACAGCTTGTCCTTGATGACCGGGCCGCCCAGGGTCAAACCGTAGGTGGTTTCGTTATCGAACAGCTGCGGACGGATGTCGTTCTGGTTCTTGCCCGACCAATCGTTCTCACGGTAGGTGCCGTACACCGATCCGTGGAATTCGTTGGTACCGGACTTGGTGACCGCATTGATCACGCCACCGGTGGCGCCGGTGATGGTGACGTCGTAGTTGGCCACGTCGACGGAGATCTCGTCGATGACATCCATCGAGAACGGCTGCCGAGGCGTCGGCAGGCCGTTGGATTCGAGACCGAACGCGTCGTTGGTGCTGATGCCATCGACGCGGATCAGGTTGAAGCGCGGATTCTGGCCACCCACCGAGATCTCGTTACGCGCCTTGTCGGTCTGCGCCACACGCGGATCCAGGCGCACATAGTCCTGCAGGTTGCGGTTGATCGACGGCAGCGATTCGATCTGCTCGCGGGTCACGTTGGTGCCGGTGCCCATCTTGTTGGCGCTGAACAGCGCCGAGCCGTAGTCGCCACCGATGGCCTGCACCGCGCCAAGCGTGGTGACGTCGCCGCCAAGGGAAGCGTCGACGCTATTGACCTGATTGAGGTTCAGGTACACGCCCTCTTCGGTCTTGGTGCCTTCGCCGGACTTGGTGATGGTGATCGTGTACGGCCCACCCACACGCAGGCCGCGCGCGTTGTAGCGTCCGCTGGCATCGGTGGTGGCGCGGCTGACGGTGCCCGATTCGACGTGGGTGATCGTGACTTCGGCATTCGGGACCGGCTGGCCGCCGCTGCTGGTGACCAAACCAGCGACGCCAGCGGAGGTGCTCTGGGCAAAGACAGGGGCAGCAGCGAGTGCGGCGACAAGGCCAAGCGTCAGCTTGGACATGCGAAGACAACGGGGGTGGGTCATTTCGGTAGCCTCGATACAGGTTGGGCAGTGACAAAAAGGCGCAGTCAGCCCAACCGTTCCCGGGGGTGGGCTGCCGATGATCTGGGGTCCCTTGCCGCGCGGCTGGTTGCTGCCGCAACGGTTAACAACAGATTAACACGCTAAGGCCTGATTGTGACGGCGGCGTGACAAAGTTCGCGCAGTGCAACATGAACTGCCTATGTGAAGGCTCACATGCCAGGTTGCACGGGGTCGCAGAGAGAGCGAGACGTGCGTCTCGGCATATCGAGGAGTCGCGGCTTGGAGTCTCGCCGCGCACTCACCACGCCCTTCCGCGCGGATGGCGGCAACCGGTCAGGCGACCGGCCTGATGACAAGCGTCTTAAATCGAAACCGGCAGCTTGAAGTACGTGCCCAAGCCATCCAAGAACATCTGCACCGAGATGGCGACCAACAACATCCCCATCAGACGCTCGACAGCGGTTAATGCGCGGTGACCGAGCAGCTTGTACAGCAACGGCGCCGAGGCCAGGATCGACGAGGCGCCGATCCAGGCGATCATCAGCGCCAGGCTCCAGTCCCACAGACGCGTGGGCTCGTTACTGCCCATCAGCATGACCGCGGCCATGCCGGACGGGCCAGCCACCAGCGGGATGGCCAGCGGCACGATGAAGGGTTCGCCATCGGGGATCTCGCCCATCAGGCCCTCCGGCCGCGGGAAGATCATGCGGATGCCGATCAGGAACAGCACGATGCCGCCGGCGATCGCCACCGATTCCTGGCGTAGATGCATCAACTCCAGCGCGTATTTACCGCCCCACAGGAACGCCATCAACACACACAAGGCGATCAGCAGCTCGCGCGCCAGCACGAAACGCTGGCGCTTCGGCGGCAGCGGCTTGAGCACGCTGAGAAACACCGGGATGTTGCCCAGCGGATCGAGAATCAAGAACAGCAGCAGGGCTGCCGAAAGGATGGTCATGCCGAAGGGCTCCAGATCGCACCGCGGTGCGGAGCACCTGCCATGGACAACAGGGTGACGCAGGCCGACGCCGCCACTGCGGGGTCGGCCGCCTGGCTGTCTTCCTGATGGGTAAAGGCACGCGCACGCAACGCGGTGCGCATCGGGCCAGGCTGCAGGCCGTGGATACGCACCGGGCCGGCGGCGGTCTCGTGGTGCAGGCTGGCGATCAAGCCGTGCTGGGCGTACTGGGCAGCCCCATACGCGCCCCAGTACGCCTGACCGATCCGTGCAGCATCGTCCACGACGAACACCACTGCCGCATCGCGCTGCTGCCGCAGCAGCGGCAGGCAGGCCTGCGTCAACCATGCCCGTGCGGTGAGGTTGACGTGGATGCTGCGGGCGAAGTCTGCCGGCGCCGCGAGTTCGGCCGGCGTCAGACCGCCGAACTCGGCCGCACACTGCAGCAGGCCGTGCAGACCGCCCAGTTCGCTCTGCAACCGTTGCGCGAGCACCGCATAGTCGTCGGGCGTGGCACCTGCCAGATCCAGCGGATACAGCAATGGCTCGGGGCCGAGCTTGGCCACCGCGTCATACACGCGCTCCAGCGGCCGCAGTTTGCGGCCGAGCAGCACCAGCGTGGCACCGGCCGACGCGCACGCCTGTGCAGCAGCGCTGCCCAGCCCGCCGGCGGCGCCGGTCACCAGCACGACCCGCCCGGCCAAGGCAGCCGCTTCGGGCTGGCCCTGCACTTCGGTCACGGCTGATAGGCCTCGCTGACAATGCGCTTGAGCTCGCCGGCTTCGAACAGTTCCAGCGTGATGTCGCAACCGCCGATCAACTCGCCGTGGATGAACAGTTGCGGGAAGGTCGGCCAGTTGGAATAGCGCGGCAGATTCGCGCGCACTTCGGGTTCTTCCAGCACGTTGACCGTGCGCAGCTGGTCGGCGCCGGCAGCGACCAGCGCCTGCACAGCGCGACTGGAAAAGCCGCACATCGGGTACTGCGGGGTGCCTTTCATGAACAGCACGATGGGGTGTTGTTCGACTTCGGCCTGGATCCGTTCCATCACCGGCATTGGACTCTCCTGACTGGGAGCGGCAGGCCCGACCGCCGGGTCGGATAGACTTCCGCAAAGGCGCGCATTGTAAGCCTTCACGCGACCTGCCGCCGGACTCCTTTCGCTGCCCTTGCCACCATGCCGATCGAACACGTTGCACTGCCCTACTCCCGCGCCGCCCTCGAGCCGCACCTTTCGTCCGCGACACTGGAGTCGCACCACGGCATCTGTCATCGCAACGAAGTCGAACGGCTCAATGCGCGCATTGAAGGCAGCGAGTTTGCCGAGCTGACGCTGGAAGAGATCATCGCGCAGGCGCAGGGCACGCTGTTCCACCTGGCGGCACAGGTGTGGAACCACAACTTCTACTGGCAATGCCTGCGCCCACGCGGCGGCGGCGAGCCGCTGGGCAGGTTGGCCGACAGCATCGCCGCATCGTTCGGCGATTTCGTGCATTTCAGACAGGAATTCAATCGCGTGGCCTTGAGCACCTTCGGCTCCGGCTGGACCTGGCTGGTGCAGCGCCCGGATGGCACCCTGGCCATCGTTGCCACGCCCAACGCCTCCACGCCGCTCACCGGCCCGGACACCCCGCTGCTCGCCTGCGACATCTGGGAGCATGCGTACTACCTGGACTACCAGCAGGACCGCGCGCAGTACCTGGACGCGTTCTGGAAACTGATCAACTGGGACTTCGTGGGCAGCCGATTGAGCTGACCCTCGCAGCGGCAACCGATTCGGTTACCGCTCGCAGCACAACCCACGCGCTTCAACAGCGCACGCCCGTCTTTCCTGTCCTTGAGCGGCATCCCGGCACACTGCCGAACGTGGGCGCCGCCGCGTAAACCGCAACGCGCCAGGTCAGCCTTCCTGCAGACGCCCGACCACCGGCGCGACCTGTGCATCGCGCTGCAATGCCTTGCCCGCCTGCACCAGCGCAGTCGCCAGCGCCTGCGGTGTATCGGCACGTACGCTGGCATGCCCGACCTTGCGGCCCTCGCGTGCCTGCTTGCCGTAGTCGTGCCAATGCCCGCCCGGCACGGCCAGGAACGCACCCGCAGCGGGCATGCTGCCCAGCCAGTTCAGCATGCAGGCATGTCCACGCATCGCGGTGCTGCCCAATGGCAGGCCAAGCACCGCACGCACATGATTTTCGAACTGCGAGGTCTCGGCGCCTTCGATGGTCCAGTGGCCGGAGTTATGCACCCGCGGCGCGATCTCGTTGGCGAGCAGCTGGCCATCGCGCACGAACAGTTCCAGCGCGAACACGCCCACGTAGTCCAGCCTGTCGGCAATCGCACGTGCATGCGCTTCGGCGGCCGTCTGCAACGCCTCGTCCACCCGGGCGGGCGCGAGACTGGCCGACAGCACACCGTCCACGTGCCAGTTTTCGGTCAGCGGCCAGGCACGGAATTCACCGTCGCGGCCACGCACGGCGACTACGCTGACTTCGCGTTGAAACGGCACGAACGCCTCAAGGATCAGCCCCACCGTGGCCGCCTGCGCGCCCAGCGCGCCCCAGGCGGCATCGGCGTCTGCAAGCGTCTTGATCCGGAACTGGCCTTTGCCGTCGTAGCCGAAGCGGCGGGTCTTGAGCACGCACGGCGCACCGATCTGCGCCAACGCCGCATCCAGGCCAGCGCGATCGTCGATGGCGGCGAACGCCGGCACCGGAATGCCCAGCTCGCGAAACAGGGTCTTTTCGCTAAGCCGGTCCTGCGCCACCGCCAGGGCATCCGGGCCTGGGAACACCGGTACCTGCGCGGCAAGGTGCTGCGCGGCGGCGGCCGGCACGTTCTCGAAATCGAAGGTGATCACATCCACTTGCGCAGCGAATGCGGCCAGGGCCGCCGTATCGTCGAACGCGCCAACCTGCAGCGGCGCCAGCTGCCCTGCGCAGGCATCGGCCGCCGGGTCGAACACCGCAAAGCGCAGGCCGAGCGGCGAACCGGCCAGCACCAGCATGCGCGCCAGCTGGCCGCCACCGAGAATGCCAACGGTGCTCATTGGCGCGGGTCGTCGCTGGCCATCACATCGTCGGTCTGCCTGGCACGGAACTGCGCCAGCGCATCACCGATCTGCGGCAGCTCCCGCGCCAGCATCGCCGCTGCGAACAAGGCCGCATTCGCTGCGCCGGCATTGCCGATCGCAAAGGTGGCCACCGGAATGCCGGCGGGCATCTGCACGATCGACAGCAGCGAATCCATGCCGTTGAGCGCCTTGGACTGCACCGGCACGCCAAGCACCGGCACCGCGGTCTTGGCGGCCAGCATGCCCGGCAGATGCGCCGCGCCGCCGGCACCGGCGATGATTGCGCGCAGGCCGCGTTCGCCTGCCTGTTCGGCGTAGGTGAACAACACATCCGGCGTGCGGTGCGCGGAGACCACCTTGACTTCATACGGCACGCCCAGCGCATCGAGCTTCTGAGCTGCGTGTTGCATGGTGTCCCAATCCGAACGGGAGCCCATCACGATGCCGACCAGCGGCGCGGAGTGGTTGGAGGTCATGGCCCTGCCCTGCGGTAAAGACGTATTCTAGCCAATCTCCACGCACGACAAGACTTCGATGGATCGCAAATTGCTCGACCTGCTGTGCTCGCCCGATACCCGTCAGCCGCTTTCGCTGCTGGACGGCAAGGGCCTGGAAGCACTCAACACCGCCATCGCCGGCGGAAGCCTGCAGCGCGCCGACGGCACCGTGCAGGCACAGCCGCTGCGCGAGGCGCTGATCACCCGCGATCGCAAGCAGATCTTCCGCGTCGATGACGGCATCCCGGTCTTGCTGGCCGAAGAAGCCATCGCCACCGCGCAGATCACCGACTTCCCCGAAAAGTGAGTTCGCCCGTCCGCACCGCGCCGGAGCCGCCGCCCGCGGCGCTGATCGATGCCGACGTGGCGCTCGCGCTGGCCGAAGACATCGGCAGCGGCGATGTCACCGCGGCATTGCTGCCCGACCAGGCAGACAGCGCGTATCTGCTGTGCAAACAGGACGCGGTGATCGCCGGCAGGCCGTGGTTCGACGCCACCCATCGCACGCTCGACCCGCAGGTGCGCATTGACTGGCAGGTGCACGAAGGCCAGCAGGTCAGCGCCGGCAGCGTGCTCGCGCTGCTGCATGGGCGCAGCCGGAGCCTGGTCAGCGCCGAGCGGACCTCGCTCAACTTTTTGCAGACCTTGTCTGCTACCGCCACCACCACCGCTGCGTACGTGGCAGCCGTCGCGGGCACCGGCGCGCGCATCCTGGACACGCGCAAGACGCTGCCAGGCTTGCGCATGGCGCAGAAATACGCGGTGCGCTGCGGCGGTGGCGACAATCACCGTATCGGACTGTTCGACACGGTGATGCTGAAAGAAAACCATATCCGCGCCGCCGGCTCGCTCAGCGCCGCCGTGCATGCCGCACGCGCGCAGCAACCGCAGCTGCCGCTGGTGGTGGAAGTGGAAACGCTGGAGCAGCTGCGCGAGGCATTGCATGTCGGTTGCACGCGCATCCTCATCGACGACTTCGACCCGGCCATGCGCCGCGAGGCCGTGCGTATCGCAGCGTCGCTGCCGCGCGATCGACGCATTCCACTGGAAGTCTCCGGCAGCGTCGACCTGGCGGGCATCCGCGCAATTGCACAGGACGGCGTGGACTGCATCTCCATCGGCGGCCTGACCAAGCATGTGCAGGCGGTGGATCTCTCGCTCAAACTCGGCCCGCCCCCGCCGTGATTTCACGCGTGCGCGCAGGCCGCTCTGGCAGCCTGCGCGGACTGATTTCGTGCGGAATGTTCGATGACTGTAAGACCCTGGCCGTGGATGTGCTTGCTGCTTGCTGGATTGGGAGGCAGCGCGGCGGCGGCGGAAGTGTGCGATATGCCGCCGCGCTTCGGCACCAGCCCCGCCGCCATCGCCATCGTGCGCACGGCCTGCAATGAGCACCGTCTGTGGCAGCACCCGTTTATCGATGCCAAGGGGCGGCTGGCCAGCCTCGGCGTGACCGAAGCCGAATCCGGATACCTGGCCGACCATGGCGTTGTCGCATGGCAACGCGTGGCCGGCTACTGGCGCGACAGCGGCACGCTCGCCTCGATGGGCGGCCGCCCCGGTGCATCCAGCTGCGCCGCGCTGGATGGCACGCGCTACACCGCCAGCGATTGCCGCGCGTTCCTGATCGACAACCCGTGGTCGGCCGCCTTCATTTCGTGGGTGATGACCCAATCCGGCCTCGGCGGCTTCCATCGTTCCGCGCGCCATCTGGACTACATCCGCAGCGCGTACAACGACGGTGCCACCGGGCCGTACCAGTTCGCCGACCCAGCCGTCGAAAAGCCCGCGCCCGGTGACATGCTGTGCCTGCTGCGCGGCCGCAGCGTGGCGCTCGGCTATGCGGGTCTAAGGGCTGCGCTGGGTGGCAGCGCACCGATGCCGTGGCAATCGCATTGCGATGTGGTCGTCGCTGCCAACGTCGGCGGCGATCGCACCCTGTACCTGATCGGCGGCAATGTGTTCAACACCGTGATGATGCGCAAGATGCCGCTGGATCGCGCAGGCCGTGTGGTGTTACCGGCCCCGCAGTCCGACAGCAGCCAGGACCAGAACGAAGACAGTCTCGGGATCGCCAGCGAATGCACGCCGGCGCACGAGGAACTCTGCGACTTCAACCGACGCGATTGGGCCGCACTGCTGAAGCTGCGCCCGGACGCGGCAGTGGTCAGCCCGCCACCGACGGCGCCGCTGCCGGCACCCGGCATCGTGCCCGCGGAACAAGCGATGCCGCCAGGCTTTCCACGCGTTGTGCCGCCGCGCCCGGAGACGCAGCCTGCGCAGACGCAGCAACAGCAACAGCAACCTGAGTAGAGCCTTATTCAAAGCCCCCCTGCTGCGGGAGAGGGGTTGGGGTAAGGGTGCGGGCGAAGCCACTTACATTGCGAATATCACGAGGCTTTGCACGTACCCTCATCCGCCCCCTTGGGGCACCTTCTCCCGGAGGGAGAAGGAATCAAAGCCCCTCCCTGCGGGAGAGGGGTTGGGGTGAGGGTGCGGGGCAAAGCCGCTGCAGCATTGAAACTGCACGCGGCTTCGCTCGTAGCCTCGTTACCCCTGCAGAGTACTTTTCGCGCTGGGAAAGAAACAACGCACGAGTTATTCCGAACCAACAACAAAAAAGCGGGCCGAAGCCCGCTTTTTCGTCATGCATCACGCGTCACGCGTGACGCATCAGCCAGCAGCGCTTACTCGGCCGAAGCCGGCACGCCCTCGCCTTCTTCCACTGCCTTGATCGACAGGCGGATGCGGCCCTGCTTGTCCACTTCCAGCACCTTGACGCGCACCAGATCGCCTTCCTTCAGCTTGTCGCCGACCTTCTCCACGCGCTCGCTGGAGATCTGCGAGACGTGTACCAGGCCGTCCTTGCCCGGCAGGATGGTGACGAACGCACCGAAGTCCATGATCTTGGCGACCTTGCCTTCGTAGATGCGGCCCGGCTCCACGTCCGAGGTGATCTGCTCGATACGCGACTTCGCTGCTTGCGCAGCAATGGCGTTGACCGAGGCGATGATGATCGTGCCGTCGTCTTGGATGTCGATCTGGGTACCGGTTTCCTTGGTGATCGCCTGGATGGTCGAGCCACCCTTGCCGATCACTTCGCGGATCTTGTCCGGGTGGATCTTGATGGTCAGCAGACGCGGCGCGTAGTCGCTCAGCTCCTGACGCGGGGCGGTCAGTGCATGCGCCATCTCGCCCAGGATGTGCAGACGGCCGGCCTTGGCCTGCTGCAATGCCTGCTTCATGATCTCTTCGGTGATGCCTTCGATCTTGATGTCCATCTGCAGCGCGGACACGCCTTCGGCAGTACCGGCCACCTTGAAGTCCATGTCGCCGAGGTGATCTTCGTCACCCAGGATGTCCGACAGCACGACGAAGTCGTTGCCTTCCTTGACCAGACCCATCGCGATACCCGCAACCGGCGCCTTGATCGGCACACCGGCGTCCATCAGCGCCAGTGAGCTGCCGCAGACCGATGCCATCGACGAGGAACCGTTGGACTCGGTGATTTCCGAGACAACGCGGATGGTGTACGGGAATTCTTCCAGGCTCGGCATCACGGCGAGGACGCCGCGCTTGGCCAGACGGCCGTGGCCGATCTCGCGACGCTTCGGCGCACCGAAACGACCGCACTCGCCCACCGAGTACGGAGGGAAGTTGTAATGGAACAGGAAGTTCTCTTTGTACTCGCCCGAGACGGCGTCGATGACCTGACCGTCGCGTGCGGTGCCGAGCGTGGTGATCACGATCGCCTGCGTTTCGCCACGGGTGAACAGTGCCGAGCCGTGGGTACGCGGCAACACGCCGGCCTTGGCGCTGATCGGACGCACGGTGTCCAGCGCACGGCCGTCGATACGCACCTTGGTGCTCAGCACCGAGCCACGCATGGTCTGGTATTCCAGCTCGCCGAATTCCTTGGCCAGATCACCGGCAGCCCAGCCTTCGATCGTGGCGCGCGGCGCCAGCGAACCCAGCACGTCCTTCTTGATCGCCGAAATCGCATCGCGGCGTTGCAGCTTGTCGCGCACCTGGAAAGCCGACGCGAGCTGCTCGCCCACTGCTTCCTTCAGTGCGGCGATCATGCCGTCGTTCTTGGCCGGAGCCACCCAATCGGACGGCTTGGTACCGGCCTCGACGGTCAGCTCGTTGATGATGTTGATGACCTTCTGCATCTCGCGATGGCCGAACGTCACCGCGCCCAGCATCACTTCTTCCGACAGCAGCTCGGCTTCGGACTCGACCATCAGCACCGCGTTGGCGGTACCGGCCACGACCAGCTCCAGCTGCGAATCCTTCAGCTCGGTCACGGTCGGGTTGAGGATGTATTCGCCATTCTTGTAACCGACCTTCGCCGCAGCGATCGGGCCGTTGAACGGGGTGCCGGCCAGCGACAGCGCGGCCGATGCGCCGATCAGCGCGGCGATATCGCCGTCGATGTCCGGGTTCATCGACATCACGGTGGCGATGATCTGCACTTCGTTCTTGTAGTCCTCCGGGAACAGCGGACGGATCGGGCGATCGATCAGGCGCGAGATCAACGTTTCCTTCTCGGTCGCGCGTCCTTCGCGCTTGAAGAAGCCGCCCGGGATGCGGCCGCCGGCGTAGAACTTCTCCTGATAATCGACCGTCAGGGGGAAGAAGTCCTGCCCTTCGCGCGCGCTCTTGGCGGCGACGGCGGTGACCAGCAGTACGGTGTCGTCGAACTTGACGATGACGGCGCCGCCTGCCTGGCGAGCGATTTCGCCCGTCTCAAGAGTGACGGTGTGCTTGCCGTACTGGAAGGTTTTGGTGATTTTTGCCACGGAGGTTTTTTCCCTTAGGTGTTGCTGTCTGCGTTGGACCGTCGTCGACCCATGCCGAGAACGGGCGGCCGGGAGGCTCCGGCCCAAGAATGCGTGTTGCAGTAACGTAGTGCGATTGACCAAAACAAAACCGCGGCGCATCGCTGCGCCGCGGCGGTAGGACTCGATTAGCGGCGCAGGCCGAGCTTCTCGATCAAGGACTTGTAACGATCGTTGTCCTTCTTCTTCAGGTAGTCGAGCAGGCTGCGGCGACGGTTGACCATCTGCAGCAGGCCACGACGGCTGTGGTGATCCTTCTTGTGGGTCTTGAAGTGACCGGTCAGCAGCTCGATGCGGGCGGTCAGCAGAGCGACCTGCACTTCCGGCGAACCGGTGTCCTGGGCGCTGCGCTTGTTGTCTTCAATAACTTTCTGGGTGTCGACGGACATGATGTTTTTCTCGATAGACGCGTGGTCGACAGGAACGTGCGTGACGCACCGCCGGACTCGCCGTTTGCTTGGGATGAGCGCGCTTGGCGCTGAGGTGCCCCGATCGGGGCCGCGAAATTGTACCGTCGCACGGCCCGGGTAACAAGTTGACTAAACCTTAACAAGTCGATTCCTGGTTCAGTCCGTTGAACAATCGCTGCGGCGACAGACGTCCGTCGGCGTCCACCAGGCCAAGTCCCGACGGGCTTCCATCCGGCCCGAACACGGCCACCTGCCCCGCCGGGAAGGCCGGATCGCGCAGCCGCTGCCCCATCCGGAACCGGGCCGCATGCGCCTCATCGAGCGTGATCTGCGCAAAATCAGCCAGCCCGGCCTGGATCGGCAGCAGCAGATCTTGCGCTTGCGTGCCCATCTCCAGCGCTGCGGCCAGCTGTTCCAGGGTGATCATCTGCGGCGCGCGGAACGGCTCCACCCAGCGCCGACGCAGCGACGCGATATGCGCACCGCAGCCGAGCACCTCGCCCAGGTCGCGGGCCAGGCTGCGGATGTAGGTGCCCGAGCCACAGGTCACGCGCAGCTGCAGACGCGGCGCGCCATAGCCCAGCACTTCGATCGCCTGCACCTCGACCTCGCGCACCGGCGCCTCGATGACGTCGCCACGCCGGGCCTTGGCGTACAGCGGCTCCCCGCCCTGCTTGAGCGCGGAATAGATCGGTGCCTGCTGCTGGATGCGGCCGACAAACGGCAGTAATGCGGCACGCAACGCGTCTTCGCCGAGCTCGGGCACCGCACGCACGCGCAACGGCTCTCCATCGGCATCGTCGGTGTCGGTGGTGACGCCCAGCACGATCTCGGCGTCGTAGGCCTTGGCCGAGCCGAGCAGTAGACCGGCGATCTTGGTGGCTTCGCCAAAGCAGAGCGGCAGCAAGCCGGTGGCCAGCGGATCCAGGCTGCCGGTATGGCCGCCCTTTTCCGCCCGCAGCAGCCGGCGCGCGGCCTGCAACGCATTGTTGGAACTCAGCCCGGCCGGTTTATCCAGCAACAGGATGCCGTGCAACGGGCGATAGACGATGCGGGGTTTCAAAGGATCGGTGCTCGAATCGGGCGCCGTGCGCGCCCGCGGGAATCAGGGCCGCAGCAAAGGCGGCAGGCCGTCACAGCGCTTAGCGCTGTTCGGCATCTTCGTCGCTGGACGTGGCGTCGGGGCCAACGTCGTCCAGGTCACGCAACAGATTGTCGATGCGCTCGCCGCGATCGACCGAGTCGTCGTAGTGGAAGTGCAGCTCCGGCACGTGACGCAATTTCATTGCGCGCGCCAACTGCGAGCGCAGCTGGCCGGCAATCTCCTTGAGCCCTTTCACTGCTTCGGCCGAACGCTCCTGCTGCAACGCGGTGACGAACACCTTGGCATGCGCCAGGTCGCGGCTGATTTCGACGTCGGAGACGCTGACCGACGGCAGGCCGTGGTCGCGCACGGCCGCGTGCACGATCGTGCCGAGGTCGCGACGCACCTGCGCAGACACGCGGTCAGTGCGATGGAATGATTTGGTTGGCATGGTCGGGAACCTTTTGGTTCGGGACCCGGGGCCCGGGAACCGGGACCCGGAAGAGCAAGAGCCGTGGCCTTCGCTTCCCCCGGGTCCCCGGCCCCGGGTCCCGGGTCCCGTGTTCGTTACAGCGTGCGGGCAACCTCGATACGCTCGAAGCACTCGATCTGGTCGCCGGCCTTGACGTCGTTGTAGGCCTTCACGCCGATACCGCATTCGGTACCGTTACGCACTTCGTCGACGTTTTCCTTGAAGCGACGCAGCGATTCCAGCTCGCCCTCGAACACCACGACGCTGTCGCGGAGCACGCGGATCGGCTTGCTGCGCTTCACCACGCCCTCGACGATCATGCAGCCTGCAACCGCGCCGAACTTGGAGCTGCGGAACACATCGCGCACCTGCGCAATACCGATGATCTCTTCGCGGATTTCAACACCCAGCAGACCGGAGGCCACCTGCTTCACCTGATCGATCACGTCATAGATGATCGAGAAGTAACGCAAATCGATACCGTTGGATTCGACGATCTTGCGCGCCGATGCATCCGCACGCACGTTGAAGCCGATGATCGTGGCCTTGGACGCAGCTGCCGAATTCGCATCCGACTCGGTGATGCCACCCACGCCGGAGTGGATCACGTTGATGCGGATGTCGTCGTTGGACAATGCCACCAGCGACTGCTTCAGTGCCTCCACCGAACCCTGCACGTCGGCCTTGATCACCAGGTTCAACACCTGCTGACCTTCACCCTTGCCCATCTGGGCCAGGATGTCTTCCATGCGGTTGCTGGCCGAGGCCACCAGGCGCGATTCGCGACGCTTGGTTTCGCGCTGCTGCGCCACGTCCTTGGCCAGACGCTCGTCGTCGACGACCACGAAGTCGTCACCGGCTTCCGGCACGCCGGACAGGCCGAGCACCTGCACCGGAATCGACGGGCCCGCCGAGGCCGGCTGATGGCCGGTCTCGTCGAACAGCGCACGCACGCGGCCGTACTGGATGCCGCACACCAGGTAATCGCCGCGCTTCAGCGCGCCCTGCTGCACCAGCACCGTCGCGACCGGGCCACGGCCCTTGTCCAGCGAGGATTCGATGACGGTACCGCTGGCGCGGCCTTCGGCCACTGCCTTGAGTTCCAGCACTTCGGCCTGCAACGAGATCGCATCCAGCAGCGTGTCCACGCCGGTACCGACCTTGGCCGACACTTCGATGAACTGGGTGTCGCCGCCGAACTCTTCGGCCACCACGTTTTCTGCCAGCAGTTCGTTCTTGACCCGCAACGGATCAGCGCCGGTCTTGTCGATCTTGTTCACTGCCACGATCAGCGGCACACCGGCCGCCCTGGCATGCGCCACCGCTTCCTTGGTCTGCGGCATCACGCCGTCATCGGCAGCCACCACCAGCACCACGATGTCGGTGATCTTGGCGCCGCGCGCACGCATCGAGGTAAACGCGGCATGGCCGGGCGTATCCAGGAAGCTGATGACGCCACGACCGGTTTCGACGTGGTACGCACCGATGTGCTGGGTGATGCCGCCGGCTTCGCCGGAGGCGATCTTGGTGCGGCGGATATAGTCCAGCAGCGAGGTCTTGCCGTGATCGACGTGACCCATGATGGTCACCACCGGCGGACGCGGCGAGGCGTCGCCCTGCGCATCTTCGGCGTGTGCCAGCAGCGCATCCTCGAAGTCGGCATTGTCGGCACGCACGGCCTTGTGGCCGAGTTCTTCGGTCACCAGCGCGGCGGTATCGTGATCGATGCTCTGGGTGATGGTCGCCATGACGCCCATCTTGAACAACGCCTTGACCACGTCGCCGCCCTTGAGCGCGAGCTTCTGCGCCAGGTCGGCCACGGTGATGGTCTCGCCGATCGCCACCTCACGTACCACCGGTGCGGTGGGACGCTCGAACCCGTGCGGGCCGCTGTTGCCCTGGTTACCACCACGGCCACCATCGTTGCCGCGACGCGACGACGACGAACCCGGACGCCCGGTCGGCTTGCCACGCACATTGGAACGGCGCGCACGGTCGGCGGCGGACAGATGCAACTGCCCGGCGAAGCGCTTGGTCGCATCGTCGTCTTCGACGCCGGCCACCATGACGTGCGAACCGCGCGTCTTGTGCTTGGCCGCGTTGTTGCGGTCGTCCGGACGGGCCGGCGTCGCCGGGCGCGATGCGGGCGAGGCGCCAGCCGGACGGGCCGGACGCGGCGCGGAAGACGGCGAGGACGGTGCACGTGCGGCAGGCGCCGACGGCGTCGGCGCAGCAGCAACCGGGGCCGGCGCGCTGGCAGCCGCAGCGGCTTCCTCGGCAGCCTTGCGCTCGGCTTCTGCACGGTCCTTTGCCGCCTGCTCTTCCTCGCGCTTGCGCTGAATTGCTTCATCGCGCACGCGGTCGCTTTCGGCCAGGCGTTGCTGCTCGTCGAGGTTACGTTGACGCGATTCCTCCAGCTTGCGCAGGATGTCGGCGCGCTCCTCGTCCGGCGTCATCGGCGCGGCGCGGCCGCTGCCTTCGTTCTCGGATTTCACGTAGGTACGCTTCTGGCGCACTTCCACGTTGACCGTGGTTTTGGTGCGACCGGCGTTGACCGTGACTTCCTGCAGCTTGCGCCGGTTGAGGGTGATCTTCTTGGCTGCTTCGCTGGCCGCATCGGCGGGCGTGTCGGCCTTGCCATGCGTGCGACGCAGGAAGCCAAGCAGTTTCATCTTCTCGGTGCTGGTCACGACCTGGTCGGGACCGCTGAACTTCATTCCGGCCTCGGCCAGTTGAACCAGCAGTTTATCGACCGGCGTATTGACCAGTTCGGCAAGCTTGCGGATGGTGGTTTGCTGCGACATTCGGATCCTATGATCTGGTTGGCGCCCCCTCGCCCAGAGCAAGGGATACGCTGATTCTAAGCCCTGATGGGGTCAGGGCGCGGTTCATTGCCGGCTCATTCGCCGCGCTCCAAACGGGCGATCTCCTCGGCGCGGGCCGCCAGGATCAGCGCCGCGGCGCGCTCCTGGGTCATGCCCTCGATGCCGAAGTCGACGATCTCGTCCGCGGCCAGGTCGGACAAGTCCTCGCTGGTGCGCACGCCGTGCTCGGCCAGAGCAAAGGCCGTTTCCTCGTCCATCCCCTCCAGCGCCAGCAGGTCCTCGGTGGGCTGAGTCCCTTCCAGGCCTTCTTCCTCGGCCAGCGCGGCGTTGAGCAGCGCATCGCGGGCACGGGCACGCAGTTCCTCGACGATGTCTTCGTCGAAGCCTTCCACCGCCAGCAACTCGCCGACCGGCACGTAGGCGATTTCTTCCACCGTGTTGAAGCCTTCGGACACCAGGATCGCGGAGATTTCCTCGTCCACTTCCAGGCGGTCCATGAACAGCTGGCGTGCCGACGCCTGTTCAGCCTCGGACTTGGCAGCCACCTGGTCGGCGGTCATCACGTTGAGCTGCCAACCGGTCAGGCGGCTGGCCAGACGCACGTTCTGGCCGCCCTTGCCGATTGCCTGGGCCAGGCGGTCTTCTGCCACGGCCAGGTCCATCGAATGCTTTTCTTCGTCGACGATGATCGACTGCACTTCGGCCGGCGCCATCGCGTTGATCACGAAGTTGGCCGGATTCTCGTTCCACAACACGATATCCACGCGCTCGCCATTGAGCTCGTTGGACACCGCCTGCACGCGCGAACCGCGCATACCGATGCACGCGCCGATCGGATCGGTGCGGGTGTCGTGCGCAATCACCGCGATCTTGGCGCGGTCGCCCGGGTCGCGTGCGCAGGCCTTGATCTCGACCAGGCCCTGGCCCACTTCCGGCACTTCGAGCTTGAACAGCTCGATCATGAATTCCGGCGCAGCGCGGCTGATGAACAACTGCGGACCACGCGGCTCGGAACGCACCTCGGCCAGGTAGCCGCGCACACGGTCGCCCGGGCGCAGCACGTCGCGCGGAATGCCCTTGTCCTTCGGAATGAAGGCTTCGGCATTACCACCCAGATCGACAAAGATGTTGCCGCGCTCGGCGCGCTTGACCACACCGGTGATCAGCTCGCCCACGCGGTCCTTCCATGCATCCACCACCTGCTGGCGCTCGGCCTCGCGCACACGCTGCACGATCACCTGCTTGGCGGCCTGCGCGGCGATGCGGCCGAAATCCGGGTTTTCGATCTGCTCTTCGATGTAGTCGCCCACATCCACGCCGTCGGCTTCGTCGATGGCATCCATCAGGCGCACCTGGCGGTCCGGCGACTCCATCACCACATCGTCGGCCACCACTTCCCAACGACGGAAGGTTTCGTAGTTACCGTCCTTGTGATCGATGGTCACGCGCGTCAGCACGTCCTGGTCGGGATAGCGCTTCTTCGCTGCGGACGCCAACGCGGCCTCGATCGCATCGAAGATCACTTCGCGCGGCACGCCCTTTTCGTTGGCCACCGCATCCACTACCAGCAAAAGTTCCTTGCTCATTTCGTCACTCCGCGCGCGGCTTGCCAGCCGCCGACTCGTTGGATGGTTTCTTCTTGTCGTGCCCGGGTTTTTTCGGGCCGGGCTTATTCGGTTTTTGCGGTGCCAGGCCCAGAGCGACCCAATCCGGCACGATGCGCGCCTTGTCGATATTGTCGAAACCGATCTGCAGGTCCTTGCCGTCCACCGCAAACACGACGGCATCGGCGTCGGCCTCGATCCGCAGAATCTGGCCCTGGAAGCGGCGCCGACCATCCTGCGCAAGCTTCAACACGATCTTGGCGGACTCGCCGGCGTGACGCGCGAACTGCTCGAGGGTGAACAACGGACGATCCACACCCGGCGACGAGACCTCGAGGGTGTAATTGCCGCTGATCGGGTCTTCGACATCGAGCTGGGCCGACACCTCGCGGCTCACGCGCTCGCAGTCGTCGACGTTGATCACGCGCTCGGGCTGTTCGGCCAGCGGCACATCGATATACAGGCGCAATGTGGCGCCACCTGGAGCGGGAAGATACTCCACGCCCAGCAGTTCCAAGCCCAGGGACTCAACCGTTGGACTCAGCAGATTCGCGATTTCGGTCGCTTTTTCGCTCACAGACTGCCCTGATCAGATGATTGCCAGTAGAACCCCGGCAACCGGCAGCTAACTTTCCGGTTCCGGAAAAAACAAGGGGCCCGATGGGCCCCTTGCGTGAAAAAAGCCCGACCTCTCAGGGTCGGCGTAAAGACGGGAACAAGCGTCCTTACGATCCAAGAAGTTGAATCACTGCGGTAAAGCAACAATTCGAAACTTGGTAGCGGGGGCAGGATTTGAACCTGCGACCTTCGGGTTATGAGCCCGACGAGCTGCCAGACTGCTCCACCCCGCAGCAGAAGCGGAATTATGAAGAACTTGAGCGGCAATTGCAAGCCCTAGTTTTTCATCTGTTGGACACCGTGGCGGGTGTCTAACGTCGCGGCGAATGATACCCGCAATGCAACAAAAACGAAACACTTATCACGACTTTCTTTCAACCTCTCGCCGCATGCCTGGGGCGAGAGCCGCCGCGCCTGCGGCGCAACGCAGCGTGCTTACGCAAGACCGGCGAAGGCGCGCTGGCACCACACCATGATCGGGCTCCAGGCCAGGCCGAGAGCGAGCAAGGCCAATGCGTTGACGCCCAGCACCGTCCCCAACACGCGGTCGTTGTTGGCCGGCAAAGGCTCGCCCACCGGCTCGTCGAAGTACATGACCTTGATGACACGCAGGTAGTAGTACGCACCGATCACGGCACAGATTACGCCGACTAAGGCCAGCCACAGCATGTCGCCCTTCACCGCAGCGCCAAGCACGGCCAGCTTCGTCCAGAAGCCCAGAAACGGCGGAATACCTGCAAGCGAGGCCATGATGCACAGCACCAGGCCCGCCATCCACGGATTACGCGCATTGAGCCCCTTGAAGTCGTCGATGTTCTCGGCTTCGAAGCCATTACGCGATAGCGCGATGATGGCGCCGAACGAGGCGGTCGACATGATGGTGTAGCTGACCGCATAGAACATCGCGGCGGCGTACCCCTCCTCTCCACCACCGGCCACGCCCATCAGCAAAAAGCCGATATGCGAGACCGTGGAGTACGCGAGCATGCGCTTGAGATTGCTCTGTGCGATGGCCATCAGGTTGCCGATAACCAACGACACCGCCGACAGGCCGCCGATCAGCAGATGCCATTGCGGCGACAGCGGGCCCATGCCCACTTCCAGCAGACGGTACGCCATGCCGAACGCCGCCAGCTTGGGCGCCGAGCTGATGAACAGCGCGATGGGAGCCGGCGCGCCCTGATAGACGTCGGGCAGCCACATGTGGAACGGGGCCGCACCCAGCTTGAACGCAACGCCGGCGATCATGAAGATGGTGCCGGTCAACAGCAGCGTGCGCTCGCCCGAGCCATCGATTGCGTCATGGATGCCGGCCAGGCTCAAGGTGCCCGTGGCGCCATAGACCAGTGACATGCCATATAGCAGCAGGCCCGACGCCAGCGAACCGAGTACGAAATACTTCATGGCCGCTTCGGTGGCCAGACCGTTGTCGCGGTTGGAGGCCACCAGGGCATAGGAGCACAGCGCCAGCAGCTCCAGGCCGAGGTAGACCATCAACAGGCTACCGGCGGAGGCGAGCAGCATCATGCCGGCGGTGGCGAACAGCACCAGTACCGGAATCTCGCCCTGATACAGATTGCGCTCGCGCAGGTAAGTCCAGCCGTACACCAGGCTCAGACCACTGACCAGCACGATGACGGTCTTCATGACGTCCGCCGCGGTATCACGCACGAACATGCCGTGGAAGATCTCGCCCTGCCCGCCCGTACCGGTCGCCAGCAGTGCGAACACCACGGCGAGAACGGCGACGGAAAACAGGTGGGTCCAGACCTTGTTCCGCTGGCTCACGAACAGGTCGAGCATCAGCAGTGCGAAGGCGCCGCCGATCAGCACGAGCTCCGGAACGAGCGGAGCCAGGTCAGCGGTGGTCAACGGCGCGAGCGTTGGCGTGGTCATCATCAAATCCTGGAGTCAAAACGTACGGCAAGCAGTCACAGCTTGGTCGCGGCAATCTGGGTCGCCAGCTTGGCGATCGAGGGTTCCATCAGATCGGTCAGCGGCTTCGGGTACAGGCCCAGGGCCAGCACGCCAGCGGCGAACACCCCCAGCACGAATGCCTCGCGACCATTGATGTCCTTCAGCTCGGCCACATGTGCGTTGGCCACTTCGCCGAAGAACACGCGCTTGTAGAGCCACAGCGTGTACGCGGCGGTAATGACCAGCGTGGTGGCAGCGGCAAAGGCGATCAGCGGATGCTTCTGGAAGCTGGCCAGAATCACCATGAACTCGCCGACGAAGCCGCTGGTGCCAGGCAGACCGGCATTGGCCATGAAGAACAGCATCGCGAAGGTGGCGAACCACGGCATCACGTTGACCACGCCGCCGTAGTCGGCGATGCGGCGGGTATGCATGCGGTCGTACAACACGCCGATGCAGGAGAACATCGCGCCGGACACGAAGCCATGCGAGATCATCTGCACCATCGCACCCTGCAGGCCGAGGCGTGCGGCGTCGGTGCTGCCGTACTCGCGCACCAGTGTGAAGGCGATGAAGGTACCGAGCGTGACGAAGCCCATGTGTGCGATGGACGAGTACGCCACCAGCTTCTTCATGTCTTCCTGCACCAGCGCCACCAGGCCGACGTAGACCACGGCGATCAACGACAGGGCGATCACCAGCCAGGCGAACTCGTGGCTGGCGTCCGGCACGATCGGCAGGTTGAAGCGCAGGAAGCCGTAGCCACCGATCTTCAAGGCGATGGCAGCCAGGATCACCGAACCGGCGGTTGGTGCCTCGACGTGTGCGTCCGGCAACCAGGTGTGCACCGGGAACATCGGCACCTTGACCGCGAATGCGATCAGGAACGCAAAGAAGATCCAGGTCTGTTCCTTGGCAGTCAGCTGCAGCGCATACAGATCGGCCAGCTGGAAGCTGCCGCCCTTCAGGTACAGGTACACCAGGCCCACCAGCATCAGCACCGAGCCGAGGAAGGTGTAGAGGAAGAACTTCATCGCTGCGTAGATGCGACGCGGGCCGCCCCAGACACCGATGATCAGGAACATCGGGATCAGCATCGCTTCGAAGAACACGTAGAACAGCATCGCGTCGGTGGCAGCAAAGATGCCTACGGTGACGCCTTCCAGGATCAGGAAGGCAGCCACGTACTGATTGACGCGCTTGTCGATCGAGCGCCAGGCGCCAATGAGCGAGAGCACGGTCACCAAGGTGGTCAGCACGATCAACGCGATCGCGATGCCGTCCACGCCCAGGTTGTAGCCGATGTTGTAGGCCGGGATCCAGGCGTGCAGCTCGACGAACTGCAGGGCGTCATTGGCCGTGTCGTAGCCCAGCAGCGGCAGACTCAGCACAAAGGTCGCCACTGCCACCGCCAGGGACGCCCAGCGGGCAGTCTCGGCGTTGCGCAACGCAAGGATCAGGGCGCCACCGATAATCGGCAGCCAGATCAAGATAGACAGTAAAGGCCAGTTCGACACGTTTTCTTATTCCGTACAGGTCAACGCCAGAAATGCATCAGTACCGCCAACAAGGCGATCAAACCGATGATCATTGCGAAGGCGTAGTGATAGAGGAAACCGGATTGCGTGCGACGCAGCAGATTTGCAGCCAGGTCGATCAGTCGGGCAGAACCATTGACGACCACACCGTCGACCACATGGGTATCGACGGCACGTGACGCCTTGCCAAGGACAACACCGCCACCGGCGAAGCCATTGATCCACAGCTTGTCGAAGCCGTACTTGTTCTCCAGCAGCCACACGATGGGCGCGAACGCCTTGCGCGACTTGGTGGCCAGGTCCGGCTTCCACAAATAGAACAGCGCCGCGAGCAGTAGACCGGCCACCGTCAGGAAGAACGGAGCGGCCATCATGCCGTGCAGTGCAAAGGCCACCGGGCCATGAAATTCTTCCGCCAGCGCGCCGACGGTGTCGCGTGCCGGATCGTAGAAATCGACGATGCCGGTGAAGAACGAGACGGCCTGGCCCTTGAGCGCGTGCGCCGCATGGTGTCCCTGCCAATCGGTACCGAACAGCATCGGGCCGATGGTGAAGAAGCCGATCGCCACAGAAGGAATCGCCAGCAGGATCAACGGCAACGTCACCACCCACTTCGACTCGTGCGGCTCGTGGGCACCGTGGTGACCATGCCCGTGGTCGTCGTGACCATGGCTGTCATGGGCGTGTGCGTCGTGCGCGTGACTGTCATGCGCATGGACCTGCGCTTCGGCATCGGTATGCGCGTTGTCGTGGTGCGCATGCGCGTCGTGCGCATGGGCATCGCGGAAACGCTCCTTGCCATGGAAGGTCAGGAACAGCAGACGGAAGCTGTAGAAGCTGGTGACCAGCACACCACCAAGCACTGCCCAGTAACCGTAGGTCGCGATCCAGCTATGCGATTCGTGCGCATGGTGCGCGGCCGCCTCGATGATGGTGTCCTTCGAGTAGAAACCCGAGAAGAACGGAGTCCCCACCAGCGCCAGGGTGCCGATCACGCTGGTCCAGTACGTCACCTTCATGTACTTGCGCAGGCCGCCCATCTTGCGCATGTCCTGCTCATGGTGCATGCCGATGATGACCGAGCCGGCCGCCAGGAACAGCAGCGCCTTGAAGAAGGCATGCGTCATCAGGTGGAACACCGCCGCCGAATACGCCGACACGCCCAATGCCACGGTCATGTAGCCGAGCTGCGACAGCGTCGAATACGCAACCACACGCTTGATGTCGTTCTGCACGATTCCGATCAGGCCGGTGAAGAAGGCCGTGGTCGCACCGATGAACAGGATGAAGTTCAGCGCGGTTTCCGACAGCTCGAACAGCGGCGACATGCGCGCAACCATGAAGATGCCGGCGGTCACCATCGTCGCGGCATGGATCAGCGCCGAGATCGGCGTCGGGCCTTCCATCGAGTCTGGCAGCCACACGTGCAACGGCACCTGTGCCGACTTGCCCATTGCGCCAATGAACAGGCAAATGCAGATCAGCGTCATCACGCTCCATTCGTGACCGGCAAACAACTGCACCTTGGCACCGGCCATGGTGGTCGCGTTGGCGAACACGGTGGAGTAATCCAGCGAGCCGAACCACAGCAACACGCCGGCAATGCCCAGAATGAAGCCGAAGTCGCCGACGCGGTTGACCAAGAACGCCTTCATGTTGGCGAACACAGCGGTCGGGCGCTTGAACCAGAAACCGATCAGCAGGTAGGACACGAGACCCACGGCTTCCCAGCCGAAGAACAACTGCAGGAAGTTGTTGCTCATCACCAGCGTGAGCATGGAGAAGGTGAACAACGAGATATAGCTGAAGAAACGCTGGTAGCCCGGATCTTCTTCCATGTAGCCGATGGTGTAGATGTGCACCAGCAGCGACACGAAGGTCACCACCACCATCATCATCGCGGTCAGGCGATCGACCATGAAGCCGACATGCGCGGAGTAGTTGCCGACGTCGAAGAAGGTATACAGGTTCTGGTTGAACGGGCTGGCGCCCTGCTCCACCAGTTGGTACAGCGTCAGGCACGACAGCACGCAGCTGACCGCCACGCCGAGGATGGTGACGTACTGCGCGCCCTTGCGCCCCACCTGACGACCGAACAAGCCGGCGATGATGCTGCCGACCAGCGGTGCAAGCACCACTGCAATCAGCAGACTCTTGGAGAGAGTGATTTCCATCTACGGGTCAGCCCTTCAACGTGTCGACTTCGGCCACATTGATCGTGCGGCGCGTACGGAACAGAGTCACCAGGATCGCAAGGCCAATCGCGGCCTCCGCAGCGGCAACGGTCAGGATGAAGAACACGAACAGCTGGCCGGCGGTGTCGCCGAGCTCGCGCGAGAACGCAATGAAGTTGATGTTGACCGACAGCAGCATCAACTCGATCGACATCAGCAGCACGATGACGTTCTTGCGATTGAGGAAAATGCCGGCCAGCGAGATGCAGAACAGCACTGCGCCCAGTCCCAGCAGGTGGCCCAAGGTAATCAAGACTTCGCCTCCTGTCCGTCCGCCGCATCGACGCGCGGCGCAATCTGTGCGGGTTTTTCCACTGCCATCTTGACGATGCGCAGGCGGCCGGTCGCCTTGACGCGCGATTGCTCGCTGGCGATCTGGATCTTGATGCCGGTGCGCTTGCGCAGGGTGAGCATCACGGCAGCCACCACGGCCACGGTCAGGATCACCGCAGCAAACTCGAACGGCAGCAGGAACTCGGTGTACAGGCTCTTGGCCAGCCAGGTCAGGTTCGAAACATCTGCAGCCTGTGCGGCCGCATTGTCGGCCGGAAACGGCGTGGCGCTGCGCGACTTGACGCCGATCAGGGTCACCATCTGCGCCAGCATCGCAACCGCGACGATGACGCCCAACGGCATGTACTTGACCCAGCCCTCGCGCAGGCGGCTGGTGTCGATGTCGAGCATCATCACCACGAACAGGAACAGCACCATCACCGCGCCGACGTACACCAGCACCAGCGTAACGCCAAGGAACTCGGCACCCACCAACAGCCAGATACACGCCATCGAGAAGAAGGTGAGGATCAGGCACAACACGGCATACACCGGGTTACGCACGCTGATCACCGCACCGGCGGACACCACCGCGATGGCGGAGAAGGCGTAGAAAGCAATAGAGACCCAGTCCATCATGACCTCAACGGAAGGCGGCATCGGCAGCGCGACGCTCGGCGATCTCGGTTTCTAACCGGTCTCCGATCGCCAGCAGCTGCGGCTTGTTGACAATGTTCTCGCCACGCTTCTCGAAGTGGTACTCGAGGATGTGCGTCTCGACGATCGAGTCCACCGGGCAGCTTTCTTCGCAGAAGCCGCAGAAGATGCACTTGAACAGGTCGATGTCGTAGCGCGTGGTGCGGCGGGTGCCGTCTTCGCGCTTGGCCGAGTCGATGGTGATGGCCAGCGCCGGGCACACCGCTTCGCACAACTTGCAGGCGATGCAGCGCTCTTCCCCGTTGGGATAGCGACGCAGTGCGTGCAGGCCACGGAAGCGCGGCGACTGCGGGAACTTCTCCATCGGATACAGCACGGTGTACTTGGGCTTGAACGTGTATTTCAACGTCAGCCACAGGCCGCCGAGCAGTTCGAGCAGCAGCAGGCTCTTGAAGTAATGGGTGATCTTGTTCATCAATTACACGCCCTTCTGGATCACGCCGTAAAACACCATCAATGCCGTCACTGCGATCCACACGATCGTGAGCGGAATGAACACCTTCCAGCCCAGCCGCATGATCTGGTCGTAGCGGTAGCGCGGGAAGCTGGCGCGGAACCAGATGTAGGCACTGGCGAAGAAGAACACCTTCATCAGCAACCACGGCCAGCCGCCGGTCCACAGCCAGTTGATCCACGGCGAAACGTCCGCAGTGACCCAGCCCTGGATCGGGCTCAGCCAGCCGCCGAGGAAGAAGATCGAGATCAGGAAGCTGACCAGGATCATGTTGGCGTATTCGGCCAGGAAGAACAGTGCGAATGCACCGCCGGAATATTCCACCATGTGCCCGGCAACGATTTCCGACTCGCCTTCCACCACGTCGAACGGCGCGCGGTTGGTTTCGGCCACGCCGGAGACCCAGTACACAATGAACAACGGGAACAGCGGAATCAGGAACCAGTCGAAGAAGCCGGAGTTACCCGCTTGCGCAAATACGATCTGGCTGAGGTTGACGCTGCCGGAGGCGATCATTACGCCGACCAGCGCAAAGCCCATCGCAATTTCGTAGCTGACCACCTGTGCGGCCGAGCGCATCGCGCCGAGGAACGCATACTTGGAGTTGGACGCCCAGCCCGCGAGGATGATGCCGTACACGCCCAGCGAGGTCATTGCCAGCAGATACAGCAGACCGACGTTGGCGTTGGACAACACCAGCTGCGCATCGAACGGCACCACCGACCAGGCCGCGAATGCCGGCGCCAATGTCAGCAACGGCGCGATGATGAACATCGCCTTGTGCGAGCTGGCCGGCTGCAGGATTTCCTTGAACAGTAGCTTGAAGACGTCAGCGAAGGCCTGGAAGATGCCCATGCCCACGTACATGGGCCCGTGACGCACGTGCATCCAGCCGATCAGCTTGCGCTCCCATACCACGTAGAAGGCCACCGCCACGATCACCGGCACGGCGATCAGCAGGATCTTCAGCACGGTCCAGAGCACCACGCCGCCATCGCCCAGCCCGAGGAACCACTGGTGGAGGGGGTCGACCACGTTCAACAGCAATTCGTTCATGCAGCCACCACCGTTACCCGACCGGCGCCGAGCGGCGCAGTTGCGCCATGGCCGGATTCGATCCACACCGTGCCCGGTGCAACGCGCTTGTCCAGCACCACCGGCAACGTCGCCTTACCAGCATCCGTACCGACCTTGACCATCTGACCCGCGCCAAGCTGCAACTGCGCCGCCTGCTCCGGGTGCATTGCCACACACGGCGCGATGTTGAGCGGATGCGACTGCAACGCAGCGGCCCGGCGTACGACAGCATCGGTGCGATAGATCGCCGCGGTTGCCGCAACCTCCAGCCCGTCGCTCGCCGTGGCCGGCTGCGCAGACGCGACCGGACTGACGCTGCGGTTCTGCATGCCCGCACGCAGGCCGACCAGATCGATGAATTCGAAGCCGGCCAGGCCGAGCTCGCCGCCCAGTGCACGCAGCACCCGCCAGCCTTCGCGTGCCTCGACCGGCAGGCGCCCTGCGGCGCGTGCGGTCTGTACACGACCATCGAGATTGGTCAGCGACGCATCGATTTCCGGCAACGCACCAATCGGCAGGATCACATCGGCCACGTCGCGCGTCGAGGCGCAAGCGAACTGACTGAACGCCACGACCTTGGCACCGGCCAGCGCACTGCGCGCGGCAGCGGCGTCAGCAAAATCCAGGCCAGGTTCGATGCCGTACAGCACATAAGCCTGACGCGGCTGGGCCAGCATGCCGGCGACGTCGCGCGCGGTCGGCAACACGCCCTGCGACACCAGACCCACCGCGTTGGCGCCCTGTGGAATGCGGCACAGCGACGCACCGGTTGCAGCGGCAAAATCACGTGCGGCCGCACGCAGCGCAGCAGCCTGCGGATGATTTTCAGCCAGCGCGCCGACCACGATCACGGCGCGGGTTGCGCCCTTGACCGCATCACGCAACGCTGCGTCGTCGAGCGCCGCAGCCAGCTGCGACGGCGCGACCACGGTGCGCGAGGCCTGGGTAAAGGCAAAATCGAAATCGACCGGATTGACCGAGTGGATCTGCGTGCGGTTCTGGATGTGCGCCTTGCGCAAGCGTGCATGCAGCAGCGGCAGCTCGTGGCGCACGTTGCTGCCGAACAGCACGACGACATCGGCCTGCTCGATCTCGGCCAGCGGCGTTGCGAAAGCTTGCGCCACCGCAGCGTCGGAAAAGTCACGATTGAGCAGACGGTGATCCAGATTGCCGCTGCCCAGCCCTTCGGCCAGACGTGCCAGCAGCGCGCCCTCTTCGTTCGAGGTGGACGGGTGCACCAGCACGCCGAGCGCATCACCCGCGTTTTCGCGCAGGATCTGGGTCGCTGCGGCCAGACCTTCGGTCCAGCTCACTTCGGTCCACTGCCCGTTGACCTTCTTCAGCGGCTTGACCGCACGGTCCTCGGCGTACAGGCCCTGATGCGAATAACGGTCGCGGTCGGACAGCCAGCATTCGTTGACCGCCTCGTTCTCGCGCGGCACGGTGCGCAGCACTTCGCCGCGGCGCACGTGCAGGAACAGGTTCGAGCCCATCGCATCGTGGTAGCCCAGCGACTCGCGCGCCATCAGTTCCCACGGACGTGCGCGGAACTGGAACACCTTGTTGGTCAGCGCGCCCACCGGGCAGACGTCGATGACGTTGCCGGAAATTTCGGTGGTCAGCGGCTTGCCGTCGTAGGTGCCGATCTGCAGGTTTTCGCCGCGATACATGCCGCCCAGCTCGTAGGTGCCGGCGATGTCTGCAGTGAAACGCACGCAGCGGGTGCACTGGATGCAACGGGTCATCTCGGTAGCGACCAGCGGACCGATATCCTCGTCCGGCACCACGCGCTTGCGCTCGTTGAAGCGGCTCACCGAACGGCCATAGCCGAGCGAGACGTCCTGCAGCTCGCACTCGCCGCCCTGATCGCAGATCGGGCAGTCCAGCGGGTGGTTGATCAGCAGGAACTCCATCACGCTGCGCTGGTACTTCAACGCCTTTTCGCTACGCGTGGTGACCTTCATGCCGTCCATCACCGGCGTAGCGCAGGCAGGCGACGGCTTGGGCGACTTTTCGACATCGACCAGGCACATGCGGCAGTTGGCCGCGATCGGCAGCTTCTCGTGGTAGCAGAAGCGCGGGATCGGGATACCGGCCTTGTCGGCCGCCTGGATGATCATCGAGCCCTTCGGCACCACCAGGGACTGCCCGTCGATCTCGACGGTGACATGGTCCGGTGGCACGTTCGGGTTCACTGGTTGGGCGCTCATGCAGCCACTCCGACTTGCGTATCGACGATCGAACGACCGTTGACGATGTAGTACTCGAACTCGTCCCAGAACTGGCGCAGGAAGCCCTGAATCGGCCATGCCGCCGCTTCGCCGAACGCACAGATGGTGTGGCCTTCAATCTGGCCGGCAACGGTGCGCAGCTGATGCAGGTCTTCCATCGTGGCCTTGCCGGCAACGATGCGCTCCAGCACGCGGTGCATCCAGCCGGTACCTTCGCGGCACGGGGTGCACTGGCCGCAGGATTCCTTGTGGAAGAACTGCGAGATGCGGCAGGCGAAACGCACGCAGCAGACGCTGTCATCCAGCACCACGATGGCGCCCGAACCCAGACCGGTGCCCAGCGCACGCAGGGTGTCGTAATCCATCTGCAGGCCAGCAACCTGGTCGGCCTTCAATACCGGCATCGACACGCCGCCTGGCACCACGCCCTTGAGCTTGCGACCCGGACGCAGGCCACCGGCCATTTCCAGCAATTCGTCGAAGGTGGTGCCGAGCGGCACTTCGAAATTGCCGCCCTTCTGCACGCAGCCGGACACCGAGAAAATCTTCGGGCCGCCGTTCTTGGTCTTGCTCAAAGCGAGGAACCACTCCGGGCCGTTGCGAATGATCGCCGGCACCGACGCATAGGTTTCGGTGTTGTTGATTGTGGTCGGCTTGCCGTACAGGCCGAAGTTCGCCGGGAACGGCGGCTTGTAGCGCGGCTGGCCCTTCTTGCCTTCCAGCGATTCCATCAATGCGGTTTCTTCGCCGCAGATGTAGGCGCCAGCGCCCAGCGCACCGTAGATATCGATATCCACGCCGCTGCCGAGAATGTTCTTGCCCAGCCAGCCATTGGCGTACGCATCCGCCAGTGCCAGTTCGAAGTTTTCGAACGGCTCATGGTGGAATTCGCCACGCAGGTAGTTGTAGCCCACCGTCGAGCCGGTGGCGTAGCAGGCGATCGCCATACCCTCCACCACCGAATGCGGGTTGTAACGCAGAATGTCGCGGTCCTTGCAGGTGCCCGGCTCGGATTCGTCCGAATTGCACAGGATGTATTTCTGCATCGTGCCCTTGGGCATGAACGACCACTTCAGCCCGGTCGGGAAGCCCGCGCCGCCACGGCCGCGCAGGTTCGATGCCTTGACCATTTCGATGACGTCGGCCGGCGCGATCTTCTCTTCGAGGATCTTGCGCAGCGCCGCGTAGCCACCGGTCTTCAGATAGCTCTCGTACGACCACGGGGTGTCGTAGTGCAGCGTCGTGTAGACGACCTGGTGCGGCAACGGCGCCGGGCCGACCGGACCGGTAGGTGCGTGATGATGTGCCATGTCTTACTCCAGCCCGTCCAGCAGCGCGTCGACCTTCTCTTTCGTCAGGTGCTCGTGGTAATGGCCGTTGATGACCATCATCGGCGCTGCAGAGCAGGCCGCCAGGCACTCTTCCTCGCGCTTGAGGTAGACGCGGCCATCGGCCGTCGACTGCCCCAGCTTGCAACCCAGTTTCTTTTCCGCGTGCGCCAACAGATCTTCGGCGCCATTGAGCCAGCAGCTGATGTTGGTGCAGAACGCCACGTTGTGGCGGCCGACGCGTTCGGTCTCGAACATCGAGTAGAAGCTGGCGACCTCGTAGGCCCACACCGGCGGCAGTTCCAGGTACTTGGCCACGCCGACGATCAACTCGTCGGTCAGCCAACCCTGGTTCTGCTCCTGCGCAGCGTGCAGACCCTGCAGCACCGCCGACCGCTTGCGGTCCGGCGGAAACTTGGTCAGCCAATGATCGATGTGCGCACGCGTCTTGTCGCTCAGCACAACCTGCGGATCGACGTCGCGCGCCGCTTCGAAATTACCCGTCGCCTTCATCGGTCAACCTCACCGAAAACCAAATCGTAAGTACCGATCATCGCCACGACGTCGGCCAGCAAATAGCCACGCACCACCGCGTCCATCGACGACAGATGCGCAAAGCCCGGCGCGCGCAGATGCACGCGGAACGGCTTGTTGGCGCCGTCGGACATCAGGTAGCACCCGAACTCGCCCTTGGGCGCTTCGACCGCGCTATAGGTTTCGCCGGCCGGCACGCAATAGCCTTCACTGAACAGCTTGAAGTGATGGATCAGCGCTTCCATGTCGTCCTTCATGCCTTCGCGGCTGGGAGGAGCGACCTTGAAATTGGTGACCATGACCGGACCGGGATTGGCCTTGAGCCACTTCACGCATTGCTTGATGATGCGGTTGGACTCGCGCATCTCGGCCACGCGTACCAGGTAGCGGTCGTAGCAGTCGCCGTTGGTGCCGACCGGGATATCGAAATCCACTGCGTCGTACTTGGCGTAAGGCTGCTTCTTGCGCAGATCCCACTCGATTCCCGAGCCACGCAGCATCGGTCCGGTCATGCCCCAGGCACGCGCCAGATCCGGGCTGATGATGCCGACATCGACGGTGCGCTGCTTCCAGATACGGTTGTCGGTGAGCAGCGTTTCGTATTCGTCCACGCGCGCCGGGAAGGTATTGGTGAACTCCTCCAGGAAGTCCAGCATCGTGCCTTCACGACCGGCGTTACGCTTCTTCAGTGCCCCACCCTTATGCCAACGGGATTCCTTGTACTTGGGCATGAAGTCGGGCAGATCACGATACACGCCACCGGGGCGGTAGTAGGCCGCGTGCATGCGCGCACCGCTGACCGCCTCGTAGACGTCCATCAATTCTTCGCGCTCGCGGAATGCATACAGCATCACCGCCATTGCTCCCAGATCGAGCGCGTTGGAGCCAACCCACATCAGGTGGTTCTTGATGCGGGTGATCTCGTCGAACATGGTGCGGATGTACTGCGCACGCTCGGGCGCCTCGATCCCCATCAGGGATTCGATCGCGCGCACGTAAGCGTGCTCGTTGCACATCATCGACACGTAGTCCAGGCGATCCATGTACGGAACCGACTGGTTGAACGGCTTGGACTCGGCCAGCTTCTCGGTGCCACGGTGCAGCAGGCCGATATGCGGATCGGCACGCACCACGGTCTCGCCGTCCATTTCCAGGATCAGGCGCAACACGCCGTGCGCCGCAGGATGCTGCGGGCCGAAGTTCATCGTGTAATTGCGGATTTCCTGCTTGCTTTCCACAGGATTGCTCGCGAAGGCTTCGGTTGCCTGGCGGAACTCACTCACTTGGCAGTCTCCGACTTGCCCACTTCACCAGCGGCAGTCTCATAACGGGCATCGTCGCGAATCACGCGCGGCACGCCAACGCGCGGCTCGACCGAAGTGACCGGCTCGTACACCACGCGCTTGCGCTCTTCGTCGTAACGCACTTCGACGTTGCCGATCAGCGGGAAATCCTTGCGGAACGGGTGGCCGACGAATCCGTAGTCGGTCAGGATGCGACGCAGATCCGGGTGCCCATCGAACACGATGCCGAACAGGTCGAACGCCTCGCGCTCGAACCAGTTCACGCCCGGCCAGATATCGGTGACCGACGCCACCACCGGCACCTGCTCGTCCGGTGCGTAGCAACGCACGCGCAGACGCTGGTTATGTTGGTAGGAAATCAGTTGCGCGACCACCGCAAAACGCTGCTTGGGCAGCTGCTGCGGCTGGGCACCATCGGAACTTTCCTGGCTGGGGAATTCGCCCCAGGCAAAACGGCCGACGGCCTTGCCTTCGACGCCGCGGCTGAAACCCTGCGATGACACGTCGGCGGTATCCCACTCGTCGCTGCCATAGCCCAGGTAATCAACGCCGCACAGGTCGCTGAGCTGCTCGAAACCGAGCTCATCGCGCAGGGCCAGACAGGTGGCATACCAATCGGCGGCAGCGACTTCCAGCGTCACTTCGCCGCGCGGCAATGCCACGGCGATCTGCGCACCGGCGAAACGTGCCGCAAGTCGGTCAGTGAAGGAAGATGCTTGCTCTGCCATGGGGGCTTGGCTGCTCTCGGTAGGAGAAGACGGGTGTCAGCGTGCGATTGTCTGGGTGCGCCAGATCTTCTTCTGCAGCTGCAGGATGCCGTAGACCAGCGCCTCGGCGGTCGGCGGGCAGCCCGGGACATAGATGTCCACCGGCACGATGCGATCGCAACCGCGCACCACCGAATACGAATAGTGATAGTAGCCGCCGCCATTGGCGCAGCTGCCCATCGAGATGACCCACTTCGGGTCGGGCATCTGGTCGTAGACCTTGCGCAGCGCCGGGGCCATCTTGTTGACCAGCGTGCCGGCCACGATCATCACGTCGGACTGACGCGGCGACGGGCGGAACACCACGCCGTAACGGTCCAGGTCCAGACGCGAGGCGCCGGCGTGCATCATCTCGACCGCACAGCAGGCCAGGCCGAAGGTCATCGGCCACATCGAACCGGTCCGCGCCCAGTTCAGCAGCGCGTCGACGCTGGTGGTCACGTAGCCCTTTTCGAGCAACGGGTTTTCGCCTTCCGGGCGCAGGATGTCTTCCACCCGGCCTTCCGGCATCGGGTTGGTCATCAGACGATCCAGGGTCTGAATCACTCCCATTCCAGCGCTCCCTTCTTCCACACGTAGATAAAGCCGAGGAACAACATGCCGACGAACAGCCCCATGGTGACCAGCGAGCGTGCGCCGATCTCCATGAACACCTGCGTCCACGGCACGATGAAGATGATTTCCAGGTCGAACACGATGAACTGGATCGCGATGAGGTAGTAGCGCACATCGAACTTCATGCGCGCGTCTTCGAAAGCTTCGAAGCCACACTCGTAAGGCGAGAGCTTGCGCGCGTCTGGGGTGCGTGGAGCGAGGAATCGACCGACCAACATCAGCACGATGCCGATACCGGTGGCGACGATCAGAAACAGCAGACTCGGCAAATATTCGGCCAGCACAGCGATTCTCTCTTGCCTCTGCCCGCACGCGCCGCGTGCCGGCATGGGGTATAGGCAGGCCCCGCGCGCGACAAGCGATGCGCAGGAACTGCAGCCAAACAATGGTGCCCAAGAGGGGACTCGAACCCCTACGACCTAAGTCGCTACCACCTCAAGGTAGTGCGTCTACCAATTCCGCCACCTGGGCATACGTTGCGCCGCTGGGCATCCCAGTGCGCAGCGTATTGTAACCGGCTTCAGCGTTTTTGTGCTGGTTCTGAAGCGTTTTCTTCGCCGGCTGCAGGCGCCGGCTGTGCCGGGGCGGACTGCACCGGGGCTGCCGCCGGCGCAGCGGCAGGAGCCGGCTGCGACGGAGCGGTCGGCACGGCACCAGCGGCCGGAGCCTGCGGCAACGGCTGGGTGAGTTCGCCTGCGGCGGCCGGAGCCGGCGTTGCCGACTGCGACATCACGCCCAGGTTCTGGTCCGTTGGACGTGCCCCGTGCGTGGCGTACCACGCCATGAACAGGCTGATGCTGAAGAACACCACGGCCAGCCACTTGGTCGACTTGGACAGGAAGTTCGACGCACCCTGCGAACCGAACACCGTGCCCGACGCGCCGGCACCGAAGCCGGAACCGGCCGCCGCACCCGCACCACGCTGCATCAGGATCAGCGCAATCATCGCCAGCGCGACCAGCACGTAGACCACATTGAGGATCAACATCAGCATTTCGAAATCCGTCCCCGGACAAAACTTAATGGGTTAACAAGCAGCCGCCGCACGTGCAATGGCCAGGAAATCTTCGGCGACCAGTGATGCGCCGCCGACCAGCCCCCCATCGACATCGGGCTGTGCGAACAGCTCGCCGGCGTTGTCGGGCTTGACGCTGCCCCCGTACAGGATGGGCAGACCATCCGCAATTCTAGCATCCGCCTTCGCGACTTCGCCACGCAGGAAGGCATGCACGGCCTGGGCCTGCTCGGGGCTGGCGGTGCGGCCGGTGCCGATCGCCCAGATCGGCTCGTAAGCCAGCACCGCGCGGGCAAAGCCCTCGCTGCCCACCAGGGCCAGGACCGGTTCGAGCTGGGCACGTAGGATTGCCTCAGTCTGACCGGCCTCACGCTGTTCCAGCGATTCGCCCACGCACAGCACCGGGATCAATCCGGCGTGGATGGCAGCGGCAAACTTGCGCGCGACCAGCTCGCTACTCTCCTGATGGTACTGGCGCCGCTCGGAATGACCGACCAGGCCATAGCCGGCGCCCACGTCCACCAACATGGTGGCCGAGACTTCGCCGGTGTAGGCGCCTTTCTCGTTGCTACTGACGTCCTGGGCTCCAAAGGACAGGTGATGTGCCTCGAAATCCTCGATCAGGTCACCGAGGTAAGGCAGTGGTGGCAGGATGACGACATCGACACCCTCCAGGGGCATGTGTGCGGCGACCTTTGCCACCAGTTCGGTGGCAAAGGTGCGGCTGCCATGCAGCTTCCAGTTTCCAGCAACGATCTTTCGACGCATCAGGCGCAGGTTCCTGAGTTGAAGACAGGCGACAGAATAGCCCATGGCCTGTCGGCAACCGGCACACTTCTGTCCGCTGCATGTCCCGTCCCTCCCCCACCAGGAACCCGTCATGTCCGTTTCGCCTGTCTTTGCGCTGATCACCGGTGCCTCCAGCGGCATCGGCCGCGAGATTGCGCGGGCCTATGCCCGGCGCGGGGTGCCGTTGATCCTGACCGCGCGGCGGGTGGACCGGCTGCAGGCGCTGGCGGAGGAATTGCGCAGCGCCGTGCGGGTGGAAGTGCTGCCGGCCGATCTGGCCGACCCTGCCGCGGCAGAGGCACTGGCGACGCAAATCCTGCGCAACGGCTGGACGGTGGGCACCCTGGTCAACAACGCCGGCTACGGTGTGCCGGGCCGCTACCTGCACAACGACTGGGCCACGCATGCGCGCTTTCTGCAGGTGATGGTGGGCGCAGTGTGCGAACTGACCTGGCGGCTGTTGCCGATGATTCGTGCCAGCGGCCAGGGCCGCATTCTCAACGTCGCCTCGTTCGCGGCACTGACACCCAGTGCCGATGGGCAGACGCTATACGCGGCCAGCAAGAGTTTCATGCTGCGCTTCAGCGAATCGCTGGCGCTGGAAAACGCCGATTGCGGCGTCAAGGTCTGTGCCCTGTGCCCCGGCTTTGCATGGTCGGAATTCCACGATGTCACCGGCACGCGCGAGGCGATGTCCACCCTGCCCGGCTGGGCCTGGCTGCAGGCCGATGACGTGGCCGAGTACGGCATCCAGGCGCTGGAGCGCGGCCAGGTGCTGGCGGTGCCGGGCTGGCGCTATCGGCTGGTCCATGCGGCGCTGCGCCTGCTGCCGCATGCGCTTGCCCTGCGGCTGATGGCACGCGGCTCGCACCGGGTGCGGCCGCTGGAGTGAGGCGGCTATGGACGGTCGGCGGAAGGCATCGCATCTGTGCAGGTGCCCGCGTGCCGGGCTTCGACGTGCAGCGGCTGGGCAAAGCGCGATGACCGCGCAAGCGCGCAGTTGATGAACATGCAAGCGCTCGAACACGGGCTTATCGCATGCCGCAGCGCCCCCGACTCATGCATGCCCGGCGAACGACGGCAGGAGACCCGTCGCTCTCAGCGATTGACGATCTCGCCATGCATGGCTGCCAGCCGCGCGAGCAGGCGATTTTGCGTGCGGCGCGGGATCTTTTGCTGATCCATCGCCCAGTTCAGGTCTTCAACCAGTGCGTTGAAGTCGCCTTCGCGGATGGCCAGGTGCGCGTGCGCCTGCTGCATCGACTTGGCCGTGTCCGGGCAGGGGCCGTCGGCGACGTGGCAGAACTTCTGCACCAGGCGTGCATTGAGCATGACGATGTTGACGCGGGCGAACTTGTCGACGATGCGCTGGTCGTCGGCGATACGCGAGAGCATGGTTTCTACCAGCGCTTCGATGCCGGCTTGCCCGCCGAGCTCGTCGTAGAGTGTCTGGCGCGGTTGCGTGCTGGCGCAGGCGCTCGTCAGGCCCAGCACGCACAGCAGGCACCAGCGCAGCCATAGGCTCATCAGAACGCCACCTGCAAAGAGAGATAAGGACCACGCTGGTCGGCCAGCGTGGCGACATTGCCCAGATCGGCCCAGGCGGCAGTCAGCGAAACGTGCTTGCCGGGGAACCAGGCGACGAACACATCTACCCACGCCTGCTCGCGCGCGAAGCGCAGGTTATTCGGTTTGTCGCGATATTCCACGCCCACCGCCCAGGATGGCGACAGCACGACGGCGGCACTGGCCTCGGGCACCAGACGATAGCGGTTACGCCGGTCGCCGCCGAAACCGAGCAAGCCGGTCTGGTTGGCGCGGGTGGCGCGCACCGTGCCGTTGAGCAGCAGCTGGTACCCGCCAGCGCCCTGCAGCAACAAGCGGCTTGCACTGAGATAGACGTCCGTGCCGTGATCGTCGCGCGCACCGATCGCCAACGGCAAGGTCCCGTCGCGCAAGCGCTTGTACTGCACGCCCAGGCTGACTTGCGGTGCATGCCCGTAGACAAGGTCGCCGGCCAGTCGCACCTTGGCACCGAACACGTCCTGGCCGAGCGCATTCCACGGCAAGCCGAGCCGGTCCTGCAGCGCGCCCAGATCCAGACGCTGGCGCGCAAGCGACAGCTCCAGCCGATTACCGACCGTAAGCGCCGCGCCCTGCACATCGAGGCGGTAATCGCCGCTATCCACATGCGTGGCGAACAGCACGGTGCCCAACTCATCGCGCGTGCCGTAACCCGACAACGTGGCCCATGGCACGATGCCGCCACCGCTGCTGCCTTCGATCATCGACACGCCACCGGTGGCGAGCAGGCGCCCGTCGCCAGCCATTGCCTTCAATGGCGCGAGCGTACCGGCAACAACGGTCACGATGAGGGCGACACGCAGACACGCGCTCATCGCTGCATGCCTGCATGGGCTGCCGAGGGCATGCCCAGTTGGCGCATGCACCACGCCACCAGCGGGGCCTCTTCCAGTGGCGGCGCGTACAGGTAGCCCTGCACCATGTCGCAGCCATAGCCGCGCAGCAGGCCCAGGGCCGTGGTGTTTTCGACGCCTTCGGCGATCACGCTCAGGCCAAGGTTGTGGCCCAGGTCGATCGTGCTGCGCACGATGAATGCATCGTCGGTGCCTTCGGCCAGCTGCATCACGAAGCTCTTGTCGATCTTCAATTCGTTCACCGGCATGCGCTTGAGTTGGGCCAACGAGGAATAGCCGGTGCCGAAGTCGTCGATGGACAGACGCACGCCCACGCCACGCAGCTGATGCAGCATGTGCAGCGCAGATTCGACATCGCGCATCAACGCGCTTTCGGTCAACTCCAAAGTGACCGACTGCGCCGGCACGGCGTGCTGCTCCAGCCGCGCACGCACGTAGTCGGGCAGACCCGGATCGGACAGATCCAGGGCCGACAGGTTGATCGCCATGCCCAGCTCCAGGCCTTGCGCGCGCCAGTGCGCCTGGCAGCGCAGTGCCTCGTCCAGCACGAAGCGGGTCAACGGGTGGATCACGCCGGAATGCTCGGCCAGCGGAATGAATTCGTCCGGGCCGACCGGGCCCAGCGTCGGGTGATGCCAGCGCACCAGCACTTCGACCTGTTCGACACGGTCGGTCCGCAGGCAGATCTTGGGCTGGAAGCGCAAGGTCAACTCGTTGCCGCCGATGGCCTGGCGCAGATCGCCGGTGAGCCGCAGCCGGCGCAGATGCTGCTCGTCCTGGCCCATGCGGTAGACGCTGGCGCCGATGGTGGTCACATCTCCCACCTGGCGCCGTGCGATATCGGCGCGACGCAGCAAGGTGTCCGGGTCGGCACCATGCTCGGGAATCAGCGCGATGCCGATGCTGGCTTCAAGCTGGATGCGTGCCTGCGGCAAGGCCAGCGGGCGGCGCAATTGCAGCAGCAGCCGTTGTGCGTCCAGCTGCACGCTGTTCGCATCGGCCTGCGCCACCACCACCATGAACTCGTCGCTACCCAGGCGCCCGACCAGGTTTGGCGCGTGCACCACATCGGCAAGCCGCCGCCCGGCTTCGACCAGCACCTGGTCGGCAAAATCATGGCCCAGGCTGTCGTTGAGCTCCTTGAAACGCTCCAGATCCAGGATCAGCACGGCCGCGGTGCCACCGGAAGCGACGGTGTGTTCGACCACCTCCTTCAACCGCTCCAGCAGCCACAAACGATTAGGCAAGCCGGTGAGTGCGTCGTGCCGCGCCTGATGCAGGATGTGCTGCTCACGGCTGGCGATCTGCTGCTGCATCCGCCCGAAGCTGTCGGCCAGCTCGGCCAGCTCGCGGCCCGGCGGCACGTCCACTGCCGTCTGGTAATCGCCACGCTGGATGCGCCGGGCGGCCTGCACCAGTTGCGCCACCGGCTTGCTGACGCTACGCGCCAGAAAGATCGCCACGCCCAGGGCCGCAGCCGTGGCCAGACCGGCCAGCAACAGGATGCGCAACTTGAGAATGCGATACGGCGCGATCGCCCGGTCCAGCGACGCCTGCAAGGCCACCCGCACATGGCTGTCGCCCTGGATCGGTTGCAGCTTGACCAGGTAGCGCGACTGGCCCAGCGTCAGCGCAATCGCTGCGGCCTGGGTGCGCTCGGCGATGGGCAACTGCTGCGCAAATTCGGCACGCGCGGGCGGCTCCAACGTCGACGCGAGCACGTGCACAGGCGGGCCGTCGGTAAAGAACGTGGCATCCAACCCGGTGGTCGTGCGGAAATCCTGGGCCAGGCCCTCGCCGGATTCGTTGCCGATCGCAATCCAGCCGACGCGACTCGGCGCCAGCACCTGGACCACGGCCAGCCGCACGATCTGCTGATTCAGTGCAACCACCCCCACCGCACGACCATCGCGCTGCGCCTGCTGCAACAGGGCCTGCACCGCGCGCAATTGCTCGGCCTGGGGCAGATCGGCCAGGCCGGTCAAAAATTCGCCATCCGGCGAGAGCAGCATCGCAGTCTGCGCGGACATGCGCGCGGCATGATTGCGTAGCGCCGACTGCATGGTGGGCACATCGCCGCTGGCCACCGCAGCACGAAAGCCGAAATCATCGGCCAGCACCGAGGCCGATTGCAGCAGTTGTTCGTCGCGGCGCAGGTTGATGCGCTGCCAGACGCGCTCGCCGATCTGCAGTTCTTCGCCCAGCTGTGCCTTGACGCTGCGGTCGGTTGCCAGCTGCACCGCAATGAAGGTCAGTGCCTGGGTGGCCAGCACAACCAGCACCAGCAAGACCGCGATGCGGGTATGCAGTCGCATCGCCCTCATGGGTGAGTCTTCTTCGGCTCGGCGCGGCGAAATTTATCCTGCAGCGCGCGGACGCGCGCATCCGGCGGCGCCACCACCGGTGCCGCGCCCGTGGTCTGCACGGTGATGCGGCGCTGCACCGGGTCGCGCGCGACGACCAGCGGCTCGGTCACTGCAGCGCCCTTGATGCGGGGATGCCACACGCGCAGCGTGTAGTTGCCGGCGGGCGCATCGAGCTGCACGCGCCCGTCGCTGCCGGTCTTGCCGAAATACGGGGTCTCCAGCACCACGATATAGCCCAGCATCCAGTCGTGGATATTGCAGCCCACCGTCACCAGACCGGCTTGATCGAAGCGCACCGGCGCGGCCGTGGTGCCCTGGAACAGCGGCAGTTCAAAGCGTTTGGCCGGCGAGAACGAATACACCTGATGGCGGATCTGATCGTTGTTCGGAAACCGCACCGACGTGCCGGTGCGCACCGCCAGCACCGCAGGCACGAACTGCGAATTGACCTGGTCCATCTCCATGGTCTTGCCGGCACTGGCCGCGGCGGGCCGCGGCAACTCCAGGCTGACCACCGCATCGACCAGGACGCCATTGGCATCGGCCACCGCCACGCTCACCGGCGCTGCTGCCAGCGGCGCTGCCACGCCGCAGAGCGCAAGCAAGCCCGGCGCCCCCATGTGTTTGATCCCCTGCATCCGCATGCGCCCCCCCCCCCCTGACCGTGCAATCGGCAGCGGGCGCCAGGCGAGTCCGACGTCGCGCTAGCGATCAGACTGGATTATCGGCGCGGGTGAACGCAAGCTTTAACCAGACGCGAGCACAATTTTATGAACAAAACTGTGGTCGCTGTCATGGCCAATATTGCGAGCGCGACTACGGGCTGTGCGCACTGCCTGCCGCCCAAGTGCGGCGCGACCATTGCCACGCACAGCGCCAGCGGCGACCAAACCGCTTACTTCAGCTTGATCTCGCGCAGACGCTCTTCCAGGAAGCCGTGCGCAGTGATCGGCTCGGGATACCGGCTCGGGTTGTCGGCACTGATGCACGAGGGCAACACGTCGATCAAAAAATCCGGGTTGGGGTGCAGGAAGAACGGCACCGAATAGCGCGGCTTGCGCGCGGCCTCGCCGGGCGGATTGACCACGCGATGGATCGTGGATGGATACACGTGGTTGGTCAGGCGCTGCAGCATGTCGCCGATATTGACCACGATGGTGTCGGCGTCGGCGGTGAACGGCACCCACTCGCCATCGTTGGAACGTACTTCCAGCCCGGCAGCACTGGCACCGACCAGCAAGGTGATGAAGTTGATGTCGCCATGCGCACCGGCGCGCACGTTCGGGATGTCGTCGCTGGTGATCGGCGGGTAGTGGATCGGCCGCAGGATCGAATTGCCGTTGTTGGTCTTGTCGACGAAATAGTCCTGCGGCAGACCGATATGCAGTGCCAGCGCGGAGAGCACGCGCGAGCCGAGTTGATCCAGCTGCTGGTACAGCTGATAGCCACGCTCACGGAAATCCGGCACTTCCTCCGGCCACAGGTTCGGCGGCATCACCGCGCGATACGGCGAGTCGTCCGGAATCTCGCGACCGATATGCCAGAACTCCTTCAGGTCGAAGTGCTTGGAATCCTTGGCGGTTTCCACACCGAAGGCGGTATAACCGCGTGCGCCGCCGCTGCCCGGCACGTGATAGCGCCGCTTCACCTCCTCGGGCAAGGCAAAAAACGCCTTGAACACTTCGTAGGCGGCATCGATGTCGGCCTGCGCGATGCCGTGATTGCGGATGCCGGCAAAGCCCCACTGCCGATAGGCTGCGCCGAGTTCGGCGACGAAGGCGTCGCGGTCGCTGTCGAAGCGGGTGATGTCCAGGGTGGGAATGCGGGCGCTCATACGGGTGTCTGCAATGGAAGTTTGAAAAGGTCGAGAGAGCCTGCGGCTCAGATCAGCAGGCGATACAACAGGTAGAACGTCGCGGCCTTGGCCACGATCACGCAGACGCCAATGATCAGCGACTCACGCCGCGTCACGCACCGCACCTGAGAGTCGGTCGAGCGTGTCCTGCATCAGGCCGGCGTCGTCGGCTTCCACGGTCACGCGCACCACCGGCTCGGTACCGGACGGACGCAGGAACGCACGCCCCCGGCCCTGCACGGCCGCCTGCGCCTGCTGCAGCGCCTGCTGCACGCTCGCCGCCTCGACGATGGCCTTTGCCGCGCCGCCGCCCAGACGCACGTTGACCGTCTTTTGCGGCACCTTGGTCAGGTCGCGCAAGGCCTCGCGCAGGCTGTGGCCATCGCGGCTGAGGGCTTCGAGCACCTGCAGCGCACTGACGATGCCGTCGCCGGTGCTCGCGCGGTCCAGGCACAGCAGATGGCCGGAGGTTTCTCCACCCAGCGTGCCGCCGCCTTCGACCAGCGCCTGATGCACATAACGGTCACCCACCTTGGCGCGCTGGAACGGGATGCGCAGCGCCGCCAGCGCCGGCTCCAGCCCGTAATTGGTCATCAAGGTGCCGACCACGGTGCCGGTGAGCCGGCCGCTGGCCTGCCAGGACCGCGCAAGCACATACAGCAGGTCGTCGCCATCGACCGGGTTGCCCTGGTCGTCGGCCATCAGCACGCGGTCGCCGTCGCCGTCGAAGGCGATGCCCAGCTGCGCCCCGCTCTCGCGCACCTTGGCGGCAAGATTGTCGATATGCGTGGAGCCGACGCCGTCGTTGATGTTGAGCCCGTCCGGCGCTGCACCGATCACCACCACCTCGGCGCCGAGCTCGCGAAACAGCATCGGGGCAATGTGATAGGTGGCGCCATGCGCGCAGTCCAGCACCATCTTCAGGCCCAGCAGGGTGAAGCCGCGCGCCACGCTGGCCTTGCAGAACTCGATATAGCGGCCGATCGCATCGCGGGTGCGGATCGCCTTACCCAGGCGCTCGGATTCCACGGTATGGAACGGCTCGTCGAGTGCGGCTTCGATGGCCGCCTCGGTCGCGTCGTCGAGCTTTTCGCCTTCGGCAGAGAAGAACTTGATGCCGTTGTCGTAATGGGGATTGTGCGAGGCGCTGATCACCACGCCGGCATCGGCACGCAAGGTGCTGGTCAGAAACGCGATGGCCGGCGTCGGCATCGGGCCGATCATCTGCACATCGGCGCCTGCCGCCACCAGGCCGGCTTCCAGCGCCGCTTCGAACATGTAGCCGGAAATGCGCGTGTCCTTGCCGATCAACACCAACGGCCGCTTGCTGCGGCCCTGCGTCAGCACGCGCCCGAGCGCATTGCCCAGACGCAGCACGAAATCGGCCGAGATCACGCCCTGCCCGACCCGACCGCGAATGCCGTCGGTGCCGAAATATTTGCGGGCGCTCATGCGACGTCGGCGTCCTGCGGACGCGGCTGACGCATCATCATCGCGCTCAGCTCGGCAATGCGGTCACGCATCTGGCGGCGGTCGCAGATCTGGTCGATGGCGCCGTGGTCGAGCAGGAACTCCGAACGCTGGAAACCTTCAGGCAGGGTCTCGCGCACGGTCTGCTCGATCACGCGCGGGCCGGCGAAACCGATCAGCGCATGCGGCTCGGCGATGTTGATGTCGCCCAGCATTGCGAACGAGGCCGACACGCCACCGGTGGTGGGATGGGTCAGCACCGAGATGTACGGCAGGCCGGCTTCGCGCAGGCGCCCGAGCGCCGCGGAGGTCTTGGCCATCTGCATCAGCGAGAACAGCCCTTCCTGCATGCGCGCACCGCCGCTGGCGGAGAAGCACACGAACGGGCAGCCCACTTCCAGCGCCACTTCGGCAGCGCGTGCAAAACGCTCGCCGACCACCGATCCCATCGAGCCGCCCATGAAGGCGAAGTCGAAGGCGGCGGCGACCAGCGGGTTGCCCTTGAGCGTGCCGCGCATGGCGATCAGCGCGTCGTATTCGCCGCTGGCCTTCTGGCTGGCCTTGATGCGCTCACCGTAGCGCTTCTGGTCCTTGAACTTGAGCACGTCGACCGGGCCAAGTTGGGCGGCGATCTCGGTGGTTGCGGTGTCCGGGTCGAACAGCGAGTTCAGACGCGCGCGCGCGCGGATCGCCATGTGGTGGTCGCACTTCGGGCACACCTCGAGGTTTTCCTCGAGTTCCGGGCCGTATAGTGCGCTACCGCAGTTGCTGCACTTTTCCCACAGCCCCTCGGGGACGCTGCGCTTCTTGGCCGGGGTGTTCTCGGTGCGGATGCCGGAGGGCATCAATTTGCTGAGCCAGCTCATTCGATTTCGTAAAAAGCACCCCTACGGGGCGACAGTACTCAGTGTACCAGTCCGATACCCGACGCTTTCGTACGCCCGAGTATCGAGACATCATCAAGAAAATTAAACAGGCAGCCGCCAGTCGGTAAGAACTTCCATGAGGAACGCGATTGTGATAATGGGAAAATCGGCACCGAGAGTTTTATATGGTGCGCTACAGCAGTCATGCCCCAAATCAGGTACGTATAGCCACAAATGGAATAGCCCCTATAGACAAACGTGAACAAGGATCGATCATGAAAATCCCAGCATGCCTTGCAGCCCTCTTACTCCTGGTCTCCGTTGTCGGTAGCAGCCAGGCTCAGGTAAAAATGTGCGGAAGCGAGACCAGCGCACAGCTTCCGAGCAAGACAACGTCGCACATCAATCCAGATGGCTCGATGACAATACGGGTACCTACTGGGTGGTTCATGTTTACCCAGGAAAAAGGTGTCTGGGCAATCAGCCCGACTGCCGTCCTGACCTGCGCATGTCCTGGAGGGTCTGGATGCAGTCCCACATTGCTTCCCAATGGGCAGACTTTTTGTGCGATGAGCTCAGACTGCACCCAGTGCAATCGCGGCGGAAGCACCGCGATGTATCCGGTTCCGCAAGATCAAATCGGCGTGACTTTCGCCAGCGTCGATGAAGTCAAACGCTTGCCACGGGTCGATCCACGCTTTTTGTCGATCCCCGATGTCAGAAAGGATCTACTTGCATTCAAAAAGGCCCTTGGCATTCCGGTAGAGGCTAGCGGGCGCGATGCCGTGTGGATCCGCCTATACGGTTATGTCGCACCAATGGACGTTCCCGATGGCTATCAGATCCCTATGACTGGCTCTGCGACTGAAAACATGGCGCTCGGCTTGCTGGTAAGCCAATCTATTCGGGTTCCTTCGGCTGCAGTGAAATGCAGTTGCAGCAGCGGAGGAAGTTGCAAGCTTGAATCCAATTTCGGGGTCAAGGTATGCAACGCAGCCGCATGCGCGACCTGCAGCATGACTTACTGATCGCGGGACAGATCAGCGGTCCAATTCCCGGCGCAATGGGACCAGAAAGGCTTCGGCGCCTTCGCGGGCACTGCGGACGTCGTCTGCGTCGGCCAGGGCAGCGACCAGGGCGCTGCCTACCACCACGCCGTCGGCATCCACGGCCATGGCCTTGGCGCTGGCGGCGTCCTTGATGCCGAAGCCGGCCACCACTGGCGCACCGGCACGTTGCCGCAGCTGGCGCAGGCGGTCGCTGGCGGCATGGGTGTCGAGCAGGTTGGAGGCGCCGGTGACGCCAGCAAAGCTGACGTAGTAGAGGTAGCCCTGCGCCGTGCTGCACAACATGTCCAGGCGCTGCTCGCTGGTGGTCGGCGATGCCAGCGCAATCAGCGCCAGCCCGACCTCGCTGAAGATGTGGCGGGTTTCGTCCGCCTCTTCCGGCGGCAGGTCGACCAGCAACAGACCGTCAACGCCCGCCGCGACGGCGGCTTCGGCGAACCGGCGCGTGCCGTGGATTTCGATCGGGTTGAGATAGCCCATCAGCACCACCGGGGTGGTGGCATCTTCGCGGCGGAATTCGTGCACCGCTTCCAGCACATAGGCCAGGCCGGCACCGCGTGCCAGCGCGCGCTCGGAGCTGCGCTGGATGGTAGGACCGTCGGCCATGGGGTCGGAGAACGGCACGCCCAGCTCGATGACGTCGGCACCGGCGCGCACCAGCGCGTGCATCACCGGGACGGTGGCTTCCAGCGATGGGTCGCCGGCGGTGATGAAGGGGATCAGTGCCTTGCGCCCATTGGCACGCAGCTCGGCGAAGCGGGAATCGATACGACGCATGAAATCACTCGAACAAGGGAGGGAAGCCAGCCGCCATGGAAGCTCAGGTGGCAAAGAAATACCGCATCAGCGCAAAGCACAGTGCAAACAGGTAGCCGTAGGAAAATCGATCGATGCGGAACACCGGGTCGCCGCGCCGCGCTCGCCACGCACCAAGCGCGGCCATCAGCCCACCGGCGACCAGTGGCGCGATCACTACCGCTGCCAGTCGCGCACCGTGGGTCGCCGTGAGGTGCTGCGGCAGCAGCCAGAGACTGACACCGCCAAGCAGTGCACCCAGGATTGCGTAGCCCACTGCCGCCAGCCCTGGCGAGGGCCTGCGCTCCAACGACTCGGCGACAGAGTGCAGGCCCAGTTCGATCAGCATCTCGGCCAAGGCCTGCAGCAGCACCTCGGCTACCAACTGGATGATTCCTTCGAGCATCGCTGCGTCCCTGCATCCGGATAGAGCGTTAGCCGCAACCACGCTTAGAGCGCGATTCCCTCGCGCGCGGCGATGGTGTGCACGTCCTTGTCGCCACGCCCGGACAGGTTGCACAACACCAGCGCATCCTTGGGCAGCTCGCGCGCCAGCTTGATCGACTGCGCCACCGCATGGCTGGACTCCAGCGCTGCCAGAATGCCCTCGGTGTGCGCCAGCAGGTGGAAGGCGGCCATCGCCTCGTCGTCGGTGATGCCCTGATACACCGCGCGGCCGCTGTCGGACAGGAACGAATGCTCCGGACCCACGCCGGGGTAATCCAGGCCGGCGGAGATCGAGTGGGTTTCGGTGATCTGGCCGTCGTCGTCGCAGATCACGTAGGTGCGGTTGCCGTGCAGCACGCCGGGGCGCCCGGCGGCGATCGATGCCGCGTGGCGGCCGGTGGCGATGCCGTCGCCGGCCGCTTCGGCGCCGTAGATCTTCACGCCGGGGTCGTTGAGGAAGGCATGGTACAGGCCGATGGCATTACTGCCGCCGCCCACGCAGGCGCTGATCGCATCCGGCAGCCGGCCGTAGTCCTGCAGCATCTGCTCGCGCGCTTCGCGCCCGACGATGGCATTGAAGTCGCGCACCATGCGCGGATACGGGTCGGGGCCGGCAACGGTACCGATGATGTAGAAGGTATCGCGCACGTTGGTCACCCAGTCGCGCATCGCTTCGTTGAGCGCGTCCTTGAGCGTGGCCGAACCGGAGGTCACCGGAATCACCGTCGCGCCCAGCAGCTTCATGCGGTAGACGTTGATCTTCTGCCGCTCGATATCGGTGGCGCCCATGTAGACCACGCATTCCAGGCCCAGGCGCGCTGCGACCGTGGCGCTGGCCACGCCATGCTGGCCGGCGCCGGTCTCGGCGATGATGCGGGTCTTACCCATGCGGCTGGCCAGCAGCGCCTGGCCAATGGTGTTGTTGATCTTGTGCGCGCCGGTGTGGTTCAGGTCTTCGCGCTTGAGCAGGATCTGTGCCCCGCCCACTTCGCGACTGAGCCGCTCGGCGTGATAGATCGGGCTGGGCCGGCCGACGTAATGCTTGAGGTCCTTGTCGTATTCGGCGATGAAGCTCGGATCCTGACGCGCCTGGTCATAGGCAGCGGACAGCTCCTGCAATGGACCGATCAGGGTCTCGGCGACAAAGCGGCCGCCGAACTTGCCGAAATGGCCGGCAGCATCCGGATAGGCGTAAAAGTCACTGATGGGCTGGGCCGACATGGGAATCCTCTGCAACGGTGCGGTCATACGCGAGGCCGTCACTCTACCCCAGCCCGGGGCGGCGATAAATCGATAAGATTGCTGCAACCTGTGATCTGAGCTCACACATGAGCAGTCCACTCCCACCATTGGCGGCCTTGCGCGCCTTCGAAGCCGCCGCACGCCTGCAGAGCGTCAGCCGCGCGGCGCAGGAGCTGCACGTGACCCATGGCGCCATCAGCCGCCACGTCCGTGCGCTGGAACACGCCCTGGGTGCGGCCCTGTTTGTCCGCCAGGGCCGCGGCCTGGTATTGACCGCTGCCGGCGCGCGCTTGCGCGATGCCACCGGGGAAGGGTTCGCCCTGATTGCCGACACCTGGGCCGGTCTGCGACGCCCGGCCACCGAGGCGCCATTGGTGCTGGGCTGCTCCGGCAGCCTGCTTGCCCGCTGGGTCATCCCGCGCCTGGGCCAGTTGCAACACGACCTTCCGGACATGCGCCTGCACCTGTCGGCCAACGAACAACCGCCCGGCGCGGATCTGGATGGCCTGGACGCGGCCTTGTTGCTGGACACCCCACCCTGGCCCGGCAACTGGCAGGTGCATGACCTGGGCGTGGAATGGATCGGGCCGGTGCTCAGCCCGCACCTTGCCTCGGCCTTGCGGCTCGCTGGCAACCGCCCGGCCGCCCTGCTCGATCACGCCGTGCTGCACACCCGTTCGCGCCCACAGGCGTGGCCGGAATGGGCCCAGGCCCACGGCCTGGCGCCCGACGCGTTGCGGCTGGGAACCGAGTTCGAACACCTGGTCTATCTGCTGGAGGCGGCCGCTGCGGGCCTGGGCATCGCGATCGCCCCGCAGGCCCTGGTCGCGGCCGATCTGGCAGCCGGGCGCCTGCTGGCGCCCTGGGGATTTACCGCCACCCGCGGCCGTTGGGTGCTATGCGCCGCAAAGCGCAACCCGGACCCACGCATCGCCCAGCTGGCGGATTGGCTAGGCAGCGCCCTGGCAAACGATCAGCGCACCTCGCCGGCCATGCATGCCGCAGCCACCTGAGCGGCATCGCTGGCGGCCGTCGCACGACCGCAGCGCCAGCACGGCTGATTACGACCATGCACCGACGGCACGATTACCAGACGCAAGACCATGCACCGATGTCGCTACCAAGAAGGTGCAGAACGAGACGTCTGAGCTTCGCAAGCGAAGGCATGCAGTCACTAACTGAATCGTTCTAGCGGGTAGGCCCCACCTCGGCGCAGCCGGCACACCAACAACGCGGGGCCCGCAGCTGCCGACGGATCGAAGTCAGAAACCTGCCAGCGCGCAAACGCGTAGGTCTGCCCATCAACAAATCGCCTCAACCCACCGCTGTTACGAATCCCGAATCCCGACTCCCGAATCCCGCCCTCACCCCATCTCGTGACAATCGGCGCGGCGCACCTCTTCGACAAACTTGCGCATCTTGTGGCCATCCTTGATGCCGGGCGCAAGTTCCACACCACTGGAGACATCCACGCCCCAGGGCAGCGTCGCGACGATCGCGTCGAACACATTGTCGGCGGTGATGCCGCCGGCAAGAAGAAATGGGCGGTGCAAGCCGGTGGGGAGTCGCGACCAGTCGAAGGTCTTGCCGGTACCGCCGCCAGCGCCAGGTGCATGGCTATCGAACAGGAAACCGGCCGTATTGGGATAGGCCAGCTGCAGCGTGCGTGCATTGGCGTCTTCGCCGTTCACGCCGGCGCTGCCCATCGGCACGGCCTTCAGATACGGCAGGTTGAAACTGCGGCAGAACGCGTCGTCTTCCTCGCCGTGGAACTGCAGCAGGGTCGGGCGCACGGTACGCACCACCTCACGCACTTCTTCCTTGGAATTGTTGCGGAACAGGGCCACCACATCGACCATCGGCGCGGTGGCCTGGCGCATGGCGCGCGCCTCGGCCGGCGCCACGCGGCGCGGGCTGCCGTGGGCAAAGATGAAACCTACCGCGTCCACACCCAGCTCCCCGGCCAGTCGGATGTCACCGGCGCGGGTCATGCCACAGAACTTGATACGGGTGCGGTACAGCGATCGATTCATTGGGTCACCTCGGCGGGCAGAAGCCACTCTGCAGGATACAGAGGCCCGATAAACACCAGACCTTGTGGCGGCGCTGTCGGCCCGGCAACCGTGCGGTCGCGCCCGGCGAGCAACGTCGCGATCCAGTCGGCCGGCTGTTCGCCGGTTCCGACCAACATCAGCGAGCCCACAATATTCCGCACCATGTGATGAAGGAATGCATTGGCCTGCACCTGCACCTCCACCACTTCGCCGATGCGCTGCACGCTGATTGCCTGCAGGTTGCGACGCGCATGCAAGGCCTGGCATTGCACGCTGCGAAACGCGCTGAAGTCGTTTTCGCCCAGCAAGGCCTGGGCGGCAGCATGCATGGCCTGGGCATCGAGCGGCCGACGTTCCCAGCTCAGCGTCTGCCGATACAGTGCCGGGCGGATCTGACGATTCAGCAGGCGGTAGCGATACCGCCGGGCGCGCGCGGAAAAGCGCGCATGGAAGTCGTCGGCAACGGGCACGCACCAGCGCACCGCGATCGAAGCCGGCAGCCGCGCCGTGGTGCCCAGCATCCAGCCACGCGGCTGACGTCGCGCATCGCTGTCGAAGTGCACCACCTGGCATTCGCCATGCACGCCGGCGTCGGTTCGCCCTGCGCAGACCACCTGGATCGGGGCATCGGCCACCGACGACAGCGCCGTCTGCAGGCTGGCCTGCACGCTCGGCCCGCCATGCTCGCCCAGTTGCTGCCAGCCCTGAAACTCGCTGCCGTCATATTCCACGCCCAGCGCGTAACGCATCGGTACCTGCCCTATGAATGAATCGATGAAACCGAACACCGGTCATGCCGACACCGCCATCGCAGGCAGGTGCCAGCACAGCCCGGCTATGCGGAGAAGGTGAAGTGTACGAGCAGCGTTGTCCGATAGCATCGGCCGATGGCGAGCCGCGGTAGCACGCGGCTCACACAGGCGCGCGGTCAGTCGCTTGACGCGATCGTGCGCTCGGACCACACGGCCAGCGTGGCGCCACCGGGCTCGCGGAAGTGGAACCGGCTGCCACCCGGAAAGCCGAAGACCGGCTTGACGATCTCGCCGCCGGCGGCGCGCACCCGATCGAGCATCGGCGCCAGGTCGTCGGCATACAGCACGACCAGGGGGCCGCCTTCTGCCGGAGCGGGCGTGCCGGCGCGGTAGAAGCCGCCATCCAGGCGGCCGTCGTTGAAGGCCAGGTAGTCCGGCCCGTAGGCCTGGAACTGCCAGCCGAACACGGTTTCGAAGAAGGCCCGGCTGGCATCGGGATCGGTGGATGCGAACTCCACGTAGTCGATCCGTCGCTCACGCACCGCAAGGCTGTCCATGGCCGGGCTCATGCCAGGCGTTCCAGCAGTTCGGCGGCTTCGGCGCGGGTGGCATCATCGCCGGTGGCCGCGACTTCCAGCAGCAGGCCGCGCGCCGTGTCCTTGTCGCCCAGGTCCATGTACGCCACCGCCAGCTCCAGGCGGTCACGGCCTGCGGAGGCGACTTCCCTGCGGCCCACCGCGCCGGGTGCGGCCGCTGCCAGCGGAGTCGCAGGGGCCGGAACGACATCCTGAGCCGCGCGGTCGACGTCGAAGCCGTCCTGGACGCCATCGTGCGCAGCCGACGCTGCCGCGGATGGTACGCCGAGGTCGGGCGCGCGCTCCGCGTGCACGGGCTGGACAGGCTCGGCCTGCTCGGGCGCCTGCGACGCGTCAGACGGGAACGGGGCATCGGTGGCCTGGAACGCGGCTGCCGGTGGCGACGATGCCGCCGGGGTTGCACGCAGCGAACGCCACTCGTCGCTGTTGACCACCGGCGGCGGCGCTGGCTCGGACAGCAGCGGCTCGCGCCGCAGCACCTCCGACAACGGCGGCTGCACGTCATGGGTGCGCTCGTCTTCGCGCAGGTCGACCTGTTCGAATTCGGTTTCGTGCACCACATCGCGCTCGCTCGGCTCGGTGGCGTGCACCTCGTCCTGCGGCTCGCCGCCATCGGCCGGCGCGACCGGTGGCACGAAGTCGAACTGGCGCCGCGGCAACGGCGGCAACGGCGAGGGCTTGCGGCGACGCGCGGCCAGCCACGCGACAACCGCGGCCACGATCAGCACCAGCCCACCGATCAGCCACAGCGGGAAGCCGCCACCTTGCGGTGCTGCCTGCGGCGCCTCGGCAAGGCGCTTCTGCGCGGCGGCCAGGTCGGTGTCCTTCATCGCGATCAAGGCTTGCTGCTGCTGCTTGAGCTTTTCCAGATCGGCCACGCGTGAGCGCAGGTCCTGCAATTCCGCATCGCGGGTGGCGATGTCTTCCTTGGCCTGTTGCAACTGTTGGTTGGCCGCCATCTCGCCCTCGCCTTCGGCACTGGTGCCGGACGTAGCGCCGGCGGTGTTGGTCTGACTCGCCACTGCCGGGGCGATTTCGAGCCGCGCGCCGGCACCGGGTGCGGTGGACGCGGGCGGGGCCGGGGCTGTTGCGGCCGCGGCACCGGCATCGGCCGGTTGCGGAATGGCCGACCGCGCCTGACGCCACTGGGCAGCCTGCTCGCGCACCATCACGGTGGCTTCGGCGGCACCGACCTGCGCCAGCGCGTCTTCCTGCGGGGTGCGCAGCACTGCGCCCTGCTTCAGTCGGTTGATGTTGCCGTTGACGAAGGCATCGGGATTGGTGCGCAGCAGCGCCAGCATGGTCTGGTCCAGCGAATGCCCGCTGGAACGCGCCAGGCGCGCCGCGATCTCCGACAAGGTCTGGCCCGAGCGCACGGCCGGCAGCGCATCGCCGGTCTGCGATGCTGCGGCGGTTGCCGGGGCGGGCCGTGAGGGCGCCGCAGCGGCGCTGGGGGCGCCCTGCGCAGCGCGTTCGACCGCCGCCTGCGCAGCCGCCGGCTCACGGGCGATGGTATTGCTGGCGCCGGCGCGCGGCGCCTCGATGGCGGGCTCGGCGATCGCGGCAGCGGTGTTGGGCGCATCGACCAGGGCGGCGTACTCGCGCACCAACCGGCCCTGACCCCACTCCACTTCGATCAGGAAGTTGATCGCCGGTTGATCCACCGGCTGACTGCTGGTCACCCGGATCACCGCCCGCCCGCGCGCATCCTGCGCGAACTGGAACTGCAGACTGCTGACCAGACCCTGCGGCCGCTCCAGTCCAACGCGCGCGAAGGTGGTGGCCGACGCCAGTGCCACGCGGGCGTTGTCGAGCTCGCCCGGCTCGTTGGAGATGACCGGAATTTCGGCCACCAACGGCTGCCCGGGCTTGGACAGCACCCGGATATCGCCAAGCCCCAATGCCATGGCTGCGCCACTGCAGGCCATCAGCAGCAACGCACCCAACCCGTGTATCGGACGCATCGCGCCCCTGCCCCTATGTTTCATGGGCATCAATATAGCCGCTGGATGAGCGAAAAAGTCGGCGACCCCGTGCAGAGCGCACAAGCCGTCGCAATGCGACATCCATGCGTCAGGTCATCGGTAGGAGCGCGCTTGTGCGCGATGGGGCTTCACCGGGAAAGCCCCATCGCGCGCAAGCGCGCTCCTACGCAGCCGACGGATCAGCCTTCCTGGGCGACCAGTTCGGCCAGCTGCACCGCGTTGAGTGCAGCGCCCTTGCGGATGTTGTCCGAGACGATCCACAGGTTCAGGCCACGCGGGTGCGAGAAGTCTTCGCGGATGCGGCCGACGAACACCGCGTCCTTGCCGGAGGCATGCGTCACCGGGGTCGGGTAGCCGCCAGGCTTGCGCTCGTCCACCACTTCCACGCCCGGCGATGCGGCCAGCAGGGCACGCGCCTGCTCGACGGTGATCTTGTCGCGGGTTTCGATCGCCACCGCTTCGGAGTGGCCGTAGAACACCGGCACGCGCACTGCCGTCGGGTTCACCTGGATGCTGTCGTCGCCGAGGATCTTGCGGGTCTCCCAGACCAGCTTCATCTCTTCCTTGGTGTAGCCGTTGTCCTGGAAGTCGTCGATGTGCGGGATCAGGTTGAAGGCGATCTGCACCGGAAAGCGCTGCGGGTCGATGTCCTGGAAGCTCAGCAGCTCGCTGGTCTGCTTGCCCAGTTCTTCCATCGCCGAACGCCCGCCACCGGAGACCGACTGGTAGGTCGCCACGTTGATGCGCTCGATACCGTACGCACGGTGGATCGGGCCCAGCGCCACCAGCATCTGCATGGTCGAGCAATTGGGGTTGGCCACGATGCCGCGCGGGCGCTGCTTGAGCGCTTCCGGGTTCACTTCGGAGACCACCAGCGGCACGTCGTCGTCGTAACGGAAGGCGGAGGAATTATCGATCACCACCGCACCGGCCGCAGCGAACTTGGGGCCGTACTCCTTGGACACGCTGCCGCCTGCGGAGAACAGCGCGATGTCCACGCCGGTGGGGTCGAATTCGGCCAGGTCCAGCACATCGACCTTGCCGCCGTTGAATTCCACCTGCCCGCCGGCCGAACGCGACGACGCCAGCGCATACAGGGTGGCGACCGGGAAATTGCGCTCGGCCAGGATGCTCAGCATGGTCTCGCCGACAGCGCCGGTGGCGCCCACGACCGCGACGTTGAAACGACGGTTTTCGTTGCTCATGAGTTTGTCTTTATCGAAAAGGGGAAAGAGGAAGCACTGCGCGCTGGGTTCGGGGAACCTCCAAAGCTGGCCGCGGAGGTTCCCTATCGTTTGGTCGAAATCGTGCCGGTGACGCCGGTCTTTTTCGCGTCCACACCGGTGCCGCCCTGTTTGGCAGCGGCAACCGCATCGGCATTGAGCGCGCTCGGCGGATGGCCGGCATTGGGGCCTTTGCCCAGCGCAGCGATCAGGTTGTCCACCGCCAGCTGCACCATCGCGCGGCGCGTGGCCAGGCTGGCGCTGCCGATATGCGGGGTGAGCACCACGTTGCGCAGCGCCAGCAGTTCCGGGCGCACGCGCGGCTCGCCTTCGTAGACATCCAGGCCGGCACCGGCCAGGCGCCCGTTGGCCAGCGCATCGGCCAGCGCCAGCTCATCGACGATGCCACCGCGGGCGATATTCACCAGCGTGGCGGTAGGGCGCATCTTGCCCAGCGCCGCCGCATCGATGATGTGGTGCGAATCCTTGGTGTACGGCAGCACCAGCAGCAGGTGATCTGACTGCGCCAGCAACGTCTCGAAATCGACGTACTGCGCGCCCAGCGCCTGTTCGGTGGCGGCCGGCAGCTGGCTGCGGTTGTGATACAGCACACGCATGCCGAAGCCGTGTGCGCCGCGGCGTGCGATGCCCTGCCCGATCCGGCCCATGCCCAGGATGCCGAGCGTGCTGCCGTGGATATCGGCGCCGAGCATGGTCTTGAACGACCATTGCCCCCACTGCCCGTCACGCAGCCAGCGCTCGGCTTCGGTGATGCGGCGCGCGGTGGCCATCAGCAACGCGAAGCCGAGATCGGCGGTGGTTTCGGTGAGCACGTCGGGCGTATTGCTGGCCAGGATGCCGGCCGCACTCAGCGCCTCGATGTCGAGATTGTTGTAGCCCACGCCGACATTGGCGATGGCGCGCAGCTGCGGCGCCGCCGCGATTTCGGCCGCGCCGATGCGCTCGTTGAGGGTGATCAAGGCACCGTCCTGCGATGCCAGTTGCGCGGCCAGTTCGGCCGGCGAATACGCGCTGACGAGCTCGGTGGTGGTCAGCTCGAAATGCTCGCCCAGCTGCGCGACGACATCGTCGAACAGCGGCTGGCTGACCCACACCTTGGCGCGCCGCGTATCAGACATCGATCTGACCGGGAATGCGGGGCGACACCTCGCCGACATCGCCGCATTGGGCGCGATGACGCAGCGCCTGGTCCATCAACACCAGCGCCATCATCGCCTCGGCGATCGGGGTGGCGCGGATACCCACGCATGGGTCGTGCCGGCCGGTGGTGATCACATCGACCACGCTGCCGTCGGCATCCACCGTGGCGCCAGGCAGGCGCAGGCTGGAGGTGGGCTTGAGCACCATCGAGGCGGTGACCGCCTGGCCGGTGGAGATACCGCCCAGAATGCCGCCGGCATGATTGCTGAGGAAGCCTTCCGGGGTGATCAGGTCGCGGTGTTCGGTGCCCTTCTGCGCCGCGCTGGCGAAACCGTCGCCGATCTCCACGCCCTTGACCGCATTGATGCTCATCAAGGCGGCGGCCAGTTCGGCATCGAGCTTGCCGTAGATCGGCTCGCCCCAGCCTGCCGGCACGCCGCCGGCCACCACGTCCACGCGCGCGCCGACCGAATCGCCGGACTTGCGCAGCGCATCCATGTAGCTTTCCAGCTCCGGCACCTGCGCGGCGTGCGGCCAGAAGAACGGGTTGTCTTCCACCGCATCCCAGTCGAAACCGGTCGGGCGGATTTCGCCCAGCTGCGAGAGAAATCCGCGCACCAGCACCCCGTAACGCTGCTTGAGCCACTTCTTGGCGATGACGCCGGCGGCCACACGCATGGTGGTTTCGCGCGCCGACGAACGTCCACCACCGCGCGGGTCGCGGATGCCGTACTTCTGCCAATAGGTGTAATCCGCATGGCCGGGGCGGAACTGCTGGGCGATGTTGCTGTAGTCCTTGCTGCGCTGATCGGTGTTGCGGATCAGCAGCCCGATCGGCGTGCCGGTGGTGCGGCCTTCGTACACGCCGGACAGGATCTCGATCTCGTCGGCCTCGCGGCGCGCGGAGGTATGCCGGCTCTTGCCGGTGGCGCGCCGCTGCAGGTCGTGGGTGAATTCTTCCGGTGCGATTTCCAGGCCGGGCGGGCAGCCATCGACGACGCAGCCGATGGCCGGCCCGTGCGATTCACCGAAGGTGGTGACGGTAAACAGCTTGCCGAACGAATTGGCACTCATGCGCGCAGGCTCATCGCTGCGCGGCCAGCTCGCTGATGCGCGCGTGGTGTGCGATCAGCTCGCGGCATTCCACCGCAAAGATGCCCATCTGCCCGACCTTGAACTCGACCCAGGCCAGATCCACCTCCGGCAGTAGCTTGATCAGGTGCTGCTCGGATTCGCCCACTTCGCAGATCAGCAAGCCATCTTCGCTCAGGTGCTGCGGCGCATCGCGCAGGATCTTCAGCACCAGATCCAGGCCATCGTCGCCGGCACGCAGGCCGAGTTCGGGCTCGTAGGAATACTCCTGCGGCAGCGCATCGGTTTCGTCGTTGGTGACGTACGGCGGGTTGGTGACGATCAGGTCGTACCGACGCCCGGCCAGGCCAGTGAACAGGTCCGACTTGAGCAGGGTGACGTTGTCGGCATGCAGGCGCGCCTTGTTGTCGGCAGCCAGTGCCAGCGCGTCGTCGCTGATGTCCACGCCATCCACATCCCAGTGCGGGTTGTAGTGGCCCATGGCAATGGCGATGCAGCCCGAGCCGGTGCACAGGTCCAGCGCGCGGGTGACTTCGCGGCCGCCCAGCCAGGGCTCGAAGCCGGCTTCGATGAGTTCGGCGATCGGCGAGCGCGGCACCAGCGCACGCGCGTCGCTCTTGAAACTCAGCCCGGCGAACCAGGCCTCACCGGTCAGGTACGCCGCCGGGACGCGCTCGGTGATGCGACGCTCGAACAGGCCGAGTACCCGCTCTTTTTCCTCACGCAGCAGACGCGCCTGGCCGTAGGCCGGGCCCAGGTCGTGCGGCAGATGCAGGCTGTGCAGCACCAGTTGGGTGGCTTCGTCCAGCGCGTTGTCGTAGCTGTGGCCGAAGGTCAGACCGGCTGCATTGAAACGGCTGGTGCCGTAGCGGATCAGGTCGATGATGGTGTGCAGTTCGTCGGCCGCGGCGGCAGTCATGGCAACAACTAAAGAGGAATCGGCCCACGATTATAGAGGTCGGATCGGTATCATGAGCGTCCGTTGCACTGGAAACCGCCATGTTCAATCGCAATACCGGCATCGTGCTGCTGGTGGCGCTGGCCGCCGGCCTGGGGCTCTTGCTGGGGCAGAAGTTCCTCGGCGGCACGCCCAGCTCGCCCTGGCCCCCCACCCAGACCATCACCTTTTACCCGCAGCCGCGCCCGCTGCCGCAGTTCAGCCTGCGCCAGTCCGACGGCACCCAGCTGGTGCCAGGTGAACTGAAGGGGCATTGGACGCTGGTGTTTCTGGGCTTCACCTTCTGCCCGGATGTGTGCCCGACCACGCTGACCGATCTGGCGGTGGCGCAGCAGCAGTGGGAAAGCATTCCCGATGGCCTGCGCCCGCGCGTGCTGTTCGTCTCGGTGGACCCGCAGCGTGACCCGCCCGCGCGGCTGGGCGAATACGCGCATGCCTTCCACAAGGACACCCTGGCCGCCACTGCCGATGTTCCGGCGCTGGAGCGCTTTGCCACCGCGCTGGGCTTCGTGTTCCAGAAGGTGCCGGGCAAGGGGTTTGCGCAGAATCCCAACGACTACAGCATGGATCATTCGGCCGGCATCGCCGTGCTCGATCCGCAAGGCCGCCTGGCCGGGCTGATCCGTCCCCCGCTCGACCCGAAGGCGATTGCCGCCGATCTCCAACAGCTGACCAAGGTAACCGCCCCGTGAGTCTCGTCACTTCCCTGACCTACGTGCTGCCGCACCGGTTGCTGTCGTCGCTGGCGCGCGCGCTGGCCTATTCCGATACGCCGTCCACCAAGCAGTGGTTGATCGACACGGTGACGCGCAAATTCGGCGTGGACCTGAGCGAAGCGCAGGAGCCTGACCCGCGCGCCTATCCCACCTTCAATGCGTTTTTTACCCGCGCCTTGAAGCCCGGCGCGCGCGTGCCCGATGCCGACCCGGCAGCGTTGCTGATGCCGGCCGACGGCCGCATCAGCCAGCTCGGCCCGATCGAGAACGGCCGCATTTTCCAGGCCAAGGGGCAGTCGTTCACCGCCACCGAGTTGCTCGGCGATGAAGCGGCCGCAGTACCGTTCAACAACGGCCTGTTCGCCACCGTGTACCTGTCGCCCAAGGACTATCACCGCGTGCATATGCCGTGGACCGGCACCCTGCGCGAAACCGTGCATGTGCCTGGCCGGCTGTTCAGCGTGGGCCCGGACGCGGTGCGCAATGTGCCGCGCCTGTTCGCGCGCAACGAGCGGCTGGTGTGCCACTTCGACACCGACTTTGGCCCGATGGCGTCGGTGATGGTGGGCGCGCTGCTGGTCTCCGGCGTGGAGACGGTCTGGAGCGGCGTGGAGATTCCGCGCTATGGCGACCGCATCACGCGCAAGGATTACCGCGGCAAGGGCATCGTGCTGGATCGGTTTGCGGAGATGGCCAGGTTCAACTACGGCTCGACCGTGATCGTGTTGCTGCCGCCGGGTGTGGCCACGCTCGATGGTGCACTTGCTGCCGAGACATCGGTGCGGCTGGGGCAAGCGCTTGCGCGTCGCCAGTGAATTGCAACGACACCGTCTTAGGAGCGGACCTGGTCGCGGCCAGGCATTCCCAATGATGCGTCGCCCCTACGCGCGCCGTTTTGCTCAGCCCAGATAACGCAACACACTGCACACAACAGGACTACCTGGACGGCTTCGTCGCGGCCGGGTCCGCTCCTACGGCAAGCAGCCTTGTCGTGCGCTCGCCGCCATCGTAGGAGCGGACCTTGCCGCGACGAGGCATTCCCGACAAGGCGTCGCACACCCGCGCGCCGTTTGCCAAGCCTTCGATTGAAAACACGCTGCCCAGACCCGGGCTAACGGAGCGGCGTTCGCGCGGCCTGGCCTGCTCCCACGCCAGCGGGTTCAGGCCGATGCGCACCGCCGTCTGAAGGGTGCGGCCATCAGTACGGCACCACCTGCGCAACTCAGCGGTCGCAGCCCGCCAGCTTGATGCTCTGCCCCGGCTTGAGCGCGTACGCCGGCGCCTTCAGGCCGTTGGCCTTGGCCAGCTCCTTGATCTCGCACTGGTACTTGTTCGCCACGCGGCCGAGCGTGTCGCCCTTGGCGATGGTGTAGCTGCGCGCCTGCCTGGCCTTGGGCTTGGCGACCGCCGGCTGGCCGGTGGCCACGGTGGTCGGCACGCCGGCCATCGGGCTCACGTCGCCGACCGCCACGCTTGGCGTGTACTCGGGCGATGCGCTGCTGCGCACGATGGCGTTGTTGAGATCGGCCGTGATCAGGGTGCGTGCCAGGTCCGCACGCGGGCCGCTCACGCAGTAACGCGTGTACAGGCTGGCGATGCGATTGGTGGCGTTGATGACGGTGCCGGCCGGAATCCAGCCATCGGATTCGTAGCGCGGGTTGAGGTTGCGCAGCGCACGCATGTAGCCATCACGCGCGCCCATGCCACCCAGGCAAATGGTGAGTTCGTAGATCGTGGTCGACTTGGCCAGCTTGAGCGTGGCCGGCTGCGCGTCGAGCTTGGGGAAGTCCACGCCGTACTGTCGCGGGTGCAGGAAGATCCACGCCGCCGCAATCACCATCGGCACGTAGTCCTTGGTTTCGGCCGGGAACTGGTTATAGACATCCTGTTCCCAGAAGCCGCGCCCGCCGAACTGCGAGAACACGCGTGCCGCGCGCCCTTCGCCGCCGTTGTAGGCGGCCAGTGCCAGCTCGATGCTGCGGTTGAGCCCGGCCATGCGCTCGTTGAGATAGGCGGCGCTGGCTTCGGCGGCGCTGCGTGCATCGAAGCGCGTGTCGAAGCCGGTGCCGTCCGGGCCCAGCCCGAAACGGCGCCCGGTGGCCGGCATGAACTGCATCAGTCCGGCCGCGCCGGCGCGCGAATTGGCGTGCACCTTGCCGTTGGATTCCTTGGCCATGATGCCGAACAGCAGCGCCTCCGGCAGCCCGCGCTTCTGCCATTCCGGCCACATCACCCCGCGCAGGTTGCTGTAGTTGTCGTAGCTGGTCATCAGCGCCGGGCGCATGTCGGTCAGCCAGCGCCGGATGCCGGCCTGCACCGCCGGGTTGTACTGCACCATCTTGTCGAACTCGTGGCGCTGGTCGTTGAGCAGCGTCGCCGCCCGCGCCGCCTCGGGCACGCCGTTGGAAGCCGGGCCGAGATGGTCGGGGTCGGCCTGCAGCAGAGTATCGTCATCTTCCGGGTCTTCGGCAGCCGGCGCTTCGGCATCGGCGCGCGCCTTGAGCAGGCGCTTGTAGGTGGCCAGTTGATTGGCGACCAGGCAACCGCGCTGCTTGATGCAGGCGTCGATGACGTCCTCCATGTCCTCCAGTGCAGCGTCGCCCTCGGCGGTGCCCTTCGGATCGGAGTTGTTCACCAGCACCAGCGCATCGCGGTAACGCTTTTCGGCGGCGGCCATGCGCGCATCGAGCGCGGCGGCCTTCTCCGTGTCGCGTTTGGAGATCGCGTGGGCGGCGGGGACGACAGACATCAGCGCCACCACAGCCAGGACAGGCCATGGGCGCAAACCAAAATGAGCGAGCGGCATCGTAGGCAGTACAGCGGAAAGGCAGGCAGGGTAGCCGCCGGGGCGATACCGGGGCAAGGCGCGGCGGACGCCAGGGTCAGTGGCCCGTTAGCTTGGCGAGTGGGCGACATGCAGCGACATCGCATCGGTACGGCGGTTCGAGGACGGGCCGGCACAGCGCCGACCGCCCCGCGCCGCAGGCATGCCAACCCGATCGCAGGGCCAGCCCCCCCCTCGTCGTTACCGCCCGCCTGGACGAGTGAGGTTGCCCGCTAGAATCGGCGTCTTTCTTTCACCGGATCTGTGCCATGGCCTCGTTCCTGCTCGGCAAAGGCGTTACCGACGACATCCCGGTCACCCTGGAAGGCCGCTTCGGCAATCGGCATGGCCTGGTGGCCGGCGCCACCGGCACCGGCAAGACCGTGACCCTGATGACCTTGGCCGAAGGCTTTTCGCGGTTGGGGGTGCCGGTGTTCCTGGCCGACGTGAAGGGCGACGTCGCCGGGCTGGCCGTGGCCGGCGACGGCGCGCCCGCTGTGCTGCAGCGCGCCACGGAAGTGGGCATCGCCGACTACGCGCCGGCCGCCAGCCCGGTGGTGTTCTGGGACCTGTTCGGTCAGCTCGGCCACCCGGTGCGCACCACCGTGAGCGAAATGGGCCCCACCCTGCTTGCGCGCATCCTGGAACTCAACGACACCCAGGCCGGCGTGCTGGACATCGTGTTCAAACTCGCCGACGACCGTGGCCTGTTGCTGCTGGATCTGGACGACCTGCGCGCGTTGCTGTCGCTGGTGGTGGAAGAGCGCAAGGAACTGTCCACCAGTTACGGACTGGTGTCGGCGCAGTCGGTGGCCGCGATCCAGCGCGCGCTGCTGCGGCTGGCGCAGGACGGCGGCGAGCAGTTCTTCGGTGAACCGGCGCTGGAACTGGCCGAGTTGATGCGCGTGGCCCCGGATGGCCGCGGCGTGATCGGCATCCTGGCGGCCAATCAACTGGTACTCAAGCCGAAGCTGTATTCCACCTTCCTGCTGTGGTTGCTGTCCGAACTGTTCGAGGGCTTGCCGGAAGTGGGCGACCTGGACCAGCCCAAGCTGGTGTTCGTCTTCGACGAGGCGCACCTGTTGTTCGACGATGCGCCGGCCGCGCTGGTGCAGCGCATCGAACAGGTGGTGCGCTTGATTCGTTCCAAGGGCGTTGGGGTGTATTTCTGCTCGCAGTTTCCCGACGACATCCCGGACACCATCCTCGGCCAGCTCGGCAACCGCGTGCAGCACGCGTTGCGCGCCTACACCCCGCGTGACCAGAAGGCGGTCAAGACCGCCGCGCAGACCTTCGTGGCCAATCCCAGGCTCGACGTGGCCAGCGCCATTTCCAGCCTGGGCACCGGCGAAGCCCTGGTATCGCCATTGCAGGGCAAGGGCGTGCCGGCGCCGGTGCAGCAGACGCTGATCGCACCGCCGCGTTGCCGCATGGGCGCCATCAGCGCGCCCGAACGCGCGCAGGTCCGCGCGGCCAGCCCGGTTGGTACCCGCTACGACACCGCGATCAATCGCGAATCGGCCGCCGAACTGCTGGCACGCCGCGTAGAACAGGTGGCCACGCAGACCGCCGCCCCGCCCGCGCGTAGCCGCGAGCAGGAGGACGCGCAGGACAGCGGCTTCGGCAAGGCGGTCAAGGATGCCGTGTTCGGCACCGGGCGTCGCCAGGGCATGCTGGAAACGATGGCCAAGCAGACATCGCGCACCATCGGCAGCAAGATCGGGCAGCAGATCGTGCGGGGTATTTTTGGAAGTATTTTTGGCGGGAAGCGCTGAGCTCGACGCCCACCAAGGAATGCCATGAGCAAGGATGCGAAGAATACGACGACAAAGTGCTGCGAAGAACGCGCTGACGGCGGCGCGCCCTATCTTCGCGCGAAGGCCTTTGGCGCGATAAGCGACTTTTAAGCAGGCTCCTGGTGGACTGGCCGTCACGATTCTGCTGATGCGGTTTACCTGCCTTGTCACGCGTAAGCCGCGTGACTTTGTCGGCTTGCAGGTTCCAACCCAAGAAAAGCCGCCTTGCAACGCTTGCGCTCACGGATGCTCATACGCGAGCTAGTCCAGCACGCCATGCAGCTTGGCGTACTGCAGCAGCATGATGGTCTTGGCGTCGGCGATGTCGCCGGAGCCGATCATTGCCAGCGCATCGTCGAGTGACATTTCTAGCACCTCGATCTCCTCGCCGTCCTCTTCGACGCCGCCGCCTTCGCTCACCTTGTCCCCGTCGAAATATTCGCCGACGAAGAAGTACAGCCGCTCGGTGACCGAGCCCGGGCTCATGAAGGCCTCGAACACCTTGCGCACGTGATCGATGCGATAGCCGGTTTCCTCTTCGGTTTCCTTGCGGATACAGGTCAGCGCATCGTCCTGATCGAGCAGGCCGGCGCAGGCTTCGATCAACAGGCCGTCGGGATTGCCGTTGAGCAGGGTCGGCAGGCGAAATTGCCGGGTTAACATCACCGTCTGCCTGGCGCGGCTGTAGAGCAGGATGGTGGCGCCGTTGCCGCGGTCGTATGCCTCGCGCGACAGGGTCTGCCAACGGCCGTCCTTGCGCAGGAAGTCGAAGGTGACCTTGCGGAGCACATACCAGTTGTCGGACAGCACATCGATGCTGCGAATACGGACCTGTGGGGTGTCCAGGGTCGATGGATTCACGCGGAGCTCCTTGCGATAGGAAAAGGACAGGCGCCATGGGGTGGCATGGGAAGCGCATGGCATCTGGGGCGCTCGGCCCCACGCGGCGAACCGGCGACAGCGAGCGGCAGGCCGCAGGCAGCTGACTCGCCCGGACCGCAGTGGCCGAAAGGCGTCGACGCCCAATTGCACGAGGCCGCGCATCGTCGCACAATCCTTTCACATCACACGCTTGGGGAGCGTCATGGAAGACCGTTTTCGCGCGCGCAAGGCCGTGCAGGCCGCGCCTGCGCCGTTCTGGACCCGCATTCCCGCCATTGCCACTTACCCGCTGCGCGGCTCGGCGCTGTATGCGCTGATCGCGCTGACGCTATGCAGTGCATTGCTGGTGTTGCCGGGCATTCTGAAGCTGCTGGTCATGGGCGTGCTGGGCATGGCGACCTACACCTACGCCTTCGACATCCTGCGCCACACCGCCGATGGGCAAGCCGATGCGCCCCGGCTCGGATACAACAGCTTCGACAGCGCGGTGCTGCGCCTGATCCTGCTGGCCATCGCGCTGGGCATCGTGATCGGCGCCGCCGCCGTGGTCGCGGGCCCGTTCGGGCTGACCATCGCCTATGTGGCAACCCTGTTGCTGTTGCCCGGCATGCTCATTTCGCTTGCCATCGACGGCAGCCTGCGGCGCGCATTGAACCCTGCGGTATCGATCGACATGGCGATGCGCATCGGCTGGCCATATCTGGCCGCCTACGGGCTGCTGTATGTGATCCAGGGCAGCGGCACGGCGGCGGCGTTCATTGCACTGACATATCTGCCGCCCATCGTGCGCGAGGCGACCACGCTGGTGGCCTCCATCTGGGCCCTGTTCGCCAGCTTCCATCTGATGGGGTATCTGGTCTACCAGTACCACGAAGCGCTGGGCTATACCCCCAGTGGTGGCGACGTGCAGGAACGTGCCGATCCGGATCAGCGCCTGCTCGATGAAGCCGAACACCATGTGCGCGAGGGTCACACCGACGAGGCCTTTCAGGCAGTGCGCGGTGCGGTGCGCTCGCGTGCGGTGAGCCTGGCGGTGCACGAGCTGTATCAACGCCTGCTCCGACAGCACCATCGCAGCGACGAACTACGCGAACACACCCGGCACTACATCAACCGCCTGCTGCAGGAGAGGCAGGAACGCCGCGCGCTCGCACTGCAGCGCGAAGCGCTGGACAGCGACCCTGCATTCACCCCGCTGCTGCCGGAGCAGGCCACCTTGCTGGCCGAGCGCGCCAAGGTGGCCGGGCAGTTCCAGCTGGCCACCGATGGCTTGCTGGCCGCCATCGCAGCCTGGCCGCGCGACCCGATGCTGCCGAGCTGGTCGCTGGATGCGGGCCTGATGCTGGCCGAGCGCTTCGGCCGCGACGACCAGGCACGTGCGCTGCTGCAACACGCAACGGAGCGCTGCGACGATGCAGCGCAGCGCGCAAAGCTGGATGCGGCATTGCGCGCCGTTGCGATCCAGCCGGCGTAAAGACAGCCGCGCAGGGGCGCGAGCGATCGTCAGCGTGGCACGTCGGCCGATGGCTGCGGCCAACTTATGGCCGCTGACAAAACCACTGCGCTCACCGCCAGGCGGGCACGGCGGGTGCTCGGAATAGGAAGGTACACGCGCGCACCCGCTTCCTCCGCGCCATGCGCCCCCACCTGACAACGGCTCGCCAGGTGTCGTTCGCCACGCTCATCCGTTCTCGAGCAGAAACCGTGCCTTGGCCGCCTGCCCCTGCTCGGGAAACTGGTCCAGCACCTGGCGCAGCAAACGCGTGCGCTGCTCCCCGGCGTGCAGGTCGCCGTGGCGCAGTGCCAGCACGAACCATCGCTGGGCAAGCTCGGCCCGCGGCGCGTCGCTTTCGCAGTCCTTCAACACACGCTCGGCATCGGCCAGCAGCCCGTTGCTGAGGCAGGCGTCGACCAAGGCCATGCGAGCCGGCAGCTCGCACAGGGCCAGGTCCTTGCCCAGCTCTGCTGCCACGCCCAACTGGAGCCGCGCCTGTTCTGCCGTATGCGACGGCAGGCGCAATATGGTCTGCGCGTGTCGCAGCATGTCCTGCCTGCTCCCGGCATTGCGCGCAACGCGGTAGCGCGCCAGCGCGATTTCCAGGCTCTGCGGCATTTCATCGGCAAGCTCGGCCAGCAACCGCTCTGCCTCACGGTTTTCCATACGCCCCAGATGCGACTGCGCGCGCGCCCAGCGATCATCGGCCTGCGCAGGCTCGTGCTCGTCCATGAACGCCGGGCGGATCTGACGCGTGGCCACGAGGATCGCGCCCAGCAGCGCGCCACTGACCAGGCCGCCGGCATGCGCCTCGAACGCCACCGAGCCGTTCTCGCTCCACAGCAGGCTGTAGATTTCCCAGCCAAGCCATAGCGGCAGCAACAGGATTGCAGGCCCACGCACGTAGTTGAACACCACGAAAAACCAGTAGAAGAACCGCACCCGACGGCGGCCCCAGACCACGCAAAATGCGCCCATCAGTGCGGCAATGGCGCCGGACGCGCCCAGCCCGCCACCGGGCTGGCCCCAACGCCACAACAGGCTCGCCGCACTGGCGCCGAAGCCGCCCGCCAGGTACAGCAGCAGGAACCATCCGCTGCCGATCGCACCTTCCAGCAAGGTACCCAGCGCCAGCAGAAACACCATGTTGCCGAACAGATGATTCAGGTCTCCATGCAGGAAGGTGGCCGACAGCATGCGCGCCGGCGACCATTCGGTGCTGTGTTGCAGATGGCGCAACGTGAATACCTTGGACAGCCGCGCGTCGTACGGCGCGCGCAAGCCCTGCCATTGGCGCAGCTGTTCTTCGTTGTTGAACAGCGTGCCGCCGCGCAACGCCTGCGCAAAGGCGACATCGTGCATCGTCAGGTGGGCCAGATAGGCGGTGCGCTGGCGCGCAGGAGCGGCAGCCAGCTTGCCCTGCCGCGCAGCACGCAACCTGGGGTCGCTGGTGTGTTCCAGATAGCGGGTGTGCGCCGCCGCTTCCAGCGTGCCCAGCCCGGAGTCGACGTAGTAGCGCACGGCATCCTCGACCAGCGCATCGTCCTTGCGCTGATAACCGACGTAGACGACCACGTTGATCAGTACCAGCAGCAGCGTCACCCAGGGAATGTTCTGGCGCGACCAGGGTTTGTGCAGCGGCATGAGCAGCATGACGACATCCGTGTCCGAGAATGGCGCAAAGCTTCGCTGTGCGGCGGCAGATGCGCAAGCACGCCATGCGCGCTAGCATCGCGCCCCCGCCGTTCGATGCCCCGCCCGACCATGAGCCGCTGGCGCCCGCCTGCCGAAAAAAGCACCGCACTGATCACCCCGGAAGGACATGCGCGCCTCAAGGCCGAGCTGGAAGAGCTGTGGCGCGTGCGCCGGCCGGAGGTGGTGCGCGCACTGGCTGCGGCCGCTGCGGAAGGCGACCGCTCGGAAAACGCGGAGTACACCTATCGCAAGAAGCAGCTGGGCGAGATCGACCGCCGCGTGCGCTACCTGAGCAAGCGCCTGGAAGCGCTGCGCGTGGTGGACACCGCGCCCACCGACCCGCAGGCGGTGTTTTTCGGCGCGCTGGTGGAACTGGAAGATGCCGATAGCGGCGAACTGCTGCGCTACCGCATCGTCGGCCCGGACGAAACCGATGCCGCACGCGGCTGGATCAGCATCGATTCGCCGCTGGCGCGCGCGCTGCTGAAAAAGCGCGTGGACGACGAATTCGACGCGCAACTGCCGTCTGGCAAGCACAGCTTCGTGGTGGTGTCGGTGGATTACACCGGCCAGTAGCCGCGTGATTGCATTCCGCTGACGCTCGGCGGCCGGGGCCAGGATGACCTTGGCGCGTGCAGGAGCGCACGTGTGCGCGATGGGGGCATCATCGATAACGCCTCACCGCGCACAAGTGCGCTCCTACAGACGGCGGTGTCCCGACACGTGGCCGGTTACACCATCTGCAGATTCAACGACCGCCCTTGCTGGATCGCGCCATTGGCCGGCAGCGCATCGCCGAACAGGTCGTGCTCGTCACTGTCGGTGATTTCCACGTCGACCAGGTCGCCCACCTTCAACTGGAGCTCGCCGCCGTTCTGGATATGCACCAGGCCGTCGATTTCCGGTGCGTCCGCGCGCGAACGTGCCACCGCGATGTCGTCTTCGATCAGATCCACCAGGCATTGCTGCACGCTGCCGATCTTGGCTTCCAGACGCAGCGCAGAGATCTCCGCCTGCTTGGCCATGAAGCGCGCCAGGCGCTCCTGCTTGACCTCTTCCGGCACCTGATCCGGCAGCGCATTGGCGCTGGCGCCATCCACCGGCGAGTAAGCGAACGCGCCCACGCGATCGAGCTGCGCCTGGTCCAGGAAGTCCAGCATGGACGCGAACTCGGCCTCGGTTTCACCGGGGAAGCCAACGATGAAGGTCGAGCGCACGGTGATCTCCGGGCACATCGCCTTCCAGCGTTGCACACGCTCCAGGGTTTTTTCCACCGCGCCCGGGCGCTTCATCAGCTTGAGGATGCGCGGGCTGGCGTGCTGGAACGGGATGTCCAGATACGGCAACAGCTTGCCTTCGGCCATCAGCGGAATGACGTCGTCCACGTGTGGGTACGGGTAGACGTAATGCAGGCGCGTCCACACGCCCAGCTCCGACAGGCCTTCGCACAACGCCTTCATGCGGGTCTGGTACATGCGGTCGCGCCACGGGCGCTCGGCGTACTTCAGATCCACGCCGTAGGCGGAGGTGTCCTGCGAGACCACCAGCAGCTCCTTGACCCCGCCACGCACCAGCCGCTCGGCCTCGCGCAACACTTCGTCCACCGGACGCGAGACCAGATCGCCGCGCATCGAGGGGATGATGCAGAAGCTGCAGCGATGGTTGCAGCCTTCGGAAATCTTCAAGTAAGCGTAATGCCGCGGCGTCAGCTTGATGCCGTAGTCCGGCACCAGATCCACGAACGGGTCGTGCCGCGGCGGTAGCGCGGCGTGCACCGCTTCCATCACGCTCTGGTAGTCCTGCGGGCCGGACACCGCCAGCACCTGCGGGTAGGCCTCGCGGATCTGCTCCGGGCGCTTGCCCAGGCAGCCGGTGACGATCACCTTGCCGTTGGCGTTCATCGCCTCGCCGATCGCATCCAGCGATTCGGTCACCGCCGAATCGATGAAGCCGCAGGTATTGACCACCACCACGTCGGCTGCGTCGTAGCTGGGCACGATGTCGTAGCCCTCCACGCGCAGCTGGGTGAGGATGCGTTCGGAATCGACGAGCGCCTTCGGGCAGCCAAGGCTGACGAAGCCGACTTTGGGGTTCAGCTGGGACATGGAAGCAGGAGCCTGGGAGTGGAGCGGCCTGGGGCCTGGGCAGGGCCAATTATAGCGGCGCGGGCAGCGCTCTGAACCGCCGCGCCTCGCCAGCGGGGTCGGCTTTGCGAAACCCTCACTTTTCACGATGCCGGTCCGGTCGATAATGCGCGCCTCCCCCGCCGCACATCAGGAATTCCCATGGGTCACTGGACCACGCTCGACACCCCCGACGGCCAGGTTGCTGCCTGGCACGCCACCCCCGCCTCCAGCCCGCGCGGCGGCCTGGTGGTGATTCAGGAGATCTTCGGCGTCAACGAACATATCCGCGCGGTTGCCGATGATTACGCCGCGCGCGGCTACGAGGTGCTGGCACCGGCCTTCTTCGATTTGGAAGAAAAGGACGTGCAGCTGCCCTACGACCAGGAAAGCGTCCAGCGCGGTCTGGCCTTGGCCAATGCGGTCGGCCTGGAGCGCGCGGTGGAGGTGGTGAAATCCGCCGCCACGCTGCTGACCCGCGCCGGCAAGGTGGGCACGGTGGGCTATTGCTGGGGCGGCTCGGTGGCGCTGCTGTCGGCCATCCGTCTGGGCCTGCCCTCGGTGAGCTACTACGGCGGCCGCAACACCCAGCTGCTGGACGAAACCCCCAAGGCACCGGTGATGTTCCACTTCGGCGAGCAGGACGCCAGCATTCCGCCAGAGGCGATCCAGGCCCACCGCGAGAAGCTGCCGCAGATGGAAACCTTCGTGTACCCCACCGGCCATGCCTTCAATCGCAGCATCGACCCCACCCACTACGACGCCGACAGCGCCGAACGCGCGCTGGAACGCACCTTGGGCTTCTTCGAAGCGCACCTGGGATGAGTGCACCGGCATCCGGCAGTGCTGTAGCGGACGGGTTTCAGCTGGATCCGCGCCTGGCGGCCGACACGGTGTTCGTCGCCGACGGGCCGTTGTCGCAGGTCCGCCTGATGGACGACACACGCTTCCCGTGGCTGGTGCTGGTGCCACGGGTGGCCGATGTCAGCGAGTGGATCGATCTGGATGGCGGCCAGCAGCGTCTGTTGCTGGCCGAGATCAACCAGCTCTCGCAGTTGCTGCGCGTGGAGCCGGGCGTGGGCAAGCTCAATCTCGGTGCGCTGGGCAATATCGTGCGGCAGCTGCACGTGCATCTGGTCGGCCGCCATCCCGGCGATGCGGCCTGGCCCGGGCCGGTCTGGGGCAGTGGCAGCGCGCAGCGATTTGCCGCCGACGCCCTGCAGGAGCGTGTCGCGGCATGGGCGCAACGGCTACGATAGGCGCCCGTTCGCCAACCTGCCTTCTCGCATGAAATCCAATGTCGTCGCCGCGCTGATCCTGATCCTGGTGGGCCTGCTGTTCCTGGCCAACAACCTGGGCTGGACCAATCTCAGTCTTGGCCGGCTGATCGCCACCTGGTGGCCGGCGGCGCTGGTCGCCTGCGGCATCGGGATGCTGTTCGGGCGCGGCAAGTAGGTCGGGCGGGGATTCGGGAATCGGGATTGGGGAATCGCAACAGCGGCACCCTGGTGCTGATGGCTAGCGTGACAGTTCTGCGGCGGCACCCTGGCGCCTGTCCTTCTCCCCTCGGGACCTTGTCCTCCTTCATGGGGGAGAAGGTGCCCCGCAGGGGCGGATGAGGGTACGGGCGAAGCCTCGTGCACTCGCTAGTGGCAGCACCCAAAACCCGCAGCTCATGTGCTTATCGCAGGAGAGCCCGCCCTACCCTTGGACTGATGCCTGCTCTTAGCGCAGGTAGCCTGCAGCTACCGGACATGACGTTTGTCATCCGCAACTATTGACTTCTGGCACCTGATCGGCAGCCGTATCGCGCGCAGCATGGCCTCACACCAACCGAGGATGTCGCCATGCACTACCGCCTGATTCCTGCCCTGTTTCTGATCGTCCTGGGCGCGCTGTTTCTGCTGGACAACCTGGGGCTGGCCGATCTGGATGTGGGCCACCTGATCGCCACCTGGTGGCCGGCCTTTCTGATCGCTGCCGGCGTGCGCCAGCTGCTGCGTTACCGCGAAAAAGCCGCCGCGACCTGCTGAAGGCCACGGCAGCCCATGCCTCAGGTCCGCGGCAAGGTCACGCCGGTCTGGCCCTGGTACTTGCCGCCACGGTCCTTGTACGAGGTCTCGCACACTTCATCGGACTGGAAGAACAGCATCTGCGCCACGCCTTCGTTGGCGTAGATGCGCGCCGGCAACGGCGTGGTATTGCTGAATTCCAGCGTCACGTGACCTTCCCATTCCGGCTCCAGCGGAGTCACGTTGACGATGATGCCGCAGCGCGCGTAAGTGCTCTTGCCCAGGCACACCACCAATGTGTCGCGCGGAATGCGGAAATATTCCACCGTACGCGCCAACGCGAAGCTGTTCGGCGGGATGATGCAGACATCGGATTCGATGTCGACAAAGCTGCCCGGGTCGAAATGCTTCGGATCAACGATCGTCGAGTTGATGTTGGTGAAGATCTTGAACTCGCGCGAGCAGCGCACGTCGTAGCCGTAGCTGGAGGTGCCGAAGCTGACGATGCGCTGCCCGGCGGCGTCGTGCTTGATCTGCCCGGGCTCGAACGGCTCGATCATCGCGTGCTGTTCGGCCATGCGCTTGATCCAGCGGTCGCTCTTGATGCTCATGCGGTGTTCCTTGAAGACGGAAGGCGGCGGGCCGAGCGGCCCGCGCGAAGACGGCGAATTCTAGCAAGCGGCCGGCATCGGCGGCCGGCCGGTGTACTGAGAGTAGCGAACAGAACGTCGCGAGCAGACCTCAGCTGGGCGTAGACGGCGCTGGGGAACCGCAGCGTGCGAAAGGTACATGCCGATTCGAACACCGGCCGCGCCCGCCTGGCGGTGAGCGCAGTCGTTTAGCTGGCTGCCCTATAGCAGCGAGGCCGAAATCGGGATGCTGGCGCGCGGGCGCTTGCCCAGCTCCTCGGCCAGGCGCGCGGCAGCGGCCAGATACGCCTGCGCTGCTGCCGATTCCGGCGCGGCCACCACAATGGGTTGACCGGCATCGCCCTGCTCGCGGATCCCGATCGCCAGCGGCAACGACCCCAGCAACGGCACGCCGTACTGCGCGGCCATGCGCTCGCCACCGCCTTCGCCGAACAGGTGCTCGCGATGCCCGCAGTTGCTGCAGGTATGCACCGCCATGTTCTCGACGATGCCCAGCACCGGCACCTCGACCTTTTCGAACATCTTCAAGGCCTTGCGCGCATCCAGCGTGGCGATGTCCTGGGGCGTGGTGACGATCACCGCACCGGCTACCGGAATCTTCTGCGACAGGGTCAGTTGGATATCACCGGTGCCGGGCGGCAGGTCGATCAGCAGATAATCCAGGTCGTCCCACAGGGTGTCGTTGAACAGCTGGGTCAGGGCGGAGGTGGCCATCGGGCCGCGCCAGATCATCGGCGTGTCCTGATCCACCAACAGGCCGATCGACATCGCCTCGATCCCGAACGCGCGCAAGGGCTCGATCGACTTGTTGTCCGGGCTATCCGGGCGCCCGCTCAGGCCCAGCATCGCCGGCACGCTGGGGCCATAGATATCGGCGTCCAGCACGCCCACGCGTGCGCCCTGCTGACGCAGCGCCAGCGCCAGATTTACTGCCGTGGTGGACTTGCCCACCCCACCCTTGCCCGACCCCACCGCAATGACATTGCGGATGCGCGGATGCGGGGCGAGCGCGCCCTGCACTGCATGTGCGGCAATTCTGCGTTCGCCGCTCATGCGGCGCGGCCCTGGGTTGCACCCGTCGCGGCGCGCGCGTGTTGTTTCAACTTCATCGCCATTGTCTACCCGGTTTCATCGTATGCGGAACGCAGTCACTGCCTGACCGTGCGCTCGCGAAGCCGTGCAGTTTACCGGCTCGTGTCCAAATCGCCGTACATGTCCAGCTCTACAGCGATATCCGGTCTCGATGCAAGCGCGTGTCAAACAACGACATATTTCACAATTGTGGACACACGATTAAGGAGTTGTTACGTTCGAGATTCAGTTCAGCCAGCGCTCAGCGAGCCCGGCTGTTACCCCACATCGTCAGTACAGGAATCTGCAAAGGTCATGTCGAGTCGTCTCCCGCAACGCACCCGTCGTCATCGTTTGAGCGCCGCCTTGTTGGCCGCGCTGGTCGCACCGGCCGGCCACGTTGCCGCGCAATCGGAAAATGGCGTGGCGCCCGGTACCACCGATCTGGACAAGGTCACCGTCACCGGCTCGCGCATTGCGCGTACCGGTTTCGTCACCCCCTCGCCGGTCACCGCCATCAGTGCCGAAGAAATCCGCGCCACCGGCGCGACCACCATCAGCGATCTGATGGCACGCATGCCGGCGCTGGCGCCGAGCTACACCTTGGGTAACTCCACCCGCTTCATCGGTACCGCCGGCCTGGGCCTGCTCGACCTGCGCGGCATGGGCGTGGACCGCACGCTGGTGCTGGTCAACGGCCGCCGCCATGTGGGCTCCAGCCCCGGTTCGACCGCAGTGGACGTCAACACCATTCCGGTGGAATGGGTCGAACGCGTGGAAGTCATCACCGGCGGCGCCTCGGCCGTCTACGGCGCCGATGCAGTGGCGGGCGTGGTCAACTTCATCCTCAAGAAATCCTTCACCGGTTTCGAGACGCGCGCGCAGACCGGCCTGGCCGATGAAGGCAATTACAACCGCTCGTTTGCCAGCTTCTCTGCGGGCACCGACTTTGCGCAAGGCCGCGGCAACATCGCTATCTCGGGCGAATACAGCAAACAGGACCGCTTCGGCCGCGGCAACCGCGCCATCGGCCGCGAGTACCTGGTCAGCGTGCAAAACCCCAGCTTCGACCCAAGCCGCCCGCCAAGCGAGAGCAACCCGCAGACCGTGCTCAGCGGCCCGGGTGGCAACCACGGCACCTCCTACGGCGGCACCTTCAACCTGGGCACGTTCGATTTCCGCAACCCGGCCACGTACGGCAACCGCTATCTGTTCAACGACGACGGCAGCTTCCGTCGCAACCGTTACAACGGCACGGTGGTGAGCAACACCTCGTGCGTGGATTGCGATTTTGCCGACCTCAACGCGGTGGCCGACCTGCAGCCGGGCTTCGACCGCAAGAGCGTCAATACCATGATCAACTTCGAGATCAGCGAAAACCATCGCGTGTTCTTCGAAGGCAAGTACAGCGAAACCGATTCGGAATTCTTCGGCCAGCCGGCATTCGACAGCTCGCTGCGCGTACGCCGCCAGAACCCGTATGTCAGCCCCGAACTCGGCGCGCTGATGGATTCGCGCGGGGCCACGCAGATCCTGATGAACCGCTTCAACGTCGACGCCGGCCGCCGCGGCGAGAACATCGAGCGCAAGACCTACCGTGCGGTGCTCGGTGCCGAAGGCAATTTCACCGACAACTGGACCTACGACGTGTCTGCCAACTACGGCAAGACCACGGTGGACCGGCTCAACCTCAACAACCGCATCAACGAACGTTGGCAGGCCGGCATCGATGCCGCGCGCGATGCCAGCGGCAACATCGTCTGCCGCACCACCCTGGATCCAAGCGCGATCAACCCCAACACCAGCCGGGTGTATTCGGCACTGGCGCGCGAGGGCTGCGTGCCCTTCAGCATCTTCGGCAACGGTGCAGTGAGCCCGGAAGCCGCCGCCTGGTTCAATACCACCGCGCGCTCCCAGGCCAAGATCCAGCAGACCGTGTTCAGCGCCTCGGTGGCCAATAGCAACCTGCTGTCGCTGCCGGCCGGCGACATCGGCATTGCCGGCGGCGTGGAATACCGCAAGGAGCAAAGCGAGGAAATCACCGACCCGCTGGCGGCATCGGGCGTGACCTTCCTCAATGCGATCCCCAACAGCGGCGGCGAATACACCGTCAAGGACGTCTTCGTCGAAAGCACCATTCCGCTGCTGGCCGGGCTGCCGGGCGTGGATCGGTTGGCGCTGGATGTGGCTGGCCGTTATTCGGACTACAGCAGCATCGGCTCGACCAAGACCTGGAACATCGGCCTGGACTGGACCATCATCCCGTCGCTGCGGTTGCGTGGCACCCTGGCGCAGTCGGTGCGCGCGCCCAGCATCGGCGAACTGTACGACTCGCAGAGCGAGAACTTCGCCACCATCAATGACCCCTGCAATTACCTGCCCACCAATACCAATCGCCCGGGCACAGCGGGCGATGTGGGGTTGCGTCAGGCCAACTGCAGTGCGCTGGGTGTGCCGGTGGGCTGGATCGATACCTACACGGCCACCCGCCCCGGCGTGAGCGGCGGCAACCCGGACCTCAAGCCGGAGCGCGCACGCAGCCTGTCCTATGGCCTGGTGTGGCAACCAGAGTTCTTCGAAGGCTTCGGCATGTCGATCGACTACTGGCGCATCGATCTGCGCGATGCCATCGGCACCGTGACGGCCGAGACCAATGCGACGCGTTGCGTGGATAACCCCGGCGGCGTCGGCAACAGCTTTTGCGGCTTCGTGCAGCGTGCCCCGCTGGGCGGCTTCACCGACCCGCAGGGCCGCATCTATCCCGAGCACAGCATCATCGGCTGGCAGGCATTGAATGAAAACCTGGCGCGTTCGCGTCGTGTGGGCGTGGACCTGGAAATGGACTATCGCTTCCAGCTCGGCGAAGGCAACACCGTGTTGCGCTTCGTCGGCACGCGCCTGATCCAGTCGCGCGAATGGGTGTTCCAGGATTTCCCGGCCGAATACGACGAGTACGTGACCTACGTGACCGACCCGCGCTGGCGCGCACAGTTCCAGACCAAATACAACTGGAACGAGTGGCGCGCCTCGTGGGACATGAACTACGTGGACGGCAACCTGCGCGTGACCCCGGAGAGCTACAACAGCAACCCGGGCTCGGCCAGCCCGATCAAGAACGGCTCGTACGTTTACCACAACTTCCAGTTTGGCTATCAGTTTCCCGGTTCGAAGATCGACGTCTACCTGGGTATCGACAACGCCTTCGACAAAGACCCGCCGCGCAACTACTTCGGCTCGGACTTCAACTCCGCGTTGTACGACAACGTGGGCCGGTTCTTCTATCTGGGGACGACCGTGCGGTTTTGAGGGATGTGAGGAAGAAGAGCCCCGCTTGGTCGGGGCTTTTTTTTGCGCAGGGGGACGGGGCCAGCTAGCACAGCGACGGTGACGGCGACCGCGGCATGCCATGGCATGGCCTACGCACATCGTGTCGTGGATATCTGTATCGAATGTAACCAGATCACGTGCACAATTGTTGAGGTTGTTCTTTCCGTGTGCGGCACGCTGGTTCGTTGTGCCGAATTCCTCACCTTTGGTGCGGATAGTGCCAATTTAGTTAAGAATTAATTCCAATCGCTTGCGCCGCTAGACATGGATTCATTACGTTCGGGTTAAGGCCATCTGACTCCCCGATGACCGCCCCTTATCCGAAATCCAGTTCAAAGGTCAGGAATGAGCAATCAGTTTCGTCGCCAGGTCCTCAAGCGCACCGCCCTCGCCGTCGTGCTCGGTGCCTGCCTAGCCAACGGCGCGGTCAACGCGCAAAGCACCACCGGTAGCATCTACGGCAGCGCACCTGCCGAAGCTGGCAGCACCATTGTCGTACAGAGCGACACCGGTCTCAGCCGCACCATCACCATCGATGCAAATGGCCGTTACAACCTCGGCTCGCTGCCGGTGGGTGCCTACACCGTTACCCTGAAGCGCGGCGATCAGGTCGTCGATACCCGCAAGAACGTGCAGCTGCGCGTCGGCTCGGGCACTGAAGTGTCGTTTGCTGCCGCTGCCTCTGGCGGCAACGCCGATGCAACTACACTCGGCGCGATCACCGTCACGGCAGCAAACGCACCGAAGATCGATGTCAGTTCCACGTCGTCACGTTCGGTGATTACGTCTGAGCAGCTGGCAACGTTGCCATTGGGCCGCAGCGCCGAAGCGATTGCGTTGTTGGCACCGGGTGCAGTGTCCGGCGCGGGTGCATTCAACAACGGCTCGCGCTCGGTGGTGTCCTTTGGCGGCTCCGGTGTCACCGAAAACGCGTACTACATCAACGGCTTCAACGTCAGCAATCCGTTGAGCAACCTGGGCGGCGTCAGCTTGCCTTATGGCGCCATCGACCAGCAGGAAACCTACACCGGCGGTTACAGCGCCAAGTACGGCCGCTCGACCGGCGGCGTGATCAACCAGCTCGGCAAGCGCGGCACCAACGAGTGGCACTTCGGCGTCCAGACCGTGTGGGAGCCGGACTCGCTGGCGAGCTCGCGCGGCGATGTCTGGTTTCCGAATGCATCGTTACCTGCCGGATATAAGTACGACACACCAGAACAGCCAGGCACCCTGTATCGCGCCGGCAAGGACAATACCCAGACGCGTACCGTCTATAGTGCCTATGCAGGCGGCCCTTTGATTGAAGATCGCCTTTTCATCTTTGTAGCAGGTGAATCAGAGAAAGTTGACGGCGTCAGCACCAACGCCAGCAGTGATTCGATCCAGGCGCGCAATAACTACGAGTACAGCACACCGAAGTTCTACGGCAAACTGGACTGGAACATCAACGACAGCAACATTGTTGAATACACCAGGATTCAAAACACCGACCGGCGGAGCGGCTCCTATACCAGTTTTGACTATGACGGACTCGTCCGTGGTGGTCCGACAGGCACATTCCCTGACACCTTCAAAATCAAGGATACGTACGACATCTTCAAGTACACCGGCTATATCACCGATGACTTGACCTTGAACGCAACGTGGGGCCGTAGCACACAGCACAATCAACAGTTCAACCCCTTCATTTCCGACCTTCCCTTCCTGGGAAGTGTTACAAGCCAGAATCCGGCTATTACTGGCGGCACGCCGATTCGCAACAATCAGGCTACCAATCGTGCAAAGGCTGACGATCCGATCAACAAGAGCCGTAGCCTGCGGCTGGAGTTGAATTATCGGCTTGGCGACCACGACATTACCGCCGGCGTCGACAACATGTACTTTAATGCCTACGACGAAGGCGTGCGTACGACCGGCCCCGGCTACCAATGGATTTATGGACGTGCTGCCACGGAGCAGACGCCAGTCCGTCCCGGGCTAGGAGTCGGTCCGGCAGGCCCGGGCTCTAACGGCTTCTACGCCCAACAGCGCATTTTCACCACCACCACAAGCATGGCCGTGGAGCAAAAAGCGTATTACTTGGAAGATCGCTGGCAGGTCAATGATAACTGGTTGGTGACACTTGGTATCCGCAATGATCAGTTCACCAACTTCAACAGTGATCACGTCGCCTATGTGGATAGCGGTGACCAATGGGCTCCACGTCTGGGAGCGAGCTGGGATGTCTTCGGTGATTCATCGCTGAAGATATTCGCCAATCTCGGCCGCTACTATCTAGCGCTTCCTAATAGCGTTGCCATCCGTGGCGCCTCGGCGTCTACCTATACCGATCAATATTTCACCTACACAGGCATCGACGCAAATGGCGAACCAACTGGTTTGACGCCGTTCGGGCCTGGCCCGGTATCGGCCAATGGCGAATTTGGTCAGGCACCCAACCCAGGAGCATTTGCTCCAAGCGACTTGAAGTCGCAATACCAGGATGAGCTGATTCTTGGCTTTGAAAAGACGATTGGCGAAAGCTGGAATTCCGGCGCCAAGGCAACCTATCGGAAGCTGGAAGCTGCAATCGACGACGTCTGCGACATGCATAACGATGACTACACTGCACGTGGCGATCTGAAGCTCGCATCGCAAGGAATTGACCCCAGGACCATCGATATCCCGTATTGCGTAATTTTCAATCCGGGGAAGACCAATACTTACAATCTAGAGAACCTCGACGGGTCAGGTTTTACGCAGCTACAGATGTCCCAATCGGACTGGGGTTTCACCGACAAGGCCAAGCGCAGTTACGTGGCGGTTGATCTTTTCTTGGAACACCCGTTTGATGAGAAGTGGTACGGCCGCATCGATTATACCTGGTCACACAGTTACGGTAATACTGAAGGCCAAGTGAAATCCGACATTGGTCAAGCTGACGTCTCCAAAACACAGGACTGGGATGCTGCAGCCCTGATGTATTACGCTGGTGGAAGCTTGGCTAATGATCGTCGCCATCAATTGAAGGCGTTCGGCGCTTACCAGATCAATCCCGAATGGATGGCGTCAGCCACTTTGCGCGTCATGTCCGGCACCCCGGTTTCCTGCCTCGGTTACTTCAATGACCCGCAGAATCCGGATCCGATCAGTTACGGATCGGCTTACCACTACTGCGCGGGCCAGCCATCCCGGCCTGGCGACGCTGGCCGGACACCGTGGATCAAGAACGTGGATCTAGGTGTGACCTATCGCCCCTCGTTCGCCGAGCATAAGCTTGCAATCGGTCTTCAGGTATTCAACGTATTGAACGATCGCTCTGTTACTCGTATAGATGGCGTTTACGAGACTGACCCAGGCTTGGTATCCAATACGTATGGCATCGGCCTGCAGGACTACAGCTACAACACGCCACGCTACGTCCGTCTGTCCGCATCCTACGACTTCTGACCACAGCCGCCGGAAGCGTCGCCTTGACGCTTCCGGTGTTTTTGGATTCCATCAACCCTGACTCTTAATTAGAATTTTCCAACCCACCTCTCTCCAAGTAAACATAAAAGCACCGACTATTCTTTAGCTAAAAATCCAAGTCAACACCACGCAGGCATCGAAGCAGACAATGGAAGTCAAAAAAAATAAAACATCATCACCTTCGGAAGTTTTGCGAACAGCTGACGAGGCCGGCTTAAGTCAGGAAAGGATTACGACCCATGCCTCTGGGATTTGAGGCTAAACAAGGAGATAGTCAAATGAAAACAGCAGTACTGGTAGCGATCTTTTCGGCAATGAGCGGGCTTGCCATAGCCCCGACTGCAAGCGCAGCGACTCAATACGGGCGTACATGGATGTGGTTCGATGCAAATGAGAACCTAGTTGGCCAGAGCATACTGTATTGCAGCAATCAGACGGAGCATCAGGGGACGACATCGACCGAAAAGCGTGTCGTCATTGTTTATGCATGCGATACGCGTGATGTCAGCTCGATCAGCTATACCATGTTGTCGTCGCAGTTGCGCTCTGACTTCTGCGATACATGGGGACAGGGCATGTGCGACAGCGGCCCATGGATAAACGGCTACCTGACCAGCCCACGGCAGCCCGGCTTGTACAACTGACTATCGAAGACCTGGCTTAATCCACAGCCGTAGATATATAAATAGCCCTCATGAATGATCACCTTTACAGGCCAATTACGCCGACTTAAATTTTTTCCAAAAAATTTGTCGCTGATTTTTCCGGAAAACTTCAAACAAGCGGTCAGCGTGACATGTTCTGACCGCTGGCACTGCGGAAAAAACATCAGCATCAATGGCGCCCCTTACACTTCAATAGCGAAGATCGCCTGAAAACCTTCGCCAGTTGAAATAGTGCATGACTAGAAGGCCCTGGTTACCAGGGCCTTTTTTCGACCGAGAAGAAAAGCATGCCGCTCGGCACAGCATCACGTTCCCAATAGCACGTGCGCCGCATTATGCCCAGGCGCCCCGGTCACGCCGCCGCCGGGATGCGTCCCAGATCCGCACAGATATAACCCCGGCACTGCACCGCGATACGCGCCCTGCCCAAGCATCGGGCGCGCGCTGAAGAGTTGATTGAGGCTGAGCGCGCCGTGGAAGATGTCACCGCCCACCAAGCCAAAAATGCGCTCCAGATCGAGGGGGCTGAGAGCCTGCCGGCCTAGCACCGATGCGGCAAATCCTGGTGCGTAGCGCTCCACGGTGGCGATCATCAGATCCGCCACCTCGTCGCGGTAGTCATCCCAGTGCCGGCCGTCCGGTAGCTGCGGTGCCACGTGCTGACAAAACAGGCTGGCGACATGTTGCCCGGGCGGCGCCAACGTGTCGTCTAAGGTGCTGGGAATCAACAGTTCTACCACCGGTTCGCGCGACCATCCGACGGCGCGTGCATCCTGCAAGGCGCGGTCCATGTAATCCAGGCTTGGCCCAAGAATAATGCCGGCAGTGAGGTGGTCGCCCGCACCAGGCAACGCCGTGAACTCAGGCAGGCGCGAGAGCGCGACATTCATGCGAAAGGTGCCCGAACCGCAGCGGTAATGCGCGATGCGTTCGCGGGTTGTTGCAGGAACATCGTCGTGGCGCATCAAGCGCTGATAGAGCAACTTCGGATTGACATTGGCAACCACGTTGCGGGCGCGCAGCGTGTCGCCCTTGGCAGTCACCACGCCGACTGCACGTCCCTGCTCCACCAGCACGTGGTCCACCGCGCAGCCGGTGCGAATCTGAGCACCGGCTGCGCGCGCGCTGGCGGCCATCGCCTGGGTGATCGCGCCCATGCCGCCAATGGCGTGGCCCCAGGCGCCCTTGACGCCATTGCTCTGCCCGAACACGTGGTGCAACAACACGTACGCGGTTCCAGGTGTGTAGGGGCTGGCGTAATTGCCAACGATGCCGTCGAAGCCGAATAAGGCCTTGATGGGCGCGCTTTCGAACCAGCGCTCCAGATACTCCGCTGCTGAAATCGTGAACAGATCCAGCAGTTCCTGGCGCAAGGCCAGCGACAAGCCCTGCAACTGCAAGCCGACCTTGCCCGCCCGCCATAGCTGCGGCAGCGTCTGCAGCCAACCGCCATCGGTCACGTCAGGCGGCAGCTGCAAGGCAAGGGCACGCAAGACATCGGCCAGTTGCTCCAGACGCGCTTCGTAGGCAGGCAACGCAGCGGCATCGCGCACAGAGAATTTGGCGATTTCCATAGCCGTGCGCCCCGCACCGGCCAGCAGATACTCGCCGTTCGGCAGCGGCAGAAAATTATTGATGCGGCGCGGCACCACGCGCAAACCGTGCCGCTCCAGGGCCAGGTCGGCGATCACCTTGGGTTGCAACAGCGACACGGTGTACGCGGCGACCGAGTTACGAAATCCCGGATGGAATTCTTCGGTCACCGCTGCGCCGCCGACTACATCTCGTGCTTCGAGCACCAGCACGCGCTTCCCAGCCCGGGCCAGATAGGCCGCGCACACCAGGCCGTTGTGGCCGGCGCCGATGATCAGGGCATCAAGCGGTCTGGAGGTATTGGGCATGCACGCGTATATAGCACTGCCCCTTGCCAGCGACCATCCGGGCCACAATTGTTATGGCGTGGCTGCTCCGCTCAGCGATGACGCCATGCGGGACCTCTCCACTAGCACGCCGCCAAGCGGCAGCGCATAGCCAAGCCCATTCCGCGCTGCCGCGCACCACAACCCTCCGCAGGGCGACCACTCGCGGGAGCACATGCACCGGCCCGCGTACACACCCCGCACCCATGACCTTCGACACCATGCCATCCGGCTGGCGAGGCGTAGAGTGCCGGCCACGGCTCCGGCGACGGAGCTTCCCAATCGACTGCTGCTCCTGGAGCCTTTGTGATTCGAACACCTCATCTATTGACGTTGACCCTGGCCGTGGCGGCCGCGCTCAGTGGTTGCAAGAAATCCGACGACGCTGCACCGGCGGCCCCGGCCGGCGACGCCGCAACTGCGGCAACCACTGCGCCTGCGGCGCCCAAGACGCTGACCCTGAACCAGAGCAAGCTGCCGGCGGTGAACCAGTTCACTGCGGCAGACCTCGACCCCAACGGCAATGCCTGTACCGACCTCAACGCCTACGCCAATGCCAAGTTCCTGGCCGCCAACCCGGTGCCGGGCGACCGCACCAGCTGGGGCGCATTCGAGATGCTCGACGAGCGCTCCAATGCGATCCAGCAGCAGTTGGTCGAACAGGCCGCTGCGGACACCAAGGCGACGGGCGTGGAGAAGATCGTCGGCGACCTGTGGTCCACCGGCATGGACGAAGCCAAGATCAACGCGCAGGGTATCGAGCCGCTGAAGCCGGAGCTGGCGGCTATCGACGCCATCAGCGACCAGGCCAAGCTGGTCGACTATCTGCGCAGCAGCGCGGCCAAGGGCAACAACGACCTCTTCAGTTTCGGCGCCGAGGCGGACTTCAAGAAGTCCAGCCAGAACATCGCCTACGCCATGCAGGGCGGCCTGGGTCTGCCGGACCCGGAGTACTACACCAGCGCCGGCAACAAGGCCAAGCTGGACGCCTACCAGGCGCACGTGGCCAAGGTGCTGGAACTGTCCGGCGTGGCCGCGGCCGATGCCGCCGCGCAGGCCAAGCAGGTGGTCGCGTTCGAAACCCGCCTGGCCAAGGTGTCCAAGACCAGCACGCAATTGTCGCGTGATGCCTCGCTGGCCTACAACCCGATCTCCCCGGCCGATGCCGACAAGCTGACCCCGAACTGGTCGTGGACCGAGTTCTTCAAATCGCAGGGCGTCACCACGCCGGAGATGTTCTCGCTGGCGATCCCGGCCTTCCATCAGGAAGTGAGCAAGATGATTGCCGACACCGACCCGGCGATCTGGCGCGCATACCTGCGCTTCCACACTGTCGATGGCGCTTCGCCGTACCTGAGCCAGCCCTTCGTCGATGAGAGCTTTGCGTTCTACAACAAGACGCTGCGCGGCCAGAAGGAAATCAAGCCGCGCTGGAAGCGCGTGCTGGCCACCATCAACGGCCAGACCGGTGAAGCGCTGGGCCAGATGTACGTCAAGGTCGCCTTCCCGGCCGAGTCCAAGGCCAAGATGGAAACCCTGGTGACCAATCTGCGCACCGCGCTCAAGGCCCGCATCGAAAAGCTGGACTGGATGAGCCCGGAGACCAAGACCAAGGCGATCGCCAAGTGGGAAAGCTTCACGCCCAAGATCGGCTACCCGGAAAAGTGGCGTGAGTGGAATGGCCTGACCACCACCCGCGACAGCTACCTGGGCAACGTGCAGGCCGCGGCCGAATACAACTACAAGTGGAACCTGTCCAAGATCGGCAAGCCGGTGGACAAGACCGAATGGGGCATGAGCCCGCAGACGGTCAACGCCTACTACAACCCGCTGCAGAACGAGATCGTGTTCCCGGCCGCGATCCTGCAGCCGCCGTTCTTCGACCCGAATGCGCCGGAGGAAATGAACTACGGCGGCATCGGCGCGGTGATCGGCCATGAGATGACCCATGGCTACGACGACCAGGGCAGCCGCTTCGGTGCCGATGGCAACTTCATCCCCGATCCGGGCTGGTGGACGCAGAAGGATCTGGACGCGTTCAAGGCGCGCACCGGCAAGCTGGTAGCGCAGTTCGACGGCTACCGCACGCCGGCCGGTGACAAGGTCAAGGGCGACCTGACCCTGGGCGAGAACATTGCCGACCTGGGCGGCCTCAATACCGCCTACGACGCGATGAAAACCGCCACCGCCGGCAAGGACGACCCGAAGACCGACGGCATCACCCGCGACCAGCGCTTCTTCCTCAACTGGGCCACGGTGTGGCGCCGCAACTTCACCCCGGAAGAACTCGTCGTGCGCCTGAAGACCGATCCGCATGCGCCGGCCAACTTCCGCGCCATCGGTGCACCGTCGAACATGCCGGCCTTCGCCGCTGCGTTCTCGTGCAAGGCGGGCGATGCGATGGTGCGTCAGGGCGACAAGCAGGTTGTGATCTGGTAATTGCGTGGTCGTTGCAAACGACGGGCGGCGATCGAGAGGTCGCCGCCCGTTTTTCTTTGGAGATGCCTTGTGAGGCTGCGCAATGCGGTCCGCGCCTTCAAGCGCCGCGCCAGCGCCGTGCACGATGCATTGACTGCACGCATCAGGTCCCGGCGACCACCAGGTGCACCGCATCGGCGACAGAGAGTCCGTGCGCTCATGCCTTGACCTGCACCACACCGCTGACGTTTGCGACGGCTGGTTCGGATTCGGGGCACGCCCGTTGCCATTTTCCCTGCGCCATCAGGCACCTGTTGTCCAGCGATCAGCACCCTAAATACAAGTCTCAACAAAGCTCAAACGCATGCGCCAGCACGGCAGAGCCCGCCTATTCTCGGTGCTCCTTCCTGCCACTTTCTGCCATGTCAGCCATCAAGACTTCAACACTCGCCCTTGCCCTGCTGGTCGCTTTGACGGGCTGCAAGCGCGCATCCGATGACAGCAGCGTACCGACGCAGGCACCCACTGCGGCCGCCACTCCATCCAAGCCGGCTTTCGATATCGAAGAGCTGGATACCGCGTCAAGCGCGTGCACGAATCTGGATACCTTCGTCAATGCCAAGTGGGACAAGGCCAATCCGATTCCGCCCGACCAGACCACTTGGGGCGTGTTCGACGAGCTCGTGGAAAAGAGCCTGGCCACGCAGCGACGGATTGTCGAAGCCGCCGCAAGGCAGGCAGACAAACAGGCCGATCCCCTGACCCGCAAGCTGGGCTTGCTGTACGCCCCGGGCATGGACGAACACGCCATCGAAGCAGCCGGCTACGACCCCATTCGTCCGCAGCTGGAGGCGATTGCCACACTCAGCTCCAGCACCGCGATTGCCGACTACATCACCAAACGCTACGCAGAAGGCGACGCACTGGTGTTCGATTTCGGTGCCGGCCCCGATTTCCACAAGGCTGAGCAGCAGATCGCGTTCGCCCAGGAAGGTGGCCTGGGGTTGCCGACCAAGGACTATTACACCGCTGCGCAATACGCTCCCATCCGCGCAGCCTACCTCGCCTACATCGCCAAATCCTTCGAACTCACCGGGAGCGATGCCGACACGGCCAAACGCCAGGCCAAAGACGTCATGACGCTCGAATCGCGCCTGGCCGCTGCATCGCTTGCGCCGACCGATGCCCGCCAGCCCAAGAACCGATATCACTTCCTCAGCGTCGCCGATGCCGACAAGATCACGCCGCACTTTTCGTGGACAACATTCTTCGCCGCGCAGGGCGTGGATGTCGGCCCCGGCTTCTCGCTGTCGCAACCACGCTTTTTTGCGGCATTCGATCAACAATTAGCCACCGCGCCGGTGGCGCAGTGGCAGGCATATCTGCGCTTCCATACCATCGATGAGGCGTCCAAGCAGCTCAGCAAGGCGTTCGTCGACAACAACTTTGCGTTTTATGGAAAGACGCTGTCCGGGCAGCCCGAACAACGGCCGCGCTGGAAGCGCGTTCTTCGTGCGGTCAACGGGGCCATGGGCGAAGGCCTGGGCGAACTGTACGTCGCCAAGGTCTTCACGCCCGACACCAAGCAACGCGCCGCCGAACTGGTGGACAACATCCGTGCCGCACTCAAGACACGGATCGAGCACGTCGACTGGATGAGCGAGCAGACCAAGGCCAAGGCCTTGGCGAAGTGGGAAACCTTCCTGCCCAAGATCGGTTACCCGGACACCTGGCGCGACTGGTCCGGGCTGGAGATCGTGCCCGGCGCGTATTACCGCAACCTGCAGGCCGCGGCAAAGTTCAACTACCACTACGACATTGCGCAAATCGGCAAACCCACCGATCGCAAGCGCTGGACGATGACGCCGCAGACGGTCAACGCGTATTACAGCCCCAGCACAAACTCCATCAGTTTCCCGGCCGCCATCCTGCAACCGCCATTCTTCGATGCCAACGCGGATGACGCACTGAACTACGGCGCGATCGGCGCCGTCATCGGCCATGAGGCGTCGCATGGTTTTGACGATCAGGGCAGCCAATTCGATGGCGCGGGCAACAATGTCAATTGGTGGACGCCGCAGGATCGCAAAGCCTTCGACGCGCGCACCGATGTGCTGGTCAAGCAATTCGACGCCTATGTGCCGCTGCCGAACCATCCAACCCTGCACGTCAACGGCAAGCTCACCCTGGGCGAAAACATCGCCGACCTGGGTGGCCTCAACATTGCCTACGACGCCTTGCAGACCGCACTGCGCACGCATCCCGAGCGCGCACGCACGATCGATGGCTACCGCCCGGAACAACGGTTTTTCCTGGGCTTTGCGCGCAACTGGCGCGAACAGGTCCGTGAGCAGCAGCAGCTGGTCTATCTGGCCTCCGACCCGCATTCGCCAAGCCACCTGCGTGCCATCGCCTCGCCGTCCAACATGCCGCAATTCGCCCAGGCGTTCTCCTGCAAGCCAGGCGATGCAATGGTGCGCCCGGACAAGGACCGCGTGGTGATCTGGTAAGCGCCTGCAAGCGCTTCCAACCCATGAGCGCACGCACAGGCCCGCACACGCGGGCCTGTCGCGTTCATGCAAACGGCCGGTACCGGAGACGAACGGCAGCGGGCGCATGCCTGCGCAGCACGCAGCCTTGCTAAACTCCGCCGACTTTACTCTGGCCACCTGTCTTCTCGATGCCCACCATTCGCCCGCTTGCCCTCGCTCTTGGCTTCAGCCTGATCACGCTGCTGTCCGCCCCCGACGCCGACGCCGCTCGCAAGAAGAAGGCAGCTCCCAAGGCCCCGGCCGTCTCTGCGGCCTGCACCGATTTCTACGACTACGCCAATGCCGGCTGGCTGAAGGCCAACCCGGTGCCGCAGGCCGGCGCCGTGACCGCGCTGGGCCAACTGTCCGACCGCGCACTGCAGCAGCAGCGTGAGTTGCTGGACGCCTCGATGAAGGCGCCGCAGGGCAATGTGCAGAAGCTGCTGGGCGATTTCTGGGCGAGCGGCCTGGATGAGGCCGCCGTGGAAAAGGACGGCTCCAACCCGATCGCCCCCTTGCTGTCGCGCATCGACGCGATCAAGAAGGCCAAGGATGTGCCCGCTTCGATCGCCGCATTGCATCAGGTCGGCATTCCGGTCGGCTTCAACTTCGGTCCCGATGTGGACCTGAAGGCGCTGGACCGCCACATCGGCTACTTCATGCAGGGCGGCATGGGTCTGCCCGACCCGGCGTTCTACACCCGTACCGATGCCGACACCCAGGCGCTGATGGGCCGCTACCGCGCCTACGTCAAGCAGATCCTGGCGTTGACTGGCACCCCGGCCGACAAGCTCGACGCCGATGCCGCCTCCGTGCTGCAGATCGAAACCGCGCTGGCGCGTAGCGCGCAGTCGGTGCAGGGCATCAACAACCCCTTCAACAACTACGCCCCGATCGCCACCAAGGAGCTGACCAAGCAGTACAAGAACCTGCGCCTGGCCGACTTCCTGGAGGCCCAGGGCGTCAAGGACGACCTGGTGTCGATGGCCGACCCGGCCATGTTCAAGCAGCTCGACAGCATGATCGTCAGCATCAAGCCGGAGCAGTGGAAGGCCTACCTGCGCTGGCGCGTGGGCGATGCGATGGCGCCGTACCTGTCCAAGAGCTTCCACGATGCCGAATACCAGTTCCGCGGCCGCCTGCTGCGTGGCGACGCCGTGGCGCCGCAGCGCTGGCAGCAGGTGCTGGATGCCATCAACGTGGCTGCCGGCCCGATGCTGGGTCGCGAATACGTGGCGCGTTACCTGAGCAGCGACACCCGCCGCCAGGCCGAAGCCATCGCCGACCAGGTGCGCGACGCACAGCTGGCCGCGCTGGAGCGCACCGGCTGGGGTAACGGCGAGGCAGTGGCAGAAGCCAAGGCCAAATTGACCGCGATGAAGATCGAAGTCGGCGCACCGCGTCGCGATCTGGATTACACCGTGCAGCCGATGGGCCGTGGCAGCTTCGGCGGCAACATGCTGATCGCCTCGACCTGGCGTCACCGCGAGGAAATGAAGCGCATCGGCAAGGGCAACGCCGACCGTCGCTGGGACGTGCTGCCGCAGCAGCCCGCCGTCGCCTATGACATTGCACAGAACCGCCTGATCGTCACCGCTGCCGTGTTGCAGGCACCTGTGCTGACCAGCGGCAGCACGCCGGCGGCCCAGTACGGCGCCTACGGCGCGCTTGTGGCGCACGAGCTGACCCGCGCGATCGACGCCAAGGGGTCGCTGGTCGATGCCAAGGGCGAGCTGCGTAGCTGGTGGACGCCGGCCGAAAAGACCAGTTGGACGCTGCTCACCGGCAAGGTGGCCAATCAGTTCGCTGCCTATCCGTACCCGGGCGTGCCCAATGCCAAGGTCAACGGCGCGCAGACCGCCGAAGAGAACCTGGCCGATCTGGCCGGCGTCGAATTGGCCTGGCAGGCCTTCAGCAAGGCGCAACCCGCCGCCACCGAAGCCGACAAGCAGGCCTTCTTCACTGCCTGGGCCGGCCTGTGGGCACAGCAACTGTCGCCGAACGAAGCGGTGCAGCGCGCCAGCGCCGACATCCGTGCACCGGGCCAGTGGCGCACCAATGGCCCGCTGTCGAACCTGCCGGAGTTCGGAGCAGCATTCACCTGCAAGCCGGGCCAGCCGATGCAGCGCGTGGACGCGGACCAGATCAAGATCTGGCGTTGATTCACGCGCCAGGAGGTCACTGGCAATCAACACGCAGTGGCAGGCAATGAAAAAGAGCGCGGAATCCGCGCTCTTTTTTTGTCTCCACGTTTGTCGATTTACCGACCAGCCTGAAACACGCTGAACGTAGGAGCGGACCTGGCCGCGACACGGCTTTACCGGTAACCGCCGTCGCGGCCGGATCCGCTCCTATGAATCGATGCGTAGTCCGACCTCAGCGCACCACGCGCAACGGCGGCTTGCGGCCCTTGCCACCGCCCTTGCGGCCGCCGCTGCTACCGAACGGCGGCTGGCCGCGCCAATAGCGGATCATCAGCCAGCCGAACAGCATGCCGCCCAGGTGCGCGAAATGCGCCACGCCCGGCTGCCAGCCGGTCGCGCCCAGAAACAATTCGATCGCGCCAAACACGATCACAAAGGTGCGCGCCTTCATCGGAATCGGTGGGAACAGCAGCATCACGCGCTGGTTCGGGAACAGCATGCCGTAGGCCAGCAATAGCCCGAACACACCACCCGAGGCCCCCACCACCGGCGCACCGCTCTGGGTGAACCAGGCCATCAGCAACTGGCACACGCCGGCCCCGGTCACGCACACCAGGTAATAGGTGAGAAAGCGCTTCTGGCCCCAGGTCTGTTCCAGCGGCGCACCGAACATGAAAAGCGCCAGCATGTTGAAGAACAGATGGTTGAAACCGCCATGCAGGAAGGCGTAGGTCAGCAACTGCCACGGCATGAAGCTGGCACCGGGCGAAAACGCATCGAAGCCGTTGGACAGCGGCCACAGCATCAGCCATGACAGCGTGCTATCGGATGGCAGCATGCCCGCACCCAGGTCGCCCACCGCCCACTGCAGGAGGAACAGGCCGATGTTGGCGATCAATAAGGCTTTGGTGACGGGCGGCAGTTGGGGCATGGCGGCATTCCTTCAGAATGCTGCAGATGATAACGGCAGCCCTATGAAGGCCCCCACACGGCCGCATCCAGCCGCTGTGCGGCACTGGCCCGGCGCACACGGCCCTGCTCCACCCGGACGCCCTCGGCACGCAGCCGCTGACACTGCTCGCGATGGCCTGCCGAGCCTTCGGGCAGGGCGATCCGGCCGTCACTGCGCACCACGCGGTGCCAGGGCAGCTGCGGGTCGTCATTGCCGCTGAGCACGCGCGCCACCAGCCGCGCACGGCCCGGCAAGCCGGCGCGCTGGGCAACGTCCCCATAACCGGCGACCTCGCCCACGGGAATCGCGCGGATCACCTGGAGAATCCGCAGCCGCGCCTGCTCGCCGGACAGTGACTCACCCTTGGAGGCGGCATGCCCTGCAGAGGTGGCGGATAGAAATGGCGTTGAAAAGCGAGATCTGGACATCGCGCAAGCATGCCAGCTGACGGGGGTGCATATGCGCGTGCGGATCGCCCCGTAGGCTAAGAGAAAGTTGCAAGCCCCTCTCCCCCGGGAGAGGGGTTGGGGTGAGGGTACGGGCGCAGCAAGCAAACCGCTCAGGCAACGCAATACGTCGTCATTCGCCCGATGAGAGTACAAAAAGCTTTGAACATCAGATCGAGCTGGATCAATGAGTCGCTTGTGCTGAGGCCTCTCCCCGCTGGGATAGGCTTCATTCCTTCTCACATCGGGACATTGCCCCTTTATGGGAGAGAAGGTGGCGCCCAGCGCCGGATGCGGGCACGGCTGCCACTGGAGATCGCAGTCTGGGAGTAAACGCGGCATCGCCTTATGCGCCGCCACATGGCAACCAACCATTGATAGCGACGGCAACGCCACCGCGCCGCCATCCCTCAATGCATCAACACGATCTCTTCCGACGAGGTCGGATGAATCGCCACCGTCTCGTCGAAGTCGCGCTTGGTCGCGCCCATCTTCACCGCAACCGCAAAGCCCTGCAGCATCTCGTCGGCGCTCTCGCCCAGCAGATGCACGCCGACCACACGCTCCTCCTGGCCTGCGCATACCAGCTTGAACAGGCTGCGCTGCGGCGCATCGGCCAGCGCATGCAGCATCGGGCGGAAGTTGCTGCGATAGACACGCACCTCGCCGTTGTACCGTTCGCGTGCCTGCTCCTCGGTCAGCCCCACATGGCCCAGCGGCGGGTGCGAGAACACCACGCTGGGCACGCCGTCGTAGTCCATGCGCGCATCGGGCTGGTTGCCGAACAACCTGTCCATCAGCTTGCGCGCCGCCGCGATCGCCACCGGCGTCAGCCCGACCTTGCCAGCCACATCGCCGATCGCATGAATGTTGGGCACATTGGTGGTCTGCCCGTCGTCCACCACTACCTCGCCCTTGTCGCCGAGCGTCACCCCGACGCCATCCAGGCCCAGGCCGGCCGTGTTGGCGCGCCGGCCAATGGCAAAGAACACCTTGTCGAACACATCGTTGCCTTGCTCGCGCGGATGCGCAGGATGACCATGCACGCGCAGCCCGCCCTGCGCATCGCGCTCCAGACCGGTGGTGGTGAAACCGAAATGCAGGCGTACGCCCAGGTGGCGCAGGTTGTCGGCCAACTGCAGCGTCAACTCCGCATCGAAGCGCTCCAACAGACGGTCGCTTTGCACGTACAGGTGCACGCGGCTGCCAAGTGCCTGCAACAGGCCGGCGATTTCCACCGCGATATAGCCACCCCCAACGATCGCCACGTGCGCTGGCGCATGGCAAAGGTCGAAGAAATCGTCTGAAACCTCGCCGTGCTCGGCGCCGTCCACGCCCGGGCGCAGCGGATGCGCACCGGTGGCGATGACGATGTGCTCGGCAGTGACTGGCACACCGTCGCCACCCAGGATGGTATGGCGGTCCTGCAACACGCCACGCTGCGGGATCAGGACCACGCCATCTTCGTTGAGACGCCGCCGATAACTCGCATGGATGTTGGCGATGTAGCCCTGCCGATGCGTGACCAGCTCCTGCCATGCCAACGCGGGTCGCGGCACATCGAACCCCAGCGCGCCGGCCAGCTCGATCTTGCCGGCCAGATCGGCCGCCAGCCACATCGCTTTTTTCGGCACGCAACCCAGGTTGACGCAGGTCCCGCCCAGCTCGCCGGGCTCCATGATCGCCACGCGCGCGCCGTGTTTTGCCGCGCGAAAACCGGCCGCCAGCCCACCGGAACCGCCGCCCAGAATCACCACGTCGTAGTCGTAACGCGCACTCATGCGAATCGCTCCGCCCGGTAGGGATGCGGGTCCAGCGCAGGTGCGCGGCCCGTGATCAGGTCGGCCATCAGTTTTCCGCTTGCAGTGCTCATGCTGATCCCGAGCATGCCATGGCCGGCCGCGAGCCAGACGTGAGGACGCGCCGGCACGGCGCCCAGTACCGGCACATCGTCCCAGGTCATCGGTCGCCATCCATACCAGCGTTCGATCACTGCCGGCCCGCATGGCGCATGCAGATAGTCGGCGGCCGCACGTTCCAGCGCAGCCAGGCGCGCGGGCGTGAGCTGGATGTCGTGGCCGGAAAATTCCATCGTGCTGCCGATGCGCAGCCGGTCGCGCCACGGCACCACGAACACCCAGCGATCCTTCAGCACCACTGGGCGGCGCGGCATCAACGGTGGTGCGCTGTAAGTGATCGAATAGCCCTTGCCGGCCTGCACCGGCAGGCGTAGCCCGAGCTGCGCGGCCAGCTGCGGCGACCACGGCCCGGTGGCGATCACCACCTCACGTGCGTGCAGCACCGCCGGGTCGGTGTGCACACAGACACCGGATGCCTCCGGCAGCACGGCATGCACGCGGCAGTGCTCATCGATCACCGCGCCCTGCGCGCGCAGCACCCTGGCCAGTTCTGCGGTATAGCGTTCCGGGCGCAGATGCGCGTCGCCAGGGAAATGGATCGCACCTGCGATGCCGTCGCGAAATGCCGGATCCTGCCGCGCGTAGTCGGCGCCATCGATTACCTGCGTCTGGATGCCCCACTGCGCCAGCACCTTGCATTCGGCGCGGTACTGCGCAAAGCGGCGTGCATCGCCGAACACATAGTCCAGCCCATCGGTCCGGTAGTCGCAGTCCAGCGCGTAACGCCTCACCCAGTCGTCCAGGCGGTGGCGCGCGTCGTGCAGCAGGGCCGCACGCGCATGCGCACTGGCGTGCCAGTCGCGCGCATTGCAGCGCCGTGCGAACCGCAACAGCCAGCGCCATAACGCCGGATCCAGGCGTGGCGGGATGTACAAGGGCGCGTCCGGCGTCAGCATCCATTTCACCGCCTGCGCGATCATGCCCGGCGCCGCCAGCGGTGGCGCATGGCTTGGCGTGATCGTGCCGCAGTTGCCGTGCGAGGTGGCAGCGCCCAACGCACCGGCATCGAGCACGCGCACCTGACGGCCGGCTTCCACGAGCGCCAGCGCAGTGGCCAGGCCGATCGCGCCGGCACCGATCACCACCACGTCCTCGCGCACGGCGCTCACCCGCGGCTACCCGGCCCGGGCGTTGCTGCGCCACATCGGCGGCACGCGCAGATAGGTCACGCTCCGCCAGACCCATTCCAGTGGCCCGAAGCGGAACCAGCGCAGCCACAGGTGGCTCAGCACCACCTGCGCGGCGAACAGCGCCACTGCGAACGGTAGTTGCCACACGCGCGGCAATTGCTCGAAGTAGCCCAGCCCGTACCCGTAGAACACCCACGTGCACAGCACCGACTGCAACAGATAATTGCTCAGCGCCATGCGGCCGGCAGGCGCAAGCCATGCCAGACGCGACGCAAAGCGCACCACCCATGCCGCATAGCCCAGGCTCATCAGCGGCCCCGCGATCAACGCCAACGCGAACGCGCCGGACAGGCGCAGCGTCGCACGCGCAGGGTCCATCCATGGTTCCAGCGCGTAGCTGACCACCATGACGGCAAGCCCCAGCGGCACGGCCCCGTAGCGCAACGCGCGAAACAGCTGTGGAAAGCGCTCGGGCGCCGCGATCGCGCCGCTGCGCACGAACCAGCTGCCCAACAGGAACATGCCCAGCATGGCCGGACCATTGATGCTGAGCCCACTCATCGCCTGGCGTAGGTCATGCCAACGCTGCGCGGTGGCCTGCAGGTAGGTGCCGTGTCCAAACGCGGCGCGCTGTGCCTGTACGTTGGCTGCTGCCTGCTGCGCGGCGTCGGCCATGGCGGTGTTCCAGTCGCTCACTGCTGCCGGATCGGACTGCATCAGCGCGATCGCACTGCCGTACAGCATCACCAGCGCCGGCGCGCACAGGTACACCAGCGCCGCAAGCCACGGCAACGTCACCGTCGGCACCTTGCGCGCACTCGGCAGCAGGACCGCCAGCACGGCATAGGTCACCAGAATGTCACCGGACCACAGCAGCAGCGCATGCGCCAGACCGATCACCAGCAAGCCGGCAGTGCGGCGCAGGTACATGCCGATCAATCCGCGCCCTGCCTGATCGGCGCGCTGCGCCATCACTGCAAAGCCCATGCCGAACAACATCGAGAACAGGGTGTAGAACTTTCCCTGCACGAACAGATAGACCAGCGCATCGGCGATGCGGTCGGCGCCGTGCCAGTGCGGCTCCACGCCGCTCAATGCCAGATCGAGCGGTCCGACGAAGGCCTCGATGTTCATCAGCAGGATGCCGAGCAATGCAAAGCCGCGCAGTACGTCCAACACGACGATGCGCTCGGTCGCGGCAATGGGGAGCAAATCGGGTCGGGTCATTGCAACTCAGGCCATCGGGTGCGATGGCGCACACCGCAGAACGCAAACGGCCCGCCTGGAGGGCGGGCCGTCGGAAACGCCGCCGTTACCGGCTGCATCGAGCGTGGCGCAGTGCGTGCCCCCTGGTGGGAAAGTGGCGGCTCCGGCGGCCCGGCACGCAACCGAGGTGCAGACCGAACCCGGAATCCAGCACTTCACCGCCACCGGCGACGCCGACACCCTGCCCGCAGTGCTTAGTGGTGATGACCGCCGTCACCGTGAACGTGCCCGTGGTCGCGCTCTTCCTGGCTTGCTTCGCGCACTTCAATGATTTCCACATCGAAGTGCAGGTCCTTGCCGGCCATCGGGTGATTGAGGTCGACATCGACCACGCTCATGCCGACCTTCTGCACGGTGACCGCACGCGGGCCGAAGTTGGTCTGCAGCACCACCTGGGTGCCCGGAACCAGCTTGGTGGCACCGAAATGCTTCTTGGGCACGCGCTGGCTCAGGCCTTCGCGGTACTCGCCATAGGCCTCGGTCGCCTTGACGTCGACGCCGAAGCTTTCGCCGGCTTCCTTGTCCATCATGGCCGCTTCCAGGCCGGGAATGATATTGCCGTGGCCGATCAGGATCGCCAACGGGTCACGCTCCTTGGAGCTCTCGATCGGCTCCTGGCCGATCTCCGAAACGGTGTAGTGGAAGCGGACGACGCTGTCTTTTTCGATCTTCATGCCTGGCTCTGAATGGGCTGCCCGGTGGCAGACGGTTGAGGACGGCTTGTCGGCCGCCGGGTGCGCCGCCATCATGGCGACCTTTCGAACCGCCCATTATCCCGGCTCCATGCATATCACGCCAGTTTTCGCCGCCCGCATCCATCGCGCCGCGGCCTGTTTGCTGCTGGGCCTGTTCCTGCTGGGTGGTTGCGCGCAGCAGACCCCCGTGCGGCGTCCGGCCGCCGCGCCGCCGCCGCCGCCGCGCGTCTGGCCGCAGGTGGCGCCGGCCAATCCTGCGGCGGCCAACGACATCCTGATGCGCGCATTGGGCCTGGTCGGCACTCCGTACCGGTTTGGCGGCAACACACCGGAGACCGGGTTCGACTGCAGCGGGCTGGTCACTTATGTCTACAAGGACGTGGCGGCCGTCATGCTGCCGCGCACCTCGCGCGAGCTGGCCGCGATCCAGGGGCCGCCGATCCCGCCAGAGCGGCTCGCCACCGGCGATCTGGTGTTCTTCGGAGCCAGCGGCAGCGTGACCCATGTCGGCATTTACGTGGGTGAAGGTCGCTTCGTGCATGCCCCGACCACCGGCGGTACGGTCCGCTTGGATTTCCTGGACGGTGCCTACTGGCGTGACCATTATTCAGGTTCAAAGCGGGTTTTACACTGAAGTGTGATGAACATCACAAGTCATAAAACGGAAAGTTAACTTTTTTTGAACGTAACGATTCGTTCACCAGGGCATCATCCCGCATCGACAGCAGAATTGTGATTCCCGCGTGACGAACGACGAACAGATCAGCCCTGGCGCCGCCCCGCTTCCGCTCCGGAAACCGCTCCGCCTGCTTTGCGCCACCGCACTTTGGATTGCTGCACTTCCCGCTCTGGCGCAGACCGCCACCAGCGCCTCATCCACTCCGCAGACGACCACGCCAGACAGCGCCGTCGCCGCCGAGAAAGCCGCAACCCGCAGCCGCGCCGACGCCGCTGCCACCGCAACACTGGCCGCCCTGCTTCCGCACCTGGCCGCCAACGACGCCATTCCGCTGATGGACCGCTCGGCGATGTTCGCCGGCGACCTCAGCCGCCTGCTGGCCAATTACGACGTGTCGCAGAGCGCAGCCAACGCTGCACAGAACGCCGTGGCGGACAGCCGCGTGCAGGTGATCCTGCAACGCGCCATGGCCCTGCTCGGCACCCCCTACGTCTGGGGCGGCGAGTCCACCGAAGGTTTCGATTGCAGCGGCCTGGTTGGCTACGTCTTCAAGACCGCGCTGGGTATCGATCTGCCGCGCGTTTCGCGCGACATTGCGCGCGATGAATCAGCCGAGCTGATCAAGGACCCGAACGCGCTGAAGGCAGGCGACCTGGTGTTCTTCGGCAAGCGTGGCCGCATCGATCATGTCGGCCTGGTGGTCGGCGACGGCAAGTTCCTGCACGCGCCCAGCCGCGGCAAGGACGTGCGCGTGGATTCGCTGGCCAGCGGCTACTGGAGCGAGAAGTTCATCCAGGCACGTCGGGTGCTCTGACTGCCGGTATAGACACTGCGTCGATTGCAACAAAAAGGCCGCGGCGATCCCGCGGCCTTTTTGTTGCAGTGCCGTGGCACGTTGCAGTTCTGCATCGCCCGTGACCGCTGCATGGCAGCGGGTGCACCCGCCGCCGGCTGTACTTCATGCGCCTGGCCTCACGCTACGTGCGGCATCTCGGGCATGCGTGGACCCCAGCGGCAGCGCAACCTGCGGTGCCGGTTACCGCGAGGTATCGGCCTGGTAATGGGACATGGTGTCCTCGATCCCCTTGCTCAGTTCCATCACCTTGAGCGCGTACTCGGCCAGGCGTTGGTCTTCCGGGGTATCCGGTCGCCACGAGGGCACTTCCACCGGCGTGACGCCGTCCGGATCCATCGCCACGAAAACGATGATGCAGTGCGTGCACAGGCGCGAGTCGCCCCCCATCGGGCTGCGCGCACGCACATCGATGGCGAAGTGCATGCTGCTGCGCCCGGTGTAGACCAGCTTGGCCGACAACGCGACCAGGTCGCCGATCCGTACCGGCGCCACGAAACGGATGCCGCCCACCGCCACGGTCACGCAGTAATGCCCGCTCCAGCCACTGGCCGCCGCGAAACCGACCTGGTCGATCCACTTCATCACCACGCCGCCATGCACCTTGCCGCCGAAATTGACGTCGCTGGGCTCGGCCAGAAATCGAAATGTCAGATCACGCTGTTGGCCGATCACCGCCCGCCTCCCTCAATGGATGAGCCGGCAGTGTGCCATGTGGCTGCAACGGCGGGCACGCGTTGCGCGGCCGCGTCCACTGCTCGCGACATTGGGCGACGTTGCCCACCTGCAAGGCGGTGACCTGCGCTGATCCGGCGCGAGCTCTGCAGCCCTGCGAGCAGAACCGCAACGCCGGCCACCATTGCGATGTCGACGCGGCACCCACCTGGCTGTCGACGTCCGCAAGCGACCGGCCTGCGCACCGGCCGCTATATCGCAGCCTCGTCCAATGCAGCTTGCAGGCAACGCTAGGCCGTCGCGCACACCGCCGCGACGTTGTCCTGCTTGCGAAGGCAAAGCCACGGGAAATGCGGCTGTTGCAGCCTCAGCAGGCGCCGCACCCGCGCACCCAGCCGGCGCGGATCGAACCGCCATTCCACTGCAAATCGGTCGAAAGTGGCGTAGGTGTGCTGGTGATATTGCTCGGCCAATGCAGGCACGCCCAACTCGGCGAAATACCGCAGGCTGCGCGCGGCACTGTCGTTGGCGCGTTGCGGATTTGCATACAAGGGGCTGTCGAGGATGTGCAGCTCGCCGCCATCGCGCAGCTGCGCCAGCAGGCGCACCAGCAGCGCGCCGGGGTCGGCGAAATACTGGATGCACGCCGGCACCACGATGACGTCGAACACATCCTGCGGCACTGCCAGGGTGTGGATATCGGCGGCAACGAAACTCAGGCGTTGGTCGTGACCGAACACGCGTGCGGCCTGCGCAAGTTCGGTGCGATTGACGTCGATGCCGCACACGTCGCGTTGCAGCGACTGGGCGAGCCGTTGCGACAGCCAGCCATTACCGCAGCCCAGTTCAAGAATGGCGCCCTCGCCTGCGCGCGCGCGCAGGTGTTGCACCAGCAAGTCACTGGACAGCGCGCGCACCTGCCATTCCAGGCTGGCGCCTAGCTTGCCGCCGGGGCGCGGCAGGCTGCGGACCTGCGCATCGGTATACAGGCGGCCTTCCTTGCGCCGCACCTGCAGATAGCGATCCTCGAACGGGTCCGGCACCAGGCTGCGCTGCACGAACACACCGTCGACCATCTCCAGCTCGGTCACTTGCGCCAGGCGCTCGCGCAGCACGGGAAATCCTGCCGTCATCGAGGGCGCTCAGCGCAGCGGCTTGGCACTGTCCGCCGGCGGATCTTCCAGCCCCACATTGGTGGAGGCGGATTCGTAGATGGTCTTGTCGAGCAGGCCGGTTTCCTTGGCCACCAGCACCGGCACCAGCATCTGCCCGGTCACGTTGGTCATGGTGCGCATCATGTCCAGGATGCGGTCGATGGCGTACAGGTAGCCGATCACTTCCAATGGCAGGTTGGCCGCGCTCAGCACCACCGTGGCCATGATCACCGCCGTGCCTGGCACGCCGGCCGTGCCGAAGCTGCCGAGTACCGAGGCGATCAGCACCACGAAATACTGGTTGGCGGTCAGCGGCACGCCGGTGTATTGCGCGATGAACACTGCGCACAAAGCCGGAAAGATTGCGCCGCAGCCGTCCATCTTGATGCTGGCGCCCAGCGGCACCGCGAATGCGGCGTAATCCTTGCTCACGCCAAGGTTATGGGTGATCGAGCGCATCGCCACCGGCATGGCGGCAAAGCTCGACGAACTGACGAAGGCCACCTGCATGCCGGGCGCAGCGCCACGGAAGAACTTCCACGGGTTGAGCCCATGCACCAGCAACAGGCCGCTGTAGACCACCAGGATATGGATCGCGCAGGCCACATACAGCGCCAGCACGAAACTGCCGAACGGCAACAGCTTGGCGAATCCGTAGCTGCCGACCAGGCTGGCGATCAGGCCGAAGGTGCCGAGCGGGGTCATCTCCAGCACGAAGCGGGTGACCTGGATCATGATGTCGCTCAGTTGCCCGGTCAGCTTGCGCGCCTCGGCCACCCGTTCGCCGAGCTTGACCATCGCAAAGCCGAGTAGCCCGGCAAAGAAGATCACCGGCAGGATCGAGCCGCGCCCGGCCGCCAGCCCGGTTTCGCCCGCGGCATTGGTCTTGGTGCCGATGCCGGTGAGTGCGTAGAACGGATTGGACGGCACCACGTCCAGCAGCACCTTGATCGGGCTGGGCACATCGCGCGGCTTCCAGGCCGAATCCACACTCAGATTGAAATGGCCGGCGCCCGGCTGCATCAACGTGCCCACCGCCAGGCCAACGCCCACCGCCAGGGCTGCGGTGATCACGAACCACAGGAAGGTGCGCCCCCCCAGCGCGGCCACCGATTTCTGCCCGTGCAGCGACGAGATCGCGTTGATCACCGCGAAGAACACCAGCGGGACCGCAATCATCTTGATCAGGGTGACGTACAGATCGCCCAGTGGGCCGAACCACACGTCGGCCGCAGGGCCCATTGCCGCACCGGCCAGCGCGCCGAGAACGAAGCCGGCCACCACGCGCTGCCAGAACGGAATGCGCAACCAGGCCGCAACCAGTCTCATGTCGTCGAATCATCCGGGGGGAGAGTGCATGCACCTTATCGCAGGCCCGGCCTGCCCGCGAGGCCACGACTGGAACAGCGGCGTGTCATCTGTGCGACGGACGCGGGCCGGCATAATGGGCGCTGATTCAGCCACGAGTTCGACCCCGATGCGTTACCGCCTGCCTGCCCTCGCCGCCCTCACCACGCTCTGCGTCGCCGCCTGCGCCTCCACTGCCGGAAGCAGCGCCTCTGCACCCGCTGCCGTCGACGTGGACGTGCCACCCGTGACCCATCCGGCCGGCGAGACCCCGCAATGGTGGTATCGCTCCGGTGCGGCGCGCGCCGCCGGCAACGGCGCCATGGCCGGCAAGGCGCGCAATGTGATCCTGTTCCTGGGCGATGGCATGAGCCTGACCACCGTGGCGGCTGCACGCATCCTCGATGGCCAACGCAAGGGCGGGCCCGGCGAGGAGAACCTGCTGTCGTGGGAGCAGTTCCCGGCCACCGCCTTCAGCAAGACCTACAACACCGATTCGCAGACGCCGGATTCGGCCGGCACCATGACCTCCATCACCACCGGTGTGAAGTCGCACATGGGCGCGATCGGGGTCAGCAGCGGCAATCGCAGCGACTGCGCCGACAGCTTGAACAAGGGCCTGCTGAGCTGGCTGCAACTGGCCGACAGCGCCGGCATGGCCACCGGCATCGTCACCACCACGCGCCTGACCCATGCAACGCCTGCGGCAACGTATGCGCATTCGCCGGACCGCAACTGGGAAAACGACACCGATCTTCCCGAGTCCGCGCGCACCGCCGGCTGCCAGGACATCGCCCAGCAGCTGTTGTCCAGCGCCCGCTACGGACGCGGCCCGCAGGTGGTGCTGGGCGGAGGACGCAGCCAGTTCCAGACCGTGCAGGAGCGCGACCCCGAATACGACGACAAGGTGGGCCTGCGCCTGGACGGCCGCGACCTGGTGGCCGAATGGAAGCAGGCGCACCCGCAGGGCGCGTATGTCTGGAACGCGCAGCAATTGAAAGCGGCAACCGGCGCGCCGGCGCTGCTGGGGCTGTTCGAACCGGACCACATGCAGTTCGACCACGACCGCAACCGCACCCAGCAGGGCGAGCCCAGCCTGACCGAGATGACACGCACCGCGATCCAGTCGCTGTCGCGCGACCCGAACGGGTTCGTGCTGATGGTCGAAGGCGGCCGGATCGATCACGCCAATCACGCCGGCAATGCCTACCGCGCGCTCGATGAAACCGTGTCGCTGTCCGATGCGGTGCGCACTGCCGTGCAGACTGCGCCACCGGACACGCTGATCATCGTCACCGCCGACCATTCGCACACGCTCAACTTCGTCGGCTACCCGGTGCGCGGCAACCCGATTCTGGGCAAGGTCCGCGGCACCGGCGGCGAAGAAGGCGACCGCACCCAGCTGGCCACCGACCTGGCCGGCCAGCCCTACACCACGCTCAGCTACGCCAACGGCCCCGGCTACACCGGCGCCAGCAACGCGCAGCCGGCCGGGCCGAAGAAGTACCCGCACGAGCCCAGCAACAGCGAGCCGGCGTCCGGTCGTCCGGACCTGACCCACGTCGACACCGAGGCGCCCAGCTACATGCAGGAGTCGCTGGTGCCGACCAAGTCCGAAAGCCATGGCGGCGAAGACGTCGGCATCTGGGCCACCGGCCCGGGCAGCGCGGCATTCCGCGGCACGCTGGAAGAGAACGTGATCTACCACGTCATCGTGCAGGCCACCCCCCGCCTGCGTGCGCGCCTGTGCAAGGCCGGCACCTGCAACAGTGCCGGCGTGCCGGTGGAGCTGCCCAAGCCGGCCACGTTCGAGGCGGCGGCCACGCGTTGATGGGCGGCTTGCTGCGCGATGACCGCCGGTGGGCCGGCGACCGGCCTCACCTTGCCGGCGTGTCTGCCGCATCAACGGATGGCGGTGGGCATGACGCGCAGCGGCTTGGGCAACTGGCCGCATCGGCTTGTGCTTGCCGATGCGCGGCACACCGCGATGGCCATGGCACCGCCATGTGCGCGGGCCAGGCGGTGCGATCCACACCCGCCTGGCACACCGCTGCTTCGCAGACACCGGCAGCTCGCGTGCGACGCGGTGTTCGGCCGTCAGTGAGCACCCGGTGACCGACGCCACTACATTGCTGCCCGCCACTCCCCCCGGCCCGGTGGTGATCGCCTACAGCGGTGGCATGGATTCGGCGGTCTTGCTGCACGCGCTGGCTGCGATTCCGGCCTACCGTGCGCGCGGCCTGCGGGCGCTGCACGTGCACCACGGCCTGCATGCCGACGCCGATGCCTGGGCGCTGCATTGCCAGCACACCTGCGCGGCGCTGCAGGTGCCGCTGCGCATCGTGCAGGTGCAGGTCGCGCGCGACAGCGGGCTGGGCCTGGAGGCGGCCGCGCGCCAGGCCCGCCATGCCGCCTTTGCCGAAAGCCTTGCGCCCGGCGAATGGTTGGCACTGGCCCACCACCGCGACGACCAGGCCGAAACCTTCCTGCTGCGCGCACTGCGCGCCTCCGGCCCGGATGGATTGGGTGCCATGCGCGCGCAGCGGTGCTTTGCCGACGGCATGGCGTGGCGCCCGTTGCTGACGCGGGCACGCGCCGACCTGCAGGCGTATGCACAGGTGCACCGGTTGCACTGGATCGAAGACCCGAGCAATGCAGATGCGCGCTACGACCGCAATTTCCTGCGGACCCAGGTACTGCCGTTGCTGCAGCAACGCTGGCCGCAGGCGGCCGACGCACTGGCACGCAGTGCGCAGCTGAGTGCCGACGCCGGTGAGCTGCTGCTGCACGAGGACCTGAGACTGCTGCCTGATATGCAGACGGCCACGGGCGCCCTGGACCTGCAGCTGCTGCGCGCACAGCCCGCGGCACGCCGGCCGCGTTTGCTGCGCGCATGGGCAAGCGCAGCCGGCGCGCCACCGCTGCCCGCCCACGGCGTGGCAGCCCTGGAGCAGGAGATCGAGCACCACGCCGCCGACCGGCAGGCCTGTTTTGCGTGGCAGCAGGTCGAAGTGCGCCGCTGGCGGCACCGTCTCTACCTGCGCCGCCCGTCCGTCCCATGGCCGGCGCAGTGGTCTGCGCCATGGGACGGCGCGCAGCCGCTCTGCCTGCCCGATGGCGCGCAGCTGCAGTTGCTGGGCGCGCCGGGGCTGCGCTTTGCGCAACCGCTACTGGTGCGTGGCCGACACGGTGGCGAGCGCATCGTGCTGCCGCAGCGCGCGCATTCGCATCGGCTCAAGCATCTGCTGCAGGCCTCGGATCTGCCGCCGTGGGAGCGCGATCGCCTGCCGATCCTGTGGGCTGGCGACCAGGTCCTGGCCGCGGGCGATTGCATCGTCTCGGCCACGTTGAGCCACTGGTTGCAGGCCAATGCGGCGCGTCTGGTCTGGCGCGCGGACACCACGGCGAATTGACCCGCCTGCGCGCGCGCCGCACACTTTAGCGATGGCCAAGAAGTCCTTGAACGAAACATCCCCGGTTGCCCGCTTCGAACAGTCGCTGGAAGAACTCGAGCAACTGGTGCAGAAAATGGAAGTCGGCGACCTGAGCCTGGAGCAGTCGCTCACCGCCTACGAACGTGGCATCGGCTTGTACCGCGATTGCCAGCAGGCGCTGGAACAGGCCGAACTGCGCGTGCGATTGCTGACCGACCCCGCCCGCCCCGAGCTTGCCGAAGCGTTCGAGCCGCCGTCGCTGGACGGCGGCTGAGGTGAGTTCCGCGCTGTTCGAACACTGGATCGCCCGTACCGAACGCAGCCTCGAAGCCGGCCTGCCGGATGCCGCACTGGCGCCGCAGCGGCTGCACGCCGCGATGCGGCACGCCGTGCTCGGCGGCGGCAAACGCATGCGCCCGTTGCTGGTGTATGCCAGCGGCGCATTGTTCGGCGCCGAGGAAGACCTGCTGGACACACCGGCGGTGGCCGTGGAGCTGATCCACGCCTACTCACTGGTGCACGACGACCTGCCGGCGATGGACGACGACGCGTTGCGCCGCGGCCAGCCCACCGTGCATATCGCCTTTGACGAAGCAACCGCCATCCTGGCCGGCGATGCATTGCAGACCCGCGCCTTCGAGCTGCTGGCCGCCGCACCTGTCAGTGCCGAGCTGCGTGTGGGCTGGCTGCAGAGCCTGTCCACTGCTGCCGGTGCTGCCGGCATGTGTGGGGGCCAGGCACTGGATATCGATGCCACCGGCCAGCTGCAATCGCTGCACGCCTTGCAGCGCATGCATGCGCTCAAGACCGGTGCCCTGATCCGCGCGGCGGTGCGCATGGGCGCGCTGGCCGGCAACGCCGGCGCGGCCGACCAGCAGCGCGTGGACGACTTTGCCGACGCGCTGGGCCTGGCCTTCCAGGTCCGTGACGACATCCTGGACGTGGAGTCGAGCTCGGCGCAGCTGGGCAAGACCGCCGGCAAGGACGCCGCACAGTCCAAGTCCACCTACCCTGCCTTGCTTGGCATGGACGGCGCCAAATCCAAATTGGCGGAGCTGGCAACGCGCATGCACGACATCCTGCAGCCCTATGGCCAGCCGGGCGACACCCTGGCCAGCCTGGGCCGGTTCGCGGTGGACCGGGCGCACTGAAGCGCCTCGCCACGGCCACCGTCGTCAGCCGACGACGGTGGTGCCCGACCACACTCCTCCATTGGACAGTTCTGCTCGGTCGGGAGACGGTGCGCCGAAAGCGCTGCTCGTTCACTGCGTCACCAACATACGCAGAGCACCTGTGCGCTGGCGCCGCGAGCCAGCACTGGCGCATACAACCGGGTCAACACACACGCAGGCATCCGGCTGCCCGGTGCATCGGCACGACCCAACGCCGGTGGCTGCGACATGGCCGGCCGACCTGCTCGCGGTTGCCGTCGAGCATCGCAGTGACGCTTGGGTGCACTCCAACACGGCGCCGAAGTGGGCAGCCCACTCGCACCTCGCCGGCTTCCGGCATCCCGCTGGCAGCCGTTCTGATCGGCCCGCACTGATGAAGGCGACCCAATCTGCGCACTCCGTGCGCCAGCGCACGGTTGCAGCCGTGAGGGCGATCGAGCGACCGGAGAAGAAGGTCACAAAATGAAACTTTCATAACTGCGGTTTGTGTCAGCCGCTGACACACGCCCAGCCTCAAGAAACGACGGGCATCACGCTTTATTCCTGAATTATCGACATCGGCAGTGATTTGCTCTGATTTCTGGATTATCTGTCATCAGAAATATCGTTAATTGAACGACTTGTCGCGCCCGCTCGCGCTACCTAGGTTTGGTTGGCCTGCACTCGCAGGCATCCCCCGACCAAGGAGAGTCACTGGTGAAAAATGTTTTTCTCGCATCGTTTGCAGCAGGCACGCTCGCCGTTGTTGGCGTGCTCGGTTCGGCGCAGGCGCAGTCCGTGCGCGGCCCGGTTCCGTTGACCATCGAGTTGTCGCCAGTGGCCGATCAGGCTGGCCGTCATCAAGGCAAGATCGCCGTCACCGTCACCAACAACGGCAGCCAGATCGCACGCGTGCCGACCTATCAGCTGCCGCTGAAGTCGCTGGACAACGGCATTCTGGAAGTGAGCCGCGATGGCACGCCAGTGGACTACACCGGGCGCCTGGTCAAGCGCGGCCTGCCCAAGGCGGCCGACTTCACCATCCTGCAGCCGGGCCAGAGCGTGAAGGGTGAGGTCGATCTGGCCGGCGCCTACGACCTATCCACCAGCGGCAACTACACCATCCAGGTGCGCTCCACCCTGCAGTACGCCTCGCTGTCCGACGGCAGCCTGATGAAAGCCGCCAACGGCCTGCCCGCGGTGGCCACCAGCACCCCGCTCACCGTGTGGCTGGACGGTGCACGCCGCGGCGTGCAGCGCCAGCTCGCAGTCGGCCCGACCGCCGTGGTGAACGGCATCAACTACCTCAACTGCAGCACCACCCGCACCAACCAGGCCGCCAGTGCGGTCACTGCCGCGCGCAACTACTCGCAGAACTCGCGCAATTACCTCAACGCCGGCAGCACCGGCGCGCGTTACACCACCTGGTTCGGTGCCTACAACGCCTCGCGCTACAGCCGGGTCAGCTCCAACTTCGTCAACATCGACAACGCGCTGGACCAGAACAACGGCCAGCTGACGATCAACTGCAGCTGCGAGGCGGATCTGGCCGACGCGTACGCCTACGTGTATCCGAACCAGCCGTACGAGATCCATGTCTGCAACGCGTTCTGGAGCGCGTCCACCACCGGCACCGACTCCAAGGCGGGCACGCTGGTGCACGAGACCAGCCACTTCACCGTGGTGGCCGGCACGCAGGACCGCGTCTACGGTCAGTCCGGTGCGCGCAGCCTGGCGATCAGCAATCCGGCCCAGGCCATCACCAACGCCGACAGCCATGAATACTTCGCCGAAAACACCCCGGCGCAGAACTGATCGCGCCATCGCCTGAACGACAAAGGCCCGGCATCGCTGCCGGGCCTTTGTGTTTACCGCCGCGTCGATTACTTGATCAGGCGCAGCGCGAACGGGTAACGGTAATGCTCGCCGTTGTTGGCCTTGACCGCGGCCAGGATGCAGAACACCAGGTTGGCCACCCAGACCAGCGTCGGCACGAAGAACAGGATGCCGAACGAGACGATGGTCAGGATCACCGCCAGGACATAGGCAATGATCACGGTGATCTGGAAGTTCAACGCTTCCTTGGCCTGGTCGGTGGCGAACGGCTTGGACGGGCTGGCGTCCTTGCTGATCAGCCAGATCACCAACGCGCCGATGAAGGACGTCAGGATGCCGAGCAGATGCGCGGCCAGCGCCAGGGTGCGTTCTTCGGACGGCGTGCTGGTGCCGATCGGCGGTGGCGGCGGTGCGGCGTGGGTGTCGAATTCGCTCATATGTCTCCCCGAACATGATTGTGGTGCGGCGGACTATAACAACGATTCAGCCAGCCACCAGTGCGGGAAGACATGGTCTCTCACGGCAGCCAGGTCCGGTCCGTGCAGTGCGCACCACCCGGACCCGACGTCCCCACCCCACCACATGGCGAGACAGGCGCCTGCATGATTCATCCGTCACTGCGCCCGAACGCAGGCGGCGCATTGACCCAGCACACGAACGCCTAGCTCAGCTATCGCCCGCCACGGTCATGCGGTTGATCAGCACCGAGCCGATCTTGACGTGTGAGCGCGGGTCGACATCGCTGCCCACCGCTTCGATACCGGCGAACATGTCGCGCAGGTTGCCGGCGATGGTCAGCCCATCCACCGGATAGGCGATGGCGCCGTTCTCGATCCAGAAACCGCCGGCGCCGCGCGAGTAATCGCCGGTCACCGGGTTGACGCCGTTGCCCATCAGCTCGGTCACCAGCAGCCCGCGCGACATGCCGCCGATCAGCGATGCCAGATCGCCGGCGTTGGCGCTGACCTGCAGGTTGTGCACGCCGCCGGCGTTGGCGGTGGTCTGCAGACCCAGCTTGCGGGCCGAATAGCTGCCCAGCACGTAGCGCTGCAGCACGCCGTCGGTGATCAGCGCCGAACGCCGCGTGGCCACGCCTTCGCCATCGAACGCGGCCGAACGCAGCCCGCGGCGCAGATGCGGCAGTTCTTCGATGTTGAACCAGTCCGGAAACAGCTTGGTGCCGACGCTGTCGAGCAGGAAGCTGGCGCGGCGATACAACGCGCCACCGGACACTGCACCCAGCAGATGGCCGACCAGCGAACGCGCCACTTCCGGCGCGAACAGTACCGGCAACTGCCCGGTAGGCAGGGAGCGCGGCTGCAGACGCGCCAGGGTGCGCTCGGCAGCGTGGCGGCCAATGGCCTCCGGCGCTTCGAGGTCCTCGCGCGCCAGGGCACTGCTGTACCAGCCGTCGCGCTGCATGCCGTCGCCCTGCCCGGCAATCAACGCGCAGCTGATCGAATGATGGGTGCCGCGTTCGCGGCCGACGAACCCATGCGAGTTGGCGTAGACCGACAGGCTGAGCCCGGTGCTGGCCGAGGCGCCGTCGGAATTGCTGATGCGCGCGTCCGCCTCACGCCCGGCGCTTTCGCAGGCCAGGGCCAGATCCACTGCAGTGTCGGCGTCCAGCGCCCAAGGGTGCCAGCTGTCGAGGTCGGGGAACTCGCGCGCCATCAGCTCCGGGTCGGCCAGGCCGGCGGCCACGTCGTCTTCGGTGTAGCGCGCGATGGCACAGGCCTGCGCGACGGTGGCTTCCAGGCTGGACTCCTGCAGGTCGGCGGTGCTGGCACTGCCCTTGCGCTTGCCGAAGTAGACGGTCACTGCAATGCCGCGGTCGCGGGTGGATTCGACCGTTTCCACCTCGCCCAGGCGTACGTTGACGTCCAGGCCGCGCTCCTCGCTACAGCTCACTTCGGCCTGGGTGGCGCCGGCTGCACGGGCGCGCTCGAGCAGGCGCTGCGAGATATCGGTCAATGCGTCCAGACGCTGCAGGCTGTCGTCGGCGACACGGGTTTCGGAGGAGAGTGCGTTCAATGCTTTATCCTTTGGATGCGGATCCGTCCGCGAAAGCCCGACCATCCATGGTCGGACTGTCTGAATTTGGATGCGGATCCGTCCGCGAAAGCTCGGCCATCCGTGGCCGGAGTGTCTGAATTTGCTGCGGAGTCTTCCGCCGGAGTCCGGCCGTTCGTGGCCGGAAAGTCAACTAACCAAGTTTCGGGATGTAGTGGCAATGCGCGGACGTGATGAAGAGACCGGTGAATTCCGCGGCGCCAGCCGCAGCCAGCAGCGGCGCGAGGCGCTGGAAATCTTCGACCTGGGTGAAAAGCTGGTGGCGCTGACCCCGGCGCAGCTGGCCAAGCTGCCGGTGCCCGAGTCGCTGATCCCGCATATCGAAGAGAGCAAGCGCATCACCTCACACATCGCCCACAAGCGACAGCTGGCATTTCTGGCCAAGCACATGCGCCGCGAGGACGACGAAACCCTGGCCGCGATCCGCGATGCGCTGGACGCCAACAGCGACACCGCGCGCCGCGAGGTGGCCGCGATCCACCGGGTCGAGCGTTGGCGCGAGCGCCTGCTCGCCGAAGGCGACGTCGCGCTGGCCGAACTGCTGGAAGCCTACCCGGCCGCCGACCGCCAGCAGCTGCGCCAACTGGTACGCAACGCGATCCACGAACGCGCCAAGAACAAACCCCCGCGCGCCTACCGCGAACTGTTCCAGGTGCTGCGCGAGCTGTCTCAAGAGCAGGGATTGGAGAGTGGGGATTCGGGATTGGACGACGAGGAATCGGCGTCGGAAGGCGACGAATAAGGAGCTGTCCGATCCATCAATCGAGGCAACGACCATCCCGGCCGTTGCCACTCCCGAATCCCGATTCCCGATTCCCCTCTGCTGAACCCGCGAAGCGCAAACGCCCGACGCACTGCTCTGCGCTCCTGCCGTTGCGAATCCCGAATCCCGATTCCCAAATCCCCGCATCTCAGGCCTGCGTTCCGCCAACCGTGATGCCGTCGATCAACAGCGACGGCTGGCCGACGCCGACCGGCACGCTTTGCCCGTCCTTGCCGCACACGCCCACGCCTTCGTCCAGCGCCAGATCATTGCCGATCATGCGCACCTTCTGCATGGTTTCCGGGCCGTTGCCGATCAGGGTGGCGCCCTTGACCGGCGCGGTGACCTTGCCGTCTTCGATCAGGTAGGCCTCGGTGGCCGAGAACACGTACTTGCCGCTGGTGATGTCGACCTGGCCGCCGCCGAAGTTCACGGCGTAGATGCCCTTCTTGACCGAGCGGATCATCTCTTCCGGGTCGTGCTGGCCGGCGCGCATGTAGGTGTTGGTCATGCGCGGCATGGTCAGGTGCGCGAACGATTCGCGGCGGCCGTTGCCGGTGGGCGCCACGCCCATCAGGCGCGCGTTGTGGCTGTCCTGCATGTAGCCCACCAGCACGCCGTCTTCGATCAACGTGGTGCACTGGGTCGGCGTGCCTTCGTCGTCGATATTGAGCGAACCGCGCCGGCCGTCCAGGGTGCCGTCGTCGACGATGGTCACGCCCGGCGACGCCACGCGCTCGCCGACGCGGCCGGCGTAGACACTGGTGCCCTTGCGATTGAAGTCGCCTTCCAGCCCGTGGCCCACTGCCTCGTGCAGCAGCACGCCGGGCCAGCCGGGGCCGAGCACCACCGGCATCACGCCGGCCGGTGCCGGAATCGCGTCCAGGTTGACCAGCGCCTGGCGCAGCGCTTCGCGCGCAAACCCTTCCGGGCGGCCCTCGGCAAACAGCTCGGCGTAGCCATACCGGCCACCGCCGCCGGAATAACCGGATTCGCGGCGGCCGTTGTGCTCGACGATCACCTGCACGTTCAGGCGTACCAGCGGGCGCACGTCGGCGGCCAGCACGCCGTCGCTGCGGGCGATCAACACCGTGTCCACGCCGCCGGACAGGCTCACCATCACCTGCTTGACGCGCGGGTCGGCAGCGCGCAGGTACTGGTCGATGCGGCGTAGCAGCTCCACCTTGGTGGCGCTGTCCATGTCGTCGATCGGGTCGGTGGCCGGGTACAACGCCCGGCCATTGCCACGCACCAGCGCGCGCGTGGACTGCGCACCGCCGTCGCGCGAGATCGCACGGGCCGACTGCGCCGCTTCCAGCAAGGTCTCGCGCTGGATGTCGTCGGAATACGCAAACCCGGTCTTTTCGCCGGCAATGGCGCGCACGCCTACGCCCTGTTCGATGGAATGCGCACCGTCCTTGACGATGCCGTCTTCCACGCTCCAGCTCTCGCGCCGCGAATGCTGGAAATACAGATCGCCGAAGTCAATGCCCGGGCCCAGCAGGGCGCCGAAGGTGCGGTCGAGATGGCCGGCATCCAGGCCGGAAGGAAGCAACAGCCGGGTTTCGGCCAGAGTGAGTGCGTGATCGGTCATGCGGTCAGGATGGGGCCCGCGCGCCGGGGAGACAAGTCGTTCGGCTGAACATGCGGCGCCGCTATCATCGCCGCCAGCTCTTTATCGATCGCCCGCGCATGAAGCTCATCGCCCACGTTCTGGACGGCCACACGCTGGACATCCGCCCCGCCCCGCATGAGCGCGCGTGGATGGATGCCACCGACCAGCGTTACGCCTACCGTTGCCTGCCGCTGGCGATCGCCAATGCGCACGGCTGGGAGCTGCTGTGCCAGTCCGGTTTCGACGCCGATTGGGACGGCGGCGACGCGCTGGCGGCAATCACCATCAACGCTGATCCAGAGACGGTCGCGCCGGCGATCAGCCACTTCGGTTATGGCGTGCTGACCTTCCATGTGCCCTGCCTGTTCCGCACCGACACCGGCATCGACCTGTTCGTCACCGGCCCGGTGAACCGGCCCAAGGACGGCATCGGCGCGTTGAGCGGCCTGGTGGAAACCGACTGGAGCCCGCACACCTTCACCATGAACTGGCGCTTCACCCGGCCCGGGCGGGTGCGCTTCGAGGCGGGCGAGCCGTTCTGCCATCTGTTCCCGCTGCAGCGGCAGTTGATCGAGCAGGTGCAGCCGCAATGGAAGCCGCTTTCCGAAGCGCCGCAGCTGGCGCAGCAACATGCCGACTGGACCCACAGCCGTACGCGCTTTCTGGATGCACTGCCGGACGCGCAATCGGCGGCGGCGCGTGAAAAATGGCAACGCGGCTACTGTCTGGGCGTGCCCGCGCCTGGGCGACCGCCGGCGCCTGGGCACCGCTCGCGGCTGCGCTTGCCGATGTTCACGCGCGCCGACAACGACAGCCCTGCCGAATGAATGCGGCAAAGCGTCGGCATGCACGGCTTGCCGGCTGGCGCGCGTGCTGCATTTGGTCGATGCAAGGATTGAGAGCCTGAGGCGCCTCAGCACCATTGCTCGCTGACGCGCACGCAATCGAGCGCGTCAGCGTGGCGACCGACCGGGGGTGCCTGGGGTTGTCGTTGGCGCAGCCGGTTTGCCCGGCGCACGCTCGCGCACGTCGCGTTCGACCACATCCACCTGCGGGTCCTTCCACGGGCCGGTGACGTGGTAGGTCTTGGCACCGATCGCACCCAGCGGTTTGCCGAGCACCGCGTTGGCGGCCGCGCCCACCGCCGCGCCGACCGGGCCGCCAGCCACGGCGCCGACCACGGTCAGCAGATTGCCGGCCTTGGGGTTGACGTCCACGGTCTGGTCGAAGGTCTGCGCGCGCAGGTCGGTCTGCCCACGGATGGCGATATCCGCCGCCGGGCCGGCGATGCGGATGGCGTCGGTACGCGCGAAGCCTTCGCCAAAGCGCACCTCACCGTCCAGCGTATTGAAGGCCAGCCCCTTGGAAAAGAAATCGCGGAAGTCGAACATCAGCCGGCGCGGCAGCTGCGCCACGCTGAGCAGGCCCAGCACGCGCCCGGCGCCCGGCTCCACTTCCAGCAGCTGGCCATTGCGGACATCGACCTTGAGGTTGCCGTCCAGCGAGCCGAGCGCAAAGCCGGTCGGCGAGCCCTGCCAGCCGGCATTGAGTTCCAGCTGGCCCTCGCCCCCGCGCAGCTGGCCGCCCAGTGTGAGGTTCTGCAGCAGATTGCCGAGATTGCGGCTGTCCACCCGCGCCGACAGCCGCGTGCTGGCCGCCTCGCCCTTGCCGCGCCAGGCGCCGGTCAGGCCGATGCTCTGGTCCTCCGAGCGCAACTGCAGCTGATCGACCTGCATGCCATCGGTGAGCCGGCTGCTGCGCAGGGTGGCCGCGCCGAAGGTCATCTTGCCCACGCGCAGGTCATCGATATCCAGCGCCAGCGGCGGGATCGACACCGGGTCGAACTCGGCCACCGCCCGTCGCGCCGGCTCGGGCAAGGCACCGGCCAGCGGGTCGCCGGGCTCCGGCGCCGCAGGCTCGGGGGCATCGGCCACCGGCTGCCAGCGCACGGTGCCGAGCTTGCCCTGCACGGTGCCGCCGTCGGCATTGGGCACGGTCAGCTGGCCGGCCAGCGAGGGGCCCTCCAGCGTCACCGCCACTGCATCGCGGGTCGGCCGCAACCGCAGCCGCGTCTGCGGAAACACGCCGCCGATCATCAGCAGCCTGTCTGCCTGCACGTCGACCTGCTGCAGGGGAACGGCATCTTTTTTGGGCGTGGCCGGCTGGCCCGGCAGCGGCGGCATGTCTGCAGCGCTGCTGCCGCGCGCCAGGCTGATCCAGTCGATCGCATCCAGCGACGCGGTGCGGCCGGTCACCACCAACCCGTTCGCGGGCGGGCGCTCGCTCACCGTGTCGGTGCCCATCACCACGCGCACGCCGGTCTGCTCGCCGTGACTGCTGGCCTTGAGCGCCACCAGCTTGCCGAACGCCACATCGATATCGCCATCGCCCACCGGCAGCGCCACCTTGACCTGGGTATCCAGCGGCCGGGCGGCGGGTTTGTCCAGCGGCGCGGGCAGGTCCAGGGTGGTGCCCACCAACTCGGAACGCAGCGTCAGCATGGCCTGCGCATCCGGCTGGCCGGGCGTCGGCAGGGGCACATCCACCCCCACCTGCCATGGCGCGCTGCCATGCACGTAGGGGCGCAGCCACTCCATCTGCGGTGCGCGGTCGAACAACTCCTTGGCATCCAGGGTGGCACCCAGCCGCGCCTCGAACGCCTGCCCGGGGTCCTGCACGAAGCCACCGGCGCGCAGCGCCAGCGTGCCGCTGCGGCCCTGGTGCTGCACGCTCAGCTGCTCGGCCGCAAAGCCGCTGTCGCGATACTCGGCCTGGCCACTGACCTGGTCGAAGGCCAGGTTCCAGCGCGCGTCGGCCAGCCTGGCACCCTGCAGTGCCACCGTGCCCTGCAGGTGACCGCCCACCCCGTGGGTGCGTAACGGCCGCAGCAGATCGAAGCTCACCGCCGCCGGGCCGGACACCGTGAGATTGCGCAAGGTGTCGCCGTAGCGGCGCTCCAACGGGCTCTTGCGCAGCATGCCCAACAGCTGCGCGGCATCGGCCTGGGTAGAGGCGCGCACGTACAGCTCGGAGGTGGTGAAGCTGGGGATGCCGGCCTCCAGTTGCCTGATCGGGGTGCCGGCCAGATCGCCGCTGCCCTGCAAGGAGAATCCGTTGGCGACGAAGCGCAGGTCGGCCTGCACCTGTTCCATCGCCGGCCAGTCCGGCTGGAAGCGGATCACGCCATCGCGGATGTGCCCAAACGCCTCGAAGCGCCCGTCGTTGTTGTCGAACGGCCACTCGTCCAGATCGCCGCTGACCAGGCCGGTGCCGCCGGTAACGACACCGCCGGCCACGGCCATGTCCAGCCAGTCGATGGCGGCCTTGCTCATCTTGGAGCGGATCCAGAACTTGCGCGCCACCGGCAGGGCGACATCGTCCAGCTGCGCGGCCAACTGCATGCGTGGGCGGCTGCCGTCGTTCTGGAACCACAAGCCGCCGCGCACGTTGGCGCCGTACTCCCTGGCCTGCACACGCAGCGCGGGCGTGGCCACCTGCCAGCCGGCGCCGTCGCGCCAGCCGACGATCTTGCCGGCCAGCTGGATCTCGTGGACCACGCCAAAGCCGGTAGGCCAGTCGAAGCGCACCGTGGCGTCGGGCGCGGTGTCCAGCTCGCCGCCCTGCGCATCGCCGTCGACGCGGCCGCGCAGGCCGCTGATGCCGGGCGAATTGCCCACCGGCAGAAACCCGAGTTCTTCGATCTGCCCCTGCGCGCGCACCGGCCCGCCCTGCTCGCCGGCGATCTGCACATCGGCCACCCGCAGCTGCGGTTTGGACAAGGTCAGCCAGCGCCGTAGTGCGGGCGACAGCCGGTCGCTCAGCGCGGCTGCGGCGATCAGGCCGGAGACATCCGCCTTGCCGACGGACACCGCATAGCGGCGCCCACCGGCGACGCTCAGCCCGTCCAGCTGCTGCACGGTGCCGGCCTGGCCCAGCCGCAACCGGGGCGCGTCCAGTCGCCAACCGCCATCGATGGTCTGCCAGCGCGCGCGCGCCTGCAGCCGCTCCCAATGCAGCGTGCGGCGCGCGGTCTCCTCCGCCAGCGGTGCGCCGGACAGCGCGAGCTGGGTGAGGTCCGCATCCACGGTGACGCCGGTGATCCGGCGCGCGCGCAACTGCGCCCAGGCCTGCACGCGTCCGCTACCGCCTTCCACCCGCAGGCCACCAACGGTGAGCAGCGACGTCCAGGCAGCCAGATCGGCCGGGTCGGCCTGCGCATAGACGCTGCCATCGCCGCTGTCGCGGTCGAACGCCAGCACGCCGGTCAACGGCGCGCGCTTGAGATCGATCCAGCTCCGGCTGCCGACCCGGACGGTCGAGCCATTGACGCGCAGGCGCAGGTCGATGCGCGGCAGGGTGGCGTCCAGGCCGATCGAGGGCGCGGCGACGCGCAGGCGCGCCTCGGCCAGCTGGATCTCGCCCAGCCGGCGCAGGGCCTCCAGCGGATCGGAGCGTCGGGCGCTCGGCAGGCCCTGCACCGACCACACGCCGTCGTCACTGCGCTGCAGGGTCAGCGCCAGCCCGCGCAGCCGCACTTCGGTCAGCGACTGCCCGGGCAGCAGGCCCGCATACATGGCCAGCAGAATCTCGGCCTGCCCCACGCGCACTTCGCCGTGCGGGCCGATCCGCAGGCCGTCCAGCCGCAGCAACGGCCCGCGCCGGGTCCACTCGGTATCGAGATGATCGAAGGCGATCTGCTGCCCGGCCCGCTGGCTCAGCCACGCGGCAATCTGCTGCGGATGCTCCTCGGCCAGCGGCAACGCCTGACTGGCCGCGCCCACCAACAACGCAACCGCCACCACCGCCAGCGCAGCGGCAGTGATCGCATAACGGCGGAACAGTCGCAGACGGCGGCGCAGCGGGGTGGGCATTAACGGCGAGGAATGGGGACTAGGGAATGGGGAATCGTAAGAGCACCAGCGCTGGCGTACGAACGCTTAGGCGTCTGATCGCGCATTGGCGCTGAAGGGATGGCGGACGTGACGTGGGGCGGCTGTTGCTTCAAGCCGATTCCCCACTCCCGATTCCCGATTCCCGGATTCACAGCAACACCACATCGAACTGCTCCTGCAGGTACTGGTCGTCGGACTGGAAGCGGATGCTCTTGCCGAGGAACTCCTCCAGCTCGGCCACGGCCGCCGATTCCTCGTCGGTGATGCGCGCGACCACCTTGGACGAGGCGATCACCAGCAACCGCGCGGCGTCGAACTGGCGCACGGCGCGGGTGATCTCGCGGAAGATCTCGTAGGTGACCGTTTCGGCGGTCTTGATAGTGCCGCGCCCGCCGCACTGGCCGCAGGTCTCTGAAAGCTGACGCTCCAGACTTTCCACGGTGCGCTTGCGGGTCATCTCCACCAGGCCCAGCGGCGAGAACTCATACACGGTGGTCTTGGCGTGATCCCGCGCCAACGCCTTTTCCAGCGTGCGCAGCACCTGCCGGCGGTGCTCCGGGTCGTCCATGTCGATGAAGTCGATGATGATGATGCCGCCCAAGTTGCGCAGCCGCAGTTGCCGCGCCACCGCCTGCGCGGCTTCCAGATTGGTGCGGAACACGGTCTCTTCCAGATTGCGCTGCCCCACGAACGAGCCGGTATTGACGTCGATGGTGGTCATCGCTTCAGTCTGGTCGATCACCAGATAGCCGCCGGACTTGAGCGGCACCTGCTTGTTCAACGCGCGCCCGATCTCGTCCTCGACCCCGTACAGGTCGAAGATCGGCCGGTCGCCGGTGTACAGCTCCAGCCGCTCGGCCAACACCGGCATGTACTTGGCCACGAACGCCTGCAGCTGCACGAAGGTCTCGTTGGAATCGACCTTGACCTTCTCCACGTCGCGCCGGATCAGGTCGCGCACCGCACGCAACGGCAGGCTCAGGTCTTCATAGATGATGCTGCACGACGGCGCTTCGCGACCGCGCCGCTCGACCACATTCCAGACCCGCGACAGATACGCGATGTCCTCGGCCAACGCTTCGGCCGGCTGGCCTTCGGCATTGGTGCGAATGATGTAGCCGAACCCGCCATGCTGGGCCGACACCTCGCTGACGATGGTCTTCAGCCGCAAGCGCTCGGCCTCGTCCTCGATCCGTGCCGAGACCCCGACGATCTTGGACTGCGGCAGCAGCACCAGATAGCGCGAAGGAATGCTGATCTGCGTGGTCAGCCGCGCACCCTTGGTGCCGATCGGGTCCTTGACCACCTGCACCACGATGTCCTGACCGTCGCGCAGCAGCTCCACGATCGGCACCGCGGCGGGCGGCGGCGGCGGGATCGGGGTTTCTTCGGTATCGACCACACTGGCCGGCGCCGGTGCCGGGCGCACCACGTCGTTGGCGTGCAGGAACGCGGCGCGCTCCAGCCCCACCTCGACGAACGCGGCCTGCATGCCCGGCATCACCCGCTGCACCTTGCCCTTGTAGATGTTGCCCACCACGCCCCGACGCCAACCGCGCTCGATATGCAGCTCTTGCAGCATGCCGTTCTCGATCACCGCCACGCGGGTTTCGCGCGGGGTGACGTTGACCAAGATCTCTTCCGACATCAATGCGCTCCGAAGGCTGTGAGCAACTGCGAGGTGTGATACAGCGGCAATCCCATCACGCCGGAATAGCTTCCGGACAGGTGACGAATGAAACGCTCCGCGCGCCCCTGGATCGCATACGCGCCGGCCTTGCCCATCGGCTCGCCACAGGCTACGTAGGCAGCGATCTGCGCGTCATCGAGCGTGTCGAAGGTCACCTCCGACACCACCAAGGCCTGCGCCGGCGCCCGCTGCGTGCAGACTAGAGCCACCGCCGTGAGTACCTGGTGGGTGCGTCCGGACAGCGCGCGCAGCATCGCGATCGCATCGTCGCCATCGACCGGCTTGCCGAATACCCGATCGCCCAACACCACCTCGGTGTCGGAGCCCAGCACGATGGCGTCGGGATCGCGCGCGCGCACCTGCGCAAGCCCGGCGCGCGCCTTGTCCAGCGCGACGCGCTGCACGTAGTGTTCGGGCGATTCGTCCGGCGCGCGCAGCTCGGGCACGTCCAGTTCCAGTGTCTGGAACGGTACCTCCAGGCGTTGCAGGAGTTCTTGTCGGCGCGGCGAGCGCGAGGCGAGATAGAGCATCCGCCCAGCATACCTGTTGCCCGTGCCCGCCCGCTGACTCGGCACGCGCATCCGCGCTGCGCGGTGGCGTCCGGCTCACAACATATTCATCGACCTCCCAACACGCTCTTGCCACAGACAAGGAGATCTCATGCGTACCACCCTCAAGCCGTTGTTGCTGGCCCTGTCCATCGCCGCCGGAACCGCCATGACCGTCCACGCCCAGACTGCCCCGAGCTACACCATTCCCAACGACGGCACCCTGCTCAACGTGTCGGCCGAGGCCGAGGCCAAGCGCGTGCCGGACATCGCCACGCTGTCCGCCGGCGTCGTCACCCAGGCCGCCGACGGCAACGCCGCCATGCGCCAGAACGCCGAGCAGATGAGCAAGGTCATGAACGCCGTGAAGGCGGCCGGCATCGCCGACAAGGACGTGCAGACCAGCGGCATCAACCTGAGCCCGCAATACACCTACAAGGAAAACGAGGCGCCCAAGATCAACGGCTACCAGGCCAGCAACACGGTCAGCCTCAAGGTCCGCGACATCGCCAAGCTCGGCAAGGTGCTCGACGCCCTGGTCGCTCACGGCGCCAACGACATCAACGGCCCCAGCTTCTCGATCGACCAGCCCGAACCGGTGTACGACGAAGCCCGCGTCGCCGCACTGAAGAAGGCGCAGACCCGCGCCGAGACCTACGCCAAATCGCTGGGTCTGAAGGTGCGCCGCATCGTCAGCATTTCCGAAGGCCGCAGTGGCGGCGGCGTGCGCCCGATGATGATGGCCGCCTCGATGCGCTCGGCCAAGGCCGAAATGGACACCCCGGTGGCCCCGGGCGAAAGCACGCTCTCGATCAATCTGGACGTGACGTTCGAGCTCGGTCGCTGAGATAACGGACTCCCGCCAATCGCCGTTCCTCGCTGCCCTCTTCGGAGGGCAGTGTCGTTTATGGGCGTGAACGGATCATCGGCCAAGGACCATCGCAGCCGCGCGCTGCCGGCGATCAAATTCGCTCGAGCGTGCGAGTCGGTAACTTGCCCCTGGACCAAGATCGTCGACCTGGGCCTGACCTACCGCCCTGCCTTTGCCGACAACAAGCTTGCGGTGACCCTGCAGGCCTTCAACATCTTCAATGAGCGCAAGCCGCTGCAGGTTGATTCCACCTGGGAAGACGACACGTTCACGCTGTCCAACACCTACAACATGGGCCGGTTTTTCACCCAGCCGCGCTACGCCATGTTCTCGGTGTCTTACGACTACTGACGCCCTCTCCCGTCACTGTCGTTTCCCCGGCCCTGCAAGGGGCCGGGCTTTTCTGCCAAAACGCCCAGCTTCGGTTGGGCGTTTTCAGTGGCGACACGATCGAAGCTGGCACCCTCGAAGAATGCCGGCGGATCGACGCCGCGACCTCGATGGAGTGCATCTGCAGGCCCGTGCCGATCCGATGCGTCAGACGAACGTCTGCGCCGTGCTTGTGCCGGTGCGCGCGCTGCGGTAAACCTACGCTACCGGATGGTGTAAGGCGTCCGGGCCGCGCTGGTCCTTTCCGCAGTTCCGTTCTGGAGGTGGATGATGGTTCGCACGCAATCGCAGGTTTCTTCCCGTCCCCTTGGCATCGACAGCTCGCGCGTCCTGGCGATGAGCACCGCCGTGGCACTGCATCTCCTGGCCGGTGGCCTGTTGTTGATTCCGCTCTCGCATCGGGCGATTCCGCAGCAGACCGTGCCGAAGGAGCGGTGGCTTATGCCGATGAGTATTCCAACCCCGCCGCCACCGGTGGTGTTTCCAGTCAACGTGACGTTCAAGCCGAAAACACATTCGCCCACCAAAACGTTAACGGTACCGGTGCAGACCGCGGTGGTCAGTCAGGAGCCCGTTGTCGATAACCCAGCGTTTGCGGTTCCGGCAACGGTCTCCGACGTGGTCGCAGAAGGCACTCCCACGACAGCTACGCCCAGCGGGCCGATCGAAGCAGGCCAGTTGCAGTATTTGAGTTCACCAGCGCCGAGCTACCCGGCGGCCGCATTGCGTGCCGGCCAGCAAGGCACGGTACTGCTACGCGTACTGGTCGGCACCGATGGACGCCCGGCCGAAGTGAGCGTGCAGACCAGCAGTGGCCATCGGGTGCTCGATCTGGCCGCGCGTAGCCAGGTGCTGCGTAGCTGGCGCTTCCAGCCGGCGATGCAGAACGGCCAGGCGGTGCAGGCCTACGGCCTGGTGCCGGTGAGTTTTTCGTTGAATTGATGAGTGGTCGAATGCGGTGGCCCGGGCATCGGGTCACCGTCTTCGATGCGCTGCGCAGGCATCGGTCCATCCCTCCTTTCGCAAGGTCATGGTCTGGATCGAGCCAAGGCAGAGCACCGCGACGGCACAAATCCTGGCGACGAAGCAGCGATCGAGACGTCGATGACGCGCGCGTAGCAGGCCCCACCGTTCCCAGCGATAGCGTCATGTCTAACGCCGCGGTAGCCATTCCTGTGCCGGCCAACCGCTGCAGCCTGGCTCAGCCAGGCACCGTTACAGCCATGCCCGGAGCCACCACGCGCCCGCCACTTACGCGCGGTGATACGGATGATTGGCCAGCATCGCCGCGGCGCGATACAGCTGTTCGGCCACGATCAGGCGCACCAGCATGTGCGGGAGCGTGAGCGGGCCGATCGACCAGCTTTCGTTGGCGCTCTTCAAGACCTCGGCCGCATGCCCTTCCGGGCCGCCGATCAGAAACGCCAGATCGCGGCCCTGCCCGCGCCAGTGCTCCATGCGCTGGGCAAGCTGCTCTGAACTCAAGGGGCGCCCGGGCACATCCAGCGCCACGACATGCGCGTTCTTGGGCAGTGCGGCCAGTACGCGGCGGCCCTCGTCATCGATGGCGCGTTGCGCGTCGCGCCCCTTGCCACGCAGGCCGGGTTCGATCTCGACCAGCTCCAGCGGCATCCAGTGCGACAGACGCTTTTGATATTCGGCAAAACCTTGCGCCACCCAGGCCGGTGCGCGCTCGCCGGTGGCGATGAGTCGGCATTTCATGGCGACATGATATCCGCGTCACAGCCTGGGCAGTCCGTGCCGATGTGTCGCTGCGTGTCATGGTGTCGTTACAGCCGGCAATTAGTGTCGCCCGACCACCCAGCCCCGCAGGAGTCGTTCGATGCCGATTTTCGATCCCGCCCGCCGCCAGGTTCTCAAGGGCAGCGCCGCCGTCATGGCCGCAGGCGCCCTTGGCAGCTTGAGCGCCTTGCAATCGCGCCAGGCCCAGGCCGCCACCTCGCCGTCGTCGCGGCTTGCGCCGGTTCCCAGCCGCTACGGCCCGCTCGCCCCGGTGGCCGACCAGAGCACCGGCTTGCCATTGCTGCAATTGCCACGCGGTTTCAGCTACCGCTCGTTCGGCTGGAGCGGTGACCGCATGGACGACGGGCAGCCCTGCCCCGACCGCCACGACGGCATGGCCGTGGTCGGCCTGCGCCGGCCCGACTGGCGCCCGGGCAGCGATCCGCTGCGCGGCCTGGAATATGTGCTGATCCGCAACCACGAACGCGGCGCCACCACGCCGTTCCGCGCACCGGCGATGTACGACACCGGCATCGTCAGCGGCACCCAGCAGGCCGGCGGCGGCACCACCACGCTGAGTTACGGCCGGCGCGGCTGGGGCAGCCTGGAGCCCAGCCTGGGCGGCACCCTGGTCAACTGCGCCGGCGGCCCGACCCCCTGGGGCACCTGGCTGAGCTGCGAAGAGATCAAGACCAACGCGGTGTCCAGCACCGGTCGCAAGCATGGCTACGTGTTCGAAGTGGACCCCGACAGCCATCGCACTACCGGCCGCCCGTTGGTAGGCCTGGGCCGTTTCAGCCACGAAGCGGTGGCGATCGACCCGCGCACCGGCATCGTCTATCTCACCGAGGACGACCGCAACAAGGCCGGCCTGTATCGCTTCATCCCCAACGACCGGCGCGGCCGCAACGGTTCGCTGGAAAACGGCGGCCGGCTGCAGGCCGCACGCGTGCGCGGGCGTCGCAATGCCGACCTGACCGTGGCCAGCATCGGCCAGCAGTTCCAGCTGGAATGGGTGGATATCGAAGAACCCGATCTGGACAGCATCGCCGCACCGGCCGGCTTTGCCGACATCGGCGCCAACGACACCTTGAGCGGGCCGTTCGCGCAGGCCTGGGCCGATGGCGCACTGCGCATGAGCCGCGGCGAAGGCATCTGGTACAGCTACGGCAAGATGTTCATCGTCGACACCAGCACCGGTGTGGATGCGCAGGGCCGCCGCGGTTACGGCAATGGCGCGGTGTGGGTGCTGGACCTGTTTACCCAACGCCTGAGCGCACTATTCGTCAGCGGCAACCAGCTGGCCGCGCACAACCCGGACAACGTGACGGTGAGCGCGCGCGGCGGCGTGGTGCTGTGCGAAGACGGCGGCGAAAGCCCGGACGAATACGGGCCCGGCGCGCGTCTGCTTGGCCTGACCCGCAACGGCGAATCGTTCTACCTGGCCAAGAACAACGTGCAGCTGACCTCGCAGCAGATCGCCGATGCCGGCAAGACCATTGCCGAAGGCGACTACCGCGACACCGAGTTCTGCGGCGCGTGCTGGGACCCGTTGGCGCGCACCTTGTTCGTCAACATCCAGACCCCCGGCATCACCCTGGCGATCACCGGGCCGTGGGAACGCGGACCGTTGTAAGCGGTGTGGAGGACACGCGCGGTCGTGGCAGGCCGTGCGTGTCCGGCCAGGATTTGCCCGTCGTTGGCGGAAAGCGGCTGTCGACGTGTCTTTGGTCATCCGCCTTGAGATGTCTGCTGTACGCCTACTTTTATCAGCGTGTCGCGAAGCGACGATACCGGACGGACCACGTGTTGCGTGCGGCATCGATCAGGTAACCTGCAGCATTGACTCAGTACCGCCGACTGGCGAATGCGCGCCTGTCAGAACCAGGGTGCGTCGAGCATGCCCGCTGTGGCGCTGCGAAACTTGAGCCAGCGCTTGACCGCTGGCGCATCGCGCAGGGCATCCACAATCCGGCGCTCACGCCGCACTTCGTCGAGATCTCGGGCGACATCGCGTCTGTAACGGGTCATTAATGCATCCAACCGCTCAGGCTTGGGCTGCGACGGCAGATCAAGATCGTACGTGTAGCAAAACTCCATCGCGTGCTGAGTGAGCTGGTCTTTGAGTTCCTTGCATTGCCGGTCGAGCTCACGGTTGTATTCCTGCAGGCGCACCGGGTTGATCGCATCCACACCCTTTGCATCCAGTAGACCGATCTCGGCCTGTAGTTCGAGCAGGCCAAGCAGATCGTTGGACTTGTAAGCGGAATTGAGGCGCTGCATGAGCCCGGTGCGGGCACCGTGATCGTCCACGTCGGTCGCGCGATCCGGATGCAGGCTGCTGGCAAGTTTGCGATACAACTCACGCAGTGGAGGCGGTTCGGTGGACACCGCTGCGACTTTTTTGGCCGAGCGACGACGCGTGGCGCTGTGTTGCTGCTCGGCCTGGGAGCGGGCGTGTTCGGCCTGTGCCTGTGCCTGCTCCAGACGCGCGTTGACCCGCTCGAAGAGCTCTTCGGGCGAATCCGCACCAGCCACCTCGTCGGAATCCAATCCATACAACTCGCCGATGACGTGTTTCATCATTTCATCGGATTCGGCCATCTCTTCGTCGTAGCCGATCTCGCTGTGCCGCTCATAAAGGGGCTTGAGTTCGACATGACCGGCTTCTATCAATGGGCCGGCCAACTCGCAGATCTCGTCCGACAAGCGGCGACGATCGGTCTTGCTCAACTTCACCGAGGCATACACACGGTCCAGCGCGTGGATCTGCTCGATCTCCAGCGCTCGCTGCTGCTCAAACAGCGGCAACACCTCGGCGTGATAGCGAGCACGCCAACGCTCGACAGCATCGCGCCAGGCATGCAGCTGCGTGCGATGTTGCTGCAGATCGCGCAGCAGCCGATCGAAGCGCTTGCGCGCTGGTGACAGCGTATCGGCGTTGTCCGGTTGCCGGCTCAGCTGTTGAAGCGCCTGCGAAGCCGGCAGCGCGGAAGAAGAAACAGCGGGCTTCTTGGGCATTGAGACTTGATTACTCGGCGTCGGCAGCGAAATCTTCATCGGGACGCTGGTCGCCTACCGTCCACAGACGTTCCAGCGCGTAGAACTCGCGCACGCGCGGCAGCATCACATGCACCACCACATCGCCCAGGTCCACCAGCACCCACTCGGCTTCGCGCTCGCCTTCCACGCCCAGCGGCATCACATCCAGGCGCTTGGCGAACTTGACCACTTCGTCGGCGATCGATTTGACGTGGCGGGTCGAGGTGCCGGAGGCGATCACCATGTAATCGCAGACGCTGGACTTGCCGCGCACATCGATCTCGACCACGTCCTTGGCTTTCAGTTCCTCGACGGCTTCGCGCACGGTGGCCAACAGGGCCGGCACCGACGGCGGCGGATTCGGAAGGGAGGTCTTGATGACTTGGGCTTGGCTGGTCAAAGCGGCGACTCGATGGAATTGGCGTGAATTATAGGCCGGTCCGGGCGGACGCGTGTTCAGCTAGCCGGCCGGGCGCTGCCATATAGGCCCTCGCGCTGGATCACTCCGGCCACCGACGGCGGCACCAGCGCCTGCCAGGCGCCGCCCGCAGCAATACGCGAGCGCACGGCGCTGGCCGATTCGCCGCGCAACGGTTGATGCAGCAGATACAGGCGACCCGCCGGCGCAGTGACCAGGTCGTCGGCGCTGGCGACCCAGCGGCCCTGCACCGCCGCAGCCAGCTGCGGCGCTTCGGCCAGCTCCAGCGCGGTGCCCGGACGTGCGGCCACCACAAGGTTAGCCAGCCCGAACAAGGCCTCCCACTCGTGCCAATGCTCAAGCCCGACAAACGCATCGGCGCCGAGCAGCCAGGCGATCGGCGCGCCGGGGCCAAGTTCGGCACGTAGGTCGCGCAAGGTGTCCACGGTGTAGGACGGCGCACCGCTATGCGCGGCGCGCTGTAGTTCGCGGGTATCCAGCAGCAGCCCCGGGCGATCGGCAAGCGCCAGCTCCAGCATGTGCGCGCGCTGCGCGGCGGTGGCGCCGGGCGCCGGGCGGTGCGGTGGATCGGCCGCCGGGATCAGCTGCACGCGCGTCTGCAGCTCGTCGCGCGCCGCACAGGCGATCGCGAGATGGCCCAGGTGGATCGGGTCAAAGGTGCCACCGTAGTAGAGGTGGAGCCGGGAGTCGGGACCCGGGACCCGGGACCCGGGAGAGCCGGTTACAAGGCTGGGCTGCACAAGGTGATCGGAATGCGCTCGCTGCCCGTGCCCTTCCCGGGACCCGGGTCCCGGGTCCCGGGTCCCGGCTCTCCCGACCTTCACGCCAGCAATCTCACCGCACGCGCTTCGGCGACCGCCACCAGCAGGCGTTCCAGGCCGACCCAGGCATCGCCGTCGGCGCGCCCCTTGGCCATGCGGTCGACCAGGCCGGCCGCGGCGACGAAACGCTCCCAGCGGCGCGGTTCGGGGTGGCGCTGCAGCGCGCGCTTGAACGGGGCCTGGCGCGCTTCCCAGATGCCTTGCGACTTCATCTCGGCGGCCAGGTTGCCGCCGTTGGCCTGCACCTTGGCCAGCGCGGCGGTGCGCAGCAGTTCCTTGATCAGGATCGGCATCAGCGCGGCCACTGCCTCGCCTTCGGCGCGCAACCCGGCCAGCATGCGGACTACCGCAACCGGCTGGCCGGAGAAGGTGGTTTCGGCCAGGCGGAACACGTCGTAACGCGCGGCATCGGCCACCAGCGATTCCATCGCCTCCAGATCCAGTGTCTTGCCGTCGGCCAGCAGGGCGAGCTTGTCGATTTCCTGCGCGGCGGCCAGCAGATTGCCTTCCATCCGCTCGCTCAGCCGCTGCACGGCGGCCGCGTCGGCACGCAGGCCGTGTGCACGCAGGCGGCGCTCGATCCAGTCGGACAATTCGTGCGGCTTGATCGCCCAGGCCACCGCGATGGTGCCGACGCGGCCCACGGCCTCGGCCCACTTGCCCTGGTGCGCCTTGCTCCAGTCGTTGGCGGTGATCAGCAGCACCACGTCCGGCGGCGGATTGGCGCAGAAACGGGTGATGACCTCGGCGCCGTCCTTGCCGGGCTTGCCGCTGGGCAGGCGCACCTCGACCAGACGGCGCGGGCTGAACAGGCTGGGCGCGTTGAAGCTGGCATCCAGCTGGTTCCAGTCGAAATCACGGCCATCGGCATCGAACACCTCACGCTCGCCGATGCCTTCGGCGCGCGCGCGCGCACGAATGGCGTCGGCGGCTTCGAGCACACGCAAGGTTTCCGGGCCGGCGATCAGATAGGCCGGCTGCAAGGGCTGGCTGGACTGGCCGGCCAGCTGTTCTGGGCGAAGTTCCATGGGCTAGGACCGCGCGTGCAGACCGGCAGCGACCAGGCGCCGCTGGCGCGTCATGGCCCGCGGAGGCAGCAGCCGCGCCGCCGCCAGCGCGCGAGCCGGCGCCGGTCGGCGGTGCCTCCCTGGCCACTGCGTCGTCGTATCGATACCCACGCGCTCAGTTGTTCGAGGTCGGCGCCGGTGGCAGCGACGCCGGCACGCTCGACTCGGGCGTGGACGGCTGCACCGGCGGCGTGGTGGCCTGCGGCAGCGGCGCGGTCGGGGTGCTCTCCAGACTTTCGCCGCGCTGGATACGCGCACGCACCACGCTGTCGATGCGACGCAGGATCGATGCGGACATGTCCTTGCGCAGTTCGTCGGCCAGGATCTCGCGCTCGGTGGCGGTACCGGTGGCATCCACCGGTGGCGACACGTAGTCGCGCGAGAGCTCGATCACCTGCTGCGGCACCAGCACCGAGCCGTTGGCCGTGGTGACGGTGAAGATGGCGGCATAGCGCAGGCTGTATTCCTGGGCACGACCCTGACTGTCGATGGCGATCGGCAGGTCGCCCCAACGCTCGGACAGCACCTGCACCTGCGCAAAGCCGGTCTTGGCATCTTCATCGGCCAGGTTGGCGCCAGCCGCCTTGAGGCCGCGCCGCAGCAACTTGGCCAGTTCGCTGTACTGCACTGCGGACTGCACCTTCACTGCCGGGGTGTCGGGCGGCAACGCAAGCGAATTGCGCAAATGGAAGCCGCAGGCGGTGAGGCTGGAGACCAGCACGAGGGACGCAGCGAAGGCAGTAGGAAATCGAATCATGGGCACAGTCTGGATGAGCGCCCCGGCGGCGGCAACAGGCGGCTAGCCTGACGCAGCACGCGTGAACGGGGCTTGATAAGCGCCGCAACGGATTGCGGCGCCAAGAAATGAAAACCGCGTCGCCACGCGGCACTGCAATGCGTGCCACGAACCACCGAGGCAACCCTGGCGTGCGGTTGCCGAGCGCCAGGGAGTGATGCACGGGAAACGCGGCATTACGCGCAACGGCGCATCGCGACTACCAATGCAATGCTTCGCCAGCACCAAATGAAAACCTAGCCGGGTCCGCCAAGCGCCGATCCGGCACACCGCACGGACCGGGCATGGCAACCCGGCCACTGCGCCACCCTCACCCCGCCACGATGTTCACGATCTTGCCCGGCACGATGATGATCTTGCGGATCGTCAGTCCGTCCAGGAACTTCGCGGCATTGGGTTCGGCCTGCGCCAGCGCTTCGATCTGTTCGCGCGTGGCGTCCGCAGCGACGTCGATGGTGGCGCGCAGCTTGCCATTGATCTGCACCGCCAGGGTCAGCGCATCGCGCACCAGCGCGCTGGCATCGGCCTGCGGGAACGCCACGTCTTCCAGCAACGTCTCGCCACGGCCCAGCACCTGCCACAACGCGTGGCTGGCGTGCGGGGTGATCGGGTTGAGCAGCAACACCATCGCTTCCAGGGCTTCCTGGCGCACGGCCCTGCCCTGGTCGCTGGCATCGTCGAACTTGGCCAGCGCGTTGGACAGTTCCATCACCGCGGCAATGGCGGTGTTGAAGCTGTGGCGGCGGCCATAGTCGTCGCTGACCTTGCCGATGGTCTCGTGGGTCTTGCGGCGGATCGCCTTCTGCTCGGCGCTCAGGCTGGCGGCATCCAGCGCAACCGCAGCGCCCTCGCCCACATGCTTGTGCACCTGCACCCACAGCCGGCGCATGAAGCGCGCCATGCCGTCCACGCCGGCCTCGTTCCACTCCAGCGACTGCTCCGGCGGTGCGGCAAACATCGAGAACAGGCGCACGGTGTCGGCGCCGTACTTGGCCACCATCGACTGCGGGTCCACACCGTTGTTCTTGGACTTGGACATCTTCTCGGTGCCGCCGATGTGCACCGGCTGGCCGTCGGCGATCAGCACCGCACCGGTGACGCGGCCGCGCTCATCGCGCTGGATCTCGACGTCGGCCGGATTGATCCAGTCCTTGCCGCCGTTGTCGGCATCGCGATAGAAGGTGTCGGCGATGACCATGCCCTGCGTGAGCAGATTGGTCACCGGCTCGTCGCTGTCCACCAGCCGCGCGTCGCGCATGAGCTTGTGATAGAAGCGGAAATACATCAGGTGCAGGATCGCGTGCTCGATGCCGCCCACATACAGGTCGGCCGGCATCCAGTAGTTGGCGCGGCGGTCGACCATGTCGCGCGCATTGGGGCTGGTGTAGCGCGCCACGTACCAGCTGGACTCCATGAAGGTGTCGAAGGTGTCGGTTTCGCGCTCGGCCGGGCCGCCGCAGTCCGGGCAGGTGGTCTGGCGCCAGGTCGGGTCGGTCTTGATCGGCGAGCCGGTGCCGGCAAATTCCACGTTTTCCGGCAGCACCACCGGCAGTTGGTCTTCCGGCACCGGCACCGCGCCGCACTTGGCGCAATAGATCACCGGAATCGGGCAGCCCCAGTAGCGCTGGCGGCTCACGCCCCAGTCGCGCAGGCGGTAGTTGACCCGGCGCTGGCCCTGGCCCTTGCGCTCGAAGCGCTCGGCCAGTGCCTCGAAGGCGCCGCCGAAATCCAGCCCATCGAACTCGGCCGAATTGATTAGCTCCAGCTCGCGGCTCTTGTCGGTATACCAATCGCGCCACTGGGTGGCGTCCCAGGTCTGCTCGTCGTCGTTGCGCGGCTCGCGCAGCTTGACCACCTGCACGATCGGCAGGCCGTACTTGTTGGCGAATTCGAAATCGCGCTGGTCGTGGCCCGGCACCGCCATCACCGCGCCGGTGCCGTAGCCCATCAACACGAAGTTGGCCACCCACACCGGCACCTGCTCGCCGCTGATCGGGTGGACCGCGGTCAGGCCGGTGGCCATGCCGCGTTTTTCCTGGGTTTCCAGCTCGGCTTCGGAGACGCCGCCGTGCTTGAGCTCTTCCAGCAGGCGTGCCAGTTCCGGGTTGGATTTGGCGGCGTGCAGGGCCAGCGGGTGCTCGGCGGCGATCGACACGAAGGTCACGCCCATCAGCGTGTCCGGGCGGGTGGTGAACACGCGCAGCGGGTCGAGTGCGGCGCCGTTGGTGTCGCGCACGTCGAACTGGATCTCCAGCCCTTCCGAGCGGCCGATCCAGTTGCGCTGCATGGTCTTGACCGAATCCGGCCAGCCGTCCAGCTGGTCCAGGCCGTCCAGCAGCTCCTGCGCGTAATCGGTGATGCGCAGGAACCACTGCGGAATCTCGCGCTTTTCCACCAGCGCGCCAGAGCGCCAGCCGCGGCCATCGATGACCTGCTCGTTGGCCAGCACGGTCTGGTCGATCGGGTCCCAGTTCACCACCGCGTTGCGGCGATAGGCCAGGCCCTTGCGCATCAGCCGGGTGAACATGCGCTGCTCGTGCACGTAATAGTCCGGCGTGCAGGTGGCGAACTCGCGCGACCAGTCGATGGCGTAGCCCAGCGATTTGAGCTGGCCGCGCATGTGCTCGATGTTGGCGTAGGTCCACTTGGCCGGCGCGGTCTTGTTCTTGATCGCGGCGTTTTCGGCCGGCAACCCGAACGCATCCCAGCCCATCGGCTGCATCACGTTGTGGCCGGTCATGCGCTTGTAGCGGCTGACCACATCGGAGATGGTGTAGTTGCGCACATGGCCCATGTGCAGCGCACCGGAGGGGTACGGCAGCATCGACAGGCAATAGAACTTCGGTTTGTCCGAGTTCTCGTCGACCTGGAAGGCGCGGGTGGCATCCCAGAACTGCTGGGCGGAAGATTCGACCTGCTGGGGGTCGTAGGCGTTCGGTTCGACGGTGGACATTGGGAGCGGATGCTCGGGCGGTGCAAAGCGGTACAGGGTACCGCAGTGCAGCAGGTGCTCCAAACCGTTACCGCAGCACGGGCGACTTGGCCGGCCAACTCCAGGCGGCCAATGCCAGCCAGCCGACCCAGGCCAGGAACGCCAGCCGCTGGGCAATCGCCTGCCGCAGCAGGCCGGGCGGGCCGAACGCCAGCACCGCCACCAGCAGCCCGGCCACCAGGCTGAGCCAGGCCAGGCCACGGGTGTCGGCCCCGTTGAGCAGCGCCGCGGCGATCAACAGCATGGCGGGCACGAAGGCCACCGCCCACAACAACCACGCCGTGGCATGCGCCTGGCTGGCGCGGCCGTCCAGGTCGGTGGGGTCCAGCGGCAGCATGCCCATGCCGACGAAGGCCAGCCCCGCCAGCACGATCAGTTGCCCACCCACGCGCAGGCTCCAGCCGGCCTTGGGCGGCATGCGCGCCAGCAGGCTGACCCCCGTCACCATGCCCAGCACGCCGACCAGCACGAAGGCCAGCAGGTTGAAGCCCAGCGCGTGCGGCACGCCGGCCGCGCCCAGCAGCGCGACCGGGTGGCTGGCCTGCAGATAGCCGGGCAGCGTGGCGCCGAACCCGGCCACCGCCAGCACGAAGACGGTGGCCGCGATCAGGCCCAGGTAGCGCTGTGCGCTGTCGGTACTTCCCATTGTGGTGCTCCGGTGCGGGGCGCATGCGCGCCACCAGGACGCGGCATTGTCGTGCCGGGCGGGCGCGGCGTGAACCCTTTGGGCCTGGCAGCCGCGCCGGACTTGTGTCGGCCGGGTTTGCCACCATTACCCTCCACTGTTGCCGTCACTACTTTCAGGAAGCCCATGTCCGACAAACCGCATGTATTCGATGTCACCACCGACACCTTCGAGACCGAGGTCCTGCAGAAATCGTTGACGACACCGGTGCTGGTGGACTTCTGGGCCACCTGGTGCGGGCCCTGCAAGACGCTGACGCCGATCCTGGAAAAGCTGGCCGCCGACTACCACGGCGCCTTCGAGCTGGCCAAGGTCGATGTGGACAAGGAACAGCAGGTCGCGGCGGCGTTCCAGATCCGCTCGGTGCCGACGGTGTTCCTGGTCAAGGGCGGCGAGATCGTGGACGGCTTCCCCGGCGCGATGCCGGAAGGCCAGGTGCGCGAATTCCTGACCCAGCATGGCGTACTGCCGGCCGAGGCGCAGGTGGTCGAAGAAGTGGCTCCCACCCCGCTCGACCCGCAGGCGCAGGCAGCGGCCCTGCGCGAGGCCATCGCCGCCGCGCCGGACAAGGACGAGCTCAAGCTGGACCTGGCGCTGGCGCTGCTGAAGACCGGCGACACCGCCGAGGCCGAGCAGTTGATCGACGCCCTGCCCGCCAACCTGGCCACCGACGACCGCGCGGTGCGCGCCAAGGCCCGGCTGGGCTTTGCCAATGTGCTCAAGGACGCCCCCGGTGCCGACACCTTGCAGGCCAGCGTGGCCGCCAATGGCGCCGACCTGCGCGCCCGCCACCTGCTCGGCGTGCGCTACCTGCTCGACGGCAACGACGAGGCAGCGCTGGAACAGTTCCTGGAAATGCTGCGCCAGGACCGTAGCTTCGAGGACAACCTGCCGCGCCGCAGCCTGATCGATGCATTCCGCGTGATCGAGGACGAAGACCTGGTCGGCCGGTATCGCCGCAAGATGTCGGCGCTGGTGTTCTGACAGCCGATGGCACTGCGGCGCCAGATGGACATGTAGGAGCGGACCTGGCCGCGACGCAGCTTCACCGGGGAGCTCTCGATTGGCGACCGGCGGTCATACCTCGTCGCGGCCAGGTCCGCTCCTACGAACACCGGCGGCCAGGCCGAGGTGCGGGCCAAGCCCCATCCATACGCATGCGAATGTTATGCTGGGCACCCGCCCCGCCATGGATTCCGGCCCGCATGCGCGCCTCCCTGTTCAAACTCGGCGTCAACCTGTGGCCGCCGTATCTGTTCTCAGGCATCCACGTCACCGTGTTGTCGGCCGACTACCGTTTTGCGCGGGTGGAACTGCGGCAGCGTCCGTGGAATCGCAACTACGTCGGCACCCATTTCGGCGGCAGCCTGTTCGCCATGACCGACCCGTTCTGGATGCTGCTGGTGATGCAGAACCTGGGCCGCGACTATTACGTCTGGGACAAGGCCGGCAGCATCGATTTCGTCAAACCCGGGCGCGGAACGGTCAGTGCGGACTTCGTGATCGACGACCAGGTACTGGCCGAGCTGCGTGAAGCCACCGCCGGCGGCGGCAAGCATCTGCGCTGGTTCGAGAACGAAGTGCACAACCGCGATGGAGAGGTGGTGGCACGCGTTCGCAAGCAGCTCTACGTCAGGCGCAAACCCGCGCGGTGACGGCGCGCTGCCGTTGCATGCCAGCACCGGTGATCGATGTTTCAGCCGCGCCAAGGCCGCGCGCCGGGTGCCCGGATGTGAGCGTGATGTCTGCGCGCGGCGCCACGCGGCGACCATGCTCACGACACACTCGCTGCCGCATGCGGACCCTGGGGCCTCCCAACCCACATGGAATGCCTGCATGAAAGCGATCAACATCATCACCCTGGTGCTTCTTATCGTCGGTGGATTGAACTGGGGCCTGGTCGGCCTGTTCCAGTTCGATCTGGTGGCGGCGCTGTTCGGTGGACAGGATGCGCTGCTGTCACGTGTGGTCTACACGCTGGTCGGCATCTCCGCGCTCTGGCAGCTGGTGCCGTTGTTCCGCAACAACCATGGCGCCACTGCGCATCACACCAGCCCGCACGTGCGCAACCCGTAACCTGCCCGCTGCACGCGTGACACGACGCCGGCGCATCGCGCCGGCGTTGCCGTCTGCGCACCGGCGCTTTGCGTCCTTGCGCGCATTGGTCAAGAATCAGCCATCTCCCCTGCTGGTTGCCTTCATGCTGCTGCGCACCGTTGCTTCTGCCTGCCTGGCGTCTGCCTGCCTCGTCGCACTCGCACTGCCCGCTGCCGCCGAGGCGGCCTATCGCAGCCCGCAGCAGCTCCTGGACAGCTCACCGGCCAACGCGTGGCGCGTCCTCGACCCGGAGCGCACGCTCTATCTGGAGCTGGATACCGGCAGGGTCATCATCGAACTGGCGCCACAATTTGCGCCCGAGCATGTCGGCAACATCCGCACGCTGGCCCACGAACGTTTCTGGGACGGGCTCACCATTTACCGCTCGCAGGATAATTTCGTGGTGCAGTTCGGCGACCCCGACGGCGAGACGCCGGGCAAGGCCAAGTCGCTGGGATCGGCCAAAACGCATCTGCCGGCCGAGTTCGAGCGCACCTCGCAGGGCCTGGACTTCCAGCGCCTGCCCGATAGCGACGGCTGGGCGCCGCAGGTCGGCTTCGTCGATGGCTTTCCGGTCGGCCGCGACGGCGCCAACGGCAAGACCTGGCTGGCGCACTGCTATGGCACCCTGGGTGCAGGCCGCAACAACGACGACGACAGCAGCATCGGCGCCGAACTCTACGTGGTCACCGGGCAGTCGCCGCGCCAGCTCGACCGCAACATCACCGTGGTTGGCCGCGTGGTCAAGGGCATGGAATTGCTGAGCGTGATCCCGCGTGGCCCGGACCCGATGGGCTTTTACGAAGACCCCGCCCAGCGCTCGCCGATCCGCGCGATGCGTCTGGCCAGCGAAGTGCCGGTGCCCGAACGCACGCCCTTGCAGGTGCTGCGCACCGACAGCCAGACCTTCCGTGATGTGGCCGAAGCCCGCCGCAATCGCAAGGACGCTTTCTACAAGCGCCCGGCCGGGCATATCGATCTGTGCAATGTGCCGTTGCCGGTGCGGGCGCCGCCTGCTGGTTAGTTCGGGATTGGGGATTCGGGATTGGGGATTCGTAAAAGCGGGCGCGCTTGTTTAGCGGGCGCGTTGGCTGAAGGCGACGCTGCCGAGGATCAGCACTGCGGCGACCAGCATGGTCCAGGTCAGCGGTTCGCCCAGCAGCGACCATGCCAGCAATGCACCGAACACCGGCACCAGATAGGTCACGGTGGACGCGCGTGCCGGGCCGATGCGCTGGATCAGGCGGTAGTACATCAGGAACGCCAGCCCGGTGCAGACCACGCCCAGCGCGGTGGCGCAGGCCCAGGCCACTGCCGGCACCGGCGTGGTCGGCCATTGCCACCAAGCCAGCGGTGCCAGCAGCAACGCACTGCAACCCAGCGTGGACGCCGCCGACGCCGCCGGCGGCAGGTCGCCCATGTGCCGCTTCACCAGGTTGTAGCCGATGCCGTACAGCAGCGAGGCGGTGGCGCCCGCCAGTGCTGCCGGCCCCACGCTCAGCCCCGCCGATTTGCCGGTGGCCAGCACCAGCACGCCGATGAAGCCCACCAGTAAGGCCAATGCGCGCCGCGTGCCGATCTTTTCGCCAAAGAACAAAAACGCGATCAATGCGGTGAACAACACCGTCATCGCATTGCAGATCGCCCCGACGGCCGCCGGTGCGTGTTGTGCGCCCCAGGCGAACAGCAGAAACGGCAACGCGGAGTTGAGCACGCCGATTGCCGCCAGCATCGGCCAGCGTCGCAGCGGGAAGCGCTCGCGTGCCAGCCACAGGAACGGCAGCAACACCAATGCACCCAATGCCAGGCGGATCTCCACCAGCGCCACGGTGCCGAACCTGGGTGCGGCCACGCGCATGAACAGGAACGAGCAGCCCCAGACGATGCCGAGGAACCCCAGCTCCAGCGGCGTACGCCATTCGCGTGCCGCCAGCTGCGGCTGCGTCGAGGGGTGTGCGCTCACGAGCAGGCCCCTGCGACGCGCCGCAATGTGCTGAAACGGCAGGCAACGACATCCGGCAGGCAGGTGGACATGGCACGATCATCGCGATGGGATGACGCAGCATCGGCTGCGGCCGCAGGCGCGACAAGCGCGTAGTATCGGGGTCAGCCACAAATCTGACTCATGCCTCGATGAACCTGCGTCCGACCCTGTTGCCTGCGCTGGGCGTCTTTGCCGCTGCCGCCCGCCACCAGAATTTCGCGCATGCGGCCGAAGAACTGCACCTCACCGCCAGTGCGGTCAGCCACCATGTGCGCAAGCTCGAAGCATTGCTCGGCGCGACCCTGTTCCAGCGGCTGCCGCGCGGCGTCAAGCTCACTGCCGAAGGCCGCCAGCTGGCCGATGCCGCCACCGCCGCATTGGCCGAGATCGCCGCGGTGGCCGGCAACCTGCATCCGCGCGACGACGCCATCCCGCTGCGCGTGACCACGCTGCGCTCGCTGTCGTACTGCTGGCTATTGCCGCGGCTGCCGCGCTTCTGTCGCGCACATCCGCATATCAGGCTGGACCTGCAATCGGACCCGGCGTTCTCGCGTTTCGAAGAAGGCGGCCCCGAGCTGGGCATACGCTACGGACAAGGCGCCTGGCCAGGGCTGACCTCGCATCACCTGATGGATGACGAACTGTTTCCGGTGGCTTCGCCGTCGTTGCCGGAAGTGGCCGCGCTGCGCACGCCGGCGCAGATCGCGCAATTGCCGCTGCTGAGCGACATGTCGCCGCAGGGCTGGCGCGACTGGTTTCGCGCCGCACAGGTGCGCGGCACCACGCTGCCGCCCATGCACACCTTCAACGACAGCACCGACGCCATGCGCGCGGCGGTCTACGGCCTGGGCGCGGTGCTGGCACGCAAGCACATCGCCCAGCCCTACCTGCAGCGCTACGAACTGGTGCGCCTGCCGGGCCCCACGCTCAAGGCGCGCTACGCGTATTACATCGTGCACCCCAGCCACCGCGAACCCAGCCCGGCGGCGGCGCTGTTCATCGACTGGCTCAAGCACGAAGCGCTGGACGAACGCACCCCGATGCCGGCGCTGCCGGCAGAGCTGGTCGCGTTGCCGGCGCGCCGGACGCCCGAAAGGCCAGGTGCGCGGCGATGATCGCCTCGGGCAACGGTGACGCAGCTACGTTGCAGCGGATCTGACGCACCGGCACGCCAGCGCTGTCACATCTCTACGCATTGCGCTGGGTGACGTCCCCCATCTTCACGAGCACACGGCAGCACCGCCGCGACTCGCTGCGCAGGTCGATGGCAGGCGTTGCACGTCTGGCCACGCCTGCCATGCGTGCACCCGGCCCGCTCCCGCCCACGTGAACGTGCGCGTTCCACTGCACACACTGCATCGCATTGGCCGCTCCCCTCCGACGTGCACAGCGCTCCCGATGCGGAGATACGCCGATCGGCGACGTGGGTGGCAAGGAGTCGAGCGTGGCATCGGCGCCATCACCTGATTTTGTCTCTTCGCTGCCTAGGCTTTGGGTCCCCAACCCAAGGAAGCTGTCCCATGCCCACGCTTCGCATGCGTATCACCGGCACCGACGACGACGCGCGTGCCATTGCCAACCTGCTGCAGAGCATCGAAGGCATCGAGCACGTGGAAGAAGTCGACGACCTGATGCCGCATCTGGACGACGACGATTCCAGCTCGGCCGGCTTGTCCGACGATGAAGGTCCGGGCAGCCACGAGTTCGAGGTGGAAGCCGGCAACGAGGCCACCGCGCAAAAGGTGCGCGATGCCGTGCAGGAACTGGCACTGCAGCTGGATGTGTTTGTCGAATACGAGCTCGACGAAGGCTGAGCCGCACCGGCAGGTCTGCACTGCAGCACCCGACGGTGCGTGTAGTCGACCTGTCGTGAAGTCTTGAGGTCGGCACGCCGATCGGCGTGCTACCGGCCGCCACCACACCCCAGGCGGCCACTTCATCTGCGCAGCACCAACGCTGCACGACGCCAGCCGGGGCGGCACCGCCGCCCGGCCCCGTATAGGTCAGGACATCCGGCGCCGCCGCGCGCGCCAGCGCCACCCCTGCAACAGCAGCCAGCCGGCGATGGCCGCCAGCAGCACGACCGGCAGCAGCGCCGCCACTGCGCGGATCACGAACGCCACACTCGACGAAAACACCTGGCCAAACCCTGCCGCGGCCTCGGCAATCTCGCCCCTGCCCTGCTCGCCACCGGTGCTGCGGAAGGTGAGCGTCAGCAATTGCGTGCGGATGCGGCGTTGCTGCTGCGCGGCGTCCTGCTGGGTCTGCTGCGCTTCGGCCTCGATTTCTGCCAGTCGTTTGGACAACGCGAGCAGATCGGTCACCGACAGATCGCGGCGTTGCTGCAACTCCAGCAGGCGGGCGTGTTCCTTCTGCAGCCGCGCCTGGGCCAGGCCGGTATCGGCGATCTGCTGCGCCAGGTCTTCGGCACGCGTGCTGCGGGCTGCCACCTCGCCGTGTTGGCCGGCCAGTTGCACCAGCGGCTCGATCCCGTCGGGCACCACCCGCACGCGCACGCTGCCGCTGGCATCGCGCCCGCCCTCCTGCTCCACCGCCAGCAGCGCGCAGCTGCCGAACTGCGCGTTCTGGCAGGCGGTGCGCACCGCCGCGATGCGTTGATCGATCTGATCGGCCGGCAGCTCGATGCGGACATCGTGTTCGTACGCCAGCGCGTTGCCCTGCGCGGCGGGCGGCGCCGGGGCCGGGGCGCCGCCATCTGCGCCCATCTCTACAGGTGGACGCGCACAACCGCTCAGCCCCCAGCCAACCAGCAACGCGATGGCATACCTGCGCAGGCGGCGGCTCATCGGCTGGCCCCGTCGACCATGTGGACGCGCAGGCCGGCAAGATCCAGCCCTGGCAGGCAGCGCACGTTGACCGCGACGCCAGCTTCGCCGGTCTTCGGGTCCGTACCCTCGCTGAAGGGTGCAATGCCGCACTGCGGGCAATGGTGATGCTCGATATGCTGCCGATTGAAGCGATAGCTGCCCAGCGCATCCGGGGCCGCCTGCAGGTGCAGCTGGGTACGCGCGCCAAACCAGAGCAGCCCACCGCGGCGGCGGCAGAACGAGCAATTGTAGTCGTAGACCTCGGTGATCGGCGTCTCGGTCTCCAGATCGAACGCGATGCGTCCGCAATGACAGCTACCGGCGTAGTGCATGGGTATTCCTCCTTGGAAGCGCCACCGCAACGTGGCGACGATCGGGCGTAGTGCCTGGCGAAGGCGCTGCCACCTGGGCGAGCGCCAGCTCGGCTGGATGCGCCGCGGCCGCGCCCGCCTGGCGGGGGCGGTGCAGATGCGATCGCCACTCTAAACCAATGGCGGATGCGGACAACCGCACAGTTGCCTATGCTGGTGGTTTGCTTCCACCAGGACCCACGATGCGTCAACGCCTGCTTGTCCTCGCCCTGATCGCCGGCCTGAGCGCCTGCCAGCAGCAGCCCGAATCGCCGCAAGCCGGCACCACCGCAGCTCCCGCCCAGGACACACAGACCCCGGATGCGCGCTTTGCGGCGTTGTCCAAACAGGCGCTGGACACCTGGATGCAGCTGTCGCCGGTGACCGCCACCCAGACCGGCGACCACCGCTTCGACACCCAGATCGACGACCTCAGCACAGCAGGACGCCAGCGCAGCCTGGACGCCGGCAAGAAGCTGCTGGGCGAGCTGGATGCCATCGACGTGGCCAAGCTCTCGCGCGAGAACCAGGTCGACGCGGCGATCCTGCGCAACCAGCTGCAGTCGGAAATCTGGAATACCGAGGTGCTGCAAAGCTGGGCCTGGGACCCGCAGGTCTATAACGGCTTGGCCGGCAGCGCGTTGTACGGCCTGATGGCGCGCGAGTTCGCGCCGCTGCCCGAGCGCCTTGCCGCGGCCACCCAGCGCATGGAAAAGATTCCCAGCATCTTCGCGCAGGCGCGCGAGAACCTGGACCCGGCGCGCGTGCCGAAGATCCATGCCGAGACGGTGGCCAAGCAGAACAAGGGCATCCTCAGCATCGTCGATACCTTCATCGCGCCCAACATCAGCCAGCTTGGCCCGATCGAGGCGGCGCGCGCGCAGGCGGCCATCGACAACCTGCGCAAGGCGGTGGCCGAGCAGCAGACCTGGCTGGACACCGTGCTGGTGCCCAACGCCAAGGGCGACTTCCGCGTCGGTGCGGAAAAATACGACCAGAAGCTGAAATTCGCGCTGTTGTCGTCGTTGTCGCGTGCCGAGATCAAGCAACGCGCCGAGTCCGAACTCAAGCGCGTGCGCGGCGAGATGTACGGCATTGCGCGCACCGTGCTCAAGGACAAGCCCGGCGCTCCCAAGCTGCCCGAATCGCCCAACGACGACCAGCAGCAGGCCGCGATCGAGGCCGCGCTGGAACTGGCCTATGCCGACAAGCCCGCACGCGACAAGGTGGTTGACGAAGCCAAGGCCGCACTGGCGCAATCCACCGAGTTCGTGCGCCAGAAGGACTTGATGACGCTGCCCGATTCGCCGGTGGATATCATCCTGATGCCGGAATTTCAGCGTGGCGTGGCAGTGGCCTATTGCGATTCGCCCGGCCCGCTGGACAAGAATCTGAAGACGTTCTACGCGGTGTCGCCGATTCCCGACGACTGGAACGACAAGCAGGTCGATTCGTTCCTGCGCGAGTACAACACCCGCATGATCCACCTGCTCAGCATCCACGAGGGCACGCCGGGCCATTACCTGGAAGGCTGGCACTCGGCCAAGTTCCCCTCCACGCTGCGCGCGGTACTGCGTTCGGGCATGTTCGCCGAGGGCTGGGCGGTGTACACCGAGCGCATGATGCAGGAACAGGGCTACCTGGATAACGACCCGCTGTTCCACCTGGTGCAGCTCAAGTTCTACCTGCGCACCATTGCCAATGCCATCCTCGACCAGGGCGTGCATGTGGACGGCTGGGATCGCGACAAGGCGATGCACCTGATGACCCACGACACCTTCCAGCAGGAAAGCGAAGCGTCGGGCAAGTGGGTGCGCGCGCAGTTGTCGTCCGCACAGCTGCCGACCTACTTTGTCGGTGTGCAGGAGCATCTGGATACGCGCAAGGCGGTGCAGGACAAGCTGGGCGACAGCTTCAACCTCAAGGCCTATCACGACAAGATGCTGTCCTACGGCGCGCCACCGGTCCGCTTCGCACGCGAGCTGATGCTGGATCAGCCGATCGAGTGATCGATCCTTCTCCCGTCGGGAGAGGGGCTTGCTGCTGATCGATCAGAGACTGCAAGTCTTCCTTCTCCCGCGCGCGGGAGAAGGTGCCCCGTAGGGGCGGATGAGGGCAGCCTCGTGATGTCGTTGCAGCCGGCGATGTCGAATGCGTCGCCACGCGCTTCGGCGATGACGCGCCAAGTGGCTTCGCCCGTACCCTCACCCCAACCCCTCTCCCGGCGGGAGAGGCGCTTGCTGTTGGTCGATCAAAGACTGCAAGTCTTCCTTCTCCCGCGCGCGGGAGAAGGTGCCCCGTAGGGGCGGATGAGGGCAGCCTCGTGATGTCGTTGCAGCCGGCGATGTCGAATGCGTCGCCAGGCGCTTCGGCGATGAGGCGCCAAGTGGCTTCGCCCGTACCCTCACCCCAACCCCTCTCCCGGCGGGAGAGGGGCTTGCGCTGTTGCTATTTCTTGGCGAGCGGCGAGGCCGCGCCCAGCTGCCGCGCAACGACCACGCACAGCCCAGCGTCACGCATCTGCCGCAACAAATCCGCCGGTCTGGCGCGCCCACAGCCGTGCATACAGCCCGCCATACGCGATCAGCTCGGCATGCGTGCCGGTTTCGACGATGCGGCCGGCATCCATGACCACCAGCCGGTCCATGCGCGCGATGGTCGACAGCCGGTGCGCAATCGCGATGACGGTCTTGTTGCCCATGAGTGCATCCAGGCTGTCCTGGATCGCCGCTTCCACTTCCGAATCCAGCGCCGAGGTCGCTTCGTCCAGGACCAGGATCGGCGCGTCCTTCAACAGCACCCGCGCGATCGCGATGCGCTGACGCTGACCGCCGGAGAGCTTGACGCCGCGCTCGCCCACATGCGCGTCGAAGCCGCGACGGCCTTCGCCATCGATCAGCGTGTCGATGAAACCTTCCGCGCGTGCCTTGCGCACCGCATCCAGGATCTGCGCGTCGCTGGCCTGCGGCCGGCCGTACAGCAGGTTGTCGCGGATCGAGCGATGCAGCAACGAGGTGTCCTGGGTCACCAACCCGATCTGCCCGCGCAGGCTGTCCTGCGTGACCTGCGCAATGTCCTGCCCGTCGATGAGGATGCGGCCCTGCTCCAGGTCGTACAGCCGCAACAGCACGTTGACCAACGTCGACTTGCCGGCGCCCGAGGGCCCCACCAGGCCGATCTTTTCGCCGGCGCGCACCTGCAGATCCAGCCCGGCGATCACGCCACCGCGCTTGCCGTAATGGAAATGGATGTGCTCGAACCGCACCTGGCCTTGCGTCACCTGCAACGGCACCGCAGTCGGCACATCCTGCACCTGTACCGGCTGCGAGATGGTCTGCATGCCGTCCTGCACGGTGCCGATGTCTTCAAAAATTCCGTTGACCGTCCACATGATCCAACCGGACATGTTGTGGATGCGAATCACCAGCCCGGTCGCCAGGGTGATGGCGCCAACGCTGATCTGCCCGCGACTCCACAGCCAGAGCGCCAGCCCGCACGTCCCGACGATGAGGAACCCGTTGGCCACTGCGATGGCCGTGTCCATCGAGGTCGTCACGCGCGTCTGCCCGCGATGCTTGACCGCCAGCTCGTCGATCGCCTCGCGCACATAGGCTTCCTCGCGGCCGGCATGGGCGAACAGCTTGAGCGTGGAAATATTGGTGTAGCCATCGACGATGCGCCCGGTGGCCTTGGAGCGCGCGTCCGACGCGATCCAGGCGCGCGCCTTCATGCGCGGCACGAAGAACGCCATCAGCGCGACATACACCACCAGCCAGATCAACAGCGGCGCCATCAGCCACGGATCGGCCTGAGCGAACAGCCACAACGCGCTGCCGGTATAGACCACGATGTACCACAGCGCATCGACCATCTGCACCGCCGATTCGCGCAGCGACGTACCGGTCTGCATGACGCGGTTGGCAATGCGGCCGGCGAAATCGTTATTGAAAAACCCCAGGCTCTGCCTCACCACGTAGTTGTGCATCAACCAGCGCGAGCGGTTGCTCAGCCCCGGCACGATCGCCTGGTTGACCAGCAGGTTGTGCAAGCCGGTGAAGAACGGCCGCGCGATCAGGGTGATCCCCGCCATCCACGCCAGCTCGCTAGCGTGGTGGCGGAAGAAGTCGGGCCCTGGCCGCTCATTCAACATGTCCACGATGCGGCCGAGGAAGTCGAACATCGCCACTTCCACCAAGGCCAGCAACAAGCCCGCGATCAGCGTGGCCAGCAGGATCGGCCACAGCGGCCGCAGGTAGTGCAGATAGAACCGCCACACGCGACGTGGCGGCATCTCCCGCTCGATAGGCGGAAAGATGTCGATCAGGGATTCGAACCAGCGGAACATTGCAGATACTTCGCTAACACCGGGCCGTCAGGCTAGCCGATCGGGCGTCAAGCCGCAGTGCGTTGATCCGGCGGCCTGGCGCAGCGCGGTGGCAGCGTCCGGGCGTGGGTGCCCATGTTGCTGCACCTGCACGCCACGGCACTGTCGGCATCCGGATCTACTCGCGAATCCGCGCCAGCAGCCGGTTGACCTTGGCCAGATCGAAATGGGCTGGATCCAGACGCCCACCGAGCGTGGCCAGCTCCTGCACATGCTGCGGGTGGTCCGTGTCGGCGATGATCTGCAAGAGCGCCTGGTAGGCGTCGATCCCGCCACTGCGTTCCGGCGGGCAGGCATTGGCGCCCTCGATGCAGCGCGCGATGCGCAGGCCCGCATCCGGCGGCAGCACGGCCTCGACCTGCAGCGTGTGCTTCCAGCCAGCGCCGGCACCATAGAAATAGGCGAATTCGCCAAGCTCGCCCACCGCGCTTTCCAGCGTGACCCGGGCGGCATGCTTGAGCCGCGAGCGCTCCGGCACATCCAGCCCGGCCTCGCCATAGCGGCCACCGCCGAAGTCGAATTCGTACGGATGCGCGCCGCTCCAGCTCATCACCGACTGCAGCACGCGGTGCAACATGGCCAGGCGTACTGCGCCCGACACCAGCAGGCGCCGCCAAATCGGCGGCGCGCTATCGGTCAATGCCACATGCAGTTGATACAGCGGTGCAGATGGCTGCACCGGTTGCTGCGCGAATTTCTTTTTTGCCTTCGTCATCGTGTCGTGCTTGTTCCTGACTGTCACCCAGTATGGCGTGCCAACCAGGCAAATGCAGACGCCGCCCAGAGCGTCGAGTAAACGACCGGGCAGTCGCCAGGCCGGTGTGGCCGGTGCCCGAATCGGTATGCACTACATGTACATTCCGGATCTGAGCGCGTCGTCCACGCCCGCCTGATGTCCCCTCGCTACGTATTGTTAACCACGCCTAGACACTCCTTCGCGTGCGCAAACCGAACAGCAGGTCATACAGGATCGGAATCAGGCCCAGCGTCACCAGCGTGCCCAACGCCAGCCCACCGATCATGGTGATCGCCATACCCGTCCACAGCGGGCCTGCAAACAGCATCAGCGGTACCAGGCCAACGATGCAGGTGAGCTTGGTCATGATGATCGGGCGCAGCCGTTTGACCGCAGCCGCCACCACCGCTTCGCGACGCGGCAGGCCATCGGCAAGTTCGGCCTCGATGCGCTCCAGCAGCAACACCGCGTTGTTGACGATGATGCCGGCCAGCGCCAGCAGGCCGAAGGTCGCCATGAAGCCGAACGGATAGCCGGTCAACACCAGCGCCAGTGCCGCACCGATCAGCACGAACGGCACCGCCGACAGCACGATGAACAACTTCCGGAACGAGTTGAACTGCCACACGAACAGCAAAAGGATCGCGCCCAGCGCATGCGGCATGTAGTGCAGCAAAGCCTGATTGGCTTCGGCCGAATCTTCCAGCTCGCCGCCAATCTCCACGCGGTAGCCAGCCGGCAGCTTGAGCGCGGCGATTGGCGCGGACAGCCGTTCGACGATCTCGGTCGCGGTCAGTTGCGGGTTGCGCGCGGTCACGGTGATGGCACGGCTGAGGTTGCGCCGCTGGATCGCCGACGGCTCGCTGTCGCGCAACACCGTGGCGACCGCCGCCAACGGGACAGGTGCGCCGCCTGCCTGCGGGTACACCAACGTATCGGCCGGATTGCCGTTGGCGGCACGCTCGTCGGTGCTGCCGCGCACGACAACCGGCACATCGGTGCCATCGTCGCGGATCACCGTGGCATCCACGCCGCTGTAGCGCCCCTGCAAGGCCTGCGCCACGTCTTCGCTGCTCACACCGGCGCGGCGGGCTTTGAGCTGGTCCACCTGAACGACATAGCGCGGAATGCGCGCCTGCCAATCGTCCTGCACGTCCACGGTGCCCGGCACTGCCCGCAAGGCCCTGGCAATTGCAGCGGCGCTGCTGCGCAGCACCGCTTCATCCGGACCCACCACGCGATACACCGCCATCCCAGCTTCGGTGGCGCCCAGCGAAAAACGTTTGGGCTCGGCACGCAGCGCAGGGAAGTGGCTGCGCACGTGCGAGCGTACCCGCGCGATCACCGCATCGATATCGGTCCCGGGCCGCACGCTGACCGTGAAGTACGCCTGGTTGGCGGCCGGCAGCGGCGGGTTCAGGCCCAGCACGATGCGCGGCCCGCCATCGGCAACATACCCGATGCTGTCCACCACCTCGGGGTTGGCGTGGCGGTCGCCCAACCAGCGGCTGAGTTCACTCACCGTGCGCAGCGTCTGGCGCGCATCGCTGCCCGCCTGCAAGGTCACCGGCATCTGGAACTGCAGGCGGTCGGACTTGGGCAGGAAGTCGTATGGGATGGACACCAGCACGGTGACCGCTAGCGCCAGCATCGCCGTCATCGCACCAATGAACAGCACCTTGTGCTGCAGCACGCGTTCGATCACACGGCGATAGCCGCGATAGAACCGCGATTCGGCTGCGTCGCTGGTCTTGGTGACATGCACCTTGGCGAAGTACATGCACAGCAGCGGCGTCACGGTGATGCTCAGCAACCACGAGCCCAGCAGTGTCACGCCGAGCACGGTGGCCAGCGAGCGCAGGTATTCATTGGTGCTGGTCTGGCCGAAGAAGAACGGCGAAAACGCCAGCACGATGACCAACGAGGAGGTCAGCAAGGGTGTCGCCAACGTCCGGCCGGCATCGATGCAGGCCTGGCGACGTTCCTCGCCGGCCACCAGACGGCGCTCGATGTCTTCGGCAATCACGATGCCGTTGTCCACCAACAAGCCCAACGCAAGAATAATGGCGGCAATCGAGACCGTCTGCAGCTCCACGTCCAGCACACGCATGACGATCAGCGAGGCGAAGATGGTCAGCGGCACGATCGCGCCGACGATCAACCCGGTGCGCCAGCCCAGAAACAGCATCACCACCGCCATGACGATGACAATGGTCTCGCCCATGACGTGATGCATCTTGCCCATCTCGCGCTCGACCACATCGGCCTGGAAGCTCACCACGTGCTGGGTGAAGCCGACAGGCAGCTCACGCGCGGTGTCGTCGAGCTTGGCGCGCAGCGCCTTGCCGAAGTCGGCGATATTGGTGCTGGGCTGCATCGAGACCGAGACCACCACCGCCGGCTGGCCCTGGTAGACGGCCGCGCTTTGCGGCGGGTCGGTCGGCATCACCTGTACCTGTGCCAGCTCGCCCAGGGTCACTTCGCGGGTACTGCCTGCGGGCGCGCCTGGCACGCTCAGCAGCACGCCGCGCAACTGCTCGGGCGTGCGGATTTCGCCGGACGTGGCCACGGTCAGCGCCAGCCCAGACACCGCCACCTGCCCACCGGAGCCCACCACGTTCTGGGCGCGCAATTGCGCCATCACGCTGGACGGTGTCAAGCCGCTGGCCAGCAACCGCGCGCGATCGAACGACACGTACACCGCCTCGTCCTGCAGGCCATACAACTTCACCTGCTCCACGCCGGGCAAGGCGTACAGCTGCTCGCGCATTCGCCGCAACGGGCCGCGCATTTCGCTCATCGAAAAGCCCGGTGCGGTCACCGCAATCGAAGCCACCGACACGCGCCCGAAGTCGTCGTCGACGAGGGGGCCAAGGGTGCCCGCAGGCAATTGTGCGCCGGCCTCCGCGGCCTTGGCGCGCACGCGCTGCCACAGCGCCGCTAGATCCTGCACATCGTCATAAGCGGTCAGCTGCACGATCGCGCTGCCCGGATGCACCGTGGTGACGATGCGCTTGATGCCGGCCAACTCGCGCAAGCGCTCCTCCACCGGACGCGCCAGCAGGTTTTCCACCTGCTCGCTGGGCATGCCGGGATAGGCTGCCGACACCAGCGTGTCGCGCACGGTCACCGACGGTTCCTCCTGCGACGGGAAACCGAGAAACGCCACGATGCCGCCGATCAGGATCATCGCTGCGGCAAACAACGTCAGCCGGCTCGAACGCATCGCCATCTGGGTCACCTTCATGGCGTGCGACCTCCGCCCAGCTGCGTCTGCGCCTGCAGCGGTGTCACCGGCTGGCCGTTCACCAAGAAGCCCACGCCAGCGCTCACCACCTGCTCGCCTGCACGCAGCCCGCGCAGAATGTGGACGCGCTCGCCGATGATCGTTCCCAGCTCTACCGCGCGTTCGACCACGGCCCTCTTTGCCGGCTGGTAAACGAACACGCTGGCCTGTTGCCGGTTGAGCCGGGGCAATACCGCCGACAACGGCACACTCGGCGTGGAATCGGCAGGGGTCGGCAGCGCCAGCATCACGCTGTCGCCGCTGCGCAGCGACGGCGCGGCGGCGAGGGGTTGCAGCAACGCATGTACCGTCGTGGCATTGTCCAGGCGGCTGGAAAGACTGCGCAGACGCAGTTCGATCAGCCCATCGCCCGCATCCGCCACACGGGCATGCACGGTCTGCCCCGGCACCAAGCCGGCACCGGCAGTTGCCGGCAATGTGGCGACCAGTTGCACATGGCCCTGCCCCTCCACCTGCAGCACCGTCTGCCCAGCCGCCACATCGGCCTGCGGTTGTTGCAGGCGCGCCACCACGCTGCCATCGAAGGGCGCGCGGAGCTCGCTCAAACGCGTGCCGCGGCGCGCCATGGCCAGATCGGCCCTGGCCACCTGCAGCTGTGCGGCCGCCGCATCTGCCGCTGCGCGCGCAGCAGTCAAGGTAGTGTTGGAACTGGCACCGTCATCGAACATTGTCTGTTGCTGGCGCAATTGCAGTTGCCGCTCGCCGGATTGCGCCAGTGCCGCGCGCACGTTTGCAGCAGCCTGCTGTTCGCGCAGGCGCAGCGGTTCATCATCCAGCCGTGCCAGCAGCTGGCCGCGGGTCACCCGGTCGCCGACATCCACTAGCACTGCGGAGAGACGGCCCGCCCCTTCGAACCCTAGCTCGGCACGTTGTTCCTGGCGCACCAGCGCCGGCACCTGCAGTGGGTTATCGCTCCCGCTGCCGAAGCGCTCCAGCTTCGCCGCGCGTGGTGTCTCACTGGCCGGCGCATCCGGCCCGCTGCATGCGGCCACTCCCAGCAGCAACGTGCCGCACACCAGGCCGCGATAAAACATCGTCATCATTTGATCCCCGGTCTATGCCGCTCAGCGGCTGTAGGTCAGTGCAAGGTTGCCGCTGACCACGCTGCGGCGTGCCACCAGCGGGCTGTCTTCGGCGTTGTCCAAGTAACGCGTTCCGGTGACCCCCAACGTGGTGGCCCAGTGGTCGCCCAACGAGTGCGTCCAACTGCCACCTACAGCGGCGGCATACGCACCGGATCCGGAATTGAACGCGGCAAAGCGGGTGCGCGCGGCTTGCGCATCGGTGACGCCGAAGTAAGCCTGATTGAAGCGGCGGTCGCCGCCATGCACGTCCAGATCCAGGGTGATCGTGTCGTTGGCGCTATGCAGCAGGGTGAATTCCATCCCGGCGCGATAGCGGTTGCGGCGCGCAGCATCCTTGAGCGTGAACTCCGCCTCCGCATTGACGTTCATGTAGGGCGTCACTTGCTGCATCACCAGCGTGCGTGCCGTCACCGACCCAGGCACATCGCCCATGCCGGCCAGCAGGCGCGAGCCCGGCCGCCAGTTGCTGTCGCTTTGCAGCCGGCCCAGGTCGTAATACAGCGATTGCGATATGTAGAAGCCGGACTTGCTCTGGAATTGCAGGCCGCCGCCGCGGGAGGTGTCGAAGAACAGCACGCCGCGCTGCACCACTAGCACCGGGTTAAATTGCACGCGCGCGCGCTCGGCACCGGCATACTCCGGCGTGGCAACCGCGGCGGCACCGGCGGTGATTTCAGTGCGATCTCCCAGCAGGCGCGAACTCCCGGTCAGATCGGTTTGTGCGTGTGCGATGCACGGAATGGCGGTCATGCACGCGAGGACGCTGGCGCGGACGGCACGGTTGCCACGCAAGCGATTGAAGGACGATACGTTCATCGAAAGTCTCCGTCGGAAGTCAGGAAGCGGTGGGCAGGCGCACGCCGTAGAACGCCTGAAACAGCGCAATACGGCTCAGCACGCGTTGACGTGCGGTGTCCAGGTAATCGAGTTCGGTTTGAGCGATGCGGGCCCGCTCGGCCAGCAGCGCGCTGCGGTCTTCCAGACCGGCATCTACGCGCTGATGCATTCGGGCAAGCCGCAGTTGCTCGCGTTCGACCTGCTCGCGCGAGCGCGGCTCGGCCTGCGACAAGGTGGCGTGGGCGTCGAGTGCATTGGCGACCTCGCGAAATGCAGACTCGATCACCTGCTCGTAGGCGATGACATCGGCACGTCTGCGCACTTGCGCCAGGTCCAGATTGGCGCGATTGCGGCCGCCATCGAACACCGGCAGGTTCAGTTGCGGCATGAAGCTCCACACGCCGTGGCCTGCAGAAAACAAGCCGTTCAATCCGTCGCTGGCCGTGCCCACGCTGCTGCTCAAGGTGATCGAGGGGAAAAACGCCGCGCGCGCCGCACCGATATCGGCATTGGCCGCGCGCAACTCCAGCTCGGCCTGCTGGATGTCCGGGCGTTGCAGCAACAGCGACGAATCCAGGGCCCGCCACGCACTGGCAGGCGTATCAGCGGCGATCAGCCCCTGCAGGTCGCCGGGTACCGGTGTGCTGTCGTAGCCGGCCAGCAACTGCAGCGCACGCACCGCCGCCGCGTGGTTGTCGTTGCCCTGCAGGGCCGCCACGTGGGCGTGGTCGGCCTGACGCTGCTGCGCATCGCGCTCGTCGCGCGCAATCAGCCCCACCTGATATTGCCGCTCGGCAATGGCAAGCAATGCAGCGCTGTCAGCATCCAGCGATTGCAGCTGTTGCAGCGCCTGCGCTGTGGTGCGCTCGGCGGTGTAGGCGCGCAGCACCTCTGCAATCAGGGCGCCACGCGCCGCGTCGCGGCCATGGGTGCTGGCCAGGTAGCGCTGGCGTGCGGCCTCGGACATCGCCTGCAGCTTGCCGAAAAAGTCCACTTCGAAATTGCCGATCCCTGCATTGGCAATGACCAGATCCTGCTGGTACCGCGCATCCAGCGTCGGGTTGTCGAAATGTTGCCGCAGCTGCTGTGCGCCGACGGCGAGCGCCGGCAGTCGCGATGCCTGCGCGATGCCGTACTGCGCGCGTGCCTGCTCTACCTGCAACGCCGCACGGCGGAAATCGCCGTTGTGCGCCAACGCACGTTCGACCAGGGGCCGCAGGTCGCGGTCTGGCGCTAAGGTCTGCAAGAACACGCGCTCTTGCTCGTTCAGAGTGACGGTGGTAGTTGCGTTGGCGTCGGGCTGACCGGATGCCGGCGCCAATGCGGCCTGCCGGTCGCCGAACGTGGCCGGCACGCTCAGCGCCGGGCGCTGGTAGGCCGGTGTCAGCGAGCATCCAGTCACCAGCACTGCACTGGCGGCAACCAGGCACACGCAAGACCAACGGTGCGGAATAATTTGTGGAATCATGATGTCGGGGCACAGAGCCAATCTCGACCGACATCCTCGACCCGCAGCGTCCAGGTTGTTTTCGGGAATTATTCAGATTTGATCGAGACGACAGGGCAACACGCCATGACAGGCAAGAAAGTTCTGCTGGTGGAAGACGACGCCGATAGCGCGAGCATTCTGGAGGCCTATCTCCGCCGCGACGGCTTCGATGTGGCCGTGGCCGGCGATGGCGAACGCGCCATCCAGCTCCATCGGCAATGGGCACCGGATCTGGTGCTGCTGGACGTGATGCTGCCCAAGCTCAGCGGCATCGAGGTGCTGTCGGCGATCCGCCGCGCCGGCGACACGCCGGTAATCATGGTCACCGCCATTGGCGACGAGCCGGAAAAGCTCGGCGCACTGCGCTACGGCGCCGACGATTACGTGGTCAAGCCTTACAGCCCCAAGGAGGTTGTGGCGCGCGTGCATGCGGTGCTACGCCGGAGCGTGGCGGTGCGCGCACCGGGCGAGCCGTTGCAGCACGGTCGGCTCAGCGTGGATCCGGCCGCCGTGGTGGCCAGCGTGCAACACGAAAACGGCGACAGCGTGGCGCTGGATCTGACCCCGACCGAATTCAACCTGCTCGCGCTGCTGCTCAAGACCCCATTCAAGGCCTTTACGCGCAGCGAACTGCTCGACGCCTGCCTGCCCGACAGCGATGCATTGGAACGGGTAGTGGATTCGCACATCCACAACCTGCGCCGCAAACTCGAAGTGCATGGCATCACCGGGGTGCTGGTCACCGTGCGTGCAGTGGGGTATCGCTTTCAATGAAGGTGCTGCGGCGGTTTCATGCCTGGCGCAACCAGGCGCCCCTGTGGTGGTGGGTGGGGCTGCGCATGAGCGCGCTGGCGGTGTTGACCATGATGGTCATCGCGTTCGGCATGTGGTGCTATTTCAATCTGCGCTACAGCCTGATCCTGAGCACCGTTCCGGCCGGGCCGCGTGCGGAGATCTCCCAGCTGATCGAGCAGCCCAGGGCCAACCAGGCCCGCCTGTGGGAGCTGTTCCAGCGCTATTACGACATCGAAAATTTCCTGCCCGGGCTGGCCAATCCGGACTGGTGGATGCTGGGCGCCATGATGACCGTCTCGGTCCCGGTCATCCTGTTCTGCGGCCTGCTCGCGTCGCGGCCGCTGTCGCGGCAATTTTCGCAGGTGGCTTTCGCGGCGCACCGGGTCAGCGATGGCGATTTCGGCGCACGCGCAGAAGTGGTGCGCGGCGCACCGGACGAGCTCACCGCCCTGGCCGACGACTTCAATACGATGAGCGGCAGGCTGCAGCAGTACGAGCGCGAATTACGCGACTCCAGCGCGATGCTGGCGCATGAATTGCGCACCCCGCTCAATGCCGCGATGGGACGCGTGCAAGGCATGCTGGACGACGTCTTCCCGCGCGAACCCGAGCAACTGCGGCTGGTGCATCGCCAGCTGGAGCAGATCAATCGCCTGATCGGCGACCTGCACCTGGTGTCGCTGGCGCGTGCCGGCCAGCTGGTGCTGGAGCCGGAAAGCGTCGACCTGCAGGAACTCGTCGCCGAACGCATCGAATGGGCAGGGCCGGCGCTGCGCGAGGCGCAGATGACCGTCCACTACCCCACGCATCCGGCGCTGCGCCTGCATGCCGACCGGCACCGGCTGGGCCAGGTGCTGTCGATCCTGATCGATAACGCGTTGCGCTATGCCGCAGCCGGCAAGCTGCTGGAGATCCAGGTGCGCCGCGACGGCAACATCGTGCAGCTCACCGTCGGCGACCGCGGCCCTGGCGTGGCGCCTGCGCAACTGCCGCACCTGTTGGACCGCTTCTGGCGCGCCGACAGCTCGCGCGCGCGGCATTCCGGCGGCAGCGGCCTGGGCCTGGCGATCGCCTCGGCCATCTGCCAGGCGCACGATGGCCAACTGGTCGTCAGCAACCGCCCCGGCGGTGGCCTGCTGGCCAGCGTGCAGTTACCGCTGGGGCGTTGACGCAACGCCCGGCCGCGCACACGTCAGTGCAACTGCCCGCACCCGCGGGCGGTTGCGCACCCGATCACCGCGACTGCAGGCTCGGCACCGCGTCGCTCACATGGGCGTGGCGACGCATGATCCAGTTGAACAGCGGCGTCGCCATCAGCGTGGACAGGATCGCCATCAGCACCAGTACCGAGAACAGGCCTTGCTCGATCACACCGGCCTGCAGGCCGATGTTGATGATGATCAGCTCCATCAGGCCGCGTGCATTCATCAGCGAGCCGATCGCCATCGCGTCGCGGTTGTTTTCGCCGGTAACGCGCGCCGCGGCCCAGCAGGCCACACCCTTGCCAACGAACGATGCAGCCAGGATCGCGACACCGGCCAGCATGATCTGCGGCTGCAACAGCACGCTGAGCTGGGTCTTCAGGCCCGAATAGGTAAAGAACAACGGCAGCAGCAAGACCACCACGAACGGCTGCATCATCTCGCGCAGTTTTTCCGTCAACGGCCCCTTGGGCAGGCAGACACCCAGCAGGAAGCCACCGAACACCGCGTGGATGCCGATCGCGTCCATCGCCCACGCGCTCACGCAGAACAGCATCAGCACGATCGCCAGCACGCTGTTGCTGAGCGGCTGATCCGGCACCACGTGGTCGGCCAGGCGACGCAACAGATGCCGTCCGACGAAAATCATGAACACCGCGTAGCCCACGCCGCCACCGATGGCCAGATAGGCGCTGCCCCAGCTGCCGCCGAAGCTGGCCAGCACCACCGCCAGGATGCACCACGCCGCGGCGTCGTCGAACGCGCCAGCCGTCAGCGCCAGCGTTCCCAGCGGGCTATTGGTCAGGCCGCGTTCGTGGATGATGCGCGCCAGCATCGGGAAGGCAGTGATGGCGATGGCTGCGCCCAGAAACAGCGACGCTTCCGTGAGCTTGGCCTTCTCGGAAAACAGGCCATCGACGGTGAGCAGCCATGGGCACATCGCAAATGCCAGCGCGAACGGCACCGCGATGCCGGCCAGCGACACGCTCATCGCACTGCGGTAGCGCGCGCGGAAGTGATCGCCGCGGAAGTCGGTCCCGACCAGAAACATGTACAGGCCCACGCCGAACTGCGCGAACACGTACAACACATCCATGGTCTGTTTGGGGAACAACGCCGCCTGGGCGCCCGGCGCCAGCAGGCCGAACAACGATGGCCCCAGCATCACCCCGGCAATCATCTCGCCGACCACCTGCGGCTGCCCCAGGCGCTTGGCCAGCAACCCGACCAACCGGCACACCAGCAGGATGGCTGCAGCCTGCAGAAAGAAATACACCGACATCTGTGGAGTGGTCATGCGTGCGGCGACATCCTTGAGAAGTGCGCGGATCATAACCACACGCGCCGCCAGGCGGTAGCGACGCGGCGGCGGTCCTGCAACGCTGCACGCGCCAGCCGCCATGGCCATGTCAGCGTGCAGAGCTGCGCTGCGGTGGCCGCCGGCCGCAACCGACTCCGGCCACCAGCGCACTGCAGGACAGCGAGCGCCCGGCAACCGAGCGCCGCTTTATTTCGACGCAGCGGCCTGCGTCTGCACGGGCGTCAGCAGCAGATCCTGAAAATCGAAGCTGAAATCTGTCAGCGGCGAGATCGCCTGCATGCGCATCTCGCGCACCGCACCGTCCGGGGTCAACGCGAAGTTGACGAAGGCATCCGCGTTCAAGGAGCGGTCGTCCCAGCGCACGATGAAGCTGTCGTGCTGCCAATGCTCCAGCGTGCCCACCAATTGGGCGGTCCTGGTGAACTGCAGGCGCAGCCGCTTGCCGTCCTGGCGGATCACCACATCGCCATACCAGGGGTCGCGATAGGTCGCCGCATAGCCGCGCAGCGGCAACGACGGCGTGGAGCGTGCCGCGCGTGCGTCCTGATGCGCCTTCCAACTGGTATCGGCCTCGCTGCCGGCCTTGGCCACGGCCTTGGCGTACGCCTCGGTCCAATCGGTGGGTGGCACCTGCAGGAATGCGTCCAGCACCTGCAGCGTCACCGCATTGAACGCCGCGCCGACTTCCTGATTGGTCAGCACCACCACGCCCAGCTTCTGGTCGGGCACCAGCGTCAGCCGCGACACCATGCCGGGCCAGCCGCCGGTATGCCACACCAGACGATGGCCGCGATAGTCGCTCAGGCTCCAGCCTTCGCCATAGCCGGCGAAATTGGGCTGCGCGCCGGCCAGTTCGGGCACTGCCGGAGCGGCAACGGCGATCGGCGTGATCATCGACCACATCTCCTGCTGCCGCTTTGCACTGAACAGCGGTGTGCCGTCCGGCAATACGCCGCCGGCCAGTTGCACCTTCATCCACAACGCCATGTCGTGCGCACTGGAGTAGATGCCGCCGGCACCGGAGTTGTTGGACCAGGTCAATGGCGCAACCGTGCGCAACTCGGTGAAGTCGTACTTGGCGTGCCCTACTGCGGCGTTATCGTCGGGCTGCAGATGGTCGGCGTTGAAGCGCGTGCCGCGCATGCCCACCGGCGCAAAGATGCGCTGCTGCAGAAACGTAGCGTAGGGTTGCCCGGAGACCTGCTCGATCACCTTCTGCGCCACGGCGTACAAGATATTATCGTACGCATAGCGATCGCGGAAACCGCCTTTCAATGGCACCTTGGCCAGGCGCTGCACGACCTCTTCGGTGCTGTAACTGGTGGTTGGCCAGAACAACAGGTCGCCTGCGCCCAGGCTTAGGCCGCTGCGATGCGCCAGCAAGTCGCGGATACGCATTTGGTCGCTGACATACGGGTCGGACATGCGGAACCACGGCAGGTGGTCGATGACCTTGTCGTCGAGCGAGAGCCTGCCTTCGTCGGCCAGAATCGACAGCGAGGCAGCGGTGAACGCCTTGGTGTTGGAGGCGATCGCAAACAGCGTATCGGCCTGCACCGGATCGGGTTTGCCGATCTCGCGGACGCCGTAGCCACGCTCCAGCACCACCTGGCCATCCTTGACGATGGCCACGGCGATGCCGGGCACGTCGAACTGGGTGCGCACGCGTTCCATCTGCGCGTCGAACTGCTGCATGCCGGCCGGCAGGTCGGCCGCATGCGTCGTTGTCACCAGGGTTGCCAGCATCAGCACGCCTCCCGTCAGCCATCGGTTCACGATCACCACCACGTCCTCCTGTTGTCGATCAGGGTGTGCCACCGGCACTGTCCAGCGACAGCGGCAGCGGCGTCACCAGCACGCCGTTGGCGTCGGCGTAGAGCCAGTGCCCGGGCACGAACGGGACGCCGGCAAAATTCACCGGCACCTGCGCATCGCCCAGGTCGCGCCGTTCGGTACGGCGCGGGCAGGGAGCCAAGGCCAGCACGCCCAGCGGCAGCGTGCCCAGGATCTCGACATCGCGCACGCAGCCATGGATCACCACCCCGGCCCAGCCATTGGCCACCGCCTGCGCTGCGATCTGGTCGCCCAGCAGCGCATGCTTCAACGAGCCCTGCCCGTCCACCACCAGCACCCGCCCGTCGCCCGGCGTGGAGGCCAGTTCGCGCACGCGCGAGTTGTCTTCAACACAGCGCACCGTTGCGATCGGCCCGCAGAACGCGGTGCGCCCGCCAAAGTGGCGGAACAATGGCTCGGCAACGCTCACCTCGGGAAAGCGGTCACACAGATCGGGAGTGGTCCAGGTCATCGAGACGGTCTCATGCGGCGATGCAGGCATGGTAGCCGGCTGCGCTGGCGTGCGGGCGCTGGCTGCCGCATGTCGCGGTGGGGCCAGGCTGGCAGGCGTGCGATGGCGTGGCTGACGGTTGCGCGATCGATGTGCTTGCGTCCGCTGCAGTCCGTCGCAACGCGCACGGCCGTCGCCGCTGCAACGCCGCCGTTCTCACGCGCCATCCAGTCCGGATGCGCCAGGCTATGCGCCGCGGTCGCTGCCGGCTTCGCGCAGCACGCACCGCAACCGTGCCCTCCTGCCAGCGAGTACCCCTGCGATGACTGATCTGTTCGCTTCCGCCCCGCCCTCCCTGGATGGCATCCACGTCGGCATCGGCGGTTGGGTGTACGCGCCTTGGCGCGCGGGCATGTTCTATCCGGAAGGACTGGTGCAGCGCCGCGAGCTGGAATACGCCAGCCGTCACGTCACCGCCATCGAAATCAACGGCACCTATTACGGCGCGCAGAAGCCGGCAACCTATGCAAAGTGGCGCGACGAGGTGCCGCCCGGGTTCGTGTTCTCGGCCAAGGCGCCGCGACGCATTACCCAGTCGCGCAGACTGGCGGGCACCAGGGCGCAGGTGGAGGACTTCGTCGGCGGCATTGTCGAGCTCGGCGACACGCTTGGCCCGTTGGTTTGGCAGTTCGAACACGGGCATCGCCTGCAGGCCGACGACCTGGACGACTTCCTGGCACTGCTGCCCAGGCACACGGGCGGCCGCACGCTGCGCCACGTGCTGGAAATCCGCGATCCCGATGCGGTGGATGCGTCGTTGCTGGCGCTGGTGCGCCGCCATGGCGTTGCGACGGTGTTCACCGATTCGGACGAACACCCCTCCTTCGCCGACCTCTCCACCGACGTTGTCTACGCGCGGCTGATGCGAAGCCAGGCGCGCCTGCATGCGGGCTACCCCGCGCCTGCGCTGGCACGCTGGGCCGAACGCATCCAGGCATGGCGCCGCGGCGAAGACCCGGACGATCTGCCGCACATCGAAGATCCGTCGAAAACGCCTGCTGCGCCGCGCGAGGTGTTCGTGTTCTTCATCAGTGCGGCAAAGGAACGCAATCCGGCGGCGGCGATGGCGTTGTTGAAGGCGTTGTCGGCAGGTTAGCTGCCTCGCCGACGTTGCACGCAGTTGTGCGTGCGGCAGTTTTTTACGGTGGCGCGTGGCAGACAAGTGGCGATGTGCGACGACCTCACATCTGCTGCCGGGCCATGATCGTTTCGCACCGATCGTGCGAACGGTCCTGCGTGCTCACCGTGGCGTTGGGCCTCAGCGACGCCGTGAATGGTGCAGCAGTCAGGGGCATGGGTAGGCGGTGCCCTCGCCCCTTTCCTGTGGGAGAGGGGCTTGGTACTCGGTACCGCTGCGGCCGGGAGCCGGACTGCCATCACCAGCCAAGCTGCTGTCGCCGCCCGACGTCGGCACGCAACTTTTCGGCGACAATGGCGCATGCCCACGACCGACCTGCGCAAGGCGCAACTGCAAATTCATTTCTGCGTGCTGCTCTGGGGCATCACCGCGATCCTGGGCAAATTGATCACCCTGCAGGCCTTGCCGCTGGTGTGGTGGCGGATGTTGATCGTGGTGGTGGCGCTGGCCTTGTGGCCACGCGTGTGGCGCGGGCTGCGCGGGCTGTCCGGGCGCGTGGTACTGGGCTATTGCGGCATCGGCGCGCTGGTGGCGTTGCACTGGCTCACCTTCTACGGCGCGATCAAGCTGGCCAATGCCTCGGTGGCGGCGACCTGCATCGCCCTGGCGCCGGTGTTCACCGCGGTGATCGAGCCGTGGGTCACGCAGCGGCCGTTCCGTCCGCGCGAGTTGCTGTTCGGTCTGGCGGTGCTGCCGGGGGTGGCGCTGGTGGTCGGCGGCGTGCCCGATGGCATGCGTGCCGGCGTGGTGGTGGGCGCGATCTCGGCGGTCTTCGTCGGCCTGTTCGGCTCGCTCAACAAGCGCATGGTCGCGCATGCAGACCCGCTGACCGTGACCGCACTGGAGTTGGGTGCCGGCACCTTGACCCTGACCGTGCTGGCGCCGGCCATGCCGCTGTTGCTGCCATCGCTGCATGGCAGCCTGCTGGTCCTGCCCAGCCTGCACGACGGTGTGCTGCTGCTCGCCCTGTCACTGGCCTGCACGTTGCTGCCGTTTGCGCTGGCGCTGATGGCGCTGCGTCATCTGAGCGCGTATTCGGTGCAACTGGTGACCAACCTGGAACCGGTCTACGCCATCGTGCTGGCCATCGCCCTGCTCGGCGAGCAGCGCGAGCTGACCCTGCAGTTCTATCTGGGCGTGGCGATCATTCTCGGCGCCGTGTTCCTGCATCCGGTGCTGGAACGCCGGCGCAAGGTGGTGCATCCGGAATTGCTCGGCACCGCCGAGGCGAAGAACATCGTCGATTGATCCGATTGTCCTGAGGGTGCGCCAGCGTCAGCGCACGCCCCGAACCGCCTGCATGCATGCATGCATACAGCATCGCTTCCGCGCGCCGGAGATCTTTCGCGGCCATGCTGCGCAAGCCAGTGACGAACCGGTGCCGGTCGACGTGTAAACCGGCAGCCCTGTTACCGACATGAGGTTACTGGCGCCGTCCATTCAACCGACATCTTGCGCGACCAGTGCTTTGCACGCGCATAGTCGACATCCGCACTGGCCAGACGTACAGCTGCAGCACCGTCGCGGCGCTGCACACACGCGTCCTGCGCTGTCCCGGCCACGAAGCTCCCCCCCGCAAGCCACGCGCTACTCCAGCGCCACCACCTGATCGCGGCCGCCGCGCTTGGCCGCGTACAAGGCCTGGTCGGCGCGCTTGATCACCGCCTCCACGCTCTCGTGCGGGTACAGCATGGCCACGCCGATGCTCACCGTCACCGGCAGGGCGAGCGTCATCGTCGCCACGCTCTGGCGCAGGTATTCGCACTGCACCCGCGCCTGCTGCAGGTCCACGTTGGGCAGCAGCAACACGAACTCTTCGCCGCCGTAGCGCGCAATCGTGCCTGCGCCGGCCGCATGCGCACGCAACAGCGCCGACAGCTCGCGCAGCACCAGATCGCCCTGGTCATGCCCATGGACATCGTTCACCACCTTGAAGTGGTCCACGTCCAACAGGGCCACCGACAGCGGTTGATTGGCCACGCGCGTCTGCTGCGTGGCGGCGGCGAGCGCAGCGGTGAACGCGCGGCGATTGGGCAGGCCGGTCAGCGGGTCGGTGCGGGTCTGCTCGACCAGATCGGCATTGACCGCCTCCATCGCCGCGTAATACTGCGCCATCTGCTGCTCGTACCAGTCGCGCTCACGCAGTTGCTGCCGCAGCTGCTTGCCTGCCAGGCGCAGTTCCAGCAGATGCGAGGCCTGCCGCGACAATGCCTGCAACGCAGCGCGTTGCGCGTCGCGCAGATGCGCCGGCGCCTGATCGAACACGCACAACGAACCCAGCGGCATGCCGTCGCTGGTGACCAGCGGCGCCCCGGCATAGAAGCGCACCGCGCCTTCCCCGGTCACCATCGGGTTGTCGAAAAAGCGCGGGTCCAGCAAGGTGTCTTCGACCGTCATCACCTCGTCCGGGCGCAGGATGGCATGTGCGCAGAACGAGATATCGCGCGGGGCTTCGCTACGCGGCACGCCATGGGCCGCCTTGAACCACTGCCGATGCGCATCCACCAGCACCACGGCCGCCATCTGCGTCTCGCACACGGTGGACGCCACCAGCGTGAGGTCGTCGAAGGCGCGCTCGGGTGGCGAATCCAGCAGCTCGTACTGACGCAGGGCGATCAGCCGTTCGGCTTCGTTCCCTGGCAATTGCGGTTTGATCACGCGGTCAGCCCCCTGCTGAGTCGTTATCGTCGGAAGTATGCCGGAGCCCTGTCGGGCCAGCGCTCTGCGCAGGCGACGGCTGGCCGTTCGCGCAGTCTGCGGTTCATCCGGCGCGCCGGCTTACCAGTCGGTGCGCTGCGGCAGCAATCCGCGCAGTTCCGCATCGCTGAGGTTGCGCCATTGCCCCGGCTTGAGCGCCGCCAGCTTGATGTTGTCGATGCGCACCCGCCGCAATTGCGTCACCCGATAGCCGAACTCGGCGGCCATCAACCGGATCTGCCGGTTCAGGCCCTGCTCCAGCACGATGCGAAAGCCGAACTTGGCGATGCGCGCGGTGCGGCACGGCAACGTGGTCTCGTTATGGATACGCACGCCACGTGCCATGCCGCGCAGAAATTCGTCGGTGACCGCCTTGTTGACCGCCACCAGATACTCTTTCTGGTGGCGGTTTTCCGCACGCAGGATTTCATTGACGATGTTGCCGTTGCTGGTCAGCAGGATCAGCCCTTCGGACTCCTTGTCCAGCCGGCCGATCGGAAAGATGCGCTGCTCGTGGCCGACGAAGTCGACGATGTTGCCCTTGACCGAACTCTCGGTGGTGCAGGTGATGCCCACCGGCTTGTTGAGCGCGATATAGACATGTTTGCGCCCGCCCGGCTTCTTGGCTTCGCGCGCGCGCAGCGGTTGGCCATCCACCAGCACGGTGTCCTGCTCGCCCACCACCGCCCCGGTGCGGGCCACCACGCCATTGACGGTGACACGGCGCTCGCCGATCAGCCGATCGGCCTCGCGGCGTGAGCAGAAGCCGGTATCGGCGATATGTTTGTTGAGTCGGATCGTCATCGTCGGATTATCGGCGATTTGGCGTCGGCAACGCACTCTCGCATCGCCGCGCGCCGCTACCGCGACGTCTGCCCGCAGGCCTCATCCGGTGATCGCCAGCAGCGGCTGCGGCGCGACCAGGTCTTCCAGCGGGCATGGGCGGTGCAGGCTGAAGCCCTGTACCTGGCCGACGCCAGCCTCGCGCAGGCCGGGAATATCCGCTTCGGACTCGACCCCTTCGGCCACCACCTCGATCCCCAGCGCCAGGCCGACCTGGGCGATCGAATGCACCGCCGCGCGGTCCACCGCATCGTGCGCGTAATTACGCACGAACCCGCAATCGATCTTCAGCACATCCACGGTGAACTGCTTGAGGTAGCCGAACGAGGCCAGCCCGCTGCCGAAGTCGTCCAGCGCCACGTGGCAGCCGCGTGCGCGCACGCTCTGCACGAAACGCTGCGCGTGCTCCAGATCGCCGATCACCGCGGTCTCGGTGATTTCCATGCACAGCTTGGGCACCAAGGTGGGGTAGCGCTCGAACAGGGCGCAGACAAAATCCAGGAAATCCGGCTGCGCGATCGACTGCGCGGACAAATTGACGTGGCACAGGTCCAGCGTAGCCACATGCATCGGGTTGTCGGCCAGGTGCGCGCACAGGGTTTCCAGCACGTAGGCATCGACCATGCGCCCGAGCCCGTACCGCTCCACCGCCGGCAGAAACTCGCCGGGGCTCAGCACGCGCCCGTCGCGCGCGCGCATGCGCACCAGCACTTCGTACTGCACCCGCCCGGGGTCGCTGAGCACCTGGATCTTCTGCGCATACAGCAGTAACCGGCTTTCGGCGATGGCCTGCTGCACCGCGCTGATCCAGCCACCGTCATGGCGGCGGCGCGCCAATGCCAGGTCGTTTTCGCTGAAACAGCGAATCCGGTTGCGGCCTTCTTCTTTGGCCGCATAGCAGGCCAGATCGGCCGCGGTCATCAGTGCGTTGACATCGCTGGCGCCGTGGCAGACTTCCACCACGCCGAAACTGCAGCTCGGCGTCAGCGGCTTGCCATCCTGATGGCTCCACGGCTGCCCGAGCACCCCGTGCATGCGCTCCAGCAAGGCCTGCGCCTGCGCCAGATCGGTATTGGCCAGCAGGATCGCGAACTCGTCGCCGCCCAGCCGCCCCAGCCAGTCGCCCGGACGCAGCTGCATGGTGATGACATCGGCGAAGTGGCACAGGAACTTGTCGCCGACCGCATGCCCGAAGGTGTCGTTGACCAGCTTGAAATGATCCAGGTCCACGAAGCACAGCGCATGGCACAACTGTGGCGATTGCGGCAGCTCGATCAGCTTCAGCAAGCGGCGTTCGATTTCGCGGCGGTTGATCAAGCCGGTCAAGGCATCGTGGCGCGCGTGGTAGGCGACTTCGTCGGCCAGCTCGTGCGCGTGCGAGACATCTTCGATCACCGCCAGCACCAGCGTGGGTTCTTCCGGGCCGGGCTCCACCAGCGACGCGCTCCAGCGCCCCCACATCACCCCGCCATCGGCGCGCAGGAAGCGCAGCTCGCCCGATTGCAGCAGGCGCGGCCAGTCGATCATGCCGCGGCTGTCCAGCACGATGTCGTCCGGGTGCATCACCTGCGCCAGTGTGCAGGCCTGCAGTTCCTCCGGGCGATAGCGCAGGATGTTGGCCATCGAGGCGTTGGCGTCCAGCACGTGGCCTCGCAGATCGAACTTGACCATGCCCAGCGCCGCCTGCTGAAACGCGGTGCGGAAGCGGCCTTCGTGTGACAGCAGGTAATCGCGGATACGGCGCATGGCCAGCACGCAGGTGGTCAGCACCAGCAGCAGGGTGGCCAGGCTGCAGACCACCATCACATCGTGCAGCAGCCGCGCACAGCGGGTCAGCAACACCAGAAATTCCGCCGCGATGCGGCGCATGCGTGCGTCCAGCAGATGCAGCTCATCGCGCAGCGCCTGCAGGGTGCGCGGGTCGGGCGTGGCAGTGGCCTGAGCGGACGCGGCCCGGTCGGCCAGCGCATTCAGTTGCAGGATGTCGCTGTCGGTCTGCTTCCACAGCGCGATCGCCTCGCCCAGATGCGGTACACGCTGGCCGTAGCGGTACAGCCGCACCATCTGCGGCATGTCCTCACGGGCATTGCGGCCGGCGGCCAGCCCGGCGTAGACCGTGTCCCAGTCGATCACCGGCTGCTCGACCGCGATGCGCGCCGAGCGATCGCCCAGCGGCACCTCCAGCGCCCGGCAGGCCGCCTGCAGATCGGCCGGGTCGCCGCTTCCCAGATAGCGCTCCAGCCAGTAGACCGACTCCTGCTGGGCCTTGGACCAGTGGCTCTCGCCGACGATCCAGGCGGTGGCTCCGGACTGGATCTCGATCACCAGCGCCGAGATCACCGCCATCGCCACGGCCATGCCGATCAGGAGCGCCAAAGGAAGCGTCAGCCAGCCGCGCATCAGATGCAGGGTCTGCCCACCACTCTTGCTGCGTGCTGCCTGCCCCATTGCCATCCGTCCTTCGCCGCGCCGATGCGATTCAGGCGCCCAGTGGGCGCCTGAAGGCAGTAACGGCCGCAATGGCCCAGTCTGTATGGCAGGGTTCGCGTGCCGGACGACCGGTCGGGCCGTGTGCAGGCGGCGGGACGACGTCCAAGGCGGCGCTGGAACGGGCCCGGCAACGACGCCGGACTTGCTATGCGCTTATAGGCATAGCCAAATCAACCACTTGCAGCCCCTTGCCGGCTGCCGCCGGCCCTGCCCGCGCTTACTCGCCGCGCGGCTTGGGCGGGCCCTTGCGATGCGGCGCGCCGGAGCGGTCCATCGGGCGGCCCGGGCCGTTCGGACGACCGGACGGCTTGCCACCTCGCGGGAAGCGTGGCTTGGCCGCCGACGCTGCGGCTTCGCCGTCTTCCAGCTTGCGCATGTTGAGCTGCTGACCGGACACCCAGACCTTCTTCAGGTGCGTGAGCAATTCGCGCGGCATGTCGGCCGGCAGGTCCAGGATCGAGTAATCGTCCTGGATGTCGATACGGCCGATGTAGCGGCTTTCCAGGCCGGCCTCGTTGGCGATGGCACCGACGATATTGGCCGGTTTCACGCCGTGGGTGTGGCCCACTTCGATGCGATAGCTTTCCATGCCGAACTCCGGCTCGCCGCGTGGTGCCGGCTCGCGACGCGGACGCTCGCCGCCGGCATCGTCGCCGCGCGGCGGACGCGGCGCGCGCTCGCCGTCGTGGGCACGCGGACCACGCTCGAACTTCGGCTCGAAGCGCGGACGCTCGCCACGGTCGGCACGTTCGTTGCGCTCGCGCGGTGCGAACTCTTCGCGCGCACCACGCACCGGTGGGGTCAGCAGGAACGGCGCATCGCCCTGCAGCAGCTTGGCCATGGCGGCGGCGATATCGATCGCCGGTACGTTGTTTTCGGTCTCGTAGCGCTGCAGCAGATCGCGGTACATGTCGATCTGACCACCGGCCAGGGTCTCGGTGATGCGGGTCATGAAACGCGCCACGCGGGTGTCGTTGACCGCATCCACGCTCGGCAGCTGCATTTCTTCGATCGGCTGACGGGTGGCGCGTTCGATCGAGCGCAGCATGCCCTTCTCGCGCGGCGTCACGAACAGGATCGCGTCGCCGGTGCGCCCGGCACGGCCGGTACGGCCGATGCGGTGCACATAGCTTTCGGTGTCGTAGGGAATGTCGTAATTGAGCACGTGGCTGATGCGTTCCACGTCCAGACCGCGGGCGGCCACGTCGGTGGCGACCAGAATGTCCAGCTTGCCGTCCTTGAGCTGGGCGATGGTCTTCTCACGCGCGGCCTGCTGCATGTCGCCGTTGATGGCGGCCGCAGCCATGCCGCGTGCCTGCAGCTTCTGCGCCAGTTCTTCGGTGGCCGCCTTGGTGCGCGCGAAGATGATCATGCCGTCGAACTGCTCGACCTCGAGGATGCGGGTCAGCGCATCCAGTTTGTGCAGCCCGCTCACCCACCAGTAGCGCTGGCGGATGTTGGCCGAGGTGGTGGTCTTGGCCGCGATGGTGACTTCGGCCGGGTCCTTCAGATAGGTCTGCGCGATGCGGCGGATGGCCGGCGGCATGGTGGCCGAGAACAAGGCCACCTGGCGCTGCTCCGGCAGCTTCTTGAGCACGGCTTCGACGTCGTCGATGAAGCCCATGCGCAGCATTTCGTCGGCTTCGTCCAGCACCAGGGTCTTGAGCTGCGACAGGTCCAGCGTACCGCGGTCCAGATGGTCGATCACCCGGCCCGGGGTGCCCACCACCACATGCACGCCGCGCTTGAGCGCGCTCAGCTGCTGGGCATAGGGCTGGCCGCCGTACACCGGCAGCACGCGGAAGCCGGGAATGGCCTCGGCATATTTCTGGAACGCCTCGGCGACCTGGATGGCCAGCTCGCGGGTGGGCGCCAGCACCAGGGCTTGCGGCTTGACCTGGTGGAGGTCGGCGTTGGACAGCACCGGCAGCGCGAACGCGGCGGTCTTGCCGGTACCGGTCTGCGCCTGGCCGAGCACGTCGCGGCCTGCCAGCAGCGCAGGAATGGTGGCGGCCTGGATCGGCGACGGCGACTCGTAGCCAACGTTGGCGACGGCTTTCATCACAGCGTCCGAGAGGCCGAGGTCTGCAAACAGCAGCGGCGCGGAAGATTCTTGGGTCATGGGTAACTCCGGAGGCGCCGCACGGAGCCGGCAGGCGCAAAGCAGCATAGTGTGCGCCCTTAGACCCCCTCCTGTCGAAGGGCCGTGACGTTCCGTTCAGGTTGTGACGAATTGCCCGCGTCGGCGAATCATCTGTTCGACCCTTGTCATCCACCCACGCGGCCGGAACCATGTCCCTGGAAACAGACCTGCACACCCGCTTCAACGCCTTGTTGCAGCAGCACCGTGGCATCGTCCTGAAGGTCGCGGCCAGCTATTGCTGGAACCCGGACAACCGTGCCGAGCTGGCGCAAGACATCACCGCGCAGTTATGGCGTGCATTTCCCGGCTATGACACCACCCGGCGTTTTTCCACCTGGATGTACCGCATCGCCCTGAACGTGGCAATCAGCGATCTGCGCGGCCGCAGCCGCGTGCCGCACGACCCGCTTCCGCTGGAGGCGGTGGTCGACAGCATCGCCGACCCGCTGGCACGCGACCCGGCGCACGAACAGCAGGTCGCCGCGCTCTACGGCTTTATCGCGCACCTGCCGCAACTGGAACGGGCCTTGATGCTGCTGTACCTGGACGCGCACAGCTACCGCGAGATCGGCGAGGTGCTCGGCATCAGCGAGACCAACGTCGCCACGAAACTCAGCCGCCTCAAGGCGCGCATCCGCGCCGAACTCTGACCACCCCGCTTAGCCGAAGGAACACTCGATGGAACTCGACGACATGCAACGCGCCTGGCACGCGATGGAACACCGCCTGGATCAGCACACCACGCAGATCGGCCACATCAGCGGCGAACTACGTCGCCATGCGGCGCGCGCCAGCCTGCGCCCGCTGTGGCTGAGCCAATCGGCGCACTTACTGTGCGCAGTGGTGCTGCACATCCTGATCGCGCACAGCTGGCTTGCCCATACGGATCAGGCCGCGGCGATCATCGGCGGCGTGCTGCTGCAGCTGTGGAGCATTGCGCTGGCGATCTCCGCACTACGGCAGCTGCAGCTGTTGGCGCAGCTGGACTTTGCCGGACCGCTGCTGCCCACGCAGCGCGCGCTCGCGCAGTTGCGGCGCTGGCGCACGCGGGTGGCCCCGTGGCTGGGCGTGGCGTTCTGGGTGCTGTGGGTGGCGGTGGCGGACGCCGGCTGGCGCGCACTGACCGGCCTGACCCTGCCGCACGACTGGCTGCTGCTCAATCTGCTGGTGGGCGTGCTCGGCGGTATTGGTACCTGGCTCGGCTATCGACGGCTGCAGCGCAGCCGCCATCCGTGGCTGGAGCGTATCGACAACGCGCATGCCGGGCCCGGCGTCGTGCGTGCCGAAGGCATGCTCGATGAAATCGCACGCTTTCGACGCGAATAAGCGCGCAGACGCGGCCTACGACGATCGTGCAATGGATGCAGCCAGTGGCCTGGGTACCGCTGCGCCACCGATTGCAGCCGCCGGCCCCCGTCGTCTTGCCACGGTGGTGTTGTGGACGGCGACAGGCGGATAATCGCCGTCTTCCTGTCATCGAGCGCAGCATGCAATTCCTGGAATTCGACCTGGACGGCGAGTACATCGAACTCAATCAACTGCTCAAGCTGGCCGGCATTGCCGATAGCGGCGGCCAGGGCAAGGCGGTCGTCGCCAGCGGTGCCGTCAGCGTCGATGGCGTGCAGGAACTGCGCAAGACCGCGAAGATCCGCCCGGGCCAGCTGGTGCAGCTGGATGAGGTGGAGATTCGTGTGCTGGCGATGGACCCGGATGCCGACCACCCTGCATGACGCTCGTTGAGCGGCCAGCGCAACATCGCGCCGTCCCCGGATGATCCGGCGTAAGACTGCAACACGGGCGAACCGCCTGCATCGGGCGGCATCGCGCAGCACAGCCTGGCGCTTGTGATCACGCCACCCGACCCGCGATGTGGTGACGATCGACCTGGGACGGTCTTCTCGACGCGTCAGCTGCGCTGGGTCAAATGTGCCGCAATCGCCCGCCGGAAAGGAGCGATCGCATGCGCCGCACGCAGCGCGCCGCCTCGCAACACGCGCGCCGGCAGGCGGTCATCGGTGTAGAGGGCAGCCACGGCATTGGTTGCCTCGAACAAGGGCCGGGTGGCAAGGCGGTGCACGCGTTGGTAGTCATGCAACAGCCCGGCGCTGCCGATGTCGCGCCCGGCAGCGGCGGCGGCACGCACGCGCTCGGCCAGGCGCGCCTGGCTCTGCAATCCAAAGTTGAACCCGTGCGCGGTGACCGGATGCATGCCCACCGCCGCATCGCCGATCAAGGCCGCGCGCTCGGCCACGAACCGGTGCGCGTAGGCGGCAACCAGCGGATAGGCATGCCGGCTGCCGTCCTGGTGCATGCGGCCGAGGCGATGCTCGAATGCGTCACTGACGGCGGCGCTGAAGTGGTCTTCATCCAGCGCAAGCAGTGCGTTGACCTGTCGCGGCGGCAGGGTGAGCACGGCGCCGGCGCGATGACCGTGCAACGGCAACAGCGCCAGCGTCTTGCCGTAGCCAAACCATTCCCACGCCGCATGCTGATGCGGCAGCGTGTGACGCATCCGGCACACCAGCATGGTCTTGCCGAAATCGCGCAACTGCGCCCCGATGCCGAGCAGCCGCCGGGTTGTGGAAAACCGGCTGTCGGCCGCAACCAGCAGGCGCGACGACAGCCGCTGCCCGTCGGAGAGTTGCAGCTCCACCCGCCCGGCACCGTGGTACAGCGCGTGCACGCTGCAACCGCAGTGGATCTGCAGTCCATCCTGCGTCTGCACGGCCTGCCAGGCCGCGCGACGGATCAGATGATTGGGTACCAGCCAGCCCAGCGCCCCGGCAGCTGGCGCAGCCGCGGCAAAGGTCAGCGCAAAGGACGAATGCCCATCCATGACGCGCGCATCGCGCAGTGGCGAGATTGCCGTTGCGGGGAACTGCTGCCAGATGCCCAATTGCTCCAGCACGCTACGCGAGGCGTGCGTGAGCGCAATCTCGCGTCCATCGAAGGCCGGTTCGGCAAGCGACTCACGCGGCTGTTGATCGATCAGCGCGACCGACAGGCCGCTGCCGGCCAGGGCACGTGCAAAACCGAGCCCGACCGGCCCGGCGCCAATGATCGCGATATCCACCGATTGCATGCTGCGCACCCGCGACTGCCGATGCGCCCAGTCTAGACGCTATCCCTGGCCTGCCCCTTGATCAGGATCAGGCGCGCATCCACGCGTCACCAGCCCAGCAGCGCGCGCAGCAGCTTGACGATGCCCCAGAACGACACCACCCAGATTGCGCTGCGCACGTAGGGAATGCCGGCCGCATAGGCCGGCACATAGGCCACGCGCGCCCACAGATACAGCTGCACACCCAGCGCGGTGTCTGCGCTGGTGCGCCCGGCCACGCTCACCGCCAGCACGGCGGCGGCGAAGATCGGAAAGGTTTCCAGATAGTTGCGGAACGCGCGGTCCAGACGCGCCGCAACGCCGGTCAGCGGCTTGGCCTCGCCGTCGCGGGCGCTGGCGTTCCATTTGGTGCCACGCTGGGCCGTCATGCTGCCGGAGGCTGCCAGCAGCTGTACCAGGCCAAGCACCATGGCCCAGCCGAGCATCTGCAGTTCGATGGTCAATTGCATGCAAGGCTCCTAGGAAGCGGCACCATCACTTGGCCGCCGTGCGCAGGCTGTAGCCGGCAACGCGCCAGGTCTTGTCTTCGTCCAGTCGGAACGAAACCAGTTCACGCACCGGCTGCGGCGCATTGGCAAACCGGGTCGGGAAACTGACGTTGACGTACAGCCCCTCGGGCACCTGCGCGCCGGGGCCGTACTTCACCCGCGTTACCGAGCTCTGGCCGCGCCCGACCACCGCACCCAGGCGCGCACGCTCGCCAGCCAGCTGGGCGACGAAGGCGTCGCGCTTGACCGCGGTCTTGGCGACAGCGGACGCGCCGTCCCACAACGAAGCGGCCTTATTGGCATCGACCATCTGCGCCACGCGCAGGGCGGCCTGGGTCATTTCGATGTCCTGCTTGGCCACCTGGGCCTGCTGGGCGGCGCTCGAGGCGGGAGCCGGCTGCGCCGCAGACGGCCGCTGCGTGGACGGCGCTGCCTGCGTGGCGGTGACCGGGCGGCTGGACGGCTGCGGCTGTTGGGCAAACGCCAGCGCGGGAGCCAGCACAAACGCGACAAGCAAACGAGGACGGAGCATGGGACAGGGACCTTGTACGGATCGGATGGAAGAAACGGGCCGCAGCGTGCGCTGCGCTGCGCAGTCTATGGCGCGACCTGCGCAACACAAGTGCAGCTGCGGATGTCGCGATGGAATCGCTGGAAAACGTCTCGATGGTGGGTGCCAAGCGGGCGCAGGTCGGCTTGATGGGAATGAGGCGGGCAACCCATCGCGCACGCCGCATCCGAAGGCGAGAAGAGTGCCGGCCGAGCGCAGTGCCTATACCTCACCGCCCGGTGCGGGCGGCACCGTCGCCACGCTGCGTGGTCGCCACAGGCGCCAGCTGACCCAGAACGCGCGCGCGATGGCCGCAATCAAGGCCGCCAGGCTGAGCCACATCGCCAGGGTGGCTGGCCACTGCTCGTGCATTGCGGCAGCGGCCACACGCAGCAGCTCGGCCACGCCAAAGCCCACCAGCACCAGCAGGGCGGACGGCAGATATGCCAGCAAAACGCCTTTGGTCTTCCCTCGCATACTGCCCCCCGGCTCGGTTGTGTTCCGGCGACGATAGGCAGCGCCCAGTGCGATACGCGTGAAACCTGCGGCCGGCCTCAACCGTCGGCGTGGGCGGCTGACGGCGACGCCGGCACGGACTCGGCGGCCGGTTGGGCGTCCGGTGCGGCCGGTGCCTGCTCGGCGGGGGCGGCATCGCGCTGCGCGTCGGCCGCCGGGGTGGTCGGCAGGGCCGCCGCGTCGGTTTCCGCCAGCGGGCTTTCCTCCGGGCAGGCCGCATCCGGAAAGCCGAAGCGTTGCTTCAAGGCCAGGCCGCAGGCGTTGACCGCATCCAGGTCCGCGCCCTCGCCCTTGCACTTCTGGTCGAAGGCGACCAGAAACGCATCCTTGCGCCGCACGAACGCATCGCCGCACTTGCGCATCTGGCGGATCCGCTCCAGGTCGTCCTGCACGGCATTGGTGCCGTCCAGCCCGTATTCGCGCAGCTCTTCCATGGTGAGCAGGCGCAGGCTGCGGTTGGGCACCGTCATCATGAGGTCGGCCACCGCCACTGCCACGCCGTTGCGCTCCAGGTAATCCTTGACGTTGCCGTAGACCTCGCGCAACTCGCGATTGAGCTCGGCCCGCGAGGTGGCCTTGGAGCTGATCCGCATCATCCGGTGGATGCCGACCTTGCCGGCGACCAGACGGTTGTCGCCGGCGGCAAGCACGAACACGCAGGCACTATGGCAGATCGAGCCTTCGCGCACCCAGATGGTCCAGTTGGATTCGCCGATGGTGTCGCCGGCGCGGATCGCGGCCTCTACCTGCCCGCCGCTGGAATCCAGATCCAGGATGCGATGCGGCAGACGCCACTGCTCGGCCACTGCCGCCAGCCGCCATACCAGCGCGGCAAAGCCCGCGTTGATCTTGCCGGCGTAGCGCACCCGCAGCAGCCCGGTGTCGCGGCACGGCGCCAGCGCCGCTTCCACGCTGGCCCGATCCAGCGCCGGCAGCAGGGTGCCGTCGCCGGCCTCTTTTCCGTAATCGGTGGCGCAGCTGATCCAGGCCTGGCCGGCATCAAGCTCGGCCTGCGGCCAACCCGCCTCGCCTGCCTGCGTACGCGGGCGCGGAGGCGGCACCGGCTCGGGCGTATCCACCGACACCATATGGTCGCCGTCGCCGGCCTGCGCGCCGCCGTTCTGCTGCGCCATCGCGGCATCGGCGGAGGTGCTGGTGCGGTCGCACGCCGCCAGCAGAAGCAGACACGCAAGGGACAGGCAAAGCGGTTTCAACATCGGGTGCGGGCCATCGAGAGCGTGAGCGGGCTCCCAGTCTAGGGCGGACGCGCAGCATGCCCCGAACCCGACCTTAACCTGGCACCCGTCAGGCCAGTTGCCTGCATGCGTGCGCTACGAAGCATCCAGCGGCATCGCGCCCCGGCGCAGGCGGCGCTGACGTCGCGGCGGTTGCACATCGTTCGCCTCGGACGAGGCGGCATCACGCTGAGCACAGTGCTGTCCGAAAACGGCCAGCCGGGGCGATGGGCAGCGCATAGACTGGCGCCATGCAATCGCTCACGCCCGACCGGACCCAATGCGACCGCGCCCGCCTGGCGCGCGATGCGCGCTTCGACGGGCTGTTCTTTACCGCCGTGCGCAGCACCGGCATTTATTGCCGCCCGGTGTGCCCGGCGCCGGCGCCCAATCCGGGCAACGTAAGCTACTACCCCAGCGCTGCGGCGGCCAGTGCAGCCGGCTACCGGCCATGCCTGCGCTGCCGGCCGGAGCTGTCGCCGCAGGCGCAGCAGCATCTGGGCGACGAGAGCGTGCAGCGTGCCCTGGCGATGATCGCCGACGGCGTGTTGCAGGAGCAGCCGGTGCAGACCCTGGCCGATGCGGTCGGCGTAAGTGCGCGGCAATTGCAGCGGCAGTTCGTGCAGCAGCTCGGCGCCACGCCGATCCAGGTGCATGGCACGCGTCGGCTGCTGCTGGCCAAGCAACTGCTCACCGAAACCGCACTGCCGGTGACCGAGGTCGCGCTGGCCGCGGGCTTCAACAGCCTGCGCCGTTTCAATGCGGCCTTCGTACAGGGCTGCGGGATGCCGCCGTCGGCCTTGCGCAAGCAACGCGCCGAAGTCCCCGGCGGCGAACTCACGCTGCGCCTGGGCTATCGGCCGCCGCTGGACTGGCCGGCGATGCTGGCATTCTTGCGGCGCCGTGCGATCCCGGGGATCGAGCAGATCGATGCCGGCAGCTACCGGCGCGTGATCGGCACGCCCGGCAACGCCAGCGTGATCGAGGTCGCACCGGCGCCGCAGCGCGCCGAGCTGCTGCTGCGCATCGGCGCCACCGACCCACGCCGGATCCCGCAGATCGTGCGCCGCGTGCGCCGGCTGTTCGACCTGGACGCGGACCTGCAGGCCGTGCATGCCACGCTTGCCCAGGAGCCGCTGCTGGCCGAGGCGATTGCGCGCCGGCCCGGCCTGCGCGTGCCGGGGGGATGGGACGGGTTCGAAGTGGCGGTGCGTGCGGTGTTGGGCCAGCAGATCAGCGTGGCCGGTGCCACGACGCTGGCGGCGCGCCTGGTCGACCGCCACGGCGGCCAGCATGCCGACATGCCGCCAGGCCTGGACCGCAGTTTTCCCACCCCCGCGCAACTGGCCGACGCACCGCTGGAACAGCTGGGCCTGCCACGCGCCCGCGCCGCCACCTTGCGGGCGCTGGCCGGCGCCTGTGCGCAAAGGCGGCTGCAGTTCGGTGCCGGCCAGCGGCTGGTCGATTTCGTCGCGGCCTGTACTGCCCTGCCCGGCATCGGACCGTGGACCGCGCACTACATCGCCATGCGCGCGCTGTCGCATCCGGATGCGTTTCCGGCCGGCGATCTGATCCTGCAGCAGGTGCTTGGCGCGCCGGAGCGGCTGAGCGAGCGCGCCACCGAGGCGCGCTCGCAGGCATGGCGGCCATGGCGCGCGTATGCGGTGCTGCACCTGTGGCATCTGGCCGTCGATCACAAGGAACCCCGCCCATGAGCGCAGTGCGTTACGACACTTTCCCGTCGCCGATCGGCGCGCTCACCGTGGCCGCCGACCACGCTGGCGTACGCCACATCCTGTTCGCGCAGAACCGTTACGACGCGGCCGGGCGGGCGCGCTGGGTGCACGATCCGGAGGCCGCACTGGTGCGCGAGGCGCGCGAGCAACTGCTGGACTATCTGCACGGCGGGCGACGCCGTTTCGACCTGCCGTTGGCGCCGGCCGGCACGCCGTTTCAACTGGAGGTCTGGCACACGCTGGCGCAGATTCCGTTCGGCCAGACCTGGAGTTACGTGCAACTGGCGCAGGCGGTGGGGCGGCCTGCCGCCAGCCGTGCGGTGGGCGCCGCCAACAGCCGCAACCCGCTGCCGATCGTGCTGCCGTGCCACCGCGTGATCGGCGCCAATGGGGCGTTGACCGGCTTCGGCGGCGGCCTGCCGACCAAGCAGGCGTTGCTGCAGCTGGAAGGCTGGTCGCCACGCCAGAGTGCACGCGCCGACGATCTGTTCGCCCACGCACACCCGCCCCACACGCCCTGACTTCGCGACGTCATCGCCGCGCCTTACACTCGCGTGCATGATCGACCGACGTCTTGTGTTCGCCGCAATGGCCAGCGTGCTGCTCGCGGCCTGTACCTGCCAGCCTTCCGTCCGTGGCGCTGCGCCACCCTCGCCCGCTGCAGCGTCGCCCGCACAGGACGCGGCAGCCGATGCCAGCGCGCACACCTTGCTGCTGATCTCCATCGACGGGCTGCGTGCGGACATGCTCGATCGCGGCATCACCCCGCACCTGTCGCAGCTGGCGCGCGAGGGCGTGCGTGCGCGCTGGATGACGCCGTCGTATCCGTCGCTGACCTTTCCCAACCACTACACGCTGGTCACCGGGCTGCGCCCGGACCACCACGGCATCGTGCACAACAGCATGCGCGACCCGGCGCTGGGCAGTTTCTGGCTGAGCAAGCCCGAGGCGGTGGGCGATGCGCGCTGGTGGGGTGGCCAGCCGTTGTGGGTAGGCGCAGAAAACGCCGGCCTGCATGCGGCGACATGGTCGTGGCCGGGCAGCGAAGCGGCGATCCAGGGCGTGCGGCCCACCCAGTGGCGCCATTACGAAGAAGGCATCGGCCTGGAAGCACGCGTGGACACCGTGCTCGGCTGGCTGAGCGACTCCGGCGCCGCACGCAAGCGATTGGTCACGCTGTACTTCGAACACGTGGACGAAGCCGGCCATGACCACGGCCCGGAGTCGCGCGAATACGCCGACAGCGTGCGCGCGGTGGATGCCGCCATCGGCCGGCTGCTGGCCGGGATGCAGCGCGACGGCACCCGCGCACGCACCAACATCATCGTGGTGTCCGACCACGGCATGGCCGAGGTGGCGCCGGGCCATGCGATCAGCGTGGAAGACATCGCGCCGGCGACGGTGGCCACCGCGCTCACCGACGGGCAGGTGATCGGGTTTGCGCCAATGCCCGGGCAACAGGCCGCCGCCGAAGCCGCCCTGCTCGGCATGCATGCGCAGTACGACTGCTGGCGCAAGGAAGAATTGCCGACGCACTGGCATTACGGCAGCAACCCGCGCATTCCACCGATCGTGTGCCAGATGCATGAGGGCTGGGACGCATTGTTCCCGGACAAACTGGCCAGGCGCCCGCAGCAGGGCGTGCGCGGCTCGCACGGCTTCGACCCGGCGCTGCCATCGATGCGTGCGGTGTTCGTGGCGCAGGGCCCGGACCTGGCACAGGGCAAGACCTTGCCCGGCTTCGACAACGTCGATGTATATGCCTTGATGACGCGCCTGCTGGGCATTGCGGCTGCGCCGAACGATGGCAACCCGGCCACCTTGCTGCCGGCACTGCGCGTGCCGCCGGACGCCACACACTGATGCACTGAGCACACTGTTCACCGGCGACGGCCGGTGGGTGCGACAATACTGCGATGTCCGTTCCCGATCCGTCGCCGCGTCGTCTGCGGCCGTTGTTGTCCAGCGCAGGCTGGCGTCGCCGCGCAGCACTGTGGGGTGGTGCGATCGCGGTGGCTCTGGTGGCGATCGTGTTCGCCAAGGCCAGCGATGCGGCCTTCCACCTGTTCCAGCGCATCACCGCACACTCGATCTGGTGGGCACTGCTGCTGACGCCGGGCATTTTCGCCCTGCTTGCCTGGCTCACCGCCGGCGCCCTGCGTCCCACCCGTGGCAGCGGCATTCCGCAGGTCATCGCCGCGCTGGAGCATCCGGACCCGGCGTTTCGCGAGACCAACCTGTCGCTGCGCGTGTCGATCGGCAAGCTTGCCTTGACCACGTTGTCGTTGCTGGGTGGCGCCTCGGTCGGGCGCGAAGGGCCCACCGTGCATGTCGGCGCCAGCCTGATGCATGTGTTCGGGCGCTGGTTCGGCTTTCATGATCCACGCGAGCTCTCGCACTTTTTGCTGGCCGGCGGCGCCGCCGGCATTGCCGCGGCGTTCAACACGCCGCTGGCGGGGGTGGTGTTTGCGATCGAGGAATTGAGCGGGCGCTTCGAGCACCGCTTTTCCGGCACCCTGCTCACCGCGGTGATCGTGGGCGGCGTGGTGTCGCTGGGCGTGCTGGGCAACTACACGTATTTCGGCAAGGTGGCGGTGGCCTTGCCACTGGGCCAGGCCTGGCTGGCGATTGCGCTGTGTGGCAGCGTGGCCGGGCTGCTGGGCGGGATCTTTGCGCGTCTGGTGCTGGCCAGCGTCAGTGGCAAGCCGCGCTGGCTGGGCAGCCTGCGCCGGCGCCACCCGGTGCTGTTGGCGGCGTTGTGCGGCGTAGCCCTGGTCGGGTTGGCGCTGGTGTTCGGGCAAGGCGCCTTCGGGACCGGCTACGAGCAGGCACGCAGCCTGGTGCAGGGGCAGGCGGTGGTGGGGCACGAATTCGGGCTGATGAAGCTCATCGCCAATCTGGTGTCGTATCTGGCGGGAATTCCGGGTGGCCTGTTTTCACCGGCGCTGGCGGTCGGTGCCGGCATCGGCCACAACCTGTCGGTGCTGATGCCGGGCGTGGACCCGCGCACCTTCGTGCTGCTGGGCATGTGCGCCTATCTCACCGGCGTGACCCAGGCACCGCTGACCTCGGCGGTGATCTCGCTGGAGCTCACCGACACCAGCCAGATGCTGCTGCCGATCCTGGCCACCGTGTTGATTGCACGCGCGGTGTCGGGGCTGGTGTGCAAAACGCCGATTTATCGTGGGCTGGCCGAACAGTTGCTGACCCCAGCGGCGAAGAACACCGCACCGGCGGCGGACACAGCGCACTAGAGACGTTGCACCATTGAGGCGCGCAGGCTGTCTCCGATCCATCACGGACAGCCCCGGTGAATGCCATTGCGCAAGCCACTCTTGAGTGTCTTGCCTTGATTTGCAGCGGCTACCGACGGCGGTGATGCGCCGCATGGTCCACGTAGTCCAGCGTCGGTCCATGCACGCCAACAGGCAGACGAACAGCATGGTGCGCTGATGTCGGGCATAAAAAAAACGCGGCGCAAGCGCCGCGTTTCGATGTCGCGAAGTGGCTGGAATCAACCGGCCTTGGCAACGGTCTTCTTGGCAACGGCCTTCTTGGCCGGCGCCTTGACCACACCCTTCTTGGCAACCGGGGCAGCCGCACCCACGACAACCTTGCTCACCGCGTGCGAACGCGAATTGCCGTAGCTGGCGTTGTAGCGCTTGCCCTTGGCGGTCTTACGGTCACCCTTACCCATTTCGTCGACTCCTGAATGTGAATACAAATTCCCGTGCTGGCACGGGTCTGGCGAGGTTTGCACCGGCGGCGCCCTCGCGCAAGGCCGGCAAGCCTATCACGTCGGCCGCAAGGCGCGCAGCCCGACGGTAGAGCCGCCCAACGCTGGCGCCGGGCAAGCGGCCCGCCCGTGCAGCGCGCCGGTGCCTGGTCGGTAGCGGATACCCATCATGGCGATCAGGTGCCTGCGACAGCTCAAGGCGTCGCCGGGCGCACCCTGCCGACCGCCTCACGACTCAGCCGATCTCAGTGCGCGCAGCTGGCATCGTGGACATGCCCGTGCCCGTGGTTGAGACGCAGATTGACCAGATGGGCGATGCCCACCAGGGTGCCGCCCAAGGTCATCACCACCGCATGCGGCACCACCGAATGATGCAGCGGGTCGTACAGCAGACCCAGCCACAGCAACGCCAGGCCCGGCAGCAGCAATGCCAGCGCATGCAGCGCCTTGTGCCGGCGATAGCCCAGGACCAGGCTGAACAATCCCAGCAAGGTCACGAACACCACGATGGCCAGTTCCACGCCGTCCCCCAGCCAGAAAGAAAGGCCCAGCGAAGGCGCCAGGGCCAGGACCAGCGGCAGCACCGCGCAGTGCACGGCGCACAGCAGCGACCCGGTCGCACCGAAGCGGTCGAGCAGATGGCGAAGCGTGGGTAGGGGCATGACTTCCAGCAGGTACTCGCGGCGACGTGGAATAATATAACATCTTCCTTGTTCCAGCCCCGCATCACTGCATCGCGCAGGGCGGGTCTTGCCCGTCGGCGCAGCAGGCAAGCTGCGCCATCCTATTGATATACAGTAACAATTCTGAGAGTCCGGTCGATATGTCCCCCTCCCTCGTTCCCTCGCTGCGCCGCTCCGCCCTTTCGCTGGCATTGGCCGGCCTGCTGTCCCCCGCCCTGGCCATGGCAGACGACGCGTCGGCCGCTGGTGACCCGCAGACGCCACCGTCCTCGGACACCCGGCACGACGCCACGCCCTCCAGCGGCCGCCATATCAAGGATCTGGACAAGGTCGTCGTCACCGCCAGCCCGCTGCGCGATGCCGCCGGTGAGCTGAGCCGCCCGGTCGAGGTGCTGGCCGGCGAACGCCTGGACGAAGTGCGCAGCTCCAGCCTGGGCGAGACGGTGGCCAGCCTGCCGGGCGTGCAGAGTTCCAACTTCGGCCCCGGCGTGGGCCGGCCGATCATCCGCGGCCTGGACGGCCCGCGCGTGGCGGTGCTGCGCGATGGCCTGTCCACCCAGGACGTGTCCACGGTCAGCCAGGACCACTCGCCGGCGATCGAGCCGTTCCTGGCCAACCAGATCGAGGTGCTCAAGGGCCCGTCGACGCTGCTGTACGGCTCCGGCGCGATCGGCGGCGTGGTCAACGTGGTCGACGGCCGCATTGCCGAAACGCCGGTGGACGGCTTCAGCGGGCGCGCCGAAGTGCGCTTCGACGGCGGCGACAAGGACGGCAACACCGACATGTTCCGCGTCGACGCCGGCAATGGCAGCGGTCTGTCGGTTCATGCCGATGGCGTGTACCGCAACCAGAACGATTACGACACCCCGCAGGGCCGCCAGCTCAACAGCTGGATCGACTCCAAGGTGGGCTCGATCGGTGCGTCGCTGTCCGGAGACTGGGGCTTCGTGGGCCTGTCGGCATCGCGGTTCCGCGACAACTACGGCAACCCCGGCGAGCCAGGCGACCCGTCCATCGGCGAGCGCGGCGTCTCGTTGAAGCTGCAGCAGGACCGCTACGACCTCAAGGGTGGGCTGACCGATCCGTGGGGCGAAGGCAGCGCGCTGCGCTACAGCTTCGGCCACACCGATTACGCGCATACCGAGTTCGAAGGCGACGAAGTGGGCACCGTGTTCACCAAGCGCGCCAACGAAGGCCGCGTGGAAGCATCCTTCACCTTCGGCGGCGGCTGGCAGACCGCGTTCGGCCTGCAGGGCAGCGACACCACCTTCCAGGCGATCGGCGAAGAATCCTTCGTGCCCAAGACCGATACCCGCTCGCTTGGCGCCTTTGCCGTGGCACGCAACAGCTGGGAACGGGTGACCGCCGAGGTCGGCGCGCGCGTGGACAAGGTCAAGTACAAGACCGACATCGGCGTGGACCGCGATTTCACCCCGACCAGCTTCTCGGCCAGCGGCGGTTTCCGCTTCAACGAGCAGTGGCGCCTGACCGCCAACCTCGACCACGCCGAGCGCGCACCGGCCGAGGAAGAACTGTTCGCCAACGGCCCGCACATCGCCACGCTCGCCTTCGAGGTCGGCGATGCCGATCTGAAGACCGAAAAGGCCAACCAGGCCGAGCTGGGCCTGAACTTCCAGAACGAGTGGGTGGATGCCAAGGTGGCGGCGTACTACAACCGCTACAACGACTTCGTCTACATCGTCGACACCGGCGGCCAGTGGTTCAACGAAGAAGACAACGACTTCCTGCCGATCCGCCAGTGGACCCAGGCCGACGCGATCTTCCACGGTTTCGAAGGCGAAGCCACGTTCCACCTGGCCAACAACGACACCGGTGCGTGGGACCTGCGCGTATTCGGCGACACCGTGCGTGCGCGCCTGAAGGACGGCGGCAACCTGCCGCGTATCGCGCCTGGCCGTTTCGGTGCGCAGATGCGCTGGAATGCCGACCAGTGGCGCGCCTCGCTCGGCGCCACGCGCACGCTGAAGCAGGACAAGGTGGCGGTGAACGAGACCCCGACCGACGGCTACACCTTCGTCGACGCGCATCTGGCGTATCACGTGGACCACGGCAGCAACGCGTGGGAAGTGTTCCTGGACGGCAACAACCTGACCAACCAGGACGCGCGCGTGCATACCTCCTTCCTCAAGGACGACGTGATGCTTCCCGGCCGCAGCGCCTCGTTCGGCGTGCGGATGTTCTTCTGACAGCGGTCTCTCTCCCCCGCTGACTGGAAGCGAGGCCGCCTTCGGGCGGCCTCTTTTATGCGCGGTATCGACGTACCGGCGCGCAGCGCATTGGCACGGCACCGACGCAGGCAGTTGCATCCGTCACTGCATGCGACGCGTGGGACGCAGGATGTGATGGTCGCCACAGCGCAGGCACACCCTGCCATGCGAGCAGCGACACACCGAGGCCGTAGCTGCTGCGTCGCACAACAGGCTGCGGCGCATCTGGGGTTAAAACTTCATTGCACTGCGCTGACAGGGGGCGCCCAGCGACGCGACAGCGCGGGCGCGCGCATGCACTGCCTGCCGTTGCATGCGCGCCACTGCGTGGCACGGCAGCGTTCTTGCACCGAGACCAAGGAACCATGCGCATGCGTTTTTCCTCACCCCGCTACACCCTCTCGCTTGCCATCGCCGCCGTGCTGCTGGCGCCGGATGGCCACACGCAGACCGCCGCGCCCGCCGCGGGATCCCAGGACGCCACCACGCTGGATGCGGTGATCGTCAGTGGCACCGCGCGCTTCAAGGGCCTGGCCAAACGCGATGCCAGTTTTTCGATCACCACCGCCAGCCCGGAGCAGATCCAGCAGGCGGTGCCGCAAAGCACCGCCGACCTGCTCAAGATCGTGCCCGGCGTGTGGGCCGAACCGAGCGGCGGCGGCACCGGCGCCAACATCTTCGTGCGCGGCATGCCGTCCGAGGGCGATGCGCCGTTCGTGACCATGCAGCTGGATGGCTCGCCATTGTTCCCGCCGCCGACCCTGTCGTTCCTGGAAAATTCAACGCTGTTCCGCGTCGACGATACGGTCGAGCGCATGGAAGTGTTGCGTGGCGGCTCCAGCCCGATCTTCTCCAATGGCCAGCCTGGCCTCACCGTCAATTTCATCCAGAAAAAAGGCCAGGACGAACCCGAAGGCAGCGTGCGCCTGACCGGCGGCAACAACGCACTGCGTCGCATCGACGTCTTCAACAGCGGGCCGATGGGCAACGGCTGGTACTACAGCGTAGGCGGCTTTTTCCGTGAAACCGACGGCGTGCGCGACCCGCAGTTCGCTGCCGACAAGGGCGGCCAGTTCAGCGCCACCCTGAGCAAACGCTGGGACAGCGGCGAGCTGTCGTTCTATGCGCGGCATACCGACGACAACAACGCGTTCTACACCGCCATTCCATTGCTCTCGCGCAACAACGGCAACGATCTGTCCAGCTTTCCCGGCCTGAACGCGCAGACCGGCACCCTGCTCGGCCGCGACTTCCGCAACGTCGAACTGCTGGTCGGGCCCAATGGCCAGACGCTGCGGCGCGACCTGGCCGACGGGCGCGGCGTCAATATCGATGTATTCGGCGGCGAATGGAACTGGGAAAGCGGCGGCTGGACCGTTGCCGACCGCTTCAATGTGATGAGTGGCAGCGCACCGACCTATGCGCTGTTCACCGGCGACGCACCGCAGCGCTTGAGCGATTTCATTGCAAGCTACGGCAGCGGCGGTAGCGCCAGCTACACCAATGGCGGCGGTACGGTGGATGCAGGTCAACAGGTGCTCGAAGCCGGCTGGTGGTCGGTGGACAAGCGTCTGAACTCCTTCACCAACGACCTGCGCCTGAGCCGCGAGTTGTTTGCCGGCAATACGCTCACCGTGGGCGCGTATTACGCCAAGTATTCCTCGGCCGACACCTGGTACCTGGGCAACACCATGCTGCTCACGGCCCAGAACAATGCGCGCCGCATCGACGTGGCGCTGGACGACGGGCGCCAGGCCACCCGCCAGGGATTTACCAGCACGGCCTTCTTCAATTTGCGCGCGAAGTACGATGGTGAAAATATCGCCGCCTTCGTTGCCGACGAGTGGGAACTCAACGAGCGCCTGCGCCTGGATCTGGGGGCACGCTACGAGCGCCAGAGCGTCACCGGTGACGTGCACGACACCGCAACCGTCGACCTGGACGGCAACCCCGCCACGCTTTACGACAACGCCACCTCGCTGGCGCTGGCGACCACACGGCGCATCGATCAGGACGATGAAGCGTTTTCGTGGACGGCCGGCCTGAACTTCACGCTCGACCAGAACAACAGCCTGTTTGCGCGGGTCAACTCGGGGGTGAAGTTCCCCGGCTTCGACAATCTGCGCGATGGACAGAACCGCGTGCAGGAAGTGGATCAATACGAGCTGGGATTGAAGTCGGGCGCCAGCAGCTACGACCTGTATCTCACCGCGTTCTACAACACGTTCAAGAATTCGCCGTTCCAGGCATTCCTGTCCAATGGCCAGAACTTCACCGCCGTTGGCGATTCGCGCGCGCGTGGCCTGGAAGTGGAAGGCGCCATCCGCCCGTTCGGCGGCTTCGAGCTGGCCGGCACCGGGGTGTGGCTGGATGCGAACTACCGCAACTATCGCGAGTTCACCGGCAACCAGGTGATGCGCCAACCCAAGCGGCAGTTCCGGCTCACGCCGAGCTATTACTGGATGCTGCCGTTCGGCGACCTCAAGCTGTTTGCAACGTATTCGTACATCGGCGAGCGCTTTGCGGATCTGGCCAACAGCCAGCGCCTGCCGTCTTACGACATGGTCGATATCGGCGCCAACCTGCATGTGGGCGATCACTGGGAAGTGACCGCCAGCGGCAGCAACGTCACCGACACGCTGGGGCTCACCGAAGGCAATGTGCGCGTGCCCGGCGCTGCCACCGGCGGGGTGTTCATGGGCCGGCCGATCGCCGGACGGCAATACCAGATGTCGGTGGCCTACCGCTGGTGATCGGCCGCAGGTGATCCACCGCGGCCGTCCCGCGTGCTGGCACCCGGCCATCACGCGGGCCGTGCCTGGGTCGAGACCATCTGCAAGGTCGGTACGCCGGGCGCTTGCACTACTGCTTCAGCGCTACCGCGGCCTGCTCGCGGGCCGGCTACGACTCGGTGGCAACTGTATTGGACAGCTGCAGGCAGTTGCAGGGCGCTGAGGGTGTGGAGCGATCAGGCCGGAGGTGATTCCACGCGCGGCCCGGTCGTTGTGGCACGACAGCGCTCACGACAGGGATGCAGCGCGCCACGCTGTCGCCGCCGCCGTGCAGCGTGGCGCAATGGTGCAGCCCGCGTCACACCGGCAACGGGCTGCGTTCGGCGAAGTGTCCGCGCCAGTAGGGGTAATACGGATACGGCGGCTCTACTGCGCTGGCCGCATCCAGGCGGGCGCGTTGCGCGTCGGTCAGCGACCAGCCCACTGCGCCGAGGTTGTCGCGCAGTTGCGCTTCGTCGCGCGCGCCGATCAGCACCGTGCTCACGGTGGGCCGCTGCAGCAGCCAGTTGATGGCGATCTGCGGCACGCTGCGGCCGGTCTCGGCGGCGATGGCGTCCAGCACATCGACGATGTCGAACAGGCGCGCATCGTCAATGGCAGGCCCGGCTGCGGCGGTGGCGTGCAGCCGGCTATGCGCCGGCAACGGCTGGCCGCGCCGCAGCTTGCCGGTGAGCCGCCCCCAGCCGAGCGGGCTCCACACCACCGCGCCGATGCCCTGGTCGATGCCCAGCGGCATCAGTTCCCACTCGTAATCGCGCCCGGCCAGCGAATAATAGGTTTGATTGGCAACGAAGCGGCTCCAGCCGTGCGCGTCGGCCACGGCCTGCGATTTCATCAGCTGCCAACCGGCGTAATTGGACGCACCCAGATAGCGCACCTTGCCCGCGCGCACCAGGCCGTCGAGCGTGGACAGGGTTTCTTCCATCGGCGTCAACGCATCGAAGGCATGCAGCTGCAGCAGATCGATGTAGTCGGTGCGCAAACGCCGCAATGACGCTTCCACCGCACGCAACAACCGGAAGCGTGAAGCGCCGGCATCGTTGGGGCCTTCGCCCAGACGCAGGCCGGTCTTGGTCGAAACGATCACCTGATCGCGGCGGCCCTGCAGCGCCTGGCCGAGAATGTCTTCCGAAGCGCCATCGGAATACACATCGGCGGTATCGAACAGGTTGAGCCCCACGTCCAGGCACACGTCGATCATGCGCCGCGCCTGCGCCACATCGGTATCGCCCCACGCCGAAAACAGCGGCCCCTTGCCGCCGAATGTGCCGGCGCCCAGGCCGAGCACCGGAACCTTGAAGCCGGAGCGACCGAGAAAGCGTGTCTCCATTGCAGAACTCCATGAGTTGGAAGAAGACGCGATGCCGGTCAGCGCCGGCGCATCGCCAAGTCGCTGGCAAGACAGCGCACCCCGCCACCACCTGCCCGCAGCACCAGGCCTGCGGCAACGCGGAGCGTGACCGCCGCGCAGCGTCAGCGTGCCTGCAGACAACCGGCCGACCCGACAGCGCGCCGACGTTGCAGGTGCACGCTCCACAGCGCGATGGCCAGGCCAATGGCCGTCAGCAGCGCGGCGACCCACGGGGTGGCCACCAGCCCGGCCCGCGTGGCGATCACCATCCCGCCCAGCCACGCACCCAACGCATTGCCGAGGTTGAACGCTGCGATGTTCAGGCTGGAGGCCAGGTTCTGGCCGGCGCCGCGTGCATGTTCGAGCACGCGCAGCTGCAACGGCGCCACCGTGGCGAACGCGGCCACGCCCAGCAGACCGACAAACACCACCATCGCGGTCTTGCTGTGCAGGACCAATCCCATTGCCCCGAGCACCAGCACCAGGGCGGCCAGGCTGCCCAGCAACGCAGCGGTGGGGCGACGGTCGGCCAGCCGGCCACCGAGCAGGTTGCCCACGATCATGCCCACCCCGAACACCAGCAGGACCGGCGACACCGCCGCCTGCGCGAACCCGGTGACCTGCACCAGCATCGGCTGGATGTAGGTGAACACCGCAAAGACCCCGGCATAGCCCACCACCGTCATTGCCAGCGCCAGCAGCACCTGGCCGCGTGCCAGCACCGCCACTTCCTGCCGCCACGGCACCGGCGCCACCGCGCCTGCGGCCGCCGGCACCCACAGCGCCACCGCCGCAGTGGCGAGCACGCCGATGACCGCCACCGCCCAGAACGTGGCCCGCCAGCCCAGTTGCAGGCCCAGCCACGCACCGGCCGGCACCCCGAGCAGGGTGGCCACGGTGAGCCCGGCGAACATCAGCGAAATGGCCGACGCGCGCCGCTCCGGCGGCACCAGCGAGGTCGCCACCACTGCGCCCACGCCGAAGAAGGTGCCGTGGGCGAGCGAGGTCAGCATGCGCGCCACCATCAGGGTGGTGTAGTCCGGCGCCAGCGCGCAGGCCACGTTGCCGACGGTGAAGATCAGCATCAGCCCGACCAGCACCGCCTTGCGCGGCAGGCGGGCGCTGGCCAGCGTCAGCACCGGCGCGCCGACGAACACACCCAGCGCATAGCCGCTGATCAGCAGGCCGGCGGCGCTGAGCGACACGCCCAGATCGCCGGCCACCTGCTGCAGCAGGCCCATGATCACGAACTCGGTGGTGCCGATGCCGAAGGCACCGATGGTCAATGCCAGCAGTGCTGGCGGGAAACGGGAAGACGCTACAACGGACATGGGCGTTGGCCAGCAAGGATTGCCAACAGGCTGCGCCGCACCGCCCTGTGCAAACAGCCCTGTTATCCTGATTCACTTTCAACAAATGGTTGAGAATTGCATGGACCGGCTCGGCGACATCGCCTTGTTCCTGCGCGTGCTGGACCTGGGGTCGATCACGGCCGCCGCGCACAGCCTGGACCTGTCGGTGGCAGTGGCCAGCCAGCGCCTGAAGCGGCTGGAAGGCGAGCTCGGCGTGCGCTTGCTGCACCGGACCACGCGGCGCCTGCATCCGACGGCCGAAGGCCAGCAGCTGGCCGACCGCGGGCGGGTGCTGGTGGACGATCTGGAGGCGCTGGCCGACGATCTGCGTGAGAGCGCGCACGATGTCGGCGGCGTCCTGCGCATGACCTTGTCGGCCACGTTCGGACGGCAGTTCGTGTCGCCGCTGCTGACCGAATTCCAGGCGCGCCACCCGCGCCTGCGCATCAGCGCGCATCTGAGCGACGACGTGGTGGACCTGGTCAGGCAGGGCTTCGACCTGGCAATCCGCATCGGGCCGCTGGACGACTCCGGGCTGGTGGCCCGGCGCATCGCCGACAACCGCCGCACCCTCGCCGCCTCGCCCGACTATCTCCATCGCCACGGCACGCCGCGTACGCCGGACGAACTTGCGCGACACGCCGGCGTGCTGCTGATGGGCCGCGACGGCCGCCAGGATGTGTGGACACTGCAGACGCCCGACGGCGGGCTGGTGCGCGTGCGCATGCAGAGCCGCTTCGAGAGCAACCTGGGCGAACTGGTGCGCGATGCGGTGGTGGCCGGCCAGGGCATCGCCATGCATTCGTACTGGCATATCGCCGCCGAACTGCGCAGCGGTCGCCTGGTCGCGGTCATGCCCGATTACCCGCCGCCCGCCTCGCAGATCAGCGCAGTGATGCCGGCGCGCCGGCTGCAGCCACCACGGGTACGCGCGTTCGTGGACTTCCTGCTGGAGCGGTTGGGCACGCGGCCGCCGTGGGAGTGACGCACCTTGCGCGGGCGTGAGCGCCTGCGCCTGGTTTTGCGCCGCGTGACCAGGCGCGTGACACCAGCGCTGTTGAATGCAACGGCGCTGCAATGGGTTCAGCAGCAGTGCGCGACAAACGAGTGAGCGCCATGGGCCCGTCGATGATGTTGCGAAGTGCGCGCTCGGTCGACGTACAACTCGCGGTCACTGGCAATGCATGACCGCAGCCTGCAATGCGGGCAAAAACGTCATGCGACAGCCACCGCGCCGTCAACCCGCCCGCGCGGCGGCACCGCGACCGTAACGGCGTGCTGCGGGGATGACGGCCCCACGGGCGCGCACGTATCGATCGGCACGTACATCGCAGGCGTGGTCCACGCTGCACCCGCATGACGACGCAAGCGGTCACATCCGGGACATGGCGAGCACATCTGGCTGACATCTACGCTGCCCAAACTGCGCAGCGTGTTCCAGACCCCGCTGCGTTCATGACATCTTTGCCCATCAGCCGGCGACGGCTGCTGACCGGCGCGGCCGCTGCCTCCGCAGTGCTGGTGGCCGGTCAAACCACGCGTGCAATGACCACGGCGTCATCGAAGGACCGGTTTTCCTTCGTGTTCATGACAGACACGCATATCCAGCCGGAGCTCGATGCGCGCACGGGCTGCCTGGGCTGCTTTCGCCGTATTGCCAACGAGCCGGCGGACTTCGTCATCCATGGGGGAGACCACGTCTTCGATGCGCTGGAAGTCGATCGCAAGCGTGCCTACATGCTGCGCGATCTGTACTTCGAGGTGGAGAAGGAGATCGGCAAGCAGGTCTATCACACCATTGGCAACCACGACTGCTTCGGCGTGTTCCCCAGCAGCGGCGTGGAGCCCGGCAGCCTGGGCTACGGCAAGGCCTATTACACCGAGCGCTTTGGTCCGCTGTACTACGCCTTCGACCACAAGGGCGTGCACTTCATCGTGCTCGACTCGATCGGCCTGACGCCCGACCGCAGCTACGAAGGCCGGCTGGACGCGGCGCAGATGCGCTGGCTACGCGACGACCTGGCCGCACTGGCGCCGGGCACCCGCATCATCATCACCACGCATATCCCGCTGGTCACCGCGCTCGGTTGCTACGAGCCACTGTCCTGGACCCACGCGCCGCATAACTGGACCTTCGTGAGCAACGCCCGGGACGTGCTGGCATTGCTCCGTGGCCATACCGTGCTGGCAGTGCTGCAAGGCCACAGCCATGTCGCCGAAAGCGTGGTGCTCAACGGCATCACCTTCGTGACCGGCGGCGCGGTCAGCGGCAACTGGTGGCAGGGGCGCTTTCTTGGCACTGCCGAAGGCTATATGCGTGTGGATGTCGATGGCGACCGCGTGACCAGCCACTACCAACGGCTCGACTTTCAGCCCATCGATCGCCACGACGTCGACATCGGCGATGCGCAGGCGTGATGCACGCGCGGCACTGACGTACCGCAAAAAAAAAGATCAGGCCGCTTGCCGCAGGACATGGCTGCTGCTCGACAGCTCATCCCCCTCAGCGAGTCACTCCATGCCCATGCCATTCCCCTGCCGCCTTGCCTGCGGCCTTCCCTTGCTGCTGCTGTTGCCCACCCCGCGTGCCGCCGCCGTCGAACCACCCGACGCCGCTGCCAGCACCGCAGGCCAGGCGCCCAAGACCACACTGGATGCCATCATCGTGCTGGGCGCGGGGCAATCGCGGCAGGTGCAGACGATCAAGCCGGCAGACCTGGCCAAGGCTCCGCCCGGCACCTCGCCGCTGGCCAGTCTGTCCAAGCTTCCCGGCGTCAACTTTCAATCGTCCGATCCGTTGGGCGGCTACGAGTGGGCCCAGCAGATCACCATCCGCGGCTTCAGCACCGACCAGATGGGCTACACCCTGGACGGCGTGCCACTGGGCAACATGCAATACCGCAACAACAACGGCCTGAGCATCGGGCGTGCCTTGCAGGCGGAAAACAACGGGCCGGTGACACTTTCGCAAGGCAGTGCCGCAGTGGGCACCGCCTCGACCAGCAACATCGGCGGCACCATCGATTTCACCTCGCTCGACCCCACCGACGGCTTCGGCGTGGATCTGGCGCAGACCGTCGGCAGCGCCAGCAACCTGCGCAGCTTCGCGCGCCTCAATAGCGGCACCTTGCGCGGCGGCGGACGCTTCTATCTGTCGGCCAGTCATCAGGACGCGGACAAGTGGAAAGGCCACGGCTCGCAGCGCCAGCAGCAGCTCAATTTCAAATACGTGCAGCCGCTGTCGGACAGCCTCACCGCCACCACCTTCATCGATGGCGTGGATCGCCGCGAAGACGATTATCTGGATGTCTCGCTGGATCTGATTCGTCGCCTCGGTGATCGGGTGGACAACATCTCCAATGATTTCCCCCTGGCCGAGCGCATGGCGCAGGCGCTGCAGAATGGGACGCCTGCGCCGGCACCCTACCGCAATGGCGACGACGTCTATTACAACGGCGGCGGCGTGCGCAAGGACCTGTTCGCCTACGAAAAACTCGACTACGACCTGAGCGCGCAACTGAGCGGCCAGACCACGCTGTACTGGCATCAGAACCACGGCATCGGCACCTTCGCCAGCCCGTACGACCCCACGCCGGCGGCGTTCGGCGGCTCGCCGGTATCGGTGTCCACCGTGGGTTATGACATCCAGCGCAAGGGCATCCTGTCGCAGCTGGAGCTGCGGCTGGACCGGCACACGCTGCAGGCCGGGCTGTGGTACGAGAACAATCGCTTCGATCAGATCGCCCGCCTCTATGGCCTGCAGGCCGGCAGTGCCCCACGCAACTTCCAGCGCTTCTACGACAACCCGTTCCGCACCCGCTGGCACTACATCTTCGACACCGAGGTCTATCAGCTGCATGTCGGCGACAGCTGGGAGGTCAACGATGCCCTGCGGGTGGACCTGGGCCTGAAATCCCTGCAGGCCAAGAACACCGCCCGCACCATCACCAGCAGCCAGCCGATCGATGGCCGGATCGAGGCGTCGGGCCATTTTCTGCCGAGCGCCAGCGCGTTGTACCGGTTCGACAGCCGTAACGAAGCCTTCGTCGACTACACGCGCAATCTGTCCGCCTTTGTCGCCTCCGCCTCCACTGGCCCGTTCTCGACCACCAAGGCCGGGTTCGACTACATCCGCGACACGCTGAAACCGGAAAAGACCGCCACCACCGAACTGGGCTTCCGCCACACCGGTGCCTCCGTGCAGACCTCCATCACCGCCTACCACGTGCAGTTCCGCAATCGCCTGCTGGCCTCGTCGATCAGCGCGGCGGTGGTGGGCAACCAGAACGTGCTGCAGAACGTCGGCGGCGTCACCTCGCAGGGAGTGGAGCTGGCGGCCAGCTGGAATTTTTTGCCGCACTGGTCGCTCTACGGCAGCAGCTCCTATAACGACGCCCACTACGACGATGACGTGGCCGTGCCCGGCAGCGCCGTGGTGGCCATCCGCGACAAGCAGGTGGTGGGCTCGGCACGCACGCTGGCCAATCTCCAGCTCGGCTACGACGATGGCGCCGCGTGGGCGCAACTGTCGGCGCACTACACCGGCAAGCGCTATTACAGCTATTTGAACGATCAGCCGATTGCCGGGGCGACGGTGCTGAACTTCGGTACCGGCTACCGCTTCCATGCGGCATCCGGCGCCGTCCATTGGCTGGACGGCACCGATGTGGATCTCAACGTCACCAATCTGCTGGACAGGCGCTACATCGCCTCCCTGGGCACCAGCGGGTTTGTGACCGCCGATCCGGACGGCACCTACACCACGCTACAGGTGGGTGCGCCGCGACAGGTCTTTGTCAGCGTGCGCAAGCACTTCTGAGCGAGTGGCAGCCGCGTCGGTGGCCGATGCAGATGCGCAGGGAATGGCAGCGCTCGGCAGTGACGGCTGCCGGCAGTGCAATCATGCAGGTCGGCGCCCCACCGATCGCGCCGCTCGCCTGCATCCCGGCTCACGCTGCGGCAGACCAGTGCGCGGCGCCTGACCTCGGGCGCCGGCGGCACACGCTCAACGCCCGCCGCGTTGCAGGCGCTTGTGCAGACTGCGGCGCTGCGCATCGCTCAACAGGTGCCCATGCGTGCTCAACAGCCCCAGGATCTGCTGATGCGCCTGCGCGGTACGCCGGGCGAGCTCTGCGCTGGCTGCAGCTTCGAGGCGTTTCCACTCGGCAGCGGTGGTCGGCGTCGGCAGGGACAAGGGCTTTGCAGGCATGGGTGGCGCAGGCACGGGAGCGGGCCGCCATGATACGGCGCGCGCGTGAGCGCGCTATCAGCAGCCGCTGCGCCGCCGGCAGGCCATCGCGTCGGTGACCACGCGCGAGCTCGTGCAGGCGGCTGCGTTCGCCAACCCCGTTGCCGGCCGCATGACCTGCGGTCTTGTACGATCGGCCCGTCGCGGCCGGGCCGCCCTGCACCATCGACGAGTTGCGCATGTCTTCGCTGATCGAGTTGAGCACCCTGTTACTACGGCATGCGCCGGCCGACGGCCTGCATGCCACCGCGATTGCCGGGCTGCAGATCATGCGCAGCTCCACGCAAACGCTGTCCATCCCGACCGTCTACACGCCGATGCTGTGCCTGGTGGCGCAGGGCCGCAAGCGCGCGATGCTGGGCGCGCAGGCCTACGACTATCACCCGGACATGTATCTGGTGGCCTCGGTGGATCTGCCCATCGTCGGCTCGGTCACCCAGGCCAGCGCCGCGCAACCGTACCTGTGCTTCTGCCTGGATCTGGACACCGCGGTACTCAGCGAGCTGGCCATCCATCACCCCGAACTGGCCGAGCCGCAACGCGACGCTGCCGCAACCGGCCTGCTGCTCAACCACAGCACGCCGCCGCTGCACGACACCGCCGTGCGGCTGGCACGCCTGCTCGACCGGCCGCAGGAAATCGCCGCGCTGGCACCGCTGGTGACCCGCGAGCTGCTGTACCGCCTGATGGCCGATCCCGCCAACGCGGTGGTGGGCCAGATGGCCATCGCCGACAGCCGGCTCAACCAGATCTCCAAGGCCATCGTCTGGTTGCGCGAGCACTATGCGCAGCGTTTCAGCATCGAGCAGATCGCGGACCTGTCGGCCATGAGCCGCTCCACCTTCCATGCGCATTTCAAGACGGTGACCTCGATGACGCCACTGGAGTACCGCTCGCACCTGCGCGTGCACGAGGCGCGCCGGCTGATGGTGGCCGAGGCACTCACCGCCGCCGACGCCGGCTTCCGGGTCGGCTACGAAAGCGCCTCGCAGTTCAGCCGCGACTACGCGCGCATCCTGGGCGAACCCCCGGCCCGCGATGCACAGCGGCTGCGCGCCAGCACACCGGATGCGACCGAAGCGGCATGAGGACCGCGTCGCTAGAACCCGCTCGGCGTCTCGCGCTTCTGCTGCGCCACTGGCTTTGCCACAACGGGTCGATAGGCACGCAGGAACAATGCCACCGCGCCGCTGACGTAGGCCGATACCTGCGCAGCACCGGTATGCGCCGCACCGCTGCGCACCGCCGCATTGGCCGGTAGCCCGGCCATCAACCCGAAGAAATGCACCGAGGCATCCGGCAGGTTGTCGATCACCAGAACACCCTGGGACACCTCGCGGGCCAGCAGCGTGCGCATCATGCCGTCGTAACGCTCGAAGCACAGCATCCACATCTCCTCGCGGATCTGGCTCGGCAACAGCGGTGGGCGCACCAGGCCGTATGCGGCATCGTCCGGTGCGCTGCGGCTCGCCACGCCCACCACCGCGTTGGCCACCGCAATCAACCGGTGCTGCAGTGGGCCGCGCAGCGCCAGCAACGCGTTCCACTGGTTCGGCGACGCCTGCGCCACTGCGTCCAGGGTGGTGCGGAACAGCACTTCCTTGGACGCGAAATACGCATACACCGTGGCTTTGGACACCATCGCATGGGTGGCGATGGTCTCCATGCTGGTGCGATCGAAGCCGCGTTGCTGAAACAGCCGCAGTGCCGCCGCGACGATTGCGCCACGTTTGCCGGACGGTGCTGGCAGCGGTGGCGCGTCCGGCGCCGGACCGGCTTCATCCACGGGGTTGCGCCGTCCCCACGCTGGCCAGCTCCGGTTGTGCCGTCTGCAACCAGCCGCCGCCCATCGCCTTGTAGAAGGTCACCAGATTGGTGAAGCGCGACAACTGGGTGGCGATCAGCGTCTGCTGCGCGCTGTACAGCGAGCGCTGTGCATCCAGCGCCTGCAGATAGCTGTCGATGCCGCGTTCAAAACGCGCCTGCGACAGCCGGTAACTGTCGGCAGTTGCATCGACCAAGGCCTGTTGCGCCTGCAATTGCCGCCCCAGGGTGTCGCGCTGGGCCAGCGCGTCGGAGACTTCGCGGAAGGCGCTCTGGATGGATTTTTCGTAGCGCGCCACTTCGATCTCGCGGTTGGCCTTGGCCATGTCCAGGTTGGCGCGGTTGCGCCCGGCATTGAAGATCGGCAAGGTCAGCGACGGCACGAAACTCCAGGCGCGGGTGCCGGAATCGAACAAGTTCGACAGGCTGCTGCTGGACGACCCCAGCGAGCCGGTCAGGCTGATGCTAGGGAAGAACGCCGCACGCGCCGCACCGATGTTGGCATTGGCGGCACGCAGGTTGCGCTCGGCCTCCAGGATGTCCGGGCGGCGTTGCAGCAACTGCGACGGCACCCCGGCCGGCACGCTGGCCAGCACATTGCCCTCGACACTGGCGCCGTCGGGCAAGGCGCGCGGCAACAGGGTATCGGGCACGGACGTGCCAACCAGCAACACCAGCGCATTACGATCCTGCGCCACCTGTGCGGTGTAGCGCTCCACCTCCACGCGCGCGGTTTCCACCGTGGTCTGTGCCTGGCGCAAGGTGAGTTGCGAGGCCACACCCAGCTCGAAACTGCGTTGCTGCAGGCGGTAGCTGGCGCTCTGGCTGCTCAGGGTGGACTGCGCCAGGTGCAGCGACGCCTGATCGGCAGCCAGCGTCAGGTAGGCAGTGGCCACCTCTGCCACCAGGCTGATGTGCGTGCTGCGGCGGGCCTCGGCCGTGGACAGGAACTGTTGCAGCGCCTGTTCCTTCAGACTGCGCACCCGCCCGAACAGGTCCAGCTCGTACGCGCTGATGCCGATGTTGGCGCTGTAGGTGCGAAACACTGCCGGCTGGCCGGGGATGGCCAGTTCCGCCGGCGTGCGCGCGTTGTTGGCAGTGCCGGTGCCATCGATGGCCGGCAGCAGCGCGGCGCGCTCCACCCGGTATTGCGCACGCGCCACTTCGATATTGAGCGCCGCCACGCGCAGGTCGCGGTTGTTCCGCAGGGCCAGCTCGATGACCTGCTGCAATGCCGGGTCGGTGAATACCTCGCGCCAGCCGATGTCGGCAACGGTGCGCGCCGAATCCACTGCAGCCGTCTGCGGCGTGGCAATGGACGTGGCGCCGGCGAACGTGTCCGGCACCGGCGCATCGGGACGCGCGTAGCGCGGCATCATCGTGCAGCCAGACAGCACGCTGGCCACCGCGATCGCGGCAAGTGTCATGCGGATCGGAGTCATGTCAGTGTCCTGTGGGTTGCGGAACGGGCACGGCCGCTTGCGGGCGACGCTTGAACAGGCCGCTCACCAGCACGAAGAACAGCGGGACGAAGAACACCGCCAGGACCGTGCCGGACAGCATGCCGCCGATCACTGCGGTCCCCAGCGCATGCTGCGCGCCGGCACCGGCACCATTGCCGAGCACCAGCGGCACCACGCCCAGGATGAACGCCAGCGACGTCATCAGGATCGGCCGCAAGCGCATGCGCGCCGCTTCCAGCGCGGACTCGATCAGGCTCTTGCCGCCGGCGTGCAGCTCCTTGGCGAACTCCACGATCAGGATCGCGTTCTTCGACGCCAGGCCAATGGTGGTGAGCAGGCCCACCTGGAAGTACACGTCGTTCATTTTCCAGGTCAGCATGGCGCCCAGCAGCGTGCCGAATACGCCCAGCGGCACCACCAGGATCACCGAGAACGGAATCGCCCAGCTCTCGTACAGCGCCGCCAGACACAGGAACACGATCAGGATCGACAGGCCATACAACAACCCGGTTTGGCCGGTCGAGGATTTTTCCTGGCGCGACAGACCGGTCCACTCGAAGCCGATGCCCGGCGGCAGTTTTGCCGCCGCAGCCTCCACGATCTGCATCGCCTCGCCGCTGGAGGCGGCACCGGGCATTGCCATGCCCAGGATCTCCACCGACGGCACGCTGTTGTAGCGCTCCAGCCGCGGCGACCCCGAGCGCCAGCTCACCGTGGCGAAGGCGTTGAACGGCACCATGGTGCCGGCGCTGTTGCGCACGAACCAGCGATCCACATCCTGCGGGTTCATGCGGTACGGCGCATCGGCCTGCAGCATCACCTTCTTGACGCGGCCCTTGTCGATGAAGTCGTTGACGTACACGCTGCCCCACGCGCTGGAGAACGTGTTGTTGATGTCGGCGATCGACACGCCCATCGCCTGCGCGCGGTGCGGGTCGATCTCCAGCTTGAACTCGGGCGTGTCTTCCTGCCCGTTCGGACGCACGCCGACCAGCCGCTTGTCCTGCGACAGTTCGGCCAGCAGTTGATTGCGTGCCTGCATCAGCGCGTCGTGCCCCAGATTGGCGCGGTCCTGCAGCATCAGATCGAAACCGGTGGCATTGCCCAGCTCCGACACCGCTGGCGGCGCAAACGCAAAAACCTGCGCGTCGCGGATGCCGGCAAAGAACGCGCCGGCCTTGCCCGCCACATCGGTCACGCTCTGGCCCTTGCCGGTGCGTTCGTCCCAGGGCCGCAACTTGACGAAGGCAAGGCCCACGTTCTGCCCGGTGCCGGCAAAACTGAAACCGGACACCGCGAACACGCCCGACACCGAATCCTTCTGGTCGACCAGGAAGTGATGCTCCACCTGCTCGAGCACCTCGCTGGTGCGCGCATGCGATGCGCCCGGCGGCAACTGCACCAGCACGAACAAGGTGCCCTGGTCTTCATCCGGCAAAAAGCCCACCGGTAATTTCATGAACCCCACCACCACCAGCGCCAGCAGCACGGCGTAGGCCAGCATGTAGCGCCACCCTTTGCCCAGCATGTGCCGCACCACGCCCTGATAGCGGGTGTTGCCGCGATCGAAGATGCGGTTGAACCAGCCGAAGAAGCCGGTGGTCGCCATGCCGTGGCCTGGTTGTACCGGCTTGAGCAAGGTGGCGCACAGGGCCGGGGTGAGGATCATCGCCACCAGCACCGACAAGGTCATCGCGGACACGATCGTGATCGAGAACTGGCGGTAGATCACACCGGTCGAGCCGCCAAAGAACGCCATTGGCACGAACACCGCAGCCAGCACCAGCGCCACGCCCACCAGTGCGCCGGAGATCTGGTCCATCGACTTGCGCGTGGCCTCCCTGGGCGACAGTTGCTCTTCGCCCATCACACGTTCGACGTTTTCCACCACCACGATGGCATCGTCCACCAGCAGGCCGATTGCCAGCACCATCGCGAACATGGTCAGCGTGTTGATGGTGAAACCGAAAGCGGCGAGGACGCCGAACGTGCCCAGCAACACCACCGGCACCGCAATGGTCGGAATCAACGTGGCACGGAAGTTCTGCAGGAACAGGTACATCACCAGAAACACCAGCACCACCGCTTCCACCAGCGTATGCACCACCTGCTCGATGGAGATGCGCACGAACGGCGTGGTGTCGTACGGCTTTTGCACCTTCATGCCCGGCGGGAAGAATTTCTGCTGTTCTTCCAGGCTTTTATCGATCGCACGTACCGTATCCAGCGCATTCGCGCCGGTGGCCAGCTTGATCGCCAGACCGGCCGCCGGCTTGCCGTTGTAACGGCCGACCGTGTTGTAGCTTTCGCTGCCCAGTTCCACGCGCGCCACATCGCGCAAGCGCACCTGTGCGCCATCGGTCTGGGTGCGCAGCAGGATGTTTTCGAATTCCTGCGCCGTCTTGAGCCGGGTCTGCGCGGTGATGGTGGCATTGAGCTGCTGGTTGGCCACCGCCGGCAACGCGCCGAGCTGGCCGGCCGACACCTGTGCGTTCTGTGCCTGGATGGCGGTGCGCACGTCGACCGGCGTGAGATTGAAATTGGTCAACTTGTCCGGGTCCAGCCAGATGCGCATGGCGTATTGCGAACCGAACAAGGTGGTGTCGCCCACGCCTTCGACGCGGCTGATGGTCTCCTGCACGTTGGCAGCCACGTAATCGGACAGGTCCGAATCGCTCATGCTGCCGTCTTCGGACGTAAAGGCCAGCACATTGACGAAGTTGGTGGCCGACTTGGTCACTGTCACGCCCTGCTGTTGCACTTCCTGCGGCAACAATGGCGTGGCCAGCGACAACTTGTTCTGCACCTGCACCTGCGCCGTGTCCGGGTCGGTGCCGTTCTCGAAGGTCAGGGTGATGGTCACCGCACCGCTGGATTCGCTGGTGGAGGCCATGTAGCTGAGATGGTCCAGCCCCTTCATCTTCTGCTCGATGACCTGGGTGACGGTGTCTTCCAGGGTCTGCGCCGATGCACCGGGGTAGTTGGCGGTGATGGCCACGGCGGGCGGTGCGATGCTGGGATATTGCGCAATCGGCAAGGTGGCAATGGACAGGATGCCGGCCAGCATCACGATGATGGCCAACACCCACGCAAAGATCGGACGGTCGATAAAAAAGCGTGCCATGTCGTGTGCTCCGCCTCAGTTGGCCGCACGCGGTGCGGTCGGGGCGGCAGCCGCGGCATCGGCGTTGCCACGCTTGGGCTGCCACGGCACGGTCTTGACCTCGATGCCATCGCGCGCGCGCGAGGCGCCTTCCACCACCAGTTGCTCGCCGGGCCTCAGGCCGCTGCGGACCAGCCACTGGTCGCCAACCTCACGGTCGACATCCAGCAGGCGCAGGTGCAGCTTGCGGTCGCTGCCCACCACGAACGCGGTCGGCTTGCCGGCGCCGTTACGCGTCACTGCCTGCTGCGGCACCAGCATGCCCTGCTGCTTGACGCCTTCCTGCAGCACCGCGCGCACGTACATGCCCGGCAGCAGGTCGGCATTGGGGTTGGGGAACACCGCGCGCAAGGTGATCGAGCCGGTGGCCTGGTCCACGGTGACGTCGGAGAACGCCAGGTGCCCCTGCAGCGGGTAGCGGCTGCCGTCCTCCAGCAGCAGCGACACCTTGGCCGCGCCCTCGCCGGCCTGTTCCAGGTCGCCGCGCGCCATCGCCTGCTTCAGCCGCAGCACGGCTGCGCTCGGCTGGGTGACATCGATATAGATCGGGTCCAGTTGCTGGATGGTGGTCAGCGCCGTGGCCTGGTTGGCAGTGACCAACGCACCGGGTGTGACGCTGGAACGGCCGATACGGCCGGAAATCGGCGCATCCAGGCGTGCGAACGCCAGGTTGATGCGGGCGGTCTCCACGCTGGCCTTGCCGGCGGCCACGTCGGCCTCGGCCTGGCCCAGCGCGGCGGCGGTGTCGTCGCCTTCCTGCTGGCTGATCGCCTTGATCTGGGCCAGCTCGGTGTAGCGCTCGGCCTTGAGCTGCGCCGTGCGCAGGGTCGCCTCGGCCTTGGCCAGCGAGGCCTGGGCGCTGGCATAGCTGGCGCGGTACTGGGCCGGGTCGATCTGGTACAGGGTCTGCCCGGCCTTGACGTCGCCGCCTTCGGTGAACTGGCGCGACTGCACAAGGCCACCCACCTGCGGGCGAATTTCGGCGATCAGGTACGGAACGGTGCGCCCCGGCAATTCGGTGGTCAGCGTCACCGGCTGCTGCTTGACGGTCAGCACGCCCATTTCAGGGGTGCCCTCCTGCGGCGGCGGGCCGCCCGGCGGGCTGCCGCAGGCGCTGAGCAAGGCGGCAACGGCAACAGCAAGCAACGACAGGCGAAACGAGGCATGGGCACGCACGGGCAGGTCTCCGACGGGAGTTGTGATGGTTAAATCTAAACGGTACGGTTCGGTATCCTAATAAGCTCATCAGTAGCCGTCAAGCATTTCTGCCCAGTCGGTATACTTATGAATTATTGGGAGAACCTGATGCGGGTCAGAACCGAAGAAAAGCGCGATGCGATCATTCAGGCCGCCAGCGAGGTGTTCCTCGAACTGGGCTTCGAAGGCGCGTCGATGTCGCAGATCGCCGCCCGGGTCGGCGGCTCCAAGCGCACGCTGTACGGCTATTTCCCGTCCAAGGAAGAGTTGTTCGTGGCGTTCGCCAAAGACATGTCCGACCGCTACATCGACCCGTTGCTGGACGCGTTGTCACAAAGCAGCGGCCCCGTTGCGGAAACCCTGCAGCGCTTCGGCGAGGACATCCTCAGCTTCCTGTGCGCCCCCAGCTCGATCACGATCTGGCAGACCATCATCGGCGTGTCGGGGCGGTCGGACGTGGGGGCACTGTTCTTCAATGCAGGCCCCGAAGAAGGCGTGCAACGCATGGCCGAATTCCTGCAGACGCAGATGGATCGCGGCGTGATCCGCTGCGCCGACGTCCTGATCGCGTCAAGGCAGTTCGGCGCGCTGCTCGAAGCGGAAACCCTGATGCCCTGCCTGTTCGGCGCGCTCAAGGACCCCTCGCCCGAGTATTTGCGCGAGGCAACGCGACGCGCGGTAGATTTGTTCCTGGCGGGCTATGGGTGCAAGACCGCCGCCGGAGCGTGATGCGCGGTGGCGTAGTTCGGTAGCTTGCAGAGCGCATCCATCGGCAGCCGAGTGCGCGTGTGTCTATTGCCGCCAGGTCGATAAATCGCCTGTTTCCCAGGCGATCGTCACTCCGCCACCGCGCACTTGGCGCACAGGCCATGCACTTCCAGCGTCTGCGCCTGCGGCTGGAACCCGAGCGCCTTGGCGCGGGCTTCCAGTTGCGAGACCACCTCGCGGTCTTCCAGTTCCACTGCGCTGTGGCAGCGGTCGCAGATCAGGAACGGCACCGAGTGCTGGGCGCTGTTGGGATGATGGCAGGCGACGAAGGCGTTGACCGATTCGAGCTTGTGCACAAAGCCATTGGCCATCAGAAAATCCAGCGCGCGGTACACCGTGGGCGGTGCATCGGCGCCCACGCCCTTGCCTTCGCGCACCCAGTCCAGCAGTTCGTAGGCCTTGACCGGCTTGCCGGCGTCGGCAATCAGCCGCAGCACATTGGCGCGGATGGGGGTCAGCCGCAGGCCGCGTTCGCTGCAGGCGCGCTCCACCGCGCGCACGAAGCCGTTGGCGTCGTCGACGTGGTGATGCGGCTCGGTACAGGCGTGGTCTTGGGCGTGGGTGTGCTTGGTCATACAGGCTCCGGCGTCAGGCCGCTCCAATCTTGATGAGTGCCGCATCGATGCGTTTCAAGGCGCCCTCGCGTCCGGCCAGGTACACCGTCTGCGAAATATCCGGGCTGACCTGGGTGCCGGTGATGGCCACACGCAGCGGCTGGGCGACCTTGCCCATGCCCAGTTCCAGCGCCGCGGCCGCATCGTGCAACGCCGCCGATACGCCCTCCACGCTCCATTCGCTGAGCGCAGCCAGCAGTTCGCGCGCCTTGCCCAGCGGCACCTCGGCACCCAGCTTCAGGTGCTTCATCACCGCCGCTTCGTCGTAGACCTCCAGCGGCTGGTACCAGACCACGGCTTTTTCGGCCATTTCCTTCAGGGTCTGCACGCGCTCGCGCAACGCCACCACCACATCCGCAGCGGCCGGGCCGGCGGCGATGTCCACCCCCAGCTTGGCAAGCTGGTATTCCAGCTGCGGGGCGATGCTGGCCGGGTCGTCGGTCTTCAGATAGTGCTGGTTGACCCAGCCCAGCTTGGCCATGTCCAGGCGCGCGGCCTTGGAATTGACGTCCTTGACGTCGAACAGGTCCAGCAATTCCTGCGGCGTGAACAGCTCCTGGTCGCCATGCGACCAGCCCAGGCGCGCCAGGTAATTGATCAACGCATGCGGCAGATAGCCGGCGTCCTTGTACTGCATGACATCGGCCGCGCCGGTGCGCTTGGACAGCTTGGCGCCCTGTTCGTCCAGGATCATCGGCATGTGCGCGAACCTGGGCACCGGCGCGCCCAGCGCTTCATAGATGTTGATCTGGCGCGGGGTGTTGTTGATGTGGTCGTCGCCGCGGATCACCTCGGTGATGCCCATGTCCCAGTCGTCCACCACCACCGCGAAGTTGTAGGTGGGGAAGCCGTCCGGGCGGAAGATCACCATGTCGTCGAGCTCGCTGTTGGCGATCTCGATGCGGCCCTTGATCAGGTCCTCGAACACCACCGTGCCGCCGATGGGATTCTTGAAGCGGATGACCCGATTGGGGTCGTCGCGGTACGGCAGGTTCTGCTCGCGCGCGGCGCCGTTGTAACGTGGCTTTTCCTGCCGGGCCATCGCCGCTTCGCGCATGGCGTCGAGCTCTTCGCGGGTTTCATAGGCGTAATACGCCTTGCCCTGCGCGAGCAGCTGCTCGGCGACCTCCTGATAGCGGGCCACGCGCTGGGTCTGGTAGATCGGGCCTTCGTCGTAGTGCAGGCCCAGCCAGTCCATCGCTTCCAGGATGGCGTCGATGGCTTCCTGGGTGCTGCGTTCGCGGTCGGTGTCCTCGATGCGCAGCACGAATTGCCCGCCACGGTGGCGTGCCTCCAGCCAGCAATACAGGGCGGTGCGGGCGCCGCCGATGTGCAGGTAACCGGTGGGGCTGGGAGCGAAGCGGGTGCGGCAGGTCATGGAGCGCTCGGCGAAACGGGAGTGCGCCGATTTTACCTTGCGCAGCGGGCCCCTGCCCGGCCCGCCGGTTCAGCGGTTGCGCAGCAGGTCGCCGTACACCACGCATTCGCCGCCGCTGCGCGCCGGGCCGGGCGCGTCGTACAGCACCAGCCAGCTGGGCGTGGCGCCGGCCAGTTGCGGCGGCAGGTTGCAGATGGCCTCGGCGCGGTCGCTGTCGGTGCCGTGCGGCAGCACCGCCGATTCCAGCAGCGCGTGCTGAAAGCGCACCGGCGCGCGATTGGCGGCCAGCGCGCTGCGCGCATCCGGCCACTTGAACAGGCGGATTTCGCCGTTCAACACCATCGTCGGCCCGGCCAGCAGGTACAGATCGTCGCCGGAGTAATGCAGGTCGCGGATGCCCAGCCCACCCAACTGCAGGAAGTGCTTGCGCAGCAGCGTGCCGTCCTCGTCCAGCGGTACCAGGCGCAGGTGGTCGCCATGCGCCTCCACCGCAATCTCCAGCAGCGCCGACCAGCCGCGCAGCACCGGCCCGCGCAGGCCCAGCAGCAGGCGCTGGCCATCCACCACGATGCCTTCGATATCGAAACCGTTGTCCTTGCCCGGGATCTTCAAAAACGGGCCGAAATGCGGGTCGTCGGCCAGCAGCTCGGTGAGCTGGTTGTGCCTGGCGTCGCCCTTGAGCCGCAACGCGCGGCGACCGTCGGCGGCTTCGCGCACCAGCTGCGGGGTGCCGTCGGCATCGCGCTCGATCGGCAGGCAGGCCAGCAGGCGGCGATTGGCATCGAGTTTGAGTTTGCTCAGGCGCTTGGCGTTGTCGGCATCGTCGCGACCGGGCTTGGCGTTCTTGCGCTTCAACCCGTGCGAGCCCACCACCCACAGATACCCGTCCGACAGGCCCATGCCTTCCAGGTCGGCTTCCTCGGCATCGTCGCCGGGCAGGTCCAGCAGCTCGGCCAGCGGAAAACTCTGCCCATCGCCGAAGCGCAAGGTCTCACGCTGGCCGGGCGGCAGCTTGCGCAACCGGTCCACTGCACAGGCTTCGTCGCCGGCGACCCACAGCCAGTCGTCGGTGAACGCCGCGCCGGAAAGATTGCTGTGCACCAGTGCGCCAGGTGTGAACTCCAGCCGGACGCTGTGCGGAATCAGGGTTTTCTTGGCCATTGAGCAGGTGGGCGACGGTGCGGAAGAAGACCGCCAGTACACCACGGCCGCCGCACCGGTGGGTGCCGTGGTGACAGAACGGACCGTGGCGAGGCGGTGCCAACGCGGCCGCGCGCCCAAGCCGCGATCACCGCACGCTCACTCCCACGGCGCCAGCCGGGCACGCGCCAGGCCGGCCGCCCACTGGCCGGGCCAATCGCGGTCGTTGGCCACCTGCGCCTGCGTGCGGCTGGCCTCCAAGGCAGCGACATCCAGCGCCGCGTACGCCCAGACCGCCTCGCCCCGGGTCTGCGCCAATACGCCGTCTTCCGGAAAGCCCACATCCATCGGCGCAAACACTGCCGCTTCGCCGGTGTTGACGTCCAGCGCCGGGCTCCACGGCGCCTCGCCCGCGGTCACCGATTGCGCAACGAACATGCGGTTTTCCAGTGCGCGTGCCAGGCAGCCGACCCGCACCCGGGTGGCGCCGGCGGCGGTGTCGGTGCAACTGGGCACGACCAGCAGGCGTGCGCCGGCCTCGTACTGGGCCCGCACCGGCAACGGGAATTCGCTGTCGTAGCAGATCGCAATCGCCGCGCGCACGCCGTCCAGGTCGAACACCTTGAGCGCATCGCCCGGCTCGATCAGCCCGGTGGCCTTTTCGAACCCGGTGAGCTGCAGCTTGTCCTGCCAACCGTGAGCACCGGCGGGCGTGAACCAGTCGCTGCGGTTGCGGTAACGGCCCTGGCCCAGATCCAGCAGAAAACTTCCCGCGATCAGGTGCAGCCGATGTTGCCGCGCCAGGCCGGCAAACAGCTCCAGCCAGCGCCCCCGCAGTGCCTGGATCGCGGCCAGCGATTCGGGCAGGCCGGCGGACACCTGCGTCCCGAACGTGGCGGCCAGCTCCAGCGACAGATATTCCGGCAGCACGGCCACGCGTGCACCGGCCGCGGCGGCCTCGCCGACCAGCGCCGCCATGCGCGCAGCGAAGGCGTCGAAGTCCTTCGGCCGGCCGATCTGATACTTGGCAACGGCAATGGTGAGTGGCGCATTCATGGGCAAGAGTCCTGTCACGACAGTGGAAAGCAACGACCACGCAACGGCGCGATCGCGTGCGCGCGCTCAAGGGTCCAGCGCGCGCGTCCAGACACGCAAGCTGTGGTCGACCGGGCCGCGTTGCAACTCCGCCCATTCCAGCCGCACCTGCATCCCCGGCCGCGGTGCGTAACCGCGCTTGCGCCAGAACACATCGTTGGGGCGATAGTCCGCAGGTTTGCGCGGATCGTCCGATGCCCGCTCCACCGAGCAGAAGGCCGTGAGCGCAAACCGGCCCAGCGCGCGGGCATGTGCCTCGCGCTGGTCGAAGAAGGCGTGGCCGATCCCCTGCCCGCGATACGCCGGCAGCAGCACCGATTCGCCGAAATAGAACACACCGGCCGGCTCGATGCCGGCGGTGCGGAACGGCGCATGGAACGCATCGCTGTCGTCCAGCAGCGGCAGGCCGGTGGATGCACCGACCACCGCATCGCCATCGCGCGCCAGCACGAACACGCTCTGCGGCGAGGCGGCATAGGCCGCCAGGTACTCGCGTTCGTAGCCGGCGTCGCCCTCGTACAGGTACGGCCATGCGGCGAACACTGCGAGACGCAACTGCGCCAGCGCGTCCAGATACGGCAACACCGCAGCGCCGCGCACGGTTTCAACGGTGAGGAAGGTCCTGGTCATGGCGCCATGGTAAGCGAGCCTGGCCGGGGCGATGCCGTGCCGCCGCGCCTCAACGCAACCAGCCGCCATGAGCGCGAGCCGTGCTGGCCGGCTGCTCCCACAGCAACCACACCGCCGCTTCGTCCTGGGCCACCAGCACGCCGAGCAAGGCGTCGCTGCTGCGCGCCCAGTAACTGCCGTTGCTCAGGCGTTGCCAGGGTCCATAGCCACGAACCGGCGTGCCGGTCGGCTGCGCCTGCCGCTGCCGCTGCAGGAACGCAGATCCGTGCGCGCGCAACGCCTGCACGGTACGCGCATGCAGGCGCAACCCGATCACCCCACGGCGGCCCTCGCACGCCAGCGGCAGCGCCGACAGCGGCGAACAGTCCCACTGCGGTGGCGCTGCGGGAAGCAGCGCCACCGTGTCGATCCCGGCGGGCAGCAGACGCTGCGCCCGCCGCATCACCTGAGCATGTGCGCGCATGCCGACCTCAGCGCAGGCTGTTGCCGAGCTCGTACCAATCGAGCTTGCGGGTCACCCACATGATGCTGGCCAGGATGCCGAACAGCAGCAACGAGCCCATCAGCAACGCGTTGTCTTCGGAGATCAACAGGCTGTACAGCACGCCATACAAGGCAGTGAGCATCAGCGAAAATCCCGCCGCGCGCGCCCAACTGCGCAGGACGCCGGACAGATAGAAACACTGCAGCCCGATGCACGCCGCCGCCGACACCAGATACGCCTGCCAAAATGCGATGTGCTCGGAAAGGCTCAGCAACAGCAGGAAGAAGATCGCCAGCGCCAGGCCGACCAGCAGGTATTGCAGCGGGTGGATCGGCAAGCGCTTGATCAGCTCGAACAGCACGAACGCCACGAAGGTCAGCACCACGAACAGGATGCCGTACTTGCTGGCACGATCGGCCTGGGTATACACGTCCACCGGGTCGACCAGGCGCACTTCCAGCGTATCCAGCGACGACTGGCTGGATTGCAGCTGCGTCTGCGCGCCGGTGGCCAGGGACGACAACGACCAGCTGGCATCGAAGCCGCGATCGCTGATGGTGGGCGCATTCGGCAGGAAGCGCCCGCCGAAGGACGGGTGCTGCCAGCTGGAGCGCAACGCAATCTCGTTGTTGTCGGCGATCGGTGCGATGGCCAGCCGACGGGTGCCGTCCAGCACGAACTGCATGTCCACCACATTGCCTTCCTGCAGCCGCCCGGCGAGCGGGTCGGCCAGCGGGCTCAGCTCGGCATGCACACCGGTCGATCGATCCGCCAGCGCGCCGGCACCGCTTTCCAGCGTCGCCGCACGGCCGTCCACCTGCAGACGCGGCGTGCCCACCAGCCCGCGCACATCGGAAATGCCCACCGCCAGATGCGGCTGGCCATACACGCGGGTCGGTGCGGCGGCATAGTCGAAGGGGGCGTATTCCGCGTGCAGGGTCGCCTTCCACGAATACACCTGCACGCGATACAGGCCCACCTCGCGCACCGAGGGCACCATCTCGCCGCTGAGCTTCAGGCTGCGCGGCGTCTGCAACAGCGCGCCCTCGCGCTTGCGCCACACCTTGCGCTGGTTGCCCTGCTCGTCCGGCTCGGTCACCTGCACGTCTTCGGTGTAGGGCAGCACGCGTACCGGCGCAATGAATTGCTGCTCGCCCGCCTTGCTCTGCGCCACCCGCTCCACCGCCTGGTCGCGGTAGCGCGCGCGGTCCTGCACCGCGCCACGGATCAGCAACAACGGAATCAACAGCAGCAGGATCAGTCCGCCGATGGTGGCGAACCGCAACAACAGTTTCAGGGATTTCATCGACCGTCCTCAGTCTGGGAGGTGGTCAGGCTGCGCCGCGTCGATGGTGGGGGTTTGAGGCGAAGTTGAAGCGAATGTGAAGTGGGTGGTCGACCGGCAACAGGTCCTCCTGCCGCAATGGCTCAGGAGATTGGCAGACGCAGGATTGCCACCGCACCACCACCGTCGCGATTGCGCAAGCTCACCTCGCCGCCGTGCAGGCGGGCCACCTCGCGCACGAACGGCAGGCCCAGCCCGGAGCTGCGTTGTCCGGTCTGCGGGCGCGCCAGCGAATAGAACCGCTCGAAGACGCGGTCGATCGCGTAGTCCGGCACGCCACTGCCGCGGTCTTCGACCAGCAGGTGCAACTGGCCGTCCTGCCCCTGCGTATGCAGCCGCACGGTGCCGCCCTGCGGCGAGAAGGCGATGGCGTTTTCCAGCAGATTGACCAACGCCTGACGCAACAGATAGGCGTCGCCCTGCACGGCCTGCGTACTGGCCGCCACGCACGCCGCATCGCACTCCACCCGCACACCGGCGCTGGCGGCACGCTGCCGCACGGCGTCCACCGCCGCCTGCAGCAGGGTTGGCACGGCAATTCGCTCGCGCGTCTGCAGCCAGCCGTGCTGCTCCACTTCGGCCAACGCCAGCAGCTTGTCGATGGTTTCGGTCAGCCGCTGCTCCTGCGCGCGGATGCTGGCCACGAAGTGCTGGCGATCGGGCTCGGGCAACGGCTCGGTCAACAACTCCGATGCCCCGCGGATCGCCGCCAGCGGGCTCTTCATCTCATGCGTCAGCGACTGCACGTATTGCTCGACGTAGGCCTTGCCCTCCAGCTTGCGGCGCATGGTTTCCAGCGCCTGGCCCAGGTCGCCGATCTCATCGCCGCGCGGCCTGGGCGGCGGCACCGGGATGCCGGCGCTCACCGCCTGCGCATAGCGGTTGAGCCGGCCGATGCCGCGCATCAGCCACCAGGTCATCGCGATGCCGATCAACGCAGAAATGCCGATCAACCAGGCACCCCGCTGCAGGATGTTGCGCTGGCTGGCTTCGATGAACGGGTCGATGCTGCGATTGGGCTGGGCCAGGGTGAGTACGCCGATCAACGTGCCCGGCTGGCCGGGCGCGTAAATCGGCGCGGCCACATGCATGACCGTCGCGCCGGGGTCGCCGTCGCTTTCCGGACTGGAACGCGCGCCGTATTCGCCGCGCAAGGTGCGGTAGACATCGTTCCAGCGCGAATTGTCGCGGCCTACGTCGCGGCCTTGCGAATCGAACACCACCACCCCGCGCGCGTCGGTCACGGTGACGCGGTAATCCACGTTGTTCTTGCGGAAGCGCCATACCCAGGCCTTCGGGTCACGCCGCTGCGCCTGCGCCAGGTTGCGCGCAAAGCGGCCGTCGGCGATCTGGCCGGTCGCCAGGTCGCCGCTGGCCATCTCCGCCAGCACATTGGCCGCATCCACCAGGGTCGCTTCCATCGCCTGGCGCACGCCTGGCTTGACCTCGTTGACGAAGACCCGCATCACGAAGAACGCGGCCAGCCCGACGATCAGAAAGAAGCCCAGAAACAGCTTGAGGCCGAGCCGCATCTCAGTGCGCCACACCGGTCAACGCCTGCACCTGCAGGCCCTTCGCCTCACAGCTCCAGCGCATAGCCCAGACCACGGTGCGTGCGGATCGGGTCGGCCGGCACGCCGGCCAGGCGCAGCTTGCCGCGCAAGGTCTTGATGTGGGTGTCGACGGTGCGGTCGGCGCTGTCGGCGCTGGCGTCCCAGCCACGGTCCATCAACTGCGCACGGCTCAGGATCGCACCGGGGCGCTGCAGCAACGCCGCCAGCACGGCGTATTCGTAACGGGTCAGCGGCAGCAAGGCATCGCCATACCGGATGCGGCTACCCTCGCGGTCGATCGCAAACGCGCCATGCGGCTGCCAGCCCGGCTCTGCCACTGCTGCCACCGTGCGGCGACGCAGGCGCGCCCGCACGCGCGCCACCAGCTCGCGCGGGGAGAACGGCTTGGCCATGTAGTCGTCGGCACCCAGCTCCAGGCCGAGCACGCGGTCGATCTCGTCGTTGCGCGCGGTCAGGAAGATCACCGGCACCTCGCTGAAGCTGCGTAGGCTGCGGCACACCTCGAAGCCGTTGATGTCCGGCAGCCCCACGTCCAGCACCACCACATCGGCCGGCTCGGCGCGCAGCCGCGCCAGCGCCTCGCGGCCCAGCAGGCAATGCTCGGGCGCATAGCCTTCGCTGCGCAGCGCGTACAGCACGGTGTCGGCAATGGCGGCCTCGTCTTCGACGACGAGCACGCGGGCGGGAGATTCGGACATGCCGCGCAGCATAGCTGCATGCTGGCGCGGCCTGTAGCGCCATCGCGGCACAGCAGGCGCTCCGCACAGGGCGATGGTTGCAGGCACGGCGCGCAATGCGGCGCCCCTCGACAACACCGAGCGCCGACGCGGCGGGTATGCACCCGGCGCACAGGGCGCCCATGCGCAGCATCCAGACCCGCAGGCCAGCGCAAACCAGCGCGCCCGCTTACACTGCCGCGATGAACTATCGCCACGCCTTCCATGCCGGCAACCATGCCGACGTGCTCAAGCACATCGCCCTGCTTGCCCTGATCGACACCCTCAAGCGCAAGGACACCCCATTCTTCGTGCTCGACACCCACGCCGGGCGCGGGCGCTATCAACTCGGTGGCGAAGAAAGCCGCAAGACCAACGAAGCCGACGCCGGGGTGATGCGGCTGATGGCCGAGGCCACCTTGCCCGAGGTGGTCGAACGCTACCTGCGCGCGGTGCAGGCCGACAACCAGGCCGTGGCCCGCCCGGCCACGCCCGGCCAGAAGCCCACCCGCCCCACCGCAGGCATCCAGCTCAATTACTACCCCGGCTCGCCGCTGCTGGCCGCGCAGGCGCTGCGCGCGCAGGACCGCATGGCCTTCTGCGAACTGCAACCGGACGAAGCCGAGGCGCTCAAGGGCCTGTTCGCCAAGGACAACCGCGTGCGCGTGCATGGTGGCGACGGCTATGCAGCCATCCGTGCATTTCTGCCGCCACGCGCGGGCGAGACCAAGATCGGCCGCGGGCTGGTGCTGATCGACCCGCCGTACGAATCGCAGGATGCCGAATACCAGCAGATCATCCACAGCGTGCGCGAGGCGCTGGCACGCTGGCCGCAGGCGATCTGCATGGTGTGGTACCCGATCAAGCTGCGCCGCAGCCTGCAGCCGTTCATGCGCAAGGCCGCCACGCTGCCGGCCAAGTCGGTGCTGGTGGCCGAGCTGCAGGTGCGCCCGGACGACTCGCCGCTGCGCCTGACCGGCAGCGGGCTGTTGATCGTCAACGCCCCCTGGCAATTCGACAAGGTGCTGGCGCCGGCGCTGCCGGTGCTGAAGAAGCACCTGGGCGAGCTGGGTGCCTCCACCCGGCTGGAATGGCTGCGCCAGGACGCGTGATGCGGTGCGCTCCACCTGCCGCGCTGTCGGGAACTGCAGCCAGATAAGGCGCTGCAGCGCGACGGTCGCACCGCGGTGGCGCATCGGCGCGCGCTCCTGGGCGCTGCAGATGCGCGCCACTGGCAGGGCCAGCCGCGCCCTCGGCGCCGCGCAGGCGATTGCGCGTGTGGCGTCACAAGCGCAATCGCCTGCGCACGCACTGGCTCGGCACATCCGGCAGCAGCCGCAGCCGGACGCCAAGCTCACGACCGGCTCACGGCTCGGCTCGTTACAGTGCTGTGGGAAGCACTGCCACCCCTCTGTTGGCCCCCGACGACGCACCGGATTCATTCACGGTAGCGCGCCGGGCTGGTGCCAGAATCTTCCGATCTTCAAGGAACACCGGTCATGGCCATTCGCAATCGCATGCCTCCCTGGCATGAAAACTTCAGCCTGCCCAATGGCCGCACCCTTCTGCTCCGCCCGATCCGTCCCGAGGACGGTCCGCCGCTGCAAGGGGCTTTCAGCCTGTTGGGCCCGGAGGAAATCCGCGCGCGTTTCGTGCGCTCCTCCGCCGAAATCACCCCGGAGATGGTGCAACGCCTGACCCATCCCAACCCCAAAAGCGAGATCGTGCTGGTCGCCGCCGAACAGCTGCCGCCCGGCGAGGCGCTGGTGGGTGCGGTCGCCCGCGCCGCGTTGGTGCCGGGCACCCGCCAGGCCGAATACACCATCCTGGTCAGCAGCTTCGTCGCCGGCCAGGGCCTGGGCCGGCAATTGATGCGCAAGCTGGTGAAGTGGGCGCGCCGCAAGTACCTGGATTGCCTGTTCGGCGATGTGCTGCAAAGCAACGTGCCGATGCTGCAGCTGGCCGAATCGCTGGGCTTCAAGCCGCAGGCGCACCCCGATTCGCCGGAGCTGGTGCGGATGGTGCTGGAGCTGGATGCCTGAGGGGCTGAGATTCGGGATTCGGGATTTGGGATTCGTCGAAGCGGCTCGGCTGTTGGTTTGCTGCAGGGCCCTTGCCCGCCCACCATCGCAGGACACGCCGTGAATCCGTCCCTGAAGGCTCTGCCGCGGCATCCATGCCGCGCAAGGTCCCGCGACGGTGAGCGGGCAAGGACCAGTCGAGATAGTCGGCGCGTAACGTTTTCAACAAGCGGCCAGCAAACCGCGTTACGCGGTGTTCTCGTTCTTCAATAAAGCCGCCAGCCAACTGCCTGGTGCGGTGCCCTTGCCGATTGCGGGACCATTGGCGGCATGGATGCCGCCACCGAGCCCCCATGGACGGGTTAACGGCGTGTCCCGCGAGCGGTGAGGGCACCGCGCACTAGACCGAGGCTGCGCGTTTGCTGCAGGGCCCTTGCCCGCCCACCATCGCGGGACACGCCGTGAATCCGTCCATGGAGGCTCTGGCGCGGCATCCATGCCGCTCAAGGTCCCGCGACGGTGGGCGGGCAAGGACCAGTCGAGATGATCGGCGCGCATAACTTTCGATAGCGCGGCCGGCAAACTGGCTATGCGGTACCTACGTTCTTCAAAAAAACAACGGCGGCGCACGGCGTTTTCGTGCTTCAACAAACCACCCAGCCAACTGTCTGGTGCGGTGCCCTCGCCGATTGCGGGACCGTTGGCGGCATGGATGCCGCCACCGAGCCCCCATGGACGGGTTTACGGCGTGTCCCGCGAGCGGTGAGGGCACCGCGCCCTCGACGCTGCGGGGCCTTGCTGCACACACCGCCCCCCCCCTTTCACGCCAGATGGACCGGCCGTGGCGGGGGCTCTGATAAAATTGTGGGCTGATGCCGTCGCCTACCTTCCCCTCTCCGCCGCTGCCCAAGTCCGGCCAGCTCCGCGCCTACTGGCGCGCACCCTCGTCTGCGACGGCGCTGGCCTGGTCGATCGCGCGTGCCGCCGAAGCACATGCCGGCCCGTTGCTGGTGATCGCCCGCGACAACCAGAGCGCGCACCAGATCGAAGCCGATCTGCTCGCCCTGCTGGGCGAAGACTCCGCGCTGCCGGTGGTGCCTTTTCCCGATTGGGAAACCCTGCCGTACGACCAGTTCAGCCCGCACCCGGAAATCATCAGCCAGCGCCTGGCAGCCTTGCATCGCCTGCCCGGCCTGACCAAGGGCGCGGTGATCGTCCCGGTGCAGACCCTGATGCAGCAGCTGGCGCCGCTGAGCTACATCGTTGGCGGCAGCTTCGACCTCACCGTGGGCCAGCGCCTGGACCTGGATGCGGAAAAACGCCGCCTGGAAAGCGCCGGCTACCGCAACGTGCCGCAGGTGATGGACCCGGGCGATTTTGCGGTGCGCGGCGGTTTGCTCGACGTGTTCCCGATGGGCGCAGACACACCGTTGCGCGTTGAATTGCTGGATGAGGATATCGATTCCATCCGCGCCTTCGACCCGGAATCGCAGCGCTCGCTGGACAAGGTGGACGCGGTCAAGATGCTTCCCGGCCGCGAAGTGCCGATGGATGATGCCAGCATCGAGCGCGTGCTGGCCTGCCTGCGCGAACGCTTCGATGTGGATACCCGGCGCAGTGCGTTGTACCAGGACCTCAAGTCCGGCATCGCGCCCTCGGGCATCGAGTACTACCTGCCGATGTTCTTCGCCAAGACCGCCACCTTGTTCGAGTACCTGGACAAGCGCGCCCTGCCGCTGATCGCCAGCGGTGTCTCCAATGCGGCCGATGCGTTCTGGACCCAGGCACAAAGCCGCTACGAACAGCGTCGCCACGATGTGGAACGCCCGCTGCTGCCGCCGGACGAGTTGTACCAATCACCGGATGCGCTGCGCGAGCGGCTCAACAAGCTGGCGCGCATCGAAGTGTGGGCCAGCGACCACCCGCGCATCGATGAGGCCGCCGCGCTCGGCGACCAGCCGCTGCCGCCCTTGCCGGTGGCCGCGAAGGACGCGCCCGCGGGCCAGGCGCTGGCGACGTTCCTGAGTCATTACCCCGGCCGGGTGCTGGTGGCCGCCGACTCGGCCGGCCGCCGCGAAGCCTTGATGGAAGTGCTGGCCGCCGCGCAGTTGAAGCCCGAGGTGGTGGCCGATGTGCCCGCATTCCTGGCTGCGACCACGCTGCGCTTCGGCATCACCGTGGCCGCACTGGACGACGGATTTGCGTTGGATGCCCCGCAGATTGCGGTGCTCACCGAGCGCCAGCTGTTTCCCGAGCGGGCCAACCAGCCGCGTCGCTCGCGGCGGGTGGGACGCGAGCCGGAAGCGATCATCCGCGACCTGGGCGAACTGTCCGAAGGCGCGCCGATCGTGCACGAGGATCACGGCGTGGGCCGTTACCGCGGCCTGATCGTGCTCGATGCCGGCGGCATGCCCGGCGAGTTCCTGGAAATCGAATACGCCAAGGGCGACCGGCTGTATGTGCCAGTGGCGCAGCTGCACCTGATCAGCCGCTATTCCGGCGCCTCGGCCGAGACCGCGCCGCTGCATTCGCTGGGTGGCGAGCAATGGACCAAGGCCAAGCGCAAGGCGGCCGAGAAGGTGCGCGACGTGGCCGCCGAATTGCTGGAAATCCAGGCGCGCCGCCGCGCGCGTGCGGGTCTGGCCTTGCAGGTAGACCGCGCGATGTACGAGCCGTTCGCGGCCGGCTTTCCGTTCGAGGAAACCGGCGACCAGTTGGCCGCCATCGATGCCACGCTACGCGACCTGGCCAGCAGCCAGCCGATGGACCGCGTGGTCTGCGGCGATGTCGGCTTCGGCAAGACCGAGGTCGCGGTGCGTGCCGCGTTTGCGGCCGCCAGCGCAGGCAAACAGGTGGCCGTGCTGGTGCCCACCACGCTGCTGGCCGAACAGCATTACCGCAATTTCCGCGACCGTTTCGCCGATTACCCGATGAAGGTGGAAGTGCTCTCGCGCTTCAAGAGCACCAAGGAAATCAAGGCCGAACTGGAGAATGTGGCCAGCGGCGAGATCGACGTCATCATCGGCACGCATCGGCTATTGCAGCCGGACGTGAAGTTCAAGGATCTCGGCCTGGTCGTGGTCGACGAGGAACAGCGCTTCGGCGTGCGGCAAAAAGAAGCGCTCAAGGCGATGCGCGCCAACGTGCATCTGCTCACGCTGACCGCAACACCCATCCCCCGCACGCTCAACATGGCCATGGCCGGGCTGCGCGATCTGTCCATCATCGCCACCCCGCCGCCGAACCGGCTGGCGGTGCAGACCTTCATCACTGCCTGGGACAACGCGCTGCTGCGCGAAGCCTTTCAGCGCGAACTCAGCCGTGGTGGGCAGCTGTACTTCCTGCACAACGATGTGGAAAGCATCGTGCGCATGCAGCGCGACCTGTCCGAACTGGTGCCCGAAGCGCGCATCGGCATCGCACACGGGCAGATGCCCGAGCGCGAGCTGGAACGGGTGATGCTGGATTTCCAGAAGCAACGCTTCAACGTGCTGCTGTCGACCACGATCATCGAGTCGGGCATCGACATCCCCAATGCCAATACCATCATCATCAACCGCGCCGATCGGTTTGGCCTGGCCCAGTTGCATCAGCTGCGTGGCCGCGTCGGCCGCTCGCACCACCGCGCCTATGCGTACCTGGTGGTGCCCGATCGGCGCTCGATGACCTCCGATGCAGAAAAGCGCCTGGAGGCGATTGCATCCATGGACGAGCTTGGCGCCGGCTTCACCCTGGCCACGCACGATCTGGAAATCCGCGGTGCCGGCGAGTTGCTGGGCGAAGACCAGAGCGGGCAGATGGCCGAGGTCGGCTTCAGCCTGTACACCGAGCTGCTGGAACGCGCCGTGCGCAGCATCCGCCAGGGCAAGTTGCCCGATCTGGATGCCGGCGAGGAAGTGCGTGGCGCGGAGGTCGAGCTGCATGTGGCGGCGTTGATTCCCGAGGATTATCTGCCGGACGTGCACACGCGGCTGACCCTGTACAAGCGCATTTCCAGTGCACGCGATCCCGACGCGCTGCGCGAGCTGCAGGTGGAAATGATCGACCGCTTCGGCCTGTTGCCGGACCCGGTCAAGCACCTGTTCGCCATTGCCGAGCTCAAGCTGCAGGCCAATGCCTTGGGCGTGCGCAAGCTGGATCTGGGCGAGAACGGCGGACGCCTGGTGTTTGAGGCCAAGCCGTCGATCGACCCGATGACCATCATCCAGATGATCCAGAAGCAGCCCAAGATCTACACCATGGACGGCCCGGACAAGCTGCGCATCAAATTGCCGATGCCCGAGGGCGCCGACCGCTTCAATGCGGCACGCGGCCTGCTGGCGGCGTTGGCACCGGGCTGAAGCGCGGCACAGCCTGGCGATCATGCGGCCCTGGACAGGGCCGCCACCGCGATAGTCTCTGCGAGCAGGTGAGCGATCACCTGCTCGTTGCGTCTGTACGCCACGCCCTACCCGTTCGATCCGGCCGGAGTCGGCAGCGCCACGGCTGCAGCCCAACGTCGCCGAACAGCACATCGCACATGCCCCGCGCATGCAGGGCAACACCTGCACCGTCAGCCAGCAGTTGATCCAGCGTCTCGCCTGTCCCAGGACAGCCCGGGACAGTGCCTTCCTGAGCCTGCTTGCGACGAAGCTGAGCTGTTAATGCCCGTGCAGTGACGTATTTCCCAAAACCGTCATTGCGCTGAATTTGGCCTAAATATTCCTGTCAGGCGCCGATACCAGCATGGACCGGCATGACCCTGCGTGCAGAACAGCGCCACGCCACCCCATGCCATTGCGATCCATCCCGCGTCAGCGCACTCCCCGTGCGGCATCGCCCGAGGCACTCATGAACAGCCCGCTTTCCGATCTCCCCGCGCCGTTGACGCTTGCCCTGGAAGGCGAGATGACCATCCGTCGCGCCGCCGAACTCAAGCCGCTGCTGCAGCCGGCACTGGCGCATCCGGGCGGATTGCATCTGGACCTGGGCGCGGTCAGCGAGATCGACACCACCGGCCTGCAGCTGCTGCTGGCCACCAAGCAGGCCATCCAGGCCGACGGGCGGCCGTTTTCGCTGACCGATTCCAGCCGCGCGGTGGTGGATGTGATCGAACTGCTCGGCCTGCTCGAAGCGCTGTACCCGCACGCGGTTGCAGGCCTCGGCGAACGCATTCACTAACGGACTGGTGACGCACATGGACATGAACCAGCTGATGCAGACCTTCCTGGCCGAAAGCCGGGACCTGCTCGAAGACATGGAACGCCACCTGCTCGAAGCCGAGCGTGGCGAATCGTCGCCGGATGCGGTCAATGCGATCTTCCGCGCCGCGCACACCATCAAGGGTTCCGGCGGCCTGTTCGACCTGCCGCAGCTGGTGGGCTTCACCCATGTGGTGGAAAGCGTGCTGGACCTGGTGCGCGACGAGACGCTGACCTTGAGCTCGGAGCTGATCGGCCTGCTGCTGGTGTGCTGTGACCATATCCACGCGCTGGTGGAAACCGCGGCCGACCCCGGCCATGCCGATCCGGCCGCCCTCGCCGCCGAAGCCGAACCCCTGCTGGCGCAATTGCAGACCTATCTGCATGCCAGCGCCTGTGGCGTCACCACCGCTGCCATCCAGCACAGCACGCCGGAAAAGCAGAGCGGGTACTGGCGCATCACGCTCACCCTGTTTGCCGACGCGCTGCGCTTCGGCAACTCGCCGCTCAAGCTGATCCGCAATCTGCGCAGCCTGGGTTCGGTGGAAGCGATCAGCACCGATCACAGCAAGCTGCCAAGCTTTGAAGAGCTCGATCCGGAGGCCAACTACCTGGGCTTCCAGATCCTGCTGCGCAGCGATGTCGACCGCGCCGCGATCGAAGAAGTGTTCGAATTCGTTCGCGACGATTGCGATCTGGACATCGTCGCAGTGCCGGCGCCCGCCGATGCGGCAGCCCTGCTCGCGGCCGAGCCGCTGGCCGTTGCCGCGCCGAGCAACGCGCTGGCCGCCGTGCCGTCCGCTGCCGCAGCGCCTGCGCGGGCTGCGCCCGATGCCGGTGCGCGCAACGCCGACGCACGCTCCATCCGCGTGGATGCCGACAAGCTCGATCGCATGATCGACCTGGTGGGCGAACTCATCATCGCCGTGGCCAGCACCAATGCCAATGCGCAACGCAGCGGCGATGCGCAATTGCTGGAATCGGCCTCGATCCTGGCCGGCCTGGTGGAAGACGTGCGCGAAAGCGCGCTGCAGCTGCGCATGGTCAAGATTGGCGGCACCTTCAGCCGCTTCCAGCGCGTGGTGCATGACGTGGCGCGCGAACTGGGCAAGGACATCGCGCTAGTGGTGGCCGGCGAAGACACCGAACTGGACAAGTCGGTGGTGGAAAAGATCGGCGACCCGCTCACCCATCTGGTGCGCAACGCGATGGACCACGGCATCGAGCCGGCGGACGTGCGCGTGGCGCGCGGCAAGCCCGCACGCGGCACCGTCGGGCTCAATGCGTACCACGACTCCGGCAGCATCGTCATCCAGATCACCGACGACGGCGGCGGCTTGAACCGCGACCGCATCCTGGCCAAGGCGCTCGAACGCGGGCTGGTCGAACCCGGCCGCCAGCTCAGTGACCGCGAGGTATTCGCGATGATCTTCGAGCCGGGCTTTTCCACTGCCGAAAAGGTCACCAACCTGTCCGGCCGCGGTGTCGGCATGGACGTGGTCAAGCGCAACATCACCGCATTGCGTGGCACGGTCGATATCGACAGCGCGGCCGGCGTGGGCACCACCATTTCGGTGCGCCTGCCGCTGACCCTGGCCATCATCAACGGCTTCCAGGTGGGCGTGGGCAAATCCGTGTTCGTGGTGCCGCTGGATGTGGTGGAGGAATGCGTGGAATTCACGCCCGACTACGCCAGCGACTACATCGACCTGCGCGGCAGCGTGCTGCCGTATGTGCGCCTGCGTGAACTGTTCGCGCTTGGCGGCAAGACCCCCGCACGCGAAAGCATCGTGGTGATCCGCCAGGGCGCACAGCGCTTCGGCCTGGTCGTGGACACCTTGCTGGGCGAATGGCAGACGGTGATCAAGCCGCTGTCCAAGGTCTTCGCCCAGGTCAAAGGCATCAGTGGTTCCAGCATCCTGGGCAGCGGCGATGTCGCGCTGATCCTGGATGTGCCCAGCCTGCTTCAGCAGTTGCACCCCAACCAGGATGCGTTGGCGGCCTGAGCGTTCGCAGTCCCGCTCCGACCATCCGCATCGTTCGTCGTTACCTGACCCCAGGACACTCGCCATGTCACACCGTCTTCCGATCGCCACCCAACTCTGGTTCACCGCCGCGCTTGCGGTGGCCTTGCCCGTCCTCGTGATCGTCGCCGGCTTCGCGCTGACGCTCTCGCATGCGGCCCTGCTCGGCGCCAGCATCGTGGCCGCACTGATCAGCGGCGCCTTGCTGGTGTGGGCAATCCGCCTGGCCAGCGACTCGCTGGAGCTGGCCACCACCACGCTGGACGCGTTCTCGCGCGGCAACTTCGATGTCGCCCTGCCGCAGACACGCGACGAGCAGGCCGGCGACGTGCTGCGCGGCCTGCGCAAGGTGCAGAGCGGCATCCGTCACGTCAACGAAGAGATCAACCGCGTCTCGCGCGAACACGATGCCGGGCAGATCGAGGCGCGCATCGACGTGGCGCGCTTCGACGGCGATTTCCGCACCCTGGGCGATGGCATCAACCGCATGGTGGCCAGCCATATCGCCGTGAACAAGCAGGCCATGGCGTGCGTGGCGGAGTTCGGCCGCGGCAACTTCGCCTCCGAGCTGGAGCGCCTGCCGGGCCAGAAGGCCTTCATCAACGACGTCGTGGACCAGATCCGCGGCAACCTCATCGGCATGGTCGCCGAGGTCAACCACATGTCCGCCGAGCACGATGCCGGCGACATCGACGTGGTCATTGACACGCAGCGCTTCACCGGCGATTTCCGCCGCATGGCCGAGGGCATCAACGCCATGGTCGCCGGCCACATCGCGGTCAAGAAACAGGCCATCGCCTGCGTCGGCGAGTTCGGTCGCGGCAACTTCACCGCGCAGCTGCCGCTGCTGCCGGGCAAGAAGCGCTTCATCAATGACACCATCGAACAGGTGCGCGGCAACCTCACCGGGCTGATCGCCGAGATCAACCACATGTCGGCCGAACACGAGGCCGGCGATATCGACGTGGTCATCGACAGCGCACGCTTCGACGGCGACTTCCGCAGCATGGCGCTGGGCATCAACCAGATGGTGGGTGCGCACATCGCGGTGAAGAAGCTGGCGATGGGCGTGGTGGCCGAATTCGGCCGCGGCAACTTCGATGCCCCGCTGGCGCAGCTGCCCGGCAAGAAGGCCTTCATCAACGACACCGTGGAGCGTGCGCGCGGCAACCTGCGCAGCATCTCCGAAGTGATCCAGGTGATGGGCGCGATGGCCGAAGGCGACCTCACCCACACCGTGGAAGGCCGCTACGAAGGCGCGTTCGCCGACATGCAGCGCTACGTCAACACCACCATGACCCGCCTCACCGAGATCGTCGACGAGGTCAATCGCAACGCCGAGAACCTGGCCAGTGCGTCGGAAGAAGTCAGCGCCACCGCGCAGGCACTGGCGCAGGCCGCCAGCGAACAGGCCGCCGGCGTGGAAGAAACCAGCGCCTCGCTGGAGCAGATGACCGCCTCCATCGCGCACAACACCGAAAACGCCCGCGTCACCGACAGCATGGCCGCCAAGGCCGCCAGCGAAGCGGCCGACGGTGGCGACACCGTGCGCGCCACCGTGGTGGCGATGAAGGACATCGCCAGGAAGATCGGCATCATCGACGACATCGCGTACCAAACCAACCTGCTGGCGCTCAACGCCGCCATCGAAGCGGCGCGTGCCGGCGAACACGGCAAGGGCTTTGCCGTGGTGGCCGCCGAAGTACGCAAGCTGGCCGAGCGTAGCCAGATCGCCGCGCAGGAAATCGGCGAAGTGGCCGGCTCCAGCGTGGAACTGGCCGAAAGCGCCGGCCGCGTGCTGGGCGAGATGGTGCCTTCGATCCGCCGCACCTCCGATCTCGTACAGGAAATCGCCGCCGCTTCCGAAGAGCAGACCGCCGGCGTCAGCCAGATCAACACCGCGGTCGGCCAGTTGAACCAGACCACCCAATCGGCCGCCGCCAATGCCGAAGAACTGGCCGCCACGTCCGAAGAAATGAGCGCGCAAGCCGAACAGCTGCAGCAACTGATGGGCTTCTTCCGGCTGGGCAACGGCGGACGTGGCACCGTGCCGGCCAGCAAGAGCGGGCCGCGGCGCGTAGTGCAGCCTGGCCACGCGCCGGTGGTCAGCGCACCGGCACGCCGCACCAACGTACGCCAGATCGGCATGGCGGCGGCCACTGCCGATGCCATCGACGAATCGCAGTTCGCCAGCTTCTGAGGAGTCGACGATGCACACGCACACTGCCAACAGTACCGCACCGTCGCCGACGGCCCCGCAGCAATACCTCACCTTTACGCTGGGTGGAGAGATGTTCGGCCTGGGGATTCTCGGCATCAAGGAGATCATCGAATACCGCGCGCCCACCGATGTGCCGATGATGCCGCCGGCATTACGTGGCGTGATCAATCTGCGCGGCGCGGTGGTGCCGGTGGTGGACCTGCAGCAGCGCTTCGGACGCAACGCCAGCGCAATCACCAAGCGCAGTTGCATCGTGATCGTCGAGATCGCGCATGCCGACACGCAGCAGGTGCTCGGGCTGCTGGTGGATGCGGTGAGCGAAGTGCTGGAGATCGCCGCGGGCGATATCGTCGACACACCGAGTTTCGGCGCCGGCATCGCGCGCGACTTCATCCAGGCCATGGGCAAGACCGGCGAGCGCTTCGTGATCCTGCTCGATGCCGATGCCGTGCTGGGCAACGATGCGCTCGCCCAGCTTCCTGCCGCCGCGCTGGCGGCCTGACTTTCGCATGCACGCAAGGATTCCCATGCGCCCCGCCCTTCTCTCCTGCAACTGCACGCTTGCCGGCCCGGTACTGGTGGTCGACGACAGCGTGGTCCAGCGCGAACACGCCATGGCGTTATGCCGCCAGCTTGGCGCCACGCAGGTCGATGGCGCCGGCGACGGTCACGCGGCGCTGGACTGGCTGAGCCACGCCACGGCGCCGTCGTTGCTGCTGATCGATCTGGAAATGCCCGGCATGGACGGCGTGCAACTGCTCGACGCGCTGGCCCGCGGCCAGTACGGCGTGCCGGTCGTGGTGGTGTCGCAACGCGGCGGCGCGCTGATCGATGCGGTGATGCAGCTCAGCCGCAGTGCCGGCGTGCGCGTGCTGGGCGGGATCGAAAAACCGATGAACCTGCAGGACCTGGCCACCGTGCTGGATTGCGAGCCGGGCAGCGGTACCACGGCGCCCGTCGCATCGGCGGCGGCGATCTCGCCGTTGATGTCCAGCGGCGGCGCGGCCGCCTCGCGGCTGGACCGCGCGATGCGGCGCGGCGAAATCCGCGTGGCCTACCAACCCAAGCTCGACCTGAAGGATGGCCGCCTGCGCGGTGTGGAAGCGCTGGCACGCTGGCGCCGGCCGCAGGGCGACATGATCGGCCCGGACCGCTTCATCCCGCTGGCCGAACGCGAAGGGCTGATCCATGCGCTAACCCAGCAGGTCATCGACAAGGCCATCGCGCAGCTGGTGGACTGGCGTGCCGAAGGCTTCGAGCTGAGCCTGGCCTTGAACCTGTCGCCGCGCCTGCTGAGCGAAGAGGATTTTCTCGAACAGCTGTGCGGCAAGCTGAGTGACAACGGCCTGAGCCCGGCCGACCTGGTGCTGGAACTGACCGAAAGCGCCATCGTGGAGCCGGCCAATGCGCTGAGCATGCTGGCGCGGTTGCGCCTGCACGGCTTCGGTCTGTCGATCGACGACTACGGCACCGGGTTCTCCTCGCTGCAGCGTCTGGCCAGCATCCCGTTCACCGAACTCAAGCTGGACCGCAGCTTCGTGCAGGCCGCGCATCGCAGCCGCAGCCAGCGCACCGTGCTCGAATCCACCCTGGAGCTGGCGCATCGCCTGGAGCTGACCGCCGTGGCCGAAGGGGTGGAAACACCGGACGACTGGCGGCTGCTGCGCGAGCTGGGGTGCGATCTGGCGCAGGGCTATCTGATGGGCTCGCCGATGCCCGGCCCGATGTTGTCGGACTGGTGGCGCGAGCACGCCGTGCGCATTGCGCGCCTGAGCGACAGCAGCGTGCCCAGCGATGCGGACGTGGCCTGAGCCGATGAGCACCGCAACCGCCATCACCGAACAGGAGTTCGGCCGCTTTCAGCGTTTCATCTTCGAAGCGGCCGGCATCAGCATTTCCTCCGGCAAGAAAGCCATGCTGTGCGGCCGCCTCGGCAAGCGCCTGCGCGAGCACCAGTTCAGCAGCTACACCCAGTATCTGCAGCTGCTGGAAAGCCGCCAGGACCGTGCGGAGATCCAGACCGCGATCGATCTGCTGACCACCAACGAAACCTATTTCTTCCGCGAGCCCAAGCACTTCGAGTTGCTGCGCAAGCTGGCCGCAGAGCATCGCGGCGGGCTGCCGTTCCGCTGCTGGAGCGCGGCCAGCTCCAGCGGCGAGGAGGCCTACAGCATGGCGATGGTGCTGGACGACACCCTGCAGGGGCGCCCGTTCGAGGTCGTGGGCACCGACATCAGCACGCGCGTCCTGGCCAAGGCGCGCACCGGGCATTACGCGCTGCAACGCATCGACGGCATCCCGCAGCCGTATCTCAAACGCTACTGCCTGCGTGGTCAGGGCGAGTACGCCGGCACCTTGCTGGTGGAGCGCCGACTGCGCGACCGCGTGCAGTTCGTGCACGCCAACCTCAACGCTGCGTTGCCGCCGCTGGGCAGCTTCGATGCGATCTTCCTGCGCAATGTCATGATCTATTTCAACGGGCAGACCAAGCGCGAGGTGATCCTGCGCGTGCTGGCGGCCCTCAAGCCGGGCGGGCATTTCTGCATCGGCCACTCGGAAAGCCTGAGCGAACTCGACATCGATCTGGTCCAGGTGGCACCCTCGATTTTCCGCAAGGCATGACCCAAGGATTCACCGTGTCGACAGCGCTCAACCGCCCCACCGCCAATCCTGCCACCATCAAGGCCATGGTGGTCGACGACTCGGCAGTGGTGCGCCAGGTGCTGGTGGGCGTGCTCAACGACGCGCAGGGCATCGAGGTGATCGCCACGGCCGCCGACCCGCTGCTGGCCATCGACAAGATGCGCCAGCAATGGCCGGATGTGATCGTGCTGGACGTGGAAATGCCGCGCATGGACGGCATCACCTTCCTGCGCAAGATCATGAGCGAGCGCCCCACCCCGGTGGTGATCTGCTCCACGCTCACCGAAAAGGGCGCGCGCGTCACCATGGACGCGCTGGCCGCCGGCGCGGTGGCGGTAGTGACCAAGCCGCGACTGGGGCTCAAGCAGTTCCTCACCGATTCGGCCGACGAGCTGGTGGCCACCGTGCGTAGCGCCGCGCGCGCCAACGTCAAGCGGCTGGCCGCACGCGTCACCGCCGCACCGCTGGAGCCGGAAGTCAAACACACCGCCGACGTGATCCTGCCGGCGCAGAGCGGGCGCGCCCTGGCGCAGACCACCGAGCGCATCGTCGCCATCGGCACCTCCACCGGCGGCACCCAGGCGCTGGAAGAAGTGCTGACCGCGTTGCCGCGCGTGTGCCCGGGCATCGTGATCGTGCAGCACATGCCGGAGAAGTTCACCGCCGCCTTCGCCGCACGCCTCAACGGCCTGTGCCAGATTGCCGTGAAAGAGGCCGCCAACAACGACCGCGTGATGCCGGGCCGCGCCCTGATCGCGCCCGGTGGCAAGCACCTGCTGCTGCGGCGCAGCGGCGCACAGTATTTCGTCGAAGTGATGGAAGGCCCGCCAGTGAACCGGCACCGCCCGTCGGTGGATGTGCTGTTCCGCTCCGCTGCACGTGCGGCCGGCAGCAACGCGCTGGGCATCATCATGACCGGCATGGGCGATGACGGCGCCGCGGGACTGCTGGAAATGCGTCAGGCCGGCGCACGCACGGTGGCGCAGGACGAGCACACCAGCATCGTGTTCGGCATGCCCAAGGAAGCGATCAAGCGCGGCGGCGCGGACCGCATCCTGCCGCTGGGCGCGATGGCACGCGAGATCGTGACGCAGCTGCAATAACCAACGGACGTCCGCGTCACGCGCGAACGGATCCAACAAGGCCGCCACACTCCCTTCTCCCGCCCGCGGGAGAAGGTGCCCGAAGGGCGGATGAGGGCAACCGCTAACCAACCCACCTACAACTGCGACTCCAGCGGGAACCAGCCCATCACCGCTGCCGCGCCACGCCGCCACACGCTCGCGGCCGGCTCGCGCGACCACACTTCCGGCGGCGTTGCGGCGTCGTCGTGCCAGCGCAGCTCACCGTGGTCCAGCGTCACGCGATAACTCACCGGCGCACTGACCTTATGGTTGTACAGCCGCTCAAGCTCTGCAGTGACCACCCGGTCGTCGAACAGCAGCCCCATCTCGGTATTGAGGTTCATCGAGCGCGGGTCCAGGTTGAACGAGCCGATGAAACCGCTGCTGTCGTCCACCACAAACGCCTTGGTGTGCAGGCTGGCACCGCTGGAGCCGAACAGGCTGCCATCGGGTTTGCCCATCGGCTTGAGCTCGTGCAGGCGCACGCCCTGCTGCAGCAGTGGCACCCGATAGTCGGCGTAGCCACTGTGCACGGCGACCACATCGTTTGCCGCCAGCGAATTGGTCAGGATATTGATCCGGACATTGCGCCGACGCAACTCGCCGATCCAGCGCATGCCCTCGTCGCCGGGCACGAAGTAGGGCGAGATCACCTTCAATTCGCGCTGCGCGCGCGCCATCTCGCCGATCAACACCGGCGTCATCCAGTCGGCCTGCGGCGGTGCGCCTTCGGCCTTCTCCGGCGGATCGGAGACGATGCGTGCATGGTCCAGCCAATGCACCGCACGATCGCCCTGCATCAGCGCATGCACGCTCGGCGAGCGGCGCAGCCGCTCCACGTACGGGTGCGCGCGCGCCGAGGCCATGCCGGCATCCAGGCTGCCACGCAACGCCTCCAGCGCCTGCGGCTTTGCCGTCACCAGGGCGGCCAGCGGCAAGGCATTGGGGCTGTTCCAGTACGCATCGAAGTTGCCTTCGGCCTGCTGCACCGTCGGGCCCATCAGCGCTGCATCCATGTCCATGAAGTTGGTATCGCGCGCGGCATCGAAGTATTCGTCGCCCACGTTGCGCCCACCCACCACCGCGATGCGGCCATCGGCAATCCAGGCCTTGTTGTGCATGCGCCGGTTGATGCTGAACATGCGCAGCACCATCTCCACGCCGCGCATCAGGGTGCCTTCGCGCGCACGGGTGGGGTTGAACAGGCGGATCTCGATCATCGGATGGCTGTCGAGCGCGGCCAGTACCGAATCGCTGCCATGGATGTTCATGTCGTCCAGCAGCAGGCGCACGCGCACGCCGCGGTCGGCGGCACGCAGCAACTCGTTGTGCAACAGATTGCCGGTGAAATCGGCATGCCAGATGTAGTACTGCAGATCCAGGCTGCGCCCGGCCGCACGCGCGGTGAGCGCACGCACTGCAAACGCATCGATATTGTCGGACAGGATCACCATGCCGGTCTGATCGGCATGCGCCCGCTGCAAGGGCGCCACCACCTGATCGATCGGCGTGCTGACGACGGTGGCCGGCAAGGCATGGCTTGCCGGGCCGCGTTGGCGGTCGGCGAAGCGGCCGTACCCGTACAACGACAGCGCGCTGCCCAGCACGAACACGGCGATGCCGATGCCCATCCACTTGAAGACGTTGCGCTTGCTCACTGCCGGCCCTGACATTCACGACGCGCCAGTGTAGATGCTGCCCCTGCAGCGGCGCGTGCAGGGCCTGCTATGCAAGCGGGCTCGACAACCTTGGGAAACAAGGTCTTTTTTGATCGCTATTGCCGGCATCGCCTGCGCAAGCGGCGTGCATGCCGAACGGCAACGCACCTCCGGGACGACACGACCAGGTTCCGCTCGACGCACCCCAGCTGCACGCAGCCACGCGCAACTGCAGCGACCCACACCATGACCGACTGCGCCCGCTGCCGCAGAGCGCAGTCGTGCAGCGGCCGCCTACCAGATGGCGACACGCGCCTTGTCACCGCGCACCATCGCGTCGCCCGGCTTGCACTGGAACGCTTGCGCAAACACCGGCATGTTCGACGGCGCACCGTTGGCACGGAAATTGGCCGGCGCGTGCGGGTCGGTGTTCAGACGCACACGCAATTCGCCATCGGTGAAGTTGCGACGCCACACGGTCGCCCAGTTCATGAAGAAACGCTGATCCTGCGAATAGCCGTCGATGTCCCGGTTGGCATCGGGCTGTTCCTTCAACGCCATTTGCAGGGCATCGTAGGCCACCGTCAGCCCGCCCAGGTCACCGATATTTTCACCCAGGGTCAGCTTGCCTTTGACATGCACGCCGGGGATGGCTTCATAGCCGTCGAACTGGGCCACCAGTTGATCGGTGCGCTGGGTGAACAGCTTGCGGTCCGCATCCGTCCACCAGCTGGCGAAGTTGCCCTTGGCATCGAACTGGCTGCCGGAGTCGTCGTAGCCGTGCATCATCTCGTGCCCGATCACCGCACCGATGCCGCCGTAATTGAGCGCCGGATCGGCCTTGGGATCGAAGAACGGCGGCTGCAGGATGGCGGCGGGAAACACGATCTCGTTGCGGGTGGCGTTGTAGTACGCATTCACCGTCTGCGGCGTCATGTGCCACTCGCGCTTGTCCACCGGCTTGCCGATCTTGTCGAGCATGTAGCGATAGTTGAACGCCTGCGCGGCCTGCATGTTGGCCAGGAAACCATCGCCGCGCGTCTGCAGCCCGGACCAGTCACGCCATTGATCCGGGTAACCGATCTTGGGCGTGAAACTGGCCCACTTCTCCAGCGCGCGCTGCTTGGTCTCGGCGCTCATCCAGTCGAGCTTTTCCAGGCGCGCCTTCAACGCGGCCGACAGGTTCTGCACCAGTTGCTGCATCTGCTCCTTCGACTCGGCGGAAAATGCAGACTGCACGTAGAGCTGGCCCAGCGCCTCGCCCATGGCCTCGTTGACCGCGTTCAAGGTGCGCTTCCAGCGCGGCAGCATGTCCTGCTGACCGCGCAGCGTCCTGGAATAGAAATCGAAGTTGGCCTGCTCGAACGGCTTGGCCAGGTACGGCGCCGCCTCGTCCACGCTGTGGAAGCGCAGATACGCCTTCCAGGTGTCCACCGGGGTGTCGGCGAGCATCGCATCGAGCTCGGCAAAGTACCCGGGCTGGCTGAGCGAAAAAGTGCCGGCCGGCACCTTGAGCGCGCTGAAGAACGCCTGCCAGTCGAAGTGCGGCGTCACCGCATTGGCGCCGGCCACATCGACCGGGTTGTAACGCTTGGCCGGGTCGCGCAGTTCGATCCGCGACAACGAGGCAGCGGCCAGCCGCGTCTCGAACGCCATGACCGCCTTGGCCTGGGTCGCCGCCTGCGCGGCCGGAATGCCGGACAGCTCCAGCACGCGTGCGATGTAGGCCACGTACTGTTCGCGGATCTTGGCTTGCGCCGGATCGGTGTAGTAGCCCTTCTCGGGCAGGCCCAGGCCGCCCTGCCCCGCATAGGCGATCATCTGCTCGGAATTCTTGTAGTCGGCATTGGCGCCGAACGAGAACATGAAGCCCTGGCCCTTGGCATAGCTGTCGCGCAGCCACGCGGCGATGGACGGCGCATCGGTCAGCGCATCGATCGCTTTCAACTGCGGTTGCAGCGGGGTGATGCCGGCAGTGTCGATGGCCGCCTCGTCCGACCCGGTGCGCCACAGGTCGGCGATCTTGGCGTCCACCGAACCGGCCGACAGATTGCCGCGCGCCAGCTGCTCCACCAACGCGTGCTGGATGGTCAGCGAGCGCTCGGCCAGCACTTCGAAGCTGCCCCAGCTGGTGCGATCGGATGGCACCGGGTTGGCCTTGAGCCACTTGGCGTTGACGAAGCCGTTGAGGTCCTGGCACGCGTTGATGGCACGATCCAGATCGCCGCTGCCGAACGCCACGATCGGCGCGTCGAGCTTGGACACATCGACCTTGGTCGGTGCAGCCTGCGGGGTGGTGGGCGCCCCCTTGGCAGTGTCGTCGGAGGCGCCGCATGCAGACAACGCGACCACGATGGCCACCGCAAGCGATAGCGGGGCGAACTTGCTCAACTTCATTGAATTCTCCAAGGCATGACCGCGCATGCGCGGTCGAAAAAAGTCGGCAGCCCGTCGGGAGCCTCCGGCGAATCGCAGCGCATCAGGCGCGCGCTCCTTCGTCAGTCGCTCTGCAACCGGCCACACCAGATCATTGCAGCGGCACCGCAACACCCTAACGTCCGTTGCCGCGCTTTATAGAAACGTCATTGCAACGACAGGCCGCTGGCGCGTCTGCCACTGACGCCGCGACCGTCTGCTTCACCCAACCCTGCATCCCGGCGCAACGCGCCGTCGCAGGCAGTTACCGACGCGCGTAGAACGGCGCCATCACCACGTACACCGGATACGCCAACACCATCAGCACCAGGGCGACCTCATGCCCGGACGCCGCATCGGCCCATGCTTCCATCTGCCGTACCGGTCCGAACAGACCCATCGCCAGCAACACCGCACCGAGCACGCAGATCAGCAAGGCCAGTGCCAGCCCGGGGCCGGAGATGCTGGCGCCGGTCAACACCGCAACTGCACCGCTTGCACCGGCCAACAACGTCCCCACGGTCACCAGATACGCGCGACAGTAAGTGGCAGTCATCTGCTGGGTTCTACGTTTGCCGGACATCATGTCTCGCCTGCACTAACGCGGCGCATGCGCGATTCACGCCCACGCACCGCTTCCATTCACCACGGCGCGCAGCCTCTTGCGGCGGCGTGCTACACACGACAAGCGCTGCGCGCAACGCATGCAGCGCTTCAACCGCCGGCAGCGATTACTTCGCCTTGCCCTGGTTGGCCACTGCTTCGGCCGCACGCTTGGCCGCTTCCGGGTCGCCCAGGTAGCGGAAGCTGCGCACCTGCAGGTTGTCGTCCAGCTCGAACAGCAGCGGGATGCCGGTGGGGATGTTGAGCTCCAGGATCTGCTCGTTGGAGACGTCGTTGAGGTACTTGTACAACGCGCGCAGCGAATTGCCGTGCGCGGTCACCAGCACGGTCTGCCCGGCCTTCAACTGCGGCGCAATCGCGTCGTGCCAGTACGGCAGCACGCGCACCAGCGTGGTTGCCAGCGACTCGGTCCCCGGCAACGCATTGCGGTCGAGCGTGGCGTAACGACGGTCGTGACACGGGTGGCCCGGGTCGGCGACGTCCATCGCCGGCGGCGGGATGTCGTAGGAACGGCGCCAGATCTTGACCTGCTCCTCGCCATGCTTGGCCGCGGTTTCGGCCTTGTCCAGGCCTTGCAGGCCACCGTAGTGGCGCTCGTTGAGGCGCCAGCTCTTGGACACCGGCAGCCAGTCCTGGTCGAGCTCCTTCAACGCGCCCTGCAGCGTGTGGATGGCGCGCTTGAGTACCGAGGTGTGGGCAACATCGAACTGCAGCCCTTCGTCCTTCATCAGCTTGCCGGCCGCCGTCGCTTCCTGGCGGCCCTGCTCGGTGAGTTCCACATCCACCCAGCCGGTGAAACGGTTGTCCAGGTTCCATTGGCTCTGGCCATGGCGCAGCAGTACGAGTTTGCGGGTCACTACGGTTCTCCGATTGGGGGCCGATCAGCCTGCGATTGTAGCGGCAGCGCGTGCATCGCAGGCGTGCACGAGATCGCCACGGCCCGCACGCGATGCTGTGGTCATGCACACCAACGATCCCGTCTTCGCCGGTTGGGACGGCAGCACGACCCAGGCGCGACAGTTGCAACAGCAACTGGCACAGCGCGTGGTGCTACAGGATGAGGTGAGCGCAACGCCGCAGCTGCTTGCAGGCTTCGACGTCGGGTTCGAAGACGACGGCCAGACGACGCGTGCGGCCGCGGTGTTGCTGGATGCGCACACGCTGCTGCCGCTGGAAACGCATGTCGCACGCGTGCCCACCTCGATGCCGTACGTGCCCGGCCTGCTCAGTTTTCGCGAACTGCCGGCATTGCTGCAGGCCCTGGCGCTGCTGTCGCGCACGCCGCACCTGGTCTTCATCGATGGCCAGGGCATTGCGCATCCACGCAAGCTCGGCATCGCGGCGCACTTCGGCGTGGTGACCGGCCTGCCCTGCATCGGCGTGGCCAAGCAACGCCTGGCCGGCAGCTTCAGCGAACCCGGCCCCGAACGCGGCGATCACAGCCCGATCCTGCTTGCCGGTGCACAGATCGGCTGGGCGCTGCGCAGCAAGCCGCGCTGCAACCCCTTGATCGTCTCGCCCGGCCATCGCGTCTCCATGCACGGCGCCCTCGACTGGACGATGCGCACCTTGCGCGCCTATCGCCTGCCCGAACCCACACGCCTGGCCGACCGCATCGCCTCGCGTCGTGGCGAGGTGGAGCTGCCTACGCAGACGCGCCTGCTATAGGGCACGCCTGATAGGTGATCATCACCTCGCGCGCGGCGCTTAGCGACATCACCTGCATACGGAACATTCCATCTTGGCCGATGCGCTGCACAGCGCCTGATGTGCATGCGACGCTTTGGCTCCCAGTCCGTCACGAGCCACCGCCATGACCACTCTGATCGCCCCACGCGTACATGACATCGGCGGGCTGGAAGTGCGCCGCGCCGTGCCCACCTTGCAGGCGCGCAGTGTGGGGCCGTTCGTCTTCGTCGACCACATGGGCCCGGCGGTGCTCGAACCGGAGCACGGCATCGATGTCCGCCCGCACCCGCATATCGGCCTGGCCACGGTCACCTTCCTGTGGGCCGGCGAGATCGGGCACCGCGACACGCTGGGCTCGGATCAGGTGATCCGCCCCGGCGACGTCAACTGGATGACCGCCGGTCGCGGCATCGCCCATTCCGAACGCACGCCCGGCCCCGAGCGTGCACGCCAGCACGCACTGCACGGCATGCAGACCTGGATCGCACTCCCGCGCTCGGCCGAAGAAACCGCGCCGGCCTTCCATCACCACGCCGCCGCCAGCCTGCCGCAGCAGCACCGCGATGGCGTCTGGTTGCGCGTGATCGCCGGGCGCGCCTATGGCGAGGAATCGCCGGTGCAGGTGTTCAGCGGCACGCTCAATGTGGCGCTGGACCTGGCACCGGACGCGGAGATCGACCTGGATGCCGGCCACGCCGAGCGTGCCCTGTACATCCTGGAAGGCGAGGCGCAGCTGGATGGCGCCGATATACCGGCGCGCCACCTGATCGTGCCCTCGCCCGGCGCCCGCGGCCGCCTGCGCGCCAGGACGCCGCTCAAGGCCATGCTGCTGGGCGGCGAGCCGCTGGATGGGCCGCGCCACCTGTGGTGGAACTTCGTGTCCAGCTCCAAGGAACGCATCGAGCAGGCCAAGGACGACTGGCAGGCCGGTCGCTTCGGCAGCATTCCCGGCGACGACAAGGAGTTCATTCCGCTGCCGGAAACCCCGGCCCCGAAGCCGGTTAATTACCCTTGAAACCGTGCGCAGCGAACGGTGCGCTTCGCCGCCGGTCACCAGGTCTCGCAATGGGAGTGCCCTGCCGCACAGGCCATGCCACACCAACACGCGACATGGCTTGAGCCAGCTCGCAAAACTGTGGTAGTGATGCAGGCGTAGGCGCACGTCGAGTGGACGGCATGCCCAGGCGGGGAGCCTGAGGCGATGCAGCGGCACGGGGTCGACGTCGCTCCGTCTCATCATCCACTGCCCGGGGAATCTTGCATGAAGTCTGCATCCTGCCTAGTCGGCCTGAGCCTACTGCTGGCCGCCGCGACCACCCACGCCCAGACCTCGCCGGTCTGCCCACCGCTGCCGCCCGCCTCGGGCCTGCAGTGGAACGAGCTGGCAGGTGCCGACTATCTGGTCTGCAAGGCAGTGACGGCCGACGGTCGCCAGGTGGTGGGCGTGATGCTCACCACCCGCGACCCGGCCATGACGCTGGCACGCGACCGCCGCGCCGAAAAGGGCCAGATTCAGCAGGAAGATTTCTACTGGTACAAGCTCGATCTGGGCGGCCGCGAGATGCCCGGCATGGAATCGCGCCGCGTCACCGTGGTGGAGCTGGGCAAGAAACGGTATGCGCAGCTGTGGATCGACGGCGCCAGCACCGAGGAACTCGCCTCGATGCAGTCGTTGGTGCAGTCGATGGATCTGCAGCCGGCCAGTCTTGCGTTGCAGCGCTGAGGCAGCGCGTCGCCGCATTGCTGGCTGTCGATACAGCAACCTTGCAGCGCGCCGGCTTGCCCGGCGCGCTGTAGGTCACATCAGGCGGCCTGCAGCAGCCGGCCTTGCCGCCACGAATCGCCCCAAGTGCCCCCATCTTCGCGCCAGCGTCATGCCGGCGCGAGCGAAAACCTACCCGCTGCAGCCCTGAACCAAGGCGCCGCGATTGGCGATCGGCATCAGCGTCGCGATCGCGCGTTCCATTCCGATCGCGTCACCGCCTCCCCGAGGCGACTGACAAGCGTTTGTCAGCCTGCCAGCGTCGTTGCTTTGTCACCCACGCTGGCCGCCTGCAGCTGGCTGTCGATGCGCACTTCGCCAGTCAGCAGGCGATGGATCGGGCACTTGTCCGCCACCTCCAGCAAGCGTGCGCGCTGGTCGTCATCCAGTGCACCGTCGAGCACGATCTCGCGGGTGATCGCCGTGCCGGCGGCACCGCGCTGGGTGTAATGCAGATGCACATGCACCGCCGTCAGCGGCCACTGCTTGCGTGTGGCCACCATCGACAGCGTGATCGCCGTGCAGGCACCCAGGGCGCCGAGCACCTGCGATTCCGGATCCGGCCCGGCATCGGCGCCGCCGTTGGCCGGCTGGGTATCGCCGAGCCAGCGGTGCTGGCCGTCGTGGATGGTGACGGTATATGGCACCGCAGTGGTGCCGACGCTGACCGGGCGATCACTCACGTCCCTCTCCTGCGCTGGATGAGGTGGCTGGGCTCAAAACCGGCCTTCCTGGAAATCGACGAACGCCTGCATCAATTCCTGCTTGGTGTTCATCACGAACGGCCCGTGCCGCATCACCGGCTCGTTGAGCGGACGCCCGGCCACCACGATCAGTTGCGCGCCCTGCGCCCCTGCGCGCAGCGTCAGCCGCTCGCCGCCGCCCAGCACCGCCAGTTCCTGCGCGGGCAAGGGGCGCGAGGCGTCGCCCTCGCCCACGACCACCGCGCCCTCGAACGCATACGCAAACGCGTTGTGCCCGCTGGGCAGCAGGTAATCCCACTCCACATTCGGCTCCAAGGCGATATCCAGATACACGGGACTGGTCGCAGGCTGCACGATTGGGCCGACGACATCGCCCACCGCTCCGGCTATCACCTTGACCGTGACGCCGGGCGCCGGGTGCGCCACCGGAATGTGGTCCGGCGCGTATTCCTGGTACCTGGGGTCGGTCATCTTGTCGCGCGCCGGCATGTTCACCCACAGCTGGAAGCCGCGCATGCGCCCGGATTCCTGTTCGGGCATTTCCGAATGGATCAGGCCGCGCCCGGCGGTCATCCACTGCACGCTGCCCGGGGTCAGCAGGCCTTCGTTGCCGTGGTTGTCCTTGTGCCGCATACGCCCGTCGAGCATGTAGGTCACCGTCTCGAAGCCGCGATGCGGGTGGCTGGGGAAGCCGCCGATGTAGTCCTCGGCCTTTTCGGTACCGAACTCGTCCAGCATCAGAAACGGGTCCAGCTCCGGCAGCTGCTGGGTGCCGATCACGCGGGTGAGCTTGACGCCGGCGCCGTCGGAGGTCGGTTGGCCGCGGATGGTGCGCAGCACATGCGCCGCGGTGGTGGTGGTAGTGCTCATGGCAGTGTCCCTGTGCAAGGTGTCGTGCGCCAATCATGGGTGCGCGGGATGCGGCGCCCAACCGCGGCCGTTGCAACCGATCGTTCCAAACGCCTGTCCCGCTGGCGCCGCCAGCGCCGCATGCAGGCAACTCTACGACCAAAGTTTTACCCCGCCGCTGACCCCTGCCATTGACCGCAGGCGGGCACGGGGGGACCCTTGAGTGAATCGTTCCTGAGGGATATGCATGAAAGGGTTCTCGAAGCTGGCCTGGGGCGCGCTGGCGCTGCTGGCCGCGTTCTGCCTGGGTACCGTGGCATTGCGGCGTGGCGAGCACATCAACGCGTTGTGGATCGTGGTGGCAGCGGTGTCGATCTATCTGATCGCCTACCGGTTCTACAGCTTGTTCATCGCCGACAAGGTGATGCAGCTGGACATCACCCGCGCCACCCCGGCGGTCGCCAACAACGACGGCCTGGATTACGTGCCCACCAACAAGCATGTGCTGTTCGGCCATCACTTCGCCGCCATTGCCGGCGCCGGGCCGTTGGTGGGCCCGGTGCTTGCCGCTCAGATGGGCTACCTGCCCGGGCTGCTGTGGCTGGTGGTGGGCGTGGTGTTTGCCGGTGCAGTGCAGGACTTCGTGGTGCTGTTCCTGTCCAGCCGCCGCAACGGGCGCTCGCTGGGCGATCTGGTGCGCGAAGAGATGGGCCAGGTGCCCGGCACCATCGCCTTGTTCGGCGCGTTCCTGATCATGATCATCATCCTGGCGGTGCTGGCGATGGTGGTGGTCAAGGCATTGGCCGAAAGCCCCTGGGGCATGTTCACCGTCATTGCGACGATGCCCATCGCGCTGATGATGGGCGTGTACATGCGCTACGTCCGCGTCGGCAAGATCGGCGAGATCTCGGTGGTGGGATTGATCCTGCTGCTGGGCGCGATCTGGCTGGGTGGCAAGGTCGCCGCCGACCCGACCTGGGGCCCTGCCTTCACCTTCACTGCCAAGCAGATCACCTGGATGCTGATCGGCTACGGCTTCGTCGCCTCGGTGCTGCCGGTGTGGCTGCTGCTGGCACCGCGCGACTACCTGTCCACCTTCCTCAAGATCGGCACCATCCTGGCCCTGGCCATCGGCATTCTTGTGGTGATGCCGGACCTCAAGATGCCGGCGCTGACCCAGTTCGCGTCCACTGGCGACGGCCCGGTGTGGAAGGGCGGCATCTTCCCGTTCCTGTTCATCACGATTGCCTGTGGTGCAGTGTCCGGCTTCCATGCCCTGATCGCCTCCGGCACCACGCCCAAGCTGCTCGCCAATGAAGGCCACATGCGCTACATCGGCTACGGCGGCATGTTGATGGAATCGTTCGTGGCCATCATGGCGCTGGTGGCCGCCTCGATCATCGAGCCCGGCATCTACTTCGCGATGAACAGCCCGGCCTCGCTGGTCGGCACCGACACGGTGGCGGTCGCGGCCAAGGTGTCCGAATGGGGCTTTGCGATCACTCCCGAAGTGCTGGAGGCCACCGCGCGCGATATCGGCGAGCACAGCATCCTGGCGCGTGCCGGCGGTGCACCCACGCTGGCCGTGGGCATCGCACAGATCCTGCACCAGTTGCTGCCAGGCGAAGACACCATGGCGTTCTGGTACCACTTCGCCATCCTGTTCGAAGCCTTGTTCATCCTGACCGCAGTGGATGCCGGCACGCGCGCTGGGCGCTTCATGCTGCAGGACCTGCTGGGCAACTTCATCCCGGCGCTGAAAAAGACCGAATCGTGGACCGCCAACATCATCGCCACCGCCGGGTGCGTGGCACTGTGGGGCTATCTGCTCTACACCGGGGTGATCGATCCGTTCGGCGGCATCCAGACCTTGTGGCCGTTGTTCGGCATCTCCAACCAGATGCTGGCCGGTATCGCGCTGATGCTGGGCACGGTGGTGCTGTTCAAGATGAAGCGCGACCGCTATGCCTGGGTCACCATCGTGCCGGCGCTGTGGCTGCTGCTGTGCACGACCTACGCGGGGTTGATCAAGATCTTCGATAGCAACCCGGCGCAGGGTTTCCTGGCGCAGGCGCACAAGTTCCAGGCCGCCATCGCCAGCAACACCATCACCGCACCGGCCAAAACGGTGCCACAGATGCAGCAGATCGTCACCAACGCCTACGTCAACACCGGGCTGACGGTGCTGTTCCTGTTCGTGGTGGCTTCGATCCTTGTGTACGCAATCAAGACGATCATCGCCGCACGCCGCAATCCGCAGCGGAGCGACCGTGAAACGCCGTACGTGGCCTTGCAGCCACACCAGATGGCGGATCTGTAATGGGGACCCAACTCGTTCTGGCCAGCCAATATCAGGTGCACCGCCGCATCTGGCGGCGCCTGATCCAGACCGCGCGCTTGTGCTGCGGCATTCCCGATTACGACAACTACGTGCGCCACATGCTGGAAAAACATCCGGACAAGCCGGTAATGGACTATCCCGCCTTCTTCCGCGAGCGGCAGGATGCACGCTACGGCGGCAAGAGCGGGTTTCGCTGTTGCTGATTGTTGATTGATCGATTCGCGATCGGTTGACCGGTCAAACAAGACGTTGAAAAGCAACAGGGCGCGATGCAAATCGCGCCCTGTTGCTTTGTTGGAGATGCGAGAGTGCCTGGTTTTTGGCGCGCTTGGGTCGCGCGGCAGGTCGGTTGCAGAGCGCTCTCGAAGCTGCGGCTTTGCTGCAGGGCCCGTGCCCGCCCACCATCGCGGAGCACACGGATTCACAGCGTGTCCTGCAAGCGGTGAGGGCACCGCGCCCTCGACGCTGTGACTTGGCTGCAGGGCCCTTGCCCGCCCACCATCGCAGGACACGCTGCAAGTACGTCCATGTAGCTCCGTGGCGGCATCCATGCCGCCAAGGGTCCCGCGACGGTGGGCGGGCAAGGACCAGTCGAGTTGGTCGGTGTGCATGGATTTCAACAGCAACTAGCAAGCTGCGACGCGGTGTCTTTGCTTTTCAACAAAACCACCGGCCAACTGTCTGGCGTGGTGTCCTCGCCGATTGCGGGACCGTGTGGCGGCATGGATGCCGCCACCGAGCCCCCATGGACGGGTTGACGGCGTGTCCCGCGAGCGGTGAGGGCGCCGCGCCCTCGACCAGATTTGAAGACAGCCAAGTGATCGCAATATGCACAGCGAAGGCGTCTCGACCTGATTGCTCAAGACGGACAAATCAGGCGCAAAGCGGATGATCTGTGCCCTGCTGCAGGGCCCTTGCCCGCCCACCATCGCAGGACACGCTGCAAGTACGTCCATGTAGCTCCGTGGCGGCATCCATGCCGCCAAGGGTCCCGCGACGGAGGGCGGGCAAGGACCAGTCGAGATGGTCGGTGTGCATGGATTTCAACAGCAACTAGCAAGCTGCGACGCGGTGCCTTTGCTTTTCAACAAAACCACCGGCCAACTGTCTGGCGTGGTGTCCTCGCCGATTGCGGGACCGTGTGGCGGCATGGATGCCGCCACCGAGCCCCCATGGACGGGTTGACGGCGTGTCCCGCGAGCGGTGAGGGCGCCGCGCCCTCGACCAGACGTGAAGACAGCCAAGTGATCGCAATACGCACAGTGCAGGAGTCTTGACCTGATTGCTCGATACCGGCAGATCAGGTACAGAGCAGCAGGTCAGCTGCAGAGTGCAACGTTGCGCGTTGCCTGCGCCCTACTCACCGGGCCTTTCACTCAACCGGCGCGCCTTTGCGCCAGCCGTGCGAACAACGCAGGCAAATGACGCATTTCGTCGAACACTTCAAGCACACCGAGGCGGCGCAGGGTGTCACCGTGGCCAGGCGGAATGTGGCTGGCACCGATAAACCCAAGTACCTGCATGCCTGCCGCCACGGCCGCCGTCGCGCCGGTGGGGCTGTCTTCGATCACCAGGCAGCGCTCCGGCGCCACCCCTGCCGTACGTGCTGCCAGCAGATAGACATCCGGTGCCGGCTTGGGCCGCTCCACCATGTCGGCACTGAACACGCGCCCCGCCGCACGCGCGGTCAGCCCGGCCCGTTCCACCGATGCGATCACGTTGTGGCGGCGGCTGTTGGACGCTACTGCCAACGGCAGCGGAATCTGTTCCAGCGCCTCGCGCACACCGGGTATGGGTTGCACCTCCGCCTGGATCAGTGCCTCGCTGCGCGCCTGGATCTGCGCCAGCAAGGTCTCCGGCAACTGCAGCGCAAAGCGTTCTTCCACGCGCCGCAATACCTCGCGCGTGGTTTGCCCGAAGGTGCTTTCCAGCAGATGTTCCAACGGCTCGGCCGGCACGAATGCTGCCAGCGCCTCGCGCATCACCCGGTCGGCCAGTATCTCGCTGTCGACAAGAACCCCATCGCAATCACTGATCAGTAGCTCGTAGACCATTGCACCCATCTGCTCGCAAAGCGCCATTATGCGGGCCGTGGCGTGACCGCCGGCTGTGGTGCCATGCACGTGCATGTGACGGCAGCAATCGCACGACTGCGAAAGAGGCAAACGTATGACCAAGCAGGCTGGACCACCCATGCACGGCCTCAGCCATGTCACGAAATCTTACCGCGCCCGATTTTTGCAGCTGGTAGGATCGGCCGCGCTGCAGCGGGACGTGCTGCGGCGCCACCAGGAATGCGATCAGGACAAGGAGATTTCGATGAAGACGCGATTCCCCACCCTGCTCGTTCTTGCGACCTCGTTTTTCGCGGTCTCATGCACCGCCTCACCCGGTGCCAAGGAGCAAACCACCATGTCAGCTACGCTGCAGGACCATACCGTCGCCTTCCGCGACCCAGCCCTGACCGACATCGCCAACGCCATCGCGCAGGGCGACGTCGCTCGTATCAAGGCACTCGCCCCCACCGTCGATCTGGCCGCACACGGCGATCAACAGGTGACCCTGCTGGAATGGGCGATCTGGAACGAACAACCGCGCGCACTGCAGGCCCTGCTCGACGCAGGCGCGGACCCATCGCTGCCGGGCATGGACCAGGAAACGGTCGTGCACATGGCTGCCATGGCCAAGGACCCGGACTATCTGAAGATTCTGCTGCAGCACAAGGCACCGATCGATGTGGTCAGTGCACGTGCCGGCTGGACGCCGCTGTTCCGTGCGGTGCAGAGCAAGCGCGATGCGCAGATCGGCCTGCTGCTGGACGCCGGCGCCGACGTCCAGCGCGTCGACCATACCGGCAATAGCCTGCTGCACCTGGCCGCCCAGAGCGGCGCCGCCAGCCCGGCCGTGCTGCAGCTGCTCAAGGCCGGCGTGGACCCCACGCTGCGCAATGCACAGCAGAAAACTTTCCAGGCATATTTTTTCACCACGCCGGATCGTTTGCTCAATGCCAGCGGCCAACAGGTCAGATCGGACGTGCGCGCGTGGTTGAGCGCCCACAACATTCCCGTGGAAAGCAGCCGCTAAGCGCGCTTTCCGTACGACGAACGCAAGGAGCCGCGCATGAGCCCGTCAGAACCCACATCTTCCACCGCTGCAACCACTCCCTTCGCAGAGTCGATGCGGGGTCAACAACCGCAGCCGCAAGACCGCCAGTTTCCGGAGCTGCTGCAAGATCTCTACAGCACCGCCAATCAGCGCCGCGAAGGCGGCGCCGAAACCTTCGCCCCGCTGGCCAATGGCTGGTCGCGCATGGACGACAGCGCGCTGCAGCAGGCCGGTATCGACCCGGCGCTGCTGCACGATGCCAAGAGCGGCTTCGATGCCGCGTTCTATCGCAACGATCAAGGCCAGGTCGTGCTCGGCTTTTGCGGCACCGACGAAGGCAAGGACTGGAAGCACAACATCGGCCAGGGCCTGGGCTTTGACGATGCGCAATATGCCTCGGCGATCCAGCTGGGCAGCCAGGCCAGGCAGGCATTCGGCGACCAGGTGGTCATCGCAGGGCATTCACTGGGCGGCGGACTGGCCGCGGCGTCGGCCATGGTCAACGACATTCCCGCAGTGACGTACAACGCCGCCGGCGTCAACGACCGCACGCTCGAACGCGCGGGCCTGGATGCGTCGGCAGCCAAGGATTACGCCAGCAGCGAATTGATCCGCGGCTACCACGTCAAGAACGAAATCCTGACCCACCTGCAGGAAGACAGCATTCCGCTGAAGTGGACGATGCCCGACGCGGCCGGCCACCAGATCGAGTTGCCGGAACCGGACCCGCTATCGTTCGGCCAGCGTCTGGTGCCCGGCTTGATGCTCAAGCATCGCCTGGATCTGCACGGCATGGACTCGGTGATCAAGGCGCAGGACATGCAGTCGCCCGACCAGGCGCGGGCCGCACCGCTGCAGCCCGGCAGTCAGTTGTTCAACGACGCGGTGGTGCAGCTGGATGGCCATCGCGACCGGCTGGGGCTGCGCGATGACACGGCGTTTATCAACACGGCCGCCAGTGTGGCTGCACGCGCAGGCAGCGACGGCCTGCAACGCATCGACCATCTGGTGCCCAACCGCAATGGCGATAGCCTGATCGCGGTGCAGGGGCGCATGGACGACCCGGCGCATTTGCGTAGCCATGTCCAGACCGCCTCGGCCGCACACGAACCCGCGCACGGCAATGTCAGTCAGCTGCAGCAGCAAAATCAGCAACATGCCCACCCGCCTGCGCAACAGCAGGAAGAACAGCGCCGCGTCATGCAGCAGTAATCCGCGCCCCGCCATACCGCAGGCGGCACACAGCCGCCTGCGGTGCAGACAACGGCAGTGGCATGCAGAGAGATCTCCATGCCGCATGCGCTGACCCTGCCACGCTAGGTCGGCCGGACCATCGGCCGATCACCGCTACCCTGCCCCGGCCATCGCTCGCAGCGTGATGCCGACCAGGTACGCCAGGTAAGTGCCGGTGGCGTAGCCCATCGTGCCCAGCAAGACGCCCACCGGCGCCAATGCGGGGTGGAAGGCAGCGGCCACCACCGGCGCCGAGGCCGGACCGCCGATGTTGGACTGCGAACCGATCGCAAAATAAAAGAATGGCACCCGCAGCCAGCGGCCCAGGCCCCACAGCAGTGCGATGTGGACGGCGATCCAGATCAGGCCGAGCAGGAACAGCCAGGGGCGATCCAGTAGCGCCAGCAGATCCATCTGCATGCCGATGCAGGCGATCAGGAAATACAGCAGCAGCGAACCGATCTTGGACGCACCGGCGCCCTCCAGGTTGCGTGCGCGGGTGAAGCTCAACGACAACCCCACACTGGTGGCCAGAACCACCACCCAGACAAAGGACGTGTCCAGACTGAACTGGCTGGCCCAGCTCAGCTGCGCCTTGCACCACGCCGCCAGCGGGTTGGCCAGCGCATGCGCCAGGCCGACCCCACCGAACGCCACCGCCACGATCACCATCAAGTCGGTCAGGCTGGGAATACGCGCATGCTCGGCCTGAAAGCGCGCCATGCGTTCCTGCAAGGCATCCAGCGCGCGGGTATCCGCCCCGCTGCGCGCATCGATGGTCCGGGCGCGCCCGGCCAGAAAGATCAGCGCCGCCATCCAGACATACCCGACACCGACATCGACCACCGCGAACTGGCCGAAGGTGGTGGCGTCCACGTTGAACACTTCCCGCATCGCCAGCATGTTGGCGCCCCCGCCGATCCAGCTGCCGGCCAGCGCCGCCATGCCTGCCCAGGTATCGCCTGCCACGGTGGCCGGGTGCAGCCAGCCCATGACCCAGAACGCCACCACTGCGCCCAGCATGATGCTCAGCGACGCCCCCAGATACATGGCGACCAGCTTGGGCCCCAGCCCCAGGATCGCGCGCAGGTCGATGCTCAGGGTGAGCAGGATCAACGCCGCCGGCAGCAACACGTCGCGGGCGATGGGGTTGTAGAGCCGCGTCGTGGCGCCGTCGATCAGGCCCACGGTGTTGTAGATGCCCGGTAGCAGATAGCACAGCAACAACGCCGGTACGACGGAATAAAACCGTCGCCACGGGCCCTGCTCGCGCGACGACGTCCAGAACACTGCGCCAAGCGTGGCGGCGATCAAACCAAAGACGACGATATCGTTTTGAATCAGGGCAGAAGCAGGCGCAGTCACCGCAGGCAGATATCCGGACAAGGGGCCGCCAATGCGGATCGAACCGGGAGCGGCCGACGACGACGAATCTAGCCGACCATGGCGGTCGCGCAAACCCTGTGGGTCAGATCGGGCGCATGACCGCGGTGATCAGCCGTGCGATTCCGGCGGTCATCGCGGCTGGTGCCCCATGGCGGCCAATGGCAGCGCCCGGATCCGCAACGACGTTGATCAGCACACCGGCGACGCCACCGCCGGCTCTGGCGGCAATCGCGGTGGCGACCCACTGCAACTGCCGCGGATGGCACCTGGCGAACAGGCCGGCAACGATGAGCGCTGCAGACCTACGGTTGGAAGCTCAGCCGTAACGTCGCACCAGGCGCTCGCCGTCGGCCGTATTCAGCACCACGCCGCTCGGCTGGCCGGTGGTCAGGCAATGCAGTTTGGCCATCAGTTCGGCGTTTTCCAGCGCGCCCTGCTCGCGCAGGTAGCGCAGCGGCGACCACTGCGGGCGGGTGACCCACCAACCGCCCTGCTCGGGATGAATGCGTACGACATAACGGGACTCGTCCATGTGGCCTCCGGCCGGTAGGTGCTGCGCTGGAACAGTGGTGCACTGCAGCGCATCAAGGCGCCCGGCACCGACATCGGGGACGTCGTACGGCTGCGATCACGCCAACATGCCCTTACTCAAGGGGCCGCGGGAGAGTGGCCGAGGGCCCCGCGTTTGGCATAGGCAGCATGCAGGTTTGGGAATGACGGCACTGTCAGGCGGACACTGGCACCCGGGTAGGAAAATTCTCACGTGACACCGGTGACGCCCGCCGCTACATTCCGCCAAAAGCAGTGAGGACATCGTCACAGCCCGTCACCAGGGCGCGGGCGATGCAGCAGGAGTTGCAGGGGCGCTTGGACACATCCTTGGGGAAGGGGTCGGCATGTATCTGCTCAGAAAATTCCAGTTTCCGGTCAAGACCGCGATGGTGCTGGGCTATGTCCTGGTGATCAGGGAAGCGTTGGTGCTGTGGTCCTGAGGCGGCGACGACCATCGGCCCGGTGCGTCGCAGGCTGACCGATCGCGCCAGGCGATACCCGTCATCGCGTCTCACTCCCGGTCGATCCAACCCCGTTGCTGTGCGGCGACCAGATCGACCGGGGTGTCCACATCCAGCGCCAGCGCCGGGGCGCTGACGCAGCCAAGCGCTTGCGCATCCAGACCCGCAAACAGGCCACGCAAGCCGGTGTCGGCCTGCAGTGGCACATCGGCCCAGGCCGCGTGGGTCACCACCGCGGGAATGCCGCGCACGCCGGCGTAGCCACTGGTGGCGCAGCCCGAGGTCGCTCGGTCGGCCTCTTCCAGCAGCGCGCGCAGGTGCGGTGCGTCCAGCGCCGGTTGATCGCACCCCAGAATCAGGCTGCGGCGCACGTCGGGGTCGCCCTGCACATGCTGGCGCAGCGCCGCCAGGCTGGAACCCATGCCGGCGGCCCACCCGGCGTGCACCAGCACGTCCACCTCCAGCCCCTGCAGCACGTCGGCAAGTGCTTCCGCATCCGCACCCAACACCACCACGCAGCGGCGCGGCGCGGTCTGCAGCGCGATGCGTACGGCGCGACGCAGCAGCGGTTCGCCATCGCGCCGCAGCAACTGCTTGGATCGTCCCAGCCGGCTGCCAGCCCCGGCCGCCAATACCAATGCGGCGTGATCGCCACTCATCGGCTCACGCTCGGTGTTGCGCACGACCCGCGAGATGGACGTGCTTGCACCTGGGTGATCGACGCGGCGGCGCGTGCGCATGCGCGGGAGGGATGGGCATGCGGCGGCTGGGACGGTACGGCATCGACCCTGTTGCGCAATGCGTCGTCATAACGAGGAGCTGGTGACATGGCGACGTCGTACGGAGTGGAGACGACCCCAGCGTAGAAGCCGGACCGTGCGTGCGAAGTGACTGCGTGCTGTGCGCGCGCTGTTTGCTGCGGCATTGGCCGCGTCGATTGCCCCACGCATCGACGCAGCTCGTGCCTGGCTGATCGAACGCGCGTGGCGTTCAGGCGATCGCCGGTGATGGGATCGAGGAGCGCTCATCCGCCAGGTGCAGGATCTGCAATAGGGGGACATGTGATCCATGGATCGTGCACAACCACGGTTGCCGCCAGGCCAGGTCGCCCGACGCGTCGAAGCGCAACAAGTTACCCCGCCACCACACCCGCCCGCACATCCGCCACCGCCTGTGTTGCCTCGGCGATGATGCCCAGCGCAATGGTGTGCGGCGAGGAGCGACCCATGCGCCAGCCAGCAGGCAGGCGCAGGCGTGCCAGCGCCGCATCGTCGTGCCCAAGTGCGCGCAATGCCTGCAGACGCTGTTCGCGTTTATGTCGACTGCCCAGGATGCCGATGCACGCCACCTCCGATGCCAGACCACGGCTGGCCACCTGCACATCGATCGCGCTGTCGTGCGCAAGGCTGTACAAGGCAGTGCTTGCGTCCAGCTGGACGTCGTTCAAGGCATCGCCGAGCGCGCGGCGGTCGTAGTGCTCGGTCGCCAGGCCGGGGGGCGGCTCGCCCGGGCCGTGCGGTCGCAGCACACGCAGCTCGATGCCCATCTGGCTGGCCAGTGTTATCAACACCAGCAACGCCGGATCCGCACCGACCACCACCAGCCGCAACGGTGGGCGATGCACGCGCACGAACTCGCCGGGACGTACCTCGTGCGCAGTGGCGGGATAGCGCACTGCCCCACTGGTGCGATCCAGCGCGACATGGAATGCCCGACGATGCTGGCGCGCGTTGCGCCAGCGCGCCAGATGCTCGGCAAGATCGGGCACCGGCCAGACCAGTACACCGATACGGCCACCGCAGCTGAGCTGGATGTCCAGCACCTCACTGCCCTCGCCATAATCCAGCCAGCGTGGCTGCCCGTCGCGCAGGGCCGCCATCGCCTCGTGCGCCACTGCCGCCTCCACGCATCCACCCGACACATACCCGGCAACCCGGCCATCGGCACCGATCGCCATCTCGCTGCCCAGCGGGCGCGGCGAGGAGCCTTGCACGTCGATCAGCGTGGCGATCGCCACGCGCTGCCCGGCGCGATGCCAGGCGGTTAACACCGGCAAAAGATCGTCGTGCAGTGCATAGCCCGGCCACGCCGGCCACGCCGATTCGGCCGGCGTGACATGCGTGACCGGAGCGACGACTGCGCTCACGCGCGCAGCAACGCAGGCAGATGCGGCAGCAACTTTTCCAGCGTGACCGGGTAATCACGCACCCGCACGCCGGTGGCGTTGTAGATCGCGTTGGCGATCGCCGCTGCCACGCCGCAGATCCCCAGCTCGCCCACGCCCTTGGCCTTCATGGGTGACGACATCGGGTCGCTCTCTTCCAGGAACACCACGTCCTGATGCGGGATGTCCGCATGCACCGGGACTTCATAGCCGGCCAGGTCGTGGTTGACGAAGAAGCCGAAGCGCTTGTCCACCGCCAGTTCTTCCATCAATGCCGCACCCGCGCCCATGGTCATGCCGCCGATCACCTGGCTGCGCGCAGACTTGGGGTTGAGGATGCGTCCGGCTGCGCATACCGCGAGCATGCGCCGGATGCGCACTTCGGCGGTGGCGACATCCACGCCCACCTCGACAAAGTGCGCGCCGAAGGTCGACAGCTGCTGCTGCTTGGCCAGGTCGCCGAACTCGATCTTGTCCTCCACCACCAACGCACCGTTGGCAGCAGCATCGCCAAGCGCGATGCGCTTGCCGCCGGCACGCACGTGGCCATCGGCAAACTCGGCCTTGGCCGGGTCCAGGCCCAGTCGCGTGGCGATGGCCTCGCGCAGCTTGACGGCGGCCGCATAGACGCCGGCGGTGGAACTGTTTGCGCCCCACTGGCCGCCGGAACCGGCCGATGCCGGGAAGCTGGAATCGCCCAGGCGCACGTCCACCCAGTTCAGCGGCACGCCGAGCATTTCGGCGGCGGTCTGCGCAATGATGGTGTAGGAGCCTGTACCGATATCGGTCATGTCGGTTTCCACCACCACGCGGCCGCCCTGCTCCAGCCGCATGCGCGCGCCCGAGGTCATGACCGGCGCGTTGCGAAACGCCGCGGCAACGCCCATGCCGACCAACCAGCGCCCGTCACGGGTAGCAGCCGGTTTGGCCTTGCGCCTTGACCAATCGAACCGCTTGGCACCGTCCTCCAGGCACTTCACCAGCTGCCGCTGCGAGAACGGGCGCTGCGGATTTTCCGGGTCTACCTGGGTGTCGTTGACGACGCGGAAGGTAACCGGATCCATCTCCAGCTTCTCGGCCATTTCATCCATGGCAATTTCCAGCGCCATCAGGCCTGGCGCCTCACCAGGGGCGCGCATCGCGTTGCCTTCGGGTAGGTCGAGCACCGCCAGCCGGGTCGTGATCAGGCGATTGGCACCTGCGTACAGCAGCTGCGTCTGTGCGGCGGCGATTTCCGGCTCGCCATCGGGCAGATCGCCAGACCAGCTGTCGTGGCCGATTGCCGTGATCTTGCCGTTGCGCTCGGCGCCGATGCGGATGCGCTGCACCGTGGCCGGGCGATGGGTCGTGTTGTTGGCGATCAACGGCCGCGGCAGCATCACCTTGACCGGGCGGCCGACCTCGCGTGCCGCCAGCGATGCCAGCAATGCGTCGGCGCGCAGGAACAACTTGCCGCCAAACCCGCCGCCGACATAAGGCGACATGATGCGCACGTTTTCCCGCGGGATACCAAGCGTGGTGGCCAGATCGCCAGCGCCCCAGTTGATCATCTGGTTGGAGGTCCACACGCTGAGCTTGTCGCCTTCCCACATCGCGATCGAGGCGTGCGGTTCCATCATCGCGTGCGAGTGGTCCGGCGTGGTGTATTCGGCATCCAGTTGCACCGGCGCAGCGGCGAACGCGCCGTTGAAGTCGCCGACATCGCTGTTCGGCGCGCCGCCGGCCTTGGTGACCTTTGCGCTGTCGCGTGCCTTGTCCAGATCGTACACACCGACATGGCGGCCGTAGTCCACCTTGATCAGCTGGCCGGCGGCGCGTGCCTGCTCGAAGGTTCCCGCCACCACCACTGCAATCGCCTGGTGGTAGTGCTGAATCTCCGGCCCGCCCAGCAGCTTGGCCGTGTTGCGCTTGCCCTTCTGCAGCTTGCCGGCGTTCTGCGCGGTGATGATGCCAAGCACGCCCGGCGCCGTGCGTGCAGCGCTCAGATCGATGCTGCGGATGGTGCCCTTGGCAATTCCGGCGCCCACCACGTGCCCGTAGGCGACATGTCCGGGCAGGTCGTGGTGCTCGTACGCATACGGCGCCTGGCCGGTGGTCTTGAGCGGCCCGTCGATGCGGTCGACGGGCTTGCCGACGAGCTTGAGTTGATCGATGGGGTTGGTACCGGCGGGAGTGTCAAATTTCATATCAGGCCCTCGTGTCGGCCAGGATCGCGGTCAGGGTGCGCTCGACCAGCGGCACCTTGAAGGCGTTGTGTTCGGTGGGCTGTGCGCCGTCCAGCAGCACAGCGGCGATGGCACGTGCGCCCTGCCGCGACTGCGCCTCGGCCGCTTCGCTGCGCCAGGGTTTGTGCGCCACGCCGCCCACGCCAACGCGGGCGCTGCCGTCGCGCTGCACGACAGCGGCCACCGAAACCAGCGCGAATGCATACGAGGCGCGGTCACGCACCTTGCGATATACATGCGTTCCACCCAGCGGCTTGGGCAGGGTCACCGCGGTGATCAGTTCGCCGCGCTCCAGGACGGTTTCCAGATGCGGTGTGGTGCCCGGGGCGCGATAGAAATCGGCCAGCGGCAGCGCGCGCGTCTGTCCATCCGGACGGACCGTCTCCACCACCGCGTCCAGCACGCGCATGGCAATGGCCATGTCGCTGGGATGGGTGGCGATGCAGGCCTCGCTGGCACCGATCACGGCCAACTGCCGGTTGAAGCCGCCGATGGCCGCGCACCCGCTGCCAGGCAGCCGCTTGTTGCACGGTTGATTGGTGTCGTAGAAATACGGGCAGCGCGTGCGCTGCAACAGGTTGCCGGCCGTGGTGGCGCGATTGCGCAACTGGCCCGACGCGCCCGCAAGCAACGCACGCGACAACACCGCGTAATCGCGGCGCACACGTGCATCGGCAGCCAGGTCGGTATTGCGCACCAGGGCCCCGATGCGCAAGCCGCCATCGGGCGTGGCCTCGATGGTGTCCAGGCTCAAGCCGTTGACATCGATCAGATGCGACGGGGTTTCGATCTGCAGCTTCATCAGATCCAGCAGGTTGGTGCCGCCGGCGATGAACTTCGCACCAGGCTGCCGCGCCGCCTTGGCGGCCGCATCCGCAGGCGAGGTGGCGCGCTCGTAACTGAAAGCCTTCATGCGCGGTCTCCTGCGACATCGTTGATCGCATCGACGATGTTGGAATACGCACCGCAGCGGCAGATGTTGCCGCTCATGCGTTCCTGCAGTTCCGGCGTGGTCAGCCGGGTCCTGGCGGTGAGGTCTTCAGTGACATGGCTGGGGATGCCGCGCTTCACTTCGTCGAGCACGGCCACTGCCGAGCAGATCTGGCCGGGCGTGCAATAGCCGCATTGGTAGCCGTCGTGCTTGACGAAGGCCGCCTGCATCGGATGCAGCTTGTCCGGTGTACCCAGGCCTTCGATGGTGGTGACCTTGGCGCCCTGATGCATCACCGCCAGCGACAGGCAGGAATTCATGCGCTGCCCATCGACGATGACCGTGCACGCGCCACATTGGCCGTGATCGCAGCCTTTCTTGGTGCCGGTCAGCTGCAGATGCTCACGCAGTGCGTCCAGCAACGTGGTGCGGTTATCCAGGGTCAGCGTCACCGGCTTGCCGTTGACCTCGAAGGCAACCTGACTGGAGGCGTTGGCCGGCTCGACTGCCTGCCGCTGCGACATGGCAGTGGCGGCAGTGGCGGCCATCGATTGGGTTGCGGCAACGCTGGCTGCCGACGCCGTGCCAGCGATCAGTACCCCGCGACGGGTCATCTTGATATCTCTCATGGCTGGCATCTCCAACAATGCTGGCTTATTCAGTTCTTTAGCAATGTGCAGCGCCGCCGGTCACAAGCGCGTGAGTACCGACGCCTGTTGCTCACACTCCAGAAAACGATCGGTCCAGTGCCGGCACATACAAACTGCAGTGATGTTGCGTCTGCATACATCCATGGAACGTGCTCATCACGGCGCAGCGCCAGCGCATGCGCGGGCGCTGCGCCTTGCATGCAACGATGAAGCCGCGTCATTCAGCGTCGACGGCGTTGGAGCCATCGACGCGGGCCGCTGCAGCACCGCAGACATTCTTCGCTGCGCTTCGCGGTCCTGATGCTGTGATGCAATACGCAGTGTGCGTTTTATCAGCGTGCCGGCTCCGCTGTGAGTGAGCCGGCATCGCCGGGTGGGCCACGGCGTCAGAACTCCAGCACGATCTTGCCCAGATGGCCTCCGGACTTCTGCAAGGCGAATGCTTCGCCGATGTCGTCGAGTGTGTAGGCCCGGTCGATCACCGGACGCAGCGGCAAGCTGTCGAGCGCCCGCACCAGCGCCTGCTGATGCCGGCGGCTGCCCACGACCAGCCCCTGCAGACGTTGCTGGCGGCCCATCATCTCCGCCGTCGGCACCGGTCCGGCGGCGCCGGTCAATACGCCGATCAAGGCGATGTGCCCGCCCACACGCGCCGCGCGGATCGACTGCGCGAGCGTGCCAGGCCCACCGACCTCGACCACATGGTCCACACCACGCCCGTCGGTGATCTCCAGCACCTGCTTCGACCATTCGGCATGCTGGCGATAATTGATCAGGTGGTCGGCGCCCAGCGCCCGCACCTTGTCCAGCTTCTCGTCCGAGGACGAGGTGGCGATCACGGTCGCGCCCATGGCCTTGGCGAACTGCAGCGCAAAGATCGATACGCCGCCGGTGCCCAGCACCAGCACCGTATCGCCCGCCTTCAGGCCACCATTGGCTACCAGGGCGCGCCAGGCGGTGACGCCGGCCGTGGTCAGGGTGGCGGCTTCGGCATGACTGTAGCCGGCAGGCGCATGGGTGAACGCGTGCGCAGCGGTGACCACCGCCGAGCGCGCGTATCCATCGACCCCGTCGCCCGGAGTGGTGGCGAAGCCCGCATGCAGCGGCTCGCCGTCCAGCCAGGACGGGAAGAAGGTGGACACCACGTGGTCGCCCACCGCGAACTCGCTGACGTCCGGGCCGACCGCCTCGATCACCCCGGCGCCATCGGACATGGGGATGCGTCCGTCCGCCGTCGGCATCTGGCCAAGCACGATGCCCAGGTCGTGGAAGTTGAGCGAACTGGCATGCAGACGCACACGGATCTGTCCGCGTGCGGGCTGCCCCGGGTCGGCCACATCGACCGACTGCAATGCATCCAGACCGCCGGGTTGCGAGAGACGAATGGCGCGCATGAGAGCTCCTCGGATAACGAATCGACTCCCGGGATACCACGCACAACGTGATGCGGATGCAGTCGAGCTGGCTTGCATCGCGACGCGGTCACGCCGGACGCTGATGCAGCACCACCGCGCGACGGCCGCACACGGCAAGCGGGCTGCAGCGCAGCAGTGCGCTGCCAATCACAGATCGGCACTGTGGCTGCGCGGCTGCACACGGTTGCCACTGCGGCCACGCGTAGCCTGGCACACCGGTTGCATCGCCCTGGTGTCCATACAGGTAGCCACAGTGACGTCAACAACCAAGCGGTGGCGCCAACGTGCACAACGCATCGCGTTGCACTTCGTGCTGACCATTTCGTGGCTACTGCTGCTCGGTTCGGAGTACTGGTCCATCCACGAGGAGCGCGCGAGCGCCCTGCGCAGCGCCGAGGCGCAGTCGTTGAATCTGGCCAATTCGCTGGCCCAGCATGCCAGCGACACCCTGTCCATCGCCGATGCGGTGCTGTCGGGCCTGGTCTCGCGGGTCGAACACGATCAAGGCAACAACGGCGCGCACTCGGCGATGCACGAGTTTCTGGTCCGTGAGGCCAGGCGCTCGGACCGCCTGCATGGCATCTTCATCTATGCGGCCGATGGCAGCTGGGTCAGCTCATCGCTGGACAGCACGCCCCGCACCCACAACAACGCCGACCGCGCCTATTTCAGATATCACCGCGACCACCGCGATGCATTGTCGCTGGTGGGCCCACCCGTGCGGAGCCGTTCTGATGGCAGCTGGGTGATGACCCTCAGTCGCCGGCTCAACGACAGCGATGGCGAATTTGCCGGTGTGGTGCTGGTGACGCTGCAGCTGAAGTATTTCCAGCATTACTACAGCACCTTCGAAGTCGGCCCGAATGGCACCATCGGCATGACCAACGACGATGGCATCGTGCTGGTACGCCGGCCCGACAAACAGGACGTCATCGGCACCTCGATCGCGGGCACCTCGATCTACGTCACCATGCGCGCACGCAAGCACGGCACTGCGACCTATCGTTCGCCGATCGACGGCGTGGAGCGCATCTCCAGTTTCGCTCCGGCGCGCCCGTATCCGTTGACCGTGCTGACCGGTGTGTCGGTGGACGATGCGCTGGCCAATTGGCGGCAGGCAGCAACCCAGCGGATCGTGATTGCCGCACTCGGCTGCATCGTGCTGCTGGGCGTGGGCATCTGGCTGGACCTGCAACTGCGCCGCATGCATCGCAACGAGGCCAAGCTCAGCTCCGAGGCCTGGGTGGATGCGTTGACCGGCATCGCCAACCGGCGCGCGTTCGACTACCGCCTGTCGCAAGCATTGCGCGAAGCCGTGCACCTACAGTCGCCGTTATCGGTGCTGATGATCGATGTGGACCACTTCAAGCTCTACAACGACACCTATGGCCATGTGAATGGCGATGCTTGCCTGCGCCTGATTGCCGGCGCCATCGCGGCCTGCTCGCGCCGCAGCGAAGACGTGGCGGCACGCTACGGTGGCGAAGAGTTCGGCATGATCCTGCCGCATACCGATGCCGCCGGCGCGTTGCGCCTGGCCGATGCCGTGCGCAGCGCCGTGGCCGGTCTGGGCCTGATGCATCTGTCCAGCCCGACCAGCGCGCATGTCACCGTCAGCGTGGGCGCCGCGACCTTCGAACCGGGCGAAACACCGCAGACGCCGGATGCCATCGTGCACGACGCCGATTCGGCGCTCTACCGTGCCAAGCAGAGCGGGCGGGATCGCACATCGGCGTAGTCAGGCGCCAGTCCGGTCTGCCTCGCCGACGACTTCAGCCGCTGCTGGACGGCGAACCGTCCCGCCAGCTGGTGACGCCCGGTTCCCGATGACGCTGAATGCAGAAGGCCCGCACATGGCGGGCCTTCCGGATGACGAGGGCGACAACGCGGCTCAGAACGGGATGTCGTCGTCCGCGAAATCGTCCATCGGCGGCGCCGATTGTTGCTGGGCCGGCTGCTGACGACGCGGCGCGTAATCCTGCCCGCCGCCCTGCCCGCCGCCGTATCCGCCACCGCCCTGCCCGCCACCGCCGCCTTGCTGCTGACGCGGGGCCTGCGAGCGCTGCGGACGATCTCCGCCCATGCCGCCGCCGCCACCTTCACCACGGCCGCCGAGCATCTGCATCTCGTTGGCGACGATGTCGGTACTGTACTTTTCCACGCCGTCCTGCCCGGTGTACTTGTCGTAGCGCAGCTCGCCTTCGACATACACCTGCGAGCCCTTGCGCAGGTACTCGCCGGCGATTTCACCCAGCTTTCCAAAAAAGACCACGCGGTGCCACTCGGTGCGTTCCTGGTTGTTGCCGTCGCGGTCCTTGCGCACGCTGGTGGTGGCAAGGCTCACGCGGGTGATGGCCATGCCGGCCTGGGTGTACTTGGTGTCGGGATCGTTGCCGAGGTTGCCGACGAGGATGACTTTGTTGATGCCGCGGGCCATAGGTGCTTCCGAGATGATGCGCTGGCGCCGGGAGCGCGCAACGATGAATGTCTGTGCGGCAATGTTACCGCACCTGCCTGTCGGCGGTCGTGGCGGGTTGCCGCGCGGCGCTGCCGGGCAAGCGCCCTGCCGGGGGTCGGAAATCCAGCCCACGCGGGCCTTTGCGGGGCCCGGCCCGGCCCGCGGGCCGCAAATGTGAAGCCACCGGTTGGGTCCGGCGGGACGGATCCGGCCCGGGCACCTATAATCGACGCACATCACGAACGCCTGCGCATGACCATCGCCGAAGACCTCCCCACCGTGCTGGGCCTGCCCCAGATCCAGTCCCTCGCCGCGCCAGACATGGCCGCGGTCGATGCACTGATCCGTCGCCGCCTGGCCTCGGACGTCGTGCTGATCAACCAGATCGCCGATCACATCATCTCCGCCGGCGGCAAACGCCTGCGTCCGATGCTGGTGATGCTGGCCGGCCACGCCGCCGGCGGCTCCGGCCCGGAGCACCACCAACTGGCGGCGATCATCGAATTCATCCACACCTCCACGCTGCTGCACGACGACGTGGTGGACGAGTCGGACCTGCGCCGCGGCCGCAGCACCGCCAACGCGCTGTGGGGCAACGCGCCCAGCGTGCTGGTCGGCGACTTCCTGTACTCGCGCAGCTTCCAGTTGATGGTGGAGCTGGACCGCATGGAGGTGATGCAGATCCTGGCCGACACCACCAACCGCATCGCCGAAGGCGAGGTGCTGCAGCTGCTGCACGTGCACAACCCCGACACCGACGAAGCCGCCTACCTGCGGGTGATCGAGCGCAAGACCGCGGTGCTGTTCGCTGCCGGCACGCGCCTGGGCGCACTGGCCTCCGGTGCGGACGCCGCGGTGCAGCAGCAGCTGTACGACTACGGCATGCAGCTGGGCTTTGCGTTCCAGATTGCCGACGACGTGCTGGACTATGCCGCGGAGGCAGCCGACCTGGGCAAGAACCTGGGCGACGACCTGGCCGAAGGCAAGGCCACGCTGCCGCTGATCCACGCCATGGCGCATTCGGACGCGCCCACCCAGCAGCGCCTGCGCACCATCGTCGAACAAGGCGATGCAGCGGCGATGCCCGAGGTGCTGGCCGCCATCCAGGCCACCGGTGGCCTGGATTACAGCCGCGCGCGCGCTGCCGAATATGCCGCCGCCGCCGAACGCGCGCTGGACAGCCTGCCGCACAGCCCGGCGGTGGCCGCCTTGCGTGGACTGGCACGTTACGCGGTCGAACGTACGCATTGATCCGGCGCGTTGCGCGCGCCGGACGGGCTTCGGGATTGGGGATTCGCAACGGCGGCTTGGCCGCACGTTGACGAATCCCGGCACTCGATGGCACAGCGCGGTTCAACACAAGCCCCTGAGCACAGACTCACGGGAAGATTCGAAGGACGGGACCGCGCTTTTGCGAATCCCAAATCCCGAATCTCCAATCCCTGCTACCGACCAAACCGCTCCTCAAAGAAATCGCCCAGCATGCGGTAGGCACGTTTGGCCGCGCGCGGGTTGTACAGGCAGCCCGGCGGGCTGTTGGCATCGGCTTCGGCAAAGCAATGCACTGCCCCGCTGAAATTGACGAACTGCCAATCGGCGCCGGCGCCATTCATCTCGGTTTCGAACGCCGCAATATCCGCCTTGGTCACGCTCTTGTCGTCGGCGCCATTGAGCACCAGCAGCGGTGTTTTGGCCGAACCGGCAGCGGCAGGAGCGGGCGTCGCGATGCCGCCGTGCAGACTGACCACGCCGGCCAGCTGCGCGCCGGCGCGGACCAGCTCCAGCACCGTGGTGCCGCCGAAACAGAAGCCCACCGCGCCGATCCGTGATGCATCCAGCGGTGCCTTGCCGGCCTGCGCCTTGAGCACATCCACCGCCTTGAGCGCACGTGCCTGCAAGGTGGGCCGGTCATCGCGCAGCTTCTTGGCCTGGGCACCGGCTTCGGTGTCGTCCTTGGGGCGGATGCCCTTGCCGTACACGTCGGCCACCAGCACCACGTAATCGTCGCCAGCCAGCTGTTTGGCCTTGGTCACCGCCGAGTCGTTCACGCCGCGCCAGTTAGGCACCATCACCAGGCCGGGGCGCGTGGCAGCGCCGGCATCGTCGTAGACCAGCACGCCGCTAAAGGTGTCCTTGCCGATCTTCCATTCCAGCGGCTTGGCCTGCATCGCCGCCATCGCCGGGAATGTCAACGACGCCAGAACGCCGACCAGACCCACACCGCTCCACGACCATTGCTTGTGCATACGCTTGCTCCGGGGATTTGCCGCGAGTGTAGGCCCAGCCGCCGTGCAGGCGTGGTCGCGATGCGCGCCGGCAGCGGGATCGCCTGCCCGATCACCGGCTGGTCGTGACCGGCTAACGGTTCGCGCCGATACGATGGGCGGGTTGGCCGCAGACACCAGGGCAACGCGCTTCACTGCACACCGCCTGGAAGTGCGCAGGCATGGACTCGCTGACCTCGGCCAGCTGCGCGACGAGTCGGCCGCACTGCCCCCTGACCGCCAAGCGATGCGGTGGCGCGGGCAGGCGAACAACGTCCTTACTGCACGCCCAGGCCCGGGATCGCGCTGATCGCCGCAGGGTCGAACCCCGCCAGCTGGGCGAAATGCCGGCCACGCGCCACGTAATCGCTGTAGGCGCCGAAGCTGGGCGCGCCCGGCGACAGCAGCACCACGCCGCCCTGCTCGCCCAGTGCATCGCGCGCCAGCTGCATGGCGTGTTCCAGGTCGGCGGCGGCATGCAGGCCGAACCGTCCCGTCACGGCCAGTGGCGCCAGCAGCGCATGGATGCGCGGGCCATTGGCACCCATGGTGACGATCTCCAGCGGCGCCTGGTGCGCCATGTGCGCGGCAAACTCCTGCCAGTCCAGCCCGCGGTCATGCCCGCCAACCAGCAACGCAACGCGACGCTGCGCAAAACAGGCCAGCGCAGCCAGCGACGCATGCGGGGTGGTGCTGATCGAGTCGTTGACGTAACTGATGCCATCCACACTGCCGAGCAGCTGCAGGCGATTGGGCAACGGACGAAAGCTCCGCGCCGCCGGCGCCAGCGCGGCGGCATCCAGGCCGAGCGCTTCCACCGCAGCCAGCACCGCGCACAGGTTGCGTCGATTGTGCTCGCCGGGCAGCGGCACATCGGCGGTATCGAACACCGCCTGCGCGCCGCGGTAGACCATATCGCCGCGCAGATGCCAGCCATCGGGATGGTTGAACCAGCGCACCTCGCTGTCGGGCAGCTGCAGTCCGCGCAGCAGCGGGTCGGCGGCATTGAGCAACGCGATCCGCGGCCGGCCTTCGGTCACCAGCGACAGCTTGTCGCGCACGTAGCGCGCTTCATCGCCGTGCCAGTCCAGGTGTTCGGGAAACAGGTTCAGCACCACCGCCAGTTGCGGACGTGCGCCGCTGCGCCCGACCTCGCCGGTCTGGTAGCTGGACAGTTCGATCGCCCAGTACGCCGGCGGCGGCTGCGGTGCCAGCACTTCCAGCAGGGGTTGGCCGATATTGCCGACCAGGGCGGTGCGATGCCCGGCGCAGCGCAGCAGATGCGCCAGCAACGCGGTGGTGGTGCTTTTGCCCTTGGTGCCGGTGACGCAGATGGCGCCCGTCACGGCGCCGTCGGCCTGCGCATGTTCGGCAAACCACAGCGCGGTGCCGCCGATGAACTGCGTGCCGTGCGCGGCTGCAGCGGTGAGCGCCTCGGGGCGGTACGGGCTGATTCCCGGCGACTTCACCACGATCTCGAACCGGCCCAACGCCTGCGCGCTGGCGTCGGTCTCTACCTGCAGCGCCGCGTCGGCCAGCGCAGCCAGCTCACGTGCCTCTTCGGTGGTGCAGAACACCGTCAGCGGCTGGGCGGGCAAGGCACTCCGCAGCGCGCGATAGGCGGCGCGCCCCTCGCGCCCCCAACCCCACAACGCAACTGCCCTGCCCTCAAGCTGCGAAATTCGCACGCACGCGCTCCCACAGCGCCGAAGGAATGCGGTGCTCGCCGTCGATGGCCATCAACGGCTCCATCTGCAAGGCCTGCGCATCCAGCTGCGGCTGGATCTCACGGATGAAGCGCATCACCAGCGCGTCTTCCTTCCACTCCGCGCGCGTTGCCAGCAGCGCCATCGCCGCACGCGATTCACGGCCTTCGCCGACGCATTCGAACGGCTTGTGATCCTGGAATTCCAGCAGCGCATCGTAGCCGCCGGCCTGGCTGGCATCGTCGAGCAGGTTGCGCCCGAAGATCTTGACCAGACGCGTCTTGGGCATGAACGGTGCCAGCGCCAGAAAGACGAAATGGCACTTGGGGCACACGCCGCACCAGCGATGCACCGGCCGCTCGCCCATGATGTGGAAGTTGCGGTTGCAGCTGGAAAAATGCGCGTCGTAGTGATCGGTCTTGGCGAACTGCCGCGCCACCGCCAGCTCCGACAACGGCCGCAGCAACGAGTAGTACCGCAGGTCGGCCGCCACGTGCCGTTGCACATGATCGCCGAAGGCCTGCTCGAACGCCCAGCCCTTGGACCACTGGTGGTTGACCTCGCCGGTGCCGGGAATCTGGCTGCCATAGCTGGCCGAGCGTTCGTTGGAGAACACCACCTGATCCACGCCGGTCAGCAGCGCCGACAGCACCAGGATGGCCGAATTCACCGCAGTGACCGGGATGTGCCCATTCCAGGCACCCTGGCGGTTGAGCTCGAACAATTCCGGCGCCAGTACGCGGCCGACATTGAGCACCGGCAGGCCGGTACGTTCGGCGCAGGCGCGAATGAGCTGCGAGCCGCCGATCCAGCTGACGGTCTGCGCCACGCCGGCGTGGCGCAGGGCCTCGATGCTGACCAGCGAATCCTTGCCGCCACCGATGGCCACCAGCGCATGCTCGCGCAGGCCGAGCGCAGGCGCATCGGCAGGCGCGTGTGCAGTGACCGGGAAATTGATCTTGCCGTGCAGGTTCAGGCCGTTGCGGTAGGCAAACTCGCCCAGGCCATGCAGATAGACGCTTTCCACCAGCGCAGCGGTGCCGGCATCGATGCTGTAGCTGTAGCTGTCGATGGCGATGGCCGGCGGCACCGCGGCCTTGTAGTAACTCACGCCGGCGATCAGGTGCAGCAGCTGCAGCGCCTGCTGCACGGCGGCAGCGCGCGCGCCGTCCAGCACGAACGGTGCGCCCGGCACGGCCACGGTCTCCACCAGCTCCGGGCCCTGGTCGAAGGCATACACCAGCGTCGCCACGCCGGTCTGCGCGTCGAGCGCGCAGCGCACGAAACGGAAAGTGGATACCTGATGTTTGTCGAAAGCGCTCATGGACACCCTGCAAGACCCCGTTGACGGCGTAGATAACGCCGGCACAAGGCATATTCAATCATGGAAAACGGCACCGCCGCCCACAGCAACGGCAGGCAGCCGATCAGGAACAACAGCAGCATCACGTCCGCACGGATCGCCTTCGCATCGCCGGTGACCAGCAGCGCGACCAGCAAGTACAGCAGCAATGCCGGCAGATAGCCGAGTGCGCTCAACAGCACCGTGCGCAGCGCCATGCCACCGGCGTGCTGCGCCAGCGAGCGGTCCTGGCGGCGTCGCTGCCAGCGCGCCGCGCCCCACGCACCGAGGCCGGCAGCGAGCAATGCAGGCAGCAGCCACTTCAGGCTGTCGGTCCACGGCGCCGGCTGCCCGGCCATGTCGAGGGCGGTGGAAAACACCATCGCCACACCACCGGCCAGCGTGCTGAGCGCCACGAACTCAGCCAGCGGGCGCATCGATCACCTCTTCGCGCGGCAATTCGCGCTGGTTGTAGGTGCTGGCCATCGAATAGCCGTACGCACCGGCGTCGGCCACCAGCACCACATCGCCCGGCGCGGTGGCCGCCGGCAGACGGCGGCGCTTGCCGAACACATCCGACGATTCGCAGATCGGCCCGACGATATCGAAGCTGCCATCGGCCGGCGCATCGAGCCGGCTGAGGTTTTCGATGTCGTGCCAGGCGTCGTACAACGCCGGGCGGATCAAGGTATTCATGCCGGCATCAAGGCCCACGCGCTGCACGCCGTCCTTTTCGATCACCTGGGTCACCTGCGCCAGCAGCACGCCGGCCTCGGCCACCAGGTAACGGCCCGGCTCGATCGCCAGGCGATAGCCCGGATGCACGGCCTTGACCTCGGCCAGGCCCCTGGCCCACACCTCCAGGTCGAACGGCTCGTCCTCGGCGCTGTACGGAATCGGCAGACCACCGCCGATATCGATGGTCTCCACCGTGCCGATGCGGCGCGCAAAACCGGCCAGTTCGTCGTACATCATCCGCCAGTGTTCGCCAGTCTCCACGCCACTGCCCAGGTGTGCATGCACGCCGGTGATGGTGATCTCGAGCGTGCGCGCCGCCTCCACGAATTCATCCACGCGCGTGGACGACAGGCCGAACTTGGAGGCCTTGCCTCCGGTATTGACCTTCTCGTGATGGCCATCGCCATGACCCAGGTCGATGCGCAGCCACACGTTGCGGCCGCGAAACACCTCCGGCCAGTTGCGCAGCGCTTCGACGTTGTCCACGGTCACCGTCACACCCAACGCGAATGCCGCTTCGTACTCGGCCCTGGGCGCAAAGCTCGGCGTGAACAACACGCGGCGCGGCGACAACTCCGGCAGCGTCTGGAACACACGGCGCAATTCGCCATGCGAGACGCATTCCAGACCGAAACCGGCCTGCTCCAGCGCCATCAGGATGGCCGGATGCGCATTGGCCTTGATCGCGTAATAGCGCTGGTCCACCGCCGCGATCTGCGCCAGCGCCTGCGCCCGCGCACGCACCGTGGGCAGGTGATAGACGTAACGCGGCGTGCCGGCGCTGGACAGCGACAACAGATGCGCGCGCTCGGCATGCCACCACGGCGTGGGGCGCGGACGCACCGAGCCGATGATCTCGCGCCAACGTGGGCCGAACACGTCGCCTTCGCTCACCGGCATCGCGCCGCTGTCGATCAACTCGGCATGCAGGATCGGCAGCAAACCATCGGCATCGGCCTCGTCGATGACGAAGGTCAGGTTCAAGTCGTTGGACGATTGCGAAATCATGTGCACGCGCTCCTGCCCGAACGTGGCCCACACGTCGGACAGCTTGTGCAGCAGCGAGCGCATGCCGCGCCCGACCAGCGTGATCGCCGCGCAGGGAACAATGATCTTGACCTTGCAGATCTGCGACAGGTCCGCCGACAACGCCGCCAGCACATCGGTGTTGACCAGGTTCTCCGACGGATCCAGCGACACGGTGACGTTGGTTTCGGCCGAGCCGATCAGATCCACCGACAAACCGTGCTTCTTGAACAGCGTAAACACATCAGCGAGGAAACCCACCTGCTGCCACATGCCGATGCCTTCCATCGACACCAGCACGATGCCGTTGCGGCGGCTGATCGCCTTCACGCCCAGCACCGGCTCGGCATTGCCGTCGATGCTGGTGCCGGGCAGATCGGGGCGCTCGGTGTCCAGGATCGCCATCGGTACGCCGGAATCGCGGCAGGGCTTGATCGAGCGCGGATGCAGCACCTTGGCGCCGGTGGTGGCGATTTCCTGCGCTTCGTAATAGTCCAGACGGGTCAGCAGGCGCGCGTCCGGCACTTCCTTTGGATTGGCGCTGAACATGCCGGGCACGTCGGTCCAGATTTCCACCCGGCTGGCACCTAGCAACGCGCCGAAGTACGCCGCCGAGGTATCCGAACCACCGCGCCCCAGAATGGCGGTACCGCCATCGGCGTGCCGCGAAATGAAGCCCTGGGTGATCAGCAAGCGCGTGGGCTGCGCATCGAAGCGCGCGCGCCAGTCGGCATCGGACTGCCACTGGCACGACACCGACAGGCGCTTGGACCACTCGCTCTGATTGGGTTGCGGCGGCAGTGCCGACAACCACTGGCGCGCATCCAGCCAGCCCATGTCCAGACCACTGGCATGCAGATACGCCGCGCCGATGGTGGAGGACAGCAACTCGCCCTGCCCCAGCACCTCGGCCTGCCAGTCCAGCGTGCGCGCGGCAGCGCGTGCATCGCCCACCAGCGCATGCAACGCGGCCAGACGCTCGCCCAGCACCGCATCGGCGTCGAGCTCCAGCTCGGCCAGGAAGTCGCGATGGCGTTGTTCCAGCGCTGCCACCCGCTGCGCGCTGTCGGCGGCGCCATCGGCAATGGCGGTGAGCTCGTTGGTCACGCCCGACAGTGCAGACACCACCACCAGCACGCGGCCGCCGGTTTCGTTCGCCCGTTTGCCCGCCAGTTTTCCAATCGTGTCCCAGCGATGACGACGCGACACCGAGGTGCCGCCGAACTTGAGGACGATCCAACGATCGGTAGTGTGGGGAGCTGACATGGGGTAGGCGTTTAAGATGGGGGAAAAGCCGGTATGCCGGGCGGAACCCCCGATTCTACTGCCAATACCGCCCGCATGACCCCGTGCCTGGTCGCAGTCCGCAGCGCGCTGCACCCTTGCGGCAACGGTTTGCGCTGCAACCATCCGCACCGCTTCCCACCACCGAGTCCGCATCGATCATGAGCAAGCACCGCTATCTGCAACTGGACGTCTTCGCAAGCCGCACCGGCGGCGGTAATCCACTGGGCGTGGTGTTCGATGCAGGCACCTTGTCCGGCGAACAGATGCAGCAGATCGCCGCATGGCTGAACCTGTCGGAGACGATTTTTTTCGTGCCCGTGAGCGTGCCCGACGCCGACTATCACATCCGTATCTTCACCCCGCGCGCGGAACTGCCGTTTGCCGGCCACCCCAGCGTGGGTGCGGCGTGGGCCGCAGCGACCCATGGACTCACCAGCTACAAGGCCGACGGCCGGCTGCGTCAGCAATGCGCGGCCGGCGTGCTGCCGGTGGATGTGTTCGACCGCCACGGCAGCGTGCAGGTGCGACTGCGCGCACCGCGTGCCCGCGTCATCGCAACCGGTGACACCCACGCGGCAGCGCTGCAGGCAGCCGCTGCCGGCCTGCGCACCTCCCCTCACCCGGCAGCGCTCTGGAACAATGGCCCGAACTGGTGGCTGCTGGAACTGGCCGATGCGGCGGCGGTGCGCCAGGCAGTGCCCGATCTTGCCGCCATCACCCGCCTGACCCAGGCCAGCGCCGCCACCGGGCTGGCGATTTACGCGCCCGCAGACGGCGACGGCGAAGACGAAGACCTGGTGGTGCGTGCGTTCTGCCCTGGCGATGGCATCCCGGAAGACCCGGTCACCGGCAGCGCCAATGCGTGCATTGCCGCACGCCTGCACGGCGAAAACCGCCTGCCGGGCGCGGGGCTGCACTATGTCGCCAGCCAGGGCCGCGAGGTCGGCCGCGATGGCCGCATCCATATCGAAGTGGACGCTGCAGGCGAGGTCTGGATTGGCGGAACGACCCTGCAGGTGATCGACGGACGCATCGATTGGTAAGCTGCCGCGCCCTGTCCGCGGATCCGCCCTCATGACCACCCGCCGTTTCCTGCAACTGGATGTGTTCTCCGCCCGCCCCGGCAGCGGCAATCCGCTGGCGGTGGTGCTGGATGCGCAGGGCCTGGACGATGTCGCCATGCAGGCAATTGCGCGCTGGACCAAGCTGCCGGAGACCACTTTTGTGTTCCCCGCGGCGGACGCGCACAGCAGCTACCGGCTGCGCATGTTTTCCCCGCACAAGGAGGTGCCGTTCGCCGGCCACCCCAGCGTGGGCACGGCGCATGCGGTGCTCGAGGCCGGCCTGGCCGCGCCCGACGACGGCGTGCTGGTGCAGGACGGCATCGCCGGCCAGTTGCCGCTGCGCGTGGAGCAGATCGATGGCCACCGCAGCATCGCCATCCGCACCCCGCGCGCGCGCGTCGCCGAGCAGGTGCAGGCCGATGACCCGCGCCTGCGCGATGCACTGCATGGCTGGTCGTTGGGTACCCTGCCGCCCGCACTGATGGACGGCGGCCGCACCTGGTGGGTGGTGGAGCTGGCCAGCGAGGCCGCGCTGCGCGGCCTGCAGCCGGAGTGGGAGGCGATCGCCGCGTTGGCCGAATCCACCGGCAGCATGGGTGTGTTTGCGTATGCGCGCGCCGCCACCGCCGGTGCCTACGATCTGGCCGTGCGCGCCTTTGTCGGCAACGGCCGGCGTTTTGAAGATGCCGCCTCTGGCGCGGCCAATGCCGTGCTCGCCGCCTGGCTGGACAGCCGCCACGCACTGCCCGGCAAGGACCGCCGCTACGTGGTCAGCCAGGGGCGCGAAATCGGCTTCGATGCCCTGCTGGAACTACGCATCGACGGCGACGGTGCCGTGTGGTCGGGCGGCCAGGTCCAGACGGTGATTCGCGGCACCCTGGACTGGGCCTGAGCGCGGCCAACGCTGGGCCGGCGACGTAGCCGTGTGCCGGCTGCGGCGAGCGTCGCCACGCCGGGAAGAAGGCTCGACGCGTCGCGTTGCACACGATCGCCGCTGCATCGCCAGCAAGCAGACGTAGCGAGATTCGACAGGATCGAACGTCGCCTGCGAGGAAGAAGCGGGATCTGAGCTCCCTGGCACCTCGCAGGAATAAAAAACGCTGCGGTCTCCCGCAGCGTTCTCGCATTCGCCACATCGCACGGCGTCAGTCGGGGCGCACATCCACGCGCACGCGGATCCGGTCGCCCGGGTTGTAATCGCTGCGCGTGTGGTACGTGCGGCCGGCATATTCATAGGTCACGTCATACCCGTCCACGCGCTCGCGGGTGGTGCGGTACGACACCGGCTCGCACACGCTGACATTGCCCTGATAGGTGCGGTGGTTGGCCTCGTAGATCGAACGCCCCGCCGCGACACCGGCCATGGTGCCCACGGCAGTGCCGACCAGGCGACCGTTGCCGCCGCCCACCTGGCTGCCGAGCACCGCACCGGCAATACCGCCGATCACGCTGGCGACCCCGCGGTTGGACGCATTCGGCCCGCCGTAGCTAGCGCCATCGCGGTAGTAGCCGTCATTGCTGGTGTAGTAGCCGTCGGACGGCCGGTTGTAGCAGCGTTCGCTGCTGCGTTCGTTATAGGAATCGGACACGATGATCGGGTCCACGCGCACCACGCGCGCATATTCGTAACGACCGTCCTCGTAGCCGCCGCGATAGGTGTCGCGGTAGCCGCTGTCGTAGCGCTGCGCTGTGGCGTTGCCCGCCACGGCCAGACCCATTACCAGAGCACCAAGCACAAGAGTTTTCATTGCGGCAGCTTCACAGGGAGGACACGCTGCCGATGCTCGGCCTGCTGCGGTGAAACCGCCCTGAACCGACCCGGGTGGCGAAAGCCCTATTCAGGTCGCCGCCAGCTGCGCGCGCCGGCACGTTGTACCGGCGCTGCGCAGCCTGCTGCCGGTCAGTTGGAAAACTCGCTATCCAGGCTGATCGGCACCGCACTCAACGCCTTGGAAACCGGGCAATTCTTCTTGGCGCTATCGGCCAGCTCGCGGAACTTGGCTTCGTCGATGCCCGGTACCACGGCAGTGAGCTTGAGGCGGATCTGCGACAGCTGCGGGCCGCCTTCCATCGACAGGTCGACGTCGGCGCGGGTATCCAGCGAGGTGGGCGGAAAGCCCGCTTCGGTCAGCTGCGCCGACAGTGCCATGGTGAAACACCCGGCATGCGCTGCGGCGATGAGCTCTTCCGGATTGGTGCCCTTCTCGTCACCGAAGCGGCTGCTGAAGGCATAGCGGGTGTTGTCCATCAAGCCGCTCTGCGGCGTGCTGAGCTGGCCCTTGCCGGTCTTGAGGTCGCCTTCCCAGTGAGCGGTGGCGTGACGCGAAATACCCATTGCGGTCTCCTGCGATGAAAGGGACCGCCACGATAGGCGAGCGGGTGTTATGGCGTGGTGCTCGCATTCGGGATTCGGGATTCGGGATTCGGGATTCGGGATTCGGGAATCGGGAATCGGGAATCGGGAATCGTAAGAGCGGACTGCGGAGCGCACTTGGTGGCAAGACTCTGTCTGTTTGCCATGACGACTTCACACGCCGGACGCGACCGCGCTGGCTGGCGGCCGCGTTGCCGGTAACGCTTAACCGAGCAGGGTTTCCAGTACCGCCATGCGGACGGCGACGCCGTTGGCGACCTGGCGCAGCACGCACGATTGCGCGCCGTCGGCGACGTCGTCGGTGATTTCGACGCCGCGGTTGATCGGGCCCGGGTGCAGCACGGCGGCATCGCGGCCGGCGCGCGCCAGGCGCTCGCGGGTCAGGCCGTATTGGCTGTGGTAGTGCTCCAGCGATGGCACCAGGCCTTCTTCCATGCGCTCGCGTTGCAGGCGCAGCATCATCAGCGCATCGGCGCCTTCGAGCATGGCATCGAAATCCTGACCAACCACGCAGCCGTCAAGCATGTCGTCATCGGGCAACAGGCTGGCCGGGCCGCACACGCGGATCTCGCCGGCGCCCAGGGTGCGCAGTGCATGCAGGTCTGAACGCGCCACGCGCGAGTGCTTCACATCGCCGACGATGACCACCTTGAGCTTGGAAAAGTCGGTGCCCTTGGCCTGGCGCAGGGTGAGCATGTCGAGCAGGCCCTGGGTGGGGTGCGCGCTGCGGCCGTCGCCGGCGTTGATCAATGCAGTTCCCTCGCCCGCCGCGGCGGCCAGCGCTTCCACCGCGCCATCGTCGGGGTGGCGCACCACAAACCCGCGCACGCCCATCGCCTCGAGATTCTTCAAGGTGTCGCGCGCAGTCTCGCCCTTGCGGGTGGAGGACGTGGACGCATCGAAGTTGAGCACGTCCGCGCCCAGCCGCTGTGCAGCGAGATGGAACGAGCTGCGCGTGCGCGTTGACGGTTCGAAAAACAGGGTGCACACCGCCGTGCCGGCCAGCACGCTGCGCTTGCCGACGCGGCCGACCGCGGCATCGCGGATCTGACCTGCGCGGTCGAGCAGTTGCAGCAATGTCGCGCGCGGCAGTCCTTCCAGGGTGAGCAGGTGACGCAGGCGTCCGTCCGAATCGAGTTGCATGGTGGTCATCGCAGGTCGGGAATCAAGGGAGAAGAGTGGCTTGGTCAGGCGCGGCCAACCAGCGTTCGACGATCACGGCGGCGGCCATGGCATCCAGCGCCTCGGCATCGCGGCGGCGCTTGCGCCCGTCGGCACGTTCGCGGGCGAACCGCTGCGCGGCTTCGACCGAGCTGGAGCGTTCGTCGATCAGCACGACCGGCAGCGCGTAGCGCTCGCGCAATTCGCGGGCGAAGGCATGCGCCCGCTTGCGTGCAGGCTGGTCCTTGTCGTCCAGCGTGAGCGGGTCGCCAACCACCAGACCGTCGGGCCGCCATTCCTTGTGCACGCGATCCAGCGCTGCCCAGTCCGGGCCGCTGGCATGCACCTGGACGACGGCGACCGCGCGCGCACCGGCGCCGAGCGCGGTACCGACCGCCACGCCAATCCGGCGCGACCCTACGTCGAAGCCCAGCACCGTGCCATCGGGGCGGATGGTGCCCGCCTCAGGCATGCCCGGAGTAATCCGTCAGCCGGAACAGGTCCACGCCGATGCGACCGGCCGCGGTCTGCCAGCGATCCTCCAGTGCAGTGGCGAACAGCACGTTGGCGTCCGACGGCGCGGTGAGCCAGCTGTTCTCGCCCAGTTCGAACTCCAGCTGCCCCGCGCCCCACCCTGCGCAGCCCAAGGCCACCAGCGCATTGCGCGGGCCTTCGCCGGCCGCCATCGCTTCGAGGATGTCGCGCGAGGTGGTCAGGAACACGCCCTGCCCCACTTCCAGGCTGGAATCCCATTCGCGCGCGTCGTCGTGGATGACAAACCCGCGCTCCGGGTGCACTGGGCCGCCACTGAGCACGATCTGCTCGCACAGCTGCGCATCTTCGGTCGCGATGCCCATCTGCGACAGCACCTCGCCCAGGGTGTACTCGGAGGGGCGGTTGACCAGCACCCCCATCGCGCCGTTTTCGTCGTGCTGACAGATCAGCGCGACGCTGCGCGAAAAGGTAGGGTCCGACAGCGCCGGAAGCGCGATCAGCAGTTGGTTGGCAAGCGGCGTGGGAACAACGGACATGCCCGCATTCTAGCCGTTCGCTCCGCCGCGCGCAGAGCCGCTGCCATACTTGGCCCCGGACGTGACCCTGGAGCGCGAATGCAGACCACACCTACCGCCAGTTGCTGCCCCGCGGGCAGACGCCCGCCGCGCCAGGTCCGCATGCTCAGCGCGACCGCGCGCCTCCCTGCAGCGAACGCCAGCCGTCGCGGTGCAACCGGGCCGCTGGCGGGCCAACGGCGTCGCCCGCTGCCGGCACGGGCGCCTTCTGCCGAAGCGGTCCACGCGCGGCCGCGCTCCGGCCTGCGCGCCCGCCTACGGGCAACCATATGAGCGGCTACTGCAGCATCGCCCCGGGCCATCCGGTGCACGGCCATTACCACGACCACGAATACGGCTTTCCACAACGCGACGAGCGCGAGCTGTTCGAGCGCCTGGTGCTGGAAATCAACCAGGCCGGTCTGAGCTGGGAGACCATCCTGCGCAAGCGCGGCAATTTCCAGCGGGCCTATGCCGGCTTCGACGTGGATACGGTCGCGGCCTATGGCGAGGCGGACATCGCTCGCCTGATGAACGATGCCGGCATCATCCGCAATCGTCTGAAGATCCTGGCAGCCATCCACAACGCCCAGGTCATCCAGGCGCTGCGCCGCACGCATGGCAGCTTTGCGCAATGGCTGGATGCACAGCATCCGCTCGACAAGCCCGCCTGGGTCAAATTGTTCAAGAAGACCTTCCGGTTTACCGGTGGCGAAATCACCGGCGAATTCCTGATGAGCCTGGGTTACCTGCCCGGCGCGCATCACCCCGATTGCCCGGTGTTTGCACAGATCCAGGCGCTGTCGCCGCCATGGGCGCAGACGCCCTCACCCAAACGCACGGTCCAGCGCGGCTAGACGCCTCCTCCACGGCACAGACGAAATGCTGGGTGCATGGCTATCCGCATCGGCATTTCCGGCTGGCGCTACCCGCGTTGGCGCGGCACCTTTTATCCCAGCGGCCTGGCGCAGCGGCGCGAGCTCGAATACGCGGCGCGCTGCTTTCCAAGCGTGGAAATCAACGGCTCGTTCTATTCGCTGCAGCGGCCGGACAGCTTCCAGGCCTGGCACGACGAGACGCCGGGCGACTTCGTGTTTTCGGTCAAGGGCCCGCGCTTCATCACCCACATGAAGCGCCTGCGCGACTGCGAGCAGGCGCTGGCCAATTTCTTTGCCTCCGGCGTGCTGCGACTGGGCTCCAAGCTGGGGCCGATCCTGTGGCAGCTGCCGCCGACATTGCGCTTCGATGCCGCGTTGCTCGATGGGTTTCTCGCCAGCCTGCCGCGCGACAGCGAGGCCGCACTGGCGTTGGCGCGCAAACGCGACAGCGCGCTGATGCACGGGCGCAGTGCGCTCGCGATCGATCGCAAGCGGCCGATCCGTCATGCGCTGGAGGTGCGCCACGCCAGTTTCTGCGATCCCGCCTGCATGCGCCTGCTACGCCGTCACAAGGTGGCGGTGGTGGTGGCCGACACCGCGGGCAAGTTCCCGTATCTGGAGGACGTGAGTGCGGACTTCGTCTACCTGCGCCTGCATGGCGATGCGCAGCTCTATGCCAGCGGCTACAGCGACAGCGCGCTGGACCGCTGGGCCGCGCGCATCGACGCCTGGGCGCATGGCAGCGAGCCGGACGATGCAGTCCGTGCAGGCCCGCGCGCGCTCAAACGCGCCACGCGCGATGTGTATTGCTACTTCGACAACGACATGAAGGTACACGCCCCGTTCGACGCGCGCGGCCTGCTGCAACGCCTGCACCTGCCGACCGATTGCCCGGCGCGCGCGGGCGGCGTCTGACGCGTGTGCCGATCACACGCCCATGTAGCGATGCGGGCGATGGTTGAACATCAGCACCAGACTGAGCATCAAGGCGCCCAGGGCCGAATACAGCACCTTGTCCGGGGTGAGGATGGCAAATGCCACCAGCATCAACATCGCATCGAAGCTCATCTGCACCTTGCCCGCGCTCCAGCCACGCTCGCGCTGCAGGTACACGGCCAGGATGCCGATTCCGCCCAGGCTGCCGCGGTGACGGATGAAGAACAGGATGCCCAGCCCGGACAGCGCGCCGCCAACGATCGCCGAAAACGCGGTACTCATGTGCGCGTAGTCGGCCCAGCGCGGCAACAGGTTGGTCAGCGCGCCGCAGGCGCCGACTGCCGCGAACGTCTTCAAGGTAAATTCCCAGCCCATGCGACGCACGCTCAGCCAGTAGAACGGCAGGTTGACCAGCACGAACACCAGGCCGAAATTCCAGTGCAGGGCGTAGTGCAGCAGGAACGCCACACCGGCCATGCCGCCGATCATCAGCCCGCCCTTGGCAAAGATCGCCAGGCCCAGCGACGCGACCAGCGTCGCCAGCACCATGCCCTGGGCATCTTCGGCCACCGAGTGGTGATACGCCTGGTCGTCGGCGACGGTGCCAGCCGAATCCGGCGGTGGCGTCAGCGGGCCGGACGTGACCACGGCACCGTCATCGGGCAACGGTTCTTGCTCCGGACGCAGATCGGAATCGGGAAGGCTCACGGGCTTGGGCACTGCAGTGGGGTGCGTTATTAGACACTATCGGCTGGCGCGGTTACATCTGAAACCGCAGTGCCCCGACGCGCGCGGCATCCAGCGTCGCCGATCGGCGCGCTTACCGCGGCCGCCGACCACGCTGGCGTGCGCCACATCCCTCAGTCATCACGCGCGTGCCGTCGCGGCAGCACCGCACTGGCAGTGCCGGGCGCGCCCAGCGGGCCGCCAGTGGCGTTCGACGTGCGTGCGCATCGGCACGCCCTCCGCATTGCCTCAGCGAACTTCGGCAATCTCCACGCCATCCAGGCCCTGCGACAAGGTCTTGGCATCGCCGCCCTGCGACAGCTTGATGCGCAAACGCACCTCGTTTTGCGAATCGGCGTAGCGCAAGGCGTCTTCGTAGCTGATCTCGCCGGCCTGGTAGAGCTCGAACAGGCTCTGATCGAAGGTGCGCATGCCCAGGTTGGTGGACTCCTTCATGATCTCTTTGAGCTTGTGGATCTCGCCGTCGCGGATGTAGTCCTGCACCAGCGGTGTGCCCAGCATGATCTCCATCGCCACGCGCCGGCCGCGACCATCCGGGGTCGGAATCAGCTGCTGCGCGACCACGCCCTTGAGATTGAGCGACAGATCCATCAACAGCTGGTTGCGCCGGTCTTCCGGGAAGAAGTTGATGATGCGGTCCATCGCCTGGTTGGCGTTGTTTGCGTGCAGCGTACACAGCACCAGGTGGCCGGTTTCGGCAAACGCCACGGCGTGATCCATGCCCTCGCGGGTACGCACCTCGCCGATCATGATCACGTCCGGCGCCTGGCGCAGGGTGTTTTTCAGCGCGTTTTCCCAGCTGTCGGTATCGATGCCAACTTCGCGCTGGGTGATGATGCAGCCCTCGTGCTTGTGCACGAATTCGATCGGGTCTTCGATGGTGATGATGTGCCCGGTGGAATTCTGGTTGCGGTAGCCGATCATCGCCGCCAGCGAGGTCGATTTACCGGTACCGGTGGCGCCGACGAAGATGATGATGCCGCGCTTGGTCATCGCCAGCGTCTTGATCACCGGCGGCAGGCTCAGCTCTTCCACGGTAGGAATGCGCGTCTCGATCCGGCGCAGCACCATGCCCACCTGGTTGCGCTGGTAGAAGCAGCTCACACGGAAACGCCCGACCCCGGACACGCCGATGGCGAAGTTGCACTCGTGGGTCTTTTCGAACTCTTCGCGCTGCGACGGCGTCATCACGTTCAACACCAGGTCGCGGCTTTGCTGCGCGGTCAACGGTGTCTGCGTAATCGGGCTGATCTTGCCATGCACCTTGATCGCCGGCGGCATCCCGGAGGTGATGAACAGGTCCGACGCCTTCTGATGCGCCATCAGCTTGAGGAAGGAGGTGAAGTCGATGGTGCTCATGGCGTGCTCCTCTGGAGCAGGGATTCGGGAGTGGAGATTCGGGATTGGCAAGAGCGGGGTCCGGCACGGGAAATCGCCGTTGCGAATCCCCAATCCCGAATCCCGAATCCCGGCTACTCGAATATCCGCTTGTCCTTCGCGTACTCACGCGCCTGGTTGCGCGTGATCAGGCTGCGCTTGACCAGGTCCTGCAGATGCTGGTCCAGCGTCTGCATGCCGTATTGCTGGCCGGTCTGGATCGAGGAATACATCTGCGCCACCTTGTCCTCGCGGATCAGGTTACGGATGGCCGGGGTGCCGACCATGATTTCCCAGGCGGCGGTGCGTCCGCCGCCCACCTTCTTCAGCAGCGCCTGCGAAATGACCGCGCGCAGCGACTCGGACAGCATCGAGCGCACCATCGGCTTTTCGCCGGCCGGGAACACGTCGATGATGCGGTCGATGGTCTTGGCCGCCGAGCTGGTGTGCAGGGTGCCGAACACCAGGTGGCCGGTTTCCGCGGCGGTGAGCGCCAGGCGGATGGTCTCCAGGTCGCGCAATTCGCCCACAAGGATGATGTCCGGGTCTTCGCGCAGTGCCGAGCGCAGCGCCTCGTTGAAGCCGTGCGTGTCGCGGTGCACTTCGCGCTGGTTGATCAGGCACTTCTGCGAGGTGTGCACGAATTCGATCGGGTCCTCGACAGTGAGGATGTGGCCGTATTCGTTCTTGTTGATGTAGTCGATCATGCCGGCCAGCGTGGTCGACTTGCCCGACCCGGTGGGGCCCGTGACCAGGATCAGGCCCTGCGGCTGGTCGATCAGCTGGCGGAAGATCGGCGGGCAGCCCAGGTCTTCCAGCGTCAGCACTTCGGAGGGAATGGTACGGAACACCGCACCGGCGCCGCGGTTCTGATTGAACGCATTGACGCGGAAGCGCGCCAGCGACGGGATCTCGAACGAGAAGTCGACCTCGAGGAATTCTTCGTAATCGCGGCGCTGCTTGTCCGACATGATGTCGTAGACCAGCGCATGCACCTGCTTGTGGTCCAGCGCCGGAATATTGATGCGGCGGACATCGCCATCGACACGGATCATCGGCGGCAGCCCTGCAGACAGGTGCAGGTCCGATGCCTTGTTCTTGACAGAAAACGCCAATAGTTCAGCGATATCCATGCGCTGCTTTTCCCCTAGGCTGCGATTGGAAGGTACTCCCCGGCCGGCAGTATAGCGTTCTGGATGCCAGCGGGGAGCGGCCCGCCACCGGTTCAGGTCGGCACGGCCGCGCAGGGCTGAAGGCGTTGTCTTTCGGGCATGGGCGGGCCCGGCGCCGGCTTGCGAACGGCTTGCCTGGCCTGGCCAACCCCGCTGCCACGCACGTCGCCTCAGCTGCGGGAACAGACCTGCGCGCCGGCCTGAGCTGCACGTGCCAGGCACGCAACGCGCTGGAAGGAAGCCAGCCGCGTCGGCACACTAGCGCTCCCGTCCTTTCTGGAATGCCACGTGCCGGTTTCGTCGCTGCAGCAGATCCTCGATGCCATCCACGTCGCGGCAGCCGCGCATGCGCGCTCCGATGTCCGTCTGCTTGCGGTGTCCAAGACCAAACCCGCCGAAGCGGTGGCCGCACTGGCTGCCCAGGGGCAGCGCGCCTTCGGCGAAAACTACGTGCAGGAAGCGCAGGCCAAGATTGCTGCCCTGCGCGAGCTGGGCCTGGAATGGCATCTCATCGGCCACCTGCAATCCAACAAGGCCGATGTCGCCAGCCAGTGTTTCGACTGGGTGCAGACGGTGGATCGCCCCAAGCTGATTCCGCTGCTGGCGCGCCACCGGCCGGACGACCGCGCGCCGTTGAAGGTGCTGATCCAGGTCAATATCGACGATGAGAACAGCAAATATGGCTGCGCCCCCGAGGCGATCGACGCCCTGGCCGAGGCCATTGCGCTGCAACCGCGTCTGCAGCTACGCGGGCTGATGGCAATCCCGGCGCCGTTCCCGGAGCAGGCGCGGCGCGCCGACGCGTTTGCGCGCATGCAGTCCCTGTTCGCACAGCTGCGGCAGGCGCACCGGCAGGTGGACACCTTGTCGATGGGCATGAGCGCCGACTTCGCCGAAGCGATCGCGGCCGGTGCCACCATGGTGCGCGTGGGCACGGCGCTGTTCGGTACGCGGGCGCCGCTGACCGACACCGCCGCCTGATCTGCGCAACGCCACACCTATTCTTATGACCGGAGTGACCACGATGCCCCTGCCCGTTTCGCCTGCGCCATCGTCCGCCCACGCCGCGCCCATCGCGTTCATCGGCGGCGGCAACATGGCACGCAGCCTGATCGCCGGACTGATCCGGCAAGGCACACCGGCAGCCGACATCCGCGTCGCCGAGCCGGTCGCCGACCTGCGTGCCGCGCTGTCGCGCGATTTCGGCGTGGCGGTGGTCGCCGACGCAGAGGCTGCGGCCGACGGCGCAGCCACCTGGGTGCTCGCGGTCAAGCCACAGGTCATGCCGGCCGTGTGTGCGCAACTGGCCGACCTCGCGCAGGCACAGCAGCCGCTGTTGCTGTCGATCGCCGCCGGCATCACCGCCACGCAGCTGCAGCGCTGGTCCGGTGGCGATGTGGCGGTGGTGCGCGCAATGCCCAACACGCCCGCACTGCTTGGCGCCGGCGTCACCGGTCTGTACGCCACCGCGCGCGTGTCCGATGCGCAGCGTGCGCACGCGACCGGCCTGCTGGAAAGCGCCGGCGTCACCGTGTGGATCGACGACGAAGCACAGATGGATGCAGTGACGGCGGTTTCTGGCAGTGGGCCGGCCTACGTGTTTCTGCTGGCCGAAGCCATGGAGGCCGCAGCGCAGGCGCAGGGCCTGCCGGCCGATACCGCACGCACGCTGGTGCTGCAAACCCTGCTCGGCGCATCGCGTATGCTCACCGAATCGGGCGAAGCACCGGAGCTGCTCCGCCGCCGCGTGACCTCGCCCAACGGCACCACGCAAGCGGCCATCGAGACCTTCCAGGCAGGCGGTTTCGAAGCGTTGACTGCCAAAGCGATCGCGGCGGCGACCGAGCGCGGCCGCAGCTTGTCGGCTGCCAACGACTAGCCGCACAACAGGGCCGCGGCGGCATCGACCGCTGCGATGCCGCCGCGCGATCCACCGGTGACGCCAACGGCAGCGACTCGCCGGCCGCCACCAAGACAGCGTTGCGCCAGGCGCATCCAGCATCGACACGGCATCGGTGCCGGTTGCGGGCCTTCAACGCACATGCCGTGCAGCTTCCTTGCAATCGATGCCAATCGACATTGCGCAGCACGCACGCAAGGCCACTTCGCCATCGCTTGTTGCAGCGCATGCCACCCAATGCCGACCGAAGCGCAATCGATGCGTGCTCCCCATGCGCGCAAACACGCACACCTGCCTGCGCAAATCACCTGTTGCCCTGCATCAGATGCCGCACCCACGCGTGCGCCGTGCGTGTCGAGCACTGCGTTTCTGTCGGCGTTTTGCGCCGCCGGTGAACGAATCCCCGTCGAAAGACGCTTTTTTCGTGTTGTTTCATGGTTTGCCTATTGGCGGCGCGCAGCAGTTGCCCTACATTTCGCGTTGCCGACTGGGTCGGCAGACCCAACACCACCAACGAATACGGAACGTATACCTCATGGCAAAAACCGCCGCTAAGAAGGCTGCCCCCAAGAAGGCAGTGAAAAAGGTCGCCGCCACCAAGACTGCGAAGCCGGCCAAGGCCGCTACGTCGGCCGCGCCGAAGCCGATCAAGGAAGCCCTGAGCAAGACCGGCTTGGTCGCCCACATCGCCGAATCCACCCAGCTGGCTCCGAAGGACGTGCGCGCCGTGCTGGCGTCGCTGGAAGCCGCTGCGCATTCCTCGTTGAACAAGAAGGGCGTCGGCAGCTTCACCCTGCCGGGCATGCTCAAGATCACCTCGGTCAACGTGCCGGCCAAGCCGAAGCGCAAGGGCATCAACCCCTTCACCAAGGAAGAGCAGATCTTTGCTGCCAAGGCCGCAACCCGTAAGGTCAAGGTTCGCCCCCTGAAGAAGCTGAAAGACGCCGCGCTCTGATCCAGCGCGCATCCGGTGTCATCGGGACGGCCTTCGGGCCGTCTTTTTTTTGCGCACGTCATGACGTCAATGCAGTGCCGCACCCACCACACACCTCGCTCATCGCCGCTCCCCTACCCTGGCCGGCGTCCCTGCAAGCAGCATCTTTCGTGACCTCAGCCACTCCAAGCTCCAGCCCCGCACGCCGGCTTCGCCGCTTCTTGCTGTGGATCGCCGTGCTGTGTGTCCTGGCAGTCGCCGCACGTTGGGCGTGGCAATTGCCGATCGCAACACAACTGCGCACTACCTGGGAATTGTCGCGGATGCCACCGCCGGAGCGCCTGGCCATCCCGGTCAAGGACGTGCGTGCGCGACAGATTGCTGACACCTTTGGTGCACCGCGTGGCCGCGACCGTACGCATGCGGGCGTGGATATCTTCGCGCCACGCGGTACACCGGTGGTGGCGGCAACGCGCGGCGTGGTCAGCGCCATCCGCGACCAGGGCCTGGGCGGCAAGCAGGTCTGGCTGCTCGGCCCGGCGATGGAGCGGCACTATTACGCGCATCTGGACGATTGGGCGGCAGGCCTGGCGGTGGGCGATGTGGTCGAGCCTGGCACACAGCTGGGCATGGTCGGCACCACCGGCAATGCGCGCGGCACGCCGCCGCATCTGCACTTTGGTGTCTATGGACGCAACGGTGCGTACGATCCACTGCCGCTGCTGCGTCAAACCCCATCGCCGCCTGCCGACTGAGCGCGCTGGAACACTGCGTCATGGCCCGCACTCTCGAGCGCGCGGCGGCCTGCCCCTATGGTGGCGTCAGTCCAGGAGTGACGCGACCACCATGTCCCGAAAACGCTACCGCATTACGGTCACGCCCATCGAAAACGACGGACGCCCGTGTGACGACCGCTGCACCATCGAGTTCGAACAGCGCTCGCGGGCGGACTGGATGCGCCTGCTCGAAGAACTGCACCTGCGCCGCGACCTGAGCAGCGACGAATGCGCCGCGTTGACGGTGGGCTCGCAGCTGCTGGAGGACCTGGCCGCCCGCCCGCGCACCCAACCCAGCGACGCGCTCGACGCGTTGCGACCAAAGCTGCAGCTCCTGCTCGAACGCCTGCAACGCGTACAGCCAGGCGTCTGAGCACCAGCGCGGTGCACTGCGCCGCTACACTGCGCGCATCGGGGATGGGGACGCGCCATGCGCTGGATTGCAATCGTCATGTCAGTGGCCGCACTTGCCGGCTGCAGTTGTCAGCGCACCGCAGAGCAGGAAACCGCGGCCGCTCCACCATCCTCGCACCAGGCCGATGCCATGGAGCAGGCAGCCATCCACGCCGCGCCGGGCACTCCAGCGCTCGCGCCCGCCGAAGATCCCGACGATGCGCAGGCACGCGCCGCGTTCGCCGAAGCAAGCGCCACCGTGCAGCGTTACCTGGGCGCGCTGCCAGGTGCGGCACGCGCGGATGCCGATGCGCTGTGGACGGGCGGGCACCCGGCGCCGGTGCCCGACGATGCGGTCCTGCGCGGTATGAGCGACATCCAGTCGATGCGCATCATGAACGACCCGCCGCTGCCGCTGGATCAGCAGCATCCGCCACGACAGATCGAGGTACCCGTGCGCATCACCGTCCGCACCCGGTCCGGCACGCAACAATTGGTCGGCGCGTACCGCTTGCAACCACGTGCCGGCAGCGACCGCTGGGAAATCTACTCGGCCACGCTACAGCCGGTGCTGCGCTAACCCGTGGTTCACCGGCGCTGACTAAGGTTGTGTCACCTGTTGCCGGAGTCACTCGATGAAACTGCGTTCGCTTACCGGATCCGTGCTCGCCCTTGCCTTGGCACTTCCCGCCACCGGTGCCTGGGCGGCGCCGCAGATCCAGGGCCGTCAGATCAGCGTGCAGGCCAGCGACTTGCAGCAGTATCTCGGCGGCCGCTTTCCGCAGACGCACGACACGCTCGGCGGCCTGGTTGAAATGACGGTCAGCAATCCCGCGCTGTCACTGCCGCCGGGCGACCGGCTCAAGATGGCGTTCGATCTGGCGGTTGCCACTGCCGGCGGGGCGCCATCGCCGGTGGGCAACGTGACCCTGACCAGCGCGCTGCGCTACGACGTCGCCAAGCAGGGCTTCTATCTCGACCAGCCCAGCATCGACGATTTCCGTCCGGCCCATGCCGGCGCAAAACTCGACCACAGCACCCGCCAGCTGCTCAACACCTGGCTGGCGGACTACGCGCGCAAGGAACCGATTTACCGCATCGACCCGTCGATTGCGGCGGTGATGGGCGCCGTCCAGGTGGAATCGGTCGGCATCCAGAACGGGCGGGTCGCCGTCAACTTCAATCAGAACATCGAGCAGCTGGTGCCGGCGGCGGCACTGTCGGGCAAATAAGCCGCACGCTGCGCCGTGCAGTGCCGATCGACCCGCCCTGCGCAACGCAGGCGTCCACACAAAGGCCCGACGCATCAGCGCCGGGCCTTTATATGCGTGCTGCCACCGGCAACGCGCTCGCCCTTATGCGGATAGCGCCTTGGCGACGGCGGCACTGAACGCCGGAATGTCGTCCGGCTTGCGGCTGGTGATCAACTTCCCATCCACCACCACTTCGGCGTCCTGCCAGCGCGCGCCGGCATTGGTCAGGTCTGTCTTGACCGACGGCCAGGAGGTGACGTTGCGGTCGCGTACCAGATCGCTCTCCAGCAACAGCCATGGACCATGGCAGATCGCGGCCACTGGCTTGTGCGCCGTGGCGAAGGCGCGAATGAAGGCAATGGCCTGCGCGTCGGTGCGCAGCGTATCGGGATTGAGCACGCCGCCGGGCAGCACCAGGGCGTCATAGCTGTTCGGCGTTGCCTGAGCGAGCGACCGGTCGACGGCGACCGAATCGCCCCAATCGGTATGGTTCCAGGCACGAATCGTGGCGCTGTCGCCTGGCGCGATCACATCGACCTTGGCGCCCCAGGATTCCAGCAGGCGCTTGGGCTCCGTCAGCTCGGATTGTTCAAAACCATCGGTCGCCAGTACGGCCACGGTTTTGCCAGAGAGCGAATACGACATGTGTGGGCTCCTCTTCAAAGAAGCCCGCACCCTAGGCAGCGCGCCGTTGCGCACCTGTGAACCGATGTATGCGGCGCGTCAGCGCGCGGCGTTCGCCTACGGTCAGCGCTTGGGCTGCAGCATCGTGCCGGTGCAGTTCTTGGAGCCGCAGCGGCATTCCCAGATCTTCTTCAGACGCGGGGTGTGGCGCTCGCTCAAGGTGATGCCGTAGTTGTAGGTGAGTTCCTCGCCGGCCTTGATGGCGCGCTTGGCCTCGATGAAGATCTTGTCCTTGCGACGGTCGTCGCCTTCGGCTTCCTCGATCACCGCTTCGCAATTGGGATTGCAGCTGTGGTTGATCCAGCGTGCGACGTTGCCTTCGTAGTTGGCGTCCAGCACGTAATCGTCGCTGAGCGTGAACAGGAAGGTGTGGCCACTTTCCACATCACCGGTATCGTCTGCATCCACTTCGGCATGCGTGCGCAGGCGTCCCTTGTATTGAATGATGCGCTCGCCCTTGCGGAGCGGGGCGAGGGCGAACATGCCATTGCCGTGGATACGTGACTTGCGGGCGGCAACTTTGCGCGACATGTAAGGGTCCGGTGAGGGGGCCGCTCATTGTGACCGCAGCGCGCCCATGCGCCAAGCACAAGCGCACCCACTGCCGCAACGCTGGGTGCTTGCCGGGGGCTGAACCGGGCAGTTGGCCCTGCCCGCGCCAAAAGAGTACAATTTCGGTCCGCTTTAAGGTGCTTCGTCTTTCATGTTGCGCGTCACCAAACTCACCGATTACGCCACTGTCGTGCTGACCGTGCTTGCCGCCCGGTGTGGCGAGGTCCTCAGCGCCAGCGAGCTGGCCGAACAGGCGGGCCTGGAAGCGCCGACCGTGAGCAAGATTCTCAAGCCGTTGTCGCAGGCCGGTCTGGTCGAAGGCCTGCGAGGCGTGCATGGCGGTTACCGACTGGCGCGCGCGGCCAGCCAGATCACCCTGGTGGAAATCGTCGAGGCCATGGAAGGTCCGTTGGCGATTACCGAATGCAGCCAGGACCATAGCCAGTGCGGCATCGCGCAGACCTGCGGGGTGCGCTCCAACTGGCGCCTGATCAACGACGTGGTCGGCGACGCCTTGCGTCGGGTCACGCTCGCGCAGATGTTGCAGCCCCTTTCTCTCCCTGGCGACAGCCGTCGGCGTTCCATCGCCGCTCGCGTCGCGACCACCTGACCTGTAGGCAGCCCGATGGCCACCGAACTAGCTCCCCCGCAGAATGCACAGATCCTCGAACGGCTGGGTCGACGTTACGACGCCGGCTTCATCACCGCGATCGAGTCCGATTCGCTCCCGCCCGGCCTGGACGAAGACACCATCATTGCGCTGTCGGCCAAGAAGGACGAGCCGCAATGGATGACCGACTGGCGGCTGGAGGCGTACCGCCACTGGCTGAAGATGCCGATGCCGGAGTGGGCGAAGTTGAACATCGCGCCGATCGATTTCCAGGCATTGAGCTATTACTCCGCGCCCAAGGGCCCGAAGTACGCGTCGCTGGACGAGGTGCCCAAGGAACTGCTCGACACCTATGACAAGCTCGGGGTACCGCTGCACGAGCGTGCCAAGCTGGCCGGCGTTGCAGTGGACGCAGTGTTCGATTCGGTCTCGGTCGGCACCACGTTCCGCAAGGAGCTGGCCGAAAAGGGCGTGATTTTCTGCTCGATGTCCGAGGCCATCAAGGAACATCCGGAGATCGTCCGGCAGTATCTGGGCAGCGTGGTGCCGGTGGGCGACAACTACTTCGCCGCGCTGAACTCGGCCGTGTTTTCCGATGGCAGCTTCGTGTTCATTCCCAAGGGTGTGCGTTGCCCGATGGAGCTGAGCACCTATTTCCGCATCAATGCTGGCCACACCGGCCAGTTCGAGCGCACCTTGATCGTATGCGAGGACAAGGCCTACGTGTCGTACCTGGAAGGCTGCACCGCGCCGATGCGCGATGAAAACCAGCTGCATGCGGCCGTGGTGGAGCTGGTGACGCTGGAAGATGCCGAGATCAAGTATTCGACGGTGCAGAACTGGTATCCGGGTGACGAGAACGGTGTTGGCGGCATCTACAACTTCGTGACCAAGCGTGCCGAATGCCGTGGTGCGCGCAGCAAGGTGACCTGGACCCAGGTCGAAACCGGCTCGGCGATCACCTGGAAGTACCCGTCGTGCGTGCTGCTTGGCGACGATTCGGTGGGCGAGTTCCATTCGGTCGCGCTGACGCACCACCGTCAGCAGGCCGATACCGGCACCAAGATGATCCACATCGGCAAGCGCACCAAGAGCAAGATTGTCAGCAAGGGCATCAGCGCCGGGCGCGGGCAAAACACCTATCGCGGCCTGGTCAAGGTGGACCGCAACGCCGATGGCGCACGCAACTACACCCAGTGCGATTCGCTATTGATCGGCAAGCAATGCGGCGCGCACACCTTCCCCTATATCGAGGTGAAGAACCCGGGCGCCACGGTCGAGCACGAGGCCACCACGTCCAAGATCAGCGACGACCAGCTGTTCTATTGCCGCGCGCGCGGCATCAGCCAGGAAGACGCGGTGTCGTTGATCGTCGACGGCTTCTGCAAGCAGGTGTTCCGCGAGCTGCCGATGGAGTTCGCGGTGGAAGCCAAGAAGCTGCTGGAAGTCTCCCTGGAAGGCAGCGTCGGCTGACACTTATTCCCTTCTCCCTCCGGGAGAAGGTGGCGCAAAGCGCCGGATGAGGGGCGCCAAGAAGATCCTCGAAAGATTGACCATGACAAACGCGTCGCTACGCGCCAGCCAGGGTGAATTGTCGAAGAGCTTCGGACGCTCACTTCAATGGCGCGTGGCGACGCGTTCATTAGTCGCTGAGGCTTTCGAGTTGCTTGCGGCGCCCCCTCACCCCAACCCTTTCCCGACGGGAGAGGGGCTCAATTACTGGATTACGACTATGCTCAACATTCAAAACCTCCACGCCAGCATCGCCGGCAAAGACATCCTCAAGGGCCTGTCGCTGGACATCCAGCCGGGCCAGGTGCACGCCATCATGGGACCCAACGGCGCGGGCAAATCCACGCTGGGCAACGTGCTGGCCGGGCGCGACGGCTATGAGGTCAGCGCCGGCAGCGTGCAGTTCGAAGGCAAGGACCTGCTCGAGCTGCCGCCGGAAGAACGCGCTGCCGCCGGCCTGTTTCTGGCCTTCCAGTACCCGGTGGAAATCCCCGGCGTCAATAACACCTACTTCCTGCGCGCCGCACTCAATGCGCAGCGCAAGGCACGTGGCGAGGACGAGCTGGATTCGATGCAGTTCCTCAAGCTGGTGCGCCAGAAGCTCGCCGTACTGCATCTGAAGGACGAGCTGCTGCATCGCGGCGTCAACGAAGGATTCTCCGGCGGCGAAAAGAAGCGCAACGAGATCTTCCAGCTGGCGGTGCTCGAACCCAAGCTCGCCATCCTGGACGAGACCGACTCCGGCCTGGACATCGATGCGCTCAAGAGCGTGGCCGACGGCGTCAATGCATTGCGCTCGCCGGAGCGCTCGTTCCTGGTGATCACCCACTACCAGCGCCTGCTCGACTACATCAAGCCGGACGTGGTGCATGTGCTGGCCGAAGGCCGCATCGTGCAGAGCGGCGGCCCGGAGCTGGCGCTGGAGCTGGAAAAACACGGTTATCACTTTCTCAAGGACCGTGTCGTGCCCGAGGTTGCCGCCTGATGAGCGCCCTGCTCGACTCCCTGGCACGCGGCTTCTGCGGCGACGATGCGCGCCGCGCCGAGCTGGATGCCGCACTGCAGGCCGGCCTGCCCGGCCCGCGCGCCGAAGCATGGAAGTACACCTCGCTGCGGCAGCTGGAACGGCGCAGTTTTCATCCGGCGCCATTGGTACCGACCTTGGTCGATGCCGCCGTGCTGGACGACATTCCGACGCCACGGCTGGTATTCGTCAATGGACGGCCATCGGCGGCGCTCAGTGATGTGGCGAGCCTGCCGGACGGTGTACAGCTGGACACCCTGTCCGCCTCGATCGCTGCAGGCGATGACGCGCAGCATCTGCTCGGCCGTCGTTTCGAGGGCAGCGACGAGATCTTCGCCCGCCTCAATGCGGCGCTCGCCGACGAAGGCGTGCTGGTGCGTGTGCGCGACGGCGCGCAGATCGCACTGCCGCTGCACCTTGTCTTTGTCAGCGTGGCCGGCGATCACGATCTGTCCTGGCATCACCGCCATCTGATCGAACTGCGGGCCGGCGCGGCACTGAGCGTGGTCGAGCACCATCTGCACGTCGGCGACGCGGCGCACCTGGACAACAGCGTGATGCATGTGCACCTGGGTCAGGACGCGGCGCTGTCGCATGCCCGCGTGCAAGCCGACAGCGCGCAAGCGACCTCGCTGCTGCGCACCGATGCTGTGCTCGCACGCGATGCACGCTACCAGCGCGTGGATCTGGAACTGGGCGCCGGCCTGTCGCGGCACGAGCTCAACGTGCGCCTGGAAGGCAACAATGCACGGCTCACTGCCAATGGCGTGTTGCTGGGCAACGGCCGCCGCCATGTCGACACGCGCCTGGGCATCGACCATATCGCCCGCGATACCGCCTGCGAGCTGGTGTGGCGGGGCGTCGGCGCCGACCGCAGCCGCCTGGTGTTTCATGGCGGCATCCATATCCGGCCCGGCGCCGACGGCACCGACGCGCGTCTGTCCAACAAGAACCTGTTGCTGTCTGCCAACGCCGAGATCGACACCCAGCCGGTACTGGTGATCGATGCCGATGAAGTGCAGGCTGCGCATGGCGCCACGGTCGGCCAGCTCGACGAAAACGCCTTGTTCTATTTGCGCTCCCGCGGCCTGCCGCAGGCCGAGGCACAGCGCCTGCTCAGCGCCGCGTTTTGCCACGAGCCGCTACGGGTGCTGCCCACGGCGTTGAGCGCCGTACTGGCCTTGCAGCTGGACCGCGCCCTGAATTCGGCGGGTGTGGCATGAACGCGCCTGCCGTCGCTGCGGGTAGCGCCCCGGAGTGGGAGCGCGTCCGTTCCGACTTCCCGCTGCTGATGCGTCAGGTGCACGGCAAGCCGCTGATCTACTTCGATAACGCCAACACCGGGCAGAAGCCGCTGCAGGTCATCGCGGCCACCGATGAGTTCTATCGCCGTCAGAACGCCAACGTCAGCCGCGCGGTGCATGCGCTGGGCAGTGAAGCCACTGACGCGTTCGAGGGCGCCCGCAGCAAGCTGGCGCGCTTTCTCAACGTGCGCGCCGACGAGCTGGTGCTGTGCAGCGGCACGACCTTCGCGATCAATCTGGTCGCTTATTCCTGGGCCTTGCCGCGACTGGGCGCCGGCGATGTGATCCTGATCTCGCGCATGGAACACCATGCCAACATCGTGCCGTGGCAGCTGGTGGCCCAGCGCACCGGCGCGACCATCCGTGTGGCCGAAATCACCCCCGATGGCGCGCTGGATCTGGACGCCTTGCGCAAGGCGATGACGCCCGAGGTCAAGTTGCTGGCGATCACCCATGTGTCCAATGTGCTGGGCACGGTCAATCCGGTGCGCGAGATCTGCCGCGAGGCACGCAAGCGCGGCATTGTCAGCGTGGTGGACGGCTCACAGGCGGCGCCGCATCGGCGTATCGATGTGGCCGGCATCGGCTGCGATTTCTATGCCATCACCGGCCACAAGATGTGCGGCCCCACCGGTACCGGCGCGTTGTGGGCACGCCGCGAACATCTGCAGGCCATGCCGCCATTTCTGGGCGGCGGCGAGATGATCAAGGAAGTGAGCTTCGAGAACACCGTTTTCAACGATGCCCCGCACAAGTTCGAAGCCGGCACGCCCAACATCGCCGGTTTCATCGGCCTGGGCGCGGCCGTGGATTATCTGGAGTCGATCGGTCTCGACCACGTGGAAGCGCGCGAAGCCGAACTGCTGGCGCACTTCACCGAAGAGCTGCAACGGATCGACGGCCTGCGTATCTTCGGCACCACGCCGGACAAGGCGGCCGTGGTGTCGTTCCTGATCGACGGCGCACATTCGCACGACCTGGCCACCTTGCTCGACCTGGAAGGCGTCGCAGTCCGCTCCGGCCAGCACTGCGCGCATCCGCTGCTGCAGTACTACGGCGTTGCGGCAACCTGCCGGGCCTCGCTGGCGTTCTACAACACGCACGACGAGATCGAGCGCTTTGTTGCGGCATTGAAAAAGGTGCGGACGTTGCTTGGGTGAGTTGATTGTGGGGATTGGGGTTGGGATTCGTGGAAACCGTGTTCCCTGAGATCCGCATTGCAGTTCCTTCTCCCGGCGGGAGAAGGTGCCCCGAAGGGGCGGATGAGGGTACGTGCAAAGCCTGGCGTTGTTCGACTGCACGAGCGCTTCGCTCCGTACCCTCACCCCAACCCCTCTCCTGGGGAGGAGAGGGGCTCGCTTCTGCTTCCTCCGGCTTTGCCTGGACTGGTTGCGTATGGCCCAGCAGATCCTGCGTGCATTGCGGGGCTGCCATACATGTCTACATGCAACCGACCAAGCACCAGCGAATCCCGAATCCCGAATCACCCATTCCTGATTCCCGCTAAACTGCCTGCATGCAGACCACCACTTTCCGCACCGCCACCGTTGATGACATCGACGCCCTTGTCCAGTTGGTGACCTCGGCCTATCGCGGCGACAGCAGCCGCGTGGGCTGGACCACGGAGGCCGACATTCTCGATGGCGCGCGTATCGATCCTGCAGTGCTGCGGCAGGACATCCTGCGTGAACGCAGCCTGGTGTTGCTGGTCGAGCAGGATGGCAGGCTGGTGGCGTGTGCCCACATCGCCGACGATGAGGGCGCCGGGTATTTCGGCATGTTCGCGGTCGACCCGACACTGCAGGGGAGCGGCCTCGGCAAGACATTGCTGGCCGAGGGCGAGCGCATCGCCGCCACCGAATGGCAGCTGCCGGTCATGCGCATGACCGTGATCGATGTGCGCAACGAACTCATTGCCTTTTATGAGCGCCGCGGGTATCGCCGCACCGGCATCCTCAAGCCGTTTCCGTATGGCGACGAACGCTTCGGCGTGCCGCTGCGTCAGGATCTGCGCTTCGAAGTGCTGGAAAAACCGCTGGACGGCGCATCCCCATGAGCGAGACCTGGACCTTTGTCTGCGCCAGCGCAGCCTTGCTGCCCGGCGAACTGCAAACCGTGTGGGATGAAGTGACCGACGCGCCCATCGTGGTGTTCAACCTCGACGGCGAGCTGTACGCGCTGGAAGACCGCTGCAGCCATGAAGACTACGAACTGTCGCCCGGCAGCTTCGACCCGGTGGCCGGTACCATCGAGTGCCAGCTGCATAGTGCGCGCTTTGATATCCGCGATGGCCGCCCACTGTGTGCACCAGCGTACACCGCCGTGCCCAAGTTTCCGGTCAAGCGCGAGCACGACGGCATCTGGACCCGCGACGACCGCTGAGGCGACCATCGCCCAGCCCGCAACCCCACGCTAGCGCCCGCCATCGGGGGCGGCGTGCGCCGTCGATCGGCGAAGATTGCAAAGAAGAATGATTTGCATTTAAGATCGCAGCCCTTCAGGTCTTCTTAACATCTGACCTGCCTGCGATCCCATGCGCCCTGCCCTGCCCGACACCTCTGATCCGCCTGTTGCCGGCCTGCGCCTTTCAGCGCCGCGCCGCCGAGCGCGTGGTGGCAGCCGGCGGGTCGCGGTGGGCTAGCGGCGGCGTTCGACCCTTCCCGCATCCGCCGAGCCATCGCCAGGCCGGAGCATCGCTTTCCTTTTCGAGACATCTCATGACTCCCAGGATTTCCCCGCTCACCTCGGCCGTGCTGTTGACGCTGTCCGCCCCCGCCCTTGCCCAACCTGGCGACGCGCCGGCCCCTCCGGGTGCGGTGGATCTGGATGCCATCCGGGTGCAGCAGGAACGTGCGCAGAAGCCGTCCTCGCCCAAGTACACCGAAGCCCTGCGCGATACGCCGCAGACCATCACCGTGGTCACCAAGCAGACCATGGACCAGCAGAATCTGCTGTCCTTGCGCGATGTGCTGAGCACCCTGCCCGGCATCACCTTCGGTGCGGGCGAAGGCGGCGGCGGCTATGGCGACAGCATCAACCTGCGCGGCTTCACGGCAAGCAGCGACATCACCACCGACGGCGTGCGCGACAGCGCGCAATACAGCCGCAGCGATACCTTCAACCTGGAAGCGGTGGAGCTGATCAACGGCGCCAATTCGGCCATGTCCGGTGCCGGCTCGGTCGGCGGCAACATCAATCTGGTGACCAAGACGGCCGGCCAGGGCGACTTCACCAACGTGCTGATCGGTGGCGGCAGCGACCGCTACGGCCGCCTCACCGTCGACAGCAACCACGACTTCGACAACGGCACCGCCGTGCGACTGAACGCGATGGGCCACACCCAGGACGTGCCGGGACGCGATGAAGAATTCCGTCATCGCTGGGGCTTTGCGCCGTCGGTGGCCTTCGGCCTGGGCTCGGACACCCGCTTCACCCTGAGCTACCTGCACCAGCACGACAACAACCTGCCGCAGTACGGCGTGCCGTTTGCGCTCAGCCCGTTCAACGACGGCCCGCTGCCGGGCGTGGACCGCGAAACCTACTACGGTTATCGCAATACCTCGCGTCAGGAGATCGACGTGGACATGCTCACCGGCGTGCTGGACATGGATTTTGGCGACACCCTCAAACTGCGCAGCCTGGCGCGTCTGCAGCGGGTGGACCAGAGCCTCAATGCCACCGCACTGCAGGGAACCTGGTGCCTGCCCGATGGCACCGACCCGTACACCGGTCGTGCCTGCGTCGGCCAGCCACCCGCCACCTGGAACCCGAACAGCGGCCCGCGTGGCCTGGTGCGCGAGACCGAGAATTTCATTGCGCACAGCCAGACCGATCTGACCGCCACGCTGCGTACCGGCGCCATCGAGCATCGCATCGTCGCCGGCGTGGCCTTCAGCAAGGAAGACTTCGAGCTGGACAGCGGTACGACCTTCCGCAATGCCGACGGCTCCACCACGGGCATCACCTACCCGCTGCAGAGCTTCGACAATCCGTACAACATCTGGACCGGCCCGCAGAACTATTTCCGCACCGCTCACAGCAAGGGCAGCCTGACCAACCAGGCGATCTACCTGTTCGATACGTTGCAGTTCAACGAGCAGTGGATGCTCAATGTCGGCGGGCGCTACGAGCACAACGAAGGCGATAGCACCACCTACACCGTCAACGCCGCCGGTGGCATCACCGGCGTTGCCGCAGGTTTCCCGGCCGGCAACGAAGAAGACCTGTTCTCCTACCGCGCCGGCCTGGTGTTCAAGCCGGCCGATAACGCCAGCCTGTATCTGTCCTACGCCAACAGCAAGACGCCCTCCAAGGCGTCGGTCAACGGCTCGTGCACGCCGATCGCCAGCGCCACCGCCGGTGCCAACTGCAATGTCGCCCCGGAAACGGCGGTCAACATCGAACTCGGCGGTAAATGGGACGTACTCGATGAGCGCCTGGCGCTGACCGCGGCGGTGTTCCGCAACGAACGTGAGAACTACAAGGTCAACAGCGGCGACCCGCTGATTCCCGAGCAGGTGCTGGACGGCAAGGCACGCGTGGACGGCATCGCGCTGGGTGCGGCCGGCTACCTGACCGACCGCTGGTCGATCTTCGCCAATTACACCTTCCTGGACAGCGAAGTGCTGCAGAGCGTGTCCAATCGCACCGCCAGCCTCACCGGCGATCCGGTCGCCGGACGCGAACTGGTGCAGACCCCGCGCAATGCCGGCAACATCTGGACCACCTATTCGCTCAACCAGTGGACCTTTGGTTATGGCGTCACCTATCAGGGCGGCTTCTATCCGAACAATGCGTCGGGCGCGGCCTACATCAAGACAGACGATTACTGGGTGCACCGGGCGATGGTCGGCCTGCGCGTCAACGACTGGCTCAGCCTGCAGTTGAACGTCAACAACCTGTTCGACAAGGAGTACTACACCAGCGTGCGCAACAACCTGACCGTCAATGCCGCAGGCACCGTCACCGCCGGAAACGGCTGGGCATTGCCGGGCGACGGCCGCTCGGCAGTATTGAACGCCACCTTTAGTTTCTGACCCCCGGCACGCCGCCCGGCTGGCACGGGCGGCGTGGAGAACACCGCATGTTGCTGCCCATTCCCGATGTGTTGACGCCCGCGCAGCTGCACACGTTGCGCGCGCGACTGGACGCGGCCGATTGGGCAGACGGCCGCATCACCGCCGGCCATCAATCGGCGCAGGCCAAGGACAATGCGCAGCTGCCCGAAGACAGCGCGGTGGCGCGCGACGCCAGTGCGCTGGTGCTGGACGCACTGGCGCGCAGCAGTACGTTCTTTTCGGCGGCATTGCCGCGGCGGATCTATCCGCCGTTGTTCAACCGCTACAGCGGCGGGCAGTCGTTCGGCTATCACGTCGACAACGCGGTGCGGTACGACCGCAGTCGCGGTGGCGCCGAACCGGTACGTACCGATGTGTCGGGCACGCTGTTTCTCAGCGACCCGGATAGTTACGACGGTGGCGAGCTGGTGATCGAAGACACCTACGGCACCCAGTCGGTCAAGTTGCCGGCCGGGCACCTGGTGATCTACCCCGGCACCAGCCTGCACAAGGTGATGCCCGTGACGCGTGGTACGCGGGTGGCGTCGTTCTTCTGGACCCAGAGCATGCTGCGCGACGATGCGCAGCGCCGCCTGTTGTTCGAACTGGATGTCTCGATCAGGCGCCTCACACAAGACACGCCCGGCCATCCGTCGCTGGTCCAGCTCACCGGCGTCTATCACAACCTGCTGCGGCAATGGGCCGATGTCTGAGCCTGCGCTGGACCCTGCGCAGTGGATCGGCCTGCTGCGCACGCAGCCGGACCAAGCCATTGCGTTACTGCGCAGGGCCGCGGCCGGTCACGATCCGAACGCGCAACTGCTGCTCGCCCAGATCTATGCCGAAGGGCGCGGCATCGCCGCAGACCCGGCCCTGGCAATGCTGTGGTACGAAGTGGCCGCCAATGGCGGGCATCCGGAGGCGATGAATCAACTGGGCCGCTGCCATGAGCTGGGGTTTGGCACTGCCGCCAACGAGATGCTGGCGGCCTTGTGGTACCGCCGCGCCGCCGAGCACGACCTGGTGTGGGGCATGTACAACCTGGCGCATCTGTACGCCTCCGGGCGGGGTGTGGCGCAGGACCACGCGCAGGCCCTGGCGCTGTATCGCCGCGCGGCCGAGCGTGGCCACGCCAAGTCGATGAACTTTCTGGCGCGTTATCTCGACCAGGGTCTGGCCTGCAGCCCCGATCCGCTGGCCGCGCGCCACTGGTATCGCCGCTCCGCCGAAGCCGGCGATTTCCGTGGCCAGGCGAGCTATGCCACCTTGCTGGCAGACAGTGGCGAACTGGATCTGGCCGAACAGTGGATGCGTCGCGCCATCGCCGGGGGACACGCCGGCTTCCTGCGCCAGCTCACGCCGGTGCTGGCCAATGCACCGCAGCCGCGCCTGCGCGCACTGCTGGGCCAGGTGGCCCTGCGGCAGGCGCACCTGCAGCCGTCCGCTCCTGCGGACGTGGCATAGACCCGCATGTCCACTTCGAACGACGCCGTCGCCAACGCCCAGCAACGCCGCGGGTTCTGGCTGCGCATGCTGCATCAGTGGCACTGGATCAGTTCGGCGTTGTGCCTGATCGGCATGCTGCTGTTTACGCTCACCGGGCTGACCCTGAATCACGCTGCACGCATCGAAGCCAGCCCATCGACCGAGCAACGCGCACTGGCCCTGCCGCCTGCGCTGCTGACCACCCTGGGCGACAGGCAAGAGGGCGACGCACCACTGCCGCCACGCGTGGCGCATTGGCTGGAGCGCGAACTGGACATCGGCATCGGCGCGCGCAGCGGCGAGTGGTCCGCGGACGAGGTGTATGTGGCCCTGCCCCGCCCAGGCGGCGATGCCTGGTTGAGCCTGGACCGCCACACCGGCGCGATCGAATACGAATCCACCACGCGTGGCGCGATCGCCTACCTCAACGACCTGCACAAGGGCCGCAACGCGGGGCCGGCCTGGGGTTGGTTCATCGACGTGTTCGCCATCGCCTGCCTGGTGTTCTGCATCACCGGCCTGTTCCTGCTGCACCTGCATGCCCGTCAGCGCAGCATGACCTGGCCGCTGGTCGGCCTCGGTTTGCTGGTGCCGCTACTGCTTGCCTTGCTGTTGATCCACTGACCCTCGTTACCGGAGACGATCATGCGCGCCACCCTGACCATCGCCCTGAGCGGCCTGCTCGCCATGCCGGCGTATGCGGCCACGCTCGACATCAACGTCGAAATCCCCAAGCTCAATGTCGCCGAATATCACCGCCCTTACGTGGCGATCTGGCTGGAAGGCGCCGATCAGAAAGTCGCGGCCAACCTGGCGGTCTGGTACCAGTCCAAGGACACCGCCGAAGGCCACGGCACCAAGTGGCTGCCGGACCTGCGCCAGTGGTGGCGCAAAAGCGGCCGCACCCTGACCGTGCCGGTGGATGGCGTGACCGGCCCGACCCGCCCGGCCGGCGCGCACGCGCTGTCGTTCTCCGACACCAAGGGCGCGCTGAAGGCGCTGCCGGCCGGTCAATACACGCTGGTGGTGGAGGCCGCGCGCGAAGTGGGCGGGCGTGAGTTGGTCAAGGTGCCTTTCACCTGGCCGGCCACGTCTGCGCAATCCGCCAAGGCCAGCGGCAGCAGCGAGCTGGGCACGGTCAGCCTGACTGCCAAACCGTGACGCGCGAGCGCACCGCGGCCAGGCATGCAGCGGCGCGCAGGACGCACGCGGTTTCCTCGCAGCAAACACGCTCTACTTCGCCGGGCCTATTGCCCCCGCAGCGCCGCAGCGTGCTGCTCAACCACGCGCCCCCTCGACCTTATCGTCTTCAAGGAGTTGTCATGACACGTTCGCTCGCCCTGATCGCCATGCTTGCCGCACTTCCTGTCAGCGCGCTGGCCCACAAGGCCTGGCTGCTGCCGTCGCAGACCGTGCTGGCCGGGGAAGCCCCGTGGATCACCGTCGATGCGGCGGTCTCCAACGACCTGTTCTACTTCAATCACGTGCCGCTGCGCCTGGACAACCTGAGCATCACTGCGCCGGACGGCAGCACGCTCAAGCCGGAAAATCCGGCAACCGGCAAATACCGCAGCGTGTTCGACCTGCAACTCACCCAGCCGGGCACCTACAAGCTCGGCATCGTCAACGCCGGCCTGTTCGCCAGCTGGAAGGAAGGCGGCAAGCCCAAGCGCTGGCGTGGCAACGAAGCCAGCTTCGCCACCGAAGTGCCGAAAAATGCGCAGGAGCTGCAGGTCTCGCAATCGCTCAACCGCGTAGAGACCTTCGTCACCCGCGGCGCACCCACCACCACCGTATTCAAGCCCACCGGCAAGGGCATCGAGCTGCTACCGGTCACCCACCCCAATGACCTGGTGGCCGGCGAAGCGGCGCAGTTCACCCTGCAGCTGGATGGCAAGCCGGCAGCCGGCCTCGAGATCGAAATCGTGCGTGGCGGCACCCGCTATCGCGATGCGCAACATGAAATCAAGCTCAAGACCGACGCCAAGGGCAACTTCAGCGTGACCTGGCCGGAAGCGGGCATGTACTGGCTGGAGACCACCAGCGAAGACACCAGGACCTCGCTGCCGCAGGCCAAGCAGCGTCGCCTGGGCTATGTGGCAACGCTGGAAGTGCTGCCGCAATAAGAGCGGCTGACGCCATTGCTGCGCGCCCATCCGGCAGACGCGGTTGGTGCTCGGCATCTGTCTGTCCTCGTGCACTTTCGGCTCCTGTGCAGCGTCGATGCCCAACTGGCGACTGCTTGCCATCTGTCTTGGCCGCAGTGACGGCAGCGCGCGCAACGGTTCTGGTGACATACCAGGACCGTGCACGAGGGAGCCTTTCGCCCCCCGCTACCGTCCGCGTCGCAACGGTCCACGCGGGGATGCTGGGATGCTGCGCACAGCAGAGGGCATTGATCGCCGAACCGCCAACATACGGATGCAATCGGCTGCGCCGCACCTCACCATGGCGTTCCTGCCGCAGCGCCCGCCCACCAGTCCACGTATGAACTCACCGACTCCCGCAGACGCAACGCTTGCCACCCTGGGCGGCCGCAGCATGGGCACCACCTGGAGCGTGAAGCTGGTGGCGCCACGCACGCGCGACCTGCATCCCCTGCATGCAGGCATCCAGACTGCGCTCGACCGGGTGGTGGCGCAGATGAGCACCTGGGAAGCGGGCTCGGACATCAGCCGCTACAACCGCGCTTCTGCGGGAGGCTGGCATCCCTTGCCCGAGGATTTCCAGCGCGTGCTGCACGCCGCACTGCAGATCGCGCAGGCCAGCGGTGGCGCGTTCGACCCGACCATCGGGCCGCTGGTCGAACTGTGGGGCTTTGGCCCTTCCGGCGGCCGGCGACGCGTGCCCTCCCCCGAGCAGATCGCATTGGCCAGCCTGCGTTGCGGGTGGCAGCGACTGGAGCTGGATGGCCAGCGGCTGCTACAGCCAGGTGCCGTGTCGCTGGACCTGTCCGGCATCGCAAAGGGATTCGGCGTGGACTGTGTGCACCACGCGCTGATCAAGGCCGATATCGCCAGCGCCCTGATCGAGGTCGGCGGCGAGTTGTTCGGCTATGGACGCAAGCCCGATGGCAGCGCCTGGCGCGTGCTGGTCGAATCCGCGCCCGATGAAGAGGCTGGCGCTGCACTGCCGCCCCGCGTAGTCGCCCTGGACGGACTGGCCGTGGCCACTTCCGGCGATCGCTGGCACCGTTTCGACGCCGAGGGAACGCGCTACACGCACACGCTGGACCCGCGCACGGGTTCCCCGATCGCGCATGCGCCCGCTGCCGTGACCGTGCTCGCGCACGATGCGATGCATGCCGATGCCTGGGCCACTGCGATGACCGTCCTCGGCGCCGATGCCGGCCTGGCCTACGCACGCAACGCCAACCTGGCCGTGCGCTTTCTGACCCGACAAGACGGCGCCCTGAGCGAAGCGATGAGCCCCGCGTTCGAGCAGCACCTGGCGGCGTCATGAGCGGCGCACCTGCCCGCATCTGGTTTGGCAATGGCGCGCTGCTGCTCGCCCTGGCCGCACTGGGTGCATGGTTTGCCAGCCTGCATGCTGGCACATGGTGGAGCGCGCCCACTCCGCATCGCTGGCAGTGGGCCGGCCTTGGCGTGGCGAGCTACGCAGGATTGTGCACCGCCATCTTCCTCCGCCGCCGCAGGCGGACCGGTGCGCCGCACGGACGCGGCAACAGCCTGCTGATCGCGTGGGCAAGCCAGACCGGGTTCGCACGCGAGCTTGCCGAACGCAGCGCAGCGGCATTCCAGTTGGCAGGCATTGGCGCCCACGCGTTGCCGCTGGAGGCGGTCAGTGCAGAGCAACTGACGCGCGTACCGCGGTTGTTGTGCATCGTCAGCACCACCGGCGAGGGCAATGCGCCGGATCACGCACAGGTAGCGGAGCGCGACTGGCTCAGCGACGACGGGCAGGATCTGGCAGCCGTACAGTACGCGGTGCTGGCACTGGGCGATCGGCGATACGCGCAGTTCTGCGCGTTCGGTCGTCGTCTCGATCATCGCCTGCAGGCGCGTGGCGGCGTCCGTCTGTTCGAGCGCATCGAGGTCGACAATGCCGACCCGCTTGCGCTGAAACGGTGGCAGCACCATCTGACAGCACTCACACCCGCGCTCGATGCGCAGCCGAACTGGAGCCTGCCGACCTATGCCGCCTGGCAGCTGCGCGACCGTTGCCACGTCAATTCCGGCAGTGCCGGCGCCCCGGTCCATCGGCTTCGGCTCACGCCCTGCGAGGGACCGCTGCCGCACTGGCAGGCTGGCGACATCGCCGAGATCGCCCCGCAAAATCCGCCGGAGCAGGTGGAGGCCTGGCTGCAGCGGCACCGATGCGATGGCGCGCGGATGATCGACGGCCGCCCGCTGCGCGACTGGCTCGGCGGCGCGCGTTTGCCAAAAGATGCCGATGCCGATGCCGCGATATTCAATGCAGACCTCGACGTGTTGGTGCACAACCTGGTTGCGTTGCCGCATCGCGAGTATTCGCTGGCATCGATCCCCGAGGAAGGACACGCCGAACTGCTGATCCGCGAACACCGGCAGGCCGATGGACGCCCAGGCGTCGGCAGCGGCTGGCTTTGCCTGCATGCGCCGATCGGTGCGCACATCGCGTTGCGTGTGCGCAGCAATCCGGGCTTTCATCCACCGGCACCGGAGCACCCCGTGCTGCTGATCGGCAATGGCACCGGCATCGCCGGGTTGCGCGCGCACCTGGTCGCACGCATTGCAGCGGGCGCGCGCGACAACTGGTTGATCTTTGGCGAACGCAATGCCGCATACGACGCGCTCTACGCCGAAGAATTGCAGCAGTGGTGCCGTGAGGGCTGGATCGCCCGCCTCGATCTGGTGTACTCGCGCGACCAGGACGCCGCGCTGCGCTACGTACAACACGTACTCACCGCCGCTGCCGACACCTTGCGCCACTGGGTCGACCGCGGCGCCTGCCTCTATCTCTGCGGCAGCCTGCGCGGCATGGCACCCGAGGTGGATCGCGCACTCGACACCGTTTTAGGAACCGAACTCAGACAGGCGCTGCTGGACAGCGGCCGCTACCGCCGCGACGTGTACTGAACCTGTGGCCTACTCGGCCGCGCCCGGATACGGGCTCACCCGAATCGCCAGCAACTCGCCACCGCCATCCAGAACGTAGCGACTGCGTGTCGCGGCGCTCAGCCAGGCGGTATCGCCGGCCGCCAACGGCGGCAGCGCACTATCGCGGCCAAAACTGGCCTGACCGGCCAGCAAATGGATCGCCCAGGCGTTGGAAGGGTCGGCGAAAAACAGCATGGTGCCGACCAGGGGCCGATGCAGCAGCTCGGTCCGCACCAGATCGCGCCGCCACATCAGGTTGAAGTCCTGGGTCGGCCCGTCGAGCAGTTCGGCACTCGCCGTCTCTTCGCCCGCAAATCGGACGCGCTGGTAAGGCGGCAGCAACGCCACACGACGGCCTGCACGAGGGGAGGCCACGCCAGCAGCCGCGTCGATCAGAAGGTCGCCGCTCTGACCTGTATCTCTGCCTGCATCTGCATCTGCATCTGCACCTGCAGCATCGCCATGGCCCGCATCACCATCGGCGGCGTGCTCGCCGTTGCCAAACTGCAGCCGCATGCCGTTACCGTGCAGCAGCACCAGTTCGCGGTCGACGCCCGGAAACGCAGAAAACACAGCGTCCTGCTCGATCTCGGCGATCGACAGGCGTAGCGCCCAGTGCTCGGCGTCCCCAAGCCGCAGGATCTCGCGCGTCCACCCCAATTGATTGCGCCAGCGCTCGCGGCGGTAGTCGGTGACCGGAATCACCCGGCTGCTCAGGTCTGTCAGCTGCATCGGCGCATTGTGCCCGAAGCCCTGCCGTCACAGCGTCACCCGCCCTCGGCGGCCAGGCAAGCAGACATCGCAGCTGCCATGCCCTGCCTGCCCCGCCCTGCCCGGCCCCCGCTCATGGAGTGGACCAGTTTCCGCGGAGCCACCAGTTCAGCCTGCCCCAACGAAAAACGCCCGGCTGCACATCCAAGTGCAACACCGGGCGATTCCACGTCCTTGTCGGCTTCCAGCCATCCCCCAGACATCCTGTCCAGTTAGGTTGCGGCCACGCATCCTCGCGTCGAACCGTATCTCGGATCCCTTCCCCTTAACGCCGTCCCACCGGTTTCACCGCCGCCCCCTTGGCAGCCTTCTTGGCGGGAGCCATCGTGGCTCCTACCTCGATCAGGTCGCGATTCCGTTCGACCGTCTTGAGTCCGATGCCCTTGACCAGTGCCAGTTCCTCGGCACTTTTGAAGGGACCGTTTGCCTGACGGTGCTCGACGATTGCCTCGGCTTTTGATCGCCCGACGTTCGTCAGCACTTTGTCCAATTCCTCAGCAGACGCGGTATTGATATCGACCTTCTCAAGCGCGTACGCATTTGAGGACAACAGCAACGCCAGTAGCAGGGACTTCAGGACTACGGTAAATGACTTCATTGCAACGCTCCTTGTGGCTTGGGTGATGGTCCTAGCCAGCATTCCTGCCGGCGGAGCCAGTGTCCCGCGCCACATGCAGCAATCCTATCGCCAACGAACTTTTCACACAGCCGGTGAACTGCGCGCCGCCTTGTAGGGAAATCCCTACCCCATGTCACCGGCGTAGAATGTGCCGCTACGTCACGCATTCGGAGCCTCCATGGACAGCGCCAAGATCGACCAATTCATTAGCGACACCTGGGACCGCGAGATCGTCCCGCAACTGGTCGATTACATCCGTATTCCCAACAAGTCGCCGATGTTCGACACCGATTGGGTGGCCAACGGATACATGGAGCAGGCCGTCACCCTGATGGAAAGCTGGGCGCGGGCACAGGCGATCGACGGCATGCAGGTCGAGGTGGTGCGCCTGGAAGGCCGCACGCCGTTGATCTTCATCGAGATCCCGGCCACCGGCCCGGAATCGGGCGATGACACCGTGTTGCTGTACGGGCACCTGGACAAGCAGCCGGAAATGACCGGCTGGGATGCCGACCTTGGCCCCTGGGAGCCGGTACTGCGCGACGACAAGTTGTACGGCCGCGGTGGCGCCGACGACGGCTACGCCATCTACGGCTCGCTGGCGGCCATCCTGGCACTGCGCACGCAGGGCCTGCCGCACGCGCGTTGCGTGGTGCTGATCGAGGCCTGCGAAGAGTCCGGCAGCTACGACCTGCCGGCCTACGTGGACCACCTGGCACAGCGCATCGGCAAGCCGTCGCTGGTGGTCTGCCTGGACTCGGGCTGCGGCAATTACGAGCAGCTGTGGTGCACCACCTCGTTGCGCGGCCTGACCGGCGGCAACCTCACGGTGAAGGTACTGGAAGAAGGCGTGCACTCCGGCGATGCGTCCGGCGTGGTGCCGTCCAGCTTCCGGCTGTTGCGTCAGCTGCTCTCGCGCATCGAAGACGAAACCAGCGGCCGCATCCTGCTGGACGGCCTGCATGTCGAGGTGCCGGCGGAACGACTGAGCCAGGCCAAGGCTGCAGCGGCAACGCTGGATACCGCCATTTTCGACAAGTTCCCGATGGTCGATGGCCTGGTGCCGATGCATGAGGACCTCACCGAGCTGGTGTTGAACCGCACCTGGCGCCCGGCGCTGTCGATCACCGGTGTAGACGGCATGCCGCCGCTGGCCTCCGCCGGCAACGTGCTGCGTCCGCAGACGGCGGTGAAACTGTCGCTGCGGCTGCCACCGACGGCCGACGGCAAGGCCTGCGGCGAGTTGCTCAAGGAAGCGCTGCTGCGCGATCCGCCCAACGGCGCTCAGGTCACACTGGAGCTGGAGAAGGCCTCGTCCGGCTGGAATGCACCGGCCATGGCGCCGTGGCTGGAAAAGGCCATCGACGACGCCAGCCAGGCGTTTTTTCACAAGCCGGCAATGTACATGGGCGAAGGCGGCTCGATTCCGTTCATGGGCATGCTGGGCGAGAAGTTCCCCGGCGCGCAGTTCATGATCACCGGCGTGCTGGGGCCCCACTCCAACGCACACGGTCCGAACGAGTTTCTGCACATCCCGATGGGCAAGCGCGTCACCGCCTGCGTATCGAAGGTGATCGCCGACCATCACGCGGCCTGTCTGCGCGGGGAAACCAGTGGCTCGCCGGTGGCGGCCGATAGCGGCACCCGGCATGGGGGTCATGGTTGCTGTTGAGTTAGCGGTTGAACCGATGCATGCGGTTGGCTTGCATCGGTTGATGGGAAAGCTGAGTGGCGGTTTGTGCGGGTTCTTGCGTGGTTGGTGGGCTGGCTGGTTGGCGAGCAGGCTCCTGGTGCGACTTGGCTGCCTGACGTCACGCGTCGCCTGGCCCCGTACCCTCACCCCACCCCCTTTCCCGATGGGAGAGGGGCTTAGGATCTGCTCGTCGGGGAGGATTTGGCAGTGGCTGGCCGATGCAGAGCCGTTGTTTTCCCCCTGAAGCGTCGCCTGCGATGCCGTTAGGTTTGCAAACTTCATCCGCGACATTTTTCAGCGGACATATCTCCTGGGAGGCGACTGGTCGGGGAGATGGCTTCGCACGAAATCAAGAGCGCACAGCGGCAGAAGCCGATCCCTATGCTCTCTGAAGCCGTTGCATCGGCGCGGTCGCTCCTGCGCCCGCTGCGCCAGGTGGCGACATCCGAAATGCTAGGCTGCCGATCCCGTCCACTCGCGGTGCTGCGATGAACAATCTGTTTGGTAGCGATAGCTGGCTCTACATCCTGCTGGTCGGTTTTGTGGTCGGGCTGCTGGCGCGTTTCATCACGCCCGGTACCCAGCGCCTGGGCTGCCTGCTGACCATCGTGCTCGGGATCGCCGGCGCAGTGGTTGCCAGCTGGTTTGGGCGCTACATGGGGTGGTACCGCGCAGGCGAGCCGGCCGGTTTCCTTGGCGCATTGCTCGGTGCCATCGCCATCCTCGCGCTGCTGCGGTTGTTCAGCGGCAGCAAACGCTGAGCGCTGCCCGCGCGCCTGACCCACCACGACACGACAGCTCAGAACACATGACGTCATCACCTTCGGACACTGCACGCGACGCGCTGCGCCTGCACTGGGCGCGCCAGGCCCTCAACGATTCACACGCCACGCTGCAGCGCGCATCCATGGACGCCGGGTTTCGCAGTTACTGGCGCACGCAGGGCAGTGGCGTCGATCGCATCGTGATGGACGCGCCACCAGCGCTGGAAAATGTAGCGCCGTGGTTGCGCATGCACGGCGTGCTGCATGAGCACGGCGTGCGCGTGCCGCAGGTGCTGGCGCAGGAGTTGGAGAGCGGATTCCTGCTGCTGGAGGATCTGGGCGTGCCGACGTTGGCGCAGGTGTTGACCGACGCCAACGCCGATGACCTGATCGATGGTGCCATCGCGCAGTTGCTGTTGCTGCAGCAGATCCCGCCGCCTGCCGACAGCGGAGTGTTCGGCGAGGCGCTGCTGCAACGCGATGCGGGACTGTTCGAGGAATGGTTTCTGGGACGCCATCTCGGCGTGCAGCTGGACTGTGGCCATGCCGAGCAACTGCAGTTGGTACAGCGCCGTTTGATGGACAACGCCCTGGCGCAGCCACGCGTGTTCACCCATCGCGATTTCATGCCGCGCAATCTGATGCCGGTGGCCGATGGCCCGGCAGTGCTGGACTTTCAGGATTGCGTGATCGGCCCGATCGGCTACGACCCGATCAGCCTGTTCAAGGACACCTCGGTGAGCTGGCCGATTGCCCGCGTGGACGGCTGGCTGCAGCGCTACCACGCGCGCGCAAGTGCGGCCGGATTACCGGTACCGCCGCTGGCGCAATTTCTGCGCGATGCGGACTGGATGGGCGTGCAACGGCATCTGAAGAATCTGGGTATTTTTTCGCGGCTGAGCCATCGCGACGGCAAGCATTGGTATCTGGAGAACGTGCCGCGCTTCATCACGTATCTGGACGAGGTACTGCCCCGCTACACCGAGCTTGCGCCGTTGCTCGGCCTGCTGGACGAGGTGATCAAGCCCGCACTGGCAGCACGCGTGCAGCAGGTCACCGCATGAAAGCGCTGATCTTTGCCGCAGGATTCGGCGAGCGCATGCGCCCGCTCACCGAGCGCACGCCCAAGCCGCTGCTATCCGTCGGCGGCACGCCGTTGATCGTGTGGCATTTACGCAAATTGGCGGCACTGGGCGTGGACGAGGTGGTGATCAACACCTCGTGGCTGGCCGAGCAGTTTCCCCAGGTATTGGGCGACGGCAGCGCGTTCGGTCTACGGCTGACCTATTCCTACGAAGGTGCGACGCCACTGGAAACCGGCGGAGGCATGCTGCACGCGCTGCCGCTGCTGGGCGATGCACCATTTCTGCTGGTCAATGGCGACATCTGGACCGATTTCGATTTTGCCCGCCTGTCGCGTGCGCCGGAGGGATTGGCGCAGCTGGTGCTGGTCGACCAACCTGCATATGCAGCGCGTGCGGATTTCGCGCTGGACGCCGATGGCAAGGTACGCGCCGATCTCCCTGCTACGCATACCTACGCCGGCATCGGTGTCTATCGGCCGGCGTTGCTACGCGGTTGGCCATCGGTGATTGGCCCGCTGCCAGCACAGGGCAGCACGGCGCCGCGGTTTGCGCTGGCGCCGATCCTGCGCGCGCAGATGGCAGCAGGCTTGATCGATGGCATCCACCATGCCGGGCGCTGGACCGATGTCGGCACGCCGCAGCGGCTGGCGGACCTGGATGCGCAGTTATTGCGTGACCGCGGCTGATCGCAACCACACCGCTACAATGTCCGGCCGCGCACTGCACATTGCGTGAATCACCCACGCCGACCATCTCGACGGGCCTTGCAGCCAACCCGAGGGCCGTCGCACCTACTCTCATCCATGCGCACCAACCATCCCGACGGGTCCTTGCAGCAGAGTCCCAGACCCTACGCTCTGTAAGCTCTAGGCGTTGTGCTCCGACAGCCTGAGCGCTGCAGATAGACGCGCAGCCGGGAAGAGCAAGGCACACCGCGCCTCCCGGACAACGAGCGCAGTCATCCTGCCGACTGCTCTAAGCCCCACGATCCTCAAGCACCCGCCGCAGGAACGGCACCGTGATGCGGCGCTTGGCGGCCAGCGATTCGCGATCCAGCCGATCCAGCAAAGCCACCAGGCCGGCCAGTTCGCGCTCGCTATGGGTCAGCAGCCAATCGATCGCCGCCTCGTCCAGAGCCAGGCCGCGCCGCTGCGCGCGGTCGCGCAGCACCGCCGCGCGCGCGGCATCGTCGAGTACCGGCAAACCGATGCGGATGCATTGCGACAGGCGCGAGCGCAGGTCCGGCAGGACCAGGGCCAGGCCATCGGGCATCTGCCGGGCGGTGTAGAGCAGGCTGATGCCGGCCGCGCGCGCACGGTTGTGGAAATCGAACAGCGCCACTTCGTCGTCGCGCTGCCCGGCAATGCTGCCCACGCCATCCAGTGCGACCAGGCTGCGCCCTTCCAACGCTTCGAGCGCGTCGCGCAGCCGTCCAGCGGCCGCATGCAGGGGCAGATACGCCGTTGCGCGCCCGGCCTGCTCGGCCGCAGCGCACACCGCCAGTGCCAGATGCGTCTTGCCGGTACCGGCAGGACCGGCCAGGTACAGCCAGTCGCTCACCTGTCCGGCGGCCAGCGCCTGCAACTGCGCAAGCAGGCCGTCGGGCGCGGCGATATAACTGTCGAAACGCTGGTCGGATGGCGCGCGCAACGCCAATGGCAACTGCGGCACGCTCACGACCGATCTGCGTCCTTGCTCGGGTCGATGATGATGCTGCGCTCGGGCGTGGACTGCAGCACGATGCCGGCCCGCTCGCCTGCATACAGGTCGCTGCGGGTGTACTGCTCATGCGCATAGCGCAGCAGCACATTGGCCACCGCCGCCACCGGCAATGCCAGCAACATGCCGAGGAAGCCGAACAACTGGCCGCCGGCCATCACCGCAAAGATCACTGCGACCGGATGCAGGCCGATCTTGTCGCCGACGATGCGCGGGGTGAGCACGTAGCTTTCCAGCAACTGGCCAACGGTGAACACCACGCCCACGCCGATCAGCAGCTTCAGGTCCAGGCCCTGCGCCTGCACGATGGCCGCCAGCAGCGCGAGCACGATGCCGGTGGTCGCGCCCAGGTACGGAATGAAGCTGATGAAACCGGCGATGATGCCGATCAACAACCCCAGGTTGAGCCCGATGATGGACAGGCCGGTGGCATAGATCGCGCCCAACGCCAGCATCACCAGGAACTGGCCGCGAATGAAGCCGCCCAGTACGTCGTTGGATTCGAGCGCCAACCGGCTCACCGTGCCGATGTAGGCACGCGGTATCACCGCCGCCACGCGCTCGACCAGCCGGTCCCAGTCACGCAGGAAGTAGAACGCCAGGATCGGCAGCAATGCCAGGTTGATCACCCAGGTCACCATCGCAAAGCCCGAGCGCGACACGTAGCCGAAGAAGGTCTTGGCGGCACCGCCGGCCTGTTCCCAATGGCTGCGGATCCAGTCGATCAGCCGCTCCGGGTCCAGCCAGCCCATCAGCTCCACGCCGGTCTTGGCTTCCAGCCACGGGATGGCGGTACTGATCGCCCAGGCGCGCATCTGCGGCAGCGCATCGATCAGGGTCATGATCTGGCGTTCGATCATTGGTACCAGGATCATCAGCGCCAGCACGAACAACAGCGTGGCCAGCACGAACACCAGGGCCACCGCCACATTGCGCGAACGCCCGGCGCGCTCGATGCGGTCCACCAGCGGGTCGCCCAGCCACGCAAGCAGCAGGGCCAGCACGAAGGGCGTCAGGATCGGCGCCAGCAGCGAGATCACCCACAGCACACCGACGATCACCGCCGCCCATTTGAGGCGACGCAGGAATAAGGCGATCTCGGCTTCGGGAGTCAAAGTCATTTCAGGCGGTACTCGGCGTGCTCGTTTTCGAGAATGATCGGGCCCTCGGTCGGGACCGACACCGAGACCAGGGGACTAGTGTCGCCGAGCATACGGTTGAGCCCGGAAATGCCCGTGAGCAATTCCAGATCCACTTCCATGCGGTCGCCATTGGCGCTGACCGGGCGGATGCTGCGCACCACCGACACGCCCTGCAGCGCAGCGGCAACCCGCAGGTAGTCGTCGGCGCTATGGATGCCGGTGATCACCGCGCGGTACACGCCCGGCACCCCCGAGTCCACGCGCTTGGCATAGCGCTTGACCAGTGCATCGGCCGCCCCGTCGGCCCCAGCCGCCATCGCACGCCGCGCATCGCCATCGCTGCTGGTCCAGCTGGACAACACATTGCCGTTGTCCACGAACACCCAGTCTGCGGTCCAGCCGGCGGCATTGCGGTAGAGCTTGCCGATCAGTTGCATCGGCGGGCTGTACTTGGCCGAGGCGCGCGACACCGCGGCGGTGTCCTTGCGCCAGATCGCACCGGCCAGTACCTGCTCGGCAGCGGCGCCACCCGGCAGACCGAGCCGGTAGCCACGCTCGATGGCGCGGTCGAGCACGCTGCGGGCAGCATTGGCCTGGGCAACCCCGACCAGGCGCGGACCGCTGCCGTCATCGATGGCCAGCCACAGCACCGGCTTGGGCCGCGGCAGCGGCCAGACCGGCAGGCCCAGCGCCGCGATCAGTCCATCGACATCGGACTGCCGAAACCGTGCCACCAGGGTGGTGCGGAAGGTCGGCGCACCGGAGCGCGAAGTGCCCTGATCCTGGCGGTAGTCGTAGTGCTCGACGTAATTGGGCGCATTGCGCAGCGCCTGCGGCACCCCCGGGCGGCTCATCACAGAGCGATCGCCCGAGACCTTGCCCAGCACCGCGCCCAGCGCGCGCGCCAGGGCACCGGGGCGATCGGATTCGCTCTGGCTGTTGACCGGCACTTCGGCATCGTAGGCGCTCTGCGCTTTGGCGACGTCGCCTTCGGTACGCAGATCGGCCTGCGCAAAGGCCGGAACGGCGGGCATGGCGACCACGAGGGCGAGAAAGAAAGCGAGACTGCGGCGCATCGACGGTTCCATGGCGTAGGCGTATCCGGGTGAATTGTTGCCCGAATGGGGCGCTAGCGCCAACGTGGCTGTTAAAATCGCCGCCTTTACTGCCGAGCCACCCACGCCCGTGACCAGCCCAACGCCTTCTACTCCCTCGCCCATGACCTACCGCGACGCAGGCGTCGACATCGATGCCGGCAACGCCCTGGTCGAACGCATCAAGCCGCTGGTCAAGCGCAGCTTCCGGCCGGAGGTGATGGGTGGCCTGGGCGGCTTTGGCGCGCTGTTCGACCTGTCCGGCAAGTACAAGGAGCCGGTGCTGGTCTCCGGCACCGACGGCGTGGGCACCAAGCTCAAGCTGGCACAGCAACTGGGCCGCCACGACACCATCGGCATCGACCTGGTCGGCATGTGCGTCAACGACGTGCTGGTGCAGGGCGCCGAACCGCTGTTCTTCCTGGACTACTTCGCCACCGGCAAGCTGGATGTGGACACTGCGGCTGCGGTGGTGGGCGGCATTGCACGCGGTTGCGAGCTGTCCGGTTGCGCCTTGATCGGCGGCGAAACCGCCGAAATGCCCGACATGTACCCGCCCGGCGAATACGACCTGGCCGGCTTCACCGTCGGTGCGGTGGAAAAGTCGCAGTTGCTGGACGGCGCACAGGTACGCGCCGGCGACGTGCTGATCGGCATCGCGTCTTCCGGCCCGCATTCCAACGGCTATTCGTTGATCCGCAAGATCTACGAGCGTGCCGGCGCACCGGCCGAACACGTACTGGACGATGGCACCAGGTTGATCGACGCGCTGATGGCGCCCACCGCGCTATACGTCAAGCCGGTGCTGGCGCTGCTGAAATCGCATGGCGAATCGATCCACGCCATGGCGCACATCACCGGCGGCGGGCTGACCGAAAACATCATTCGCGTGATTCCGGATGGCCTGGGCCTGGAGATCGATGCCAAGGCGTGGACCCTGCCGCCGGTCTTCGCCTGGCTGCAGCGCGAAGGGGCGGTGGCCGATGCCGAAATGTGGCGCACCTTCAACTGCGGGATCGGATTCGTGCTGGTCGCATCGCCCGATCAGGCGGCGGCGCTGGAACAGGCGCTGGATGGCCAGTCGCTCGCCCACTGGCGGATCGGCCAGGTGGTCGCCGCGCACGGCGACGAACGCGTGCAGATCGGCTGACCAGGAACCTCGCATGGACGCTTCCCCACCCCTGCCGGCTCCGTCGGCCAGCGCCGATGACCTGCAGCATCTCAAGCTGCTGTCAATCTTTCATTACGTGCTGGCCGGCATCACCGGGCTGTTTTCGTTGTTCCCGCTGATCCATCTGGTCATGGGGCTGGCCCTTGTCACCGGGCAGTTGCCAATGCAGGGCAGCAATGGGGAACCCGCACCTGCCGAGATGCGCCTGTTCGGCTGGATCTTCGTGGTGTTCGCCGCCACCCTGATCACCGGCGGCCTGACTCTGGCCGGGTTCATGACCTATGCCGGGCGCTGCATCGCCCAGCGCCGGCGGCATCTGCTCTGTCTGATCGTGGCGGGCATCTCCTGCAGCTTCATGCCGTTCGGGACCGTGCTTGGAGTCTTCACGCTGGTCACCTTGCTGCGCCCCCAGGTCAAGGCACTGTTCGGCGCTGCGCCTGCCGCAGGTTGAAATGAAGGCGAGCCCACGCGCCATGCGCCGTCCGAAGCTGGCCGCGTTGGTCGCCACGCTGGCAGTGTTTGCAGCAAGCTGGCTCGCCCCGCTGTGGCCGCTCGAGCAGGCGCTGCACAGTACGTTGACCGTGGCCGGGCTGATTGCGCTGGTAGGTGTCGACCGTCGCTGGCCGATGGACACCGGTGCCTTTGCAGCGATCTGCATATTCATCTGCATGCACTGCATCGGCGCACGCTGGCTGTATTCCAACGTGCCCTACGAACACTGGAGCCGGCAGCTGCTGCACTGGTCGCCTGCTGCGACGTTCGGCTGGACGCGCAATCATTTCGACCGGCTGATCCATCTGCTGTTCGGGCTGTGCTTTACCCCGGCCGTGATGCAGCTGGCGGTGCGGCGATGGCCGCGATTGACACGGCGGCAGGCCTTCGCGCTGACGGTGATGAGCATCATGTGCGTCAGCCTGATTTACGAGTGGTTCGAATGGGGCATTGCGCTGCTGCTGTCGCCGCAGGCCGCCGAAGCCTACAACGGCCAGCAGGGCGACCCCTGGGATGCGCATACCGACATGCTGCTGGCCACCCTCGGCAGCCTGGCAGCCTACCCCGTGGTGAGGACATTGCTCAATGCACGCAACTGACGCCCCGCTCCGCCTGGCCGTACTGGCCTCCGGCCGCGGCAGCAACCTGCAGGCCATGCTCGATGCCATCGCCAGCGGGCGCCTGCGCGCAGACGTGGTCGGGGTGTTCTCCGATCGCCCGCAGGCGCCGGCCCTGCAGAAGGTGGAGGCGGCACGGCGCTGGAGCGCCAGCCCACGCGCGTTTGCCGACAGGGATGCGTTCGATGCGGCGCTGGGCGATGCGATCGCCGCCGTGCAGCCGGACTGGATCGTCTGCGCCGGCTACATGCGCATCCTCGGCGAGCCGCTGGTGCGCCGCTTTGCCGGCCGCATGCTCAATATCCACCCGTCGCTGCTGCCCAAGTATCGCGGCCTGCACACCCATGCGCGCGCGCTGGAAGCCGGCGATGCCGAACATGGCGCCAGCGTGCATCTGGTGGTGCCCGAGCTGGATGCCGGCAGCGTGATCGCACAGGCCCGCGTGCCGGTGCTGCCTGGGGACCGTGCCGACCAGCTGGCTGCGCGTGTACTGGCCCGCGAGCATCCGCTGCTGCTTGCCACCCTCGACCTGCTGGCCAGTGGGCGTGTGCAGATCCACGGCGATGCGGTCCACCTCGACGGTCAGTGCCTGTTTACGCCACTACGACTAGAGTCCGCTGACACCGCATTCGCCTGAATGCGCAGACGCCCCCCTCATCCTGCCTCGGACATCCTTGTGGGCCCTGTGCCCCAATCAGCGCATGAACGTCCTTCCGATCGCCGCCGCGCTGTTGACCACCGCCCTGCTCACCCAGGCCGGCCCCGGCCGCGCGCAACAGGCCACCCAAGTCCCCGCGCCCGCCCAGCCAACGCCGGTAGCCCCTGCTGCGGCGGCACCGGCGTCTGCCGCCACCCTGCCCGCCAGCACCTGGACGCCGCCACCGCTGGAGCCGTTCGTGGCGACCTATCAGGCGTTCTATCGCGGCAAGGAAGCGGGCGACGCCACGATGCAGGTCAGCCACGGCGACGGCAGCCAGTGGCGCATCGACATGTCGGTACGCGGCCGTAAAGGCTTTGCCAGCATCCTGGGCCTGAACCTGGAGCAGAGCACGGTGTTCCGTGTCGACGGTGACACCTACGTGCCGCTGAGCCAGAGCACCGTGCGCAAGGCGGTGTTCTTCGGCAAGAAGGTCACCGGCGTCTACAACTGGCAGGCCGGCACCGCGCAATGGGATGGCGATCTGAAGAAGGAACGCCAACAACCGATTCCGCTGCAGCGCGGCGACCAGAGCGCGCTCTCCCTGAACCTGTCGCTGATGCGCGACGCGCAGCCCGGCCGCAGCCTGAGCTATCGCTATGTCGATGTGGGCAAGGTGCGCAAGTACGACTACCGCGCCGCCGACACCACCGAGGTGGTGCAGGTCGGCGACCTGAGCTACGACGCGTTGCGCGTGTATCGCGTCAACGGCGGCGACAACGAAACCATCCTCTGGATCGCCAACGGGGTTCCGACCCCGGTGCGCATCCTGCAACGTGACAAAGGTGAGGATCAGGTCGATCTCCGCCTGGTCGAATACCAAGGAGCCTGACCATGACATTCTCTTTCCGCCCCAGCGCATTGATCGCCGCCGCTGCCCTGGCCGTGGCCAGCCTGCCGGCGTTTGCCGTGCAGCCCTTCCAGGCCGACTACTCGGCCAATTACATGGGTATGCAGGCCAACGGCACCATGACCCTGGCCGCGGCCGGCGCCAATCAGTGGCGCTACACGCTGACCATCCAGAACCAGCTGGCCAACCTGACCCAGAGCACGGTGTTCGAGGAAGCCAACGGCCAACTGCGCCCGGTGAGCAGCAACGACACCTCGTCGATGATGGTCAAGCGCCGCAACGTCACCGCCAATTACGACTGGAAAACCAGCCAGGCCACCTGGGGCGGCGACATCAAGCCGGACCGTCGCGGTCCGGTCAAGCTGCAGCCTGGCGATATGGACGCATTGCTGATCAACCTGGCAATCACCCGCGATCTGGCCGCCGGCAAGCCGCTCAACTACCGCATGGTGGACGAAGGCCGCATCAAGCCGATGAGCTACAAGGTGGTCGGCAAGGAAACCATCACCGTCAACGGCAAACAGGAACAGGCCACCAAGGTCTCGCGCGTGGATGGCGACAAGGAACTGATCGCCTGGGTGGTCAAGGACCTGCCGGTACCGGCGCGCCTGCTGCAGAAGGAAAAGGGCCAGGACGCGCTGGACCTGACCATCAAGTCGCTGCTGCGCTGAGCGCTCTGCGCTTATCCGACCATTTCGACTGGTCCTTACCCGCCCACCGTCGCGGGACCTTGAGCGGCATGGATGCCGCGCCAGAGCTTACACGGACGTACTTGCAGCGCGTCCCGCGATGGTGGGCGGGCAAGGGCCCTGCAGCAAAGGCGCAGCGTCGAGTGCGCGGCGCCCTCACCGCTCGCGGGACACGCCGTTAACCCATCCATGGGGGCTCGTTGGCGGCATCCATGCCGCCAACGGTCCCGCAATCGGTAAGGACACCGCACCAGATAGTTGGCTGATGGTTTGGGAGAAAAGCGACAACACCAAGTCGCGCGGTTCGCTGGCTGCTTATTGAAACCTTGTACACCAGCCATCTCGACTGGTCCTTGCCCGCGCACCATTGCGGGACCCTGAGCGGCATGGATGTCGCGCCAGGGCTACAAGGACGTACGTACAGCGTGTCCTGCAATGGTGGGCGGGCAAGGGCCATCCAGCGGAGCCGCAGATCAGCGGCTCCGCAATCGCTCTTTCAACCAAGGCCGAGCGCTTCTCAAGGCTTGCCGGCAGCCTTGTCGTCGCCGGTCGTAAATACGGTGCGGCAGTCCACCCGGATCTGCTCATCCGTGCCGCGCCAATAGAACAGGTCGCAATGGCGCTTGCCTTCGACGGTCTTTTTGACCGCCACCGCATAGAACGACTGCGCGATCTCGTTGCGGCTGGCGGTGCCGTCGCCGTTCCAGTCCATGTCCTTGAACTCGACGCCCTGGGTGATGGCCATGCCCACGCTCCATGCATAGGCCAGCCACGCCAGGATCAGCACGATCACGCCCAGCAGGATCTTGCGTCGGGTGGTGAAACGGCCGCGCAGGATCATGCGCTGCGCTGGATGGTCGCGCCCAGCGCCCCCAGCTTCTCCTCGATGTTTTCGTAGCCACGGTCCAGGTGGTAGATGCGATCGATGGTGGTGTCGCCGTCGGCCACCAGGCCGGCCAGGATCAACGATGCCGAGGCGCGCAGATCGGTCGCCATCACCGGCGCGCCGCTCAGGCGTTCGGCACCGCGCACGATGGCGGTATGACCTTCGACCTGGATGTCCGCGCCCAGGCGCAGCAGCTCGTTGACGTGCATGAAGCGGTTTTCGAAGATGGTTTCGTTGATCACGCCTACGCCGTCTGCCACGCAGTTGAGCGCCATGAATTGCGCCTGCATGTCAGTGGGAAACGCCGGGTATGGCGCGGTGGTCAGGTTGACCGCACGCGGGCGCTTGCCGTGCATGTCCAGGGTGATGCTGTCGGCGGTGGTGGTGATGCTGGCGCCCGCTTCGGTGAGCTTGTCCAGCACCGCATCCAGGGTGTCCGGACGTGCGCGGCGCACGGTGACGCTGCCACCGGTCATGGCTGCAGCGACCAGGAAGGTGCCGGTTTCGATGCGGTCCGGCAGCACCGCATGGTGCCCGCCGCCCAGACGCTCGACGCCCTGCACCACGATGCGCGGGGTACCAGCGCCTTCGATCTGCGCACCGAGCGCGATCAGGCAATCGGCCAGGTCGGTCACTTCCGGCTCCATCGCCGCGTTTTCCAGCACCGTGGTGCCTTCGGCCAGCACGGCCGCCATCAGCACGTTTTCGGTGCCGGTGACGCTGACCATGTCGAAGACGTAGCGGCCGCCCTTGAGCCGCCCGTTGCTGGTGGCCTTGATGTAGCCGTTCTCCACGCTGATGTCGGCACCCAGCGCCTGCAGGCCCTTGATGTGCTGATCCACCGGGCGCGAGCCGATCGCGCAGCCGCCGGGCAGCGAGACTTCGGCGGTGCCGTAGCGCGCCAGCAGCGGACCCAGCACCAGGATCGAAGCGCGCATGGTCTTGACCAGCTCGTACGGGGCGATTTGATGGGTCACCGAGCGCGGGTCGACCAGGATCGAGCGGCCCTTGGCCAGCGTGCCTTCGTCGATGGTGACCTCGGCGCCCAGCTCACCGAGCAGCTTCACCGTGGTGATCACGTCGTGCAAGTGCGGCACGTTGCTGATCTCCACCGGCGCGTCGGCCAGCAGGGTGGCGCACAGGATCGGCAGCACGGCGTTCTTGGCGCCGGAAATATTGACTTCGCCGTGCAGCGCTTGGCCGCCGGTCACTACGATTTTTGCCATGGGAATCTGAGAAGTCCGAAGTAAGGGTATGTCGGGGGAAGGAGGTGCGGCCGGACGGCCTTTAGGCGAACGGCGCTGAGACCGGGAGACCGAGCGCCACGCTGGGCATTGCCTGGACGCGCTGGACACCGACACGAGGTGATCGTGGACCCAAGCCAGGGAGCCGAGGATGCAGCTGCCTGCCGATTCCGTCCCGGCCCGGGCCGCCTGGCGGCGAGCGCGGTTGCCGGGCTCAGCCTTCCTCGGGGGTCAGCGTCTTGAGCTGCAGCGCGTGGATCGCCCCGCCCATCAGCTCGCCCAGGGTCGCGTAGACCATGCGGTGGCGCGCCAGCGGGGCCTTGCCCGCAAATGCGGGGCTGACCACGGTGGCCTCGAAGTGCACGCCATCGTCGCCGTGCACGTCGACGCGGGCTTCAGGCAAGCCGGATTCGATGAGTTTACGGATGGTTTCGGCGTCCAAAGGGCGTTTCCTCATAAAATGAGCGCACATTCTACTCTTCACCCGAGTCCTGCATGGCTGTCTCGCCCCTGCCCATCGCCACCGTCAGCGACGCCAGCCTGGTCGCCAGCGGCAAGCGCGTGCTCCAGATCGAGCAGGACGCACTGGCCAGCGTGGGCGAGCGGATCGGCAGCGACTTTGCTGCCGCCTGCCGGCTGGTGCTGGCCTCGCGCGGGCGCGTGGTGGCTACCGGCATGGGCAAGTCCGGACATATCGCACGCAAGATCGCCGCCACCCTGGCATCGACCGGCACCCCGGCGTTCTTCGTGCATCCGGGCGAGGCCGGCCACGGCGACCTGGGCATGATCACCGAGGCCGACATCGTGCTGGCGCTGTCGTATTCGGGCGAATCGGACGAAGTACGCATGCTGCTGCCGGTGCTCAAGCGCCAGGGCAACCCGATCATCGCCATGACCGGGCGCGCAGGTTCCACCCTGGCCCAGGCCGCCGACGTGCACCTGGACGTCAGCGTCTCCGCCGAAGCCTGCCCGCTGCACCTGGCCCCAACCTCCAGCACCACCGCCTCGCTGGCCATGGGCGATGCGCTGGCCGTGGCACTGCTCGATGCCCGCGGCTTCACCGCCGACGACTTTGCGCGCTCGCATCCGGCCGGCAGCCTGGGCCGGCGGCTGCTGCTGCATATCACCGACGTGATGCACGCCGGCGACGACCTGCCGCGCGTGCGCGAGGACGCCAGCCTGAGCGAGGCGTTGATGGAAATGAGCCGCAAGCGCCTCGGCATGACCGCCGTGGTCGATGGCCAGGACCGGCTGATCGGCCTGTTCACCGACGGCGATCTGCGCCGCGCCCTGGACAGCGATATCGATGTGCGCAATGCCGGCATCGCCGAGGTGATGACGCGCAACCCGCGCACCATCGGCGCCGACCAGCTCGCCGCCGAGGCCGCACGGCTGATGGAGGACTACAAGATCAACGGCCTGATCGTGGTGGACGCACAACAGCGCGCGGTCGGCGCATTGAACATTCACGACCTGTTGCGCGCCAAGGTGGTTTAACAGGTTCAGTTTTCAACCGCCGGACCCCGTTCCTACTGATTCGTGCCGATGCCCTACTCTCCCTTGCAGCACCTTCCCGCCGACCTGATCGACCGCGCCGCGCGGATCCGCCTGGCCTGTTTCGACGTCGACGGCACCCTGACCGACGGGCGCCTGTACTACGACCACGCCGGCAACGAGAGCAAGGCGTTCAACGTGCTGGACGGCCAGGGCCTCAAGCAACTCGAGCATGCCGGCATCCATGTGGCACTGATCACTGCACGTGCCAGCCTGTCGGCGGAAAAACGCGGCCAGGACCTGGGCCTGCACGTGCAGATCGGGGTCAGGAACAAGCGCCTGGCGGTCCTGGCGCTGTGCCAGGAACATGGCCTGTCGCTGGACCAGGTGCTGTTCATGGGCGATGACCTGCCCGATCTGCCCGCCCTGCTGGCGGTCGGCCTGCCGGTGGCCCCGGCCAACGCACACCCCTGGATTGCCGAGCGCGTGCAGTGGCACACCCGCGCCCGTGGCGGCGAAGGCGCGGCCCGCGAGGTCTGCGACGTGGTGCTGGCCGCGCAGGGCCAGGTCGAGGGCATCATCGAAAGGTTTTCCGCATGAACTGGAACTGGAGAACCACCCTGGGCGTGGTGCTGTTCGCCGCCGCCGTGATCTCCGGCTGGTCGGCGTGGCAGCAGCGCGCGCGCCCGGTCGCGGCGGCAGTGGACGAGTCGAAGGCGGACTACGTGCTGCGCGATTTCGAGCTGATCGCGCTGGACAAGCAGACCGGCAAGGAATCGATGACGCTGCGCGCGCCGGAAATGCACCGCAACCGCGCCGACCAGACCTCGGACATCACCACGCCGGTGTTCCTGCTGCCCGACAACGCCAACCAGCCGTGGACGCTGCGCGCCAAGACCGGCTGGGTCAGCCCCAAGGGCGACGAACTGCGCCTGCGCGGCAGTGTCGAAGGCGACAGCCCCACCACCGGCAACACCCCGCCAACCACCTTCCGCACCGAAAGCCTGGACGTGTTCCCGCAGCAGAATCTCGCCAAGACCGCCGCGCCGGTGAGCATGAGCCGGCCGGGTATCATGCAGAGCGGGGTCGGCTTCGAGGCCGATCTCAAATCACGCCAGTACAAGCTCCTTTCTCAGGTCAAGACCCGCTATGAACCGAATGCTGCCCGCTAAACTGGCGTTTGCCGCGCTGCTGTTGCCCGCGATGGCCATGGCCAAGACCAGCGATCGCAATCAGCCGATGGCGATCGACTCCAATGCCAACGATTGCAACATGCTCGACGACAGCGGCAAGTGCCGTTTCAGCGGCAATGTGGTGATCACCCAGGGCACGCTGGAAATCCATGCCGACACCGCCGACATCTTCCAGAAGAACGGGCAGACCGACCGCGTGGTGCTCACCGGCAAGCAGGCCACGCTCAAGCAGCAGATGGACGACGGCGCGATGATGAACGGCCAGGCCGACAACATCGAGTACCAGGTCGCCAACGAAGTCATCGTCCTGACCGGCAATTACAAGGTCGACTCGCCCAAGGGCACCAACGCCGGCCAGCGCATGGTCTACAACACCAAGACCGGCAACATGCAGAGCGGTGGCGATGGCAGCCGCGTGCGCACCATCATCCAGCCGAAGACCGCTGCGCCTGCCGCGGCCACGCCGGCGCCGGCCGCCAAGCCCGCGGCCAAGCCGCAGGGGAAGAAGTAATGCTGGTCGCCACCGGTCTGCGCAAGAAGTACAAGCAGCGCGAAGTGGTCAAGGAGTTCGGCCTGACGCTGGAAGCCGGCGAAGTGGTCGGCCTGCTCGGCCCCAACGGCGCCGGCAAGACCACCTGCTTCTACATGATCGTGGGTCTGGTCGAGGCCGATGCCGGGCGCATCGAGCTGGACGGCCGCGATCTCACCGCCGAGCCGATGTACGCACGCGCCAAACTCGGCGTGGGCTACCTGCCGCAGGAGCCGTCGATCTTCCGCAAGCTCACCGTGGCCGACAACATCCGCCTGGTGCTGGAACTGCGCGAGGAGCTGGACAACGCCGGCCGCGAGAAGGAGCTGGTTTCGCTGCTGGACGAGTTGCAGATCACCCACGTCGCCGATCAGCTCGGTGCGAGCCTGTCCGGTGGCGAGCGGCGCCGTTGCGAGATCGCGCGTGCGCTGGCCGCCAAGCCACGCATGATGCTGCTGGACGAACCATTCGCCGGCGTCGATCCGATTTCGGTCGGCGAGATCCAGCGCATCATCATCCACCTCAAGGAACGCGGCATCGGCGTGCTGATCACCGATCACAACGTGCGCGAGACCTTGGGAATCTGTGACCGCGCGTATATCCTCGCCGAGGGGGGCGTGCTGGCGCAGGGGGCACCGGACGCGCTGCTGGCCAATCCCGACGTCCGTCGCGTGTATCTGGGGGAAACCTTCCGCCTTTGAGCGCGTCGCCGCGCCAACGCTTTTTTCAGTCAGTGCCCGCATGAAAGCCCAGCTCCAGACATCGCTAGGACAACAGTTGGTCATGACGCCGCAGTTGCGTCAGGCGATCAAGCTATTGCAGATGTCCACCACCGAGCTGGAAGTGGAAATCGCCGAAGCAGTGGAAACCAATCCACTGCTGGAATGGGCCGATGAAGCGGCGCATGCGGCCAACGAACCGGCGCCCGAGGCGAGCGCATCGTCGTCCAGCGAAGAACCGCAGCGCGAAGATCCGGCCCCTGCCGAGCGCGACGATGACTGGTCGCAGGACGAACTGCAGTGGAGCGGCTCGGGCAGCGGCGGCAGTTTCGACGACGACGAGTCCGGTGACGCCGCCGAACGTGTGGCCGAGTCCGAGACGCTGGCCGACCATCTGCTGTGGCAGCTGCACCTGTCGCCGCTGTCGCCGCGCGACCGCCAGATCGGCGCGATGCTGATCGACGCGCTGGACGAGGACGGCTATCTGCGCGAGCCGCTGTCGGCCATTCTGGAGACGCTGGCGCTGGGCGCGGCGGTGGACGAGGCCGAAGTGCTCACCGTGTTGCACCAGATCCAGCGCTTCGACCCGGTCGGCGTGGGTGCACGTACCCTGGGCGAATGCCTGGCGCTGCAGTTGGCCGTGCTCGACCCGGCCACCCCCGGGCGCGAGCTGGCCCAGCAGATCGTCGCCGGCCCGCTGGAACGGCTGCCGCGCAGCGGCGTGGCTGGGCTGGCACACGAACTCAAACGCTCCACCGCCGATGTCGAGCAGGCGGTGCAGCTGGTGCGCTCGCTGGACCCGCGCCCGGGCAAGCAGATCGGCGAACTGGCGCAGGACACCTATGTGGTGCCCGATTGCGTGATCTGGCGCCAGCGCGGGGTCTGGCGCGCCTCCTTGGCCGGCCGCGCGCAGCCCAAGGTCACCATCCACCGCGGCTACGAGAACCTGATCCGCAGCTGCGGCGAGTCCGACGCCGGCTACCTGCGCGGGCAGCTGCAGGAAGCACGCTGGCTGCTCAAGAGCCTGGAAGCACGCGGCGAGACCTTGCTGCGGGTGGTGCGCTGCCTGCTGCACCACCAGGCCGGGTTCCTGGAATTCGGCGCGCAGGCGCTGCGGCCGTTGACCCTGCGCGAGATCGCCGGCGAGCTCGGCCTGCACGAGTCGACCATTTCCCGCGCCATTGCCCGCAAGTACGTGCGCACCCCGCGCGGCACCATCCCGTTGCGCTCGTTCTTTGCCTCCGGCATCGACACCGACAGCGGCGGCGAGGCCTCCAGCACTGCCATCCAGGCCATGATCCGGCGCCTGATCGATGCAGAAAACCCGCGCAAACCCTTGTCGGACGCCAAGCTGGCGGATCTGCTGAAAACCTCCGGCGTACCAGTGGCGCGGCGCACCGTTGCGAAGTATCGTGAGGCCATGAACATTTCCGCTTCCCACGAACGCGTGCGCATCGCCTGACGTTGCAACCACCGCAACGCCGGCCTGCGCCGGGTTAGTCGGATCACCGGAACGGTTCATTGGCCCACCGACCAATGGAGGTATCCGATGCGCATCGAGACGTATGGCCACCAGCTTGAAGTGACCCCCGCCCTGCGGGAGTACGTGGCAAGCAAGCTGCAGCGACTGCAGCGCCATTTCGACCAGCACTGTGAAGTCCGAACGCAGCTGGCCGTTCGCAAGCCGGACCACCACGTGGTCGCCACCGTCAACCTTCCCGGTCGCACGCTGCACGCAGATGCCAGCGGTTCCACCATGTACGCCGCCATCGACCTGCTGGTCGACAAGCTCGACCGCCTGGTGCTCAAGCACAAAGAAAAGAAATGTAACCACCACGCACGCGAGGTGCGCGACAATCCCGCATGACGCTTCCCGCTTGATGCCCTCATGCCTTTAAACGATCTGATGGCGGCCGTGCGCACCGTGGTGTCGCCGGCCGCCGATCGCGACACCGTCCTGCACACCGCCGCCGATTTGCTGTCCTGCCGCCAGGCCGGCGCCGACGAGCTCTACGCCAACCTGTGCGAGCGCGAGGCCCTGGGCAGTACCGCCATCGGCCACGGCATTGCCATTCCGCATGGACGTTGCCCCAATCTGACCGAACCCCGCGGCGCCCTGCTGCGGCTGGACACGCCGGTGGCCTTTGGCGGCGACGAGCCGGTGGATCTGATCTTTGCGATGGCCGTGCCTGCGCACTACACCCACCAGCATCTGATGCTGTTGTCGGAACTGGCCGAGCGCTTTTCCGATGCCGACTTCCGCCAGCAATTGCGCGCAGCGCCCAACGCCGATGCCCTGCTCGCGTTGTTGACCGACGTCCCGCCACCACAGGCCAGCGCGGCATGAATACCACCATCACCGCACGCGAGTTGTTCGACCAGCAGCGCGACAAGCTGGCGCTGCGCTGGGTCGCCGGCCAGAAGGGTGAGCACCGCGAGATCCAGGCCGGCAGCAACAATGCGCGGCGCCCGTCGCTGGCCGGGTATCTCAACGTGATCTACCCCAACAAGGTGCAGATCCTGGGCACCGAGGAACTGGCCTGGCTGGATTCGCTGGATGCCCGGCAGCGCTGGGAGACCATCGAAAAGATCATCCAGGTACAGCCGCTGGCGCTGGCGATCAGCAAGAACCAGTCCTGCCCGGAAGACCTGCGCGCGGCGGCCGACGAGTCCAACACGCCGCTGTGGATCTCGCCCAAGCGCGGCCACGAACTGCTCAACCACCTGTCCTACCATCTGGCGCGCACACTGGCGCCGCGGGTCACGTTGCATGGCGTGTTCATGGAGATCTATTCGATCGGCGTGCTGATCACCGGTGAAGCCGGCTCGGGCAAGAGCGAGCTGGCGCTGGAACTGCTCAGCCGTGGTCACCGGCTGGTGGCCGACGACGCGCCCGAATTCACCCAGATCGCCCCCGACGTGCTCGACGGCACCTGCCCGGAACTGCTGCAGGACCTGCTGGAAGTGCGCGGCCTGGGCGTGTTGAACGTGCGCGACATGTTCGGCGACACCGCGGTGAAGAAGAACAAATACCTGCGCCTGATCGTGCACCTGACCCGGCCGATGACCGAGCCCACGCCGTCCGGTTACGAGCGCCTGACCGGCGATTCCGGCAGCCGCCACGTACTGGACCTGGACGTGCCGCTGATCACCCTGCCGGTGATGCCCGGCCGCAACCTGGCCGTGCTCACCGAGGCGGCCACCCGGCTGCATATCCTGCGCACCAAGGGCATCGACCCGGCGGCGATGTTCATCGCCCGCCACAGCAACCTGCTGGAGCGACGCACGCCATGAGTATCGCGCCCTCCACGCTGATGATCGTGAGCGGGCTGTCCGGCTCGGGCAAATCGGTCGCGCTGAAGACCTTCGAGGACCTGGACTATTACTGCTCGGACAACCTGCCGGTGGAGTTGCTGCCGGACTTCGTCAAGAGCCGCCTGCGTGGCAACCCGCTCGGCGACCAGCGGCTGGCGGTGGGCATCGACGTCCGCAGCCGCAGCGACCTGACCCAGCTGGCGCAATGGCGTCAGGCCGCGCAGGAATACGGCATCGAGGCGCGGCTGCTGTTTTTCGAGGCCAGCGACGAGGCGTTGATCAAGCGCTACGCCGACACCCGGCGCCGCCATCCATTGAGCCATCTTGGCCTGGCCTTGCCGGAAGCGATCACCCGCGAGCGCCAGTTGACCGAACCGCTGCGACTGCAGGCCGATGCCATCATCGACACCAGTACGCTCAACGTGCATCAGCTGCGCCGCCGCGTGGTGACCGAGTTTGCGCTCGGCTCCAATGATCGCCTGTCGCTGTTGTTCGAATCGTTCGCCTACAAGCGCGGCGTGCCCGCCGAAGCCGACTTCGTGTTCGATGCGCGCGTGCTGCCCAATCCGCACTGGGACCCGGAGCTGCGCCCGCTCACCGGCCGCGATGCCGCGGTGCGCGAGTATCTGGACAAGGAAGCCGAGGTGCAGCGTTACAGCGCGCAGATCGTGGACCTGCTCGACACCTGGCTGCCGCGCTTGCGCAACGACACCCGCAGCTACGTGACCATCGCCTTCGGCTGCACCGGTGGCAAGCACCGCTCGGTCTACATGGCCGAACGCATGGCCCGGCATGCGCGCGAGCAGGGTTGGCCGGAAGTGGCGACGTTTCATCGCGAGCAGGACTGAATTTCGGGATTCGGGATTCGGGATTCGGGAATCGTTACAGCGGCATCCTGCGAACTGTGTGCGCTGCAGCCACGTTGAGAGGGTGCTTTTTGCAGTGCCTTAGTGTGGAGTGCGGATGGCTTGCGGCTGATGGGCGCTATGCCGGGCGACAACGTTGCACCTGACGCGACTGACTCAGCGACGTCCCAACGCTGCGTGCCGTGTCTGTTCAAGCCCACGCAACACTGCACGACGAACTTGGCGGCGGCGTGTCGGACTGCATGATCACACCGCTGCCGGTCGCCGCGGCAACAGCAGCGTTCGCTTGTGCAGTTGGCCACATTGCTGACGCTGCGCAAGTCACCGGGCAGTGCTGAACGTCGCGACGCGCTCACGGTATCGGTGCAGCGGAGTCGCTGCAGCGGTCCTAAACGGCTATTCAGTTCGCAACACATCGGTGCGGGCAAACGCTATCGCGCGGTCATGCCGACCTGTTAACGTTTCGGCATGGCCTGTGGCATTCTCCTCATTACTCATCCCGGCATCGGCGCGGCGTTGTTGAACGTGGCGACGGGGCTGTTGCGGCAGTTGCCGCTGAAGACCGAAGCGTTCGATGTGCCGCTCGATGCAGACCTGGACGCCTTGCTGCCCCAGGCCTCGTCGGCGATGCGACGGGTCGACAGCGGCGACGGCGTGCTGGTCATGACCGACCTGTACGGCGCCAGCCCCAGCAATCTCGCCAGCCGGTTGGCAAAGCTCGGCACGCCGGTTCGCCGAGTGTCCGCGCTCAGCCTGCCGATGCTGCTGCGGGTGATGAATTACCCCGAACAAGGTTTGCAGGAACTGCCCGCCACTGCGGCGGCCGGTACCCGCAACGGAGCGATCATCGACGATGCTTGAACGCGAACTCATTGTGTCCAACCGACTCGGACTGCATGCGCGGGCAACCGCCAAGCTGGTGCAGACGCTGTCGTCCTATCGCAGCAACGCCACGCTGGCGGCCAAGGGCCGCGAAGTGAATGCCAAGAGCATCATGGGCGTGATGCTGCTCGCCGCCGGGCAAGGCACCAGCGTGGTGGTGCGGCTGGATGGCGAAGACGAAGCGCAGGCCCTGCAGGCGCTGGTGGAGTTGTTCGAGCGTCGTTTCGACGAGGACAGCTGAGCATGCGCGGCGTCGGTGTGGTTGCAGCCGACACGGCGCCAGCGCCCCAGGCACGCGCATGAGCCTGCGTTTGCGCGGACACGGCGCCTCTCGCGGCAATGCGCTCGGGCGTGCGCGCGTGCGCCAGAGCCACACCCTGGAAGTGGCCGAACAACGCGTGCCTGCCAATCAGGTGGAAACGCAATTGCAGCGCCTGCACACGGCCATCGAATCTGCACGGGTGGAAATGCAGCAACTGCGTGATCGCCTGCATGGCGCGCTGGCGCGCGAGGTAGGCGAATTTCTCGAGCTGCACGCCTTGCTGCTGGACGACCCGGAGCTGCTGCAGGGGCTGGACGAGCTGATCCGCACGCACCGCTATAGCGCCGACTATGCCTTGCGCGTGCAACGCGACCGCCTGGCGGCGGTGTTCGACGGCATGGAGGACGCCTACCTCAAGAGCCGCATGGACGACCTGGATCACGTCATCGGCCGCATCCATGCATTCCTGCACAAGCGTGCCCCCGATCTCAAAGGCGTGGCCGGCGAGATCCTGGTCTGCGACAACGTGGCGCCGTCCGAACTGGCGCAGCTGCAGGCCCAGGGCGTGGTCGGCATCGTCACCACCGCCGGTAGCGCGCTGTCGCATAGCGCGATCCTGGCGCGCAGCCTGCACCTGCCACTGGTGGTGGGGGTCAGCGACGCCGTCCAGCGCATCAACGATGGCGATGTGTTGATCGTCGATGCCGGCTCCGGCCAGGTGATCGTCGACCCCACCCCCGAGCATCTGCGCGATTACCGCGAGCGGCTGCGCGCATTGGCCAAGGAGCAACGCGAACTCGGGCGGCTGCGCTCCAAGCCCACGCGCACCCGCGACAACGTCGATATCACCCTGCTGGCCAATGCAGAATCGCTGGAAGACGTCGCGCGTGCGCATGCGCTGGGCGCCAGCGGGCTGGGACTGTATCGCACCGAATTCCTGTTCCTGCAGCGCAACGAGCTGCCGGACGAAGACGAGCAGTTCCAGACCTATCGCGACACGGTACTGGGCATGAGCGACCGCCCCGTCACCATCCGCACGCTGGACCTGGGCGCCGACAAGGCCGACCGCACCGGGCTGACCCTGAGCGACGAGGACAACCCGGCGCTGGGCCTGCGCGGCGTACGGCTGTCGCTGGCCCGCCCTGCGGTTGCGCAGGCGCAGCTGCGCGCGATCCTGCGCGCGTCCGGCTACGGGCAGGTGCGCATCCTGGTGCCCATGGTCAGCGGCCGCGAAGAAATCCAGTTGCTGCGCAAGCAACTGAAAAAAATCGCCGCGCAGCTGCGCGATGAGGGCCACGAGATCGCCGAACACATTCCGCTGGGCGCGATGATCGAAGTGCCGGCGGCGGCGTTGGCGCTGGACTGCTTCATCGACGACATCGATTTCCTGTCGATCGGCACCAACGATCTGGTGCAGTACCTGCTGGCGGTGGATCGCAACAACGAAGCCTTGGGCGAGCTGTATTCGCCGCTGCACCCGGCGGTGCTGCGGCTGATTGCGCAGGTCATCGCCACCGGGCGCGCCCACGGCAAGCCGGTGGCGGTGTGCGGTGAGATCGCCGGCGACCCGCGTTTCGTACCGATGTTGCTGGCGTTGGGACTCACCGAATTCAGCCTGCATCCGGCCACCTTGCTGGAAGTGCGCCGCGCGGTACGCGACATCCACCTGGGCGAGCTGCGCGTGCATGGCGAGAAATTGCTGCGCGCACGTGACCGCAAGAGCATCGAGAAGTGGCTGGCCGCCATCGCACAGGGCGGCAGCTGCAAGAGCAGCTAGACCAGCGCTGCTGCACGGCCTTCTCCCGCGTGCGGGGAAGGTGCCCGCAGGGCGGATGTGGGCGCTGCGTCGATCATCGACCTGGCAATCAATCACCGGTCAATGCTGACAGACCAACTCGGGTTCGTCGTGGCTGCATGCAGCGTTTGCCAGGCGCGCCAGCAAGCCGGCAGCGCCCGATCGACCGTCCGCAAGCGCGCCGGCACTGTATGTTTCGTCACCATGCGCAAGCGATAATGCCGTGCTGACCCAGCACCGCGTCTTCCACTGACGGCGCGTCCACTCTTCCGGGGAGCCGCGCATGGCCGAAGCCGTCCGCCACGACAAGACTGCGCGCCAGCTGCGATTGCTGTCCGACGCGCTGGACAGCGGGCGACTGGGACCAGTGCGCCGGCTGGTCAATACGCTGGCGCCAGCGGAGATCGGCAACCTGCTCGAATCGCTGCCGCCCGGCAAGCGTGAAGTGGTGTGGGGGCTGGTCGACCCGGAGGACGATGGCGAGGTGCTGCTGCACGTCGGCGACGAAGTCCGCGAAAGCCTGCTGGCCGACATGGACCCGGACGAGATCGTGGCCGCGGTCGAAGACCTGGACATCGACGATCTGGCCAACCTGGTCGAGGATCTGCCCGACACCGTCATCGACGAAGTGCTCAAGTCGATGGACCGCGAGAACCGCGAACGGCTGGAGCAGGTGCTGTCGTATCCGGAAGACACCGCCGGCCGCCTGATGAACCCGGACGTGGTGACGGTGCGCGCCGACGTCAATGTCGATGTGGTGCTGCGCTACCTGCGCCTGCGCGGCGAGCTGCCCGACCACACCGATCACCTGTATGTGGTGAGCCGGCGCCACCAGTACCTGGGCCGCGTACCGCTGGCCGCGCTGGTGACCCACGAAGACAGCACGCCGGTCAACCGGCTGATCGACGATGAGCAGCCGGCCATCGATGTAGGCGATGGCGCCGAAGAAGTCGCGCGGCGCTTCTCCGACCACGACTGGATCTCTGCGCCGGTGGTGGACGACAACAACATCCTGCTCGGCCGCATCACCATCGACGACGTGGTCGACATCATCCGCGAGCAGGCCGAACACCAGGCCATGAGTGCGGCCGGTCTGGACGAAGACGAGGACATGTTCAGCCCGGCGCGGCGTGCGTTCCGCCGCCGCCTGATCTGGCTGGGCATCAATCTGTGCACCGCGTTCCTGGCCTCCAGCGTGGTCAGCCGCTTTGAGGGCACCATCGAAAAACTGGTGGCGCTGGCGGCGCTGATGCCGATCGTGGCCGGCATGGGCGGCAACGCCGGCACCCAGGTCCTGGCACTGATGGTGCGCGGCCTGGCGCTGGGTCAGATCGGCTCGTCCAACGTGATGACCCTGCTCAAGAAGGAGCTCACCGTCGCCTTGATCAACGGCCTGTGCCTGGGCGTGGGGCTTGGATTGATCGTGCTGGCCTGGTTCCGTCAACCGATGCTGTCGCTGGTGATCGGCACTGCGCTGACCGCGAACATGCTCACCGCTGCGTTCGGCGGCGTGCTGGTGCCGGTGACGCTCAAACGCCTGGGCTTCGATCCGGCATTGGCCGGTGGCGTGATCCTGACCACCCTGACCGATGTGATGGGCTTCCTGAGCTTTCTCGGCCTGGCCACCTTGGTGCTGCTGCCGTGAGCGCAGCCACGTGAGCACGTGCGCGTGACGCCTGGATGCCGATCGCCGCAGCGCGACGTGCCAGTGCGGGTGCATGCGGTGATACTGCAGCACTGTGATCGATGGGGAGTAGTGCGTGATCGTTCGTTGCCTGGTGGTGGGAATCCTGGCGCTGGTGCTTGCCGGCTGCTCCAGCATGGCTGAGCGCCGGCATGACGGCCGGCACGGCCACTTCGTCACCCGCACCTTGCAGCTGGAGGGCCGGCTGTATCGCTACCAGGTGTTCGTGCCGGCGGCCAGGGCGCCGCAACCACGGCCGATCGTGTTGTTCCTGCACGGCTCGGGCGAACGCGGCGACAACGGCCGCGACCAGGCCGAGGTGGGCCTGGGCCCGTACCTGAGCGAACACGGCGCCGACTTCCCGGCGCTGGTGGTGTTGCCGCAGGTGCCCGAAAACGAAGAATGGCTGGGCATCAATGCGCGCATGGCGATCGCTGCACTGGATGCGGCCAGCACCGAGTTCGCTGCCGACCCGCAACGCACCTACCTCACCGGCATTTCGATGGGCGGCTATGGCGCCTGGGAAATCGGGCTGATGCAGCCGCAGCGGTTTGCCGCAATCGTGCCGATCTGCGGCGCGCTCAAGGCGCCGCGCGATGAGCGCCGCACGCTGTACGTCAGCCTGGTGCTCAAGGAAGCCGACCCGTACACGGCGGCAGTCAGCCAGCTCAGGCACGTGCCGATCTGGACCTTCCATGGCGCCAAGGACACCGCAGTGCCGCCGCACGACGACCGCGCCCTGTATCGCGCGGCCAAGGGCATCGGCGCCAACCTGCGCTACAGCGAATATCCCGAAGGCAGCCACAACGTGTGGGACACGACCTACGCCGACCCGGCCATGTGGACGTGGATGTTCACGCAGCGGCTGCGCTGAACACCGTTGCATGTGAGTCTGGCGCAGGCCGGCGTTGGCCGATCACCCTGCGCCGCCGCGCATGCACACCGCTCCGCTACGTGGTCTGCGCGGCGCCTGTGCCCAGGGATGCGAACGGCCCGCACGCACGGCGTCGAGCGCAGGCCATCAATGGTGGTAGCCGGTGTCGGCGGTGATCTTGCCGCGGAACACGCGATAGGACCACACCGTGTAGCCCAGCACCAGCGGCAGCAGCATGACCAGCCCCACCATGGCGAACAGCTGCGATGACGGCGGCGCGGCGGCCTGCCAGAGGGTGTAGACCGGCGGCACCAGGTACGGCCACATGCCCAGCACCAGGCCCAGGAAGCCGAGCACGAACAGGCCCATGGCCAGCAGGAACGGCGGCGTGTCCGCACGCCCGGCATCGCATGAGCGCCACAGCGCATACCCCACCACGGCCACCAGCACCGGCACCGGTAGCAACCACAGGTAATGCGCGCCAGCGAACCAGCGCTCCATCACATGCGACTGCAACGACGGCAGCCAGGCGCTGACCAGGCCGATGAAGATCAGCACGCTGATGGTCAACGGCCGGGTGAGCTGACGCGCGAGCTGCTGCACGTGGCCTTCGGTCTTGAGGATCAGCCAGGTGCTGCCGAGCAAGGCATACCCGAACACCAGCGCCGCGCCGGTCAGCATCGCGAACGGGCTGAACCAGCCCCAGATGCCGCCGACATAGCGGTCGTTCTCGATCGGCAAGCCCTGCACCAGCGCGCCGAGGATCACGCCCTTGGCGAAGGCGGCCAGGATCGAGCCACCCGCAAAGGCATTGCTCCACAACCGCCGCGAACGCTGCGCCTTGAAGCGGAACTCGAACGCCACGCCACGGAATACCAGCGCCATCACCATCAGCAACACCGGCAGGTACAGCGCCGACAGGATCACCGCGTACGCCTTCGGAAACGCCGCCAGCAGCCCTGCCCCGCCCAGCACCAGCCAGGTTTCGTTGCCGTCCCAGATCGGGGCGGCGGTGTTCATCATCAGGTCCAGCTGCTGCTCGTCGCGGCGAAACGGCGCCAGGATGCCGATGCCGAGCACGAAGCCGTCCAGCACCACGTACATCAGCACGCCGAAGCCGATCACCGCAAACCACGCCACCGGCAACACGGTCGTCATGTCCATGATGCAGCTCCGTCGATTGGTGCATCGGCCGCCGACAGCGGGCGCGCCGGCGTGTGCTCGCCATGGTCCAGGTGCGGTGCGTCGGCGTGCGGCGTGGGGCCCTGCTTGCCGATCTTGACCAGGTACCAGATGCCCCAGCCGAACACGAACGCGTACCCGGCCACATACACCGCCAACGAGATCGCGGTCATCCAGGCCGACTGCGGGCCGACCGCATCGGCGGTGCGCAGCAGCCCGTAGACCACATACGGCTGCCGCCCGATCTCGGTGACGAACCAGCCCGAAATCAGCGCGATGAAGCCGCTTGGCAACATCCAGCGCCAGGTCGCCAGCAACCAGCGCCACTGCACCAGCTTGCCGCGCCACCAGGCGAAGGCCGACACCCAGGCCACCAGCAGCATCAACGAACCGATCCCGACCATGATGCGGAAGGCGAAGAACACCGGCGTCACCGGCGGGCGCTCGCTCGCCGGCACCGACGTCAGCGGTGCGATGCTGCCGTCCAGGCTATGGGTGAGAATCACACTGCCCAGGCGCGGAATCGCCAGCTCGTAGTCGTTGCGCTCGGCCTGCGCATTGGGCAGCGCAAACACCACCAGCGGGACGCCCTCGCCCGCTTCTTCGGCGTGCCAGTGCGCTTCCATTGCCGCAATTTTCATGGGCTGGTGCTTGAGCGTATTCAAGCCGTGCATGTCGCCGACGAAGATCTGCAGCGGCACGGTGATGGCGGCAAACGCCACCGCCAGCTTGAGCATGCGCAGCCCGGCGTCGCGATGCACGCCGCGATGCAGGTACCACGCCCCCACCGCGCCCACCACGAAGCAGGTGGTGATGAACGAGCCCAGCGCCATATGCGCCAAGCGGTACGGAAACGACGGATTGAAGATGATCTTCACCCAGTCCGCCGGATGCACGATGCCGTTGATCACTTCGTAGCCGGCCGGCGTCTGCAACCAGCTGTTGGAGGAAAGAATCCAGAACGTGGAGATCAAGGTGCCCAGCGCCACCATGCAGGTGGCAAAGAAATGCAGGCGCTCGGACACGCGCCCCCACCCGAACATCATCACGCCCAGGAAGCTGGCTTCGAGAAAGAACGCGGTGAGGACTTCGTAGCTCAACAGCGGACCGATCACTCCGCCGGCAATGCGGCTCAGCTCCGGCCAGTTGGCGCCGAACTGGAACGCCATCACGATGCCGCTGACCACGCCCATGCCGAACGACACGGCGAAGATCTTCTGCCAGAAAAAATACAGCTCGCGCCACACCGGTCGGCGGGTACGCAGCCAGCGCCATTCCAGAAATGCCAGCAGGCTGGAGAGCCCGATGGTGAATGCCGGGAACAGCACGTGGAACGCGATGACGAACCCGAACTGGATCCGCGACAACAGCAGAGCGTCCATGGAGAGCCCTCCAGGAAAGTGGATAGCGTCAGCGCGCCGATTGCAGATCGATCGCCGGAACTCGCTGCGGTGGCCGATCGCGACCGCCTGCGCTGCACCAGCATGATAGGGACGGTCGCGCCCGTTCCCGATGCGACACGGCGTCGCATCTGCGTCAAAGCGTCGCGCTTGCGCGCCGGTGACGTGCTTTCGGTTGCTCGCCAGCTCACTGCCTGGCGAAGACGGAAGCACGCGACGTCGTGTCCGTTGCGCTCAGCCCGGCGCTATCTGCATCGTGCAATGCGCACGTCTGCTTCCCGCCGCGCCAAGCAGCCGCGCGCCTGGCTCTGGTGGACGCGCGCTTGCGCGCGAAGCGCTCTACCGGTGACGCTCGATCGCGGTCAAGCGCGCCCCCACCACGCGAAGCGCCTGGCTAGCGCTGGCGTCGCATCCGTCGTGCGAGCTCGCTGACGACCGCGATGCCGGCCGTCAAGGCCACCATCGACAGGAACTGCGCGCGGGTATCGGGCGAGCTGGCCAGCAGCACGAAGAGCACGGCCAGAATCACCAGGGCCAGCACCGTCAGAGCCGGATAGCCGCGCATGCGGAACGGCAGCGCGATGCCGTCGCGATCGGCGCGCGCGCGCAGGATCAGTTGCGACACCAGCGAAATCGTCCACACCAGCAGGCAGGTGGCACCGACGATGTTGAGCAGCATCGGCAGCACCTTGTTCGGATACAGCATTTCCAGCGCGGCCGCGGCAAAGCCGAACAGCACACTGGCGATCACCGCCACCAGCGGCACCTGCTCGCCACTGGTCCTGGCGAGCAGGCGCGGCGCTTCGCCGCGCTGCGCCAGCGAGAAGATCATGCGCGAAGCGCCGTACAGGTTGGCATTGAGCGCCGACAGCAGCGCCACCACGGCCACCAGGGTGATGGCGGTGGCCGCACCGGGGATGCGCGCCACTTCCAGCACCGCCGCAAACGGCGAGCTCAGCGCCGTGCTGGTCCACGGCACCACCGCCACGATCACGCTGATCGAGCCGATGTAGAACACCAGGATGCGCCAGGCCACGGTGCGAATCGTGCGTGCCAGGCTGCGCCCCGGGTCGGCCGTCTCCGCCGCCGCCACGGCCACGATCTCGGTGCCGCCGAACGCGAACACCACCACCAGCAAGGCCGCGCCCACGCCCGCCAGGCCCTTGGGCGCAAATCCACCGTTCTGGGTGAAATTGGACAGCCCCGGCGAGGTCACACCGGGCAACCAGCCCGCCAGCAAGGCCACGCCGATCAGCAGGAACACCACGATTGCCACGACCTTGAGGATGGCGAACCAGAATTCGAACTCACCAAAATTGCGCACGCCCAACAGATTGATCGCGGTGAACGTGGCCATGAACAGCGAGGCCAGCAGTGGCACCGGCAGGGACGGCCATACCGTTGCCAGCAAGCCCGCTGCGCCAACCGCTTCTGCCGCGATCACCACCACGATCTGCAACCACCACAGCCAGCCTACCGTGGCGCCGGCGGTCGGGCCCATCGCATCGGCCGCATAGACCGAAAAAGCGCCGCTGGCCGGCTTGGCGGCCGCCATCTCGCCCAGCGCATTCATCACGATGATCACCAGCGCCCCGGCAATCAGGTAGGACACCAGCACCGCCGGCCCCGCCGCATGGATGCCGACCCCCGAACCCAGAAACAGCCCGGCGCCGATCGCCGTGCCCAGGCCCATCATCATCAATTGCCGGGGTTTGAGCGCATGCCGCAGGGCAGGCGCGGCGGTCGAAGCGTTCTGGGCAACAGGATCGTTCGGAAGCGACATGGACGGGATTTGAGAAGTGGCAGCGCGACACGATACCGCGTCGCGGCGCCCGCCGCGCCTCTTGACGGCATGCCAGCGGCCGGGGTGCGGGGCGCTGCTGCACTGCACCTTGCATCGACGTCCCGACCGGATCCACGCGGGATCGGGAACCGGCGCCTCGCCGGCATGCGCTACGCCCCCGATCTGCGCCCGGTCACGGCACGGCGGACGGCGGCGTTGGACAGACAAATTCCCGGGCAGGCCGGGGATCTGTCACTGCAGTACCGCGCGAACGTTACTCCGCCAGATTCTTGCCGGCGCCGGCGGTGGCAATCACCTTGGCCTTGACCTGTGCGGCCGGGGTGACGGTGTAGATGTAGCCCAGCGATTCCGGGAACACCTTGGAGCTGACCCAGTTGGTGGCATTGGCGTACGGCTTGCTGCCGTCCGGGGTGCCCCAGGTGATGCCGCTGCCGACGTAGTTGTTGATCAGGTCCCAGTAGCCGATCTCGCTGCTGTCGCGCGAGGTGACCGGGTTCTTGATGTTCTCGAAGTAGTTCGACTCGATCTTCGCCACGCCACCCATGCGCACGTTGATGCCGGACGTGAACACATTGTTGAAGTAGTTGTTGTAGATGTGGCTCAAGCCGCGGCGCTGCAACGGCACGCGCGACTCGACGTTTTCGAAGCGGTTGTGGTGGTAGGTGGTACGTGCGGCCGAGTTCTTGGTGTCGCTGTCGCTGTAGCCGTTGAGCGCGACCTTTTGATAGTTGTAGACGTAGTTGTAGGACACGGTGACGTGGTGTACGCCCTTCTTCATGTCGATGCCGCCATCGAAGGAGGCATCGCCGGCGCCGGAGCACTTGGTCAACGAGGCGAACACGGTGTTGTGGTCCACCCAGATCCTGGACGGCTCGCCGCTGGAGTTGCCTTCCAGCGAAATCGAATCGGCATCTTCGCCCCCTTGCAGCAGGCCGATGGTCATGTTCTGGATGATCACGTTGTGCGCGTTGCCCACCACGCGCAAGCCGAAGTTCGCCGCCGAGCCGTTCGCACCCTTGATGGTGACATCGCTCTTGTTCTTGATCTGCACGGTCTTGGCTGGCAGCTTCCACTGCGCACAGACGTCCTTGATGGTGCCGAAGTCGAACTTGCCGGTGTAGTTGAGTACCAGCCCGCCGCTGCCGGAGTAACTGTCGATGGCCGCCTGCATCGCCTCGAAGGTGGCGACATTGACCGGTGTCTTGTTGCCGCCGCCGGTGGTGGCGGCACCGTACCCGACCGGGCCGGCGATGGCGCCTGCTGCGCACGTGGACAGCGCAAGCGCGAGTGCGCCCTGGAGCATCTTGCTAATCATGCAGCCTCTCCCAAAGAAGTCGATAAGCGATGCGTGCCGTCTGCGCAGTGGCGACGACAACAACAAAGCGGGCGTGGGGGCCGCATTCTTCGCGCGATTTAAAACATAAAACAATTATCCATCTTTGAAAGTTTGACGCACCACGGTGTTCTCTTTGCAGGACATGCAAAAGAGACAGCAAGGGACAGGCAGGACAGGACACCGCTGCAGCAACGGCTGCTGTAACGCGAGCGATTGCCTGCAGCGCTTATCGGCAGTGCAGATGCGACTGCAGCATCCTCAACCGCTGAAGCTGGCACAGCTGGCAACACGGCCGGAGCACACCGCGTTGCTGCACTGCCGCGCAACCTTCACCAACACGCACGTCGATGGATGTGCCATGCAGCCGGCGTAGATGCGTTCGACATCACCAGATCCAATCGGTGACGATGCAGAAGGACCGCTTTTTTGCGACAGGCGCGCGCGACAGCATGGGTCCGGCACCACCGCTGTGGGGCTGTCGGCATGAGGCTGCACCGGACGAGGGACGCGGACGGCCGGCGCTCGATCCGAACCGCCGTTCAATCATGCACACAGCCGCTGGGGCGCAGGCCACAGCACCAGGCAGCCCGGATACGGCCCGACCGCCAGAGGCCGAGTGGCACCCAGACTGGAGTCTTGATCGGTGAACGTGCGCGCGTTGCAGGTGGCGTGATCACTGCAGCGTCAAACGCAGCGCAACCAGCGGACGCCCAAGGCCGCCGGTCCGCCGCTGACCGATGCACTTGTGCCAGGCGCACCACACGATTGACCCGAGATGCCAGCAACACATGTGGATGCCGATGTCATGTTTGCGGCCGCGCACCGACGCCGACGGCGCTGTTTACCGTGCTGCCCACCAACAGGCGCGCCAACGGTTGGTGCAGCCACTCACACCGCGCGACTGGCCAGTGCCGGCACATGGGCAAGTTCGCCACCCGGCCAGGGCGTATGGTCCTCCAGGAACTCGCCCACCAGGCGCATGCAGGCGATGCGTTCTTCCACATGCGGCATGTGGCTGGAGTTGGCGAATACATGCCAGCGCGCATCGGGAATCAGGCGCGCATACGGCTCGACGGTTTCCGGCGTGGCCTCGTCATACCTGCCCGACAGCACCAGCGTCGGCACCGTGATGCGATGCAGGCGCTCGATGATGCTCCAGTTGCGCAGGCTGCCCACCACGTGGAATTCGGTCGGGCCGTTCATGGCGTGGTACACCGTCGGGTCGGCATCGATGGCGGCAAAGGTGCGCGCCACCTCGTCGGGCCACGGGACGATGCGGCACACATGCTGCGCGTAGAACACCTGGCTGGCCGCGCGGTAGGCCGGGTGATCCAGCGTGCCGGCCGCTTCATGTTCGTCCAGCGCGGCCTGGACCTGCTCCGGCAAGCCGGCGCGCAGGCGCAGGGCCGCCGCACGCCACAGACCCATCGATGCCGGCGAATTGGCGATCACCAATGCACGCAACCCACCGGGACGACGCACCGCATGTTCGGCGGCCAGCATGCCGCCCCACGACTGGCCCAGCAAGGCGTATTGCGACAGCCCCAGGTGGTCGATCAGCGTCTGCAATTCATCCAGAAACAGCCCCACGCTCCAGAAGCCCGGGTCGGCATTGGGCAGGTGCGTCGAACGACCGTTGCCGAGCTGGTCGTAATGAATCACCGCGCGGCCGCCGGCTGCCAGGTCCTTGAAGCTGTCGACATAGTCGTGCGTGCAGCCGGGCCCACCGTGCGCGATCACCAATGGACAGGCATCGCTGCGCAGGTCACCGGTGATGCGGTACCAGGTGCGATAGCCGCGAAATTCGACATAACCTTCGGTGGACTGCATGACCTGCGCCTGCTTACGGCAATGATGAGCGCCGAGCCTAGCGAGCGGCACGTCGCGCGTTAACTGGCAAATCTCACAGGTTTGTGCGGTCGTGCCACCCTCGCAGCCAGGCGGGCACGCGCCAGGTGGGCAGGCTACAGAGACCGGAGCCGGCAGCGGCGATGCAGACTGGCGATTGCGCGCGTCGATCGGCCAGCGTGCGTTCTGCATAAACAGCAATCGCCGCGTGGTGCTCCACGAGTGCGGGTGTGCGCCTCGCGCCAGCTGCCTGTGGGCCGCCGCTCGGCACGCGGCAGCTGGGCTGGCGCTGCGCACGTGGGCCTACGCAGGCCAGCTGCGCTGCGCACGCCCGCGTGCACGTGGGCCAATGCAGGCCAACTGCGCTGCGCACGCCCGCGTGCATCGACCAGGGGACTTTGCGCTGCCGCATTCAGCCGGTACGCCGTACGCATCCGCTCATCCGCTCAGGGCTCCAGCAACCGATAGTGCATGCCGCGTACCACCGCCTCGACGCGGTTGCGCGCGCCCAGCTTGCGTGCGGCCGAGTTCAGATGCAGGTTCACCGTCGCCGTGGAGCGATTGAGCGCAGCCGCGATGCTCTTGGCGGTCAGCCCCCTGGCCGAATACTGCAGGCACTCGCGCTCGCGCCGGGTCAGTGCGATGTGGTGGCAGCGGCGCTCCTGCGGGTCCAGCAACTCCTGCGCGCGCGCCTGGAAGGCATGGGCCAGCAACAGAAAGGGCGACAGCTGCGCCTCTGCCAGGCGTGGCGCTTCGGCGGCCACCGCATCCACCGCACCACTGAAGGTCGCAAATGCGCCACCAGGCAGGTGCAGTGGCACGGTGACACCGGTTGCCATGCCGCTATCGCACAGATAACGCGTGACCTGGCGGTGCTGCGCGCCAACGTATTCAACCCCGTCCCTGTCGCCATCGGTGCGATACGACCACACGAACGGCGTGGTACGTCGCGTGGCACGCTGCTGGACCGGGTCATGCTGGTAGTAGCCGTGTTCGCACCACACGTGCTGCATGTCGCCCGGCGCATTGCGCTGCATGAACACCGTCGGGGTGATCAGCGCGCCTTCCATGCTGAGCGGCACTGGCGCGTAGTCGTACACCAGCGACTGGAAACCCAGCGCGCAGACGTCGCTGAACACGCGGTCCAGACAGGCGTTGAGCGTGTGCAGTGCCTGCAGGTCACGGCCCAGGCTGGCCAGAGTGTCGAACATGGGGGTCCTTCGAAGCGAGTGACGCCACTGGATGACATCCAGCACGGAAAACCTAGCACTTTTACCAATGGATGGGCTTGCCGGCCACATTATCGTCACAATGCCGGTCACACGGCTGCAGTGCCGCAGCGACATTGCCGTGCCCTCGCCTGCACCCAACGGCCCTCTCCTAGCGGACATCTGCATGACCGACTCACCCCGCCGCGACGATGCGGCCACGCTGGAACGCTTCGGCTACGCCCAGGAACTCAAACGCCAGCTCACGCTGAAGGATCTGCTGATCTACGGCCTGGTGTTCATGGTGCCGACGGCGCCGTTCTCGATCTTCGGCGGGGTGTTCGACATCAGCGCGGGCATGGTGCCGCTGACGTATCTGGTCGGCTTCGTGGCGATGCTGTTCACCGCGTTGAGTTATCAGCAGATGTCGCAGGCGTTTCCGGTGGCCGGCTCGGTGTACGCCTATGTCGGCCGAGGCTTGCACAGCGGCATGGGCTTTCTGGCCGGCTGGGCGATCCTGCTGGATTACCTGCTGGTGCCGACGCTGCTCTACGTGGTCGGTGCCAATGCGATGCACACTGTGCTGCCGGCGGTGCCGCAGCCGGCCTGGATCGCGTTCTTTGTCGTGCTCAATACCGTGGTCAACCTGCGCGGGATCGAAACCACCGCGCGCGCCAACCGGTTTTTCCTGTTGGCGCAGCTGGTGGTGCTGGCGATTTTCGTGGTGCTGGCCACGCTGGCCATCCAGCGTGGTGTCAACGGCGCGCACTGGAATCTGCGCCCGTTCTACAACCCGCAGGCCTTTTCGCCGCAACTGATCTTCAGCGCGTTATCGGTGGCGGTGGTGTCGTTTCTCGGCTTCGATGCGATCTCCACCTTGTCGGAAGAAGCCCGCGGCGGCCATCGCGTGGTCGGCCGTGCCACGCTGCTGGCGCTGGTATTGGTCGCGGGCCTGTTCGTGCTGCAGACCTGGCTGGCCGCGCTGCTGCAGCCTCACCTGCAGCGCTATCCCAGCGTACAGGCGTCCAACGATGCGTTCTTCGAGATCGGACGGCTGGTTGCCGGGCCATGGCTGCAGATCGTCATCGCGCTGACAGTGGCCATCAGTGCCGCGATCGCCAACTCCCTGGTGGCGCAGGCGGCAACCTCGCGGTTGTTGTTTGCAATGGCGCGCGACCGCCAGTTGCCGGCGTTCCTGCGCTATATCCACCCACGCACCGGCGTGCCGCAGCGCGCCATCGTGTTGGTGGCGGCACTGAGCATGGTCTTGGGCGAAGTGTTCGTCGGCCAGATCGCGTTGCTGTCGTCGTTGTGTAACGTCGGCGCGTTGACCGCATTCGTGCTGCTGCATGTCGCGGTGCTCTGGCACTTTCGTCGGCAAGGCAGGCGTGTGCTGCACGGAGCGGTGCCGTTGATCGGTATCGTGATCCTGGCGTATGTACTGATCAACGCCGACCATCACGCGCAACTTGGCGGCACCGCGTGGATGGTGGTGGGGCTGACGGTTCTGGCCTTTCTGAAAATCAGCGGTCGCTCGACCGAATTTCGCGCCAGCGACGCGCTGGAATAACGGCCGCTGCGCTGCGGCGCCAATGCACCGGCTCGCTGGCGTGCTGCCGTGCGTTGCGCACGCCCGATGCGCAGGAGCGCCGGCCAAACCATCGTAGCGTTGCCTGCGCCCAGCTCGCATTTGCCGCGCTGCGGGCGTGCTGCGTGCGTGTTGCTGCACGAAACGAGACGACACCATGCGTGTGCAAGTGCAGGCGCACTGCATCGCCTTGCAAGCATGATGATCCACTTTCGCTGGAGCAGCCACGCGCCAAGCCAATGCGCATGCGCGCTGCTCGCTTGAGTCACGCGCACAACGTGTGCGCTGCGCCCGTTCGCTGCATACAAACGCGATGCTATTTTTATTGACTGTCGATCTCCGAACGAGATTTTCAGCACATATTCAGTTTTAAACATTCGCTAGTCTCGTTCCGCGCCACCGATGGCGCCGCAGCTGCCGGCCCCCGCCGCCGCCTGCCGTTCCCTGACGAGAAGGACTACCCATGATTCGCAAGAATGCGTTGTATCTCGCGCTGCTCTCTGCCGTTTCCGGCGCCGCGCTGGCCGCGCCGCCTACCGAGATGGATGCCGCACCGGTCAGCACTGCGCCGCAGGCCGCCAAGCTCGGTGCAGCCACGCTGCAGTCGGCAAGCCTGCGCGGCGGCATCCTGCCTACACAGGTGGCGCAGCTGGCCGCACCCAGCAGCAAGGAACTCGGCAGCGTGCGTGAACGACGCATTGCGCAGGTCAAACACGGCCAACCGCTGCAGATCGGCTTTTCGCGCGCGGTTGCACAGCCGCTGGTAAACCTGGCCAAGCTCGATTGGCAGATGGCCGGCGACGGCTCACGCGTGGCAACCCTGAAGCTCGGCTCTGCACAGGCCGCCTCGCTGCGCGCGGCACTGGTCTTGCGTGGTGCCGGTGCAACGCCGGGGGATCCTTCCCGGGTAACGCTGCGCTTTGCCGGCGACGATGGCCGCGTGTTCGAGCAATCCGGCGCCAGCTTCACCGGCACCGGCGATGCCATCGGCTGGTCGCCGACCGTGAGCGGCGAACACCTGCTGGTGGAGCTGTCATTGCCGGCCGGCCTGTATCCGGAAAACTTCAGCCTGAGCATTCCGCAGCTGTCGCATCTGGACATCAGCCCCACCGCCAGCCCGCGCGACATGATGACCATTGCCATTGGCGAGAGCGATTCCTGCCAGAACGACATCGTGTGCCGCGCCAACCCCACCACGGGCTTCACCAGCGCCGCCAAAGCGGTGGCGCGCATGGTGTTCACCACCAGCCAGGGTTCGTTCCTGTGCACCGGCACCCTGCTCAACAACACCAATACGCCCAAGCGCAACCTGTTCTGGACCGCCGCGCATTGCATCAGCACCCAGACCGTGGCCAATACGCTGCAGACCTACTGGTTCTACGACGCGGCCAGCTGCAACGGCAACACCGCCAGTTCGCAGGCCACCACGCTGACCGGCGGCGCATTCCTGCGCCATGCCAACACCACGCGCGATACCGCGCTGCTGGAGCTGAAGACCGCACCGCCCAGCGGCGCGTTCTACGCAGCCTGGAACAGCGCGGCAATCGGCGCGACCGGGACCTCGATCGTGGGCATCCACCACCCCTCCGGTGACGTCAAGAAGTATTCACTGGGCACGGTCACCGGGTTGAACACGTCCATCGACGGCCAGAGCCCGTTCTATCGCGTTGCCTGGAACGATGGTGTCACCGAAGGCGGCTCGTCCGGCTCGGGTCTGTTCACCATCGCCAGCGGCGGTGCGTATCAGCTGCGCGGCGGCCTGTATGGCGGCTATTCGTACTGCACCGCGCAGACCGATCCTGATTACTACTCGCGCTTCTCGGACGTGTACTCGTCGATCTCCACCTTCTTCGGGCAGTAAGCACGCGCGATGCGTGGCAGGCGCCCTGCCGCCTGCCACGTTGGTCCACATGCACCCCTGGCTGGCGCATGTCAGCACGCGAGCACGATGCAACCTGCGGCCCCATTGCCGACGGTAGCCAGCGGGGCATCCCGGACCTGCAGCGTCGTCACTGCGCGACGGTGATCCATCGCGCCTGCGGTGCGGCGTCTCGAAAACGGCGGCACTCTTCACAACGCACGCGGCCCTCTTCCCCGGCCGTTCGGTCACCGGGCATTGCGATCCAGCAGGAAAGCGCGCTCACCGGGATGGTGCACAGACCAGACCTGTCCCTCGGCGATGCCGTCAGCATCGCGATCAATGGGCAGCACGGTGGCTGTGCTGCGGGTCGCCAAGCGTGCGGCTGTACGGGCGTCATGGTGGCGCCGGCGGCATTGGTGGTGCTGCTCGATGCGCAGCGCGATCACTTGCGGCACGCGGCCTCAGCGCGATGCACCGCTGCAACAGGCCATCAGGTTCGGGCAGACTTGGGGTTTGTTCGCGGAGAGATGCCCCATGCCGTTTCATCGTCATCGCCACGTGGTGTGGATCGCTGCACTGGCAGCACTGACATTGCAGGGCAACGCACTGGCCGCAGGCAAACCGGCCAACCCGGACGAGGTCAAGGCCTATGCATTGCAGCGCTGCCTGGACACCAACTACGTGCGCAGCGGCAAGTATGCGCAGGACCAGTTGCGCGACCGCTCGTACCTGCTGACCACCTACGCAATGGACAATGCCAAGGCCGGGGCGACCGATCGCCTGCATCGATTCGTGGATGCCAGCACCGCAGAGTTCGATCGCAGCGAAGTACCGATGAAGGACGAAGCACGCCGCGGCCCGTTCAACGCCATCTTTGCGCGTTGCATGGGCTTTTACCGCTCACCGGCACTGGCCGACTTCATCGCTCGCCAGCTGTGAAGCGAGTCGCCGTGGTGCATCGCACAGCGTAAGGCCCCGCTGGCCCGCGTTGCTGCAGCCAGACCGCCCGCCGGCCCGCATCACCCAGGGCCGCCCGCTTGCGCCCACGGCGTGTTGCATCTGCTGTAGTGGCACGGCCACGCTGCTGTCCAGGTGGGCGCACCGCGATGGCGGCGCGGCACCACTCCCGGCACACTCACCCCTCCGGCGCCCAAGGAATTGTCATGTCTAAGCCTCTTCCGCATTGCTCCCGTCGCGCGGTGCTGCAGCTGACACTGTCCGCAGGGCTGTTGACCGCCGTCGGCCCGCTCGCGGCGGCGTCCACATCCGGCGCCAGCCACGCGCCCGCCAGCGGCAGTACGGCAGCCCCCGTGCCGTTTCCGGCCAAGGGCAGCGTGCTGGTGTTGTTGGGCACCAAGGGCGGGCCAACACCATCGTCACTGCGCGCAGCGGCGGCCAATGCGCTGGTGATCGACGGGCAGCCCTACCTCATCGATTGCGGCAATGGCGTGGCGCAGCAATTGGCCAAGGCCGGCATCCGGCTACCGGCATTGCGCGATGTCTTTCTCACCCACCATCACTCCGATCACAACGCCGATCTGCTCAACGTGGTGTGGCTGGCCTGGGCCAGCGGCCTGCAGACACCGGTGCATCTCTACGGGCCGCCGGGAATCGCCAGGATGGTGGATGCGTTTGTCGAGATGAACGCCATCGACATCGACGCGCGCATCCGCGAGGAAGGCCGCCCACCGTTCAAGCAGCTCATCCATGTGCACGAGTTCGATCAGCCCGGCACGGTGTTGCAGAACGACCAGGTCACCGTGACCGCCAACCTGGTGGACCATTACACGCTCAAGCCGGCCTTTGCCTACCGCTTCGCCGCGCGCGACCGCACGGTGGTGTTCTCCGGCGACACGCGTTACCTGCCTGCGCTGGCGGCGTTTGCCGAGAACACCGACATCCTGGTGCACGAGGTGATGTACCTGCCCGCACTGGAAAGGATGCTCAAGACCAACGACAACGCGCCCAGCTTGCTCGAACATCTGCTCAAGAGCCATTCCACCAGCGAAGAGGTCGGAAAGATCGCCGCGGCCGCCCGTGCACGGCAGCTGGTGCTCACACACTTCGTGCCCGGCGGCGACCCGACCATCACCGATGCGATGTGGAGCGAGGGCGCGCGCAAGCACTACAGCGGGCCGATCGTGGTGGGCACCGACCTGATGCGGCTGTAGCGCAACGGTGGCCTGGCAATCGGCAGGCCACGCGCTGCACGACACGGGCTAGGCGATGGCCGGCTTGCGCGCTCCCCAGACCTCCGGCCTGGCCTGGCAATAGCGTTCGATGAAGGCCTGCTGCGAAGGGAACTGATCCACCGCATGCCGGATCGGCTGCGCGATGCCGTTGAGCAGGCCTTGCAGATCCCGGTCGGAAAACGCGCGCGTCAGCGGATGGTGCTGTTCCGGCATCAGGCCCTGACCCATGAGCACATGCGTCCAGGAATCGACGCGGAACAGTTCATCTGCGGCCTGCCAGGCATGCGCCCGTTCGCGCCACGCGCGCAGGCGCAGTGCCAGCGACTCGGGCAGTTCCATCTCCCGGCATTGCTGCCATAGCGGCTCGTCGCGCCGGGTGGCGTGGTAGTGCAAGGTGACGAAGTCGCGCACGTGCTCCATCTCGGCGCGGCTGACGTCGTTGAACAACTGCACCTGCGATGGCGCGATGCCCTCTGCCGGAAACAGCGTCAGCAGCCGCACCACCGCAGAGATGGTGAGGTGGATGCTGGTCGACTCCAGCGGCTCGATGAAGCCGCTGGCCAGGCCCAGCGACACCACGTTCTTGTTCCATGCCTTGAGCCGGCGGCCGGTGCGGAACGGCACCATCCAGGGGTCTTTCACCGCCGGGGCGGCAACATCGCGCAGCAGCTTGGCGTGGGCCTCGTCGTCGGACAGGTGGCGGCTGGAGAACACCAGGCCGTTGCCGACCCGGTGCTGCAACGGGATATGCCAGCGCCAGCCGGCTTCGTGCGCAATGGCGCGGGTGTACGGCACTGGCGGGCCGAGCGCTTCGGTCTGCACCGCCACGGCGCGGTCGCACGGCAGCCAATGGCTCCAGTCTTCGTAGCCGGTGTGCAGCGTCTGCTCGATCAACAGCCCCCGGAACCCGCTGCAGTCGATGAATAAATCGCCAGCAATGGCCTGGCCGTCTTCCAGCACCAGGCTGGCGACATCGCCACTGTCCGGATGTTGCGTCACCTGCTGGATCCTGCCTTCGATCCGCTGCACGCCGCAGGCCTCGCTGCGGGTGCGCAGGAAGCGCGCGTACAGCGCCGCATCCAGGTGATAGGCGTAATTGACCGCCGGCTCGCGCGGCAACGCAAACCGGTCCTCGCGCGAGGCCACGGTCTCCAGGCAGTAGTCGCCAAAGCTGCCGCGCATGCCGCGGCGCTGGCTTTCCAGCCACAGATGATGGAAGGCGCACACCAGGGTGCTCTGCCCGGTGATGCCGAACGGGTGGATGTATCGCTCGCCCTGGCGCAGCCAATGTTCGAAAGAGATCGACAACTTGAAGGTGCCGGCCACCTCGCGCAGAAATTCCTGTTCGTCGATCTGCAGGAAGCGATGGAAGGTACGGATCGGCGGCACCGTCGATTCGCCCACGCCCACGGTGCCGATCTGCTCGGACTCGATCAGGGTGATGTCGAGCAGGTCGCGGAACTGATGCGACAGCGCACATGCAGCGATCCAGCCGGCGGTACCGCCGCCGGCGATGACGACCTTGCGAATTTGAGCCTGGGTCACTGCGAACTCCCGTGGATGGAAAAGAGGTGGCTGAAGCGATGCAGGGCGTCAGGGCGGCTGCAGCACCCAATGCTCAGGCCGCTGACGCCGGGTCCCGCACGCGCGTGCGGTGCCGCCTGCTCTCCCGGCAGGACCACTGATTGCCCCACCGCCTGCATGCAGGACAAAACGGCCCGTCAGCGGTTGAGCCTGCCGATCAGCATGGCGCGCAATTGGCGCGCCAGGATCGGATCGATGGGCCCCAGCGCCTGCCGCGCCTGCTCGGGCAGATGCGCACCGGCACGTTCCGCAGGCCCGAACACGTAGTAATCGAACAGCGCGCGCCATGCGTCCTTTTCCGCGGCCGGGCGGTCGCGGATGGCCCACAGCGCGTGGTACAGCGCCGGCATCGCGGCGGGCAGCTGCGCGGGCGCGCTGCTCCACCAGTAATTGACCAGCACATTGAATGGCTGCAGCGATTGCACGTGATGCCACCACATGCCGGGAATGAACAGGGCATCGCCCGGTTCCAGCACCGTGGTGCGCGCATGCGCCAGCGCCTGCGCGAAGCGTGGGTAGCGCTGCAGATCCGGGTTGGCGACATCCACCATGCTCACCACCTGGCCGCCGGGCGTGGGCTCGAGCGGCCCCGGGTACAGGTTGGCGACCTGCTCGGGCGGAAACAGGGTGAAGCGGCGCTGCCCCACCGCGCAGCAGGCCAGGTTGTCGGGCGCGTCGTAATGGCAGGAGGCAATGACGCGATTGCCGATCCAGATGCTCGGCTGCACGGCGATGCCGCCGGCGGCAACCGCCAGGTCGTTATGCGCGCGCAGGCCGGGCAGGTGAGCGTCGATGGGCAGCGAGGCCAGGTAGTACGTAGGCGGCTGCGGGTCATCGCGATGCGCGGCAATGGCATCCAGCAAGGCGCTGATGCTGCCGCGCCTTACCTCGAAGTTCAGCGCGCTGCAGTCGTCGGTGTAGAACGGCCGGCCGGCAATCTCCGGTCCGCCGTAGGAGTACTGCAAGGTGCGCCCGTCATCGTGCGCGCGTAGCTGCGCCATGGCCTGCTCCGGGCTGCGCAGGCCGGCCTGCACCAGCGACCAGTCGCGTGCGAGGTCACGCAATACCACCGGCTCGGCTGCTGCGCAGAGCGCGGCCAGCGGCAAGGCGTCGGGCCGGCAGTCGTTGCGCTCGGCAATGCCGGCGATCGCTGCAGCGGGCGGATGCAAGACAGCGGCGGCCATGCGATCAGGCGTATGCAGCAGCAGGCGCGGCGTGCGCGTGCTGCAGACGGCGCTGCTTCTCGGCCATCAGCCGGCGCAGGTTGTACTGCGATGCCAGCATCAGGAACGCACCCTCCAGATAGCCGGCCTGGTGCAGCTGTTGCAGCGCCTGCGCATCGAGCGCGGCAAGCCGCTCGCGGTCGATGGCAAACAGGCCTTCCAGCTGCGCGGCGTGGGTCGCGTCCAGCGCCACGTCCAGGCGCACCGGCTGGATCAGGCCGAGCGCATCGAACGCGGCGGCCATGGCCTGCCCGGCGTCCACGCCCTCGCGGATGCCGCGCAGCACGCCGATGATGTGGTCCAGGTAGGGGCTATGGCCGCCCTGTGGCAGGAACACCGCTTCGCCTTCGCTGCGGCTGACGCGCGGATGTTCCAGGTCGATGTGGATCACCGGCTCCTGCACCAGCGCACCGTCGATGCGCTGCTCCTGGAAGCCGATCAGAAACGGGCCCTTGGCCACGATGCCGGGCAGATAGCTGGCGTTCCAGCGCCCTTCCTGCAGGAACAGGTTTTCGTCTTGGGTAAAGCCCAGCAAGGCCACGGACTGGTAGCCGCTGCCGGCGGGGTCCTTGCGGAAAAACAGCGGGTACTCGCGCTGCAGGTCGGCGTATTCGGTCACGAACGCGGGCACCAGGCCAATGGCATCACCGAACTCAGGGCCGAAGCGCAGGATGACGCGCAGGTCGTGATGCGTCACGTTGTTGAGTACGGCGTATCGCGTCATCTGGTACTCCGGCAGGCATCCATCGGCGCACTGCAGTGGGAAAGGGATCGATCGCACGCCCGGCGCGCCTGCGAACGCCGAGCATTGCCAAAAACCGGGAGGCCGGCAAGCCGCAGGGCAGCATGCGCGATGCGCGAGCGAATGCCCGCGCATCGCGTTGGGGCTGCTTGCATTCGCCGTGCAGCCACACGACTGCGGCTGCACGAAGAACGCGGGCGGGCGAACCCCCGCCGCAGTCACCCGGTTGCGGCCGCCATCCGAAAAGGACGGCCGCCCCGAGCTGCCGGTGCGCGCCTGCGACGCGGTGTCAGAACGCGTAACGCACACCCAGGGTGTAGCGCGGCTGCTGATCGATCAGACGCACGATCTGCTTCTCCGACCGACCATGCCAACGCACGTCTTCGCCGGTGAGGTTGATCGCCTCAAAGCCCACCGACAGCTGCTTGTTGAGCGCATAGCTGACGCTCAGATCGAACTGCTGGTACGCCTCGACGTAGTACGGGTTGCGGTTGGAGGCATCCTGGTTGGCCGCGATCAGGTACTCGTCGCGCCAGTTCCAGGCCAGGCGTGCGCTCCAGCCGTACTTCTCGAACATCAGCATCACGTTGGCGGTATCGCTCAGGCCCAGCAACGCGAACTGGTCGCGGTCGATGACGTTGTTGTCGAAGGCCACATCGCCTTCGACGATGGTGTAGTTGGCATAGATACCGAAGCCGGTGCTGCCGAAGAAGTACTGCCCGCCCAGCTCCCAGCCGTGGATGTTGGCCTTGTTCTGGTTGATCGGCCGCGACACGTCGAACTGATACAGCGGGTCGGCCGCAGTGCCGACCAGGTCGTAGGCGTTTTCCAGGGCGAGGCTCTGCGCAGAGCTGCCGTTGTAGGCGCCCAGGCCACCGGTGGCCGCGGCGTTGCGCAGCAGGGCGGTGGCGGCGAACAGGGAGGTGTCGTTGGCCGAGCAGGCCGCCGCCACGTCGTTGCCGGCCGCGCCGACCTGCGCGGCGCAGGCCCCGCTTTGCAGGAAGGCCAGTGCCGCCTGCGCATCCGGGCCCGAGGTGGGGTCGGTCAGCCCGTACAGGGTCTCGCGCGAGACGGTGGTGCCGATGAAGTTGCTGACGCGCTTGTTCCAGAAGGTCGCCGACACGTAACTGGCATCGGCGAAATACCATTCCAGCGCCAGGTCGAGGTTGTCCGATTCCAGCGGGTCCAGCGTCGGCGTCTGCGAATCGCCGCTGGCGCGGTTGGACGGGTTGATCAGGATCGAGCCGGCCGGCGTATTGGGCGTCGGCCCGGCGAGCAGGTTGTTGTACGGTGCGCGCGCAATGGTCTGGCCAAACGACGCACGGCCCTTCAGCTGGTCGGTGATGTCCAGGCTGAAATCCAGATTCGGCAGGATGTAGTTGTAGCTGGTCTTCTCGCTGAAGGGCTGCTGCTCGGTGGAGCGCAACAGCTGGAAGTCGTTGTTGGCCTGCCATTGCAGCGCCGTGGGCGTGGCAACCTGCGAGGTGGATTCCACATCGGTGCGCTCGTAACGCAGGCCCAGGCGGGTGTTGGCGGTCATGCCGGCGATATCGCCGGTCAACTCCAGTTGCACGTAGGCGGCACGGGTCTTTTCTTCGACCTGGTTGTTGGCGCTGTACAGCGGGTTGTAGCGCGTCTGCGCGCCGTACTGGCTGCCACCCCACAACGCCAGCTGGCTGGCATCGCCGCGCCAGGCATTGCGCGCGGCGCCGTTGGCGTTGAAGTCGTCGAACATGCCCACGATGCTCACCGGCTGCAGCAACGCGACCATGCCCGGCTCGTTGCCGGCATTGGCCACGCCCCAGTCGCCCAGCGTGGAGTAGTTGTCGCTGGTCAGGCGGTGCATGGTGGTGTTGGACGAGCTCACGCCGAACTGGAAGCGCCCGTCATCGAAATCGAACTTGCCGTCCAGGCGGCCTTCCTTGGTTTCGGTGACCTGCTTTTGATAGTAGATGCGTTGCACCTGCGAGCCGAGATTGTTGGGCGTGAAATCCGGATTGACCACGCCATTGGTGCCGGCCAGCGAATCGGCGACGGTGGGATACCACGTGCGCGCGCCGATCGGCAGCGAATTGTTGAACCACAGCTCCTGCCCCCACTGGCCGCCGCACGAAGGACCGTTGACGCAGTTGTTGGTGCCGGCAAAGCTGAAATAGGTCGCGCTGCCTCCGGTGACCGGATCGTTGGGCAGGCTCTGGGTCTTGGAGTTGTGCGCATCGAAGGTCAGCTGGAAGCGGTCGCTCACCTGCCAGTCCGCATTGAAGCCGAGCGAGCCGAGCGTGTACTTCTGCTCGTTGCGCTGCTGCTCCATGCCGAAGTCCTTGGCACCGTTGGGCACATCGCGCAGGTACACCGGCGTGGCCACGGTCTGGCCGGTATCGAAGGTGAGGTTGGTGAAGCTGTTGGCGCGTTGCAGCCAGATGCCCTGCTCGCCGCGTTCTTCGCGGATTTCGTTGGCCGAATAGGTGTAGTCCAGGGTCAGCGTCAGGCTGTCGGTCGGTGCGAACTGCATCACCGCCTGGCCGTTCATGCGCTCGCGCTGGAAATCGGCAAACGCATAACGGATGTCGTTGGGCATGCCGTAGAGCTGGCCGATCGCCGGCGCGTTGGTCACCACGGTGTCCGGACGCAATGCCGGGTCGGTGCCGGTCCAGCGCTGGATGTTCCAGCGGTTTTCGGTGGCCTGCACCGAACCGCCGTGACGCTTCTGGTAACTGGCGCTCAAGCCGATGCCGAAGGTCTTGTCGGGGTTGGTGTAGCTGAAGATGCCCGACACTTCCGGGGTGAGCGAGTCGCCGAACGGCTGCGAGCGGTCGGACACCATCTTGGCGCCTGCATTGGCCACCACGCCTTCGTGATTGAACGGCTTGTCGGTCTGGATGTTGATCGTCGCGCCGATACCGCCGCTGGGCGCGGTGGCGCGGCTGGTCTTGAACACCTCGATGCCGGTGATGGCTTCGGAGGCGAGCTGGGCGAAGTTGAACGCACGCGTGCCCACGTCCACGCCGCCGATCGGGGTCTGCCCGGGCGCGCCGAATGCGTCGGCGCCGGGGATCAGTCGGCCGTTGAGGGTGACGGTATTGAACTGCGGCCCAAAGCCGCGCGCGGTGACCTGCGCGCCTTCGCCATCGCGGCGTTCGATCGAGATACCGGTGATGCGTTGCAACGACTCGGCCAGGTTGGTGTCCGGAAACTTGCCGATGTCTTCGGCGCTGATCGCATCCACCACACCGGCGGCATCGCGCTTGATGCCCATCGACTGATCCAGGCTGCTGCGGATGCCGGTGACGTTGACGGTGTCGAGCGTGGTGGCGGCATCGCTGCTGGACTGCGGCGCGGGCGTCGGCGGAGCGACATCCTGCGCAAACGCGGGATTGATGACCAACAGGCCACCAACGAAGGTGAACATGGCCTTCGACTTGAAGCTGTTCAACGTACGACGCATCGATGTGTCCTCGGGAGTGGAGTCCAACCGCCTACGGCCGATGTCGCGGCATGCGACACGGCAGTGTCATGACCACTGCCCGACGGGGCAGTGGCGAACAGTACTGCTTTGAATAAGGTCCCCTGACGCGCATGCCGGCGATCGCCCCTTCGATCGTCGCCCTGCGTTGTGCTGTGCATGCTGCGGGCGTCACCCACCCCATGGTGTCGGCGGCGCATCCGCAACCCGTGCCCTGCACTGCATGTCAGCCAGTGATAGCGCTAACACGCCGCGCAGCCTAGTCAGGCGATAAAGGCCTTGTCACCGTGCGTTGCAGCATAGTGATTGGCCTGCACGGTTACAGCCGATACGGCAGCCGCTTGAGTCCGCAAGCCGCTCTCAATGGCGGCGCGGCTGTAAGCGTTATCAACGGATTGCGCAAAAACCGGCGACAGACACGGCGAACTTTGCACAATGCAACGGCCTTGGCGCAGCGCGACGCGGCGACTGCGCAAATGTCGAAAAGGCATGCGGCAGCGACGCCCGCGTTCCGCATGGCGGCGGTGGCGCGCACGCGATGGACGCGATGCCATCGCCATCGACAGGCGCAGGCGTGCAACGGCGCAGCGTGGTCCATCTCGTTGGTAAGAACGGCAGCCACCTCGCAATCGATTGCGGGCCACGGGGTGCGTGCAGCGCCTGGTGGCAACAGGCGTTGCCGACCGGGATCGGCAACGCCTGTCCCTGCGAGCAACGCACGCTGGCGACGATCAGCCGATCACATCCACGCGATCGTCGCTGCGATCGGCATCGGGCACTGCGTGATCCGGATCCAGGGTGACGTGCAGGACCTTCTGGGTGGTGGGCAGCGTCAGCGTCGGTGTGGTGGTCTGCAGCCAGCTCTCCACCGGCACGCGACGGCCCAGATGGCTGCCATCGGCCAGATCCACGCGCACGGTGACCGGCATCACCAGTGGCTGCCGGCTGCGCAGGGTGAGTTGCAATCCCTTGGCCGGGTCGTGATCGATGTACTGTGCCCTGGCGATGCCCATGTCCAGCTGCCAGTTGTTGAAATACCAGCCGCGCCACCACCAGCTCAGGTCTTCGCCGCTTTCGCTTTCCATCAGCCGGAAGAAGTCCGACGGGGTCGGATGCTTGTAGGCCCAGGTGGCGATGTATTTGCGAAACGCCGGGTCGAACCGTTCCGGGCCCAGGATCTGCTCGCGCAACAACACCAGGCCCAGCGCGCCCTTGAAGTAGGTCAGCGGGTGGCGGTAGGTTTCGCTGGTGGCATCGGCGATATCCATCAAGGTCGGTGCCTTGCGGTCGGCCAGCAACGGCAGGATCTCCTCCACCGGGTTACCGCCCTTGGGTGCATATTCCGAATCGCGTTTGGGCGCGTACTCGCCCTTGTTGAAGGCGTCCGATGCATAGACATCGATGAAGGTATTGAAGCCTTCGTCCATGAACGCATGCCGGCGTTCGTTGGAGCCGACGATCATCGGGAACCAGGTGTGGCCGATCTCGTGCGCGGTAATCCAGAACAGGTCCTTGCCGCCATCTTCGAAGCCATCGAAGACGATGCCCGGATATTCCATGCCCGCACCGTAACCGCCCAGGTTGATCGCCGCCGGCCACGGATAGGGATACCACTGCGAGAAATGTTCGATCGCGCCCTTGACGTACTCGGTGGAGCGGTTCCACTTGTCCGCGCCCACGCCTTCCACCGGATACACCGACATCGCCAGCGATTGCTTGCCGCCTGGCAGGTTGATGCGCGCCGCATCCCAGACGAACGCCGGCGAGGCGGCAAACGCCACGTCGCGGGTGTGCTCCATATGGAAGCGCCAGGTGCGCGTGCCCTTGCCCGCTGGTGGAGCAGCCTGCGCGGCCACCTCCGATGGCGTGCGGATCAGCACCGTGCGGTCGCTGTTGCGGGCCTGCTGCAGGCGCTGTTGCTGGGCGCGGCTGAGCACCTGCTCCGGATTGGTCAACGCACCGGAGCCGGCCACCACAAACCCGTCCGGCACGGTCACCGCGTAATCGAAGTTGCCGTATTCCAGATAAAACTCCGAGCCCAGGTACGGTTGCGTATCCCAGCCGCGCAGGTCGTCGTAGACCGCCATGCGCGGGTACCACTGCGCTATCTCGTAGATCTCGCCGTGCTTGCTGGCACTGTAGGCAGTGCGCCCGCCCCAGGTGCCGGGAATGCGGTAGCGGTAGCGGATATGCAGGGTCAGTGCCTTGCCCTGCCCGGCCAGCGGTTGCGGCAGATCCACCCGCATGCGGGTGTCGTCGACGATGAAGTGCGCGGCCGTGCGACGGCCGCCGGTGTCGATCTCCAAACCGGCGATCTGCATGCCATCGCTGAACTCGGTGCGCCGCGAAGGACGGCTGGCGGCCGCGCGCGCGTCGGCGCGATACAGGTTCTGGTCCAGCTGCAGCCACAGCACGTCCAGCGCGTCCGGGCTGTGGTTGGTGTAGTGGATGGCTGCCTCGCCAGTGAGCGTGTGGCTGGCCGGGTCGATGGTGGCCTCCAGCTGGTAATCGGCGCGGTTCTGCCAGAACAGCGGCCCCGGCACGCCACTGCCGCTGCGGTAGGCGGTGGGCGCATCCGGCAATTGCAGCGGTGCGAACAACGCCAGCGGGTCGAACGTGCCCGACGGCGCGGCGGCATCTGGCGCGGCAACCGCAAGCGGGGGTGCGCTGGCACACGCCAGCGATACGGCAACGGTGAGCAAACGGCGCATGGTGGGGAACATGCTCGGGTCCTGCGACGGGGGGACACCCATCCTACGGTGCCGCTCGCCGGGCACGGCACTGCCATTGGTCCCGGTTGGTGGCATGCGAGGTGGCGACCCGGCCATGACGCGAGGAACCCGCGCGCGATGGGGCGCCGAGGCGCGTCGATGACGGCGCCAGCGCCCTTCAGGCGCTTGATGCAGGCGGCCATCGCCTGGCATCGCTGCGATCGACGGCAGTGGTCGACACGCAACCGCCCGATCATCAATTCATCACCACACCGATGCGGACAAGGTACGCGCAGTGCTGAGGTCGATGGAAGACATGCGCAGCGCGGGCAGACACAGAAGGCAGGAGTGCCGATTGCGCCCATCGCTCCTGCCGCACGGCAGCACCACGCTGCCGCGCGCCCGGCTAGCCCGGCGTCAGGCTGCCCAGTCGTAACGCGCCATCGCCATCGTCGCCCAGTGCATCGTCGGGATTGCTCAAGCGACAGCGGCGCAGCGACAGGCAGCCACAGCCGATGCAATCGGTGAGCTGGTCGCGCAAGGCCTGCAGCTCGCTGATGCGCGCATCCAGCTGGCCGCGCCAGCGCGCGGACATGCGCGCCCATTCCGCCCGCGTGGGCGTGCGCTGATCGGGCAGCACCGAAAACGCGTCCAGCACCTGCTGCAGCGGCACGCCCAGCCGTTGCGCTACACGGATCACCGCAATCCGCCGCAGCACATCGCGCGCATAACGGCGCTGATTGCCCGCGGTCCGCAGGCTGCGGATCAGCCCCTTGCGCTCATAGAAATGCAGCGCCGACACCGCCACGCCGCTGCGCCTGGCCACTTCGCCCACGGACAACTCACGCTGCATTGCCTTGACCTCAACCTTGGTTGAGGCAGGATGCTGCGCGGCCGTGACCGACGCAAGCGCTTCGGGTCACGCCCATGCTCACTCGCTCTGGATGTTCAATGCCCACCGATACCGCCTTGCCCGCCGCCCCCCGCGACGACGCGCCGTCCACCTCGATCCTGGCAGCCCCTTATCGCGCTGCCACGCTGGGCATGGTTGCGCTGGTCTCGCTCAACGCTTTCGAATCGTTGGCCGTCGCCGCCGCCATGCCGACCGTAGCGCGCGAGTTGAACGGCTTGCCGCTCTACGCCCTGGCCTTCGGCGGGACGCTGGCCACCAGCGTGGTGGGCATGACCGCGGCCGGCCGCTGGAGCGACCGCCACGGCCCCGCCGCTGCCCTGGGCAGCGGCCTGCTGTGCTTTGTGATCGGCCTGTTGATCGCCGGCCTGGCGCCGGACATGCACTGGCTGATCGCCGGGCGCCTGCTGCAGGGGCTGGGCGCCGGTGCGTATTCGGTGGCCCTGTACGTGATTGTCGGGCGGCTGTATCCGGAAGCGTTGCGGCCACGCGTGTTTGCCGCGTTCTCTGCCGGCTGGGTGGTGCCGTCGTTGATCGGCCCGGGCATCAGCGGGCTGATCGTGCAACACATCGGCTGGCGCTGGGTGTTCCTCTCGGTGCCGCTGCTGGCGATTCCGGCCGGGTTGATGCTATGGCCGGCGCTGCGTGGGCGGCGCTGGTCCGGCGCGCGGTCCAGCCAGTCCGGCGCACTGCTGGGCTGGGCCATCGGCGCGGCACTGGGCGTGCTGGGCGTGTACCTGGGCGGCCAGCTGCATGGCCTGCCGGCGCTGATGGCGATGGTGCCGGCGCTGGTGCTCACCGTGGCATGTGCCTGGCGCCTGCTGCCCGCCGGCACGCTGACGCTGGCACGCGGGCTGCCCAGCGTGATCGCACTGCGCGGCATCGCGGCGGCGGCGTTCTTCGGCTTCGAGGCGTTCCTGCCGCTGCTGCTGTCGCGCGAGCGCGGGCTGTCGCCGCTGCTGGCCGGGATCGCGTTGAGCGTGGGTGCGTTGGGGTGGTTCAGCGGCTCGTGGTACCAGGGCCATAGCCGCGCCGGCTGGTCGCGCCCGCGCCTGCTCAAGACCGGCGCCTTGCTGATGATGCTCGGCATCGCGATCAGCGCGGGCGCGGTCTGGCCGGTGATTCCGGTGCCGGTGGCCGTGGCCGGCTGGGCGTTGACCGGCCTGGGCATGGGGCTGCTGTATCCCAGCCTGTCGGTGCTGACGCTGTCGTTGTCGCCGCCCGCGCAGCAAGGCGCCAACAGCTCGGCGCTGCAGTTGAGCGAGGCGATCGCGGTGGCCGGCATGCTGGCCCTGGCCGGGGCGCTGTTTGCCGCGTTGCTGGCATCGGCAACGCCGGCTGCTTATCTCAGCGTCTTCGCACTGGCCTGGCTACTGGCGGTAGCGAGCTTCGTGGTGGCGCGGCGGGTGTGATCACCACAGCGCTGCTGCACGTGGTGTGTGGCCGTGCCCACGCGTGTGGAGATGGTGGCAGTGTGCGGCAGGGCTGGAGGGAAACAGCGCGCGGTTCGCAGAGCTGCCATGCCTGGCTGGCGCAGCGCACCGCTGCGATCCCGGGTGCGCGCCTCGCAGGACTTTGCCGATTCTGCCGGGATCGCTGCGAAAACCACGGCCGATCGTTCCCTGCGAGCGACTGGTCATTTTTTCGCCACCCATCTTGACAGCGTTGCAGGCCGGGGCCTGCACGCAGTTGTCCACAGCCTTGTGCAAGTTCCATCCACAGGGGGTGTGGAAAAGATGCAGCGCCGTGCAGCCAACCGAGGCCTTGCACAGCGCCGGCGCCTGTGTCACGCGCGATCCGCACGGCCTGCGCCGCTGGGTGACATGCACTGGCAGCAGGCTCGCCAACCTCCGGCACACCGGGGTCCGGTGCACCACACAAGACGATGGATCACACACGTCACACCGCCACCTGGCAGTGGCGATGCCCGCGCAGCTGCCGCTTAATCGACGATGACGTGCGGCACGAAGCGGGAGGTGTCGCGGGTGATGGGGCCATCGTCGTCGCGCATGCCCAGCCCGGCCGGGCGATCGGCCACTACCCAACTGCCCACCAATGCATGGCGGCCGTCGAACACCGGCAACGGATGGTGCGCCTGCAGGATCGCCGGGCCATCCACATACGGGCCGTCGGTCTGCGCGGCGTCGCCCTGTGCCGTGACCAGCGCGATGTTGGCGCCCTCGCGCGACAGCAGCGGCTTGCGCACCCACCCTGCAGCCGGCGCTTCGCCGGCCTGCGCAAAACGCGCCGCCAGCAGGTTCGGGTGCCCTTGGTGGCGCTCCCACAGCAGCGGCAGGATGCCCTTGTTGCTCAGCACCGATTTCCATGCCGGTTCGATGAGCCGCACGCGGTTGGCGATCAACGCCGGGCCGAAGCGTTCTTCCATCATGAATTCCAGCGGATACAGCTTGAACAAGGTCTGGATCACCCGGTCCTGCTCATCGGTGAACCAGCCCTCGGCACTCAGGCCGATGTCTTCGATGGCCACTTCTTCCGTCGCGATGCCGACCTGATGCGCGCAATCGCGCAGGTAACGCACGGTGGCGCGATCTTCCAGCGAATCGCGGACCGCGGCGAAATGCATCTGCGCCCCGATGGCGCCATCTACCGCCAGCGCGCCCAGCGTCTCGCACAGCAGGTCCTGGATCAGGTTGTACTGATCGGTACCCTTGGGCAGCACACCGCTGGCGATCTGCTGCTCCAGCCACAGCCACTGGAAATACGCGGCCTCATACAGCGAGGTCGGCGTGTCGTAATTGAGCTCGTACAACTTGGCCGGGCCATTGCCCGAATAGGCCAGATCCATGCGCCCGTACAGGTGCGGGTCGCGGTTCTTCCACGAGGTGGCGATCCAGTCCCAGTAAAACGGCGGAATGGCCAGCTGGGTCAGCAGCTGCTCGGAGCCCACCACCTCGTCCACCAGCTGCATCGCCATGTCGTGCAGGTCCTGGGTGGGCGCTTCGATGTCCTCTTCGATCTGCTGCAATGAAAACGCGTAGTAGGCGCTTTCATCCCAATACGGCGCGCCGTCGATGGTGTGGAAGTGGAAGCCCAGCGATTCGGCCTGCGTGCGCCAGTCCGCGCGTTCGGGGATCAGGATGCGTTGCATGTCAGCCGCCGTACCCGGAGCTGCGCCCACCGCTACCGAACGAACTGCGTGCCGCCGCGCTGGAGCCAAAGCCCGAGCGCGACACGGTGATGGCGCGCGTCGGCATGTCGATCGCACCGCTGCGCCCGCGCACGGTGCCGATGCGGTTGCTGGCCAGATCGCCATTGGGCTTGTAGAAACCGCCACTGCGGTAATCGCGATACAGCGGAATCGCACCGCCATAGCGATAGCCGCCACCGCCGGTCATGTTGCCCAGCGCATAGCCCAACAAGAACCCGCCCATCGGCGGAATCCAGCTCTGCTGACCCTGCGGGTTCTGGACGGCCGTGCAACTGCCGAACTGTTCATCGCACTCGTAGCGCGTGTTGAAGCGCGGCGCGGCCTGCTGATGCTTGGTCACCGCCTCGTCATAGGCCTTGAGGCATTGCTGGATGTCGCTCTGTTCCTGCTTGACCTGGTAGCAGTCGGACGCCGACTGCAACACCACGCCGGTTTCCGGCTCCGAGCCGCAGCCGGTGACCAGGGCCGCCGGCAAGGCGGCCATCAGGGTCAATTTGAGATTGCGTGATCGCTTCATGGCGCAGGCTCCGTTACGGCGTGATCGCCGCGGCGTTGATCAGGCCCACGGCGATCGACACGCCCGCAGAAAAGATGCCCGCAGCGGTGACGTTGTCGGTGATCTGGCGCGAGATGCGCCCGGCGACCAGGTTGGCCAACAGATACGCCACCACCTGGATGCCACAGGCCACCAGGCCCCAGATCAAGGCATCGACCAGGCTCACCGAGTGGGTGATGGCCGAATGCAGCGGCAGTGCCACGCCGATCAGGTTGCCGGCCAGCGACGTGGCGGCGGCCACATTGCCCTGCCGCAGCAAGGTGAAGTCCTTGTGCGGCGTCACCAGGGTCACCAGTACCACCGAGACGATCAACACGCCCAGGCCGGTGCCGAAATACGAAAGAAACGCGAGAAAACTCTGCAGGTTGATCGGGTTCATGACAGGACCGGTTGGGTGAAGGGCGAGCGCACGCTCAGGTGATATCCAGATCGGCGACGGTGACATCGATGCCGACTGCGTAGGTCACGCAGAATTCGTTGGGGCCGGAATCTTCGCCGGTGATCAGCAGAAACTCCTCGCGCTGCAGCTCGGGCACCTCGCGGCTATAGAGCATGGCGTAGTGGGTCAGGTCGCCATCGCGACGTGGCGGCTGGTAGCGGTACAGCACTTCGTCGTAGGCGATGGGCGGGATGCGCGCAGTGTCGTCGGTGGATTGCGTGGCGCGTTGCCAGCGCTTGCCGGCGTAGTCGATCTGCGCCGCACCCAGGTGGGGGTGCTGCATCACGAACTCCTGAAACGCCTGCTTGCTGGGCGGGTTCACCGTCTCGCAATACACGAACGCCTTCATCGCTTCCAGATCGCCGCCCACGGTGGTGACCTGCAGGAACGCATCGTCATCCAGATAGAAGCGGTGCAGCGAATACCCATCGCCCAGATTGACGTGGCCGTAGCATGGAATGCCCTGGTGGCCGCCCGGCAGCTCGGCGGTCATGGCGTCCGGCGCCATGCGGTACAGCGTCGTATCGATCTCGACCTGCCCGCCCACGCGCAGGCCCAACGGCAGCGCATGCCCGATCGCACCGGTGCCGGAGGTCGGCAGCGGCGGCGGTTGCGGTTGGCCAAACAACTTGCTGAAAAAACTCATCGTCAGACACCTCGTGGCGATGCGGAAATGGCGGATTCGGCGCGCAGCGCGGCCCACGCGATGGCCTGTGCAGGCACACGCTGCTCGGCCAGGTAGTACAGCATGGCACCGGCGGCGACAGCGGTGCGTGCTGGCGGGTTCAAGCGCAGCGCGCCGTCGGGCGCGCGCAGGCCCAGCAGCAGGGCGCCGCGCTGGCTGAAGTCGGCCGCGAGCCGGCTGTAGTCCAGCGTCTCGACAGTGGCGGGCACGGCAAGACTGAACTGGGTGGGGCCATCGTCCACCGACAGCAGCTCGGCGGTGATTGCGGCGCTGCCCGGGTCCTGCGCGGCGCGGGCCAGGATCTCGGCGGTCATCGGGCGCGTGCACTCGATGGCCGGGTAATGGCAGTTGACCAGGCGTGCGGCGCTGGCCGAATCGAAATGCGCCACCACATGCGCAGCCGGCGCATGCGCCATCAACGCAAAGACCGCGGCCAGGGTCTGGTCGTCGGACGGCGGGTTGACGATCACCCGCGCGGCGCCCGCGATGCCGGCACGCAGATAGACCTCGGTGTGGGTGTAAGACTCGGCCGCCACGAAGCGCATGTGGTCGGGCATCGGGTTTTCGCTGATGCCTTCGGCGATCAGCACCACGCCTTCATCGTCGGTGGCGGTATCGGACAGCAGCAGGTCCAGCAGGCGGCTGGACGCGGCGCCCTGCCAACCGATCAGGATGGTGTGCCCGCGCAACGCGTCGTAGGCCATCTTGCCCATGTAGTGACGCCTCCAGAAGGTGATGAGCACCGCACTGGTCTTGGCCAGCACCGTGGCAAACAACGCCACCGCGCCCGGCATCAACACGAACGCGGCGATATAGCGCCCGGCCACCGAGCCCGGCGACAGGTCGCCGTAGCCGATCGTGGTGGCGGTGGTCATGTAGTAATACGGAAACGCGTCCAGGCCGACGAGCCTGTGCTCGCCGGCCAACCGCAACAGTGCCCAGCTCAGGCCCATGTGGGCCAGCAGCGCGAGCGCCACCATGCCCCAGCTGACGCGGCGCACATGCCGCCGCAAGACCCGGTACAACCGGCCGACAATGATCATGGCGCGTCCTGTGCCGTGGCGCTGCGGTCAGCTGTCGCTACGCGGGACCTGCTGCACGTCGCGCACCTGGCCGATCAATGGCGCCGTGCCGCTGGTGGTGTCGTGGCCCAGTTGCGCGGCGGGCTTCTTGAAGCGCGCCAGCACGGCGGCCGCGTTGGACTCGCCTTCCATCAGCCCGGCCGCGGCCAGACGCCGATTCAGATCGCCGTCGCCGCTGGACGCTTCGAGTTCTTCGGCCGATTCGATGCGCGCCGAGGTTTCGGCCTGCCGCGCCTTGATGCGCTCCAGCGATTCCAGTGCCGAGCCCATCTTGCTGCTGGCGCCGGAATGCCGCGCGGCGATCGCCGCCTGCGCCTTCTGCACCGCATCGGTGGCCTTGACCGTGTCGATCTGCTGGCGCATGCCGCGCAGCTGGTTTTCGGTCTTCTGGATGGTGGCCTTGAGCGTCACCACCGACTGGTCCAGCGATGTCTTGGAGGCCTTGTCGCCGGCGTCTTCGCTTTCCAGCGCAGCCAGCTTGACCGCCACGTCATGCGCCAGCGCTTCATCGTTCTTGGCCAGCGCACCTTCGATATAGCGCGTGTACTCGGCCATCTTGCCGGCGCGCGCGTCGATCTTCTGCTGGGCCAGCTTGCTTTGCGCCATCAGCTTGGTCAGTTCTTCGCGCGAGCGCGTGAGCTGGGCGCCGGCATCGCGCATTTCCTGGTCCAGGATGCGCAATGCATTGGCATCGACCGCCTTCTGGCCGGTCTCGTGTGCGGTGCCACGCAGCAGCGTGATCAGTTTGGAAAAAATACTCATGACAACACGCCTTTAGGAAAAGAACGGCTTGAGAGATTCGGCGGCATCCAGCGTATTGGCCGCCAGGGTCTGGATTTCCTCGTCGATCTGGTCGAGCGTGGACGACGCCGACAGCTCACCGAAGACCACGTAGCTGTCCTTGCCGTCGACCTGCACCAGGCCCAGGTTGGACAGGGGATTGAGCGGGTTGAGCCGCAGGCAGGCGTCGTTGAACGCGGCGCGGTCGTTGACCTGATCGGCATTGGCCAGCAGCGTGGACACGAATACCTGCGAGCCCGAGGCGGCCACCTGGATCTGCATGTCGCCGTGGTCGGCCAGGGTGAGGTTGATCGCCGGCTCCAGCCCGTCGATGAGTTCGACCTCGATCGGCTGGCCGCGGTAGCGCTCGGCCAACAGGCCGTGCAATTCGACAGTGGTGTACTGCGTCATACGATGTCCTGTCCTTTGGAAACGGTGGTCAAGCAATGGGCGGACATACTACAGACTGTTCGCGACCGGCAGAACGTGCCGTTCGGCACCGGTCAGGCGGCATCAAGTGCCGGCGCGACCGGCAGAACGTGCCGTTCGGCACCGGTCAGGCGGCATCAAGTGCCGGCGTTCGACCGCTGGCACCACCCGGGTGCGCCCCGTTCCGGCGCATGCCGCACAGCGCTGCGCCGCGTCGCCGCTGCACACGCCGCCGCGCGTGCCGGCCCTGCCAGGCGAACGCGTTGGGCGCGGCAGCGGCCCCCGGCACCGCCGCGCCAACGATGCGGCCGCCAGCGTGCGCGCCGCCGCGTCGGGCGGGCGTTACGGGTAGAGCATCCGCTTGGTCCAGTGGCTGGCCGCATCGGCCTCGTACCGCCAACGTTCGTGCAGGCGGAACTTGGCGCCATACCAGAACTCGAACGCCTGCGGCACCACCCGGAAGCCGCCCCAGCCATCCGGCCGTGGCACCTGCCGGCCGTCGAAGGTGGCCTCGACCTTGGCGATCGCCGCGTCGAACTCGGCGCGCGAGCCGAGCGTCTGCGATTGCAGCGAAGCCCAGGCGCCGATCTGGCTCATGCGCGGGCGTGACGCGAAGTAGGCATCGGCTTCGTCTGCGCTGACCAGCTGCACGCCGCCCTCGATGCGCACCTGGATGCCGGCCTCGCGCAGGCTGCGCCACAGGAACAGCAGCGCAGCCTGCGGATGGGTCTGCAGGTCCCGCCCCTTGGCACTGTCCAGATGCGTGTAGAACACGAATCCGCGCGCATCGAAGGCCTTGAGCAGTACGGTGCGCGCGCTCGGCCGCCCATCCACGGTGGCGGTGGCCACGGTCATGGCGCTGGCTTCCAGCTCGGCGCTGTCCTGCGCCTCGGCATACAGCGCGGTAAAGGTGGCAAGGGCTTCTGCGTACAGATCGGGCATGGCGGTGCGTGGAGGCAGGAGGGGCGTCCATTGTGGGCGCATCGCCGGCACTTGTCCTACGCCCGGCTGTCGCAGCCGGCATGGCTGACCATGGGCGCGGGCGCGCGACATGCGGCGTTGCAGGGCCACCGCACCGCGCGGCGTGCTGGCGGCCGCGATGGATTCGGCGCGCGCCAACCGGCCCGGTGCGCAAGCGTGAATGCTAGGATCCCTGCGCATGAACCCCGCTCCCAATCTCGTGATGGTCGGCCCGATGGGCGCCGGAAAAAGCTGTATCGGCCGACGCCTGGCCGAGCGCTTCGGGCTGGATTTCGTCGATGTGGATCAGGCCATCGTCGACCACGTGGGCAGCAGCATCGCGGCCATCTTCGAGCAACACGGCGAAGCACGCTTTCGCGAGCATGAGGCGCAGACCCTGCAGGCGCTGCTGCAGCAGGACAACAAGCTCATTTCCACCGGTGGCGGCGCGGTGCTGGATCCGCTCAACCGCGAGCGTATTCGCGCGCGCGGATTCGTGGTGTATCTGCACGTGAGCGTGCCGGCGCAACTGACCCGCCTGGCGCGCGACCGCAACCGCCCGCTGCTGCAGCGCGCCGACCGCGAGCAGGTGCTGCACACGATGGCCGCGCATCGCACCCCGCTGTACCAGGAAGTGGCCGACCTCACCCTGGAAACCGATCACTTTTCCCCCGCCGAAGCCACCGCGCAGCTGGTGCTGCGCCTGGCCGCGCAATGGCGCATGTCGAGTACCCCTGCATGACACTCCCCCGCTCCAGCCGCAGCGTCGATGTCGACGGTGCACAGCCTTACACCATCACCATCGCGCCCGGCCTGCTCGCCGACGGTGCACGCCTGGCCAGCCATGTGCGCGGTCGCCACGTACTGGTGCTCAGCGACACCCAGGTGGCACCGCACTACGCCGCCGGCGTGCGCAGCGCGCTGCTGCAGGCGCGCCCGGACCTGCAGCTGGGCGAGCTGGTGATCGCCGCCGGCGAAGCCTCCAAGACGCTGGACAACTTTGGCGCTGCGATTGCCGCACTGGCCGAGCTCGGCGCCACCCGCGACGCCTGTGTGTTCGCACTCGGTGGCGGCGTGGTCGGCGACCTGGCCGGCTTCGCCGCGGCCTGCTGGATGCGCGGGGTGGACTGCGTGCAGCTGCCCACCAGCCTGCTGGCGATGGTGGATTCGTCGGTCGGCGGCAAGACCGCGGTGGATATCCCGCAGGGCAAGAACCTGGTCGGCGCCTTCCACCCGCCACGCGCGGTGATTGCCGATACCGACACCCTGCACACCCTGCCCGCGCGCGAGCTGCGCGCCGGCCTGGCCGAGGTGATCAAGTACGGCGCCATCCGCGACCCGCTGTTCTTCCAGTGGCTGCATGCCGAACGCCGGGCGTTGCTGGAAGGCGATGCCGACGCCCTCGCACAGGCGATCGCACGCAGTTGCGAGCACAAGGCCGACATCGTGGCGCGCGACCCGCTGGAAAAGGGCGAGCGCGCCCTGCTCAACCTGGGCCACACCTTCGGCCATGCGATCGAGACCGAACAAGGCTACGGCGCGCCCGGCAACGACAACCTCAACCATGGCGAAGCAGTCGCGGTGGGCATGGTGCTGGCCGCGCGACTGTCGGCCGCGCTGGGCATGAGCGATGTGCAGGACACCGAGGCGCTGCGCGCCCTGCTGCAGGAGTTCGAGCTACCGACCGAGATCCCGCCCGGCCTGGCGCCGCACGCCCTGTTGGGCCGCATGCGGCTGGACAAGAAGAACGTCGCCGGCCGCCTGCGCCTGGTGCTCTGGCGCGGCATCGGCAAGGCCGAAGTGGTGCCGGACGTGGACGAGGCTGCGGTGCTGGAGATCCTGGCCGGCTGAGGCCCGCCGGCCAGGCAGGCACGCAACGCTGCATGGCCGCACGCAACTGCCGTCGACCGCCCCGACGCCCGCTCCTTGTAGGAGCGCACATGGGCGCGACGGGGCTTGCCAGTAAATCCCCATCGCGCCCAGGTGCGCTCCTACGCAATCCCTGCTTGCCAGCGCTCCCGGCGCAACCCGGCGCGCCTGCTGCCCCCCAGCCTTCAGCAGCGCCCGGCTACAATCGGTGACATGCGCATCCTCCTGCAACACGACTCCGGCGGCAACGAGCCGCTCCGCTATGTCCAGCTGACCCTGCAACCGGATCTGTTCGGGGGCTGGGAACTGCTGCGCGAGAGCGGCCAGATCGGTGGACGCACGCAACTCCGGCGCGACCAGTACCTGCTGCAGGACGAGGCAGACCGGGCCTTCGAAAAGGCCCGCGACACCCAGCTCAAGCGCGGCTTCCAACTCATCACCGGCGGCGCCGACGCGCCGCGCTGAGGACACACCTTCCCATGCTCAAGAACGATCGTCTGCTGCGCGCCCTCAACCGCCAGCCCGTGGACCGCACCCCCGTATGGTTGATGCGCCAGGCCGGCCGCTACTTGCCGGAGTACCGCGCCACCCGCGCGCGCGCCGGCAGCTTCCTGGGCATGGCCAAGAACCCGGACATCGCCTGCGAAGTGACCCTGCAGCCGCTGCAGCGCTTCCCGCTGGATGCGGCAATCCTGTTCTCCGACATCCTGACCATCCCCGATGCGATGGGCCTGGAGCTGTACTTCGTCGAAGGCGAAGGCCCCAAGTTCCGTCACCCGGTGCGCGATGCCGCCGCGATCCACCGCCTGGGCGTGCCGGACATGGAAACCGAACTGCGCTACGTCATGGATGCGGTGCGCGTGATCCGCCGCGAGCTGGACGGGTCCGTGCCGCTGATCGGCTTCTCCGGTAGCCCGTGGACGCTGGCCTGCTACATGATCGAAGGTGGCGGCAGCAAGGAGTACGCGCGCATCAAGGCCATGGCCTTCAACGCGCCGGAACTGCTGCACCACCTGCTCGGCACCGTCACCGATGCGGTCATCGCCTACCTGGCCGCACAGCGGGCGGCCGGTGCGCAGGCATTGCAGGTGTTCGACACCTGGGGCGGCGTGCTGTCGCCGGCGATGTACCGTGAATTCTCGCTACCCTACCTCACCCGCATCGCGCGTGAGCTGGAACGCGGTAATGGCGCAGAACGCACCCCGCTGGTGCTGTTCGGCAAGGGCAACGGTGCCTATGTGGCCGACCTGGCCGCCAGCGGCGCCGAAGCGGTGGGCGTGGACTGGACCATCTCGCTGGCCGATGCCGCGCAGCGCGCCGGTGGCCGCGTCGCCGTGCAGGGCAACCTGGACCCGGCCACCCTGTACGGCTCGCCCGACGCGATCCGCGCCGAGGTCGGCAAGACCCTGGACAGCTACGCCCAGGGCAACGGCGGCTCGCGCGAAGGCCACGTCTTCAACCTTGGCCACGGCATGTCGCCAGACATGAATCCGGAGCACGTAGGCGTGCTGGTGGAAGCGGTGCAGAGCTTGAGCAAGCGCTGACGGGCCCTGCAACCGACGGCACCGCGCGTGCTGTCGGTTGCCGCAGAATCAGGCCGGAACACGTTCGTGTGCTGGCCGAGCAGTGCAGCGCCTAAGCACGCGCTGACGGGCCAACGCCGCCCGCGTCGGAACGCTGTCTTCATCACCAGCATCGGGTCGTCGTAACACCGCGCATCGACGCCGATGCGTCAGCCTCCTGGACCCGCTCCCGGCGACGCCGCGGCGTCGGTCGTGGCATCCCACCCATGCCAAGCGCTGCCCACACGCGCATGCCCGGCGATACCGCAGACCAGAGCAGGCAGCCCGCAGCCGGCCTCTGCGCACGCGTACCGATTTGTGACGGCACTCATGCTGTGAGTCGAGGCGCTGCGGCTGCAGCGTCACAGCCGATTCGTCTGATCTCTCACCAGCGGCACGTAGTGCGGCTGGCGCAGGACAGCGCAACACGGAACCCGCTGGCAGCCGGCCCAGACGATGCACGTCCTCGCGCATTTCGCTGGGTGTTTTTGCAAACCCGGTTGCGATTTGCCGATGAATTCACCGCACCGCGTTCCAGATCGCATCGCCCCCTCGCATGCCGCTCTCAAGCCGGTTCGGCTTCACGTCGATAAACCCGGCATTGCCGTCGTTTGCGCCAATTCTTCGAAAGCACAGCGATCTACTGTTGCTCCACGGTGATGCGGTGCCACCGCAACACATCTCCAGCCAGGCAGGCCGCCTGCACAACCTCGACACCGTCACGTTTGTTCCAGCGCTTCAATCATCCGTACATCAGGGAGAAAAGCATGGCCTTTCCAACTGCCGTCAACGACCAGATCACCGACTCCGTCACACAAGCCAATACCAAGGTGCTGGGCGATGCCCCCGCCATCGCCATGGGCAATCTTTACCAGGCCACTGCACAAGCGCTGGCCAATGCCGCCCATAACGCAACCAATGCGCAGCAGCAGAGCTATGTCACTGCGCAGTCTTCAACCACGATGGGGGGTCGCCACCCTGTACTCCATCGATACCGCCACCACCGGAGTGGCGACCAAGCAGGTTCTGAGCACTGGCGTGAAGGGCCTGGGCTAAGCCAATCGTGATTTCTTGCACATAAGGAGCAAGCAATGGCATTTCCAACCGCAGTCAATAATCAGATCACCGATTCCGTTACCCAGGTAAATACAAAGGTCCTGGGTGATGCACCGGCGATTGCAATGGGCAATCTGTATCAGGCAACCGCGCAAGCGTTGGCCAATGCTGCCCACAACGCAACCAACGCGCAGCAGCAGAGCTATGTCACTGCGCAGTCGGCCACCACCATGGGCATGGCCACCCTGTACTCCATCGATACCGCTTCCACCGGCGTCGTCACCAAGCAGATCCTGAGCGTTTAACGGCCAGGCTAACGCCAAGGACATCCACCAATGGCATTTCCCACCGCCGTCAACGACCAGATCACCGACTCGGTTACCCAAGCCAACCTGCAGGTACTGGGAAGCTCGCCCGCCGCAGCCATGGGCAATCTGTACCAGGCCACCGCGCAGGCGCTGGCAAACGCGGCCCACAACGCCACGCTCGCGCAACAGCAGATGTATGTCACCGCACAGGCAGCGACCACCATGGGCGTTTCGCTGCTGTATTCGCTCGATACCGGCACCACCGGTGCCGCCACCAAAAAGATTCTCGGCTAACCGCTAACGCCGCAGCGTCTTCGTTCTTTCACTACCTCAAGGAGCTATCACCATGGCCTTTCCGACCGCCGTCAACAGCCAGATCACCGATTCCGTTTCCCAGGTCAACACCAAGGTCCTCGGCGATGCGCCGGCGATTGCAATGGGCAACCTGTTCGTCGCCACCAGCCAGGCGCTGTCCAACGCCGCGCACAACGCCAACCAGCAGCAGTCCTACGTGACGATGCAGGCATCGACCACCCAGGGCGTGTCCACCCTGTACTCGATCGATACCGCGTCCGATGGCGTCGCCACCCGGGAAATCCTGAGCGCCGGGCTCCGGTAATCGGCAGCCAGGCGCCGCTGCCACAGGGTGAGCGGCGCCTGGTTCGATATGCCAGACCCATAAAACTCACACGCAGTTCGCCGGCCGAATCGAGAAAGGACGCCCCATGCTGCAACTACGTCATATCCCCACGTCCAACACCCTGGACGTCTTCGTCAGACTGATCAGGGGCCGCACCATCGTGGCGACCTTCGCGCCGCACCAGAAGGCAGTGATGAACGTCGAGTTCGACGGAATTCTCCCGCTGATTCCCGGTGTGCAGCCGCTGGTGTATCGCCAGAAGCTGGACGGCGTGATCGATGTGCCGCACGGCAATTTTGCCTTCCTGGAATCCGTGCGCAATGGCGTTGCCCTGCAATACGCAGGCAAGCACGAGCCACAGAACACCGTGCTGTTCTCGGCGTCGGCTGGCATTGAACAGCGCAGGCCGTCGTTGGCCTAGAACGCAGGGCTAGTGCCCCGTCATGCAGCCAAGCGCGCGTGCCGCAAGCGTCGCCAGCCTGGTCGGCCCTGCCGTCGGCAAAGCTCCAAGCGTGCATTCGGCTCTTGATCGAACGCTTCCCTCGCCCGCACTCGGTCGTTCCCCCTCATGTGAGACGACGCTCGCTTGCGGTGACCGGTCCGGCGACGGGCGCAAGAAGATTTCGCCAGCAACGCAACCACTTGGTGCAAGCCAGATCTGGCATTAGCACGCGCCCGCCGTCCGTTCCCGACGATTCGTGGCATCCGGCTTGCCCGCAATTGGATTGAGTGAGGCGCGTCTCACTCGCCGCCAATGCGGCCGCGCGCACTGCGGCGGACTCAAGCAGCGCGGCAGTACAGCGTGTTGCAACGCTCTGCACGCGCGCGCGGAGATAATGCGCTGCCCTCCCGATAGCGATGCCCATGCCCTCTTCCGCCCCTGCCGTGCGTGCCTACGCCGAGGTCAAGCCGTTGCTGTGGCTGGTGTCGCTGGCGATCTTCATGCAGATGCTGGATGCGACCATCGTCAACACGGCGTTGCCGTCGATGGCGCATAGCCTGCGTGAAAGCCCGCTGCAGATGCAGTCGGTGGTGTTCAGCTATGCGCTGGCGGTAGCGATGTTCATCCCGGCCTCGGGCTGGATTGCCGACCGCTTCGGCACGCGGCGTACCTTTCTTGCCGCGATCATCGTGTTCACCTTGGGCTCGCTGCTATGCGCCGCTGCGCAACAGCTGCCGCAGTTGGTGGCCGCGCGCGTGGTGCAAGGCATCGGCGGGGCGATGTTGCTTCCGGTCGGGCGGTTGGCGGTACTCAAGACGGTGGCGCGCGAATACTTCCTGCGTGCAATGAGCTTTATCGCGATCCCCGCGCTGATCGGCCCGCTGATCGGCCCGACCTTGGGTGGCTGGCTGGTCGAAGTCGCCTCGTGGCATTGGGTGTTTCTGATCAACCTGCCGATCGGCATCATCGGTTTTATCGCTGCATTGAAGATCATGCCGGACCATTACGGCGATGCACGCCGGCGCTTCGATCTGGTCGGCTATCTGATGCTGGCGTTTGGCATGGTGGCGTTGTCGTTGGCGCTGGATGGCATCGCCGAACCGGGCATGCGCCATGCCTTCGTGATGTTGCTGGCGATCGGCGGGCTGGCCGCGCTTGCCGGTTACTGGTTGCATGCCGGTACGGCCTCCAATGCGTTGTTTCCGTTGGCGTTGTTCAAGGTGGCAAGCTACCGCATCGGCATTCTCGGCAACCTGTTCGCACGCATCGGCAGTGGCTCGATGCCGTTTCTGATCCCGTTGTTGCTGCAGGTCGGCATGGGGATGAGCCCGATGCGCGCCGGGCTGATGATGGTGCCGGTAGCGCTGGCCGGCATGGCCGCCAAACGCGCCGCGGTGAAACTGGTGGGGCGCTTTGGCTACCGCAACACGCTGATGGTCAACACCGTGCTGGTAGGCCTGGCGATGGCCAGCTTTGCACTGATCGAGGCCGGCCAGCCGCTGTGGCTGCGCCTGCTGCAACTGGCGTGCTTTGGCGGGGTCAACTCTTTGCAGTTTACCGTCATGAATACCGTGACCCTGCGCGACCTGGACCGCGAGCAGGCCAGCCCCGGCAACAGCTTGTTGTCGATGGTGATGATGCTGGCGACCGGATTCGGCGCCGCAGCAGCCGGCAGCCTGCTGGCCGCGTTCAACACGCATCTGGGCGATACGCATGGCGCCACCGCCGCGCTGCATGCCACCTTCCTGTGCGTGGGCGGCATCACCCTGACCTCTACGCTGATCTTCTGGCAGCTGGCCGAGACCCGGCCGCATCCCAAGGACGTGGAGGCAGTGGCGGAGTAGACACCGCCACCGTGGCTGGTGCAGGCAGCGGGACGCGGTGTGTTCGCAAGTCACTGCCCGACTGGCGCAAGGGTCACGGCCTTGCGCGAGGATGGCCGACGGCCTGTTCAACCCGGCGCAATCAACGCCGGCCTGCACCGATGCCGGCTCGCCCATCGCTCACCACCCATGGCCCATCACCCACCAACAGGACGCTGCCGCGCTGCATCACCGCCGTTGTCAACGATTGAGCGGCCAGCTAGATGTCGTCGCGCGTACGCACCCGCCGCAGCGCCTCGGCAATGGTGTCGGCGAGCAGGTCGCCAGTCAGCGGCTTGCGCAGGAAACTGTCGAAGCCGGCCTCCCTGGCCGCAGGTTCGGCCGCCTCGTCCGAGCGCGCGGTCACCGCAATCAGCGGCATCTCGTAACCGAACACGCGCAGTTGCTGCGCCAGGGCGAAGCCGTCCAATCCGGGCAGATCCAGATCCAGCAGCGCCAGGTCGAAGGCGTTGTCGGCGGCCTCGGTGAGCGCGGCCAGGCCATGCGGTGCGTGCACCACCGAATGCCCCTGCGAGCGCAGCAAGCCGACGATGACCTCGGCGATGGTCAGGTCGTCCTCCACCAGCAGGATGCGTTGTGGCGGGACCAGTGCACTGGCACGCGTCACCTCGCCGCTCAGTGTGGCATTGGAGGCCACCCAGCGCAGCGGCAGGTCGACCACGAAGCGGGTGCCCAGCCCAAGACGGCTGATCACCTCGATATGCCCGCCCATCGCCAGCGCCAGTTCCTGGCAGATCGCCAGGCCCAGGCCACTGCCGCCATAGCGCGAGGTGGTCTTGGCACCATCGCCCTGTTCGAAGCGCTGGAACAGACGCGCCTTCTGGTCGGCATTGATGCCGGGGCCGGTGTCGGCCACTTCGAAGCGCAAGCCTTGGTACGAGCCCAACGTGGTCAGCTTGAGCCCTACCACGCCGCGCTCGGTGAACTTGATCGCGTTGTTGAGCAGGTTGAGCAGGATCTGCCGGATGCGGGTGGGGTCGCCGCTGGCGGTGATGTCGCCCAGCAAACCAACTTCCAAGCTGAAACGCAGTCCGCGCTCCTGCGCCAGCGGTGCCATCAGGCCTTCGACCTCGGCAACCAGCTGGCGTACCGAGAACGGCTGCAAATCCAGCTCCAGCCGCCCGGATTCGATGCGTGCCAGATCCAGCGCGTCGTTGACCAGCCGCAGCAGGTGCGCGCCGGCACGGCGGATGGATTCGGTGTAGCTGCGTTGCTTGGTATCCAGCGTGGTCTTGAGCAGCAATTCGCTCATGCCCAGCACGCCGGTCATCGGCGTGCGCACTTCGTGGCCCAGTGTCGCGAGAAAACGCGTCTTGGCCAGCGACGCCTGCTCGGCCAGTTCCTGCTTGTGCACCGCCAATTGCCACGCGTTCAAGCGGCGCAGGCGACGGCGGTAGAGCAGCACCGATGCGATCACAATGCTGAGCGCGAGCAGGCCAAACAGGGTCATGCCCCAGGGCGACCACCACCACGCCGGCAACACCTGAAACCGCAGCTGCTGGCTTTCCGACCAGATGCCGTCGGCGGTACGCCCCTGCACTTCCAGCGTGTAGTGTCCGGCGGGCAGGCGCGAAAACAGCCGCTCGCCGCTGGAGCCGACATCGATCCAGTCCGGGTCGTAGCCGCTCAAGCGAAAGCGGTAGCTGGTGGACTCGGGATTGGTGAAGGTGGGCATGCGCGCGACGATGTGCAGGTCGCGGTCGCCGTCCTGCATCTGCAGCGGCGTGGTGCCGGTGACATCCAGGCTGCGTTCGCCACGCCGCAGGCCCACACGTTCGATCAGCAGCTGCGGCCGGCGTACGTTCGGCCGCATCGTGGACGGATCGAACACCACGACCCCATCGGAGGTGCCACCCAGTATCTGCCCGGTGCGGGCCTGCACCAGCGTGGCGATCTGCATGGGCGAGCTGGGCAAACCGTCGTGTACGTCGTACACGCGTACCAGCCTGCTGGCAGGGTCGACGCGAATCAGCCCACGGTGACTGGACACCCAGGCCACCCCACCGGCGTCGATCACCATGCCGGTCGGTGCCACCTTCGGAAACTCCTGCTCCCTTCCTGCGGTATCCAGGTGCTGGAGCTGGGCGCCATCCCATAGATACCGCCGCAATTCCCCGGCCAGCCCCACCCAGACGATGCCGCCATCTCCCAGGCGGAACACATACGTTGGCAGGGCAGCCGCGCCGGGCACCGCAACGAAGCGGTCCGCCTTCGGGTCCCAGCGCCACAGGCCAGCCTTGTTGCTCAGCCAGACCTGTCCATCGGGCCCGATCCGCATGTCCAGCACGGTCAGCGCCTTCAGCCCATGGGTTCCGTAGTCGATCGTCCTGAGCAGTTGCCCCGCGTCGCTCCACAGCTGGATGCCCTGCGTCATCAGCGCCACCCAGATGCGTCCCTGTGCATCTTCGGCCATCTTGCCCGGCCTGCCCGCATTGTCGGGGTCGACCGTGGGATCGATATCCTGCAGCAGCGGCCAACGCTTGACCTGCCGCGTGCGCGGGTCGTAGCGCACCAGGCTTTCCTGTACGCCGATCCAGACCATCCCCTGCCTGCTTTCGAAGACGGTATCGGGGACGCGCGTTGGATCGATCTTGGCCACATGCCGCGTCACCTTTCCGCTCAGCGGATCGAAGTACTCCAGCACGCCTCGCGTCCCCGCCATCCAGACACCGCCCGACGCCGAAGGCGCCATCGCAGCGATCGACGGATTGGAGAGCGACTGCGGATCATCCTCATGATGCGAGAACACCGCGAAGGTGTCCCACCGCGGCGGCAGATGCCACAGCCCGCCCTCGAGGCTGGCAAACCACAGCCCCCCTTCCCGGTCCTGATAGGAGGCGATCCAGTTCCGGTTGACCAGCCCGTGCGCCGAGGCACTGTAGATCGGCACTTTTTTGATGGGCGCGTCGCCACTGCTGATGCTCAGACCAGCATCGGTGTCCAACCAGTAACGCCCGCGCCTGTCGCGCAGCAAGACACCTCTTACCTGCGGCCCGGCAGCGATCTGCCACGGACGCGATGTGGCGTGCGTGGCGGTGTCCAGCCGAAACGTGTTGCCCAGCAGATCGGCGACCCATAGCACCCTTCCGCCCGATTCCAGGTAGATCCTGTTGACGGACTGGTCCGCGACCGGGAGCGGCACGCGCTGCATGCGTTCGCCGTCCCACCGCACAAGTCCGCCCCAGGTGCCGATCCATAGCGTGTCGGACGCAACCTCGAAATTCACGATGCTGTCGGACGGCAAGCTGTTGGGATCGGCACCAGTGGCGGCAAAATGCTGCATGCGCCCGTCCGCCCGATAGCGGTACACCCCCTGCTTGCCGGTCCCGATCCAGAGGTCGCCGTTCGGTGTCTGCGCCAATGCCCACACCATGGCATCGCGCAGTTCCGGAAACTGCGGATCTTCCAGCCGCTTGAAGGTGCGTGTGGTTGCTTCCAGGAAGCCGACGCCGCCATCCTCGAAGCCCATCCACACCCGGTCCCTGGCATCCACATGGACGGCCCAGACCACGTTGCTGGGCAGGCCATCTTCCATTCGCCAGATGCGGTAATTGCGGCCATCGAATCTGGCCAACCCGTCATCGCTGGCTAGCCACAGATAGCCTTGCTTGTCCTCGGCGAAGTCATTGACCGTGTCGGACGGCAGCCCGTCGGCAACCGTCAACTGCACGGGCGCCGGTGTAGCCGGCATGCGCGCCTGTGCCGGAAGCACAATCAGCCACAGGCACAAGCAAAGCGCAGCATGCAGCCGATAGGCGAAGCGGGATGAGAGGCGCACCGGAAGAGTTTCACGACAAGTCGGCGCATAGTGGGGGCCACGCGCGGTACGGGCAAGCCCGCGCATGCGCGTGTGCGACTCATCCCTCTGTTTTGCCGCGGCACGCACAGGGCTGACCGCTGCCCTTGGTCAGTGCTGCAACGCTCCGCAGCCAGGCGTGCAAGGCGACTGCTGCCTGAACAAGGCCGATGCCTGGCGAAATAATCGCCACCTCGCGTCGATGCTAAACCGTCGTGTCACTCACTCACCCCGCCGCAGGCTTCCCGCAGCGCTGTCGTGCGGGTGGACTAGCGGGCGCCATCGTAAGGCCGCGCCTTTCGCAACGCGTCTGCAATGGTGTCGGCCAGCATGTCACCGGTCAGCGGCTTGCGCAGGAAACTCTCGAACCCTGCCTCCCTGGCCGCAGGTTCGGCCGCCTCGTCCGAGCGTGCGGTCACCGCGATCAACGGCATCTGGTAACCGAACACGCGCAGTTGCCGCGCCAGTGCAAACCCGTCCAATCCGGGCAGATCCAGATCCAGCAGCGCCAGGTCGAAGGTGTTGTCCGCGGCCTCGGTGAGCGCGGCCAGGCTATGCGGTGCATGCACCACCGAATGCCCCTGCGAGCGCAGCAAACCAACGATGACCTCGGCAATCGTGGGGTCGTCTTCCACCAGCAGGATGCGCTGCGGGGCGACCGCAGCGCTGGCGCGCGGCACTTCGCCGCCCAGCGGTGCATTGGAGGCTACCCAGCGCAGTGGAAGGTCCACGACGAATCGCGTGCCAGACCCGAGCCGGCTGATCACTTCGATATGCCCGCCCATCGCCAGCGCCAGTTCCTGGCAGATCGCCAGGCCCAGGCCACTGCCGCCATAGCGCGAGGTGGTCTTGGCACCATCGCCTTGTTCGAAGCGCTGGAAAAGACGCGCCTTCTGGTCGGCATTGATGCCGGGGCCGGTGTCGGCCACTTCGAAGCGCAAGCCCTGGTACGAGCCCAATGTGGTCAGCTTGAGCCCTACCACGCCGCGCTCGGTGAACTTGATCGCGTTGTTGAGCAGGTTGAGCAGGATCTGCCGGATGCGGGTCGGGTCGCCGCTGGCAGTGATGTCGCCCAGCAAACCCACTTCCAGGCTGAAACGCAGCCCGCGCTCCTGCGCCAGCGGTGCCATCAGGCCTTCGACCTCGGCAACCAGCTGGCGTACCGAGAACGGCTGCAAATCCAGCTCCAGCCGCCCCGATTCGATGCGTGCCAGATCCAGCGCGTCGTTGACCAACCGCAGCAGGTGCGCGCCGGCACGGCGGATGGATTCGGTGTAGCTGCGTTGCTTGGTGTCCAGCGTGGTCTTGAGCAGCAATTCGCTCATGCCCAGCACGCCGGTCATCGGCGTGCGCACTTCGTGGCCCAGTGTGGCCAGAAAACGCGTCTTGGCCAGCGATGCCTGCTCGGCCAGTTCCTGCTTGTGCACTGCCAATTGCCACGCGTTCAAGCGGCGCAGGCGACGGCGGTAGAGCAACACTGCGGCGGCGATGATGCAGAGCAGCAGCAACCCCAGCGCTGTCAGACCCCAGGGTGACAGCCACCACGGCGGCATGACGCGGAAGCGCAGCGTCTGACTTTCCGACCAGATGCCATCGGCGGTGCGTCCCTGCACTTCCAGCGTGTAGTCCCCGGCGGGCAGGCGTGAGAACAGGCGCTCACCGCTGGGACCGACGTCGATCCAGTCCGGGTCGTAGCCGCTGAGGCGGAAGCGGTAGCTATTGGATTCAGCATTAGTAAAAGTGGGCATACGCGCGACAATGTGCAAGTCACGGTCACCGTCCTGCATCTGCAGCGGCGCGATGCCGGTGACATCCAGGCCACGTTCGCCACGACGCAGCCCAACGCGCTCAATCAATAATGGAGAGCGGCGTGAGTTGGGGCGCATCTTAGCCGGATCAAACAAGACAATGCCGTCAGGTGTTGCGCCAAGGATCTGCCCCGCAGCGGCCTGGACCAGCGTATTTTCCTGAAACTGCTGATTGGGGAGCCCGTCATGTGCTCCGTAAACCCGCACCATTTTGCTGGCTGGGTCTACCCTAATCAACCCGCGTGCACTCGACACCCAAGCGACACCCGCTGCATCCACGACCAGTCCATTGGGAGCGACCAACGGAAACTCCTGGGAGCTACCGATAGTGTCAAGAAATTTTAGTTTCACGCCGTCCCACAGGTAACGACGCAACTCTCCCATGAGCCCGATCCAAACAACGCCCGTATCGGCAAAACGGAACGCATAATTTGTCACAGATGGCGCACCTTCAACCGGAACGAAGCTATCCTCCAGTGGATTCCAGCGCCTCAAACCGTTTGTGCTAGCGAGCCACATTTGCCCGTCTGGCCCAGGCCTCAGATCATAAATGTTCGAAGTATCCAGTCCATTGCTTCCATGAGCTATCTCCCGAGTAATCCGACCTTCTTTATCTCTAATCTGCAATCCTGCATTAGTCCTGTAAATCCACAAGCGATCATGTCCATCTAGCGCCATTCGCTCGGGTGTGTCGTAGGACTCAGTAGAAGCGTTCGCAGAAAGTGGCCATCGCTTAGTCTTCGCCGTTCGAGGGTCATAGCGAACTATGGAATTAGGAAGACCTATCCAGACATAGCCGCTTCCGCTTTCTATTAGACACGTAGGCCAGCGCAATCCATAAATCGGCTGTAAATGACGTTCTAGCGACCCGGTGACGGGATCCAGACGCTCTAGTGCACTACGTGTACCAGTTACCCATATTCCACCAGACGCAGAGAGGGCCGCAGCCCTGACAGATGGATTAGCCATCGATTGCGGATCACCTGCGTGATAAGACAACACTGCAAAAGTGTTCCAATTGGGCGGCAAGTGCCATAAACCACCGTTGAGGCTTGCAAACCACAAGCCACCTTCACGATCCTCATAGGCGCTAGCCCAGCTTGGCTTGACCATTCCATGAGCTGAAAGGCTGTAAATGGGTACATTGACGACCTCTATACCGTCAGACATCCCTAGCCCCGACATGGTATCAAGCCAGTAGCGTCCCGCACGGTCAAGTAATAGCACTCCGACTACGCGCTTTTCACCATCATTTCTTAGCCAGGGCTGCGCTACAAATTTACCTTGCGAATTCAACCGGTACAGTTGGTTGTTGCCATCAGTGACCCAAAGAACTCCACTTGAATCAAGCCGCATGCCGTTTGAAGACTGCATATCACCTGGCAGACGTACTCGTTCGAAGTTTTTTCCTGTCCAGCGCGCAACACCCGAGCTACCTCCAATCCATAATGAGCCATCGGGAGTCACACGCAAAGCGCTGATGTTGTTTCCTGGCAAACTATTTTGGTCACCTGCTGCGTACGTAAATCGTTGCACGCTCCCATCAGGTCGACGCCGATATAGCCCGTCTCGGGATGTGCCGAACCAAAGGTCGCGGTCGCGCGTCTGTGCAATTGCCCACACCGTGCTTCGCGAGAGCTCGGGGAACTGTGGGGCCCTCAATGGCTTGAAGGCGCGCTGCTTCGCATCGAGAACGCCCACACCAGCATTATCGAATCCAACCCAGACCGCATCGTCGGCGTCGACACTCACTGCCCAGACAAAGTTGTGATTCAACCCGTTTTCCATTCGCCAGATGCGGTAGCTCCGCCCGTCGAACCTAGCTAGACCATCTGTACTGGCCAGCCATAAATAGCCTGCCTTGTCCTCCGCAAAATCAGTCACCGTATTGGAGGGCAGCCCATCAGCAACTGTTAACTGGACAGGTACAGGCGCTGTTGGCACATTCGCGTACGCAAGCGTAGACGACAGCGCAACGAGCAGGCACAAGCAGAACAGGACGAAGACCCACCGGTAATCAGGAATGAAGCGTAGGTGCGACATGAAATTTTCACCACTAGTTGCTGCATAGTGCGGTCGGTGCCTTGCTTGGGCAAGCCCGGGCGCTTTCATACTCGTTTTTCTAGTTCCATGTCGCTCTTCTTCGCAGCATGTCGCTCTTCTTCGCAGCATGTCGCTCTTCCTCGCAGAAGGCGCGCGTGCCGCAGCCCGCGCCGCTGCAATCGCAGCCGTCAACATGTCGGCAGTGACCGGCTTGCGCAGGAAGCCGTCGAAGCCGGCGCTGTGCGCCTGTCGTTCCGCATGGCCGTCGGCGCGCGCGGTCACTGCCAGCAGCGGGAAGGCGTGGCCGAGTCGACGCAACTGAGCGGCCAGCGCCACGCCATCCAGGCCGGGCAGATCCAGGTCCAGCAGCGCGATGTCGAAGTCGCCGTCGACCGCCTCCGACAGCGCTGCCAGACCATGGGCAGCGTGCACCACGCGATGGCCGCGCCCGCGCAGCAGGCCGCAGATCACCTCCGCTACGGTCGGGTCGTCCTCCACCAGCAGGATGCGCAGCGGCTCGCCGGATCTAACTGGCGACATGCGGGTCGTGTTGCCAGACCTGCAAGCCGATGCCGTCATAGCGCGCCAGGCCATCGCTGGTGGCGGCCCACACATAGCCTTGCCGGTCCTGCGTCAGCGCCAGCACCATGCGCGACGGCAGCCCCTCGGCCGGACCGAACCGGCGCATGCGTGGCGTCTCGATCTGGGTCACCGCCGCCGCGTCCATGCCGATCAACAGCACCATCGCAGCAAGCACGAACAGCACTCCCTTCTTCATCGTCATCCCTGTCCCGGCCATTCGCACGGTTGCGCGCACTCCCGCGCCGGACTGCACTGTACCTGCTCTGCCGCCTCTGGCGGTCTAACCGCGAGTGTCGCCGCCCTGCGCATCCTCGGCGTCGGCGAGCGCGCGCGCCAATGCAGTAGCCAGCAACTCGCCGGTCACCGGCTTGCGCAGGAAGCCATTGCACCCGGCCGCCATCGCCTGCGGCTCCGCATCGGCATCGGCGCGCGCGGTGACGGCCACGATCGGAAAGCGCACTCCGCGCGCGCGCAACTGCGCCACCAGCGCCGCGCCATCGATGCCGGGCAGGTCCAGGTCGCACAGGCCGGCGTCGAAGCTGCGCGTGCTCACCTCGGCCAACGCGGCCAGACCGTGCAGCACATGGGTCACCTGGTGCCCGCGCGTCTGCAGCAGGCCGATCATCACCTGCGCCACGGTCGGGTCGTCTTCGACCAGCAGCAGGTGCAACGGTGCCTGCTCGCTGGCCGGCACCGCACGTGCCGACGCCGCTGCCGCTGCCGCCACCGGCAATGCGGCCACCCAACGCAGCGGCAGCTCCACCACGAAACACGCGCCCTGCCCCAGTTCGCTGCTGACGCTCACCGCACCGCCCATGGCCGCCGCCAACTCACGGCAGATCGCCAAGCCCAACCCGCTGCCGCCATGCCGGGCCAGGGTCAATGCGCCTTCGGCCTGCTCGAATCGCTGGAACAGCCGCCCGCGCTGCTCGGCGCTCATGCCGGGGCCGGTGTCGCGCACCTCGACCCGAATCCCCTGGCCAGGACTGTGCGGCACCGCCAGCACGCGCAGGCGCACGCTGCCACGCTCGGTGAATTTGACCGCGTTGAACAACAGGTTGAGCAGGATCTGCTGCACCCGGCTGGCATCGCCGTGCAGGGCCGGCGGCAGCGCGTCGTCCAGGTCGCACTCGAACGCCAGCTGCTTCTGCTCGGCACTGGGGCGCACCAGCTCCACCACCTGCCGGATCAACTGCCGCAGATCGAAATCGCGGTAATCCAGCGGCAGCTTGCCGGCCTCGATGCGGGCCAGGTCCAGGGCATCGTTGACCAATCGCAGCAAATGCTTGCCAGCGGACTGGATCGCCCCGGCATAGCCCTGCTGGCGCGCGTCCAGCGGCGTCTGCAAAAGCAGCTCGCTCATCCCCAGCACCCCGGTCATCGGGGTGCGGACCTCGTGGCCCAAGGTAGCCAGGAACCGCGTCTTGGCCAGCGAGGCCTGCTCGGCCAGCTCGCGCTTGTGCTGCGCCAGCTGCCATTGCGCGCGCATGCGCACGCGATGCCGATAGGCCGCGGCCAGCAGCGCACCGAGCAACAAACCCAGCATGCAGATCAACGCAACGCCCACCTCGCTGCGCCACCAGGGGGGCAGCACCGTAAACCGCAGCGATTGCACCTGCGAGCGGTTGCCCAGGGGGTCCAGCCCCTGCAGCATGAGCTGATAGTTCCCGGCGGGCAGGCTGGCGAACTCGCGAATCCCCGCGTTGCCCGAGGTCTGCCAGTCGGTATCGAAGCCTTTCAGAAAGCTGCGATAGCGGTTGGACAGCGGGTCCCTGTACGACAACAGGCGCATCACCACTTGCAACTGGCGGTCGCCAGGGCCCAATTGAAACGGGCGATCCATCGACAATGCGATACGTGCACCGTTTCGTAACACGCTGACGTGCTCCAACTGCAGTGCGGGAACGACCGGTGCGACATCCGGCATCGCCGTGTCCAAAAGAACGGTGGAGCCATCGGCGGTCGCGCCAATCAAGGTGTCGCCCGACATCAGCAGGCAATGCTGGATGAACTCCTGGCTGGTCAATCCATCGCGCGTACCGATGTTGCGCACACGCGCCGGCGTCACCGAAGGGTCGATTCGCCACAACCCTCGCAAACTGGAAACCCAGACCCGACCGCTCGGGTCGATTTGCATCGCCGAGGCGTCGAAGCCGGTCAGTCCTTCGGCTCCGCCGATATGGCGCACGCGCGTCCAGCGCGCGCCCCTTTTCTGCCACTGTTCCGCACCGGAGGCGCGATATACCCACACGCTGCTCGGCGATTGGGTCGCAAACGCCTGGATCGGTGTTCCCTGCAGACCCGCCACGGGCACAAAACGCGTCGAGGCCTCGTCCCAGGCGAACATGCCGCCCTCGCCAGCCGCCCACACGCGCCCGTCGGGTCCCTGCTGCAGTTGCTGCACGGCAACGTCGGTCAGGCCATGCGGATCCTGGGCGGTAATGCGCTGCAAGATCCGTCCGCTGCGCAGATCGCGTTGCTGCAGCATGTCGATGTAGGTCATCCACACGGTGTCACCTTGTTCGGTGATCCACTCGGCCGCAGACAGGCCCGATGCCGGATCGGGACCATCCGACGGCCAGTGCTTGAACTCTCCGGTAACCAGGTCCATTCGTGACAGACCGAAGGTCAGGTTGCCCAGCCACACGCGCTGCAGCCGATCCTCCAGGGCCGACACCAGCTCCATGCCTTTGAGATGCGGCGACTGCAGACCGGTCTGATACTTGTCGCCCGTCCTGGGGTCCGCGCGCAGCAGGCGCCCATCCGCATCGACTTGCCAGAGGCCCCCAGAGCGTGTCGCGGGCGCGAGATTGCAATAAATGGCATCGCCATTGGGCGAGGCCGGCGTGAGCACCGCGCTTCGCTTCCAATCTGCAGGAAGATACCCAAGGCCGGCACCGTGTATCGGAACCCACAGCCCACCGTCGGCAGCGCCGAACAGGCCGATGACGTTACGACGAGACAAGGACCCTTCGCCACTCAGGACAGGCACAGGTGGGCGGTTGCCGCGCGTGCGCCACAAACCCCGTCCGCTTCCCAGCCAGAACTCGCCGTCTGGCGCGGCAACGGCCCCCCAGAACTCGTTGCCGCTGCCGAACATCGTTCCCCAGGACAGTGGCAGCCACTGGTCATCGGGCCCCCTGATGTGCAGCCCTGATTCGCTTCCCAGCACCAAATGATTCCCGGTCCACTGCAAGCCGAAAATGGTGGCCTGCCGATTGGACTCGCCCGGCACGTATTCGCGATGCAAGGTCTTCCCGTCGTAGTACGCCAGACCGCCGCTCGTCCCAATCCACAAGCGATGCTGCGCATCCACTGCCAGGTTCATCACCATGGCCTGATCGAGGCTGCCCTCCACGCTGCCGAGGTCCACCGAGGACATCGCCCCGCTTGCCGCGATGCGAACCAGCGCACCGGTAGTGGTCCCCGCCCACAGATCGCCATCGAAGGACGCGATGCTGTAGATCTCCCCCCCTTTCAAGAGGGGATAGGTCGCGGCAGGATAGTGCTTAAAACGGCTGCGATCCGCGTTCATGACACTGAGCGTCTTGCCGCATCCGACCCAGATCCTGTCGTGCGCATCGATGTGCAGCGCCTGGACCGCGTTGCAGGGCAGCGACCCGGAATCGGCCGGGTCGTGACGCCAGGTTCTGAATCCTGCGCCGTCGTAGCGCACCAGGCCGTCCAGGGTCGCCAACCAGAGATAGCCGGCACGATCCTGGGCGATGGCCACCATCATGGTCGAGGGGAGTCCCTCGCTTGGACCGACGATGCGGAAACGCGGCACTTCCGGGATCTTGGCCGAGCACGGCAAGACACCCAGCAGCAAGACCAGCACCAGCAACACACCACGCATGCAGGAATCCCTTCCTCGTCCAGCCGGCATGCTCGCAATGGATCGTTGCAAGCGCAAGCCGCGCGCGTGCCGCCGGGATGTGTCTAGAATCCGCCCATGACGCCTCTTGCCCGCCTGCTGCTCCTTCCCGCCCTGGCATTGACCAGCCTGGCCGCTACCGCCGCGCCGGTGCGTTATGCACTGGACCCGGTGCACACCCGGGTGCTGTTCGCGGTCGAACATGCCGGGTTTTCCAAGGCGTTGGGCACCGTGTCCGGTAGCAGCGGCACGCTGGTGTTCGACCCCGAAGACTGGGCGTCGGCGCGGCTGGACGTTAGCGTGCCGCTGCAGCGCGCCGACCTGGGCGATGCCAAATGGAACCAGGCCACCCTGGCACGCAACCTACTCGATGCCGAGCGGTTCCCCGACGCGCATTTCGTCTCCACGCACGTGGAAACCAGCGGCGAGAACCGTGCCAGGGTCACCGGCAACCTGACCTTGCGCGGCGTCACCCGCCCCGTGACCCTGGACGTCACCCTCAATGCGCTCAAACGCCACCCGCTGCCACCGTTCCGCCGCACCGCCGGGTTCTCGGCCACGGCCACGCTGAGCCGTGCCGCGTTCGGCGTGGATGCGTGGAAATCGATGATCGGCGACACGGTCGAACTGCGCATCGAAGCCGAAGCCGTCCGCGAAGGACGCGCCGACGATGACGCGGCCCCACCGCCAGCCACCTCCCCAGCACCGCCCGCCAGCCAGGAATCCGGCACATGACCCTGAAGAACATCGAACGCTGGGGCGGCATCAGCCAGGCCCTGCACTGGTTGATCGCAGGTCTGATCCTGGTCCTGGGCATCGTTGGCCTGACCATGGGCGAGCTGCCCAAGACACCGAAGTATTTCTGGGTCTACACCGCGCACAAGTCGCTCGGGCTGACCGTGCTGGCACTGGTGATCGTACGGCTGGGCTGGCGGCTCCATGCGGGGGCGCCGCCACCGGTGGCAGGCACGCCGCGCTGGCAGGAGCGCATCGCCGGGCTGACCCACTGGCTGCTGTACGCCATGATCTTCGCCCTGCCGCTGTCCGGCTGGCTATACGACTCCAGCAGCGGCCTGCGTCCGTTCCGGTGGTTCGGCCTGTTCCCGGTGCCCAAGCTCAGCGCGCCGGACGAGCAACTGCGCGCCACCTCCCACGCCATCCACGAGTGGGGCTTCTGGCTGCTGATTGCCGTGGTACTGGCGCACGCCGGCGCTGCGCTGTACCACCATCTGTTCCAGCGCGATGCCACCCTGGTGCGGATGCTGCCGCGCGGTTGGCTCTCCCCCAAATCCTGAGGAATTCCCATGACGTCCAAGCTGTTCGCCTCTCCCTTGCTGGTCGCCGCGTCGCTGGTCGCCACCTTCGCCAGCGTGCCGGTGCTGGCGGCCGACTATGTCCAGGCCCCTGGCTCGACCCTGGTATTCGCCAGCAAGTACGACGGGGAAGTGTTTACCGGCAAATTTCCCGGCTTCGACACCACGCTGAGTTTCGATCCGGCGAATCTTGCCGGTGCCAAGCTCGATGTGCGCATTCCGCTGGCCGGCGCGATCAGCGGCAACAACGACCGCGACTCGACCCTGCAGGGGCCGGATTTCTTCAATGTCGCCAAGTTCGCCACCGCACGCTATCGCGCCGACAAGCTCCGTGCCCTGGGCGGCAACCAGTACGCCGCCGACGGCACCCTGGAACTGCGTGGCGTCAGCAAGCCGGTCACGCTCACCTTCACCTGGACCCCCGGCGCGCAGCCGGTGCTGGCCGGCAAGGCGGTGGTCAAGCGGCTGGACTTCGGCGTGGGCGGCGGCGACTGGGCCGACACCAAGACCATCCCCAACGAGACCGCGATCAGCACCAAGGTCGTGTTGAAGGTGAAGTAACGCCGCAGGCCGCAACCGGACGCGGCCATTGAGCGGCGGGCCACTCGTCGGGTCCGCCGCTTTTTTCTGCCCGTGCGTCGGATGACACCGCAAGACAGCTAGACTCGGCCACCACTTCAGGACGCCGACGATGCGCACCCACGGAACCTTGACCCGCTGGAATACCGACCGTGGGTTTGGCTTCATCACGCCCGCCCACGCCGGGGATGACGTGTTCGTGCATGTCTCCGCATTCCCACGCAGCCCGGAGCCGCCGCGGGTGGGCGAGTTGATCTCGTTCGAAACGGAACCGGGTCCCGACGGCCGCCGACGCGCAGTGCGCATCATGCGCGCCGCTGGGCATGGCGCCGGACCCGTCCGCTCCACGCCACGCGCGGTCTCGCCCACCAATCCCGCACAAGGGCTGAGCCTGGGCAAGGTGCTGCTGCTCATGCTGCTGGTCGGTGGTGGCGCAGTGGCCTACCAGCAGCGCGATCGGCTGGCCCACCTGGTTGCACCAACAGCGGTCCCCGACCAGACACCCGCGCCGTCACGCACGCCAGCGACCGCCGCTGCGGCATCGCCGCAGTTCAGCTGCGCAGGGCGCACGCATTGCTCGCAGATGACCTCCTGCGCCGATGCCAGGTACGTATTGCAGCACTGCCCCGACACCCGGATGGATGGTGACGGCGACGGCGTGCCTTGCGAAGACCAGTGGTGCCGCTGACGCGAGCGGACCTGGCCGGCCTCGCCGGCACCCAGCTTCGCCGTCGCCCCTTGCGCTGCCACCTGCAGATCGTTGCGGCGCCGGATCGGCTTGCTCAGCTGCCGGCGCCCTGCAGCCACGCACGTAGCGTGGGTACATCGAACGGCCACGCCAGCTCGCGTCCGCGGGCATCGCGCAGCACCGGCACCCGCGCACCGTAAGCGGACTCCAGCGCCACATCATCGTCGATGAACACGCTGCCGAACTCGCCCGCGCGCGCCTGCGCCAGCACTTCCACTGCCTTGTCGCATAGATGGCAATCGTCGCGCTGGTACAGGGTCAGAGCCACCGGACAGGTCTCATGTTGCGCTGCAGCCGTGCCGCAATCGTCGAGCGACTAGAATAGCCGGCTTTACGCTCACCTCTCCGGCACGCATGGCTGTCAGCACGTTCGACCTGTTCAAGATCGGTATCGGTCCGAGTTCCTCCCACACCGTGGGGCCGATGCGTGCCGCCGAGCGCTTCGTGCACCGGTGGTTGCTCGATGCCGGGCGCCTGCAGGACGTGGTGCGCATCCGTGCCGAAGTGTTCGGCTCGCTGGCCCTGACCGGCCGCGGCCATGGCACCGACAAGGCGGTGCTGCTCGGGCTGGAAGGCCATCGCCCGAACCTGATCGATCCGGACATCATCCCCGCCACGCTGGAGCGCATCCGCACCAGCAAGCGCATCACCCTGATGGGCCAGCACGCGATTGGCTTCGACGAAAAGCGCGACCTGCCGATGAACAAGCGGCAGAAGCTTCCGTACCACACCAACGGCATGCGCTTTACCGCCTACGACGCCAATGAGGCGGTGATCGCCACGCGCGATTACTACTCGGTGGGTGGCGGTTTTGTGGTCAATCAGGACGACGCTGCCGACGACCGCATCGTGGCCGACGAGACGCCGCTGCCCTACCCATTCCTCAGTGGCGACGAATTGCTCGCGCAATGCGCACGCAGCGGCCTGAGCATCGCCGCGCTGATGTTCGAGAACGAAAAAAGCTGGCGCAGCGAGGACGAGATTCGTGCAGGCCTGCGCGAGCTATGGAGTGCAATGCAGTCCTGCGTGGCGCGCGGCATCCGCGAGGAAGGCACGCTACCGGGCGGCCTGAACGTCTCGCGCCGCGCACCAGCGCTATACCGCGAACTCTCGTCCAAACCCGAAGCGGCCATGCGCGACCCGTTGACCACGCTGGACTGGGTCAACCTGTACGCGCTCGCGGTCAACGAAGAAAACGCGGCCGGCGGGCGCGTGGTCACCGCGCCCACCAACGGCGCGGCCGGCATCATTCCATCCGTACTGCATTACTTCGACCGGTTCTGCGCCGGCGCCTCCGAGCAACGCATTTTCGATTTCCTGCTCACCGCCGCGGCCATCGGCATCCTCTACAAGGAAAACGCCTCGATTTCCGGCGCCGAAGTCGGCTGCCAGGGCGAAGTGGGCGTGGCCTGCTCGATGGCCGCCGGTGGCCTGGTTGCCGCACTCGGCGGCAACCCAGGACAGATCGAAAATGCCGCCGAAATTGGCATGGAGCACAACCTCGGCCTGACCTGCGACCCGATCGGCGGGCTGGTGCAGATCCCGTGCATCGAGCGCAACGCAATGGGCGCGGTGAAGGCCATCAACGCCAGCCGCATGGCCATGCGCGGCGACGGCAAGCACAAGGTATCGCTGGACAAGGTCATCAAGACCATGCGCGACACCGGCCGCGACATGCAGGACAAGTACAAGGAAACCAGCCGCGGCGGCCTGGCGGTAAACGTCATCGAATGTTGAGTCATTCGTGAGCGAGAGTGGCACCGAGTGAGCGCTTGGAGTGTCGAAACAATCCGCCACACAGATGCGCGCCGATCTCCAGGCAAAAGGTTTGCCAGGCGCGCGTTGATGTAAGGCCCCTGTCTCGCAAGCAGGAGAGGGGCGCACAGCTCGAATCACGAAAACACCTGACGTGAACAGCTGCACTGCCCTTCTTCCGCAGTCGGCAGAGGGCGCAGAGTACTAACGAGGCAGCACCTCGCGCGAACCGGTGCACTCCCCTCCTCCCGCAGTCAACAGAGGGCGCAGAGCGCCAACGTGGCAGCACCTCGCGCGAACCGATGCACTCCCCTTCTCCCGCGCAGTCAGCACAGGGCGCAAAGCGCCAACGAGGACTGGACCTCGCGCGAACCGATGCACTCCCCTTCTCCCGCACGCGGGAGAAGGTGCGCGAAGCGCGGATGAGGGCAACAGGCATCGGCGCCTGCGCTGGTCACCCACGCCATCGCCAGCAACGCGCCGGCAGCGCCCGCCAGACGTTACCCGGCTGTACGTCCCCACCACATCTCCGACTGTACCGTCACAGGCTGGATTCGGATGGAGATCACGATGCAAAAGCGCGCTTGCACCCTCACGCTCGCCCTGGCCTGCAGTCCGCTGATGGCGCAGGAAGCCAGTTATGGCCCGCGCCTGGAAGGCTTCGACTACCCGCACCCGGTCAAGACCTACGCATTCACCTCGCAACAGCAGCCGCTGGAAATGGCCTACCTGGATGTTGCGCCAACCGGCACACCCAATGGCCGCACCGCGGTGCTGCTGCATGGCAAGAACTTCTGCGCCGCCACCTGGGAAACCACCATCGCGGCCCTGAGCAAGGCCGGCTACCGCGTGATCGCACCGGACCAGATCGGTTTCTGCAAATCCAGCAAACCGGCGGCCTATCAGTTTTCGTTTGCGCAACTGGCCGACAACACGCATGCGCTGTTGACCAAGCTCGGCATCGAACGTGCGGTGGTGGTTGGCCATTCGATGGGCGGCATGCTGGCGATTCGCTACGCGCTGATGTACCCGCAAGCCACCGAACATCTGGCACTGGTCGACCCCATCGGGCTGGAAGACTGGAAAGCCGAAGGCATCCCCTGGCGCAGCGTCGACGCCTGGTACGACAACGAACTGAAAACCAGCTTCGAGCGGATCAAGAAGTACCAGATGGACGTGTACTACGCCGGCCAATGGAAGCCGGAATTCGAGCGCTGGGCGCGCATGCAGGCCGGCATGTCGCTGGGCAGCGGCAGGCAGGCGGTCGCCTGGAATCAGGCACTGACCTACGACATGGTGTTCAACCAACCGGTGGTCTACGAACTGCCAAAACTGGCGGTGCCGACCACGCTGTTCATCGGCCTCAAGGACCGTACCGCCATCGGCAAGGACACCGCACCGCCGCAGGTCAAGGCGCGCGTCGGCGATTACACCACGCTGGGCAAGCGCGCGGCGGCCGCAATTCCGAATGCGACACTGGTCGAGTTCGCCGACCTGGGGCATTCGCCGCAGGTGCAGGACCCAACACGCTTCAATGCCGCGTTACTCAAGGCGGTGACGCGGTAAGCAGCACCGGCGGCAACACCACTGGCATGACCAACGCATCCCTGAAAGCAACAGCTCGCGTACCGGCGAGCTGCTGCTGGAGACGCTTGCAATCGCGGCGTGCAACCAGGTTATCCGCGCAGTCGATGACGCCATCGACCGCATGCGCATCGACGACGTCCCCCACGGAGAGCCTGCGCCGCCCCGCTCTCTCAACCAGCTACCCGGCCACGATCCGCAACACGTCATCCAGCAACGCAGCCGCCGTTACCTCGGCACCCGCGCCCGGCCCCTGGATCAGCAATGGCTGCGCGCGATAGCGATCGCTGCTGATGGCGACACGATTGTCGGTGCCGGCACCACCCGCCAGCGGGTGATCCAGCGCCAGCTCGCGCAGGCCCACGCTTGCACCATGCGCGTCCACCCGGCCGACAAAGCGCAGGCAGCGCCCTGCGGCGCGCGCCTGCTGCCAGCGCGCACCAAGCCCGGCATCCAGCGCCTCCAGGTGCGCATGCAGTTCGCCCAACGGCACGTTGGCGAGGCCGGCAGGCACCAGCGATTCCACATGCACCTGCTCGGCCTCCAGCTGCCAGCCGGCCGCGCGTGCCAGGATCAACAGCTTGCGTCGCACGTCTTCGCCAGACAGGTCGATGCGCGGATCCGGCTCGGTATAGCCGGCTGCCACCGCTTCACGCACGCAGCCGGAAAACGCACCACTGCCGTCGTACCGGTGAAACAGCCATGCCAACGATCCCGACAACACACCTTCGATCGAATGGATATGGTCGCCGCCCGCCACCAGCGCACGCACGCTGCTCAACACCGGCAGGCCGGCGCCCACGGTGGCGCTGTCGCCGTAATGCGCGCCGGTGGCATGGCGCGCGGCCTGCAGCGCCTGCGCCCGCGCCAATGCCGTGCCCTGGCCCAACTTGTTGGCGGTGACCACGTGGACGCCGCGGCCCAGCCATTCCACATGCCAGTCGGCCACCACGTCGCTGGCGGTCGCGTCCACCAGCACATCGCCGGCGCGCAGCGCCACCGTTTCTGCCCAGGGTTGCAACACCGCCTGCCCGCGCGGGGCGGCATTGGCCTGCTGCAGCGCCTGCTCCGCACTTACGCCACAGTCGTGGGCAATGCGCGAATTGGCCAGCCAGTCGAAGCGCGGCAACCGGAGCTGGCGTTGCTGCAACGCGGTGTAGCGCGTCACGAAGGCACGGCCCACGGTGCCGGTACCCAACAGGGCCAGGCGTGGGGTCGGGGTCACCGATGCGGCCGATGCACGACGCGACTCGGGCAGCACGCTGCTCACGCGTCGACCTGTTTGCGGGTGTCGGTGGTCAGGGTGGCCTCGGCGCGCGCCAGACCGGCGCGCAGATCGATCAGCAGGTCTTCGGCCGATTCGATGCCGATCGACAACCGCAGCAACCCATCGGAAATTCCGGCCGCAGCGCGCGCTTCGGCGGTCATCGCCGCGTGCGTCATCGAGGCCGGATGCGCGATCAGGCTTTCCACCCCGCCCAGCGACTCGGCCAGGGTGAAATAGCGCAATCCATCGACAAACGCGCGCACCGCCGCTTCGCCGCCGTTCAATTCGAAACTCATCATCGCGCCAAAGCCCTTCTGCTGGCGCGCGGCCAGCGCATGGCCCGGATGCGCCGCCAGTCCCGGGAAATACACCTGGTTGACCACCGCGTGCCCATCCAGCAATGCAGCGATCGCGTCGGCGTTTTCCTGGTGCACGCGCAGTCGCGCGTCCAGTGTGCGCAGGCCGCGCAAGGTGAGAAAGGCATCGAACGGCGAGCCGGTCAGGCCCAGCGCGTTGGCCCACCACACCAGCTGCTGATGCAGCTCGGCATCGCGTGCCACCACCGCGCCACCCACCACGTCGCTATGGCCATTGATGTACTTGGTGGTGGAATGCAGCACCAGGTCGGCACCAAATTCCAGCGGCTTCTGCAGCGCCGGCGACAGGAAGGTGTTGTCCACAACGGTCAACGCACCGACCTTCTTCGCCGCTTCGATGACAAAGCGCAAATCGGTGATGCGCAGCAGCGGATTGGACGGGGTTTCGATCAGCACCAGCTTGGGCGACTGCGCCAACGCATCGGCCAGCGAACGCGGATCGGTGAGGTCGGCGGTGATCAGCGCGAAGTGGCCTTTCTTGGCCAGCGCATTGAACAGGCGCCAGCTGCCGCCATAGGCATCGTGCGGCACCACCAGCGTGTCGCCGGGCTGCAGCACCGCGTTGAGCACCAGGTTGATCGCGCCCATGCCGGTGGAGGTGATCACCCCGCCCGCGCCGCCTTCCAGTTCGGCCAGCGCTTCGCCAAGCAGGTCGCGGGTGGGATTGCCGCTGCGGGTGTAGTCGTACTGGCGCTTGTTGCCGAACCCGTCGAAGGAAAAGTTCGACGACAGCACGATCGGTGGGGTCACCGCACCGTAGGCGGTATCGCGGTCGATGCCTGCGCGCACGGCGGCGGTAGCGGCGGTACAAGGGGCGGCTGCAGGGTCACGAAAGCTCATGCGGTTTCTCCGGTGCTGCGAAGGGCAGTAGTGAGGATCGCGTCGATGCGATCGATTTCTTTCAGGAAGGCGTCATGCCCATACGGCGAACGCAACACGCGCAGGCTGCCGCGCGGGCCCAGGCCTTCGACCAGGCTGACCAGGTCGGCCAGCGGCACCAGACGGTCGCCTTCCACCGCTACCACGACGGTGGGCACGCGCACCTGCGCCGGCTCGATGCGGTGCAGGTCGATCGATTCGGACAAGCGCAGGTAAGCGGTGACAGGCGTGCGCGCCACGTACTGTGCGCCGGCGGCATCCAGATAATCTTCGGCCGCCACACGCACACGGCCATTGATCACTTCCGGTGGCGCGTCGAAGCGTTCGCTGAATTCTTCCGGCGTGCGGTAGCTGAGCATGGCGAACTGCCGTGCCAGCGCCAGCCCGTGATGCTCCGCGCATTGCAGCTGGCCCAGCGCCACCGCGCGACGCTGCAATGCGCGCCAGGCCGCCGCATATGGATGCGCACGATGCGCACCGCTCACTGCAATCAAGGTGCCCACGCGGCCGGAATGACGGGTGGCAAATTGCAGGCCGACCAGCGCACCGTACGAATACCCGACAAAGCCGTGCAGACGCGCGATACCCAGCGCATCCAGCAACGCGGCAATCGCGTCGGCCTGGTCGGCGGTATCGATCGGCGCATCCAGCGTGCCATCGGCGCCAAGAAAATCGAACGCCAGCAACCGGCGCCGCGCCGGGTCCAGTGCACGGCCCGTGCCCACCAGGCCTTCCACCCAGCCCTTTTCGGCAAAGACCTCGCTGGCGGCCAGATGCCGGTGTGCCGAGATGCCGCCGGCCACGAACACCACCGGCGCAGTGGCAGCACCGATCAGCTCGTAGCGCAGGCGCACCTCGCGCATGCCGGCATGACGCATCGGCAAGGACACGGCGATGTCGCCGCGCACAGCGAGCGGGCCGTCGATCTCGGCGGCATGGGTGTCTGGAGAATCAATGGTGGTTGGCGATGCTGTGGTCACGAGGCTCATGGCGATGTCCGGGGTGGATCGGCCATCGAGCTTCGCGGGAGCTCGCGTTCGACGTGCGGAAGGCACGAGTCGAACCATCTTTCGGCGGACGCGAAGGTCCCCGCAGGATTTGGCACCAAACGCGGGCGCTTGCGCGCTCCGCTGGCTGCCCCGGCATCAAAGGGCCTGTCCCTCCGCCGGTCTCGATGGTGAGGCAACGATGCCACCGGCCTTGTGCGATGTCAATCTCTTCATGCGGATGGAAAGATATATTTTCATCCGATACCACCCAGCACTGTGATGGGCGGCATACTTGCGCCCCCACCCGTCCAAGCCAATCGCGTGCCTCACCGCGTTTCTTACCCGTGTTCGCCCGTGCATATGACGGTGTGGCTGGCCGCCTTGCTGAGCGCTGCACTGCCTGTCCAGGCGCAGCAACGCTGGCATTGGGGCAGCGCTACGACCATGAACCCGCCTGCCGCCATCCCTGCCCCGACCGGCGCCGGCCCGGCCCTGCAGCTGGAATGGCAGGCGCCGGTCTATCTGGCGTGGGTGACCAATCCGCTGGACGGGCCGGCGCAAGTGCGCCTGAGTGCGCCACCCACCGACGACTATCGCGCCGTGCCGCAGCTGCCGCAGACCCTGTCGCTGGCCGCACGCGAGCGTCGCCTGCTCACGCGGCTGTATCCGGCCAGCAACCAACGCACGCTGGACGGGCTGGGACTCAAGCTGGACCTCGTCCCCGGCGATCCGCGCGCCCAGCCCCAACCGGTGCACTACCAACTGCCGTTCCGCGACGTGCAGATCTTGGTGGATCAGGGGTTTGGCGGCCAGTTCAGCCACGCGGATCTGCCCAACTGGTACGCCGTGGACTTCGCACTACCGCAGGGCACGCCGGTACTGGCGGCGCGCGAGGGCGTGATCATGGAGGTGCGCCAGGACGTGAGCGAGGGCCATGCGCACGACCCAAGTGCCGGCGGCGGCAACCTGGTGCGGGTGCTGCACGCCGACGGCAGCATGGCGCTGTACGCCCATCTGGCTCCGAACGGGGTGGAGGTGCGCGCCGGCCAGCGCGTCGGCACCGGCCAGCGGCTGGGTACCTCCGGCAATACCGGCTACAGCACCGGTGCGCACCTGCACTTTTCGGTGCAACGCAACGCAGACCTGCAGCTGGTGTCGGTGCCGTTCCGCATGCTGGGCCCGCAGGGCGAACTGCAATTTCCCTCCCCCGCCCCCTGAGCGGCCTTGCACCGGGCGGCTCACTCGGCTCCGGCAGATCACCCGGCAGGGCCTGCCCGCCGAAGCCGCTATAATCACCGGCTTCCTCAGTTTCCGCAGGCGTCCGACCGGGCGCGCCCAGCCCATGTCCGAAGTCTCCAACGAAGCCGCGCGCCGCCGCACCTTCGCCATCATTTCCCATCCCGATGCCGGCAAGACCACGCTGACCGAAAAGCTGCTGCTATTCGGCGGCGCGATCCAGATGGCCGGCTCGGTAAAGGGCCGCAAGGCCGCCCGCCACGCCACCTCGGACTGGATGGCGCTGGAAAAGGAGCGCGGCATCTCGGTGACCTCCTCGGTGATGCAGTTCCCGTACGAGGGCAAGATCGTCAACCTGCTCGACACCCCCGGCCATGCCGACTTCGGCGAGGACACCTACCGCGTGCTCACCGCGGTGGACTCGGCGCTGATGGTGATCGACGTGGCCAAGGGCGTGGAAGAACGCACCATCAAGCTGATGGAAGTCTGCCGCCTGCGCGACACCCCCATCATGACCTTCATCAACAAGCTCGATCGCGAGGGCAAGAACCCGATCGAGCTGCTGGATGAAGTGGAAACCGTGCTCGGCATCCAGTGCGCGCCGGTCACCTGGCCGATCGGCATGGGCCAGCGCCTCAAGGGCGTGGTTCATCTGATCACGGGCGAAGTGCATCTGTACGAACAGGGGCGCAATTTCACCCGTCAGGACTCGACCATCTTTCCGTCGCTGGATGCACCCGGCCTGGCCGAAAAGATCGGCGAGCAGATGCTGGCCGAGCTGCGCGATGAGCTGGAGCTGGTGCAGGGCGCAAGCAATCCGTTCGACCTGGAGGCCTATCGCGCCGGTCAGCAGACGCCTGTGTTCTTCGGCTCGGGCGTCAACAACTTCGGTGTGCAGCCGCTGCTGGACTTCTTCGTCGAACACGCGCCGCCGCCGCAGGCACGCGACACCACCGGCCGCCGCGTCGAAGCGACCGAGGCCAGGCTCAGCGGCTTCGTGTTCAAGATCCAGGCCAACATGGACCCGCAGCACCGCGACCGCGTGGCGTTCATGCGCGTGTGCTCGGGCAAGTTCACCGCCGGCATGAAAGCCCTGCACGTGCGCAGCGGCAAGGACCTCAAACTCGCCAACGCGCTGACCTTCATGGCTTCCGACCGCGAGATCGCTGCCGAAGCCTGGCCGGGCGATGTCATCGGCATCCACAACCACGGCACCATTTCCATCGGCGACACCTTCACCGAAGGCGAATCGCTGTCGTTCACCGGCATCCCGAACTTCGCGCCGGAACTGTTCCGCCGCGCGCGCCTGCGTGATCCGCTCAAGCTCAAGCAATTGCAGAAGGGCCTGGCGCAGCTGTCCGAAGAAGGCGCCACCCAGTTCTTCCGCCCATTGATGAGCAACGACCTGATTCTCGGCGCCGTGGGCGTGCTGCAGTTCGACGTCGTGGCCTACCGCCTCAAGGACGAATACGGCGTGGATGCCATCTTCGAGCCGGTGAGCGTCACCACCGCACGCTGGGTGCATTGCGCCAATGCCAAGAAGCTGGAGGAATTCCGCGAAAAGAATGCCGGCAACCTGGCCATCGATGCCGCCGGCGAGCTGGTCTACCTGGCACCGACCCGCGTCAACCTACAGCTCGCGCAGGAACGCGCACCGGACGTGCGCTTCTCGGCCACCCGCGAACATGCGCATGCCAAGGCAGTCGATTGACCCACGCTTGAACTTTCGCAAGCGTACGCTACTGCCTGCAATGCGAATTGCGCGCAGTTGCGGTACCTTTTTGGCATGAATGCAGACGCTTCCCCCTCGACCGACCTGCGCGACGAAATTGCCAGTGCCGTGACCCACGGCCTGGGTGCCATCGCCGCCCTGGCGGGCGGCTCGGTGCTGATCACCCTGGCCGCCATCTATGGCGATGGCTGGCAACTGGCCACCTCCATCGTGTTCAGTGCCACGCTGGTGCTGCTCTACGTCGCCTCCACGCTGTTCCATGCCATTCCGCATCCAGGCGCCAAGGCGCGTCTGCAGGTGCTCGATCACTGCGCGATCTATCTGTTGATCGCCGGCACCTACACCCCGTTTACGCTGATCAATCTGCGCGGCCCCTGGGGCTGGGGCCTGTTCGCCGCGATCTGGACGATTGCCGCGGCAGGCGTGATCTTCAAGCTGTTTTTTACCGGGCGCTTCCGGTTGCTGTCGACCATCCTGTATCTGGCGATGGGCTGGCTGATCATCGTGGCGATCCAGCCTCTGCTTGCCTCGGTCGACACCTGGTCGCTGTGCTGGCTGCTGGCCGGCGGGCTCTTCTACACCCTTGGCACGTACTTTTATCAACGCGATACGCAGCGCTACTTCCATGCCATCTGGCACCTGTTCGTGCTTGCCGGTAGCGCTTGCCACTTCGTTGCGGTGATCGAACAGGTGGTGTGATGGCGGCGTGGCGCGTTCGCGCCCCGTGCACGAAGCATCGCCAACCATGCGCACGTGAACAACGTGACCCCTGCCGCTGCTGCCCACACCTCCCGCTCACCGCGTCGCCGCCGCTGGCTGATCGGGTCCGGCATCGTTGCCGCCATCATCGTGATCTTCGTGCTGGTGTTCGACTGGAACTGGCTCCGCGGCCCGGTCGAGCGCGTGGTCAGCGCCAAGACCGGACGCGAGTTTCGGCTGGGGCACCTGGATGTGGACCTGGGCCGCACCACCACCGTCCGCGGCGAGCGCATGCGGCTGGGCAATGCATCCTGGTCCAAGCGTGGCGCAATGGCGGAAGTGAATGCTGCCGAGATCGATGTCGAGCTATGGCCGCTGCTACGCGGCAAGGTGCGCCTGCCGGAGATTCGCCTCGAGCAGCCGTCCATCCTGCTGGAAGCCGGCAACGACACACACCCGGGCAATTGGGTGTTCGACCAGAACGATGGCGACGGCAGCATGCCGCGCCTGGGCCGTCTGTTGGTCAGCAACGGGCGGCTGCAATACGTCGACGATGCCAACCGCTCGGACATCGACGTGGCAATCAACAGCCTTGCACCGCCTAGCAGCGACCAGCGCGCCGCACCGATCGGCATCGATGGCAAGGGCCGCTGGAAGGGCTACCCGTTTACGTTGAAGGGCGATACCGCCTCGCCGCTGGAGCTGAGCCAGAGCGAACACCCCTTCCGCATCGATCTACGCGGCAGCGCTGGCGCAACCCGTACGCATGTGCGCGGCACCTTGACCAATCCGTTCCAGTTCCGGGTGTTCGATCTGCAGATGGCGCTCAGCGGCCAGGACATGGAAGACCTGTATCCCCTGACCGGCGTGGCCATGCCGTCCACACCGCCCTACACCCTCGACGGCCGCCTGCGCCGCGATGGCGACGTGTGGCGCTACGAGAAGTTCACCGGCACCGCTGGCGACAGCGACCTGTCCGGCACCGCCGAAGTGGACCTGCGCAACAAGCGTCCACTGCTGCGCGCCGACCTGGCATCCAAGCGACTGGATTTCGACGATCTGGCCGGTTTCGTCGGTGCACCGCCCAAGACCGGTGCCAACGAGTCGGCCAACGCCGAGCAAAAGAAGCAGGCCGCGCAACTGGCCGCCAGCGCGCGCGTCCTGCCCACCACGCCCTACGACCTGTCCAAGCTGCGCGCCATGGATGCGCAGGTGCGTTGGCGCGCGCAGCGCATCAATGCGCCCTCCTGGCCACTGGACGACATGGATGCGACGCTGAAGCTGAAGGACGGTTTGCTGCAGCTGGACCCGCTCAACTTCGGCGTTGCCGGTGGTGACATCCGCTCCACCATCCGCATGGATGCGCGCAACGAGGTCATTACGACCCAGCTGAAAGCTGGCATTCGTGGCATCCGCCTGGACCAGTTGTTCCCCGATGCCACGCTCGCCAAGCAGGCCTCCGGTGCGATCGGCGGCGAGCTGGACCTGCGCGGTCGCGGCAACTCGATCGCTGCAATGCTCGGTACTGCCGACGGCTCGATCGGCGTTGGCATGGGACGCGGCCATGTGGGCAACCTGATCATGGAACTGGCGGGTCTGGACATTGCCGAATCGCTGAAATACCTGGTCACCAAGGACCGCCAGATTCCGGTGCGCTGCATCTTCGGCGACTTCGGCGTGCAGGACGGCCTGATGCAGTCGCGCGCATCGGCCTTCGACAGCACCGACACCATCATCGTCGGCGAGGGCACCATCAGCCTCAAGAACGAGACGCTCGACCTGCTGCTGCGCCCGCGCCCCAAGGACCGCAGCATCCTGAGCCTGCGCTCGCCGCTGCGCATTGCCGGCACCTTCAAAGACCCCAGCTTCCGCCCGGATTTCAAGGCACTTGGTGTCCGCGGCGCCATTGCCGTGGCGCTGGGCAGCATTGCGCCGCCGGCGGCGCTGCTGGCGACCTTCGAGCCCGGCCCGGGGCAGGACAGCGATTGCGGCGGCAAGTACGCGCAGTAACAGCGAGCAAACGGACGGCGGCACAGTCGTCGTCACGACATCTGCCTGCAACCGGGCGATGCAAGCCACGCCCGGTGCCACGCTGCCATCGTCAGATACGCCGCCAATCAGCAGCACGCCTCAGGCGTTCAAGCTGCTTCAACCGCGACAACGCAGCGGGGTCAGCTGGCGATATAACGCTGCAATTGATCGATATCGCGCTGCTGGGTCTCGATCACCGCCTTGACCAGATCGCCGATCGAGACAACGCCCTGCACGCGGCCGTTTTCGACCACCGGCAGATGCCGAAAGCGCCCGTCGGTCATCAGCTGCATGCAACGCTCCACCGAGTCCGATGGCGAAACCGTCACCACTTCAGTGCTCATGATTTCGGCAACGCTGGTGGTCGATGACGACCGATCGCGTAGCACCACCTTGCGCGCGTAATCGCGCTCGGACACGATGCCGACGAGGCGCTGCCCGTCCATCACCAGCACCGCACCGATGCCTTTCTCGGCCATCAGCCGGATCGCATCGATCACCGCGGCATCGGCCGCGACGGCGAATACCTCAACCTGCTTGGTCCCCAACAGCTGTCGTACGGTCTGCATGGCCCGCTCCGCGCTTGGTCTGGTCGTCGCAGCCTACTCCCACCGCGCCGTGGTGGGTATCGACCAGGTACAGCGGGCGCTGCTTGGCTTCGTCATACAAGCGCCCCAGGTATTCGCCGATCAATCCCAACGCAATCAGCTGGATCCCGCCCAGGAACAGGATCACCGACATCATGGTCGGCCAGCCGGCCACCGGGTCGCCCATCAGCGCCGCCTTGACCACCACCCACGCCCCGAACACAAAGGCCGCCAGCGCTGTCAGCAGCCCGAGATAGGTGGCGGCGCGAAGCGGCACGGTGGAAAAACTGGTGATGCCGTCGAGCGCGAAATTCCACAACCGCCACACGGTGAATTTGCTGCGCCCCGACAGCCGCGGCGCGCGCCGGTACGGTAATGCCACCTGACGGAATCCCACCCAGCCGAACAATCCCTTCATGAACCGGTGGCGTTCGCGGAGCTGCTGCAAGGCCTGCACCACACGCGGCGACAGCAAGCGGAAATCGCCGGTATCGGCTGGAATGGGCGTGCGCGACAGGCGCCGGATCACCCGGTAAAACGCGTGCGCTGCGCTGCGCTTGAGCCAGCTCTCGCCTTCGCGGAACACCCGCGTCCCGAAGATGTTGTCGTATCCAGCACGCCATAGCGCGACGAATTCGGGGATCAACTCCGGCGGGTCCTGGCCATCGGCATCGAGCAGCACCACCGCGCCCGGCAACACATGGTCCAGACCGGCAGAGACCGCCACTTCCTTGCCGAAATTACGCGACAGCCGCACCACGCTCACCTGCGTATCGGCCTGCGCAAGCGCCTGCACGACGTCCCAGGTGCCATCGGTACTGCCGTCATCGACATACAGCACACGGGTCTGCAGGTCCTGCAGGCCCGCCAGCACGGCGCACAGCCGCGGATGCAGCAACGGAATGCTGGCCTCTTCGTTATAGGCCGCGATCACCACCGTCAGGCGCGCGGCGGCATCCGGTGGCTGGGCTGCGTCGAGGCTGCGCATGCTCACGGCGCCTGCAGATACGCAGCGCCGCCAAGCTGGCGCGCCTGACGCTGGATCCAGGCCGTGCGCCGCTGCACATAGGCACCGGGGCGGCGTGCGTCATAGCGACGGGGCGAAGGCAACACCGCTGCCAGACGCGCCGACTCGGCGGCCGACAGGCCGGCGGCATCCTTGCCCCAGAACTGCCGCGCAGCTGCCTGTGCGCCGTAGACCCCGTCGCCAAACTCGGCCACGTTGAGGTACATCTCCAGAATGCGTTGCTTGGGCCAGAGCAGTTCGATCAGCACCGTGTACCAGGCCTCCAGCCCCTTTCTCACCCAGCTGCGGCCTTGCCACAGAAACACGTTCTTGGCGACCTGCTGGCTGATCGTGCTGGCGCCACGCACCCGCCCGCCGCGCGCGTTGTGATCGCGCGCCTTCTCGATGGCCTGCAGATCGAAACCGTGGTGGATCGGAAACTGCTGGTCTTCTGCAGCCACCACCGAAATCGGCAGGCTGGCGGCAATCTTCTCGTAGTCGCGCCATTGCTGGTGCAGCGAAAAACTCCAGTCGCCGTCCCCCCACGCCTCCAGATAGCGAGCCACCATCATGCTGCTGACCGGTGGATCCACCACTCGGAGCACCAGCACCTGCAGCACGCTGGCCGCCGCAAACAGCAGCGGTGCCGCCAGTATCCAGCGCAGCCAGCGCCTGCGCCGCCCGGGCGCACCCTGCTTGCCATCCAATGCATCCGTCCCCATTAGTGTGCTTCGACCTTCAATCCCGATGCCTGCCGCATTATCCGGCAACCGGCGTCCCTTACGTCCGATGTCTCCATGACCGATCACGATCAGCTTTCCCGCTTCCTGCTGCCCGCCGCCGGCGTACGCGGTGTCCATGTGCGTCTGACCCAGGCCTGGCACGACATCCAGGGCGCCGCCGAGTACCCGCCGGCGGCACGCCAGCTGCTGGGCGAAGCGGCGGTGGCGTCGGCCCTGTTCACCGGCCATACCAAGGTCGACGGGCGGCTGTCGGTGCAATTGCGCGGCAACGACACCCTGCGCACCCTGTTTGCCGAATGCACCGCTGCCGGCACCTTGCGCGGCATCGTGCAGTTGGCCGATGGCGCGGATGCTCCCACCGACCTGCGCGAGCTGGGCGAGAGCGCACTGTTGGCCATCACCATCGAGAACCCCGGCCTGGACCCGCGCGAGCCGCAGCGCTACCAGAGTCTGGTCGGCCTGCAGGCCCCCGATCTGGCCGAAGCCTTCGAAACCTACTTCCAGCAGTCCGAGCAGCTGCCAACACGCCTGCTGCTGGCGGCCGCCCCGGGTCAGGCTGCCGGTCTGCTGCTGCAGAAACTGCCCGGCGACGAAGGCGACAATGATGGCTGGACCCGCATCGGTGCACTGTTCGACACCCTCGGCGCGCCGGAATTGCTGTCGGTGGCCGGTGAGGACCTGCTGCATCGCCTGTTTCACGAAGAGGATGTCCAGCTGCTGGGCGACAGGCCGCTCAGCTTTGGCTGTTCCTGCTCGCGCGAACGGGTGGCTTCGATGCTGCAATCGCTGGGCGAGGCCGAAGCGCGCGCCGCCGCCGAAGACACCGGCGAGGTAGAGGTGCGCTGCGAATTCTGCGGCCGTGAGTATCACTTTCCGTTGACCGAGCTGGACGTACTTTTCAGCGCAGCGCAGCCCTCCCAGCAGGCGCCGGAACGGTTGCAGTAGAGAGCATCGCGGGCGCGTTCTGGGGAGCGTGACTACTTGTTAAATAATCATAAACACCCTAGCATCTTCCCTGCCCGCTCTCGGGAACTTAACAACTGCCCCTGGGTCTGATCTCTGGTATGCGACACCTTCTGCGCCTTCCGCTCGCTCTGCTGGTTGCCCTTGCGGCAGCCACGGGTGTGCATGCGCAGTCGACGTCCCAGCAGCTCCGCGAAAGTACGATCCTGCCGGTGTGGAACAAGGGCAGCGGCAAGGTGGAAGCCTTTCTGTACCTGGAGCCCACAGGCGAGCAAAAAGCCGGTGCGCGCTGGCATTTCGGCCGCAACTCGCTGGACGCTGCGTTCGGCCTGACCTCGGGCGATTCGCTTGGCTTGCTGTGCAATAGCAGCCGTGGCACCAACATCAGCGGGCTGGCCAGCCACTGCCTGCTCGCCGGGATCGGCGACGAAGAAGAAGACAGCGCCGCTGCCGCGCGCCGCGTTTCCGGGACGTTGGGCTTCAACCGTGCCGGTGGCCGGGTTGGGGTCACTGCAGGCACCGGTCGCGACACCCTGCCCGCCTGGCTGGTCGGCGCAGGCAAGGCTCCGTTGACCCGGGTCGAACAGAACGACCTGACCGTCTTCGGCCAGAAGAACATCGGCCGCGAAGGCTTCGTCTCGATCGGCGGCACCTACGCCCGCGCCCGTCTGGTTCCGCTGGCCGACGTTTCCCCGGCGATTGCCGACCAGTGGGACAGCAAGACCCTCAGCGTGGGCGGTGGCTATGGGGCTTTCAGCGCGAACGTGATCGGCCGCGTGGTCGACGTCCCCGGCCAACCGGAAAAATGGGAAGGGCTTGGCCTGGGCCTGACCTGGCGTACCCCCTGGAGCGGCCAGCTGACCGTCGGCGCGGAGAACGTGATCTCCCGCGGCAAGAACCCCTTTGCCCCGAACAACGACAGCAACAGCGACGGCACCATCCCGTACGTCAGGTACGAGCAGGACCTCTAATCCGCTGATTTAAAAGGATTTTTGAGTGCGCCACCGAGCTTCCGCCGGTGGCGTTTTGCGTTATGACCACTCTCCGCCGCACGTGCTTTCACGGCTTTCTTCTTTTTCGTTAACGGGACTTTAATTTCCCGCACAACGCATATACCATCGGTTCACCCTGACGTTTTGGATCCGCTTCTTCGGAGCCCCCGTTAGGCAAACAACCCTTGGCAGTACCCAAGATCACTTGGAGAGAGAGCTAATGAATTGCAAGTCCAACAAGCTGCGCGATGCAGTTGTCCTCGCGCTTGTCGTGGGCGTGGGCGGTACCGGTACCGCCATCGCTCAAGACGCCGGCACCACCAACCTCGACAAGATCGAAGTGACTGGTTCGCGTATCAAGCGCGCAGACGTCGAAACGTCGCAGCCGGTCTTCAGCATGAGCCGTCAGCAGATCGAGTCGCAGGGCCTGACCTCGATCGGCGACGTGATCCAGAACATCAGCTCGGGCGGTTCGGCGCTCAACAGCAACGTCAACAATGGCGGCAACGGCGAAACCCGTGTCAACCTCCGCAACCTCGGCTCCAACCGTACCCTGGTGCTGGTCAACGGTCGTCGCTGGGTCGGCGGCACGGGCCTGGGCGGTGCGGTCGACCTCAACACGATTCCGACTGCTGCCGTTGAGCGCATCGAAGTCCTGAAGGACGGCGCTTCCACGATTTACGGTTCCGACGCCATCTCCGGCGTGATCAACATCATCCTGCGCCAGAACTTCGATGGCGCCGAAGCAAATGCTTATTACGGCCAGTACGACAAGGGCGACGGCAGCCGTGAGTCCTACGACTTCACGATCGGCTCCACTGGCGATCGCTGGCACGCCACGTTGGGCGTTGGCTACGTCAAGGAAGAGCCGGTGTGGGCGGGCGATCGCGAAATCTCGTCGGTCCCCGTGTTCGGCGCCGTTGCCGGAACCGGCAACAGCACCACGATTCCTGGTGGTCGCTTCGGCATTTTCGGGCCGACCGGCACCAGCGCCACCGGCACACCAACCTTCGGCGCAACGCGCTTCAACGGCACGCCCGGCTTCTCGATCACCAACGATGGTGGCACCACGCAGCGCAACTACACGGCTGCCGACAGCTACAACTTTGCACCGGCCAATTATTTGGTGACCCCGCAGGAACGCAAGTCGGTGTTTGCCGACGCCGGCCTGTCGATCACCGACAACGTGCGCTTCAAGACCACCGTGACCTACAACGAGCGTGAGTCGAGCCAGATCCTCGCGCCGATGCCGGTCGTGCTGGGCCGTTCCGCGCCGGGCACCAATGGTGCCGACATCGTCATTTCGGCGGCTAACATCTACAACAACACCGGCCGCGATATCGATTACATCCAGTACCGCGCAGAAGAAACGGGTGGTCGTATCTTCACCCAGAACGTCAAGACGTTCGGTTTCAGTGGCGCCTTTGAAGGCGACTTCGAAGTTGGCCAGCGCTTCTTCAGCTGGGAAGCCGGTATGTTCTACGGCAAAAATGACCAGACCGATCGCACTACCGGCCTGTTCAATATCTCTGCGCTGCGCAATGCACTTGGCCCGTCGTTCGTCGATGCAGGTGGTGTCGCACGCTGCGGCACCGCCGCCAGCACCATTGATGGCTGCGTCCCGATGGACATGCTGAGCGGCCCCGGCTCGTTGACCCCTGAAATGTTGAGCTATGCCGGATTCAATGCGCATGACCTGTACGGCTATGAGCAGAAGACCTACTTCGGCAACATCGGCGGCGAACTGTTCGATCTGCAGGGAGGCGCGTTTGCATTCTCCTTGGGCGCTGAACACCGCGAAGAGTCGGGCTTTGATGATCCGGACGCGCTGATCAACTCCGGCGACACCACCGGCAATGCGCGTACCGCCACCAACGGCGGCTACAAGCTGGACGAAGCCTACCTCGAACTCGCCGTGCCGCTGCTGGCCGACCTGCCGGGCGCACAGTTGCTCGATTTCAGCCTGGCAACGCGCTATTCGGATTACAGCAACTTCGGTGACACCACCAACAGCAAGTTTGGTTTCCGCTGGAAGCCGATCACCGACTTGATGATCCGTGGTAACTGGTCGCAAGGCTTCCGCGCCCCGTCGATCAACGAGCTGTTCCAGGGCGTGAGCGATACCTTCGAAGACGTACGCGATCCTTGCGCGGGCTCCTTCAGCGATGGCTCCGTCAATGGCACCCGTCCGGGCTCGTGCGGCGCAGTGCCGGCTTACGCTCAGGCCAACCCGCAGGTACGTACTGCAACCGGCGGCAACCCGAACCTGCAGCCGGAAACGTCCACATCCAAGACCTTGGGCTTCGTCTATAGCCCGGGTTGGGTGACCGGCCTGGATATCTCGCTCGACTGGTGGAACATCGAGATCGAAGATGCCATCGACACGCAGACCGTGCAGGAGACCCTGGACAGCTGCTACCTGGCCGGCATCGCCAACGCCTGCTCGCTGATCCAGCGCGAGCCGACTGGCGAAGTCTCCAACCTGCTTGCAGTGCCCAACAATATCGCCAGGATCGAAGCGGAAGGTTACGACCTGACCGTGGGCTATCGCCTGCCTGATACCGCATGGGGCAGCTTCAGCGTGGTGTGGGACTCGACCTACATGAGCAAGTTCGTGGTTGAGAAGCCGCTGCAGGATCCGGAAACCCGCGTTGGTCTGTACCGTGGCGGTTCGGCACGTGACAACAATTGGCGCATCCGCTCCAACCTGATGCTGAACTGGGAATTGGGTGATGTCGGCGGCTCGGCATCCATGCGCTATTACAGCTCGCAGGTTGAAAACTGCACCGGCGCCAATGTCGCTACTCCGGCCAACGTTGCACTGCTGTGCTCGGATCCGAATCGTAGAACTGATGCTGGCGCTGCTCCGCGTAACCACGTCCCGAGCGTCACTTACACCGACCTGGCCGCTTACTGGAAGGCTCCGTGGAATGCCCGCGTTACCGTCGGCGTGAACAACGCTTTCGACCGCGATCCGCCGCAGGCCGCAACAGCGTTTGCAAATAGCTTCGACTCGCAGTACGAAATCCCGGGTCGTTTCTATTACATGCGCTACACCCAGAAGTTCTGATAAGCAGCTTGCGTAATCTGTAATCAAAAAGCCGCGACTCGAAAGAGTCGCGGCTTTTTTGTGAGTGTCGGCTTGAGTTGCCTGGGCGCGTTCTGCGATATGCCAGCCGAATCCTCTAGCCCGGAATCAACGTCTGAATCACATGCTCGACGTAGGATTCGAATTCTTCGCGTGCCTGTTTGGGTTGTTGCAGCTGCAGCGATAGTTGCAGGAAGCCGACGTAGGCGGCGTAGGCCAAGCGGGCGCGGTGTTGGGCGTCGGTGCGGGACAGGCCGGCCTGGCGGAACGAGGCGATCAAATAATCGAGGCGGCGTTGCGAGACGCGGTCGATGACCGGGCGCACGGCCGGGTGATCGAGCGCCTTAAGCAGTTCGCTATAGATGACATGCGGTTTAACTTCGTGCGCGACCAATTGAAACAGCGCGCGCAAGCGGGCGCTGGGGTCGGGTACGTCTTCCAGGCTGCCGAACACTTCCTTTTGTTCGAAGATCTCCCAGCGCTCCAGGGCGGCCTGCAGCAGGGCGTCCCGCGAGGGGAAATGCCAATAGAAGCTGCCTTTGGTGACGCCGAGACGGCGTGCCAACGGCTCCACCGCAACTGCGCCCACGCCTTGTTCGGCGATCAGGTCCAGCGCGGCTTGCGCCCAATCGTCCGCGCTGAGGCGGTTGCCGCGACCGGAACTGGCGCGGGGCGTAGTGGGGCTGGCGTCGGTAATGTCGTTCATGGCGCGATTTAACCATACGCCTGGGTCAGTTGCAGTATGCATCACAAAAACGCCACACAACCGACACGATTCAACGGCTTAACCGTCCATACCAAGGAGTATTGACAGAGAACAGGCGGCATCCATACCATTAGGTATGGTCACCGTCCCCTCTACGCTTGCACACCCTGCGCACTTGTCGCCTGTCAGCGTTGGCGACGCAGCGCTGGCGGTGTCGGTGCAAGGCGCCGAATACCGGCAGACGGTATTGCTCGCGCATGGGTTCGGACAGACCCGGCATGCCTGGGAGGCGACCGCAACAGCGCTGGCGCACGCCGGCTACCGTGCGCTGTCGTATGACGCACGGGGGCATGGCGATTCGAGCTTCAATGACGCTGCCCTGCCCTACTCCGCCACCCAGTTCACCGACGACCTGATCGTGTTGGCAGGTGAGCAACCCGAACCGCCGGTATTGGTGGCTGCCTCCATGGGTGGCCTGTTCGGCCTGCTTGCGGAGGCACGCTGGCCGGGCCTGTTCCGGGCGATCGTGTTGGTGGATATCACCCCGCGCTGGGATACCACCGGCGTGGAGCGCATTCTGCGCTTCATGACTGCGCATCCGGACGGGTTTGCCTCGCTTGACGCCGCTGCCGATGCCATCGCCACGTACCTGCCGCATCGCCCGCGCAAGACGGCAAGCCAGCTGCAGGGCCTGCTGCGCCTACGCGACGATGGCCGTTGGCAGTGGCACTGGGACCCGCGCCTGGTCGACGAACTGGCGGGGCAGGATCCACAGCTGCAGCAACAGGCCTTGCTGGAAGCCGCCGCGCAGGTGCGGTGCCCGATGCTGCTCATCAGCGGCGGGCGCAGCGATCTGGTAACGCCGGCCAACATCACCGAATTCTTGTCGATTGCGCCGCACGCGCAGCATGTGCAGGTGGCCGATGCCACGCACATGCTGGCCGGCGACGACAACACCACGTTTACCGCCACCGTGTTGCATTATCTGGACGCACTGCCCTCGGTTGGCACCATTGCAGCGTCCAACATCACCGAGCATGTCACTGGAGCAAGACCATGAGCATCGTTGCACCGTTCCTCCTCGTCATCCTGGCGGCGGGTATCGCTGCCTATCACCGCATGCGCCTTGCCACCTGGGTTGCGATCAGCGCCTGCGTGCTGGTGGGGTGCTGGTTGCTGGGTGCCAATCTCACCGCGACGATCGTCGCCGCCGCGCTGGTGGTGCTGGTGGCCGCTCCGGTGCTGTTGCCCTTCCTGCGCAAGCCGCTGCTGACCACGCCGTTGATGGCGTTCTTTCGCAAGGTGCTGCCGCCGCTGTCGCAGACCGAGCGCATCGCGCTCGAAACCGGCTCGGTGGGTTTCGAAGGCGAGCTGTTCACCGGTGATCCGGATTGGCAGAAGCTGCTCAACTATCCCAAGCCGCAGCTCACCGCCGAAGAGCAGGCGTTCCTGGATGGCCCGGTGGAAGAGCTGTGCAAGATGGTCAACGAGTGGGAGATCACCCACGTCCACGCCGACCTGCCGCCGGAGCTGTGGGACTTCATCAAGAAGAACAAGTTCTTCGGCATGATCATCCCCAAGCAATACGGTGGCCTGGGCTTCAGTGCGCTGGCGCACCACAAGGTGATCCAGAAGCTGTCCTCGATCTCCAGCGTGGTGAGTTCCACCGTCGGCGTGCCCAACTCGCTCGGGCCGGGCGAGCTGCTGCTGCATTACGGCACGCCAGAGCAGAAGGACTATTACCTTCCGCGCCTTGCGGTCGGTGCGGAAGTGCCGTGCTTCGGCCTGACCGGCCCGTTCGCCGGTTCCGATGCCACCTCGATTCCGGACTACGGCATCGTGTGCAAGGGCGAGTGGAATGGCGCCAACGTGCTCGGCGTCAAGCTCACCTTCGACAAGCGCTACATCACCCTGGCGCCGGTCGCTTCGCTGATCGGTCTGGCGTTCCGTGCCTATGATCCGGAAGGCCTGATCGGCGACAAGAAGGACATCGGCATCACGCTGGCATTGTTGCCGCGCGAAACGCCCGGTGTGGAAATCGGCCGTCGCCACTTCCCGCTCAACTCGCCATTCCAGAACGGCCCGATCCACGGCGAAGAAGTGTTCATTCCGCTCAGCCAGTTGATTGGCGGCGTGGAGATGGTCGGCAAGGGCTGGAACATGCTCAACGAGTGCCTGGCGGTGGGCCGTTCGATCACCCTGCCCTCTACCGCCAGCGGCGGCAGCAAGGCTGCGGCCGTGGTCACCGGTGCGTATGCGCGCATCCGCAAGCAGTTCGGCCTGTCGGTCGGTCGTTTCGAAGGCGTGGAAGAGGCGCTGGCGCGTATCGGCGGCAAGGCGTACGCGATCAGTGCGTTGTCGCAGGCGACCGCCGCGGCGGTGGATCGCGGCGATGTGCCGTCGGTGCCGTCGGCGATCGCCAAGTATCACTGCACCACCATGGGTCGCGAAGTGGTCAGCGACATGATGGACGTGATCGGCGGCAAGGGCATCATCCTGGGGCCGCGCAACTTCGCTGGCCGTGCCTGGCAGGCTGCGCCGATCGGTGTGACCGTGGAAGGCGCCAACATCATGACCCGCAGCCTGCTGATCTTCGGCCAGGGTGCGATCCTGTGCCATCCGTGGGTGATGAAGGAAATGCTGGCGGCGCAGGATCCGGACACGCGTCGTGGTCTGGAAGCCTTCGACCAGAGCCTGTTTGGCCACATCCGCTTCGGTATTTCCAATGCGGTGCGTTCGTTCTGGTTTGGCATCACCGGTGCGCGCATCGGCGCGGCGCCGGGCGATGCCTACACCCGCCGCTTCTTCCGCAAGCTGGACCGTTACTCGGCCAATCTGGCATTGATGGCCGACGTGTCGATGCTGATGCTGGGCGGCAAGTTGAAGTTCAAGGAGTCCTTGTCCGGCCGTCTGGGCGATGTGTTGAGCCATATCTACCTGACCAGTGCGATGCTCAAGCGCTATCACGACGAGGGCGCGCCGGCCACCGACCAGCCGCTGCTGGCCTGGGCCTTCCACGACAGCGTGCACAAGATCGAAACCGCCTTGTCTGCGGCGCTGCGTAACTTCCCGATCCGCCCGGTGGGCTGGTTGATGTGGATGTTGATCTTCCCGCTGGGCCGTCGAGCCGAAGCGCCGGGTGACCGTCTGGGCCACCGCGTCGCCTCGATCCTGATGGCGCCGAACGAGGCGCGCGACCGTCTGGCGCAGGGCGTATTCCTGACCCCGTGCGCCAACAACCCGGGCGGCCGCATCGCCAGCTACCTGACCAAGGCAGTGATGGCCGAGCCGGTGGAGCGCAAGTTCCTCAAGGCGCTCAAGACCAAGGGTATCGAGGCGCTGGACTTCACCGCGCAGCTTGACGAAGCAGTGGCCGAAGGGGTGATCACCCTGGAAGAGCGCAAGTTGCTGGAAGAATTGCGCGAGATCATGATGGACACGATCACCGTCGACGACTTTGATCCGCACGAGTTGCGGGCGGCCAGCTTCTACGACAAGCCGCAGATGCAACAGCCGCGCGAAGCGGCATAACAGCACTGCCAGGTGATGCGGACTACGGCGGGCTTCTGGCCCGCCGTTGTCGTTTGTAGGGCGGCGCGCTACGCGCGGGCTGCAGCGGTGAGCCGCAAGTGGTCAGGTCTCTTGCCGCTCGACACACGGAGGCGGGCTTGCCCCACGAGGAGGCATTGTTGCTACACGCCTAAGCGAGGCCGCTGGTAACACGCTGTCGCGGTCAGGCCCGCTCCTACGGGAGACGACCCGCTACCGAAGACGCCAGTGTGGGAGATCGCTGGTCATGCCTGATCGCGGTCAGGCTCGCGCCTGCACGAGGCGACTCGCGGCCGAACATGCCTCAGTGCGGCAGCCACACCAGGCACAGTGCGATCAACGCAGGCAGGGCCTGCACGAAAAAAATGCGGCGATTGACGCTGTAGGCACCATAGCAACCCGCCACGATCACGCAGCCCAGGAAGAAGCTCAGCACATCGGCGCGTGCCGCCAGTGCCCCCCAGAGCAGACCGGCCGCCAGAAAGCCGTTGTAGAGCCCCTGGTTGGCCGCCAGTACGCGTGTGGCCCGGGCATTCTCCAGCGTGTTGCGGAAGGTCTTCAGGCCCAGTGGGTGCGTCCACAGCGCCATCTCCAGCACCAGGATGTAGACATGCAGCAGGCCGACAAGGACACCGGCAACGATCGCGAACAGGGACATGGCGAAAAGATCTGATGGACGTGCGGCAAGCATAGCCGCGATGGCGCTGCGGCTGTCTGGCAAGACGCCCCCCCCCCCGGCCGATGTCTGGTGACCGGATGGCGTCACCAGCTCGGCAACCCGCGCGTAATGACGGGGTGCCTGGGCCATCGAATCAATCACCATGGGCGCAGGCCTGCAGCCGCTAAGAAGCGGCGCGGGCGGCACTCCGAGCTAGCCTCCCGAAGCATGATCGGCGCCCGCGCGTTGTCAGTCGTTTGCCCTTGGCAGCACAGCCTGGGTCGAGGCATGGAGACGGCAGGGGGCACGTCGATTGCCCCATCAACCGCACAGCCTCAGCGCCCTGTCGATGCCACCCTGACCGGAGCCGACAGACGCAACGACACGCACCCGCACGACCCGATACTGATCAGCCCTGCGATTCCGCCACGCGCTCACCCGCCCCGCCATCGCGCTCTGCCGGCAGCTTGCGTGCCTCACGCAGCAGCCCGAACGCACCCAGCGTCATGCCGGCGGCGGCCAGCAGGCCGACGACGAAGACAGCGCTCGGGCCCAGGGCCGATACCAGCTTGTGGATCCAGACAAAGCTCAAGTCGCCGCCGCGATAGACCACAGTGTCGATTGCCGCGCCGGCCTTGTAGCGCCATTCGCGATTCACGCGTGTGTAGAGCGTTTCACGCGCAGGCTTGGCCAACGCAAACTCGCTGGAGCGGGTGATCACCTGCACGATCGCGATCATCATCGGCAGCGGCGACGCGGCAAGCACCGCATAGCCCAGGGTGATGGCGACTCCGGGAATCAGCAGCGCCGGCGCAATGCCGAAGCGCGACAGCAGCGCGCGGGTTACCAGTAATTGCAGCACCAGCGTAAGTGCATTGACGGCCAGGTCGATGCCGGCGTAATACGCGGTGCTCGCTGCCGCATCCGTGTACAGGCGCCGCACCAGCGCAGCCTGCTCGTTGTACAGCAGGGTACCGACGCCCACGCCGAACAAGGTCATCAGCGCCAGCCAGCGCAGCAGCGGCTCGCGTACGATCAACTTGAGCCCGCCAAACACATCGCCGCCCATCGGCACTTCGCCGGAATCGAGCCGAAGCTCCTGTTCGCGCGCCACCGCCCACAGCCTCAGGCGCAGCACGCAGACCACGCACACCGACAGGAAGCCGGCCGACACCAGCATCAGATGTGCGATGCCGATGCGCTCGACCAGGGTGCGGGTCAGGATCGGCCCGAGAAACGCACCCAGCGTGCCGGCCGCGCCGATGTAACCGTAGTAGCTGCGCGCCTCGGCATTGCTGAAGACATCGGCCATGAAGCTCCAGAACACCGCCACCGCAAACAGGTTGAACACGGTCACCCAGAGGAAAAACGCCATGCCGCGCCCGGGTACGTCACTGTTGAACAGCGCGTAGAACAGCAACAGGGTGGCGATGAAAAAGCCGTACACCGTCGGCAGGAACACACGACGCGGGAACCGGCTGACCAACGCGCCGTAGATTGGCTGCAGCAACAACATGATCAGGAAGGTGCAGGTGAACAACACCTGCAGGGCCAGATCCTTGAGCGGCATGCCGTGCGCGGCGAAGAAAGCGATCATGCCGGCGGGGAAGATCGCCTGCAGGTCCGCCGAGGCGCCCATCGCCTCGCGCACCGGGCGCAGCACGTAATACCCGCTGAGCAGGCAGAAGAAATACAGGAACGACCACGCCAGCGGCGGCGAGTTGCGCAGCGCTGCGCCCAGACGGCCAACCGCAGAGCGCGGCGCAGACGGAGCGGTCATGGTGTCAGCGCCTGCGCGAACGAACCCGACAGCAAGACCATGGCGGTGGTAGTACCCGACTAGAAGTAGCGCGCACGTTAGCCGATGCCGCGCTGCACCACCAGCAGCGCTGGCCCGCTGCGGCCATGCCCGCGGACGGCGCGCGGCACGTAGCTTGCAACCTTCAACTCAGCGGCCACTGCCGATCGCCAACGCTCTGCGATCGGCTCGCTTTCTGAACCCAAATCGTCAATAGGATCAATATGATGCCCATTCATCTTCTGGCAGTTTGTGCTATTGCGAAGCGCGGCGCTAGAATCGCCGAAGGCAGTGGATCAGGCGGGAAAACCATGACAGTAATGCGCAGGCACCGACGGTTCCGTCCGTTGGCCATCGGGCTGCTCGGGGCGTTATTGCCTCTGGCCCTTTCTTCCACGGCACAGACGCCTGCGCCCACCGCTTCGACCCTGCAGCCGGCAACCGTGGTGCAATCGCCCACTGCCCCGCTCCCGTACCGCGCTTCGCTGCCCGCCAGCAAGGTGTTGGCGCCGGCCGCCGGCTTCGATGTGGCGGCCTTCGAATCGATGGCCGACCAGCTGACCTACGGCAATCGCTTGCCGGGCATGGCAATGGCCATCGTGCAGGGCGGCAAGGTGCTCAGCGCGCGCGGTTATGGCGTCACCGACGTCAATCATCCGCAGCCGGTCGATGCGCACACGGTGTTCCGTCTTGCCTCCCTGTCCAAGGCCTTTGCCGGCACCATGGCCGGCCTGCTGGTCAACGACGGCGTGTTGCGCTGGGACAGCAAGGTGGTCGACTACGTGCCCGGCTTCCAGCTCAGCGACAACCTCGCGACCCGTCAGCTGACGGTGGCCGAAGTGCTCAGCCATCGCGTCGGCCTGACCCGCAATGCCTACGACCGCGATATCGAATCCAACGTCGATTACTACTCGCTCAGCCACAAGCTGGCGACCGCACCGCTGCGCTGCGCGCCGGGCGATTGCTACGCCTATCAGAACGTGGCCTTCAGCCTGGTCGGCGATGTGGTGTTCGCCGCCTCGGGCAGCTTCTACGAGCAGTCGGTGGAGCGGCGCATCTTCAAGCCGCTGGGCATGAACGATGCCAGCATGGGCCTGGCCGGCATCCAGGCCAGCCCGCGCTGGGCGCGGCCGCACGTGCGCAGCCGCAACGGCTGGGTGTCACTGACGCCCAAGCCCACCTACTACCGGCTGGCGCCTGCCGCCGGCGTCAACGCCAGCGCCAGCGACATGGCGCAATGGCTGCTCGCGCACACCGGCCATCGCACCGACGTGCTGCCGGCGCCCCTGCTGGCCACCTTGCACGCACCGCTGATCTCCACGCCGGGCGAAATGCGCTCGGGCTGGCGTCACGAGCGTGTGGATGCAGCCAGCTATGCGCTGGGCTGGCGTGTGTTCGACTATGCGGGCCATCAGGTGGTGTTCCATGCCGGTGCGGTGCAGGGCTACCGCGGACTGGTGGCGCTGTTACCCGAGCGCGACCTCGGCATCGCCATCATGTGGAACGGCGAAAGCGGCCTGCCCTCAGGCATGCTGCCCACCATCCTCGATCGCGCACTTGGCCTACCGGCCAAGCGTTGGCTGGATATCGATGTGGACGGTGACTTCGGCAGCGAGAACATGCTGGCCGAAAAGCCCGACCCGGCCGGCAAGGGCACCTCGTCCGGCAAGTCGGTGGCATCGCCGCGCTGAGCCGCCTGCCGCGCCGGCACTGCATACCTGCAGCGGTAGCGCGCTGCATGCTCAGACACAGGCGGCTTCGGCCGCCCGCGTTGTTTCTGGCTGTCGCCGCGCTACACCTGGTTGCACGCTGAGCCCGAGGGCGCCTTGGCAAGTGGTCGATGTCGATCTGCATGGTCGAGATCGCGGGCGTGGACTGCCCTTCGAACGTTGACCGCAGCGCCGTCGCTCTGAGCCAGGCAGTCCATGCACGCACATGCGTTTCGCGCGATGGATGTTGCGGGGCCGCGGTGCTGCCGTCGAGAACGATGCGCTGGGTCCGTCCACGTACCGGATCGGACGTGCGTGCGTGCGTGCTCAATTGAATCCAAGAATCCTCGACGCTGGCCACGCTGGGCCTTTGCTCGCTGCTTCGCCCGCACCGGCCGTCTTGCGCAGCGAACATCGTGAGAGAGCGCTTGGGCGCCGCAAACGACGAACCCTGCCCGCCTGCCGCTCCGGCTTGCGTGCCGGCTACGACCGAGGGACTCACGCTGGCAGATGTCGTGACTGCTGGAAGAGCCATGGCTGCACGGCGCTGCAAAGCCACCATGACGGCGCAAACCAACGGCAAGGCTCGCCTGCCCTGCCCTGCCCTGCACCATTGCATGATCGACCGTCGTGCCGACGACGGTCACTGCGCGATCACTGCCTCGCGCCTGGCCCGGACGGCCGTGCAATAAAAAAGCTCCCTCCCCGCTGGGCGTCGGGGAGAGAGCTCGATGTTTACGGCGATCGGGTGTTGCAGATCAGATCAGCGGTGCCGGGGTAGCGGGCAGCGCGACCGGAGCGGCCTTCTTCTTGCGAGCGGCCGGCTTCTTCTTGGCGACCTTCTTCACTGCAGGCTTCTTGGTAGCGGACTTCTTGGTGGCGGACTTCTTGGTCGCCTTCTTCGCTACGGCCTTTTTCGCAGTCTTCTTGGCGGTCTTTTTGACGGCCTTCTTGGCGGCAGTCTTCTTGGTCGCCTTCTTTGCGGTCTTCTTCACCGCCTTCTTGGCGGCAGTCTTCTTGGTTGCCTTCTTGGCAGTCTTCTTCACTGCCTTCTTGGCGGTTGCCTTCTTCGCAGTCTTCTTGACGGCCTTCTTGGCGGCGGTCTTCTTCACTGCCTTCTTGGCGGTTGCCTTCTTCGCGACCTTCTTGGTCGCCTTCTTGGCGGCGGTCTTCTTCACTGCCTTCTTGGCGGTGGGTTTCTTTTTCGCAGCTTTTTTAATGGCCATGTAATTGGCTCCTCGTCAGTGAACTATGGAGATGAAACGCCCAGTTGAACCAAACCCCGCGCCGGCATGCCGTCGTCGGGAACCGTCCGCAGATGATGCGCGACGGGACGGATACAGAAACACCCGCATCGAACGGCGACACGGGTGCGTGATCGAAACGACAACTGCTTTTCTGGAGAGAAGCGGACCCGACTCCACCAGTGATCGTGCTTCGGTGGACGTCTTGAACAAGCGTGTCGGCTTGATGTCGATTCTGCTCACTCTCTTTCGCAGCAATGTCTGCTGGGCGAAACCTAATCACGCTTTTTTTTACTGTCAACACTCTTTTGCATTTTTTTTTCAGTTCGCCATCGCCATGCCTGGCATCGACGTCCGGCAAGCGCACCACGCGCGCGGCACGGCGCAACGCCAACGCACGCACCGCTGCGTCGCTGCCATCAAAAAAGCACTTCTTTTCTGCTGTTTTTCTAAATCGTTGCAACGACGCGCGCCGTGCGCCGCCACGACGCCACGGCGGTGCACTGCACCTGGCGGCATTGTTCGCCGCCTGTCCGCCAGCTGAAAATTTTTTGTCCGGCAACTCCACTTCCGGTGTCGCACACGCCCAAATGCGCAAACTTATTGCGTGGTTTGATCGCCGCATGCGTGTCGTTACGCGCTGGTCGCCACATGCAGCGCGCGCTGGCTCGCTTGGTCGACGCGCGTTGCCACGGGCAACTTTTTCACCAGGCGCACGCCAGATCCTCACGGGTGACTCACGTCAGAAATCCGACGCGCGTGTTCGCCGGTGTTCGCATCGGATCACCGCGCCATGGATGCCGCCATCCAACGTGGTCGCGTTGCCGTCGGCGCTTGATGCCCATGGCCGATCGAGCGCATGCACAGGCGACTATCCATGCGCCCACCCGGTCATGCTCGCGCATCGGCATCTCCCGCATCGCGCAAAAAAATGGCCGCTCCAGGAGCGGCCATCGGAGTGCAACAGGCGAGATCGCCTCAGTGATCGTCGTCTTCGAGCAGCTCGGCATAGTCGTCGGGCGACAACAGTTCGTTGAGCTGGTCCTTGTCGTCGAGTTCGACGACGAAGATCCAGCCTTCGCCGTAGGCGTCTTCGTTGATGGTTTCCGGCTTGTCGCCCAGCGCACTGTTGACCTCGACCACGGTCCCGCTGACCGGGCTGTAGACATCGGACGCCGCCTTGACCGACTCGACGACCGCGGCGCCGTTGCCGGCCTGCACGGTGTCGCCGACGCTCGGCAGTTCGACATAGACCAGATCGCCCAGCAAGCCCTGTGCGTGATCGGAGATACCGACGGTCACGCGGCCGTTGCTCTCGACGCGGGCCCACTCGTGGGATTTGAGGAACTTGAGGTCGCCAGGAATCTCGCTCATGGGTGTGCTCCGGGAAAGTTGGGTCAGGGAATGGGGTCGGGACAGGTGGTTAGTTTAGACCGCGCGACAAGACAGGTGCACGCGCGGCGGTATGGCTGGGTTGCATGCGATTGCATGATGCCGGCCAGCGACGGCCGACATCGTCGGGCTCACTCGCCCAGGACGCCGGGCTGCGCCTGGCCGTCGCGCACGAACGGGAACTTCACTGCGCGCAACGGCACCTGCTTGCCACGGATGTCCACGCGCAGCTGGTCGATGCTGCCGGCCGGCACGCGTGCAAAGGCAATCGCCTTGCCAAGCGTCGGCGAGAACGTGCCCGACAGGATTTCGCCCTGACCGGCAGCGGTGAGCACGGTCTGGCCGTGCCGCAGCACGCCTTTCTCATCCATCACCACGCCGATCATCTGGCGCGGCGCACCGTGCGCCTTCTGCGATTCGAGCACGGCACGGCCGATGAAGTCGCGGCCTTCGTCGAGCGTGATCGTCCAGGCCAGTGCGGCTTCATACGGAGTGACCGCGTCGTCCATGTCCTGGCCATACAGGTTCATGCCAGCCTCCAGCCGCAGGGTGTCGCGTGCTCCCAGGCCGGCCGGCTTGACGCCCTGCGCGAGCAGCGCATTCCAGAACGTCACTGCAGCATCCTGCGGCAGCACGATCTCGAAACCGTCTTCGCCGGTGTATCCGGTGCGTGCCAGGAACAGTTCGATGCCATCGCGCGATCGGGTCTGCAATGCGGCAAAACGGCTGAGCTTGCTCGCCGCGGCGGTGTCGGCAGGATCGAGCAGGTCGATGACCTTGGCGCGGGCGTTGGGGCCTTGCACCGCGATCATCGCGAAGTCGCCGCGCTCTTCCACGCGCACCTCGAAGCGGGCCGCCTGCTCGCCGATCCACTGCAGGTCCTTCTCGCGGGTGGCGGCGTTGACCACCAGGCGAAAGAAGTCTTCGCGCATGTAATAGACGATGAGGTCGTCGATCACTCCGCCCTGCGGATTGAGCATGCAGGTGTACAGCGCCTTGCCGGCGACCTTGAGCTTGTCCACCGAGTTGGCGAGCAGGTAGCGCAGGAACTCACGCGCGCGTGCGCCGTGCAGGTCGACCACGGTCATGTGGCTGACATCGAACATGCCGGCGTCGCGACGCACCTGATGGTGCTCGTCCAGCTGCGAGCCGTAATGGATCGGCATGTCCCAACCGCCGAAGTCGACCATCTTGGCGCCGAGCGCACGATGGGTGTCGTTGAGGATGGTCTTCTGGGTCATGAGCGCCGGTCCAAGGGAAAGACGCCCATTATCGCTGCCCGGCCGCACTTGCGGGCAAGCCGTGCATACGCACAGCCGGAATCCAGGGCGCGCACGCCTGACACTGCCACCCCGCACTGCAGCATCCGGAGCAGCACGCGATATCTGCACACGAATCAGCCGGCCGCTTCCACCAGCAAGGTCATGCCATCCACACCGACGATACGCACCGCTGCGCCGGCCGGCAGCTCCGGACCGCTGACCACCCAGAACGCGTCGTCGACCTTGGCGCGACCGCGGCCATCGTGGATGGGCTGATCGAGCAGCACGCGACGGCCGATCAATTGCTCGGCGCGCCGGTTGAGCAAGGGCCGATCGCTCTGCCGCCCCTTGCCGCGAAACCAGCTGCGGTAGACCTGCACCGACACGAAGCTGAGCAGCACGAACGCCACGATCTGCACCAACAGCGACATGCCCGGCATTGCGAGCACCAGCAGGCACACCGCCGCCGCGGCGATGCCCATCCACAACAGGAATGCACCCGGCACCAAGGTCTCGGCGGCGATCAACAGCAGCGCAAGCACCGCCCATACCACCACGTCCCAACGCATGGCTCAGACTCCCGCGCGCGGCGGCATCGGCGGCATGCGTACGCCGGGGGTATCGGGCTTGGCCAGCGCTTCCTTCGCCAGGTCGGCGATGCCGGCGATCGAGCCGATGATGCCGCTGGATTCCATCGGCATCAGCACGAACTTCTGGTTGGGTGCGGTGGCCAGCGCCTTGAACGCCTCCACATATTTTTGTGCAACAAAGTAATTGATCGCCTGCACGCTACCGTTGGCGATCGCATCGGACACCACCTGGGTGGCGCGGGCTTCGGCCTCGGCCAGCCGCTCGCGTGCTTCGGCATCGCGGAAGGCGGCTTCCTTGCGGCCTTCGGCCTCGAGCACGGCGGCCTGCTTCTCGCCGTCGGCGCGCAGGATTTCCGATTGCCGCGAGCCTTCGGCTTCGAGAATCTGTGCGCGCTTTTCGCGCTCGGCCTTCATCTGCCGCGCCATCGAATCGATCAGGTCGCGCGGCGGCTGGATATCGCGGATCTCGATACGAGTGACCTTGATGCCCCAAGGATTGGTGGCCTGGTCGACGACGCTCAACAACTGGGCATTGATGGTTTCGCGCTGGCTCAGCGATTCGTCCAGGTCCATCGAACCGATGACGGTACGGATATTGGTCTGCACCAGCGCGATCGTGGCGATTTCCAGGTTGGAGACCTCGTAGGCGGCCTTGGCCGCATCCAGGACCTGGAAGAACACCACCCCGTCCACGCGCACCACGGCGTTGTCCTTGGTGATGACGTCCTGGCTGGGCACATCCAGCACCTGTTCCATCATGTTGATCTTGCGGCCCACGCCGTAGACCACCGGCACCAGGAAGTGCAGCCCGGGACTCATGGTGTGGGTGTAGCGGCCGAAGCGCTCCACCGTCCACTGGAATCCCTGCGGCACCATGCGCACGGTCTTGAACAACACGATGACACCGGCAACCAGAACGGCGATGGCCAGAAACGAAGTTGGAAACATGTGCAGCCCCTTTGCAGTGACGAGTCGGTCCTGCGCGAAGTATGCACCCGCTGCACACACCACACTGGCGGCAATGGACAAGGCTGCGCGGCGCCACACCGGCCGGCGTGCGCGACCAGCGCCTACCCGGCTCAGGCGTTGCGTGGCGCGAACATGATGACCGCCATGCCCAGCAGGCAGCAGCCGGCACCGAGCAGGTCCCAGCGCGTGGGCGTGATGCGGTCCACCCACCACAACCACAGTAGCGCACTGGCGATGTAGACCCCGCCATAGGCTGCGTAGGTACGCCCGCTGGCAGTGGGATGCAGGCTCAACAGCCACACGAACAGCGCAAGGCTCAGTGCGGTGGGCAGCAATAACCACGCACTGCCGCTCTTGCGCAGCCATAGATAAGGAAGGTAGCAGCCCACCAGCTCGGCCACGGCGGTGGCGACGAAGAGCAGCAGCGTGCCCAGCGCGGAGTTCATCGGCGTGCCACAGGGTCGGAATCGGGCATCGGGGCTGCAGCCGCTTCGTCCCGCTTGACCTGTTGCCACAATGCTTCCTGCGCGCCCAGCGGCAGCGCGTCCAGTCCGGTGCCCTGCGCATGCGCCAGCGCTTCCATTGCGCGGAAGCGACGTTCGAACTTCAGGTTGGCGTGCCGAAGTGCCGCGCCCACGTCCACCTTGGCATGCCGCGCAAGATTGGCGCAGACGAACAGCACGTCGCCGAGTTCGTCTTCCAGACGCGCCTGATTGTCGGCCACCGGGCCACGCGCGAATTCCACGCGCAACTCGTCGAGTTCTTCCTGCAACTTATCCAGCACCGGCGCCGGGCCCGGCCAGTCGAAGCCAACCCGCGCCGCACGCGACTGCAGCTTGGTGGAGCGCTGCCACTCCGGCAGACCGCGCGCGATGCCGGCCAGCGCCGACTCGTCCTGATGCCCGGCGACGCGGCGCTCCTGGCGCTTGATCTGTTCCCAGTTGGCGCTCACCGCCTGGGCGTCGTCGGCCGCCTGCGCTGCGAAGACGTGCGGGTGGCGACGCACCAGCTTGTCGCTGAGCGTGGCGACCACCTCGGCAAACCCGAACGCGCCCTGTTCGGACGCCATCTGCGCATGGAACACCACCTGCAGCAGCAGGTCGCCCAGCTCGTCGCGCAACCCCGGCAGGTCGTTGCGATCGATCGCGTCAGCCACTTCGTAGGCTTCTTCGATGGTGTACGGGGCGATGCTGGCAAAGGTCTGCTCCACATCCCAGGGACAGCCGTGCTCGCGATCGCGCAGGCGTGCCATCAGCTGCAGCAGGCGTTGGATGTCGCCGGTGGGCGGAGTCTGGGACATGGTGTCTTCCTGAAAACGGTGGGCAGGCGCACAGCGCCGCCGCGATGCTCCATGCGCAATGCGGCGGCAGCGTGGCGATCGCGCATGCGTGCAGCGGATGAACCTCAGGCGCGCAAGGCTGCCGCAGTGTACCTGTCGGCCGATACGGAGCTGGCGGATGCCGCGATGCGCAGGCAGCATCGCAGGCACGCAGCACAAACGCGATACGGGCCGCACCCGAGCGCTCGGCGTGCGGGTGGGGCGTGCCACGACGGGCGCGCATGCGTTAACAGACCGGCACACCGACGCCGCCGGCCTTCGCCGGGCACGCTTACGCCAGCCAATCGCGCCAGGGCAGATTGGGATCGCCCATCGCGATGAAGTCGCCATTGAGCAGCGTGTCGCGACGGTTGTAGCGGAACGGTTTGCCGGAGCCGCCCGCCAGCAGCACGCCACCGGCGGCGTGCAGCACGCACTGGCCGGCCGCCGTGTCCCACTCGGAGGTGGGGCCGAAGCGCGGATAGACATCCAGGTCGCCTTCGGCGATGCGGCAGAACTTCAACGACGACCCTTGCGCGACCACGTCGATCTCGCCCATGCGCTCCAGCGCGGCGGCGGTGCGCGCATCGCGATGCGAACGGCTGGCCGCCACCCGCAATGGCGTGGCGGCCGGGGTGCGGGTCTGCAGCATCTCGTCGCGATCGCCGTCGCGGCGGTAGGCATTCTCGCCGCGCGCGGCGTACCAGACCCGGCCATCGACCGGCGCCTGCACCACGCCGAGCACCGGCGCGCCCATGTGGATGAGTGCGATGTTGACGCTGAACTCGCCGTTGCGTTTGACGAACTCACGCGTGCCGTCGAGCGGATCGACCAACCAATAGCTGGTCCAGTACTGCCGTGTTTCCCAGGCGACATGCGCAGACTCTTCCGACAGCACCGGCACGTCGGGTGTGACCCGGCGCAGGCCGTCGACGATGACGCGATTGGCAGCCAGGTCGGCCTGGGTCAGCGGGCTGGCATCGTCCTTGATCTCGACTGCGAAGTCCTGCGCGTACACCTGCATGATGGCCTCGCCGGCCTCACGGGCGATGGCGATCACGGTTTCGCGCAATTCCATCGGGATGCGGATCACCGGTTGCGCTCCAGCCACTCGCGCGCGATGAACAATGCCGCCAGCGAGCGCCCCTCCGAGAAGTCCTCGCGCAGCATCAACTCGTCCAGACGCGCCAGTGGCCAGGGCACGACTTCCATCTCTTCCGGTTCGTCGCCCACCAGGCGCTCCGGGTAGAGATCGCGCGCGAGCACCAGCCAGGATTGGTGACTCATATAAGTAGGAGCAAGCGTCATCGCGCGCAGCACCTGGACCTGGCGCGCGCCATAGCCGGCTTCTTCCTTGAGCTCGCGGTCGGCGGCCTGCTCCGGGGTCTCGCCGGCATCGATGCGCCCCTTGACCAGGCCCAGCTCGTAGCGATGCACACCGGCCGCGTATTCGCGCACCAGCAGCACCGTCGTCTCGTCGAGCATCGGCACCACCACGACCGCGCCATGACCCTGGCTGAGTTGGCGCTCGTACAGGCGGCGTTGCCCGTTGGAAAACTCCAGATCCAGCTGCTGGCGACGGAACGGCCCGTCCCCCAGATCGGTGATCTTGTGGATGGTCGGCAGACGCGGGCTCATGCGTGGCACGCAGCCGCGGAGCGGACCGATAGAATAGGCAGATGCATCGACATGTTCATGAGCCCGAAATCCTAGCAGACCCTGCAGCCTCCGAAGCTGCCCAACAGTGGCGGCAACGCGATCTTGCGGTGGTGTGGCACCCGTGCACGCAGATGCGCGAGCATCCGCACACGCTTCCCCTGGTGCCGATCGCAAGCGGCAGCGGCGCGTGGCTGGTCGGCCACGATGGCCGCCGCTATCTGGACGCGGTCAGCAGTTGGTGGACCAACCTGTTCGGCCACGCCGAGCCGCGCATCGGTGCGGCCATTGCGCAACAGGCCGGCACGCTGGAGCAGGTGATGCTGGCCGGCTTCACGCACGCACCGGCGGTGCAGCTGGCCGAGCGCCTGCTGGCCATTGCGCCACGCCAGCCCGACCGCGCGCCGTTGTCCAAGGTGTTCTACGCCGACAATGGCTCGGCCGGCGTGGAAGTGGCCTTGAAGATGGCCTTCCATTACTTCCACAACCGTGGCGAGCATCGCCGCACGCGGTTCATCGCGCTGGAAAACGGCTACCACGGCGAGACCATCGGCGCGTTGTCGGTGGGCGACATTCCGCTCTACCGGCGCGTGTATGCGCCGCTGTTGCTGGAAGCGACCTTCGCCCCCTCGCCCGATGCCTACCTGGCCGAGCCCGGGCAAAGCGCGGAAGCGTACGCGCTGCAGGCCGCCGATGCGCTGCAGGCACTGTTCGAGCAAGCGCGCGGCGAGATCTGCGCGCTGATTCTGGAACCGCGCGTGCAATGTGCCGGCGGCATGCGCATGTATCACCCGGCGTATCTGCGCCGCGCACGCGCCTTGTGCGATGCGCACGGCGCATTCCTGATTGCCGACGAGATTGCGACCGGCTTCGGCCGTACCGGCACCTTGTTCGCCTGCGAGCAGGCCGGTGTGATGCCCGATCTGCTGTGCCTGTCCAAGGGCCTGACCGGCGGCTTCCTGCCGTTGGCGGCGGTGCTGGCCACCCAGCAGTTGTACGACGCGTTCCTGGACGATTCGCGCGAACGCGCCTTCCTGCACTCACACAGCTACACGGGAAATCCGCTGGCCTGCGCGGCCGCGTTGGCGACCTTGCAGATCTTCGCAGACGACGACGTGATTGCGCGTAACCAGCACACCGCCGCGCACATGAGCACCCTGGCCGCGCAGATCGGCGAACACCACGCGGTGGCCGACGTGCGCCAGGCCGGCATGATCGTCGCCTTCGAACTCACCCGTGGCGGCGACAAGCGCACGCCTTTCCCCGCGGCCGCGCGCGTCGGCCTGAAGGCGTATCGCGCCGCGCTGGAACGCGGGGTGGTGCTGCGGCCCCTGGGCGACGTGCTGTACTGGATGCCGCCGTACTGCGTGGACGAGGCGCAGCTTGCCTTGCTGGCGGCAACCACGCGCCAGGCCATCGAGGAGGCCGTCGCATGCGCGTGACCCGCTCCCATGTTGCGCTGCCGCTGCAGTGCGACCAGGAAGTGACATTGCCCGAGGAATCGGCCAACCACCTGCTGCGCGTGCTGAGGCTGCGCGAGGGCGACGGCTGCATCCTGTTCAATGGCGATGGCAGCGACTACCACGCACGCATCACCGTGGCCGGCAAGCGCGAGGCACGCGCGATGGTGGAACGTGCCGAGCCGCTGGCGAACGAATCGCCACTGCGCATCACCCTGATCCAGGGTATCGCCCGAGGCGAAAAGATGGATCTGATCCTGCAGAAAGCCACCGAGCTGGGCGTTGCAGCCATCGTGCCGGTAAACGCCGAACGCACCGAAGTGAAGCTGGATGCGGCGCGCCTGGAAAAACGCGTGGCGCACTGGCGCAGTGTGGTGGTGTCTGCCTGTGAGCAATCCGGCCGGGCGCGCGTCCCGGCGCTGGCAGCACCGACCGGCCTGCAGGAGGCGGCAGTGGCCAGCGACCCGCAGGCGCTGCGGCTGACCCTGGACCCGCAGGGCGAGCATCGCCTGGGCAGCTTGAGCGCGGGCACGCAGCGGGACGTCATCGTGGCGATCGGGCCGGAAGGCGGTTGGTCACCGCGCGATCGGGCGACGCTGGCCGACGCCGGGTTCACCGGCCTGCGCCTGGGGCCGCGCATCCTGCGCACCGAAACCGCCGGGCTGGCCGCCATTGCCGCATTGCAGTCGCGGTTCGGGGATCTGTAGGCCGCCGACGTGGCGGGGGATCGTTTGTCGGGCGTGGGACAGCCCGACGCAGGCAGCGCTCCGGTAAGGCGTAGGAGCGCACCCGGGCGCGACGGGGCCTTCCCGCGGAGCGACGTTTCCGATCGTCTTGGTGTTTGTCGGCAAGGCCTCTCGCGCCCAAGGGCGCTCCTACGAAGCTTTTGCGGTCGCGAGATGGCGGGTGGATCGTTTGTAGGTCCGTGGGACAGCCCGACGCAGGCAGCGCTCCGGTAAGGCGTAGGAGCGCACCCGGGCGCGATGGGCCTTCCCGCGGAGCGATGTTTCCGATCGTCCTGGCGTTTGTCGGTAAGGCCTCTCGCGCCCGAGGGCGCTCCTACGAAGCTCTTGCGGTCGCGAGATGGCGGGAGGATCGTTTGTAGGTCCGTGGGACAGCCCGACGCAGGCAGCGCCCCGGTAAGGCGTAGGAGCGCACCCGGGCGCGATGGGCCTTCCCGCGGAGCGACGTTTCCGATAGTCCCGGTGTTTGTCGGTAAGGCCCCTGCGGCCGCAAGCGCCCCTGCGGCGTGGATGCGATCCGGGGTTCTGGCCTAGCGAGCGTGCTGGAGAAGCCAGCTGGCCGCGCCGATGACGCCGAGCTGGCCGTGTTCGACGATGCGCACCGGCACCTGCTCCAGCGCCGGGCGCAACGTGCCCTTGTCGAGCAGGCGGGTGACGAAGTCGCTGGCGGCGATGAAGTCGGCGATCTGCGGCAAGAATCCGCCAGCCAGATACACGCCGCTGCGAATGCCATACAGCAGCATCATGTCGCCGACCACGCTGCCCATGAAGCCGCAGAATGCCTGCAGCGCGTCGCGCGCGAGCACGTCGTTGCCGGCCAGCGCAGCGGCGGTGACATCGGCCGGGCCGGCATGGGTGGCCCGCTCGCCGCGCAACACGGCCAGTGCGTGATAGAGATTCAACAGCCCCGGGCCGGACAACAACGTCTCGGTGCCGACATGCGTGCGGGTGCGCCGCAGTTCCTGCAGCAAGGCCACTTCCAGATCGCTGGCGGCGGCGAGCGCCGCGTGGCCGGCCTCGGTCGGCAACACCACCGGATGGGCGCCATTGGGGATCCACACCGCCGCGCCCAGGCCGGTGCCCGGGCCCAGCACCAGCGCCGGACCGGGCGCACCCTGCGCCGGGCCCGAAAGCTGCATCACCTGACTGCCGGTCATGTAGTTGGCCGCGTAGGCGACCGCCTCGAAATCGTTGACCAGATGAAGCACCTGCATGCCGAGCTGGCGACGGATCTGTTCCGGTGCCAGCACCCACGGCAGGTTGGCCGTGATCACGCTGCCGTCTTCGAGCGCGTATCCGGCACTGGCGATCACGCCGCGCTGCACCGGCGCACATCCCAGTTCGGCGAAGAACGCGGACATGATGTCGGCCAGGCCCGGGTAATCGGCGCAGCGGTACTTGCGGTAGTCCAACACCGTGACCGGCTTGCCTGCATCGGCGCTTTCGCAGACCAGCGCCAGGCGCACATGCGTCCCTCCCACGTCTGCGGCAACGAAGGTGTCGGGGCGCGGAAAGGCCACCGCTTCCATTGGGCTGCTTGCGCTCACGCATTCTCCTGTTAAGTGGCAGCGGGCTGGCGTCAGGTCCCGTTGTCCGACGAACGGCAGCGGGTAGACAACGTTGTCAGTAATTGCCGTGTAAAGCAACCGTGGAGCCCACAATCAAGGCGATCCAGGGCCGCCCCCATCATCCGCGAAAAATCCGCACGCATGGCAAGGATTCCGGCACAAATTTCGCCAGACGCTGCGGCACGAAACGTTTCCAGCATTGAAAGCGCCAATCGACCCGGCACGGCAGACGCACGGGCACGCGGGACTGGTCGACTACGTCGACGATCGCGCTGCAAAAATGCTGCATTGCAGCGCAATCGCAGCTGCATCAGAGATCTGTGACGACGTGTTGACAACGCTGTCAGCGCTACGCGAGACTCGGTCCAAATCGGGGTTCTGGCAGGAGGGGCCATGGACTGTTCGGTACTGAAGAACGGCTCTTCCCTTCCCTGCTGATTCCAGGTTCGCGGGTTCTGCGTCATCAGACGCCGGGCTCGCCGATATCGCGTTCGCTCCACCGCTTCACCACACGGGGGACACCTCCTCTACCACGCGAATCGACACCGCCCGCTGCCGTTGCCGAGCACGGAGTTGCGATCACCGCGATCGGTCAGGGCGTGTTGTTTTGCCGGCCACGCCGAGCGCGATGCCTTTCCACGGCGCGCGCTCACAGCACTAACCAACGAGGTTTAGCCATGCACAGCCGCACCACGACGTTAGCACTCTGTATCACCGCCGCTCTGTACTGCTCCGGCTCTGCAATGGCTGCCGGACAAGAACAACAGGCGCCTGCGGGCGCATCCTCGGCCACCACCGAGCTGGACACCATCACCGTCACCGGCTATCGCGCATCGCTGGAAAAGAGCCAGGCGGTCAAGCGCTCGGCCAACTCCATCGTCGATGCCATCAGCGCCGAAGACATCGGCAAGTTCCCGGACATCAATGCGGCCGAATCGCTGTCGCACCTGCCGGGCATCAGCGTCGACCGCCAGTTCGGCGAAGGCGAAAAGGTCAGCATCAACGGCACCGACCCGGCGTTGAACCGCGTGCTGCTCAACGGCCAGACCATCGCGTCCGGTGACTGGGGCGGTAACCCGACCGATACCAGCGGCCGTACCTTCAACTACACCCTTTTGTCGCCAGAAATCATCGGCCTGATGGAGGTCTACAAGACCCCCGAGGCGCGCATCGACGAAGGCTCGATCGGCGGCACCGTGATCGTGCATACCCGCAAGCCGCTGGAGCTGCCCAAGAACACCATCCGCGGCTCGATCGGCTACAACTACAACGATCGCTCGGAAGAAGGCAACCCGCGCGGTTCGGCGCTGTGGAGCTGGAAGAACGACGACGAAACCTTCGGCGCGTTGATCTCCGCCACGCACGACAAGCAGGACCTGGCGCGCGCCGGTATCGAATACTTCGGCTACACCACCGGTGCCAACATTCCCGCTAGCGCCACCATCACCGGCGACGGCAGCGATGTGGCTACCGCACGTGTGCCCGCCGGCATCAGCAGCGCGTTCTTCCAGCAGACCCGTGAGCGCAGTGGCCTGCAGGGCGCGTTGCAGTGGAAGCCCGACGAGCAGAACGAGTTCAACCTGACCGGTCTGTACATCAAGGGCAAGTACAACAACTTCAGCCAGGCGCGTTATGTGTGCCCGGCCTGTAACGACGACCGTCAGAAGATCACCCAGGCAAACGTACAGAACGGCGTGGTAACCTCGGCCACCGTCAGCGACGGTGCCGCCGGTCAGCCGTATGCGCAGCTGGATGCCAACTATCGCGAAAGCACCGTCACCACCAAGAGCCTGAACCTGCGTCACGACTGGTCCGGGGAAAAGTGGGTGTTCACCACCCAGGCCGGTTACACCGAAGCCACCGGCGGCAAGAACCCCGAATACCTGATGAAGTACCTGATGCAGGACGGCGGGTACAACTACGCGTTCGACGGCCGCAATACCTCGGTCAACTACGACAACGGCGGCGCCTCCAACTGGGCATTGCCGGGCAACCCCGCCGGCCTTGCGCCGGGCCAGGAAGGCAATATCCCGGGCACCACCACCGGCATCATGCAGGCCGGCGGTATCGCCTACCAGAAGAGCAAGGACGATGAGAAGTACTTCCAGTGGGACGCTTCGCGCGATCTGGAATGGGGCCCGTTCACCAAGCTGCAGTTCGGCTACAAGTACATCAACCACAACAACGGTGTGGACGCGCGCGGTAACCGCATCAACACCACCGACCCGGTATCGCTGACGCAGTTCAATCCGGGCACCACGCCGAGCAGCCTGTACGATGGCCTGGGCGCCAGCGGCGATCTGACCACCTGGCCGACCGCCAACCTGGGTGCCGTGCGCAGCTACCTGCTGTCGCAGCCGCAGGGCGCATACCGCACCGACTTCGGCGCCTCGTTCGACGTCAAGGAAATCACCCAGAACGTCTATACGCAGTTGAACTTCGAGTCGGGCCAGTGGCGCGGTAACGTCGGCGTGCGTCTGGTGGACACCACCGACAAGTCGCAGTTCTGGCAGAGCAACGACGGCGGCACCAGTTTCCAGCGCGTTGCCGAGACCAACGACTACCGCAAGGCGCTGCCGAGCTTCAACATCGCCTACGACATCACCGACGACACCGTGCTGCGCTTCTCGGCGGCCAAGGTCATCGCACGTCCGCGTTACGCCGACCTGGCCGGTACCTTCACCGTCAACAGCGGCAACGGCAACCTGACTGCCAACGGCGGCAACCCGGATCTGAAGCCGTACGAATCCACCAACTACGATCTGGCGGCCGAGTGGTACTTCGCACCCTCCAGCATGTTGTCCGGTGAAGTGTTCTATCGCGACATCAGCTCCTACATCGTCAACACCACGGTCACCCAGCAGCTGAATCCGGCACCGCCGGCCATCGCTGGCCTGTACCAGGTGACCACGCCGGTGAACGTGTCCGATGCCAAGGTCAAGGGCGTGGCGGTCAACTACCAGCAGACCTTCGGTCTGGGCTTCGGCTTGCAGGCCAACTACACGTTCGCCGAGTCCGACTCCAGCTCCGGTCTGAACCTGCCGTACCTGTCGCGCGATACCTACAACGTGATCCCGTACTGGGAACACGGCGACTGGACCGTGCGTGTGAACTACAGCTACCGCTCCAAGTACTTCACCCAGATCGGCCGCCTGGAATCGCGTGACTTTGCCGATGCCTACAAGCAGCTGGATCTGAATGCCTCGTACCAGATCACCGATTACATGGGCATCACCTTCGGAGCGACCAACCTGCTGGATTCCACCTACCGGGTCTTCAGCAACACGCGCGATACCCCCACGGCGTTCTACAAGAACGGCCGCGGCTACCAGGCCCAGTTGAACTTCAAGTTCTGATGTAGCACCCGGCGCGCCACCGACCCTCCACGGTGGCGCGCTTTTTTTGAGCTGTGCGTTGCATGCAGCGCACAGCGCGATGTTGTAACAAGGAGTGGTACTGGCCACGCCCCTTCGCGATTGAGGGAGCATGGCCAGGCCCGCTTTTGCCATCCACGCACGGTTGCATCGCCGGCGCGTCTTGCTCAACAGGAGTGCAGTTCCCATGACGACCGATAGCCGCGCGTTTGCGGCTCCATCCCGCCGCCACGCCGGAGCTGCACCCAGGACCAGAGCGCTCGCGCTCGGTCTGCTGCTCGCGCTTCCGGCGTTTCACGCGAGTGCCGCGCAATCGCCCACCGCACCGACCGCCACCACGCTCAGTCCCGAGGTGATCGACCAGCAGTGGCTCGATGCCACCGCCAAGTACGCGCCCGAACGCGAGCGCCTGGTGCGCGAGGCCGAAGCCGGTGCACGCAAGGGTCCGTTCCGACCCGACTGGGCCGCGCTGAAGGCGTATCAGTCCCCGGCGTGGTACGACAATGCCAAGTTCGGCATCTTCATCCATTGGGGCGTGTTCTCGGTGCCGGCGTTCGGCAGCGAGTGGTATTCGCGCAACATGTATCTGCAAGGTTCCAAGGAGTTCGCCCATCACGTGGCCACCTACGGGCCGCAGGCCAGCAGCGGCTACAAGGATCTGATTCCCAAGTTCACCGCGCCCAAGTTCGACCCCAATGGCTGGGCCAAGCTGTTCCGCGAATCCGGCGCGCGCTATGTGGTGCCGGTGGCCGAGCACCATGATGGCTTCGCGTTGTACGACTCCAAGCTGTCCGACTGGACCGCGATGAAAATGGGGCCCAAGCGCGACCTGCTGGGCGAGCTGTCCAAGGCGATCCGCGCGCAGGGGCTGCACTTCGGCTTGTCGTCGCATCGCGCCGAACACAACTGGTTCTTCGATGGCGGGCGCACCTTCGACTCAGACGTCAACGACCCACGTTATGCCGCGCTGTACGGCCCGGCGCAGGTGCGCCTGCCAGGCAAGGACGATGCCGATGTGGCCAACGACTGGACGCCAGTGTCGCAAGCCTGGCTGGACGATTGGCTGGCGCGTACCACCGAGTTGATCGACACCTATCAACCGGACCTGATCTATTTCGATTGGTGGATTGCCCACCCCACCTTCCGCCGCAGCCTGCCGACGATGCTGGCGTACTACTACAACCAGGGCGCAGCGCGTACCGAAGCCGACCGCGGCGTGGTGGTGAACTACAAGCTCGGCGCGTTTCCGGAAGGCGCCGGCACGCTGGATATCGAGCGCGGCCAGCTCACCGGCATCCATCCCACGCATTGGCAGACCGACACCTCGGTGAGTAACGCCTCGTGGGGCTACATCGAAAACGACACCTACAAGTCGCCCACCTTCATCATCCACATGCTGGCCGATGTGGTGGCCAAGAACGGCAACCTGATGCTCAACATCGGCCCGCGTGCCGATGGCTCGATCCCGGACACCGAGCGCGGCATCCTGCTGGCGATCGGTCGTTGGCTCAAGATCAACGGTGGCGCGATCTACGACAGCACGCCGTGGCGCGTGTATGGCGAAGGTCCCACCGAAGTGGTGGGCGGCACCTTCCAGGACGTCAAGACCAAGCCGTACACGGCGGAAGATTTCCGCTTCACCACCCGCGATGGCGCGTTGTATGCGATCGAGCTCGGCTGGCCTAGCAATGGCGAAGCGGTGATCCGCTCGCTCAACGCCGCCGATGGCGTGCGCGCAGTGACCTTGCTGGCCAACGGCAAGAAGATCCCGTTCGAACAACGCACCGATGGCCTGCATCTGCGGCTCCCGGTCAAGCCGGTCGGCGAGAGCGCGTACGTGTTCCGCATCGACCTCTCTTCCCCCACTCCCTGACGGATGTTGTCTTTCATGAGCAAGCGATTGACCTGGATGTTCCTTGCGCTGGCACTGGCCTGCGCCCCGGCCCTGGCCAAGAATCCCACCGCGTTGTTCTATCTGATGAACACGCAGAAATCGACCAACTCGTTCATTGCCAATGTCGACAAGATCGACGTGGTGGTGCCTACCTGGTACGGCGTCGACCAGAACGGCCTGGTCAACGGCACGCCCAACATGTACCTGTACGACATCGCCAAGCAGCACAAGCTGCGGGTGATGCCGATCCTGTCGATGACCACCGGCCGCGACGGCTTCCACAAGCTGATGCACGATGAGGCGGCCAAGAAGCGCATGATCGAATCGCTGCTGATCCACGGCAAGCAGCACAAGTACTACGGCTTCCAGTTCGATTTCGAAAACATCGCCTGGACCGATCGCGATGCCTACACCCTGATGGTCAAGCAGACCGCAGACGCGCTGCACAAGGCCGGTTTCAAGATGTCGGTGGCGGTGGTGCCCAATGCACCGGGCCATGCCGAAGGTGGCCAGTTCTCCAAGTGGATGTGGGAATACTGGCGCGGTGCCTACGACCTCAAGGCGCTGGGCCAGGCTGCTGATCTGGTCAGCATCATGACCTACGACCAGCACACCCGCTGGACCACGCCCGGCCCGGTCGATGGCATGGTGTGGATGAAGAAGCACCTGGATTACGCCATTACCCAGGTGCCGAAGGAAAAGCTGTCGCTGGGCATCGCCACCTACGGCTACCGCTGGTACACCGGCAACCCGGTGAAGGAAGACGGCACCGAAGCGTCGAATATCGCAGCCGCGTATATCGATGCCGACGAATCCTTCCCGCTGGCGATCGAACAGAACGCCACCGTGCAGTGGGATCCGGTCGAACAGGAGTCGTGGTTCTATTTCTATCGCGACGACATGCGCGAGTGGGTGTTCCGCCCGGACGCACGCAGCTTCAAGGCGCGTTACGAGCTGACCAAGCAGTACGGCCTGGAAGGTTTCAGCTGCTGGGTGCTGGGCGCCGAAGACCCCAAGGTGTGGGACGAGCTGCCGACTGCGCAGCGTTGATCATCGACTGCAGGCGGGCGCGCGGCGATGAAGCGTGCGCCAGTCCCTGCGTGATCCGCGGCGGCTTTGCTACTGTGCAGGGCTGCCGCGCTTCGATGTCTTCGGCAGGATCGAGCAAGGCTGTCGATGCGATATGGTGTCGTTCCACTTGGCTGCGCGCATGCAACAGTGCAGCCACACGCTCTCCGTCATCCCGGGATGTGATTGCATGATGTCCAACCTCAGCCGTACGCCGCGCATGCTGTTGTCGAAGGCGCTGTTGATGGACAGGCGAGCAGCGTACCTGCCGTCACTCACGACATTACCGTTGCGGTTGCTTGCGTTGTCGCTGGCCGTACTGGCGCTGGCCGGATGCGGCAAGCGCGAGGCAGGCACGGCGCCGGCAGTGGCAAGCGCGGGCGCTGCGGTGGCACCGGCGTCCGCCACGGCACCGTTGCCGCTGATTCCCGCACCGGTGGAGGCCAAACGCAGTGCCGGCAGTTTTACCGTCGGCACCGGCACGGTGATTTCGATCCCCGCTGGCGATGCCGACACGCGGCGCAGTGCCGAGCATCTTGCCGGCCTGCTCAAGCGTACGCGTGGGCTCGCACTGGAAGTGCGTGCAGAAGCAACGCCCTCGCCCGCCAGCATCCGTCTGCAACGCAACGCGCAGGCCGCGGTGACACAACCGGAAGGCTATCGCCTGGACGTGGATGCCAACGGCATCCGTATCGACGCGCGCGACGGTGCCGGCCTGTTCCACGGCGCCATCAGCGCCTGGCAGTTGATGACGCCGGATGCGCGCAAGGGCGCGGTGACCGTGCCCGCGGTCGCCATCCGCGACTGGCCACGTTTCGGCTGGCGTGGCCAGCATCTGGACGTGGCCCGTCACTTCCACGATGTGGACACGGTCAAGCATGTGCTCGATGCGATGGCCGTGCACAAGCTCAACGTCCTGCACTGGCATCTGACCGACGACCAGGGTTGGCGCATCGAGATCAAGCGGTACCCCAAGCTCACCGAGGTCGGTGCCTGGCGCACGCCGCCGGGTGCCGGCCGGCACGGCACACCGGAGCGCTCCGGCGGCTTCTACACGCAGGAGCAGATCAGCGAAATCGTCGCGTATGCCGCACGCCTGCATATCACCGTGCTGCCCGAGCTGGACATGCCCGGCCATGCGCAGGCAGCCGTTGCCGCCTATCCGGAAGAAGTGGGCGTGCCCGGTGTGCGCACCCAGGTGGGCGTGGACTGGGGCGTCAACCCGTATCTGTTCAACACCAGCGAACGCAGCCTGACCTTCATCACCAATGTGCTGGATGAAGTGTTGACGTTGTTCCCCTCGACCTACATCCACATCGGCGGCGATGAGGCGGTGAAGGATCAGTGGGAAGCCTCGCCTGCGGTGCGCGCGCAGATGCGCAAGCTCGGGGTCAAGGACGCCCACGCAATGCAAGGCTGGTTCAACGAACAGCTGGCCGCCTACCTCACCCGGCACGGCCGGCGCATGATCGGCTGGGATGAAATTCTGGAAGGCGGCGTGCCGGCGAGTGCGTCGGTGATGTCGTGGCGCGGCGTCGAAGGTGCGGTGTCCGCGGCCAGGCAAGGCCACGATGTGGTGCTGGCACCGGGCGACTGGCTGTATCTGGACAATTTGCAGACCACGCGCAGCGACGAACCGAACGGTCGCCTGACGGTGCTGCCGTTGTCCAAGGTCTATGCGTTCGACCCGGTGCCGGCCGATCTCACCGCCGACCAGGCCAGGCACGTGCTGGGCGCGCAGGGCGCGTTGTGGTCCGAATACATCCCCTCGCGCTGGCATGTGGATCACGCGTTGTTCCCGCGTCTGTCTGCGGTAGCAGAGATGACCTGGTCGCCGGTGGCAGCGCGCGACTGGAACAACTTTCTGGCGCGCCTGCCGGCACAGCTGCAGCGCTACAAGGCGCTGGGCATCGACTACAGCGACGGTGCCTTCGCCGCGGAGATCGCCCTGGAAAACGGCCCCAACCCGGTGCTGGCCGGCGGCCCGGCCAAGGTGGCGCTGAGCACGCAGACCGGCGCCGGCGTGCTCCACTACACCGTCGACGGCAGCGACCCGACGCCTGCATCGCCGCGCTACCAGGCACCCTTCGCGATTCAATTGCCCACCACGGTCAAGGCTACTGCGTTCACCGCCGATGGCATGCCGCTGGCGGCGACGCGCAGCCGCAGCTTCGATCGCACCTCACTGTTGCGTGTGGACACGCAGGGACTGCGCCATTGCGTCGCACAGGGCGCACTCGGCCTGCGCCTGCCGCTGCTGCCGGAAATGACCGGCGCCGACACGCCGGTCTACAACGTCGACCTGTTCCATGCCTGCCGCATGTATCCGCAGGCACGCCTGGATGGCGTCGGCGCCATCCGCATCGACGCCGCACGCCTGCCCAACAACTTCGGTCTGGCGCACGAGCAATCCAAGGTGGTGCAGTACCCGGCCAACACCCGCGGCGGCGAACTGGAAGTACGCCAGGGCTGCGAGGGCGAGCTGATCGCCAGCGTGCAACTGCCGCGCAGCGACACCGTGGGCGAGCAATTCACCCTGGAAGCGCCACTGCCTGCACGCACCGGCGTCCACGATCTCTGCCTGCGCTTCACCGCGCCCATTCGCGGCCCGTTGTATGCCATCGGCGCCGTTCAATTGATTGAAACCACCGCGCAGGCGCCCCCCGCCGCCACGCGCTGATCCATCCAAGGAGATCCACCCATGCCCCTGTCGCACCGCACTGCCCCCGCCTCGTCCATGCTGACGCCCGCCCGGCTCGGGCTTGCCCTGGCCTTCGCGATCTCACAGGCCTGGGCGGCACCGCCCACGGCCGTGACCCTGGACAGCGGCTGGCAGGTGCGCCTGGTGCCGGGGCAGCAACAGGCCAAGACCTACCCCAAGGCCGCCAGCTGGATGCCGGCGCAGGTACCGGGCGTGGTGCAGACCGATCTGATCGCCGCCAAGGTGGTGCCCGACCCGTTCCTGCGCGACAACGAAGGCAAGATCCAGTGGGCGGGCTTAAGCGATTGGCAGTACCAGACACGCTTCAATGTGGATGCGGCGATGCTCAAGCGCGAGCATGTGGAACTGGTGTTCGATGGACTGGACACGCTGGCCGAGGTCACCCTCAATGGCAAGAAGCTGCTCAGTGCCGACAACATGTTCCGGCAGTGGCGCGTGGACGCAAAGCCGCTGCTCAAGCGCGGCGACAACGTGCTGGAAATCAAGTTCCTTTCGCCGATCAAGAAGATCCAGCCGTGGTTGGCCAAGCAGCCGTATGCGCTGCCGGGCGCCTACGATTCGGCGTTCGGCGATGAGCCCGATGGCCGCCACAGTTCGACCTATGTGCGCAAGGCGCCGTATAGCTACGGCTGGGACTGGGGCCCGCGCATGGTCAATGCCGGCATCTGGAAGAACGTGCGCGTGGAAGCGTGGGATGCGGTGCGCGTGGACGGGCTGCATATCGCCCAGCAACGCGTGGACGCCGACGCTGCGCAACTGCAGGCGCAACTGGAACTACAGGCCGGCCGCAGCGGCCCGGTGCAGGTGACGCTGGATGTGCTGGGCCCGGATGGGCAAAAAGTCGGCCAGTTCACCCAGGACGCGGTGGTCGACCCGGGCCAGAACCGCATCGGCCTGGCCGTGCGCATCGCCAAGCCCAAGCGCTGGTTTCCGGCCGGCTACGGCGCGCAGGACCGCTACACCTTTGTCGCCAACGTGCGCGACGCCGATGGCGACAGCCAGCAGATCAAACGCGTGACCGGCCTGCGCTCGGTGGAGCTGCGCCGCGAGAAGGACCAGTGGGGCAAGAGCATGGAGATCGTGATCAACGGCATCCCGATCTTCGCCAAGGGCGCCAACCTGATCCCGCTGGACGCCTTCCCCTCGCGCGTCACCGCCGAGCGCATGCGCAGCACCCTGCAGGACGCGCGCGATGCCAACATGAACATGCTGCGCATGTGGGGCGGCGGGCATTACCAGGACGATCACTTCTACGAGGTGGCCGACGAGCTGGGCATCATGATCTGGCAGGACTTCATGTTCGGCGGCGCGGTGCCGCCGTACGACGTGGAGTTCCGCGAGAACACGCGGCAGGAGGCGATCGAACAGGTCAAGCGCCTGCGCGACCACCCCAGCGTGGTGCTCTGGTGCGGCAACAACGAGGTGCAGACCGGTTGGGAAAACTGGGGCGACCGGGTCAAGTTCAAGCAATCGCTGGACCCGGAAGAACGCGCCCGGGTGGAACGCGGCATGACGACCTTGTTCGGCACCGTGTTCCGCGAAGTGGTGGCCACCTACGACAGCGATGTGCCGTACTGGGCCACCTCGCCGGGCACCAACTTCGATGGCGCTGCAGACCAGACCAATGATGGCGACATGCATTACTGGAAGGTATGGGGCGGCCCTGCCCTGCCGGTCACCGAATACCTCAACGTGACCCCGCGTTTCATGTCCGAATACGGACTGCAGTCGTTCCCGGACATGCGTACCGTGCGCGTGTTCGCCGATGCGGCCGACATGGACCCGGAATCGCCGGTGATGCGCGCGCACCAGAAGTTCGACAAGGGCAATGGCAACAAGCGGCTGATGCTGTACATCCGCCGCGAGTTTGGCGAGCCCAAGGATTTCGAAAGCTTCGTCTACCTGAGCCAGTTGATGCAGGCCGAAGGCATCAACCTGGCCGCCTCGCATCTGCGCGCCTCGCGCCCGCAGTCGATGGGCTCGCTGTACTGGCAGCTCAACGACGTGTGGCCGGGCGCGTCGTGGTCCAGCGTGGATTACTACGGCCGCTGGAAGGCGCTGCAGTACCACGCGCGCCGCTTCTACGCGCCGGAAATGATCGCTGCGCTGCGCAACGACAAGGGCCAGACCAAGGTCTCGCTGGTGTCCGACCGCACCACGGCCCTGGATGCGCGCTGGCGCATGCGGGTGATGGGCATGGACGGCAAGGTGCTGAGCAAGCGCGAGCAAAAGGCCACCATCAAGCCGCTGAGCAGCCTGCAGGTAGGCGACTTCAGCGATGCACAACTGCTGGGCAAGGCCGACCCCAAACGCAGCTATGCGGTGTTCGAGCTGCTAGAAGGCGACACGCTGCTCTCGCGCGAAGTGGTGTTCTTCGCGCCAGCCAAGCAGCTGGCCTTGCCGACTGCGAAGATCGACAGCCAATGGCGCGCCGATGGCGATGGCTACGCGCTGACCCTGACCAGCGACACGCTGGCGCGCGAGGTGTGGCTGTCGTTCGGCGATCTGGAGGTGACCCTGGCCGACAACGCGTTCGACCTGCTGCCGGGCGAGCCGCTGACGCTGCACGTGGCCAGCAAGCTGCCGATGGCGCAGCTGCAGGCTGCGTTGCAGGTACGCGACCTGGCATCGACGCTGGCCGGTGCGCCGCCGGAGCCACCGGAGGCAGCGGCGGCGAAATGAGGGAGGGGATGTCCCTCATCATGAGGAACGGAATGGCCCTCATCCGCCCTTCGGGCACCTTCTCCCGCCAGGCGGGAGAAGGGGGGATGACCTGCCAGGCTAGAGGAGGCGATGTTCTGCCATGTGTGCACTCGGATGCGTGCCTTGCTCCTCGCTTGCGTGCCCTCGGATGCCTGCCTTTCTCCTCGCTTGCGTGCCATCGTCTCGCGCTGGATGTCCTTCTCCCGCTGGCGGGAGAAAAGGAAGCGATGTTCTGCCATGCGTGCGCTCGGATGCATGCCTTGCGCCTCACTTGCGTGCCATCGGATGCCTGCCTTCCTCCTCGCTCGCGTGCCTCGTCTCGCGCTGGATGTCCTTCTCCCGCTGGCGGGAGAAGGTGCCCCGCAGGGGCGGATGAGGGCGCACCGCCACCAGCAACAGCCACCCACCCAACGCGCGCATGACACCGCCGCGCCGCATCCCCACCCTGCCGCAGCCCCTTGCGGCACTCACAGAACAACGCCCGGCGGATCTCACCGCTGCGCAGGAGTAGATCGATGTCATCCGTGTTTGTCTCGCGTCTTGCCATGGCACTGAGCCTGAGCCTTGGCCTGCCCTGTCTCGCACTCGCCGCGCCCGCCGACCGCGGCAGCACGCCCGAACAGCGCGCCGCCGCGCTGGTGGCGCAGATGAGCCGCGACGAAAAGGTCGCCCAGGCCATGAACGATGCACCGGCGATTCCACGCCTGGGCATCCCCGCCTACGAATGGTGGAGCGAAGGCCTGCACGGCATCGCCCGCAATGGCTATGCCACGGTGTTTCCGCAGGCCATTGGCCTGGCGGCGAGCTGGAACACCACACTGATGCAGCAGGTGGGCACGGTGGTCTCCACCGAGGCGCGCGCCAAGTTCAACCAGGCCGGCGGCCCCGGCAAGGACCACCCGCGCTACGCCGGGCTGACCATCTGGTCGCCCAACATCAACATCTTCCGTGACCCGCGTTGGGGCCGTGGCATGGAAACCTACGGCGAGGATCCCTTTCTCACCGGACAACTGGCGGTCGGTTTCATCCGCGGTTTGCAGGGCGATGATCTCGACCACCCGCGCACGATCGCCACGCCCAAGCACATCGCCGTGCACAGCGGCCCGGAGCCGGGGCGGCATGGGTTCGATGTGGATGTGTCGCCGCGCGATGTGGAAGCGACCTATACGCCGGCCTTCCGCGCGGCACTGGTCGAGGGCCAGGCCGGCTCGGTGATGTGTGCGTACAACTCGCTGCATGGCACGCCGGCGTGCGCGGCCGACTGGCTGCTCAACGGCCGCGTGCGTGGGGATTGGGGCTTCAAGGGCTTTGTGGTCTCCGATTGCGATGCGGTGGACGACATGACCCAGTTCCATTACTTCCGCCCCGACAATGCCGGCTCGTCCGCCGCAGCGCTCAAGGCCGGGCACGATCTCAACTGCGGGCATGCCTATCGCGACCTCGGGACCGCCATCGAACGCGGCGAAGTGGACGAGGCGCTGCTCGATCAATCGCTGGTGCGCCTGTTTTCCGCACGCTATCGGCTGGGCGAACTGGAAGCCCCGCACAAGGATCCGTATGCGCGGCTTGGCGCGAAGGACATCGATAACCGCGGCAACCGTGCATTGGCCCTGCAGGCCGCCGCCGAGTCGATCGTGCTGCTGAAGAACGCCGATGCCACGCTGCCGCTGAAAGCCGGCACGCGGCTAGCGGTGGTCGGCCCCAATGCCGATGCATTGGCCGCGCTGGAGGCCAACTACCAGGGCACCTCCGCTGCGCCGGTGACGCCACTGCTCGGCCTGCGCGAGCGCTTCGGCATCCAGCAGGTGCGCTACGCGCAAGGCGCGCCGTTGGCTGCCGGCGTGCCGGGCATGATTCCGGAGACCGCACTGCGCAGCGACGGCAAGCCGGGGCTGCGTGGCGAATATTTCGACAACGTGGACATGACCGGCGCGGCACGCGTGGTGCGGCAGGACCGCGTGGTGAGCTTCAACTGGGACCAGGTCGCCCCGGCCAAGGGCGTACCGGCGGATCGTTACGCCGTGCGCTGGAGCGGCGAACTGCTGCCGCCCGGTGCCGGCGACTACACCCTGGCGGTGCGCGTGGCGCGCTGCTTCGATTGCAGCGGCCACGACCCGGTGCGGCTGTACATCGACGACAAGCTGGTGGTTGCCGGCAATGCCGAAGACAAGCACGTGCCGGCCGGCATGCACAACGCCGACGGCCGCAGCGTGGAAACCGTGCTGCATTTCGAAGATACCCGCCCGCGCAAGATCCGCCTGGAAATGGAGCACCGCGGCCAGGACCAGGGCGTGCGCCTGGAATGGCTGGCTCCTGCCGCGGCGCAACTGGCCGAAGCGGAGCAGGCCGTGGCACAGGCCGACGCGGTGGTGGCGTTTGTCGGACTGTCGCCGGATGTGGAAGGCGAAGAGTTGCGCATCGATGTGCCCGGCTTCGACGGCGGCGACCGCAACGACATCGCCCTGCCCGCCCCGCAGCAAGCCCTGCTTGAACGCGCAAAGGCCTCCGGCAAGCCGCTGGTGGTGGTGTTGATGAGCGGCAGCGCCGTGGCGGTGAACTGGGCCAAGACCCACGCCGATGCGATCGTGGCCGCGTGGTACCCGGGCCAGTCCGGCGGCACCGCGATTGCCCGTGCGCTGGCCGGTGACGACAACCCCGGCGGGCGCCTGCCGGTGACGTTCTACCGCTCCACCAAGGACCTGCCGGCGTACGTCAGCTACGACATGAAGGGCCGCACCTATCGCTACTTCAAGGGCGAGCCGCTGTTTCCGTTCGGCTACGGGCTGAGCTACACCAGCTTTGCGTATGCGCCGCCGCGCCTGTCCACCACCACGCTGCAGGCCGGCAGCACGCTGCAGGTGACCACCACCGTGCGCAATACCGGTGCGCGTGCCGGCGATGAAGTGGCGCAGGTGTACCTGCAATACCCGGACCGTCCACAGTCGCCGCTGCGCAGCCTGGTCGGCTTCCAACGCGTCCACCTCAAACCGGGCGAACAGCGCGAACTCAGCTTCACGCTGGATGCGCGTGCGCTGAGCGATGTGGACCGCACCGGGCAACGCGCGGTGGAAGCCGGCGATTACCGCCTGTTTGTCGGCGGTGGGCAGCCGGGCACCGGCGTAGCCGGCGATGCGGCGGCGTTCTCGATCTCGGGGCGTTTGCCGTTGCCGAAGTAGGCGCCGCATCGAGCGGACGCACGCAGTCGCCGGCCATTCCGGCGCAGGTGGACAACAGGTGCGCGGACGTCGGTGAAGTGTCGACGGCGCACCAACCGGCTAGAGGCAGCGACGTGCATGCCTACGCCCCCCTGTCGGCGCGTTGATCGGCACTGACGATGCCCGCTGCAAGGCGGCCGGAGCGAGTGCCGACGTGCGGGCTGCAGGGCGGAGGCCGTGGCGCCCGGCGGGCGTTCTCGAAGACGGGTCGCGGCCTGCGTGCAGATGGGAAGGCCGCGGACCAGTCCGCCACTCCGCCATCGAAACGGCCCGCATACGGCAACGAATTGTGCGGGCGCACTATGCATATTCGGCGAACACGTTGTATGGTCATCAGGAATTGGTCATGCATAGGTCTCATCGCTCCAGTTGCCGTGTGGCGGCCGCCAGCGCAGGGATGAGGGTCGTGCGGATCGCAGGTCGAACCATGGAGTCTTGAGGTCATGCATACCCGCCGCGACATCCTTCAGCTGCTCGGCGCCGGCGCCGGCTTGCTGGCCAGCGCCCTGCCCGCGTTCGCGGCCGCGCCTGCCGCAGGTGCGTCCACTGCCGGCGGCGCATTCGTCAGCAAGCGCCCGCCCAAGGCGCAGCGCCGCTTCGTCAGCAAGGCGGTCGAGCAGCAGATCGTGCAGATCAAGGCGCAGATCGCCGACCCGGAACTGGCCTGGCTGTTCGAGAACTGCTACCCCAACACGCTCGACACCACCGTGGAAACCGGCACCCGCAACGGCAAGCCGGACACCTTCGTCATCACCGGCGACATCCATGCGATGTGGCTGCGCGATTCGTCTGCGCAGGTGCATCCATACGTGCCATTGGCCAGGCGTGACCCTGCATTGCGGCGCATGTTTCATGGCCTGATCCAGCGCCAGGCTGCGTGCATCAAGCTCGACCCCTACGCCAACGCCTTCCTGCCCGATGGCCAGACCCAGCGCCTGAAGTGGTCGCTCAACGACATCACCGAGATGAAGCCCGGCGTCGGCGAGCGCAAGTGGGAAGTGGATTCGCTGTGCTACCCGATCCGCATCGCGCACGAATACTGGCGCGCCACCGGCGATGCGGCACCGTTCGACGACGACTGGCGCGAAGCGATGCACGTGGTGGTGCGCACCTTCCGCGAGCAGCAGCGCAAGGACAACCGCGGCCCGTACGTGTTCCAGCGCCCCTCCCCGCTGGCCACCGAAACCCTGGTGCTGGAAGGCTACGGCCAGCCGACCAAACCCAACGGCATGATCCACTCGATGTTCCGCCCGTCCGACGATGCCTGCGTGTTTCCGCTGTTCGTGCCGGCCAATCTGTTTGCGGTGACCTCGCTACGGCAATTGGCCGCGATGAGCACGGCATTGCATCGCGACACGGCTTTCGCCGCCGACTGCACCGCACTGGCCGATGAAGTGGAAACCGCCACCCGCCGGTTCGGGCAGCTGCGCGACAGCGATGGGCAGGCGTACTGGGCGTTCGAAGTGGACGGCTTCGGCAACCAGCTCTTCATCGACGACGCCAACGCGCCCGGCCTGCTCAGCCTGGCCTACCTGGGCTGCTGCGATCGTGCCGACCCGGTGTTCCTGCGTACCCGCCAGCTGGCCTGGAGCGAGCGCAACCCGTATTTCTCGCGCGGTACCGCCGCAGAAGGCGTCGGCAGCCCGCACAGCGGCATGGGCACCATCTGGCCGATGTCCATCGTGCAGTACGCGCTGGTCAGCGACGACGACGCACAACTGCGCCAATGCCTGCAATGGCTGAAAACCACGCACGCCGGCACCGGCTTCATGCACGAGGCGTTCGACAAGGACACCCCGAGCACCTTCACCCGCGACTGGTTCGCCTGGGCCAACACCTTGTTCGGCGAACTGATCATCGACCTGCATCAACGCAAACCCCAGCTGCTGCGTAGCGCCTGATGTTGCGAAGGGCCTGACCGCCCTTCGCATGCGTTACCGCGCAGCGCTTGATCTTCCCTTCTCCCGTCGGGACCTCGGTCCCCTTCATGGGGAGAAGGTGCCCGAAGGGCGGATGAGGGGACGGCGCACCCACTTCGCGACATCAGAGACCACACACATGGCAACACGACGCGGTTTTCTCCAAGGCGCCATCGCCGCAGCACTGTTCGGTAGCGTCGGCCTGCCCGGCATGGCCCGCGCGCGCGCCGGCAACTACGCGCTGCCGGCCGACGCGCGCACCCGCGCCGATCTCACCCGCCATGTCGATGTCTTCATCGGTACCGGTGGCCACGGCCACACCTTCCCCGGCGCCACGCTGCCGTTCGGCATGGTGCAGCTGAGCCCGGACACCTACAACGCGGTGTGGGATTCGTGTTCGGGCTATCACGAGTCCGACGGCTCGATCATGGGCTTCTCGCACACGCATCTGTCCGGCACCGGCATCGGCGACATGCTGGACTTCCTGCTGGTGCCCGCCACCGGCGAAGTCAGGCTGGTGCCCGGCCCGCTCGACAATCCGGACGCCGGCTACCGCTCGCGCTACGACCATGCCGATGAAGCCGCATCGCCCGGTTACTACCGCGTGCGTCTCAAGGACAGCGGCGTGCATGCAGAACTCACCGCCACCGCGCGGGCAGGCCTGCACCGCTACCACTTTCCCAAGGGCAAGCCGGCGCACGTGTTGCTGGACCTGTGCCACGGCATGCAGGACAAACCGGGCATCCCCACCCGCGTCAGCGATGCGCAGCTACGCGTGGTCGATGCGCAGACCCTCACCGGCGGGCGTCGCGTCTATCAATGGGCCAAGGGGCGTTACATCTACTTCGCGCTGCGCGTCTCACGCCCATTCGCGCGCGTGCAGCTGTACAACGAAGACCAACCGCTGGCTGCCGATGCGCGCAGCAGCGACGGCGTGCATCTCAAGGCCGCACTGCACTTCCCCGATGCATCCGACGCACCGCTGCTGATCAAGGTCGGCATTTCCGCGGTCAGTGCCGACAACGCATTGGCCAACCTCGACGCCGAATTGCCCGACTTCGACTTCGCCCGCGTGCACGCACAAGCCGTGGCCGCCTGGGAAAAAGAGCTGGCCCGCGTGCGCATCGACAGCGACGACGACGCACAACGGCGCATCTTCTACACCGGCCTGTATCACAGCCTGCTGGCGCCCACGCTGTTCTCCGACGTGGACAACCGCTACCGCGGCATGGACCTGCAGATCCACACCGCGCCTGCCGGCTACCACAACTACAGCACCTACTCGTTGTGGGACACCTACCGCGCCGCGCATCCGCTGCTCACGCTGGTGCAGCCCGAGCGCGTGCCCGACCTGGTGCAATGCCTGGTGCGCGGCGCCAACGAATGCCCGGACGGCGTGGGCATCTGGCCGCTGCAAGGCGTGGAAACCGGCTGCATGATCGGCTACCACTCGGCCGTGGTCCTGGCCGAAGCGCACGCCAAGGGCTTCACCGGCATCGACTACAAGGCCGCGTGGCCGGCGTACCGCAAACGGGCGATGGACGACACCACGCATGGCCTGGGCGAATATCGAAAACTCGGTTATATCCCGGCCGACAAGGTGGACGAAGCGGTCAGCCGCACGCTCGAATATGCCTACGACGACTGGGCCTGCGCACATCTGGCGCAAGCCGCAGGTGCCAGCGACGATGCACGCGCATTGCGTGAACGCTCGCGCAATTACCGCAATGTATTCAATCGCGACAGCGGCTTCGTGCAGGCGCGGCTTGCCGACGGCAGCTGGGCCACACCGTTCGACCCGCGTGGCATGGGGCATATCGCCAAGTGGCGCGATTTCACCGAGTCCAATGCCTGGCAGGCCACCTTCCTCAACCAGCACGACCTGTACGGCTACATGGACTTGTACGGCGGCCGCGATGGCTTCGTCGCCAAGCTGGACGAGCTGTTTTCCACCAGTTCCGAGCTGCCCGCCGACGCACCGCCGGACATCGACGGCCTGGTCGGCCAGTACGCGCACGGCAATGAGCCCAGTCACCACGTGGCGTATCTGTTCGCCTATGCCGGGCAACCGTACAAGACCCAGGCGATGGTGCGCCGCTTGCTGCGCGAGCAGTACCACGACGCGCGTAACGGCCTGTCTGGCAATGAAGATTGCGGGCAGATGAGTGCGTGGTTCGTGCTCAGCGCGCTCGGCCTGTATGCGGTGGATCCGGTCAGCGGCAACTACGTCGTGGGCAGCCCGTTGTTCAAGCGCGCCACGCTGGATGTGGGCAACGGCCGCACCCTGCGCATCGTGGCCAACAACAACAGCGCGCAGAACGTGTACGTGCAATCGCTGACCTGGAACGGCAAGCCGCTCACCCGCGCCTGGCTGCGCCACACCGAGCTGGCTGCCGGTGGCACGCTGGAATTTGCGATGGGACCCAAACCGAACCCGGCCTTCGGCGCTGACAAGAAGGATCTGCCACCGTCGTTCGCGTAACGTGATTGCACAACTACCGCGTGCTCCCGCAAGCGGGCATTGCGCGTCCTTCTCCCGCAAGCGGGCATCGCCTTCCTTCTCCCGCAAGCGGGCATTGCCATTCCTTCTCCCGCAAGCGGGCATTGCCATTCCTTCTCCCGCAAGCGGGAGAAGGTGCCCGCAGGGCGGATGAGGGCAGAACGCAAACACCAGCGCCTCCATCCACCCGCACCACCGGCCCCACCTACATCGAGACCTCCATGCTGCGTACCACTCTTGCTCCCCTGGTCCTGGCCCTGGCGCTCGCGCTGCCCGCCGCTGCTGCAACGCCCGAATCCTGGCCCGCCTTCGGCACGCAGGGCACGCAGTTCGTGCGCGACGGCAAGCCTTACCAGATCCTCTCCGGCGCCATCCACTTCCAGCGCATCCCGCGTGCCTACTGGAAAGACCGCCTGCTGAAGGCGCGCGCCCTGGGCCTGAACACCGTGGAGACCTACGTGTTCTGGAACCTGGTGGAGCCGCAACAAGGCCAGTTCGATTTCGACGCCAACAACGATGTCGCCGCGTTCGTGCGCGAGGCTGCCGCGCAAGGCCTCAACGTCATCCTGCGCCCGGGCCCCTACGCCTGCGCGGAGTGGGAAGCCGGCGGCTACCCGGCCTGGTTGTTCGGCAAGGACCATATCCGCGTGCGCAGCCGCGACCCGCGCTTCCTCGCCGCCAGCCAGGCCTATCTGGACGCAGTAGCCAAACAGGTGCAGCCGCTGCTCAACCACAACGGCGGCCCGATCATCGCCGTGCAGGTGGAGAACGAATACGGCTCCTACGCCGACGACCACGCCTACATGGCCGACAACCGCGCCATGTACGTCAAGGCCGGCTTCGACAAGGCGTTGCTGTTCACCTCCGATGGCGCCGACATGCTTGCCAACGGCACCTTGCCCGACACCCTGGCCGTGGTGAATTTTGCGCCAGGCGAAGCCAAGAGCGCATTCGACAAGCTGATCAAGTTCCGTCCCGAGCAACCGCGCATGGTGGGCGAATACTGGGCCGGCTGGTTCGACCATTGGGGCAAGCCGCATGCGGCAACCGATGCCAGGCAACAGACCGAAGAACTGGAATGGATCCTGCGCCAGGGCCACTCGGCCAACCTCTACATGTTCATCGGCGGCACCAGTTTCGGCTTCATGAATGGCGCCAATTTCCAGGGCAATCCCAGCGACCACTACGCGCCGCAGACCACCAGCTACGACTACGACGCCATCCTCGACGAGGCCGGTCACCCCACGCCCAAGTTCGCGCTGATGCGCGACGCCATCACCCGCGTCACCGGCGTACAACCGCCCGCATTGCCCGCGCCGATTGCCATGGCCGCCCTGCCGGAAACCCCGCTGCGCGAATCCGCCTCGCTGTGGGACAACCTGCCCGCCCCGATCGCCATCGACACCCCGCAGCCGATGGAGCACTTCGGCCAGGATTACGGCTACATCCTCTACCGCACCACCATCGCCGGCCCGCGCAAGGGTCCGCTGTATCTGGGCGACGTGCGCGACGTGGCGCATGTGTATGTGGATCAACGACCGGTCGGTAGCGTCGAACGGCGTCTGCAACAGGTGTCCATCGATGTGGATATTCCGGCCGGCCAACACACCCTGGATGTCCTGGTCGAAAACAGCGGCCGCATCAATTACGGCCCACGCATGGCCGACGGCCGCGCCGGACTGGTCGACCCGGTGCTGCTAGACAACCAGCCACTCACCGGCTGGCAGGCCTTCCTGCTGCCGATGCGCGCCCCCGACAGCATCCGCGGCTGGACCCGCAAGCCGGTGCAAGGCCCGGCCTTTCATCGCGGCACGCTGCGTATCGGTACGCCCACCGACACCTATCTGGACATGCGCGCCTTCGGCAAGGGCTTCGCCTGGGCCAACGGCGTCAACCTCGGCCGCCACTGGGCCATCGGCCCGCAGGCCGCGCTGTATTTCCCTGCCCCGTTCCAGCGCAAGGGCGACAACACCGTGGTGGTGTTCGACCTGGACAGTACGCCCAAGCCCAGCGTGCGCGGCTTGAAGCAGCAGGTGTGGATCAAACCGAAGGACTAAAGCCCGGCCAAATCGCGCGTTAAAGGTCTGCGGCTATCGGTGGTTGGCTAGTGGTGAACCCGGCGCACGCACAGCAGCCGGCGTACCCAGGCACCCACGCCCCCCCCAACGCCAGGCAACTGCCGCGACAGCAGCGCCCGACGCGGCCTTCAGACCGCGCCGCACCCGCCGTTATCAGAACGTCCGGTGCCGCTGCGCCGCCCGTACCACCAGGTATCGGACGGCGCAGATTCCAGGCAAGATCACCGGCTGACACCGTTACGGGGGCGCTCTGGTTGCTACGTGGACGGCTTGATTGCAGGTTCCAGGAGCGTTGCATGTCCTCGTCCACCGTTACGCAAGAATCCGTTCCCGCAGGTCCGGAGCACACCCAGCACGCGTTCGCAGAACAGGTCCACAGCAAGCCGATGGGCAGCACCGAAGCGGCGCACATGATGACCTTCCTGTGCCAGACCCAGTCGGCCAAGAAGCCGCAGACACTGTTGCCGCCGCAAGTGCGCGACGACAGCAACGCCTGAGCAGTCGTCTCGATCATTGACGCCGCAGGCCAGGCCTGTGGCGGGCTGTGCGTGGGCGGCACACTCACACGTACGAACGCCGTGCTTGAACATGGCGCGTGCAGACAGGCGTTGGCGACGGCCCAGCGTGCTGACGGCCAGCACGTCCAGCCACGGTGACGGCCGCGCGAGTCACCTCACCGCAATCGAGAGCGACCGGCGACGACTGCCCGGCGCATCGCCCTGCCTGCACGCTTCATGCAATGGAGTTTTCATTCCGACGCTGACGGCGACGCACCGCCATTGCCGCGTGCCACCAGCCAGCGCAGCGGAATGAGCGGGTGTCATGCGATCGTGGCGTGCGCCGTGGTCGGCGACCGCCTGCTCCGGGGATACTCACTACACGCGGTCTTTGGTGGATGATAAGAGGCTCCACATCCGCACAGGACTCGACCACGATGCGTCTGCCATGCCTGCTGATCAGCGGTGTTGCCAGCCTTGCCGCATGCACTGCGCACGCACAGGCGCCGCTGTCGCCAATCGTGCTCAGCGAGTTCATCGCCGACCCCGCACCCACACCGCAGGCGCATGCCTCCACGTTGTTGGAAACCCGCGACGGCCACCTGTTGGCCGCCTGGTTCGGCGGCGCGCATGAAGGCGCAGCGGACGTCGGCATCTGGCTCAGCCAGCGCGACGCGCAGCACTGGCAGTTACCCCGCCGCATCGCCGACGGCGCGCGTGCCGGCACCGATGGCGCGACTGTGCCTGCCTGGAACCCGGTGCTGTTCCAGTCGGCCAGCGGGCCGGTGCAGCTGTATTACAAACTCGGCCCCAACCCGCGGCAGTGGTGGGGCCTGCGCATGACCTCCAGCGACGACGGTGCGCACTGGTCGTCTCCGCAACGCCTGCCCGACGGCATCCTCGGGCCGATCAAGAACAAGCCGGTGCAACTGCCCGGCGGGCGCATCCTGGCACCCAGCAGCAGCGAAGACCGCGGCTGGCGCGCACATCTGGAATGGAGCGACGACGATGGCGCGCACTGGCAACGCGGCATGCCGCTCAACGACCCGGCGCTGATCGGCGCGATCCAGCCCAGCCTGTTGCTGCATGCGAATGGCCGCGTGCAGGCGCTGGGCCGCAGCCAGCAGAACAAGCTGTTCAGCACGTTCTCCGACGATGGCGGCCTGCACTGGCAGCCAATGCAGTTGCTCGATGTGCAAAACCCCAATTCCGGCACCGATGCGGTGCTGCTGCGCGATGGCCGCTCCCTGCTGGTCTACAACCCGGCAGTTGCCGGCAAGGACTGGTGGGAGGGCCGCGGCACCCTGGCCGTGGCCGTGTCTGACGACGGCCTGCAATGGCGGCGCGTGCTGACACTGGAAGACAGCGCCAAGGACGAATTCTCGTATCCCGCAGTGATCCAGACCCGCGATGGCCTGGTGCACATCAGCTACACCTGGAAACGCCAGCGCATCAGGCATGTGGTGATCGATCCGGCACGGCTGGCAGGCAACTAAGGGCACGAGCAAGTAATGCGGGGCGGTAGCCCAGGCATTTAGGTGCAGGAGCGCTCTCCTGGTCGGGGTGCCGTTCGCTCTGGGGGCCGCGTCGCGATGCGTGCAGGTTGCGTGCATGGCGGACGCTCACGCACGCGGAAGGAGCATGTGTTGATTGCGCGGTTCTCAGCATCTGTTCCAACGCTTCGTGCCTTGGATGACGGTGATGAGCACTGCGCACGGACTCAAGTTCCCTCCTTCCCGGCGGCAGATAAGCACGCGCCAGCAGTCACGTTCAGTGCTTCCGCAACAGGCGCTCAACGATGCAGCAGCTCCACGAAGCGGCGCACGCGGGCGACATCGGTGCGCTGGCAATCGCCACCTAGGTCGCTGATGTGGGCATGCGGCGCGTGCACCTGGGCAGCTACCGGGCCGCGCAAGGACGCATGGAACTCACGCGCACCGGTGCCTGCACGCAAGGCGGCGATGTTGTGTTCGGACACGCCCGCCCCCGGCATCACCACGATGCGACCGGCCGCCCGCTCCGCCATCGCGGCGATGGTCTCGATGCCGTCGATCGCACTGGCGCGCGCCCCCGATGTCAGCACCCGCTCACACCCCAACGCGATGGCCGCGTCCAGCGCACGCAATGGGTCCGCACTGACATCGATCGCGCGATGAAAGGTCACGCCCAGCGTGCCCGCTGCCGCGATCAACACGCGCATCGTGGCCAGATCGACCTGGCCATCACGATCCAGCGCCCCCAGCACCACGCCGTCGCAACCGATGCGCACGCATTGCTCCACATCGCGGCGCATCACTTCCACCTCGTCGGCGTTGAACACAAAATCGCCCACGCGCGGACGGATCAGCACATACAACGGGATCTGCAGGCGCTCGCGCACCACCGCCAACGTGCCGAACGAGGGCGTCAGCCCACCGCCGTCCAGGCCGCCGCAGAGTTCCACGCGCATCGCGCCGCCTTGTTGCGCTGCCACTGCCGAACCGATGGAATCGGCAGCCACCTCCAGGCCGACCGCGCTCATGCCGCGGGCTCCTGGGTGTAGTGGCTTTCACCGGGCACCAGCAGATCCTGCCGCCGTGCATCGCACACCGCGTAGCTGAAGCCTTTCTGGATGGCGAATGCTCCCACCTCGCCACGCTTGTTCATCGCCAGAAAGCCGACCTGCAAGGTGCGCGTCAGCTCCGGCTTGCGGCGGATCAACCGCATCACCACCTCGCGGCACGCGTCGGCCGGCGACTTGCCTTGCCGCATCATTTCCACCACCGCAAAACTGCCGACATTGCGGATCACTTCCTCGCCCACGCCGGTGGAGGTCGCACCACCCACCTCGTTGTCCACGTACAAACCCGCACCAATGATCGGGCTGTCGCCGACCCGGCCGTGCATCTTCCACGCCATGCCGCTGGTGGTGCAGGCACCGGACAGGTTGCCGTGCGTATCCAGCGCCAGCATGCCGATGGTGTCGTGGTTGTCCTTACCGCCGGGCAACTTGGCATCGCGCCAGGCGCGGTTTTCGACATTGGCTTCCGGCGAATACTTGGACGTCTTCAACCATTCCTTCCAGGCCGCTTCCGAGCTTGGGGTGAGCAGCCTGGTTTTCGGAAAGCCCTGCTCCAGCGCGAACTGACGCGCACCATCGCCCACCAGCATCACGTGCGGCGTTTTCTCCATCACCGCGCGCGCCACCGAAATGGCGTGCACCACATCTTCCAGCGATGCCACCGCGCCGCAATTGCCCAGGTGATCCATGATGCAGGCGTCCAGCGTCACCCGCCCGTTGCGGTCCGGATAACCGCCTAGGCCGACGGTAGGATTGGTCGGGTCCGCTTCTGGCACCCGCACACCGGCTTCCACCGCATCCAGCGCAATGCCGCCGCTGCCGAGAATCTTCCAGGCCTCCTGGTTGGCGGCAACGCCAAAGTCCCAGGTGGAAATCACCCGCGCCGCACCACGCGGCAGCGCTGACGGCCGCACACCCGGCGTGGCGCCCACTGCGGCCTGCGCGCGTGCGCCCCAGCCGGCCAGCCCGGAAGCGATCGCGCCCAGCGTGGCGCTCTTGAGGAAGTGACGACGTTGGATCATCCGGGCAACTCCATGATGGAAACGAACGGCCGCGCAGTGCGGCACCAGCCTTCCATCATGCGGCAGCGTGGCGTGCGGATAAACCGTATTGCGGCGCTGTAGTGTGCGGATCCGCGCACAACTGTCGCGTGACTGGGCCGAGCCTGTCTGGGCCGCCGCGTGTTCGATGCGTGGATCGAACACGCGGCCGGCAACGGAGGGCGCCGTGCGCAGCGATGCCGAATCGCGCCTGGCCGCGCAGATGAGGCAGCCGACGCTGTCCTCTTCGCCTCGCCCTCATCCGGCGCTGCGCGCCACCTGCTCCCGGTGGGAGAAGGGAGTGAGGCCGGTCACGACACGGTTACCGGCAACGGTCCAGCTGCACTGCCGCAGCGCATCCAGGCCCGGCGAAAAAATCTTTCGTCCGGTTAACCCCATTCGCTGCGCTGGCCCGTTTCACTGACAGAGGCGCAGTGCACGGCGACCTCGGGCTGCTCGATTGTTCACTCATCCCACTTCGTCACGCAAAGGATTTCCCATGCCACGTCATAGCCTGATCGCGCTCGCCTTGTTGCTGAGCGCCTGCTCGCACGAACCCACTGCAGCGATCGACGAGCCGTCACGCGCCGAATCCTTGCCACAGCTCGCGCAACCGCAGCAACCCGACCAGATCGACTCGCTCCCAGAGGTCAGGCCGCAAGCGCAGCTCGCAGCACCCGCCCCTGCACATGTCCTGGAAGCGCCATCGGCCCCTAGCCCGCCGCAGCCGCCCGTCCTTGCGATGCCGGCGATGCCTGCGCCGGTCAGCAGCAGCCTGTCACATCAGGCACCCGCCGCCACGTTGATGGCGCATCGCCCGGTACTGGATAACCGCATGCCGATGCCACCGGTGATCCCGGCACCTGCCGAAGACCGCGAGCGCTACCAGCACATCGACGACAACGCCATCGTGCAGGCCGCCCAACAGCCAATCTCCACCTTCAGCATCGATGTCGATACCGGCAGCTACAGCAATGTGCGCCGCTTCCTCAGCGCAGGCAGCCTGCCGCCGGTGGATGCGGTGCGCGTGGAAGAATTGATCAACTACTTCCGCTACGACGACCCGGCGCCCACCAATGGCCAACCGTTCGCCGTGCGCACCGAACTGGCGACCACACCGTGGAATAAAGACAGCCTGTTGCTGCGCGTCGGCATCGCCGGCCGCGACATCGCCACCGCGAATCTGCCGCCGGCCAACCTGGTCTTTCTGGTCGACGTCTCCGGCTCGATGGACGCGCCGGACAAGCTGCCGCTGCTGCAGGCCTCGCTCAAACTGCTGGTGCGGCAGCTGCGTGCCAAAGATCGCATCACCCTGGTGACCTACGCCGGCAACACCGCGGTGGTGCTGCCGCCCACGCCGGGCGACCAGCAAGCCCGGATCGTCGAAGCCATCGACGCCCTGCAATCGGGCGGCGGCACCGCAGGCGCCAGCGGCATCGAACTCGCTTACAAAGCTGCGCAGCAAAGTTTTCTGCGTGGCGGCATCAACCGCATCCTGCTCGCCACCGATGGCGACTTCAACGTGGGCGTCACCGATTTCGATCAGCTCAAGGGCATGGTCGCCGAAAAGCGCCGCTCCGGCGTCGCCCTGTCCACGCTCGGCTTCGGTACCGGAAACTACAACGACACGCTGATGGAGCAGCTGGCCGATGCCGGCGACGGTGCCTATGCCTACATCGACACACCGCTGGAAGCGCGCAAGGTGCTCACTCACGAGCTGGGCGCCACGCTGGCCACCATCGCCCGCGACGTCAAGATCCAGGTGGAATTCAACCCGGACACCGTCAAGGAATACCGCCTGATCGGCTATGAAAACCGTGCGCTGCGCGATGAGGATTTCAACAACGACCAGGTCGATGCAGGCGACATCGGCGCCGGCCATACCGTCACCGCCTTGTACGAAGTCACCCCCGCCAATGGCAACGCATCGGTGGACCCGTTGCGCTATGCAAACGCCGCGGCACGTCCGCAGGCGCGCGCCCTCAACAGCGAGCTGGCGCACGTCAAACTGCGCTACAAACTGCCCGATGCGCAGCGCAGCCGGCTGCTGGACACGGTGGTCCGCCGCGATCAACGCCGGGCGCTGAGCGCCACCAGCGATGCCTTCCGGTTTTCTGCGGCGGTGGCCGGGTTCGGGCAGCGTCTGCGTGGTGGCAACCAGCTGCGTGGCTGGGATTACCCGCAGGTACGCGCACTGGCCGCCAGCAGCCTGGGCGAGGACCGCTTCGGCTATCGCGCCGACTTCCTGCAGATGGTGCAGCAGGCCAACGCGCTGAGCACCCGGCCCGTCGCCACCACCGACTGATGTGCGCGGCGCTTGCCTATACTGCGCACATGCACCCGGCCGATCTTGCGCATCTTCCCGACGAGGAGCTCATGCTCCTTGTCGCCAATGGCTTTGTCGAACAACCGGCAACCGAGTTGTTCACGCGCCACAACCGCGCCTTGTTCAACTTTCTGGCCTGGTTGTGCGAAGGCAATCTGAGCGAGGCCGAAGACCTTGCGCAGAAAACCTGGGTCAAGCTGATGACCCGTTGCAGCGATTACCGCCCCGGCGCATCCGCATTCACCAGTTTCCTGTTCCAGATCGCGCGCAATGCCTGGATCGATATGCGCCGTCGCGCCGACACCACCACCTCGGTGCCGCTGGAGGACAGCCACCTTCAGCTGCCCGACGAGGACCTGTCCACCGAACAGATGGCGATGCTCGGCCAGCAGCAACAGCGCGTGCGCACCGCGGTGATGGCGCTGCCCGACGCGCAACGCGAGGTGATCGTGTTGCGCTTCTTCGCCGGCCTGTCCGTCGAAGACATCGCGCAGGTAGTTGGCGAAGGCTTCGAAACCGTCAAGAGCCGGCTGCGCTATGCGTTTGCCAAGCTGCGCCTGAGCCTGGACGCTGCGCAATGAAGCCGGTCGTCGAACGTTTCATCGCGGGCGAAGACGGCATGGCCACGCTGCTGCGTGCCCTGCCCACCCATACACCGCCGGCCAGCATGCAGGCATGGTTTGCGCAGGCCGCCAGGCATGCCGACCGTGCACGCAGCGCCGCTGGATCTGGATCTGGATCAGCGCAAGATCCCGGCACCCTGCAGTTCGAACCGCCCGCATCGATGAACGCCGTCTTTGCTGCCGCAGCCGCGCAGGCCGAGCAGGCGCAGGCTGCACAGCGTGCAGCCATTCAAGCACGCATGAGCGATGGCGAAGACGCAGCGCAGGCACTGGGCGCCCCGTTGCACGACACCACGCGTGCGTGGCTGCAGCAGCACACGCCGTCGCCACCCACGGCCGCGATGCCTGTGGCGCCGGTGTTGCAGGGCAGCGTTGGTGACCAGACACCGGCCGGCGATGGCACTGCGACAGCCGGTGTACAGCAGGCGGCGAATCGCGCGTCGTCCGATAGCTCGCCACGCACGGCTTCGCTGGCTCCGCCGCAGGCCGCGGCAACGCCATCGTTCACCTCGCCAGCGGCGGCGCCCGGTGGCGCCGCGCCGCCACACGCTGCGCTGCACGGCCATGCCCCGGGTCGCGCGCGCCGCCAGCGGTGGATGCCGGCAGTGGCACTGGCCGCCTCGGTCACGCTGGTGGTCGGTGTTGGCCTGCGCTGGCAGGCAACTGCGCCGCAGCAGGCCCCGGCCGACGCGTACGAGCCAGCGCCGGCTTCAGCGCAAGTCGAAGCCGCAACCGGAGCAACGGCGACGGCAGCCGACGGCAAGCAGCCTGCGACGGGCCAGCGCCTGCCCGCGCCACCAGACCAGGGGGGTGCTGTTGAGCGCATGCCCCAACCTGTGCCCTCCCCGATGGCTGCACCGCCGCCGATGCCTGCACCCGCAGCGGTTGCGGAATCCCCCCCGATGCCTGCACCCGCTTCGCGCGCGGCGCCCATCGGCATCGCGCGCCCATCGCCTGCCGCCGCGCCCGCGCCGATTGCACCGCCACCTGCAGCTGCGTTGGCGCCGCCAGCGCTGCCCGCACCGCCAGCGCCGATCGCCAGCACCACAGTCGAGCAGAGGCAGTCCTCAAGTACCGACGGTATTGCGCCTGCGTCGATGGCCGATGGCACGCTGGCGTCGCCGCGTACTGCGACGCCCCAGGCAGCCCCGATGCCGGTCGGCACGCGGAGCAATGCGGCAGCGGCCATCGATGTGCAACGCTCCCAGGCACTGGACACCAATACACTGGTGTCCTCCGCGCAGCACGGCGCGACCACACCGCAGGCGCTGCAGGACGCGCGGCGCTTGTCGCTGCCGGCGCACGAGCGCTCTCCTGTGCCGAAGGCTGCGGCGCAACCGGGCGCTCCGAACGATGCCAAAGCATCCGCTGCTGCCAAGCCGGCTGCGCCAGCCGGCGCCTCCACGACAGCCGCTACCGAGAGCAGCGTCTCCACGCCGGGCACATCGATACAGCTGGTGGCGCTATCGGCGCCGCCGGATGCGTGGGTCGACCAGTATCTGCATACCCACCCTGGTGCACCCGCGCGGCTGCGCATCTGGGCAGGCGAACCGGAGGCCACTGCCTTCAGGCAGTGGCTCGATCGACTGCGCGCGGCGGCTCGACAACACGACTGGTCCACGCCGGTGGACGTCATCCGTGAACCACGCCTGCCGCCAGACCGGGTCCGCATCGAAGTGATCAGCACGGCGCAACCATAAGCGCGCCTGGTCCGACCGGGCGCAGGACGGGCGCATGCGCGCTGCGCGAATGTGGCGCCAGGTAAAGGCGATGCGTCTACAGTCAGTGGAGCGCTGCTGCATTCAGTTCTTGCGACGCAGTGACCCGACTTGCCGAGATGTCGCGCGCAGCATCGCTGCAATTAGGCTGTCTATCTTCGACCACACCGAGATACGGCAGGATGCGGCGCCCCGAATCACGATGCAGCGCACCGTCTGGGCTGCCGTCGAGGCACCTTCGCCGGACCTGCGCACGCTTGCGCGGGCGCACTGCGCCACCTCGTCATCAAATCCAAGCAGTTGCACAAGCGCACGCGGCACACGCGAAACGCAAATCAGTACTTCCGATACGACTCATGTGGAGCCGCGCCATCGGCGCGATCTGCCGGTCACTCGATGCGCATCGCGCATCAGCCCTCGCCACCCTCCGCATCCTCGCGCAACAGGCTGGTCAGCACATGGTCGCGCCAGACGCCGTTCAACTGCAGGTAGCGACGCGCGCGGCCTTCGATCCGGAAGCCCAGGCGCGCCAGTACCTGGGCGCTACGCACATTGTCCGGCACGTATTGCGCCATGACCCGGTGCAGCCCCAGCGGGCCGAACACGAAAGCGATGCCCTGCGTCGCAGCCCACTGCATCACACCGCGCCCCTGCCAGCCGGCATCCAGCCCGTAACCGAGATGGCAGGCCTGAAATGCGCCCCGCTGGATCTGGGTGAACCCCACCGTGCCGATTACTTCCTGCCCGGCCTGCAGGACAAGTTGCAACTCGCGCTCGCCGGGCACCGACATGCGGTACGCACTGCATATCCGGCGCCACCCGTCGGCGGTGTAGAACGCGGGCGGCCGCAACGGCATCGCCTCGACCAGGTGCGCCCGGTTACGTGCGTGATACCCGGCCACGGCGAGCGGATCCACACCGGACAGGTCGGAGAGCACCATGCCATCGTCGCGGCACACCGGGCGAAAAGCGGGCAGGCTCATGGCCGCCCCCTGCAGTGTTGACTGTTTGCTCTACGACGCCCGGCATCCATCGACCAGCACGCTGCGGATGCGGTCACGATACGGCCATGGCGCCGGCTACCCAGGCACACCCCTGCGCGCCGGCATGCACCCGCCGTATCGATCCGGATTTCAAACGGGGTGGCTGGCAACGCCTGGTCGGCACCGGCCAGCGTGGCACGGGGGCGATGCGTCAGGCGCGCCGTGCAGATGAGCCGTGGCCGCTGCGGGCCGCGTTTGCGCAGGCTTGGCAGCTGCGGTGCGGAGCTGTTGCCTGCCACCCTGGAGTGCCCGACACAACCCAGCCAGACGTCGCCAGCCACGTGCGCACGGCGCGCAGGACCGCCGTGTCCGCGTGGTCCATGCCCACTCCACGCGCCGGCCGCGCCCGCATGGCGGCGAGCGCCGTGGTCTTGTTGGACGCTCTTAGGCGGCAGCAGCCGAGTCAAGCGCCTGCGCCACCTGCCACTCGATGGCATCCAGGTTCGGCAGCAACGCGCTTTGCTCGCCGAGCAGCACGCGCATGTGCACGCCGTCCGGCAGCGCCTCTTCCGAGGCGTCGGCCAGCAGGCCGTCGCGCGGCACCGAGATCAGCTGCGGAAACGAAGCCGTCAGCAAGGCGAAATACGGCAGCGCAGGATTGCCGCCCAGCGCCTTCAGCACGATGACCTTGTTGTTGACCGCAGTGGGTTCATCGCCCAGGCCGCTGAAGCGCGCGAACGACAGCAGCGGCACCTTCCAGCCGTACCAGTCGATACGCCCGACCACCCAGCGCGGCATGTCCGGCAGCGCTTCGACCGCCACGCGCGACATCACCTCGGCCACCGTGGCGTTGGGCAGCAGCACGCGTTCGGTGCCGGCCTGAATCAGGACGCCGCGGATTTCGTCATTGTTGGCGTAGCTCATTGCAGGTTTCCGATCTGAAAGGGAGCTTCCGGCTTACGCCGGCCAACGCTGTGCCAACGCCTGCGCCAACTGCGCAGGATCGCCGGTCAGGATGCCTTGCCGGGCCAGGCGCGCGGCTGCGGCCGGGTCGTAGCAGCCATCGGCGGACTGACCCGCCAGCCAGCCGCCCTGCCCGGCCAATGCCAACGATGCGTCCACCAGCGCCTCGTTGGCGCCGCTGAGCAGCAGCACCGCACTGTCGCCGGGCGGCAGCGCGGCAATCAGCCCGGCAGCATCGCTGTGTGCCACGAAGGCCAGCGCGCCGGCGTGCTGCTGCACACCGACGTCGTCGGACAGCACATAGACCTTGCCCGGGGCGACCACCTGGCCCGCTTCGCCCAACTCCACCGGCAGCGCCGACACGCGCCCCATCTGGCGCACCAGGTTGCCGTACTGGCCACCATCGAGGGTCATGCGCACCAGCACCGCGCGTGGAAACTGCGGCGGCAGCGCGGCCAGCAGGCGACGGATCGCATCCGGTCCGCCGATCCCGGCCATCACCAGCACCGCGCCGGTCACCTCGCCACTGTGTTCCAGATCCACCAGCGACAATCCGCCGGTCGACAAGGCTGCAACGTCCAGCTCGGCGCGCGGGCGCACCACCACGGTGACGTCGTCCACCAGGCCCCAGGTGCTGGAATCGCCCAGCGTCAGGCCGGGCGTGTCGGCGGCGGCCGGGGTCCCGGCCTGCGCGGCCGTGCGCGCAAACAACGCATCGCCCGGCATGTTCTCGAATGCGTGCGCGGCGGCTTCCAGATGCTGATCCAGCTGCAGGTCCGAATGCTGGCGTGGTTCCAGCGCCAGGCCCGGCTCGGGCTGCAGCGAGGGCTCGCTTTCGGTGCCCGGCGGCAGCACGTCGGCGTGGCCGTGCAGCTTGGCAGCCAGATGGCGCACCCAGCGCTGCGCTTCCCAGCCTTCGCGCCGCACGGTGAGCTCGGCTTCGTCGAAGATCACCGTTACGCCGGGCATGTTGAAGGCCGGCTCCAGCGCTTCGAGCGCGTCTTCGATGGACGGCTCCAGTGCAACCAGCACCGCCACCGGCTCGGCGTCGCGCAGCATCTGCACGTCGACTGCAGACGGTTCGTCTTCCAGCACCACCTGCGCACCGGCCAGGCCGAGCGCTTCGCGCAGGCGCTCGCGCGCCTGACCGGGCCGGCCCAGCAGGGCAACCGGAGTTCCCATTGCGCCATTAGTCTCGGACACGGGCGATCCCCAGCAGGTCATACACGTTTCGCATCAGATCCAACTCTTGGTAAGGCTTGCCCAGGTAACGCTGCACGCCGATCTCGAAGGCGCGCTGGCGGTGCTTCTCGCCACTGCGCGAGGTGATCATCACAATCGGCACCGCCTTGAAGCGCGGATCGGCACGCATCGCGGTCGCCAGCTCGTAGCCGTCCATGCGCGGCATTTCGATATCCAGCAGCATCAGGTCGGGCACGCGCTCTTCGAGCAATTCCAGTGCCTCGACACCGTCGCGGGCGGTGGTGACGTCCAGGTTGTGGCGTTCCAGCACGCGGCTGGTGACCTTGCGCATGGTCAGCGAGTCGTCGACCACCATCACCAACGGCACCTGCCGCTGTGCTTCGGCGGGGCTTTCCAGTGCCGGACGCGCCGGCTGGCTGAGGTAGCGACGCACCAGCGGTGCCACGTCCAGGATCACCACCACGCGGCCATCGCCGGTGATGGTGGCGCCGTAGATACCCGGCACCGAGGCAATCTGCAGGCCCACCGGCTTGACCACGATCTCGCGGTTGCCCAGCACCTGGTCGATCGCCACCGCCGCGCGCAGATCGCCCGCACGCACCAGCAGCAACGGCACCTGCGCCTGCCCATCGGCACGCGCGGCGGCCTGGCCGACCAGCGAGCCGAGATCGTGCAGCACGTACTCCTCGCCGGCGTAGTGGTAACCACCCTCGCCCGACTCGTAGCGGGTGCGCGAGATACGGCCGATACCGCTGACCGACGCCACCGGCACCGCAAAGGTGGTCTCGCCGATGCGCACGAACACCGCCTGGGTGACCGCCAGCGTCTGCGGCAGGCGCAAGGTGAAGGTGACGCCCTGGCCACGCACCGAGTGGATATCCACCGAGCCGCCCAGCTGACGCACTTCGTTGCGCACCACATCCATGCCCACGCCACGGCCCGCCAGCTGGCTGACCTGCTCGGAGGTGCTGAAGCCAGAGGCAAAGATCAATGCATCCAGCTCGACATCGCTGAGCTCCTGCCCGGGTTCGATCAGGCCGCGCTGCTCGCCACGGCGACGGATCGCCTCGCGGTCCAGCCCGGCGCCATCGTCGGCCACTTCCAGCACGATTTCCGAGCCTTCGCGGCGCAGGCGGATCGCGATGCTGCCTTCTTCCGGCTTGCCCGCGTCGCGACGTTGTTCCGGGCTTTCCAGCCCATGTGCGACCGAGTTGCGCAGCATGTGTTCCAACGGCGCGACCATGCGATCGAGCACGTTGCGATCGAGTTCACCCTGGGTGCCTTCCAGCACCAGATGCACCTGCTTGCCGGTGTCGCTGGCCGCCTGGCGCACCACACGGCGCAGACGCGGCACCAGGCCATCGAAGGGCACCATGCGCGCACGCATCAGGCCGTCCTGCAGCTCGGAGCTGACGCGCGACTGCTGTTGCAGCAGGCCGTCGTACTGACGCGAGAGATCTTCCAGCACGCCCTGCAAGCCGCCCAAGTCGGCCGCCGACTCGTTCAGCGCACGGCTGAGCTGCTGCAGGGTGGAGAAGCGGTCCAGTTCCAACGGATCGAAGGTGCGATCGCCCTGGTCCTGCTCGCGCTGGTAACGCGCCACGATCTGCGCTTCGGTTTCAAGGTCCAGACGACGCAGCTGGTCGCGCAGACGGGCGTTGGTGCGATCCAGTTCGCCCATGGCACCACGGAACGCGCCCATCTGCTGTTCCAGACGCGAGCGGTAGATCGCCACTTCGCCGGCGTGATTGACCAGGCGATCGAGCAGGTCGGCGCGCACGCGCACCTGTTCCTGCTGGGTACGCGGCATCAGTTCTTCTTCGGCCTGGCCTTCGACCGGGATCGGAGCCGACAACGGTGCCGGCTCCACCGACGCCTTGGCGATCGCGCGGACATCGGCGTCGCTGGGCGGGGCCGCATCGCGGCCACGGGTGCGGGTTTCGAAGGCTTCCACTAGGTCGGTCGGCATCGCCACCGCGCGGTGCATGCCGGTACGGGTCAGCAGCTGATGCAGACGGTCGAAGCCACGCTCGAACAGGCGCACGTCATCGCGGTCGATGTCGGTGCGGTTGGCCGCCACCGCTTCCAGCAGCGATTCGATCGCATGGCCCAGGTCGCCGATGGCGTTGATGCCGGCCATGCGCGCGCCGCCCTTGAGCGTGTGCAGATCGCGCTGCAGTCCGTTGAGGACATCGCGGTCTTCGGGCACTTCGCGCATGCGGGCGATCAGGCCATCGCAATGGTCCAGCAGATCGCGGCCTTCTTCGACAAAGATATCGACCAATTCGCCATCGAGCTGATCGAAGTTGAGCGGGCCGATATCGAACGCAGCGCCCACGTCGTTGGCTGCGGTCTCCACGCGTGCGGCATCTTCCACCGGTGCGCTGAAGGCGGCGGCGGTGTCTTCCGGCACGACGGCGCTGTGGTCGGCTGGCTCGTGCGCGCTGGCGGCTGCGTGCTGGTCTGCAGCGTCGTCGGCGCCGGCATGCTGATCGGCGTCGGTGTGGACGCCGGCATCCGTGTGATCGGCATGTGCTGCATGCCCGGTCGCGGCACCCACGTCCCCGGCTACATCCGCGTCGGCATGTACTGGAGCGTCGGCGCTGACAGCCGATGCGTCGTGCAGGTCCGGCGCGATGTCCGATTGCGGATCGCCTGTCTCTTCGACCTGGTCGGCCGCATGCGCCATTTCGAACGCCTGCACCGATTCGATGGTGTGATCAGGCAGGGCGTCGGCGTCGGCCTGCGCAGTCTGTGCGTACTCGGCGTGCGCAAGCTCCGCGTCGGCCTGCTCGGCGTCAGTCTGCTCGGCGTCAGCCTGCCGTGCTTCGGACTGTTCGGCGTCGGTGTGCTGGTGCGCGGCAGTCTGCTCGCCTTCGGCCGCATGTTCGTGCGAAGACGTGTCCGGCTGCGACTGCTCGCCGGAATCGATGTGCTGCTCCGCCTGCGACTGCTCGCCGGCATCGACGTGCTGCTCCGCCTGCACCTGCCAGCCTGCGGACTGCTGGGCGTCCGAAGACGCGTCCTGGTCCGCATCCGCGTGCTGAGTCGACGCGTGTTCTGCCGCCGCTGCATGCTCGTCAGACTGCGCGAGGTCCGCAGAATGCGGCGGTTCGTCCGCAAGCGTTTCGCCAGCATGTAGCGGTGCTGCGTCGCTGTGCTGCAACGCCTCGTCCGCCGGCTGTTCGCCAGACAATTCCTGCGTATCGGCCTGTGCGTGCACGCCCTGATCGACGGCATGGCCGTCCTGGTCGGACGGCACGCTGTCCAGCGCCGCGGTTTCCGGCGTCCAGTCTTCTGCGGTGGTTGCCTGCGGCTGTGCGTCCAACGCAACGTCGGCGTGCACGGCTTCCAATGCTTCGATGGTCTCGACCGCGTCGTCCGGGCGTGCTGCTGCGTGCTCGTCGTGCGTCTGCGCATGCGCGGCCTGCGCATCCATTGCCTGCTCGGCATCGGCATCTGCGGTGGCCAGCGTCTGCGCCTGGCCCAACGCAGCTTCTGCGTCGGCCAGCTCGTCTACCGCAACGCTGTCTGGTTGCGTGCTGGTCGCATCAGTGTCGTGCTCGCTGGACACACCATCAACAACTGCCTCGCTCGGCGCCTCTGCAGCGTGCTCGCCCGGTGCTTGATCGTGCGGCGCGGTCTGCGCATGTTGCAGCTCGGTCGCATCCCAGGCGTCGGCCTCGACCAGCGGCTCGTCGGCCGGCGTGTCGTGTGCGTCGGCACCCTGCGCTACGGCCTGGTCTGCCTGCTCGTGCTGCGCGGCATCGCCATGCAGCGCATCGGTAGGCTGCCCGGAATCGGCAACCGGCACCAGCGCATCATCGCTCGCTGCGTGCGCAGCGTCGGTAGTCGCGTCGACGTGTTCGTGTTCGTGTTCGTGTTCGTGTTCGTGTTCGTGCGGCGCAGCGTGACCGGCAGCGTCGACGGCGTGCGGTGCAGGCGCGTCCAATGCAAGCGCCGAATCGTGCTCGGCTTCAGCCTCGGCCAGTTCGTCCACTGCGATCGGCGCATCGGCCGACTGCGGCTGCGCGTCTTCGGCATCGGGCGTCGGTGCGGCGGTCTCGGGCGGCAGTGCGCTGGAATCCAGGTACTGCGACAGATCTTCCACGCCGGTCAGTTCGACCGGCACAGCGTGCCCGGCAGCAGCGTCGCTGGTCGCATCGAGGTCGTCGAGCTCTTCCAGGAACGCCTGCGGCGGCCACTGCGCTTCCGGCAACGTCTCGACCAGGGCGCGCAGGCGCTCGGTCAACGGCGCAAACGACGGGATCAGCGGTGCGTCGGCGCGCAGTGCAGTGACCGTGGTGGCGATGGCTGCGGCGGTGGCCGCGATCGCGTCGATGCCTTCGGACGACGGTGTGGCCGATGCAGCGAGCAGGCGCTTGACGTAGCTTTCGGCCGGCGTGGTCACCAGGGTGATTTCCGGCACATCGGTCATCGCAAACGCGCCACTCATGGTGTGCACGGCGCGCAGCAATTCTTCGGTCGCCAGTTGCGGCGCGACGCGGGTGGCCTGCAGCCAGGCATTGACCGTGTCCAGATGCGTGGCGACCTCGGCTTCGAGGATCTCGCGCAGCACACTGTCCACCGAGGCCGGCGTGCCACCGCTCGCAGCAACCGCATTGGTCTGTGCAGAGACCGTGGCGATCTCGGGCACGGCCGGCGTGGCCGGTGCGGGCACGTAATAGACCTCTTCGCCGGCTGCAACGCGCTCGGCAATGGCCTGGATTTCAGGCAGATCCGCGCTGATGCGGCCCTGGTCGCGCAGCGCGGCATTGAACTGCGGCAGCACCTCGTAGGCCAGTTCCACCATCGCCACGACCGCCGGGCTGGCCGGGCGCGAATTGTCGAGCACGCGGTTGAGCATGCTCTCGATCTTCCAGCTGAACTCGCCGAGCACGCTGGCACCGACCAATCGCCCACTGCCCTTCAGCGTGTGGAAAACGCGACGGATCGGACGCAGGTTGTCCGGGCTGTTCGGGGCGGCGCGCCAGATGGGCAGCAACTGCCCGAGGTTGACCAGTTCCTCGTCGAACTCTTCAAGGAAGACATCACGGATGTCGTCATCGATATCGCTGTCGCCGAAGCCACCGAAAATGCCGGCATCGGCAGCCACCGGAGCCGGCTCGCTGACCACGACGGGCGCGACGTCTGCAGCCCGGTCGTTGCGCACGGGCGCGTCCTGCGGCCGCTCCACATCGAATTGCGCAGCAGCGGCGTCGAGCTGGGCCAGGAACGCGGCCGAGGCATCGTCCAGCTCGAACTCGCTGACCGTGGCCTGCTGCACCCGCGCGGGCGTCTGCTCGGCGCTCGCTTCGGCCGGTGCGTCGTCTGCCTCAGGGGTGGACTCGACGAACGGGTCGTCGTGTTCCGGCGGTGCAACCGGCGGGCTCGGCGGCGGCGAGAACGCATCGTCGATGCTGACCTGCGCGCGACGCGCCTGGTTGTCGGCAATGAAGTCCAGCGGCGCGTCGGCCTGTTCGGTATCGCCCGGCAGATCGATGTGCGTGATCTGCAGCGGTGCCTCGTCGGCGGGCACGGAGACGGCGGCCTGCTCCTGTTCCAGCGCACTCAGGTCGACGGTGTAGCTGACCTGCGTGGCCTCGCTTGCGACGTGGCTGTCCTGCTCGGCCGAGACCGGGTCGAAGGCGGAGCTGGCGATCGGCGCCGTCTGCCCGGTGGTCTCCAGGTGCCAGTCGCCCGGCGCCTGCGCACCGTCGTCGTCGGACAATTCCAGCGGGGCGACCGTAAACGGCACGTGCGCCTGGCCGGAGCGGGTTTCTTCCGCAGCGACAGGGTCGAACGAGAACACCGTATCGGTGGCCGCTGCGCCGGTGTCGTGCACGACACTGGCGGCAAACGGCGTCTCGACCACGGTTTCATTGGCCCATTCCAGCGACGCGGCAGGCACCGCATCGTTGGCCGCCGCAGCCGGCGTGCCGGCGTGCGCAGCAGGCGATGCTGCCACCGTCTGCAATGCGGCAACGCTGCCGGGCTGGTCGGTGCCGACCGGCAATTCGGACGGCTGCCCGGACGGCAGCGGCCAATACCGCAGCGTTTCCAGGCTGTTGCGGGTGATGTCCAGAATCTCCTCGCGGCCGGGACGGCGCTCGCGCAGAGCTTCCAGGTAGTACTCCAGGCTGGCCATCGCATCGGCCAGGGTGTCCAGCTGACGGCCGCTGGGCACGCGCTGCTTGCCGATCAACTCCAGATCGACGTAACGACGCACGCCTTCCAGGTAATCGGCGGCCTGCGGCAATTCGAGAATGCGCAGTGCGCCACCGACTTCGCCCAGCAGATGCGGCACATCGGCCAGACGCGCGTGGTCCCAATTGGTTTCGATGAAGGCGACGAAATGTTCGCGCGCCGCGCCGAAGTTGGCGATCGCTTCCTGCGCCAGCACGTCCACGGTGCGGCGCACTTCCGAGGAGGTGGCACTGTTGCTAGCTTCGTTGCCATCGCCGAGATCGGCGCCAAGGCTGGCGACCTGATCGTCCAGCGAGGCATCCACGTACAGCAGCGCGCCGGCGATATCCAGCAGCACGCCTTCGTCCATCTGCACCTGGCCGTCGACCACGCGCGCCAGCGCATCGCGCTGCTGCACGACGACATTGCGCGCAACGCCCAGGCCCATCATGCCCAGCGTGTCGGCAACGCTGCCCAGATCCTTGACCTGGGTCTGCAGCTCGGCGATGTCGCCGCCGGTGCGCAGATGCAGGTCCAGCGCATCCTTGACGCGCAGCAGTTCTTCCTTGACCGCGCTGCCGACGGTGTCGAGCAGTTCGCGGTTGCGCCCGGAAAGGCTGCCGCGGGCGTGATCCAGCTCGGCTTCGGTGGCAACACCGGCCTGCGGATCGAACGCGAACAACACGCTCTCATTCAGACCGGGCTGGCCACGGGTGGCGCGGATTTCGTTGAGCAGCGGCAGCAGCACGATCGGAATGTCGCGGTGGCCGTTCTGCAGGCGCTCCAGATAATCGGGCAGCAGCACGGTGCCGCGCATCAGCATGGCGCATGCTTCGTCGCGGTCGGCGACCTCGCCGACCTGCACGGCCTGGGCCAGCAGTTCGAGCTCTTCGGCCACCATGGCCGGCGCATACAGCTCCACCATTCGCAGCGTGCCCTGCACCTGATGCAGATAACCCGCGCAGAAGCGCATCCGACTGGTATCGGACGGTTCTTCGGCGAAGTATTCGATCTCGTTGCGCGCCTGGCGCAAGGTCTCGTCCAGCTCCGGCTTGACCCAGCCCAGTGCGGCGTGGCTCATCGCATCGCGAAGCGCGCTCATTGCAGCCCCCTGACAACGGCCGGCTCACCGCTGCTGCGGTCACCGGTCACTTCCTGCATCGACGTAATGCGACTACGCGCCATCTGCTGATCCTTTCCCGTTCCGCGTCGTGGTCACGCCGGCAGCTTGAAGTCGGCGACCGAACGGCGCAGATCGGCAGCAAGCTCGGCCAGGTTGCCGATCGACTCGGCCGTCTGCTCCGCACCCTGCGATGTCTGGCTGGTGATCTGTCGGATCACGCCCATGGTCTGAGTGATGTCCGTCGCCGCGGCCGACTGCTGGTGCGCCGCGATGGAGATGTTCTTAATCAGGTTGTTCAAGGCGTTGGACACGCGCTCGATTTCGGTCAGCGCCGTGCCGGCATCCTCGGCCAGGCGCGCACCGGACACCACTTCAGAAGTGGTCTGCTCCATCGAGCTGACCGCTTCGTTGGTATCGGCCTGAATGGTCTGCACCAGGCCTTCGATGCGTCGGGTCGCACTCGAGGTGCGCTCTGCCAGGCGTTGCACTTCGTCGGCCACCACCGCGAAACCGCGACCGGCCTCGCCTGCGGATGCCGCCTGCACCGCGGCGTTGAGCGCCAGGATGTTGGTCTGCTCGGAAATGTCGTTGATCAGTTCCACGATCGAGCCGATCTCCTGCGAGGATTCGCCCAGGCGCTTGATGCGCTTGGAGGTTTCCTGGATCTGGTCACGGATCTGGTCCATGCCCTGGATCGTCTCGCGCACCACGCCGGCACCCTCGGCGGCGATGACCACCGAGCGCTGCGCCACTTCGGCCGATTCGGTGGAGTTGCGCGAGACCTGTTCGATGCTGGCAGCGATTTCGCTGATGCGCTCGGACGCAGTGGTGATCTGGTTGGCCTGCTGGCCGGCCGCTTCGGCCAGCTGCATCGCGGTGGCCTGGGTTTCCTGGGTCGACACGGCCACCTTGGCGGAGGTGTCGTTGATGGTGGTCACCAGGTGGCGCAGTTCGTCCACGGCGTAGTTGATGGCGTCTGCAATCGCGCCGGTCATGTCCTCGGTCACCGAGGCCTTGACGGTCAGGTCACCCTCACCGAGCGAGCTGATTTCGTCCAGCAAGCGCATGATCGCCTGCTGGTTGCGGCTGTTGAATTCCACCTGCGCCTGGTAGCGCACGTCCTGCTCGCGGGTGCGTACCCGCACCGAGCTCCATACGAAGCCGATGATGGCCAGCAAGGCGACCAGGCCGGACACCACGCCCAGCCAGAAATTCGGGAACAGGCGGGTGTCGCGCACCGAACCGAACGCCGAAAACGCATCGAACAGCTTCTTGCTGTCGTCGAGCATCTTGTTGGAGCCAGCGGTCAGTGCGGCCGCCGACGACTGCGCGGCAAACAGGTTGCGCGAGCTGGCGAGGATGGCGTCGATGTCCTTCTTCATCGTCGCCCACTGCGCCTGCGACTGCTCCAGCGCCGCCAGCGCGGCCGGGTTGCGCACCGCGGCAATGCCGAGTTCTTCGTTGCCTGCGCGCAGGCCGTCCAGCATCTGCGTGAACACCACCGAGTCACGCCCCAGCGCGTCACCCGAGGCGGCCGCATTGGCGCCACCGGCACGCATTTCGGTGACCCGGCGCGCCATGGTGCCGGCGACCACGACCTGCTGCAGCGTGTTGTAGATCTGCGCGGCGGGCGCGCCGCTGACGGTCATCGCGCGCACCACTTCGTTCAACTGCGCCTGCAGCTGCGGCACGCTGCCGGAGAAGCGTTCGGCGTTGCCGGCCAGGCCGAGCACCGCCGGTTCGCTGGCGATGACCTGATCGGCGTTCTTGCTCAGCGGCACCCAGGTCGCCTTGAGCTGCGCCATCGAACTGGCCACCGAACCTTCCTGGCCGTAGCGGCCATCGAGTTCGCTCACCGTGCTGTCGATGCGGCCCTTGGTCTCCTTGAACGCGGCGAATGCCTTGGCGTCGCCGGACACCGCTTCGCGGCCCTGGTTGGCCAGCTGCTGCGAGAGCACCTGCAGGTCGGCCGCGCCGGTGCCGGCACCGGCCAGGCGGCTGCCCTGCCAGGTGGCGACGCCGGTGTTGGCGCCAAACACGATCATCGACAACACCAGCAAGCCAAGCCAGAAGCTGGTGCTGACGCTGCCGAGCTTGTTGGTCTTGCGGGCGTCCGGGGCGGTACTCATGGTTCGACCTCGATCTGTATGACGTGGCGGGGTCGCGGCTTAGGCCGCGGCCTGCCGGAATTCAGGAGTGCGCGACAGCAATGCCAGGGAGAACACACCCCAGTCCTGCGTCTCGTTGCGGAAGGCACGCTCGATGAAGTGGGCGTAGCGGCCCTGGGCCAGCTCGCCGGGCTCGACTGCCTGCGCCTGTTCGAAACTGCGCTGGCCGTAGAGCTCATCGATGGTCAGCGCGACGTCGCCGCCGCTCTGACGCATGATCAGCACGCGCTGGCCTTCCTGCAGCACCGTGCGACGGCCCTCCAGGAACTGCTTCAGATCGATCACCGGAAACAGATTGCCGCGCAGGTTGCCCACGCCCAGCAGCCAGGGCTGTGCGCCCGGCACCGGGGTGACCGGCGGCATCGGCACGATTTCCGCCACCTCGCGGAAGTCCGAGACCAGGCGCCGGGTACCGACGCGATAACCCACACCGCGCCAGATATCGGCCGAGAACTGACGTTCCGGCAGCGGCGTGGCGTGCGCAAGACTACGACGCTCGTAGTCTTCGAGAATATCGAATGGAGAACGCATCAACGCACCAGTTGTTTGATGCGTGCGATCAGATCGTCTTCGCGCGGCGGCTTGACGATGTAATCGCTGGCACCTTGTCGCAAACCCCAGGCCTTGTCGGTTTCCATGCCCTTGGTGCTGACCAGCAGCACGGGGATATCCTTGGTGGCCTGGTCGCGCGCAAGTGCACGCGTTGCCTGGAAGCCGCTCATGCCGGGCAACACCACATCCATCAGCACCAGATCGGGCGCCTGGCTGCGAACCAGCTCAAGTCCCGCTTCGGCGTTGTCGGTGGCGACGACCGTATGGCCAGCTTTTTCCAGCCATTGACTGAAGACTGCCCGATCGGTGGGCGAGTCCTCGATCAATATAATTCGAGCCATGTTGCCTTTCCCCCTGGTCAGGCGTGGACGTACGTGCGGATCGCGCTCAGTAGTTCTTCACGGGTGAACGGCTTGGTCAGATATTGCTCGGAACCGACGATGCGGCCACGTGCCTTGTCGAACAGGCCGTCTTTGGACGACAACATGATGACCGGCGTCGACTTGAAGAGCTGGTTGCCCTTGATCAACGCGCACGTCTGGTACCCATCCAGGCGCGGCATCATGATGTCGACAAAAATGATCTGAGGTTGCTGGTCCGCAATTTTGGCCAGTGCCTCGAAACCATCCGTTGCTGTCACTACTTCACACCCTTCCCGCTTCAGCAGCGTTTCGGCGGTGCGGCGAATGGTTTTCGAGTCATCGATCACCATCACCTTCAGTCCTGCGAGTTCCCCACCCGCAGCAATGTTTTCACTCATGCAAATATCCCCGGGCGCGCGACGCTTCATCCCTTCCGACGTCGCTACGAAACTGCATGTATATCCCAAGACCCGCATCGACTGTCAAGGGCGCATTGCCGGGGCCCCGCCAGGCGGACGTTCCGACCGCGTCTGGGCGCGTCCGAACCGACGAGTCGCGCATCTGCGACCGCCCAGGCACGCCATCGCCCACCGCTTGAAGTTACCATCGGCAGCCTGTTCGAAAGGTTTAGCCCCATGTCGCTCGACGTCGTTGTGGTGATGGATCCCATCGCCTCCATCAAGATCGTAAAAGACACCACCTTCGCCATGTTGCTGGAAGCCCAGCGCCGTGGGCATCGCCTGCATTACGTGCGCCCCGGCGGACTCAGCCTGCGCGAAGGCCGCGCGGTGGCGCAGGTTGCGCCGCTGAGCGTGCGCGAGGACAAGACCAGCTGGTTCACCCTGGGCGAGTTCGCCGAACTGGCATTCGGCCCCGGCCAGGTGGTGCTGATGCGCAAGGACCCGCCGGTGGATGCGGAGTTCGTCTACGACACCCAGGTGCTGAGCGTGGCGCAGCGCGCCGGCGCGCAGATCGTCAACGACCCGCAGGGCCTGCGCGACTACAACGAGAAGCTGGCCGCGCTGCTGTTTCCGCAGTGCTGCCCGCCGACCCTGGTCAGCCGCGACGCGGCCGCGCTCAAGGCCTTCGTGCTGGAGCACGGCCAGGCGGTGCTCAAGCCGCTGGACGGCATGGGCGGGCGCTCGATCTTCCGCAGCGGCACCGGCGACCCCAACCTCAACGTGATCCTGGAAACGCTGACCGACGGCAACCGCAAGCTGACCCTGGCGCAGCGCTTCATCCCCGACATCACCGCCGGCGACAAGCGCATCCTGCTGGTGGACGGCGTGCCGGTGGACTATTGCCTGGCGCGGATTCCGCAGGGCGACGAGTTCCGCGGCAACCTGGCCGCCGGCGGACGCGGCGAAGGCCGCCCGCTGTCCGAGCGCGACCGCTGGATCGCCGCGCAGGTCGGCCCGGAAATGCGCCGTCGCGGCATGCGCTTCGTCGGCCTGGACGTGATCGGCGATTACCTCACCGAGGTCAACGTCACCAGCCCCACCTGCGTGCGCGAGCTGGATGCGCAGTTCGGCCTGAACATCGCCGGGCTGCTGTTCGACGCCATCGAGGCCGGCGCCGCGCAATGAGCACGGCGGCGGCCCTGCCTGCTTCCATGGACGAACGCCGGCGGCTGACCACCACGCTGGTGATCTCGTTGCTGCTGCACGGCGCGCTGATCCTGGGCGTGGGCTTTGCGGTCAGCGAGGACGCGCCGCTGGTGCCGACCCTGGATGTGATCTTCAGCCAGACCAGCACGCCGCTGACGCCCAAGCAGGCCGACTTCCTGGCCCAGGCCAATCAGCAGGGCGGCGGGGACCACGCCACCGCGCAGCGCCCACGCGACAGCCAACCCGGCGTGGTGCCGCAGGATCGCACCGGCCTGGCCCCTCAGGCGCAACGCGCCACCAGCGTGAACGCGCCGGAGCCGACCCAGACCCGGGTGGTGAGCAGCCGCCGCGGCGAACAGACGGTGCCGAACCCGCAACCGAATCCGCAGACCGACCCGCTCACCCCGGCCGATGCACAACGCGTGCAGCGCGATGCAGAAATGGCCCGGCTGGCTGCCGAAGTGCACCTGCGCTCGGAGCAGTACGCCAAGCGCCCGAACCGCAAGTTCGTCTCTGCCAGTACCCGCGAATACGCCTACGCCAACTATCTGCGTGCATGGGTGGACCGTGCCGAGCGCGTGGGCAACCTGAACTACCCCGACGAGGCGCGGCGCCGCCGGCTGGGCGGCAAGGTGGTGATCAGCGTGGGCGTGCGCCGCGACGGCAGCGTGGAAAGCAGCCGCGTGCTGATCTCCAGCGGCGTGCCGGCGCTGGACGATGCCGCCTTGCGCGTGGTGCAGCTGGCACAGCCGTTCCCGCCGCTGCCCACGACCAAGGACGACGTGGACATCCTGGAAGTCACCCGCACATGGCTGTTCCTGCCCGGCGGCGAGCTGCACGACGATCGTTGAGGTGGCACGCGCCTGATCGGTGCGCGTACGGTGCCACGCTGCTGATGGGGTGACGGTGCTGCCCGGCCTGCAATGCGAACGGGCCGCCGCCGCGCATGTCGTCGATCGGCGTGAAGCTCCCCGGCGCGCAGAATTCCAGCGTGGTGCCCAGCGCATCGCCGACTGCCAGGCCGAGCAGGCACCCGCGAAAACGGGCGCGTTGTGCAGCGCCGGTCATGGCGTTGCGCCGGCCGCCTTGGCGGCGCGGGCGGCCTGTTGCTCGACCAGGGTGAGTGCGACGTTGTCGCGCAGGTAAGCCGGCTCCACCCGCTCCGGCGCCACGCCTTCGCCACGCTGCAACGCCGGCACCGCGAGCGTGAGCAGATCGGCCGCACGTGGCAGCGCGGTTGCATCGACACTGGTCAGGCGGGTCGCAAAACGCTGTTGCAGCAGTGCGTCGGCCGCGGCGAAACCGGTGCCGACACCGGCCATGCGCGCGGCGCTGTCGGGCAGCGCGAGCGCGTCCGGTGCGCACACCACTTCCGGTGCCAGTTCCAGCAAGGTGTCGCCGCTGCGCACAAACACGCCGGCATACACCTCGCCCATGCGCGCGTCGATGCAGGCCAGCACATGCGTGGCCTCGGCAGGCGCACGCAACGCCAGCACCTGCAGCGTGGAGATGGCCAGCACTGGCAGATCCAGCGCCAGGGCGATGCCTTGCGCGATGCCGATCGCCAGACGCACGCCGGTGAACGCACCGGGGCCACGGCCCACTGCAATCGCATCGAGCTGGCGCCGCGCGATACCTGCCTCGGCCAACAGCTGCTCGGCCCACGGCAGTGCGAGTTCGGCATGGCGGCGTGGCGCCAGTTCGAAACGCTCGATCACGCGGCCATCCACATGTAGCGCAACGGAGCAGGCTTCGGTGGACGTTTCGAATGCGAGGATGTTCATGGGAGAGCCGGAACCGGGGACCCGGGACTGGGAACCCGGAAAGGGGCAAAGTTTAACTGATCGATTCGAGGGGCCGGGACCGTGCCCGCGCGTGCCAACCGATCCATGCGGGTACTTATGCGCAAGCGACTGCGCGGGCCGACCGGCAACGCGGCATCCGCGACGGCCATGGCACAGCAATGCGGCATTCGCGGCTGCCCCTGCGTACTTCGCTCTGTGCCTAGCCGGGTTCCCGGCCCCAGGTCCCGAGTCGCGGCATGCAGATCGCACCGCGCCGGCAACCCAGCATCCCGACACATGCGACGGCCACCACCAGCTCGCCCTGCGTTTATCCGGGTTCCTGGTCCCCAGTCCCCGGTCCCGCCCCCTGCGGCTCAAAAAACGCCTGCACATCGGCAATCTCGCGCGTGCGCGCAAACGGCGGCAGCGATTTCATGAAGGTGCGTCCGTAGCTCTTGTTCACCAGCCGCGGGTCGCACAGCACCAGCACGCCACGGTCGGTTTCGCTGCGGATCAGCCGGCCCACACCCTGTTTGAGCGCGATCACCGCCTGCGGCAGTTGCTCGTCGCGGAACGGGTTGCCGCCGTCGCGGCGGATGGCATCCAGGCGCGCTTCGAATACCGGATCGTCGGGTGCGGCAAACGGCAGCTTGTCGATCACCACCACGCTCAAGGCATCGCCGACCACGTCCACGCCCTCGCGGAAACTGGCCGAGCCCAGCAGCACGCCGTTGCCGGAATTGCGGAAGCGCTGCAGCAAGGTCGCGCGCGGCGCTTCGCCCTGCACGAACAACGGCCACGGTGCGCCACGCAAGGCCTCGGCCGCTTCGCGCAGCGCCCGATGCGAGGCGAACAACAAGAACGCACGGCCGTTAGATGCTTCCAGCACCGGCGTCAGTGCCGCGATCAAGGCGGTGCCAAAACCACGCGCGGCCGGGTCGGGCAGATTCGGTGGCAGATAGCACAGCGCCTGGCGCGCCCAGTCGAACGGACTGGGCTGCAGCAGGGTCACCGGATCGCTCAGGCCCAGCCGTAGCGCAATGTGGTCGAACTCCCCGCCCACCGCCAGCGTGGCCGAGGTGAACACCCAGGCCGCGTGCGATTTTTCGCGGTGTTCGCGCAGCGGCCCGGAGACATCCAGCGGTGTGCGCTGGCAGCGGAATCCGCGCGGACTCAGTTCGTACCAGAGCACATCGTTGTCGACCGTCTCTTCCGGCGGATCCTGCGCAAAATCGGGGATCGGCACATCCTCGCCCAGCCAGCGCGACAACCGGTTCAGGGCCTCCTGCGCACGCGCCGTGCAGCCATCGAAACCCGGAGACGCCTGGCGCAGCGGCAGCAGCGCCTCGCCCAACCGCGCCAGGGCCGACAGCACTGCATCGAAGCCTTCGCGCACCTGCGGCTTGGCCAGTGCACGCCATTGCGTGCCACGTGGCGGCAGCCCCTCCATGCCGGCACGCAGCGCGCGCAAGGCCTCGTCCAGCGCCAGGATCGGTGCCTGCAGGCTGGCTTGCGCGCCGGCCACCAGCCGCGCTTCCACCATGCAATCGCGCGCCAGTTCCTGCCAAGGCCGCATGCCGAAACTTTCGCCGAAGAAATTGGCCGCCAGCTCGGGCAGCTGGTGCGCCTCGTCGATGACGAAGGCTTGCGCGCCCGGCAGGATTTCGCCGAAACCTTCCTGTTTGAGCGCCAGATCGGCCAGCAGCAGATGGTGGTTGACCACTACCAGATCGGCCGCCTGCGCGCGCTGACGTGCCTGCACCACGAAGCACTCGCTGTAGAACGGGCATTCGGTGCCCAGGCAGTTGTCGACGGTGGAGGTCACCATCGGCAGCAGCGGCGAGTCGTCCGGCAAGGCTTCGAGCTCGGCCATGTCGCCGTACTGGGTGCGCCCGCTCCAGGCCACGATGCGCTGGAACTGCGACACCTGCTCGGGCGTAGCAAAGCGCGGCTCGCCACGCGCCTGCTGGGTGCGGTACTTGCACAGATAATTGGCGCGGCCCTTCAACAGTGCGCTGCGCAGCCCGACACCCAGTGCGGCACGCACGCGCGGCAGATCGCGATGGAACAGCTGATCCTGCAGCGCACGCGTACCGGTGGAGACGATGGTCTTGAGCCCGGACAGCAGCGCAGGCACCAGATACGCGTACGTCTTGCCGGTGCCGGTGCCGGCCTCGGCCAGCAATACATCGCGCTGCTCGAAGGCCTCGGCAATGGCGCCGGTCAGGCGCAACTGCGCAGTGCGCGGCGCAAACGCATCGAGCTGACGCGCCAGCGCCCCGCCCTCGCTGAGGGCCTCGATGCTGGCAGTGACAAGTTGGGACATGGGACCGAACGAAGAGCGGACAGGAAGCACGACAGCCTAGCGCGTGCGCAGTGATGCTGCCTGGGTCCGGCTTGCAGCAGCCGGTAAACATGTCATCGCAGCGACGAGACTGCGGTGGACGCGGGGCGCATCGATTTCATGATTGCGCCATGCCAGCGACAGCGGTCGATGACTGCCGACAAGGTTCAGGCGCCTTTCGATGCCGGACCACGCGATGGCGCTTGCGTCATCCGCTTGGTCCGGCAGGCTGTTGCACCTTCGTTGCTACAGATGCCCCGCCCCATCCAGGCACGTCAGACCCAGGACCAAAGAGGCCGAGGGCGCTCGTCTTGCGTTGTGCTGCGCAGGCTGGCCCACGAAGCGACGCTGCCCGCCCACAGGAGGCAGCCGACCGAGCCGGTCGCGCTGCTGGCAGCACGACCGCTGCCGTGCGCACTCAGTACCGCTTGACGCCCGGCACGGTGCAGCCGGCGATCTGCGCCTTGGCAGAGGCTGCATTTTCCTTTTCTCCCCGTGCCAGCCGCGACTGCTCGATGGTCGCCCAATGGCGACGGCACAGTGGGCCGGTCTTGGAGCCAAGCTCGATCGCCTGCTTGGCGAAGCGCTCGGCGGCCGGCCAGTCGGCCTGCAGCACGGACACTTCCGCGCGCTCCTGCAGGATCGCCGGGTCGCCGGACACCAGTCCCAGCGCTTGATCCAGCGCGGCTGCCGCGCCGGGCAGATCGCCAGCCTGGCGCTTGCTCTTGGCGGTCTCGCGCAGATCGTCCACCTGCGGGTCGCGCAGCGGCTGCACCGACAGCTCGGTGTCGTCCACGCCGGCCTCGCGTTCGATCAGCAACAGCCGTTGGGTCGGGGTGGTCGGATCCACCGGAGCCGGCGGCGGAGGCGGCGGCGCGCTGACGCAGGCGGTAAGTGCGGTCAACACGCTAACCAGGGCAAGCAAGCGGTGGATTCGGATCATGGGGTCACTCCAGTCAATGCGCGGGTGGGGCCGTAGCAGGTGCGGGGGCGGGTTCTTCGGGCTTCTTCTCCAGACCGAAGAAGCGGCGCCAGCCGCCACCGCTGGATTGCTCGGCGGGCGCGGTGGCCTCGCCGGGAACGCCCTCGATCGACGGCGCATTGCCGGCGCAGGGAGCATACGCGGGCGTGAAGCCGACCACGAATGGGAACTGCCGCGCGCCGGGGCAGCCGGCGTCGGTCACGCCGGTCCCGGCGGCATCGACCGGCTGCCAGTCCAGCCCCTTGCCGCTGACCTTGAGCGGCGCGCTGGGCAGGCGCGCGAAGATGCTCGACCACACCCGCATCGCACCGGTGGCGCCATACAGGCCGGTCTGCTCGTTCTGGTCGTTGCCCATCCAGATCACCGCCAGGTGATCGCCGGTGTAGCCGGCATACCAGCTGTCGCGACCATCGTTGGAGGTGCCGGTCTTGCCGGCCGGCGACAGCCGCCCCAGCCCGTCGCTCAGCAACTGACGCGCGGTGCCGCCGCTGACCACCTGCTGCAGCGCGATGCTGATCAGGTTGGCCGCCACCGAATCGCCTTCCTGTGCCGGTGCCGGGGTCTTGTCGTAGCGCTTGAGCAGCTTGCCCTGCGGGTCGAGCACGCCACGCACCGCATGCAGCGGCTGGATCTCGCCGCCGGCGGCCAGGAACTGGTACAGCTGCGCCATGCCGTACGGGCTCTGGTCGGTGGCGCCCAGGATCAGCGACGGATTGGGGTCGGCCTTGATCCCGGCCAGCACCTGGATCAGCTGGGCGATGCGGTCGGCACCGACCTGCATGCCCACCCGCACCGTGGCCTGGTTGTAGGAATGCGCCAGCGCATCGATCAGCCGTACCGTGCCGTGGCTGCGGTTGTCGGAATTGCCCGGCGACCAGGTCTTGCCGCGGCTGAGCTGCACGGTCACCGGCGAGTCGTCGACCCAGCTGGATAGCGCCCAGCGGTCCGGCGAGGCCAGGGCCAGCAGGTAGACGAACGGCTTGAGCAGCGAGCCGACCTGACGCTGCGCTTCGACCGCGCGATTGAACCCCGGCTTGGCCACGTCGCGGCTGCCGACCACCGCCAGCACATCGCCGTTATGCACATCGGTCAGCACCAGGCCGGCCTGCAAGGGCGGGCGCTTCTTGTTGTCCAGGCGCTTGATGGTGCCGGTCACCGCGCCTTCGGCATACGCCTGCGCAGACGGCGACATGCCGGTGAGCACGCTCATGCCGGCGCCCTGCAGCACGCCTTCCGGGTAGTCGTGCGCCAGCTGGCGGCGCACCAGATCCACATAGGCCGGGAAGCGGTTGGCCGCGACCAAGCCCGGTTCCTGCGGCACGCCCAACGGTGCGGCCAGCGCGCGCTTGTATTCTGCATCGTTGATCAGGCTGTTTTCGTGCAGCTTGCCCAGTACGAAATTACGCCGGTCCAGCGCGCGTTCCGGGTTGCGGCGCGGGTCGTAATACGACGGCCCCTTGACCAGCCCGATCAGCAGGGCGATCTGCTCGGTGGTCATCGAATTCAACTCACGACCGAACCACAGCTCCGCGCCCGACGACACCCCGTGGATGGCCTGCCCACCACGCTGGCCCAGATAGACCTGATTGAGATAGGCCTCCAGGATGGTGCGCTTGTCGTAGCGCGCCTCCATGATCACCGCGTACAGGATCTCGTTGAACTTGCGGGTGAGGGTTTGCTCCTTGCCGATGCCGAGCAGGCCGCTGCGGGCCAGCTGCTGGGTCAGGGTGCTCGCGCCCTGCCGCACCTGGCCGCCGGAGCGCAGCATGATCCAGGCCGCACGCACCATGCCGCTGAGATCGATGCCGTGATGGCTGTTGAAGTCGCGGTCTTCCACCGCCTGCAAGCCGGTCACCAGCAACTCCGGCACTTCCTCCATGCGCACCAGGCGGCGCTCTTCCTGCTTCTGTCCGTACAGGGTGGCGATGCGTGCCGGGTCCAGACGTGCGCTCTTGAGCGCCTTGCGGTCGCCGGCATCGCGCAGGCTGGCCACGCGGCCACCGGACAGCGCCACCTCGACACGCCGCGCGGGCACACGTCCGTCCACGTCGATATAGCCACGGCTGGCGATGGTGAAGCGGCTGCCGTCCTGCTGGTAGGTGCCGGCCAGCTTGGCCTGGCCGTCGTCGCGGTAGGACGCCGCATCCAGCTCGGTCTTCAAGGTGGCCGCATCCAGCGCATTGCCGGGCGCCAGCACCAACGGCCGCCCGTAGACGCGGGTCGGGATCTGCCAGCGCAGTTCGCCGAACCGTTGGCTGACCTGCTTGTTCAGATACACCGTGTAGGGAATCAGGAAACCGAGCGCCAGCGCAATGCCGGCAAATCCCCAGACAATCAGTCTGCGCTGCCAGCGGGAGCCTTGCTCGTCGGTGTCGTCCTGGAAATCGTCGGAATCGTCGTGGTCGTAGCGTCGGGGCACGGGAATGCGAGAATGTAGAGTCCGGCGAGTCTAGCGCAGCGGTGTCATGGTTGCGGTTCACCGGGCCTGGCGACTTAAGCGCGGCTAACAAACGCCGACACGCCTTGCGCTGTGGTCCGGCGATGCTCGGCGCGGCATGGCCCGCTCGGTACACTGCGCGCTCAGGCCCGCCTTGCCCCATCCGGCGACGGCTCGCCCTGTGTCACCCGTCTCTACGCTGGAGTTCCAACGGAATGTCGATGTCCCTGGCCGATGCGCGCTACCTGTTCAATCGCGTGCTTGGCCTGATCCACCGCAGCGTGGCGAGCATGCGCACCCGCGGGTGGCGCGCCACCTGGCAGCGCATTCGCGTGCACACGCAGGCGCCGCCGGTCGCGCTCGGCACCCCGCTCTGGTTGCCCGATGCCACGCCGTTCGACGTATTTGCGGTACCGCACAGCGCCGCACCACGGGTGACGGTGGTGATTCCGGTGTACAACCATATCGCCCATACGCTGGCCTGCCTGCGCGCGCTCGCCGCGCACCCGCCACGGCTCGCCATCGAGATCATCGTGGTGGACGATGGCAGCAGCGATGTCACCGCGGTGCAGTTGCCGCAGATCGAGGGCCTGCACTATCACCTGCGCGCCAGCAACGGCGGTTTCATCGCAGCCTGCAACGATGGCATCGAACTTGCGCGCGGCGATTACGTGGTGTTGCTCAACAACGACACCATCCCGCAGCCCGGCTGGCTGGACCGGCTGATCGCCACGTTCGACCAGCACCCGGCTGCCGGGCTGGTCGGCGCGCAGCTCGTGTACCCGGACGGGCGTCTGCAGGAATCCGGTGGCGTGGTGTTCGCCGATGGCAGCGCCTGGAGCTACGGCCGCTTCGAATCTGCCGAGGACCCGCGCTACGCCTATGTGCGCGCGATGGACTACTGCTCGGGTGCGGCGATTGCCCTGCCACGGGCGCTGTTGCAGACACTGGGCGGGCTGGATCGCCGCTACATGCCGGCCTACTACGAAGATACCGACCTGGCGTTTGCGGTGCGCGCCGCCGGGCATCAGGTGCTGGTGCAACCGGCCAGCGTGGTGGTGCATGACGAAGGCACCAGCAATGGCACCGATACCCGTACCGGGGTCAAGGCCTACCAGGTCCGCAATCAGGCGGTCTTTGCGGACAAATGGCAGCAGGTGCTGACCCGGCAATTGCCGGTCGGCCGCGTGCCCGGCCCCGCGCAGCTGCATCGCCGGCAGCGCCAGGTACTGATCCTTGACGAATGCGTGCCGCAGCCGGACCGCGACTCTGGCTCGTTGCGGCAGTTCAACCTGATCCGTCTGCTCTGCGAAGAAGGCGCGCACGTGGTGTTCGTGCCGACCCGCCGCGAACATGCCGGACGCCACACCCAGGCGCTGCAGCAGTTGGGCGTGGAGGTCTGGTACGCGCCGTTCCTGGAGGGCATCGGCAGCTGGTTGCGCACGCATGGGTCGCGCTTTGCGGTGGTGCTGCTGGTGCGTCATCACGTGGCGCATGCCTGCCTGCCGTTGCTCAAGCAATACGCGCCACAGGCACGCACCCTGTTCGATACCGTCGACCTGCATTACCTGCGCGAACGCCGCGGTGCCGAGCTTGCCGGCGATGCCAACCTGTTGCGCAGCGCAGAGCGCACCCGGGTGCGCGAACTGGAGATCATGGCTGCCACCGATGTCACCCTGCTGGTGTCGGCCGCCGAACAGGCGCAGCTGCGCGCGGACGCACCGCAGATCCGCACCGCCCTGCTGTCCAACCTGCATGATGTCGCCGGCAGCGGCCACGGTTTCGAACAACGCCGCGACCTGGTGTTCGTCGGAGGGTTCCGTCACGCGCCGAACGTAGACGCGGTGCAGTGGTTCATCAGCGCCATCTTCCCGCAGGTCCGCGCGCAACTGCCCGGCGTGGTCTTTCATTGCATCGGCGCCGACCTGCCCGAAGCGCTCAAGCTGCTGGCCGACGAATGCCCGGGCGTGCAGTTGCACGGGCATGTGCCGGACCTGGTGCCGTTCATGGACAGCGCGCGCCTGTCGGTGGCACCGCTGCGCTTTGGCGCCGGCGTCAAGGGCAAGATCAACCTGAGCATGGCGCACGGCCAACCGGTAGTCGGCACCACCTGTGCAGTGGAAGGCATGCACCTGCGCGACGGCGAAGATGTCTGCGTGGCCGACGACGCCGACGCGTTCGCCGGCGCCATCGTGCGGCTATATCAGGATGCGGCGTTATGGCAGCGCCTGGCGGACAACGGCCTGCGCAACGTGGCCCGGCATTTCTCGCTGGAGGCCGCACGCGACACGGTGCGCGCGTTGTTCATCGCGCCTTGACCGGGCGGTGTCGCACGTGTCGCCTGCCCGGCCGGGGCTCTGCGACCGACCTTCACTCACTCCCCGCCGACGCATGCCTCAGCGCTGCTCGGCCACCGCCCGCACCCGTCGCGTGAACTCGGCCAGCTCCGGCAAGCCTGGATCCAGCTGATGCGCCTGGTCCTGGGCACGTCGGGCGAACGCTGCATCCTCCTGCCCCAGCCGCTCGCTGCCGACCGCAACCCAGCGTTGCGCCAGGCGCCGACGTGCGCCGGCCAGCGCATCGCCGTTGGGCGTCAGCGCCTGCCAGGCATCCAGACACCCGCGTGCCGCGCGCAGGCGGTTGTTGCGCAGTTCGTCTTCGAAACAGCGTTGACTGGCAGGCACCACCCGCGCGGCCGCCTGCACCACACGTGGATCGCGCGGCGCCAGCGCCTGTGCGGCGCGCACGGCATCGTATGCACTGGCCCCGGGCGGCGTCATCCACTGCTGGCGTGCTTCGGCGTCGGCCACGCGTTGCAGCAACGCGCGCAGGCGGCGCTCGCGCACTGCGCGCGACAGACCGGTCTGCGGGCCGCGTTGCGCATCGCGCGCACGCGCGATCGCCTGCTCGGCCTGCGCGATCGATGCAGCGCCCGGCACCAGGGCCTGCGCCTGTTGCAGCGATTGCATGGCTTCATCGAAATGGAAATCCGCAGCCTGGCGACCCGCCTGTGCGGCGTATTCGCCGGCCACCCGTTCGAGCCCGCGCTGCGCCCCGGCATCTGCCGGCTCGGCGGCCAGCACCGCGGCAAAATCGCGCGCTGCCGGGGCCAACCGGCCGCGGCGCAGCAAGGCCTGTGCACGTTGACGGCGCTGCTCGAGCAGACGGTGATAGTGCCCCTCGGTCAGCGGCAGGTCGGCATGCCCGGAGTCGTAGCGCTTGGCAGCGGCCAGCAGGGCGGCGGCATCGGCAAGTGCGTCGCGTGCCAGCGCATGGCGCGCCTGCGCCAGCAGATCGGTCAGGGCATCTTCGCGTCCTTCCAGCGCGTCGGTGCGGTCCGGGGCCAGGGTCAGGATGCGCTGGTAAAGCGGCAGCGCGCTGTCGGGGGTTCCATCCAGGCACCCCTGTTGCTGGGCGACCACCGCCTGTGCGAGCAAGGCATCGAGTCCGGCACGGCGCGCCTGCAGGTCGCGCAGACGCAGCGCGACCGGGGCGGTCTGCGCCTGCGGCACCTCCAGCGCACCTGCCAGTGTCAGCGCGCGCTGCGCGCCGGGCGCATCGCCGGCCGCGATGGCCGCACGCGCCTGCACCACGGCGGCGGCACCGGTACGCGCCAGGCCGGTCCGCGCCTCTGTGCGATCGCTGTCCAGCGCGAGCGCAGCGTTGAACAATTCGCGCGCCCCGGTGCCGTCGGCTGCGCTGAGCCGGCCGCGCAGCAAGGCCGCATCGCCGCGTTGCAGCAGCTGCTGGATGCGCGTATCCGGCCACAGCCAGTCGGCAAGCGGCTTGCGCAGCACGATGACGCTGAGGAGCAGGCACGCGGACAGCGCCAACACCACGCGCCATAGCGCGCGGCTGCGCAACGGCGCCCAAAGGCGGGGCGACCTGGCACAGCGCGGCAGCGGAAACATGCGGTGGCGTCCATCCTTGGCGCGACCTGACGGGGACGCGTTCACCCGACTATGGTAGCTGCCTGCTGCGAAGACGATGTGCGTTTCGGGAATCGGGAATCGGGAATCGGGAATCGGGAATCGGGAATCGGGAATCGGGAATCGTCAGGCAAACATGGCTGATCGGGCTGATGGGCTTTGCAGATCCACGGATAAACGGTCGTGACACGGACAGCATGGCGGCGCAGTGACTTGCACCGCATGGCCTCCATCGTCCGCTTGCTGACCATCGATGGATGCCACGGCATGCACTCTGACGATAACGCCGCTCGTCTGTGCGGCGCCCTTCAAGCGAACGCCACCGCCTTGTTACCCAGCCTCAGCCCAGGCGCCGGACCTCGTTGACGCCGGGCAAGGCGTCCAGTTTGCCGAGCAGGGCCGACAGCTGGTCGTAGTCGCTGACCTTGAGCCGCAGCCGCAACTGCGCCCTGCCGGTGTCGCGCACGTTGTCGCTGTTGATCTCCAGCACGTGGGCGTCTTCCTGCGCGATCAGGTTGGTGATGTCCTTGAGCAGCCAGCGCCGGTCCACCGCACGCACCTGCACATCCACCTCGTAGCCGCTGCCGGCCTTGCCCCACTCCACCGGCAACACGCGCTGCGGGTGGGCGGCGGCCAGCCGCGCCAATGCTGCGCAATCGGTGCGGTGCACGGTGATGCCGCGGCCGCGGGTGAGGTAGCCGGCAATGGGTTCGCCGGCCACCGGCTGGCAGCAGCGCGCCAGCTGCACCAGCAGGTTGCCCACGCCCTGCACGGTGAATTTGGACTTGCCCAATCCATCGCGACGCGCAGTCGGGCGTGGCGGCGCCGGCACCGCCGGTTGCGACGCGGCGCGCTCGGCTTCCAGCAACGCGCGGCTGACCTGGTTCGGGCCGGTATCGCCCAGCGCCACCTGGATATACAGCTCGTCGATGTTCTCGGCGTGGAATTTGCGTGCGGCCACGCCCAGATCGGCATGCTGCAGGCCCAACCGCTTGAGCTCGCGATCGAGCAGGTCCTTGCCGGCCTGCACGTTGCGCGCGCGGTCGAGCTTGTGGAACCACGCACGCACCTTGTCGCGCGACCGCCCGCTGGCCAGAAAGCCGTTGGACGCCAGCAGCCAGTCGCGGCGCGGGTCGGCTTCCTTGGCGGTCATGATCTCCACGCGGTCGCCGCTGCGCAGCCGATACGTCAGCGGCACGATGCGGTCGTTGACGCGCGCGCCCCGGCAGCGATGCCCCACCATGGTGTGCACGTGATACGCAAAATCCAGCGGCGTGGCGCCCTGTGGCAGATCGATCACCTCGCCCTTGGGGGTCAGCGCGTACACGCGGTCTTCGATCAGCTCGGCATCCAGCGCGCCGGCCAGCTCGCCGTGCTCGCCTTCCTGCACCTGCTCCAGCAACTGGCGCATCCACAGGATCTTTCGGTCGAAGGCCTTTTCGGCGCCCTTGCCGCCTTCCTTGTATTTCCAGTGCGCGGCCACGCCAAGTTCGGCCTGGGCATGCATCTCGAAGGTACGGATCTGGATTTCGATGGTGCGCCCTTCCGGGCCGACCACGGCGGTGTGCAGCGAGCGGTAGTCGTTGGCCTTGGGCCGCGCGATGTAATCGTCGAACTCGCTGGGCACCGGTGCCCACAGCGAATGCACCGCACCCAACGCCGCGTAGCAGGCCGCCACGTCGTCCACCATCACGCGCACTGCGCGCACGTCGTACAACTGGTCGAAGGACAACCGCTTTTTCTGCATCTTCCGCCAGATGCTGTAGATGTGCTTCGGCCGCCCGCTCACCTCGGCCCGCAGCCCCTGCCCGGCCAACGCGCTGGACAGGCTGCGCTTGACCGCTTCGATATAGCGCTCGCGTGCAACGCGGGTTTCATCCACTTCGCGGGCGATGCGGCGGTAGGTCTCCGGCTCCAGGTGACGGAACGCCAGATCTTCCAGTTCCCACTTCACCTGCCAGATGCCCAGCCGGTTCGCCAGCGGGGCATGGATGTCGCGGGTGAGCTGGGCCAGCGCGCGGCGCTGTTCCTCGTTGAGGCGGTCGGCCACGCGCATGCGCGCCAACTGCCGCGCCAGCAGGATCGGCACCACCCGCAGGTCGTGGATGATCGACAGCAACAAGCGGCGCAGGCCCTCGCTGTTGCGCCCTGCCTCGCGCCCGGCATGCAGCGCCCAGACCTGGTCGGCCGCATCCAGGCCATCGAGCAGTCCCTCCACCGCCACGCGCCGCTCCGCCGGTTGCCACGGCAGGGCGGCAACGGTGCCGCGCAACGCCGGCAGGTCGAACAGCAGCGCCGCAATCAGGGTGGCCTCGTCAGCCGCCAGCAGGGCCAGCGCATCCAGCGTGTCGCCGAGCAGCGACCACGGCACGCTGTCGGCTGGCGCGGGCGGCATGTCCTGCCAGGCCTGCGCAAGCGCGTCCCGCAGGGCGGGTGCGATCGAGGCGACAGCCGGGCGCTGCAGCACTGCCTGCAGGCGTTCGAATGAGGAACTGGTCACAACGGTGGACACGGTGGCGGCAACAGCAAGGGGCTGACGGCTACGGTAACGTGCGCGTCACCTTCTCCACAACGCGAAATTTCGGTGCCCGTGCGCTGCCGTACGACCGCCGTGCTTATGGTCGGTTCACGCGCCAACGTCTTGATTCGCAACCGCTCAGCGCAATGCGGCAGGCGCCATCACGGTCCATCTGCGCCGCATCCGCCGCTTTTTACGTGCTCTTTACAACTCGCCCAAACCGGCTGCCTATGCTCCCTGCACGTCGTCGCTGCCGTGCGCAGCGGCGACGTCACTCACCCAACTGCGAGGTAGCCGATGAAGACCTGGAAGAAGCCTGTCGTTCGTGAAGTCAACTGTGGCGCCGAAATCAACTGCTACGTCTCCGGCGAGTTTTGATCCGGCCCGTTTCACACACACCTGCCGCCCTTTCTTCTTGATGCATGTCCGGCAGTTGCCGGCAGATTAGGTAACAGTTCTCCATGCGCATCATTGTTCTGGGATCGGCGGCCGGCGGTGGGCACCCGCAGTGGAATTGCCACACACCCGCCAGCCAGCGGGCGTGGCAACAAGCAGACGGTGCCCAACGTCGTACCCAGGCCAGCATCGCCGTCAGTGCAGATGGCCAGCGCTGGGTGCTGATCAATGCCTCTCCTGATTTCCGCCAGCAGATCCTTGCCACGCCCGCGCTATGGCCACAGCAGGGGCTGCGTCACTCGCCGATCGAGGCAGTGCTGCTGACCAGTGGCGAAATCGACCACATCGCCGGGCTACTGTCGATGCGGGAGAGCCAACCATTCTCGTTGCATGCCAGCAGCCGCGTGCTTGATCTGCTGGCACAGAATCCGATCTTCGACGCAGTCAACCCGCACTACGTCACGCGCACGCCCTTCGCGCTCGATACCCCCTTACCGCTGCTCGGCCTGCAGCTCACACCGTTCTCGGTGCCGGGCAAGGTGCCGTTGTTCATGGAATCGCGCAGTGGCGGCGACCTGGCCGGCTCCAACGAAGAAACCCTCGGGCTCACCATCGACGACGGCCGGCACCGGGTGCACTACATTCCCGGCTGCGCCGCCATGACCGATGCACTGCGCGCGCGCCTGCAAGGCGCCGAACTGGTGTTCTTCGACGGCACGCTGTGGCGCGACGATGAAATGGTGCAGTTGGGCGTCAGCCAGAAGACCGGCCAGCGCATGGGCCATCTCAGCATCGACGGACCCGAGGGCACCATCGCCGCGTTCGAAGCGCTGAACGTGGCGCGCAAGATCTTCATCCATATCAACACCACCAATCCCGTGCTCGATATCCACTCTCCGGAGTACGCCAGCGCGCGTGCCAGCGGCTGGGATGTCGCCCACGACGGCCTGGAGATCACGCTGTGACCGCCCTGCTCACCCCCGACCAGCTGGAAGCAGACCTACGTGCCATCGGAGCACGCCTGTACCACGACCAGCACCCCTTCCACGCGCTGCTGCACGACGGCAAGCTCGATCGCGGCCAGGTGCAGGCGTGGGCCTTGAACCGCTTCGAGTACCAACGCTGCATTCCATTGAAGGACGCTGCGATCCTGGCGCGCATGGAAGACCCGGCGCTGCGGCGCATCTGGCGCCAGCGCATCCTCGATCACGACGGCAATAGCGCGGCCGATGGCGGCATTGCCCGCTGGCTGCATCTGACCGACGCCCTCGGCCTGGACCGCCAGCTGGTGGAATCGGGGCGTGCACTGCTGCCCGGCACCCGCTTTGCGGTGCAGGCGTATCTGCACTTCGTGCGCGAAAAGAGCCTGCTCGAGGCCATCGCATCGTCGCTGACGGAATTGTTCGCTCCCAACATCATCGGCCAGCGCGTGGCCGGCATGCTCAAGCATTACGACTTCGTCTCGGCCGAGGCGCTGGCCTACTTCGAGCATCGCCTGACCGAAGCGCCGCGCGATTCGGATTTCGCGCTGGACTACGTCAAGCAGCACGCCGACACCATCGAGAAACAACAGCTGGTCAAGGACGCGCTGCATTTCAAATGCTCGGTACTCTGGGCGCAGCTGGATGCCTTGCACGTGGCCTATGTTGCGCCCGGCATCGTGTGGCCGGACGCCTTCGTGCCGGCGCGCGACGCCAACCGGGCCGCCGCGTGAGCAGCATCACGCGCGACAGCCAGCCGGCCCTGCGCGCAGGCGTACGTCTGCAGCATGACCGCGCACGCGACCAATGGGTGCTGCTCGCCCCCGAACGCGTGGTCGAGCTGGACGACATCGCCCTGGTGGTGGCGCAGCGCTTCGATGGCGTCCGGTCGCTGGCGCAGATTGCGGTGGAACTGGCCGCCGAGTTCGACGCCGACGCCACCGAGATCGAAGCCGATGTGATCGAACTGACGACCACCTTGCATCAGAAGCGTCTGTTGCGGCCATGAACAGTGCACCGCCGCCGCTGTCGGTGCTGCTGGAGCTGACCCATCGCTGCCCGCTGGCGTGCCCGTATTGCTCCAACCCGATTGCACTGGCTGCACTGCGCGAGGAGATGGACACCGCCGGCTGGCGCTCGCTGCTGCAGCAGGCCGCCGACATGGGCGTACTGCAGGCGCATTTTTCCGGTGGCGAGCCGATGCTGCGCAAGGACCTGCCCGAACTGGTGGCGCATGCGCGCGCGCTCGGGATGTACAGCAACCTGATCACCTCCGGCGTGGCGGGCGGCGAGCCGATGCTGGACCAGCTGCAGGCCGCCGGGCTGGAGCACGTGCAACTGAGCGTGCAGGACGTCGACCCGGCCGGCGCCGACCGCATTGCCGGCTATCGCAACAGCCTGGCGAAGAAACGCGAGTTCGCCAGCGCCGTGCGTGCGCGTGGCCTCCCGCTGACCCTCAACGCGGTGCTGCACCGGCATAACGCCGAGCGCGTGCCCGGCATGATCGCGCTCGCGCTGGAATGGCAGGCCGAGCGTATCGAAGTCGCCCATACCCAGTACTACGGCTGGGGCCTGCGCAATCGCGCGGCGCTGATGCCCAGCCGCGAGCAGTTGATGGCCACCATCGAGGCAGTGGAAACCGCACGCCGCGAACTCGGCGACCGCCTGGCGATCGACTTCGTCACCCCCGACTACTACGCGCGCCAGCCCAAACCCTGCATGGGCGGCTGGGGCCAGCGCTTCGTCAACATCTCCCCCCGCGGGGACGTGCTGCCCTGCCATGCCGCCGAGACCATCGACGGCATGCGCTTCGACAATCTGCGCGAGCGCTCGCTGGCCGATATCTGGAACAACGGCGAGGCGTTCGTGCGCTTCCGTGGCACCGCGTGGATGCCCGAGGTCTGCCAGGGCTGTCCCAAGCGCGAGATCGACTGGGGCGGCTGCCGTTGCCAGGCGCTGGCGCTCAGCGGCGATGCTGCTACGCTGGACCCGGTGTGCGAACGCTCGCCCACCCATGCGCAGGTGCGTGCCACCGCCGAACGCGAAGCCGCCGCGCCAGCGCCGGACTTCGTCTATCGCCGGCCTGCCCGCCCCGCGCGTGCACAACCTGCCACTGCAGGCGGCACGGACTGACCTGCGGTGGCCGGCGCAGAACAGCGTCTACACTAGCCACCTCTTTCCTCCTGGATGGCTTCCATGTCGCTCGCGCGCCGCATTCCCCTGCTGGTCTGCCTGACCCTTGCGTTGTCTGCCACCCCGGCCCTGGCGCAGCGTGCCGTCCAGGGCGATCTGCAGTCGCAGATGAGCGCCGAGCAGTTCAAGGCCGCCGGCCTGGACAAGCTCGACGCCACCGAACTGGCCGCGCTCAACGACTGGCTGCAGGGCAAGGTGGCCAAGGAAGCGGCCGTGGTGGTCGAGCAGGCCAAGGAGGCCGGCCGCCAGGAGGTCATCGTGAAGAATCGCGGCTTCTTCGATTTCGGCAGCAAGGAGCCGATCGAAAGCAGCATCGTCGGCGAGTTCAAGGGCTTCTCCAAGGGCCGCGTCTACACGCTGGCCAATGGTCAGGACTGGGAACAGACCGATGCCGCCAGCCTGTCCGGCGTGCGCAAGGACGCACCCAAGGTCAGGATCAAGCCCGGCCTGGTCGGCGTCTGGTATCTGCAGATCGAGGGCTACAACACCCCGGCCAAGGTACGGCGAATCAAGTAAGCACTGGTAACTGCGCGGCATGGGTGAGTCCTGCCGTGCAATGGCAGCGTGGGCTTCGTCCCACCCCGCTGGCGGCCTTGGCACCGCGACCCGGACGTTCGTAACGTGCAAGACTTGCCGTTACGTCCCGGCGCGCCATGTGCTTTCCGCTCGACCTGCCCATGACTGCGCTGGCGCGTTGCACCGCTTCCGGAGGACACCGATGCGCTTGATGACACGTTGCGGTCTTGCCCTGCTGGCCCTGCTCTCCTGCCCGGCGTTGGCCTCTACCGCGGCCGAGCGATGCGCCACCTCGCCGGAGGTCGGGTTTGATCAGGCCCTGGTCTGCTATCACGACGCGGTGGAACAGCAGCCGCTGGTCTACACGCGAGTGGGCACCAGCCGCGTTGCTGGCGTGGAACGGCGCGACTACCTGCTCACCTCGCAGACCTGGTCGCCTGAGGCGCGTGTCACGCCGGCCATCTGGCAGCACGATGTGGCGATCTATGTGCCGTCCGATGCCTTGCCGACCCGCGCGGTGCTGATCTCCACCAACGGCACGCGTCACCCGGCAGACGGCGGCGCGGCGCAGCCGGCCAGCGAGTTGCCGCCGGAGGCGCTGGCTGCGCTGGCGCAACGCAGCCGCACCGTGGTCATCGCATTGAGCGACATTCCCAATCAGGCCTTGCGCTATCAGGGCGACGCCGCGCCAAGGCGCGAGGACGACAGCGTCGCCTACACCTGGTCGCTGTTTCTCAAGGCGCCACAGCAACGCAAGACCATGCCGCTGCATGTGCCCATGGCCGCGGCGATCGCACGCACCATGAGCCTGGCCGAGCGTGAGCTGGCGCCGCTGAAGATCCACCGCTTCATCCTTGCCGGTGCGTCCAAGCGCGGCTGGGCCAGCTGGCATGCCACGATCGCCGACCCGCGCGTCGAAGCCGTGGTGCCGTTCGTGATCGACATCCTCAACATGCCGGCGGTGCTGGACCACATGTACCGGACATACGGGGGCAACTGGCCGATTGCATTCAATGCCTACGCCCGGCAAGGCATCACCACGCAGCTGCAGACGCCGGCGTTTGCGCAGCTGGTGCAACTGCAGGACCCGCTGAGCTACCTGCACTCGCCGTACCGCAAGCGGCTGTCGTTGCCCAAATACATCGTCAATGCCAGCGGCGATGATTTTTTCCTGCCCGACAATACGCAGTTCTTCTATGCGGCGCTGCCTGGCAGCAAGGCCTTGCGTGTGGTGCCCAACAGCGCGCACAACGGCATCCGTGCCGCGGTCGTCGACACGTTGGTGCCCTTCGTGACGCGGCTGCAGCAACAGCGCCCGCTTCCGCAGCTGAGCGATACCTTGCGCAGGGGCGCCGCGCCGCAGATCCGCCTGCGTTCTTCCGAGCGACCGACGCGGCTGCAACTGTGGACGGCCAGCAACCCGCAGGCACGCGACTTCCGCTACGCCTGTGGCATCCGCTATCACGCCAGTCCGCTCGTTGCGGGGCGTGGCCACACGATCGCCGTGCCGGTGCAGGTGCCCGAGACCGGCTGGAGCGCGTACTTCGTGGAAGCCACCTATGCCGATGGCTTTGTCGCCACCAGCCAGACCTACATCCTCGGCAAACAGCAGTATCCGCAGCAGGCGCCGCCGACCGACAACGCCGCCTGCAGCACCTTGCCGGGCATGGAAAGCAGTGCCGCTACGCGTTGATGTCGTGCACCGCCAACCTGGCGGAGACAGCGTTGCCGCAGGTGTCGCCAGCGAAGCGCAGCCCTGGGCGGCGCTGATCCGCGTGTGCGTCCGATGCCCGCGGCTTCCGAACGGCAGTGAGATGTCGTAGCGGTGACTGCGCAGGTCGCCATTCCACCTGCCTGCGTGCTGTCGCGGCGACGGCCCAACTGCCGCCGCACCCGCTGCATGCGCACCGATGGCGATGGCCAGGTTCGCTTGCTGCCGACTGGCGCCACCGCTGCGGTTGACCAAGTGGACACTCTTGACCGACTTGCGCAACGAAGTCTGCACAGAACCGTTCCCAAGCCCCGATTTGACACTTGAGCCCGCCAGCAAGATCGATCCAACCCGACTGGACCATTGACATCGTTGTCACCAACTCCTAAACAGCCGTGACGCGCTGATGGCATCGGCCAATCGGACGGATCAAAGGACTGCATGTGGCTGCGACCTCCCGTTCTGCTCACGCTTCCGCCTCGCCCGCGGTGTCCGCTGCCACCGGCTTCGTCGCGGCCGATGTCGGCGGCACGCATGTCCGGCTTGCCCACGTGACGCAGGCCGACGACGGCGCGGTGGAGCTGACGCACTACCGCACCTATCGCTGCGCCGAATACGCCAGTCTCGACGCCATCCTTGCCGAGTTCCTGCCGCAGGTGAGCCGTGTGGAGGCGGTGGTCATCGCCAGCGCCGGCGTTGCGCTGGACGAGGACACCTTCATCAGCAACAACCTGCCGTGGAGCATGTCGCCCAAGCGCCTGCGCACCACGTTGGCGCTGCGCAGCGTGCACCTAGTCAACGATTTCGAAGCCGTCGCATACGCGGCGCCGCACATGGAGCCGCGTGCGGTGCTGCAGCTGAGCGGCCCCACGCCCCGGCATGTCCGCAGCACCGGCCCGATCCTGGTGGTCGGCCCCGGCACCGGGTTGGGCGCGGCGGTGTGGATCGATGCCACACCCAGACCGCTGGTGCTGGCCACCGAAGCCGGCCAGGTCGCGCTGGCCAGCACCCACGACCACGAACTGCAGCTGCTGCGCATCCTGCTGCGCGGGCAGCACTATCTGCCGCTGGAGCACGTACTGTCCGGCCCAGGTCTGCTCCGGCTCTACACCGCTGTCTGCCAACTCCATGGCGCCTCGCCGCGTCATCAGTTGCCTGCCGCCATCACCCAGGCCGCCTTGCACGAAGACGACGCGCTGGCCGGCGAATGCCTGCAGGTGTTCTGCGCGCTGCTCGGGCATGCCGTCGGCGACATGGCACTGGCCTATGGCGCGGGCGGCGTCTATCTGGCCGGCGGCATCCTGCCGACGATCGGGCACTTCCTGACCACCAGCCAGTTCCGTGCGCGCTTCTTGGCCAAGGGCAACATGCGCGAGGTGCTCGAACGCATCCCGGTCAAGCTGGTCGAGCACGGGCAACTGGGCGTGCTCGGTGCGGCCAATTGGTACCTGCAGCACCACGCTGACGTGTCGTAGGCGATCTGTCGCGCGTTGTTGAGAACGCGCGGTGGCAACACCCCGCATCCGGCGAGCAGCCGCCCGCCGTCCATCCCTGTGCGTGATGAGGAGAGACATCATGAAATACAGCACCACCCTGCTGTCCAGTGCGATTGCGTTGTCGTTGGCATTCAGTGCGCATGCCCAGCAGAGCGATGGCCAGCACGCCACCGACCTGGATGCGGTCCAGGTGGTCGGCATCCGTGCCAGCCTGGAAAAATCGCTCGACACCAAACGCAACAACACCGGCATTTCCGAGGCCATCACTGCCGAGGACATCGGTAAATTCCCGAGCACCAACGTGGCCGAAGCGCTATCGCAGATTCCTGGCGTCACCCTGGATCGCCGTTTTGGACAAGGCGAACGCGTAAGCATCGACGGCACCGATCCCAGCCTCAACCTGTCGTTCCTGGACGGTCACCCGGTGGCGCAGGCGATCTGGCTGTACGGCGAACAACCCAGCCGCGGCTTCGACTACACCTTGCTGGCACCGCAAATTCTGGGCCGCGCGGAAATCCTCAAATCCTCCGAAGCGCGACTGACCGAAGGTAGCCTGGGCGGCACGGTCCTGATGCATACGCGCCAGCCGCTGGACCTGGAGGCCAACGAGATCGCCGGTTCCATCGGCTACAGCTACAGCGACCAGGCCAGCACGGGCAAACCCAACGCGGCGCTGCTTTACAGCTGGAAGAACGCTGCAGACACCTTCGGTATCGCGGTCTCCGCGCAGCATTACCAAGAGCGCGTCGACCGCCGTGGCATGGAAGTCTTCGGCTACGCGCCAGCCAGTACCTTCGCCAATGCTGCAGGCACGGTGCCGGCCGATGCGGACGTACCCAACTCGATCAATGCCGCCTGGTTCCAGCAGGACCGTGAGCGCGACAGTGCCGTGGTCAACCTGCAACTCAAGCCCAGCGATGCGCTGGAGTTCAACCTGAGCGGCCTGTACATCAATGAGAATTTCGACAACTACAACCAGTCGATGTACAGCTTTCTCACCTGGAACGCCGGCACGGTGGCGGCGGTGGACCAGCTGGGCAGCGTGCGCAATGGCGTGGTGACCAGCGGCCACTCCAGCGCCAATGCCGATCCGCTCGGCGGCACGGTGATCTACGACAACAACGTGCGCGAATCGGAAGTCACCACCAAGGGCCTGGACCTGCGCGGCGCGTTCCGCGGTGACGGCTGGGGCTTGAACGGACAGGTGGGCCAGAGCAAATCGGAGAACACCGATCTGTCGCAATACTTCATCGAGCCGTTCTACAACGGTGGCTTCAGCTGGGACACCCGCCGTGGCATCCGCTTCGACGACCCTGCAGCGGCGCGCAACCCGGCCAACTGGGGCTCGGCCGGTGGCTGGTTCGGCAACAACGGCATCTTCTCCACTGAGAGCAAGGACACTTACGGCCAGCTGGACCTCAACCTGCAGTTCGACAGCGTGTTCAACCAATTGCTGCTGGGCGTGCGCCATGGCAAGCATGAAGAGCGCTTCGAGCTCAATGTCTATGGCGGCGTCACCCCGGGCACCCTGGCCGATGTGGGCACCATCGGGCTGACCGATCTGCAGGATTTCTATCCCGATCATGGCCGGCATGTGCAGGCGGGCCGCAATAATGTGCTGAACTGGATCCGCAACAGCCCGGTCGATTACGGCGCGCCCGATCCGGCCAGCTATCTCAACAACAGCTGGGCGCTGGAGCAGACCAACAACGCAGCCTATGCGCAGCTGAATTTTTCCGGCGGCGGTGTGCGCGGCAACCTGGGTGTGCGCTATGTGGATTCCAAGACCGAGGGCAGCGGTTTCGCCTACAGCGGCACGCCCTCGCTGGCCAACGCCGACAGCCTGTGGCAGACCCGCACCCGCAAGGAAGACTTTCTGCTGCCTTCGCTGACGCTGTCGTACGACGCTGCCGACGATTGGGTGTTCCGCTTTGCGGCCGCCAAGGTGATCGCCTGGGCGCCCTACAACCAGATGGTCAACAACACCTTCCTCAACGACACCACCTTGACCGGCAGCGGTGGCAACGCGGAGTTGTCGCCCTACGAATCGTGGAATTTCAACCTGTCGGCCGAGTACTACTTCGCGCAGCAATCGGTGGTGGCCTGGTCGGTGTTCTACAAGAAGATCGACAACTACATCGACACCAGCGCCAGCGTGGAGCGCCAGTACAACGCGCTCCGCGACACCGCGCCGCAAAGCTGGGCGCAATTGCTCGGCAGCAACGGCTGTACTGCCGACGGCTATTGCGACTACAGCATCCAGCGGCCGCGCAATGCCGGCGACGGCAAGGTCAAGGGCTTCAACATTTCCTTCCAGCAACCGTTCGGCGACAGCGGCTTCGGCCTGACCGCCAACTACACCTACGCCAACGGCGAAAACAACACCGGCGACGCCCTGCCCTACCAATCACGCAACAGCGTGGCGTTCAGTCCGTACTACGAAAAAGGCCCGCTCAATGCGCGGCTGACCTACAACTGGCGCGACAGCTATCTGGCCGGCGGCTATGTCGCCGGCGCGGCGCCGGCCAGCGTGGACGACTATGCCGAATTGGGGGCAAGCATCGGCTATGCCTTCAGCCCCAACTGGTCGCTGCAGGTAGATGCGCAGAACCTGCTGGATGAAGAATACCTGCAGTATCTGGGCGACAAGGATCACCTGGCCGGCCGTTACAGGAGTGGGCGCCGTTACATGGCCAGCCTGCATGTGAAGTTCTGAAACGGGCAAGCAACGGCCGCACCGGCCATGGGTCGGTGCGGCCGTTGCTTGATGGGTTGGCAGCCGGCGCGCGTTTGCTGCGTGTCTTGTCTGCGCGCATAAGCCATTGCCGCCGATACCACGCCACGACTCTTCGGCGTGTGCACTGCACGCCGCGCCGGCCGCCCGATGCGATCGGAGCGGCCGGCCTGCTGGTGGTGCGTTCCTGATTCGGCGCGTGCACCCGACGACGGGCAACGCGCTGCCGCACGTCAGATGCCGCTCAGCCCCGCAGCGCCGCGACGCGCTGCGACAACTTCTTCGCAGACACGCCGGACTTGGCGCCCAGTTCCTGCGCAAACACCGACACACGCAGCTCTTCCAGATCCCAACGCAGCGATTGCCATTCCTCGCGCTGCTGCAAGCCGCGCGCGGCCGCGTCATCCAGCGCATCCACGAAGGGCTTGAGTTCGAGCATGCGCGCCTGGTCGCGCGCCGGGTCGCGCTTGGCCCGCTCGGTACGCAGGATCATCGCCCTGAGGTAACGCGGATAGTTGGCCAACGCCTCGGCCGGCGTGTCACGCAAGAACCCGGCATGCACCAGCGCACGCAACTGCTGCTCCAGGTCGTCCAGATTGCCGCGTGCCCAGCCCATCAACGGCGCTTCCAGCAAGGGTTTGAGCTCGGCGACCGCCCCCAGGATGCTTTCGGCCAGGGTCAGCCGCGCCATCGCCTCGCCGAACAGCCGCTTGGTGGCATCGTCGCGACGTTGCGCAAATGCGGCCGGGTCGCGAATCGCAGCCAGCCCCTCGGCCAGCACCGCATTGAGCGCGGCATCGACCAGATCGCCACGCAGGCGCTCCTGCGATTCGATGGCCGCGTACAGCAAGCCGGTCTTGGGCGACACCGGCAATTGCTTGCGCGCCTGCTTGATCTTGTCGGCGAGCGCAATTTCCAGCAGACGCCGCACCCCGCGCGGATGCGCGCGCGCCGCCTCGTTGCGATCGGCGAAGATGCGTAGCGCCGCGTTGTCGCCCTGATCCACCAACGCCGGATAGGCCGGCACACCGGCCTCGCCGGCCACCTGCTCGGGGATCGCGGCGGCCGGGAAATCGCGCAGACCTTCGGCGGCCAGGGCACGCCCGGCCCGCGCGGCAAATGCCTGGCCGGCGCGCTCGCCGAAGCGCGCGCGCAACCCGTCCAGATCGCGCGATTCGGTGAGCACCTTGCCGTCGTCGTCGCGCAGGCGCAGGTTCATCAGCAGATGCGTGTCCAGCGACTCCTCATCGAAATCCAGCGCCGCCACCTGCACACCGGTGGCCTTGGACAGAAACCGCGCCAGCTCGCCGCGGATGTCGTCGGCCGAGGGCAGGCTGTAGGCCTCGTAGAACGCACGCCCGAAGTCCGGTGCCGGCACAAAATTGCGCCGCAACGCCTTGGGCAGGCTGCGGATCAGCGCCGACGCCTTGTCGGCCACGAAGCCCGGTGCCAGCCACGACAGGCGCGCCGGGTCCAGCGCGTTGAGCAGGTGCAGCGGCACCTCCAGGGTGACACCGTCATCGACGGCACCCGGCTCGAAGCGGTAGTGCAACGGCAGCCGCGCATCGCCAAGCGGGAAATACTTCGGAAAGCGGTCCGCCTCGCTGCCTTCGCCCGGCAGCAGGTCGTTCAAGCTCCAATGCAGGCTGCGGCGCTTGTCCGGCGGCAGGGTCTTCCACCACGCATCCAGCCCGCTGGCCGAATGCAGCTCGGCCGGGATGCGATCCAGATACCAGCGCGCCTGCCAGCCTTCGTCGGCCATGATGCCGGCACGCCGCAGCTTTGCTTCTTCTTCGCGTGCCTGCTCCAGCACCTTGAGGTTGTCGGCGACGAAGGCCGCGCGCGTGTTGATCTCGCCGGTCACCAGGCCCTGGCGCACGAACAACTCGTGTGCGCCGGCCGGGTCGATCTTGCCGTAGTGCACCGGCTTCTTCGATGCCAGTACCAGGCCGAACAGGCTGATCTGTTCGGAAGCGACCACCTGCCCCTGGGCGCGCGACCAATGCGCATCGAAGTGCTTGCGCGCCAGCAGGTGCCCCAGTTCGGCGATGGCCCAGTCCGGCTCGATCGCCGCGTTGGTCATGCCCCAGACCTTTTGGGTGTCCAGCAGCGTGGCCGCCAGGATCCACGGTGGCGGCTTGCGCGCCAGGGCCGAGCCGGGGAACGGCACGAACCGCCGCTGCCGGGCCGCCAGAAAGTCGCCCTTTTCGGTGCGGTGGCCGATCTGCGTGGGCAGGCCGGCCAGCAGCGCGCGATGCAGCGATTGATAGGCGGCCGCGCGTTCGCGCTCGCTGGTGCGTGCCGACACCTCGGCCGCGTCGGCCTGCCGGCCTGCCGCCGCGGGCGTGCGCTGCAGCGCCGGCGCGGTGGGATCGGGCTTGCCTTCGCGCGCCAGGCGCGCGGCGCGATGCAGTTGCCCGCGCGTGGGCCGGTTGGCGTTGTGGCCGTCTTCGCGTGCCGGCGCACTGGCACCGGCCAGCAGCGGCGCCAGCACCGCAGTGGCCGGCTCTTCGTTCCAGCCGAGCTCCTCGCACAGCAGCCGCAACTGACGATGCAGCTCGCGCCACTCGCGCATGCGCAGGAAGCCGAGGAAATGCCGGCCGCACCAGTCGCGCAACTTGGATTGGGTGAGATCTTCGTGCACCTGCCGGTACGCTTCCCACAGGCGCAGGATGCCGACGAATTCCGAACGCGCATCGGCAAACAGCGCATGCGCGTTGTCGGCGGCCTCGCGCGCTTCGGGCGGGCGCTCGCGCGGGTCCTGGATGCCCAGGAAGGAGGCGATGATGATCATCTCGCGCAGGCACCCATGCTGCTGCGCGGCCACCAGCATGCGCGCCAGCTTGACGTCCACCGGCAGGCGCGCCATCTGCCGGCCGATGGCGGTCAGACGGCGTTCGGCATCGATCGCACCCAGTTCCAGCAACTGCTGCCAGCCATCGGCCACCGCACGTTCGTCCGGCGCTTCCAGAAACGGAAAGTCTTCGATCCGCCCCAGCCCCAACTGCAACATGCGCAGGATCACGCCCGACAACGAAGAACGCCGGATCTCCGGGTCGGTGAACGCCGGGCGCGCAGCAAAGTCGGCTTCGGCATACAGCCGGTAGCAGATGCCCTCGGCGATGCGTCCGCAGCGGCCCATGCGCTGGTTGGCGCTGGCCTGCGAGATCGGCTCGATGTGCAGGCGGTCCAGCTTCTGGCGCGGGCTGTAGCGTTTGACCCGCGCAAACCCCGGGTCTACCACATAGCGGATGCGCGGTACCGTCAACGAGGTCTCGGCCACGTTGGTGGCCAGCACCAGGCGCCGCCGCGGGCCGGGGTTGAAGACGCGGTCCTGGTCGGCCGCCGACAACCGCGCATACAGCGGCACCACTTCGGTGTCGCGGTATTTGCGCCGCTCCAGCGAATGATGCGCATCGCGGATCTCGCGCTCGCCCGGCAGGAACATCAGCACATCGCCACGCGGGTCGATGCGGGTGATTTCATCGATGGCCGCCACGATCGCATCGTTGACCGTGCGTTCGCCGTCGCGCCCGTTGCCGTCGTCCTCCTCACCGCTCGCCTCGCCCTCCAACGGGCGGTAGCGCACTTCCACCGGAAAGGTGCGCCCTTCCACGCTGATCACCGGCGCATTGTTGAAGTGCTGGGCGAAGCGCTCTGTATCGATGGTGGCCGAGGTGACGATCAGCTTCAGATCGGGGCGCTTGCTCAGCAATTGCTTGAGATAGCCCAGCAGGAAATCGATGTTGAGGCTGCGCTCGTGCGCCTCGTCCACGATGATGGTGTCGTAGGACGACAGCCAACGGTCGCTGGCGATTTCAGCCAGCAGGATGCCGTCGGTCATGAACTTGATGCGCGACTGCTCGCTCACCCGGTCGGTGAAGCGCACCTGGAAACCCACCGTGGTGCCCAATGGGGTCTTCAACTCGTCGGCCACGCGTGCCGCCACCGCACGCGCGGCAATCCGGCGCGGCTGGGTACAGCCGATCATGCCGGCCGCGCCGCGCCCGGCCGCCAGACACAGCTTGGGCAACTGGGTGGTCTTGCCCGAGCCGGTCTCGCCGGCAATGACCACCACCTGGTGGTCGCGGATCAGCGCAATGATGCGTTCGGCCTCGCGCGCAATCGGCAGCTGCTCGTCCAGCGTGATGGCGGGCAGTTGCTCGGCGCGCGCCTGGCGCTGCGCCTGCGATGCCGCCAGGGCTTGCTCGAACGCCTCGCGCACCTGCACATTGCCGGGCTTGCCCTGCCAGCGCGACCATAGGCCCAGCAGACGGCCACGGTCGCGGCTCATCGCGCCATCCACGGCACGGCGGCGCTCGCGCAAGGTATTGGCAAGGTCGGTATCGATAGCGCTCATTGATCGGAAAATGTGAAAGATTGAATGACGTTTGATCCTTTAGCCTGTCTATTGTGACGCCATAACTGTTCTGTCAGACACCAACCCTCAGAGGGACCATCCCATGTCCAAGAAAAAGAACGCCAACAAGCCCGTCATCGTCAACGATGCCCTGCCGGTTGCAGCCGCCTCGGCGCCGCATATCGATATCGGGATCAAGGACACCGATCGCAAGCAGATCTCCGACGGTCTGGCCCGCTACATGGCTGACGCCTTCACCCTGTACCTGAAGACCCACAACTTCCACTGGAATGTCACCGGGTCGATGTTCAACTCGCTGCACACCATGTTCGAGACCCAGTACACCGAGCAGTGGGGCGCGCTGGACGAAGTGGCCGAGCGCATCCGCGCCCTGGGCTACAACGCGCCGGGCTCGTATCGCGAATTCGTCGCGCTGACCTCGATCCCGGAAGAACCGGGCCTGAGCGACAGCGCCGACTGGCGCGAAATGGTGCGCCAGCTGGTCAGCGGCAACGAAGCGGTCTGCCGCACCGCACGCAAGGTGCTGGGCACCGCCGACGACGCCGGCGACGATCCGACCGTGGACCTGCTGACCCAGCGCCTGCAGACCCACGAAAAGTACGCCTGGATGCTGCGCTCGCTGCTGCAGTAAACCCTTGGGGCTTCGCCCCTTCGGGTTTGCCCAAGGTTTCGCTGTTGCGAGACCTTGGGCCCCTGCTCAACTGCCTGCCACACCCCGCGCCTCCGGCGCGCCCCCTGACTCAGGGGGCGCAGCCATCTCCGTTTCGCGGACATGTCCCCCAACATTTGCGTTGCAAACATTGGGCCCCGCTACGCATCTCCACACCCCGCGCCTTCGGCGCGCCCCCCTGACTCAGGGGGCTATTGGTGTTAGGTTCACGACGAGAGCGCATGGTGTACAGGCCCTGCAGGACGCAGCGGTCTTCTGCCACACCCGCTGCATCGATTACCGGAAATTGAGCCGCTGTCCCAGCGGGAGCGGCGTTGGGGTGAGGGTACGGAGCGAAGCCTCATGGCGCTTACTCCGCACAAGACTTCACACACTGCCGGCCATCCCCGTAGCCGCATCACGGCAATCCCTGATGCCGCTTCGCGCAATCCCGCACAGCATCGCACCAACCAGGGCTTGACCCGCACGGTATCCTAAGCGGATGTCTTCCCCCGCTCACGAACTGCTCAGCCGCGTCTTCGGTTACGACGACTTCCGCGGCCCGCAGCAGGCCATTGTCGAACACGTCGCTGCCGGCAACGACGCCCTGGTGCTGATGCCCACCGGCGGCGGCAAGTCGCTGTGCTACCAGGTGCCGGCACTGCTGCGCGATGGCATCGGCATCGTGGTCTCGCCGCTGATCGCGCTGATGCAGGATCAGGTCGAAGCCCTGCGCCAGCTCGGCGTGCGCGCCGAGTTCCTCAACTCCACGCTGGATGCAGAAAACGCGCAGCGGGTAGAGCGCGCCTTGTTGTCTGGCGATCTGGACCTGCTCTACGTCGCACCCGAGCGCCTGCTGACCCAGCGCTTCCTGTCCCTGCTGGAACGCAGCCGCATCGCGCTGTTCGCCATCGACGAAGCGCACTGCGTATCGCAGTGGGGCCACGATTTCCGCCCCGAATACCGCCAGCTCACCGTGCTGCACGAGCGCTGGCCGCACATCCCGCGCATGGCGCTGACCGCCACCGCCGACCCGCCCACCCAGCGCGAAATCGCCGAGCGCCTGGATCTGGTGGACGCTCGCCACTTCGTCAGTTCCTTCGACCGCCCCAACATTCGCTACACGGTGGTGCAGAAGGACAACGCGCGCAAGCAGCTGCAGGAATTCCTGGGCCGGCATCGTGGCGCGGCCGGCATCGTGTATGCGATGTCGCGGCGCAAGGTGGAAGAAACCGCACAGCAACTGTGCGCGCAAGGCTTCAATGCACTGCCCTATCACGCAGGCCTGCCGGCAGAGGTGCGTGCAGAAAACCAGCGCCGCTTCCTGCGCGAGGACGGCATCATCATGGCCGCCACGATCGCGTTCGGCATGGGCATCGACAAGCCGGACGTGCGCTTCGTGGCGCACGTGGACCTACCCAAATCGCTGGAAGGCTACTACCAGGAAACCGGCCGCGCCGGCCGCGATGGCGACCCCGCCGAGGCCTGGCTCTGTTACGGCCTGGGCGATGTGGTGCTGCTCAAGCAGATGATCGAACAGGGCGAAGCGGCCGAGGAGCGCAAGCGCCTGGAGCGCGCCAAGCTCGACCACCTGCTGGGCTATTGCGAATCCATGCAATGCCGCCGCCAGGTGCTGCTGGCCGGCTTCGGCGAGACCTACCCCAAGCCCTGCGGCAACTGCGACAACTGCCTGACGCCCGCCGCCGCCTGGGACGCCACGGTGGCCTCGCAGAAAGCGCTCAGCTGCGTGTATCGCAGCGGCCAGCGCTTCGGCGTGGGCCATCTGATCGACATCCTGCGCGGCAGCGAGAACGAGCGCATCAAGCAGCTCGGCCATGACCAGCTGAGCACGTATGGCATTGGCCGCGATCTGGACGAACGCACCTGGCGCGGCGTGTTCCGCCAACTGGTGGCGGCCAGCCTGCTGGAGGTCGACAGCGAAGGCCATGGCGGCCTGCGCCTGACCGATGCCAGCCGTCAGGTGCTCAAGGGCGAGCGTCAGGTGATGATGCGGCGCGAGAACCCGGCCGCCGGGCGCGAGCGCAGCGCGCAGCGCACCGGCCTGCCGGTGCAACCGCAGGACCTGGTGCTGTTCAATGCCCTGCGCGGCCTGCGCGCAGAACTGGCCAAGGAGCAGAACGTGCCGGCCTTCGTGATCTTCCACGACAGCACCCTGCGCAATATCGCCGAACAACGGCCTACCAGCATCGACGCACTGTCGCGCGTCGGCGGTATCGGCGGCGGCAAACTGGCGCGTTATGGGGCGCAACTGATCGAGATCGTGCGCGAGCAGGGTTGATGCAACAGCGTGCGTCATCGCGGTGGCGGCGCCGGCGCCGGCGCCGGCGCAAAAAATCCACGGAATCGACAGCGCGCATTCAATCGGCCGTTGCTAGTTTCACAAGGCGATCCAGCACGCGCTGTCAGTCCCTCTTGATGAGAGTCCACCCGATGAAACGCAGCCTGCTTCTCCTGGCCATTCTGTTTGCTGCCGGCAGCGCGCTCGCCCAGACTGGCGACGGCAGCGCCGAGCCCGCCAGCGCGCGGTCGCTGGACCTGAGCATTCCGCAGGCCCCGGTGCAGTATCGGTCCGACCCGGAATACAGCACCGACCCGCCGGGCACCTACTACGGCGACAAGAGCGGGCCACGGCCTGCTCTGGCGCGCCCGAGTGCGGCATCGATCGCCGCCGAACGCGCCGAGCAATGCCAGGGCAAGCTGCATGGCGCTGTGGAGACCGGCATGGGCTACTCCAGTCGCGGCGGCAACAGCAACTGGCAGGCCGCCAATCTGAATTCCTGCAAGACCTATTACGACGACGACGGCAAGGCGCACCAGATCGGCGTCAGCATCAGCGTCGGGCGCGGCGAAGGCCCGGTCTTCGGCCCACGTTACGCCCCCGGCGGTTATGGTCCGGGCCCGTTCGGCTGGTAACCATACGGCTCCGTTTGCGTTGACGAGGGGTTCACTGCCGCATCGCTGAGAATGTGGCTTGCCTTACGAGACGCGCTCATGTCACAGAACAAGGAACGGCCGGTTGTATTCGTTGTCGAGGACGGCGACGGCACCCGACAACTCAGCTGCCTTGTCCTGGAAAGCTATGGCTTTACCTGCCGCAGTGCCGGCTCGGTCGAGGAAGCGCTGACCCTGATCGAAAGCGACCCGCGCGTGGACGTGCTGTTTTCGGACATCCATTTTCCCGGTGGCCTAACCGGTGTGGATCTGGCGCTGAAGACGGCGCATGCACCGTACAACCTGCCCGTGCTGCTGACGTCCGGCCTGGCGGTGGAATATGTCGAAGAGATCCTGCCCGACGGCGTGGCCTTCCTCGAAAAGCCCTACACCCCCGAGCAATTGTTGACCGCGATCCGAAGCGTGATGGCCAAGCGCCGCGTGCTGGCGACGCCAAGCGCCTGACGCGTCCGGCCCGGCTGGACCGCGGCCCGCGCTTCCGGCATGACACCTCAACGTCGCGCGATGCGGCGGCGACCGGATTGAGCACGACACGCCGTGCCAGGGCTGCGTGGGCCACTGCAGCTCGCCGATGACAGCTTCACTGCGGCCTGCCATGGCGCCGCACTGTACAGGTCGATTGCTACGGACTCTGCCGCACTTCGATCCTGCAATGACCTGCAACGGTTACGCCCGGAGGCCGACATGGCCAGGGAAATCCATCGTAGGGATCGCCCCGATAGGCTGTCGGCGCCTTCCCGATTTACGTGACGCAGCTCGCATTTAAACTGCAGCGACCGGACGCGAGGCCTGTTGGGCCGCTCAACTCGCGAGGCGCCGAGCACGCCCCTGCCGGGACACTGCCATGGCAGTGCCAGCGCCATGTCGTGTTTCTTGCACCGGCGCCAGGCAACGCATGTCTGTCGCCACGTGAGCGACGCACTGGCAGTCCCCATGCCCCGCCAATGCAGGCAGCGTGCGGACGCGGTCGCTACCGCGCGCTTGATCCGGCGAGCATGCTGCTCCCTCGACTCATCTCTTGATCGTCTGTCGGACAGGCCGATCGCATCGATCCGCCGACCTGTCGCGCCGTGTACAGCGCAGCGACGCCTCACGCAGGCGATCCGAGCGGATCTGCGCAGCTGCTGGACGATCGGCGCCGACGCGCCACGCGCGACGCAGGCAATGGGTCATCCCGCATGCGTGATTGCATGCAGCACTCCGTCGCCTATGGACGGATGGCCTCGATGGAGTGCGTCCAGCCCTGCCACTGCGTCGCGCCAACGCAGCGCGTCGATCTGCACCTGCAGCGTATTTCACGCTATCAAGCAGGCCGCTCGCTAGGCTAACGCCAGTGCAGTGCTTCGCTGCAGACGACTTTCAGGAGATCCTCATGGGCGACAATTCGTTTCTATCACCGGCTTTCGTCATCCTGGTGATCGGCATCATCGCCGTCGTGTTCTGGCTGGTGACCCGCGCCAAGAAAAAGCGCAACAAGAAGTAAGCGTTCGGACACCGGCCCGCAACGCATGCCGCCGTGCATGCAACGCGCGGCCGGTCAGGCGCCGGTCGACAGCAGTCGGCCTTGGTCTGGCCACTTCCAACACGGCAGCAGCGTCGCGGTTAGTGGCGACAACTCGCCTGCCGGCACGGCCGGCCTGTTGAAGCCGGCAACACTGCCGGGGCAGCGGACAGCGTCAACGCCGTCTGCGCACACCAGACGCAACCTACGCCGCGCTTGCTCAAAAGCGCTCGCCTGCCGGCAGATAGCGCCACTGGCCGATGGCCAGCTTGCCCAACGAAACACGACCCACGCGCAGGCGGCGGATGCTCACCACCTCCAGCCCCACCTCGCCGCACATGAAACGCAGCTGGCCGGGCTGCACGTGCTTGATGGCAAAGCGCAGCCGCTCTTCGTTCTGCCAGCTCACCTTGCACGGCGGCAGGGTCCGTTGCTGATAGACCAACCCCTGCGCCAGCCTGGCCATGCCGTAGGGACGCAAGGCGCCACGCACTTCCACCAGGAATTCCTGCTCGATCGCGCTGGCATCGGCACTCAGCCTGCGCAGCACGCGCCCGTCCTGGGTCAGCACCAGCAGGCCGCTTGCCTCGTCTTCCAGCGGCAACGGCGTAGTGAGGCGCAGGAAGTGGCGCCTGAGCACGCGCGTCGTGGAGTGGTCCAGCTCGCTGCGCGACTGCGGGCTCGCCAAGGCCACCGCGGCGTCGGCGGGCATGCCGGCCGGCTTGTGCAGCAACAAGGTGGCAGGCTCCGCCGGTGCCAGCACAGCGTCGGCGGCCAAGGTCACCTGCTCCGCCGTCGCCAACGCCTGCGGCTCTTCGACCACCACGCCATCCACACTGACCCAGCCGCCTTCGATGTACTGCTGCGCCTCGCCACGCGAGCAGCCGTAGCGCGCAGCCACGCATTTGTCGAGACGGATCGGATCGGACATCGGGCGAGCTCAGCATCAGGGCACGGCAGTGTACGTGCTGGCTCTGCGGATGCGTGAGGCACCGGCCTGCAGCGCCCGCCATGGCAATGGCGAAGCCGCTCATGTACCGCCCTTGCCTGCCTGCCGCGTACGCCGGTGCATGCTTCTTCCATGCACGCCAAAATGGGAAACTCGGCGCTCACACAGGAGATCGCAGATGTTCATCCAGTTCGGCACCACCCGGGTCCGCCTCAACCATATTTCCGTCATCAGCGATCCGTTCAACGCAGGCGAGAACTTCGGCTCGTACTGCCACTCGGTGCGGGTCGGCCTGATCTCCGGCGAAGAGGTCTTTGCACGTTTCAACAGCGAAGCCGGTGCACAGCAGCTCCACGCCGACGTGTTGAAGGCGCTGGAAGGCTGACCTGCCGGCACCACACCGCATCGCGCGCGCCGGCGGGCGCTGCAGATCAGCGCCAGCATCGCGCTGCATGGAGCTGAGGTTTTCGTCCTGTCGCAGCAGGGCCGCACGCTGCTCGGTGAAATGCGTTCGCCCGCTGTCCTGACGCGCGTTGTGCAATGCGGTGCCGTCTGATGCTGTTGTCGCCCGTGGGTGCGGCAAAACCGCTGTTCTGGGCCACCAGCAAACTGTCCATCGTTCTGCAGTTGGCACGCTACGGCCCATGCAAACACATCGAACGCGCCTGCCGGATCAGGAGCTGTCAGGGCTAGCTGGACAGCTGTCGGGGAATGTCTTGCGCGGGGTGAATCCGCTCTAACTATTTTCAGAACGGAAGCTTTAGCTCGTCCAGATTCTGCCGCTAGCTGGGCAAGACGCCAGAGCGGACGCACCCCGCATCCGCCAGGCGAAGCTGCACTACCTGGATGTGGAAATGAACGATTATCTGCAACGCCTCAACGTCGGCCGTCGCCTGGGCGCGGCCTTCGGCATCCTGATCCTGCTCTCTGGCCTGCTCGTGGCCGCCGGCCTGATCACCATGTCCAACGCCCGCTATGAGCTGGACACCATCGTCAACAACAACATGGAGCGGATCCGACTTTCTTCCGACATGCTCGATGCCAATACCAATGTGGCGATCGGTCTGCGCGACATCGTGATGGTCTCCGGCGAGGCGGCCAATCGCCGCGCCATGCAGATGATCGAAGACAATCGCACGCGCTACCGCCAGGCCCACGATGCGTTGGCGGCCATGCCCAGCAACGCTCGGGAAAAGGATGCGCTCAAGCTGGTGCAGGACAAGCGCGACGTCTCGGTCAAATTCAACAACCAGATCCTGGACTACGGCATCCACGACCAGAATCAGCAGGCACAGGCGCTGTTGCAGGGCGCTGCCGCCACCGCAATGAACGAACAGCAGGCGGCCATTGGTGCCAATGCCGCACTGGAACGACGCCTCAGCAAGGATGCCTATGCAGTGGCGGTCGCATCGATGCATCGTGGCAAGGTCATCCTGGCAAGCGGCGGCATCGCGGCGCTGGTCATCAGCACCTTGCTGGCATGGCTGATCACCCGCAGCCTCACCAGGCCACTGAGCCAGGCCACCCGCACTGCCGAAGCCATCGCTGCCGGCAACCTGCACAACGACGTCCACACCACCGCCAACGATGAAACCGGCCGTCTGCTGCAGGCGATGGACAAGATGCAGCTGCAGCTGCGCAACCTGATCACCGCCCAGACTGACATGGCCAGGCGCCATGACGCCGGCCAGATTAGCTTCCGCATCGATGCCAGCGCATTTCCAGGCGACTACGGCCGCATGGCCAACGACACCAACCTGCTGGTTGCCTCGCACGTCGCCGTGCAGACCGACCTGGCACGCATTATGGGCCGCTACGCGGTGGGCGAGCTGTCAGAAGACATGCAGCCCTTGCCGGGCGAAAAAGCGCTGTTCAGCGACACCATGTCGCAGGTCAAACTCAACCTGTCGGCCATGAATCACGAGATCAAGCATCTGGCGCAGGCCGCGGCCAATGGCGACTTCAGCGCGCGCGGCGATGTCGAGCGTTTCCAGTTCGACTTCCGCATCATGGTCGAAAGCCTCAACCACCTGATGTCCACCGCAGACGGCAACCTGCAGTCCTTGTCGTCGCTGCTGCAGGCAATCGCCGCCGGCGACCTCACTGCACGCATGAGTGGCGAATTCCGCGGCGTCTTCGCGCAGATGCGTGACGATGCCAATGCCACCGCCAGCCAGCTGGCGCAGATCGTCGGCAACATCCAGCAATCGGCGGTGTCGATCAATGCAGCGGCCAGCGAGATCGCGGCGGGCAACCAGGATCTTTCGCAACGCACCGAGCAGCAGGCCGCCAACCTGGAAGAAACCGCTGCCTCGATGGAAGAGCTGACCTCCACGGTCAGACAGAACGCCGAGAGCGCGCGCCAGGCCAACCAGCTGGCCATCGGCGCCGCACGCGTGGCCTCGCAGGGCGGCGATGTGGTGGGCAAGGTCGTCGAGACCATGAGCGGCATCGAAGCCTCGTCCAAGAAGATTTCCGACATCATTTCCGTCATCGACGGCATCGCGTTCCAGACCAACATCCTGGCGTTGAACGCTGCGGTGGAAGCCGCACGTGCGGGTGAGCAAGGCCGCGGCTTTGCGGTGGTGGCATCGGAAGTCCGCACGCTGGCGCAGCGCTCCTCCGGTGCGGCCAAGCAGATCAAGGATCTGATCGACGATTCGGTGCAGCGCGTGGCCAAAGGCTCGGCGCTGGTGCACAGCGCCGGCAAGACTATGGGCGATGTCGTCGCAAGCGTGCAACGCGTGACCGACATCATGGGCGAAATTTCCGCAGCCTCGCAGGAACAGTCTGCCGGCATCGAGCAGGTCAACCAGACCATCACCCACATGGACGAAACCACGCAGCAAAATGCGGCGCTGGTGGAAGAAGCCACTGCCGCCGCACGCGCCATGGAAGAACAGGCCGTCCAGCTCACCGATGCGGTGGCCATCTTCCGGATCGAAACAGCCGCAATACGGCAGGCCGACCCGCGCGCAGCCACACCGGTCGCGCAGCTGTTGAGCAAGGTCCGCAGCGCCTAGCGCCGCCGCGCTACGTTGGCTTGCAGCGATGTCGGCGCTGGCCGACATCGCTGCAAGCTGCGGGCGTCGACAACACACCTGTGTCCAAGCGCCTTTCCGTCTGCACTCGGCGCGTGATCGGGGGCAAACGCAGCTGCCAGCGGTGATGCGCGCGCTGGGAATGGGCTCACGCGCCCGGCGCCTGAGTCGCTCTGATTCTCTACCGGGTCAGTGCGCGCACGGTCTTGACGTGCGTGCACGGCAACCCGATCACCCGACTTTGATGCCCTGCTCCAGCAGCGACAACGCCTGTTGCAGGTCACGGAACTGGAACGGCTTCTGCAGCCCATGCCGGTGCCGGAACTTCTCCGGGATTCCGCTCTGCGCATAGCCGGTCACGAAGATATACGGCACGCCGCGCGCATCCAGTTCTTCTGCGATGGGAAACGACAGCGTTCCGCCCAGGTTGACGTCCAGCACCGCCAGATCCAGGTGGCCTTGCTGCACGACCGCCAGTGCCGTATCGACGTCACCGACGGTCGCTGCGACTTCGTAGCCCAGCTCGGCCAGACAATCTTCCAGCAGCATCGCAACCAGCGATTCGTCTTCGACCAGCAACACGCGCATGGTCACGGCTGCACCTCGGCAAGCTCGACCGGCAATGGGATCGATACGCGGAAGCACACGCCGGCAGGGTCGAACGACAGATCCACTTCGCCCTTGAGATCATGCTTCAAGCCGCGCTCCAACAGCCGCGAGCCGAAGCCCTTGCGCGTCGGCGGTTGCACACGCGGCCCGCCGGACTCCTGCCAGACCAGCTCAAGCAGCGCCTGTCCATCGCGGACGTGGCGCTCCCACACGATCCGCACCGCACCTTCGGACGAGGACAGCGCACCGTACTTCAGCGCATTGGTGCACAGCTCGTGCAGCGCCATCGACAAGGCCAGTGCGCGCCGCGGATCGAGACGGCAGGACTCGCCCTGCAGGGTGAAGCGCTGGCTGTCGCGCGATTCGTAGAGCGTCGCCGCATCGCGGGTGAGCTCCAGGATATCGGCGCTGACCCAGTTTTCCCGCGTCAGCGTATCGTGCGCACGCGACAGCGCCAGCAGGCGCGCATCGATCTTCTCCTGCGCATCGGCCAGGCTGTCGGCATTGTTGAATGACTGCCGCGCCAGCGACTGCACCATCACCAGCGAATTCTTGACCCGGTGGTTGAGCTCGTTGATCAACAGCTGCAGGTGTTGCTCGTGCTGTTTGTGTTCGGTGATGTCGCGCGTGGCGCCGGCAATGGCCTCCACTTCCCCGTCGGGCCCGAAGACCGGCGTAAAGATGTAATCGTAGATCCGCAATCCCTTGACCGTATGCGGAAATGGCACTTCACCACGCAGCGGCTGGCCGGTTGCGATGACGCGCTCGATTTCTTCGTCGTGCATCGCGGCATGCCAGGGCTCATACCCGATCTCCAGGCAGGTCTTTCCACATGCCTCTTCCCAGCGCATGCCCCACATCGTCAGCAATGCCTGATTGGCGTAGACGAAACGGTGCTGGGTGTCGAACACATATAAAAGGTCCGGCGTTGCCTGCAACAAGGCCTCGTAGATACGAGACTTTGCGGCGTCTTCCTGGTGCTCGGCCATTTACGTCGTGGTCCTGAAGTTGGACGGCACAATAATGCGATTGCCGTGAACGCACGATCATGCCTATATCGGCATCAGAATGGGCCAAAGCGCCAGGCCTTATCCTGACTAATATGCTTTTATAGTTATACCAATGCGGTTCGCTCTGAATGAAGCGGACTCAACAAATTGGTATGGTCCACGCTACGCGGCATCTGTGCACGACTCCTTGTAGCGACATGACGCCTTGTCGCACCGTGCGCGCAACCTCGCTTAGCCATCGACGCCAGATACGCGGCATACACACGTTTGACCCAGCATTGGGAGCCAACGCGGCGCCGGTTCATCGACGTGACCCGATCCACGCCGGGAGGGCTCCGGGCGGTCACTCAACCTGACGACTTACCAACCGCATCCGCCCGCTTCATCGAATGCAATTACCGGGGCTAGCCTGTTTTTTTTCTGCCTCAAACAAATCCTCGCGACAGATAGGGTGTTGCGATATGCGAATCAGCGACGCGCCGTTTTTCGCTACATCGTTGCGCCAGATAATCGCATCGCAGGCATGCAGCCTTCAGCGTGAGATGTCGATTTGGCTTGGCCAGCGACCGGCTAATCCGCAGTTTTATCGCTCTGCCGACGCCAAAGCAGCCGTCCTCTGAATGCCCGAATAACCCATTATCCAAGGCAAAGCCATCGTCATATGAGCGACTTGTCCGCGCCGTAGCCTCGCGCCCGGATTCAGTGTCTCCACCCACTCAGCAGGGTCGCCCAGATGAAAACATGCGCGTGTTCGTCCAGAAACTTCTTCCAGAACGCCATGCTGTTCGGCGCCCTGATGTCCGCTACGTTGGCCACCGCGGCCTCTGCGACGTCGTTGCATGCCGTTTCCCGTACCGATCAGATGAGGTCATTCAAAACCGGCGGGCCGAGCAGATCCGAAGTCTTCGATCAACAATGGGCAGAAGGCGCAGCGCAATGCCGTGAGTCCTTTCCGCAAACCACATCGGTGCAGCTGGGCCGGGTCGACAGCCGCGCGATCAATGCAAGAACGTTCCAGGTCACCGGAAAGTGGATCTGCAGGGGTTGATCGCTCGGCAGTCGGTGGCCCTGCCCGTCGAGCTGATGCATGCCCTGGTGATGCAATCGCCCCCGGCGCTTGTGCTGTGCCTGCAGACGCGGCGCAGCGCAGCCGCCGCCGCGTAGCCGTCCAGTGAGTGTCAGCGCGCGTGGGGCCGCGGTGCATCGAATCACATGACCTGCAAGCACGGCTCCATCCGTAATCGCCGTCGGCGCCACGCGTGCCGCGACCGTGGCCAGCGTTTTCCGTCTCATGATGAAGCGCCATGCATCCATCGGCGGCACGATGCTCTACCCGACAGGATCACTGCGCCCTCGCACGGCGGCAGGCTGGTCGCGCGTATCGCCGTTGCCGCCATGCGCGGCGATAAACATGGCCACGGCCGACCGGCAATAGCTGTGGATTTCGGTAGCGTCCTGCGCCTTTGCCTCATCAAAACGCGCGATCATCAAAAGATCGGATCCTTTGATGAGCGCCGCAAACAAGCGGGCAGACCGGGCAGGATCGGGCACGTGCAGGGCCGCCTTCGCGTGCAGCTGCCGCAACAGCGTCTCGATGCTGGCAATGATATGGCCGGCGCCGGCGGCGTAATGCAGCTTGCTCAATTCCCGTTGATTGGTCTTGTCCGCCATGACCATGGCTTCGACACCGCGCACGTCCGCACGCATCAATGTGCGAAGCAACAATGATCCCGCCGCCACGAGCTGATCCTCGGCTGAGCCGTCGGTGCATTCAAGCAGCCCCTGAGGTACGAGCTGATGGCAGCGCGCGGCGATGGCAGCGCTGAACAGCGCTTCCTTGTTCTCGAAGTGCCGATAGATGCTCAGCTTGGATATCTTCGCGCGCTGGGCCACCTTGTCCAAGGTCGCCGCTTCGAAACCCAATTCCATGAAGAGGTCGAACGCCGCGTCGGCAATCGTCTGGCCGAGCGCCGCATTGGCGGGTCGGCCACGCCGGGGCTGAGCGCTGTTGTTCGCCACAATTGAGTCCTTGACAGTATCCGAATTCCGTAATTAGGATACCACGCAGTTTCTTAAATCTGGACGTCTTACGCTGGATCGATGCTGTCCTCGAAGTCGCTACCGAACCTTCTTGCGGCATCAAAGGCGACCTCGTCAAGGGTATCGGCGGACGTCTCTGCCCGGATCACCAGGTCTTGCCATCGCTGTCTGGGCAAGCAGCAGCCAACGATCATCTGCCAACTCACTTCCCTCCCGCTGCAACTCGGAACTCTCTATGGATGACGTCATCATCATCGGCGGCAGCTTCGCCGGGCTCGCCGCCGCGCTGCAGCTGGGTCGTGCCCGCCGGGCGGTCACGGTGTTGGATACCGGCCTGCAGCGCAACCGCTTCGCCGGCCACTCGCATGGCCTGCTCGGCCACGATCACAAGCCGCCGTCGGACATCCTGGCGGAAGCACGCAAACAGCTGGAGCGCTATCCCACGATCAGGCTGGTCAATGCCCGCGCCGACAGCATCTCCGGCGCCATCGACGATTTCTCCGTGCGTGTTGATGAGGAAGGCCGTCTCACCGCGCGCCGCCTGATCCTGAGCTATGGCGTCGCCGATCAGATGCCGGATATTCCGGGTTTTGCTGAAGGCTGGGGCAAGTCCATCGTGCCCTGCCCCTATTGCGATGGCTATGAAGTCGCCGACAGGCATTGGGGCCTTATCTGGTCCGGCCCGCAGTCGCTGAATCATGTCCGCCTCTACCGCGACTGGACTGACACGCTGACGGTCTTCGCCGATGGTCACGACATTCCAGCCGAGGTCCGGGCGGACCTGGCGCGCCGCAAGCGACCTGTCGTCGATGGCCGGATCACCGAGATCGCTCATCATGGGGGCCACAACGCTATCGTCAACGTCGATACCGGCGCTGTCGTCCCGGTCGACATCCTGTTCGCGCATCCGCGCAACACGCCGTCCGCGAGCCTGCATGAGCCACTCGGGCTGGACACGGTCACGACCCCGCTAGGCGTCGCCATCAAGGTCGACGAGCGCCGCGAAACCAGTACGCCCGGCATCTACGCCGCTGGCGATCTTGCAAATCCCGCGATGGCCTCGGTCACCCTGGCAGTCGCGCATGGCGCGACAGCGGGCATCTCTGCCCAGCAGTCGGTGCTGGTGTAAGCCCGAGCCCTGGCACGTGCGCCATCCACGCAACACGCGTCCTGCAGTCGCGCAGCGCGACGCGGCTTTCAGTTTCTCGAACAAAGACAAGGATCAAACTGAGGCGCAGCTTGATCGGGGACTTCGATGCCGCATCGGCCTTCGCAACGTGTGCCAGTGGCAGAGCCACCCCGGCGCAACGAGTGGCCATGGCGTTGCTCCACTCGCTTCGTCGCGGAGCCCTTGCGGCAAGATTTCGCGGGACACAAAAAAGGCGCCCAAGGCGCCTTTCAAGCTGGTGATCCGATTGGTGGGCCGTGATGGATTCGAACCATCGACCAAAAGATTAAAAGTCTTCTGCTCTACCGACTGAGCTAACGGCCCATTACCCGACTGTGCGTCGGGGTGCGCATTCTACCCTACACCGGCGTCAAGACGAAATCGCGTAGTGCGTGGGATCCTGAACTCCCGCGTCGGCGAAGCCGGCTGCGCGCAGGCGGCAGGCGTCGCAGTGGCCGCAGGCACGTCCGTCGGCATCGGCGCGGTAGCAGGACACGGTCAGCCCGAAATCCACGCCCAGGCGCACGCCTTCGCGCACGATGTCGGCCTTGCTGAGGAACTGCAGCGGGGCGTGGACGCGCAAGCCTGCACCTTCCACACCGGCCTTGGTGGCCAGATTGGCGAGCACTTCGAAGGCGCGGACGAACTCGGGCCGGCAGTCCGGATAGCCGGAGTAGTCCACGGCATTGACGCCGCAGAACAGGTCGTTGGCACCCACCACTTCGGCCCAGCCAAGCGCCAGCGACAGCATGATGGTGTTGCGTGCGGGCACGTAGGTGACCGGAATCCCCTCGCCGCCTGCATCGGGCACCTCGATGTCGTCGGTCAGCGCCGAGCCGCCGATGCTGCGCAGGTCCACATCGACCACCTTGTGCGCCGCCACGCCCTGCGCCGCCGCCACCCGCGCGGCCGCATCCAGCTCGGAGGTATGGCGCTGACCGTAGCGCACGCTCAGCGCGTAGACGGCAAAGCCCTGCTCCTGCGCGAGCGCAATGACGGCGGCAGAATCCATGCCTCCGGACAACAACACGACAGCTTTTTTCATGACCAATCAGACGATGACAACAGAAAGGGAAGGCTAGCAGGCTCGGTCCGCGGTGGGTTAACGCAGCCGATGGCGCCGACGACATTTGACCGTCTGGTCGATGACGCGGCCCCATCCCGTCGCACCATCCAGACGCGTCGAGTCGACGGGTAGCGACAACTTACCGCGCGATCCCGCGCGCAGGCAGCAGTGCAGCGGCATCGAGAGGCAACGCCATGTCCAGCTGCCAGAAGCCTCGGTAGACGACGCGCCGATCCAGCAAGCGCCGCGACGACGCGGTAGATGCTGTCTGCCACCCGCAAAGAACAGACCTGCACACACCCTGATCCATGGAGGTCATGCGGACTCGATCATCCGGACCCAAGAACCATGTGAACGGTGACGGTCAGGAACCGACGCTCCCGACCCTCGCCGCGTGATAGGGCATCAGCGCCCCGGCTCGTCGTTCCAGAGAATCTTGTGCAACTGCATCTGGAAGCGCACCGGCACCCGATCGGCCACGATCCAGTCGGCCAGCTGGCGTGGCGTCACCTCGCTCTTGCTGGGCGAAAACCACACCGTGCAGCGGCGATCCAGCGCATGGGCCGCCACGATCTCGCGCGACCAGTCGTAGTCGGCGCGGCTGCAGATCACGAACTTGATCTGGTCGCGTGCAGTCAGTAAGGCCAGGTTGTCCCAGCGGTTGCGATGCGCCTCACCGGATGCCGGCGTCTTGATGTCGACCACCCGCGAAACGCGCGCATCGACCTCGGACACATCCAGCGCACCGGAGGTTTCCAGCGAGACATCAAAGCCGGCATCGCAAAGCTTCTGCAGCAGCACCAGGCAGCGCTTCTGCGCCAGCGGCTCGCCGCCGGTGACGCAGACGTGGCGAACGCCGTGGCTTGCAACGTCGGCAACGATCGCGTCGATGTCATGCCACTGCCCGCCATGGAAGGCGTAGGCCGTGTCGCAATACTGGCAGCGCAACGGACAGCCGGTCAGGCGTACGAACACGGTCGGCCAGCCGGCCGTCTCGGCTTCGCCCTGCAGGGACAGGAAGATTTCGGTGATCTTCAATCGCGGCAATGGCGATTGGACGATCTCGCTGGGGACGGCGGCGGCGTTCATGGGCAAGGTATGCGCCGCGCCAACCGGCGACGACGCGCGGGCTCAGCGCAGCTGCTGGCCGAGACGGATGGATTGCAGACGTTCCTGCGCGACGCGCGCGGCATCGGAACCGGGATACTGCGCGACGACCTGCTGCAAGGTCTGTTGGGCTTCGTTGTTCTTGCCTTCGCCATATTGCGACAGGCCGAGCTTCAACAGACCGCCGGCGGCCTTGTCATGCGTGGGATAGCGGCTGACGAGATCGCGAAACTGCGCCTCGGCCAGCTGGAAATTGCGGGTGGCGTAGTAACTCTCACCCAGCCAATACAAGGCATTGGGGGTGTAGACGCCATTGGGGTAGAGCTCCAGGAAGCTCAGGAACAGCTGCGACGCATCGTCGTACTTGCCGTTCTTCAGTGCATCGAACGCCACGTTATAGGCCGTGCGCTCGTCATTGCTGACGGCCAGGGTGCCTGGGTCGCCATGCACGCTCGGCGGCTTCTCGGAGGTAGCCGCCGTTGCAGGCCGCGCGGCCGGAGCCGGGGCTGGGGTGACGCTGCCGGTGGCAGGAGGCAGCGGGGGCGTTGCGCCACCTGCACCTTCCAGCCGGTTCAGACGTCCGTCCAGGTCCAGATACTGGTCCTTGGACTGCTGCTTGAGTTGCTCGTTGTCGTGCTGCAGCTGTTCAACGGTCGCGCGCAACGCCTGCAGGTCGGAACGCGCCTGCTGCAGCTGATTGAGCAGATCGTTGTTGGCCTGACTGTTGGCCTGCTGCTGCTCGAGCACCGCCACACGATCAGCGAGACTTGCTCGCTGGGCGTGAGCCGGCGCGGCGACCACAAGGGCCGCCGCGACGAACAGGGATGTCACTCGAAAGCGCATCGCTTCTTACTGAGCCGTGTACACGATTTCGACGCGACGGTTCTGCGACCAGCAGCTTTCGCTGGTTTCGGTGCAGACGGGACGCTCTTCACCGTAGCTGACGACGGTCAGCTGGCTGGCCGAACCACCGGCAGCCTGCAGTGCGGAGGACACGGCATTGCCGCGGCGCTCGCCCAGGCCCATGTTGTACTCGCGCGAACCGCGCTCGTCGGCATTGCCCTGCAGGGTGATGCGCGAGGAAGGACGGTCACGCAGGTACTTGGCGTGGCACGCCATGATGGCCTGGAATTCCGGCTTCAGGGAGTCCTGATCCAGATCGAAGTAGACAACGCGCTGACGCAGGCAGGCATCGGTATCCAGGTCGCCCGGGCCGTACAGGCCAGAGGTGGCCGGGCCGGTCGGAACGGAGGAACCAGCGGTGGTGTCGGTCGGAGCAGGCGGAGTTTCCTTCACCTTCTTCGAGCAACCAGCCAGCACGGCAACGGACAACAGGGAGACAAGCAAGACGCGGGTGGACTTGTTCATGGGATACCTATGGAGGCTCTGGGCCAATGAGTGGTTTAACGCAGCGAAATATTAACATTAATGCGCGGTTCGGTAAGGCCCCCAAGCAGGTTCTCTCACATCACCGTCGGCCAGAACCAGGCGCTGGCGGACCCGAGCGTCGGCGGACACCGCATAAAGGACGCCACGCCCCCCCTCACGTGCCGCATACAACACCATGCTGGCGTTCGGCGCAAAGCTCGGCGACTCGTCCAGCGACCCCGGCGAGAGCGTGCTCCAGCTGGGCGAACCCAGGCTGCGGTCCATCATGGCGATGCGGTAGCTGTTGCCGCTGCCCTGCGCCACGGCGATCTTCTTGCCGTCGAACGACACGCTGGCAGTCGCGTTGTAGTTGCCCTGGAAGGTCACGCGGTTGGCGCTGCCGCCGCTGGCGGCCACCTGGTAGATCTGCGGGCGACCGCCGCGATCGGAGGTGAAATAGATGCTGCCGCCATCCGGCGCCCAGGTCGGCTCGGTGTCGATGCCGAAGTGGTTGGTCAGCTGGGTCAGCTGCTTGCTGCCCAGATCCATCACATAGATCTCAGGGTTGCCACTGCGCGACAGGGCCAGCGCCAGGCGGCGGCCGTCGGGTGAGAACGCCGGCGCGCCGTTGATGCCGCGGAAGCTGGACACCAGCTCACGGGCGCCGGTGGCAATGTCCTGCAGATAGATCGACGAATTGCCGCGCTCGAAGCTCACGTACGCAAGCTTCTTGCCGTCCGGGCTCCAGTTCGGCGACAGCAGCGGTTCGGCCGAACGCACGATGGTCTGCGGGTTGTAGCCGTCCGAATCGGCCACCATCAGCGCATAGCGCATGGCGCCACCCTTGCCGCTGGCGGTGACGTAGGCGATGCGGGTCCAGAACGCGCCGCGCACGCCGGTGATCTTTTCGTAGATCGCATCGGCCATCTGGTGCGAAACATCGCGCATCGCGTTGGCGCGCGCGGTCATCGCCAGGCCGAGCAGGCGCTCGCCCTTGGCCACGTCGAACAGTTCGTATTCGACGCGATACGCGCCCTCGCCTGCGTCCATCACGCGGCCGACGACGATGTAGTTCTGCTTGAGGGTGCGCCAGGTCGGGAACTGCACCTCGGTCCCGCGGGTCGGCTTTTCGACGATCTGCGCGGCCGGCAAGGTGCGGAACTGGCCGGAGCGATCCAGGTCGGCACCGACCACGGCGGACACGTCGGTCTGCGGCGCGGCGCCGGAGCCCTGATACGGCATGGGGATGACCGCGATCGGCGTGGCCGAGGCGCTACCGCCCACGATGTCGATGGTAAGACCCTGCTGCTGCGCGAGCGCGCTCAGCGGCAACAACAGGGCGGTCAGGGCAGCTAGCCAACGCAGCGGTTTTTTCATGGACGGCTCGGATCGGGCAGGAAAAGTGGGCAAGGGATACCAATCAGCGAGTGAACATACTCGCAATCGTGAACGAGACAACGTGAAAATGGAGCGATTGATCGTGTAGCAAATTGGATGGCACTGCCGGCCAATCGCCGGTGCGCAGCGACTGCGCCACTGCCTGGTGGCGGCGGCCGTCACGCGTACACCAGCTCCGACGGCCCTGCCCTCGTCGCCGGGCTGCAGCGCGCGCAGGCAGCCGCGGCCCGGCCAGTACCGACGCCGGTTACTGGTCCTGCGCGGTGAACACGAAGGTCAGATTGCGCTGGAACACCGATTCGAAACCACGGTACGGCAGCGGCTGCGCACTCAATACCGCGGCTTCGATCGAACGCTGGCCGGCCTCGTCATACGGGCAACCCGGCGCGACCTTGGCTTCCATCACGCTGCCACCGGGCAACTGGCGGATGTTGATGGTGCACTTCTGACCCGGCGGCACCGACGGCGGGCGCACCCACTGGGCCAGCACCTTCTGCTGGATCGCGGCGGCGTACTTGGCCGACAGATCGGTACTGGTGCCGCCCTGCCCCGCGGTCGGCTGCGCGCTGGTCGCCGCGGCCGCTGACGCCTGCTGGGCGCGCGCAGCAGCCACCTGCCGCAGCTTCTGTTCTGCCAGTGCCGCTTCCTTGGTGGCCTGCTCGCGCTGCCGGCGGATGTCGGCAATCTTCTTTTCGCGCTCGGCATTGGCGGCCGCCTGCTGCGCGGCGGCCTGCTTCTTCTTGGCGTCGGCCTCTTCCTGCTGCTTGGCCAGGCGCAATTTCTGCTCGGCCTCTTCCTGGCGCTTGCGCTCGGTCAGGTCGATCTGCTCCTGGCGGCGCTTGGCTTCCTGCTCCTGCTTGGCCTTTTCGGCGGAAATGGCCAATGCGTCGACCTTCTCCTGATCCACCTTGTCCGGCTGGGCCACGCGTTCCTGCGCCTGCGCCTGCTGCGGCGTGGGCGCATCCTGCGGGCGCGGCTCGGGGATCGGCTGCGGTGGCGGCACGGTGTCTTCCGGCGCGGGCTCGGGCAATGGGGCCGGCGGAGGCGGTGCTTCCACTGGCGTGGCCTTCAGCGCCTGGCGCGCGACGCGCGCCTCCGCGGCGGAGACATCCAGCGAAGCTTCCATGCTGGGGTCGCCCGCGGCCGGCTCGACCGAGCGTTCGGGCGACCACAGCCAGCCGGCGATGAACACCAGCGCGACCAGGATGTGCACGACCAGGGCCAGCATGACCGGTCGCAGCCAGCCATCCTCGCGCGTGCCTTGGGTCGGGAGTGCGTCAGCGTGCATCGCTGCCTGCAGTGCCGCCGGAGTCGGAGATCAGGCCGACCTTCTCGACCTTGGCCTGCTTGAGCACGTCGATGGCGTCCATGATCTTCTGGTATGGCGCGGCGCGATCGCCGGCCACGACCACGCGCGCGTCCTTGTCCTGCGCCACGATGGCGGCCAGCTGCGCCTGCAGGGCAGCGACGTCCATCGCCTGCGGCTTGCCCTTGGGCAGCTGCAACGCCAGCTGGCCATCGGCGGCGACCACCACCACGATCGGGTCCTGCTTGCTCTCCAGCGCTTTGGCGCGCGAGCTCGGCAGGCTGACGTCGGTACTCAGGGTCAACAGCGGTGCGGTCACCATGAAGATGATCAGCAGCACCAGCATCACGTCGATGTACGGCACGACGTTGATGTCGGATTTGAGCTTGCGCTTCTTACGGCGGGAAATACCGGAGATCATCGCGAAACGTTCCTAATTAATCCCTCGCACATGCATGTGCGATCTGTCGCGAGTGGCTCGCCTGCGCTGGCCGATGCGCACGTCCGTGCGCTGGCTTGCGCGCGGCGGGCTCCACCCACCGCGGCGCGGCGCCCATGGCCCGATGCGCGAACCGTCACAGGCTTGCAAGGAGCACGCATTACTCGTCCGCGCCGGCCTGGCGCTGCAGGATGGAGCTGAACTCGTCGGCGAAGGTCTCGTAGCGCACCGACAGCCGTTCCACGCGCGTGGTGAAGCGGTTATAGGCCCACACGGCTGGGATCGCCACGAACAGGCCGATGGCGGTGGCGAACAGGGCTTCGGAGATGCCCGGTGCCACCGCTGCGATACCGGCCTGCTCGCCACTGCTGACCATGTCGTGCATGGTCACCATGATGCCGAACACGGTGCCGACCAGGCCGACGTAGGGCGCGGTGGAACCGATGTTGGCCAACAGTTCGAGATTGCGCTCGAGCTGGTCGACCTCACGGGTGAAGGCGGTACGCATGGCGCGCTGTGCGCCTTCCAGCTGCACGCGTGCGTCCAGGCGGCGGCGGTCGCGCAACCGCGAGAACTCGCGGAAGCCGCTCTCGAACATCGATTCCAGGCCACCAACAGTGCGGTTGCGATCGGTCGCCGACGCGTACAGCTTGGCCAGATCGGCGCCGGACCAGAAGCGGTTTTCAAATTCGTCGGCCTCGCGGTTGGCCTGCTTGAACGCGCGCGCCTTGCGAAAAATGATGACCCAGCTGATGAACGAGCCGATCAACAGCAACAGCACGATGATCTTCACCGGGATACTGGCCCGCAGGATCAGATCCACGTAGTTGATGCTGCTGTTGTGCGCCGCCGTGGCGGTTTGCGCCGCGGCCGCGGTGACGTCCTGCGGTAGTGCTTCCACTACCGTGTCCTGCAGGGCCAGGAGCAATGCAATCGACATCCGTTCGTTCCTCAGTAATCGGATTCTGTGGTTTCTAGAGCTTTCAACACGTCGTATACCGCATCGTCCATGCCGCGCGGGCGGAAGTCGCTGGCAGCGAGTGCGGCAATCCGCACCTCGGCCGTCAGCAGCACTTCGCCTTCGCGGCGGACCGACTGCGCAAACTGCAGGCTGGCCCGTCTGCATTTCAACAGCACCGCCGACACTGACAGCGCGTCGTCGAGCCGGGCCGGCTTGAGGAAATCCAGTTGCATCGAGCGGACCGCAAACACCAGACCGTGGTCCTGGCGCATCAGGTCCTGCCCGTAACCGGCCGCGCGCATCCACTCGGTGCGCGCACGTTCCAGGAAGGCGACGTAGCGCGCGTGGTAGACCACCCCGCCGGCGTCGGTATCTTCCCAGTAGACGCGTGTCGGCCAACTGAATACAAGCGGGGATTGGGGAGTTGGGAATCGTGATTCGGTGGTCATGGGCACGGAATGTCGGTCGGGACGGCCCGGGCGGGCGACCAATGGAGCACCGTCAAAACAGCTCTCCCGGTTCGCCGATGCTTGCGGCGCGGTCGCGTGGCGGCTTCAGGCCCAGATGCAGGTAAGCCTTGGTGGTGACCATGCGGCCGCGCGCGGTGCGGATCAGGAAGCCCTGCTGGATCAGGTAGGGCTCGATCACGTCTTCCAACGTGCCGCGCTCTTCCGACAGCGAGGCGGCCAGCGATTCCACGCCCACCGGGCCGCCATCGAAATGCTCGACGATGGTGCGCAGCATGCGGCGGTCGAGCTCATCGAAGCCTTCCGGGTCCACTTTCAGCATCTGCATGGCGGCCTGCGCCACTGGCAGATCGATGTGGCCGGCCGCCTTGACCTGGGCGTAGTCGCGCACCCGGCGCAGCAGGCGGTTGGCAATCCGCGGGGTGCCGCGGGCGCGGCGCGCGATTTCGGCAGCGCCCTCGGGTGTGCAGTCGATGCCCAGGATCGCGGCCGAGCGGATCACGATGCGGGTCAGCTCCTGGGGCGAATAAAACTCCAGGCGTTGCACGATGCCGAAGCGGTCGCGCAGCGGCGCGGTCAGCAGGCCGGCACGCGTGGTGGCGCCGATCAGGGTAAACGGCGGCAGGTCGATCTTGATCGAGCGCGCAGCCGGGCCGTCGCCGATCATGATGTCGATCTGGAAATCTTCCATCGCCGGATACAGCACTTCCTCCACCACCGGCGACAGGCGATGGATCTCGTCGATGAACAACACGTCGTGCGGCTGCAGGTTGGTCAGCAGCGCCGCTAGATCGCCGGCCTTCTCGATCACCGGGCCGGATGTCACCCGCAGGCTCACGCCGAGCTCATTGGCGATCACATGGCTGAGCGTGGTCTTGCCGAGCCCGGGCGGGCCGAAGATCAGCACATGGTCCATGGCCTCGCCGCGCGCCTTGGCCGCCTGGATGTAGATCTCCATCTGCTCGCGCACCGGCTGCTGACCGAGATAGTCGGCCAGGCGCTTGGGACGGATGCTCGCATCGGCGGCTTCGTCCTCGCGGGTGGAGCTGCTGGCGATGATGCGCTGGTCCATCAGCAGGACCCGGGACCGGGGACCGGGGACCCGGCAAGCGCATGGCGTGCGATTGCGGGCGGGGCAGCGGAGGACAGGAAAGAAATCATGATCCGGCAATTGTAGAAGACTGCAGCCCGCTTTTACCGGGTCCCCGGCCCCGGGTCCCGGGTCCCGGCATTTAAATCTCCACCTGCGCGCCGAGCTCCACCAGGCGATTGCCCGGAATGCGGAAGAAGCCGGTCGCCGGCGCGGCATTGCGATGCATCAGCGCGAACAGCTTGTCGCGCCAGATCGGCATGCCGCGGTTGGCGCTGGCCACGATGGTCTCGCGGCTGGCGAAGAAGGTGGTGTCCATCGGATCGAAATGGATACCACCCTGGTCGCAGGAGCGCATCAGCGCCAGCGGCACGTCGGGCGTCTCCATGAAGCCGAAGCGCACGTAGACGCGGTAGAACTCGTCGCCGATCGATTCGATCTGCAGGCGCTTGTCCACCGGCGCATACGGAATCGGCAGGGTATCGACGTTGAGGAAGATGTTGCGCTCGTGCAGCACCTTGTTGTGCTTGAGGTTATGCATGAGTGCATGCGGCACCACCATCGGGTCGGCAGTCAGGAACACCGCCATGCCCGGCACGCGCGCCGGCGGGGCCAGCATCAGGCCCGGCAGGAAGCTGTCGATGCGGATACCGTCCTTGCGGATTTCCTCGCGCAGCAGTGCGCGGCCGCGACGCCAGGTACGCATCAGGGTGAACACCACGATGCCCAGCGCGAGCGGGAACCAAGCACCCTGCAGCAGCTTGGCGCCGTTGGCGATCACGAAGGCCAGTTCGATGATGAAGAACACCACGCACAGGGGCAGCACCCAGTTGCGCCAGCGCGGCCACAGCGCGCGGGCGACCAGGGCCAGCAACAGGGTGTCGATCAGCATGGTCATCGACACCGAGATGCCGTAGGCCACCGCCAGGTTGGTGGAGCTGCGGAAGATCAGCACCAGCGCGATCACCATCACCATCAGCAGCCAGTTGATGCCGGGTACGTAGATCTGGCCGATGGTGTCGCGCGAGGTGTGCTTGATCAGCATGCGCGGGATGTAACCCAGCTGCATGGCCTGACGGGCCACCGAATAGGCGCCGGTGATCACCGCCTGCGAGGCGATCACCGCCGCCAGCGTGGCCAGGATGATCATCGGGTACAACGCCCAGCCAGGCACCGCCTCGAAGAACGGGTTCTTCAGCGCGGACGGGTGATTGAGCACCAGCGCACCCTGGCCCAGGTAATTGAGCAGCAGCATCGGCAGCACGAAGAAATACCAGCCGTGGCGGATCGGCTTTGCGCCGAAGTGCCCCATGTCCGCGTACAGCGCCTCGCCGCCGGTCACCGCCAGCACCACCGCGCCCAGGATGAACACCCCGTGCCAGCCGTGCTCGATGAAGAAGCGGATCGCCCACCACGGGTTGAAGGCCTTCATCACCTCCGGTGCATCGACGATGTTCCAGGCGCCGATCGCGCCCAGCGACAAAAACCACAGGCAGGTGATCGGGCCGAACACCTTGCCCACGGTCTCGGTGCCGAAACGCTGCACCATGAACACGATCAGCAGCACCACCACGGTGATCGGCACGATGAAGGGATGCAGGCTGGGCGCGGCGATTTCCAGGCCTTCCACCGCGCCCATCACCGAGATGGCCGGGGTGATCACGCCGTCACCGAAGAACAGCGAGGCGCCGAAGATGCCGAGAATGCCCACCACATACGCCGAACGCGAGCCCTGCTTGAGGGTGCGCTGGGTCAGCGCCATCAACGCCATGATGCCGCCCTCGCCCTCGTTGTCGGCGCGCATGATGATGGTGACGTACTTGAGCGTCACAGTGATCATCAGTGCCCAGAACGCCAGCGACAGCACCCCCAGCACCGTGTCGTGGTCGCTGCTCAGCCCGTAGTGCGGCGAAAACGCCTCCTTCAGGGTGTACAGCGGGCTGGTGCCGATATCGCCGAACACGACGCCAATGGCGCCGATGACCAAGGCCATATGGCTGTTGGCGGGCGCGTGGCCATGGCCCGCTGCAGGAGTGGAGGTCTGTGACATGAGTGGGCAGGGTATCGCCGAAGGGCGTGAAGAATGGGAAAGGTCGAGGCCGCTTAACGCAGCGCGGCCTGCAGGGCCTTGCGGATGACCATGGCGACGTCGTCGCCTTCTGCCCCGGCCTCGCGCGCCATGCGTGTGGCCTCGGCCGGCTTGTAACCCAGCTGCTGCAAGGCCACCGTGGCCTCGGACACCGCATCCGGGCCGAGCTGGCCGGTGATCGGCGCACCGCTGCTGAAGTCGGCGGCGCGGTCGCGCAGCTCCACCACCATGCGCTCGGCGGTCTTCTTACCGATGCCGGGGATGCGCGTGAGCGCGGTGATGTCGCCGCTGGTGATCAGGCGGGCGAACTCGTCTACGCTGACGCCGGACAGCACTGCCAGCGCGATCTTGGCACCGATGCCGGTGACCTTCTGCACGTCGCGGAACAGCCGCCGCTCGCCTTCGCGCAGGAAGCCGTACAGCGCCACGCTGTCTTCCTTCTGCGCGTAATGGGTAAACAGGATGACGTCGCGACCGACGTCGGGCAGGTCGTAGAAGGTGCTCATCGGCGCCTCCAGCTCGTAGCCCACTCCACCCACGTCGATCACCAGCCACGGCGGCTGCTTATAGGCCAGGATCCCGCGCAGACGGCCGATCACGCGGCACCGCCTTGGCGGTGCCGGGAATGGGGAATCGGGAATGGGGAATCGAAACAGCGTGCGCTGCTCTGGACCATGCACTTGCAATTCCCGATTCCCGATTCCCGATTCCCGATTCTCATCTTTTGCGGCTCCAGGCCTGTTGCGTATTGACGCCCAGACGTTGCGCGGAGGCGCGGACGTGGGCGTGAGTGATGGCGACCGCCAGTGCGTCGGCGGCGTCGGGCTGCAGCTTGCCTTTCAGGTTGAGCATGATGCCGACCATGTGCTGCACCTGCACCTTGTCCGCGCCGCCCTTGCCGACCAGCGCCAGCTTGATTTCGGTGGCAGCGTACTCGTGCACCGGCAGGTCGCGCATGACGACCGCGCAGATCGCCGCGCCACGTGCATGGCCGAGCTTGAGCGCCGAATCGGCGCTCTTGCCCATGAACACCTTCTCGATCGCTACCTCGTCCGGCCGGTAGGTCTCGATCAGCTCGCCCAGCCCGTGCAGCAGGCGCTTGAGCCGCTGCGCAAAGTCGCCCTCGCCCAGCAACACCAGCGGCGCGTGGTGCACATGCCGGCTGCGACCGCCTTCGTCGATATCGATGATGCCGATGCCGGTGCGCTGCGAGCCGGGATCGATGCCCAGGATGCGGGTCATCTAGAGGCCGGGATTGGGGAGTCGGGAATCGGGAATGGGTAAAGCGGCCTACTGGCGTGCTCGACATTGCCGAGCGATGCAGGATGCTGCTGTTTCGATTCCCGATTCTCCATTCCCGATTCCCGGCGCTTACGCGCCGAGCGCCGCTTGGTCGACGTTCGAATAGACGTCCTGGACGTCGTCCAGGTCTTCGAGCATGTCGAGCAGCTTGCGGACCTGCAGCGCGGTATCGCCGTCCACGGCGATGTCGTTGTCGGCGCGGAAGGTGATTTCGGCATGCGCCGGTTCCAGCCCGGCAGCGACCAGTGCGTCCTTGACCTGGGCAAAGGCGTCCGGGGCGGTCAGCACGTCGATGGCGCCGTCTTCCGGGTACACCACCACATCGTCGGCGCCGGCCTCGATGGCGGCGTCGGTGAGGGTGTCCTCGTCGGTGCCGGCGGCAAAGCTCAGCACGCCCAGGCGCTTGAACATGAAGGCCACCGAGCCGTCGGTGCCCATGTTGCCGCCGCACTTGCTGAAGGCGTGGCGCACGTCGGCCACGGTGCGCACGCGGTTGTCGGTCAGGCAGTCCACGATCACCGCCACGCCGCCGGGGGCATAGCCCTCGTAGCGCACTTCTTCGTATTCCACCCCTTCCAGCTCGCCGGTGGACTTCTTGATGGCGCGCTCGATCACGTCCTTGGACATGTTCGCCGACAGGCCCTTGTCCATGGCGGTTCGCAGGCGCGGATTGTTGGACGGGTCGCCGCCGCCGGCGCGTGCGGCCACGCTGATCTCGCGGATGATCTTGGTGAACATCTTGCCGCGTTTGGCGTCGGAGGCGTTCTTGCGGCCTTCGATCGAGGGGCCTCTACCCATGGGTGGTTCCAGACTGGCTTGGATGACAGGGCGCGGATTTTACCTGATTGCTCGCCCGCACCGGGGCGCCGACATGCGCCAGCGGATGTTCAAGGCGCAAAGTGGCCGTTGCGCAGGAAGGCCAGGGCTTGCCGGGCCGCCTCGGGCGAGCGCAACAAGCCGCTGTGGCTGGCCTGCACCACGCAATGGTCGCGCAGGCCGGGCAGGCGGGTTTCGGCCAGCGCAACGGTGCCGTCGGAGCCGGCGTCCAGGGGCGCCAGCCAGCGGCCGACGCCGCGTGGCACGCAGCCGGCCACCTGGCCGATCTCGGCCGACCCGTCCCAACGGGTGAACCCGTGCTGCAACAGCGCGGCGCTGCGGCCCATGGCCCATACGCCGCCACGCCGGGCCAGGCTGCGCGCGGCGGCACTGCCGCGCAGCGGCGAGCCAAGACAGACCACTCGACGCACCGGCAGATCGGGCGCGTCCTGCAACGCCTGCAGGGCCACCAGGCCGCCGAGGCTATGGCAGATCAACAGTTGTGCACGGCTGGCGCGCAGCCGCGCGATCAATTGCGGCACTGCCTGCGCCGGACCGCCGAATACGCTGGCATAGCCGAACACTGCAGGCGCCAGTCCCTCGCTCCGCAGCCGCCGGGCCAGCGGCAGCAGCCAGTGCGCGGTGTTCCAGATGCCGTGGACCAGCAGCACGTCGGCGGTGGTCGCCGGCTCGCGCGAGGCGCGCCTGGCTGCACCTGGAAATGCAGCGGCCGCGCCGGGCATCAGCGCGATTGCCTGCAGGTGGCGCGCAATCGCCGGGCAAGTGCGGACGGTGCCGGCATGCCGTCAATCGGCCGCGATCAGCGGCCTGCGACGCAGGATGTGTTCGCGATCGACAACTTTGCCCACCGGGAAGTCGTACTCGCCCACTTTCTCGAAACCGTAGCGCGCATAGAACCGCTGCGCGCCGAAGTTCTCCGACCACACGCCGATCCACAGGGTGCGCGGGCCGTCGCGCTCCAGCCACTCCAGTGCGGTTTCGAACAGCCGGCTGCCCCAACCGCTGTTCTGGTAGTCCTTCAGCAGATACAGCCGCTTGAGCTCTCCATCGGCTGGGCGTACGTCTGCGTGCGGCAGCCCGCAGGGGCCGGCGGCAGCATGACCAACCAACAGGTTGTCCATCTCCAGCAACCAGATCGCGTAGTCCGGATGCCCCAGCACGATGCGCGCGCGCTCGACCGCATACGTTTCTTCGAGAAAACCACGCAGGTCTTCTTCTGGATACAGATGCCCGAAGGTTTCGGTAAAGGTCTGTGCGGCCAACAGCGACAGCGCTTCGGCATCGTCCGGTGTGGCGCGGCGGATGCGGGTCATGCGGGCCTCTCGTACCGGATGGGACGTGGCAGCTTCTCGCATGCGGCGGCGCTGCTGCAAGTGGAGAATCGGGAATCGGCAAATGCGGCGCCTGAGCGCGGCGCACGGATGGGTCGCCACTACTTCGCCAAGGTCGTTGGCGCCTGGCAGGGCAAACACGGCCACGCGCGAGGCGTGGCCGTGCTTGCGCGCAGGTCAGGCCTGCTTGGGGCGCACCTGCACGTGCACCTCGGCCAGCTGTTCGGCGGCGATCGGCGACGGGGCGTCGGTCATCAGGTCCTGTGCGCCCGTGGTCTTGGGGAACGGGATCACGTCGCGGATGGATTCGGTGCCGGCCATCAGCGCAGCGATGCGGTCGATGCCGAAGGCGATGCCGCCGTGCGGCGGGGCGCCGTAGTTCAGGGCATCCAGCAGGAAGCCGAACTTGGCGCGCGCTTCTTCGGCGCCGATGCCGAGCAGCTCGAACACTGCGCTCTGCATGTCCGGGCGATGGATACGGATCGAGCCGCCGCCGATTTCATTGCCGTTGAGCACCATGTCGTAGCCACGCGACACCGCGGTGCGGGCATTGGCGCGCAGGTCGGCGATATCGTCCACCGCCGGCGCGGTGAAGGGGTGATGCAAGGCGACGTAACGCTGCGCCTCGTCGTCCCATTCGAACATCGGGAAATCGGTGACCCACAGCGGCGCCCAGCCATCGGCGACCAGGTTGAACTCCTTGCCGGCCTTCAGGCGCAGCGCGCCCATGAAATCGGACACCTTGTTGTAGCCGCCGGCGCCGAAGAACACGATGTCGCCATTGCCGACGCCGACGTGCTTGAGCAGCGCGGCGAAGGCGTCTTCGGAGAAGAACTTGGCGATCGGCGAGCTGACCTCGCCGGTCTCCGAGAGCTTGATGTAGGCCAGGCCCTTGGCACCGTACTTGGCGGCATGCGCGGCGTATTCGTCGATCTGCTTGCGCGACAGCGCTGCGCCACCGGGGATGCGCAGCGCGGCAACGCGACCGTCGGCATCATTGGCGGCGGCGGTGAACACCGGGAATTCGCTGGACTTGACCAGCTCGGCCACATCGACCAATTCCAGATCGATGCGCAGGTCCGGCTTGTCCGAGCCATAGCGACGCATCGCCTCGGCCCAGGTCATGCGCGGGAACTGCGCGGCCAGCTCGACGTCCACCACTTCCTTGAAGATGGCGCGGATCATGTCCTCGACGAAATCCTGCACGTCGCGTTCGCGCACGAAAGCGAACTCCATGTCGAGCTGGGTGAATTCCAGCTGGCGATCGGCGCGCAGCGCTTCGTCGCGGAAGCAGCGTGCGATCTGGTAGTAGCGGTCGAAGCCGGCCACCATCAGGATCTGCTTGAACAGCTGCGGGCTCTGCGGCAATGCGTAGAACTCGCCCGGATGCATGCGCGCCGGCACCAGGAAGTCGCGCGCGCCTTCCGGAGTGGCCTTGGTCAGGATCGGGGTTTCGATGTCCTGGAAATCGCGCGCATCCAGGTGCCGGCGCAGCGCCTGCACCAGCTTGATGCGGGTGCGCTGCATGCGCTGCATTTCCGGACGGCGCAGGTCCAGATAGCGATACTTCAGGCGGGTGTCTTCGCCGGGGTTCTCGTGCGCGTGGAACGGCAGCGGCGCGGCCTTGTTGAGGATGCTGATGCGCGTGGCGCTCACTTCCACCTTGCCGGTGCGCAGCTTGTCGTTGACCGCATGCCGCGCGCGCACCACACCTTCGACCTGCAGCACGTCCTCGTAGCCGAGGCTGGCGGCCACCTTGAACAGCTCTGCGCTGACGTCGTCGCCAGCCACCGGCTCCACCGTCACCTGCACGATGCCTTCGTGGTCGCGCAGGTCGATGAAGCACACCCCGCCCAGATTGCGGGCCACGTCGGTCCAGCCGGCGAGAGTGACGGTTTGGCCGATCATGGTCTCGTCGACCAGGCCGCAGAAGTGGGTACGCATCGAAAGCTCCGCTGAAAACCCGACGCAGGACAGCGCCGGAAAGCCGGATATTCTGGGGCCGGCGGGCGGCAGGAGCAAATGCGGCGGCGGTCACCGGCGCTTAAGTCGGTGCCCGGCTGAATAGGCGCCACGCCCCTCCCGCACCAAGGACGCCACGATGCTGCGCACCGCCCTGCTGATCTCCGGCTTCAGCCTCCTCGCCTTCGGTGGCGCGCTGGCCAGCCGTCCCGCCGCCGCGCAGGACCGTGGCTGGAACGGCCAGACCGTCACCTGTTCCAGCAACGACAACCGCCGCCGCGAATGCGACACCCCGTTCCGTGGCCGCGCGGCGCTGGTGGAAAACATTTCCGGCACGCGCTGCATCGAAGGGCGCAACTGGGGCAGCGACCGCGGCCGGATCTGGGTGGACAACGGCTGTCGCGGCCGCTTTGCCGAGGCCCGCGGCGGCTGGGGCGGTGGTGGCTGGAATGGTGGCGACGATCGCCCCGGTAACGCCGCAGCCGGCACGGTGCGCTGCGAGAGCCGCGACCAGCGCCAGGCGGTCTGCAATACCGGTTGGCGGCGCGCAATGATCGTGCGCCAGCTCTCCGGCACCCCCTGCGTGGAGGGACGCAACTGGCATCAGGAACAAGGCCGCATCTGGGTGGACGACGGCTGCCGGGCCGATTTTGCGCAGGCCCGTGGCGGCGGCTGGGACCGGGATGACCGCGGCGGCGGCCCTCGCGGCGATTACTCGGTGACCTGCAACAGCGACGACCGCCGCCTGCGCACCTGCAAGTGGGACGCGGACGCCGGCCGCCCGATGCTGACCCGCCAGCTGTCGGACACGCGCTGCGAGGAAGGCCGCACCTGGGGCTACGACTCGCGCCGCTCGACGGTCTGGGTCAACGATGGCTGCCGCGCGCGGTTCGATGCCCGCTGAGGGTTGAACGGGGGCCGTTGCAGGCGGGAATCCACAGGTCGGTCCGGCGTGGACCGGCCTGTGTCGTTTTCGTCGCGCAAGTCGTGCAGGTGTCGCCGCCTGGCAGGGTCGCCGTCACGCCGCGCCGGATGCCGGCTTCGCCGCTGCTGCGGCCGGTGCAGCTGCTGGCTTGCTGTCGCCGGCCGCGGCAGGCTTGGCCTCGCCGCCTGCGCTGCTGTCGGTGAGGTTCTTCTTCTTTTCGCCGGCCGACTTGAAATCGGTCTCGTACCAGCCGCTGCCGGACAACCGGAACGACGGCGCGGTGACCTGGCGCTTGATGGTGGCCGCGGCGCAGGCCGGGCAGCTTTGCGGATCGGGGTCGGCCATCTTCTGCAGGCGGTCGAACGAATGGCCACAGGTGGTGCACTGGAACGCGTAGATGGGCATGGCAGAAGATGAGGAAGACGATGCAGGGGCGCAGATTCTAGACGGATGCGGGTGCGTCGGCGCAATGGCCAACCAGTGCGCGCGAAGATGGGGCCTGATGCGTTGGCACGTCACTGCGTGATGGGCGGAGACGCCGGCGACGCGGTGCGATGCCGCAGTGGCCAGCCGGTTGAGACAGCACGCCGGCAAGTACGACAGCCGCCACGCGATCATCCGGTCCGACTGCTCCGTGGCAACACAGGCATCGCGTGCGCGGGTCGCCCATCCGCACCCACATGCGATGCAGTTCGTGGACATGCGCCGGTGCGGGCGACCGTCGCTGCAGGCTGCGCGCGGCGAGATCCGGACCGAGCCGCACTGCCCGGGCTGCTACACTCGAACACGTGATCGACGCGCCTTTCCCCCCACGAGGGCCGCATCCATGCTGCGGCTGACTGCCTTATTGCTCGGCGTTGCCCTGCTGCTGACCGGCAGTGGGCTGCTTGGCACCTTGCTCGCCGTGCGCGGTGGCCAGGCCGGCTTCGATGCGCGTGCGCTGGGCCTGATCATGTCCGGCTACTTCGCCGGTTTCTTCCTCGGCACCTTCTTCGCGCCGCCGTTGATCCGCCGCATCGGACATATCCGTGCATTCGCGTTCTACGCATCGCTTGCGGCGATTGCGGTGCTGCTGCATCCGATCTGGCTCGATCCCTGGGGCTGGGGCGTGTTGCGCCTGGTCACCGGCGCGGCGCTGGTCGGCCTGTACACCGTGATCGAAAGCTGGCTCAACGCCGAGCCGGATGCGCGTCGGCGCAGCCGGGTATTTTCGGTGTACATGGCGATCAATCTATCGGCGCTGGCGCTGGGCCAGATCCTGCTCAGCATCGGCGATGCGGGCGCACCGGCGATGTTTACGCTGACGGCGATCCTGATCTGCGCGGCGGTGATGCCGGTGATGACCACGCGGCTGATCCCGCCCGAGGTACCGCATGTCTCGCGCCTGCGACTGAAAACACTGTACGCCTTGGCGCCGGTGGCGACGGTTGCTGCCGGCCTTTCCGGACTGGCGATGGGTGCGTTCTGGGGTCTGTTGCCGGTGTACGCCAGCCGCATCGGGCTGGATGCCGACGGCGTGGCGATGTTCATGCTCGCTGCCATCGTGGGCGGTGCGGTGCTGCAGTGGCCGATCGGGCGCATCAGCGACGGGCATGACCGGCGCATCGGCCTGGTCACGGTGAGCGTACTGGCCGCCGGTATCGCCATCGCTGCCGCCATGCCGATGGTGCAGACGCAGACCACCGTGTTGTTCGTGCTGTTTTTCGTTTACGGCGGGTTGGCGTTTTCGCTGTACCCGTTTGCGGTTGCGCACATGCTCGATTACCTGCCACGCGAGGACCTGCTCTCCGGTTGCAGCAGCCTGCTGCTGGTACACGGTGTGGGTGCGGCGATCGGCCCGGCGCTGGCCGGCGGTGCAATGCAGAAGTTCGGCCCGGCGGCCTTGCCGGTGTATTTCGCGGTGATGCTGCTGGCGCTGGCCGGATTCACGCTGTCGCGGCTGCTGCGCTTCACCCGCCGCCGCACCCATCCCATCTCCTTCCGCCCGATGCTGCGTACCACGCCATCGGCGCTGGAGCTGATGCCGGAAACGCAGCAGGCCGAAGCATCGCCGCACATCAAGGGCGGCTGACACAGCTCTTCGCTGTCGTTATCTGCAGTGCGAGTGAGCTGTCCTTTGCTGCATGATCCTTGCCTGGTCACCAGCGCGAGACGTGCCCGCAAGGCAGAGCAGTTGGTAGACGACCTGGTGGTAGATCAGCAGTGGAGCACTCGATCTGCTGCTTGATTGCAGGGCTCTTGCCCCGCCCACCATCGCAGGACACGCCGCAAGTACGTCCATGTAGGCGCTGGCGCGGCATCCATGCCGCTCGAGGTCCAGCGACGGCGGGCGGGCAAGGACCAGTCGAGACGGTCGGTGCGCATGGATATGAACCAGCGACGAGCAGGCTGGTGATGCGGTGACCTTTGCTTTCCAACAAAACCACCAACCAACTATCTGGCGTGGTGCCCTCGCCGATTGCGGGACCGTGTGGCGGCATGGATGCCGCTACCGAGCCTACAAGGACGTACTTGCGGCGTGTCCCGCGAGCGGTGAGGGCACCGCGCCCTCGACCAGACTTGAAGATAACAAAGCGCTCGCAATACGCACGATGCAGTCGTTGCTAACTGATTGCTCAATACTGGTAGATCAGGGGGAAAGCGGATCATCTGCGCCATTGCTGCAGGGCCCTTGCCCGCCCACCATCGCAGGACACGCTGCAAGTACGTCCATGTAGCTCCGCGGCGGCATCCATGCCGCCAAGGGTCCCGCGACGGTGGGCGGGCAAGGACCAGTTGCGATGGTCGGCGCGCAAGGTTTTCAACAAGCGACAGGCAACCAGCAACCTAGTGGCGCGGCGCCCTCAGTTCTTGAACAAAACCACCAACCAACTGCCTGGCATGGTGTCCTCACCGAGCCGGCGCTGACGGATTCATCGCGTGTCCCGCGCGCGGTGAATCCGCCGCGCGCTCGCCCGGCTCGGCTTTGAACAGACCTCCGACGACAGATGACGTCGTCTCGTATCGGAGATCTCACCGGAAGGCTGGAAACACCAGCGTCCACTAGACATCATCCTGTCGCTGCGACTCGACGCATCGCTATGCGTGATCGCAGCCCCATCCGTAGCGCGGTCATCATCACGCAACGCAAGCGCGGCAGTCTTTGAACACCCCCCCGCTTGCTGGATTGCAATGGATTCGACGTCCTCCTCGCGCGTGCGCCACCCGGCCACGCTTGCGTTACTGCTGGTTCCACTCGCCGTGCCCGCTTATGCGCAGCAAGCTCCTGACGGCGCAACGTCAGGCCGGGTTGCGAGCGACGCACCGACCGGCACTGGCGAGCAAGTGTCCACGTTGGATCAGGTGCAGGTGGTCGGCCAGGCGATGACGTATTCCAAGACCTCCGTCAGCAAGGAAATGCTGGACCGCCAGTTCGTGCTGGGCAGCGTCAACGATGCGCTCAACGAACTGCCTGGCGTGGTGGTGACCGAGGCCGATGCATTCGGCTCGTCGGATTGGGGCACCCAGATCAGCATGCGTGGCTTCGTCAGCAATCGCGATACCCAACAGATCGGCACCACCATCGACGGCGTGCCCAATGGCGGCTCGGCCTATGGCGGCGGCTCCAAGGCCAATCGCTTCATCGACATGCCGGATCTGGAAACGGTGGAAGTGAGCCAGGGCACCGCCGACATCGCATCGCGCTCGAACGAAGCGCTGGGCGGCACCTTGAATTACCTCACCGGCGAACCGCTGGACACCCAGCGTGTGCGAGTGATCGGCGGCATCGGCGACAACCAGGCACGCAAGTATTACGCCCGTTACGACACCGGGCTGCTAGGCGGCACTACGCGCGCCTGGATCAGCGGCTCGTCGGCGCGTAACGACGACTGGATCGACGGTAGCGGCCACACCAGCCGCGATCACCTGGCCGGCAAATTCGTCAGCGCATTGAACAAGTGGACGCTCAGCGGCTACGCGTCCTACGACGATGCCGACGAATCCGAATACACCAGCGTGACACCCGAACAGTTCGCACGCGACCCCGAGCACGATCTGTTGACCGGCACGCTCACCGGCATTCCGTATCTGGACCAGAACTACCGCTCCGGCTCGCGCGCGTTACGCAAGAACACCTTCGGTTACCTGCGCGGCGCCTTCGATGGCGGCAACGGCTTCAAGACCACATTGACCGGCTACGCGCACCGCATGCAAGGCCGTGGCGACTGGATTCCGCCGTATCTGGTGGACGTCACCAACGACGGCGCCGGCGCAGTGGAATCCGAGGCGCGCGGTGGCAACACCGTGTATGCCGGCAGCGACCTGGGCAAGCTGTATTACCTCACCCCCGGCGGTGCGGCCGCGACGATGCTGGCCGGTTGCGCCGGCAGCGATGCGGTGCCGGCCGAATCCAATCCGGCCTGCTACCCGGCCGGCTCGGTCCCCGTGCAGTCGTACCGCCATAGCCACTACGACAACCACCGCGCCGGCGCGATGGCCGATGTGGAATGGCGTGCCGATCTCGGCGCCATCGACAACACCGTGCGCGCCGGTGCCTGGCTGGAGCGTTACGACCGAAGCGTCACCCGCGACTGGCATCGCCTGCTCAACGTCGGCACCAACATCAGCTTCGATCATCAGCCGTACTGGGTGCAGTTCAAGGACAACTACCAGACCGACGAACAGATGTACTACGTGGAAGATGTGATGCGCTACGGCGCCTTCGCCTGGCGCGTGGGCGTGAAGCAGTTCTTCCTGGACCAGAGCCGCGACCGCCGCATCGGCGAGGCGCAGCATGTAGAATCGGATGCGCATTCGGACCCGCTGCTGTCGGCCGGCCTGACCTGGACCACGCCGCTGCAGGGCCTGGAAGCCTTTGCCGGTTACTCGCAGAATTTTGCCGCCATCCCCTCCGGGGTGCTGGGCGAAACCGACCCGATCGCACTGAGCCGGGTCAAACCGGAAACCGCCGACAACGTCGAACTTGGCCTGCGCATCAGCCGCTGGCCGCTGACCGGCAGCGTGACCTTGTACGACATCCGTTTCGACAACCGCATCGTGTATGTGCCGGCCAACTTCGTCAGCGGTATCGACTACCTGGGCGAAACCGATGGCGTGTACGAAAACTTCGGCGGCGTGCATGCGCGCGGCGTGGAAGCGGCGCTGGGCTACGGCTGGGACAACGGTTGGCGCATCAATGGTGCCTACACCTACAACAAGGCCGATTATCTGGGCAGCGGCGATGCCGCGCGCGATACCGCACTGGAGATCACCCCCGGTGCGCAGGTGATCGGCCAGCCGCGCAACACCTTGGTGATGTCGGCCGACTGGCGCGGCCAGGCCTGGCGCTTCGGCGTCTCCGGACGCTACCTGGGCAAGCGCTATCTGGACGCTTCCAACCGCGCCGCGCTCGATGGCGTGACGACCTTCAATGCGAACCTGGGGGTGGAGCTGTCGCAGCTATCGTCGCAGCTCACCGGCCTGCAGCTGGCACTCAATGTCAGCAACCTCACCGACAAACGCTACCTGGAAGGCGTGGACGGCAGCGACAGCGCGTTCATCGCGGCGCCGCGCACGGTCGGTTTGACGCTGACGCTGGATCTGTAACGGCGGATCGACCGGTGCGTGGTGCACGGGCGCTGCTGCTGACTTACGCTAGTCCGAGATTTTTAGGTGCGGGTACTGCGCCCCCATCCGCCCTTCGGGCACCTTCCCCCGCAGGCGGTGGAAGGCAGCGTTTCCCTTCTCCCGCTGGCGGGAGAAGGTGGCGCGTAGCGCCGGATGAGGGCGGGGCCGGCGGGGCTTAGACACCGGGGGTCCAGAAAGCCTGTGCCTACGCCTGCAACTAGCTGCTTATGCCGACCGTGCCCCATCCGCCCTTCGGGCACCTTCCCCCGCAGGCGGTGGAAGGGGCTCGTGAGGGTTCAGCCAATCAGGTGACACGATGATCGATCTTCCCCGCCGCCGCGTTCTGCAGACCGGGCTGAGCGCCGGCACGACGGCACTGCTACCCAGCATCGGGCGCGCCGCAGCCATCGCGCCCGATCGCCGCAGCGGCACGCTGAAAGATCTGCAGCACGTGGTGATCCTGATGCAGGAAAACCGCGCGTTCGATCACTACTTCGGTGCCCTGCCCGGCGTGCGCGGGTTCGGCGACCGCTTTCCGATTCCGGCGCCGCCGTTGCCGGGCGCTCCAGCGCGGACGGTGTGGCTACAACCCAGCGAGGACGGCAAGCAATGGCTGACGCCGTTTGCACTGGACACCGCCGCGCAGTTCGGCTTCATGCGCGTCAAGGGCACACCGCACAGCTGGCCGGATGCACACCAGGCCTGGGACCATGGCCGGCTCGGACATTGGGCCGCCGCCAAGCACGACCATGCGCTGGGCTATTACGGGCGCGCGGATATTCCCTTCCAGTACGCGCTTGCCGATGCCTTCACCATTTGCGATGCGTACCACGCTTCGATCCAGACCGGCACCAATTCCAACCGCGTGTTCCTGTGGACCGGCGGCAACGATCCGCAGGCGCGCGCAGGCGGCCCGGTGATCGGGAATTCGCACGACAACTTTCCGGAACTGGGCGGCTTTGCCGAGCCGTATCGCTGGGCCACCTATGTCGAACATTTGCAGCGCGCGGGTGTGTCCTGGCAGATCTACCAGGACATGGCCGACAACTTCACCGACAACCCGTTGGCCGGCTTCGACGCGTTCCGGCAGGCGTACCGCAACAGCCCTGGTCACGACGCGCAGTTGCGTGCGCGTGGCATCAGCACGCGTGGTGTGCAGCAGCTACGCGCAGACGTGTTGGGCGGCCGGCTGCCGTCGGTGAGCTTTGTCATCGCCGATGCGGCCGGCAGCGAGCACCCCGATCCGTCCAGCCCCGCCCAGGGCGCGGCCTACACCGCAGGCGTGCTGGATGCACTCACCGCCGATCCGGCGGTATGGAGCCGCACGGCCTTGCTGCTGATGTTCGATGAGAACGACGGCTTTTTCGACCATATGCCCCCGCCCGCACCGCCGTCGCCGGATCCGCGTGCCGCCGGTGGATTTGCCGGCGCATCCAGCATCGCCACCGACGACGACTACCACCGTCACCCGGCGCCAGGCGAACAGAAGGTGGATCTGCCCGAGCTGCGCGGGCGCCCGTACGGGCTGGGGCCGCGCGTGCCGATGTATGTGATCTCGCCATGGAGCCGTGGTGGCTGGGTGGACTCGCAGGTGTACGACCACACCTCGGTGCTGCGTTTGCTGGAACGCCGCTTCGGCGTGCCCGCAGCGGAGATCACGCCGTGGCGGCGTGCGGTGTGTGGCGATCTGACCAACGCGTTCGATTTCCGCAGCGCCGATGCACGCCCGTTCGCCGCGGCGCTGCCCGATGTGGGCGATGCCGCAACGCGTGCAGCGGCCCTGCGCGAGCACACGCTGCCACCACTCCCGGCCACCTTGCAGCCGCCCGCGCAGCCATTCGGCCTGCGCCGTTCGCGCGCCGTACCGTATCGCCCGAACGTGCAACTGGCACATGCACAAGAGCGCGGCGAGGTGCGGCTACGCATGGGCAACAGCGGTGCAACGGTGGTACTGCAAGTCTACGACCCCTACGACCTGGCGGCGGTGCCGCGCCGCTACACAGTGGGCACCGGCGCCATCCTGGAAGGCGACTGGACCACCTACGATGGTCGCTACGATCTGTGGCTGATCGGCCCGAACGGATTCCATCGTCACTATCGCGGCGACCTGAGCGCCCCGTTGCTGATGACCGAGATCAGCCAAGATCCGGACGACGCCACATCCGTGTTGCTATCGCTGCGCAATGGCGGCAGCACTGCCGTGCAGGTGGAGCTGCAACCAGGCGCGTATGCAGCCGCGCAGCCGCACGAGCGCCTCAGCATTGCACCCGGCGCGACCGAGCAGCGCCGGTGGAAAGCGGCAGCAACCGGCGGCTGGTACGACCTGTGGGTGCACCACGACGGCGCGGCGCAGCGCCTGGCAGGTCGCATCGAAACCGGCGCCGACAGCGTCAGCGATCCCGCCATGGGTGGACCGGCGCGGTTGCAGCAGGAAAGACCTGTCGCGATCGATGCGCTGGGCCGAGTGGCCGTGCCAGGTTGAATGTTGCCGCTGGCCAGCGGCAACCATCGCTCCGCATCACCGCTGCTGCGTGGAGGAACGTCGCAACCTCCCTCGCCGCAATCGTGCCTGCCGAATCGACATGCGCCGCCATCGCCACGTGTCGCTTCGGCAGGCTCACCTTCCAAACCATTCCCGCACCGCGACCGCGACTGCCTTCAGCGCCGCATCGCGTGCAGCAGCGTCGACCTTGGCTCCGTTCAAGTATGTCGTCAGCAGCAGCGGCGGCTGGCCCTTCGGCGGCCAGAGGATGGCGATGTCGTTGCGGGTATCGGTGCCGTTGCTACCGGTCTTGTCGCCGATCTTCCAGTCGGCCGTGAGCCCCGCGCGCAGGCAATCGTCGCCGGTGCGGTTGTCGATCATCCAGTCGGTCAGCTGCTTGCGCGAGGCAGGCTGCAGCGCATCGCCAAGCAGTAGCGTGCGCAGCGTGGACGCCATCGCAGCAGGCGTGGTGGTGTCGCGCGGCTCGCCGGGGGCGAACCCGTTCATCTCCGGTTCGTAGCGGTCGCTGCGGGTCTTGGCATCGCCGATGCTGCGCAGGAAAGCGGTCAATCCGGCCGGGTCGCCGACCAGCGGGAACAACAGGTTGGCGGCCGGGTTGTCGCTGTGGATCATCGTGGCCCGGCACAGTTCGCCGACACTCAGCGTGCCGCCGACATGGCGCTTGGTGACCGGCGCATGCTCAAGCATGTCCGAGGCACGAATCTTGACCGGTTGCGCCAGCGTGAGCTTACCCTCATCCACCCGCTGCAGCACCGCCGCAGCCAATACAAATTTGAAGGTACTGCACATCGGGAAGCGCTCGTTCTCGCGCTGCCCGAGGCGCCAGCCGGGGGCGCTGCCGAGCAGGCTGATGCCCAGGCGACCACCGGTGCCACGTTCGATGTCCGCCCACTGTGCCCGCAGCATGTCGTCCACATTCACCGCCGGACTGAGCGCCAGTGCGGGTCTGGACGCCGCAAACAGCATGCCCGCGCCGGTTGCGTACAAGAACTCTCGCCGATTCAACATGCGTCTACCTCCTTGAGGGAGCCCGCAGTATCGATGCGCATGGCGCAGCCGACCATCGCGATGTTTCGATCCCAGGCATGAATTGAACTAATCTCTCCCGATGCCCCGCCCCCGCCTCCCGCTCAATGCCCTGCGCGCGTTCGAAGCCGCCGCCCGCCATCAAAACCTGACCCGTGCGGCGAACGAGCTGTGCGTGAGCCAGGCCGCGCTCAGCCACCAGATCAAGGCGCTGGAGCAACAGCTGGGCACCAGCCTGTTCCACCGCCTGCCACGCGGGGTGGCGCTGACCGACGAGGGCGCGGCGCTGGCGCCGGTGCTGGGCGAGGCCTTCGACCGCATCGCCGCCACCCTGGAGCGCTTCGCCGATGGGCGCTATCGCGAGGTGCTCAGCGTGGGCGTGGTAGGCACCTTCGCCACCGGCTGGCTGCTGCCGCGATTGCCGACCTTTCATGCCGCGCATCCGGATATCGAATTGCGCCTGTCCACCCACAACAACCGGGTCGATCTGGCCGGCGAAGGGCTGGATCTGGCGATCCGTTTCGGCGATGGCGACTGGCAGGGCCAGATCGCGCATGCGCTGATGGAGGCACCGTTTGCGCCGGTATGCGCGCCCAGCATGGCGCGCGGCCTGCACACGCCGGCCGATCTGGCGCGGGCGCCGTTACTGCGCTCGTATCGGCTGGATGAGTGGCCGCAGTGGTTTCGTGCCGCGGGAGCGGCGAGCGTGCCCGCGCGTGGGGCGATGTTCGATTCGTCGTTGACGTTGGCCAGCGCTGCGGCGGCCGGCGCCGGTGTGGCGTTGTTGCCATTGCCGATGTTTCGCCAGGACCTGGATGCCGGGCGCCTGGTCTGCCCGTTCCCGATCACGATCGATGCGGGACGCTATTGGCTGACGCGGCTACGTTCGCGGCCTGAGAGTGAGGCGGGGAGGAGGTTGCTTGCGTGGTTGCTGGTGGAGCAAAGGCTGGGGTGACGTTGGATGCGTGGTGTGTTGACTGCGTGCGTATGCTCGACACAGCCTTGACCGTATGCGATGGCTGGGCCGCACCTTATCTGGCCCCTCCATCAAGATGGCTGTCTTCCGCCGTACCCTCACCCTAACCCTTCTCCCGCAGGGAGAGGGGCTTTTCATCACCAGAGCTGCGGCTTGCGCCCTTCTCCCGCCGGGACATTGTCCTCCTTCGTGGGGGACAAGGTGGCGCGTAGCGCCGGATGAGGGTGCGGGCGCGAAGCGCAACGCATTCCGCGGCGACTGCCCTACCCACCTGGGCTCCAGAAACACCCGATGAGCAGCACACATGCTCGGTCCAGACACTGCTCCGTCGACGCATGATGCAGAACATCAAAGCCGTGCACCGCGGAAACCACCTACGGCAAGCGCGAATCGATCAGCACGATCAACACGCAGCAGCATCATCTCGTCCCGCCTTACGCGCCGTCGATCAGCTCCATCCACGCCGCTTCGGCGGCGGCCAGCTGCTGGGCAGTTGTTTCGCGGTCGCGCCCCAGCACCGCCATCTTGTCGCTGTCGGCATAGTTGCCCGGGTTGGCAAGCTCACGATCCAGCGCGGCCAGCGCCGCCTCCAGCTCGCCGACGCGCTTTTCGGCGCTGGCCAGCTTGTGCGGGTTGACGGCCTTCTTCGGCGGCAACGGCTTGGTCGGCGGTGGCGGGGTCGGTGCCGCTTCGGCCATCTTCTGCTTGGTGCCCTGCGCCGCCGGGCGGCTACGCAGCCATGCGGCGTATTCGTCCAGATCGCCGGCGAATGGCTCGACCACGCCATCGGCCACGCGCCAGAAACTGTCGCAGACCAGGCCGATCAGATGGCGGTCGTGCGAGACCATCACGATGGCGCCTTCGAAGTCGCTCAACGCTTCTGCCAGCGCCTCGCGCATTTCCAGGTCCAAGTGGTTGGTCGGTTCGTCCAGCAACAGCACGTTGGGCTGCTGCCAGGCGATCAGCGCTAGCGCCAGACGCGCGCGCTCGCCGCCGGAGAAACCATCCACCACCTCGAACGCGCGGTCGCCGGCGAAATTCCATTTACCCAGGAAATCGCGGAACGCCTGGTTGGAACCATCCGGCGACAGGTCGCGGAAGTGGTCCATCGGCGACTGGCCTTCATGCAGCGACTCCACCGTGTGCTGGGCGAAGTAACCGATACGCAGGTCCGGATGCGCGCTGCGCTCTCCCGCCAACGGCGCCAACTCGCCCACCAACGTCTTGACCAGCGTCGACTTACCCGCGCCATTGGGCCCCAGCAACCCGATGCGGTCGCCCGCCTCCAGGCCGAAGCCGACGTCGTGCAGGATGACCGTGGCAGCGTCGCCCCCATCCGCCCGTCGGGCCCCTTCCCCCGCACGCGGGGGAAGGGAGGTCGGAGCCGGATAGCCGGCCTGTACATGATTCAAGCGGATCAACGAAAACGGCAGCCGATTGGGCTGCGCGAACTGGATGCGGAACTCGCGCTCGGCGCGCACCGCTTCGGTACCGGCCATCTTGGCCAAACGCTTCATGCGGCTCTGCGCCTGGGTGGCCTTGCTGGCCTGCGCCTTGAAGCGGTCGATGAAGCTCTGCAGATGCGCGCGTTCTGCCTGTTCCTTGTCGTGGGCGATCTGCTGCTGGCGCAGGTGTTCGATGCGCTGGCGTTCGAAATCGGTATAGCCGCCGACATACAGCTTGGCGGTGCCGCCGTGCAGGTGCAGGGTGTGGGTGGCGACGTTGTCGAGGAACTCGCGGTCATGCGAAATCAGCAACAAGGTGCCCGGATACTTGAGCAGCCATTGCTCCAGCCACAGCACCGCGTCCATGTCCAGGTGGTTGGTGGGTTCGTCGAGCAGCAGCAGGTCGCTGGGCATCATCAGCGCACGCGCCAGATTCAGCCGCACGCGCCAGCCGCCGGAGAACGACGAGACCGCGCGGTGGTGCGTATCGGCCGGGAAGCCCAGGCCATGCAGCAACTTGCCGGCACGCGCCTCGGCGTCGTACGCGCCGAGCTCGGCCATCTTCTGGTGCGCGTTGGCCACCGCTTCCCAGTCTTCGCGCGCGGTCGCGTCGGCCTCTTCCTGCAGCACCGCGGACACCTCGATATCGCCGCCGAGCACGAACGACAGCGCCGGGTCGGGCAATGACGGGGTTTCCTGCGAAACGCTGGCGGTGCGCACCTTGCCGGGCAGGTCCACGTCGCCCTTGTCGGCCTCCAGCTCGCCCTTCACCGCGGCGAACAGGCTCGACTTACCGGTGCCGTTCCGGCCCACCACGCCGACGCGGTAGCCGGCATGCATGGTCAGGTCGACGTTGGACAACAGCAGACGCTCGCCGCGTCGCATGGAGAAGTTGCGCAGGGAAATCATTGATGGACAGTCCGATAGAACGAAAAGGAATGAGCAGATGAGCAGCATTCCTGCGACGCCATTCTAGCGTTAACGAATAATTAGCGCCTTCAGGTAGGCCGCCGCCGTCTTCGCCCGCTCGCGACCACCCCCTGCCTAGCCTTTAGCGGCCGCACACGGCCCCACAGTTTTCGGAGTTGTCATGACCATCCCCCTTTCCTCGCTTGCGACCGCCGTGGTCGCTGCACTGCTTGCCGCGCCGGCCCTGGCGCAGGACGCCGCCGCCCCGGCAACCGCCAACACCCTGGACACGGTGATCGTCACCGGCACCCGCGTGTCCGACCGCACCGTGGCCGAGTCGCAGTCGCCGATCGACATCATCAGCGCCGAGTCGCTGCAGGCCACCGGCACCCCGGAACTGGCCACCGCGCTGGCGCGTGCCCTGCCCTCGCTGAACTTCCCGCGCCCGGCGCTGAGCGACGGCACCAGCGCGATCCGGCCGGCGCAGCTGCGTGGCCTGTCGCCGGACCAGGTGCTGGTGCTGGTCAACGGCAAGCGCCGCCACACCTCCTCGCTGCTCAACCTCAACGGCACCATCGGCCGCGGCGCCGCGGCGGTGGATCTGAACACCATCCCGGTGGCGGCGATCGCGCGGGTGGAAGTGCTTCGCGACGGCGCCTCGGCGCAGTACGGCTCCGACGCCATCGCCGGCGTGGTCAACATCGTGCTCAAGGGCGCGGAAAAGGGCGGCAGCCTGCAGGCCGGTTTCGGCCAGTATTCGGCTGGCGACGGCAACAACTACGAGCTGTCCGGCGACACCGGCGTGGCCTACGGCGGCGACCGCGGCTGGCTGCATGTGGCGGCCCAGCTCAACCAGCAGGATCCCACCGACCGCGCACGCGGTTATGCCGGCGCGCCCAGCGTCTCGCAGCCGGCCGTGGGCCAGAAGGCGTTCAAGATCGGCGACCCGGACGTCAATGCCCAGGCCGCCTCGCTCAACACCGAGTACCAGTTCAGCGACAGCATCACCGGCTATGCATTTGCCACCGCCAGCAACCGCGACATCACCTCATTCGCGTTCTTCCGCGCGCCGGGCAGTTCGCAGAACCTGCTGTCGATCTACCCGCAGGGCTTTTTGCCGGAGATCCAGAGCTACGCCAAGGACCGCTCGCTGGTGGCCGGTGTGCGCGGCTCCACCGCCAGCGGATGGGATTGGGACGCCAGCTACAACTATGGCTACAACCGCATCGATTTCCACACCCGCAATACGCTCAACGTGAGCCTGGGGCCGACCTCGCCCACCTCGTTCTACGACGGCGCGTTGGAGACCACGCAGAACATCGTCAACCTGGACATCAAGCGCGGCTTCGACTGGGGCCTGGCCTATCCGGTGACGGTGGCCTTCGGTGCCGAATACCGCAACGAAAAGTGGAACCAGTCGCCGGGCGAAGTGGGCTCGTATTTCCAGGCGGGCACGTTGGCCGGTGGCGCGCAGGGCTTCGGCGGCTTCGCGCCGAGTGTGTCGGGCCAGTACTCGCGCAACAGCTATGCGCTGTATGCCGATATCGAAGCCGATTTCACCGACAAGTTCTCTGCCGGCCTGGCCGGGCGCTACGAGGACTACGACGACTTCGGCAGCCAGGCCTCGGGCAAGTTGTCGGGCCGCTATGCGTTCACCGACAAGATCGCCTTGCGCGGCACGGTGTCGTCGGGCTTCCGTGCACCGTCGCTGGCGCAGCAGTATTTCCAGTCCACCAGCACAACCTTCCTGGCCGGCAACCCGAACCCGTTCGAGATCCGCACCTTCCCGGCCGACAGTAACGTGGCGCGTGCCTTCGGTGCCGAGCCGCTGGATGCCGAGACCTCGCTGTCCTACAGCCTGGGCCTGGTGCTGCAGCCCACCGATGCGCTCTACCTCACCGTGGATGCGTACCAGATCGATGTGGACGACCGCATCGTACTGTCGTCCAACCTTACCGGTGCCGGCGTGCGCAGCCTGCTGGAAGCGCAGGGCATCTTCGGCATCAACGGCGGGCGTTACTTCACCAACGCGGTGGACACGCGCACGCGTGGCGTGGACGTGGTGGGCAGCTATCGCTGGCAGCTTGCAGCCAGCAGCGTGGACCTGACCGCCGGCTACAACTACTCGGAAACCGAGGTGCGCAGCGTGGCGGCCAACCCGGCGGCGTTGTCGGCCAACGGGTTGAGCCTGGAGCGTATCGACCGCACCGAACGTGGCCGTATCGAAGAAGGCTTCCCGCGCGACAAGTTCCTGATCAACGGCAGTTGGAACTCCGAGCACTGGACGCTGGCGCTGGGCGCGACGCGCTATGGCAAATACAGCACCCGCCCGGCGGCGGCGATCAATGACCAGACCTTCGGTGCCAAGTGGGTGCTGGATGCCTCGGCCAGCTACAAGGTCGACCGCTGGACGCTGACGCTGGGCGCGGACAACCTGCTGGACGAATACCCGGACGAGAACAACTTCGCCAACTCCACCAGCGGGCAGTTTCCGTACAGCAACCTGTCGCCGTTCGGCTTCAACGGTGCGTACGTGTACGGGCGCATCAACTACCGTTGGTAAGCGATGCGCACAGGCAGCGGCAAGCGCCGCTGCCGTCGCGAGGTGCGGCAACGACGGCCTGCACTGCGCGTGGCGCAGCGGATCTGGCAACGCCAGCCACGCCTTGCGATGCGGGCAGACTGACGCATTTGCTGGCGTCAGCGCTGCAGCTTCGCCGTTGTCGTTCGACCACACGCCCCGGCCATGTCCGGGGCGTGTGCGTTCAGGCCATTGCGACACACGCGTCAGCGGCTACAGGCGCCGGCTGAGGGCTGCATCGCACGAGCAGACGTGCACACGGCGCTTCCGTTAGCACGCGGCACCGCGCCGCCGCCCCGCCCCGTCCGCATACCAGCCGGAACGATGACGGCGCCTGCGCCTGCGCCGTGGTATGAGCGGTGTTCCTGTCATTGCCGGAGCATGCAGATGGACGCATCGAACGTGTGTCGCGGTCGCTTGATCGATCACCTGCATCTGGTGGTGCAGGACCTGCCGGCAAGCCGACGTTTCTATCAGGCCGTGCTCGATGCGCTCGGCGTCCCGATCGGCGGCGAGGGCGATGGGTATTTCTGGGCCGACGAACTGTTCGTTTCCGACCGGCACACCGTCGCGCAAGGCGTCCTGACCGGCCGCCACCATCTGGCCTTCCAGGCCCGCGACATCGCCATGGTGCACGCCTTCCATCAGGCCGCACTCGCCCACGGCGGCCGCGATAACGGCGCGCCGGGCGTGCGCCCCTATCACCCGAACTATTACGCGGCGTTTGCGCTCGATCCCGATGGCAACAACATCGAAGCGGTCTTCCATGGGCCTGCGCAACGCAGTGCCGAGATGGCGCAAATCACGTTCTGATGCAGAACTTTCATATCTGTTATCGATGTCCATGATGGTGCAAGCAAACCCGCGGGGCAGTAGGTCCGGTGCAAGCGATGCATCACCGTGGTGCAAGCTGGCACCGTTTTCATACGCATATTTCCGATGACGGTTGCACGCGCAACGTAACCAAAATTTGACATGCGGTTACACGTGGTTAATGGTTGGGAACGCACCGCAGCTGCCGCCACGGACGCGGCCTGGGAGGGGGCCCACTGCGCTGCATCCGTTCCCCACTCGGAGTTGTCACCGCATGAATTGCAAGTCCAGTCCACTCGCAGTCGCTGTCGTTGTCGCCTTGTCGTTTTCCGCTTCAACCGCAGCCGCGCAGTCACAGGCTCCTGCGCAGAAAACCCTCGACACGCTGATCGTGACAGGCACCCGTGTGGCCGACCGCACCGTGGCCGAATCGGCATCGCCGATCGACATCATCTCGCCACAGGCACTGGAATCGACCGGCACCACCGAGTTGGCAACCGCGCTGTCACGCGCGATCCCCTCGCTGAATTTCCCGCGCCCGGCCATCTCCGACGGTTCTGACGCAGTGCGTCCTGCACAGCTGCGCGGCCTGTCGCCGGATCAGGTCCTGGTGCTGGTCAACGGCAAGCGCTATCACAGCACGGCGCTGATCAACCTCAACGACACCCAGGGGCGCGGCTCTTCGCCGGCCGACCTCAACACCATTCCGATCGCGGCGGTGGAGCGCATCGAAGTGCTGCGCGATGGCGCGTCGGCGCAATACGGGTCGGACGCGATTGCCGGCGTGATCAATGTCGTGCTCAAGGGCAGCGGCGAAGGCGGCAGCGTCAATGGCCGCTACGGCAAGTACAGCGCCGGCGACGGCGAGCAGTATCAGCTCTCCGGCGACGCCGGTTTCAGCTTCGCCGGCACCGGCAAGGTGCACCTGGCCGCGCAGGCCGGGCATTCGGACCAGACCAACCGCGCGCTGCCGTTCGGCGGCCGCGTGGAGCAGCGCTACGGCGATCCGGAGATCGACCAGGGCGCCATCTCGTTCAACGGCGAATACAGCCCCACCGATTACCTGACCTTCTACTCGTTCGGCATGGTGAGCCGCCGCGAAGTGCTGTCCAACGGCTACTTCCGCTTTGCCGGCGACAACCGCAACCGCCCGGAAATCTATCCGGACGGCTTCCTGCCGCAGATCTACAACGTCAGCAAGGACGTGTCGTGGGTGGGCGGTTTGAAGACCTCCACCGAAGGCGGTTTGAACATCGATCTGAGCTACAACTACGGCCAGAACAATCTCACCTTCGATGTGCGCAACAGCTTGAACAACAGCCTGGGGCTGGCCAGCCCGACCGACTTCCACGCCGGCACGCTGGAAGTAACCCAAAACGTGCTCAATGCCGATTTCACCAAGACCCTGGACTGGGGCCTGGCCTATCCGGTCACGCTGGCGTTCGGTGCCGAATGGCGCGGCGAGAAGTTCAATCAGTCGCCGGGCGATGCGGCCTCCTCGGCCAATGGCGGCATTCCGTCTGCAAGCGGCGCGCTGATTCCCGGCGCGCAGGTGTTCCCCGGCTTCAAGCTCTCCGATGCCGGTTACTACAACCGCAACAGCCACTCGGCCTACGTGGATCTGGAAGCGGATCTGACCGACAAGTTCTCCGCCGGCCTGGCTGGGCGCTACGAGAAGTACAGCGACTTCGGCGACACCGCCACCGGCAAGCTGTCGTTGCGTTACGCGTTCACCGACAAGGTGGCATTGCGTGCTACCGCGTCGACCGGCTTCCGCGCACCGTCGCTGCAGCAGCAGAACTTCCAGTCGATCGCCACGCAGTTCCTCAACGTGGCGCAGCCCAACGGCACGGTCACCGCGATCCCGTTCGAGATCGGCACCTTCCGTACCGACAACCCGGCGGCGATCGCGCTCGGCGCCGAACCGCTCAAGGCCGAAGAGTCCAAGAACTACGGTCTGGGTGTGGTATTGCAGCCGGTGGAAAATCTGTACATCACCGTCGACGCTTACCGCATCGATATCGACGACCGCATTGTGCTGTCGGAGAACCTGACCTCGATCGCCGCACGCAACTACCTGCAGGCCAACGGCTTCCCGGGCATCGGTGGCGGGCGTTACTTCACCAATGCGGTGGACACCAAGACCCAGGGCGTGGATGCGGTGGGCACCTACCGCTGGGCGCTGGATGGCGGCAGCGCGGAGCTGACCACCGGCTACAACTACAACAAGACCGAAGTCGAGCGCATCGCCGCCAACCCGGCTGCACTGGAAGCCATCGACCCGGGAGCGGTGCGCATCGGCCGCGCAGAACTGGGCCGCATCACCGAAGGCACGCCGCGCGACAAGTTCTTCCTGGGCGGCACGTGGTCGCCGGGCAACTGGTCGTTCACCGGCACCGCCACGCGCTGGGGCGAGTTCAGCACCTTCGGCACCAACGCCGGCAGCGACCAGACCTATGCGGCCAAGTGGACGCTGGACCTGGCCGCGTCCTACAAGCTGGGCGCGTGGAACTTCACCGTCGGTGGCGACAACGTGCTCAACGAATATCCCGACCGCCAGGAAGCGGGCCTGGGCACGCGCACCTACCTGCCCTACAGCAGCGCCTCGCCGTTCGGCTTCAACGGTGCGCTGGTCTACGCCAACGTGAACTACAAGTGGTAATGGGCTGCGCCGGTCGGTAGCGACCGGCGCCTGCCTTGCATGGCAACGCAGCACCATGCGTGCCAACGCCGTCGCGCGTGCGCCATGCACGTGCCGGCCATTGCGTCACACCGCAGATGGATCGCCATGTCCCGCACGGATGCGCCCGGCAAGGATGCCTGCCGCGTCACACCGGCGTTGCAGATCGCCGCCGCTGCTTCCGTCTGCGCCACTGCAACGCGCCGCTTGCAGGCAGGCCAGCCTGCGCACTCCGCTGCATTCCCCCTGCATCACACGCGTCACCGCTGTTTCCATCATCCCCTTTGAGCCTTGATTCCCATGCACACCTCCAACGCACTTTCGCTGGCGATTTCAGTCGCACTCACGGTCTGTTCGTTCGCTGCCAGTGCGCAGTCGCAATCGACCGAACCGCAGAAAACCCTGGACACCCTGATCGTCACCGGCACGCGCGTCAGCGACCGCACCGTGGCCGAATCCGAATCGCCGATCGACATCATCACCGAGCAATCGCTGCAGGCCACCGGCGCCACCGACATCGCTACCGCGCTGGGCAAATTGCTGCCCTCGCTGAACTTTCCGCGCCCGGCCATTTCCGACGGTAACGACGCCGCCCGCCCGGCCACGCTGCGCGGGCTCTCGCCCGACGCGGTACTGGTGCTGGTGGACGGCAAGCGCTATCACACCTCTTCGCTGATCAACTACAACCCGTACGTGGGCCGCGGCTCGGCGCCGGCGGATCTGAACTCGCTGCCGATGTCGGCGATTGCACGCATCGAAGTGCTGCGCGACGGCGCCTCGGCGCAGTACGGCTCCGATGCCATCGCCGGCGTGGTCAACATCGTGCTCAAGCACGGGGCCGATGCGGGCAGCAACAGCGTATCGATCAACGGCGGCCTGATGGACAAGGGCGATGGCGCGCAGAACGGTATCGACGGCTCGATCGGCCTACCGTTCGGCGGCACCGGTGGCGATAGCGCACCGGGCTGGGTGCGGCTGTCCTGGAACTACCAGAACACCATGGACACCAACCGCAGCGAGAACACCAACCGCGCCACCACCATCGCCGGTGCGGCCAACCCCGGCGGCGTGCCCTACCAGCGCCACGGCGATCCGGATTCGACCTTCTACCAGGGGCTGGCCGCCTTCGGCTACGCGTTCTCGCCGAACGTGGAGCTGTACGGCCATGTCAGCGCGAGCCGGCGCGAAGTCACTTCCAACGGTTACTACCGCGCGTTCGACAACACCAGCCGCAACGTGCAGGCGGTGTATCCGAACGGGTTCCTGCCGCAGATCTACAACCCGGTCAACGACCGCTCCGCGGTGCTGGGCCTGAAGGGCACCACCGCCAGCGAGTGGAACTGGGACGTGTCGGCCACGTACGGCAAGAACGACATGAGCTTCAACATCCTCGACAGCATCAACACCAACCTGTACTGGACCACCGGCAGCTCGCCGACCCGCTTCAATTCCGGCGGTTTCGAGACCGAGCAGGGCGTGGTCAATCTGGACATCAACAAGTCCTTCGACTGGGGCCTGGCCTATCCGGTCAATGTCGCCTTCGGTGCCGAGCATCGCCAGGACCGCTACGAGATCACCGCCGGCTCGCCGGACTCGTATTTCTTCGACCCCAACACCATCAATCCCGACACCGGCGCCCCCTACCCCGGTGGCGCGCAGGTGTTCTCCGGCCTGGAGCCGTCGGTGGCAGGCCGCTTCGGCCGTCACAGCAATGCGGTCTACGTCAACCTAGAAGCGGATCTGACCGACAAGCTCTCCGGCGGCATCGCCGGGCGCTACGAGAAGTACAGCGATGCCGGTTCCACCCGCTCGGGCAAGCTGTCGGCGCGCTATGCCTTCACCGATACGTTTGCGTTGCGCGCCACCGTCTCAAACGGCTTCCGCGCGCCGTCGCTGGCACAGCAGAACTACGCCTCGGTGGTGACCCTGATCCAGGACGGCGAGCTGGTGCAGGTGGGCACCTACCGCACCTCCGATCCGGTTGCCGTGGCGCTGGGCGCACGCCCGCTGAGCCCGGAAAAATCCTCCAACTACAGCCTGGGTGGCGTGTGGCAGCCCACCGCGGACTTCACTTCCAGCCTGGATGTCTATCAGATCCGCATCTGGGACCAGATCCTGTATTCGGACCAGCTGCAGCTGGCGCAGCCGATCGGCCAGGTGGCGGCGGTGCAGTTCTTCGTCAACGGCGCCACCAGCCGCACCCGCGGCGTGGACTGGATCAACAGCTACCAGGCCGACCTGGGCAGCTACGGCAAGCTCAATCTCAGTGCCAGCGCCAACTACAACAAGACCACCATCCTGGAGCTGTCCAACCCGAACTTCGGGCGCGCCAGCCAGGGCCTGCTCACCGATGCCACGCCGCGCACCAAGTACATGGCCGCCGCGGACTGGTCGATCGGCGGGTTTGCGCTGAACTTCAATGCCACCCGCTACGGCGCGATCAAGCGTATCAGCGACCCGGCCGATGGCAGCCAGGACCAGACCTACGACGCACGCTGGCTGCTGAATCTGGCCGCCAGCCAGACCTGGAACGCCTTCACCTTCACCGTGGGCGCGGACAACCTCACCAACCAGTACCCCACCAAGGCGCAGCTGACCACCGCCTACGACGACCGCGCCGGCGGCCTGCAGTATTCGTCGCTGTCGCCGTTCGGCTTCAATGGCCGTTACTGGTATGGCCGCGTGACCTACCGGTTCTGATCGGCGAGCGAGTCGCCTGCGCTGACCGACATGTCGGTCGGCGCAGGGGTGCAGGCATCACCGGTTGGCGGTGATGCCTGTTTGTTCGCGTCGACGCCTGCATCGGCCTACGCGCTACGAGCCGCCATGCCTTGCCATGGCATCACCAGGACGCGAGCAAGGCGTCCACGCCCCGCAGGTTGGAGCGGTCGTTCCAGGTCAGCGTGTCGAGCTGATCCAGGCGCAACGCCGGCAGATGTTCCAGCAGTGCCGCAAGCGCGGCTTCCAGTTCGATCAAGGCCAGCCGGTTGCCCAGGCAGTGGTGAATGCCGCCACCGAACGACAAGGCACGGCCCTGTTGCCGGCGGATGTCCAGCAGATGCGGGTCGGTGAACTGCACGGGATCGTGATTGGCCGCACCCAGCATCAGGTACACCATGGCGCCCTCCTGCAGGGTCACGCCATCGACTTCGAACTCCTGCAGCACCGTGCGTGTGGCCATCTGTACCGAGCTGTCGTAGCGCAGGCATTCGAGCACCGCATTGGGCATCAGGGCGGGGTTCTGCCTGAGCAATGCCAATTGGTCCGGATGCCGATGCAGGGCCACCAGCGCATTGCAGATCATGTTGGAGGTGGTTTCGTGGCCGGCGAAGAACAGCAGGATCACGTTGGAGACGATCTCGTCGTTGCTCAAGCGGCAGCCGTCCTCCTCTGCGCGGATGAAGCGCGAAATCAGGTCATCGCCGTCGGCGCTCCGGCGCTGCTCGATCACGTCCTGGAAATAACGCTCCAACTGCAGGTACGCCGCACTGGTGGCCTGCAGCTCATCGGGCGTCATCATCGGGTCGAACACCTTGGCCAGCGCGCTGGTGGCATGCCCCACCTTGGTGGCGTCGGCCGCATCGATATCCAGCATGCGGCAGATGATGCGCACCGGTAGCGGGAATGCGAACTCCTGCAGCACATCGCACTGGCCGTTGGCGTGGAAGCTGGCGATCAGTGCGGCGGCGGTGTCGCTGGCCACCTGGCGCATGGACTCGATCTGCCGCGCACTGAAGGCCTGGGTCATCAGGCCGCGCAGGCGCGTATGCGCCGGTGGATTGACCAGCAGGAACATGCGGCTCATTCCCTGGAACAACGGCATCTGCGGCGCATCGTTGCCGTAGCGCAGGCGAATGCTCTCCAGATAATCGCGGCCCACGCGTCGGTCGCTGAGCAAGCTGTCGACCACGCTGTAACGCCCGCTCATCAGCCGGCGCTCGGCCACTTCCACCAGCGGCCCCTCGTCGCGCAGGCGCGCATAGGTGGGATAAGGGTCCTGGCGAAACTGTGGGGTAGCGAGATCGCGAAGGTGCATGGCCTGGGCTCGTGGGGCCTGGTCGCCGGGCGCGGCGACAAGGTGTGGACGTGGGGAAGATGCGAGGCGTGTGCGCCGCAACGCCCGGATTGTCGGCCGCCGTCGCGCATGCGCCATGCCCGGGCGCGAAGCCTTGTCGTCAAACTTGAATCGATGTGCTGCAGCGATGCAGTTGCGTGATCGAGCGCGTGGACCGGACACGCGGTTGCAGCACCTTGCGGCCGCAGGCGACGGCGCGCGCGTCGGGCGCGTGTGGGCAACCGGCCGCCACCGTGAAGTGCGCTGTTTACATCCAGCGCAGTGCTCATGCAGCACAGTGTGCGCAACCGCACCCTGTGCACGGGCGTGTCACCTGCGCATCCGCAACTCGCCAAGTCATGCCGCGCCGCGCCACGCGCACTGGCTTGCGCCACCAGTCGTGCACCTGGCGAGGGTCCGCGGCGTGGCGAAAAAGTTGCCACTACCCTGATGCCCACCGGTGCGTTGCCACCCTGCGCACGCTGCGCGGCGCAGGCAGCCGCATTGCCTACCTGCGCCGCATGTCGCATCGCGTTAATCATGCGCTGTGTACTATGGGCGTCCGGCCAACCGGACCAGCAACGCGGTCCTGTTCCCCTCGCGCCGATCTCAGCCATGACCATGCAATGCCCGCAGGCGACGCCCGGCGCAGTGCCGTTGGCTGGGCCTGCCCGCCTCGTTCTCCCGGACACTCTCACAACGGATTGGAATGCATCACGACACCAGCCTCATCGACATCATCGCCGTCGGCCTCGCGGTCGCCTTCATCCTTGGCACGCTCGCGCAGAAGGTGAAGCTCTCGCCGCTGGTCGGCTACCTGTTGGCAGGCGTATGCGTCGGGCCGTTTACGCCGGGCTTCGTGGCCGATCAGACCATGGCCAACCAGCTGTCCGAGCTGGGCGTGATGTTGCTGATGTTCGGAGTGGGGCTGCACTTCTCGCTCGAAGATCTGATGGAAGTGAAGTGGATCGCGGTGCCCGGTGCATTGGCGCAGATCGTGGTGGCTACGCTGCTCGGCTGGGCGCTGGCCTGGAGCATGGGCTGGCCGCTGATCCACGGCCTGGTGTTCGGCCTGGCGCTCTCGGTGGCCAGCACCGTGGTGCTGTTGCGCGCACTGGAAGAACGCCGCTTGCTGGACACCCAGCGTGGCCGCATCGCGGTGGGTTGGCTGATCGTCGAAGACCTGGTCATGGTGCTGGCGCTGGTGTTGTTGCCGGCACTGGCGGATGTGCTCGGTACCGGCGCGCCGTCGGCGGCGCACGACGGCCAGTCCACTTCGCTGCTGGCCGCGCTCGGGTTGACCCTGCTCAAGATGGTGGCGTTCGTCGCGGCGATGCTGGTGATCGGCCGCCGGGTGATTCCGTGGTCGCTGGAAAAGGTCGCGGCCACCGGCTCGCGCGAACTGTTCACCCTGGCCGTGCTCGGCATCGCGCTGGGCGTGGCGTTCGTGTCGGCCACGCTGTTCGGCGTGTCGTTTGCGCTGGGCGCGTTCTTTGCCGGCATGCTGCTCAAGGAATCCGAACTCAGCCATAAGGCCGCCAGCGACTCGCTGCCGTTGCGCGACGCATTTGCGGTGCTGTTCTTCGTGTCGGTGGGCATGTTGTTCGACCCGATGATCCTCATCGCCCACCCCTGGCAGGTGCTGGCCACGTTCCTGACCATCACCGTGGGCAAGTCGCTGGCGGCATTCCTGATCGTGCGCGCCTTCGGCCACCCGACCGGCACCGCGCTGACCATTTCCACCAGCCTGGCGCAGATCGGCGAGTTTTCTTTCATCCTGGCCGGGCTCGGTGTGCAGCTGGCGATCCTGCCGGAAACCGGGCGCGATCTGATCCTGGCCGGCGCGCTGTTGTCGATCGTGGCCAACCCGTTCCTGTTCTCATGGCTGGACCGTTGGCAGGCCAAGCAGGCGCAGGACGCACCGGCCACGGCGCAACCGGAGCTGCCGCCTGGCCCGCCGTTGCCGGCCGACGGCCATGCCATCGTGATCGGCTACGGCCGCGTCGGCAGCGCGCTGGCGCAGCTGCTACGCAGCCGCGGCGTGCCAGTGCTGGTGATCGACGACAACGGCGACCACGTGGCCAAGGCGCATGCAGCGGGAATTCCGGGCATCCGGGGCAGCGCGGCAGCGGATCGGGTGCTGGCCGAGGCCCGCCCCGAGCACGCCAAGATCGCGATCCTGGCCATCCCACAGCCACTGGAAGCCGGCGAAGCGCTAGCCAAGCTGCGCGCGATCAACCCGTCGCTGACCCTGCTGGCGCGCGCACACAGCGATACCGAGGTCAAGCATCTGCTCGAACACGGCGCCGACGGTGCCGTGCTGGCCGAGCGCGAACTGGCCTATTCGCTGGCCGAGATGGTGATGTCCACCCCGCCGTATCGGGCGTTGAACGTGCCGGCGTCGTGACGCCGGCGGCTTGTTTCGGTAGCGTCTAGTTCATCGCCAGACCAACTGATGCGCATGAAGCAAGGCGTCGGCGATGGAGTATGTTGTAGCTACTTTGCGCAGAGCGTTTGCGCAACGCTTTGCAAGGCGATAGGCAAGACCGCAGTCGACGCCGACATCAGCGGGATTTGACCGGTCGATACTGACGACGGTCGCCGTAAGCGGCACCTTTGGTCTCCACATTGGCGCATAACCGGTCGCCGCATAGCACTACGTCTGCGGCGTTGTAGGCGCGCAGCAGCTCCGCACGCAACTGATTGTCGCGGATCTCCTGGCGATACTGGCTCAGTAACCATCCGCCGCCTACCAGCAGCAGCAGACTCCCCAGGACAACTGCCGCGCCTTTCCAGAGCAGCAGGCGCTGCCCGCGTTCGATACGCTTGAGTTGATCAGACAGCGACTGCGCGCCTTCGCCGATCAAACCGCCCGCTTGCTGTAGCCGCTTTTCGAACCCGGCGACAGGTTGGTCCAACCCCTGCTGGATGCTTCGAATCAACGTGTCGGGCACGCGTTGTAGCGTTTGTTCGGCCGAACGCGTCACTACATTTGGCAGCGACTGCGCTACCTGCTCCAACTGCTGCGCAAGACGGCGTTGCAGTTGCTCCAATTCGGCACATCGGCGCTCGAACTGTTCCATCAAGGCAGCGGTCTTGCTGGCCAGCTCCATCGGGTCGTGTGTGCTCATCGTGCGTCCTGCCTTGCTGGTGATGACGATTACAGGCTGCGCGCACCGACGCGCATGGTTTCCTGCTGTTGCGACTCGGCCTGTTGCCGCTGTGCCTGCATCGCCTGCTGGGCCGCCTGTTGTTCCTGCTGGTTTACCGCCTCGACCGCCTCGGCGCGCAAGCCGCGGCCGGGCGGTTCGTTGGCCAGGGTATGAGTCATCTGACGGAACTGATCACGGTCGCCGTTCTGTGCGGCGGCCAACATGCGGTCGAGAAATGCGCCGGGGTCGTCCTGCAGGGAGGACGGCTTGCCGCCGTGTGTCGGCGACGCCGCGCGCACCTCCTGCGTATCCTGCTTGAGCGGGACCTGCCAGGTCTGTGGCGCATGGCTGCGCTCGCGGTCTTGCTGAAATTGTTGCATCTGCTGCTGCCAGCTGGGCGCATCCATTTCCCGACGCCCGGCGCCCGACTCCGCTGGACCGCGCAGCTGGTCGACGCCATCACGGACAAGGCCAGGGATTCCACGCGAATACAACGTCAAGCCCGCCCGCAGCGTTTCGACGTCGCCGCGATACTTCTCGATCATTGGCGCGTACTGCTGCGCGAGCTGACGTGTTGCGGGATCGTCCAATACGGAACGATCCGGCTTGCCGTCCGCATCGACGGGGAGAAAGTTATGCATAACGTGCGAATCGCCCAGCTTGGCTGCCGCTAATAACGGAAGGCGCGCATCCAGCACTTCATTGTCGTTGGCGTAATCAGCTCTCTTCAGCGTGGCGATCTCTTGCGGCGTAGCGTATATCTCCACGCGCCCGTAATGCCGGCTGGCGGCGCTGACCGCATCGCCAGCCATTACGTGATTAATTACCTCGTTACCACCCTCGGGAATTCGCCGATCCAGGCTCGTCGCTCCGTAGGCGTTGAATGTCTGTCCTTTCAACCCGAAATGGTGCGCCGTGACCTGAGTCAGTCCGCCGCCAAGGGAATGCCCGGTGACAGTGACTTCGGGCTTATGCCCATCGCGCTTCGCTAGACGCTCTGCCAGCTCGATCGCCCGTTGTGTCAGCTCGATGGCGTCGTCGACCTGGGGATTATGACGCTTCACCACCATGCTGCCATCAGCATAAGCGCCATCTTTCAAGAGCTGTCTATCAGGCTCGGTACCGCGATGTGCAACGATTACCTCCCTAGTATCCACGCTCCGATAGACGACCCCCTGATATCCCGAAGGGCGATCCATATACTCGAGGCGCTGATATCGACCCTCTCCAATTGAAATAACGGGACTCTTTAATCCAACCATATCAGGCCGATTATAAGAATCATTTGCCAGCGCCGCGTAATCTCGGTCAGTTAGAGTCACGGCACTTCCTTCCTGGCAGATAATGTCACCTTAAACAATTCTCCCCGCAACTCATCCTTGAATTTAGCAGGATCGCCCTCACCAGTATCTGGAAAGTCTTCCAACTCGTCCCGCGGGTAGCCACCCCTCCAAAAATAAGTCGTCTTTTTGCCTGAACTTAGAATCTGATCTTTTTCCAGACTAGGCGAAAAGTTCGTCTCCTCTTTCTTGCCATTCGCCTTTAAAGAAATGCCGACACCCATCAATTCCCAATGACACACGCCCTTTCCATAATAATCTGCGTCAATCATGCCGTCTGCAAAAATCGTCGCAACATAGGTCGTGGTATCGATTTTCTTGAAAACTGCAGGAATACTATCTTCTTTTTGCTTTGACCAGACGCCGGCAATCGGCTCAATCGGGGTGCACAGCGTATGGTTAGTCATCTGATAAAAAGCCGCGCCATCTACAAAATCGAACGGTCCTGGCGCATTCTCGATGGTCATGGTGATTCGATAGGCTTGCGTAGGGCGCGGATTCTTTCGATAGATCGGATCACCGTCAGCGTCGCGGGCCTGCATGTCCTTGGATTGCATGGTGGTCTCCTTTGCTCCGCAAGCGCACAGCAATGCGGCCAGGGAGATGCATAGCAGTGTGATGGAGGCGCGATACACGATTGGATTTGGCCAATAAATGCTTGATAGCAGAGCCTACGCCGTTTTTATAGTCGTCTCAACAAGATTCGTCAGGGACGCGATTCAGCCGCTGGCCCATCGCGCTCTGCCTGAAGCTCCGCCGGTCGATTGACCGTTGGATCAGCTCGATTGCATCGTCGACCTAGGGATTATGCCGCTTCACCACCATGCTGCCATCAGCGCAAGCTCCATCCTTGGAAAGCTATCGATCAGGCTCGGTGCCGCGGTGAGCGACTACTATTTTGCGGGTATCCTTTCTCTGGTAAATGATACCTTGATACCAGATGGATGGCCCACATACATTAGCCGCCGGCAAGGAACCCCACCAATATCGATAATCTGGCTTCTTTCTCCAGTCTCACGCGGCCCATCGCGAGCAAGCACCGCCTATTACTGACTTTTAAAACTCATGGCGATTCCTTTACAGATTGCAGGGTGACCTTGAAGAGATTGTCGCGCAGTTCCTTCTTAAACGCTTCGAACACTAGGAAGCACTGTATCCGGGTAGTCCACCACATCTTCCTTACGATACCCACCAGACCAAAAAACAGCCACTGGTTCAAAAGCAAAAAAATCCTTCTTATCCAGACCTAGCATGAAGTTTGCCTCACCCCGTGCACCGGTCGCCTTGAGCGAAACGCTTACCCCGCCAAAATCCCAATGACAAATCCCTTTTCCATAATACATGATACGCCCAGGGTTTCCTAGACATCTCATGGCCATGGAAAATGGTCGATTCGGAGGTGTCTATGAGCAGCAAGCGGTATACGGATGAGTTCAAGATCGAGGCGGTCCGGCAAGTGACTGATCGTGGGTTCAAGGTGGCAGAAGTCGCCGAGCGGGTGGGTGTCACGACGCACAGCCTGTACGCCTGGTTGCGCAAGTTCGGCAAGCCCGGCGTGGTACAGCGCGCCGAGGTGGACCAGAGCGCCGAGGTTCGGCGCCTGAAGGCCGAGTTGCGTCGAGTGACCGAGGAGCGCGACATCCTAAAAAAGGCCGCCGCGTACTTTGCCAAGGGGTAAAGGCAAAGTACGCCTTCATGCAAGCCCACTGCGGGGAGTTCAGGGTGTGTGCGATGTGCCGGGTGTTGCGGGTGAACCGGGCTGGATACTACGCGTGGCTAAAGGCGCCCGACAGTGAGCGCGCCAAGGAAGATGATCGGTTGTTTGGACTAATCAAGCACCACTGGCTGGCCAGCGGCAGTGTGTATGGGCATCGCAAGATCGCCAAGGACCTACGCGATCTGGGTGAGCGTTGCAGTCGCCATCGTGTGCATCGATTGATGCGCGCCGCGGGATTGCGTGCCCAGGTAGGCTATGGTCGCAAACCGCGCTTCCATGGCGGAATGCCGTGCAAGGCGGCGGCCAACCTGCTGGACCGACAGTTCGACGTGACTGAGCCGGACATGGCCTGGGCGAGTGATTTCACCTTCATTCGCACGCACGAAGGCTGGATGTACCTGGCTGTGGTGATCGATCTGTTTTCCAGGCAGGTCGTCGGCTGGGCGATGCGCGATCGGGCCGACACCGAGTTGGTCGTGCAGGCCTTGTTGTCTGCGGTGTGGCGGCGCAAACCCAACGCTGGTTGCCTGGTTCACTCGGACCAAGGGTCTGTCTACACCAGCGATGACTGGCAGAGTTTCCTGGCGTCCCATGGCTTGGTGTGCAGCATGAGTCGGCGTGGCAACTGCCACGACAACGCACCCGTGGAGAGCTTCTTCGGCCTGCTCAAACGCGAGCGGATCAGGCGACGGATTTATCCCACTAAGGACGCCGCACGCGCCGAGGTATTCGACTACATCGAGATGTTCTACAACCCCAACCGCCGCCACGGTTCAACTGGTGACCTGTCCCCTGTAGAGTTTGAACGGCGCTATGCGCAACGAGGGTCTTGAGTGTCTACGGAACTCTGGGCGTATCAACACCGCATCCAACATTCCATCCGAATAAACGATCGCAACGTACGCCCCGTTGTCTACTCTTTGAAAAGCTATTCAAATTCCGTTTTATTTCGGTTTGTCGACATGCCCAAAGCGGGATCGAACGGCGCACGTTCACCGCGATTTGTCATGTCATAAAAGGCTGTACCTGACACTGCCCCAAACGGTCCTGGCGCATCCTCAATGGTCATGGTGACCCGATAAGCCTGCTTTGGATACGGGTTCTTTCGATAGATCGGATCGACGTCAGCGTCGCGGGCCTGCACGTCCTTGGATTGCATGGCGGCCTCCTCTGCTCGCAGGCGCACAGTAAAGTCGCCAGGGAAATGCATAGCAGCGCGACTGAAGTGGGATATATCGTGTAGTTGGCCGATAAACGCCCTGTTTCTACAAGGCTACGTCCTTTCCTGGACAGCAACAATATTTCTCCTGGCGCAACGCCAGTGCTGCTACTCGAATCGGGCGACATAGCTGCACCGGTATCGATGCCTATCTCCAAATTCAGTCCAACGAGTCGAGCCACCTCTCCTGGTTACCCAAAAAGACCGAAAGACACACTTGATAATCATTCCCATCAAGCGCAGGATGAGCGCCCGTTTCCTTGGCGGCCTCTACCATGGCGTATGCAGTCGGCCTTCTCAATGCGTTGCCCAGCGTGCAGCTGTGCGAGCTGCTGGGCCGCATCGGTTGTGGATTCGTGGTGCTCGATCTGGAGCACGTGCTGCGTGCGCCGGAGCAACTGGAACATGCCATCCGCGCGTGTGAGCTGTCCGGCTGCGAAGCCTGGGTGCGGGTGCCGGAGGTGGACGAAAAACTGATCGGCCGCGTGCTGGACGCCGGTGCGCGCGGCATCGTGGTGCCACGCGCCGAATCGGCGCAGCAGATGGCGTGCGCGGTCGCCGCCGCGCGCTTTCCGCCGCTGGGCCGGCGCGGCATCACCGGCGGCCGCGTCACCGGCTTCGGAAACACCGACCTGCCGACCTATATCGCGCAGGCCAACCGCGACATCCGCATTGTGCCGATGATCGAAAGCGCTGCTGGCGTAGCCGCATTGCCCGACATTCTTGCCGTGCCCGGCGTGGCGCTGGTGATGGAAGGTGCGCTGGATCTGGCACTAGATCTGGGCCTGGGTCCGCAACCCACCCATGCGCAGGTGTGGGAGTTGCTGCTGCAACTGCAGGCGCACTGCCGCGCGGCCGGCGTGCCGTTCTGCCCCAATCCACGCACCGACGCGCAACGCGCGCACTGGCTGCAACAACCGGATCTGCGCTGGCTGCTGGCCGGCGAAGACCGCGCCCTGATCCAGCGCGCGTTGCGCGGCCATCTGGCCACGTTCGACGCGCCCGCCTCCCTACCCGCCTGCAGGAGCACGCCGTAGATGTCGACGTTCCGTTTCCACACCCTGACCACTGCCGTCATGGCCGCGCTCACCTTGAGCGTGTCGCCGTCGGCGTTCGCCACCGATACGCCCGATGCCGCCGGGCTCGATGGCGAGACGCCGATCCGTGCGCTGGACGCGATCCAGGTGCAGGGCAGCCTGCTCGGCCGCTCAAAACCCGACGACGTGCAGCGCTACGCGGGCAGCCGCCAGGTGATCGACCGCGAGCAGCTGCGCAATGGCGGCAACCGCTCGCTGGACGATGCCCTGCAGCGCGTGCCTGGCATCAAGATCTTCGACGAAACCGGCACCGGCGCATTGCCGCAGCTCATGCTGCGCGGCCTGTACGAAAGCCGCAGCGGCCGCGTGCAGGTGCTGGAAGACGGCATCCCGCTGGCACTGGCGCCGTACGGGCAAACCAGCCTGTCGCTGTTTCCGGTGGGGCTGAATCAGATCGACCGCATCGACATCGTGCGCGGCGGCGCGGCGGTGCAATACGGGCCGAACAACGTGGGCGGCGTGATCAATCTGGTCAGCAAGGAGATCCCCAGCGACTGGAGCACCACGCTGGCGCACAAGGTCACCGCCGGCGGCCGGGGCCAGTTCCTGCAGGACAGCGCGCTCAGCAGCGGCGGCTACCTCAGCGACAATTTCGGCATGCAGGTCGATGCCAATCGCACCTACGGCGATTATTGGCGCGCGCACAGCGACACCGACATCAGCAATCTGCGCGTGCGTGCGGAATGGTGGCTGGACGACACCAAGCTGCTCAAGGCCAGCGTGCAGCGCTACCTGGTGGACATGGATCTGGCCGGTGCCCTGAGCCCGGCCGATTATCGCCGCGATCCGCGCCAGGCCACGCGCCCGCTGGACACCTTCAACGGCCGCACCACGCGCGCGTCGTTGAGCTATGAGCAACTGCTGGGCGACTGGGGCCCGCTGCAGGACGTGCGCCTGGACTGGACCAACTTCAGCGCGCGCAGCAGCCGCAACTTCATCGTCGGCATGCGCCAGGCCGCCACCGAAACCTGGCGGTCGGACCTGCCGCCGCAACTGCGCCAGACCGCACCGCGCGACTTCCGCGTGGTGGGCAGCGAGCCGCGCCTGAGCTGGAGCATGGGCAGTGCCGGCGGCGTGCGGCAGCAATGGACCGCCGGTGTGCGCGCCGTGCGCGAAGACATCGATTTCCTGGTCGGCAACCTGCGGCTGCGCGATGGCCTGTTCACCACGGTGCGCGACTGGCAGTTCGAAGACCGCGCGCTGGCGGCGTATGTCAGCAATGCCATCACCTTGCCGGACGAGCGCCTGACCATCACGCCCGGCCTGCGCTACGAGCGCCTGGATTCGCGCTATTTCAACCGCGCCACCGGCGTGAGCACGCTCAACCAGACCCGCGACGTGCTGCCGGGGCTGACGGTGGGTTTCCAGGCCAATGAACAGTGGTTCCTGTATGCGGACGGGCAACGTTCGATGCGCGCGCCACAGGTCACCCAGATCATCTTCGGCAACAATCTCGATGCCGAGCTGGCGTGGAATTACGAAGCCGGTACGCGCTATCAGCCCAACGACCGCACCCGTATCCAGGTCGGCGCCTACCTGATCGACTTCGATCAGCAGATCCAGCTGGACAACACCACCCGCGTGTTCCGCAATCTGGGCGAGACCCGCCACCAAGGAGGCGAGGTGGAACTGCAATGGAGCCCGGAGAACCTGCGCGCGCTCACGCTCAACGCCGGCTATGCGTATCTGGATGCCAGCCAGGAATCAGGGACATTCCGTGGCTTGCGCGTGCCGTTTACCTCGCGCAATCAGATCACCTGGGGCGGCACCTACGCGCTCGGTCATACCACTGTCGCGCTGTCGGGGTACTACTTCAGCAAGGCCTTCAGCGATGCCGCCAACACCGTGCAGGAAAACGCCATCGCCTCGGTGGGCCAGCTGCCGGCGTACATGGTGTGGAACACGCAGGTGAGCCATACCTTGTTCGAACGCGATGGGCAGAAATTCAGCGCCTCGCTGGCGATCAACAACCTGTTCGACCGGCAGTACTGGTTCCGTGGCGTGGACACCAGCCCGTGGGGCCGTCAGGCCGCGCCCGGCCGCACCGTCACTGCCGGCCTGGAGTACACGTTCTAACGACTGCGCCCGGTGCGCGGTGCGGGCCGCAGCAAGCCGCACGCGGCGTGAGACGTGTTGCGGTACTGCACCGGCACGCACACCTGGCCGATGTCGGCATCGCTTGATCGGCGTCGCTGCAGCAACCCGCAGCGGCACGACGCGACCACTGTGCAGGGGCAGTGGTCGACCACGATGGCCATGGCGCTCACGCCATCGCCATCGCCCACCACATGGCGTGCATGAGGCACGCATCAGCGCCGCAGCATGCGGCAGTGCGATCGCTGGATCGCAGGCCACCCAACGCCCGTTCGCGGCGCCAGGCAGCCCGTTTACCTATCGGTTTCCCCACCGCCCTGTCGAACGAGAGCTGCCATGAATGCTGTACCCGACGCCCCCCTGGTGATCCTCACCCATGTCTGCCACCCGGCCATCACCGATGGCTTTTTGCCGGCCGCGCACGCGCAAGGCATTCCGGTGTGGCTGCTGACCGACCATCGGCTCGATCACCTGGCCTATTTCCGCGACCACCCCACGCATGCGCCGCAGCGGGTGATCGAATGCGACGTGTTCAATCCGCTCGGCGTGCTGGATGTGCTGCACGACGCCGCACTGCGGCCACGCGCGGTCTTCAGCAACAGCGATCATCTGCAGACCAGCACGGCGCTGGTTGCGGCCGGCCTGGGGTTGCCGGGCAAGGATTGGCAGGTCTGCTACGCGGCCAAGAACAAGGCCGCGATGCGGCAGCGCCTGCGTGCACGCGGCCTGCCCTCGCCGTGGTTCTGCACCCTGGCGCCCGGCGCCGCGCCACCGGACGAGATCCCGTGGCCGGTGGTGGCCAAACCGCGCGAAGGCGTGGCCAGCCTGGATGTGCGCCATTGCGCCGATGCCACGCACCTGCAGGACTATCTCGATGAGGTATGGCAGCGCCACCCGCAGCGCACCGTGCTGCTGGAAGGCATGTTGCAGGGGCCATTGTTCACGCTGGAAACGCTGGGCGACGGGCAGACGCTGCAGGCCATCGGCGGGTTCAGGGTGCGCCTGTCGCCGCCACCGCATTTTGTCGAGTGCGAAGCGCAGTGGGATGCCCGGGTCGATACCGCAGTGGTTGCGCAGGCGCTGCAGCAACTGCGTGCCTTCGGCGTCAACTTCGGCCTGTGCCATAGCGAATTCATCCTCACCGACCAGGGCCCGGTGCTGGTGGAAATCAACTACCGCAGCATCGGCGACCGCCGCGAATTCCTGCTCGACGGCATGTTCGGCGGGCACTGGTTTGCCGCTGCGCTGGCGCCGCATCTGGGCCAACCGCTGCCGCAGCTGCGCAGCGAGCGTGCGCATGCCCTGCTGCGTTACTACGTGGCCGAAACGGAAGGCGAACTGGTCACCGCCAGCGAAGACCGCCGCCATCGCGACGCGCACAGCGACGTGCAGTACCGGCGCATGCGCGCACCGGGCGAACGCATCCAGCTGAGCCACTCCAACAAGGATTACCTGGGCGTGCTGAGTGCGGTGGCCAGCGATGCGCAGGCGCTGGAGCAGGCGGTGGTGCAGGCCGAGGCCGGTCTGCACTGGCGCATCGACACCGCGCAGGTGCACGCATGAGCCGCGCCGACGACCAGCGCTACATCACCACCCGCATCATCGACGCCTGCCTGCGCGAGGATCTGCGCGGAATCGTCAGCCGCGGCCAGGCGGCCACGCCCGACCCGCGCGTGCTGGCGCAGTGGCCCGACCCCGGCCCGGTGGGCGGTTGGTGGCGCATCACGCATCTGCCCGGCGGCACGTTGTGGCTGCCGATCCACCACGGCGGCGTGCTGCAGGACTTCAGCGCCTGCAGCGATCGCTGGGTGGTGCAGACGGCCGACGCTGCGCAGCTCGAACAGGGCGCGCGGGCCTGGCTGCAGCGCATGGGCGCCGAGCTCGATGCGCAGACCTTGCAGCTGCACCGCGCCTATGCCGACGAGGCCGACTGCGCTGCTGCACACCGCGGCCTGGCACGCCAGGCCTACGATGCGCAGGCACCGGCGCTGGCCACTGCCCTGCAGCACGCAGACCCGGCCGAACGCGCCTACCGTTGCGACCAGCTGGCCAGTTACCGCGACCACCCGTTCTATCCCACCGCGCGCGCCAAGGCCGGGCTGGAGGCATCGGAGTTGCGCGACTACGCGCCGGAGTTTGCGCCCACCTTCGCGCTGCGCTGGCTGGCGATCCCGCATGCACTGGTCAGCTGCACCAGCACGCCGCCGGCCGCGCTGTGGCCTGACATGGCCACGCTCGGCCTGCCGCCGGCGCTTGCGCACACCCACCTGGCCTGGCCGGTGCATCCGCTGGTGTGGGAACGACTGGAACAGCCCGGCTTCGAGCTTCCGGCCGGTGCGGTGCGTGCACCGCGTGCATGGCTGCAGGTGCGCCCCACCCTGTCGGTGCGCACGCTGGTGCCAGTGCAGCAGCCGCACCTGCACCTCAAACTGCCGATCCCGATGCGCACGTTGGGCGCACTGAACCTGCGTCTGATCAAACCGTCCACGCTGTACGACGGGCACTGGCTGGAGCGCGCGTTGCGTCGCATCGATGCGCACGACAGCGCCCTACGGGGCCGGTGCGTGTTCGTGGACGAGTCGCATGGCGGGCATGTGGGCCAGACCCGGCACCTGGCCTATCTGGTGCGGCGGTATCCACCCCTGGACGACGCCACGCTGGTGCCGGTGGCCGCGCTGTGCGCGTGGCTGCCCGATGGCCGGCCGATGGCGATCCACCTGGCCGAGCAGTTCGCCCACGGCGACGTGCAGGCCTGGTGGCGCGACTACACCGAGTTGCTGCTTGCGGTGCATTTGAGGTTGTGGCTGCGCTACGGCATTGCATTGGAAGCCAATCAGCAGAACAGCGTGCTGGTGTATGCCCACGGCCAACGCACCCGCCTGCTGATGAAGGACAACGACGCCGCGCGGATCGCCATGCCGCAACTGCGCGCCCAATTGCCGGACATCGACACGCTGGGCCCGCTGCACGATGCGCGGATTGCGGTGGACGATGCGCAGGCGCTGGCGCAGATGTTCTGCACCATCGTGCTGCAACTGGATCTGCAGGCGGTGCTGGAAGGCCTGGCCGAGTGGCAGCCGGCGCTGCGCGCGCCGCTGGCGGCGCAGCTGCAGGCGCAGCTCGCGCGGACGCTTGAACACCTGCACGCCGAAGGCATCGATACCGCGCCCGCGCGTGACCTGCTCGCCATGCCCCGGTTGCCGGTGAAGTACCTGCTCAGTGCCGGCAGCCTGCTCAGCAAGCAGCTCACCGGGGCGAGCGACATCAACAAGTTCTACGGCAACAGCGCGCCCAATCCGTTCGGCACTGCGTTTGCGCAACAGCCGCGCCATCAGGCCGGTGGTGGGCGATGAAGCGCATTCTCGGCCCGGTGCTGGCAGCGCACTATCTGGCCGCCTTCACCGCCCTGGGCATGCCGCTGTTCCTGCCGCAGGTGCTGGCCGAACTGGCACCGGGCGCGGCGGTGGGCTGGAGCGGCGTGCTGTACGTGCTGCCGACGCTGTGCACCGCGTTGACGGCCGGCACCTGGGGGCGGCTGGCCGACCGCTACGGGCGCAAGCGTTCGTTGCTGCGCGCGCAGCTGGGGCTGGCGCTGGGCTTTGCCATCGCCGGCTTCGCACCGTCGCTGCCCTGGCTGGTGGTTGGCCTGGTCGTACAGGGCGGCTGCGGCGGCTCGCTGGCCGCGGCCAACGCCTATCTGGCCAGCCAGCCGCAGGCCGGCCCGTTGGCGCGTGCACTGGACTGGACCCAGTATTCGGCACGGCTGGCAATGGTGAGCGCACCCGCGCTGCTGGGGCTGGCCCTTGCCCTGGGCCCGGCGCAATCGCTGTACCGCGCGCTCGCGCTGCTGCCGCTGATCGCGTTCGCGCTGACCTGGCGGTTGCCGGCGGATCACCCCGCTCCACGGCCAGTGGCCGCACGCAGCGCCGCGTCGGGTCCGGCGCCATTGCAGGCCACTCCAGCGTCATGGCCTGCGCTGCTGCTGGCGCAGTTCCTGTTCTGTTTTGCGATGGTGGTGACCTTCCCGTACTTCATTCCCTACGCACTCGCGCGCGGCGCCGGCCACGATGCGCTCGCCGGCCTGCTCTACAGCCTGCCGCACCTGGTGTACCTGGTGGTGCTGCCGTGGTGGCGGCGCGGCGATGGCCATGCATGGCTGATGCCCGGGCTGTTGCTGTTTGCGCTTGCCTGCCTGTGGCAGGCGCTGCTGCACGACGCCATCGCGCTGGTGGCGGCGCGGCTGCTGTTCGGCCTTGGCATGTTGTTCGGCCTGCGTGGGCTCAACCGCAGCCTGGCCCTGGTCGCCAGCGGCCACGGCGCCGGGCGCCTGTTCGGCCGGTTCGATGCCTGCGGCAAGTGGGCCGGCGTGGCCGCCGGCGCCGCCGCCGGTGCGCTGGCCCAGGCCGCCGGCCCGGCCAGCCCTTTCCTGGCCGCCGCGCTGGCGGCCGCCGCTGCTGCGCTCACCGTCCTGGTGCGCTTTCCTTCGAGGAGATCTGCCGATGTCGCCGCACACGATGCATGACCCCTGGTACGACAGCATGGCCGACGCCCAGGCCTGCAGTTGCTGGTTGAACTGCTACCTGCGCGAGTTCGCCATCCCGCAACATGCCGCCGATTTCGATTACCGCGGGCTGGATCGCCCCGGCCCGCGGGTTGCCGAACAGCGCTGGCTGCGCATCGCGCTGGGTGCCGCCGGCACGCTGTGCGTGCGCATTGCCCATGCCGACCGGCTGGGCCGCTGCCGTTTTGCATCCACGCCGTTTCTCAAGAGCGCCGGCCAGCCGTGGCAGAGCCTGGCAGCGCACGCCCTGGCACGCTGCCTGCTGCAGTCGCTGGGCAGCAGGCAGGCGGTGAATCCGGAGCTGCTGGCACAAAGCGCCAACAGCGTGGCGGTCACCGCGGCGTTGTTGCGGCAGGCCCAGCACAGCGCGGCCAGCGGCGAGGCCATGATCGATGCGGAGCAATCGATGCTGTGGGGGCATGCGCTGCATCCCACGCCCAAAAGCCGCGAAGGCGTCGCGCTGGAGCAGGTACTGGCCTGCGCCCCGGAAGCGCGCGCGCAGTTCCAGTTGTTCTGGTTCCGCATCGACCCGCGCCTGCTGCGCGTGCAGGGCCAGGACGTGCGTGCCAGCTTGACCCAGCTGTCCGGCGACCCGGCGCTGTATCCCTGCCACCCGTGGGAGGCGCAACGCCTGCTGGACGACCCCTTGCTGCGCACGCTGCAATCGCGCGGCCTCATCGCACCGGTCGGCCTGCGTGGCGCTGCACTGCGCCCCACCTCGTCGGTACGCACGTTGTATCACCCGGCGCTGGAGTACTTCCTCAAGTGCTCGGTGCATGTGCGCCTGACCAATTGCGTGCGCAAGAACGCCTGGTACGAACTGGAAAGTGCGGTCGCCCTCACCGAGCTGCTGGCGCCAAGCTGGCAAGCGTTGGCCGCGCAGGTGCCCGGCTTCGATGTGATGCTGGAACCTGCGGCAACCTCGCTGGATGTAGCTCAGGTCGATCGCGCGTTGCACGACGCCGACCCGCACGCCGCACGCAACCTGTCGGAGAGCTTCGGCATCCTGTACCGCAAGACCATCCCCGCCGCGCAGCGCGCGCACTGGCAGCCACAGGTGGCGGCAGCGTTGTTTACCTGTGATGCGCAGGGCAATAGCGTCTGCGCCCGGCAGCTGCAGGCGCTGAGCCGCACGCCGATGGATCGCCGCACCGCCACACTGCGCTGGTTCGGCACCTATGCCAGCGTGTTGCTGGACGGCGTGTGGAGCGCGTTGTTCCAGCATGGCATCGCCCTGGAGCCGCATCTGCAGAACACCGTGATCGGGTTTGCCGACGGGTGGCCGACGCGGGTGTGGATTCGCGACCTGGAAGGCACCAAGCTGCTTGCCCACCACTGGCCACCGACACGGCTGCACGGCGTCGGCGAGCGCGCGCGGCAATCGCTGTATTACACGCCCGAACAAGGCTGGAACCGCGTGGCCTACTGCGCCCTGGTCAACAACCTGGCCGAGGCCATCTTCCATCTGACCGAAGGCGACGGCACGCTGGAAGCGCAGCTGTGGCGCCGCGTGGGAGAGATTGCCGTGCGTTGGCAGCAGCGCCACGGCGCACAGCCCGCGCTGCAGGGGTTGATCGACGGCGCGCCGCTGCCGGGCAAGAACAATCTCGGCACCCGTCTGTTGCAACGCGCCGACCGTCAATCCGACTACACCGCCCTGCCCAATCCCATCGCGCCGCTCCTCCGCGCACGGCAGGTGGCGGCGTGAGCCTGCAGATCGACACGGGCCGCGTCATCGCTGCGTTGCCGCAACTGCGCGCCAGCAGCGATGGCCCGGTCTGCGCGTATGTCTACGATCTGGCCGCGCTGCACGCGCATGCGGCGTGGATGCGCGCGCAGCTACCTGCGCCGTGCGAGCTGTTCTACGCGGCCAAGGCCAATGCGGAGCCACCGATCCTGCATACGCTCGCGCCGCATGTGGACGGCTTCGAGGCCGCATCCGGTGGCGAACTGGCCTGGCTGCATGCACAGCAACCGCAGGCAGCGCTGCTGTTCGGCGGGCCCGGCAAACTCGACAGCGAACTCGCCCAGGCGGTGGCCCTGCCCGACTGCAGCGTGCACGTGGAAAGCCTCGGCGAGCTGCAGCGCCTGGCGGCCATCGCCGCGGCTGCCGGCCGCTGCGTGCCGGTGTTCCTGCGCATGAACATCGCCGTACCCGGCGCCAAGAGCACGCGCCTGATGATGGGCGGGCAGCCCTCGCCCTTCGGGCTCGACCCGCAGGACCTGGACACCGCCATGCAGCTGCTGCGCGCAACGTCTGCGCTGCGCCTGGAAGGGTTTCATTTCCACCTGATGTCGCACCAGCGCGATGCCGGTGCGCAGCTGCACCTGATCGCCGCCTACCTGCGCACCGTGCAGCAGTGGCGACACACCTACGGTCTCGGGCCGCTCAGGGTGAATGCGGGCGGCGGCTTCGGCGTGGACTACCTGGCGCCGCAGGCTTCATTCGACTGGGCCGGCTTCTGCGCGGGGCTGCCGGCGTTGTTGCACGAGCACGGCGATACGGTGCGCCTGCGCCTGGAGCCGGGCCGCTATGTCAGCGCCAGTTGCGGCTGGTACCTGATGGAAGTGCTCGACCTCAAGCGCAGCCACGGCGCCTGGTTTGCAATCGCGCGCGGCGGCACCCATCACTTCCGCACGCCGGCCGCGCAGGCGCACGACCACCCGGTCCGCGTGCTGCGCGGGGTGCACCCGCCGGTCATCAGCGACACCGCAGTCACCCTGGTCGGCCAGCTCTGCACGCCCAAGGACGTACTGGCCCGCAACCAACCCGTCGCCGCACTGGCCCCCGGCGACTGCCTGGCCTTTCCGCTGGCCGGCGCCTACGCCTGGAATATTTCGCACCAGCAGTTCCTGATGCACCCGCCACCGCAGCAGCTGTTTTTGCCGGTGGTGGGTTGATGGTGACCGCACACGATGCCCGCCATACGAACGCACGTCGCACCGGGTCCACCTTGCATGCTGCCCGGATTCCAATCACCCACTGCAGTAGCCGCGCGCAGTTGCTGCCACCCCGGTTCGGTCAGCGGGTCTTCGAACTGGCCGCGCTCACTGCGCTGGCGGTATCGCATGCCGCAGCAAGGTGGTCCGCACGCTCATGCGTCGGATACGCCGGCCTCGGCAAAGGTGGCCATGCCGTTGTGCAAGGCGCAGGCGCTGCGCAGCAGCGGAATCGCCACCGCCGCGCCGCTGGCCTCGCCCAGGCGCAGATCCAGCTGCAGCAGCGGTTCGGCATCGAGTGCGCGCAGCAGCGCAGCGTGACCACGTTCCTGCGAGCGATGCCCGAACAGCAGCCATTCGCGCACGCCAGGGTTGAGACGGGTGGCGACCAATGCCGCAGCGGTGGAAATGAAGCCGTCCACCAGCACCGGGATGCCGGCCTGCGCAGCGGCGATATACGCCCCGACCAGCGCGGCGATCTCGAAGCCGCCGAGCCGGCGCAACCGTTCCAGCGGGGTAGCCGCATCGGAGTGCACGGCCAGCGCACGCGCGATCACCGTGGCCTTGTGCGCGATGCCCTCGGCATCCAGGCCGGTGCCGGCACCGGCCATCGCCTGCGGAAATTGGGACAGCAAGGCGCAACTCAGCGCGGCGGCGGCGGTGGTATTGCCGATCCCCATCTCGCCGCCGACGAACAACTGCGTATCGCAACTCCTGGCCTGCGCGATGCTCTCGGCGCCGGCGGCAAGCGCATCGCGCAACTGCGCCTGAGTCATCGCCGGCTGCTCGCAGAGATTGGCGGTGGACGGCGCGATCCACGCACGTCGCACCCGTGGCAGCTCGCCCGGGTCGTTGACCACGCCCAGGTTCACCACTTCCAGCCGTGCGCCGAGCTCGCGCGCCAGCACCGCGATGGCTGCGCCGCCGCGTGCGAAGTTGCGCACCATCTCGCCGGTGACCGCCTGCGGAAAGGCCGAGACACCTTCGGCGGCAACGCCATGATCACCGGCGTACACCGCAATCCACACCCGCTGCACGGTCGGGTGCGCGTTGCGTTGCCAGGCGGCCAGCTGCACCGCCAGTTGCTCCAGCCGCCCCAGCGCGCCGTGCGGCTTGGTCAGCTGTTCCTGCCGCGCCAGCGCCGCAGCGCGCACGCGCGCATCCGGCGTTGCGCATGCAGCAAGGATCCAGTCGCTACTCACACCGCTTCTCCCGTCAGCACCATGGGCAAACCTGCCACCACCACCATCGCAGGCCCGCACTGTAGCGCCAATGCCTGGCGCCGCCGGCCGGCTTCATCGACAAAACGAGGCGTGAGTTCGCCCGGCGGTACATCGCCGTGCCCGACCGCATTGCTGACCAGCACCCCCTGCCCGGGCAACTGCGGCAGCGGTGTGCAACAGGTCACATTCGCGCATGCAGGCGCCCCGCATCCGGGTGGCCCGGCAGGTTGCGCAACCACAGCGTCAGGTCGACGGCCGGCAACGGTCGGGACCATCGGGAAGGGTCAGGTGGCTGCGGCAACGGCTCGCAGCCATAGATCAGTCGACCAACGGGCCGTGCCCAGGCACGGCCACTGCCCGCAAGGTGCCGTCCAGCGTGATGGGCGCTTCCATGCAGCACCCCCGCAATGGGCGCCAACCGCGGTGACACGCGATGCCGGTGCTGCATCGCCGCTTCGAAGGCCTGCGCGGTGGCCATGTACCTCGCAGGATCGGACGCGGTGCCGGCAACGCATCGGCCAGCGCTTTCCCGAGCGCGTGATTCCAGGACCAACCGGCGCTTCCTGGGTCATGGCGGGCGGGCTACGTCAGGGCGGCGGTCTCCGGAGGCGTTGCAGCGCGTCACCCGGACGGGCGAGCGAGCCGCCATGCAGCGCGGCATGAGCCCGGGGGACGCAGCACAACCAATCCCCAACCCGGCAAAGCGGCCAGCGCCTGCGGACCGTCGGGACCCGCCGCAGCGCAACCCGCCTTCGCGCGACGAAAGGTCGCGTTATTGCGCTGGCTGGTAGCGGAAGGTGAGCAGGTAATTCCGCCCGGGCTGCGCATACCAGCGCGCGGTTTCGTAGCGGCGGTCGAACACGTTGTTGGCGGTGAACTGCACCTTCCAGTCCGTGTTGATCGCATAACTCATGCGCAGGTCCAGCAGACCGTAACCGGCCAGGCGCTCTGTGTTGGCCAGGTCATCGAAGCGCTTGCCCGAGCCGAACAGGCTTGCGCCCACGCCGAACGCGCCGACGGTGCGGTCGGCATCGATGCGCCCACTCTGGCGGGCGCGACGCGGCAGCCAGTTGCCGTGCCCGACCTCGCCATCGGCCTGCGGCGCCAGCCAGGTCAGCGCGCTACGCAGCGTCCAGCCAGCCAGCGCGGTCTCGTAACCGGCTTCGGCGCCACGGATGCGCGCCTTGTCGATATTGTTCGGCTGGCCAAAGGGGTGGGCGGCATCCACCAGCGAGGCGTCATAGGCGATTAGGTCGCTGATGCGGGTCTGGAAGGCGCTGAGCGTCCAGGTGCCCCAGTCGTAGCGCCCCCGCAGCCCAAGCTCCGCACTGTTGGACGTCTCCGGCCCGAGCAACGGGTTACCGAAGTCCGGGTAGTACAGCTCATTGAAGGTGGGCGCCTTGAATGCGGTGCCGTAGCTGGCGGTCAGGCGCAGGTGCTCGGCAAAGTCCCAACCCCACAGCAGGCTGCCGGTGGTCTTGCCGCCGAACTGGCTGTTGTCGTTGCGACGCAGGCTGGCCTGCACCGACTGCGCACCGAAGCTCTGCTGCCACTGCGCAAATGCCGCGCGGTCGATGCGGCTGTCGGCGTCGTAGTTGTCGCTGCTGGCGATGGCGTCGCGCTGCCAGTCAAAGCCGACCGTCAACAGGCCCGGTGCCGTGGTGATGTCGGCCTGCAACGAGCCCTGCTTGCGGCGGGTGTCGTAAGTGGACACGTACGCACCGTCGTAATACGCATCGCTGAAGTCGGAACTGCCGCCGACGCTGGCGGTGAACTTGAGCGCATCGGTGGGTGCGTAACGCACACGGCCACCGACCGCCTGCTGCACGCCCTTGGACAGGTTGCCGCCAAAGACAGAGCCGTCGTAGTCGTTACGGCTCTGCGCACGCAACGCGTGCACGTCGGCATCCCACTGCCGGTTGAAGCGCCAGCCGCCTTGTGCACTCAACGAATCGTTGCGACACCCATCGCGATCCGGGTCGTAGGCGCTGGAACTGGTGTCCAGATACGCATTGATGCCGTCGGTTTCGTCATGCACTGCGTTGACCGAGTACCAGCCGCCGGCCTCGCCCAGATCGCCCTCGCTCCGCCCGGCCAGGCCGGCACCGTAGCGGCGCGCGTTGTTGCTGCCGGCAGCCACGCTGAGCATCGGCACGAAGCTGCCCTGCGGGCGACGGGTGAAGATCTGGATCACCCCGCCCAGCGCTTCGGAACCATACAGGCTGGAAAACGGGCCACGCACGATCTCGATGCGTTCGATCTGTTCGATCGGCAGGTCCTGCAGGGCCGCCCCACCGGAGGTGGCCGAGCCGATGCGCACGCCATCGATCAGCACCACCACCTGGTCGGATTCGGTGCCACGCAGGAACAGCGAGGTCGGCTTGCCCGGACCGCCGTTGTTGGCCAGCGACACCCCGGCTTCGCCACGCAGCAGATCCTGCAATGCGGTGACCTGGCGACGCTCGATCTGCGCGCGGTCGATCACCGTGACCGGCGCCAGTGTCTGGTCCTGGGTCTGCGCGGTGCGCGAGGCGGTGACCACGACTTCGTCGAGATCGACGGCGGCCTCTGCCCGGGCCAGGTTGGTCATGCACAGCGACAGCCCCACGGCCAGCACGGCGCGGGTCGGCAAAACGGAAGAAACGGACATCGACTGCTGCTCCTGGAACCGCGCCTACCCGCGCGGGGGGCAATGGGGGCGGCAGACAGCAACGGGCCAGGCGCCCAACGCCGCAGCGCCAGACGATCAAGGCCACGCCCACCGCGTGCCGGGTCTTGTCCCTCAGGCCGGTCTCCGGGCTCGCGAGTGGAAGCGGACGCTTCCCAGGCCTGCGCCTTCCCATGCAAGCACAGTGGCGTGACGTGCAGACCCTTATCTCGCCCACCGTTGCGGGGGCAGCTCCGGAATTGCGCCCCGCCCAAGGCGAGCCGCGCACCGGATTCCCGTTTAAACCACCGCAACTGCGGCAGTCACCTCAGGGGCGCGCATGGTAGCAGGCGCCTCAGAGGTCTGCGACCACCGGCCAAGCCAAGCGCGTCTCCACGCGCTGGGCGGTGAATGACCGCTTCCTTCTCCCATCGGGGACATTGTCCTCCTTCATGGGGAGAAGGGCTCAACCTGTCCTTCTCCCATCGGGAGAAGGTGCCCCGAAGGGGCGGATGAGGGCGCGATTGCGAGTCGATGGCGCCGTTCGACGTCGACTGCTGCATTGCAGACCTACCGCACCCTCACCCCAACCCCTCTCCCGCAGGAGACTGGCTAAACCTCACGCCCCCTGCAGCGCCTGCTCCAGATCCGCCAGCAAGTCATCGATATGCTCGATGCCGATCGACAGCCGCACGGTGTCTTCACTCACCCCGGCATGCTCCAGCTCGGCCGGGCCCAGCTGGCGGTGCGTGGTGGACGCCGGGTGCGTCGCCAGCGACTTGGCATCGCCGATATTCACCAGCCGGGTAAACAGCTGCAGCGCATCCAGGAAACGCGCGCCGGCCGCACGCCCGCCGGGCAGACCAAACGTGAGCACGCCGGACCCGTGGCCGCCCAGATATTTCTGCGCCAGTGCATGCTCGGGGTGATCCGGCAGCGCGGCATAGTTGACCCAGGCAACGCGTGCGTGGTGCTGCAGATACCTCGCAATGGCCAAGGTATTGGCGTTGATGCGCTCCATGCGCAGCGGCAATGTTTCGATACCTTGCAAGATCAAGAACGCATTGAACGGCGACAGCGCCGCACCGGTATTGCGCAATGGCACCACGCGCGCACGCCCGATATACGCTGCCTCGCCCAAGGCCTCGGTATACACCACGCCGTGATAACTCACGTCCGGCTCGTTGAGGCGCGGAAAGCGTGCCTTGTGCGCCGCCCACGGAAAGCGCCCGCTGTCCACGATCGCCCCACCGATGCTGTTGCCGTGCCCGCCTAGATACTTGGTCAGCGAATGCACCACGATGTCGGCACCGAAGTCGATCGGCCGCAGCAGCGACGGCGTGGCGACGGTGTTGTCCACGATCAACGGCACGCCGTGCGCATGCGCCACGGCCGCCACCGCTTCGATATCGGTGATGTTGCCGCGCGGATTGCCGATCGACTCGACGAACACCGCCTTGGTGCGTTCGTCGATCAAGCCGGCGAACGCCTGCGGGTCGCGATAGTCGGCAAAGCGCGTACTGATGCCGAACTGCGGCAGCGTATGCGCGAACAGGTTGTAGGTGCCGCCATACAAGGCGCTGGAGGACACGATATTGTCGCCGGCCTCGGCGATGGTCTGGATCGCATACGTCACCGCGGCCTGCCCCGATGCCAGCGCCAAGGCGCCGATGCCGCCTTCCAGCGCGGCCACGCGCTGCTCCAGCACGTCGTTGGTGGGGTTCATGATGCGGCTGTAGATGTTGCCCTGCACCTTCAGGTCGAACAGGTCCGCGCCATGCTGGGTATCGTCGAACGCATACGCCACCGTCTGATAGATCGGCACCGCCACCGCGCGCGTGGTCGGGTCGGGGCGATACCCGCCATGCACGGCGATGGTTTCAGGCTTCCACTGCGGATCGGTCATGGCACGGCTCGCTGCTGGACAAGGAGCCCGACGATACCCGGCCGCCGACCCGCACCTCATGACAGCCGGCAATGACGACATCGCCAACGATCAGGTCGTGCAGAGGCGCACGCGCGCCCGCCGTCGCTGCTGGCAACCCGACGCCCCTCAACCATCGCTCACCGCACCGGCTGATGGTAAACGTCGCGCAACATCTCTTTGTACTGATGCATGGGAGGGAGCCCCATGCTACGGCGACGCGCATCCAGGCCCGCTTCGTCCTCAGTGGGCTGCAGCGACATGTAGCCATCCGCACCCGTCTGAAACTGGGTGCCGTAGCGCTGCGGCTTCCCTTGCGCGCGCAAGACACGATCGGTGAGTAGCGCCACATCGTCAGGCGCCACATCCTGCCTGGCAAGCGCCGCTTCCATCAATGCCAGCACCTGCGCCTGAAACCCTGGATCGGCGTCGGAATGCTGTATCAAGGTCCATGCTGCTTTTGCGCCGTCTTCGCCCACCAGGCGCCGTCCCGGCCACCCCTGCGTCGCGACGACCTGCTTGAGCCATTCGGTGTTTTCGCGCATCACCGGCACGATCGATGCCCAGTCGGCTGGCTTGCCTCCAGCGGTGATTGCTGCATTTTGCGCATGCTGATCCTTCTCTACGCGCGCAAGCAGCTCCTGCCGCAATTGCAGATTCAACGCCGTCTGCTGCTGCGCACTGATGCGGTCGGCCTTCGCCAGCAGCGCAGGCCACCCATCCGTCTTTCGCAGCCGATTCAGGCCGGGCCGGTCCTTGCTGCGCAGATCATCGATGGAAATGCGCCCCCGTGGAATTTCCTCTTCGAGATAGCGTATCGCCTCGTCGGTCTGTTTCGCTGCCGCCAGACACTCTGCACGCAGGAGTTCGCCATTTTGCTGCAGTTCGCCGGAGGAGCGCTGCAGTGCGGCCATCACCTGGGCACAACCCGCGTAGTCCTCGGCCTCGTAGGCTTTGAGCGCGGCGAAAATATCCGGCACTTCCGCTGCGTGCAGGGCACCTGTTAATCCCAAGGCGACGCCGACATAGATCGGAACATACGCAAGACGCATCTGAAGTTCCTTGCCAGATGAGGTGTTCGAGGGAGGCAGAGCGCGGCAATCCGCCAGGCTCCAAAGCGGCCCGCATGCCGCAGGCGAGCCGCCCCCGCATCCTGCGGGACGACTCGCCCTCCAATCAAGCCTTACCGAACTCCAGATGCCTGCCCTGCGCATGCGCGCGCATAACCGGTGCTGCGCCTCAGCCCTTGGTGAAAGCCAGCCGCCCGCCTTCAGCGCGCACTTGCACGGTGTCGCCGCTGAGGTAATGCCCCGACAGGATCTGCTGGGCCAACGGGTTTTCCACCTGCGACTGAATCGCGCGCTTGAGCGGGCGTGCGCCATACACCGGGTCGAAGCCGACATTGCCCAACAATTCCAGCGCGGGATCGTCCAGATCCAGCTTGAGGCCGCGCTCGGCCAGGCGTTTTTCCAGCCCATGCAACTGGATGCGCGCGATCGACTTGATCTGCGCCTTGTCCAGCGGGTGGAACACCACGATGTCGTCCAGCCGGTTGATGAACTCCGGGCGGAAGTGCGCCTGCACCACGCCCATCACTGCGGCCTTCATCTGCGTATAGGCCTCGGCGCTGCCGTCGCCGGACAGCTCCTGGATCTGGTGCGAGCCCAGATTGGAGGTCATCACGATGACGGTATTGCGGAAGTCCACCGTGCGGCCCTGCCCATCGGTGAGGCGGCCATCGTCGAGCACCTGCAGCAGGATGTTGAAGACATCGGCATGCGCCTTTTCCACCTCGTCCAGCAGGATCAGTGAATACGGGCGACGGCGCACCGCTTCGGTGAGATAGCCGCCTTCTTCATAGCCCACATAGCCCGGGGGCGCACCGATCAGACGCGAGACCGAGTGCTTCTCCATGAACTCACTCATGTCGATGCGGATCATTGCTTCGGTGCTGTCGAACAGGAAGTCCGCCAGCGCCTTGCACAACTCGGTCTTGCCCACGCCGGTCGGCCCCAGGAACAGGAACGAGCCACTCGGGCGATTGGGATCGGATAGACCCGCGCGCGAGCGGCGCACCGCGTCGGACACGACCTTGATCGCTTCGTTTTGCCCGACCACGCGGTGATGCAGCTCGTCTTCCATGCGCAGCAACTTGTCGCGCTCGCCTTCGAGCATCTTGTTGACCGGAATGCCGGTCCAGCGCGACACCACTTCGGCAATTTCCTCGGCCGTGACGCGGTCCTGCACCAGCTTGAAGTCGTGGTGTTCGACCTCGTTGGCCAGCAGCATCTGCTTCTCCAGCTGCGGCAGCACGCCGTACTGGATCTCGCTCATCTTGGCGTAGTCCTGGCGGCGCTGCGCGGCCTCCAATTCCAGCTTGGCGTGCTCGATCTGCTCCTTGATCTTGGTGGTGCCCTGCAACGCGGCCTTCTCCGATTTCCACACTTCGTTGAGATCGGAGAACTCGCGCTCCAGCTTGTCGATGTCGGTTTCCAGATCAGCCAGACGCTGACGCGAGGCGTCGTCCTTTTCCTTCTTCAGCATTTCGCGCTGGATCTTGAGCTGGATCAGGCGGCGCTCCAGGCGATCGAGTTCCTCCGGCTTGGAGTCGATCTCCATGCGGATGCGCGATGCGGCTTCGTCCATCAGGTCGATGGCTTTATCCGGCAACTGGCGATCGGTGATGTAGCGGTTGGACAGCGTGGCCGCAGCCACGATCGCCGGGTCGGTGATCTCCACGCCATGATGCACTGCGTAGCGTTCCTTCAGCCCACGCAGGATCGCGATGGTGTCTTCCACCGTCGGCTCGCCCACGAACACCTTCTGGAAGCGCCGCTCCAGTGCCGCGTCCTTTTCGATGTACTTGCGGTATTCGTCCAGCGTGGTGGCGCCGATGCAATGCAGTTCGCCGCGTGCCAGCGCCGGCTTGAGCATGTTGCCGGCATCCATCGCGCCGTCGGCCTTGCCCGCGCCCACCATGGTGTGCAGCTCGTCGATGAACAGGATGATCTGGCCTTCGTTCTTGGACAGGTCGCTCAGCACCGCCTTCAGGCGCTCTTCGAACTCGCCGCGGAATTTGGCGCCGGCGATCAGCGCGCCCATGTCCAGCGACAGCACGCGCTTGCCGCGCAGGCCTTCGGGCACTTCACCGTTGATGATGCGCTGGGCCAGGCCTTCGACAATGGCGGTCTTGCCCACGCCGGGTTCGCCGATCAGCACCGGGTTGTTCTTGGTACGGCGCTGCAGCACCTGGATGGTGCGGCGGATCTCTTCATCGCGGCCGATCACCGGATCGAGCTTGCCGCTTTCGGCACGCGCAGTCAGGTCGATGGTGTATTTCTCCAGCGCCTGGCGCTGTTCCTCGGCGTTTTCCGATTGCACGGTTTCGCCGCCACGCAGCTTGTCGATGGCCGCTTCGATCTTCTTCTTGTCGCCACCGGCCGCGCGCAGGGCCACGCCCAGCGGGCTGGCATCGTCGGCGGCAGCCAGCACGAACCACTCGCTGGCGATGAAGGCATCGCCATGTTGCTGGGCCAGCTTGTCGGTCTGGTTGAGCAGGCGATTGAGGTCGTTGCCGATCGACAGGTTGCCTTCCTGCCCGGAGACCTTGGGCAGCGTGTCCAGCGCCTCGCCCAGTCGCTCGCGCAGCAGCGGCACGTTGACCCCGGCCTGCGACAGCAGCGGGCGCGTGCTGCCGCCGCTCTGGTCGAGCAGCGCGGCCAGCACGTGCACCGGCTCGATGATGTTGTGGTCGCGGCCCACGGCCAGCGACTGCGCGTCGGCCAGTGCCTGCTGGAACCGCGAGGTGAGCTTGTCCATCCGCATGGGAAATCCTCTGAACGGGTGGCCGGCGACGCCGGCGATACCGTGCAGATGCGGTTGCAGGGCGGGGTTTCAAGGCTTGCCGGTGCCGGAGCCGGGCTGCAGCGACGCCGGTGCCCGGCTCCAATCAGCAGTGCCAGGCGGCGCACGCAGCCGGTGTGCGGTTGCGATGGCGCACCGCAGCCTCTTGCCTGCTGGTTGAGGGAGGACGCGTAGCGCAGGGCGCGGCGGCGGAGCCTTCGCGCCCGACGCCGGCTGCTAGACGATCCGCTGCAGCGGTGCCCCTCCGTGTCGCGCAGCCTCACGCGTGGCGTCGCGCCGCACATCGGCCTTCGCCGCAGCCGCCTGCTCGGAGGTCTGCGCAGCTCCCAGCAGGCGCGACAGTACCTGCGCCTGGATCGCCGCCAGGGCCGGTGACCCGGGCGCACGCGGGTGCGCCACCGGCACCGCGACATCCAGGCCGACCTGACCCTGCTCGACCACCACGATGCGGTCGGCCAGCGCGCAGGCTTCGGCCACGTCATGGGTCACCAGCACCAGGGTGAAGCCGTAGTGCCGCCACAGCTGCACGATCAGCTGCTGCATTTCGATACGGGTCAATGCATCCAGCGCGCCCAGTGGTTCGTCCAGCAGCAGCAGCCGTGGCCGATGCACCAGCGCGCGCGCCAGCGCCACGCGCTGCCGCTGGCCGCCAGACAGCGCCGCTGGCCAGTCGCCGCCACGCGTGCCCAGCCCCACCGCATCCAGCGCGGCCTGGGCCTGCATGCGGCCGGCACGGCCCAGCCCCAGCGCCACGTTGTCGATCACCCGCTTCCACGGCAGCAACCGCGCGTCCTGGAACATCAGCCGCACTGCATCGCGCTGCGCGGCAAGCGGCGCAGCGCCGCTCTCCACGGTGCCGCTGTCGGCCGCTTCCAGCCCGGCAATCACCCGCAGCAGCGTGCTCTTGCCGCAGCCGCTGCGGCCCACCACCGCGACGCAGGCGCCGGGGACGATCTGCAGATCGATGCCGCGCAGCACCTCGCTGTCGCCATAGCGCTTGCCGATGCCGCGCAGGCTCAGCGGCAGGCCGGTGTCGGTCGCGCTCATCGGCGCACCTGCGCACGCTGCTGGTGTGCCGGATGCCAGCCCAGCCACCAGGCTTCCAGGCCGCGTGCGGCCAGGTCGGCCAGCTTGCCGAGCAGCGCGTACAGCACGATCGCCACCACCACGATGTCGGTCTGCAGGAACTCGCGCGCATTGGTGGCCAGATAGCCGATGCCGGAACTGGCCGAAATGGTCTCGGCCACGATCAGGGTCAGCCACATCAGCCCCAGCGCGAAGCGCAAGCCGACCAGGATGGAGGGCAACGCGCCGGGCAGCAGCACATCGACAAACAGCTGCGGCCCACGCAGGCCGTAATTGCGCGCCATCTCGATCAAGGCCGGGTCCACGCTGCGGATGCCGTGATAGGTATTGAGATAGATCGGGAAGAACGTGCCCAGCGCCACCAGAAACAGCTTGGCACCCTCGTCGATGCCAAACCACAGGATCACCAGCGGAATCAGCGCCAGATGCGGCACGTTGCGCAGCATCTGCAGGCTGCTGTCGAGCAGCCGTTCCGCCACCTGCGACACGCCCGTCAACAGGCCCAGTGCCAGGCCGATGCTGCCGCCGATGGCCAGGCCCACCGCCGCGCGCCAACCGCTGATGGCCAGGTGCTGCCACAGCTCACCACTTTGCACGAGCGTGATGGCGGCACGCAGTACCGCATCGGGCGCAGGAAGAATGCGCTGCGGCAGCCAGCCCGTGGCCGCGGCAATCTGCCATGCCAGCAGCAATGCCAGCGGCAGCAACCAGGGCACCAAGCCAGCGCCCAGACGGCGTGCGCGGGCGCTCATTGCAGCACCGTGGCGGCGGCGCATCGCCTTACCGCGTGTTGCACCGACACGTGGGCGCTCACCTGCGCGCGCGCAGGTTCCCGGTGCCGCATTGCACACGTGCATGCCATCGAGCGCATCACTTGCCCGCCGGCTGTGCAGCGGCAGGCGCAGGCGCGCGCCACACCGCCGGTGCCACCAGCACGCGCTTGGGCAGCAGGCGCTGTGCATGGAACAGGTCGGCAGTGGCTTGCTGGGCCTTGATGACCTGCGCATTGAGCGGCTGCACGCTGGCCGGCGGGCGGTGCGCCAGTGTGCGCTCGACCACCGCAGGCGGCAGCCCGCTCACCTGCGCCAGCACCTTGATGCTGCCGGCGCGGTCGCGCTCCAGCAGGCCATCGGCCTGGTTGAGTTGCACCATCACCTGTTGCACGAACGGACCCCACGCGGTTGCATAGCGGCGCGACGACAGGAAGAACCCGCCGGTCAGCCCCAGCCCTTCGCCGTTGGCGAGCAGGCGTGCACTGCCATCCAGGGTCAGGGCCGAATACCACGGGTCCCAGATGGCCCACGCATCCACCTGCCCGGCCGCGAAGGCCGCACGCGCGTTGGCCGGCGACAGATACAACGGCGTGATGTCGCGCAGGCTCAGGCCGGATTTGGCGAGCAAGCGCAACAACAGGTTGTGCGCGCTGGAGCCTTTCTGAAACGCGACGCGCTTGCCCTTGAGGTCGGCCACGGTGCGCAGCGTGCTCTTGGCCGGCACCAGGATGGTCTCGGCCTTCGGCGTGGGTGGTACCCAACCTACATACAGCAGGTCGGCCCCGGCGGCCTGCGCGAACAACGGCGGAATGTCGCCGGCGCCGCCGAGGTCGATGCTGCCCACGTTCAAGGCTTCCAGCAATTGCGGTCCGGCCGGAAATTCCACCCAGGTGATCCTGGTGCGGGGAAAGCGCTGTTCCAGCAAGCGATGCTGCTTGGCCAGCACCAGACTCGACACCGCCTTTTGATAACCGATGCGCAACTGCGCCGGCTCGGCCGCAAGCGCAGGCTGCCCCAGCACGATGCTGGCGAACAGCAACGCAGACACCCACACGGCCACCCAGCCCGCGCGCGCAGCTGTCAGCCGGCGGCGTGCCGCACGCAGCCAGCGCTTTGCACCTACCGTACCCGCGGCCTGCGTTTCGCCGCCACGCGCGGCCAACGACTGCGTGGCCGTTTCGATTGTCGTTGCTGAAACGCAGTGACGCATCGGCAGCTTCCTCATTGCCAATCGGTGGAGGGTTTTTCCCAGAGGTTGATCCCGCCTTCGACCGCATGGCGATCGATCTCGGCCAACTCTTCTGCGGTGAACGCAGGCGCCTGCAATGCCGCCACGTTTTCGATCAACTGCTCCGGGCGGCTGGCACCCAGCAGCGCCGAGCTCACCCGTGGATCGCGCAGCACCCAGGCCAGCGCCAGCTGCGCCAGGCTCTGCCCGCGCCGCTGCGCAATGGCATCCAGGCCGCGTGCGCGTTGCAGGTTGTCGTCGGACAGGTGTTCGGGCCGCAAGGATTGACCACCGGGGCGATTGACGCGCGCATCCTCGGGAATGCCCTCCAGATACTTGCCGGTAAGCAGGCCCTGCGCCAATGGCGTAAACGCAATCACTCCGGCACCGAGGTCGGCGGTGGTGTCCAGCAACTCCTGCTCCGGCCAGCGGTTGAACAGGTTGTAGGCCGGTTGATGGATCAGCAGCGGCACCTTCCACTCGCGCAGCAGCGCGGCAATCTCGCGCGTGCGCGCTGCCGAATACGACGACACGCCCACGTACAGCGCCTTGCCCTGCTGCACCGCACTGGCCAGCGCACCGGCGGTCTCTTCCAGCGGTGTGTCCGCATCGAAGCGATGCGAATAGAAGATGTCCACATACTCCACGCCCAGCCGCTGCAGGCTTTGATCCAGGCTGGACAGCAGATATTTGCGCGAGCTGCCGCCCTGCCCGTACGGGCCCGGCCACATGTCCCAGCCGGCCTTGGTAGAAATGATCAATTCGTCGCGATACGGCCTGAAATCTTCACGTAGCAGCCGGCCGAAGTTGATCTCCGCGCTGCCGTACGGCGGGCCGTAGTTGTTGGCCAGATCGAAGTGGGTGATGCCCAGGTCGAACGCGGTGCGCAGCAATGCGCGCTGGGTGTCGATCGGCGTGCTGTCGCCGAAGTTGTGCCACAGGCCCAGCGACAGAGCCGGCAACACCAGGCCGCTGCGGCCGACGCGGCGGTAGGCGATACGGTCGTAACGGTCGGGATGTGCGAGATAGGTCATGAGTGGTTCCGGTTGATCAGCGAGCGCTGAAGCGATTGGCGGGGCGTGCCAGCCCCAGATGATCGCGCAGCGTGCGCCCGGCATATTCACGCCGGAACAGTCCACGTCGCTGCAGCTCCGGCACCACGTGCGTGGCCACATCAGCCAGGCCGCCGGGCAGATGCGGCACCAGCACGTTGAACCCGTCTGCCGCGCCCTGTTCGAACCAGGCCTGCAACTCGTCGGCAATCTGCGTGGGCGTGCCGATCAGGCTGTAGTGGCCGCGCCCGCCGGCGATGCGCCGGCCAAGCTGGGCGATGCTCAGCTGTTCCTGCCCGGCCAGCTCGGTGAACAATTGCTGGCGGCTGCGCTGGCCGGTTTCGGTGAGCGGCAATTCCGGCAGCGGACCATCGGCCGGATAGCCGGACAGGTCGAAGTTGCCCAGCATCCGCGACAGCAGCGCGATGCCGACCTGCGGCTCCACCAGGTCCTGGAACTGCTCGAATTTTTCTTGCGCCTCGGCCTGGCTTTGCCCCACCACGATGAACACGCCCGGCAGCACCTTCAGCGCATCGCGCGTGCGGCCGAACTGTTCCAGTCGTCCCTTGATGTCGGCATAGAACGCCTGCGCCTTGGCCAGCGACGATTGCGCGGTGAACACCACCTCGGCGGTCTCGGCTGCCAGCGCACGCCCTGGCTCGGACGAGCCGGCCTGCACCAGCACCGGGTGGCCCTGCGGCGCACGCGCAATATTGAGCGGGCCACGCACCTGGAAGTGCGTGCCGCGGTGGTCCAGCACATGCGCACGCGCCGGGTCGTGATGCAGGCCGGCCGCCTTGTCGGCGATGAAGGCATCGTCGTCCCAGCTGTCCCACAGCCCGGCCACCACCTGCTGGAACTCGCGCGCCCGCGCATAGCGCTCGGCATGCACGTAATGCGCATCGCGATTGAAATTGAGCGCCTCGTCGGCGGCATCGGAGGTGACCAGGTTCCAGCCGGCACGCCCGCCGGAGAGATGATCCAGCGAGGCGAACTTGCGCGCCACGTGATACGGCTCGTTGTAGCTGGTGGTCATGGTGGCGATCAGGCCGATGCGCTCGCTCACCGCTGCCAGCGCGCTAAGCAGGGTCAGCGGCTCGAACAGGCTGGAGCGCGCCATCTGCGGAGCGACCGGCCCGCCGGCTGCGGCCAGGCTGTCGGCGACGAACACCGCGTCGAACTTGGCGGCTTCGGCAATGCGCACCATCTCGCGATATTGCGCAAAATCCAGCGTCTGCGCATTGACCTGCGGATGCCGCCACGCCGCCACGTGGTGACCGGTGGCCATCAGGAACGCACCCAGCGACAGCTGACGTGGCGCACTCATCGTGGACCGCCGCACGTGTCGCAACTCACCGTCACGTTCAAACCCATCGTCAAAAATCCTTGCGCACTTGCAGGCCCAGGTAACGCTGATCGTCGCGCGGTACCAATCGATAGACATTGCCGGTGGCGTTGGCCAGCAGTGGCGCGTACGACCGATCGCCGAGATTGCGTCCCAGCACCGCCACCCGCCAGCCGTGCGCATCGTCGGCCAGCGCAATGCTGGCGTTCCAGATCGCATACGGTCCCTGGATGGTCTGCGGAGTCTGGCTGAGGTCGTACTGCACGCTGTCCTGCCAGCTCACATCGCCGTTGAATTCGAGCGCCAGGCTGCCATGCAGCGGCAGGCGATAACCTGCGCGCAGATTCCCCTTCCAGTCGGGCGAAAACGGCAGCGGCCGGCCATCGACATTGCAATTGGCCGCAGCCGCTGCCGGGCAGGCAAAGCGCTGGATGCGTGCCTGCGTATAGGCCAGCGAGGCGGCCAGGCTGAGCCGCTCGGTCGGGCGGTAGTCCAGATCCAGCTCCAGGCCCTGCGTGCGCACCTGCCCGGCGTTGATCAGCCGCGTCACCACCTGCCCGGCCACGGTGTCGAAGAAGTTGGCCTGGTAATTGGCGTATTCGGTATGAAACAACGCCACGTTTGCACTCAGCCGGTCATCCAGGGCGCGCGCCTTCAAACCCAGCTCCCAGGCGTTGGAGGTTTCCGGCTTCAGTGCCGGCGTGTCGCGCGGCTGCATGTTGAAGAACACGTTGTAGGCCGGGCCCTTGTAGCCGCGCGAATAGGTGAGGTAGCCGGTGGTGCGCGCATCGAAGTCGTATTGCAGGCCGGTGCGACCGGAGACGCCGTTTTCTGCGGTGCTGCCGCTGCTTGCAGTGGCCGGCTGGATGCCGGTGACCGCCGTTGCGGAGGTGGACACGCGCCGATGGTCATAGTCCAGCGTGTCGCGGGTGAAGCGCACACCCAGCAAGGCGCGCAGATCCGGGCGCCAATGCCAGGTGGCTTCGCCGAACGCGGCATAGGTCTGCGCACGGGTGGCGTAGTCGGCCACGCCGACCGTGCTGGCAGTGGGCGAGGTGACGGTGCGGCGATAGGTTTCATCACTGCGCGCGTGCAGGTAATACAGCCCGGCCACCGCCTCCACGGCGCGGTCGCGCGGGGTCTGTACGCGCAGTTCCTGCGAGTACTGCGTGTAGCCCAGATCGCCCCGGTCATGCGATGCGGGAAACGCCGCACTGCGCTGGGCGGTGCGGTCGCCATCCTGGAATTGCGTGTTGTCCCATTGCCGCCATGCGCTGATCGAGGTCAGCACCAGCTCGCCGATGTGCTGATCCAGCTGCAGCGAGGCGCCCTTGTTGATGTCGTCCAGAGACGTGGGGAAATCGCTGTTGATCTGCCGGTTGTCGGCCCCGGCCCGCACCGGCGCCAGGGCGGCGGCAAAGTCGGCACGCGTGCTTGCCACCACTACCCCGCTGGGCGCATCGCTGTGGGACTGCAGGTAATCGGCCAACAGGGTCGCCGTGAAGTCGGGCGTGGGGGTGAGATCCAGCCGCAGCCGTGCACCGGCGCGTCGGTAGCCATTGACGGTCTGCCCATCGGCCACGTTGCGCACGTTGCCGCCGTACTCGGCCCACAACGCCGACACGCTGGCCTTGAGCACCTCCGGCAGCAACGCGCCCCCGATGCTGGCACGCACGCGGTCTTCGTCGCCGCCACCAAAGTGCGAGTAATCCACATAGCCGCCAACTGTCTCCGGCGCCGGCTTGCTGACGATGTTGAGCACCCCGGCCGAAGCGTTCTTGCCGAACAGGGTGCCCTGCGGCCCGCGCAGCACCTCGATGCGTTCGACATCGAGCAGATCCAGCGTGGCCTGCCCGGGCCTGCCCAGCACCACGCCATCGATCACCGTGGCCACGCTGGGCTCCACGCCCGGCGAAGTGGAAATGGTGCCCACCCCGCGCAGGAACAACGAGGTGTCCTTGTTCGACGCGCCGGTGCGGAAGGTCAGGCTGGGCACCAGTGCCGGCAGGTCCGCCACGCTGTTGCGGTTCTCGCGCTCCAGCGTCTCGCCCTGCACCACCGACACCGCCACCGGCACCTGCTGCAAGGTGGTTTCGCGCCGTGTGGCCGTGACCGTCACTGCACCGAGCGTCTGCGCCGCGCCCGCCGGCGTCGCGGGTTCACCTACTTCATCCGCCATGGCCGGCGCACACGCCAACGCCAGGCTCCATGCCAATCGTTGCGGGGTAGCCAACCACCTTGAAGCAGAAGCGATCCCGGCGGGGATCCGGTGTTGCACAGGCATGGAGGTCCTTGTGGGTGGGCGATATGGCGTATTCCGAGCGCGTTGCGGCCGGTTGTGCGCGCGTCGCTTGGCGTTCTGTCGCCAAGCCGGCCGGACCGCGCATGGCAGTAGGGCATGCTGTTTGCCGGCGCCGCGAGCGTCAAATAACCAATGTTTAGGTGGTTATTCACTCGCGCGTTGCGTGGTCGGCGCCGGCCCGCACCGCCACCGTCGGTGCGCTGACGCTGTGCAGGCGCCGGCCAGCGGCGATAATGCGGCCATGGATGCACCCAAGCCCTGGTATCTGTATCTGCTGCTGTGCCGCAACGGCAGCTATTACGCCGGGATCACCAATGATCTGGAGCGGCGTTTCCAGGCGCATGCGCAAGGCACCGGCGCGTGCTACACGCGCGCCAATCCGCCACTGCAGATCATGGCCAGCCACCGCTACCCGGACCGCAGCAGCGCCTCGCGCGCGGAGTGCGCGCTCAAGCGTCAGCCGCGTGCGCGCAAGCTGGCGTGGCTGCTGGCGCAGCCGGCGGCTGTGGCCGGGTCACAGCCCGCTGACGCTGCGGTCACGCCCGACTAGCCGCGCATTGCGTAGGCTGCAGCGCCATTCGAACGCGGAGCAGCGCATGCACTATCAGCTCTACTACTGGACCGGCCTGCAGGGACGCGGCGAATTCGTCCGTCTGGCGTTGGAGGATGCAGGCGCCCGTTACACCGATGTGGCGCGCGTCGACGGCGACGAGGCCATGACAGCGTTCCTGCAGGGTCGGCAGGACGGTGCACAGCCGTTCGCACCGCCCTTCCTGCGTGCGGGCGATGTCGTGGTGGCACAGGTGGCAGCGATCCTGCATTTCCTGGGGCCACAGCTGCAGTTGGTGCCCGAGGCCGAGGCCCAACGGCTGCAGGCGCTGCAACTGCAGATGACCATTGCCGACCTGGTGGCCGAAGTGCACGACACCCATCACCCGATCGGCGTCGGGCTGTACTACGAAGACCAGAAAGCCGAAGCGGCCAAGCGCGCTGCGGACCTGCGCGAGAACCGGCTGCCCAAGTTTCTGGGCTATTTCGAGCAGGTGCTGCAACACGCCGGTGGCGCGCATGCGCTGGGGGTGCACTCGTACGTGGATCTGTCGTTGTTTCAGCTGGTCAGCGGGCTGGACTACATGTTCCCCAGGCGCATGGCGACGCTTGCCAAGGACCTGCCTGGCCTCAAGGCCCTGCAGCAGCGCGTGGCCGAACGGCCGCGGATTGCGGCCTATCTGGCCTCCGAGCGCCGTGTGGCGTTCAACACCAACGGCATCTTCCGCCACTACCCGGAGCTGGATGCCGACTAGAGATCTGCGTGAAGCCTTCGCATGGCGGCCTGCAATCGTTGACGCGTGCGTCGAATGCGCTCATCGCACTCGCCGCCGCTGTCTTCAAACCGCTCGAAGACATGACAGACCGGGCCGCACGTGTGCGCCGCTGGTACAACGCACCCATCACTGCCATCAGCGTCCCTGCAACAGTGCCGCGCGTATGGCGCGCAACTGCGCCTTCACTGCCTGCGCCTGGCTTGGCCCCAGGCGCAGGATCGTCTTCTGCCCGACCGACAAGCCTTCCAGCGCCGGATCCACGAAGCGGTAGCGGCCACGCTCGTCGCGCACGACGGCAATGGGCTGGCGTGGCTCGGGGGTCCGCAGCAGATGGTCGATCACATCGATCACGCGATCGTTGAAGTAACGGTCGGGCGCGCCCAGGTTGGCATAGGCCTGCTGAAACAACGGGTAGAAGCGCACATAGCTGCGGACCAGTGCCTGCGCATCCACCGTGGTGAACGCGGTGACATATGGCGCGTAGCGCGCGGCATTGGCCTGATCGATGACGCTGTGATCGGCAGCGCTGCTGACCTGGAACTCGCCCGGCACCGGCTGCAGCACCAGGGCACGCCGGCTGATGCTGGGCTGGGTCAGATTGTCGATCATCACCACCACGCGCTCGATCAGGTGCGCACGCAGCACGATCGACAACGCGTCGTCTTGCTGCACCAGCGCCTGCAGTGCCTGCCACGCGGCCTCATCGCTTTGCGCCAACGCCGGAATCGCTGCGTCCGCCGCATCGGGCGATGGCGTCTGCACCGGATGGCGGGGCCCGGCCGGCGCCGGCGTTGCCGGAGTGACCGCCGCCGCCACTGCGGTGGCGGTTCGGCTGATGGGCGCGGGCAGCGCGCCCGTATGCTCGGATGGCCCGCTGAACAGCCACCAGGCAGCGCCGGCGATCACGGGCACGGCCAGCAGCCATGGCCAGCGCGAGGACGGTGTTTGCATCGTGGAACTCCTTACGTCGACAACATCCAGGGTGTGACCATGGGATGGCGCAAGGGTTCCATCGCTCGTGGCCGCACGCGCATTCATCGCGCACGCCGGCCCACGCAGGGCACCGCGGCATGCACGGGGTTGCCTGTATTCCAGCGCAAACCCGCGTCATTCCGACCTGGAGCTGCAGCACCACGCTGCGGGTCACGCACCCATGGTGCATAAACGCACGCGTGGCGCTGGAAACGAAGCGTTACCGGCGCCCGGCCGCGCTCATCCGGCGAAATCCAGCCGCGCATTCACCCACGCCGCCACGATGGCGGCCGCTGCCTGCTCGGCCTGTTCTGCCGGCAGCTGCTTTTCGCGCACCAGCCATGCGGCGGTGTCTGCGCGCACCTTCGGTAACAGCGCGCGCACCGCCTTGCGATCTGCGGCCGGCCAATCACTGTCATTGCCGCTCCACGCGGCAATCGCCTTGTCCGGGTCATTGCCGTAGCGCTTGCGCAGTGCCGGCTGCAGGTACAGCAATGGCGAAACCGACGCCCGCAGCGCGACGACTTCCCACTCGGCGTAGCTTGCATAGCGAATGGTGCCGGCGTCCTTGCTCATGGCCTCGATCATCCCCGCAAAGCCGGCATCGAGCTGTTTCCAGCTGGCAAGCGCGAACAGCCCGCCCGGCGGCGCGCAGATCGGCGCGAACCCGTCGCGCGTGGAGCCATACAACGGCCCGAATGCGTCGTACGCCGGCTCTCCCACTGCCGCGAAGATGAAGCAGTGCACATAAGGTCGTTGATCGCCATTGTCGCGCTCGATCCACATCCGCAGCAGGGTCAAGACGCGTTCCTGCCGTGAGCTGGGCGCTGCGCCGGCCACGTCATCGAGCAGCGAGGCCGCAAACCCATCCACCTTGCGCAGCGCCGTGCGCGCATGCGCGAACCGCGCATCTGCCAGCGCGGCATCCACACCGGCGGCCGGCACGAACTGATGCAGGTACGCCAGCCACGCCGACGCCAGCGGCGCGTCGTAGCCCTGCAACTGGCGCGCCGCGTCGGCAGGGGCGGCGGGAATGCTGGCGATGATGCGGTCCAGCCCTTTTTGCTGGGCGGTGAGCGCCTTGCTCAGCACATCGGCCCTGGCCGTTAGACTGCGCTGCAGGCAGTCATCCGGCCTGGCGTCCTGCGCGCAGGAATTACGCTGCCGCAGCCAGGCGCGCTGTTGCTCGCGTACGCCGGCCACTGCCGTACGCGGCGCAGTCTGCACCAGCGCCTGGTAGCTCTCATCCACCTGCTCGTCCAGCAGGCCGAGCGCAGGCACCGCACACAGGCGCTTTTCCACCAGTGTGCTCGCCTGCTTGCAGTCGAACGACGCTGCCCACGCGCCGTTGGTACCCAGCACCAGGGCACCGCCCAGCAGCCACCGCAGCGCGCATGCCGGGCGCGTCATTGCACGGCCTGCTTGCGCACCGGCAGCAGCGACAGCAGCAGCAAGGTCACTGCCAGCGCCATGTAGGCACCGACGAACTGCCAACTGATCACCCGCGCCAGGCCGTGCAGCGACCACGGCAGATAGATGCCGCCACGCGGGTCCACCGAATGGATCAATCCGAACAGGGTCAACCCCGCGGCGACCAGCAGGAACACCGCACCGCGCCGCAGCCGGCCATCGATCATGGCCGCCACCGTGGCGATCCACAGCATCGCGGTGATGATGAAGCCATTGCCCAGTGCGAAGATCACTGCCAGCTCCGGCAAGCCATGGCCATCGAGCTTGGTTGTCAACGCCACCAGCTGCTCCGGCGCGATCCAGCCCGGTGCCTTGATGGTCAGCAGGTACGCCACCGATGGCAGGAACCCGAGCACCATCGCGCCGGCATGCTGCCGGGGTGTGGCCTGGAAGGCCTGGGTGGTGATGTCGATGGACACATACACGATGATCGGCGCCAGCACCGCCAGCGGCAGCCACTGCACCAGCCCGCTGATCACCCCGAGCATGCCGCCAATGCCGACGAACAGCCCCGTCAGCAGCGTGTAGCCCGAGCGCGCGCCCATGTGCTTGTAGGCGGGCTGGCCGATGTAGGGCGTGGTCTGCGCCACGCCGCCGCACACGCCGGCCACCAAGGTGGCGAAGGCTTCCACCAGCAGGATGTCGCGGGTGCGGTAATCGTCGCCAGCGGCGCGTGCGCTTTCGCTGACATTGATGCCGCCCACCACCATCAACAGCCCGAACGGCAGCAGCAACGGCAGATACGCCACCGTCGCCGGAAGCCCGTCGATGAAGCCCAGATTCGGCAGCGGCAGCACGATCTGCGGCGGCGTCCACGCCGGCACCGTGAAGCCCGGTGCGCCCAATCCGGCCAGGCCAAGCCCGTAATACAGTGCGGTGCCGATCACGAACGCCACCAGCACGCCGGGCAGCTTGGTCGGCAGGCGGCCCTTGGCCAGCAGCACGTACAGCAGCAGGCCCAGGGTGACGAAACCGGCCACTGGCGAGCGCAGCGTTTCCAGCAGCGGCAACAGACCCATCAGCACCAGCGCGATGCCGGCGATCGAGCCGAGCAGCGCTGCACGCGGCAACGCCCGGGTCACCGCCTCGCCCACGAACGACAGCACCAGCTTGAGTAGGCCCATCACCACCAGCGCGGCCATGCCGAGCTTCCAGGTGGCGATTGCCGCCGCCTGCGGGTCCAGTCCCTGCGCCTTGAAACCGGCGAACGCCGGGCCCAGCACCAGCAGCGCCATGCCGATGCTGGTGGGCGCATCCAGTCCCAGCGGCATGGCGGTGACGTCATCGCGCCCAGTGCGTGCGGCCAGCCGCCGCGCCATCAGGGTATAGAGCAGATTGCCCACCAGCACGCCGAACGCGGTGCCCGGGAACATGCGCCCGAACACCACTTCCGCGGGGAACTGGAAGATGCCCACCAGCGCCATCGCGATGAAGCCGAGGATGGAAAGATTGTCGACCACCAGGCCGAAGAAGCCATTGAGGTCGCCGGCGACGAACCAGCGCGGCGAGGCCGCAGGACGCGAAGAGGGAGCGGACATGGAGGTCTGCGAGACGTGGGGACAGGCGATGGTAGCCGCTGCCTGGTACGCGCGACAGCGGCCCGATGGAACGAGGTGTTGGCGCACCCGGTATGGAGGCGTGCGGCCGTCAGCAGGATCCTGCACAGGCTCTTGCACACACTGCCAGCGCGTTGCGACGGGTTGCAGGATCCGCCTGCGCGATCAGCCAGCACCCCGCTGCGCAGGCCGTGCCAGCGATACGACAGAGCCGGCACATTGAACAGTCGCCAGCTACATGCAGGCTCGCTTGCAGCGCATCGCACGGCTGCCGGTGCCGATTCAGCGCCGTGGCCGCGCCGGCCCCAACAATCAGCTGGGATGCCTGCGCGCTACTGCTGGCGCAAGGCGTCCACACTCACCCAGCCCAGCATGTCGCCTGCCGTGGCGCTGCGGTAACGCAGCTTGATGCGCGTGGCATCGGCGCTGACATCCAGCGCGTCGGCGCGATCGCCGCGCACCAGATAACGCCGCGTCGTGGACGCGGTTGCCGTGGCGTAGAAGGGCAGGCGCGCTACCTGCACCCGCAGTTGCACCGGCATCGGCGACTCCAGTGTTTCGCCGATGGCAGTGGCGATCACGACGCCCTGCGGGTCGAAGGTGGACCACACCGACAGCGGATACGCGTCGTCGCCGTCGCGCCCAAGCAACGCCTGGATGTCCGGCGCGTTGATCGGCTGCTGGGAGCGATAGACATAGAGCCGGCCAGCGCTATAGCGATATTGGTCGCTGTACCACATCGGCCCGCTACGGCAGGAGCTGGTCAGGCTGCGGTCCTTGGCATCGGGGGTCAGATTCCACAGCCCATCGCATTGCACCGCCGGGTGCGTTGGCGCGGCCAGCGGCTGAAAGCGCCGTCGTACCGGGTCGAAGAGGAACACCAGCGTCGCTTCATTGACCTGGCCCAGCATCGCGGTCACCGCAAGATCGCGGTGCCCGTCGAAGTCGTAGTCGTCGCTGCGCAAAGCGCTCCCGCCTTCGCCGTCATCCACATCCGCGTCCAGCCACTGCGTACTGCCGCCCGGCGACAGCACCACCTGCAGGCGCGTGCCGACCAACGTGGCGGTGGCCTGGGTGTGCGCATCGATGCGCACCTGCACGCGGGCATCGTCGGCCGCAGTCGCCGCGCCGGTGAACGCTCCCAGCGCCACGAACAGGAACGCGGGCACGCCGCGATGGGCGTGCGGCCATCGCCATCGCGGCCTGTTGGTCACCATGCGCGATGCCCTCAAAAGGACACCTCCACCGCCTGCCGCGACCACAGCACCGACTGGTGTCCGGTGGCCTGCTTCCAGGCCAGCCGGATCGCCTCGATGTCGTTACGCCGCTGCGGGGTGTCTTCGTGCAGGATCACCAGCACCTTGGTGCCCAGCCGGTTCGGCTCCTTGGCGCCGCGGAACAACCACTGGCCGTAGGCATCGAACACGGTCAGTCCGTCCGGAAAGCGCGGGGTCACTTCCTTGTCCAGGAAGGCGCGCCACTGGGCATCGTCGATGGTGCGGGTCTGCGGGCGATCGGCCGGGCCGGTTTCTTCGCCCACGCCGAAATACAGCTCGCTGCGCACCCAACCCCGCGCCGCCGCCGGCCGCGCCGCATCGCCCTGCAGGCTGGCGGTGGCCGCTGCGGGCGCACCGCCGGGCGTGGTGGCGCAGGCGGACAACGCCAGCGTGGCGGCAAGCAGGCAGGACGGCAGCAACTTCATCGACTTCTCCGGATCGGGGGGGGGGGGGGCAGGCTCATGCGGGCCGGGTATCAGCTGATGCCGGCGTGCGCGCACTGTGCCACCTCGCGCCGGCCTGAACAACGCGATAATATCTCTCCATCCGGATGAATGTGGACAATCCGACCCCTTTGCGCCCCAGCCCGGCCGGATGCCAACCGCGTGGCGCGTTGCAGTTGCAGGAGAGAGAGCATGACCCGCCCCACCCTATTGGTGATCGGCCTGGCAGTGGCCGCAGCACTGAGCGCCAATGCGCAGGCCCAGCAGGCCGACCCCGGCGCCACCACCCTGGACACCGTGATCGTCACCGGTACCCGGGCCAGCGACCGCACCGTGCTGGAATCGACCGTGCCGGTGGACGTGCTCACCGCCGAAGACATCCGCAAAGCCGGCGTGGTCAACGGCGAACTGGGCAGTGCGCTGCAGGCGCTGCTGCCCTCGTTCAATTTCCCGCGCCAGTCCAACTCCGGCGGCGCCGACCACATCCGCGCCGCCCAGCTGCGCGGGCTCTCGCCCGACCAGGTGCTGGTGCTGGTCAACGGCAAGCGCCGCCACACCTCGGCGCTGGTGAACACCGACAGCAAGATCGGCAAGGGCACCACGCCGGTGGATTTCAATTCCATCCCGATCAACGCGATCAAGCGCATCGAAGTGCTGCGCGACGGCGCCGGCGCGCAATACGGCTCCGACGCCATTGCCGGGGTGATCAACGTGATCCTGGACGACAACCCCGAGCGCGGCGAGCTGGAAGCCAGCTTCGGCGCGTACAACACCGATGTGGAGCCGATCAATCGCCGCGTCACCGACGGCCAGACCAGCTACGCCAGCGCCAAGGTCGGCTCGCTGCTCGGCGATGACGGCGGCTTCTTCAAGGTGGGCCTGGAGCTGAAGAATCGCGAGGCGACCAACCGCGCCGGCTTCGATCAGATCCCGCCGTTCGAGGAGCAGACCCCGGCCAACCTGGCGCTGGCCGGGCAGCGCAATTACGTGCTCGGCGACGGCGCCACCAAGGGCTTGAACGCCTGGCTCAACACCAAGGTCCCCTTCAGCGACAGCGGCGAGTTCTACGCCTTCGGCACCTACAACCAGCGCGACACCGAAGGCGCCAACTACTTCCGTTACCCGGACAGCAGCGCCAACTGGCGCGAGATCTACCCCAACGGCTACCGGCCGATTTCCGAAGGCGAAAACCGCGACCTGCAGATCGTCGCCGGTGCGCGTGGGCAGTGGGGCAACTGGGACTATGACGCCAGCGTCAACCATGGCCGCAACGATTTCACCTACCGCCTGCGCAACTCGCTCAATGCCTCGCTCGGCCCCACCAGCACCACACGCTTCAAGACCGGCGACTTTGCGTTTTCGCAGACGGTGGGCAACCTGGACCTGACCCGCGTGTTCGATGCGGCCGGCGGCACCCATACCTTCGGCACCGGCGCCGAGTTCCGCCGCGAGCAATACCGCACCCATGCCGGCGACCCGGCCAGCTACGCCGCCGGCCCGTTCACCGACCGTCCCACCGGCTCGCAGGCCGGCGGCGGGCTCACCCCGCAGGACGAAGCCGACCTGTCGCGCAACGTAGCCAGTGCCTACGCCAACGTGTCCAGCCAGTTCGGCGAGAAGTTCTCTACCGATCTGGCCGGCCGCTACGAGCATTACCAGGATTTCGGCAGCCAGTGGACCGGCAAGCTGGCCGCGCGCTATGCGTTCGCCCCGGCGTTTGCGCTGCGCGGCGCCATCTCCAACAACGTGCGTGCACCCTCGCTCAGCCAGATCGGCTACGAAGCCACCTCCACCGGCTACGATGCCGCCGGCCGCCTCACCCAGGGCCGCCTGCTGTCGGTCAACAACCCCATCGCCCGCGCGCTCGGCGCCACCGACCTGAAGCCGGAAAAGTCCGTCAATTACAGCCTGGGCTTCACCAGCAAGCTGGGCGATCACTTCGACCTGTCGCTGGACTTCTTCCAGATCGATATCGACGACCGTATCGCGCTGTCCGAAGACATCACCGGCGATGCGCTGACCAGCTTCGTGCAGCAGAATTTCGGCGTCACCGGCGTGCAGAGCGCGAGCTACTTCCTCAATGCCGCCGACACCCGCACCCGCGGCGCCGAGCTGGTCGCCAACTGGCGCCAGTACGCCTTCGGCGGCGACCTGCTGCTCACCGGCACCTACAGCTACGCCAAGACCGAACTGGAAAACATCATCGCCACCCCGGCGCAGGTGCTGGCGTTGAACCCGGAGTACGTGCTGTTCGGCGTGGAAGAAAGCAATACGCTCACCGATGCCGCACCGCGCACCCGTGCCGCGCTCGCTGCCAACTGGAGCAACGAACGCTGGAACCTGCAGACGCGCGTCAACCGCTACGGCAGCGCGACGCGTGTGTTCGACTTCGGCGGCGGCTTCGTGCCGCGCCAGACCTACGGCGCCGAATGGCAGCTGGACCTGGAAGCCGAATATCACCTGGGCACGCACTGGACGCTGGCTATCGGCGGGCAGAACATCCTGGACAACTATTCGGACCGCTCCATCGACGACATCGCCTACTTCGGCAACCTGCCCTACGACGTGCTCTCGCCGATCGGCAGCAATGGCGCGTACTGGTATGGGCGGGTGCGGTACTCGTTCTGAGCAAGAGCGTTAAGCCCCTCTCCCCTCGGGAGAGGGGTTGGGGTGAGGGTACGGGGGCGAAGCCCTTACGGCGTTCAAACTGCGCGAGGCTTCGCACGTACCCTCATCCGCCCCTTCGGGGCACCTTCTCCCGATGGGAGAAGGATGGCAGCCGCCGTTGCATAACCTGAATATCACACTGCCTTGCGCACACTAGCGCGATGGCAGACGTGCACTCCCCCCTTCCCTCGCCGCCATTGCTGGACGATGCCTGCGCATTGTTTCTGGACGTGGACGGTACTCTCATCGACTTTGCCGACAGCCCCGAGGCTGTTCGGCTGCTGCCCGAGGTCCGCGAGGCCATCGGGCGCCTGAGCGACCGCCTCAACGGTGCGGTGGCGCTGGTCAGCGGCAGACCGCTGTCGCAGCTCGACGCCTTGTTCGCGCCGCTGGTGCTCCCGGCTGCCGGCCTGCACGGGCATGAACTGCGCAGCGATGTCGATGCGCGCGCCGCGATGCCACAGGACACCTCCGCCTTTCTGCATGGCCTGCATCAGCGGGCCGCTGCACTCACGCACACGCACACGGGCGTCCTGGTCGAAGACAAGGGCGTCAGCGTGGCCTTGCATTGGCGCGCGCAACCGCTTGCCGGCCCCGACGTGCTGGCATTTGCGCAGCAGGAAATCGCCCAGCTGCCCGGCTATCGCCTGCAGCCCGGAGACCATGTCGTCGAGTTCGTGCCCGAAGGCAGCAACAAGGGCCTGGCCGTCGAACAGCTGATGCAGCAAGGCGCCTTCGCCGGCCGCACCCCGGTGTTCGTCGGCGACGACCTCACCGACGAATTCGGCTTCGAGGCGGCCAATCGCCTGGGCGGGTGGAGCGTGCTGGTCGGCGATCGTGCGCAGACCAGCGCGCGCTTCCGCGTTGCAGGTACCGCCGCCGTGCACGCCTGGCTGCAACACAACGCGCGCACCGCATAACCGCAGGCGCGCCTCCTTTCGTCACTACAGGAACGTTTGCACTTCATGACCGAGCCAAACCTGGATCTGGGCGTCATCGGCAATTGCAGCTTTGGCGCATTGGTCGATCGGCGGGCACGCGTGGTATGGAGCTGTCTGCCCGCCTTCGATGGCGATCCGGCCTTTTGCACGCTGCTCTCGCCCAAGACCGAAGGCGGCGACTTTGCCGTGGAGCTGGAAGACTTCGCCAGCAGCGAGCAGCACTACCTGCCCAATACCGCCGTCTTGCGCACCGTATTGCGCGATCGCCACGGCGGCGAGGTGGAAGTCATCGACTTCGCTCCGCGCTGGCGCAATAACGGCCGTTTCTATCGGCCGGTCAGCATCATCCGGCAGATCCGCCCGCTGGCCGGCAACCCGCGCATCGTGGTGCGCGCGCGCCCGCTGGCCGACTGGGGCGGCCGCATGCCGGACACCACCTGGGGCAGCAACCATATCCGCTGGGTGTTGCCGGAGTTCACCCTGCGCCTGACCACCGACGTGCCGGTACGCTTCGTCCGCGACGGGCTGCCGTTCGTGCTCAGCCATCCGGTGAGCCTGGTGCTGGGCGTGGACGAATCGCTGACCCGCTCGCTCACCGGCTATGTGCAGGAAGCGCAGGAACGCACCGAAGAATACTGGCGCGAATGGGTACGCTATCTGTCCATCCCGCTGGACTGGCAGGAAGCGGTGATCCGCAGCGCCATCACGCTCAAGCTGTGCCAGTACGAAGACAGTGGCGCCATCATCGCCGCAATGACCACCTCGATTCCGGAAGCGCCCAATACCCCGCGTAATTGGGACTACCGCTACTGCTGGCTGCGCGATGCCGCCTTCGTGGTGCGTGCACTCAATCGGCTCGGCGCCACCCGCACGATGGAGCAGTTCATCGGCTACATATTCAACATCGCCACCAGCGACGGCACCATGCAGCCGCTGTACGGCATCGGCTTCGAGTCGCAGCTGGAAGAGCATGAAGTCGACACCATGGACGGTTACCGCGGCATGGGTCCGGTGCGACGCGGCAACTTGGCCTGGATCCAGCAGCAGCACGATGTCTACGGCAGCGTGGTGCTGGCCTCCACCCAGCTGTTCTTCGACCTGCGCCTGAAGGACCAGGGCGATGCCGACACCTTCCGCCGGCTGGAGCCGCTGGGCGAGCGTGCCTACGCGCTGCACAACGTGCCCGATGCCGGCTTGTGGGAATTCCGCGGCCGCGCCGAAGTGCACACCTATACCGCCGCGATGTGCTGGGCTGCGTGTGACCGCCTGTCCAAGATCGCCGACCGATTGGTGCTGCCGGAGCGCGTGGCGTACTGGCGCGAACGCGCCGACAGCATCCGCGAACGCGTGTTGACCGAGGCGTGGAGTGACGAACACGGCCATTTCACCGATACCCTCGGCGGCCATCGGCTGGATGCCTCGTTGTTGCTGCTGGCCGATATCGGCATCGTGGCCAACGACGACACCCGCTTCGTGCGCACGGTCGAAGCCGTTGGCCGCGTGCTCAAGCATGGCGATGCGCTGTACCGCTATATCGCACCGGATGACTTCGGTGAGCCGGAAACCAGCTTCACCATCTGCACGTTCTGGTACATCGATGCGCTGGCCGCGATCGGGCGCAAGGACGAGGCGCGTGAATTGTTCGAGCGCATCCTCTCGCGCCGCAATCACCTCGGCTTGCTGTCGGAAGATCTATCGTTCGAAGACGGCGAAGCCTGGGGCAACTTCCCTCAGACCTATTCGCATGTCGGTTTGATCATCGCAGCGATGCGCTTGTCGCGGAGCTGGCAGGAGGCGTCATGAGTCGTTTGGTGGTGGTATCCAATCGTGTTGCAGTGCCTGGCGAAAATCGCGCAGGCGGTCTGGCGGTCGGGTTGTTGGCAGCGCTCAAGGAGCGCGGCGGCGTGTGGTTCGGCTGGAGCGGCAAGACCGTGCGCGGCGACAGCGGCGGCATGCACGAGCAGACCGAAGGTGACATCAAGTTCGTCACCATGGACCTCAACAAGCGCGACATCGATTCGTACTACAACGGCTTCGCCAATCGCACGTTGTGGCCGCTGCTGCACTTCCGCCTGGACCTGGTCGATTACGACCGCGCCACGCGCGAAGGCTATATGCGCGTCAACCGCCTGTTTGCGGAAAAACTGGCGCCGTTGCTGAAAGACAGCGACACCTTGTGGATCCACGATTACCACATGATTCCGCTGGGCGCGATGCTGCGCGAGCTGGGAGTGGGCTGCAAGATGGGCTTCTTCCTGCACGTGCCGATGCCCTCGGCCGACCTGGTGCAGGCCATGCCCGATCACGCGCGCCTGTTCAGCACCTTCTATGCCTACGATCTGGTCGGCTTCCAGACCCAGCGCGATGCAGAACGCTTCAAGGCCTATGTGCGCCTGTTCGGCGGCGGCCGCATCCTGGAAGGCGATCTGGTGGAAGGTCCAGGCGGGCGCCGCTTCACCGCATCGTCGTTCCCGATCGGCATCGACACCGATCTGATCGCCACCCAGGCCAAGGCAGCGGTCGGCAAGCAGGCGGTACGCGACCTGCGCGAGAGCCTGCGCGGTCGGCAGCTGGCCATCGGCGTGGATCGGCTGGACTATTCCAAGGGCCTGCCGGAACGCTTCCAGGGATTCGAGCGCTATCTGGAGCGCTATCCGGACCAATCCGGCAGCCTCACCTATCTGCAGATCGCACCGGTGTCGCGCGGCGATGTGGCCGAATATCGTCAGTTGCGCGGGCAGCTGGAACAGATTGCCGGACATATCAACGGTGGGCATGCGGGCCCGGACTGGACGCCGTTGCGCTACGTCAACCAGAACTTCAGCCATGCCACCCTGACCGGCTTTTATCGCGCCGCGTCGGTGGGTCTGGTCACACCGCTGCGCGATGGCATGAATCTGGTCGCTAAGGAATTCGTCGCGGCGCAGGATCCGGAAAACCCCGGCGTGCTGGTGTTGTCGCTATTGGCAGGTGCAGCCGACGAGATGAAGGAAGCGCTGCTGGTCAACCCGCACGATCTGGACGGTGTGGCCGATGCAATCGCGACAGCGGCCAGCATGCCACTGGCAACGCGCATCGAGCGGTGGCGCGCGATGATGGATCATCTGCGCAAGAACAACATCAACGATTGGCGCCAGCGTTATCTGCAGGCCCTGGCCGACGTCTGACCTCTCTTCCTGCAGCTGAAAGCACTGCAGGGCCGATAAGGGGCGAAAGTGCTGTTGCGGCGTTGCAGCGGAGCCCGCGCTATTTGCCATCCGCTGCACGACACGCACGCGATACCGCTCCCTTCTCCTCCGGGAGAAGGTGCCCGATGCGATAGCGCTCCCTTCCCCCACCGGGAGAAGGAGCCCGATGCGATACCGCTCCCTTCTCCCACCGGGAGAAGGTGCCCGAAGGGCGGATGAGGGTACGGTTGAAGAAGGCCCCCGACGGTTGTCGCCAAAACGCGACAACCCGGCGCCCCAAACATGACCACCGCCGGATCAAACGATTCGACGCCTTCCCGACGCTGGTGCTATAGCCAGCGATGCTTGCAGCCACCATCCCCGCAGTAGGCACTGGTCATCAACCCGATGCGTGCCCACACCGCGTTGGGAGCTTCGACTTCCATGCAAATCCGTTGCACCGGGCGTGCAGGTTGGAACGGTGGTTCCCATTCCGTCACGGACAGGCAGCGCGTGGAGGTCTAAAATATTCACATGAGTAGCGCTGAGGACCCTGGGAGGGGCTGCGCGTTCATATCCAGGTCGCCGGCAGCCCTGTGCCAACGGGCGACCTCTCTCCCTCCACGACTTGTCGCCCGGTGCGGCCCCAAGTCCTTCCTGACATCTCAAAATGACTGATCAATCCTCAAAACGTGGGCTAGGCACCTGGTTGCTGGTGGCCTATGCGGTGGTGATCGCCGTGCTCGGTGCGGTGCTCGCCTACGAAGGCGGCCGCCTGGTGGCCGTCGGTGGTTCCTGGTACTACCTGCTCGCGGGCATCGCCCTGCTGGCGGCCGGTGTGCTGCTGGCACTGGGCAAGCGCGCCGGCCTGTGGCTGTTTGGCGCCACGCTGGCTGCAACGATCGCCTGGGCGCTGTGGGAAGTGGGCCTGGACGGCTGGGGCCTGGTCCCGCGTCTGGCCTGGATTTCGGTACTAGGCCTGGTGCTGCTGCCGTTCTGGGGCGTGGCGCGTCGCCGCATGCAGCCGTTGTCCGGTGTCGGCTACGCCATTGTCACCGGCGTGCTGCCGTTGCTGGGCGCCGGCCTGATCCTGTGGCCGCTGTTCCTGCCGCGCAATGTCGAGCTGGCCGACGCCTCCAAGCAGGCCGCCAACCCGACCGCCTTCAGCCGCGGCAGCGTGCCCAGCCCGGATGGCAATGTGGCGGCCAACCACGACGCCAGCAACTGGACCGCCTATGCCGGCTCCAATCTGTCCAACCACTACACGCCAGGCGCCCAGATCACCCCGGACAACGTCAAGAACCTTAAGATTGCCTGGGAGTTCCACACCGGCGACCTGAAGCCGAAGGACTCCAAGCTGGGCTACGCCTTCCAGAACACCCCGCTCAAGGTCGGCGACCTGCTCTACATCTGCACGCCCACCCAGAAGGTGATCGCGGTGGAAGCCGCCAACGGCAAGGAGCGCTGGCGCTTCGATCCGCAGACCAATCCCAAGGCGATGGCTGGCGTGGCCGCCACCACCTGCCGTGGCGTGTCGTACTACCAGGCGCCGGAAGGCACCGCCGAGTGCCCGACGCGGATCTTCTGGCCGATGGTCGATGGCCGCCTGGGTGCGCTGGACGCGCAGACCGGCAAGCTGTGCGCCAGCTTCGGCAACAACGGCTATGTGGATCTGAATGCCGGCACCGGCAACACCAAGCCGGGCTTCGTCGGCCCGACCTCGCCGCCGGTGGTGATGCGCGGCGTGGTGATCCAGCCGACCGGCCAGGTGCGTGACGGCCAGGAAGGCGATGCACCGTCGGGCGTGGTGCGCGGCTTCGATGCGCTCACCGGCCAGCTGCGCTGGGCCTGGGACCTGGGCAACCCGGCAATCACCGCCGAGCCGCCGGCCGGCCAGACCTACACCCGCTCGACCCCGAACGTGTGGTCGCTGATGGCCGCCGACGACGAGCTGGGCCTGGTCTACCTGCCCACCGGCAATGCCTCCGGCGATTTCTTCGGCAAGGGCCGCACCCCGCAGGACGAGGAATACACCGCCTCGCTGGTTGCGGTGGATGCCGCCACCGGCAAGGAGCGCTGGCACTTCCGCACCGTCAACCACGACCTGTGGGATTACGACATCGGCCCGCAGCCGAACCTGGTCGACTGGCCGGTGGCTGGCGGCGGCACGCGTGCTGCGGTGATCCAGGCCACCAAGTCCGGCCAGGTCTTCGTGCTGGACCGCGCCACCGGCGAGCCGATCATGCCGGTCAAGCAGATCCCGGTGCCGCAGGGCACCGATCATGGCGACTGGACCGCTGCCACCCAGCCGATCTCGCCGGGCATGCCCAATACCGTGGGCGCGCCGAGCCGTGAGTTCGAAACCATCATCGAATCCGATGCCTGGGGCATGACGCCGTTCGACCAGCTGGCCTGCCGTATCCAGTTCAAGCAACTGCGCTACGAAGGCATGTTCACCCCGCCGACCCTGCAGGGCTCGCTGGCCTTCACCGGCAATCACGGCGGCATCAACTGGGGCGGCGTCTCGGTCGATCTGCAGCGCGGCATCATGGTGATGAACAGCAATCGCCTGCCCTACACCCTGCAGGTCTACACCCGCGAAAAGATGGACGAGCTGGGCGTGGTGTCGGTGTTCGACGGCAAGAGCAAGACGCCGGGCTACATGGCGCAGAAGGGTCTGGCCTACGGCGCCCGCAAGGAGCCCTGGATGTCGCCACTCAACACGCCGTGCGTGGCACCGCCGTGGGGCTATATCGCCGGCGTGGACCTGCGTACCCAGCAGGTGTTGTGGCGCCGTCCGCTGGGCACCGGTTACGACCAGGGCCCGATGGGCATCCCGTCCAAGACCAAGTTCGAGATCGGCACGCCCAACAACAGCGGCTCGCTGACCACCGCTGGCGGCGTGACCTTCATCGGCGCGACGCTGGACGATTTCCTGCGCGGCTTCGACACCCGCACCGGCAAGCAGGTCTGGGAGACCCGCGTGCCGGCCGGCCCGCAGGCGGCCCCGCTGAGCTACACCATCGATGGCAAGCAATACATCGTGGCCGCCGTGGGTGGGCACGACCGCATGGAAACCAAGTCCGGCGACAGCGTGATCGCCTGGGCGCTGCCGGACGATGCGCCGGCCGCGCCGGCGAAATAAGCGCCTGCCGGACGATGCAGTGACACACAAGCCGGCCGTCGTGAGACGGCCGGTTTTTTTGTGGGTCTGGCGCACCGAGCGGATGCATTGCTTCATGGGCTCGGGTGCCAGAGCAGCGCGCCATGCAATCTTCCCGACCTCTTTCTGGCGGGTGGGCCTTTGCACGTTGCCGCGCAGCAGTTGCAGGCCCCGGCGACGCAAGGTCGGCTGCATGTCGCCGCTCCTGTAGGCATTGGGTGGCACCGCCGTCGCATCTCCGCCAGCAGGAACCGCCCTGCCCGTCGCCCCGGTCGATGCAGTGCCAGGCGCGATGGCTGCAGGCGCAATGCAGCCTGTTGCCAGCCGCAGGTCAGGCGCTTGGCGCGCTCCGGCTCATCCCTGCACCTCGCCCCCGATTCAGCGGACCGATACGTTGCCGTATCCGCATCGGGCGTCGGGTACGCACCGCTGCCGCGTCACAAGCCGGTCGGCACTACCGGGCCACGCACTGCAAGCGCTGCAGGAATGTGGCTAGACCGATCCAAGCGCGCGGCTACACCATCAACGATGCTCTGCCGGACGATATCGAACGGCACGGAGCGACATCGTGATTTCACCCGATATTTACATTTTGATGTTATCGCAAACACATCCCCCGTCCGCTGCTGCGGCCTCGACAATGACTGAAACCGCTTCCAAATCAAGGAGTTCCAGCACTTTACGGTTTGCTCGGCCTTATTCCGACAAACGGTACCTTCACGCCATCATGATTCGAGCTCAGCCGCCGATACCCCCCTTGCAGCCACGCACTGCCGGACACCGATCCATTCCCTCAGATCACCTAGTTGGACTCAGCCTATGTCGCCTTCACATGATGCCGCCCACGTTGCCCGCCCATCGGCCGGCCCCGACGTCGCGCGCACCCGCTGGGCTGCCGGGCTGCCCGCCGCTGCGCAGATCGGCTTGCTGGCCTTGCTGACGCTCTACGCCGCCACGCTGGTGCCCGGCGGTCTGGCAAGCGCCCTGGCAAAGCTGCTCCCCGCGCTGTTGGTGCTGGGCGCGGCCAGCGCCGGCTTGTGGTGGTGGGCGCGACGTCGCAGCAACGTGCAGCTGCAACAGGCCGTGCGCGCGGTCATCGCAATCGGCGAAGGCCGCTTCCACCGCCTGAACCTGCGCAGCGCCTCCGGCGAACTCGCGCCGCTACTGCATGCCTTGCAGGACACCCAGGACAAGCTCGCCATCCGCCTCGATGTGATGGAACAGGGCCTGCGCCACGGCCAGTTCGTGATCAAGGCTCTCGACGATCTGGACACCATGATCCGCATCGCCGACGACGACGGCCAGGTGCTGTTCGCCAACCGCAAACTGCTCGCGATGCTCAAGCTGATCGAGCCGGACGTGCAGAGCTTCCGCCCCAGCTTCCACGCCGAAGGCTTCGTTGGCGGCAGCATTGGCGACATCTATCCGGATAGCCAGGCCGCGATCGACCGCATGCGTGCGTTGACTGCCTCCAAGGCCGTGCGTGCGCCGTTCTTCGGCCGTCAGATCGACTTCGTGTACAGCCCGATCATCGCGGCCGACGGCGCCAAGCTCGGCACCATTGCGCAGTGGATGGACGTCACCGCACAGGTCAACGCCGAGCAGGCGCTGATCCAGATCATCGATGCCGCCGCAGCCGGCGATTTCAGCCGGCGCATGCAGATCAATGGCATGGACGGGGTGTTGCTGTCTTTGGCGCAGGGCATCAACCGCATCTACGACTCGGTGGAAACCCACCTGGCCGCGTTGGCGCGCGTGATCGGCGCGCTGGCCGAAGGCGACCTCACCCAGCGCGTGGAGGGCGACGCGCACGGCATCTTTGCGCGCCTGCGCGACGACACCAATCAGACCGTAAGCCGCCTGACCGAGATCATCGGCGGCATCCAGACCGCGTCCGACACCATCCGCCAGGCCGCGGTGGAAATCGCCGCCGGCAATACCGACCTGTCCGAGCGCACCGAACAACAGGCCGCCAACCTGGAAGAAACCGCCAGCTCCATGGAGGAGCTCACCTCCACCGTGAAGCAGAACGCCGAAAGCGCGCTGCAGGCCAATCGCCTGGTCTTGGGCACCGGTGATGTCGCCCAGAGCGGCGGCCAGGTGATGGACGACGTAGTCGCCACCATGAGCCAGATCAGCACCGCCTCGCGCAAGATCGGCGAGATCATTGGCGTCATCGACGGCATCGCGTTCCAGACCAATATTCTGGCGCTCAACGCCGCGGTGGAAGCTGCGCGCGCCGGCGAACAGGGCCGCGGCTTTGCAGTGGTGGCCTCGGAAGTGCGTGCCCTGGCGCGGCGCTCGGCCGATGCCGCCAAGGAGATCAAGACGCTGATCGCCGATTCCACCGACAAGGTGGAACTGGGCTCGGGCCTGGTGCACCGCGCCGGCGCGACCATGCGCGAGATCGTCGGCTCGGTCAAACACGTCACCGCCATCATGAGCGAGATCACCTCGGCCAGCGCCGAGCAGTCCAGCGGCATCGAGCAGGTCAACCGCACCGTGGCGCAACTGGACGAAGTGACCCAACGCAACGCCGCGCTGGTGGAAGAAGCCACCGCTGCCGCGCGCAGCCTGGAAGAGCAGGCAGTGGAACTGGCCGATGCGGTGTCGATCTTCCGCCTGCAGGCCGCGCACAGCAGCAACCCGAAAGCAGTGCGCGCAAGCTTCAAACACGCAGCCGCGTAAACCGCCGTCACCCCACGCGCAGAATCACCGTAGGAGCGCACCCGGGCGCGACCAAGCTTTCCCGGTAATGCCGCATCGCGCCCAGGTGCGCTCCTACACCAGACTGACGTGCCTGTCCGCCACCACAGATCCAACGCACGCGGCCGAACAGCACTCCGTATCAACAAGCCATCATAGAAATCAGCGCGCAGTCGTAGGAGCGCACCCGGGCGCGACGGAGCTTTATCGGTAATGCCCGATCGCGCCCAGGTGCGCTCCTACACCAAACAGGCGTGCCTGTCCGCCACCACAGATCCAACGCACGCGGCGAACAGCACTTCGTATCGACAAGCCATCATAGAAATCAGCGCGCAGTCGTAGGAGCGCACCCGGGCGCGACGGAGCTTTATCGGTAATGCCTGATCGCGCCCAGGTGCGCTCCTGCGCCTAGCTGGGGCGCTAGTCCAGAAACCGCTCGCGCTGCTGCGGGGTCGGCAGCATGCAGTGTTCGGTGCGACCGAACCAGCGGTAGCGGTTGCGTGCGATCAGGCGGTAGCCGATGTCGCGCACACCGCGCGGCAGCACGCGCGCCAGCGTGGCCAGCCGCCAGAAGCCGCCCAACCCGGACAGCACCCGCACGATCGCGTCGCTGTCGGTCCACGCACCGTCGGCATCCACCAGCAGGAACGACAGCGGGTCGTCCGGATCCAGCCCGTGCTGCTGCAACAACGCGCGCCCGGCCTGGCCCTGCATCGCCGCAAAGCGATAGCGCCCGCGTCGATCGTGGCGCAACAGAAATTTGACCCAGCCGTTGCAGAGCAGGCACACGCCATCGAACACGATGGTTGCGGGCGCAGCGCGTGGCTCCCCGCCGGGCGGCGCCCCACGAGGCGGCTCCGGGCACGCCGGCTCCAGGTGGGTGCGTTCAACGCCCGGTGGATCAACGCGGTTCAAGCCAGCCCTCGTAGCGAATGAACGGCCCCACCAGCGGCAGGTGCACGTCGACGAAAAATCCGTAGCGGCCGGTGTCGGCATGCTCGCGGCAGCGCACCTGCTCGAACCAGCGTGCAGGCAGCGGAATCCAGCCAAACGCCCACACGCCGGTCGCCTGCCAGTACAACGCATCGGCATCGGCGTGCAGCGCGAACTCGAACCGGACCGCGCCAAGGTGCTCGCGCAGTGCGCGGCCATGCCGCCATAACCTCGAATGCATCGGCAGGCCGTCAAACCGGCGATGCCAGCGCTCGCCCTGTGCATCGACCAGAAACTCCACGTCCACCGCGACCGTGCCGCTGCGTGGCAAGCGGCTCAGCAGCGCCAGCAACGGCACCAGGGCATGGCGCCCGCGCTGGATCTGCGCCCTGCCGGCGAAGGTCTGGCGCTGCTGCACCGAATGCAGCGCCCGCACCGGCGCGGGCAATTGCGCGAATGCGGTCTGGCCCAGCACCTGCGCGAACAGTGGCGTGCTCAGGGCGCGATCCAGGCCAGCGTGGCCATGCGCCCGCTGCGGCGATCGCGGCGATGCGAAAAAAAGCGCCCGGCATCGGCAATTGTGCACAGCCCGCCGCCATGAATCGCCGCAACCGGCACGCCGGCACGCTGCAGGCGCTGCCGCGCAAGCGCATACAGATCCACCCGCCAATGGCCCGGACGGGTAGCGACAAACGCCACCTGCGCCTGCGCGTCGTCGCCGACGAAGGCGTTGAACACGTCTTCGCCGATCTCGTACATGTCTGGCCCTGCCGCCGGTCCCAGCCACGCCATGACCTGTGCTGCAGGCGTGCGCATGGCGGCCACGCTGCGCTCCAGCATGCCGTCGGCCAGCCCGCGCCAACCCGCATGGGCGGCAGCCACCTCGCTGCCATCCCGCGCAGCCAGCACCACCGGCAGGCAATCGGCGGTCAGGATCGCCAGCACCACGCCCGGCACCGCGGTCACCGCCGCATCGGCGCTGGGCTCGTGCGCGCCCGGCACTGCATCGCCGCCGCCCCCTGGCTGCGCCACCAACCCGGGCGGCGGCGTCTCCACCCGCAAGACCTCGACACCGTGCACCTGCCGCAACCACCACGGCGCGCTGGGCAAGGCCAGCGCATCCGCCAGCAGCGCCCGATTGCGTTGCACCCGCTCGGGCGCATCGCCCTGGGCACTGCTGCGGTTGCCCAGATTGAGCGTGTCGAACGGGGGCTCCGATTCGCCCAGGCCGTAGCGCAAGGTGGTCAGGGCCCGGATGCGCGGGGGCGCCGGCCAGTCGGCGGGCAGGACGAACGGCGCGGACACGGTCACTTCAGCGACGCGCCAGTTCGGCCGCGCGTGCGCTGTCCTCGCGCAGGGCAGTCATCAGGCGCTGCAGATCGGCCGGCACCGGCGCGGTGGCGCGCACCGGCTGGCCGCTGACCGGATGCAGGAATTCCAGGGTTTCGGCGTGCAACGCCTGCCGCTTGAAGGTCCGCAGCTCGTGCACCAGCGCGTCGGTGGCCCCCTTGGGCAGCTTGAGCGCGCCGCCGTACAGCGGGTCGCCGACGATCGGCGATTTCAGGTGGGCCATGTGCACACGGATCTGATGGGTGCGCCCGGTTTCCAGACGGCATTCCAGCGCGGTATGCGCCCGGAAGCGCTCCCGCAGGCGGTAATGGGTGACCGCATCGCGGCCGTCGTCGCGCACGGCCATCTTCAGGCGATCACGCGGATGGCGGTCGATCGGCGCATTGGCGGTGCCGCCGGACACCAGCGCACCGACCACCACCGCCAGATACTGGCGATGCACATCGCGCGCAGACAGCTGCTCCACCAGCGCGGTCTGCGCCTGCACGGTGCGCGCCACCACCATCACGCCGCTGGTATCCTTGTCCAGGCGGTGCACCACACCGGCGCGCGGCACCGCCGACAGCGCCGGGTCGCGGAACAGCAGCGCATTGACCAGGGTGCCGTCCGGGTTGCCCGCGCCCGGATGCACCACCAGGCCGGCCGGCTTGTCGATCACCAGCACCTGGTCGTCCTCGTACAACACGTTCAGCGGGATGTCCTGCGGCACGGCGTGGGTCTGGGTTTCCAGCACCACCTGCAGCTGCACGCTCTCGCCGCCGCGCAGGCTGTCGCGCGGACGCGCGATTTCGCCATCCAGCAACGCGTCGCCGGACTTGATCCACTCCGCCAGCCGCGAGCGCGAGAATTCGGGAAACAGCTCGGCCAGCACCGCATCGAAACGGCGCCCTGCGGCGCTGTCGGGCACGGTGGCCTGACGGATGGACGGGTCGGTGAAGTCGGCAGAGGGGTCGGACATGGACACGGGCACTCAGGCAAAAACGGGAATTTGGGGGTCCGGACGGCAGGAGTCAGTCGCCGGACAGGCCACTAGGCTATCATCGCGCTTTCGTTTTCCTGATGCGTCCTGCCCAGACCCATGATCCGACGGTCCACGTTTTCCGCGCCTGCGCGCCTGATTGCCCTCATGCTGGTCATGGCGTTCGTCGTCACCGGCTGCCACCGCGGCGCCAAGGACAAGAATCCCGACGAGGGCATGCCGGTCGAGCAGCTCTATGGCAAGGGCCATGGTCTGATGGAGAAAGGCAACTGGGCCGGCGCCGAAGCCAGCTACAAGCGGCTGATCGCCCAGTACCCGTATGGGCCCTACACCGAGCAGGCGATGATCGAAACCGCCTACGCGCAGTACAAGGCCGGCAAGCACGACGACACCGTTTCCAGCGTCGACCGCTTCATCCGGACCTACCCGACCCATCGCAACATCTCGTATCTGTACTACCTGCGCGGGCTGGCCAACAGCAACCGCGACACGGTGTTCCTGCGCCGGGTGTGGTCGCTGGACCCGAGCCGCCGCGACCTGTCCTCGCCGCAGCAGGCCTACAACGATTTCAACACCGTCACCGACCGCTACCCGAACAGCCGTTACGCCGCCGATGCGCGCAAGCGCATGATCGAGCTGCGCGACATCTTCGCCCAGCATGAGCTGGACAACGCGCTGTATTACCTGCGCCGCAACGCGTGGGTGTCGGCGGCCGGCCGTGCCAACTACCTGCTGGAAACCTACCCGCAGAGCGCCTATCAATACGATGCGGTCGCCGTGCTGGCCGAGGCCTACACGCACCTGGGCAACAAGACCCTGGCCGCCGACGCACGCCGCGTGCTCGAGCTCAACAGCCCGCAGCACCCGTGGCTGACCGGCAACTGGCCGAAGTACCCCTGGGCCATCCGCAAGCTCAACCCGTTCGCCGGCGAGAAGTCCGCCGCCACCGGGCAGCGCAACGCACAGATGAATCGCGACTGAGATCTTCGACCGTCGCGTGAAGGACAACAAGGGGCCGCAAGGCCCCTTTGTTTATTGGGCAGGTCCTGCCGGCGTGAGGGAAGCCGCCCGCCACGCGCGCGCCGGCAACCAGTTCTACGACATTGCCGCAACGGGGCCTTGGGAGCGTTACTGCCCGCTATAGCCGTTGGTGATCGGGTAGCGCCGCTCGCGCCCGAACGCACGCCGCGATACCTTCGGCCCCGGCGCAGCCTGGTGACGCTTCCACTCGTTCAGCCGCACCAGGCGTAGCACGTGCTCCACCGTGTCGGCCGCGTATCCGGCGGCGACGATGTCATCGCGCGACTGTTCCTGATCGACATAGCGATACAGGATGCCGTCCAGCACGTCGTACGGCGGCAATGAATCCTGGTCGGTCTGATTGTCGCGCAGCTCGGCCGAGGGCGGGCGCGCGATCACCGCCGGCGGAATCACCGGCGCGCCGCCCACGGTATTGCGCCATTTGGCCAGGCCAAACACTTCGGTCTTGTACAGGTCCTTGAGCGGGGCATAGCCACCGCACATGTCGCCGTAGATGGTGGCGTAGCCCACCGCGTATTCGCTCTTGTTGCCGGTGGTCAGCAACAGCCCGCCGAACTTGTTGGACAACGCCATCAGGATCACGCCGCGGCTGCGCGACTGCAGGTTTTCTTCGGTGATGTCCGGCTGGGTGCCTTCGAACATCGGCCCCAGCGCGGCGAGCAGCCCCTCGAACGCCGGCGCGATCGCGATGGTTTCCAGCTTGACGCCCAGCGCGCGACATTGCTCGTCGGCAAGATCGTTGGACAGGTTGGCGGTATACCGCGACGGCAGCCGCACCGCGGTCACGTTCTCCCCGCCCAGCGCATCCACCGCCATCGCCAGCACCAGCGCCGAATCGATGCCGCCGGACAGGCCCAGCCACACCTTGCTGAAGCCGTTCTTGCGGCAATAGTCCTGCAGCCCGCGCACCACCGCACGCCACGCCAGCGCGTCCATGCTTTCGTCGCCGTCGTCCACCCACACCACCGGGGTGAAGCTGCGCTCGCCGGCCGCGTAGTCCACCACCAGCCATTGATCCACAAACGCGGCAGCGGCCGGGTGCACGGTACCGTTGCCATCGGCCACCACCGACGCGCCGTCGAACACCAGCGCATCCTGTCCGCCGACCACGTTGAGGTAGGCAATCGCCGCCCCGCTCTCGCGGGTGCGCTCGGCCAGCAGCGCATCGCGCTGGGCATGCTTGCCGCGCTCGTACGGCGAGGCGTTGGGCACCAGCACCAGCTCGGCACCGGCCTGCACCGTCTTGGCCAGCGGCTCGGCGAACCACAGGTCCTCGCAGATCACCACGCCCACCTGCACGCCCTTGACCGTGACCACGCAGCTGTCGCCATCCGGATCCACGTCGAAGTAGCGACGCTCGTCGAAGACCGCATAGTTGGGCAATTCGCGCTTGCGGTAGGTCGCCTCGATGCGCCCGTCGCGCAACACGCTGGCGGCGTTGTAGACCACGCTGCCGGCACTCTGCGGCCAGCCGACCACCGCCACAACCCCGCGCGTGCTGGCGGCGATGCGCGCCAGCGCTTCCTCGCAATGGGCCAGAAAACCGGGCCGCAGCAGCAGATCTTCCGGCGGGTAACCGCTGATCGCCAGCTCGGGAAACAGCACGATGTCCGCATCGAACTCGTCGCGTGCGGCTGCGATGAAGTCGATGATGCGATCGGTGTTCTGGGCCACCGCGCCGACCGGGAAGTCGAACTGGGCCATGGCGATGCGGAGCGTCTGGGACATGTCAACGGCCTTGTGCGTGTGTTTTCCGAAGCACGGAAGCGGGAAGGAAGGAGCGAGCCGCAAGCAGACCCCGCGCGATCATCTCGCAGACGTCGTCGCCGCTGGCCAGAACTGCATTATTCCAGAAGCGCAGCACCTGGAAGCCCTCGCAGCGCAGGAAGGCATCGCGCGCGGCGTCCGCGCCGGGCAGCAGGTGCTGGCTACCGTCTATTTCGACGATCAATGCCCGGGCGAGGCAGACGAAATCGACGATATAGGGCCCTACCGGAAACTGACGCCGGAACTTGAAGCCGAGCAGGCGTCGATCTCGCAACCGATACCAAAGCGCGCGCTCGGCGGCGGTCATTTCACGACGCAGGTGCTTGGCGAATCCGGTCTTGGCGGCGTGGCGCATGGACATTTCCGGCAGGAGGATGGCCAAGGTGGCTTGCACCGCCCGGGTGGCGCTATCGGTGTTGATGGCGCTTTGGCGTGGGAGATCGCCGCGTGGGAGGCGCCCTCACCCCTACCCCTCTCCCGCAAGCGGGAGAGGGGATGTCGCAGCCGGCGGGGGGTTGAGCTGCGAAAGTTGCGTGGCCGTGACGTGCTCTGTCTATCAAGCAGGCAACGATCGGCCCGGCATTTCTTGGACCATGATCCCAGCAGCATCTCCTAATTCTTGCTCTTGCTCTTGCTCTTGCTCTTGCTGTTGCTCTTGCTGTTGCTCTTGCTGTTGCTCTTGCTGTTGCTCTTGCTCTTGCTGTTGCTCTTGCTGTTGCTCTTGCTGTTGCTCTTGCTGTTGCTCTTGCTGTTGCTCTTGCTGTTGCTCTTGCTGTTGCTCTTGCTCTTGCTGTTGCTCTTGCTGTTGCTCTTGCTGTTGCTCTTGCTGTTGCTCTTGCTGTTGCTCTTGCTGTTGCTGTTGCTGTTGCTGTTGCTCTTGCTCTTGCTGTTGCTCTTGCTCTTGCTCTTGCTCTTGCTCTTGCTCTTGCTGTTGCTCTTGCTGTTGCTCTTGCTGTTGCTCTTGCTCTTGCTGTTGCTGTTGCTGTTGCTCTTGCTCTTGCTCCCTTCTCCCGCATGCGGGAGAAGGTGCCCGAAGGGCGGATGAGGGAACGCTTCCAAACACCCACAAAAAAGGCCGCCCGAAGGCGGCCTCTCTAACGCTCACACGCGTACGCGCGCGGGACGTGCTTACTTCACCAGCGCAGCGATCGCCGCACCCAGATCGCCCGGCGAACGGACGGTCTTGACGCCGGCGGCTTCCATCGCCGCGAACTTGCCTTCGGCAGTGCCCTTGCCGCCCGATGCGATCGCACCGGCGTGGCCCATGCGCTTGCCGGCCGGCGCCGAGGCACCGGCGATGAAGCCGACGACCGGCTTCTTGACGTGGTTCTTGATGTACTCGGCACCGGCTTCCTCGGCGTCGCCACCGATTTCGCCGACCATGATGATGCCTTCGGTCTGCGGGTCTTCGTTGAACAGCTTGAGGCAGTCGACGAAGTTCAGGCCGTTGATCGGATCGCCACCGATGCCGATGCAGGTGCTCTGGCCCAGGCCCACTTCGGTGGTCTGCTTGACCGCTTCATAGGTCAGCGTGCCCGAACGCGACACGATGCCGATCTTGCCCGGCTTGTGGATGTGGCCCGGCATGATGCCGATCTTGCATTCGCCCGGGGTGATCACGCCGGGGCAGTTCGGCCCGATCAGCACGGTGTCCGGATGCGAGCGGGTCAACACGTTCTTGACGCGCAGCATGTCCAGCACCGGGATGCCTTCGGTGATGCACACGATGACCTTGATACCGGCCGCCGCCGCTTCCAGGATCGCATCGGCCGCATACGGCGGTGGCACGTAGATCACCGATGCATCGGCGCCGGTGGCCTCGACCGCATCGGCAACGGTGTTGAACACCGGCAGATTGATATGGGTGGTGCCGCCCTTGCCGGGCGTCACGCCGCCGACGACCTGGGTGCCGTACTCGACCATCTGAGTGGCGTGGAAGGTACCCTGCTGGCCGGTGAAGCCCTGCACGATCACCTTGGTGTTCTTGTTAATCAAAACGGACATGGATAGTTCCTTCGGTGTCGTGAATCAGGCGGCGTTCTTGACAGCTTCGACGACCTTCTTGGCACCGTCGTTGATGTTGTCGGCCGGGATGATGGCCATGCCGCTGTCGCGCAGCAGCTGCTTGCCTTCTTCCACGTTGGTGCCTTCCAGGCGCACCACGACCGGAACCTTGACGCCCACTTCCTTGACCGCGGCGATGATGCCTTCGGCAATCATGTCGCAGCGGACGATGCCGCCGAAGATGTTGACGAAGATGCCTTCGACCTTGTCCGAGGACAGGATCAGCTTGAACGCTTCGATGACGCGCTGCTTGTTCGCACCGCCGCCCACGTCCAGGAAGTTCGCCGGCTCTCCGCCATTGAGCTTGATGACGTCCATGGTGGCCATGGCCAGGCCTGCGCCGTTGACCATGCAACCGATGTTGCCGTCCATGGTGACGTAGTTGATGTCCAGCTCCGAAGCGGTCACTTCGGTCTCGTCTTCCTGCGTCTTGTCGCGCATGGCGACCAGCTGCTTCTGACGGAACGCGGCGTTGTCGTCGCTGTCGAACTTGCCGTCCAGCGCGTACAGGTTGCCGTCGTCCAGGATCGCCAGCGGGTTGATTTCAACCAGCGCCAGGTCCTTTTCGTTGAACAGGCGGTACAGGTTCACCATGATGCTGGCGAACTGGCCGGCCTGCTTGGCGTTCAAGCCGAGCTTGAAGCCAAAATCGCGGCCGTGGTAGCCCTGCACGCCTTCGACGAAATCGACGTTGAGCGAGTGGATCAGCTCCGGCGTTTCGGCCGCGACCTGCTCGATCTCCACACCACCCTCGGACGAGGCGATATAGGTGATGGTCTTGGTGCCGCGGTCGACCAGGATCGACAGGTACAGCTCCTTGACGATCTCGCCGGCGGTGGTCACCAGCACCAGGTTGATCGGCAGCTCGACGCCGGCGGTCTGATAGGTCGACATCTTGGTGCCGAGCATCTTGGCCGCTGCGGCCTTCACATCGTCGGTGGTCTTGCAGAACTTGACGCCGCCAGCCTTACCGCGGCCGCCCGCGTGGATCTGCGCTTTCACCATCCAGGGGCCCTGGCCCAGGGAATTGGCGACTTCAACCGCTTCGTCCGGGGTCGCCGCGACCTTGCCGGCCGGAACGGGGATGCCGTACTCGGCAAGCAGCTGTTTTGACTGGTATTCGTGGAAATTCATGCGTCACCGTGGGAAAAGGAAACGACCGCTGCGTGCAACGCAGTCCGCCTAGGCGGCACGTCATGGGACGCGAACGGGCCGCCTATTGTGGCCGACCACGCCGTGCGGCGCAAAATTCGCCGGAATTGGCCGTGCAATCGCACAGCTTGCGCGCCGCCCGGCAATGTGCGCACACGCTATGCAGACCGCCGCACCTGCCTATACTCGCGGCTTGTTACGGCGGGGAATCGGCTTGGCATCCAGCGCATCGCTCATCGACCGGATCCAGTCCGCGCCGCAGCGCGAGCTGTACTTCTTCTCGCTATACCGGGTGCTGGTGGCCGGCCTGATCGCCGCGCTGGTGTTCAGCCCCCTGTCCGACGCCATCCCGGAGCCGCGCTACCCCCGGCTGGGCGCGGCGGTGGCGATCGGCTACCTGTGCCTGGCCATCCCGCTCCTGTTCTGGGGCCGCAACGAACGCCGGCTGACCGCCACCGTCCTGTGTGCGGTGATCGCCGATATCCTGGCCGCGACCCTGGCCACGCATGCCCTGCCTGGTGCCAGTGCGGGCATCGCGATGATGCTGCTGTTCAACGTGGCGGCCGCCTCGATCCTGCTGCGGCTGCGTTACGGCATGGGCATCGCGGTGCTCGCCAGCAGCGGCATGGTGCTCGAATACCTGTGGACGTTGCTCGAAGGCGGCGGCGCCACCCGGCCGCTGGCCGAGCTGGCCATGTTCGCCACCAGCTATGTGGCGGTGGCCTTCATCTGCGAGCAGATCGCCTCGCGCGCGCGCAGCAACCAGGTGCTGGCCGAAGAACGCGGCGCGCAGGTCGCCAACCTGTACGAGATCAACGAACTGATCATCCGGCGCATGCGTACCGGAGTGCTGGTGGTGGATGCGCACAATCACATCAGCCTGGCCAACGAAGCGGCGCTGGCGCTGCTGGGCGATGGCGACCAGCGCAAGGCACCGACCGACCTGTCGCTGGCCGCGCTCACCCCGGAACTGGCGCGCCGGCTGCAACGCTGGCGCAGCGGCTGGCGGCAGGAGGAAGCGCCACTGCAGCTCGGCGCCGATCGCCCCGAGGTGCAGCCACGTTTCGTCCGCCTGCTGGCCGACAGCGACCTGGTGCTGGTGTTCCTGGACGATGCCACGGTGGTCTCGCGCCGCGCCGAATCACTGACCCTGTCGGCGATGGGCCGCTTCTCTGCCAGCCTGGCGCACGAAATCCGCAACCCGCTGGCGGCAATCAGCTACGCCTCCCAGCTGCTGGAAGAATCGCCGGACATCGGCGACGCCGACCGCCGGCTGCTGCAGATCATCCACCAGCAGTGCCAACGCACCAACGGCATCGTCGAAAGCGTGCTCGGCCTGGCCCGGCGCGAACGCGCCAGCCCGGAGAATCTGGACCTGGCCGCGTTCGTGCGTCGCTTCGTGGTCGAGTACCGGCAGACGCTATCGATGGAAACCGACATCCTGGAAGCCAGCATCCAGGGCAGCTCGGTGCATGCCCTGGTGGACCCCAAGCATCTGCACCAGATCCTCACCGCCCTGGTCCACAACGCCCTCAAATACGGGCGGGTGCTGGACGAACCGGCGCGGGTCAAGCTGCGCGTCGAACGCCTGGAGCGCACCGCAGTGATCGACGTGATCGACCGCGGCCCGGGCATTCCGGAAACCGTTGCCGCACAACTGTTCCGCCCGTTCTATACCACCTCCGAACATGGCACGGGGCTAGGCCTGTACATCGCCCAGGAGCTGTGCCGCGCCAACCAGGCACAACTGGACTATGTCTCGGTGCCGGGTGGCGGCGCCTGTTTCCGGATCGTCCTGCAGGCACCCAACGGCTTGCTCGGGAAATAAGCAGGACGGTAAGGAGCGACATGCGAACGTTCGGCTGGCGGGATTGGCTGGTTCGCAGTGCCGGGCATCGTCAGTGCCGCAGGCGTCGATGGCCGCAAACGATGACTACACCTTGCCGCGTTGGGCACTTGAGCTGCAGCGATGGCCGCACCTCTCGCTGCGCCAGACTATGGCCGAAGGGCTGCCGCCCGAGCGCAGTTCGCGACAGTTGCAGCGCGTGTTGCGCACCCGGTTCCGGCGCATCCGCAAAGCGGTGATCGAGCCAGCGAGCAGAATCAGCCGCTCACCGCGGCATCGCGCGACACAGGTCCGGCCCGAATGGTGAAGCCTGAAATGACTCGCGCCCGCACGTCCCTTGCGGAGGTGGACTGACCCAGCGTTGGAAAGCACCGGCTCTTCCGCAGCGTGGGCTCTGCACACACTGCCCACGCCGCCGCCGAGTCTCACAGCGATGAAGCGCAGTCGAGCCGCGTGCACCAAGTGAATCGTTGACCCCAAGTGCGCGGCAATTGTCGATTGTTATCGCGCTGGGCTATCGTGCGCAGGATGAACGAACCCAAAAGCGCCCTGGTTGTCGATGACGAGCGAGATATCCGCGAGTTGCTTGTTCTCACCCTGGGCCGCATGGGCCTGCGCATCAGCACCGCCGCCAACCTGGCCGAAGCGCGCGAGTTACTGGCCAACAACCCGTACGACCTGTGCCTGACCGACATGCGGTTGCCCGACGGCAACGGCATCGAACTGGTCACCGAAATCGCAAGGCACTACCCGCAGACCCCGGTGGCGATGATCACCGCCTTCGGCAGCATGGACCTGGCCGTGGAAGCGCTGAAGGCCGGCGCCTTCGACTTCGTGAGCAAGCCGGTGGACATCGGCGTGTTGCGTGGCCTGGTCAAGCACGCGCTGGAATTGAACAACCGCGACCGCCCCACCCCGCCACCGCCGCCACCGGAACAGGCCAGCCGCTTGCTGGGCGATTCGACCGCGATGGAAAGCCTGCGCGCCACCATCGGCAAGGTGGCGCGCAGCCAGGCGCCGGTCTATATCGTCGGCGAATCGGGCGTGGGCAAGGAGCTGGTGGCGCGCACCATCCACGAGCAGGGCGCGCGCGCGGCCGGCCCCTTCGTGCCGGTCAACTGCGGCGCCATCCCGGCCGAATTGATGGAAAGCGAGTTCTTCGGCCACAAGAAAGGCAGCTTCACCGGCGCGCATGCCGACAAGCCGGGCCTGTTCCAGGCCGCACACGGCGGCACGCTGTTCCTGGACGAAGTGGCCGAGCTGCCGCTGCAGATGCAGGTCAAGCTGTTGCGCGCGATCCAGGAAAAGTCGGTGCGCCCGGTCGGCGCCTCGGGCGAAACCCTGGTGGACGTCCGCATCCTGTCGGCTACCCACAAGGACCTGGGCGACCTGGTCTCCGACGGCCGCTTCCGTCACGACCTGTACTACCGCATCAACGTGATCGAACTGCGCGTCCCACCACTGCGCGAACGCGGTGGCGACCTGCCGCAACTGGCCGCCGCCATCATCGCCCGGCTGGCGCATAGCCATGGCCGCCCTATCCCGCTGCTGACGCCCTCGGCGCTCGACGCGCTGGACCAGTACGGCTTCCCCGGCAACGTGCGCGAGCTGGAAAACATCCTCGAACGCGCCCTAGCCCTGGCCGAGGACGACCAGATCAGCGCCAGCGACCTGCGCCTGCCCGCCCACGGCGGCCACCGCCTCGCCGCCGCCCCCGGCAGCGCCGCCGTGGAACCGCGCGAAGCCGTCCACGACATCGACCCGGCGTCCGCCGCACTGCCTTCCTACATCGAGCAACTGGAGCGCGCCGCGATCCAGAAAGCGCTGGAAGAAAACCGCTGGAACAAGACCAAGACCGCCGCGCAGCTGGGTATCACGTTTCGGGCGTTGCGGTACAAGTTGAAGAAGCTTGGGATGGAGTAGGCGAGGCGGGAGTGGGGAGTGGGGAGTGGGGAATCGGGAATCGGGAGTGGGGAATCGGGAATCGTAAAAGCGCAGGCGCAGGCCGCAGTGGTTCCCGCGGGAGACTCCGCCATGGATCGGCTCATGCATGCATCACATCGCCGATAGCCCGCTGCAATGGTTGACGCTTATTTCAAGCAAAAAAACCTAGGACGTAAAAATCCCAGGCTTTTCCCGTTCCCCATTCCCTTCCCCGTGCCCCATTCCCATTCCCGTTACCTTCCGATTCCAATTCCCGGCCTTTAGCACTTGATCACGCGATCGATCTTGGCCACGCGGGTTACCCCGTGCGCAACCTTCATCAAAACCGACTGCCGCAGATCGCAGATCGCGGATACCGATCTTCTGCACCGCCTCGACGATTGCATAGCATTACACCCCCTCCTTCTCCCGCCTGCGGGAGAAGGTGCCCGAAGGGCGGATGAGGGCACTCAGTCCTTGGTCACCCGATTGATCTCAGCCAAGCTGGTCACCCCGTGCGCAGCCTTCATCAACGCCGACTGCCGCAGATCGCAGATACCGATCTCCCGCGACGCCTAAACACTCTGCATCGCATGCCGCCCGCTCCCTTCTCCCGCCTGCGGGAGAAGGTGCCCGAAGGGCGGATGAGGGCGCTCAGTCCTTGGTCACCCGATTGATCTCAGCCAGGCTGGTCACCCCGTGCGCAGCCTTCATCAACGCCGACTGCCGCAGATCGCGGATACCAATCTTCTGCGCGGCCTCGGCGATCTGCATCGCATTGCCGCCTTCCAGCACAATGGCGCCAATCTCATCGGTCATCGGCATCACCTGGTAGATACCGGTGCGCCCCTTGTAGCCTTCGGTGCATTCGTCGCAGCCCACCGCCTCATACAGTTCGATCCCCGCAGCGATCTGCTCCGGCGTAAAACCCTCGGCCAGCAACGCATTTTCAGGCAGCGACGACTTGCGCTTGCAGTGGTTGCACAACCGCCGCGCCAGGCGCTGCGCAATGACCAGCGTCACCGACGAGGTGATGTTGTACGGCGCAATCCCCATGTTCATCAAACGCGCGATGGTCTGCGGCGCATCGTTGGTGTGCAACGTCGACAGCACCATGTGACCAGTCTGCGCCGCCTTGATCGCAATTTCGGCCGTTTCCAGGTCGCGGATTTCGCCGACCATGATGATGTCCGGATCCTGACGCAGGAACGAGCGCAGCGCCGCAGCAAACGTCATCCCACGTTTGACGTTCTGCTGCACCTGGTTGACGCCAGGCAGGCGAATTTCGACCGGATCCTCAGCCGTGGAAATATTACGGGTCTCATCGTTGAGGATGCCCAGCGCCGTATACAGCGACACCGTCTTGCCCGAACCGGTCGGCCCGGTCACCAGCACCATGCCGTAAGGCTTGTGGATCGCTTCCAGGAACAGCTTTTGCTGATCCGCCTCGTAGCCCAGCTTCTCGATACCCAACTTGGCCGCACTGGCATCCAGGATACGAAGCACCACCTTCTCACCAAACAAGGTCGGCAAGGTACTCACACGGAAGTCGATCTGCTTGGTCTTGGACAGATTGAGCTTGATGCGCCCGTCCTGCGGCACCCGCTTCTCCGCGATATCCAGCTGCGACATCACCTTCAGACGTGCCGCGATGCGCTGATTCAGCTTCACCGGCGCTTTCGCCACGTTCTTCAGCAGTCCGTCGATGCGCAAGCGCACCCGATAGTCGTCTTCATAAGGTTCGAAATGGATGTCGGACGCTCCCCGCCTGATCGCATCCACCAGCACCTTGTTGACGAACTTCACCACCGGCGTGTCGTCGCCCTTGGCATCGACCCCGGCATCCCCGCCGGCGCCCATGTCCTCGTCCCCAGCCGATACGTCCAGGTCGCCCATGCCATCGTCATCGTCCCCGAGCGACGCGCCTAGCGAGGCGTTACTGGCCTGCCATTGCTCCAGGGTGCGACGGATCTGGTCCTCATCGACCAGGATCGGCTCGACCACCAGGTTCGTATGGAACTTGATATCGTCCAGCGCCCGAGTCTGGGTCGGGTTGCTCACCCCCACAAACAACCGGTTGCCGCGCTTGAACAACGGCAGTACCTGGTGCTTCTGGAGCAACTCCTCGCTGACCAGCTTGACGGCGTTTTGGCTGGCGTCAAATACTGACACGTCCATCAAGGGCATTCCGAACTCGATAGCGTTCGCCGCCGCGAGCTGAGAAGCGGACACAAGTTTTTTATCGGCAAACCACTGCGGCAAGGGAACTTTGGCTAAGGATGCCTGCTCCATCGCAGCTCTCGCTGCAGGTTCATCCAGAGCACCGTCCTGAACTAGTCGGCGGGCGATCCCGGTAATGCCTACAAGATTGACACCCAGTGCTGCACTCATGACATCGTCCCATCCAAATACTGACAAGGCGCAGGTTCATCTCAACCGCGCGGACACGCTTTCGGCGCCAAATGAGCTGGGGCGTTCGTAACGCAGCTCCAAGCACCAGTGGCAGGAGTATAGGTAACGGTCACTCGGGTCCCGGCAATCTGCGCGCTCACGCCATCAGACGGAATTCGAGCAACCAACACACATGGCGTAGCTGGAGTGGCTGTAACGCTCTCAACGTATTTACCGACTGTCACAGAGCTTGCAGGAATTGAACAAGAAGATGCGGAGTTGTCATTTGCAAACTGCTCGGCAATCGGCGTTTTCAACCCACCGATCAACACAATAGCTTCCGACAATTGCGAACGCGCTGTGTAATTACTGTACTGCGGAATAGCGATAGCAGCCAATATAGCAACAATGGAGATCGCCATCATGAGCTCAATGAGCGTGAAGCCCATCATTCTCTTCATGCCCCACCTCCTACCAGAAAGGGCCCCGTCAGGGCCCTTTCTGGATAGCAATTTATCAGAGGCAAGCCTTCGGCTTGACTTCCGTAGGAGCGTCAGTGCTGCAAGTAAAAGCACCGGTGGACTTGTTGTAGGCGAGGGCAACCTTTTTTCCGCTAACCTTATTATTCACACCTGCCGTATTCAAAGTTGCAGTGATGGTGCAGCCAGTGCCACTCGCAGCAACTTCAAGGCTTGCGACGTACTTCCCTGTACTGATAGCACCGGTCGGCTTGACGCAAGAATTAGCATCGGTATTGTCCTGAGAATACGCCTCTGCAATTGGCGTCTTCAAACCGCTGGCCAGCGTGAACCCCTCAGCCAGCTGAGCACGTGCCGTGTAGTCGTTGTACTGCGGGATGGCGATAGCTGCCAGAATCGCGATAATCGCGATGACAATCATCAATTCGATGAGGGTAAAGCCCTGCTGCTTCTTCATGGTAAATCCCCTAGAGACATGAGAAAAATGGATCACGTTGAGACTCTCAACGCTTGCGCGGCGGTTGCCGCGTAGTGGGTGTACAAGCAGGATGCGTGCCAAGTCTTCTGGCGCGCATCCACACTCCCCGCCAACATCATGTCGCATCGCAGGCAGAAAGAAAGCGCGAACATGCAAATTTGCGATGAAATGTCAGTCCCGCCAAACCGGGTCAGAAAGTGACAAGGACTGTCACCAGCGCACTGCCCGAGTACTGCCGCCTCACCTGGCCCCATTGCCCCCCCCACCAGTTGGCGCGACCCCATAGATGTCCGGCGCCCGCTAAAGGGCTACAATACGTCGAGTCCACCTGGGGATGGCTGGACGGGGAGCGATCAAGATGTCCACAAGTCGAAGTGCGATTCGAAAGGGCCCGGCGGCCCGCAATATCGGTCAACCTGTTGCGTTTGTCTGGGAGGGGACGGACAAGCGCGGCGTCAAAATGAAGGGCGAGCAGCCCGCCAAGAATGCGAACCTGCTTCGAGCTGAATTGCGACGCCAGGGTATCACCCCATCCATGGTGAAAGTGAAGCCCAAGCCGCTTTTCGGAGCGGCAGGTAGCAAGATCACACCAAAGGACATCGCGTTCTTTAGTCGCCAGATGGCAACTATGATGAAGTCCGGCGTACCCATTGTTGGGGCACTGGAAATCATTGGCAGCGGACACAAGAACCCACGTATGCGGAAGATGGTCGAACAAATCCGCAACGATATCGAGGGCGGTTCTTCGCTGTACGAGTCGATCAGTAAGCATCCAGTGCAGTTCGACGAGCTCTACCGCAACTTGGTCAAGGCAGGCGAAGGTGCCGGTGTTCTTGAGACGGTTCTCGAAACAGTGGCGACCTACAAAGAAAACATAGAAGCCTTGAAAGGCAAGATCAAAAAGGCACTTTTCTATCCGGCAATGGTAATGGCTGTAGCCATTCTTGTCAGCGGGATTCTGCTGGTCTGGGTTGTTCCACAATTTGAAGATGTGTTTAAGAGTTTTGGTGCCGAATTACCCGCATTCACTCAATTGATAGTTAATGCGTCGCGCTTCATGGTGGCGTGGTGGTGGTTGATGTTGCTGGCCGGGATTGGCACTGTCGTGGGATTCGTTTTCAGTTACAAGCGATCTCCTTCGATGCAACATGCCATGGACCGGCTGATTTTGAAGGTCCCAGTCATTGGCCAAATCATGCATAACAGCTCGATCGCGCGCTTTTCGCGCACGTTGGCGGTGACTTTCCGTGCTGGCGTGCCGCTCGTCGAAGCACTTGACATCGTGGCAGGCGCAACAGGCAATACGGTCTACGAGAAATCAGTGATTCGGATGCGCGATGACGTATCAGTCGGCTACCCCGTCAACATAGCGATGAAGCAGACTAGTTTATTTCCGCATATGGTCATCCAGATGACCGCAATAGGCGAGGAGGCAGGCGCTTTGGATGCCATGCTGTTCAAGGTTGCCGAGTATTTCGAGCAAGAAGTCAACAATGCCGTAGACGCGCTCAGCAGCTTGCTGGAGCCAATGATCATGGTCTTCATTGGTACCATTGTCGGCGGCATGGTCATCGGCATGTATCTTCCGATCTTCAAACTTGGCTCAGTGGTTGGATAAGACGTAATGGCATTTCTCGACCAGCATCCCGGTCTCGGCTTTCCTGCCGCGGCCGGACTGGGACTGCTGATCGGCAGCTTCCTGAACGTGGTGATCCTGCGCTTGCCCAAGCGCATGGAGTGGCAGTGGCGGCGCGATGCGCGCGAGATCCTGGAGCTGCCGGACATCTACGAGCCGCCGCCGCCAGGGATCGTGGTAGAGCCCTCGCACGACCCGGTCACCGGCGACAAGCTCAAATGGTGGGAGAACATCCCGCTCTTCAGCTGGCTGATGCTGCGCGGCAAGTCGCGCTACAGCGGCAAGCCGATCTCCATCCAGTACCCACTGGTGGAGTTGCTGACCTCGATCCTGTGCGTGGCCAGCGTTTGGCGATTCGGCTTCGGCTGGCAGGGCTTCGGCGCGATCGTGCTGAGCTGCTTCCTGGTGGCGATGTCGGGCATCGACCTGCGCCACAAGCTGCTACCAGACCAGCTGACCTTGCCACTGATGTGGCTGGGCCTGGTCGGCTCGATGGACAACCTCTATATGCCTGCCAAGCCCGCCCTGTTGGGCGCGGCGGTTGGCTATGTCTCGCTATGGACGGTGTGGTGGCTGTTCAAGCAGCTCACCGGCAAGGAAGGCATGGGCCACGGCGACTTCAAGCTGCTGGCCGCGCTTGGTGCGTGGTGCGGGTTGAAAGGCATCTTGCCGATCATCCTGATCTCCTCGCTGGTCGGCGCCATCCTGGGCTCGGCCTGGCTGGTGGCCAAGGGCCGCGACCGCGCCACCCCGATCCCGTTCGGCCCGTACCTCGCCATCGCCGGCTGGGTGGTGTTCTTCTGGGGCAACGATCTAGTGGACGGCTACCTGCACTTCGCAGGCCTGCGTTGACCAGGGCACGACGATGAGCGACTTCATCGTCGGCCTCACTGGCGGCATTGCCTCCGGCAAGAGCGCCCTCGCCTCCGAGTTCGAGAAGCTGGGCGCGCCAGTGATCGACGCCGATACTGTTGCACGGCAGGTTGTCGCGCCGGGCCTCATCCTTGATGCAATCACGGCCCGTTTTGGTCGCGGCATCTTGTTGCCGGATGGCACGCTGGACAGGCAGACCTTACGCGAAATCGTCTTCGGCGATGCAGCCCAACGCAGAGAACTAGAGGCGATCACTCATCCTGCCATCCGCTCAGAGCTGCAACGGGCCGCACAGGAAGCTGTGGGCCCTTACGCCATCGTCGCTATCCCCTTGCTGACCGAAGCGGGTGGCCGAGCAACTTACTCCTGGCTGGACCGCATTCTTGTCGTCGACGTGCCGGTGGAACTTCAACACGCTCGCCTGATGCAGCGCGATGGTGGTACATCGGCACTGGCCGATCAGATGATTGCCTCCCAAGCCTCTCGCGAACAGCGGTTGGCCATCGCCGATGACATCGTCAGCAACGAGGGCGATGCGGAACTGTTAGCGCAAAGCGCTCAACGATTGGATGCTGTTTACAGGACCGCGCTTCAAGCACGTCGAAGCCAGCTCTGAGCGCCTGAAAACTCTGTATTCGAAATTCCGCTGCGGTGAATCTGCAGTCATTGCCGCATCGCACAGCGTGCACGCCTACGCGGTGCACGGCAGGTAGGGGTTCTACGAAGTAAACCCCGGCCGGTCGCACAGCCAGCGGATTCCCAGCGTGCGCCTGCGCGGGCTGTGGCTGGAGCAGCTGGGGTTTGCGGTTGGCTGCAAGCTGCAGATCACTGCACGTGAGGGCGAACTGGTGGTGACGGTGATCGAGCGCTGAGGAGTGTTTTGGGTGCGGTTGTTGGCTGAAGCCGCTGCCTTGGGCGCTATGGGTAAGGCTTTCGCGCCCGGGTGCGCTCCTACGGGAGTGCGGGTGGTTGGTCAGCGATGGAAGGCCAGTGTGGCGATGACGCCGCGCTCCTGGCCTGGGCGCACGCTGACGCGCCAGCCGTACAGGTCGCACAGGCGGCTGACGATCGACAGGCCGATGCCGCCGCCTTGCGAATGACCGGCGTGGGTGCCGCGGTAGCCGCGCTGGAACAGCTTGGCGGCGTCTTCTTCGCTCAGGCCGGGGCCGGAGTCGATCACCTCGACGGCATCGGCCAATACGCGCACGCGCACCTGGCCATCCTGGGTGTACTTGACCGCGTTGCCGATCAGGTTGCCCAGCGCCACCGACAGGGCAGATTCGGGGGCGTCGATGACCAGGTCGCGTTCGCCTTCCAGCAGCAACTCCAATGGTTTGCCGCCGAGCTGGGCGCGGTGCGCGTCGATCAGTTGTTCGGCTACCTTGGCCACGTTGCTGCTGCCCTGCCCGCGTTCGTTGCGCGAGAGCAACAGGAGCGAGCCGATCAGGTCACTACATTGCTGTTCGGCGCGCTGGATGCGCTGCAACCGCTGCAGCACCTTTTCGTCGAGATTGGGCTTGGTGAGCAGCAGTTCTGTGGCGCCGCGGATCACTGCCAGCGGGGTACGCAGTTCATGGCTGACATCGGCATTGAACTCGCGATCGCGTTGTACCACCTCGGTGAGGCGCGCGGAGTAATCGTCCAGCGCTTCGGCGAGCTGGCCCACTTCGTCATCGGGGAAATGCGCGGCCAGCGGCTTGGGCTCGCTGGTGCCGCCGCGGTAGGCGCGCAGGCGTGCGGCCAGGTCCGACACCGGGCGCATCACCTTGGACGCCGACCACCAGCCGATCAATAGCGAAAACCCGCTGAACACCAGCACCGAGAGCATCAAGGTGCGCTTGAGCTGGATTTCGCCCTTGAGCGTCTGGGTCATGTCATAGGCAAGGAAGAACCACTCGCTGGGCGTCTTGCGCACCGCCAGTTTGTACGAGTACGCATTGCCGTTTTCGTCCACGCCGGAAATGGTGTGGATGCCATCGGGAAACTGGTACCACTCCGGCTGCTCGAGGCGCAGCGCTTCGAACTTGTCGCTCTTGACCACGCGCCCGCGCATCTGCTGCACCGGCAGATCCGGATTGTGCAGCGGGTCGGAATAGAACCGCTGCGCGAATGCGTCGATGTTGCGGTTCATCACGTCTTCGACCAACTGATTTTCCACGCGCGCGCGTGCCCAGTTGGTGGCGAAGGCGAACAGTGTGGTCAGGCAGAAGCCCAACAACACGAACGACAGGATGATGCGGCTACGCAGGCGCCGCCGGTAGCGGCCACGCCTGCGCGCCGGGCGCGCGCTTGTGCGTTCAGGCATCAGGCGACGCGATGCGGTAGCCGATGCCGTGACGGGTCTGGATCATCGGCACGTCGAAAGGCTTGTCGACCACCGCACGCAGGCCATGGATATGCACGCGCAACGAATCCGAATCCGGCAGCTCTTCACCCCAGACGCGGGTTTCCAGCTCCTGGCGGGTGACCACGGCCGGCGAAGCTTCCATCAACGCCTGCAGGATCTTCAGCGCGGTCGGGTTGAGCTGCAGCAGCTTGCCGCGGCGGCGCACTTCCAGCGTGTCCAGGTTGTATTCCAGGTCGCCGGTTTCCAGCACGCGGGTGTGCACGCCCTTGCCACGACGCGACAGTGCGTTGAGGCGCACTTCCACTTCCTGCAGCGCGAACGGCTTGATCAGGTAGTCGTCCGCACCGGAGTCGAAGCCGGCCAGCTTGTTGTCCAGCGAGTCGCGCGCGGTAAGCATCAGCACGGGGGTCTGCTTGCGTGCTTCGTTGCGCAGCTTGCGGCAGACTTCGATGCCGTCCATGCCGGGCAGGTTGAGATCCAGCACAATGGCGTCGAACTCGTGCACCACGGCCAGGTGCAGGCCGGTCACGCCATCGGCGGCGAAGTCCACGGTGTGCCCACGGTCTTCGAGATAATCGCCCAGGTTGGCGGCGATATCGCTGTTGTCTTCAATCACTAGAATTCGCACTGGAACCTCATTCGTTAAGCTGTTTTAGCGCTGGCGCCGAGAAATATCGTGTCATTCACAGTGGTCAGACTGCACGCCAGGCGAGCGTCATGCACTGCTTCGTACTCATCTGCACACCAGGTGCTCGCTCGCGCCAGCGTTCTGCCGGCCATCTTCGCTTGCCCTGGACAAAATTCGGGTGACGAGCTTCGGAGGGTTGCAGGTGGCTATTGGCTGGTTTGGCTGCAGCTCCTGTCGCTCCGGCTGCGCCACCAATACCGCTCCAACTCCGACCGGGCACCCCGCTACCTTAGCGCGCTGTTCCTGACTGACATCGGAGCCATTACTTGCTCGCCCCCTGTCGCTATGCCTGTGCCTTACCCGCAGCCGGCAGCGTGCCTGCGCGGTCGGCAACACCGACGTGATGCGCGCTGATCGCGCGCACGGCAGTAACACGTTCAATTGCCTCGCCATACGACCCTTCCCTGCGTCTGACCGGATTTAACAATTGGGGAATGTAGACGCGAACCTCCGGAGCAGCAAGCCATCCACAAAAAGGCCCAAGTGCGACACCGCACTTGGGCCAAAAGTTCATCCCGATCACCGTCACTGCCGAGAGCGGAGCTACGGTTGGCAGAGGCTAGCGAGCGAAGGATTAGATTTTAGTTAAATTTTCGGTAAGGCCATCGAGGCGCAGGTCAATGGACCGACTGCTCCAAGTGCTGAATGATCGCCGCCGCCACATCGACGCCACAGACCCCTTCCACCCCCTCCAGCCCGGGGGTGGAATTGACCTCGAGCACCAGCGGACCGCGTTTGGAGCGAATGAGGTCGACCCCGGCCACCGCCAGGCCCAGCGCGCGCGCCGAGCGTACCGCGACCTCCTGCTCCTGCTCGGTGGCCTGCGCCACCGCGGCGGTCCCGCCCAGGTGCAGGTTGGAGCGGAAGTCGCCCTCGGCCGCCTGCCGGCGCATGGCCGCAACGACCCGGTCGCCGACCACGAAGCAGCGCAGGTCCGCACCGTCGGCTTCGCCGATGAACTCCTGCACGATGAAGTTGGCATAGAGCCCACGCAGTGCCTCGACCACGCCGCGCGATGCGCTGGCCTTTTCGGTAAGGATCACTCCGGCACCCTGGGCGCCTTCGTTCAACTTCACCACATGCGGCGGCGGGCCGAGCATGGACAACAGGTCCTGGGTATCGTCGGGGTTGTCGCCGAACACAGTGACCGGCATGTCGATGCCCTGCGCGGCCAGCAGCTGGTGTGCACGCAACTTGTCGCGCGAACGCAGGATGGCGTCGGAGGGATTGGGCGTGTAGGTGCCCATGAATTCGAGTTGGCGCAGCACCGCGGTGGCGTAGCGCGTCACCGAAGCACCGATGCGTGGGATCACCGCATCGAACCCGGTGATCGGCTTGCCCTTGTAGTGCAGGCTGAAACCGTCGGCAGCGATGCGCATGTAGCAGCGCAGCGGGTCGAGGATGCGCACGGTGTGGCCACGCTTGCGTGCGGCTTCGATGAGCCGCCGGGTCGAGTACAACTTGCTGTTGCGCGAAAGAATGGCGATTTTCATCGCAGCAGGGACACGGCGCGGCCTGGACATGGTCGGAGTCTGATGACGAGGTGACCCAAGTCCACGCATATGCCGGTCGCGCGCGCGCAGGACGCCTATGCCCTGCTCGCGCCGCGTGACCCGGTATGCGACGGCCCCGAGGATGGAAACGCGCAAGCGTTTCGGCGATGTTGCAGCAACGCAAACGCTGCGCAGCCTCAACCGGATCGATGCTAGCAGGGCGCGCGCGCAGCGCTCAAGCAGCACGCACCCTTCGACTCGGTCGACGGCCCGCAGCCGGCGCATTGCCGGTCGCAGCGCGTCGTGCGTCACTGCTCGCTTGCGGCTGCCATTGGTAACGCACAAGCGAGCGCCACCGCCCCACGGCGCAACAATGTCTTTTGACGACGCACGGGCTCAACGCCCGCCCTCACGCCGCACCCGTATTGCCGTAACGCGTTTTGCACAGTTGAAACCGCAATGCTTGAGCCTCCTCAATGCCGGCATGCCGGCGCACCCGAGACTCTCCATGCGACGTCCAGCAAGCGCGGCTTATGCCAACCCCTCCCGCATCCGTCAGGGGCGCCCGTTCCCCCGCGGTGCCGTCTTCGATGGCAAGGGCACCAACTTTGCGCTTTTCTCCGCGCATGCCACACGTGTGGAACTTTGCCTGTTCGACGAACACGGCAACGAAACCCGCGTCGACCTTCCCGAATACACCAACGAAATCTGGCATGGCTACCTGCCCGATGCCAAACCCGGTCAGCGCTACGGCTACCGCGTGCATGGCCCCTACGAGCCGACCGAAGGCCATCGCTTCAACCACAACAAGCTGCTGCTCGACCCGTATGCGCGTGAACTGGAAGGTGACCTGATCTGGGCCGACGAGCTCTATGGCTACACCGTCGGCCACCCGGACGGCGACCTGAGCTTCGATGAGCGTGACAGCGCTCCGTTCATGCCCAAATGCGTGGTGGTCGAAGACACCTACGATTGGGGCGACGATGCACGCCTGCTCAAGCCGTGGAACGAGACGGTCATCTACGAAACCCACGTGCGCGGCTACACCATGCGCAACACGCAGGTGCCCGAAGCGGTGCGTGGCACGTTCGCCGGCCTGGCGCAGCCGCAGGTGTTGCAGTACATCAAGGACCTGGGTATCACCGCGGTCGAGCTGCTGCCGGTGCATGCCTACCTGGACGACCAGCATCTGCTGGACAAGGGCCTGCGTAACTACTGGGGCTACAACACCATCGGCTTCTTCGCACTGAAGTCGCGCTACCTCTCCAGCGGCCATCGCGATGAATTCCGCGACATGGTCAAGGCCATGCATAAGCAAGGCCTGGAAGTGATCCTGGACGTGGTCTACAACCACACCGCGGAAGGCAGCGAGCTGGGCCCGACACTCTCGTTCAAGGGTATCGACAACGCCAGCTACTACCGCCTTGCCGAAGACAAGCGCTACTACATCAACGACACCGGCACCGGCAATACGCTGAATCTGAGCAATTCGCGGGTGATCCAGTTCGTCAACGATTCGCTGCGCTACTGGGCCGGCGAGATGCATGTGGACGGCTTTCGTTTCGACCTGGCCACCATCCTCGGGCGCGAGCCGAGCGGCTTCGACCAGCGCGGCGGCTTCCTGGATGCCTGCAACCAGGACCCGCTGCTGTCGGAGGTCAAGCTGATTGCCGAGCCGTGGGACTGTGGCCCGGGCGGGTACCAGGTAGGCCACTTCCCGCCGGGCTGGTCGGAATGGAACGACAAGTTCCGCGACAACGCACGCGAATTCTGGAAAGGCGAAGACGGCAAGCTGGCCGAATTTGCCACCCGCTTTACCGGCTCGGCCGACCTGTTCGACCGCCGGGGTCGCCGCCCGTGGGCGTCGGTGAACTTCATCACCGCGCATGACGGCTTCACCTTGCGCGACTTGGTCAGCTACAACGAGAAGCACAACATCGACAACGGCGAAGACAATCGCGACGGCTCGTCCAACGATGGCTCGTGCAACTACGGCGAAGAAGGCGAGACCGACAACGCCGACATCCTGCAGATCCGCGAGCGGCAGATGAAGAATCTGCTGGCCACGCTGCTGTTGTCGCAGGGCACGCCGATGATGCTGGCCGGCGACGAGCGTGCGCAGTCGCAAGGCGGCAACAACAACACGTATTGCCAGGACAATGAAATCACCTGGCTGGACTGGGAAAACGACCCGAGCGACGGCCGTCTTACCGACTTCGTCAAGGCATTGACCCGGCTGCGCAAGCGCTACCCGATCCTGTCGCGTGGCCGTTTCCTCAACGGGCAATACAACGAAGAAGCCGGCCTGCGCGACCTCACCTGGCTCAATCCGGGCGGCACCGAGATGGAGGATGCGCACTGGACCGACGCAGGCGCGCGTTCGGTCGGTTTGCTCCTGGAAGGCAAGGCGCAGACCTCCGGCGTCAAGGAGTTGGCCAACGACGACACTTTGTTGATCGTGATCAATGCCTACCACGAGGGCGTGACCTTCACCCTGCCCTCCACCGACGAGCCGGTGCACTGGAAGCTGGTGCTGTCGACCGACGAAGCGCTGGAGGTGGACATGATGCCCGCAGGCGCCAGCGAATTCCTGGCGCCGCCGCGCAGCGTGTCGGTGTTCGAGTGCAAGAGCGACCAGTAAAGCGCGCTTGCTGATGCGGCTCGCTGTCTGCCGGGAGGTGGGCAGCGAGCTTTTTATGCGCAGGGAACGGTCATACGGCTTTGAAGTTGGTCGGGTAACTGCTCACGCACGATCCAACGTTGGTCATCCGGCTTTCGAACCTGGCCAAAGCAGCATTGCCAGGCCGCGCATCATCGATGCGCGCATGGTGTGCGCCCCAATCCATGCGCTGATGCAATCGCCAAGCCACTTCCCCAGCGCCGATGGGGCACCCAGGCGTATTGCGTAACGAGATCCGCCGGGCCTGCATACGCAACGGTGAAGGCCACAGCAAGTCAGAACGTGTTCGACGAATCCGCTATCCGGTTGACTGAAGACTCAACCCGGGTACAGCGGAAAACGCTTGTCCGGATGCTTGGACTTCCATTCCTTGTAGGAACTGGTGCCTTCCCACGCCTTGAACGCCCGCGGGGTGCGGCCACGCCCGGACCAGGTCTCGCCCGAGTGCGGAAGCCAGTATTTGGCGGCCACTTCACCGGTGGAGGTCAGCGGCCCCTTGGACTTGCCGGTCATGGCCAGCGAGGCGATCTGGGATTTCTGCTTTGCATTGAACCGGCTGCCGAACTGGGTCAGCACCTCGACCACCTGGTCGAAGGCTTCCAGGGTCTGGGCATACTTGAGCTGAGCTTCTTCCTGCTCAAGCTTGCGCAACTCTTCCAGCAATTGGGCTTTGGCGGCAGCTGAGGATGAAGCGGGCGGAACCTGGCGCATTGACAAAACTGAGGTTGGGCGGGTCAACGAGTATTGCCGCTATGCCGTCCAGCGTAAAGCGCCCGGCCCTTTCCGGGTCGACTTGCGCTCAGCCATGCCGCAGCAAGGCGTGTTCGCGGGCCATGGTCAGCACCGGCCCGATGCGTCCGGCGCGAATCAGCTCGCTGCAATGCTTGCCGACAAACTCCACCCGAGGGGCGGTGAACCATTGCACCACCCGGTCCAGCTGACCGGCGTTGATCGACCACGCATGGCAGACCGTTTCGCCCAATTCTTCCACCCCGATCAGTCCCATGTGGCGAATCTGTTCGGGGTCGAGCTTGAACATTTCGAGCACCTTGCCGGCAGTGTCAGGCGTGCCCGGGATGCTGGCCTTCGCCGGCAGCCCCGGGCGATGGGCGATCGAGGCCGCCTGCGCGGATTCGGCGCGACGCATGCCCTTGATCAGCGCACCAACCAGCTGTGAATGAGTCGTTGTCATGGTGACCGCCAAATGATGGGGACACTATGGCTGCCAGCCCGCGCTTGCTCAATCAGGAGCTTCCTGACTGCCAGGAAGGAAATGACGAAGCTGCAGTGCCATTTTTACCGGGAAAACCGCCTGCAATCGTCGTCATTGCAACTCGTTCGACGAGACGTGTGATGCACGCATCATGCCCGGATGGCACAACGCCGGGCCACAACGCAGCGACCCGCTCGCAAGGGAAAACGCACCAGCACGATCCGCGCGCAGGGACAGGCCACGGGCGCCCGAACCTCGAAGGACCAAAGGTGCCGCCAATCTGCCCCCGACGTGACCGCAGCGCACAGCGTCGCTGCGCCCGACCTCAGCCCTGCAGGACCTTTTCGATCTCCTTCAAGGTGCGCTCGTAGGAGGCGCGCTCGGCTGCGCTCAGAAAACCCTGCTGACGGACAAGCTTGGGAACCTCCACCGCCATCTTCGATAGTCGCGCGTTCATGGTTTTTGCCTGACGCCCGGTAATCGCGTTGCTCTTGCGCGCATCTGTAATCGCGCTCTGCAAGGTCTCGACACGCTCGGCAAAATACAGCTGTTGCGCGCGATTGACGCGCCAGTGATCGCTGGCATGGTCCGCCTCCAGACCGCTCCCGCGAACCGATTGGATGAATGCCTGATCGGCGGTGAAGGTTCCACTCAAAGCCTGTACGCGCTTGTCCTGCAGCAGCGACGGATCCACCTCCACCGCGCATCCCGTCTGGTGGGCCAGATCCTGCAATCGTTCGTCCAGCCGCTGCGCCAACAGCGCAAGCGTGAACGGCCCAGGCTGACAGGCAGCCATGACCGGCCCGGCACACATAACAGCACCCACTGCAATGACGATTGAGGACAAGCGACGGCGAACAGCAGACATGACAGCACCCGAAACACACGAACATCCGTGCGAGGCCAACGCTAGACGCTCGACTCCTAACGGAACCGGAATCAACCGCGCCCCACCGCCATGGTGCGGAGATCGCCGATGACCTGGTTGGCCTGCGCCGACGCGCTGCTCAGGCCGGGAAGCCCGACCACCCAGCGTCCGGACGCACACTGGCTCAAGCCACTCGCCAGATGCCCCGATCCATGCCGGACGAAATCCTGTGCTCCTGGAACTCTGCGATTACACCAGGCGGCAAGGGCGGCCTGGCCCGCGAGAACGCCGGACGACAGCGCCGATACGTTTCGACGACTCCCTTGCAAGAGTCTTGGTGACGTCAGCCACAGCTCGACCATGCAGCGTGCAGCACACACCTGCGTCGGTGGCAACCAAAGATCTTCAAGGGAATGTCGATGACCCGACCATACGCCATTGCGGCAGTGGAGCGGGCGATGGGAATCGAACCCACGTCAGTAGCTTGGGAAGCTACAGCTCTACCATTGAGCTACGCCCGCACGGCGTTGGGAGAGTTTAGGCGGGTGTAGGCACCGGGCGCAATGCGCAGACGTGACGAGGGCCGGTTGCCCGGCCCTCGTGTCTTGCAAGGTGCTGCCTGCAGCGGTTCGGCGTGGCTCAGAAATTGCCGCTGAAGTTCACGAACAGCGTTGCATCGCGGGCACTGCGCTGGGCGGTGGTGGTGCTCAGGCCGATGTTGCTCTGCAGGCCCCACAGGCCGGTGCGGGCGCCCAGCACCACGGTGGCGTAGTTGCGGTCGAAGTTCTGGCCCGGGACGGTGTACATGCCCACTTCCGGCATCGACTGCAGCCAGGCGCTGGCTTCGCCACCGTCCTTGAACTCGTGGTCGTAGGTCGCCTGCAGGTACGGCTTGATCGCGGCGCCGTCCAGGCGCACCTGGAAGCCGACGCGGCCGACCAGAGAGTCGATATCCTGGTCGGCATAGCCCAGCGCGGTGGCACTGGCGTCGCTTTCGGTATAGCCGTCGAGCTTGATCTTCTGCCAGGTCAGGCCGGCCACCGGGCCGTACTTGACGTTGCCTTCGCCCAGCGAATAGCCGGCGTTGAGCGCGGCGGTGAGATTGCTGCCGTCCGGCGAGCCGCTGTGCACGCGGGTCGCTGGCCCCAGCTGCACTTCACGGTCCACGTCGTAGCTCAGCCAGCTGTAGCTGACCTGGGCGTTGACCCACACCGGGCCGGTGTACCAGCCGAAGAAGCCACCCAGGGTGGTGTCGTCCTGCTTGAAGCTGCCGTTGCGGTTGCCGAAGTCCGCGTCCATGCGGCCGAAGCCGGCAAAGCCGCCGAACACCAGGTCGCCGGCCGTCCAATCCACGCCGAACAGGCCGGCCGGGGCCATGCCGTCGTACAGGTCGGCGTGGTCGTAGCGCTGCATGTCGCCGCGCACGCTGCCCCACCAGCGCAGCCCGTCGGCGTCCGGCTTGCCGTCCAGATGCCAGGCCACCTGATCGGCACGGGCGCGGCCACCGGCCTGCGCCGAGTGCGTCAGCACCTGCTGCAGGCGCGGCGCTTCCAGCAGCGAAATCGCGTACTCGCCCAGGATCTGGTGCACCGCCGTGGTCGGGTGGATGCCGTCGGCGAAGACGTAGGTGGTCGGTGCGTTGGCGGCGACCAGGCTGGTCGGGTTGCAGGCCGGCAGTGGCAGTGCCGGGTTGCAGGCGGTGTTGGTGACGTTGGTGAAGCCGAAGGTGCCCGGCGCGGCGACGATTTCCTGCAGCATGTGGAAGGTGTCGAGCGGGATCACGCGCAGGCCGGCCGATTGCAGGCCGTTGAACAGCGCGGTGTTGTAGGTGGTGGCCGCTGCGGTGCCCTGGGCCATGGCGGCTGCGCCGCCGGCGCGGAAGCGCGGGGTGATGCCGATATCGGGAATGGTCGGCACCATCACGTAGCGCGCGCCGGCAGTCTGCAGCGTGGCCACGGCGCCCACCTGGGCGGTAACCGCGCTGCCAATGATGGCCTGTGCCTGCGCCGGCACGGTGGCCGCGGCCAACAGGTCGTTGGCGCCACCCCACACGCTGTACAGCGCGTTCGGGTTGGCGCGGCCGCCATTGGCGGTGAGATAGGTGTTGATCTGGCTGGTCACCGACGGCGCGGCGCCGAGTGCGCTGACCGAGCTGGCCTGGATGCGCGCGCCGCCGGCAGCGTAGTTGTCGCCGGTCTGGCCATTGCCGTTGGGCGCAGCGTTGGTGCCGAAGTGGTCGCCGACATATTCGGCCCACACCCAACCCGGGTTGGTGGTGAACTTGCCGGTGACCGGGCGCGAAGCAGCCGGCAGCAACGGAGTGTAGTAGCCGCTGTCGGTGAGGCTGTCACCGAAGAACACGGTCTGGTCGAAGGCCTGCTCGGCCATGGCCGGGGTGGCCGCGATAGCGATGGCGACCGCCATCAGGGAGCGGATCGGGCGAAGTGTTGAAGCCATGGGAGTGCCTGCTTGAAAGTGGATGGGACCGGACCGGCCTGCATACGTACGCCGGCGAATGGCAATGGTTTCACCCTCGCCGCCCGCGCTCACGCTGCATCGCCGCATAACGCAAAAACGCGCGCCCTGACGGCGCGCGATGCAACAATGATGACATGAACATTCAACTCAACGGCGCCCCGCGCTCGCTCCCCGACCACCTGCCGCTGGCCGCCCTGCTGGAACAGGAAGGCCTGACCCAGCGACGCGTGGCAGTGGAGGTCAATGGCGAAATCGTGTCGCGCGGGCGGCACGCCGAGCATGTGTTGCGCGAGGGCGATGTGGTGGAGATCGTGCACGCGTTGGGCGGCGGTTGATGCCCCGCGCGGCCGGCGCATCCGCGCCCGATCGGTGATAATTGCCGCATGACGAATCCCGCCCCCTCTGATGCGCTGGTCATCGCCGGCAAACGCTATCGCTCGCGCCTGCTGACCGGCACCGGCAAGTTCAAGGATCTGGACGAGACCCGCCTGGCCACCGAGGCCGCCGCGGCCGAGATCGTGACGGTGGCCATCCGCCGGGTGAACATCGGCCAGGACCCCAACGCGCCCAGCCTGCTCGACGTGCTGCCGCCGGAGCGCTACACCCTGCTGCCCAACACCGCCGGCTGCTACACCGCCGACGACGCGGCGCGCACCTGCCGGCTTGCGCGCGAGCTGCTGGACGGCCATAACCTCACCAAGCTGGAGGTGCTGGGCGACGAGCGCACGCTGTATCCAGATGTGGTGCAGACGCTCAAGGCCGCTGAGCAGCTGGTGGCCGATGGCTTCGAGGTGATGGTCTATACCTCCGACGACCCGATCCTGGCCAAGCGCTTGGAAGAAATCGGCTGCGTAGCGGTAATGCCGCTGGCCGCGCCGATCGGCTCCGGCCTGGGTATTCAGAACAAGTACAACCTGCTGGAAATCATCGAGAACGCCAAGGTGCCGATCATTGTCGACGCAGGCGTAGGCACCGCCTCGGACGCGGCGATCGCGATGGAGCTGGGCTGCGACGGCGTGTTGATGAACACCGCCATTGCCGGCGCGCGCGACCCGATCCTGATGGCCAGCGCGATGCGCAAGGCGATCGAGGCCGGGCGCGAAGCATTTCTGGCCGGGCGGATTCCGCGCAAGCGCTATGCATCGGCATCGAGCCCGGTGGATGGTGTGATTGGATGAGTCGGTGGTCTGCGTTGACATTGCGGCCGAGGCGCAATGATTGGCAGTGCGGAGTGCCGGATATGACCGCTGCCAGATCGCGCGTTGCTGAGAGCGCCCCCCTCACGCCGTACCCTCACACCAACCCCCGCGCCCCGGCCCGCGCCTGCGTCGCGGGCACTCCCAGGCACGCGCGTCCATGGCGCGCAAACTGTGCCTCCTCGCCCCGGTGGGAGAGGGGCTCTCGTTTCGCCGATGACTTAATTCATGACTGACCCTTTCACCAGCGACGGCGCCAAGATGCCGCCCAAACCTTTCACCATCGAAGAAGGCCGCCGACAGGTGCGCAGCTTCGTGCTGCGCCAGGGCCGCTTCACGCCTGCGCAGCAGCGTGCGTTCGATGAGTTGTGGCCGCGTTTCGGGCTGGACTACACCGGTGCCCCGCGCGATCTGGCTGCCACGTTCGGACGCGACGCGCCCAAGGTGCTGGAGATCGGCTTCGGCAATGGTGCGGCGTTACGCTTCGCCGCGCAGCAGGACCCCAGCCGCGATTACATCGGCATCGAGGTGCATGCGCCCGGCGTGGGCCGTCTGCTCAACGCGCTTGACGAGGATGGCAGCACGCATGTGCGCCTGTATCACCACGATGCGGTGGAAGTGCTCGAACACGAGATCGCCGATGGCGCGCTGGACGAGGTGCGCATCTATTTCCCCGACCCGTGGCACAAGAAGCGCCACAACAAGCGTCGCCTGATCCAGCCGGCGTTCGTGCAGCTGGTGGTGCGCAAGCTGCGCGAGGGTGGCCGCCTGCACGCGGCCACCGACTGGGCCGATTACGCCGAGCAGATGTGGGACGTGCTCGACGCCACACCGGGCCTGGTCAACCGCGCCGGCCCGCGCGGCCACGTCGAACGCCCCGCCTGGCGCCCGCAGACCCACTTCGAAACCCGCGGCCAGAAGCTTGGGCACGGCGTGTGGGATCTGGTTTATGACAGGGATTCGGGAATCGGGATTGGGGATTCGTAACGGCGCCTTCCCGCACACTCGACGCCGCAGTAGCTCAACGAATCCCCAGTCCCGAATCACGAATCCCGGCCCCCAATGGACACCGCGCTGACGCTGACCAACGATATGAAGCTCGTCCTCGGGCTGGTCGGTTTCACGATGGCGATGTTCCTGTTCGAGCGCATCCGCGCCGACGTGGTGGCCTTGATCGTGCTGGTGGTGCTCGGGGTCACCGGGTTGGTGGCGCCGGAAGAACTGTTCGGTGGTTTTTCCGGTAATGCGGTGATGAGCATCATCGCCACCACCATTCTCGGCGCGGGGCTGGAGCGCACCGGTGCATTGAACCGGTTGGCCACCTGGCTGCTGCGGCGTTCGCACGGCAGCGAGCAGCGCCTGATGATGATGACGCTGGCCATCTCCGGCTTGAATTCGTCGTTCATGCAGAACCCGTCGGTGATGGCCCTGTATCTGCCGGTCGCCTCGCGGCTGGCCGCGCGTACCGGGCTCACCCTGCAGCGCATGTTGTTGCCGATCGCCGCGGCGATCGTGATGGGCGGCGCGCTCACCATGGTGGGTAATTCGCCGCTGATCCTGCTCAACGACCTGCTGGTCTCGGCCAACAACAACCTGCCCTCGGGCATGGCCAGCATCGAACCGTTGACCATGTTTGCGCCATTGCCGATCGGTGTGGCGCTGCTGATCGCCGCACTGCTGTACTTCCGCTTCTACGGCGACCGCAAGCTGATCGAAGAAGAACGCCTGATCAACGAAGGCGTCACGCCCTCGCGCACCGAAAGCTATTTCGCCAAGACCTACGGCATCGACGGCGACGTGTTCGAACTCACCGTGACCGCCGAAAGCCCCTTGGTCGGCATGACTCTTGGCGAGGCCGAGGCCATCCATGACGCGCCGTTGCTACTGGCCCTGAAGACCGGCAACGACACTCGCCTGGCCCCACCGGCGGACATGCGCATCTGGGTGGGCAGCGTGCTCGGCGCCATGGGGCCGCGCCAGGAGGTGAACGACTTTGCGCAGAACCACTTCCTGCGCATGTCCTCGCGGCTGCGCAACCTGGGCGACCTGTTCAACCCCAGTCTTGCAGGCATTTCCGAGGCGCTGATCCCGCCCAACTCGCGGTTGATCGGCAAGAGTGCTGGCGAGCTTCGGCTGCGCAAGCAGGCCGGCATCAGCCTGCTGGCGATCAACCGCGACAAGCAGGTCATCCGCGAGGACGTACGCAACGTGCCGCTGCGCGCCGGCGACATGCTGGTGTTCCACAGCATCTGGCAGGACCTGGCGCAGGCGGCGGAAAGCCGCGATTTCGTGCCGGTCACCGACTTCCCGAAAGGCGAGCAGCGCCCGCACAAGTTCAAGATCGCGATGGCGATCTTTGCCTTCACCATCTTGATCGCACTGACCTCGCGCCTGCCGGTGGCGCTGACGCTGATGACCGGCGTGGCCTGCATGCTGGTCAGCGGCGTGCTGCGCATGGACGAGGCCTACGCCTCGATCAACTGGAAGACCATCTTCATGATGGCCGGGCTGATCCCGCTCGGTTGGGCCATGGACAGCAGCGGCACTGCGGCCTGGGTGGCCGGCCACACCATCGACCGGCTGCCGGAAGGCATTCCGGTCTGGGCGCTGGAAATCAGCCTGGCCTTGCTGACCACCGCGTTCTCCCTGGTGATCAGCCATGTGGGTGCGACCATCGTGATGGTGCCGATTGCGGTGAATCTGGCGCTGGCCGCCAATGGCAACCCGACGGCGTTTGCGCTGATCGTGGCGTTGTCGGCATCTAACAATCTGATGACCGCCTCCAACCCGGTGATCTCGATGGTGGCCGGCCCGGCCAACTATCAACCGCGCGAACTGTGGCGCGTGGGCGCACCGTTGTCGCTGATCTACATCGTGGTGATGGTGTCGATGATCAACCTGATGTTCTGGTGGGCGGCGCGTTAGAGCCGGGCCCAAGGCCATGATGCTGGCGCTCGGCTTCGATCGCACCGGGCGTATCGCAGGCAAGCCCGCAGTAGCGCCCACTGCGCGGCACCGTCGCGTTGAACAGCATTGCAATGCAGCGGTGCATCCCTGCGTGCGCCAGTTGTCGGCGCTCACGCACCTGGTGCAGCGCTACCCCAGTACCACCTGCTCGCCCTCGACACGCACCGGCACCGCTACCAGCGACTGCCCGCGACAGGGCCCGCTGATGCATTCGCCGGCATCAAGCTCGAACGCGGCGCCATGGGCTGCGCAGACCAGGTGGCCATCCTTGGTCGTGAGGAACTGTCCCGGCGCCCAGTCCAGCCGGCGGCCGGCGTGCGGGCAGATGTTCAACCACGCGCGCACCTGCAGGCCCTGGCGATACACCACCAGCGACTCGGTGCCCTCGCCCAACGCTGCTTCGACTTCCAGCAATCCGGCATCGGGAATCTGCGTCAACGCGATGCGTGTGGTCGAGGAAGACGAGGACATAGACCTTGAAAGAGTGAAGAGTGGCCGCCGATTGTGGCATGCGACTGCGCGCGCGTCGGCGCGCTGCGTGCCGGGCGTGAGTGACCGCAGGACTGGGCGATAACCCGTACACCTTGGCTACGGCAGACCTCGGTCGGCGCGCCGCATGTGATGCGTTTAACAAAACTGGCGTTGGATTAACGAAGTTTTCACTCAATGACATGAAACCGCAACGATACTTCGCGCTTGTTTCCTGCCCGGCAGCCCACCGCCATGCCTGCACGCTTGTTCCAATACGGCAACCTTCATTCCCTGTTTGCGCCCCGCAAGCCGCGTCACCCGTTGGTGCGCGTTGCTGCCGGCCTGGCAGGCCTGGCGATTCTTGCGGTGCTGATCTTCTTCAGCGTGTTTGTCGGCGCGGCCATGATACTGGGCGGTATTGCCTGGAAGGTCCTGAGCAAGTCGCACCGTAGCCCCCCGCAGCAGGCGCGCGTGGTCGATGCCGAGTACCGCGTGGTACGCAAGCCCGCGTTGCCGATGTCGCACTGAGCGTCCACACGCCTGCGCTCTACATCCCGCAGCGTCTCGCCGCGGGAATGAAACCCCGCTACCTGCATCGGCATGTGCTCGCACATGCCGATTTGCATTGCGGGCCTGAACATGTTGGTCCTCGCCGTGCCGGCGGTCGTCCACGCGCGTTTCAGCAGTGAAGGTTCCGTCGTACACAGCCAAGCGGCTAGACTCACGCGTCCCCCGTTCGAGGATGCGCGCATGACCCACGATGTGATTCCCGCCGCCGATGTTCCGCGCATTCCGGTGGTGGGTGGCGGCAGTTTTCCGGTGCACCGCATCTATTGTGTGGGGCGTAACTTCGCCGACCACGCGCGCGAGATGGGCGCCAGTGCGCCGGCGTCCAAGGCCGAGCGCGGTCAGCCGACCTTTTTCATGAAGCCTGCCGATGCCATCGTGGTCGGTCACGGCGACCAGATCCCCTACCCGCCCGGCACCAGGGAGCTGCATCACGAGGTGGAGCTGGTGGTGGCGCTGGGCAGCGATGCACCTGAGGGCGAATTGCCGGTGGAGCAGGCCGAGCGCCTGATCTACGGTTATGGCGTGGGCCTGGATCTGACCCGCCGCGATCTGCAGGCCGCTGCCAAGGCCAAGGGCCTGCCGTGGGATATCGCCAAAGGCTTCGACCATTCCGCACCGGTCAGCGAGTTGGTGCATGCCGGCGAAGTCGGCGCGCTGGAGGCGCTGAATCTGTCGCTGGAGGTCAACGGACAGGTGCGCCAGCAATCGTTGCTGGACCAGATGATCTGGAACGTGCCGGAGATTTTGCACGAGCTGTCCAAGCTGTATGCACTGCGCGCGGGCGATCTGATCTTCATGGGCACGCCGGCCGGCGTCGGCCCGCTGCTGCCGGGCGACCAGTTCAGTGCTCGCCTGGAAAACGTCGCCGAACGCCACGGCATCATCGCGGGCTGACATCGGCCGGGCTACGATCGGGCCGCGGCAGTTGGTCCGCGACCGCATCAGGAGTGCGATATGGGAATGGTCAGCGAATTCAAGCAATTCGCGATGCGCGGCAATGTCATCGACCTGGCTGTCGGTGTGGTCATCGGTGCGGCGTTCGGCAAGATCGTCACCGCGCTGGTGGAAAAGATCATCATGCCGCCGATCGGTTGGGCCATCGGCAATGTGGATTTCTCGCGCCTGGCGTGGGTGCTCAAGCCTGCGGAAGTGGATGCCACCGGCAAGGAGATTCCGGCGGTGGTGGTCGGCTACGGTGATTTCATCAACACCGTGGTGCAGTTCGTGATCATCGCGTTTGCGATCTTCCTGGTGGTCAAGCTGATCAACCGCCTGAGCCATCGCAAGCCCGACGCGCCCAAGGGCCCGAGCGAAGAAGTGCTGCTGCTGCGCGAGATTCGCGACTCGCTCAAGACCGACACGCTCAAGACGCCGGGCGCGCTGTAAGCGGGCGCAACCAACGCGTGCTTCGCGCGCAGGGATGACTTTTCGCACGCCGACCGGGGACCTTGCGCTGATAAGCTCAGGGTCCCCTCGTCGTTGGAGCGTCCTGCATGCGTCGCCTCGCTGTTGCCATCTCTGCCCTACTTGCCTGCTCCTGCGCGCTCGCCGCACAGACCAGCATTCCCGACAGCGCATTGCGCACTGCGGCGCAGTTGCGCGAGCAGGCCCTGGCCGATGACACCGGCTTTGCGGTGGTGCAATCACTCACCACCGAAGTAGGCCCGCGCATTGCCGGCGGCGAAGCAGATCCGCGTGCGGTGGCCTGGGCCAAGGCCAAGTTCCAGTCGCTGGGCTTCGACAAGGTGTGGACCGAGCCGGTGAGCTTTCCCAAGTGGGAACGCCGCAGCGAACATGCGGCGGTCGTCGGCGCGCACGCGCAGCCACTGACCGTCACCGCGCTGGGCGGCAGCCCCGGCGGCACGGTCGAAGGCGAGGTGGTGCGGTTTGAAAACCTGGCCGCACTGCAGGCCGCGCCGGCCGGATCGCTGGCCGGCAAGATCGCATTCGTCGACTACCAGATGGTCAAGGCGCGCGACGGCAAGGATTACGGCAATGGCGGTGCCGTGCGCAGCAAAGGGCCGTCGGAAGCGATTCGCAAGGGCGCAATTGGATTTGTGATGCGCTCGGCCGGCACCGACTCGCACCGGGTGCCGCATACCGGCATCACCCGTTTCGATGACGGCCTGACGCCGGTGCCGGCCGCGGCGCTGTCGGTACCCGATGCCAACCAACTGGCTCGCCTCGCTGCGCTGGGCACGACGCGCCTGCGGCTGGCGCTGGACTGCGGCTGGGACGGCACGGCCACCTCGTACAACGTCATCGGCGAGATCACCGGGCGCAGCAAGCCCAAGGAAGTGGTGGTGATCGGCGGGCATCTGGATTCGTGGGATCTGGGCACCGGTGCGATCGACGACGGTGCCGGCGTGGCGATCACCATGGCTGCCGGCCACCTGATCGGCCAGCTCAAGCAGGCACCCAAGCGTACGATTCGTGTCGTGGCCTTTGCCAACGAAGAGCAAGGCCTGTACGGCGGCAAGGCGTATGCCGCCGCGCACGGCAGGGATGCCAAGGACCTGGCGCTGCATCAGATTGGCGCAGAGAGCGACTTCGGCGCCGGGCGCATCTATGCGTTCAACACCGGCTCTGCCGCCCCGGACGACTCGCGTGCCGCGACCAAGCAGATTGCCGAGGTGCTGGCACCACTGGGCATCGCGTATACGCCGGACAAGGGCGGCCCCGGTCCGGATGTGGGGCCGATTTCCGCCAAGGGCGGCGCCTGGGCGTGGCTGGCGCAGGACGGTACCGATTACTTCGACCTGCACCACACCGCCGACGACACGCTGGACAAGATCGACCCAAAGGCGCTCGCGCAGAACGTGGCCGCCTACACCGTGTTCGCCTATCTGGCAGCCGAGGCAGATGGCGATTTCGGCAGCCGCGCAAAGTCTGTGCAACCGCCGAACGAGTAATCTGGGAACGCAGCACGGCGTTGGCGTTTCTACTCCAGGACGAGCACACACGATGGTGGCCAAGCGGCAACGCAGTGCAAACAACGCGGCGACGTTGCTGGACGTCGCCAAACATGCAGGCGTGTCACCGATGACCGCATCGCGCGTGATCAACCGGCATCCGCATGTCGGCCAGGACATGCGCACGCGTGTGGAAGCGTCGGTGCAGGCGCTGGGCTACCGCCCCAATCTTGCAGGCCGCTCGCTGCGTACCAGCGGCCTGTTGCGCATCGGCGTGCTGTACAGCAATCCCAGTGCGGCCTACCTCAATCAATTCATGCTCGGGCTGCTGGAGCAGAGCAGCCTCAACGGCAGCCAAGTGCTGGTGGAAAAATGCGGCGCCATCCGCAGCCAGCGCGCAGCGACCGAACGCCTGCTCGCCGCCGGCGTGGATGGGGTGATCCTGCCGCCGCCACTGTGCGATTCGCGCCAGACCATTGCCGAACTGGATGCGCGCGGCATCCCGGTGGTGGCCGTGGCCAGCGGCGCGCCGATGGCGCAAATCAGCTCGGTGCGCATCGACGACTATCAGGCCGCACGCGCCATCGTCGCGCACCTGATCGAGCTCGGGCATCGCCGTATCGCGCTGATCAAGGGCGACCCGAAACACACCCCAAGCGCGCTGCGCGCCAACGGATACCTGGACAGCCTGCAGGCCGCCGGCCTGCCGATCACCGACGCGTTGATCGCCGAGGGGCTGTTTACCTACCACTCCGGTCTGCTCGCAGCGCGTAGCCTGCTGGCGCAGCCGCACCCACCCACTGCGATCTTTTGCAGCAACGACGACATGGCTGCCGCAGCGGTGGCGGTGGCGCATGGTCTGGGCCTGCGCGTGCCCGAAGACGTGTCGGTGGCCGGCTTCGACGACACACCGGTCGCCACCACCATCTGGCCGGAACTCACCACCGTGCATCAACCGGTCACCGCGATGGGCCGTGCAGCGGTGTCGTTGCTTGCCGACGCCATTCGGCAACGGCGCAAGGGCGATGCCGCCCACGGGGTGCATCAGGTGATGAAATACACCCTGGTCAAACGCGGTTCGACGGCTGCCCCGCCAAAGGGGTAGCCACCGCACCGGCAGTGCCGCGCGCGCCGCAGCGACGCAATGTCATCAAAGAAGATACTGCTGCCCGGAATCATCGCACTGGCCCTCGTGGCGACACATGCCAATGAATTTACGAGCAAGGCGTCATTGGTGCGATACGGGTGGTTCATAGAGACAGAATCGGTATGGTGTTGGATCCGTATCGCCTCTTGCTCGGTCTATGCGCAGACAGACCAACGATCGAGCGAAGTAACGGGCCAACCGCACCTGCGGTATCCCCGGCAGCCGAGTGGCTGCCGGGGACATTTACACAACATCAGCGACACAGCGGTAGCACCCTTGCAGTGGACGCCATCGCAGACCTCAGGATCGGCGATGCGGGCACGCTGGGTGCGCCTGCCGCGTCACCTGTTCGGCTTGGCTCGCACGACAGCTGACGGGGCGCTCGCTCCTGCCGCGCTGTTTGCAGTCACCACATAGTCGTAGTCGGCGCCATTGCTGACCGACTGATCGACATACGATGCCGCTGCGACATTGGCACCCACCGTAGTGAATGCACCGGCTCCACCGGCACGCCGCTGCACCGTGTAGCTGGTCGCGCCGGCCACTGGCGACCAGCTCAGCCTGACCCGGCTGTCGCCGACGGCGGCGGTGAGGCCGCGCGTTGCGCTCGGCGCGGCGACCGGTGCCGCGGTGGCCACCGCGGTGCTGGCAGTTGCGATGACCGGGTACGCGTTGTTCACCAGTTCGATGAACTGGTTATGGAACCACGCACCGGAGATCGGCGCACCGGCAAGTGCGCCGGTCAACACGCCATCGGCCGTGGTGTACGTGGGGTCGCACATGCGGTCGAAGCCCTTGCCCTCGTTGTTCGGAATCAGGGTGCTGGACCCGTCGGACTCGCCCGGCGGCTTGACCCAGGCATACGCGTCCAGATGCGGGCCCGGCGCGGCGGTCGGAAGCGCGCCGATGCCCGCGCCACTTTGATTGCACCAGTTGCCGCGATGCAGGCGGCGATCGATGCGGCCGGTATTGACGTACGAATTGATGTCGCTACCGAAGGCGCTGGTGGGGCGATTCGGACCACCCCAGCCGTTACGGCCGGTATCGATGATGAAGCCGATCGTGCCGGGCCAACCCGCGCTGACAAATCCGTTGTACAGGGCCTGGGTGAAATCGGTCTCGTCGAAATACGGATTCCATTCGTAGAATTTCGCCGACTTGATCGGCTGACCATTCACGCTCAACTCGGGATTGGGCAGATTCGGCTCATTCAGCGGTGTGGTGTTGGCGGTATTGGTGACAAAGCCATCCACGCTTGCCAGACCCGCACTCGTCCCCTGCACCACCCGGGTATACAGCGAGATGGACGGACCGCGGTTGCTGTCCCAGCCCAGCCAGCCGGAGTGGCCGATATCCAGATAATTGTAGGTATTGGGTATCGCGTGCAGTTTATTGAGCGCGTATTTGATGCCTTCTTCGTAGATCCCGGTCGAATTGGCAAGCGCGCAGCGCATGTCATTCAAATTGGTGACCAGATTGGGCAGGCTGTCGGGCTCGATGACATTGACGATGCGGATATCTTTGTATTTTGGATCGGCGAAGATGGCCGCAATCACATCGATATATTCTTTCTTGTAACGCTCCAGCGCAGCGGGCGTGAGCGGCAATTCACCATTGGACGCCAGCGCATGGCAATCGCGCCCGGGTAGATCGTAAATGACGAAGCTGGCAGTAATCGGCGTATTGGCCTTTTTCTGCGCCAGCGCCGCATCCAGATGCCCCCTCAGACCGAGCCGCCCGGCATTTTGCGAACCACCGGCGATTGCCGCGATACGATCGAGCCACACTGCGGTCGGCAGGGTTTTGACCACGCCCATCTTGGCCTTCAACGGAACGCCCTTTATCTTCGCGATCGATGCATCGACTTTCTTGGCGTAATCCGGATTGACGTAACCGGTGGCACCAACGAATGGATTATCGACGTGGGCCTGCGCGCAGACCGTCGCCACGACCATCGGGTTCAATGCCAACAGCGATAACGCCATGGCGCGCTTGACGTGACGATGGATGCCCTTGCTGGAATTCATGATATTCACCTGGTTTTATTGGATGGTGTTTATGCCGATTCACTGCAGCACTGCCTGTCTTTGGCTTGCGTTCTTCCTTTGTCGGGGCACCCATCGGAGATAGCTGGAGCCACTCAAACACGCTCCGTCGGCGTCCCGCCGAAGAGCATTTGCATGGCATTACGTTGATGATGCCCAGGCAGAAACGCAGGCCAATGGCCTGTTTGTCTCTGAGGACAGCACCCAAGACCTCGGATTTGGCGGCTAGCGCGCTCGCAACGCGATCATCCTTGCGATGCTGGCCACCGTGATGTGCGGAGTATCTCCAGGGAGCGAATGAGCGATCAGCATGGAACGCTGTGCCTGCGAACCGGGAGGGGTCGGGTTCGCCATGCGGAAACTACGCTGCATAACAAGCATAAGCAATCGTCAAACATTGCGGTTGCACACAGATCCAGCCACTGCCCGCGACCGAGTTTCAACAGCAGGCAGTACTACACAAATGGATGTGCCATTACGCACAAAAAAACGGCCACATCGCTTCCCGACGATGCGGCCGAATGGGAGGGTACCCAACGTTGCCGTCGGGCGTACTGCAACACCGGTAAACCGGTGACGGGAAGAAAGCGCAATGACCGCTTGGAGAGGGAGAAACAGAAAACCATGTGCGACACGGCGCAGGGGTGCGCCGTGTCGCACATTGGTACATCGCATCAAACCGTCACATCAGAAGCGCAGACGCAGGCCGGCGTAGTAACGACGCTCGAAGATGTTCTGGTCGTAATAGTGGTTGGTCCACTGCGCGTAACGCCGCTCACTTTCGCCAGTGAGGTTGGTGGCTTGCGCGTAGAGCGTCAGGTGATCGTTGACGTCGTAACTGAAGGAGGCGTCCAGGTAGCCGACGTCGTCGTTCCAGATGGCCAGCTCATCGCCCCACGCACCGCTGTTGACCTGACTGAAGCGCTTGCTGCGCCAGTTATAGGCCACACGCGCCTGCAACTTGTCCTTCTGGTACCACAACACCGCGTTGGCCTGATGCTTGGAGTTGTCGCCGATGGGCAACGTATTGCCTTCGATATCGGTGTTGTCGGTGTCGGCGTCGGAGAAGGTGTAGTTGATGTTGGTGCCGAACCCGCTCAACCAGCCCGGCAGGAAGTCGAACGCCTGTTGGTAGCCGATTTCGAAACCCTTGATCTTGCCGCCACCGCCGTTGACGATGCGCTCCACCGGGCCGCCCAGCCGCACCACGCCATCGGCGTCGGGCTGGGGCTCGATGTTGGTCACCGTGGTCGGGAACGACTTCACATCGATCAGGAAGGCTCCCACGCTGATCAACGACGCGTCGGAGAAATACCATTCCCACGAGGCGTTGTAGTTGGTGGCGCGGTACGGATCCAGATCCGGGTTACCCGAGCGTCCGTTGAGGAACAGCACCGCATCGGAGGGCAGCGCCGGGTTGCGCGGCGGGGTGCCGTTGACGGCATAGAAGCTGACCAGGCCGCGACCCAGATCGGGCAGGTCCTGACGCGCGACAGCCTTGTTGTAGGCAAAGCGCAGCTTCTGCGCGTCGGTGATGTCCAGCGACAGGTTGGCGGTGGGCAGCACGTCGGTGTACTGACGGTTCAAACGATTGGTCCCGATCGCCGGGCTGACGCCATTCCATTCCACGTTGCCGATAAACACATTGCCGCTGCTCAGGTACTGATCGATCGCCAGCTTGGTCTGCACGATGCGCGCACCGATATTGGCCGTCCACGGCACTGCAGTGCCGGTGCCACCTTCCAGGTTCGCAAGAAAGTACGCTGCAGTGCTCTTCTCGGTGACCTTGTACGAGTCGGCAGCCTGCTGGTACGCCACGTTGCCCGGATACAGGCTGTTGAGATACGCCACCGGGTCCTTCATGACCTGCGGGTTGATTGCCGGCAAGCCCTGGCTGCCCAGGCCGGTGACCTTGAGTGGATCGAAATCGTTGAAGTACGCCCAGTAGCCGGGAATCGAATTGAACGGCAGCAGGCGCGCTTCCGAGACACCGCTGCAGGTGTCCACGATCAGCGGGTCCTTGAAGTAATACAGCGAACGGTTGGGATCGGCGCAGCTGGTGGACACCGGCGACAGGTACCGATAGGTGTCCAGCTTGACCTCGCGCTCGCCATAGCGAATGCCGAACTGGAAGCCGCGCACCACGCCTTCATCGAACTCGAAGGTGCCGTCGGCGCGGAAGGCGTCCATCGTCGCTTCGATCTTGTTGCCCTGCGCCCAGGTGGACATCAGCTGCCAGTTGTCCGGGTTGGACACGTCGGTGCCGAGGTTGACCGCCGGGTAGGTGCCACGGAAATCCACCGACGCATCCACCGTGGGCAGGCCGTTGGCATTGGCCCATTGGGTGACACCACCGGCACGCGTGATCTGGTCGCCACGCGTCACCACTGCATCGGCACGCGCTTCGTCGTAGGTGCGCTGCGCATCGCCGTGCACCCAGCGGAACGATGCACGGAACGGGCCGCCATCGTCGAAACGCAGTTCCAGGTTGGTATTGAGCGAATCCGAATCGGCAACGCCGGCCATCGAGTGCGCCTGGAACCGGTTGTAGCGGAACTGGCCGTATTCGAGCACACCGTTGGAATCGACCACCGACCCCGGTTGCAACTGGTTGGTCGCCCAGCCGGTGTGCAGCTGCGCGGCCACCGAGGTGTCCTGGTCTTCGAGCTTGGTGTAGGCCGCATCGGCCAGCACCGTCCACGAGTCGTTGATGTTGAACTGGAACGAGCCGTTGACGCCGGTACGCTGGCGATCGGTGCTGCGGTTGTCCAGTTCCGTCGCCACCCAGTTGTAGAAGTAATCGCGCGGCAGGTTGGACGGATCGGTATTGCTGCCGATACGGCCATCGCCATTGAAGTCGAAGCCCACGTTCTGCTCGGTGGATTTCTGCGCGCCGTTGGAATACACGCTGGGGTGCTTGTTCTCCAGCGTGGCATCGGAATACGACACCGCCAGCAAGGCGCCCCAGCGCTCGGTGCGGAAGCTGGCCAGGCCCGAGTACAGTTCGTTGAGTTCCTGCACGCGATCGCCGTAGGAGCCCTCGGCCTGGCCGCTGAAGGTCCAGCCTTCGGGCAGATCGAACGGGCGCCGCGTCTTCAGCGAGACGGTGCCGCTGATGCCGCCATCCAGGTCGGCGGCGGTGGGCGACTTGATCACATCCACGCCACTGAACAACGTCGGCGGAATATCGACGAAGTCCGGCTGCGCGCGACCGATGTTGGGCTGGCCGAACTGGTCGCCGCCACCGGCGCTCAGATATAGCTCACCGTTCATGGTGGTCTGCACCTGCGGCATACCGCGGATATTGAGCTGCGAGCCCTCGCCGGCCGAGCGCCGGATCTGGACGCCGGGCACGCGCTGCAGCGAGTCGGTGATGGTGACGTCGGGCAGCTTGCCGATGTCTTCGGCCGAGATCGAATCGATGATCTGCGCAGCGGTGCGCTTGTTCTCGATGGCCTCGGCCTGCGCGCCACGCACGCCCTTGACCATGACCTTGTCCAACTCGGTGACGCCAGGGGTACTACCGGCGTCCTGCGCGGCGGCCTGTGCAGCCGCCAGGGTGAGTGCAACCGCGAGCGCGGCGGCCAGCGGGGTGTGGCGGGTACTGCGATGCAGCTTGTTCATGGTCCCCTCCCAGGGATGACGACAATCCACGACCGTTTCGAATGGCAATGCCGGGGGGCACTGCGGTGTTGGCTGGCACGCCGGGTGGCGCGCCAGTGCAAACGCCGTGCACGGCGCACGGCGTGGCAAGGTATCGGCGCGGCTACGGAAGCCCGCTCGCAGCGCCGGTTGAGGGTTCGACATTCCAGCCGCGCACCTGCAGCGTGGCGTTACGCAAGGCGGCGGCCGATGGCCCGCGGATCTCCACCTCGCGCTGCTCGCCCGGTACCAGGCTCAGGTAGTTGTCGCTGTAGTACGCCGGCAGGATGCGTTGGCCTTGCGCATCCACCAGGGTCAACTTGGTGTTGAGCGCCACCTGCTGCGAGGGGTTGCGCACGGTGGCACGCAACACCGGCTCTGCGCCGTCTTCCAGCCGCGTGGTGAGCTGCACCGGTACCGCGGCCAGCGCATCCAGGCCGCGCATGGCAGCCGCATCGCGCGCTACCCAATAGAAGTTGCGCGAACGCACCACCGCATCATGATCAAGCAACTGCAAGCGCACAAAGCCCAGCCCGTGGGTGTCCTTGAGCAACGGCGCCAGCTGCATCACCGGTGCCGAGACCGCAACAGCGGCGGCATCGACCGCTTGTTCGCGTTGCTGCAGCAGCGCACCGTTGGTGCCATAGATCTCCGCCCGTACCCGCAAGCCGCGCACCGGGTCGGTGGCGTTGTTGACCACCACCACCTCGTGACCCGGCAGGTTCATCTGCACATGCAGCATCTCAGCCGCGTTGCGCACACCGTAGTAGGCGGCATGGGTGTCGTAATCGTGGCTGTAGATCTGCCACATGTTGCTGGGCCAGGCGGGATGGCTCATCCACAGCAGGCGCCCGCTGTTCTTGGTCCACAGCTGCGCGTTGAAGCCTTCGAAGATGGCACGATGGGTGTCGTAGTTGAGCAGCTGCGCCTTGCGCTCGAAGTCCTCCAGGCTGGTGGGCGCACCAAGCTTTTCGGTGAGCGAGCGCATGAAGCTGGCGGTGTCGCCATTCCCGGACTGGTGCCAGTCGTGGTACGCCCAGGCATCGCTGATCGGCCACTGATCGCCCACTGCCGGGACCGAGGCCTTGAACGACTCCAGGGTGGAAAACGACGGCGTGCCCACCTCTACCGAAAAGCCCTGCGCCAAGGCGTTGAAGTAGCCCACCGGCTCGCGGTAGTTGTACGGACCGCTGCCCTGCAGATTGACCTGATTGGAACTGCCGGTATACCAGCGCGTGCCGTCAAGTTCGGCCACGAGCTTGTCCAGGCCTTCGTTGAGGATGGGGGCAGGCACGCCTTCGTTGCGGCCGAACCACAGCACGATGGAAGGGTGATTGCGGAAGCGCTTGATCACCTCGGCCGCGTTGTCCAGGAACAGCGCCGCGTCGGCCGGCTCCATGTTGTAGTTCTGGGTGGACTGCCAGAAGTCATTGAGCACCAGCATGCCGTACTCGTCGGCCAGATCGAAGAAGCTGCTCTGGGTGTTCTGCCCCACCCAGTTGCGCACCACATTGAAATGCGCATCGCGCTGCAGCCGGAAGTACGGCTCCAGCCGCTCGCGCGATACGCGCTTGCGCCAATCGTCCATGCCCCAGTTGCCGCCCTTGACGGCGATGCGCACGCCATTGATGCGCAGGGCCAGGTACGGCGCCAGCGCATCGTCCTTCAGTGGTGTGACCGCCGGCGACACGGCGGCACCGGGATAGAACGATTGCGCATCGCCACCGGGCACGGGACGGATTGCACTGTGGCGCGCATCCACAATGCGCTCGCCACGCAGGCGCGCCTTGTTGAAATCCACCAGCACCCGCCGCAGCGCGCCATCCTCATCGAACAGCGACAACTCGTAGGTGACCTCGCGAATGCCGAAGCGCAACTGCTGCGTGTCCGAACGCGCACCGGCAACCTCCACCCCCACCTGCAGGGTGTACAGCGCCGGCTCGCCATAGCCGTTGGGCCACCACAGGCGTGGGTTGGCGATGATCAATTGCGGGGTGTCGGCGGCGTTGAGCTTGAGCGTGGTGCCGCCTGCCGGCACGTTGACCTCGCGCTGGATGCGCACATCGCCAATGGCCAGCTGCACGGTGCCCTGCACGGGCGCAGCACTGTCGTTGCGCAGCGGCACGCTGACTTCGAGCTCGGCGCGGCGATGATCCGCTGCCAGGCGCGCGGTGACCACCTGGGTATCGCCGATGGTGACCGGCCCGGTGGCATGCAGCTGCACGTCCTGCCACAGACCGGCGTTACGGTCGCGCACGGACGGAATCCAGTCCCAGCCCTCGCTTGCGATGAAGGTGGGCCCGTCCAGCACCTGCACGCCGCCGTTTTCGCCGACGCCTGCGGTCATGGACTGCTCATGCGCAATGCCCGGATGCGGCGGTGGCGATACGCGCACTGCGACGACATTGCGGCCGGGCCTGAGCTGCTTGCTGACATCGAAGCGACCGCGTGCAAATGCACCGCGCGTGCGCCCGACCTGCGTGCCGTTGACCCAGATTTCGCCGGCATAGTTGATGCCGTTGAACAGCAGCTCCAGCCGCTTGCCTTGCGCGTCGGCGGGCAGGTCGAAACTGCTGCGGTACCACCAGTCCTGCCGGCTCAGCGATTCGGGAATGACCATGTTGTTGAGGCCGATATCCGGATCCGGATACACGCCGCGATCGACCAGCGTGGTGAGCACCGTGCCCGGTACCGTGGCGACACGCCAGGCGCCGCCAACGGCCGTGTCGCCACGCGACAACGTGGCGCCGGTGGCGGGCCCGAGATCGGGCGCGGCAGCCAGTTGCCACGCGCCTACCCGCCAGACAGCGGCATCCAGCGGCTGCAATGCCGGCGTGTTCGGCACCGGCTTGGCCACCGGCGCAGAAAACGCCGCTGCACTGCGCGGCAACGTTGCGGGCGCCTGTGGCGCCACCTGCCCGGCCATCTGCTTGACCTGTACCTGCCACGCTGGCGATGCATCCTCGAAGCGCTGCAGCGCCGGGTCCGGCGTCTGTGCGGCCAGCTGCGCGACGGCGGCCGCTTCCAGTGCCTGCGCCTGCGCGGTGAAGCCGGCGATCTCGCCACCGAAATGCTGCGTGTAAGCGGCCGGTTGCTCGCGCGGGCCGAACATCAGCACCGGCGCCACTGCACGTTGCCGGGCGGCACCGCTGGCAACCTGGCGGCCGTTGGCGTACAGCGTCAGACGCCCGCTACGGGCGACGGCGGCCACCTGCGTCCACTCGCCTGCGCGTAGCGCCTGCTTGCTGCGCAGCACGCTATCGGCACCCTGCACGAAGCCGAGCTTGCCGGCATCGATCGCGAAGTAGCGGCCTGCATCCTTGGGATCGCCGACACCGGCAATCAGGGCCGGCCCGGTGCTCGCACGCGACGGGCGCACCCACGCCGACAGGCTCCAGTCCGCGTTGGCGGCCAGCAGCGGTGCGTCGGCGGCGAGCTTCTTTGCCAGCCCCATCCCGCCCGCGAGCACGCGGACATCGTAAGGCCCCGGCGGATTCGCATCGGCGGGCGCAGCCTCCACTGCAGTCCAGCTCATGCAACCACACAACAACCACAGCGCTCCACGGCGGAACGCCTTGCGAACCATCAGCATTAGAGGCCTCTCCCAAGCTCTACTGCCACGCAACGGTGCACACCACGTCCGTGCAAGCGACCAGCGTCCATCCGGACAGTGCGTCGCTCGCGCTTGGTGATGCAGCCCGTGGCTGCCGCCCCTGTTTCAGCGGCCATGGTGCGAGGTAACGTTACCCCAAGGTGATATCGACGACAACCTTTCTGCGTTAGGGTTGGCGCTCCCAGGAGGAGGGACTCATGCGAAACCTGATCCAGTCCGCACTACCGGCGGCATGCGCATTGCTGTGGTTGATCGCAACGCCCGCAACCGTGCAGCGCCTGCGCGTGCAATCGCCCGACGCACGCACCGAAGTGGAATTCACCCTGCGCGAGGGCGGCGTGCCCAGCTATCGCGTGCTGTACCGCAACACGTTGGTACTCGACGACGCACCGCTCGGGCTGGATCTGGGCAACGCCGGCAAACTCGGCAGCGACATGCGCGTGCAAGACAGCACCACCGAAACGCATGACAGCCGGTTTGCCTTGCAGGTCGGCAAGACGCAGCAGGTCCGCGATCACTACCGCGCGCTGCGCGTGCACTTGTCCGATCGACAGCAACGCCGGCTCACCATCGAACTACGCGCATACGACGACGGTGTGGCACTGCGTTACGTATTGCCGGAAGCTGGCGAGGTGCGCATTCGCGACGAACTCACCAGCTTTGCGTTTCCACGCGACTACCCCTGCTGGAGCTTGAATCTGGGCCGGTTCGGAACCAGCCACGAGGGCGAGTACGACGCCATCGCTGCGTCCAGATTGCGCCCGCACAACCTGCTCGAGTTGCCGCTGGTCTGCCAGACCGATGCCAAAGGCACCACGCTGGCGATTGCCGAAGCGAACCTGCGCGATTACGCCGGGCTCTACCTCACTGGACGCGCCGATGGCAGCCTGGGCGTCTCGGCCAGGTTGTCGCCACAGTTGGACAACCCCAGGCTGGCGGTCAGCATCGACGCCAAGGGGCGCGATTTCGCAACGCCGTGGCGGGTGATCATGCTGGGCGACACGCCTGCCAGCCTGATCGAATCCAACCTGATTTCCGCATTGAATCCACCGCCGGCGTTCGATGCGCGCTGGGTGCGCGCGGGCAAGTCGGCATGGGACTGGTGGTCGGGCAATCTGGCCAGCGGGGTGGCCAACCCGGGCATGAATACCGCCACGATCCAGCGCTATATCGACCACGCACAGCAGTTGAAGCTGCAATACATGCTGATCGATGACGGCTGGTATTACGGCAGCACCGGCGATGGCCAATACAACGCAGACGCCGATATCCGCCGGCCGGTGGAGCAACTGGATCTGCCGGGTCTGGTCGGCTATGCGCGCAAGCGCGATGTCGGCCTGTGGCTGTGGGCACACTGGCGTGCGCTCGATGCACACATGGACGACGCACTGGCGTGGTACCAGCAACTCGGCATCAAGGGCATCAAGGTCGACTTCATGGACCGCGACGATCAGCAGATGGTGGACTTCTACCATCGCCTGCTGAGCAAGGCTGCCGAGCACAAGCTGCTGGTGGATCTGCACGGTGCGTATCACCCGACCGGCCTGACCCGCACCTATCCCAACTATCTGACCCAGGAAGGCGTGCTGGGTGCGGAATACAACAAGTGGACCACCCGCATCACCGCCACGCATAACCTCACGCTTCCGTTTACGCGCATGTTGCTCGGGCCGATGGACTACACCCCGGGCGGCTTCCGCAATGTGCGCCCGGCCGAATTCAAGATGCAGCACATCGCACCGCAGGTCATGACCACGCGTGCGCAGCAGCTGGCGATGTATGTGGTGTACGAAAGCCCGTTCGCGGTGGTGGCCGACAGCCCGGAGCAATACGAAAACGTGCCGGCCGCGCAATTCCTGCGCGATGTCCCGGCAAGCTGGGACGAAACCCGCGCCCTGGACGGTGCGATCGGCGAGCACATCGCATTGGCGCGACGCAGCGGCAAGGACTGGTACCTGGGCGCGATGACCAACGAGCAGGCACGCACGCTGACCCTGCCGCTGTCGTTCCTGGGCAAAGGCAGCTGGACGGCGACGATCTATGCCGACGGCCAGGCCCCGACCGACGTGCGGATCGACACCCGCACACTCACCCGCGACGACACCCTGGAATTGGCGCTGGCCGCCAGCGGCGGCGCAGCGGTACGGCTGCACAAGCAGTAGCCGGCGCGTTGCGCTCAACGCGCAGTGGTCCGCGCTGCGTCCCCTGCCCGCAGATCAAGACACGTGATCACCTGGAACATGCACACAACCAACCCCTCTCCCGCCGCGAGAGGGGTTGGCGCGCCGCTCGTGGCAGGCAGCGTTGCACTGCCTCCGGCGATCTGCATCCGCTTAGCGCATTACGCTTGGCGCGTGCCTGGTGTCACGCAATGGAGACGCCCGGAGACTTTTGAAAAATAGATAACCTAGTATGCGCGGGCCTTCACCGCAGGCCTGCGCCAACGACCGTCTTGCGGTCTGTCCCTGCGATGGTGATGGCACGGTGGGCATGGTTCGCCGCATGCACGCTGTCTCGCTCCGGCCCCAGGAAAGACACTGATGACCTTCCGTTCCAAGCGACCGATGTCGATCGGCCGCGCCGTTGCTGCGCTTGTCATTTGCACGAGCGCTCAGGCCAGCCCCGCAGGCACGCTCCTGGCGCCCTCCACCTCAGTGGCCGATGACCAACGCATCGACGCGGTGATGCCGCCACTCCTGAACACCCCTGCCACCGCACGCACTGCCGCCGCGCCGCATCTCGCTGCACAACGCGCCGCTGCCGCGGCATCGCGTGCGTTTCCGCTGGTGACACCGGAGTTCAAGCAATTTCTGGATGCGCAGGCGCAGCTCAGCTACGCCAACCGCGCGCCTGCGGCAAAGGTCAAGGACCCTGTCGCCTTCGCACAGATGCAACGCTATCTGTTCAATCGCTACAACGGGCTGACCGTCTTGCGCAGTGTGCGTCAGGGCAAGGCGGTGTTCGATTGCATCCCGCGTGCGCAGCAACCTGCCTTGCGCGATGGCAGCACGCCCGCCTTGCCGCCGACCATCGCTGCCGGTGTCAGCAGCGGCGCTGCGCTGGATGCGGCGCCGCGCTGCGATGCCGGCAGTGTGCCGCTGGCACGCATCGGCCTGGCCGACATCAGCAAGCATGCGACGCTGCAGGACTTCCTGCGCGGCACCACACCGCGCATCACCGAGCCTACCCGCGCACTCGTCGCACCAGCCGAGCAGCAGGCCGCGTCGGTGGTGCATTACTACTCCACCATCTATCTGGATACCGCCGGCTCGCCGGTCACCGGTGCCGGCGCCGATCTCAACACCTGGGTCCCGGCCGTGCGTGCCAACGATGCGCAGTCGATCAGTCAGATCTGGTTGGGGGGTTATACCCGGCAGGGGCAGATCCAGACATTGGAGGCCGGCTGGCAGACCCAGCCAGGCGCAGGCTGGGGCAACACGCCGATCCTGTTCATCTATTCCACCCAGGATGGCTACCTCACCACCGGTTGCCACAACCTGGACTGCGCGGACTTCGTGCAGGTCAGCAGCGCAAACGTGCTCGGTGCGGCACCGGCCGGCGGCTTCAGCAGCGCAGGCGGCAAACAGGCCATGTTGCACGTGGAATTCCAGCGCAATGCCGATGGGTACTGGTGGTTCGGCTTGAATGGCGAATGGATCGGTTACTACAAGGCCGACCTCTACGCGGGCGACATTGCCGAAGGCAGCGCCAACATCTTCATTTCCGCGGGTGGCGAGATTTCGACCTGGGACGGCCGCCCGAGCGCACCGATGGGCAGTGGCCGGTTCGCGTCTGCCGGTTACCGCCAGGCAGCCTTTCAGGCCAACCACTTCTACCGCGATGCCGGCATGGCCACCCGGCCGGCACAGCGCCTGTCATCGCTCAACGTCGAGCAGCCTGCCTGCTACACGCTGGCACTGGCCGGGTACAGCTATCCGTACGCATTGGGCAGCGGTGTGTCGCGCACCAGCCTGTCGCCGGAGATGCAGAACGGCGGCTTCTATTTCGGTGGCCCGGGCTGCGCACGCTGAGGTGAAGCGGTCGCGCGCACTGCAGCAGTGCGCGCGATCGGCTACGGCAAATCCACCCCTGCACACACGGCCGGGCGCGCATCCTTGATGGGCTGCACGCCACGTGCATCGAACTGCAATGCCGCATGCTTGGGTGCAAACGCCGGCCAGGCAGGCAGGCCCTTGGCATTCGGGTTACCGCGCTGCACGAACGCAGCCCAGTAGCGCTGCAGCGACACCGGCGGCTGGCCGACCGGCAGATTCTTGAACAGGAACGGCAACTCGGCGCTGTGCGTGACCTGCGCGCCGGGTGCAGCCGTGTCGAACACGTAATGCCACACCGGTACCCCGAGAGCGGCCTGGTGCTGGGCCACCGTTACTGCCGGGCAACGGAAGGTGAGATCGGTGGACAGCTGCATCGCCGCATTGCCCTGCCGCGCAGCACGCTGCGCCGCGTGCGCGCGCTGCGCCTGCAGCACCGCATCGGCACGATCGGGATAGTCGCGGCGCAGACGCGCCTGCGCGCCCTGCTCGCCACCGTAGGTGAGCTCCTGCACCACATAGCCGATCAGCAGCGGCACCTTGGCCTGTGCGCCACTTGCCAGCAGCTCGGCCGGTGCACGCGGCAGCACGCGGCCATCGACAACCGCCTGCAGCCAGATGTAGCCGTCGTCGTCCAGCGCCGGCACGTCCACGCCCTGCCCGGCCTTGAGCAATTGCTCCACCGGCAGCGCGCGCAGTTGATCCAGGCGCGTTGCCGGATCCTCGATGCCTGCGCGTTTGGCGATGGCAACGCCCACCGCGCGATTGTCCTCCAGGCTGCGTGCCGGCAAGCCGAACCCGGCGGTGCCGCTCTGTTCGATCGAACCAGAAAACAGGCCGCGTGCCAGCGGGCTGAGCATCAGCAGGCCCACGTCCTGGCCACCGGCCGATTGCCCGGCGATGGTCACCCGCTCCGGGTCGCCGCCAAACTGCGCGATGTTGTCGCGCACCCAGCGCAGCGCGGCGATCTGATCGAGCAGGGCGTAATTGCCGGCGGCGTCGTTGTCGCCATCGCGCAATTCCGGCAGCGACAGGAAGCCCAGCGCGCCCAGCCGGTATTGCAGCGTCACCACCAGCATGTCTTGCGCGACGAGGTTGGTGGGCAAATGCCCATCGGCGCCGCCAGCCACGTTGGCGCCGCCGTGGATCCACACGAACACCGGCAAGGGCTTGGCCGGATGCAACGCAGGGGTCTGCACTTCCACGTACAGGCAGTCTTCGCTGCCGCGCCTGGCCATCGCGTCGTTCCAGCCGAGCGCCGGCTGCATGCACGGCGTGGCCGCCTGGGTGGCGTCGCGTACCTGTGTCCAGGCGGCCGCCGGTTGCGGCGGCCGCCAGCGCAATGCGCCCAGCGGCGGTGCGGCGAACGGGATCTTGCGGAACACCGCGCTGCCGTCGTCCTGCCACTGGCCGCGCACCACACCGTGATCGGTGCGCACGTCCGGTGGTGCGGCAGGCGTAGGCGCCGTGGCAGCAGCAGCGCTGCCGGTGATAACGCAGGTAGCAGCCAGTAGCCAGGCAGACACACGCATCAGAGATCTCCGGTGATCACACGGGCACGCCAGGCGGCCTGGAAGACGGCGGTGGCAGAGGCCACGTTGAGACTTTCGACCTTGCCGCTGCCGCCGATGGACAGCTGCAGATCGCAGTCGCGCGCGAACTGGCGGTCCATGCCCTCGCTTTCCGCTCCCATCACGTACACCAGGCGCTGCGGCAGGCTGGCAGCGAACACGTCCTGGCCGCCATCAACAAGTGTGGCGGCCACCGCAAACCCGGCGTGCCGCAACTGGGTCAGCGCCTGCGCGGTGTCGGGCAACTGCACCAGCGGCACCGCTTCGGCACCGCCTTCGGCCACGCGTGCCGCAGCGCCGGACAGCCCCAGCGTGGAACCGGCCGGCAGCAGCAAGCCGCCGACACCGAAATGCGCGGACGAGCGCAGGATCGCGCCGAAGTTGTGCGGGTTGCCCACGCCATCCAGCCACAGCGCCAGCACCGGGCCCTGCGGCAACGCGGCCAGCCACTCCTGCAGCGGTTGCGGCGCCACGCGCAGCACCTCGGCCACCACGCCTTCATGGTGCGCACTGGCGGCCAGCTTGCTGAGGTCGGCGTCTTCCACCACGCGATAGCCGATACGCTCGGCCACGCACCAGGCCAGCAAGGCCTTGAACTGCGGAATCCGCGCCTCGCTCAGATAGAGCTTGCGGATGGCTTGCGGGCGCGCCTTGAACACGGCCTGCACGGCGTTGATGCCGTATAGCCGCACCTCGCGCGCGTTGCCGCTTGCCGCAGCGGCAGGTAGCGCGGTGGCGGGCGTGTGCTGGGCCGGCGCGCGGGGTGCGGGACTGCGCGGTGCAGGCGTGCGCGGCGCGGCGCGGCCCCACGGGTTGTGCGAGGCGCCGGAGCCGCCATCGCGTGGCGGCCGTGGGCCGCGTCCATCGTGCTGTGTCATCGTCGTATCCAGAAGTTGGTGTTGCTTGCAGCGCGAAAAAGGTTTTTCGGCCCCTTCCGCAGTGTGGTGTTGGTCGTGCTGCAGCACCGGCAGGGCCGCAACCGCAGGAAGAGTGACGACGATGGTAAGCCACCGACGCGATGGGGCGTATACGGTGGCCGGGCTGAGCCACTGCGAACGTCTTGCCGTCCTGTAGAGGAACGCTGCCGAGGAGACGAAACGCACGCAGCTTCTGCGTGCCCCTGGTGGAGCGGCTAATACACCTGGCGAGCAGTCGTCAGGTGGTGTGGACGGCGCGCAGCAACCGCAATCTACGCAGTGCGACATGCCGCACCAGCACCAGCCGCGCCCGCCTGGTGGCGAGCGCGGTCGCTTTTGGCAGCTGTACCGTATATGCCTGCTGCAGACCGCAATCACGCGCGTGCAACGATGCCCGGCAAGACAACACGAACAGGTATTCAGGCAAAAGCGGGCGGATTCACCCGTGCGAACACACGTAAGTCGTGTAGCCCGTCCGGCTTCATCAGCGCACAGCGGCTGACACCCTCTTCGACGAAGCCGTTACGCAACAACACCGTAGCCGATGCGGGATTGGTGTCGAGAACGGTGGCCTGCACGCGGTAGAGCGGCAGGGTCTGCATCGCCCAGGCGACATAGGTGCCCACGATGCGTGTCATCCAGCCGCGGCCCCAGTGCGTGCGACCGATCCAATAGCCCAACTCGGCCGAGAAGCGGCGCTCGCCCTGCCCTGGACGTACCCCAATCGTGCCGCAGGCCTGACCGTCGATCTCGATGGCCAGCACCGGATGTTGCAGGTTGACTACCCGCCCAGCTAGAAAGGCTTCCCCATCGGCACGCGTATACGGGTGAGGGAATCGTTCGCTCAATCCGCGCGGTACCAGCGGGTCGTTGGCATGCCGCAGCAAGGCAGCCAGGTCGTCCTGACGCCAGCGGCGGAGCACGAAGCCTTCTCCCTGCAGCGTCAGCAATTCATGCATCGGGTGGGTCCTGGCGGGCGCAGTATCGACACCGCCGATACTGCGCACACCAGACCCGCGCCGCAACTCAGCGCTTGGCGGCCTGCGCCTGCTGGAGCGCGGCGCAGAGGCGGATGGTTTCGCCGGTCTGGGCCAGGCCGCGGTCGGCGCCGCTGAGGGTGGCCAGCCGCGGCTTGAAGAAGGCCTCCAGGCGGCCGGCTTCCTCGCTGCTGCAGCCGCCGCTGGCAGCCAGTGCCGGCAAGCCGCCGCCGTCGAACGAACCGCTGCGCTGCACGATACGGTCGAAGTTGGCGGTGAACCAGGGCCACATCGACGCATGCGAGGCCTGCTCGGCGTGGCCACGCCGCAGCAGGCTCTTCATCTCGCCTACCTTGATCGCATCGGTGAGCGCGAAATCCCGTACCTGCTTGAGCAGCGCCGGGTCCTGCACCGCGCCCAGCCCATCGATCATCGCGTTGCGCTGCGCCGGGTCGGCATGCGTGCGCAACGCGGCGATCAAGGCATTCACCGCGGCCGCGCCACGTTCCTGCACAGTCACCGACAGTGCGCTGCCGAGCAGGTCGGGATTGGCCGCGGAGAACTCCAGCGCCCCGTTGCCGCCGGCCAGCACGGCGTCGCCCTGGGCGAGCAAGGCCTTGCGCACCTCCGGCGTCTGCAGGCGCAACCCGAACAGGCTGGTCAACGCGCTCCGCAACGCGACGTCGTCGACCGACTCGCCACTGCGCCGCGTGTAACCCAATTGACGCAGGCGCGGCAGGTAGGCCTGCTCGGCCACCTTGCGCAAGGCGCTGCGCTGCGCCTCGGTGCTGGCCTGGTACTGCCAGATCCACACCAAGCGGTCCACCAGCGCGGTGGACACATCGGCCGATGCGGACGGCGCCAGCTGCTTGATCGCTGCCAGCACTGCATCGCTGTCGGCATCGCCATGGCGGTACGCCGCGTCGATCGCATCGGCATAGGCAAGCTGCTCGCTGTCGTCGAGCTGGCCGATCTGCTTGCCCAGTGCGGCCAGCTGCTTCTTCGGCAGACTGAAACGGTAATAGCCGGCGCCACGCGCGTTCGGGAAGACCCAGGTGTTCTTGCTGGCGCCTTCCAGCACGATGCTGCCGCTGGCGCTGTCCAGCAGCTGGCAGGCAGTGCCGACCTGGTTCTTCTCCTTGCCGTACTTCACGCACACCGGCACGCCCCACTGCTGCGCGGTGGAGCCGGCCGAGCCAAGCGGCAGGTAGCGCTGCTGCTGCAGCTTCACCACGGTCTTGCCGCCTTCGCGGGTCACCTGGGTCTGCAGGTACGGCACGCCCGGCTGATTGAGGAAGCTGCGGAAGGCGGCCTTGAAATCGGCGCCCTTGCCGGCTGCTTCGGCGATCGCATCGACCAGGTCGTCGGCGGTGGCATTGGCAAACTTGTGCTTGGCGATATAGGCGCGCATGCCCTCGCGGAACACATCCTCGCCGACGAAGGCTTCGAACATGGCCAACACTGCCGCACCCTTCTGGTAGGTGATGCCGTCGAAGGCGGTTTCGATATCGCCATTGCCGGTGATCGGCTGGCGGATCTTGCGCGCGCTGACCAGGCTGTCGTTGTTCATCGCATATTGCGCACCGCCGATCCGGTCCAGGTTGGCGTGGTATTCCGGATGCAGCTGCATGGTGATCTTCTGCTGCATCCAGGTGGCGAAGGCCTCGTTGAGCCACAGGTCGTCCCACCATGCCATGGTCACGGCATCGCCGGTCCATTGATGCGCCAGCTCATGTGCGTTGGTGTTGAAGGAACGCTGCACGTTCACCGCCGGCGAGTCCTTGTCCAACAGCAACAGCCAATCGCGGAAGGTGACAAACCCCGGGTTCTCCATCGCGCCGGCACTGAAATCCGGGGCGGCGACCAGATCGAGCTTGTCGAACGGATACCCAAACGCGTAATAGTCCTCCAGCGCAGCGATGATGGCCGGGGTCTGGTCCAGTGCGGGCGTGATGCGCGGGCCCTGCCCCTTGGCGGCGATACCGCGCAACGGCGTGGCCGTGGGGCGCTGCGGGGTGGCCGGCATGGCCGGCACATCCACCACATCCCAGGGACCGGCCGCGTAGGCCACCAGATAGGTGGGCAGCGGCACGGTGGGCGCAAAGGTCACCGTCTTCCAGCCCTTGCCGGCCGGCTTGGTCGAGGTGGCGATGGTGTTGGCCAGCGCCTGGTCGTCGCTGGGCACGGTCAGGCTCAGGTCGAACGGCGTCTTGAACGCCGGCTCGTCGAAGCCGGGGAACGCGTAGCGCGCACTGATCGGCTCCATCTGCGTCATCGCATAGGCGTTGCCCTGGTACTTCACCTGATACAGGCCCTGCAGCTGCTGATTGAGCGGCGCGCTGTAGACGATGTCGACGGTGAGCGTTTGCGGCTGCAGCGTGCGGCCGAAGTCCAGGCGCACTACGCCGGTTTGTGCATCGGCCTGCACGTAGCGCGCGGTCAGCGGCTTGCCCTTGGCGGGCTTGACCGTGGCCTTGCTGACCACCAATTCCTTGCCATGCAGCCACAGGTGATCGGACGCCTGCTTGAGCTGCACGCGAATGGTGGTGCGGCCACTGAACTGCGTCTGCTCCGGATCGATCTTGAACGACAGGCTGTAGCGCTCGGGTACCGCCCAGGTCGGCAGGCGCCCATTGGGCACTGCCTCGCCGGACGTTTGCGCCAGCGCACTACCGCAGCACAGCGCAAGAAGGGAAGGAGCGAGCAGACAGGCAAGACGACGCATGGGCAATTCCGGTCAGGGTAACCGCCGAAGTCGATCACAGCCGGGCATGCGTGTCATGTGACCTTAGTCATTGGATGGGCGGGACGGCTGCTGCGGGCGGGCAGGCGCCGGCTGCCTGCCCGCAGTGGCAACAATGGCGGTCGCATCGTGCCGTGGCGGCCGGCGGCATGTGCACCTGAAGATGCCGCTGCAACCGATGTTGGACGGCACGCAACCAACGTACCGCTGCAAGAACGGCTCGTCTGCGCGGCCTTGGCATCGTTGCGTGTCACAGCGTGATGCTGGCGCTGCGCACCAGCGCGCAGACCGGCATTCGCATGCAGGTGGCGTGACCGCCCTGCACAGCCGCACCCAACGTGCGGCCGTGCAGCGTGACCAGGCACGCTACGCGTGCCCGCCCACCGATGGGGTGTCCGCTTCCAGGCTTTCCAGCTGGCGAGCCAGTGCTTCCGGCGACTTGGTGTACGGGGCGATCAGGCTGTAGAACGCCGGCACCACATACAGCGACAGCAGCGTGGACAGCGACACCCCGAAGATCACCACCACACCGATGGTGGCGCGGCTGGCCGAGCCGGGCCCGCCGGCCACCACCAGCGGGATGGCACCCACCACGGTGGCGATGGAGGTCATCAGGATCGGGCGCAGCCGCACCGAGGCGGATTCGACAATGGCCTGGTGCACGCTGCGGCCTTCGTCGCGCAACTGGTTGGCGAATTCCACGATCAGGATGCCGTTCTTCGCGGCCAGGCCGACCAGCATCACGATGCCGATCTGACTGAACAGATTGAGCGTGCCGCCGGTGACCCACAAGCCGACCAACGCACCCAGCACCGCCAGCGGCACGGTGAGCATGATCACCAGCGGATGCGCAAAACTTTCGAACTGCGCAGCCAGCACCAGGTACACCACCAGCAAGGCCATGCCAAAGGTCAGCAACACCGCACTGCCGGATTGCTGGTACTCGCGCGATTCGCCCTTCCAGTCCAGCTGCGCGTATTCCGGCAGTTCTTCCTGTGCGGCCTGTTGCGCCCAGGCGATGGCGTCGCCCAACGGGTAACCCGGCGCCAGACCGGCGGTGATGGTGATTGCACGCAGCCGGTTGAAGCGGTTCAAGGTGCCGGCCTCGGCCACTTCGCTGAGCGTGACCAGGTTGGACAACGGAATCAGTTCGCCACGGCTGGAGCGTACGCGGATGGCGGTGAGGTCTTCCGGTGACATGCGGCCTTCGCGCCCGGCCTGCAGCATCACATCATATTCCTCGCCGTTGTCGACGAAGGTGGTGACGCGCCGCGAGCCCATCAACGCTTCCAGCGCGCCACCGATGGCCGTCACCGGCACGCCCAGATCGGCCGCACGCAGGCGGTCGATATTCACGCGCATCTGCGGGCGGGTTTCCTTGTAATCCGAATCCGGCCCGACCAGGCCGGGATTGGCCTCCATGCGCTGCAGGATGCGATCGCGCCATTGCGCGATTTCCGCGTAATCCGGGCCACCGAGCACCATCTGGAACGGTTGGCCGCGGCTGCGCACCAGCCCACCGCTGACCTGCGTGCGTGCGCGCACGCCGCTGAGCACGTTGAGCTTCTGCTGCAGCTCATCGGCCACCTCGGTGGTCGGGCGGGTGCGTTGCTCCCAGTCCTGCAGGAACACGCTGACGCGGCCGGTGTGCATTTCCTCGCTGCTGCCGAAGCCGCCGGGCACGCGCGGGTTGGCACGCACGATGGGTTTGTCCGGTCCCACATACGGCCGCAGGATGTCTTCAACCTGATGCATCTGCCCCACGGTGTAATCGAAACCGGCACCCTCGGGGCCGTCGATCATGATCTGGAAGTTGCCGCGGTCTTCGGCCGGCGCCAGTTCGGAGGGAATGCGCCCCATCAACCATGCGCTGGCGCCCAACGCCAGCAGCATCAGCAGCGCAAAGATCCAGGTGCGCTGCACGTGCCGCTCCAGCGAACGCCCGTACGCGCCGGACACCGCCTGCATGCGCCCGTCGAACCACTGATGGAAGCGATTGGGCTTGGCCACGCGATGCGAGCGCAGCAGCTTGGACGACATCATCGGCGTCAGCGTCAGCGCCACGAAGGCCGAGATCGCCACCGCCGCCGCCAGTGCCACCGCCAATTCACGGAACAGGCGCCCGGTGTTGCCTTCCAGAAAGCCGACCGGCAGGAACACCGCCACCAGCACCGCCGTGGTCGCAATCACCGCGAATGCCACCTGCCCGGTGCCGCGCTTGGCCGCCACCAGCGGCGGCTCGCCCAGGTCGATGCGGCGCTGGATGTTTTCCACCACCACGATGGCGTCGTCCACCACCAGCCCGATGCACAGCACCAGCGCCAGCAGGGTGAGCAGGTTGATCGAAAAATCGAAGGCGTACAGCGCGATGAACGCGGCGATCAGACACACCGGCACCGTCACCGCCGGAATCAATGCCGCGCGTGCGCTGCCCAGAAAGACCCAGATCACCACCAGCACCAGCACCACCGCTTCGACCAGCGTGTGATACACGCGCTCCACGGCCGCATCGATGAAGGTGGTGGTGTCGAAGGCGACAAAGATGTTGGTGCCCTGCGGCAGCGATTTCTGCACTTCCTCCGCTTGCGCGCGCGCCTCGCGGGCGACGTCCAGCGCGTTGGCGGTGGAGTTGCGCACGATGCCCAGGCCCACGTTGGGCACACCATTGCTCTGGAAATACGCGCGGCGTTCGGCCGAGGTCAGCTCGACCTTGGCCACGTCGCCCAGCCGCACCACATAGCCGCCCTCGCCCTTGCTGAGCGGCAGCTTGGCAAAGTCTTCCGGCTTGAGATAACTGCGCTCCACCCGCAGGGTGAAATCGCGCTGCGCCGATTCGATGCTGCCGGCCGGCAGCTCGACGTTTTCGTTTTCCAGCGCGGCCTCGACATCGGCCACGGTGAGCGCGCGTGCAGCCAGTTGATCGCGGTCCAGCCAGATGCGCATCGCATAGCGCTGGCGCCCGCCGATCCGCACCTGCGCCACGCCATCCAGGCTGGAGAAGCGGTCCACCACGTAGCGTTCGGCGTAGTCGGACAGCTGCAGCGTGTCCATCGTGCTGGAGCTCATGTTGAGCCACAGGATGGGGTCGGCGTCGGCTTCGACCTTGGAGATTTCCGGCGGGCGCGCCTGGTCGGGCATGCGGTCGGACACGCGGCTCACCGCATCGCGCACGTCGTTGGCAGCGGCTTCCACATCGCGCGACTGCACGAACTCGATGCTGATGTCGGAGGAGCCATTGCGGCTGCGCGCCTCGATGGTCTCGATGCCCTCGATGCCGGCCAACGCGTCTTCCAGCACCTGGGTGATGCGGCTTTCCACCACCGCCGCCGAGGCACCGGTGTATTCCACATCCACCGAGACGATGGGAGGGTCGATCGCCGGCAGCTCGCGCAAGGTGAGGCGGGTGAACGACATCACCCCCAGCACGATCAGCAGCAGGCTCATCACCACCGCCATCACCGGGCGGGTAATGGACAGGTCGGAGAGTTTCATTGTGCGGCGGCCTGCGGGCGCACCGAGGCGGGCGCGGCCTGGTCGACCACCTTCAGCCCGGGACGCAGCTTGCCGGTGCCATCCACCACGATGCGCTCGCCGGCCTTGACGCCCTCCAGGATCTCCACCTTGCCATCGCGGCGCTCGCCCAGGCGCACATCGGCGCGCTCCACGCTGCTGTCGGGCTTGACCCGGAACACATACGACTCGCGCCCCACCTGCACCACCGCAATTTCCGGAATCACCACCGCCTGCCGCGCCGGCTGGAACAGCCGCACATCCAGCAGCATGCCCGGGCGCAGGCGCCGGTCGTCATTGGGAAAATCCGCACGCACCGTCACCGAGCGGGTGGTTTCGTCGATACGCGAATCGATCGCCGCCACCTCACCGTCGAAGCGCGCGCCCGGGTACGCGGCCGCCGTGCCGTTCACCACGTTGCCGAGCTGCACCAGACCGAACTGCGATTCCGGCACCTGGAAGTCCACGTACATGCGCGCCACATCGTCCAGCGTGGCGATCACCGTGCTGGAGGTGATCAACGACCCCGGACTGATCTGGCGGATGCCAAGCACGCCCGCGAACGGCGCGCGGACCTCGCGGTCGGTGATCTCCGCACGCATCTGCTGCACGCGCGCCTGCGCCGCATCGCGCAGCGCGCGTTGCGTATCGACGGTGGACTTGGCGACCAGCTGCTGGCCAACCAGGCTCAACTGACGCCTGTACAGCTGGTCGGTTTCTTCGAAGGTGGCCTGCGCGGCGGTCAACGCCGCCTGCTGCGAATTGCCACGCAGCCGCAGCAGCAACTGCCCGGCCTTGACCTCATCGCCGCTGTCGAAATACACCTGCTCCACCACATCGCTCACTGCAGCAGTGAGCGCCACCGATTCGCGTGCACGCACGGTGGCGATCGATTGCACGGTGGAATTCCACGGCTGCACCGCCACCGGCTGCACCACCACCGGAATCGGCTTGGCCACCGCCGGCGTACTCGCCTGACGGGCGCAACCGGACAGCCACACGGCCAACAAGAGCGCGACGCAGTGGCGCACGCTGGGCAGAACAAGCATCAGAACATCCTGGCGGGGTACCTCGAAAGTTTACCGACCTGGCCGCCATGCGTTGACAGAAAGGGCGCGCTTTGCACCATGACCAACGACCCTTGCCGTCGCCGCCACGATGCGCTGGCCAGCGCCGTCATCGATGCCCCGTGCGACCCCATTGCGAGCCAGGCTGGCGCAGAACCGGGCGGCAATGTACTGCCGGTTCCTGCAAATCCCATGACGCGCCGGAGGCCGCTTGCAGCGCCCTGATGCCCGCGCTCAGCGCTCCAGCCCCAGAAACTCGAGCACGTGGCGCGCCAGCGCCTCTACATTCTCACCATCGGCGTGAAGATGGATCTCCGGCGTTTCGGGCGCCTCGTATGGCGAGTCGATCCCGGTGAAATTGGGAATCTGCCCGGCACGGGCCTTGCGGTACAGCCCCTTCACGTCGCGCGCCTCGGCAACGGCCAGCGGCACGTCCACGAACACCTCGACGAACTCACCCGCATCGAAGCGCTCGCGCGCCAGTTGCCGCTCGGCGCGGAACGGCGAGATGAAACTCACCAGCACGATCAGCCCCGCGTCGGCCATCAGCCGCGCCACCTCGGCCACCCGGCGGATGTTTTCCACGCGGTCTTCGTCGGTGAAGCCCAGATCGCGGTTGAGCCCGTGGCGCACGTTGTCGCCGTCCAGGATGAAGGTGTGATAGCCCAGGGCGTGCAGGCGCTTGTCGACCAGATTGGCAACGGTGGATTTGCCCGCACCCGACAGGCCGGTGAACCACAGCACGCGCGGCGCCTGCCCCTTGATGCGCGCACGTGCGCTGCGGTCTACATCCAGATGCTGCCAATGCACGTTGCCGGCGCGGCGCAACGCAAATTCCAGCGTGCCGGCCGCCACCGTGGCATTGCTTTGGCGGTCGATCAGGATGAAGCCACCGAGCACCCGGTTACGGGCATACGGCGAGAACGCAATGGGTTCGTCAAGCGCCAGATTGCAGTAGCCCACTTCGTTGAGCTCCAGCCGCTTGGCGGCTAGCCGCTCCTGCGTATTCACATCGACCTTGTGCTTGATCTCGCTGATGCTCACGGTGACGGTGCGGGTGCCGATCTTGAGCCAGTACGGGCGCCCGGGCAGCAGCGCAGCATCGTCCATCCACAGCAGATGCGCGGCGAACTGGTCGGCCACTTCAGGCGGGTCGTCGATGGCGGCGATGATGTCCCCACGGCTGATGTCGATCTCATCGCGCAAGGTCAACGTCACCGCCTGCCCGGCGCGTGCGCTGTCCACTTCCCCGTTGGCATCGAGCACGCTCGCCACCTGCGTGCGGCGCCCGGACGGCACCACCACCACCGCATCGCCCACACGCACCTGACCGGCAGCAATCGTGCCCGCATAGCCGCGGAACTGCGAATTGGCGCGGTTGACCCACTGCACCGGCAGCCGCAGGCCGCTGCCGGCTTCCGGCGGCTCCAGCTGCACGGTTTCAAGATGCTGCAACAGAGGCGGGCCCTGGTACCACGGCATCCGCGTCGAGGCGCTGGACAGATTTTCGCCAGCCAGCGCCGAAAGCGGAATGCACTGCACATCGGCGATGCCCAGCTGCGCGGCCAGCGCGCGATAGCCTTCGGCAATGCCGGCGAACACCTGCGCGTCGTAATCCACCAGATCCATCTTGTTGACCGCCAGCACCACGTGCCGGATGCCCAGCAACGACACGATATAGCTGTGGCGGCGCGTCTGCGCCAGCAGGCCCTTGCGCGCATCCACCAGCACCACTGCCACATCGGCGGTCGATGCGCCGGTGGCCATATTGCGCGTGTACTGCTCGTGCCCGGGGCAATCGGCCACGATGAACTTGCGCTGGTCGGTATCGAAATAGCGGTACGCCACATCGATGGTGATGCCCTGTTCGCGCTCGGCCGCCAACCCGTCCATCAGCAGCGCGTAATCGATACCCTCGCCCTGCGTGCCATGCCGCCGGCTGTCGCTTTCCAGCGCCGCCAGCTGATCGTCGAACAAACGCTTGCTGTCGTACAGCAACCGCCCGATCAGCGTGCTCTTGCCGTCGTCCACGCTGCCGCAGGTGATGAAGCGCAGCAGCGGCTTGGATTCGTGCTGCTGGAGGTAGGCACCGATGGTGCCGGGATTGGGGATTGGGGATTCGGGATTCGCAAAAGCGCCCCCTTCCACCGTCCCGCTCGCCGCAAACAGCTCTTGCGAATCCCCAATCCCGACTCCCGAATCCCGGCTCATCAAAAATACCCCTCAAGCTTTTTCTGTTCCATCGATGCGCCCGGTGCGTGGTCGATCATGCGGCCCTGGCGCTCGGAGCTGGTGCTGACCAGCATTTCGGCGATCACCGCCTCCAAGGTGTCGGCGCTGGAGTCGATCGCACCGGTGAGCGGGTAGCAGCCCAGCGTGCGAAAGCGCACCGAACGCAGCCGCGGGGTTTCGCCCGGGTGCAGCGGCAGGCGCGCGTCGTCGACCAGGATCAGCGCGCCGTCGCGCTCCACCACCGGGCGCGGCGCGGCGAAATACAGCGGCACCACCGGGATCTTTTCGCGGTAGATGTAGAGCCAGATATCCAGCTCGGTCCAGTTGGACAGCGGAAACACGCGCACACTCTCACCGGGCCTGGTGCGCGCGTTGTACAGATTCCATAGCTCGGGGCGCTGGTTCTTCGGGTCCCAGCGATGGCGCGCATTGCGGAACGAGAACACCCGCTCCTTGGCCCGCGATTTCTCCTCATCGCGCCGCGCCCCGCCGATCGCCGCATCGAAGCCGCCCTGCTCCAGCGCCTGCTTCAGGCCCTGGGTCTTCATGATGTCGGTGTGTACAGCCGCGCCATGGCTGATCGGGCCGATGTCCTGGGCGATGCCCTCGGGATTGATGTGCACGCGCAGGTCCACACCGGTTTCGGCGGCGCGACGGTCGCGGAAGGCGATCATCTCGCGGAACTTCCAGCGCGTGTCCACGTGCAGCAGCGGGATCGGCGGCGGCGACGGCGCGAACGCCTTCAGCAGCAGATGCAGCAGCACCGAGCTGTCCTTGCCGACCGAATACAGCATCACCGGGGTCCGGAACTCGGCGGCGACTTCGCGCAGGATGTGGATGCTTTCGGCTTCGAGCCGGTCGAGATGGGACAGCGGCAGCAAGGTCATCGAGATGTCGTCGGGATCGGCAGGCTCGCCAATCGATGGTAGGCCAGGGCGCCGCAGTGTGTCCCGGCCTTATGCCAGCCCGAAATAAGCGGCTGGCATAACACGATAACGGCTGCTCCTTTCTGGTCCCCGCAACGCTTCTCTAACATCGTCGGTCTCATCAAAGCCCCCGGACCCGAATGACTGCCGCCAGCTCCGCGCTACCGCCCAGCCCCTTGCCCGACGAGCGCAAGGCGCTGCTGGACCGGTTGATCGACGGCCTGGATGCTGCGGCGCTGTGGTGGTTGTCCGGCTATGCCGCCGGGCTGGCGCAGGGCCACCCGCCGCGTTCGCTGGCGGTGCTGCCGGGCGGGCCGCCACAGGCGCTGGCCCAGGACGGCCAACGCCTGACCGTGATCTACGGCAGCCAGACCGGCAACGCCCGCCGCCAGGCCGAGCAACTGGCCGCCGACGCCGAGGCCGCCGGGCTGAGCGTGCGCCTGCTGCGCGCCGACGCCTACCCCACCCGCGAGCTGGCCAACGAGCGCCTGCTGTACGTGGTGATCAGCACCCAGGGCGAAGGCGACCCGCCGGACGATGCGATCGGCCTGGTGGAGTTCGTGACCGGCCGCCGCGCGCCGAAGCTGCCCGAGCTCAAGTACGCCGTACTGGGCCTGGGTGATTCCAGCTATGCAGACTTCTGCGGCATTGCGCGGCGCATCGATGAGCGCCTGGCCGAGCTCGGCGCCAGCCGCGTGCAACCGCGTGGCGAAGCCGACCTGGACATCGACAGCATCGCCGCCCCCTGGCGCGTGCAGGCGCTCAAGCATGCACGCGAGCAGCTCAAGAGCGCCCCGCACACGGCCACGATCACCCCGCTGCGCAGCAGCCCCGCTGCCCCGGCGTGGTCGCACCAGCATCCGTTTGCCGCCGAGGTACTGGCCAACCAGATCATCAGCGGGCGCGACTTCAAGGGCCCGGGCTTTCGTGTCTATGCGCAGCCGGGCAAGCGCGTGCGGCATCTGGAGTTCTCGCTGGACGGCAGCGGCCTGAGTTACGAGCCCGGCGATGCCGTGGGCATCGTCCACCGCAATCCGCCGGCGCTGGTGGATGCGCTACTGCACAGCCTGCAGCTGGACGGTGGTGCCGCCGTCACCGTCGGCGACGAGACGCTGTCCTTGCACGAGTGGCTGACCACCCGACGCGAACTGACCAAGCTGTCGCGGCCATTCCTCACTGCCCACGCCGAGCGCGCCGCTGCAGCCGATCTGCAGGCGCTGCTGGCCCCCACCCAGACTGCCGGCCTGGCGTCGTTGCTCTCCGATCATCAAGTGATCGACGTGCTGCGGCGCTGGCCGGCGGATTGGGACCACGCCGGCCTGCTGGCCGCGTTGCGTCCACTCGCCCCGCGCCTGTATTCCATCGCATCCAGCCGCAAGCGCGTGGGCGATGAAGTGCATCTGGCCGTGGACGAACTCAACTACCAGGCCCATGGGCATGCGCATCTGGGATCGGCCAGCGGCTTTCTCGCCGCGCTCGCCGAGGGTGAGACCGCGCCGGTCTACATCGAACCCAACGAACGCTTCCGCGTGCCGGCCGACACCGATCGCGACATCCTGATGATCGGCCCGGGCACCGGCGTGGCGCCCTTCCGCGCCTTTGTGCAGGAACGCGCCGAAACCGGCGCCCGGGGCCGTAACTGGTTGTTCTTCGGCGCCCAGCATTTCAATACCGATTTCCTGTATCAGGCCGAGTGGCAGCAGGCGCTGCAACGCGGTGAGCTGCACGCCCTGGACCTGGCGTTCTCGCGCGACCAAGCCGAAAAGGTCTATGTGCAGCACCGCCTGCGCGCGCGCGGCGCCGAGGTCTATGCCTGGCTGCAGGGCGGCGCACATCTGTATGTCTGCGGCGCCATCGGCATGGGCAAGGACGTCCACGCCACGCTGCTGGACATCGTCACCACCCACGGCGCACGCAGCGCCGAGGACGCCGCCGCGTACCTCACGCAACTACAGGTGGAGGGGCGCTATGCGCGCGATGTCTATTAATGCCGCGAATCGGGATTGCGGAATCGGGATTCGGTACTGCCCGCAACTGAGCTCTCCTGGCAGACCGACCCGCTTTCTACGATTCCCCATTCCCGACTCCCGATTCCCATGACTCACTCCGTCGAAGACATCAAATCCGAAAGCCGTCGCCTGCGTGGGTCGCTGGAGCAGAGCCTGGCCGATGCGGTGACCGGGGCGTTGCGTGAGGACGATCAGACCCTGATCAAGTATCACGGCAGCTACCAGCAGGACGACCGCGATATCCGTGACGAGCGGCGGCGGCAAAAGCTCGAGCCGGCGTATCAGTTCATGATCCGCACGCGCACGCCGGGCGGGGTGATTTCGCCCACGCAGTGGCTGGCACTGGACGGCATCGCCACCCGGTATGCCAATCATTCGCTGCGCATCACCACGCGCCAGGCATTCCAGTTCCATGGCGTGATCAAGCGCGAGCTCAAGGCCACCATGCAGGCCATCAATGCCACCTTGATCGATACGCTGGCGGCTTGCGGCGATGTCAATCGCAATGTGCAGGTGGCGGCCAACCCGCTGCTCTCGAAGGCGCACGCCACGCTGTACGCCGATGCCGCGCGCGTATCCGAGCATCTGTTGCCCAATACACGGGCGTATTACGAAATCTGGCTGGACGAAGAGCGCGTGTCCGGGTCGGGCAGTGAGGACGAGCCGATCTATGGCGACCGTTACCTGCCGCGCAAATTCAAGATCGGCTTCGCCGCGCCGCCGCTCAACGATGTGGACGTGTTCGCCAACGATCTGGGCTTCATCGCCATCCTGCGCGATGGGCAGTTGCTGGGCTATAACGTGAGCATCGGCGGCGGCATGGGCGCCTCGCACGGCGACACCGAGACCTGGCCGCGCGTAGCCAACGTGATTGGCTTTGTGACCCGCGATCAATTGCTCGATATCGCCACCGCAGTGGTCACCACACAACGGGACCTCGGCAACCGCGCAGTGCGCAAGCGCGCACGCTTCAAGTACACCATCGACGATCATGGCCTGGACACCATCGTGGCCGAGATCGAACGCCGCGCCGGCTTTGCACTGCAGCCGGCGCAGCCGTTCGCGTTCGACCACAACGGCGACCGCTATGGCTGGGTCGAGGGCGAAGACGGGCTGTGGCACCTGACCCTGTCGCTGCCGGCCGGCCGCATTGCCGATACCGACACGGCAGCGCATCTGAGCGGGCTGCGTGCGATTGCGCAATTGAACGTTGGCGAGTTCCGCATGACGCCCAACCAGAACCTGGTGATCGCCGGCGTGCTGGCGAGCGAGCGCGCACGCGTCGATGCGCTGGTGGCGCAGTACGCGCTGGATGCCGGCAACCAGGCCGCCAGCGCCCTGGCGCGCGGCGCGATGGCCTGCGTGGCGCTGCCCACCTGTGGCCTGGCGATGGCCGAGGCCGAGCGCTATCTGCCCGATTTCAGCGCTGCATTGCTGCCGCTGCTGCAACAACACGGACTGACCCAGACACCGATCGTGTTGCGTCTCTCCGGTTGCCCCAACGGCTGCTCGCGCCCGTATCTGGCCGAGATCGCGCTGGTGGGCAAGGCACCCGGCCGCTACAACCTGATGCTGGGTGGCGACCGCCGTGGCCAGCGCCTCAACACCTTGTACCGCGAAAACATCACCGAAGCAGACATCCTGGCCGCCTTGGACCCGTTGCTGGCGCGCTACGCCGCCGAACGCGACCAACCCAACGATGAAGGCTTCGGCGATTTCCTGCACCGCAGCGGCCTGATCGCGCTGCCGCCCTACCCCACGCACCGTCACCTCGACCTGGAATTGCTCGCATGACTGCGCTGCCTGCCGCATCGAACACGTCTTCCGCGTTGGACGACCTGGACACGCTCAACGTGCAACTGGAAGGCCTGCATGCCGACGAGCGCGTGGCCTGGGCGCTGCAGCACGGCCCGCAGGAGGCGGCGCTGTCGTCGAGCTTTGGCGCGCAGTCGGCGGTCACGCTGCATCTGCTGACCCAGCAGCGCCCGGACATCCCGGTCATCCTGATCGATACCGGTTACCTGTTCCCGGAGACCTACCGTTTTGCCGATGCCCTGACCGAGCGGCTCAAGCTCAACCTCAAGGTGTACCGCCCGCTGGTCAGCCGCGCCTGGATGGAAGCCCGTCATGGCCGGCTGTGGGAACAGGGCATGGTCGGCATCGACCAGTACAACAATCTGCGCAAGGTCGAACCGATGCGCCGTGCCTTGGACGAACTCAACGTGGGCACCTGGTTCACCGGCCTGCGTCGCAGCCAGTCTGGCGGCCGCGCGCAGACGCCGATCGTGCAGAAGCGCGGCGAGCGCTACAAGGTCAGCCCGATCGCCGACTGGACCGACCGCGACGTGTGGCAATACCTGCAGGCGCACGACCTGCCGTATCACCCTTTGTGGGAACAGGGTTACGTGTCGATCGGCGACTTCCACACCACGCGTCGCTGGGAACCGGGCATGCGCGAGGAAGACACCCGCTTCTTCGGACTCAAGCGCGAGTGCGGCATCCACGAGGATATCTGAGCTCCGCGCAATCACGCCTCGTTCTGCAGGGTGCAGGCGCTACGCCGCCTGCACTCTTTCGGTGGACACGTCATGGAGTGCGTTTGCGCGTGAGCCAATACGCAGCACCATGACAGTGGCGCGGGACTCCTCATGGCGCCGTAAACCGTGTGTGATCGCGCTGCATCCAGTAACGGTCGAACAGCCACATCAACAGCAACGACAGCCCGACCAACGGGAAGATCAGCCCGCACACCACCAGCAGCACCATCAAGCCGCGCAGTGTTCGGGGATCGGCCGGCAACGGTGGCACGCCCAACCCGCCGCTCGGGCGACGCTTCCACCACATCACCGCCGCGCTGACGCATAACAACACGATCGCGATGCAGGCAGCCAACAGGATCAGCTGGTTGGCGGTACCGTACTGTTGCCCCAGGTGCACATTGATGCCCCATTCAAGCAGCTTGGCCAACGGCCCGTAGTCGCGATAGCGCATGTCCAGCAGTACCGCACCGCTGTACTGATCCAGGTGAATCACCCGCTGCCGCTGCAGATCGGCCGGATACACCGAGGCGGTGTACACGCCGGTGGCACCCCGCGGAGGCGCCACGCTGTAACCCGGCGCGATGCCGCGCGCGTCGAAGCGCGCCATTGCCGCGTCCAACCCGATCGCCCTGTGCCCGGGCGCAGCCACACTACCCGCGCCGCCGTGAGCTGCGTGCTCGCTGTCAGTCGAGTGCGCGTGTTGCACTCCCTTGTCCAGTCCGGCGGATCCTTGCTCGGGCAACTCCGATTCCGGCACACGCGCCTGCCGCAGCGACCACGCGGCGTCGCCACTGTCGGTGAGCCGCTGCTGCGACATCGGCTGCTGCACGCGCAGCCCGGCCGGATAGCCGAAATCATGCCCATTGGCCCAGCGATTGACCTGCGCGCCCCATAGCCACGACCACGGCATGCCGGTCAGCGCCAGAAACAACAGCACTGCGCCAACGCCCGCACCGGTCACCGCATGCAGGTCGCGCCAGAACAGCCGTTGCCTGGGCTTGCCCCGCACACTGATCACCCCACCGCGGCGCCCACGCGGCCACCACAGATACACACCGGTGAGCACCAGCACGATCGCCCAACCGGCGGCAATCTCGATCAACCCACGCGCAAACGGCCCGACCAACGCAAGGCTGTGCAACCGGCGGATCGTCCAACTCAGCGTGCCGTGCTCCGGCAAGGCGCCCAGCACGCGTGCACGATATGGATCGACATACACCACCTGCCGCACGCCGCGCGCATCCACCAAGCCGACCTCGGCACTGCCATCTGCCCGCCTGGGCGTGGTGTACACGAACAACCTGCCGCCGTAGCGGTCCTGTGCAGCAGCAACCAACTGCTGTGCAGGCATGCGCGCAGCGCCCACTGCAACCACCTTCAGATCATGGTGCACGCTGCGATCGATCGCGTCCTGATACAAAAACGCAGCGCCAGTCAGCGCCAGCCAGATGATGAAAGGCAGCACCAGCAATCCGGCATAGAAATGCCAGCGCCACACCGCGCGATAGAAGCGCCAGCGACGGTCCTTGTGCGCCTCGATCACGTCGCCACCAGCCGTGGGTGCATGCATCAGAAGCTCCAGTCCCATGACAACGACAGCACACGACCATCGCCCGGCGAATAGCCGGAGCTGCCGCTGTCGTACCACGCATACACATACGCGCGATCGGTGGCATTGCGCAGCTGCAGGCTGAGCGCATTGCGGGCATCCACGGTCCAGCGCGCGCCCAGATTGAGCAAGGCGTAGCCACCGGTGCGTCCCAGGGTGTTGCTGCGCTCCAGGTAGTAGTCGCCCTGCGCGTTGCCCCAGGCGCTCAACTGCACAGCCGCACTGACCTGCCACTCCAGCCCGGCGGTGGCCAACCAGTGCGGCACGTTCTCGATCTCCTTGCCGCGCGTGGCAGGCGCGCTCGGATCGGGCGTGGCGATGCTGGCCTTCTGCCGCGAATACGACACCCACGCGCGCCAGTGTTCGACCGGCTGCAGGTTGAGCTGGGCATCCCAACCGCGCCGCAGCGTGCGACCGACATTGGCCACATCGCCGGCACCCGCCACGCCATTCACACCCAGGATGGTCGCAACCTCACCGGAGGCGCGCTGCTCCCAATAGGCCAGGCGCCCGTCCAGGATCGCCGACGGTGCGAACTTGAAGCCGGCCTCCCAGCCGTCGTTGATCGACGGTCCCAGATTGCCGGGCTGGCGACGGTAAGCGCCATCGCCGCTGCCGATCTGGAAGGTGCGCCCCCAGTTCGCATACACACTGCTCTGCTCGCCCACGCGGTAGCTGGCACTGAACTTGGGTTGCTTGATGGTGCCGTAGTCGTAGGTGGGCGCGACGACTCCGGCAAGCACGTCGTGCAACTGGCCATCGACGCGATCGATGCGATACCCCGGCACCAGCTGCAAGCGCGCCACCGGCGTCAGCACCGCCTGCACATACGCACCATGTGTGCGCAGGTCGTAATCCCAGTTGCGCAACTGCGCGCCGCGTACGCGGGCCACGGTGCGATACCGCTGCGACTGATTGTCCTGCCACTGCGCGTCCGCCCCGGCTTCCAGTGCCGCGTTCCACACGCCTCCCTCAGGCTGCCAGTTGCCCCGCAGCAGCAGGCCGCGATGGGTTTCATCGGTATCGCGCTCCTGTTGCAGACCGGCAGCAGAAAACCGCACCCAGCGCTGGTTGCGGTAGTCGTTCTGGTAGGCCTTGGCGCTCCACTGCGCCTGCGCGCCGAGCTCACCGTCGGCGTGCAACGCGGTCTGACGAACGCGACGCTCGCTACGGTCGTCCTGCGCATAGCCCGGCGAACTGCGCGGCGCCGCACGTGCGGTGGCGGCGTCCAGGTAGCCGGCTTCCAGCGCCTGGTTGTCGTAGTAGCGCGTGGTGAGCCCGGCACGGAATGCGCCGTCCGGGTCGGTGTAGAACCACTTGCCGGCCACGCTGCGTTTGCGCGCATCGGCATGATCGCGATACCCGTCGGAGTCGCGCCAGGCCAGCACGTAGTTCTGGCTCCAGGCACCACGCTCGATGCCTTTGCCCAGCTGGACCTCGCGCGCACCGAAGCCGCCGCCGGTGATGCTCAGACGGCCATCGTTGCCACCGGTGCGGGTCAGCACGTCCACGCTGCCGGCAATCGCGTTCAACCCGTAGCGCGCGTCGTTGGTGCCGCGCACGATCTCGATGGCGCTGATGTCCTGCGGAAACACCGCATCCAGATACGGCATGCCACCGGCGTTGTCGTTGCTGGGAATGCCGTCGATCAGCAGCTTGACCGCATTGATCCGCCCTTCGCCATTGAAGCCCCGGAACGAAAACCGCCCCGCATCGGTGCCCATGCGGAACTGGGTGACCTGCACACCGGGCGCGCGCATCAGCAGCTCCCAGCTGTAATCCACGTGCTGATCGTGCAGCAGCTCACCGCCAATCACATCCACCGAACTCAGCACGCGCGCCGTACCCGGGGTGCGCTGGGCGTGTTCGCGCACCTGCACCTGGCCCAGCGTCAATGCCGCATCCTGCGCTTGCGCATCGCAGGCAGGCGCCCACACCAGCGCCAATGACGGCACATACCAGAACGTCTTCAACAATCGCAATTGCATGACCAACCCTTCGCCGTGACACCACGGCACTGCAGCCGCGCGCTGCCGCAAGGCGGCGGGAACCGGCTTCATTCAATGAGGACGCGTGCTCCGTTGGGTGCGCGTGGGCGCACAACGCTGCCTGCAAGACGCAGCACAACGAAGACCCGCAATGGGTGGGGAGCAACCCGACGACACGCCTGCGTTTGATGCTGGCTGGCGCGCGAACCGGACACGCCTCGAGCGGGCAACCCAGCATCGTTGACGCACTCGACGCGTAGACCTGACGGCGATCCGTTAGGCCGCGTCAGTTGCTCCCGGGCTCATGCGGACAGCGGCGGCCCGCGTGCCCCGAGCGCTGTCCAGCGCAATGCCGACCATGCCCACAGGCGGGTGTGCCCCGGCGTGGGCGATGGCAGAACCCGCAGCAGGCAGAGCACCAGCAGCGCCAGCCAGGGCAGCAGGCGTGCCGCCAGCACGCAGTAATCGCAGGCTTCGCCATGCAGGCCGGCATCCTGGTCTCCCACCCGATGGCTGGCTGCAGAGCCGTGCTGTGAGTGGCCGGCGTGCTGGGCCGGCAGATGGCCGGCATGCTGCGCGGCGACAGTATCGAGCGCCGGTCCGCTGCTGCACATCGGCTCGGAGGTGCGCACCTGGTTCCAGCGGCTGACCAGCGGGGCCACCAGCATCAGTGCCACCGCCAGGCAGGCAAGCAGGTGCAACAGGCGATGGCGACGGACGGTATGCAGCATGGCCGCAGTGTAAGCCGCCCTCTCTCCGGGAGCGATGGTGGCGGCCGGTGCGCGACCGGATGTCGCACCCCTTGTTGTGGCGGTGCCGCCAGGACATGCATCGCGCGATCCTGGGCCCCAGCCGCTGCACGGACCCGCAGGGGTTGGCACGTCGGCAACCAGCACGCGAATGCCGGCCCAGCCGGCGCGGCCCTCACCCAATGCTCACACGCGCCGCCTTGTCCAGGCCGGCAGTCACAGTTTTGCTGGTGCAACGCGCCGGCGATGCGTGCTGCGCACGGCCATGCCCTATGCTTGCGTGTCATCCCATTCATCCTGCGCGCGCATGAGTACCGTCCTGTCCGAACCAGCGGCTGAGCCACTCCCCTGCGCGCCCAAGCCGCCGAGCGAAGCGCTTCGGCTCCAGGCGCTACGCAGCTACGGCATTCTCGATACGCCACGCGAAGCGGCTTTCGAGGACATCACCCGGCTGGCGTCGATCATCTGCCAGACCCCGATCGCGCTGATCAGCCTGGTCGACGCCGACCGCCAGTGGTTCAAGAGCGAGCTCGGCATGGGCGAGCGCGAGACCCCCTTGTTCAAGTCGATGTGCGCGCATGCGCTGCTCGACAACGACGTGCTGGTGGTGCCCGACACGCGCCAGGACACGCGCTTTGCGCGCAACCCGCTGGTTACCGGCGACGCCCCGCTGTACTTCTATGCGGGCGCCTTGTTGAAGACGCCCGATGGCCTGCCGCTGGGCACGGTCTGCGTGCTCGACCGGCAACCGCGCGAGCTCACCGACGAACAGGTCGAAGCGCTGCGTGCGCTCGCGCGTCAGACCATGGCGCAGCTGGAACTGCGCCGTGCGCTGCTGATCGCCGAAGAATCCGACCGCTACCGCAGCCGGCTGATGGCCATTGCCGGGCACGATCTGAAAACCCCGCTGCGCACCGCCGCCTACGCCATCGACAAGATGCGCCGGCACGCCAACGTCGATTCCATCCCCACCCTGGTGACCGCGCGCGATGCGATCAGCCTGGTCGGGCGCAGCCTGGACGAACTGGCCACGCTGGCCGCCGCCAGCAAGGCGGCGATGCCGGACCTGCAAGCGTTGCAGCTGGAAGACGTGCTGCACTCGGTGCTGGGCGTGTGGCGCCAGCAGGCCAGCGACAAGTGCCTGGCGCTGCGTCACGTGCCGACCTCGCTGCGCGTGCGCAGCCACCCGACCCTGTTGACCACCCTGATCGGCAATCTGGTCGGCAATGCCATCAAGTACACCGAACGCGGACGCGTGCTGGTCGGCACCCGTCGCCGCCCCGGTTACGCGGTGGTGGAAATCATCGACAGCGGCATCGGCCTGAATCTGGCGCAGCCAGAGCAGGTGTTTCAGGCGTTCCGCCAGGCCGACCCGCGTAGCGACGGTCTGGGCATCGGGCTGTGGATCGTGCATCGCACCGCCGAGACGCTGGGCTGCGAGGTGACGGTGCGCCCGCGCTCGGAAGGCGGCACCTGTTTCTCGGTGCGCATTCCGCTGGCCTGACGCATTACGCGCCGAGTGATGCGCGTTCCGCTGGCCTGGCAAAAAAAAAAGGCGGACCCGAGCTCCCGACCCGGATCCGCCGCCAAACACGCCAGGTCTCTCCCCAGGGACCCGGGTGCGCCAGCCGCTGTGTGCGCAGCCTCGCGCAACAGTGATGCGACAGCGCTAGCAACCCATCGACGACACCGCTGAGTCGGACCGGTGAGGCGATGTCTGCATCGCCGGTCCTGCGCCGTCCACCCCTAGACGTTCGGAGGTGTCGTGACATGGTTGCTATCACTGTTTACGACAGCGCCACGCCCAACTTGATGGAGGCCGGCGACGCCGGCCAGACGGCCCTGACACGTGTAGGGAGAATCACCGACAGCGCGCGTGGCATCGCGTTGAGTTCCTCGCGTATCGCACTGATTCGATTGAATAAATTGGTCCGGGCCCACGCTGCGATGCAGCAGGCGTTCGTGTGTGGCGAGCACAACAACAACGGTGCACAACGCGTCCGCAAACGAGCGGATGCGGCACGGGCTCCATCGGTCCGGACTGCCTGGCTGCGCCTTCACACCCCGAACGGATCCACATCGTCCTGATCGGCAAACCACTGCGCCGAGTGCACTTCGTCTGCCGCCACTTCCAGCACCTGACGCAGCACCGTCAGCGGGATCTGCACGAGCCTGCCGTCAACCTGCAGCGCCACCCACAGCGATTCGTCCTGCGGGTCGGCCAGCACCGTCAACGCCGCATGCTCGCGTCCGTCGATGTTGGCCGAGACCTGCAGCGACATGCCGCCGTCCGGGTCGGGCGACCACAGTCTGCTGAGCGGGGGACGCACGGGCTCGCTCATCGCGCGCGGCTCAACTGGTGATGGTCTGGGTCAGCGATTCCCAGGTTGGCGGCAGCGGCCAGTTGGGGGCCTGGTTGCCGTCCAGCACGCGGCGCAAATCGCGCTTGTCGATCTGCGGCGCCAACACGTGCACCAGGTCCAGCGCGTAGTCGCGCAGCACCCGGTCGCGCGGCAAGACCGCCCAGGCGATGCATTCGGCGATCGGCGCAGGCGCCGGCCAGGCGCGCAGATCCTCGTCGAAGGCGTTGACTGCCATTTCCGCCACCAGGCCCACACCCAGCCCGGCGCGCACATAGGTCTTGATCAGGTCGGCATCCAGCGCAGTCAGCGCGATGCTCGGTTCCAGCCCCACCTGCGCAAACGCCCGCTGCAGCGACGAGCCCGGCCGGGTGGAAGACTCGTAACTGATCAACGGATGTTCGGACAGCGCCTGCATGTCCGGCGCAGTACGCGGGTTGTCCAGTGCATGCCCGCGCGGCACCACCACCAGCCGCCGCCAGCGGTACAGCGGCACCGCAATGCCGGCACTGGGCTCGCCGCCGGCGGTGCTGACCACCGCGATATCCGCATCGCCCTGGCTGAGCAAGTCCAGCGCCGCGCTCTCGGCGGCCTGCTGCAGATGCACGCTCACCTGCGGGTAGGCGTGCTTGATCTGCGCCACCGCCGGCGGCAGCACGAAGCGCGCCTGGGTGTGGGTGGTGGTCAAGGTCAGCTGGCCCTGGCTCTCCCGGCGCTGGTTGGCGGCATAGGTGCGGATGTTGTTGGCCTCCGACAGCACCGCGCGCGCGCGCTCGATCACTTCCACCCCGGCCGGCGTGACCGCGTCCAGGCTGCGCCCCTTGCGCACGAACAACAAAAAACCGAGCTCGTCTTCCAGCTGCTTGAGTTGCTTGGACAGACCGGGCTGGGTCGCGTGCACGCGCGCGGCGGCCAGCGTGATGTTCAGCTCGGCATCGGCAATGGCGACCAGATAGCGAAGTTGGGTCAGCGTCATGGGCTTATATCCAAAAAAGCGCGAGGCGCTACAAGGACTTCGACTGTAGAGGAGTTCCGGGGGCCAGCTTATAACCGAACGCTATTTTCAGGGTGTATGAAGTCATTTCCGACGGCTATATGCCGGCGTTACGGTCTGGCCCTCCCCTTCGATACCCCGGCCGTGACCTCTGCGTTTCCGTTCCTTGCCGACCTGCATGGCCGTGCCGTCCTGGTGGTTGGCGGCGGCGTCGATGCCGAACGTGCCACCGCCCAGCTGTTGCAGGCCGGCGCCTTGCCGTTGGTGGGCGCGCCGCAACTGACCCCGCAGTTGCAGCAGTGGACGCGCGCCGGCCGGATCCGCTGGCTGCCCGGCCCGTTCGACCCGGCGTGGCTGCTGCAGCCCGACACCGCCCCGCTGTGGCTCACCATTGCCGCCAGCGACCTGCCGGAGCTCAACGCGGCGTTGCGCGCAGCGGCCAGCAGCCACCGCCTGCTGACCCATCGCGTGGTGCCCGCCGCGTCGGCGTCCCCCCCGGCACCGTCCCCGGTGCAGCCCACCCGCCCCGCCACGCCTTCCCCCGGCAGCGTGACGCTGGTAGGTGCCGGCCCTGGCGACCCCGGCCTGCTCACCCGCAATGCCCTGCGCGCGCTCCGGCAGGCCGAGGTGGTGCTGTACGACCGTCTGGTCAGCCCGCAGATCCTGCGCCTGGCCCGTCGGGATGCGCTGCGCGTGGAGGTCGGCAAGGCCGCGCAAGGCCATAGCACCCGGCAGGAGCAGATCCATGCGCTGATGCTGGAGCACGCCCGTGCGGGGCGGCGGGTGGTCCGCCTGAAGGGCGGCGACCCTTTCGTGTTCGGCCGCGGCGGCGAAGAGCTGGAATTCCTGCGCGACCACGGCATCGGCTTCCAGGTGGTGCCCGGCATCACCGCCGCGCTCGCCTGCGCCGCCTACGCGGGCATTCCGCTCACCCACCGCGACCATGCGCAGTCGCTGCGCCTGATCACCGCCCACTGCAAGGATTCGCTGGACACCCTGGACTGGCAGGCGCTGGGCCAGGAGCGCCAGACCCTGGCTTTCTACATGGGCGTGGCCGGCCTGGAAGGCATCCAGCAGCGCCTGCTGCAGGCCGGCCGCGCACCGGGCACGCCATTTGCCCTGGTCGAGAACGGCTCGCGCCCGCAGCAGCGGGTGATCACCGGGTCGCTCGCCACCCTGGCCGCCACCGCACGGCAGTACACCGTGCAGGCTCCGGCCCTGCTGATCCTGGGCGAGGTCACCGCGCTGGCGCAGTCCCTGCACTGGTACGGCGCCGCCCCGCTGCACGCCGCGCCGCCGCACTCACCCATCGCAACGCCCGACACGCCCACACTGGCCCACGCAGCCTGATTCCGACGGAGACCCCATGGCCCTGTACGACAACATCCTCGACACCATCGGCCGCACCCCGGTGGTCAAACTCAACCGCCTCGCTCCGGACAACGTCACCCTCTACGTCAAGGTGGAATCGTTCAATCCGGGCGGCTCGGTCAAGGACCGCCTGGCACTGGCCATCATCCTGGACGCCGAGCAGCGCGGCCTGCTCAAGCCCGGCGACACGATCGTTGAAGCTACCTCCGGCAACACCGGCGTGGCGTTGGCCATGGTCGCCGCCGCACGCGGCTACAAGTTCGTCGCCACCATGGTGGAAACCTTCTCGATCGAGCGCCGCAAACTGATGCGCGCCTATGGCGCCAAGGTGATCCTGACCCCCGCCGCCGAGCGCGGCAGCGGCATGGTGCGTAAAGCGAAGGAACTGGCCGAACAGCACGGCTGGTTCCTGGCCAGCCAGTTCGCCAATCCGGCCAACCCGGCCTACCACCGCAACACCACCGCCGCCGAAATCCTGCGCGACTTCGCCGGCCACCGGCTCGACCATTTCGTCACCGGCTGGGGCACCGGCGGAACGCTGACCGGCGTGGGCGAAGTGCTGCGCGTGGCCCGCCCGGAAGTGCGCATCACCGCCACCGAGCCGGCCGGCGCGGCGCTGCTGCAGGGCCAGGACTGGAAGCCGCACAAGATCCAGGGCTGGACGCCCGACTTCGTGCCCGAGGTGCTCAACCGCGAGGTCGCCCATGAGGTGCTCAGCGTGGAAGACACCGACGCCATCACCGTGGCGCGCCGCCTGGCCGCCGAAGAAGGCATCTTCACCGGCATCTCCGGCGGCGCCACCGTCGCCACTGCACTGCGCGTGGCAGAAGGCGCGGTGCCCGGCGCGGTGATCCTGGCCATGCTGCCCGACACCGGCGAGCGCTATTTCTCCACGCCGCTGTTCGCCGACATCAACGAAGGCTCCGACGACGACTGGCTGGCTGGCCTGCCCTGATCGGTCACGAGAGGGCCGCGATGTGGAGGCCGCGGATGCGCGGCCTTCTCTTTTCGGGACCCGGGAACCGGGAACCGGGAACCGGAACCGGGGAACCGGGGGACCGGGAGACTGGGAGACTGGGAACCGGGAAAGCGTGAAGGCGTCGTGGTGTGCGATCTGTCCGTTGGATCGACTGCCTGGCTTGCGTTGGGGCAAGGTTGCCGCGCCGATGCTGAGGGTCGTATCGATTGCAGCGCGCACACTGGTGGCGGACGGGGTGCTCTGGAGCGCTACACACGGTGCGCTCGCATTTTGCAGTTCACGGCAGGCACGCGCTGCTCGCCATCTGCGTGCCGACTTTCCGGGTCACAGCCTGGCTTTCTGGGTCACAGCTTCGACTTCCCGCACTCCCGCCCATGTCAAGGAAACGTTAGGATGACGGCCGTGATGTAGGGAGAGATGCGTGAGCAACCAGCCGTATGGACACAGCGACACCCGCGTCTCGCGGGCGCCATGGCTGGTGAAGATGACCTCGCCGGTGCACTTCGCGCTCGCCCTGGGTCTGGGCGCGTGGCTGCAGGACGCGCTGGCGCTCCCCCTGCCCGCTCCCACGCCACTGGCATGGATCGAACTGGCCGGCGGCGTCATCGCCTGCCTCGGCCTGGCGCTGGCGGTGAGCTGCTTCATCCTGTTCGCACGTCGGCGCACCACCATCATGCCGAGCGGCCATCCATCGCGCCTGGTGCTGGACGGCCCATATCGATTCACCCGCAACCCGATGTACATGGCGCTGGTGCTGAGCTATGTCGGCCTGTGCCTGCAGCTTGGGCTGCTGTGGGCGGTCGCGCTAGTGCCACTGCCGTGGCTCGCGCTGCGGCTGTACGTCATTCCCTTCGAAGAGGCGCGTCTGCGCGCAGAATTCGGCCGCCATTACACCGACTATTGCGCGCGCGTCCGCCGCTGGCTCTGAACAGCGGCACGCAGGCTGGCGTGGAGCCGCGCCATCCCCTCGCCGGGCAACCGTGCAGATCCCTGACCGTCGCGCATCGGCGATAAATTGTTCCAATCGGCGGCAGCGCAAAGCCGCCTCGATCGCCCGATTTCGCGTGCGCCTGCCGTGGGGTTTGCGAGGTCCGGCGTGGTCGCAGTCGATGAGATGAATGGCCGCTAGCGTGGGGCTCCGCAACGCCTGATCCCCATCACGCGTTCATCATTCAAATCCCATAACTATCTCGCCATGAAAATCGAAGTCTGGCAAGGCGACATCACCGAACTCGACGTTGACGTCATCGTCAACGCCGCCAACGAATCACTGCTGGGCGGTGGTGGCGTGGATGGCGCCATCCATCGCGCTGCCGGCCCGGGTTTGCTGCAGGCCTGCGAAGCCCTGCCGCAGGTACGCCCGGGCGTGCGCTGCCCCACCGGCGAAATCCGCGTCACCGACGGTTTCAACCTGAAGGCGCGTCACGTGTTTCATACCGTGGGCCCGGTGTGGCGCGACGGCAAGCACAACGAACCGGAACAGCTGGCCAACTGCTACTGGCAGTCGCTCAAGCTTGCCGAGCAGATGCTGCTGCACTCGATCGCATTCCCGGCGATCAGCTGCGGCATCTACGGCTATCCGCTGCATCAGGCCGCACGCATCGCGGTCACCGAGACACGCGACTGGCAGCGCTCGCACAAGGTGCCCAAGCACATCGTTCTGGTGGCCTATAACGACGCCACCTACAAGGCCTATCAGCAGGCATTGGCAACGCAGGAGACCGCAGCGGCCTGACGCCACGAGACGCGCATTGCACTGACGGGCGCCGCAAGGCGCCCGTTGCGTTTGAGCCCATGCATCAGACTGCAAGCCCGGCCGGCGGCGGATGCTCGGCACGCCAATGCTTCGCGCCGGTCACGCCGCCGCATTTGAAGCACCGCCGCTGCGCGGCCTGCTCACCCGACCAGCCGATGCATTGCCATCGGCTCATGCATTGCCATCGACGCCCAATAAAAAACGCCGGCATCGCTGCCGGCGTCTTCATGCCTGGTTTGACCCGGCTTTGCAGCCGCGATCAGCCGATCAGCCCTTCCACTTGCCCAGTGCAGCCAGGCCGTTTTCCTTGGCGCGCTCATAAATGATCTGCTGCGCCTTGGCGAAGTTGCCGGTCATGTCCTTGGCCCACAGCTTCAGTGCCGCCTGCTGCATGGCGCGACCGTAGGAGAAGCTCAGCGGCCACGGCAGGTTGCCGAGCTGGTGCATCTCGTTGAGGTGCGCGGTGGACTGCTCGTCGGTCTGGCCGCCAGACAGGAACACGATGCCCGGCAGGATCGCCGGCACGGTCGACTTCAGGCACATCACGGTGGACTCGGCCACTTCCTCGACACTGGCCTGCTCTTCGCAGCCCTTGCCGGAGATGACCATCGAGGCCTTCAGGATGGTGCCTTCGAGCACGACGTTCTGCTCGTACAGCGCGCCAAACAGCGAGCGCAGCGTGGCTTCGGTCACTTCGTAGCAGGTCTCGATGTCGTGGTCGCCGTCCATGATCACTTCCGGCTCGACCATCGGCACCAGGCCCTGTTCCTGACACAGCGCCGCATAACGCGCCAACGCATGCGAGTTGGCCTCGATGCAGGTGCCGGAGGGGATGTCTTCGCCGATGTTGATGACCGCACGCCACTTGGCGAACCGTGCACCCAGCGTGTAGTACTCCTCAAGACGTGCGCGCAGGCCATCCAGACCTTCAGTGACCAGCTCGCCCGGCATGCCGGCCAGCGGCTGCGCGCCCTTGTCGACCTTGATGCCCGGGATGATGCCGTGCTCGGCCATGTACTTGGCGAACGGCACGCCGTCCTTGGTCTTCTGACGGATGGTCTCGTCGAACAGGATGGCGCCGGAGATGTAATCGCTCAGCTTGGGCGTGGTCAGCAGCAGTTCGCGATAGGCGCGACGGTTTTCTTCGATGTTCTCGATGCCGACGCTGGCAAAACGCTTTGCGATCGTGCTGGTCGACTCGTCGATGGCGATGATGCCCTTGCCCGGGGCGACCATGGCCTGGGCGGTTTCGGCAAGCTGTTCGATGCTCATGTAGTTCCTGTGGCAGCTGCGGGGGAGAACGAAAGTATAGCGACGAAAGTCGTACACATTCCTTCACGGAATGCCTGCAACCGATTACACCGTGCGCGCATGACGGGATGTGTGGCGCCGCTCGCATGCGGGAATCGGGAATCGGGAATCGGGAATCGGGAATCGTTGAAGCTGAGCATGTCGTGCAGCTTGTTGCTTGCTTGCTGTGATGCGTGGCACCAACAACGTGCGGCGGCGCGGCCGAATCTGCACCACGCATGCGTTGATTGCGTTATGGGTGTTGGCCTGTTGCATGGAGCTGCCTGCGGCATGGGCTACTCACGTCACGACGAAGCTCACCCTCTTCGTCACCTATCCGGTCACCCCGCGCGTCGTTCACCTTCGCTCCATTGCGTCGACGAGCGGGAAAGCGGAATCGCCTTCGTGGGCATGCATCGTCTTGTGAAACTTATGGCGCGTCATATCAACACCGTGACGCAACGCGGCGGCGATCGTGCGCTGGCCGGGCAGTCGCCGGATCCGGCCGTTGAGCAACCCGCCGACCCAGGCCAAGCACTTACCCGCGCCCGGCATCTCCACACAGCACAACGGCGGCCCTGGGGCCGCCGTTGTGTGTCGCGTCTTCCGGCTCAGGTAATGCGCCGTATACCGTCAACGGGGATTACAGCTCGCCCAGGCCAGTGGCGCGACCGTCTTCGCCCACTTCCAGCAGGCGCAGCGTGTTGGTGGCGCCGTGCATTTCCATGTGCTCGCCGCTGGTGAACACCACGCGGTCGCCAGGACCCATGCGCTCGTTCTCCACCAGCAGGCGGATCGCCGCCCGCGCGGCTTCGCGCGGGGTCAGGCCGCGGCTGTCGAAGCTGATCGGGAACACGCCGCGCATCATCGCCATCTGGCGACGCGCGCCGTCGTGACGGGTGAAGGCATAGATCGGCATGTTGGAACGGAAGCGCGACAGGAAGCGCGGCGTGCCGCCGGATTCGGTCAACGCCACCACGCCGCCCAGGCCGATGTGCTCGGACAGGAACATGGTCGCCATGGCGATGGCCTGGTCGGCGCGCTGCAGGTTGCGTTGCGCCGCTTCGAAGTCGGTATCGAACTCGAACTGATGCTCTGCACCCAGACAGATGCGCGCCATCGCTTCCACCGCGCGCACCGGATAGGCACCGGCGGCGGTTTCGGCCGAGAGCATTACCGCATCGGTGCCGTCGATGACCGCGTTGGCCACGTCCAGCACTTCGGCGCGGGTCGGGATCGGGCTTTCGACCATCGACTGCAGCATCTGGGTGGCAGTGATCACCACCTTGTTCTGCGCCAGCGACTCGCGAATGATCTTCTTCTGCAGACCCGGCAATTCGGCATCGCCGATTTCCACGCCCAGATCGCCACGCGCCACCATCACCACGTCGGAGGCTTCGACGATTTCGACCAGGTTTTCGATCGCTTCGGTGCGCTCGATCTTGGAGACCAGCTGCGCATCGCAGCCGTGCTGCTGGGCGATCTGCCGCGCGTCGTGCATGTCCTGCGCATTACGGCAGAACGACACCGCGATGAAGTCCACGCCGATCTTGGCGACGATGCCGATCAGCTCCTTGTCGCGCTCGGTCAACGCGCCCAGCGACAAGCCGCCGCCCTGCTTGTTCAGGCCCTTGCGATCGGACAGCACGCCGTCGTTGAGCACGGTGGTGACGATGCGCGTGCCCTGCACGTCGGTGACCTGCAACTGCACCAAGCCATCGTCCAGCAGCAGCACGTCGCCTGCGGTCACGTCCTGCGGCAGGCCCAGGTAGCTGACGCCCACCTGCTGCTGATCACCGGCCGGTGCATTGGCGTCGGCCACCAGGTCGAAGCGATCGCCCATGGCCAGCTTGATCTTGCCTTCGGCAAAGCGCTCGATGCGGATCTTCGGGCCCGGCAGGTCAGCCAGGATGCCGACCTCGGCACCGACGCGTGCCGCGGCGGCACGCACTTCGGCAGCACGCTTGGCCTGGCCGGACGGATCGCCATGACTGAAGTTGAGGCGCACCACGTTGACGCCCGCCTTGAACAGCTTATCCAGCACCCCGGGCGCATCCGTTGCCGGTCCGAGGGTGGCGAGGATCTTGGTGCGGCGTTGACGTTCTTTCATGATGGCCTCCCTGTAAAAGCCGCGAAACTTAACACACACGTCACGCACCAAGGATGGCATTGCGGCATAGCCACCCTCCTATTCCGGCATGTCTTACAGACAGTGCGGGACAGTACGTACGTCTACGCACACGTTGCGCCTGGCAACGTGTGCGGTCGCCACCCTAACCCGATGGCGGTGAAGAGCTGCGTGCCGGGTCGCGCCGTGCAAGGCGCCGGCAACGACCAAGCGAACGCGACGGCCGATGCACACGGATCACGCGTTAATCAACTGCCGCAGTTGCGCCGGCGTCTGCGCGATCGCGCCGGCACCTGCAGTACGCAGTTCGGCCTCGTCGCCGAAGCCCCACAACACGCCGATGCTGTGAATGCCGTGGTGGTTGGCGCCCTCGATATCCATCCGGCGGTCGCCGATCATCACGCAGCCGGTCTTGTCGATCTGCAGGCGGCGCAGCGCTTCGGCGATGAGGTCGGGCTTGAAGCGGCGCTCGCCATCCTCGCTGGCGCCGATCACGTTGTCGAAGCACGCACCGAACGGCAGATGCTCGACGATGCGCCGCGCGTAGCGTTCGTTCTTGGAGGTCACCACGGCCAGCCGATGACCGCCGCGATGCAGGCCGGTGACCACATCGCCGATGTCGTCGAACACGCTCAGTTCGGTCCAGCCCACCGCGTCGTAGCGCGCGCGGTAGAGGCCCAGCGCGCGCTGCACCAGCGCCGGGTCATCCGGAAAGCATTCGGTGAAACTGTCGCGCAGCGGTGGGCCGATCCAGGCGCGCAAGGTCTGCGCAGAGGGACGCGGCTGCCCGATCTCATCGAAGGCATGCACGATGCTGGCGACGATGCCCGGCTCCGAATCGACCAGGGTCCCGTCCAGATCGAAGAACAGCGTGGCTGCGCTCACTTGCCGCGGGCCTCGAGCGCGGCCACGGCCGGCAGGGTCTTGCCTTCGAGGAACTCCAGGAACGCGCCGCCACCGGTGGAGATGTAGGTGACGTCCCGGGCGATGTCGTATTTGTCTACAGCCGCCAGGGTGTCGCCGCCGCCGGCGATCGAGAACGCCTTGGAGCCGGCGATCGCACGTGCCAGCGTTTCGGTGCCGTGGCTGAAGGGCTCGAATTCGAACACGCCGACCGGCCCGTTCCACACCACGGTGCCGGCATTGGCGATCAGCTCGGCGTAGCGCTGCGCGGTCTGCGGGCCGATGTCCAGGATCAGATCGTCCGCATCCACCGCATCGAGCGACTTCACGCTGGCCTCGGCATCGGGCAGGAACTGCTTGGCAACGACTACATCGGTGGGCAGCGGAATCTCTGCGCCACGCGTTTTGGCATCGGCCACGATCTGGTTGGCGGTCGGGATCAGGTCCGGTTCGTTCAACGACTTGCCCACGTCATGCCCGGCGGCGGCGATGAAGGTGTTGGCGATGCCGCCGCCGACGATCAACTGGTCGACCTTGTTGACCAGGTTGGACAACAACTCCAGCTTGGTGGAGACCTTGCTGCCGGCCACGATCGCCAGCAACGGCTTGGCCGGGTTGTCCAGCGCCTTGGCCAGCGCGTCCAGTTCGGCCATCAGCAACGGGCCACCGGCGGCGACCGGCGCGAAGCGGATCACGCCATGCGTGGAGGCCTGCGCGCGATGCGCGGTGCCGAAGGCATCCATCACGAACACATCGCATAGCGCGGCGTACTTGCGCGCCAGCGTCTCGTCGTCCTTGCCCTCGCCGATGTTCATGCGGCAGTTTTCCAGCAACACCACCTGGCCCGGCGCCACCTCCACCCCATCGACCCAGTCGCGCACCAGCGGCACGTCCACGCCGAGCAGCGCGGTCAGGCGCGCGGCCACCGGCGCCAGCGAATCGTCTTCGGTCCAGCTGCCTTCCTTGGGCCGGCCCAGATGCGAGGTGACCATGACCGCGGCGCCCTTTTCCAGCGCCAGCTTGATGGTGGGCACCGAGGCGGTGATGCGCTGTTCGGAGGTGATCTGGCCGTTGTCGATCGGCACGTTGAGATCCTGGCGGATCAGCACGCGCTTGCCGGAGAGATCGAGGTCGGTCATACGGACGATGGACATGGGCTTGGCTCGCTAAGTCTGGGGGATTAGGGGATCGAGATTGCGGATTGGTACACGGCGCCGCGCGTGGGTACATGCCTTGCGCGCGGAGGAATGGCGCTACTGCGCCAGCTTGGCGTGGCGCCGTCGTTCACAACGCTGCCGCCATTGCACCTGCGGCAGACGCCGACGGCAGTGGCTCGAAGACCACGGTCAAGGCGACTGCCTTGGCGGCGGGGATCGGGCAATCAGGGCTCGGAATCGGCCCGCCGCACCGCAACCCGGCGGTGCGCTGGGCGGGCGCCACCGCAACTGAGGAGGGCGCAAACTCTGGTCGGTCGAACACGACGGGCAATGCGGCTGCCTTGGCGACGGGGGATGCCCATTGTCCGGCCTTCGCCCCGATGCGGCAAACCCGCACCCCGGACGCAGCCGGCAACCGCATCCGGCCAAAGGATCAGGCAGGCCGATCGGTGCCGGATGTGCGCAGCAGGCTCAACGCCAGACCGCCCACCAGCAATGCGCCGCCGATCAACAGCGCCCACAGCAGCCAGCGCTTCCAGTCGCGCGGGGTGGTGGCGGGCTGCAGCGCTGCGTCGCCGGCCAATGGCTGCGCCTCTGCAGCCAGGCGCACCGTGGCCGGCTGCCACTGTGCGCCGCGTTCACGTCGTAGCGCCTGCAGCATGGACGCCAGCGGTGCGTCGCCGCGTCGCACGCGTGCGCTACCGGCCACCAGCGCATACGGCGGCTGGCCCTGGGCGAGAAACATCAGCCGCTCCGGCTGGTAGCCCACCCGCAAGCTCGGAACCGCCGGGCTGCGCCCCTGTGCCGCCACCAGGCGCCATTGACGATCGCGCACCGGCGCGGACAACCGCTGCGGCGGCGAAGCACCGGTGCCAAGCCGATACGCCAGCCACGGCCCTGCCCGCCGCAGCCAGGCGGCGGCGTCGGCATCGCGGCTGTCCGCCGTCCATTCCACGGCCTCGGCCTGACCCGCGCCGACATCCAGCTGCGTGACGGGAAAGCGGCCGGGCAGGCGGTAGGTCACGCCCGTGTCCTGTGCGGTGCCCGGCAGCTCCAGCCACGACAGCGGGGTGGGTGCGGTACGCCCGTCCAGTTCTGCCTCGACATTGCGAAGTGTCGGCAATGCGCCGGACACGGGCACCAGACGCAGGTAGCGTGCGCCCTGCTCCAGCGCGATGCGGCGTTGCTGCAGCCGCTGCGCCTGGTTGTCCAGCGCCATGACGGTGGCATCGGAAGCCAGCACGCGCCAAGTGCGCAGATCGTCGCTGCCCTCCACGCGCAGATGGGCCTGCACCGGTGTCTCGCCCGCCCAGTCCAGCCAGAGCGCGCGCGGCCGGTCGCGCAGTGCGCTGGCATCGAGCAACCAACTGCCGCCACTGCCGGACGCCGCGGGCGCACCGGTGGCGAAGCGGCCCTCCAGCCGCCGCACCGCACCGCTGGCATCGCGCTCGGCGATGAGCTGCAGGTCGCCGTTGGCCGCCGCTGCACTTTCGGGCAACGCGAACAACGGCAACCCTTGCCGACGTGGCGCTGCGGCCGGCTCAGCGTCGGCGGCCAGCGGCGCAGTGGGCATTTCTTCGCCACGTGCATCGATCACTGCGACATCGCGCAGCCCGGCGTCGACGGCACTGCGATACACCGCCTCGTTCAACCTCACCTGGTACAGCCCGGCGTCAGAGCCGGCCACCTGCAACGGCCATTGCTGCCGATAGTCCTGCCGCACATCGGCCGCCTGCGCCACCAGCGGCACCAGCAACACCCATCCCCACCGTTTGGTACTCATGCCTGATCCCTTGCCGCGTCAGCGTTGTCGACGGCGCGTTCCTCGACCACCGGACGTGGTGGCGCCGGCGCCAGATACCCCACCACCGTGCACAACAGGCCATAGGCCATGAACGAGCCGATGCCGAGCAGATTGCCCAGATGCTGGCGATCGATCAGCACCAGCTTGGCCAGCACCAGCCCCATCAACAACGCACCGCCCAGCCACAACCCGCGCTGCCCGCGACGCGAGCCGATCACCCAGCCCAGCACACCCAGTACGCTCCATACGATGGTGAGGCTGGTCTGCGACACCATCGCACCCAGCAGCGCGGCATCCCACGGCACCGCGCCCCAGTGATGCACGCTGTGCAGCGTACTGCCGGTGATCAACACCCAGCCCAATACACCGAGCGCAGTGACGCGCCGTGCCTGCAGCATCGACGGCGCAGCGGCCGACCATGCCCAGCGCGCAACCAGCGCGAGCACCGCCAGCTGTGCAAGTTCGGCCGGGTTGAGCAACGGCACCCATGGCAGCGGCGCAGCGCTCACCGGATCGACCAATGCGAGCAACCAGCCGACCCCCAGCACCGCAAGGACGCAGCCCAGCAAGGCAGTGCGGGCCGCATCAAAGTGCACACCTTGTGGCCATGCCAGCCAGCGCCAGCGCAGCAGAGCGGTCGCCGCCACCGCCAGCCATGGTGCTGCCAGCAACGCGCACCGCCAGCCATTGGCGAGCGCGAAGGCATCGGCTAGCCAGGCAATCCCCAACGACGCCACCATCGGCCACAGCAACCACCAGATGAACTGCGCGAGCATCGCGCCGGCGCCCGGCTGTACGCGCAGGCACCACAACGCGCGCGTGCCGGCCAGGGCAAATCCCAACCAGGCCAGTGCACCCCAGTGCGCAAACGGCTGCGTGTGTGCATGGTCCTGCCACAGCGCCAACGGCGCGGCCAGCGCCAGGCCGGCCATGACCGTCCACACCAGCGCCGCTGCCGGACGACGGCGGTGCACCTCGGCCGCCAGCCACACGCTGAGCGCGACAAAGCCGAGCAGCAGGTCCGGCTCGCTGCGCAGGTCGCCGGCAAAGCGCAGGATCTCGTGCACGCCGCACAGCACCCACCATCCCAGGCCCCACAGATACGCCACCAGCGCACGCCGCGGATGTCCTGCATCGCGCAGGAACCAGGCACTGGCCCAGCCGGCAACCGCCAGCAGCATGGTGCTCATGCAGGTGGCGTTGGCCACCGCCATGGCGTCGTTACGCCACGCGTCCACGCCGAAGGCCACGCCAACGGCGGCCAGCAGTTGCAACGCCACGCCACTGACCTGCGAGATACGCCGCCGCTGACGCAGGCCCAGCCACAACAGCCCGGCGCCTTCCAGCGCAAACACGCTGGCGGTGACGCGCGCAGACAACGCCAACGGCACGGCCAATGTCGCAAAACCGACCGCCAGCATCGCGTGCGCCTCGCCAAGCAGGCGCGTGGATGCACGACGCAGCAGCCACGTTGCCAGACCGGCGTACATGCCGGCCACCGCCACCGCGCACAACGCCAGTGTCAGGCGCTCGCCGTCCAGCAGGCGTGCCTGCAACGCAAAGGCGACCAACGGCGTTCCGAACAACAGGCTGCCATCGATGAGCCTGCCCGCACTGCCATCGCCACGCCGCGCATGCAGCACCGGAATGGCCACGTAGATGGCAAAAAACAGCAGCAGGAACGGCTCGGTGCTGGCGAACTTTGCCGGGCTGTACTGCAGCGCGCCCCACAACGTCGCGATGCCGAAGGTGAAGGCGAATCCGAGCAGGTTGAGCACCCGCCACGGCCGCGCCCATGCAATCGCCACGATGCCGGCGTTGAGCACGGCGTAATACGAAAACAGCGCGACATGGTTGCCACTGCCGGTGGACAACCAGATCGGCGCAAGGAAGCCGGCCAGCACACCCAACACGGCCAGCGTGCGCGACTCCTGCAGCACCGCCAGCACGCACATGCCGGCAATCAGCACCACGCTGATGCCCATCGCCAGGCCTGCGCCGAGCAATCCATACAACTTGAACGCGGCGAACACGGTCAACAACAAACCGCCGATCGACCCGCCCTGCAATGCCAGTGCAAAACCCGGCCGCTGCCCGCGCTGCCTCCAGCCGAAGACCAGGCCGGCCAGGGCAAGCACGCTGATGCCGGCCAAGCGCAGTTCGATCGGCATGCGCATCCAGCCCTGATCGCTGGCGTACTTCAGCAGCGACGCCACGCCGGCCAGCAACACCAGCATGCCGACCTTGACCGGCACATTGCCCTCGGTGAACCAGCGCTTCAACGCACTGGCCGCGCGCGCGACTGCACCCGGCTCGGCCGGGATGGGGGGTGACTGCGGCGATTGCGGTTGCGCAGGTTGAGACCGGGTTGCCTGAGCGTGCTGGTCTGGCAATGCCGACGCCGCGTGCGCACCGCGTGCCGTCGCATCTGCAGGGGCCTGCGCAGGCAACGGGGGCGGCACCGCCTTGGAAGCCGCATCAATCACGCCCAGATCCGCAGGCGGATGTGCAACGGCAGGCGCGCTCCCGCCGTCGCCCTGTCGAACAGCGCCAGACCTACCGAACCCAGGTGCATCCGTGTAGGCACCAGCACTCAGAGTGGAATCGAGATCGGGCGCTGCACCAGGCTGCTCCCACGCCCTGCCCTGCGCGTCCACGGACGCATCCGTTCGCGCATCCGCGCCCTCGCCAGTTCCGGCTTGCCACTGCGCCAGCCGCTGCTCCAGCGTCGCCACCCGGCGCCGCAGCCCGGCAATCCACACTAGCGCGACCACCACACCCACCGGCACGGCAAGCAGCACCAGGGCCACCAACACGATCATCGTTTCCAACGCAGCAATCCCCGAGCCGGCATCCAGCCGAATGCGCGAACCATACAGCCTCGGGCCGCGGCTGGGCAGCAATCTGCAGATCATGCCGCTGGTTGGAGAGTGGACAAGCAGCGGCGTTACGCGTGGCTGCAGTGGCGCCTTGCATAAGAAAACGCCCGGAGAACCGGGCGCTTTGAACACTTATTCGCGGTAGCCGCTGTCGTTCTTGTTATGGATGATCCAGATCAGGTTGCCGCCGGTATCCATCGACTTGCCAGCGAAGACCAGACGCCCCTGACCCTTGTAGGCCATCTCATGGCGATAGCGGTCGCCACCATAGAAAAACGGGATAAAGGCCTTGCCGGTGACATACGAACCCTGGTCGGTTGGCTGCCCGATCAGATCGGTCACCTGCTTCATCGGCATCCCGATCTTCAACTGGGTGAACTTGCTGTCCGGTGCCGGCTTGCCGGTGATCTCGCCTTCGTAATCGTTGACGCCCTTGACCGTCTCGCCGTAGCCGGCTTCGACATCGGACGATTTGATCACCTCACCATCGGCATTCATCCAGGCCGGCGTACCGGTCTGCTTCTTGGCCGCCCAGCTGTCCAGCGGAGCTGAAACCGCAATGACCACACCGAACGCCAGTGCGCCCGCAAGAAATTTATTCATCGTCATTCTCTCGATCCATGGAGTTCCCCGATCCTTCGTACACGACACGGGAACGGCCGCCGTGCGGGTGAATTAGCGCACGTGAGTCGGTCAAAGTCCACTTCCGAGCAGCCAGGCAAGGGGCAACAATGCAGGACACACGAAAATTCGTGGCCAAAAAAAAGCCCCGGCATGCCGGGGCCCTTTTATTTCAAGCCAAAAACTTACTTGGCAACCACCCGCACCATTTCCAGGCACTTGTTGGAATAGCCCCACTCGTTGTCGTACCAGGACACCAGCTTGACGAAGGTGGAGTCCAGCGCGATGCCGGCGTCGGCGTCGAACACCGAGGTGCAGGTTTCGCCGCGGAAATCGGTCGCCACGACCTTGTCTTCGGTATACCCCAGCACGCCCTTCAGCGCGCCTTCGCTCTGCGCCTTCACTTCGGCGCAGATCTCGGCGTAGGTGGCCGGCTTTTCCAGTTCGACGGTGAGGTCGACCACCGAAACGTCGGAGGTCGGCACGCGGAAGCTCATGCCGGTGAGCTTCTTGTTGAGCTCGGGAATCACCACGCCCACGGCCTTGGCCGCGCCGGTGGAGGACGGAATGATGTTCTCCAGGATGCCGCGGCCGCCGCGCCAATCCTTGTTGGACGGGCCGTCCACGGTCTTCTGGGTTGCGGTCGCCGCATGCACGGTGGTCATCAGGCCGCGCTTGATGCCCCACTTGTCGTTGATGACCTTGGCCAACGGCGCCAGACAGTTGGTGGTGCACGAGGCGTTGGAGACGATGGCTTCGCCGTTGTAGGTCTTGTCGTTGACGCCGTAGACGAACATCGGGGTGTCGTCCTTGGACGGCGCCGACAGGATCACCTTCTTGGCGCCGGCATCGATGTGCTTCTGCGCGGTGTCCTTGGTCAGGAACAGGCCGGTGGATTCGATCACCACGTCGGCGCCGACAGCGTCCCACTTCAGGTTGGCCGGGTCGCGTTCCTGGGTCAGGCGGATCTTCTTGCCGTTGACGATGAGCGTGTTGCCATCGACCGAGACCTCGGCCTTGAAGCGGCCGTGCACCGAGTCGTACTGCAGCATGTAGGCCAGGTAGTCGGGCTCGAGCAGGTCATTGATGGCCACGATCTCGATGTCATTGGCGAAGTTCTGCACCGCAGAGCGCAGCACGTTGCGTCCGATGCGACCGAATCCGTTGATGCCAACCTTGATTGCCATGTTCACAAGCTCCTGCGGCCGCGACAGCGCGGCGGATGGAAAGGGGCTGCCATTCTAGCAGCGTCCTTCTGGTACGGCCGTGCAGCCGCGTCAGCGCTGGCAGTGCGAAGGGGGAAACGGAAGGAGAGCCGCAGAAGAGGTGGCAACGCCTGCTCTGGTTCGGTAGAGATCGGCACGGTCCGGCGCGGGATGCGGTTGGTGACGGGCCACCTGCCTGCCAAGCAGGCCTGACGATGCCCGCTTGCATGACCAACGCAAACGCAGGCGCATCACACTACGCCACGCGCCGGTCTACTTTGTTTTCCAATAACTTACCTTTCAACCAACTATGCCGAGAAGCGTATTCAGGCATATGCCGACCAGCAGCATTTCGGCACTCCGTGGATTTCGATACTGGCCCTGCCTGCTGAGGCACCCACTCACTCACACGGAGATTCCCCATGCGTCGCACCCTGTTCTCTGTCGCTTTGGCATTGGCCGCCACCCCGGCGCTGGCCGCTGGCGTGATGCATTACACCGAAAAGGCTTCGCTGCCTGCCGACGGTGAAGCGCGCGAAGTCGCTGCGCTGTTCGACACCTGGAACGCGGCCCTGGCCTCGGGCAACCCGCACAAGGTGGCCGACCTGTATGCACCCGATGGCGTATTGCTGCCGACGGTCTCCAACGAAGTCCGCGCGTCACGCTCGCAGATCGAAAAGTACTTCGAGATGTTCCTGGCCAAAAAGCCCAAGGGCGTGGTCAATTACCGCACCGTGCGCGTGCTCGATGACGACAGCGCCGTGGACGCCGGTGTCTACACCTTCACGCTCACCGACAAGGACGGCAAGAAGAGCGACGTGCAGGCGCGCTACACCTTCGTGTACGAAAAGCGCGACGGCAAGTGGCTGATCATCAACCACCACAGCTCGGCGATGCCGGAAGTGGATACACCGAAGGTCGCCAGGGCCAAGTGAATGCGGTCGCATCGCGACACGCCACCCGCTGACTGCGCCCTGGCGCGCGTCACCGTCAGCACACATCCCATGCCGACGGTGGCGCGACCGGCGGCGCACGCCGCACCCGATGCGCCGCGCGCGCTTGATCTCCTCCAGGGCGAGCGCTGCTGTCACACCTGCGACGCAGCGCAGCAGCCGGTGCCTGACCGCCGGCAACGCGCGCATCCATCGCACGCAAGCGGCCCTGGTTTGATCAGGATCAAGGCGTCGCCGGGCCAAACCCACAAGACTTCGTCCATCCCCTGCACACAACGAGAGTTTCCATGCGCATGCGCTCTACCCTCCTGCTCGCCGGTCTGGCCGCCACGTTCGCCAGCGTCCCCGCACTGGCTCAATCCAAGGGCGACTGGACCGTTGCCGTCGGCGCCCACCAGGTCGCTCCCAAATCCGATAATGGCCGCCTGGTTGGCGGCACGCTGGAAGCAGACGTAGGCAAGGACATCAAGCCGACCTTCACCGCCGAATACTTCATCGCCGACAACCTCGGCATCGAGGTCCTGGCCGCGCTGCCGTTCGAGCACGACATCGCGCTGCGTGGACTGGGCCGCGTCGGCAGCACCAAGCACCTGCCGCCGGTGGTGTCGCTGCAGTACCACTTCAACAGCCAGGGCAAGGTGTCGCCCTTCCTCGGCGCGGGCATCAACTACACCCGTTTCTTCAGCACCGACACCCGCGGCGCGCTGGCCGGCAGCGAGTTGGAGCTGGACGATTCATGGGGCCTGGCCCTGCACGCGGGCCTGGACGTCAAACTCAGCGAACGCGGGTCCCTGCGCGTGAATGTGCGCTGGATCGACATCGACAGCGAGGCCCGCCTCAATGGCACCCGGATCGGCACGGTCAACATCGATCCGCTGGTCTATGGCGCGGCGTACGTGCACCGCTTCTGAGTCACAGCGGCAAGCGCGGTGCATCTCTGGCACACTGGCGATCCAGGGACGTGCATCCACCGCCGGAGTTGCGGACAGGTCGGTCACGTCGAACGCCTGTCCGACCTACCGGGGATTCCATGAGCACGTTCATCCGCACCGCCCTCGCCATCGCACTGGCCGCTTCGGCCGCTCCCGCTCTTGCACAGTCGGCCGGCCATTGGACGACCGGCTACGGCGCCGGCTATGTCTCGCCGAAGTCAGACAGCGGCACCTTCGGCGGTGCACGCGGGGAGATCAAGGGCGCGCCTGCGCTGTCGTTCACCTACGAATACTTCCTGCGCAACAATCTGGGACTCGAAGTGCATGCGGCGGTGGCAGGCAAGCACGACATCGAGCTGGAAGGTGCCGGCAAGGTGGGCAGTTACTGGTCGGTGCCGCCCAGCGTGCTGTTGCAGTACCACATCAACGGCTATGGCACGGTGTCCCCGTTCGTGGGCATCGGCATCAACTACACCGCCTTCGTGGGCGAAGACACCGCGCAAGGCATCGGCAACGGCGAGTTGCGCTTCGGTGATTCGGTGGGCGCGACCGCGCACGTCGGTGTGGACTTCATCTTCGATGATCGCAGCGGCCTGCGCATCGACGCACGCTGGACCGACTCGCGCAGCAATGTCGATTTCAACGGCGCACGGCTGGGCAAGGCCCGGGTCGATCCACTGACATACGGCATCTCCTACCTGCTCTATTACTGATCGTGCAGGTGGTCGCCATTGCGCGGCGGCGACATGACTGCAACCGCCATCAAACCGTCCCGGGTGGTTGCGTACAATCGGGGGATGAAGACCTTCTCCCCCGCTTTCGTTGTTCTTGCCGTGGCGCTGACCACGGCGATCCAGCCCATCACCGCGTTCGCCTGGGGCCCGCAGGGGCACCGCCTGGTGGCACGCGTGGCCGAGACCGAACTGAGCCCGCAGGCACGCGCGCAGGTGGCGCAGTTGCTTGCCGGCGAGCCCGATGCGACCTTGCATGGCGTCGCGACCTGGGCCGATGAATTGCGCGAGCACGACCCGGACCTGGGCAAGCGTTCCGGGCCGTGGCATTACGTCAACCTGGGCGAACAGGACTGCAGCTATGCGCCGCCGCGCGACTGCCCGGATGGCAACTGCGTGATCGCCGCACTCGATCGGCAGACCGCCCTGCTGGCCGACCGCAGCCAGCCGCTGGAGGTGCGTCGTCAGGCATTGAAGTTCGTGGTGCATTTTGTCGGCGACATCCATCAGCCCATGCACGCCGGCTACGCGCACGACAAGGGCGGCAACGACTTCCAGCTGCAGGTCGATGGCAAGGGCAGCAACCTGCACGCGCTGTGGGACAGCGGCATGCTCAACGACCGTCACCTCAGTGACGCGGACTACCTGCAACGGCTGCTGGCCCTGCCGGCGGCCTCCGCCGTGTCGCCGGTCCTGCCGCCGCCCGCCGCCGCGTGGGCGCAGGCCTCGTGCAGGATCGCCGTGACCCCTGGCGTCTATCCGGCCACGCACGTCCTGCCGGCCAGCTACATCGCCACCTATCGACCGATGGCCGAGACACAGCTGCGCCTGGCCGGCGACCGATTGGCCGCCGTGCTCAACGCCGCACTGGCCACCCCCTGACCTGGAGACACCGATGCAGCCCGAGGTGCTTGCGTTCTTCCATGCCGAGAGCAACACCTTCACCTACGTGGTCGCCGATCCGGCGTCCGGCGCGGCCGCGGTGATCGATCCGGCACTGGACTATGCAGCCGACAGCGGCCTCATCGAAACCCGTGCCGCGCAGGCCATCGCCGATGCCATCCGGCAGCGCGGCTGGCACCTGCACTGGCTGCTGGAAACCCATGCGCACGCCGATCACCTGTCGGCAGCGCAGTGGCTGAAGCAGCACTGGCCGCAGGCGCGCATCGCGATCGGCGAAGGCATCCGCCAGGTGCAGCAGACGCTTGCACTACGCTATGCGCTGCCGCAGCACTTCCGTGCCGATGGCTCGCAGTTCGATCATCTGTTTGCCGATGACGAGCGTTTCATGCTCGGCGGCATCGCCGCACGCGTCATTGCCGTGCCCGGGCACACCAGCGACAGCATCGCGTACCTGATCGGCGATGCGTTGTTTCCTGGCGACTCGCTGTTCATGCCCGACGCGGGAACCGCACGCTGCGACTTCCCCGGCGGCGATGCACGGCAACTGTATGCATCGATCCAGCGGCTGTACGCGCTGGCGGACGACACGCGGGTGTTCGTCTGCCACGACTATGGCCCCGGTGGTCGGGCCGTGGCGCATGAAACCAGCATCGGCGTGCAGCGGCGCAGCAACATCCATGTGCGCGAGGGCGTGGACATCGAGAGTTTCGTGGCCCAGCGCCAGGCCCGCGATGCCACCCTGCCGGAGCCCAGGCTGATCCGTCCGGCCTTGCAGGCCAACCTGCAGGCCGGCCGCTGCGACGACCTGGCTCGGTAGCCTTCGCTGGCGTTCGCCACGCCGGTCACGGCGCAGCCGCTATGATCGGTGTCTGCCCCTGCTGGAGTTGCCCATGCGCACGATCGGTTTCTGGCAGCGCGCGTTGTGCGTGCTGATGCTTGCCCTGCCCGTATTGGCCGTTGCGCAAGCTGCGCCGGTGACGGTGTTTGCGGCGGCCAGTCTGAAGGAATCGATGGACGAGGCCGCGGCCGCGTTCGAGAAGGCCAACGGCACGCCGGTGCGCGTGTCGTACGCGGCGAGCTCGGCGTTGGCGCGCCAGATCGAACAGGGCGCGCCGGCGGATGTGTTTTTTTCGGCCGATCTGGAATGGATGGACTATCTGCAACAGCGCGGCCTGGTCGCGCCGGCGCAACGCCACGATCTGCTCGGCAACACGCTGGTACTGATCGCGCCGGCCGCCAGCAAGCTGCAGCTGGATCTGCGTACGCCGGGCAGCATTGCCAAGGCGTTGGGCAAGGACGGGCGCATGGCGGTCGGCCAGACCACCAGCGTGCCGGCCGGTAAATACGCGGCCGCCGCGCTGCGCACGCTCGGCCAGTGGGACGCGCTGCGCGCGCACCTGGCCGAGTCGGAGAGTGTGCGGGCAGCACTGATGCTGGTCTCGCGCGGCGAGGCGCCGCTGGGCATCGTCTATGGCTCGGACGCGCGCGCCGACCCCAAGGTGCGCGTGGTGGCCACCTTTCCCGCTGCCAGCCATGCGCCGATCGTGTATCCGGTGGCCGCGCTGAAGAACAGCCGCAACCCGCAGACGGCAGCGTTCGTGCAGTGGCTGCGCAGCGCACCTGCCCGGGCGATCTTCACCCGTCGCGGCTTCTTGCCGAAGGATTGAGGCGCACCGTTTGTCGATGTTCACCCCGGAAGAGCTGACCGCCATCGCCCTGAGTCTGAAGGTGGCCGGCGTGGCCGCGCTGGCCAGCCTGCCCGCAGGGATTGCCTGTGGCTGGCTGCTGGCACGGCGGCGTTTCCCGGGCAAGGCAGTGCTGGACGCGGTGTTGCATCTGCCGTTGGTGATGCCACCGGTGGTGACCGGGTATGCGCTGCTGGTCCTGCTGGGCACGCAGGGTCCGGTCGGCAGCTGGTTGCTGGAACACTTCGGCGTGCAGTTCGCGTTCCGCTGGACCGGTGCGGCGCTGGCCTGCGCGGTGATGGGATTTCCGTTGATGGTGCGCGCGATCCGGCTGTCGATCGAAGCCACCGATCGCCGCCTGGAAGCGGCCGCCGCCACGCTGGGTGCCGGCCCGTGGCGGGTGTTCTTCAGCATCACCTTGCCGCTGGCCTGGCCCGGCCTGGTGGCCGGCATGGTGCTGGCCTTTGCCAAGGCGCTGGGTGAGTTCGGTGCCACCATCACCTTCGTTTCCAATATTCCGGGCCAGACGCAGACGCTGTCGTCGGCCATCTACGGCTTGATGCAGGTGCCGGGCATGGAATCGGGCGTGTGGCGTCTTGCCGGCGTGGCGCTGGCGATTTCGCTGGCGGCCTTGCTGCTGTCCGAATGGCTGGTGCGGCGGCCGCACCCGCGTGAGGAGGACTGATGCTGGAGATCGATCTGCAGCTGCAGCGTGGCCAGTTCCGGCGGCACATCCTCATCCAGGATGCGGCGCGGGTGGTGGCGCTGGTGGGGCCGTCCGGCGCCGGCAAGACCACCGTGCTCAATGCGATCGCAGGCTTGGTGCGCCCGCATGCCGGGCATATCCGCATTGATGGGCGCTGCCTGTTCGACGACCGGCACGGCGTGGACCTGCCCACGCACAAGCGCCGGATCGGCTACGTGTTCCAGGATGCGCGGCTATTCCCGCACCTGGATGTGCGGCGCAACCTGCGCTATGGCCGGCATGCACGGGGGGCGGCGCCATTCGGGTTCGACGATGTGGTGGCCCTGCTCGGCATCGCGCCGCTGCTGCAGCGCCGGCCGCGCAACCTGTCCGGCGGCGAGGCGCAACGGGTGGCGATCGGGCGTGCGTTGCTGTCGCAACCGGCCATCCTGTTGTTCGACGAACCGTTGTCGGCGCTGGACCAGGCACGTCGCGAAGAGCTGATCCCTTACCTGCAGCGCGTGCGCGATGAAATCCGCCTGCCGATGCTCTACGTCAGCCACAACCCGGACGAAGTGCAGCGCATCGCCGACAGCGTGCACGTGCTGGCGTGAGCGCCCCCGGCTGGAGACCCACCCGTTGCAGGGCGGCGTAATCCATCCGCACGCCGAAGACCGACGCAACACCGGCTGACGCAGGCCTGCGAGAAGTTGCCGTCACCGCGCAACCTTGCCGGTACGCACGCTCACCTTGCCCTGCCGCACCTCGAAGGTGAACGCAAACGACAGCGTGACCGGCACCGGTTCCTGCCGCGTCGCCCCGGTGCAGTCATCCAGGGCGGACGGTTGCGCCGCGCCGGGCGCGTACATACACAGGGCCGCCGGGACGAACTGCCAGTGCTGCACCGTGCTGCGTACGGCCTGCATCAGATCCGCATTGCTCGGCAACAGCCCGGCGGCGCACTCGTCGCGATCGGACATCGGGTCCACGCGTTGCACGGCGCCGTCGGCGGACAGGATCACATGCGCACACACGGTGGTTGGCGGCAGGTTCTGGCGTGGCGAGTCCGGCGGCAGCGCCGGCGTTTCGCTGCGCAGCGCGCGTGGCATGCGAAAGCGCTGCGTTTGCGACAGCGTGTAGGAGGCGGTGGAAGCGCTCCCCGCACCCGACTGCGACGGCAACATGCGCTGATCCACCGAATCCTCGCGCTGGTGGCGCTGCGGCTCGGCCACGCGCTGGCTGGCGCATCCGCTGATCAACAGCACAACCACAATCCACCACCCACGCCGGTCGTTCATTGCAGCATCCCCTGCGGTACGCATCCGGTTGTCGCGCAGGCGGCAAGGCGCCCGGACGCTGGAGCATGCCGACCATCACCGCCGGCACCGGTGCCAGTGGCCGGCGGTTCCGGCGGGTCCGGATCGAACCGCACCGGCACGCGTATCTGCGCGGCCACTGGCTGCCCATCCAACAGCGCGGGCTGGAAGCGCCAGTGACGCGCGGCCTCCAGCACCACCTGATCGAATACGCCGGCGGGCCGGCTGTGCACGATGGCGATGTGGTCGGGCGCGCCACGCGGGCTCACCGCAATCTGCAGTTCGACAACGCCACCGAGATTGGCGGCGACCGCGTTCGCCGGGTACCGCGGCGCCTGCATCGTCCTGTAGTCGAAGGCAGCCGCCGAGTCGCGCGTGGCCTGCACAGGCGCAGGCTGGAGCAACCAGCCGCCGACGCTGACCAGAAGCGTCAGCGCCACCACGCTACGCAGGTTCCGGCGTGCACGCCGCGCATCCGGCGCCGGCGCATGCACGGCCGCCAGCCGCTGCAACAACGCAGGCCTCGCCGCCCAGTGGCAGGCCAGCGGCGAGGTGCTGCCGGCGAGCTGACATTTGAGCATCGCACCGGCATAGCGGCGGCGCTGGCCCGGATGGCCTGCCAGAACCGCTGCATCGCAGGCCAGCTCCTGATCCAGGCGAAACGCGCGCCATGCCAGATGCAATAACGGGTGGAACCAGCCAAGGCAGAGCAGCACGCTGGCCAGCAGATTGGCATGCAAATCGCCGCGGCGCAGATGCAGGCGCTCGTGCGCCAGGATCAACGCACGCTCCCCGGCGCTGTAACGCGTGGTGAAATCCCCCGGCAGCACGATCCGCGGGCGCCAGATGCCCAGCGACGCCGGAAGGCCGCCGTCGTGCGTGGCCACCCACACGGTGCTGTCCAGCGCACGCAATGGCCCGAGGCTGCGCACGAAACGCCGCTGTCCACGCCAGAGGGAAAGGCCCGTCAGCAGCGCACCGGCCAGCCACACGTTGAGCAACATGCGCTGCCAGCCGGCCCCCTGCCCGTCCGGATGCGCCGCAACCGGCACGGGCACCAGCGCCGGCATCTTCAACAGCGCGATCTCCATCGAGGGACCTGGCAGCAACGCCGCCACCAGGGCCAGCGGCACCGTGCCCCAGAGTGCATAGGCGGCCCCTGCCCCGAGCCGGCCACGCAGCGGCCGGCGCAGCAGCAGGCAGGCCAGCAGCGCTGCGGTGGTGTAGAGCGCGGCGCGCAGCCACAGCACGGGATCAAGACTCATCGTCCAACTCCTTGAGCAGCCGCCTCAATTCGGCAATGTCGGACGCGCTGAGCTTTCCACGCTCGCTGAAGTGCGCCACGAGCGGCGCTACCCGTCCACCGAACAACCGCTGCAGCAATCCTTCGCTTTGCTGCTGCACCCAGTGCTCGCGCTGCAACACCGGGGTGTAACGGTATCTGCGTCCGTCCTTCTGCGCCGCGATGGCGCCCTTGGTGAGCAGGCGGTTAAGCAGGGTCTTGATGGTCGGCTCGGCCCAGTCGGTGCTTGCCAGTGCCGCTACCACCTCCTCTGCGGTCCGAGGTGCCCGGTCCCACAGCACCTGCATCACCACTGCCTCTGCGTCGCTGATCGCCATGCAATGACACCCGTCATTTTTTTCGATTACGCGCGTAAACGAAACTCATGTCAAGCGCTGACCCAGGCCCATCGCGTGCGGTTGCCGCGCCGGTTCTGCAACACGCGCTCTCCCATCGGCTCGGCTACCCTGCACCGATGACCGAACACCTCACCAGCCTGTCCGCCGCCGTGGAGCGGATCCTGCAACGCATCGATGGCCCGCTCCGGGTGGGCGCGCCACTGGGCATCGGCAAACCGCACCGGTTGTTGAACGCGCTGTACGCGCAACTCAAGGACACCCCGTCACGGCCGCTGGCGCTATACACCGCGCTCTCGCTCAACCCGCCCAGGCCGGGCGCGGGGCTGGAAGGGCGTTTTGCCGCACCGTTCATTGCGCGTCACTTCGGCGAGGAGTTCCCGCGTCTGGCGTACGTGGACGCCATGCTGCGCGACGCCTTGCCCGCGCATGTGCAGGTGGAAGAGTTCTACATGCAGTCCGGCGGGTTGCTGCATTCCATCCAGGCCCAGGCCGACTACACCAGCCTCAATTACACCCACGCCGCCGCGGCAGTGGCACAGCGTGCGCCGAACCTGATCGTGCAGAAGGTCGCACGCGAACCCGGCGGCGCGCGGCTGTCGTTGTCGTGCAACAACGACATCACCCAGGACACCCTGGACGCGGTGCAGGCGCTGGGCCTGCCGCGTCCATTGCTGGTGGCCGAAGTGGACCCGCAGCTGCCGTGGATCGGCGGCACGGCGGCGGTGGATGTGGCGTTCTTCGACCTGGTCATCGACTTGCCCGGCCCGTCGCCGCGGCTGTTCGGACTGCCGCGGCAGCCGGTCACCAGCGTCGATTACGCCATCGGCCTGTATGCGAGCACGCTGGTACGCGATGGCGGCACGCTGCAGATCGGCATCGGCACCCTGGCCGACGCGCTGAGCCATGCGCTGGTCCTGCGGCATACCGACAACGCCACCTATCGGCGTGTGCTGCAGGCGTTGGATCCGGATCTGGAACAGCACCCTGCCGTACGCGCCAGCGGCGGCCTGGCGCCGTTTGAGGTCGGCCTGTACGGCTGCAGCGAAATGCTCAACGAAGGCTTCAAACAACTGGTGGACAGTGGCGTGATCCGCCGCAAGGTGCACGACGATCTACCGCTGATGCAGCGCATGGCCGACGGCCGCGCCGACGCTGCCGACCACGCGCGGCTGGCGCAGGAGGGTGAGTTCCTGCATGGCGCGTTCTATCTTGGCTCGCCGGACTTCTATCAATGGCTGCGCGACCTTCCGCCCGCCACGCGCGCTGCCATCGGCATGCGCCGCATCAGCCAGATCAACCAGCTCTACGGCGGCAATGAAGCGCTGGAGCGCTTGCAGCGCCACGATGCGCGCTTCTTCAATTCCTGCATGATGGCCACCGCGCTGGGCGCGGCGGTGTCCGACGGCCTGGACGATGGCCGCGTGGTCTCCGGCGTGGGCGGGCAGTACAACTTCGTGGCGATGGCGCATGCCTTGCCACAGGCACGCAGCACGTTGATGCTGCGTGCCACCCGCGAGACCGGCACACATGCGGCCAGCAATGTGCGCTGGAATTACGGCCACACCACCATCCCGCGCCACCTGCGCGACCTCTATATCACTGAGTACGGCATCGCCGATCTGCGCCACAAGACCGACCAGGACTGCGTGGTGGAAATGGCCGCCATCTGCGATGCGCGCTTCCAGGACGAGCTGCTTGCCCAGGCGAAACAGTCGCGCAAGCTGCGCACCGACCCGGTGCTGCCCGCGCGTGCGCAACGCAACACGCCACAGGCACTGGAACAGGCGCTGGCGCCATTTCGACGCGACGGCAGCCTGCCCGATTACCCGCTCGGCAGCGACTTCACCGAGATCGAGCAACGTCTGCTGCGTGCATTGAGCTGGCTCAAATGCGCAACAGCTGGCACCGGCGGAAAAGTCGCCACGGTGTGCCGCGCACTGCTCGCACGCAAAGCGTCGGATGCGAATGATGTTGCCTGCCTGCAACGCATGGCGCTGCGTGCGCCACGCAGCCTGCGCGACCACGTGCAGGCGCGGTTGCTGACCTATGCGCTGCAACAGACCGCCCCGTCATGAAAAATAGTGTCACGATGTTGCAAACGACACGAACCGATTGCAGCAAGACCTGACGCATCACGGACACACTGCGGAAAGATATGCGTCAAGCTGGGCCGCGATGATGGCGACCTCGTCGCTTTCCGGCTGTGCTGCATGCATCTTTTTGGCGCTTTTACTGCTGTCACGTCAGGCATCACCCGCAAACCGAAGCTGGTGCGCGCGAAGCGAAGAACCACCACGCGTATCGTCTTCTTCACCGCGCTGGTGCTGAGCAATATTGCCGCGCAAGCTGCGCCGCGTCTCACCGATCTGCAGTACATCGGCAGCCACAACAGCTACCACGCCGGCTTTGCACCCAGCGAAGCGGCTGTGTTGAAGCAACTTGACCCGGCACTGTTTGCTGCACTGGATTACCGCCATCCCGCATTGACGCAACAACTCGACGCTGGCGTGCGCCAACTCGAGCTGGACGTCTTCGCCGATGCACAGGGCGGGCGCTATGCGCACCCGTCCATCGTCGCGCAGATCGCCAAAGCCGGACTACCGGCCGCACCGGCAAGCGCGCCGGCCGGGGTGATGGAGACGCCGGGCTTCAAGGTCATGCATGTGCAGGATCTTGACCAGCGCAGCAATTGCCAACCGTTGATTGCCTGCCTGCAGGACATCCGCACCTGGTCGAAGCAGCACCCGGGTCATGTGCCGATCTTCATCCTGCTGGAAACCAAGCAGGCGCCGATAGCGCTGGCATTCCCCACTACGCAACCCGAACCGTTCGACACAAAAGCGATGGATGCGCTGGACGCCGAACTACGCTCGGTGTTCCAGCCCGGTGAGTACATCAGCCCCGATCAGGTGCGGGGCAGCGCGCGCACCCTCAATGCAGGCGTGCTCACGCATGGCTGGCCGTCGTTGGATCAAGCGCGCGGCAAAGTGGTGTTTCTGCTCGACCAACGCGCTGCAGGCGCCAGCTACCTGCCCGGCCATCCATCGCTGCGCGGCCGCGTGTGTTTCACCAACGCGGTACCGGGCGAGGACGATGCGGCATTTGTCGAGCGCAACGACGGCCCCGTCGATGACATCGCGCAGTTGGTCAAGGCCGGTTATCTGGTGCGTACGCGTACCGATGCCGACCTGAAAGAAGCGCAGCGCAACGACACCTCCCGGCGCGATGCCATGCTGGCCAGCGGCGCGCAATTGCTCAGTACCGATTTCCCGATCAATGAGCCGGCCGATAACGGCTACGTGGTGCGCTTCGATCATGCTGCGGTGGCGCGCTGTAATCCGCAGCGACCGCGCGTGCACTGCAGCGGCCTCGACCTGCGCCACTGAGCGCCGCGCCGCGCATACACGCGCCAGCTGCCCCACGCATCAGACCTGTCGCAATGGAAGGCGTCGGCGATCTAAGCCCGCGCCCGTTCACCGGATGCGGGCACTCCTTCCCACTTCCGCGAGCCCTCAACATGCAGTCTTTCCGTCCCTTCCATCGCCTGAGCTGTGCCATTGCCGTGGTGCTTTCCGCACCAGCGTTTGCACACGCTGCAGAGCTGACCACCACCACGTTGGATTCGGTCAACGTGCAAGCCACCCACGCCGCAGCGCCTGGATCGCTGAATGAGCAGCGCGTGGCCAACAGCGTCAACAGCGTAATGAGCAAACAGCAGATCGACGCGATTCCTTCCGGTGGCATCGCCGACGTGGTCTCGCACATGCCGGGCTTGTCGGCCTACAGCGACATGCATCTGGGCCAGGCCACCACCGGCGAAAATGCCTACGTCAGCATCCGCGGCATGGACGCCAGCTATAACGCGTACACGCTCAATGGCTTCGCCATGCCGGAAACCGACTCGTCCACGCGCGCGATCTCGTTGAACATGCTCGCGCCGTTCGGCATCCAGTCGGTGCAGGTGTCCAAATCGCCCACGCCCGATATGCCGGGCGATTCCATCGGCGGCGCCATCGACATGCGCACGCCGAATGCCTTCGATTTTCCGCAGGATGTCTATGCCAGGACCACCGCGCGCGGCCAGCTCAATGCATTGGCCTCGCATCTGGGCGGTTCCGATGGCGGCGGCACCGTGCAGCAGGAGCTGGCCTGGATGTTCGGCGACGGGCACGCGTTCGGGTTGTATGCCTCGGCGTATTACGGCAGGAACAACAACATGGCGCAGGCCCCGGCGCCCAACAGCAAATACGTTCCGGCCGACCCGGCGCTTGCCGACGCCAGCGACCTGCGCAACGTCGGCCCGTTGATCAGCACCCGCTACAAATACAGCCTCTATACCAGCCAGATCGAGCGTTACGGCGGCAGCCTCTCGCTGGACTGGCAAGGCGACACCAGCGCCCTGTATGCGCGTGCCATCTATGGCAGCTACGGCGTCACCGGCCAGCAGGATCAGTCCAGCGCGCGCCTGGAGACCATTCGCACCCAGCCCACCGCCGTGCGCGGCGGCTACTTCAACACCCACGACATCGACGAAACCCTGGCGACGCTGCAGCTGGGCGGGCAGACCACCCTGGATCGTCTGCGCTTCGATTACGGCAGCTCGTTCGGTCGCGGCACCCGCAATCGACCGGACTATGTGTCGGCCAGCCTGTATGGCTTTACTCCCGGCAGCTTCGCCTTCGACCTCAGCGACCCCACCTACCCGAGCATCGGCCCGAGCACGTCGGCCTTGAAGGACTTCTTCTACGACCTGGATTCGTCATTGCTGTGGAAGGTGCAGGGCCACGATGCCGGCAGCCACGATAACCGCGCCAATGCGCACACCGACATCACCTATCGCACCGACGGTGCGGTGCTGGACAGCGTCAAGCTGGGCCTGTCGGCCGATCGTTCGGCACGGGAGGCGTACGATCATCCGTTCTTCCACAAGGACGGCAACTTCGTCACCAACGGCCCCTATTTCGGCGGTCCCAATTACGCATTTCCCACCGCCGGCGGCCCGCCGCTGAGCGCGATCCCCGGGCGGCTGACCTACAACGCATTCGACGGCCACTATGCCGGCCCGTTCAAGCTGCTGGATCGCCGCTGGATGCGCGCCCAGGCCGTGCCGTACAAATACATCGACGATCCGAACGGCGCCGGCCGCTACACCGCCAACGACTACAACGCCAACACCACCTCCAGCACCGAGGCGATCTACGCCGGTTATGCGATGACCGCCTTGCACCTTGGTTCGGTGAGCATCCTGCCCGGCGTGCGTTACGAACTGACCCGCTACTCGGCCGATGCGTGGCAGTCCAGCGGCGATGGCGTCACCGGCCGCTTTGTCGGGACCGGCAGCACCTATGGGCAATGGCTGCCGGGTGTGAGCATCAACTATCGCCCAGACGATCTCACCGTGTATCGCGCCTCGTTCCGGCGCAGTTTCAGCCGCCCGGCATTCGGCCTGATTTCCGGGCAAACCGTGTATTCCATCGACGACACGCAACAGGTGGTCGGCATCTCCAAGCCCAATCCGGATCTGCAGCCAAGCAAGGCCGACAACGCCGATCTGTCTGCCGAGTTCTACGACCACAGCGGCGGTGTGCTCAGCGCCTCCACCTACTACAAGCGCATCTCCGGCTTCATCTATACCTCGCAATCGGCCACCAGCAACGACAACACGCTGGGCGGCCTGGTGCCGACCGGTACCACCTTCGAAAACGGCGTGCCGGTGACCATGCCGCAGAACGGCGGCACCGCAACGCTCTACGGCCTGGAGTTGGCAGCGAGCAAACGGCTGCAGCAATTGCCGGGAATCTTGAGCAACCTGGGCGTCACCGCCAACCTCACACTGCAACATAGCCAGGCAGACAGCAGACGCAGCGATCAGCCGGAAAAGACCTGGCTCCCACGTGCACCCGAACGCCTTTACAACCTGGACCTGTTCTACGACGACACGCACCTGCGCACCGACCTGAGCTACAACTACACCGGCCTGCAATTGCTGGGGCTGACCACCGACCGGCTCAACTACTACCTGCAGCCGGTGAAGTCGCTGGACTTCAATGCCACCTATCACCTGCCGCACCATGTGGATGTGGGCGTGTCGGCCAAGAACCTGCTCAACGCCGCCACCTTCTACGAGACCCAGGGCAAATCCAGGCGCTACATGGCCTACGATCCCGGCGCCGACGGTGCCTATGTGCAGACCGGGCGCGTCTACATGCTCACGCTGGGCTACACCTACTGATGCCCGCCTGCGTGCCTGATTCCCGGCAATGCATCCGCCGGCGCAATCCCCGCCTCTCCCCATTCCCCATTCCCCATTCCCCATTCCCGATTCCCGATTCCCGATTCCCGATTCCCGCCAGCCATACCCTGTCGAAGCCAAACCGCCTGCCCACCGCTCAGTTCCGGTGCAGCCATTTCACGCAGAAAACGCAGCCGGCTGCGGCAAGGTGCGCGCATGTCTCCCTTGGATCTGCACATGCCATCACGCTCCTATGCTCGTGTCTGCTTGCTTGCCCTGGCGCTGAGCGCGTCGCTGCCTGCGCTGGCGCAGGCACCGCAACCTGCGGCGGCCGCTGCGCCGGCACCGGCAGCGGCGCCTCCTGCCAAGCAGGTGGACACCGGGCCGCGATCGGATCTGCATGCGCAGGTGCTGCTGGACCGCGCGCATTTTTCCCCGGGCGAGATCGATGGCGAACGTGGCTCCAACCAGAAGCGGGCGGTGTCCGGCTTTCAGGCTGCACACAAGATCAAGGTGACCGGCGAGCTGGATGACGCCACCTGGCAGGCGCTGCAGGCCGACAGCACGCCGGCGCTGGTGCAGTACACGCTGACCGACGCCGACGTTGCCGGCCCCTTCCAGCCGATTCCCAAAGGCCCGGCCGAGCAGGCCACGTTGTCTGCGCTGGGCTACGCATCGGTGGACGAGGCGCTGGGCGAACGTTTCCATGCCGCGCCGGAACTGCTGCGCCAGCTCAACCCCGGCGTGGAGCTGGGCAAGGCCGGCAGCGTCATCCAGGTGCCGAACATCGACGGCGTCGCGCCCCTGGCCAAGCCGGCCAAGCTGGTAGTGGACAAGTCCGAATCGACGCTGCGCCTGTTCGATGCCGACGGCAAGGTGTATGCACAATTCCCGGTGTCTTCCGGCAGCAAGCACGATCCGCTGCCGATCGGCCGCTGGAAGGTGCTGGGCGTCGCGCGCGACCCGGTGTTCAAGTACAACCCCAAGTTGTTCTGGGACGCGAAGAAAGACGACAAAAAAGCCACGTTGCCGGCAGGCCCGAACAACCCGGTCGGGCGCGTGTGGATCGATCTGTCCAAGCCGCACTACGGCCTGCACGGCACGCCGGAACCGGGCCACGTGGGCAAGACCGAATCGCATGGCTGCGTGCGCCTGACCAACTGGGATGTTGTCAATCTGGCCAGCGTGGTCGGTCCGTCCATGCCGGTGGTGATGCAGGAGTAAGCATGAAACTGCTGATGATCTTGATCGCAGGCGTGGCGATCGGCGCAGGCGGCTATTGGTGGCTGGAGCGCAGCGCGCCCGAGGCGCAGGTGCCGTCGCCAGCGACCGCTGCACCGAGCGTTGCAGCGCCGTCCACGGCGACCGCGGCCGTGTCGGCAGCTGCGCCTGCACCCGCACCCACCGTCCCGGCCGCGGCAGAGCCCGTGAGCGCTGCCCCGGCACCTGCCGCCTCAGCCCCGGCGGCCGATGCGTCGGCGGCCGGCTCCGGCCTGCTGATTCCGGTGCAAGGCATCGGCCGTGAGCAGTTGCAGGACACCTTCACCGATGCGCGCAGCGAAGGCCGGGTGCATGACGCCATCGATATCCTGGCACCGACCGGCACACCTGTACTTGCGGTCGCCGACGGGACGGTGGAAAAGCTGTTCAACAGCGAACGCGGCGGTCTCACCGTGTATCAGTTCGCGCCGGGTGGCACGTACTGCTATTACTACGCCCATCTGGAACGCTATGCCGATGGGCTTGCAGAGACGCAATCCGTCAAGCGAGGCCAGGTCATCGGCTATGTAGGCAGCACCGGCAACGCAAATCCGGCCGCGCCGCATCTGCATTTCGAAATCCACCGCCTGGGGCCGGAAAAGCAGTGGTGGAAAGGCGATGTGCTCAATCCCTATCCCATCCTGCATGGCGACCAGCCACTGCAGTGATTCCCCTGACGCTGCGCGCTCATACCGGAGTGCAGCGTCATCGCGGCTGGAACTGCCGCACGCGGCGATGGCGTTCTGACCGACGACATCGCCGCACTGCGGAGACGCCTCAGATCAGCATCCCGCCGGAGACTTCGATGCGCTGTGCGTTGATCCAGCCCGTGCCCGGCGCCAGCAAGGCCGCCACCACCGGCCCGATATCGTCCGGCAGGCCCGTCCGGCCCAACGCGGTGACCGAAGCCACCATCGCATTGACCTGCGCGTTGTCGCGCACCGTGCCGCCGTTGAAATCGGTCTCGATCGCTCCCGGCGCCAACGTGTTGGCACGGATGCCGCGTGCACCCAGCTCCTTGGCGAGATAGCGGGTAAACACTTCCACCCCGCCTTTCATCATCGCGTAGGCGGAGGCACCCGGCAGCGCGAAGCGCGCCAGCCCGCTGGAGACGTTGAGGATGCGTCCACCGTCGGCGATCAGTGGCAACAACGCCTGGGTCAGGAAGTACGGCCCCTTGAGATGGGTGTCGACCAGCGCGTCGAACTGCGCCGGCGTGGTGTCGGCGATGGCGGCATGCAGGCCGGTGCCCGCGTTGTTGACCAGCGCATCGAACTGGATACGCCCCCACCCGGCCAGCACCGCCTTCAGCTGACTGGCGAATCCTGCAAAGTCATCGGCCTTGGCGACATCCAGCTGCAACGCGTGCGCGCGCCGGCCCAACGATTGAATCTGCGCCACCACCGCTGCGGCTTCGTCGGCCTGGCTGCGGTAGGTCAGCACGATGTCGTTGCCATCGGCAGCGAGCGCAAGCGCGGCATTGCGCCCCAGCCCGCGGCTGCCGCCGGTGATCACGGTGATGGGTGTGGAGGTGGTCGACATGGGCAAACTCCTGGGGTGATGACGGCGATAGGTGGCGTGGCGACGATCAGACGAGGCGATCGCGCAATGCGTTACGAACGCGCTCAGGCTAGTGCGCTTGCCGTGCCGCATAAATCAGCTCAATCTGACTTCACCGTTCAAGATCGCCGACCAATCGATGGACACCATGGAGTCGTTGCGCGCCTTCCTGCGCGTTGCCGAGCTGGGCAGTTTCACCCGTGCCGCCGACACCCTGGGCCTGCCCAAGGCCAGTGTCTCGACCGCCGTGCAACGGCTGGAAGCTTCGCTCGGGACCCAGCTCCTGCATCGCACCACGCGACGCGTGCAGCTCACCGGCGATGGCACCGCGTTCTCCCAACGCGCCCGCGACATCCTCGACGACATGGAGGAGTTGCACGGCATGTTTCAGCGCGAACGCGGCCAGCTGCGCGGTCGCCTGCGGGTGGATATGTCGTCCGGCATCGCACGCAACTTCGTGATCCCTGCGCTGCCGTCGTTTCTGGCCCGGCATCCGCAGCTGGACGTGGAGATCAGCAGCACCGACCGTCGCGTCGATGTGGTGCGCGAAGGCTTCGATTGCGTGCTGCGCGTGGGCACGCTTGAAGACACCAGCTTGGTCGCCCGCCCGCTGGGTGCGGTCCGCATCGTCAGCTGCGCCAGCGCCGACTATCTTGCCCGCCGCGGCACGCCAAGCTGCCTGGACGATCTCGCCCAGCACGACCTGGTGCATTACGTGCCAACACTGGGGCAGCGCTCGCCCGGCTTCGAATATCACGACGGGCAGCGCTATCGGCTGCTGCCGATGCAGGGCCCGGTGACGGTGAACAACGGCGATGCCTATCTTGCCGCCGCGCTCGCAGGGCTGGGCATCATCCAGGCGCCGGCCAGCCCGCTGCGCCCGTATCTGGACAGCGGCGCGCTGCGTGTCGTGCTTGCCGACCACCCCGCCGAACCAATGCCGGTGACGTTGTTGTATGCGCAGCGCCGCCATCTGCCGCAACGCGTCAGCGCCTTCATGGAATGGGTGGCGCAGGTGCTGGCACCGCAACTGGAACCGGTGGTGCGTTGAGCGATGGTCACCGCAGCGATGCGGCGCAGTGTCGTTGGAGTGCTGCAGGCATGGCGCGCTGCAGACGCCGCACTGCGGTCATGCCAACCGGGTCGTGCGCGTTCCCGTCCGCACCACGCCGTTCCAGCGCGACAGCCAAGGGCTGCCACTGACAAAGCGCTCCGCTCCACGGCAGACCCGCCATCCCCGTCACTGCGTGGACGGATATAAAAAAACACAGGCACCGTTCCGGCTGCCTGTGTTTTTGCTCGACAAGACCGGGCAGCAGGGCGCCCGGCGTGGCCGTGGATCAGAACGTGTAGTTGAAGGTCAGCATGCCGTTGCGCGATGCACCCCATGCGCCATAGCCGCCGTTGAACTGCGCGTAGTAACGCTTGTCGAGCAGGTTGTCGACGTTGAGTTGCACGGAGAACTGCGGCGACAGACGGTAGCGTGCGAATGCGCTCACCAAGGCATAGGCGCTCTGCTGGAAGGTGCCGTAGACCGGGTCCACGTAGTACGCACGGTTCTGCCAGTTGACGCCACCACCGACGGTGAGATCGCTCCACGCACCCTGCGGGGTGTAGCTGCTGAACAGCTTGATGGTGGTGCGTGGCAGGTGGGTGTTGATCGAGGTGCCGCTGTCGTCGCGTGCGGTGTAGTGCGAGGCGCCGAAGGTGGCGTTCCAGCCCTGGGTCAGGCGGCCGGAGAGCTCGAAGTCGAAGCCTTCGCTGACCACGCCGCTGGCAGCCACGAATGCGGACTCGCTGCTGCCAGGCACGAAACCGCCGGTGGCCACGCCCAGGTTGTCCTGCTCGATGCGGAACACGGCCAACGAAGCATTGAGCTGATCGTCGAACCATGCGGCCTTGACGCCGGCTTCGTAGCCCTTGCCGCTCAACGGATCCAGGTAGCCGCCATTGGCATCGCGCAGCGTCTGCGGGTTGAAGATTTCGGTGTAGCTGACGTAGGTCGACCACACATCGTCGATGTCGTATACCAGCCCGGCGTACGGGGTGACTTCGGTCTGCGTGTCGGAGAACGGTACAAGCCCCTGCACCGCATCGAAGTTGCGGCCATCGATCTGCCAGTCGGTGTAGCGCGCGCCCACCAGCAGCGTCAGCGGGTCGGCCAGCGAGAAACGTGCGGCCACGTAGGCGGCCTTCTGCGTGATGGTGCCGTCGCTCTGCACCGAGCGCGGGCTCCAGTTGGGCTCCGGATAGGCTCCGGTCCAACCGAAGTAGCTGTCCAGCGGCGCCGGGAAATCGAAGGTGCCGTTGTTGACGTACTCGCGGCGGTTGTAGCTGGCGCCGGCCACCAGGTGATGCTCACGGCCAAACAGCTGGAACGGACCTTCCGCGTACACATCGGCGCCATCGGCCTTGCGCTCGGTCTGGTAGTTGCCCGAATACGGCACCACGCCGCCGCCGGTGGCGCGGTCGAAGCCGAAGATCGTGTAGAACGGATAGAACAGGTGATTGGCCGCTTCGGTCTTCTCGTGGCTCACGTTGGCCTTCAGCAACCAGCCGCTGTCGAAGCTCTGCTGCAGGCTGGCGAAGGTGCGCTGCAGGCGCGTGTCCCAGAAGGTCCAATCGGCGGCCGGGTTGAACGAGCGGTCGTAGTTGGTGCGCGTGCCATCGCTGTAGAACAGCGGGAAGCCGCCCCAGGTGACATCGTCTGATTCCTTCTTCTGGTACTCATAACCCACGCTCAGCAGCGTGCTGTCGGTGAGGTCGGCATCGATGATGACCGAACCGATCTTCTTGCGCAGGTTGTAGCGGTCCATGTCGGACTCGCCGTCCTGATACACGCCCACCACGCGCGCACGCACGGTGCCCTCGGGGCTCAGCGGCACGGTGACATCGGCCACGCTGCGGGTCTTGTTGAAGTCGCCGCCGCCCACCGACACGGTGCCGGTGAAGTCGCGGCTCACCGCATGCTTGCGCACCAGGTTGATCGATGCCGACGGGTTGCCCGAACCGGTGAGCAGGCCGGTGGCGCCACGCACTACTTCGACGCGGTCGTACAGCGCGACGTCCAGCGCCGAGTCACCGTAGCTCCAGGCCTGCTCCATGTAGGCCGGGATGCCGTCGAACTGGTAGTTGTCGATGTAGAAGCCGCGTGCGTAGAACTCCAGCCGCTCGCTGTCGCTCTGCGCCACCGAGATGCCGGTAACGTTGTTGAGCACGTCGGTGATGCTCTGCAGGTTCTGGTCGTCCATGCGGTCGCGCGTGATCACGGTGACCGACTGCGGAATCTCGCGCAGCGCCAGGTTCATGCGCGTACCGGCAGTGGTCTTTTCCACCGTGTAGCCCTTGGCCTGCTCGCCCTGCACGTTGAGCCGGTCCAGGGTGGTGACCTCGGCTTCGCCGGCCGGCGTTTCGGCAAGTGCCTGGCCGGCGGCCAGTGTGCACAGCGCGGCAAACACCGCATGCGACAGCGCGCGCGGGCGCCCCGCGATGGGAAGAAGACGCATTACGGTAGGACGGTTCATCACAGCTCCGGCGCAGACAATCGAGGGCGGCCACCGCAGGATGTGCGGCGGCAGACAAAGGGGGAAGGACACCACGGACCCGTGGCAGCGCCGCATTTTAATGGGAATGATTCACATTTTAAACAGGCAATGCACACATCGCCTTGTGCGGCTGCGCGTCGAAGCGAACGCTTCAGCAGGATTCGGGCCGCGCAGGCCTTGCCGGGCCGTGTTTACCCCCCGGTGAGAACGCCGTCTGGCGCCGCGACCGGACTCATCAGGTTCACCCGTGCCGACGTCTCCGGCGCAGAGGCGACCGCGACAGCAAGCCCCTGCATCCCAGTTTGCCGGGGGGAGATTTCACCCAGGTCGCGACTGGCGGCACCAGCCGGTCGATGCCCGGATCTTCGATCTATGTTGCTGGCGGCTAGTGCGCCGGCAGCTCGGGCATGCGCGGCCAATGACCGGGTGTACTCCATGCACGCTGTAACACGCTGGGTGAAGGATCACCTCCACCTGCCTGACTGCCTGAGTGCGACGTAGCAGTGGTTGTCGCTTCAGCGTCCCTGCAAGCCCACGTTGCGCCCGCACCGACACCCCCGCGCGCGCGCGCGCACGCAGCGTGCATTCAAGCGCCCCGGCATGCACACGCTCGGCGTCATCGGCCCATGGCAATGCCCGCACAGGACACGCGACGCGCTGAGGTAATCAACAAAAAACGCCGGCAAACGCCGGCGTTTTTTGTTGCGACACTGCGCGGATTTACAGCGCCTTCGCTGCCTGTACCACGTGCTCGGCAGTGATCTTGAAGTACGCATACAACTGATCGGCCGGCGCCGAGGCGCCGAAGGTATCGATGCCGATCACATCGCCGTCCAGGCCCACGTACTTGCGCCAGAAGCCGGTCACACCGGCTTCCACCGCCACGCGCTTGCGCACTGCCTTCGGCAGCACGGATTCGCGGTACGCCGCATCCTGGCGGTCGAACACATCGGTGGACGGCATCGACACCACACGCGTCTTCAGACCCGCGGCGTCCAGGGTCTTCTTGGCTTCCACCGCAAGACCCACTTCCGACCCGGTACCGATCAGGATCACGTCCGGCGTGCCGCCTTCGGCATCGGCCAGCACGTAGCCACCGCGTTCGATCAGCTTGATCTGCTCGGCGCTGCGCGGCTGGTGCTGCAGGTTCTGGCGGCTGAAGATCAGGCAGCTCGGGCCGTCCTTGCGGGTGATGGCGGCCTTCCAGCTCACCGCCGACTCCACCGCATCGCCCGGGCGCCATACATCGTTGTTGGGGATGTAGCGCAGCGAGGCCAGGTGTTCCACCGGCTGATGGGTCGGGCCGTCTTCGCCCAGGCCGATCGAGTCGTGCGTGTATACGTGGATGGCATGCGCCGGGTTCAACGCGCTCATGCGCACGCCGTTGCGCGCGTAATCGCTGAACACCAGGAAGGTGGCATCGAACGGGATGAAGCCACCATGCAGCGCCAGGCCGTTGGCAATGGCGGTCATGCCGAACTCGCGCACGCCGTAATACACGTAGTTGGCGTCCGGGTCGTCGGTGGCGACCGACTTGCTGGCCTTCCACAAGGTCAGATTGGAATGCGCCAGATCGGCCGAGCCGCCGATCAACTCGGGGAGCAACGGCGCAAACGCTTCGATCGCCAGCTGCGAGGCCTTGCGCGAGGCGATGGTCTGGCCGTCTTCCTGCGCCTTGGCGATGTAGGCATCGGCCTTGGCGATGAAGTCGGCCGGCAGTTCGCCGTGCGAGCGACGGGTGAGCTCGTCGGCTTCGCTGCCGTACTGCTTGCTGTACTTGTCGAACAGCTGCTCCCACTCGGCCTGACGCAGGGTGCCGGTGCCGCCGGCGCGCCAGCCGGCGTAGATCTCTTCGGGAATTTCGAACGGGCCGTATGGCCAGTCGAGCGCCTTGCGGGCGCCTTCCAGTTCTTCCTTGCCCAGCGGCGCGCCGTGCGAGGATTCCTTGCCGGCCTTGCTGGGCGCACCGAAACCGATCTTGGTGCGGCAGCAGATCAGCGTGGGTTTGTCGCTGTTTTCCAGCGCGGCCTCGATGGCGGCCTTGATCTTGTCGGCGTCATGCCCGTCCACGTCGCGGATGACGTGCCAGCCGTAAGCCTCGAAGCGTGCCGGGGTGTTGTCGCTGAACCAGCCGGCGGTGTTGCCGTCGATGGAGATCTGGTTGTTGTCCCAGAACGCGACCAGCTTGCCCAGGCCCCAGGTACCGGCCAGCGAGGCGGCTTCGTGCGAAATGCCTTCCATCAGGCAGCCATCGCCCATGAACACCCAGGTACGGTGATCGACGATCTCCAGTTCCGGGCGGTTGTAGCGCTGCGCCAGCAACTTTTCGGCCAGCGCAAACCCGACCGCATTGGCAAAGCCCTGCCCAAGCGGACCGGTGGTGGTCTCCACGCCGGGGGTTTCGCTGCGCTCGGGGTGGCCGGCGGTCTTGCTGTGCAACTGACGGAACTGCTTGAGCTGCTCGATCGGCAGGTCGTAACCGGACAGGTGCAGCAAGGCGTACTGCAGCATCGAGCCATGCCCGTTGGACAGCACGAAACGGTCACGGTTGAACCACTGCGGGTTGTTCGGGTTGTGCCGGAAATAATCGTTCCACAGCACTTCGGCGATATCGGCCATGCCCATCGGCATGCCGGGATGACCGGACTTGGCGGCTTCGACCGCATCTGCGGCAAGAAAACGGATGGCGTTGGCCAGCTGGCGGCGGGTGGGCTGGGTCATGGGCGTCTATGGAAGCGGAGGGGAACACCGCTGGAAGCGGAGACACCTATTCTCCCATACACGGCGTTATGGGAATCGGGAGTCGGGAATGGGGAATCGGATGCAGCGTTGCGGGTTGGTCGATGGACTCCCCTCCGCACCGGGCCGGGCCGCTTCGGCGACGCGGCAAGACCACGCATCACTCCTTACCCTCGCAACAGCCCGCTTTAACGATTCCCGATTCCCGATTCCCTATTCCTCGCCCTTGGCCACCAACGTCGTCAGCGCCAGATCCCCGGTCACGTTCAATGCCGTGCGGCACATGTCCAGGAAGTGATTGACGCCCAGGATCATGCCGATGCCGACCGGGTTGACCCCGACCATGGCGCAGATCAGCGCCACCACCGGCAGCGAGCCCGACGGCACGCCTGCAGTGCCGATGCCGCCCAGGATGCAGACCAGCATCACCATGAACTGCTGGCCCAGGCTCAGGTCCACGTTGAAGAACTGCGCCAGGAAGATCACCGTCACGCCTTCGAACAGCGCGGTGCCGTTCTGGTTGGCGGTGGCACCCACGGTCAACACGAAGCGCGATACGCGCGGCGGCAGGCCCATCTCGTCGGCCACGCGCAGCGCAGTCGGCAGGGTGGCGTTACTCGACGCGGTGGAGAACGCCATCATCGTGGCCGCCTGGGTCTGCTTGAAGAAGCCCAGCGGCGAGCGCCCGGCAAACTTCACCGCCAGCCCGTAGCTCACCACCATGTGCAGGCCCAGCGCCAGCACCACCACGCCCACATAGGCGCCCAGGCGGATCAACAGATCGAAGCCGAACAACGCCGCCAGGTTGAACATGAAGCAGGCCACCGCATACGGCGCCAGGCGGATCACCAGCCCGATCAAGGTCATGGAAATTTCGAAGATGCCCTCGATGCCGCGCTTGAGCGTGGCGACCTTTTCATCGGCGGTCAGCACCATGCCCACGCCGAACATCACCGCGAAGAACATCAGCGACAGGATCGCGCCATTGCTCGACGCGGCGGCAATCACGTTGTTGGGCACGATCGACAGCAGCATGTCCATGCCCTGCGGCTGGGTGCCGGAGCTGGAGATGATTTCGCGGGTGCGGTCGGCGTTTTCCTGGATCAGCTGGTTGGCCAGCTGCGGGTCCACGCCGGCGCCGGGCTTGAGCACGTTGACCAGCACCAGGCCCAGCAACACCGCCACGCCGGACAACACCACGGTATAGCCCAGGGTGCGCCAGCCCACCCTTCCAAGAGCACGGATGTCGCCCATCTCGGAAATGCCCATGACCAGCGCCGAAAACAGCAGCGGCACGATCAGCATGAAGATCAGATTGAGGAACACCTGCGAGAACGGCGTGGTGACGTACTTGGTCACCAAACGCACCCACTCGGCGTCGCTGCCGGCCAGGTAATAGACCGCAAGACCCAACAACAGGCCGACGGCGAAGCCGATCCCCATCTTCCAATGCAGGGGCAGGCCCGGGCGGCGCGCGGCTGGGGATGCAGTCATCTGGTCGGCCTTGTTCTGGACACAAAGGCCGGAGCTTAACAAACGCCAAGGATGCGGCCACCTACCCGGGTGCTCCTGCGCGCCTGCTGCGGGTAGGTGCGCCTCTCAATCTTGGAGGATGCAAACATTGGAACTAGCGATGCACCTGACTGTTCGCCACCTCCTCGACAACGGACATCTCAAGTCGTGGCGGCGCCTCCTATGTCGTCAGATGCCTCAGGTCGAAAGCCTGGTGTATCGAGTGCGCGGTGCCCTCACCGCTCGCGGGACACGCCGTTAACCCGTCCATGGGGGCTCGGTGGCGGCATCCATGCCGCCAACGGTCCCGCAATCGGCGAGGACACCGCACCAGACAGTTGGCTGGTGGTTTATTGAAGAACAGAGGCGCCGCGCCAGACCACTACTCGCTGCGTGTTGAAAACTTTGCACGCCGACCATCTCCACTGGTCCTGCCCGCTCACCGTCGCGGGACCTTGAGCGGCATGGATGCCGCCCCAGAGCTACAAGGACGTACTTGCAGCGTGTCCTGCGATGGTGGGCGGGCAAGGGCCCTGCAGCAAACTCGCAGCGTCGAGGGCGCGGTGCCCTCACCGCACCAGATAGTTGGCTGGCGGCTTTATTGAAAAAGAACTCACCGCACCAGAAATTTTGCTGGCTGTTTGATCGAAAGCCATGCGCACCGACCAACTTCACTGGTCCTTGCCCGCCCACCGTCGCGGGACCTTGAGCGGCATGGATGCCGCGCCAGAGCCTCGAGGGACGGATTCACGGCGTGTCCTGCGATGGTGGGCGGGCAAGGGCCCTGCAGCAGACTCGCAGCAGTAACGTTTTTCTCGGCGACACGGTTTTCAAACCAGCCGCATGGAGCTCAGAGAACTACGGCGACGTAAAAGTGATAACCATCGTCGCCATCAACCGCCACCGATTCATCGCAGCCGATCAAGACACCGGCGGATACAACGGCGCCAGCACCTCGGGCTCTGCCGCGCTCGCATGCCGCCAGCGGGGACCCTTGGCAAATGCGTAGCGCAGCGCGGCGCGTGCCCCTGCCACATCCCCGTCGCCACCCCAGCGCGCACGTTGCATTCGCGCCACGGCGTCGCGCTGGGCGGGATCGGCCAAGGCGGCCAATACGCTGTCGATATCGGCCACACCGGCCATGCCACAGAGCACGTTTGCCACATCGTCCATGCCCCCGCTGTCCAGCGCGCGGCGCAGCTCGGCCACGCCATGGGTTGCACGCTTGCCGGGCATGGGCGCGTCGCCGACGGCGGCCTCGGTAGCACTGCGTGCCGTGCCGCGCCGGCGCCGCAACGCCCATACCAACGTCACCACCCACAACACCGCAAAGCCTGCGGCGGCGGCCATCCATCCCCACGGCCGTTGCGTAGCTGGCGACGGCTGCTGCTGCAACGTCAGCGCACTGGCTGCTGGCGCAGGCGCCGCGTCGTTGCTTGCCGGGCTGCCTGTGGGCGCAGGTGCCGGCGCCGGGGCCGCAAAGGCCCCGCTACCCGCTGCAACATCCAATGTCAGATCCGGCACCGCTGCAGTCTTGGCCGCGCCTGCGCCGACATCCCACCAGGCCACCTGCAGCCCCGGCACGACCAGCGGGCCGGCGCGGTTGGGCACGATCGAATAGCGGCGCGTCAGGCGCAGCTGCGGCGAGCCGTCCACAAAGCGTTCTTCGTATTGCGGCGGCTCGGCGAACACCTGCGCATCGGGCACGCTTGGCGTGGGCAGCTCGGGGAACTGCGCCTGGGTGGCGCCGCGCGCGCTGGCTTCCACCACGAACTGCGTCGCCTCCCCGGCAGTGGCGCGTTGCGGCGTGGCCGTGTAGCGCAATTGCAGGCTGCGCAGCGGCAGCCAGGGCTGCGGCGCGTTGGCCGGCTGGGCACGCACCTGCAGGGGAATGCTGGCGCTGCGCGCGCTCAGCTCACCGTTGCCGCGACCGAAATAATCGTCGAAGAATCCGCCCACCGATCGCCCGTTGAATCGCGCCGGGGGCAGCACTAGCCGGCCGCTGCGCTCGGGCACCAGCAGATAGCGCCGCTCCACCACGTTGTACTGGCGGCCGTTGACCAGCTTGACCGAACTGACGTCATCGCCGATGCGTTGCAGCGACGCGCCATCGGGCGCTTCCAGATCCAGCTCGCCCGATGCCAATTGATTGGCAAAGTACAAGCGCACCACCACCCCCACGCTCTGATGCACATAGGGCTGCGGGTCGTCCACCCGGGTCTCGACAAAAGCTTCTTCATTGCCCTGCGCCGCACTGGGCCCACCGGCAGCGCCGCTGGAACTACTGGCGGCATCGTTCGCCGCTCCAACCACCTGCAGGCGCAGCGGTTCGGTGCGCTCATTGCCCACCCGTATCGCCGGCACGATCAGTTCACCACTCTTGCGCGGCGTCAGCACCACACCGAACAAGGCACGCACCGTCACCGAACCGTTGGTCACCTGCATCTGCTGATTGGCGCTCTTGGCGCCCAGCGAAAAATCGGTGCGCAGCGGCGTGTAATCCGGATCGACGCCGCGTTGGTCGGTTTCGATGTTCAACATCACCACGTCGCCAGCATTGGCGCTGTCGCGATCAAGCCACGCGCGCGTGACCGCACCCGCTGGTGCGCCAACCAGCAGCATCATGCAGGCCAGCATGCCGATCGCCGCGCGGCGCAAGTGGTGTCTGCCGATCATCGTCCGTCCCGTTGCCTGCGTTCGTATTCCAGCCTGAATTTGGTCCGCAGCAAGCTGCCCGGATCGTCCGGTACCCGCCGCAACCACGCATCCACCGCCTGGCGTTGCTCGCGTTGCCGCGGCGTCTCGCTTGCGGCGGCGGCGGCCTGCTTGCCGCCTGCGTCCGCCTGTTTGTCGCCCGCCTGCGCCATGGCTTGTTGCATCTTGCGACGCTGCGCCTCATCGGCCTGCTGCTGCGCCTTGGCATCGGCAGACTGCGGTGGCGTGTCCTGACTGCTCTGCTCGCCTTGCCCGTTTTTGGACTGCGCATCCTGCGACTTGCCGTCCTGCGGGGTCTGCGCGTCGGAGGGCTGCTGCTTGCCGTCCCGCGGCTTCTGCCCATCCTGGCCGGACTGCGCGTCCTGCTGATTCTGGCCCGTCTGCTGTTGCCCGTTTCCATCCTGGCCGGATTGTTTCTGATCCTTGGACTGGCTCTTGCCGTCCGGACCTCTGCCGTCCTTGTTGTCCTGCTGCTGCCGCTTGCGCGCCGCGTCGACTGCCGCGCGATTGGCGATCGCATCCTGCTGGTTGGGATGTTGCTTGAGCGCGCGATCGTAGGCTGCAATTGCCTCGTCGTAGCGGCCCTGGCGCGCCAGCGCATTGCCCAGGTTGTACAAGCCCTCGTCGGTCGGCACCGCTTCGAACGCCTTCTGCGCAGCGGCAAAGTCCCCTTTGCGATACGCCTGCACCCCAGCATCCAGACGCTGTTGCTGCACCTGATCGGCACGCTGCCACAAGGTGCCGTCCGCCGCCCGTGCAGGTTGCGCCAGCGGCAACATGCACACCAGCGCCAGCACCGCCACAACCGCGCGTCGACGAAACGCCAGCAGCGCCAACAGCATCACCGGCATCACCAGCCAGTAACCCTCATCGAGCCAGGTCTTGCCGCCGCCGGCTTCGGCCGCCTCATCGGCAAGCGGCTGCTGGGCGGGATCGAGCACGCCCAGCGCCTGCAGATCCGAGTCGTCCGGGGCAATGCGCGCATAACGCCCACCCCCCTGACCGGCGAGATCGCGCAGGCTTCCCTCGTCGAGTTTCGCCTGGGCGATCTCGCCGCTACCGGTACGGTAAGCGGCACCACGCACACTGCCGACGCCCAGGGCGGAGACATGGAACCCGCGTGCGCGTGCGGTGCGGGCAGCGCTTTCTGCCGACCCATCGGCACTGTCGCTGACCACCAGGATGTCGCCCTGTTTGAAGCCGGCCTGCTGCAGCAACTGGCTTGCCGCCGTGATCGCCCGATCGGCGCGTTTGCCATCGACCGGCATCACCGACGGCGACAGCGCATCCAGAAACACGGCCACGTTGGCGGCGTCCTGCGTCAGGGGCGCGACGGTGAAACTTTCGCCGGCATAGACAAGCAACGCCACATCGCCACCGGCACGCTTGCGCAGCAACGTGGCCAGTTTCGCGCGCGCCTGGAGCAGGCGCGAGGGCGGCAGGTCGGTGGCGAGGCTGCTGGAGGACAGATCCAGCACCACCACCAACGGCATGCTGGATTGAAACACCGGGCGCTCGGTCTGCCGCCAGCTCGGTCCGCTCATCGCCACCACCGCCAGCGCATAGGTCAGCGCGGCCAGCACGAAACCCAGCCATCCGCGCCGCCCGCCGGCCACCAGCAAGGCCGGCAACAGGTGCGCGTCCACGCTGTGACGCCACACATCGGCACTGCGCCGGCGTACGTGCCACAGCAGCGCCGCCGGCACGATCGCCAGCAACGCCCACAGCCAGTCGGGGCGCAACAGATGCAACGCTGCCAACAGTTCGGTGGGCGCGCTCATCGCCATCTCCGCGGCAACACGTACGCCAGCAACGCGATCACCATGGCTGCGCCCAGCGGCCAGTAGTAGCGTTCGACCCGCGGCTGCACCGAAGGACCCAGGGCCTTCACCGGCTCCAGGCGATCGAGTTCGGCGTAGATGCCCGCGAGCTCTTCCGTATCGCGGGCACGGAAAAAACGTCCGCCAGTTTGCTCGGCGATCTTGCGCAGCCCATCCTCGTCGATGTCGTCGTTGCGGCCAGCCGGAATCGGCACGCCGAACAGCGAGTACCCGCCGCTGCCACCGAAAGCGATGGTGTGCACACGCACGCCCTCGGCCTTGGCCAGTTCGGCCGCCTTCAACGGGTTGAGCACCCCGGCGGTGTTGACGCCATCGGTGAGCAGGACCACCACCCGCTGGCCCTGCTTCTGCTCGCGCAGCCGCTTCACCGACAACGCGATCGCATCGCCGATCGCAGTCTCGCGCCCGGCCAGCCCCACCACGCTGTCGGCCAACTGGTCGCGTACGGAGGTCAGATCCGCGGTCAGCGGCGTCAGTGCATACGCGCGCTGGCCGAACACCAGCAAGCCGACGCGATCGCCGTCGCGCCGATCCAGAAAGTCCGACAGCACCGCCTTGGCGGCGGTGAGGCGATCGACCACGTTGCCACCGAGCACCATGTCCGGCTCGCTCATGCTGCCGGACAGATCCACCGCCAGCATCATCTGCCGTGCTTCGCGCGGCGGCTGGATCACCTCGCCCAGCTGCTGCGGACGCGCCAGCGCGGCGCACAACAAGAACCAGCCCAGCCACGCCAGCCAGCGCGGCATGCGCAACGACGGCGCGCGTTGCGCCTGGGCCACCGCATGCAGCTGATCGGCATACGGCACGCGCAGTGCCGCAGACTCCTGGCCGCGCTGCGGCCAGAACCACATCAGCAGCGGCAGCGGCATCAACCACCACGCCCAGGGCCAGGCGCAATGCGCCAGCGCGTCCTGCCACTGCGACCACTGCAGCCAGTTCATCGCTGGCCCCGCATCAGACCCAGAAACCGGGCACGCGCCAGTGCCTGCACCACGTCCAGGTCGGCCACCGCCGGGGCGCGCTGAAAGCCGCCGTCGAGCAGCGCGCGACCCGGCCCTTGCGAAAATGCGCGCGTCTTGCTGTTGCGGCCATCCAGAAACTGCAGCCAGGCATCGCCCTGCAACCGATCGGCCCGCGCATCGACGCTCCGCGCAGCGCGGCGCAGCAGCGCGGACAGTGCTGCCAGACGCTGCGCAGGCGTTGCGGCACGCTGCAGCTCTGCATCGAAGGCCGCCAGCCAGCGACGTTGCCGTTGGCGGCGACGCCACCACCAGAACCACACACCGGCCAGCACCAGCACGAATGCCGCGATCAGCAGCCACCAGCCCGGCGCCAGCGGCCACCACGGCGGCGACGGCGGCAGATGAACATCGCGCAGCGGCAGTGCCTGCGGGCTCATCGTCATGCGCCCCGCACGAGGGTGCTGCCGCCCAGCCACGCGTCGCTGGCATCGTCGGTGGACAGGCGATGCACGCGTACGCCACGCGATTGCAGCAGTGTGGCCAGCTGCTCCAGCGGCGCGACGAACTCGGCCTGCCAGCGCGCGCGCGCAGCCTGGCTGGCAAGATCCACCGCGATGCGCTCACCGCGCACATCGAAACTCAGGGCGCGGGCTGGCGGCGACAGCTCCAGCGGGTCGACCAGCACGATCACCACCACCTCGTGATGCAACGCCAGGCCGGACCAGCGCGTTGCGGAAATCCGGCTTGCACTGCGCGCATCGGCCAGCACGGTCAGGCGCGCGCCTGGCCGCAGGAGCCGCGCCGCATGATCCAGGGCGACCTCCAACCCGGCGTCGCCAGCAGGCGGCTGCGCATACCAGCGCGCCAGGGCATCGAGCACCGGCAGCACACCGCGCTGCCCCGACCGCGGCGCGATCGGCGCCTCGCTGGCGGTGCCGCGCAAGGCCGCGACACGGTCGCCCTGGCGCTGCGCCAGCCATGCCGCCACGGCGCCGGCACGGGCGGCCTGCACCGACTTGTAACGCACGCGGGTACCGAAGAAGAGCGCAGGCGCGGTATCGGCCACGATCAGGCTCAAGCGCTCGCGCTCGGCCTGAAACAGCTTGGTATGCGCCCGCCCGGTGCGTGCGGTGACGCGCCAATCGATATGCCGCGCATCGTCACCGGCCACGTACTCGCGCGACTCGGCATATTCCATCCCACGCCCGCGCGTGGCGGCCGGCACCGGCCCCACCAGCCCATGCCGGCCACGCCCCGGTTGTCCGCGATGCTGCGCGGTGCCGCGCAACGCGATCAACTCGGCAAGACTGGGCCGCAGGCCGTCACCGGCCACGGATGCCGGTGGGTTCGCTGGGAGGAAGGACGGAATCGAAGACATCGGGCTCGGGCGGGAGGGCGGCATACCTCGGTAGCACGCTGCCCGATCAGGGCAGCGGAATCTTGTCCAGCAACGCGGTGACCAGGCGCTCGCCATCCCACCCTTCGGCGGTGGCTTCGTAGCTGGGCAATACGCGGTGGCGCAACACGTCCGGCGCAATGGCCCGGATGTCGTCGGGGGTGACGTAGTCGCGCCCGGCCAGCCACGCGCGCGCACGCGCGCAGCGCTCCAGGGCGATCGAACCGCGCGGGCTCGCGCCCCAGGCGATGCGCCGCGCCAATGCCGGGTCGTAGCGCTGCGGATCGCGCGAGGCCAGCACGATCTCGATCAGGTACCGCTCAAGCTGCGGCGCCAGGTGCACATCCAGCACCACGCGGCGTGCGGCGAAAACGTCGTCCAACGGAATCCTGTCGGGGACGGTCTCGTGCTTTTCCAGGGTGTCGCGGGCCGCCTCGCGCGCCAGACGCAGGATTTCCGCCTCGGCATCGGCCTGCGGATAGCCAATGCGCACATGCATCAGGAAGCGGTCCAGCTGCGCTTCGGGCAGCGGGAACGTGCCCTCCTGCTCGATCGGATTCTGCGTTGCCATCACCAGAAACAGCTGCGGCAGCGCATACGTGTGCCGGCCGACCGTGACCTGCCGCTCGCCCATCGCCTCCAGCAACGCGGACTGCACCTTGGCCGGCGCGCGGTTGATCTCGTCGGCCAGCAGGATGGGATGGAAGATCGGCCCGGGCATGAACTCGAACCGGCTGTCCTGCGGCCGCCAGATCTCAGTACCGGTCAGATCGGCGGGCAACAGATCCGGGGTGAACTGCACCCGCGCAAAATCCGCTTCCAGCCGCGAGGCCAGCGCGCGGATCGCGGTGGTCTTGGCCAGGCCCGGCGCGCCCTCCACCAGCAGATGGCCATCGGCCAGCAGGGCGATCAACAGCCGTTCCACAAGCGCGGACTGGCCAACGATGCGCTGCGCCAGCGACTCGCGCAGCGAGGTGAATTGACGATACAGCCGGTCCTCGGCGGGCGCGGCGGCGGCTTCTGGCGGGAGGAGCGGCGGTGCGTTCATAGGCCCAGTGTGACCGATTCGAACGCGATTGGTTCACCGCAGGGCTTTAAGAGGTTCAGGGAGTGACGGGGGTCAAGCTCACCTCGGGCCAGCCAAGCTACTTTTGATCGGCGGGGACCATATCGCAGCCGTCTTCGATCACGCATGACGGATAGCCCATCAATCCGGCATGCATTGCGAGCTTCTGCGTTTGCGTCGGACTTTGCGCGCAAGGAGTGAAAAAGAAGGCCGCTTGCGCGGCCCTCCTGTCGGTGTCCAGCGCCGTTACCGCGCTGCGCTTGCGACCCGCAGCACTTTCGGGGTAACAAAGACCAGCAGCTCGGCCTTTTCCTTGCTGCGGCCGCGCTTCTTGAACAAGTTGCCCAGGAACGGAATATCGCCCAGGAACGGCACTTTCGAAACGCTTTCTCGATCGGTGAATTCGTAGACACCACCGATCACCACGGTCTCGCCGTCCGCTACCAGCACTGCTGTGTTGACTTCGCGCCGATTGATTTCAGGCACGGTGCCGTACTGCGGCAAGGTGATAAAGCGAGCGACTTCATCCTTCTTGACGTTCATATTGAGGAAGACGCGGTTATCGTTGGTAATCGTCGGCGTCACCTTTAGCTCAAGCAGCACTTCCTTGAACTGCACGTTTGCCTGTGAGCCGCCGCCGGCGACACCGGCACCGCTGATGGTTACATAGCCGATTTCCCGGCCCTGCTTGATTACGCCTTCACGCTGGTTGGCCGTCACGATGCGCGGATTGGAAACAACCTCACCGCGACCTTCTTCCTGCATCGCGGACAATTCGATATCCAAATTGAAGTTGGAGCCTAACAAGGTATAGGCGAGCCCAGCCGCACCGCTATTTGTGAAGCCACCGGCACCAAGATCAATATTCAAACCGGACGGAAACAGAAATTGCGGAATGGTATTACTGGTTCCGGGCGAGGTTGCAGTCGCGGTACTCGCTAGTTCGTTGGCACGCTGTGCCGACGTGTTTTGGTAATTCACATTACTTTCCAGCGAACCGCTCAGTATCCCGCGCCCGGTCGCACCCGAGACACCGAACCGTGCCCCCAAATCGCGCGCAAACGTATCGGTCGCAATCACGATGCGGCTTTCAATCAGTACCTGATCCACCGGGCGATCGATATGCGAGATCAGCTCGCGCATCTGCGCGACCTTTTTCGGAATATCGCTGATCATCAAGGTGTTGGTGCGTTCATCAGCAACCAAACGTCCTCGTGGCGACAAAAAGCCATTATCTTGCTGACCGGCACCACCTTGCCCGCCTTGCCCACCACCACCGCCACCGCCAATCCCCTTCGCCTCGGTCAGCGCCTTAAAGATCACTGCCGCATTGTGGTAATTGATCTGCACATAATCGGTGATCAGATCCTCGCGGTTCTCGATCGCGATACGGGCGTCTTCCTTGTCCTGCTCGAACTTGGCCAGCTCCGGCTGCGGGGCGACCCAGACCACGCCGCCATCGCGGCGCTTGTCCAGGCCCTTGGCGCGCAGCACGATGTCCAGCGCCTGGTCCCACGGCACGTTCATCAGGCGCAGGGTGACGTTGCCCTGCACGGTGTCGGAGGCGACGATGTTGAGGTTGGACTCTTCGGCGATCAGCTGCAGCACGGTGCGCACCGGCACGTCCTGGAAGTTGAACGTCACCGGGCGACCACTGTAGCCGCGCGCGGCAATCTGCGCGGCGGCCTGGGTGACCGACGCGGCGCTCACGCCGCCAACCGCCGGCTGACCCTTGCGCGGAGTGATTTCCACCACGTATTCGTTGCCGGTCTGGTAGGCCAGCGAATCGAATGCGCCCTTGGTCGACAGCACCAGCTGCGAGCCGGAACCGGACGGCTTGACCTCAACCCGCTGCACCGGCGTGGCGAAGTCGGTGACGTTGAGCGGGCGCTGCAGCTCGGCCGGCAGCCTGGCGTTGCTGATGTCCACCAGCACGCTGTCGCCCTGGGTGCGCAGATCGGGGCTGGCGCCCTGCCCGTCGAACTTCAGGATCAGGCGGCCCGCGCCATCGTCACCGCGTTTGAAATCGATCTTGGACACCGCCAGGCTCGCCGGAGCGGTCTTGGCAGGGTCCTGCGCGGGCTGTGTCAGCGCGGCGGCGGCAAACGCGCTGCCGCCGGCCAGCGCCAGCGCGCATCCCAACGCGCAGGCCTGGAGCATCGCGTGGCGTCGAACCGGACGCAGCCGCTGGGCATTGGAAAACGTCATCGTGCTATCCCCTATCACTTTATTGATCATCCAATGCGAGCGCGGCCGGCCGTTCAAGCCATCCACCCGCACCGTCCGGCACAAGTTCAATCAGCTCGATGCGGTCTTCGTAGACCCCGGTCACCCGGCCATCGCTCTGTCCCAGATACACACCCGGCCGCACGCGGTAGGTCACCTTGTCCGGTGCCATCACCAGCGCGATCAGACCCGAGCCGCCCCCAATGGTCCCCACCATGTCGAGAGCGTCGAGCGGAAAGGCCTCCAACGGCTCCTTGCGCCGGTTCGGATCCGGACGCGTGCCGTTGCCGCCTTCCGCACTGACCCAGGCATCGCTGAACGGGTCGCGCATCACCTGTGCGGCATATTCGAACGTCTCGAACTGCTGCATCACCGGCAACGGCTCCAGCGGCGGCGCAGGGCGCGCGCGCACTTCGGCCACCCAGGCTTCCAGATTCGGCGCATCGCCCGGGGTGCTGGTCACACCGCGCGTGCACGCCGGCAATACAGCAATTAGCGCCACGCAGGACAGGATCTTGAGCAGTTTCATGGTCATTGGCCGCCCTTCTTCGCCGCGTCGGCCGCCGCCTTCTCCTGCTCGGCCATTTCCTCATCGTCCAGATAACGATAGGTCTTGACAGTGCCGGACAGCTCCAGCGCGCCGCGCGGTGTGATGCCAGCCTTGGCATCCTTGGGCTTGAGGTTGATGTCGTGCATGGTCAGGATCACCACGCGCGGCAGCGATGCCACGCCGCTGACGAAGGCGCCAAACTGGTGGTAGCTGCCCACCATGCGCAGGGCGATCGGCTTCTCGGCGTAGAACTCCTTCGGCGATTCCGGTCCCGGCTGGAACAGCTCGTTGGACAGGCCGCTGGACAACGCGGTCTGCGAGATATCGATGATCAGATCCGGCATTTCGGTCTTGCTGGGTAGCTGACGCAGCATCTGCTGCAGCACCTGTTCCATCTGCGCGAGCTGCTGCTTGAGCGGCTCCAGATTCACCGCGCGCCCCTGCTGGGTCTCGAACTCGGCGCGCAGCTGGGATTCGGTGCCTTCCAGCCCTTCCAGCTCATCGCGCTTGCCGCTGATCAACAGGAACCAGGCCAGCACCAGGATGAACAGGCCAACCACCACGCAGAACACGATACGTGCCTGCTGTGGCCAACCACCGATGTTGTTGAAATCCAGATCGCTGAGCTTGAATGATTTCTTACTCATGACGCCGCCCCCTCCTGCGGCCGGTTGGCGGGCGCCGGTGCCGCCTGCGTTGGTGCAGGCGCCGCGGCCGGCGACGTTGCGGGCGCAGGCGCCGCTGCCGGGGCAGCAGGCGCGGCACCGGCAGGTGCCGCACCCGGTGCAGTGCTACCCGGCGCGGCCGGATCCACCACGCCCGGCGTCGTGCCGTTCTTGTCAGCTTCGTTCGGGTTGGCCAGCTTGACCTTGAGCGTGAACACGTACGGCAGCGTCTTGGTGTCCATCGACGAGGTGGCAGGCTGCCCGGCCTTGTCCTGGCTCTTGGCCTCGATGATCGACAGGTCCGGATTGGTCATCCAGCCCGAACCTTCCAGGTTGCGCATGTAGGCACTGACCCGGGCATTGGATTGCGAGCGGCCTTCCAGCGTCAGGATGTCGCCGTCCTGCTTGATGTTGGTCAGCGCCACGCCATCGGGAATGGTGCGCACCAGCGAATCGAACAGGTGCACCATCTGCGAGCGGTTGGCCTGCAGCTCCTCGATCACCTTCTTGCGCGCAAGCAGGCGGTCCTTCTTCTTGTCGAGTTCCTTGATCTCTTCGTTCTGCGCCTTGACCTTGTCGATCTCGGTGGTCAGGAACGCATTGCGCTCGGTCTGGCCGGTGATCTGCGCGTCGTAGTAGAACCAGATCAACGCCGACAACAGCACGCCGCCCAATGCGGCGAAGCCCAGCATCGAATAGAACTCGCGCTCGCGCGCCTTCCGGCGCTCGGCGCGCCAGGGCAATAGATTGATTCTTGCCATCAGTCAAAGCTCCTCAGGGCCAGGCCGGTGGCGATCATCAAGGCGGGCGCATCCAGCGCCAGCGCATGGGCCTGAACCTTCGGGCCCAGCGTCATCTGTGCGAGCGGGTTGGCGACCACGGTGGTCACGCCCAGCTGCTCTTCCACCATCTCCGGCAGGCGTGACAGCGCGGCGCACCCGCCGGCCAGCACGATGCAGTCGACGCGATTGAATTCGCTGCCCGCATAGAAGAACTGCAGCAAACGGCTGATCTGCTGCACCGTCGCTTCCTTGAACGGCTCCAGCACTTCGACCTCATAACTTTCCGGCAAACCGCCCTGGCGCTTGGCCAGGCCGGCTTCTTCGTAGGTCAGGCCATAGCGGCGCATCACTTCGTCGGTGAGCTGCTTGCCACCGAACACCTGTTCGCGGCTGTACAGGCTGCGCCCGGAGCGCAGCACGCTGAGCGTGGTCATGGTGGCGCCGATGTCGACCAGCGCCACCACCGCATCGGCGGCGACCGGCAGTTCGCTGGCGACCAGGGCGAACGCGTTTTCGACCGCGAAGGCCTCCACGTCCATCACCTTGGCGGTCAGGCCACCCAGTTCCAGCGCCGACTGGCGCAGTTCCACGTTTTCCGAGCGCGAGGCGGCCAGCAGCACCTGGACCATGTCCGGGCTGTTGGGCATCGGGCCCAGCACCTCGAAATCGAGATTCACTTCCTCGATCGGGTACGGAATGTAATTGGTGGCTTCCAGTTCGACCTGGGCCTCCATGTCGCTGTCGTCCAGATCGGCGGGCATCGGGATCAACTTGGTGATCACCGCCGAGCCAGCCACGGCAGCTGCCGCGTTCTTGGCCTTGCTGCCGGAACGGTTGATGGCGCGGCGAATGGCTTCGCCGACCGCCTCCACTTCGACGATGTTCTTTTCCACCACCGCATTGGGCGGCAACGGTTCAACCGCATAGTGCTCCACGCGGAAACGATTCCCGCTGCGCGACAGCTGCAACAGCTTGACCGCAGTGGAACTGATATCGACACCAATCAGTGGCGACTGACTCTTGGGTAGAAGCCCCACGGTAACTCCCCTGCCGACGGGCACTTGGACGCATGTCTGCGCCCTCGTATTAATAATCAAATTTTAACAGTTGACAAGCCCTTCACGCGCAAGGCAATGACCCCGCGACCGTGACCCCTTTGCTGTCTTCTGCGATCCCCAGAGTTCGGCCCCAGCCAAACCCGGCGTCATCTATACTCTGTGACCAAGAAATCTGCAATCGGAATCTCTCTTACATGCCCCGTATTCGCCGTTGGCTGGGCTGGATCCTGGCCGCGCTCGTCGTGCTCGCACTGCTTGGCGCTATTGCTGCCGGCGGCCTGTATTACGCCATTTCCTCGAAGTTGCCCGATGTGCAGTCGCTCAAGCAGGTCGAGCTGCAGGAGCCGATGTACGTGTATGCCAGCGACGGCCGCCTGATGGCCGTGTATGGCGAGACCCGGCGCTATCCGATCCAGATGAAGGAGGTGCCGTTGCGGCTGAAGCAGGCCTTCCTGGCGACCGAAGACGCGCGCTTCTACGAGCACGGGGGCGTGGACTACAAGGGCATCGGCCGTGCGGTGTGGCTGCTGGCCACCACCGACGCCAAGCGCGTGCCGGGCGGCTCGACCATCACCCAGCAGGTGGCGCGGCAGTTCTTCCTCAGTTCCGAGTACAGCTACACCCGCAAGCTCGCCGAGATCCTGCTGGCACGCAAGATCGAGAGTGAGCTGAGCAAGGACGAGATCTTCGAGCTCTATCTCAACAAGAGCTTTTTCGGCAATCGCGCCTACGGCGTGGGTGCGGCCGCCGAGTACTACTTCGGCAAGAAGATGAGTGAGCTGAGCCTGGACGAGATGGCCTCGCTGGCCGGCATTCCCAAGTTCCCGTCCAGCGGCAACCCGATCAGCAACCCGGAACGCGCCCGCGAACGGCGCGACTACTACGTGCTGCAGCGCATGGCCGACCTGGGTTTCGTCAGCCAGGCCGAAGCCGATGCCGCCAAGGCGGTGCCGATGCATGCCAAGCCGCACGAGCCACCGGTCGAGGTCTACGCGCCGTACGTGGCCGAACTGGTCCGCCAGGAGATGATCGCCAAGTACGGTGGCGATGTGCTCAACAAGGGCTACCACGTCACCACCACCATCGACGCCACGCTGCAGACGGGCGCGGACGCCGCGATCAACGACGGCCTGCGCCTGTACGACCATCGTCATGGCTGGCATGGCGTGGAGCAGCACGTCGACGTCGCCGCAGATGCCGACGCGCCGGCACTGGCCAAGCATCTGTCCGGGGTGTTCACCCAGGGCGGGCTGCGCCCGGTGATCGTGGCGCGCAGCAACCCCGATGGCGGCGTCACCGTCGTGCAGCACGACAAGACCGAGCTCACCCTGCCTGCCTCGGCCAGCCGCTGGACCGGCAGGACGCCCGCCAAACTGCTGACGCGCGGCGACCTGACCCGCATCCGGGCAGGCGAAAAGGACGGCGAGTGGATCATCGACCAGCTGCCGCGTGGCCAGGCGGCCCTGGTCTCGCTGGACGCCAACAGCGGCGCACTGCGCGCACTGGTCGGTGGGTTCAGCTTTGCCGGCAACAAGTTCAATCGCGCCACCCAGGCACGCCGCCAGCCAGGCTCGAGTTTCAAGCCCTTCGTGTATGCAGCGGCCTTCGAAAAGGGCTTCAACCCGGCCTCGATCGTGCTGGATGCGCCGGTGGTGTTCCGCGACCGTCGCGGCAAGACCTGGTCGCCCCAGAACGATGGCGGCGGATTCCGCGGCCCGATGCGCCTGCGCGAGGCGCTGGTGCAGTCACGCAACCTGGTGTCGGTGCGGCTGCTGGATGCGATCGGCGTCGATTTTGCACGCAAATACATCAGCCAGTTCGGTTTCCAGGAAGCAGAGCTGCCGCCCAACCTGTCGATGTCGCTGGGTACCGCATCGCTGACCCCGCTCTCGGTGGCACGCGGCTATGCGGTGTTCGCCAACGGCGGCTCACGCGTGGACACCTGGATCGTGGACGAGATCAAGGACCGCGATGGCAACGTCATCTTCAAAGAAGTGCCTGCCGTGGCCTGCCGCACCTGCGCACTGCAGGGCGGCAATGTCGCACCGGTCAGCCAGGTGGTGGACGGTTTCAACTTCGGCGCGCAGGCACCGGCAACACCGCCTGCACCGGTAGCCGATGCCGCACCCACGCCGGCAGGCGCCGCGCCGGCACCGATTGCCGAAACCAAGATCGCCCCGCGCGCCATCGACGAGCGCACCGCCTACCAGCTGGTGTCGATGATGCGCGACGTGGTCCAGCGCGGTACCGGCACCGCGGCCAAGGTGCTCGGCCGCGAGGACGTCGGCGGCAAGACCGGTTCCACCAACGACCACCGCGATGCCTGGTTCTCCGGGTTCGGCGGCCCCTACGCCACCACCGTGTGGGTGGGCCGCGACGACTTCCGCTCGCTGGGCTATCGCGAATACGGCGGCAAGGCTGCCCTGCCGATCTGGATCGACTACATGCGCGTGGCGCTCAAGGACAAGCCGATCGCCGCCAACGACCCGCCCGATGGCATGACCCAGGCCACCATCAATGGCGCGGTCGAATGGGTCAAGAACGAGGACCTGGATCGCCTGCAGGATTACGACTACGGCCTGCAGGAGCAGCAGGACGAGAAGGCCTTCGATATTTTCTGACGGCCGGGAATCGGGAGTCGGGATTGAGGAATGGGGAATCGGAACAGCGGGGCTGCTCCGGTTCCCCTTTTTCTTAGGCGGGTGAGGCAGGTGCAGTGACGCGAACAGGCAGCTGCCGTTGTGGCTGATTGCCTGATTGAGCGAAATCGGCAGTACGACGCGGCTCGTGCTCGACATGGCGCGACGCATTCGCCATGTCTTCATGCAGCTGTTGTAGAGTCGAACCCGGGTTCATCAGGGGAGCCGGGTCATGCAACACGCACGCGAGCACGCCGATACACGCACCCGGGAGCGTCGCCATCGTCTGGCGCATGAGGCCGCCCGCCTGATGGCCGAGGGCGGTATCCGCGATTTTCATCAGGCCAAGCTCAAGGCCGCCAGCCGGCTCGGCATTCATGACGATGCCTCGTTGCCGCGCAACCGCGAGATCGAAGATGCATTGCGCGAATACCAACGCTTGTTCGCCGGACCCGGGCATGGCGTGCGTCTACGCCAACGCCGCGAAGCCGCCGTGCGTGCACTGGAATTTCTCAGCCCGTTTCAGCCGCGACTGACCGGCCCGGTGCTGGACGGCACCGCCGATGCGAACGCGCCGGTGCAATTGCAGCTGCATAGCGACGATACGGATGCGGTGCAGCGGTTTCTGGAAGACCACCGCATTCCGGCCGAGGCGCGCACCCGCCGTCTGCGCCTGGATCGCGACCGCACTGGCGACTTCCCGGTGTGGCTGTTCAGTGCCGAGGAGCTCACCTTCGACCTGACCGTGCTGCCCTACGACGCATTGCGGCAGGCACCGCTGTCGCAGCTGGACGAAAAACCGATGCCGCGCGCCTCGGCGGCGCAGGTGCGGCAGCTGCTGGCCGATGACGAGCGCCAGGGTTACGTACAGCAACTGCCCTGAGCCGTACCGAACACGCGGCGCCACCGGGCCCAGGCGTGCAGACCCAGTCACTCATCCGGCAGACCGCAAGCCACGACGCAAAACGCCCCGCGGTGCGGGGCGTTTGCTTACGCAGACAACTTGAAACCGCTTAGCGCTTGGCGCTGTCGGTGTAGTCGCGCTTGTCGTAGCCGGTGTAGATCTGGCGCGGACGGCCGATCTTCATTTCCGGGTCGACCTGCTGCTCCAGCCAATGCGACACCCAGCCGGCGGTACGCGCAATGGCGAACATCACGGTGAACATTTCCACCGGGATATTGAGCGCCTTGTAGATCAGGCCCGAGTAGAAGTCGACGTTGGGGTACAGCTTGCGCTGCACGAAGTAGTCGTCCTTCAGAGCGGCTTCTTCCAGCTTCAATGCCACTTCCAGCAACGGGTCGTTGACGCCCAGCTCGCCCAGCACCTTGTGGGTCATCTCGCGGATGATCTTGGCGCGTGGGTCGAAGTTCTTGTAGACGCGGTGACCGAAGCCCATCAGACGGAACGAGGAGTTCTTGTCCTTGGCCTTGGCAACGGCGGACTCGACGTTATCGGCGGTGCCGATCTCTTCGAGCATCTTCAGCACCGCTTCGTTGGCGCCGCCGTGTGCCGGGCCCCACAGTGCGGTGATGCCGGCAGCCACCGACGCGTACGGGTTGGCACCGGTCGAACCGACCAGGCGCACCGTCGAAGTGGAGGCGTTCTGTTCGTGGTCGGCGTGCAGGATGAACAGCAGATCCAGCGCCTTGGCCACGACCGGGTTGATCTCCAGCGGCTCGCTCGGCACTTCGAACATCATGTGCAGGAAGCGGTCGACGTAGTTCAGGTTGTTGCGCGGGTAGCGGATCGGCCAGCCGATCGAATAGCGGTACGCGGCAGCCGCCAGGGTCGGCACCTTGGCGATCAGACGGATGGCGGCCTGACGGCGCTGCTCCGGATCGTTGAGGTCCAGGGTGTCGTGGTAGAACGCCGACAGCGAAGCGACCGAGCCGGCCAGCATGGCCATCGGGTGCGCGTCGTGACGGAAACCGCCGAGGAAGTTCTTCAGCGACTCATGCATCATCGTGTGATGCGTCACTTCGTGGTCGAACTTCTTGAATTCGTCCGCCGTCGGCAGTTCGCCGTTCATCAGCAGGTACGAAACTTCCAGGAAGCTGGACTTCTCGGCCAACTGTTCGATCGGATAGCCGCGGTACAACAGCACGCCATTGTCGCCATCGATATAGGTGATGGCCGACTTGCAGCTGGCGGTGGCGGTGAAGCCCGAGTCGTAGGTGAACAGACCGGTTTCTTTGGTCAGCTTGGAAATATCGACGCAGTCATTGCCCAGCGTGGGCTTGAGAACCGGCAGAACGACCGACTTGTCGCCGGCGTTGAGCGTGACCTGATCAAGATCGGACACTGTGTACGCTCCTTCAGTGGAAGGCGCCTGATCCCACATGGGCAGGCACGTGATGGAAGTCCAAGGCGTCGCCTCGGATCACGTTATTATCGCACAGCAGCATTTTGGCCGTCGCTTGGACAGAAGTCGTAGACGCACTGGCCGGGGGCACGCAAACGAAGCGCGGGCGATCCAAAAAACAACGGCCGCGCAATGCGCGGCCGCTGCCGGTACAGCCCGTCCTGCAAGTTCAGCGCGCGTAGCGCTTCTGGAACTTGTCGATACGGCCGCCGGTGTCGATCACCTTGTGCTTGCCGGTATAGAACGGGTGCGACGCCGAGGAAATTTCCACCTTGACCAGCGGATATTCCTGGCCGTCTTCCCACTTCACGGTCTCTTTCGAGCTCATGGTGGAACGGGTCAGAATCTTGAAATCGGACGTCACGTCGTGAAAGACGACGTCTTTGTAGTTGGGATGCACGTTATCTTTCATGGACTTGGCGCCGGGCTGCCTGGATAAGCCGGGCATTATAGCGGCCCCCACTTGCCCGGCGCAAGGCGGGCCTAACTGGCGGCCAGGGCGGCTCCGACCAGGCCGTAGAACTGCTGAAGGTCATAGGCCAGCAGCAGGTTGGCGTTGTCGGGCGCCCCACCCTGGCGGTTCCAGTCCACCAGGGTCATGCCGCGGGTATGCGTGCCGGACAGCTCGATGTGCACCGGGCGCTGCTCCAGCTTCTGCGCGCCTTCCGGATGCAGGGCGAACGCCATGGCCAGCGCATCGGCCGCATACCAGTACTCGCCGCGACTGTCTTCGGACCACAGCCGGGTCTTGCGCGAGATTTCCTCGTAGAAGCGGGCGCGGGGGGTATCGGCGGCCAGCCACTGCTCCACGTCCCGGTGAAGCAGGCCGTGCGCGATGGTGGCCTCCCAGTCGGCGACGTCGAACTGCGGGAAGCCGCGGAACACGATGTGCGCCGCCTCGGGGTCGAAGCCGATGTTGAACTCGGCCGCCGCGGTGATGTTGCCGTGCCCGGTCAGCGCTCCCCCCATCACCACCAGCCGTGCCACGCGCTGCGGCAGGGTCGGGTCCAGGGTGAGCGCCAGCGCAAGGTTGGTCAGCGGGCCAAGCGCGACCAGCAGCAGCTCGCCGGCGTGTTCGTGCGACAGGCGCAGGATGGCGAGCGCCGCATGCTCGGCCTCGGCAGTGCGCTTGGCCGGTGCCAGACCCACGTCGCCGAAGCCATCGATGCCGTGCACGTGCGCCGCATCCACCGAGGGGTGCAGCAGCGGCTGCGGGCAGCCGGCGTAGACCGGCACATCGGTGCGCCCGGCGATCTCGCAGACCTTCAAGGCGTTGCGCACGGTGTGATCCAGGCCGACGTTACCGGCGGCGATGGTCAGCCCGACCACCTCGTGGCGGGTGTCGTTGAAGGCCATCAGCAGCGCCAGCGCGTCATCCACGCCCGGGTCGGTGTCGATCAGCAGCGGTATCTTGTCAGTCATGGGATTCGGGATTGGGCATTCGGGATTCGTTACCGCATCTTCGCAAGGATCGGCCGGCCACGCGAATCAACGACGCCCAGGTCGCAGCAATCCGCTTTGACGATTCCCTAATCCCGATTCCCGATTCCCCGCCGCTCACGCGGCCGCATACCGTACCGCGCCACCGATCCAGCGCGCGACGACGCGGTCGGCGATTTCCGGCGCGTCGGCGAGCAGCCGTTCGGCCAGCACCTGCACGCGCGGTAGCAAGCCGGCGTCACGTGCGAGGTCGGCGATGCGGAAACTGGCTAGGCCGGTCTGCCGTGTGCCCAGCAGTTCGCCGGGGCCGCGCAACTCTAGGTCCTTTTCCGCGATCACGAAGCCGTCGTTGGTCTGGCGCATGGTTTCCAGACGCTGGCGCGCCATCATCGACAACGGGCCCTGGTACAGCAGCACGCAACTGGAAGCGGCCGCGCCGCGCCCGACCCGGCCGCGCAGCTGGTGCAACTGCGCCAGACCCAGGCGCTCGGCATTTTCGATGATCATCAGCGAGGCATTGGGCACGTCCACGCCGACTTCGATCACGGTGGTGGCAACCAGCAGATCGCTGCGGCCCTGCTTGAAATCGAGCATGGCCTTTTGCTTTTCGGCCGGCTTCATGCGGCCATGCACGAGTGCGACGCGCACGCCGGGCAGTTGCGCCGACAAGGCCTCGAAGGTGACCTCTGCGGCCTGCGCTTCGATGCGTGGCGGCCCGTTTGGCGCACCCTTGCCGGGGTCTTCGCTTTCTTCGATCAGTGTGCACACCCAGTACGCCTGCCGTCCTTCGGCGCAGGCGGCGCGGATGCGTTCGACCAACTCGGGGCGGCGTTCTGCGCTCAGCACGATGGTCTGCACCGGCGTGCGGCCGGGCGGTAGTTCGTCGATGGACGAGACGTCCAGATCGGCGTAGGTCGACATCGCCAGCGTGCGCGGGATCGGCGTGGCGGTCATCACTAGCTGATGCGGCACGCTGCCGGCGCCTGCACCCTTGTCGCGCAATGCCAGGCGCTGGTGCACGCCGAAGCGGTGCTGCTCATCGATGATGGCCAACGCCAGGTCATGGAAGACCACCGCCTCCTGCATCAGTGCGTGCGTGCCCACCACCACCTGCGCCTGGCCGGAGGCGACCTCGGCCATCGCCGCAGCGCGCGCCTTGCCGGTGACCTTGCCGGCCAGCCAGACGATGCGCACGCCCAACGGCTCCAGCCAGCCGCGCAGATTGGTGAGATGCTGCTCGGCCAGCAGTTCGGTGGGCGCGGCGAGTGCGACCTGTTTGCCCTGCTCCACCGCCAGCATCGCCGCCAGTGCAGCAACCACGGTCTTGCCGCTGCCGACATCGCCCTGCACCAGTCGCAGCATCGGCGATGGCTGCGCAAGGTCGTGCGCGATCTGTGCGAACACGCGTTGTTGCGCGCCGGTGAGCTGGAACGGCAACACGCTGCGCAATTGCTGCACCAACGTGCCATTGCCGGGCAACACCGGCGCATGAAACCGCTGCAGCGCGATGCGCTGGCGACGCAGGCTGAGCTGGTGTGCCAGCAGTTCTTCGATGGCCAGGCGTTGCTGGGCGGGGTGACCGCCGGCAAGCAACTGCTGCGGGTCGGTATTCACCGGCGGGCGATGCATGGTCAGCAATGCCTCGCGCAGCGATGGCAGTTGCTCGTCCTGCAGCCAGTGCGGCGGCAGCAATTCCAGCGCCGCTTCCGGCGGCAGACGCTCCAGCGCCTGGCCGATGAGCTTGCGCAACGTGGCCGGGCCGACACCTTCGAGCACCGGATAGACCGGGTCCAGGCTGTCGCCCAGGCCGGCATCCTCGCCCGGGGCGAGCACGCGATAACCGGGGTGCACGATTTCCCAGCCCTGCTGGCCGGGCTTGGGGGTGCCGAACACGCGCACGCGCGTGCCAACGGCAAACTGCGCCACCTGTGCGGCGCGGAAATGGAAGAAGCGCAGGACCACGCTGCCGTGCGAGTCGTCCGAGACCGCCACGCGCAGCACCGGGCGGAAGCGGAAGCCGCGTTCCACCGCATCGACCCGCCCTTCGATCTGCGCCGGCACGCCGCTCTGCAGCTGCGCGATCGTGGTCAGGCGGGTGCGGTCTTCATAGCGTAGCGGCAGATGCAGCCACAGGTCCTGCACGCTCAGGATGCCGCGCGCGGCAAATTTCTCGGCCACTTTCGGGCCGACCCCGGGCAGGCTGGCGAGCGAGGCCTGGCCGGCGACGGCCAGGGCCGGAGTAGCGGGACGCGCGCGCGGCACGACGGATCGAATCGGCTCAGTTGCGCACGATCACTCGAGCACCATCACCGCATCGACTTCGAAGCCGGCGCCCTTGGGCAGGCCGGACACTTCGATTGTGGAACGCGCGGGGAACGGGGCCTGGAAATAGTCCTGCATCACCGCATTGACGGCGGCGAACTGGCCGAGGTCGGTGAGGTACAGGCCCAGGCGCACGATCTTGTCGAGCGAGCCGCCGGCCGCTTCGGCCACCGCCTTGAGGTTGTCGAACGCGCGACGTGCCTGCGCACCGATATCGCCCGGCACGATCTCGCCGGTGGCCGGGTCCAGCGGAATCTGGCCGGAGAAATACACGGTGTTGCCGGCACGTACGGCCTGCGAATACGGGCCGATGGCGGCGGGCGCCTGGTCGGTATGGATGATCTGGGACATGGCGACTCCGTCAACGCTGAAAACGAACGCGCATTGTATCGGCGCATGCGGTTGACGGGCGAATGGGGGAATGAGGGATGGCTGCGCGCGGGCGGTAGCTGGCGGACTAGCGGCGCGTTGCTCGGTGGACTGGGCGTCTTGCCGTGGTATTGGTTGCGGCTGGCTTTCGCTCGCGCGCGCCACGGCTTCAGTGAGGCTGTGGGTGTGCGCTGCTGGACGCCTGTGACGTAGTGCGTGAGGCTGCGCCCGTACCCTCATCCGCCCCTTCGGGGCACCTTTTCCCCCATGAAGGGGGACAATGTCCCGATGGGAGAAGGGAGGCGCGCCTTCTCCCGTGAGAGGGCCAGGACTAGGTAATCGGCGCCGGATTGAACAGCGCCAGGTCGTTGTGCAGGCGGTGGTGCTCGGTCCAGGTGCGCTGGCCGCTGGCCACATCCAGATAGCGCTGGAACAACTCCCAGCCCAGCTGTTCCAGCGTCTTGGTGCCGGTGGCGACGCCGCCGGCATCGATGTCCATCAGGTCGGACCAGCGTTGCGCCAGTTCGCTGCGAGTGGCGACCTTGATCACCGGGACCATGCCCAGGCCGTAAGGCGTGCCGCGCCCGGTGGTGAATACATGCAGGTTCATGCCGGCCGCCACCTGCAGCGTGCCGCAGACAAAGTCGCTGGCCGGGGTGGCGCAGTACTGCAGGCCGCGCCCTTTGACGCGCTCGCCCGGCGGCACCACGCCATTGATCGGGGAGGAGCCGGACTTGGCGATCGAGCCCATCGCCTTTTCCACGATGTTGGCCAGCCCGCCTTTCTTGTTGCCCGGTGTCGTGTTGGCGCTACGGTCGGCCTGGCCGCGCGCCAGATAGCCGTCGTACCAGGCCATTTCGCGCACCAGCGCCTTGGCCACATCGGCATTGGCCGCGCGCGGCACCAGCAGGTGGATGCCGTCGCGCACTTCGGTGTTTTCGGAGAACATCACCGTGGCGCCGGCCCGCACCAGCAGGTCGGCGGCCACGCCCAGACCCGGGTTGGCGGTGACGCCGGAAAACGCATCGCTGCCGCCGCACTGCATGCCTACCACCAGCTCGCTGGCCGGCACGGTTTCGCGGCGGCGGGTATCCAGATGGCGCAGCCGTTCTTCGGCCATGGTCATGATCGAGCTAACCATGTCGGCAAAGCCCAGGCTGGCTTCCTGCAGCCGGTAGACGCCGCTGTCGTCGGCGCTGGCATCGTCCGGGAGCAGGCGTTCGGGGGCGAGCTTTTCGCAGCCAAGCCCAACGATCAGCGCCTGCCCACCGAAGTTGGGGCTGCGCGCGATATTGCGCAGCGTGCGGATGGGAATGATCGCCTCCGGTGCGGTGATCGCCACGCCGCAGCCGTAGACGTGATTGATCGCCACCACATCATCGACATTGGGATACCTGGGCAGCAGCTCGGTACGAATGCGCTCCACCGCGTGACCGAGCACGCCGACCACGCATTGCACGCTGGTCATGATGCCCAGGATGTTGCGCGTGCCCACGCTGCCGTCGCGGTTGCGGTAGCCCTGGAAGGTGTAGCCGTGAAGCGGCTCAGGCTCCGGCGCGGGGTGCAGCGCCAGATCCAGTGCGGCCAGCTCTGGGGCCTCGGGCATCGCCAGCAGCTGCTCGCTGACCCACGCGCCGCGCGCGATGTCGGCGTTGGCGGTACCGATCACCGCGCCCAGGCGGATCACCGCCGCACCTGCGGGCAGGTCCACCAGCGCGATCTTGTGGCCTTGCGGAATGTGCTCGATGGCGGTCAAGCCATCGGCGAAGGTGGCACCGGCCGGCGCGCCGTCATCGTTGACGACGATGGCGACATTGTCGCGCGCATGGGCGCGGATGCTGAGCCAACGGGTGGGTTGCGGGGTTGCGGACATCGTGGGGCTACCTTGCAAACGTGGGGTGGACTGCATTACCGGTCGGGGCTGTCGAACTGGCGCTGGTACTGCAGGATCAGGCGGTTTTCATCGACATTGCGCTGGTAATTGGAGCGGAAGGTGCCGTTGAACCAGATGACGCTCACATGCTTGAAACGCTCGCCCTGGAATTGATACGTGGTCAACACATCGCGCGCCCATTCGCGGCCTTCGCCCGCATAGGTTGCCGGGCGTGCACTGTCGCCGCTGATATAGCGCGCCATGATGCTGAGCCCGGGGATGCCGATGCTCTTGCCATCGATGCTGTAGCGCAGCTGCCAGCTGCGTTCGCCGCGTTCGAGAAAGTCGTTGATGAAGGTCCAGTTGAAGACATTGCCGTCAGTGCCGCCCGGCCACGGCATGGCGCTGGGGCCGCTCAGTTTTTGATAGCCGGCACCGATTTCGTGCCCACCCGTGCGCCAGGACAGCATGCTGCTAAACATGCGGTTGTCGATCAGGCCGGCACGTGACTGGCCGATGTCGTCGGTGCGGAAGTAGCGCAGGTCGAGACGTAGTTGGTCCTTGCCGAACGTGTGCGTCTGGATCAGGTTGTAGAGCTGCTGGCGGTAGATGTCTTCCATCACCGCGCCCTGATAGCGCAGCTGCGTTCCGGGCACCAGCGTGTAGGTCGCCGATACCAGGTTGAGCGCATCCGAATCCGGCGTGCCCAGAAAGCGCCGGTTCTTGTTGGTCAAGGTGATCGGCACGCGCGAGTCCCCATCGCGGTACCAGGCGCTGGTGAAGCGGGCAAGCAGCAGGTCGAGCTTGGGGATGTCCTTGGATTCCAGCGTCACGCCCTGAAACGTCTCCGGCATGATGCGGGTGATGCTGGCGCGTACCAGCGGCTCGTTGGGAATGAAGCTGCCCCATTTCAACTCGGTCTGCGAGGCGCGCAGCTTGAGCGTGGGTGCCACGCGCACCAACGCATGTTGCGCGGTCCCGTCGTCGTTGTTGGGCAGCAGCCCGGTGCCGCCTTCGGCACGCACGCCATCGAGCTTGAAGTCGCCGATGCCGAGCAGATCCAGCCCGGCACCGATCGGGCCGCGCGTGTAACCGCTCTTGGCATCCACCACGAAGCCCTGTGCCCATTCGGCGCGCTTGCCCTGCCCCTCGCCGCTGCGGAAATCGCGGTTGTAGTAGAAGTTGAGCGCGGTGACCTCGGCCGTTGCGCCGTTCCAGAATCCCGCGTCCGGTTCCTGCGCCCGCGCACGGCCGCCCGCACCGACCGCCAGCAGCGCCGCGCCGCTGAGTGCCATCATGCTTTTCATTGCTCGGTTCTCCACCTGCGGTGACCACGCGGTCAGGCGCTGCTGCCCAGGCGCGGGCAGCAGGCGTCGGCACGCTTCAGCGCACCAGGCACGGCCGCTTGTTGTCGAAGGTCCAGTTGGGAATCAGCGCCTGCATGGCGGCCGCGTCATCGCGCGCGCCCAGGCCCAGGCTTTGATAGGTGCGATGCGCCGCGTCCAGTGCATCCAGGTCCAGTTCCACACCCAGGCCGGGCTTGGCCGGCACCTGGATCTGGCCGCCTGCAATCTGCAACGGGTTGCGCGTCAACCGTTGGCCGTCCTGCCAGATCCAGTGCGTATCGATCGCCGTCACCTGCCCCGGCGCTGCGGCCGCCACGTGGGTGAACATCGCCAGCGAAATATCGAAATGGTTGTTGGAATGCGAGCCCCAGGTCAGGCCCCAGTCGCGGCACAGTTGCGCCACCCGCACCGAGCCCTGCAGCGTCCAGAAATGCGGATCTGCCAGCGGGATGTCCACCGACTGCAGCTGGATGGCGTGCCCCATCTGCCGCCAGTCGGTGGCGATCATGTTGGTGGCGGTGGGCAGGCCGGTGGCGCGGCGGAATTCGGCCATGACTTCGCGCCCGGAATAGCCCTGCTCGGCCCCGCACGGGTCCTCCGCATACGCCATGACCCCGTGCATGTCGCGGCACAGCGCGATGGCCTGCTGCAACGACCATGCGCCGTTGGGATCGAGCGTGATGCGCGCCTGCGGAAAGCGCGTATGCAGGGCGTGGATGGCCTCGATTTCGTCTTCCCCGCGCAGCACGCCGCCCTTGAGCTTGAAATCGCGGAAGCCGTATTTTTCATATGCGGCTTCCGCCAGCCGCACCACCGCTGCCGGGGTCAAGGCTTCCTGGTCGCGCACCGCTTCCCAGGCATCGCTTGCATCGCTGCCGTCGCGGTAATCGAGCCCGGTCTTGCGGCGGTCGCCGATGAAAAACAGGTAGCCCAATACGTCCACCGCATCACGCTGCTGGCCTTCGCCGAGCAGCGCAGCGACCGGTTGATCCAGGAATTGCCCCAGCAGATCCAGCAAGGCCGCTTCGATTGCGGTCACTGCGTGGATGGTGATGCGCAGGTCGAAGGTCTGCAGCCCACGCCCGGCACTGTCGCGGTCGGCGAAGGCGGTGCGTACCTGATTGAGGATGCGCTGATACTCGGCGATGGAGCGGCCACGCACGAGTGCGGCCGCTTCGTTCAACAACCCGGCAATGGCAGCGCCGCCAGGCACCTCGCCCACGCCGGTGCGCCCGGACGAATCGCGCAGCACCAGCACGTTGCGGGTGAAGTACGGCGCATGCGCGCCACTGAGATTGAGCAGCATGCTGTCCTGCCCGGCGACCGGCACCACGCGCACGTCGGTGATGCGCGGCGTGGTGCCGATGGCTGCAGGTGATGTGTGGATGGTCATGAGGATTCTCCGAGGATGGTCACAGCGGTGCGGGCACGGGCATGGACGGGCCGCCGGGAGGCGCCTTCAGTTCCACGCGCTTGATGTCGCCCACGATCACCAGATAGGACACCACCGCCAGCAATGCGTTGAGCCCGACGAACACCAGGGCCCACTCGAAGCTGCCGGTGGTGGAGACGATGTAGCCAATGACGATTGGCGTGGTGATGCCGGCGATGTTGCCGAAGGTGTTGAACAGGCCACCGGACAAGCCGGCGATCTCCTTGGGCGAGGTGTCGGCCACCACCGCCCAGCCCAGCGCGCCAATCCCCTTGCCGAAGAACGCCAGCGCCATCAGCCCGACCACCATCCATTCGGCCTGCACGTAGTTGCAGCCGATCATCGTCACCGACATCAGCATGCCGATCACGATCGGCGTCTTGCGCGAGACGGTGAGCGAATAGCCGCGCCGCACCATGCGGTCGGACACATAGCCGCCCAGCACGCCACCGATGAAGCCGCACACCGCCGGCAGCGAGGCCACGAAGCCCGCTTCCAGGATCGACATGCCGCGCTCCTTGACCAGGTACACCGGGAACCAGGTCAGGAAGAAATACGTCAGCGTGGTGATGCAGTACTGGCCGATATACACGCCCAGCAACATGCGGTTGCACAGCAGTTGCTTGGCGTAATGCCACTGGGTGCCTTTGGGCTGAGTGCCGGGCTTGTTGCCCTGCTCCATGTCCACCAGTGCGCCGTTGCGCTGGATGTAGTGCAGCTCCTGTGCGCTCAGGCGCGGATGTTCGCGCGGTGCGTAGATGGTCTTGCGCCATAGCGCTGCCAGCAACACACCCACGCCGCCCATCACCAGGAACACGTGCTCCCAACCCCAGGCATGCACCAGCCAGCCCATCAGCGGCGCAAATGCCACCGTGGCGAAGTACTGCGCGGAATTGAAGATGGACGCGGCCAGGCCGCGCTCGGCAGTGGGAAACCAGGCCGCCACGATGCGGCTATTGCCCGGGAACGACGGCGCTTCGGCAATGCCGACCAAAAATCGCAGCACGAACAACGTGGTGACCGCCCAGGCCACCGGCACCCAGCCGATGAAGCCCTGCAACGCCGTGAATACCGACCAGATCAGCAGCGACAGGCCATACACGCGGCGCGAGCCGAAGCGGTCGAGCAGCCAGCCACCGGGAATCTGCCCGGCCACATACGCCCAACCGAACGCAGAGAAGATGAAGCCCATCTGCAGCGCGTCGATGCCCAGCGCATCCTGGACCGCGGAACCGGCGATGGACAAGGTGGCGCGATCGGCATAGTTGATCGTGGTCACCACGAACAACATCAGCAGGATCAAATAGCGCCTGCGCGGAACTGTCGTCGAACCGACGGTCGTTGAATCGGTAGCCATCATCGTTCCTCACCTATGACGATGGAAGCGCAGTGCGCTTCGGTACTCCAAATGGCGCCTGCAGCTGGCATGCCGGACCCTCCTCCGGCACGCCTCAGGCATGGTTGCCGCCGGTGCTGTCAGTCGTGCCCCAGTGCGCCGTCGACGCGTCGCCACACGCCGAGCGGATTGCCGTGCGCCACGGCAGCAGGCAGCAATGCGGCGGGCAGGTCCTGGTAGCAGACCGGCCGCAGGAAGCGATTGATCGCCAGCGTGCCCACCGAGGTGCTACGGCTGTCGGAGGTGGCCGGGGACGGGCCACCGTGCACCATGGCGTGACAGACCTCCACGCCGGTCGGCCAATCGTTGACCAGGATGCGGCCGGCCTTGCGCTCCAGCACCGGCAGCAGCGTGGCAGCCAGCGCGGTGTCGTCGGCATCCATGTGCAAGGTGGCGGTGAGCTGGCCTTCCAGGTGCTCGCTCAGCGCGCGCAGCTGATCGATATCCCTGCAGCGGACCAGCAACGACGAGGCACCGAACACTTCGGCTTGCAGTGCCTCGTCGGCCAGAAATGCATCGGCATCGGTGCCGAACAACGCAGCCGGGCAGCGCCCGGATTCCGCCGCAGCGCCGCGCGCCAGCGTGGCGACCTGTGGATGTGCCGCCAGGCGTTGGACGCCTTGCGCAAAGGCATCGCCGATGCCTGCGGTCAGCATCGCCGCCGGCGAGACGTCCTGCAGCGCCTGTGTCGCAGACGCGATAAAGGCATCCACCGCCGGAGAATCGACGGCCAGCAGCAAGCCGGGATTGGTGCAGAACTGCCCGGCCCCCAGGGTCAGCGAACCGACGAAGGCCTTGCCCAGGGTCTGCGCGCGCGCCTGTAATGCCTGCGGCAACAGGTACACCGGGTTGATCGCACTCATTTCCGCGTACACCGGAATCGGCTCGCGGCGGGCGGCAGCGATCTTGACCAGCGCCAGGCCGCCAGCGCGCGAGCCGGTGAAGCCCACCGCCTTGATGCGTGCATCGGCCACCAGCTGCGTACCGATCTCGATGCCTGCGTCGAACAGCAGCGAGAACACACCCTCGGGCAGGTCGCATTGCGCCACGGCCGCCTGGATCGCGCGGCCCATCAGTTCGGAGGTGCCCGGATGCGCGCCATGCGCCTTGACCACCACCGGACATCCGGCCGCCAGCGCCGACACCGTATCGCCGCCAGCCACCGAAAACGCCAGCGGGAAATTGCTAGCACCGAACACTGCTACCGGCCCCAGCGCGATATGCCGCTGGCGCAGATCCGCACGCGGCAACGGCGTGCGCTGCGGCAATGCCGGGTCGATGCGCGCCTGCAACCAGCTGCCTTCGCGCACCACGGTGGCGAACAGGCGCAGCTGCCCGACCGTGCGACCGCGCTCGCCTTCGAGCCGGGCGCGCGGCAGCCCGCTTTCGCGCATGGCGCGGTCGATCAAGGCATCGCCCAGCGCCAGGATCTGCTCGGCAATAGTTTCCAGAAAGACCGCGCGTGCTTCCAGCGTGGTTTCGCGGTAAGTGTCGAAGGCCGACTGCGCCAACGCGCAAGCCTGCTCCAGCTCCTGCGCGCTCACCGAGCCAAAAGCCGGCTGCAGCGATTCGCCGCTGGCCGCATCCACGCCATGAAAGTGTGCGCCGGTGCCTTGCACGCAGCGCCGCCCGATCAGCGATTGACCTGTGATGGCATGCATCAGCGGCGCCCTCCGATCAGTTGCTTGAGCTGCGCGGATTCTTCATCGGTCAGGTCCGCCAGCGGCGTGCGCACCGGCCCGGCCGGGCGGCCGACCGCGCGCATGCCGGCCTTGACAATGGACACCGCATAGCCGGCGCGGCGATTGCGCAGCACCGTGTACGGCAACACGAAGTCGTTGAGCTCGCGGTAGATGGTGGCGTGGTCGCGCGCGCGCACGGCAGCGTAGAAGTCCAACGCCCATTCGGGGAGGAAATTGAAGATGGCCGACGAATACGTGGTGACGCCCATTTCCAGATACGGCAGCGCGAAGGTTTCGGCGGTGGGCAGGCCGCCCACGTACAGCAAGCGGTCGCCCAGGCGCGCGTAGATGCGGGTCATGCGGTCCACATCGCCGATGCCGTCCTTGTAGCCCACCAGGTTGGGGCAACGCTCGGCCACGCGCGCCAGCGTCACATCGTCGAGCCGGGCGTTGGCGCGGCCGTAGACGATCACGCCCAGCGAGGTCGCCTTGCACACGCGCTCGACATGCTCGGCCACGCCGTCGGCATCGCACTCGGTCAGGTACGGCGGAAACAGCAGGATGCCGTCGGCGTCGTTGCGTTCGGCGGCCTGCGCCATCTCGATCGCGATCGAAGTGCCGTAGCCGGCCGGCGCAATCACCGGCATGCGCCCGGCGGTCTGGGTCACGGCGGCACGCACCGCGCGGTTCACTTCGTCCAGCGTCAGCGAAAACAGCTCGCCAGTGCCGCCGGCGGCGAACAGGCCGGCAGCCGGATGCGAGGACAGCCAGTCCAGGTTGCTGCGGTAGGCCGGCTCGTCGAAGGCCAACTCGGCATCGAAATGGGTGACCGGAAACGACAGCAACCCGGCGCCAAGCGCCTGGGCCATTTCGGTCGGTGTGTATCTGCTGCTCATTGGGCAAACGCTCCTGGGCGGGGGATGCGATTGATCCTGGGACGGCAGATCGTTGCCGGTCCAAACCAAAGGACGTATTGTTTGATACATCAATTGAATCAATCGCATCACCAGCCGCTGCAATGAACCGCAAATGACTGCTTTGCAACGGTTTTCTTGAGCCTTTGTAATTACCAATGGTTGCGCCCGTCAGCCACTCCACGCCTGCCCATGCGCCCATTCATCGGCACTGGCGATGCGCAGATGTTGCGGGTGCAGCATCCAATTCCAGCACTTCGCCAGCCAAGACCTTCGCCATGTTCGATCTGCAGCAACTGCGTTGCTTTGTGGCCGTCGCCGACGAGCTGCACTTTCGGCGCGCGGCCGAGCGCCTGAACATGACCCAGCCGCCGCTGAGCCGGCAGATCCAGCTGCTGGAGCACAGCGTTGGCACCGCGCTGCTGGAGCGCAATAGCCGGCATGTGCGACTGACCCAGGCCGGGCGCAGCCTGCTGGCCGAAGCGCGCGCGATCCTGCGCATGGCCGAAAACGCCGGCCTGCGTGCACGGCGGATCGGCACCGGCGATGCCGGCAGCGTATCGGTGGGCTTTACCGCCGGCGCCAGCTACCGCTTCCTGCCCGAGGCGATTGCACGCTGGCGCAGCGAAGCGCCGGATGTGGACCTGCAGCTCAAGGAAATGGTCAGCCTGCCGCAGCTGGATGCGCTGGACGCCGGCCGGCTGGATATCGGCCTGCTGCGTCCGCCGATCCAGCGCCAGGGCCTGCACAGCCGCTGCGTGGCCCGCGAACCGCTGATCGCCGCGCTGCCGGAAGACTCGCCGCTGGCGCAACACGACAGCCTGCGCCTGCAGGATTTCGACGGCCAGCCACTGGTCAATTACGCGCCAGACGAAGCGCGCTATTTCTACGACCTGCTGGCGCAGCTGTTCGGCGCACGCGGCATCGCACCGTGCTCGGTGCAGTACGTCAGCCAGATCCATTCGGTGTTGGCGCTGGTGCGCGGCGGCATGGGCATGGCCTTGGTACCGGAAGGCGCCAGCGGCCTGCGCTACGCCGGCATCGTCTACCTGCCGCTGCGCGATGAAACGCCGGCCACGCCGGTGGAATTGCATCTGGTGTGGAAGCAGGACAACGACAACCCGGCGCTGCACCGGTTGATTGCCTGAGCACAACGAATAAAGCGCATGTTCACCGGCAGCAACGTCGAGCGGCAAACAAAACGACGGCGCTCACCGGCAGGCGAGCGCGGGCGATACCCTCCGCCACATCTGCCACGCATGCACGGCAGTTGCTGACTACCGTCCGCGATTAACTGACGACGGCCAGCTCTTACTGCCGCCCCACGCTCTGCACCACATGCAGGCGGCGCAGCCGGCGCATCACTTCGGCCAGATGGCGGCGGTCGCGCACCTGAATATTGAAACGCAGCACGGCCGCATTGAAGTCGCGGTCCAGGTAATCCACGCGTTCGATATTGGACTGGCTCTGCGCAATGGCCGCGGCCAATTGCGCCAGCACGCCGGTGCGGTTTTCCACTTCCACCACCAGCGCGGTGTCGTAGTCCCCGGTCACGCTGGAATCCCAGTCGATCGGCACCCAGCGCTCGGGCGACTTGCGCAGCTCGGCCAGGTTCGGGCAATCCAGCCGGTGCACCACGATGCCCTTGCCGGCGGTGTGGTAGCCCATGATCTCGTCGCCAGGAATCGGCTGGCAACAGTTGGCGAAGCTGATCACGCCGCGTTCGCTGCCGTCGATCAGGATCTTTTCGTGCGAATGCTTGGAGTGGCCGCCACCACGCAACTCCGCGTAAGCCATCAACGCCTGCGCGGCCTGGGTCGGCATCCAGTTGCCCAGCGCCACATCGGCCAGCAAGGCTTCCAGGCGTGGGTAGCGATGCTCGTTGAGGAAGGCGTCCAGGCGGCCCTTGGGCAGCCGCTCCAGCGAAGAGTCCATCGCCTCCAGCGCACGATCGAGCATGCGGTGGCCCAGCTGCACGGCATCTTCGTGCTCGAGCTGCTTGAGCTGGTGGCGGATGGCGGTGCGCGCCTTGCTGCTGACCACAAATTCCAGCCACTGCGGCTTGGGCGTGGCTGAGCGCGCGGTGATGATTTCCACTGCCTGCCCGCTGACCAGCTTGGTGCGCAGCGGTACCAGCTTCTTGTCCACGCGCGAAGCCACCGCGCGGTTGCCCACGTCGGTATGCACCGCGTAGGCGAAATCCAGTGCAGTGGAATTGCGCGGCAACGCCAGGATCTTGCCCTTGGGCGTGAACAGATAGACCTCGTCCGGGAACAGGTCCACCTTGACGTTGTCCAGGAACTCCAGCGACGAGCCGGCGGCGCGCTGCGAATCGATCAGCTCCACGATCCAGTCGTGCGCGCGGCTCTGCGCGCTATTGGGCGAAGCCGAGCCGACCTTGTAGGTCCAATGCGCGGCCACGCCGCGTTCGGCGATCAGGTCCATCTCTTCGGTGCGGATCTGCACTTCGATCGGCGAGCCGTAGGGGCCGAACAGCACCGTGTGCAGCGACTGGTAGCCGTTGGCCTTGGGGATCGCGATGAAATCGCGGAAGCGCCCGTCCAGCGGCTTGAAGGTGGCATGCACCGCGCCGAGGGCGTGGTAACAGTCGGCCACCGAGCGCACCACCAGACGGAAGCCGAACACGTCCATCACCTGGTCGAAGGACTTGTTCTCTTCGTGCATCTTGGAATAGATGCTCCAGGGCGTCTTGATGCGGCTGACCAGCCGATGTTCCAGCCCTTCCTTGGCCAGGCGCTGCGACAGCTGCACTTCCACCTGCGCCATCGATTCGCGCCGCACCACCGGCTGGCTGCGGATGTGCTTTTCGATGATGGCGTGGCGCCATGGGTACAACGCGCGGAAGCCCAGGTTCTGCAGCTCGGACTTGATCAGGCTCATGCCCAGGCGCTGGGCGATGGGTGCGTAGATCTCCAGCGTCTCGCGTGCGATACGGCCACGCGCTTCGGTGCTCTGCGCGCCGAGCGTGCGCATGTTGTGCAGGCGGTCGGCCAGCTTGATCATGATCACGCGCAGGTCGCGCGACATCGCCAGCAGCATCTTGCGGAAACTTTCCGCCGCCGCTTCCTGGCGGTCGCGAAACTTGAGCTTGTCCAGCTTGGTGACGCCATCGACCAGCTCGGCCACCGCTTCGCCGAATTCGGACGCCAGCTCCTCGCGGGTCAGCGGCGTGTCTTCGATGGTGTCGTGCAGGATCGCGGCGATCAGCGATTCCATGTCCAGGCCCAGCTCGGCCAGCACGCCGGCCACGGCCACCGGATGGGTGATGTAGGGCTCGCCCGATTTACGGGTCTGGCCGGCATGCGCGGTGGCGCCAACCTCCCAGGCACGGCGCAGGATCGGCAGCTGCTCCCTGGGCAGGTAGCTGGCGGCGCGTTCGAAGTGCAGGACGTAGTCGGGAATGGCCTGGTCGGAAGACGGAGACGTCACGACGGTCGCCTGGGCAGTGGGGCCTGGGTTCATGGCGGAAGACTATGCCAGCGGCGCAGTGACGGCAAACGTTTGCACACGCCGGCGTACTGCCGGAGCCCCAAACGAAAACAGCCCGCGTGGATGCGGGCTGTTCGAATCGATCACCGTGACGCGGGCAATCAATCGTCGTTCTTGGACATGTCTTCGTCGGCGACCACTTCGGCGGCGGCCCATTCCAGTGCTTCGCGCTCGGCACGCTCGCGCTCGGCTTTCTCGACTTCGTCGATCAGCGCGTTGTCGATCCGGCGTGCGGCGATCTCGCGCAGTGCCATCACGGTGGGCTTGTCGCTGGCGTCGGCGTTTTCGATCAGCGGCTGTACGCCGTTGGCGAGCTGACGGGCGCGCTTGGAGGCCATCATGACCAGCTCGAAACGGTTGTTCACGACTTCCAGGCAATCTTCTACGGTAATGCGGGCCATGCGGGCTCCCGGCGACCAGCAACGGCCGCGCATCGAATGAGGGAAAGGGGGCGGAGTGTACGCCTGTGCGGTCGAGCGGGCAACCGATGGCCGTTCAGTTTCCTTTGGAATCAGCGACTTGGACCCGTGCACCAGGCCAAGAAATCCTTGCCGGTGCGCAGACCCGGCCCCCTGCCCACCCGCTGAGTGCGTCCACTGCGCCCGAATGAGCCGCCGGCGCCTTGCCGGATGGCCGGATCAGTGCCCGCCACGCCACCCACGCTGCGGGCGACGTTCACGCATGCGCTCAGTCCAGCAAGGCCTGGATCAGCCCGGCATGCCGCTGCTGCTGCGCCTGCCGGCGCAAGCGGCTGGCGGTGAAGATGGCGCACATCTCCGACACGGCGGTGTCGAAGGTCTCGTTGATGATCACGTAGTCGAACTCTTCGAAATGCAGCATCTCCTCGCGCGCGGCAGCCAGACGCTGTGCCATCACGTCCTCACTGTCCTGCCCGCGCTTGCGCATGCGCTCGTCCAGCGCCTGGCGCGACGGCGGCAGGATGAACACGCTCACCGCATCGGGCACCTTCTGGCGCACCTGGCGCGCGCCCTGCCAGTCGATCTCCAGCAACACGTCGTGCCCGGCGGCCAGCTGCGGCTCCACCGACTGCCGCGCAGTGCCCTTCCAGTCGCCATGCACCAGCGCGTACTCGAAAAAGTCGCCCGCCTCGATCATGCCCTGGAACTCGTCGGCGGAGACGAAATGGTAGTGCTCGGCATGCCGCTCGCCCGGCCGCGGCGAGCGCGAGGTGAACGAGATCGACAGGGCGATCTTGGGATCACGCGCCAAGGTGGCGTTGACGATGCTGCTCTTGCCGGCGCCCGAGGGGGCCGCAACGATATAGAGGGTGCCGCGCATAGGATCAGGGATTCGGGATTGGGGAGTCGGGATTCGCGAACGGACTGCGGACCGGTACCACCGGGGTCGACATGCTACCGGGATTGGCCGCAGCCCGCAGACATAGGGAACCGGCAACTGCCCCATCCCGAATCCCGCATCCCGGCTACTCGATGTTCTGCACCTGCTCGCGGATCTGGTCGATCAACACCTTCAGATCCACGGCGGCGTTGGAGGTGCGGCTGTCTACCGACTTGGAGCCCAGCGTGTTGGCTTCGCGGTTGAACTCCTGCAGCAGGAAGTCCAGGCGGCGGCCAACCGGCTCGCGCTGCTTGAGCACGCGACGGATCTCGGCGATGTGGCTGGACAGGCGGTCGAGCTCCTCGTCCACGTCCAGCTTCTGCAGCCACAGCACCAGCTCCTGCTCGGTGCGGCCCGGGTCCACCGGATGCGGCAGATCGGCCAGGCGTGCGGCCAGCTTGACGCGCTGCCCTTCGCGAATTGCCGGAATCAGCGTGCGCACCTCGGCGGCGATACGTTCGATCGCATCCACCCGCTCGCTGATCGCCGCGGCCAGCTTGCTGCCCTCACGCTCGCGCGCAGCAACAAAGCTGTCGACCACCTCGTCCAGCAAGGCCAGCGCCTGCGCCTGCAGCGCGGGCGCATCCACGTCCTGCACCTGCAGCACGCCGGGCAACTGCAGCAGGTCGGTAAAGCCCACCTGCAGCTTGGGGAAGACGCCATCCAGCCGCGCGGCAAGCGCGCCCAGTTCCTGCAGCAGTGCTTCGTTGACGGCCAGAGTCTGTGCGTTTTCCGGCGCGCGCAGGCGCAGCGTCAGGTCCAGCTTGCCGCGGCTGTTCTTGGCAGCCACGCGCTCGCGCAGCAGCGGCTCCAGCGCACGCAATTCTTCCGGCAGGCGCGTGCCCACTTCCAGAAAGCGGTGGTTGACCGAGCGCAGCTCGCAACCGAGCGTGCCCCAGGGCGTGATGCGTTCGCCGCCAGCAAACGCGGTCATGCTTCGGATCATCGTGAATTCCGTACCGTCAAAGCGCGAATGGTACCCTAGCCGCCCTTGCCGGCTGCCTGCACGCCGCGCACTGACGCCAGACCCACCTCCCGACTTCCGGACTCATCGCATGACCTTTTCCCGTCCCAGCGGCCGCACGGCCGACCAGCTGCGCCCGGTGCGCATCGAACGCGCCTTCACCCGCCATGCCGAAGGCTCGGTGCTGGTGAGCTTCGGCGACACCCGCGTGCTGTGCACCGCCAGCGTGGAAAACCGCGTGCCGGGCTTCCTGCGCGGCAAGGGCGAAGGCTGGGTCACCGCCGAATACGGCATGTTGCCGCGCTCCACCCACACCCGTTCCGACCGCGAAGCCGCCCGTGGCAAGCAGGGCGGGCGCACGCTGGAAATCCAGCGACTGATCGGCCGCGCACTGCGCGCCTGCGTGGACCGCAACGCGCTGGGCGAGCGCACCATCACCCTGGACTGCGACGTGCTGCAGGCCGATGGCGGCACCCGCACCGCGGCCATCACCGGCGCCTACGTGGCGCTGGCCGATGCGGTGAACCTGCTGCTCAAGCGCGGCGACATCAAGAAGCACCCGTTGATCGGCGCGGTGGCGGCGGTGTCGGTCGGCATCTATCGTGGTGAACCGGTACTGGACCTGGATTACCCCGAAGACAGCGACTGCGACACCGACATGAATGTGGTGATGAACGATGGCGGCGGCTTCATCGAGCTGCAGGGCACGGCCGAAGGCCATGCCTTCCGTCGCGACGAACTCAACGCGCTGCTTGCCCTGGCAGAAAAGGGCATGGGCGAGCTGTTCGCGCTGCAACGCGCCGCACTGGCCGGATGAGCCGTCGCATCGCCCTGACCACCTTGTTGGTTGCCGACTACGATGCGGCGATTGCCTGGTACACCGGCGCGCTGGGCTTCCAGGTGCTGGAAGATCGCGCACTGGGAGATGGCAAGCGATGGGTGGTGATCGGCCCGGGCAGCGCGCAAGACGCCGGCCTGCTGCTGGCGCAACCGGCCGACGCTGCGCAACGTGCGCGCATCGGCGATCAGACCGGTGGGCGCGTGGATCATTTTCTCTACACCGACGACTTCTGGCGCGACCATGCAGCCATGCAGGCCTTCGGCGTGGAATTCCTGGAAACCCCGCGCGAGGAGCCATACGGCACGGTCGTGGTGTTCCGCGATCTGTACGGCACCAAGTGGGATCTGCTGGAGCCCAAGCAATGAAGCAACTGGTATTGGCCAGCGGCAACGCCGGCAAGCTGGAAGAACTGCGCGCCATGCTGGCGGCACTGCCGCTGCGCATCGTCGCGCAGGGCGAGCTGGGCGTGGAAGACGTGCCGGAAACCGGCCTGACCTTCGTGGAGAACGCGCTGATCAAGGCACGCCATGCCAGCGCGGTCACCGGCCTGCCGGCACTGGCCGACGACTCCGGCCTGATCGTCGATGCGCTGGGCGGTGCGCCCGGTTTGTACAGCGCGCGCTACGCCGGCAGCCCCACCGATGCGCAGGCCAACAACGCCAAGTTGCTCGATGCCATGCGCGACGTGCCCGCCGAACGCCGCAGTGCGCGCTTTTACGCGGTGATCGTCCTGTTGCGTCACCCGGAAGATCCGCAGCCGCTGATCGCCGAAGGCAGCTGGGAGGGCGTGATCACCACGCAACCGCGTGGCGATGGCGGCTTCGGCTACAACCCGGTGTTTCTGGATCCGGTGCATGGCCTGACCGCGGCGGAAATGGACAGCGACATGAAAAACCGCCTGAGCCACCGCGCAGTGGCACTGGCAACGCTGCAGCACAAGCTGCACGCGCTCACGCTGTAACCGACGACCGCACGCAGTGCCCACCCTGATCCCTCCCCCGCTCTCGCTCTACGTGCACCTGCCCTGGTGCGTGCGCAAATGCCCGTACTGCGATTTCAACTCGCATGCGGCCAAGGGCGTGCTGCCGTTCGAGGAATACGTAGATGCACTGATCCGCGACCTGGATGCAGACCTGCCGCTGGTGTGGGGCCGTGTGGTGCATTCGGTGTTCTTCGGCGGTGGCACGCCCAGCCTGTTTCCGCCGCAGGCGATCGACCGATTCCTGCAGGCGGCTGCAGCACGGCTGCGCTTTGCACCGAATCTTGAAATCACCCTGGAAACCAATCCGGGCACCGCCGAGCATGGCCGCTTCGAACACTACCGCGCCGCCGGCGTGAACCGCCTGAGCTTCGGCGTGCAGAGCTTCGACGATGTGGCATTGCAGCGGCTCGGGCGCATCCACGATAGCGCCGAGGCCGAGCGTGCGATCAAGCTGGCGCAGGATGCCGGCTACGAGAATGTCAATATCGACCTGATGTACGCGCTGCCCGAGCAGACCCTGGCGCAGGCCGAGCGCGACCTTGAACGCGCCTTCGCGTTGCAGCCCACCCACATGTCGCATTACCAGCTCACGCTGGAGCCGAACACGGTGTTCTTCGCGCGGCCGCCCAAGGGCATCCCCGACGACGATGCGGCCTGGGATATCCAGGAACATTGCCAAGCGCTGCTTGCCGAGGCCGGCTATGCGCAGTACGAAGTCAGCGCCTATGCCAAACCGGGCCGGCAGTGCGCGCACAACCTCAATTACTGGCGGTTTGGCGACTACCTGGGTATCGGCGCAGGTGCGCACGGCAAGATCAGTTCCGGCGCCGAACAACACGTGCTGCGGCGCTGGAAGCACAAGCATCCGCAGAGCTACCTGGCCAGCGCCGGCACGCCCGCATCGGTCGGTGGCGACGAGGTCGTACCGCGCGAGCGGCTACCGTTCGAATACATGCTCAATCTGCTGCGGCTGCACGAAGGGTTTCGCCTGGGCGATTTCGAAGCGTGCACCGGCCTGGCCGCGTCGGCCATCGCCGCACCGGTCGCGCGTGCGGTGGCGCAGGGTTGGCTGGTCGAACAGGACGGGCGCGTGGTGCCCACCGAGCTGGGCCGCCGCTTCACCAACGACGTGGTCGAGCTGTTTTTGACCTGAGCACGCGCCCCCTGCAGCGCCGGCAACATTGCGGTGCGGCGACATGCGCCAGCGTGGGCTCGTGCCCCATCGAGGCGGCGCGGTCGGCACCGGGCTCCTGGCACCTCGCATCGCGATGATCGCTGCGCAGCCGGAAAACATGCTACATAGCTCACGCTTCGCACCGAGCCCATCTCCCCGGATGTCCACGCCCCTGTCCTCCCTGCAGCCCACGCTCAGCGGCCCGATCGCCGACGCGCCCGTTTCCGCGCGCGGCCGGCGCCTGCTTGGCATGTTGCATGCGCAGTGCGTGCAGGCGCTCGGCGGCCCGCTACGGCTGACCATCGTCGAGCTGGAACGCGCGCTGCTGCATCAGGCCGAGCACGCACGCAACAGCCAGATTCAGGCCGATATCTACGCGCAGATGCGCGGCCTGCGCGATCACATCGACCGCTTTCCGCAGCTGTTCCTGCAGCATCTGGCGCAGGACCTGGCGGCATTGCAGGAGCGCCCTGCGCTGATGCCGCCCGCCGATGCGTCCACGCCACCGCAGACGCTGACCTTGGTGGAAGACACCGACATCGATCGCGACATCGTGCTCAGCGACATCGCCCGCCGCGAGACCTCGCGGCGTGCCGATGCGCTGCAACTGCTGGCGCAACGTCTGGCGGTGATCGGCGCAGTGCCGGAATTCGAGCTCGACGCCCTGCCGCTCGGGCCCTATGCCCTGTGCAGGATCGTGCGTGAGTGCGGCCAGTGCCTGGGTCTCGGCCTGGATGGGCAGCTCGCGCTGTACAAGGTCTTCGAGCATCAGGTGATGGATCGCCTGGGCGATGTCTACGAGAGCGCCAATGCCACGCTCGCGCAGGAAGGCATCCTGCCCGGGCTGATCTATCACCCCTACCTGGTCAAGCCCACCCATGTGCAGACGCGCCGCACCGCGCCAGCGGGTGCGGCGACACCTGCAGGCAACGCCGCGGCAGGCACACACGGCAGCGCGCAGCGCCCCCCGCGGCCGGCCAACGGCTGGCACGGGCACGCCGCTCCGAACGCCTGGCAGAGTGCCCTGCTCGATCCGCAAGGCCTGCCCCCTGCAGCGTCGGGTGCTAGCAGCAGCATGCACGCGGCCTTGCCCGGGTTGAACGAGGCCGCACACGCACTTGGCGGCCTGATGTCCTCGGCACGCCACTGGCAGGCAGCCGGCACCGCTGGCGCGCACGGCACCACCGCCCCGGGCAGCTTGCTGCAGGCCGCCGCCCAGCCGGCTGCAGCGCCGGCAGCCAGCGCTGCGCCCTGCGTGCCCAAGGCCGCGCTGGGCAAGGCACTGGCCAGCCTGCAGGGTGCGCCGGGCGCACGCCCGGGTGCACTGTCGCCGGCACCCGGTATCGATGCGGTGCAACGCCAGGTGCTGGAGCTGCTGCGCGCCGAGCACGGCGCAGACGCCACGCTGTCGCCGCAGGACAACGACACCTTCGACCTGCTTGGCCTGCTTTACGCACAGATGCAGCGCGAAGTGCGCGATCACACACCTGCGCAGGCCCTGCTCGCCAGGCTGCAGGTGCCGGTGGTACGCGCAGCCCTGGCCGACACGCATTTCTTCGTGCGCGACCAGCACCCGGTGCGCGAGCTGCTCAACACCGTGGCCGAGTCCGGCGCGGTGTGGCTGGGCGAGGACGATGTGGACCCGCAGCTACTGCACAAGCTGGGCGCCGCGGTCGACACCATCGTCAACGATTACCAGGGCGACGAGGCGACCTTCGCCGCCGCCAACGACGACATCCAGGCGCATCTGCGCACCCTGGCGCGCAAGGCCGACGTGGCCGAACGCCGGCATGTGGATGCCGCGCGCGGCAAGGAACGGCTGGAAACTGCCAAACAGCAGGCGCAGGCGCGGATCGAGCAGGTGTGCGACGACAGCGCACCGCCACGGTTCGTGCAATCGCTGCTGCGCCAGGCCTGGTCCGACGTGCTCACGCTCACCCTGCTGCGGCAAGGCGAGCAGTCGCCGGAGTGGGACGAGCGCCTGGCGCTGACCACGCGCATCGCCGAGGTCACCTGCCGCAACAAGGGCGAGCCCACCGACATTGCGCTCGGCACCGATGTCGAAACCGCGCTGCTGCAGGTGGGCTATCACCACGACGAAGCGGCCGCGATTGCGCGCCGCCTGTCCACGCCCGGCGGCGACGATGCGCTTAGCTCGCGCACCGAACTGGCCGCCAAGCTCAAGGCGCGCGCGCGCCTGGGCGAGCAGGCCGACACTGCAGGGCACAAGCCCGCCGCCATACCGCGCACGCCGCCTGAAGATGCCTGCTACACGCAGCTGCGCAGCCTGCCGTTCGGGACCTGGTTCGAATTCGTGATCAACCAGCAAGGCGACCTGCGCCGGCAACGCCTGTCCTGGTACAGCCCGATGACCGGCCATGCATTGTTCGTCAATCAGCGCGGGCAAAAGATCGGCGAGCACTCGCTGGACGGGCTGGCGCGGCTGATGGCCGGCGGCCAGGCGCGCCTGCTGGTCGAAGAGAAATCCCGCCTGATCGACCGTGCCTGGCATGCCACCGTGCGTACGCTGCGCAGCCTGGCCGGCCACGCTCCCGCAGAGGCCTTGCCATGATCCAGGACACCCGCCGTGCGCCGCGCCGCCAACCAAACGACATGGTGCCGGTGATCGACATGCTCAGCGAAGCGCAGATCGGCCGGGTCGGCAATGTCTCGGAAACCGGCATGCTGCTGCTGGCCTCGGTTGCCCTGCACGACGACGCGCTGTACCAGCTGCGTTTCAGCCTGCCCGAACGCGTTGGCCGCGCCACCGAGATCGACGTCGGCGTGCACCTGCTGTGGTCGGAGCCGGCGCATGCGCCCGGGCAGGCCTGGGCCGGCTTCCGGTTCCTGAGCATGTCCGAGCCGCATCGCCAGCGCCTGCGCGCCTGGATCGCCGAAGAACACATGGTCGGCTGACGCAGCGCAGTGCGATTGCGGCAAACTTGCGCATTGCTTCGCATTGCCGATCGAGTCCCGCATGACCCAGCCCTCCCCGAGCCACCTGTATTCCGACCACCTGCGCACGCTGACCGCGCGTGCCGATCAGGCGCTGCAACGAGGCGGCTTCGATCATCTGGTGGTCCCCAGCGGCAGCACGCACTACCAGGTGTTCGACGACCGCGATTACCCGTATGCAGTCAACCCGCAGTTCAAGACCTGGGTGCCGCTGACGCGGGTGCCCGACAGCTGGCTGGTCTATACCCCGGGCCAGCGGCCGACGGTGATCTTCCACCAACCATTCGACTACTGGCACGTGGTGCCCGACGCGCCCAGCGGCTGGTGGGTGGAGCACTGCGACATCCATATCATCCGCACCCCGGAACAGGCGCTGGCGCTGCTGCCCAGGCAGGTCGAGCGCTGCGCCATCCTCGGCGAGGCGCGCAGCGCACTCGGCGCCTACGTGCCGAACAACCCGCAGCCGGTGCTCGACTACCTGGACTATCAGCGCGCCTTCAAGACCCCGTACGAGCTGGCGTTGATGCGCATCGCCCAGCAGCTGGCAATGCGCGGCCATCGTGCCGCCGAAGCGGCGTTTCGCGCCGGCCAGAGCGAATTCGGCATCCATATGGCCTACTGCGCGGCCGTGGGCCAGGATGCCAACACGCTGCCATACGGCAACATCATCGCGCTCAACGAGCATGGCGCAGTGCTGCATTACACCGAGCTCGGCCAGCAGCCACCGCAACCGCTGCGCAGTTTCCTGATCGATGCCGGCGCGTCGGCACATGGCTATGCCAGCGACATCACCCGCACCTACGCCGCCGATACCGGCAGCGAATTCCAGGCCCTGATCGATGCAGTCGACGCCGCGCAGCTCCGCATGGGCCAGGCCGTGCGCGCCGGCGTGGACTACAAGCAGCTGCACATCGATGCGCATCTGGCGTTGATGGGCATCCTCCAGCAGTTCGGCATCATCACCGTGTCGCCGGAGGCCGCGCTGGCCACCGGCGTCAGTGCCGCGTTCTTCCCGCATGGCCTGGGCCACCTGATCGGCCTGCAGGTACACGATGTGGCCGGCTTTGCCGCCAGCGACCGCGGCGGCCGCATCGAACGCCCGGCAGGCCATCCCTACCTGCGCCTGACCCGCGTGCTGGAACCAGGCATGGTGGTGACCATCGAGCCGGGTGTGTACTTCATCGACATGCTGCTGGACGAAGTGAAGAAGAACGGCCACGCCGCCAGCATCGACTGGCAGCGCGTGGAGCAGTTCAAACCGTATGGCGGCATTCGCATCGAAGATGAAGTGGTGTGCACCGACGACGCGCCGGAAAACCTGACCCGCGCGGTCTTCGCCGCCGCTTGAGCAGCAGGCGCGGCCGACCACACCACGGTGTGCAATACCGGGCCAGAATGGCGAAAGACCTGAGATGGGCGCCCAACCGCGCCATCCACCACCCGATCACGCCCCGCTACGTTGCAGCACCACCACACGGAACACTGCCATGAACGACCCACGCCAGAGTGCGCACCCGGACCACGCGATGTACCAGCAGATCGAACGCGGCGTGCATGCGATCGATGCGGCGCACGGTCGCACGCCCGATCAGACCAGCGCACGCCTCACCGCCGCCTTGTTGCCGCTGGCCAAGGAAGGCGGGCTGTCGCGCGTGGACCACGTGCTGATGAGCGAAGCAAACCATCGCGGCGTGCACGGCGGCGAGAACGTGTTCGTGGTGCAAGGCGACCCGTCCAATCCGGCGCACCTGCGTGCGCACATGAAAACCGAACAGGCGCTGGGCACACCGGAAGAACAATCGTTCGAGCGCGCGCGTCAACTCGCCGGGCCGAGCGAGCCGGTGCAGCACCCCGAACGCACCCAGACGCCGCAGCTGGGCCAATGAACCCAGCCGACAAAACGCCTGTGCAGTCGCCAGGCGGGCGCAGCTGGTGCCTGGGATTCGGCGTAAGCACGCGTCCACTGCGGCGACTGCGTTTTGCCTGCGCCTTCATGACGCTCGCTGCGGTGTGTTGGCCGCTGCGACCCTCCCGCGCGCCGGCGGTTACGCGCTGCCGGCCATCACCGCTTCGATCTCGTCGGCGCTGCGTGCCAGTGCATCGGTCAGCACGCGGTGGCCATCACCGGTGATCAGCACGTTGTCTTCGGTGCGGATGCCGATGCCGCGCCACCTGGGCTCCACCGTGGTGTCGTCGGCAGAGACATAGAGCCCCGGCTCGATGGTGAACACCATGCCGGGTTCCAGCAGGCGCGAGTCGCCGGCCAGCCGGTAATCGCCGACATCGTGCACGTCCAGGCCCAGCCAGTGGCCGGTCTTGTGTCGATAGAAGCGCTTGTAATGCCCCTCGGCGATGTTGCGTTCCAGCTTGCCCTTGAGCAGGCCCAGGCGTAGCAGGCCCTCGGTCAAGGTCTCCACCGCAGCCAGATGCCCCGCCTCATAGGCCACGCCGGGGCGCGCCTGCGCGAGCGCTGCCGCCTGCGCCGCACCGACCAGATCGTGCAGGGCGCGCTGTGCCGGCGTGAAGCGGCCGTTGACCGGGAACGTGCGGGTGATGTCGGCCGCATACCCACGGTATTCGGCACCGGCATCGATCAGCACCAGATCGCCGTCGCGGCTGCGCGCGTTGTTGGCGCGATAATGCAGCACGCAGGCGTTGCTGCCGGTGCCGACGATGCTGCCATAGGCCGGCCACCCATCGGCGGCGCGAAATTCGCGCTCCACTTCGGCCTGCAGTTCGTACTCGTGCACGCCCGGGCGTGCCAGTCTCATGGCGGCCAGGTGCGCACGCACGCTGATGTCGGCGGCCTGCTGCATCAAGGCGAGTTCATCGCGCGACTTGAACAGGCGCTGCTCGTGCAGCAGATGCCCCAGCTCCAGGAATTCATGCGGTGGCTGCGCGCCATGACGCACCTGCTCGCGCACCCGCTTGAGCCAGCCGATCAGCTTCAGATCGAAATCGACATCGCGGCCGAAGTGGTAATAGACCCGGCTGCGCCCTTCCAGCAGACCCGGCAGTATCTCGTCCACATCGTCGATGGGGTACGCGTCGTCCATGCCGTAGCGTTCCACCGCCCCTTCCTGCCCCTCGCGCGGGCCGTCCCAGGCTTCGCGCTCGGCATCGCGCTCGCGGCAGAACAGGATGGCTTCGCCGTGCCGGCGACCGGGCACCAGCACCAGCACCGCCTCGGGCTCGGGAAAGCCGCTCAGATACCAGAAGTCCGAATCCTGCCGGTACGGGTAATGGGTGTCGTGGCTGCGCACGCGCTCGGGAGCGGCGGGCAGGATCAGGATGGCGTGCTCGCCGGCCATCTGCATCAGTTGCTTGCGCCGGCGCGCATACTCGGCCGCGCCGATCCCGGTGAGCTTCTTCATGACGGGACGACGATCAGTTCAGACGTTGGCGAAAACGCGGCCCCATGACGCAGTCGCCGTGCAGCAACAGCACCGCCACGCGGACGAATTCCTCGATCTCGGCCAGGGCGGTGTCGTCTTCTTCGCCGGCATCGAAATCGTCGCTGGATGCCTGCGCCAGGCGGGCCAGATCCTGCAGCGCTTCTTCGCCTTCTTCGGTGAGCGCCGGGCGCTGCTGCGCGGCCAACCCGAAGCCGCCCAGAAACGCGCGGCACCAATCGAACAGCGCATCGGTACGCGCCGGCAACGGGGCGCCTTCTTCGACCAGCAGCAGATCGAACGCAAAGTCGCGGTCTTCCAGCTGTGCCACGGTGGCCTGGCGCAGCCGATCCAGCGCGCCGCCCTGCCTGGGCGCCGCCTGGGCGTTGTCGGCCAGGATGCGGGCCAGCCAGTCGCCACTGTCGGCCCCACCACCGGACAACCACCCGCATAGCCCGCCGTGCAACTCCGCCGCAGAGGACGCCAGCCCGAGCTGACGGCTTTCAGTTTGCACAGCGGTTACATCAGGCAGATCCATCGGGTCATCCAGGCTAGGAACAGAAGGCACCCGCGCGAGGCGGGCGACGAGACTTTCCAGTGTATCAAGGCCGCCCGTCCCAACCGCGTTCCGGTCGCTCCATGCAGCGTTCCAGGGGCCACGCGCTGCAGCGGGTCAGGCCGGCGGCAGCCCTTGGCAGGCTTGGCTTCATGGTGCGTGACCGGCCCGTGAGCGGCGCTTGACCGTGACGCGCGCGCGCCCCTATCGTGAGCGCATGGACAACGCTGCCGCCCTCGCTCAGATCCGCGCACTCGCCGCCCGCGTGGAGGCGCTTGTGGAGCGGACGCAACGGTTGACCGACGAGAACCGCAGCCTGCGCCATCAGCAGGAACAATTGATCGGCGAGCGTTCGCAACTGCTGACCAAGAACGAGCAGGCACGTTCGCGGGTGGAAGCCATGATCGTGCGGTTGAAGTCACTGGAGCAGCACACGTGAGCAGCAACGAACCGGTCAGCGTGCGTATTCTGGATCGTGAATACACGGTTGGCGTGACTGCCGACGAACGCGAGAGCCTCACCGCTGCAGCACGCCTGCTGGATTTGCGCATGCGCGAGATCCGTGGCAGCAACCGCATGGCAGCGGTCGATCGTGTGGCGGTGCTGGCTGCGCTCAATCTTGCCCATGAGTTGCAGCAGTTGCGCGACCAACAAGCGCTCTACGATCGTGAATTGGCGAATACGCTGGACAGCTTGAACCGTCGCCTGGACGGCCTGGCCGATACACCGCGTTGAGCACGACGTCGCACTGCCGTCGCAAAGATGAATTTTTGCGACCGCGTGCCGACGAATGGGCTAGCCATCGCGCAGCAGAGGTCTATACTTCACCTGCGTTCTCTGCTGTAAACGACAGCGTGCAAAACATTCGCCTTGTCCCTTAATTACGACCACGGGGGCGCGCCGAAGCCGGGTGTGCAAGTCCGCCTTGTAGCGGGAAGCCCGATGGCCTCACAACGTCCCCACTTGAACCCCGGGTTCAAGGTCGTTTCGCCCGCATCGTCACCGCGGAGAATGCAAATCTGAAACGGCGCCTTCGGGCGTCGTTTCTTTTTGTGTGTCTGGCATGCGTTTGGGCACGACGCCTGCCGCGCGCAGCGAGGCAGCCCTTCGTGCCCCAGGGCGCTGCTGCGGGATTGGCCTGTCGATGATGCGACAGCCTGGGGGGCAGCCTCAGGAGCGCACGTGCGCAGCATGTCACCGAGCGGAACGTACGAAGACATGTTCTCTACGCCAAGCGCGTGAGCGCCGCGCTTCGCCAACCGCCCAACGAGGCGATTGCCCGGCGGCGCGTACAGACCCGGTGCCCGACGTTCCGACCGGACGCCGGACGTTCAAACGGGATGTTGAACATTGCGGACATGGCGCTAGGCAGCTGGACGTGGGCCATCGACAATGTGCGCATTCGACCGCTGCGAGACACCGATGACCCAGGACCGAGACGCGCTGCGTCAGCAGTTGCGTGCCCAACGCCGCAGCCTGCCGCCCACGCAGCGACTGGCCGCCGCCGATGTATTGGCCGAACGCTTGCTGGCGCTGCCGTTCGCGCCGCAGGCCGGTGCGGTGGCCGGGTATTGGGCGATGGATGGCGAGATCGCACTGCATCGCTGGCAGCTGAGCTTGCCGGCCGGCGTGCGCTACTGCCTGCCGGTGCTGGACGGACGCGTGCTGCGCTTTGCGCCATGGCGGCCGGGCCAGGGACTGGTCAGCAATCGCTACGGGATTCCCGAGCCGGACGTGGATCTGGCCGACACGCTGGCGCCACAGGACATGGCCTTGGTGGTGACCCCGCTGACCGGTTTCGACGCGGCGTGCCGGCGGCTGGGCATGGGGGGCGGCTGGTATGATCGCAGCTTCGCGTTCCGGCATCGCCAGGCGCCGCCGCCCTGGCTGGTGGGCGTCGGCTTTGCCGCACAGCAGGTGCCTGCCTTGCCGACCGAATCCTGGGACGTGGGCGTGGACGCCATCTGCACCGAACACGCCACTTTCCTGAAAGACGACAGCCTCTCTGCATGACTGCCCGCAAGCGCTACTGGTTGATGAAGTCCGAGCCGGACACGTTCTCCATCGATGATCTGGAACGCGTCGGCACCGAGCCGTGGAACGGCGTGCGCAACTACCAGGCGCGCAATTTCATGCGCGACGGCATGCAGGTGGGCGACGGTGTGTTCTTCTATCACTCCAACTGCAAGGTGCCCGGCATCGTCGGCATCGCTAAGGTCGCCAGCACTGCGTATCCGGACGACACCCAGTTCGACCCAAAATCCGACTACCACGACCCCAAGTCCACGCGCGAAGACCCACGCTGGATGCTGGTGGACGTGGCGTTCGAGCGCAAACTCAAGCGCACGATTGCGCTGGACGAAATCAAGCAACACGCCGATGCACTGGGCGAGGGCTTCCCGCTGATCGCGCGCGGCAATCGCCTGTCGATCCTGCCGGTGACCGCCGCGCAGTGGAAGTTGCTTTTAGGGCTCGAATAACCGGGATTGGGGCTTGGGGATTCGCTCAATGCCCGCCCGCGTTGCACCGCCTAGACGAATCCCAAATCTCCAATCACTAATCCCGAGCTCCCAAATGTCCGACGCAAAACGCCTGGCCGCCGAGAAGGCACTCGATTACGTGGAAGACGGCATGATCGTCGGTGTCGGTACCGGCTCGACGGTGGCCTACTTCATCGATGCGCTGGGCCGTATCGGCCACCGCATCAAGGGCGCGGTCTCCAGCTCCGAACAGAGCACCGCACGCCTGCGCCAGCACGGCATCGAGGTGCTGGATCTCAACCACACCGGCAATCTGTCGGTGTATGTGGACGGCGCCGACGAGTGCGCCCCGAACCGCTGCCTGATCAAGGGCGGCGGTGCGGCACTGACCCGCGAGAAGATCATTGCCGAGGCCAGCGAACGCTTCATCTGCATCGTCGACCCGAGCAAGCAAGTGCCGGTGCTGGGCAAGTTTCCGCTGCCGGTGGAGGTGATTCCGATGGCACGCAGCCTGGTCGCCCGCCAGATCCTGGCGTTGACCGGCGGCCAGCCGGTGTGGCGCGACGGCGTGGTGACCGACAACGGCAACGTGGTGCTGGACGTACACAACCTGCAGATCACCGATCCGGTGGCGTTGGAGCGCAGCTTGAACCAGATTCCGGGCGTGGTCTGCGTGGGCCTGTTTGCGCGCCGCCCGGCCGATGTGGTGATCGTCGGCGGCACACCGCCGCGCGTGCTCTGACGCACGACGCGGACGATGTTCGTGCGCCCGACGGCGCGCAGACATTCCGACACCAGGGCCGCGCCGGCAACGCGGCGTTGCAGGTGCTCTCTTCACAGCGGTGGCCGGTGCGGCGACTCTCGAACGCTGCACCCCCGGCGCAACTTGCTCGCCGTCTGCATACAGAAGTCCGCACGCAGCGCATCTGTAAGCGGAACGTGTCGCCCCGCTCGCAGGCGGATGCAGCGCGCTGCCATGCAGAGCGACCTTCCCGCATCCCGCGCGCTGGGCGAGGCGGCACCGTGGCCGCGCGATGCGCAGCGGGCAATCGGCCCGTCCCGATACCTTGCCTGGCACCGCACTGCATCGCCTGCCTCCGCGACTTGACGCACGCCGGTGCATGGCAGAAGGTGCGCCATCCCCGCCTCATCGGTTTGCCGCATGCGCCCTGCCCACTTCCTTGGTCTTGCCTGTCTGCTCCTGCTTGGCGGCTGCGCCAGCGGCGGCTCCTGGGTGGAACTGGCCGGTACGCGCTATCAGGTAGAACTGGCACAGAACGATGCCGACCGCACAAAGGGGCTGATGTTCCGCGACGCCATGGACGAAGACCGCGGCATGCTGTTCATCCACGACCGCCAGGAACCGATGGCCTACTGGATGAAGAACACCAAGATCGCGCTGGATATCCTGTACTTCGACAACCAGCGCCGGCTGGTGTCGCAGCAGCGCGATGTGCCGCCGTGCTCGGCCGGCGACGCCTGCCCGCCCTACCCCAGCAAGGCGCCGGCCCGCTATGTGCTGGAGCTCAATGCCGGCCAGGCCGCCAGGCTCAACCTGCAGGACGGCGCCGAACTCACTTTCAGCCCGGATATTCCCAAGCTGAAGTGATTCACAGCGATGCGGTGTCTCCTGTCAGGAAGTACCGGACTTGAACCCCGCGCCGCTTGCCGACACTCTTGTCAGCATGGTCGACATGCTCCCACTTCCCCATTGGACCGCGCTCGCCAGCCTGGACGACGATGCGGTGCCACTGATGTCCACCGCGTTGCTGATCGCACGCGACGAGTATCCACAGCTGGATGCCGAGCTGTATGACACGCTGGTGCAGAGCCACGTCGAGCACCTGCGCCGCGAGGTGGAGGCGATCGATCTGTGGCCGCTGAAGATGGCGGCAGTCAACCGCTACCTGTTCGATGAACTGGGTTATTCGGGCAATCACGACGAATACTACGACCCCCGCAACAGCTATCTGAACCAGGTGTTCGAGCGCCGGCTGGGCAATCCGATCTCGCTGGCGATGGTGCAGATCGAGGTGGCCCGTCGCCTGGGCATCCCGCTGGCGGGGGTGTCGTTTCCGGGACATTTCCTCGTGCGCCTGCCGGTCGACGACGGGGTCCTGGTGATGGACCCGTTCAACGGTGGTCGCCCGCTGGGCGTGGACGAGCTGCGCGAGCGCGCCCGCCCGCACCTGGGCGGCGAAATCCCCGACGACCGTGCGCTGGCGCAGATTCTCGACCCCGCACCGCACCGCGCGATCCTGATCCGCATTCTGCGCAACCTGCACGGCGTGTACGCCGATGCCGAGCACTGGGACCGCGCCGCACGCAGCGCCGACCGCATCCTGAAGCTGGTGCCCGACCAACCAGAGGCGCTGCGCGACCGCGGCATGGCCTATCTGCATCTGGGCCATCGCAATGGCGCCCGCCACGATCTCTCGCGCTACCTGCTACTCAACCCGAGCGCGCAGGACGCGGTCCATCTGCACGAGCATCTGGTGGAACTGAACAGCCAGCGCGCGCGGGCGCACTGAGCCCCCGCGTACTTCTACTCGCTCAGCCGCCACGGCATGGCGCGGCAGGTGGTCGATGCCCGGTCGGGGCAGGCAAGCGGTCAGTCGACCTCCACCATTTCGAAGTCGTCCTTGGTGACACCGCAATCGGGGCAGGTCCAGCTCTCGGGCACGTCCTGCCAAGCGGTGCCGGGCGCAATGCCTTCTTCGGGAATGCCGTCGGCCTCGTGGTAGAGGAACCCGCAGACCACGCACATCCAGGTGCGGTAGGTGGTGGTGGATGTGTCGCTCATCGGATAATCGCGGTCACGCAACGGTGGGGCCAGCATTGTCCCATCCCATCCACCGCTTTCGGAAGCGCTGCCATGCCCCACCGCCTTGACGCCCGCGGCGTGTACCTGATCACCCCGGACGAGCCCAATACCCAGCGCCTGCTCCTGCGCACCGTGCCGTTATTGCCAGCAATCACCTGGCTGCAATATCGCAACAAGCAGGCTGATGGGGCGCTGCGGTTGCGCCAGGCCAGCGCCCTGCGCGAGGCCTGTGCGGCGCACGGTGTGCCCTTGATCATCAACGACGATGCGCAACTGGCCGCGCAGGTCGGTGCACAGGGCGTGCATCTGGGCGAAGACGATGGCGAGGTGGCAGCCGCACGCGCGCGGCTGGGGCCGCAGGCGATCATCGGGGTGTCGTGCTACGACGAGATCGAGCGCGCGCGCGCCGCCGCCGCCGCGGGTGCCAGCTATGTCGCGTTCGGTGCGTTTTTCCCGACCACCACCAAGCAGACCACCCGGCGCGCGACGCCGGCGCTACTGCAGCAAGCGGCCGAGCTTGGTCTACCCAGGGTAGCGATCGGCGGCATCGCCGCTGCGCAGGTGCCCGCGCTGGTGACTGCAGGTGCCGACCTGATTGCCGTGGTCAGCGGCGTGTATGCGGCGCCAGATCCGGTCGCAGCAGTGCAGGCATACCGCGCCGGATTTGCGTGATAGTGCGGCAAGCGTTGAAGACGATCGATGCTGGCTGCGTCGTACGCCGTCGCGCAGGATTGATGCCCTGCTTGCACCAAGTACACCGACCATCGTGACGGGGCCTTGCACGCCCACCGTCGCGGGCCCCTTGGCGGCCCCGCAATCGGTGAGGACACCGCATCACACACCTGGCTGGTCGTTTTGTTGAAAAACGAAGATGCCGCGTCGCCAGCTTGCCGGCTGCTTGTTGAAACCTGTGCGCACCGACCATCTCCATTGGTCCTTGCCCGCCCACCGTCGCGGGACCCTTGGCGGCATGGATGCCGCCACGGAGCTACATGGCGTACTTGCAGCGTGTCCCGCGATGGTGGGCGGGCAAGGGCCCTGCAGCAAAGGCGAAGATGATCCGCTCTCCGCCTGATCTGTCCGTAGCGAGCAACCAGGTTGAGACACCTGCACCGTGCGTATCGCGATCGCTTGGCTGTCTTCACGTCTGGTCGAATGCGCGGTGCCCTCACCGCTTGCGGGACACGCCGTGAATCCGTCCCTGGAGGCTCGGTGGCGGCATCCATGCCGCCACACGGTCCCGCAATCGGCGAGGACACCACGCCAGACAGTTGGTTGGTGGTTTTGTTGAAGAGCAAAGGCACCGCGTCGCCAGTTTGCCAAGCGCTGGTTGAGAGCCATGCGCACCGACTAACTCCACTGGTCCTTGCCCGCCCACCGTCGCGGGACCCGTGGCGGCATGGATGCCGCCACGGAGCTACATGGACGTACTTGCAGGGTGTCCTGCGATGGTGGGCGGGCAAGCGCCCTGCAGCAATTCGCAGATCATCCGCTCTGCGAATTTGCTGCAACCTGCGCGTCGGGGCTGTTCGACTACATCGGACAATCTGCTTAGCAAAGCCATCACCCAGGCTGCCTGCCTTCACTCATCACGGTGACGTCAATTCGGCCGCCATCACCCAAAACAAAAACAGCGACGCGTGCTTTCACGCGTCGCTGCCGGGACTGCCCTTGTCGCGTGATCCGATCAGAAATCGTAGCTCAACGTCACCCGGCCAGAGCGCGGTGCCTGGTAGGCCACCACCTGATTCCATAGCGGGTTGGTGGTGTTGTCGGGCAGCTGCGAGAACGGATAGATGTTCGTCGCGGTCTGCTCGTTGGTGATGTTGAACACGTCGAAGCGCAAGGCCAGCTTGCCGTCGGCAAAGGCCGGCTTGTAGGTCACGCCCATGTCGAGCTGGGCGATCCAGCCCAGGCGCCCCTGCGAGCCCGGAGGCGATGCCACGCCGGTGCCGGTTTCCGGGTTGTAGCAGTAATGGTAAGGACCGCCGGTGATGGCGCTGCCACCGTAGCCGGCCGGATCGCGGCCGCTGTATTCGGTGCCGTAGTAGTTGCCCAGGCAATTATGTGGCGCCCCGGAGATCAGGCTGAAGTTGGCCGAGGCGCCCCATTGCGGGTTGAACTGGTAGAAGCCGAACAGCTTGAGCTGATGGCGGTGATCGTTGGATTGATCGCCGTTGAAATGTTCCATCAGTGCTGCGTGGTCCCAGCTCTGCGTTGTAGAAACCGACGCCTGGCCCTGATAGCTGCCGAGTGCGCCGCCGGTGCGCCACAGGTCCGAACGCACCTGGCCTTCGGTGGTGCCGTAGCTATGCGACCACACGTAGTTGACCTTGGCGTACCACTGGCCGTCGAACGGACGCTCCAGGTTGAACTCCACGGCCGAGTAGTTGCGCTTGAACTTCGGGAAGCCCGCCGCTTCGCGGCTGACCGACACCTCATGGAACTGGCCGTCGGTGCCGATCACGCCCCAGGTGTTGGTCTGGCCGGGATTGATCAGCGAGGCGCCTGCGACTTGCGAGAAATCGATGGTCACGCCCTGCGCGGCGGCCGCGTTGATCAGCGCAGTGTTGGAGACGTCGTAGTTCTGGTCGTCGATACCGGCATTGAGACGCCGGTGGGTACCGCGCACGCCGAGCACCCAGCCGCTTTCGAGCTGCTTGGTGAAACCCAGGATGACTTCGTCCTGGTTCTCGCCTTCGATGTCCTTGGCCACTGCGGTGCGCACATCGGCGATGCGGCCGAAGCGCGAATTGGCCGACACGGCCGAGCCGAGCTGCTGCGCCAACACCGGCGTGCCGTCGGCATTGATGCCGCTGTAGGTGAAATAGGTATCGGTGGTGGTGGCCGGTGTGAACAAGCTGACGGCCGACAGCGGCAGACCGAGGTAATAGCGGCCAACGTTACCGAACACCTTCAGGCTGGAATCGCCATTGACGTCCCAGCTGAAGCCCAAGCGCGGCGCCCACGCGTTATCCACTTCAATGTAGGGGTCGCCGAACGGGGTGTAGTTGGTGAACTCGTCCTTGCGCAGGCCGATGCTCAACAACAGGTTGTCAGTGACCTGCCACTTGTCTTCGATGTAATAGGCGCGCTGCTTGGCCTCGTAGGAATACAGGCTGGTGTTGATGTTGCGCACCACGTAGTAGCCGCTGGACCCGTTGACCGGATCGACCAGGCCCGGGCTTGGCGCGCCGATGCCGCCGGCTTCGTTGGCAGACTGGCTGACCAGTCCGCCGGTGGCCAACCCGTTGGGGTCGTTGGTCTGGCCGTAGGTCCAGGCGAAGCCGGGGCCGGACAGCACCGAGCCGACGTCGATACCTTCGGACTTCTGGTTGTCGATACCGAAATTGAGCGTGTGGTGGCCGAGGCGCCATTCCAGATTCAGGCGCTGATTGTCTTTCTTGTATTCGCGATCCGGCGAACTGACCGAGGTGACCAGCTGGTTGCCGATGCGTGGCGTGCCGCCGGTGTAGGCCGGATTCTGCAACGCCGCGCTATTGATCACCGGTCCCCCGGCCGCGTTGTAGTTGAACGGGGTCAGCTCGTCGGGGGTGCGCATCTTGCCGTACAGCGCGGTCACGGTGAGGTTGTCACCCAGATAGCCGGTGTACTTGCCGGTAAACAGCGTTGGGCCGGTCTTCCAGGTGGATTCATCGGTGAAATAGCTGCCACGCGTGCGGTTGACATAGTCGTAGCGATAAATCGAACCGTTGGTCTCCGCCTCGTCGCTGGCACCGGTCACCTCGATCAGGTGGTTGTCGGTGATGTTCCAGTCCACCTTGGCGTACCAGCGCTTCTGCTTGTAGTCGTAGTCGGTCAGGCCGCCGGTGCGGCCGTTGTCGGTGTCGCGATTGGTGCCCACGCGTACGCCATCCGAATCCACCTGCTCTGCGGCCAGGAAGAAGAACAACTTGTCCTGGATGATCGGGCCACCGACGTAGGCGCTGTAAGTGGTCTGGTTGGCCTCGGCTTCGCTGGCCGGCTGGTACAGGCCATTGGCCGCACGCGCGTAGCGGTAGGCAGCGTTGTTGACGGTGCTGGCTTGGCTGTCCGGGCGCCAGTAGATGTCGCGCTGGTTGGCACGCAGGCCGTTCGGCTCCCAGATCACCGCCGCGCCGAACTTCCACTCGTTGGTGCCGCGCTTGCCGATCTGGTTGATCACACCGCCGTTGGCGCGCCCGTACTGCGCGCCGTAGCCGCCGGTGAAGATTTCCTGCTGGTCGATGGCGCCGTACGGCAGGGTCAGGCCGCCGAGATTGTTGCTGATGGTGGTGGTGTTGAAACCGTTGAGGTAATACGCGTTTTCGCTGGCGGCCGAGCCACCGAAGCTGGGCAGCGAGCCGCCGAGCGGGCCGTTGTCGAAACCGCCGCTGTTGACCACCACGCCCGGCGCCAGCAGCGCGATCGCTTCGGCGGTACGGCCCAACGGCAGCTGCGCCAGCTGCTCGGCGGTGACCACGGTGCGGGTATCCACGCTGCTGACGTCGATGGTGGCCAGGCTGGCCGCGTTGACGGTGACGCTGTCCAGGGTCTGCACGCCGCTCCCTGCGGCGCTGGCGGCGAACGACACGTCGGTGTTGGCGCCCACGGTAATGGCCACGTTCTCGCGGGTTTCCACTACCTCGCCGTCGCGCTTGACCGTCACCTTGTAGGTGCCCAACGGCAGATTGCCGGCGGTGTACCGGCCACGCGCGTCCACCGGCACTTCGCGGCTGAGGCCACTGTTGTTTTCCACCACCACGCTGGTGCCGCTGCCCTGCCCCACGCTGCCGACGATGCTGCCGGTGGTCGACTGCGCGTGTGCACCGCCGATGGCCACCACCAGGGCCAACGCCAGCGCACGCTTCTGGATACTACGGTTCATGCTTTCTCCCCAAGTCTGGAACGGTCGGCAAGGCGACTGGATGAACGGGGCCAACGGCCACCGGAATCACACTTTCTGAACATCTGCAGCGGGGCGCCAATGACCGCATGCCATCAGCTCATGCCCAAACGCCCGGTCCCCTCGTGTCCGATCATAGGCAGCCGGGTTGCCCTACCCGCCGGCTCCGACGGGTAGGCGGGCCTCTGCCGGGTAGGCGCGCGAGGCCGCAGGCCTGACAATGGCGAACGCGATGCCCGCTGCCGGGCATCGATGTCCCCACTGGTATTCCTCAAGGATCTGCGCGCATGAACCACACCCGCTCCCACGCACTGTTCGCCCAGGCGCAGACGCTGCTGCCCGGCGGCGTCAACTCACCCGTGCGGGCGTTCAAGTCGGTGGGCGGCGAGCCGTTCTTCGTGGCCCGTGCCGACGGCCCGTACCTGTACGACGTCGACGACAACCGCTATATCGACTACGTGGGCTCATGGGGTCCGATGATTGCCGGGCACAACCACCCGACGGTGCGCGAGGCGGTGGAACGCGCGATCCGCGACGGGCTGTCGTTTGGCGCGCCGTGCGCGGCGGAAGTGACGATGGCGCAGACCATCACCCGGCTGGTGCCCTCGTGCGAGATGGTGCGCATGGTCAACTCGGGCACCGAGGCCACGCTGTCGGCGGTGCGCCTGGCGCGCGGCGCCACCGGGCGTAACCGCATCATCAAGTTCGAAGGCTGCTACCACGGCCACGGCGACTCGTTCCTGGTCAAGGCCGGCAGCGGCATGCTGACCCTGGGCGTGCCCACCTCGCCGGGCGTGCCGGCCGGCTTGAGCGAGCTGACCGCCACGCTCAGCTTCAACGACTTCGAAGGCGCCACTGCATTGTTCGACGAGATCGGCGCCGACGTGGCGGCAGTGATCATCGAGCCGGTGGTGGGCAATGCCAACTGCATTCCGCCACTGGCGGGCTATCTGCAGCACCTGCGGACATTGTGCACGCGGCATGGCGCGCTGCTGATCTTCGACGAAGTGATGACCGGCTTCCGCGTGGCGCTGGGTGGCGCGCAGGCGCTCTATGGCGTCACGCCGGATCTGACCACCTTCGGCAAGATCATCGGCGGCGGCATGCCGGTGGGCGCGTACGGCGGCCGGCGCGAGCTGATGGAGCAGATCGCCCCGGCCGGGCCGATCTACCAGGCGGGCACCTTGTCGGGCAATCCGGTGGCCATGGCCGCCGGCCTGGCGATGCTGGAACTGGTGCAGGAACCGGGCTTCCACGCCCGCCTGGGCGAGGCGACCGGCGTGCTGTGCGAAGGCCTGGAAGATGCCGCGCGCGCGGCCGGCATTGCCGTCACCACCAACCAGGTGGGCGGCATGTTCGGGCTGTTCTTCAGCGACGAGATCGTGGAGAGCTATGCGCAGGCCACCGCCTGCGACACCACCACCTTCAACCGCTTCTTCCACGCGATGCTGCAGCGGGGCGTGTACCTGGCGCCGTCGGCGTACGAGGCCGGCTTCATGTCCAGCGCGCACGACGAGGCCGTGATCGAGGCCACGCTCGCCGCGGCACGCGAAGCTTTTACAGACGTCGCACGCTGACGCGTCATGGGGTAAGACGGCGTCCGCGCCGCGCTTCGCCTTCAGCACGTGCCGAGGGCGCAGGTGCGGCGCTGAGGCAGCCAGCCGAACCAGACGCCGGCAGCCGATAACGGCCGCCCTGATGGCGCCGGACGTGGATGCCGGCGCGGGCCCAGCGGGGCCGGGCATGCACCGCAGGGCCAAGTGAATGCGCAGGCCGCGGGCTGGGCGCGCCGGTCGGTGACGCCGGATCACACACACCTGTTCTGCGCACGCCGCTGGCGCGAGCAGACGCAACCACAACCCGATCCACCCGATGGCCCGCCTCGACCCTGGCGGCGATGGCGTGAAAACCGCTACACACTTTGCTTTTGTCGTGAGGCTGTCATACCTTTCTGAAAGGTGCTCAGGGACGGGCATGGGTGGGGACCCGCGAAGCAGCCGATCCGTCGTTGTCGCCGTCTCGGTGACCTGCGTGCCGTCGCCGCTGTTTCATCACGTTGTGCAGCGTGTCGAGCCGGCGCGCTGTTGACGCTTGCCACGGCCGCCCTCGCCTCATGCTCAAGCCTGTTGCGTTGCTCACTCCGCGCCCGTCACCGCCGCGCGACCCCGCTCTTCCCGATTGGCTGCTTGCCAGCAAGCTGGAGCCGCCTTCGCCGCACCCGGGCGCGGTGATGCGCGAGGCATTGCTGAGGGCACTGGATCAGGGCCAGATGCGTCCGTTGACCCTGCTGCTGGCCCCGCCCGGGTTCGGCAAGACCACGGTGCTGGCGCAATGGCATGCGCAGCTGCGCGCGCGTGATGCGGCGTCGGTGGCCTGGCTGTCGCTGGACGAAGCCGATGCCGATGCCGCGCGCTTTGTGGGTCATCTCGCCCTGGCGCTGCAGGGTGCAGGCGCCGACGCCGCGCTGTGCACCAGCGTGATGCACCATTGCGAGCAGGACCCGCGCGATGCGGTCGCGGTGCTGATTCGCGCCCTGCGCGCGGCACCGCGGCGCATCAGCGTGATCGTCGACGACTACGACCGGCTCGGCAGTAGCCTGGTCGATGAGCTGGTGCTGCGCCTGGTGGAACACAGCGGTGGGCGCCTGCATCTGTTGCTTGCCACCCGTCGCGTGCCGGCGCTGCCGCTGGCGCGGCTGGAATTGCACGCACAGCTCGGTCGCATCTGCAGCGCGCAACTGGCACTGGACACCGACGAAGCACGCACGCTGCTGGGGCCGCAGGTCCCGGCGCCGGTGGTGGAGACCCTGCTGCACTACACCGAAGGTTGGCCGGTGGCGCTGCATCTGGCGCGGCTGTGGCTGGAGGGCGATGCACAACGTCAGCAGGAAGTGACCGCACGCTTCTCCGGGCGCAGCACGCAGATTGCCGCGTATCTGGCCGAGCAGGTGGTCAACGACCTGGATGCACCAACGCGCGACCTGCTGTTGCGTACCAGCCTGCTGGAACGCCTCAACGCCTCGCTGGCCGATGCGCTGCGCCAGCGCGACGACAGTGGACGGCTGCTCGCCCGGCTGGAGCATTTCCACGGCCTGCTGGTGCCGCTGGATGGCGAACGCGAATGGTTCCGCTATCACCCCTTGTTTGCCGACTTCCTGCAGCAATTGCTCGATCGCGAGCACCCTGGCCAGGCCGTCCAGCTGCATCAGCGTGCAGCCCGCTGGTTTGGCGACCATCAGCACCTGGCCGACGCGGTACGACACGCCGCGCATGGCCAGTGCGGCGATCTGGCGGCCAGCTACATCGCGCGCGCCGGCACCTGGCAGTTGCTGCTGACGCACGGCCTGCACGAGGTGCGTGCATTGCTGCGCCACTTCGACCACCGCACCATCCGCGAGACGCCGGCGCTCAACCTCACCCAGGCGCATCTGCACATCAAGCTGGGCGAGTTCAGCCACGCGCGCCTGTTGCTGGAACGCTTCCGCGATTTCCCTGCGGCCCTGCGCGAACCGCTGCAGCGCGACTACACCGTGGTGGTGGCCGTGCTGCGCGACCGCCTGGACGAAATCTGCGGCAACCCCCATGGCCTGACCCAGATCGCGGCACAGGCGCGCGCACTGGACGAGGACGACCAGCTTGGCCGCGGCATGCTGCTCTGCATCTGCGCCACCACCGCCATCGCACAGGGGGCGTTTGCAGTGGCAGAACGCTACGCACTGGCGGCACGCGAGGCAATGCAGCGCGGCGGCAGCGATGCGGGCGCCGGCCAGGCGCTGCTGGCGCTGGGCCAGAGTTTTTTCTACCGCGGGCAGCTCGGCGACGCCGAGGCATGCTACCGGCAAGCGCTGCACGGGTGCGCGCACACGCCACAGCCAGACCGCGTGCTGGAGGCGGCCAGCCAGTGCCTGCTCGCGCAGCTGCAGTACGAGCGTGGCCACCACAACGACGCGGCGGACCTGCTGCACCCGGCACTGGAAACGCTCGAGCAACACGATGCCGGCGTGGATGTGCTGGCAGCCGCGTACGACACCGCATTGGGACTGGAGCGCGTGCGCGACCATAGCGGACGCAGCGCCCTGGCGGTGCTCGACCATATCGAGCAGATCGCCCACGGGCGCAAGCTGATGCGGCTGTCCGAGCTGGCGTCTGCGTGGCGCTTGATGCTGCTGCTGGAACATCCCGGCAACGCGGCCATCGATGTGCTGATCGCGCGCACCGGCGGCGAATCCTCGCTGGCACACACATTGCGCGCGGCGCACCGGTGGCGCGATCGCGCGGCGATGGGGTTCGCACTGGCACGCTGGCACCGCCTGGCCGGACGCAGCAGCGCAGCCCTGGTCATCCTCGGCCAGATCGAGCAGGCCTGCCTGAGCAACGACAACCTGTGCCATCTCGCGCGCACCCGTGCCCGCATCGCGTTGGTGCTGCAGCAACGCGGCGAACTGCTCGCCGCCCTGCCCTACCTGTACAGCGCCCTGGACCACGTGGCGCTGACACAGAGTTGGCAGGCGATCGTCGAACTCGGCCTGCCCGCCAAGGCGATGCTGCGCTCGCTCCGGCAGCACGACCCGCACACCGTGGGCGGCACCACGCGTGCCTTGACCATCCAGGCCCTGCTCGAACGCCTTAGCGGCGACGACGATCCTTCCAGCGACGTGTTCAGCGAGCGCGAGCTGGAAGTGCTGGCGCAGCTGGCGCGTGGCTATTCCAACAAGCAGATCGCCCGCCACCTGCACCTGTCGGAAAACACGGTCAAATTCCATCTCAAGAATCTGTACCGCAAGCTCGATGCACGCAGCCGCGAAGGCGCATTGGCGCAGGCGCTGCAGCGCGGTGTGTTACGCAGCGGGGACGTCCGGCACACAACGGACGCACCGCCACCGTGAGGGGCGTGCACGTCATGGTGCCTGCCAGGCGCGCCTGACATGGCGGGAACGGCGCGCGACCATGTAGCGATGCAGCAGCGTCGTTCACACGATGCCGGAGGCAGCCAACCGATGCACCGCGCCACAGGGACCGGCCCCGTGGCGCGCCGCGGTCATCCGAAGCTCAGCGTGCCCTTCATCATCGCCCAGTGCCCGGGAAACGAGCAGAAGAACGTGTACGCGCCACCCTTGGTCAATGCGCTGGTGGGAAAGCTGACGGTGGTGCTGTCGCCGCCGCCGATGACCTTGGTATGCGCGATCACGCGCGCATCGGCCTTGGGCAGGTAGCTGTCGGCAATGGTCGAGCGCACGCCGGCGTTGGCAACCGCCTGGAAATCGGCGGACTTGGTCAGCACCCAGTTGTGGCCCATCACCGTGGCGGCCATCTTGCCGGAGTGCTTGAGCGTCAGGTCCACCTGCGTGCAGTCGGGCGCCAGCTTGATGGCGCTCTGGTCGAACTTCATCTGGTCGTTGCCGGAGATGGTCACCGCACATGTCCGGGCCCAGGCCGAAGGTGCCATCAGCACCAGGCCGAGCACGGCAATCGTCGAAAACAGCTTCAAGGCACACTCCTGCGATAAGAAATACGCGATGCATCCAACCCCACCGACGCTCGCGCTGCGCCGGCCTTGCCAGGGTACCGCCTGGCCGCGATCTACAGAACCTCGGCTGCAGCTCGCGTGCGCGTAGCGAGCACGGGCAGCGAGCAGATGCCACCGGGGCATCGCGTGTTGCAGATCGCGCCTGCCACCGCGCACACCATGCCAGCGCGCAATCCCTGCCTCAGGCGTAATGGAAACACCCATCCAGTGACGCATGCGCCGCGACCTGCGGCACCGGCAAGGGGCCGCGCTTGCCGGCCATCACCTGCACGAAGGCCTGCTTGAAGCGTGCCATCTCCGCCTCGGTACCCACCGTGATCCGCGACCACGTGGGCCACACCGGCCAGCTGCGGCCGATGAAGACCCCATGCGTTGCCATGTCGTCCTTGAAGCCTGCGGCCGGCCGCTTCACATCGACCATGAAGCAATTACTCTCCGAGGCCGTGCAGGCATAGCCCTGCCGGACCAGGAAATCGATGACATCCTGCCGGGTGGCCGCGGTGCGTGCACGCCGCTGCGGCACCAGCGCCGGATCGCGCAGGCTGGCCAGGCCTGCGGCCGCTGCGGTCACCGGCAGGCTGTTGACGCTGTAGAACATCAGTTTGGCCAGCAGCTCCGGGCGTGCGGCCGCGTACCCCAAGCGGATGCCGGCCATGCCGTAGAGCTTGGAGAAGGTGCGCAGCACCACCACGTCCTCGCCGGCAGCGACCATGTCGACCACGCTGCGCGTGCTCTTTGCGAAGTGGATGTAGGCCTCGTCCACCACCAGCACGCTGCCCTTGGGCTTGTGCGCGAGCGCATAGTCCAGGTCCTTGCGCGCAGTCACCGAGCCGGTGGGATTGTTGGGGTTGCAGATGTAGATCACGCCTGCGTTGGGGTCGGCCGCGCACATGGCCTGCACGTCGTGCGAAAAATCCTTGCGCAACGGCACCTTGATCAGCCGCGCACCATTGCGGGTTGCCGCGCGCCAGCCCGATTCATAGGTCGGGTCGGCGGTGACCAACGCCGCACTCGGCGAAGTGAAGGCCAGCATCGTGTAGTCCAGCGGTTCGGTGGAGCCGGCGTAGGCCATCAAGTGGTCGACCGGCAGCGTGAGTTCCGCGGCCAGGGTGTTCATCAGTTCCATCTGCACATCGCGCAAATAACGCCCGCCCTGCGGTGCGATCTGCGCGATGGCCTTCACTGCGGCCGCCGACGGTCCGTCGGGGAATTCGTTGGAGCCGATCATCACCGGTGCCAGCGTGTTGGCCGCGGTCGGTGCAACGGCGACGGAACGTTCGGCGGCACTGGCCAGTAGCGGCACCGTGCCGGCACCCGCAGCACCGGCGAACAGGGCCGAGTCCCGCAGGAACATGCGGCGCGACATATCAGGTTTCATCACAACCTCCAGCAAGGCGCCGATAACGGCTCAGGGACGTACGGCGACCACTTCGATCTCCACGCGGTACAGCGGGTTGCCCAACGCCGCGATCTGGAACGCCGAACGCGCCGGCAGGTTGGGCTGTTCCTTGGTCCCGAAGAACTGGCGATACCCTTCCATGAAACCGTTGAAGTCCATCTTGCCGCCCAGCGCGGGGTCGCCGACCAGAAAGACCTGCATCTTCACCACATCACCCATGTCCAACCCGATCGCGGTCAGCTGTTGCTTGATCTGGTTCAACACGCTCACCGTCTGCGCCTTGGTGTCGCCATATGCGGCAGCGGAGTCCTTGGGCGCGCTGGCATCCACCACGGCCGGCACCTTGCCGCTGACGTACACCGTGGCCTTGCCGGCGGGGATTTCCACCGCCGCGGCAATGGGGAAATCGCTGTTGGGAATCTTGTGGCGAATCACCTCGGCCGCGTCGGCGGCGGCAACGCCCGCAGAACAGATGAGGGTGGCGATGAGGGCGCGTGCGATGGGACGGTACATGGCAACTCCTTGGCAGGGAAAGATCAATGGCGTAGCAGCTTCACGTCGTCGGCGGTGACACGTTCGCTGTGATCGTTGCCGAAATGCGTGCGCACATAGCTCACCACTTCGGCCACCTGGCGATCGTCGAGCATGTCACCGAAGCCGGGCATGCCGGCGTGGCCGTCGAGCACCATCATGGTCACATAGGGGCCGGCCGCCAGCTTGGGGTTGGCGGCAAGTGCGGGATACTCGCCCGCACCTTGCGCACCATGCCCGGCAGGCATGTGGCAGCCCTGGCAGATGGCCTGGTACACCTCCTGTCCCGATGCCTTGGCAAAGCCCTGCTGCGGAAACAGCTGGGTGGCATCGGAACTTTGCGCCTGCGCATCGCGCAGACCGGGCGGCAACAGCAACGCGCCAATGACCAGCGCAACGGCGGCGACCAGCGTGCGTGGCAACAGGCTCATGCGCGCCCTCCTGCGGCAAGCACCCTGCGATGCAGACGGCCGACGACATCGTGCGCAGACAGGATCGCGCCCTCCTGCCAGGCCGGGATGTACGACACGTGCTCGCCGGCCAGCGCCAGGCGCCCGTCGATCTGGCACAGCGGTTCGTAATGCTCGGCGCGCGCCTGCTCGGTCCACATGCCGAAGCAGCCATGCGTGAACGGCACACGGTGCCAACCGACGGCGACACCGTTTTCGAATTCGCGCGGATACTGCGGATGCAGCTGCGTACCGTATTCCACCGCCTTGCGCACGCGCTGCTCCGGCGTCATCGAGGTGAACTGGTAGGCATCCAGCCCCCAGACATAGGCACCGAGCAATACGCCTTTGCCGGGGCTGTGATAGCCGGTGCTTGGGTAACTGATCAGGGTGATCGGCAGATCGGTGTAGCTGATGCCGCCGTAGATCGCTTCGTCCTCTTCCCAGAAACGGCGTTTGAATTGCAGCCCCACCTTGACCGATGCCGCGTACGGCACCTTGCCGATCGCGGTGGTCATCGCGTCGCTGGCGGTCACCGGAATGCGGCTGAGTACCGACAACGGAATCGTGCAGATGCACCACTCCGCGCTGGCAATACGTTCTTCGCCGCCATGCGCCGCGTCCTGCCAGGACACGCGCACGCCGCTGCCGTCCTGGTCTATCCTGGTGACCTTGGCGTTGTAGGTGATGGCATCGCCAAGCTGACGCGCAAACGCCTTGCCGATCTGGTCCATGCCGCCCACCGGCTGGAACATGGTGGTCTGCATTTCATAGTTGTTGCCGGCCGCCAGCGTGGTCCACAGGCGCGAGCGCAGCACGTCCTGCACGCTGAAGGGGTCGGAGAACTCCGGCTTGCCCGACAGACCGCCACCGGGATACCGCGCAAAGCCGCGCCGCTCGCTGCTGTCCTTGCCTTTGACGTAGCCAAACTTCTGATCAAGCGCGCCCCAGGTGCGCAAGGATTCCAGCAACACTTCCTGGTCTTCGCGGCTCACGTCCTTGTCCAGGGCGTGTTGCTGCGTGCACTTGGCCAGCAACTCCGAGACATGGCCCTTGTAATCGGCATCGATGGCGCGAAAGCGCTGCGGCTTGCCACCGAAACCCTTCTGGCTGTGCAGCAATGCGTTGTAGTTGACCTGATTGAACGCCTCCAGCGCCACCCCGAACTGCTTGCAGTAACTCAACACCGCCTTGTGGTGATGCGGAATGCGCCACGGCCCCGGGTTGAGATACAGCCCGTCGTCGAACTGGCAGTGCTGGACGGCACCGCCCAGCTCGGTGTAGCGATCACCGCCACGCAGGGTCCAGTTACGCCCGCCGGGGCGGCCGTTGTATTCCAGCACCTGCACGCGGTAGCCGGCCTTGCGCAACTCGAAGGCGGCGCTCATGCCTGCAAGACCGGCGCCCAGGATCAACACCGATGCGCCCTTGGGGTCGCCATCCAGCTGCAATGGCCCCTTGAAATTGGATTCGGCCGCCATGCCCAGGCTGCTCATCGCCTGGTACATCATGGCGCCGCCGGCGGTCATGCCGATGCGCGCCAGCAATTGCCGCCGCGTCATCGCCCCAGAGTAATTGCCTTGCGTCACTGCATAGTCCCCTGCATGTCATGGACAAACGCACGCGACCGGCCACACGGGCGGTCGCGGCTGTGTTTCAAAACCGGTAGGACAGGCTGGCGAACAACTGGCGTGGCGCGATCAGCTGATACGAGCCGGAGCTTTCGTTGGGAAACACCGCACCGATCGCATCGTCCTTGTCGAACAGGTTGTAGACCGACAACTGCAACCTGCCGCCTGCCAGGAATCCCGCGTCGCCGCCTTGGTAGCCCACGCTGCCATTGACGATGAAGGTGGCATCCACCTGATCGGTGTTGAGCGTGTCGCCGTAGCGCTTGCCGGTGTATTTGGTATCGAGGTTGGCGAAGAAGTGCTCGCCTTCCCAGCCACCGTTGACGCTGAACATCACCTTCGGTGCGTCGGGCATGTCGTTGCCTTTGACCTGTACCAGATTGCCGCTGACCGGACCGAAATAGTCGTCCTGGAATTCGGACCTGTTCCAGGTCAACGATGCACCCAACCGCCAGCCCGGCGCCGGCTTCCACATGCCCGACAGTTCCGCGCCATAGGTCTGCACGTCGCCGACATTGGCGTACACCGTGGGAGCCACCACCAGCGGGTCCGGGTCGGTCAGCGCGATGATGCGGTTTTCGTAGTCGATCTTGTAGGCGGCCAGATAGCCGCTCCATTGCGTGGATTCGGCGCGGATGCCGATATCGATATTGGTCGACTCCTCAGGGGCGATGTCCGGATTGAACGCGCCGGACGTCAGCGCCAGGCGCGGCGCCGAGCTGAAGTTTTCGGCGTAGTTGGCAAACACCTGCACACCATCGGCCAGCTGGAAACTTGCACCCACCTGCGGCTGGAACCAGTCGCTGTTCTTGATGGTCACATTGCGCCGCACACCGATGTTGAAATCGTCCAGGTTGGCGATGCCGTTGTAGTCGCGTTTGACATCCAGGCCCTTGGCGCCGAACTCCATGGTGAGCCTGTCATCCAGCAGGCGCAGCGTGTCCTTGATGTAGAGCTGCTTCACTTCGGTGGAGAAGTGGTTGTCGTAGTAGATGACGATCGGTCGCGAGCCCTTGAGCAAGGCACCGGTCGCCGGGTCGAGGTTGTAGAGCGGGCGCACCTGATCGAAATCGTAGTTTTCGTACCACGCACCGACTTCGAGCTTGTTGTGCTCGGTCTCCCACGCCACCGCACCGGTGATGCCGTAACGGTCGCCGCCCATGATCTCTTCGCGCCGCGTCATGGCGCCGACGCGGGTGACATTGCCGTTGGCATCGACGATCTGCGGGTCGTTGATGGCGATATCGGTGCGCCCGGGCGTGCCGGCAATCGCATCGTTGTACAGGCCGGTGGCGGTGCTGGGCGGCGTACCGCCGACGCCGTAGCCATGCTTGTTTTCGTAGTAGCCGGTGAACGTGGCGCCGATGGCGTCGTTGAACATGAAGTCGCCGTGCAGGCTGAGCAGCGAATCGCGCCGGCCGTTCTGCCATTCGCTGTAATGCTCGGCGTCCACTTCCGGGTTGCCGGTGATGCGTTCGTGCAGGTCCCACGCCACCGACCCGTCGGAGTTGTACGACTGCACGTCGTAGTCCTTGCGGTTGTTGTAGATCCAGCCGAGCGTCAGGCTGCCCGCATCCCAGGCCTGGCGAATCTTGGCTTCGAAGTGATCGCTTTTCTGCGTGGCCGGCTCCATGTCCCACACCCCGCCCTGGGTGCGCGAGGCAGAGACATACGCAGTCGGGCCGCCATCCCACCACTGCGGCGTGTCCAGGCGCACGAAGCTGCGCACCAGATCGTCCGAACCAATGGTCTGGGTGAGATTGCCGCTCCAGCTGTCGCCGCCCTTCGGCGGAAGGCTGGTGTAGCGGATCGCACCACCGAGTGCGTGATACGACGGCTGGGTGACATCGCCCGAGCCGGCCGACACCGTGACGTCGAGCAGGTTCTCGCTGGAGACATAGCGGGTGATCGGCCCGCCTTCGCGGGTGTCGAAGGTCTCGATCGGAATGCCGTCGAGCGTCACGCCGATCTGGTTGGCGGAGAACCCGCGGATGGTCATCGAGTCGCCAAACTCGTATAGCCCGAATGGGTCGGTGGTCTGCACATTCACGCCGGGCAAGCTGGCCAGCAGTTGCTGCGGTGCCACGCCCGGCACCTGTGCCTGGATCTCGGCAACCGAAATCGATGCGGTGGTCCGCGTGGAGCCGGTGCCCACCACGCTGACCGCATCCAGCGTGCGCGCATCCTGGGCGGCGGCTGGCAGGCTGTGTGCGCCGGCCAGCAACAAGGTCATCGACGCCAGCGTGTGGCGCGAGCGGGTGGTACTGAGGATGGCGGCGACCGAGGCCGCCAGGTGATCGGTATTCAGGCACTTTCGCATGCAATCAAACCCCTGGAGACGTGTAGCGTGCTGAGTGACCGGGCGCTCCCCCGAGACCGGCTGACACCGCAAATGCGGCATGCATCGACCATAACCAGCACAGTTCCGCCGCAACCGCGGTGCGGAGGGTAGGGTTGGCGCAGGCGGGTAGGTTCCTGCCGGATTCAAGACTCTGAATACGTCTCGCGGCGACCTACCTGCGCGGTTTCGGGCATAACAGGTCTTGCGCGCTTGCCATGCCGCGACAGATCGACAACGCTGCGTAGCCACCGCATGAGCACACCTATGCCGCCCGCACCACCGTCGCTGCTGTTGCTCGATTTCGATGGCGTGCTCGCGCACTACGCGCGGCCACGGCGCATGGCCGCGCTGGCGGCGGCGGCGGGCTGCACACCGCAGCGGGTGCACGAGGTGCTGTTCGTGCAGGGCCTGGAGCGCGCCTACGATGCCGGCACGATCGACACGCAGGCGTATCTGGCGCAGTTGAGCCAGGGGCTCGGGCACACGATCGATCGCGCCACCTGGCTCGCGGCCCGCGTCGCCGCCTGCCGCGCCGACCCATCGGTCGTGGCACAGGTGCTGGCGGTGGCGGCGACCACGGCAGTGGCAGTGCTCACCAACAACGGCCCGCTGATGATGGACGCGATCGAGCGGATCGTGCCGCCGCTGTTCCCGCTGTTGCAGGGCCGCGTGCTATGCAGCGGCGCACTCGGCGGCCGCAAACCAGATGTACAGGTGTATCAGCGCGCGCTTGCGCAGCTCGGCGAACGCGCCGAGCGCACGCTGTTTGTCGACGACCTGTTCGTCAACGTGCGCGGCGCACGCGCGGCCGGCCTGCACGCCGACACCGTACGCGACGCCCGCGCCTTACGGCGGGTGTTGAAGCGGCACGGCGCGGAATAAGTGTCGGGAATCGGGAATCGGGAATCGGGAATCGGGAATCGGGAATCGGGAGCGTCGCAGACCGCAGCCAAGAGCGGTACTGCTGCAGCTCCGACAACGCAGCGCACGCCACCAGACAACACCGCGATGCCTTCAGCCCCTCTCGCCTCGGGAAAGGGATTGGGGTGAGGGTACGACGGACGACACCCAACTCGCAGCGGCGAGCTGAGCCCCGCATTACGCCAGAACCTCAACATCAAACGAGCGACAGACCACGCAATCACGCCCGCCAGACTGCGCACGCTCACCCCAAGCCAAGCCCCATCATCCCGCACTTCGCAGGACGCAGGCATCCATCACGACTGCGCGACATACTCGGCAATCGCCAGCCGCAAACGCGCCAACCCCTCAGCCAGCTCGGCATCGGTCAGATTGAGTGCCGGCACAAAGCGCAGCACATCCGGTCCAGCCTGCAGCACCAGCAAGCCGTGCTTGGCGGCCAGATCCAGGATTGCCCCCGCCTGACCGGCATGCGCCGGTGCCAGCACCGCGCCCAGCATCAGGCCGCGTCCGCGGATCTGCGCAAACACATCGAAATCGGCATTCAATGCCTCCAGCCCTGCGCGCAACGCCGCCGATTGGCGCTCCACGTTGGCTGCAATCTCCGGCGAGGCCAGCTTACGCAATGCCACCCGCGCTACCGCCGCGGCCAGCGGATTGCCGCCGAAGGTGGTGCCGTGCGCGCCGAACTGCATGGTCTGCGCCACCTTGGGACCGGCCAGCATCGCACCGATCGGAAAACCGCCGCCCAGCGCCTTGGCCAGCGTCACGATGTCCGGCGTCACCTGCTCCTGCCAATGCGCAAACAGGGTGCCGGTGCGGCCCATGCCGCATTGAATCTCGTCCAGCACCAGCAAGGCGTCGTGCTGGTCGCACAGCGCGCGCGCACGGGCCAGGAAGCCCGGCGCGGCCGGCATCACCCCGCCCTCGCCCTGGATTGGCTCCACCATCACCGCTGCCACGTCGCCGGAGGCCATCGCCGTTTCCAGCGCCGCCACGTCGTTGAAATCCACATAACGGAATCCACCCGGCAACGGCTCATAGCCTTCCTGGTACTTGGGCTGCGCGGTGGCTGTCACCGAGGCCAGCGTGCGGCCATGGAAGCTGCCGCGGAAGGTCACGATGACGCGCCTGTTGGCCGGGCGCCCCTGGCTGCTGGCCCACTTGCGCACCAGCTTGATCGCCGCCTCGTTGGCCTCGGTGCCGGAATTGCACAGGAACACGTTTTCCGCAAAGCGCGAGGCGGTGACCAGTTCTTCGGCCAGACGTAGCGGCGGCGCGCTATAGAAGATGTTGCTGGTGTGCCACAGCTTGCCGGCCTGCTCGGTGAGCGCCGCTACCAGGTCCGGATCGTTATGGCCCAGCCCGCTGACCGCAATGCCCGAGGACAGGTCCAGGTACTCGCGCCCCGCATCGTCCCACACGCGACTGCCCTGACCGCGCTCCAGCACCACCTGACGCGGGCGATACACCGGCAGGTAGTAATGCGCGAGGGACAGGGGCGAATCGGCAGCGGTGCTCATGATGGTGGGTCACAGACGCGGAAGGGAGACCGGCATTCTCGCGCATTCGCGCGGCTGCGGCACAATGCGCGCATGCGCCCCTTCTCCGATCCTCAGCTCACCCCCGCCACCGACGACGGCTGGCGCCGGCAGTGGTTCGACATCATCTACCGGCACGACACCCGCCCTTCGCGCAATTTCGACCTGTTGCTGGTCGCGGCCATCCTGGCCAGCGTGGTGGTGATCATGATCGACAGCGTGCCGCGCATCCATGCGCACTCGGCGCACTGGCTGGTCCCGCTGGAATGGGCGTTCACGGTGCTGTTCACCGTTGAATACGCGCTGCGTCTGTCGGTGGTGCGGCGCCCGCTGCATTACGCGCTCAGCATCTGGGGCGTGATCGACCTGCTCTCGATCCTGCCCAGCTATCTGTCGTTCTTCGTGCCCGGCGCACAGACGCTGCTGGTGGTGCGCGTGCTGCGCATCCTGCGGCTGTTCCGCATTCTCAAGCTCACCCGCTACATCCAGGAAAGCGGGCAATTGGTGGACGCGCTGTGGCGCAGCCGCCGCAAGGTGCTGGTCTTCCTGTTCAGCGTGCTCACCATCACCGTGATCGCCGGCGCCACGATGTATGTCATCGAAGGCCCGCAGCACGGCTTCACCAGCATCCCCACCAGCATGTACTGGGCCATCGTCACCATGGCCACTGTGGGCTTTGGCGACCTGGTGCCGCAGACCACGCTGGGCCGTTTCGTCACCTCGGCGCTGATCCTGATCGGCTACAGCATCATCGCCGTGCCCACTGGCATCTACACCGCCGAACTGGCCAGCACGCTGCGCGACGGTGGCCACACCGGCAAGCGCGATACGCGCAACTGCGCCCGTTGCGGGCTGGAAGGCCACACGGCGGACGCACGCTATTGCCGGCAATGCGCCGAGCCGCTGCCGGAGATCTCCAACGGCTAACGCGGTGCTGCGGACCTGGTGCGGCGAACGCAACTATTTCGCGGCCTTCCACAGCCCAAGGCCCCACCGAGTAGCGATGGATAGTTCGGATAGATCAGTCGTAGAGCGATGATCTGTCGCTTGGCTGCAGGGCCCTCGCCCGCTCACCATCGCAGGACACGCCGTGAATCCGTCCCTGGAGGCTCTGGCGCGGCATCCGTGCCGCTCAAGGTCCCGCGACGGTGAGCGGGCGAGGACCATCGACGATGGTCGGTGTGCCGGTGCAAGCAGAGCATGACCTGCGTGTTCGTATAAAGCGCCACCACTTAGACGCACCACTCAGTTGTTCAAGACAATCCAAGAATGAGCAGGCTTCCAATGAAGCCACCTTGAATCTTACTGGTGCGGTGCCCTCGCCGCTTGCGGGACCCTTGGCGGCATGGATGCCGCCAAGGAGCCTCCATGGACGGATTCACGGCGTGTCCCGCAAGCGGTGAGGGCACCGCGCACTCGACCGACTAGGTTTTTAACTCCATCTAAATCAGGCTACTCGAAATAGCCGTGCCTTTGAAACTTGCTACTCACCTGATCGATCCGATCCACAACGCGGCAGCGAAAGCGCACAGCCTCAGTGCGACATGCGATTACTCATGTCGATCAGATCGTTGTAACTGGCCAGCACTGCCTGGCGCGTGCCGCCCGGTGGGAGCGAGCCGCTTTCCAGCAGCATCTGCTCGCTCTTGTTCAATGGCGTCTTGGTCCGGATACGCTCGACCAACCGCCCCGACTCGCGCGCCAGCTTGTCGGCAGAGCGTTCCATGTGGCCCCACATCGCGTCGCCCTGGCCGACCTTGGCCTTCTGCGCCTCTTCCAGAATGCTTTGATAGCGCGCGAGCTGAGACTGCGCTGCGGCAAGATCCGGCGTGTCGTTGTCCAGCACCTGCACCAGCTGCTTGCCCTCGCCGATAATCTTCAAGTGATACCAGGACGCGCTGCGGCCTTCCTCTTTTTCGATCGTATCGATCTGGGCCTGACGACGCGTGTCTTCGTTATGTTCAAGCGCGGCGTTCATGGCCTCGCCGGCTTCGAAGAATGCGTGATAGGCCTGCATCAGCGGCGCGTGCAGCGCCTTCATGCCCTTGCCGTCATCGCGCAGATAATCCTCGCGGTCGTAGTAGCGCACCGCTTCCCCGATACGGTCGTTGAGCGTGGTGAAGCGTTCTTGATAGGTCTTGGCCACCGGGTCGAGCTCGGGGTTGGCCGGCGTTTGCGCCAACGCCGCGCTCATCGGCGCGCCGCATTCGTCCACGTGATGCGACAGCACCGTGCCCGGGGCCCGGATACCGCGTTCCGTGCCGGTCGGACCCGCCTCGGGGTCCTGCATCCAGCCGATATATTGCTGGTAGCTCTCATGGATCGGCTGCTCGACGCCGTTGAAACACGCGATGTAGGCATTGATCTTGTCGGCGCCCTCCACCGCAGCGGCAGGTGCGTTTTTCTGGCAGCCGGCAAACAGCGCGGCAAAAGCGATCGCTGCGGTGAGTGGCACATAACGAAGTTGGTGGATCATCTTGTGTTCCATTGATGGTTGAAGAAGAAGGCCGCCGCGGCGTGCGGCCGAAAGGTATCTGGCGCAGCCGATCGCCCGGCACATGTGTGATGGCTGAGGCAGCACTGACTATTGACGATTGCTTTCGGACACCAGCGCGTTGTAGGTGTCGAGCAACTTGCGCGACGAGCCTTCGGGCGCCATCAGGGGGTTATCCAGCCAGCCCTGCTCCATCTTGCTATACGGCGTTTTTTCGACCACGCGTTTCACCCGCGCCTTGGCTTGCCTGCGGAAGTTTTCCGCGGCGGTTTCGAAGCTGTTCCAGCTCAGTTTGCCCGGCTCCTGGTTGGCCACCTGGGCGTGCGCCTCATCGCAGAGACGGTTGAAGCCGTCCAGCAGCGCGTTGGCACGTGGCACGTCGAACGACTCTTCTTCCAGCGCATCGGCGATCTCCTTGGCGTCGAGCATCATCGCCAGACGGTAGTACGCGCGCGTACGGCCCCCGCCCTGCTCCAGTGTTCTGAGTTTTTCGCGCTGCACCGCGTCGTTTTGCAGGTCCAGTTCGGCACTGAAGGCGGTACTGGCATCGGCGTAGGCGGACAGCGCCTCCATCAGCTGCGGGTGCAGCTGTTTGCCCTTGGCGAACTGGTCGTCTTCGTAGTCCTGGCGCGTGTAGTAATCGGCCAGCGCGTGACTGATCGGCTGCAGTGCCTTCAGGGCCGCACGATAGTCGCCTGCTGCCTTGTCCAATGCCGGTAGCGCCGGTGTCGCCCCAGCGGCCGCGCGGACCGGTGCGTCGCACTGCTTCATGTCGTGATCGTCGATATCGTACGGACCGGTCATGCCGGACTCTCCACCGGTCGGACCGGCGAACGGGTCCTGCATCCAGCCGGTGTAATACCTGGCGCCGGCGTGGACCTTTGCGTCGACGCGGTTGAAGCAGTCGATGTAAGCGGCAAGCTTGGCGGTCACGCCCTGCACGGAATCCGCCTGTCTTTCAGACGTTTTGGCACCGGCAAGTTCGGCACCAGTTGCAGGCTGCTGCGGCTTGCCGCCACACGCGGCCGCCAGGACAGATGCCGTCAGGACGAGCACACGGAACTTCGGAGACACGCGCGACACATCCTTGTTGGAAACGTTTTCAGCCGGGCACCATAGCAAACCCTGCCGTGAACCTCGTGTGCTCGCTTCAGGTGGTATGCGAGGCTGCCGGATCTGCACGGCGCGACCGCTGGTCGAACGCACCCACACGCTGAAATCGCGGTACCTGCGTGCGCCGCTTCCCGTTCGCGCTCCGCAGCCCGCCAACGACGCGGGCAGTGATGTTCGCTGCACTCAATCCAGAAACAGATCCGGCAACAACGCATGCGACGGGTCGACCGCATAACTGCTCAGGTCGGTGATGCCGGCCTTGGTCAGGACGTCGTCGTCGATCAGGAACTGGCCATGGAATCCGGCCGCCTTGCGCGTCAGCACCGCATGCGCCGCATCGGCCACGATCTCCGGGCGACGGCAGGCCGCGGCATCCACGCCGGGCAGCATGTTGATCGCATCGGTGGCGATCACCGTGCGCGGCCACAACGCATTGATCGCCACGCCTTGCGGGCCGAACTCGGCGGCCAGCCCCAGCGTGACCAGGCTCATGCCCATCTTCGCCAACGTGTAGCCGGTATGTGCACCCCACCACACCGGATTCAATGAAGGTGGCGGCGCGAGGGTGAGGATGTGCGGATTGGATGACCGCAACAGATGCGGCAGGCAGGCTTGCGCGCACACAAAACTGCCCCGCGCATTGACCTGCTGCATCAGGTCGAAGCGCTTCATCGGCGTCTCCAGGACGCCGCGCAACCAGATCGCGCTGGCGTTGTTGACCAGGATGTCGATCCCGCCAAACGTCTCCACGGTTGCAGCAACGGCGGCCTGCACCTGCGCGTCGTCGCGGATATCGCATTTGAGCGCAAGCGCCTGCCCACCTGCCGCAGTCACCGCCGCGGCCGCGCTATGGATGGTGCCGGGCAATTTGGGATTGGCCACCGCCGATTTGGCCGCGATCGCCACATTAGCCCCATCGCGCGCCGCGCGTAGCGCAATCGCCAAGCCAATCCCGCGCGAGGCGCCGGTGATGAAGAGGGTTTTGCCTTTTAAGGTCATGGGATTGGGGAATCGGGATTAGGGATTCGTCAGAGCTTACAGCCGGTGACCGGCGCCGAATCGGAACGCGTCATGTGCAGCTGCTGGATTCAACCGACCAGCCACCAGCCCTGCACCATGCGCCTTTACGAATCCCCAATCCCGAACAACCAATCCCCGCCCCTCAGGGCTTCGGCCCCTGTCCCTCGTTGTCTTCCCAGTGCAACACGCGACGGGTCACGAAGCGGTAGACCGGTTTGCCGGTGGCGAACCACAGCTCGCGCACCCAGGAGGTACGCTTGAGCACGCGACGTTCCACCGGCGTGATCGAGGCCGGGCAGTACATGCGCTTGTGCTTGAGCAGATGGCGCAGATCCTCGCGTGCAAGCAGGCGCATCCAGCGCGCGCGTGGGTTGCCGCGCACGGCCAGCTGGAAATCGATCACCGCCGGGCTGCCGTCGTCCTGTACCAGCCAGTTGGCTTCCTTGGCCAGATCGTTGTGGGCAACGCCACGCCGATGCAATTGCTGCAGCAACCGGCGCGCACTGCGAAAATAAGCCAGGTCACCACGCGGCGGACGCTGGTACATGGCATCGCCCGACAGATAGCTGCGGTCCAGATGGCGCCCGTCCCAGTGCAGCAACCGTGGCGTGCGCGGCAGCCCGTCCAGCTGGCGCAAGGCCAGCGCTTCACGACGCGCCAGCCACCAGGCCACGCCGCGCAACAGCCACGGCGCCACGCTCAGGTCGCGCCGCACGAACACCCGGCCGGCGTCGCGGATCAACAGGATGCGTCCGAACGTATCGGACTTCAGTGGCAGATTGCCGGTGTGGTCGTCACTCATCCCCCATTGTAGGCGGGCACGTGCACCGCCATACCGCCCCGGGCGTGCCTGCAGGTGGCACCGGCAGGCGCCGGCGCCTGGACGCAACCTCAGGTGAAGCGGACAGCCGGATGTGAGCACCGCGCAAGTCAGTCGTCGCCGTGCCCACCTATAATTCGGGGATGAACTCATGGATCGACGCCACGCTGGAGTGGATCGGACACCACCCCACCTTGGCTGGCGTGGTGATCTTTGCCATCGCATTCTGTGATGCGGTGATCGTGCTCGGCGCCATCGTGCCCGCGCTGCCCCTGCTGTTCGCCATCGGCGTGCTGATCGGGCTTGGCCAGATCAACGGACCGTATGCCGTGGTCTGCGCCACGCTGGGCGCGTTCGTCGGCGATGCGTTGAGCTTCTGGGTAGGCCACCGCTGGGGCCACCAGCTGCATACCTATTGGCCGTTTCGCCGCTATCCGCAATTGCTGGAACGTGGCGAGTTGCTGTTCCGGCGCAACGCCTTCAAGAGCATCCTGATCGCCCGCTATGTCGGTGCGGTGCGGCCGTTCGTGCCGGCCATTGCGGGCATGTCGCACATGCCGTTCAAGCGCTACCTGGTTGCCAGCGGCCTTGCCTGCGTGTCGTGGGCCTTGCTGTTTCTGGTCCCGGGCTGGGTGCTGGGAACCGCCTACGACGCGGTGGCGGCCGTGGCCGGGCGCCTGTTCGTGGTCGTCACATTGCTGGCCGCGGTCATCGGCCTGGCCTGGGCGGTGGTGTTGTATTCGTATCGCTGGTCGGCAGGCCATCTGGATGCCTTGCTGGCACGCTTGCTGGAGTGGTCGCACCGGCACCCGGTGCTGGGCAACTGGTCGGTCAGCGTGTTCGACCCGCGCCGTCGCGAGTCGGTGCCGCTGGCGATGATGGCGCTGATGCTGTTGCTGCTGGGCTGGGGCTGGTTCGTGTTGCTGATGGTGGTGCTGGCGCATGGCGAACCGCTGCGCGTGGACCTGGCCGTGCACGACCTGATGCTGGCGCTACGCAACCCGCTGGCCGACTACCCGATGGTGGCGCTGGCCTCGCTGGGCGACTGGCAGGTGCTGCTGCCGGCGATTGTCGCGGCCATGGGCTATCTGGCCTGGCGCCAGCGCTGGATGGCCGTGACGCACTGGGTGATCGCGCTGGCCTTCGGTCTGGCGCTGACCCAGCTGCTGGGCGCCACCGTGCAGGTGGTGCGCCCGCCGGCAGCCAGCAGCGGCTTCGGGTTTCCGTCGGTAGCGGTGACCATGGCCACCATTGGTTTCGGCTTCTTCGCGCTGCTGATCGCGCGCGAGCTGCCCGGGCGTCGTCGGGTATGGCCGTACCTGGTCAGCGGCGCCATCGTTTCGCTGATCGGCTTTGCGCGCCTGTACCTGGGCGCGCACTGGCTCAGCGACGTGGTCGGCGGCATGTTGTTCGGTATCTTCTGGCTGCTGGTGCTCGGTATCGCCTACCGCCGCCGCGCCACGCGTGCGTTCTGGGTCAAGCCGGTGTCGTGGATCTTCTACGGCATGTTCGTGAGCTGCGCGATCTTCTTTGCGCCGCGCAATCTCGAGACCAAGCTGGCCAAGTTCGAACCGCCGCCGCCGTTGCTGATGGATCTGCCCGCCAGCGATTGGTGGAACGGCCAATGGCGCTTGCTGCCGGCGCGGCGCAACGAGTTCGACGACGACCAGCGTTGGCCGCTGGACGTGCAAGTCGCCGGGCCGCTCGCACCGCTGCAGCGCCAGCTGGAATCGCGCGGTTGGCGGGCCCAACCGCAGGCGGGTTGGGAACAGGCGCTGCATCTGCTCGATGCCAGCGGTCGCCCGGACGAAGTGCCGATCCTGCCGGCCACGCTGGATACCCAGGTCGAAGCCTTGCTGATGGTGCGCCACGCGGCGCCCGGGCACGTGCATGTGCTGCGCCTGTGGCCCGCGGCCGCGCGCCTGCAGCCCGGTGCACAACCGCTATGGGTCGGCAGCACGCAGACCTTGCGCTACAGCCGCCACTTCAGCCTGATCGGCCTGTGGTATCCGCTGCGTGGCGTGGACCCGGCCCTGAGCGCGTTGCGCGATGCACTGAGCCCGCTTCCGCATCGCGTCGAACAGCGGCGACGCTCCAAGTTCCCGGTGATCCTGATAGACAGCACCTCGGGCAATGCGGTACGTGGCGAGGACAGGAACAACCCTGCAGCGCAGGCAGAAATCACTGCGTCCAGGCCGGCGGCATCAGGACCGCCACAGCGCGGTGATCGATCGGGCAGCAATCGCTAGCGGGCTGCATTCGCGCAGCCCGCTTGAAAAGAGCTGGCAGCACTACCTCTTGAAGGCTGTCTCGGTGGCGGTCATGTCCTGGCGTCGCCCAGATGCAGCTGAACTTTCAGGGTGAAAGGCGCTGGTCGCTGGTTGAGATCCATGCACACCGACCATCTCGACTGGTCCTTGGCCTGCAGCCAAGTCGCAGCATCGAGGGCGCGGCGCCCTCACCGCTCGCGGGACACGCCGTGAATCCGTCCATGGAGGCTCGATGGCGGCATCCATGCCGCCAACGGTCCCGCAATCGGTGAGGACACCACGCCAGACAGTTGGCTGGTGGTTTTGTTGAAAAGCAAACACACCGCGTCGCCAGCTTGCCAGTCGCTGTTGAGATCCATGCAGACCGACCAACTCTACTGGTCCTTGCCCGCCCACCGTCGCAGGACCCTTGGCGGCATGGATGCCGCCAAGGAGCTACATGGATGTACTTGCGGCGTGTCCTGCGATGGTGGGCGGGCAAGGGCCCTGCAGCAAAGGCGCAGATGATCCGCTCTCTGCCTGATCCACCAGTATTGAGCAATCAGGCAGCGACGACTGCATCGTGCGTGTCGCGAGCGCTTGGCGATCTTCACGTCTAGTCGAGGGCGCGGTGCCCCCACCGCACCAGACAGTTGGCCGGCGGTCTTGTCGAAGAGCAAAGACACCGCATCGCCAGCTTGCTAATCGTTGGTTGAGATCCATCCAGAGCCACCATTTCGACTGGCCCTGCAGCCAAGCAACAGATCCGGCGCGCTACAACCGTCCGCACCACCTGTTGAGGCAACAGGCCAATGCGCCTCAGCGCCGTTCGGACGATCCCGTTGGGCAAGCGCGAACACTCACCACAACACGCCATCCACCGGCTGCATCGGCTCCGGCGCCTGCTCGCCGATGGCCTGCAGCGCATCGATTTCAACCGTGCGGCACATGGTGTCCAACGGCAGATCGTGGATGGTGTTGGCAAATGGGTCGACCAGCTCGTCGCCGATCTTGAGTACGGCCAGGAACATCAGCCCGGCCACTGTCGATCCCACCGGCGTGGCGTACTGCAACGTCTCCACCAGACCGATCGGCAGCAGCACGCAGAAAAGCCGCGTAAACAGGTTGGGATAGAAGCGATATTGATACGGCAGCGGCGTATTTTTCAGGCGTTCCATCCCGCCCTGCGCATTGGCGATGTCCACCAGGATGCGCTCCACGCTGGCCTGCTGGATGCTGTCGATCCAGCCATCACGCCGCGCCTGCTCCACACTGCGCCCGGTGGTATCGAGCAGACCGTTGGCCACGTTGGTACGCGTGACTACCGCGGCCACTTCATCGGCGTCCAGGCGCGGCTCCAGGGCCATCGCAACCGGCAGGCGACGCAGCTGGCAGCGCAATGCGTTGACATAAGCGATCTGTCGCAGCGCAATCGTGCGCCCCAGCGCTGCAGCTTCCGGCGCGGACAGGATGCTCACACTCAGACGCACCAGGTTGCGCGATGCGTTGATCATCTGGCCCCACAGCACCCGCCCTTCCCACCAGCGTTGATAGGTGGAATTGGCGCGGAAGCCCAGAAACAGCGCCAACGCCGAACCGAAGATGGTCAACGGCAGGGCGGGCGCCCGGAATGGCAGCACGTAATAGATGATCGTGATCAATACGTCCCAGACGAACAAGACGGCCAGGGTCCGCCAGACCTGGTTGAACACATCCGCCACACGCGGTTTGACATCGATGATCAAGGCTCACTCCGTGGATCGATAGCGCGTGCCGCGATGACGCGCATCCGGTGCGTGGATGCCATCGCTAGCGCACTCAAGCGCGGCGAGTGTGCCGTTGCGGCGGTGCAAGCGCGGTGAGGGAAGCACGCGCGCAGGCGCATGGCTCGCTTACGGCATCCAGTCCAGCAACTGGTCCAGGCGCCGATGCGGATCGTCCTGCTGCAACAGCGACAGACGTTGTTGCTCGGTCAGCGGCAACAGCTCGGCCAGCCGCCACCCCACCCACGCAGACTGATCCAGCAGGCCCGGGCCCACCGATGCGAATTCGCCACCAACCTGCTCGAGCATGCGCTCCAGCACGGTTGCCAACAGGCCATGCTCGGGGCGCAATTCGTCGTCGGGATCGGGCTCGCACCAGCTCACCTCGCCCACCACCAGACCGTTGTCGCGGATACGCGAGCGCTGTACATGAAAGCGCCGCGTGCCACGCAGCCGCAGCACCAGCACCCCATCGGCGCCGACATCGAAATCCTCGATGCGCACCTCGGTGCCAAATGCGGCCGGCGTTGCCGGTGCCCCGACTTCGTTGCCGTCCAGAATCAGGCACACACCGAAACTGGTGCCGTTGCGCCCGCATTCGCGCACCAGATCCAGGTAGCGGCGTTCGAACACGCGCAGCCCCATCGCAGCGCCGGGCAACAACACGTTGTGCAGCGGAAACAGCGGCAGGGCGCTGGTTTCGGCACTGGCGGTGACCGGTGCCATCAGGACAACTGCGCCAGAAAACGACGCGGCGCACCATCGAACCCGCCGTTGGACATGAACACCACGTGGTCCCCCGGCTGCGCAATGTGGCCGAGCGTCTGCAGCAATGCGTCCACATCGTGCGCCACGCGTGCATCGCCACGCACCTGCGCGATGATCGGCGCCGCATCCCAGGGCAACTCGGGCCGATGCAGGAACACCACCGCATCGGCGTCGTGCAACGACGGCGCCAACGCCTGCGCGTGCGCGCCCAGCCGCATCGAGTTGCTGCGCGGCTCCATCGCCACCAGCACGCGCGCCGCACCCACTTTCGCGCGCAGTCCCTGCAAGGTGGTCGCAATGGCGGTGGGATGATGTGCAAAGTCATCGTAGACGGTGATGTCGCGCGCCCGGCCCAGCACTTCCAGCCGCCGCTTGACGCTCTGAAAACGTGCCAGCGCCGGCATCACCGTCGCCGGATCCACGCCCACCGCATGCACGGCCGCCAGGGCAGCCAGGCCGTTGAGTACGTTGTGCCGGCCCACCAGCGGCCAGCGCACCTGACCGATCTCCACGCCACGATGCAGTACCGCAAACACGCTGCCATCGGCTTCGATCAGGCGTGCACTCCACTCCAGCGTTGCGTCGAACCCGAAGCGTTCCACCGGCGTCCAGCAGCCCATCGCCAACACCTCGGCCAGGCGCGCGTCCTCGCCGTTGACGATCAGACGGCCACGCGCCGGTACCGTGCGCACCAGATGATGGAACTGGCGCTGGATGGCCGCCACGTCCGGGAAGATATCCGCGTGGTCGTATTCCAGATTGTTGAGGATCGCCACCAGCGGCCGGTAGTGCACGAACTTGCTGCGCTTGTCGAAGAACGCGGTGTCGTACTCGTCGGCTTCCACCACGAATTCGCGCCCCTGGCCCAGCCGTGCCGACACGCCGAAATCTTCGGCCACCCCACCGATCAGAAAGCCCGGCGCACGCCCGGCCGCCTCCAGCAGGTAGCTCAGGATGGTGGTGGTGGTGGTCTTGCCATGGGTGCCGGCGACCGCAAGCGTGTCGCGGCCCGGCAATACCTGCTCGGCCAACCATTGGGCGCCGGAGCTGTAACGCCGGCCGGCATCGAGCACTGCCTCCACCGCCGGGTTGCCGCGCGACAAGGCATTGCCGATCACCACCTCGGTGGCATCGGAGGAAATATTGGCTGGCGTGTAGCCCTGGGCCAGCGCGATGCCCAGCGTTTCCAGCTGGGTGGACATCGGCGGATAGATGGCCTGGTCGCTGCCTTCCACCTGCCAGCCCAGCTCACGTGCCAGGGCGGCCACACCGCCCATGAAAGTCCCGGCGATGCCGAGGATGTGGAGTTTGGTCATGCTGCACATTGTCGCCGATCGCCGGAGTTGCGGGACATTCCAGTCCGCGCCACCTCCAGCCGTCAGGAAACCCCTACCGTACTGTCGGGAATTTCCCGATATGCGATCTGCGTCACATCCATCACTATGCTGAACGCCAGTCGCAGCACCCTTTGGTCCTACTCCCCAAGAGGCCAAATCCCCAGGGAGCTCATGCTGTCGGGGCTCTGAGCAAGCCCATTACTGGCGTTATTCTGCCCCGGTCGTCTTGTACGCCCGGGGTTTTTCTTTTGGGCGAACCGATTGCGGGCGCAGATGGCAGCGCGGCGACTGCAAAGGACCGGGCCTTGCGCCCGGTCCGTGTCGACTCAGCGGCCAAGCGCCTTGCTGATGCGCTCCAGCACTTCATCCAGCGAGCCCACGCCATCCACGCGTGCCAGCTTGCCGCGCTGCTCATAGAAGCCGATCACCGGTGCGGTGGAGTCGGTATAGACCTGCAGGCGCTTGCGCACCGATTCCGGGTTGTCGTCTTCGCGGCCTTCGGCCTTGGCACGGCCGGCGATACGCTCGACCAGCAGTTCGCTGGCCACGTCCAGCTGTACCACGGCATCCAGCGGCTGACCGATCTTGCTGAGCAATGCATCCAGCGCATTGGCCTGGGCCACGTTGCGCGGGTAGCCGTCCAGGATGAAACCCTTGGCCACATCGGCCTGGCCCAGGCGCGCCTCCAGCATGCCGAGCAGGATGTCGTCGGAGACCAGATCGCCGCGCGCCATCACTTCCTTGGCTTTCAGACCCAGCGGCGAGCCGGCGGCCACTTCGGCGCGCAACAGGTCGCCGGTGGAAATGTGCGGGATGTCAAACGTGTCTTTGAGACGTGTCGCCTGGGTGCCCTTGCCCGAACCGGGCGGTCCCAACAGAACCAATCGCATCAGTGGACTCCACTTTCGAATAAAAACGCGTTGCGGTTGGCGGCGTTAGACTCAAGCCTTCGCCAGCGCTGACCGTATGGTCGTGCAGCTTACCGCATCCGGGGAATGTCCCGGCACTGTCCCCTGCGCCATGTTTCCATGTGAGGAGCCTGTCCCCCTATGACCACTGGCAACTTGTTGTATGCCCAATCCGGCGGCGTCACCGCCGTCATCAACGCCACCGCCGCCGGCGTGATCACCGAGGCGCGTGCGCGCAAGGTCAAGGTGCTGGCCGCCCGCAACGGCATCCTGGGCGCGCTGCGCGAGGAGCTGATCGACACCTCCAAGGAATCCGCCGCAGCCATTGCCGCCCTGGCGCAGACACCGGGTGGCGCCTTCGGCTCCTGCCGTTACAAGCTCAAGTCGCTGGAAGAAGACAGCGCCAAGTACGAGCGCCTGCTCGAGGTGCTACGCGCGCACGACGTGCGCTGGTTCCTCTACAACGGCGGCAACGATTCGGCCGACACCGCCTGGAAGGTTTCGCAACTCGCCAAGGCCTACGGCTACCCGCTGCACTGCATCGGCGTGCCCAAGACCATCGACAACGACCTCGCTGTGACCGACACCTGCCCCGGCTTCGGCTCGGCGGCCAAGTACACCGCGGTGTCGGTGCGCGAGGCCGCACTGGATGTCGCCGCCATGGCCGACACCTCCACCAAGGTCTTCATCTATGAAGCGATGGGCCGCCACGCCGGCTGGCTTGCCGCAGCGGCAGGCCTGGCCGGGCAAGGCCCCGACGACGCACCGCAGATCATCCTGCTGCCCGAACGGGCCTACGACCAGGCCGCATTCCTGGCCAAGGTGAAGCAGGTGGTGGAGAAGGTCGGCTGGTGCGTGGTGGTGGCCAGCGAAGGCATCCAGGACGCGCACGGCAAGTTCGTCGCCGACGCAGGCGGCGCGGCCGACTCGTTCGGCCACGCACAACTCGGCGGCGTCGCCTCGTTCCTGGCCGCGCAGGTCAAACAGGCACTCGGCTACAAGGTGCACTGGACGCTGCCCGACTACCTGCAACGCTCTGCACGCCACCTCGCATCCAAGACCGATTGGGAACAGGCACAAGCCGTCGGCAAGGCCGCCGTGCAGTACGCGCTCAAGGGCATGAATGCCGTCATCCCGGTGATCGAACGCGTCAGCGATGCCCCGTACCGCTGGAAGATCGTGCCCGCGCCCCTGCACAAGGTGGCCAACCATGAAAAGAAGATGCCGCCCAGTTTTCTACGCAAGGACGGATTCGGCATCACTGAGAAGGCGCGCCGCTACTTCGCTCCGTTGATCAAGGGCGAAGCCCCGCTGGCCTACGGTAGCGATGGGTTGCCCAAATACGTCAGCCTGAAGAATGTGGCGGTGACGAAGAAGTTGCCGGCGTGGGAGGGCTGAGCTCAGGCAGGCGGCTGTGCTCCCGGGGCGGATGCGTCGGCACCATGACCGGCAGACGCTGGCATACGCTGGCGTCGGCAACGCAGTTTGATGGTCCGTCGATATCGGCCTTTCTCTTTCAGGGACGCCTTCAGGCTAGACCAGTAGCAGGCAGCCGAGTGCCGCGCCGATGTTTTCGCATTGCAGCTCGACGCCAGGACGCCGGCAGCGACAGACGCCCACCCAGCTGTGCCTCGCGCCTCGATCCGGCGAGCGGCGTTATGGCGCCATCGCCACGTTGATGCCCAGCGTGATCCATCCGCGTGGTGCGTTGAGACGGTCACGGCCGGCGACCAGATCGATGCTGGATGCCTTGCCTACCAGCCTGCGCAGTCCGACTTGCCCCCCCTGCCCGCGATGATCGTCGACGAACGCCTCGCCCAGCACGATCCATGACGCGGTGACGGTGCGCTCGACTCCGATACCGGCATTGGTAGTGTCTGGCCCGGCAGGGGTTGCAACGAGGCCGGCGTTGAGGTGGAGTCGCGTGGCCACGGCCTCGCCGAATGACCAGGTCAACGGCACCGTGATGTAGCTGGCACGTTGGTGTGGATCCTGCCACGACCGTTGCATGCCCACTGACAACGCCAGGCCCAGGACGTGGTGATCGGGATCGCGCAGGACCCGCTTTGCGCCGATATCCACGGACGTCGCACCGTGCCGCATAGTGCTGAGGCCCATGGCGATCTCCGTGCCAGCGACATTGCAAGCCGGCACAAGCGTGCTTGACGCACTGGCCGGCATTGCCCGCCACCACGCCTCCAACTGACACTGGCCACGCGGCGTAACGCCCGCATCGTCGACGACCATGCTGGCCGCTGCACGCGCCGACAACGGATGCCACAGCGCGAGGGCCACCAGCAGCACGGGGAAATGACGCAATTGCTTCATGCGGGTTATTCGATAAAGACGCACTGGATCTCCGTCGACGTGACACAGACCGCCGGGTCGGCATCGCAACAGGCAGGTCCAGACACGTCGCCGGGCCTGGCCCTGCCTGGCAGCAGGCATCAGCCGGGCATTTGGTTGGCGTTACTGCCAGGGAATGGGCCGTCTGATGAAGGGGCTTCCCTGCTCCACGGGCGCGCCAGAGGCGGCATCACTGCAGTCACCCAGCTTTACCTCACTGGCAGGCTTTGCCTTCCATGACTTGCTGCGCGGCGAACATCGGCACCTGCGGCATCTTGCCTGCGGCTGCCTGCTGCTTGGCGTCTTCCAGATAGATGCGCGATTGGCCCTGGCCATCGAGTTGCGGCTTGGCGTCCACCGGCTTGCGCCAGATGCGCACCACTGCCTGCTGGCTTGGGCAGGCGGCGCTGGGGACGCGGATCACGTCATTGTAGATCCAGCCCGACGCGACGCTGGGAGCGGCCTTGGCGTAGTCCACGAAGCGTGCGCGGGGCTGGCAGTTGGGGCTGCTCCGCACGACAGACAAGGTGTACGGCTGCGCGGCGTTGCCGGTGAACACGCCTTCCAGGCGTGCACAGGCTTCCGGGATCTGTCGCAAGGTATGCACGGCACCGACAGCTTGCGCAGTACCAGGCGCACGCGCCTTCAACTCTGGCGCCGGTTCTGCGGCGAATGCGCTGCCGGTCAGCAGCAAGGTGGCAAGCAACGCTGCATGCCTGGACGCGGTAGGGTTCGACATGGAGACTCCTGGATCGGCTCGATCACGTTGGCCGCAGGCTGTCACGTGACAACTGAACCACGCGCCAAAGCCCTGAGGGTGGCGGGTCTGCAAGGCGCGGCGCATACTCGATCGCGATCCGGCCACCTGAACATCGCGACGCGCATTGTGGCCCTTGCGGCCGTCGAGTCCGTATTGGCTGTCACTCGTCGCGTGCATCGCCCCTGGTTCGTCCCGACCGGATGACATCCATTCTCTGGGAGGGGTCATGCTGGAACACTACGGGTTGTTGCTCGCGCTGGGTTGTGCGGTCTTGGCAATCGTCTATGGAATCGTGTCGGCGCGCTGGGTGGTCGCCCAGCCGAGCGGCAACACGCGAATGCAGGAGATCGCCGCGGCGATCCAGGAAGGTGCGCGCGCGTATCTCAACCGGCAGTACCTCACCATCTCGATTGCCGGTGGTGTGCTGTTCGTGTTGGTCGGACTTTTTCTGAGCTGGTACACCGCAATCGGGTTCGCACTGGGTGCCGTGTTGTCGGGGCTGGCCGGCTATATCGGAATGAATGTCTCGGTGCGTGCCAATGTGCGCACCGCCGAGGCCGCGCGGCAGGGGATCGGCAAGGCGATGGATGTGGCTTTCCGCGGCGGCGCGATCACCGGGATGCTGGTGGTGGGGCTGGGCCTGCTCGGCGTGGCCGGCTACTACGCGGTGCTGCAGGCCATGGGACTGCCGTTGGAGCAGAACCTGCATGCATTGGTCGGGCTGGCCTTCGGGTCGTCGTTGATTTCGATCTTCGCGCGCCTGGGCGGCGGCATCTTCACCAAGGGCGCGGACGTGGGCGCGGATCTGGTCGGCAAGGTCGAAGCCGGCATTCCCGAGGACGACCCGCGCAACCCGGCGGTGATTGCGGACAATGTCGGCGACAACGTGGGCGACTGCGCCGGCATGGCCGCGGATCTGTTTGAGACCTATGCAGTCACCGTGATCGCCACCATGCTGCTCGGCAGCCTGACGCTCGCCGAGGCCGGCCCGCACGCCGTGCTGTATCCGCTGGTGCTCGGTGGCGTGTCGATCATCGCGTCGATCGTGGGCGCAACGTTCGTCAAGGTCAAAGCCGGTGGCTCGATCATGGGAGCGCTTTACAAGGGCGTGATCGTGTCCGGCGTGCTGGCTGCGCTGGCCTACTGGCCGATCACCCAGTCGCTGATGCGCGACAACCTCCATGGCGCTGCCGCATTGTATGCCTGCGCGCTGATCGGCCTGGTACTTACCGGGCTGATCGTGTGGATCACCGAGTACTACACGGGCACGCAATACACACCGGTGCAGCACGTTGCAGCGGCGAGTACCACCGGCCACGGCACCAACATCATCGCCGGACTCGGCATCTCCATGAAGTCCACTGCGCTGCCGGTCATTGCGGTGTGCGCGGCCATCTGGGGTGCGTTCCACTTTGGAGGCCTGTACGGCATTGCGATTGCTGCCACGGCAATGCTGTCGATGGCCGGCATGATCGTGGCGCTTGACGCCTATGGCCCGATCACCGACAACGCCGGCGGCATCGCGGAGATGGCCGAGCTGCCGCCGGAAGTACGCGATATCACCGACCCGCTGGATGCGGTGGGCAACACCACCAAGGCGGTCACCAAGGGCTATGCGATCGGCTCGGCCGCACTTGCAGCGCTGGTGTTGTTTGCCGACTACACCCACAACCTGCAGGCAGCCAATCCCGGCCAGGTCTTCGCCTTCGACCTGTCCGACCACACGGTGATCATCGGATTGCTGATCGGTGGATTGATTCCGTATCTGTTCGGTGCGATGGCGATGGAAGCAGTCGGCCGCGCTGCAGGTGCAGTGGTGGAAGAGGTACGCCGCCAGTTCCGCGAAATCCCCGGCATCATGGCCGGCACCGCCAAACCGCAATACGACCGTGCGGTGGACATGCTGACCCGCTCGGCCATCCGCGAAATGATCGTGCCTTCGCTGTTGCCGGTCGTGGTTCCGGTCGTGGTCGGATTACTGCTCGGACCACGCGCGCTGGGCGGTTTGCTGATCGGCACGATTGTCACCGGCCTGTTCCTGGCCATTTCGATGACGACCGGCGGCGGCGCCTGGGACAATGCCAAGAAGTACATCGAGGATGGTCACTTCGGCGGCAAGGGCAGCGAGGCGCACAAGGCGGCAATCACCGGCGACACCGTGGGTGACCCTTACAAGGACACCGCAGGGCCGGCCATCAACCCGTTGATCAAGATCATCAATATCGTGGCCTTGCTGCTGGTGCCGCTGCTGTAGGCAGGTGGTCACCGGGGTTGCGGGACCTGGCGCCACCTTACCGGCTGCACAGGGCGCAGGCACGGAGCCTGCGGCCTGTGCGAACCCTATGGCGATCAACGGCAACGCTTGGAGCGCCAGGACGGAGGCAGGGTCCCTGCCCGCGCCTGCGTCCAGGCAGGCCCACCCCGTACGACGACGGTGGCCCCGTCGTGTCACCCCTCACCTGCCGCCGGACACGCGGCTCTGGCTGGAGAGCCCTGACTCGCCCGAAAAGCGCGCGTCGCGACCATCGGTCACAGGCAGCCGATCAAGCCGTCGTAAATCGGCGGTGCGCCGCCCGGCAACGGTTCGAACAGCGGATTGGTCACCGCCAACGTGCGATACAGCTCGTCCAGGTGGGTACCGGCCTTCAAGGGCGCCGTGCAACGCCAGACTCGGCTATTCGAACGCAGGTAGCCACTGCCAGGGTCGACGCTGACCTCGCTGGCACCGAAGGTCCAGATGCAGCTACGCACCACGCCGGTGACGCGGTGGACCGAACAGCGAAAGCGTAGCGGTTGGTAGTCGCTGAATTCGCCACCGCAGAAGGTGTCGCCGCAGATGTCGTCGAAATCCCGGTCGAGCCGCTGCTCCAGGTCGATGAACCGCTCCCAGCCCTCGCCGTTGGCCGGCCAGTCCACCGCATCGACATACGTTGGCGACGGTGTTGCCGCGGCGGCAACCTGTGCAGCGAGAGACAGCAGCAAGACGACGAGCAAACGCGTGAGCCTGGTCATGACGATTTCCCGAGCGGTGGATGAGCCTGCAGCCTGCGCCGCCGGCCCGTTCGCAACGATCGGGAAGCCACTCGCGATGAATGCGGGCTATGCCGCATCGCCCCCTCAGAAGACTGCCCATTCAGTGTCGCTGCAGCGCAACAGCCGAACGCGTAGAATCGCGCTCCACACACTGCTGACGTCTCGGAGCTACCCGCATGGGCCTTGAACTGGTCACCTCTGGCAAGAATCTGCCGGAAGAAATCAATGTAGTCATCGAAATCCCCAAGGATTCGGAGCCGGTCAAGTACGAAGTGGACAAGGCCAGCGGCGCGATCTTCGTGGACCGCATCCTGTCGACCCCGATGCGTTACCCCTGCAACTACGGCTACGTGCCCAACACCCTGTGCGGCGATGGCGACCCGGCCGATGTGCTGGTGGTGCTGCCGCTGCCGCTGGTCCCGGGCTCGGTGGTGCGTTGCCGCCCCGTCGGCGTGCTGCGCATGAGTGACGAAGCGGGCAGCGACGAGAAGATCCTGGCAGTGCCGATCGAGAAGATCTTCTCCGGCTACGCGCACATCGAAGACATCAACCAGGTCTCCAGCCACTGGATGGAGCGCATCGGCCACTTCTTCGAGCATTACAAGGACTTGGAGAAGGGCAAGTGGGTCAAGCTCGACGGTTGGGGCGGCGCGGCCGAGGCCAAGCGCATCCTGGTCGAGTCGGTCGAACGTTATAATTCCGACGCACCCTGAGCCGTTGGCTGTGACACTGCTCCGCACTGCGGAGCGACCGGGATCACGCTTTTGCCGTGATCCCGGTGACCGCCTTCGGCAGATTGGGTACATTTGCCGACTGCGTTTGGCCGGCGTCCGCCGCCGGTGACTTCTGGGGAAGTGTCTTGCGTATTCTGTTTGTTGGGGACGAAGCCAGTCTTCCGTCCGACCTGATCGACTATGTCGCCGATCTCGGCGATCAGTGGCAGGCGCAGCAGGTGGCCGATGGAAATTCGGCGATCGAAGCTGCCGCGTTGTCGCCGTTCGATGCGGTCATCGTTGCACCGGTGTTGCCGGACCTGACTGCCGCCACCTTGCTGGGGCAGATCCGCACCTTGCGCCCGGACACCATCCGGATCGCGCTGATCGATGCGCAGGATGGCCAGCGCACGCCGCCAGCCCGCATCATTGGCGTGGCCCATCGTTTCCTGCCGATGCCGCTGGCCCCGGAAGTGCTGCTCGAGGCGGTGACCAGCCTGGAAGAATTGCGCGATCTGCTCAGCAACCCGCGCTTGCGCGCTGCCATCGGGCGCATCGAAAAACTACCCTCGCCGCCGCACCTGTATCTGAGTCTGATGCACGCGCTGGAAGAAGACGATGGCGCCGATGCGGCCGACATCGCCAAGTTGATCGCCGGCGACCCGGCGATTGCGGCCAAGGTGCTGCAATTGTGCAATTCGGCGTTCTTTTCCGGCGGCCGCAGCATCACCGACCTGCGGACTGCGGTGACCCGTCTGGGCGTGGCGACCTTGCGCGACCTGGTGCTGGCCAGCGAAGTCTTCTCGGTACAGACATTGACCCCGGCCGAGCGTAGCGCGATGCAGCGTCGCGCCCTGCTCTCATCGCGACTGGCAGCAAAAGTGTTGCCACCGACCAGTGCAGAGTTGGGGTCCACGGCGGCCCTGCTGGCCGATATCGGCCTGCTGCTGCCAGGCGTGCGCGACGAGCGCGAGCCGCTGCTGGAAGGCGGCGACGAGCGTCTGGGCCACACCGAAGCCGGCGCGTATCTGCTGGGCCTGTGGGGCCTGCCGATGCCGATCATCGAGGCAGTGGCGTTCCATCGGCATCCGCAGCGCTCCAGCCTGCGCAGCTTCTGGGTCACCGGCGCGGTGCACGTGGCCACCGCGCTGGCCAGCGGCGAGGCGGTGGACGAAGAGTATCTGTCCAAGGTGGGCGTGATCACCCGCCTGCCGGCCTGGCGCGAGCAGGCCGATACCTTGCTGGGGCTTGCCGAAGCGTAAGCGGCGACGGTAAAGGCAGCGATTGAAGGACGAAAGGCGCGATGACATCGCGCCTTTTTCTTTGGTGTTTCGCCACAGCATGACGCGGGCAGGATGCACGACGCGCATCTGCGGGGCGCCGGCCTGCAGGGTCAGCAACTCCGCGATTGGCGGGACCTCACGGACATGCAGATCCTGCAATGATGCAGCCGAATCCATCCCAACGCGGTAGCGATTGGCCTTTGGACCAAGCATGGCACCAGCCATGGCTTCAGGCACCTGCGGTGGTGACGCTGGTAACCGGCATCAGTCCATATCGGACTGCTCGTACGCAGTCGGACAATCGTAAATCCCCCACGCACCGCTGTGGTGTCGCAGCGAGCCCTCCACAGGCGCTGGAGCCGCGCGTACGCATCGCACCGGAGATGCAGCAGCTTGGCGCTCACCAGCGCGGCTCATCCGCACGCCGCACGGAAGGCCCGCTCAGTGGCGGGCACAAAAAAAGCGGGCCTTTCGGCCCGCTTTTTTCGACACACTTACATCGCTTCGATGATCAGAAGCGCTGGTTGTACTGCACGAACAGGAAGCGGTCGTAGTCGAGCATCGGATCGATCGCCGCGGTGCTGCTGTTGGTGATCGAGTAGGTGATCGGCGGCTGCTTGTTCCAGATGTTGCGGGCGCCGACGGTCACGCTGCCGTCCCACGGAGCCTGCCAAGTGACCGAGACGTCCTGATAGGAGATCGAGCCCTTCTTGTTGGAACCGGTGCCGCCGCCCCAGCCCGGATTCGGCGTCTGGTAGTTCGGGTTGTTGCACTCGATGCCTGCCGCTGCATCCCAGCAGTAATCACGGAAACCGCCGTAGTAACGCAGGTTCCAGTTGGCCGACAGCGAACCCAGCGACCAGTCCAGACCCAAGGTGGCACGCACGCGCGGGAAGTTCCAGTAACCGGCCGCGTTTGCCCACTCTGCGCCGGCTTCCGCCTGCGACTTGTAGGTTGCCAGGTAGTTAGTGTCCAGGTTGACGGCGAACTTGCCGTAGGCGGTTTCCGGCATGCGGTAACGCACGCCGAAGTTGTAGCCTTCGGTTTCCAGACGACCCAGGTTGACGTTGCCGCGGCTCAGCGTGGTGACCTGACCGCTGATCGGGTCGCGACCGTAGTCGGCACAGTAGCTGGCCAGGTTGTTGAGGTAGCAGTTGTTCAACACATCATTGGCAGTGAGCGAAGTGATGATGTTGGAGATCGAGATGCGGTACCAGTCCAGCGAGAAATCCAGGCCCTGCACCCAATGCGGGCTGTACACCATGCCCACGGTACGGGTGATGCTGTATTCCGGCTCCAGCTCGGCGTTGCCCACGCCCGAATTGAACGGCGCGTTGCCCTGCACGTCGCGACGGGTCACCGGGTTGCCCGCGGTGTCGGTCTGACGGTAACCGGCCGGCAGGCCTTCGCCGGCGCAGCGTGCTGCCACGCCTGCATTGCCCAGCGAGCCGAAGGTGGCGTCGCACGGATCGGTGAAGGTATCGAACGTCTGCGAGCCGCCACCGAAGGTGTCCGACAGGGTCGGCGCACGGAAACCGGTGCCGTAGGTACCACGCACCAGCAGGTCGTCGATCGGCTTCCAGGTGAAGCTGAACTTGCTGTTGGTGGTGTCGCCGAAACGGCTGTAGTTGCTGTAACGCGCAGCCACGTCGAACGACAGTTCCTTGGCGCCCGGCAGATCCTTCAACACCGGGATCAACAGCTCCAGGTAGGCTTCGTTGGTCTGGTAGCGACCTTCGGTGGCCTGTGCAGCCAGGTCGGTGGTGTAACCGGCGCTGGACAGCTGATCGGGGTAGTCGTAACCGCTGATTTCGCGGTGCTCGACGCCTGCGGCGAAGCCCAGCTCACCGGCCGGCAGATCGAACAGGCCACCGGTGACGTTGGCGGTCCACTGCTTGCTCAGGCTCTGCTGCGTTGCCTGACCCAGTGCATTGATGTACTGCAGCGCGTTCGGCGTGGAGGCCGACGGGCCACCCAGGATGTTGAACGGGGTGCACTGACCCAGCGCATTGCTGGTGCCCAGCGCGATCGGAGCCGCTGCGGTACCGCACTGCACCTGACCCTGCGCATTGAGGAACGAAGGACCCAGTGCCTTCTGCAGCGCCAGCAAGTTGATGTTGCCGCGCGACACCTGCGTCACATCGTACTTGTTGTAGTTGAAGCCCACGTCCCAGTTCCAGCCGTGGCTACCAACGTCGAATACGCCTTCCAGCGCCGCATCGAAATGCAGGGTCTTGACGTTGCTTTCGGTGGTGCGCGGCAGTTCGATGGTGCGGCGGAACCAGCTGGTGATGTCCTGGCCCATCGGGTTGTAGTAGCTGCTGCCACTGATCGCCACCGGGAACTGCGGCTGCGACGTTGCCTGCAACGGATACCCGGCAATCTGACGGTTGGACGTACGTTCCGAATACATCGCCGTTGACTTGAAGGTGATGTTGTCGGTGAGGTTGTAGCTGCCGGTGGTGAAAACCGACTTATTCTTGCTGGACTGCTGCAACATCATCTGGTCGACGGAGTTGTAGTAGTCGTCTACACCTGCGCCAACGTGATAGTTCGACAGGCTGCGTGAATCAGCGCCGACGCCCTTGCCGTCAAACGAACCGGTGTGGTTGAGCACCCACTGGTTGGGCGACCACGTGCCTTGGCCGGCACCGACGACATTGCCGTCAGTGTCGAGATAGTTGCCCGCGCCCGGCGTACCCACCGCGCGTGGATCGTTGAAACGGCCCCACGGACCGGTCGCGCTCAGGCTGTCTTCGATGTGGTTCGGGCCGGCCGAATAACGGGTCAGCGCGCGATCCTTGGCCCACACCGGATCTTCATTGGTGTAGTTGGCACCGAACACCAGCGAGGCACGGTCGGTGGTGGTGCCGGCGGTGAAGGAGTACTGCTCCTTGGAACCGTCGCCACGACCGTTCTGGCCGAAATACGCCGACGCTTCCGCGCCGTCATAGTTCTGGCGCAGGATGATGTTGACCACACCGGCCACGGCATCGGAGCCGTAGATCGCCGAGGCGCCGTCCTTCAGGACTTCGATGCGCTCGATCAGCGAGCTGGGAATGGTGGACATGTCGGTCAGGCCGTTCAGGCTGCTGGTCCAACGCTTGCCGTTCACCAACACCAGGGTGCGGTTTTCGTTCAGGTTGTAGAGATTGACGTACTGGCCGCCCTGTTCCGGATCGGAGGTCAGCACGGCAGCCTTGCTGTAAGTCTGCGTACCGGCGATCGAAAGGTTCTGGAGGATGTCGCCAACGCTGACCAGACCGGACTTCTGAATGTCCTGCTGGGAGACGGTGAATACCGGCTGTGCGGTTTCGACGTCGACCGAGCGAATGCGCGAGCCGGTGATTTCGATGCGGTCCAGCGTCGTGGTCGACGGGGCGGCGGACTGCTCTTGTGCATTGGCGGCAAAAGCCGGCGTCAACGCGATCGCAATACCGGCGGGCAAAAGGCCCAGCCGCACTGCGGAAGTGCGAAGGTTCATCAATCTCTCCAGGGTTCGTTAGTGGCGCGTTAAGCGCCCCTGTGCAAATTACGATTGCGTGAACGCCGTCGCTTTGCGCGTCACGTTACGTGGCTTTGCCGAATCTGGCGGATTGGTCGCCTGGTCGCGGTAGTGCGATGCGGAGACACCAAAGCGCGCACGAAATGCACGCGCAAAACTGCAGCAATTGTCGAAGCCGCTGGCGGCTGCCACTTCGCCGATCATCATCGAGGTATCGCGCAACAAGTCGGAGGCGCGCTCCAGGCGCAAGCGGGCCGATAAGGCCTGCGGGCTCTCTTCGTACAGGCTCTGGAAGGTCTTGGAGACATACCAGCTGGAGAAGTTGGTCAGCTGCGCCAGTTCGCTGATGCGTACTACCCGGTCGCTGTTGCCTTCCAGATACAGCCGCGCACGCTGCATGCGCCCGAACACCTGACGGCGGCGGCTACGCGAGCGACCCGGGCAACGCTGCTCTTGTTCGATGAAGTCGCGCTGCATCGCCGCCAGGTGCAGCAACAACGGGCGCGCGGACGCGCCACCGTTCTGCAGGGCCGCATTGCGCCAGAGCCGTAACGCGATGCGCAGATCACTGCGCGACAAGTGGCTGCGCCCCGGGTAGAGCGTGGCATCGGTCAACTCGGCCAGCGACTGCAGGCTGTCGCCATCCAGGCTGACGCCCACGCACAGGGCACTGCGATCGGCCTGCACGGTTGGGTGCGAATCCTTGTCGAAGGCGATCCAGTCGCCGGCACGCAGACGAAAGCGGCCCTCTTTGGATTCCACCCAGGCACGGCCGCGCAGCTGCACCCACAGCGTGAAGGTGGCGGACGTCGTGCGGATGCTGCCCAGACGCGACACTGCCAGACACGTGGTCGAGGTCGACTCGCCGGCGCCGTCCAATGACAGCGCGAGCCCGCGATCGGCAGTGATGACCTGTTGCATGTTGGCAGCCCCGTTTACAAAAGAGGGCGTAGTGTTTTGCCGAATCTGGCGTGAGTCAGGAAGTTCCGACGAAGGTGTGCCGAAATCGATCCGAAGCCTTTCCGAATAAATTACGAGGCGACTTTTCTCAATATCGTCAATAAGTTGGATATGAAGCCGACGGAGACAGACGAACGTTCGGGCAGTGCCATATAGGCGATCGAACTGCCATCCTCTTCCGCCAGCGCGACATACATCGCGCCGCTGCGCTGGTCGAGGCTGAAGCCGTTGATGGTGGTGAACTTCGCCACGTCCAGGCACTGCGCATGCTGGCTGCGCAGCTCGCTGTCATGCGTCGCGCAACTGTCGCTGGACGACAGGTAGTGCACCTGGCCATTGGTTCCGGGCGCCCAGCTGCGATACCGCCAACGCGTCGGCTGCTGCGGGTCCACCGGCTGCAGCGTATCGGCCGCCAGCGTCGGCGCGATCTGCCACAGCCCGCCACCACTCAGATGCGTGAACAGCACCTGCCCGCTGACCCGGTCCAGCCGTAGCTGCGACACGTCCGCCAGCGTGGCCAGCGCGCGCCACGGCGTACTGCGGCGGTCGTACAGCGTGGCGAAGGTGTGGCCATCGTCGGCCGCAGCCACGACCAGCAAGCGATCAGGATCGGGAAGATGGATCGCCTGCAACGGCCGCGCCTGGGGCACCGCAAGGCGCACGGCCTTGCCAGTCCCCGGGGTCACTTCGAACAGCGCCGCATGCCCGTCGACATCGCTGCCGCTGACCAGCACCTTGCGCGAGTCGGCGGACCAATCCGCCGCCTGCCGCGCATCCGGCCGCAGGCCTTCGATCAGCCGCACCGAGCCGGGCTGGGTGACGTCACCCCACCACAGCCCATACGCGCCGGAGCGGTTGGAGGCGAAGATGAGTTGGCGACCGTCCGGCGCGATCATCGGTTGGTCATCACGCCCGCTGGAGGGAAACAGGCGGCGCCGGATGTAGCCACCATTCATGGGGTCATGAATGACCTGATACACACCAAACTGCGGCTTGCGCTGCACGAAGACCAGGTGGTCGTGCGCCACGTCCGGCGCCTGCGCATCGTCCACGCCCAGGTCATGCAGGCTGCGATCGACCAGATCCAGCCGATACAAACGCGCCTCGCTATCCACGCGGCGCCCGAATACCAGCCCGCTCCCGTCGCGCAACCAGCTCCAACCGCGAATATCGGCATTGTCATGCGTCAACCGCTCGGCGGTGCCGCCCTGCGCAGGCATCCGCCACAGGTCGCCGAGCTGCGGGTTGCGCAGGAACACGATCCACTGCCCGTCCGGGGAATAGCGCGGCGCGTAGTCGAAGTCGCCCGGCTCCGCGCTGTAGCGCAGCGCCTGCCACTGCCCGGTGTCCAGATCCAGGCGCCGAATCCGCGCGCCCTCCTGTGCGCCGGTCATGCTGCCGAACAACAACGCACGCCCGTCGGGCGACCAGCTGAAACTGAGCATGTCCGCGCCATCGCAGCGGACCACCTCGCGCGCTGCGGCCGGGCCGCTTGCCGCCGCAATCATGACCCTGCAGCTTCCATCCGGAGCCTGCCTGGAGAACGCAATCTCACGGCCGTCCGGCGACCACGCAGGCAGGCGATCGGAGATGCCGGGCGCCGGTGTTTCCAGCACGCGCGGGTAGGCGTTGTCGGTCGTCTTGACCAGGATCGACGTCCCCGGACGATCGCTGGTCAACGATGTATACGCGACCATGCGGCCGTCCGGCGACAGGCTGGGAGTGAGATCGAATCCGCCGCCTGCGGTAATCACCTGATACGGTCGTTTGGGGCTGCCCGGCACCGCGCTCGATGTCGCCACCGGGTCGGCCGGCACATGCAGCCAGAGCGCGCGCAGCGCCAGCCCGAGCACCGCCAGCAAGGCCACGCCCGCGATCGCCAAGGCCATCCAGCGCCGCCACCGCGGCGTCATCGCAGCAGCGCGCAAAGATGGGCCTGCCGCCGGTGCGGGAACAGGGATGGTCGGCGCTGTTGCACTCACGCGCGCTGCAGGCGCGGGCAGCGCTGCATCCAGAACTGAGGGCGCCTGCGCATGCGACGGCGATTGCGCGCCAGGCACCTGCGCCACCAGCGAGTCACTCTCCGTCTCCCACGCCACCGGCGCCATCAGCCGATAGCCGGTCTTGGCAATCGTTTCGATGTGCTCCGAGCGCTGGCTCCCATGAGTGGCCAGCGCCTTGCGCAGCTGCGTCACCGCCTGGGTGACCACATCGTTGGTGGGCAAGGTATCGGGCCACACGTCGGCGAGCAGCTGCTCACGCGTGACCACCTGCCCCGGCTGCCGCGCCAGGCTCAGCAGGACCGCCAGGGATTTGGGCGCCAGCCGCGCCACACGTCTGGCTCCGGGCGCATGCACTTCGCGCGAGGCAACGTCGACCACGCACGGGCCGACACGCAGCCGGCCAGAGGGCATTGCAGTAACGGGAGGAACACTCATCGGCAAAGAACACGCATCGGCATGCAAGGACAACAAAGGACGCATCACGCAATCCGCGCGAAACGCCAAATTCAGCAAAGGACCACGACCAACTGTGTCATGCATCCATTTGGTGCAAATTTTACCCTATGCCCCGTTGCTTCCTATGACAGGCGGCGACGTCAGGCTCTCTCTCTCTCGCCGACGAATTCAAATAACGACGATGTTCCCTTCGCGCCTTCTGGCGCGATTTTTTTATCTGCGATTCAGGTAAAACCGTCGAGAGCCTTGTGTTGTGTAATCGCTTGCAGCGCGATCGCACCATGGCACTTGCGCACCACGATGCGATCTGCGCGCGAAAACCTGAATTCCTGCTAAGCGACCTCGTCGCGCGAGCCAGGCGGCGGGAGCCTGGCGGCATCAGGACGCGCGATACACCTGTGCGCCCTGCACCAGGAACTGCGACGCCTTTTCTTCCATGCCGGCCGACAACGCGTGCTCGGCGCCCATGCCGTGCTCGGCCGCGTAGTCGCGTACGTCCTGGGTGATCTTCATGGAACAGAAGTGCGGCCCGCACATCGAGCAGAAGTGCGCCAGCTTGTGCGCGTCCTTGGGCAGGGTTTCGTCGTGAAACTCCCTGGCCTTTTCCGGATCCAGCCCGAGATGGAACTGGTCGTCCCAACGGAATTCGAAACGCGCCTTGCTCAAGGCGTTGTCGCGCACCTGCGCCCCGGGATGCCCCTTGGCGAGGTCGGCCGCATGTGCGGCGATCTTGTAGGCCATGATGCCGTCGCGCACGTCCTGCCGATTGGGTAGACCCAGGTGCTCCTTCGGCGTGACGTAGCAGAGCATCGCCGTGCCGAACCAGCCGATCATCGCCGCGCCGATCGCACTGGTGATGTGGTCGTAACCGGGCGCGATATCAGTGGTCAACGGCCCCAGGGTGTAGAACGGCGCTTCGCCGCATTCGCGCAGCTGCTTGTCCATGTTTTCCTTGATCAACTGCATCGGCACATGGCCCGGGCCTTCGATCATGGTCTGCACGTCGTGCTGCCAGGCGAGCCTGGTCAACTCGCCCAACGTCTCCAGCTCGCCGAATTGCGCCGCATCGTTGGCATCGGCAATACAACCCGGGCGCAGGCCATCGCCCAGCGAAAATGCCACGTCGTAGGCCTTCATGATCTGGCAGATGTCCTCGAAGTGCGTGTAGAGAAAATTCTCCTTGTGATGCGCCAGACACCACTTGGCCATGATCGAGCCACCACGCGAGACAATACCGGTGACGCGTTTTGCGGTAAGCGGCACGTAGCGCAACAGCACACCGGCATGGATGGTGAAGTAATCCACGCCTTGCTCGGCCTGCTCGATCAAGGTGTCGCGGAAAATCTCCCAGGTGAGCGCTTCGGCACGCCCGTCCACTTTTTCCAGCGCCTGGTAGATCGGCACCGTGCCGATCGGCACCGGCGAATTGCGGATGATCCACTCGCGCGTTTCGTGGATGTGCTTGCCGGTGGACAGGTCCATCACCGTGTCGCCGCCCCAGCGGATCGACCACACCAGTTTTTCCACTTCTTCGGCGATGCCCGAAGACACCGCGCTGTTGCCGATGTTGGCGTTGATCTTGGTCAGGAAATTGCGACCGATGATCATCGGTTCGCTTTCCGGGTGATTGATGTTGTTGGGCAGAATCGCGCGGCCGCGTGCAATCTCGTCACGCACGAATTCCGGCGTGATGCGCTGCTGGATCGCCGCACCGAACGACTCGCCGGGATGCTGCTTGCGCAAGACCGCATCGGTCACTGCCTCCAACCGCTGGTTTTCACGAATCGCCACGAACTCCATCTCCGGCGTGATGATGCCGCGCCGTGCGTAATGCATCTGGGTGACGTTGGCGCCTTCCCGAGCCACACGCGGCAGACGACGCGCCGGGAAACGCACCGCATCCAGCCGCGCATCGTGCTCGCGTCCGCGCCCGAAGCTGGAACTCAATCCATCCAGCGCCACGGTATCGCCGCGCTCGGCAATCCACTGCGTGCGCAGCGGTGCCAGACCGGCAGCCAGATCGATGGCCGCCTGTGGGTCGGTATAAGGCCCGGAGGTGTCGTAGACGCTGAGCGGCGCATTGTCTTCGCCACCGAACAAGGTGGGCGTTTGCGTCAATGCAATCTCGCGCATCGGCACCTGCAGATCCGCGCGCGAGCCTTGCACGAAGATCTTGCGTGAGCCGGGAATCGGCTGGGTCACAGCCTGGGACAGCGACTGGGCTTGTTGCTGCAAAACGGTGGGCGCGGCATTCATGGCATTCGTCCTGTGTGCTGGCCCTGCGAAGGAGTCGCAGTGCGGACGAAGCGGCGGCGCTCAACACTCAGGTGCCCGTGCAAGCACGGACCCTCGCATCTAACGAAGCTTCCCTACGCCGGTATGAGCCGGATCAGGTTCGAAGGGACTATCTCAACCGCAGCGCGCTGCGGTACCCCCACTTCGGCGGCGATTAAACCACATCGCCTGCGCTCACGGCGCGCGCGCAGCTTTGCGGGAGGGACTGACGAGAAAGCGCATCCGCAGGGAGGCAGCGTTCACCCCGTTAACCGGATGAGGCGTATCCAGCTGGACGCGCTTGTTGTTGCCGAACGATCCCGGACGGCCGGCGACCATGATTTGCGATCGGCAGCAGTCTGAATACGAAGCGACCTTGCAGATCACCAAGAGCTGAACAGGACGCTTGGTGCCTGCTCGCTGACATGCGCAGACATTTCTGCGGCACACCGTGCAACTAGCCTGCCGGCACTACAACAAGAAACCTGCTCTCTCTCCCTGCCGCCGATTCCGGCGGCTTTTTTTAGGTTGCCGCGTTCACGCACGGCAGCCAGGGTCCGGCCGGATGCCGCCGGTCACTCCAGCGTGTAACCCACCCGCAGGCCGCCCCAGTGCTTGCGATCGACGAAGATCGGGGCCGACAGGTCGAACATGATCTGACCGGTGTCGCGGCGGTAGACCTGCAGGCGGTACGGGTCGGTGTGTGCGCCGACGCTGCGGCCGACGCGGTCGGTGAACTTGCGCTTGGTGCGGTTGCCGACCAGGTCGCGCTTGGCATCGCCGGTCAGCGCTTGGGTGAAGCGCAGGTTGTGGGTGGGCACGTAGCCGTCGGGATTGGCGCAGATGGCAAACACGATCCACGGGTGCGCATCCAGCAGCGGCTCCTGCAACGGCGGCAACACCTGATCGCAGAGCGCGTCGAAGTCGGTAGTGAACTTGGGCGGTTCGACACCGGCGATCGGCGTGTAGGTACGGGCAAACAATGCGGCTTCATCGATCTGGCCGCGCGCAATGGCCTGCGCCAATGCCGCCCCGATCTTGCCCGCGGTGGCTACGGCCAGCTCCTTGACGCGCGCGTGCCGGGGCACCTGCAGCGGGTCGGCCGGCAACCGGAACAACCCCACGCAGTCGCGCAGGGTTTCGGTACCGCGCTCCAGCGCTTCGCTGCGTTCGGCCACATGCGCGGCGTGCTGCAGGTTGCTGCGGCCCAGGGCCACCACGCCATCCACGGCGCGCTCGATGCCGCGGATCTCGCCGTCCTGCGCCTGGATGCGCCCGGCCACCGTGGTCATCGCGCTGCTGGCCTGCCCAAGCACGCGAGTGATGCCGTCGAGCACCGCTTCGGTGCCGCGCGCAGAGGCCGCGCCCTCGCCTACTGCGGCGCTGGTTTCGGCGAGGATGGCGCGCACGTCGCGTGCCGCCGCTGCGGCGCGCTCTGCCAGGCGGCGGATTTCGGTGGCGACCACCGCAAAGCCGCGCCCGGCATCGCCGGCATGCGCCGCTTCGATGCTGGCATTGATCGACAGGATGTTGGTCTGGAACGCCACCGAATCGATGACTTCGATGACCTCGCCGGCGCGCGCGGCCCGGCGCTCCACTTCGTGCATGGCCTGGCCCAGCGCGTGCGCCGCCGCCACGCCCTGCCGCGCACTGTCATCGGCACTGGCCGCCAGCGCGATCACCTGCCCCAGCTCGGCATTGACGTCGTGCAGGCTGGACGAAAGCCGTTCCACCGCCATGCGCGCGCCGTCCAGCGCTTCGGTCTGTGCTTGCGATTGGCGCACCATGTCGTCGTTTTCGGCTACCAGCGGCGGCACTTCAGCGGCGATCTGCACCGACAGCGCCACAGCCTGCCGGATCGCTTCGGCCAGATTGCCGAAGCCGGCCTGCAGCCGGCGTCCCATCTCGGTCTCCGCCAGGCCGGGCGGCAACAGCAACTCCAGTTCGCAGCCGGCCAGCGCCTGCGCGGTGCGCTCCAGCACCGTACGATCTTCATGCTCGGCCTGCAGGCGCGCCACCAACGGCTGCAATAGCGGCGAAATCGGCACCGGGCGGCTGTCATCGGCCAGGCGGGTGGCTTCGCGCAGCAGGATTGCGGTTTCCACGTGCGGCAGCGACAGCATCCAGCCGCCGTGCGCGCGCTCGCGCACGTAGCGCACGCGCCGCGCCGGATCGTCGCCCGGTGCCGCCCAAACACCTTCTTCGCCGACCAGATCCGCTGCGCTCAATCCCCACAGCACCGATGCCGGCGCGCCCTGCAACTCGCCGGCGGTCTTGCCCAGCACGTCCAGGCCGGCGCGGTTGCACGCGACCAGACAGGCCTCGGCCGAAAGCCGCAGCAGGGCCACCGGCGCGTCGGGAAGCTGGGCCGCCTGTATCTGCGACGGCGGGTCGGGCGATTGCATCGAGCTCATGGGGACTCCTAATCCATCGATAGCATTAGCGGCGCGCCGAGCCTGGAGTTGAGTCGAGAGCGACACCGCGCCAGCCCGCTCAATATCCGGCGGCCTGCCCATCCTTGCGGCTTTCCGAAGCGCCGTAATACACCCCGCTGGCAGGATCGCGGGCGATCGCCTGATAGCCGCCATATGGGCCGTCGGCAAAGATCACCCGATGGCCCTTGCGCATCAAGGCACGGATGGTGTCGTAGGAGAAGCCGGTCTCCAGATTGACCTCGCCACCATCGCTCATCGCCGTGGCCTGGCCGGTCGGCTCGGTGGAGCCTTCATGCTGGATGCGTGGCGCGTCGCCGGCTTCCTGCAGATTCATGTGGAAGTCCACCAGGTTCATCACGATCTGCACATGGCCCTGCGGCTGCATCGCACCGCCCATCACGCCGAAGCTCAGCCACGGCTTGCCGTCCTTGGTGACGAAGGCCGGGATGATGGTCTGGAACGGCCGCTTGCCCGGCGCGTAGCCGTTGGGGTGATCCTTCTTCAGCACGAACATCTCGCCGCGGTCCTGCAGGATGAAGCCCAGCCCCGGCGGCGCCATGCCGCTGCCCATGCCGCGGTAGTTGGACTGGATCAGCGACACCATCATGCCGTCGGCATCGGCCACGGTCATGTAGATGGTGTCGCCCTCTTCCAGTTGCTTGGGTGTGCCCGGCTGTACTTCCTTGAGCGCCTTGTCCATCGAGATCAGCGCGCGGCGCTGGGCGGCGTAATCCTTGGACACCAGCCTGGCCAGCGGTGCGGGCTGGAAGGCCGGGTCGGCGTAGAAGCGCGCACGGTCGGCAAACGCCAGCTTCTTGGCCTCGGTGAACAGGTGCACATGCTCGGCCGAGCCGAACGGGATCTTGGAAAAATCGTAGCCTTCCAGGATGTTGAGCATCTGCAGTGCGGCGATGCCCTGGCTGTTGGGCGGCAGTTCCCAGACGTCGTAGCCGCGATAGTTGGTGCTGACCGGCTCCACCCACTCGCCTTGATGGCTGGCCATGTCTTCGTAGCTCAGGTAGCCGCCATTGGCCTTGAAGTAGGCACCGATGGTGCGCGCGATCTCGCCCTTGTAGAACGCATCGCGGCCGCCGTCGGCGATCTGCTGCAGGGTGTTGGCCAGGTTCGGGTTCTTCCACAGCTCGCCCTTGCGCGGGGCGTGGCCGTCGATGGTGAACTGCTCCTTGAAGCCGGGGTATTGCGACAGGCGCGGTACCGAACGGTCCCAGTAATAGGCAATGGTTTCAGCCACCGGATGGCCTTCGCGCGCGTAGCGGATGGCCGGCGCCAGGTTCTGCGCCATCGGCTTGCGCCCGAAGCGCTCATGCAGGGCGAACCAGCCGTCCACCGCGCCCGGCACCGAGACCGGCAGCGGGCCGGTGGGCGGAATGTCCTTCAGGCCGCGACGCTGGAACTCGGCCAGGGTCAGCGACTTGGGCGAGCGGCCCGAACCGTTGTAACCGTAAAGTTTGCTGGTCTTGGGGTCCCACACGATCGCGAACAGATCCCCGCCCACCCCGTTGCCGGTGGGCTCCATCAGGCCCAGCGCCGCATTGGCCGCGATCGCCGCGTCGACCGCCGAGCCGCCGTTCTTCATCACGTCCAGGGCGATCTGGGTCGCCAGCGGTTGCGAGGTCGCGGCCATGGCATGCGGCGCAATGACTTCCGAGCGGGTGGCGAAGGGCTGCCCGGTGATCCGGTCGGCGGCGCCGAGAGGCGGCGCGAGTAGGGCCAGGGCAGACACCAGCAAGACAGGTACGCGACGCATGATCAACAGCTCCCCATGACACGACGGATGAAGCACTCACCATACCAGCGGCCTCTGTCGCGGCGCTCGTTCGATGCCATCGCGCACGGGAAAACCGCGCAGTTGGTGATGTCTGTTGGCGATTCCGGCGCGCGGGCGATCCGGTTTCAGCCGCAACCATGCTGCTGTCATGCGGCCTGGCGCGCCGCCGGCCGCATGAATGCGGATGTTTCAGCCGCAAGGGTTGACACCCCACCGGCGGCGGTGGTTATCTCAGGCCCATGCCGCACCGCCACACTACCTCGAACGCTCCGATGTCCGCGCCCTTCGGCGTGCCGGCAGCGTCGCTTCTCGTGCTCGTACTTATTACCTCGCCAACCGGTGCGGGACGAGACTTCGTGTAGGCAACAGACACACAAGGCTTCGATCAGACCCCGCACCGGCAACGGCGCGGGGTTTCGCGTTTCAGGGATCACCAAAAGTTTCGAATGACATGAACGACATCACCACCATCGCCAGAACGTCTTCCAGCAATGCCCGCACCGGCGCTGCTGTCTGCGCCTGCATGTGCGGCGGCGTTGCTCTTCCCCGCTTTGCTCAGCCGGCCAGTGTCTGCACTGCCGGCTGATCTCTTTCCACTGCCCATCTCCACTGCCAATCCCGCAAGGACACCTTCATGAGCAACGACATCCAACCGAAAATCGCGATCATCGGCTACGGCAGCCAGGGCCGCGCGCATGCGCTGAACCTGCGCGATTCCGGCTTCGACGTCACCGTCGGCCTGCGTGCCGGTGGCCCGACAGAATCCAAGGCGCAGGCCGACGGCTTCACCGTCGTGGCCCCGGCCCAGGCGGTCAAGAGCGCGGACCTGGTCGCCATCCTGACCCCGGACATGGTGCAGAAGAAGCTCTACGAGGAGGTCATCGCCCCCAACATGAAACAGGGCGCCTGCCTGTTGTTCGCGCATGGCCTGAACGTGCATTTCGACATGATCAAACCGCGCGCCGATCTGGACGTGGTGCTGGTCGCGCCCAAGGGCCCGGGCGCGCTAGTGCGTCGCGAATATGAAATCGGCCGCGGCGTGCCGTGCATCTATGCGGTGTACCAGGACACCAGCGGCAAGGCCGAGCAGTTCGCGCTGACCTATGCCGGCGGCCTGGGCGGCGCGCGCGCCAACATCATCAAGACTACCTTCAAGGAAGAGACCGAAACCGATCTGTTCGGCGAGCAGGCGGTGCTGTGCGGCGGCGCCTCGTCGCTGGTGCAGGCCGGTTTCGAAGTATTGGTGGAAGCCGGCTACCAGCCGGAAATCGCGTACTACGAAGTGCTGCACGAATTGAAGTTGATCGTGGACCTGTTCTATGAAGGCGGCATCACCCGCATGCTGGAATTCGTGTCCGAGACCGCACAATACGGCGACTATGTCAGCGGCCCGCGCGTGATCGACGCCAGCACCAAGGCGCGCATGAAGGACGTGCTGACCGACATCCAGAACGGCACCTTCACCAAGAACTGGGTGGCCGAGTACGAAGCCGGCCTGCCGAACTACAGCAAGTTCAAGCAGGCCGATCTGGAGCACCCGATCGAAGAAGTGGGCAAGAAGCTGCGCGCCAAGATGGTGTGGCTCAACGGCGAACAGCAGGCCGCCGCCGCACCTGCGAATCAACAGGCGGCGTAACGCCGCCGCCTCCCCCACCGCTTAACACCGAAGGTCCGCAACGCATGAACACCTCCGCACACAGCACGCCCCGCAACGGCGCGCGCTGGCTGACGCAGGCCCTGGAAGCCGAAGGCGTGGAAACGCTGTTCGGCTATCCGGGCGGCACCATCATGCCGTTCTACGACGCCCTGGTGGATTCCAGGCTCAAGCACATCCTGGTCCGCCACGAGCAGGGCGCCGCACTCGCCGCCAACGGCTATGCACGTGCCAGTGGCCGGGTCGGCGTGTGCGTGGCCACCTCCGGCCCGGGCGCGTCCAACCTGGTCACCGGCATTGCCGACGCCATGCTCGATTCGGTGCCGATGGTGTGCCTGACCGGCCAGGTCGCCACGCCGTTACTGGGCACCGACGCGTTCCAGGAACTGGACGTGTTCGGCATGACCATGCCGATCGTCAAGCACAGCTTCCTGGTGCGGCGTGTGGAGGATCTTCCGGAGATGGTGCGCGAGGCATTTCGCATTGCGCGCGAGGGTCGCCCGGGCCCGGTGTTGATCGATCTGCCCAAGGACGTGCAGATTGCCGATGCGTCGCACCTGCCTGAGCACGTGCCAGCGGCCGTGTTGCCGCCGCCGGCACCGGCGGACGCGAAACTGGCCGACGCGCTGGCGGCGATCGCCGGTGCCGAGCGCCCGGTGGTGTATGGCGGTGGCGGGATCGCATTGGCCGGCGCAGTGGACGCATTCCGGCGCTTTGTCGAAGCCACCGGCATCCCGACCGCGCTCACCTTGCGCGGCCTGGGCGCGTTGCCGCATGCGCATCCGGATTACCTGGGCATGCTGGGCATGCACGGCACCCGTGCGGCCAATATGGCCATCCAGGAATGCGACCTGCTGGTGGTGGTGGGCGCACGGTTCGACGACCGTGCCACCGGCAAGCTGAGCGAGTTCGCCCCGTTTGCGCGTGTCATCCATCTGGATGCCGACGCGTATGAAATCTCCAAGCTGCGCACCGCCGATATCGCAGTGCCCGGCGATGTGGCAACGAGTCTGAAAGCATTGAGTGCGGCGCGTGGCAACTGCCAGGCCTGGCGCACGCGCTGTTTTGCCAACCGCGAAAAATTCGGCGCGCGCTACGACGCGCCCGGCACCGATATCTATGCGCCGGCGCTGCTGAAGCGCCTGAGCGAAGTGGCGCCGGCCGACACCATCATCGCCTGCGATGTCGGCCAGCATCAGATGTGGGTGGCCCAGCATTGCCGCTTCAACGATCCGCGTAATCACCTCACCAGCGGCGCGCTGGGCACCATGGGCTTCGGCCTGCCGGCAGCGATGGGCGCGCAGTTTGCCTGCCCCGACCGCACCGTGGTGCTGGTCTCCGGCGATGGCAGTTTCATGATGAACGTGCAGGAACTGGTGACCATCGCGCGCTGCAAGCTGCCGGTGAAGATCGTGCTGCTGGATAACAGTTCGCTGGGCATGGTGCGGCAGTGGCAGGAACTGTTCTTCGCCGAGCGCTACAGCGAGATCGATCTGTCCGACAACCCGGATTTCGCGGCCCTGGCGCAGGTGTTCGGCATCCCGGCCAAGCGCATCATCGCGCGTGGCGACGTGGATGCCGCGCTGGCCGACCTGCTGGCGCAACCGGGCCCAGGCCTGCTGCATGTGGCCATCGATGCGCGTGCCAACGTGTGGCCGCTGGTGCCGCCCAACAACGCCAACAGCACCATGCTGGACAGCAACCCCGCACACGCGGCCAAGGAGACGACGCATGCGTTACCGGCTTGATCTGGTGCTGAAGTCGGCCGAAGGCGCACTGGTGCGGGTGATCGGCATGACCGAGCGCCGCGGGTTCCGCCCGTATGCCATCCAGGGTGCTGCGGCGCCGGACGATGCCGGCCGCTGGCATCTGCAACTGGACGTGGACAGCAGCCGTCCACCGGAGACGCTGCGCCTGCAACTGGAAAAGGTCTACGACTGCGAATCGGTCAGCATCACCACGTTGGAATCGGTCGAGGCCGCTGCATGAGCACCCAGGCTCCGCGCATGCAGACCTCGCGTGACCACCAGACCGCTGTCCGGAGGTGTCTTCTTCCGGATCGGCCGCGCGTGTGCCGCAATGCCTGATTCCGGCCGCCCCACCACGCAGGAGCCCGACGTAGGCGACGTGGCCGTCAGCGTGGCCGACGTGCTGGCTGCACAGGCGCGCCTGCGCAAGTACCTCTCGCCCACGCCACTGCATTACGCCGAACGCTTCGGCGTGTGGTTGAAGCTGGAAAACCTGCAGCGCACCGGTTCCTACAAGGTGCGCGGCGCATTGAATGCCTTGCTGGCCGGACTGGAGCGCGGCGACGAACGTCCGGTGATCTGCGCCTCGGCCGGCAATCACGCGCAGGGTGTCGCATGGTCGGCCTATCGGCTGGGTGTGCAGGCCATCACGGTGATGCCGCACGGCGCGCCGCAGACCAAGATCGCCGGCGTGGCGCACTGGGGCGCCACCGTGCGCCAGCATGGCAACAGTTACGACGAGGCCTTCGCCTTTGCCCGCGAGCTGGCCGACCAGAATGGCTATCGCTTCCTGTCCGCCTTCGACGACCCGGACGTGATCGCCGGCCAGGGCACGGTCGGGATCGAGCTGGCGGCGCATGCGCCGGACGTGGTGATCGTGCCGATCGGCGGTGGTGGGCTGGCCTCCGGTATTGCGTTGGCGCTCAAGTCGCAGGGCGTGCGCGTGGTCGGCGCACAGGTCGAAGGCGTGGACTCCATGGCGCGCGCCGTGCGCGGCGACCTGCGCGAAATCGCCCCCGTGCCCACGCTGGCCGATGGCGTCAAGGTCAAGATTCCCGGCTTTCTCACCCGCCGCCTGTGCTCGAGCCTGCTCGACGACGTGGTGATCGTGCGCGAGGCCGAATTACGCGAAACCTTGGTGCGCCTGGCACTGGAAGAACACGTAATTGCCGAAGGCGCCGGTGCCCTGGCCCTGGCCGCCGGTCGCCGTGTGGCAGGCAAACGCAAATGTGCGGTGGTCTCTGGCGGTAATATCGACGCAACCGTGTTGGCCACACTCTTGTCCGAGGTGCGGCCGCGTCCGCCACGCAAACCGCGTCGTCGCAACACCGAGCGGCTTCGCAACGAACGCAGCGTCAAGCCACCCAACCAACCACCCGCTCTTTCCCGCCCATCCGCAGTCGCTTCAACGCCTGTCACCGCCATCGCCGTAGAGGAGTCTTCCTGGTGAACACGAACGTATCCAACCAGACCCCGCGTATCCGAATTTTCGACACCACCCTGCGCGACGGCGAGCAATCCCCCGGCTGCAGCATGACGCCACAGCAGAAGCTGGTCATGGCGCGCGCGCTGGACGAACTCGGCGTGGACATCATCGAAACCGGTTTCCCGGCCAGCTCGCAGTCGGACCGCGAAGCGGTGGCGATGATCGGCCGCGAGCTGCGTCGCCCGACGCTGGCCGTGTTGTCGCGCTGCCTGCAAACCGACATCGAAACCTCGGCCAAGGCGCTGGAAGCGGCTGCCAATCCGCGGCTGCATGTCTTCCTGTCGACCAGCCCGTTGCACCGTGAGCACAAGCTGCGGATGAGCCGCGAGCAGGTGCTGGAATCGGTACACAAGCACGTGACATTGGCGCGCAGCTATATCAACGATGTGGAGTTTTCTGCCGAAGACGCCACACGCACCGAGGAAGATTTCCTGATCGAGGTCACCCGCGTGGCGATCGCGGCCGGCGCCACCACGATCAACCTGCCCGATACGGTGGGCTTCACCACGCCGGAAGAAATCCGCGGCATGTTCTCGCGCCTGATCGCCAGCGTCGACGCTGCCGACAACGTGATCTTCAGCGCGCACTGCCACAACGACCTGGGTCTGGCCGTGGCCAATTCGCTGGCCGCCATCGAAGGCGGCGCACGCCAGGTCGAATGCACCATCAACGGTATCGGCGAGCGTGCAGGCAACTGCGCGCTGGAAGAAATCACCATGGCACTGAAGGTGCGCGGTGCGTTCTACAACATCGATACCGACATCAATACCCCGCGCATCGTCTCCACCTCGCAGCTGCTGCAGCGCCTGGTCGGCATGCCGGTACAGCGCAACAAGGCGGTGGTGGGCGGCAACGCGTTCGCGCACGAATCGGGCATCCACCAGCACGGCATGCTGCGCCATCGCGGCACCTACGAAATCATGCGTCCGGAAGACGTGGGCTGGGAGTCGTCGCAGATGGTGCTGGGCCGCCACAGCGGCCGCGCCGCGGTGGAACAGCGCCTGCGTGCACTGGGTTACTTGCTGGAAGAAGAAGAAGTCAAGCTGGTGTTCGAGCAGTTCAAGGCGCTGTGCGAGAAGCAGCGCGTGGTCACCGACGCCGACCTGCAGGCGATGATGCAGGACGCCACCGTGCAGGAAGGCTACCGCCTGGCGTCGATGACCATCAGCGATGTGGGCAGCCGTGCGAACGCCTTGGTGGAATTGTCCGACCCGGAAGGCAACCGCGTGGCCGAGACGGCGCAGGGCAACGGGCCGGTGGATGCACTCTTCGGGGCCTTGGCCTCGGCGACCGGCGTGAAGCTGGAGCTGGACAGCTACCAGGTGCACAGCGTGGGCATCGGCGCGGATGCGCGTGGCGAAGCCAGCCTGAGCGTGCGCCACGACGGCGTGGAATACGAAGGCACCGGCACCAGCAAGGACATCATCGAAGCCAGCGCCCTGGCGTGGCTGGATGTGGCCAACCGCCTGCTGCGCCAGCGCGAGCGCGGCGTGATCGCCGGCAAGACCGCGGCGGTGGCATAACACTGCTCATTCGCTAAACGATGCAAACCTGACGGCCGGCAGAGTGATCTGCTGGCCATTTTGGTTTTGGTGCTCCAACTTTCTTGCAATTGCGTCGGGCTGCTGCGGGCGCGTGCACTCGTACCGACACAGAACAACCTCGCACACGAGATCTGCCGGTTTTGTGCGAATGCTTCGGTCTGCTGCGGGCGCTTGCACGTGTACCGGCGTGGGACACGCCGCAAGTACGTCCATGTAGGCTCTGGCGCGGCATCCATGCCGCTCAAGGTCCCACACCGGCACCCGCGCAAGCACCACCACTTGCTATCGGTTGCGGAAAGAAATGCAGAGGGCATGTTGAGCTGGAGGTCCTTGGAGCGTCCATCCTGGCGACGTGAGCAGATAGATGGCTTGCCGATCTCATCGGCTGGGAAGTCTGCAGGCATCAACACGTGCTTGAAGCATTGCTTGCCGATCAGCGATAGCAATGTTGGAAGCGTGGTGTCGCTTCCGGGGGCGGGACCGTGTGGCGGCATGGATGCCGCCACCGAGCCTCCACGGACGGATTCACGGCGTGTCCCGACACTGGATGCGGCGCCGCGCTGCCGACCAACTTCGCACCGATCAATCTTGCGCACAGCATCTAGAATTTCCATGCGAGTGCTTCGCTTGACTGATGTGATCACACATGGAGAGCCACCAAACGAAAGTGGCTATCGCCCGAAGAACGATAGCCACCAGCACAGCTACAACGCGTCGGAAGCCGGCGCTTTACAGCGCGGCCACCACTGCATCGCCCATCGCCACGGTGCCGACCTTGGTAGTGCCTTCCGACCAGATATCGGCGGTGCGCAGACCTTGGTCGAGTACCTTGCCGACCGCTTGCTCGATCGCATCAGCTGCTGCGGATTGCGCGAAGGTGTAGCGCAACATCATTGCCACCGACAGGATGGTTGCCAGCGGGTTGGCGATACCCTTGCCTGCGATGTCCGGCGCCGAGCCGTGGCAGGGCTCATACATGCCCTTGCTGTTGGCATCCAGTGAGGCCGACGGCAGCATGCCGATCGAGCCGGTGAGCATGGATGCCTGGTCGGACAGGATGTCGCCGAACATGTTATCGGTCACGATCACGTCGAACTGTTTGGGCGCACGCACCAATTGCATGGCCGCGTTGTCCACGTACATATGCGACAGCGCAATGTCCGGGTAGTCCTTGGCGACTTCTTCGACCACGGCACGCCACAGCTGGCTCGATGCCAGCACGTTGGCCTTGTCGACCGAGCACAGCTTCTTGCCACGCAAGCGCGCCATCTCGAAGCCGGCCTTGGCGATGCGGCGGATCTCGCTTTCGCTGTACGGCAAGGTGTCGTAGGCCTGACGCTCGCCGTTATCCATCGTGCGCGTGCCGCGCGGCTGACCGAAATAGATGCCGCCGGTGAGCTCGCGCAGGATCAACAGATCCAGCCCGGACACCACCTCCGGCTTGAGCGTGGACGCATCGGCCAATTGCGGATACAGCAACGCCGGGCGCAGGTTGGCGAACAGGCCCAGCTGCGAGCGGATCTTGAGCAGGCCGCGCTCCGGCCGCAGCGACGGGTCGATGGTGTCCCACTGCGGGCCACCGACGGCGCCCAGCAGCACCGCATCGGCAGCGCGCGCACGCTCCAGCGTTTCATCGGCCAGCGGGCTGCCGTACTTGTCGTAGGCCGCGCCACCCAGTTCGTCGTACACCAGGGTGAAGCCCAAGCCGTGTTGCGCATCGATGCGCGTCAGCACCTTGACCGCTTCGGCCATGATTTCCGGGCCGATGCCGTCGCCGGGAAGAATCAGAATCTGCTTGCTCATGCAATCCTCGTGGAAGGGCGCTACCGCACCCGTTTTTCATTGTGCTGCGGCGTTCACGACGCAAGCATTACTGCAACGCGCCGAACAACCACGGTTGGCGTGCGCGATGCCCTTGCTCGAAACGACCGATTGCATCGGCGTCTTGCAGGGTCAGGCCGATGTCGTCCAGCCCGTTGAGCAGGCAGTGCTTGCGGAAGGCGTCGATGTCGAAACTGTATTCCACGCCATCGGGACGGCGCACACGTTGTGCGGCCAGATCCACGGTGAGCTGATAGCCCTCGGTGGCCAGGCATTGCTCGAACAAGGCATCCACTTCCGCTTCCGCCAGCACGATCGGCAGCAGGCCGTTCTTGAAGCTGTTGTTGAAGAAGATGTCGGCGAAGCTGGGCGCGATCACGGCGCGAAAACCGTACTCGTCCAGTGCCCACGGCGCATGCTCGCGCGAGGAGCCGCAGCCGAAGTTCTCGCGTGCCAGCAGCACGCTGGCGCCCTGATAGCGCGGGAAATTGAGCACGAACTCCGGATTGAGCGGGCGCTGGCTGTTGTCGCGGCCGGGCTCGCCGATATCCAGATACCGCCATTCGTCGAACAGGTTCGGCCCGAAGCCGGTGCGCTTGATCGACTTGAGGAACTGCTTGGGAATGATCTGGTCGGTGTCGACGTTGGCGCGATCCAGCGGCGCGACCAGTCCGGTGTGTTGGGTGAAAGGAGTCATTGGGAGGGGCCGGGATTTGGGATTGGGGGATTGGGGATTCGAAAAGGCAGAGGATGGCGAAGCGCTTTTTTACGAATCCCGAATCCCCAATGCCGAATCCCCGAGTTCACGCACATCGACAAAGTGTCCGCTCACCGCCGCGGCAGCGGCCATCGCCGGGCTGACCAGATGCGTGCGTCCACCGGCGCCCTGGCGGCCTTCGAAGTTGCGGTTGGAGGTGGAGGCGCAATGTTCGCCGCTGCCGAGCTTGTCCGGGTTCATGGCCAGGCACATCGAGCAGCCTGGCTCGCGCCATTCGAAACCGGCCTCCAGAAATACCTTGTCCAGGCCTTCTGCTTCGGCCTGTGCCTTGACCAGGCCCGAGCCCGGCACCACCAACGCCTGCTTGATCGTGGAAGCGACCTTGCGGCCCTTGGCCACTGCGGCGGCGGCGCGCAGGTCTTCGATGCGCGAGTTGGTGCACGAGCCGATGAACACGCGATCCAGGCGGATCTCGGTGATCGGTTGATTGGCCTTCAGGCCCATGTATTTCAGCGCACGCTCGATCGAGTCGCGCCTGGTCGGGTCCTGCTCGGCGGCCGGGTCCGGCACCTGCTGATCCACCGCCAGCACCATTTCCGGCGAGGTGCCCCAGCTGACCTGCGGCTTGATGTCGTCGGCGCGCAGTTCCACCACGGTGTCGAAGTGCGCGTCCGGATCGGAGACCAGCGTGCTCCATAACGCGACAGCCCCATCCCAATCGGCGCCCTTGGGCGCGAACGGGCGGCCCTTGACGTAGGCAATGGTTTTTTCGTCCACCGCCACCATGCCCACGCGCGCGCCGGCTTCGATGGACATGTTGCAGATGGTCATGCGCCCTTCCATCGACAGGTCGCGGATCGCGCTGCCGGCAAATTCCAGCGCGTGGCCGTTACCGCCGGCGGTACCGATCTTGCCGATCACCGCCAGCACGATGTCCTTGGCGGTCACGCCGAACGGCAGCGTGCCTTCCACGCGCACCTGCATGTTCTTCATCTTCTTGGCGATCAGGCACTGCGTGGCCAGCACATGCTCGACCTCGGAGGTGCCGATACCGTGCGCCAGCGCGCCGAATGCGCCATGCGTGGAGGTGTGCGAATCGCCGCAGACCACGGTCATGCCCGGCAGCGTGGCGCCCTGCTCCGGGCCGACCACGTGCACGATGCCCTGGCGCGCATCGTTCATCTTGAACTCGAGGATGCCGAAGTCGTCGCAGTTCTCGTCCAGCGTCTGCACCTGCAGGCGCGAGACTTCATCGGAAATCGACTCCAGCCCGCCCTGGCGCTCGGCACGTGTGGTCGGCACGTTGTGGTCGGGCGTGGCGATGTTGGCGTCGATGCGCCATGGCGTGCGCCCGGCCAGACGCAGGCCTTCGAAGGCCTGCGGCGAGGTCACCTCGTGCAGGATGTGGCGGTCGATGTAGATCAGCGAGGAGCCGTCGTCACGACGGGCGACCTCATGCAGTTCCCACAGCTTGTCGTACAGCGTCTTGGCAGTCATCGCGGCAATCCGGGTGGCGAATGGTGGGTGCGCCCACCTGGCTGAGATCGATGCTAGGAGCTTGTTTTGGATAACGCAAATTCATATTGTTTATTCAACAAATGAATTTCAGGAATGCCAGTGGATCTCGCAAGCCTCAACGCATTCGTGGCCATTGCCCAGAGCGGCAGCTTCTCGGCGGCCGGCGAGGCGCTGCACCTCACCCAACCGGCGGTGAGCAAGCGCATCGCCTTGCTGGAGGGCCAGTTGTCGGCGCGGTTGTTCGATCGCCTGGGCCGCCAGGTGGTGCTGACCGAGGCCGGGCAGGCCCTGTTGCCGCGCGCGCAACGCATACTTGCCGAACTGGAGGACACCCGCCGCGTGCTCGAACACCTCGGGGCCTCGGTTGGCGGGCGCCTGAGCCTGGCCACCAGCCACCACGTGGGCCTGCACCGCCTGCCGGCGTTGCTGCGTCGCTTCGCTGCGCAGCACCCGCAGGCCGCGCTGGACATCCAGTTTCTGGATTCGGAACTGGCATATGCGGCGGTGCTACGCGGCGAGGTCGAACTGGCTGTGACCACCCTGGCACCGGACACGCGGGCGCCGCTGCGCGCGCGGCCGGTCTGGCACGACCGTCTGCAGTTCGTAGTGGCGCCCGACCATCCATTGGCCGCCCTGCGGGAGGTGACGCTGGAACACGTGGTCGCGCATCCGGCAGTGCTACCGGACCCCGGCACATTCACCCATCGCATCGTCGCCGGGCTGTTTGCCGAGCGGGGCCTGGCGCCACACCTGCGCATGACCACCAATTATCTGGAGACGATCAAGATGCTGGTGTCGGTCGGGCTGGCCTGGAGCGTGTTGCCCGAACGCATGATCGACCATCAGATCGTCGCGCTGCCGCTGGCCGATGTGACGCTGTCGCGCGAGCTGGGCTGCGTGACGCACGGCGGGCGTACCTTGTCACGTGCGGCGCAGGCGTTTGTGGCGTTGTTGAACGCACAGGCAGACCAGACGTGATGCGGTCCCTGGAGTGCATGGTGCACGACATGCTCCGCACGCATCCGCACCCACATGCCAGCACTGCTGCGCCGCTGGTCCGCACAGTGTCACAAGGATAAAGACATTAGCTGAGCGCTCACGCATCGCACGCAAAACAGGCGCACCCAGCCACCGCTGTTCTGCGCTGCTACACCCGGCAGACAACGTAATACGCCAGCACGAGGTCAGTGGTCGACCAGCCGATCGCGCCCCTGCCGCTTGGCCTGGTACAGGCGACGGTCTGCCAATGCCAGCAGTTCGCGCCGGGTCGGCGCTTCGTGGCTCATCGCCATGCCCATGCTCGCGGTGCACTGCACGCTGGTGCCGTGCGCATCCACTTCGATCGCCGCCAGGCGTTGCCGCATGCGCTCGAACAGCGCGCGTGCCTGCACCGCGTCCAGCCCGGTGGCGGCCAGAAGGAACTCTTCGCCGCCATGGCGCGCGGCGAAACACTGCGCCTGATCCTGGGCGCTCAAGGCATCGCCCAGCGCGCTCAACACCGCGTCACCGACGTCATGGCCGTACGCGTCGTTGATGTGCTTGAAGTGGTCGATGTCCATCAGCGCCAGCGCCAGTGCCGGGCCACCGCTGCGTGCAGCGTCGAACCACTGCTGCAGCACACGCTCGGCTTCGCGCCGGTTGGGCAATGCAGTGAGCACGTCATGGCTGGCGCGATATTCCAGTTGCTGCATCAGGGCTTCACGCTCCGCGCTGGCCTGCTGCAGCGCCAGATTCTTCTCGCGCAGTTCGCGTGTGCGCCGGTCGATCACGGTATTGAGCTGGCGCTGGCTTCGCCGGTAGCTGGCCGTACGCCACAGGTAAAACCCGTAAATCAGGCTGGCCAGCGCAAGGACGCCCAGCGCGATCACCTCGCCACGGCGCCACCACGGCGGGGCCAGTGCGATGACCAGACTGGATTCGCCAAGGAGCGCGGTCTGTCGCCAGTCCACCGGCAGCGACATCGCCTGCACACGGAAACGGAAGCGGCCCGGCGGCAGGTTGGTGTACACCGCCTCGGTGGCCGTGTCGGCGTCCACCCATTCCGGGTCGAAGCCTTCCAGGCGATAGCGGTAACGCACCTTGTCGGGCCCGCGGAAATTCAGCCCGGCATAGCCGATAGCGATGCGCCGCGTCTCGGCGCCAAAGCGATGCGGGCCGCTCACCGGCTGCACCATGCCATCGACCAGCAAGCGCTCGAACACGATGGGCACGCGGTGACCTTGCAAGGTGCCGACGCGTGCCGGATCGATCACGCCCAGGCCGGCGGCGGTGGGAAACAGCAATTGCCCGGACAAGGTCAGCCAACCGGCCGGTGCACTGCTGCCGTTGCCCTGGTTCCCGGGCATGCCGTCGCTGCGGTCCACCACCTCCACACTCAACTGCTCGCGGGTACCCGCATCGATCTGGTCAAAGTCGCTGCGCGCGATGCGGAACACGCCGTGATTGCTGGACAGCCACAGGTAGCCGCGGCCATCGTCGATTACGCGGAACACCTTGTCGCGCGGCAGGCCTACGCGGTGGTCGTAGACGCGGAACTGCTCGCCATGCAAGCGCAGCAGGCCGCGGTCACTGGCGATCCACAGATCGCCGCCAGCGTCACGCAGGAAGTCGAAGGCGTTCTGCCCAGGGAAATCCTGCTCGCCCAGCCACGCACGCGTGCTGCCACCCGGCGACAGACCGGTCATGCCGCGATCGGTCCCGATCCAGATGATGCCCTGCGCATCGCCGTACAGCGCCTGCACCGAACCGTCAGGCACCCCGTCGGCCGCGGTGTAACGACGCGCCTTGCCATGCCGCCAGCGCACCAGTCCGCCGGTGGTGCCGATCCACAGATCCTCGCCATCGGGCAATACCGCCCGCACCGACAGCGAGGGCAACCCATCGTCCGCACCGATGCGCACCAAGACCCTGCCCTGCGCGTCCAGCCGCAGCACGCCCTGGCTGTAGGTGCCGGCCCAGACCCCACCGTCGCCGGCATCGGCCAGCGACAGCACCGATTGCTCCAGGATCCGGCCACCTTCAGACGGCAACAGCGACACCCGGCTGATCTGATCGTTGCGCCAGCGATCCAGGCCGACCGCACTGCCGACCCACACGGTGCCATCGCGGGTCTGCAACACCGTGCGCACGTAGTCCGAGGCCAGCCCGTCGTCCTGGGTGACGCCGTGCGCGGCGCCTTCGGCAATCCGGAACAGGCCATGGGTGCTGCCGACCCAGATCAGGCCCTCGGCATCTTCCAGCAATGCCGGGCTGGCGACACCGGAGATCTGCACCTGCTCGTCGGGCACCCCGGCGCTACGATGCACCAGTAGCGTGCCGCTGGGCATGCTCATCCACAGATGCCCGCGCCGATCCAGCAACAGCGCATCCACCCGCTGGCCCTGGCGAAACCGTTGCAGCCCGCCGGCGCGGCCCCACCACCACACGCCATCGTCGCCGGCGACCAGCAGGCCACCCTGGCGATCGCTGGCCAGCCGTCGGACCGGTACGGCCTGCATGCCATGCGCCTTGCCCCAGGCTTCTGCTGCACCGCCGGTGCGCGGCAGCCGGTACAAGCCGACTTCGGTACCCACCCACAGCTCGCCGGTGTCGTCGGCCGACAGCGCGGTGATGCGCGCATGTGGCAACCCGGCCTGGCGGCCGACATCGACCAGGCGCCCATCCGGCTCGATCCGGTACAGGGTCTGCGGCGTGCCCACCCATAACGCGCCATCGGCACGACGCAGCAACGCGCTGACCGCCAGATGGCGCGCCGAGGCATCGCCCAATTGCTGCCACTTGCCATCCTGGTACCGGTAGACCCCGTCGAAGGCGGTCCCGAACAACATGCCGCCGGTGCTGTCGCGCAACACCACGAACACGCCCCCCAGTTCCACGCCCGGGGTGTTCTGGCGGTCGTAGACGGTGAAGTCGCGACCGTTGAACCGCGCCACGCCTTCCCAGGTGCCGAGCCAGATCAGTCCGTCCTCGCCCTGGGCTACCGCATGCACCAGGTTGTGCGGCAGGCCGTCGTCCATGTTCCAGCGCGTGACGGTGTGATAGGCGGTGTGGTCGAGCTCCTGCGCGCCAGCCAGCGGCAACCCGAGCGTCGCGCAGCACAGCACGATCCACAGCCACAGCAGCGCCGCCCGCAGCACACCTGTGCTGCGAACGCAGCCTGCATGCGTCTGCGCCCCGACCCTGTCCACGCTTCCGTCCCCTCGTCCGTGCCTGCTGGCCCCGCCTGCCGGTATGCACTGACAGGCCTGCGGCAAATCTATCACCGGGGTTTTCGGCCCGCCCTAGGTGGATTCCCCACAGCTGCCGGGACCACCATGACACCGGGAGGCATTCAGCCGAGACGGTAATGGCCCATCACTATTTCAGCGGCAACGGGCGCGCGGGGTGTGGGCATCTGCCGCCCGCTCCCACGCGGTGCAGACCTGTGGTTTGCGACGCGCGCGCTGATGCATTCAGGCCGCCGAGTATAAATATAGAACCCGATGGTCTAGTATTGGCGGCATGTCCAGCTCGCCCCCCCTCAAGTCCAAGGCCAAGAGCAACGGCCCTGGGCGTCCCAAGGATCTTGGGAAACGCGCCGCCATCCTGGGCGCTGCGCGCACCATGTTCATGGAGCAAGGCTATGCCGGGGTCAGCATGGATGGGATCGCCGCACAGGCCGGCGTCTCCAAGCTGACCGTCTACAGCCATTTTGGCGACAAGGAGAGCCTGTTTTCCGAGGCGATCCGCGCGCAATGCCAGCACATGATGCCGGACGACCTGTTCGACCATGCCCCCGAGGGTGCATTGCGCGACCAGTTGATCGAGATCGCGCATGCGTTCTTCGCCATGGTCAGTACCGACTCGGCCATTTCCACCCACCGCATGATGATGGCGCCCGGCACCGGCGACGTGCATGTGCGCGAGATGTTCTGGGACGCCGGCCCCAAGCGGACCCAGCAGGCGCTGGCGGATTTCCTGTCCGCACGGGTGGCCGATGGCCAGCTGGAGATCACTGACCTGGCCCGCGCGGCGTCGCAGTTCTTCTGCCTGCTCAAGGGCGAGTTGTACGCGTTGATGATGTGCGGCCTGCACGGCCAGCCCACCCGTGCGCAGGTGGACGAGCACATCGAATCCAGCGTGGACTTCTTTTTGAGGGCGTATGCACCCCGCTGACCGCCCCCGGCCTTTGGTGGCGATGACTTCCGGCACTGCGCCGGTGGTCCATGCGCGGCGATGCTAGATGCGCCAGTTGCCCCGCGCACCGGTAAAATGTCCGCCCCACCGCGTTGGATAACCGCACCATGACGATCGATTTCACCCAGGCCCGCGAAAAGATGGTCGAGCAGCAGATCCGGCCGTGGGACGTGCTGGACCTGCGCGTGCTCGACGTGCTGGCGCGCATGCCGCGCGAGGCCTTCGTGCCGGAGGCTTACAAGACCCTGGCCTATGTCGATGTGGAGATTCCGCTGTCGGCCGGCCACAAGATGATGAAGCCGGTGGTCGAAGGCCGCATGTTGCAGGCGCTGGATCTGCAGCCGGGCGAAGACGTGCTGGAAGTGGGCACCGGTAGCGGCTTTGCCACCGCCTGCCTGGCTGCGCTCGCGCGCGAAGTCGTCAGCCTGGAAATCGACCCCGCGCTGGCCAGCGCCGCGCGCGCCAATCTGGACGCAACCGGCCTGGGCAGCAATGTCCGGATCGACACCGCCGATGTGTTCGGCTGGCAGAGCGAGCGCCGTTTCGATGCCATCTGCGTGACCGGCGCAGTCGACACGCTCCCCGTGCAGTGGCTGCAGTGGTTGCGCCCGAATGGCCGGCTGTTTGTCGTGCGCGGTCACGAACCGGTGATGGAAGCGGTCCTGGTCCGTGGCGATGTCAACGCCCCGCGCATCGAATCGTTGTTCGAAACCGACCTCGCCTATCTCCAGGGCGCCGCACCCACGCCCCGATTCCAATTCTGATTCCCAAGGAAGCTTCCCCGATGATTCGCCGATCCCTCGTTCTGGCCCTGGCCGCCGCCCTGTCTCCCATGGCTGCGCACGCCACCGACCTGCTGCAGGTCTACGAAATGGCCCGCAACGGCGATCCGCAGCTGGCCGTGGCCGAGTCCACGCGCCTGGTCAATCGGGAAGGCCAGGTGCAGGCGCGCGCGGCGTTGTTGCCGCAGCTGGATGGCACTGCCGGATTCACCCAGGCGCATCGCGAATTGGAAGGGGTTGACGGTCGTTCGACGACCAAGCAGCGGCAGTACGCGATCCAGGGCAGCCAGACCATCTTCAACTGGGCCCAGTTCGCCAACCTGCGCGCCCAGCGCGAAATCGCCAAGGCAGCCGATTTCACGCTGGCGTCGGCGAACAACGATTTGATCACCCGTACGTCGGCAGCGTACTTCCAGGTGCTGGTGGGCATCGAATCGCTCGCGGCAGCAGAGACCAACGAGGCAGCCGCCAAGAAGCAGTTCGATTACGCGGACAAGCGTCTGGAGGTTGGCCTGGCGCCGATCACCGACGTGCACGAAGCCCGTGCCCAGTACGACCAGGCGCGCGCGGACACCATCAACGCACGCAATACGCTGAAGGATTACTACCAGGCGCTGACCGAACTCACCGGCCAGCCGGTGGTGGGCTTGCGTGCGCTGCCGGAAGACTTCCGCCCGGAAGTCCCGGCGGCCTACAGCAATGTCGATCAACTGGTATCCACCGCCATTGCCGATAACCCTGCATTGAAGGCACAGCAGCTGCAGGTCAGCGCGGCCGAAGCGCAGGTCAACGCCGCGCGTGCCGGGCATTACCCGACCCTGAATCTCGGCGCCAATATCGGCCGCAGCAACAGTTGGGGTGGCCAAGGAACGGTGGATCAGGCAGCTGGCAACTTCACCACCAACGGCCGCGACATTGATACCGATTCGATCGGCGTGACCTTGTCGATCCCGATCTTCGCTGGCGGCGCAACCCAGTCGGCCGTACGCCAGGCGCTGTCACGTCGTGACATCCAGCAGGACACCTACGAGCAGCAGAAGCGCGCGCTGGACCGCAATACGCGCAACGCCTATCAAACCGTGGTTGCCGGTATCAGCGAAGTGGAAGCGCGCCGCCTGGCCGTGGTCTCCGCACAGGCGGCCTATGACGCCTCGCAGGTCGGTCTGGAAGTCGGCACCCGTACAGTGCTGGACGTGGTGCAGAACCAGCGCACGCTGTTCCAGGCACAGCTGAACTACGCGCAGTCGCGCTACACCTTCCTGCAGAACCGGCTGTTGCTGGGCCAGGCCATCGGCAAGCTCGATATCACCGATCTGCAGGACGTCAACCGTCTGTTGTCGCAGGATGCCGAGTCCAGGCTGCAGGGCAGTGGCTCGCTGCAGTAAGACGAACCACAGGTAACGCGAAAGGCGGGCCCAGGCCCGCCTTTTTTGTACGCGCCAGGCAATTGCATGTGCGCTTTTCGTGGCGGCTGCTGCAAGTACGATTAGTGCGGTAAAGCGGTCGTTACGACGCTCGATGCGATGCGTTGGATAAAACCAGGCCCGCGTCAGTCACCGTTGCACGCTCTCACTGGTGAACGCAACGACCGCTGCAATCTGGCAGCTGGCGTCGGCAGGACCGCGGCACGTGGTGCACGCAGGCACATGCGGATCAACAAGCCTCACGCAGCAGCGCCGTCGTTCACCACCGGCGGCAGATCCGGCGCAATGTGCAGCAGCGTGCGCGCGACGGCGCCCTTGCCATTGGCGACCAAGGCCAGGCCAGCGGCGGCCATTGCGTCACGCTGTGCAGGATCGCCCAACAAGCGGGCAAGGTCGTTGTACACGCACTCGGCGTCCTCGCAGATGGCCACCGCATCGGCTTCGCGCATGCGCCGCGAGATTTCGGAAAAATTATGCAGATGCGGGCCGGTGACCGCGGGCGTGCCAACTGCCGCCGGCTCCAGCAGGTTGTGCCCGCCGATCGGCTGCAGGCTGCCGCCGACGAAGGCCACCTGCGCGCAGGCATAAAAACTCATCAACTCGCCCAGGGTATCGATGACAAACACCTTGTCGCGCGCGTGTGGCCATTGCTGGGTCTTGCGCGTGGACACGGCCCAGCCCCGCTCGCGCGCCAGCGCCTCGACCTTGGGAAACCGTTCCGGATGGCGCGGCGCCCACAGCAGCAACAGGTCGGGCCATTGCAGCAGCAGCCGCGCATGGATATCGGCCACCGCTGCCTCTTCGCCTTCGTGGGTACTGGCGGCAATCCACACCGGGCGGGTGGCCGGCACATGCGCGCGAAACTGCGCGACCAGCGGCTGCAACTGCGCCGGCGCAGCGATATCGAACTTGAGATTGCCCAATGCCACCACCTGGTCCGGACGCGCGCCAAGGGTGATGAAACGCTCCGCATCGTCCTGCGACTGTGCCGCCACGCAGGTCACCGTGCGCAGCGCGCGGCTGATCAACGGGGCCAGCACGCGATAACCGCGCAACGACCGCGCCGAGAGCCGCGCATTGAGGATGTACAACGGAATCTTGCGGTCGCGACAGCCGAACAGCATGTTCGGCCACAACTCGGTTTCCAGGATCAGCGCCAGCCGTGGCCGGAAATGCTCCAGAAACCGGCCCACGCTACCGGGCACGTCGTAAGGCAGATACACATGATCGACCGCATCGCCCCACACGGCACGCACGCGCTCGGAGCCGGTGGGCGTGATGGTGGTGATGACCCAGCGGATGTCCGGCCGCTGCGCACGCAAGGCATTGACCAGTGGCGCAGCGGCGTTGACCTCGCCCACCGACACCGCATGCACCCAGACCCGTGGACGGCCACAGGCATGCGTGTACGAGGCATAGCGCTCGTTCCAGCGGTTGAAATACTCGCGCACGCGAAAGCCGCGCCACACCAGGTGGTACACCGTGACCGGCAACAACAGGTAGAGCAGCGCCGAGTACAGCCCGCGCAACAGCCATTCGATCGGGTCTTTCCGCATGCGTGCAGGATACGGGAGCGTCCGCAGGTGCGCATGTGCACGATCCCTTAGAATTGCCGCATGTCAGAACCCGCCAACGTCGCCGTCCGCCCGTCCCTGCGCAATCCCAGGCACTGGCCCATGTATCTGGGCCTGGCCCTCATGGTGCTGGCCGGGCGCCTGCCCTGGACGCTGCAACGCGCGTTGGGCCGCGGCGTGGGCTGGATCGCGATGCGCGCGGCGGGCACGCGGCGACGCGCTGCCGAGGTGAACCTCAAGCTGTGTTTCCCCGAGCAGGACGATGCCTGGCGGGCACGACTGCTGCGCGATAGCTTCGATGCGCTGGGCGTGGGCCTGTTCGAGTTCGCGCGCGCCTGGTGGGGCAGCATCGACGCCATCCGCCCGGGAGTGCAGATCGACGGCCTGGAACATCTGCAGCGGCTGCAGGAGCAGAAGCGTGGCGTACTGCTGGTGTCCGGGCATTTCATGACGCTGGAGATGTGCGGGCGTCTGTTGTGCGACCACGTGCCGCTGGCCGGCATGTACCGCAGGCACCGCAATCCGGTGTTCGAGTGGGCGGTCAAGCGCGGGCGGTTGCGCTATGCCACGCACATGTTCGCCAACGAGGACCTGCGCGCCACCATCAAGCATCTCAAGCGCGGCGGTTTTCTGTGGTACGCGCCGGACCAGGACATGCGCGGCAAGGACACCGTGTTCGTGCCGTTTTTCGGGCACCCGGCCTCCACCATCACCGCCACCCATCAGCTGGCGCGGCTGACCGGTTGCGCAGTGGTGCCCTACTTCCATCGCCGCGAAGGCGGCCGCTACATCCTCAAGATCGCACCGCCGCTGGCAGGCATCCCGTCCGAGGACGTGATCGCCGATACCACGCAGGTCAATGCGGCGATCGAGGACATGGTGCGCGAGGCGCCGGACCAATACCTGTGGATCCATCGCCGCTTCAAGCGCCAACCGGGCGGCCGCAGCGCGTTCTACCAGTGACGCCCGCGGCCCTGTAGCGTGCTGCAGGTGCAGGTGATCGATCGGCCGGCGTCGCTAGCGCGGCGGTGCCAGCTCCGCGTCGTCGTTGAGCAGCGCACCCGCATACAGGCCCGCCAGCATCAGGCTCAGCCCGCCCCAGAAGCTGGAATAGAACGCCAGGTGGGTATTGAGCGGGAACACGGTGGCCACCAGCGCAATCATCGCCGGCCGGGCCTGCTCACGCGCGCCCACGCTCGAATAGCGCCACGCACGCCACGCCTGCGCCGCCCCGGCCAGCCACAGCAGCAGCCCGATCACCCCGGTTTCGGCCAGGATTTCCAGCACGATCTGGTGCGCATGGAAGGCCGGGCCATCGCCCCAGGCCGGTGGCTGCGACGGCGCCGGATTACAGGCCGGATACGCCTGCCGGAACCCGCGCGCGCCGACGCCGTTGAAGGGATGCTCGCGAATCATGCACAGCGCGGCGCCCCAGATCTGGCCACGCCCGGACAACGCGTGGTCCACGCCCTGCTCGCCGTTGCCGAATGCCAGTGCCGTGCGCTGCAGCCGCTCGCGTGCCTGCGGCGCCACCGCCACCACGGCCCCGCCCAGCAGCACACCGGCCACGGCCACCACCACCAGACGGCGGCCGCCCAGCAATTGCCAGCCCGAGAGCAGGACGATCACGCCGTAGGTGATCCACGACGCGCGCGAACCCGCCAGCACCAGCACCACGCCGACGGCTGCCGCCGCGCCCGCCCAGGCCCAGCGATTGCCCCGCCCCAGCGCCAGCAACAGGAACGGCGACAGGCTGGCCAGGGTCTGCCCGAACTTGAGATTGCACGGCCCCAGCACGCCGCTGAGGCGGTCCACCAGCGCCAGCTCCTGCGGCGTGCACAGCCCGTGACCGCTGATCAGCTGCTTGAGTTCATCCAGCGCGAAGAACAACGGGCTGCTGCCGAAGGCGGCCTGCAACAACGCATCCAGCGTCCATACCGCGCCGATCACCGCCAGGCCGGTGAAGGTCCGGCGGCGGCGCTGTGCATTGGCCACCGCAATCGCGCACAGCCACATGAAAGGCAGATAGCGCAGGTCGGTGGCCGACTTGCGCAGCGCCCGCCCGGCATCCACCGCATCCAGCGCCGACAGCATCTGCGGCAGCCAGTAGGCAAAGAAGAGCACGCTGGTCAGCGCCCAGGCGGCGCCGCTGAGCAGGCCGGTGCCGCCACGGAAGCGGGCATGCGCCAGGCGGTAGGCCGCGAACAACGCGCCCAGCGACAGCACCGTTTCGGCCAGCCCGGGCGTGGGCCACAGGGCGACGAACAGGATCACCCACAGCGGCGCCCAGCGCCCGACGTCGGGCGTCAAGACAGGCGCTTGCGCGATGGGCTCAGCGGCGGAGTTCGTCATAGACCTTCAAGGTGGCCGATTGCATGGCCTGCAACGTATAGGGAAGCACCGCCGGCGGCGCGGGCGGGCGCTGCAGGAGCCCGAGCGCCCGCGCGTGCAGCGCGGCGGTATCAAAGGCCGGCACCGCGCCGGCAGGCTGCAGCTCGGTGAGCAATTCGCCAACGCCGCCATGCGCCCACCCCAGGACCGGGCGGCCCACTGACAACGCTTCGACCACGGTGCGGCCGAAGGCCTCGGGCTTGCGCGAGAGCTGCAACACCAGATCGCTGGCGGCGTAGGCCTCGGCAATGCGCGCGGTGGGCTCGGTGAAGGCGACCGCCGCGGCCACACCCAGGCGCGCGGCCTCGGCTTCCAGTTCGCGTACATAGGCTTCGCGCCCGGGGTCGCGCGCGCCCGGCAGCCATAGCCAGGCCGGCACGCCGGACGCGCGCAGCGCGGCCAGCAGTTGCAGGCCGTCGGCATGGCCCTTCAGACGGGTGCCGCGCCCGGGCAGCAGCAGCAACGATGCGTCGGCCGGCAGGCCGGGCAGCAGTGTCTGCGCCCAGGCGCGCGCGCGCCGGTCGGCCCCGAGGCGGCGCGGAAACTGCGCGATATCCACACCGCGCGGGATGATGCGCACGCGCGCCGGGTCGGTCTGCGGGTAATGCGCGCGGACGTAGTCATTCACGGTCTGCGAGACGCAGATGACCCGCTCGCCATAGGTCATGACCGCGCTGTAGCGGCTGGGCGAATTGAGCCCGTGCACGGTGGTGACAAAGCGTGGCCGGGTCGCGGCCGGCATTCCGCGCAACGCGTACCAGCCCAGCCAGGCCGGCAGGCGCGACCGTGCATGGACGATGTCGGCACCGAGCTCGGCAAACAACCGGCGCAGGCCGACCACATGCCGCAGGGTCAGCAACGACTTGCGGCCGATATCCAGGGTGAGATGCTCGCCACCGGCATCCAGCAACGGCTGCACCAGGCGCCCGCCGGCCGATACCACCACCGCACGATGCCCGGCGCGCACCAGCGCCGCTGCAATTTCCAGGGTGGAGCGCTCGACGCCGCCGGACTGCAGCGCCGGCAGCAATTGCACCACGGTCAGGCGGTGCATCCGGCCAGGATCAGTCGGCGAGCACGAACAACGCGCCGCAGTACGGGCACTTGGCTTCGCCGTTGGGTTCGTCTTCGATCGGCAGGTACACGCGCGGATGCGAGTTCCACAGCGCCATCTGCGGCGTCGGGCAGCTCAGCGGCAGGTCTGCCCGCTGCACGGTGTAGCGCGTTTCGGCATTGGCGGGCGCGGTGGCGGTCTGGCTCATGGCGGTGCAGTCGGGAAACGAAGACAGAGCGCGGATTCTAGCAGCCTGCCCGCACCCGCAGGGTGGCGCGGTGGCCGACGCTGTGCCCTACCGGCATGCGGTGTGCTCGACGGCCCGCGGCAGGCCTGGGGTGGAGACGGCGTGTTGCCGCGGGCAGACGCGGTGCCCGGGGGCCTGAAGCGCCGCACCATGTCACCTGAGCGGCATGGGCCATGCATGGAATGATGTCGATTGACGCGCATCGATGATCTGCAGCACGACGTCGCTTGATGTGCGTACTGCCTTCTGCAGTGACGCAACGCCATGGCTGGTGACTACGCGGCCTTGCCTGCCATGCGCATCATGCGCTTCGCCTTGCGCTGCGAGATGGTCAGCCGAGTCGATCAGCGGCGTGGCAGCTTCCGCTTCGCAAGCCACTGAGTGCCAGACGCCGGTCAAGACACACGGTGACACCTGCGCAGCCCCGGTCGGATCTGCCCGCGGTGCCTCCTCCACACGCGCGCCGCGCGCCGGACGAGGCAGTGCACAGCTCGCTTGCGTGCCTTGCGTGTTTTGTCCACGATCGGTCAGCACCGGCGCTGCGGCGACCACGCCGGCAGGACCTGGTTGGATCGCCACGCGCGGGTCCGAGCGCTGCAACTCGGCGCTGCGGCTCCGCGCAACACTGCGCGCCCTCGGACGCCCCCCAGGAGAAACCAGCACGTGAGTCTGTCTGTCGTTGTGCGGCACTTGCCGTTGGTTGCGGCGCTGGCCGTCGCCTCGCTGCCTGCAGGGGCCGCCACCGGCTTTGCAAGCTCGTTCGAGCAGGGTCAGCCCGTGCCCGCCGCGGCAAGTGCTGGCGGAGTGCAGATTGCGCTCGGCAATGGTCCTGCCGCGCCCTCTGCGGCCAGGCCAGGTGCCGGGTACAGCGGCGCACGCGCGTTGCGCTACGACAGCAGCGGTGCCGGTGGCCGACGTGTGTTGTTTGCCACCGATCTTGCAATCGATGCGCAGACCACGCTGTCGTGGATGGTGCTGCCGGAAAGCGTCGGCAGCGATCATGTGGCATCGACGTATGTGTCGCTGGATCTGGTGTTGGACGACGGCACGCGGTTGTCCGACACCCTGGCGCGTGACCAGCATGGCGTGGCCGTGGGTGCGCGTGCGCAGGGGCTGTCGAAGACGCTGTACCCCCAGCAGTGGGCCCGCAAGCAGGTGCGGCTCGGCGAGGTGGCTGGTTTGCGCGGGCGCCGCGTGCGTGCGATCGAGCTGGATCTGGCACCACCTGCTGGCGCAACCGCTGCCGGCTGGATCGACGATGTGGCCATTGCCGATGTGCCCGTGATCGCGCCCGTTCGTCCATCGGATCGGGTGCTGACCACACGTGGCACGCAGTCCAACGGCACGTTTTCGCGTGGCAACAACTTCCCTGCGACGGCAGTGCCGCATGGCTTCAACTTCTGGACACCGGTGACCGATGCGGGGACGCTGACCTGGCTGTACCGGTGGAACGAGCACAACGATGCGGACAACCGGCCGCGCCTGCAGGCGCTGTCGCTCAGCCATCAGCCCAGCCCCTGGATGGGCGACCGGCAGACCTTTCAGGTCATGCCTTCGCTCACTGCCGGGGTGCCGGAGGCCGATCGCGGCAAACGCGCGCTGGCGTTCTCGCATGCCAACGAGGTAGCGCGCCCGTACCGCTATGCGGTGCAGTTCGATAACGGCCTGCATGCCGAGATCGCGCCGACCGATCACGCGGCGCTGTTCCGCTTTCGCTTCCCGGCGCGGGGCGATGCCAATCTGCTGTTCGACAACGTGGATGCGCGCGGCGGGTTGCGCCTGGATGCGGCAACCCAGACGCTGGCTGGTTACACCGATGTGCGCAGCGGGCTGTCCACCGGGGCGACGCGCATGTATGTGTATGCCACCTTCGATCGCCCGTGGAAGGACAGCGGCCGCATCGACACCGGCCGGTCCACCGGTTGGATCAAGTTCGATGCCGGCAGCGCGCGGCAGGTGCAGATGCGCATCGCCACCTCGCTGATATCGCTCGACCAGGCCAGGCACAACCTGGCGCTGGAAATCGCTCCGCAGGCCAGTATCGAGCAGGTCGCCGCGCATGCGCGCGATGCCTGGGATGCGTTGCTCGGCCGTTTCGAGGTTGCCGATGCGACGGACGATCAGGCCACCACGCTGTATTCCAACCTGTATCGGCTGCACCTGTACCCGAACTCGGCACACGAAAACGTCGGCAGCGCCGACGCGCCCGATTGGCGCTACGCCAGCCAGAACAGTTGGTCGAACGACAACATCGATGGCAGCGCGGTGCGCAGCTTTGCGCCGATCCGCGATGGCCGGGTCTACGTCAACAACGGGCTGTGGGATACCTTTCGCACCGCATGGCCGGCGTATGCGCTGTTTGCACCCGACCAGGCCGGAACATTGGTACAGGGGTTCATCGAGCAGGCGCGCGCCGGGGGATGGATTGCGCGCTGGTCTTCGCCCGGCTACGCCGACCTGATGGTGGGCACAAGCTCGGACGTGGCGTTTGCCGATGCCTGGCTCAAGGGCGTGCGCGGCTTCGACCCGGCCGAGGCGTACGCTGCGGCGCTGAAGAACGCCACCGTGGTGCCGCCGGATCGGCATGTGGGCCGCAAGGGCATGGCGCGCTCGACCTTCCGCGGCTATGCCGACACCGACACGCACGAAGGCATGTCGTGGTCGATGGAAGGCGCGCTCAACGACTTCGGTATCGCCAACATGGCCGATGCCTTGTCCAGGCAGGCAACCACCGCACACGAGCGTGAGCGCTATGCAACCGAAGCGGTGTACTTCCGTCATCGCGCGGCCGGCTATGCGGCCCTGTTCGACCCCTCCGTGGGTTTCTTCCAGGGCCGCAAGGCAGATGGTGAGTGGCGGGTGGATGCCGCGCATTACGACCCCCGCGTGTGGGGCCACGATTACACCGAATCCAGCGGCTGGACCTTTGCGTTCACCGCACCGCACGATGGCCAGGGACTGGCCGCGCTCTACGGTGGCCGTGATGCCCTGGCGGCAAAGCTGGACCGCTTCTTTGCCACGCCCGAAACCGGCGAAGCCGCATTTTCCGGGTCCTACGGTGGCGTGATCCACGAAATGACCGAGGCACGCGACGTGCGCATGGGCATGTATGCGCACAGCAACCAGCCGGCGCACCACATCCCGTGGATGTACCTGTATGCCGGGCAACCGTGGAAAACACAGCAGCTGACGCGTGAGATCCTGGCGCGCCTGTACCTGGGCAGCGAGATCGGCCAGGGCTATGCCGGCGACGAAGACAACGGCGAAATGTCGGCGTGGTACCTGTTCGCATCGCTGGGGCTGTATCCGCTACGCATGGGCGCGCCGGAGTACGTGATCGGCTCGCCGCTGTTCAAGCATGCCAGCGTGCGGTTGCCCAATGGCGGGACGCTGGTAGTCAATGCACCGCAGAATTCGCCGCAGAATGTGTATGTGCAATCGCTCACGCTCAACGGTAAGCCGTGGCGCAAGACGTGGGTGACACATGCGGACATTGCCAACGGTGCGAGGCTGGACTTCGAGATGGGGCCGTCACCGTCGCGCTGGGGCAGCGAGCCGGAGGCTGCGCCACCGTCGCTGACGCCAGCCGGGCACCGCCCTACTCCGTTGCATGACCTGCTGGGCGCCAACGCACGCGTGACGTCGGCCGATGGCCGCGCGCTGGCGGCATTGCATGACGATGATGCCGGCAGCGCGAGCGCGGTGTCGCCGGCCACGGTGCTGACGTTGAGCGATCTTGATCGCGGTGAAGCCACGCTTTACACCTTGACCAGCGGCAACGCCGCGATTGCGTCGGCCGGCTGGACGCTGGAAGCACGCACTGCAGAAGGCACGTGGCGCGTCGTCGATGCGCGCCGCGAGGAGCGTTTTCAATGGCCGCTGCAAACGCGTCCGTTCCGGATCGCGACGCCCGGTTCGTATGCGGAGTATCGGCTGCGTTGGACGGCGCCCGCGCGTGCGCAGGTGGCGGAAATCGAGTTACTGGGTGCGGTGCCGGATGGGCGCTGAGGCCTGAGGTCTTGAACGTGATCGGTTGGGATGACGACGACGCACGACGCCTGGCGCCTGTGTCGCTCTCCATCGTTTTGGGTGGTCGACGCTGAGTCGATACCAAGGGTAGGCGGTACCCTCACCCCAACCCCTCTCCCGCGGGGAGAGGGGCTTTTGAGTCGTTGCTGCGGGCTGGGCGCTGAGTTGTGGGCGCCCTGCAACACCATGTCGTGCGCGAGACTTCTTGGCCGTTGTCTTGCCGACCGAGCGCTTACCACTTCAACTCAAGCAACGCTCGGTCAACCAAGTCTTTGACTCAGTCGTTGCCTTTCTCGGTTGCCGCCTTTTCCGCGTCGCGCTGCCTGCGGATCTGTGCATCCACTGCGGCGATCGCGGTCATGTTCATCACCCGGCGCGAGGTGGCGCTGGTGGTGAGGATGTGCACGGGCTTGGAGATACCCATCAGGATCGGGCCGATCGCCACGCCGTCGGTGAACACGCGCACCAGGTTGTAGGCGATGTTGGCCGCTTCCAGATTCGGCAGCACGAACAGGTTGGCGCGGCCCTTGAGCGTGCTGTTGGGCATGATCTGCTTGCGCAGCGCTTCGTCCCAGGCGGTGTCGCCCTGCATTTCGCCGTCGATGTTGAGCTCGGGCTTGCGCTTGAGCAGCGCTTCGCGCACCTGGCGCATCTTCAGTGCGTCGCGCGAGTCGTGGCTACCGAAGTTGGAATGCGACAGCAGCGCGATATTGGGCTCGATACCGAACAATTTGAGGCGATACGCCGCCTGCAGCGTCGCTTCAACCACTTGCTCCACGGTCGGGTCTTCCTGCACATGCGTGTCCAGGAAGAAGAACACGCCCAGCTGGTTGATCACGCCGGTCATCGCCGAGGTGGAGCTCACGCGCGGTTCCAGCGGGATCACGCTGCGTGCATAGCCCAGCTTCTTGTGGAAGCGGCCAACCACGCCGGACAGCATCGCGTCGGCTTCGCCGCGTGCCACCATCACCGCGGCGATCAGGGTCGGACGCGAGCGCATCAACTCCTTGGCGGCCGTGACGGTCACGCCGCGACGCTCGGTGAGCGCGTGGTAGTACTGCCAGTATTCGTTGAAGCGGGGGTCGTCGAGAATGTTGGTGATCTCGAAGTCCACACCGGCGGTCAGGCGCAGGCCCATGCGTTGGATACGCGCTTCGATGACGTCCGGGCGGCCGATCAGGATCGGGAACGCCAGGCCTTCGTCGACCACGTTCTGCACCGCGCGCAGCACCACTTCTTCTTCGCCTTCGGCATACACCACGCGCTGCTTGTCGGCGCGGGCGCGGTCGTAGACCGGCTTCATCATCAGGCTGGTGCGGTAGACGAACTGGCCCAGCTTGTCGCGATAGGCTTCCATGTCGGTGATCGGGCGCGTGGCCACACCCGAGTCCATCGCCGCCTGCGCCACGGCAGACGACAGCTCCACCAGCAGGCGCGGGTCCAGCGGACGCGGAATCAGGTATTCCGGACCGAAGCTCGGCGTTTCACCGCCATAGGCTGCGCCCAGGTCGGAGGCCTCGCGCCGCGCCATCGCCGCGATCGCCTTGACGCAGGCGATCTTCATTTCCTCGTTGATGCCGGTGGCGCCCACGTCCAGCGCGCCGCGGAACAGGTACGGGAAACACAGTACGTTGTTGATCTGGTTCGGGTAGTCCGAGCGGCCGGTGCCGATGATGCAGTCCGGGCGCACCGCCTTGGCCGCCTCCGGGGTGATCTCCGGGTTGGGGTTGGCCAGCGCGAAGATCACCGGCTGGCGGGCCATGCTGGCGACCATCTCCGGCTTGAGGATGCCGGCCGCCGACAGGCCCAGGAAGATGTCCGCGCCTTCGACGATCTCGGCCAGGGTGCGCTTGTCGGTGTCGCGCGCGTAGCGCTGCTTGTCCGGGTCCAGGTCGGTGCGTCCGGTGTGGATCACGCCGTCGCGGTCCAGCGCCAGGATGTTCTCCGGCTTCAGGCCCAGCGACACCAGCATGTTCACGCAGGAAATGCCGGCCGCGCCCATGCCGGTGGTGGCCAGCTTGACCTCTTCGATCTTCTTGCCGGTGACCACCAGCGCATTGAGCACGGCGGCGCCGACGATGATCGCGGTGCCGTGCTGGTCGTCATGGAACACCGGGATGTTCATGCGTTCGCGCAGCTTGCGCTCGACGATGAAGCACTCCGGGGCCTTGATGTCTTCCAGGTTGATGCCGCCGAAGGTCGGCTCCAGGCTGGCGATGATGTCCACCAGCTTGTCCGGGTCGTTCTCGTTGATCTCGATATCGAACACGTCGATGCCGGCGAACTTCTGGAACAGCACGCCCTTGCCTTCCATCACCGGCTTGGAGGCCAGCGGGCCGATATTGCCCAGGCCCAGCACCGCGGTGCCGTTGGTGATGACCGCCACCAGATTGCCGCGCGCGGTGAGCTCGCTGGCCTGGGTGGGTTCTTCGACGATCGCCTCGCAGGCGAAGGCCACGCCCGGCGAATACGCCAGCGACAGATCGCGCTGGGTCAGCATCGGCTTGGTCGCGGTGACCTTGATCTTGCCGGCCGGCTGCTGGCGGTGATAGTCGAGGGCGGCCTGTTTGAAGTCGTCGGTGGACATCGGCTGTGTGGGTCTCGAAGGCGCAGGAGGGCTGAATTCTACCCCCCTGCCTGAACAAGGGCCTGTCGCGCAGCTGTCAGCGCGGCAGGAAGATTCATGCTGCAGCGCGGCGTGCGGCGTAGCCGGGGTGCAGCGCAGAGCGGCTAACTCAATGTAAAACGGCCCTGTACCCCGCCGGACATGCCGACGGAGAACAGGGCCGTAGGAAGCATCAGCGCGCGCTGATCGGGGCGACGACGTCGGTCGAGCCCACCGGGGCCTGCAGCGGCGGCGAGCCGCCGTCCAGCACCAGCTTGAGCTGGTCGCGGTTCAGCGCATTTTCCCAGCGCGACACCACCACGGTGGCCACTGCGTTGCCGATGAAATTGGTCAGCGAGCGGCACTCGCTCATGAAGCGGTCCACGCCCAGGATCAGTGCCATGCCGGCCACCGGCACGTCCGGCACCACCGACAGCGTGGCGGCCAGGGTGATGAAGCCGGCGCCGGTCACGCCGGCCGCGCCCTTGGAGCTGAGCATCGCCACCGCCAGCAGGGTGATCTGCTGCCCCAGGGTCAGGTCCACGTTGGTGGCCTGGGCGATGAACAGCGCCGCCAGGGTCATGTAGATGTTGGTGCCATCCAGATTGAACGAGTAGCCGGTCGGTACCACCAGGCCCACCACCGACTTCTCGCAGCCGGCCTTTTCCATCTTTTCCATCAGCGAGGGCAGCGCCGACTCCGACGAGGAGGTCCCCAGCACCAGCAGCAGTTCGGCCTTGAGGTAGCGGATCAGCTTGAGCACCGAAAAGCCGCACAGACGGCAGACAACGCCCAGGATCACCAGCACGAAGAACAGCGAGGTCAGGTAAAACGAACCCACCAGCCAGGCCAGGTTGACCAGCGATTCCACGCCGTACTTGCCGATGGTGAAGGCGATCGCCCCGAACGCGCCGATGGGGGCGGCCTTCATCAGGATGTGCACCAGGCGGAACACCGGGGCGGTCAGCGCTTCCAGGAAGCTCAGCACCGGACGGCCGCGCTCGCCCACCAGGGCCAGCGCAATGCCGAACAACACCGCCACGAACAGCACCTGCAGGATGTTGCCATCGACGAAGGCGCTGATCAGTGTCGCCGGGATGATGTCCATCAAAAAGCCGACCAGGCTCAGCTCGTGCGACTTCTGCACGTAGGTGTTGACCGCGCTCTGATCCAGCTCGGCCGGGTTGATGTTCATGCCGGCGCCGGGCTGCACCACGTGCGCCACGATCATGCCCACGATCAACGCCAGCGTGGAGAAGAACAGGAAGTAGGTCATCGCCTTGGCGAACACCCGGCCCACCGTCTTGAGGTGGGTCATGCCGGCGATGCCGGTGACGATGGTCAGGAAGATCACCGGGGCGATGATCATCTTCACCAGCTTGATGAAGGCGTCGCCCAGCGGCTTGAGGCTTTCGGCGAAGGCCGGTTCGAAATGGCCGAGCAGGGCGCCGAGGACGATGGCCACCACGACCTGGAAGTACAGCTGGCGGTAGAAGGGCACGGACGCCGGCAACGGGCCGGCAGGCTTGCTGATGTGCATGGCACCACTCCGAGGGAACTGGAGGGTGCCTGAGCAGGCACCCGGTGCGGGCATTCTGGCCGCACGTCACAGCCCGGGCCGATAACCCATTGGTACTACGGATGCGCCGCAGCGCCGCGGGCGCCTGCCCGGTACCGCGCGGCATGCGTTGCAACCCCGCGCCAGACAAGGACTTTCTGCACGACCTACCGCGCCGGCGGGGCGCGCGTGCACACCGCGGGCACCCATCTGCAGCACTGTCCGTCGGGCGACCCTGGTCTTACACTTCAGCCGCGCCGCCGCAGGCCGTTAATTGCGTTTAACGCAGACACCGATGTTTCTGTGCAGTCGCCGTCCGGAGCCTGCGCGCTTGCTGAAGCTGTTCACCGCGATCGCCATGGCAGGACGCCCGGCCCCTTTCCTAGCCGAAGACCATTCCTATGCGCCTCAACCTGCTTGTCCTGGCGTTGGCTCTCGCCATCGTCCCCGCCGCTGCCACTGCAGCCACCTCGATCGAAAACTGGCCGACCAAATACACCTTCGGTGATGGCACCGAGCTGGGTCTGACCGGCAACTACGCCTACGACGACAACAACTTCTCCGGCGACGACCGCCTGGAAGACCGCACCGACTTCCGTCGCAAGGAATTCGGCGCCACCATCAAGAAGAAGGGCGTCTACGACGCCATGGTGTACTTCGACTTCGAGGCCAAGCTGTGGCTGGACGTGTTCTACCGCTTCGAGACCAAGGCGCTGCTGGGCCAGGACTATGGCCGCGTGCGCCTGGGCTACATGAAGGTGCCGGTGGGCCTGGAAGCGGTGCAGAGCTCGCGTGCGGGTAGCTTCATGGAACTGGGCCTGCCGGTACAGGCGGTGTTCCAGGGCCGCCGGACCGGCGTGGAATGGACGCTGGAGCGTCAGCAGTACCTGCTGCAGGCCGGCGCTTACGGCGGCAAGGACCTGCAGGGCGACAACCCGGGCACCACCCAGGCCGTGCATGCGGCATGGACCCCGGTCAAGGCCGAAGGCGACGTGCTGCACCTGGGCATCGCCGGCTCGATCGAGAACCCGCGTGGCTTCAGCGACGGCCGCGGCGTGTCGTTCAGCCCGCGCGTGCGTCTGCGCGCGCGCCCGGAAGCCGGCCTGACCGACGTGCGCCTGATCGACACCGGCACCATCCTCGATGTGGACCACGTGATCCGCAGCGGCGTGGAAGCGGTGTGGATCCATGGCCCGTTCTCGCTGCAGAGCGAAGCGCTGCGTGCCGAAGTGGCGCGTAATGCCGGCCAGCCGCACTTCATCGCCCAGGGCCAGTACGTGTACGGCACCTGGTCGCTGACCGGCGAGTCGCGCAGCTATGCCGGCGGCGTGCCGGGCAACCTCAAGCCGGCGCACGACTACGGCGCGGTGGAGCTGACCGCCCGCTACAGCCGCCTGAACCTGGAAGACAACAACGTGCACGGCGGCCGCCAGCACGACACCACCATCGGCGCCAACTGGTACCTCACCAGCCACTTCAAGTTCCAGGCCAACTACAGCTGGGTGGATTCCTCGCGCAACGGCGTGCATGAGACCCCGCACGTGATGGAACTGCGCGCGCAGGTGCAGTTCTAAGCAGCGCCGGGGCGCTGCGAGGCGCCGGCCATTCGCTCCGGCGCCAACTGCAGCGGAGTCATTGCCGGGCAGCGGTTCGCCGGTGCTTCGCAGGCATCGCGTAGCGCACTCGGTGTTCGACACGGCCGCATCCGCTCACGGGTGCGGCCGTTGTCGTTTGGGCGCCTGTGCATCGCGCGCTGAGGCGATGGCTGCGCGATCCGGCGGCAGCCCCCCATACTTGCCGGCATGTATGCCTCGCAACGCCGCCGCCTGTTGCTCACCCTGGTCATCGTGCTGGGCGGCATGGTCGTGGCCATGCTGGCGGCCGGGCACTTCGTCGAACAGAGCGCACTGCGCGAGGAAAGCGCCACCGTGCGCCGGCAACTGGGCCTGTATGCGCAGGCGCTGCAGCAGCGCATCGACCGCTATCGCACCCTGCCGCAGATCCTGGCGCTGGACCCGGAGCTGCGCGCGGCCGTCTCCGGCCCGCTGTCGGCCGCGCAAGTGGATCAGCTCAACCGCAAGCTCGAACGCGCCAACAACGTCACCCGCTCGTCCACGCTGACGCTGATCGACCGCGGCGGCATTGCGCTGGCGGCCAGCAACTGGCGTGCGGCGCGCAGCAATGTCGGCGTGGATTACGCCTTCCGCCCGTATTACCAGCAGGCGCTGGCGACCGGCAGCGGCAGCTTTTACGGCATCGGCATGACCACCAGCGAGCCGGGCTATTTCCTGTCGCAGGCCATCGTCGATTCGGCTGGCCAGGTGCAGGGCGTGGTGGTGATCAAGATCGCGCTGGCCGCACTGGAGCGCGAATGGCTGCAGACGCCGGATATCGTGCTGGCCTCCGATGCCCACGGCGTGGTGTTTCTGGCCAGCCGCGCGCGCTGGCGCTACCGCATGCTGGCACCGCTGACCCCACGCGACCGCAACGAATTGCAGAGCACCCGCCAGTACGCCAACCAGGGCCTGCTGCCGCTGCGGCGCCGGCTGATCGAGCAGACCGGCAATGGCGGCGTGCTGGCCGATGTGCTCGACCCGCCGCTGGGCGCGCTGGTGTTGTGGCAGACGCAGCAGGTACCGGAAAGCGGCTGGCGCCTGCATCTGCTGCACGACACCCGCGCCAGCGCCGCCGCCGGGCGCGCCGCCGCCATTGCGGCCGCAGGCGCCTGGCTGGCGCTGGCGTTGCTGTGGTTGTTCGTGCAGCAGCGCCGCCGCCTGTCGGCACTGCGCCAGCGCAGCCGGCACGAGCTGGAAACCCTGTTGCAACAACATGCCGAAGAACTGCGCACCGCGCAGGACGGCGTGGTCGCCGCCGCGCAGCAGTCCAATGCCGGCCTGAGCCGCAGCCTGGAACATCTGCCGCAAGGCGTGGTGGTCATCGACGAGGCGCTCAATCTGGTGGCGTGGAATTCGCGCTATGTGGAGCTGTTCCGGTTCCCGCCGGAGCTACTCAAGATCGGCCGGCCGATCGAAGACCTGTTCCGCTTCAATGCGCGTCGCGGGCTGTTGGGGCCCGGGCCGATCGAAGCGGCGATCGAGCGGCGGCTCAATCACCTGCGCAGCGGCAAGCCGCATATGCGCGAAAGCGAGAAGGAAGACGGCACGGTGCTGGAGATCCGCGGCAACCCCTTGCCCGATGGCGGATTTGTCACCAGCTACGCCGACATCACCAGCTACAAGAACGCCGCACGCGAACTGCGCTCGCTGGCCGATGCGCTGGAGCACCGCGTGGAAGAGCGCACCCGCGACCTGGCCGCCGCCAAGCGCGAGGCCGAAAGCGCCAACCGCTACAAGACGCGGTTTGTGGCCTCGGCCGTGCACGACCTGCTGCAGCCACTCAATGCCGCGCGCATGTTCGTGTCGGTGCTGCGCGGGCAGGTGCGCGAGCCCGGCAGTGCGCGCGTGGTGGACAACATCGACGGCGCCCTTGCCGCGCAGGACGCCATCCTCAACAGCCTGCTGGACATCTCGCGCCTGGAGGCCGGCAGCCTGAACACGCAGGTACGCGACTTCGCCCTCGCGCCCCTGCTGGAAACCCTGGCACGCGAGTTCGGCATCCTGGCCGAAGACCGTGGCCTGGTGCTGGACTGGGTGCCCACTTCGGCGGTGGTGCTGAGCGACGAGAACCTGCTGCGCCGCATCCTGCAGAACTTTCTGTCAAACGCGATCCGCTACACGCCGCGTGGACGCGTGCTGATCGGCTGCCGTCGCCGTGGCGGCTGGTTGCGCATCGAAGTGCACGACCAGGGCCCGGGCATTGCCGAGGCGTTGCAGCAGGAAATCTTCGAGGAATTCCGCCGCCTGGACGACGGGGTTGCCAACGACCGCGGCGCCGGCCTGGGCCTGGCCATCGTCGAGCGCATCGGCCGCCTGCTCGGCCACCGGATCGGGCTGCGCTCCACCCTCGGCAGCGGCAGCGTGTTTTCGGTCAGCGTGCCGCTGGGCGACCGCGCCGCCATCGCCGCCCGGCTGCCGCCGCCCTCACCCACGGCCGAACACGGCAACGACCCCATCCTGCACGGCTGCCGCGTGTGGTGCGTGGACGATGACCCCCGCGTGTGCGAGGCCACCCGTGCCCTGCTGGAGCGCTGGGAATGCCGCGTGGATTTTGCCGGCGGCCCGGATGACGCGCTTGCCACTGCCAGCGCCGACGACGCGCCTGAGCTGGTGTTGCTGGACGTACGCATGGGCGGGCATTACGGCCCCATGCTGTTGCCGCAACTGGTGGAGCGCTGGCAACGCGAGCCACGCATCATCCTGATCACCGCAGAGCCGGACCCTGCATTGCGCGAGCATGCGCAGGAATTGGGATGGGGGTTTCTTTCCAAGCCGGTGCGCCCGCCCGCGCTACGCGCGCTGATGACGCAGATGCTGTTGCGCCGCGGGTGAAGCCGCGTGCCACGTCCCGACCGATGTCGCGTCGCGCGCCTGCGTTGATTCCGTGTGCAAATGTCGGCTTCTTTACTGTGTAAATCGCGACATTATCTCGGTGTTTCTCATAATTGCTATGCGGGGTTTCCTGTCGCCTGTTGCGCTACAGTGGCAACCGAGCAGGCGCTTTCTCAGCGAATAAACACGCAGACGATTGCGACACCGTGCAACGCCTTTGCAGTGTTGCTGGTTTAGATTCCACGCTTGCGCGTTGGTCGATTTCCTCCCCCCGGACGATGGAGTCACCATGTTCAGACACACGTCACTGCTAGCGGCCTCGTTGCTGTCTGCAGGCTGCGCGGCGAGCCTGCCCGCACAGGCGGCCACGCCTGCGGCGACCGTGCAGCCCGTCGGGCCGATCCGTGCGGACTTGAACCCTTACACGGTGCAGCGCTTGAATACGGTGCTGGATCAGGTTTCCCGGCATCGCGGCCTGAGCGCGGGGCATCTGATCAAGCGCATTTCGGCCCTCTTTCTCGACACGCCTTACCAGGCCAACATGCTGCAGGGCTCGGCGACGACGCCGGAAAAGCTGATCATCGATTTCACCGGTCTGGATTGCTTCACCTATCTGGATTACGTCGAAGCCGCGCGCAGGGCGTCTTCGCAGCAGGATTTCGTCGATCGGCTGGTGCTCACCCGCTATGTCGATGGCATCGTCGGCTTTCCCTATCGCAAGCATTTCTTTTCCGACTGGGTCGCCCGCCCCTACGAGCTGGCCGACGACATCACCGCCACGCTCAGCCCTGCTGCAGTCAGCGTGGACAAGGCGCTGAATCTCAAGGCCGATGGCAGCAACTACCTGCCCGGGTTGCCGATCGTGCAGCGGACCATCACCTACATCCCGGCCGCTGCCGTGGACAGCAACGTCGTGCGCCAGCTGCGCACCGGCGACTACGTCGGCAGATACTCGCCCGCGGCCGGGCTGGATGTCAGCCATGTCGGCATCTTCCTGATGACCGACGCCGGCCCGGTGCTGCGCAATGCGTCCTCGCGCCCGGAAAACAACAAGGTGGTGGACTCACCATTCCTGGAGTACGTCGCCAGGACCGCCGGCATCGTGGTCTACCGGCCCAAGCCCTGACGTCGCTACGCGCGCAGAGCGCTGTCATACCCGTTGGCTTGCGCGGTTATTGCGACGGCCGTTGTAGGAGCGGACCTGGCCGCGAGGGCCTGCCCGTCACGGGGAAAGGCCCCTTGCGACCAGGGTCGCTCCTACAGGAGCAAGGACAGCTTGGGCTGGCGCGGCCCTTGTAGGAGCGGACCTGGCCGCGAGGGCTTGCCCGTCACGGGGAAGGCCCCTCGCGACCAGGGTCGCTCCTACAGGAACAAGGACAGCTTGGGCGTCTGTACTTGCGTCTGTACTTGCGTCTCTACTTGCACCCGTAGTTGCGTCCGCGCCTGCGTCCGCTTGAACCTCGCCTTCTGACCTCAACGCGCACCCAGCCACGTCGCCGGGTCACGCAATCACGCTGAGGCGCGGTCGGGGTCGTGGATCCGGACGATCAGGCAAGACTCCCGGATAACCGGGCTCACGCTGGTCGCCCCGCCGGCGGCAAAGTGCGTTGCATGACGCATAACGCCACTGCCGGGAGACACCCCATGACACAGACACATTCGCTGGATCGCTATCGCCTGCTCGGCCGCTCCGGGCTGCGGGTGTCGCCGCTCGCGCTGGGCACCATGACCTTTGGCGAGGCGTGGGGCTGGGGCGCGGATGCAGGCGAAGCCAGGCGCATCTTCGATGCCTACGCAGACCGCGGCGGCAACTTCATCGACACCGCGGTGAACTACACCAACGGCGGCTCCGAACGCATCCTCGGCGAGTTGATCAAGGGCCGCCGCGAACGCTTCGTGCTCGCCACCAAATTCACCATAGCGCGTGACGCGAGCAACATCAATTCCGGCGGCAATCATCGCCTGAATCTGATTCGCTCGGTCGAGACCAGCCTGCGTCAGCTCGACACCGATCGCATCGACCTGCTGTACCTGCACGCCTGGGACTTCACCACCTCGCCGGAGGAAGTCATGCGCGGGCTGGACCATCTGGTCCAGGCGGGCAAGGTGCTCTACATCGGCATCTGCAACACACCGGCCTGGCGGGTGGCGCAGCTGCAGACGCTGGCCGACCTGCGTGGCTGGTCGCCGCTGGTGGCGCTGCAGATCGAATACAGCCTGGTCGAGCGTAGCGTCGAACACGAACTGATGCCGATGGCGCGGGAGCTGGGCCTGGGCGTGCTGCCGTGGTCGCCGCTGGGCGGCGGCATCCTGACCGGCAAATACAGCCGCGCGGACCTGTCCGACGACAATTCGGCCGACGTGTCGAGCAGCCGCAAGGGCGTGATCGCATCGACCGGGCATCTCAATGCGCGCTCGCTGGACATCGCCAATGCGGTCGGTGCGGTCGCCGCTGAAGTGGGCGCTTCCCGCTCGCAGGTGGCGCTGGCCTGGACCTTGCGCCACCCGGCGGTGGTCTCGCCGGTGATGGGCGCACGTACCCTGCAGCAGGCCGAAGACAACTTCGGTGCGTTGGACATCGTGCTCAACGACGACCAGCTTGCGCGCCTGGAGAGCGTCAGCGCCTTGCCGCCGATCTTCCCCGAACGCTTCATCGGCAGGCCGATGGCGCAGCAGTTGATCTACGGCAACCATCCGCTGCAGCTGCGCAGCTGATTACCACGGAGCAGCCATGACCACACCCTCAGCCCTCGCGGCGGCAGCGCTGCTTGTCGCCGCAACGTTCGCAGGTAACGCCGGTGCCATGTCGAAGGACGCTGCATCCGCAGAGGTTTGCGCGGGGCAGCCGGTACACGTGTGCAACAAGCGCATCGTCGAAGCGGCGTTTGCGCAGTGGCAGGCCGGCGGCAGCGACCTCTTTCAAACGCTGCTGTCGCCGGAGGTGGTGTGGACCATCGAAGGCTCCGGCCCAAGCGCAGGCAGCTTGCGCGGCCGCGATGTGTTGATCGCCACCGCAGTCCGCCCGCTGGCCGAGCGCCTGGCCTCACCACTGCGCCCGGTGCAGCAACGCATCTGGGCCGATGGCGAGCATGTCATCGTGCAGTGGGAAGGTGTGGCCACGCTGCGCGACGGCAGCAGCTATCGCAACCGTTACGCATGGATCATGCAGATGCACGATGGCAAGGCTGTCGAGGTCAACGCGTTCCTGGACCTGCCCGCCTACGACGCCGTGCTGCAGCGCGGTCAACGCCCCATGCAACGCAGGGCCAGCCCATGAGCGACATGCCGATGAAAGCGGCCATTGCGGTGGCGCTTGGCGCCGGTTCTGCGCTCGCCTGCCCGTCGGTAGCGGCCGCGCAGCCGACCAAGGCCACCACCACATCGCCACAGCAACCAGGACACGCCATGCAAGCGCACCCGTTTATCGGCATGTGGGTCACCGGCGACGGACGGATCCGGCAGGAATTACTGCCAAACGGCCGCTACGACGAGGCCCGCGGCACACGCCAGAGCGCCTACCAGGGACGCTACAAAATCACCGGCACTCACATCGACTACTGGGACGACACCGGGTTCACCGCCGACGGCCAGTTCGTTACCGACGACGAGCTGCATCACGGCGGCATGGTGTTCTATCGGCAGCCGCCGGCGTAGAGCGACAAGCACAACGGCTGCGCAGTCGTCAGGCGGGCGCGGCCGGTGCTCGGTGCGGCGTGGACCACGCGTACATCGCGGCTCTGCGCGCGCCGTGCATGGCCAGCTGACGCTTGCTCGCTATGGTGTTGCAGCCGCACGTGATGGGCGGGCGCACTGGCTGCGTGCGCTGTGCGCCATGTGTGGTGTGGCTGCAGGCCGCAACCCGCAGCGCACGCGCAATCAACCCTCGCCTTCCGGCTCCAGCGCCTTGACCAGCACGGCCGCCTGCGTGCGGCTATAGCAGTCGAGCTTTTTCAGGATCGCGGTGACGTGCACCTTGACGGTGTTTTCGGCCAGACCCAGCTCGTGCGCAATCTGCTTGTTGAGCAGGCCATCGGCCAGGCTCAGCAGCACGCGAAATTGCTGCGGGGTGAGCTGGGCGAGTTTGGCGGCCAGCTGCGCGTCGGCTTCCGAGCGCTCGGCGGTCATCGGCGGAAACCAGGTGCCGCCGTCCAGCACGCTGGCCACCGCCGTGCCGATCGATTCGGCCGGGGTGGATTTGGGAATGAAGCCGGCCGCGCCGAACTGCTGGGCACGCCGGATCACCCGCGGATGATCGTTGGACGAGATCACCACCACCGGGATGTCCGGGTGCTCGCCACGCACATGCAGCAGCGCCGAAAAGCCGCGTGCGCCGGGCATGGCCAGGTCCAGCAGCACCAGCTCGGCCTGAGGGTGCGAGCGCAGCATCGCGCTCAACGTGGCGGCGCTGGACGCTTCCACGACCTGCGCCTGCGGCAGGGTCTGCTGCAACACATGGATCACCGCCGCACGGAACAGCGGGTGGTCGTCGGCGACGAGAATGGTGGGATCGGCCATGCGCCAAGTCTGGCACATGGCCGCCGCCGCTGCCTTGCCCCAGAGCGTGCCATGTACTTTGAGGTAAGTGCGAAGCGTCCTGTGGCGCGTCGAGACAAGGCGCAACGCGGTATCTGCGCGCTACAGGGCGCTTCCCGGAGGGTTGGCCGTCAGCGGCACGGAGCGCGCGCCACGCGACTTGCCTTGGCGCCAGCCAAGCCGGCGCCACACAGCACCGCTCCGCACCGCTGCCGGCCAACGCATCTCATCTCAAGGTGCATAACACGCTCTAACGCGGCGGATGCGTGCTCGCACGCCAGGCATCCAGAAACTGACGGCGCTTGAGCTTGTCCAGATAGACCAGCAGACCCGGGCCGAGCGGAATCGGCCGGAACGGTGGTTGCGCCGAGCCGCCGCGGCCGCCGGCGGCCGGCAAGATCGGCATCAGGCGCGCCTCGCGCGAGAGCACCTGCTGGCCGCGTGGCGACAGCAGATAGTCGAGGAACCTGCGTGCTTCCGGCGCATGCGGCGCAGTCTTGGGGATCACCGCGGTGCGCAGCGCCACCAGCGTGTAGTCCTGCGGCTGCACGATGCCCAGCGGGGCGCCGGCATCGATGCGGGTCTGCGCGTAGGAGCCGAGCACGTTGTAGGCCAGCAGCAGGTCGCCACGGCTGACGCGGTCGAGCAAGGTGCCGGTGCGTTCTTCCAGCCTGACCTGGTTGGCCCCCAACGCGGCCAGCAACGCCCCGGCAATGCTCCCCACCTGTCCGTCCTGGGTGGCGAACAGATACCCCACCCCGCTGCGTTCGACATCGTAGGTGCCCACCTTGCCGCGTAACGGCGCATCGGGTGCACGCAACAAGGCCAGCAACTGCCGCCGGGTCCGCGGCACCCGCGCCGCAGCGAGCTTGCGGGTGTTGTAGACGATGGCCACCGGCTCGTAACTGATCCCGAACACCTCGTGCCGCCACTGCGCCCAGGCAGGCAATGCCTCGGTCTGCGCCGAGCGGTGGGCGAGCGCATGGCCGTCGTTCACCAGCTTGGTCTGCAGGTCCATGCTGGCGCTGATCAGCATGTCGGCGGTCGAGGTGCCGGCGCCGGGCTGCAGATAGTGCGCGTAGATGTCCCAGGCGATCACGTCTTCGTAGATCACCTCGGTGCCGGGATGCAGGCGCTGGTAGTCCTGGATAACGGCGCCGAATACTTCCAGATCGGTGGAACCCTGTACGCGCAGCTGCGCATGCACCGGCCCCTGCGCGGGGAAGCGCCGCACATCGCCTGGCGCCGCGCACGCGACCCCCTGCATCAGCAACAAGACGATGACCCACAGCACACGCATCACGCCGTTCCTCCAGGAAAATGCAACGAAGCGATCAACCCGCCGCCGATGCGGTTGGCCAGATCGATACGCCCGCCATGCGCTTCCACCACGCGCTTGACGATGGCAAGCCCCAGCCCCGCGCCGCCGGCCGGCGCGTCGGGCCCACGCACGAAGCGCTCGAACACGCGCTCGGCCTCGGCGGCCGGAATACCCGGGCCGTGGTCGGCAATGGTGAGCACGTGATGGCTGCCGTCGCTGGTCAGCGCCACCTGCAGCGGCGCGCCGGCGCCATATTTGCAGGCGTTGTCGATCAGGTTCTTGAGCGCTTCGCGCAGCAGCAGCGCATCGCCGCGCAACAGCGCCGGTTGCGGGTCGATGGCCAGTTGCACGCGTGGTGCGCCCTCGCTGCGCGGCAGCGCTTCGTGCAGGGCCTGGTGCAGCACCTCGGCCAGATCCACGGTGGCAAAGCGCTGCAGGTTTGCACGGTGAATCACGCTGGCATCGCTGAGCAACTGATTGAGCAGCCGGCTCATGTGGCTGGCATTGCGCTCGATCGCCACCAGACTGCGTTGCATCTCGCGCGGGTCGTCGTCGTCCATGGCCAGCTGCGCCTGCGCGCGCAACGCGGCCAGCGGCGTGCGCATCTGGTGCGCAGCTTCGGCCATAAAGGCGCGCAGGGTTTCGTTGCTGGACGAGAGCCGTGCCATGAAGCGGTTGAGCGCGGCCACCATCAACTGCATTTCCTCTGGTGCCGGCACGGTGAGTGGCTTCAGCTCCGACGGTTCACGCCGGGAGAGGTCACGTTCGATCCGTTGCAGCGGCCGCAGTGCGCGATACACGCCCAGCCACACCAGCCCCAGCGCCAGCAGCGACAACACCCCGATCGCCACCAGGGCATTGAGCACCACATCGCGCGCCACCGCATCGCGTGCGCGCCGGGTCTGGCCCACCTGCACGCGCACTTCGCCCTGCCCGGAGGCCGAGGCCACGCGGTGCATCACCACCGCAAAGCGCACCGGCTCACCGCTGTAGAGGGCATCGAACAGCACCGGGCGCTCATCGCCGGGCGCACGTGCCGGCGACGGCAGGGTGTCTTCACCGGTGATGGTGCGGCCCTGCGCGTCGAACACGCGGTAGAACACACGGTCTTCCGGCGCCATGCCGAGCAGGTCGAGCGAGGCATACGGCAGGTCCACCTGCCAGTCGCCGCCGACCAGCGCCACGCTGTCGACGATGGACAGCGCCGAAGACACCAGCAGATGATCGTAGGACCGGTTGGCCGCACGCTCGCCGTAATCGCGCGCCGCAAAGAACAGCACCACTGCGCCCAGCAGCGACAGGCTGCCCAGGTACAGCAGCAAGGTGCGCCGGATCGACGGCGCCACCGGCAGCGGCTCAGCCATCGATGGCCGGCTCTGCGGGCGCATGCGGGTCGGCTTCCTCGAGCTTGTAACCGGCGCCGCGCACGGTGACGATGCGCAACGGCGCACCGGCCAGCTTGCGCCGCAGCCGGCCGACATACAGCTCGATCGCATTCGGCCCGGCGTCGTCGTCGAAGCCGAACAGGCCGTTGCCGATCTCGTCCTTGCCCACCACGTGGCCCAGCCGCCCGATCAATATCTCCAGCAGGCGGTATTCGCGGTTGGGCAGGTCGATCGGGGCACCGTCAAGTGCCACCGTGTGCGCCGCGTTGTCGAATACGAAGCCGCCGATCTGCACCACCTCGCTGGCCTGGCCACGATTGCGGCGCAGCAGCACGCGGCAGCGTGCTTCGAACTCGCGAAAATCGAACGGCTTGCCCAGGTAGTCGTCCGCTCCGACGTCCAGCGCCTGCACGCGGTCTTCGATGCCATCGCGCGCGGTCAGCATCAGCACCGGCGTGGTGTCGCCGCGCTCGCGCATCCCGGCCAGCACGCGCAATCCGTCCAGCTTCGGCAAGCCGATATCCAGCACCACCAGGTCGAAACTCTGATAGCGCAACACACTCGCCGCCGCCAACCCATCGGCCTGCCAATCCACCGCATGCCCGCTCCGGCGCATGCGCCGCACGATGGCATCGGCGAGATCGGCATTGTCTTCGACTAGCAGCAGGCGCATGCGGCAGGGATTCGTGAATAGGGATTGGGGATTCGTAACAGCGGTTGGCTGCGGCCGGAAGGTAACAGGCCGCGCGCACAAAAGCTTGCCGCTGTGTAGTTCTGCTCTTACGAATCCCCAATCCCGACTCCCCAATCCCCGCCCAGCAACGACAGGTCCATGACAGCTTCACCGGACTAGGCTGCTGCCAACGCGCCGCGGCGGTTGTGCGGTGCATCGCTGAACGTGATTCACACATGTACCTGGGAGGGTCTGTGAGCAACGACACCTTGCGCCTGCGTGCGTTCACCGCCTGTGCGGCGCTCTGCCTGGCACCGGCAGTACATGCGGCCGATGGCGAAGGCCCGGTCACTGCGGAAGTGGGCGGGCGTATCCACTGGGACTTCACGGTGTTCGACAACGATGATCGCGGCACGCCCGAGCGCAACGACACCCAGTTCCGCCGCGCGTGGCTGGACGTGGCGGGCAAGTTCTATGGCTTCAACTACAAGGCCGAGGCGGAATTTGCCGGCCTGCAGTACGAGCCGGGCAGCCGCGGCATCCTGGCGCGCGATGTCTATATCGCCAAGAAGTTTTCTGCCGGTACGCTGACCGTGGGCCAGTTCAAGCAGTACTTCTCGCTCGATGACCGCACCGGCTCCAATTACGGCCCGTTCCTGGAGCGCGGCTATGCCTCCACCACGCTGGCGCCGATCTACCGCAAGGCGATTTCCTGGCAGGCCAACCGCCCGGATGCCACCTGGTCCACGGCGTTGTACAGCCTGGAGAGCATCGATAATTCCGCCACCAAGGGCGGTGCGCTCGGCACCCGGCTGACCTTTGCGCCGGAGATGGGCGAAGCGCGCCTGCGCCACCTGGGCATCTCGCTGGCGCACGAGCGTTATTCGCACCCGGGCAGCGCCGGCGCAGCGCCGCTGCTGATCCGGCCGCGCCCTGAAAACGATCTGGCCAACAACAGCCGCATCACCCTGGCGCGTTTTGCCGACGGCCGCGATACCGACTTCGACAAATGGTCGCTGGAATATGCCGAAGTCATGGGCCCGTGGTCGTGGCAGAGCGAATTCAGCGGCGGCCTGCTCGACGATGGCAGCCAGCATGCCAAGGTGTTGGCGAGCTACGGGCTGGTCAGCTGGTTCGTCACCGGCGAATCGCGCGGCTACGACCGCAAGACCGGCCGCTTCAGCCGCATCGCCACGCCCAACCGCCCCAGCGGCGCATTCGAGCTGGCGCTGCGTTACGACTACATGCGCGGCGACCAGCACCTGGATGGGCAGCCCAACTTCATCGATGCCAGCACGCAGTCGTGGACGCTCGGCGGCAACTGGTACTTCAAGCCCAACCTGCGCGTGATGCTCAATGTCATCGACAGCCGCAACCGCGACCGCACCATGAATGCGGTGGTCGATCACACGCTGGCGGTCACCGGCCGCTTCCAGTACGACTTCTGATGCGGTGCCCGCCCGCACCTTGCAGTGAAGTGAGCGCCTTGCGTGCCATCGCTACGCGTGCGCAGCGCGGTCCGCGCAAGACGCTGCATCGTCGCAATGCGCGTGTGCTTGTAACACCGGCCATTCCCACACCACCGCATCACCAGCACTGCGCGTCCTGTGCAGCGCTGCGCTCCGCCCTCCCCCTGCTGTACGCCTCAAAGGATTTGCCCGCATGCTGACCGCGCTCGGTTTCGGAATGGTGATCACCTTCATGTACCTGATCATGAGCAAGCGGCTGTCGCCGCTGGTGGCTCTGATCACGGTGCCGATCGTGTTCGCGTTGCTGGGCGGCTTCGGCACCGGCATCAACGACATGATGCTCGAAGGCATCAAGAAGATCGCGCCCACCGGCGTGATGCTGATGTTTGCCATCCTCTACTTCGGGGTGATGATCGATGCCGGGTTGTTCGACCCGCTGGTCGGCCGCATCCTGCGCCTGGTCAAGGGCGACCCGCTGAAGATCGTGATGGGTACGGCGATCCTGGCGATGCTGATCTCGCTCGATGGCGATGGCTCCACCACTTACATGATCACCGTCTCGGCGATGTTGCCGCTGTATCAGCGCCTGGGCATGAACGCGCTCAACCTCACCTGCGTGACCATCCTGGCCAGCGGCGTGATGAACCTGACCCCATGGGGCGGCCCCACCGCGCGCGCCGCCACTGCCTTGCATGTGGACCCGGCCGATGTGTTCGTGCCGCTGGTACCGGCCATGCTGCTGGCGATTGCCGGCATCCTGACGCTGGCGTGGTACCTGGGCATGCGCGAGCGCCGCCGCCTGGGCGTGGTGCGGCTGCCGGCCGACGGCAACTGGCTGGACACGAGCATCCCCGAAGACAACGACGCATTGCCGCGCGTGGAAGATACCGAAGACATGAAGCGGCCCAAGCTGCTGTGGGTGAACCTGATCCTGACCCTGGCGCTGATGGGCGCGCTGGTGGTGGGCGTGCTGCCGATGCCGGTGTTGTTCATGATCGGCTTTGCGCTGGCGCTGATGATCAACTACCCGAACCTGGCCGAACAGCGCCGCCGCCTGGTCAACCATGCCGGCAACGTGCTGTCGGTGGTGTCGCTGATTTTCGCCGCGGGCATCTTCACCGGCATCCTGTCCAACACCGGCATGGTGGAGGCGATGTCGCGCAGTTTCCTGGCGGTGATCCCCGATAGCTGGGGCCCGTACCTGGCAGTGATCACCGCGATCGTCAGCATGCCGTTTACGTTCTTCATGTCCAACGACGCGTTCTATTTCGGCGTGCTGCCGATCCTGTCCGAAGCGGCCGGCCACTACGGCATCACCCCGGTGGAAATGGCCCGCGCCTCGCTCGCCGGCCAGCCGGTGCATCTGCTCAGCCCCCTGGTGCCATCGACCTATCTGCTGGTCGGCCTGGCCAAGGTCGACTTTGCCGACCACCAACGCTTCACGCTGAAGTGGGCGGTGCTGATTTCCCTGCTGATGCTGGCGGGCGGGCTGGCGTTTGGCCTGTTTCCGTTGGCGCGCTAGCCGCGCGCCGGGATTCGGCATTCGGGATTGGGGATTCGCAAAAGCCAGAGCGAATCACTGCCCGCTGTTACGAATCCCGTTATCCCCAATCCCGAATCCCAACTCCGAAGGAGTTACTCAATGACTCTCCGCATCGCATACGTCACCAGCGGCATGGGCAGTGTGGGCACCGCTATCTGCCAGAAGCTGGCGCGCAGCGGGCACACCGTGGTTGCCGGTTGCGGGCCCAATTCGCCGCGCAAGTCGGCCTGGTTGCGCGAGCAGCGCGAACAGGGTTTCGACTTCGTGGCCTCCGAAGGCAATGCCGCCGACTGGGAGTCCACCGTGGCTGCCTTCGCCAAGGTCAAGGCCGAAGTCGGCGAGATCGATGTGCTGGTCAACAACGCCGGCGGCAGCCGCGACACCTTGTTCCGACAGATGACCCGCGACGACTGGAACGCGGTGATCGCCAGCAACCTGCATTCGTTGTTCAACATCACCAAGCAGGTGGTCGATGGCATGACGTCGCGCGGCTGGGGGCGCATCGTCAACATCGGTTCGGTCAGCGCGCACAAGGGCCAGATCGGACAGATCAATTTCGCCACCGCCAAGGCGGCGATGCATGGTTTCAGCCGCGCCCTGGCGCAAGAAGTCGCCTCGCGCGGGGTGACCGTCAACACCATCTCGCCCGGCTACATCGCCAGCGCATCCATCAGCAGCTTTCCGCCTGACGTACTCGACCGCCTGGCCACCTCGGTGCCGGTGCGCCGGTTGGGCAAGCCGGCCGAAGTGGCGGGGCTATGCGCGTGGCTGGCCTCCGACGAGGCTGCCTACGTGACCGGCGCCGACTACGCGGTCAATGGCGGCCTCTACATGGGCTGATGGCCGCCGCCGCATGCCACTGCCGGCATCTCTTCGGTACCTCGGGCACAGGCCACGGCGACGCAGCCGTCGTGTCCGCCTGCCGCGCGCGGCGACTGATCGAGTGCAAACGCTAGGACATGGGTGCGCGATGACGTAGCGCATCCGCGCACAAGCGGCCGCCACTACGCGAACAACCCGCCTCTAGTGCGAACTGATTACACTCTGGCTTTTCCGCAGTGCGCTGCCATGGCCAAACCTTCAGAACGCACCACGCACAATGCCCGCCCGCAGATGGCCGACATCGCCCGCATGGCCGGCGTCTCCGAGTCCACCGTGTCGCGTGCATTGGCCGGCAGCCCGGTGGTGGCCGAGCGCACCCGCGCCTACATCAAGCAGATTGCCGCCGATGCCGGCTATCAGGTCGACCCGGTCGCGCGCAGCCTGCGCGCCAAACGCTCCAACACGGTGAGCGTGGCGGTGCCGATGATGCATGCGCTGGATCAGCCGCTGTCTGACCCGTTCCTGATGACCATGCTGGCGCTGCTGGCCGAAGAACTCACCGGCCGTGGTTACAGCATGCTGCTGTCCAAGCTGGACCGGCACCAGGACGGCTGGGTGGAGCAGCTGGCGCGCGGCAACCGCTCCGATGGCGTGATCGTGCTGGGGCAAAGCTCCGAGCATGCCGCACTGGACGAGGCCGCACGCGACGGCCTGCCGATGGCGGTCTGGGGCAGCCGCATCGACGGGCAGGCCTACATCAGCGTAGGCAGCGACAATTTCCAGGGCGGCGCATTGGCCACCGAACATCTGATCGCCAGCGGCCGCCAGCGCATCGCCTTTCTCGGCGACGACCAGCTGCCGGAAGTGGCACCGCGCTTTGCCGGCTACCGCCACGCGCTGGAGCAGCACGGGCTGGAATTCGACACCCGCCTGCATGCGCGCAGCCATTTCGTGAGCGAAGACGCCTACCGGCTGACCCGCGCCATGCTCAAGAAGACCGACCCGCCGGACGGCCTGTTTGCCGCCTCCGACGTGATTGCCGTGGGCGCCATCCGCGCCCTGGTCGAAGCCGGCCACCGCGTGCCGCAGGACATTTCGCTGGTGGGCTTCGACGACATCCCGCTGGCGGCCTACAGCCAGCCACCGTTGACCACGGTGCGGCAGGACCTGGCCCTGGCCGCACGATTGCTGGTGGACCGGCTGCTGGCGCTGATTGCCGGCGAAGCCGTGCAATCGGTTGAAATGCCGGTGAAGCTGGTGGTGCGCGAGTCGGCGTGAAGCGGGGATTAGGGATTAGGGATTAGGGATTTGGGATTTGGGATTTGGGATTTGGGATTTGGGATTTGGGATTTGGGATTTGGGATTTGGGATTTGGGATTTGGGATTCGGAATTAGGGATTAGGGATTCGAAATTAGGGATTCGAAATTAGGGATTCGAAATTAGGGATTCGAAATTGCGGATTCGGATTGCGGATTCGGAGATACCAGCCGGCAGCCCGCTTCCTTCTCCCGCCTGCGGGAGAAGGTGCCCGAAGGGCGGATGAGGGGGGCAGGCAGCCGGCGATGTCAGCTAGGTAGTCCTAAGAATCTGTCAGGATCACTTTCGGCTTGCGGACGCGCACGCACAGCATCGCTACCGCGGCGGCCAGCATCAGTGCGCCGGCAAGCTTGATCACGTTGCGCGGGTCGCCGTGCAGCAGGCGCTCGTAATACAGCGGCAAGGTGACGATCTGGATCAGCATCGGCAGCACGATGAACAGGTTGAACAAGCCCATGTACACGCCGGTACGCTCGGGCGGAATGCTGTCGGCCAGCATCAGGTACGGGTTGCCCATCATGCTGGCCCAGGCAAGACCAATGCCGATCATCGGCAGCAGCAACAGCCAGCGGTTTTCGATGCCCGGCAACATCCACATGCCGGCGCCCGCCGCCAGCAGGCACGCGGCATGCGTGTACTTCGGGCCGAAGCGGCGTACCACCGGCACCATCGCAAATGCAGCCAGAAACGCGATGAAATTGTAGAAGCCGCCGATCTGCCCGTTGACCAGCCCCGCCTCGCGGAACCCGTGCGAGGTGGCGTCGGTGGTGCCGAACAACGTGGTCGACAACGACAGCACGATGTATTGCCAGTAGCAGAAGATCGCGTACCACTGGAACAGCATCACCGGGGCCAGCTGGCGCATGGTCGGCGGCATGTCGCGCAACGCACCGCCGATCTCGCGTATCACCGCGCCCAGACCGGCGCCGCGCTGGCGCATGCGCGCGATCTCTGCCGGCGCAATCGCCGGCTCGCGCACGCTGCGAGCGGTGAGCAGGATGGAGGCGGCCGAAAATCCCGCACCGATCACGAACGCAGCGATAGTGACGTACGGAATATGGTGTGCGTTGGCGGCATCCTGGTTCATGCCCATCCACACCAGCAGCGGCGGCGTCAGGTAGGCCAGGGTTTGCGCCAGACCGGTGAACGCGCTTTGGGTCAGATAACCCAGCGGCCGCTGCGGTGGCGCCAGCACGTCGCTGACCAGTGCACGGTACGGCTCCATCGCCACGTTGTTGGCCGCATCCAGGATCCACAGCAGGCACACCGCCATCCACAGCGCGGTACTGAACGGCATCGCCAGCAGGCACAGGCTGCACACCAGCGCGCCCAGGACCATGTACGGCATGCGCCGGCCCCAGCGGGTGACCGAGCGGTCGCTCCATGCCCCCACGAACGGCTGCAGCACCAGCCCGGTGATCGGCCCGGCCAGCCACAGGTACGGCAGGCTGGCGTGGTCGGCGCCCAGGTAGTTGTAGATCGGGCTCATGTTGCTCTGCTGCAACCCGAAGCTGTATTGCACGCCGAAGAAGCCGGCGTTGAGCGCCAGGATGCGCGCAAAGGAAAGCGGAGGAACGGTCGACGACATGCAGGGCCCTGGGCATCGGTGCGGCTCCCAGCGGCCGCAGCGCACTTTACCCTGCCGCCTTTGCAATCGATTGTAACGCTGCGCCGCAGCACGTTGGTGCCTTGCCTTATGGGTGGCCAGGTAGCCATCCGAATGCTGCAATGCACGATTGCAATCGATTGTATTGACGCGTATTACTGCGCTCGCACTGCAGGCCGCACGGCCATTCCCTGGGAGGGGACGATGCAGGCGTCGGCACACCACCACCTGTGAGAGAGAGAATCGCGATGTCCACCTTGCACACCCTGCGCCTGCATGCCCTGGCCTGCGCGGTCGTTTCCTGCCTGTGCGCGCCCGCCGCGCTGGCCCAGGACGCCGCTGCCGCACCCGCCACTCCGCCGGCCGCCGACAGCGCCGCAGTCAATCTGGATTCGGTGTTCGTGACCGGCACCTCCACCGCCACCACCAAGCTGAAATCCAGCGTCTCGGTCAGCACCGTCGGTGCCGAGGCCATCGAACAATCGGCGCCGCGCAGCACCGCCGAAATCTTCCGCAACATCCCCGGCATCCGCTCCGAGTCCAGCGGTGGCGAAGGCAATGCCAACATCGCCGTGCGCGGCCTGCCGGTGGCCTCTGGTGGCGCCAAGTTCCTGCAATTGCAGGAAGACGGCCTGCCCGTGATGGAGTTCGGCGATATCGCCTTCGGCAATGCCGACATCTTCCTGCGCTCGGATTTCACCCTGGACCGCATCGAGGCGATCCGCGGCGGCTCGGCGTCCACGTTCACCAGCAACGCGCCCGGCGGCATCATCAACTTCATCAGCAAGACCGGTGATACCGAAGGCGGCAGCGTCGGCGTCAGCCGCGGCCTGGACTACGACAACACCCGCATCGACTTCAATTACGGCGCGCCGTTTGCCGAGCAATGGCAGTTCAACATCGGCGGCTTCTTCCGCCAGGGCGACGGCGTGCGCGATGCCGGCTACACCACCGACAAGGGCGGCCAGATCAAGGCCAACCTCACCCGCCTGTTCGACAACGGCTATGTGCGCCTGTACGGCAAATACCTCAACGACCGCGCCGCCGGCTATCTGCCGGTGCCCACCTCCGTGCGTGGCCGCGACGGCTCGCCGGACCTGGGCGGCTTCCCCGGCTTCGACCCCGGCAACGACACCTTGTACAGCCGCAATTTCCGCAGCGATGTCGGCCTGGACGGCAACAACCGGCCGCGCCGCACCGACCTGGGCGACGGCATGCACCCGATCTCGCGCACCATCGGTGCCGAAGCCTGGTTCGACCTGGGCAACGGCTGGAACCTGAGCGAGAAATTCCGTATCGCCGACAACAGCGGCCGCTTCGTCAGCCCGTTCCCGGCCGAAGTCACCGATGCGGCCACGCTGGCAGCGTCCATCGGCGGCGCCGGTGCGCAGTTGGTACAAGCCGGCGGTGCCGATGCCGGCCAGGCCTATACCGGCAACGCCATCCGCACGCATCTGTTCAATGTCGCCATCAATGACCTGGGCAATGTCACCAACGATCTGAGCGTCTCGCGCGAGTTCGGCGGCGACGGCCGCACGCTCAACCTGCGCATGGGCTATTACAGCTCGCGCCAGACCATCGACATGGACTGGACCTGGAACTCGTACGTGCAGAGCCTGGGCCGCGATTCGCGCCTGCTCAACGTAGTCGACGCTACCGGCGTGTCGCGCTCGCAGAACGGCATGTACGCCTACGGCACCCCGTTCTGGGGCGACTGCTGCATCACCCGCAGCTACGACGTGCGTTACGACGTCAACGCACCGTATGTGGCGCTTACCTTCGACAGCGGCAAGTTCAGTGTCGACGGCAGCCTGCGCTACGACATGGGCGACGCGCGCGGCAGCTACAACGGCACCGCCATCGCGCAGAACCTGGACGTCAACGGCGACGGCGTGATCCAGCCGGTAGAGCAGCGCGTGGCCACGGTCGACACCGCCAACTCCCGCCCGGTGGACTATGACTGGAATTACCTGTCGTACTCGCTGGGTGGCAACTACCTGATCACCGACGATTTGGGCGCCTTCGCGCGCATCAGCCGCGGCGCACGCGCCAACGCAGACCGGTTGTTGTTCGGCGTGGTGCGCGACGACGGCTCGGTGTCGTCCGATGAAGGCGTCAACGTGGTGCGCCAGGCCGAAGCAGGCCTGAAGTGGCGGCGCGATGGATTGAGCCTGTTCGCCACTGCGTTCTCCGCGCGTACCCAGGAACAGAACTTCGAAGTCACCAGCCAGCGCTTCTTCAACCGCAGCTACGAAGCGCACGGCGTGGAGCTGGAAGCCAGCTACCGCTACGAAGGCTTCACCGTCAACGGCGGCCTGACCTGGACCGATGCAGAAATCTCCCGCGACCAGATCACCCCGGAAAACACCGGCAATGTGCCGCGCCGGCAGGCCGATGTGGTGTGGCAGTTGACGCCCAGCTACCGCGGCGACGGCTACCAGTTCGGCGTGAACCTGATCGGCACCACCGATGCCTACACCCAGGATTCCAACCAGTTGAAGATGCCCGGCTATACGCAGGTGAACCTGTTCGGCGACTACCGCGTGACCGATGCGCTCACCGTCGCACTCAACGTCAACAACCTGTTCAACACCTTCGGCCTGACCGAAGCCGAGGAGGCCAGCATTCCGGCCAACGGCATCATCCGCGCGCGCTCGATTGCCGGCCGCACCACCAGCATCAGCCTGCGTTACGACTTTTAAGGACCCCACGCCGGGCCCAGGCCCGGCGTCTGCCGATGAGCACCTCCCCCATCCGTTTGACCACCGCGCGCGCAGCGTTCGCTGCGCCGTTGGATGCATCGCGTGCCGACACACTGTTGGCGCGCTTCGATGCGCATGCACCCCGCCTGCTGGATGCACTGCAGACGCTGTACGGCGAACGCGGCGATTTCTCGACCTGGTTGACGTCCTGGCTGGGCGCGCTCGGCAACAGCGCGCAACAGCGGCCGGCAGCATTGCAACAGCTCGATGCCACACGCCAGCCGGGCTGGTTCGGCGAACAGCACATGTTGGGCTACAGCGCCTACGCGGACCGCTTCGCCGGCACGCTGCAGGGCGTGGCAGAACGCGTGCCGTACCTGCAGGAACTGGGCGTGCGTTACCTGCACCTGCTGCCGTTCCTGCGTGCACGCGCCGGCGACAACGACGGCGGCTTTGCGGTCAGCGATTACGGCCAGGTGGAACCGCGCCTGGGCAACAACGATGACCTGGTCGCACTCACCACCCGCCTGCGCGAAGCCGACATCAGCCTGTGCGCCGACTTCGTGCTCAACCACACCGCCGACGATCACGCCTGGGCCCAGGCCGCACGCGCGGGCGATGCACGCTATCTCGACTACTACCATCACTTCGCCGACCGCTCCCTGCCCGACCAGTACGAACGCACGCTGGGGCAAGTGTTCCCGCATACCGCGCCGGGCAACTTCACCTGGGTGGACGACACCGCGCAATGGATGTGGACCACGTTCTACCCCTACCAATGGGATTTGAACTGGAGCAACCCGGCCGTGTTCGGCGACATGGCGCTGGCCATGCTGCAGCTGGCCAATCTGGGCGTGGAAGCGTTCCGCCTGGATTCCACTGCGTACCTGTGGAAGCGCACCGGCACCGACTGCATGAACCAGCCCGAGGCGCACACCTTGCTGGTGGCGTTGCGCGCGGTGACCGACATCGTGGCGCCGGCGGTCGCAATGAAGGCCGAGGCGATCGTGCCGATGACGCAACTGCCGCCGTACTTCGGCAGCGGCACGGACCAGGGCCACGAATGTCATCTGGCTTACCACAGCACGCTGATGGCAGCCGGGTGGTCGGCACTGGCATTGCAACGCGGCGACATCCTGCACAACGTCATCGCGCACAGCCCGCCATTGCCGGCCAATTGTGCATGGCTGAGCTATGTGCGCTGCCACGACGACATCGGCTGGAACGTGCTGCAGCACGAAGCGGCCGGCAACGCGACGCAGCCGCCGTTTTCGCTGCGCGATGTCGCGCGCTTTTATGCCAATCAAGTACCGGGCAGCTACGCACGCGGCGAAAGCTTTCAAAGCAGCGGGGATGGCGTGCACGGCACCAACGGCATGGCCGCTGCGTTGGCTGGCATCCAGGCGGCGCACGATGCAGACGATGCGGCGGCGTTGACGATTGCGGTGAACCGGCTGGTACTGCTGTACGCGGTTGCGCTTGCGATGCCGGGCGTGCCGCTGATCTACATGGGCGACGAATTGGCACTGGTCAACGACATCGGTTACCGCACGGATGCCGAGCGCCAGCACGAAGGCCGCTGGCTGCATCGGCCGGCGATGGATTGGCAGGCCGCCGCACAACGCCACGATGCAGATAGCTTGAGTGGTGCGGTCTATCGCCGTCTGCGTGGGTTGATCCAGCAGCGTGCCGCACTTCCCGCATTGGCTGCCGATCAGACGCTTGGCAGCGTTGCGCTGGGCAATCCGCAACTGTTTGCGTTGACGCGTGGCGACAGCTTTGTGGCCGTGCATAATTTCGGCGAGCAGCCGATTGCGGTTGAGCTTGCGGCGATCGACGGTGGCGGCTGGACGCTGCTGGAGACCGGCGGCGATGTGGACGTTGCAACGCAGAGCGATAACGTGTCGCTTTTGCTCCCGGCGTATGGAGTGCGTTGGTTGCAGCGTGGGGCCTGAGCGAGCGGGCGGTGGTGCGTAGCGGCTTGCCGCGTTACAAGCGAACCGTACCTTCCTCCGCTCCGCGCCCCGGCCTGCGCTCGCGGCGCAGGCGCTCCAAGGCACGCGCGCCTGTGGCGCGCAAGCTGTGCCTTTTCGCTCCGACGGAGAGGGGCTTTCGCAAGATCAGCGCTTGGCCAGCGTAAGCAAGGTCTCTGCGGTCTTCTCTGACGAAGCCGGGTTCTGCCCCGTGACCAAGGTGCCGTCGGTGACCACGTGCACGCCCCAGTCCGCGCCCTTTTCGTACTTGCCACCAAGTTCGGTCAGCACGTCTTCCACCAGGAACGGCACGATCTTGGTCAGGCCCACGCCTTCTTCTTCGCCATTGGTGAAGCCGGTGACGCGGCGGCCGTTGACCAGCGGCTTGCCATCGCTGCCCTTGACGCGGCGCAGCGCACCCGGTGCATGGCAAACCAGCCCATGCGGCTTGTCGGCCTTGGCGAATGCCTCGATCAGTGCGATGGAATGCGCATCTTCGGCCAGGTCCCACAGCGGGCCGTGTCCGCCCGGGTAGAACAGCACATCGAAGTCGTCGGCCTTGACGTCGGCCAGGCGGTGCGTGCTTGCCAACGCCTTCTGCGCACCCGGGTCCTGCTTGAAACGCTTGGTGGCGTCGGTTTGGGCGTCTGGCTCGTCGCTCTTGGGGTCCAGCGGCGGCTGGCCGCCCTTGGGCGAGACCAGGGTGATGTCTGCACCCGCGTCCTTGAACACGTAATACGGCGCGGCGAATTCTTCCAGCCAGAAGCCGGTCTTCTTGCCGGTATCGCCGAGCTGGTCGTGGGAAGTGAGCACCATCAGGATTTTCATCGCATTGCCTCGCGTCGTTGCCCGTCTCGGGCGAGGCAGGCAGTGTGCAGTCCAGCTCGTTGCAGCCTCGTGTAGAGCGCGTGGGTGTGCGATGCAATGTTCACCTATGTCATCGCAGCGTTCTTGTCACTGCGGCGCGGCGCCTCACACATTGATCGCCGGCGGCTGCAGCTGGTCCATGCGGATGCGATTGGCAAACAACGAGAATGCCAGCATGCCGGCCAGCCCGCTGGCCCGGCTCACCCACGGCGGCAGCCAGCGTGGGGCCACCAGCACGCCGCTGTCGAACAACGGCGCAAACCGCGCCACATCGCCGAGCGCCATCTTGCCGGCGAACAGGTAACGGCATAGCTGCAGCTGGTCGCGCTGCAAGGCATGCCGGAAAAAGGTGTGCACGGCCACCAGGCCGCGCAGGTAGACGGTGTCCTTGGTGAATGCACCGCCGCCGCCGGTGGGCACGCCACGGAACACGCGCTGGGCGGATGAAAAACTCTCCGCCGCGCTCTGGCCACCATTGGTGAAATAACCAAACACCTCGATGAAATCGGCACCCGCACGCGCCATCGCAATCGCCTCGATGCGCAGGCTGATGCGTTTCATGCGTTCGATATCGATGCTGCCGGTGATCTGCTCGGCAAACGTCGCCAGACCTTCCTGTGTGGCGGTAGTGCGCGGCGAGGAAATGCCCAGGCTCGGCAGGTGCACCTGCGCGCGGCCATTGAGCGCGGTGAGCGAATGCACCAGCGCTTCGTGATGGAACAACTGCGCGCGGTCGTAATCGCTGAAGGTGGCGCCGGTACGCAAGCGGATGCGGTGCGCACCGGCGGCCGCCTTGGCCAGCAGATCCGGGTCGAGCGTGACGGTGATGACGCGTCCGTCGAAGAATGCATCCAGGTCGTTCTGCAGCTGCATGCGCAAGGCGGTGGCCGAGACCGGCACCTGCTCTTCCGGCGCCAGCAGCTCGCGGTCCAGTTCCTGTGCGATCTGGATGAAATGGCGCGCCGCCTCACGCGTGGTCGGGCCGTTGCCCGGCATCGGGTCGTCGGGCACGCCGAACAGCTGCGCCGAGTAATCGCTGACCGCGGCGGTACCCAGCGACTCCAGGAGGCCGGCCGCCAGGTCCCAGCTATGGGCCGAATCGATCAGATACGCACCGATGGGATGATGCGGGTCGGCGGCTTTGGCGATGGCGGACAGTTCGCGTCGGGTGTCGCCGAAATCGAGCGAGGGGTACTCCACCTGGGGCAATTCCGGCTGGCCACGCGCCACGCTGTGCAGAAACGGTTCCTGCAGCGAGCGCGGCCAGCTGGCCAACGCCAGCAGGCGCACGCCGCGCACCGCCTTGACCAAACGCGCGTCCAGCGCCGCGTGATGGACGATGTCCGGCGGGCCATTGCGCGAGGGCATGCTCAGCGCCGCCCGGGGCGATCGACGCTGGCCGGTCGCTTGCCCGATCCCTTGCCGCGCGTGTTCTGCGCAACCCGGGTGGCAAGCTTTTCGGCGGCGGCGGCCACTTCCACGCGCAGCTTCATGTAGTTGGCCACCCGCTCCGGATCCAGTGTATCGGCCTCGATCGCCGCACGCACCGCGCAACCGGGCTCGGCGATGTGTGCGCAGTCATTGAAGCGGCACTGCGCCGCCAGCGCCTCCACATCGGAAAAGCCGCCTTCGGCCAGATCCTCTTCACCGGTGGGCTTGAGCTCGCGCATGCCCGGCGTATCGATCAGACATGCACCGGTGGGCAGCGGGATCAGCGCACGATGCGTGGTGGTATGCCGGCCACGCGAATCGTTTTCGCGCACCGCATTGGTCTTCATCTTCTGCGTGCCGAGCAGCGTATTGGTCAGCGTCGATTTGCCAGCACCGGACGAGCCCACCAGCACCGCCGTGCGCCCATCGCCCAGCCACGGCCGCAGTGCGGCCACGCTGTCCGGGTCCTTCGCGTTGACCGCGCGCAACGGAATGTTCTGCGCCTCCAGCTCCTCCAGCACCGCCAATGCATCCTCGGCGTATTCGGTCTGGTCGGCCTTGGTCAGCACCACCACCGGTTCCGCACCGCCACCGCCGACCAGCAGCAGATAGCGTTCGATGCGGCGCGGATTGAAGTCCGCATCCAGCCCGCACACGATGAACACCGTATCGATATTGGCCGCGATCACCTGCTGGTGATAATGCTCGCCGGCCGCACCGCGCTTGATCGAGGTACGCCGCGGCAGCAGCGCCACGATGCGCTTGCCCTCCATCAGCACCCAATCGCCCACCGCCGCCCGCTCATGGCTGGGAAAGCGCGGCCGCTGCCATTCCGGCAACGACTCCGCCTTCAGGCTGGCCTCCGGCGCATCGGCCACCACATAGCCGGTGCGATGCTGCTCCACCACCCGCGCCGGCAACGCCTGCGGATGCGCGGCAAAGACCGCCTGCCAGGCGGAGTCTTCCGGGGGGCCAGGCCAGGGCCAGCCGATGGATTGGAGGGTGGGGTAATCGGGAAATGTGTCGCTCATGGGGCGATTCTAGCTGGCTGGCCACTGCGGCCTGTGCAATCGGTTCGCGCGGGCCTGAAGCCCCCTTGACATCGTTGCCGATGCAAGCATGTCCGCCTGGCGCATTTCCGCTACCATGCCAAGCCTCACGCCTACAACCGGCCCGTCGTATGTCCACTGCCCCGCAAAAGCCGCTCGCCATCCGCGAGCGTCTGTCCGAAGTCCGCTACGAAATCCGGGGCGAGCTGGCGCGACGAGCGCGGGAGTTGGAGGCGCAGGGCCGCAAGCTGATCAAGCTCAATATCGGTAACCCCGGAGCGTTCGGGTTCCGCGCGCCGGAGCATCTGCAGCGCGCGATCGCCGACGACATGGGCCGCACCGATCCCTACACCCATCAGCAAGGCCTGCCGGAGGCGCGCGAGGCCATCGCCACCGCGTACTCGCGCCGCCAGCACCCGGATGCGCACCCGGACCGTATTTTTGTCGGCAACGGCGTCAGCGAGTTGATCGACCTGTCGCTGCGGGCGCTGCTCAATCCCGGCGACGAGGTGCTGGTGCCCTCGCCCGACTATCCGCTGTGGTCGGCGGCCACCATCCTCAACGACGGTCGCCCGGTGTATTACCGCTGCGCGCCGGAGAACGGCTTCCAGCCGGATCCGGTGGAGATCGAGACGCTGGTGTCCTCGCGCACCCGCGCCATCGTGCTGATCAACCCGAACAACCCCAGCGGCGCCAGTTATTCGCGCGAGCTGCTGGAGCGCATCGTGGCCATCGCCACCAAGCACAATCTGCTGCTGATGGTCGATGAGATCTACGACCAGGTGCTCTACGACGGCGCGGCCTTCGTGCCGGTGGCGCCGCTGGCCGGCGCGCACCCGTGCATCACCTTCAGCGGCTTGAGCAAGGTGCACCGCGCCTGCGGCTGGCGGGTGGGCTGGGCGCTGCTGTCCGGCGAGCAGGCGCGCATCAACGACCTGCGCAACGCGATGGACCTGCTCGGCGCTCTGCGCCTGTGTGCCAACGTACCGGGGCAGTACGCCATCGATGCGGCGGTGAACGGGCCGGATACCATTTCGGCGCTGTGCGCGCCGGGTGGCCGCCTGTACGAAACCCGCCGCGCGGTGATCGAGGCCTGTGCGGCTAGCGAGCACCTGCAGCTGGTGGTACCGGCCGGGGCGCTGTACGCATTCCCGGCGGTAGTGGGCACGGCGGCACGCAACTTCGACGATCACGAGTTCGCACTCGATCTGATGAACGAGGAAGGCGTGCTGGTGGTGCCCGGCTCCAGCTTCAACGTGCCGTACCGTCACCATTTCCGCGTGACCCTGATGCCCGAGGCCAGCGTGATGCGTGATGTGTTCGCACGCATCGACCGCGCCCTGGCACGCCGCGCTGAGGCGGTGACCAAGGTGGTGCCGCTCAAGTCGCGCAGCGTGGCGTGATGGCCGCGTCCGGCACGCCGCAGCGCTATCTGGCGCTGGGCGATTCGTACACGATTGGCGAAGGCGTCGACCCCGCGCAGTGCTGGCCGGTGCAGCTGGTCGAGGGCCTGCGCGCGCACGGCTGGTCGGTGCAGGCGCCGCAGATCATCGCCACCACCGGCTGGACCACCGACGAACTGCAGGCCGGCATCGACGCTGCGGCGCCGCAGGGCCCGTACGACCTTGTGAGCCTGTTGATCGGCGTCAACAATCAATACCGCGGGCTGGCGCTGGACGACTACCGCAGCCAGTTCGACGCATTATTGCAGCAGGCCATTGCGTTGGCCGGCGGCCACGCGGCACGCGTGCTGGTGCTGTCGATTCCCGACTGGGGGCTGACGCCCTTTGCGCGCGCGCAAGGCCGCGATGCCGGGCTGATCGCCGCGCAGATCGATGCCTTCAACGGTGTGGCGGCCGAGCGCTGCGGCGAGCGCGCCGCCCGCTTCATCGATATCACCGCCACCAGCCGCGACGGCGGCGATGCGATCGCGATGCTGGTCGACGACGGCCTGCATCCTTCGGCTGCGATGTATGCGCGCTGGGCCGCCGTGGCGCTGCCTGCGGCGCGCGATGCGCTGGGCGCATTGGGATCTGTCGACACGATTGCCTGAGCCAATGGCCTGCCCTTGCGCTTGGGCAATGCAGGCGCGCGTACTGGTCTGGCGCTGCGTGGTCATCGGCCTGAGGCACGGGCAGCAGTTGCCGCCGTCTCGCGACCGCCCAGCTGGTCGGCGCTGCCGCACATCACCAACGGCGCGCCGCGCCGCAAGGGCGCAACAAGCGCGCTATCGACGCCGGGCAGGGCTGCGCGTGACCAGGCACTGGGAAAACGCCAATCGGGCCTACCGCAATCACGCCGGCAGGCCCTAAGCTACCCGCGCAGCACGCCTGATTGCCAAGGAACGACATTGCACAGCACCGCCACCCAGCCGATGAGCCGCGCACAAGCGCTGGCGATCGCACGCGCGTTTTTGCCCAAGCACCCGCTGGGCAACCGCTACGACTACTACTACACGCACGCCAAGTTGCGCACCGATCCGCTCTACCCGGGCGTACTGGCGCAGCTGCGCACCACCACCGCGCCGGTGCTGGATCTGGGCTGCGGGCTGGGCCTGCTGGCGCATGCCTTGCGCGCCGACGGGCAGGCGCTGGCGTATTACGGAGTGGATGTGGATGCATCCAAGATCCGCCGCGCGCAACATATCGCGCAGCGCTCGGCGCTGGGCAATACCAGGTTCGAGGTGGTCGACCTGAGCCTGGCCTGGCCGCAGCATCAGGGCAGCGTCACCATCCTGGACGTGCTGCAGTATCTGCAAGCGGACATGCAGGCCGGCCTGCTCCGCAGCGTGGCGCAGATGCTCACGCCCGGCGCCAAACTGGTGATCCGCAGCGCGTTGGGCGATGCCAGCAGCCGCGGCCGCACCAGCCGCGTCACCGACGTGCTGGCGCACCTGAGCGGCTGGATGCAGCGCATGCCGCGTAGCTACCCCACCCGCGACAGCCTGCAGGCGCAGCTGGACGCGGCCGGCCTGCGCGCCACGTTTGCACCGCTGTACGGCAATACGCCGTTCAACAACTGGTTGATCGTGGCCGAGCCGCGCTGAGCCGTGCACAACGAGGCTTGCTCGATTCAGAACGGCTGACAGACATAACGCGCGGTCGCCGGACGGATGTGGACGGCACGCAGAGACCGAGATGTACGCGTGTGCATGACGCGGCATGCCTGGCAGTCGCGTAGTCGTTGTAACAGCCGCTCCTGGCGTTATCTGGACGATCCCGGGCGGCATGCGGTGTGAGATGAGGCGCTTGGCTTGAGATCGCCATTGCCGATCCACTCGAGCAGATGCGGCTGGGTTGTCGAGGGCGCGGTGCCCTCACCGCTCGCGGGACACGCATGAATCCATCCATGGCAATTGGTTTGCGGCATATGCCGTAAGCGGCCCCGCAAGTGATAAGGACATCGCACCAGGCAGCCTGCTGATGACGTTATTGAAGGACGAAATCACCGCGTCAGACAGTTGGCTGGTAGTTTTTGCTGAAAACGAAATGCCGCGTCGCTGGTGTGCTTTTTGAAAACCCTGCACATCGACCAACCTCACGGGTCCTTGCCCGCCCACCGTCGCGGGACCCTTGGCGGCATGGATGCCGCCACGGAGCTACATGGATGTACTCGCAGCGTGTCCTGCGATGGTGGGCGGGCAAGGGCCCTGCAGTAAAGGCGTAGATGATCCGCTCTGCGCCTGACCTGTCCGTAGCGAGCAATCAGATAGCGACGCCTGCATCGTGCCTATCGCGAGCGCTTGGCTGTCTTCGAGTCTGGCCGAGGGCGCGGTGCCCTCACCGCTCGCGGGACACGCCGTGAATCCGTCCGTGGAGGCTCGGTGGCGGCATCCATGCCGCCACACGGTCCCGCAATCGGCGAGGACACCAGCCAGACAGTTGACTGGTGGTTTTGTTGAAGAGCAAAGACACCGCGGCACCAGCTTGCTAGTCGCTGGTTGAGATCCATGCACACCGACCATCTCGACTGGTCCTTGCCCGCCCACCGTCGCGGGACCCTTGGCGGCATGGATGCCGCCACGGAGCTTACAAGGACGTACTTGCAGCGTGTCCCGCGATGGTGGGCGGGCAAGGGCCCTGCAGCAACGGCGCAGACCATCCGCTCTGCGCCTGATCTTCCAGTAGTGAGCAATCAGGTAACGACGCCTGCACTGCGCGTCTTTCGATCACTTGGCTGTCTTCAAGTCTGATCCAGGGCGCGGCTCCCTCATCGTCGCGGGACACGCGGTTAACTCGTCCATAAGGCTCGATGGCGGCATCCACGCCGCAACGCGTGTCGCCCGGAGCAAGGTCAGAACTTCCAGGACACCGTGAGCTCCACATCGCGCGGGTCGCCGTAGATCAGCTGGCTCTGGTAGACGATGTTGGCGTAGTAGCGGCGGTCGAACAGGTTGCGCACGTTGAGTTGTGCCGACCAGGCCTGGTTGAAGTCGTAGCGCGCCATGGCATTGGCCAGCACCACGCTGCCTTGCGTCAGCCGTTGCGTGTTGCCCTGCGGCGCGGCCATCAGCTCGTGGATGGCCGACTGCCAGCTCAGCCCCCCACCCAGCCGCCACGGCCCGGTCTGCCAGCTGGTGAACAGCGTGGCCTCACGGCGCGGGCTGGCAGGGTTCACGTCCGCGCCGCTGGCGTCGTTGGCATCGAACTGCGCGAAGCCGAATGCAAGACGCCACTGCTCCGACAGCTGGCCATCCAGCTGGAACTCCACGCCCTGGCTGACAGTGCCTCTGGCAGCGAGATAGGCCTGATTGGTGGTGCCTGGCACCAGCTGCCCGGGGTCGTTGACGGCCAGATTGTCCTGCTCGATGCGGAACAGCGCCAACGCGGCATTGAGCTGGCCTCCGAAATATTCGCCCTTGGCACCCACCTCGTAGCTATCGCCTTCCAGCGGATCGAGATAGCGCCCGCCGCGGTCGCGGTTGTTCTGCGGTTTGAAGATGCCGGTGTAGCTGGCGTAGAGCGCATGGCGGTCGTCCACATCGAAGATCAGGCCGGCGTACGGCGTGGTGCGGCCCCGGCGCTCGTACGAATTTTCCGGCACCAGCTGGTCGGTGCTTTTCCAGTCGGTGACGCGTGCACCCACGATGGCCTTCAGCGTGTCGGTCAGCTGGAATCGTCCGGCGGCATAGGCGGCCACCTGGCGCACATCGCGGTCTTCGCCCTTGCTCAGCGGCGTCCACTGCGGTTGCGCGATGGTGCCGGTCCAGGCGAAGACGCTTTGTGCGATCAACGGTTGCAGCGGCAGGTTGGACCAGTTGCGCACATTGCGATTCAGCCAGGTGGCGCCGGCCACGATTTCGTGTTCGCGGCCCCACAGCGTCAACGGCAGGGTGAGGTAGGCATCCAGACTGTTTTGCGCGCTGAGCGCGGGATAGCGCCCGCCAAAGGTGCTGGCAAGTCCCAGGCCGGTCTGTGCGTCCGGATAATCCAGGTAGCCGAACAACACCGATTTCCAGTCGGTTTCGAAGCGCTGGTGCGCGTACTCCACCTGCAGCTGGGCGCCATTGTCGAAACGATGGGTGAGCCCGGCGAAGGCGTTGGTGGTATCGGCCACGCCCCGCGCCCAGCGTGGCGTGAACGCGTCCGAGCGCGCGAAATCGGTGCGGCTGCCGTCGCTGAAATATGCCGGGACGCCGCCCCAGGTGGTGCCGCGCCCATCGTTGCGCTGCTTGTTGATGCCGATGTAGCCGCGGGTGGCCTCGCTGAGATCCGCATCGACGATGCCGTAGAACAACGACGATTGCTTGCCGTAGTAATCGCGGAAGGACTGCTTGTCTTCATAGCTGGCCACCACGCGGCCGCGCACCGTACCGGCGGCGTCGAGCGGCGATTGCAGATCGAGCGTGCCGCGATAGCGGTCCCAGCGGCCGGCCGACAGATCCACGCGGCCGGTCAACACGTCGCTGTCGGCATGCTTGCGCAGCAGGTCGATCGATGCCGCCGGGCTACCGGCACCGGAGGTCAGCCCGTTGGCACCACGCACGATCTCGACGCGGTCGTAGATGGCCATGTTCTGCTGCACATCGCCGCTGTAATCGGTGGGAATGCCGTCGATGCGGTAGTAATCCACCTCGAAGCCGCGTGCGGTGATGTAGGTCCGCTCGGTATCCCAGGTCGGCGAGTTGAAGCCGGCCACGGTGTCGGTGACGTCCTGCAGCGATTGCAGGTTACGGTCGACGATCTGCTGGCGGGTCACCACCACGACCGACTGCGGCGTGTCGCGTAACGACAGCGACAGCTTGGCCGAACTGCGTGCGATATCGGCGGTGTAGGAATCGCTGCCCTCGGTGGTGGCACTGCGGTGCGCCTGGATCTGCAGCCGATCCAGATCGACCGGATCGCCGGGATGCGATTGCGCGCTTGCCAGCGCCGGGCAGGCACAGGCCAGCGCAAGCACGGCGCGTCGGGGGGGCACGCGCGACAGGCGCAGATCGGCACGCGCACCAGCGCGCGCAGACACGGGACGAGAGAACATTGGTGTCAGCCTCATGATCGAAACACTGCCGTCGAAGACGGCCGCTGAGGCTGGCGCGGTCACACCGTGCGAGGTGCGGCCCGTTGGCTGGCTGGGCGCGCATGGTCGATCCACGCCCCATCGCTGTCAATAGACGCCGGCGCCGGGGAGCTGCAGATGGCGAGAAAACGCCGTCTGGTTTTGCACGCTGGGTTGCCACCGCATTGGCAACCGATTGCCGGCCGCGCGCGATCCCTTACCTTGCCGCGCGATGTCGCTTCATGCTGACGCAAGAGCGCCCGACACCGCGCTCGTACGCAGCGTCCCTGGCGCGCTGCCATACCGGCGGCGAAGTGCGCACGGCGCTGCGCCAGTGCCGTATTGGCCACCGGCGATCAACACAGACAACGCTCCGCATTAGCACTGCACCCGCCACGCCACGCGCCGAGGCAGCGTTCAATCCGGACGTTGCCCCACCAGCCCGCGCACCCGCATCGCCTCCAGCACGCCGCGCAGGATGGTGAGGTTGTGGCCGTGCGCGGCGCCTTCGTGCAGCAACACGATGGCGCCGGGCCGCAGGTCGCGCACGATGCGCGCCACGGTGGTGTCCGGTTCGCAGCGCACGCCATCGAAACCGCGCGCGCTCCAGGCCACGCGGGTCAGGCCATGCGCGCGCAGCGGCGAGGCGACGAACGGGTTGGTCATGCCGACCACCGAGCGGTACAGCCGGGGCGCCTGGCCGGTGATCCGGGCCAGGGTGCGCTGCGCCAGCCCGATTTCCTGGGCCATGCGGCGCGGCCCCAGCGCCCAGAACCAGGCCTGCGGATGGGTATGGCTGTGGTTGCCGATGCCGTGGCCGCGTCGCACGATCTCGCGCACCAGCTCGGGCCGCCGTTCGGCGCGCGCACCGACCACGAAGAAGGTGGCCTTGGCGCCGTAGGCATCCAGCAGGTCGAGCATGGCCGGGGTGTCGTCGGACGGGCCGTCGTCGATGGTCAGCCACACCTGCGGCGCGCGGCCCGGCAGCCGTGCCAGGACCGGCGCATACAGGCGCGCACGCGGCAGGAACACCGGCACCACGAACAGCGCATGCGACACCAGCAGCATCGGCAGGCCCCAGGCCCAGCCCAGATGCCACCACAGCACCGCCACCGCTAGCTGCGACAGGGCGAACAAGCCCACCCAGCGGTACGGGCGGGAGGGGATGCGATACAGCGTTTCCGGCGTGGTCATGCCGCATGATGCCACGCGGCGTAGAATGCCCGGTCTCCACGATCTGACCGAAGTGCTGCCATGTCCCTCGATCCCGCTCTGCGTTCCCGTATCGATACGCTGCTGCAATCCAGCCGCGTGGTGCTCTTCATGAAAGGCCAGCCCGGCATGCCGCAGTGCGGCTTTTCGGCCAAGGCGGTCGGCGTGCTGGACGGGCTGGGCATCGACTATGCCCACGTCAACGTGCTGGCCGACCAAGACATCCGCGAAGGCATCAAGGCCTACGGCGACTGGCCGACCATCCCGCAGCTGTACGTGGACGGCGAGCTGATCGGCGGCAGCGACATCATCGTGCAGATGGCCGACAGCGGCGAGCTGAGCAACATGCTCGGCCTGCAGGCGCCCGACCGCAGCCCGCCGAAGATCACCATCACCCCGGCCGCGGTCGAGATGCTCAAGGGTGCCCTGGCCGATGCGCCGGACGCGTCGCTGACGCTGTCCATCGATGCCAACTTCCAGCCGAACTTCCAGCTGGCGCCGACCAACCCGAACGCCATCGCCGCCGAATCCAACGGCCTGCGCGTGCAGTTCGACCTGGCCAGCGCGCGCCGCGCAGACGGCATCACCATCGACTGGGTGGACGACATCCGCGGCCGCGGCCTGGCGATCGACAACCCCAACGCGCCCAAGCCGGTGCAGGAGCTGTCGGTGCGCGATGCCGACGACCGTCTCAAGGCCGGCAGCCTGACCCTGGTGGACGTGCGCCCGGCCGACGAGCGTGCGCTGGCCACGGTGGCCGCACCGTTCCGCACCCTGGATGCGCACGAGCGCGCCGCCATCGAACAGCTGCCCAAGGACACCCCGCTGGCATTCCTGTGCCACCGCGGCGGGCGCAGCCTGCAGGCCGCCGAGCATTTCCGCGGCCTGGGCTTCACCAACGTCTACAACGTCACCGGCGGCATCGATGCGTGGTCGGACGAGGTGGACAACGGCGTGGCGAAATACTGAGCAGGCGCGAGCGGTCGCGGCCGCCGCTCACGCGTCACGCTGCACGTGCAGACTGCCGCGCTTGCGTGACCCGTGTGACCACGGCCCGCACGGCTGCGGCACCGCACACCGAAACGGGCGCTCCTTGGAGCGTCCGTTTTTTCATGGATCAACCCGCACAAGGACACCGCTGCAATGCACACCCGCCTGCTCCCGCTCGCCCTGGCCGCGCTGCTACCGCTGGCTGCCCACGCTGCCGAACCGCCGCGCGCGGTGCTGCTGGTCCAGACCTACGACAGCCAGCCGTCCGACGATCCGCTGGAATACGTTCCGGTGTGGCTCGGCAAGGCTGTGGCAAAGGAATCGACCCTGCCCAAGGCGTTGCTGGGCCAGCCGCTGCAGGTCTTCAATACCGGCGTATCCACCGGCACCGTGCGGCTTGCGTCGCTGACGGTGGATGACAACAGCATGTGCGGCGGCACCGCGAAGCTGCGCATCAAGGGCGGCACCACGCTGTCCGATTCGCCGCTGCTATCAACGGTGGATCTCAACCCGGGCAAGCGCTTTGCGTCGCGTGCAGCCACCGCCACCGAACAGAGCGAGTTGTTTCGCCAGGTGAGTGACACCGCGCAGCTGCGCAAGCGCGTCAAACCGGCGGCATTGGCGCAGGCACTGGCCGCGTTCAAGGCCGACCGCGCGCAGGATCTGGCCGCGCTGCAGATCATCACCGATGCGCAGCAGCCGCAGCGGCGCGTGGCCGTGCTGACCTCCAACCACCCGACCAAGACCGGCAATCCGGAGAACCCGACCGGCGTGCTCGTGGTGCTTGCGATCTTCGACCATGACGGCAGCCGTTGGCAGTTCCGCCACGGCCACGCCGCCAGCGGCTGCGACGATTGCGAAGACCTGCCGCAGCGCACCCATCTGCTGCAGTTCGGCGACATCGACGGCAACGGCACGCTCGATCTGGTGCTGTCGGAAAGCGGCTACGAAAGCTACGGCTTCTATCTATTGCTCGGCGAAGGTGCCAGCTGGCGGTCGGAAGGTCTGCCAGGCGGCTGCTGATCGATCGACGGCATGCGCGGTGCCGGTGGTGGCACCGCGCGTGGCGCCCGCCCCCGCTGCAGTGCCCACAGCTGTTCGGCGATCACGCTGGCATGCAGGCGCGGTGTACACCCCTTGCCCGCCGCCATGCAACGCGTGGATGGCGGCCTTCAGCCGGCAAACCCGCCGTCGTCGAGAAACTGCTGTTCCTCTGCGCTGGTCGCGCGCCCCAGCACGGTATTACGGTGCGGGAACCGGCCAAAGCGCTGGATGATGCGTTGATGTTCGAGCGCCCAGTGGGTGGTCTGCGTATCGTCCAGTGCGCCGATCAGCTCCACCGCGCGTGCCTGCTTTTGCAGGTCTTCGGCATGCTCGAACGGAAGATAGAAAAACAACCGCAGTTGCGCCGAGACCTGCTGGTCGAAGCCGCGCTCCACCGCCTGCTTTGCGCACTGCAACGCCAACCCGTCGGTGGCATAGGCATGCGCGCTGCCACGGAACGCATTGCGCGGGAACTGGTCCAGCAGAATCAGCAAGGCCAGTGCATCCTCGGCGCGCGCCATCCAGTGCGCGTACTCGCCCCGTGCGGCGGCAAAGTGCTGCTCGCTGAAATGCTGACGAAAGTTGGCGTCGAAGGCATCGTTGTGCGTGAACCAGCGGGCCGAGCCGGCCAGTTCCCAGAAAGCCAACACCACATCGGCCTGTTTGTTGCGTTCTGTTTTGGCAATCATCGACGTCCCCCCGGAGGAATACGGCACAGCATGCGCTCTGGCATGTGATGAGGCAGCCGCGACCGCAACCTCCAGCACTTGGCAAGCACGGCGCTGGCAGCTAGTTTTGCGGCCTGTGCTTTCGTGTCACCGGGGAAATCCATGCGTTCCATCCTGTTCGCCGCCCTTGGCGCGGCGCTGCTGTGCGGGCCTGCGTCTGCGGCATCGCGGTTCGTGCAAGACCCTTACCCCAGCACCTACCGCGCGCTCGCGTCCGGTCCGGTGCTGATCCAGCACGCCACGGTGCTCACCGGCACCGGCGAGCGGCTGGACGATGCCGACGTGCTGCTGCGCGACGGCAAGGTGGCCGCCGTCGGCCGCGCACTCGAGGCACCGGCCGATGCACGCCGCATCGACGGCACCGGCAAGTGGGTGACGCCCGGCATCATCGATGTGCACTCGCATCTGGGCGTGTACCCCAGCCCGGGCGTCAGCGCGCATAGCGACGGCAACGAGATGACCGCACCGGTGACGCCCAATGTGTGGGCCGAGCATTCGATCTGGCCGCAGGACCCGGGCTTTGGCACCGCGCTGGCCGGCGGCATCACCTCGCTGCAGATCCTGCCAGGCTCGGCCAACCTGATCGGCGGGCGCGGCGTCACGCTGAAGAACGTCGCCTCCACAACCTATCAGGGCATGAAGTTCCCCGGCGCACCGTGGGGCCTGAAGATGGCCTGCGGCGAAAACCCCAAACGCGTCTACGGCGAAAAGGGCGGCCCCGGTACGCGCATGGGCAATGTCGCCGGGTACCGCGCTGCGTTCATCGATGCGGCCGAGTACCTGCAGAAGAACGCACCGAAGAAGAAACCCGCCAAGAAGCGTCACTGGTGGAGCAGTGGTGGCGACAACGACAGCAGCGGCGATGCCGGCGGCAAGCGTGATCTCAAGCTCGATACGCTGGCCGGCGCCATCAACGGCGACATCCGCGTGCACATCCACTGCTACCGCGCCGACGAAATGACCACCATGCTGGACCTGTCCAAGGAATTCGGCTTCCACATCGCCGCCTTCCATCATGGCGTGGAGGCCTACAAGCTGGCCGACCGGCTGGCGCAGGAAAACGTCTGCGGCGCGCTATGGGCCGATTGGTGGGGCTTCAAGATGGAAGCCTTCGACGGCATCCAGGAGAACATCGCCATGGTCGACCGGCCTGCCAACAGCTGCGCCATCGTGCATTCGGATTCGGAAGAAGGCATCCAGCGCCTGAATCAGGAGGCCGCCAAGGTGATCGCCACTGCGCGCCGCAGCGGCATGGAGATTGCGCCCGAGCGCGCGATCCGCTGGCTCACCAGCAACGCCGCCAAGGCGTTGGGCATCGAGCAGCAGACCGGCGCGCTGGAGCCGGGCAAGATGGGCGATGTGGTGGTGTGGAATGGCAACCCCTTCAGTTCCTACGCATTGGCCGAACAGGTGTATATCGACGGCGCGCAGGTTTACGACCGGCATCAACGCGCGTTGCAGCCGGTGTCGGACTTCATGCTGGGCCAGGAGGTGGCACGATGAGCCGCCGCATCCTGACACGCCCGCAACTGCGTGCCCTGTCGGCGCTGGTGCTGGCCGCGCTGGCGTTGCCGGCGTTGGCACAGCAGGTGCTGATCCGCGATGCCACCGTGCACACCGCCACCGCGCAGGGCACGCTGCAGCACACCGACGTGCTGGTGCAGGGCGGCGTGATCCGCGCGATCGGCAGCAACCTGGCCGCGCCGGCCGATGGTCGCGTGATCGAGGCCAAGGGCCGCCCGCTGACGCCGGCCTTGTTCGGCGGCATTACCGAGATCGGCATCGAAGAAGTCTCCGGCGAAGACAGCACCGTGGACAGCGGCGTCAAGCTGGCCGAGCAACCGATGCGCCCGGAGTTCGACGTCACCCTGGCCTACAACCCCGACTCGGTGCTGGTGCCGGTGGCGCGCGTGGAAGGCATCGGCTTCACGGCGCTGGGCGCAACCACCAGCGGCGCCTTCATCGCCGGCCAGGGCGGCATCGTGCGGCTGGATGGCAGCCCGGACCCGGTGGGCCCGCATGCGTTGTTCATCCGCATCGGTGCAGCGGCGTCCGACCTCACCGGCAGCTCGCGTGCCGCGCAATGGATGCTGCTGGATCAACTGGTGGCCGAAGCACGCGGCCGCGTGCCCGCCGAGTCGCCGCATGCATTGCTGACGCCGATGGGGCGCAGCGTGCTGGCCCGGTATCTGGCCGGGCAAGGCCGCATCGTGGTGCAGGTCGAACGTGCCGCCGACATCCGTCAGCTGCTGCGCTGGGCGCAACGCGAGAAGGTGCGCATTGCCATCGCCGGCGGCGCCGAGGCGTGGAAGCTGGCCCCGCAACTGGCGCAGGCCAGGGTCCCGGTGCTGGTGAACGCGCTGGCGGATTTGCCGGCAACCTTCGACCAGATCGGCGCAACGCTGGAAAACGCCGCACGCCTGCGCGCGGCCGGTGTGGAGGTCAGCTTCAGCCAAAGCGGCGACGCCTCGCACAACGCCCGCAAGCTGCGTCAGCTGGCCGGCAACGCGGTGGCCAATGGCTTGCCGTGGGAATCGGGGCTGGCCGGCCTGACCCGCGTGCCTGCGGAGATCTTCGGGGTGGGCGATCGCATCGGCAGCATTGCCGTGGGCAAGCAGGCCGACCTGGTGCTGTGGGAAGGCGACCCGCTGGATGTCGCCCATTACGCCGAGCAGGTCTGGCTGGGCGGGCGCGAGATGCCGATGCGCTCGCGCCAGAGCGAACTGCGCGACCGCTACCTGCAGCAGGCCGGGCAGCTGCCACGTGCGTACCTGAAGTGAGTGCGTGCGGCGTGCGCTGATGCGTACGCCGCAAGGCGCCGCACCGCAGCCCGCACATGCAGCGGCCTTGGCAGCGCCGCCCGTAGTAGCGCGCTCGGCAACACCGCCACCCTGCACGACCTGCTGATGCACGTGGGTGGGTGGTGGACTGGCAGACATGGACGCTGCGCTGTCGTGGCGTCTCGCCGCGTGCCGCCGGCGGCCTTCGTCGCAGTGATGCAGCCATCGGGCTTATCGCCTGTTGCCGGTTTGGCGGCTGGCACTACCCGGCAGCCTTCGTGCCCTGGCAGGTGCCAGCTGCGGGCGCCGTTGCTGCACGAACGCGAACCCGCTGGTTCGGGCCGGCGGATGACGTTGGCTCGATTGCGACGTGCTGCGCCAAGCCAGCCACATCGCGACGCAGATCGACGCAGGAAGCAGGTGCTGCGCACGCCATACGTCTGCCGGTCGCAGCCGAAGCGTGACCGGCGCTTAGGTTCATTGCTGAAGTTTGAACGCGCCGCACGCTCTGCTGCTTGCGCGCTCGCCGTCGTGGTCCAGCCCGCCTAGCATCGCGCATCGGCATCCGGCTTGCCGCCTCACGTCGCCATGGAGACCCACATGTTCTGCCCGACCCTGCGCATGCTGGCATGCGCGTTGTGCCTGTACGCCGGCGTCAGCGCCCCGGCCATGGCGGCATTCGGATTCACCCGCAGCGGCGACCACGTGGTGGTGGACAGCGGCGCCGAGCTGGTGTTTTCGGTCAATGCCAACAATGGCGACATCGTGTCGATGCGCTACCGCGACAACGAGCTGCAGACCACCGAATCGAAGGGATCGCACATCGCCTCCGGGCTGGGCAGTGCCAGCGTGGACGCGCGCGTGGTGGGCGGGGCAATCGTGGTATCGGCCAAGGCCGGCGATCTGGTTCATTACTACATCGTGCGCAAGGGCCGCAATGCGATCTACATGGCCACCTATGCGCCGACCTTGCTGCCGGTGGGCGAACTGCGCTTCATCGCGCGCCTGAATGTGTCCAAGTTGCCGACTGCCCAGCAGGAACCTGATTCCAGCGTCGGCACGGCGATCGAAGGCGAAGATGTCTTCCTGCTGCCGGACGGCCGCACCAGCTCCAAATTCTATTCGGCGCGGCGCATGCTCGACGACCAGGTGCATGGTGTCAGCGGCTCCGGCGTTGCGGTATTCATGCTGATGGGCAACCGCGAACGCAGTTCCGGCGGGCCGTTCTTCAAGGACATCGCCACGCAGAAAACCCGCGTGACCCATGAGCTCTACAACTACATGTATTCCGACCATACCCAGACCGAGGCCTTCCGCGGCGGCCTGCATGGTGTCTACGGCCTGTTGTTCACCGATGGCGGCGCGCCATCGAGCGCGCAGCTGAGCACCGACTTCGTCGATGCCACGCTGGGCTTGAACGGCTATCTGGCCGCTGACGGGCGGGGTGCGGTGAGCGGCCGCGTCGGCGGCGTGCTCTCCGGGCAGCCGGCCGTGATCGGGCTGCGCAACGAGCAGGCGCAGTACTGGGCCAGAGCCAATGGCAGCGGTGACTACCAGATTGCCGGCGTGCGCCCGGGGCGCTATCGCATGACGCTGTACCAGAACGAGCTGGAGGTGGCGCAGCGCGATGTCGAAGTGTTTGCCAATGCCACGGCGCAGGCCGCGTTGCAGGCGGTAACAGCGCCAGGAACGGTGAAGTGGCAGATCGGCGTGCCCGACGGCACCCCGGCCGGATTTCGACATGCCGACTTGCTGCCGCGCGCGCACCCGTCCGACCGGCGCATGAGCTGGTCACCGCTGACCTACACCGTGGGCGCCAGCAGCATGAGCAGTTTTCCGGCGGTGCAGTGGCGCAGCATCAACACCCCCACCCGCATCGACTTCGCCCTGGCCTCCAGCGAGGTGCGCGGCTATCGCCTGCGCATCTTCGTGCCGTTGGCCCAGGTCAGCGCACGCCCGCAGATCAGCGTGAATGCCCGCTGGAACGGCCCGGTGCCCGCCGCTCCCAACCAGCCCAAGACGCGCGGCATCACCCGTGGCACCACACGCGGCAACAACACGCTGTATGAGGTGGACATCCCCGCGTCGGCGCTGCAGGCCGGAAGCAACCGCATCGAGATCGGGCTTGCCTCCGGATCGCCGGATAATGGGTTCCTCAGCCCGGCCGTCGTGTTCGACAGCATCCAGCTGGTGGCGATGTAACAACGGTGAACACGACTAGGTAATCGCCAGGTGCACGCTGCCGGTGCACGGACTGGCCGTGCAGTGTTTCCTGCACGGCAACGTCTGCGCAGCAGCCCCATGGCTGCTGGCTACGTGTTGCAAGCCACTGCAGCACCACGGCACGCCATGCACCGCGCGTCATCGCGCGATGCATGGCACGGCGCCGACACCCCTGCCAAGATGCCGCAGCCGTTCTTCATGCCCGCACTACCGACGTTGGCGTGCAACCGGTACACGCCAACTGCGCACCGTTGCGCTGACCAACGCCGCCTGGCCACGCGCCAATCGCTGCGCTTACTTGGCCGCAATCGACCCGCTGAGCGACACCGTGCCCATCCCGCCGGTGACCTCGAAGCCGCCTTCCACCACCTGCAGATACAGATCGCTGCTGTAGCGGCCATCGCCGCCCCGCAGGGCCTGCAAGCGTGTGAGGAATGCCTTGACGTCTACATTGACGTTGCCCTTGGCCGGCAGTGGATTGCTGTTGCCGGCCGTGCCGTGCGGAATGAAGGTGTACACGTAATAGCCGGCAGCCGGGTTGTTGCCTTCCCACAGATCGTAGGTGACGCCGCCGGAAGTGATGGCATTGGCGGTGGTCACGGTGCCGATCGGATACGAATTGTTGGCGCCCCAGATCATCACTTCCAGCTGCGGGTTGCCCTTGCTGGCGTCCTTGCGAAAGAACAGGTCGTAGGCAAAATCGCCGGTCTGCCCGCTGCCGTTGGTGGTGAAGGCCAGCGCGCCGCTCAGGCTGCCGATCTTGGACACCTGATGCGGAAAGTAGCTGTCGGTGGTCGGGTTCATCGTGTAGTGCCAGCCGCGACAGATCGCGGGGTAGCCATACAACTGCCCGCTGGGCAGGTTGTAGGACACGGTCAGGCTCGGCGTACTGCCGGAGCCGAACGTTCCCTTGATGTTGTTGTTGCTGTCGTTGAAATTATTGTTGTACGCGTACTGCGTGCCGTAGACCCTGGTCTCGCCGGTATAGGCACTGGCGCCGGCGGCGAGCAGTGCCAACGCCAATGCCGCGGTGCGCGGTAACAGGCGCAAACGGGTGGGCAAACGAACAGCGTCGTGCAGATGCATGGGTGAGCTCCGATGAGGGATGGGGACGCCCGGCACTTGGCAGGACGCCAGGCGACGGACACACGACCATTGCGTCATCCACCAGCGCAACGGACGGCGTCACGCAGCGGATGTCCACGCACTGACGGGGCGCAGACACGGCCATCCATGCGGACCGATCACCGTGGCCTCCTCCGATGCGCGCCACCTGCATGACAGGCGCGGCGCAGACGGCCACCTCATTGGCGTGATGCACCTCATGCCCGGCGAAGCTGCGAGCAGGTGGTGCCCCACGCAGCTGCCGGCGATGCACACGCGAGATGCACACGCGAACAGGCAGCGCGCACGCAGGCCGCCGCACTGGCGGCCCACGCGCACCTCAGCCCATCGCGTTACTTGGCATCCATCGTGGCGCTGACCTTGGCCCAGCCATTGCCACGCACCACTTCAAAGCCCGCCTCGGCCGCATGCAGATACATGCTGTTGTTGTATCGGCCATCCTTGGAGCGGTTGTTCTGCAGCCAGGTCAGGAACGGCTTGGCGTCGATATTGAGGCTGCCGCTGGTCTTGAGCGTGGGCTGGCCGGCGGTGCCGGTCGGGATGAAGGTGTAGACGTAATAGCCGGCACCGGAGTTGAAGCCTTCCCACAGATCGAAGGTGCGGCCACCGGCGGTGATCACCTTGGTCGCAGTGACGGTGCCGATCGGCCAGGAGTTGTGGTCGCCCCAGATCATCACTTCCAGCTGCGGATTGCCCTTGGCGGTATCCCAGCGGAAGAAGATGTCGTAGGCGAAGTCACCGGCCAGATTGCTGCCGCCGGCGCTGTAGTTGAACTTGAACGGCAGCGAGCTGATCGACGAGATCTGCTTGGGGAACAGCTTGTCGGTGGTCGGATTCCAGTCGTAATGCCAGCCGCGCACGATGGCCGGGTAGCCGTAGAGGTTGTAGTCGGCAAAGTTGAAGGTGACGGTCAACTCCGGCGTGCTGCCGGTGCCAAAGGTGCCCTGGATGATGTTGTTGGGGTCGTTGAAGTTGTTGACCCACGCGTAGTGGTTGCCAAAGATCTTGTACGGGCCGGCCAGGGCCACGGGGGCGAGCGCCACCAGGCCAAGGGCCAGTGCCGCCTTCCACCAGCGCGATGCGCGCCGCCGTGTGGTGGTCGCCTTGGGCGCGGCCTGCGTGAGGGTGTTGGATGGGGTGGTCTGCATCTCTGTCTCCATTGTGTATCGGCGCGGCGGCGCCAGTGCGGCGCCACCGAGACCCGCCCTGCAGCGGTCGTGATCGACCCTAGCAGCGGTGCTGTGAGAGGAGCTATAGCGATTCCGGCAGGCCGGAGCGGCCAAGCGCGATAGCGGGCGCTACCTGGCAAGCCAAGCGTGTCCTGGTCCGCAGTTCGCTGCCATCTCGCGGCGGTGGCGACATGTATCGCTCAGGCACCTGGGCACACCCGCGAGGGGGAATGCTGCAGGGCGGCATGGCAGGCAAGGCACCGCCGACGGGTGCGCTGCCACCGCAGCGCGGCCCGGGCTGCCGGACAATGGGCATGCAAGGGGCCGGCAGGCGCGGCTGAAGGCGCGCGAGCCGCCTGCCGGCACGCGGCGCGCCAACGGGTCTACGCGCGGCGGCGGTTTTGCGATAGCGTTCGCAGTACAGACGACGCAACAGCCGGAGGGGGCGACGATGCGCATCGGAATCGTGGTGGATAGTGCGTGCGACCTGCCGCAGGAATTTCTTCAACGCAACAACGTCATCGTGCTGCCGATCAGCGTGCGCATCGGCGAGGCGGTGCTGGCCGATCACCGCGATGAAGAGGCCACGCTGAGCTTTCTGCAGGCGCATGTGGCCGAGCGCGGCCACGAGGCCGAAACCACGCCGTTTTCGGTCAACCAGATCCGCGACCTGTTTCTGCAGCGGTTGGTCATCGACTACGACCACGTGTTCTGCCTGACCATCTCCAAGCTGCGCAGCCAGATCTTCGACAACGCGATGCAGGCCAGCTTTGCGATTCTCAACGACTACAAGCCGATCCGACAGGCCGCCGGCCACGGCTCGCCGTTTGCGCTGCGCGTGATCGACACGCTCAACCTGTTTGCCGGCCAGGGCATCACCGCGGTGGAGGCCGTGCGCCTGCGCGAGCAGGGCCAGGGCGTGGCGGCGATCCGCACCCGCCTGGAACAGCTGGCCGAGCACACCTACGGCTATATGATCCCGCGCGATCTCTACTACCTGCGTGCGCGGGCGCGCACCAAGGGCGACCGCAGCGTGGGCCTGATCGGTGCGGCGCTGGGCAGCGCGCTGGATATCAAGCCGGTGCTGCGCGCGTACCGCGGCGTCACCGAGCCGGTGGCCAAGCTCAAGGGCTTCGAGCCATCGGCCGACAAATTGTTTGGCTTCACCGTCCGCAAGATCCGCGACGGCCTGATGACCCCGACCGTGTGCGTGGGCTATGGCGGCGAGCTGGCCGAGCTGCATGCCCTGCCCGGCTACGCGGCGCTGCAGAGCGCCTGCCAGAGCCACGGCGTGGAACTGTTCGAAAGCGTGATGAGCCTGACCGGCATGGTCAACGTCGGCAAGGGCGCGCTGGCGGTGGCCTTCGCGGCCCAGCCGCATGGTTTTTCCGCCTGAGGCACGTGCCTGGCGGCGCCTGGCCTTCGACGGCGTTCTCACCCGTCCTCGGCTAGTGTGCCGCCGTCATTCAACGGAGCGTGTCCATGCCTGTCAGCTACTCGATCAGCCTGCCCGACCCCAAGCTCGCCCGCGGCAGCGCGCCCTCGGTGAGCTTCACCGCCAACGGCGCCGAGGCGTTTGCCGAGCAGTTGCAGGCCGCCCTGCGCGATCCGGCGTGGTTCGATCGCTGGCGCCAGCTGCAGGCCGACCCGGACGAGGTGGACCCGAGCCTGGGCATCACCGACCCGGCCGCCACGGTCACCGGCAAGCAGCAGGACCTGCGCATCGATCTGGTTGCGACCACCAGCATTCCCGGCGACCTGTTCAAGCAGCGCATGCAGGCCCTGGCCGGGTCGCACTGGCAGATGCGCGACGTGCGTTGACGGTGTGCGCCGCCATGCGGGACGCGTGGCGGCGTACGGTCACGCCTGTGTCGAGGCACGACGTGGCCAGTGCCATTTCAGATTGACCGCCAGCGTGCCCAGCACGATCAGTGCCAGGCCCAGCCACTGCACCGGCACCAGGGCGTGGCCGTACAGCAGGTAGTCCAGCAGCAGCGTGACCAATGGATACACGAACGCCAGCACCGCGATCGTGGCCACCTGCAGATGCCGGTACGACGAATAGAACAGCACGTACACGATGCCGCTGTGGATCACGCCCAGCCCCACCAGCCAGACCCAGTGCAGGCCGGGATGCAACGCGCTGCTGCTGGAAAACCCCGCCAGCAGGAACGTGCCGACCCAGCACTGCACCGTCACCACCGCCAACGGCCGCTCACGGCTGATGCGGCGCGACATCAGCAATGAGGCGCCGCACAGCAGCGCGGCCAGCAGGGTCAGCGCAATCCCGAGCAGATAGCCGCGGTCGGCAGCCTGCCACAGCCGCGCCGGATTGGCCGAACACGCAACGCCCACAAACGCCAGCAGCGTCCAGCCCAGGTCGGCGCGGCGGGTGCGCTCGCCCTGCAGCAGCGCCGCCAGCAGCAACATCACGAACGGAAACACGTGGTAGACCATCGTCGCCACGCCGATCGACGAGCGCGCCATGCCGGCGAACAAGGCCACCCAGTTCAGCACCAGCAGCACGCCACTGATGACGGCATCGCGCAGCAGCGTGCGGTCGCGCCACACCCCACGCAACTGTCCGCCGATCAGGCCGCAGATGGTGAGAAACAGCGCGCCAAACAGGCAGCGGTAGAACACCGCCGTCACCGGATCCTGCCCGCTTTCGTGCACGAATACGCCCACCGACCCGATCAACACCTCGGCCACCAGCAATTGCCAGATCGCACGTCGCGCAGTGCCGACGGATGTCGCTTGAACAGGCAAGGCGATGCTCATAGCGCAATCGTTCCCTGCAGAGACTGCACAGCGCTGCCGCGCACAGACACATGCCGCGGCTCCACCAGGCATGCACGTTCGCCGGCGCGCGCAGATGCCTGCAGTGCGGTCAACTGCGTCTTGCCCAGCCTGCCCGCCCATAGCGGCGCCAGCGCGGCATGGATCGACCCGGTCACCGGATCTTCGCTACCGCAGGATTGCGCTTGAAGCGCCGCAATGAACGCATCGACGATAGACACTGGAAGCAGCACGACCAACCTCACGGAAGAGAACACACCTGGCGCATTCACCGGGCACAGCGAGTCTGCAATGCATCACACGACCATGACAGATTCAGATACGCTGCAAATTGACCAATACAGATGAAAGGCACCGGCACATGCTTCTGTATGAATCGCTCGCCATGCAGCTGCGACAGCAGATCGAAGGCGGCACCCTGCGTGCCGGCGAGCGTCTGCCCTCGATCCGGCAATTGGCCGCCACCCACGGCATCAGCACGGCAACGGCAGTGCAGGCCTGCCTGCAGCTGGAACGCGAAGGGCGCGTGCAGGCGCGGCCGCGCTCCGGTTACTTCGTGCGCACCACCGCCTCTGCATCGCCCGTATCGGTACCCGCAACGCGTCGGCGTAAACCCGGCATGGTGGACAACCCGGCCTTGCAGCGCGTACTCGACACCCTGGCGCGTACCGACCTGGTGCCATTGCATACCGCCACTCCCGCGCCGGCGCTGTTGCCGGCTGCACAGTTGGCGGCAGCGTTCTCGCGTCAGTTGCGTCGCCAACGTACCGCCGCACTGGACTACGCACCGCCACAAGGCCATGCCGCACTGCGGCGGCAGATCGCACAGCGTTATGCACACTGCGCAACCACCGTGGCTGCGGAAGAAGTCGTGATCACTGCCGGTGCGATGGAAGCCATCAGCCTGGCCTTGCGCACGCTCACCGCACCGGGCGACGTGGTGCTGGTGGAGACGCCCACTTATCACGGCATCCTGCAGGCGGTGGCCGCCTTGCGGCTAAAGGTACTGGAGGTGCCCAACCGCGCAGGCCAGGGCATCGATGTCGCGCGCCTGGACGCGCTGCTGCAACGCACGCCGGTGCGCGCGGCGGTGCTGGTGCCCAACTTCAACAATCCCAACGGCAGCCTGACGTCCGACAGCGCAAAGCGCGCACTGCTCGACAGCTGCGCCCGCCATGGCACCGTGGTGATCGAGGACGATATCTACGGCGAGCTGGATTGGTCGGGCCAGCGACCGCGCCCGCTACGCCACTTCGACACCCATGCCAATGTGATCACCTGCGGGTCGTTTTCCAAGGTGCTGGCGCCCGGCTTGCGCGTGGGCTGGTTGCTCGGTGGCGACTGGACCGAGGCCCTGGTGCGCGCCAAGTATTTTTCCACCGTGGGCAGCGCCAGCCTGCCGCAACTGGCCTTGGCCGATTATCTTGCGCAGCACGACCTGGAACGGCATCTGCGCAAGCTGCGCCGCACCCTGGCCGACAACGGCCAACGTCTGCGCGATGCGGTCGTGCGGCATTGGCCCGATGGCACACGCATCGGCGACCCGGCTGGCGGTCTATCGCTGTGGCTGCAATTGCCCGAGGGTGGAAGCGGCCAAGCATTGTTCGAGGCCGCACTGGCCGAAGGCATCGGCACCTCGCCCGGCCATCTGTACTCCAGCCGCGGCGACTACGCGGATCACATCCGCCTGACCTGCGGCCAGCCATGGAGCGAGACGCTGGAACGCGCAATGCGTCGATTGGGGAAGCTGGCAGCCCAGGTGGCGCGCTAGCGCGTTGCAGGCATCAGCTTGGTTTGGTGTTGGTGTTGGTGTTGGTGTTGGTGTTGGTGTTGGTGTTGGTGTTGGTGTTGGGTGTTGGCTGTTGGCTGTTGGTGTTGGGTGACGACGATACCCGCACCAACGCGCCACTAATGTTCAGCGAAGTAGCGAGTCCCTCTCCCGCCGGGAGAGGGGTTGGGGTGAGGGTACGTGGCGAAGCCCTCGCTACGTTCAACCGCATGCGGCTTCGCCCGTGCCCTCATCCGCCCCTTCGGGGCACCTTCTCCCGAAGGGAGAAGGGATCACTTGCGGTCTGCGCTCGTGTGCGTTGCCACCATCGGTGCAACCTGGGGACTGCGGGATGTCTGCCACTTTGCCGTGCCGCGCCATCCCGCGCCATCCCGCCCCGCCCAATCACATCCTCGACCGCCCGCAACCGCACCCCATCACCCGCGCAGCGCCGCCGCATGATGCGCGATGTGCTCGCCGATAAAGCTGGCGATGAAGTAATAGCTATGGTCATAGCCTGGCTGCATCCGCACAGTGACCGGATAGCCAGCCGCGTTGGCGGCATCTTCGAACAGCGCGGTCTTCAGTTGGTTCTGAAGGAATTCGTCTGCATCGCCCTGGTCGATCAACAGCGGCAACCGTTCCTGCGCCTGCACGATCAGCGCAGTGGCGTCGTAGGCCTTCCACGTCGCGCGATCGTCGCCCAGGTACTGCGCAAACGCCTTCTCGCCCCACGGCACCAGGCTCGGTGCGACGATCGGCGAAAACGCCGATACGCTGCGATAGCGGCCCGGGTTCTTCAACGCAATGGTCAGCGCGCCGTGCCCGCCCATCGAGTGGCCGCTGATCGCGCGCGCGCCGGTGGTGGCGACGTTGGCTTCGATCAGCGCGGGCAATTCGTTCACCACATAGTCGTACATGCGGTAGTGCGCGGCCCAGGGCTGCTCGGTGGCATCGACGTAGAAACCGGCGCCCTTGCCGATGTCGTAGCCGTCCGCGTCGGCCACATCGTCGCCGCGCGGGCTGGTGTCGGGCGCAACCAGGATCACGCCATGCTCGGCCGCGTAGCGCTGCGCGCCGGCCTTGCTGATGAAATTCTGTTCGGTGCAGGTCAGCCCGCTCAGCCAGTACAACACCGGCAACGGGCCATCGGCAGCCTGCGGCGGCAGATAGACGCCCACCTGCATGCTGCAGCTCAAGGTCTGCGACTGATGGCGATACACGTACTGCCAGCCGCCGAAGCAGGCGCGGTGTTCGATACGTTCCATGAAGATTCCTTACGAAGAGAAACCCTGCTGCCGGTGCACCGGCCGCAGGGTTGGACAATCAATGCAGCAGGCCTTTCTGGCGCGCAACCTGGGTCGACAGCGCGTCCATCAATCCCGGCGACAGGCAGTCGTACGGGGTCAGCCCCAACTCGGTCAGCCGCGCGCGCACGCCGTCCATCTGCTCCGGCGGCGTGCCGGTTTCGATGATCGACGACACGAAGGCCGCAAAGCCCGGTGCCGACCAGCCCTGTTGCTTCGACAACTCAGTGTGCACGAAATCCAGACCGTAGAACGCATGGTCCTTGTTCTCGATGCGGCCATACAGATGCACACCGCATCCGGTGCATGCGTGGCGCTGGATCGTCGCGCTTTCATCGACGATCTTCAGCTTTTCGGGATGCGCGGTCACCGTGACCTTGTCGCGCGGCGCCACCGCCACCACCGAAAATTTCGCGCCCGCAGGCTTCCAGCACTTACTGCAACCGCAGGCGTGGTTGTGCGCGGTCTGCGCGGCCACCTCCACGGTCACCTTGTCGGTCGCGCAGTGGCATTCAAGGGTTCCCCCCTGAAAGCCCTCCGCACCTCCACGCGCAACACCACCATCTACCGAAGGATGAATCGACACGTTTGTCATCATGTCCCTCCCGGGAGTCTCGGGTACCACGTGCGCGGAGGCGGCCGCGCGCCGCTCCTGGCCGTCTGGTCAGAAATGAATCACGGTGCGGATCGACTTGCCTTCATGCATCAGGTCGAAGGCCTCGTTGATCTCTTCCAGCGGCATGGTGTGGGTGATGAACGGATCGAGATCGATCTCGCCCTTCATCGACTGCTCCACCATGCCCGGCAACTGCGTGCGTCCCTTGACGCCACCAAATGCGGAACCGCGCCACACCCGGCCGGTGACCAGCTGGAACGGACGGGTGCTGATTTCCTGGCCGGCACCGGCCACGCCGATGATGACGCTCTCGCCCCAGCCCTTGTGGCAGCACTCCAGCGCCGAACGCATCACGTTGACGTTGCCGATGCATTCGAAGCTGAAGTCCACGCCGCCATCGGTCAGCTCGACGATGACCTCCTGGATCGGCTTGTCGTAGTCCTTGGGGTTGATGCAATCGGTGGCGCCCATGCTGCGCGCCAGATCGAACTTGCCCGGGTTGGTGTCGATGGCAATGATGCGCCCGGCCTTGGCCTGCACCGCACCCTGGATCACCGCCAGCCCGATGCCGCCCAGGCCGAACACCGCCACGCTCTCGCCCGGCTTGACCTTGGCGGTGTTGTGCACCGCGCCGATGCCGGTGGTGACTCCGCAGCCAAGCAGGCAGACCTTTTCCAGCGGCGCGTCGGGGTTGACCACGGCCAGCGAGATTTCCGGCACCACGGTGTATTCGCTGAAGGTGCTGCAGCCCATGTAGTGATAGATCGGCTCGCCGTTGTAGGAGAAGCGCGTGGTGCCATCGGGCATCAGGCCCTTGCCCTGGGTGGCGCGCACGGCCTGGCACAGGTTGGTCTTGCCGGACAGACAGAACTTGCACTTGCGGCATTCGGCCGTGTACAGCGGGATGACGTGGTCGCCGACCTTGACGCTGGTGACGCCTTCGCCCACCTGCTCGACGATGCCGCCGCCTTCATGCCCCAGCACCGAGGGAAAGATGCCTTCCGGATCGTCGCCAGACAGGGTGAAGGCATCGGTGTGGCATACGCCGGTGTGGGTGATGCGGACCAGCACTTCGCCGGCTTTCGGCGGTGCGACGTCGATTTCGACGATTTCCAGCGGTTTGCCGGGTCCGAATGCGACTGCTGCACGGGATTTCATGGGGTAGCGCTCCTGACGAGATGTTCAAGGACGGAACCGGCAAGCGCCGGCCCGGTGGGAGATTTATTTGAGGTAGGACCGGACCAGACCCAGCAGGTCCTGCACCCGTTCGGCGCGTTGCGCATCGGATGCGGCGGCATGCCCGAAGTCCTCGCGGATATGCGCTTCAAGCACCTGCGACATCAGCCCGTTGACGGCCCCGCGGATCGCAGCGATCTGCTGCAACACCGGGGCGCAGTCTGCGCCCGACTCCAGCGCCCGCTCAAGCGCGTCGCACTGCCCGCGCAAGCGGCGCACCCGCGCCAGGGCGCGCTTCTTTTCCAGCGGCGAATGCGGCATGCCGACCCCCAGCCAAAATACTGGGGGGCAGTATAGGCATTTCCAGCAGAAAAGCGATGCCGCCGCTGGGTGCGTTAGGCGCGCAGACGGTTTTCGGTGCTGCCGCGATGGTTTCAGGTCAGCACGGGACGGTTGTCGCGTGCCAGGCTGAACCCGCCTGCGTCGGTGGACTGTTGCGTTGCCGCATGCCATCGCGCGACGTCCTGCGCCGCAGACCTGCGTACGACAGGCGCGATCCCGACGGGACCACGGCAGCGTGCGTCGGGCCGCGGCACCCGCGTGCGCTACGCATTGCCGGCAGCACGTCCTTCGTCGCCGGCGGCAGGTGGCGTGTTGCCGTCGGCTGCCAGCCGCATGCTTTCCGAGACCGGCAGCGCGATCGTGCAACGCACGCCATCGGGGCCAAGCACATACGTGGTCTCGGCCTGCAGCTGATACGGCAGCGCGCGCTCGATCAGTTCGCGGCCGTAGCCGGACCCCTGCGGGGCGGCCCCCGGTGCCGGCATGTCCACGCCGGATTCGCGCCATTCGATGCGCAGGCGCATGCCGTCGTCGGTGTGATGCAGCCGCCAGCGCACCAGCAGGTGCCCGCCAGGCTGCGCCAGCGCGCCGTATTTGTTGGCATTGGTGGCCAGCTCATGCAGGGCCAGCGCAAAGGTCTGCACGGTACTGGAGCGCAGCCGCACTCCACGCGGCCCCTCCAGCACGACCCGCTCACCGCGCCCCTGCGCATCGATTGCGCCCATCGCCGATAGTTCGACCCGCAGCAACTCGTCGAACAGGATGCGGTCGCCGTCGTTCAAGCGTGACAACAGGCTCTGCACGCGCGCCAGCGCATCCAGACGGTCGTTGTAGACCAGTGCCAGCTCGGCGATGCCCTTGCTGCTGCGCCGGGTGCGGTTGAAGACCACGCGCACCACGCCCATCAGGTTGCGCGTGCGGTGCTGCAGCTCGGCCAGCAATACCTGCTGGCGATCTTCCCACTGCCGTCGCCGGGTCACGTCCTGGCCGATCTTGAGATAGCCCAGCGGCTTATCGTTGCCATCGCGCAACGGGCGCGTGGCACCTTCGATGAACACCCGGCTTCCGTCCTTGCATTGATGCCAGCGGATGTTCGGGGCCACGCCGCTACGGCGCGCCTGCTCGAGCTCGTGCTGCGGCACCTCCGCCAGCCGGTCTTCGGCCACAAAGGTCATCGCCATGTCCTGCCCTACCGCTTCCTCGGCGCTCCAGCCGAACACCGCTTCGGCGCCGGGTGGCCAGGTCTGGATCCGCCCGCCGGGGTCGACGGTGAAGATGGCATAGTCCAGCGCGCTCTCCAGGATCACCCGGTGACGCTCCTCGCTGTCCCGCAATGCACCCTGCGCACGTGCACGCTCCAGGGCCTCCCAGGTGCGTGCTGCGGTCTCTTCCACCAGCCGCACCTCGGCCACCGTCCAGTCGCGCGCGTTGCGCTGATTGACCACGAGCGCGGCCACCAGCTGCCCCTGCTTGATCAACGGCACCGCGATCAGCGCACCGATCTCGTTGCCACCGGCCGCCACGCGCTGGTCGTCGGGCAGCGCGCCCCCGGTGCGGGTGTCGCGCACCACCCAGGTGCCCGGCTCGCTCAGCCAGGACAGCGGCCAGGCAGTCAGCACCGTGCCGTGCGCCTGGCTGGCCTGGCCCGGTTGATGCCAGTGGCGCGCGACGAGCGGGCGCCCGCCATCGCCGTCCACGTCCACGTAATAGGCGCACCCGGCGTTCATGTGTTCGCCGAGCAGGCACACCGCCTTGCTCTGGATCGCCGCCGGATCGGACAGCGACCGCAGCGCATCGGAGAGCTTCAGCAGGAAGGCGTTGCGGCCCTGCACTTCGCGCAGCGCCGCCTCGGTGGCCTTGCGGTCGGTGATATCCAGTACGAACTCGAATCCGGTCCCGTCGGGCAGCAGCTTGGAGGCGAACAAGGCCCAACGCAGGCTGCCGTCCTTACGCCGATATTCGCGCTCGTACGGCGTGGCACTGCCCTTGGTCTTGAGCTCGTGGAAGGCATGCGCCGACAACGCGCTCGCCGCCGCCGGCGTCAGGTTCTGCCAGGTCAGCCCGCCCGCCTCGACCTCGGCGCGGCTGTAGCCGGTCATCTTGAGGAACGCATCGTTGGCATCGATCAGGCGGCCGTCCATGTCGAAGTACGTGGCCCCCACCGTTTCGATGGTCAGTGCGGTGCGGAAGCGTTCCTCGCTGGTACGCAGTTGCTGCTCGGCATGCTTGCGATCGGTGATGTCGCGGAAATACACCGACAGGCCGCCGTCGCCGGTGGGATAGATGCTGATGTCGACCCAGTGACCGGGCACCGGCGATGCGGCATCCAGGCGCATCATGCGGCCGCTCTGCGCTGCCTGCAGGTGCGCGCGGTGCGTTGGCGAGCCCACCATCTCCGGGAATTGGTCCCACAGCACCTTGCCGAGCAACGCTGTACGCGTGCGTGCCCACACCGCTTCGGCCTGCCGATTGACGTAGGTGAAACGCCAATGCGCATCCACGCCGTAGAACGCATCGGAAATGCTTTCCAGGATGTCGCGGTTGCGTTCGGCAAGCTGCCATAGCGCTGCCTGCACCTGTCGCTGCTCGGTCACGTCCTGCACCACGATCATCCCGCCGGTCACCTTGTCGCCATCGCGCAGCGCCACGGCGGTGACGCGCAGCCAGCGCTCGCTGTCGCCCCCGACATGCACGAAGTCCACCGGCAAGGCGGAGTCCACCCCACGCAAGGCCAGCGCGCCTGGAAAGTCTTCGCTTGCCACCGGGCAGCCCTGCTGGTCGAAGCCCTTCCAGTGCCCACCATGCACGTCGTCGCGCGACGGAATCCGGTCACCGAGCTGGCTGTGCAGACGCGGATTCCTGTACGTGAAGATGCCGGCGGTATCGAACAATCCCACGCCGATGGGGACCTGATCGAGCACATAGGCCAGCCGCGCCCGGCTGGCGCGCAGCTGCTCATCGGCCTGCTTGCGGGCGGTGACATCGACACCCGCCACGAACCATTCGCGGATGCGGCCATCGGCCTCCATCACCGGCACGGCCTTGGTCGACATCCACGCGACGCTGCCATCGCTGCGGCGTACACGGTGCTCGAGCATGATCGCGCTCCTGCCCTGGATGCCTGCATCGATGCGATCGCGTACCTGCGCACGATCCTCCTCGGGGATGTAGTCGGTGATCCAGCGCCGGTCCGGATCAACCGCCCCCGCGAACGCGTCCGCACTGCCCAGCGCGCACATCTCGCTCCAGTCCGGGCTCACCCGGTAATGCACCTCGGAGCTTGCTGCAGACAAGGCCAGCAATCGCGATTCGCTGGCGCGCAGCGCGCGCTCGGACCGGTAGCGCTCGATGAAATCGGCCGCCGTCCATGCCAGCAGTTCCAATAGCCGTAGCTCATGATCGGCGGGACGATACGGGACGCTGAACTGCGTTCCGAGCAAGCCCAGCAGCGTGCCGTCGCGACTGAACAACGGCGTGAACTGGGCGGCACGGATGCCGCTGCACAGCGCTGCGTCGTAGTCCGGCGTGTGCTTGAGCGGCGCGAACGCTTCGATATCTTCGATCACCAGTTGCCGGCGTTCGCGGCGAATGGCCTGGCAGGTCGCCTGAAACCCGTCCTTCAGGAAATGCTGCACGAACGGGCTATTTTCGTCGTGTCCTTGATAGACGCGCAACTCCATCTCGCTGCTGTGCGCATCGACCAGCTGCACGCAGCCACAGGCGGTGCGCGCGAATGCGCAGGCAAGCGCAGTGATCTCGCTCAACGCGGCGCGCGCGTCCGCTTGCGCCGCCAGGCCGACCTGCAACGCATGCAGCTGGCGCATGCCCTCCAGCTCGTCGCGCAAGGCCACCTCACTCTCGACCTGTGGCCCGGAGGGACTCTTCATTGTGACGGGATCTTTCCTGCAGGAGCCATGATCGATCACTCGCAATCCTTGGCAACCACAATGCGCGATCAACAGCGAAGAGGTTGTCAGCAGCGTGCTCGACACGGACCAGGCGCTGCACGATGACCGCAGCCGTAGCGCGTTCTCGATCAGCGTAGTCCGGGCACCCCAATCCACCGGCGCTTGGCGATACATCACGCAAGGCGCACCTACGGCAACGTCCGCTTGCCGCCGGCCGCAGGCGTTGCGATGCAGTCAGATGCTGATAGGGATCAGCCGGCCCGCAATCTGGCGGAGAGGTGGAAGCACCTCACGCACATGCGCACACCGATCGATGGCACCTCGGCACACGCAGGCGCTGCAGCATGTTCAGCAATGCAGCACATCGACGTCGAACGTCAACGCTCGACCACGACTGCTTCGACACCGACCGGTTCGACACCGACTGCGTCGTCTGCCACATGCCCGGGCAGCGATGCCAGCACCGCATTCCGGAAGCTGGCCGCAAATGCGGCATCGTTGGCCTGATAGAAGGCGCGCGCATTGGCCGATAGCGCATCCAGCTGCACCTGCGGCATGGCGAGTGCGGTATCCACCGCCTGCGCAATGCCCGCTGCGTCCACGTAGTAATACGAGGCCAGGCGCCGCTGGCGCACCTCGGCCGCAGGAATCAGCACGCCATGCTCGGGCCGCACCAACTCGTTCATGGGCTCGCCATCGGTCGCCAGCGTCACCGCGCCGACGCTGAGCGCCTCCATCAGGTAGTGACCGAATCCTTCCGCCTCGGACGGACACAGATGGAACAGATGGGCATTCTGCAGCCGGCGCAGTTCCGCATCGTCCAGATAACGGACGCGGTGATCGATGTTCGGCGCCACCACCGGCTTGCCGGCGGTGCGCGGGTTCTGCACCACGGTCAGCAGCGGCCACTCGGGGTGTTGCTTCCAGGTCTCCAGCAGCACGCGGGTGCCCTTGGCGGTGCTGCGCCCGGCCAGGTGGAAAAACGCGCGCTGCCGCGGCACCTGCGGGTCGTAGCGATCCGGGCTGGTGAAACCGATGAACCGCGTGGTGCAACCCAGGTTCTGGAAAATCCGCTCGGCATGATGGGTCTTGCACAGCACCGCATCGAAGCGCGGCAACAACGGCAGCCACTTGGGCAGCAGCCATTCCGGATTGGGCACCAGCAGATTGATCTGCCCCAGCGCCAGGCAGCGCGCGTAGACGCGTTCGGAAAAGATCTGCAGCGGCACCCGCCCGAACAGCGCGCGGCTGGCCCACAGCCGCGCTTCGCGGCCGGTGTCCTGCAGCCGCTGGCTGGTGAACCCCAGTTCCTGCACCGGCACGCCACCGGCGCGCAGGGTCTGCGCCATCAGCACCATGTCGCGGGTCAGGCCCACGCCGTTGTCGCGGCTGATCACCCGCATCATCGGAAACGCCCTGGCCTGCGCACGCACACCGTCGGGCTGGCGCAGTGTCGAAGCGATGATGTCCTGCGCGATGTCCCGTCCCGTCATGGTGCCTTGCACGTGTGCCAATGGTTGACAAAATCCATCATTATTATGTTTGTTCCAGCCTTGCATCTGCGAGCACCATGTATCCGGTAGCCACCACCCCGCGCGGGCCAACCTCCGCGCCACCGACGATGACCTCCATGGATATGCAACAACCCCGCGTTCTTGTGGTCGACGACGACCCCGACCTGCGCAAGCTGATCGGCGAATTCCTGAGCGCCCACGGCTACCAGGTGGACGTGGCCGAAAACGTGGCGGACATGCGCACGCGCATGGCGCAGCACCGCCCGGACCTCATCGTACTCGACGTGATGATGCCCGGAGAAGATGGGTTGAGTGCGGCACGTGCCCTGGCCAGCGAGCGCGGTTCACCTGCGGTCATCATGCTCAGCGCACTGGGCAACGACACCGACCGCATCATCGGCCTGGAAGTGGGCGCCGACGACTACCTGGCCAAACCCTGCAATCCACGCGAGTTGCTGGCCCGGGTCCGCGCGCTGCTGCGGCGCAGCCAGGCCAGCAGCGAGCAGGCCGACCAGCGCGGCAACGTCTACGAATTCGCCGGCTGGCGGCTGGACGTGGTACGCCGCGACCTGCGCGACCCCACCGGCATCTTCATCAATCTGTCCGATGGCGAATTCGCCCTGCTGCGCACCTTCGTCGAGCACCCGCAGCGGGTGCTCAGCCGCGACCAGTTGCTGGACTATGCCCGCGGTCGCGACACCGACGTCTACGACCGCGCCATCGACAGCCAGATCAGCCGCCTGCGCCGCAAGATCAATGAGCGCGTCCATACCGAGTTGATTCGCACCGTACGCAACGAAGGCTACATGCTGCTGCCGAGCGTCTCGCGCCTGTGAGCAAGCCGGCACGGCGCGGGCTGTCGATCTTTGCCCGTACGTTCGTGTTGCTGGCGGTGGCCCTGTTCACCGCCCAGGTGATCGGCATCGCCCTGCTGGTGATGCGCACGCCGGTGTACGAGCCACCGGTGCATCCGCCGGAGGTGGTGGCGCTGTTGTCCACGCGCATGCCGGCCGGTACCCAGACCCTGAAGGTGCACGATGGTGCGCAGGCGCCGACACCGCCGTCTGGCCAGGTGCGCGACCCATTCGCGGAGATGCTTCTGGCGCATTGGCTGGACGTGGACGCACGCCATGTGCGGTTCTATCGCAGCGCCGACGAGCGCCAGATCCCGCGCCTGGACGAGCAGCCGTTGCAGCGCGCGCGCAGGCTGCCGCAGATGGACGATGCCGCCGCTGGCGACCACGGACAGCGGCCGGCGGAATGGCCGCCCGCCCGTGCGGGTGCGGTCACGACCGACAGCCGGCCCTTCGGCAGTGAAGCAGCGCCGGGCCAGGCGCCGGAAGACTGGGAAAACGAACGGCTGACACCCGGCGTGCCGCTGCTGGACGGCTTCACCGCCGCCCTGCAGCAGCCCGATGGCCGCTGGCGCACGGTGGAGTCGCCGCGCCGGCGGCTGTCGGCCGAATTCAAGACGCACGTCGTGTTGCTGTTCCTGGCCGGCCTGCTCGCCAACGTACCGCTGGCATGGTGGTTTTCGCGCGCGCTGTCGGCGCCGATCAAGCGCTTTGCCGAAGCCGCCGACCGGCTGGGCCGCAACCCGCATGCCCCTGCACTGCAACGCAGCGGCCCGCCGGAGATCGTGCGCGCGGCCGATTCGTTCAACGGCATGCAGGCACGCCTGAACCGCCTGATCAACGAGCGCACCCACATGGTGGCAGCGATCGCGCACGACCTGCGCACGCCGCTGGCGCGGCTGTCGTTTCGCCTGGACGACCTGCAACCGCCGCTCCGCGACAAGGCGCTGGCCGATATCGACGAGATGAAGGCGATGATCTCCGCCGCACTGGATTTCATCCAGAACGATCGTCATCGCGGCGAGCGCGCGCCGCTGGACCTGCGCCTGCTGGTGGAAAGCGTGGTCGACAACGCCACCGATATCGGCGCCGACGCGGTGCTGTTGCCGGGCCCGGCGATCACCCTGGACGGCGACCCGCTGGCGTTGCGTCGCGCGGTGATGAACCTGCTCGAAAATGCGCTCAAATACGGCAAATGTGCCCGCCTGCACCTGCAGCGCGACGGCGAGGACGGCGTGCTGTGGATCGACGACGACGGCCCCGGCATCGACCCGACCCAGCGCGAACAACTGCTGCTGCCGTTCGTGCGTGGCGAGTCTTCGCGCAATCGCGGCACCGGCGGCATCGGCCTGGGCCTGTCGGTGGCGCACAGCATCGTGCTGGCGCATGGCGGCGATCTGCGTCTGGACAATCGCGCCCAGGGCGGATTGCGCGTGACCGTGCGCCTGCCGTGCATGCCGGAGCGGCGCTGAGCGCAGAGCGCGCCGGCCAACGGCGGATCAGTGCGCGAGACCAGTGACGGCGGCGGTGCCAACAGCGGTGGCGACAACGCCTGGCGAGCAGTCGTCGGATGGGCATGGAGGGCGCACCCGCAAAACGCGGTCTGTGCGCTACCGACAATCCACTGCGCGCACCGTCACCCACGGCAATGCGCGCCGCCTCACGGCGCGCCTTCCGCCGCGTGCCGCTCACTCAGTACGCAAACTCGCGAAACACGCGGTCGATATCGCCATTCCAGGCGCCGTGATACAGCGCCAGCTTGCGCTCGGCAGCGGTGACGCCGCTTTCGGCGATCTCGGCGATCACGTCCAGGAACCCGGTCTCGTCCTGCCCGTCGCGGTTCAGGCGTGCGCGGCGACGCAGGCCTTCGCGCGCGATGTTGACCGCCTCCACTGCCAGATCGCGCGCGGTGCCGTTGCGGAACGGCAGGCCCAGCGCGTGCCTGGGCACACCGTCGCGCAGCGCATGCCGCTCGGTGGGGCTGAAATCCTTGACCAGGTCCCAGGCCGCATCCAGCGCAGTCTGGTCGTACAGCAAGCCCACCCAGAACGCGGACAACGCGCACAGGCGATCCCACGGGCCGGCATCGGCGCCGCGCATTTCCAGATATTTCTTCAAACGCACTTCCGGAAACGCGGTGGTCATGTGGTCGGACCAGTCGCGCAGCGTCGGCAGTGCACCCGGCAGCGCCGGCAGCCTGCCCTGCATGAAGTCGCGGAAGCTCTGCCCGCTGGCATCGTGATAGACGCCATCGCGGTAGGAAAAATACATCGGCACATCGAGCAGGTAATCGACGTAGCGCTCGTAGCCGAAGCCGTCTTCGAACACGAAATCCAGCATGCCGGTGCGGTCGGCGTCGGTGTCGGTCCAGATGTGCGAGCGGTAGCTCAGGTAGCCGTTGGGTTTGCCTTCGGTAAACGGCGAATCGGCAAACAGCGCGGTGGCGATCGGCTGCAGCGCCAGCGAGACGCGGAACTTCTTCACCATGTCCGCTTCGGTGGCGTAATCCAGGTTGACCTGCACGGTGCAGGTACGCGTCATCATGTCCAGGCCGAGCGAGCCGACCTTGGGCATGTAGTTCTTCATGATCTGGTAGCGCCCCTTGGGCATCCACGGCATCTGGTCGCGGCGCCACTTGGGCTGGAAGCCCATGCCCAAGAACCCGAGCTGCAACTCGCCGGCCACCTGCGCCACCTCGTCCAGATGGGTGCCGGTTTCCACGCAGGTGTGGTGCAGGGTTTCCACCGCCGCGCCGGAGAGCTCCAGCTGGCCTGCCGGCTCCAGGGTCACCGAGGCGCCGTCGCGCAGCAACGCGATGGTGTGGCCGTTTTCCTGCACGGGCTCCCAGCCGAAACGGGTCAAGCCGGTCAGCAAGGCCTCGATGCCGCGGACGCCTTCAAAGGTGGGCGCACGCAGGTCGTCGAGCTGGAACCCGAACTTTTCGTGCTCGGTGCCGATCCGCCAGTCCGCACTCGGCTTTTCGCCGGAGGCCAGCACCTGGACCAGTTCCGCGCGTTCGGTGATCGGCGTTTCGGCAACGTGGCTGGGACTCGACAAGGGCAGGCTCGCAAACGAAAGGGGTGGGACGATGTGGGGGTCCTCCCCAGCCACCGCAAGGCCCGCACTATACCCGCAGGGCATGGAAGAATTGCCGCCATCGGCCGGGTCTGAGATTTCCATCCATGCGCATGGCGTGGTCCAGGTACGGAATGCGCAGGGGCATGGCGCCTACCGGGGCGTCGCCTGGCTGACGACACACTGTCACGCCGGCCGTCGCCAGCCGTGGCTGCGAAAACGGCGAGCCTTCGCCCGCCGTCGCGCATCGCCATCGATGGGCCGCGGCGGTCACGACCGCCGGGCATCACTCGGCGGCGGGCATTTCCACATCCAGCCCCAGCCAGCCACCGACAATCCCGCGCAGTTCGTCCACGCCCTGGCGCGATTCGCCGGAATAGGTCTGCACGGTCACGCTGTCGCCGAAGCGCGAGGTCACTTCCTTCTTGACCTTCTGCAGCGTCTGCATCTGCTGGCCACGGCCGAGCTTGTCGGCCTTGGTCAGCAAGCCGTGCGCGGGCAGGCCGCGTTCGGCCGCATAGCCGAGCATCTGCAGGTCGTAATCCTTGAGCGGGTGGCGGATGTCCATCACCACCACCAGCCCGCGCAGCGCCTCGCGGGTGCGGAAATAGCGGTCGATGAAGGCCTGCCAATGCGCCTGCAGGTCCTGCGGCACCTTGGCGTAGCCGTAGCCGGGCAGGTCCACCAGGTAGCGCTCGGGCTGGAGCTGGAAGAACACCAGCTGCTGGGTGCGGCCAGGGGTCTTGGACACGCGCGCCAGCGAATTCTGGCGGGTCAGCGCATTGAGCGCGCTGGATTTTCCGGCGTTGGAGCGGCCGGCGAAGGCCACCTCGTAACCGCCATCGTCGGGCAATTGCCGGGCGTTGTGGGCGGACAGGTGGTAGCGGGCTTGTTCGATAAGGAGCGACATCCCCCTAGGATCGCACGTTCGGGCTCTGCCGGTTTTGCTGCACTGTTCGTTGACCCTGGCGCAAAGGCGTGTCGATAATCGAAGCACGCCTGCCACAGCCAGCACCCAACGCGCGCGGGCCGGGTCCATACGGAGCTTTAGCTGATGCGCCATGCTCGTGTGCTAGTCCTCGCCACCCTCGCCGTGCCGGTCATCGCGGCCGTGGCATTTGCGCAGTCGGCGGTCACGCCGATCCCCGATCCGCCGCCCGTGCGCGTTGCGCCGCTGGAGGTGGATCTGGCCAAGACCACCTGGGGCGATGCCAAGGCCGGCCAGGCCAAGGCGGCGGCCTGCGCGGCCTGCCACGGCCCGGACGGCAACCCGGCGGTGGCCATGTACCCGCGCATCGCCGGCCAGACCGAGCGCTACGTGGCGCATCAGGTCGCGCTGATCGCCAGCGGCGAACGCAACACCGGCATGTCGGCGGTCATGGTGCCGTTCGTCAAAGACCTCACGGCGCAGGACATGCGCGACCTGGGGGCCTACTTCGCCACCCAGAAGTCCGCCGCCGGGGTGGCCGACGATGCGGCCATTGCCGAGGGCCCGTACCAGGGCATGAAGTTCTACGAGGTCGGCGAAAAGCTCTACCGCGGCGGCGACATTGCGCGCGGCGTACCGGCCTGCATGGCCTGCCATGGCCCGTCCGGCGGCGGCAATCCCGGCCCGGCCTACCCGCGCCTGGGCGGCCAGCATGCCGAGTACGTGGCGCGGCGCCTGAAGGAATACCAGGCCGGCACCACCCAGGAGCGCAATCCGGCGCTGTTCAATATCATGGCGCAGGTAGCGCACCCGCTGACCGAGCAGGAGATCCAGGCGCTGGCCAGTTATCTGCAAGGTCTGCACGACCGCGCCGACGATGCGGCCGCCGCCCAGATGCCCGCCGGCACCCCGGCACGCTCATGAGCTGACGGTCGCACCTGCCCCACCGTGTCACGACGCCGGTCCCGAGACCGGCGTCGTCGTTTCCCGCTCTCCCCCTCGCCCCACGGAGCCCGCATGAATCTGCTTTCCCGCCTGTCCCTGCTGTTGTTGATCCTGGTACCGCTGGCGGCCTGCGCCGCCGACAAGACGGCGCCACCGGTCGAAGGCGAGGACTACACCCTGATCGACGGCGGCCAGCCGTATGCGCCGCTGGCCGGCAAGGTCGAAGTGGTCGAGGTGTTCGGCTACACCTGCCCGCATTGCGCGCACTTCGAACCCACGCTGGAGGCCTGGGCCGCCAAGCAGCCCGCGTATGTGCGCTTCACCCCGGTGCCGGCGGCCTTCGGCGGATTCTGGGATGCGTTTGCCCGGGCCTATTTCGCCGCCGACATCCTGGGCGTGGCCAAGCGCAGCCACCGCGCGATGTTCGATGCCATCCATGAAAAGCAGAGCGTGCCGACCCAGAACGTGTCTGCAGACGAACTGGCCGTGTTCTATGCCGATTACGGCGTGCCGCAGCAACGCTTCGTCGACACCTTCAAGAGCGAGGCGGTGGACGCCAGGCTCAAGGCCGCACGCGAGTTCGCCCTGCGCAGCAAGCTGCCCGGCACACCGGCCCTCATCGTCAACGGCCGCTATCTGATCGGCGCGCGCAATTACCCGGACATGCTGCGCGTGGCCGACTACCTGATTGCCCGCGAACATGCCGCGCCTGCCAAGCGCTGAACCGCGTAACCGCCACCGACAGCCGCCCGTGGCATCATGCGCCCCGCGGCCGTCCGGCCCTTTCCTCGCCCCACGCTGGAGATCCAATCCGATGAAGACCCGCTTCGCCCTGACGCTGATGGCGCTGCTGCCGATCCTGGTCGCCTGCAAGGCCCAGGACGGCTCGTCCGACACTGCGCCCGCCGCCACCACGCCGGCGGCCGAGACGGCACCCGCTCCGGCCGCCGACCCGGCCGCCCCGCCGGCGGTGGGCGAAAGCGCCACCACCCCGCCACCGGCCGCACCCAGCGCCGCCCCGCGCGCGCCGAATGGCCCGGAGCCGGTCGCCGGCACCGATTATCTGGACATCGACGGTGGCCAGCCGTATCAGCAGGCCGCCGGCAAGATCGAAGTGGCGGAGGTGTTCGGCTATGTCTGCCCGGCCTGCAACGCATTCCAGCCGCTGATCGGGCCGTGGAAGGCCGGGCTGCCGTCGGACGTGCATTTCGTCTACGTGCCGGCGATGTTCGGTGGTCCGTGGGATGACTACGCGCGCGCCTTCTACGCCGCCGAAACGCTGGGCGTGCAGGAAAAGACCCACGAAGCGCTGTACAAGGCCATCCATGTCGACCAGAGCCTGAAGGGCGAGCGCGGCAAGGATTCGGTGCAGGACATCGCCGCGTTCTACGCCAAGTACGGCGTGGACTCCAAGACCTTCATCGACACCATGAGCAGCTTCGGCGTCTCGGCCAAGACCAACCGCGCCAAGCAGTTCGCCACCCGCAGCAAGATCACTGGCACGCCGTCGCTGATCGTCAACGGCAAGTACCTGGTCAAGGGCCAGAGCTTCCCGGACATGCTGCGCATCGCCGATCACCTGATCGCGCGCGAACGCGCCACGCTGGCCAAGTGAGCCGGACGACCGCAACGCCGTGAACGCTTCGGACTCGCGCACCCTGCGGGTGCTGACCGCCAATATCCAGGCCGGCTCCAGCACCCGCCGCTACAGCGATTACGTGACCCGCAGCTGGTCGCATGCGCTGCCGCTGGGAGCAAAGCGCACCAGCCTGGACAGCATCGCCAAGCTGGCCGGCGAACGCGACATCGTCGGCCTGCAGGAAGCCGACCCGGGCAGCCTGCGCTCGGGCTTCACCAACCAGACCCACTACCTGGCCGAGCGCGCCGGCTTCCATTACTGGAGCCACCAGCCCAACCGCCGCATGGGTGGGGTGGCCTCCAGCGCCAACGGCCTGCTCAGCAAGCTCGAACCGCTGGAAGTGCAGGACCATGCCTTGCCCGGCCGCATCGGCGGGCGCGGCATCCTGCTTGCCAAGTTCGGGCAGGGCCGCGAGGGGCTTGCGGTGGCGGTGGCGCATCTGTCGCTGGGCGCCAATTCACGCATGGCGCAACTGGCCTTCATCGCCGAACTCCTGTCCGAGCATCCCAACGCCATGCTGATGGGCGACTTCAACTGCGTGGCCGACCGGCCGGAAATGCAGGCCCTGTACCGCCACACGCGCCTGCAGCCGCCAAGTTGCGTGGTGCATACCTTCCCGAGCTGGCGGCCGGACCGGGCGATCGACCATATCTTGGTCAGCGACAGCCTGGTGATCGAACACACCGAAGCCATACCGGCAGCGTTTTCGGATCATCTGGCGGTCGGCATGGATATCCGCGTGCCACTGCAGCTGCTGCGCTAGCGCACGCAAGCTGCCAACGGGTTCGCACTGGCGAACTCGACCGATGACACCCCCTCGACACCGCCTGTGCGATAACGCAGGCGGTTTTTTGTTGGGAGCACATCACGTGATACGCATCGTATGAGTGCGTTGCCATGAGTGCGACAGCGCCGCACACCCAGCCGGTCCGTACCCTGCGCCCGGTGTTCGTGCTGGCGGCCACGGTCGTGTGCACGTTTGCCGTGCTGGTGTCGTTGTTTCCGCTTGAATCAGGCCGCGTGCTGCTGGATGCGCAGACCTGGGCCTCGCGCAATGTCGGCTGGTACTACCTGCTGGCAATGACGGTGTACCTGGTGTTCGTGCTGGGCGTGGCCTTGTCCAGCTACGGCAACATCAAGCTCGGTGCCGATCACGACGAACCGGAATTCAGTTATCTCTCCTGGGCCGGCATGTTGTTCGCGGCCGGCATCAGCATCACGCTGTTCTTCTTCTGCGTCTCCGAACCGCTCACCCATTATCTGCAGCCGCCCCAGGGCGGCACCGGCAACGGCGAAGCATCCGCACGGCAGGCCATGCAGTTGCTGTTCCTGCACTGGGGCCTGCATGGCTGGGGCGTGTTCGCACTCGCCGCCATGGCGCTGGCCTATTTCGCCTTCCGCCACAATCTGCCGCTGGCGTTGCGTTCGGCGCTGTATCCGCTAATCGGCAAGCGTATCAACGGGCCGATCGGTTACACCGTGGACGCACTGGGCATCGTAGCCACCGTGTTCGGCCTGGGCGCGGACATGGGCTTTGGCGTGCTGCACCTAAACGCCGGCCTGGGCACCCTGATGGACGTTCCGCATGCGCACTGGGTGCAGGTCGCGCTGATCGCGGCAATGATGGGCGCGGCAATCATTGTCGCGGTCTCCGGCGTGGAAAAAGGCGTGCGCTGGATGTCGGACATCAACATGCTGCTGGCGATCGCGCTGTTGCTGTTCATGCTGTTTGCCGGCCCCACGCAGTACCTGCTCAATGCCTTGATGCAGAACCTGGGCGACTACCTGGGCAGCGTGGTCGGCAAGAGTTTCGATGTATATGCCTATGGCGGCCGCGCCGACTGGCTGGGCAACTGGACGGTGTTCTACTGGGCCTGGTGGATCGGCTGGGCGCCATTCGTGGGCTTGTTCATCGCGCGCATTTCGCGCGGGCGCACCATTCGCGAGTTCGTGCTGGGCGTGCTGTTGATACCGCTCGGTTTCACGCTGGCGTGGCTGTCGATCTTCGGCAATAGCGCACTGGATCAGCTCCTGCACCACGGCCAGGCAGCGTGGGCACAGCAGGCCATCGACACCCCTGAGACAGTGTTGTATTCGCTGCTGCAGAGTTACCCGTGGAGCCGCACGGTGATCACGGTGACCGTGGCGATCAGTTTCGTGTTCTTCGTGACCTCGGCCGATTCCGGCACGGTGGTGTTGTCCACGCTGTCCTCGCATGGCGGCGAACCGCACGACGACGGGCCGCGCTGGCTGCGCGTGTTCTGGGGCGTGCTCACTGCCGTGGTCACCGCAGGCCTGTTGCTGGCCGGCAGCATGGACGCGCTGAAATCGGCGGTGGTGCTGGCATCGTTGCCGTTCTCGGCGGTGTTGCTGTTGATGGCGTGGGGGCTGTCGCGCGCGCTCAGCGAGGAATCGCAGCGCAAACGTGCACAGCTGCATAGCCCCAGTCCGTTGATCGGGCAATCGCGCCATCATGGCGGGTGGCGGCAACGCCTGGGCCAGGCCATGCATTTCCCGGCGCGCGACGAGGTCTATCGCTTCATGCGCGACCAGGTGCGCCCGGCCATCGAGGCGGTGACCGCACAGCTGCAGGAAGAAGGCTGGAACGTCAGCAGCCGCATCGACGACGGCGACATGGACATCAGCGTCGATCATGGCGAGCAACAGGGTTTCCGCTACCAGGTAGTCCTGCGCGGGTATCTCACTCCGTCGTTTGCCGCACAGCGCCTGCGCAACCAGCGCTATTACCGCGCTGAAGTGTATCTGTACGAAGGCAGCCAGGATTACGACCTGGTCGGTTACAGCCGCGAGCAGATCATCAACGACATCATCGATCAATACGAGCGTCACCTGCAGTTCCTGCACCTCACCCGCTGAGTTGCAGCACTACGGCGCCTGTCCCCAGGAGGTTTGTCATGCCACGTTTTCCCGACCAGTTGCTGTACATCGGCGGCCGTCATGTTCCCGCCCGCGGCGGCCACACGTTCGAAGTGGTCAACCCAGCCACCGGCGAGGTGCTGGCCAACGTGCACAATGCCGGTGCCGACGACCTGGATGCCGCTGTCGACAGCGCCAGGGCCGGCCAGCGCGAATGGGCGGCGCTGACCACGGTGGAGCGCTCGCGCATCCTGCTGCGCGCGGTGGCATTGCTGCGCGAGCGCAACGATGCGCTGGCCGAGCTGGAAACGCTCAATACCGGCAAACCGCTGAGCGAAACCCGCAGCGTGGACGTCGTCACCGGCGCCGACGTGCTGGAGTACTACGCCGGTGTGGCGCACGCACTGCAGGGTGCGCAGGTGCCGCTGCGCGAAGGCAGTTTTTTCTACACGCGCCACGAACCGTTGGGCGTGGTCGGCGCGATCGGCGCATGGAATTACCCCATCCAGATCGCGCTGTGGAAGGCCGCACCCGCGCTGGCGGCCGGTAACGCGATGATCTTCAAGCCCAGCGAAGTCACCCCGCTCACCGCACTCAAGCTTGCCGAGCTGTTCACCGAAGCCGGCCTGCCCGATGGCGTGTTCAACGTGCTGCCCGGCGATGGTGCCAGCGTGGGCACCGCGCTCACCGAACACCCGCAGATCGAAAAGATCAGCTTCACCGGCGGCACCGCCACCGGCCGCAAGGTGATGGCCAGCGCATCGAGTTCGTCGCTGAAGGACGTGACCATGGAACTGGGCGGCAAGTCGCCGTTGATCGTGTGTGCCGATGCCGACCTGGATCTGGCCGCCGACATCGCGATGATGGCCAACTTCTACAGCTCCGGGCAGGTGTGCACCAACGGCACCCGCGTGTTCGTGCCGCGCGCGCTGCGCAACGCCTTCGAAGCGCGGCTGCTGGCGCGCGTGCAACGCATCCATATCGGCGACCCGCTGGATACGCGCACCACCTTCGGCCCATTGGTCAGTGCGGCGCACATGCAGCGGGTGCTCGACTACATCGAACAGGGCAAGGCCGAGGGTGCACGCCTGCTATGCGGCGGCGAGCGCCTGCGCGATGGTGCGCTGGCGCAGGGCTATTACGTGGCCCCGACCATCTTCAGCGATTGCACCGACGTGATGGCCATCGTGCGCGAAGAAATCTTCGGGCCGGTGCTGAGCCTGCTCACCTACGACGAGGAGGACGAGGCGATCGCGCGCGCCAATGCCACCAGCTATGGCCTGGCGGCCGGCGTGGTCACCCCGGATCTGGTCCGTGCGCATCGGCTGATCCATCGCCTGGAAGCAGGCATCTGCTGGATCAACACCTGGGGCGAATCGCCCGCACCAATGCCGGTGGGCGGCTACAAGCAATCCGGCGTGGGGCGCGAGAACGGCCTGGCCACCTTGCAGGCGTATACGCGTACCAAATCGGTCCAGGTCGAGCTGGAACGCTACGCCTCGGTGTTCTGAGGGGTTCGCCCCCGGGTTGCAGTCGCTCGGCGGCTGCCTCCTGCCAACCATTCGCGGGGCGTGGCCACACGCTGCCGCAGCAAGACCGCACAACTGCGCAGCACCTTCGACTGCCGCTGCACCGCAGATGCTTCAGGAGACCACCATGCAACGCGAATACGACTACATCATCATCGGCGCAGGTTCGGCCGGTAACGTGCTGGCCGCGCGCCTGACCGAAGACCCGGGCGTGACCGTGCTGTTGCTCGAAGCAGGCGGGCCGGACTACCGCCTGGACTTCCGCACCCAGATGCCCGCAGCGCTGGCATTTCCGCTGCAGGGCCGCCGCTACAACTGGGCCTACGAGACCGAGCCGGAACCTTACATGGACAACCGGCGTATGGAGTGCGGGCGCGGCAAGGGCCTGGGTGGCTCCTCGCTGATCAACGGCATGTGCTACATCCGCGGCAACGCGCTGGACTTCGATCACTGGGCCAGGCGACCGGGCCTGGAGGACTGGAGCTACCGCGATGTGCTGCCCTACTTCCGCAAGGCAGAGACGCGCGATACCGGCGCCAACGATTACCACGGCGGCGAGGGCCCGGTGAGCGTGGCAACACCGAAGAACGATAACAACGTGTTGTTCCATGCCATGGTCGAGGCGGGCGTCCAGGCGGGCTACCCACGCACCGACGATCTCAACGGCTATCAGCAGGAAGGCTTCGGGCCGATGGATCGCACCGTCACCCCGCGCGGCCGCCGCGCCAGCACTGCGCGCGGTTACCTGGACATGGCCAAGCCGCGCGATGGTCTGCACATCGTCACCCACGCCACCACCGACCGCATCCTGTTTGCCGGCAAGCGCGCCATCGGCGTGCATTACCTGGTCGGCAACAGCAGCGAAGGCATCGATGCGCATGCCCGCCGCGAAGTGCTGGTGTGCGCCGGCGCGATTGCATCGCCGCAACTGTTGCAGCGCTCCGGCGTGGGCGCGCCCGATCTGCTGCGTGCACTCGACGTACAGCTGGTGCACGACCTGCCAGGCGTGGGCCAGAATCTGCAGGACCATCTGGAGGTCTACATCCAGTACGCGTGCACCAAGCCGGTGTCGCTGTACCCGGCCTTGCAATGGTGGAACCAGCCTGCGATCGGCGCCGAATGGCTGTTCGCCGGCACCGGCACCGGTGCCAGCAATCAGTTCGAAGCCGGCGGCTTCATCCGCACGCGCGATGAGTTCGACTGGCCCAACATCCAGTACCACTTCCTCCCCGTCGCCATCAATTACAACGGCAGCAATGCGGTGAAGGAGCACGGCTTCCAGGCGCATGTCGGCTCGATGCGCACGCCCAGCCGCGGACGCGTGCATGCCAAGTCGCGCGATCCGCATCAGCATCCGTCCATCCTGTTCAATTACCAATCCACCGACCAGGACTGGCAGGAATTCCGCGACGCGATCCGTATCACCCGCGAGATCATCGCCCAGCCCGCGCTCGATGCGTACCGCGGCCGCGAAATCAGCCCGAGCGCCGATTGCAGGACCGATGCGGAACTGGATGCCTTCGTCCGCGCGCGTGCGGAAACCGCCTACCACCCGTCGTGTTCGTGTGCGATGGGCACCGACGACATGGCCGTGGTCGATGGGCAGGGCCGCGTGCACGGCATGGAAGGCCTGCGCGTGATCGACGCGTCCATCATGCCGCGCATCATTACCGGCAACCTCAATGCGACCACCATCATGATCGCCGAGAAGATCGCCGACCGCATGCGCGGGCGCACTCCCTTGCCGCGCAGCACGGCCGACTATTACATCGCAGGCGATGCGCCGGTTCGCCGTTGAGCCTAGCGCTTGATTGAAACTGTCAGCGCGAGCGCGCCGGGCGCCCCGCGCATCGGCAGCGACGCGTCGCGGGTGCATGCGCTCGGCGGCAGCACCGGGCGCCACTTCATCGTCAACGGTACTGCTGCCTGCAAGATGACTGCAGCACCATTGACGCAAGCACCTAGCCCGGCACACGTGGGCTATGCTTTGCGCATGACCTCGGACATCCACCCGGAAGCCGCCATCGCGCCCGGCTATCTGGCCAACCATGCCGCGCGCGTCTTCAATCGTCTGGTCGATGCCCGCCTGCGCGAGCATGGACTGACGCTCGCGCTGATCGGGCCATTACTGCTGTTGTCCTGGAAGGGCCCGATGCTGCAGCGGGACCTGGTGCGCGAGTCTGCGGTGAAGCAGCCGGCGATGGCCGCGTTGCTGGACAAGCTTGAAGCGATGGCGCTGATCGCGCGCGAAGCATCGTCGACCGACAAGCGCGCCGCCACCGTTCGCTTGACCGCGGCAGGGCAAGACGCCGCCGCAACCGGGCGTACCGTCCTGCTCGATGTCAATGCACTCGGCGTCTCGGGATTTTCCGGCAAGGACGCCGGCCTGCTGACGGCGCTTCTCGGCCGGCTCATCGCCAACCTGGAATTCGCTGCCGAATAGCATCACGCATGATATTTATGTATCATGCGTGATGTAACTTCACTGCAGGAGTGGTCGCATGTCCCGCCGGATACTCATTACAGGCGCCAGCGTCGCCGGGACCACCGCTGCGTGGTGGCTCGACGCGTACGGGGTCGAGGTGGAGGTGGTCGAACGCGCACCGGCGTTTCGCGACGGCGGCCAGAACGTCGATGTCCGGGGCAGTGCGCGCGACGTGCTGCGCCGCATGGGACTGGAAGCCCGCGCATTCGAACGCAGCACCAGGGAGCTCGGCACCGACTGGGTGGACGCAGACGATCGCGTCATTGCGCGGTTCAAGGCAGACGCGTCAGACACCGACAGCGGCCCCACCGCCGACCTGGAAATCCGTCGCGGCGACCTTGCGCGCATGTTGTACGAGGCCTCGCGCGAACGCGTGGCCTATCGCTTCGGCGACAGCGTCTGCGGTGTCGCCCAGGACCAGGCCGGTGTCGAGATCACCTTCCACAGTGGGCGATGCGCCCGCTACGACGCGGTCATCGTCGCCGAAGGCGTTGGGTCGCACACCCGCGAGCAGGTGTTTCCCGGCGAGAACGTGCCGCGCTGGATGGACCTGACCCTTGCGTATTTCAGCATCCCCCGGCAATCGCACGACAGTGCCTATGCCAGGCAATACAACACGGTGGGCGGACGCGGCGCAACGCTCAAACCCGCACTCGACGGCAAGCTTGGCGCTTATCTGGGCATACAAAAAAAGCCCGGAGGCGAGAACGCCTGGACGCCGGAGCGGCAACGGCGCTTCATCGAAACCCGGTTCGCCAACGATGGCTGGGAATTTCCACGCATTCTCGCCGCCATGCGCGACGTCGACGATTTCTATTTCGATGTGTTGCGCCAGGTGCATATGCCGCGGTGGTCCACCGGCCGGGTGGTGCTGACGGGCGATGCCGCCTGGTGCCCCACCTCGCTGTCGGGCATCGGCACGACGCTGGCGTTGGTCGGCAGCTACGTGCTGGCAGGCGAACTTGCCCAGGCCGTCTCGCCGATGCACGCGTGCATGCGCTACGAACGGATCATGCGCCCGTTCGTCAAGGAAGGTCAGAACATTCCCAAGCTCGTGCCGCGCCTGCTGTGGCCGCACTCCGCAGCCGGGCTGACGCTATTGCGTGGGGCGATGCGCGTGGCAGGCATGCCGATTGTTCGCCGTCTCGTCACTGACGGCTTCGCACGCGATTCAAACAGGATTGCCTTGCCCGACTATCGTCCGATAGCAACCCTTTAAAGCGGCCGTTGCCGCCGGTCCGTCGCAACCACTGCACGGCAGCGCTCCATCCATCGATATGGCGCCTGGCGGCCGGCTCCCAGGCCCGATGCCAGGCGCAAAGGCGATCATGCCGGTGCATGACCGCCGTTGCATGTCAGCACACGCGGGCCTCCCTGGGAACCACGCGGCGTCTGGTTGCCCCCTAGAACTTCAGGTCCACGCGCGCGTACCAGAAACGCCCGCCGGGAATGTCGTAGGTGGAGGCGTCATAGCCGTTGAGGGAGCACGACAGGCAGATCGGTGGGTCCTTGTCGAACACGTTGTTCAAGCCGGCCGTGAGTTGCAGGCCCTTGAGCCAATCGACGCGATACCCAATCTGTGCATCGTGATAGGTGATTGCATCCAGCTGATTAGTGCCCTCGGCCGGATTGCCACACACCGCAAACTCCACCGCATCGCCGCACTGCTCGGTGAGCTTGGAGATGTGCCGCGCCGTCCACGACGCCGTCCAGTTCCCCAGCGACCAATCCAGCACGGCGTTGCTGGTCCACTCGGGAATCGCGCTGTCGACCACTTCGATGCCCGGCCCCTGCGGCTGGCGCTGGCCCGCTGCGCCAAGCGCCTCGTAGCGGCCCACGAAGGTGTTCTGCCACGACAGCTTGAAGCGGCCGAACGCGGTTTCCGGCAATGTCCAGAACACGTCCACGTCCCAACCGTCGGTCTTGATCGAGCCCAGGTTGGTCAGGCGGTTGTTGAACGCATTGATGCCGCCGGTGGAGGCGCGTGCAATGCCGTTGCAATACAGCGCGTCCAGTGTGTCCACGCACAGATCCAGCTGGGTCTGCGCGTTGATCGCCTGGATCGCACCATCCACATGATGGCGATAGAACGTGGCTTCCAGATCAAGCCGGTCCGACCAGCTGGCGTTGCTGGCAAAGCCGGGGCTGAAGACGAAGCCGGCACTGAAGCTGCGTGAGCGTTCCGGGTCCAGCTGTTCATTGCCGCCGGTGGTCACCGAGATCTGCTGATTGGCCTGCTGGTACCCGCCCGGCACGCCCAGTGCGGCGCAGTTGGCGGCGCTGCCACGCGGTGCGGTGCCGCCCAGGCCGATCGAGCAAGGGTCCGACAGCTGCAGGTCGGCGCGTGCGGCCGAACCGAACAGCTCGCCGATGGTGGGCGCACGGAAACCTTCGGCGTAACTAGTGCGCAACACCAGCTCGTCGGTCACCTGCCAACGCAGGCCGTACTTGGGGGTGAACTCGCCACCGAAGGTGGAGTAATCCGAATAGCGCCCGGCGATGTTCAGATCGAGTTTGTCGCCCAGCGAGGAGTTGGCGAAGATCGGGATGTTGAGTTCGAGATAGGCCTCGTTGACGTCGTAGCTGCCGGAGGTGGGCAACGACGGCACGCCGTTGTAGCGCCCGGCCACGGTCAGCGGATCGGGCTGATACGCGCCTTCGTACTTGCGGTATTCGTAGCCGGTGGCAAACGACACCGCGCCGCCCGGCAACTGGAACAGTTCGCTGCTGAGGTTGGCGGTGAACAGGCTCAATTCGTTCTGGCTGCGGTCGCGTACCACCGGCTGGATCCAGCGCAACATGTCCGGCGTGATGCTGCCGGCGCCGCTGAAGATATCCAGCGGCACGCAGCCGGCCACTGCCGCGCATGCAGCCGGGTCGCCGAGCGCCAGATTGATGTTGAACAGGTTGTAGCTGCCGTAATTGGTCTGCTCGGCCTTGTTCTTGCTGTACATGCCGTTGACGTCCCAGAACCAGGTCCGCGCGGCGCCCTCGAAGGTGCCCACCAGCCCGGTGCCGACGTACTGCGTATCCACCTGCTGCTGGTAGCGCCGCGGCCCGCCTTCCACCGGGCGCCGGCCGATCTGGATCAGATTGGTGGCCGAATCCAGATCGAAGCCGAACGGATTGAACGGATTGAGCGCCGAGATCCGGATGTTGTCGGCCAGCGGATTGCCGGTGCCTGCATCGGGGCCGAGAAAGATCGGCTCCGGTGCGGCCTGGTTGGTCGACTCGCGGCGATTGCCCAACGCCTTGACGTACCACTGCACATCGTCGTTGAAGTAATAGCGGAACTGCGCAAACACGCCCTTGCGCTCGGACGGCGTCAGCAGCAGGTTCTGCTCGGCAAAGTTGTAGCGATCGGCGGTGCCGAAGCAGTGGTAATCATCGCTGCGCGTGCAACCGGCGCTGCCATCGTATTGCGGCGTGCCCACACCGGCATTGGGGGTGAGGTTCTGGCGCACACCGGTGTTCGGGTCGACGAACTGGAAGCGCCCGTCCGGCGTGGCCGAGCTGCCGAAGGTCAGCCCGGTACCGGGGATCGGGAAGCGCGCCTGCGCACGGTCACGCGCATAGATCGGATCCTGCTTGACGTAGCTGGCGCCCAAAAACAGGCTGAAATCCTCGCCACTGGTACCCCAGGCCAGATCCACACCCTGGTTGGCGCCATCGCCCTTGCCGTACTGACCGTAGTTGAGCGTGACCTGCGCGCCATCGAAGGTGCGCCGGGTGATGATGTTGACCACGCCGGCGATCGCGTCGGAGCCGTACAACGACGAGGCGCCGTCTTCGAGCACTTCGATGCGCTCCACGATCGCCAGCGGAATGGTGTTGAGGTCGGTCGACGACCCCACGCCGGACGCCGAGGATTCGTTGACCCAGCGGATGCCATCGACCAGCACCAGCACGCGCTTGGAGCCGAGATGGCGCAGATCCACCTGCGCCGAGCCCGCGCCCACCCCGCCCCCATCGGGCGGAAAACCGAAATTGCCGGACGAATTGAACTTGGCGTTGAGCGCCGAACCGGACGCGGTGAGCTCCTGCAGCACCTCGCCGATCGAGGTCAGGCCGGTGCGCTCGATATCGGCGCGGTTGAGCGTCTGGATCGGCACCTGGCCTTGCAGCTCGGCCGTCTTGATGCGGGTACCGGTGACCTGCACGCTATCGAGCGTGCGCGTGCCGGGTGCGGCCTCGGGCTGTTGCGCCCAGGCGAGTGTGGGAATCAAACACAACGACAACTGCACGGCCAGGCGCGACCGCGACGGGCAAATCAGACGCTTCATCCTTTCTCTCTCCGGAAGGATCTTCAAAGTGTCCGCACGCCCCCGTGCCCTGCGGTCCCGCGCCAAGTTGTAAACGAAACCTTAACGCATCGCAATCTGGCGGTGCAGCACTGCGATGCGTGTCGCGCTCGGGGCCGGCCTGTGCCTGGCGCCAGCGTCTGCACATTTCGCGCGATGGCGATGGCGATCGCCATGACGCCGCGCTGCCGCCACAGCGTGAGGACCATGGTCAGGGCTGCATGGTTCGCCGGCATGATTGTCTCGTGCGTTCACTCAGGTGCTCAGCCCTGCTTCGGTATCATCACGCGATGACTTCTGCCCCCCGTTTCGCCGCTCTCCTCGCCGGCCTGCTGTGCCTTGGCAGCACCGCCTTGCATGCGCAAACCCTCGATCCCCAGCTGACCGCGATGCGCGATGCCATCGCCGCGGCGGAGCGCGGCCAGTCCGATCCCGCCCAGCTCACTGCCTTGAACCGCCATCCGCTGTATGGCTGGCTGGAGTTCGCTACCCTCAAGCGCAGCATCGACACCGTCTCGAACGCGCAGGCGCAGAGCTTTCTGCAGCGCTACGCCGGCCAGCCGGTGGCCGAGAGTTTCCGCAGCACCTGGCTGCCGGCAGTGGCACGGCGTCAGGACTGGACCACGCTGCTGGCCAATTGGAAGAACACCGACAATACGGGCCTGCGCTGCGCACACCTCACTGCGCGGCAAGCCACCGGACGGATGGACGCGCAGTGGAGCCGCGACGCGCTGGGGCTGTGGCGCAACGGCAAGGCCCTGCCCGATGCCTGCGAACCCGTCATTGCCGCCCTGGATGCGCGCGGCGATCTGACCCCGGCGCTGCGCTGGGAGCGCGTGGAAGCCGCCGCCGATGCGCAGCTGCCTGCAGTGATGCGTACCGCGGCGCGCGGCTTGCCGGCAGCTGATCTGGCGCTGGCAACCGATTACGCTGCCTTTCTCGACAAGGTCCACCCGCGTGCACTGGGTTGGCCCAGGACCGAACGCAGCCGCCGCATCGCCGTCGATGGCCTGGCCAAGCTCGCCAAGAGCGACCCCGATGCTGCCGAACAACAGTTGCCGCCGCTGGCCAGCGCGCTGGGTTTCAGCGACGCACAACGCGGCCAGGTGCTGTATCAGATCGCGCTCTGGACAGTCGCCTCCTACCTGCCGGACTCGGCGCGCCGGCTCAATGCGGTGCCCGACGGCGCCTATGACGAACGCCTGCACGAATGGCGCGCGCGCGAGGCGATGGCGCGTGGCGACTGGCCCGCGGCGTTGGCAGCAATCCGCAAGATGCCGGCCAGCCAACGCGCCGACTCGCGCTGGCAGTATTTCGAAGCGCGCCTCACCGAAAAGACCGGCGCGGCCGCCGCTGCCCAGCCGCTGTATCGCGCAGCGGCGCAGTCGCCCACCTTCCACGGCTTCCTGGCGGCCGACCGGGTGCAGCAACCGTATCGGCTATGCCCCTGGGAGCCCAAGGACAGCCCGCAGGCCAAGGCCGCGGTGGCACGCGATCCCGCACTGATGCGCGCGATCGCCCTGTTCCAGATCGACCGTCCCGGCTGGGCGGTGGCCGAATGGAACGATGCCGCCAGCCGCTTCGATGACACCCAGCGCCGTCTGGCCGTGGAAGTGGCCAGCGACAACGGCTGGTTCGACCGCGCGGTGTTTGCACTTGGCAAGCAACCGGACGAGCAGCGGCTGTATTCGCTGCGCTTCCCGCTGCATCACGACGACAGCATTCGTCGCGAAGCTGCCAAGAATGCGATCGACCCGGCCTGGGTGGCCGCGGAGATCCGTGCCGAGAGCATCTTCAATCCGCGCGCACGCTCGCCCGCCAATGCGATGGGCCTGATGCAGGTATTGCCGGGCACCGGCGCGGCGGTGGCCAAGGGGATCGCCCTGCCCGGCTATGCCGGCGCCGCCAGCCTGTACGAGCCGGACACCAATATCGCCATCGGCACCGCCTACCTGCGTCAGTTGCTCAACACCTACGGCCTGCCCTACCTCACCATCGCCGCCTACAATGCCGGCCCCGCCCCGACCGGCCGTTGGCTATCGCAGCGCCCCGGCTTCGAGCCGGACTTCTGGATCGAGACCATCAGCTACAAGGAAACCCGCGACTATGTTGCGCGCGTGCTGGCCTTCAGCGTGATCTACGACTGGCAACTCAACGGCGACATGCTCCCGCTCAGCGATCGCCTGATGGGCAAGCTGGTGGACAAACGCCAGAAGCCGGTCTGCGCGCCGGGCCAGGGCACGAGCAACGCTGCGCAGGACTGAGGACGCGTCGGCCGGCAGACAGGCGATGGGGCTGAATGGCTGCGCTGCGCCAGTGCGCAGCGTGTCGTAGCGAATACCCAGGCTCACAATGACCAACGCCCGCAGTGTTGCGGGCGTTGGGTGTTGCTGTTCGGCGTTGCAGCCATCACAGCGTTGCCTGCACCTGGTTACAGCTTGCCGGCACCGGCCTTGGCCTTGACGTCTGCAGCGACCTTGTTGGCAGACAGCAGGTTGTAGGTGTACGGCGGCTTCCAGCCGATGTTGCTGTTCCATGAGCAGCTCAGCGCCTTGCCATTGAGCAGCGAGCCCTGGTCGCGGTACACGCTGCCCTTGTAGTCGGCAGCGATCTTGTCGCAGCTGCTCACACCGCTGATGTCGAAGGCATTGTTCTCGGAGAAGATCTTCGATTCCTTGCCCACGCCATGTGCGTGCGAGAACGGGTACACCTTATGGCTGGTGCTGCCCACGTGGTAGTTGTTGTACAGATGCACCTGGCCGAAGCGCACCCGCGGCGCACGCGCGGAGATGTTCTCGAACAAGGTGTTGTGGATGGTGACCTTGAGCTTGCCGCTATCGGTGCTGGAAGCGCTGTCGCTGGAACCGATCAAGTCGTTCTTCTCGTGCGACTTGAACGCCGAGTACGAGATGGTCACGAAGTTGGCGCCTTTCTTGACGTCCATCGCGCCGTCGTGGTGCTGCTTGGGGCGGCCGTTGGCGGTGCCGTTCTGGTCGTCGGTGCGGCGACCATCGGTGAAGGTGACATGGTCCACCCACACGTTGGTGGCGCCTTCCACGGTCAGGCCGTCGTACTCGGAATTCCAGTTGCCCTTGTCGCCATCGTCGGCGTCCCACTTCGGCTCCGGATCCCACGGATTTTCGATGGTGAGGTTACGCACGATGACGTCGTTGGCCTTGACGTAGAAATAGCCCTCGCGAATTTCCGCATTGGTGCCGACGCCGATCAAGGTGGTCTTGGTCGGGATGTCCAGGCGCGCACGCGTCTTCATGTCCGAGGTCTTGGTGTAGGGCTTGCCTTCGCTGATGTCGATGACACCCTTGACCTTGATGATGCGCCCGTTGCTGCCGACGCTGGCCTTCAATGCGGCCTTCAATTGTGCTGCGGTGCTGACGGTGTAGATGTTCGCGGCCGCCGCCTTGGAACCGCCCTTGGTACCACCGTTCTGGGTGGCCCAACCAGTGGTGGCAACCTCCAGCGCAGGGTCGGCGGCGAGGGCCGTGGTCGACAACAACGTGGCGCTCAACATGACGCCCACAACGGTACGTCCCACAACAGTCGATGCTTTCGACATGGTGATCAAATCTCTTGAATGAGTGGTGCATGGCACACCGCCATGCGGTGTGCTCCCCGTGCGCTCGCCCAGGCCATCAGGCCAGTCCCCTAGCGAGCCCGTCCGATGCTAATGCGTATGTACATTTTTTAACAGTACATTTCGCACATATTGCACCTGCGTTTTTGGAATGACTCCGCAGCACATGCAGCACGCGTCGTCGCGCACTGCATGTGGCACGTCTTGTCGAAGGTGCGATCGCTTACAGCTTGCCGGCGCCTGCTTTTGCCTTGACGTCGGCGGCGACCTTGTCGGCCGACAACAGGCTGTAGGTGTAGGGCGGGGTCCAGCCGATGTTGCTGTTCCACGAGCAGCTCAGTGCCTTGCCGTTGAGCAGCGAGCCCTGGTCGCGGTACACGCTGCCGCCGTAGTCGGCGGCGATCTTGTCGCAGCTGCTCACGCCACTGATGTCGAACACATTGCGCTCGGAGAAGATCTTCGACTCCTTGCCCACGCCATGTGCGTGCGAGAACGGGTACACCTTATGGCTGGTGCTGCCCACGTGGTAGTTGTTGTACAGATGCACCTGGCCAAAGCGCACCCGCGGCGCACGCGCGGAGATGTTCTCGAACAAGGTGTTGTGGATGGTGACCTTGAGCTTGCCGCTATCGGTGCTGGAAGCGCTGTCGCTGGAACCGATCAAGTCGTTCTTCTCGTGCGACTTGAACGCCGAGTACGAGATGGTCACGAAGTTGGCGCCTTTCTTGACGTCCATTGCGCCATCGTGGTGCTGCTTGGGGCGGCCGTTGGCGGTGCCGTTCTGGTCGTCGGTGCGGCGACCGTCGGTGAAGGTGACATGGTCCACCCACACATTGGTGGCGCCTTCCACGGTCAGGCCGTCGTACTCGGAATTCCAGTTGCCGGCACTGCCATCATCCGGGTCCCACACCGGCTGCGGGTCCCACGGATTTTCGATGGTGATGTTGCGGATGATGACGTCGTTGGCCTTGACGTAGAAATAGCCTTCGCGGATCTCGGCGTTGCTGGTGATGCCGATCAGCGTGGTCTTGGTCGGGATGTCCAGACGTGCGCGGCTCTTCATATCGGCCGTCGTGGTATAGGCCTTGCCTTCGCTGATATCGATGATGCCGCTGATCTTGATGATGCGTCCGTTGCTTCCCACGCTGGCCTTGAGCGCGTTCTTCAATTCCGCAGCAGTCTTGACCGTGTAGATGTTGGCGGCGGCGGCTTTCGAACCGCCCTTGGTGCCACCGTTCTGCGTTGCCCACCCGGTGGTTGCCACTTCCAGCGCAGGATCGGCATAGGCAACGCCGGTGAGCAGCAACGACCCGACAAACAGCGACGCGGCGGCCGCCGTTGACAATTTCGGCTTCATCTTGGATGTCTCCCTCGAATGGGTTCGATGCACCGCGCAGCGGCACATCCCTCGTCTATCGACTACGGAACGTACTTTTCAGGTTTGTAATTTTCAGTTCCGCGCCACCGATACTAGGAGCATCGCAATCGCTTGTATCTAGGCAATGCATCGATATGCACGCGCAGTCACGCAAACGGTTGCGAGACACACGAGAGAGGACAAAACGCTGCAATCAAGACACGCGAGGACAGCGCCAAGGACACTGCAACGCAACATGATGCGTGTCGCAGTGCAGCCGTGCATGGGTCGGATACCGGGTGTCGCTGCGATCACACGCAGGCAGCGTCAACCTGCGTGCAGTGCGCAGTGACGTGTCGCTTGCCACGCGTTCAATCGCTGCGCATGTGGTTGCCGCGATAATGCAACCGGTGATGTCGTGCGCGTTGGAAGTTCGTCGACGCGCTGCATAAGCGACACGTATCCCGACAGACCCACGTGGCGTGCGCGATCCGGCCGAGACATCCTGCGCACGGGTGCTTGACGCAAGGCATGCAAGAGACGCCGTGATCGTAGACGAAGCATCTCACCGCAACTGCTGCTGGCGATGATGCGGTCCATCAGCGCGTTTGGACCGTCTCGCCTGCGACCAAGCGCAGCATCCGTAGCGGCACGCATGCGGCGCAACGGTGCACATATGTTTCACGAGCGCCCAGCGAAATGTCGCGAGCAGCCGTCATGTGGTGCGGGCGGCATATAGGGTCCGGAACCGACAGATAGCTGTCCATCTCGGGCACCGGCCGCGCCCGCCTGGCGGTGCACGTAACCGTCTCGTTCGCTGCTCCAGCCGCCATCGCGAGCCGTGTCCATCGCCAGGATCGTGGTCTTCTCACGCGTACGCTTGCGCCTCTCGCATCGCACCGATGCGCGCCAGATCCGCACTCAAGTCAACGCACAGCGCCCCGCCATGGCAGGACTGCCGCGCTCGCTCAGGAGAAGCCTTCGAAGAACAACTCGATCGCCATCACCAACGCATCCTCGCGGCCGGTGTGGGAGGGGTAGTACCGCGGACGCCGCCCGATCTCGTTGAAGCCTTCGGAGTGATACAGCGCAATCGCCGACGGATTGGATGGACGTACTTCCAGAAATGCGCGCCGCGCGCCGCGGTCGCAGGCGCCCTTGATCAACGCGCGCAACAGCACGCGTCCGTGCCCTTGCGATTGTGCTTCGGGCGCAATGCAGACATTGAGCACATGTGCCTCGTCGGCAGCGACGCTGATGACGCCATAGCCGATGACCTGGCCAGCCTGCTCCATCACCCATCCCGGGTAACCGGCCTGCAGGCAATCGCGAAAGATGCTGCGCGTCCAAGGGAACGGGTAGGCGCGCAGCTCGATCTCCATCACCACGTCCAGATCGCTTTCGCGCATGGCACGCAACGTGGCGGGCAGCGGCGCGTTCATCGCGCTCATGCCGGGTCCTGGCGACGACGCAACGCGCGCAGCTGCGGCCACAGCGCCCGCTTGGCGGCCGGGTTGCCACGCAATTCGGCCAACGGCCAGGACGCCATCAAGGCTTGGGTGCTGGGATCACCGGGGTTGCAACCGGACGCGCGCAACAGCGCCATCTGCAGGCGATCGGGCAGACCGACACGGCTGCGCCGCTGGGGCGCGGTCGTGGCGGTGGTGTTCGGGACGCGCGGCGGCTCGGCCGGCGCAACAGGCGCCGGACGCCGCGGCGATGCGCTGGCAGCCGGCGCGGTTTGCGGTGCGCGTGGCGCACGCACTGGCGCCGACAGCGGCGCGCTGTCGGCCACGTCCACCGGTGCGGGCAACGCATCGGCCGCATCACGGTCCAGATACACGGTGTGCCCCATCGCCTGCAGGCACGACACCTGCAGATCGGACCACACCGGTTCGCTGGCTGCCTGGTTCATGGACGCCGGCTCACGGGAGCTCGGGCACGCGCCGCCAGCGCCGCCACAGCCACATCACCGGGCCGGACAACGCATACAACACGCCGATCACCAGCAGCGAGCGCGCCAGATCGATCACCAGCAACGCGATCACCACCGTGGCGATGGCCAACGCCAGAAACGGCACACGGTCGGCACGCGGGCCGCGTGCGCCACCCTTGAAGCTCCAGAAGCGGATCCGGCTGACCATCAACAGCGCCGAGACCACCGTGACGGCCAGCGCCACATAGCGCAGCTGCTCGCCATCGAAGCCCAGGCTGTCGTCGGCAAAGGCCCACACAAAAGACATCATCAGCCCCGCCGCCGCCGGGCTAGCCAAGCCGATGAACCAGCGCTTGTCCACCACCCCGACCTGGGTGTTGAAGCGCGCCAGCCGCAGCGCCGCGCAGGCCGCATACAGAAAGGCAGCCGACCAGCCAACCCGGCCCATCACGTTGCTGTCGTACTTCAGCGCCGACAGCGACCAGTGGTACATCACCAGCGCCGGGGCCATGCCGAAGCTGACCAGATCGGCCAGCGAGTCGTACTGCACGCCGAACTCGCTGCTGGTGTTGGTCAGGCGCGCCACCCGGCCGTCCAGCCCGTCCATCACCGCAGCCACGAACACCGCCATCGCCGCCTGCACGAACTGGCCATTGGCGGCGGCGATGATGGCGTAGAACCCGGAAAACAGCCCGGCGGTGGTGAACAGGTTCGGCAGCAGGTAAATCGTGCGCGAGCGCGGAGGCGGTCTCATTTCATCCATCCGCCAAGTGTAGGGCCTGAGGTCCGTCCGGCGGTAGCGCGCCCTGCACGCGCGATCACTTGCCAGGGCAGGCGCCGGATGCTGCAATCGCGGCGGGAATCATCCAGGGGAAAGCCACATGCACCTGCCGTCCGGGCTTTGCGCCCTGTTGCTGCTGGTCAGCGCCACCGCCGGCGCTACCGATCTATACAAGTGGAAGGACGCCAAGGGCGTGACCCACTACACCGAAACCCCTCCACCGACCGGCCAGCGCTATGAGGCGCGCCGGATCGATGCGCGCAGCGGCACCGCCGCCATTGCGGCCCCGGAGACCACCGCGCCCGAGTCGGCCGACTGCCTGACCGCCCGCCGCAACCTGGAGCTGCTGAGCGGCAAGGGCGAGGTGAGCATGAGCGCCGGCGCCGACGGCAAGCCCGGCGCGGTGCTGGATGCGGACGCCCGCGCCGCGCAGCGCAATCTTGCCGACGCCGCCGTCAAGGCCTACTGCAAGCCGGCAGCCACCGGCACCCCGGCCACCTGAGCTGGACGGCATCGCCAGCGCACGAGCGGCGCCGTCCCGCCTGCGGGCCGAGGCCCATGCACCGGTCATGCTGCCAATACCGGAAGCATCCATGCGACCGACGTCCTGGCAGCACGACTGCAATACCGGAATGGCCGCAGTGGCCTGACCCATTGCACGATCTCCGGGCTCGCGTGATGACCACCTTGAACCGGCATCGGATGGCTCGCCCACTGCCGATGTCTGCGCACGGCCGCTCCCCTGGCGAGGCACTCGCGAGCGTAGGCCAGGGCGCCCGAGAGCCGCCGGGCAACGGCCCTGCCGGCCGGCGACCACCGGCAAAGCGCGCCCGGCGATGACCGGCAGGGCGCGAGACTGGCAAACTATGGGCTTTCCGCCCAAGCGAAGCCCGATGCGTCTTTCCCAGTTCCACCTGCACACCACCAAGGAAACCCCGGCCGACGCCGAGCTGGTCAGCCACCGTCTGATGCTGCGCGCGGGCATGATCCGCAAGCTGGCCTCCGGGCTGTACACCTGGTCGCCGCTGGGCCTGCGCGTGCTGCGCAAGGTCGAGGCGATCGTGCGCGAGGAAATGAACCGTGCCGGGGCGGTGGAAGTGCTGTTCCCCACCATCCAGCCGCGCGAGCTGTGGGACGCCACCGGCCGTTGGGAAAAGTTCGGCGGGCAGCTGCTCAAGATCAAGGACCGCAAGGAGCAGGAGTTCTGCTACAGCCCCACCGCCGAAGAAGCCGCGGCCGAATTCGCGCGCCAGGAGATCAACAGCTACAAGCAGCTGCCGCTGAACTTCTACCAGATCCAGACCAAGTTCCGTGATGAGATCCGCCCGCGCTTCGGCGTGATGCGTGCGCGCGAGTTCCTGATGAAGGACGCCTACTCCTTCCATCTCACCGACGAGGACATGGCGCGCGAATACGACAACATGCGTGCCGCCTACACCCGCATCTTCACCCGCCTGGGGTTGGAGTTCCGCGCGGTGCAGGCCGATTCGGGCGCCATCGGCGGCGACGCCTCGCAGGAATTCCACGTCATCGCCGCCTCCGGCGAAGACTCGCTGGCGTTCTCCACCGGGTCCGATTACGCGGCCAATGTGGAAACCGCCAGCGCCGCACTGCCTGCCGCGCGCCCCGACGCGAGCGAAGCGATGCAGCAGGTGGCAACGCCCACCCAGAAGACCTGCGAAGACGTCGCACAGCTGCTGGGCATCGCGTTGCAGCGCACGGTCAAGTCGGTGGCGGTGATGACGCAGGCCGGCTTCGTGCTGGTGCTGGTCCGCGGCGACCATGCGGTCAACGAGATCAAGCTGGGCAAGGTGGCTGGCCTGACTGACTACCGCCTGGCCAACGAAACCGAAATCCGCGAGCACCTGGGCTGCGAGCCGGGTTTCCTGGGCCCTGTGAACACTGCGCGCCCGGTCCGCGTGGTCGCCGACCGCGATGTCGCGGCAATGGCCGATTTCGTGGTCGGCGCCAATGTGGTCGGCGCGCATCTGGTCGGCGTCAACTGGGGCCGCGACCTGCCGGAACCGGAGACGGTGGCCGATGTGCGTAACGTGGTCGAAGGCGAGCGCGCCGCCGATGGCGGCGAACTGCGTCTGGCGCGCGGCATCGAGGTCGGCCACGTGTTCCAGCTGGGCAGCCAGTACGCGCAGGCACTGCAGGCCACCGTCATCGACGAAAACGGCAAGGCCGCGGTGATGAAGATGGGCTGCTACGGCATCGGCATTTCGCGCATCGTTGCCGCAGCGATCGAACAGAACCACGACGAGGCCGGCATCATCTGGCCGGCGCCGATGGCGCCGTGGCAGGTGGTGGTGTGCGTGATCAATCCCAAACAGGACCCCAGCGTGGTGGCCGCCGCCCAGGCATTGCTGGACGAATTGATTGCCACCGGCATCGATGCAGCATTGGATGACCGCGGTCTACGTCCGGGTGCCATGTTTGCCGATATGGAACTCTTGGGCATTCCGCATCGGGTGGTGGTCTCGGAACGGGGATTGGCCGCCGGCACATTTGAATATCGCGCCCGCACCGCCGATTCGGCAGAAAACCTGGATAAGGCCGGATTATTCTCCCGCCTGGGCCGTTGATCAAACAACGCACCCCCGCTCCAATTGGATGAACGCAAGGCGCCGAAGTATTTCGGCGCATTTGTCATACCGGTTTTCTGACATTATGATGGCCGCCGCTGCCACGGACCGGCATTCTTTCTCTCTCATTCTTCCGGAGTAGTGATGTCGATCGATCTCACCGGCCTGTCGGCCAAGCAATTGGGCGCCTTGATCAAAAACGCAAAGAAGCAACAGACCGTGGTTGCCAAGCGCGCCCCGATCGCCAAGGTTCGCACTCAGCTGACCCGTGCGGCAAAAGCCCAGGGGTATTCCATCGAAGAATTGTTCGGTAGCGCCGCCAGTGCCGGGCCGGGTCGTCCCGCCGCGGCCGGCAAGCCGGGCCCGCGTGCCGGCCGCAAGCTGGGCAAGGTTCCGCCGAAATACCGCAACCCCGCCAATGCCCAGGAAACCTGGACCGGCCGTGGCAAGCAGCCGCGCTGGCTGGCCGAATTGACCGCTGCCGGCAAGAAAGTGGAAGACTTTCTGATCAGCAAGGTGGGCGGTGCTACGAAAAAGGCAGCGACCAAAAAGACCACGCCGCGCAAGACGGCAACCAAGCGCGCCAGCAAGAAAGCCAAGGCCGCTTAAATCCAGACCAATAAAAACGCCGGCATTGCCGGCGTTTTTATTGGGCGATGATCGGCTTATTCATAGATTCTTGCGCGCCGGAATCAGCAGATTGCCGAACAGCAGGCCGGCCATCAATGCCATCACGATATTGGTCACCGCCAACAATGCCGCTTGTCCGACACTGACATCCTGCTGCTGCACCAGGGTCAAAAATCCTCGCAGGCTGACACTCCCGGGAACCAGCATGATGATGCCCGGCAACCGGATCAGCGCACCGGGTTTTTGAACGACCCGCCCAAACAGATTCCCGGCGGCGGTCAGTGCCATGGCCGAGGCAAATACGCCAGCCGGGCCGCCCCAGGCATGGCCGGCATAACGCGCGATGACATAACCGGACATTGCCGCGGCCATGATCCATAAATAATCGCGCCGATTGGCCTTGAACAACACCGCAAACGCGTACGCGGCCACCAGCAGCGAGGCCCATTCCACCCATCCCGACTGCGGACGCAAGGCGGCCACCCGTGGGTGCAGGCCGACCAGCTGGGTCAGCGTCACCGCGATCACCGCGCCGACCGTGAGTTTGAGCACCGTGGTGACCGCACCGGCCAGGCGCGCAGTCCCGGACACCCAGTGCTGGCTGGCCAGCTCGTTGAATGCGTTGGTCAGCGACATGCCGGGCAGCAACACCACCAGCGAGGCGATGATCACCGTATTGAGGTTCAACGGCCCGACCAGCGAGGCCACCACTGCCGCCACCACGCCGGCCAGCAGCCCGGCCAGCGCTTCGCCGGCCTCCTTGGTCGCCGGCCGCTTGTCGGTGTACTGGGTCAGCAGGCCGATCGACATGCCGATGGCGCCGGCAGTGGCGATGTCCAGCCAGGGCAGCTTCCACAACCCGGCCACGCCGGCGGCGGCCAGCCCGAACGCCAGCACCTGCATGGTCTTGCCGCGCCGATCGACCTCCCGGTCCAACCGGCGCAAGGCGGTGTGCCCCTGGGCAATGCTCATGCGCCCATTGGCCACGCTGTCGGCCACGTAGTCGGCCACGCTGAGCTTGTACAGATCGTTCTCGCCCGGCGCGAGCCGGATCACCCGGGTGATGTCGCTGGAGCCGATCGCCTTGGTCGGGTCGCTGAAGCTCAGGATGATGCCGGTGGGGTTGGACCAGGGTTCGCAGTCCAGACCGAGTTTTTGCGACAGCCCGACCACTGCCGCCTCCAGGCGCTGCGCAGTGGTGCCATAGGAATGCAGGCGCCCGGCGATTTCCGATACGAAGGCGACGCGCTGGGCGTAGGTGGCGCTGGCGGACGGTAAGACGACGGTGGCAGCGGACATGCGTGGCGGGTCGGGCCGGAGAAACGCCGTGTGGCGAGGCCGCCAGTGTATGCCGCAGCGCGCGTGGCCGGCGCCCCGATTGCCGGGGGCAAGGCGATCGCCGCCGCCGCGTCCCCATCTTTCGCTCACGCCGGCCCTGTATGCTGGTGCCACGGACAGGCCACCCATGATCAAACCGCAACCTCCCCGCATCGAACAAGACTCGCAGGATCAGGCACAGATCCGCCTCGCCGGCAGTTGGGTCCTGGCGACCGCCCTGCCCCAGGCAGAACTGTTGCAGACCGTGCCCGATGGGGTGCGCCGCATCGACGCGCGCGGCATCGGGCAACTGGATTCGGCCGGCGTGCTGCAGTTGCTGCGCTTTGCCGGCCGCATGGGGCTCAAGGAAGACGCCATCGATTTCCGCGACGAGCACCAGGCACTGGTGTGCACCATCGAGGAACTCAACGACGAACGCCCCAAGCCCAAGCGCGATTACGGCTTCGTCGCCGCGCTGGACCGTCTGGGCCGCACCACCCATGGCGTCGGCCAGGGCATCCTGGAATTGAACAGTTTTCTCGGCGAGAACCTGGTCAAGATCATGCGGCTGATCCATGAGCCGCGCCGCTTCCGCCTGACCTCCACCGTGCACCACATGGAGCAGGTCGGTCTGGACGCGGTGCCGCTGGTGGTGCTGCTGTCCTACCTGGTCGGCGCGGTGATCGCGTTCCTGGGCTCGACCATCCTGCGCGACTTCGGCGCAGAGATTTACGTGGTGGAACTGGTGTCCATCGCCTTCCTGCGCGAGTTCGCGGTGCTGCTGACCGCCATCGTGCTGGCCGGACGCACCGCCAGCGCCTTCACCGCGCAGATCGGTGCGATGAAATCGCGCGAGGAAGTCGATGCCATCCGCACCCTCGGCCTGGACCCGATCGACCTGCTGGTGATCCCACGCCTGCTGGCGCTGATCTTCACCCTGCCGCTGCTGACCTTCATCGCGATGATCGCCGGCCTGGCCGGTGGCGTCACGGTGGGCGCGTTCGACCTGGACATCCCGCCGCAGATGTATCTGGCGCGCATGCACGAGACCATCCAGTTGCGGCACTTCCTGGTCGGCCTGTCGAAGGCGCCGCTGTTCGCGCTGGTGATCGGCCTGATCGGCTGCCTGGAAGGGCTCAAGGTCAGCGGCACCGCGCAGTCGGTGGGCGAACGCACCACCTCCTCGGTGGTGCAGACGATTTCCTTGGTCATCATCCTCGACGCGATTGCGGCGTTGTGGTTCATGAAGATGGGGTGGTGATGGAGCCGGGATTGGACATTCGGGATCTGGGATTCGTGCGGAGCAGGCGCAAAGCGCTTGCACTGGTATCCGGGAGAAAAGTGTTTTGATCAATCCCGAATCCCCACTCCCCAATCCCGCCCCAGAGGCCGACGACGAGCAGCTGGCGATTTCAGTGCGCGGGCTCACCAACCGCTTCGGCAGCCAGACCGTGCACGAGGAACTGGATCTGGACGTGCGTCGCGGCGAGATCCTGGGCGTGGTCGGCGGCTCGGGCACCGGCAAGTCGGTGCTGATGCGCAGCATCCTGGGCCTGCGCGAGCCGGATGCCGGCAGCATCCACGTGCTGGGGGCGGATGCGCGTTCGGGCAGCTTCGCCGACCGGCAGCTGATCACCCGCAACACCGGCGTGCTGTTCCAGGACGGCGCGCTGTTCTCTTCCATGACCGTGGGCGAGAACGTGCAGGTGCCGCTGAAGGAACATCACGGCGAGTTCCCGGAGCGCTGGTATTTCGAGCTGGCGCTGCTGAAGATCAAGTTGGCCGGCCTGCCGGCCGATGCGTTGGACAAGCTGCCCTCGCAATTGTCCGGCGGCATGCGCAAGCGCGCGGGCCTGGCGCGTGCGCTGGCACTGGACCCGCCGCTGCTGTTTCTGGACGAACCCACTGCCGGGCTGGATCCGATCGGCGCGGCCGCCTTCGACCGCCTGATCCGTACCCTGCAGCAGGCCCTGGGCCTGACGGTGTTCCTGATCACCCACGACCTGGATACGCTGTACGCCATCTGCGACCGCATCGCCGTGCTGGCCGATCGCAAGGTGATCGCCAACGCGCCATTGGCCGAGGTCGAACAACTCGACCACCCCTGGATCCAGGAATACTTCCACGGTCCGCGCGCCCGCGCCGCACGCGCGGCCAAGACCGACTCCACCGAGACCGCCTGAGCATGGAAACCAAAGCCAATTACGTCCTGATCGGCGCCTTCACCATTGTGGCTGGCCTGGCCCTGCTGCTGTTCGGGCTGTGGGCCGCCAAGTACTCCTCCGACCGCACCTGGCAGCAATACCGGGTGGTGTTCCGCGAGGCGGTCACCGGCCTGTCGGTCGGCAGCCCGGTGCAGTACAACGGCATCGCGGTGGGCTCGATCACCGAATTGACGCTGGCGCCGAACGATCCGCGCCAAGTGGTCGCCCACGTGCGGGTGAATTCCACCACGCCGATCAAGAGCGACACCCGCGCCAAGCTGGCCATCACCAGCCTGACCGGTCCGTCGATCATCCAGCTCTCCGGCGGCACGCCCGAGGCGCCGTCGCTGACCACCATCGACAAGAGCGATGCGCCGATCATCCAGACCACGCCGTCGGCACTGCAGAACATCACCGACACCGCCAACCGCATCGTCGAACGCATGGACGAGATGCTCTCGGACAAGAACGTGGCGAGCATTTCGGCCACGCTGCAGAACCTGGAAAAGATCAGCGGCGGCATCGCCGATCGCGACGAAGGCATGCAGGCGCTGATCGTCAGCGCGCGCGATGCCGCACGCAACCTGGATACCACCCTGACCACCACCAACGGCACCATCAAGCGACTGGATCAGAACCTGGTGCAGCAGCTGCCGGGCATCCTGAGCAAGCTCGATGCAACGCTGGTCAAGCTGGATTCGGCCGCCGGCAATGCCGACAACATCCTTGGCGAGAACCGCGCGGCCATCAACAGTTTTGCCAACGACGGGCTGGGCCAGCTCGGCCCCACGCTGACCGAATTGCGCGGCCTGATCCGCGACCTGCGCCGGGTCAGCGACAAACTGGACAACAACCCTGCGCGCTACCTGCTCGGCCGCGACGCACCCAAGGAGTTCGAACCGAAATGACTGCCATGCGCGTGTTGCGTCCCCTGCTGTGCATCTCGTTGCTGGCGCTGGGCGGCTGCTCGGTCCTGACCGGCGGCGACCAGAAGCCGGCCACGATCTACGCGCCCACCGTGCGCGTGACGCCGAATCCGTCCTGGCCGCAGGTCACCTGGCAGCTGGCCATCAATAAGCCCAGCGCTGCGCGCGTGATCGACAGCCCGCGCATCAACGTGCGCCCGACGCCGGGCGAATTGCAGATCTACCACGGCGCCGGCTGGGCGCAACCGGCCACCGACATGCTGGAAGACAGCGTCGTGCGCGGGTTCGAGGACTCCGGCAAGATCGCGGCGGTCGCGCGCATCGGCACCGGCATCCGCTCGGACTACAAACTGGCGATCGACCTGCGCCGCTTCGAGTCCGATTACGCCGGCCAGCCGGTGCCGTCGGCCACCATCGAGCTCAACGCCAAGCTGCTGCACTCCTCGGATCAGCGCGTGGTCGCCTCGCGGACCTTCCTGGTCGCCCGCCCTTCCAGCGGCACCGATGTGGCAGCGGTTGCCGCGGCGTTCGAGCAGGCGCTGACCCAGGTCACCACCGACCTGGTGGGCTGGACGCTCACCACCGGGCAACAGGACAGTGCGGCGCTGCCACGCACACCGTAAGCCGGCACGCCGATCTGCAGCCCCGGACGCATCTCACCCGGCATCAGATCCAGCACCCTGCACGCGACGGGATCCACCCGCCTCCCTTCTCCCGCAAGTGGGAGAAGGTGGCGCGCAGCGTCGGATGAGGGCACGCAATGCCCCATGCCTGATCTCACGCCTGCCGCGAACCACCGTCATCCTGCCGCAGCCGATGCAATCTGCCGAAAAGTCAGATTGATCCGCTCCCCCACCGGACGCGCCGTGCGTGGCAGGGCGTGCTTGTAGCAGCGCTGGGTGTCGCCACCCATCAGCAGCAAATCGCCGTGCCCCAGTTCCAGCGTCTGCTTCAAGGCCGCATCGTCGCGATGTTTGAACGCAAAGCGTCGCGTTGCGCCCAGGCTCACCGAGGCAATCAACGGCTGGGCGCCCAACTCCGGTTCGTCGTCGCTGTGCCAGCCCATCGCATCATTGCCACTGCGATACCGATTGACCAGCACGCTATTGAACGGGCGGCCGGTGTCTTCCTGCAGACGAGCACGTAACGGCTGCAATGCGTCCAGCCACGGCTGCGGCGAAAACTGCGTGCCCGAATAACGATAGCTTGCCTCCGGATCGCCGATCCAGCTGCTCAGACGCGGCGAATCCACCACCCGCCCGAACATGCGGATGCGGTGCACCTCCCACTGCACCTGTGTCAGCAATGTCTGCAGCAACGCATCGGCCGCCGCCGCCTGCAACCAGCCGCGCCACCACTGCACCTGCGCGCCCGGCAATGGGACCGGAATCTTCATCCCCGAACGCTAGCACGCAGGCCCCTGGCGGCGCTGTCCACGGCGGATGAATCGCAGCGATTTGCCGCCATCACATGCAATCCCGGAAAATGCGCACCAGCCATCGAGCCAACGGGAGCGGAGCAATGTCGGAAGCGGGAATCGGCGCGCAAGCGTCAGAGGCGGTCGAGCGTGACGTCATGGAATACGACGTCGTCACCGTCGGCGCCGGTCCGGCCGGGCTGTCGTTCGCGATCCGGCTCAAGCAGCTCAACCCCGAGCTGAGCGTCTGCGTGATCGAAAAATCCAGCACCATCGGCGCACACATCCTGTCCGGTGCGGTGATCGAGCCCGGCCCGCTGGATGCCCTGCTGCCGGGCTGGCGCGACAACCCGCCGCCGATCTGCGTGGCCGCCACCGAAGACGAATTCTGGTTCCTCGGCAAGGACAGCGCACGCAAGTTTCCGATGGTGCCGCCGGGCATGCGCAACCACGGCAACTTCATCGTCAGCCTGGGCGCGATGTGCGCCTGGCTCGCGCCGCAGGCCGAAGCGCTGGGCGTGGAGATCTACCCCGGCTTTGCCGCTGCCGAGACCCTGCATGACGACAGGGGCCAGGTGGTGGGCGTGCGTATCGGCGACATGGGCGTGGCCAAGGACGGGTCGCACAAGCCCGGCTACACCGCCGGCATCGACATCCGTGCCAAGGTCACCGTACTGGCCGAAGGCGCACGCGGGCATCTGACCAAGCGCCTGCTCAAGCGCTTCGACCTCACGGCCGACAGCGACCCGCAGGGCTATTCCATCGGTATCAAGGAACTGTGGCAGGTGCCCGAAGGCCGCGTCACGCCCGGCAAGATCGTGCATACGCTGGGCTGGCCCGCGGACAACCGCACCTACGGCGGCAGCTTCCTGTATCACCTGGACAATAACCAGATTGCGCTCGGCTATGTCAGCGGGCTGGACTACAGCGACCCCGAATACCAGCCGTGGGAAGCCTTCCAGCAATGGAAGAACCACGCACTGATCAAGTCGCTGCTGGAGGGTGGCAGCATTCTGTCGGCGGGCGCGCGCGCCATTGTCACCGGCGGCTGGCAGTCGCTGCCGAAGGTGGAGATGCCGGGTGCCCTGCTGATCGGCGACACCGCCGGCCTGCTCAATGTGCCCAAGATCAAGGGCACCCATCAGGCGATCCGCAGCGGCATGCTGGCGGCCGAACATCTGGTGCAGTCGCAGCTCGCCCCGCAGGGCTTCGACGCCAAGTTGCGCGCCTCCGATGCCATGGCCGAGTTGAAGACCGTCCGCAATATCAAGCCCGGTTTCAAGAAGGGGCTATGGTTCGGCCTGCTCAACGCCGCCTGGGAGACCGCCCTCAAGGGCGCCTCGCCGTGGACCCTGAAGAACAAGCCCGACTGGTCGGCCCTGCGCAAGATCGGCGACTACGAACAACCCAAGCGCGACTACGTCAGCCGCGAGCTCGCCCCGCGCGACCGCCTGCAGGCGGTGTATTTCGCCGCCACCGAGCACGACGAAGACCAACCGGTGCATCTGCAGGTGCTCGACACCAACATCTGCGCCACCCGCTGCGTGGAAGAGTACGACAACCCCTGCACCCGCTTCTGCCCGGCCAACGTCTACGAGATGGTCGCAGACACCGCCAGCCCCTCCGGCAAACGCCTGCAGATCAATGCCGCCAACTGCGTGCACTGCAAGACCTGCGACATCAAGGACCCCTACGAGATCATCAACTGGGTCACACCGGAGGGTGGTTCGGGTCCGAACTACCAGAATCTCTAAAAACAGGGGCCGGACAGGCCCCTGACGATTTATGCGGTCTTGAAGACAGCGCCGGTCTTGCTGCGCAATTCCGAAATCTCCACTCCATCGGCCGCCTCCACCAACACCAACCCATCAGCGGTGACATCGAACACCGCCAGGTCGGTGATGATGCGATCCACCACGCCGACGCCGGTCAGTGGCAGGTCGCATTCGCGCAGGATCTTGTGGCTGCCGTCCTTGGCGACGTGCTCCATCAGCACCACCACGCGCTTGACGCCGGCCACCAGGTCCATCGCGCCGCCCATGCCCTTGACCATCTTGCCGGGCACCATCCAGTTGGCCAGGTCGCCGCGGTCGGTGACCTGCATTGCGCCCAGGATCGCCAGGTCGATATGGCCGCCGCGGATCATCGCGAACGAATCGTGGCTGCCGAAATAACTGGCGCCGGCGCGCGCGGTCACGGTCTGCTTGCCCGCATTGATCAAGTCCGCATCCACTTCGTCCTCGGTGGGAAACGGGCCGATGCCGAGCAGTCCATTCTCTGATTGCAGCCACACGTCCACGCCTTCCGGGATGTGGTTGGCCACCAGCGTCGGCAGTCCAATTCCCAAATTGACGTAGGCGCCATCGGTCAGTTCACGCGCCGCACGGGCGGCCATCTGGTCTCGGGTCCAGGCCATTACTGCTGTCCTTCGCGCACGGTGCGCTGTTCGATGCGTTTTTCCGGCGTGGCGTTGAGCACCAAGCGGTCGACGTAGATACCTGATAGATGCACGTGGTCCGGGTCGATGGCGCCCAACTCCACGATTTCTTCGACTTCGGCAATGCAGACGCGACCGGCCATGGCGCAGGCCGGATTGAAATTGCGCGCCGTCTTGCGGAACACCAGGTTGCCCGCGGTATCGGCTCGCCATGCCTTGACCAGCGCGACGTCGGCCTGCAGTGCGGTTTCCAGCACATAGTGCTTGCCGTCGAATTCGCGGGTCTCCTTGCCCTCGGCCACGATCGTGCCGTAGCCGGTGGCGGTGTAGAACGCAGGGATTCCCGCACCGCCCGCACGCAGGCGCTCGGCCAGCGTGCCCTGTGGGTTGAACTCAAGCTCGAGCTCGCCAGCCAGATACTGACGCTCGAACTCCTTGTTCTCGCCCACGTAGGACGAAATCATCTTGCGAATCTGCCGCGTGGCCAATAATTGACCAAGCCCGAATCCATCGACCCCGGCGTTGTTGGAAATCACCGTCAACCCGCCCACCCCGCTGTCGCGCACGGCGGCGATCAGCGCCTCGGGGATCCCGCATAACCCGAAGCCGCCTACTGCCAGGGTCTGGCCATCGGCCAGCACGCCCTCGAGCGCCGCCTCGGCATCGTCGTAGCGCTTGCCAGCTGCCTTGTCACGTCCATCACTGCGCATCACCGCCCTCACCTCGCTGATGTGAAGCGGCCATTCTATCCGCTGACTGTTCCCTGTCCTCGGTCGCAATTCCGCCACACCCAAGACACGGCGCACCCGCTAAACTCGGGTGTCCCCCACCCCAGGAATTGCCCATGACGCTACCCGCCTTCAAGGCCTACGACATTCGCGGCCGCGTGCCGGATGAACTCAACGAGGACTTGGCCCGCCGCATTGGTGTGGCACTGGCGGCGCAGCTGGATCAGGGGCCGGTGGTCCTGGGCCACGACGTGCGCCTGGCCAGCCCGGCGCTGCAGGAAGCGCTCTCGGCCGGTCTGCGCGCCAGCGGCCGCGAGGTCATCGACATCGGTCTGTGCGGCACCGAGGAGGTCTATTTCCAGACTGATTACCTCAAGGCCGCCGGCGGCGTCATGGTCACTGCCAGTCACAACCCGATGGACTACAACGGCATGAAGCTGGTCCGCGAGCAGGCGCGACCGATCAGTTCCGATACCGGCCTGTTCGCCATCCGCGACACCGTCGCGGCCGATACCGCCGCACCCGGCGAGCCCACAGCCGCCGAGCAGAGCCGCACCGACAAGACCGCCTACCTGGAGCACCTGCTCAGCTACGTGGACCGCAGCACGCTCAAGCCGCTCAAGTTGGTGGTCAATGCCGGCAACGGCGGCGCTGGCCTGATCGTGGATCTGCTTGCGCCGCATCTGCCGTTCGAGTTCGTCCGCGTGTTCCATGAGCCCGATGGCAACTTTCCCAACGGCATCCCCAACCCGCTGCTGCCGGAAAACCGCGACGCCACTGCCAAGGCGGTCAAGGACCACGGCGCCGATTTCGGTATCGCGTGGGACGGCGACTTCGATCGTTGCTTCTTCTTCGATCACACCGGCCGCTTCATCGAAGGCTATTACCTGGTCGGCCTGCTCGCACAAGCCATCCTTGCCAAGCAGCCGGGCGGCAAGGTCGTGCACGACCCGCGCCTGACCTGGAACACGGTCGAGCAGGTCGAAGAAGCCGGCGGCATTCCGGTGCTGTGCAAGAGCGGCCACGCCTTCATCAAGGAAAAGATGCGCAGCGAGAACGCCGTGTACGGCGGCGAAATGAGCGCGCACCACTACTTCCGTGAATTCGCCTACGCCGATTCCGGCATGATTCCGTGGTTGCTGATTGCCGAGCTGGTGTCGCAGTCCGGTCGTTCGCTGGCCGATCTGGTCGAGGCGCGCATGCAGAAGTTCCCCTGCAGCGGCGAGATCAACTTCAAGGTGGCCGATGCCAAGGCCGCGGTTGCCCGCGTGATGGAGCATTACGCCGACCTGTCGCCGGAGCTGGACTACACCGACGGCATCAGCGCGGACTTTGGCCAATGGCGCTTCAACCTGCGCAGCTCCAATACCGAGCCGCTATTGCGTCTGAACGTGGAAACCCGCGGCGATGCCGCATTGCTGGAAAGCCGTACGCAAGAGATTTCCGATCTGCTGCGCGGCTGATTTACCCTCCTCCCCCACTTTGACGCACTGGAGTTTCCCCCGCTCATGAGCGACGTCCTTCCGATTATCTTGTCCGGCGGCTCCGGCACGCGCCTGTGGCCGCTGTCGCGCGAGTCCTATCCCAAGCAGTTCCTGCCGCTGGTCGGCGACAAGAGCATGTTGCAGGCCACCTGGCTGCGCGCGGCTCCCGTTGCAGGCCATGCTCCCATCGTGGTGGCCAACGAGGAGCACCGCTTCATGGCCGCCGAGCAGCTGCAGCAGCTGGGCGTCAAGCCCTCTGCCATCCTGCTGGAACCCAAGGGCCGCAATACCGCCCCCGCCATCGCGGTTGCTGCGCTGGAAGCGACCCGTGACGGCGCCGACCCGCTGTTGCTGGTGCTGCCGTCCGATCATGTGATCGGCGACGAAGCTGCCTTCCAGGCTGCGGTGAACGTTGCTGCAGCTGCCGCAGAACAAGGCAAGCTGGTGACCTTCGGCATCAAGCCGACCGCACCGGAAACCGGCTACGGCTATATCAAGGCCGGCGCGGGCACTGGCGCGAGTGCAGTCGAACGCTTCGTCGAGAAGCCCGACCTGGCAACCGCGCAAGGCTACCTGGCCAGCGGCGAGTACTACTGGAATAGCGGCATGTTCCTGTTCCGTGCTTCGCGCTACCTGGAAGAACTGCGCAAGTTCCATCCGGCCATTGCCGATGCCTGCCAGACCGCCTGGCAGAACGGCAAGCGCGACGCCGACTTCACCCGCCTGGACAAGGACGCCTTCGCAGCAAGCCCGTCGGATTCGATCGACTACGCGGTGATGGAAAAGACCGCCGATGCGGTCGTGGTGCCGTTGGATGCCGGCTGGAACGACGTCGGCTCGTGGTCGTCGCTGCTGGACGTGTCCGAGCAGGATGGCCAGGGCAACGCGCATCATGGCGATGTGATCCAGCTGGATTGCCGCAATACCTACGCCTACGGTTCGCGCCTGATCGCCATGGTTGGCCTGGAAGACGTCGTCGTCGTCGAGACGCCGGATGCCGTGCTGGTCGGTCACCGCGATCGCATCCAGGAGGTGAAGGATGTGGTCGGCCGGATCAAGTCCGACGGTCGCTCCGAAGCCACCTGGCATCGCAAGGTGTATCGCCCGTGGGGCGCCTACGACTCGATCGACATGGGCCAGCGTCACCAGGTCAAGCGCATCACCGTCAAGCCCGGTGCCGTGCTGAGCCTGCAGATGCACCACCACCGCGCCGAACACTGGATCGTGGTGAGCGGCACTGCCGAAGTCACCCGTGGCGAGGAAGTGCTGTTGCTGACCGAAAACCAGAGTACCTACATCCCGCTGGGCGTCACGCATCGCCTGCGCAATCCGGGCAAGCTGCCGCTGGAACTGATCGAAGTGCAGTCCGGCAGCTATCTGGGCGAAGACGACATCGTGCGTTTCGAGGACACCTACGGCCGCGCCTGATCGCGCACTCGACGTAGACGGCAACATCGACGGCGGCCAATGGCCGCCGTTTTGCGTTATCCCTGTCTCGCTTCGATCACAACACGCTGCGCAGGCAGGTCACAGGTCGCCTGCTTCCGCAGGCTGCATCGCACGTGGATGCGACCGGGCAATGCCAGTGCCACCCCGCGGGCGTTCGCCCAAAAGGCCGCGAACGGCCCCGTAGCCCAGGACAACATCATGGATGGCCTGGACGGGTGGAATTGCCACCCGCCAGACACAGGGCCTGCCCGACTCAGTTGTCGCCGAACAGGTCGCGCGTATAGACCTTGTCCTGCACGTCCTGTAGCGCGTCGGCCATGCGGTTGCTGATGATGACGTCGGCCTCGCGCTTGAAGGCCTCCAGATCGTTGACCACGCGCGAGCGGAAGAACTCCGGCTCGCTCAGCGTCGGTTCGTACACGATGACGTCCACGCCCTTGGCCTTGAGGCGCTTCATCACTCCCTGGATGCTGGACGAACGGAAGTTGTCCGACCCCGCCTTCATGATCAACCGATAGATGCCGACGACCTTGGGATTGCGCCGCAGCACGTCGGCGGCAATGAAGTCCTTGCGGGTGGTGTTGGAATCGACGATCGCCCGGATGATGGTCTGCGGCACGCTCTGGTAGTTGGCCAGCAACTGCTTGGTGTCCTTGGGCAGGCAGTAACCGCCGTAGCCAAAGGACGGATTGTTGTAGTGGCTGCCGATGCGCGGATCCAGGCAGATGCCCTCGATGATCTGGCGGCTGTCCAGCCCATGGGTGAGCGCGTAGGTGTCCAGTTCGTTGAAGTAGGACACCCGCATCGCCAGGTAGGTGTTGGCGAACAGCTTGATCGCCTCGGCCTCGGTCGGCTCGGTGAACAGCACCGGCACGTCGGGCTTGAGCGCGCCTTCCTGCAGCAGCCGCGCGAAGGTTTCCGCGCGCGCCGAGCGCTCGCCGACGATGATCCGCGACGGGTACAGGTTGTCGTACAACGCCCGCCCTTCGCGCAGGAATTCGGGCGAGAAGATGATGTTGTCGGTCCCGAACTGCGCGCGCAGCTTGGCGACGTAACCGACCGGAATGGTCGACTTGATCACCATCGTCGCCTGCGGGTTGATCTCCAGTACCTTGGCGATCACGACCTCGATCGAGCGGGTGTTGAAGTAATTGGTGTCCGGATCGTAGTCGGTGGGTGTGGCGATGATCACAAATTCTGCGCCGGCGAATGCCTCGTTGGCGTCCAGCGTGGCCTTGAAGTTCAGGCCGCCCTCGGCCAGCGCAGCCTCGAGCTCCTTGTCGACGATCGGCGAGCGGCCTTCGTTGAGCAGCTTGACCTTGGCCTCGACGATGTCCAGCGCCACGACCTCATGGTGCCTGGCGAGCAACACGCCATTGGACAGACCGACATAGCCGGTACCCGCGACAGCGATCTTCATTGGGATTCCTTGCGATTTTGGATGGGGGAGGAGGCAGCGCGCTGCGCCCAGGTCGTGGCGTGAAGACGGTACGGCCGAGCCCGTCATGGGCCGGCGCGCCCGCTGGGGGACACGCGAAAACCTGCACGGTGCCAACCGATGCGACGTAGCGCACACACATGCACGCATCCAGCCCATGCATCACGCATCGCATCCGCTTCAGCGGCACATCCACGTTGGCCACGACCTGCGCAGAGCAGGTCGCCGGCCTGGCGTGGACCAGTCACCGATGGTAGCCGAAGCGAGAGTCAAGCTATGAGTCGGTGCTGAAGCCGCACCGATCTATGCCGCTATTGAAGCCGCTCAACCCTGGGCGAGCGTGTCCAGCACCTGGCTCAGTCCGTCCTGCCAGTCGGGCAAGCGGACGCCGAACGTGTCCTGCAGGCTGTGGGTATCCAGCCGCGAATAGGCCGGGCGCGTGGCCGGCGTTGGATAGTCGGCGGTGGTGATCGCCTCCACGCGCGGCGCACGGGCAATCAGCCCGCGCGCGTGCGCCTGGGCGAAGATGGCTTCGGCGAAGCCGTGCCAGCTGGTCTGCCCGGCGGCGGTCAGATGCCACAGACCGGAGGGTTCACCGGGCTGGCGCAGCGCGTGCGCCGTGATGTCAGCGATCAACGCCGCCGGCGTTGGCGTGCCGATCTGGTCGGCGACCACGCGCAGCACGTCGCGCTCGGCTCCCACGCGCAGCATCGTGCGCAGGAAATTGTGCCCGTGCGCGGCGTAGACCCAGGCGGTGCGGAAGATCAGATGCCGGCCGCCGGCCGCCTGCACCGCCTGTTCGCCGGCCAGTTTGCTCTGCCCGTAGACGCCGAGCGGCGCGGTGGCGTCGTCCGGCCGATAGGGGCGAGTGCCCTGCCCATTGAAGACGTAGTCGGTCGAATAATGGACCAGCGGCACGCCGGCGCGCGCGCACCACTGCGCAATGACCGCCGGCGCCTCGGCATTGGCACGGAAGGCCGCATCACGCTCCTGCTCGGCACGATCGACGGCGGTGTAGGCAGCCGCATTGACGACGCGGGTGGGCGCAAGGTGATCCAGCAATTCGCTAAGGCGATGCGGTGCGTCGAAGTCGGCCACCTCACACGCGGTACCGTCCGGCAACCGACCACTGCGGGTTGTGGCCAGGATCGGACCATCGCCTGCCAATGCGCGCAGCAATTCCGTGCCGACCTGTCCATTGGCTCCCAGCACCAATGTTGTCATGGTGCAAAGACCGGCAGACGCTCGCCCGGCACATCCGCCAGGAAAGGTGCTGCGGCATCCTTGGCCGAGAGCACCGGATCGCTGATCGGCCAGTCGATGCCGATCGCCGCATCGTCCCAACGCACGCCCGCATCTGCTTCCTTGACGTAGACGTCGGTGCACAGATAACTGAACACTGCACGCTCCGACAGCACAGCAAACCCATGGGCGAAGCCTTCCGGGATCCAGAACTGCTTCTTGTTTTCCGCGCTCAGTACAACCGCCGCCCACTGCCCGAAGGTTGGCGAGCCGTGGCGAACATCCACAGCAACGTCATAGACCTCACCTTCCAGAACGCTGACCAGCTTGCCCTGCGGACGCGGCCACTGGTAGTGCAAGCCACGCAGCACGCCCTTGGCCGAGGTCGACACATTGCTTTGCACAAAACGCGTCGGCAAGCCCTGTTGGCCAAAACGCTCGGCATTCCACGTTTCAAAGAAATAGCCACGTTCGTCGCCGAATACCGCCGGCTCGATGACCACGCAGCCAGATAAGGCCGTTTCGATCACCTTCAAGGGACTACCCCACGCCTGGCCAGTGCATGCAGATATTTACCGTAATCGTTTTTCAACAGGGGCGCAGCCAAGCGCTCCAACTGCTGGGCATCAATCCATCCCTGTCCAAAAGCAATCTCTTCCGGACAGCACACCTGCAAGCCCTGACGCATCTGGATGGTTTCGATGAAATTGGCTGCCTCATGCAACGATTGGTGCGTGCCGGTGTCCAACCACGCATAGCCGCGCCCCAAGGGCTCGAGATGCAGGTCGCCGGCATCGAGATAACAGCGATTGAGATCGGTGATCTCCAGCTCGCCGCGCGGCGAAGGCGTCAAGGCAGCGGCATAATCGCTGGCCTTTCCGTCATAGAAATACAGACCGGTCACCGCATAATTAGAGCGCGGTTTTTCCGGCTTTTCGGCAATGTCGATCACCTTGCCGTGCTGGTCGAACTCGGCCACGCCGTAACGCTCGGGATCATTGACCCAATATCCGAAGACCGTCGCCCCCTGCTCACGCGCATCCGCGCGCCGCAGCGTATCGGTCAGACCATGACCATGAAAGATGTTGTCGCCCAATACTAGGCAGCTCGGCTTGCCATCGACGAACTCGCGGCCGATCAGATAGGCCTGCGCCAGACCGTCAGGGCTGGGCTGCACGGCATACTGAATATTGACGCCCCACTGAGAGCCATCGCCCAGCAGCGTCTGGAACAGCGCCTGCTCGTGCGGCGTATTGATGATCAGGATATCGCGGATACCCGCGAGCATCAGCACGCTCAGCGGGTAGTAGATCATCGGCTTGTCGTACACCGGCAACAGCTGCTTGCTGACGCCTTTGGTGATCGGATACAAGCGCGTTCCCGAACCGCCCGCGAGGATGATGCCTTTACGTTGAGTCATGAGAGCGTCCTTGGAGGTCCGCACAGCATTATGCGGACGCTGAGATGAGTATCAGGCGGTCGCGCCAATGCGTTCAAGGCGATAGCTTCCATCAAGCACGCCCTGTACCCACGCTTGGTTGGTCAGATACCACTCAATCGTCTGCGCGATGCCCTGCTCGAAGGTGTAAGCAGGCTCCCAACCCAATTCGTTCTTCAACTTCGACGCATCGATCGCGTAACGACGGTCGTGCCCAGGCCGGTCGGTGACATGGGTGATCTGGCTTGCCCGCGGCTTGCCGTCGTCGCGTGGACGATGCTGATCCAGCAGCGCACAGATCGCCTGCACGACCTCGATGTTCTGGCGCTCGGAGTTGCCGCCCACGTTATAGGTCTCGCCGACCCTGCCCTTGGCCAGCACGGTGCGGATCGCCTCGCAGTGGTCGCTGACGAACAACCAGTCGCGCACCTGCTTGCCATCGCCATACACCGGCAACGGCTCGCCGGCCAGCGCCTTGGCGATCACCAGCGGAATGAGCTTTTCCGGGAAATGGTAGGGGCCGTAGTTGTTCGAGCAGTTGGTGGTCAGCACCGGCAGCCCGTAGGTGTGGTGGAACGCGCGCACCAGGTGATCGGAGGCCGCCTTGGATGCCGAATACGGGGAATTGGGTGCATACGGCGTGGTTTCGGTGAACTTGCCGGTCTCGCCCAGCGTGCCATAGACCTCGTCGGTGGACACATGCAGGAACCGAAAGGCCTCGCGGCGCGCGTCCGGCAGCGCTTTCCAGTAATCGCGCACGGCCTCGAGCAATGCCAGGGTGCCGACCACGTTGGTCTGGATAAACGCGCCAGGACCTTCGATCGAGCGATCCACATGGCTTTCGGCAGCGAAATTCAGCACTGCGTCCGGCTGATGTTCCTGCAGCAGGCTGGCCACGAGGGCGCCGTCGCCGATGTCGCCCTTGATGAAGACATGGTCGGCATTGCCTTCCAGCGACGCCAAGGTATTCAGGTTCCCCGCATAGGTGAGGGCGTCAAGATTGATTACGCGGATCCCGCGCGCAACTGCCTCAAGAACAAAATTTCCGCCGATAAAGCCGGCCCCGCCGGTCACTAGCCAAGTCGCCACTGTCTACCCTCCTGGTCGCGCGCGAACTGCGCTGCGTCTTCAAACCGCACAGGATATACGGTCGAGCTGCGCTGGGCTTGTATATCTTCGAATGAGTGGCTTCGAATCTATTGCACCGCACCATCCATACGCCATCGCATGGTGCGCCCTGCCCGGTTAGAATGGCTCCACTCCCGAGCCTGCCGCCGCGGCCGGGCCTTCCCGCAATAGCTGAAGGATCTCGTACACGATGAAAATCCTCGTCGCCTACAAGCGCGTGGTGGACTACAACGTCCGCATTCAGGTCAAGCCGGATGGCTCCGGCGTGGTGACCGAGGGCGTCAAGCTCTCGCCCAACCCGTTCGATGAAATCGCCCTGGAAGAGGCGCTGCGCCTGCGCGACGCCGGCATCGCCACCGAGGTGGTGGTCGCCACCCTGGCGCCGGCCGATGCGGCCGCGCACCTGCGCAACGGGCTTGCGATGGGCGCCAACCGCGCCATCCACGTGGTCACCGACACGGCCATCCAGCCGCTGACCGCCGCGCGCGCACTGCTCAAGCTGGTGGAGAAGGAACAGCCGGACCTGGTCATCCTGGGCAAGCAGGCCATCGATGACGACGCCAACCAGACTGGCCAGATGCTGGCCACCCTGTGGGGCCGCCCGCAGGCGACCTTCGCCGGCAAGCTCGTCGTTGCCGATGGCAAGGCCACCGTGACCCGCGAGGTGGACGCTGGCCTGGAAACGCTGGACGTGGACCTGCCGGCGGTGATCACCACCGATCTGCGCCTGAACGAGCCGCGCTTCATCAAGCTGCCCGACATCATGAAGGCCAAAAGCAAGCCGCTGGAAACGCTGGCGTTTGCCGATCTCGGGGTCGCTGCGCATGACAGCCTGACCACTACCCACTATGCGGCGCCGTCCAAGCGCAGCCGTGGTGTGATGGTCAAGGATGCCGCCGAGCTGGTGGCCGCACTCAAGCAGAAGGGGTTGCTGTAATGGCCAAGGTTCTCATCGTTGCCGAACATCTCAACGGCCAGCTCAATGCGGCCACTGCCAAGACCCTGAGCGCCGCGCAGGCGATCTCGGCCGACTCCATCGATGTGGTCGTGCTGGCCGCCGACCCGACCGGCGTTGCCGCACAGGCCGCGCAGCTGGCCGGCGTCGCGCGCGTATTGACCGTGGCCAACGCGGCCAACGAACACGCCATCGCGCAGGTGCTGGGACCGCAGATCGCCCAACTGGCCGGTCAGGGCTACACCCATGTCTTTGGCCCCTCCACGACCTTTGGCAAGGATCTGATGCCGGTCGTGGCGGCATTGCTGGGCGTCAACCAGATCTCCGATCTGATGACTGTCGAAGACGCGCATACCTTCAAGCGTCCGATCTATGCGGGCAACGCCATCATCACCGTCAAGGCCCCGGCCGACCAGATCGTGGTTGCGACCATTCGTAGCGCGTCGTGGCCGGAGGCCGCCAAGGGCGGAAGTGCGGCGGTCGAATCAGTCTCGGTTGACGCCACGCTGCCGACCCACAGCCGCTTCGTCGGCCTGGCCGCAGGCAGCTCCGATCGCCCGGACCTGCAGAGCGCCAAGCGCGTCGTCTCCGGCGGCCGCGGCGTCGGCTCGGCGGAGAACTTCCAGCACATCTACAGCCTGGCCGACAAGCTCGGCGCCGCCGTGGGCGCCTCGCGCGCCGCAGTGGACGCTGGCTACGTGCCCAACGAGCTGCAGGTCGGCCAGACCGGCAAGATCATCGCCCCCGAGCTCTACGTGGCAATCGGCATCAGCGGGGCGATCCAGCATCTGACCGGCATCAAGGACGCCGGCACCATCGTGGCGATCAACAAGGACCCGGAGTCGCCGATCTTCGAGATTGCCGATATCGGGTTGGTGGGAGATTTGTTCAAAATTCTTCCAGAACTCGAATCTGCACTAAGCTAGTTGCCCATTTCGGGCGGCCGGTGGCTGCCCTGTTTCATACTTCAGGATACCCATGACTACGCCCGTCCCCGTCAATGCCCTCGACCGCCACATCGGGCCCATTGCCCGTCAACTCGAAGAAGCCGCTGCCACGGCTATCGGCAGTGGCTATTACGTGCTTGGCCCGAACGTAAAAGCGTTTGAGAAAGAATTCGCGCAGTGGTGCGGAGCCCGCGACTGTGTCAGTGTCGCCAACGGTACCGAAGCGCTCGAGTTGGGTTTACGTAGCCTGGGGGTAAACGAAGGAAAGCGGGTGGGCGTAGTCGCCAATGCCGCCATGTACGGGACGACTGCAGTACTCGCTTGTGGGGCTGAACCGGTTTTTATCGACATCGACCCCGTTACTTGCACCATGTCACCGGCTGCTCTGGAAGCCGAGCTAGCTCGAGGTCAGATCGACGTTGTCATCGTGACCCATCTCTACGGCAAGCTAGCCGATATGGCCGCTTTCACTAAGCTAGCGGAAAAATATGGCTTCGCCATCTTTGAAGACTGCGCCCAGGCGCACGGCGCGAGCGATGCTGGAGGCCGCAAGGCTGGCACGTTCGGCAAGGCCGCCAGCTTTAGCTTCTATCCCACCAAGAACCTGGGTGCACTAGGCGATGGCGGTGCCGTTACCACTAACGACCCGTCCGTCGCCGATACACTTCGCAAGCTTCGCCAGTACGGTTGGACAGCGAAATACCGTAACGAATTGCTGGGCGGCCGTAATAGCCGCCTCGACGAAATCCAGGCGGCGTTCCTGCGCGTGATGTTGCCCTTGCTCGACGGCTGGAATGCCCGCCGCCGCGCTATTGCCAACCGCTATTCGCGCGAGATTAAGCATACCAACATCGCGGTACCGCCAGTGAGTGGAGAGGATTTTGTCGCCCATCTCTATGTGGTGCATACCGACAATCGCACAGGGCTGCAGAAGCATCTCGCCGACGCCAACGTGAACAGCGAGGTGCACTACCCTACACCCGATTACCGCCAGCCGCTGTTTGCAGGGCGCTTTGACGACATTGCGCTCAAGGCCACGGACCATTCGTGCTCGCACGTTGTCACTTTGCCTTGTTTTCCCGAGCTCACCGACGCAGAAGTGTCCCGAGTAATCGAGGCCTGCAACTCGTGGTAAAGCCGCGCTATTCGGTAGTGATCCCTGTTTACAAGAACGAGGGCTCCATCCCTGCGTTGCTTGTTGCTCTGGACGCGTTGGCCGGCGACCTTGAAGCACCGCTTGAGGTGGTCTTCGTCGTCGATGGCAGCCCAGATGCCAGTTTTGCGCTCTTGGAAAAATCTCTCCCCACGGCGACTTTCCAGGCTCGTTTGATATTGCTTTCGCGCAATTTCGGTGCGTTCGCGGCCATCCGCTGTGGACTTTCCGAAGCGAAGGGCGAGTACATTGGTGTCATGGCGGCCGACTTGCAGGAGCCGCCTTCGCTGATGCGCGAATTCTTTTCTGCATTGTCTACGAGACCTTTGGATGTCGTTTTTGGCAGACGTATCGGCCGTGCCGATCCAGGCCTCAGCAAGCTTGCTTCTACTGTCTTCTGGGGCGCTTATCGCCGCTTGGTGCAGCGCGACGTCCCAAGCGGGGGGGTCGATGTGTTTGCCTTGACAGCGCCGTTCCGTGACCGCCTCGTCGCCCTTGGCGAAGCCAACAGTAGTTTACTGGGGCTCTTGTTCTGGCTGGGCGGTCGCCGAGAGTTTATCGGCTATGCACGTCTGGAACGCGAACACGGCACGAGCGCATGGACTTTGAAGAAGAAGGTCACGTACCTGCTCGACAGCGTCTTTGCTTTCTCAGACCTGCCAGTGCGCATCCTGATGGGCGCCGGCATGCTTGGACTCGGCGTCGCCGTGCTTCTCGGCCTGGCAGTACTCATCGCCCGCTTCGCGGGCAGCTATGAAGTACCTGGCTATTCCATGTCGATGCTGGCGATCCTCTTTTTCGGCGCGCTCAATACGTTGGGTATCGGCATCGTCGGTAATTACGCTTGGCGTGCCTATGAGAACACCAAGCAGCGCCCCCTCAACATCGTTTCTCTGCAGCTTGATTTCCCCGGAAAATAACAATGAACTTCTACGTGCACGAAAAGGCACTTTGCGAGTCAACCACCATCGGCGATGGTACACGCATCTGGGCGTTTGCCCACGTGCTGCCAGGCGCGCGCTTAGGCGCCGGCTGCAACATCTGCGATGGGGTGTTCATCGAGAATGACGTCGTCGTGGGCGACAGCGTCACGGTCAAGTGCGGTGTTCAACTGTGGGATGGCGTCACCTTAGAAGACAATGTGTTTGTTGGCCCTAATGCCACATTTACCAACGACCTTCGTCCGCGAAGCAAGGTCTACCCTGAAGCATTCCTGCGCACGGTGGTCGAGACCGGCGCATCGATTGGGGCGAATGCCACGATCCTGCCTGGCATCCGCATCGGCCGCAACGCCATGATCGGCGCAGGCGCAGTTGTCACTCGATCAGTTCCCCCCAATGCCATCGTGGTGGGTAATCCTGCCAAGATCGTGGGCTACGCCAACACCGGTACCGTCGCGACCGAGAAACTTCAGCCGCAAGGAACAAAGACAGGTATCCATCCGTCGTCCGTCCGCGGCGTGCAGATGCACACGTTCAATACCATCGCTGACATGCGCGGTAGCCTGTCCGTCGGTGAATTTGAAAAAGAGATCCCGTTCGCGCCCAAACGTTATTTCCTTGTTTATGACGTGCCTACGGCCGAAACCCGTGGCGAGCATGCGCACTTTGAGTGCCACCAGTTCCTTATTGCAGTAAAGGGCTCGGTACACGTAGTGGCCGACGACGGCAAACAGCGCGAGCAGTTCGTACTCGACAAGCCAAACCTCGGCCTGTACCTGCCGCCCATGACGTGGGGCATTCAGTACAAATACTCCGAGGACGCGGTGCTGCTCGTGTTCGCCTCGCACTTCTATGATTCGGCAGATTACATCCGCGAGTATGGTGCTTTCATCGATCAGGTGCGTAACAACCACGCATGAGTATGCCCATGCTGCAAAAGGCAAGGGACTTGGTAAGTAGGTCCAGTTTCGTTCGCTTCCTCATCTCGGGCGGCATCAATACGGTTGCTACCTATGCCGCCTATCTCGCACTGCTGCAGGCCACTCCCTACAAGGTAGCCTACACGGTCGCGTACGTTTTCGGCATTGTCATCGCTTTCTTTATCAATCGCCTTTTCGTCTTCCGGACGCACCGCGGCTGGCGGTCACTGCTGATGTTTCCGTTTGTCTACCTTGCACAGTATTTGGTGAGCTTAGCCGTGGTGTTTGCGTGGGTGGAACACCTGAAAATGTCCGCAGTCCTCGCTCCATTGATTGCAATATTAGTGACAATTCCATTGACCTTTATTTTGTCACGCTTCGTTTTTGGCAACGGCACTCTAGTCAACAAAGGTTAAGAAAGGCCTATCAGCCCAAGCGGCGTCTCAAATTTTAGTCAGCGTCACCTCGACGGCGCATAGCGCCATATTACGCGCTTCAAGGGTTAGCGTCCTGTAAAGCCGACCCAGCACGACTGTGGGTTTCCAACATACTACGTCCCAAGGAACCTAACGATCAGCAAGTGCAAATCCACCAAAGTCAACTCGTCGTTACGCGAATGCGGGGCGGCGCCGCCAAAAGATCAATGACGTTGGCTCTTAGCCGGACATTTTGATGCGAAATACCACTTTGGAAGTCAATCACGGCAAGATGGAGGCCCCTGAGACGTAGCGCCTTCGTGACCTAGGGACTGAGCACAGCAGGCTCAACGCACATATGCCGAGCTAGCAATGGAAAACCAAGCGCTGAAGGATGTCAGCGCGTAAAAACTTTAGACCCGCTTAGGCACCAGTTTCTTGCCTAACTCGTCAAGCAACATGGCTATAACAAGCACCAAGCCTATCTCGGCAGTTGGTGACCTCCTCCCGCATTAGGCCGGAGCGGAAAACTGGAACATTCGGCTTTGGTTTGGTAAACGAGTCGGGCGGCAAACGCGGCCCGCGGGACGTCACGGATCGATGAGTGCGTCCTAATCCATGGTGCGCGGTTGTCGTAGGACCAGCGGTCCATCGTCACCGGATGAAGTCGCTATCATTGTCGGTGTGGATGCGTTGCGGCAGGTCGCGTCGGTGGCGTATGCATTTCATAACTGTCATTACTTCTTCGCCTTTGAGGGTCTGATTCAATTCGACGGCCAGACTTTCCTTGGTGAAGTTGTCCACGATGGTCAAAGCCCGGGAGTGGCGGCCGTCGAATAAGACGTCGGCAACAAAGTCCATGCTCCGAGGCTGATGGGGGCCGGTTAGCACCGTGGTCTCCAGGCAATGTGCGGCAGCCTTGCACTGAGCCGGCAGGTTGAGGCCAGCTTGGCAGCACAGCCGATACATACGCTTGTGGTTGGCCTTCCAGCCTTCTCGGCGCAGCAGCAGGCAGATCCGCCAAAAGCCATAGTGCACCCGCTTGGCAGCGATCTCTTCGATCCGTCGAAGCAGTGGCGCATCATCATTGTCGCGAGGCTGGTAGTAAAGCGCCAACAGCGCTGCTTGACGACGGCGTAGGCTCAACGAACCCTCCAACGCGATACCGATCGACCAGACGGCCCACGAGCGTCTTGCGCTGCGCGGGCATCAGAATTTTTTGGTGGCACGTCCTGCAGCATGTCCTTGTCAAGGTTCAGATCCGCCGTCACCTGCTTGAGCCTGCGGTACTCTTCCCTCAAGCTGGCGTAGCCGGCGCAGCTCGACCACGCCTAGTCCGCTAAGCTTCTTGCGCCACGCGTAAAACGTGGCCTGATTAATGCCCATCTTGCAGCAGACATCCTCAGTCGTCGTGCCGATCTCGGCCTACCTAGGGCGAACGCGATCTTCGGTGAACTTTGACTTCTTCATGGCGAAGGGCTCCTTTGGGGCTCAGTGTCACCTAACCCTTTAGTTTTTGGCTGGTCGAAGTTACAGGGGAGTCAATACCGCACGACAGCCTAGGCGGGCGTCGCCCGCCGAGTTAGGTGCTTAGCATCAACCGCAGGCCTAGTTTTAGCTAGCACTGAATTGCAGAGAGTCGACACGGCAAGGCTTCTACCTGGCAATACGCATTATTAATGGGAAACCTGTTGTAAGGGGCAAGCTGCAAAAAGCGTATAAAGATGCAGCTGCCGATGCGGCCTTCAAGCTGGAACGCACTGCTTGAGATAAGCTGGCAAAATTTGTCGCGGGGTGAAAATTACTAAAATTGCAATAAGCAAACCAATGGCTGCGGCCAAATAACCGGGCCAAACGGGCGGACCCTTAAAATGAATGCGAACTTCACTATAACCTGCTGGAATCACCCAACTCCGAAGGCCTTGAGTGGTCGACGCAACCTGCCGGCTAGGCAGACAAAAGGACGCCTTGTCGCAAGCAACGTAGCTCCAGCCAGGCCAAGAGATTTCGTTTTCAACTACCAAAGTAGGACTTGGCACATACAGGCGATATACCACTTCCGTCGCACTGTATTTTACGTATTGAACGTGCGCAGCATCTGTACGCCCTATAGCAGATGCAGTGCGGCTCTCTTGAGCAAGATGTGGCACCTGTCCTGTTTCATCAATATTTAAGAGTAAAAGTTGACCTGGCCGCCTTATAAATTCAAGCAGATCATCCTGACCAGGACCACCAAGTGCGTGGAGCAGGCCGGCGTGCGGCAATGACATGCGAACATTGTCATATCCAAAGACACAATAGGTACGCATATACCAACAGCGGTTGTATTTTTGGCTATTACGATTTTCAACGGCCTCAGCCGCTGAATTCCCTATAACGAATCTTCGGGGGCGGTGTTCAATAGGCATGAGAGGACCGCGTTTGGCCCGAAATTCGTCAAAGGAGCCGCCTAACCATACTTTCTCAGCATCCAAACTCCACCCCGGAGCCCAAGGCGCGGACTGAGCATTATGAAAATCATAACCATCGCGGAAACAAAACAGCGTAGCACACAGAGCTAAGACGATCCCTGCGCCACGCCGGCGCCAAACAGTCGACACGAGCGCACATAGACTACACAAAAGGGCACAAATTGCTATGGACCCCTGCATCCGACTGATTTGCGGAATCGCCAGCCCAAGACTGGACGCGCGCACAGACATATAGGTAAAAAAAACCAGAGAAGCCAGCGAACCTATCAAAATTCGCCGCATCGTTAGCTCACCAGCTAACAACCGTGTCCATCCATTAGCTGCAACTGAAAGAATCCCTAAGTGCAAAACGGGTCTCCAGTCGGAGAGCGGAAACCTACTTACCGAAGCGCCGGGAATGATCTCACGGATAGCCGGATTACCAGCAGACAACATGCCAATTAAAAGCGCTACACCTATAATACATATTCCTGACCGCGTGGCAACGCTTCTCCAGCTTGCGTATGCGCAGCCCCATAGCGCTAAAGTTGGCAACCAAAGACTGCGCATCGTGATGTCACCGGGCACCTGCAGCTCGGCGTAAGGAGAAAACAGGGTCAACAGGTGAATTGGGCCAAATGGCTGACTAGGAAAATGCTCAAGATTCAGCCCCTTAGATCCATTCAATGCCAAAGGCAACCACTTTAGCAGTGAGATGAACGAACCGGACACGACTGCCGTAATTACGGCCCAAGCATATCCAACTCGTCTTTTCCCTGGCTCAAGATGTATGTAATGGACGAGGCAACTGGCGGCGCAGGCATACACCATCGCAACCGTAACTCCTGGATAACCTGCTATGACAAGTTGTGAAGTGGACAAAGCGGCCACAGCCCAGCCAAAGCGCTTCGTTGTAATAGTTGGCACTAGCCCATATAAAAGCCATGGAGCCCATGCCGCAGCGCGCACAATATCAACGTGCTCCTGGTTTGCGTAAAAAGTGGCACTGAAATGGTATGCAACACCCAACAACAAGGCGACGAGGCGATGCCCTGACAGGGCCTGAACGAATAGATAAGCGCCAACAGCACCGAAGAGAACATGCAATATTTGGAATACGGTGGCCACATGCACCGTATAATCGATACCCAAACTATGCAGAACAGCCAGTGGCATATACCAAGAGCCCGACTGGAGGGTCAGGAAAGCGGGGAAACCCATGTTAGTCCATGGCAACCACGATGGCGGCGACAAGACCCCACCGTTGTCGAACCAACCGTATGCTTGCGAGTGGTAGCCACCTAGGAAATCCCAGGGAAATGTGGCGTGGTTTGCGTAATGCTCTCGAAAGGTAATAAAATTAACTAGGGCAAATAGCGCAATAGGTCCAATATGTATCAACCAGGATGGGATGCGTTTAAACTGGAATGCCTGGCCCATTAATTCGGCACCCCGATCGAATTTAGCACGAACGACAATACGCGCTGGTCGCCTTGACCAGGGGAAGGATGAGTCTGACAACTAGATTTGAGTCCGACCTTAACGGGGCGACCCAGCTGATCAACCGGTACCGGTAGCTTCAGAGAGAACGTGCCATCGTGCCGATGCTCAAGGCGCGCCACATCAACACCGTTTATAGAACCTTGAACGCCGCAAATTGCGTTTCCAAACATGGAAACATTCAGGGTGCCCTTGACCTCGACATACTGACCTGTTGCTTTCACGTAGGCCAACACTTTAGGTCCGGCCCATGAGTACACTTGCTGACCGTCTTTTTCAACGCCATAGGTACCAACGACGCGATCCAGGTTGCCCGCTTCACTTGAGTACATCGACGGCAGACCATCCAGCATCTCGATTTTTTTATTCATTTTACGAATATATGCCATGTCGGGCAGGTCTCTCCCGTAATCGTCCCTGGCACTAGATTCCTGGATGAACCGGTAAGCATAAATGCGGGAGAGCGTAACACTACCTGTTAAGACACGAATAGAGAAGGCAGTTCCTGTAACAGCCTCGGGTAAAAACATGGTGATCTCCTTTGCGGCACCGCTAACGCGCATGCGTGCAGCCCTCTTACCGAGCGAGACTTCGATCTCGCCATCACCACCTGCGATCATATTCACTCGAACATTGTCAGCGAAATTGACATAATGATCGCGCGAAACAGGGACTTGCTGGCTGATGGTGCCTCCATCACCCAAAGTAGCCGAGAAAGGTGCGGCACCTTGCAGTACAACCGTGCCTTTGGTGTCCCAGCCCTTCATTCCGAGCGCGAAGTCGGGGTTATATAACAGGTTGGCCCGGTAGTTCTGGTAACCCCATAGCGCATAGCCTGACGTAAACTGAAGGAGAGGCGCGGATAGCTCAGAAAGAAAATCACCCATCTGTTTCGGGTCTATCTTCGCATTATGAGCCATCTTAGGCGTGTTGTCGGTATACAACAGCTGCTCAACAAAAATATGGTTATCCGTGTGCTCAAGGATCTTTTTTTGGTTATAGACGAATCTAGCAATTGCGCTCTGGGCTGTATCGATTTCGCCCTTGTTCTGGGCCCCCATTGCCGGAGCCCAATACGTCATTAGGTATTGCGATGACGGCACCGAATACGTCGCATTGTGCGAGTACCACGTTGCAATTTCGCCGTTCGCATAGATAGGGTCACTATCGACGCGTGCCTCAATGCTCATGTTGGGTAGCACCTGCGCCGCACGCGCAAGCAAGCGCGACGAAAGTTGTTCGTCGAACCATGCGTACAATTGAGTAAAATTGGGATCTTTCGTTTGAGGCACGGGGTATGCCCCTAGCACTTTGCGATCCGCATCAAATCTTTTACGAAACGCCTCCGATGCATGCGAGGTAGCCCATTCATCAAAGCCAATAAGCTTGGAAATACGTGCCGATTCCTCTGGAGTTCTGCCAGACTGCGCCATATCTAGAACATGCCAGTAATCTTCCCATGAAAGAAAGTATCCTTTCGCACAAGAAGAAGTAGCTTCCCCAACCTTCGAAAGGTACCCAGTCCATGCCGGCTGTAGTTTGTCACTTGTAAACAACTCATTAGCACGTGCGACTGCTGGCAGCTGTACATCAGATGCGAAATCCCATTCATACGAAACTCGGAAGTATGCGTCAAGCCCCGCAGTTTTCGCAGATTTACAAACATCGCGCAAACGACTGTACATTTGCTGATCGTAGCGGATCGGGTCTAAGCCTGGTTGGAATTCGCCCCAGGGAACCACGAACACGACAGAATTGAATCCGTCGGCCCGCATGCGTTTCATGTCTTCATCCACACCAGTTAGATCTGAAGTCCAAAAGTTAATGGGCCACGCGTGACCAAAGTATGTAACAGCCTTGATGTACCTCGGCACCGCGGCACGCGCAACATTAGAAGTTCCTTTGGACCCACACTCGCCTATACTCTCGCTATCAGCCGAAGGCTCGCATTGCGCTTTTTCCACCTTCACAGGAACTGCTGGCGCAATGATTTTCTGGTCACCGGCAACTTTTGTAATGACAACACTGATAGTGCCTGGCGTCGAAAAGAGCTGGGCTGGCACTTTGACGGTAATCAAGTTATCGGAAATATCGGCACGAATATTAGTCCCGTCAAGGTTAACCCAGACTGTGCTTCCGTCCATAGGCTGGTTCATACGGAACCACGCAGCCGAGCTACCATCCGGCTGCACGTTGAACGTGGCGCCAGCATTTATAGACGTGGGACCGTAGTCGATCACAGCCAATTGTTGGTGGTGGGATTTCTGGTAGCAGCCCGCCACAACAGCTGACACCGCTACAACAAGGCATATGACCGTTAACTTGGCAACAAAAAGCAGAAATTTCATGTGCGAATCCAATATTACCCACCCAATCCGTGTCGCATGGCGGCGAGGACTGATTGAGCAGAAAATTCTTTATTAATAAACGCTTGACCGTCATGGGAGCGACGCAACCATTCAGGGTCGTTTTCCAATAATAGGTTTGTTGCAGCGGCAAATTCCTTAGGGTCGTCCGCAGCGTAAACAAAGTCACGAGTTGCCGATAATCCCTGCACACCAGTCGACGTTGTCACAATCGGTAGACCGTAGCGCATTGATTCGAGTACCTTTCCCTTCATTCCGCCACCAAACCGTAAAGGCGCAATAGCAACGCGCGCCGATTCGTACATGGCCTCTAGCTGTTCATCGGAAACAAAACCAGTTACCTTGATGAACTCATTTGCCAGTGCCTTCACGTCGCTGGTCGGATTAGATCCGACCATTATGACATGGACATCCGGATGCTTTACCCGGATTAGGGGAAATATCTCAGCTACAAACCACTTTGCTCCATCGACATTAGGCGGATGCCCAAAGCCCGCTACAAATAGGATATCGCGACGCAAACGAAGATTTTCCTGCGCTCGCAATGGAACACTTTCATACGCGTAGAGGGGCACTGTTGTGGCCTTACATTCCACGTCCGCTGAAGCAATCCACGAATTCACATAAGCCGTCTCGATCTCGCTTGGGTAATAAACCTCATGCATTTTTCGCCAGAGGCCCTCTTCAATTGCACGATAGTGCTCAAGATCAACTTGAAGTTCAGGCGACGGCTCTACCTTCATTTGCTCCGCAAGGCGCAAGTAATGGATGTCGTGACCATAGTAGAGACGGCGGGCTGGCGAGTATTGAATAACAGCGTCGATAAACTGGACGCTAATATGCGGCCGACTGAATATTATCGTGTCAATGCTAGCGCCATTTTCGGCGATCCATTTTTCGAAACCACCGACATACTCAGCTCCGTACATCACGTCAACCCCAACATCCTGCAGTGGACGCGCATATGGAGCATCGTGCCACATGTTTTCTGGCCAGAACTTTACCGCATAGCCGTTGGCTATCAACAACTTCAATAATTGGTACATAGCCCGCGACCCCGCGTCGCGGTCTGGCTGCGGAATGTAGTGGTCAATGACCAGTATCACCTTTTTCAGGTGGCTACGATCGCGAGCAAGGAATGGCCGGTCGGCATTCGCCAAGTGATCTCGCTCTAGCACACCCTTCCAGCGCTCATAGAACTTCTTCTGGTTGTCCACCTGGAAAGCTTTGATGCCGCCGCCCGTATCGGTACCGTGCGAAATTCCTTCATAGTGAACGACAACAGAGCGGGGCTCATACACGACCTTGCGCCCTGACGCACGCACCTTGAATGCCAAATCGGTGTCTTCAAAGTAAGCGGGCAGATATAATTCGTCAAAACCACCGAAATAATCGAACAGCGCCTTTTCAATCATGATCGACGCGCCGGAAATGTAATCCACTTCACGCGTGTAGTTGTAGATGCTACGGGATGGGTCATCCAATCTTCCATAGTTCCACGCGCTTGCATCTTTCCAAACAATGCCACCAGCCTCCTGCAGGCGTCCATCTGGATAGATCAGCTTGGACCCCACAAGACCGCATTCCGGCCAGGATTTTGCCGTATTCACCAGCGCGTCCAACCAGCCTTCGGTTACTTCCGTATCATTGTTAAGGAAGTAGATATATCGGCCTCTCGCTAGGGACGCCGCATGATTACATGAGCGCAGAAAGCCTAAATTGATCGGATTTTCCGAGTAGCGTAGACCTGGCACCTGACTCAGCGCACCAATCTGCTCGTCGCCAGACGCATCCTCGACAACCAGAACCTCTATTGATGCATTCGGCAAATTGGCGTAGATCGATCTGACGCATGCAGCGGTGTGGTCGAGTCGCCCATATGCGGGAATAATAATACTGACTTCAGGCGCATCGACAATCTGAAATGAGACGCCCTCAAGCAACCGTGCAGGGTCGTCCTGAGTATGCATCAGCAGTCCGTCAGGCGGCGCTGGAGAAGCTGCGTCGCGCTGCATGAGGAAACGTTTCGCCGGGTTACGAACCAAATTTAGAATCGGTGACTGCGCCCAAGGCTTACCGCGTACGGATGCAGCGACGGCATTCCAATCCCCGCGCATGATCCGCATTGCAAAGCGCAGCGGCTTTGTCATGCGCCACGACTGAGACTTGACCACGGTGTCGTAGGCTTCCCGAGCCAGCTCGACCTCAGTTTCAAGAGCACGGACCCGGTTTTCGGCTCCGATCAGTTCCGAGGATGACTGCGCAGCCAAAAGCGCCTCCTCAGCCACTTTGCGCTGTGTATCAAGTGCGACCATTTCCCTGTCTGCCCAGATTTTGTCACGCTGGGACGCTTCGTTCTCGCGCTCTATAATGTCCTTCTCGCGCTGCATCGCAGCATTCCTTTCCGCAGACTGCCCTACTTCCATATTGGCCATTAGATGCCTCAGCCTGGCAAGATCGGATTGCAACGCGCGCTCTTGATGCTGCAGCGACTCCACCAGTTTCAAAGCTCCCTGTTCACCGGCCAATGCCCGTTGGAGTTGCGTCTCGGCATCCTCCACACGAAGTAACAGTTGCGCGTTCCGGCCCTCGGACTTTGCCAGCTGGACTTTGACGGCATCCATTTCGTCAACAGTTCTCTGATCCGTACGCTTCAGCAGACTGTAGTCACGGCGAAGCGTTACAAGCTCTAGCAAGTAGGCACCCAAGATCCCCGCGTCCAATTTTCCATCTTGCTCTGCATGTACGATGAGCTCGTCCAAGCTGTTAGCGGCACGCAACACCTGCTCATCCAAGCCTGAGGCCCATCGTGCAACCTCTTCGTGCTCGGCTACCAACGCGGCATGTCGCGTCCTGTCCTCCATGAGTTCCTGATCAAGGCCTTTGGCCCATGCTGCTACCTTCTCATGTTCGGCAAGCAGAGCATCATGGTGGGAAAGGAGATCGTTTAGCTGCTCCCGCACCTCTCTCGCTTCGATCAGTGACGTGATCAATGGCCCCTCTACTGTCGAAGTTGATGTAACAGGCATCTTTGCTTCAACCAGCAACTTGTACTCAAGCGCAGCCGGCCTGCCCGAGGCAGCACACTGGAAGCGGCGCTCTAGAGCTATATATCGCTCGATATCTGCGACAGACGGCATGAGCATGCCTCCACACTCACGCATCGCATCCGTGATGAAGTGCATCAGGTACAGATGTCGCTCATCATAAGGTCGAGCCACACTCACGCAGGAAGACACCACTTCCAGCAGGCCTCGGAAAACCAGGTATCCGAGTGCCACGGGCTCAGCACTACGCCACTCCAGATCGATGAAGCGAAGCGACCCATCGGCCGCCTCCATTAGATTGTGCGGAACCAGATCAATAACGTCGCCAGGCAGCAACATTTCCGCGTTGTACTCGGAATTGACCAGCGCTTCCGGTTCCAGACCCACATGGCGCGCAACCGCCTCGAGCCAACGCCTTAACCATGGACCCACATCACCGATCTGCCATCCATCATGCAGCAACATTTCGTAAAGCGAATCAGTTAGTGCGCACCCTGCAACATAGCGCTCATCTTTCGGAGTGCATTCAAACCCGTCAGCTTCACGCGCTAGGCCGGGGATAAGAAAGCTACGACTAACCCAAGGCTTCCTGTCACGCAATTCGAAGCGAGTGACCTTCGCAAACGGTCTATCTCGTTCGGTGGATAAGTGGTACCCAGCTACGTCACAGTTTTTGGATCCGAACAATGCATCAGTCGTCTGCATGTGCGCTACAAAAAGGAACGAATTGGCCATCTCCGGCAGCAAGCCATTGCGGGCGACAACATTCCAGACACGGTCGACAGCAAACAATGGCGGCCGTCCAATTTGAGGATCGCGCGTCACCGATGCAGCCGCAAGCGCAGCCCCATCGTCGAATCCTGGCGCGGCTTTGCCATCTTTGGAAAACCAGATCGATGTCGGAAGTTTATAATCAGGAAACGGTAGCGCCACCGCGACATCGGCAAACCCTGCGAGACGCATCATTTCCTCTAGCTCTCGACGGCCATAGGTGCGCGCCCCGCTACCTGCGTAAACCTCCTCAAGACCCAGCATGGGCCGACCCAGATGGTCCTCCGGCGCACCAGCGAAATACTTGAGGCCCAGTTGGTTTTCAATGGCAACCAACAAGACACCGCCGGGCTTGAGCAGATTACGGGCGCAAGCTAACCAATGGGCTGCTGCGTCCGGCCGATCTGAGAAGCGCTCCGCATATTCGAGAACGCCGATTAAAGTGACTGCGTCAAATCGCGCCTCTGTTCTAAAAGCCTCAAGGTTCTCCACAACCAATTGGACATTGGCAAGGTCCTCACAGCGCTTTTTCGCAACTCGCGCACGGCGTGGCGCAGGTTCCAACGCCACCACGTTCCTGGCGGTTTCGCCTAGATAACGCGTGATCGCTCCACACCCCGCTCCCACCTCCAGCACATCACCGCTGAGCAGCTCGGCCACTGGCCTAAGCAGATTGGCGCGACGTGGACTGAAATAGTATTTGGTCGGCCAGTCAGTAATGCAATTAGACAATTCGAGCGACTGAACACTTCGATCCGTACAGCCAGCGACTAGCTGATAGAGATTATCTTCGACAGCGTCGCCGTCCGAATAGGACCACTCAGCTCCCAATCCGGCAGGCTGCCAGCAGTTGGATTTTTCATCAAACGTATAGTGCCCAAAGCTGGTAGCGGGATCAAAAATCCATGTCATAGAAGTTTCAAATTAGCTCGAAGGTCGGTGATCCCGATAAAGGGAAGAGTCGTCTCGACACACAAGTGAATTGCATCGTAACGCCGATCATGAGGAATGACCTCGCCATCTGTTTCACGGCTGGCTAGTCCCACTGAAATAAAGTAATCGCCAGCCGCACAATTTAGCTTCAGGCGACAAAGCGCGATCCCGGTCTTTCCGTCTTTCGCGAAGGCGCCTTCCACTGCCGCCATTTCAGTATTCGTCCCATATACCGTCAGCCCCTCCTTGGTCTTCAAGGTAATGCCCAAAATCGGCCTCACCAACTCGGCAGAGCAACGATAGCGTAGGTAGAGATCGATCTCTGCTCCTGCAGGGAGACTGGAAGGAAAAGACTGCCCCTGCGAAAAAAGAGCAAAGTCCAAAAACTCTGCTTTGCCGTCACCCCACCGATGCTCGTAAGGATTGAACGCGGGGCGTGAAGCAAAAAGTGCTTCGTTTCTCGTTCCGAAACCCGCATCGAATTGAGCCAATTGCTCATCTAGCGGGGAGCCAAGCGCTTCTACCGCTGAGGGTGAAGCTTGAGATGTCGCCGCCTTTTGACGGCCGTACAACAGATCAAGGTATAAATTCACAACGGGGCGCGGAGCACCATCTTCGATTTTCTGTCCATGATCGATGAGGATAGCTCGGTCGCAGTGGGTGACTACCTGCTCAGTTGAATGGGTTACGAGCAAAATTGAAGTTCCACGCTCTCGTAAAGATTTCAGGCGAGCGAAACACTTCGCCTGAAAGCGTGCATCGCCAACAGCCAAAGCTTCATCGACAATCAGTACATCGGGGTCAATCTGGGCCTGCACGGCAAATGCTAGGCGTACGGTCATTCCGCTGGAATAAGTACGGACAGGCTGATTAACAAAGTCACCAATGTCGGCAAACTCTAGAATCGCATCAAGCCTGGCATCGACTTCTTGACGAGACAAACCTAGAAGAGATGCGTTGAGATAGACATTTTCAAGTCCAGTAAACTCGGGATTGAAGCCGGATCCAAGTTCAAGCAGTGCTGCAACGCGCCCATCTACCGATGCTGTCCCGGCGGTTGGCGTCACCGTGCCCGCAATAATCTGCAACAAAGTGGATTTTCCCGAGCCATTGCGCCCAATAAGCGCAACACACTCACCACGCTGCACCTGCAACGACACTCCGTGCAGGGCCCAAAATTCCTTGAAGTAGCGGCGTTCACGCATTGGCACAAATTTGCCCAACGCCGAAATCGTCATCTGCTTAAATCGATCTGAAGGCTCCGCGTATATTTCGTAGCGCTTGCTAACCTGATCGACGGTAATGACTGGTTTTTCAGAGGACATCTGCAAATCCCTTGCGTGTCGCCTTAAAACTCAACCATCCAAGCCATGAAATGACTAAGGACACCAGCAGGTACATCAAGACGTGCTCCGCCGACGGCAGCTTATCCCAAAGCACCGCATCACGGCCGGCCTCAACGACAAAGGTCAGTGGATTGAGCATTTGAAGCCACTGATACTCCTGCGGCAGGCTGCTGCGCGGATAAAAGATGGGCGCCAAAAAGACCAAAGCAGTTGTAAGTACCATCATAATCTGCTGCGCATCACGAAAATAAACACCCAACGCAGAGACCAACCAAGTAACCCCTGCAACCATTGGAAGAAACAACAACATGACAACCGGAAAGAACAATGCCGCGGGGGAGATCGAAGCACCTGTAAGCAGCATAGCGATCAGTAGCACCAAAAAGCTGATTACGGCGTGAAACATTGACGTACCCACAACTACCCAGGGAAGAACCTCCAAGGGGAAGATTACCTTCTTTACATAATTTGGGTTAGATGTGATAAGCACGGGTGCTCGACTTAGACATTCAGAAAATAAATTCCCGAAAATCAAACCTGAAAACAAGACAACGGCAAAATGTGTATCGCCCGTTGCCGCTCCCGACCAACGTGACTTGAAGATATAGCCAAACACAAACGAGTAGATAGCCAACATAAGCAGGGGGTTCAAAAAAGCCCAGAGCGAGCCCCCCATAGATCCGCGGTACTTTCCAGCAATATCGCGCTTGCATAGCTCCCACACCAAGCGACGGTGACGCGAAAGTGACGCATACGGGGCAATTGGGCTTGAGCCCGTATGGACAGAACTGCCTAATCGGTTTGAACGGGTCATTTCAACGCACTATCTAGATCACTTCGCAAATCCCCCACATCCTCAACCCCCACACTCAGCCGCACCAGCGCATCGCTGATACCAAGCTGGTCGCGGCGGGCCACGGGGATGGAGGCGTGCGTCATGACGGCTGGATGGTTCACCAGGCTTTCCACGCCGCCCAGCGATTCGGCCAGGGTGAACAGTTCGGTCTTCTCGCAGAAACGCTTGGCCGCGTCGAAGCCGCCCTTGAGGACGATCGAGACGATGCCGCCGAAGCCGTACATCTGGCTTTTCGCGAGCGCGTGCTGCGGGTGCGAAGGCAGGCCGGGGTAGATCACCTTCTCGATCGCGGGATGCGTCTCCAGCCACTGCGCCAGCGCCAGGGCGTTTTCGCAGTGTGCGCGCATGCGCAGGGGCAACGTCTTCAATCCACGTAACGCGAGGAAGCTGTCGAACGGGCCCTGGACACCGCCGATGGAGTTCTGCAGAAACGCCAGTTGTTCGGCCAGTTCGGTGTTGTCGCCGACCACGGCGATGCCGCCCACCATGTCCGAGTGACCGTTGAGGTACTTGGTGGCCGAGTGCACGACGATGTCGGCGCCCAGGCTGAGCGGGCGTTGCAGCATCGGCGAGGCGAAGGTGTTGTCGACCACGATCAGCAGACCGTGCTTGCGCGCGATCGCAGCGATGGCGGCGATGTCGACCAACTTGAGCATCGGGTTGGTCGGGGTTTCGATCCACACCATCTTGGTGTCGGGGCGGATCGCGGCTTCGAAGGCGGCCGCGTCGGTCAGATCGACGAAGCTGAAATCCAGGCCGGCGGTGCGACGGCGCACGCGCTCGAACAGACGGAAGGTGCCGCCGTACAGATCGTCCATCGCTACGACGTGGTTGCCGGCATCCAGCAGTTCCATCACCGTGGAGGTGGCGGCCATGCCGGAGGCGAAGGCGAATGCACGCGTGCCCCCTTCCAGCGATGCGACACAGCGCTCATAGGCAAAGCGCGTGGGGTTGTGGGTGCGCGAGTACTCGAAACCCTGATGCTCGCCCGGGCTGGACTGCGCATAGGTGGACGTCGCATAGATCGGCGGCATCACCGCCCCGGTGCTGGGATCCGGCGACTGCCCTCCATGGATCGCCAGCGTCGCGAGCGACAGTGCGCGCTCGCCATCATGGCTGTTGGTGGTGCGATTGGACATGGAGGTTCCCGGAAAAAGTGGCGGATTGTAGCAAGCAGGTCTGAATGGCCGGTGCCGCGCGTCTCATCCGGGCGCGCGGCGCTGGCTGATCACTGCATGCGATCACTGCACGCGGCGGCGCAGGTAGTTGAGCAGGTCGATACGGGTGATCAGGCCCAGGAACTGCTTGCCGTCCATGACGATGGCGACCTGGCCGCGGTCGAACACCGGCAGCAGCGCTTCGATCGGCGACGCGACGTCCAGGCGATCGAGCTTGCTGACCATGGCGGTGGAAATCGGGTCGCGGAAGCGCGCCTCGTCGCCATACACATGCAGCAGCACGTCGCTCTCGTCGACGATGCCGACCAGCTCGCCGTCGTCGATCACCGGCAACTGCGAGACGTCGTACAGCTTCATGCGCTGGTACGCGGTGGTCAGCAGGTCCTTCGGGCCGACCACGACGGTGTCGCGCTTGTTGTACGGGCGCAGGATCAGGTCGCGCAGGTCGCCGTGCTGCGGGCGCTCCAAAAAGCCGTTGTCCAGCATCCAGTAGTCGTTGTACATCTTCGACAGGTACTTGTTGCCGGTGTCGCAGACGAACACCAGCACGCGCTTGGGCGTGGTCTGCTCGCGGCAGTACTTCAGCGCAGCGGCCAGCAAGGTGCCGGTGGACGAGCCGCCGAGGATGCCCTCCTTGGCCAACAGCTCGCGCGCGGTATGGAAGCTCTCCGCATCGCTGATGGAATAGGCCTTCTTGACGCGCGTGAAGTCGGAGATATCCGGCAGGAAATCCTCGCCAATGCCCTCGACCAGCCAGCTGCCGGACTTTTCGCTGACCGTGCCCTCTTCGATGTACTGGGTCAGGATCGAGCCGACCGGGTCAGCCAGCACCAGTTCGGTGTGCGGCGAGGCGCTGGCGAACGCGCGCGACAGGCCGGTCATGGTGCCGGAACTGCCGCAGCCGAACACGATCGCATCCAGCTGGCCGTCCATCTGCGCCAGGATTTCCGGGCCGGTGCCGAATTCGTGCGCGGCCGGATTGTCCGGGTTGCCGAACTGGTTGATGAAGTAGGCGCCCGGGGTCTCGGCGGCGATCTTGGCGGCCAGGTCCTGGTAGTACTCCGGGTGGCCCTTGGCCACGTCCGAGCGGGTCAGCACCACGTTGGCGCCCATGGCCTTGAGATTGAAGATCTTCTCGCGGCTCATCTTGTCCGGCACCACCAGGATCAGCTGGTAGCCCTTCTGCTGCGCCACCAGGGCCAGACCCAGGCCGGTATTGCCGGCGGTGCCTTCCACCAGGGTGGCGCCGGGCTTCAGGTCGCCGCGCTGTTCAGCTGCCTCGATCATCGACAGGCCGATGCGGTCCTTGATCGATCCGCCGGGATTGTTCGCCTCCAGCTTGAGGAACAGCTCGCAGACGCCGGTGTCCAGGCGCTGGGCCTTGACGATCGGCGTGTTGCCAATCAGTTCGAGTACGGAGGAATGAATCGCCATCGGGATATCGTCGCTGCGCCGCGCGGGCTAGACCGGTCATTATCCGACGAACCGGCGGGGAATGCTCATTCAGGCGTGAAGCGATTGCGCGCCCCCATGAACAAGCGTGCTCAACCGCCCTGGCAACATGCAACAACCGGCGCTGGCCGAATAAAGACGCGGACGGTGGCAAGCCGACGAGGAGGCCGCCACCGCCCGCGACGGTGAACTTGTTCTAGCGGTGGGGAAGGATCAGTGCGTGAGCTGGTCGTACATCCGGGTGAGCTTTTCTTTGGCCTGCAACTTCTCGCGTTTCATCTGGCCCAAGGTCACGTCGTCGATGGGGAGCACCCCAAGTTCGGCATCCATGCATTTCTTGTTCAAGAGCTTGTGGCGTTGGTACAGCTGCTTGAACTCGGGATCGGACTTGATCAATGCGTCGATTTCGGTCTGCGGTTGCCCTTCGAACATGGCGTTACCTCCTTCACTTAAAACAAGAACGCCCCGGCCGCGGGCGGCACGGGGCGCTGCTTGGGGATGGAAGACCCACGAGTCACGGTGGCGAAGGTGACAACGGCACACGCACTGGCGAGACCACCTGCTCTTCCACCACGTTGCGTCGCTGCGTGCCCTTGCGTCACTGGCCCGGCCCTCCGTACTTTCCAGGCAGCGGAGTTGCTGCCTGGAGGTACGACCCTACGCCGGTCGCGCAGGGGGTTCAAGGCCGAAAGGGCCGCTCCGCCGCTTCTTGGCGTGAATCAGTGACCGCGGTTCAACCGGGCGTCATGCCGGAGTTAAAAGACCTTAACTTCCAACCACTTGCCATCAGGGCGCAACAACGACCTCGGCTGCCCGCGTCTTGCTGGCGGCACCCTTGGCGCCGCTGACCTGCAACCGGGACGCAGCCACCCCGCCGGCCACCAACGCATCGCGTACCGCCTCGGCACGCTTCTTAGCCGTGGCCGCGTCGCTGTCGAAGCCAACGATGCTGACCCGGCCCTTCTTGCCGATGTTCAGGTATTCGGCCAGGGCCTTGGCCTGCCCGGCCGCATCACCGGACAACGCCGTCTTGCCACCGAAGGCACCGCTCCCCAGGGAAAAGACCTCGCCACGGCTATCGAACTTGGCAGCCGGCAACTTGGCCCCGGCCACCAGTTCGGCCTCCTCGTGTGCCAGCTGCACGGCTTTCTGCTGAGCCGCATTGAGCTTGGCGGTCTGTTTGCCGGCCACGCTAGTGAGCGCCAGCTCGGCGTCCTGCCGGGCCAGGGTCTCCTGTTCGGCGGCCTGACGCATGCGCTCGGCCTCTTCGGCCTGGATCTGCGCCTGCACGCGCAAGCGTTCGGCCTCCTGGCGCGCACGCGAGGCGTCGCGACGGCTGGCTTCGATCAGCAGATCGTTACGGGTGCCTTCCAGCCGATCCAGCTCACGCCGCGCCAGTGCGGTGCGGGCGGTGAGTTCGGCAATTTCGACCCGGCGGTCGGCCAGGAACACCAGCTCGTCGCGGTCGCGGCGCTTGGCCTCGGCCAGTGCGGCCACGCTTTGCTGGGCCTGCAGCCGCTCGAAGCGGGCCAGGTCGCTGGTCTGCGGGTCGTTCTGCAGCGCGGCCAGGCGCCGGTTGAGCGCGTCGGCCTGCGGGTCGTCCTTGGCCGCCATCGCCAGCGGCGGCAAGCTGGCCAGGCTCAATACACCGATGTAGAGCAGCGGGCGCAGTTTCATCGGCCGCCCTCCCCGGTGTTGAGGCTGTTCTGCAACTGCGCCACTTCCTTCTTGCGCTGTTCCAGCTGGGCGGTGACCACCGCCTCTTCGCTGCGGGCCTTGGCCAGATCGGCGTCGGCCGCTGCGCGCAAGGCGATCTGCGGCACCTGCTTGCGCTGGCGCTTGTCCAGTTGCGCCTGCTGGGCCTGCATCAATTCCTGGCGTGCCAGGTTGACCAGATCCGGTGCGTATTGGTCGGCATCGGCCTGGGTGGCGCGTTGCACGGCCTGTTCGGCGGCGGTGAGCTCCGGGGCCACCTGAGCGGCGGCCGGAGAGGAAAGAACCATGAAACAGGCGATGCCATACAGGGATCGCCGCAAGTATGCGAAGCTAGCCGTCATTAGGGGAGCCGTAGCGAGGAAGTCTCGAGCACGGCCATTGTCGGAAGCCTGCGGCGGACTTGCAACGAGACGCTGCTGTTTGTTGGGGAACCATTGCGCATGGATATCGGCTACTTCCTGAAGCTGATGACCGAAAAGAATGCCTCGGACATGTTCTTGACCACCGGCGCGCCGGTGTACATCAAGATCGAAGGCAAGCTCTACCCGCTCGGCAATACGGGGTTGCCGCCGGGAATGGTCAAGAAAATCGCCTATTCCTTGATGGACGAGGGCCAGGTGCCGCAGTTCGAGCGCGAGCTCGAGCTCAACATGGCCATCGCCCTGCCCGACGCGGGCCGCTTCCGCGTCAACGTGTTCAAGCAGCGCGGCGAAGTGGGCATGGTGATCCGTGCCATCCGCAGCCGCATCCCGAGCATCGAAGAGCTCAACCTGCCGCAGGTGCTCAAGGACGTCATCATGACCCCGCGCGGGCTGGTGCTGGTGGTGGGGTCCACCGGTTCGGGCAAGTCGACCTCGCTGGCGTCGATGATCGACCATCGCAACAGCACCACCACCGGGCACATCCTCACCATCGAGGACCCGATCGAATATCTGCACAAGCACAAGATGTCGATCGTGAACCAGCGCGAGGTGGGCCTGGATACCCACGCCTTTCAGAGCGCGCTGAAGAACGCGATGCGCGAGGCGCCGGACGTGATCCTGATCGGCGAGATCCTGGACGCCGAAACCATGGAGGCGGCCATCGCGTTCGCCGAAACCGGCCACCTGTGCCTGGCCACGCTGCACTCCAACAATGCCGACCAGACCATCGAGCGCATCCTCAATTTCTTCCCCGAGAGCGCGCACAAGAACGTGCTGATGAATCTGGCGCTGAACCTGCGCGCGGTGGTGTCGCTGCGCCTGGTCAAGGGCGTGGACGGACGCCGCCGGCCGGCGACCGAGGTACTGCTCAACACGCCGATGATCCGCGACTTGCTGCGGCGCGGGCAGGTGCACGAGGTCAAGCAGGCGATGGAGGAGTCGCTGGAAGAAGGCATGCAGACCTTCGACCAATGCCTGTTCCGGATGGTCAAGACCGGCGAGATCGAGCAGGAAGAGGCGCTGCGCGCCGCCGATTCACGCGATGGCCTGGCGCTGAAATTCCGCCTGTCGGAAGGTGGCTCGGGCGAGCACGACCCTTACGCGGATTACGAAGCGGCGGCTTCGCCGAAGATCAGTCACGGGTTCATCTGATCGGTCTGGCGGTGAAGGTCGGTCATTGCGGCGCTCGGGTTGCCGGCTCCTGAACTGTCAGGGCGGACGCTGCGACGAGCCCCCTCATTCGCGATATCGATGCGACAAGCGCCCTCATCCGGCGCTGCGCGCCACCTTCTCCCGCATGCGGGAGAAGGGACATAAGTGAGCGTGCGGTGCCTTGGGGCTCGCGCTTTGAACCGTAGGGCTTTGGGTCGCAACATCAACCAGCATCGCAACGGCCCGGATCGAGCCAGATGCCTGGCTTGCCCTTCTCCCGTCCACGGGAGGAGGGACACCAGTGAGCGTGCGGTGCCTTGGCGCTGGCGCTTTGGCCCTACGGCTTCACGTCGCAACATCAACCAGCATCGCAACGGCCCGGTTCGGGCCAGACGCCCGGCTTTCCCTTCTCCCGTGCCACGGGAGAAGGTGCCCGAAGGGCGGATGAGGGCCTCGATGCGCAGCCCTCACGCCACCGCATCCACCTGCATCTCCGGCCGTGCCGCGTCGAAGGCCGGTAACGCCAGGCAGGCCTGTTCGATGCGCTGCAGGGTGGGATACGGGCCCAGATCGACCTCGAACCGGTGCGCGTTGTAGAGCTGCGGGATCAATACCCCATCGGCCAGGCCTGGCACATCGCCATGACAGAAGCGGCCAGTGAGCGGGTCGCGTGCCAGCTGCTGTTCCAGTGCGGCAAAGCCGCGCTCCATCCAGTGCCGCGTCCAGTGCTGGCGTTGCGCCGCATCCAGCGCGAACTCGCGCTCCAGCAACTGCATGACGCGCAGGTTGTTGAGCGGATGCACATCGCAGGCAATGACCTGCGCCAGCGCACGCACGCGGGCGCGCTCGGCAGGCGCTGCCGGTAACAGACGAGGCGTCTCGGGGAAGGCATCTTCCAGATACTCCAGGATCGCCAGCGATTGCGCGATCACCACCGGGCCATGCCGCAGGGTGGGTACCAGTTCCTGCGGATTGAGCTGCGCATAGGCCGGCGCATGCTGCTCGCCACCGCCGCGCACCAGATGCACCGGATGCGCACGATAGTCCAACGCCTTCAGGTGCAGGCCGATGCGCACGCGATAGGCAGCACTGGAGCGCCAGTACGAAAACAGCTCCAGCGGCGGGCTCATGCGCGGCCGCCGGTGGCGACGTCACGCGACGCGGCAATGCCGTTCACGGCAGCGGCTGCCGTTCGACGCGCTGCTCGATCGCCCCGAAGATGCTGGTGCCATCGGCCGCGAACATTTCGATCCGCACCACGTCGCCGAAGGCCATGAACGGCGTGCTGGGCTTGCCGTCGCGCAGGGTCTCGACCACGCGCTGTTCGGCAAAACACGAGGCACCCAGGCTGGTGTCCTGGTTGGCAATCGTGCCCGAGCCGACGATCGTGCCGGCCGACAACGGGCGGGTCTTGGCGGCGTGGGCGATCAGCTGGGCGAAGTCGAACTGCATGTCGTTGCCGGCTTCGGGGGCGCCGAACCAGGCGCCATTGACATGGGTCACCAGCGGCAGATGCACCTTGCTGTCGCGCCAGGCAGCGCCCAGCTCGTCGGGGGTGACGAACACCGGCGACAGCGCCGAGCGTGGTTTGGATTGCACGAAGCCGAAGCCCTTGGCGAGCTCGGCCGGGATCAGGTTGCGCAGCGAGACATCGTTGACCAGGCCGACCAACTGGATGTGCCCAGCCGCCTGCTCAGGCGAAGCGGCCATCGGCACGTCGTCGGTGATCACCACAATTTCCGCTTCCAGATCGATGCCGTGCTCTTCGCTGATCACCTTGATGGCATCGCGCGGGCCGTAGAAGCCGGCGCTGGTGGCCTGGTACATCAGCGGGTCGGTGTAGAAGCTCTCCGGCACTTCGGCGTTGCGCGCGCGGCGTACGCGCTCCACGTGCGGCAGGTAGGCACTGCCGTCGACGAACTCGTAGGCGCGCGGCAGCGGCGCGGCCAGGGCCTGCATATCCAGATCGAACACGCCGTCGGCGCTGCCGTCATTGAGCGAGGCCGACAAGGCGTTCAGACGCGGCGCGACATTGCTCCAGTCTTCCAGCGCGCGCTGCAGGGTGGGCGCGATGCCGGTGGCGCGCACGGCGGTGCGCAGGTCGCGGGAGACCACGATCAGGCTGCCGTCGCGGCCGCCTTCTTTCAGGGAACCTAGCTTCATGACCTTCCTGCTGCAGTGACGGATCGGCCGATTGTACGACCTGCTGCAGCAGCCGTTACACCTGAAACAACTGAGCCGCAGCACAACCGCACCACGTGAATTTTGTGCAGCGCGCCAAACCCGCGTACACTTGCCGGGTCTGCATGCGGCCGTCCGTTTCCCTTTGGGACCGCCGGCGAGGCCAGGATCGATCGATCCGCTCGCCCGCCCCACCCGACGCCTTTCGTGGTGCCGACAAACCCATCGCTCTTTGATCGGGTTGTTCCACCATCTCGCAGCGCGGTTCACGGGAACGCTCCGAGCCTCACCTTTTTGCATCTGCAATGCGTCTGCGCTCCGGGCTGTGCCTGGCGGCGACGCTTTACTTGGAGCTTCCTGATGTCTTTTGAATCCCTGGGCCTTGCGCCCTTCCTGCTGCGCGCGTTGGCCGAGCAGGGCTATGAAACCCCTACCCCGATCCAGCAGCAAGCGATCCCGCTGGTGCTGGAAGGCCACGACCTGCTGGCAGGCGCACAGACCGGCACCGGCAAGACCGCAGCGTTCGGCCTGCCGCTGCTGCAGCACCTGGGCACCTCGCCGCAGCCGGTCAACGGACCGCGCAAGCCGCGCGCGCTGATCCTGACCCCCACCCGCGAGCTGGCCACCCAGGTGCATGACAGCCTGCGCGGCTATAGCAAGTACCTGCGCATTCCCAGCGCGGTGATCTACGGCGGCGTGGGCATGGGCAACCAGCTCGACGCGCTGCGCCGTGGCGTGGACCTGCTGATCGCCTGCCCGGGCCGCCTGATCGACCATATCGAGCGTCGCAGCGTGGACCTGTCCGGCATCGAAGTGCTGATCCTGGACGAAGCCGACCGCATGCTCGACATGGGCTTTTTGCCGTCGATCAAGCGCATCCTGACCAAGCTGCCGCGCCAGAACCGCCAGACCCTGCTGTTCTCGGCCACCTTCGAAGAGAACATCAAGCAGCTGGCGCTGGAGTTCATGCGCAACCCGATGCAGATCCAGGTCACCCCGAGCAACACCGTGGCCGAGAGCATCACCCACCGCGTGCACCCGGTCGATGGCGCGCGCAAGCGCGATCTGCTGCTGCACCTGCTGGCGCAGGACAGCCGCGAGCAGACCCTGGTGTTCGCGCGCACCAAGCATGGCAGCGACAAGCTGGCGCTGTTCCTGGAGAAGTCCGGCATCAAGACTGCGGCGATCCACGGCAACAAGAGCCAGGGCCAGCGCATGCGTGCACTGAGCGACTTCAAGGCCGGCCGCGTCACCGTGCTGGTGGCCACCGACATCGCCGCGCGCGGTATCGATATCGACCAGCTGCCGAAGGTCATCAACTACGACCTGCCGATGGTGGCCGAAGACTACGTGCACCGCATCGGCCGCACCGGCCGTAACGGCTCCACCGGCGAGGCGATCTCGCTGGTGGCGCAGGACGAAGCCAAGCTGCTGCGCCAGATCGTGCGCATGCTGGGGCGCGATGTGGAAATCCGCGACGTGCCGGGCTACGAGCCGCAGACCCCGATCCGCTGGGGCAACAGCGCGCCGGGCCGTGCCGAACAGCCGGGCGGCGACCGCGCGCCGCGCAAGAGCCACGCGCGTCGTCCGCATGGCGATGCCCCGCGCCAGGCGCATGCGCATGCCGGCCCGAAGAAGCCGGGTGGCCAGCGCAGCAGCGGGCCGCGTCAGGCCAACGCCGGTGCGGGTGCCGGCCGTCGCGATGGTGGCCGTGGCGGCCAGCGTCCGAGCGGCACGCGCTGATTCCTGCGCGCCGGTGCGACCGGCGCTTAGGTTGGCGTTGAACTGAAAAAAAGCCGCCCTTTCCGGGCGGCTTTCTTGTGGGCGCGGTGCAGAGGATGCGCTGTAGCGAACCGGCTGCGCGCAACAAGCATCAGACATCAGGCAAGACTGGCAGCTGCGGCGGCATCGCTGAGCTAGCGTGCTGCCAGTCTTGCCGTGCAGCGCTCCGCTAGCCCTCGATCAACGTGGTATTGCGATCGATGGCCTCGCGATACCGATCCAGCACCGCCGCAGTCTGCACGATGTAGTTGCGCAGATCGTCCCAGCGCCGGTCTTCCAGCGCTTCGCGGATACCGGGCAAGGTCTTGACCTCGTAGCCGGTGGCCAGGCCCGGTGCGTAGATCAGGTTGCGATACCACGGCCGGCCCGGCAAACCGCCCGCGACCAACAGCGTTTGATCGATGCGTTGCAGCGAGGCATTGAGCTTGCCGCGCACGTTCGCATCCAGGTCGCCGCCACGCGCGGCCAGTGCAGCGTCGTAGCGCTTGGCGCTGGTCTGCAGCCGCGTGATCGCCTGATCCAAGGCGGCGAAATCGATCGACGGCACCGCCGCCTTGGGCTCGGGGGCACGCTGCGGACGGTTGGGGTTATCGACCGCCGCATAGGCCCCGGCCTGCAACAGCTCGGCCTGCGTGCGCGCCGCGGTGCGGTCGCTATCGGCCTGCTGCTTGAGCTCCTGTGCATAGCCGGCCACCGCATCGGCGAAGTCGCCGAAACGTTGCGGCAACACCGGTGCATTGGCCACGCGCAACACGGTGCGCCCCACCGTTTGCGACAGCAACGGCAGATAGCTGAAATCCGGATCGATATAGCGCGCGAAGTAGTCGTAGGAGTCGTACAGCGAGTGGTAGACGCCGCTGCCGCCACCCTGCCCGCCATAGCCCAGATCCAGCGTGGCCAACCCCAGATGCTGCAGGAACGGGCTGTAGTCGCTGCCGGAACCGAGCGCCTTGAGCGGGACGTCACCACCGGCGGCCACCTGCTTGGCGATCTCTTTTTGCGCCGGCTTGGCGGTGGGCGCCAACGCATCGATGCGCGCACGCGCGCGTTGCCGTTCGAGCACGCTCACGCCGCTGTCGGGGTCGCGCACGTCTGCCGCCACGCCATTGACCAGCCGCTGCAGCGCATGGCTGCCACCGGCATTGAGAAAGCCGCGCCCGTTGCCGTCGGTGTTGACGTACAGCACCGCCTTGCGACGCAGCTCGTCGGCGTGCTGCTCGGCCCATTCGGTGGAGCCGAGCAGCCCGGCTTCTTCGCCATCCCAGCTGGCATACACCAGCGTGCGCTTGGGGCGCTGGCCCTGTTTGGCCAGCTCGCCGATCGCCTTGGCTTCGGCCAGCAAGGCGGTGGTGCCCGAGAGCGGATCGGCCGCGCCAAACACCCAGCCGTCGCGGTGGTTGCCGCGCACGACCCACTGGTCGGGATACTCGCTGCCACGCAAGGTGGCGATGACGTTGTAGATGGTCTTGCTGCCCCACTCCGCATCGACCTTGAGATGGACGCGTGCGGTGTTGTCGCCACCGATGCGGTAGGTGATCGGCAGGGCGCCACGCCAGTCTTCCGGTGCCACCGGGCCGCCGAGCGCGGCCAGCAGCGGTTGTGCGTCGCCCCAGCTGATCGGCAAAGTCGGGATCTTCAAGACGCTGCCGGCCTGTTCGATCTTCAGCCGCTTGGCGCCCTTGCTTGCGCCCACGCCCGGGGTCAGCGGATCGCCCGGATAGATGGCGAAGTTGGCGACCGAGCCGCGTTGCACGCTCCACTGATTGCGCGCCGGGCCATCCGGATAGACCTGATCCTGAAAATAACCGTCGTCACGCGGGTCGGAATAAATGATCGCGCCGATGGCGCCATGCTCCTGCGCCAGCCGCGGCTTGAGCCCGCGCCAGCCCTTGCCGTAGCGCGCGATCACGATCTTGCCGCGCACATCCACGCCGTTGCGCGCCAGTGCTTCGTAGTCTTCGGCGATGCCGTAATTGACGTAGACCAGGTCGCCGGTGACATCGCCATTGCCGCCGTAGATTACATACGGTGGCAACACGTTTTCGGTCTGGGCGGAGGTGCTGTCGCCCGCCAGCGGCGGCTCTTTGAGGCGCGCCACATACGGCGTGGAGCCCAGCAATTCCAGCTGCGAGGTCTTGGGCGATGGCCACAACACCTCGAAGGTTTCGATGCGCGCATCCCAGCCGTACGCACGCAGGCGCGTTTGCAGATCGCGGGCGTTTTCCAGGTTGTGCGGGGCGCCGACGTGGTTGGGCGCCGACGACCACTGCTTCAACCAGCCTCGATAATCGGCGTCCTTCAAGCCGCCGTCGAAGCGCGCTTCCAGCGCGCGTTGCGCCTGGGCGGCAGCGGCATCGTACCCGGGCAGCGCGGCCGGTGGCGCTGCAGGATCTGCGGCGGGTTGTGCGGCTAGCGAAGGTGCGGCCAAGGCCAGGGCCAGGGCGATCAGCCAGGCATGCTGCGAAGAGGTCATCGTGCGTCCTTGAGAGTGTTCAGGGCGAAGAGCGAGTGGAATCGTCGAAGCGATGGCAGCCAGGGCCACCATCGCATGGCCAGGCACGCGCAACCAGCAGGCGATGGCGCGGTGGCGGTTTGACGGCAAACCACCACCGCGCGCATCGGCGCTGCACTGCGGGTCAGAACCGGTAATCCAGTCCAACCGTGAAATAGCGCCCGCGCAGGTCGTACTGGGTGAAGTCGTAGGGCGCGCGAATGCCCGGGAACGAGGCATCCACCGGCGGCTGCTTGTCGGCCAGGTTCTCGATCTTGGCGTACAGGGTGAGCTTGTCGATGCCGGTGTAACCCAGATACAGATCGAACTGGTTGTAGTCGCCCACGCGCGACTGCACCGCACTGGCCGCCGCACTGGCCTTCTGGTCGTAGCCGCCGGTGTAGTACCAGGTCAGCGCCGCACTGATCGTGCTCAGGTTCCAGTCCAGCGTGGTGGTGGCCTTGTTGCGCGGCAACGATGGGCCGAGATTGCTGCCGGCGTAATCCTGCAGTGGGCCACCGACCACGGTGGGGCGGCGGTAATCGCGTACATGCGTGTAGGCGGTGTTGAGGCCGAAGTTGCCGGCCGCTTCGGTACGCCAGTGCTGGCGCAATTCGACATCGATCCCGGAGGTGGTCAGCTCGCTGAGGTTTTGATAGCGGTTGTACACCGCCACCAGGGTGCCGCGCTCGTTGCGGATCACATCGGCCGGGTTGTTGTTCTGCACGATGGTGGCGTTGTTGCCGGTGCCGACCAGGTTGTCCAGTTCGATCTTGTACCAGTCCACGCTCAGGCTGGTGTCGGCCCACGGCGACAGCACCACGCCCAGGTTGTAGCTGCGGGTGCGCTCGGGGTCGAGGTCGGTGTTGCCGACGGTGAAAAAGGTGGGGTTCTGGCGCGAGCCCGGCACGTCCGGATCGAACGGATCGACCACCGAGCCGTAAGAAATATTGGTGCTGGCCGCATTCTCCGACAACGACGGTGCGCGAAACCCGCGCGAGGCCGCCGCGCGCACCAGCACCGCGTCCAGCGGCTGCCAGCGCAGGCTGGCCTTGGGCGAAAACGCATTGCCGAAATCGCTGTAATGATCGCCACGCCCGGCCAGCTGCAGTTCCAGCGATTGCAGCAGCGGCACGTTGACTTCGGCATACAGCGCCGAGATCTTGCGCTCGCCATCCACCGCGGCGATCGCCGGGCGGATCTGCAGGCCCTGGTCGATCTGCACAGGATTACGCGAGACCAGCTCCTCCTGCCGCCACTCCGCTCCGGCGGCGAACCCGACGCTGCCGGCCGGCAACGCGAACAGATTGCCGGAGACCTTGGCATCGACACCACGCAAGGTGGATTGCGCTGGACGCAAGGTGCTGAGGTTGATGCCGTCGATCACCGCTTGCGGCGTGGCCGATGGGTTGCGCAGATTGTAGCTGCCATCGGCCAGTGCCTGGGCCAGGGTGAAGCGATTGGCGAAGCCACCGGAGACGGTTTCGTGCTCGGTGCTGCGCGCGGTGAACGCGGCCGCTTCCCAGTCCCAGCGCTCGGTCTTGCCGCGCACGCCGCCAAGAAATCGGTAGGACTGCGAGCGGTTCGTCTTGACCGTCTGGCCCAGGTTAAAAAAGGTGTATTCGATCGGCACTGCCACCCCGTACGGGTTGTACGGGCTGGAGGCCGGCAGAAGGTTGGACACCGGCTCGGCCAAGCCGGTGCTGGCGTTCAACGCAAAGCGGCCGCCTTCCAGGGTGAAGTACGGGCTGGAGCCGAAGATCGACACACCCTTGACCTCGCTGTAGAGCGCCTCGCCGAACGCTTCGACGGTGTCGCTGAGCCGGAAGGTGGCGTTGGTGTAGGCCTGATAGCGCTTGGTCGAGGGAATCAGCGTGGTGAACGGGGCCTGGTTGAAGCCGCAGGTGTCGCCGGCCAGCCCGTCGATGGGCGCGCTGGCGGTGAGCACGGTGCCGGTGGGGCAATTGCCTTGCGCATCCAGCAGCGGCACCGAGCGGCCACCGATCAGATATCGGGCGCCCTTGGCCGACCAGCCGTTCCAGCGCCCACCCGGTAGATCGGTATAGATGCCCGAACGGGTCAGCGCGCGCTGGTCCTGATCGAGCCGGTCGCGGTTGTAGGCGTCGAAGCTGAAAAGGATGTTGTAGCCGTCACTATCCAGGTCGCCGATGCCGCCGATGAACTTGGCGCGCTGGGTGTCCATGCCGCCCTGATCGGAGGTGCCGCCGCTCACGCCCAGCTCGGCGCCCTGGAAATCCTGGCGGGTGATGATGTTGACCACGCCGGCCACCGCATCGGAACCGTATACGGCGGAGGCGCCGTCCTTGAGCACTTCGATGCGCTCCACCGCCACCAGCGGCAGCGCATTGAGATTGACGAAGGTGTCGCCCAGGCCGTTGGCAGGAAAGCCGTAGTTGGCCAGCCGGCGGCCGTTGAGCAGCACCAGGGTGTTCTTCTGCGACAGCCCGCGCAGGCCGATGCCCGCCGAGCCGGAAGCCCAGCCGTTATTGGTGGTCTCGTTGGTGGCGTTGCCGGTGTTGGCCGAGATCGAACGCAGCGCGTCGGCCACGGTGACCTTGCCGGACTGCTCCAGTTGCTGGCGGTCGATCACCTGCACGGGGTTCGGGCCTTCGCTGTCGCTGCGCTTGATGTTGGAGCCGGTGACGCTGACGGTGGCCAGGGTCTTGCCCGTTTCCGGTGGCGCCTCGTCGGCGTGTGCAAGGGGAATCAGCGCCGACAACACGGCAATAGACAGCAGGTAAGGCGTAGGGCGCTTCACGCACGGCATCCATGAACAGGGGGCTGTGCAGTGAGCCATGTACGTTTTACTAACAAAAATTACATATCTGCATACGGATATGCGCTGCGGTGACGCACACAGACACACGGGCGCGCTGGCCAGCGCGTCGAACTTCGGCGCTGCGCTGCATGTGGGGAGTGCAACCAGGCGATCGCCGATTGGCACCGTGACGCGGCCATATCGCTGCGCGTTGCGCTGGCCGTCGGCTGCAGACCGCCCGGCGCACTTACAATGCCGCGCATGGATATCTTCAAAGTTTTTACGCTCGAGGCCGCGCACCGTCTTCCCAACGTGCCGCCTGGGCACAAATGCGCCCGCCTGCACGGGCATTCGTTTCGGGTCGAACTGCACGTCAGCGGCGAGCCCGGTGCCGAGACCGGCTGGATCATGGACTTCGGCGACATCAAGGCCGCCTTCCAGCCGATCTACGACCGCCTGGACCACCATTACCTCAACGACATCGAAGGGCTGGAAAACCCCACCAGCGAGCGGCTGGCGATCTGGATCTGGCAGCAGCTCAAGCCGGCGCTGCCGCAGCTGAGCGAGATTGTGGTGCATGAGACCTGCACCTCCGGCTGCCGCTACCGCGGCTAATCAGTTAGCGCAGTCCCGTGTCCAGAAGCCGCCCATTGGGCGGCTTCTGTCGTTTCGGAACTTCTTTAACCATCTGATCTAGAAGAGCTTCCGCAGAGAGTTGGCAAATCTTCAGCAAACGTGTTGCATCGCAACAATATCGGCGTATGCTGCAACGCAACAAACGGTCACACGCTTCCCCAAGGGGTTCGCAATGTCGGCGCAGTTCGAAAACAGCTTCACCAGTCAGTTTGCTTCTGCCGCAGCACGTGCCAACCAGTTGGCCTTGGACACGCTGGAACAGAACGTCAACGCGACCACCAGCTTCTTCGGTGAGTTTGCGCAGGCACGCGACCTGGGCGCCTACCAGACGCTCTGGCCGAAAGGACTGCAACTGGCCCGCGACAACCTGGAACGTCTGGCTTCGGTCAATCAGGAAGTGGTGGGAATGGGGTTGAAGATGTCCAGCGAGCTTGGGCAATTCGCCAAGCAGCAGTTCGACACCGGCAGCGATCAGGCCGGCGCAGCACGCAAGACCCGGCGCAAGTAACCGCCACTAAATTCAGCGTCTTTGCATGGGTCCCTCCCCCCGTGCAATCCGGCCCGACAGATCCCTCCCTCTGTCGGGCTTTTTTATTGTCCTATCGCTGGGTTTCGCTGCGCAGGGATGGCTCGGAGACGCTGCAGGTGCGCAGCTGCTGCGATGACCTGCAAGCGTGTTGCGTAGAGAAACAAGTGATCGCGCGCTGCCCGCGCATGGAGCGTGCGGTGCGCTGCCTGGTCAGCCACAACACGCGCGCTGGGCGCGGACCAACCAGACGCCGACCACGCTGCGTGCCAGCAGGCTCGCGTACTTGCCGGGTCTGACCTAAGCCGGCAATTGCAGCCTTTGCGCCTGGCTGGCGGCATCGGCACCCGGCCGCCAAGGAATCCGTCCCCAGCACGGCATCGCCAGACGCGCGTGCAGCATGCGGATGTTGTCTTCGGTGCGTTCCATCTGCGGATCCACCTCGTTGGCGATCCAGCCGATGCAGTCCAGGCCGTCGGCGGCAATGGCGGCGGCGGTCAGGCGCGCATGATTGATGCAGCCCAGCCGTACGCCGACTACCAGCACCACCGGCAGCTGCAGCGCGCGCACCAGATCGGCCTGATCCAGATCGGCGCTCAGCGGCGCGGCCCAGCCACCGACGCCTTCCACCACCACGACGTCGGCCTGCGTGCGCAATTGCGCAAAGGCCTGGGTGATCGGGTCCAGCGACAGCGTCACGCCGACATCGGCTGCCGCCAGCTCTGGTGCCAGCGGTGCGGGCAAGGCGTAGGGGTTGAGCGTGGCGTAGTCCGGCTGCGGGTCGCTGGCGGCCTGCAGGGCCAGCGCGTCTTCGTTGCGCCAGCCCTGCGCGGTGCGCTCGCACCCGCTGGCCACCGGCTTCATGCCCACCGCCGTGCGCCCTCGCGCCCGTAAGGCGTGCAGCAACGCGGTGCTGCCCATGGTCTTGCCGATTCCGGTATCGGTGCCGGTGACATAAAACGCCGGATGCTGCATCGGTCAGGTCCTGCGGCCGCGCCGCCATTGCCGTGAGGGCGCGCAGCATAGCGTGCGCATCCGTACTCGACGCTGAGCCGGCAAGCAGTTGTTGCGGCGGGCGTCGCACCGGCCACGGGCGCCGGGCGGCGGGCGGCGCCGCGAAGCGCCAAGTCGCACGGCTGCCATGCGGGCAAGCGCCACCAGCGCCGCCCTGCGCTGGCGCGCCATGCCGCCACAAAGCGCCGCTGCTAAACTTCGGCCATGTTCGCCACCTCCTCGCTGACCGGCAGCAAGCCGGAACAATATGCCCAGCTCACCGCCCAGGCCCAGGCCCTGGTGCACGGCGAGCCGGACCGGATCGCCAATGCCGCCAATCTGGCCGCGCTGATCTTCAACTCCCTGCCCTCGCTCAACTGGGCCGGATTTTATTTCTACGACGGCCGCGAACTGGTGGTGGGGCCATTCCAGGGTCTGCCGGCATGCGTGCGCATTCCGCTGGACAAGGGCGTGTGCGGCGCGGCCGCCAGCACCCGGCAGAGCCAGCGCATTGCCGACGTGGATACGTTTCCCGGGCATATCGCCTGCGACTCGGCATCGCGCTCGGAACTGGTGATTCCGCTGGTCAGGGGCGATGCGTTGATCGGCGTGCTGGATCTGGACAGCCCGGAGCTGGACCGCTTCGATGCGGACGACCAGCGCGGCCTGGAAGCGATCGCGCAGGTCTTTGTGGACGCGCTGACGTGACCACCGAACGGCTGCGCAACATCGGCCCCAAGAGCGCGGCGTGGCTGCGCCAGGTCGGGCTGCGCACGCAGCAGGACCTGCAAGCCGTCGGTGCGGTGGGCGCATTCGTGAAAGTACGCCGTGCCGGCTTCAAGCCCAGCCTCAATCTGCTGTATTCGCTGGAAGGCGCGCTGTCCGATTGCCATTGGCAGGACGTTCCGGAAGCGCGGCGCCACGCCCTGCTGGCCGAATACGAAGCGGCCAGCGCGCTGTTGCCGGTGCGCGGCCGTGCGGTTGGCGGACCGGTGGAAACCGTGCATTACGCGCGTGCCGACAATGACGACGCGCAGGCCGATGCAGGCGACCTGCGCGATGACGACCCGGCGATGGACGCCGCACACGACGACTGAAGGTTTGCGCGCGGCCGTAGCTGACGCGGCGCACCGAGGCTTCGTTTGCATGCGCCGCAACGAGCACCCAAGCACGATGCAATGGTCGCCACTGCAAATGGCACTACCAACTGCAGATACGCGCGTGCACGCTTTTCTCGCGACGCTACCAGAGCCGGAACTGCAGATGCGGTGCCGCTGTTGAAGCCCTACGCGCCTGCGTCGCCGCGCAGGCAGACCGCAACGAATCGCGCGACACCGCGCGAAGGCATCAAGCGCATCAGCGCAACGCCAGCAGTTCCCGCATGTCATCGACAATGGCCACCGCACCGGAGCCCTGCACGTCGAAGCCGCGCAGATAACCGTAACGCACCATGGCCAGCGGCATGTTGGCGGCATTCGCCGCTGCCGCGTCGGTGCCCGAATCGCCGACCATCAGGCATTGCTGTGGCGTGTACCGGAACTGCGTGGCCAGATGCAGCAGCGGCGTCGGGTCGGGTTTGCGCTGCGGCAACGAATCGCCACCAAGCACGCTGCTGAAGGACGCGGCGATGCCCAGATGCTCCAGCAGCGGTGCGATGAATCGCGATGGCTTGTTGGTGCATAGCGCCAGCGTCGCCCCGGCATCGCGCAGGCCGTGCAATGCCTGCGCTACACCCGGATACAGCTGCGGGTCGTGCAGCAGGCATGCTTCGTAGTGCCGCATCATCACCGGCATGACCGTGGCCGCATCGTCCGTGCTGCCGGCTTCGCGCAGTGCGGCAGCCAGTAGCACCTGCACCCCTTCGCCGATCCAGCCGCGGATGGTGGATTCGCTGAACTGCTCCAGCCCCAACTCCTGCAAGGTGTCATTGAGGGCTTCGGCGATATTGGGCGCGCTGTCCACCAGGGTGCCGTCCAGATCGAAAATCACCAGCGGGTACGCAAACATTCGGACGGCCTCGTGCGGGGAACGTGGCAGTTTACGCAGTGCGGGATTCAGGCCGCGTCACCGCGCGAGCGCAGCCGTTTTACCCGTCGACGCGCGCGGCAACGCCGGCAGGCATGCGCTCACGGCGCCTGCGAGACCTCGCCGAACAACTGCCCCTGCACCGCGCCCTCTTCCACATCGCTGAAACCGCTCAGCCCGACACCGACCAGGCGGTAACGCGTATCGGCAGGCAACTCCACGCGCCGGGTCAGCGCCAGCGCAATCTGCGCCAACGCCTCGAACGAAGCCGGTGGTTGCTCGGGCGTGTGGGAGCGCGTCAGGATACGAAAATTGGAGGTCTTCAATTTCAGCACCACCGTCCGGCCGATGCGTTCGGTGCGGCGCGTGGCCAGCCAGGTCTTTTCGGCCAGGCGCAGGATGTGCGGGTCCAGCGCATCAAGCGCAAGATCCTCGCTGAAGGTGTCTTCCGAGGAGACCGATTGCACTTCCTGGTCTGGTTCGACCGGTCGTTCGTCGATGCCGCGTGCGCGGCGGTACAGGCTCTGCCCGAAGCTGCCGAAATGCGCCTGCAATTCTTCCAGCGGGCGCAGGCGCAGATCGGCCACGGTGACGATGCCCAATGCCGCCAGCTTGCCGTCCATCACCTTGCCCACGCCGGGAATGCGATTGACCTTGAGCGGCAGCAGGAACGCGTCCACGCGGCTGGGCGCAATCACGAACTGGCCGTCGGGCTTGCGCCAGTCCGAGGCGACCTTGGCCAGGAATTTGTTCGGCGCGATGCCGGCCGATGCGGTGAGCCGGGTTTCTTCGCGGATCTGGGTGCGGATCAGTTGCGCGATTTCGGTGGCCAGCTGCATGCCGGTCTTGGCCTGGGTGACATCCAGATAGGCCTCGTCCAGCGACAGCGGCTCCACGAGGTCGGTATGCCGATGGAAGATCTCGCGCACCTGCCGCGACACCGCTTTGTAGCGGGCAAAATCCGGCGGCACGAACACCGCATCCGGACACAGGCGCTCGGCGCGCAGGGCCGGCATTGCCGAGCGGATGCCGAAGGTGCGCGCTTCGTAAGAGGCCGCGCACACCACCGAGCGCGCACCGCGCCAGGCCACAACCACCGGCTTGCCGCGCAGGCTCGGGTCGTCACGTTGCTCCACGGATGCGTAGAACGCATCCATGTCCACGTGCACGATCTTGCGCATCAAGCTGGTTTCTCTGTTGCAGGTCTGCATCCATGATAAGCCAGCGCCGTCTCATGCCTTGAGCGGCGATCGCGCACGATGTATGCGGCAAACGGGCGCGACCGGCCATCGAACACCAGCGATCACGCCTGGAAGGCACAGCTGCAGAGCCAACCATGCGGGCGCGCCAGCTCCCCAGAGACGGCATGCCGGCATGCTGCCGTTCCACATGCAATCCGGCCCTGATGAACGACGCAAGCGGCTGAAAACAGCACGCATGCGTACGGATAAAACGTTTGATTGAACCGCGCAGGCTCATGCACCCTTGCCGACCTTGCCTCTCGCTCCTTGCAGGACACGTTCGTCATGACTCGTCAAAGTGCGTACTCGCGCGACCAATTGCTGGCCAGCGCGCGTGGAGAATTGTTTGGGCCCGACAGCGGCAGGCTGCCGAACGATCCGATGCTGATGTTCGACCGCATCACCGAGATCAGCGACACCGGCGGTGCACACGGCAAGGGCGTGATTCGCGCCGAACTAGATATCCGCCCGGACCTGTGGTTCTTCGGCTGCCACTTCATCGGTGACCCGGTGATGCCCGGTTGCCTGGGCCTGGATGCAATGTGGCAGCTCACCGGCTTTTTCCTCACCTGGATCGGTGCGCCCGGGCGTGGCCGCGCCCTGGGCTGCGGCGAGGTCAAGTTCACCGGACAGGTGCTGCCCAGCGCCACCCTGGTGAGCTACGAGATCGATGTCAGCCGCGTGATCAACCGCAAGCTGGTGATGGCGCAAACCGACGCACGCATGCTCGTGGACGGGCGTGAGATCTATACCGCCAAGGATCTGCGCGTGGGCATGTTCACTTCAACGGAGAGCTTCTGATGCGGCGTGTTGTCGTTACCGGAATGGGCATCAATTCGTGTCTGGGCAATGATCTGGACACCGTCTCCACTGCACTGCGCGAAAGCCGCTCCGGCATCACCGCGCTGCCCGATCACGCCGAAGCCGGCCTGCGCAGCCAGGTGGGCGGCGCGGTGGCACTGGACCTGGAGGCATTGATCGACCGCAAGCTCAAGCGCTTCATGGGCGATGGCGCGGCCTATGCGTATCTGGCCATGCGCGATGCGATCGCCGATGCGGGCCTGAGCGCCGAGCAGGTCAGCGATCTGCGTACCGGCGTGATTGCCGGCTCCGGCAGCGGCTCCAGCCAGTGGCAGGTGGAAACCGCCGATCTGCTGCGGGCACGCGGCGTGCGCAAGGTAGGCCCGTACATGGTGCCGCGTACGATGAGTTCGGCGGTCTCTGCATCGCTGGCCACCGCGTTCAAGATCCGCGGCCTGAGCTATTCGCTGTCGGCCGCGTGTGCGACCTCGGCGCACTGCATCGGTGCGGCAGCGGATCTGATCCGCCATGGCGCGCAGGACGTGATGTTCGCCGGCGCCGGCGAAGAACTGCACTGGACCATGAGCGTGATGTTCGATGCGATGGGTGCGCTGTCCACCGGCTTCAACGATCGTCCGGCGGTGGCATCGCGCCCGTACGACGCGCAGCGCGATGGCTTCGTCATCAGCAGCGGCGGTGGCATGCTGGTGCTGGAAGACTACGACCACGCCATCGCGCGCGGTGCACGCATCCATGCTGAATTGCTGGGCTACGGCGTGACCTCCGATGGCGCTGACATGGTCGCCCCCAGCGGCGAAGGCGCGGTGCGCTGCATGCACATGGCCATGCAGGGGCTGGATCGCCCCATTGATTACCTCAACACGCACGGCACCTCGACACCGCTGGGCGATGTCACCGAACTGGGCGCGGTGCGCGAGGTGTTCGGCGACAACGTGCCGCCGCTGTCTTCGACCAAGGCGTTGTCCGGCCATTCGCTGGGCTCGGCCAGCGTGCACGAGGCGATCTTCAGCCTGCTGATGTTGCGCGATGGGTTCATGGCCGGCTCGGCGCATATCGAAGAACTGGACCCGCGCGCGGAAGGTTTCCCGATCCTGCGGCAAACCCAGGACGCCAGCTTGAACACGGTGATGTCCAACAGCTTCGGCTTTGGCGGCACCAACGGCACGCTGGTGTTCGGCCGGGTGTAAGTACGCGGCGCTAGACGCCGCGCGGATGGGGAATGGGGAATCGGTGTGCCGGGAGATCGCTCTTGCCACTCCCCGATCCCGATTCCCCACTCCCGGGTCAGCCGGCCATGCCGTTATGCCGCAGCAACGCGTCGATCCGGGGCGCGCGGCCACGGAAGGCGCGGAAGTTGTCGGCCGCGCTGCGGCTGCCGCCACGCGACAACACCTCGTGGCTGAAACGGGCGCCGGTCTCGGCTACCTGCTCGGGCGCCTCCTCGAACGCGGCATAGGCATCGGCGCTGAGCACTTCGGCCCACTTGTAGCTGTAGTAACCGGCCGCATAACCGCCGGCGAAAATGTGGCTGAACTGGTGCGGGAAGCGATTCCACGCTGGCGGGCGATTGACCGCGACTTCGTCGCGCACGCGTTCGATCAGTTGCAGCACGTTGTCCTGGGTCGGGTCAAAGCTGCTGTGCAGCTGCATGTCGAACAAGGCGAATTCCAGCTGGCGCACGGTGAACATGCCGCTCTGGAAATTGCGCGCAGCCAGCAGGCGGTCGAACAGGTTACGCGGCAGCGGCTCGCCGGTCTGCACATGCGCGGTCATCGCCTGCACGCGCTCCCATTCCCAGCAGAAGTTCTCCATGAACTGGCTCGGGAGCTCCACCGCATCCCATTCCACGCCGTTGATGCCGGCCACGCCCAGCTCGCCGATGCGGGTCAGCAGCTGATGCAGGCCGTGGCCCATTTCATGAAACAGCGTGGTGACTTCGCCATGCCGGAAGGTGGCCGGTGCATCGCCGCTGCCGCGGCCGAAGTTGCACACCAGGTACACCAATGGCGTCTGCACGCCGTTGGCCGTTTCGCGGCGATTGCGGCAGTCGTCCATCCACGCGCCACCGCGCTTGCCCTCGCGTGCATACAGATCCAGATAGAACTGGCCAACCAGCGCACCTTGCGCATCTTCCAGCCGGTAGAACCGCACATCCGGGTGCCACACCGGCGCGCTGTCCTGTGTGACGCGCAAGCCGTAGAGACTGTGGATCACATCGAACAGACCAGCCAGCACCTTCGGCTCGGTGAAGTACTGCTTCACTTCCTGCTCGGAAAAGCTGTACCGCGCCTGCTTGAGCTTTTCGCTGACGTAGGCCAGATCCCAGGCCTGCAGTTCGTCCAATCCCAATTCGTCGCGTGCGAAGGCTTCAAGCTCGGCGCGGTCGCGCTGCGCATAGGGCTTGGCGCGCACGGCCAGATCGCGCAGGAAGCCCATCACCTCGTCCGGGCTCTGCGCCATCTTGGTGGCCACCGAATAGTCGGCGTAACTGGCAAATCCGAGCAGCTGCGCCAGTTCCGCACGCAGCGCAAGAATGCGGTCGATATTGGCGCTGTTGTCCAGCGCGGCATCGCCGAATTCGGAAGCGCGCTCGGCGTTGGCGCGATACAGCAGCGCGCGGAGTTCGCGGCTGTCGGCATCGCTCTGCACCGGCAGATAGCACGGCATCTGCAAGGTGAACTTCCAGCCCGCCACGCCGTCCTTTTCTGCGGCAGCACGCGCGGCGGCGATCACTTCGGCGGGCAGGCCGGAGAGCTGCGCTTCGTCCTCGGTCACGTGCGACCAGGCATCGGTGGCGTCGAGCACGTTTTGCGAAAACTTGGCCGCCAGTGCCGACAGTTCTTCCTGGATCTGCGCAAAACGCGCCTTGGCGTCGTCATCGAGTTCGGCACCGCCCAGGCGGAAATCACGCAGCGCGTTGTCCAGCACCTTGCGACGTGCCTCGTCGTAGGACGCCGCCTCCGGCGACTGCGCCAACGCCTTGTACTGCGCATACAGCGCCAGGTTCTGGCCCAGCGCACTGCCGAAGCGGCTTACCTTGGGCAGGTTGCTGTTGTAGGCCTCGCGCAACTCCGGGGTGTTCATCACCGCCTGCAGATGACCAACTTGCCCCCAGGCGCGCCACAGGCGCTCGGTGGCATCGTCCAGCGGGGTCACGAAGCTGTCCCAGTTCACCGGGCTGACCTGTTCGGCCGCTTTCACTGCCGCTTCGGCATCGGCGAGCAAGTGGTCGATCGCCGGGCCCACGTGTTCGGGGCGGATCGCATCGAAGGACGGCAGTCCGGACAGGTCGAGCAGCGGGTTGGTCATGGGGCGCTCCGGCGGGGACTGGATCAGGAATGACGAGGTTATCTGGTGACACGTACCGACAGTTGAGTGTCACTGCGTGGTGGATATGGCGGTCATTCCAGCGCGGCACAAGGCAAGGCGGGCAGATCGCCGCCGTTCACGGCCAGCGCAATGGCTGCATCGCTGCCGCTGACATCGATCTCGCGCGCCACGTACCAGGCCGGGTCGTAATAGCTGTGCGCGTAGCGCTCGCCGGCATCGCACAGGATGGTGACGATGGAGCCCTGACGGCCCTCCTCGCGCATCCGCTGCGCCGCCTGCAGGACGCCAACGAAGTTGGTGCCGGTGGAGCCGCCGACGCGGCGGCCCAGGGTGGCGCTGACATGGCGCATGGCCGCCAGGCTCAGCGCATCGGGCACCTTGATCATCACGTCCACGCAGCTGGCGATGAAGCTCGATTCCACCCGCGGCCGGCCGATGCCTTCGATGCGCGAGCCGCCGGTGATGGCCAGCTCCTTGGGGCATTGCCCATCCACCGCGCGGCAGTAACCGTCGAAGAACACCGACACTTCCGGGTCTGCGCACAGGATGCGGGTGGCATGCCGGCGGTAGCGCACATAGCGGCCCAACGTGGCGCTGGTGCCGCCGGTGCCGGGGCTGCAGACGATCCAGTCCGGAATCGGGTGCGGCTCCTCGGACAGCTGCTTGAAGATCGATTCGGCGATGTTGTTGTTGGCGCGCCAGTCGGTGGCGCGCTCGGCATAGGTGAACTGGTCCATGAAGTGCCCGCCGGTCTCGCGCGCAAGCGCATGCGAGGCGCTGTCCAGGTCGCAGGCGCGCTCCACCAGATGGCAGCGGCCGCCCTGGAATTCAATCGCGGCGATCTTCTCCGGCGAGGTCGACGCCGGCATCACCGCGATGAAGGGCACCCCCAGCAGGCGCGCGAAATACGCTTCGGAAATGGCGGTGGAGCCGCTCGATGCCTCGATCACCGGGCGCCCGGCACGCAGCCAGCCGTTGGTGAGCGCGTACAGGAACAGCGAGCGCGCCAGCCGGTGCTTGAGGCTACCAGTGGGGTGGCTGGACTCGTCCTTGAAGTACAGGTCGATGCCCGGATAACCCGGCAGGTCCATCGGGATCAGATGGGTGTCGGCCGAACGGTTGAAATCGGCCTCGATCTTCTGGATGGCGGCGGCCACCCACTGGCGCTGCGACATGGGCACGGACGTGATGCAAAGGAAGAACGCAATTCTAACGCCGCCAGGTGCGCTGCCGGGGCGGGCGGTCATCCGGCGGACAGTTGCCAGGCCGGTGGTATGCTCGTGGCCCCTGTCCGCTGCCTCCATTGCCCGTGCTGCGTTGCCTGCTCCGCCTGCTGCTGTGCCTGTGCCTGGTCGCCAATACGGCCACCGGCGCGTGGGCGTCGGTGGGCATGGCGATGCCGGATACGGTGATGCCGCAGGCCACGGCGCATGCGATGGCGGCGCACCCGTCGACCGCACCGGCCATGCCCTGCCACGACGCCATGGCGGCGCCGCACGACGCTGCGCCCGACGCACTGGCCGCGCAGGTCAAAGGCGACCAACCGCATGCGGCCGACTGCTGCAAGCTGGGCAGTTGCGACTGCCTGCAGCATTGCAGCCTGGCCCTGCTGACGCTGCCTGCGGTGCCGACGGCGATGCCGGGCCATTTTGCCGTGCCTGCCGCCCTGGACGAGGGCCGCAGCAGCCCGGCGCACGAGCAACCGGTGCGACCTCCCATCGGCTAAGCGGCCGACGGACCCTGTGCCCGCCAGCAGGCGGGCATGCTCGTCACCCGATGTCGTCAGGTCGTGCATGCGCGCTGCGCGTGCAATCGCGCCCTCGCCGCAGCCTGATGCCGGCTCCGCATCGTCTGTCAGCCACGTCTTATGCCCTTCGCCCTGCGTGCCTGCACGCGGGAGTTCCCAGCGATGCGCTGCGTCCGCCAGTTGGCGCAGACGCACCGGAGGTGTCATGTCTTCCGATTCCCATGTGTTCGATCCAACCTCCGTGCCAGGCCTGAGCCGGCGCCGCTTCGTGCAGGGCCTGGCCCTGGGCGGGGTTGCCGCCACCGCCGGGCTGTGGCGCAACAATGCACGCGCAGCCGGCGCCATGGCTGCGCCCGTCCTGCGCGGCAGCAGCCAGTCGCTGCAGATCGGCCGCCTGCCGGTCAACATCACCGGGCGCACCCGCCCGGCGATCACCGTCAACCAGAGCCTGCCCGCACCCACGCTGCGCTGGCGCGAGGGCGACACGGTGAGCGTGCGCGTGCGCAACGCGCTGCCCGACCAGCCCACCTCGGTGCATTGGCATGGGTTGTTGCTGCCGGCCAACATGGATGGCGTGCCGGGCATGAGCTTCGATGGCATCGCGCCGGGGCAGGAGTATCACTACCGCTTCGCGCTGCGCCAATCCGGCACCTACTGGTACCACAGCCATTCGATGTTTCAGGAGCAGGCAGGTTTGTACGGCGCCATCGTCATCGACCCGCTGACGCCAGCGCCGTATCGCTACGACCGCGAGCATGTGGTGCTGTTGTCGGACTGGACCGATCTGGACCCGGCCGCGCTGTTCCGCCGGCTCAAGCAGATGCCCAGCCACGACAACTACGCGCAGCGCACGGTGGGCGATTTCCTGCGCGATGCGCGCGAAGACGGTGTGCGGGCAACGTTGGCAGACCGCGGCATGTGGGGGCGCATGCGCATGACCCCCACCGACCTGTCCGACGTCAACGCCAACACCTACACCTACCTGCTCAACGGCGTGGCACCGGCCGGCAACTGGACCGGGCTGTTCACCCCCGGCGAGAAGGTGTTGCTGCGTTTCATCAATGGCTCGTCGATGACCTACTTCGACCTCCGCATCCCCGGGCTGCGCATGACGGTGGTGGCCGCCGATGGCCAGTACGTCCATCCGGTCAGCGTGGACGAACTACGCATTGCCGCAGCCGAAACCTTCGACGTCATCGTCGAACCGATCGGACAGGATGCATTTACGTTGTTCGCGCAGGACATGGGGCGTACCGGTTTCGCCTGCGGCACCTTGGCGGTACGGCACGGCTTGCAGGCGCCGATTCCTGCACTGGACCCGCGTGCGATTTTGACCATGCAGGACATGGGGCATGGCGATGGGATGCATCACGCAATGCCCGCAATGCATGACGCACCCGGGATGCAGGCCGCACATGCGATGCACGACATGCACTCGCATGACGATGCAAAGGCACACGACAAGACCCCGCACCACCCCGCCAGCGAGGCCGGCAACCCACTGATCGACATGCGCAGCAACGCCACCGCACCGCGGCTGGACGACCCCGGCGTGGGCCTGCGCGACAACGGCCTCCGCGTGCTGCGCTATGGCGATCTGCACAGCCTGTTCGACGACCCGGATGGGCGCGATCCCGGACGCGAGATCGAGCTGCATCTGACCGGGCATATGGAAAAATTCGCCTGGTCCTTCGATGGCATCGCCTTCGCTTCTGCAGAGCCGTTGCGCCTGCAGTACGGCGAGCGGCTGCGCATCGTGCTGGTCAACGACACCATGATGCAGCACCCCATCCATCTGCACGGCATGTGGAGCGACCTGGAAGATGCCGACGGCAACTTCCAGGTGCGCAAGCACACCATCGACATGCCGCCGGGCACCCGCCGCAGCTACCGCGTGCGCGCCGATGCGCTGGGCCGCTGGGCGTATCACTGCCATCTGCTGTACCACATGGAAGCGGGCATGATGCGCGAAGTGCGGGTGGAGGCATGAGCGCGCTTCGGCTCACGGCGCTGGTAGCGAGCAGCGTCTTGTTCAGTGCACCGCTGGCGGCGCAGGAGCACATGCATGCTGCGGTGGACATGGCAGCGCACGACCATCATGCCCATTCGATGCAGGCAGCAGACCAGCCCGGCGAAACCGGCACGCAGGCGCCAGCCTCTCCGGAAGCGCCGTCGTCCGCGCGCGATGCGACGCCCGCGATGGACATGACGCATGCGCATGCGCAGCACGCCAGCGATGACGCCGCTTCGACGGAGCCGGATGCTGCCACGCACGCTCCGGCACATCACCCGGCGCATGCCCACGGCGTAGTGCCCCCGCAGCATGCAGACTTCCCGCAAACACCGCAGCAAGCCGTGTCGCCTTCGCCAGCCGAGCAACGCCAGATGTCGCATGAGGGCATGGACCATGGCGCGATGCATCATGGGCCGACGGATCATGCCGCGACGGAGCACGCTGCAGTCGACCACGCGGCGATGGATCATACGGCGATGGATCACGCAACGATGGGTCATGCAACAGCCACGAGCACGCCCGCGCCCACATATGTCCCACGTGGCAACACCGCACTGCCACGCGAGCCAATTCCCGAGCCCACCAACGAGGACATCGCGGCGGCCTTTGCCCCGTTGCGTAGCCATGCGATGCACGGAACCGGCATCAATCGGTATGTCCTGCTCGATCGCCTGGAAGCCTTCGACACCGACCGCGGCAGCGGGCAAGCGTGGGAAGCACGGGCGTGGGTCGGCGGCGACATCAACCGGCTCTGGCTCCGCAGCGAAGGCGAGCGTCACCGCGGCCGCACACGGGATGCATCGGTCGAAGCGTTCTACGGTCATGCCATCTCACCGTGGTGGGATCTGCTGGCAGGCGTGCGTCAGGACGTGGGTGCAGACCATCGCAGCTGGGCCGCGTTCGGGGTGCAGGGAGTGGCGCCGTACAAGTTCGAAACCGAAGCCACGCTGTTTGTAGGCAATGGTCGCGCCGCCGTGCGGCTGGAAGGTGAGTACGACGTGCTGCTCACCAACCGCCTGATCCTGCAGCCACGTGCAGAGGCGACCATCGCAGTGACCGATGACGATCGACGCGGTATCGACAGCGGGCTGCAACAGGTCGAAGTAGGCGTGCGGTTGCGTTACGAAATCACCCGGCGGTTTGCGCCTTACATCGGCTGGGTGCATCACCGCAGCTTCGGTGACCGGGCCAACGCCACGATGGACGAGGAGCCTGCACGCGACAGTCGCTTCGTCGCCGGCGTGCGCATCTGGTTCTGAGCCAGTGGCAAGGGGGCCCAGACTGCTTATCTGGCCCCTGCCGCTGACACGCGTGGAAGGTGGCAGCGCGCTGCCATGACACGCACACAACCCCGCCCCCGCTAAAATCGCCGCCCGGCGCTCACCCTGCGCACTCAACTTTCAAGAGGAGATCACCATGCCTTTGACCGATCTGCAGCATGTTCCCGGTGCCAGTGCGGCGCCGGCACAGACCTACGGCTTCGTGTTCAACCACACCATGCTGCGCATCAAAGACGCGCCGCGCTCGCTGGATTTCTACACGCGCGTGCTCGGCTTCCGCCTGCTGGATGCACGTCACTACGCAGAAGCGAAATTCAGCCTGTACTTTCTCGCGTTGTTGCCGCAAGACACTGCCATTCCCGATGATGACGCACAGCGTCGCCTGTGGATGGCCGGCATCCCCGGCGTGCTCGAACTGACCCACAACCACGGCACCGAAACCGAAGACGGTCCCGTGTATCACGACGGCAACAGCGACCCACGCGGCTTCGGCCATATCTGCATCTCGGTGCCGGACATCCACGCCGCCTGCGCACGCTTCGACAGCCTCGAGGTGCCGTATCAAAAGCGCCTGGAAGACGGCCGCATGAAGCACCTGGCCTTCATCAAGGACCCGGACGGATACTGGGTAGAGATCATTTCCAATACGCCTCTGGCCTAAGAGCGGCACGCTCGGCAACCCTGACGTTTCAGCGGATGGGAGTAGACATGAAAACTCCTCCCATACCGCCCCAAGGTCCCACGCCACGGCGGAAAGCCGGCACCACCAGGCGCGGCGCGACGACTGGACACAACGGCGGGCTGGAGTAGACTTTCGCCGCCCTCCGCAATGGATGCACCCCAATGCTCGTCAGGAAGATTCCACTGATCCTTGCGCTAGCAACGATCGCCGCGTGCACGCCGGCGGCGCCAGACGCTACGGCTCCAAAGACGGCCACTGCCGACACGGCCAGAGCCACCACCCCTAAATCCGCAGACAAGGAAGCATCTCCCATGCAGGACGCAACCCAGGGATCGACTCAACAAGTGCAGCCGCCGCGACCCGATAGCGTGCTGTATTTCATCAGCAACGTGGACGGCGACGGCGCAACCTCTTACGAGGTCGCCAATGGCAGCTGGATCAATTACTGGTACGGCTTCCAGTTCGAACTTGGCGGTACGCGTTATTACACCGGCTTTGCCTGGGAAACGCCCGAGCTCTACGGTGCGGAGCGCGAGAATCACTACGCTGCCCCTGGTACCAAGGTGACACTTGCTCACGCCACGTTTGTGGCCAGCGAGCCGGGCAGCAAGTCCCCGTGGAAGCTGCTAGGCGTAGAACCCTACATTGGTGAATTCGGGGGTAGCGAAAAAGGCAACGAGATAGATACTGAGCGCAGGCCCCAGACATGGATCGCACCCTCGGGCGACATGCTACTGGCGTTACCCACCTGGTATCTGGTCTCGGGGGTCCGTATGCGGACGATCGAGATACTGCTATTCAATCCGCATGAACTGACGAAAACCGATGAAAATGTGTGGCGCTACCTGGCAACGCTCGAGGCTGGCTCCAATAACGATGCAAGTTGCGGACCGGACTCTCCGGGATCCATCCCTTGCATCGACATCACCGGCACGCTTGCGATCGTGCCGCAAGATGGTAGCGACATGCCCCTGTTGCGGGTAAGCATTCCTGGAGCAGCCGACCAGGGTGACACGGTAACCGAATATCTTTACGATACGTCGCAGAAAACCTACCGGTCGACCTCCCGGTAAGGGCCAATGGATTGGCTCAGGTCGACTTAACGCGGCAGCATCTGTTGCCGCCTCAATCGCATGGAGAACGCGATGGCACGTGACTACAACCGCGCTGAAGTGTTGGACATCATCGAACGTGAAGCTCAGCAGCGCGATATTCCGCGCGACGACTTCATGCGGTTCGCATATATTGAAACTGGCGGCCAGTTTAATGAACTGGCATCGCGCGGCCCCAATAGCGCCAAGGGTTTATTCCAGTTCGTACCAGAAACGGCTGAGCAATACGGCATCAGGGGCCGTGAGTTGGATGCGGTCGCTAACACCGATGCCGCTGCACAACTTTATCAGGACAACCGCCGCATCTTGGTAAACCGCCATGGAAGCAACGGCATGCCATATCTGTCGGGCAAAGAGCAGCCCGATGGAATGGACTTATACATGGCGCACCAGCAGGGTGCGGACGGCTATCGTTCAATCCAGTCGGCTATCACACGCGGCGAATTCATCCGTCCCGATACTCGCGCGAAGATCATCAACAATGTCTCCAGAGAAGACTTGAAGGACGTGACTGGGGTCGAATACGACGCGTTTAAACGCCTCCCCGACAGGGAAATGGCACAAACGTTCAGGCAATACTGGGATACCAAGTTTGATCGCATTCGCATTCCCGAAAAAGGAATTGAACCGGTTAACGATGCACCTTCACGCGCACCGACGCAGGCCCAGGGCACGCCCGCACAAACACAGCATAAGGGAGCTATCGCACTAAGCGCTGCCTATGATTTGACAGAGAAGTACGATCACGTCAAATACGCCATGAGCGGCAAGCATGCAGGTGTGGACGGGAAGCACCCCGAACAGGGATATGTTGATTGTTCTGGCTGGGTTGCCACCATGCAGAACGCAACCATGAAGGAGATCAACGAAAAGGCTGGGCATACCGTTTTCAGTAAGGGCGATCAATTCAAGCTGGCAATTGACGGCGCGGCGATGATCGTGGAAAAAGCGCAGGAGCGCTCCGGGGTTCTGATCCAGGGCAAAGACGTCACTGCCCAGAATCTCAAAGAAGGCATGATCATCGGCGAGGACAATGGCCCGCAGAGTTGGGACAAGGGGCGTTACAAGGGCATCGACCACATCACCATGGTGGTGCGCGACCCCAAGGATGGCGAGCTCAAGATCAGCCAGTCGCGTGGTGGCGAGGGTGTCGAACTCAGCTCGCTGGATTCCTACCTCGAGCGCAAGCACGCCAAGGGCGTCAAACTCTATGCCAGCGACCCGCTCTCCGAGGCGCGCGAGTTGCTGCAGGACCGCAGCCAGACCAAGCAGCAGTCGCACGACAGCAACGCGCACAAGCCCGCGCATGCACAAGCTGCGGCCGAAACCTCCGGCGTGCTGCGCGAGAAGGCCCACGGTGCCGATGTTCAAAAATTGCAGCAAACCTTGCAACAGCTGGGCTACAAGGACGCCAACGGCAATGAACTCAAAGCCGACAGCGCCTATGGCCAGCGGACGGGCGAGGCAGTCAAGGCGTTCCAGCGTGCACACGGGCTACAGGACGATGGCGTGGTTGGCCGCGATACGCTCAATGCGCTGAAGCAGGCAGAAAAAACACCGCTGCTCTCGGAGAAAACCAACCCCGACCACCCGCTATTCAACCAGGCTGTCAGCAAGCTGGAGCAACTGGGTCCGAATGCATTCGCCAACCGGCAGCAGTTGGTGAACGCTGCCGGCCACATGACCTTCGAAGCAAAAGTCAGTGGCCTGCAGCGAATCGACATGGTGGCGCAAAGCAAGGACGGCAGCGGGCTGTTTGCCGTACAGGGCCAGCCGAGCGACCCGGCGCATCAGCGGATCTACACCGACAAGGCAACCGCTGCGGAACGTCCCCTGGAGCAAAGCAGCAATGCCGTGCGGCAGGAAGCACAATCGCAGACGCAGGCACAAGATCAGCACGAGCAGCAACGCAACCAGGCGCGCAGCGTAGGCTGATCGCTCTGCAATGGAAAGACACAAGGGGCACTGATCGATGGATCAGTGCCCCTTGTGGTTTAGCGATATGTTTAGCGTGATTCTTGTCAGAGCACATCGGGTGCCCGATGTCCGGCATCGACAGATCCGGCCGTTCAATTGGACGTCGCAACAGCCTCTCTATCGGGGAACCACTGCGGCAACCGCTCGGCGAATTTCGCTGCGCATTCGTCGCTGTAGGCCTGTGCGGCCTCTTTGACCAAGGCGTAATCGTTGGCTTCCCACTGCTCCAGAGAAGCAGTCCGCGGTGTAGGTGTACAGTGCATGCTGACCGGGCTCGCCTTGCGCTTGAGAAGGCCGGTGCGCTCTCCGCCGATCGTCACTGCATAGCGCAATTCGTAGGGCGATTTGGTATCGGCCAGGCTCTGATACACCAGCAGCCAGTCGGACATCAGCACCTGCAATGGAAACGGATCTACCGGCAGCGCAGTCGGATGCCCGGTGAAATAGGTTTTCAAGTGCGCGTTGACCGCGTCGCGCTGCAATTGATAACCCGGATTGCCTACCCCTTCCATCTTCTCGCCTCTCAACTGCCCCTTGTTGAAGGCCGAGACCACGCCCCCACGCGCAAACAAGCTGGTGGCGATCTGCAATCCCACCACCGCCCCGGTATGCCCGCGACGCACCACGCGCAACATTTCATCGCCATTGGGCAGCCCGTTGGAGCCTACGCGCATGCTGGCATGCAACGGCAGCTGCAAGGCCCAGTCAGCCGATGTTGCAATGACGACATCTGCATCGGCTTGCGTTTGTGACGATGGCTGCCCTTCGGCTGCCGCAACCACAATCGTCCCCGCTTCAGCCGCCGCCGCATAGGCAGTTGCCGCAGAGAAATCACCGCCTGCAAACGCAGGCCCCACTGCCGTGGCTTCGGTCACGCGCGCAGGCGTACAAAACGTCCCGGCTGCACGCATCTGCGCTTCATGAAAGGCGATACCGCTGATCTGGTGCACATCGGCATCCTTGCCGTACCGCTCCACCAGCTTGCCGATCACTGCATCAGATGGCGTTTGCTGTGCGCAGACCTTGGCGGCGGCGATACGCGACCAGGCGAATTGCAGCGCAGGGTCCCAACCCATCGCATCTTCGCCTACGAACCCGTGGTCGTAGTGATACGCATAGATGGCAGGGTCGATTTCCTGCAGCGTCATTCCACCCTGACCGGCATAGCCCGGCGGCAAATCTTGCGCAACGGCAAGCCCAGGCAGTGCCAACAGCACCGCCGCGATACACGTCTTCATTGATCCCTGTCCCTATGGATGACTGCGACGCGCTGCATGTCCCCCATGCAGCGCGACCGATGCACCAACGCTTGCACGCGATGGCCTCCAACACTGCAGGGTTCGGATCGACAGGTAATGGCACAACGCACCCGCAGATCGTCCTGCAGGGATAGTGTGCCCGCACGAGGCAGCCATCGCAGTCGGGGCGGTCCCGACGCCGATGTGGGGACCGCCCCTGCGCACGTTCACTGGTTACGCATGCAATATCCCGCCAGCGCTCGGTTGCCAATCGTGTGGCGTGCGCAATGCAGCGAGTGTGCGCACCAGCTCGCGATAGCTGCCGGCCAGTTGTGCGAACAGTCCTGCATCGCTGTAGCGGGTGTCGGCTACTTCAGAATATGCGCCTCGCCCCAGGTCGATGAAGTAGTCCACACTCAGCCGACGGCGCTGCGCCACACCCGGGAACAGGCCTGCAATCAGCAGGCAACCGTCGCCCACATCGCGCAATGCATCGGCCCGTACGCTGCCGACCTGATCCTGCGCATGCAACCATGCCAGCGCCTGCGTGCGCGACAGCAGATGCGCATCGCGCTGGAAACGCAACAACACAAACACCAGATAATGCTCACGCGACTCGTCCAGCGGACGTGCGATCCGCTGCCCCGCCTCGCGCACCAACGCCTGCCACAATTCCGCTGGCGCCCCCTGTTTGAAAGACTCGTGCATACGTCCTCCTGCATGGTGTGACCCTCGCAAGAAGCTTATGCATAACCTGGGCCAAAGCGTTGGCAGCCTCGGAGCGCGGCTGCTAAGCGGCGTTACACGCAGCCGCCTTGATGGCGGCCTGCCGCCTGGCTGCCCGAGGACGACGATCGCCGCTATCTCTTGCGTAGCAGCAGCGGGGCAGCCACGCAGCCTGGCTGCGCACCGCCGTTGCACAAGGGCCGCAGGCTCACGCTTCGGTGCAGTGGCTCGATACGGCTAACGCACACAGGTCCTCGGCCAGGCCGGCACCGGCAGCGCGCAAGCACTGCATTCGGGTGGCACAGGCCAAGCAGAAACAACGCACTGACCGCGCCTGCCTGACGGCGGGCGCGGTCGTCCACTCGCGCGCTTACTCCACCGTCACCGACTTGGCCAGATTGCGCGGCTTGTCCACATCGGTGCCGCGTGCCAGGGCGGTGTGATACGCCAGCAGCTGCACCGGGATGGTGTGGATCACCGGCGACAGCACGCCGGCGTGGCGTGGCGTGCGGATGACATGCACCCCTTCGGACTCGCTGAAGTGGCTGTCCTGGTCGGCGAATACGAACAGCTCACCGCCACGTGCGCGCACTTCCTGCATGTTGGATTTGACCTTCTCCAGCAGGCGGTCGTTCGGTGCGATCACCACCACCGGCATCGCCGCGTCCACCAGTGCCAGCGGGCCGTGCTTCAACTCGCCAGCCGGATACGCTTCGGCATGGATATAGGAGATTTCCTTGAGCTTGAGCGCGCCTTCCAGCGCGATCGGGTAATGCAGGCCGCGGCCGAGAAACAGCGCATTTTCCTTCGCCGAAAACCGCTCGGCCCAGGCCATGATCTGCGGCTCCAGATTCAGGGCGTGCTGCACGCTGCCCGGCAGGAAACGCAGCTGCTCCAGATAATCGGCTTCTTCGGCCTCGCTGATGCGGCCCTGCAGCTTGCCCAGCACCATGGTGAGCTGGAACAGCACCGCCAGCTGCGTGGTGAACGCCTTGGTCGAGGCCACGCCGATCTCGGCGCCGGCGCGTGTATAGCAGACCAGTTCGCTGGCGCGCGGGATCGCGCTTTCGGGCACGTTGCAGATCGACAACGTATGCAGATGCCCCAGCGACTTGGCGTATTTCAGCGCTTCCATCGTGTCCAGCGTTTCACCGGACTGCGAGATGGTGACGATCAGGTGCTTGGGGTTGGCATACGCGGCGCGGTAGCGGTATTCGCTGGCGATTTCCACGCTGCACGGCAGGCCGGCGATGGCTTCGATCCAGTAGCGCGCAGTCATGCCGGCGTAGTAGCTGGTGCCGCAGGCCAGGATCTGCACGCCTTCGATGTCGCGCAACACCGCTTCCGCGTTGGCACCGAACAGCGACGCCGGAAAGCCCTTGGCATCGATGGCCGCTTCGATGGTGTCGGCCAGCGCACGCGGCTGCTCGTGGATTTCCTTCTGCATGAAATGGCGGAACGGGCCCAGTTCCAGCGACGCCAACGACACGTCCGACAGGTGCAACGGGCGCTCGACCGGCGCGTCGTTGCCATCGAAGATGCGCACGCCATCGCGACGCAGTTCGGCAGTGTCGCCTTCTTCGAGGAAGATCACCTGGCGGGTGGCCTGCACGATGGCCGACACATCGGAGGCGACGAAGTTCTCGCCCTCGCCCACCCCGATCAGCAACGGGCAGCCCATGCGCGCGCAGACAAACCGTTCCGGCTCGGCCTGGCTCATCACCGCCAGCGCGTAGGCACCGGTGAGCTCCTTGACGGTGCGCTGCAGCGCGGTCAGCAGGTCGCCCGCGCTGCCCAGATGGTGATGGATCAGGTGCGCGATGACCTCGGTGTCGGTCTGCGACTCGAAGGTGTAGCCCAGCGCGCGCAGTTTTTCGCGCTGCGCTTCGTGATTTTCGATGATGCCATTGTGCACCAGCGCCACGCCGGCGCTGATATGCGGGTGCGCATTGGCTTCGGTGACACCGCCATGCGTGGCCCAGCGCGTGTGGCCGATGCCCAACGTGGCGCCGAACTGTTCGGCCTGCGCGGCCTGGGCCATTTCGGCCACGCGCCCGGTGCGTCGCACCCGGCGCACCTGGTCGCCATCGAGCACCGCAATGCCGGAGGAATCGTAGCCGCGGTATTCCAGCCGCTTGAGTCCTTCGATCAGGACCGGGACCACATCGCGCCCGGCGATCGCTCCGACAATGCCGCACATAGGGACAGCTCTTTAGGAAGAAGACCGGCATTTTAGCGTGTCCGCTCTTGTCCACTGCATGACCGTCCCCGGACAGCGTGTCCGCGCAGGTGTCCGCGGACACTGCGGACACCTGCGCTGCGACCCTAAAGTGCAAACATTTCAGCCACTTGCCGGTTGGCACGCGTCCTGCTTTGTCATCGTGACGCCACCGAGCCCGCCGACCATGATTCGTGACACCTCTGCCCAGGACCAGGTTCTCAGCACCCCCAGCCGGGGCACGCCGTGGCGCCGCTGGCTGTGGCCCGGCATCGCTGCGGTCGCCGTGTTGGCCGGTATTGGCTGGGCGGTCACTGCATGGAGCGCCGGCAGCCGCTCGTTCGACGCCAGCCGGGTACGCATCGCCACGGTCAGCCAGGGCGACCTGGTGCGCGACATCGCCGCCGACGGCCGCGTCATCGCCGCCAACAGCCCCGTGCTCTACGCCATCTCCGCCGGCACCGTGACGCTGAGCGTGGTCGCCGGCGATGTGGTCAAGCAGGGCCAGGAGCTGGCGCGCATAGACAGCCCGGAGCTGCGCAGCAAGCTGGCGCAGGAGCAGGCCACGCTGGCCGGCCTGGAGGCCGAATCCAGCCGCGCCGCCCTGGATGCCACGCTGGCCCGCGCCAACGCCAGCAAGCTCACCGACCAGGCCCGGATCGACAAGCAGGCCGCCGCACGCGACCTGGAGCGCTATCAGCGCGGCTACGATGGCGGTGCGGTGCCGCAGGTGGAGCTGGCCAAGGCGCAGGACACCTTGAAGAAGACCGACATCGACCTGCAGCACGCCCAGCGCGATGCGGCGCTGAAGAGCCAGGGCGCAGATCTGGATTCGCGCAACAAGCGCCTGCTGGCCGACCGCCAACGCGCGGTGGTGGCCGAGGTGCAGCGCCAGGTGGACGCCCTCACCCTGCTGTCGCCGTTCGATGGCCAGGTCGGTCAGGTGCAGGCGGTGCAGCACACCCAGGTCGCCGCAAACGCACCGATCCTGGGCGTGGTGGATCTGTCCAAGTTCGAAGTCGAGATCAAGGTGCCTGAGAGCTTCGCGCGCGATCTCGCGATCGGCATGCCGGCCCAGCTCACCAGCGGCAGCGGCGAACCGTTCCCCGGCGCCATCTCGGCGGTGTCGCCGGAAGTGGTCAACGGCGAGGTCACCGCGCGCATCCGCTTCACCGACAAGCAGCCGCCGGGCCTGCGCCAGAGCCAGCGCATGAGCGCACGCGTGGTGATGGACACGCGCCGCAACGTGCTCAAGGTCGAGCGCGGCCCCTTCGTCGAACAATCCGGCGGCAGCTACGCCTATGTGATGGATGGCAACACCGCGGTGCGCCGCCCCGTGCGCATGGGCGTCAGCAGCCTGGGCGAAGTGCAGGTGCTGTCCGGGCTGCAGGCTGGCGACCGTGTGGTGGTGTCCGGCGCAGACAACTTCGGCGATGCGCCGCGCGTCACCGTCCACTGATTCAGTCATTCCACCTCGTCGCACTCTCTCTTCGCAAAGGAATCGGCAATGCTCAAGATGCAAGCAGTCTCCAAGGTCTTCCGCACCGAACAGGTGGAAACGCACGCGCTGCGCTCGCTGGACCTGCATGTACGCGAAGGCGAATTCGTCGCGGTCACCGGCCCCTCCGGCTCGGGCAAGACCACCTTCCTCAACCTGGCCGGGCTGCTTGAAACCTTCACCAGCGGGCAGTATCTGCTGGATGGCGAAGACGTCAGCCATCTCTCCGACAATGCGCGCTCGCGCCTGCGTAATCAGAAGATCGGCTTCATCTTCCAGGGCTTCAACCTGATTCCCGACCTCAACCTGTTCGACAACGTCGATGTGCCGCTGCGCTATCGCGGCATGGCCGCGGCCGAGCGCAAGCAGCGCATCGAAGAGGCGCTGACCAAGGTCGGCCTGGGCTCGCGCCTGAAGCACTACCCCACCGAACTGTCCGGCGGCCAGCAGCAGCGCGCCGCGATCGCGCGCGCACTGGCCGGCAGCCCACGCCTGCTGCTGGCCGACGAACCCACCGGCAACCTCGATTCGCAAATGGCGCGCGGGGTGATGGAACTGCTGGAAGAGATCAACAGCCAGGGCACCACCATCGTCATGGTCACCCACGACCCGGAACTGGCCGCGCGCGCGCAGCGCAACGTGCACATCGTCGACGGCCAGGCCACCGACCTGGAACGCAACCCCAGCCTGATGCGCGCGCCCAGCACTGCTGCAACCCTGGCCGACTAAGGAGCCCGCCCATGTTCGGCTATTACTTCACTCTGGCGGTCCGCAGTTTCCGCCGCAACAAGGTGCTCACCGCACTGATGGTGCTGGCCATCGCGCTGGGCATCGGCGCCAGCATGACCACGTTGACGGTGTTCTACGTGTTGTCGGGCGATCCGATTCCGCAGAAGAGCGACCGGCTGTTCAATGTGTTGGTCGATCCGCAACCCAAAGCTGGTTTTCAGCCAGGCGAAGAGCCGGATGATCAAGTAACCCGCTTTGATGCCGAGGCGCTATTACGTGAAAAACGTGCCAACCGCCAGGCACTGATGACCGGCGGGCAAGTGGCCATCGAGCCAGACAAGAAGGGCATCAGCGCATTCAAGTCGGAAGCTCGCTTTACCTCGGCAGATTTCTTCCCGATGTTCGAAACACCGTTCCTGTACGGACAGGGCTGGTCGGCCGGCAGCGACGAAAAACACGAACGCGTCGCGGTCATTACCAAGAAACTCAACGACAAATTGTTCGACGGGAGCAACAGCGTCGGTCGCGATTTGCGCATGGACAAGAGCACTTTCCGCATTGTTGGCGTACTCAATGAATGGAATGTCAATCCGCGCTTCTATGACCTCAGCAATAGCTACGGCTCAGACGAACAGGTGTACCTGCCGTTCTCGGTGGCGATCGATCTGAAGATGGACCATTACGGCGGCATGAATTGCTTTGGCAAGAACGACAATAGCGATCAAACCGCGCTCAACGCGTCCTGCACCTGGATGCAGTATTGGGCAGAGCTGGAAAGCCCGGCGAAGGCTGGTGACTACAAGGCCTACCTGGACAACTACTCCGATCAACAACGCGCTGCCGGACGTTTCCAGCGCCCGAACAACACCCGCCTGCGCAACGTGATGGAGTGGCTGGACTATAAAGAGGTGGTTCCCGGTGACGTGCGCCTGCAGTTGTGGCTGGCAATGGGCTTCCTGCTGGTGTGCCTGCTCAATACCGTTGGTTTGTTGCTCGCCAAGTTCCTGCGCCGCAGTGGCGAGATCGGCGTGCGTCGCGCACTGGGCGCATCGCGCGGTGCCATCTTTGCGCAATGCCTGGTCGAAGCCGGCACCATCGGACTTGCAGGCGGCATTGCGGGGCTGGGGCTGGCATTGTTGGGATTGTGGGCGGTACGCCAACAAGCCGTCGACTACGCCGAGCTGGCACATCTGGATCCGACCATGCTGCTGCTGACCTTCGCACTGGCGCTGTCTGCCAGCCTGCTGGCCGGCTTACTGCCGTCCTGGCGTGCCATCCAGGTTGCCCCCGCGCTACAGCTCAAAGCGTCCTGATCACCAGGCCCGCCGCGCTAAGGCGGGCACGGCCTCTTATCCGAAGGTACCGCCCATGGACATTCGCCCTATCGTTTCCACGTTGCGCCGTCACAAGACCGCAGCGGCATTGATCGTGCTCGAAATAGCACTTGCCTGCGCGATTATCTGCAATTCCCTGTTTTTGATCGGCAACCGCATCGAAACGCTGCAGCAGCCCAGTGGCATTGCCGAATCGGAACTGGTCAGCATCCAGCTTGGGGGTATCGGCACCCAGGTCAATGCAGAAGCGCGCACGCGTGAAGATCTGGCAGCACTCCGCAACCTGCCTGGTGTCCGCAGCGCGGCCGTCATCAATCAGATTCCGTTTGTTCATTACTCATGGAACAGCAGTGTCTCTCTTACTCGAGAACAAGAGCGCCCGACACTCAATGCCGCGCAATACATGGTCAGCGAAGGCACGCTTGGCACGCTTGGTCTGCAATTGCTGGCAGGGCGCGATTTCACCGCAGGCGAATTCATGGATGTGTCGCAGGCCAACAAGGACAGGTCCATCGATGAGAAAGGCCTTTCGATGATCATTACGCAGCACATGGCCAACAAGCTATTCCCCGCCCAAACTGCATTGGGAAAGACCGTTTACGCAGGCGATACTGCACTACACATCATCGGCATCGTGCAGACACTGGCACGCCCCACCAACAATACCGCAGCCGGTGTTGATCAGAGTAATTACTCGATGTTGCTGCCGCTGCGCATCGATTACACCGCAGGCCAATACATCATCCGCGTCACCGATCCAACGCGTCGGGCAGAGGTCTTGCAATCTGCCGTCGCAGCGCTGATGAAATTGGACAATAGTCGGCTGGTCCTGAAACAGGAGACTTATAGCGAAATCCGCGCGGATTATTTCGAGAACGATCGCGCCATGATCTGGTTGCTTGGCGCAGTGTGCATCGCGCTACTGATCGTCACTGCGCTGGGCATCGTCGGTCTTGCCAGCTTCTGGGTGCAGCAGCGCACCAAGCAGATCGGCATCCGCCGTGCGCTGGGTGCAACGCGTAGCCAGATCCTGCGCTACTTCCAGATGGAGAATTTCCTGCTCGCCTCGATCGGTATCGTGCTCGGCATGCTCATGGCCTACTCGATCAACGTGTGGCTGATGGCGCGCTACGAATTGCCGCGGTTGCCGGCGATCTACCTGCCGATCGGCGCCTTGCTGTTGTGGACACTTGGCCAGGTGGCGGTATTCTGGCCCGCGCGCCGTGCGGCTGCAGTGCCACCGGCTGTCGCCACTCGCAGTGCATGATCAACGACGCCTCTTCCTTGCTGCGAGTTGGACGGGACGAAGCGTCGGCGCCTCCTTGCCATCGCCCGCACGTGCGGCAACTTCACTGATCGGGACACATTCCATGCATCCCTTTGTTGCAACACCGGCGCTGATCCTGCTGACAGTCTCTTGCCTCTTGCACGCCGGGCAGGCCAGTGCCGCAACGCAGGCGACCTCCGTGCCAACCACCTCGACCCGCGATGTCCTCGTCATCGAAGACACGCGGCTGGACTGGCGACGTAACGAACAGGTCCTGGAACTCGTCTCGACCGGCGACGGATTGCTGGTGACAAAGGCCAGCGCGGCACTGGCGCTGCAGTTACACCGTGGCGATCGGCTACGCACGGCAGGGCGTACCCAGATCACCAGCGTCGCCCAGCTGATCGCCGCACTGCGTGCCGCTGCAAACGCCCCGATCGAAGTGCACGTGCTACGCGACGGCGTCCAGGTGCGTCTGACCTGGGCCGCAGCAGCGTACGCGCCACTCCTCCCGCCGAGGGCTCCTTCGCCGCCCACGTCCGGCTGACAAGCGGCCAAGTCTCCATCGCGCGCACGGTCGAGTCCGTCGGCATTGCTATCGCCTGCAAATCACGCTCCGCATTTGCAGCACCGTCCTGCACAGTATTCTGTGTCGATCCCTCTTCCCGCGCCTTCCTGAGCACCGCGATGCCGCACATCCTGATCATCGACGACAACACGGCCGTGGCCACTGCGTTGGAGGTGCTGTTTTCGTTGCACGACATCGAGGCACGGCATGCGCATTCGCCGCAGGCCGGATTGGCGCTGCTGGACGAGCAGGTGTTCGACCTGGTGATCCAGGACATGAACTTCACCGCCGACACCACCTCCGGCGAGGAAGGCGAGGCGCTGTTTAGCCAACTCCGCCAGCGTCACCCGGACCTGCCGGTGATCCTGCTCACCGCCTGGACCCATCTGGGCAGCGCGGTGGGCCTGGTCAAGGCCGGTGCGGCCGATTACATCGCCAAGCCCTGGGACGACACCAAGCTGCTGACCACGGTCAACAACCTGCTGGAGCTGTCCGAAGCGCGGCGCGAGCTGCAGCGCCGCCGCGAGCGCGAGCATCGCGGCCGCGAGCAACTCACGCAGCGGTATGACCTGCGCGGCGCGGTCTTCGCCGACCCGGCCAGCGAGCGCGCCATTGCGCTCGCCTGCCAGGTGGCACGCTCGAATCTTCCGGTACTCATCACCGGCCCCAACGGCAGCGGCAAGGAGAAGATTGCCGAGATCATCCAGGCCAATTCCGCCGTCAGGCAGGGGCCGTTCATCGCTCTCAATTGCGGCGCCTTGCCAGGCGAGCTGATCGAAGCGGAACTGTTCGGCGCCGAGGCCGGTGCATACACCGGCGCCAACAAGGCGCGCGAAGGCAAGTTCGAGGCGGCCGACGGCGGCACCTTATTCCTGGATGAAATCGGCAACCTGCCGCTGGCGGGGCAGATGAAACTGCTGCGCGTGCTGGAAACCGGCCGTTACGAGCGCCTGGGCTCCAATCGCGAGCGCCACACCAAGGTACGCGTCATCAGCGCGACCAATGCCGATCTGCAGGGCATGATCCGCGAGGGCAGCTTTCGTGAGGACCTGTACTACCGCCTCAACACGGTGGAGATCGCACTGCCGGCACTGGCCGAGCGGCCAGGCGACATCGGTCCACTGGCCGATCACTTTCTTGCCGGCGAAAAGCCGTTGTCCGCACAGGCGCGCGACGCGTTGCAGCGGCACGCCTGGCCGGGCAATGTGCGTGAGCTGCGCAACGTGCTGCAACGTGCCGCACTGCTTGCGCAGGGCGCGCGCATCGAGGCCAGCGATCTGAATCTGCCACGCGCGCCCGCACCGCGCCCGGTGGCCGCAGTGGCCGGCGAGCCCGATCGCGCGCGCATCGAACAGGCGCTGGCCCGCGCGCAAGGTGTCATCGCCCAGGCGGCCGCCGAGCTGGGCCTGAGCCGGCAGGCACTGTACCGGCGCATGGACCGCTACGGCATCACTGCCGAATGAGCCATCGCATGTGGAATCGCTCCTTCACCCTTGGCTTGTTCTTGCGGCTGTTGCCGGTACTCGCGCTGGCCGCGGCCCTGCCCTGGTTGATCGCGTACTGGCTGGACCGTAGCTGGGAGGTGGCCCTGGTCTCGGCCGTGGCACTGCTGTCGGCCATGTGGTGGAGCCTGCGCCGCGCCACCGCGCCGATGCGCTCGCTGTTCCGGGCGCTGGCCGGCACCACCAGCAGTTACCGCGATGGCGAATACAACTTCGGTGTCCACTGGCGCGGCAATGACGAACTGGCGCAACTGGTGCAGGCGCATGCCGAACTCGGCGATGTGCTGCGTGCGCAACGCCGCGACCTGGTGCAACGCGAACTGATGCTCGACACCATGCTGCAGAACACGCCGGTCGCGATGCTGCTGGTGGTGGCCGGCGGCGATGGCCTGCGACGGATCGGTTTCTCCAACAATGCCGCACGCAAACTGCTGCATGGCGGGCGCAAGCTCGAAGGCCAGCATCTGGACGATGTGCTGGAGCGCATGCCGGGCGAATTGCGCGATGCCCTGGCCCGCGGTGGCGACTGCCTGTTTGCGGTACGCGAAGAGGGTGACGACGAAGACGATGAGCAGATCTACCACCTGTCGCGGCGCAGCTTCCACCTCAATGGGCGCGGCCACGAACTGTTGTTGATCCGCACGTTGACGACCGAACTTCGCCGCCAGGAAGTGCAGACCTGGAAGAAGGTCATCCGCGTCATCAGCCACGAATTGAACAACTCGCTGGCTCCGATCGCCTCGCTGGCGCATTCCGGCGCCGAGCTGCTGCGCCGCGAACGCACCGACCGCCTGGGCACGGTGTTCGAAACCATCGAAGAACGCGCGCGCCATCTGGAAGGGTTTATCCGCGGCTATGCACGGTTCGCAAAGTTGCCGCAGCCGCAGCTGCAGACAATCGCCTGGGAACCATTTCTGGAACGCTTGCGGCAACAGATCCCGTTCCAGTTGCAGGGCGACCTCAGCGATGTCAGCAGCCGCATCGATGCCGCCCAGGTCGAACAGGCGCTGCTCAACCTGCTCAAGAACGCGCACGAAGCCTGCAGCGAAGCGCAGCCGGCCAATAGCGAGGTCGCCGTCCGCGTAAGCCGCGTGCCGCAATGGCTGCGCATCGAAGTGCTCGACCGCGGCAATGGTATGAACGAAGCGGTGCTGCACAATGCGCTGATGCCGTTTTACTCGACCAAGCGCAACGGCACCGGCCTGGGGCTCGCACTGACCCGCGAAATCGCCGAAGCGCACGGCGGGCGCATTTCGCTGCACAACCGCGCGCATGGCGGGCTGTGTGTGACCCTGTTGCTGCCATCGGCTGCATGAAAGCAGCGCCCCGTCCACGCCTGGTAGCGCCTAGGATCAGCACGCGTCATCGTTGCATCAGACCGTCCGCATCAGAACGCCGTCGTTCAGCTGTAAGAGCGCACCCGGGCGCGACCAGGCTTCCCGGCATTGTCAGTCGCGCCCGGGTGCGCTCCTACGCAGTCGATCTGGGGCCGCAGCGCACTGTATTGTCCGCCAACAGGGCGGCCTACTTTTTGCCGGGCCGCTCCCATCCTTCGATCACGGTCTGCCGCGGACGCGACACACTGAGCTGGCCCGGCGGTGCGTCGCGCGTGATCACCGATCCCGCGCCGATCGTCGCATTGGCGCCGATCTCGATCGGTGCCACCAACGCGCTGTTGGAGCCGACAAAGGCGTTATCGCCGATGGTGGTCTGCGATTTGTTCACGCCATCGTAGTTGCAGGTGATGGTGCCGGCACCGATGTTGACCTTGCTGCCGATGACCGCATCGCCCAGGTAGGTGAGGTGATTGGCCTTGCTGCCCACGCCCATCGTAACCTTCTTGGTCTCGACGAAATTGCCGATATGCACGCCATCGGCAAGCACGGTGCCGGGGCGCAGCCGTGCGAACGGGCCCACCAGCACCGCACCTTCGGTGACCACGCCTTCCAGGTCGCAGTGCGCGCGCACCTGCGTACCCGCGCCCAGGTTCACGTCGCGCAACCGGACGAACGGACCGATCACCACACCATCGCCCAGGGTCACATCGCCTTCCAGAATCACATCGATATCCAGCTGCACATCGCGGCCCACCTGCACGCTGCCGCGCTGCTCCACGCGCGCAGGGTCGGCCATGCGCACGCCCTGCAGGCATAGCGCCCGCGCCGCCCGTGTCTGCCACGCACGCTCCAGCTGGGCCAGTTGCCAGGGGTCGTTGGCGCCCTCCACATCCTGCGGGTCGGCCACGTAGACCATGTCGGCCGGCGTGAAATCGCTGGCCGCGCTGGCAAACACATCGGTCAGATAGAACTCGCCCTGCGCGTTGTCGTTGGACAGGCCACCCAGCCAACGGCGCAACGCGGTGGATTCGGCGGTGAGGATGCCGGTATTGATGGTGCGGATACGGCGCTGCTCCTCGCTGGCATCCTTCTGCTCGATGATCGCTGCCACCTTGCCTTCGGCATCGCGCAGGATGCGTCCATAGCCGGTGGGGTTGGCGAGCTCGGCGACCAGCACCGCCATGCGCCCCGGCGCGTGCAGCAGCTGCAGCAGGCTCTCGCTGCGGATCAGCGGAACATCGCCGTACAGCACCAGCACCGTGGCCGCATCCGGAATCGCATCCATTGCCTGCTGCACTGCGTGGCCGGTGCCCAGTTGCTCGCGCTGCTCGGCCCATTGCAGATCCTGCTGCGCAGCGAATGCGTCCCGCACCTGGTCGCCGCCGTGCCCGTACACGATATGGATCGCCGCCGGCTGCAGCTGCCGTGCGGTGGCGATCACGTGCGCCAGCATCGGCCGGCCCGCCAGCGGCTGCAGCACCTTGGGCAGCGACGAGCGCATGCGCTTGCCCTCGCCTGCGGCCAGGATCACAACGTGCAAAGGCAGGGTCATCAACAGTTCCCGAGGCAATAGATGCGTAAATTCTAGTCGCAGCGGTGCAACACGGCGTGCCCGCTATAGATGATCGGCAGGCAATGACACACCGTTAAGCGCGGCGACCGCTAGGATGGGCGCCCTTTCTTCCTCTTCGGTCCGCATGAGCCTGTTCCGCCAAGGCAGCCAGTTCATCCTCATTGGCGCGCTGCAGTTGGCGGTGGATTGCGGCATCTTCATCGCGGCCACCGCCGCCGGCATGCCTGCGGTGCCGGCCAATCTGCTCGGGCGCATCAGCGGTGCGGTGCTCGGCTTCTGGCTCAACGGCCGCTACACCTTTGCCCGGCAAGGCGATGCACGCCTTGGCTGGCAGCGTTTCCGACGCTTTGCGGTGATGTGGCTGGCGCTGACGCTGATCAGCACCTGGCTGCTGTCGGTCACCGTCGATCTGGTCGGCCTGCGTCAGGCCTGGCTGGCCAAACCGCTGGTCGAAGGCGGGCTGGCAATCGTGTCGTTCTTTTTGGGCCGGCACGTGGTGTATCGCTGAGGCCAGGCAAGCGATCACGGCGACCGGGCGCATCGAACGCTCCGCGCCGGCGCGACCTGTCCTGCACAGTCCGCCTGCCTTCGCCTGGGGAGCGCTGGCGAACAGCCGCCATGCGACAGGCATGTCGTTCAACCCCCCCGCCCTTCCCGTCGCAGACGACCGCGCAGCGGCGCACTCGGACCTCAGGCTGACGACCGTGCACGAACCCGGGTTCGCCGTCGTTGGGCGCTATTGGCAAACAACCGCTTCACCCACAGGTCGCCAGACCACGCGGCCCAATCGCTGACCGCGCGGTTATCCGCCTGACCGCAGATACGGTCACTCGTTCCCGCACACGCTGCAAGCGCATAGACCCACACACGCACTGAATCGTCTGCTCGCCTGCATCAAGCCCATCGCGCCGAATTACCGCCCGCTAGGTCTTGTTGCCCACCTGCTGGCAGAAGTCGCCCAGGCTGCGCACCAGTGCCGCGCGATGCAGTGCGTCCAGTTGCCATTGCGCGGCATAGCGCGCGGCCGCGCGCGCGGTGTCGGTCGGGCACTCGCGCGCCGCGCGTGCGGGACCTGCGGCGGCCAGTGCATCGAGCAACTCGCCTTGCAGCTGGTCCAGCCGTGCGCGCAACGCAGCCAGATCCGGCCGGGCGGTATCCGGCGCGCGGCCGCGCTCGTGCCAGCGATTCAGCAGTGCATATTGCACCGCCTTGTTGGCCTCGATCTGCGCGGCAAAAAAACGCACCGCATCATCGGGCTCCAGCCCATGGTGGGACGCCTGATCGCGCACGCTCAGCAACACTGCGGCTTCGCGCGTCTGGTCCAGTACCGGCTTGCCGCTGTCCCACTTGCTCAACGCCACGGCATCGCCGATGGCATTGCGCGCCACGATGCGGTCCAGCAGCGGATCCAGCGACGGCTGGCTGCGCGCCGGCCATGCGCACCCCAGCAGTGCGGCCGTCAGCATGCCGGTCATGACGTAACGACGGAAGCCATCCACCCAGTGGGTCATGTAACGATCCTCCACGACAGGTCGCCTGCGGCGATGACGCGCCAGCGTCAACCAAGGCACACAAACCATGGCAACGGCGTATCCCGCATCGCACCACGGCGCAAGCGCGCAGTGTGCCTGTTACCCACAGAACATGGCGTGCTGTCCCGCAACCGCGGCTCCAGAAACGAAAACGCCGACACGAAGGTCGGCGTTTGCAGTCCACACCTGCGTGCGGCAGTACACGGGCGTCGCGTTGCCTGACCCTTGACGGGCCAGGCAAGCGCTCAGTGCTTGAGATTACGACGCAGGCGTTCGAGCGCCTGCAACTGCACCGTCGCCTCGGCCAGCTGGCGCTGCGCCTGGGCCACGTCCACCGTGTCACCACGGTTGGCCAGCAGCCGCTCGGCTTCTTCCTTGACCTTGCGGACGGCGGCCTCGTCGATGTCCTGCGCACGCACCGCGGTGTCGACCAGCACGGTCACCACCTGCGGCTGCACTTCCAGGATACCGCCGGAAATGGCGAAGTCCAGCTGTTCGCCACTGGCGGTGGTGACCACCACCTTGCCCGGCTTCAGGCGGGTGATCAGCGGCGCGTGCTTGGGCGCAATACCCAGCTCGCCCAGCTCGCCGGTAGCCACGACCAGCGTCGCCTCACCGTGGAAGATCTCCTTCTCGGCGCTGACGATGTCGCAACGGATAGTGCTCATGGTGCCTCACTCTGTGAAGCGGGGATTGGGGATTGGGGATTGGGGATTGGCAACAGCGGCGTTCACCGTCGTTCCCTTCCTCATCGCCGCACCCCGATCACCGCCGTAGCAAATCCCGAATCCCGAATGCCAAATCCCGGCTCTTACGCCTTGGCGCTCATCTTGTTGGCTTTCTCGACCGCTTCTTCGATGCTGCCGACCATGTAGAACGCCTGCTCCGGCAGGTGGTCGTATTCGCCGTCGCAGATCGCCTTGAAGCCGCGGATGGTGTCCTTCAACGAGACGTACTTGCCCGGCGAGCCGGTGAACACTTCGGCCACGTGGAAGGGCTGGCTGAAGAAGCGCTCGATCTTGCGTGCGCGCGACACCGACTGCTTGTCTTCTTCGCTCAGCTCGTCCATGCCCAGGATCGCGATGATGTCCTTCAGTTCCTTGTATTTCTGCAAGGTCTGCTGGACGCGCTGGGCGGTGTCGTAATGCTCGTGACCGATCACCAGCGGGTCCATCTGGCGGCTGGTGGAGTCCAGCGGATCCACGGCCGGGTAGATACCCAGCGAGGCGATGTTACGGCTCAGCGTGACGGTCGAGTCCAAGTGGGCGAAGGTGGTCGCCGGCGACGGGTCGGTCAGGTCGTCCGCAGGCACGTACACGGCCTGGATCGAGGTGATAGAACCGCTCTTGGTCGAGGTGATGCGTTCCTGCAGCACGCCCATTTCTTCGGCCAGGGTCGGCTGGTAACCCACCGCCGACGGCATACGGCCGAGCAGTGCGGACACTTCGGTACCGGCCAGGGTGTAGCGGTAGATGTTGTCGACGAACAACAGCACGTCCTTGCCCTTGCCGTTTTCGTCCTTCTCGTCGCGGAAGTACTCGGCCATGGTCAGGCCGGTCAGCGCAACGCGCAGACGGTTGCCCGGCGGCTCGTTCATCTGACCGTACACCATCGCGACCTTGTCCAGGACGTTGGAGTCCTTCATCTCGTGGTAGAAGTCGTTGCCCTCACGGGTACGCTCGCCCACGCCGGCGAACACGGACAAGCCGCTGTGCGCCTTGGCGATGTTGTTGATCAGTTCCATCATGTTGACGGTCTTGCCGACGCCGGCGCCGCCGAACAGGCCGACCTTGCCGCCCTTGGCGAACGGGCACATCAGGTCGATGACCTTGATGCCGGTTTCCAGCAGTTCGGTGCTGGACGACTGGTCTTCGTACGACGGTGCGCCGCGATGGATTTCCCAATGGTCCGAGGCCTGCACGTCGCCGGCTTCGTCGATCGGGCGACCCAGCACGTCCATGATGCGGCCCAGCGTACCGGCACCGACCGGCACCGAAATGGCGCGTTCGGTGTTGGTGGCAACCAGGTTGCGCTTCAGGCCGTCGGTGGAGCCCAGCGCAATCGTGCGCACGACGCCGTCGCCCAGCTGCTGCTGCACTTCCAGGGTGATTTCGGTGCCGTCGACCTTGAGCGCGTGATACACCTTCGGCACTTCATTACGCGGGAATTCGACGTCGACGACCGCGCCGATGATCTGAACGATCTTGCCCTGACTCATTTTGCTGCTCCGGTTAGCTTTGTTCTGTCCGAGTGGCCGATGCCATCTCGTTGAATTTTGTGATTTGGGATTCGTGATTGGGGATTTGCAAGCGCGCAGTCCGCTGCGCTCCTACCAATCCCGAATCCCCAATCCCGGCCGTGCTTACACAGCGGCCGCGCCGCTGACGATTTCCGAAATTTCCTGGGTGATCGCCGCCTGGCGCGCCTTGTTGTAGACCAGTTGCAAGGTGCCGATCATCTTGTTGGCGTTGTCGCTGGCGGCTTTCATCGCCACCATGCGTGCGGCATGTTCGGAGGCCACGTTTTCCAGCACCGCCTGGTACACCAGCGACTCGATGTAACGCGTCATCACGTGCTCCAGCACGGTAGCGGCATCGGGTTCGTACAGGTAGTCCCAATCGTGCTGCGCCACCTTGTGCTCGGCGGCCGGCAGCGGCAGCAGCTGATCGAAGCTGGCCTTCTGCGTCATGGTGTTCACGAAACGGTTGTAGACCAGGTACACGCGATCCACACGGCCCTCGACGAAGGCATCGATCATCACCTTGATCACGCCGATCAGCTGTTCCACCTGCGGGCTGTCGCCCAGGTGGGTCACGCTGCCGACCATGTTGACCTTGATGCGACGGAAGAACGCCGAGGCCTTCTGGCCGATGGTCACCACGTCGATCTCGGCGCCGGTGTCCTGCCACGGGCGCACTTCGCCGAGCATCTTGCGGAACAGGTTGTTGTTCAGGCCGCCGGCCAGGCCGCGGTCGGAAGAGATCACGATGTAGCCGACCCGCTTGACCTGCTCACGCTCGACCAGGAACGGATGCTGGAAATCGGTGCTGGCCTGCGCCAGATGCCCGATCACCTGCTTCATCGCCTGCGCATACGGACGCGAGGTCTTCATGCGGTCCTGCGCCTTGCGGATCTTGGAGGCCGAGACCATTTCGAGCGCGCGCGTCACCTTGCGGGTGTTCTGCACGCTCTTGATCTTGGTTTTGATTTCGCGTCCGCCTGCCATTGCTCGCTCGCTTCGCTCGTGGGAATCGGGAATCGGGATTCGGGAATGGCCGAAGCCTCCCACGTCCCGCACCACGACTTCCGAATACCTAATTTGGAGATTCGAAACGATGGTCGAGGATCAACAGACCTCGATCCACCGTTCTTACAAATCCCGAATGCCCAATCCCAAATCCCGGCTACTGACTTACCAGGTGCCCGTGGTCTTGAACTCTGCGATGCCCTTCTTGAACGCCGCTTCGATGTCGTTGTCCCAACCGCCGGTGCTGTTGATCTTGCTGATCAACTCGCCCTGGGTGTTGGCGAAATGCGCGTGCAGGCCTTCTTCGAACGCCAGCAGCTTGTTGACCGGCACGTCATCGAGATAACCCTCGTTGACGGCATAGATCGACAGCGCCTGGTTGGCGATGGACATCGGAGCGTACTGCTTCTGCTTCATCAGCTCGGTGACGCGCTGGCCGCGCTCGAGCTGCTTGCGGGTGGCTTCGTCCAGGTCCGAGGCGAACTGCGCGAACGCAGCCAGCTCGCGGTACTGCGCCAGCGAGATACGAATGCCGCCGGACAGCTTCTTGATGATCTTGGTCTGGGCCGCACCACCGACGCGCGACACCGAGATACCGGCGTTGACGGCCGGGCGGATACCGGCGTTGAACAGGTCGGTTTCCAGGAAGATCTGGCCGTCGGTGATCGAGATCACGTTGGTCGGCACGAACGCGGAGACGTCGCCAGCCTGCGTTTCGATGATCGGCAGCGCGGTCAGCGAGCCGGTCTTGCCGGTCACCGCACCGTTGGTGAACTTCTCCACGTATTCCTCGGACACGCGTGCAGCGCGCTCCAGCAAGCGGGAGTGCAGATAGAACACGTCGCCCGGATAGGCTTCGCGACCCGGCGGGCGCTTGAGCAGCAGCGAGATCTGGCGGTAGGCCACGGCCTGCTTGGACAGATCGTCGTACACGATCAATGCGTCTTCGCCGCGGTCCATGAAGTACTCGCCCATGGTGCAGCCGGCGTACGGGCTGATGTACTGCATCGCGGCCGATTCGGACGCGGTCGCAGCCACCACCACGGTGTGCGCCAGCGCGCCGTTCTCTTCCAGCTTGCGCACGATGTTGGCAACGGTCGAGGCCTTCTGGCCGATCGCCACGTACACGCACTTGATGCCGGTGCCCTTCTGGTTGATCACCGCATCGATCGCCAGCGCGGTCTTGCCGGTCTGACGGTCGCCGATAACCAGCTCGCGCTGGCCACGGCCGATCGGGATCATCGCATCGACCGACTTGTAACCGGTCTGCACCGGCTGGTCGACCGACTTGCGCCAGATCACGCCGGGCGCCACGCGCTCCACCGGTGCGGTCTGGGTGGCGCCCAGCGGGCCCTTGCCGTCGATCGGCTCGCCCAGTGCGTTGACCACGCGACCCAGCAGCTCCGGACCCACCGGCACTTCCAGGATGCGGCCGGTGGTCTTGGCCACGTCGCCTTCGCGCAGGCTTTCGTAGTCACCCAGCACCACGGCGCCGACCGAATCGCGCTCCAGGTTCAACGCCAGGGCGAAGGTGTTGTTCGGCAGTTCGATCATTTCGCCCTGCATCACATCGGCCAGGCCGAAGATGCGCACGATGCCGTCAGACACGCTGGTCACGGAGCCTTCGTTGCGCGACTCCGCGGACAGCTTGACCGTCTCGATGCGGGTCTTGATCAGGTCGCTGATTTCGGAGGGGTTGAGCGTGGTTGCCATCGTTCAGTCCTAGGTGCCGGCCGCGAGGGCCATGCGTTTATGTGAATTCAGTGGGCGAGCGAGCTTTGCAGACGCGCAAGCTTGCCCTTCAGCGAGCCGTCGATGACCACGTCGCCGGTGTCGATCACCGCGCCGCCGATCAGCGACGCATCCACCGCGGTGGTGATGTCCACCTCGCGGCCGAAACGCTTCTTCAGCGCGACGGCAATCGTGTCCAGTTCGGCCGGGCTCATCTCGGTGGCCGAGGTCACGGTCGCCTTGACGACGTGTTCGGCTTCGGCGCGCAGCTGTTCGTACAGCCCCGCTACTTCCGGCAGCAGCGACAGCCGCTGCGCATCGGCCAACAGGCCGAGGAAGCGCAGATAGTCTTCGCCTGCCTGCGGTGGCGCCAGCAACGTCACCGCCTGTTCCTGGCCCAGGGCCGGGTTGAGCAGCAGCGCAGCCACGCGCGGATCGCCAGCCACCTGCGCCGAAAACGCCAGCGCATCGGACCAGGGCGCGAATGTGCCGCCCTCACGCGCGATCGCAAACGCGGCACGGCCGTAGGGACGGGCAAGTGTGAGGGCCTGACTCATCGCTTAAATCTCCGCCGCCAGCTCGTCGAGCAGCGCCTTGTGGGCGTTGGCGTCGATTTCGCGCTTGAGCAGCTTTTCTGCACCGCTGACGGCCAGCACCGAGACCTGCCTGCGCAGTTCTTCGCGGGCACGGGTGGCGGATGCGTCGATTTCGGTCTGGGCCAGATCCTTCTGACGGTTGGCTTCGGCGATTGCCTCCAGCTTGGCCGCTTCGATGATCTGGTTGGCGCGCGCATGGGCCTGATCGATGATCTCGTTGGCCTTAGTGCGTGCGTCCTTCAATGCTTCGTTGACCTTTTCCTGCGCCTGCGCCAGATCCTTCTGACTGCGATCGGCCGCAGCCAGACCTTCAGCGATCTTTTGCTGACGCTCTTCGATCGCCTGCAACAGCGGCGGCCAGATTTTGGTCGCGACGATCCAGATCAGACCGGCGAAGGCCAACGCCTGGGCAAAGATGGTAAGGGTGATATCCATGGGTCGCTCAATCGCTGTTTAGGGGTGAAAGCGCCGCCGCACGGGCGACGCTTTCCGACCTTCATCCGCGGAGGCAACCGCGCGCGGCTGCCTCCACATCCTGCTACCGCTGGATCAGCCGGCGGCCTGCGACAGACGCTCGATGAACACCTGGGCCAGCGGGTTGGCGAAGGCGAACAGCAGGCCGACAGCGACGCTGATGATGAACGCGGCGTCGATCAGGCCGGCGGTGATGAACATACGCACCTGCAGCACCGGGATCAGTTCCGGCTGGCGCGCAGCCGATTCCAGGAACTTGCCAGCCATGATGGCCAGACCGAGGCCGGCACCCAGCGCGGCCAGGCCGATCATGATGCCGACGGCGAGGACGGTGGAGCTCTGGACTTGAGCGAGGTTGGTCAGGACGGCGAGGTACATGGTGATCTCCGAACGAAAGTTTCTAAGGGTGATGGATGAAGCGGAATGAAGCAGATGAAGGGGTGACGCAAACTCAGTGACTGTCTTCAGCCAGGCTCAGATACACGATCGACAGCATCATGAAAATGAACGCCTGCAGCGGAATCACCAGCAGGTGGAACAGCATCCAGCCAAGGCCGAACGCGCCGCCAGCAACCATGCCGGCGATGCCCGCACCGCCCAGCACCCAGATCAGCAGGAAGACGATCTCGCCGCCGAACATGTTGCCGAACAGTCGCATCGCCAACGAAATCGGCTTGCTCAGCCACTCGACGATGTTCAAGAGCAGGTTGAACGGCATCATCCATTTGCCGAACGGCGCCGTGAGGAATTCCTTGGTCATGCCGCCCACGCCCTTGGAGCGCAGCGAGAACACGATCATCAGGAAGAACACGCTGATCGACATGCCCAAGGTGGCATTGACGTCGGCGGTCGGTACCGGCTTCCAGGCATGGATACCGGCCCAGCCCAGCGGAATGGCGATGAAATCGGCCGGAATCATCTTGATGAGGTTCATCAACAGGATCCAGAAGAAGATGGTGATCGCGATCGGCGTCACCAGCTTGCTGCTGCCGTGATAGGTGTCCTTGGCCTGGCGGTCGACGAACTCCAGGCAGATTTCCACGAATGCCTGCCACTTGCCCGGCACGCCGGCAGTGGCATTGCGGGTCGCCGTCCAGAATGCCAGCACCATCACCAGGCCCATCAACACGGCCATGACCAGGGTGTCGACGTGGATGGTCCAAAACGTGCCGCCACCCTCGCGAACCGGATAGATCAGGTTCTGCAAGTGATGCTGGATATAGGAGGTAGGGGTTGCTGCCTCGCCCGCCATGTGTCTGGAGCCCTTTAAGTTCGAATCAACGTCTGGCCAAGGCCAGAACCTGAAAAATCAACCCGATGGCGATACCCGCCAACAGAGCCAGAGGAGGCAGCCGCCACAGGGCAAAGCCCAGCGACAACGCCGCAAATACCAATACCCACTTCAGCACCATCGCCAGCACCAACCGCACCATGGCGATACCGGCTGCCTGGATGCCGCCACCGAGCGCCGTGCGTGCCGCCACCCAACCACCCAGCACCGTCGCAAACCCGGTCAATGCCAGACCGGCAGAGTAACGGGGACCGACCAACAGCAACCCCAGACTGGTTATAGCTACGGCGGCAAGCGGATATACCGCAGCGCGCAGCATCAACCGCCGACCCGCGTCAACGGAGTTCAGCACTACGGTTACCTTACGTGTGAATGAGTGGGAAGCGCAGTTGCGCCTCGTCGAGCCGCGAAAGTATAGCAATGGGACAAATTGCGAGACAACCGGCAAAGGTCATTCGTTGTTGCGACGCACCATGTGGCGGCAGCGGCAACGGGTGGGAACTTTGCCACAAACCGACGGTCATAACCGGCGAGGCCTGCACATCCTCGTCGAAAGGTCGCGCCGCAGGCCGCGTCTGGGGGCCCCGGGAAACCGGGGCTCCTGCTTTTTACGCATTTTGTCGCACCCTGACACTTTCCCATCCGCGGTCCAATCCGCTGCGGTGCACGAGCACTCGCTTCGCCAGCGCGCGGAACGAGCGATGGCCCGGCGACATCGGGAGGTCACTTTGCGCACTCTGCGCAGTCAAACGTACCGCAGGGTATGCACTGCCGCACACTTTGGGCCCATCGCAACCGGCAGCGTTTTCAGGGCTGGACAGCGGCGGTGCCTGTGCCTGTTGGCGTTGCGGACCGTTTTGTCCGATTGCTATGCGCACCTTCACGGTCATGCGACGGGTTCTTCACTTTTGGACGACGCCGCCTTATCGAACATGCGCCGCACTGGCTCAACGGCCTGACCATTCCAAGAATTCGGAGCTCCCCATGAAACACCTTCTCGCACTGGCGATCCCGTGCGTTCTGGCCGTCGGCTATGTCGCGCCCGCACACGCCGAAGATACCGACGACCGCTTCCAACTTCGCCTCGGTGCGATGAACGTCGACAACGACAACACCATCCGTGGCAACACGCTGGTGGCTGGCAACAACGTGTCGGTCAACGAAGACTTCAAGCTCGGCGGCAAGGAATGGGAGCCGCGCGTGGATGGCGTGTTCCGCATCAGCACCCGTCAGCGCCTGATCTTCGATTACTTCAAGTACGACAAGGACCGCCGCGAGACCCTGACCCAGGATCTGAGCGCCGGTGGCGTGACCGTGCCGACCGGCAGCTTCATCAAGGGCGAGCTGAAGTACCAGGTTGCGACCCTGGTGTACGACTACTCGGTGATCGACACCCCTGAATTCAGCCTCGGCCTGCAGATCGGTGCCGAGTACGCCAAGGTCGAAGCCAATGCGTATGCCGATCTGGGCAGCGTGTTCTCCGGCGACGTGCTGGACGAAAGCGAAGACGGCGCCGCGCCGGTGGTGGGTATCCGCTTCACCGCACGCCCAAGCGAGCATTGGCTGTTCAACGTGCAGGGCCAGTACCTCAACACCAGCTGGGGCGACTTCGGCGACTACGACGGTGACCTGAGCCGCGCCAACGCGATGGCCGAATACCGCTTCACCAAGAACTTCGGCATCTTCGCCGGCTACGACTGGTTCAAGCTCGACGTCGACCAGCGCGGCAGCGACGGCCTGATCGGCCTGAAGCAGGAGTTCAAGGGCCCGGTCGCAGGCGTGACGTTCGCGTTCTGATTCTTTCGGGCCCCCGGTATCCGGGACCCGAGAAAGCAGCCTTATGCAGAACCCCGCAGCGATGCGGGGTTCTGTCGTTTTACGGATGCATGGCAAGTAACCGACGCGGCTGCAACCCATGGCAGCAGCGGACACACGCTCAGGGCGGCTTGGTCGCACCCGCGACCAACAGATGCCGGTGCGTGGTGCAGTAGCACTCGTCGTGCCAACCGTAGTGCGGGTCGGTGCAGATCGCATGCTGCACCGTTGCCGGCAGCGACGCCACGTCGCTGCGCAAGTCGCGCTTCAGCGAGACGAACACCGAGCCCGGATGTGGCCAGTCGGTTCGCTGCGGCGGCTCGGCGATACGGTTGCCACTGGCCAGTTCACGCTGCAGCAGCGCCTGCAGTTCAGGACACAGATTGCCCTGCCCCATGACGACCTCCATGCGTCGACTCACCACCGCATCGACCGCACCACACGTGGCGGCACGGCCGTGCGGAACGGCGCTTACTTCTTCTTGGGGATGTACAGGTCGGTGATGGTGCCGTCGTAGACCTCGGCCGCCATGCCGACCGATTCGCTCAGGGTCGGATGCGCGTGGATGGTGTGGCCGATGTCTTCGGCTTCGGCGCCCATCTCGATGGCCAGGCCGATTTCGGCCAGCAGGTCACCGGCATGCACGCCGACGATGGCACCACCGATCACGCGATGGGTCTCTTCGTCGAAGATCAGCTTGGTGAAGCCTTCGGTGCGGCCGATGCCGATCGCACGGCCGCTGGCGGCCCACGGGAACTTGGCCACGCCGACCTTCAGGCCCTTGGCCTTGGCTTCGGTTTCGGTGACGCCGACCCAGGCGATTTCCGGGTTGGTGTAGGCCACCGACGGAATCACCCGCGCCACCCATTCCTTCTTCTCGCCGGCAGCCACTTCGGCGGCCAGCTTGCCTTCGTGGGTGGCCTTGTGCGCCAGCATCGGGTTACCGACGATGTCGCCGATGGCGAAGATGTGCGGCACGTTGGTGCGCATCTGCCGGTCGACCGGGATGAAGCCGCGCTCGGTGATGGTGACGCCGGCCTTCTCCGCGCCGATCTTCTTGCCGTTGGGCGTACGGCCCACGGCGACCAGCACGCGATCGTAGGCGGTGGCCTGCAGACCCGGCTTTTCGCCTTCCACCGCCGCTTCGAACGACACGGTGATGCCGCTGGTGTCGGCCTTGACGTCGGTGGCCTTGGTCTTGAGATGGACTTCCACGCCCTGCTTCTTCAGGCGGTCGGCCAGCGGCTTGACCAGGTCCTTGTCGGCGCCCGGCATCAGCTGGTCCATGAACTCGACCACGGTGACCTTGCTGCCGAGCGCGCTGTACACCGTGGCCATTTCCAGGCCGATGATGCCGCCGCCGACCACCAGCAGGGTCTTGGGAATGTCGTGCAGCTCCAGCGCGTCGGTGGAGTCCATCACGCGCTTGTCGTCCCACGGGAAGTTGGGCAGCTTCACCGCCTGCGAACCGGCGGCGATAACGCAGTGCTCGAAACGCAGCAGCTGGGTCTTGCCGTCGTCGCCGACGATCTCCAGCTCGTTGGGCGAGACGAAGCTGGCCACACCGGTGACGGTGCGTACCTTGCGCTGCTTGGCCATGCTGGCCAGGCCGCCGGTGAGCTTGCCGACCACTTTTTCCTTGTACTCGCGCAGCTTGTCCAGGGTGATCTTGGGCTGGCCGAAGTCCACGCCGAAATCGCCGGCATGGGCGACCTCGTCGATCACCGCTGCCGCATGCAGCAGCGCCTTGGACGGAATGCAGCCCACGTTGAGGCAGACGCCGCCGAGGCTGGCGTAGCGTTCGATCAGCACCGTGTCCAGACCCAGGTCGGCCGCGCGGAACGCGGCGGTGTAGCCACCGGGGCCGGCGCCGAGCACCACCATCTTGCATTCGATATCGGCGGGCTTGCCGCTGGCCAGCGCCGGCTTGGGCGCTGCCGGCTCGGCCGGAGCGCGATGCGACGGCGTCACCGGCGGCTTGCTGCCCGGAGCGGCGGCAGGCGCTGTAGCGGCCGGGGCAGCCTTGGTGTCGGCCTTGGCAGGCGCTGCCGGCGCGGCGGCCTCACCTTCGGTCTCGAGCAGCAGCACGACCGCACCTTCGGAAAGGTTGTCGCCCACTTTGACCTTGAGTTCCTTGACCACACCGGCCGCCGAGGACGGCACTTCCAGCGTGGCCTTGTCCGATTCCAGCGTCACCAGGCCCTGGTCCTTGGCCACGCTGTCGCCCACGGCGACCAGCACTTCGATGACGGGGACATCGCTGTAATCGCCGATGTCGGGAACCTTGATTTCAATGACCGCCATTTGCTTCTCCTGTGGCTCAACCGGCCGTGCCGGCAAGCGTCTGCTGAAGTTCATCCAGCGACGATTCGATTTGGGTCCAGCGCTTGTCGCGCTTCTTTTCCTTGCCGTCGCTGGCTTCGATCAGCAGCGCGGCCTGTTGCAGCAGCAGCTCGCCGGCACCGCAGCTCGGGCGCGTGCCGCTGTAGCGCACGCCCTCGACCTGGAACGACACCACCTCGCCCTCGGTCACCGGTGCAGTGCGACCGGTCGGCGCCAGCTGGGTAAGTGCAGCGGTCCAGTTGCTGACCAGGCGCCTGGCCAGGGCCGCCGGAATCGGGATCTCGACCGTTTCCGGGGTCTGTTCGGTACGGAACTGCACGCTGCCGCGATCGGCCTGACTGACCCAGCTGTAGACGCGCTCGTCGGCGAGGCTGTGCCGCAGGGTCCAGTCGGCGCCGTCCTTGCCCGGCACCAGCGACACGCCGCTCTCCACCCCACGTGTGGGCAGGGTCAGCAACGACAAGGCCGGCTTGGTGCCACCATCAAGCAACGTGGTGACCGCAGTGCCGTAGTTGCCCACGGCCGGCGGCCAGCCGCGGCCGAGCGTGCTGTCGCACTCGCGCGCCACGGCACAGGTCCACGGCACCGCGCCAAGCAGGGCGATCGTCAGCAGCGCAGGCTTCACAGCAGGACGCGACGCATGTCGGCCAGCACCTGGCTGAGGTAGGTGGTGAAGCGGGCCGCCAGCGCGCCGTCGATGACGCGGTGGTCGTAGCTCAGCGACAACGGCAGCATCAGCTTGGGCGAGAAGTCCTTGCCGTTCCAGACCGGCTGCATCGCCGACTTGGACACGCCCAGGATCGCCACTTCCGGCGCATTGATGATGGGCGTGAACGCGGTGCCGCCGATGCCGCCGAGCGAGCTGATCGAGAAGCAGCCGCCGCTCATGTCGGCCGGGCCCAGCTTGCCGTCGCGCGCCTTCTTGGCCAGCTCGCCGCTCTCCTGGGCGATCTGCAGCACGCCCTTCTTGTCGACGTCGCGGATCACCGGCACCACCAGGCCATTCGGCGTATCGGCCGCGAAGCCAATGTTGATGTACTTCTTCAGCGTGAGGTTTTCGCCGGCCGCATCGAGCGATGCGTTGAACTCGGGGAATTTCTTCAGCGCTGCGGCGCTGGCCTTGACCAAGAAGGCGAGCATGGTGAGCTTGATGCCCGCCTTCTCGTTTTCCTTGTTGAGGGCAACGCGCAGGGCTTCCAGGTCGGTGATGTCGGCCGATTCGAACTGGGTGACGTGCGGAATCATGGCCCAGTTGCGCGCCAGGTTGGCACCGGAAATCTTCTTGATGCGCGACAGCGGCTGGGTTTCGGTGTCGCCGAACTTGCTGAAGTCCACCTTCGGCCAGGCCAGCAGATTCAGGCCGGTGCCACCGCCGGCCGGTGCAGCGCCGGCTGCGGCAGGTGCGCCGCCGCTGAGTGCGGCCTTGACGAAGCGCTGCACGTCCTCACGGGTGATGCGGCCGCCCTTTTCGCTGCCCTTGATCTGGCCCAGGTCCACGCCGAGTTCACGTGCAAACACGCGCACCACCGGGCTGGCATACGGCACCTTGGAGGGCAGCACGCTGTCGGCATCGAAGGTCACCGGCGGGCTGCTCGGGTTGCCGGCCGACTGGCCGCCCTGCGCGGCACCGGCCGGCTGCGACGGGCCGCTGGAACGGGCACCCTGCACCTGCGCGATTTCGCGCTGGGCCAGCTTGTCCGGCTCGGCAGAGACGGCGACCGGCTCGACCTTGCCCGCCGTCTCGGCGGTGTCGGTGGTGGGCTTGGCCGGGGACTGGGCCGCACCGGCGCCGCCATCGCTGGCGGCGATGATCGCCACCACATTGCCCTGCGACAGGGTATCGCCGACCTTGACCTTGAGCTCCTTCACCACGCCCGCGGCCGAGGACGGCACTTCCATCGTGGCCTTGTCCGACTCCAGCGTGACCAGGCTCTGGTCCTTGGCAACGGTGTCGCCCACGGCCACCAGCACTTCGATCACCGGGATGTCGGTGTAGTCGCCGATGTCGGGCACGGTGGCCTCGATCAGGCCGCCTTCCGAACCGGCCGCCGGCGCAGCCGGCTCGGCCTTGGCGACAGGTGCCGGCGCCGCAGCGGGCGCGGCCTTGGCGGGCGCGGCGGCGGGGGCCGGCGTGGCGGCGGTGCCTGCGCCGGCATCGGCCACTTCGATCAGCGCCACCAGGGCGCCCTGCGACAGCGAATCGCCGACCTTGACCTTGATTTCCTTGACCACGCCGGCCACCGACGAGGGCACTTCCATCGTGGCCTTGTCCGATTCCAGCGTGACCAGGCTCTGGTCCTTGCTGACCGTATCGCCGACGGACACCAGCACCTCGATTACCGGGACGTCGCTGTAGTCACCGATATCGGGGACAAGTGCTTCCTTGATTTCGGCCATACGGGGAACTCCGGCAACAGATGGGGAAACCCCTATTGTGGCCGGCTGCGGGCCGCAGCGCCAACCATTGCCGCGGAAAAAATCGCGCGCCCGGCAGGATGCAGCGTCCGCACGCGCACCTGCACGCTTATTTCGACATGCGCCGATCCACCCGCAACAGTTGCAGTGGCTCGCCCGAGGGCAAACGATACGCCAGCGCATTGTCCAGCGCATCGAGGGCGTGGACCCGTGTGCACAGCTGCTGCGCGCGAGGCCGCAATGCACGCGCCCGCGGCTCGACCATGCGCTCGATGCGCGCTTGCAGGCCATCGAGCGAGCGCAGCTGCCCATCGTTTCCGGTCAGTGCCGACTGCACCGCCGCGGCGATCACATCACCGATCAGCTGCGGCAGCAGCTCGGCAACCAGCGCACCGATCTCCTGGTCGATATCGATGGGCGTGAGCTGGCGCTTGCTGAAGCTTTGCGTCAAACGCCGGTCCAGCTTCTCGCGCACGCCCGCCAGCTGCCTGCGGGTTGCCTCGGGACTGCGACTGAAGCCGGCCGCCACCTCACCCAGCGCCGCGAGCGCGATATCGGCGGCGTCGCGCCCGACGTCCTGCACCAGTGGCACCACCTCGCGCGTCTGGCGCTCGAACTGGATCAGCCGAGTGCGGTCGTCAGCGCTCAGCGCAACCCAGCGGTCGTCCACGAACAATGCGCCCTGGCGCATCACCAGGCGCTGCGGCGCACCGGCGGCACGGATCAGCACGACGCTGCGCGCAGTGAGCGTGAGCTCGTAATCGCTGCTGACATTGCAGTGCAGCTCCGCCGCAGCAGCCACTGGCACTGCACCGAACGACGCCAGGGCCAGCGCGGCCAGTCCCGTCATTGCATGCCTGATCGCCATTGCGTCGCTCCCGTGTGCTGCCTGCACTGTGCCGCCCCTGCCTCCGCTGCACCTGTGCCAGAGGCTGGCGTGACTGATGGCGACCGCCGCCGTACCTGCGCGCTCTGTGTGTTGCACCGGTTGCAGACCAGCGGCGATACGCTGGCGTGTGGCTTACTTCAACGCATCACGCACGGGTTGCCATGCCTGACACAGGCGCGGCAACGACCAGGCAGCATTGGCCGGGCTGGTGGAAGGCAAGGCCAGCATCGGCACCGCGCGCGCCTGCTCCGGGAGCAGGGGATGCACATGCCGCTGCCAGGCCTTGGCGGCAGCGGCGCCATTGCAGGCCACCAGGCGCAGTTGCGGCAACGTGGACAGCAACGTGGGCAGCGGGTTGATCACGACGCTGTCGGCAACGATGGCGGTGTCCAGGCTGCCGGGACGCACGCACTGGCCGATCACGTCCCACAGACCGAGGCCGCCGTGAAGCAGTGCCTGCATGCGCAAGGCATAGGGAAAGGCCGCATCGATGCCCAACAGGGCATGCATGACAGGCCAGAACCGATTACGCGGATGCGCGTAGTAGCAACCAGCATCCAGCGAGGCGATGCCGGGCATCGAGCCGAGCACCAGCACGCGACAATCGTTACGAACGTGCGCTGGCAAGCCCTCACATGTGCCGTTTTTCGTCACGGCATTCGCATCTGCGTGAATGTCTTTTTCTGCCTGCATCGTGCAACCACGGCCTTCTTGGGAATGTTCCTGAACAAACGAAATTTTAGCGAGCCGCAGGTGGGCGTGGATTCAGATTTTTAGGAATAGTTTTGGCGCGGCCCACTCCACGGGCCTAACAACAAGACGAGGAGATCCTCATGCGTTCCATTTCCATCCTGAGCCTGGCTGCTGTATCTGCACTTGCGATTGCACCGTCCGCGTTCGCGCAGGACACCACCTATTCCAGTGACACCTCCTCGACTTCCTCCACTGCTGAAACTGCCTCCGGCAAGCATTGGGCCGTGGTCGGTGGCGTGGCATTGCTGAACCCGAAGAACGATCCGGCTCCGGGCCTGGACGTCGATGGCGGCCCGGCACCGACGCTGAGCGCCAGCTACTACATCAACGACAACTGGGCCGTTGAACTGTGGGGCGCTGCCGACAAGTTCAACCACCGCGTCAACGCCGATGGCGTGGGCAAGGTCGGTACCGTCGAGCAGCAGCCGATCGCCATCAGCGGCCAGTACCACTTCGGCGAAGCCGACAACGTGTTCCGTCCGTTCGTGGGCGTGGGCTACTACGAGTCGAACTTCAGCAACGAGAAGATCGACGCGGCCTCGCCGAGCGGCCAGCACGTCGGCGTGGATACCGCCAAGGGCGTGATCGGCACCGTCGGTGTGGACATGAACATCAACTCCACCTGGTTCGCACGCGCCGACGCCCGCTACATGCGTTCGCGTCCGGAACTGCGCGTTGGCGGCCAGGGCACCGGCAGCGAGCTGGAACTGGATCCGTGGACCGTCGGCTTCGGCATCGGCGCGCGCTTCTAAGCACGCACCTGCCGTACGCAATGTGTCAGTTGACGAAAGACGGGCCGCAAGGCCCGTTTTTTGTGCGCGTCGCTTGCGCGTTGCGCGGTCGCGGTACCTGCCCCGCGCGTTGGCTTGGCCGGTGGCGACATCGGGGTGCCCAGGCGGCGGGTGACCGGTGCGCAGCTCGCCCATCAGCGCACGGGCGATGGCCACGGCAACGCCGCAGCAGCGTTGATCGTCGCGCAGGCAGTGGAGCGTGGCGCTGCCTTCAACGCCAGTAGACGCTGCCGCGCAGGCGCGCGGTGCGCCACCGCCACCACAACAGGGTGGCGTAGGCCAGCGCGTAGCCGAGCAGCACGCCGGCTGCGCCGAGCAGGCTGGCGTGGCTGAGCCAGCCGTCCACCGGCCACGTGGCGCCCTGCCAGGTACTGCGCCAGCCCTGCACCATCCCGGCGATCACCCGCACCACCACCAGCGCCGTCAAGCCCAGCACCAGCCACAGATTCGGCCGATAGAACAGGCCCTGCGCGGTGCGCTCGAAGCGGGTCAGGCGCAAGGCCAGCACGCCCAGCGCCAGCCCGCAGGCCCATCCGAACGCGGCATGGCTGATCGCGCCGGGCCAGAACGCGGCGGCGATCAGGGTAAATACCACGAACAGCGCGCTGGATAGCCCGGCCGAAACCAGGTTGACCATCAGCAGCCAGCCCCGTGCCTGCCGGCGTGCGGTACCGACCCGGAAGCGCTGCAGCAGCGACAACGGCAACAACACTGCGAATACCGCTAACGCAATGATCACGGCCAGTGGAATGGCAAGCAGCAGGGGCATCGAAGGCACGGCCTGGACAAAGGAGCCGACCACGCTACTACGCCTGCGTCAGGTGCGCGTGTTCGTCTGCCAGCCGATGTGTGGCTGCGCCCGCATGTGGGCAGACGCAGGCATGGTGCGTGTTGCTCAGAACGCAGGCAGTACCGCGCCCTTGTACTTCTGCTCGATGAAGGCCTTCACTTCCGGGCTGGTCAGCGCCTTGGCCAGTTTCTGCACGCGCGGGTCGTCCTTGTTGTCCGCTCGCGCCACCAGGAAGTTGACGTAGGGCGACTCCTTGCTTTCGATCGCCAGGGCATCGCGGGTCGGATTGAGCCCGGCATCCAGCGCATAGTTGGTGTTGATCAGCGCCAGGTCGACCTGATCCAGCACGCGCGGCAGCATTGCCGAATCCAGCTCGCGGAATTTGAACTGCTTGGGGTTGTCGACGATATCCCGCTGGGTCGACAGCGCATTGCTCGGGTCCTTGAGTTTGATCACGCCGGCCTTGTCGAGCAGGATCAGCGCGCGGCTGTTGTTGCTGGGGTCGTTGGGGATCACCACATCGGCACCGGTGGGCAGGTCGGCCAGCGCCTTGAAGCGGCGCGAGTACGCACCGAACGGCTCGATATGCACGCCGACCACGGTCACCAGCTGGCTCTTGCGGTCGCGGTTGTACGCGTCCAGGTAGGGCTCGGTCTGGAAATAATTGACGTCGATCTGCTTCTGCACGACCTGGTCGTTGGGCTGCACGTAATCGTTGAACACGCGCACGTCCAGTGTCAGGCCCTGCTTGGCCAGCAGCGGTTCGACCACTTCCAGGATCTCGGCATGCGGCACCGCCGTGGCCGCCACGGTGAGGGTGTCGCCGCCACTGCTGCCGCCGGTGCCGCCGCAGGACGCCAACGCCAGCGTGGCCGCAGCCAGAAGGGAACGAAACGCGAATGTGCTCATGTAGGGATCCGTGGGAGGAGGAGTGCGGAAAGGCCGCAGACGTTAAACCTAGCAGACCGTGGCGGCGGCGGCGATGCAGCGCGCCGCGGCAACGCGCGGCGCACGATGCCATGCAGACAGGCGCGCGCATTGCCCCATCGCGGCCAGCGTGGCCATGGCCAGGGCGCACGACCAGCGTCCGCCGCCCCGCCCCTGCCTTGCGCGGCTCAGCGCCGGCTGTAGTGCGCCACCAGGCGGTCGCCCAGCATCTGCAGCAGCTGCACCAGCACCAGCAGGGCGATGACGGTGATCAGCGCCACATCTGCATGCGAGCGCATGTAGCCCTCGCGGTAGGCCACATCGCCCAGCCCGCCGGAACCGATCGCACCGCCCATGGCCGTGAAGCCGATCAGCGCGATGGTGGTGACGGTGGCGCCGGCGATCAGGCCGGGGCGCGCTTCGGGCAGCAGCACCCGCAGCACCAGCTGGCGGGTGGTGGCGCCCATCGCCTGGCTGGCTTCGATGATGCCGCGGTCCACCTCGCGCAGTGCGGTTTCCACCAGGCGCGCATAGAACGGCGCGGCACCGACCACCAGCGGCAGGATCGCGCCGCGCACGCCCAGCGAGGTGCCCATCAGCATCAGCGTGAGCGGAATCATCGCGATCATCAGGATGATGAAAGGCACCGAGCGCAGCAGGTTGATCACCAGCGCCAGCGCGCCGTACAGCACCGGACGGCGGCGCAGCTGCGGCGCGCCGCACAGGAACAGCGCCACGCCCAGCGGCAGGCCGATCAGCAGGGTCAGCGGCAGCGCGCCGGCCAGCATCAACAAGGTGTCCAGGGTCGCCTGCCCGATGTCGCCCCACTTGGCGGCATCGAGATTGCGGAAGAAACCGCCGGCAGCGGCAACGATGGGGTTCATACGCGCAGATCCTCCACATGCACGCCGGCGGCGACGAAGCCGGCGCGTGCAGCGTTCTGGTCGCCGCCGGTCAGCGCGACGACGAGCTGACCGTAGGGGGTGTCCTTGATGCGATCCACGCGCCCGGACAGGATGTTGTAGTCCACCCCGGTCTCGCGGGCGATGCGGCCCAGCACGGGTTCGTAGGTGCCGTTGCCCAGGAAGGTGAGCCGCACGATGCGCCCGCCGACCGCGGCGAAATCGCGGTGCAGTTCGGCTTCGTCCACATGTTCGGCTTCGGACACGAAGCGCCGGGTGGTGGCGTGTTTGGGGTGCAAAAAGACCTCGGTGACCGGACCGGTTTCCACCAGATGGCCCGCATCCAGCACGGCCACGCGGTCGCAGACGCGCCGGATCACGTCCATCTCGTGGGTGATCAGCACGATGGTCAGGCCCAGCTCGCGGTTGATCTGCGCCAGCAGCTGCAGCACCGAGGCGGTGGTCTGCGGGTCCAGTGCGCTGGTGGCCTCGTCGCACAGCAGGATCTGCGGCCGGGTGGCCAGCGCGCGCGCAATGCCGACGCGCTGCTTCTGTCCGCCGGACAGTTGTGCCGGATACTTGTTGGCGTGGTCCTGCAGGCCCACCCGGGCCAGCAGCTCGGCCACCCGCGCATCGATCTCCGCGCGCGGCGTGCCGGCCAGTTCCAGCGGAAAGGCCACGTTGCCGGCCACGGTGCGCGAGGACAGCAGATTGAAGTGCTGAAAGATCATGCCGATGCGCCGGCGCAGGGCGCGCAGGCCCTGGCTGTCCAGCGCGGTGACGTCCTCGTCGCCGATCAGCAGGCGGCCGCCGCTGGGTTCTTCCAGCCGGTTGATCAGCCGGATCAGGGTGGATTTGCCGGCACCGGAATGGCCGATGATGCCGAACACCTCGCCGGGGCCGATCCGCAGATCGAGCGGATGCAGCGCCACGATCTGGCGACCGTCAACGGAATAGGACTTGTGCAGGCGCTGAAACTGGATCACCGCGCGTGGCCGATTGGGGGGTCGTGAAGCCTACCAGTCAATGTTTAGGGCCGTCATTCCATTAGGTTCTAACGGTTGGGATTCGGGAGTCGGGATTTGGGATTCGCAAAGGCGACGGCCCTCGCCTTTGCGAATCCCAAGCGCCCGCTATCTCCGGCTGCCAAGCGCTAGATCTGGGACTCATCGGAGCGCGCGCGCCTTGCTTTGCCGAATCTCCAATCCCCAATCCCGTTCTCACGGCCGCTCAAGCGGCAACGGGCGATCCGCCTTGCGAATCCGCTCCCGCCGCAACAAATACAGCCCGCTGGCGACGATGATGCCGGCGCCGGTCCAGGTCCAGCCGTCGGGCAGGGTCTGCCACAGCAGCCAGTCCCAGCCGATCACCCAGACCAGGCCGGTGTATTCCAGCGGTGCGATCATCGAGGCTTCGCCGCGCAGGAAGGCCTGGGTCAGCGCGATCTGCCCCAGCGCCCCGGCCAGGCCCATGCCGGCGATCAGCCAGCCGTGGCGCGGCTGCAGCGGTACCCAGTCGGGGATGGCCAGCAGCCCGGCGCCGATGGCCATGAACAGCAGAAACCACACCACCATCGCCTGCGGGGTGTCGGTGCGGGTCAGCAGGCTCACCGTGACCGCGGCGATGGCATAGGCGGTGGCCGCCAGCAGCACCATCAGGCCGGGCAGCGAGATCAGCCCGTCCACGCCCGGGCGCAGCACCACGATCACCCCGACCAGGCCGATGCCGATCGCCGTCCAGCGCCGCGGCCCGACGTGTTCGCCCAGCAGCGGCACCGACAACGCCGCCACCAGCAATGGCGCCACGAAGTACAGCGTGTAGGCGGTGGACAGCGGCATGCGCTTCAGGCCATAGACGAAGCAGCCGATCATCACCATGCCCAGCACTCCGCGCAGCAGATGCAGGCCCCAGCGCACCGGCACGATCGAGCGCGGCCCGGCCGTGGCGAACACCCACACCAGCACGAACGGCAACGAGGCCGCGCCCCGCAGCAAGGTGACCTGCAATGGCGGGTAATGCGCCGACAGCAGCTTCATTCCCGCATCCATCAGCGAGAAGCAGGCCACGGCGGCCACCATCCAGGCGATGGCGGGGAGCGGAGAACGGGTGGTGGGCATGGCCGCATTATCGCCGCCGCGCCCCATCGACCGCCATGCGCCGGTGACGGGCAGCCCGGTGCGATGCCCTAGAATGGCCGCTGTTTTCAGACAGCAGGAGCTTTGCATGCCTTCCTTCGACGTGGTGTCCGAAGTCGACAAGCACGAACTGACCAATGCGGTGGACCAGGCCAACCGTGAACTGGACACGCGTTTCGACTTCAAGGGAGTCGAGGCCAGGTTCGAGCTGGAAGACGGCAAGGTGATCAACCAGTCCGCACCCAGCGATTTCCAGGTCAAGCAGATGACCGACATCCTGCGCGCGCGGCTGCTGGCCCGCGGCATCGACGTGCGCTGCCTGGAGTTCGGCGATGTGGAAACCAACCTGGCCGGCGCGCGGCAGAAGGTCACCGTCAAGCAGGGCATCGAGCAGAAGCAGGCCAAGCAGCTGGTGGCCAAGTTGAAGGAGGCCAAGCTGAAGGTCGAAGCGCAGATCAATGGCGACAAGCTGCGCGTGACCGGCAAGAAGCGCGACGACCTGCAGGACGCCATCGCACTGCTGAAAAAGGCCGATTTCGAGCTGCCGCTGCAGTTCGACAACTTCCGCGACTGAGCGCGGCGGGCATGCCGGTGAACGCGTCGAGCCGCCAGGCCATGCCCGTGGTTGACGTCGGTCGCGTGGCGGCGCATCGCCCCTGCCCGCCGCAGGCAGCGTGCGACAACGCACGCTGCATCGGGCCGCTGGTCTAGCAGCCCGATGTGCGCACTGCTCGGCCGTCTGTTGAATCGCCTGCGCGTCGCCAGACAGACGGGCGCGGCGGTCGCGAGTGGGGGGCAGGCCGCCGCCGTCCAGGCACAGCCCCGCATCGAAGCCGGCTCCACGCTGCACGCCATGGCCAGCCTGGACCCGGTGGCGGCAGCCTCCTTTGCCGATGCCTTCGCGGTGGAGATCGAGCATGCCATCGCGCGCTGCACGCTCGGCCAGGCCGCCACCAGCCGGCAGCAGGCGCTGGAGCAGATCCATGCGTTGAAGAACACGATCTCGCTGACCGGCTCGCAGCAACTGCTCAGGGCCTGCGACCAGCTGCGCCGCGACGTGGAGCGCGACGCCCAGAGCGACACGCTTGCGCACCGCTTCACCGCGGTGGCGACCGCCGCTGGTCTACTGGTCAGGCACTACCGGCGCACCCTTCCCCTCGACGACGCGGAACCTCATGCGTAGTACTTCCCATCGCGCTGCGCCCGGCCTGATTCCGGCGGCCAGGCAGTTGCGCAACGACAGGCTCGTGCAGCTGCTCGAGTCGTTCCTGGAATACCGGGCCTGCGTGGGCCGCGTGATCGTGCAGACCATCGTGATGCTGTGGTGCCTGGGCTGGCTGTACGGGCCGCAACCGGTGCTGGTGAAAGACGCGCACAACGTCTTTCTCACCGCGGTGCTGCTGTGGGTGGTGGCGGTGGCATGGATGGTGGTGGTGCGCAGCAAACGCATTGCGCCGGGCGAATGGATGGATGCCTTCGGCTTTGCGATGAGCCTGCTGTTCATCGGCATCCAGACCTCGCAGGCCTTCATCCTGCTGATGTCGTTGAACGCGTTCCTGCCCTTCATCACCATCGCTGCCGTAGCGCGCTACGGGCAACGCGCGATGGTCCCGGTGCTGCTGAGCACCTTCGTGCTGATGCTGCTGACCGCGCCCACCGGCTACTGGCTGTCGCGGCCCGCGTACTTCGTGTATGCGGTGGCGCTCAGCATGGTGCTGCCGTTCCTGGTGGCCCGCATCGTGATTGCGATGCAGGAAGTGGCGCTGCAGGCGCTGGCCTCGCGCGATGCGCAAAGCCGCTTCATCAGCACCATGAACCACGAACTGCGCACGCCGTTGAATGCGGTCATCAATTGCGCGCAGCTGATCGACACCCAGAGCATGCCGGCAGACCAGCGCGACCTGATGCAGGCGGTGACGGTCAACGCCACGGCGCTGCGCCATCGCGTCAACGAGGTGCTGGACGTGGCCAGCATCGACGGTGGACGGCTGCAGCTGCACAGCAAGCCAGTGAGCCTGCTGGACGTGCTGACCACGGTCAAGGCGGTGTGCGCGACCGCCGCGTCCACCAAGGGCGTGTCGCTGGGCGTGCGCCTGGAGGCTGCGCAGCCGCCGCACGTGCTGGGCGACGAGGGCCGCATCGAGCAGGTGATCAGCAACCTGGTCATCAACGCGATCAAGTTCACTCCGACCGGCGGCGCGGTCGAGCTGCTGGTGGAGGCCACCCTGGCGCACGAGCGCTGGACCATCGAGGTGACCGTCACCGATACCGGCATCGGCGTGCCCGACGACAAGAAGGCCTACATCTTCACGCCGTTCACCCAGCTCAGCACCGGCTTCAATCGCGTCGAAGGCGGTGTGGGGCTGGGCTTGTACATCGCCTTGTCGGTGTCCGATGCGATGGGCGGCAGCCTGACGGTGAGCGACAACCCCCTCGGTGGCAGTATCTTCCGCTGGATCTTCGAATTGCCTGCCACCGCCGCCGAGGGCAGCCGCACGCTGGACCTGCGCGATGCGCTGGCGCAGCACGCGCAGACGGTGCCATCGTTGCACTGCCTGGTATTCGAGGACCTGGATACCAACCGCCTGGTGATCGGCAACCTGCTGACCCGCGCCGGACATCGCGTGAGTTTCCATGTCGATGGTACCGATGCGGTGCAACGCATCGCACAGGCCGCACCCGACATCGTGTTTCTGGATCTGCACATGCCCGGCACTTCCGGCTGGGATGCGCTGGGGCAGGCACGCGATGCGATTGCCACGCTGCCGCCGATCATCGTGCTGACTGCCGACACGCGTACCGACTCGATGCGCGAGGCGTCCGCTGCCGGCGTGGCCGGATACCTGTCCAAACCGATCAACGCGCACGAACTGCTCGCGCTGCTTGCCCGCCATGCCCACCGACCACCGCACTGAACTGAAACCGGGCAATGCAGCACGCCGGCACTGGCGCACCGCCGCGCAGGCGCGCACGCCGCTGGCGCTGCTCTACCTGCACGGGTTTTCCGCAAGCCCGGGCGAAGCCGGCACGCTGCCCGAGCAGATGGCCGATGCGCTGCAGGCCAACTGCTACGTGCACCGCTGGCCCCGGCACGGGCACAGCGCAGCGGACGCGATGCACGGGCTCACCACAGCGGCGTTGCAGGCTTCGGCGGTGGAGGCGCTTGCGCAGGCGCAGCGCATGGGCGAACGGGTGGCGATCGTGGGCTCGTCGATGGGCGGCACGCTGGGCCTGTGGCTGGCCGCACAGCATCCGGCGCCCATCGCGGCCGTGGTCGCCTGGTCGCCCGGCGTCCAGCCTGCCAACCCGGGATTTCTCGACCGGCTATGCGCTGCGGAGGTGCCGGTGACCGACCCGTACCCGCGCACGGCGGCGGCACTGGCGTATTGGTCGGACACCATCCACCCGGACGGTTTTCGTGCATTGCGCGGCCTGTTCCACGCGGTGACCGCTGCGCCGCCGTGGCCGCAGGTGCGCTGCCCGGTGTTGCTTGGCTATTACCGCGCGCCCAACGGCGACGAAGATCAGATCGCCTCGGTGCCGGCAATGCTGGCCATGTTCGAGGCACTGGGCACGCCGCCCTCGCACAGGCAGGCGATGGCATTCGATGCGGGCGCGCATGCGATCGGGTCGCCGCACAAGACGCCGCTGGCCGACCACGTCGCACAGGTGTCGGTGGAATTTCTGCGTACGCAGGTCGGCGCACCTCCCGGCGATGCGAGGCATGGCGAGGCCAGCAGCGCAAGCAAGCGTTGATCTTCGCGCATGCGCTGGAGCACTGCCGCCCGCAGCGGCGCTTGCGTCTGCCGGGTCATTCGCCGTGGATGGATGCGCCGCTGCGCCCACGGCGATCGCATACACTGGCGCGCCATCACGCCGCCGCCACGATGACCACCATGCCTGCCACGACCGATCCGTTGACCGCCACGCGCACGTGGATCGAACGCGCAGTGATCGGCCTGAACCTGTGCCCGTTCGCCAAGGCGGTATACGTCAAGGAGCAGGTGCGGCTGGTGCTCAGCGATGCCAGTACGCCCGAGGCGTTGCTGGAGCAACTGGCCGAGGAGCTGGTGCTGCTGCGCGATACGCCGGCCGAGCAGATCGACACCACGCTGATCGTGCACCCGGACGTGCTCACCGATTTCCTGGACTACAACGACTTTCTCGACAACGCCGACGCGGCGGTGGAAGCACTGGACCTGCAAGGTGTCCTGCAGGTTGCCAGCTTTCATCCCGACTACCAGTTTGCAGGCGCTGCGCCGGACGACGTGGCCAATTACACCAACCGCTCGCCCTTCCCCACCCTGCACCTGCTGCGCGAAGACAGCGTGGAGCGTGCGGTGGCCGCGTTCCCGGATCCGGACGTCATCGTCGAGCGCAACATCCAGACGCTGGAACGGCTGGGCCACGCTGGCTGGGAACGCGTCTTGAACGGCGCCGAGCACTGAGCCTGCAACGCGCCGCGCGCGCCAGCTTGCAGCAGAGCCGAGCGCGCGCGGTGCCATTCGGCAACTGTTGAGCGCAAGGCGGCGCGAGCGCATCGTGCGCGCTGGTGCACGCGGTGTTGCTACGACGCTGACAGCGTGCGCGCTACAGTGCCGCCTTCTTTCGCACGGTGCGCATGCCATGGCCCTGACTCCCGGCGTTTCCGCATGGAACCCCTCCCCCCTGCAGGACCGCGTGGTCGTGATCACCGGCGGTGCGCAAGGTATTGGCCGCGGCATTGCGCAGGCAGTGCTCGGTGCCGGCGGCACGGTGGTGATCGGCGATCTCGACGCCGAGGCCGGAAAGGCCTGCCTGCAGGAGTGGGCGCTGCCGCGACGCAGCGCCTTCGTGCGCTGCGATGCTGCGCGCGAGACACAGGCGGCGCGCTTGATCGCCACCGCGCTCAAACGCTTCGGCAGGCTCGATGGCCTGGTCAACAACGCCGGCGTCCCCGATCCGCACATCGCGCCCTTGCCGCAGTTGGCATGGGACGAGTGGAACCGGCGTCTTGCGAGTCTGCACGGCGCGTTTCTGTGCAGCAAACAGGCGCTGCCAGCGTTGGCCCAGGCCGAGGGCGGCGGCGCGATCGTCAACATCGCCTCCACCCGCGCCTGGCAGTCGGAACCGCATAGCGAGGCCTATGCCGCCGCCAAAGGTGGCCTGGTTGCCTTTACCCATGCGCTGGCGCTGAGCGAGGGCCCGCAGGTACGCGTCAACAGCATCAGCCCGGGCTGGATCAGTACCGATGCCTGGCGCGCACCGCAGCGCCGGCGTGCGCCCAAGGTGTCGCGACGCGACCATGCGCAGCATCCGGCCGGACGCGTGGGGACCCCGCAAGATATCGCGCAGCTGGCGGTGTACCTGCTGTCGCCGCCGCTGTCCGGATTTGTCACCGGGCAGGATTTCGTCGTCGACGGCGGCATGTCGCGCAAGATGCAGTACGTGTGAGGACGTACCGCTGATGCGGCCCTGATGCGTGTCCGCGCGCTCCCGCCATCCGGCGATCAGCCCGCCAGCTGCGCTTCCAGCAGGTGCTGCGCATCGCTTAGCGAGGGCAGGATGCGATGACCGAGCGCGCGCACGTCGGCATCGGGTTCGAGCAGGTCCGGGATCTGGATCGGCGTCATGCCGGCCGCCAGGGCGGCGCGCACGCCGGTGGGCGAGTCTTCCAGCACCAGACACCGCGCAGGGTCCACGTCCAGCGTGCGCGCGGCCAGCAGGTAGATGTCCGGCGCCGGCTTGGGATGTTGCACGTCGCTGGCGGTGCACACCGCTGCGAAGCGCCACAACAGATCCGCAGCCTCCAGCTTGCGCAAGGCCAGCGGGCGTTGGGTGGACGTGGCCACCGCACGCGGCAGCCCTTGCGCCGCCAGATACTCCAGCAGCGCGATGATGCCGGGCCGGTGCGGGATGCCGCGTTCCACCGCAGCGTCATACAACGGCTGGGCGCGCGCCAGCAGGTGCTCGGCAGCGGCATCGCCGACGCGTTCGCCAAGCAGACGGCGGCACGCCGCATCGCCCGTGCCCACCATGCGCAACCAGAAGGCCGGCTCGATCTGCAGCCCCTGCGCATCGGCCGCCTGTGCCAGGCAGGCGGTGATGGCGCGCTCGCTGTCGAGCATCAGGCCATCCATATCGAAGATCACCGCCTGCGGAGGGAACGGCAGCGGTGCGACCGCCGTCATGCAGATGCTCCACGGCCGAACAATACCTCCAGATCGCTCGCCTCCAGCGCGCGCCACTGTCCGGACGGCAGCGCGTCCAGCCCCAACCCGCCGATGCGGCTGCGATGCAGCGCCACCACGTGATTGCCGGCGGCGGCAAACATGCGCCGCACCTGGTGGTAGCGGCCCTCGTGCAGGGTCAGGCGTGCCTGGCGGGGGCCGAGCACCTCCAGTTCGGCCGGCAGCAATGGCTTGGTTTCGCCTTCCAGCAGCAAGGTGCCACTGGCAAACAGCGCGGCTTCGTCGCCACGTAGGTCCTCGGCCAGCGTGATCTCGTAGACCTTGTCCAGCGCGGACTTGGGCGAAATGATCCGGTGCAGCAGCGCGCCGTCGTCGGTCATCAGCAACAGGCCGCTGGTTTCGCGGTCCAGCCGCCCAACCGGCGCCAGCACCGGCGCGCGCGAGCGGAAGCGTGGCGGCAGCAGTTCGTAGATCAGCCGGCCGGTGTCCTTGGTCGAGCAGGTGTAACCGCTGGGTTTATGCAGCAACAGGCTGAAACCCGGGGGCGGATCGAGCGGCTCGCCATCGATGCGGATGGCGTCGTGTTCCACCTGGTCGTCGGCGTACAGCACCTCGCCCTGCGCGTCGGTGACCGCGCCCTGGCGGAACAGCTGGGTCACCTGCTTGCGGCTGCCGTAGCCGAGATTGGCGATGTGCTTGACCAGCTTCATGCGCGCGCTCCGCGTCCACGGGTGGCGGCGATCAGCTTGAAACCGTCGCGCTCGGCAGCCACGCGCACCTGCCCGAAGCTGTCGTTGAGCACCTGTTCGTAGGGCAGATGGCGGTTGGCGACCAGCAACAGCTGCCCGCCCGGGCGCAGCGCCTGCGCGGCCACGGCAATGAAGCGCTGCCCGATATCCGGGCGATCGGCACGGGACGGCGTGTGGAACGGTGGATTGCTGACGATGAAGTCGTACTGCGCCTCCAGCCCGGCGGTGACATCGCGCCAGTGATAGTGCAGCTGCGCCGGATGCGCGAGGCCCTGCAGGTTGCGCTGCGCCAGCTGCAGCGCACGCGCTTCGGCCTCATACACATCCAGCGCAGTGACCTTGGGGCAGCGTGCCAGCACCTCGGCCGAGAGATACCCGAACCCGGCGCCCAGATCGGCGCCATGCCCGGCCAGGGTGGCGGGCAGGTGCTCGACCAGCAACGCCGATGCCGGGTCGATGCGGTCCCAGGCGAACACTCCCGGGCGGCTGACAAAACGCCCGTCCAGGATCTTGCGTGGCGCATCCAGCGCCGCCCAACGCGCCTGCAGCGCGGCGTCGGTCTCGGCAGGCAGCGGCGCAGTCCAGTAGGTGCGGCAGTGATGCTTGGTCAGGCTGCCGGCCAGGCCGGTGAGCTGGCGCAGATCGGCTTCGCCCGAGCGCGCGCCTTCGTTGTTGGACTGACAGGCGACCACGCGGCCGCCAGGCGCGGTCAGGGCCACCGCACGCGCGAACAGCGCACGCGCTTCGTCGCGCTGGCGCGGCGGCAGCACCAGCACCAGGGCATAACGGGTGGTATCGGCCTCGATCTGGCTTTCTTCGCGCACGCTCCAGCCGCTGCGCTCCAGCGCCTGGGCGAACGGACGGAAGCTCTGCTCGCAGATCAACGCCTCCGCGGTGGCATGTTCGCGCAGCGGAAAGCCGTCGCGTGCGCGCAGGAACAACACCGGGCCTTGCGGCCATGGCAGCGCGCCCTGGGCAAAAGGCAGGAACAGGGCTTGAAGCGGGGCATCGGGCGGGCCAGCCATCGGATCATCGGGTCGGGAACAGGCCTCCATTGTAAGGGACCGGTGCCGCCCGCCCGCCGCGCTCGACGCGGGGTTGCCTGCGTGTGTGCGTCGCCGCCACGCGCCTTCCAATGTGTATACGGACTATTGATGCGCACGCAACATCCGCCCGCCTAGGCTGGAATCCAAGCCCACACCGGAGAGACGCGATGCGAGCCTTGTTCGTAGGGGGAGTAGTCGACAACAGCGAAATGGATCTGGACGACACACCACCACCGATGCATTACCCCGAAAACACCGGCGCCGGCCGTCCCCGCTACCGGCTGCACCAGGTAGGTGAGCGCGAAGACGGCACCGTGGCGTATGCGGTCTACGGCGCTCCGGAAATGGCCGACGAAGAGATCAACCGCATCACCGAAGAGCGCGACTACGCACGCCGTTTCAGTGCAACGCCCGAAGCGCCACGCTAGCCCATAGTGGTGCCGCGCGTGCTCTCACGTTGCTCCGTGAAGGGCGCTCGAAGCGTGCAATGCCAATTGATCATCAGGCATGCCGGCGACTCGAACACATATTCAGTAGCTTGCCGCGCTCACGGACAAGCTCAAGGAATAGACGTCGAGCAACGCATGTAGAGCCAACCAGACCGGGCAGCCGCCCGGTTTTTTTGTCAGTCGATGCGTCAGCGCGTCTTCGGTGTCACACGCCAGATCACGTTGCCCACGTCATCGGCCACCAGCAGCGCACCGCTGTTGTCGGGCGCTACGCCAACCGGGCGCCCCTGGGCGTTGCCCTCGGCATCCAGAAAGCCGTCCAGCACCGTGATCGGCGTCCCGCTGGGCTTGCCGTTGGCAAACGGCACGAACAGCACCTTGTAGCCACTGGGCGGGTCGCGGTTCCACGAGCCGTGCTGCCCGATGAAGGCGCCCTGGCGGAAGCGTTCCGGCAGCAGCGTGCCGCTGGCAAAGCTCAGGCCGAGCGATGCGGTATGGGGGCCCAGCGCGTAGTCCGGCTTGATCGCCTTGGCCACCAGCTCGGCATTCTGCGGTTCGACCCGCTCGTCCACGTGCTGGCCGTAATAGCTGTATGGCCAGCCATAGAAGCCGCCATCGCGCACCGAGGTCAGGTAATCCGGCACCAGATCGCTGCCGATCTCATCGCGCTCGTTCACCACCACCCACAGCGCCTTGCTCTGCGGCTCCCAGGCCGTGCCCACCGGGTTGCGCAGGCCGCTGGCAAAGACGCGGCTGTTGCCGGTGGCCGGGTCGATCTCCAGGATCGCGGCGCGATTGAGCTCGGCTTCCATCCCGTTTTCGGCGACGTTGCTGTTGGAGCCCACGCCCACGTACAGCTTGCTGCCATCCGGGCTGGCCAGCAGCGACTTGGTCCAGTGATGGTTGAGCCCGCCCGGCAGATTGGCCACGAACGTGGGCTTGGCGGTGATATGCGTGTCGCCCGGCGTATACGGAAAGCTCACCAGCGCATCGGCATTGGCCACATAGAAGCGGTCGCCGACCAGGGCCATGCCGAATGGCGAGAACAGCCCGCTGATGAATTGGGTACGCACCTCGGCCACGCCGTCGCCATCGGCGTCGCGCAACAAGGTGATGCGGTTGGCGCTGGACACCACCGCACCGGCCTTCTTCATCACCGCACCCTGCACCTTCTTGCGCAGCCCGCCGCCACTCTCGGCGTTTTCAGGCTTGGGCGGTTGCGCGGTCTCCGCGACCAGCACGTCGCCGTTGGGCAGCACATACACCCAGCGCGGGTGATCGAGGTCGCGCGCGAACGCATTGACCTGCAGATCGTCGGCAGCGATCGGCTTGGCCGTGGCGGCCCAGCGCTTGACCGGCGCCACCTTCACCGTGGGGATCAGGCGTTTGACCGGCTCGGGCAATTGCGGGTTCGGGCCGGTGCCCTGTTCGATGGCAAGGGTGGCGGTGTCACCACAGCCGGCCAGGACGGCGACCGCCATCAGCGATAGCGGCCAGCGAATGCGAGAGGGCAGAAAGGCTGTCATTGCAGACGATTCCTGAACGGTTGCGGCAATCGGACATCATGCCGGCAACACTCCAGGGAGAAGTAAACACATCGTCAACACGTTGCCTTCACGGCATGACTTGCGGATCTGCACCCAGGGGCAGCGGATGCACGGCCACGATGCGATCCATCCAGACCCACTGCGGCTCCTGCGAGGCGTCCAACTGGTCCAGGCGCAGTTGCCCGTTGAGCCCTTCGTTGTCGTTGTCGTCGAGATAGGTCTGGATGCTGGGGCGCACCGCAACCGTGCCGCTCAGCATGCTGCCGTCGTCCAGTTCGATCCGCACCCGCTCCTGCCCATCGAGCAAGGACACCCAATGCTCCAGCGTGGCGATCTGCACCTGTTCGGAATACACGTGTGGGGCGTACTTTGGCATTGCGATTTCTCCATCAACGGAGCTCCTCACGCTAGGCCAGGCAGCGTGAAAGACACAGCAAACGCCTCGATGTCACGGTGAGTACGCCTACACGGCGTTGCCAGCCTGCAGGCATGCAGGTAATGGGCACCATGCGATGAGCGATCGGCGACAGGGCGCATCGCCGATCGTGCCAGCACTTGCGAGCGTGGCACTGCGCGGCGTTGCCGCCGCGCCCCGCGTCATTCCACCGCTTCGCGCGCGGCGCGCACTGCGGTGACCAGTTGCGCCACGCTGTACGGCTTGGCCAGATGCTCCTGGAACCCGGATTCCAGCGCGCGCTTGCGGTCGTCGTCGCGCGCCAGCGCAGTCACCGCAACCGCCGGCAGGGCATTGGCATCCAAGCCCAGGTTATCGCGCACGGTGCGGATCAATCCGTAGCCATCCATGCCGGGCATGCCGATGTCGGTCAGCATCACATCGAAGCGCGCATGGCCGCGGTGGTCGATCAATGCCAGCGCATCGGTGGCGCTGCCGGCGGTAACCACTTCGGCGCCCTGCTCTTCGAGCAGACGGCGCAGGTAATCGAGCATGTCGGGCTGGTCTTCGACCGCCAACAGGCGCAGGCCGTTGAGCGCACGCGCCTCGACGATCTGTTCGGACATCAGGCGGCGGCGCAGTTCGCGCCGCGGGCGCTTGGCCTGGTCGGGAACATGCTCGGGCAAGCGCACGGTGAACGTGGCGCCCTTGCCACGGCCACCGCTGGTGGCGCCGACCTGGCCGCCATGCATTTCCACCAGCTGCTGCACGATCGCCAGGCCCAGCCCCAGGCCGCCATGCTGACGGGTGGTGGTGCCATCGGCCTGGCGGAAGCGGCCAAACAGGTGCGGCAGGAATTCGGCGGCGATGCCATCGCCGGAATCGCGCACTGCCACCAGCAGGTGGCCATCGTCGCGCTCGATGGTGACATCGATCCGGCCATGGGCCGGGGTGAACTTGATGGCATTGGAGAGCAGGTTCCACAGCACCTGCTGCAGCCGTGTGGCATCGCCCAGCACCAGGCACGGCGTTGGCGGCACGTGCAGCTCCAGCACCTGGTCCTTGCCTTCGGCGGCCAGTTCCTGGGTATTCAGGGCCTCGCGCACCTGCTCGGCCAGATCCAGCGATTCGACTTCCAGCTGCACCTTGCCCAGCAGCATGCTGCTGAGGTCGAGCATGTCCGAGATCAGCCGCTTTTGCGCGCGTGCGCTGCTGGCGATCACCGACAGACCCTTGAAGTTGGGGTGGCCTTCTTCGACCCGTTGCAGCAGCAGTTCGCTCCAGCCCAGGATGGTGGTCAGCGGCGTGCGCAGTTCATGCGACAGCGTGGCCAGGAACTCGTCCTTCAGCCGCGCCATGCTCTCGGCTTCGTTGCGCGCGCTGCGCTCTGACTCCAGCAATTGCTCGCGGGCCAGTTCGATTTCGCGCTGCTCGGTCACGTCCGGGCTGCTGCCGGCCAGACCGATGAACCGACCATCGGCCGAATAGCGCGGGGTGGCAGTCATTTCGATCCAGCGCCACTGCCCGTCGTGGCGGCGCGCACGCACCAGGGCGCGCAGGCCGTGTTGTTCTTCCAGTGCGGCCGATAATTCGAACTGGAAAATCGGCAGGTCGTCCGGATGCAGCAACTCGCTCCAGGCCGACACGGTGCCGCTGGAAATGTCCAGGCCGAAGAATTCGCCGTAGGCGCTGTTGACGAAACGCACCACGCCCTGCGCATCCAGCACCCAGACCGGCATCGGCAGGCCGTCGGCCAGCGCACTGAAACGCGCCTCGCTCTCGGCCAGTTCGCGCTCCACGCGCTTGCGTTCGGTGATGTCCATGAACAACACCGCCACCCGCGCCTGCTCCGGTTGCCCCACCCGGAATGCGTCCACCGAATACCAGCGACGCAACGCCTTGGCCTGCATCTCGAAGTGGATACGGTTGCCGGTGCGGGCAACCTGCCCATAGCGGTCGAACCATTCCTGCTCATGCTCGGGCAGCATGTTGCGGATGGACACGTTGAGCGCGTTGGACAGACCGGTGTAGCGCTCGAAGGCGCCATTGGTCGTGCGGATCACGTAATCGACGGCCTGATCGCCCTCGAACACCATGTCGATGACGCAGAAGCCGGCATCGATGTTGTGGAAGATCTCGTGGTACATCGCCGGATCGAGAAACGGCTCGGCAATGGCGGCGGGCAGGCCGGCGCTCGGATCGAGGCTGCTCGGATCGAGGTTGGGAGGCGAAGGACGCAAATCGGGGGCCACGGGTGCTGCCAGTGCGGATGACGGACAGATGAAACCATGCCCTATGTCGTCAGCGGGTGCACGGGCGGACCCAGGCGATCACGCCTCCGTCGCATGTCGGTCACCCCCGGCGGGCATTCACCACAAGGTTGCCGCCGCCAATGCGATGCAGGCGGTGATCAGCACGATGCCGGCAATCACGCCGCGGAACACCCATTCGCCCTCGCGGCGTAGCTGTTCGTCCATCCAGCGCTGCGCTTCCTCGCGCCAGGCCGTGGAGCGCGCATAGTCGGCATCGAGCAGCAACAGGCGCACGCGCGACAACCCGAGCGCGGCACATTCGCTGCGGCAGCGCTGACTGAAGCCGTCCTCACCGCTGGCGACCTGCGCGCCAAGCGGCAGCTCCAGTTCGAGTTCATGCCTGGACATAACGGGGACGCTCCTGGTCAAGCTCGTGTTCCAGCGCCATGCGCGCCAGCTGGGTGTAGTTGGCACGTGGCCCCTGCCCGCGACCGGTGAGCATTCCCTGGTAATCCAGGTCCTGCCAGACCCGCCCGGTCCACTCCACGCAGTCTTCGGCAATCACCAGCATCAGCGAATAGCGATACTCCAGCCCGTTGGCAGCGGTGTAGGCGTAGACCGGCGGAAATTGCACCGCCACATCGACCTGGCGTGACAGCCCGGCCAGATGCTCGCGCAGGACATCGCGCGGGTCGGCACCCGGTTCCAGGCGCAGCGTGCGCGTGGCCAGATCCAGATCCACATCGCTTTGCAGCGCAACGAAGGCGGCGGCCCCGGTGGCGGGGTTGTGGCCGTGCTGTTTTGCCCAGTCGATGAATTGCAGGCGCACGTCCGCCGGCATATGCGCCGGCGCCGAAGAAACTGACTTTGTGCGGAAAGAGTGGGTGTCCATGGCGCCGATCTTCCGGGCTGTGCCGTGAAGCGTGGGCGCAGGCGCAGTGAACCCGCCGTCATGGCCGCCACGGCGCGGATTAACCGAGCGGCAATGCCGTGGCGGCCCCGGGCGCAGCGCGCGTTGCGGGCGCTCTTGCGCACCCCCACACTGCCTGCACGCCCGGTATGCGACGTACCTACCGCTTGGAGGCTTTCCATGAGACTTTCCAGTGTTTCCGGCGCCGGCCTGTTGCTGGCAGGACTGCTCGCAGCGACCGGTGTGCAGGCCCGCGTACGCAACGTCACCGACCCGCAGGCGCCGCGCGCGCTGAGCAGCGACGGCAAGGTGGATGTGCGCTGGACCGACCCGGCCGAATTTTCCGAAGTGCGCTTCAGCGGCAATCGCTGGGAGGCGCAGCGCGGTGACTGGGTGACCCAGCTGGCCACCCACTTCCAGCAGAGCGCCGCACGTCAGCTGCCCGACGGCCAGCACCTGAGCGTGACCATCACCGACATCCGCCGCGCCGGCCAGTACGAGCCGTGGCACGGCCCGCGCATGCAGGACGTCCGCGTGGTCAAGGACATCTACCCGCCGCGCTTGAGTTTCAGCTACACGCTGACCGGGGCCGATGGCCGGGTGATCGACCAGGGCGAACGCAAGCTGGTGGATTCGGCCTTCCTGATGAGCGGCCCGCGGCTGACCGACAGCGACCCGCTGCGCTTCGAGAAAGCCATGATCGACGACTGGCTGCGCAAACAGTTCCGTGGCGACCGCAGCACGGCCGGATTGTGATGGTTTGGCGCGGATATCGCCGCCAAACCAGCTAGGCCTCGAAGGGTAACGGCGCGTGGCAACGCGCCGTTTTTGTTTATGGACGCGCAACAACAGTGACGCATCCACACCATGAGATTTGGGTCCTAAGCCCCTTCCCTTCGGGGCGAGAAGGCATTGCTTGCGCGCCACAGGCGCGTGTGCCTCGGAGCGCCTGTGGCGCAAGCGCAGGCAGGGGCGTGGAGCGGGGGTTGGGGTGAGATACGTTGCGAAGCCATCGTGGCGTTCCAACTGCACGAGGCTGCGCCCGTACCCTCATCCGGCGCTACGCGCCACCTTCTCCCGACGGGAGAAGGAAAGAACGCCGCAGCTACCGATCACGCCCCTCTCCCGCCGGGAGAGGGGTTGGGGTGAGGGTACGGGGCGAAGCCCACTTGCCGCTCAAACCGCATGAGGCTTCGCCCGTACCCTCATCCGCCCCTTCGGGGCACCTTCTCCCAGCGGGAGAAGGGAAGAACGCCGCAGCTACCGATCACGCCCCTCTCCCGCCGGAGAGGGGCTGGGGTGAGGGTATGGGGCGTAGCCCACTTGCCGCTCCAACCGCACGAGGCTTCACCCGTACCCTCGTCCGCCCCTTACGGGGCACCTTCTCCCCTATGAAGGGGACACTGTCCCGGCGGAGGAAGGGAATGCATCTATGCTGAAATTTTGCCCACCGCCGCCTCACCCGCATACACCCGCGGCACGCGCTTGAGCCCGCACAGCAGCTGATACGCACTGACGTTGCATTGCGCGGCCAGCGGGCTGACCTGGGGTGCATCGCCCCACAACTGCACCAGCGCGCCGATCCCGGCGTGCGGGTGATCGGTGAGGTCCACCGTCAACATGTCCATCGAAACGCGCCCGATCAATGGGCAGACCTGGCCGTCCACCAGCACCGGGGTGCCGTTGGGCGCGAATTGCGGGTAGCCGTCGGCATAGCCCATCGCGACCACGCCCACGCGTGTGGGCCGTTCGGCCACGAAGCGCGCGCCATATCCCACCGGTTCGCCAGCGGGCAGCTCGCGCACTGAAATGATGCGCGAGCGCAGCGTCATCACCGGGCGCAGTTGCGCGGTGCTGTCGGTGTCCTGCGGGAACGGGTTGGCGCCGTACAACATCAGGCCCGGGCGCGACCAGTCGTTGCGCAGCGCCGGCCAGCCGAGCAGGCCGGGCGAATTGCGGATGCTGGTTTCCGCGCGCATGCCGCCGGCGGTCAGTGCGAACGCCACGGCCTGTTCGTCGGTGCGGCTGCAGTCCAGTTCGTCCGCGCGCGCCAGATGCGTCATCAACACCAGCGAAGCGATCTGCGGCAACCCGCGCAGGCGTAGCCAGGCGGCGCGGAAATCGTCCGGCGACAGGCCCAGCCGGTGCATGCCGCTGTCCATCTTCAACCAGACACGCAATGGGCGCGGGCTCTGGAACTCGGCCAGTGCGCGTACCTGCTGCGGGGTGGCCGCCACCGTCCACAGGTCGTGCTCGGCGATCAGGCGCAACTCGTCGTGTTCGAAGAAGCCTTCCAGCAGCAGGATCGGTGCGCGGATACCTGCCTGGCGCAGCTCCAGCGCTTCTTCGATGCAGGCCACTGCGAAACCGTCGGCCTCCGGCTCCAGCGCCTGCGCGCAGCGCACTGCGCCATGCCCATAGGCGTCGGCCTTGACCACCGCCAGCGCCTTGCTGCCGCCCAGGCGCTTGGCCAGGCGGTAGTTGTGGCGCAATGCATCCAGATCGATCGACGCTTGCGCAGGACGCACTACGCGGCCTCCCGCTGCGGGCGCGCGCTGCGCGGCGACAGGTAACGGAACACGTCCAGGCCCTCGGTATCGATTTCCGGCGTACGGCCCTGCATCAGGTCGGCCAGGTAGCGCCCGGAGCCGCAGGCCATGGTCCAGCCCAGGGTACCGTGGCCGGTGTTGAGGAACAGGTTGGCGTACGGGGTGGCACCCACCACCGGGGTGCCATCCGGGGTGGCCGGGCGCAGGCCGGTCCAGAACTCGGCCTGGGCCAGATCGCCGCCGCCGGGGAACAGGTCGTTGACCACCATTTCCAGGGTGGCGCGACGGCGTGGGTTCAACGACAGATCGAAGCCGGCCACCTCGGCCATGCCGCCGACGCGGATACGGTCGTCGAAGCGGGTCAGCGCGATCTTGTAGCTCTCGTCCAGCACGGTGGAGGTCGGCGCGCGCTGCGCATCGACGATCGGGATGGTCAGCGAATAGCCCTTGAGCGGGTACACCGGCAGATGCAGGCCGAGCGAGAGCAGCAGATCGGCCGAATAGCTGCCCAGCGCCAGCACGTAGCGGTCGGCGGTTTCGATGCGTCCGTCGATCTGTACGCCGGTGACCTGGCCGCCGGCGTGCTCCAGGCGCTCGATCTGCTGCCCGTAGCGGAAGGTGACACCCGCCTGCGCAGCCAGCTCGGCCAGCCGCTGGGTGAACAGGCGGCAGTCGCCGGTCTGGTCTTCGGGCAGGCGCAGCGCGCCGGCCATCTGCGCGCCGCCGCCGGCCAGGCCGGGTTCGAATTGCGCGATCTGGGCCGGGCTCAGCAGCTCATACGGCACGCCGTACTGGGCCAGCACTTCGATGTCCTGGGCAGCGGCGTCCAGTTGCTGCTGGGTGCGGAACAACTGGGTGGTCCCCAGCTGGCGGCCCTCGAATTCGATACCGGTCTCGGCGCGCAATGCGTTGAGGCAATCGCGGCTGTAGTCGGACATGCGCACCATCCGCGCCTTGTTCACCGCATAGCGCTCGGCGGTGCAGTTGCGCAGCATCTGGCTCAGCCACGCCAGCTGGCGCAGGTCGCGGGTGGGGCGGATCGACAGCGGCGCATGCTGCTCGAACAGCCACTTCATCGCCTTGCCGGGCACGCCGGGCGCGGCCCACGGCGAGGTGTAGCCAAACGACAGCTGGCCGGCGTTGGCGTAGCTGGTCTCCAGCGCCGCCGCTGGCTGGCGGTCGACCACGGTCACGTCGCACCCGGCCTGCGCCAGGTACCACGCACTGGTCACGCCGATGACGCCGCTACCGAGAATGAGCACCCGCATGTCGTTCTCCTGAAAAGGGTATTCCCCCACAACAAGACACTGAGAGGGACAGTTAGCCGCAGTATATTGCGATGCAGGCAGTGCCATTTCTGGAATCGGCACGCCTTTGTAGTGAAACTCCCTGCCAAACCTTGCCGAGACAGACCCCATGACCACCCGCACCCGCGAGCTGGACAAGATCGACCGCAAGATCCTGCGCATCCTGCAGCAGGAGGGCCGCATTTCCTTCACCGAACTGGGCGAGCGGGTGGGCCTGTCGACCACGCCCTGCACCGAGCGTGTGCGCCGGCTGGAGCGCGACGGCGCCATCACCGGCTACTACGCGCGGCTGGACCCGCACTATCTCAAGGCCAGCCTGCTGGTGTTCGTGGAGATCAGCCTGGCCTACAAATCCGGCGACATCTTCGAAGAATTCCGCCGCGCCGCGCTGAAGCTGCCCAATGTGCTGGAGTGCCACCTGGTCTCCGGCGACTTCGACTACCTGCTCAAGGCGCGCATCAGCGAGATGGCCTCCTACCGCAAGCTGCTCGGCAGCACCTTGCTGACCTTGCCGCACGTGCGCGAGTCCAAGAGCTACATCGTGATGGAGGAGGTCAAGGAGACGCTGGCGTTGCCGATTGCCGATTGAATCGGGAATTGGGAATCGGGAATTGGGAATTGGGAATTGGGAATTGGGAATGGGATTGGAGAATCGGGACTGGGGTTTCGAGAGTTGTGGGTTGCCGGTACCCGTGGCATCGGGGGGAATCGCTAGCGGTGGTGGCCGGTGTTGGCGGTCGGCGCTCGGCAATAGACCGGATCGCTACCGTCAGCGCACAACGCGCATGCCGTCGCCTGCCGGTACTGCGTCGTAGTAGCGGCCGGTCTTGGTATCCAGCACCCGGTTGGCGCCGGCCGGCTGCATGCCCTGCAGCAAGCGGCCATTGCGGTCGTAGACCATCGGCGTCGTCGGCGACACCTGGCTGCCGGCAGGCGCCACCGGTGTCTGCGCCGGGCCACGGGTGGGGATGCTCGGCGCGACCGGGCGCTGCCCCAGCTGCGAGGGCACGGGGGCGGTCGAGTTAGCCGGCTGTAGCGCGCGCGGCGGCGTCACCGTGGGCTGAACCGGTGTCGGCGTGGTGATGGGCTGCAACGTGTTGGACGAACGCGTGGTGGTGGCCGACTGCGCCACCGCCGCGCCGGCCATCGCCAGCAGACCGCAGAACAGCAGGCCGCGCGTTGAGGAATGGATCGCCATGACAGGCACCGTGATTGATCGGGAGTGGTTAATCGATGGGGGCGCGGCCAGGCGGCAGCAATGCACGCAACCGGCCGGGGGATGAACGCTTTGGTCAGGTCGTTGCACTGCGAAGACGCCAGTCTCCCCGCCGGGCCGTCCCCTTCTCCCGCCAGGACATTGTCCTCCTTCACGGGGGGAGAAGGTGGCGCGTAGCGCCGGATGAGGGTATGGGCGCAGCCTCGGGCTCTCCAGCGCATGCGTGACTTGCTCGAACACGTCAACCGGTTGAACCACCCGCGCAGCGCCCACATCACTGGGGCAGGCGTCGGCACCCCGCCGGCGAGCGCATGCGAGAGCCTCATGAGCCAGTTCGATCTGACCCCTCCCTCCCCCGCCCAGCGCGACGCCCTGATCGCCGGGCTCAGCGATGAGGAACAGCGCGTGCTGCTGCACCACGGTACCGAAGCGCCGTTTTGCGGGGTCTTTCTGGACAACAAGCTGGACGGGGTCTACACCTGCCGCCTGTGCGGGCTGCCGTTGTTCCGCTCCAGCGCCAAGTTCGACTCCGGCACCGGCTGGCCGAGTTTCTTCGCGCCCTACGACACCGCCCATGTGCGCGAGATCCGCGATACCAGCTACGGCATGATCCGCACCGAGATCGTCTGCGCGCGTTGCGACAGCCACCTGGGCCACGTGTTCCCGGACGGGCCGCCGCCGACCGGCGAACGGCACTGCCTCAACTCGGTCTCGCTGGGCTTCACCGAGGACGGCCAGGCACTGCCCAACCCGTTGCACCGCGATGGCGCTGAGGCGCAGCCGGCCTGAGGCCAGACCAGGTGCCGGTCGGCGGCGGTGCCCATGCGTGGCGCCGATCTGGCACCCACTGACGTCGCAGGGCACCATGCGCAGCGCCAGATTCTTTAAGCACTGGCCACACCATGTCCCAACCGTCGCCACGCTGGCGACGGCCCGATCCAGGCAGGAGTACGCAGATGCACACGTCCTCGACCCTGATGCTCGCCGTAGTGCTGGCCGCCGCCATGGCCAGCTGCACCGCAGGCGATCGCTCTGCCGACACCAGACCTGCAGCCGCGACGGACCCACCGCTCATCGCAACCGCAGGCCCGGACGACAGCCCGCCGCCGATGGCCACCGACGCCAGCGTGACCGGCCCGCTGCCCCATGCCGGCCATCCGGGGCCGGCCACGCCGCCACCCGCCCCGACCCAGGCCGCGGACACCGTGGCCTGGCGCTGCGGTGAGCGCGCCATCACCACCCGCTTCGACCCCGCCACCGATGCCCTGCGGTTGACCCTGGACGGCCGTGCGCTGACCCTGCTCAGTGCCCAGGCCGCCTCCGGCGCGCGGTTTGCCGACGCCCATGGCAACCAGTTCTGGGAGCATGCCGGCGAGGCGACGCTGTCGCTGGCGGGCGGCAATGCGGTCAAATGCGTGCATGAGGCCGCAACCACGATCGGCTGACGGTTCAAGCACAGCGCACGCGTTGCCGACGCCCACGGCAATCAGTTCCGGGAGCATGCCGACGAGGCGACGTTGTCGCTGGCGGGCGGCAATGCGGTCAAATGCGTGCATGAGGCCGCAATGACAATCGGCTGATTGTTCAGTCACAGCGCACATCTTCACGCCGTGCGCTTCAAGAATCCGCCGCGCAAGCCGAAACCACTAGCACTCCCAGATTGCTTTCGGCTTCGCCATGCTCATCATCGTTGGCTTCATCGTCGTCATCGTCAGCGTCCTCGGCGGCTATGTGCTGTCGCACGGAAAGCTGGGTGCGTTGTGGCAGCCGTACGAGCTGATGATCATCGGCGGCGCGGCCCTGGGCGCGTTCCTGGTCAGTACGCCGGGCAAGATCGTCAAGGAAACGCTGACCGGCGTGCTGGGCGTGTTCAAGGGCCCGCAGTACAAGTCAGACGACTACAAGGACACCCTGAGCCTGATCTACGAGCTGCTGAACAAGGCCCGTCGCGACGGCTTCATGGCGCTGGAAGACCACGTCGAAAAGCCGCAGGACAGCACCATCTTCGGCAATTACCCCAAGGTGGTGGCCGACCATCACCTGCTGGACTTCATCACCGACTGCCTGCGCCTGATGATCGGCAGCAACATCGAGCCGCACGAACTGGAACCGCTGCTCGAACTGGAACTGGAAAAGCATCACCACGAGGCCCTGGCGCCGGCGCATGCGCTGAGCAAGGTGTCCGACGGCCTGCCCGGCTTCGGCATCGTGGCGGCAGTGCTCGGCATCGTGATCACCATGGGCTCGATCGGCGGGCCGATCGAAGAGATCGGCCACCACGTCGGCGCCGCGCTGGTGGGCACCTTCCTGGGCATCCTGCTGGCGTACGGCTTCGTGTCGCCGTTGTCGGCGGCGATGGAAGCGCGTGCCGAGCAGGACGGGCGCATCTACGAGGCGGTCAAGACCGCGCTGCTGGCCTGCCTGCGCGGCTACAACCCCAAGATTGCGCTTGAATTTGCGCGCAAGACCCTGCCTTCCAACGTGCGTCCGAGCTTCGGCGATTTCGAAACGCACCTGAAGACGATCAAGTAGGACCGCGGTCATGGCCGAGGGCAAATCCACCGTCGTCATCCGACGGGTCAAGAAGGTGCAGGGCGGCGGCCATCACGGCGGCGCCTGGAAAGTGGCGTTCGCCGACTTCGTGACCGCGATGATGGCCTTCTTCCTGGTGCTGTGGCTGATGGCCGCCACCACCAAGGAGCAGCGCGCGGCGATCTCCGAATACTTCCGCAATCCCAGCCCGCTGTCCGGCAAGTCGCCGGCGCCCTCGCCGGGCATGAATGGCCCCGGCGGCGCCAGCACCTCGATGATCAAGCTCGGCGGCACCGCCGACATGGCCAAGGGGCAGAAGGACGAAATGGGCCGCAAGCGCGACAACGCGGCCGACACCGACGTGGACAGCCGCGCCAAGGACAAGCGGCGCCTGGAAGCGTTGATGCAGGACCTCAAAGAGGCCATCGACAAGAGCCAGGCGCTGGAGCCGTTCAAGGACCAGTTGTTGCTGGATCTCACGCCCGATGGCCTGCGCATCCAGATCGTGGACAAGCAGAACCGCCCGATGTTCGATATCGGCCGCGACCAGCTCAAGCCGTACACGGTGGACATCCTGCGCGAGCTGTCCAGCTTCATCAATCAGGTGCCCAACCACATCAGCATCACCGGTCACACCGACACCACCGCCTACAGCAGCGATGCCGGCTACACCAACTGGGAACTCAGCGCCGACCGTGCCAATGCCGCACGCCGCGCGCTGGTGGGCGGTGGCATGGCCGATGCCAAGGTGACCCGCGTGGTGGGGTTGTCGTCCTCGGTGCTGTTCGACAAGACCGACCCGCAGAACCCGATCAACCGCCGCATCAGCATCGTGGTGATGACCCAGGACGCCGAAGAAGCGGCGCTGGCCGGCGCCGGCCAGGGCGTGGCGCTGGGCAAGCCCGTCCATGACGCCGACACCCAGGTGCCCGACCTCAGCGGCGCCGCTGCCACCGGTACCGCGACGGTGGGTGCACCGGCCAGTGGCCCCACGCTGGGCGCTACGGTGCCAGCGGCTGCGGCTGCGACAGGCTCCGCGGCTGCGCCAGGCGCCGCCGGCGGCTCGCCCGCGCCCCTGCCGGGCACCGCCTCCGCACGCCCGGCGGCACCGCGCGTGTCCACCAGCGCTCAGGTCGCCTCGGCCGCCGCACTCGCCAAGGCCGCCGAAGCCGCCGTGGCAGCGCCGCGCGTGGCGGTCGAGGCGCATTGATTGCGAGGCCGGGGTTGCAGTTCCAGATGCGCATGCCCGGCCTGCTTGACTGACGTATCACTGCCAGCGGTGTCGTCGAGCCGGTGATCTGCGGCTGACGTGCCTGGACGGCGGCATGCTCTGGTTGCCCGTCCACCAGACGTGCCTTGCCGAATCCATCGGCAACGCGGCGAACTCGATCTCCACGCCTGCTGCGGGGCCGGCGATGGGGAGGGTCTGGCACACGCGCCGTCTGCCCCGCAGGCCAGGCTGGCGCCCTGCCACCGGCCTGGCAGGTCAGGCGCTTGCCGGACCATCGGCGCGGCTGCCCGCCTCATCCAGGCTCGCGGCGAGCGGGGATTGCCGCGGCATCACGGTCGACACGGTGATCGACAGCAGGCGGGACCGCCTGCGCCTGGTCACCCAAAGCCGGCTGCTCATCGCATCGTGCGGCGCACGCTCTAGAATGGCCGGCCATTCCCAGCGTCGAGAACACCGTGTCCCGCAATTCCAAGGCCAAGCGCGACAAGCGCAAGAAGCAGCAACCCAAGCGCCCCTTCGCCCGTCTGGGCCAGGCTCCCCAGGTCAGCAACCATGCCGTGCTGCAGGATGCCGACGGCCGCGTGGTCGCGGCGATCGGTCTGCAAGGTGGCAGCGAGTGGATGCTGTCGATCGGCGGCCAGACCATGGGCAGCGCCGACAACCCCGTGCCGATGCTCGCCATGCTCAAGCACCTGGCCAACCTGCAGGAAGCCGAAGGCAAGACCATCTCGCTGGAATATTCGACCCAGCTGCAGCAGATGATCGACGACCTGGCCGCCGACGAAGGCCAGACCGCCGAGGAATACCTGACCAAGCTGGTGTCCGAGTTCCAGAACGCCGATGCGGATGAAGACGGCGATGAAAACGCCGACGACGCCGATGCAACACCTGCGGCCGACAGCGATGCCGCTGCCGAAGATGCCGCGACGGCCGAAGACGACAGCACTGCAGACGACGCGACCAGCGACGAGGCCGCCGTCGCGGACGACGCCGACAGCGAAAGCGCCGGCAAGAAGCCGAAGAAGTCCAAGAAGCAGGACTGACCCGGCAGATGGCCGTCTACGTCGACGATGCGGTGCACCTGTGGCGCGACCAGCGCTGGGCGCACCTGCTCGGCGACACCCTGGACGAGCTGCATGCCATGGCGGCGCGGTTGGGCATTCCCCGCCGCGCCTTCCAGAACAAACTCAGCGGCGCGCACTACGACGTGCCCGCACCGCTACGCGCCGAAGCCATCGCCCTCGGTGCCATCGCGATCTCCCGTCACACCGATCGCGTCCTGCTCAAGGCCTTGATCGCCAATGCGCGTGCGCAGGCGCGGGGCGAGGCAGCGTAACGCCAGGCCGGTGACTGCCCGCTCGCTGCATCATTGCAACGCAATCACACCCGCGCTGCACTCATCGAAGTGACCGGCGCAGCCGCTTCCGTGCCGGGCCACCGGCCTGTCACTATCCAAGCGCCCACTTTTCGGAGCCGTTGCAGTGCCTGTCCGCGTCCCGCCGTCTGACGACACCCTCTCCCTATTGCGCATCGCCGTGCTCGAGGACGACGACGTGCTGCGCGACGACATCCTGATTCCGGGACTGCAGGAATTCGGCTTTTCGGTCAGTGGTGCCGGCACGGCCGGGGCGTTGTATCGGCTGATGCTGGAGCAGACCTTCGACATGGTCGTGCTCGACCTCGGGCTTCCGGACGAAAGCGGCCTGAGCGTGGTGGCGCATCTGCGTTCGCTGTTCAACGGGTTGGGCATTGTGGTGCTCACCGGCAACCGTGCGCGCTCCGATCATGTGCACGCGCTCAGCAGCGGTGCCGATGCCTTCCTGCGCAAGCCTGCCGACCCGGAGATCCTGGCGCTGACCCTACGCAACCTGGCGCGGCGATTGCGGCCCAACGACGCCAGCACAGCGGCGAAGCCGGCATGGCGTCTGGAATCGGACGGTTGGTGCCTGGTGGCGCCGGATGCGCGGATTGTGGTGCTGACCTCGCTCGAACGCTGCCTGATGCGCTGCCTGGACGCGCAGCGAGGCCAGGCGGTGGAGCGCGACGCACTGGTGGCGGCGCTGGAACAGCACGCCAGCGATTTCGATCTGCACCGCCTGGAGATGCTCATCCATCGCCTGCGGCGCAAGGCCGCCCGTATTACCGCTGCAGATGCGCCACCATTCCCGCTGCTGTCTTCGCGCGGAATGGGTTATCTGCTGGCCGCGTGATCGGATCGCAGCGGCGCTGCCGCCGCTGGTAGCAGCAACCGGATGCAAGCGCCGCCCTGGGCATTGCCGACCTCAACGCGCCCACCCGCTGCAATGACGATTTCGTTGACCACCGACAGCCCCAGGCCGGTGCCTCTGCCAGGCGATTTGGTGGTGTAGAACGGTTCCAGAATACGCCCGAGCAAAGGTTCGGGAATGCCCGGGCCGGTGTCCGACAGCGCTAGCGTGACCATGCCGTCGTGTTGGTCGCCATCGATACGGAAAACCCCGGGGCCGTCCATCGCATCGCGGGCGTTGGCGGCGATGTTGAGCAGCGCCAGCTCCAGTTCGTCCAGGTCCATCGCGATCCACAGCGGCGGCCCAGGCGCGATGCTGTGCAACCTCACCTCGTGCCCGAACAGTTGCCGCAGCGTGGGCTCCATCTCCAGCAATGCATTGCGCGCGTCGAATAACCGCGCGATGCCGGGTTCGGCGCGGCCGAAGTTGAGAATCCTGCGGCTGACCGTCAACGCGCGCCGCGAGGCGGCCTCGATATTTTCCAGGGTCTTGAGCAGCGGGGCCTCACCGTAGCCTTCCAACGCATCGCGGCGTTGCGCAAAGCCGATGATGACGTTGATGAGGTTGTCGAAATCGTGTGCGACGCCGGAGGCAAGGCGGCCCAGCGCCTCCATCTTCTGCGTGTGCAGCAGCTGTTCCTGGACACGCTCGCGCTCGGCCATTTCGCGCAGCAACTTGCGATTCACCGCCTCCAGCTCGCGCCTGCGCCGCTCCGACTGCACCAGACTGTCGCGCAGCGCGGCGATGGTGCGATCGAGCACGAGGGTGATCAACAGATAGACGGCGACCGTAACGACGCCCAGGCCGACATTGCCCCAGGTCGAACGCGGCGGCGGGAACCACAGTACCTGCACGGCAAGCGCCAGCAGACACACTCCCGCCAACACCGCAAACACGCGCCACAGGCCTTCGCGTCCCAACACCATGCCGGCAAGCACCAAGGCGATCACCGGCATCGGATTGGTGATCAGGTCGTAGACGTCGACCCGCACATAGGTGACGAACGTGCCGATCAATGCCGCCGTAATAAAGACCTTGACCCCGATCGCACTGCGGCCGCGCCGGATCAACGGCACACTCGCCAACGCGCCCAGCGCCGTGAGCACGGTACCAACCAGCGCGCAGGCAAGATCCGGCCGGGCATGCAACCGATTCGGCCCAGCAACGTACAGAAAGAACCCGACATCGCCCAGGTTGTACAGCGCGATCGCAATCAGCAGCACCTGGAGAAAAGCGATCTGACGTCGGTCGATCGGATGCTTATTCCAGCGCATCTCCAGCCAGCGCGGAACGAACACGGACTTTGCGGCAGACAGGATCACGACAACGCTTCTTGAGAGGTTTTTTGAATCCTCACATTCCTGGTGAGTGGATGCAATCGACGCTTGGTGACACGCCGCAGAGGCGCTGCCTATGGTGGGTCGTCCCGCATCATGAAAATTACCGAATTCCAAGGCACGTGGGGATGTCTGGAGGTTGGCATGCGGCGGTCGACCACTTCCATCCATGCGCCAGGGAATCTCCATGAGCACTGCGTTTTTCGACGACCTTTCGAACCGGGCCGGTGTCCGCCACGCCACCGCTGCCGCGCATCCCCACGCCGGCAATCGACCGCAGCGCGTGCTGTTGCACCGTGCGGTGCTGGCCGCGCTACTGTTGACTGGCGGCAGCGCCCTTGCCCACGCCGCGACGCCTGCGGCAACGGTTCCCGCTGCAACCGATGCGCCCGCAGCCGTCAGCGACGACACCGCCGCTCCGGCCGATGCCACGCAGGACGATCCCAACGACACCGGAAAGCATTTCCATATCGTGGGCGGCGCCGATGCCGCCAGCGACGTCGGCGCATTCGCCGGCGAGCAATATGCAGTGGCAATCGGCGAGGCAAGCAATGCGCTGAGCGAAGGCGGCATCGCGCTGGGCGCCGGTGCCACGGTCACCGAAAAGTTCGCCCTCGCCGCCGGCTACGCGGCAGCGGCGACCGGCGAATCGGCGGTGGCGGTGGGCGGCACCACCGATGTTTTTGACTACGACGATAGCGGCAACATTCTCGCTGTACATGCCGAATCCACCGAAGCCACCGGCTTCGTGTCCACTGCGCTGGGCGGCGGTGCCAAGGCGCTGGATGCAATGACCACCGCCGTAGGCAGCGGTGCCGAGGCCAGCGTCTTCGAGGCCACTGCGCTGGGGCATCGTGCGCGTGCACTGGCGCAAGGCGCCACATCCGTGGGCACCCGCTCGCAGGCGCTTGGCTTTGGCAGCAGCGCGCTCGGCAACGGCGCCCGTGCGCTCGCAGACAGCACCGTGGCGGTGGGGCTCAACGCGTTCGCCAGCGGGACCGACAGCGTGGTCGTCGGTGGCATCAGCACTGCTGCCGAAAGCGCCGGCAACAGCGTCGGCATTGCTGCGGCCACCGGCACCGGCGCGATTGCCGTAGGTGCCGGCGCGCAAACGCTGTCCGACTACGCCATCGCGATCGGCTACAACGCCAACGTCTTTTCCAACCTGCCCGGCAACACCGATGCGGTGGCGATCGGCCACAGCGCCGGATCGTTCGGCGCCAACTCGGTGGCGGTAGGTGGATTCGCACTGACGCAAGACACCGGCTCGGTGGCCATCGGTCATCGCGCCGTGACCTACACCGCCAACAGCATTGCGATCGGTGCCAATGCCGAAACCTCGTGGTTCAACCCCAATAGCACGACGATCGGGGCCGACTCCGAAGTCAATGGCGTCGATGCCACCGCCATCGGCTATGGCGCCAAGGTCGGTGACTGGATCGACGATGGCTGGAACCGCTCGGCCAGCAGTGCGGTGGCACTGGGTGCGTATTCGCATGCCACGCGCAGCAATAGCGTAGCCGTCGGCGATGTCGCCTCCGGCCTGACCCGCCAGATCACCAGCGTGGCTGCCGGCAGCGAAGCCACCGACGCGGTCAACCTGGCCCAGCTGCGCAGCGTGGCGACCGCCCTGGGTGCCGGCAGCGCCTTCGATCCCGGCGGCAACCTGATCAGCGGCAGCTATTTGGTACAGGGCAGCAGCTACGGCAACATCGGCGAAGCGATGGGCGCCATCGATGCGGCCTTGACCGGTTTCGATGGGCGCATCGGCGCCTTGCAGAACGTCACCGCGGGTAATGTGGCGGTCGGCGGCGGCAGCCTGGCGCCGGTGGTCGGTAGCGGCACCAATGCCGTCGCGATCGGTTCGTCTGCCACCGCCAATGGCGAAAACGGTCTGGCGGTCGGCGCCGACGCGCTGGCCTACGGCCCGCAGGACACGGCGCTCGGCGCCAATGCCAAGGTCAACGCCGACGGCAGCACCGCGGTCGGCGCCAATACGACGATTGCCAGCGCCGCCACCAACGCGGTGGCGGTGGGCGAAAGCGCCAGCGTTTCTGCGGCCTCGGGCACCGCGCTTGGCCAGGGTGCGCGCGTGGACGCCGACAACGCGGTGGCACTGGGACGCGGTGCGGTGGCCGATCGCGCCAACAGCGTCTCGGTCGGCAGTGCTGGCAACGCGCGCCAGATCACCAACGTCGCCGCCGGCACAAGCGACACCGACGCCGCCAACGTGGGCCAGCTCAACGCCGGCAACAGCCGCACGCTGAGTTCGGCCAACAGCTACACCGACAGCCGGGTGTCGGCGCTCAGCGACAGCTTCACCCAACTGCGCGATGGCAGCGAGCGGCGCTTCCAGAGCATGGACCGCCGCATCGACCGCATCGGGGCGATGAGCTCGGCGATGCTCAACATGGGCATCAATGCGGCTGGCACCCAGAGCGCACGCGGTCGCGTGGCGGTCGGTGCCGGGTTCCAGAGCGGCGAACGTGCCCTCTCCATCGGCTATGCCAAGAAAGTGGGCGAGCGCGCCTCGTTCAGCCTGGGTGGCGCCTTCAGCGGCAGCGAATCTTCGGCCGGCCTGGGCTTCGGCCTGGACCTGTAGCGCCTGCTCCACGCCGTGCACGTCTTCCCCCCTAACTCCATCGATCATTGCGAGACACATTCCATGAACAATGCTTCGCTGCCGCTCAAGTCACTGCTGTTGAGCGCAATCCTGGCCACGGCCACGTTTCAGGCTCACGCCGCCACCGATCGACTCAGCCTGCGCGGCCTGCCCACAGCTGGCACCCCCACCACGCTTCCCACCCGCCTGATCGTCAAATACCACGACAGCGTGCCGTCCGACGGCTCGCGCCTGTCGATCCTGTCTGCAGCCGCCACCCGCGCCGGAGTGACGCGCGCCAGCGGCGCTGCGCGCGCGACGCCGCTGGCGCGCGTGTTGCGCCACACCGGCACCGGCGCCAGCCTGCTGGACGTAACGCGCACGCTCAGCAGCGCAGACCGCGACAAGCTGCTGGCCGAACTCCGCGCCGATCCACAGGTGCAATACGCCGAGTTCGACCGCATGCTGCGCCCGGTCGACGACTTCGCCGGGCCTGCACTCAGGGCCGGCGCCAGTGCGGTGACGCCACAGGCCACGGCTGCGGCCGTCACCCCCAATGACCGGCTGTATGCCGGATTTCAATGGCATCTGCAGGACAGCACCGGCGGCATCCGCGTGCCGCAAGCCTGGGAAACCTCCACCGGTGCCGGCGTGGTGGTAGCCGTGCTGGACACCGGCATCCTGCCCGACCATCCGGACCTGAAGAACAACGACCACATCCTGCCGGGCTACGACTTCATCAGTAATGCAGCAATGTCCCGGCGCGATAGCGATGCGCGCGTGCCAGGCGCGCTGGATTACGGCGACTGGACCGAAGAGGGCAACTTTTGCGGTCTGCCCGCGCAATCCAGCAGCTGGCACGGCACGCATACGGCCGGCACCGTCGGCGAACTCACCAACAACACCATCGGCGGCGCCGGCGTGGCCCACGATGCGCAGATCCTGCCGGTGCGCGTGCTCGGCCAATGCGGCGGCACCGGATCGGACATCGCCGATGCCATCGTGTGGGCCTCCGGCGGCCATGTCGACGGCGTGCCGGACAACACCCATCCGGCCGAGGTCATCAGCCTGAGTCTGGGCGGCCCGGGCACGTGCGACAGCAACACCCAGAGCGCCATCGACACCGCGGTGGCCAACGGCGCAGTGGTGGTGGTGGCGGCCGGCAACCAGGCCAGCAATTCCTCGCTGTTCAGCCCATCGAGCTGCGGCAATGTGATCACCGTTGGCGCCACCCGTATCACCGGCGGCATTGCGTTCTACTCCAACTTCGGCAGCAGCGTGGATCTGGCAGGGCCGGGCGGTGGCGCCAGCGACGACACCGGCAACAACGGCTGGGATGGCGTGGTGCTGTCCACCGGCTATAGCGGCGCAACCACGCCCACTTCCGGCGAGTACGAATATGTCGGCATGGCCGGCACCTCGATGGCCACCCCGCACGTGGCGGCGGTCGCAGCGCTGGTGCAGAGCGCGCTGGCCGCATCCGGCAAGACGCCGCTGGCCCCGGCGCAGATGGAAGCCATGCTGCGTCAGACCACGCGTGCCTTCCCGGTCAGACCACCGGCGGGCCGAGCGATCGGCACCGGCATCGTCGACGCGACTGCGGCGCTGGATTATGTGCGCGACAGCTGCAGCGGCAGCACCTGCACACCGGTCACGGTGAGCCTGACCAACCGGGTCGCCTTGACCGGCCAAAGCGGCGGCCAAAGCGAGGAGAAAACCTATCGCTTCGCTGCAGCCGCCGGTAGCGCATTGAATGTACTCAGCTATGGCGGCGGCGGGAATGTCGGGCTGTACATCGGCTTCGAGGCCGAGCCGAGCACCAGCAGCTACCTGCTGAAATCGGTACGCACCGGCAGCGCACAGACGCTGCGACTGACGGCGCCGCAAACCGGTACCTACTACATCAAGCTGATCGGCGGCGCGGGCGGTTTCAACAACGTGTCGTTGATGGCGCGGCAGTAGTCAGGCACCGGCCGGGGGCGGCGCAGGCCGCCTCCGGCACGGGTTCGCAGATCGCTCAAAATGCCTCGTTGCCCAGCCGCACCTCGACCCCCAGCAACGAGGTCAGCGCCAGCATGGCGTCGTCGTCGCGGCTGAGGGCGATCCAGCCGGCATAGGCGTCGCCGCCGGTGTTCCAGTTCCACAGCGAGTAGCCGTGTTCGCGCAGGCGGTCGAACGCCACGGCCATCAGGTCGGGCACGTCGAGATCGCGGGCGAAGTCTTCGTCGTCCAGGTCGCCGCCCCAGTCGATGCGCAGGTTCCAGCGCGCGCCGAGTTCGTCGATGGCGGCGATGAACGAGTCGGTGTCCTTCCAGTCCACATAGAATCCCGAGCGCCAGTCGATGACGTCTTTCAGCGTCCACAGCCACGCATCGTCGCCGTCGCCATCGTCTGCATCGGCCTGCGCTTCGCGCCAGGCATCGAACTGGGCCAGCGCGGTGTCTTCGTCGCCGGGGTTGATCAACACCAGCAGATTCCAGACCCGCGCCGGATGGTCGTCGACATCGTCTTCGTCGCTTTCGGGCTGCAGGCCTTCGTCGTCTTCGTAATCGGCACTGTTGTCGGGCATGGCGGTCTCGCTGAAGGATTGCAGGCGCCAAGTGTGAGGCCTGCGGCGGCGCAAGCAAACCGAGGCCGGCCCGCCCGCTGCGCCAGCAGGGCTGGTCTTCCCGGCGCAGGTCCGTATCCTGTGCGGCCGAAGACGGCCATCCGGCCCGTCATGGCGCCTTCCCCATGAGCGATACCCCTCCCGATCACCTGGCCATCGACGCACGTAGTCCGTTCCACGATGCCGACGCCCTCAACCGCGGCATCGGCGTGCGCTTCAACGGTATCGAACGCGACAACGTGGAGGAATATTCGGTGAGCGAAGGCTGGATCAAGGTGCAGGTCGGCAAGGCCCGCGACCGCCGCGGCAATCCGATGACGATGAAGATCAAGGGCGAGGTGGTGGCGTATTACCTGGACACCAAGAACGACGCCGCGCCTGCTGCCGAGTAAGCGCGGCTGACCAAACGACTTCACGTTGTTCTATTGCAAAGCTGCTGAGCTGCGACTCGGCTGCAGGGCCCTTGCCCGCCCACCATCGCGGGACACGCCGTGAATCCGTCCCTGGAGGCTCTGGCGCAGCATCCATGCCGCTCAAGGTCCCGCGACGGTGAGCGGGCAAGGACCAGTCAAGTTGGTCGGTGCGCAGAGTCTTCAACAAGCGATTAGCTAACTTGCGACGCGGTGCCCTCGATCTTCAACAAAACCACCAGCCAACTATCTGGTGCGGTGTCCTCACCGATTGCGGGACCGTTGGCGGCATGGATGCCGCCACCGAGCCCCCATGGACGGGTTAACGGCGTGTCCCGCGAGCGGTGAGGGCACCGCGCACTCGACGTCTTTGCGTTTGCTGCAGGGCCCTTGCCCGCCCACCATCGCAGGACACGCCGTGGATCCGTCCCTGGAGGCTCTGGCGCGGCATCCATGCCGCTCAAGGTCCCGCGACGGTGAGCGGGCAAGGACCAGTCAAGTTGGTCGGTGCGCAGAGTCTTCAACAAGCGATTAGCTAACTTGCGACGCGGTGCCCTCGATCTTCAACAAAACCACCAGCCAACTATCTGGTGCGGTGTCCTCACCGATTGCGGGACCGTTGGCGGCATGGATGCCGCCAACGAGCCCCCATGGACGGGTTAACGGCGTGTCCCGCGAGCGGTGAGGGCACCGCGCACTCGACGCTGCGCCTTTGCTTCAGCCCACCCTCGCAGGACACGCTGCAAGTACGGCCTTATGAGCTCTGGCGCGGCATCCATGCCGCTCAAGGTCCCGCGACGGTGAGCGGACAAGGACCAGTCACGTTGGTCGGTGCGCATGGCTTTTGATCAAACAGCCAGCAAGCGGTGAGGACACCGCACACGCGACCCGCTCAGGCCTTGAGCCGGTAGCCGCTGCGGAAGATCGCCGCCACCACGCCCAGGCACACCAGCAGGAACAGGAACGTCATGCCGGTGCTCACCGCGATGTGCACGTCGGCCTTGCCGTAGAAACTCCAGCGAAACCCGCTGATCAGGTAGACCACCGGGTTGAACAGCGTGACCTTCTGCCACACCGGCGGCAGCATGTTGATCGAATAGAAACTGCCGCCCAGAAAGGTCAGCGGCGTCACCACCATCAGCGGGATGACCTGCAGCTTCTCGAAGCCGTCGGCCCAGATGCCGATGATGAAGCCGAACAGGCTGAAGGTCAGCGCGGTGAGCACCAGAAAGCCCAGCATCCACACCGGATGTGCAATCTCGTACGGAACAAACAGCCGTGCGGTAAGCAGGATCAGCAAGCCCAGCATCACCGACTTGGTGGCCGCCGCGCCCACGTAGCCGATGACGATCTCCCACCAGGCCACCGGCGCGGACAGCACCTCGTAGATGGTGCCGGCCCAGCGCGGCATGTAGATGCCGAACGAGGCGTTGGAGATGCTCTCATTGAGCAACGACAGCATCACCAGGCCGGGAATGATGAAGGCGCCGTAGCTGATGCCGTCGATATCCCCCATGCGCGAGCCGATGGCTGCGCCGAACACCACGAAATACAGCGAGGTCGACAACACCGGCGAGGCGATCGACTGGGTCAGCGTGCGGAATGCGCGCGCCATTTCGAAGCGATAAATCGCGGCAATCGCATGCAGGTTCATGCGCGCATCTCCGGTTGACGGGCGCCATGCACGAGGGTGACGAAGATCTCTTCCAGCGAGCTCTCGCTGGAATGCAGGTCCTTGAAGTCGATGCCCTGCTCGTTGAGCCGGCGCAACACTGCCCCGATGCCGGTCTGCTCGGCCTGCGTGTCGAACGTGTAGATCAGGCTGCTGCCGTCGGCCGACAACTCCAGCGGCAGATCCGCCAGCCCGGCCGGCACCGCCTGCAGCGGCGATTGCAGGCTCAGGCTGAGCTGCTTCTTGCCGAGCTTGCGCATCAGCGTGTGCTTGTCTTCCACCAGTACCAGCTCGCCGCGGTTGATCACCCCGACCCGGTCGGCCATGTCTTCGGCTTCTTCGATGTAATGGGTGGTCAGGATGACGGTGGTGCCCTGCTCGCGCAGCCGGCGCACCATCTGCCACATCTCGTGGCGCAGCTCTACGTCCACGCCGGCAGTGGGCTCGTCCAGGAACAGGATGCGCGGCTCGTGCGCCAGGGCCTTGGCGATCAGCACGCGTCGCTTCATGCCGCCGGACAATGTGGAAATCTTGCTGTTGCGCTTGTCCCACAGCGACAGCTCGCGCAGCACCGTTTCCAGGTACTGCGGGTTGGCCGGCTTGCCGAACAGCCCGCGGCTGAAACGCACCGTGGCCCACACCGTTTCGAAGGCGTCGGTGGCCAACTCCTGCGGCACCAGCCCGATGCTGGCACGTGCCGCGCGGTAGTCGCGCACGATGTCGTGACCATCGGCCAACACGGTGCCGGTGCTGGGGTTGATCAACCCGCAGATGATGCTGATCAGCGTGGTCTTGCCGGCACCGTTGGGGCCAAGCAGCGCGAAGATCTCGCCGCGCTGGATCTGCAGATCCACCTGCTTGAGCGCCTGGAAACCGCCGGCGTAGGTCTTGCTCACTCCCTGGATGGAAACGATGGGCGTCATGGGTTGTGCACGGGGACCAGAAGCGCCACAGGGTAGGCGCTGTGCCGTGACGATGGGAGGGGGGCTGATGGGATGGTGTCTCCCGACGCGCGCCAAGGAGCGTCAGCGAACCAGCCGCGCACGCTCGCTGCGTCCGTGTGATGGCGCATCTCCATGTAGGAGCGCGCTTGCGCGCGATGGGGCGTTGGCGGGAAAGCCCCATCGCGCGCAAGCGCGCTCCTACGCAACCACGACTGCACGAGCGCCGTGGCTTTACGATTCCCCAATCCCGATTCCCCATTCCCGCGCGCTCACGCGCGCTTGCGCGACTCGATCAGGTCCAGGTTGCGCACCAGCCGCCGCGACAGGTCGTCGGAAATCTCGCGACGGCGCGCAAGCTTGAAAAGCTCGTTGCGCTCGGCCACCAGGGCGGTGTGACGGAACTGGCGCAAGGCCTGCTCGTAGGCGCCGGCCTCTTCCGGATCGGTTTCGGCCATGTCCACGGCACCCAGCTTGCGCTGGTAACGCTGACTGACCTGGTTGGCGGCGGCGTTGTAGCGCTCGGCATGCGCGCTGTCTTCCACCAGCCGCTGGCGCAGCTTTTCCACTGCCTCCAGGGCCGCCTGCGAGGCGGCCTTGACGGCCAGGTCTTCCTTTTGCTGTTCGTCTTCTTCTTCCGGTAACTCCAGCCCGCGCAACAGCCGCGGCAACGCCACGCTGGCCACCAGCAAGGAGACCAGGATCACCGAGGCCGCCAGGAAGATCGCCAGCTGGCGGGCCGGAAACGGCGAGCCGTCTTCCAGCATCAGCGGCAGCGTCAGCACGCCGGCCAGGGTGATCGCCCCGCGCACGCCCGCCAGCGACACCGCCACCACGATTCGCCAGGGCGGGCTGACATGCGCCTCGCCCCGCCGTTGCGCCTTGAAGATGTTCCAGCGCAGCGACAGGAACACCCACACAAAGCGCAGCGCCATCAGGCTGGTGCTGATGGTGGCCACGTATACCGCCAGCCACCACGGATTGAGGTGCCCGGCCTCCTGCACGCTGCGCACCGCCCCGTCCAGGATGCCCGGCAACTGCTCGCCCAGCAGCACGAAGATGATGCCGTTGAAGGTGAACTGCACCGTGTCCCACACCGCCGAGCGCTGCAGGCGCATGTTGCCCGGCGCGTTGCCGGCCATTTCCACGTAGCTCATGGTGATGCCGGCGGCCACCGCGGCCAGGATTCCGGAGGCGTGGAAGGCTTCGGCCAGCAGGTACGCGGCGAACGGCGTGAGCAGGTTGACCAGGATCGCCGAGCCGGGCTCCTCGCCGAAATGGCGCCAGATCCAGGCCTGGATCCGGCTCAGGCCGAAGGTGGTGGCCACGCCCAGCGCCAACCCGGCCAGCGCCACCCACAGGAAGGTGAGCGAAGCGGTCGCCACCGAGAACGTGCCGGTCAACACCGCGGCCACGGCGAACTGGAAGCACACTAGGCCGGAGGCGTCGTTGAGCAGCGACTCGCCTTCCAGGATGTGCATCAGGCGCTTGGGAATCGGCACCTTGGAGGCGATCGAGGACACCGCCACCGGATCGGTCGGCGAAATGATGGCAGCCAGCGCGAACGCCACCGCCAGCGGCATGGCCGGGATCAGCCAATGGATCAACAGGCCGGCACCGATCACCGTGAACACCACCAGGCCCAGCGCCAGCTCCAGGATCGCCGCCTTGTCGCGGAACAGGCCTTGTTTGGGAATGCGCCAGCCGTCCAGGAACAGCAGCGGCGGCAGGAACAGCAGGAAGAACAATTCCGGTTCCAGCTCGTGCCCGGCATCGAACACACCGGAGACCACCGCGCCCAGCGCGATCTGGACCAACGGCAACGGCAGCGAGAACGGCAGGATGCGGATCAGATAACCGCTGGCCGCGACCGCCAGCAACATGGCGAGGACGACATCGATCGAATGCATGTAAAACCCGGAAGAAGAAACGGCCACACGTGCGGCATCATCTTGCGACGCACAACAACGCACTGACGGGAACATACCGGTTTGCAACCGGTGATGAAACCATCAGGCGCGATCAATTCGGCCCTGCCAGCCCATCGCGCCGCCTGTCCTCGGCCACGCGATCGCAGGTGACCTGCGCAGCGCCCGGATACGAACAGTCCGCCAATGCTGCGGAGACTGCCGCATCCCGAGACGTGAGACAGGCCACGCAACACCGATACCAATCGGGCAACCGGCGGCAGCGCACCTGATGCTGCACACGCGACCAGCAGCCATCGCGTCGACAGCCAGGCGAAGCGATTCACGTTGTTCCTGACGCCGCACTCACCACGCCAAACCCCGTAATGAACATCAAGACCACGTGATGCATCCGGCCCGCAGCGGCAGGCGTATTGACCCTACGGTTGCCATCCAGGCGATCGCCAACCCAAAGGATCGATGCCTCATGAAGACGTCACTGCAGTCGCTTGCCATTGCTACCGCCATTGCCCTGACCAGCGCGATGGCTCCTGCTTACGCTGCGTCCAACCCGACGGTGGGTGGTGCGCCGATGCTGGTCACCAAGGACATCGTCGACAACGCCGCCAACTCCAAGGATCACACCACGTTGGTTGCCGCAGTGAAGGCCGCCGGCCTGGTCGAGACCTTGAAGGGTCCGGGCCCGTTTACCGTGTTTGCGCCGACCAATGCGGCGTTTTCCGCACTGCCGGCCGGTACGGTGGACACCTTGCTGAAGCCCGAGTCCAAGGCGACCTTGACCAAGGTGCTCACCTATCACGTGGTGCCGGGCAAGGTGGACGCCGCAGCGCTGATTGCCAAGATCAAGGCCGGCGGCGGCAGCGCCCCGCTGACCACGGTGCAGGGCGAGCCGCTCACCGCAAAGCTCAATGGCAAGAAGGTCACCCTCACCGACGCCAAGGGCAATACCGCCACCGTCACCATCGCCGATGTCAACCAGAGCAACGGCGTGATCCACGTGATCGACAAGGTGTTGATGCCGTAACGGCAGTTGCTGCACGCCTGCAAGTGGCTTGCGCGCGACGTCACCGGCGGAACGGAGCCACGTTCCGTCGATGGTCGACGCCGACCGTGCATGCGGCACTTTCAGGGAATTCAATCGTAATGAGCATCCGGCGGTTGTGGGTGTCCCGACAGATGCGCTCCAAACCGGAGCGCACTGGTGGTAAGCGCTGATCCCGACACCATTCGATGACGGCTCAGCAGCCACTGGCTGCACTTGAGTGACCTGTCTGGATGCGATGGCGTTGCACTCCGGCGCCATCGCGTCCGCTTCCCGCTACGACACATAGACACGAGTGATCAGCGAAGCCGCACGCGTCCGGGCACCAGACGTCGGGCGGCGCCACCACACCGCGAAGCGGCGGTGCGGGACCACCGGTTCGCCAGTGGCCCCGATTGGTGTCATCGTTCTCCGACACCATGCGCGTGCAGCTGCACGCGCATCTTTTATGTCCTCACGGTGCGATCTGCGGCGACCGGTGCATGCAGCAGCTGGCGCAGGTCGTCGACAAAGCCGCGGTAGCCTTCCTCGCGCGCGGCCTCCGAGCCTTGCCGCAGGACCCACGAGGGGTGCACGGTGGCCAGCACCGGCGTGCCATCGTCCAGCACCTGCCACTGGCCGCGCTGCTGCATCAAGCGAAAGCGGCTTCCCAACACCGCCTGTGCGGCCGTCGCCCCGAGACAGACGATATGCGCCGGTCGCAGTTGCGCGCGCTCGGCGTGCAGCCAGCCGCTGCAGGCCTGTACGTGCGAACGCTCCGGGTTGCGATGCAGGCGGCGCTTGCCGCGCTGCTCGAACCGAAAGTGCTTGACCGCATTGGTCACGTAGAAGGTCGTGCGGTCCACACCCAACTCGCCCAGTGCCATCGTAAACAGGCGCCCGGCCGGGCCGACAAACGGACGCCCACTCAGGTCCTCTTCGTCGCCCGGCTGCTCGCCGATGACCATCACCGCTGCATCGTCCGGCCCTTCGCCGAACACGGTCTGGGTGGCCGGTTGCCACAGCTCGCAGCGCCGGCAATCGCGCGCTGCCACACGCAGCTGCGCAAGGCTCTGGGTGGCCACTTCCACGGCTGGTACAGGTGCCACCGGCACCCGCCGTCGCACCGGCTCGGGCGCGCGCTCGGCCATCTCGCGCACCCGCACGCCGGCGCCGCGGATCAGCTCCGGCAGCAGCGCCGCTTCGGGCAGGTTCTTCCAGTATTTCTGCGGCATCTCCTGCCGCATCATGGTGGGATTGAGCCGCGCCGGATTGAAGATATGCGCGTAATAGGTGCGCCACAGGGCTTCCTGCGCATCGTCAGCGGGCACCTGCGTCCGCACCGCACCCTCGCCGAACGACAATGCCTCGCCATCCCAGCGCACGCTGCGATACGGCGTCAGGATCGCCCACTGCATGCCGGCAAACCGCCGCGCAAAAAACGGGGCGACGCGGTCCACGATGCAGTGATCGGGCTCGAACCAGGCAACGAAGTCCTCCACCTCGCCCGGCAGGCGGCGAAACCGCACAAACGCCTTCATCTTGTGGGTATCGCGCTGCACCGCTTTCTGCCATTGCCGCAAACGATGCACATCCACGTCGGTGGCGCGCTCCAGCAGCGCCTTCTCGCCGGAGGCGATCCGCCACAGCAACCGATACAACACCGCATGCCGCTGCGGGTCACGATGGCATAGCACCGACGCCGCCAATTGCATGAAGTCCGCCGACACCCGTGGCGGTGCCACCACCACCGGCAGGTCCTGCAGCCGCTGCCCCATCAGCAACCCGCCCTGCGCCCCGCCGTTCCATGCCACGTCATCCGGCTCGGCCTGCGCACACCAGCCGGCCCGCGCCAACGCACGCCACGCCTCGAAACTCCACGGTGGATCCACCTCAGCGCTGAACATCACTCACACCCGATCATCCTGGTTCCCACGCAGCAACGCGCACTGGCCAGCCACCGCCGACGCGGCTGTACCCGATCTCGCCAGCGCTGCTGCGCAACCGTGACCGCGCCGGCCCCTGAGGTTGCTGTCCCACCCCACCTTGACGCAGCAGCGCCCCACGCCGCCAGGTGCCGCAGCGCCTGGGGCAGAGCGTGGGATGATGGGAGCGGGAATTTGCAAGGCAGCGCCATGTTGCTGCGCCAACACACGGCCGTGCGCCGCACGTCCGGCGAGCGGCCTGCCCCTCATCCGCCCGTCGGGCACCCTCGTCCGGGGAGAAGGCGGCGCCCTGCCGACGATGAGGCATCACTCAAACAGGCTCGCCTGCCGCGGTGCAGGCGCCAGCTGCGCACGCAGGCGCACCGGGTCGTCCAGGCGTTGCCGCGGATGATGATCCAGCACACTCACAAACGGCAGCAGCTTCTTCATCGGTACCCGCAAGCGGGCAAGGTCGCCCACCCGCAACCGCGCGTGCCGCCGTGACAACAGCAGCCGCTCCACGTTGCGGGTGCCCAGCCCCGGCACCCGCAGCAACATCTCGCGCGGCGCCTGATTCAGATCCACCGGAAACCGCTCCGGGTTGCGCAATGCCCATGCCAACTTGGGGTCCACGTCCAGATCGAGCATGCCGCTGGACTGCGCGGGCGCAATTTCTTCCACGCTGAATTCGTAGAAGCGCAGCAACCAGTCGGCCTGGTAGAGCCGGTGCTCGCGCTGCAGCGGCGGTGCCTGCAAGGGCAGCTTCGACGAGGCATCGGGGATCGGGCTGAAGGCCGAGTAATACACCCGCCGCATGCGGTAATTGCCGTACAGGTTATGGCTGGTGTCCAGGATGCTGCGGTCGTTGGCATCATCGGCACCGACGATCATCTGCGTGCTCTGCCCTGCCGGGGCAAACCGCGGCGGCTTGGCCCGGCGTACCTTTTCGGCCTTGCGTTCGAGCTGGTTTTCTTCGATGCGCCAGCGCAGCTCGCCCATGGCCGAGCGGATGCCGCCGACGCTCTTCTCCGGTGCCAGCTGGGTCAGCCCCTGCTCGGTGGGCAACTCCACGTTGATGCTCAGACGGTCCGCATAGCGGCCGGCCGCCGCCAGCAGTTCGGGCGCTGCATCGGGAATGGTCTTGAGATGGATGTAGCCGGCAAAGTGATGCTCTTCGCGCAGCTGGCGCGCCACTTCCACCAGCTGCTCCATGGTGTAGTCGGAGTTGCGGATGATGCCGCTGGAGAGGAACAGGCCCTCGATGTAATTGCGCTTGTAGAAGTCCAGCGTCAGCGTGACCACTTCTTCGGGCGTGAAACGTGCGCGGCGCACGTTGCTGGAGACGCGGTTGACGCAGTACGCGCAGTCGAACACGCAGAAGTTGGTCAGCAGAATCTTCAGCAGCGACACGCAGCGGCCGTCCGGCGTGTACGAGTGGCAGATGCCCATGCCCTCGGTGCTGCCGATCCCGCCGGTGCCGAGCGAGTTGCGCTTGTTCGCGCCACTGGAGGCGCAGGAGGCGTCGTATTTGGCGGCGTCGGCAAGGACGGCGAGCTTGTCGAGGATTTTCACGCAAGCAGCATGCAGCCGGGGCGTCTCAGCCTATGAGACTGCGCGGCAGCCGATCGTGAACGCTTCAGAGCGCAGCGCTGCCGGCGCACACGCCGGCACCGTCCTGCGGCCCGGTCAGACTGCGGTAGCCGCGGCGCCATCGAAGCGATAGAGATCCATCGCCAGAAACCCCGCATCAATGCCGGCATCAATGCGCTGCGCGCCGAGCTGGTCGCCCCCGGCCGCACCCATCGCGACGTAGAGCGGCAGCAGATGCTCGTCGCTGGGATGTGCGCGCGCTGCATCCGGTGCCTGGCGGCGGTAGTCCAGCAATGCCGGGATGTCGTTGTCCGCCAGTGCGCGCTCGGTCCATGCGATGAAGGGACGCACGTAGGGCGCTTCGCGCTCGGCGCTGTAGCCCTGGCCGAAGTCGTGCAGGTTATGGGTGATGCTGCCGGAGCCGATGACCAGCACGCCTTCGTCGCGCAACGGCGCCAGCGCGCGGCCCAGCGCGAACTGGTGCGCCGGCCCGAGCTCGGGCTGGATCGACACCGACACCACCGGGATGTCGGCCGCCGGGTACAGCAGGCGCAGCGGCACCCAGACGCCGTGGTCGAAACCGCGTTGCGGGTCCAGGTGCGGATGCAGCCCGGCCTGCTCCAGGCGGCGCACGACCTGTTGCGCCAATGCCGGCTCGCCCGGCGCCGGATAGTCCAGCGCATACAGCGGCGCAGGGAAGCCTCCGAAGTCGTGGATGGTCTGCGGCCGCGCTGCACCGCTGACCAGCGGGCGACGGCCCAGCCAATGCGCGCTGGCGACGATGATCGCGCGCGGCCGCGGCAGCTGCTGACGCAGTTCCTGCAGCCGCTGCCCCACCTGGCCCGGCTGCAACGCCGTCATGGGCGATCCATGCGAGATGTACAACGACGGCAGGCGGCTCATGCGCAACTCCATGCGCCCAGGCTGATGCGCAGGAGGGCCGCGCCGTAGGCCGCGGTGCGCGGGCGTGCAAGGGTGGTGGACATGCGGGCACTCCGTTGTGGACCGCACTAGCCTATGACCCACGGCATTCGGATAAAGGACGCGAGGTCGGATAATTTATTGCACCACAAGCAATAATCGGAGCCCGGATGGATACCCTGGATGCGATGCGCGTCTTCACCGCCGTGGCCGAACGCAGCGGCTTCAGCGCCGCGGCCGATGCACTGGACCGCTCCACCGCCAGCGTCACCCGGCAGGTGGCTGCGCTGGAACAACGCCTGGGCACCCGCCTGCTCAATCGCACCACGCGCCGGGTCAGCCTGACCAGCGCCGGCACCGCGTATTACCAGCGCTGCCTGCAATTGTTGGCCGACCTGGACGACCTGGAGGCCACCATCGGCGCGCAGGCGCTGGAGCCTGCCGGCGTGCTGCGGGTCAATGCCCCGGTGAGCTACGGGATCGAGCGCCTGGGGGCCTTGCTGCCGGGCTTTCGTGCGCGCTACCCGCAGGTGGAGCTGGACCTGTCGCTGACCGATCGCCTGGTCGATATGGTCGAGGAAGGCTTCGATGTCGCCATCCGCATCACCCGCGAGCCGGCACCGATGCTGATCGCCCGCCAGCTGGGCACGGTGCGGCTGCTGCCGTGCGCGGCGCCGGCCTATCTGGCGCGGGCGGGCACGCCGGCACACCCGGCCGATCTGGCTGGCCACGAGTGCCTGCTCTACCACTACTCGCCCACCGGCGACGCGGTGCGCTTCCACGGGCCCGATGGCGATGTGGATGTGCGCCTGCACGGTGGGCTGCGCGCCAACAATGGCCATGTGCTCAATGCGGCGGCGCTGGCCGGCCAGGGCATCGTGATGCAGCCGGACTTCCTGGCCGACGCGCATCTGGCTGCAGGCCGCCTGGTGCGCATTCTTCCGGCGTACGAACTCGGCCAGATCGGCATCTTTGCCGTCTACACCAGCCGCAGCCACCTGGCGCCGAAGGTGCGCAGCTTCATCGACTACCTGCTCGAGCACCTGGCCGCACCGGCACCCGGCTGAACGGGCCCGGCAACAGTTCGTCCCGCGCGTGGTCATTCTTCTGTCGCGGCCGGTATGCACACAATCCCCCTCCCCTCGTTGAGCAGGAGCATCCATGAGCAAGATTGCCATCGTGTATTTCAGTGGCTACGGCCACACCGTCAAGCAGGCCGAAGCCGTGCATGCCGGGGCCGCCAGTGTGGCCGAGGCCACGCTGTACCGCATCGACCAGGACGGCAACCTGCCCGACGACGCGTGGGACGCGATCAGTGCCGCCGACGCCATCATCTACGGCAGCCCCACCTACATGGGCGGGCCGGCGTGGCAGTTCAAGAAATTTGCCGATGCCAGCTCCAAGCCGTGGTTTACGCAGGCGTGGAAGGACAAGATCGCCGCCGGCTTCACCAACTCGGCCTCGGTCAATGGCGACAAGGCCACCACCATCCAGTATTTCTGGACCCTGTCGCAGCAGCACGGCCAGATCTGGGTGGGCACCGGTTTGCCGCCAGCCAACACCAAGGCACACGGGCCGCAGGACGTGAACTGGACCGGTGGCTGGGGCGGCGCGCTGGCGATCTCGCCATCGGACGCTTCGCCAGACGAAGCCCCGCGCGCAGGCGATCTGGAAACCGCGCGGCTGCTGGGCAAGCGCGTCGCCGAATTCACCAACAAGCTCAAGGGCTGAGCTGGCGTATCACCGCACCCGCGCGCGTGCCGAACCAGGCGATGCGCGCGGGTGTGGTTGAACAGCGTCGCCACGCCGCCATACGCCAACGCTGCCGCACCCACCGCCACCAGCGCCACGCAAGACGTGTGCACGGCCAGGTCGCCAGCGCATCGCATGCGCCTGCCCATCGCAGCCGCTCCGCCATCGGCGCAGGCTGGAACCATGCAGTCCACTTCGATTCGCGCTGCACTCCCAGGCGTCGCAGCGCACTCGTTGCCGTGCCGTGTCACACCTGCACCACCGCACACCGACCTCAGGCGTTAGCGCCTGGGCCACGCCGCGCTAACGCATACCGCGCCACTCTCCCCCGCCTACCCTGCTGCACGGAGCCTCCCCCACCATGCAAACCCGTACCCTCGGCCGTTCCGGCCCCACCGTTTCCGCACTCGGCCTTGGCTGCATGGGCATGAGCGCGTTCTATGGCAACCGCAGCGACGAGGCTGCCTCGATCGCGGTGATCCATCGCGCGCTCGACCGCGGCGTCAGCCTGCTCGATACCGCCGACATGTATGGCCCGCATACCAATGAAGTGCTGGTCGGCAAGGCCATCGCCTCGCGCCGGCACGAGGTGTTTCTGGCCACCAAGTTCGGCATCAAGCTCGACCCCGGCGATCCGTCGGTACGTGGCATCGATGGCAGCCCGGCCTATGTGCAATCTGCCTGCGAAGCCAGCCTGCGCCGCCTGGGCGTGGAGCACATCGACCTGTACTACCAGCACCGCGTCGATCCCAACGTGCCGATCGAAGACACCGTCGGTGCCATGTCGCGGCTGGTCGAACAGGGCAAGGTGCGTTTCCTCGGGCTGTCGGAAGCGGCCGCCGCCACCATCCGGCGCGCGCATGCGGTGCATCCGATCACCGCCGTGCAGACCGAGTATTCGCTGTGGTCGCGCGAGCCGGAAGACAACGGCGTGTTCGCCACCGTGCGCGAACTCGGCATCGGGTTCGTGCCGTACTCGCCCCTGGGGCGCGGCTTCCTGACCGGGGCATTCTCCTCGCCGGACGATTTCGACGCAGACGACTACCGCCGTCACTCGCCGCGCTTCCAGGGCGAGAACTTCACCCGCAACCTGCAGCTGGTGGAGCAGGTCAAGGCGATCGCAGCGGACAAGGGCGTCACGCCCGGGCAACTGGCATTGGCCTGGGTCCTGGCACAGGGCCAGGATCTGGTTCCGATTCCCGGCACCAAGCGTCTGGCGTATCTGGAGGAAAACATCGCAGCGCTCGACGTGGCACTGATGCCCGACGAACTGGCGCGCATCGATGCGATCTTCCCGCCGCAGGCCGCCGCCGGTACGCGCTACCCGGAAGCGATGATGGGCGCGGTCAACCGCTGAGCCGACGCGGCGTGATTGCGCCTGGACCGCATGGCCGTGGTACCGGGCCGTGACAGAAACCGTCGCAACCGGTTGCCGGTCGCCGCCATCCGGCCGTAACGGCGCGCTGGGCCGGCGCGCTCGAGCATGCAGGCGTGGGTGCCTGCCATCCGTGGAAGATGGCCGCGTTCCCGGTGCGGGTGCGCGGCCGTTGCGGTCGCTTCGCCGTCGCGCCACCGGATTGACTGCGACTACTCACACCATCGCATCGCCGGCGCCTGCACACTTGGCAGCACCTCACACCACGCACGCCCATGCTGTCCTTCGTGATCCCCGCCCATGACGAGGCCGCGCTGATCGGCGACACGCTGCAGTGCCTGCACGCCTGCGCATGCGCGCTCCAGCTGGACTATGAAGTGATCGTGGTGGCCGACGCCTGCGCCGATGACACTGCCGTCATCGCACGCGGCAACGGCGCGCAGGTGCTGGAGGTCCAGCTGCGGCACATTGCGGCCACGCGCAACGCCGGCGCACAGGCGGCGCAGGGCGAGCGGCTGCTGTTCCTGGATGCCGACACCCTGATCAATCCGCAAGTGGTCGGCGCCGCACTGTCAGCGCTGGACGCCGGTGCGGTGGGCGGCGGCGCGCAAGTCCACCTGCACGGCAACCGGGTGTGGTCCGAACGCACCGCGCAAGCGGTGTTCGGCTGGTTCTTCCGCATTGCCGGCATCGCGCCGGGGTGTTTTCTGTTCTGCACACGCGCGGCCTTCGCCACGGCCGGTGGTTTCGACACGCGCTACTACGCCGGCGAAGATGTTGCGCTCAGCCGCGCGCTGGCACGCTGCGGGCGCTTTGTGATCCTGCGCCAGACCGTGCATACCTCCGACCGCAAGCTGCGCAGTTTTTCCAAACGCGAGCATCTGGGCCTGCTGCTGCGGTTTCTGTGGCGCGGACGGCGCATGTTGCAGACCCGCGATGCGCTGGGTTTCTGGTACCAACGACGGCGATGAACCGAGCGTGTCCGCACCGGCGCGTGATGCGGCGGTGCCTGCCCTCAAATCGGGACGTGGCACCGCAGGCCACTTACACTGCGACACCTGTCCCGGTTTCGAGTCGCGCCGCATGGCCTCTTTGCATCGCCCTGTCCTGATCGCCGCCATGGCCGCTGCGGCATTGACCGCCGCAGCGTGTCACCGCGAGGGCGCGCAGCCTGCGGCCGACAGTCACGCCGAGCACGCCCCCAGCACACCCAAGCTCGGCGATTTCGGCTTCGACGCGGCCGGCATGGACCGCAGCGTCGCGCCGGGTGATGACTTCTTCGCTTATGCCAGCGGCAACTGGGTCAGGACCACGCAGATTCCCGAGGACCGCTCCAGCTTCAACAGCTTCGTCAGCATCGCCATCGAGACCGAACGCCACAGCCGCGACATCATCGAAGGCGCGGCCGCCAACGACCGCGTCACCGGTGAAGACAAGCAGATCGGCGACTACTACGCCGCCTACATGGACGAGGCCAGCATCGAGACCAAGGGCGTGCGCCCGGTACAACCGGAACTGGAGGCCATCGCGCAACTGGGCGACAAGCAGGCGCTGGCGCGCACGCTGGGCGGGCAGTTGCGCGCCGACGTGGACCTGCTCAACGCGACCAACTTCTACACCGACCGCCTGTTCGGGCTGTGGGTGTCGCAGGATCTGCACCATCCCGGCCGCTACGCGCCGTATCTGGTGCAAGGCGGCCTGGGCATGCCCGAGCGCAGCTTCTACCTGGACGGCGGGCGCATGGCGGATCTGCGCGAGGCCTACCGCGCGCACATCGTCAAGGTGCTGGAGCTGGCCGGCATCGCCGACGCGGCGGCCAGGGCCGAGCGCATCGTCGCGCTCGAAACGGCCATGGCACGCGTGCATGCCACGCCCGAACGGACCAACAACGTGCAGGCCGGCGCAAACGCCTGGAAACAGGCCGATTTTGCGCACAATGCCCCCGGCCTGGAGTGGACGCTGTTCTTCGATGCCGCCGGGCTCAAGGCGCAGCAGGACTTCATCGTCTGGCAACCGGAGGCGGTGCGCGGCTTGTCGGCCCTGGTGCAATCGGAGCCGTTGCAGACCTGGAAGGACTACCTGAGCTTCCGTGCCCTGGACCGGGCTTCGCCGTATCTGTCCAAGGCCTTTGCCGACGAGCGCTTTGCGTTTTATGGCACCACCCTGGAAGGCACGCCGCAGCAGCGCCAGCGCTGGAAGCGCGGGATCGACGCCACCAACGCCGCGTTGGGCGAGGCGGTCGGCAAGCGCTATGTGCAGAAATACGTCAGCGCCCAGACCAAGACCCGCGCCGAAGAGATGGTCAAGAACCTGGTCACCGCATTCGGCCGGCGCATCGACGCGCTGGAATGGATGACCCCGGAGACCAAACAGCACGCCAAGGCCAAGATCGCCGGGCTGACGGTGGCGGTGGGCTACCCGGACAGCTGGCGCGACTACAGCGCGCTCGAGGTGCGTCGCGACGATGCGCTGGGCAACGTGGAACGCGCCCAGCTGTTCGAGTATCGCCGCAACCTCGCCAAGCTGGGCAAGGCGGTCGACCATCGCGAGTGGTACATGCTGCCGCAGGAAGTCAACGCGTTGAATGTGCCGTTGGAGAACCGGCTGATCTTTCCTGCCGCGATCCTGCAGCCGCCGTTCTTCGACCCGGCCGCCGACGATGCAGTGAATTACGGCGCGATCGGCGCGGTGATCGGGCATGAGATCAGCCACAGCTTCGACAACATGGGTGCGCTGTTCGACGAACACGGCGAGCTGCACAACTGGTGGACGCCGCAGGACCTGAAGAAATTCGAGGCCGCCGGCAATGCGCTGGCCTCCCAGTTCAGCGCATACAAGCCGTTCGACGACCTGAGCGTCAACGGCAAGCTGACGCTGGGCGAAAACATCGCCGATGTTGCCGGCCTGGCCACCGCCTATGACGCGTATCAGCTGTCGCTGCAGGGCAAGCAGCCACAGACCATCGATGGCTTCAGCCCGGACCAGCGCTTCTTCCTCGGCTTCGCGCAGGCCTGGCGTGGCAAGTATCGCGATGCAGCGCTGCGCAACGCCGTGCTGACCGATGTACACGCGCCTGGCCGCTTCCGTGCGCAGACGGTGCGCAATGTGGACGCGTGGTATCCGGCGTTCGACGTGAAGCCGGAGCAGCAGCTGTATCTGGCACCGGAGCAGCGGGTCAAGATCTGGTAAAAGGCGGCACGGACGATGCCTGTGCTGGAGTCCTTGCTTCAACACCCGTGATGCATGGGCTGCTGCTCGACCTGCGCCCTACCCTCACCCCAACCCCTCTCCCGAGGGGAGAGGGGCGTTAGACCTCTGCTGCGGCTGCTACGTACAGCGCCGCGTGCCGCATAGACTCGCCCCTCTCCCGCCGGGAGAGGGGTTGGGGTGAGGGTACGGTGTCGCCACACGCTGCCGCCCACGCATATCACCCAGCTTTTAAGCTAGACAACAACGCGATACATCGGTGCGCCAGTCCTGCACGCACACACGCGCGGGCGCCGCAACGCAGCTGCCGATGGCGCCCGAAAGCGGCACGCCCGCTCGCACGCTCCGATGAGCAGTGCTCCACGCCAAACACTCCGTCCGCACCTGCTCCACCACGCTGCAGCAGGTGTGTCAGCCGCTCCTGGAACACGCCACGTCGCTTGCCGCGATAGAACGCTCAGCCAACCCTGACATGCAATATCAGGCCTTGTCAGGCCACTTCAGCAACATCGCCGGGGGCAGCTGCATGCGCCTGCATGCGCGTGCCGAAAGGCCGTCGCGTAACGCAGTGCGGAACAGCGGCGCCAGGCCGCGCAGGACGCGCGCGGATGCCCGCGCCTGGACGCGCTGCGTGGCGGTGCGGCCCAGCATGTCGCTCGCCCAGCCCGGCAACAGGGCGGTACCCGCACCGAGGAACACGCCGCGCGACAGGCCTGCAGCCGGCACCGGCAACTGGATGCTGGTGAGGATGTCGAGCACCTCGCGCGAGCGCGCGTCCATGCGCAGTTCGCCACGCACCGACGCAAAATACGCGTCCACCCCGGCCTCGCTGGCGGGTACGTCGCGGGCGCCCAATGCTTCGGCCACGCGGCGCGCCTCGTCGTAGTAGCGGTCGGCAATCGCGGTCGGCACGTCGCGGCAATAACGGCGGCAGCCGTGCAGGAACCCGTAGGCCTCGGTGACGTGCACCCAGGTCAGCAGCGCCGGATCGTTGGCCTCGTACGGCACGCCATCGGCGGTGTGGCCGCGGATATGCGAATGGATGCGCCGCACGCGCGCGATCAATTGCTCGGCTTCGGCCTGCGGCGCGTAGGTGGTGCCGGCAACGAAGTTGGTGGTGCGGCGCAGCCGCCCGACCAGGTCGGCACGAAAGTTGGAGTGGTCATAGACCCCGGCCAGCGCGCGCGGGTGCAGCAGCTGCAGCATCAAGGCGCATAACCCGCCCGACAGCATGCCGGGAAATTCGGAGTGCACGCGCCAGGTCACGCTGTCAGGGCCGAACAGGCCGGGGTCGCCCAGCGGCTGGTCGTATTCGATGGTGCTCTGACCACGCGGAAACGCGCCAAGCACCCAGCGGCGGATCTGTTCGGCGGCGGGGGCGGTGAGGGTACGCAGGACGGCTGACATGCCGCAATGATACGCAGGCAGTCGCAACGCCACGTCAGTGTGCCCGGCACGGCATCGCGGCCTTCGACCGGTTCAGTCGCGCGCGAAGCAGCCCGGTACGGCCCGAAGCAGGCTCGGCGAGTGCGCCACGCAACACAGGCCACTTCGTCGCGACGATACCCGGCAATGCGGCTTGCCCACATCCGCCGCAACGCGTCATTGCCGCATCACCTGGTGTGCAGTGCAACAAGATCGGGCGAGCGAAACATGCGCGATGTAGCACCGCCGCGCCAAATTCGCCTGAATTCAGCGTTTTGCGCGCAGGTGCGCAGGATTTCGCGGCCACCGGTTCGCCTCGGGCATTGCCATGCACGGCGAAAGTGCTAGAACTAGGGCCGTCCGACATCGGCACGCCGCGCGAGTGGCACACCGGTCGCTCCAGGGCACGGCAACCGCCGTTGCAGCAAGCCGTTCGTACCAGCCATCCGTCAGGAGCTTGTCATGATCGCTTTGTTCCAGGGTTTGGGCCTGCTATTGCAGGACAATGCACTCCATCGGCGCTCCTTCGACGAGCAGGTGGCCTACTGGCGCGACAAGACCGACGCGCAGCTCGACGAAGAGCTTGATCTGCTCAAGGTGGCCAAGAAGCAATGGGTGATCGCCTCGATCATCGGCTGGCAGGCGATCTCGCTGGTGCTGCTGGGTGTGATCACGCACCAGCTGTGGCAGAACGACTACCACCTCACCTTCAGCCGCATCGTCATCATCTTTACCTCGTGGGCATCGATCCTGTTCATCATGTGGTACATCGCCGACCTGTTCGACCACAGCGCCGGTTTCGAGCGCTGGTTGCGCGCCTTCAACAGCCGCGCACGGGTGACGCCGGACGCCGACTCGGTGGAGTGCGTTGCCGACGCGCTGGACATGACCCGCCGCTACCCGGAAGTGCTGCGTTACAAGCAGGAAGTGACCTCCAAGCGCGAGCTGCGCCACGAGGACATCGTCAACATGCGCGAAATGGGCCGGCTGCGCCGCTATACGGAGCTGCTGCGCGACCTCGACCGCTTCGACGGCGCGCCACGGCTGGTGGTCAATTCCTGACCAGGGCCGGCGTGGCGATGCAGCGACGCGCTGACCGATAAACGCGCTGCCTGCAGCAATGATTTCGCTGCAAACAAGAACGGCCGGTGCGCACTGCACCGGCCGTTCTTGTTGATTCCTGGGGTCACTGCCAGCCGGTTGACGGGCGCCGGCTCCTGGCAGCGCACCCGAACCTGTGACCACTCACGCCTGCGCCACCGCCTTCTCCACCGAGGGAGTGCGCCAACCGCTGCGCACGCCCCAGATGTAGAACACCGCGCCGACCGCGGCGACCACGGCCAGGTCGGTGCCGTAGCTGAGGTAGCCATGGCCACCGAAGTCGGTACTGCCAGCCCAGGACACCAGCGCGATGGTGGGCAGGTAGCAGATCATCCATGCCGCACCCTTGAGGTTGCGGCGCAGGTCCGGCCAGCCCTGCTTGGCCTGGTAATAGCAGTACACCGGCAAGGCCACGACCATCAGCAGGATGATCTCGCCGGTCAGCGGCCAGCGCGCCCAGTACAGCAGCTCGGTCGCCATCACGAACGCGACGCCGGCCAGCACCGGCAAGGCGGCGATGCGCAACGGGCGGTGCAGCTCCGGTGCGTGGCGGCGCAGCGCCATCGCACTGATCGGCCCGGTGAGGTAGGAAATGATGGTCGCCACCGAGATCACCGCGGCCAGCGTGCCCCAACCGCGGAAGAAGAACAGGAACACGAACGACACCGCCAGGTTGAAGAACATCGCCATGCGCGGCACGCCCCACACCGGGTGCAGCTTGCCCAGCACGGCCGGCATGGTGCCGTTCTTTTCCATGCCGTAGACCATGCGCGCGGTGGTGGCGGTGTAGGTGATGCCGGTGCCGCTGGGGCTCACGAAGGCATCGATGTACAGCAGCATCGCCAGCCAATGCAGGTTGACGATGATGGCCAGCTCGGCGAACGGCGAGCGGAAATCGATGCCGTGCCAGCCGGCCTTGGCCAGCAGGTCCGGCGGCACCGCGCCGATGTAGGCCACCTGCAGGATCACGTACACCACCGTGGCCAGCGCGATCGAACCGAGCACCGCGAACGGAATGCTGCGCCCGGGATTGCGCGCTTCGCCGGCCAGGTTCACCGGGCTCTGGAAGCCGTTGAAGCTGAAGACGATGCCTGCGGTGGCCACCGCGGTCAGTACCGCGGCCAGATCGATCACGTGCGCATCGCCGTGGATGCCCACGCTGAAGTTCTCGCTGTGGAAGCCGCTGGCGATCAGCGCCACGCCGGTCGCTGCGGGCACCACCAGCTTGAACACGGTGATCAGCGTGTTGGAGCGCGCAAACAGCTTGACGCTCCAGAAATTCAGGAAGAAGTACACCAGCACCAGCACCGCCGAGATCAGCAGGCCCGGCACCGACAATTCACCGGCCCCGCCAGGCGCCTGCACGTAGAGCCCTTGCGCCCACGCCCAGGGCCAGGAGGCCATGTACTGCACCGAAGCCTCGGCTTCCACCGGGATCACCGACACGATGGCGATCCAGTTGGCCCAGCCGGCGATGAAGCCCACCAGCGAGCCATGCGAGTAATGGCTATAGCGCACCATGCCGCCGGATTCGGGGAACATGGCGCCCAGCTCGGCATACGACAGCGCGATGGTGGTGATGATGGCCGCGCCCAGGATCCAGGCCCAGATCGCACCCGGGCCGGCCAGGCCGGCCGCGCGCCAGGCGCCGAACAGCCAGCCGGAACCAATGATCGAGCCCAGCCCGGTGAGCATGAGCGCAAAGGGGCCGACGTCGCGGCGCAACGAGTGTTCGGACATGAGTAGCCTGGCAGTGAGGGCGCCGTGAACCGGCAACAAGCCGGCAATGATCGCAGAAGCCGCCGCTGATCGTCAGTGCGTATTCAGGCTTGTCTCGAAACGGCCATGCGGCAGCCTGTGCCAGAACGCGGCATCGGCCTCACGGGGGTACCAGAGGCAGGCTGCGCGCTGCGGCTCAGCCGTGGCAATCGGCGCCGGGCACGCTCGAATCCACGCAGGTGTGTGCCGCTGCCGGGATGCCATGCACTGCGCGGACCTGGCCCGGTGTCAGCGCAAAGCTGTCCAGGGTCCGGCGCACGCAGGCCGGCGCCGGCACGTTGCCAGTAACCGTGGCCGGCGGGCAGTGCTCCTCGTAGATCAGGTAGTGGCAGCGGCCACTGCTGCTGGCCAGGCAATGCACGTTGGTTTCGGTGGCGGTGACCAGGGTCTTGCTGAAGATCACCTCGCGGCCATCGCTGATGGCGCGGGTGATCGAGGTGGTGCCGTTGCGTTCGTGGCAACCGGCCAGGGCGAGCAGGCAATACACCAGGGAGGCAATCAGGCGCATGGAGGCAGTCCTTTCGTATCGATGCGGAATGGGGGATGGGCGGGATTACATGCCGCGGAACAGGCTCATGAACGGCTGGCTGACGGTGAGCGTCTCGCTGCGCCCGCGCAGCGCCAGGCGACCCTTGCCGGTGTCCTCGCGGATCACCGAGGCCACCGCCTTCATGTTGACGATGGTCGAGCGGTGGATCTGCTTGAACACCTGCGGGTCCAGCACGTCGAGCAACTCGCGCAATGGCGTGCGCAGGAGCGCTTCGCCGGCGGCGGTCATCACCGTGGTGTATTTGTGATCGGCCTGGAAATACGCCACCTCGTCCAGCGCGATCAGACGCGTCTCGCGGCCGCTGCTGGCGGTGAGCCAGGCCAGCGGCGGCGCGGCCGCGGGCGCGGCGGGACGCGCGGACAGGCGTTGCAACAACGCCTCCAGCAGGCTGCTGTCCGGCTGGCCGGCGGCGGCACGTTGCTGCACGCGTTGCCAGGTGGCCTGCAGCCGCTCGCGGCTGATCGGTTTGAGCAGGTAGTCCACCGCGCCGTGTTCGAACGCATCGATGGCGTACTGGTCGTAGGCGGTGACGAACACCACCTGCGTGCGCGGGCTGACCTCGCGCATGCCACGCGCCACCTCGATGCCGGTGAGGCCGGGCATGCGGATATCCAGAAACACCACATCCGGTTGCTCGGTGGCGATGGTCTCCAGCGCGCCGGCACCGTCCTCGCATTCGCCCACCACCTGCAGCTGCGGGCACACCTCGCCCAGCAACGTCAGCAGCGACTGCCGCAGCAGCGCCTCGTCCTCGGCGATCACCGCACGCAGCGCGCTCATGCCTGCACCTGCGGGGCGGGTGCGGCTGCGGTGCCGGGCAACGGCGGCGGCGACCGCGTCGCAACCAGCTGCGCCGGCAGCGGCAGGGTGAGGGTGGCCGCCACGCCACTGGGAAAATTGGACACGATGGCAAAGCTCGCCTTGCCGGCATAGATCAGCTGCAGGCGCTCGCGCAGGTTCTTCAGGCCGATGCCGGTGCCCTGGCTGTGCGTGTTGAAGCCCTGGCCGTCGTCGGCCACGGTCAGCGTGGCGTGGTCGTCCAGGCGACGCGCCAGGATCCACACCGTGCCACCGCCGGGCTTGGGCTCCAAGCCGTGCTTGATGGCGTTTTCCACCAGCGTCTGCAGCATCATCGACGGCAACTGCAGGCCGCGTAGCTCGTACGGCACTTCCACCTGCAGGGCCAGCCGCGTGCCCATGCGGATGCGCAGGATCTCCAGGTAGGCCTGGGTGCGCTCGAGTTCTTCGCCCAAGGTGGAGATGGCGCCGTCGGCGCTGGGCAGCGAGCTGCGCAGGTACTGGATCAGGTGCCCGAGCATGATGTCGGCGCGTGGCGGGTCGGTACGTGCCAGCACCTGCGCGCTGGCTAGGGTGTTGTACAGAAAGTGCGGTTCGACCTGGGCGTGCAGCAGGTTCAGGCGCGCCACCGCCAGTTCCTTCTCCATCACCGACTGCTCGGCCGCAGCCTGTTCGTCGCGACGTTGCTCGCCGACCCGGCGCACCACCGCGCGATTGATCGCCTCGGCGTTTTCGAAATTGCTGCCCTCGTCCACCGCAAACAGGTCCACCCAGGCACCGGCGTCGGGCTCGCACAGCACGGTGACGCTGCTGGTGCCCTGCCCTGGCGCAATCGTCACCAGCACCGTGTTGTGGGTGATGGCAAAGCGCGCGAACAGATTCCAGCGCGACGGCTGGCGCCCTTCGTACGGGTCGATGCGCCGGATCTTGGCGCGGATCAGCAGGCTGCCCGGCGCGCATTCGATGTCCTGCACGCGCGGCAGGGCGCGCACCGCCTCTTCCACCACCGCAAAGCTGGCCCGCACATCCAGCGGCACTTCGATCTGGCGCCGCTGGCGGGTGGACAAGGTGTCGTGATCCAGCCGGCCGGCGATCAGCCGCACGCGTCGCACATGCGTGATCGAACTCATCAACGCCAGCGTCAGCAGCACGGTGCAGATCAGGCCGAAGAACGCCCCGGTGGAACCGAACAGCTGCGCCCACATGATGGCGGCCACCACCAAGGCGGCAGCCCAGGCAAACACGATGCGCACGATCAGGAAGACGCTGGCAGACACGGACGGGCAACTCGCAGGGCTGGGACGGGAGCGAGCATAGCCGGCACGTGCCGTCGCCAACGCCCGAGGCGACGAATGGCCACCAGCGCCGCCTCAAGTGCCGCGATCGGGCGACGAACCCCGGCGGCGTACCCGCACGGCAGGCCCGGTGTGCGCAGCCGGCGCCACTGTGTGGGTCATCCGGTGCGGCCGCGCCAGCGCGCGTATCATGCCGGGCGGAGCGGCGTTGCCGCACGCTGCAGCGTGCCGCCCACACCCGATCAGATCGTAAGGAGTCGCATGGACCGCCGTCACTTCCTGCGCAGCGCCGGCGTGGCGCTTGCGGCTGCATCGACCGGTGGCTTGGCCGCGAGCCGCACGCCGGCGGCCGATGCACTGCCCTCTGCTGCGCTGCCGATCGGCGCACCGCTGCCCTTCGCCACCGCACCTGCACTGGTACCGATCCGCGCCTCGGTCGATCGCATCATCGCCATCGACGGCTGCACGCGCCCGTTCCGGGCGCAGGGCCCGCGCATCGAGGCCGAGCGCATCGGGCGCAAGACGGTGGTGCACAACTACGGCCATGGTGGCAGCGGCTGGTCGCTGTCGTGGGGTGCTGCCGAGCACGCAGTGCGGTTGGTGCGTGCCGCCGATGCGGATGTGCGCGAGCTGGCGGTGATTGGGTGTGGCGCGATCGGGCTGACCACGGCGTTGGTGGCGCAACGCGCAGGGCTGCGCGTGCGCATCTATGCCCGCGAGCGCCTGCCGGACGTGCGCTCGTTCTATGCCACCGGCGTGTGGTCGCCGGATTCGCGTGTGTGCACCAGTGAGTACGCCACGACGGACTTCAAGACACGCTGGCAGGAGATGGCGCGGATGTCCTTTCGCCGATACCAGACCTTGCTGGGCCTGCCGGGCGAGCCGATCGAATGGCGCGATGGCTACGCCTTGTCGGATGTGCCGTTCGACCAACCGATCGCCTCGGCCGAGGCGCACGAGCCGGACTATCCCGCGCTGGAACGCACGCTATTGCACGATCTGGGCCCGCGCTCGCAACCGGTCGCTGCCGGTAGCCATCCGTTTCCGGTGCCGTTCGTGCGCCGCTACAGCCAACTGACCTTCAACATTAGCGCCTATGCACGCCTGTTGCTGCAGGACTTCCTGCAGGCCGGCGGCGAGCTGGTCACGCGCAACTTCGACAGTCCGCGCCAGTTCGGCGAGCTGCGCGAAAAGATCCTCATCAACGCTACCGGCTATGGCGCACGCGCCCTGCTGGGCGACGAGAGCGTGATCCCGGTGCGCGGGCAGACCGCGCGCCTGATCCCGCAACCGGAAGTGACCTACGGGCTGGTCTGGCGCGGCCACAATCTCAACGTGGTGCCGCGGCGCGACGGGCTGCTGGTGCAGTCGCAAGGTGCCAACGACTTCAACAATGCCGATGCCGCACCGGACCGGGCCGCCTCCGAAGCGGCGGTACGCGAATTGGCGCGCCTTTTCGCATCGGGCTGAGCTGCATTGCGCGGCGGGCTTAGGCTTCGCCCAGCGATGCCTGCAACGCGGTGGCCAGCGCCGCATCGCCACTGACCAGCGCGTCCCAGCGCAAGGTCACGCCCTTGCGCTTGCCTTTCTCCACCAGCTTCAGGCCGTTCGGATCGATGATCAGCGTATAGGCCTGCTCGCCGATCTGCAGCTCGCGGCGTAGCGGTTTATCCAGTGGCGTCATGCGCATCTCCCGGGCATAAGGAAATACGGTTGTAGCGCATCTGCGCGCGGCATGCGCAGACATATCCTCGACAAGACGTTCATTGCCGATGTACGCCGCGCGCATAGCCTGCCCACATCCCCAACGATGAGGTGCACGCGCAATGGTGTTCGATCTCACGCTGCACACAGGCATGGCCCTGCCGACGCACGCAGCCACGTCCGCACGACACAACGCCAGCGCACCGCGTTGCGCCGGAGGTGCCGCATGAGCCTGTCACGCCCGGCCTTGCTGATCATCGACATGTTCAACCGCTTCGACTTCGACGGCGGCGAGCAGCTCGCACACCGTGCACAAGGTGCGGCCCACAGCATCCACGCACTGGCTGCGCGCTTCCGCCAAGCACAGCGGCCGGTGATCTACATCAACGACAACGTTTCAGACTGGCACGCCGACCTGCCGAGCATCATCGCCCTTGCTGCGCAGCCCGACGCGCGCGGTTGCGACATCGCACGGCTGCTGGCGCCGCAACCGCAGGACTACCGGATGCTTAAACCCACGCATTCGGCGTTCGGGCATACGCCGCTGGCGCCCCTGTTGAAAGACCTGCAGGTCGACCAGGTGGTGATCACCGGCGTGGCACTGGACGTGTGCGTGCTGGCCACCGCCGTCGACGCCGTTGCGCGCGGCCTGTCCATCGCGGTGCCACGCGATTGCACGACGGCCGAGACCGATACGCGCGAGAGCTGCGCACGCACCGTGCTGCAGGAGGGCTTCCACGCCAGCCTCGCACGCTCCGGCTCGATCACCCTTGGGTAACGCGCATCGCGTCACGGCCCAGGCCGGCATCGCATCGGGATCACCGTTTCCACCAATCGCGCTAACACTCGCAGGACTAGCTTAGCGATCACGCAGCAACGCTTCGAGTTGACGGTAGTCATCGTGCTCGCGCTTCTCGAACGCGCACAACAAGTCAGGCGTCACCGCCAAGCGGTGAAGTGCCGCGTTTCAACCTCTGACCAACCGAAAGGAGCCATCCATGGCGATCAAGACTGTCGAAGAGCTTTTCATCCACGAACTGTCCGATATCTACAGCGCCGAGAAGCAGCTGACCAAGTCGCTGCCGCGGCTTGCACGTGCTGCCACCGAGCCGAAGCTGAAAGAGGCCTTTGAAACCCATCTGGAAGAAACCCAGGGCCAGATCGAACGCATCGACCAGGTGGTCGAGGTGCTGGGTATCAAGCTCAAGCGCATCAAGTGCGCCGCAATGGAAGGCCTGGTGGAAGAGAGCCGCGAAGTCATCGACGAAATCGAAGCCGGCCCGGTGCGCGATGCCGCATTGATCGGCGGCGCGCAGAAGGTGGAGCATTACGAGATCGCCTCGTACGGCACCATTGCCGCGATGGCCAAGCAGCTGGGCTATGCCGATGCGCTGCCGCTGTTGCTGGCCACGCTGGAAGAAGAAAAAGCCACCGACGAGAAGCTGACCCTGCTTGCAGAACAGGGCGGCAATCAGAAGGCATCCAAGGCCAGCAAAGCGGCCTGAGTCATCGCGCAGGGCGGCCCTGCCGCCCTGCGTTTGCCGCCCCGTGCGGTCATCCCGAAAGCCAAGCCCCACGTTTCTGCCCGCTCCCTGAGTGGTTGTAGTTGCCGGGCGCCAGCCATGGAGCATCTCTATGTTTATGCACAACAAGCGGTTGATGTACACCGTCCGCGTTGCCCAGCCCAATCCGGATCTGGCCACGCTGATGCTCGAACAGTTCGGCGGACCGCAAGGCGAACTCGCCGCAGCGATGCGCTATTTCACCCAGGCGCTGGGTGAAGACGATCCGGGCCGGAAGGACCTGTTGTTCGATATCGCCACCGAAGAAATCAGCCATCTTGAAATCATTGGCTCGATCATCGCCATGCTCAACAAGGGGCCGAAGGCGGTGTTGTCCGAAGGCATGGAAGAGGCCATGGAGATGCGTTCCATGACCCAGAACAGCACCAGCCACACCCAGCAGATTCTGTATGGTGGCGGCCCGGCGCTGGTCAATTCCAGCGGTGTGCCGTGGACGGCGGCGTATGTGGACAGCATCGGTTGTCCCACCGCCGACATGCGCTCCAACATCGCCGCCGAAGCACGCGCCAAGCTGGTCTACGAGCGCCTGATCAACGTCACCGACGACCCGGGCATCGTGGATGCGTTGCGCTTCCTGATGACGCGCGAAGTGGCACACCAGAAGTCGTTCGAGAAGGCGTTGTATTCGATCGAACCCAACTTCCCGCCGGGCAAGTTGCCGGGCGACCCGCGCTTCACCGACAAGTACTACAACACTTCGCAAGGCGAAGGCGACATGGTTGGCCCGTGGAATGCGGGCGAGCAGTGGGAAGTGGTGGCCGACCGCGAACAGCAGGCAGCAGTGGACGGTGGCGATGGCTCGGCGACGGTGGCACTGGACAAGACTCAGACCGCTGCGCTGGATGCGATGTCGCAGCGTCTGCTGTCGAACCCGGAACTGGATCGGGTGACCGGTGCAGACCTGGGGGCAGGCCCGGGCGCCGGCTCCACCACCGGCGACATTCAGCGCTAGACCCGATGGGCGCCACCGTGCCCATCCCGGCCCGGGCCGTCAGCGACCCGGGCTTTTTATTGGCACTTCTTCAGGAGTTGGCATGAACGACAAGACCACACTCGATACGCACGACGCGCGTCAATCGGCTTACCGCGGTAGCGGCACCGACGCATCCGAAGATGGCCGCGGCCGCGCCGATCCCTCCGCGTCGCAGACAGGCGACATGCCGCCGCCGCGTGACGGCAAGCCGGAAGAACTTACGCAGCGTGGCCATGGCCGTGGCGGCAGTCTGGGCGAAGGCGAGCCCGACGGGCACGCCGAGCGCGATGGCAGCACGCAGCCCAACTTTGGCCAGAGCGGCACCTATGGCAAGCAGCAGCACATCGACGCACAGCAGCAGGCCCGTGAGCAAACCGACGACGACGCGTCGCAGACATAGCTTGGCGATGCGCGGGCGCACGGACCGATTGCACGACGTCATCGCCTGAAGGACCGAGCGGATCGCTGTTGGTGATGACCGCTCGCTGTGGCAGACGTCACCGCAAGACGTTACCGCAATAAAGAAGGGGCCCGACGGGCCCCTTGTCATTGCTGCGTACTGGCATGATCACGCGCGTGCCTCCGCTGGGGGATGTGTCTCGTTCGCCCATTCCGGCCGCACGCCCGCCGCCGCCGTGCAACGCTCCAGCCGCCACGGCGCCAGATGCCGCATGGCCTCGGTGCCGCCCATCTGCAACCATGACCGCACGTCGCCAGCGATGCAGAGCGGACGATGCGTGGGCATGCTCGCCGACGAGGCCACCAACAACGAAAATCCCATCTGCAGACGACCGCCGATGTCCATCACGTTGCGCAAGCCTGCCGCATACAGCGCGCCGCCATCCGGGCTCAGCCAGGTCGCTGCGGTGGTGCCATCGGCGGACGCCGTGCAGACAAATCCGCACAACGGAATGGCGCAGCGCTGGGTTTCCCAGATGGCCAGGTCCACACCGCCCAGCCAGGCCGGCTCCTGCATATGGATCGAGCGTTGTTGGCCGGGCGGACGCCGTCCAAAGGTGGCGCGCTCCTCGCGTTTGCCACCACGATCTGCGACCAGGATGTCGGCATCGGCCCCCACACCGACCTCGACCCACGCGTTGCTCGCCACACGGGCGGACAACTGAAAAATGCGGGTAATCATGACTACTCCACTGTGCATCTAGATGACATCAGTGCTTACGCACAATGCGCGCCAAGTTTTTGACTTACGCAGACCTTGACGGTGCAGGCGTTTGCGCTTGCTTCACCCAGCACGCTGTCATCGCGACGCGCGAATGGGTCGCAAGATATGCACCGCAGCGCAGGATTTTCCGCATCGAGCGCACCTGCCGCGAGCAGGTGCGCCAGATTCGCGCAGCAGAGGCTGCTCTGGCGGACGGCAGCTGCAGGATCTGCCGTGGACATCGGCACAACCGTACGCTGCATGCTGCTCCACCGCAGCGCCGAACGCGACGGCAGCGCCTTGCTCATCACGTGCAGCAATGACGCAGCACCAACGCTGTGCGCACCTTGCCCGCAGCGCTCGCTGACCTCGGCTGAGCAACACGATGGCCAGGTTGCGGCATGCACGCGCGCTTGTGCGTTCGCATGCAACGACACACAACAAGGCAGGCAGCCGTTGCCCTAACGCGCACTGCATCCTGCAGGTCGCTCAGACAACCTGCGTTGCGGCACCCTCACCCATCCACACGCAGCGAATGCTCGCCGGCTTACCCATTCACGGGATTGAGCGGCAGCTGGATCTCGCACTCCAGCCGGGTGTCGCTGAGCTCGTAGCGGGTCTGCGCGCCGTGGCTGTAGGGCAGCGCTTTTTCGATCAGGCGGCGTCCGAACCCGCCGGCCTCGTCGCGGTCGTCGTGCAGCTGCTGGTTGGCACCTTCCTCGATCCACCGCAACACCAGGCGCGCCGGGATGTCGTCGGTCGTGACCACGTCCCAGCGGATAATCAAGGTGCCGGTGTCCACTGCCAGCGCCCCGTACTTGAGCGCGTTGGTCGCCAGCTCGTGCAACGCCAACGCAAGCGTCTGCACGGTGGATTTGCGCAAGGCCACATCCGGGCCATCGACGATGATGCGATGCTGATCCGGTGCGGCACCCAGCGCATCCAGCTCCATGCGCAGCAAGGCGCCGATGGTGGTTGGCTCGTTGTCCGATTGCGACAACAGCCCCTGCACGCGCGACAACGCCGATAGCCGGTCCTCGAACTTGGCAGCGAAGTCCTGCATGTCGTGGCTGCTCTGCATGGTCTGCTTGGCCACCGATTGCACCACGGTGATCAGGTTGCGGGTGCGATGCTGCAGCTCGGTCACCAGCACGCGCTGTTGTTCCTGCAGCCGGCGCAGGTTGTCCGATTCGGTGGAGGTGCCCAGCCACTCCAGGATCTGGCCGCGCTCGTCACGCACCGCTGCACTGCGCGTATGAAACCAGCGATAGCCACGCTCGGCCGCATTGAACAGGCGGTGCTCCACATCCAGCCCGCCGGTCCGTGCACTGGCGTGCCACGCGTTCATGGTGAGCTCGCGCTCATCCGGGTGCACCGCCTGCAACCAGCCCAGCTCCAGGCTTTCGGCATCGCTCTGCCCGGTATAGCTGGACCACTGCGGGCTCGACCATGTCCAGTGGCCTCCATCGAGCGAGCGCCAGACCAGTTGCGGGATGCCTTCCATCAGGGTCCGCAGGCGCTGCTCGCTGCCGCGCAGCGCGCGCTCGGCGCGCGTCAGCGGGGTGACGTCCATGAAGGTCAGCACCGCGCCGCCGATGAAGTTGTCCACGGTGCGGTACGGCAGCACGCGCACCATGTAGCGCGCGCGCGTGGACGGGTTCTCGACCTCGCGGTCGAGCACGGCCAGGGTGCGGATCACCCGTCGCACGTCGTCCTGCAATTCGTCGTAGGCCACATGCAGCTTGATATGGCTGATCGGCCGGTGGATATCGCTTTCCACCAGCGGCAGGATGTCGGTCACCGCCGGGGTGAAGTTGGTCACGCGCAGGTCGTTGTCCAGGAACACCGTGGCGATCTGGGTGCTTTCCAGCAGGTTCTTCAGGTCGCTGTTGGCATGCGCCAGCTCCTGCACGCGGTGCGCCAGCTCGCCATTGACGGTGGTGACTTCCTCGTTCACCGACTGCAGCTCTTCCTTGGAGGTTTCCAGTTCCTCGTTGGCGCTCTGCAGTTCTTCGTTGAGCGATTGATATTCTTCGTTGGAGGACTTGAGCTCTTCGTTGGTGCTCTCCAGCTCCTCGATCATCGACTGCAGCCGTTCACGGGTGATGCGCAGCTCGTTCTCGAGCACCTGCACGTGACCGCTGTCGGCAGCCGCGTCGCGCGGGCCGGTCAGTTCCAGCAACTCGCGCGCTTCCACCTCCTGAAACAGCACCACGTAGCCGCGCGGAACTTCCGAATCGGAGGTGGGCTCCACGAACAGGTCCACCGCCCATGCCGAGGCATCTTCGTGTATCTGGATGCCCCTGATCTGCACCGGTGCCTTTTCCGCTTCGGCGCGGGTCAAGGCACTGCGCAGGTCCAGTCGCAGGTCGCGATGGATGAGGTTGACCAGGTTGAGGCTGGGCGCGCCGCCGCCGGGACGGATGAAGCGCCCGGCCTGCGAAGAGAAATGCAGCACGTCGAAATGCTCGTCGAGCACTGCATACGCCGGCGCGTAACGGTCGGCGATCCGCTCGCCGGCACGCACCAGCGCATTGCTGGAGCTGCGCTGAGGCTGCGGCGGTGCCAGTACCCGGCTGGCGGGCGCGTGCGGCAACGTCGGGAACGTGGCATGCACACGGTTGTCGGCATCGATCTTCTGGAACACCCGAAAGCTGCGCTCCACCGGTGCGAACAGCTTGGCGTGCCGCGAGACGTTTTCCGCGTTGCCCAGGAACAGGTAGCCGCCTGGCTTGAGCGCAAAATGAAAGATCGGGATCACCCGGTTCTGCAGCTCTGCATCCAGATAGATCAGCAGGTTGCGGCAGGACACCAGATCCAGCCGCGAAAAGGGCGGGTCCTTGACGATGCTGTGCTGGGAAAACACGCACAGCTCGCGCAGCTCCTTGCGCACCACGTAGGTATCGCCTTCCTTGACGAACCAGCGCCGCAGGCGCTCCGGTGCCACTTCGCCGACGATGCTCGACGAGTAGCGCCCTACCCGCGCGGTGGCCAGTGCCCGCCCGTCGATGTCGCTGGCGAAGATCTGGATGCGCGGTGGTGCGTCCAGCGTTTCGGCATGTTCGCGCAGCAGCATCGCCAGCGAATAGGCCTCCTCGCCGGTGGAGCATCCCAGCACCCATACGCGCAGATGATCGCCCAGGTGCTTGCCCTGGAACAGGCGCGGAATCACCTGCTCTTCGAGAAACTCGAACTCGCGACGATCGCGGAAGAACTGGGTCACCCCGATCAACAGATCGTTGAACAGCAGCAGCGGTTCGTCGAAACGGTTACGCAGCACATCCAGGTAATGCTCGAGTGCCTCGACCTGCACCACCTGCATGCGGCGCTGCACCCGCCGCAGGAAAGTCGCGCGCTTGTAGCCGTGGAAGTCGTGCCCGGTGGTGTTGCGCAGGATGCTGGCAACCTGGCTCAACTGATCGTTCTCGCTGCCGTCGCGCACGCCGACCGGCAGCGCGTGCCCGAAACTGTGGTGACGCTGCATGTGCGCGGCGATACGCGCAGCCACCCGTGGCAACGGCAGGATGTCGTCGGTGATTGCGGCCGGGTTGCTGGCGCTGCGCAGATCCAGTTCGTGCAGGGAGGGGTCGTCCACCGCCAGCGCCAGCCCACCGCACTCTTTGATCGCTGCAGTGCCCAGGGTGCCGTCGCCTTCGGTATTGCCCATGATCAGACCGATCACGTTGCCATCCTGATCGTGCGCCATCGACACGAAGAAGCTGTCGATCAGGCCGTGCTCGCCTTCGCCATTGAGCGGCCGCAACCGCAGGCAGCCCTCTTCCAGGGTGACCACGGTGCGATCGGGCGGCAGGTAGAAACGCCCCGGCTGCAGGCGGTCGCCATCTTCGGGCACCAGCAACAGACTGGCCTGCGCGCCAAGCAGTTCGCGCAGGCGGACCTGGTCGAGCAGTTTCCGATCGCGCAGCAGCAGCATGACCGTGAGGTTGGCCGCGCCTGCAACCGCGTCCAGCAGCTCGGCAAGCCGCGCGGCATCCAGGCCGGCCGCACCCACGCCGAGAATGAACACTGGTGCGTGCCTGGAGGACTCGGGCACGGTGTCGTCGGGAAAAGCGTCGTCTTCGATCATGTCCGCGTCGTATCGTCGGCGCCGGTGATCAAGCGCAAGCCGGGATGATCGCGCACACGCGGCACTTGCAGCAAACCTCAGGTGTGCCGACTGCGTTGCACAGACCGGTCTTGGAAGCGCCTGCTTACGCACTGCGTTAACCGCCGCTACGCGCACCATGTGCTGCGCATCGGCTGATTGCGCGTCGCTCAGGAGGTCACATGCTCGACAATCCGCTCAACGGCCGTCGCATCCTCGTGGTGGAAGACGATTACCTGTTGGCCGAATCGCTCAACGACCTGCTGGTGGAAGCCGGTGTCCGCGTGGTGGGGCCAGTGGGCAACGTCCCCGAAGCGCTGTCGCTGGTCGCTTCGGGCCAGGCCATCGATGGCGCGCTGCTGGACGTCAACGTGCGGGGGCAGGCGGTATTTCCGGTGGCAGACGCCTTGCTCGAGCGTGGCGTGCCGTTCTCGTTCTGCTCCGGCTACGACCGCTACACCTTGCCGCCGCGCTTTGCGCATCTGTCGTACTGCATGAAGCCCTACAACCCGCGCACCATCACCACGCTATTGAGCGACCAGGCGCAAGCGGCCGAGCATCACTGACCGGCGGCATCGTTGCGGGACAGATCGCCCGGCAGCATCTCCGCCTGGAGGCCGTCGGCCCGGTGCTGCGCGCGTTCTTCTTCGCCCAGCTGGTTGAGCAACTCGGTGGCCGATTGATGTGCGTTGCGCAGCGTCTCCAGCGGTTTGGAGGCCTCGCTGCGCAAGGCATACAACGCAAAGCCCATCACATTGAGCCGGTTGCGCAACTGATGCAGCAGCTCGCGCCGCCGTCCCTGCGAAGCGTCGACCACTAGGCGTCCTTGTCGCTGAGGCGATTGTGCAGGGTGCGCACGCTGATCCCCAGCTCGCGTGCGGCCGCCTTCTTGTTGAAGCGCGTGCGTGCCAGCGCCGACTCGATCATGGCGTCCTCGGCTTGGCGCATGGTCCAGCCGGCCGGAATCAGCAACCCGTCTTCGTCGGCCTGCGGCACGGTCTGCTCCACATCCGGTGCACTGAGCAGATCGCCGTCCGAGCGCAGATACAGATAGTGGATGAACGAGCGCAGCTCGCGCACGTTGCCGGGCCAGGTGTGGTACGCCAGATAGCGCAGCAGCGACTTGGTCGGCAGCTTGCGCTTGCCGTACTTGACGTTGAGCTCGTCGATCACCCGCAGCCCCAGCACGCGCGCATCGCCGCGCCGTTCGCGCAGCGGCGGCACCTGGATCGGATACTCGTTGAGGCGATAGAACAGGTCCTCGCGCAATACCGCCTGCTCGCGCTGCACATGCTGATGCGTAGCCGCCACCACGCGCGCGTCCAGCGGGATTTCTTCGTTCCCGCCCACGCGCATGAAGCTGCGCGACTCGATCGCGCGCAGCAGGTAGACCTGCAGCCGCTTGGGCATCTCGCCGATCTCATCCAGAAACAGCGTGCCGCCGGCCGCCTGCTCCAGAAATCCGGCATGGCGGCGATCGGCGCCGGTGAAGCTGCCGCGCTCGTGGCCGAACAACTGGCTGGCCAGCAGCTCTTCCGGGATCGCGCCGCAGTTGACCGGCACGAAGCGGCCGCGGCGGCCGGACACCCGATGGATGGCATGCGCCACCAGATCCTTGCCGGTGCCGGTTTCGCCGGTCACCAGCACATTCAGATCGGTTGGCGCCACACGCACGATGTCCTTGCGCAGCATCACGATGCTGTCGCTGTTGCCGACGATGCCGAGGTTGCCCTGCTGCGCTTCGCGCAGGCCGCCGAGCACCCGCTCCAGACGCTCGGGCGCAAACGGCTTGGTCAGGAACTCGCTGACACCGAACTGCTGCGCGCGGCCCTGGGTTTCGTAGGCGTAATCGCCCGAGACCACCACGATCTGCGGGGTGTGGTCCGGGTCGAGCCGTTCGATGAGATCGAAACCGCTGCCGTCGGGCAGGCCAACGTCCACGACCAGCAGGTCGGGAAAGTTGCTGTCCAGCCAACGGCTGGCCTCGCCAAGGGTGTGGATGCCCTTGGCACGGAAGCCGCTATCGGTGGCTAACTCCACCACCTGATCGCAGAACTCCACGTCGTCGTCGATGATGGCGCAGGAAAGACGGTCCATGAGCGCTTCTGTCCGCAATGACTAATACATGTTCAGTTGAGAATTGTGACGGCGGCGCGAAAAAGCGCCTGCGCGTCACCACGAGATTGCACGTTGCGGTTACGACCATCGTGATCGTACGGCGCTCTTCCCCCAAGTCGAGCTCGCCGGAATGATGTGCCCGAAGTACGCACGGCTGCGCTGGAATTTGCCAGTGCCAAGGGTCATGGTCGGGTCTGGTCGCCGTACCGGGAGTGCCGAAACGCCAAACAGTGCAAGGTTTGCGACTGCTGCAGCGCGTCGTCGGCGTCAGGTCGTGTGATCGAGCCAGTGGATCAGCTCGCTAGTGCGTTGCAGGGCGACGGGATGTGGCCGGCGCCGACGCGAGTGGCCGCAGCTGCAGCCGGAACAGCCCGTTCGATGACGATGTCGGGCCCGCTGGGTTACCCACAGCCTACGCACACCGTGTGGAGAGCGCGTGCACGGCGCGCTCACGTGCCCGTTCTGTGTTGCCGCAGACATTGGCGCCATTGTGTCGCAAGAGGTGTCCCATGCAGGCAGTTTCCGCACATCGCCCGGCCGATGTGCAAGACCAACTGGAGTACTGGCGTGGCGAACATCGCCGCGGACAACTCGGGTATTACCCGTTCGACGGCGTGCCCGATGCCACCGTGCGTGCAGTGTGCGCGGCCTACAACGCCCGCCCGCAGCTCAGCGAACAGGAGGCGATCAAGGCAGTCCGCGATGCACTGTGCCTGACCCCGGGTTCGATGAACGCTGCACTGGCGGACTGGCTGGCGCCACGCTGCCTGCGTCATCTGCGCAGCGCCTGAGGTCGCCTGCGCTGAGGTGCGGCCCTTGCGCGGTCACCGGCGATTCCCTGCGTTGCAGCTGCGTCCGGTGCAGCAGGTCACGCTTTTTGCGGTCGCATGCGCGCACGCTGGCGATAGACGCCCGACGGCGCGCGCGGCGCCCCATGCAGGCGGCACCGACATGCCCCGGTGTCATCTCGCGCCCGCCCTGACCACCACGCCGTGACCACCGTGACCACGCTCACGCGCACCCGGCACTAGGGAGACCCCCGTGGAAGCGCTGCTGCTATCCCGTATCCAGTTTGCTTTTGTCATCTCGTTTCACGTGCTGTTCCCCGCGTTCACCATCGGGCTGGCCAATCTGCTCGGGTTTCTGGAGTGGCGCTGGCTGCGCACGCACGATGCGCTCTGGAAGCGGCTGTATTTCTTCTGGCTGCGCATCTTCGCGGTGTCCTTCGGCATGGGTGTGGTCAGCGGCATCGTGATGGCCTTCCAGTTCGGGGCGAACTGGCCCGAACTCAGCCGCATCGCCGGCAGTGTGATCGGGCCGCTGCTGAGCTACGAGGTGCTGACCGCGTTCTTCCTGGAGGCCAGCTTCCTGGGCGTGATGCTGTTCGGCTGGGGACGCGTCTCGGAGAAGCTGCACTTCTTTGCCACCTGCATGGTGGCGATCGGCACGCTGGTGTCCACGTTCTGGATCCTGGCGTCCAACAGCTGGCTGCATACACCGCAGGGCTACGCGATGGTCAACGGCATCGTGCAGCCGGTGCGCTGGATGCAGATCATCTTCAACCCCTCGTTTCCGTATCGCCTGGCGCACATGGCGCTGGGCTCGTTCATCACCACCTGCTTCGTGGTGGGCGGCGTGGGAGCGTATTACCTGCGTCGGGGCCTGCATGTGGACGCCGCGGCGCGCATGTTGCGGCTGGCGGTGGCGTTTGCGGCGATCGTGTTGCCGATCCAGGTGCTGGTCGGCGACCAGCATGGCTTGAACACGCTCCAACACCAGCCGTTGAAGGTGGCAGCGATGGAAGCGCACTGGCAGCGGCAGGCCGACGGCGCCGGCGTCCCGCTGGTGGTGTTTGCCGTGCCCGATGCCGAGGCCGAGCGCAACGACTACGAGGTGGCGATTCCGCGGCTGGGCAGCGTGATCCTGACCCACACGACCGATGGCGACATCACGCCGTTGACCTCGGTACCGCGCGATCAGCGACCGCCGGTGGCGCCGGTGTTCTTCGCCTTCCGCATCATGGTGGGGTTGGGGATGGCGATGTTGTTGCTGGCCTGGGTGTCTGCGCTTGCCTGGTGGCGCGGGCGCTTGCATGCCAGGGCCCTGGTGCTGGCCTGGAACGTTATGCTGCCGGCCGGTTTCATCGCGCTGGTGGCCGGTTGGTTCGTCACCGAGATCGGGCGGCAACCGTGGGTGATCTATGGGCTGCTACGCACCGCCGACGCGGTGGGTGCGCAGTCCACCGCCACCGTGGCGGTGTCGTTGCTGGTGTATGTGCTGGGCTACGCCTTCGTGTTCGGGTTCGGCATCTTCTATCTGGTCAAGCTGGTGCGTGCGGGCCCGCAAGCCAGCCGCGACGGCCCGGATGTGGCCGGCGGCGAGCACACGCCGGCGCGCCCGCTGTCGGCAGCAGATACCGCATTGGAACAGGAGAACACTCCATGGAACTGAGCTACTGGTTGCCGGTGGTGTGGTTTGGCGTGATCGGCTTTGGGGTGCTGATGTACGTGGTGCTGGATGGCTTCGTCCTGGGGCTGGGCATGCTGGCACCGTTCGCACGCGACGAGCAAGAGGTGGATCTGATGATGAACACCGCCGCGCCGATCTGGGATGGCAACGAAACCTGGCTGGTGCTTGGCGGGGCCGGATTGTTCGCCGCCTTTCCGGCGGCCTACGCGGTGATCCTGTCCGGGCTATACCTGCCGGTGTTGCTGATGGTGATGGCACTGGTGTTTCGTGGCGTGGCGTTCGAGTTCCGCTTCAAGGCGCAGCGCTCGCGCCGGCTGTGGACGCTGTCCTTCATCGGCGGCTCGATCCTCACCGCCTTCGCACAGGGCATCATCCTGGGCGCGCTGGTGGAAGGCATGCCGCTGGACAACGGCCGCTACACGGCCGGGGTATTCGGCTGGTTCAGCCCGTTCACCATTCTCACCGGTGCGGCGCTGGTGTTCGGCTACGCCCTGCTCGGCAGCACCTGGCTGATCCTCAAGACCGACGGCCGCACCCACACCCTGGCACGGCAACTCACCAAGCCGCTGGTCGGCGTGGTAGTGACATTCGTGGTGCTGGTCAGCGCCTGGCTGCCGTTCCTGAGCTCGCACGTGATGGCACGCTGGTTCGCGCATGGCAACTTCTGGTGGCTGTCACCGATTCCGGTGGTCACCGCAGCGGTGGCGCTGGCGTTGTGGCGCAGCAGCGACCGCTCACGCCATGACGCGGTGCCTTTCCTGCTCACGCTGGCCATCTTCGTCCTGGGCTTCATCGGGCTGGTGCTGGGCATGTGGCCGTATCTGGTACCACCGAGCTACACCATCTGGCAGGCGGCCGCGCCCACGTCGTCGCAGATGTTCCCCATGGTCGGGCTGATTGTGCTGCTGCCGCTGGTGCTGGGCTATACGGTGTGGTCGTACCGCGTGTTCCGCGGCAAGATCGCGGCCGATGTGGGGTATCACCACCATCACTAAATGTGGCCGCTGAGTGTCGCCGCTGAGTGCGGCCGCAGTGCATCGATCCTGGTACCGCAGGCATGGCGCCGGGCAATGCGCCCAAAACGCACGGTGCCCGCTTCTGCGGGCACCGTGCATGCTGCGCGCTGTGCGGTGTCAGCGCTTTTCCGAGCCGTCCGGACGTTCGTAATCGTGCTCTGGGTCGGCCTTGTTCACATCCGGGTCCTCGTCGGGCATGTCGTGCACCTTCCACTCCACGTTCTCGTTGCGCTTTTCTTGCGGCGTAAACGGCTTGCTCTGATCATCGTCAGGGCCCCACGGCTTTTTCGGTTCGCTACCCATGTTCGTCTCCTGCGCGTTCGTCGTGGCCCCAACCTAGGCAGGCGCGCATTGCATCGCGGTGAACGCCGCCGGGTGACGGCGTGAAGTGATGTGTATCGATACCAATGGCCGCGCCTGCCTGGCGGCGCCCTGCGAGGGTTTCGTTGCGGTTACCCGCCGGTCTGGGAATGCGGTGCCTGCACCGGTTTGGATTGCGGCGAATCCTTCTGCCGCAGCCAGATGGTCAACACCACCAGCGAGAACACCGCCAGGAACTCGCTCTGCCAGTTCTGCATCGACTCGAACCAGAAGCCGGCGTCGGTGAAATGCGCGAACACGCTGATCGGCGGCAAGCCTTTTTGCGCACGCTCCAGCAGTTCCAGCCGCCAGCTGCCGATTAGATGCAGCACAAAACTCATCAGAAACAGCGCGCCGAACGCAATCGCCAGCGAATGCTCGTACAGCCGTCGCCACACGCCGCCTGCACGTACTGGCCATGGGGTGGTGCCGGGTTTGATCTCGGTACGCTCCTCGTCGGGATCGAGCGGACGCGATTCGGCCGACCCGACCTGACGCAGCTTGACGGTCAGCAGCACGTACATGCCCATCTGCAGGAATTCGCTCTCCCAGTTCTCGAACAACGCAGACATGAAGTGCGGGCTGTGCAGATAGGCCGCCAGCTGCAAGGTGGGCAGCCCCTGTTCGCGTAGTTCCGCGTTATAGGCATGCAGACCGGCGTAGATCTGGCATCCGATAAAGAACAGCGTCAACGCAAGCAGACACAACGACAGCCCGTTACGGCGAAAGAACATGGGTGACCTCCTGCAGATGCGCGCAGTATCGAGTGCTGCCGGCAAAAGCGCATGAAGGTTTGGTCAAGCACCACCAGTGCGTTGCGCAGTGGGGACCGATGGCGTGAATACAGCGGCGCGCGTGTGGCTGCCAGCACACGCGCCGCTGACATCGCCTCACCCGGATGTTTACGTCTGTGTGTCCACACTGGCCGTCAACCCGAGCTTCCACCGCAACCGTCAGGAGACGACCATGCCCGTACCCAACTATCCGCGCCCGCCCTTCAAGCCGCAGCCGCAGAGCTTCCCCGGCCGCACCGAACAGATGGACCCGCGTCCGGACCATGGCGAAGACAGTTATGTCGGTCACGGGCAACTCAAGGGCAAGCGTGCCCTGATCACCGGTGGCGACAGCGGCATCGGCGCGGCGGTGGCCATTGCCTACGCCCGCGAAGGTGCAGACGTGGCAATCGCGTTTCTGCCCGATGAGCAGGAAGATGCCGCCAAGATCGGCGCGCTGATCGAGAAGGCCGGCGTCAAGGCGCTACTGGTCGGTTGTGACATCAGCGACCCGAGCCAGGCGGCAGCGTTGATCGACAAGGTCAACAGCACCTTCGGCGGGCTGGACATCCTGGTCAACAACGCCGGCTACCAGAAGTATTTCGAAACCTTCGAGGACATCACGCTGGACGAATGGCGCAAGACCTTCGACACCAATGTGCATGCCGTGTTCAACCTGGTGCGCCTGTCTGCGCCGTTGATGACCGACGGTGGCTCCATCATCAACACCGCGTCGGTGCAGTCCAAGAAACCCACGCCGAACATCCTGCCCTACGCCGCCACCAAGGGGGCGCTGGCCAACCTCACCATCGGCCTGGCCGGCGTGCTGGCGGAGAAGAACATCCGCGTCAACGCGGTACTGCCGGGGCCGATCTGGACCCCATTCATTCCCTCTGGCATGGACGATGAGTCGGTGGAGAATTTCGGCTCGCAAACACCGATGGGCCGGCCCGGTCAGCCGGTGGAACTGGCATCGGCCTATGTGATGCTGGCGTCCGACACGGCCAGCTATACCTCCGGCACCTTGCTGACCATCGCCGGTGGCGCCGTCACGCTCTGACGCCTGCGCGTTGCAGAGCCCGCATCACCGATGAGGTGATGCGGGCTTTTTTGTGTCTGCAGAGAGTCATTCCACCCGGTCGCGGTTGCTCGCAACGTCGTGCCAAGCACAGGGCGCGCGCGATCACGCCGGCCCTTATCGACCACACAACCGGTGTGCAGCGCCGGCTTGCGCGACCTGCACTGCATCGGCCGGTCGCGTAGCACGGGCGATCGTCAACGCACCGTGCAGATGAGGTTCCGGTCGACATCGCACTCGCGTGGCACACACCCACCGCTGCGACGGTTCTCACGCCCGGCGGCCTACCGTAGGTGGCGTTGGACCGTGATGCACACACCCCTTCCTCTTGCCCAGACCTGCCCGCCGATGTGCGTGGCACAGGTGCTCTGCACGGCTGGCGCGACATCACGCAACACGCATCGAGACATGCGAGGTGGTGCATCCGCGCCATAGGCAGGCCAGCGCATCCGCGCTCCCCACAAGGCAGACAACTATGAGAATTCTGGTCACCGGCGGCACCGGCTATATCGGCTCGCATACCTGCGTCGAACTGGCACGGCGTGGTCATGAGGTGTGCATCGTCGACAACCTCAGCAATTCGTCCGAGCGCGTGCTCGACCATCTGCAGCACCTGATGGGCTATCGGCCGGAATTCCACTGCATGGATGTGCGTGCGCCGGAGCTGGCCGAGCTGATGCGCAGCAAACGCATCGAGGCGGTGCTGCATTTTGCCGCGCTCAAGGCGGTGGGCGAATCGGTCCGCGAACCCTTGCTGTACTTCAACAACAACGTGACCGGCACGCTGGCGCTGCTGCGCGCGATGCGCACCGCCAAGGTGGCCAACCTGGTGTTCAGTTCGTCGGCGACGGTGTACGGCGACGCCAATACCAGCCCGATCGAGGAAAGCGCACCGCTGAAGGCGATCAACCCGTATGGCCGCACCAAGCTGATGATGGAAGAGATGATCGGCGACCTGAGTGCGGCCTGGCCGGAATTCAACGCCGCGCTGCTGCGCTACTTCAACCCGGTCGGCGCGCATCCCAGCGGCTACCTCGGCGAGGATCCGCGCGGGGTGCCGAACAATCTGATGCCCTACATCGCGCAGGTAGCGGTCGGTCGTCGCGACGCCTTGCAGGTCTTCGGCGACGACTACCCCACCAACGACGGCACCGGTGTACGCGACTACCTGCACGTGATGGACCTGGCCCGCGCACACGTGGATGCCATCGACTACCTGCAGCGCGAGCGCACGGGCCTGGTGGTGAACCTGGGCACCGGGCGCGGCTACAGCGTGCGCGAGGTGGCGGCCGCATTCGAGCGCGCCTGTGGCCGGCGCATTCCGCTGTGCATCGCGCCGCGCCGCGAGGGCGATGTGGCGGTGTACTTCGCCAGTACCGCACTGGCCAACCGGCTGCTGGGCTGGACCGCCGAGTACGACCTGGACCGCATGTGCCGCGACACCTGGCGTTGGCAGTCGATGCATCCGCAGGGCTACGCCAACTCGCGTCTTGCGCGACAACGCACGCCGTCTGCCATGCCGTCCGCATCGCCCGGGCGCGATGCCGCGCGTGAGCTGGCGGCCCCGGCATGCCGTGCCTTGCCCGCGCCGGACACGCGCCGCCGCAGCGAGCCGTCACGCGCGCTGGTCCTTGCCGACGGCCTGTCGCGCGCATGAGGCGCAGTCACTTCTTTCCTAGCGAGGGCATTTCATGAGTTGGGCAGGTCAGTTTCAATACGCTATCGGCAAGACACGTCGTGCCGTCGCTTCCGACAGCGCACCGCAGTTCGATCCAGGCCGGCCGACGCTGTTATGTCTGTCGCACCTGCGCTGGAGTTTTGTCTACCAGCGCCCCCAGCATCTGATGTCGCGCTTTGCGCACGATGCCAACGTGCTGTTCTGGGAAGAACCCATTGCCTGCGACGAGCCCACCCCATGGCTGCAGGTACGTGGCGAGGACGGCGGCGTGCACGTGCTGGTACCGCGCCTGCCGGCCGGCTGCGAGGGCGAGGCGGCGGTACGTGTGCAACGCCAGTTGCTGGATGGCTACCTGGCCGAACTGGGCGTTGCCGATCTGTTGCTGTGGTACTACACGCCGATGAGCCTGGGCTTCAGCGCGCATCTGCAGCCGCGCATCACCGTGTACGACTGCATGGATGAGCTGTCGGCGTTCCGCGGTGCGCCACCGGAGCTGGTCGAACGCGAACGCACGCTGTTGCAACGTGCGGACGTGGTGTTTACCGGCGGCTACAGCATCTGGGAGGCCAAACGCGCACTGCATGGCAACGCGCATGCCTTTCCCAGCAGCGTGGACGTGGCGCATTTTGCCGCCGCACGCGCGCCGCAAACCGAGCCCGCCGATCAGGCCGGCATCGCACATCCGCGGCTCGGCTTTTACGGGGTGATCGACGAGCGCTTCGATGTCGCGCTGCTGCGCAGCCTGGCTGCGCAGCGCCCGCACTGGCAGCTGGTGATGATCGGCCCGGTGGTCAAGATCGACCCCTCCGAGCTGCCGCGCGCAGACAACATCCATTACCTGGGCGGCAAGACCTATGACGAACTGCCTGCGTATCTGTCCGGCTGGGACGTGGCGCTGATGCCCTTTGCGATGAACGCGTCCACGCGCTTCATCAGCCCGACCAAGACGCCCGAATACCTGGCCGGTGGCTGCCCGGTGGTGTCCACGCCCATCCACGACGTGGTACGCACCTATGGCGATACCGGCGTGGTGCGCATTGCCGACACGGCCGACGCCTTCATTGCCGCCTGCGAGGCCGCATTGCAGGACAGCGCCGACACCGAGCGCCTGTACGAGACCGCCGACCAGGTGCTGGGCGACATGTCCTGGGACCACACCTACGCATTGATGAAGGAGACACTCTCTTGGAACCAGTGATGCCTCACGGCAGCGCCACCCTCCACGGCACGCCACCGCGCACCCGGGCGCGGCGCGGCTTCGATTACCTGATCGTCGGTGCGGGCTTTGCCGGCAGCGTGCTCGCCGAACGCCTGGCCGCCGGGCTGGGCAAGCGCGTGCTGGTGGTCGACAAGCGCCCGCATATCGGCGGCAACGCCTACGATTTTCATGACGATGCCGGCGTGCTGATCCATCGCTATGGCCCGCACATCTTCCACACCAATGCACAGCGCATCGTCGATTACCTGTCCAACTTCACCCAGTGGCGCCCGTACGAACATCGCGTGCTCGCGCAGGTGGGCGAGCAACAGGTGCCGATTCCGATCAACATGACCACGCTCAACCGCCTGTATGGCCTGCAGCTCACCAGCGAGGACGAGGCGGCGGCATTTCTGGCCAGCCGCGCCGAGCCGGTGGCGGACATCCGGACCAGCGAGGACGTGGTGATCAACCAGGTGGGGCGCGAGCTGTACGAGACGTTCTTCCGTGGCTATACGCGCAAGCAATGGGGCCTGGACCCATCGCAGCTGGACAAGTCGGTGACTGCGCGCGTGCCGACGCGCACCAATGACGACGACCGCTATTTCACCGACACCTTTCAGCAGATGCCGCTGCACGGCTATACGCGCATGTTCGAGCGCATGCTCGATCACCCCAACATCAAGGTGATGCTCAATACCGATTTCCGCGAAATCCGCGACGAGCTGGAGTACGACCAGCTGGTGTACAGCGGGCCGGTGGACGAATACTTCGACTATTGCTACGGCAAGCTGCCGTACCGCTCGCTGCGCTTCGAACACAGCACGGTGGAGCAGGAGCGGTTCCAGGGGGTGGCGACGGTCAATTATCCGGCCGAGGATGTGGCCTACACCCGCATCACCGAATACAAGCATCTCACCGGCCAGCAGCATCCCAGCACCAGCCTCACCCACGAATACCCGTCGGCCGAGGGCGACCCGTATTATCCGATCCCGCGTGCCGAGAACGCCGAGCTGTACCGCCGCTACGAGCGGCTGGCAGCGGAAACGCCCGATGTCACCTTCCTGGGGCGCCTGGGCACCTACAAGTACTACAACATGGATCAGGTGGTGGGCCAGGCGCTGGCGGTGTACAAGCGCATCGAAGAACGCGAGCAGCACGCGCCGGCCGCGCTGGCGGTCTGATCGGTTCCCCCTGCCCTGCAGCAGTCCCGCTGCAGGGCCGTTATCGACGCGATGCCGCCACCAGCGGTGCGCGTGCAGCAGGATGGTAGATGCACACCCCCACAGTGTTCGACAGTTTCTTCATGGCGGGCTTCGAGTGTTCGAGCCACCGCCGTCGCGACGGCCGCCGGCTGGATCTGCTGGCCGGCACGCGGCACGACCGCTGGGCGGCCAACGACTATGCCGCCGTCGGCGCGCACGGTCTGCGCACCGCACGCGACGGCCTGCGCTGGCATCTGATCGAGCAGCGTCCCGGCCACTACGACTGGTCCAGCTTCCTGCCGATGCTGCATGCCGCGCAGGCCACCGGCACCCAGGTCATCTGGGACCTGTGCCATTACGGCTGGCCGGACGATGTGGACATCTGGACCCCGCAGTTCGTCGAGCGCTTTGCGCGGTTTGCCGCGGCAGCCGCGCAATGCATCAGGAACGAAACCGATGCGGTGCCGTTCTATGCGCCGCTCAACGAGATCTCGTTCTGGGCGTGGAATGGGGGCGATCACGCGCGCATGCATCCGATGGCACGTGGGCGCGGGTTCGAGCTCAAGCACCAGCTGGTGCGCGCCACCATCGCGGCGATCGATGCAGTGCGCCAGGTCGAGCCGCGCGCACGCTTCGTGCAGGTGGATCCGGCCATCCATGTGGCCGCCCCCAACGACCGCCCCGGCCCGCGCCGCGAAGCCGAACGCCTGCGCCTGGCGCAATTCGAGGCCTGGGACATGGTCTGCGGCCGGCAATGGCCGGGGCTGGGCGGTGCGCCGGAGTATCTGGACATCATCGGCGTCAATTACTACTCCGATAACCAGTGGTACCCCGGTGGCACGCCGATCCTGCGCAGTTCGCCGGATCACCGCGCGTTCTCGGCCATCCTGGGCGAACTCTGGCAGCGCTACCAACGCCCGATGATCGTGGCCGAAACCGGCGCCGAGGCCGACCAACGCGCCCCCTGGCTTGCGCATGTCTGCGACGAAGTGGCGCTGGCCCTGCAGCATGGCGTGGCCATGGAAGGGATCTGCCTGTATCCGGTGCTGGACTACCCGGGCTGGGACAACTACCGGCATTGCCCCACCGGCCTGCTCGGCTACGCCGATGAGCACGGCCAGCGCCCCGTCGATGCCCGCCTGGCGGCGCAGCTCAGGCGCGAACACGACCGCTTCGGCCTGCGTGCACCGCAGTTCCCGCTCGCGGACATGGCCACGTGAGCACATCCACGCAGCCGGACCTGTTGCCGGATACGCCGGCGCGCTTCCTGTGGCACTACATCTGCCAACGTCCCTGGCACTTCGGCGGCCTGCTGGTGCTGATCATCGGTGCGGCCGGTTGCGCGGTGACGGTGCAATACGGCATGAAGATGCTGGTCGATGCAATGGCCACCGAGCAGCGCGAGCACGCCGACGTGTGGCTGCCGCTGGGCTTGTTCATCGGCCTGATTGCAGTGGAAAACCTGTTCTGGCGGCTGGGCGGCTGGCTGGGGTGCCGCACCGTGGTGGCCAGCGTGGTGGATATCCGGGTAGACCTGTTCCGCCACCTCACCGGCCACCCGATGCGCTATTTCACCGAGCACTTTGCCGGCGCGCTGGGCAACCGCATCTCCGCACTTGGCGGGGCGGCCGGGCAGATCTACGGCGGGCTGGCCTGGAAGATCCTGCCGCCCATCGTGGATTTCATCGGAGCCGTCGTGTTGCTGTTCACCGTGGACTGGCGCATGGCGGCTACCTTGATCGGCTTTGTTGCGCTGGTGGCGGCCATCATCACCAGCTTCGGCATCCGCGGGCGTGCCAAGCATCAGCGGTTTGCCGCGCAGGCCGCGCGGGTGGGCGGCGAGCTGGTGGATGCGGTGTCCAATGTCTGGACCATCAAGGCGTTTGCCGCACGCGACCGCGAAAGCGCGCGGTTGGCCGAACAGATCGGCCACGAAGCGGTCGCGCATCGGCGCAGCTGGATGTACGTGGAAAAAGCCCGCGTGATCCACGACATCTGCCTGTCGCTGATGGCCGGCGGCATGCTGCTGTGGGCGATCAGCATGTGGCGCGGCGGCGCGGTCAGTGCCGGCGACGTGGTGCTGGTCAGCGCATTGACCTTCCGCATCCTGCACGGCTCGCGCGACCTGGCGCTCACCCTGGTGGACACCACCCAGCAGCTGGGCGCGATCGCCGACACCTTGCAGATCATCCTGCAGCCGCATGCCATCGTCGATACGGATGCGCCGCTGGCACTGGCCGAAGGCGATGTGCGTTTCGAACAGGTGCGCTTTGCCTATCCCGAGCGCGAGGCAGTGCTGGATGGGCTGGACCTGCATATTCCCGCCGGCCAGAAGGTGGGCATCGTCGGTCCGTCCGGTGCCGGTAAATCCACCCTGATCGCGTTGATCCAGCGTCTGGACGATGTGGAATCCGGCCGTGTGCTGATCGACGGACAGGATATCCGCGGCGTCAGCCAGGACAGCCTGCGCGAAAAGATCGCGGTGGTGCCGCAGGAAACGGCGCTGTTCAACCGCAGCATCGGCGACAACATCCGCTATGGCCGTCCCGACGCCAGCGACGCGGAGGTCCACCAGGCCGCGCGGCATGCGTTCTGCGATGGCTTCATCCGTCAGCTGCCGGAGGGCTACGACACCCAGGTCGGCGAGCGCGGGGTGATGCTCTCCGGCGGGCAGCGCCAGCGGCTGGGCATTGCACGCGCATTTCTGAAGGATGCGCCGATCCTGATCCTCGACGAGGCCACCTCGGCGCTGGATACCGAGTCGGAAGCGGAAATCCAGGCGGCGCTGGATCACCTGATGCGCGACCGCACCGTACTGGCAGTGGCGCACCGCCTGTCCACCGTGATCGGCTTCGACCGCATCGTGGTGTTACAGGACGGCCGCGTGGTGGAAGACGGCGCACCGGCAGCGCTGCGTGGGCGTGGCGGTGTGTTCGATGGCCTCTGGCAGCGGCAGGCTGCCGGCTTCGAACAACCCCTGTCCGCAGCGACCTAGTGCGCACTGTGGCAACGATTGCAGGCTGCTGCAGGGTGCTATCCCACTGAACATCGCACACACGACAGGCAGCCGAGGCTGCCTGTCGTGTGTGCATCGCTCCGCTCAGTGCGGTGGTCGGTAGTCGCGTAGCTGGGTGGTGACGTTGCCGATTTCCTGCACCGCTTTCTTGAGGTCGTCTTCGGACATCCCCAATTCGCGCGCCCAATACTGCAACTCCCATTCCTCGCTGATGCTGACCGTGTGCATGTCGGTGGGTTGCCGGTTTGCGTCCTGTGGTTCGCCCATGGCGATCTTCGCTCTCGATCCTGCAGAAGGTCGGGGCCCGTCTCAGTGCGGCGGGGTCTGCTTGGTGCTCAGGGTCTTGGCATGGTCCAGATGCTCGGCGATGGTCTCGCGTGCACGCTGCAGTTCCTTGCCCAGGTCGCTGGAACCAGGCTCGCTGCTCAGCTGCGCATCGAGTAGCGCCAACGCCTGCTCGTGGCTGCTGATGGCGGTCTGCAGGTACTGCTTTTCGAACGCCTGGCCATGCAGCGATTCCAGCTGGTCGCGTGCTGCCTTGGAACGCACGGCCGCCGCCTGCCCCAGGCTGCCGCTGCGATCGGGTGCGAACCGGCTGAGATCGGTCAGTGCGGCACTGTGCGCTTCGTCCATCTTGCGCGCAAAGTCCAGCACTTCGCCTTCCACGCCCTTGACTACGGCCAGCTGCGCCAGCGTGCGCTCCTGTTCGTTGAAGATGGCCAGTGCGCCCAGCGCCTGCTTGCGGTCGCGCGCATCGCCCACGCTGTCGCGCAACGGGTCGCCGTGCGGCGGCGTTGCGCCAATGGCGGCCTGCCCACTCTGCCGATCCTGCTGTGCGCCTTCATTCGCCTGGCCCTGGCGGCGTTGCCACGCCTTGTAGGCCACATAGCCCACGGCACCGGCGGTTACCATCTTGAAAAGTCCCATGCATGTCTCCTTGAGTGGTCGCCGTCTGGCGATCGTTGATTGTCGGTTTGCCCACTGCAGACGGGCTCGCGTGCAGTACGGCGTGGACATCCAGCGTGCGAGCGCGTGGGTTATCCAGCCGTGACTTGCACATCAACGGCGCGTGGCCGCGGGCCGTCGTGCACACCATGCCCACGCACCGTGCTGACGTCCTTAACGCGCGTGCCCGAACACTGTTGTGCGTTGCCGCAACCTACGGCTCAACAGGAGATCGATATGCTTGCCCTCAACTATCACGGCTCACGCGATGTGCGGGTCGAAACCGTGCCGGACCCGGTGCTGGTGGAACGCGATGACCTGATCCTGCGCGTCACCGCCACTGCCATCTGCGGATCGGATCTGCATCTGTACCGCGGCAAGATTCCGGATCTGCGGCATGGCGACATCCTTGGCCACGAATTCATGGGCATCGTCGAAGACGTCGGCCCGGACGTGACCGCTGTCAAACGCGGCGACCGGGTGGTGATTCCGTTCGTGGTGGCCTGCGGGCAATGTTTCCATTGCATGCTGCAGGAATTTTCTGCCTGCGAAACCACCAATACCGGCAAGGGCGCCGCGCTCAACCACAAGGACATGCGCCCGCCTGCGGCCTTGTTCGGTTTCAGCCATCTGTACGGCGGGCTCTCCGGCGGCCAGGCCGAATATGTGCGCGTCCCCAAGGCCAATGTGGGGCCGCTGGTGGTGCCCGATGCACTGCACGACGAGCAGGTGCTGTTCCTGTCCGACATCCTGCCCACCGGCTACCAGGCTGTGGTCGATGCCGGGGTCAAGCAAGGCTCCACGGTGGCGATCTTCGGTGCCGGCCCGGTCGGCCTGATGGCCGCGGCATGCTGCCGCATGCTCGGCGCCGAGCGCATCTTCATGGTCGACCGGCATGCCTATCGCCTGGATTTCGCGTCCAAGGCCTATGGTGTGATTCCGATCAATTTCGATGAGATCGACGACCCGGCCGATGTGATCGTGTCGCAGACCGATGGCCGCGGCGTGGATGCCAGTATCGAAGCGGTCGGCTTCGAGGCCGAGGGCAGTGCGCTGGAAACCACGCTCACCAACTTGAAGCTCGAGGGCAGCAGCGGCGTGGCGATCCGCCAGTGCATCGCCGCCACCCGGCGCTGCGGCGTGGTCAGCGTGCCGGGTGTGTACGCCGGTTTCATCCACGCCTTCATGTTCGGCGACGCATTCGACAAGGGACTGAGCTTCAAGATGGGCCAGACCCACGTGCAGAAGCACATGCCGCATCTGCTCGAACGCATCGGCAATGGCGATCTCAAGCCCAGCGCCATCATCTCCCACCGCATGCCGCTGGCTGATGCAGCGCGCGGCTATGAGGTGTTCGACAAGAAGCAGGACGATTGCCGCAAGGTGGTGTTGACGCCGTAAACCTCGGCCAGGCGGACAAACAAAGGCGCGGTCACCGACCGCGCCTTTGTTGTTTTCGCTCCTCACCTGGTGCCGTGCGATGCGGCGTAAGACTCGCTACGCAAACATCGGCACACCTGCATGCTGGGCGATGCGCACACGCCGCATCGCGCAAGCGACGTCTGTGTGCAGTCGCTCAGTCCAGCGGTTTTGCAGGCACGAACGGCGATACCGGATCACTGGCCGGGAAGGTTTCTTCCACCGCCTCGTCCTGCAGCGCGTCCTGCTTCTTCTTGTCGCTGTGGTCCTGATCGTGGCCTGTGGCCTGATCGTGTGCGGACGGAATCTGATTGGATGGGCTCATAGCTGTCTCCTGTGACGTGTATCGGTACTGCCCACGCTACGGCGCCGCAGCGATGGCACAGGTGAAAACCGTCTTCGCATGGGCGCGACAAAGGCAACCGTTGGCAACGCCGCCGCAGTGTGCGTTTCGGCTTCCGCGTGACAGGACGGCATGACCAGCACGAACGGGCGGCAACGGTGCATCGCCAATATATTTGCCGAGATCGCGATGGACGCAGCAATCCCCAATGTGCGGCACGCTGGATGGGGCGATGTGTCCCTGACGTTGCGTTCTTACCCGGCGTCGCTGCCGCCTGACATGCGCGGCACCAGGCGCAGGTTCACATCCTGGCGCGCCCAAGGTGTATGGTGCCAGTGCGCCTGACGCCCGGCGCCGCCCTCATTCTCTCTGGCCTCCCCATCAAGAATCTCTGCGAACGCTGCGACGCCGTCTGTTGCCGGCTCACCGTCATGGTCGATCCATCCGACCGCATCCCCAACCACCTGACCAGCGTGACACCGGAAGGTTGGCACGTGATGGCGCGCGATGAAGAAGGGTGGTGTGTGGCGATCGATGCGGCGCGGATGTGCTGCTCGATCTACGACACGCGACCGGCCATCTGCCGGCGTTTCGTCATGTCCGGCCCGTATTGCCGCGACGTGCGTGCCACCTACGACGATCAGCGCCGGCGGGGCATCCCCTTGACGCTCTACAACGCATGAGGATTCGCGATGAATAACTCCCGCCGCCAGTCGATGACCGTCAGCAATCAACCGGGCAAGCCGCGCCTGTCCGAACAGCGCCTGGCCGCCGATCTGGAAGCCTTCCAGCAGTCCGGCGGTGCGATCGAACGCCTGGGCGACACCCCGCTGCGGCGCGAAAAGACGCGCGATGCGTCGGCGGCGACACCGGCGACACCGGTCAAGTCGGGCGCTGACGTGGAATAAAGTTGCGTCGGGGCATAGGCAGTGGGCATTTCGCTGCGCTGCACGGAATGGAACTGCGTTGGAGCACAGGCGGTGGACACCTCGCCACGCTGCGCTGTGGCTCTGACGCTAGGGTCTGCTTGAGGTGCCACTGACTTGTCCTGCGAATGGGTATCGCGCCGTAACCGGTGCACGTGCGCGTTGCAGGTGGAAGGCGTGAACACAGGCATGTCGGTAAGGCCGCCATTGTTGCCCCCGAATGCCTCACCAGGCGCGCCAGCGCAATGTCGGGCGTCCGAAGCGCGGCATGACAGACATGCATCGCGCCCTCGAAGCGCAGGCTGCGCGTGCCGGTCCATCACGTCACGCCATCACCCCTGGTCGATCAGCGGTCCTTACGCAAGCGCAGCGTCTGCACAGCCGCTGTTTACATCGCCGCCGCGCGACACAGCCACCTGCTGCCGCCGCGTCGCCAGGTAATGCCGCCACCGCGTATTCAATGCATCACACAGCTGCTCGGCTGCCAGCGACTCGTGTGCACTGGCCAGATTGAACTCACGGTGCCAGTGGATGCCCGTCTGCCCGCCCGGCCAGGGTGCCATCCGGTAGCCTTGCGGCAGCGCAAGCTCGGGGAGCGTGGCGCCGCACAGCATCTGCCCGTCATGCGGCCCGCCAACCAGATGCACCCGCACGCCTTCTCCTGCCTCATTCACAACCAAGCTCCTCAACGAGGTGCCGGAGGTCCGCATCCGGCACGGGTGTTGGGGGCGCCATTGCGGGGGACTGCAACACCTCCGTGTGCAGCCTCACACTCAGCGCATCGCCCGATGGCGCCCCGATCGGCACTGCGTGATCGAACCAGACCACGTGATGCCATCGACGCCACTACGATAGAAACGGGCGCAGCAGACGTGCGTGAACACGGCAGAAAAATTCAGTGATGGCCTGCCCGGATCAGTCGATCAAGTGGCACAACGCAGGCGACGCGCGGCGCCAAGCGGTTACAGCAACTGCGCGTGATCGATCGCGCCCAGCCCTTGTGCCAGGGAGGCCATTTCGTTGGCCAGGTCGATCAGGTTGCCGCCAGCCTGCGCCGCGATGCCCATGATGCGTTGGTACGCATCCCAGAAGTCCGGGCCGCTGCCGTAGGCAGCATGGAACCCTTGCAGCTCCAAGACCAGCAGATCGGACACCTGCATGTCGGAGTGGTCCATTGCGTCACCTCGCTGGGGAATTCCCCGGCCCGCAGCTTATACCCGTTCATTTGACAGAACCGGGTCAGCCAGACGACCGGGCGGGCAGCGCTGAATCGGTCAGGCAGCGCGGCCGACGCCACCGTCGTAGCGGAACCTCCCATGCGCCACGCCATCGGCCGCGGCTCAGGTATGCATGCGTGCCGCTCGGGTGGCGCCGCGCAGTCCCTGCTCCAGACATTCCAGCAAGCGGCTCACCTTGGGCAGCAACTGCCGTGCGCGCATCCACACCAGATGCAGCGGCAGGCCATCGGTATCGCACTGCGGCAGCACCGTGACCAGACTGCCGCGCTGCAGATGGTCATCGATCAGCCAGGTCGGCAATTGGGCGATGCCCAGGCCGGCGGCCACCGCATCCACCTGTGCCTCGGCATTGCCCAACACCACGCGTCCGTGCATCGGCCGTTGCTCCACCGGCCCTTCGCCGTGGCGTAGCAGCCAGGGGCTGCTGCTGCCATCGGCCTTGGCGTAGATCACCGCCGCGTGGTTCACCACCTCGTCGATGCGCTGCGGCGTGCCGCGCTGCGCCAGGTACTGCGGGGCCGCGCAGAACACGTAGGTTTCGTGGCCGAGATAGCGGTGGCCCAGGCTGCCGGGCCACTGCTCCGGCCCGCCGATCCGCACGGCCACGTCGATGCCCTCCTCGGCCATGTCGACGAAGCGGTCGGTAAACGACAGGCTCGGCTGCAGGCCTGGATGCTGCTGAAAGAACGGCAACAGCACCGGCAGCACCTTGCGCCGGCCAAAGCTCACCGGCACATCCAGCCGCAACCGGCCGGTGGGCGCCTGGCCCTCGGCGCGCAGCACGTGCTCGGCCTCCTCCAGTTCGTCGAGCACCTTGACGCACACCCGATAGAACGCCGCGCCGGCATCGGTCAGCTCCAGCCGCCGGGTGGTCCGTGCGAACAGGCGCACGCCCAGGCGCGCCTCCAGCCGGGCAATCGCCTTGCCGACCGCTGAGCTGGTCAGGCTGAGGCGCTCGGCAGCGGCGGTGAAGCTACCGGCGTCGGCAGCGCCGACGAAGACGTCGATGCCCTTGACGCGTTCGGAAGGATGCATGTTGACCTATTAAAGAAATTGAATCCGTAATGTACGGAAAATACTCCCGATATACGACTTCAGTTCTTTCTTACCATGGCCACCCCTCATTCCGGCCGATGCAATGCCCGCTCTCCATTCCCTTCCAGCGACCAGCCCCGCCGCCACCGGGCGCAGCGGGCTGGCGATCTTCATCCTGGCGTTTGCCGCATTCGTGATCGTCACCACCGAGTACCTGATCGTCGGTCTGTTGCCCGGTCTGGCGCGCGACATGGGCATCTCGATCTCCGCTGCCGGCCAGCTGGTGACGTTGTTCGCCTTCACGGTGATGCTGTCCGGCCCGCCGCTGACCGCCTGGCTGTCGCACCTGGACCGCAGGCGCCTGTTCGTGGCGATCCTGCTGGTGTTCGCGGTGTCCAACGCCGTGGCTGCGCTGGCGCCCAACATCTGGGTGCTGGCGGTCGCGCGCTTTCTCCCGGCGCTGGCATTGCCGGTGTTCTGGGGCACCGCCAGCGACACCGCCGGGCAACTGGCCGGCCCGCAACAGGCCGGGCAAGCGGTGTCGCGGGTGTATCTGGGCATTTCGGCGGCGCTGCTGTTCGGCATTCCGCTGGGCACGGTGGCGGCCAACAGCATCGGCTGGCGCGGCGCGTTCTGGAGTCTGGCGGCGCTGTCGCTGGCGATGGCCGCCGCGTTGGCGCTGTGGATGCCGACGGTGGCGCGCACCGAACGGGTCAACCTGCGCCAGCAGGCCGGGATCTTCACCGAGCGCTTCTTCCTGGCTAATGTGGCGTTGTCGGTGGTGGTGTTCACCGCCATGTTCACCGCCTACACCTATCTGGCCGACCTGCTCGAACGCAACGTGGGCGTGCCGGCGGCAAACGTCGGCTGGTGGCTGATGGGGTTCGGTGCGGTCGGCCTGATCGGCAATTGGTTGGGTGGCCGGGTGGTGGACCGCTCACCGCTGCGCGCCACGGCGGTGTTCCTGCTGTTGCTCGCGTTGGGCATGGCGTTGTGCGTGCCGGTGGCCGGCACCGGCGTGCTGCTCTGTCTGACTCTGGCGGTCTGGGGCATTGCGTATACCGCGCTGTTTCCGATCAGCCAGGTGCGGGTGATGCAGTCGGTCGGCCATTCGCAGGCATTGGCCGGCACCACCAACGTGTCGGCTGCCAATGCCGGCATCGGCGTCGGCGCCATCATCGGTGGGCTGGCGATTCCGGCCTGGGGGCTGGGCAGCATCGGCTACGTCGCCGCGGCGGTCGCCGCGCTGGGGGTGGTGCTGATTCCGTTGGTGCACCGCGCCGGCGGTGAGTGGCGCGCCTGTGGCAAGGCTGTGCCCGGGCCATCAGGTGGCACGCGCGCCCCATGGCAGCGGGTGACGCGCTGATCGGCGCAGGTGGCGCATGTGCCCCGCCACCTGCGCGCCCGGCGACCTGGAGCTGCCCCGCAGCGCCCCCTGACAGCACTGCACGCCAGCCCCCGCTGAATGCCGCCAGCCCAGGCAGCGCGGGCCTGGGCGCGGCGGCTGTGGCGCGCGCATTCCCGTGTAAAATGCGCGGTCTTTGACCGGAACAATGGCGAAAGCTGCTCCACGGGCGCCCCTCTCGGGCCCGGCGTTCATTCGCCTGCTCGCACGCCTCAGCGATGTCCGCGTCGCCCAGTCCAACCACGCGCTGGCCGACCGGCTGAGCCAATGGATCGACTGGACGCGTGCAGTGGCCGTGTCCAAGGCGCTGGATGGCAAGCTGCCCGACACCGATGACCTGCCCGAGCCGCGCCCGCTCGATGCCGACGCCTGCGCCCGCGTGCGTGCCGGTCTGGCAACCAGCAGCGTGGCCGATCTGGATGCGCTGGTGGCACGCCTGCGCACCGAAGCACGTGCTGCCACCGAGGCGGGCGCGGCGCCGCCGGTGCCCGACTATGCCCCGTTCCGGCAGCATTACCTGGCCATGCAGCGCGCCATGCGCACCGCCACCGGCGATCTGCGCGGGCGGCTGCGCGACCTGCTGACGCTGGTCTCCAGTGAAATGGCACGGCTGGCCGAAGTGGATGCGGTGATGGAGCTGACCCTGAGCCCGCGCGAGCAGACCCTGTTGAACACCGTGCCCAGCCTGCTCGGCGCGCATTTCGAACGCCTGCGCCATGCCGCGCAGGCGCATCACCCGCCAGGCGATGACCAGGCCGCCGCGCGCGCGGTGTCCGATGGCTGGCTGGATGTTTTTCGCAAGGACATGCAGAGCGTGTTGCTCGCCGAACTGGATGTTCGTTTTCACCCGATCGAAGGCCTGCTTGCAGCGCTTCGTACCCGCTAACTGGGACGTCATGTTCAAAACTCTTGTACACGTGTGTGTGTTTCTCGTCGGCCTGTTGGCGGTTTGCTGGGTCGGGTTCGGCTATCTGGGCTCCAATCCGTTGGGCGCCTGCATCGCCGCGGTGATCGGTGCCTGCTATCTGGCCGGTGCGCTGGAGCTGTATCGCTATCGCCAGGCCAGCGCCACGCTGGACACCGCGGTGTCCGGGCTGAGCGCCGCGCCGTCGGCACTGGATGCATGGCTGGCGCAGCTGCACCCGAGCCTGCGCAATGCGGTGCGTCTGCGCATCCAGGGCGCGCGCGTGGCGTTGCCGGCGCCCGTGCTGACCCCGTACCTGGTGGGCCTGCTGGTGCTGCTGGGCATGCTCGGCACCCTGCTCGGCATGATGGCCACGCTCAAGGGCACCGGCTTTGCATTGCAGAGCGCCACCGACCTGCAGGCCATCCGCGGCTCGCTGGCCGCACCGGTGGAAGGCCTGGCGTTTGCATTCGGCACCTCCATCGCCGGCGTCGCCAGCTCGGCCATGCTGGGCCTGTTGTCGGCGCTGTGCCGGCGCGAGCGCCTGCAGGCGGTGCAGCGGCTGGACCTGAAGATCGCCGCCGAACTGCACCCGCATTCGGAAGCGCACCAGCGTGGTGAAGTGTTCAAGCTGCAGCAGCAGCAGAGCGCGCTGATGCCGGCACTGATCGACCGGATGCAAGCGCTGATGAGCAGCATCGAGCAGCACAGCATCGCGGCCGACCAACGCCTGGCCGCGCACCAGGCCGACTTCCATGCCAGAACCGAGGCGGCGTACACGCGGCTGGCCACGTCGATGGAACAGTCGCTGCAGGCCGGCGTTGCCGACAGCGCGCGCGCGGTCGGCGCGGCATTGCAGCCGGCGATGGAAGCCACCATGGCCGGCATTGCGCGCGACACCGCCGCACTGCACGAACGCCTGAGCCAGGCCGTGCAGCAGCAGCTGGACGGCATCAGCAGCGGCTTCGATCGCAGTGCGAGCAGTGCCGCCAGCCACTGGGTCAGCGCGCTTGCCGCGCAGGAACAGGCGCAGCGCGCGCTCCACACCCAGCTGCAGGACACCCTGGAGCAGGTCGCCCACCACAGCACCGCCGTGCAGGAAGGCGTGAGCACGGCCGTGCAGCAGCAGTTGCACGGGCTCAGTGCCGGCTTCCAGGACAGCGCACGCACCGCCGCCGACCAGTGGCAGGCCGCCCTGGCCGCGCAGGAGCGCGCGCAGCAGGCACTCACGGAACAAATGCAGTCACTGCTGGCGCAGGTCGATGAGCGCAGCAGCGCCGTGCAGGACAGCGTCACCCGCGCGGTGCAGCAGCAACTGAGCGCACTCGACGATGGCCTTGCACGCAGCCATGCCGCCACCGCCGCGCACTGGGCCACGGTGCTTGCCGAACAACAGCGCGCCACCCAATCGCTCAGCACCCAGTTGCAGGCCACGCTGGAACAGCTGGCCCGTCAGACCAGCGCCCTGCAGGACGGCGTGCAGCAGGCCGTGCAGCAGCAGCTGGAGGGCTTGAACAGCGGGTTCGAGACCAGCACGGCCGCGGCCGCGGCCGGCTGGACCGCTGCGGTGGCCGAGCAGCAGCGCAGCAACCACGCGCTCACGCAGGACCTGCAACATGCCTTGACCGAGTTCGCCAGTACCTTCCAGGCGCGCTCCGGCGCCCTGGTCGATGCGGTGGCCACGCGCATGGACCAGTCCAGCAGCGAGGCCGCCACCGCGTGGACGGACGCACTGGCACAGCAGCAGCAGGCCAGCGCTGCGCTGGCCACCCAGCACCAGGCCGCACTGGCCGCCGCCACCGCCAGCTTCGACGCACAGGCCGCATCGCTGGTGGGCACCTTGCAGCACGCGCATGGCGATCTGCAGGCCGCGCTGGAAGCGCGCGATGCGCAGCGTCTTGCCCTGTGGAGCGAGCGCTTCACCGCGATGAGCGCCACGCTCACCGCGCAATGGGAACAGACCGGCGAGCGCGTCACCCGGCAACAGCAGGCCATCTGCGACACCCTGGCCAGCACCGCCAGCGAGTTGTCCACGCAGGCGCAGGCGCAGGCCAGCGCCACCATCAGCGAGGTCTCGCGCCTGATGCAGATCGCCGCCGAAGCGCCCAAGGCCGCCGCCGACGTGGTGGCCGAGCTGCGCCAGAACCTGTCGGAGAGCATGGTGCGCGACACCGCCATGCTGGAAGAACGCACCCGCCTGCTGGCCACGCTGGACACCTTGCTCGACGCGGTCAATCACGCTTCCACCGAACAACGCCAGGCCGTGGACGCGCTGGTCACCACCTCGGCAGACCTGCTGCACCGGGTGGGCACCCAGCTCACCGAGCAGATCGGCAGCGAAACCGGCAAGCTCGGCGCAGTGGCCGCGCATGTCAGCGGCAGCGCAGTGGAAGTGGCCAGCCTGGGCGAAGCCTTCGGCGTGGCGGTGCAGCTGTTCAGCGGCGCCACCGGCGAGCTCAACGAGCGCCTGCAGCACGTAGCCACCGCACTGGATGCCTCGCTCGCGCGCAGCGATGACCAGCTGGCGTACTACGTGGCACAGGCGCGTGAGGTGGTGGACCTCAGCATGCTGTCGCAGAAGCAGATCATCGAAGAACTGCGTCAGCTCGATGGCCGCCGCAGCGATGCCGGCGCAGCGGAGCCGGCATGAGCGACGAGATCGAAAGCGACGGCGAGTCCGGCACGCCGATCTGGGCCGCCTTCGGCGACCTGATGTCGGTGCTGCTGGGCGCGTTCGTGCTGATCCTGGTCGGCGTGATCGGCGTGCAGCTGCAGCTGTCCAGCCGCCTGGACCAGGAGGTCAGGCAGCGCCAGGCCGAAGCGCAGCGCCGCAAGACGCTGGAACAGGCGCTGGCCGCGCCGCTGGCCGCCGGCCGCGTGACGCTGGTGGATGGCCGCATCGGCATTCGCGGCAACGTGCTGTTTGCGTTCAACTCCGATGAATTGCAGCCGGACGGCCGCGAGGTCCTGAAGTCGCTTGCCGCCCCGTTGGCGCAGTACCTGCGCGCCCGCGAAGAGATCCTGATGGTCAGCGGCTTCACCGACGACCGCCCGGTACTGGGCGGCAACCGCCGCTATGCCGACAACTGGGAACTGTCCGCGCAGCGCGCGCTCACCGTGACCCGCGCGCTGATCGCCGACGGTGTGCCGGCCGCCTCGGTGTTCGCCGCCGCGTTCGGCGCGCAGCAACCGGTGGATTCCAACGCCGACGAAGCGCGCCGCGCCAGGAACCGCCGCGTGGAAATCGCACCGATCGCACGCCCGGCGGCCGCGCGTGCGCCCTCGTCCGCAGCGCCGGCACCGGCATCGGCCACGCGATGACCACCTCGGCGACATCCGCCTACGCGCGGCTGGCGCGCTGGCGCAATGAGGGTGCCGACCAGCTCGACCCGGTGCGCTTCCATCTGATGCAGGCATTGGCCGCACGCGCGCAGACGCAGACCGATGCGGTGCGTGCGGTGCTGGAAGACAGGCTGGATGCATTGGTCGATGCGTATGCGGCCACGCTGAAGGATGCGGCGCGTCGTCGCGCCACCAGCCCTGCCGATCCAGGTGCCTTGCAACGCAGTGCCCTGCGCGCGGTGACCGACCAGCTGGCAGGCCATGCCGCCTTGATGGAAGTGGACAGCAGAAAGACCGCGGCGCCCGATGCGCAGCTGTTCCCGGAACTGCCGGCGCTGGACGATTTCCGCCGTACCTGGACCACCGTGCGCACTGCCAGCCAGGTGCGGCAGTCGCTGCAGGATGCGCCCAAGGACGCCGGCCCGCTCAATTCCAGCGTGCTGGTGCACCGCTGCATCACCCTGATGCGCGAACGCTCGCCCGGCTATCTGCAGCACTTCCTCGGCTATGTGGATGCGCTGTCGTGGCTGGAGCAGATGCAAAGCGGCGGCGTGCTGGCCGATGACGCCGCCGCGCCGCTGCCAGCGCCCAGGAAGCGCAGCCGCAGCGGCACCACCAAGCGGCGCAGCCCGGCGTAAGTTAGTGCGCGGTGCGGCAACCCGTGGTGGGCGATCCGCTTGCTCATCGAGCACGGCCGGGTGTTCATCCTGGGCGCACTGCGCGCCATCTTGCGCATGCAGCCTGCGGCAGGCTCCGCCAACACCGCGCTGCACAGCGCGTGCAACGCGGCATGGCCCTACGACGCCGGCTCGGCGATGGCATCGAAGCGCGGCGCGCGCTCGAAGTCCGCGCGCGTAAACGGGCGGTCGCGGAACAGGTAACCGTAGTAGAACGTGCGCAACCGCTGATGGTAGGCACGGATGCGGTCCTGATAGGCCAGTTGTGCACGCAGGTCGGTCTGCGCCAGCCGCGTCAACGCGGCCTGCAGCGCCACCGGCGGCAACACCATGGCAGCACGCTGCGCGAGCGCTTCGCGGCGCACCAGCCCCTGGCGGTACGCGGCCACCTGCGTGGCCACCTGCTGGTCGCCGTTTTCGTGGAAGGCGAAATACCACTTGTAGTGGAAGGCGTCGGTCAACGGCGCCGAATCGGCCCACTGCGGGTTGCGCGCGTAGAAGCGCTGCATGGTGGCCTGGCGCGGAATATCCCAGGCGTGGTTGACCGCCTCGCGCTGCAATCGTGCGATCTCGGTGCCCTGGGTGACCGGTACCGCCTCGTTGATCGCCACATGCGCCAGCGCCGGTGCCACCAGGGCCAGCAGCACCCAGCAGGTGGCCAGTGCCGTGGCATGCGCGGCGGGGCGCCAGCGCAGGCGGCCCACCACCACCGCCAGCAGTACCCAGAACAGCAGGTACGCGCAGGTCAGCGCCAGCACGGCCAGTTGCTGCAGCAGCGGTACGCCGTTGACGCCGGCGGCAATGACGAACGGCACGGCCAGGCACAGCAGTACCGCCAATGCACGCACCGTCACTCGTCGCATCCACACCCTGGCGCCGGCACCCGGCAGCGCCGCCAGCATGCGCGCGCGCCCGGCCTCGCGCTCGCCGGAACGCAGGTCGAACAGCAGCGCAATCACGAACAGCGGCAGCAGGAACACCAGCACGAACGCGTAGTCGAAGCGGCCGGCCAGCGCCAGCTCGGGGTTGTAACTGTCGCCATCGTAGATCTGCGCCTCCAGCCCCAGCGCGCGCACGCGCAGGATGTACGGCGCCACATCGCGCATGCCCACCGCAGCGAGTGCCAGTGGCGCGGGGCTATCCCAGGTCGGGTGAAAACTGTAGTAGGCCGCGCTGCCGGCATCGTTGCTGCGCGTGACATAGGCGGCCACCGCCGCGGTGTCTTCCTGCTGCAGCGCTGCAATGCGTGCGATGTTGGCGCGCTGCGCAGCGATGACGTGCTGCCCGGACAGCAGGCTGCACACGGTCAACAACGCAAGCAGCACCAGGCCGGACGCTGCAGCGCGCGCGCGCAGCAGCAACAGCAGTTCGTATTTCCACAACAGCATCAGCGCGTCACTCCCACACGTCGGCCGGCGACGACCAGCAGGCACAGCGCCACCAGCAACCACACCCCGATCAGTCCCAGCGGGATGCGCGTCGCGCCGATCACCTCATCGGTGGACGCCGGCACGAACGCGAATACCGGAATCGCCTGCCAGTGCGCTGCGGAAATGCGCTTGCGCCGGTCGGCACCGGCATCCTGCGCGGTGTCGTCGGCCATGCGCACCGCATCGGCCTGCAACTGGTTGAGCTGTTGCACCAGCGTGTAGCGATAGCGCTCGGCCTGCGCCAGAAAGTGCGCGTGCGCGCGCAGATCGGTGCGAGCCAACGCCATCGACACCTCGCGCAGCGCCACCGTCGGGCTCAGCACCGCGAAGCCGCGCACCAGCAGGTTCTGGTCCTGCTGGATGCGGGCATCGCGCGCGGCGTAGCGTTCGAACAGGCTGGCGCTGAGCCGCTCGCCTTCCAGTGCGAGCAGGCCCTTGTAATTGACCGGCAGGTCTTCCACGCGCTGGACACCGTAGCGGCGCAGCACCTGCTGCTTGAACTGCGCAAAGTGCGGGTCATCCGGGTTATGGCTGTCGCCGAGCGTGCGCAGATCGCGCTGGATGGCCACATCGGTTTCCAGCCGCGTGGGCAGCCGGTACGCCGCACTGGCCACATCCGGCGCCACCCGCGGCACCAGCACGGCCAGCCACACCCACAGCGCCAGCGACACCAGCAGCGCATCCCGGCCGCGCCGGCACAGCATCGAGACCGCCAGCACCAACGCGCACCACAGCAGCAGATACGCCGCATACGCCAGCACCAGCAGCGCCACCGGCCCGGCCTGGCCGGGCACCAGGGCACTCGGTATCAGGCCGACCAGCGCCGGCAGCAGGCAGGCCCCGGCCACCGCAGCCAATGCCAGATATTTGCCGCCAAGCACTTGCCGGCGCGTGGCGCCCTGCAACAGCAACACGCGCAGCGTGCCGGCCTCCTGTTCGCGCGCCACCGCGCCATAGCCCAGGAACACCAGCAGCAACGGCGCCAGTACCTGCAACACGAACGCCGGGCTCAGTTGGCCAAACCGCACCAGCAACGAGCTCTGACGCACGTCGCCGAAGTTGGCGGTGTTCTGGCGATGGCCTTCCAGGAACATGCTGTTGCCGGTGAAGGCGTCCACGCCCGCATCGAAGGCGGCCAGCGCCGGCAACGGGCGATAGATGAAGTGGCCGTAATGCACCACGCGATGCGGATGCCGGTCCGGCTGGGCCTCGAAGGCCTGCTGCGCGGCCTGTTGCTGACGCGCGCGGAACTCGGTGACCTGGCGCTGGTGATGCGCGGCAGTCAGCGTGGCCGCCAGCGTCAGCAGCATCAGCAACACCACGCCGATGGCGGCGGAGCGATTGCGTGCCATGAAGCGCAGTTCTTCGCGGGCGACCAACCACACCGCCCTCATGCGCGGCGGCTCATGCAGCGTGATCCTGCGGACGCGCAAAGCGCGCATGCAGGGAGCGCACATCGAACCCGCTGTCGCCGACGCCGATCTGCTCGGCAATGCGCCCGTCTTCGAGAAAACCGATGCGGTCTGCAACGTCGACCGCGCCAAGCAGATCGTGCGTGACCATCAACACCGCACCGCCACGTTCGCGCACGCCGCCGACCAGGCGGTTGAAGTCGGCAATGGCGCGTGGGTCCAGCCCGGAGGTGGGCTCATCCAGCAGCAGCACCGGCACCTGGCGCAAGCTGGCGACGGCGATGGCCACCTTCTGGCGCATGCCCTTGGAGAACCCGGCCAGGCGCTGCGCCCAGGCCTCGCGCTGCAGGCCTGCGGCGGCAAATGCCTGGCCGATCTCGGCGTGGGCGCAGCGCTGCCCAGCCAGCGCGAGCAGGTAGTCGGCGTTTTCCATGGCACTGAGATGCTCATAGAGCGCCACGTTTTCCGGCAGATAGGCCAGCCGCGCACGTGCCTTGCCGGGCGCGGACACCGGGTCGACACCATCCACCAGCAGCGTTCCCGATGCTGGTTTCACAAAGCCCAGCAAGGCAGACAAGGTCGAGGACTTGCCGGCACCGTTGCCACCGAGCAAGGCGTAGACGCTGCCGGCGGCGACCTGAAGCGTGAGGCCTTGCAGCACGGCACGTCCGCGGTAGGCGACGTGCAGGTTGTCGATCGAGATCGCCGGCGCTGGCTGTGGAGATGGGGACATCGTGCCGATCATGGTTAAAATGATACGTTATCACATTGCCGACTCAGGCCTGAGATGCCCGGCCGCACGCGACGCCCGCATGGCCTTGCGCAGGCTGCAGCGGACCGTCGCGACCAGTGCCGCGCCCGTCACTCGACACTGGCGGCAGACCGCACGGCCACCGCCTTCATCAGCCCCATCACTGTCACCACCTCCACACGAGATTGCGCACGCCACATGAGTTCCGATCCACGCACCTGCCCCGACTTCACGCACGCCGGTCACCGCGTCGCCTCGCCGGGCTCCCCGCGCCCCGGCTTTCACCGCGCGACACGTGCCGCCTCTGCCTGCCTGCTCGCGGCCGCATGTCTTGCTGCAGCGCCGCTTGGCGCACAGCCACTGGAAACCACTGCCCTGTTGCCGCCGGTGCGCACCTGGCATGGGGCGAGCGAGGCGTTGATCGCCGGTCCAGCCGATCCGTGGATCACGCCGGCCGAGCGCAGCGATTTCGTCAGCACGCCCAGCTACGAAGAAACGCGCGCGTGGTTGCAGCGCCTGGTCGCGGCCTCGCCGCTGCTGTCGCTGGAAGTATTCGGCAAGACCAGCGAAGGGCGCGACCTGCTGCTGGTGCGCGCGCGCAAGGGCAAGCCGGGCAAACCGGTGGTGCTGGCGCAGGCCGGCATCCATGGCGGCGAGATCGATGGCAAGGACGCCGGGCTGATGCTGCTGCGCGACATCGCCCAACGCGGCAAGGACGATCTACTGGATGCGGTGGACTTCGTGTTCGTGCCCATCCTCAACAGCGACGGCCACGAACAACGCGGCCCACTGGTCGGCGCCGCATTGCGTGGCCCGCAACAGATGGGCTGGAACACCACCACGCGCGGCATCAACCTCAATCGCGATTATCTCAACCTGGAGGCGCCGGAGACGCGCGCGATGGTCACGTTGCTGCACACGCTTGACCCCGCGCTGTACATCGACCTGCATGTCAGCGGCGGGCTCGATCATCAGTACGACATCACCTTTACCTTCGCCGGTTGGGGCACGTATGCACGTTCGCGCGCCACTGCCGGCTGGCTGCAGCAACGCTTCACGCCGGCCGTCAACGCCGCGCTGCGCAACCAGGGCCACACACCTGCGATCTACCCCAGCCTGATCGACGAAGATGCGCCGCGCTCGGGCCTGCGCTATTCGCCGGAAGGCCCGCGTTATTCCACCGGCTACGGCGATTTCGCCGGCATTCCCACCGTGCTGGTGGAAAACCACCGGCTGAAGTCGTACCGGCAGCGCGTGCTCGGCGACTACGTCCTGCTCGAAGAAGCACTGCGCCTGGTCGGTCGCGATGCAAACAAGATCGCTGCCGCCAAGCGGGCCGATCGTGCCGCACGTCCGCAGGAATTGATGGTGGCCTGGGAACGCCTGCCGCAGCCGATCGACCACATCGCGTTCAAGGGCGTGACCTATGCCCGCGCCCTGTCGCCGGTCTCCGGCCGCCAGGAATTGCGCTGGGAAGGCCGCGATGAAACCTGGACGATGCCGGTGATCGGTTACCGCCAGACGCAGGCGGTGCAGTATCCGGTGGCCTGGTGGATTCCCCCCGGCTACGACGACGTGCTTGCGTTGCTCGACACGCATGGCATCCAGTACGAACGTCTGCAGCAGCCGCGCCAGCATACGGTGCAGCAGATTCGCATCACCAACACCAATACCAGTACCGACGCCACCAGCAAGCAGGTCGCGCACACAGACAGCGTGGACGAGCTCTTTCCTGCCGGCAGCATCCGCGTGCCCGCCGATCAACCGATGCGCATGTTGGCCGCCGCATTGCTGGAGCCGCTCAGCAGCGATTCCCTGCTGGCCAGCGGACGGTTCCGCAACGCCGGCAGCCCCGACAGCGGGCTATACGGCGCCGAGCTGGTGGACTTTACCGAACGCCTGTTGCGCAGCGACGCCGCATTACGCCGCGAATTCGAGCACAAGCTGGCCAGCGATGCTGCGTTCCGCGCAGATGGCGATGCGCGACTGCAGTGGATCTACGCACGCTCACCCTACGCGGCGATCACTGGCTGGCGGTATCCGGTGCGGCGCGAAGTGACGCAATAGCGCCGCGCTTATGCGCAGCGCTTATCGCAGAGCGGCCGCCATCGGCGGCGCATGCTCGGCCATCAGCGCAATCACCCAATCGATGAACACCCGCAATTTTGCGCTGACGTGGCGGTTGGGCGGGAACGCAATCGACAAGGGCATCGGCTCCAGTTGCCAGTCTGCAAAGACCGGGACCAGCTCGCCGCTGGCGACATGCGCGTTGGCCATGTACACCGGCAGCCACAGCACCCCCATTCCCGCCAGCCCGGCGGCGAGATACGCATTGCCATCGTCGGCGGCCACAACGTGCCGCCCGTGCACGCGCACTGCGTCGTCGCCCCGCTGCATCACATAGGGAACCGTCGTGGTAGTGCCCCAGCGCATGAAGCCGACGCAGCGATGCCGGGTGTTTTCCAGCTCGGACGGGTGGGTGGGCATGCCCAGCCGCTGCAGATACGCGGGCGCGGCGTAGACGCCGGCCTGCAGGTCGGCCACGTGGCGCGCGATCAACGACTGGTCGGTGATGGTGCCCCCACGTATCACGCAATCCACGTTCTCGCCGATCAGGTCCACGCGACGGTCGCTGACGCCCATGTCCAGCTGGATATCCGGATAGCGCGCATGAAAGGCCGGCACCGCCGGCATCAGGATCAGCCGCGCCAACGGGCTGGGCACATCCACGCGCAGGCGCCCGCGCGGCAGTGTCGAGGCATCGGACAGGCTGGTTTCCGCGTCGTCCATGTCGGCCAGCAGACGCACCACGCGGTCGTAGTAGGCCGCGCCATCGGCGGTCACCTGCACCCGGCGCGTGGTGCGGTGGAGCAGGGTCACCCGCAGGCGCGCTTCGAGCTGCTGCACCAGCTGGGTGACGCTGGCCCGGCTCATGTGCAGCGTGTCTGCGGCCTTGGTGAAACTGCCGGCCTCTACCACCCGCGCAAACGCCTGCATCGCATCGAACCGATCCATCGCCACTCCCGCACCCAGATTGTTTGGATTCTACAAACAGTGTTGGTCAAGGCTGCGGATTTATCGCACGCGGCCACGCGTTTAGGGTGGAGCTCCGTTCTGTCGCACTTCGAAGGAGACCTCCATGGCCACACGTGACGTTGTTTTACCGCCGGGCCGCCACGCCTTGTATGAGCGCCATCGCTATTCGCCGGCGGTACGTGCCGATGGCCTGCTCTTCGTCGCCGGCCAGGTCGGCAGCCGCGAAGACGGCTCGCCCGAGCCCGACCTGGACGCGGAGATCGCGCGCGCCTTCAGCAATCTCGACGCCATCCTCAGCGCGGCCGGCTGCACCTCGCAGGACGTGGTGGATGTCACCTTGTTCATGGTCGATCCCGAGGTGGTGTTCGACGCTGCCTGGAACCGGTGGGCCGATTACTGGGGCCCGGCCCCCTACCCCACCGTCACCGCCGTGGGGGTGACCTGGCTGGCCGGCTTCCGGTTCGAGATCAAGGTGGTCGTCAAGTTGCCGGCGACCGATCACGCGTCGGCTGCCTGATCCCGGCGTGGGCTCCCACGCCATGATGGCAACGAGCTGACGGCCGTCGAGCGCCAGGCGGGTGACCGCGACGATGCCAGCGACGCGGATGACTCCCGGTGGTTGGCCACCACACGACAACGCCACGCCCACGCGTGGCGTTGTCGTATGCGTCAGGCCAGCACGCGCGGTAGCCCCATACGCCCGCGATCTTCAACTCCTGCGCCATCGGCTGCGCTCAACATCGAAACGGTGCCGGACAAAAACGTCCATCCACCCGTGGCGATTGGGTAATCCAGGCATTCCGATAGCGCCGGGCTATCGTTCATTTCCGTAATGTCTCCGGCGAATTAACCGTTTCTTAAATTCGTAAAAAACTCGCTAAAGCGATGCCATAGGCGGCCGCTACCGGGGATCAGCGCCACGAGACGCGCATCACCGTTCTGCCCGCTGCGCTCCTGGCGCGGCGTCCATCATCTTCCTAGCGAGACCGCAATGAACCTGACCGTCAAACTGCTCAGTGGCGCCATCGCCCTGGCCTCGTCGACCTGCGCCTACGCGCAGGAGGACTCGATGTTTTCCTTCAGCGGCTTCGGCACGCTGGGCGTGGTGCACTCGACGGAGGATCAGGCCGACTTCACGCCCGACATCCAGACCGTGGAAGGCGTGGGCGCAAGCCACTCCACCTCCGCCCGCCCGGACTCGCGCATCGCCGGCCAGGTCAATGCCAACTTCACCGACAACTTCACCGGCGTGCTGCAGGTGACCAGCGAATACGCCGAGCGCGCCGACTACGCGCCCAAGGTGACACTGGCCCACGTGAAGTACCAGTTCGGCCCGCAGTTCGCCGCCCGCCTGGGCCGCATCACCGCGCCGCTGTACATGCTCTCCGAATACCAGCGCGTGGGCTACGCCACCCCGTGGGTGCGCCCGCCGTATGAGGTCTACAACTACCTGCTGCCGATGGACGGCGTCGAAGGCGTGTACACCGTCAACGTTGGCGAAAGCGTGGTCAGCGTGCAGGGCTTCTACGGCCGCATCGATTCCAAGAAGGCCGACGTGCACGCCATGCGTGGTCTGGCGCTGGGCCTGGAATCGGGTGCATCGACCTTCCGTGCGGCCTACATCGTGGGCACCACCGACTTCGATTCGCCGTCGCTGGACCGCCTGTTCACCGCCTACCAGCGTATCAATCCGGCGCTGGCCAATCGCCTGACCACCTACGATGTGGATGGCAGCTTCGCCAGCGTGGGCTACGCCTACGACCCGGGCAACTGGTTCCTGCGCACCGAAGTGATCCAGGCCGATTACTCGCCCTCGCTCAACGGCAAGACCACCTCCGGTTACCTCAGCGTCGGCGGCCGGTTCGGCACGCTGACCCCGTCGGTCACCTTCGGCAGCGTCGATCGCAAGGCCTCGAGCATCGCCCCGGGCCAGGACCCGGTCGGCATCATGACCCGTGCGCTGGCGCAGGCCGAAAGCGGCCGGCATAGCGTCACCGCCTCGCTGCGTTGGGATGCGCGCGAGAGCATGGCGTTCAAGCTGCAGGCCAGCCATATCAACAACAACGCCGGCTCGTTCGGCTCGTTGAACAACATCCAGCCGGGCTTCCGTCCGGGCGGCAGCTACAACCTGCTGTCGGCGTCCGTCGACTTCGTGTTCTAAGAGAGCCCCCATGAAACTTTCCAAGTATTCCGCAGGCTGCGCGCTTGCGCTGTTGTCGCTGGTTGCGTTCTCGGCCAACGCCGACGTGGTGGTGGTGATGGCGGCCAAGGGCGGCCCGGACAGCCTGAGCGCGGCGCAGGTCTCGCAGATCTTCCTCGCCAAGTCCAACAGCTTGCCCGGCGGCGGCGCAGCGGTGCCGATCGACCAGGAAGAAGGCGCCGCCACGCGCGATGAGTTCTACAAGAAGGTCGCCTCGCGCGATGCGGCGCAGCTGAAGTCGTACTGGTCGCAGCTGATGTTCACCGGCAAGGCGCAACGTCCCAAGCGCGTCAGCGGCGACGACGCGGTCAAGAAGGCCGTGGCGGCCACGCCCGGCGCGATCGGCTACATCAGTGCCGCAGCCGTGGACGCCAGCGTCAAGGTCGTCCTGAAGCCGTGACCCGCCACCTGCTCGAGAGCCCTCTCATGAGACGCATTCTGTCGCTACCGTTGTTCTGGAAAATCCTGATGCCGGCAGCGGTGGCAATCATTTGCCTATCGGGCTATGTGGCTTTCAGCACGCTGGTGTTCCATCGCAACAACGACCGCCTGGAAGCGGTGCGCGACGTGCATTTCCCGATGCTCGACGCGATGACGCGCAACGTGGCCGCGCTGGACAAGCTCATCAGCGGGCTCAATGGCGCGGCCGCCGCAGGCGATGCGGACATGTTGGCGGCCACCAAACCGGTGGCCGACGACATCCACAGCTCCTACGTGAAACTGCAAAAATCCGACCCGGCCAACGCGCAGGAACTCGCACGCCTGGGCAAGCAGTTCGATCAGTACTACAGCCTGGCGCATGGCGTGGCCGCGGCGTTCGTGGAGCAACGTGAACCCGATGCCGCGCAGATGAGCGCCATGGCGCCGGCGCTGGAGACCTATCGCACCACCCTCACCGCCATGCAGAAGCGCGCCGATGCGCGCTTTCGCGGCACCGTGCAGGAAGCGGTGGACAGTTCGGTCACCGCCAGCATGACCGGCCTGCTGCTGGGCCTGGTCGGCGCGGTGGTGTGCATCGCGTTCGGCTGGATCGTGGCGCGTGCCATCACCCAGCCGCTCAACCGCGCGGTGGGCATTGCGCATGCGGTGTCGTCGGGCCGGCTGGACAACGCCATCTCGATCGACCGCAATGACGAGGTCGGCCAGCTGTTGCAGGCCATGGACAGCATGCAGCGCCAGCTGCGTCGCGTGATCCAGGCGCAGACCGACATGGGCGACAAGCACGAGGCCGGCATCGTCAGCCACCGCATCGCCGAGCAGGAGTTCCCCGGCGAGTTCGGCACCATGGTGCGCGCCAGCAACACGCTGGTGTCCAGCCATATCGCGGTCACCATGCAGATCGTGGCATTGACCGAGCGCTATGCGGCCGGCGACCTGTCGCAGCAACTGGAGGCATTGCCGGGCGAGAAGGCGGTGATCAGCCAGTCGATCAACGACGTGCGGGCCAGCCTGCTGTCGATCAATGGCGAGATCAAGCGCCTGGCGGCGGCCGCGGCGGCGGGCGACTTCAGCGCGCGTGGCGACGAGACCGCGTTCGAGTACGACTTCCGCCAGATCGTGGTGGACCTCAACCACCTGATGGGCACCTCCGACAAGAGCCTGGGTGCGTTGTCGCAGGTGCTGCAGGCGATTGCCAACGGCGACCTGACCACGCGCATGCACGGCAACTTCGCCGGTGTGTTCGCGCGCATGCGCGACGATGCCAATACCACCGTGGAGCGCCTGACCGACATCGTCGCGCGCATCCAGCAGTCGTCGGCGGAAATCGATACCGCTGCCGGCGAGATTGCCGCCGGCAATCAGGACCTGTCGCGGCGCACCGAGCAACAGGCGGCCAACCTGGAAGAAACCGCTGCCTCGATGGAAGAGCTCACCTCCACCGTCAAGCAGAATGCCGAACACGCGCATCAGGCCAACGAACTGGCACGTAGCGCCGCCGGCGTGGCGTCGAAGGGTGGCGAGGTGGTGAGCCAGGTGGTGGGCACCATGAGCGGCATCGAAGCGTCGTCCAAGAAGATCGCCGAGATCATCTCCGTCATCGATGGCATTGCCTTCCAGACCAACATCCTGGCCCTGAACGCGGCGGTGGAAGCGGCGCGCGCCGGCGAACAGGGCCGTGGCTTCGCGGTGGTGGCCAGCGAAGTGCGCACGCTGGCACAGCGTTCCTCCGGCGCCGCCAAGGAGATCAAGGAATTGATCGACGCCTCGGTGGGCAAGGTGGCCGAAGGCTCGGCGCTGGTGCACAAGGCCGGCACCACCATGACCGAAATCGTGGCCAGCGTGAATCGCGTCACCGACATCATGGGGCAGATCACCGCAGCCTCCAGCGAGCAGTCGGCCGGCATCGAGCAGGTCAATCAGACCGTCATCCAGATGGACGAAACCACGCAGCAGAACGCGGCATTGGTAGAAGAGGCCATGGCCGCCGCCCGCGCGATGGAAAAGCAGTCCAGCACCCTCACCCAGCTGGTGTCGTTGTTCCAGCTGGACGCGGCAACCCAACAAGAACGTGCGCTCGAAGAAGTCGCATAGCAGATCGCGATCCGCCGTGCGGATCGTTTCGCTGGATCGTCAACGACCCCCTGCTGCATCGATGCAGCAGGGGGTTTTTTTGTGCGCTGGATGACGACCGCGCGGGCGACCGCAGCGACCGGGGCTGCGTAGCCTGGGAGAGCCGTTTGGCAAGTGCGTAGCGCAGGCGCGGCAGGCAGGCGCGGCGACGAAGCACGACGCCGGTTAGGACCTACGGCATTCGACGTGACACGACGTAACCCGCATGCGCGGCAGCTGCACAATGACCGGCAGCATCGCGCCGATGTACCCATCCCGGTACATCGCTGGATGCCAAGTGCGTCACAGCCTGGCACTGCGGCGCGCCTGGCGCAGGTGTGTTGTCACGTTCGTCACACGCAAGCAACATTGGCATGCGATAGCTGTCGCGCTCGCTAGGGGACGGGCGAGCCATTGACCTCTCTCAGCGCACTGCGCATCACGTCGGTCTGCTCCTGGCACATCGGCGGCGGCGTCGTGCGTCCGACCGATTCGAAGGAGATTTGCCGCATGCGTTTCAGGACCCTGTTTGCCGTCGTGCTTCTTACCGCGTTCAGTGCCGTTGCCCAGGCACAGGTCGTCACGCTCAACAAAGGCGGTTACACGCTGCGTTACGACTGTACCAACCACACCACGCTGCGCTACGAATACGTGCTGCAGGCCGATACCGGCTCGGCCGCGCGCCCGTCCGGCTTCAATCTGGACACCGAGCTGCCCAGCGGCTGCGCCGGCCAGACCTCCACCGCCTCCTACGCCAGCGTGCGCAGCGGCTACGACCGCGGCCATCTGGTGACTTCCAACCACATGGACTACAACGCCACCTACATCCGTCGCGCCAACCTGATGTCCAACATCGTGCCGCAGGTGGCCAGCTTCAACCAGGGCATCTGGGTGCGCGCCGAAAACGTCGCCGAGTGCTACCGCGATATCGCCAGTGTGCAGGTCTACGGCGGGGTGATCTACAGCGACACCAGCAACGACTACTTCCTGACCAGCCACGGCATCCGCACCCCGGACTTCTTCTGGAAGACCATCATCACCGCCAACCCGGGCGGCGGCACGCGCGCCATCAGCTGGCTGATTCCCAATCGCGAAAATCTCGGCTCGCTGGACAACTACATCGTCAGCATCGACGAACTCGAAGACCTGTACGGCGCCAGCACCATCGGCATCACCGCGCCGGCCGCCGTCAAGGCCATGCTGCCTGCCACCACCTGGCCGCAGCCGAGCAACTGCGACCTGGGCTGAGCCGCCCTGCATCCACGCCACTGCACCCAGCCCGGCACGCGCCGGGTTGGGTCATACGCCATCGCGTGCGGCAAACCATGCGGCGTAGGGCGTATTCCTGACCAGATGCCGATTGAGATCGTCGGCACCGTCGGTCCACCACACCGGGCCGCGTTCTCCCAGGGCCACCTTGGCGGCATCGACCTGGCGACGTGCCGCCGTCAGGGCGTGTGCATCGTCAGCGCGTTTGGCCGCCTTGACCGCGCGCCGCGCATCCATCAACTCGCTCACCAGCGCCGCACGTGCCTCTTCGCCTAGATGCGGATTGGCCGTCCGCCAGAGCCGGCCACGCACGATGAGGTAGCGCCCGTCCGGTGTGACCAGCGGCACGTCGGTCGTGCTCATTGCGGTGGTGTCCGAGACACGGCAGTCGGCATGCCTGCTCAGGCAACCGGTGCGAAGCGCGGGCGCATGGCGCCATCCACGTTCACCTGTTCCAGAAACATCGCATACGGCCTGACCCACAGGCCAACGTCGTTGTCCAACGGCCGGTACAGCACCAGCGGTTCCAGCGTCTCGCTGCTACGCACCACACCAAGCACCTCGTAGCGGCCGCCCTTGAAGTGGCGATATTCGCCCAGTGCAATGGTCGGTAGCGGTGGCAGTGTCTGCATGGTCGTCAGCGCAAGCGAGGGCTGTGGAGTGTAGGCCGGGTAGCGGCTGCTGACGAGCCGGCGGGCGCGCATGCGCCAATCGTCGTGCACCCGCAGCATGCGCTGCATCGCCAGGCGACGCCGCAGCGGTGCCGCATCTTCGTTCCAGTGGCCCAACGAAGTCATGACGGCCGTGGCACCGGCACACACACCACCGGGCAGGCATCCACGTCACCTGCAGGCGTGCGCACCCGGACCGGGCACGCACGCGGCTCCGGATGCCGCGACGCGGCACCTGGAGTGGCGTCTGCGGTGCCTATTCGTCTTCGTCCGCGTCGACGTCGTCTTCGATGCCATCGTCGTCGTCGATCTCGCTGTCCTGCGCAGGGCCATCCTGCAGCAGGTCTTCGTTCTTGCCCGGCGCCTTGACGCCATTGGGCGGGGTGGGGTCGTCGATCCGTGTCGCGCCGCTGTCTTGGGTACGCATGCTGCTCTCCTGCGGCAGAAGGCCGCGCAGCCACCTTCCCCCCGCCGCCGTGATGTGGACGTGTGCCGTGCGCATGCGCAGCGCGCAGGCACGCATGGCCGTCACAACGCAGCCGCCCGGTAACCAGCGCCATCAGGCGATGCCCGCACATCCGGCCGGCGCACGCACCCGACCGGTCACAGCCGCAGCCGCGCGCCACGCAACGCGTCGGCAGGCCACACGCGTCTGCGGCTGAACTGCGTCATCGCGCCGCAGGCCCGCCCTGCATCTGCGCGCCAGCTGCCTGCGTAGAGAGAGGACACCCATCGAGATACCAACCATGCCGAGCCTGCGCCGTGATCTGGAAGACCTGCTCGCCGCCTGGAAGGCGGAAGCACGCACCTTTGATGCCTGCGACATGCCCGCCTCTGCCCTGGCCTTGCGCGACTGCCATCGCCGGCTCTCGGCATTGCTGGGCAGCCACAGCGCGCACCCGCCAACAGCCGACGTGGCCGTGGCTGCCCACGCGCATCCAATCGCCACCACCACGCTGTAATCAGGCGCGGCGGGTGGCGCCGGCCGAGGCGACCTGCCCTGGCGCGGTCGGCAGTCTCACCCCACCGCGCACAGCGGTGTTTCGCCGGGCCGTAACGTCAACACACGCACACCGGTGCGCGTGACCGCCACGGTATGTTCAAACTGCGCCGACAGCTTGCCGTCGCGCGTGTACACCGGCCACTGGTCCGGCTGCGAGCGGATCGCCGCGCGTCCCTGATTGATCATCGGCTCGATGGTGAACACCATGCCCTCCTGCAGGGGCAGGCCGGTGCCCGGGCGGCTGTCATGCAGGATCTGCGGCTCTTCGTGCATCTGCCGACCGATGCCGTGCCCGCAGTAGTCCTTGACCACGCTGTAGCCGTGTCCGCGCGCATGCCGGGCAATGGCATGCCCGATATCACCCACGTGCGCGCCCGGCCGCACCGCGGCAATGCCCTTCCACATCGCCCGGTACGCTGTGTGCACCAGCCGCCTGGCGGCATAAGACACCTCGCCCACCAGATAAGTGGTGCTGGAATCGGCGATGAATCCGTGCTTTTCCAGCGTGATATCCAGGTTGACGATCTGCCCGCTGCGCAACACGTCATCGGCCGATGGCACACCATGGCAGACCACGTCGTCGATCGACGCATTGAGCACGTACTCGAAGCCGTACTGGCCCTTGCTGGCGGGCCGCGCGCCCAGCTCCTGCACGATCATGCGTTCGACCAAGGCATTGAGTTCCAGCGTGCTGCGTCCTTCCAGCGGCACCTGGTCCAGCGCATGAAACACCTGCGCCAGCAGCTGGCCGGCCGTGGCCATCGCTGCGACCTCTTCCGGCTGCTTGATCATGCCCGTCCAGGCTTCAAAACCTGCGGCTTCAAGGCCTGTGGCCGCACCCCTGCCGCGCGTAACTCCTGCGCCACGATGTCCTGGAACGACATCGCCGGATGCATCTCGCACAGCATGCCGACCTTGATCCAGAAATTGGCCTGCGCATTGATCGACCGGCTGCTCACCGTACAGGCGCGGCGCAGTTGGTCATGCAGATCGTCGTCGATATTGACGATGCCCATCGGTAAGCTCCTGATCGCGAATATACGCAACGTATATGAAACATATATTCGCAGCAAGCAGCCGCTAGCGAGCGTCGCTTCGGCCGCGCGCCCTTGCATCAGACAGGACACTGCACAAACCCCGCATCGCCACACGCCACCTGCTGCGCGTCACTCCGGTGGGCACAACCCACCTGTCGCGATGGACGCTCATCGTCGCGATGGGCGTTCATCATCGAGCGTGCCCATGACTTCTTTGTCGGCAACCGCCTCACGCTGGCGTGTCTGGTAGTTGTCCGCGGCCACTGCCGGCTTCAACGAACCCAGCAGCACGCCGCGCAACAGGTCCGCATAGCTGCGGTATTCGGCCGCTCGGTCGGCATACATTGCCGCCACCGCGGGTTGGCGCCGGCCATCCTTGCTGGCCAACCGCGTCACCAGATCGACACGCTCCTCGATCACGCGCAACGCCACCCGCAAGGCCTCGTCCACCGCGCCTTCCTTTTCCATTTCCAGCGCCTGCGCAGAATACGCATGCCCCACCTGGCACCTGAAACGCAGCCCGCCGTCACCTGCGATCTGGCTCAGCACGCCGCCACAGGCCGGGCAACTCATCGTGGAGGGGGATGCGATCTGTGCGATCAATGCTCTCGTCGACGGCCGGCCGAGCGCGATATCCACCTCCAGCGTCAGCGCACCCAGATCGGCCTGGTTTGGCGACGGGCGCTGCTGCAGCAATTGCACGATGGCCTCTGCCAATCCCGCGCCGCAGGCAATGTGCGATCGGGCCTCAGCCGCTGCAGGGCGGCACGCGGCATTTCATCGGCATCGGCGTCGGCCGGATCCTGCACGATCACCGCACCACCGCAGGCCTGGATCGCCTCCAGCCCGGCGGCGCCGTCGCCCAGCATGCCGGACAGCAATACCCCCACCACGCGCGGGCCAAACGCGAGCGCGGCCGACCGGAACAACGCATCGATGGCCGGACGCGACATGTTCTCGCGCGGCCCCACACCCAGGGCGAGGCGCTCACCGTTGAGCATCAAATGCCGATCCGGCACCGCCACATAGATGTGCCCTGGCAGCAGCGCCTGCCCGTCTTCGGCCACGTGTACGGCGAACTGCGGTGCGGCGCGACGCACCATGCTGCCCATGCCATCGCCGCGCGCAGACAGATGCATGACGATCAGGATCGACGCGGGCAGATCGTGCGGCAGCCCGCCCAGAAACGCGCGCAACGCCGCGCCACTGCCCGCAGAGCCGCCGATGACCACGATATCGCGTTGCATTGCAGACCTCTCTCCCAAACCTGAGGTCACCAACCTGCACGCGCGGCCGTGCATGGTTCGTTAGATGCACGGCCACCGCAGATGAGCGCCTGTGCAACACCATGACCTGGCAGCGCGTTGCAGCACGCGCAGTGCACTGGCATACCGCGCGCATGCGTGGTTCACACGCATGACATCGCTTGATCTCCTGCGGCGCGACATCGCAAGGGAAGCGAGGGCCGCCCGGTCCGGACAGGCGGCAGCCTGCGCAGGCGCAGTCCGTTGGCGAAGCGATCACCAAGGATGGCCCGGACGTGCATGCGGATCGATGGCACCGGTGCTGCTGCAGTCCTGCACGGCAGCACCAACGGCACAGCCGCTGCACGTCCCACCTTCAACCGGCAGGCCTGGAACGGCGACGATCGCTCGGGGACCTGATCAGTCGCGCACGGCACCGCCCTGGACCTGCGGTTGGCGCCGGCGCGTCTTACCAATCAGCCGCCGCAGCGCCGGCCACAGCGCAAAATGAGCAATTGCAGAGACGCTGGCGATCGCCACAAAGACGATGCAGGGCAGCACCGCGCCAAACACGAAGGTCATGCCCAACACGAAGCCGAACAGATATTCGGCACGGTACGCGCGGACCACCACTGCGCACAGCAGCAGCGTCACCAGCACACCGAACGCGACCGATTCGTTGCCGAGCACGAAGGCGACCGATAGCGACCCGCCAGCCACCCACGCGCCAACCGCGCCTGCCACCGCGTAGCGGAACACCGCACCATCGCCAGCGGCCCGGCGTGCCACCACGCTGACGGCAAGCCAGCCCACCAGCGGCAGGCTGAGCAGCCCCCACCAGTTGGAGATGGCAGGCAGGTCTGCGCGGTTCAGCAGGTGATGGCTACGCACGCCGCCGTGGCTGTGCTCCCACGCCAGTTGCGCGATGGCGACCAGCACACCCAGCAACGGCATGCCCCAACGCCACCAAGATCTGTCCCGCTGTGCCATCCGTGCTCTCCTGGTGGTGGTCGTTGCGCGCCCTGCGTCGTCATGCGCTGACGCACGACCACTTTGCCGCAGCCGTCGGCGCGCCACGTGTGCCGGGCGGCACCATGACTTCTGGACGTGATCATCGGCGCAATCGTGCACGCGGGTTCACCACACGCACCGGCAAACGCTGCCGTGCGACTGCACACCGGCACCGGCCTCATGACGCAGGTATGTGGAGGGAGCGGTAGCCATGCACGACATCCATGTCGATGTCGGCAGTGTCGTGCTGATGCGCAGAGCATGCATGTGGATATCGTCCGGAAGGATCGGCTCAACGGCGCACGATGGAACTGCGTGCCTTTTTCGAATGCATCACCGTGGCGGCGGCATCGCGGATGGCGCTGGTGATGTGCTGGAGCGTGCTGGACCTGACCGCCGAATACTGCCAGTACAGCGGCACATCGATATGACGCGTGGGCGAGATCAACACGACATCCCCGGCATCCACGGCGGGTAATGCCAGTGCATCCGGCGCAAGACACCAGCCCATCCCGCTGGCAGCGGCACGGACGAAGCCGGTGGATGTGGGCAGGTAATGAATCGGTGGCTGCAGCCTGGCGCGCGTCACATGGCGGATGAATCGTGCCTGCAGGTCGTCCTTGCGGTTGAAGGCCAGCAATGGCGCCCGCGCCAGCGACGCGGCCGACACGCCGTCAGCGAAGTGCCGGCCTGCAAATGCCGGCGAAGCGATCGCCACGTACCGCATCACGCCCAGCGCATGCACGTTGCAGCCCTGGATGGGGCGAGGCTCGGATGTCACCGCGCCGAGCACCGTGCCGTCGCGCAGCAGGCGCAGCGTGTGGTCCTGATCATCCACCCGCACATCCAGCAGATAGCCATGCGCGGCGTGCAGCCCGGCAATGGCCGGGATCACCCAGGTGACCAGCGAATCGCCATTGACCGCGATTGCAACGGACTGGGTGCCACGGCGCTTCTCCGAGCGCGCAAACACGTCCTCGACTTCGGACTCCAGCGCCTGCAACGGGCGCACGCGGCGCAACAACTGCTCGCCCGCTGCAGTGGGGCGGCAAGGCGCGTCTCGCACGATCAAGATCTGGCCCAGCCGGTCTTCGAGCGCCTTGATCCGCTGCGAAACCGCCGACTGGGTAATGGACATGTGTCGCGCCGCCGCCTCGAAACTGCCCTCATCCAGAACCGCCGAAAAGGCCGCAAGCTGTGGATGCATGAGGATCATCGGGGCGCTCCATTAGAGACGCTAATGCTGTAGAAGAATGGATCGTTTGTCTAATGCGCGGCCTGCGCCAATGCTGGCACCTGTCATTGAGATCGGTGCCCCACATGTCCATCACTGCCCTGCTGGCCGGCTTCCTCGCCGGCGCCGGCCTCATCATCGCGATCGGCGCCCAGAACGCCTTCGTCCTGCGACAGGGGTTGAAGCAGCAGTACGTTGCACGCGTAGTGGCGATCTGTGCCCTGGGCGACATCCTGCTGATCGTGCTTGGCGTTGCCGGCATCGGTGCACTGGTCCACCGCTATGGCGGGTTGCTGGACGTGCTGCGGGTGGGCGGCGCCTGTTTCCTGGCGGCCTATGGCGTGCTCGCCGCCAGGCGTGCCTGGCGCGGATCGGGCGGCCTGTCCGCAGCACCCGAAGCGCAAGGCGGCCCGTATCGCGTGCTGCTGACCTGCGCGGCGTTTACGTTTTTGAATCCACACGTCTACCTGGACACGATGGTGCTGTTGGGCAGCATTTCCACCCGTTATGCCGGCCAGCACCGCTGGTTCTTCGCGCTGGGCGCCTGCCTGGCGAGCGTGACCTGGTTCACCGCACTCGGCTTCGGTGCAAGGTTACTGAGGCCGGTCTTCCGCGCCCCACGGGCCTGGCGCGTCCTCGATGCAGGGATCGCCGTGTTCATGATCGGACTGAGCGTTGCCCTGCTCACTCGCCCGCTGTGAATGCGCAGCGCATGGTGCACACGACGACACCGCCAGCGATCGGGCGTTCGGGCAGTTCCCGCGCACTGACGCCTGCTCGGTTCATAAAGTCGAGGGTGCATCCGCTATAGCTCCGATCGATCCTGCCGCTATGGGTTGAATCAATGGAGCAAGCCTGCATGGCCAACGAACTCACAACCCAGGTGCCCTTCGCTGGCCTGGACGACACTGCCGGGGAACTGCTGCAGCGCCTTGCGGAGCTGACACCGCTGAAAACCTGGGTGCTTGCAGAAATCAAGAACGACCATTGGATCATCCGGGCCTGCACGGACGCGTCCTTCGGCCTGGCGGTGGATCAGTTCTTGAGTTGGCCCGAATCGGTCTGCCGCAGCATGATGGTCATGGGCGGGCCGCAGTTCGCACCGGATCTGCAGAAGTTCGAGCACCTGGCGCAGTCGCCGGTGGCCAGCAGACTCGGCATTGCAAGTTACCTGGGCGTTCCCATCCGCATCCCCGGCAGGGTGGAGGGCATGTTGTGCGGCCTGGACGATCGCGTCGTGGAGGGAAAGGTCGAGCATCTCCTGCCGCTGGTCGAGACCTTCGGGCGCGTCCTGGCCGGCTCCTGGGCCCAGCACCTCGGGGCGTTACCGCAGGCCACGGCAGATGCCGCGGCCGTGGACGACACACAGACGCTGGCCGGCCTCTACGACCTCGGCGCCTTCCGTGAGCTGCTTCAGGCAGCGGCGGATCACCGCCATCGCACCGAACAGGGCGGCGTCCTGTTGTTCGATCTGGATACCAGCAGCTCGGGAAACCCGCTCGGCTCCGAGCAGGACGTCATGGCGGCCATCGGCGTGCTGAAACAGGCCACCCGGCCGCAAGACAGTCTGGCGCGGCTGGCGCACGGGGAGTTCGCGCTGTTCCTGCCGGGCAGCAGCGAATCCGGCCTGCTGTCGGTGGCACGACGCATCCAGTCGTCGCTGCGCTCCAAGGGCCTGAGCGCCAAGTGGGGAGCAAGCTGGTTCAAGGAGATGGGGCAGCTCAACAACATCGACCACCTCATCAAGGTCGGGCCGCTGCTGCCATCCAGCCCGGTCGGCGACGCGCCAGCCGTGGCGCCGCTCAACTGACGCGCAACGTTCCAGCATGCGCCAGGCACTGCGATGTCGAGCGCCCAACGTGGATCGATAAGGGCCCCTGCAAGCGGGCTCACCCACGCCGACAGAACCTTCATCCCCTCCCTTCGATACTGCGGCCTTGTCGCGCTCGCTACCGGGCGCTCATCCGCTGACGCTGCTGCATGGTCAGCAGCGGCCGCTGTCTTCAAGAGGGCTTGCTTTTGGATACCCCGACTGTCCGGGACGTGGGCGAGTATCTGCTCACCGCCCACGTCTGCCCACTGCATGGAAAGTTCGTGCCGGAGCTTCTGGTGTCCCGGCCCGGCGGCATCACCCTGCGTCGCCATTGCCTGCCCGGTGCCGCGTTTGCGGACCGCGACACGGCCTATGACTATGCCCGGCAGTCGATGGCCTTGTGCCAGGTGTCGAGTACGGGCCTGGTGACCCTGTCGAACGTCAGCCTGGCCTGACGCTCCGACAACGGTGGGCTGCGACCAAGCGCCGGGAGTGCGCCTGTCCATACGAGCGGCGTGAGCCCTGTACGCCAGCGATGGCGGCCAACGCATTGTGCGCGCTCGAAAGAAATCAGCAGGCGACCACCTCCCCCATCGATATGGGACGACGGGCCAGGATCATCTCCGGCCGCGATTGCGCAGCCGCTGTCGCTGATCAAGAGTTCCTGCCGACAGCCGCTAATCCGTGTAGCCACCGGTACCAGTGCCAACCGGTGAAGCCGAACGCTGATGAGCCTCGCACCGGAGCGGACGACGCCTTCGGATGGTCAGTTGGTGATCGTTGTTCCGACACGCAGATCCACCACTCACCAAGGTCCACCATGCTCGCTACCATCAAGCGCAAGTTCCTGCTGGCATTGCTGGGGACATTGATCCCAAGCATCCTGCTCTGCCTCTTCCTGCTGCATAGCCTGCATGGTTCGAAGGACCGGGTGGGCACGCTCTACAACCGGGATTTCACCGGTTCGGCCCTGGCGAGCAGCATCGATGGCCAGCTGACCCGCGTCGACATCAATATCCTGCGCATGATCGCCATCGGCACGCCGGACACGATCGCCCAGTGGAAGCAGGAGAACGAAACGCGCTTCACCCAGGTGGACTCCAACATCGCACAGCTCAAGCGCCTGCTGAGCAATGAAAGCGACCACACTGCGCAGCTGCAGAAGATCACCGCCAGCTACGCCTTGATGCACGATGGCATGCGGCGTCAGGTCGAGCTGATCGAAGCCGGCGACATTCCGGCCGGCGCAGAGGTCAATCGCACCCAGGTCAAGGACAACGCCAACGCCACCTTCGCCGGGCTCTCCACCTTGCGCGACGAGCTGGGCAGGTCCGCCAAGCTCCGTTACGAGCAGCAGCAGGAAGCCAACACGCGCGCAATGATCCTCTCGGCCATTGCGTTGGCCCTGATCGCGGTGGGTGGCATCAGCGCTGCGCTGGTGTTGGGAAACACCATCTCCCGTGCCATCCGGCGCGCGGTCGGCGAGGTCGAAAAACTCTCCAATGGCGTCCTCGACGCAGATGCCGGCCCCAAGGCGACCGGCAAGGACGAGACCGTGCAACTGGCCAATGCCGTTGACCGCATTCGTGACCGGCTGAAGGGCGTCATCGCAGCACAGGTGGAAATGGCACGTCAGCACGATGCCGGCCAGATCAGCTACCGCATGGATGAAAGCGCGTTCCCGGGCCAATACGGCCACATGGTGCGCGATGCCAATGCATTGGCAAACTCGCATGTGCAGGTCATGACGCGCCTGGCCCAGATCACCGGCCGCTATGCAGTCGGCGACCTGTCCGAAGACATGGACCGGCTGCCTGGCGAGAAGGCAGTGCTGACCGAGACCATGGATCAGGTCAAGCGCAACCTGACCGCCATCAATCACGAAATCAGCCACCTGGCCGCGGCAGCGGCGGCCGGCGACTTTGGCGTGCGTGGCGACACCGCGCGCTTCCAGCACGACTTCCGCACCATGGTCGAGCGCTTGAATGCCCTGATGTCCACCGCAGACGGAAATCTGCAGTCGTTGTCGGCCCTGCTGAAGTCCATCGCCGCCGGCGATCTCACCGCGCGGATGACGGGTACCTTCCAGGGCGTGTTTGCGCAGATGCGCGACGACGCCAACACCACCGCGGCGCAGCTTGCAGAGATCGTCGGGCGCATCCAGCAGTCGGCCGGCGCCATCAACTCGGCCGCAAGCGAGATCGCGGCGGGCAATCAGGATCTGTCGCAACGCACCGAGCAACAGGCGGCCAATCTCGAAGAGACGGCCGCATCGATGGAAGAGCTGACCTCCACCGTGCGCCAGAACGCCGAGCACGCACGCCAGGCCAACCAGCTGGCGATCAGCGCCGCAGGGGTGGCATCACAGGGCGGCGAGATCGTCAGCAAAGTGGTCGGCACCATGGCCGGTATCGAAGCCTCGTCGAAGAAGATCGCAGACATCATCAGCGTCATCGACGGCATCTCCTTCCAGACCAACATCCTGGCGTTGAATGCCGCCGTGGAAGCTGCGCGTGCCGGCGAACAGGGGCGCGGATTCGCGGTGGTGGCATCGGAAGTGCGCACCCTGGCGCAGCGTTCCACCGCTGCCGCCAAGGAGATCAAGACACTGATTGATGACTCCGTGCAGCGCGTGGCCGAAGGCTCGACGCTGGTGCACTCTGCCGGGGCGACCATGTCCGACATCGTTGCCGGCGTGCAGCGGGTGACCGACATCATGGGTGAAATCTCTGCCGCCTCGCAGGAACAATCCAAGGGGATCGAGCAGGTCAACCTCACCGTCACCCAGATGGACGAAACCACCCAGCAGAACGCTGCGCTGGTGGAAGAAGCCACCGCGGCTGCCCGCGCGATGGAGGAGCAGTCTGTCCAGCTGACCGAGGCCGTTGCAGTGTTCAAGGTCGATGGCGGCGTGACCAGGCCAGCGCGCGCACTGGCGGCGGTGGCACCGGCGCGCAAGGCCGGCAGTGGCAAGGCAAAAACGACCGCCCCCGCCACCTCCAACCGACACGTGATCAAACAGGCGCATGTGGCGGTGGCTGCATCCGATGGCGGCAACTGGCAGGAGTTCTAGGGCCGGCGCGCATGCGTGGGCCGCGCCCGGGTCGCGACCGGTGCGGCCCGACTCGATCACATGATGCTGCTGGCCATTGGACCAATACACGGAAGCGCGGGCCCGGTATGCAGCTTGCGGCTGCTCATCGCTGCAGGGCTCCGGACAATCAGGTAGTGACAATCGGTTTTTCGTATCGTCTGGCGCATCCCCAGGCGCCTGATCTGCAAGCGCCGCTCTGGTCAGACAGCGGCCGTGCAACGTCCAGCCGCGATGACAGCATCTGGATGCACTGCAATCACCACTCGACGCACCGGGCGAAGCAATCCCGCTGACGGGGCGAACGGTACGACCATCACTTCTGGCATGCGACGCGCACGCCGTGTCGCCGCTAACGTCGATGACACCGTTCAACGTGTCATCAGGCATGCATCATCCAGATCCATCACATCCTGCCGTGCAACCGGGCCTTGCCGTGCTGCGGCATCCTCTTTCGCGGCTTGTCATGGTTGCGGCCATCCTGTTCCTGGCGCACTTTCCTTGGCTGCCGTTTCCGTGGCGGATGCCTCTGGTCGGTGTCGCTGGTCTTGCGCTGGTCTGGGTCGAAACGCGCTCGGCGCGTGCGTGCGGACTGGCGCCAACCGCGTTTCGCGCCGTGCTGGGTTGGACACTGTTGCTGGTGGCGTTGGTCATCGGACTGATCAATCCGGTGGTGCAGCCACTCATCGATACGTTGACCGCAACCCGGACCGACTACAGCGCCTACGGCGCGCTTCGCGGCAACATGGCGGCGGCCGTCCAGCTGGCCGGTAGCGCCTGGCTCAGTGCCGCAGTGGGCGAAGAACTGGTCTTTCGCGCGTTCCTGCTGCACCAGCTCGATCAGATGCTGGGCCGCCATCGCGGCGGGCGGCTGCTTGCGGCGCTGGCCGCAGGCGTGGTGTTTGGCCTGATGCACGCCGCGCAAGGCATCTCCGGCGTGCTGCTGACAGGAATCGTCGGCACGTTGCTGGGCGTTGTCTATCTGCGCTCCGGGCGCAACCTCTATGCGCTGGTAATGGCGCATGGACTCATCGACACCTGGGGAATCGCCACCTTGTATCTGGGATGGTATTAACGCCATGCGTCGCAAACAGACGGGTGGCGACGCCACGGCGGTGACCTGCGCGCTGGCGGCGTGAGAGCCATTGGATACGACATGTACAACTACAAGGCTTGGCACGGCGTGACCGAGCCTTGCCATGACGTGCCACGCAGATGACACCGGCGACGATGCGCGCAACCCACGCACATCGCCGCAATCGCTCACTCGATCAGCCCACCAGCGCCAGCGCCAGCGCCGGCTTGGCAGCGGTGCCGCGCCCACGGTCTGCCACGCTCTGCACCAGCAGCGAGGCCTGGTCTTCCAGCGCGCGTGCCGACGCGGCCATGGTGTCCACCAGCGACGCGTTCTGCTGGGTGGCGGTATCCATCTGGATGATGCCCTGGTTGATCTGCTCGATACCGGCGCTCTGCTCGGCGCTGGCATTGGCGATGTCGCCCATGATCTGGTTGACCCGGCTCACCGACGCGAGCAGCTCCTGCATGGTCTGGCCGGCCACCGCCACCTGCTCGGCGCCCTGCTTCACCTTTGCGCCGGAGTCGGCGATCAGGTCGCGGATCTCCTTGGCGGCATTGGTGCAGCGTTGCGCCAGGCTACGCACTTCCGAGGCCACCACGGCAAACCCGCGGCCCTGCTCTCCCGCCCGTGCCGCTTCGACTGCTGCGTTGAGGGCGAGGATGTTGGTCTGGAAGGCGATGCCGTCGATGACGGTGATGATCTCGCCGATCTTGCGTGATGACGCCTCGATCTGCGTCATCGTGGCGACCACGCCATTGACCAGCTCACCGCCCTGCTGCGCCGTGCTGGCCGCGCCGCTGGTCAGCGTGTTGGCCTGGCGCGCGCCTTCGGCATTCTTGCGCACGATGCTGGTCATCTCCTCCATCGAGCTGGCCGTCTCTTCCAGTGCGGCGGCCTGCTGCTCGGTGCGGCGGGACAGGTTGTCGTTGCTCTGCACGATCTCGCCCGCGGCCTGACTCAGGGTCTGCGCCACTTCGCCCAGCTGGCGTCCGGACTGGATATCCATCAACGCGCCCACCGCACGCAGCGGCGTGCCGTCGGCCGCGCGCTTGGTCAGGCCACGCGCCCGGAACCAGCGGTACTGGCCATTCTTCAGCTGCAGGCGGTATTCGATATCGAAGCCGGTGCGGCCGCTACGGTCGTTCAGATGCGCCGCGAATGCATTGAGCGAGCGCGCCTTGTCTTCCGGATGTAGCCGCGAGGCCCAACTGTCGAGCACATTGGGAAACTCCTGCTCATTCTCGAATCCGAGCAGGTTACGGAACTGCGGCGACCACCAGAATTCGTTGCTGGGGTTGATCGGATCACCGGCGATCACGCTCATGTCCCACAAACCGTCGCTGAGCATCTGCGAGCCCAGCTCGAAGCGCGTCAGGGTGATATCCAGGAAGCGGTCGCGCTTGCGCCGCTCGGTGATGTCGGTAATGGAGCCGGCAACGCGTAACGGCGTGCCGTCTGCATCGCGCGCGGTCGTACCGAAGGCGCGGAACCACCGGTACTCGCCGGACTTCAGGCGGATGCGGTTTTCCACGTCGTACGGCGTGCGGCCGCTGCGGTCGGTCAGGTGCGCCGCAAAGGCGTCCAGCGTGCGCTGCAGATCCTCCGGATGCAGGCGCTGCACCCAGCTGTCGAGCACATTGGGAAAGTCCTGCTCGGACGTGAAGCCAAGCAGCCGGCGCATCTGCGGCGACCACCACACCGGGTTGTCCGCATGCCCCGGGTCACCAGCCACGATGCCGATGTCCCACAGGCCATCGGTGGTGCCGTCGGCGACCAGGTCAAAGCGCCCCTGCAGATGCTGCAGTGCCCGTGTGGCGTCTTGCGCCATTGCCTGCGCCTGCGCGCGTTCGCGCTGCAGGGTGGCCACCTGTTCGGACAAGCGCCTGGCCACGCCCTCGGGCACCACCGACGGCCATTGCGGAGCGCCTGCCTGCTGCAGCGTGTCCAGTGCGCGGCCCCATTGCTCGGTGTTGGGTGTCTTGGCAAACCACATGGCGGTCTCTTCGATTGCTGGGGAAATTCCGCTAGCGGCAGCAGCCGCGTGGTTCTTGAGCGGGTGGAGCGCCACGAGTGGGCTGTCAGTCAGTCTGGTAGCAGGTGCCGCCCGCAGCGCCCACGCTGGCAAGATAGGCGCCTGGGTCGAGGAGGAGCGGAACGTGGGACTGTATCTGCCGCGGCGCGTCTGGTTGGGGGCAACCGTGCTGGGATTCACCGCCGGCATCGTCAATGCCGCCGGCTATCTGGGATTCAAGCACCAGGCGCTGAGCCATCTGACCGGAACAGCGTCGCTTGGGGCGCTCGCCATGGGGGCCGGGCACTGGCGCCTGGCCGCGGAGCTGGCCGCGATCGTCACCAGCTTCGTGGGCGGCGGGCTGCTGGTCGGGCTGGTCCTGCGCGGGCGCGCCCTCTCGTGGCGTTACGTCGGCCTGCTCTGCGTGCAGGCCGCCTTGCTGCTCGCCGCATGCGCGCTTCTCGGCAGCGGCCAGGGCTGGGGTGGCTGCCTGGCGGCAGCGGCGTGCGGCCTGCAGAACGCGATGACCACCTTCTACAACGGCTCGGCGATCCGCACCACGCATCTCACCGGTTTTTTCACCGACCTGGGCTTGCTGCTGGGGCAAGGCCTGCGCGGCGATGCCCTACCATGGCGCAGGTTGTCATTGGGCAGCCTGGTGCTGGCCGCATTCGTCGCAGGCGGCGTCTTTACCGCCACGGCCTTCGGTCGCTTCGGCTTCCAGGTTCTCCTGGTTCCGGCAGCGGTGGTTGCCAGCCTTGCCGCCGGCCTGGCACTTCATCTCGCACGGCATGGCAGCGAAGAGCGCCCTGTGCCTGCATCCAAGTGAGCAACGTCGGCCTGCCCTGGCTGTCCGCGCCGGCAGACACGCTGCTCGAATCCGCACACGCGACAGCGCCTCGCGGCCGTGCAGCGGCACCGTTACACCAGGTCGCGGTAATCCTGCAGGATCACCATCACCAACTGGCTGCGCGAGCGCACGTCGAGCTTGTTGAACAATTGCTGGAAGGTCGCCTTGATCGCGCTTTCCGAGCTGCCCAGCTGACGTGCGATCAATTTGTTGGACTGCCCGCGCAACAGCCCCCGCAATACCTCACGCTCGCGATCGGTGAAACTGGGGCGGCTTTCCTGGGTGCCCTGCACCACCAGCGATTGCAGGTAGCGCTGGTCGATCAGCACCCGGCCCATCGCCACGGCATGGATGCTGTCGATGAGTTCATCGGTAGACACATCCTTGCGGCAGATGCCGGAGACGCCCAGGCGGATCAGGGCCAGCGCGTCGCGCTCGGGCAGGCCGGCCGTGACCACCAGCGTGGCCGGGCGGCGCGCCTGCTCGGCCTGGCGGCGCATGTAGTCCAGCGCGTTGTACTCGCCCATGTCGTAGTCCAGGATCACCACGTCCGGCGCCAGCGATGCGATCTGCACGATGGCCTGCGCCAGCGCGCCGGACTGGCCCACCACCTCGAAGCGCGCATCGGCGCCGAGCAGGCGCAGCAGCCCCTCGCGGAACAGCGTGTGGTCGTCCAGCAGGTACAGCCGGACCGGTGGGCGCGGCGCCTCATCCATCGGGCAGCTCCGCATGCGGCGCATGCGCCAGCGGCAGATGCAGCTCGAAACACGCGCCTTGCCCGCCGGGCGCGTAGCGCAGCAGGCCGCCCTGGTTGGCCATCAGCGCCCGCGAGATGTACAGCCCCAGCCCGGAGCCATCGCTGTCGCTGCGGAACGGCTGGAACAGGCGGGCAGGCTCGGCAATGCCCGGCCCGGTGTCGCGCACGCTCACCACCGCACGGCCCTGCTCCAGGCGCGCACTCACGATCAATTGACGGCGCTGCGGCGGCAGCCCCTGCACGGCGCGCAACGAATTGCGCGCCAGATTGAGCAGCACCTGCAGCAACGCATGGCGATCGCCCTGCAGCGACGGAAACTCGGCCGGGATCTGGATGATCAGCTGGCCGTCGATGTCCTCCCAATCGGAGCGGATGATCACGTCCAGCTCGCTGCACAGCGTCTGCAGCCGCGTTTCGTGCACCTCATCGGGCAGCTGCCGGCGCAGGTTGAACGACGCCAGCTCCATCAGCGCCGCCACCAGGCTGCGCAGTGCGGCCAGATCCGGGTCTGCACCGATGGCCGGATGTCGCGCCAGGTTGGAGGTGACCACGCCTGCAGCCGAACACAGGTTGCGGATCTCATGCGACACCGCACCGGCCAACAGCCGGTTGTTCTTCAACACATCGTCAAAATGCGCCGACTCGCGCGCGCGCACTTCCTCGCTGGTGTCGACCAGGATCGCGGCCAGATGGCGCTCCTGGCTGTCTTCGTAGACCGAGAACCAGGTGGTGGCCGGAAACCGGGTGCCGTCGCTGCGGCAGCCCCAGGTGCTGGCCGAGGTACGCATGCCATCCAGGTTGGCGCTCATGCTGAGCGCATCGTCGAGCAAGGGCAGGAACTCGCGCACCGCGCGGCCTTCCAGTCCACCGTCGTCGGCCATGTCCAGGATCTCGTGCGCGGCCCGGTTGGCGGCCACGATGCGGCCGTCGCCGGCCACGGTGAGCAGCGCTGCCGGGCTGCTTTCGGCCAGCAGCCGCAATTGCCGCTCCAGCCGTCGGCGCAGCCGCTGCTCGGCGCGCAGCTGCACGTAATGGGCCAGGATCACTCGCCGCGTGCGGCTGATCTCTGCCACCAGCAGGCCGCAGCCGGCATAGGCAATCGTGGCCATGAAAAACCGCAGCGCCTGTTCGACCAGGGTCTCCTCGGTCACGAACAACCCGCGCAGCACGGCGCAGGCAATTGCGGCAATGACGATGTCGCGGCGTGACAACACCGTGGCCGCCAACACCACCGGCAGGATGTACAGCAGCCCCAGCGAGACGCCCAGGTGCGAATACCACTCGGCCCACACCAGCGAGGCCAGCATCGCCAATGATGCCCACAGCGTCGGGCCGCGATTGAGTTTGACCACCTGCCCGCGCCACTTGAATGGCAGCCTCAGTCTGTCCATCGCCCACCGGTGCACTTGCGCTGCAAATTCGCTCCTCGCCACATTTTCAACGCCACAACATGCAGGCCTGGGGCGCAGATTTCACCCTATCGAAAGATAGCCCGGCCGCATCGTTCGGACCGCCTGCAACCCGTCCGATGCCGGCGCAAGGATGGCAGACACAACCGTGCAGGCCGGGTGTAATGCGGCCACCCCACCTTGGCTGCCCCTCCATGATCACCCGCGATACGTTTCCGTTGCGGCGCATCTGGCCCAAGACCTACAAGCGCCTGCTGGTGCTGCTGGCCTTCGACTGTGCCGTGGCCGTGCTGTACACCTTCTTCGACTGGCACTGGCTGTCCATCGAAGCGCTGCCGCTGGCACAACTGGGCTCGGCGCTCACCATTTTCCTGGCATTTCGCGCCAATGCGGCCTATGGCCGCTGGTGGGAGGCACGCCAGCTATGGGGCGCGCTGGTCAATACCTCGCGTGCCATCGCACGCCAGGCGTTGACCGCACTGGATGTGGACCCCGACGACCCGCGCCAGCGCGCACTGCGCGATGACATCGTCGTGCACCAGGTCGCCTTCGTCCATGCGTTGCGCTGCCATCTGCGCCGACAGAATCCCTTCCCCGAACTCACCGGCCTGCTGGGGCAGGCACGTGCCGACGCATTGCGCAGCTACGCCAACATCCCCAACGCGCTGACCCTGCGCCTGGGCCAGCAGCTGCAGCAGGCGCGCGACCACGGCATGCTCGACAGCCTGCGCTGGTCGTCGCTGGACGCCAACCTCACTGCGCTGGCCAATATCCAGGGCGCCTGCGAGCGCATCAAGAACACCCCGTTGCCGCGGCAGTTTTCATCGCTGCCCAGGACGCTGGTGAACATGTATTGCTGGCTGGTGCCGCTGGGCCTGATCGCCGGCATGGGCCTGGCCATGCCGATCGCCTCGGTACTGATCAGCTTCACCCTGATCGCCATCGACAGCGCCAGCAGCGCCATCGAAGACCCGTTCGAAAACACCGTGCACGACACCCCGATGACCGCACTGTCGCGCGGCATCGAGCTGACACTGCGCGAAATGCTGGGCCAGCGCGTGCCACTGCGCGAAGTGCGCGCCATCGACGGCTTCATCTACTGACCACGGAGAGTGCCATGCAGACCACGCCAACCCACCTGATCTTTGCGACCAACTTTTCCGAAACCTGCCACGCGGCCATTCCCACCGTGGCGCAACTGGTGGACCGCCTGCGCGCCCGCCTCACCATCCTGCACGTGCATGCCAAGGGCAAGCGCGCGCAGGCCCGGCAATCGCTGGACGCGTTCTTTGCCGAAGCCTCCAACTACCCGGGCTGCGAGCGCGCGCTTGCCAGCGGACCGGCCGCCGCCGGCATCGTCTCGTTCTGCCGCAGCCGCGACGACGCACTGCTGATCATGCCGCCGTCCGAACGCACTGGGCTGCCACGGCCGCTGCATGTCTCGCTGCGTGCACGCGTGCTCGAACGCGTCGCCACCCCCATGCTTACCCTTCCCTACGCAGACGCCATCCCGCGCGACGGCGCAGGCGGCGGCCATGTCGCCTGCTGGATCACCGGCCGCGAGACCAGTCTAGACACATTGCGCGATGCCGCCGCCATGGCGCGCCGTCGCGGCGCCGACCTGCACCTGCTGCACGTCATGCCGGACATCAGCGAAGGCCTGCTGGTGGACAGCCTGTTCAACGACAAGCCCCTGACCGAAGCCGCAGCCGTCAGCTGGCTCAGCGACCTGGTCCTGCAACTGCGCGATGACGACCTGCGCGTACGGCTGCATGTGGCCGTGGGCAACCCACGTCGCGAGATCGCCGGCCTGCTCAAACGCGCCTGTGCCGACGTGCTCGTCGTCGAACACGACGCTGTCGTCCGCCGCGGTGTCTGGCGCTCCTCGCTGCAGGCCACCCTGGCCAAGACCCCCTGCGTGCTGATCTGCCTGCCACCGTCGCATCTACGCCGCCCGGCCATCGGCACCGCACCCAACCAGGACAAGCCGCGACGCCGCCGCGGCCGCGCCAGGTGGTTGCTACGCGCGTAGACGCCCTTTCGCCCGACCTGGTGCGTGCATGCTGAGGCTGTCAAACCGCTTCGATGTCTGACCTGCCACCTGCAAGCAATAAGGCGATGGGCGCGCGCGCATCGAAGGCGGGAGAATTTCAGCCCTGCACCGCTATTGGAAATGGCCTGCGTCACCACCGCATCATGGCAGGGCGCGACGGCGGGTATCTCCGTCCAGCAATCAATGCGCGTTTGAGCAACGCCGGCGAACTCCAGCACACCATCTCCGATCTACCACACGGCAGCTTTCACGCGTTGCAGCGGCGGAGCGCCTCAACAACGACGCTGGGTCGGATTACGAAGTCCCCAACGGCAGATACAGTGTCATCGCACTCTCAGCAGCCTCACGGAATCCGTAGCTCTTGTAGAACCCGGCTGCCTTCGTATGCAAGGCATCCACCAGCAGCACCCGCACGCCCAACTGCTCTCGCAGACCCAAGCAGCGAGCGACCGCATGTGCCAGCAGGTAATCCCCATACCCCTTACCCTGCTCTGCTGATGAAACCGCCAAGCGTCCCATCCGGATCGCGGGCACCGGGTAGTTGGGCAGGCGCTTGCGATCCTGCTCCTGTAACGCTGTCAGCAAGAGCTGAGCCGCTGACAAGGTGGAGTAGCCCAGAATGTTGCCAGCAACCTCATCATTCGCCAGGACATGGGTCGTGCTGATGCCATCGCGATGGTGCTGCACCGCCTGCCGTCGCAGATAAGCATCCAGTGTCGGCTCCCCACAGCTGAAGCTGTTACGGTCATGCCGCTTTGCCTGGAGTTGCTCAACGATGAGCACGCACTCAGCCCTGTGCAACGCGGGCGAGCGCCTTCCTCAACTTGGCGTTGGGCTGGAAGGGTGCATCCAATGCTTTCAGGAATCGCCTGGACTCCTCTGCCGACAACGTCACCGTCAACTCGGCAGCCATGACGCTCTCGGCCTCGCGCATGACCGCATCGCGCACAAAGACCGAAAGCGGCACGCCACGCAGATCGGCGGCACGGGAAATCCGCGCCTTGTCGGCAGGGTCTAAGCGCAGATCGAGGCGGGCAGCGGCGTTGGCCATGGCAGGCTCCTATTTGTACGGAATATTACCGTACATGCCATTCATGTCAAATGACCTCCCTGCCCCTGGCGGGCGTTGTGGTTGACCTTCAACGACCTGGGCAGCTTGGACAAGACAGCAGACAAGCGTTGCGCGTGACAGCCGTTAGCGGCAAAAGGCGCTTCGGCCAACGCTTGGCACAAGAGTTGGGCGAGACGGCTGTCTGCGTTGAACTGCGCCGCGCGTGCTCGCTCGCCGGCTACAGCGTCCAGTCTGAAAGAGCGTCAGGCACGACCACGTCGTGCCGGAGATTCTCGAAATGAGCTACGCCGACTCCAAAGCTTTCCCGTTGACACGCGCCAAGAGCTGGAGCGAATATGCGTGTGTCGCCGCATATTCGGCGACCGGGATTGGTCTCCCGATTACTCAGGCGCACCAGCGCCCATCGATCGATGCAAGGCGCTTTTTTGTTGCCCAGCATCGCGCGGGGTGCGTGCTTGCCATCTTTATGGCGGGCGGTACGCGGGGGGCTTCGGCCCCGCCGGTCCCTGAGTCCGGTAGACCAACCCGTGCCGTCCGCCACCCCGCTTGGTCTCGGGTTGGCGGGCTCCAATTTACTCAGGAGTCCTACATGTTTTACGACACCCAAGAAACACCCGCACTTGCGGCGCGCGCGATCACCCACGATGTCGGCCTGATCGCAAGCACCCTCGAATGCAGGCATGCCGTGTGGCTAAGCCTGATGCCGCGCCATGAAAGTACAGGCGGGGCCATCTACCAGTTCACGTGTACCGACGATGATGCAGCAACCGCTGCTTTCGATGCTATGTCTGCGCAGGTGCGGCGATGAGTACGAGCAAACACTTCCGCGTCTGCACCGGCATCACCCTCAGCTTCGAGATCATGCAAGGCTACGTGCTGGCCATGCTGCATTCCGATGCGCAGCCCGATCTACCGCCGGTCCTCATCGCCTGCGAAGCAACTGGCTTTGATAACGTCTTGCCGGGCGGGGATGCGCAGAGCGTCGTGCTAGGCCGGCTGCATGTCTGCATGCGCGTGGACCCGGCAATCGAGGTCCTCACGTGGCTGCGCAAGCAAGCGCATCGCGCTGACGCGCGACGATGAACCCCGCACACGCACTCGCTCATCGAGAACACGCCGACACCGCGATCAGCAAAACAAAAGACCGTTTTCGATAGGTCTCCGACGGCTCCCGACAGTGTTCCGAAGGACACAAAAAAGGCACTTGGGCGGGCATCCCAAGTGCCTGCTATCTATTGGTGGGCCCACCAGGATTCGAACCTGGAACCAAAGGATTATGAGTCCTCTGCTCTAACCGTTGAGCTATAGGCCCTGCTGCGCAGCGCTCGCTGGTGCCGCATGCAATGCGTCGGGCCCACAGGAGTGGGGCAAGTTTACCTGTCTGCCAACAAGGTTGTCTGCTGGATGCCTGCTACTACCTGCTTACTTGCTGCATCCTTCGTCCGCTTCCGAGTGCTCTACCTAACTGCGCTGCACGCGAACCGCGTTGCACACGCCCGCGGAGATAGCCGGGCCGCTCAAGCTGTACGTGCTGGTCGATCGGCATACATCAGCTGGCGGGAAAACCATCACGCATCCGCAGTCTGCTGCTGCCTGTCGATCAGCTGGCGACCTTCGCGGAAGCCTTGCGCGATGGCGTCCTGGTAGGTGTCCCAGGTCTGAGTCCGGTCGTTGATACGGGGCAGGCGCGTGCTGCCTCCGTCCGCGTAGACGTCCACCCAGAGCGTCCACTTGGCCGTTGGCGTGGCCTGTTCGGCACGTACGCGGATCTCGTGATCGCGGTACGTGGTGGTTTCGTAGCGGCTTTGTCTACTCATCGGATGGCCTCGTTTCCTTTCGTGCACCAACTTAGAAGCGATGGCTGGAATACCACGTGAGATTGAAAGAAACATCCACTTAATAGTGCGTTGCCGTGCGGCTTCGTCGCCAAGGTGTGAAGCCGATCTCCTCCATCCAATGCAGACTGCAGCGGCGTCGCCGGGCCGGTGCCTGAAACGCAACAGCCCCGCGTGTGCGGGGCTGTTGTGGGACCACCGTAAGGACGCGACTGACAGGTCAGTCGATATCCAGGAACGAGCGCAGCTGTTCCGAGCGGCTGGGGTGACGCAGCTTGCGCAACGCCTTGGCCTCTATCTGGCGGATCCGCTCACGGGTGACGTCGAACTGCTTGCCTACCTCTTCCAGCGTGTGATCGGTATTCATGTCGATACCGAAGCGCATCCGCAGCACCTTGGCCTCGCGCGGGGTGAGGCCCGCCAACACGTCGCGCACCGTCTCGGAGAGATTGATGTTGGTGGTGTTGTCGATCGGGGACTCCACATTGGTGTCCTCGATGAAGTCGCCCAGATGCGAATCCTCGTCGTCGCCGATGGGGGTTTCCATCGAGATCGGCTCCTTGGCGATTTTCATCACCTTGCGGATCTTGTCTTCCGGCATGTCCATTTCCTTGGCCAGTTCTTCCGGCGTGGCCTCGCGGCCGAACTGCTGGAGCATCTGGCGGGAAATGCGGTTCAACTTGTTGATCGTTTCGATCATGTGCACCGGAATACGGATGGTGCGCGCCTGATCGGCGATCGAACGGGTGATGGCCTGACGGATCCACCACGTTGCATACGTGGAGAACTTGTAACCGCGACGGTATTCGAACTTGTCCACGGCCTTCATCAGGCCGATGTTGCCTTCCTGGATCAGGTCCAGGAACTGCAGGCCGCGGTTGGTGTACTTCTTGGCGATGGAGATCACCAGGCGCAGGTTGGCCTCGACCATTTCCTTCTTGGCCTTGCGTGCCTTGGCTTCGCCGTAGGCCATCGCACGGCTGATTTCCTTGATCTCGGCCAGGGTCAGGTAGTTGGCCTTCTCCATCTCGATCGAGCCCTGCTGCTCGGACACGATCTGGTCCTTGACGTCGCGCAGCGCCGACGACCACTTCTGCTTGCGCTTGAGTGCGTCTTCCACCCATTCCAGGTTGGTCTGGTTGCCTTCCCAGGAACGGATGAAGTCCTTGCGCGGCATGCGTGCCACGGTGGTGGCCAGGTGCAGCACCTTGCGCTCGTGATCCTTGATGCCGTTGACCACGCCACGCAGCTGGGTGACCAGCGCGTCGGTCAGCGGCAGCGGCAGCTTGAGCGTGGTGAAGATGGCGGCCATGTCTTCGCGCGCCTTGACCACCAGCTTGTGCTCGGCGCCGTTCTTGGCATAGATCTTCTTAAACTTGGCGTATTCGTTGGCCAGGTTCTCCATGCGCGTGGCGACTTCGACCGGGTCCGGACCGGTCGGGCCGGCCTCTTCTTCGGCCGCGTCGTCATCGCCGTCTTCGTCGTCGTCTTCATCGACGGCGTCTTCGTCCACGGCGACAGGGCCGGCGGCGGCCAGTGCAGCGGCGGCAGCGTCGGCTTCTTCGATCAGGTCGTTGAAGCCGACCACGATCTCGGCCAGACGCTTCTTGCCTTCCTTGTGCGCTTCGTAATCGGCCAGCAGCATTTCGGTCGACAGCGGGAACACGCCCAGTGCTGCCTGGACCTGGCTCAGGCCTTCTTCGATACGCTTGGCGATGGCGATTTCGCCTTCGCGGGTCAGCAGCTCGACCGTGCCCATTTCGCGCATGTACATGCGCACCGGGTCGGTGGTGCGGCCACCTTCGGTGTCGAGCGCGGTCAGCGCGGCGGCGGCTTCTTCGGCGGCGGTGTCGTCAACCTCGCGGTTGCCGGTGTTGCCATCGTTGAGCAGCAGGGTTTCGGCATCGGGTGCAACTTCATGGACATCGATGCCCATGCCGTTGATCATGCTGATGATGTCTTCGATCTGCTCCGGGTCGACGAGGTCGTCGGGCAGATGGTCATTGACTTCGGCGTAGGTCAGATAGCCCTGTTCCAGGCCCTTGCTGATCAGTAGCTTGATGTCGGATTGCTGGGCAGGACGTTCGTTGGCCATGAGTGCTCGCGCCACCGGCTTTGAGATTGGAAAGAGAACCTAGCATTATACCAGCGTGAAGCCCGGTCTGCCGGATTCAAGACGGGACCGCTGGTGGACGTGTTGTATCTAGGGTCTGAGAAGGAAGGTCACCGGGCCGTCGTTGACCAGGTCGACAACCATATGGGCCCCGAAGCGCCCGGTTTCCACCCCGCCGCGATGTTTTTCGCGGCAGATCGCCACCAATTGATTGAACGCCCGTTCAGCCTCCTGCGGCGGCGCAGCCGTGCTGAAGCCCGGCCGGTTGCCGGAGCTGGTGTCCGCAGCCAGGGTGAACTGGCTGACCAGCAGCAGGCCGCCGCCGGTGTCGGTGAGTGAGCGGTTCATCTTGCCGGCGTCGTCGCCAAATACCCGGTAGCCGAGCAGGCGCTCGGCCAGGCGCCGGATCTGCGCATCGCTGTCGCCGGGCTCCACCCCGACCAGGGCCAGCAGGCCGGGGCCGATCTGCCCGACGCTCTGGCCGTCGACGGTGACCGAGGCCCGGGTAACGCGTTGGATCAAGGCAAGCATGGGCATCCCGGGCAGCAAACTGTGCCGCGCAGCATGCCCAGCGCTGCCGGCCGTGTCACCTGCGGGTCTTCACCGGCCGCGCTGTTTAGAATTGCGCGGATGACACCTGATCTTCGCGCTCGCCTGCTGTATGCCACCGCCGCCACCGTGGGCCGCCTGCCCTGGCCGCTGCTCAAACGCGTGGCCGATACGCTGGCCTGGAGCTGGCGCAAGCTCAATGCACGCGAGGCGCGCGTGGCATGGCGCAACCTGGAGCTGGCGTACCCGGAGTTGAGCGCGGCACAGCGCGCGCAGCTGCATGCACAGGTCCTGCAATCGACCGCACGCCAGACCCTGGAAGTGCTGCGCACCTGGACCCGCCCGCCGGCAGACAACCTGGCGCGTCTGCAGCGCAATGGCCAGGAGCTCTACGACGCAGCCCTGGCCTCCGGCCGCGGGGTGATCGTGGCCGCGCCACACTTCGGCAACTGGGAGCTGCTCAACCAGTGGCTGTCCGAACGCGGGCCGATCGCGATTGTCTACCGGCCGCCGGAGTCCGAGGCGGTGGACGGCTTCCTGCAGCTGGCACGCGGCGGCGACAACGTGCGCCAGGTGCGCGCCGAAGGCCCGGCCGTGCGGCAGTTGTTCAAGGTGCTCAAGGACGGCGGCGCGGTCGGCATCCTGCCCGACCAGCAGCCGAAGATGGGCGACGGCGTGTTTGCGCCGTTCTTCGGCATGCAGGCGCTGACCATGACCCTGGTCAACCGGTTGGCCGAACGCACCGGCGCCACGGTGCTGTACGGCTGGTGCGAGCGCGCCGGCGACGACCTGCAGTTTGCGTTGCATGTGCAGCCGGCCGACCCGGCCGTGGCCGACCCGGACCCGGTGCGCGCCGCCAGCGCGCTCAATGCCGGCATCGAACAGATCGCCCGGCGCGACCCGGCGCAATATCAATGGACCTACAAGCGCTACACGCTGCGCCCGCCGGGCAGTGGCGAAGCCAATCCCTACGCGACCGAGCGGCATCCGCATTAGGCCATCGATCGCCAGTGGCCACTCGCCTTGCGAGACGGGCGCCGGTGCTGCCTGCACACCCGTCCCCATCGGCGCCCGGGCCGTCCCGGCGGCGGGGCACAGCTGCCGGGCGTGGATGGCGACGTTGTGCCACATGCCGTGCAGCCACCGAAACGACGCTGCAATCGGGTCCGGCGCATCACGCGTCCTGCGGCCCCGCACGCGCAGGCGAACGCGCCACGACGCGCTCGTCCATCAACCGCTTACGGCAGGTTCGCGCGCAGAACGTGTCACGCCGCATCACCACCACGCTCAATCGTCGTGCGGGTCCGCTGGCGTGGCCAGGATGCGCTGATAGAAGGCCAGATCCAGCCAGCGCCCGAACTTGAAGCCGGCCTCGCGCACGGTGCCGGCGTGGGTGAAGCCGAACTGTTCGTGCAAGGCGATGCTGGCCTGGTTGCTGGCATCGATGCCGCCCACCAGCACATGCACGCCGCGCTGCTCGGCCGCGGCGATCAGGGCCTGCAGCAGCGTGCGCCCCAGCCCCTTGCCGCGATGGTCCTGGTGCACGTAGATCGAGTGCTCGACGCTGTATTTGAACGCCGGCCAGGCGCGGAAGGTGCCGTAACTGGCAAACCCCATCAAGGTGCCGTCGTCGTCTTCCACGCCGATCACCGGGAACCCGCCGGCGCGCTTGGTGGCGAACCAGCCGACCATGCTCTCCGGTGGCCGTGGCCGGTAGTCGTACAGCGCGGTCGAATGGGCGATGGCCTCGTTGAAGATGTCCAGAATCGCACTGGCATGACGCGCTTCGCTGCAGTCGATAAGACGCATGGGATCTGCTGGGCTGAAAGATCGCCCGATTAGAAAGCATTGCCGGGCGCTGAACAACGCGGCCGGTGCGCAACCAACCGGCACCCGCGTGGTCACTCATGCGCGGCCGCTGGATGCAGCGTTCCAGCCGGCGGTGGCAACTGGCGGCGGCGAACCACGCGACAATGGCGCCATGCGTCCGGTCGCGGCGCGGCGGCGTCCGCCTTGAAGCGGCCGTGGCAATCCCCATCTGGAGTCGTGCATGAGCAGCCCCGTCCCCTCCCCCAGCGCACAGGCCTTCGGCGATCCGGCGGCGATCCGCTGCGAGCGCGCCGCATCCGAACTGCGCGCCGGCCGGCCGGTGCTGCTGACCGCCGCAGGCGGGCGGTCGCGTGCGGTGCTGGCGCTGGACAGCAGCACGGCGCAGTCGTACGCCGCCTTCGCACGCGCCGCGCAGGGCCGCCACTATCTGTTTGTCACCCCGACCCGCGCCCAGGTGCTGGGGCTGACCGCGCCGCAGGGCGCACGGGTTGCGCTGGCTGACCAGAGCTACGACCAGCTGGCCGCGCTGGCCTATCTGCGCGACACCCCGGTGCCGACACAGTGGACCGCCGGCGATGCGCTGGATGCCGGTGGCGCGGAGATCGCGCGGCTGGGTTTGCTGCTGCCGGCCATGCTGGCGGTGGAGCTGCGCGATGTGCACGACCATGCCGCCTTCGCCGGCTGCCAGTCGCTGGCCCTGGACGATCTGGGCAGCGGTTGCGCCACAGCGGCCGCCGCCGGCTTCGAGCTGGTCACCCGCACCCCGGTGCCGCTGCGCGGCCTGGGCATGAGCGAATTTGTGGTGTTCCGCGGCGGCGTGGCGCAGCGCGACCAGGTGGCGATCGTGGTCGGCCAGCCGGATCTGACCGCCGCCGTACCGGTGCGCGTGCATTCCTCCTGTCTTACCGGCGACCTGTTCGGCTCGCTCAAATGCGACTGCGGCGACCAGCTGCGGCACGGGCTGGCCAAGCTCAAGGACCTGGGCGGCGGTGTGCTGCTGTATCTGGACCAGGAAGGCCGCGGAACCGGCATTGCCGCCAAGATGCGCGCCTACGGCTATCAACACGCCGGGCTGGACACCATCGACGCCGACGCGCAACTGGGCTTTGGCCCGGACGAGCGCCGCTACGGCAGTGCGGTGGCGATGTTGCGCGGCCTGGGCATCGGCCGGATCCGGCTGCTGACCAACAACCCGGCCAAGGCCGAGCGCCTGCGCGCAGCCGGCATCGCCGTGGAGGACCGCATTCCGGTCACCGGCGACATCACGCCGGAAAACGAACACTACCTGCGCACCAAGGCCACCCGTGCCGGCCATGCGCTGGATGTGGATGCGCTGATCCTGGCGGCGCAGTAGCGCGCCCGGCGCCGGGTGCGCCTGCACTCGGCGCCCGGCTATGCTTGCGAACCGCTTCTGCAGGCCCGCCTCGTGCACGACGTTCCACCGCCGCACCCCGACATCCTGGTCCCCGACGCGCCTGCCCAGCTTGCGGCCGCGGACCACGCGCAGTGGCAGCAACTGCCGCGGCGTGGCGCTTATGTGGCGGCGGCCAACGGTGTGCTCGGCGGCGGATGTGCCGGTTTGATTGCCACCGGCGTTGCGCTCACCGCGCTGCATGCCTGGCGCTATTGGCCGGTGGTGCCGGGCGTGATGCTGGTGCTCGCGTTGCTGTGCGCGTGGCTGGCGGTCAAACGGCATCGGCTCACGCTGTGGAAACTCGACCAGCATGGTCTGGCGCTGCAACGTGGCCACCTGTGGCAAAGCGATACGCGGGTGCCGATCTCGCGCGTGCAGCACGTGGACCTGCGCCGCGGCCCGATCGAACGCGCCACCCGGCTGACCACGCTGGTGGTACACACCGCCGGCAGCCGGCTCAACGCCGTGGCGGTGTCCGGGCTGGATCAGGCCGATGCCGAACAGCTGCGCGACCGCCTGGCCCGCCAGCTCGATCACCACGACGACGCGCTGTGAGCGCAGTGCAGCGCTCCGGCGATGACGAGCAGCGCCTGCATCCGCTGTCGTGGGTGTTCGTGCTGCTGCAGCAGATCCGCCAGTTCCTGATCCCGCTGGTGGCACTGATCGTGTTCGGCAGCCGCGATGGCAGCCGCGACGTTGCCGACCACATCGCCACCGGCGTGGTGATGGCCGTGCTGGTGGCGATCTCGGTGCTGCGCTATTTCACCTATCGCTACCGCATCGGCGAAGACAGCGTGGCGATCCGCAGCGGGCTGCTGGAGCGCAGCCGGCGCGATATTCCGTTCGCGCGCATCCATAACGTGGTGGTGCATCAGTCGCTGCTGCATCGGCTGGCCGGGGTGGCCGAAGTGCGGCTGGAGTCGGCGGGCGGGCACAAGCCGGAAGCGGAAATGCGCGTGCTGCGGCTGGATCAGGCCCTGGCCCTGGAAGACCTGATCCGCCGCCGTGCGCAGCACCCGGATACTACGCAGGCGCAAATGCAGGCGCAGGACCGCAGCACCCTGCTACGTCTGCCGATGGCCGAAGTGATTCGCCTGGGCCTGATCTCCAACCGCGGCATGGTGGTGGTGGCCGCCAGTATCGGTGTGATCTACCAGATGATTCCGCGCCGCGTGGCCTCCACGTTCATCGAGACCAATGGCGAACTGGCCTATCGCTACGTCAGTCAGGTCCATCCGGGCGCAGCAGTCACCGCCACGCTGGTGGTGATCGCCATGCTGGCCGTGTTGCTGGCCATGCGCGCGCTCTCGGTGGCGCTGGCGATAACGCAATACCACGGCTTTCATCTCAGCGAATCGGAGCGGCGCCTGACCGTGGAGCGTGGTCTGCTGACGCGCATCCGCAGCAGCGTGGCATTACGGCGCATCCAGTCGTGGACGCTGTACGAAAGCCGTCTGCACCGGCTGTTTGGCCGCCGCCAGTTGCGTGTGGACACCGCGGTGTCCGGCACCGGCGACACCCACGACAGCGCGCTCAAGGAACTGGCACCCATCGCCCCACCGCAGCGCTGCGACGCCTTGCTGCAGCGCCTGTTGCCCGATATCGCCTGGCCGCCGCAGCAGTGGCAGGCCGTTGCCACCCATTGCTGGTGGCGCCTGAGCCTGCCCACGGTGCTGATGCTGGTGCCGCTGGTGGCCACGCTGGCATGGCAGATCGGCAGCCAGGCCGCATGGTTGCTGCTCTGGCTGCCGTGGAGCGGGTTCAAGGCGTATCGCCAGGTGCAGCGCATGGGCTATGCGGTGGACACGCGCTATGTGGCGGTGCGTGGCGGCTGGTGGAAACGCTGGTGGCGGCTGGCCGAACTGGACAAGCTGCAGGCGCTGCAATTGCGGCGTTCGCCGCTGGACCGGCTGACCGGCACCGCCACGCTGTGGCTGGATACCGCCGGTGCCAGCGCCACCGGCCCGGCGTTGCGGCTGCGCTTTGTGCCACTGGCGCAGGCGCAACGGCTGCAGGGGCAACTGGCCGCCGCACTGGCACGTCGCACGCTGCGCTGGTGAGTTGGGAATCGGGATTGCGATTGGGATTGGGTGAGGTGCTGGTTGGCAGCGGTATCTCGTCAACGCGCAACTAGCAGCGATCAGCGTTGCGCCGGGCCCCAGTATCCGAGCTCGCGGCGGATCTGCAGGCCGCGCCACACTGCGCCCAGCGGCTTGCGCCGCAGTGGACCGAGCTTGCCAGCGATGAAGTCCTCGGTCGCTGCAATCACCCGCTCTGACGATTGCCCGTCGCGGTACGGATGGATCGCATCGGCATAACTGGCCAGCGCACTGCGCAGCGCCGCATCCGGCGCCAACGCGCGCGCCAGCTGCTGCGGCAATTGCCCGGGCTGCTGGAAGTTCAGCATATGCGGCTGCGGCACGCGGTTGCGGAAGGTCACCACCGGTTTGTGCTGCACCACGAACTCGGACACGATCGACGAGGTATCGGACACCAGCACATCGGCCGCACGCTGCGCGGCAATCACCTCTTCGGGCTCGACGAACCGCGCGTTCGCACCGGCCAGCGCGCGATAGCGGTCGAACAGCTCCGGCGCGCATTTGGGATGCAGGGTGAGCAGCCAGTAGTGCGCACCGCGCACGATGTCGGCGGCGATCTCCTCGTAGAGCACCGGTGCTGCGCTGAGGCGCTCGGTGAAGGTGGAACCGAACAGCAGCACAGGGCGGCCATTGGCCGGCGCACGCAGCGCGGCGCTGTGCCCGCCATCGTCGCGGAACACCGGGTCGAGCTTGGGCCAGCCAGTTTCGGCCACGGCAAAATGCCCTTCGCGCTCGGCCAGTGCGCGAAACGGCGCGGTGGTGGCGGGGCCTTGCGTGCAATACAGATCGAACAGCCCGCGCACACGGAAGTGGCCGCGGTTGTCTTCGCGTTTCTGCACGTTGAAGCCATGGAACAGCTGCACCTTGGCACCGGCGATGAATGGCGGCACCCAGTTGGCCGCGCTGAACACCGCGCGCGGGCGCAAGGCCAGCGCATCGCGCAGTCCGACCTCACGCACCCCCGGCAGCACCAGCCCGCGGGCACCGCCTTCGTACCAGGCCGCCACGGTGTCGCCGCGGGCCTGTAATGCCTGCGCCAATGGCGCCAGAATAGGCAACGCGTAACGCTCCGTTGCGAACAGCAGGTAATCGGCCATCACATGTCCTCTTCGACCGCACCCGACGAACGGCCTCGCATCAGCGCCTGCATTATCGCGTTCAACGAGGCCGATCGCCTACGCGACTGTCTGACCTCGCTGGCGTTCTGCGATGAGATCGTGGTGGTGGATTCCGGCTCCACCGATGCCACTGCGGCCATTGCCGGCGCGCACGGTGCGCGCGTGGTGCAACGCGCCTTCGATGGCTACCGCAGCCAGAAGGCGTATTGCGTGCAGCAGGCCAGCCACGACTGGGTGCTGTGCCTGGATGCGGACGAGCGCATCAGCGAGCGCTTGCGCGCATCGATCATCGCCGCACGCGATGCCGGGTTTCCTGCTGCTGCCGGTTACCGCTTCGCGCGGCTGTCGGACTATTTCGGCCGCTTCCTGCGGCATGGCAACGCGTATCCGGACCGGGTGCTGCGCCTGTTCGACCGACGCCGCGGCGGCTGGCGCGGCAAGCGCGAGATCCACGAGGCGGCCAGCGTGGATGGTGCAGTGATCACGTTGCCCGGCGACCTGATCCACTACCCCTATCGCTCCTTGATGCAGCAGCTGTCCAAGACCCAGCGCTACGCACAGATGATGGCCGAGCACGATTACGCGCGCGGCAAGCGCGCCACCTGGAGCAAGCTGGTGCTGGCGCCGGCGTGGCGCTTCTGGCGCGGCTATCTGCTGCGCGGCGGCTTCCGCGACGGCTGGCACGGGCTGATCTACGCTTATGTGCGCGCCAACTACGTGCGCCAGAAGACCATCATGCTGTGGCTGTTGCAGCACCAGCAGCCGGTGCAGGACCCGCCACGCGCAGCGGAACCGCGCGGCGACTGAGTGCGCGGGCGCTGCCGGATCACACCCCGTTACGGGTGACCTGCAATCCCGGCGCGGCCTGCTGCGCCTGGCGCGCTGCCAGCCCCGCCAGCACGCCCACCATCGCGGTATAGAAACTGGCCGCCACCTGGTGCGCGAACATCGACTGGGTCAGCCCGCACATCACGTAGCTGATCACGAACATCACCCCGGCCGCGGCTGGTCCGCGGAACTGCACCTGCCCACTGCGCCGATGCAGGCGCACGAACAGCCACAGCGGCACGCCGTAGACCGCAATCAGCAACAGCAACCCGGGCACGCCCTGGGTGGCGCCCCACTCGGCCAGGTCGTTGTGCGCATGGCCCAGATGGCAACGAAACAGGGCGTTGTCGGCTGCGCACGCCGGCAACTCATGCATCGCATCGTCGAAACGGCCAACGCCGACGCCGGCGAGCGGATGCGCACGCAAGGTGTCCCAGGCCACGTGCAGGCGTTCGATGCGCGCACCGGCCGACGAATCGCTGTCGCCGACCTCATAACGCTGCAGATCGCGCTGCAACTCTCCCACGCGCATCTGGTCGGTCAAGGCGGGCACGCTGGCGATCACACCCACGGCCACGACCGCCCCGCCGACGAAGGTGAGCAGGCGTATGCGTGCGCTGTGCCAGGGCGCGCCCCAGATCAGGACGCCCACGGTTGCCAGCAAGGCCAGCCAGACCCCGCGACTGCCGCTGAGTACGATCACCACCACCGTGGCGATGGCCGCGCCCACCAGCCAGCGCACGGCGCCGGTGGGCCGGCAGAACGCCACCACCACCAGCAGCATCATTGCGATGTCGGCAAAGACAATGGCGTTGGTGAAGCCTTCGGCGCGGTCGGCGCCACGCATCACCTGCACGATCGCGATCACCATGGCCGCCGCCAAGCCGGCCAGCGCGCCGCGCCACAGCCAGATCTGGCGCGGCTGCAAGGCATAGGCCCACAACGCCGCCCACGGCAGTACCAGAAAGCGCGAACGGTTGCCTACATCGCGCAGGCCATGCTCGAACAAGGCGATCGACAGCAGCGACATCGCAATCACCGCCACCGTCAGCCATCCCAGCGTACGCAAGGTCACATCACGCGCGGCGATGCCGCCCCGCAGGCTGCGCCACCCCAGCAACGACCCAAGCAGCAGGCACAGGCCGAACGGCAACAGGCCGCTGGGCATGCTCACCACCAGGGCGGTGAGCGCAAACACGCCCAGCTCGGCCATCCCCACCCCCGCCCGTGATACGACGGGCGCAGTGATGTCACGCGAGGCAGGCGGGGTGTGCAAGGAAGTCATCGACAGATCGGCAGCAAAAGGGAGGTGGAACAGGCAGGGGGCGTCAGCGACGCCGGCCAAGCTAACGATGCGGCGCATGAATCCCTGCTAGACGGGCACCGGCGCGCGCATTGACGCAGCGCCTGCCGCACGGGCCGCGGGCATGCGCGCCTCACTCGACGTCCAGGTTGCCCTGCTCCTTTTCTTCGACCGCCTTCTCGGTGGAGCTGGCCACGCAGTCGCCCTGCACCGCATCGGCCGGCACCAGCCACCAGCGGCGGCGATTGGCCACGCCGACCAGTTGGCTGCGGCTGCGATCCACGCAGCCCAGCAAGGCGGTCTCCTGCACCATCAGCCAGCGCTGGCCCGGTTGCGCGGCCTGCCAGGCCACGCCGCGGCGCAGCTGTTCTTCCCACGGCACCTTGAAGCCGAAGGTCTGTGCCGGGCGGTCGGCCATCAGCAGGTTCTGCTCCTTCCAGGCCACCAGGCCGAGCTGTGCGTCCGGGCCGATGCGCCGGCCAACCTCGCGCATCACCGAACCGGCCGAACTGGAGTCGTTGAAGACGGGGTAGCAGACCAACCCGAACGCCACCCACCACGCGCCCAGCAGCGAGGCGGCCGCCAGCGCGGAGCGGCGCACGCGCAACAGCAGCAGGCTGGCCACGCCCCAACCGCCGACTGCCAGCAGCAGCCAGCCCAGCGGGTCGGTCGCTTCGCTGCCGACACCGCGGCTGTCCATGATCTTCTGCTCGAACCCCGGATGCCCGATCAGCATCGCCGCCCCACCCGCAGCAAAGGCCACCGTCAGCAGCACCACGAAGCCGAACAACAGCCGCTGCACGCCGGCCCGGCGCAGCAGCCCCGCTGCCAACGGCGCCAGCGCCAGGCAGAACATCGGCAGCGCCGGCAGGATGTAGACATCGCGCTTGCCGCTGGGAATGGTGAAGAACACCAGCACCAGCAGCCACCACGCCAGCGGCAGCAGATAACGCGCATCGCGTCGCCGCAACCGCCGCCGCCACGCCGGCACCGCCCACGGCAGCAGCAGGATGGTCGGCAGCCACATCGTGGCCATGCTCTGCAGGTGGTACCACACCGGCTGCGCATGGTCCCAGGAGCTGGCGTAGCGCTTGGCGGTCTGGCGCAGCAGGATGTCGTTGAGATACACGCGGTATTCGGGCTGGCCGGCAGTCAGCGCGGTGACCATCATGGGCACGAACCACAGCAAGATCGCCACGAAGAAGAACAGCGGCCCGAGCCAGAAGCGGCGGTCGCGCACATGCACGCGCACGCCCGGCCAGCCGCGCGCTGCGGCAATCCCGGCCGGGATCAGCATCAGCAGCGCGATGATGCCCACGCCCTTGGTGATCACCCCCAGCCCGGCGGCGAACCAGCCCAGCGTCCACCAGCGCCAGGCCGGGCCCATCAGCAGATGCCGCAGCAAGCCGTAATTGGCCAGGGTGATCCATAACACCACCAGCGGGTCGATCTGCGCCTTCTTTGCCTGGAAGGTGAAGTGCAGCGTGAACAACAGCATCCACGCCGCGTAAGCACCCACCCGCCGCGTCCACAACCGCCGGCCCAGGTCATAGACGCAGGCCAGGGTGCCCAGCGCCGCGAGCAGCGACGGCAGCAGAAACGCCACCCGCCAGTTGCCCAGCAGCGTGTAGAACAGCGCCTGCAGCCACATCAGCATGGGCGGCTTGTCCGAGTACAACTCGTTGCCGCGGTGCGGGAACAGCCAGTCCCCGCTCATCACCATCTGCTTGGCGACCAGGGCAAAGCGTGGCTCGTCCGACGGCCACGGGTCACGCAATCCGAGGCCGGCACCGATCACCAGCACAGCGGTGATGGCCAGCAGCCAGAAATCCTTCGAGGCACGGGTCTTGAGCATGGCGGGCAGCAGCGGGATGCGGGAGGGGGCGCCGGAACCGGCGCGCGATCAGGAGGCTTTTAGCAAACGTGCGTAGAAGAACCCGTCGCAGTGCTGCTCGCCGGGGAAGCGCTGCCGCCCCGGCCCCGCCGCGTGGCCGAACTGCGCCCCCAGCGGCTGTGCCTGTGCATCGGGCGTGCGCTGCATGAAGGCGTCGATCTGCGCCTGGTTTTCGCGCGCCAGCAGCGAGCAGGTGGTGTAGAGCAGTTGCCCGCCCGGCCGCAAGGTACGCCAGCTCGCATCCAGCAGGCGTGCCTGCAGCGCACACAGCGCATCGATGTCGTCGGCCCGGCGATGCAGCAGCACGTCCGGCTGACGGCGCACCACCCCGGTAGCCGAACACGGCGCATCCAGCAGCACCGCATCGAACGGCTGGCCGTCCCACCATGCGTCCGTATCGGCCGCGTCGGCCGCGTGCAATGCCACCTGCGCCGTCGGCACGGTGCGCTGCAGGGTCTGCTGCACGCGCTCCAGGCGGCGCGCATCCACGTCCAGCGCGGTGAGCTGCAGCGCCGGGTGCCGTTCCAGCAGATGCGCCGCCTTGCCACCGGGTGCGGCGCAGGCATCGAGCACGCGCGCCGATGGCGCCAGCGGCAACGCATCGGCCACCTGCTGCGCCGACCCGTCCTGCACCGAGACCTCGCCTTGGGCAAAGCCGGGCAACTGGCTGACCGGCACGGCCGTGGACAGGCGCACCGCATCCGGCAGCACCGGGTCGGCCTGCGCGGCGATGCCCGCGTCGGTCAGACGTGCCACATAGGTGGCCGGGTCGGTGCGCCCGCGATGGACCCGCAGCCACATCGGCGCCATCTGCGCGCTGGCGGTAAAAACGGCTTCGGCACGCTCGCCCCAGTCCGCGCGCAACTGCTTGCGCAGCCACGACGGCCAGCCGGCGTCGTCGGCCACCGCCGGAAATCCTTCGCGCTGGGCGCGCCGCAAGATCGCGTTGACCATGCCGGCCTGACGGGGCCGGCCCAGCGCGCGGCACGCCTCCACGGTGGCCGACAACGCCGCATGCGCGGGCAGCTGCAGCACATCGAGTTGCGCAAAGCCGGCCATCAGCAACGCCTTGAGTTCGGCATCGCGGGGCGGCAACGGACGTTCCAGCCATTGCCGCAACGCCACGTCATACGCCGGGCGCCGGCGAATGACCGCAAAGCAGATCGCCTCCACCAGCGCGCGATCACGTGGATCGGCCACGCCGGGCAAGGTGGCGGCCAGCTCGGCCTTCAACGAGCGGCCCTGGTCGAATACCGCCGTCAGCACGCGCGCCGCAGCCAGGCGCGAGCCAACGCCCGCCGCCACCGTATCGGCCGACATCAGCGCAGCGCCGGCAGGTCGCGGCGCGCGTTGAGGTAATCGGCGGCGGTAATCGCCTTGCCGCCCTCACGCTGCAACACGCGCACCCGCAGCGCGCCCTGCCCGCAGGCGATGTCGATACCCTGCTTGCTGGCGGCCAGCAGGGTGCCCGGCGGCTGTTGATGCGCCAGCTCCAGCGCCACCGCGCCATGCAGGCGCACCCGCTCGCCGGCCAGGACCGCCTCGGCCACCGGCCACGGGTTGAACGCGCGCACGCGCCGCGCCAGTTCCTGCGCCGGCTGCGCCCAGTCCAGCCGCGCCTGCGCCTTGTCCAGCTTGTGCGCATAGGTCACGCCCTCGGCCGGCTGCGGTTGCGCCACCGGACGGATGCCGGCGCGCAACAGACCCAGGCCGTCGGCCAGCACCTGCGCGCCCAGCGCAGCCAGGCGGTCGTGCAGCTGCCCGCCGGTTTCCTGCTCGCCGATCTCGATACGTTGCGACAACAGCACCGGGCCGGTATCCAGGCCGGCTTCCATCTGCATCAGGCACACACCGGTTTCGGTATCGCCGGCCTCGATGGCGCGCTGGATCGGCGCGGCGCCACGCCAGCGCGGCAACAGCGAGGCGTGCACGTTCCAGCAGCCATGGGTCGGCGCGGCCAGTACCGCCTTGGGCAGGATCAGCCCATACGCCACCACCACCATCAGGTCCGCATCGAGCCCGCGCAGCGTGGCCAGCGCCTCGGGCGAGCGCAGGGTCTGCGGCTGGTAGACCGGGATGCCGCGCGCGATCGCTTCCAGCTTGACTGGTGAGGGGGTCAGCCCGCGCCCGCGCCCGGCCGGCCGATCCGGCTGGGTGTAGACCGCCACCACTTCATGCCGCTGCGCGGCCGCGCGCAAGGAGGCGACAGCGAAGTCCGGTGTACCGGCGAAGATAATTCTCATAGGGCGGGGATTCGGGATTTGGGATTCGGGATTGGCAACGGCGGGGGTGCTGGCCGGGGCGGGAGTAGCGTGGAGCTGAAAGGCGCAGAGCGGGATTTACGCTGGAAGATTTGGCAAACCGGCGCCGGAGCCCGCGTGCCCCATCATCGATCGGGTGCGCTGAGAAGCGGGAATTGCATCCGGGACTCGAAGCCCGTAATAGGCAGCGGCTTGGCGGTCACGAATCCGCGCCCGAGGTTTCAAGGCCAACCCCCCGGGACTTGCCGCAATGGCAATGTGCCGGCATAGCCCTCAGATCGCACCGAGATCAGCGCTCAACGATTTGAAACCAGCCGGCTCACAGGCGTGCAAAAACCCGCCTTTACCAATCCCCAATCCCGAATCCCAGCCCTCAAGCCACATGCTTGCGCTGTTTGGCCAGCTTCTTGCGCACCATCTCGCGCTTGAGCGGAGACAGATAGTCCACGAACAGCTTGCCGTCCAGGTGGTCCATCTCGTGCTGGATGCACACCGCCAGCAGGCCGTCGGTGCTGAGCTCCTGTGCCTTGCCGTCGCGGTCCAGGTAACGCACGGTGATCGCATCGGCGCGGCTGACATCGGCGAAGATGCCCGGCACCGACAGGCAGCCTTCCTGGTACACCTGTTCGCCCTGGCGGGTGGCGATTTCAGGATTGATGAACACCTGCGGGGCGTTCTTCTCTTCGCTGACGTCGATCACCATGAAGCGCTTGTGCACGTCCACCTGACTGGCGGCCAGGCCGATGCCGGGCGCCTCGTACATGGTCTGGAACATGTCGTCGAGCAAGGTCTGGAACGCCGGGCTGGTGACCTCGGCCGCATCGACCGGCACGGCCTTGGTACGCAGCCGCGGATCGGGAAATTCGAGAATAGGGAGCAAAGCCATGGGGTTACCCGTCTGGGACACCGGCGCGGCGCCGGCAAGACGGTGTCATTCTAGCGCAATGCTTGCGTGGCGCCCCGGTTTCTGGACTATAGTGCGCGGACCTGTTGGGGAATCAGGCAAGAAGGCACTCATGTTGAACCGACTTCGTACGGTCGTCGCTGCGGCGATGCTGACCGTCGCGACCTACGCTGCCGCGCAAGCGGTGGGCGAGCATCCAGATACCTATGTGGTCCGCAAGGGCGATACCTTGTGGGACATCGCCGGGCGTTTCCTGCAAAAACCATGGCTGTGGCCGGAAATCTGGCAGGCCAATCCGCAGATCCAGAATCCGCACCTGATCTATCCCGGCGACGTGATCAGCCTGGCCTATCTGGATCGCGTCGGCAAAGGCACCATCCAGCCCGGCCCGCGCCAGGAAGCACCGATCAACGCCATTCCGCTGGCCGACGTCGAGCCGTTCCTGAAGAACCTGCGCGTGGTCGACGACTTCGATCAGCTGCCCTACGTGGTGGGCCTGGAAGGCGGCCGCACGCGCGCCACCACCGGCCAGATCGCTTACGTGGTCGGCCTGGAAAACGCGCAGCCGGGCCAGCGCTTTGCGGTGGTTCGCCCCACCGTGAAGTTCAGCCTGCCCAAGCACAACGAAGACCTGGACATGGCGGGCAACATCACCGCCGGCTCCGGCAACATCTGGAAGAACTTCATCGCGCCGAGCAAGCGCCGCGAGTTCCTCGGTTATGAGCTGGCGCAGGTCAACGTCGGCACCATCACCCGCAGCGCGGCAGGCGGCAATTCCAAGGCGGCAACCCTGCTGTTGCAGGACAGCGGCCGCGAAGTGCGCGCCGGCGATCGCATCGTCGCGGTCGAAGCACAGCCCTACGATCTGCAGTTCATCCCGCACCCGCCGTCCGAACAGGCGCTGCAGACCGAACTGCGCGTGCTGGCCATCTCCGACGCCTTCATCGTCGGCGGCACCCGCGACGTGATCGCCATCTCCGGCGGCGCCCGCGAAGGCATCAACAACGGCACCGTGTTCTCGATCTGGCGCAAGGGCCGCACGGTCAGCGACCGCGTCAAGCACGCGCGCTTCTCGCGGACCGATGACGATTTCAGCGGCCCGTCCGGCTCCACCGTCGGCCTGCCCGACGAATACGCCTCGCACGCGATGGTGTTCCGCACCTTCGACAAGGTCAGCTATGCGCTGGTGATGGAAAGCGTCAAGCCGACCGGCCTGGGGTATTTCGTCAAGCATCCCGACGCGCAGTAAGCGAAAATTCCGATGCATCAACGCGACGGCGCCCGAGGGCGCCGTCGTCGTTTGCGGCCTAGCCTGAATGCATGGCCCTGACTGCTCCCGACCTGCGCGCCCTGCTGATCCTGCTGCTGGCAGGCGGCCGTAGCCCACCGCGAAAGGCATTGCTGACAACCTTCGCGTCGGCGGCCCAGATGCTGGCAGCCGGGCCCGAGGCGTGGCGCTCCGCCGGCTGCGACGAGGTGCAATCGCAGCGCCTGCACGCACCCGACCAGCAGGCGCTGGATGCGGCGCTGCACTGGTGCACACAGCCCGGGCACCACCTGATCGGCTGGCACGATCCGGACTACCCGGCCCTGCTGCGTCATATCGCCAATCCGCCCATGGCCCTGTTCGTGGACGGCGACCCCAACGCGCTCTGGCACCCGGGCGTGGCCGTGGTGGGCAGCCGCTCGGCCACCGCCGCCGGCCGCGACCATACCCGCGCGTTCGCCTCCAGCCTGGCAGGCGCCGGGCTGAGCATCGTCAGCGGCATGGCCGCAGGCGTGGACGCGATCGCACACGAGGCCGCGCTGGCCCACCGCGAAGCCATCACCGTGGCAGTGGTCGGCACCGGCACCGACGTGGCCTATCCCGAGCGGCACCACGGTTTGCGCGATCGCATCGCCGCACGTGGCGCGGTGGTCAGCGAATACCTGCCGGGCACCGGCCCGGTGGCGGCGCACTTTCCGGCCCGCAACCGGATCATCGCCGGGCTGGCCCTGGGCACGCTGGTGGTGGAAGCGGCGATGCGCTCCGGCGCCCTGATCACCGCACGCCTGGCGGCAGAAGCCGGCCGCGAGGTGTTCGCCCTGCCCGGCTCGCTGCACAACCCGCTCGCCCGCGGCTGCCACCACCTGATCCGCCAGGGCGCCACGCTCGCGCAGGAACCGGCCCAGGTCATCGACGGGCTGGGCCTGCTGTCGGGCGAATTGGCCAGCGCCTTGCGCGAACGCCTGAGCGCCCCCACTCAGGAGGCCAGACCAGTGCGCACCGCCACTTCCGTGCGCTCGGACCCGGACTACCAGCGCTTGTGGCAGGCGCTGGGCCACGACCCAACCCCTATGGATTCCCTGGTGCAGCGCACCGGATTGACGGCCGCCGCGCTGTCCTCCATGCTGCTCATCATGGAACTGGAGGGAGACGTGGTCACCGAGCACGGTCGCTATACCCGCAATCCTTAGTTTCTTCACCTCCACAGCGTCGCGCGACGCAGGCCGAGGGCAATGAAAGAGAGCATTCTCGATGTACTGCTGTACCTGTTCGAACATTACTTCAGCGAAGACGCGGACCTGGTCCGTGACCGTGACTCGCTACAAAATGGCCTGATCCAGGCCGGTTTCAGCCCCGCAGAAATCAGCAAGGCCTTCGATTGGCTGGACGCGCTCTCCGAGCAGCGGCCCAGCGTCGCGCGCCCGCATGTCGACGGGCCGGTGCGGATCTATCACGGGCCGGAGCTGGACAAGCTCGATGTGGACTGCCGTGGGTTCCTGCTGTTCCTCGAGCAACACCGCATTCTCGATGCCGATCAGCGCGAGCTGGTGCTGGACCGCGCCATGGCGCTGGACCAGGACGAGCTGGACCTGGACGACCTCAAATGGGTGGTTCTGATGGTGCTGTTCAACCAGCCCGGCGCTGAAGCGGCCTATGCCTGGATGGAAACCCAGATGTTCCTGGACGAGCCTGAACCCGTACACTGAGCCTTGAAACCGCCACGGACGTGCGTGCAGGGGAACGGGGATGCGCAGTTGGTATTACGCCGATGGCAATCGCCATCGGCACGGGCCGGTGGCCGAAGACGCCTTGCTGGGTCTGTATCGCGATCACCTGATCGCCCTGGATACCTTGGTCTGGCGCGAAGGGATGGACCAGTGGCTACCCTTGTCCGCCTGTGCCGACACCCTTGGCCCGCCAATTTCCACTGATGTGCGTGCGGCATCGGTTCCGCCGCCATTGCCGCCCGCTGCGGCGCACGCTCCGCCGACTCATGCGCCCGCACCGCCTCTGCACCCACGCGGCAATACCACTGGCTGGCCGTTGATTGCAGTGCTGGGTGCGGTGGCCGGCGTCTTCGTCGTGGTCGGCGTGATCGGTATCCTTGCCGCGATCGCGTTCCCGGCCTACAACGACTATCTCAACCGCGCCAGGGTGGCCGAGGCGATTGGCGAGTTGGCACCGTTAAAGCCGCAGATCGCCGAATTTCTTGCGAGCGAAGGCCGCTGCCCGGTCAACGACGACGCTGGCTTCAAGCCACCCGAGCAGTACGCGAGCGAGCGCTTGAGCAGCGTGCGCATCGGCCGTTTCGAGACGACCGAGTGCGGCATCGAAGCGGTCATCCACGCGCCCAAGTCGGCCAGAATCGACGGCAAGGCGCTGTGGCTGGATCTGGATGCGGATGCCGGGAGCTGGAACTGCAGTTCCGAGATCGACGACGCCCAACTTCCGCCGCATTGCCGCGGCTGACCGCCTGCAGCACGCCAATGGCTACACGTTAAGGGGACGACATGACGCAGTGGTATTACGCCGACGCACAGCGGCAACGCCAGGGACCGGTGGACACGGACACGCTTGCCGCGCGCCTGTCGCAGGGCATCATCGACCGCTCCAGCCTGGTCTGGCGCGAAGGCCTGCCGCAATGGGTGGCCCTGCATGAGGTCGCCGCCGAACTGGGCCTCGACGGCACGGGGCCTGCGGTGCCCGAGGCCGTCGGGCCGCCGCGCGTGGAAATACCGACCGATGCACCGCTGTCGGCCGCCGATAGCGCCGACGGCGTGCCTGGCACGGCGTCGCCCGTCGCGGCCCGGCCGATCAATGACCTCGCTGCCACGTCATCGCCCGCGCAGACGGCCGTTGCCGACGCCAGCGGCAGCGCCGCCGCTGATGCCGCCGTGGCCACCGGTCTTGCCGGTCAATCTCCCTCGGTCGATTCCCCAGACCACCCGCCACGCGACCACGCCCCATCACCGGGCCGGCCGGCATGGTCTGCCCCGCCGGCAGACGCCATTACCCCACCGCAAGCCTCGGGCCCGAGCCTGAGCGAGACCGCCGGAGCGGCTTCGGCACCCGGAAACGCACCGGCAAGTGCGACGACGACGCTTCCCGGCGCCTGGGGTGACCCGGCCCTCGCCGCGCCCGCGGCAAGCGGTGCACTGCAGGATGCGCCGGTCGTCTACGCCGGCCTGTGGCGGCGCGTGGCCGCCAGCATCCTCGACAGCCTGATCACCACCTTCGCGGTGTACCTGATCGTGATCCCGCTGGTGTTCGTGGTGGCGCTGATGACCACCCGCGGCGACTCCGGTTCGGCCCTGGACGACGGTAGCGCGCTCGGCATTGCGATCCTGGTGATGTCCTACGGCATCGGCCTGGCCATTCCCACGCTGTACTTTGCCTGGATGCAGTCCAGCCGGTTGCAGGCCAGCCTGGGCAAGCTCGCCTGTGGCATCAAGGTGGTGCGTGCCGACAGCAACGGTGGCCGGGTCGGGTTCTGGCGCAACGTGCTGCGGTACCTGGCCTACATGCTGATCAGCGTCCTGACCTTGGGGATCGGCGCGATCGTGGCGGCCTTCATGGCCGGCATGACCCAGCGCAAACAGACCCCGCACGACAAGATCTGCGACACCTTGGTGGTGGACCGCTGGGCCTTCACCGACCGCCCGGAGCTGCAGTCGCGGGGCCTGGACACGGTCACGATCGTGGTGCTGGCCATTTATGCGGTGCTGCTGGTGCTCTCCATCGTGGTCGTCGCGATCATGTTGGCAACCATCGGAATGAGCCAGAGCTAGCAGTTCGCCGCGCCAGGCGCTTGACACGGCGGCGTCCGCCGTGATCTTTCTAATAAGACGACTGAACGCCCGGGAGTACTCCCCGGGCGTTAACGTGTGGGAAACGGCCGATCTGCTTCCCTCGACCGGCCAATTAGGCCACGCTACCCGCCCCCCCGGGCTCTGCCCCAAGAAGTTGCCACCATGCCCAAGCACCTGCTCATCGTCGAATCGCCCGCCAAGGCCAAGACGATCAATAAATACCTCGGCAAGGACTTCACCGTCCTGGCCTCGTATGGGCACGTGCGCGACCTCGTCCCCAAGGAGGGCGCGGTCGATCCGGACAACGGCTTTGCGATGCGTTACGACCTGATCGAGAAGAACGAGAAGCATGTCGAGGCCATCGCGCGCGCCGCCAAGGGCGCCGACGACATCTTCCTGGCGACCGACCCGGACCGCGAGGGCGAGGCGATCAGCTGGCACATCGCCGAGATCCTGAAAGAGCGCGGCCTGCTCAAGGACAAGCCGATGCAGCGGGTGGTGTTCACCGAGATCACACCGCGCGCGATCAAGGAAGCGATGCTCAAGCCGCGCGCGATCGCCGCCGACCTGGTGGATGCGCAGCAGGCCCGTCGCGCGCTGGACTATCTGGTGGGCTTCAACCTGTCGCCGGTGCTGTGGCGCAAGGTGCAGCGCGGGCTCTCTGCCGGCCGCGTACAGTCGCCTGCCCTGCGCATGATCGTCGAGCGCGAAGAAGAGATCGAAGCCTTCATCCCGCGCGAATACTGGTCCATCGATGCGCACTGCCGGCATCCCTCGCAAGCGTTCAACGCGCGACTGATCAAGCTGGACGGACAGAAGTTCGAGCAGTTCACCGTCACCGACGGCGACACCGCCGAAGCGGCGCGCCTGCGCATCCAGCAGGCCGCGCAAGGCGTGCTGCATGTGACCGACGTGGCCAGCAAGGAGCGCAAGCGCCGCCCTGCCCCGCCGTTCACCACGTCCACGCTGCAGCAGGAAGCTTCGCGCAAGCTCGGCTTCACCACCCGCAAGACCATGCAGGTGGCGCAGAAGTTGTACGAAGGCGTGGCGCTGGGCGATGAAGGCTCGGTCGGCCTGATCAGCTATATGCGTACCGACTCGGTAAACCTGTCGCAGGACGCACTGGCGGAAATCCGCGATGTGATCGCGCGCGATTTCGGCACTGCCTCGCTGCCGGACCAGCCCAACGCCTACACCACCAAATCCAAGAACGCGCAGGAAGCCCACGAAGCGGTGCGCCCGACCTCGGCGTTGCGCACACCGGCCCAGGTAGCGCGCTTTTTGTCCGACGACGAGCGCCGCCTGTACGAATTGATCTGGCGCCGCGCGGTGGCCTGCCAGATGATTCCGGCCACGCTCAACACCGTCAGCGTGGACCTGTCGGCCGGCAGCGAGCACGTGTTCCGTGCCAGCGGCACCACCGTGGTGGTGCCGGGCTTTCTGGCGGTCTACGAAGAAGGCAAGGACACCAAGAGCAGCGAGGACGAGGACGAAGGCCGCAAGCTGCCGCTGATGAAGGCCGGCGACAACATCCCGCTGGACCGCATCGTCACCGACCAGCACTTCACCCAGCCGCCGCCGCGCTTCACCGAAGCGGCACTGGTCAAGGCGCTGGAGGAATACGGCATCGGCCGTCCGTCCACCTACGCCTCGATCATCCAGACCCTGCAGTTCCGCAAGTACGTGGAAATGGAAGGCCGTAGCTTCCGCCCGACCGACGTGGGCCGGGCGGTGTCCAAGTTCCTGTCCGGGCACTTCACCCGCTACGTGGATTACGACTTCACCGCTAATCTGGAAGACGATCTGGATGCGGTGTCGCGCGGTGAAGCCGAATGGATCCCGTTGATGGAGAAGTTCTGGGGCCCGTTCAAGGAACTGGTCGAAGACAAGAAGGATTCGCTGGACAAGACCGACGCCGGCAGCGTGCGCGTGCTCGGCACCGACCCGGTCAGCGGCAAAGAGGTGAGTGCGCGCATCGGCCGCTTCGGTCCGATGGTGCAGATCGGCACCGTCGAAGACGAAGAAAAGCCGACGTTCGCGTCGCTGCGTCCGGGGCAGAGCATCTACTCGATCTCGATCGAGGATGCGCTGGAACTGTTCAAGATGCCGCGCGCGCTGGGCCAGGACAAAGATCAAGACGTCAGCGTCGGCATCGGCCGTTTCGGTCCGTTTGCGCGCCGTGGCAGCGTGTACGCCTCGCTGAAGAAAGAGGACGACCCGTACACCATCGATCTGGAACGCGCGGTATTCCTGATCGAAGAGAAGGAAGAGATCGCGCGCAACCGCGTGATCAAGGAATTCGAGGGCAGCGACATCCAGGTACTCAACGGCCGCTTCGGCCCGTACATCAGCGATGGCAAGCTCAATGGCAAAATCCCGAAGGAGCGCGAGCCGTCGTCGTTGACGCTCGCCGAGGTGCAGCAACTGCTGGCCGATACCGGCAAGCCGGTGCGCAAGGGCTTTGGCGCCAAGAAGGCCACGCTGAAGAAGAATGCGGTCAAGGATTCAGCCAAGGAAGCGAAGGACGCCGCCAAGAAGACCACGGTCAAGAAAACCGCCACCAAGACGGCAGCGAAGAAAGCGCCGGCCAAGAAGACCGCCGCCAAAAAAGCGGCCAAGCGCGTGGTCAAGAAAACCGTGAGCAAGGCGGCAGGCTGAGGCAGCGCATGGACCACACGCTGAGCCCGGACAGCGCAGTCGCTACCCTGCAACGGGGCGGCGTGATCGCCTACCCGACCGAAGCGGTCTGGGGCCTGGGCTGCGACCCGGCACAGGAAGCGGCGGTGCTGCGGCTGCTGGAGATCAAGCGGCGCCCCGTCGACAAGGGCGTGATCGTGGTGGCGTCCGCCATCGAGCGGCTGTACGACTGGATCGATCTCGATGCGCTGGCGCCAGCGCGCCGGCAGGACGTGCTGGCCAGCTGGCCCGGCCCGCATACCTGGATCCTGCCGGTCACGCCCCGCGCGCCGCGCTGGGTCACCGGCACGCACGACGGGCTGGCCGTGCGCATCAGCGCGCATCCGGTGGTGGCTGCGCTGTGCGCGGCCTGGGGCGGCCCGCTGGTGTCCACCAGCGCCAACCTGGCAGGCGAGCCCCCCGCGCGCAGCCGCGAGGCCCTGGACCCGGCCCTGCTGGCGACCATCGACGGCGTGGTGGCCGGCGATGTCGGCGGGCAGGCGCAGCCCACCCAGATCCGCGACGCACGGACCGGCCAGGTGCTGCGCGACTGAGCCACCGCCGGCCGAACAAGCCGGCGTCATGGTCCACTGAAAGCGCCCGTCTGGCGGTTGCTGCTCGCTGCCATGCAGGTCTGCATCAGGCGCGCGCCTGGCCCGGAGGCCTGTCCTCGCCGTGTTCGGTCCCCACGCCCCTCTTCGGTCTTCGACGGCTGTGCCCGCATGCAACGGAGCCAGCCAGCTGCGCCTGATCGGCACGTCCGCGGTAACGACCCGGCGCGGCAGGCCCTGAGCTCTCGGCAGGGTATCGATCAACGAGCGGTCTCCTGGAGCGGCCGGGTTCCGCCACAAGCAGCACCCGGGCACCTGCTGCAGTGCCCAGCCAGGCAAGCTCATCGCCTTGAGTGACGCTGCCATGCCGCGGCGCGACGGCGTCGCAGGCGACCGCCAGCCACTTGGCGGCGCGGCCGCCGAGCGCGCACACTCAGGCCATGCGTACTCCCCTGACTCTTGTGTTGCTGGCCTGCGCACTGCCCGCAGCGGCAGCGAGCACGGCCAGCAAGCCCGACCCCAACGTGCGCGTGTACCGCTGCGTCAGCAGCACCGGTACCGTCGCCTTGCAGGATGCGCCGTGCAGCGGCGGCCGCCAGCAGGTGCTGGACATGCAGCGTCCGCAGGATCCGCCGCCACGCCCGGCACGCGTTCAAGCGCCCGCCCCAGCCGCCGCCGCACCCGCACGCGAGGTGCGCATCGTGACCGTGCAACCGCCGCAGCCGATGTACGAGTGCACCACCGAAGACGGCCAGCGCTATACCAGCGACAGCCCCGAAGGCAATCCGCGCTGGGTGCCGACCTGGGGGCCGGCCTATGTGGGCAATGGCATCGCCCCGCCTCCGCCCCCCGCTGGCACCCTGCGCCCGCCGCTACCGGTGAGCCCGCGCCCGGCAATCTCGGTGCAGGGTGGTTCCGGACGCGGCAGCCTGCGCGGCAGCGCCAGCTTTGGCGGTGGCAGCTATCAAGGTGGCTATCGGGGCGGATACCACGGTGGCGACTATGGCGGCACCGTGATCGTGCCCTACGGCAATGTGCAGGTCCGCGACGAATGCCACGCCCTGCCGGAACAGGAAGTCTGCGCGCGGTTGGCAGACCGCCGCTGGGAGCTGATCCGCCGGTACAACAACGCACTGCAAAGCGAGCGCCAGGACCTCAGCCGCGAACAACGTGGCATCGAAGCGCGTCAGCAACGCGATTGCGGCGGCGCATGAACCGTACCCTGGTGGTATGCCTGCTGTTGGGCGGGGTGTGGGGCGCCAGCGCCCAGGAAGTGGCCATCTACCGTTGCACCGATCCCACCGGCGCGCTCACGGTGCAGAACATGCCGTGCCCGAAAGGCATGCAGCAACAGAAAAAGCTGATGACAGCCCCGGCCGCAGTGCCATTCGCGCCAGGCGGAGCGGCAACCGGTGCGCCTGCACGTGCCACGCAGCCACGCGCCGCTGCGCCAACCGCTGCATCGGCGCCTGCCGCGCCAGCCGCGACACCTCCCACCACGCCAGTACCGGCAGCGACCGCCACCTCGACACTGCCACCGCCGCCGCTGTTCGAATGCACCGCGCACGATAACGGACGCTACTTCACCGAAGACCGCGAACCGGCCACGCGTTGCCTGCCGATGCAGACCACCAATCTGGCCGGCGGGCCGGCCACCGGTGGCGGCAGCGCCTGCGAAGTGGTCACCGACCGCTGCGCACCGGTGCCGGACCAGAGCCTGTGCGAGGCCTGGCGCAAACGTGCCGAGCAGGCCGAATCCACCTGGCGCTTCTCCGATGAGGCGCAATCGGCCGAGCGCAAACAGCGCTATGACCAGATGCGGCGCGTGCTGGATGAAAGCCGCTGCGCCAATCCCGCCGCCACGCCCTGAGCGCGCGGCCTGATCACCGGCTGCAATGCGTTACGCAAACCGCGCTACGACCAGATGCGGCGTGCGCGGGATGGCCACGGCCGCGCCAATCCTGCCGTGATGCCGTCAGCGCTGTTCCGATCATGGGCTGCAATGCATCGATGAAGCGAACGTTGAGCGGCATATATCGACAGGTGCTGCCAGGTAGTCCGCGCGCTGCATCTCGATCAGGCGCGAGGCGGTGGGCTCGAATGCGCCGGCCAGGCACTGCGCGACGTGCCCCATCGCCCCCATGTGCACTGCCGCCGGGCGGAACCCGGGCGCCGCATAGAGCGCGACGCCGCGCAGCGACGCTGTGCCCTCGCCCGCCAGTGCAACGACCGGCAACGTCGCCCTGCCGTGGCGCTGTGCTCAGAACCCGTAGCGCAGAAAGCCGCCATCCACCGCGATGCATTCCCCGGTGATGTAGCTGGCCGCCGGCAGGCATAAGAAGCCCACTGCGGCGGCCACTTCTTCGGGTTCGCCGATGCGGCGCATCGGGGTGCGCTCGATCACCTGCTCGTAGTAATCCGGATCCGCTAACGGCCCGGAGGTGCGGCGCGTGCGGATGTACCACGGCGCGACGGCATTGACGCGGATGCCATCCTCGGCCCATTCCACTGCCAGGTTGCGCGTCATCTGCTGCAGGGCAGCCTTGGTCATGCCATACGGCGCACCGCTGCGCACATGGGTGATCCCGGACACGCTACCGACGTTGACGATGGCCGAGGCGGCGTGCCGGGTCAGCAACGGATGCGCATAGCGCGACAGTTCGAACGCCGAAAACACGTTGGTTTCGAAGATACCGCGCCACTCGTCCTCGGTGTAGTCGATCGCGGCGCGGGTGATGTTGCCGCCGGCGTTGTTGATCAGCACATGCAGGCCGTCGGCATGATCTTCCACCCAGTCCAGGATCGCGCGGCGCTCCTCATCGTCGGCCACGTCGGCCGCCAGGCCATGCAGCTCGCGCTCGGGAAATTCCTCGGCCAGTTCATCGCGTGCCTGCGCCAAGGCATCGGCATCGCGCGCCACCATCAGCAGATCCGCGCCAAAACCCAGCAGCTCGCGCGCAATGGCCAGACCGATGCCGGCACTGGCGCCGGTGATGAGCGCGGTCTGTCCATCCAGCCGCCAGCGATGCATTGTCACGTGGGTGATCCTCTTCAAGACGCTGGGAAACGGCCGCTGCAGCGCAGTTGACGCGCATGCGTGGGCCGAGCGTTAGGATACCGCCACCCCGAGCGAGGTCACGACGATGAAGACGCATTGGATGCTTGCAGCCTGCCTGGCGGTATCGCTGGGCGCCTGTCAGCGGCCGCAGCCCGCACCCACCGAACAGAAACCCGAACCGCAGGCCACCGCCTTGCGCGACCACATCCAGCAACCGCTGAACAAGGCGCACGCAGTGCAGGCCGCGACCGATCAGGCCGCCGAAGACCAGCGCAAGGCGATCGACGCAGCCACGCAGTAGAAACCACAACGCCGGCACAAGGCCGGCGTTGTCGATACAGCAATCGCTGTCCAAGCGCGACGGCTCAGAACCCGCAGAAGCAGTAGGCCAATGCCTTGACCGGCGTGCCGCCCGCCTTGCTGTCGTGCACGGCGCTTTCGACGAAGCGCAGCTGCGTGTCCACTTCCGGCAACGAGCGGGCCAGCAATGCACGTGCCATGCCCGAGTCGCCCAGCATCCACGCGCCCATGCGGCTGCCGGCGAACCCGCTCATGAACTGCGAAAACGGCGTCGCCGGTTTTTCCACATAGCGCACGCGGAACTTGCCACGGCCCAGCTTGGCGCGGTCGGCCGCATCGGCCACTGCGTCCTGCATGCCGCCGAAGGCATCCACCAGGCCATGTTGCTTGGCCTGCGCCCCGCTCCACACACGACCGCGCGCGACCTTGTCGATGGCCTCCACCGACTGGTGACGCGCCTGCGCCACCTTGCCGGTGAAGTCGGCATAACCCTTGTTGATCACGGCCTGGATCACCTGGCCGGCCGCCGGGTCCAACGGACGGGTGATGTCGAACGCACCGGCGAATCGCGTGGTACCCACGCCGTCGGTGTGCACGCCGATCTTGTCCAGCGCGCGGGTCAGGTTGGGCACCATGCCGAAGATGCCGATGGAGCCGCTGATGGTCGACGGATCGGCGTAGATGCGATCGGCATTCATGCTGATCCAGTAACCGCCGGACGCGGCCAGGTCGCCCATCGACACCACCACCGGCTTGCCGGCCTGCTTGAGCGCGACCACTTCACGGCGGATCTGTTCGGAGGCGAACACTTCGCCGCCGGGCGAATCCACCCGCAGCACCACCGCCTTGACCTCGTCGTCGTCGCGCGCCTGGCGCAGCAACGCCGCGGTGGACTCGCCACCGATGCGCCCGGCCGGCTGCTCGCCACCACTGATTTCGCCGGCGGCCACCACCACCGCAACCTGCGGACGGCTGTCCATCGGCGAGCGCTGCGCCTGCAACTGGCTCAGGTAATCGTTGTAGCCGATGTTGCGGAAACCGCTGTCGGCATCGCTGTCGGCCACGCCGCGCTTGGTCAGCAGGGCATCGACGTCTTCGCGGGTCTTGAGCCCGTCGACCAGCTTCTGCTGCAGCGCGAACTTGGCCAGGTCGCCACCGGCGGCCACCACGCCCTCCGGCAGGGTGTCGATGCCGGCGGCCAGCTGCGCGGGCGTTAGCTTGCGCGCGGCGCCGACATCGGCCAGATAGCGCTGCCACACATCGTTCATCCAGAACAGGTCCGCTTCCTTGGCGTCGGCCGAGGCCGCGTCGAGGATGTACGGCTCGGCTGCAGACTTGTATTCGCCGACACGGAACAGGTGCACGTCCACGCCGAGCTTGTCCTGCAGGCCTTCGCGGAAATACTGGCGATAGCGGCCAAGCCCTTCCAGCAGCACGCTGCCCATCGGGTCCAGATAGACCTCGTTGGCCTGCGCGGCCAGCAGGTACTGGCCCTGGCTCATGCTTTCGCTGAAGGCCACAATCTGCTTGCCGGAGGCGCGCAGTTTCTGCAGCGCGGCGGCCACTTCGCGCTGCGAGGCGAAGCCGGCCGGCTGCAGCTTGTCCAGGTTCAACAGCACCCGCTCGATCTTGCGGTCCTTGCCGGCCGCCTCGATCACCCGCACCAGGTCGCGCAACTGCACTTCTTCGGCGCTCTTGTCGCCCACCGCCTTGGCCAACGACCGGCTCACCGGGTCGGCGCTGAACTGCTCGACCAGGGTGCCTTCGGGGTTGATCACCAGGGTGGTGCGCTCGGCCAGTGGTTTGGTGCCGTCGCCGCGCGCGATCGCCACCACGAACAGCAGCAACAGCAGGAACAGAAAGCCAAAGAACACCAGGTTGAAGATCAGGCGCCGGGTGAAATTCATCACGTCCCACAGGCCGACGAAGAAGCTGGCGATGGGATTGCGACGCACGGGGTGGTTCATGGAAAACTCCGTCGAAAAGACGCTGCGTACAGATGATGGTGTGCAGCATACCGGCTGCGCTGCGCGCGCGGCATGCGCTGAAAGTCAGGGGGCCACGCGGGCGGTCAATCGCCGGCTGGTATGGCGGAAGCGCAAGCCCATCAGGACCGACGCCACGGTCAGGCCCAGGATCAACCCGATCCACATGCCCTGCGGCCCCCAGCCCAGCCCCAGGCCGAGCCCGGCGCCGATCGGCATGCCCACGCCCCAGTACGACACCATCGCCAGGAACATGGGTACGCGGGTGTCCTTGAGCCCGCGCAGCGCGCCGGCCGACAGCACCTGGATGCCATCGGGGAACTGGAAGGTGGCGGCAAACAGCAGCAACACCGAGGCCAGCGCGGCCACTGCCGCATCGTTGGTATAGACGCCAACGATGGCGTCATGGCCCAGCAGCAGCGCGCTGGCCGACAAAGCCTGGGTGCCCAGCACGATGGCGTAACCGGCCCAGGTGGCGCGCCGTATCGCCAATGGGTCGCCGCGGCCCACCGCATGGCCGACGCGCACGGTGGTGGCTTCGGCCACGCCCATCGGCACCATGAAGCACAGCTGCGCGACGTTGATGGCGATCTGGTGTGCGGCCGCTTCGGTGGAGCCCAGCCGGCCGATCAACAGGGCGGTGACGATGAACAGGCCGCCTTCCATCAACACGGTGATACCGATCGGCAGGCCGGTGCGCAACAGATCACCGATGGCGCGCCAACGCGGCCCTTCCAGGTGGGTGAACAGTTCCAGGTGCGCAAAGCGCCGCGCCCGCCACAGGTACAGCGCAAAGACACCGGCCTGCACCCACATGGTGATCGCCGAGGCCATGCCCAGCCCTTCGGCGCCATGCTCGGCCAGGCCCCATTTGCCGTAGGTGAGCGCATAGCCCAGCGGCGCCAGCACCAGCAGCCCGCCAAACCCCAGCAACATGGTCGGCAGCGTCCAGTGCATGCCTTCGCTGAGATAGCGCATGCAGAAATAGAACGTCAGCGCCGGCACGCCCCAGCGCACCGCATGCAGGAAGTCGGTGGCCCCCGGCACGATGTCCGGCGCAATGCCGAAGGTGGGCAGCAGCGGCGGCACCACGCTCAGAAACGCGAACATCAATGCGCTCAAGCCCAGCGACAGCCACAACGCCTGACGAAACAACGGGCCGATCTCGCGCTCGCGCCCGGCGCCGAGCAATTGCGAGACCGAAGCGGTCAGCGAGATCAGCGTGCCGATCGGCACCAGCATCGGCAGCCACAGCAGCGAGGTCCCGATGGTGACCGCCGCCAGCGTGGCAGTGCCGTGGTGGCCGGCGATGACGTTGTCGGTGAAGCCGATCAGGCCGGTGGAGACGTGGCCGAGCACCAGCGGCAAGGCCAGCAGGCCGGTGGTGCGCACTTCCGCGGCGAAGCCTGGCGTCGCGGACGTGGGTGCAGAAGGAACAGACATGACAAACCGATCGCTGCGCGGACTACGGCCGTACCGGGAGGCGCTGGCACCGGGTCGCGTGGGGCCGCTATCTTACGCGCAGTTTCCGACAGCGGCCTGACGCGCGCCTGGGTCACTGCCGCCGCGCTCGCTCGCGCATGCGGGGCAATACAATGCGGCACGCCAATCCCGGCCAGCCGCGCGATCATGCTGTACCGTGCGCGTGACATGGCCCTTCGGGTGGCCGTGCCAGCCGCTGCGGCCCATTGGAACCGCCAACAGGACCTGGCCATGCCCCTGCACCCGACCGCGCCGCACCCATCGGATTGCGAAAACTGTTCCACCGCCCTGCACGGTGACTTTTGCCACGCCTGCGGGCAGAGCGCCCACAACCCGGTGCGTAGCGTTGCGCATGCGGTGGAAGAAGTATTCGAGTCGTTCTGGCACCTGGACGGGCGCATCTTCCGCACCCTGCGCGACCTGCTGGTGCCCGGCCGCGTGGCACTGCGGTTTCTGAGCGGGCAACGCGTGCGCTATGTGGCACCGATGCGGCTGTTTCTGGTGCTGAGTCTGTTGACCTTCTTCATTGCACGCATCGCCGTGCACGCGTCCGACGAAGAGACCGATGTCGTGGCGGGAGCGGCACCGCACAGCGCCACCCCGAAGGACTTCGCGCATGCGCGCACGCCGGCGCAGGTGGAAGCGGTGCGTGCGCAGATGGTCGGTGCGCTGACCAGTACGCGCACGGTGGTGCCAGCCGGCATCGCACGCGACGGCGTGGATGCCGGCATTGCACGTGCCGAGAGCGAAGCGAGCAAGCGGCTGGCGCAACTGCACCAGGGCGCGCGCCTGAATAGTGCAGCCCCGGTGGTCGATGCACCCGACAACAGCACGTTCTTTTCGGTCGGCGGCACCCCCTGGGATCCGGTCAGCAATCCGTTGACCGTGGCGCCGTTGCCGCCGTTTGCCAACCGCTGGCTCAACACCCAGCTCGGCCATATCCGCGCCAACCTGCCGCGCCTGCGCAGCAACCCGCAGCTGCTCTACAACGCGTTCTTTGCGGCGGTGCCATCCACCTTGCTGGTGCTGGTGCCGCTGTTTGCGTTGCTGTTACGGGTCTTTTACCTGCGCAGCGGGCGGGTGTATCTGGAGCACCTGGTGGTGGCGCTCTACAGCCATGCGTTTCTATGCCTGAACCTGCTGGCGATGCTGCTGCTGTCGTTGCTTGGCGACGCAGTGGCGCAGGTTGCCAGCCCGATTGCCTGGAGCATCGGGCTGGTGCAGTTCGGGCTGGCGCTGTGGATGCCGGTCTATCTGCTGTGGATGCAGCGACGGGTGTACGGACAGTCGTGGCCGGTGACCGTGCTGAAGTATCTCGGCCTGGGCAGCGTGTACTTCGTCGTCGTCGCGCTGGCAGCCGCATTCCTGATGGTGGCGAGCCTGGCACGCCTGTGATCGAACGGCGTGCGTGACATCGCCATGGCGCTCTGGTTGCCCAAGGTCTGACGCAGCGACGGCGACCTGGCCGCAGACGGTTCCGAATGGCGAGCCGCGCATGGGCCGTACCGCCTCGGTGACACCCACCAAGCCGGGATAGCCCGCTGACTGTCATGCAGTCGCAAGGCGCAGGGCGAGGCAGGCACGCGTCGCCTCCCGGCGCCCTGCGGCGATCAGCGCGCCAGTTGCCGCTTCAGCCAGGCACTGCGGGTGGCCGGGGCTTCGGCCAGCAAGGCCTCGCGCAGGCCATCGCGCTCCTGCGGCGGCGTGCGTTGTGCCAGCACCGCCAGCTGCTCCAGCTGGCCGGCATCCAGGCTGCGCAGGACCGCCAGCACACGCTCGCGCTGCGCCACCGGCACATAGCCGATCAGCGGTTGCAACTGCGGGTAGAACGCCCCCAGCTGCGAGCCCAGACGCCAGCCGTCGCGGTGCAGGCGGTCCATCGCAGTGAACTGGGTCCGCAGCGCACGCTGCTGGTCGTCGGGCAGCCCATGCAGGCGCTCGCGCGCCTGCCGCAGCACCACCTTGTCGGTGGCGGTCAGATCCTTCCAGGCCGCGTAGCGCGCGCGCAGGTCGGCCTGTTGTGCCGGGGTCAGCGCCGCCCAACGGGCACGTTGCTGCGCGGCGCTGGGCGCGGCCGGGGCAGCCGCAGCACTGCCTTCGTCCAGTGCTGCGGGCAAGGCCTGTGCACAGGCAATGCCAGTCATCGCCAGCATCAACAGGCCGGACCACTTATTGATCGTCATCGACCGTCTCCAGTGGTGCAGAAGGCAGCTCGGCAGCGGTGGCATGCGCGCCGGACTCGTCCTTGGGGACCGGGTGGCCGGCGGCGTACCAGGCATAGAAGTCCGCCGAGCGCGCCAGCTCCAGGTCCGGGTCGGCCAGCATGGCCTGATCGCGCGGGTCCGGGCCGGCGGCCGCGGCGGAGTCCGGCAGGTCGGCGGCCGGAAGCTCCTCCACCAAGACTGGCGCGGCGTCGGTCACGTGGAGCACGCCGGCCGGCGCCTGCGAGACCGGCTCGGGCGGCAGCGCCGGCCGGCGGTGCGTCCACCACCAGCCCACCACCGCCAGCAGCAGGGCCAGTGCCAGCACGCCCAGGCCGATGCCGGCGTGGCGGCGGGTGACCTGCGGCCAACGCCACGACCGCTGTGCGCGCACACGCGACGGGCGCTCCACTGCTGGTGCGGTTCGTACCGGTGTGGCCGGGGGCTGCAACGGCACCCCGGCCAGGGCCGCATCGCGCAACTGGCTGAGCCGGGTCAGCTGGGCTGGACCGAGCTCGCGCAGTTCCTGCTGGGCCGCCTCCGCCAATATCCGCCAGGCCTGCGCGTCCGGGTTGCCGGCCGCATCGCGCGGGCAGGCCCGTGCCAGCGACTGCCGGTAGTCGGCCGCCGCGATGCCCTGCACCTCGCTGGCGGCATCTTCTTCCAGCCCGGCCACGATCCGCAGCAACAACGCCAGGCGGTCGGTCGTCTGCATCCGGCCCAGCGCGGTGAACGGCGGCAGCCAGGTGCCGGGCATGGGTTCGCGGCGCAGCGGCGGCGCGGTGGCCAGCAGGCTCCAGAAGCGCATCGGCCAGCCAGCCATCGGGCGTCCCGCCGCCTGGCTGCTGAAGGCGCGCAAGGCGGCGGCCAGCGCCCGCTCGGCGGCGGCCACGTCGCCGCATTGCAACTGCGCCAGCACCAGACCCCGGCGTTCCACGCCCCGCAGGAAGGCTGACAGCGCGGCAGGTGTCACGGGGGCGTCGGGAACTACGGTCATGTGAACTCCAGCATCGGCCGGCATGATACCGACGCAGGTCCGCCACGCCGACCGCTTGACAGATCGCGCCGCCGTTGCTCCGGTCGCGACCGCTGGTCACGCACGTTGTGCACAGCGGCAGGCATACCGATACGCCCCCGTCTGTCAACTGTTGTTTTTTCTTTGTTGCAATCGTGTTTCACGCCTAAGTGATTGATCCATATTGAATTTCACCGGATGGCGAAAAAATGTCCAAGAGGTTGCCAAGGCAAGTGAATCCGCCTTCACGGCGTGGAGCACGCGGTTAATTCACAGGTTTATCCACAGGCAGTGTGGATAAACCCGTTTCCTCAGTCCTCACATAGGTTTACGTCGTATTTATCACTTGGGTCACAGAAAGACGCTGCAAGTGATCACGCGGCCTTCACGCCCCAAATTGCGCAGGACAGGTCCACTGGACACAGTCGGTAGACTTGGCGGATGCCTTCGACTGTGCCCACCTTGCGCGTCGCCCTGCCGGTGCCGCTGCCCCAGCTGTTCGATTACCTGCCCCCGGCAGACGTGCCGGGCGCCGATCCGGCGCGGGTCGGTTGCCGGCTGCGCGTGCCGTTTGGCTCGCGCGAGCTGATCGGAGTGGTGGTGGAAATCGGCCGGCAGCCGTCGGCCGAGGGCCTGCGCCCGGCACTGGCCTGGTGCGACGACACGCCACTGCTGGTGGATGAACTGGCTCGCTCGCTGCAGTGGCTGGCCCGCTATACCCATGCCCCGCTCGGCGAGGCCCAGGCCAGCGCCCTGCCCGGCCCGCTGCGCCGCGGCGAGCCCCTGGCCGACACCCACGCCTGGGCCTGGCAGCTGACCGAGGCCGGGCACACCGCCGCCACCAGCTTGCGCGCCGGCAGCCGGCCGGCGTTGCTGGCCGGCCTGCTGCAGGCCGGCGCCGTGGGCGAAGAGCAGCTGGACCCGTTGCTGCCGCAGTGGCGCGAGGCCGCCCGCAGCCTGGCCAAACGTGAGCTTGCCGAACGCGTGGCAGTGCCGGCCAATGCCATCCCGGCCCGCCCCGGCAGCGGGCCGGCGCTCAACGACGAACAACAGGCCGCCGCCGCCGCGATCCGCGCGCACAGCGGCTTTGCCACCTACCTGCTCGACGGCGTGACCGGCAGCGGCAAGACCGAGGTCTACCTGCAGGCGATCGCCGACTGCCTGGCGGCCGGCAGGCAGGCGCTGGTGCTGGTGCCGGAGATCGGCCTGACCCCGCAGACGCTGGGCCGTTTCCGCGCGCGCCTGGGCGTGCCGGTGCACGCGCTGCACTCGGGGCTCTCCGATGGCGAACGGGCACGGGTCTGGGCTGCGGCCTGGCGCGGCGAGGCCAAGCTGATCGTCGGCACCCGCTCGGCGGTGTTCATCCCGCTGCCTAACGCCGGCCTGATCGTGATCGACGAAGAACACGACGGCAGCTACAAGCAGCAGGACGGCATCCGCTACCACGCCCGCGATTTCGCCCTGGTGCGCGGCAAGGCGCTGGACGTGCCGGTGATCCTGGGCAGCGCCACCCCCTCGCTGGAAAGCCTGCACAACGCCTATTCCGGCCGCTACCGGCACCTGCGGCTGTCGCGGCGTGCCGGCGAGGCGCGCCCGCCGCGGGTCCGGGTGCTGGACGTGCGCAAGCGCCCGCTCAAGGACGGACTGTCGCCGGAGGTGCTGGCTGGCATCGGCGCCACCCTTGCGCGTGGCGAGCAGGTGCTGGTGTTCAAGAACCGCCGCGGCTATGCACCGGTGCTGCTGTGCCACGACTGCGGCTGGACCGCCGCCTGCCAGCGCTGCAGCACGCCGCTGCACCAGACGCCCATGACCGTGCATGCCGGCGGCCGCCGCCTGCAATGCCACCACTGCGGCGCGCGCCAACCCGCACCGCTGGCCTGTCCGGCCTGCGCCAGCCTGGCGCTGCAGCCGCAGGGCATCGGCACCGAGCGGCTGGAAGAGCGCCTGACCGAGGCCTTCCCGGATGTCCCGGTGGTGCGCATCGACCGCAGCACCACCCAGCGCCGCGACGCACTGGAGACCCAGCTCGCGCGGCTCGGCAGCGACGCCGGCATCCTGGTCGGCACCCAGATCCTGGCCAAGGGCCACGACCTGCCGCGGTTGACCATGGTGGTGGTGGTCGGCATCGACGAAGGCCTGTTCTCGGCCGACTTCCGTGCCGCCGAAAAGCTGTCCCAGCAGCTGATCCAGGTGGCAGGACGCGCCGGACGCGCCGACCGCCCCGGCGAGGTCTGGCTGCAGACCCATCACCCCGAACACCCCTTGCTGCAGACCCTGGTCAATGGCGGCTACCACGCCTTTGCCGATGCCGAACTGCAGCAGCGCGAGGCCGCCGGCTTCCCACCGTTTGCGCATCTGGCGCTGTTCCGCGCCGAAGCCAAGGATGTCGCCGCCGCCAATCAGTTCCTGCTGGCGGTACGCGGGCTGACCGCCGACGAGAGCTCGGCGCAGTCGCCGGCGGTTGCGGCCGTGGAATGCTATGGCCCGATGCCTGCCCCGATGCCACGCCGCGCCGGGTTCCAGCGCACCCAGTTGCTGCTGTCCGCACAGCAACGCTCGGCGCTGCACCGGTTGCTCGACACCCAGTTGCCGGCGATCTACGCACTCCCGCAGGCACGCCGCGTGCGCTGGTCGCTGGATGTGGATCCGATCGATTTGTATTAGTGCAGACGTATCGCACACGGAGCTGACGCCAGACTCACGTTTTGCGCGGTGTGTTCACGTTTTGTAGGAGCGCGCTTGCGCGCGATGCGGCGTTACCGGCAATGCCCTCGCGCACAACTGCGCTCCTACAACAACGTTAGACCAACAGACCGCGCGATGTACGAGGCCCACTTCCTAGCAAGCAGCGTTCGAGGGCGGCGGCGACGCGTGGCGCCTGCAATGCATCACGCCGACCTGAGCGCTGACCCAAACTCAGGTCAGCGCCGTCATCACGCCACGCTGGTAGGCCGGCCGCGCACGCAAGCGCTGGTACCACGCCTGCAGATACGGCAGCGCGGGTCGCTCGATCGGCATTTCGAACCAGGCATAGATGAAGCTGCCCAACGGAATGTCGCCCATCGCGAAGCGCTCGCCAGACAGATACGGCTGCTGCGCCAACGCCGCATCGGCACGTGCCAGCAGCTCGCCCGATTGCGCCAGCGCTGCGGCGATACGTGTGGCATCGCGCTCGGCCTCCGGTGTGCGCAATACCCCCCAGAACAGATCGCGGAACACACCTGCAAACGTCGATGTAGTCCAGTCCATCCAGCGGTCGCCCAGCGCGCGCTCGGCTGGTGATTGCGGATACAACACCGGTGCGTACTGCGCAGCCAGGTAGCGCACGATCGCATTGGATTCCCATAACACCAGCGTGCCGTCCTGCAAGGTCGGCACCACGCCATTCGGGTTCAATGCGCGATACGCCGGCGTGTCGTTACCGCCGAATGCACCGCCCACCTCGATCGAGGTATAGGCCACGCCGGCTTCTTCCGCGCACCACAACACCTTGCGCACATTGCTTGAATTCCGACGTCCCCAAATCGTGATGGCGGGCATCGCGGCAGCGGGCATATTTGCGTCATGCGTCATGCTCAGCCCCCTGCTGCAGGTTTGGCTGGCGCGCGCGCCGGGCGCTTGGCAGCAGCCGCCGGTTGCGCCGTCGCAGTGGCGGGCTGCGTCGGTTTGCCGCGCCCACCCTTGGGCATATCGCGCACCCACAATGCCTGCTCGTCTTGCTTGATTTCGAACAGGCCGATCGCGCGCACCAGGTCGCTGAGTTTGCGGTAACCGTAATTGCGTGGATCGAACGAGGCCTGGTTGGCGACCTGCTTGCCCACCGCGCTCAGCAGCGCCCAGCCATCGTCTTCGCAAGCGCTGACGATCGCATTGCGCAGCATCTGCACCAGCCGCGTGTCGCTACGCAATGCAGTGGCGTCCTTGCGGCCGGCCGCGCTGTCGCTGGCGGCCGCAGCCTGCTCGCCGAGCGCTTCGACATAGGTGAACTTAGAACACGCATTGACGAACGGCGCCGGGGTTTTCTGCTCGCCAAAGCCATAGACCTTCATGCCGTCGGTCAGCAGGCGCATCACCAATGGGGTGAAATCGGCATCGCTGGAGACGATCGCAAAGCCGTCCAGATTGCGTGCATACAACAGGTCCATCGCATCGATCACCATCGCCATGTCCGAGGCGTTCTTGCCGGAGCTGTAGGCAAATTGCTGGATCGGCCTGATCGCGTAATCGTGCAACGCGGCCTCCCAGCCTTTCAGGTGCGGGCTCTTCCAGTTGCCGTAGGCACGGCGCACGTTGGCCACGCCATAGCGTGCCACTTCTGCCAGCACCACATCGATCTTGCCCGCCGGCGCGTTGTCCGCATCGATCAGCAAGGCGATCCGCTTGTCGGGATTGTCGGTCATGCTCATGGCTCCACTATTGTCTCAGGGGCGGTATCGAGTGCGGGATCGGCGTCCACTTCTGATGGGGTGTCGGGCGTCTCAACGTCCGTAGTCGCTGCCGCCGGCAAGGTGTACTCGGTGCCATCGCGCAAGGTGAGCAGCCCCTCGCTGAGAATCTCCTGATCGGCACCGGCACTGACCCAGGTCGCCGCGACGCGACCAGCGCCGCGATCGCCTTCCACGTCGAAGACGAACTCTTCGCCACCCGCTGCCATTCCGGTGCGCAGCAGATCCACGCGCATGCTGCGGATCTGCCCGATGTGTTCCTGCACCACGGCGTCTTCCTGCAGCGCAGTGCGCGCCTGGTCGGCAAACATCGACCAGCCGGTACCGACCAGCCACAGGCCCGCAGCAAGCACCACCATCCCGAACACGCTCGCACAGGCCAGGATGCCGATCAGGCCGATGGCCACGCCACTGCGTGGCTGTCTGACCGCAGCCGCAGGAGCAATGTTTGCTGCTGCGCTGTGCGCCGGGGCAGGCGGCAGCGGTGGCAAGGGCGGTGGCAGTGAAGACATGCAATGACCGTCGGCGGCAGATGCGACATGATGCCGCAGGCGTGCGACGCCCACGCGTCATGTTCATGGGCGATTTGGCATGCTGTCGCGCCCGCGTCGCACTCCATCGGACCTGACGATGACCTCTTCCCCCTCTCCCGCTCCCTTGCATCTGGTCGTGGTCGGCGGCGGCTTCGCCGGCTTGTGGGCGACCCGTGCACTCGACGACCCCGGCATCCGCATCACCCTGATCGATCGGCAGAACCACCATCTGTTCCAGCCGCTGTTGTATCAGGTGGCCACCGCCGGCCTGTCGGCACCGGACATCGCCGCACCGCTGCGGCACATCCTGCGCGAGCAGCGCAATGTCGAGGTGCTGCTCGGCGACGTCGCAGAGATTGCGCCGACCCGCCGGGAAGTGGTGCTCGCCGATGGCACGTCGCTGGGCTACGACATGTTGCTGCTGGCCACCGGCGCCACACATGCCTATTTCGGCAACGACCAGTGGGCCGAACACGCGCCCGGCCTGAAGACCCTGTACGACGCGCTGGTCCTGCGCCGCAAGCTGCTGCTCGCCTTCGAGCGCGCCGAGGCCGAATCCGACCCCGCGGCGCGCGCCGCCTGGCTGAGCTTCGCAGTCGTGGGTGGTGGCCCGACCGGGGTCGAGCTGGCCGGCACCCTGGCCGAGATCGCCCGCCACACGCTCAAGAACGAATTCCGCCATATCGATCCACGTCAGGCACGGGTACGCCTGGTCGAAGCCGGCCCGCGCGTGCTGCCATCGTTTCCGGAAGATCTCACCGACAAGGCGCGCAAGCAGCTTGAGCGGCTGGGGGTGGAGGTGCACACCGGCACGCCGGTCAGTCATATCGATGCGCTGGGCTATCAGCTCGGCGAGACCTTCGTGCCGGCGCGCACCGTGGTGTGGGCGGCCGGCGTCGCCGCCTCGCCGCTGGCGCGCACGCTCGGCGTGCCACTGGATCGCGCCGGGCGCGTGCTGGTTGAGCCAGATCTGAGCGTGCCCGGCCATCCGGAGATTTTTGTCGGCGGCGACCTGGCGTCGGTGCAGCAGGGCGGCCGCCCGGTACCGGGTGTGGCACCGGCGGCCAAGCAGATGGGCAAGCACATCGCCAAGGCCATCCGCGCACGCCAGCGCGGCCAAGCCGCGGCCGCCTTCCGCTATCAGGACTTCGGCAACCTGGCCACCATCGGCCGCATGGCCGCCATCGTGCATGTCGGCAAGCTCAAGCTGTCCGGCATCGTCGCGTGGTGGTTCTGGCTGGCCGCGCACGTCTACTTCCTGATCGGCTTCCGCAACCGCTTCGTGGTGCTGGTGAACTGGGCGATGGCGTACTGGAGCTACCAGCGCGCCGCGCGCATCATCTTCGGCGGCGCCACCGACGACCCGCCGCCCAGCAGCAAGGACGGATGACAGCGCCACAGGCCGTGCGCGATGCTGTGCGGCCTGATGCGACGACCTGACCGTGGCAACTGTCCTGTTCCTGCTGGATCTGCTCGGCACCTTCGTGTTTGCCCTGAGCGGTGCGACCGTGGCGGTGCGCAACCGCCTGGATCTGTTCGGCGTGCTGGTGCTGTCCTGCGCGGCGGCGGTGTCCGGTGGCATCGTGCGCGATGTGCTGATCGGCGCCACCCCGCCGGCCGCATTGGTGCACCCGCAGTATCTGCTCACGGCCTGCCTGGCCGGCGTTGCCGGTTTCTATTGGCATGCAGCGGTGGAGCGGTTGCGCAACCCGGTGCAGATCTTCGACGCGGCCGGGCTGGCGTTGTTTGCGGTCTACGGCACCAGCAAGGCGCTGGACTATCAGCTCAGCCCGCTCAGTGCCACGCTGCTGGGCATGCTCAGCGGCATCGGCGGCGGCATTGCGCGCGATCTGTTGGTCGCACGCACGCCAGTGGTGCTGCAGGCCGAGTTGTACGCCGTCGCCGCGCTCGCCGGTGGCGGTCTGGTGGCCATCGGCCATGTGCTCGGCGTGCCGCAGGCCTGGTCACTGGCGACCGGCGCCGGCGTGTGTTTCGGACTGCGCTTCATGGCGATCCGCTACGGCTGGCATCTGCCGGTGGCGCGCCTGCCCGACTGACACATTGTCGCGCAGGCGTGATCCTGGCAGCGGCGTCAGACGGCTGCTCGCACCCGCAGACACCCCAACGCAAACGGCCCGGATAACCGGGCCGTTTGTGCGACATGAACTGCGGAAGCAAAAGATCAGGCGACGAACAGCGCCTTCATCTTCTTCAGCGCGTTCGCCTCGATCTGGCGAATCCGCTCGGCCGACACGCCGTACTCGTCGGCCAGCTCCTGCAGCGTCACCTTGGATTCGGAATCCAGCCAGCGACGCTTGACGATGTCGCGCGAGCGCGTGTCCAGACCGGCCATGCCTTCGCGCAGCAACTGCAGCTGGTTGTCTTCGCTGTCGTGGCGCTCGTAGGCCTGCGACGGATCTTCGTCGTTGGCCACCAGGTAGCTCACCGGCGACGGCGGACCGTGGTCATCGTCTTCGTCGGAGGACGCGTCGAAACCGATATCGCGACCGGACAGGCGCGACTCCATCTCCATCACTTCCCGTTCGGAGACGTTCAGGTCCTTGGCGACCGCCGTCACCTCGGAGGCATTGAGCCAGCCCAGGCGGGTCTTGGACTTGCGCAGGTTGAAGAACAGCTTGCGCTGCGCCTTGGTCGTGGCGACCTTGACGATGCGCCAGTTCTTCAGGATGAACTCGTGCATTTCGGCACGGATCCAATGCACTGCGAAGCTGACCAGGCGCACGCCCATGTCAGGGTCGAAGCGCTTGACCGCCTTCATCAGGCCGATATTGCCTTCCTGGATCAGGTCGCCCAGCGGCAGGCCGTAGCCGTTGTAGCCGCGGGCCACGTGCACCACGAAGCGCAGGTGGGAATGGACCAGTTCGCGCGCGGCGTCCAGATCGAGCTCGTCGCGGAAGCGGCGGGCCAGATTCTGCTCCTCATCGACCGACAGCACCGGGATCTGGTGCACGGCACCGATGTAGGCGTCCAGCGAACCGAGCGCACTGGGAATCGGGAGATTGTTTGCCACGAGGGCAGTCGAAGTAGTCTGGTTCATAGGCACCATCTTAGCAGTCGAACTATTGGACTGCCGGGTATGGAAAGAGTTCCCAGCGTTCCATTTATAGGACGTTCGGGCTTCCATGCTTGCCGGCGTTCTACCGTACAGCTTCCCGAATTCTGACTCCAAACTAGCACCCCACGCCTGCGCAGACCGTGACAAAACGCGCGACGACGCGGCGCCCGGCCCGGGCTGTTCAGCCGGCGGCCGACGTTGTGTCCAACCCGTCGCGCGGCGGCAACGACCAGTCGATCGGAGGGAGGCCCCGGCGCTGCAGATGCTCGTTGGTCTTGGAGAAATGCTTGCAGCCCAGAAAACCGCGATGCGCCGACAACGGCGACGGGTGCGGCGCCTTGAACACGCGATGGCGCGCCTGGTCGATGACCTTGCCCTTGGACTGCGCGTAGCTGCCCCAGAGCAGGAACACCAGGCCCTCGCGCTCGCGGTTGAGGGTCTCCACCACATGGTCGGTGAAGCCTTCCCAGCCCTTGTTCTGGTGTGCACCCGCCCGGCCCTGCTCCACCGTCAGCACCGCGTTGAGCAGCAGCACACCGCGGCGCGCCCACGGCATCAGATAGCCATGGTCCGGGCGCGGGATGCCCAGATCGTCCTGGATCTCCTTATAGATGTTGAGCAGCGACGGCGGCACCGGCACGCCGGGCAACACCGAAAAGCACAGCCCATGCGCCTGGCCTTCGCCGTGATACGGGTCCTGACCCAGGATCACCACCTTGACCTGATCGAACGGGGTCGCGTCGAAGGCGGCAAAGATCTGCGGCCCTGGCGGAAACACCCGCGCCCCGGCCGCCTTGCGCTGGCGCAGGAAGGCCGACAGCTCCTGCATCTCCGGGCGCAGCAGCCAATCGCCCACCTTTGCCTTCCACGACGGTTCCAGCTGGATGCGCCCTTCCACTTCACTCATAGCGTGACGGCCTGATCCTCGAGACGTGCCAGGCGCAGCTGGAACAACACCTTGGTCACCAGCAAGCGCTCCTCGATGGGCTTTTGCACCAGGTCATTGGCGCCGGCGCGCAGCAGTTCGGACTGGTTGCGTGGATTGGTGTCGCCGGTCATCACCAGCACCGGCAGGCGGCGCTTGCCGTAGGCGAAATCGATGCGGATACGTTCGACCACATCGCGGCCGTTGAGCTCGCCTTTCAGGGTCACGTCGGTCAGCACCACGTCGATACGACGCTCGGTCCGGCCCAGCGATTCGGCGGTCAGCAGCGCAAAGGCATCTTCGGCGGTCAATACATGCACCACCTTCAGGCTCTGGCGCTCGAGCATGCGCTTGGTCGCCTCGGCCACCACGCGGCTGTCTTCGATATAGAGCACGGTCGCGCCGACCACCGGCTCGGGCTGCACATAGCCACGGATGAAGGTAGCCAGGGCCTCATGGCCCAGCGCCTTGTCAAAATAGTCGGTGACGTATTCGGTGAAGCGGCGCTCGACCAGGTGCTGCTGCGCATCGCCGGACACCACGATGACCGGCACATATGCCTGCCCGGCCGCTTCGCGCACGCTGCGCGCCAGGGCCAGGCCATCGCCATCGGGCAGCGACAGCGAGGTCGTCACCAGATCCACCGCGCCGGCTTCCAGCGCATCGCGCGCTTCGGCGATGCTGGCGCAGCCAATCACCTGCACGTTTTGCAGCTCGCGCGTGAGCACGTCGGCAATGAGCTTGCGCACCAGCTTCGAACCATCGACGACCATCACGCGCGGTGCGTCGCTGATCAGGTGTTTGAGATCTGGTGGATGCATGGCAGGCCTCAGGTCTCGGTGGGACGGGTCTGGCGAAGGAAATGGCCGGTCACCAGCCAGGCGCCCAGCCAGCCCAGGACCAGGGTGCCGATGAGCACCATCACAGAATGCAGCAGATCCAGCCCGTGCAGCGTAAACGAACTGCCATAGCTGTCGGCCAGGGTCGCCAGCGGCGCACGCAACGCCAGGCCCGAAGCGGCAATCAGCGCAAGCGCCACGGCGCCAGCGCCCAGCCCGTACCACGCGCCCAGGTACAGGAACGGGCGACGGATGAAGCCATCGCTGGCGCCGAGCAGCTGCAGCACGCCGATCTCTTCGCGCCGCGACTGGATGTCCAGCCGCACGGTGTTGCCGACCACCAGCACCGCACCGATGCCAAGCAGGGCCGACAGCACCTGTACCAGGCGCTCGCCGAAGTGCAGCCAGCCATCCAGGCGCTTGCGCCACAGCGCGTCGTGCTGCACCTGGTCGGTTTGCGGCAGGGCCTGCAGTGCGCCGGCCAGCTGCGCGTCGTCGGCCGTGTCGGCGGGCGTGACGATCAGCAGCGTGGGCAGCGGGTTTTCGCCCAGCGCTTCGGCAGCTTCATCGAGCTTGGCGCTCTCACGCAACTCGGCCAGGCCCTGTTCGGGGGTGCGCAGCGTGACCTGCGCCACATCCGGGCGGGCTCGCAGCTCGGTGGCCAGCGCCTGCGCGGCCTCGGCCGCGACATCGACCTTCAGGAACAGATTGATCTCCCGCGATTGCTGCACGCTGCCGGCCAGCAGCTTGACGTTGTCCAGCGCGATCGACAGCCCCAGCGGCAAGGCCAGCGCCAAGGCCATCACCACGATGGTCAGCAGCGTGGCCCACGGCTTGCGCATGGCGCGGCCCAGGCTGAAGGCGATGCTGTGCAGATGGTGGTCGATCCAGACGCCGAAGCGCGACGGTGCCACCGCTTCGGTATTGGCAAGCTTGCTCATTCGGCCAGGTCCTGCGGCGAGATGTCGTCGACCAGGCGGCCGTGGTCCAGGATCAGCACGCGCTTGCGCATCTGCTTGAGCAGCGCCAGGTCGTGGCTGACCACCAGCACGCTGGTGCCGCGCGCAGGAAGCTCGGCAAACAACTGCATGATTTCGGCCGCCAGCGCCGGGTCGAGATTGCCGGTGGGCTCGTCGGCCACCAGCAGGCGCGGTTCGCCGACGATGGCGCGGGCGATGCCCACGCGTTGCTGCTCGCCCGCCGACAATTGCGATGGCAGGGCTTTTTCGCGATGGGCCAGGCCGATGCGTTCCAGCGCCGAGCGCACGCGCTTGCCGATCTCGGCGCGGCGGGTGCCGCGCAGGATCAACGGCAACGCCACGTTCTCGGCAATGCTGCGGTCGTTGAGCAGGCGGTGGTCCTGGTAGACCGCACCCACCTGACGCCGATGCAGCGGAATCTGCCGGCCGCGCACCTTGAGCAGGTTGCGCTCACCCAGCAGCACCGCGCCCTGGCTGGGCCGCTCGCTGAGGTGGATCAATTTGAGCAAGGTACTTTTGCCGGCGCCGGAGTGGCCGGTCACGAACAGCATCTCGCCATCGGCCACCTCAAAGCTGACATCAGTCAGCGCCTGGTGGCCCCCGGCGTAGTGCTTGCTGACGTTGTCGAAACGCAGAACGGTCATCCGGCGATTATGCCGGAGCGCCCGTGCCTGCGTCGCATCGCCGCGTAACGGCGATGCGATTGCAGCGAAGCGATCGTCAGTTGCCCGAGACCAGCGACCGCAGGCGGCGACCGATGCGGCTCAGCAGCGACGGGCTGCCGCCCGGCTTGGCTGCGGCGCGCACCGGCTTGGCGACTACCTGTGTCGGCTTGCGCGGGGCAGCAGGTGCGGGCACCGGCGTGGACGCGACCGGCTCTGCACCGTCGACCGGACGGCCGTTGCGACGACGACGACGCTTGCGCGGTGCACGCTCGGCATCGGCCGCGATGGTGGACGGCGCGTCCACCGCTGCAGCGGCAACCACCGGTGTTTCGCTCGGTGCAGCCGTGGCAGGCGCCTGCCCTTCCACACGCGGCTTGCGGCGCGGACGCGGCTTGCCGTCGGCACCGGCGCTGGCGCCATCGCGGCGGCCGCCACCACTGCCGCTGCGCGAACCGCCGCCGGGACCACTGCGCCCGCCACCGCGACGCTGTTCTTCGGCGGCACGCTGCTCGCGCGCTTCGCGGAAGATCGTGCCCACGCTGTCGCCAGCGTCGTCGTCGGCCTCTTCGCCTTCCACCGGCACGCGTGCTGCACGCGGCAGCGGGGTCAACAGCTCGGTGGTCACCGGTTCGACCGGGATCTTCTGCTCGATGTAGGCCTCGATATCCGGCAGGCTCATCGCATAGCGCTCGCAGGCGAAGCTGATCGCATCGCCTTCTTCGCCCAGACGTGCGGTGCGGCCGATACGGTGCACGTAGTCTTCGGCGTCGAACGGCAGGTCGTAGTTGTAGACGTACTTGACCCCGTCGATATGCAGGCCGCGCGCGGCCACGTCGGTGGCGACCAGGATTTCGAGCTGGCCCTTCTGGAAGCGGTTGAGCAGCGACTCGCGCTTCTTCTGCGGCACGTCGCCCGACAGCACACCAACGCGGTAGCCATGGCGCTCCAGGGTGCGCGCCACGCGCTCGACGAACGCCTTGGTGTTGACGAACACCATGGTGCGCGCGCCTTCGCTACGCGACAGCAGACCCAACAGCAGCGTCTGCTTCTCTTCGTCGGACGGGAAGTAGATGCGCTGGCGCACCCGCGCAGCGGTGATGGTCTCGGTCTCGACGACGAGCTTTTCCGGCTCGTTCATGTGCTCGTAGGCCAGCTCCAGCACGCGGTGGCTGAGCGTGGCCGAGAACAACAGCGTCTGACGGGTGCCGCGCTCGGGCATGCGCCGCAGCAGGAAGCGGATGTCCTTGATGAAGCCCAGGTCGAACATGCGGTCGGCTTCGTCCAGCACGCAGATCTCGCAGGCATGCAGCGAGACCACCTTGTGCTGCTTGACGTAGTCGATCAGCCGGCCCGGCGTGGCGATGATCACATCCACGCCCTGCTGCAGCAGCTCGCGCTGCTTGTCGTAATCCACCCCGCCGTAGACCAGCGCAAAGCGCAGCCCCAGGTCGGCGCCGAACTTGACTGCGTCCTTGTGGATCTGGATCGCCAGCTCGCGGGTGGGCGCCAGGATCAACGCGCGCGGGTCTTCCGGCTTGCGGTCGGCCAGCGCCGGGCGGATCAGCAGGCGGTTCATCACCGCCACCAGGAACGCCAGGGTCTTGCCTGTGCCGGTCTGGGCCTGGCCGGCGACATCGCCGCCCGGCAGCGCGACCGGCAGGGTCAGCGCCTGGATCGGGGTACAGCGGGTAAATCCGGCGCTCTCCAGCCCGGCGATCAGCGCCGGATGCAGTTCGAACGAGGAAAAGGTCAAATCGGTCAGCGGTTTGTCGCTCATTATTCCGTCTTCGTAAGGCGCCCTGGGCAGCCCGGGCGCGGCTTGCATCGATGCCGACAGCGTCGCAAACTGCGGCAGTTGTGGCGGACAGCGCGGCTTCAGGACTGACACTTGATTCAGTCGCGCAATGCCCCAGTTTAACGCAATGTGGCGGCCTGCCCGATCGGGTGGGCCGTTTGGTTTCCAGGAGACCCAACGTGAGCGACAAGGTTCAACATGTCGGCGATGCCGACTTCGAGACAGCTGTACTGCAATCCGGCGAACCGGTCCTGGTGGATTTCTGGGCCGAATGGTGTGGCCCGTGCAAGATGATCGCACCGGTGCTGGACGATCTGGCCGATACATACCAGGGTCGGCTCAAGGTTGCCAAGGTCAACGTGGACCAGAACCGCGCCCTGGCCATCAAGTACCACGTGCGCTCGATCCCGATGCTGTTGCTGTTCAAGGACGGAGAAGTCCAGGCCAGCCAGATCGGGGCGGTTGGCAAGGGCCAGCTGACCCAGATGATCGACAAGACCCTGGGCGGCGCGGCCGCCTGAGTGAGCGGGCGTCCAGCGATGGGCGCCTGCCGTGGTAGGCCGGCAGTTAAATCCGGCCAAGGCCGATGCTTGCGCGGTTGCGCGCCGCGGTGATAGTGTCAGTTGGTCCGGCACACGTTCGTGCGCCGCCGTACCCCTCTAGAACCCTCTTCTAGACTCCCATCTACCAATAGTTCGCCCCCCAGCCGGGCGCTCGCACCTTAGCGAGGAATCACGCACTTGTCCGATCATCCTTCCTCCGATACCGGGAGCAGCGTCGACGCTCCCGTTGAGAAGCGCGTGCGCAAGCCGCGCGTGAGCAAGACCGCCGTCGCCCATGACGATGCCGGCGCGCAGCAACCCAACCTGCCCTTGCCCGCCAGTCCCGCACCCGACGCGCCACGCCCTCCGCAGGCACCGTCGCCCGCTGCCGAATCGGCACCGGCGCAGACGTCCGGCGATGGCGCAGGCACCAGCAGCGCTTCCAGCGCCAGCCAGGGCAGCGACAGCCACGGCGAGCCCCGCGAGGGCGGCCAGTCGCAGCAGCAGCGCTTCAATCAGGCGCAGCAACAGCAGAACCAGAATCAGGCGCAAAACCAGGGCCAGAACCAGGGCCAAGGTCAGAATCAGGGCGGCCAGAATCAGCAGGGCCAGGGGCAGAACCAGCAGGGCAATCGCCGCGACCGGTTCCGCAACCGTCGCGACCGCGGTCCGCGCGACCGCTTCGGCAATGAAGGCGGTGGCATGCCGTCCTCCGACGGTAGCAACGAGCCCTTCATCGCGCGGCCGCATCCGGCCGTGCCGGAAGGCTTCCCCGTCTATTCGCTGAGCGACCTCAAGCGGATGCCGGCGCAGAAGCTGCTGGATATCGCCGACCAGCTCAACATCCAGGAAGGCGTGGCGCGCGCGCGCAAGCAGGACGTGATCTTCGCCCTGCTCAAGGTGCTGACCCGTCACGGCGAAGGCGTTGCCGCCGATGGCGTGCTGGAAATCCTGCCCGACGGCTTCGGTTTCCTGCGTGCGGCCGAAGCCAGCTACCTGGCCGGCCCGGACGACACCTATATCTCGCCCAGCCAGATCCGTCGCTTCAACCTGCGCACCGGCGACCATCTGTCCGGCCGCATCCGCTTCCCGAAGGACGGCGAGCGCTATTTCGCGCTGTCGATCGTCGACACCATCAATGGCGAGCCGCTGGAAGCGAGCAAGAACAAGGTCCTGTTCGAGAACCTGACCCCGCTGTTCCCGCGCCGCCGCTTCCGTCTGGAGCGTGGCGATGGCTCCACCGAGGACATCACCGGCCGCATCCTGGATCTGATGGCGCCGCAGGGCAAGGGTCAGCGTGCGCTGATCGTCTCCCCGCCCAAGGCCGGCAAGACGATGATGATGCAGCAGGTGGCCACGGCCATCACCACCAATCATCCCGAAGTGCACATGATCGTGCTGCTCATCGACGAGCGCCCGGAAGAAGTGACCGAAATGCAGCGCACCGTGCGCGGCGAGGTCATCTCCTCCACCTTCGACGAGCCGGCCGCGCGTCACGTGCAGGTCGCCGAGATGGTGATCGAGCGGGCCAAGCGCCTGGTCGAGCACAAGAAGGACGTGGTGATCCTGCTGGACTCCATCACCCGCCTGGCACGCGCCTACAACAACGTGGTGCCCAGCTCCGGCAAGGTGCTCACAGGTGGCGTGGACGCCAATGCGTTGCACCGGCCCAAGCGCTTCTTCGGTGCGGCACGTAACGTGGAAGAAGGCGGCTCGCTGACCATCATCGCCACGGCGCTGGTGGAAACCGGCAGCAAGATGGACGAGGTGATCTACGAAGAGTTCAAGGGCACCGGCAACAGCGAAGTGCATCTGAACCGCCGTATCACCGAAAAGCGCGTGTACCCGGCGATCGACATCAACCGCTCGGGCACGCGCCGCGAAGACCTGCTGATCGAGCCGGAGCTGCTGCAGAAGATCTGGATCCTGCGCAAGCTGCTGCACCCGATGGACGAAATCGCGGCGATGGAATTCCTGCTGGACAAGATGAAGACCACCAAGTCCAACGACGAGTTCTTCAGCTCGATGAAGCGCTGATTCCGGTCTGCGTCAACGAGAAAAAAGCCCCGCATTGCGGGGCTTTTTTGTGGGTGTGCTGCCATAAGCTGGCGACAACGAGCACCGACAATGCCCGCCCATTTCAGTAACATTCGGCGGACCGGTATACAGACAGACCCATCAGGCGAGCCTGCGCGACTCCGCGTAGGGCGGCGTGTCCGGGTAATCGTCTTCGCGCAGCCGGGCCTGCAGGTTGCGCCACCATTGCGGGTTGAACAGCTCGGGGTGGATTTGCTTGACCGCTTCCAGTTGCGAGGGGGGCAAGCCCATGAACAAGGCGAAACGTTCGGGGAAGACGTCGCGCGGGCCGACGTGGAACCAGGGCTCGGCGGCCATCTGTTCTTCGTAGGTGGTGGGCGCGGGCCAGTCGCGGAACGTGCATTCGGTGATCAGGCACAGCTCGTCGTAGTCATAGAACACCGCGCGCTGGTGCCGGGTGATGCCGAAGTTCTTCAGCAGCATGTCGCCGGGAAAGATGTTGTTGCGCGCCATGTCCTTGATCGCCTGGCCGTAGTCCAGTGCGGCCGCGTGCGCGGCCTCGGGCAGCTGTTCGCGCAGGTACAGATTGAGCGGGCGCAGGCGCCGTTGCACGTAGCACAGCGCGATCAGCACATCGTCGCCATCTTCGCTCAGGCTCATCGCGCAGCTGGTCTGCAGCTCTTGCAGCAGCGCCGGTGAAAAGCGCGACCTGGGAAACCGCAGGAACCGGTAAGGCTGTGCATCGAGCAGGCGGCCGATGCGATCCAGCTGGAATACCAGCTCGTATTTGCCTTCCACCTGCGCGCGGCTCATGGTCTTGGGATAGGCAAAGCGGTCGCGAATGAGCTTAAACACCAGCGGATAACTGGGCAGCGTAAACACGACCATGACCATGCCGGGGGTGCCATCGGCGTGCACCAGCTGTTCGGACGGATGCGCCTGAAAATGGCTGAAAAACGTGCGATACCGCTCGGTCTTGCCCTGCTTGGCGCGGCCCAGCATCGTGTATAGCTCATCGACCGGTTTGTGGGTGAGCAGGCTGCGCAGGAACACCACCGCATCGCCGACCGTCGACAGGTCGGCCTGGAAATAGCTGCGCGAATTGCTGAACAATTGCGCGACATCGCTGCGCCGGGTCAGCACCGCTTCGGCGCGCAGGCCGGCATCGTCGTTGATCAAGGCGATCACGCACGGCGAAAAGCGATGCTCGCCGAAGACGCGCCCGACCAGATAGGCGCGGCGCTCGCGATAGAACACGGTCTCCAGCAGCTCCACGCTGCGTACCGGATGCTCGCCCCAGTGCGCAAGGTCGTCGAGCAGGCGCACCGCAATCGCAGCAGCGCAGCGGGTGCGATGCGCATACGGCACGGCGAATGCGTAGTCGCCCAGCACCCGCACCAGCATGTCGGTCAACCGGCCTGGCGAGACCGCATAGGTGTGCCGAGCCACCGGCACGGTAATGGCATCGGTGGGCTCGATATCCAGCGCAATGAACTCGATATCGGCGTCCACACCATGGGTGCCGAAGTAGCGGCGGGTCAGGGTGTTGTAGAAGGTCTTGTACAACTCCTGATCGATCAAGCCGCTCAGCAACGCGGCGTAATGATCGCGCGCGCGCATCCACAGCGCACGGTCGTGCGCCTGGCCCAGCAGTACTGCACGCAGACGCAGCATGCATTCGGCGATGTATTGATCGTAGAGCGCGATGCGTGCAACTGCGTCGTCGCGCGCGCCGCTCCAATCGCGTGTTTCGAACCGCTGTTTGGCGCGTGCGGTGATCTCGGAAAACCGCGCGTGATAGTCCTCGAATGCTTCATACACGGCCTGGGCGATCGCCAGCGCGCGGCGCTCGGATTGCGGCGGCAACGGTGGGTGGCTCATGGTTGCACTGTCCTTGTGCGCTTGCGGCCACGCGCGGCAGGTGGCACGGCGGTGGCCTGTTGCGCGTGCGCGGCGTGTTCGCGCGCCTGGCCCTGTAGCCACGTACGAAATGCGAGAAACCCGCCATGCGTACTGGAACGCGGCGGATACACCAGGTAATGCGACCAACTGGTCTTGAGCCGTTGCGTGGACAGCGCCACCAGTTGGCCGGACGCCAGCAACAGGCGCGCACGCGTCACGCGACCCAAGGCAACGCCGACGCCATCCAGCGCAGCGCGGTGGTGCGCCTCGGACTCGTCGAGCACGGCGACATAGCGCCGCGGCGCATCGCCGCCGAACGCGGCAAACCAGCGCAACCAGGCATCATCCGGGTCGCCCAGCAATGGCCAGTGGTGCAAGGGCGGCGCCTCCACGCCGCCCATGCGCGCGATCAGCGCCGGGCTTGCCATCGGCACCAGCCATTCGTCGAACAAGGGTTCGGCGATGACGCCCGCCCATTGCCCGGCACCGATGCGCATGGCGGCGTCCACCTGCTGCTGGCGTTCGAAATCCACCAGTCGCTCGCTCGACAGCAGGTTGATTTCGATGGTGGGATGGACCGCCAGGAATGCGCCCAGCCGCGGCACCAGCCAGGCCGATGCCATCGACGGCGTGATGCTCAGCGTCAGCGTGTCTTCGCGGCGCGCACCGAAGGGCTCGAACGCTTCGGCAATCGCATCCAGATGCGGTGCGATGCGATCGAGCAACTGCTGGCCCTGCGGTGTAGCGGTGACGCCACGCGCATGCCGCTGCAGCAGTGGATACCCCAGCCGTTGTTCAAGCGCGCGCATCTGATGGCTGAGCGCGCTGACGGTGAGATGCATTGCGCTTGCGGCGCGCGACAGGTTGCCCAGGCGCACCGCGCTGACGAAACCCTGCAATGCGTGAAGCGGAGGACGCGCCATGGCCAACCCTTGAATATGATTCAACACTCACTTGCAAAAGCATCGCTTTTACGCCCCCTAGCCTGCACCTACTGTGGGTTTCACTCAAGTGGAGGCCAGGGCATGCGCATCTTTACCGACTTGTTGTTCCAGCACGGCCACATTGCCGACGCGGCGCTCGCTCGATGCCTGGCAGAAGCCGACGCGCCAGTTGAATCGGCTGAATCGGTTGAGTCCGTGGAATCAACGACGCCCCTCGCGCCGACAGTGCAAGGCGCCCAGCTGACGGCCGAAGCACGCCAGCGCCTCCGGCGCGAACGGCGCATGGCGCGGCTCAGCCGACGCCTGCTTCGGGCCATGACGGCGCTGTCGCCGTTCCGTTGAAACGACAAGGCCCGCCTCTGACGAGACGGGCCTTGATGGCAGCGTGCTCCGCACCGACAGGCGGTGCGGGGACTCAGGCCTTCAGCGTCGCCAGCACATCATTGAAGGTCTTGCTCGGGCGCATCGCTTCGCTGACCTTGGCCAGGTCCGGATGGTAATAACCGCCGATGTCCACCGGCTTGCCCTGCGCGCCGTTGAGCTCGGCCACGATGGTGGCTTCGTTCTCGGTCAGGGCCTTGGCCAGCGGTACGAACTTGGCCTGCAAGGCGGTGTCTTCGGTCTGTGCGGCCAGGGCCTGCGCCCAGTACATCGCCAGATAGAAGTGGCTGCCGCGATTGTCGAGCTCGCCCACCTTGCGTGCCGGCGACTTGTTGTTGTCCAGGAACTGCCCGTTGGCCACATCCAGCGCCTTGGCCAACACCGTGGCCGACGGATTGTCGTAGCGATTGCCCAGGTGTTCGAGCGAGGCCGCGAGCGCCAGGAACTCACCCAGCGAATCCCAGCGCAGGCAGTTTTCTTCGACGAACTGCTGCACGTGCTTGGGGGCCGAGCCGCCGGCGCCGGTTTCGAACAGGCCACCGCCAGCCATCAGCGGCACGATGGAGAGCATCTTGGCACTGGTGCCCAGTTCCATGATTGGGAACAGGTCGGTGAGGTAATCGCGCAGCACGTTGCCGGTGACCGAGATGGTGTCCTGGCCCTTGCGGATGCGCTGCAACGAGAAGGTGGTCGCTTCCACCGGCGGCAGGATGCGGATATCCAGGCCGTTGGTGTCGTGATCCTTCAGGTAGGTCTCGACCTTGGCGATCACCTGCGCGTCGTGCGCGCGGGCCTTGTCCAGCCAGAACACGGCCGGCGTGTCGCTCAGGCGTGCGCGCTCCACGGCCAGCTTCACCCAGTCCTGGATTGGCGCGTCCTTGACCTGGCACATGCGCCACAGATCGCCGGCCTCCACTGCGTGTTCGAACACCGTCTTGCCATTGCCATCGGTGACCTTGACCGTACCGGCAGCGGCAATCTGGAAGGTCTTGTCGTGCGAGCCGTATTCTTCGGCCTTCTGCGCCATCAACCCCACGTTGGGCACCGAGCCCATGGTGGCCGGATCGAACGCGCCGTGCGCCTTGCAGTCGTCGATCACCGCCTGATACACGCCGGCATAGCAACGATCCGGGATCACTGCCTTGGTGTCCTGCAGTTTGCCGTCGGCATTCCACATCTGGCCGGAATCGCGAATCATCGCCGGCATCGATGCGTCGACGATCACGTCGCTGGGCACATGCAGGTTGGTGATGCCCTTGTCCGAATTGACCATCGCCAGGCCTGGGCGCTGTGCGTATTCGGCCTGGATATCGGCTTTGATCTGCGCCTGCTGGTCTTCCGGCAGCGTGCCGATGCGTGCGTACAGATCGCCAATACCGTTGTTGGGATCGAAGCCGACCGACTTCAGCGCATCGGCATGCTTGCTCAGCGTGTCCTTGTAGAACTCACCGACCACCACGCCGAACAGCACCGGGTCGGAGACCTTCATCATGGTGGCTTTCAGATGTACCGAGAACAGCACGTTCTTGGCCTTGGCATCGGCAATCTGCGCGTCGATGAAGCTGGCCAGCGCGCGTTTGCTCAACACGGCGGCATCGACGATTTCGCCGGCCTTGACCGCAACCTTGTCTTTCAGCACGGTGCTGCTGCCATCGGCAGCGACGAGCTCGATCTTCAGGCTGCCGGCCTCGGACAGCGTGGCGGACTGCTCGCTGCCGAAGAAGTCACCATCGTCCATGTGCGCCACGTGCGACTTGGACTCGCCACTCCACTTGCCCATGCGGTGCGGATGCTTGCGGGCATAGTTCTTCACCGACAGCGGTGCGCGGCGGTCGGAATTGCCTTCGCGCAGCACCGGATTCACCGCGCTGCCCTTGACCTTGTCGTAGCGCGCCTTGATGTCCTTTTCCGCGGCATCCTTGGGCTCGTCCGGATACGCCGGCAGTGCATAGCCCTGCCCTTGCAGTTCCTTGATCGCGGCCTTGAGCTGCGGCACCGACGCGCTGATGTTGGGCAGCTTGATGATGTTGGCTTCCGGCGTGGTGGCCAGTTCGCCGAGCTCGGCGAGGTCGTCGGCGATTTTCTGCTGCTCGCTCAGGTGCTCGGGAAACAGCGCCAGGATGCGACCTGCCAGCGAGATGTCGCGCGTCTCGACCACGATCCCGGCGGTGTCGGTGTAGGCATCGATGATCGGCAGCAGCGACTGCGTGGCCAGGAAGGGAGCTTCGTCAGTGAGCGTGTAGAGGATCTTCGGTGTCTTCGACATGAGGTGCGATGGCTCTTGTGGTCGGGAGGAGCGCCGACGTCCAGCGATGGCGAGGTTGGCGTGCGCGACGGGGGTCGGTGATGGCACGCCGATCGGCCAGCGCACTGGACGCGGCATTGGATCAGCACGGCATTGTCGCGTCTGAGCCGCGCCCGGGTAAAGCGACCACGGGCGGACGCTTCATCCCGTCACGTGGCCAATGGGATGGATGCAGCTGTAACGAATGCGACGTGCATGGAAAAGGCGCGACCTTGCGGTCGCGCCTTGTCTGGTGCCCTGCAGAACCGGGTGTCTGCTACGAAGGTGTGCAATACAGCGCTGCACACCATCCGATGCCTCAACCAGCGCCGCTTACTTGACGGTGATGGTCTGCGGATTGCCTGCAGGCTTGCCATCCACCATCACCTGCGCGGTGTAGGTGCCGGCCGGCCAGCCATCGGGCTTGCTGAAGCTGAGATTGGTGGTCTCGGCCCCGGACGTGGTCAAGGTGGCGTTCTGTTCGCCCGCCACCTGACCATCCTGATAGGTGAGCTTGGCCGATACCGGCACGTTGCTCGCACTGCCGTCGGTCTTGACCGAGACGATGATGGTGTCCTTGGTGCCGATGTTGGCAGATGGCGTCACTGTCTTGTCGGCGGCTGCCTTGGTTCCTACCGCAACGCTGGAGACGGTGACGGCCGCGCCGGTGCCCGTTGCGGCATCGGTGCTTGCAGCGCCGGTCGCGGTGCTCTGCCCGGCCTGGTCGCTGGCCGGCGGCGTCGCGGCCGGGCCCGGCATGGCGTCGGTGGCAGCGCCGGAGGTGGGATCCTTCGATACGTTGGAATCGTCGTTGGCTTCTTTACGGCAGCCCGACATGGCCAGCACGCCGGCAAGGGCGAGCACGAGGGAGCTGGAAACGGCTTTGCTACGCATGGATCGTTCTCCAAAGAGCGAATGGGTGGTGGCGAATGACTGGCCTTGTCTAAATCGAATGCATGAATGACGCGGTAGCTGCTTAAGCCTTCGGTGGCAAGTGCAGTACCTGGCCCGGGAAGATCTTGTCCGGGTCCTTGAGCGTTTCGCGGTTGGCTTCGAAGATACGCGGCCACAATGCGCCATCACCCAGGTGACGTTTCGCGATGCTGGATAGCGTGTCGCCTGCCTGCACGGTGACCGACTCGTCGACCAGCTGCGCTGTGCTTTGCACGCTGGTGCGCACGTTGGAAAAATCCGCTGCCGGCGTTACCTCGGCCGTGCTGTCGACCGATGCGGTGACGTTGGAAAAATCTGCTTTTTTATCGGCGCTCATTGCTGCAACCCTCGTGCCTCACGATGGCTGCAGGGTGCGCGGGCGGCTGTTAAGCGTGGATCGCGCCACCGTGAAGCCGGCGCGATCCTGTGCAGGCGCGACTTACTGGCGCAGGTCGCGGAAGATCGACAGCGGTGCTGGCACGCTGGGCGAGCTGCGCAGGGGGTTGATGTCCAACCCACCGCGACGTGTATAACGCGCTTCCACCACCAGCCACTCAGGTGCGCAACGGATCAGCACGTCATTGAAGATGCGCTCCACGCACTGCTCATGAAACTCGGCGTGGTCGCGGAAACTCACCAGATACCGCAGCAAGCCTTCGCGATCGATCGGCGCGCCGCGATAGCGCAGCGTGACGCTGGCCCAATCCGGCTGGCCGGTGACCGGGCAATTGGATTTGAGCAGCGCGGAGGTCAGCACTTCGTCCACCGCAGCGCCTGCGTGCGCACGCAGATAATCGGCATTGGGCGGGCCGTAGTCGTCGATGCTGACATCCAGCGTATCGATCGACTCACCCTCGCCCACCGCATCGATCGGCGGCAGACCGAACTCCACCGATACATCGGCACCTACGCGCGTGGACAGGTCGGTGGCGATGCGTGTGCGTACCGCTTCGGCGCTATTGAAGCGGGTGGCATTGAGCGAGTTGAGATACAGCTTGAGCGACTTGGATTCGATCAGCGATGGCGAGTCGCAAGGCACGTGCACGGTGGCCGTGGCCACGCACGGCTTGCCTTGCGCATCGAGCCAGCTCAACTCATAGGCATGCCAGCGATCACGGCCGATGAACGGCAGTGCGCCGGTCAGCCCGATCGCCTCGCGCCCGGCCGCACGCGGAATCGGAAACAGCAAGGACGGGTCGTAGCCGCTAGGGTAGGCAACCTCGCGACCAAGGGTGGAATCTTCTGGGGTATTCATGCCGCCATTTTAGGCCGCACGGGCTGGCCGTGAGGTGTATGGCGGCCGCTGGAACACCGAGCCGACAAAGGAGCAGCTGACCTCTTCACGCAGCCCATCGCTCTACTTGATCGCCAATGGAGTGGGGAATCGCGCAACTGCATCCGATTCCCCATTCCCCATTCCCCATTCCCGATTCAGCCAGCCTCACCCTGACGCAGATAATCCAGCGACACCTGCAACAGCGCACGCAAGCCCACATCCAGCGAGGACTCATCCAGCAGGAACTGCGGCGAATGGTTGCTGGGTGCGGTGGCCGGGTCGATGCCCTTGGCGGTGGAGCCGACGAAGAAGAACATCGACGGCACCTGCTGGGCATAGAACGAGAAATCTTCCGCGCCCATCTGCAACGGCGGCTCGTACACATTATCGGCGCCCACCACGGCCTGCAGGCTGGGCAGCATCCTGGCGGTCAGTGCGGGGTCGTTGACGGTGGCCGGGTTGCCGGGCTGGTCCGGCACCTGCGCCTCGACCTTGGCGCCATGGGCAGCGGCGGTGTGTTCGGCCACGTTCTTGAGATCGGCAAAGATCTGCTGGCGCATGCCCTCGTCGAAGGTGCGGATGGTGCCGACCATGTCCACGTCGTCGGGGATGATGTTGTAGCGGATGCCACCCTTGATCGCGCCGAAGCTGAGCACCGCCGGCTGCTTGGACAGGTTGGCGCGGCGGCTGATCACCGTCTGCGCGGCGCCGATCATGTCGGCGCTGGCCACGATCGGGTCGATGCCGTTCCAGGGCGCCGAACCATGCGTCTGGCGGCCGATCATCTTGATCGCAAACCGGTCCGAGGCCGCCATCAGCGGGCCGCTGCGCACCGCGATCTTGCCGGCCTGCACGCTGGAGAAGACATGCAGGCCGAACACCGCCTGCGGCTTGAAGTCGGCGAACAGGCCTTCCTTGAGCATCAGCGAGGCGCCGCCTTCCTCGTTGCCGGGCGCGCCTTCTTCGGAGGGCTGGAAGATCAGCATCACTTCGCCGGGCAGCTGCTCGCGCATGCCCACCAGCGCCTCGGCCACGCCGAGCAGGATGGCGGTATGGGCGTCGTGGCCGCAGGCGTGCATCACCCCGACCTGCTCGCCGCGGTACTCGGCGGTGGCCTTGGAGGCAAATGCCAGCCCGGTCTGCTCTTTCACCGGCAACGCGTCCATGTCCGCGCGCAGGGCGATCTTCGGGCCGGGCTTGCCACCCTTGATGATGGCCACCACGCCGTGATGGGCAATGCCGGTGCGCGGCTTGAGGCCCAGCTTGCGCAGCTGCGCGGCCACGGTGGCGGCGGTGCGCTCCTCGCGGTTGGACAGCTCCGGGTGCTGGTGGAAGTCGCGGCGCCATTGCACCACCTTGGCCTGCAGCGGGGCGGCGGCGGCCTGAACTTCGGGCCGTTGCGCAGTCTGCGCGGCGGCGAGCGTGGGCAGGGCGAGCAGCAGCGCGCTGGTCAGCAGGCGGGAGTGGCGCATCGGCAATCCTCTCAAGGTGGTTGCTTAATGTAGTGCAGGTGCGCGCCCGATGGGCTGCAGTGGGGCCCGATTCAGCCCGGCGGTCAACCGCAGCGGCCGTGGCGCGTTGCCGCTGCAGTGCCTCCATGACCGTTGCGGTCGTTTCGCCGGCCGAGCCGTTACTTCAGTAACGCTCAATTGGTGAAACGCAACGATATGCTGCGCATAGCCGCCCCACGGTCGCACCACGCGCCCGGCCCGCCATCAGGAGTTGTCGCATGTCGCGTTTTTGGAAGATCACACTGCTGGTTGTAGCGGTGCTTGTCGTGGTGTTCGTCGCAATGCGGATGATGGGTGGGGGCAACCAGGGCAAGCGCGCAGGCGCGCCGGACGGCACCGGCACCGAAAACAGCGGCCCGGTGCCGGTGACGGTGGTGGCCGCCACCACCCAGGACGTGCCGGTGTATGCCAGCGCGCTGGGCACGGTGACCGCGCTCAACACGGTCACGGTCAGCCCGCAGGTGGGCGGCCAGCTGATGAGCCTGAATTTCAAGGAAGGCCAGGAAGTGAAGAAGGGCGAGGTGCTGGCGCAGATCGACCCGCGCACGCTGCAGGCCAGCTACGACCAGGCGCTGGCGGCCAAGCGCCAGAACCAGGCGCTGCTGGCGACCTCGCGGGTGAATTACCAGCGCTCCAACGACCCGGCCTACAAGCAATATGTCTCGCGCACCGATCTGGACACCCAGCGCAACCAGGTGGCGCAGTACGAGGCCGCCGTGGCCGCCAACGATGCACAGATGCGCTCGGCGCAGGTGCAATTGCAGTTCACCCGCGTCACCGCGCCGATCGACGGCATCGCCGGCATCCGTGGCGTGGACGTGGGCAATATCGTCAGCACCAGCTCCACCATCGTGACGCTGACCCAGATCCGCCCGATCTACGTGTCCTTCAACCTGCCCGAGCGCGAGCTGCAGGCCGTGCGCAGCGGCCAGGCGGCGGCACCGCTGGGCGTGGCGGCGCTGGACCGTGGCGATGCGCATGTGATCAGCGGCGACGGCAAGCTGGATGTGATCGACAACCGCATCGCTGCTGACAGCGGCACCTTCGGTGCGCGCGCGATCTTCGACAACACCGACAACGCGCTATGGCCGGGCCAGTTCGTCAACGTGCGGTTGCAGCTGCGCACCATCTCCGGCGGCACCGTGGTCCCGACCCAGGCAGTGCAGCGCGGCCCGGATGGCGATTACGTCTACGTGGTGGGCAACGACAACACCGCACAGATGCGTACCGTGGTGCAGGGCGTGGAAGTGGACGACAGCCATGTGCAGCTCACCAAGGGGCTCAAGCCCGGCGAGCGGGTGGTGACCGAAGGCCAGTTCCGGCTCAAGCCAGGCAGCAAGGTCAGTGCGCTCAAGCCGGGCGAAACCCCGCCGGAGCCCACCGAAGCCGAGCTCAAGGCCGCCCAGAACAAGCAGGAGCGCGGCGGCGGCGGTGGCCGTCGCGGCGGCGGCCCGCGTTGATGCCGGCCTGACCGCTGGCGACGGGCCTGCCCCGTCGCCAGTGCGCGTCGGCGCCGTGTGCGCCGGCATCGATTGACGTCTTCAGCAAGGACACCCCCCGTGGGCTTTTCGACCATCTTCATCCGCCGCCCGATCGCCACCTCGTTGTTGATGGCGGGCGTCCTGCTGCTGGGCATCCTGGGCTACCGGCAGTTGCCGGTCTCGGCGTTGCCGGAAATCGACGCGCCCAGCCTGGTCGTGACCACCCAGTACCCCGGCGCCAACGCCACCACCATGGCCTCGCTGGTGACCACCCCGCTGGAGCGCCAGTTCGGGCAGATCTCCGGCCTGCAGATGATGACCTCCGACTCGTCGGCGGGGTTGTCCACGATCATCCTGCAGTTCTCGATGGACCGCGACATCGACATCGCCTCGCAGGACGTGCAGGCCGCGATCCGCCAGGCCACGCTGCCCTCGTCGCTGCCGTACCAGCCGGTCTACAACCGGGTCAATCCGGCCGATGCGGCGATCCTCACACTCAAGCTCACCTCCGATTCGCTGCCGCTGCGCGAGGTCAACCGCTACGCCGATGCGATCCTGGCCCAGCGCCTGTCGCAGGTGCCGGGCGTGGGCCTGGTGTCGATCGCCGGCAACGTGCGCCCTGCGGTACGCATCCAGGTCAACCCGGCGCAGCTGTCGAACATGGGCCTGACCATGGAGTCGCTGCGCAGCGCGCTGACCCAGACCAACGTCAGCGCGCCGAAAGGCTCGCTCAACGGCAAGACCCAGTCCTACAGCATCGGCACCAACGACCAGCTGGTGGATGCCGCGCAATACCGCGACACCATCATCAGCTTCGCCAACGGTCGCCCGGTGCGGCTGGCCGATGTGGCCAAGGTGGTCGACGGGGTGGAGAACGACCAGCTCGCCGCCTGGGCCGATGGCAAGCCGGCTGTGCTGCTGGAAATCCGCCGCCAGCCCGGCGCCAACATCGTGCAGACGGTGGAGCAGATCCGCAGCATCCTGCCGCAGCTGCAGTCGGTGCTGCCGGCCGACGTGCATCTGGAAGTGTTCTCCGACCGCACCGAAACCATCCGCGCCTCGGTGCACGAGGTGAAGTTCACCCTGGTGCTGACCATCGCGCTGGTGGTGGCGGTGATCTTCGTGTTCCTGCGCCGGCTGTGGGCCACCATCATTCCGTCGGTGGCGGTGCCGTTGTCGCTGGCCGGCACCTTCGGGGTGATGGCATTTGCGGGCATGTCGCTGGACAACCTGTCGCTGATGGCGCTGGTGGTGGCCACCGGTTTCGTGGTCGACGATGCGATCGTGATGATCGAAAACATCGTGCGCTACATCGAGCAGGGCAAGAGCGGGCCGGAAGCGGCGGAGATCGGTGCCAAGCAGATCGGCTTCACCGTGCTGTCGCTGACCGTGTCACTGGTGGCGGTGTTCCTGCCGCTGCTGCTGATGCCCGGCGTCACCGGCCGGCTGTTCCACGAGTTTGCGTGGGTGCTGTCGATTGCGGTGGTGATCTCGATGCTGGTGTCGCTGACGCTGACGCCGATGATGTGCGCCTACCTGCTCAAGCCCGATGCGCTGCCCGAAGGCGAAGACGCGCACGAGCGCGCCGCAGCCGCCGGCAAGACCAACCTGTGGACGCGCACCGTCGGTACCTACGAGCGCAGCCTGGACTGGGTGCTGGCGCATCAGCCGCTGACCCTGGCGGTGGCGATCGGCGCGGTGGCACTGACGGTGGTGCTGTATGTGGCGATCCCCAAGGGCTTGCTGCCCGAGCAGGACACCGGCCTGATCACCGGCGTGGTGCAGGCCGACCAGAACGTGGCGTTCCCGCAGATGGAGCAGCGCACCCAGGCGGTGGCTGCAGCGCTGCGCAAGGACCCGGCGGTGACCGGCGTGGCCGCCTTCATCGGCGCCGGCACCATGAATCCGACCATCAACCAGGGCCAGCTGTCGATCGTGCTGAAGACACGCGGCGACCGCGATGGGCTGGATGAGGTGCTGCCGCGCCTGCAGAACGCGGTGGCCCGCATCCCCGGCGTGGCGCTGTTCCTCAAGCCGGTGCAGGACGTCACCCTGGACACGCGCGTGGCGGCCACCGAATACCAGTATTCGATGTCGGATGTGGACAGTACCGAACTGGCCACCTGGGCCGGGCGCATGACCGAGGCGATGCGCAAGCTGCCCGAGCTGGCGGATGTGGACAACAACCTGGCCAACCAGGGGCGTGCACTGGAACTGAGCATCGACCGCGACAAGGCCAGCATGCTCGGCGTGCCGATGCAGACCATCGACGATACCTTGTACGACGCGTTCGGCCAGCGCCAGATCTCCACCATCTTCACCGAGCTCAATCAGTACCGGGTGGTGCTGGAAGTGGCGCCGGAATTCCGCAGCAGCACCGCGTTGATGAACCAGCTGGCGGTGGCCAGCAATGGCAGCGGCGCGCTGACCGGCACCAATGCCACCAGCTTCGGCCAGGTGACCTCGTCCAACTCGTCCACTGCCACCGGCGTGGGCGCGCAGAACACCGGCATCGTGGTCGGCGCCGGCAACATCATTCCGCTGGCCGCGCTGGCCGAAGCCAAGGTCACCAACACGCCGTTGGTGGTGAGCCACCAGCAGCAGCTGCCGGCGGTGACCATTTCGTTCAACCTGGCGCCGGGGCATTCGCTGTCGCAGGCGGTGGCGGCAATCGAGAAGGCACGCGAAACTCTCGAGATCCCCAGCCAGGTGCATGCGCAATTCGTCGGCAAGGCGGCCGAATTCACCGGCAGCCAGACCGACATCGTGTGGCTGCTGCTGGCGTCGATCGTGGTGATCTACATCGTGCTGGGCGTGCTGTACGAAAGCTACATCCACCCGCTCACCATCATCTCCACGCTGCCGCCGGCCGGTGTCGGTGCGTTGCTGGCCCTGATGATGTGCGGGCTGAGCCTGTCGGTGGACGGTATCGTCGGCATCGTGCTGCTGATCGGCATCGTCAAGAAGAACGCCATCATGATGATCGACTTCGCCATCGACGCACGCCGCGAAGGCGCCAACGCGCACGATGCGATCCGGCGCGCCTGCCTGCTGCGCTTCCGCCCGATCATGATGACCACCGCCGCCGCCATGCTGGGCGCGCTGCCGCTGGCGCTGGGCACGGGCATCGGCTCGGAACTGCGCCGTCCGCTGGGTATTGCCATCGTCGGCGGCCTGCTGCTCTCGCAGCTGGTCACGCTGTACACCACCCCGGTGATCTACCTGTACATGGAACGCGCCGGCGAGCGCATGCGTGCCTGGCGCGCGCGCCGTGCAGCGCGCCATGACGGCGCACCCCCGGCATCCACCTCGGAACGATCGGCATGACGACTGCTGACGTCTTCGCTGATCGCTGTGCCTGCCCACGGCATCGCCTGCCCACACGCACGCGTGGAGGCCGCGCTGGCTGTTGCCTGTACCGATTCCCGAATCCCGATTCCCGATTCCCGGCACCACACCCATGAACATCTCCGCGCCCTTCATCAAGCGCCCGATCGGCACCTCGCTGCTGGCGATCGGTTTGTTCGTGATCGGATTGATGTGCTACCTGCGGCTGGGCGTGGCGGCGTTGCCGAACATCCAGATTCCGGTGATCTTCGTGCACGCCACGCAGTCCGGTGCCGATGCCAGCACCATGGCCTCCACCGTCACCGCGCCGCTGGAACGCCACCTGGGCCAGTTGCCCGGCATCGACCGCATGCGCTCCTCCAGTTCGGAGAGCAGCAGCATGGTGTTCATGGTGTTCCAGAGCAATCGCAACATCGATTCGGCCGCGCAGGACGTGCAGACAGCCATCAATGCGGCGCAATCGGATCTGCCGTCCGGGCTTGGCACGCCGATGTACTCCAAGGCCAATCCGAACGACGACCCGGTCATCGCCATTGCGCTCACCTCGGACACACAGTCGGCCGATGAGCTGTACAACGTGGCCGACTCGTTGCTGGCGCAGCGGCTGCGCCAGATCACCGGCATCAGCTCGGTCGACATCGCCGGCGCCTCCACCCCTGCGGTACGCGTGGACGTGGACCTGCGTGCGCTCAACGCACTTGGCCTGACCCCGGACGATCTGCGCAACGCGGTGCGCGCGGCCAACGTAACCTCGCCCACCGGGTTCCTGTCCGATGGCAACACCACCATGGCCATCATCGCCAACGATGCGGTGGCCAAGGCAGCCGACTTTGCGCAGCTGGCGATCTCCACCCAGTCCAACGGACGCATCGTGCGGCTGGGCGATGTGGCCACCGTCTACGACGGCCAGCAGGATGCGTATCAGGCGGCCTGGTTCGACGGCAAGCCGGCGGTGGTGATGTACGCCTTCACCCGCGCCGGGGCCAACATCGTCGAAACCGTGGACCAGGTCAAAGCGCAGATTCCCGAGCTGCGCAACTACCTGCAACCCGGCACCCGGCTCACGCCCTACTTCGACCGCACGCCCACCATTCGCGCGTCGTTGCACGAGGTGCAGGCCACGCTGATGATCAGCCTGGCGATGGTGGTGCTGACCATGGCGCTGTTCCTGCGCCGGCTGGCGCCGACCTTGATTGCCGCGGTGACCGTGCCGTTGTCGCTGGCCGGTTCGGCACTGGTGATGTACGTGCTCGGCTTCACCTTGAACAACCTCAGCCTGCTGGCGCTGGTGATCGCCATTGGGTTCGTGGTCGACGATGCGATCGTGGTGATCGAGAACATCATGCGTCATCTCGATGAAGGCATGCCGCGCCTGGACGCGGCACTGGCCGGTGCGCGCGAGATCGGTTTCACCATCGTCTCGATCACCGCCTCGCTGGTGGCGGTGTTCATCCCGATGCTGTTTGCCAGCGGCATGATCGGCGCGTTCTTCCGCGAGTTCACCGTGACCCTGGTGGCGGCGATCGTGGTGTCGATGCTGGTGTCGCTGACCCTGACGCCGGCGCTGTGCAGCCGCTTCCTGTCCGCGCATACCGAGCCGGAAAAACCCGGGCGTTTCGGCGCCTGGCTGGACCGCATGCACGCGCGCATGCTTGCGGTGTACACGGTGGCACTGGATTTCTCGCTGCGGCATGCCTTGCTGCTGTCGCTGACGCCGCTGCTGCTGATCGCCGCCACCATTTTCCTGGGTGGCGCGGTCAAGAAGGGGTCGTTCCCGCCGCAGGACACCGGCCTGATCTGGGGGCGCGCCAATTCCAGCGCCACGGTGTCGTTTGCCGACATGGTCAGCCGCCAGCGCCGCATCACCGACATGCTGATGGCCGACCCGGCCGTCAAGACCGTCGGCGCGCGCCTGGGCTCCGGCCGTCAGGGCTCCAGCGCATCGTTCAATATCGAGCTGAAAAAGCGCGACGAGGGCCGCCGCGATACCACCGCACAGGTGGTCGCGCGCCTGAGCGCCAAGGCCGACCGTTACCCGGACCTGGACCTGCGCCTGCGCGCGATCCAGGACCTGCCCAGCGACGGTGGCGGTGGCACCAGCCAGGGCGCGCAGTACAAGGTGTCGCTGCAGGGCAACGACCTGGCGCAGCTGCAGGAATGGCTGCCCAAGGTGCAGGCCGCGCTGAAGAAGAACCCGCGTCTGCGCGATGTGGGCACCGACGTGGACACCTCGGGCCTGCGCCAGAACATCGTGATCGACCGCGCCAGGGCAGCACGCCTGGGCATCTCGGTGGGCGCCATCGACGGCGCCCTGTACGGCGCGTTCGGCCAGCGCTCCATTTCCACCATCTATTCCGATCTCAACCAGTACAGCGTGGTGGTCAACGCACTGCCCTCGCAGACCGCCACGCCCAAGGCGCTGGATCAGGTCTTCGTGCCCAACCGTGCCGGTCAGATGGTGCCGATCACCGCGGTCGCCACCCAGCTGCCCGGGCTGGCGCCGCCGCAGATCACCCACGACAACCAGTACACCACGATGGACCTGAGCTACAACCTCGCACCGGGCGTGAGCACCGGCGAGGCGGACCTGATCATCAAGAACACCGTGGAAGGCTTGCGTCTGCCGGACGGCATCCGCATCAGCGATGGCGGCGGCTTCAATGTGCAGCTGAGCCCCAATTCGATGGGCGTGCTGCTGCTGGCTGCGGTGCTCACCGTCTACATCGTGCTGGGCATGCTCTACGAGAGCCTGATCCACCCGGTGACCATCCTGTCCACGTTGCCGGCCGCCGGCGTCGGCGCGCTGCTGGCGTTGTTCCTGAGCAACACCGAGCTGTCGGTGATCTCGATGATCGCGTTGGTGCTGCTGATCGGCATCGTCAAGAAGAACGCCATCATGATGATCGACTTTGCGCTGGTGGCGCAGCGCGTGCACGGCATGGATGCACGCGCGGCCGCACGCGAAGCCTCGATCGTGCGCTTCCGCCCCATCATGATGACCACCATGGTGGCGATCCTGGCCGCGGTGCCGCTGGCAGTGGGCCTGGGCGAAGGCTCGGAGCTGCGCCGCCCGCTCGGCATCGCGATGATCGGCGGGCTGGTGTTCTCGCAAGGCCTGACCCTGCTCAGCACGCCGGCGTTGTATGTGATCTTCTCGTGCCTGAGCGAACGCTGGAAGGCGCGTCGCGCACGTGCGCGTGCACGCCGGGCAGAGCGCACGGCGGCACGGCGCCCGGCTGCGTCGTCGGCGCACTGAGGCGAGGCAGCACACCAGTCGCCGCCGCACCGCGCGGCGACGTACGCGGGTTCAGGCCACCAAGGCCTGCAGCGAGGCGCGCTCCAGCTGCGCGTATAACGCGAACTCGTCGTGCACCTGGGCGCCCAGGGCCTGTTCGAAACTGCGCTTGCTCGAATGCGCGGCATAGGCGCGCTGCTCGGCCCCACCCAGGTTGGACTGGAAGATGCCGGCCGCGCTGACCGGCAGGAAGTCTTCGTAGATGATCGAGTCGGCACTCACCAGCCCCAGCGCGATCGCGGTTTCTGCCGGCATCGCGGCCACCTGCGCCGGATCGGCACGGCCGGCCTCGGTCAGTGTGTAGCGGAAATAGCCCAGCCCTTCCTGGCGCAGCAGCGCCTCGTCATCGGGAAAGGCCACAAACGCGGTCTGCAGGCGGGTGGCGTAATCGCTGCCCGTGCTGCCGGCACCGTCGGCATCGCGCGCCTGCGCCAGCAGCGCGTCGTACAGCGCACGACCCTTGGGCGTCAGCGCAAGCCCGCGTTGCTCGATCTCGCCAAAGCGCGCGGTATGCGTGCCGTGTTCGGGCTGCCCGCCATCGCCGACAAACCGCACCGGCTCTTCCAGTGCCTTGAAACTGGTCTGGCGCAGCAGGATCGGCACGCGTCGACGCGGCGGGCCTTCGATCACCGCCTTCGCATCGATGCCGGCGCGCTGCATCTGCGCCTGCGCCGCATCGATATCCAGCGTGCGCGGAGTCAGATGGTTGATGTGCGGGCCATGGAAGCTCACCACATCGGCAATCAACTTGTGCGCCTCGCTCAGCGCGCGATAGGTCGGCAGCGACACCGTGGCATCGCCATGCCAGCGGAAGGTCTCCAGCGCTTCGGCGACGAACTGCTGCGCCTGTGCGGCGTCCAGGCCGCCTACCTGTTCGCAGTGGTCGATCAGCTCCAGCGCACCTGCGGTAAAGATCTGCCGTTGCTGCAGGATCTGCGCAGCCTGCGCGCGCAGCGCGGCATCCTCGATCAACTCCAGGCGCAGCAGCGAGGTGAACACACGGAACGGGTTGGCCGACAGCGCCGCATCGTCGATCGGGCGGAACGCGGTGGAATGCACCGGCACGCCAGCCACGGACAGGTCGTAATACCCCACCGGGTGCATACCCATCACCGCAAACAGCCGACGCAAGGTGGCCAGTTCTGCGGCCGTGCCGACCCGGATGGCGCCATGCCGCTCCAGATCCAGCCGTGCCCGCTCGTCGTTGCGCTGCAGCCGCGTTGCCAGCGCGGGATCGGCCTGCAACGTCTGCGCGTTGACCTGCGCCACCAGCGTCATCAGGTCGCCGTATAACGGCACCTCGGCGCGATACATGTCCGACATCGCCTGGGCGAACAGGCTGCGGATGTGATCGGGAGAGACAAACACGGTATCGCGCATGGGCTGGTCTTGGCAGAGGCCGGCCAACGCCGGCGTTGGTCGCATTCTCGCCGACCGTGCCCTGCGGCGACCAGCTGCATGGCAGCATCGCGTGCGCGCGTTGGCATGCAGACAGCCCTGCGCGAGGTGCGCGCCGCCGGCGTTACAACCCGGCCTGCGCCGCCGCCTCGGCCGCTTCGCTGGCCTGACGTGCGGCCTCCAGCCGCTGCGCATGGTCGCCGAGCTGGCGACGCAATAGCGCGTCCAGGGTGATCGGCCGCTCCCACCGGTCGTAGCTGGCAACGATGGCGTGCCGCAACGCGCGCATGTGGGCATTGTCCGGCGCCACCGCCAGTCGCGTGATCACGCCTTGCCACCCATCGTGATGATCGCGGCTATAGGCCCGCACGCTGTCGCGACACGACAGCTGCACCGTCTGCGCCCATACGCAAGCGAAGTAGATGTCTCCCGCGTGCCAGCCATGCACCTGCAGCAGCGCCTGCACGTAACCGCGCGGCGTGCCGGTGTAACGCGCCACCTCGTCGATGAAGCTGTCCGGGTAGCGTTGCGCGTAGCTGCCCATGTCGGCCAGATGCTGGTCCACCCACGCATCATCGGTGCCGGGCATCACCGCAGGCACTGCCGCGTCCTGCGCGCCGCCGGCTGCCGGCGCAGCGGCAGCCTGGGCAAGCGCCAGCGACGGAACCAGCAACGCGGCCAGCAACGGCAGCGATCGCAACAGCAAGTAGCGCAAGGCAGACATGCCGCGATGATGCCGCATGCCCGTGCCGGTGTCAGGCATGCAGAGCAGGTCAGCGCAGGTCGTAGATGCCAAGGTAGTGCACCTCGCGGCAGCCGTTCAGATCGCAGGCGCCCACATAGCCGGGCCCGAGATAACGCTGGCGTGCATCGCGGTTGTGCGGGCTGCTGTACGGATCCGGGCCATACAGGCCGTTGCCGTAATAGATCTGGCCGTAGGGGCGGTTGCGCGACGCACCCAATCGCAGTGCGGAGCCGTAACCGTAGCCGCTGTAGGCACCGACATTTCCCCCGTCGCGGTCGCCCACGAACGCAGTGCCGCGGTCACTTGCCCTTGGTCGCGACTGCAGGGTGGCAATGCTCTGCCCCTGCGCATCCACATAGCCTTGTTCGCGATCGAAGCGCACCGTGCGGAAATACACCACGTCATCGCCCACCCGCCGCGTGTGCAGGCGGACATGCTGGCCTGCATCGTCGTAATACGGCTGGCCATTGCGAAAGATCACCTCGCTGGGGTTGATGACTTCTTCTTCCAGTTCGGCAGCCGCCAGCGGCGCGATGCCCGCCAGCGCACCCAGCGCGACGGCCAGCCCTGCACGACGGATCACGGACAACATGTTCATGGGCATTCCCTCCAAGGTCGGCCATGCGTGCGTGCTGGCCGGAACGTCCTGTTACCGGGCGCCGTCGGGCGCCCGAATCGTCACTACATCAGCAATGGGCACTTCGCGCCAGAGCCGCCGGCCAGGCGCCATTCTTGCGCGGCCGGTCCGCCGACGTTGCACCTTGCCAGGCCGGCGCGACGGTGGCCGATGAAGACCACCGGCGTGGACATGCCGGCCCTGCCTCGGCCGCCTGATGCAGCCGCTGCAGCCCTCAGCCTGGCAGCTGCTGCCGCGCCACCGCATCCAGCGCCTGCACCGCCGCCGGCCAGCCTGATGCATCGGGCACCTCGCGCATGCGCGGCTCGTCTGCAGCGACACCGTGCTCCTGCTCATGCGCCCAGGTCACCGCGTACGGTGTGTAAATCCCCCAGCCGCCGATCGCCAGCACCGGCTCCACATCCGAGCGCAACGAGTTGCCGATCATCACGAAGCGCTGCGCCGGCAGGTCGAATTCGCCCAGCACGCGTGCGTAGGTCTTGGGGTCCTTTTCGGACACCACCTCGACCCGCGGAAACAGGTCGGCCAGACCGGACTGCTCGATCTTCTGCTCCTGGTGAAACAGGTCGCCCTTGGTGATCAACACCACCGCACAGTGGGCGGCAATGGCGCCAACCGCCTCGCGCACACCGGCAATCACCTCCACCGGGTGCTGCAAGGTGGCGCGGCCGATCTCCACGATGCGCTGGATGTCGCGCGCATCGATGCGCGCGTCGGTGAGTTCGATGGCGGTCTCGATCATCGACAGCGTCATGCCCTTGGCACCGTAGCCGAACACCTTGAGGTTGCGCCGTTCCACCGCCAGCAGATGCTGCTGCATGCGACTGTCGCCCAGGTCGAGATAGCGGGCCAGGATCGCTTCGAAATCCGCTTCGGCGGTGAGGTAGTAGTCCTCGCTTTTCCAGAGGGTATCGTCGCCGTCGAAGCCGACCAGTTGGATCGCCTGGCCGTCGCGCTGTGCAAGAGAAGTCATTGCGCAAGTCTAGCAGCGCGCTGACGCGCAGCTGCAGTCAGTCGCCTGCCGCGTCGCCGGGGCCGGGCTGATAGCTGGCAAATTCGTCACGCGACAGGCGCCCATCGCCGTTGCTGTCGAAGCCGGCAAAGTTCTCGCGCAGGATCGGGTCGGCGCCGGCTTCGGCCGGCGTCAGCGAGCCGTCGGCATCGCTGTCCAGGCTGTCGAAGCTGCGCGGCGCCAACGTGCCGGCGGTGGGCGCCCCCGACGGCGCAGCGCCCCCCTTGCCGCGAGACGGCCCGGACGGGTCGGCGGGCAACAACGGGGTCGTGGCAGGTGGCGGCGGCTCGATGGGCAAGGGCGCCATGCCCGCAGCGTTGGTGCCGCCGGTGAACGGTGCTGCCGTCTGCTGGGTGGCGGGCGGCAACTCCGGTGGCGCGGCAGACGCGAGCAGTGGAATGCACAGGACGGCGAACAAGCTGAGACGCGTTTGCAGCATGAAGACAGGACCAGAAACGACTGGCGTCACCGTAACGCGCGCCACGTAAAGAAAACGGGAGCGGCCCTGGCAGGCCGCTCCCGTGTGTCCATCCTGATCAGTCACGCGTGCCTGGCGTGCAGACCCGCGCTGTTGCGACGCCAAGCCCTTCGCTGCGCCGTATCCGGAGCGCTACGGACGGCGACGGCTTTCAACACACTCGATCAGTTACCTTGCGACCCCGTTGCGCCGCCGCTCTGCTGCTTGGCGACAAAGGCCTTGTATTCGTCCGGCGTCAGCTTGCCGTCGGTGTCGCCGTCGGCCTGGTCGAAAATCTGGACCAGCCCCGCGTTGACCTGCGCTTCCTGCTTGCTGATGGCGCCATCGCTGTCGGTATCCACGCTGGCCCAGGTCTGCCCGCCGCCGGAGCTGGCACCGCCCTGGGCAGAGGTCGCAGAGCTCCCCGACTGTGCCGGGGCAGCAGGACTGCCCGCCTGCGCTGCGGCGTCCTGCGAGGTGCTCTGCGCCATGGCCGGCAGCGCCAGGGCGGCGGCAAGAGCGGCGGTGGCAGCGAGCAGCGAGGTGCGGTTGCGATTCTTCATTTGGGTGGTCTCCTTGGGCGTTGGAATGCGCGGTGTCGCCGCACATGGCACTACCGTACCGATCGCAAATGAACGCCCAACCCGGCGCAATTTCCTGCAAAACGTCCTCTTAACCACAACCTGCAACGTTGCCGCTAGCCGGGTGTTAGGCATGGGTGAGTCAAACAGAAGCAGAGCATTCAACATGGAAATTTATGCGAACCACGCCGCCTTTTTTCAGCTATGGCTGTGCGCCGGGCGCCTCATCGTCCCAGCTTCCGGAACTGAACAGTTTCCAACCCACCACCACGCCTGCAAGTGCGCCGGCAATCTCGAGGATGACGCGCGAGCCCAGTTCGTTCGGGTCATGGATCCTGGCCAGTGCCAGACGTGCATACAACGGCGATTCCAGTCGCACGATGCTGGTGTACACCAGGTGCCAGATGTCGTAACCGGCGCCGATCGCCACCGCCAACAGACAGGCAATCCCCAGGATGTGGCCATGGGTGAAATGCAGACGCCGCCCGACATGTTCGATGATGGCGAAGATCAGGACACCAAGCACCAGCGCAATCAGGCCGGCCTCCAGCGAACCGAGCAGGCCGAAGTGCAGGGGCAGATTCATCGTGTTGATCCGGGCAGCTGGCGTGCCAGTCTAGCCGCTACGGCCATGGATCCGGCTGCAATCCAGATCGACGCACGAAGGCGCGAATGGGCCAGGCGCACTGGCCGCGCGCACCGCCGCACGACGACGCTCACGCCGGGGAACGAGCGCTGCACCATGCGCATGCAATCAACTGGAGGCCGTGAGGTGCGCCCTAATCGTCCTGCCCGCGCGCAGTCACCTGCGCCTCGCCCTCTTCATCCCAGCCCACGTTGACCGAGATCGGCTTGCAGCACACCTGGCAATCCTCGATGTACTGCTGATCACCGCCGCTCAGGTCCAGTGTCAGCGTGATCCACTCCCCGCAGTACGGGCAGGCGACATCCACAAAGCGTTCCGGATCGGACATGAGGGGTTCCTCGGCAGCGGGCAGGCCGGATCGGATGCGCCAGATCGGCAATCACGACACGGGAGCGCAAGTGTACGAGCGTTCGGGCAGGTGCAGGCATCGGGCGCGCGCGCACTGCAATGCGAGCAGGAAGGCCGCCGCGATCACTCCACCGGCACATCGTAGGCGGTGTCCGGCGTGGGCTCCGGCCGGAAGGTGAAGTGCCACCACTCCATCGGATAATTGGTGAATCCCTCGGCCGCCATGGCGCGCAGTAGGCGCCTGCGCTGGGCACGCTGCGCGTCGGTGATCTCGGGCGCATCGGTGTGTGCCCGCGTATCGAAAAAATCGAACGCGGTGCCCATGTCCACCGCCGCACAGGCGCCGTGCCGGCAGTCCAGCAGTCCAAGATCCAGCGTCGCGCCACGGCTATGCCCTGACGTCTCGGCGATGTAGTCGCCCAACAGCGCGCGCTTGTCCACGCGCGGGTAATACTGGGCCTTGGTCGATTGATCGCCCAGGTCCGCCGCCCAGGCCACGAACGCCTGCACGGCCCGCACCGGCCGGTAACAGTCGAACACCTGCAAGCGGTAGCCATCGGATTCGAGCCGCTGCGCCACCCGCGCGAGCGCTTCGGCAGCCGGACGCAGCAGATAGCACCGCGGCGCAAGATATCCAGGCACCACGCGCCCGGTAAAGTTGTTGCTGCCCGCGTAGCGCAGGTCCACTGCGAGGTTGGGCGCAAGGCGCTGCACATCGATCAACCCGGCTTGTGCAGCGGTCGTTGCGGGTGAGACGTGCGGCTGTGCCGCGCCCACACCCGACAGCAGCATGGCCAGAAGCACCACTCCGGCGCGGGCACTGGAGCGCGGCAGGCCAGCTGCACGCTGGTTGTGGTGGATGTGATGCATGGCTGCTCCTCTACCGGGCCAGACACTCTTGCCGTCGTGGCGCTATGGGCTCTCGCCCTCGCCTGATGCCACATTACCGGGTAACGGCGAGGGCCGCAGTGGCCCGGTCAACGCATGCAGGATCCGCAGATCCTCGGCATCCAGCGTGCTGGCACTGTTGCCGCGATAGTGATGGTGGAAGGCCTGCAGGGTGGCGGCAGGGTCGTCGAGGCTGTAGCCGAGCAGGGCAAGCGCCTGCCAGGGATCGAAACCTTCCGGTGCGGGTGGCGCATCGGCAGCCGGCCAGCGGCCAAAACCGGCGTCGGCCAGGCGCTTCCAGGGAAAGCGTGGGCCGGGGTCGTTCTTGCGTGTCGGGGCCACGTCTTCATGGCCGACGATCTGCGTGCGTGGAATCCGCAGGCGCGTGCACAGGTCTTCCAGCAGGACCAGCAGGCTGTCGATCTGCGCCGGTGCGAACGGTTCGCTGCCGTCGTTGTCCAGCTCAATGCCGATCGAGGCCGAGTTGATATCGGTGATGGTGCCCCAGCGGCCGGCGCCGCCATGCCAGGCGCGTTGCGCGTCGCTGACCAGCTGGTAGCGACGCCCGTCCTCGCCGATCAGGTAATGCGCGCTCACGCGCCCCCCGCTGTTGCGCCCACGCAGCGTGCCCAGGCTCTGCCGGACCGAGTGCTGGTCGGTGAAGTGCAGCACGATCAGGATCGGGCGCCGGGCATCGAAGTTCGGCGACGGCACCCACTCGGCCAGGGCGTTGCGCTGCGGCGCATGGGCGCAGGCACCCAGCGACAACGCCACCGCGCAGATGGTTGCGCGCAGCCAGGCCGATGGGCGTAGAGGGAAGCTGGACAGCATCGTTGTCTCCTGGAGGAATCGCGCGGCCCGCGCCGTCGCTGTTGGCCGCGCTACGTCCGGCGCGGCCATTATCTGCCGAGTGTCGCCGCTGTGGCCGGCAACGCGGGCCTGCGCGTGGCGACGCTGCAACGCGCCGATTGCGCCGTACCCGCATCGCCGTTGATGGCGTGGCCGTGCACTGCGTCGGGATATCGGCCAGCGGGGTCGGCGCCCGCATCCGCCTGCGCTGCGTTCGCAGCGCCAGGCGCCCCGCGTACACTGCGCCATGGTCGCCACCGCACAGTGCGGCCGTGCTGCCGCTTGCGTCACGTGCCTTGCAGTTCGCCAACGCCTGCCCTGATCCCGAGCTCTTCATGTTCCTGCCGCGCTGCCTGCTGACGTTGCTGTCGATCGCCCTTGCCCTGCCCTGCAGCGCAGCGACCACGCGTGCCAGCGTGCAGGCGCCGCCGGCCGCACCGTTTGCAGTCAGCGATGCGCAGCTGACGCCCGACTACTGGATCCAGCGCAGCCCCGACGCGCAGCGGCCGCATCTGAACGCTGCACAGATCGACGCGTTCACCACACGCTTGCTGCGCGACGATGCCTCCATGCGCGATCTGGCGCAGCTGCCCGCGCTGCTGACCGGCGCGACGGTGCGCGCGCAGATCGAGGCGCTGTCGGCGCCACCGACACGCACGCTCTACGCTGCAGACGGGCAGCTGATCCAGCCAGCGCAGTTGACGGAGCTGCGCCGCCTGCTCGCACTGGACACGCTCCCGGCCCAGGTCGCGCCGCGCTTTGCGCTGGTGGTGAAGCGCGCCGCGCTACGGACCTTCCCCAGCGCGCTGCGCGTGTTCAGCGGCCCCGACGAGCATGACATCGACCGCTTCCAGGAATCGGCGCTCTACCCCGGCACGCCGGTCGCGGTCCTGCACAGCAGTGCCGATGGCGCATGGGCGTTCGTGCTTGCGTCCAACTACGCCGCATGGATCGCCAGCGACCAGATTGCCGAAGGCCCGCGCGCGGACGTGTTGCAGTACGCGCAGCGCCGCCCACGCCTGATGGTGACCGGCGCACGCGTACAGACGGCCTACACGCCGGAGCTGCCGGCCGCCTCTGCCCTGTGGCTGGACATGGGCACCAGCCTGCCCTTGCAGCGCACCTGGCCACCGCAGCAGCCGGTCAACGGGCAGCTACCGCTGGCCGCCTATGTGGTGCAGCTGCCGCTGCGTGGCAGCGATGGCCGCTTGCAGTTGGTCCCTGCGCTGGTGCCACGCGGTGCCGATGTGCGCATGGGTCCATTGCCGGCCACCGATGAGGCATTGCTGCGCCAAGCGTTCAAATTCTTGGGCGAGCGTTACGGCTGGGGCAACGATTACCACGCGCGCGATTGCAGCGGGTTCGTACTGGATGTCTATCGCAGTGTGGGCATTGCGCTGCCGCGTAACACCGGCGACCAGGCACGCAGCCGCGTCCTGCGCGGCGTCGCGTTCACCGCCGACGCACCGCTGGAACAGCGGCTGCAACAGCTGGCGCAGTTGCGTATCGGCGACCTGATCTATATTCCCGGCCACGTGATGATGGTGATCGGGCACGCACACGGTGCGCCCTGGGTGATTCACGATGTCGCCGGTGCCAACTACCGCGCAGCCGATGGCAGCGTGCAGCGCGCGCGCCTAAATGGCGTGTCGGTGACGCCGCTGCTGCCCCTGCTGGCCACCGACGGCACCGCCTTCATCGACCACATCACCCGCATCCAGCGCATCGCACCGATCGATTCCCCATGAAGATCACCGGCTTCACCCTCGGCATGCTGCGCGTGCCGCTGCACACCCCGTTCAAGACCGCGCTGCGCACCGTGCACGCAATCGAGGACGTGGTGGTGGTGCTGCAGACCGATAGCGGCCACATCGGCCACGGTTCCGCTCCGGCCACTGCGGCGATCACCGGCGAAACCCACGGCAGCATCGTCGCCGCGATCCGGCAGTGCATCGCCCCGCGCCTGATCGGCCAGGACGTGGCCGATTTGAATCGCCTGTGCGGGCTGGTGCAGCACGCACTGGAACGCAACACCAGCGCCAAGGCTGCAGTGGAGATCGCGCTGTACGACCTGTGGGCGCAGGCCTATGACGCCCCGCTCTACCAGTTGCTGGGTGGCGGCACGCCACAGATCACCACCGACCTCACCATCAGCGCCGATGCCATCGACATCATGGTCGCGCAGGCGCAGCAGGCGCTTGCACGTGGCTACCGGGCGCTGAAGATCAAGGTCGGCAAGGACAGCGCCTCGGATGTCGAGCGTATCAAGGCGATCCATGCGGCCGTCGATGGCCGCGCGACCTTGCGCCTGGATGCCAACCAGGGGTGGACGCCCAAGCAGGCGGTGCGCAGCATGCGGACGTTGGAAGACGCCGGCATCGCGCTGGAGCTGCTCGAACAGCCGGTCAAGGCAGCCGACGTCGACGGGCTCGCGTTCGTCACCGCGCGCATCGACACCCCGGTGATGGCCGACGAAAGCGTGTTCTCGCCATCGCAGGTGATCGACCTGATCCAGCGCCGCGCCGCCGATATCGTCAACATCAAACTGATGAAGACCGGCGGCCTGTCCAACGCGATGCGCATCGCCGATATCGCGGCCGTGTACGACGTGCCGTGCATGATCGGCTGCATGATCGAATCCAGTGTCAGCGTGGCCGCCGCCGTGCATCTGGCCGTGGCCAAGGCCCACAGCATCACCCTGGCCGACCTGGACGCGCCGGCACTTGGCCAGTTCGACCCCACCGATGGCGGCGTCCGGTTCGACCACGCGCAGATCCACATCGACGATTCGCCGGGGCTGGGCATCCGCCGCATCCGAGGGCTGGAGCTGTTGCCGGACTAAGCGCGTCCTCGGCGAGGGTCGGTCATGCCGATATGGGCGCCCGTCAGCCACCAGCGCGGGCAGCGGGCAAGACGGGGCCGTGCCAGCCGCATGCCTGCCCGCGCGGCAAACCACGCGCGCACGATGCACGGGCATGCGCCACGCGGCCGCATTGCTGGGTACAGTAGCGCTCATCGGCACCTGCCCTGCGCGGTCTCTGCCTCGCGCGATCACACGGCGATCGGCACGGACGCACCGCGTTCGTCTCAGCTCACCCCCCAGCCTCCGGAGCCTGCATGCGTCTTGCCATCCTGTTGCGACCCACCCTGTTGATGGCGCTGACACTGTGCGGCAACGCCGCCCACGCCGGTGAACCGATGCAGGCGCTGCAGCAGGCACGTGCACTGATCGTGGTGACCACTCCTGACTGGAACAGCACCCAGGCGCGCCTGCAGACCTTTACGCGAGTGGACGGTGGATGGGCACCGGCCGCGCCGGCATTCGCGGTGGCGCTCGGCCGGCACGGCAGCGCCTGGGGCGATGGCCTGCACCCCGCCCAGCCGCAGGGCCCGCAGAAGCGCGAAGGCGATGGCCGCAGCCCGGCCGGCGTCTTCGCCATCGGCCCGGCATTCGGTGATGCGGCTCGTATCGACAGCGCCATGCCGTATCAGGCGATGAGCGCCACCCATTACTGCATGGATGTGCCCGACTCGCCGCTGTACAACCGCATCGTCGATGCCGCGCAGGTCGGCGAACGCGCCGTCGCCGGTTCCACCGAGCCGATGCGGCTGGACCTGCGGCAACCCGGCGATGCGCGCTACCGCGAGGGCTTCGTCATCGCGCACAACCCTAGCAACGTGCCCGGCCGCGGCAGCTGCATCTTCGCGCATCTGTGGCGCACGCCGGGCCAGTTCACCGCCGGCTGCACTGCGATGGCGCCTGCCGACATGCAGCACCTGCTGGCGTGGTTGAAACCGGAAGACCACCCGCTGTTCGTGTTGTTGCCGCGCGCCGACTACGCGCGCCTGCAGGCGCAGTGGCAGCTTCCCGTGCTGGCCGAGGCCGCACCATGAGCACGCCGCCCCCCGCACCCGATGCCACCGGCCTGGTACGGGTGGTCAGCCGTTGGCAGATCGTCGGCTTGTCGATCAACGACGTCATCGGCAGCGGCATCTATCTGTTGCCCGCGGCCACGGCCGCGCTGCTCGGTCCGATGAGCCTGTGGGCGGTGATGCTGGCCGGCCTGGCGGTCGCGCTGCTGGTGGTGTGCTACGCGCAGGCGGCGAGCTATTTCGATACGCCCGGCGGCAGCTATCTCTACACACGTGAAGCCTTCGGCCCGTTCGTCGGCTTCCAGATCGGCTGGATGATCTGGCTGACCCGCATCAGTTCGGCGGCAGCACTGAGCAATGGATTGGCCGATGCGGTCGCGCGGTTCTGGCCGACCGCGTCCACCGAGACCTGGGCGCGCACGCTGGTGGTGGTCGGCTCGCTGGGCGTGCTGACCGCGATCAACGTCATTGGCGTCAAATCGGCCGCGCGCACCGGGATCGCCCTGGTGATCGGCAAGCTGGTGCCGTTGCTGCTGTTCGTGGCCATCGGCCTGTTCTATGTGGACTGGTCGTGGGCGTTTGCCGGCACTGCGCCGGATCTGCGCGACATGGGAAATCTCGGCGAGGCCGCATTGTTGCTGCTGTTTGCCTATGCCGGCTTCGAGAACATCCCCGCCGCAGCGGGCGAATACCGCAACCCGCGCCGCGACGTCCCGTTCGCCCTGATCACCATGATCGTCACGGTCACCTTGATCTATGCCGCCGTGCAGGTGGTGGCGCAAGGCACGCTGCCCAACCTGGCCGCATCGCCCACGCCGTTGGCCGATGCGGCCAGCGGCTTCGGTGGCGAGGCACTGGCGCTGATCCTTACCGTGGGCGCCACCATTTCCATCCTGGGCACCACCAGCAACACGGTGATGCTGGGCCCGCGCTTTCTGTTTGCGCTTGCGCAGGACGGGTATGGGCCGGCATTTCTGGCCCGTGTGCACCCGCGCTTCCACACCCCGGCGGCGGCCGTGCTCACCCAGGGCGTGCTGTCGCTGGCACTGGCGTTGTCAGGCTCATTCACGCAGCTGGCGCTGTTGTCGATGGTCACGCGCCTGTTCGCCTACATCGGCACTGCCGCCGCCGTCATCGTGCTGGCGCGTCGCTATCGGCACCGCACCGACACCTTGCGCTTGCCGGGTGGCCCGCTCATTCCCGTCGCCGCGCTGGTGCTCTCGCTTGGGCTGCTGGCCAGCGCCAGCTGGCAGAATCTGGCTGCGGCCGGTGTGGCGGTGCTGGTGGGGTGGGCGTTCTACCTGTTCCCGCGCACACCTGCCTGACAGCTTCGCAATGCACTCGCGCCGCGCTCACGCACGCCTAACCGCGCACGCCCAACGCTGCGGCTCTCACCTGCCTGGGAGCTTGCGATGAAACTGCGCCGCGTCTACAGCACACCCGATCTTGAAAGCGCGCAGCGCGTGCTGCAGTCAGCACGCAGTGCCGGCATCGACAACGACGCGCTGTCGCTGATCGCGCGTGCCGATATCGAACTGCACGATGTCCCGGACGAGCGCAAGGACGCCAAGACCGATTTCGTTCCGGCTGCGGCACGTGGCGCTGCAACTGGCGGTGCTGCCGGTCTGGTGGCAGGGCTGGTGGCGGTCGCCGTGCCGCCGATCGGGTTGACCCTGGCCGGCGTGGGGGTCATGGCATTGGCGGGCGCACTGGTGGGCAGCTGGTCGTCGGCACTGGTCGGTGCCACCGTGCCCGACCCGGTGCGGCGTCAATTTGAAGATGAAATCGAATCCGGCCGCGTGTTGGTGGTCATCGACGCCGACGAGCAGACACTCCACGCGTCCGAGCCAGCGCTGCTGACCGCCGGAGCAACTCCCCTGCCGTATGAAGCAGCGTCTGCTGCGGTATGACGCCAATGCCGGGAGCTGGGCTGGCAACAAGGCGGCGGCTATCCGCTTGCGGTGCAGCGTTGCCTTGATCCCGCCGTCACCTGGCGTGCCGCGCTGTTAACACCTCGCTGCCTAAGTTGATCTGCACATTCGCATTGATGGAGACGAGCATGAACGTGCCGTACCAGATTCCGGGCCGCGCACCGGACGAAGACCGCAGCCAGAACGTATCCAACTATTGGCGCGAGCGCTTCACCGAAGAACCGTATTACACCGAAGGCGACCGTTACGAAGATTATGAGGGCGCCTACCTGGCCGGTCACGAAGCGCGAATTCGCGAAAACGCCCGCGCCTATGATCAGGTGGAAGCCGAACTGCACCGTGATTGGGAAGCCAAGCGCGGTACCGAAGGCCTGAGTTGGAGCAAGGCCCGTCACGCGGTCAAGCGTGCCTGGGAAAATGCAACCGACTTCGTCACCGGCGACAAGTCAAAACCGTAAACAGACACCGCCACCGTCGAGGTGGCGTTGTTTTTTTGCGCGTAAGAGCATCCCAGTCTTGGCGGCGCCACAGGTGAGTTGCACGTGGCGCCGCCGGCCTCGATTGCATCGCATTGCAGATGTCGTTTTGCACTGCTACTCCTGCGGGCAGATTCGGCACTATGCAGTGCATGAAATCTTGTTCTGCTCGGCAGCAAGATCGCATTGAGAGCCTCTCGCCAGCGGCACCCGCGAGATGCTCAGTGAGCCAGCAATCGCAGAACGCAGCCCGGCTGTTGGAATTTCATCACACGAGCACACGTTCTTGGTGCAACACAGGGGCACACAGGCCGAACCGGCATTGGACGAGGCCGTGGGCTTTTAACCAAGCAACACCATGCATTCCCATGCGGACCGAATCGGCAGCGTGATCGCGCAACGTGGCATGCAGCCGGACGGCAACAACGCATACAGGTTTGTACCGCTGTCAGAACTGCTTTATGAACTATCCGTTCGTGAACTACGATGTGCGACGTGCCTGCCCTGCAGAGAGTGATCTGCGACAAGGGTGAGCCGCGCAGCGTCGTGTAAGGTAATGAAAACCCGACGCGGAACACGTTGCGGGAGGGCTGCAGCGTGACCGTCCCACCCCTGGAGGACCTCATGTCTATCCGTCGTCTGCTTGCCTTGGCCTGCTCGGCCACCCTGTTTACCTCCGCCGCCGCGCTGGCCGCGCCTGACGCCGCACCGGCAGCATCCATTCCCAAGGCGCAATGGCCGTTCCAGGCCGCCACCGTTGCCGATTTCGACGAGCCCTGGGCGATGACCTTCCTGCCCGATGGCACGCTGCTGGTCAGTGAAAAGCGCGGCGCACTGATGCGGTTCGATCCAAAGACCAAGCGCAAGAGCGCGGTCGCCGGCGTGCCTGCGGTCGCCTATGGCGGCCAGGGCGGATTTGGCGATGTGCTCGCGCACCCGCGCTTTGCAAAAAACGGCCTGGTCTATGTGAGCTACGCCGAGCCGGGCCAGGGCGACACGCGCGGAGCGGCGGTTGCGCGTGCCAAGCTCACGCTGGATGCCACCGGTGGCGGCACCTTGTCCGGCCTGAAGGTGATCTGGCGACAGGAGCCCAAGGTTTCCGGCAACGGTCACTTCGGTCATCGGCTTGCGTTCGACTCGAACGGAAAGCTGTGGATCACCTCCAGCGAGCGGCAGAAGTTCGATCCTGCGCAGGACATGAAGGCCAATCTCGGCAAGCTGATCCGCCTCAACGACGACGGCAGCGTGCCGGCCGACAATCCGTTCGCCGCGCAGGGCGGTGTCGCTGCGCAGGTCTGGTCGCTGGGTCACCGCAATATCCTGGGCATCGCCTTCGACAGCAAGGGCCGCCTGTGGGAACACGAGATGGGCCCGGCCGGCGGCGATGAGCTCAACCTGATCCAGCGCGGTGCCAACTATGGCTACCCGATCGTTTCCAACGGTGACCATTACGACGGCACGCCGATCCCCGACCACAACACCCGCCCGGAGTTTGCCGCGCCCAAGATCAGCTGGACCCCGGTGATCTCGCCGGCCGGCTTTGTGATCTACAGCGGCAAGCAATTTCCCGCGTGGCGCGGTAACGGCTTCATCGGTGGCTTGTCATCGATGGCGCTGGTGCAGGTCTCGTTGGGCGACCAGCCGCGCGAGGTTGCCCGCTACGACATGGGCGCACGCATCCGCGAAGTGGAACAGGGACCGGACGGCGCACTGTGGTTGCTGGAGGACGAAGCCAGCGGCAGCACCGGGCGCCTGCTCAAGTTGACCCCCAAGAGCAAGGCAGCAGTCGAAAACGACGCGTAAGCATGGTGGAGTGCGGTCGTGCAACACGCACGGCGCGCATACAGGATTGCCTTGCAGCATCACCAGCGCTCGATGAGCGCTAGTGATGTCGATGCAGGCGCGTATACCTGCGTCAGCTGACGCGCCTCAGGCGTCCAGCAGCTCGAACGTGACCGCGTCACCGCTGGTAGCCGATGCACAGACCCACACATCGAACAGGCCCGGCTCTGCGCCGAACACGCCCTTGTGATTGGTAAACGCCAGCGCATCGCGCGTCAGCGTAAATGCCACGTCCACGCTCTCGCCCGGCTCCAGCAATACCTTGCGGAAGCCCTTGAGCTCGCGCACCGGCCGCACCCGGCTGGCCACGCGATCGTGCACGTACAGCTGCACCACTTCCTCGCCTGCCACCGCACCGGTGTTGGTCACCCGGGTGGTGATGGTCAGCGTGTCGTCCCAACCCAGTTTCACAGTGCTCAGTTGTGGCTGCGCGTAGACAAAGGTGGTGTAGCTCACGCCATGACCGAACGGATACAACGGCTCATTGGGCATCTCGCGCCAGCGCGCCTTGTACTCGGACAACGTCGGCAACTCCGGGCGGCCGGTGCGCAGATGGTTGTAGAAGTACGGCTGCTGGCCGGTCACCTGCGGAAAGCTGATCGGCAGCCGCGCCGACGGGTTGTAGTCGCCGAACAAGACATCGGCCACGGCGGTGCCGGTCTGGGTGCCCAGATACCAGGTCACGGCAATCGCATCGGCATCGCGCACGGCACCGCTCAGCGCCAGCGCGCGGCCGTTGCGCAGCAATACCACCACCGGCGTACCGGTCGCGGCCACCGCTTCTGCCAGCGCCTGCTGCGCGGGCGGCAGGGTGATTTCGGTCCGCGACTGCGCCTCGCCGCTGAAACGCTGCGGCTCGCCCAGGGCCAGCACCACCACATCGGCAGCCTGTGCAGCGTCGATGGCCGCCGAGATCCCGCCCGGCAATGCCTCTTCCAGGCCACAGCCGGCCACCACGGTCAGGGACTCGGCACTGACCACGGCGCGCACGCCCTGCTCCAGCGTCACATAACGCGCTTTGTCGCCGAACAGCGTCCAGCAGCCTTCGATATTTTCGCGGTCCTGCACGAACGGGCCGATCAAGGCGATTCGCTGGCCGTTCTTTTTCAGCGGCAGCACCGCGCCTTCGTTCTTGAGCAACACGATCGAGCGGCGCGCCGCATCGCGCGACAGCGCATCGTGCGCCGGCAGATGCGCGGTGTCGGCTTCGCGCGCCGGGTCCAGCGAGCGGTACGGATTGTCGAACAAGCCGATCGCTTCTTTCAGCTGCAGGATGCGTCGCACGCTGGCGTCCAGGGTGGCCATCGGCACCTCGCCGCTGTCCACCAGCGACGGCAGATGCGCGGCATAAAACCCGCTCTGCATGCTCAGGTCCAGCCCGGCCAGGAACGCCTTCTTGGTCGCATCGCGCTCATCGGCGGCGTAGCCGTGCGCGATCAGTTCCATGTCGGCGGTGTAATCGGAAATCACCACGCCGGGAAACTGCCACTCGCCGCGCAGGATCTCGGTCAGCAACTCGTGGTTGGCGCTGGCCGGCACGCCATTGATGTCGTTGAAGGACGACATCACGGTCAATGCGCCGGCATCGAAGGCCGCCTTGAACGGCGGCAGATGCACATCGCGCAGGGTCTGCGGCGCGATATCGACGGTGTTGTATTCCATGCCTGCGGCCACTGCGCCATAGGCGGCAAAGTGCTTGGGCGTGGCCAGCAACGCATCGTCGGCGGTGAGGTCGCTGCCCTGAAAACCGCGCACGCGCGCGGCGGCAAACGCCGCGCCCAGCACCACGTCTTCGCCGGCACCTTCGGCACCGCGGCCCCAGCGCTGGTCGCGCGCGATGTCCACGGCCGGTGCGTAAGTCCAATGCAGGCCGGCGGCGGTCGCCTCGATCGCGGTGGCGCGCGCGGTGCGCTCGGCCAGCTCCGGCTCGAAGCTGGCTGCCTCGCCCAGCGGGATCGGGAACACCGTGCGCATGCCGTGGATCACGTCCGCCGCCAGGATCACCGGGATGCCCAGCCGGCTTTCTTCCACGGCGACTTTCTGGATCTGCACGCCCAGGGCGGCACCCACGCCATTGAACAGCGAGCCGACCCGGCCCTCGCGCACCTGCTGCAACACCTCGTCGGCATTGCGCACATTGGCTTCGGGATTCACGTCCGGCGCAAACGGCCGCACCATGTCGGCGAACACACCCAACTGTCCGACCTTCTCTTCGACGGTCATCCGGGCAATCAGGGTTTCGATGCGATCAGCAGCCATGAGATCCTTGAGAAAACGTTTACATGGCCGGCAATTCTAGCCTGACGCGACTGCGGGGGGGCAAGTTTTGCAGGCCGGGATTCGAGATTCGGGATTTGTAGAGGCCGGTTGTACGGCATGTTGCCCGCCGGAGCGGCAACGGCGCAGCGCCTGATCCGCCGCGACCTCCGATGCTCCGGGATCCAGGCATGCAAGCCAGGCGGGCGGTTCGCGACAATCAGGCGGCGCGTCCCCGCTCGATGATCACGCCCACTGCCTGCGCGCCACGCACCGCACCGGGCTTGCTCAGCTTCAGCCGCAGCCACTGCACGCCGAATTCGTCCAGTACGATCGCCGCGCAGCGCTCGGCCAGGGTTTCGACCAGCCCGAAATCCGACGCCTGCACGAACTCGATCAGCCGCTTGCTCACTGCCTTGTAGTTCAGCGTGTCGGCGATGTCGTCGCTGGCGGCCGGGATGCGGTTGTCGAACCCCATCTCCAGATCGAACCGCAGCGTCTGGCGAATGCGCCGCTCCCAATCGTAGATGCCGATCAGCGCATCGATGTCGAGACCTTCAATAAACACTTTATCCATGGGAGCCGAGATTTGGGATTGGGGAGTCGGGATTCGCAAGAGCGCAACAGAAAGCAGGTGAAAGGGCTAGCTTCTACGAATCCCCAATCCCCACTCCCGAATCCCGCGCCGCCGCCAACAGCGGCAAGCTCGCCATATCCCAACGCGGCGTTACATGCACCGCCGCGTCGGCGCGTTCGCCGGCCTCCAGGCGCAGCGCGCCGGCGAAGGCGATCATGGCGCCGTTGTCGGTGCACAAGGCCGGCCGCGGGAAGCAGACCCTGCCACCACGGCGCTGCGCGGCCTCCTGCAGCTGCGCACGCAGGCGCTTGTTGGCGCCCACCCCGCCGGCCACCACCAGGGTGTCGCAGCCGGCCGCATCCAGCGCGCGCAGGCATTTGATGGCCAGCGTCTCCACCACCGCGTCCTCGAAGCCGCGCGCGATATCCGCCCGGGTAGTGTCTGACTGGTCGCTGTTGCGCCAGGCCAGCAGCACCTGGGTCTTGAGCCCGCTGAAACTGAAATCCAGCCCGGGCCGGTCGGTCATCGGCCGCGCAAACCTGTAGCGCCCCGGCGTGCCGGTTTCGGCCAGCGCCGCCAGCTGCGGGCCACCGGGATACGGCAGACCCATCATCTTGGCGGTCTTGTCGAAGGCCTCGCCGGCCGCATCGTCCAGCGTCTCGCCCAGCACTTCGTAGTTGCCCAGCGCCTTCACCGACACCAATTGGGTATGCCCACCCGACACCAGCAAGGCCACGAACGGCGGCTGCGGGGGGTCGTCTTCCATCAGCGGCGCCAGCAGATGACCTTCCATGTGATGCACGCCGATCGCCGGCACGTCCAGCGCCCAGGCCAGCGACCGCGCCACCCCGGCACCGACCAGCAGCGCGCCGACCAACCCGGGTCCAGCCGTGTAGGCCACGCCATCCAGTTCGTCGATCCGCAGCCCGGCCTCACCCAGGGTCTGGCGGATCAGCGGCAGCAGCTTGCGCACGTGGTCGCGGCTGGCCAGCTCCGGCACCACGCCGCCATACTCGGCATGCAGCGCAATCTGGCTGTAGACCGCGTGGGCGCGCAGCGCCGGCACGCCGGACAAGGCCGTGTCATAGACCGCCACGCCGGTCTCATCGCACGATGATTCGATCCCAAGGACTTTCACGGCAACTCGGCAGACAAGGAACAGGCCCGTATTTTCGCAGCTTTTGGGCTGCGCAGATGCGCCGACCCGCAGGTGCGCAGCCGCCGCGTGGGCTGCCGGGAAACGCGCGCCGACGCACGCTCTGCCGCACCGTTCCCGGCAATTTTCACCCGGGGCTTGCAGGCCGCTTGCAAGTCGTTATAATGCGCGGCTCGCCGGGGCAACCCGGAAATTCCGTCACGCGAGTCCGCTCGCACCCGCCCGGGGCTCCCGGACGGAAATCCCACTTCTGGAGAACACATGCCCAGCGTTAAAGTCCGCGAGAACGAGCCCTTCGAATTTGCGCTCCGCCGTTTCAAGCGCACCTGCGAAAAGGCCGGCGTGCTGGCCGAGACCCGCAAGCGCGAGTTCTATGAAAAGCCGACCCAGGAGCGTAAGCGCAAGGCTGCCGCTGCCGTGAAGCGTCAGCTGCGTCGTTCCTCGCGCGACGTCACCAAGCGCCAGCGCTTGTACTGATCGAACGCGGTTCCTTGCCGCCGGGCATGCGCTGTAGGCGCGGCCCAGCGGGATTGAACCCAAGAGCCGGCACGCGCAAGCGTCGCCGGCTTTTTGTATTGGCCTGTGGCCGTCCCGCCTACTCGGCGCGGGACCAGACGCCGCCGCCCCATTCCCTCTATGCCGACGCAGGCGCCCGACAGCGCGCGTCCACACCTCTCACCTGCCACCCAGGAGTCACCCCATGCCCCTCAAGCAGCAGCTCACCGATGACATGAAGGCCGCGATGAAGTCCGGCGACAAGCACAGCCTGGGCGTGATCCGGCTGATCAACGCCGCGATCAAGCAGAAGGAAGTGGACGAGCGCATCGAGATGGACGATGCCGCCGTCATCGCCGTGCTCGACAAGATGGTCAAGCAGCGCAAGGACTCGGTCACCCAATACGAAGGCGCCGCGCGCGAAGACCTGGCGCAGATCGAGCGCGAGGAAATCGTGGTGATCGAGCGTTACCTGCCGGCCAAGATGGGCGAAGCCGAGATCGTGGCGGCCATCCAGGCCGCCGTCGCCGAAACTGGCGCCAGCAGCCCGGCCGATATCGGCAAGCTGATGGGTGCGCTCAAGCCCAAGCTCGCCGGGCAGGCCGACATGGGCCTGGTCTCCACGCTGGTCAAGCAACAGCTGGCCGGCTGAGCCATGCCGTGTCGTGGTCGTTCGGCCGCGACACGGCACGATCGCCGCGACACTCGCCAGACGGTTGCAGGGTGCGCCTGCAATTGATGCGCAAGGCGTGATGCGCAGTGCACCTCTGCAGCTGATGCACGCGCCGTTGTAGCTGAGTGCCGACCTGCGCGCAGTCCACCGGCAGGCGCAGCGCAGTGTTGCCCCGCGGCTGCGTGTAGCGTTGCGCGTAGATCGCGTGCAGATTCCCTCACGGCTCATCCAGAACCGCCCCATCGCGACAATGCAGGCGCAGTGCAGTGGATCGACGCTGCCGTCTGCGCGCGCCACAGCCGCGACGTGCAATAGGCAGGTTGCAGGCATGCTTGCGTACGCACACAGCAACACCACTGCCGGCGCTTTCACCAGACCTTCGATAGTGCCCTGTTAGAACGGGTCGCCAGCGCAGACGCGGGCGAGGCATGCCGCACCCGGGACTGCCTGACGACCTCTGTGCGCATGACCGTCTGCCTCAAGGACCCTCGCCGGTGACGAAGCTCTCGACCGAACACCTGCAGAAACATCTGGGCCGCCTGCAACGCAGTCTGCCGATGGCGCTGCTCAATCGCTTTCTCGAAATCGACGTGATGACGCAGGCCGCGTCGCTGTCGTTCTATGCCTTGTTGTCGCTGGCACCGCTGCTGGTGCTGCTGTTGTGGCTGACCGCATCGCTGTATCCGCCGGCGCAGGAAGCACTGGTGCAGCAGATCGCGCAACTGGCCGGCGGCAGCGCCGCCGAAGTGGCCGATACGGTGATCCGCAACGCCACCGATCAACCCGGGGTCGGATCGTTGGCGGGTCTGTGGAGCACGCTGTTGCTGTTCGTCGGTGCCACTGCGGTATTCGCACAGCTGCAGAACGCCCTGAACCTGATCTTCCGTACCGACAAGCAGCGCCTGGAAGGGCTCATGGCGTGGCTGAAGAAGCGCGTCTTTTCGTTCGGCGTGATCCTGGCGCTGGGCTTCCTGTTGATCGTGTCGATGATTGCGACCACCGCATTGCAGGTGGTGTTCGCGCGGCTGCCCTCGGTGCTGCCAGCAGTGGGGTATGTCACCACGCTGGCGCTGTACTCGCTGGCCTTTGCGTTCCTGTATCGCTACCTGCCCGATCGCACCGTGAACTGGCGACAGGCCTTTGTCGGTGGCGTCATCACGGCCTTGTTGTTTGCGCTGGGCCGCTATGCCATCGGCGTGTACATCGCCAAGGCCGCGCCCGGCAGCGCCTACGGGTCGATGGGCACGCTGGTGATCCTGCTGGTCTGGATGTACTACGCCTCGGTGGTGTTCTTCGTCGGCGCATTGCTGACCGCGGTGATCGACGAGCGCGTGCGCTCGCATCGCAAGCTGCGCGAGGCCGGGGTCGACCCGGAGCATCCGCCGCAGGTCATTGCAACGCCGGATGCCGTGGTGCCGCCGAACCCGCCACAGGCAGCGCCGCGCCCCTGAGACCGCGCCGCACGCTGCCTCACGCCTGACTGCTGCGCCACCGGTAGACCGCTGGCGCCAGCCGGTGCCAGCTGCTGGGATATCCTAGCGGGATGGCCCGCATCCCCGACGCATTCATCGACGAACTGCTCGCACGCACCGACATCGTCGAGGTGGTGGGCGGCCGGGTGCCGCTCAAGCGCCAGGGCAAGGAATACTCGGCGCGCTGCCCGTTCCATGACGAGCGCTCGGCGTCGTTCACGGTCTCGCCCACCAAGCAGTTCTACCACTGCTTCGGCTGCGGCGCGCACGGCACCGCCATTAGTTTTCTGATGAATTACGACCGCCTCGAGTTTCTCGATGCGGTCGACGAGCTGGCCAAGCGTGCCGGCATGGACATCCCGCGCGACACCCAGCAGCGCACGCCGCAACAGCAGGACGACAGCCGCGAGCTGTATTCGGCACTGGAAGCGGCCACCAAGTTCTTTCAGCGCCAGCTCGAAGGCAGCGACCGCGCCCGCGATTACCTGGACGGGCGCGGCGTGGATGCCGACAACCAGGCACGCTTCCAGATCGGCTACGCCCCCGACGGCTACAGCGCCTTGAAGGACACCCTGGGCACCGATGCGCGCCGCATGAGCGTGCTCGAACGCGCCGGGCTGTTTTCCAAGAACGATCGCGGCCACGTCTACGACAAGTTCCGGGACCGGGTGATGTTCCCGATCTTCGACCGCCGCGGCCGCGTGATCGCCTTCGGCGGCCGCATCATGGGCGCGCCGGCCGACGGCCGCGACCCGGGCCCGAAGTACCTCAACTCGCCGGAAACCGCACTATTCCACAAGGGCCGCGAGCTGTATGGCCTGTGGCAGGTGCGCCAGGCCAACCAGAAGATCGAACGGCTGATCGTGGTCGAGGGCTACATGGACGTGGTCTCGCTGTTCCAGTTCGGCGTCACCCAGGCGGTGGCCACGCTGGGCACCGCCACCACGCCCGAACATGCCGAGCTGCTGTTCCGCAACGCGCCGGATGTGTACTTCTGCTTCGACGGCGACAATGCCGGGCGCAAGGCCGGCTGGCGCGCGCTCGAATCGGTGCTGCCGCGCATGAAGGACGGCCGCCAGGCGTTTTTCCTGTTCCTGCCCGATGGCGAAGACCCGGACACCATCGTGCGCAAGGAAGGCGCGCAGGCCTTCGATCAGCGCCTGAAACAGGCCACCCCGCTGTCGCAGTTCTTCTTCGACGAGATGTCGCGCGAGATCAACCTGCACACGCTGGACGGCAAGGCACGCCTGGCCGAACGCGCACGTCCGATGCTGGCGCAGATCCCCGAAGGCGCATTCGGCGATCTGATGAAGCAGGAACTGGCGCGCATGACCGGCGTCGGCGCGAGCACCGCTGCGCAACAGTCCCCGGCCAAAGCGCGGCCACCCGCGCGTATGGCGGCCCCCACGCAGAAACGCAGCCTGGTGCGTGCATCGATCGCGATCCTGCTGCAACAACCGTCGCTGGCGATGAGCCTGGAAGGCGACCACGATTTTTCCGGCCTGCGCCTGCCCGGCATCGAGTTGTTGATGGAGCTGCTGGCGCTGGTGCGGCAACGCCCGGAAATCAGCACCGGAGCGCTGCTGGAGCATTTCACCGACCGCGACGAGCTGCCGGCCCTGCAGAAACTGGCCGCGCAGGAGCTGCCCGGCGACGAGCACAGCTGGGCGATCGAACTGCACGACGTCGTTGCCCAGCTCGACAAGCAATTGCTGCGTCAGCGGGTGGAAGAACTGCAGGCCAAACAGCGCGCGCAAGGCCTGGACCACACCGATAAATACGAAATGCGCGAGTTGCTCAAGGCGCTCGCCGCACTGTGATGTCGTGGCTGCCGGCGTCGTGGCAGGCGACGCAGGGCGCATCACTGCACTGGCGCGCGTAGACGATGGTGACGCGGCGGCACAGGCTGCGCCCGCACGCGTCGTAGAATGGCCAGCTCCAGGCGCGTGATCGCGCGACACCTCCCACCTCGATGAAGAAGCTGCTGGCGCGGTTGCGCATTGATCCCTTCACCCTCGCGCTGCTGTGCACGGTCACGCTCGCCTCGTTTTTACCGGTCTCGGGCACGGCCGCTGCGGTCATGGACGATGTCACCGATGGGGCCATCGCCGCGCTGTTCTTCCTGCATGGCGCGCGGTTGTCGCGCGAAGCGGTCAAGGCCGGCGCGCTGCACTGGCGGCTGCATCTGGTGATCCTGGCCTGCACGTTTGTGCTGTTTCCGTTATTGGGGCTGCTGTTCAAGCCGTTGGCGCATCTTGCGCTGACGCCGGAGCTGTACATCGGCGTGCTGTTCCTGTGCGCGTTGCCGTCCACGGTGCAATCGTCGATCGCCTTCACCTCGATGGCGCGCGGCAACGTGCCCGCCGCGGTCTGTGCGGCCTCGCTGTCCAGCCTGCTGGGCGTGTTCTTCACGCCCTTGTTGATGGGTGCGCTGGTCGGCAGCCAAGGGGCCATGGCGCATCCCGCCGAAGCCATCGGCAAGATCCTGCTGCAGTTGCTGGTGCCGTTTCTGGCCGGCCATTTCCTGCGCCCGTGGATCGGTGGCTGGGTCGAGCGGCATCGCGCCGTACTGCGCTACACCGATCAGGGCACCATCCTGCTGGTGGTCTACACCGCCTTCAGTGCATCGGTGAATGAAGGCCTGTGGCAGAAGACCCCGCTGCCGGCATTGCTCGCCGTCCTGGGCGCCGCCGCGCTGCTGCTGGCGGTGGCGATGCTATCGATCACCTTCATCGCACGGCGCCTGCGCTTCAACCGCGCGGACGAAATCGCCATCGTCTTCTGCGGCTCGAAAAAGAGCCTGGCCACCGGCGTGCCGATGGCCAAGGTGATGTTCGCCGGCGGCGGTCTGGGAGCCATCGTGCTGCCGATCATGCTCTACCACCAGTTGCAGCTGATCGTGTGCGCCTTCGTGGCCGCCCGCTATGCGCGTACCGCGCCGGACCCCGCGCAGGGCCAGGCCGGCCATCATTGAGGATGCTGGGCGCGGCCCACTGCGCATTGCATGACACCGGTTCGCCTGGCCGGCTGCTGCCGGTTGTCAGCACAGATACAACGGTTATGACGCCCACGCGCCAGCGTGCGCTAGCGTAGGCGATCGACATTTGCCAACCCCACGGTGACTGCCATGACGTTGTCGTTCCGACACCCTTCCCCGCGCGCGATCGCGCTGCTGGCAGCACTGGCGCTCCTGGCGGGATGCAACAAGCCCGCGCCCCCGGCGGCACCGGCGACAGCGCCCAAGGCAGCCACAACGCCTGTTCCCGCGTCCAGCATCGCCTGGCGCGAGGGCGACGTGGACGATGCCTTCGCCGAGGCCAAGGAGAGCGGCAAGCCGGTCCTGCTGTACTGGGGCGCAGCCTGGTGCCCGCCCTGCAACCGCCTCAAGGCCACCTTGTTCAAGGACCCGGCGTTCATAGCGCGTACCCAGCAGTTCGTTGCCGTGCACCTGGATGGCGATTCGGAAGGCGCGCAGGCCTGGGGCGAGCGTTTCGGCATCAAGGGCTATCCCACCATCATCGTGCTGCGCCCGGACCGCAGCGAGATCACCCGCCTGGCCGGCGACGCCGACACTGCCCGCCTGGTCGACGTATTGCGTGTGGCTGCACGCAGCACCAGCACCGCCAGACAGCTGCTGGACACCGCATTGCATGCGCCGCAGACCCTGACTCCAGACGACTGGTCAGTGCTCGGCAACTACGCCTGGGGCACCGACGACCGCCTGCTCAAGCGCGAGGAGGCAGCGGACGTGCTGACCCGGCTGTCCAAGGTGGCGCCACAGCCGGCGTTGCAGCGCAGCTTTGCGCTGGCGGCACTCACTGCCGCCAAGGACCCGCCCGCCCCCGCTCCGGGCTATCGCACGTTGCTCGAGTCGGTGCTGGCCGATCCGGCAGAGGTGCGCGCCAATCTCGGCACGCTGAACTACATGCCGGCACGCCTGGTCGCTGCCGCCAGCGCCGATGCCGGCGAACGCGCCACCCTGTCCGCCGCGGTGGTCAACGCCCTGGACAAGGCCTACGCCGACCCCACGCTGCCGGTCTCCGACAGGCTCGGCACCGCGTTCGCACGCATCCAGCTGGCCCGCCTGGCGCAGGGCCAGCCAACCGAGACCGAGCCCAAAGATCCGCCGCCGCTTCCGCAGGAGCTGGTCGATAGCGTTCGCCAGCGCGTGCAGTGGGCCAGCGAAACCGCCAGGACCGATGAAGAACGTCAGTCCACCATCAGCACGGCTGCGGCCCTGTTGAGCGAGGTGGGCGACCACAGCGACGCCGAGCAGCTGCTGCTGGCAGAGCTCTCGCGGACCCGGACGCCGTACTACTACATGCCCGAACTGGCAGATCTGGCCGAACACCGTGGCGACAAGAAGACCGCGCTGGCATGGCTCAGGAAGGCCTATGAGGGCGCGCAGGGCCCGGCCACCCGCGTGCAATGGGGCGTGCTGTATGTCGATGGCCTGATTCGACTCAGCCCGGACGACACGGCAGCCATCGAGACCGCCGCCACGCAGGTGATCGGCGAGCTGGCCGGGCAACCGGACGGCTACCGCCAACGGACCCGGCAACGGTTCGACACGCTCGCTGCTGCCCTGAAAGGCTGGAGCAAGCAGCATCGCCGGGACGGCAGCGCGGTCCTGGCCAGGTTGCAGAAGAAGATGCAGTCCAGCTGCGACAGCAAGAATGCTAGCGACTGCGCCGGCTGGCTGAGCTGAGAGCGGATGCCTGCAACAGCCTGCTGCCTGCCGCCGGCGGGCTGCAGGCCTGGCGCATGCCCTTTAGCGCACCCAGGGCAGCAGCAGGTGATCGACCATCAGAAACGCGAACAGCGCCATCAGGTAGACGATGGAATACCCGAACATCTTCATCGAAAACAGCTCGTCCGGTGGGTCCAGCATGCGCCACGCATACCAGAGGAACACCGCGTTGAGCACCACCGCCCCGCCGAGATAGAACACCCCGCTCATGCCCACCGCCACCGGCAGCAGGGTCACGATGGCCAGTAGCACCGTGTAGACCAGGATCTGCTTGCGCGTGTGCGGCACGCCGTGGGTCACCGGCAACATCGGAATCGCGGCCTTGGCGTAATCGGCGCGCCGGAAGATCGCCAGCGCCCAGAAATGCGGCGGCGTCCAGATGAAGATGATCAGCACCAGCAACGCGGAGTTGATCCAGTCGGCGCTGGTCGGCAGCCCGGTCACCGCCGCCCAGCCCAGCATCGGCGGCGTGGCACCCGCCAGCCCGCCGATCACGATGTTCTGCGAGGTCGCCCGCTTCAGGTAGACGGTGTAGATCACCGCGTAACCGATCATCGACGCAAAGGTCAGCACCGCAGTGATGACGTTCACCCACACCACCAGAATGGTCATGGAGATCACGATCAGCACGCCGGCAAAGACCAGCACCTGCCACGGCCGCACCTTGCCCACCACCAGCGGCCGCCACGAGGTGCGCGCCATCTGTGCATCGATCTTGGCATCGAGCAACTGGTTGATCGCCGCTGCCGCCGAGGCGGCAAGCCAGATGCCCAGGAAACCCAGCGTTCCGGCGCGCACTTGCGCCCAGGTGGGCAGGCCGGGAACGGCCAGGAACATGCCGACCAACGCGGTGAACACGATCAGTGCCACCACTTTCGGCTTGGTCAGATCCCAGTAATCGCGTGCACTGACAGCCATGCTCACTCCGGCGCGCGCAGCCGCGCCAGCAGCGACACCAGCACGAACAGCAAGGCCACCGCGCCGCCGTTATGCAGCACCGACACTTCCAGCGGCAGCGCCAGCTTGACGTTGAGCATGCCCAGCGTCACCTGCACGGCCACCAGCACCGCCAGCGCGCTGGCCCACACCCGCATGCCCGGCGAGCGCGACAGACGCCACGCCAGCCACCACAGGTACAGCGCGGTCGCAATCGCCCATAGCCGGTGCGCCATCTGGATGGCGATCCGCGCCGCGCCATCGAGCACGCCGCCTTCGTAATCCACGCCGATGCCGCGCCACAGCGTGAAGCCCTCGCGGAAGTCATGCGGTGGCCACCACTGGCTGACACAGCGCGGGAAGTTGTCGGCCGACCAGCTGCCGCCACCGCAGGCCAACGCCGCATAGTTGGCACTGACCCAGCCGCCCAGCGCGATCTGCAGGCCCAGCACTGCCACACCCAGGCGCAGCAGCCATTTCAAGCGCGACGCGTCGGCCAACGTGATCGGCAGGTGCGTTGCGCGCCACGCCATCCACACCAGCAGCGAAAACATCAGCATGCCGCCGAGCAGATGGCCCATCACCACGATGGGCTTGAGCAGCAAGGTCACCGTCCACATGCCCAGCAGCGCCTGGAAGATCACCACCGCCAGCGTCAGCACGGCCGCGCGCGCCAGATCGATATTGCTCCAGCGCAGGGCCGCCAGCAGCAGGATCGCCTCACCGGCAATCGCCACACCCATCGCCGGGATGTGCCAGCCGGACATGTACAACGGGATCGACAGCGCCACCAGCACCGCGGCCGAGACCACCTGGGCGATGCCCATGCGACGTCGGCGCGCGGCCAGCAGCGACAGCACCAGCACCTCCACACCCAGCGCACCGGCCAGGAAGCGGTGCACCTGCTCACGCCAGGCCTTGTGCGATTCCAGCGGGCGGATCTTGCTGGCCACGTGGGTGTTGGCTTCGTCGGTGGTCTGCGGCCAGGTGACGCGGCCGTAGCAGGTCGGCCAGTCCGGGCAACTCATGCCGGCATCGGACAGGCGCACGAACGACCCGAACAGGATCGTGCTCGCGGTGAACAACGCCGCCAGCCAGGCCATGCGGTGGAAGTGGCGGAACAACGCCGGTGGCGCAAACAGATTCATCGGGCTCACATCAGTTTCAGCAGCTTGACCAGATCCGCGCGCAAGCCCGCCGGGGCGAACCCGGGGGCGTAGCGCAGGATCACGAAGCCATTGGGGTCGATCACATACACCGGCACGCCGGCGGCATCGTTGGCGCGCGGCAGCGCTTGCCGCAAGTGCGCGTCGTCGCGCAGTACACGCAGGGCGGGCATCGGCGGCAGGCCAGCCGGTGGCGCGCCGATCCACAGCACCTCCACCTTGTCGGCGCGATGCCCGAGCAATTGCCACACCTTGTCCAGCTCGGCGGCCAGCGCCACGCAGCGCTGCGCACAATCTGCCGGCGGCGCAAGCGCAATCCGCCAGATGCGCTCGCCCGGCGCCCACAGGTACGGCCGCCCGTCCGCGCGCAACGGCGTCATCGCCCGCAGGTCGGCAGGCGGATGCAGCAGTTCGCCGTTGTTGCGCATCGCCGCTGGCTGCCAACCGGAGAAGCGCAGCACGCCGGCCAGCAACATCGAGCCGAAGAACAGCACTGCCAGCGCAATCAGCATCCTGCGGCCGCGTTTGACCGAGTGCGGCGTGGCCGATGTGGAAGAGGTCATGGCGGCGATTTTCTCATGCCGCAGGCGTCAGTGCCCGCGCAGACGGCGGCGTCGCGCACGCCATGTCAGCAGCGTGGCCGTGGCCAGCACGGCAGCTGCCAACCCGAACCATTGCACCGCGTAACCCAAGTGCCGCGCGGGTGGCAGCGTGTTTGGCAGCACATCCAGATCGCGCACGTAGCCCACCGGCAACGCCGGATCCAGGCGCAGGACCTGCGACGAAATGTCGCGCCTGCCCAACGCATCGCGCAGCGTCTGCGTATCCAGGCGCGTGGCCAGCCAGGTGTGCGCTGTCGCGGTGGGCGCCAGTGCAGGACCGATGGCCAGGCCCGCCGATGGCGGCGCGCTCAACAGACCCTGCACTGCCTGCACCCCCTCATATGCCGCGATGGGCGGCAACTGCCGATCGGCCGGCAGCGGCAGCCAGCCCAGATCGACCAACAGCGTGCTGGCGGTGCCCTCTACGGCGGCCAGCTGATAGACGCGCAGGCCGGCACGCCCCGCATGTAACTGGTTGTCCAGCAACACCTGCGCCGGCAAAAACCGCACCCGACCGCTTACCCAGCACAACCCGGGCTGAGCCTGCACGGCCTGGCGCAGGGTCAGCGGCCTTTCGCGTACATGCGCGGCACGTTCCAGCAGTGCTTCCTTGCCGTGCATGCGGTGCAGCTGCCACTGCCCGAGCGCTGCGAATCCGGCACTCAGCAGCAGCGCCAGCACCCACCCGATCGCGGCGGTGTGCTTGCGCGTCATGACAAGCGGCGCAAAAAGGCGTGCAATGCCCACACCACGCCGACGACTCCCGGGGCTGCTGTGAACGATTCGCTCAAGACGCTGCTGATTGTCGCCTTCCTGATCGTGATCCTGTGGAACCTGGGTGCCGGTCTCTACTACCTGTTGACCGACCGCGGCCAGACCAAGCGCACCGTCAACGCACTCACCTGGCGCATCGGCTTATCGGTCGCGTTGATCGCCATCGTGATCATCGGCATCTACACCGGCTGGATCAAGCCGCATGGACTAGGCCGCTAGCGCGGCCGGGAATGGGGAATCGGGAGTAGTGAATCGTAAAAGCAAAAGCGGGCTTGCTATTGCTATTGCTATTGCTATTGCGATTCCCGATTCCCGATTCCCGATTCCCGACTCTCAAAGTACATACACGAACAGGAACAGCGCCAGCCACACCACGTCGACGAAGTGCCAGTACCAGGCAGCCGCTTCGAATGCGAAATGGTTGTCGCGGCTGAAGTGTCCCTTGGCAGCGCGTAGCCACATCACCGCCAGCATGATCGTGCCGAGCAGCACGTGCATGCCGTGGAAGCCGGTGAGCATGAAGAAGGTCGAGCCGTAGATGCCCGATCCCAGCGTGAGATTGAGTTCGGTATAAGCGTGGATGTATTCCTCGGCCTGCAGGAACAGGAACACGCAGCCCAGCAGCACGGTCAGGCCCAGCCACAGCAACAGCGCCCCACGCCGCCCACCCTTGAGTGCGTGATGGGCGATGGTCAAGGTCACGCCGGAGCTCAGCAGGATCAGTGTATTGATCAGCGGCAGGCCCCAGGCGGGAATGGTCTGGAATTGCCCGCCGATCGTACCCGGGCCATTGGTCGGCCACGCAGCGGAGTAGCCGTTCCACAACAGCTCATTGGTCATCACGCCATCGCCTTCGCCACCCAACCAGGGCAGCGTCAGCACGCGTGTGTAGAACAAGGCGCCGAAGAAGGCGCCAAAGAACATCACCTCGGAAAAAATGAACCACACCATCCCCATGCGGAACGAGCCGTCCACCTGGCGGTTGTAATTGCCGGCGTTGGACTCGCGAATGACATCGCCAAACCACATGAACAAGGTTGCCAGCAACATCGCCATGCCGGCGAAAAAGGTCCAGCGCCCCCAGGCCGCATCGTTGAGCCAGCTGGCCACGCCAATCATCATCACGAACATCGCAATCGAGCCGACAAAGGGCCATTTGCTTTGCGTCGGGACGAAATACGCATCGGCGTTGGGACTGTGATCGGCCATGGCGTTGCTTCCGTGTCGTGGAGCGGTGGATGAAGGTTACGGCGCCGCGCGCGGCGCGCCGGATGCACCGCCGCCCGGCAATTGCGAAGTCAGCGCGTCGTTGCGGTAGAACGTGTACGACAAGGTGATCGTGGTGACTTCCGGCGGCAACGCAGGGTCGACGATGAACCGCAGCGGCATGTCGCGCGTTTCACCGGCCTGCAGGGTTTGCGCGGTAAAGCAGAAACATTCGGTTTTGTTGAAATACCCGGACGCACGCGCAGGCGCCACCGATGGCACCGCGCTGCCGACCACCGCCCGCTTGCTGTCATTGCGCGCGAAATACAACGCCTCGTTGAGTTCGCCGGGCACCACATCCATCGTCATCTGCTCGGGATGGAAGGTCCACGGCAACTTCGAGTTGACCCCCGCATCGAACTCCACGCGCACCGTGCGCCTGCCCGGCACCGCGACTGCACCACCTGCGCCAGCAGCACTCGCGCGTGTACTGCCCGGCGCACGCTCCATGCGAATCCCGAACACCTTCTCGCAGGCGATGCGGTACAGCGGCACCAACGAAAAGGTCAGCACGAACACGCCCAACACCACGCCCAGCAGCTTGAACAAGCCCGCTGTTGGCACAGGTGCTGGCGCGCGCGCATTCATCGCCCGATGACTCCCGACGCGATGAAGCCCGCATAGATCAGCAACGCGATGATCCCCACCGTGATGGCAGTGCGGCGCACGGCACGGCGTTGCTGCGCCTGCCATTCGGCAGCCGACAGCAGGCGCGTCACCGCCGGCTCCGATGCAGACTCAGTGGCCGATGTCTTCATGCGCAAGATCTCCAGGCTTGATCACCGGCGGCACGGTGAAGGTATGCGCCGGCGCCGGCGATGGCACCGTCCATTCCAGCCCCTTGGCACCTTCCCACGCACGCGCATCGGCGCGGGTACCACTGCGCAACGAAGCGAATAAGATCGCCGCCATCAGGAACGGGGTGGCGAACATGCCGAACGCACCGATCGAGCTGACCAGGTTCCAGTCGGCAAACACCACGTTGTAATCGGGAATACGCCGCGGCATGCCGGCCAGGCCCAGGAAGTGCTGCGGGAAGAACAGCAGGTTGACGAAAATCATCGTCCACCAGAAATGCACCTTGGCCCAGGTCTCGTTGTACATCCGGCCGGTCCATTTCGGCCACCAGTAGTACACCGCCGCGATCAACGCGAACACCGCGCCGGTCACCAGCACGTAGTGGAAATGCGCGACCACGAAATAGGTGTCGTGATACTGGAAGTCAGCCGGCACGATTGCCAGCATCAAACCGGAGAACCCACCGATACTGAAGAGGATCACGAACGCCACCGCCCACAGCATCGGCGATTCGAACGTCAGCGAGCCCTTCCACATCGTGCTGACCCAGTTGAACACCTTCACTCCGGTCGGAATGGAGATCAGCATGGTGGCGAACATGAAATAGATCTCGCCGCCCAGCGGCATGCCCACCGTGAACATGTGGTGCGCCCACACGATGAAGCTCAGGAACGCGATCGCCGCAATCGCATACACCATGGCCTGGTACCCGAACAGCGGCTTGCGGCTGAAGGTGGGGATGATTTCGCTGACCACGCCGAACGCCGGCAGGATCATGATGTAGACCTCCGGGTGCCCGAAGAACCAGAAGATGTGCTGGTACATCACCGGGTCGCCGCCGCCGGCCGCGTTGAAGAAACTGGTGCCGAAGAACTTGTCGGTCAGCAACATGGTCACAGCACCGGCGAGTACAGGCATCACCGCAATCAGCAGGAAGGCGGTGATCAGCCAGGCCCAGCAGAAGATCGGCATCTTCAGCAGATCGATACCCGGCGCACGCATGTTGAGCACGGTGGCGATGATGTTGATCGCGCCCATGATCGAACTGACGCCGGCCACGTGGATCGCAAACACGCTGAAGGCCACGTTGTAGCCGCCCTGCAGCGACAGCGGCGGATACAAGGTCCAGCCACCGGCTGGCGCACCACCCGGCAAAAACAGCGTCAGCAACAGCAGGGTAAAGGCGACGGGCAGCAGCCAGAACGACCAGTTGTTCATGCGCGGCAGCGCCATGTCCGGCGCGCCGATCTGCAGCGGGATCATCCAGTTGGCCAGACCGACGAACGCCGGCATCACGCCGCCGAAGATCATCACCAACGCATGCACGGTGGTCATCTGGTTGAAGAATTCCGGCTTGACGAACTGCAAGCCGGGCTGCATCAGTTCGGCGCGGATCACCACGCTCATCGCCGCGCCGATGATGAACATCACGAAGGAGAACAGCAGGTACAGCGTGCCGATGTCCTTGTGATTGGTCGAAAAGAACCAGCGCTCGACGAAGCCGGGCTGGTGGTGTCCGTGGTGATCGACTGCGGTATGCGCCATGACGGAACGACCTCTACGAAGCGGTGCGGTTGCGAGCGGTGTTAGAGAGCGGCGGTCGGTGCGGTAGGTTGCGCTGCCGGCGCCGCGGCAGGCGCGGCTTCACCAGCAGGTGCGGCCGCTGGTGCAGCGGGTGTCGGGGCGCCCGCGGGCACGGGCGCTGCCGCGGGTGCGGTACCGGCAGCGCGGCGCGCCGCCAGCCAACGCTGGAATTCGGCCTTGGGCAACGCCTCGACCACGATGGGCATGAAGCCATGATCCTTGCCGCACAATTCGGCGCACTGGCCGCGATACACGCCCGGTTGCTCGATATTGGTCCAAGCCTCGTTGACGATGCCCGGGATCGCATCCTGCTTCCAGCCAAGCGCCGGCACCCACCAGGCATGAATCACGTCGTCGGCGGTGATGACAAAGCGGATCTTGGTGCTGACCGGCAGCACCAGCCGATTGTCGACATCCAGCAGGTAGTGCGGCTGCGAAGCGACTGTGGGCCGCTCGCCGCTCTGGCGGATGCGGTCCGACTCACGCGCCAGGCGGCTGGTGAATTCCACCCCCTGGCCCAGATATTCGTACTTCCACATCCACTGGTAACCGGTCACCTTGACGGTCATTTCCGATTCGCGGGTGTCGTACATCGCGATCAACTTGGCGGTCGCCGGCCACGCCATCGCAATCAGCACCAGCACCGGAATTACGGTCCACAATACTTCGGCCTGCGTGTTGTGACTGAACTGCGCAGCGACGGCCCCCTTGGACTTGCGGAACTTGAACATCGCATAGCCCATCGCCGCGAACACCAGCGCGCCGATCACCACGCACACCCACAGCGCCACCATGTGCGCCTCGTAGGCCATGCGCGCAGTCTGGGTGACGCCGCGCCCCATATTGAGCTGCCACTCCTTTGGATCGGCCGACTGCGCCCACACGGCGGGTGCGCACGACAGCGCCGCCATCGCCAGGCCAAAGCGTGAATACGTCGACTTCCAGCTGCTGCGTTGCGTCATTGCCTAGACCCTTACGTCATCGGTGACGGCCATTGGCGGCCGCGAGCAAGCGTTTCAGCGTATCTGCCAGTTCCACACGTTCGGCCGGCCCGAGAAAACTTCCGATCTCGATCTGCCTGCCGCTGCTCACCAGCAGCACCCTGTCGTCGCGCTCCATGCATAGCCGCACCCAGTGCGGATGTGCCTGAAACGCTGGTGGCGCCTGTCCGGACGAAAACACCTCAACGGCGGTCTCCCCCACCCGGATCGCTTCTTCGCGCTCGCCACTTCGCCACAACTGACGTAGCGCCAGCGCCACCACACCACTGTGCAACAGGGCGAATACCGGCGCGAATGCATTGCCGGTCCACCACCCCAGGCCCGCAAACAACCACATCGTTCCTGCCAGCACCGCAAACAACATCACGAATTGCCTGGCCGACAGCGCCCGCGGAGGCCGCAACCGCAATTGCGTCCCGACCCCTTCGGACATCAACGGCAGTACTTCGATCATGGCAACACGCAGCGGACTGCGGGAACAGCCCGATGGTAGACCCGCGCGAACGCATGCGGCAAGTATTTCCGGCGATCAAGAATTTGCTGCAGTGCAGCTAAAAAGACGCGTAAATCAATCACTTCCGAAAACCCACGACGGCACAACCCAACGACGGGGCCTGCGGTCACAGCCAGTGGCGACCTGCACAAAACGGCGGGAAAGCTGCCGCTTCCACACAAGTGCGCACGCACCCTCGCTCTCTAGAATGGGCATGGATCTCCAGGCATCTTTCGCATGAACGCTCAGCTCGACCCGCTTGCCTCCGCCGCCGTTCCACATCCGCTGCTCGCCCCCGAATTGCCGGCCGCATCCGGCGCCTTGCGCGCCGCCATCACCGCTGCCTGGCTCAAGGACGAGGCCGAACACGTCCGCGAACTGCTCGACCAGGCGCGCCTGCCCGCCGCCGAGCAGGCCAAGGTGCAGGCGCTGGCCGCCGATCTGGTCACCCGCGTGCGTGCACGTGCGCAGGACCAGGGCGCGATCGAAGCCTTCATGCGGCAGTACGATCTCGGCAGCGAGGAAGGCGTGCTGCTCATGTGCGTCGCCGAAGCGCTGCTGCGCATTCCGGACCAGGAGACCGCAGACAAGCTGATCCGCGACAAGCTCGGCGATGCGGACTGGAAAAAGCACATGGGCGGCAGCGATTCGGTGCTGGTCAATGCTTCGACCTGGGGACTGATGCTGACCGGCAGGCTGGTGCAGCTCAACGACCTCACCCGCGCCGATGTGCCCGGCGCCTTCAAGCGCTTGATCGGCCGCGTCGGCGAGCCGGTGATCCGCCTGGCAGTGCGTCAGGCAATGAAGATCATGGGCCACCAGTTCGTCATGGGCCGCACCATCGGCGAGGCGCTGTCGCGTTCGCGCAAGGGCGACAACGCCGACTACCGCTATTCGTTCGACATGCTCGGCGAAGGCGCGCTCACCATGAAGGATGCACAGCGCTATCTGCAGGCATATCGCGATGCCATCCATGCGATCGGCCGCAGCGGCAGCTTTGTCGGCACCGATGTGTTCGCTGCACCCAGCATCTCGATCAAGCTTTCCGCGCTCTACCCGCGCTACGAACACGCCAAGCGCGCGCGCGTCATGGCCGAACTGGTGCCCGGCGTGCTGGAACTCGCGCAGCTGGCCAAGTCCTACGGTATCGGCTACACCGTCGACGCCGAAGAGGCCGACCGTCTGGAGCTGTCGCTGGACATCATCGAAGCCACCTTCTCCGACCCGTCGCTGGAGGGTTGGGAAGGGTATGGCCTGGCGGTGCAGGCGTATCAGAAACGCACGCCGTACACGATCGATTTCCTGGCCGACCTGGCGCGTCGCGTTGGCCGCCGCATCCCGGTACGGCTGGTCAAGGGCGCGTACTGGGATGCGGAGATCAAGCGCGCCCAGATCGAAGGCCATTCTGGCTACCCGGTGTTTACCCGCAAGCAGAACACCGACGTGTCCTACCTGGCCTGCGCACGTCGCATGTTTGCGCACAGCGACGCGCTGTACCCGATGTTCGCCACGCACAACGCGCAGACGATTGCCGCCGTGCGCGCCATTTCCGCCGGCAAGACCTACGAGCACCAGAAGCTGCACGGCATGGGCGATGACCTGTATGCCGAAGTGATCCCGGCCGATCGCCTGGGGCTGCCGTGCCGTGTGTACGCGCCGGTCGGCTCGCACGAGGATCTGCTGCCTTACCTGGTCCGTCGCCTGCTCGAGAACGGCGCGAACTCCAGCTTCGTCAATCGTATTACCGATGAGGACGTTGCCATCGAAGACCTGATCCGCGATCCGGTCGAGGCTGTCGCGTCGTTCGCATCCATCCCGCATCCAAAGATCCCGCTGCCGACCGATCTGTTGCGCAGCCAGAACCAGAACAGGAAAAACTCCATGGGCGCCAACCTCGCCAACGACAACGATCTGCGGCAGCTGGCCGAGCAACTCAACGCCGCAATCAAGCCATGGACAGCCGCACCGCTGGTTCCAGGTGCGGTAATCAGCACGCCGCGCGAAGCCGTGCTCAATCCTGCAGATCGCCGCGAGACGGTGGGTCACTGGCAGCCAGCCGATGCGGCCACGGTCCAGAAGGCACTCGCTGCGGCCGCGGCTGCACAACCTGGGTGGAACCGCACGCCCGCGGCCAGCCGCGCCACCATCCTGGAGCACGCCGCCGACCTGCTGGAAGCGCGCATGCCCGAGTTCATGGCCATCTGCGTCAAGGAAGCGGGCAAGACCCTCCCTGATGCCGTGGCCGAAGTGCGCGAGGCGGTCGACTTCTTGCGTTACTACGCCGGCCAGGCGCGCGCGCAATTCGGCGCGCCCGAACGCCTGCCCGGACCGACCGGCGAATCCAACGAGCTGCAATTGCATGGCCGTGGCGTCTTCGTCTGCATCAGTCCCTGGAATTTCCCGCTCGCGATCTTCCTTGGTCAGGTGGCCGCCGCCTTGGCGGCCGGCAACAGCGTGATCGCCAAGCCCGCCGAACAGACCAATCTCATCGGCTATGCGGCAGTCAAGTTGCTGCACGACGCTGGCGTCCCGGAAGCCGCAGTGCAGTTCCTGCCTGGAGATGGCGCCACCGTCGGTGCAGCCTTGACCAACGACCCCCGGGTAGCTGGCGTGGCATTCACCGGCTCCACCGAGACCGCGCGCATCATCAATCGCACCCTGGCCGCGCGCGATGCGGCTATCGGCGTGTTGATTGCCGAGACCGGCGGGCAGAACGCCTTTATTGCCGATTCCTCCTCGCTGCCCGAAGCCGTCGTGAAAGACGCCATTTCCAGCGCGTTCATCTCAGCCGGACAGCGTTGCTCGGCCGCACGCGTCCTGTTCGTCCAGGACGACATCGCTGACAAGGTCATGACCATGCTGGCCGGTGCCATGGGCGAGCTGAAGATCGGCGACCCCGGCCTGCTCTCAACCGACGTTGGACCGGTGATCGACGCCGATGCGCTCAAGATCCTCGACGATCACGCGGCACGCATGGACCGTGAGGCGCGCCTGATCGGAAGTACCAAGCTGGATGACGCTACCGCCCACGGCAGCTTCTTCGCCCCGCGCGCCTACGAGCTGGGCTCGCTGGCCCAGCTGCAGCGCGAGATTTTCGGGCCGGTCTTGCATGTCATCCGATGGAAGGCCGGCCAACTCGATGCTGTCATCGATCAGATCAACGCGACAGGCTACGGCCTGACCCTGGGCGTGCATTCGCGCATTGATGAGACCATCGAGCGCATCACCTCGCGGGTTGCAGTCGGCAACGTCTATGTCAACCGCAACCAGATCGGCGCCGTCGTCGGCGTCCAGCCGTTCGGTGGCCAAGGCTTGTCCGGTACCGGCCCCAAGGCCGGCGGCCCGCATTACCTGCTGCGCTTTGCAACCGAAAAGGTCGTCACCGTGAATACCACCGCAGCAGGTGGCAATGCATCGTTACTGACCCTGGGCGATTGATCAAAAAAACCGCACACAAAAAACCCCGCACCAGGCGGGGTTTTTTGTGTGCGCGTAGCGGTGTGGACTCAGAGTGACTGACCAAAACCCACTCCCGCCGTCGAACAAGGGCAGATCCATGCACACTCCTGCCGATACGTGGCGCTGGGTCGCCATACGACACGGCGGTATACGGAGCGGACCGCATTGGGTGATGCATCGAGTGCATCGCTTGTGTCGCAACGGTAGCTACTTGCGCCGAAATGCAGCCAGCAAGGGAAAAGGAATAACTCGGCTGCCGCCCACTCCTTGCCAGAGAAGGTAACAGTGATCAGACCCGTGTGCTGGCACCAACTGCAAGCCATTCAGCGCTGAGATTCTCCGCTCACGACCTCCATCGATGCCCAATGTGCGCTGTAAACCGAAGCCCTAGCCCAAACATCGGGGCAAAAAGAAACCCTCAGTCCTGATGGACTGAGGGTTTCGGGTAAAGCCCCTGGCGATGACCTACTCTCGCATGGCTTGAGCCACACTACCATCGGCGCAGCTGCGTTTCACTTCCGAGTTCGGGATGGGATCGGGTGGTTCCACAGCGCTAATTTCACCAGGGAGACGGTTGGAGCGTCGCCAGTGTTTGCTTCTCTTCAAAAGTCTGCACATGGATGTGCAGGCTCTTGCGAAGGGAAGCGCGTACGGCGCCCAGTCTCGCATAGTTAACTTGTGACGTAGCTTGCATTTGATGATCTACCAACGTTCGTTGGGACCAAGGCAACTTGAGGTTATATGGTCAAGCCGCACGGATCATTAGTATCAGTTAGCTCAATACATTGCTGTACTTACACACCTGACCTATCAACCACGTAGTCTACATGGTTCCTTCAGGGGGCTTGTGCCCCGGGAAGTCTCATCTTGAGGCGCGCTTCCCGCTTAGATGCTTTCAGCGGTTATCGCTTCCGAACATAGCTACCCGGCAATGCCACTGGCGTGACAACCGGAACACCAGAGGTTCGTCCACTCCGGTCCTCTCGTACTAGGAGCAGCCCCTCTCAAACTTCCAACGCCCATGGCAGATAGGGACCGAACTGTCTCACGACGTTCTGAACCCAGCTCGCGTACCACTTTAAATGGCGAACAGCCATACCCTTGGGACCGACTACAGCCCCAGGATGTGATGAGCCGACATCGAGGTGCCAAACACCGCCGTCGATATGAACTCTTGGGCGGTATCAGCCTGTTATCCCCGGAGTACCTTTTATCCGTTGAGCGATGGCCCTTCCATACAGAACCACCGGATCACTAAGACCTACTTTCGTACCTGCTTGATCCGTCGATCTTGCAGTCAAGCACGCTTATGCCTTTGCACACAGTGCGCGATGTCCGACCGCGCTGAGCGTACCTTCGTGCTCCTCCGTTACTCTTTAGGAGGAGACCGCCCCAGTCAAACTACCCACCATACACGGTCCCTGATCCGGATAACGGACCTAGGTTAGAACGTCAAGCACGACAGGGTGGTATTTCAAGGATGGCTCCACTGCAGCTAGCGCCACAGTTTCATAGCCTCCCACCTATCCTACACAGACGAACTCAACGTTCAGTGTAAAGCTATAGTAAAGGTTCACGGGGTCTTTCCGTCTTGCCACGGGAACGCTGCATCTTCACAGCGATTTCAATTTCACTGAGTCTCGGGTGGAGACAGCGCCGCTGTCGTTACGCCATTCGTGCAGGTCGGAACTTACCCGACAAGGAATTTCGCTACCTTAGGACCGTTATAGTTACGGCCGCCGTTTACTGGGGCTTCGATCAAGAGCTTCGCCTTGCGGCTGACCCCATCAATTAACCTTCCAGCACCGGGCAGGCGTCACACCCTATACGTCCACTTTCGTGTTTGCAGAGTGCTGTGTTTTTGATAAACAGTCGCAGCGGCCTGGTTTCTGCGACCCTCTTCAGCTATAGCTCGCATGAGCCACCAAAAAGGGTGCACCTTCTCCCGAAGTTACGGTGCCATGTTGCCTAGTTCCTTCACCCGAGTTCTCTCAAGCGCCTGAGAATTCTCATCCTACCCACCTGTGTCGGTTTACGGTACGGTCTTCGTGAGCTGAAGCTTAGGAGCTTTTCCTGGAAGCGTGGTATCAGTGACTTCGCCATAAAGGCTCGTCTCGGTGCTCGGTCTTAAAGAATCCCGGATTTGCCAAAGATTCAAACCTACCGCCTTTCCCCGGGACAACCAACGCCCGGTACACCTAACCTTCTCCGTCCCTCCATCGCACTCACGCGAGGTGCAGGAATATTAACCTGCTTCCCATCGACTACGGCTTTCGCCCTCGCCTTAGGGACCGACTAACCCTGCGTCGATTAACGTTGCGCAAGGAAACCTTGGGCTTTCGGCGTGCGGGCTTTTCACCCGCATTATCGTTACTCATGTCAGCATTCGCACTTCCGATACCTCCAGCAGACTTCTCAATCCACCTTCGCAGGCTTACGGAACGCTCCTCTACCGCGCATAAAACAAGTTTTATGCACCCCAAGCTTCGGTTCACTGCTTAGCCCCGTTAAATCTTCCGCGCAGACCGACTCGACCAGTGAGCTATTACGCTTTCTTTAAAGGGTGGCTGCTTCTAAGCCAACCTCCTGGCTGTCTATGCCTTTCCACATCGTTTTCCACTTAGCAGTGAATTTGGGACCTTAGCTGTGGGTCTGGGTTGTTTCCCTTTTCACGACGGACGTTAGCACCCGCCGTGTGTCTCCCATACAGCCCGTCTCGGTATTCGGAGTTTGCAATGGTTTGGTAAGTCGCGATGACCCCCTAGCCATAACAGTGCTCTACCCCCGAGAGGATACATATGAGGCGCTACCTAAATAGCTTTCGAGGAGAACCAGCTATCTCCGGGTTCGATTAGCTTTTCACTCCTAATCACAGCTCATCCCCGTCTTTTGCAACAGACGTGGGTTCGGGCCTCCAGTAC